>NZ_JCANTH010000001.1:0-4572500 GCF_059568365.1 Nitrospira marina | reverse complement strand
TCATCCCGAAGTGGAATCATGGCTGCACCCTCAAGAAGATTCTCTTTAAATCATCAGAACCGACAAGAGGCGGGAGAAAAATCAGGCAGACCCAAAACGGGGTTAAGAAGATTCTGAGAATCTCCGTCTAAAGCGATAGAGAACCCGGCAGCATGGGTATGTCCGCCTCCACCATATTTGGCCGCAATATCAGCCACGGAAATCCCTCCGGCTTTTGACCGAAGGGAAAAATACCGGCGGCCATCTTTTTGATGCCAAATGAGACAAAATGGATGCTTCTCAGAAAGATGCTCCCCTATTTGACTGGTTAACACGGCTGAATGAACAGCCGGAACCATATGTCCAGCGAACGACACCATGGTGACTTCGGTTGCCATCTTTTCGACCAATGCCTTTTCGGATCGTAAAATACCTGTCCCCTCAACCCTTAATGTTTCAAATTGAAGGGTTTCCCAACGTTCAAATCCAAAAGGGTATGACGCCAGCGCCGCACTAATTTCACGACTACCGGGAAGTTGCCAATGCCACAAATCCTTATCCTGCACATACTGGAGGAGCCAGGGAACCGGTTGCGTGTGGGCCCATTCCCATGCCAGGACCGCGCCACTTCGGTTCATATCGAAATATGCAAAAGGCAAATCCTTCAGAGAATCCTGTGCGGTAATATGATGATCTAAAATATAAAGACTGGCCACTTGATCTGCCAACTCCAATATGGTTTCGCGGTGATAGCTAAAGTCAACCATCACCACATGTTGGTTTTGCAATCCACCCGGAGGCGGATTCCCATGCTTAACCGCAACATAGCGAGCCTGCGGAAATCGTTTCCAGAGAGCCCACGCTGCGCCAAATCCATCCATACAATCGGCGTGATACAACACCACGTCAGGAGGATTCTGGTTAGGCAATTCATCAAATTTTGTCATTGTTTTTGTCATTATCATCTCGCCTCTCGGGCTGAGCTTATCAGCTTTCAATAAATCCGGACAAACCCTCAATGCATTTTCCTAAATGCCTATATGACTAATGCTCGAGCATTGAGCCAATCAATGCATTGCCGAAGACGACCCAACTCTTTCCAATTAAAATGTAACATCAGACGTGGCAGGTGGGAAATGTGGGGTTCATCCCATTCCTCTGGCAACGCCTCAACTTGCTGAAACTGCCCATCGACCAAGAGGTCCGAAAATTCCTGGTTCAACTGGACCATCTCCGACTGGGAGAGCTGTTGATGAATACGGATAACCATCGAATCTTTCACAATTCGTAGAGAATGATACACACGGAAAAATTGCTGAATTTCCTGAACCGCTTCCTCTGCAGAACACACGACTTTGAAGAGTGCTAAATCGGATCGATTAATAAATCTACGAGACAAGAGTTGCTGCTCAAAAAAATCCATCAATCGTTTCCAATAATCGCCCCCAGGGGACTCAATACACACGACGGGAATCGGGTGCGTTTTCCCCGTTTGAATCAGCGTTAACACCTCAAACGCCTCATCTAACGTCCCAAATCCTCCAGGGAAAAGGGCGACGGCATGGCTTTCCTTCACCAGCAATAATTTACGAGTAAAAAAATACTTAAGATGTACAAGTTTTTTATCATCCGCAATCATCGCATTCGGGGCTTGCTCAAAAGGCAGCATAATATTCACCCCAAAACTTCTTTCCCGACCAGCCCCTTCATTCCCGGCTAGCATTATCCCGGGCCCACCCCCCGTGATCACCATAAAGCCACGTTGACTGAGGAGTTTCCCAAGTTGGGAAGCCAGCGTATAGTTGGGATCATCCCCTGGGGTCCGGGCTGAACCAAAAATACTGACTTTCTTCACCTCGCGATATTGCCGAAATACCCGAAAGGAGTGGCGAAGCTCTTTTAAAGCTCGATGAAGAATTTTGACATCGATGACATCCGTATCCAAATCACGAAGCCCGACGACACTGCCGACCATTTCTTTTAATAGGGCCGTTCGCACATCCGTCTCAGGTCCTGTCCAAAGAGATTTGATTTCGCGTACAATCTCATCTTCCAACACAATTTTTTTTGTAGAATATTTTGTATCAGACGGCGCTTCTAAAGTTATATTTTTACGTAATGACATCTAATACCCTCCAAATTCATCAACGACAAAAACAAATTATGTGCCAACTGGGCTTTTCCAGAAGCTTCCTGTCAATTGTCGGTCCGCTGTGTCAGGATTAAAGGTGTAAGATTTAAAGGAACACCTAGACGTTTTCGGTAAAATAAACTCGAAACTCAAGCACCCGATTTCATTCCATATCTCATGAGTCACTACCCTCAGACCGAATCCACACTATGGCGGGCCCTCCCTCAACCAATTATTGGATTGGCCCCCATGGATGGCGTCACTGATTCGGCTTTCCGCCATATAGTGGCAATTCATGGGAAACCTGATGTGGTCTTTACGGAATTTACCAACGTCCATGACATCTGTTCCGGGAGACTCAAGGCCCTCGACAGCCTGCGATACTCGGAAGCAGAACGCCCCGTCATTGCCCAAATCTATGGGAAGGAACCTGCTTTATTTTACCAAGCGGCCCATGTGGTCTGTGAGTTGGGTTTTGATGGGTTGGATATCAATATGGGGTGCCCCTCGAAAAACGTGGCTTCCTCGGGAAGTGGCGCCGGATTAATTCGCACTCCAAATTTGGCGCTGGAACTGATAGAGATGGCACGAAAAGGCATTCAGGATTGGACGGCCGGCCAGCCTCTGACTCAAATCGGAATGAAGCCCAAGGCATTAGAAGCCATTGGCCAGCTCCAGAGCGAGCTTTACCACTCCCCAATTCGCAAAGCCATTCCGTTATCCGTCAAAACCCGCATTGGCTTCGACCGGAACATGATCGAAGAATGGAGCGCCTGTCTTATCCAGGGACGCCCAGAGGTCATCTCCATTCACGGCCGCACGCTATCGCAAATGTACCGGGGACAATCCGATTGGGAAGCGATCGCCCTAGCCGCAAACCGAATCCAGCCGCATGGCATTCTTGTCCTGGGCAATGGCGATATTCAGAGTTTGGAAGAATCAGCTGCCCGCATTCGGGAATCAGGCGTTAACGGCGTGTTGATTGGCCGGGGCTCACTCGGCAATCCATGGGTCTTTCAGGGGATTCAACAGATACGAGAAATGTTGCAGACGGGACAATTTTGTATTCCACCGCAGCATGTTCCAAGCCTGGAAGAAAAATTCAGGATCATGATCCAACATGCCTCCTTGTTTGAACGAGTCCATGGGCCTGATCGTTTCGTGCGCATGCGCAAACACTTAGGCTGGTATTGTTCGGGCTTTCCCTATGCTGCGGCGATGCGCGCACAACTCGTTCGTACTCATTCGACGACAGATGTGATCAATTTGGTCAACCAGTACCAAGATCGTGCCCTAGACAACCAGAACATGGAAACACCAGCCACCATCACCGCCTCCTAAATGCCCGATCCTCACCTCATCCTGGCATCCTCGTCCCCTCGTCGCAAAGAACTGATGACCCTCTTGGGGCTTCCCTTTGAGATCATTTCGCCTGCA
Source organism: Nitrospira marina (assembly GCF_059568365.1). Taxonomy (NCBI): domain Bacteria; kingdom Pseudomonadati; phylum Nitrospirota; class Nitrospiria; order Nitrospirales; family Nitrospiraceae; genus Nitrospira; species Nitrospira marina. Next base: position 4,568,953 of record NZ_JCANTH010000001.1, on the reverse strand, counting down.
ATCAATGAAGAAGTCCTTGGCCAAGAGTCACCCGCCAATCATGTACGACGCCTTGCCCTTGAAAAAGCCGAATCCGTGGCGAGTCACTATCCCGACTGCCTCGTCATCGGCAGCGATACTGTTATTGAATTAGATGGCCAGATCCTTGGCAAACCGGCAGACCTAGAAGATGCCCACCACATGCTGACGGGCTTACGCAGCCGATGTCATCTCGTCCATACCGGTTTGGCCTTGGTAAAAAAGGCTAAGGAGCTGAGGGAAACGTATGTAGAAACCGTCAAAGTCTGGGTCAAGGACTTTTCAAATGCCGACTTGCAGGCCTACCTGAAGACTCAGGATAGCCTGGGGAAAGCCGGGGCCTATTCCATTCAAGGAAAAGGAGCGCACCTTATTGGAAAAATTGACGGGGATTACCCCACGGTCGTGGGATTGCCACTTGGAAAGCTCGCTAAACTTCTGGAGCAGGCTGGAGTTGAACTTCCCGTGAAGGCAGAAGCCATTTACCGAACAAAACCGTACGCGAATTGGAAGGATTTCTCATAGCGGGGTTTCGTCTCCGCACAAACTATATTGAGATTCTAGGAGAAAAATGTCGAGAAAGCCGCAAACGTTGTTGGGGTAGAAGATAGAGAAATAAAAAAGGCGGGACTCTGTGAGTCCCGCCTTTTTCATAAACCGTTTTTGAATTTGGACTACATAAATTTCATAAATTTTTCTTTGGCCTCCTCCATCACCTGGGCCGTAATTTCCGACTGACCCCGCTCCTTGACCAGGCGTTCGATTTCCCGCCGTGCCATGGGGCGAATAAAGTCGGGAATATTATCCAACCGTTGTTGCGCCTCCGGTGTCCACTTTATCCCTTCCGTAGAGGCATTCTTGGAATCATCCATCACCTGAAGGGTCACGGTGGTAAAACCGTTCTTCCGGGCATAGGTCTCTACGCTGCTTTTGACCATCGGCTGCACAAAAGATGGCAGTTTGGCCAGTTTTTCCTGAGCATCCGGCGTCCAAAGCAATTGTTCCACAGCCTGAGGGGCTTGAGTTTCTGCGGCACCCGTTGAGCCCAAACCCATTTGAGCAACCATGGCCGAAAAGGGACATCCTCCGCCTTCCGAAGTGGTCCCTGGTGCACTGGCAGTAGCTGGCGCACCCGAGGCCGCTGGAGCTGCAGCCGGTTGGCCGCTCTGAATTTTCTCATTCAAATAGGCGGCCATCTGTCCCTTGCCCGCCGAAACATTGTCCTCCAGCCCGCCCCGGGTCATTTCCAAGGGTTTGGGCACTTCGGTTCTCCCCCCCAACTGGACGCCTAAAGAAGAGACCATCTGGGTTTCGCCGGGATTGGTCACCATCGAAAACCGCGATTGGCAGGAGGGGCATTCAAAAAAGACACCTAGAGAGCCTTCAGCCGGTTTTTCGACTTTTTCAAAAGTCATATAGGTTTCGCATTTGAGACAAACAAATTTCATATCGCTTCCCTTCTGAACGTCGGCGAAGGCCAACGATCGCTTCAAGACGTTACACTTTCCCGTCTAAAACATGTTGATAATCCAACAATGTATGAACTTTTTTGGCAATGTCCTGATATTTCGCCGCAGTGGGATTGTCTCCATCCAGGGTCGGTTCCCCCTTATCAAAAGTGCGGGCAAAATTGCGATCAAAGGGAATGCGTCCTAAAAGGGGCAAACCCAATGCCTCACACATGGAATCGGTATCCCCCTCAAACAAGGGGCTTTCTTCCCCGCAGGATGGACAGCGGTACTGGCTCATATTTTCGACCACCCCCAATATCTCAATACCCAGTTCCTGAGCATAGGCAATGGATTTTTGGACAACATTCGAAGCCACCTCGGATGGCGTCGTCACCACCACCGCCCCCGCTAAATCAGGAATAAGTCCCGCAAGGAGGGGTGGCTTATCGGCTGCCGCCCCCGGGGGCAGGTCGGCCAGCAAATAGTCCAATTCCCCCCACACCATGTCGGAGAGAAACTCCCGAATCACATTCATTTCGGTCATGCCCAACCAAACCGGGCTGAGGTCCATGGGACCTTTCCACCGCACCGGGGCGTTTTCTTGAAGGAGAAAATCCATCGACGCGACTTTGATATCTAATGGACCAGTCGGCGGCACCGCCCCTTCCGGGGTATCCAATAATCCCTTCCCACGCATCCCCAGCATTTGAGGAACACAGGGCCCATTAATATCCACATCCAGTAATCCCACCCGTTGACCCATTCGCGCGAAGGCCAACGCCAGATTCACGGTGGTCATACTTTTCCCCACCCCGCCTTTACCGCTCATTACTACCACCTTGCGGCGAATACCCTTCATACGGGCCATGACCAGTTTGGTCTGGGCCGAAATCTGCTCCACCACCTTGGCGTCGTCAGAATAATGAAGTTTATTCAGAATCGTTTTCAGGTCATTTTGTTGACTCATTGTCTGCACCTAACTGTGAAAGGCAATAGGTAGAAACCAGAAACCACGGTACCACAGCATTTTTTCCAGCGTCAAACCAATCAAAAAACCAACTCCCTGAATTCCAGTAAGCCTAAATGGCGCAAAAAGAGGCTCATTTCGGTGGGGAACGAAAAATGCCCGGGAAGAAGGATCCGTTCGAAAATTGTTTAGGAAAAATCTTGAAGAAGGGTCACGCCAAGATATCGCAATCGACTGAAATAATCACGGGTTGATTCAGATAATTCCGGGACAATACTTTCCAGATCAGCAAGGCAATCCCGTAAGATTTCAATTCGTGGTTCATCAAGGTGATGCTCCTCAAAGTAATAGGTCAAACATCCACCAATGACCGTATCTAACGTCATGAGTTGCCCTTCATGACTTCCCAACCCGTCTGGCCAACCGGTAGATTGATGAACCTGCCAGGTTTCGCACAATTTCTCACGGTCAAAATCCGTCATATACCCTCATTGTCATCGTGCTTTTGGCAAAGCTGGATCAGATTGTCCCCGCCATTCCACTCACCTACAGTCCTTTTCCCCAGCCCAACGCATCTAATAGCAAGACAGAAAGGGCACATAACCCCACCCCCCAGATGCGATAATCGACCACATCCCGTTCCAAACACCATTTAACGATCCGCAACCGCCAACGATCTGGTCCGGCATACAAGAAAACGCCCTTTGCGACCATACTCAGGCCCACGACCATCCAAAGAGGTTGGTAGGGCAATCCTCTGGTTCCGAATAACAAAACAAGGCCTAATAAGGCTGCAACGCCACCCCATTTTATAAACCCTGGAGCCACAATCAGCGACTGTCGCAGCGTAGCAATCATCCGTTCCGGCGCAACTAACAAGGCCACACCATCGGCCATCCACAACCCTGCAATAAAGAAAAGAAAAATGACCACCATGGTTCAACCAAGCAGGAAAAAGGCAATTTTTTATGCGAAACGATTCTTTAAAATTGCGCTTGAGAGACATTGGCAAGGCGCTATGGCTCACTTACAAATACCGATGACCGGTTACCTCCCCTGATGCGTCCAATTCATACCATAATGGTGCACCCGTCGGAATATTCAATTCAAGCACAGCTTCCTTGGACAAATGCTCTAATTGCATAACCAAGGACCGCAAACTATTGCCATGGGCCACGACTAAGACCGTCTTATCTGCCAATAGGGCCGGCCGGATTCGATTTGCATAATAGGGAAGAACTCGTTCGGCAGTAGCCTTCAAGCTTTCACCCCCGGGGGGAGGCACATCAAAACTCCTCCGCCAAATTTTGACCTGGTGGTCGCCATATTTTTGTGCCGTTTCGGTTTTATTAAGCCCCTGCAGTTCTCCATACATCCGCTCATTCAGCGCTTTGTTTTCCTCGATGGGAATCGTCGTCTGTCCAATTTCCTCCAGAACCAATCGTAGGGTTTCCTTGGCGCGCACCAACACTGAAGTAAATGCACAATCAAATCGAAAGGCCTGAAGTTTCTTACCCGCATCGCGAGCTTCTTGCTCCCCCTTCGGAGTTAATGGGACATCGACCCAGCCCGTAAAACGGTTTTCCAGATTCCATTGAGATTCACCATGACGAATTAACACCAACTGAGCCATCTAGTTCTCCTCCCTCGCTCCCTTTCGTGGTTGCCTCTTCAACATTGTTAGGTGACCTATTCTTGCTTGCATTGCTTCGCAACGAATCGTACCATAACCAGGAATTTTTTACCTTTTTTCGAAACGATATGGCCTCTGACGAGCATAAATGGGAACAATTCGCACACTGGTGGACCGCTTTGGCTGGCCGACACGGCGTCGCAGATCGAACAGAACAGTTTTTCCGCCAAGGTCTTGGGCCGCAAAACGCCTTGGACCGGGCAGCTCAGGAAGGCGGTGATCTGGACTATATTCTATTTACACTCATCAGGCATTGGATTCCTGCGGTCCTTCCCCCCGCAGGACAGGAACGAACTGCAAAAAATGATTCCGACTATTGGTTGGAGTCGGAACGTATCCTCAAGGCTGCAGTTGGTCGCCTCAGAGAACTCAAGCCCGTCATTGATATGCTCACGACACCTAGTCCGCTTGATAGGCCCGCTGACTCCCCTCGATCAGAAGTTGAGGTCGAATTGGCCAATATGTTAGAGGGCATTGCAGAAGTGGTCGGAGAGTATGGGGGCCCCGATTATACCTCAATCATTAAAAACTTTGACCCGATTCCCCTTCGTCAAACACAACCATTTAAACACAACAAAAAACACAGTGCGGAATTGTGGGTAGTCTTTTTATTACGGGAACATTTTCGAAATTTGGGTTTGGGAAAAGATCGAGCTTGGAAGCTCATCGCCCAGGTTGTTGATGCCGCAAATATTTTTCAGGCAGACGATCAGCCCTCCACACCTGAAGCCCTTAAATCCTGGTGGACAAAAAATTGGCCCAGGACCTACACACTCTTGACGGAAAAGGGCCAACAAGGGGACGCTAAATCAACCGCCTATCAATCTGATTATGAATGGTTTCAAGCGTGGTTCAATTGGCAGACCGCCTCAAACGAACCCCAGATCCCTTCAGCCAGCAAGTATCCCAATTCTCTCTCTTAAAAGAATTTTTGAGAAGGACGTCCTTCCGTTCCCCCAAGAGGTTCCTGCACCGGAGGCCCTTGAACAATCGCCGCAGCCAATAGGCCAAGCATCAACACATGCAGAACCACCCCTAACCAGAGGACGTAAGGTTGCACTCCACCCTCTTCCTGAATCAGGTGAGCACGACTCTTATCATCAAGACTGGGCATTGCCATAATTCTCTGTACCTTGTCTTTCACGTGCCAGTAATACAAGTAATTCGCGCTGGCTCCTGCCAATATTCTCGATACAATTCCCACCATCACATCCCCAGTCATAAATATGGCGAGAGCCGGGGCAACAGCGTATAACAACGCAAATAGGTACATTTTGCGATATAAAAACCAAAGAAACGAATCAAACAACGCGGCGGGCCAGTTCCAACTTAGGACGAATCGTGGACCTTGAGGGGTCTCAATATTTTCAAATTTTTCCTTGTAATACAAAAAAGCCGAGCGCCACACCCACCCGGTCTTGACTGAAAATTGAATGGATTTACTTGGACCGATGAACGTTTCCCATAATTGGGATTGAGTGGGAGGAGTCCTGGTCCCGAGTCCCTCAGGATTGGACTCTGCCGCAGTTTCTAAGGAAGGTGAACCAAGCGCTTGTCCACACTGCAAACAAAAGTTCGCTGTATCGGGATTCTCTTGTGAACAGGAAGGACAAGGGCGCATAGTGGTCGTTTATAGCATCCCAACTACACCCGCACAAGTTCTGCCGGGTAGCAGAAGATCACTCGATAGCATCTGAATTCTCCTCACCCATCATCAAGACTTAGCATTGAACATTTCGACCCATTCGCACTTTTTGATCAAGCATGTCATACACCATACGCTTGAGATTGCGAAGGGGCATTTCTGGATAATCGACCTCATGTATGCTCCAGGATAATCCACAATTGTGGCACTGCGCTGGAACATATGAAATCTGAGCGGGAACCCTCCCCACCAATCGCTTCAAACACCACCGACAAAATGGCCCCTGCACCATGGATTGGACTTGATCATCCTCTACAACTTCGTTCGGCACCACTCCCATTTGAAACCAAATTGAATCGCTAAGAGTAAAACGAAGGCCTTTCCATGTGATCGATCTGGGTCGAGGGACGGACCCGTCCATGTCAGGAACTGAATCCTCAAAGGGTGCAAGGGCATCAACTGAAAGCTCTCCTTTATGAAAATATCTTTGAAAGTGCTGGAAGTATTCGCCGGTTTTGAACCCCAAAACCTTCCTGAATTGGACCTGCTGCTCCAGACGAAAAAATTTAGCTTGAATGGTCTTCAGCTCTCTGACGTCCACCACTCCTAATCCCCCTCGAATACGATCAGAAAGTTCTTTCAGTATCTGGAGAAATGAACCATGTGTTTTCCGTAATACCCATAGTTGATAGCTCAGAAGCACAACGACCATCCATAATAGAATTAAGATCAATTCCATATCACCTCACCACGTGTCTAATTCTTGCGATGTCCACCATTGTAATATTTTTGAGTATCCTTCGGTTCATGTTTCATGGCCACAGGGCCATAGGATTTGTATACCATAATTAGGTTTCCTTGATGTCTTCAGGCCCTCATTTTGGACTGGACCCTTGGTGTCATTTTCGCTAAGGTTTCATCGTGCCCTATAGACCATTGTTCCCTTTTAACGCATTTTTTATTTTCTGTTGTCTTTTCTTGGCATTTCTCCATGGCAGCGATTGAAGATAGTCCCTTAAAGCCTCCTCTCAACGAGGTTGAAGAGGACCGGGCACTTCTTCTCCACACACATAGGAACTGGAGACGCTCCCTGCAGGCTGGAATCAGAGAAAAAGGACAATCTGAAGACGCCCAGTCTACCCACACCGCTTTACCAAGTTCTCAAGATTTTTTTCAGATTGACCTCCGCGAGGCCGATTTCCGCCATCAGGATCTTCGGAATGCCAATTTTCAAGAAGCCTACCTCCCTGGGGCAAATTTTGAGGGAGCGAACCTGCGTGGCGCAAATTTTCAAGGAGCGAATCTGCGAAGCGTCCGTTTCAGAGGTGCCCAATTAGCCTGGGCCAATTTTTCACAAGCCGATCTTATATGGGCGGATTTCCAACAAGCGGAACTTCAAGGAACCGACTTCCAACATGCCACGCTTCGCGGCGCTACCTTCGTTCGTGCACAAATTCGGGGGGGGAGTTTTTTTTCCTCGGACTGCTCTTGGGCTGATTTTCGGGACACTGACCTGCATGAGAGTGATTTTCAGCAGGCCAATCTCAATGGAACGACCTTCATCAATGCCAAGACTACCGGCGCAAATTTCCAAAGTAGTCTTGGGTTTTACAATTCTCCAATGACGGATTCTTCACCACCCTCTGGGGATCCTCTTTTCCCTTAAGAGGCATTCAAATTATTGTTCCATTCGGAAATCAGTCGCCTACTTTGTTCGACATCCCACGTTCACGAAAAGTATCAGTCCTGCTAATCTAAGGGTGGACCGGATGGTTGAAAAAAATTACGCAAGACCACATTCCGTTGGGGTTCACGCAATTTGGCCAAGGCCCGTTCCTCAATTTGTCGAATGCGTTCTCGGGTCACAGAGAATTCAAGGCCGATCTCTTCAAGAGTAGCATCTTCAAGCTCTCCAATACCAAAGCGTCGCCGAATAATATGTGCCTCCCGAGGCGTTAAAGTCCTTAACAAGGAAGTCACTTTTTCCTGGAGATCCACCCGTTCCGCAGAATAACATGGAGAAACGGCTGTAGGATCTTGCAAGAGATCAGAGAGCGGCGAACCATCTTCATCGCCCATGGGAGTTTCGAGCGACAGAGTCCCTTTTGTCGCTTCCAACATCGTGGACAATTTATCCAATGGGATATCCACGGCGCCGCTGAGCTCCTCCAATTTCGGTTCACGCCCCAATTGCACCGCTAAACGATCCAGCGTTCGTCGCACTCGAGTCAGCACATCACACACGTGCACCGGAATCCGCACGGTTCTGGATTGATCGGCCAATGCCCTCGTTACCGCCTGCCGAATCCACCACGTCGCATAGGTGCTGAACTTATAGCCTCGTTGATACTCAAAACGGTCCACTGCCCGCATTAGGCCGATATTGCCTTCCTGAATGAGGTCCAGTAAATCGAGGCCTCGATTCACATAACGCTTGGCAACACTAACCACCAGGCGTAAGTTTGCCTCCAGCATCGCTTCCTTGGCGAAGTGCAGGCGAATTTTAGCTTGATCCAAGCGCCGAACCCGTGCGAGGAATTCTGAAAAGCACAGGCGCAAAACTTCTTGCTCCAAATATACGAGGTGTTCTCCAGCTTCCAGGGTGGAGCGATGGGAACTTGAGATTACCTCCACTCCAGGGGTTGTGGCGGGTAAAGAATTGCGACCCGCCTTACGTGTTCGCTCATCTCCATTTAAAATATCTTGAGAGGATATTCCTAATCGTTTCAATACTTCAGTAAGTTGGCGTTCCGTTGCCCGTATGCGACTTTCCACCTGTTTGGTAAATGCAGGATGCCAATTCACTCCTTCAAGACTTTGCCATAATTTTTTTCGGGCTTTCATCGAGGCCGAAGCGCCTTGTTTGCATGCGAATGCATTTCCCTTGGCTATCATGAATTGAACACAATGACAAAGTTGGCTCAGTTGCTGTATTACCCGTTGACGAAAGTCTTCATCCTCTTGCTGTTCGGTTTGAATATCCGGAATGTCAGGTTCTTCCTCCGATTCATTCTCCACATCACCTTCTTTTTCCTTTTGAACAATATGTTTGGCCAGGATTTCGCCATTTAACAACCGGATGCGTTGTTCTTGAAGATAGTCCAAGGTCATAGGGAGTGAGTATAGAATCTCCAACATATTTCGCCGGGCTTCCTCAATTTTTTTGCACAGACGAACTTCGCCTTCCCGGTCAAGTAATGACACTTGCCCTATTTCCTTTAGGTATAGGGGAAGTTGCTTGTCACTCATCCCTGACGAACGGTCCACTTCAGGAGAGCCGCCGCCGGACAAGACAGGATGACGGTCCTGTTTTTTGACTCGTTTAATGGAACCATTCCAGGAAGGCTTCTGCTCCGATACCGATGGGCTCATAGCTGGTCTCCCTTCAATTGAACGTTCTCAGGTCATCTGACCATCTGGTTAAGAGGCATTGGTACCCGGTGAACCCTGTTGGTCACCTGCTATGAATCAGCAAAGTGAGTGCCACTGAAAAAGCTTTGTCTCATATTGCACATTGATGATCGTTAATAGTGGCTCCTCTTCAATGATAAGGGAACATAGTACCTCCAAGAAGAAACGCCATATTGAAAACGTCGAAGCCGTTTACGACCTCTGAGAAACATCATGACATAGAATGGTCAGTATCAACGTTTTACTCGATTTTTCCTGTAATGTTATGGCAAGGAAACTGACAAAACATTCAACAGCCTTCTCCAAGTCTTTACCATAAAAGTCGAAAAAGGCCTGAATTTTGTCCCCACTCACAGGTCTTCAAAGAAGTGGGGACGAGGAAAGAGATTCTTGGCTTGGGTATGGGATTTTGTTACAGTCCGCGCGGTTTATCTGTGAAATAGTTGAAGTTATTCCACATTACTGACCGATCTTACGTTCCAACAATCGGATTGAAGTGGACGGGCCCGATATAATTCTTAAAAGAAAAGCCTTTGGCATGAGAGGAAAAACGATGCGATTGTCCATCTGGGTAATTCTATGCCTCGCGGTAGGACTTGGTGGGTGTGCGGGAAAGTCCAAATCCACGAAGACCCAGGATGGAGTGGAAACCGGACCTGACATTCAGATCGCTGAATTTGAGGACGGACTCAACGCTGAAGGCGAAGAGAATGATAATGAATTTTTTGATCCATTTGACGAATCTGGTGATTCCCAGAACAAGGACTATGATCCGTTTGAACCTGTTAATTCTGCCGTTTTTGAATTTAATTACCGGTTGGACAAATACGTGGTGAAGCCGGTTGCCAAAGTTTACAATATTTTTATCCCCCCCGATGTCCAGCAAAGCTTCTCAAATGTGTTTCAGAATATTCGATTTGTCCCGAGATTATTGAACAACATTTTTCAAGCAAAATTTCAGGGAGCTGGCATTGAGCTGAGCCGATTCCTTATTAATTCGACACTTGGGGTCGGGGGATTGTTTGATCCGGCTGGAATTATGTTCGAGTTAGAGACTCCGCAAGAGGATCTTGGGCAAACCTTAGGAACCTATGGCGTCCCACCTGGACCGTTCCTCATGATTCCGCTCCTTGGCCCCTTCACCTTACGAGATGGCATTGGATTCATCGGCGATTCTTTTCTTGACCCTTTTAACTGGCTAGTCCTTCCTTTTATTGAAATCGCTGACGCTCCGCGGCTGGTCCAACACGATATGACCGTCACACTTTCGCGGCTTGGAATGGTCGCCGGCGAAACGGTGAATCTCCGTGCACTCACGCTGGAAAAATTTCAAGGCGTTGAGGAAGGCACGCTCGATTTGTATGGTGCCGTCCGGAATGGGTATCTCCAGCAACGGCTGAAAGCCATTCAGGAATAGTCCCCTCGCCCATCATCTTGGTCCTCGCAGCAGCAACCACTTTAAGAGTTTATAGACTCTTGAATTTTCTTTTCCTCCGCTAACTTCCATCCATAGCCCCGACACCTTTTCTCTCCAAGACAGGAGAGGAAAAAACGGGTATCATACCCAGAGAAGAACCGGTTTCTTCGCGATTAAATTTTTCATTATGCACAACCAGCAGAATGCGCAACTACCGCCCTCCAGTCATCCCCCAACTGGTCGATTCTTGTTGACCACCGCTGCATTTATCATAGTTGTGGCTGGCATGCGGGCTGCAGAGCCCATCCTGGTCCCTCTTATTGTCTCAATATTTCTTGCCATTATAAGTGCATCACCAGTCTTTTGGCTTCGACAAAAAGGCATACCCACGCCATTGGCGGTGTTCGGTGTCGTCCTAGGAGTGCTCAGTGTGGGGGTTGTGTTTATTCTGATTATTGGGACATCCCTGGATGACTTCTCTGAAGCCATCCCACGCTACCAAGCTCGACTGACCCAAGAAATCGAGCCCATGATCCATTGGATTCAGGAGTTGGGTTTTCAACTTGATAAAGGCATATTACTGAAATCCATCGATCCGGGTGCTTCAATGAGGCTCGTAGCCAAAATGTTGTCCGGACTGGGAAACGTGCTCACGAATTCTTTTTTAATTTTCCTCACCGTCATTTTCATTTTGTTTGAGGCATCCAGTTTCCAAGAGAAAGTAGGAACCGCCTTCGGAGATCCAAAAGGCACTTTCTCTCAGGCTCAAAAAATAACGGACGCCGTCAACAATTATTTAGCTATCAAAACCGTTGTCAGCCTTGGAACGGGTGTGATTGTCGCGTTGTGGGTGTGGGCCTTAGGGATTGATTTTCCCCTCATCTGGGGACTTCTGGCATTTTTGCTGAACTTTATTCCAAACCTCGGGTCTATCATTGCAGCAGTCCCGCCAATGCTATTGGGATACATTCAATTCGGCATTGGACACCTGTTGCTGGTAGCCGCGGGGTATGTAGCCGTCAACTTGATCTTCGGTAATGTAGTGGAACCCAAACTTATGGGGAGGAAGCTTAACCTTTCCACTCTTGTTGTCTTTCTCTCCTTAGTGTTTTGGGGATGGGTGTGGGGACCGGTTGGAATGTTGCTTTCTGTTCCCATGACCATGATGGTGAAAATTGCCTTGGAAAGCAGCCCCTCAACCCGTTGGATCAGCATCTTGTTGGATTCTGAGGCCTCCGCTGCCCAATCCGTAAACAATAATTCTCAGGAGCCTCAACCGGATGCTTCCTCTTCCGAGTCAAAACATGCCGGTTCGGTTTCTCTCCATACCTGAGCCATACAAGCTAAGGATACGCTGCGTCTCCCGTTTTCCTCGGGTTGACCTCACAACATGCAATTAGCCATTTATCACACAACAAAACACGTCACCTTCTACACAGACACAACAGTCAGATCAATCCTGGTTGTAGGTCAATCCTGGCAGGCTGTTTGCCTTGTGACCTCATCCTGAAAAAACCACAGATTCAGATGCCAAAATGGCTATAGTTATGAATTCGAAACAGGTATCAAAAATTCTGTTAATCCAGGCGCTTGAACAATCGGACCCACAAGGACGATACATCTCACACTCCAACAGACAGCGAGCCAGCCAACAAGCAAAAAAAAGCTCGCCCCACGAACTACTCTCATCAGCAGAGAGCTCTATCCAATTTTTCAACAATCGAGCGGAATCTCTCTGGAATTTTCTCTCCACTTCTTACCCCATGATCACGGAATCGTTTCGGGGCGCTCAGGCTACAATTCCATATACCATCGTGGCGATACCGGCCTTTGCTGTCGGCCTGTTTATCAATGGGCTCGGAACGACCCAACGAGTCAATCTCTTAAACTTTCCACTCTTGATTCTGCTTTTGTGGAATATGGGGACCTATGCGGGTACCATTCTGCCGCCGCTGCTGGGAAAGGACCTAACCGGGCCACTTCTCCGTCACCTGGCCAAAGGATTTGCCACCGTGGCGGAATGGTTGGGGAAAGGACCATGGCCAAAAATTGCTTTACCTGGAGGTGCGGTCAGAGAATGGGTTCTTCAATCTTCCGAACGATTTATGAACCTGTGGTGGAGGCACTGGCATCCCGTCATTATCAGTCGCGTTCGTCATCTGCTGCATATTGGATCAGCCTGTCTGGCTCTAGGCATCATCCTCAGTATGTACGTCCGTGGACTAGTTCTAGATTATCAAGCCACGTGGGAAAGCACCTTCTTATCAGCGGCACAGGTGCATTCGGTCTTATACGGACTCTTGGGACCAGCAGCCTGGCTTCTGGGTTTTCCCTTTCCATCAGCCGAAGACCTTGCACTTCTTCAAGCTCCCGGCCAGGGCTCTGCTGCTCAGTGGATTCACATGTGGGCACTGACGGCCTTTGTGAGTATCGTCATACCTCGGATAACTCTGGCCTGGCTATCCGCACGATTCGCACACAAAGCCGCTCAATCCTTTACGCTCCCTCTCGATGAGCCGTATTATCTGCAGCTGCTGAGTACCGAACGCGGACAAGGCATCCAAATTGACATTGTGCCCTATAGCTATCAACCTTCTCCGGCCGCTTTAGATTGCTTGGGACAATGCCTCCTGGATCTCATTGGCAATCAAGCGACCTTGCATTGGAGAGACCCACTTCCTTATGGACAGACAAGCGTTACCTGGTTGCAGGCAACGGCCTCACCTCAAACGGTGGTTCTTCTCTGTAATTTGGCGCAAACCCCGGAAGCGGAGGTGCACGGCGAACTCTTTCACATGGTTCAAGCCTCAATTGAATCCTCTACCTCTAATGGACAACATCACTTACTCCTTGTTCTGGACCAGGAGCCCTATCGGCATCTTGCTGATCAGACACAAATGAGAGAACGTCAACAAACCTGGCAACGACTCGCCAACGACTACCATCTACAAATCGTGGCCTTCGATGCCAAGGAGACATCCCGCGACCAGCTTCTGGAGAAGGCCCAAGCTGCTTTGTGGCCTCCAAAAAGGTGAGATGACATGACGGCCCTTTCTTCTTCTATCACGCTTTCACTCATTTCCCATACCAATATCGGGAAGACCACCTTGGCCCGCACTCTGTTGCGTCGCGACGTCGGACAAGTGCTCGATCAGGCCCATGTCACGCTTCAAAATGAACACTTTGTATTGCTGGAGACTTCTGATGGTTCCCGACTCAACTTGTGGGACACCCCAGGCTTTGGAAATAGCCACAAGCTTTTGGATCGTCTTCAGGGACTCACCAACCCGATTGGGTGGATGGTGTCTCAAGTTTGGGACCGTATAGCAGACAAACCGTTTTGGTGCAGTCAGCAAGCGATCCGAAACGTCAGGGATGAAGCTGACGTGGTGTTATACCTCGTCAATGCGACAGAAGACCCATCCATGGCGGGCTATCTTCAACCTGAACTCGACCTCCTCACTTGGCTGAATAAACCCGTCATCGTGTTAGTGAATCAAACCGGTCTGATCGATCCGCAACAACAGCGACAATTGGAATCCCTTTGGAAACAACACTGGCTTAATCAAGGTGTCATTAAAGACGTGATGAGCTTGGATGCCTTTACGCGTTGCTGGGTTCAGGAAGGTGTGTTATGGGATCACATCACTCAGGTCCTGCCATCGGAAAAACGCCCCACAATGGAAAAATTAGGAAAGGCCTGGTATGTCATCCACCGGCAGATCTTTGATACATCCATGACCCATCTCACTCAACTCTTGATCGAGACCGCTTTGGATGGAGAATGCCTTCCCCAAGAGCCGACGGGGTTCTCAAAAAAGCCGCAAATCAAAAATGCGATTCAGACACTGGACCAACGTTTAGCACAACGCATCTCAGGCGTCACCGCAGATCTTATTGAGTTACATGGGCTAACCGGCGATGCCGCGCACACACTCAAATCCAGGATTGAAGATGTGACTGTGCCAGGTGAAAAAAAACCGTGGGAAGAGGAAACGTTCTGGGGAGCACTGGCCAGTGGCGCGGCAGCCGGATTGGCTTCGGACTTAGCCACCGGAGGACTCTCTCATGGCGCGTTTACCATTGGAGGAGCGATCCTTGGAGCATTCGCCGAACGGACCTATGCCAAAAGTCAGGAAACAGGCAATTCCAATCGGATTTCCTGGGTCCCTGCCTTTCTTGACCGGCAAACGCGGGATGCCTTGTTACGCTATTTAGCGGTGACCCATTGCGGGAGGGGACGGGGAGATTACACGGACCCAAGAGAGTTTCCCGTTTTTTGGCAACGCGCCGCCGAGAAAGTTCTTGAACAACAAAAAGACGCTCTACACCAAATGTGGAAATTGGCTCGATCGCCGCAACCCACAACAGCAATTACGGATCACCTCCAGGCCAAACTCGTTCCTCTACTCTCAAGGATGAGTCAGGAAATTTTAGGCCAATTTTATCCCGAAGCCAAAAATTGGTTAAAAAAATCTCCGGGCTAGCATCTTCCGTTTTTCTGGTACACCCCTTGACAAATTTATCGAGTCCATAAAGGGGGAAACCAATGATCTATCTTTTTCTGAGGAGTCTGAGCAAGGCTCTCTTCTTGAATTAGCTCGAGGCTATTATGAAAAAACTTGTCAATCCCTGACAGCCCATGAACAATTAACGCCCTACCATTTGTCTTAGGATTACCGTATTCATGAAACTTAACCGTCTACCACCAGGACTACCGATTAAGATTTGACTTAAAAATTTGACGCTGCCTGCTGTTGGACGCCACGGTGGTAGGCTCAGTCGCATGCACAAACATGGCCATTCGACGGGGACTCAAGTAGGCCAGGGCTGGCAGGGGTATATCTTTCACATGGAGGGCTTGCTTGATTTCCAACTCAGGCTCTTGTGCCAAATTGACCAACATTCCATCACTTCGGCAAATCCAAGGCGCATACAATAACACTGTCGGTCTGGTGGGTTGATGAATATTGATCAATGAAACGACCCCGAGAAATCCATCCGATAATTCCACCATGCTCCCCGGTGGATAGACCCCAATGGCCTGCACCAGGGCTTGCACTACTTCCGGGCAGAATCTGGACGATTCTCCCTTCATAACCACGTGGCGAAAGAGTCGGGACAACGCCGCATGAGGAGTAAGACTCGTTTGTAGATCAGGAGCATTGCAAAGTTCATCATAATGGTCCGCGACCATAACGATTTTGGTCGGCAATGAAAGGGCGTCTGCTCTCATGGCATTTGGAAATCCCGAACCATCCAGTCGTTCATGATGCCGTTCAATCATTTCCAATACTGCTGGACTGGTATCAGGGAAGGATGCCATCAGCTGTCGCCCTACCTCCGGATGGCGTGGCCCCAACTCGGGATCCGATTGGATTTTCATTCCAACCGCACTAAATCGTACATTCATGGGTAACGCCCGATAACCCACATCGTGGAACAACGCTCCCCGCCCAAGCTCAAGTAATTCCTCGACTTCCAAACCCAACTGACGGCCGATGAGGAGGGATAGAGTGCATACGTTGAGTGCATGTTCAGACAGGCCCCACGTGGCCCCGTTACTGCCGACCACATCGATTAACGACATCGCCGTTTTGGGATGTTGTATGGCCGTCACAATACTCGTGATCATTGCATCCGCGGTTTTACGTCCGGACTGCCGGCGATCACTCAGTTGCCGGAACAATTCATTCCCCTGTCCCAGGGTTTTTTGATATGCCCCTTCAATCTTACGCAGGTGATTCTGAAATTCATGGTAATCCTGTCGCCGGTCCAGGATTGTGGATAGGGAAGATTCTTTTATCAGTGGTTCGTCGTCTTCCAGGTGATCGGCTGTTGAATCGGAAATGGCCTCCGTGTCTTCCTCCCTACTGACGATCTCCTCATGGTCCAGGGGCCGCCGGTTTTCATCCGGAACATCCTCAACATCGAACGAGGCCGACCGTTCGGGATCTTGAAGAATGACGACATTTTTGAGGGCTTGAATGGTCGTCAGATCATCAGAGGATTTGATTTGAAAGGTATTCGTGGGAAAAGGATGGCTGAACCAGGACCCTTCGAGTTTGACAAATGTCCCGACCCGAAGATCCCGGGTATCTTCAACTTTAACGAACGGCATAGAACAATCTCTTTTTCAGCTAAAAACCAAAACATCGATCTGGGAATGACTACAATTACGGGACTAAGCAGAAAGCTCCAGACTTTTTCGGAATATTTTCCTTATGGGTTAAGTCTTGACACCTGCCGACAGTAAATAAAGCCTTTCCCCTTCATGCCGAGTGAACCTCACCACACCAACCCGCCCCTTTTTTTAGGCTCGGTCCCCGCTCCCCAAGTCTTGTCTTGGATCCATGTCCCCTTTGGGGTAGACTTGGTTTCGGATCGTTTTTGACATCCTTTTCAGGAGACCCAAACGATGCAAGCTCCTCCCATCGCTCCCACCAATCTTCCAGATACTATTCCTGAGGCTTTTTTCGCCCTCTCCGCCATCGCCTCCGATCATGTGGTCATGCAAATAAAAGAAGGAGAGGGCTATCGACAATACACGTACGGGGAAGTGTCACTGCTCATTCGGAGATTGGCGAGCAGTCTTCATGAACACGGACTTGGTCCGGGTCACCGTGTCGCCCTCGTTGCTGAAAATCGCCCGGAATGGGTGATTGCTCATCTCAGCATCCTCACCGTCGGCGCCACAGCCGTTCCACTGGATATTCAAATGCCACAGGAGCAACTGCTGTCCTTCCTCACCACTTCCAATAGTCGGCTCGTCTTCGTCAGCTCAAAAACCGTGGCCTTGATTCAAGGCCTTCCCACCACGATCACCGTCGTGAACATGGACCCCGCTACCAAATCCCCCCACCTGCCCATGAAAAATCTCATATCACAAGGACAGCAGAAACCGTCCGTCGATAGACAAGTGAATCCGGACGACGTGGCTTCGTTACTCTATACCTCTGGCACCACCAAAAAACCCAAAGGCGTGCTACTCACTCACCGCAACTTTATGGCCAATGCCAAAGACATTATGAGGAAAGATTTAGCGGGACCGGAAGATAATTTTTTAGTCATGCTCCCTCTGCACCATGCCTATCCCTTTATGATCGCCTACCTCGTCCCCATTCTCTTGGGCGCCAGAATGACCTTCTTATCTTCACTCAAGGGACCGGATCTGGTGCAATGTATCCATGAAACCGGAATTACGATCGCAGTGGGAGTTCCCCAAATTTTTTCCATGATTCGTCGGTCCATATTTGAAGAACTCGGCCGGCGTCCCGCGTTCGTCCGTCCGCTAATCACGCTTCTACTTGGCCTGTCAGATTTTGTGAGAACCCATACCCGATGGAATCCGGGACGACGTATCTTTACCCCGGTTCACCGCCGATTTGGTTCCTCCCTTCGACTGCTGTGCTGCGGCGGAGCCAAACTCGATCCACAAATATCGAAAGACTTAGGGAGCCTTGGATTTACCATTCGGGAAGGATACGGGCTCACTGAAACGGCGCCCGTGATTGCCTTCAGTTCCTTGTCTCGACTGAAACCGGGTTCCGTCGGTCCACCACTCGCCAGTGTCGAGGTGCGAATCGATCAGCCGAACGAAGAAGGAATAGGAGAAGTGGTGGTGCGAGGGCCTAATGTGATGAAGGGCTATGACAAAGCACCGGCTGAAACGGCAGAGGCTATTCGTGATGGCTGGTTTTTTACCGGAGATCTGGGCTATCTGGACTCAGACGGATACCTGTTTCTCACCGGACGGATTAAGGAACTGATCGTCACACCTGGAGGAAAAAACATTCTTCCCGAAGAATTGGAAGAGGCGTACCAACAGAATCCGGCGATCGCGGAACTCTGTATCCTTGGACTTCCACGCGCTGGTGAGGAGGGCGAACATCTTCATGCGGTGGTCGTCCCAAGTTTTGATTATTTACGAGAACACCAAATTCATGATTCCGCCACTTACATCAAAGATGCGCTGAATAGTGTCGCAGCAACTCTTCCCTCCTACAAACGGATCAGTGGTGTGACCTTCATCAAGGATCCCCTTCCACGCACGCGCTTAGGGAAAATCCAGCGACATCTTGTTCGAGCCATGACGCAATCTAAGCAGACTGCCGTAGAACCCGGACCGGAGCATGAACCTGAGACCGACCAGGAGATTCGCCAAACAACCATCGGCCAAGTGGTTATCCAAACCCTTGTCGGGCTGGTTTCAGCCGACCGCGCCCTACGATTGGACGACCACCTGGATCTGGACTTGGGATTCGACTCCTTGAAACGCGTCGAATTTCAAGCAGCCCTCGAAAGCCGTTTGGGAGCGGTCCCGGAAACGTTCATGGGAGAAGTCGTTACAGTGCGTGATGTCATAACCAAGCTCATGGCCATTCAGCAAAATCCCGCTGAGGACACAGAAACCACCTCCTCCTGGCATCAGATCTTCGAAACCCCACTCCCTCCAGCCCTGAAAAAGACAGTCCTCGCTCCGCTTTCCCGAGGGAATAAAATCATCGGGCAGATAGGCATGGCTATTGTCGGAAGCCTCTCCCGTATAGCCTTCCCATTGACCGTCAAAGGCATCACACATGTGCCCAAGGAGGGGCCTTTTATCCTGGCGGCCAACCATCTGAGTTTTGTTGATCCCTTTATTATTTTGGCGACCGTGCCACCATCCACCTTTACGCAACTCTACACTCTTGGCTGGGAACCGTTTTTTCGATCACCTTTTCGTCGATGGGTCGCGCGTGTGGGTCATGTGATTCCCGTGGGGCCGGAGACGCCCCTGGTCAATGTCCTTAAGGCCTCAGCCGCCCTTCTCCGGAACGGGAAAAGCCTCCTGATTTTTCCCGAAGGGGAACGGAGCCTTGATGGGCAGCTCCTTCCCTTCAAGAAAGGTCTCGGGGTTCTTGCCTGTGAATTACACATCCCAATTATCCCGGTCAAAATCGAAGGAAGTTTTCAGGTCTGGCCCCCCGATGCCAAGACACCTCAACGTCATCCCATTTCCCTCACCTTTGGGGAACGGCAAACCTTTACCCCATCCATGGTGGAAACATGGACAAACAGAGGGGAAGACCCCTATTTAGCAGCGACCCAGTTAATCCGTAAGGCTGTGGCATCTCTTTAGCAATATGGGGGAATTTTTCAACACATCCCGCCTCACCTAGACCTTCCAATATCTTGCGCCTTTTTCCCATTAAGAGAGTTCTATGAATGAAAGAAAAAGCAGCTAATTGTGATTGTTGCACCGGAAAAACAACTGTCCAATGGGTCACAATCCTTTGACAATCCTTCCAAATGTTTCTAAATTGGTATGGGAAACTTCGACTGAAATGACCGGTTCACAATCAAAAAAGGAGACATCATGAGCGACCATCGCATTCATGAGGAACATCCTCACACACACGGTCCCGGTTGTGGCCATACCTTTATCCGGCACGAGGACCATCAAGATTACCTTCATGATGGACATCTGCATTTCCCGCACAATGAACATGTGGATGAACACACCTTGGCTGTAGGGACTGCGAATCCGGCCGAATGCACGTCCGACCACGATTGCGAGGTACATGAGTCCTCCCATCGACATGGGCCTACATGTGGGCATCAAACGGTTCCGCACGGCGACCATACCGATTATCTGGTTGACGGCCATTTGCATTTTCCGCACGGTGCCCATTGCGACGACCACGGCATGGTCCAAGTGGGTTAACTTCTTTCACCGAATCAGTCCGGCCTGTATCTGATAAAGCAGGCGGGGCACACACACCAGATGTCTGGACAACAATTGTGTCACCAAGGTCTTCTCTTTTGAGTTGCACATCGCGTGACATCACGGGACATTTTGACGGCATGTTCATACTCTTGATGACAGCCTCTTCACCATTCATGACAAATCCTCGCAAATACGGTCATGTAAATACGAACTCCAACACTTTAATCGGACTTCATGCTCTTTCAGCCGCTCATACGATCCAGAAATGGCAGAACGACCGCGGTTTACTACCTGCAGGATAAAGCGAAAAAAGAAACTCTTTCAATGAAGCCTTCTGAATGCGAAGGAACCCAGTATAGTGACCTGGGAATCAGCCACAATCGTATTTTCATGAACAGACCATATTCGCTCCCATTCTGCTTTTGACATACGATGGATGGCATGCAGAGCTGGGATGCGGCGTCAATACGAAAGGTAAGGAGCGACGCTGGCGCGTGTTTCAAATGCCCGGGAAACCCTACGCACATTGTTGCTGAGCACACATTTCGATCGTGAGATTTCTGATGAAGAATCTGCAAAAAATATTGATGGGAGTGTGATGAAAGAAGAAAATCTGAAAACGGGGATTTCGGACATCACCGCAATTCTGGAGAATCAATTCCTCACACACCAAACAGAGGCCGGAGGAGATTTCACACCGGCCGAAACAATAAAGTCACATTCGGTCTGTCATGAATCAAGAACCTCACGAAGAGCCCACGCGAGATCCTTGATCAACAGCGGCTTTAAAAGAAAAGCCCGTATCCCCATGGCTTTGGCCTTTTCCGAGGTCATACTGTGACTAAACCCCGTACACAGAATTATAGGCACGTCGGGTCTAAGTTCTAACAATTGGCGCGCCAGAGCTTCGCCGGTGATATGCGGCATCGTTTGATCGGTCACCACCGCATCAAATCGAAAGGGATCTGCCCGAAAGGCTTCCAGAGCTTCAACGCTACTCGTACGCACCATAACCTCATACCCCAACCCCTTCATTGCCTCCTCCCCAAGCCTGGCGAGGGCCTCTTCATCTTCCACAAAAAGAATTTGCCCTCGGCCCATAAACACATCTTGTGTCAATGGAAGATTTTCCTCTGGATAATTTGCCGCCTCCATCTCCGGAAAATAAATGCTAAAAATAGTTCCCTGTCCAGGTTCACTCTCCACCTTAATTACACCGCCATAACTGATGACGATTCCATGGACTACGGCCAAGCCCATTCCCGTCCCTTCACCGACCCTTTTTGTGGTAAAGAAGGGATCAAAGATGCGTTGGAGGACATCCGGAGTCATACCCGTTCCAGTATCTCGAACAGTCAGGCATACATAGGCACCTCCCTTTAGGTCAGGAGCTGCGCCGATCCCCTCAGGTGCACCAATCACACGCTCCAACTTCAATTCAAGAAGACCTCCGCTTCCCCGCATCGCATATTCGGCATTGGCACACAGGTTCATCAACACCTGATGCATTTGGATGGGATCTCCTAATATGATCGAGCTCGCCTCAGTGAATTGTTGACGAATGTCGATGGTCGCCGGAAACGTGGCACGAAGGAATTTGCCAACCTCCTTGACCAACACTTGAAGGTCAAGCGGCTGCTGCATTTGCTCGGTTTGCCGACTAAATGTCAAAATTTGTTGCACCAATTCCTTGGCGCGCTGCCCGGCTACCAACACCTCATCAAGATTCTTTTGTGCCCTGTCATTGTTGCTGGCACTCTGTTTGGCAAGTTCCGTATACCCAATGATCGCCATAAGAATGTTATTGAAATCATGGGCAATACCGCCTGCCAAGGTCCCAATGGCCTCCATTTTTTGAGATTGGCGAACCTGATTTTCCAGCTGTTTCAATTGAGTGATATCCGTGTTGGACCCAAACCATTTCACCACCTGCCCCTCAGAATTAAAAACAGGTAGAGCCCGCCCGAGATGCCATCGGAAGGAATGGTCTGACCCCCGCAGTAGGCGAAATTCGATTTCGTAGGGTTGGCTGGTTTCACGTGCCCTGTCCCAGCAATCCAGACATCCAGGCAGATCATCCGGATGCAGAAACCGCTGCCACCCATGACCGATCATCTCCTCAAAGGATGAGCCGAAATACTCGAGAACCCGTCGATTGACATAATCTAAAGACCCATCAGGGCGTGCCGTCCATACCTGCTGTGGGATCGCTTCATTTAGAAGTCTGAAACGTTCTTCGCTCTCCTGGAGAACGGTCTCTGCCTGCTTCGTCTAAGTAATATTAAAGATGACTCCACGCAATTTCACAGGTCGATCACATTCCACCACCACGGTCACCAGATCTCTCAGCCAGATCATCTCCCCGTTCTTCTTGAGAAATCGGTATTCTATTTCATAGTTCTTTTTCTTGAGAATGGCTTCCCTGCCATATTCCATCACCCGGCTTTTATCAGCTACATGAAGACGATCCCAGAAAAAGTCGGGATTTTCTAACCATTCATTTATGGGATACCCCAACAAGCGTTCCGCCTGCTGACTGACAAAGGTAACCCGATAAGAAGGCAACTCACACTCCCACACAATCCCCTCCAGTGAATCGACTAATGTCAAAAAGTCCTCTTTCGATTTATTAAACGCTTCCTCGGTTTGCTTGCGCTCGGTAATATCTCGAAAGGTGACGACCGCGCCTGTCAGATTCCCATCCTGCCAAATTGGCGTGCTGGTATAATCCACTGGGAAACTGGTGCCGTCTTTGCGCCATAAGACTTCATCTTCAACCTGCCGAAAAACCCCGTCCGAATAGACCGCATACATTGGGCAGGCTTCACTGGGATAAGGAGAACCATCGGACTTGGAATGATGGACGGTTCCGTGCATAAAGGATCCAATGAGCTCCTGGGGCGCATACCCCAACATTTTTGCCCCAGCCGGATTGACAAAGGTGGTCCGACCTTGTAGATCCAATCCATAGATCCCGTCACCAGCGGAGGAGAGGATCAGTTCGTTCTGACGGGACAACTGCTGAGCCTCCTCCTCTGACTTTTTCCGTTCCGTAATATCGTGTGTGACCGCCAAATGTTCAATTTCATTCGTGATGGGATTCTTGAATGGCACCGCATACGTTTCTATCCAACTTCTGGTGCCTTTGAGGCTCTGAACCTCAAATTGAAGGGTTTGTTTCTTCCCCTGTATTACCTCGTGATGCATTTGCTTAAAGGCATCCAGATGCTCAGGCACGACGAGGTCAAAAACGGAACGTCCAAGCACGTCATCGGCATTTGTCGCTTCGATTAAATCCAACCCCGCAGGATTAATGTGGAGCAGGGTTCCATCGGCGGCAACCCGTTTAATGCAACCCGGCCCCATTTCAAAAATAAGGTGTAACAAGGTTTCACGTTCTGTCCGTTCCAATTCCGCCTGCTTCTGCTCCGTAATATCCTCCGAAATTCCCAAAAGATATTGAGGGGTTCCCTGACCATCTAAGATCGGAATTTTTTTGGTATGCAGATACCGTGTCCCATGAAATTGGGTGTGAATGACTTCATCCGGGATATCAATCAGGGTATGACCTAGTAAGACTTCTCGATCCTTCCTGGTATAAAAGTCTGCTTCCGATTTGGGGAACAAATCGTAGTCGGTTTTCCCGATCATCGCTTCCTTGGAATAGCCAATGAGCTTTTCTCCGGCTTGATTAAAGCGGATAAAGCGGAGATCTTTGGCATCTTTCACGAAAATCATATGCGGGAGATTATCCACAATGGAGGTCAAAAACCGTTGACTGTCCTGCAAATGGATTTCTGCCTGTTTTCGGGTGGTGATATCTTGAACGATGCCAAGCATTCGTTGGTGGAGACCATCCTGATCTTTAACAACCTGCCCCTTGCAGGCGATCCACCGGACCTCCCCGGTTGGCCACACGATTCGATGCTCGACTTCATAAGGCACCCCGTTCTCCAACGTTTTTCCAATGATTTCTTTAAGCATCGAGCGATCATCAGGATGAATGCAGTTTTCGTAAGCCTCAAATGTTTCATCAAGCATCCCGTGCGCTAACCCGAAGAGCCCGGCCACTTCCTCCGACCAGATAAGATGGCCGGTCGGAATATGCCAGTCCCATATCCCCATATTTCCCGCCTTCAAGGCCAACGTCAGCCGTTGCTCACTTTCGGAAAGCAAAGCTTGCGTGCGTTGCTGTTCGAGCTGTCGTTTCGATTCACTGGAGGTGAGCGCCTCTTCCGCCTGTGCGGCCTTCCAAGTCA
The DNA here is from genome assembly GCF_059568365.1 of Nitrospira marina. Lineage (NCBI taxonomy): Bacteria > Pseudomonadati > Nitrospirota > Nitrospiria > Nitrospirales > Nitrospiraceae > Nitrospira > Nitrospira marina. Next base: position 4,544,383 of record NZ_JCANTH010000001.1, on the reverse strand, counting down.
AATTCTTGGCCGCAACAGCGCGATGCACCATCTCAACCACCTCTTGCCGGTCATAGGGTTTGATCAAGTGTGCAAATGCATGATGTTGCAGAGTGAGGATTTTTTCCTTTTGATCGCCATGCGCCGTAAGAATGACCACAGGAAGGGTGGGATCTTGGCCATACAGCCGTTGAAGGACAATCAGCCCATCAAGGTCAGGCAAACCTAAATCTAGGATGACGGCACTATAGGAATGAACCGGAGACACCCGACGTAACGCTTCGCTTCCGGTCTCCACGGTCTCAACCCGATACCCTTCACTTTCCAGCAGATCACTCAAAGCCAGACAAATGTCCACCTCGTCATCCACAACAAGGATAGTGGGTGTGGTGGTTCTCACAGCCTCCATCTTTCTCCCTTTGCTTTCCTCATTTTCTGCCAAAATGGCCTTTGGTAGAGAAGCTTGGCCGGAATCGTGGAGGTATTGTACGCCATTTGAATGAAGGGTCAAACCCAGTGGCTCTATCAGGGATCTAAAAGATTTGTGAGTCTCCCAATCCATGAATATGATTGAAACCCTTGAACATCAACAAAACCAACGGTCTGGCAACCTTTGGCACCGGCTGAGAATGACAGGCAGAGACCAGAAGGAGACGAATTGGGTCAGAATTTACGGGAGGTCATGATTGTGGATGCGTTTTTTTGAGGACCAACTTGCCGATGCAGGAGGCACTCTTTGCCCAACGCCCCTCTCAAGGTTCTCAAACATTCAAAAAACTTCCGTTATTTTATGAGTTTTTAGTTGTTTTAGTGACGGCACGAAACTTGAGATGGGCTATATATGCTTTTGATAATCAACAACATTGCCAGGCAGAAAGCGAGGGCACTATGACGACGCGGAGGGCAAGGTGACCACGACGTTTGGCCTGTGGGAGTTTTTGAGCCGTGACGTGACCTTCCTGGGCGGCCCCCACAGCCCCATGCTGAGTTGGCTGGGGTCCGTTGGGATTGTAGTATTTTTTCTGTGGCACATTCTCAAAATGCGAAAGGAAACGGCTTCGGTTCGTCTGGCGTTCAGTCGAATACGCCCCATGTTGGACGCACTTGCTAACGAACGAAAGGAAATCGATCGCAACCGCTTCACGCATCATCCGGGAAAGGGGTTCTCAACCCATGTGGACCGGGCGGCATCCACTTCGAGCCGGCTGGACAGTGAAGACATCCACACGCTCGACTCGGGAATGCAACAGGAACCCATCTTTCGGGACCCATGGGCGCAATACCGAATGACACTCATTCTTGAACAAGTCCCGTGGTTTGTCGACCCGCGGATATTCAGCACAAAACGCGCCGCAGAGGTGTTTACTCACGAAGCCCTCATTGCCAAACATGTGAATCTACCGTTCTATCGTCAATTGCCTTCGTTCATCACGGGTCTCGGGTTACTGCTGACCTTTCTCGCCTTGTTTATCGGCCTTGGCAAGCTACATGCCGAGGGAAGTGAGATTGTCGGCATTCAGGGGCTGATAAACGGGCTGGCAGGCAAGTTCCTGACATCCATCGTCGGACTTATCGTGGCCAATGTCTTCACGTTCATTGAAAAACCGCTCATGGCCAGGCTGATACACGATCATTACGTTTTTCTTGGTTTCGTTGATCAACTCTTTCCTCGAAAAACCATGGAGCAAATGTTAGAGCAACTCACGGCTATGCAAAGCCGATCCTCAACCGACCATTCGGCCTCCGGCGGAGAAGGCCGCCCACACATGGCCGAATGGGAGACAAACAGCCTTGCCGGTTCAACTGCCGATTTAACAGCGGCCATACAAAATTTGACGATATTGCAGCAGGAGCAACATGCGGAAATCCGACGAACCGTGTCGGACCTTTCACGTGTCATGACGGACCGGCTTCATGGTCCCCTTAATGATTTGAACGATGCCATTCACAACCTCACCAAATGGCTCAAGGAAGCCAATCTGCACCCTATGCCAACAGAAAAACCTTTCGAAGACCGCCCAGCCCTTTGGAAGACCTCTTCATACGCTCGGAGCCCTTCAGTGATCAGCTTTTTCGATAAAATCGGCTCCTGGTCCAAACGGCCGGGGCCAGTCAGACACCGGCGGACAGGATGAGTTCCCCGACGGGACAGGATAACACCAGTTCTCCCACGACGGGAGGAATCATCGATCTCATGACCTCACTGGCCATGATCTTCATTCTACTCTTTGCGGCCTTTATCACCCAAACCCCCTCCGAAGCCCGATCGCAATTGCAAGAACACAAAGAGAATGTGCAGGCAGCCCTTCGGGACCACTTAGAGCGATTAGGACTTACCCTGGATTCCGATCCCCACGATCCGCTCACGCTTCTCATCGTCGTCCCCGACAATAAACTCACCTTTGAGTTCGGCCAAAGCATACTTTCTCATGACGCCGTTCAGTTTTTACAGGAGGCGATGCCGTTCTATGCGGCCGTCTTATGCGGACCTTTACGCGACAAGATCGATTCCCTCGCAATCCAGGGTCACACCGACGATCGCGGGGACGATGCCTATAATTTAAAATTAAGCCAGGAGCGATCCCTGGCCGTGATGGTGAAGGGGCTAGAGGCCATTGAGGCTCAAGAGCCTTCGGCCTATCAATGCTTCCAAGCCATGACGTCAGCTTCCGGCCGTGGCAGGCAAGACTTGATCTACGATGGAAATAGCAGGGTGAGCCGGGAAAAGAGCCGCCGCGTGATCTTTAAAATCCGCCTTCGTTCAACCGAGCAACGTCACATGGCCGAAGGGCTTCCCACAATTCTTCCATCGTTGTAGGCTTCAACCTGCCAATGTGATTTCAAATTTCACACAGTCACCACTATCTTCCCTTTTTGCTGGTTGGAGACCATGTAGCGATGCGCTTCCGCAATCTCGGCCAAAGGGAAGGTGCGATCGATGATCGGTTTTAATGCCCCGGCTTCTAATCCCTGGTAAATATATTCTTTTCCGCGCTTCAGCATTTCCGGGTTTTTAACAATTTCAAAGAGCGTATATCCTCGTATGGTTAACCCTTTTGCCAAGGCAGGGAACAAAGGAAATGGGGTTGGGTGTGGAGCCAATGCCCCATACTCAAAGATGATCCCTCCAGGTGCGGTGACGGCGGCGAGTTGTTCCAACAACGGACCCGCAACAGGATCAAACACCAGGCGCGCGCCTTTTTTAGAGGTGAGCGCCATCCCTCTTTCCACCAGATCTTCCTCATCGGTCACAATCACATGATCCGCTCCAGCTTGAAGGAGAAAGGCTTTTTTATCTGCGCCGCGAGTCGTCGCAATCGCGACTCCTCCGGTAGCTTTGACGATTTGAATGGCCGCTAAGCCTACGCTGCTGCTGGCGGCCGTTATCAAAACCGTGTCGCCTGTTTTCAGATTTCCGTATTCTTTGAGTGCCCCATACGCCGTCATGTATTGCATCCAGATGGAAGCACCTTCAATGGCGGAGAGGTTGTCGGGATAAGGAGCGGCCGCAGAGGCCGGGACGATGGCACTCTCACCATAGACCCCATATTGGCTCATGGGAAATGACGGAATCGTACTCACCCGGTCACCAATTTGTAGGTCTGTGATGTCGGGACCGACGGCATCAATGACTCCTGCCGCTTCATACCCTATCCGAGAGGGCAGTTGAGGAGTCTCCAGATATTGGCCTTTTCTCAGCATGACTTCGGCGCGGTTAAGACCGATAGCCTCCACCTTCATGCGAACTTCTCCCTTACCCGGTTCGGCCAAAGGAAAGTCCTCAAGCTTCAGAACGTCAGGTCCGCCTATTTGATGAAAGCGCACGATCTTTGGCATCAGCCACCTCTTCCAAAAAAAATCATTTCGGTCAGGTTTTTGATCGTTCCGTCACCAATTGTACGATGCGGTCCACGTCGTCATCCGCCTCCCGGACCATTTGGAGAAATTCAACGGGGTTGACGTTGACGTTTCTCAGAAATCGACGATCCGCACCGCAACTGTACATCAGATCAGGTGGCAACTCTCCATAAAGCTTGGCTCTGGCTTTCTCTATAATGCGCGGAAACCATTCCAGTCCCGCCAGAGAGGCCTCCCGGGGCGGGAACAATTCGGTAATTTTCACATATTTCGAATATTGTCCCTGTTGATCGTTTAAAAAATAGTCCCGTCTTATCCTGGTAATGGCGAGAGCGGTTTCGGGATCGGGTTCTCCGGCATCGCACCAGTCCTCCACAAAGTCGAAAATTTCCTGAGGCGTGGCCCCGATCGATCGAAGAAAGTCTTCTTCTTGTTTCGTAAACATCACGTCCACCTGACGCTCTCCGTTTTTATAGGCCGTGACTTTGCTTTCGAAGAGGGTCCGGAATCTCTCTTCCCACTCTTCAGATTCATGATTCATCGTTCGATGTTCCCTTGCAGTTCCATGTGTATAATCAGAAGCTTCTATCGATTCGGATATTGGTTCCTTGAATTGTACGGATGTTTTCATTTCCTTGTCTCCTATTTCAGCATGGCCATTAACATTAATCGACTGACATTCGTTCACACCGACACCCGCAATTGTCTGTTTAATATCTCAATTTCAGTTTCCAAGGCCGTGATCCGGCCTTTAAGGGACAACATAAGCCGGTCGACCTCCTCTTGTGAATATTTGACAGGAATGTGTTGTCGGCAATTGGTATCCCAGGCTTCCACATGAAAACGAATAACCCGTTCGGGCTTTCCCTTGTACCGGAAATCAGAAAGTTTCTTAAGCAAGGCGGGATCATCCTCAATCACCTCTGCGGTTCCCCACACCTTGATTCGGGTTTGGGTCGCGTAATCCATCAGGAACAAAAAAGCCTGATGATTTTCGGATAAATTTCCTAATGAGATATATTGGCGATTGCCTGCGAAATCAACAAAAGCCAGAGTGCGGTCGTCCAGTACTTTGAGAAAGCCCTTGGGACCTCCTCGATGTTGGATGTACGGCCTTCCGTCCTTGTTGGCGGTGGCCAGATACAATGAATCCTGCTTCCTCACAAAATCTGCAAGCTCTTGCGTGATGGTGCTCGACCATCCGTCTCCTTCTTCCATTCGAGCATAAGGTTTACGTGATCCCATCCTCTCTTGGAGGGCCTTTACGGATGGGGTGAACGCGATATCACTGATTGGTGGTTTCATGGCTTAGTCTCCTTTTCCTAACTCCAGTGGTCGTTAGGCGGCCTGTTCTTTCAGTGGAAGATAGTCGGTATATCCCTTCATATCTCCGCCATAAAATGTGGCACGATCATAGGGGGTGAGAGGTGAGGATTGGCGGATACGCTCCGGGAGGTCAGGGTTGGAAATAAAGTGCCTTCCAAACGCAACAGCATCAGCCAAACTATTTTCTACATATTCATGGGCTGAAACGGGAGTATGTCCTCCGGCAGAAATCAGGATGGTCTTCAGTACAGGACGAAATAATGACGCGGTCTGTGGTTTGTCCTCAAGACTCTCGTCCTGCATGCCCGCGAAAGATGAACGTGGTTCAATTGTATGGACATAGGCCACGCCTCGGGTATCCAGCGCCCCAAGCACAGAGGTGAACAGCTTGATGGGATCGCTATCCTTCATGCCGTTAAACGCGTTAAAGGGTGATAAACGCACGCCGACACGATCTTTCCCCCAAACTTCGATGACGGAATCGACAACCTCCAACAACAAGCGGGAACGATTCTCAATGGATCCACCATAGTGGTCAGTGCGTAAGTTGGAACCATCCTGAAGGAACTGATCGAGTAAATACCCATTGGCTCCATGGACTTCCACGCCATCAAAACCTGCCGATTTGGCGTTTTCAGCCCCTGCGTTAAAATCGCCAACAATTCCCGAAATTTCATCTGTTTCTAATGCGCGCGGAACCAAAATCGGCGTTTCCTGCCAATCGACCGTATACGTCCCACTGTTTTCCGCAGCAAGAGCAGAGGGCGCAACCGGCAACCCACCATCAGGTTGATGAGAGGGATGAGAAATACGCCCCACATGCCAGAGCTGAAGAAAGATTCGGCCGCCGGCTTTATGCACGGCATCGGTCACGAGTTTCCAGCCTTGGACCTGCTCAGAGGAGTGTATGCCAGGGGTAGCAGGATAGCCTTGGCCCTGTTGGGAAATTTGCGTAGCTTCAGAAACAATCAAACCGGAGGACGCACGCTGAGCATAATATTCGGCATTGAGCTCGTGAGGAACATTTCCTGGCTGCTGTGATCGCATCCGTGTTAACGGTGCCATGATGATGCGATTGGGTAAGGTCAGGGAACCTATGTGTAATGGCTCAAATAGTTTTGTCATGATCTGTTTCCTTTGATGAAATAAATATTACGTGATCTCCAGTCTGTCTTGAATGTTAAGGGTAGTTTGTGTGGTCATGGTTTTTTCCTTTCATGACATGAATGATTGAGTAATGGTGATTCTGAATTTAGACCTGGACGGTTTTAGACCCTGGCTTCCAGCCCGGAAACCGCAGGGAAGTCCACCTCTGTTCCGGCCACGTGGTTCAAATAATTGGTAAACAGTGTCAGCCCGATATTGCCCAGGATCTCTGTGATCTCCCCGTCCGTAAACCCGGCCTTGCGGAGTTTGGCAACCTCTTCGTCCGTAACTTGTCCCCGGTTCGACACCATCTGCCGCGTAAACTCCAGGGCCGTGGCCTCCTTGGTGTCGAGTGATTCCCCGCGCCGGCTGTCACTGATAGCCTCCTCACTGAGCCCCACGGTTCGGCCAATAGCCGAGTGGGCCGCGAGGCAATACCGGCAGTCATTGACCTCGGAAACGGTCAGGGCAATTTGTTCGCGAAACTTCGCCGAAAGATGGCCTTTCGAGAGGGCTCCCGAAAAATCGAGATACCCCCGAAGGACCGCCGGAGAGTTGGCCATGGTCCGCATAATGTTAGGCGCGAAGCCGAGCTTACTTTCCACGCCTTTCAACAAACGTTGGGCCTGGCCGGTGGCGGTCTCCGGATTGAGTGCAGGTAATCGTGTCATGGTTTGGGTTCTCCTTGTGTGGGTTTTGGTAAACGTTCGCATTCATGTTTTCGTGGTATTACAATGACCGTGCCAAACCATTAAACTTCATAAATAGTTGTTTTATTTATAAAAATAATTTTTAACCAACTACTAATTACCACGAAAAATCGTGTCGCACGAAAACTCATTGCACATCCACGAAATTTCGTTTAAATTTTCAGCTATGACGACGACAAAGGCGGAATGCCCAGATCCCACCACACTGGATTCCCTGAAATGCCTGTTGCTGGACATCGCCCAGCAACGTTCATTAAACGACTTGCTGTGGTTGATTGTGCGCCGGCTGGCGGATCGACCCACCGTGGTCCTGGCGCGAATCTGGCTGCTTAAACCCGGCGATATCTGCTCCACCTGCCGGTTCAGGGAGGAATGCCCTGATCAGACGCAGTGCCTCCACCTGGTGGCCAGTGCAGGCCGATCAGGTGTGGGAGATAAAACCGAATGGATGAAAACCGACGGGTACTTTGCCCGGTTTCCGCTGGGCGTATGTAAGGTGGGGCGGATTGGAAAGACCGGCGAGCAACTCATCATCAATGAGATGGACAACAATCTCGCCTGGATTGCCAGGCCCGACTGGGCCAGGCAGGAAGGCATCCAGGGCTTTCACGGACAACCCATCATTTATAAAGGGGAAACTCTGGGCGTATTGGCCGTGTTCGAACGGGAACCGGTCACGAATGAGGCCACCGTCTGGTTCCGGATGATTGCCGATCATGTAGCCGTCGCCATTGCCAACGCCCGGGCTTTTGAGGAAATCGAACGACTCAAAGCCCAATTGGAACTGGAAAACACCTTCTTAAAAGAAGAAGTCCTGGAAGCACAGAACTTTGGGGGTATCATCGGGCAGAGTCCGGCCATCGCTAATCTGGTGCAACAGATCGAGCTGGTGGCTCCCACCGATGCCACCGCACTCATCTCCGGAGAATCGGGAACCGGAAAAGAATTGGTCGCGCGCGAAATTCACCGCCGCAGTCAACGAAAAGACCATCCGCTCGTGCGGGTCAACTGTGCCTCGATTCCCAAAGATCTCTATGAAAGCGAATTCTTCGGGCATGCCAAAGGTTCCTTTACCGGCGCCATGAAAGACCGGGCCGGGCGGTTCCAAGCGGCCGATGGCGGCACGCTCTTTCTGGATGAAGTGGGAGAAATCCCCCTGGAGATGCAAAGCAAACTCTTACGCGTCTTACAGGAGGGAGAATACGAACGGGTAGGCGAGGAAACCACCAGAAAGGTCAATGTCCGCATTATCGCAGCCACCAACCGGAAGTTGGCCCAAGAGGTGGAAGCCAAAAGATTTCGTCAGGATCTGTATTACCGGTTGAATGTCTTTCCGATTGAAGTCGCTCCACTTCGCAATCGCAAGGAAGATATTCCGCTGTTGGCCGGCATGTTCATGGCCAATGTCCGCAAAAAGTTGAATTGCACGGGACGGGAATTAACCCAGGCCGAAGTCCTGAAACTACAAAACTATCATTGGCCGGGCAACGTGCGGGAACTGCAGAACATCATCGAGCGCGCCGTAATTTCCTCACGATGCGGATCGGTCAAGTTCGACCTGCCTGTACCGCAAGCCAGCGGATCTTCACTCAAAACACCCATCAAGAAAAATGGTGACAGCGTTGGCCGGATTCTGACCGACGAGGACATTCGCCTTCAGGAAAAAGTAAACATCGAAGCCGCATTACTCAAAACAGGCTGGAAAATCTACGGCACCGGCGGGGCGGCCGAACTCCTCGGCCTCAAACCCACCACCCTCCTCTCCCGCATCAAAAAAATGGGGATTGAGAAGACCCATTAGATTGGCGTCACTGACTTGAAGTTAGGTAGGAATGGAATAAAAGTCAAGAATGTATGCGTTTGCGGTATTCGCCTTTAAGGAGAGCAAGAAATTCACCCTGCGCAGAACAATTACCATGGCTGGGAATGCCGCAGACTAACTTTACCTCTCCAAAATCGATTTTCGTGTTTAGCAGCCAAGCAATCTCTACCTCTTAAAAGAAGATGAATGAATATGATGGATAATTTTACTCCTGGCCAACGCTGGGTGAGTGACAACGATGCCGCACTCGGGTTGGGCATCGTCCAATCTGTCGCCTTTCGCACGGTTCAAATTGAATTCCCCGCCGCTGATGAAACACGCACGTATGCAAAAGCCACTGCCCCGCTGACACGCGTTGAATTTGATGTCGGTGATTCAATTAAAAGTATGGATGGTTGGGGTCTTTCGATCACCGAAATAGAATATGTCAGCGGCACAGTGCGCTACCACGGCATTCGGGAAAGTGGTGAGGCGGCCACCATGCATGAACGTGAGCTGTCCGATGCACTCACGTTTAATGTACCTCAAGACAAACTGTTTGCCGGGCAAGTTGACGACAACAGATGGTTTGAGCTACGTGCGGCCACGTTGCAACACCTTGCCACACAACAAGCATCAACAAGCTTTGGCTTACACGGGCCACGTGTCAGCCTGATTCCCCATCAAATTTATATTGCCCATGAAGTATCAACGAGAACCGCCCCGCGTGTTCTACTCGCCGATGAAGTGGGCCTCGGTAAAACCATTGAAGCCGGTTTAATTTTGCACCGTATGACACTGACCGGGAAAATACACCGTGCTTTAGTTATCGTACCGGAACCACTCCTGCATCAGTGGCTGGTGGAATTGCTCAGGCGCTTTAATTTACGCTTCACCTTAATCGATGAGCAGTATTTTTCACATATCGACGAGGCATTCGACAATCCAGAAGAATCGGCACCTCTTGAAAACCTTTTCGATCAATTTCCCCTCGTGTTATGCGGATTACACTTTGCCTGCCGCGATGATATCGCCCCGTTAATGGCCATGTGCCATTGGGATATATTGGTCGTCGATGAGGCGCACCATCTGGAGTGGACACCGGGCGAGAGCAGCCAGGAGTATCGACAAATCGAAACGTTAGCGAATCAGTCAGATTCAGTCTTGTTATTAACAGCCACACCCGAGCAATTTGGCACGGCAGGACATTTTGCCCGTTTGCGACTACTCGACCCGGCGCGCTTCCACTCGCTCGACAGCTACTTAGCCGAGGAGAAACAACATGCCGCGACTGCCGGGCTGGTGAATCTCCTACTCGATCATCAGACCATGACTGAAGATGATCTAGCACATGTACGTTCGCTCATTGATGATAGCGATGCCATCGACCTAGCAGCCATCAATGCCGCTAATAACGATGCACGCATACTTCGACGACACCTCATCGACCGTTTGATTGATCAACACGGCACTGGCCGCATGTTGTTCAGGAACACGCGTGCGTCAATCAGCGGGTTTCCCCAGCGTCACTTCATTCCTGCTGTACTCGATGACGACAGAAACGAGACCCGTATTGACTGGCTTTCCGATAAACTACGAGAACTATCGCCGCACAAAGTGCTACTGATTTGCGCGACCGCCGAGACCGCGGTTTCCCTATCAATAATACTGCTGCAAAGGCATGGCCTGCCAGCCGGTGTTTTTCACGAACACATGAGTCTCCTGGAACGAGACCGCGCTGCCGCCTGGTTTGCCGATGCCGAAGACGGTGCGCAAATATTGATTTGCTCGGAGATTGGCGGCGAAGGCCGAAACTTTCAATTTCTACATAATATCGTCCTGCTCGACTTACCCGATAAACCCGATTTACTGGAGCAGCGCATTGGCCGCCTGGATAGAATCGGGCAGCAGCACGATATCAATATTCACGTGCCTGTCGCGGCAGGTTCAAGAGACGCACGACTGAGCCGCTGGTACCATCATGCACTCAAGGCGTTTGAGCATAGTTGCGTAACCGGCCAACACATCAAGGCCGAAATGGAAGAACAATTTGCTGCTTACCTTGCCGGCGAACACCTCGATGAGGACCGGTTCATCAAGGAATGCAGGCAACTGCACGAGCAAAAGACCCGGCAACTCACCCTTGGTCGCAACCGGTTGCTCGAACTCAGTGGTTGCCGTCAGGAAATTGCTGACCCGTTGATTAAAGAAATCAAACACAATGAGCAGGAGAACATCTTATTACGATACCTTGAAAACGCCTTTGATTGTTTTGGGGTTGAAATTGAAGATCATTCGCCAAGCAGTTGGATCGTACGATCGGGTGCTCATTTACAGGTGGCACAATTTCCTGAGTTACCCGAAGACGGCATCACCGTGACAACCAATCGCGAGACGGCCCTTGCGCGAGAAGACATGCATTTCCTGAGCTGGGAGCACCCGTTAGTCCGTTCGACAATCGACTTGATTTTGAACGGAGAACGAGGCCGGGCCAGTGTCTGCACGTTACACCTGCCACATCTTCCACCGCACAGTATTTTAATCGAAGCCATATTCGAATCGAACTGCCCTGCACCCGCCGGACTAGAGACCGGGCGCTACCTTCCTTGCCACGCATTGCGCCTGCTGGTCAACCAGGACGGGGAAAACTATACCCAGCAACTACCACCTGACAGCTACGAAACTTTACTGGAAAAGATCAATCGGAAAGTCGCACAGCAAATGATCCAGAGCACACGTGCGACATTAAAAAAACAGGTGCAACACATTGAGGAAATAGCCGCGCAACAGCTCCCCATGCTTCGCAATGCTGCCATCGCCTCGATGCATGAAGAATTGGATAACGAATTACAGCGTCTCCTTACCCTGCAAAAGCGCAACCCAACCATTCGCGATGAAGAAGTGCAATTCCTGCGCACGAAAATTTCCGATGTGGAAAGGTGCTTGCAAAGCAGCACCCTCCATCTGTCCGCCCTGCGTGTCATTTATACGGTTTAACCCCTCGAATACAAACCCCCAACGGTATACTCCCCGTTGCATGTGGTGTAAATTACTCTCGTGAGCAAGTACAATCATGAGGGAAGTCTGTGAAGCAACAACGATTATGGGTCGCGTCTGTTGTTGTAAGTTAGGTAGGTATTCTCTATGGCGTGCCGCAGTCCTTGGGTTTGCAGGAATTCTAAACTAGATATCAACAGACATGACCCGTATTTACTTCCAAAGCTAACCTACTAAATGGGAATTATTTCCATGTATGAGAGCCGCCGGGTCTCCGCCCGGCAGCCGAGGTTTTGCTTGGCGCGTCCCAGAGGGCGAAACCTTTGTTGTGGAGCAAAAGGGCCCAAAACCAGTGACGCCCCGTCCGGCCTCAAAAAGGGGATGGACGCCAACTTTAAGAAGGTGGCCCAACTCCCTGGGCTCTAACAAGGTCCACTAGAGTTAATAAGAGCGTCTACCCATGGGTCCGGGCGGCAGGCGTCCTTCCCCGGTGGGAAAACCGCTTAGGCAGAACAATTACAAACTAACTTGGCATGACATTAAGAGGCCTATAAAGAAAAACGGGGAAACCCCAGCGCAACAGGGCGAATATCGAATCCGCCTTACAACAATCCGACTGGAAAATGCACGGAACCTGCGGAACCGCAGAACCCCTGGGCATCAAACCCACCACCCTCCTCTCCCGCATCAAAAAAATGGGGATTGTGAAAGCAGGATAAGTTTTCAACTATATTGCTGTGATTTTGGGTGGTAAAGAGCGCATTCCTTTCAATAAGAATTCATTGGTGTGATCTGTGTTTTTACCAAAATGCATTTCTTGAAAGATCTCGTTTTCAACTACAGCTTAAATTTCCCTCCCGAGTGGCAACCTCAAACTTAATTGGCGAGTTATACAGATTTACAAGCCCTGTTCGTTCGGTTCGAAGCATTTGACGCATAGGAGCAGTTAAATAGACTTTTGTTTTAAGCTCCGCATCAGAAAGTGACCCCGTAGAACATACAACTTCTTCCACGATCTGTTTCACTTCATTCGGAAGAGCTGCAACTTTCATTTCGCCAAAAAGACTCTGCTGTGGCAGATTAAGAAATATCTTATTTTGTTTCTCTGTGACTTTAAGACTTGGCAGAGCCTTACGTAGCTTAGCCAGATGTAAGTCAGTGCAATATGGGCCATCTTTTTGTCTTATGAAAAACGCAGCAGTAAAGTTTTTCCCCAAGCGGGCCGAGGCTGCGCATTCAACCAGGAAAAAAAGCTTATGAAGAGCAAAATAACTAATTAAACCTTTTTTTTGTATTATCTCTTTCGCCAACCAAGCAACTTCATTTTTCGTCTGTCCTGAATTTTTACGGACTGGTCCCTCGATTTTTTTCAGCTGGTCGGCAATATACTGATAGTCCGAGCGTTGATTGGCCATACTTCTGTGAATCATGGCCCTTGCACCAGGATGGTAAATGGGGATCAGCTTTCTACCAAACCATGTGTGTGAAGTTCTTACATGCTCTGACAACTTCAAATTATGTTCGGAAATGAAATTTATCGCTTCAAGTGCTATAGATCCCAGGGTCACAACAATTTTTGGTTGGATTATATCAATTTGTTCTTTAAGATAATTTGAGCAATTTTTCATTTCCGTTTTACTAGGTGTAGCGTTATTACCGGATTCCGCCTTTGGATTACAGAGTACCGCGTTAGTAACAAACACCTTCGAGCGGTCGAGATCGACAAAATGAAGAAGCTCCTCAAAATTATGACCGGCTTTATCGCCATGAAAGGGAATTTCATGAGCGTCCGCCCCCAGCCTTCCCGGGGCCTCTCCGATAAACATTAATTTGGCAGTTAGAGGGCCAGCGGCTCTCGATAGCACTCGAGCACTTTCTTCCATTCTTTCACAGCGTGTACAGAACTTGACTTTGCTACATAGCTCGTCAAACTTTCGTTGGTGGAACATTGTTGCTTCAAGCACTTTTTATTAGCTCCTTCTGTTTTTTTGAAGACGTGCTGATGTATGCATGAATAGATAGGCAAGAGATCTTACCAGGGGATCGTCCAGATTCCTCTCCTACGAATTTGAGAAGTCGGCTCAATCCAAAGAAATTCCCGAGAACCTTCTTGCAATAATCGTGATTCCTGTATATGGCCAATAAATCAATTTGGTTGGTTTTTGGACAGTTAAACTGAATATACTGCAAGCAAGGCCCACCTAAAGTCCTTAAATTATCTGTTTCAGGTGAAGAAGTGTGCATGACCAAGACTGCTTTATGATTGTTTTCCCAATTGTTAAGAGCATTGATTACTCGCTCAAGCTGATTGACCTTTGTGTCACCAAATGCGATGAGTCGTAAAAAATAAGTCCCCCAACTTGGCTTCCGATTGCGTTCATGGGCGCGTTTGTATCGATTGTAAAAGTCTTCTCTGGTATGCGAATTAGACCATGTCTTAGCCGGGAAAATTGTATTCGCCACATCTCTCGCGCAATCAAATTTCTTCCCAAGAACTTGTCTAGGATTAAATTTCCGCAAAGGCGTTTCATCTATAGCTTCGGAACAAGGAAATGAGATTTGTATATTATATGCCTCCCCCTTATTGAGAATGAGGTAGTTACTGGCGGTTCTCCAGGCAGCTAAAGGTGAAACTTCTTCGATTATCATTGACCTGCAATTGGGAGTTTATGGAAATTTAAGGTTCGTTTGTTCAGATTAACTTCAACATTGCCGCCTCGATGTTTACTAAGAAGCCTGAAAATTTGGTAACCGGACAGTATAGCCTTCTCCCAAGCAGCTGCAGGTACTTTCCCCACTTCAAGCCCGCCAGTCAACCGAATGATAAGCGAAAGCAACTCCGAATCAATGCGACCAACACCATCTAATAAATTATGTTTTTCAGCATACTGAAATACTAATGCTGAAATCCCTTCTTCTATTACACTGGATCTTCCACCATCTTCGATTTCATCGACCCTTTTGTTGCTTTTTCTCTTACAATTAAGAATTTTTCGAGTTACCGGGGACCAACCTAATACCCCTGCATAAGCCAAATGAAAAACGTCATGATATCGATAACCGTCTTCGAAATAAGAGTTGTCTGTTAAAGTATCTCCACACTTTTTCCCATCTCTAAACAATTGAACTATGTGGCGTCCGTTTTTTTTGTGTTCCTTAAAGGCGATGTTGAAAATCCTAGGAATCTGCTCCCTTTTAGGGTACTCTTGATCAAATAGTTGAAACATAGAATCCGGAGCATCAAAATTTCCCCATCGGGCATTGGTTTTAACTAGATTTTTACAGGCTATCTCCTCTAGGGAAAGTCCAAGTTTGCTACAAAGAGTGGCCATGTACCATAGAATATCGCCAAGCTCCTCTCCGCATTGTTCTGGATAAACTGTGAAGCTATTACCATCTCGCAGCTTCTTTTTAAATAGTGTTGCTAAGTCACCCGCCTCTCCAACAATTCCAAGTACAGAAACAAGAATTCCATCTTGCGGGTCGGCTCCTGTTTGATCAGTTTTATTTGCCTCTTCCTGATATTCTTCGAAACTGAACAACCGATTTGATGAAATATGGCTCACTCTGCATTCGCTTTTTAAAGTTTTTGCCTTGCCCTAAAATTATCGATAAAAGTTTTTCCTTTTGGAGATAACCCTAGAAATTCGGTGTACTATAGATTATGGCCTTGATTTTATCTAGATTTGTAAAACTTTATTTTTCCTACTGGTTTGGTCAGCGGGAGTGTCAAAAGTAATTGAGGAAGGGGTCTGAAGATAATGGGTCGAGCCTGATGTTTACATTTTACTCATCCCTGATCTCGTCGGTAAATGAGTGGATTGAGGCGGGTCTCTTCCCTATAAGAGTTTTGTGATGGTCTTCTCCATTTTAGAGAAACTGAAGGGGTAATGGGGAATGGATTCCGGCCAACGACTAACTGGAATGTTTGGAAGTGGGAATTAGGAAACTATGCAGGAAATCCTGGGCAGGCTAGGGGACAATTCTTGTTTTTAAGGTATGCTTCACATCACAACTCCTGCGATTCAGTCATTTTTCCCCATTAAATAAATTTTCTTTCATGTATTGTGTCTTAACCTTGGTGTGTGGAAGGGCAGGGTTTCGACCCTGCAGTCGAGGTCCTTTTGTTTCGGCAAAAGGACCCAAAACCATTTCCGCCCAGATCAGCCACTTTGAATCGTTCTGACGCAGTGGAGGGGCGGACCAACTCGCTAGGCTCAAACAAAGTCCGCCTCTTTTTTTGAGCGTCAGCCCGATTGGCCGATCTGCAGGCGTGACCTTCTCTTTTTTTCTGCTAACCGTTATGACCGTGGAAGGAAACAGGGGCGAAGTTCCAGTTTATTCCTATCTGTGGTTGGGCTTTGGAATCAGGTTTTAAAAAAACAACAACTACTACTTTAATTGTCTGTTAGGCTGTCGTATACGAGGCCGTGCCTGCTGGAACATTGGTTACCCTTTGCAGGTTGAACGTGCTCGATGATTTTATTGAGTTTCACGCTGGCCACCTCATTGGCCACCTGACAGGTGCCTGTATTCCGAGGCCCGCCGCCGCCATACGTTAGGCAGAGCTTCCCGATATTGCCAGTTGAACTCCGGTTGACGATCAACGCTCCAATCGGGAACATCCTGTCTTAGAGTTCCTTATTCATAGGTTCCACGAATCGGATAGTCATTTTCCTGAATCCAATTCAAGGTATCGATTAATTCCTCGGGATCGGACCTGTTGAACGGCGTATTGGACATGTCGATCAACTGGACCTTGCCTTCCGGATTCACGGCAAACATGGCCGGCTCGGGGAACGGTTGGTCCGTCTCCTCCTTGGAGCGCGGTAGGGAAATATACAGGCCGAGTTCCTTCATTTGTTCGATAGACAGCCCGTAGGCCACCGGAAACGTGGCGCCGGTTTCTTCAATCATCTTCTTGGCCTTGTCTTCCGGATCGCCTGAGACGGCCACGATTTCTGCTCCCACAGCCGGGAATTTTCCCTTTAAATTCTCGAGTTTCTTAAGGTATGTTTTGCATATCGGGCAATGCAGTCCCCGATAGATAAACACGACCTGCCAGTTCCCCTTCTTTTGTGGTTGTCCCAATGTGACTTTTTCCCCGCTGATTAGTGGAAGGGTAAATTCAGGTAGCCGGCTTCCCGACGAAAGCTTTGTTGGAGCCATGGTTTTCACCTCCTCAAGATTGATTCAGTTTTGGGTACAACACGGTCCAATCCCCACGATCAAGTGGAGTGCCTATCATGGAAGTTTTAAAAAGACCGACATGATCCCATCTTAACAGGCCCGGTATTTGAAATAATCTTCCATATGTGGATAAAAAATCATTTTTTAATGGAACTTCATCTAACAACATGAGAATATCCGGCATGCAATCCTGATTGGACAGCAAATTTAGGTGCTTGAGAGTAAGTCTTCAAAAGGCTCATATTCAGGAAGGTGTCCTGACCTTGCTCAATCCATCCCCCATTTCTCGTTTTTCCCCTAAGCGTCTGACAACTATATTCTGGGTAAAAGCGGCGGCCTTGCTCGTCTTGCTGGTAGCGGTGTATTTGGTCATGCAGCAGATCCACATCGGCGAAGTATTCAATCCCGACCGGATCACCCAATGGCTTTCCCAGGCGGGACCCTGGGCCCCTTTCCTGTTTATGGGATTGATGGCTTTCGCCGTAATCATCAGCCCTATTCCTAGCCTGCCGTTGGACATTGCCGCAGGGGCGGCATTCGGACCGTTTCTTGGGGCCGCCTATGCGGTGCTGGGAGCGGAATTAGGAGCTATCGTCAGTTTTCTCATTGGACGGGCCGTAGGACGGGAAGTCCTGACCAGGCTCCTGCGTATGAACATCGCCTTCTGTGAAAAATGTTCCGATCACCATTTGGCGATTTTTGTGTTTCTGTCCCGTTTACTGCCGATCTTTTCATTCGACTTGATCAGCTATGGGGCCGGGCTCACCAAAATGTCTCTTCGTATGTTTGCACTGGTCACCTTTCTGGGCATGATCCCTCCAACGATTGCGCTTACCTACGCCGGAAGTTATGCCACCGGAGGAACATGGCTCACAGTTGTTCTTGGATTTGCCATGGTCGCGCTGCTCCTTTTCATCCCTAAACTTGTCCTTCGATTCCCCGACTCACGTTTGGTCAAACTCTTGCGAGGAGAGGCCCCGGGTCCGGCTCCCGGATCGACTCCGCCGCAACCGCCAGCTCAGGACATTGCCCAGGGGGGGCACGTTGCGCCTCATGCAACAGCCCGATGAAATAATTTGTGGAAATGTTGAGTGCCCGCAGCGAGAAAGGAAGAAATTACGCCGGAAAGTCATTCCCAACTACTCAAGCTACCATGGCCTTTCCTGTCATCTTGGCGTCGAACCCCGGCCACAAAACATTCTGGAGGACATTCTCCGTGCTCGAGCTGTGGCATTGAAACGATTACAATAAAACCATGGGGACGGTGGCATTGGAAGGACAGGCGAAGGAGAAAGAAATATTCAAGAAGTTTCTGGAGAACCAAACAGACGACATTCCTCGCGTTCTTCGGGAAAAGTTATGGTGCCAAAACCAGGACGGCTAAACCCGGTCCCTCGGTTCGTCAATTTTCCCGTGATTTCCTTTAGGTTTCAATCTTTATTCATGGCTATCGATAGGTAGGAGCTCTCCATGAATCGATGTGACTTAGAGCATTATCTACACGAGCATATTCCACTTTCACGCGCCATGGGCGTTAAAGTCATTGAAGCAGACTGGAATGGCGTCACCTTGCGAGCTCCTCTTGCTCCCAATATCAATCATCGGGAAACCGTGTTTGGTGGAAGCGCCTCGGCCGTGGCCATCCTGGCAGCCTGGGCCATTCTTTATGTTCGGCTACAACAAAAACACGTGGCTTGTCGTCTGGTGATTCAGCGCAATACGATAACCTATGAGCGTCCTATTGTGAGTACCTTTGAGGCCTCTTCCACCATTCAAGACTCACTGCCCTGGGAAAGGTTTCTACGAACATTTACACGGAAAAATCTGGCGAGGATCAGCGTCGCGGCAACACTGAGTTGCAATGAAGAACAGGTCGGGAAATTCGAAGGGGATTTCGTGGCTTTAGCTATGAAACAAGACTAATAGCAGGCTCTATGGACCATCACTATAATAGGACCGCAAGTTGGAAACCATCCGCATCTTTTTAAAGATGGGGGGTTGTCAAAACGTGGTCGAGAAATAGTCTGTTCAATTTCGGTAACGGTTATACCATTACCTTCTGGATCTATTGCCTGTTAAACCGTCGCACAGGCTGGCTTTCCCGTATCTACCTGGGTCATGCTTCGGATACGTATCATCCCGATGATTTCTTTGAGTGTTTTCCCGGCCACTTCATTCGCGACCTGACAGGTGCCCGCATTCCGGTGCCCGCCGCCGCCATACGCCAGACAGAGTTCTCCGATATTGACCGTTGAGCTCCGGTTGACGATCGACGCTCCAATTGCGAACACGGTGTTTTGTTGTTTCAATCCCCACATCACATGGATGGACAGATTGCAGTCCGGATACAGGGCATAAATCATAAACCGGTTGACGGCATTGAAGAATCCTCATCGCAGTGAGTGAATTTCAGAAAATTGGCCGAAGGATTACCGCGTGGGCTTCGCTTGATTGAATGTCAAGGAATTGCAGGGAGCATCCTTAAAACCCTCGGCGAGATATTTCCCGATCAAGTAATGGGCTCTGGCATTCGGATGTGGATCAAAAGGGGAAAGGGTATACAATTCGTGATTCACTTGAATATCCGGTATGACCTGGGAAATGTTAATGAGTCGAAACCGGTGGTCTTCAAATTTTTCAACAATCTGATCGGCCAGAATATCCCCGCTTCCCTTATCCCAAAACAGAACATAAAACGGTGCGTGAAGGTTACCTTCAATCGCCCGACGGCTTTGTTCGACCACACCAAGATAGAGAGGAATATTTCTGTGATCAAATGCATGCATTTGAATGACACGTTCCTGAATAAAACCATACAGTGCACTATGACGAACAAGGTCGTAGAAAATTTTGTACCATTTCCCATGGAACGGACCTTGGTACCTCACTGATCCATCTGGCATGAGCGTATAACGAGGCCCATAGTGATCCCAAAATGTATTTCCTGCCACGCGGTCGACATGGCTTTGGATCCCTTGATAAATCACGAGATGCACTGGACCATCCACAATCGTCTTAAGTCGTTCAGTTTCCAACGCTCGCAACATTTGATGGGGTCCATAGCCATGAAACCCCAAATTATAGACGTTGAATTTCCCGTCTCCTCCTTTTGCAAAAAAATATGGCATGGTTTCATGATCGCCTACGCCTTCTCCAAAGGTGTAGGACCCACCAAAAAAGACCACATTACAACTTTCGGCACGCTTCTTTTGGGGCGTTTCCCGAATTCTCTGGGGGGTAATGGCATATGATTGGCTATACACGAGATGATCTCGGTGGTATTTCTGAACAGTAAAATTTCCCGGATTTGGTTCATACCCTAAATCACCATCTTCCCCGTCACTACGAAAGTAGGAGGTTGTGTACTCTCCAGAATAGGACTCTTCTGTCCGATTAAGGAGAAGACAAAGAATTTCTGAAATGGCCAAACACGCAAAGACACTCAACAAGACGAGGGTCACATTTTTCCAACGTGGCTGCCGAACCCAGGCAACAACTATTCCTGCGACCAGAGTTCCTAGAGCAAAAATGACCGAAAACACCCACCCCTTTTCCACAAGTGAAAAGAGAATACTACCCGCACTGATCGTGATGAACAGCAACCTCAATTGGGTTGATTGGTACCACGTAAATGGCATGGATCCAGACAACATTAATTTTGTTGATCTAGGAATGAGGGAAGTTCCATTGTCAAATTATTGACACATCACGGGGAGGCATAGGATTTCAGCTGTGAAGGGATTGCCCCTGACCATAACACCCTTAATGCATATTGGCAGGCGAATTCGAGTTGTCAATGCAGCGCTCTATATTTACTCGGGCCCTTACAAGACTGGTGCTTTTAGCAGTCAAGCTGCCCCTGCCAAGTGACCGGGAACCGGCAATCCCGGAAGGAGCGCTTATCAAAGCCATTGAGGTTTTGTCTATAAATGTCACCCATTGCGGTAAAGCAATGGGGAAGGACCCAGTCGATAGGATCGCCCTATTCCATTTATTGTTCTTAATGCCTCTCAAAATTTATGAGCGAAAGGAAGGAAATTGGTAGGTACTTATTTGCCTTTTTAGACTTACAAGTTAAAACAAGGCATTTGTTTGGATAGAAAATCGTTCTGAACCTAAAGCGGGAGTAACATTTTCACAGCAGGCATTTATCAAAAACCTGTCATTGCTCAATGCCAGCTTTCTTTTGTCAGAAGGAATTCCTAATTTTCAGATATTTCACTCCATTTAGGGGTTGACCATAAAGGGGATTACCTATTCTTAGCATAGCGGCCACGTTGGCCTTTTTTGTCCCGGTTATGTGTGGAGCCCTCCTATTGGGGCTGACCCTCTATTACTTATCCCTGATCGCACTGTATACACGAAATCACGGATTGGACCCTGTACCCCCGTGCCGTTTTGTAGAGAGCGCACTCCCATGTGTCACAATACAGCTTCCTATTCGAAATGAGGGCCAACTGGCTGTGCGCGTCATCCGCCATGCGGTGGCACTGGATTATCCAAGTGACCGTCTTGAAATCCAAGTCCTTGACGATTCCGATGATGAGACATCAACAATTATTCAGCGGGAAGTGGACCGCTTGCGTCAGCAGCAGGCAGAGCTGGATATCAATGTAATCAGACGAACAACACGGGAAGGATTCAAGGCCGGTAACCTCAAGAACGGCTTTCCCCTGGCAAAAGGAGAAATGTTGGCCATATTTGATGCCGACTTTCTCATACCGACAGATTTTCTTCGGCGAACCGTTCATTTTTTTACGGACCCCCTGGTCGGTATTGTCCAAGCCCGATGGTCTTACATGAATCGAGGAAAGTCCTGTTTCACGGAATTTCAAGCCACAAAACTGGACACCCACCAGATGTTCGAGCAGGCCGCACGGGCTCGCGCCGGGCTATGGATTCATTTCCACGGAAGCGCAGGGATCATTCGCAAAGCAGCGGTTGAGGATGCAGGTGGGTGGAATTGTCTATCCGAAGTCGAAGATGTCGAGTTCAGTATCCGCGCCAATATCAAAAGGTGGAAACTTGTTTACCTTGACCAGTTCAAGGTGCCATCGGAGCTTCCGGAAACCATCACCGGATTCATTGTTCAACAGATGCGTTGGAAGAGAGGGTGGTTAAGAGTGTTAAAGTATTATGCGGGGGATATCTGGAAAAGTGATTTCCCTCTCTCAATTCGTCTCGATTTTTTGGTGCGCTTGTTCGGTAGTTTTGGCCCGGCACTTTCTGTGCCCTTCACCCTAGGTGCACTTCCGGCATTCCTGATAAGTGCTCAGTATGGTCTTCAATGGTTCGTCTATCTGGAATTCTCACTGCTACTCATTTGCTCTCTTTGTATACGATTGGCTGAAGGACACTATGTTACAGGCAACATCGATTCTAAAATTCCTGTACGGAAATTCCGGCTCTCTTCATTTATCCCGATTGGGTTTATTGTGAATCTTGGAATGATGTGGGCCCAAACCCAGAGCACTCTCGAAGGTCTCGGGAATGTTCAGAGTTGGGACGTAACACCAAAATCTCATAAATATCTGGATCCACCAAAAGCTCCCCTGCCTGGCTATATTGTCGGAACAGTCCTCATGTGTATATATGCAACGGCATTTTTTGTTTGGTCATTTTGGACTGGGCACTTCCTGGCAAGTGGATTTTATATGCTGACAATGATGGGAGCCGGCTGGATAACCATATCATTCTTGCTTGAACGGTTCTCATGCAAGAGATCGCTCTCCGAATCTTTCCTAGAGGTGAAGCCTCGTAACTATAAAAGCGCTATGCATACAGATTGAACCTTCGACCAAATTCGCAAGAAAGACCGGATCGTTCCAATCGATCCCTTGTTGCACAGTTTTTGTGGATGAAATTAAAGAAATCTTCTTGGAGAAGACATACAATCCACTACGAAATTTAAATTGCATCAGCATGGCGGCCACCAGCCCGAAATTGCCTCAGGGAACGAAAGCTTCGCGATTGAGATAAGATTTCTAGTATCGAATCAATGTGGTTCCGGCACCGGTGGGGCTCCCGATCTCCTTGGCCTCAAACCGGCCATTTTCCGTATTAAAAATATGGGGATTATATTTTCGAGTCTAGAAAAAGAATTAAAATGCCTTTAATTCTTCCTCAGGATAGATAAGGAGGAGGAGTGCTAGTTCAGGAGAATGAGGAGGCCGTGCAAATAATGCCAGCTGATGAAATTGAAGAAGCGTTTTTTGGGGAGGTTTTTCGGCATGTCGTAACTTGAGATATTTGTGGGACTTGGTCTTTTTTATATAGGCCTTTCCGTGATTAAATTGGTCACCATTGGTAAATATCTAGAAGGGAAATCCGCTGTGAATCAAAAAATTATCACCTCCAGGTGGGTTTCCTTGTCTTGCTTTTTGGAATAATGTTGCTAACGGGCTTTGGCGCTAAGGAACGCTTGGGGAAGTGGCCTCGATACCGGTTACACCATTACACTCTGATCTATTGCCTGTTAAACCGTCGCACAGGCTGGCTTTCCTGTATCTACCTGGGTCATGCTTCGGATACGTATCATCCCGATGATTTCTTTGAGTGTTTTCCCGGCCACTTCATTCGCGACCTGACAGGTGCCCGCATTCCGGTGCCCGCCGCCGCCATACGCCAGACAGAGTTCTCCGATATTGACCGTTGAGCTCCGGTTGACGATCGACGCTCCAATTGCGAACACGGTGTTTTGTTGTTTCAATCCCCACATCACATGGATGGACAGATTGCAGTCCGGATACAGGGCATAAATCATAAACCGGTTGACGGCATAGATAGTCTCCTCATCCCGCAGATCCAACACAACCAGATTATCATGGACGGTCGAGCATCGTTGTATCTGTTCTTTCGCCAACTCGGCATGTTTATGGAAGAGCTGCACCCGCTCTTGCACGTCCGGCAGGGCAATGATTTCATCGATACTGAGGCTGATACATTTTTCGATGAGTTCCATCATCAACTGGTAATTGGAGATGCGAAATTCCTTAAAGCGTCCTAGTCCGGTACGCGCATCCATAATGAAATTCATCAAGGCCCAGCCGCTCGGGTTGAGGATTTCGTTGATATCATATTTGGCCGAATCGCCTTTATCGACTGCGGCCATCATCTCATTCCATGCGGCCGGAAATGTCTTTTCACCACCGTAATACCGATAAACCACCCGAGAAGCCGATGGGGCCTTCGGATCGATGATATGGTTACTTCGCTCACCCTTATTTCGAATAGTCTCACTCAGGTGGTGATCAAACGCGAGGTGGACACCCTCAACATACGGAAGATTGGTGGTGATATCCTTGGCGGAGATCGCCACTTTGCCATCCTGCATATCTTTTGGGTGGACAAACTTGATGTCCTCAATAATTCCCACTTTTTTCAGCAGAACCGCACAGACCAGTCCGTCAAAATCACTGCGGGTCACTAATCGGAATTTTTCAGTAGCCATAAGATTTGATCCTCAAAGGGAAGCAAAGTTAATAAGGAAATGCCGCGAGCGTGTTCCTGATTGACGAAGGTTTAAGCATGGTGTCCGTAGCCCGAACGGCCAAGGCCTACTCATATTTTCGGACATAAGGTTCAGATCTTAAGGATATATGACTTTCGCGTTTGACTTCTTAGGCAGAAATAGGAAGCCCGCAACTCTTTTTCGGGCTTTTAGAGGAGTCGATTCTTTTCCTCAAATCCAGGTCATACCCCAGACAAACCGGGTTCGCGAACACATTATCCGGCGATGAAATGCGGTGAAGCAGGCGACCCCACCGATTTCATTTTTTTGTTGAAGAATGCCCTAAAGCACCTACCTGATCCTTGTCCATAGTGGGAAGATTCCAAACCAGGACCTTTTTCCCCCACAAAAATAAAGAGTTCTGGATGACACCGGTCACATGAGCCTTTATCCTGATACGGCCCTGCTGCTAGAGGTAAAGGGCACCACTATCGTCAAACACATATTTTTACCCAACATCAGCAGATGCGAGTTCCTTTCAATCCGGTCATCCAAAAGATGAAAGAAGCATCAAAAAGAGCTAGCCCGATCGGAAACAACAGAAGACGGAGAACGATGAGACCATGATATCGATTACCGGATGGATGGGCATGATCACATTGGTGACATGCTCGATCACGATGACTCACGCCCTTGCAGAAGAACCTGAGCGTCTGCCCCGGAAAAATGAATTGTTGCAGGATGTTGCGGCCCAGCTACCGAAAGCCCGGTCGCCACATTGGCACTACGGCGGGTTTGTGGATCTTGGATATTCACATGACTTTAATTCTCCCGACAATCACCTTTTTCGCAATCGCGCCACCACGCCCAGAGTCAACGAGCTCGAACTTAACATGGGCGGTGCCTATATTAGGAAAAGTGCCTCCGAGCAGTCCCGATGGGGTGCAGAGCTATTAGGTCATGGCGGCCAGGATTCCAAAGATTTCGGGTTCGGGACCAACCTTCCTCGTGTTCCTGGATCCGATGTCTGGCGTCACTTCGGTCGCGCGAATCTCTCCTACCTGGCTCCGGTCGGCAACGGCTTGACGATTCAGGCCGGACTCTTTAACAGCCTCATTGGTTATGAATCCTTGTACGCCAAGGATAATTTTAATTATACGCGCTCCTGGATGGCCGACTATTCACCGTACCTCATGTTCGGGGCGAATGCAGTCTATCCAATCAACGACCGGTGGACCGGTGCGGTCTTTGTCATCAATGAATATTTCCATCTACAAAACGCCAACGATTTGCCGAGTTATGGAGCCCAGGCAACATACACACCCGGTCGCTCCTGGACGATAAAAGAAACCATCTATTATGGGCCTGATCAATCAAACACCTCAATGGAATTCTGGCGAATCTTTTCAGACACCATCGTTGAATGGAAAGGCAAGGAGGTCACAATTGCGGGGCAGTATCAGATGGGAACCCAAAAGAATGCCTCGGTTCCGGGCAATCCCCGATTAATCTATATGGGAGCAGCGCTCCATACGCGCTGGCAAATCACCAAACCATGGTTTGTCGCGCTTCGACCGGAGCTCTATTCGGACCCGAATGGTCTCATTACCGGCTTTGACCAATTCATCTGGGCAGTCACCGCCACTTCGGAATATCGGCTTCCCTATGAATGGACCAATTCCATCTTCCGGATCGAATACCGCCATGACAACTCTACGGGTTCCGGTGGCGGGTTCTTCAAGGGTGGGCAAAACAGTCTGACCCCTTCCCAGAACTTATTGATTTTCTCTGTCATTTGGACCTTCGACTCACCCTGACAGAGCATCCAAAGCGGAGCATGGATGAAAATGAGGATACGTTTTGCCCCGGAAAGAACAGGCTCACAAAAGACCCCTGACTAAAATGGCGTCACAGGGATCAAGGCAGGAAACCCACATGGAAACTATCGCACGGTTTTTTCCCATCAAGTGATAGGACAAAGGAAAAACGGAAAACTGGTTATTATGAAAATTCTTTATAGACACCTGTCCACGATGTAACCACTTGTCGATCTCCTTCCATCGGTTGCCTCATTTTCATTTCTCGAAAGAATTCAAGCACTTAAACTCCGAATTGTTGGGAAAGGATTCTCTTGCCAAGTGGCATCATGATTGCTCATATATCTCACCAAGGCAAAAGATAATATTTACACATCCAATCAAGTGAGGCACTGACATGACATGGTCATTGGCAATAACCATCAGTCTAACCATTGTGATCACGTTAATCGCCATGGGTTGGATTTGGGCGGAGAACAAACCCCCAACTCGACCTAAAGCGAGGACCAAAGCGTCAAACGATTACTTCCAAAATGAAGGCATAGAAGAAGAATAAGAAATGGAAGTACCAAGACTTCTCCTTTTGGATCAGGATTACCTTCAAATGCCAGGATACAGGAGAAAAAATATCGAGACCAAATTCTAACTTATAATACGGTAATGGGTATGAGAATTTTTAAATCTCCAGGGTATCTGCAAAGTTATCCAGGTCTTTTCAACCACAGAGACTCATTGATTCACGAGAAAAAAGCTCTGGTGGTGGATGATGATCGGGAATGCAGGAAAACCCTTCTCTATTTCCTGAAACGGCAAGGCTATGAATGTGAGGAAGTCGGAAACGCCTTTGAGGCCATGAGCTGGTTTGAACATAACCATGCAAACCTGGTCACCACAGATATTCACCAAGGCTGGTGCATGGAGGAAGAGGGGGAGAGGATCCCCAGGCCAACAGGGATTGAATTGGTGGAATACCTCGCCCAACGATCAGGGTCAAAGCCTTCTACCATAATCGTCGTGAGTGGCAATATGCACTACAGCCCCTCCTATGCAGAGCGAGCTCGAAAGGCAGGCGCAAAAGGCCTGCTTGTGAAACCATTGGATAAAAATGAGTTCCTGGCCTTGCTGTAAGGAGATGAAGTAAAAATGAGGAGTAAAAAATTATCATTAAAATCGGAAAAGGCATCACTGATGATTCTCCCCGACGCCTTACAAGTATGGAGTAACACCTTACCACCCCGAATGTTCCTTCAACCGTACACATTCTCATGAGCATTTTAAATGAGAAACATTAACAGCAGGATTTCCCAAAAGAAGTAGACTTTTATAATTGTGGGCTTCCAATGTGGCCAGGAGTCCCGCCAAACAGGGGATAGGCCGCTCTTTCATATTTCTGAAAGTAAATTCAACATCGTTCACATTTAACGTTATTCATATGTTCCCCGAATCGGATTATTATTTTTCTGAATCCCTTCCAAGGTTTCGATCAACTCGTGGGGATCGGACCCTAGAGGGCGTGTTGGATATATCTATTGTGGACCTTACGTCCAGACTGATTGCAAACATTCCAGGTTCTGGAAAAGGTTTATCCGTTTCCTCAAAAGATCGCGGGTGAGAGATTTACACCCCAAGTTTCCGATTCCACTACAGATGATCACCGGAGAATAGAAACCAAATTTTTATCGCCCAGCCAGGATACGGACCGAAAGATTCTGGACGTCAACTTTGCATAAAGGTTCAATGGCCTATCCCAGGATGAGTATTGACCATCATGCACCATTTAGTAATTAGTGATCCGGCTTCCCCATGAAAGCCTGAAAGATCCCCATTGGCGTTCTTACGGGGTTTTTGCCTGCTCAGCATGAGCCTTCGCCATCGCTTCCGCAACTTCCGCAGCTTTAGTGTAATGGTCCTTTAAATTCTTGGCGTGCTCCACAAGGCTTGATTCATGCCCTTCTTTCGGGGTCCCCAAGAACTCATACTCTTTCTCAATGTGGCGCATTTCTTCTGCCCGCGCATGAAGATCAGTCGCTTCCTTCTGATACCAGTCCGCCAAACGCGCATGGTCATTTTGTTTCACCATTTTGCTTGGCGGACTGAATGCGCACCCGACCATCAGGGCCATCATTGTTGTCGCAAGCACCAATTTCCAGTTTCTTTGAATGTTCATAACCTCCTCCTGTGTGATGAATGATTATTGGTTATCCATGTATTTTTCCTATGCCATCATTTGGTAAGAAATGGGTTGTCCAAAAGAAGGAATCGGAATGGTCTACCCAAAGATCGTCATGCTACTTTAGGATATCTTCAAAAAGCATTCACAATACATCGCTAGAAAAAGATCTGCCGGAATCCGCTCAAGTCTTCCTGAAATAAAAACCAATCGGCTGGAGAATTTTCTCTGTACAGAGACGTGGCTATCGCCCGCTCCCACAAATTTCAATATGACCTGCGGTGGTTCGCTTAGGAAGATCAGCGCAGACATACACGGCCTCTTTTGACATCTCGGTGAAAGATCTAATATCCGAATCTCACCTCGTATTGCACATCTTTAACCAACTTCATATACACATCGCAATGCTAAAAATGGATTACCATCTTTTCACCATGTTAGGAATACCAAAAGGATTCTTCATCCTGGTAACAATTGACCCCACGGGACAGGCTATCAAGGCTTGATAGGCGGCAGATTTTTCTTATTGAGATCCCGGTTGGTGAAATACCGCCGAATACTCACCGGCCTCCACAAACGTGGCCCCAGCCAATTGTCGACAGGTATAACAAACGATGCAGGTGGAATTGACAAAAAAATTGCCCACGACATTCGTCTTTAATCGGTTGGATAGGTTAGCCATCATTCGTTCGCATACTGACATTCTCTTACTAGTTTAGAATCCCGTCCAAAAAGATGGCGATGCCATTTTATATTAAATAAGAATGATGTTGAATTTGAAATGAAAGTTTAAGGAGATGGATCAACGTGACCTGGAGGCTGAGTTTAGTTTGCGCCTTGAGGCTTAGGAGACAAAAAACAGAAAAAATGTCTTCCGAAATCAATTCCGCTTGAGAATTGAGATAGGTAAAATAACTCTATATTGACGGATGCGCTCACATTCACATCCACACAAATTAAAAAGCAATCTATTACAGGCTAGAGATCAGACCATTTACACAACCTATTCACCTTTACCCTGGAGGGACTTATGCAAAAGATTGCCGCCATTTTCGCGATAGCAGCTCTGGTAACCGGTCTGAGCGGATGCAGTTATGTTTTCTATCCTCGTGCGGATGAATTTGCCCAAAAAGCGAAAGGGACCACCAGTCTCGAAACCGTACTGAACCTGACCACTATGATGGAAGCCAGTGCGGAAGCCGCGAAAGGGGGAACAGGGACCGATCAGCCATTGGATGACCTGCACAATCAATTTCATGCCTTCGACAATTCATTGTGTTGTGTGGATGAGGCCAAACGGGAATCCCCCGCTTACGCTCTCGCGGTGACCCATAATAAGGAATTGTGGGCTATCTTTAAACGGCTATGGAAGTTCAAGGATACGCAACCCCAACGGGATGAACACCTCGCCTTATTTAAGACGGAGGTCCAAGAACTGCGTGCGACCCTTGAGACATTGAAATAATCGGACGGCGTGGATTGACCCGACAGGCCTGAACGAGTGTGGGCGAGAGAGGTACCTAAGAGAATAGACTCTTGGGCAAGGATTTTTTGTGATTGTTCCTTACGAATAGCGGGTAAAACTCGTCGTCTGCCGGGGCCGTGCTTTGAGAATTACTCCGATTAACAGTCCGATGAGCACCAGAGCGCCCCCATATAGGAGCCATTTGAGTTGTAAGTTGTCTTCAAGCTGCCTGGCTTTAGCGGATAACTCCTCAACCTGGCCAGCTAAAAGGGTATTCTGCTGAACAAGTTCGATATTGCGTGCATGCTCGTTGATGGAATCGCCCGATATACGTTTCAGTTCCGCGAGTTCTTTCGAGAGGGATTGCACCTGCAAATTGAGCGTCCGGTTATTCGCGTCGGTTTCTTTGTGCTCAGCCTGGATGCTCGCACGCGCCTCGCGCTCTTTTTCGATTTCCGCTTTAAGACTTTGTAGACGCTTTTCGGCTGCAGCCAGCTTGACCCGGGCAATGGGTTCCCCGATGAGGTACTGAGACGTGACCCAGCCCTCCATCCCATCGGTGGTCCTGACCTGGGTAAACCCGGCCTCCTCGTCTATCGCGAGAATGGTCAGTTGGGTCCCGCTTGGTAGGCCACGGTGTAGAATGCGATGGGCAGTAGTGGGCCCACTGCGTAGCGGCACAGTTACCACATCCGAAATATAATTCACGTCTCCGACTGCAGCCAATGGCTGTGTGGTCAACCCCAACCATGAGAACGATAAAAAGACGAGATAGATTAAAAATTTCAAAGCGTTTAACCTCCTCATGGTGTTGCGCATTTCGAGAAAGGAGTTCTTCCGGCGAAAGGTAAAGTGTCGCACTCACTAGGAATAGGAAATGTACAGGCCCTGGGGGACAGGCCGATAAGTAGCAAAGGAGCCGTAAGGTGTCAATGACACCCAAAAATCGGCTCATGAAAATAGAGGCTTAAAAAGGTTAAATGCTGTTTTGACGTCCTAGTTCATCCCCTTTTCCGTTCACGAATATAGAAGACCCGGAAAGGGTCACGCAACCGGGCCTAAAGAAGGTGGGTGAGCAGGGTGGGAAGAAATGAAAACCATAACTACAGGCTTGATCTACGACTCAGGTGATCAAATGACCACCACATATGAATGGGCCAACCGGGCTGACGTTCAAACCCAGGAATGAACCCAAGTTGAGCCAGACGAATTGGTCCACTCCTCAACGGTATGCGTCAGAACGATTCAATGTGCAAACTTGGATCGAAATGGCTTTGCGTCCGTTGGCTTTGACCCAATGAAACGAACCTCGGCTTCCGAACTGGAGCCCGCTTTCTCCAATAGCCAAAGTCAAATAATATCCCTTGGCCAAAAGAACAAATGTCAGGCGAGTGAACCTTTTTTAGGGAACAGTGCCGATGGATGGATCTTCATATTTAAGTTGCTCTGTCAGTTCCTTTGAAGCACAGGGTAACCAAACGAGTAAATCCATTTATCCGCCTCAACCGCTTTTTTCCGCGCCAGCTCTCTGGCCGGGGTGTGACACGGAAGACAATCTATTTTGTAATCCTTAGACACCGTGTGTTGAGGATCGTCCGAATTAAAAAAGGACCAACCCCAACCATCACCCCATAGGCTGGATTCTTTAAACCGCCCGTTCGTATCCCTGACCAACACAAACCAGCCTTTGATGGTGGTCGCGTGACCGACTGCCGGCCCGGTGGTCATCGGCATGGTGTCGGCGTTTAGAAGTTCTTTCAACAACACCGCTCCGTCGGGAAACCGGTTTTTCTCGTTGTAAAACTTGATTGTGTCCGGCTGGGTATACACGACGTGATATTCCTGCAAACCTGGCGCACCTTCAACCTTTGCGTGGGCCCAGGTCCCAAGCGTGGGCCATTCCCGGTAATTTTCAGGAACACTGATGGCCCCGGTTTTTGGGTGAACGTTGGGGGCAAAAGATTTCTCTTCATTCGTCATCGCCCATCCTGCCAAACTTCCCAATCCCAGAATGAGGACCGGCCCTATGGTGACAAACTGCTTCATAGACTTCTCCTATCAACGGTGGCATCTAAAAAACGGCTGCGGCCCGCCACATACACCGTGACGGACCTCGGCCGAGTTTCTTTATAAATCCGACGCCGCTTTATCTTTGATTTCTTTCCAATTGGCCTCGGATTTTTTGAGATAGCCCGGAATATCACTGGCCCATTTGTTTTGGATATCCCGATCCAGATTCAGATACAGTTTGCCCTGAACGATCTTCCACGCTTCAGGATCGGACACGAATTTCTTCCCGACTGCCACACCATAAGCACAATAGCCACCGTACGCTGGCACATACTTTCCGGGGTTTGCCTCGAACATTTCTTTGTGCTCATTGGTAGCAAAGGCATAGGTCACTCCTTTGTGCTCCACCACGTGGTAACCGGAACCCCTCATCGGTTTTCCATCCGTAAAGTACGCAACCGGATCATAACCGCTGATTCCTGGAGTGCTATTGGTAGCATCCCCCGCGAAGGCGGGTGTAGCCGCGAGGGCCAGGAACATGACAAACATCAAACTTAAGATTGTCTTCATCATTTTCATGATGGATCTCCTTTTTGAAGGAATGGTTGGTAAATCATAGTATACAGATCTGTATCCTTTTTGAAGTCTAGTCAGCTGAGCTCCCGTTTCGTTACACTTCCTTTCCAGTCTCGTTAACATTGCAGAAACCATCCAAGCCGATGGGATACAAAAAGAAAACTGATTAATCTTTTTCAAAGATATTTGTGTATCCACAAAAATTACCAAAATATCGGTAGACCAGTAGGTGTAGTTAATTGACGCAAGAAAGCCCTCGACCCTCAAAGCGGGAGCAACTCATCCAAGCAGCCGTGACCTTATTTGCGCAAAACGGGATTCACGCCACAGGGATCGATACCATTGTTGAACATTCGGGGGTGACAAAAAAAACCTTGTATGCCCACTTCCGCTCAAAAGAGGAATTGGTCCTCGCGGCATTGCGACATTATGACGGACAGTTTAGAAATTCGTTCATGCGGCAAGTGGAGACAAAGGCGCGCACTCCCAAAACTCGCCTGCTGGCCATTTTCGATGTGGCCGAAACCTGGTTCTCGCAACAGAGTTTTTATGGATGTCTGTTCATCAATGCCGTTGGTGAGCATTCCACCCCGGGCACCTCACTGCGTTACGTCTGCAGGGATTTCAAGCGGATGATGACGGAGTTTATCCTCAAGCTATGCATTCAGATGGGAGCGCGGAATCCTCAGCATTTAGCCGAAGAACTCTCGCTCTTATTGGAAGGAGCAATCGTGACCGCCCAAGTGTCGCAAAAACCTGATGCAGCCAAAATTGCCAAACGGGTAGCAGCAGTGCTGATCGAAAAACAGAGTCCACATGAAATACCCCAAACATAGCATCATATTTCCAGGTGGATGATCTGAAACTCCTAATTGCTTTGATGATCATCACTCGGTAAATATGATTTCTGACATGTTCGGCCCTTGGTCGTTGGGCATCGCTACGCCGCACCGTTTATCAGAAACCATGGGCCTTAAGGTCCTGGGAGGCTAACAGGAGGAGCTAAGATGTTTTTCCTGCCCACTTGAATAATATTTAGTGGGTATCCGTAAGTGGCGAAAGGGTTTCAGCGGAGGCCATTCTCCTTTTGTTGGCTTTTCCGGATGTTCCCCTACAACAGAAATAAAGGAATGGGCCTCTTGTGATTCAGCGAAATACTATAGATACACGATGAGCGACCTATTTTGGTTGCACTTTAACCTCATCTACTGTCTCCGGGACCTCCTGGTATGGGAGAAGTTACAGGTTACCTCAAGCGGAGATACTCAATGAGAATTGGCATAGCTGCCATATGTTAATGTCACGGAAAACAAATTTGGTAAATTCGGGGTGTTTTTGTTAGGCTTTCCCCATACATAAAACTCAGTAGGTGCCAATAACAGCGCGGGCATCTCTCGTGGGCTTGCCCTCCACCTTCCAACATACATATTCATGCGTTTCTCGAATTGGATAGTCATTCTCTAGCATTCATTCTATTGTTTCGAGGAACTTTTCCATGATCGAACCAATGCATCGGAGCATTTAATCTATCAACCAGACCCAGGTTGCCGTCCGCATCCATATGCCAAGTCGCGAAACCAATTCCCTTCCGCACCCAATCAGCAGAAATATGATGGGATTTTAGTTTTGAAGAAAAATTTTGTATGGCTTTGATCATTCCTCGAATTCAATATCACCATGATGGACACCCGAGTCGGCCTTTTTTAACGGGTTCTTTTGGAATATCCAGCCTCCCATCACATACCAAAAGCCATACACCCGGTAAAATTGTATTTGCCAGAAGGCCTCCTTCTGGTTTACTTTGTAGAGTTCGTATCTTTCCCCTTTATAATAAGAAAGTTGAGGATCTCCGTTTTACAAAAAGGCTTCGATGAAGTTTTGTGAATCGTAAGCTATAGATATCTCGAAATTCCCTACACATGAGAGAGGAGCGATAAGGATGCCAGAAATCCAGAGGATCATATTGGGCCCATGGAAGCTGTTACAGTCCCTGTTTGACACCCAAGAAGCGTCAGCGCTGGCCTCCCATAAAAACGGTCGCGAGATAGACCTGGTTCGAACGATCCCATTTTTGGCCTTACATATTGCCGTTCTCGCAGTCTTTTGGGTGGGCTGGAGTCCTATAGCGGTCGGGGTAGCCGTGTCCTTGTATATTGTACGAATGTTCGCCATTACCGGCTTTTATCACCGCTACTTCTCCCACCGAACCTTTCGCACCTCACGAGTGATGCAGTTCCTGTTTGCCTGCCTTGGGGCCAGCGCGGCCCAACGAGGTCCTTTATGGTGGGCCGCTAACCATCGCCACCATCATGCCTATTCCGACAAACCGGCAGATGTCCATTCTCCTGTTATCCGCGGGCTCTGGTGGAGCCATGTAGGTTGGTTTTTAACCCATGACCAACTCGCAACAAAGTTGAACCGCATCAAAGATTTTGCGCGATATCCGGAATTACGATTTTTGAATCGTTTCGACACCCTTGTGCCAATCGGGCTGGCAGTCCTCCTGTTTCTCTTGGGGAAATGGCTCGGCAGTGCCTATCCGGATTTGGGAACAAGTGGATGGCAAATGCTGGTGTGGGGCTTCGTGATTTCGACCGTTGTCCTCTGGCACGGCACCTTCACCATCAACTCACTTTCCCATCTTTTTGGTAGCCGACGCTATCCAACATCGGACCATAGCCGGAACAACTTCCTTCTGGCCCTCATTACCCTAGGTGAAGGATGGCACAATAATCATCATCAATATTGCAGCTCCGCCCGGCAAGGATTTCGATGGTGGGAAATCGATGTCACCTATTACCTGCTGGAAGGGCTCCAACTTTTTGGGATCATTTGGGATATTCGACCAGTCCCCGCATGGGTACTGAATCACCCAAGTCTTGATCAGATGGACGAGAATTCTGATTCAGCCGAGAAGATGGCGATGTAGATACACCATTAGCCCCAGGGATGACACTTTAAGGTGTCCGGCCATTCACTCAGGCCTTTTTTAATTTCCCCCTTCAGGTCTTCCCTTTCTCGCTCTCCCACATCTCCCAAGCCAAAAACTCGTTATTATCATGAGGATGCACCCACTTGGATGGGTGATGTATGATAAGACTATTGGCTGCTGATGCCGTATGAGGTAGGAACATGTTTCGCGCTTTTGTCGCTCTGATGACGATAGTCTTCGTAACCGTTCTCTCCCTTCTGCTTGGATATCAAACGTCCTGGCCCTTTTCCATACTTGAACCGAAAGAGCTCACAGTTCACCAGTCAGGTGATCATATTTCTGTCGCCTTGGATTTAGAGGGTCTCCCCGGAGTCACCAAGGTGAACTACTACTGGTATGGTGAATTTGACGATATGCTGCGAGAATTTGTCGAAGAAAAATTAGCCCTTGTCGCCACGGCAAAAAACAATCCTCCCTTTGGCGGAAAGATCCTGATACCCAAAGAAATGATGGGCACCTATCGGCTTCTGGCTGTGGCCGAACAGGGTGGAAGACAATCCCAACATGAATCCTTAGCCATCTTCGATGAAATCCTGATTCAAATCGAGCCGGACGCTGAACTCCTGGAGATTGACTTTCAAACGGACAAGCCCCTGAAATTGGGACGAGCCAGCGGAACTCGTGTATATGACCAAGTGGACTTTCTCGGAAAAACGTTTGAATTACCAGTGATTGGGCGATTCTCAGATGGAATCTCCCGTTCCCTTCGGGCACAAAGCACAGGAACCACCTATCAGTCTGCTAACGAAAAAATCATTTCGGTCAACCCAAATGGAGTGGTCCGGCTGGTGGGGAATGGGGAAACCTCGCTCACCGTAAAAAACCGCAATCAAGAGGCCATCCTCGGCATTCTGGTTGAAATCAACGATGAACCGAACCAACCACCGGTTTCGGACCCCGGCAAAACGCAAACGGTCCTTTCGGGAACACGAGTCACCTTGAATGGCTTAAGGAGTTATGATCCCGACGGCGGCTCCCTCCAGTACCACTGGGAACAAGTACGAGGAAGTAAAGTCCCTCTGCTCGACCCGTATTCCGCACAAGCCAAATTTTTGGCCCCGTTTGTAGTCGAAGAACGCCTCTTCCGCTTCACGCTCCGAGTTACGGACATTCAAGGTGCCGACAGCCAACCTGCATTTGTCGACGTCCTCATTACGCCCTAGCGGGAGGCACCCCATAGGACGTGCAGCGCGAGCCAGAAGCCACAAGAAGCCAGACGTAGTTGCTCCTTTCCCTAATCACCCCTGAATCCACTCTCAATAGTGGGCGATCTTAGGCAACTTCCCAATGCCGCGAAAATCGCCTTTCCTGGTCGAAATTACTACAGCCGGGCGGGGGTCGATTTTTTTAAACTGCAGAACCAAGCTTACTTGGAACAGATTCCCAGGTTTAAGCATCTAGCCTTTAGAGGACAACATAGAAATCATTAATTTCTGGTTCTCCATTTTCAAAAAACACAGGAGAGCCGCTCAACTGTCGGAGCAATAATCTCTTAAGTAACCGTGAAACAATGCCCGTCAATGACAAAGCCCAATAAATTTGTGATCTTTGCATCCCACAAAGAAGATAGGCCAAGGAAGAAATATTCCTCCTAGTCGCCTTGGATCATCGTCAAAGCAAACAGCAAAACGGAAGCCGGCTAAAGGCCATTCGCCATAGGTTAAATATTTTTACCTATACACGAAAAGGCGAAAAGTGCGTGAACAACCGTCCTGGTTCCGCTATTGTTTTACGGTTTCATCGCAGGAGCAAGGTGGTCGATTAAGCGAAATAAAGAGTGGAGAAACCTTTTTTTCTATTGAGAGCAAAAAATATGAGTCCTCGCTCAGACCTCCACAAGAGCATAATGGGAGGCATAGTAAATACGCTTATGGGGCGAGATTCGAATTACAAAGGTAGGAGAACCGAAGACTGCCATTTGAATGAAAGGGAGTTTGCTGATGCCCATATTCAAAGCAAGCTGGTTGGAGGGTGGTTTGGTTGTGTTGGCCCTGATGGCCCTCATCATGGTGAGTGCGTGCCTGGGAAAGTTTGAAACGAAACCTACATTGACCGAACCGTGTCGCCTGGATTGGCAACAGCAAGCGGGCCTCTCCAAAGTCGATCTTCCTGATCCAACTGGGAGCCATGGTCTTCCGGTTCTGGTTTTTAATATTCATGACCGCCTTCTTTCCGACTCATTCTTCTCGAGTGAAGCCCATACTGAGGAAGAGATCGCATGCATTGGGGATCTAGCCTCCAAGTTCGATCTTGTGCTGTTTCAAGAAGCCTTTGTCCGGCCAGCACAACTCGCCCAATACACCAAACATGCCTGGTCAAATCACCCATTGTTTACCGAAGGCGGTGGTGGTGACTGGTGGCCTCTTCGAGCCATATGCCACATATGTTTGAGCCCCGGACTCCTGATGCTCGCTCGTGAACAACCTCAGTCTGTCCATTCAGAACCCTATGAGGCCTTTGCTGGCTGGAATACCGACCTGAATAAAGCCGATGATTTCTTCTCGAAGGGTTTTCAGCTTGTTCAATTCCCAACATACTGGGTATTGAATAGTCATATGGACGCAGGTCGTGGAGAAGCCAGCATTAGGGCCAGAGCTCTACAGTTTAGACAGCTTACTGCAGGCATTAGGCAATTCATTTCTCCTGATGCACCATTGTTTGTTGGCATGGATGCGAATCTTCGGCCAGCCCAAGAAGAACGCGATGCAGAAATTTTGGAAGAATTTCTTAAGTCGAATGCGCTAACCCTTGTGCACCAAAGCGGGCCGGATTTGATTGCCGTCAGAGGAATCCGCACAGAACACTCCCAATCCCTTCCATTAAAAGGCATCCTTAGCGATCACAACGCCCTATCCGTCATTATTTACCCACCATCCAGATTAGAGTCACAAGACTAATCAGGCTCTAATTTATGTTCCGTTGATTTACCCACACATCCGTCACCTCACTCCGATCCGTCCGTAGCAATTTCAAGCGGACGATGACTGAGTGAATTCTAGAGCCAGGCAATTAGGTGGGGTGCAGAGTTTCAAAAATTAGCAGAAAAAAGCGGGTGCTCTCATTGGAAGGCCAGATCCTGGCTGTACCATTTTCTCAAGATCCTGAAGGCGCCTACATGCCTAAACGGGGCAAAAAAACTGGTCAATTGGCAAAATTATATTTTTGTGTTGATGTAGACTTTTACTCCAGGATCGAAATCCTTCCCGAGGGAATTGAACATTGCTTCATCCAGGCTGATGAAACTCGTATCGTTATGAAGATTTTCATCCGCCAAAGTCCCTCGGTCAACGATGACGATTTTGGCTAGGGACGATTCCACCTCTTCGACAGTTTGAGACCTTGTCGACCTCCCATGGTAGGGCACTTGCATCAGGAAGGCGGTATAGGAATCAATATTTTCCAACTCGCTTGTCGAAGCAATTGGACCGCTGATATGAAGAGCGTTCAATTTTTCCCTCAAAATTTTGGCCGCCTGGTAACTGGGTCTCTCTGGGAAAAAGGGTCCGTTAGCAAGAGGAAGGAGAAAGGATAAGGAGAGAAGGGCCAGGGCCATGATATGAAGAATTTTTTCCTGACCGGACCGACCCTTGGTCAGATGCCCCACAAAGCCTAAACTTCCGCCAAGAAGAAACGGATAGACGGAATAATAATATCGCCTTTCTCCTCCATAACCCGGCAAATAGATCACCACCAGACACCCGATAAATATTGCTGCCCATCGCCAGCGATCTGATCGGATATTCTGTGTCCATGGAGCATGAAACAAGAATCCAAATATGACCGAGACCAGCCCGATGCCAAGCCAGTCAAAGTCCTTCAACAGGCGTATAGTTTTCATCACATTACTATGGACGATCCGCAATTGATGACGAAAATTCTCTGTACTTTCAATCGGGGACCAGTGTGAGTACTTTTTCGATATTGGATCCTCCCAGGATGAAACTCTGCCCTGTTCGGGAATAAGAAAGTCAGTAAAAGTGGGGTGCCCTCGCCCAATACCAGGCGGCCCCATGACGGCATGACTAATTCCTGCACTTGTGGAAAATGTCAGCCTCTCATATTTGAGGGACAGTACAAAAATCCAAGGCCCGGCAATAAGCATTAACCCTAAAAAGGTAATCGCGGTGCTTCGTAAAGCACGAATTGGGCTGGTCTGCTGACAAACGGCCCATAACCCCCCTGCCGCCACAATCAGAATAAATGCAAATGGCAACCCAGGCGCTTTCGCTAAATAGGCAGCTCCGAATAATAGCCCGGCAGAAAATTGGACGGATGGCTTATTGCACCAATCGGGATGCAAAGTTCGGCTTATGGCTAGACAAAGAATCCCACTCATCAGGAGGTCCGGAGTGATCCCTTGAACCGCCCAGTGGACACTAAAAAAGGCCACGATCGCGAGAGCCACAAGGACCGCGGAGGTCCCGATCCCCAAAATCTGTAAGATCGCCAGACAGCCTACAAGGTACACAATCGCGGATAGTGCCATGGCCATCTGCGCAGCGGATAACGGTTCTTCCACAAAACCCAGCAACGGGACCATGATCCAACTCAACATGGGCCCCCAATAACCGGAAACCGCTAAATCGAGCTGTCCGGATGCGTAATATTGGGCAATTCTGATATAGGAAATCCCATCGGTACTGATCCAATCCTGATTGACCCAACCAGCCCACATCAGCAACACAATCTGTAGAATAAAGAAGCCGAAACTGGCCCTGGAGATGTCTTGCCGAGTCATCTCACCCATTAGACATACTCATTTCCAGTAAGTTTCCCTAGAAAACAAACGGCTCCTAAACGGGCCCTTCCTCTAATTTTTAACTCAAATACGGTTCGTAATTGCGCATTTTGTAATCTCACCCTTTTTATTGCCCCCTTACACTCATTCATAACCAGCTCTCCGGATGCTTCCCAACGCCGGGAGATCCATCACAAAAAGTCCTAATGTTCAAAGGTCGTGATTTCCTCATGCTTGAATCTCAACATTCAAAAACCCTTCACAATTTCGTCAGGTATTGGGGGCAGAATCGTCCCAACGGTCGGCAAGATTCCACATAGTGAAAAGGTCATCCCGTGCATGCCAGCATACTTTTCTCGGGGAGGAATTTTACGCTTTAACGTCTTCAATGTCCCCCAACGCAAGGCATGGGCGCACGGATCACAATAATTAGTTTATTTCTTCGGAAATCCTGCATAAGACTGAAGGAATGTTTGGTTGCTTCTGGTACATCGCCTAACGAAAGCATATATACAAATTAACGCCTCAGGTATCATTGACTTATTTTTTAGTCAGATAGCGGTGACTTACTTTTCACCAATAGTCCAAAGGGGTGGAATGAGAGCCGGATTAACATTAAACAACTCATACAAAAAAGGGATCTCAGAAAACATAAGCAGGAGAAAGAGCATCGTGCTCAATCCAACATAAAAAACAAACCCACTTTCCTTGTATAATTTTTCGGGATTTTGAACGGGACTATCCTCCAGCAAACCAACTTTAAGATAATACGTCAAAAACCCGGCACCTATAGGGACAAAAAGTATTAACTCCATATGATATCGGACAAGAAATATTCCAGACACAAAGGAACAGGCCATCGCATAGAAAAACATACTGAGCAATAGACGGTTTTCTGTGTAATACCCGAACGACTTACGATACCCCCGTGCACGTATGGGGTCACCTATACGTCGATACTCGGCAAATCGCTTAGTGGCCATGAAAAATGCGCCGACCATCCAGTATGCCAACACCAGGGATAGTGGAGGGATGCTATTGGTTACAAGTGCAAACCACCCAAGCAACAACCGAATCGGATTATTCAATGCCTCAGAAAGTACATCTAAATAAGGTAGTTCTTTCGTCCGTATCGGCGGGATATTGTAAATTAGGCCGCTCACCAAAAAAAGGAGGGCTGTGGTTCCAAAATACGCATTAAGGGAAAATGCAAGGACTATCCCTGAAGTCCCCAATATAAACCACTCCATCCAGGCCCAATTCGCTTTGACCTTCCCGGAAGGAACGGGACGGTCCTTTTTCACGGGGTGGAGACGGTCATAAGGCGCATCAAGAAGCTCGTTGACCACATAATTGCTTGAGGCAATCAAACAGGTAGCTACAACAGCCAGAAGCAAAGGAAGAAGACTAGCCCAGACAAAGAGTTCCGGCTCATAAAACAGGGCCAGCACGATGCCCAGAATCATAAAGACATTTTTAAACCAGTGGTCGATCCTGGCGATCTGGACATACGGCCAGAGTACCCGAAAAAAGTTAGATGGTTGAGTGGATAACATCGCAAAGGCCTCTAAAATTAGTAATCGAACGATATTCTGTTTTTGCACTCGCGTCCAATTCGCAAGGCGCTCTGCGGGAAAATATAACGTAAGGCATTCCGGCAGCTTTGGCACCACGCGCATCCACGTCATACCGATCACCGACATACAACACCTCCCGGGGATCCAGATTCCAGAGGTGACAGGCAAAGAGAAACCCTTTGGGGTTAGGTTTAAACGCATT
Source organism: Nitrospira marina (assembly GCF_059568365.1). Lineage (NCBI taxonomy): Bacteria > Pseudomonadati > Nitrospirota > Nitrospiria > Nitrospirales > Nitrospiraceae > Nitrospira > Nitrospira marina. The sequence continues at coordinate 4,502,379 of NZ_JCANTH010000001.1, read as the reverse complement.
AATTTCCGGATCCGTGGCGCATAGTTCGACCGTTAACGGCGCATGAATCCCTAGCCCTTGCAATTTTTCTCGTACAGGGTAATCAGAAAAGACTCCTGTACGCAGGCCCCTATCAGCCGCTAATTGAAAAAATTCTTTCATGGCACGACGCCGACAAATCCTGAGATATTTCAAGGGGCGACGGAACATCCATTCCCTCACCACTATTTCCACCTCACTGGGTGTCACACCGACTCGTTCGGCAACAAGGGAGTATTGCAAATTGACCAGGGGGGTACTCGGATCTTCCATGGTTCGTAACGCTTCACGTCCTTCCCGAAAACATTTCAAAATTCGCCAGACACGCAGAGCCTTACGAACAGAACCTAATGCAAACGGAACGGTAGATAACTCAAAGGCCATCAGACCCCGTAGAAACTGCTGGTGATAGAGGGTTCCGTCAATATCGAGCAAAACAGCACGAATCGGGTGAACCAGCTTCACAAAACAGTCTACTCCCCATAATCGGAAAAGTGGTTATTGAAAATTTGACTCTCAAAAGCTCGAAAAAATTATATGTAGTGGGCAAATACCTATATCCATCAAGTTACCGGATGATTGCTCAAAAATACCATTCTTTTGGCATCAAAATTCCTTGAGGCTTAAAAGCAAGAATTGTTCCGTATTGAATCTTATCGGAAACCAGAATTACTGTCTGTAAAAAAGTTAAAAAACGAACCACTGGGGGACCGTGCCCGATAGCGGCCGTTCAGATTACGCGGAGGTCCCATTAAGCCAAGGTTGAAAACTCTAAGCGAGCCCTCATGTCCTCGGTTGGCTCTTCCTTTGAACACGCTGTTTTATGGCGACGGTTGGGTAAATGGTGATGGGGATAGTTGGGACTATTTTGTCCTACAAAGCCATCGCCCACTATTTAAAGGGAGACCGCTTTTGAGCAACTGCCGGTGGGGTAAGACGATTGATCTCCATAGGATCCCTATAGGGTTTTAGATGATTGTCAGCGTTTTTGCCTTTTTTCTCTCCTCTAATGAAGACGAAAGGCTTATGAAAACCATAGCCTTTTGCATTTTTTGGGGGATAACGAGGGCTAGTCGGATAATTTATAGATGATTCCTCGCAATCCATGCTGCAACCGATCATTCTTTGGAAGGGGAAGCTAGATTATGGTCCCTTACTCTAAAGGCTGGCCGGGCACTCGATTGGGTGTCTCAAGCATGAATGTATCAATGGGTCGATCATACATAGCAATGTATGAATTTTCCAGAGTACAACTCACAACCATTTCTTTGAAGGGATGGGCAATTCGGAGATGTTCGTCTGGCTAAATATCGTACATTAGCTCTATCCCCGCTATACTTACACCTGCTGAAAGAAGGCAAATAACACTCCAAATACATGGTCGTCAACACCTTTAATACTTTTGGGCAAGCTGTTCATTGAAGATCTTCTAATCATGGCCTAGATTTTTTTGGCCACACGGGCAAACCAGGTTAACCTTATACAGAAAACCGGGGATTCAATTGGCCTAAGGCGAGGGGTAAATCGATAACACCAATAGATTGATTTTACTGATTCAAACCTGGCATCTTTAAAATCTGAAGGAAACTAAAAGCGGTTAAATCCTACAAGGGTCATCTCCAAACACCAATGTTTTTTGAGACGCCGAAATCCCTCGACATACCCCTCCCTGATCTCTTTCGAGTGAGTACCCGAATGTGCCAGAGCCAGGGTTACATCTGCCTGATCTGTTCTGTCATAGAATGCAAAACATGATTGCGGCCATCTCTTTAGAGGCCCCATCGCTGGCCCTCATCCAGCAATTAATCGCTAACAACCGAATGCCAAATCTCGCGGCTCTTCAACGGGAAGGCGAGGTCGTCAGTCTCGACCCTCCCTTTCTCGATGGAGCGGTTTACGCCACCCTCTATACCGGTCAGCATCTGTCGGAGCACGGAATTTACTCCTTGTTTACCTGGTCTGCTCCCGAGCAAAGGCTTCGACTGTCTCACGAACTCTTATCAGATGAGACTTTGTTCCGACGCCTTGACCGAGCAGGCAAACGAGTCCTTGCCATCGATCCACCCGAACATCCCATACAAGAGCTAACCAACGGTATCGTGGTGAGTGGATGTCAGTTTCGATCACGCGTCCACTTGGCTAAGTGGTCGCGTCCTCCGAGCTTGGGCAAGGAACTCTTAAAACATCTTGGCAAGACGCCTAGAGGTGAGGAGACCTTTGGTCAACCATCGCAGCACCATCTCCTCCACCTGCGGAAAATCCTCCTGCAAGCGCCTAGCCGCCTGGCCAGCGGGGTTGAACGATTGATGGAAGAGAGGGCTCCCGATGTCCTCTGGTTGCACATGGCTGCGATCCACCTTGCGGGTCACCAGCTTTGGAATCCAGCGTCCGTCAACGTCATCGGGCAATCACGAACCGGAACGGCTCTGCTGGAGGACTCCTTAATTGACGTATATCTAGCAGCCGACGCAGCACTCGGTCGAATAATAAAAATTCTGCCTGACAATGCAGATCTCCTTGTGTTCTGGGCTAAAGGAATGGGTCCGGAGACATGTCGGTCCGATCTTCTTCCCGAGATGCTGGAACGGATTCTAACCCCTCCCTCCCCGGTCCGCGAGTCATCAGGAAATGACATTTTGACGAAGCTGCGTGCGATTGTACCCACCTCGTTTCGTTCTAAAGTCGCAGATGCCTTACCGGATTCACTTTCGCTCCAACTCACAGCTCGACTGGGGACAATGGGGAAAGACTGGAAAGCGGTGCGGGCCTTTTCGCTACCTTCAGACGGCCCTGGATTGGTTCGGCTCAACATCCGCGGGCGTGAGCGGAATGGGATTGTCACCGAATCCGAAGCAAAAGTGCTCTGCGACGAGATCACCCAGGGCCTCCGAACCTTTAGTGACATCGATGGGAAAGAATGCATCGCGGGCATTGAACGACCCGGAGACCATTTACCTCCCGGACACAAACTAGACAGGCTTCCGGACCTGGTTATCCGATGGAGTGGCGAACCATCTACGAACCTGCGCGGCGTGACGTCCCCGGTATACGGCACAATCTTGCGGGAAGGTGCGGGGTCAGGGCGGTCGGGAAACCACATACCTGGCGCCGGCGCAATCATCATCCCGCGATCGGGAACGTATCACGCGATCAATGGCCGAAACCCACATCTGATTGATCTGAGTGCGACGGTCTGTGCAGCAGCAGGCGTGCCCTACAAGGACCTCCCCGGCCAGTCACTTCTCGCATATCGATGAAAACATGTAGTGATGGAGATCCAACCGAATCAACCAGCTTTAGGGAATCCCAAGTAAAAAATTTTACCAAATTAGGTGTCTGATTAATTGGCGCCTATGAATTTTTCTTATAGTTTGACGTAGACTTTCCTTCACTTCATGCTATGCTATTTTGACAACTGAGACGAACTATCCGGGAAATTCCGGAGAGTAAATCCCTACTCAAGAAGCTAGTGGGCATCCTTCATTTGTATTGTCTCATCACATTTCCGCATTCCTTCCCTCGGCAAGCGGGGGTATATCCTGTGCTGTTCTCATGAAAAAAATAAAGGTATTGTTTGTCTATCTTGGATTTTATCGGGATGCCGGGGCGGAACAAACTCCCCTGGGGCTTGCTGAGGAGCTTGATCGTAAACGCTTCAGGTTCGAGATCGTTACCCTGATGCCAACCACCTCTTCCATTGGCGCTGCAGTAAAGGCAACTGGTTGCACCATACACGAGCTCGGATTGGGCATTCCTCGCCTCACAGAACCGATCGGCATAATCAAGGTTATCAAAGCCCTTTACCAGATATTTCGCCGAATCCGACCCGACATTGTTCAGACGCAATCAGGTTTTTGCAACGTGTGGGCCCGTCTGGCGGCTAAATTGGCGCACGTTCCCGTGGTTATTGCGACTCTAAATTTTGGTGGGGAGCCAAAACCGCGATGGTATATGTGGCCGGTTATGCGTGTGATGCATTCCTGGTTGGCTACGAGCACCGACGCCTACGTCTGTGTAGCTGAGCATTTGGTGAAGGAACAGTTACAGCGCTACGAATGGGATCGTGCCGAAATCATCGATGGCTTTTTCGACCTGCATCGTTTTCTTTCGGGCCGCACCGATTTGCCGGAAATCCAAGCCCTAACCGATCCCGCGCATCCAGTACTCGGCATTGTCGCAAGGCTCGAATACGATAAGGGGCATAGGGTGGCAATCGCGGCTATGCGAAAAATCGTTGACGCGGTGCCCGGCGCTTGCCTCAAGATCGTCGGAACCGGCAGCTTGGAACAAGAACTCAGGGATCAAGTGGCAGCACTGAAACTCTCGGAACACGTCGAGTTTGCCGGTCACCGGACTCAGATTTGCGAGATCATGTCCACTATGGACCTGTTGTTGATCCCTTCATACAACGAAGCGTTCGCTAGGGTAGCATTGGAGTCGATTGCCGCCGGAGTACCATTATTAGGGAGTCGCAGCGGTGCATTTCCCCGAATTCTTGAAAATGGGAAATACGGTGAGTTGATCGCCCCAGCCGATCCTGATGCGTTGGCAGAGGCGGCAATTCAAATAATCGCTAACCCGGCCCCAGCATTGGTTAAGTTAAAGGAAGCTCGAACTACAGTGCTCAGGCGATTTACCAAAGAGGAAAGTGCCCGGCGATATGCTAATCTTTATATGCGTTTAACGGGAAATTCTTAGGGAAAAAGCACAAATAATTTTAAATAAGTAATATTACCTCTTCAAGCGTAAGAATTTGGGCAGGGAAAGCATTTAAATTTCGATCTCTTGTAAAATAAAGCAACTGGAGGTGTACCCATGATTGATAAAAAGCGCTCTGGAACTGGCCACAATTCCGAGCCTGTAGTGAGCGTGCTGATTGTGGCCGACCATGACACAGATCGCCATGCAGAACTCGCGGATCTCCGCAGTTGCCTCCAAGCACTGGCGGCACAGGAAGTGGACGAACCCGTTGAGTTTCTGCTCGTTGAAACGGAAGAGCGTGCACGAAAACTTCCAACCGACTTGCTGGCCGAGCTACCTGGCTTAAAGGTGATCGGAGTGCCCAAAGATGCTACCTACGAGCAAAAGAACGCCGGCGCCCAGGCAGCTCAGGGTAAAATTATAGCTCTCTTGGATGCAGACTGCATTCCGGTTCCCGGGTGGCTCAAGTCACTAATTACCACATTTCGGTCCCACCCCCATTATGTTGCAGTGAGCGGCCGCACCATGTATGAAGGCAAAACCGCCACCGAACGATGCCTCTCAGTCTTATCCCGCGGCTTTCTCGACCCGGGAAAAGAAGGCCCAACCCGCTTCATTTCGAATAACAACTCTGGTTTTCTCCGAAAGGTTTACGAACGGTTCCCCCTCCCGGAAAATGAAGGACCTTACGCAGCGCAGCTACAATCTGCAGCTATCATGCGGGACGGCGGCCGTTTTCTCTTTCAGCCAGCCATGACTGTGATACACGACTTCGAGGGCTGGTCAATGGAGCGCGATATTCGTTGCCATATCGGCTGGGCCACTATCCGTATCCGTCAGCTCGATCCCGGATTGCGATACAGTTGGCTCCTACGGCTAGGACAGGGTTCAATTCCTTTATTTTTCATAGGCAGAGTCATTGAGAGCTTGGGGACTTGTTTTCGAGTCGGCCAACAATACGGTCTGCGTCTAACGGACTATCCAGTCGCAGTGGCACTCACGTTTTGGATACATTTCCTCGAGATCAATGGCATGCTGTTAGCATTCCGGCACCAGCGAGTAGACAAAACGAAATATCGCTGACCACTATGGCCAAGCTTTTCATTGCTTCGCTGGTTGATCCGGCTTCGCACCCGGGTGGTGCAGGAACCTACACTCGCGGACTCCTTGCCGCGCTGGGGAGTAGCCACGTGGTCAATTTGGTAGCTCCTCTTCACCCGCCTCCAGGCCCATGGTATCGTTCGCGCCAAGTAATATCGTTGGCTCAATCCTACATTTCTGAACTTCCAGCATTGACATTGTTTACACGTCAGCCCGAGTTTAAGCTGAGAATTCGCAAAATTGCGCGGTCCCAACATTTCGATGCGGTGTTGATCAACGGCGGTGACATGTTATGGGCCGTCAAGGAATTTCCGCCGGAAATCCCCACAGTACTCATCGCGCATAATCTGGAGCACCAGGTGCTGACTCAAAAACTGGCCAACTACCCATTCCTTTCACATGTCCTCAAACGAGAAATTATCAAGCAACGTCGTTATGAGATCGAGGGGCTCCGTCGGGCCAATGGAGTTATATTTCTTTCGACAACTGAAATGGCTTGGGGTTGCAACCAGGTCCCTGGACTACGAGCTCTTCATCTTCCGCCGATGTTTACCAATTCTCCTATAGCCCGTCAGCCCAAGCCTAACGGCCATCTACGGCTTGGATTCCTTGCCGATTTCGCATGGTGGCCCAATCGGCAAAGTTGGAAGTGGCTAATGGATAAGGTACTTCCCAAGGTGGGCCGCCCTATCACGGTTCACATCTTTGGGCGACAGAGTGACCAGATACCCACTCGTGGCAGAGTTATTTCCCATGGCTTTGTCCAAAATCTTAGGGAGGTATGGGAACAGGTGGATATCATGATTTGTCCCATTCACGAAGGTGCCGGTGTGAACATCAAGCTTGCGGAGAGTCTATACAATCGAATGCCAGTTCTCGCGACTACCCTGGCAGTACGCGGCCTCGAATGCCCATCTGGACCTGGCCTGACAATCATGGATAGTGCTGAAGAATGGGTTGCCTTCTTAAGTTCGTCGCAGGCTGATCTGCTTGCCGCCGAAGTGTCCTCAGAGGAATTAAGCCGACAATTTTCTCCCGACCGCCATAGAGAAAAGCTGAAAAATTTCCTCACGGAGGTAATCCGAGGTCCGAGGTGAAGAACCTATAAAATTGGGACAGGACACATTGACAATGTTTTCTCACTTAAGATTTCAATCTTCATGTTAGAGTTTGTTTGCCCATCTCTTTACCCCCTGCTGAGCCCATGCCAGCCGAAACCAACAACACGGCGAAAGGTTAAAGGGTCCCTATTCGCATGCACTGCCAATTAACCCAATGAAGAGTTCACCATACCTCGATTACCCTTTAAACCGAACTTATCTTTCCTTCCGTTGTTCGATAGTTACCGTTCTTCGTGTGAAAAACGAACGTGCGAGTGCAATTTCGTCGTAACTAAATTCCCACAAGACCAGATATGCCAGAATAATTACCACTCCGATAGACCCAATTTTAAATACAAGCAAAAGACCAGCGGTTGGCCACATCACTGCCAGCGTATAGGCTAATACGCTGATGACGACGCTACGCCACAACGTACCAATGGGCGGGGAAATCGCCCAAAGCCGGTAGATCGCAAACACAGATGCCAAGGCACCAATTCCCTGACACAGGGCTGTCACCATGGCAGCGCCCAGGGCATCGAACCTAGGAATCATCACCAAATTCCCGATCACCACGAGGAAGACCAGCGGGATACTTAAATATAAGGTGAATAGTGGAGCACCTGAAGCCGTCGCAATGACCACGGCTATTGAGACCATCACAAACGCGATGGCTCCCATAATCAACACCCCCAGGATTGGACCAGCAAGCTTGAAAGACTGACCAAACACCAATGTGACAATCTCAGGAGCAGCGCCCGCAATGAGGGCTCCAAACGGGAATAAACCCACAACCATTCTCATCGCACCAAATCCCATGCTTTTTGCCTGATCAGTTTTTCCCTCAAATAGGAGACGGCTCACCGTCGAGAGCAACAGCGGGGAAAAAGATGCCCCAAACAGACCGGGAATGATCGACAAATTCTGGGCCGCACCATAGACTCCTGCCTGCTCCAGGGTTCCGCCAAGAATTTTCAGCATAACCAAGCCCATGCTAGAAAAAAGAAGGAACAAGATGGATGAGATACACAGGAGGATACCGAAGTCATAAAATGGGCGGATGGGAATGACAATTTTGCCAAAGAAGGGAGGCCTGACATATCGACGGGTGATAGTGAGTTCGACCAGGGCCGCCCCAAGGCTTCCAAGTATAGCGCCAGAAACAGACAGGCCCATTTCAACCAGGAACAGAATCAACAGCAGCCTGGCAATCCAACGGTAGGCATTGGTCACGGCTTTCTGCCGAAAACTACCAATTCCCACGAGGATGCTCTGGTGGGCTTGAGTCAGGCTACTGATTGGGATGTGGAGGGCATAGAGGGCGAGATATGGCGCAAGCAACGGTTCGTCGAGGAGCCAGGCAAGAGGAAATGAGAGCAGTCCTAGTAACACCCCTCCGCCAACCCCTGCTACGAATTGCAACCGGATGAGGGTGCTACCAACTGGAAACCAGTTTTTGGCTTCCCCAATAAACTTAATCGCCGGACGAGCAAAAAATGAGTTGATCCCGAGCTCCACCCATCCAAACAACGTCGCAGAGAGGACCAATAAGCCATAGCCATCGGTTCCGAGTCGTCGGGTGAGGAACCCGGCGGTAATGAGGCCTGTAAGGGGAAACAGGAGCCCGGCGAGAAAGACTCGGACTGTCCCATCAACAAGATGACGGCCTGGTTGGGACGACAAGGGACTCACTGGGGAAACTCTGGTTGATGTTCCACATACTGGGCTAATGCTTCCCCGATTCGACGATGAACCGCAGGAGAAGGATGCCGGTCAAATCGACTTGCCATATATTCTTCAGTGGTAAATTCCTTACCTAGGTAGGATAAATCAAGATACCTGATACCGTCTTGTATCAGTCTGTCAGGAAGAGGACCCCAGGCGTTTTCCTCCATTCGTGGAAGGAGCGCAATCAATGAGGAAAGACCATATTGATTTGCTGTCCCATTGAATTGTTGAATGTAACGGTAGGAATCGGGAATCTCGCCGCGTGAAAGCAGTGGGTCAAGGTATTGAGGTTGAGAAACCCACCGTGACCCTATATCCCGGAGCACATACAGAAGACGGATTCCTCTTAAGGCCTCTCCAACCGAAGAATCAAGAAGACTTGCGATTTTTTGACCAACCAGGTAACCAGCTGAGTCAATGGTGGGAGTCCGGTCAAGATTCAGATCAGGCGGAATGATAGCCATAACAACCAGATCCGGCTGAATATTCACTATACGGTGTTGTAGCATGGCGGTCATCTCTTTAACGCTATACGCCGAAACACCGAAATTAAACACTTTCACGTTCAAGAGATTCTGGTGTTGATTCAGCATATGTTCCAGAACTTCGGTGAACGTTTCCTCAGTTTTGGGAACACCCTCCCCAAATGTGACGGAATCACCCACGATTGCAATACGATATTCCTGTGGTTGTTTGGGGCCATAGACCATTCCAGAGACTTTCGAACGCAAACCCAGGCTATCCGTGTTAATGAAAACAAGACCTCGGGCTCTGGCCTGCATAAGATTAGGTTTATGTATGTAGGAAATGTCCTCGCTCGGTTCAAATGAGGTATAGATCGGATCATGAATATGGTGCTCCGAATATCCCCAGATCCTGACCCCAATTTCCAAGAGGGGTACGGTCACGAGGAGTAGGTAACCAGCATACAAAAGAGCTTTTTTCAATCTTTTTGGCATCGATGCTTCTTTCTTACCTAGACCAACCGTTGCGGAGTATAGATCTGGGCATTCTGTATTTTTGCGTTGTTCCTTAATCATGCCAATCACATTAATTCTGGCTTGAGTAAACGTGCATCTTGGCATTCATGCCTTGTCAGGAGGCAGGCCTGGAATGAACGCACGTTTGCCTGAAAATAGAGTAACAATCCTAGCCCGCAATTTTTGAGGTATGAGCCAGATTCCCCAAAACAATACGACATCCAGCACAGACAGTTTTCCATGCTGGTAGGCATGTCGAAGAAGCAACAACGACTCCTTTCGATTTCCTTCTTTCACGGCATTTGCACTCAGCCAGGTCGTGAGGAACGACGCGTAGGCCCTCTTGGTAACCAGATCCTTATTCTGGTTAATCCAGGCAAGTGAAAAACGCCAATTCGTCTTGCTACTGACCGTGCTGCGGTTATCATCCTTATGCCAAATGGCTAGTGGGGAAGAACCGGGGACAAATTGGACACCAACATCATGTCGCCTGGTCGCTCGGAGAACCCAATCAATATCGTCATGTCTCTGACTTTCCTTTCTAAATGGAACCATCTTCAAAAGGGCTCTCGCGGTAAATATGGTGGAAGTTTGTAAGTTTCCTTCCCCTCCGAAAATTTTCGTCCGGCAAAACAGGTATTCGCTCATAGGCTCATTCGGCTTAGGGAGTCTGGTCGGCCATAACAAATCCCCCATTTCGTGACGCACTATCAGACGACATCCGATAATCGGATATCGGTGCGGGGACTGTTGCGCTACTCGAAGCTGGCTGAGAAGCTTGTGGGACATCCATTCATCGTCATCATCAAGGAACGCTACCCATCGACCTCGTGCTTCCTTGACACCCTTATTGCGAGCTTCCGCAGAGCCATGAGTGTGGGGCAAAACTTTAACTCGTAATCGAGAATCCTTTATTTCACCAAGTGCCTCTACCGTTAGGTCATCGGGACCGTCTACGACAACAATCACCTCCAAAGCTTCGTGGGTCTGGCCCAACGCACTTCGTACGGCTCGCACCACTAAATCGGGGCGGTGCCGGGTAGGAATCACGATCGATATCAACGGGACTACCTCAAGCATCACGCTCCCTCATGCAAATTCCTCATGTGTATCCGCATCATGATCCCGTTTCGTGGACGCAAAGTCATGTGAGGCTTCGGCACAACCGTCTGCCCAGGTACTAACGTGAGAGTGAACCGCTGAGCGATAGATGCCAAAGCCAAAATGCATTCCATTTTGGCGAAGACTTCCCCAATACAGACGCGGACACCTCCTCCGAACGGAAAATACGCGAATTGGGGTCGTCCTTTCTTTGCTGACTCGGCGAAACGTTCCGGGTCAAAGCGTTCCGGATTTGGCCAATACCGGGCATTCCGATGCATGACATACTGACAGAGATACAGCTTTGAACCGGCAGGAATGGTGAAGCCGCTTGGAAGGACAGCATCTTGTCGAGCCATGCGGATGAAAATCCACGTTGGGGGATACAGACGCATCGACTCAGCTAAGATCATTCCGGTATAACGAAGCTTAGACAAATCATCAGCACCTGGGACACGACCGCCTAGCACTTCGCGAAGTTCCTCGTGGAGTCTGGCTTCCACTTCCGGATGCTGCGAGAGAAGATACCAGGTCCAGGTTAGAGCTTCCCCGATAGTTTCATAGCCTGCACTAAAGAGGGTTAAAAATTCGTCACGGATTTGCTTGTCAGTCATCCCGGTCCCATCATCATATTTGGCCTGTATGAGAAGGGATAACATATCGTGAAATGGCACAGCGGCATCACGCCGCATGTGAATTTCCCGGTTAATGATATCATCGATTCCCTTCATCGCCAGCTGGTATTCACGCCTGAACTTTAGGGGAAGGTATTCGGAAAACGGGAGCAGTGAAAAGTGCACATGTTCAACATACTTTTTCCTCGTGGTTATGGCTCTGGCCAACTCGCCGGAACCATCCTCAAACTCTGGACCAAAGACGGTCTTTATAATATTGTGTTGAGCTAGGGCCATCATCTCATCTCCGATATTCAATTCGGTCCCGCATTTCCATCGGGCAAGCCTCTTTTCGACTCCATGGGTAATTGTCTCGGGGAAGGCTTTAATGGAGGTCCGGTAAAATACGGGCTGCATCATCCGCCGTTGTCTGAGGTGGACGGATCCCAGACTGGTCAGCAACCCTTCGCCGGATAACCGCTTGCCTTTTGGACTGGTAAGGCGTGGCCCTTTATCAAAATTGTCGGAATTTGTTACCAGCACATATTTAATGTCTTCAGGATTGTTTAGCAGGAACGTGGTCCCTCCGATTTTAAGTTTCACCACATCCCCATATTCAGCCGCGCAGCGTGAGAGAAACCCGAGTCTATCCCGAAGAAACCCAGGGATATGGCCGATAATAGGATACCCCCTGGGGCCGGAAGGTTCCTTTGGTGATTTGTCGTTGCTCATAAATTGGTGCTTCCTGCCAAATTAAATCTTTTTTCCTTGCCTATCTCTTGGATGAGTTGCAGGTAGCGTTTCATATACCTTTTTCGGGAATAACATTGTTCATACCCTACACGCGCCCGTTGTCCGAGAGTCCTACGAAGCTGGACGTCCTTTCCCAGCAAAGTAAGGGCGTCATGCAACTCTTCAGGGGAGTGATACACCACTCCCCCGCCTGTCTTATCAACGGCTTCACGACTCCCACCAGCATGATGGACGATGGCCGGCGTGCCATGGGCAAAGGCTTCCAGGATGGTTAATGGGAACACCTCCGGAGCGAGCGAGGGGAGAACCAGGGCCATTGCCCTTTGATACCAAGGCCCGAGTTGTTCTTGGGAAAGAGGGCCTAGGAACTGAATGTGACGGTGCTGGGCATATTGCCGTTGGAGCGTGAGCAATAAGTCCCCCCCTCCAACAACCACAAGGTCATATTCGCTGAGCCCCACAAATTCTTTCAAAAGGATGGCAATGCCTTTCGAGGCCGTGACCCGGCCCACGTATAAAAAATATTTTTGGTCTTGAGAGATAGCATTGCCGTCCAGTTTCGGATCTAACCTGGAGAAGGTCGGCAAGACATGTATGGGTGGAGTCTGTCCGAGAGATTTATGCCGTTCTGCCGTGTATGTACTCGGCGCGAGAAGGGCATCAACCTTGGCCAAACTTCGCTCAATGAGACGGGTGTATCGCCATAATTGAGGGGGAACTCCCGAACGTATGCAGCAGCGGATACACTGTGGACTATCGCATGCTCGTTGACCATTCTTCCAGAAGATGTGCATCGGACAGAGCAGCCAGTGTTCGTGCAAGGTATACAGCGTCACGGGCGCTCGACTCATTTGGAGCACACCGGGTCCCCCGATCAATGAGATGTTGTGAAAATTCACGACGTCAAACTCACGCCGGAGAAGCATCCGAAGTTGTGTGGCTTTGACCCCCGGCCCGCCTGTCTGCTGGGTAATCAGCGGAGACAGCATCCCGAAGGGGTTGCGTAGACGATGCACCACAACCCGGTCGTCCTCAGCCTCCACAGCCGCCGGTTCCTTGCCACTCAGGCGATAGGCATCTTCGCAATGCACCACTTCGACATCATGCCCTTCCAAGACCAATGCACGAGCGAGGGCCTGGACAAAAATGGCGTCCCCCCCGAAATGGTAGGGCGGATAAAATGTGGTGACCATACAAAAGCGCATTGACGATTATTTCCGTGGTCCCTTGGAGTTTCCGGCTTCTCTAGGAGCATCCTCTATTTGAGCCAATCTTTTCATGGCGAATGTTTTGAGAGGACAGGGGAAATGGGTGAGTCGCTTGCCATAAAAATCCTGCCAGATTCGCCATCTGCCACAGGATCATCAACCCGGTCATGTGGAGTGGCTTCTTTCCTGAAAGCGCACGGCGGAATACCGAAGCATAGAACCGTGGATCAGGCTTCAAAAGACTAGGAGCGCATCGTGCTCGCGTGCGATGAAACTGATATGCACCACGCCCATAGGAAAAGTGTTGTCGACAGAATGCCGTCAGGTTGAGTTGGTGATAGTGATGGACAATGGCCCTAGTAGTATACACAAGGGGGTGTCCTTGCCGTGTCCACCGGTCACAAAAATCTCGATCTTCTGAAGTACGGAAGGATGAATCGAACCCTCCGCTTTCCTGAAAGAGCTTCCTAGAAACCGCCATATTGTTCGACGCGAAAAACCCGAGGCCACTATCCCTACCGAGGAAATATGCATAGGCCTCATCGATAATTATTTGGCTAGCGATCGAAAAAATATTGTCGACCAGTCCATTAACAGTCCGCCCGCCGACAAGCCCTGTTGGAACATCATTGAAGGATTGGGCAAGTTCCCTTAACCACTGTTTGGTCGGTGCGCAGTCATCGTCCGTAAAAGCCAGAATGTCTCCCCGTGCATGCTGCGCCCCCATATTGCGAGCCGAACCCGGACCGGCATTAAATTGACGCAGACAGGTAATTTTCGGAAGAATGGACCCACCCTTCTTGTGCACTTCGACGGGATCCGGGCTCCCATCATCCACGATAATGATCTCGAACCGGTCATGTGGATAGTCAAGCCGTCCACAGGCCTGTAAGCAGGCAGCAAGTTGCTTCGGTCTATTGTAGGTAGGAATCACGATAGAAAAGATAGGTACAGACGTCTTCATGAATGCTCGGTGGCATTGGAAATGAGCTCAACGATTCGGCTTACCGATCGTTCCATTGTCACCACCCGAGTGATCAGTCCATGAGCCCGTTCGCTGATTGAAGCACGCATCTCATCATGAGCCAAGTAGTGACGAATCATTTCAGGCATCTCATCTATCGAGGCGCTGATAAAATGCTGATCGGGCACAAAAGGGTCTGGGCGGTATATCGGTTCGGATACAACCAGCGCCTTGTTTGCCATCCCCAGGATCAAGCGGAGATCCGGAAACTCTCCAGGTGTTCTTGACAGGTTGAGAAGTATTTTCGTCCGATTCAGTAATTCAGTCCTATCCTTTCCCCAACATCCCTGATTCGTATAACTACCCACTACATGTATCCGAATTCCGCTTTTCCGCAGGCGCTCCAAGAGACGATTCCGGCGGGGGACATCCTGGGCTCCAAGGAACAGCACGTCGATATCCCTGGGCAGGTCCAAGTCCTGCCCACATGAAGGCTCGTATCCTAGTGGAACCCAATCGGCCTCTATGCCTCGCTCAGAAAGAAAATCCCTGCGTCCTAATGTAGCAGCCACAAGGATATCCGGAAGTCCATTCCTCACCCAACGACGCAATACAAGATAATTCGTGTAGACATCCGTCGCTTCGGAACTGCGAAGGATGAGCTTTGCCGTCTCCCACCAGTTCAATCGCGGCCATGGCAAACCAGCCGCGCTCGGAGGCGGGAGAGGTTCCGTGTGCCAGAGTATAACCAGAGGCCTTTGCGCTTGATTGATGGCTGTGAGTTGCGCAAAGAGTCCAGGATACCAATTCGTATTTCCCCAGACCCAAAGGACACTATCGGGTGCAAGATCCAATGGCCCATCTTTGATCTGCCTTACCTGATGCCCGGCCTTTTCAAGAATGGAAACCACTACACGAGGGGGAGTCCCATATCTCGCAGCAAAACCCCGATAGCAGAACGTGATGCCAAGTTTCTGGCCGACCGGTTGTTTCGAAGCAATCATCTGGATAATTCTCAGTTCGCAACGGGATGGCCACGAGATGAAGATTAGCACGTGGCATGGTTGTTCATTAAAGCATCTCTTCTATAACTTACGGAGGATGAGAAAACACGCCTCACGCATGCGGTAAAGGCCTACGACGTATCCCGGATGTTGTCAGAATTTCGAAAGGAACTGGCTGCCAGGTTGCGTGACCGGATCTAAGGGCATACGCGAGAATTTCTTTGAAACAAGGTGCCACCAAATTCGTGAACAATCCTAGCAGTAGGCGATGACCCAGCTTGTCAAACTGACCAGGCCTTCGAACATCCATCCCTCGTTATCTCTTTGCAACGCTAACCGCTTTTCCCGTGGCTGCAGACTCCAACGCGGCCAGGGCAACAGCCAAGGCACGTCGTCCATCTTTTAAACCGCATTCAATCCCGCCACCCGCACGGACTGAGCCGATAAAATGTCGCCATTCTTCTATGTAAGACCGACGCCATTCTCCGCCCTGCCGATTCGTGGCGATGGCTTCGGGGAATTCTTTGACAAATTCCCTCAAACCTCTGATTCGTGCTTGGATATTTCCCGAGTTTTCGAATGTGGTGGAAGTTTGCAAGCCATCAAAGCGATAAAAATCAATCCCTAGCGATCCATCTCGTCCATAAATCTCCATACTGTTAGTTTGAGTTGCACATTCGGAAAATGTCGCCGAAGCAAGTGCGCCGCAACCCAAGCGAGCCGAAACCGTCGCCGATTCATCCTCCCAGGTTCCCGACCGACTGTGTGCACTGATTTCCTCCACCTCTTCATCTAATACATAATTCCAGAGATCGAAATGATGCATCGCCATCTCAAACAGAACCCCCCCGCCTGAGAGTCGTCTCTTTCTCCACTCGGGGAGATCTTTATTGTAATTCGTCAACAGATTGCTGCGAACAACTTCAAGGGGCCCAACAGCACCTTGCTGAAACAAAGTCCTGGCCTGTCGGGTTAACCGATGCCAACGAGTGTTAAAGCCCAACATGATTTGAAGAGGTAACCCTGCAGCCCGATCAATAAGTCGATCACATTCCTCAAGGGTTAAGCTCAGTGGCTTCTCGATAAAGAGGTGCTTGCCAGCATCCAATGCTGCCAGGGCGATCTCAACATGAAACTGCACCGGGGCACAAATGGCGATCGCCTCAATTGTCGGGTTCTCAAGTAAGGCTCGATAGTCAGACACACACTGTTCTGCCGCGAGTTGATGGGAGGCGCGGTGAAGTGCCTCTGGATTGGGATCGGCTAACGCCACCACCTTTGCACCAGGCACAAATTGTAATGCCGGCAGGTGAAGCACCGTCGTGGCCCGCCCACAACCGACCATTCCTATTCTGACTGGCAGCTTTTCATCGGATTTCATACACCCTCCACACTGTTTTAAAACCCCAGAATTTCCAAACGATCCTGCTCTCGAATGTGTTTGAACCGATTAACCTCATATCTGGCTACCCTGTCCAGGGCATTCCCTGTCCCTAACGCATAGCCAACCATTTGGCCCATGCCATCAATCGCCAAACCCATTATCAAGGCAGGCAGACAGGACAGAAATTGAATTTTTAAGTCCTGAGAAGGGAGTCCCGTCCAAATGCGCCACAGCCGGACAATTGGAATAAGAGGCGACCCAATAGCAAACATGAAGCGCCATGGCAGAGGCTTTTGCCGGGCTCTGGCTCCGGCGAAGAGACGGCCGTTATAGAACTGGGCTGGCACCCAGGAGGACCATAGAGAAAAATTTGTATGGGCGACCCTCGCTGTCGACTCCATATACAATCGATGCCCTTTTCCACGAAGATCCCAGTGGAGGACTGTTTCGGCCTCCATCATGGCATCCAGTTGATTTCCATAGCCCAGCAAAATCTCTCGTTTGTAACTAGTATTATGCCCCGGCAAAAATTCCGCCTCCCTGGAAGGAGCAGGTGTCAGCCAGGGACCGTAGCCAATAAACAGATCCGCCCAACTCACGGCAGTATTGGGATTGGCATTTCTGACGCCGGGTCCCACGGCAGCCCAGGGCCCCTGATGCGCGGAAATAAGGTTCTCCGCCCATTGCGGATCAGGGAAACAATGGTCCTCAGCCAAAGCCACAATCGGGGCTGCCGCTTGACGAATTCCCGCAGCATTTGCCTGTCCAATGGACTGAAATTTCTTGATCTCGACCACCTGATAACAGGCAAACTCATTCAATTGATCCAGCTCCAGGTCCAACAGCATTTTCGAAGGCGCCACGATCACTAATTCCAATGACGAGCGGGCGGTTTGAATGAGAAGATGCGAAACGGTTTTTCGGATGGTGCCATACCCCGCTGGAGTTGCCAGAATGACGGAAAGACGCGGAGTCTTTCCCTGGTCCATATCACGTGTAGGAACTTGTTGTTCGTTCACTTTATTCACCTTCGCCTTTTTTTCATGAGCCATTATTAAGGATGCCACCCAAAACCGTTCTGAGCCCGAATGATCCCCTTCGCCTGTCTACATAAGTATTCTTAATAATGGAAGTGTCAAAAAGTACCTCCGTGTCGGGCACGCGCAGACAGACGGTGAGTATTGGAGACCACCAACGGAGGACCGCATTTCCTTAGCACACCGTCAAGATCCACCCGCCATTCAAGCCAACCTCTTTGCAAAGTATGGTTGCGCCAGAGCCGCCACAAGAGCACCAGGGACCCAACCCCGAGTATAGAGCTCTACCCCGGCGGCGACGAGCTTTCCGCGCAGCGACGGGTGGGCAGCGGTTCGTTGAATCTCCTCAAATCGTTGTCTCGCAAACGGTTCGGCAATTTCCCGCGGCGATACCTTCCGGAGCCTCGCCTCCTTCATCAACCAGGCGACTCGATCGCCGAGATAACGTTCCATGGTCGAGACGATCTGCTCCCTTTTCATCGAGGCGAAGGCCATCGTACTACCGAGGATCCCGCCACAATTGGCGACGAAATCGGGAAGATACACCAGTCCCCGTTCAAACAGAATTTTCTCGGCTTCGGCCGTCACTGGATTGTTGGCTCCGGGGCAGATAAGGCGGGCGAGCACTCGAGGAGCGTTGTCAGCATGAAGACTATGATGAGTCGCACAAGGGCAGAGCAGATCCACGGGCAACTCAAACAATTCAGCGCAGGAAATACGTTCGGCATCGGCATAATAATCCACCACGCGGCTGCCGTGCCGGTCGGCGAAATGGTTGAGCTGCTTCACATTCAGACCATGCGGGTTCGTAATCGCTCCCCTCTCGGTGGAGATTGCCACCACCTTGACATGGGCTTCGTCCAACAGGCTGGCCAAGGCACTCCCCACCTTGCCGAAGCCTTCAATGGCTACCGTACAGCGAGGGAGCGTCAAGCCCAAATGCTGGATCGCCCGTTTAGCACTGATGAACACGGTCGCCGCCGTGTACTGACCCGATTGCGTGTCGCGCAATTCCCGCCACTTGAGCTTCACTCCAACCGCATCGAGCATCCCGCGGATGTCTGTGTCATTCGTACCCATATCAGGGCCTGGAATAAAGATGCGGTTGATCAGAAGCGGAGCAATCGCTCGCCCAAACGCTTCCAGGTGCTGCCGGCGTTCTGCGAGCGGAGCCTCCGGGTTGAAACGCACGCCTGCCTTCGCGCCACCTTGCGGTTGTCTTAAGAATCCGCACTTGAGTGTCATGGTACGAGCCAGACCACGCACTTCTGCTTCGCTCACATTGGTAGACATGCGAAGTCCCCCTCGCGAGATGCCACATACGGTCGAGTCAACGACGACGAACCCCATGACTTCGGAACCTCGGGCAACCGTGCAGACAAGTTGGTTGTCATCCCTCAACTCTCGATGCACATCCACGCAGTCAGCTACCCTGAGTAAAGAGGCCATCGAGAATCCCTTTCAAGACTTCAATACTCGAACAACCATGAAGTGGCCCATGAGATAGGATGCGGGATATCTTGATAGGTGATGAAAACTTGCTCACGCACGAACTGGTTGTCGTTTGTTGCCCGCGGCTTATGAAATAAGTTCCAAACTTCATGTTCTAAAGAATCCTCAAAGATCAGACATTGGTATAAGAGGATCTTTTTACTGATTCGCAGCACCTACGAACCGAGCTATTGCCTGTTTAGCAGGTACCCATTATGGCCGGACACGATTGCTGTCTAGGGCGTTTTTGCATTGAGGAATAACAGCTCCCAATTCATGCGACACGCGTTGCTGTCGAGATCATAGCCCAGGTGCTTTCGGATACCCTCTACTACCTGGGCAGAGTCTGCTTTATCGATCCCGAACAACAGTTGAGAAAATCGTCCCATGGCCTGGGGGGAGTCAAACTCCCAGTGAAAGGGGATCAACGAAGACTCCCTCACGGTAAATCCCCATCGTTCGATCTCAGTTTGAGTTTCGGCGGAGATATAAGTGCCTTTGTGTCCCATGGTATTGTGTTCGTTGACAAAACCGTCCAGAAATTCGGAAACGGCCGACCCGGATTGTACGTCAGCAATGTTAAGCGTCCCTCCCTTTCTTAACATTCGATAAGCCTCTGAGAAGAACCGGTTTTTTTCATCGACATGGTGCAAGGCCGCGAGGCTGATAATGTTATCCACCGCCCCGGTCTCGACAGGAATATCCTCAAGAGTTGAGAGCAACACGTGGAGGGCGCCATTCGCTCTGCAGAGAGCGGCAAACACCTCTGAGGTTTCGATATGGCACAGAGCGGTGGCCCGATCCACAAAGTGCCTTAAGTACCCACCACCGGAAGGAATATCACAAACGATATCTCCATCTTTCATGTCGGCCATACGGGCGATATGAAGAAATTCTTCTGCACGAGCGTTCGGGTACTGGATCATTGCTTGATGATATAGATGGCCTCGTTTTTTGAAAATTGCGCGATATTCCGAAAACATGTAATCACCTCGCATTCTTTTTGCCCACCTCGGGATTCCCATGCGATTTTGACGATGTCCGCTGATTCCCTCCTAACGTAGAAAGAATCTGTTCAAAATCGCAGAACTCCGTCCCGCCAACAGGAGATATCCCGCCTCTATTCTGGCTGGGAAGCGCACCTATTTCCTGTGAACCACGTCCGGTTGGGACCGCCACAAAGAGTCGCTGCAGCCCTGCGATCCACAACGAGCGATGCATCATAGACGCTTGGTCCTCGTGGGCTACGCTATTGAGCCTGAGGGCGGTCAGCCCCGCCAGGTGACCGTGGTTCCTGAAAATTAACGGCACATCAGCAAGGAATTCGAGGACCTGCTCATTCGGTCGTTCCCACCGGACCAGGTAGTCATAGGGAGTCTGATGTTCATCCATGAGCTGGACTCCCCACTTCCTTTTGAAGCGAAGAAGTCCGTCATTGAGAACCGGCGGGGTGCCACCGAAGTCAATGCTTGCACATCTCCCCTCTTCGGCGCACTTGATTTCGAAAATGTAGAGTGCCGCAAGAGCACCCTGCTTCATCAACGTGAGATCCCCCCCTTCTGTGCCCAAAGCCACTCCACGGAAGACGTCACCCTCCTGCTCAAACAGCGCTGCGGCAATGCGATGGTCGCCCCGCCGCAACCAGATGAGTCCCCCACGACGAAACTTTCGACGGAGCTGATGCACGTTATGGATCACGGCGAACTCTCCGTGCCGCTTCTGGACGAAGGGAAGATACATTGATGAGTAAAACACCTCGCAGTCTGCCTCCCTATGTGAGACCTCCATCGTGAAACCCTCACGCCGGAGCGTATCCAAATCTTCCTTCACGCTACGGCTGGCACGTGCAAGCTTGTCAAGATCGACCGGCAGTGACAGTCGGCAGCCGATGCTTTCGGGAACCACAAGGTAACCGTCTTCAAAGAAGAGGCGGGCAGAGACACGATCGACCCGTGCGACAATTATGTCCGCATCGACAGCCAAACGTTTTAGGAACGAAGGAAGGGCCCATACAGGCACGGCTCCAACGACCTCTCGACGAGGCGCACATGCAAAGAACCGATGCGGCAGGTAATCGGCCCAGGGTTGAAGCCCGGCCACTACGATGATTGCCGATCGCTCGGAATGTCTGGTTGGCCCTCGCAGAATAGCCACAGGTACGCGAAGCGCAATCCATGGCAAGACCCACGGGGCACATCTCTTGGCTGCATGGTCCAGGCCGGCTGGCGCATGCTCATAGAGCCACCACGCCCAGTCGTTGAAGCGGGGAATTTTCTGATTAGCCATGCCCATTTCCAACTCCCAGAGACTCATTACGCCGATGACCAACCTCAAGCAAACAAGGGCGACGTCACCGGCGTTCCTGTTCTATAAACCGAAAATGATGCCCGTTGCAGTTGTTTGGATTTTCAACCATACACTATCTAGGGCATCATGGTTATTGGTAATGAGTGGATGACCGGAGCAACTCATCCGCTCGTCAATCGGTAAGGTGTCTCCGCTTCCTGACGCGCGATACGTCTCCAAAAAAACCGTCTTTCTCATCGAGATAGTACAACGCACCAGAGTTGAAATATTTCACAGAGATCAGCACACACTTCGGACGTTTCGATATGAATGAGAGCCGCCGCTGGATCGAAAAAGCTCCTCAGGTAACCTGAGGTATCCCAAAAAATCCTCCCTGTCCTTTCCGCCGGCCTATGCGGACAACATGACCAGACTCTTCAATACGAGCCTGTGGAAAGATTGTCATCGCTTGATGATTAGGATTTCCGCGTTCTTTGAAAATGTCATGATAGGTTGCAAGCAAAAGCCACCTGGTTTTCCCTATCCACCGCACAATGAGAATTAGCGGTCGTCACTGACTACAGGAGGAACCATTTTTTGATCCGGCCATGCAAATGTGTCATAAGCCGATCGAATATGAGAACGATAGACCCGAAATTTCCCGTTTGCCTCCCTCGGGATTGTGTCCACCAACACTACCTGGAACTGCACGTCCGATCCCAGCAACGCAATCACCGGTTGAACCAACGCTGCCATCTCCTGGGCTGAGGGTTTATGAAACGGCACGACTTTCATGATAATGAATTGCAAGCGTTCCTGGGTCACCTGAAACTCTCGAATCCAGGGGACCTTTCTGATACCCAACTCATAGGGATGGACAACCCTGTCGCCGGGAAGCACGAAATAATCGATCATACGTCCCTGGATCGATCGAATCGTCGAAAACGGTTGTCCGCATCGACAAGTTTGGCTTCCCTTTGTGACGACATCGCCAAGTTGGTATCGGATCAGCGGCATCGCAAACGAATGCAAATCGGTGCCAACAAGCTCTCCCCTTTCTCCTTCACCCGCCGGAGCCCCATCCCGCAGCACTTCGAGAATTAAGCTATCGTCACATGAGTGATACTCCCCGGTTGTTGGGCATTCCCAGGCCAGAAGGTAAAACTCGATACTTCCATACGTTTCATAGACCGGCGCGGAAAAACCGTCCTGAATCTGTTGGCGCATAAGTGGCGTCAGGACTTCTCCACCGGGATTCACAAAGTGGAGTCGAAGGGACCGTAGTGCGTCGCGATTCACATCCTGCGCGATCCTGGCCAACACGCCGGGATACCCTCCCAGGACCGTAGGTCTGAACTTCTGAAGAGCCTGGACAATGTCCTCGGGTGGCTGCAGGGCATCAATAACCTTTCGCCGGGCCATCCCGAGGGAGTCCAGGATACGCTTGGCGAGTTGGTCCTGTCGTTGGATATTCCAATTCCCCATTACATAACAAATCTTGTCGCTCGAACGGAGGCCCAACGCATGGAGCGCACGCCACCGAAAGGCCCCATGAAGGCGTTCCTCCAGCCAAGTGCGGCGCACAATAAATGGTCGCCCGGAGGACCCGCTGGAAGAGCGGGTGATCAAAGACACCGGGTCCACATTCCGAGCGATGATTTCTTCGACCGGCAAGGCTTGCAAAACACTCCTGGAGGTAATGGGCACGGCCCCCAGATCCTCGACCGTTCGGATATCCTGGGGTTTCAGTCCATGTCGATCAAAAAGCCCACGGTAATAGGGTACATGGCTATAGGCATGTGCGACCAACCGGCAAACTCGTTCGTTTTGAAAGGCCACAAGCTGCTCCCGTCCGACATGCGGATGGCGAAGCATGGAATAGAGCGTCGACACAGGATTGGGAGCCAACACACTCGTGCATCTCATGACGAACGGCACCCTTGGACAAATAGGTCATCCCATAATTGAATATTGAGGACACCGATTAACTCTCTTCCAAAATTGGGCTTGCCGTATTGATGTTGCTGAAGCATGTGTCGAACATAATGAGGATTGAAATACCCTTTGGTGTGGAGCCTGTTTTCGGAAAGAGCTTCTGCGACAAATTCCGGCAAACGACCTTGCCATGGCCAGAATGGGGCTGAAAGCCCCCTTTTCTTTCTTTTCAGAATTTCCGCGGGTAAGACACCTTCCAGGGCCCGTCGAAGAATATGCTTTTCCTGAAGCCCTCGCATCTTCAACTCGGGTGGAATCTGGCTGCATAATTCGACAAATTCATGATCAAGGAATGGCACGCGTGCCTCCAGGCCATAAGCCATGGAGGCGGCATCCAGGGTTCTCGTGATGAAATCCGAAAGACGAACATTGATATCCAAGTACTGTAATTGAGCAAAACGACACCATCGTTCAAAATCCTTCGGAAGAGAGGAATCCGGCTCTGAATCGCTGAAAGGACTTTGGATGTTTCTGAGGTGATCGGAAAAAAGATCATCGTAACTTCGGTGGGAGGCATTATCGATGATCTGGGTGTATCGAGACCGGTTCATCGTCGCGTGGGCGGCGAATGCCCGACTTGATCGAGAATATTTTTTCCTCAGGAACGGGATGTTTGCAATGAGTTGACGCACACTGAGTGGAAGATTGATGAATGGTTCAAGCAACCGCTCAACCCGGTACCAAGGGTAGCCCCCGAATATTTCATCCGAGCCCTCTCCGGTCAAGACGACTTTCACCTGCTGCGCGGCCATCCTGGCGAGCAACATATGGGGGATGCCCCCCGATGAGATATTGGGATCTTCACGATGCCAAATCATTTCCGGCAACAGATCAAAATCGGCGGGTCTGCAGGTGGTGATGTGATTGGGGAGATTGTAGCCCGAGAAATCTGTGAGAATCCTATTCGGACCTATCTCATTAAACAATGGATCTTCAAACGCCGCAGAAAAAGTGTGGATAGGATCCGAGATTTCTCGGCTCATCAATCCCGCCATAGCACTTGAATCGATTCCACTGCTCAAATAACAGCCTAATGGCACATCGCTTCGGAGGTGGAGGCGAACGGATTCTTCCAGTTTTTCCCGCACCGCCTCGGCCCATTCCTGGGCGCTCCGTCGAAAGCCTTCCTCTCCCATTGATGGAAAGGAGAGATCCCAATAACGCTGAATCGTGATTTTCCCGTTTTCATGGAGAAGATAGTGCGCGGGTGGGAGCCGTCGGATTGAACGCAAGAGGGTTTTCGGCGCTTGAACAAATCCCACCGCAAACAACTCCTTCATGGCACCGGCATCAACCTGACGGTCAATACAACCGCTTGCAAGGATGGACTTCAACTCCGATCCAAAAAACAGAGCACCGGGTTTGATGGCATAACTTAGGGGTTTGATACCGAACCGATCTCTGGACAACATGAGACGGCGATACCGGGAATCCCAAATGGCGAAGCCGAACATGCCTCTCAGAAAATCCACACAACGCACCCCATAATCCTCGTATAAATGGACAATGACTTCGACATCCGAATTTGTCCTGAAACGATGACCTGCAGCCTCTAGATCTTGACGCAATTCCTTATAATTGTAGATCTCTCCATTGCATACAACGGTGACAGAGTTATCCTCGTTGGAAATGGGCTGATCGCCGGTTTCCAAATCAATGATGCTCAGTCGACGGAACCCGAGACCGATACCCGGTTCAACAAAGTACCCATCCCCATCCGGTCCACGATGGGACATCATGTTTGTCATATGATGAAGCATAACCCGATCAACCGGCCTCTTAGGATCGGAATACACCACGCCGCACAATCCGCACATAGGTAGTCCTAATCTTGTGTGTCGCGTATCTCTTAGCCAACCCTCGGTAAAATGCGTTTGGTCCGGGTCCTAGTAGCTGGGTTTCAAATTAACGGCTGGATACAGCGCATTCCTATAGTCAGAAACTATATCTCTAGGCAAAGGAATTTTTCGAACTTCGTATTTCGCCACAACAGATATTCTTACTGATCATCGGCGCAAAGTGGGGGAATGTTGATAGGGCCCTCGATGCTTCCTCAAGCATCATGAAAGGGTCGCTGAGAATCGGGTGTGACTCCGGTTACGTTTAAAGGGAACTTCCTCATCTATCACCGGTTGGCGACCGGACTCGGTCAGGAGGTAGAGCCGATGAAGCCCTTCAATCCAGAGAGATCGGCGACTCTGTGATTCGTCCGCATGGATTGCAGACAAGCGTCCTCCGTCCCGAAAGATAAGGCCCGTGTGAGAGAAGAAGTCCTTCACTACACCGTTTACGCTATTCCAACGGATCAACAGATCAAAATACGAATTAGGATTGTCAAACAGAGCATTTCCCCATTTTCGTTTATAACGAAGCAATCCGTCATGCAGGGAAGACCGAGCGGCTCTAAAATTAACCTCAGCACACCCCAACTGGCGGGCATGCTGGATGCTGTAATAGTAGAGCGCGGCCATAATTCCTCTTTTTTTCAGCGGGAGTTCACCCGAGGCCATGCCTATGGCCAAAAGGTTAACTGTGTCCTGATTTCGTTCATAGAGAACACCGGCAAGTGGCTGATTATCTCTCATAACCCAGAGGATTCCCCCTTTTCGGATAAATCGCCGTAATTCCTGCCGGCCTTTGATGATGGCCATGGCTCCGTGACGGTCTCTCGAGAAAGGGACGTACATGGAATCAAAAAACTCGTCAAATCGCTCCTCCCCTTCGGTGACCAATGGCTGCAACTGATGTTTGCGGACCAGACGCATATCCTCGCGGATACTTCGATTCCTCCGCACCAACTCATCGAGATCCCCAGGAACGGCGAGCCGCATGTCAATCCATTCAGGAACCGCGAGATACTCCCTTCCGAAGAATTTTTCCGCTGACAATCGGTCTGCACGAACGATAGTCAGATCGGCTGCTTCATGCAGGCGATCTAGCAGAGCCGGCAGGTCCCGTAACGACATATTTCCTACCAGCTCGCGTTGGGGCTCCTCAATGAAAAACCTGTTTGGCAAATAGGCAACCCAGGGATCATGGCCCGCCACCAATAGTGTCCCGATTTGACCGGAATGAAGGGTGGGCCCCCTCAACAACACAACTGGGACCCCTCGTAACCCCAGGCACGCCCACGCGTAAAAACCATATCGCGGAATCAAGGTTTGTGCCTTGCCGGAAAGGCGGGAGATGACCCACTCTATCATCATGTTTTTTAATTGATTCATCCTATCCGTGCCCACTGTTTTTGTTTCGACTGGCCGCAACCACATTCGCAAGGTTCCCTCTGTCGTAGTTTCCACAAAATCATGATAATGTCGCGATTCAAGATGCTGCTCCCGTGGTGTCTCTGAGAGAACCCTCGTTGAGATTGACCCCTGAAAAGATTGCATGGGTCTTGCCCGTGCCATCTGACGGCCATGGCTTTACAATCCTGATCGATAGATCGACCTCACCAAGGAGCTTGCGGAGATGACCCAGAACAGTCAGATGGACATGCGAACCAGGGTCTACGTCATCGATCCCTGGATGGCCGACGAGGGCGTGACAGGTGAGCTCGAGCCGAAACTTTTTTAGACTTTCCTGATACAGGCGGTACTCTCCGAGGTGGAGTGTTCCCGCGAGGTGGTCAAGTATCTTTCGGGTCGTAAGGAGACGCCCGTCTCCGAGTAAAATTGAGGCTCGTTCCCGCCCTTCAATTGAACCCATCAAAGGTAGTTGCCGACCGCAGGAACATCCACCTGATGCAGCTATGGCCAGATCAGCCGTGTTGTAGCGTATGAGTGGCATGGTCCGGGCGCGCAAATCTGTCACGACAATTGTCCCTAATTCGCCCGGATGGGCCGGTGTCCCATCCCGCAATACTTCAACAAAATGTGTATCCGCATTCACATGGAACGACCCACGGTGTTCGCATTGCCAGGCGATATACCCGACCTCGGTCTGGCCATACAGCCCGACCGGTTCACGGCCGAAAACTCTGGTGACCAATTGACGGGTTTCAGCATCCACCAACTCTCCTGCGCAAAACACCACACGTGGCCGCTTAAGTGCGATCTGAACCGCTTCGCTCGTTCGCGCAATGCGGCGAAGGGCTGTCGCCGTTCCAACCACTACATCAGCCTTTGCCTCCAACAACTGTGCCAACTGGTCCTCGATGGATCGTTCCGTCGAGATCCACGTCTTCCGAGAAATACCGAAGCGTTGCAGGATGTGTGAGGGACCCGGCTTTATCTGAAAATGCGCCGTGTTATGGCGCCAGCGGAATCCGTGTTCAAACCATATCCGCAGTCCCACGGCTCTCCGCACGCGTTCCTCGAGCGGCCGTTTCCAAATCCGTAGTGCTGCACCGGATGAGCCGCTGGTCTCAAGATAGGTGCAGGACGAGGTGTCCACCCCCCGCGCCAGCAACTCACCACGTTTTGCAGATTCTCGAACCATTGGAGCGGTGATGATTGGAATTCGTTCCAGATCTTGAATGCCTCGAATGGCTTGGACATCTACACCCGCTTCGTCCCAAACACGCCGGTAAAAGGGGACGTTGCCGTAGGCATGGATGATAGCGTCGCGGAACAAATGGTCTTGCAACGACCTGAGATTTGCGGGAGACCGTGTGACGTTCGCTCTCAGATCCCTTAGGCACTTCCATGTTCGCAGAATTTCCATCTAGTGTTCTTGCCTTTCGGAGTCAGGATGCTGCGCATTTGCCATCCCAACCTTCGAGATGATCATCCTGGTCTTCTCTCCCGGGCTTAACGGGATCGCTTCGACTTGCTCAACGCGCAGATGGACTTCACCGGGCAAGACAGCTTGAAGATCCGATTCTATCCTCGGAAGAAGATCTGGAGCGTTATTGGTCACAACGATTTGCAGGTGGACTTCATTTATCTCATCTTGCAAAATTCTCCACTGGCGTAACTCGTCATAGCGCCCAAGGACCTCGTGAAAAAACGGCCAGAAGATTCGCCTGCCGTCTTGCAAAGCGACTGAATCTACCCTGCGTCCATAGATTCGTCTAAGAAGAGGAAGAGTGCGCCCGCACGGACACAGTGTGGCCTCAACCTCAGCCAAATCTCCTGTTTCATAGCGAATCATCGGCATGGTCCACATGCCTAATGCTGTGGTAATGATTGGGCCAGGCTCCCCTGAAGGCGCATCAACCTCCACAATGTGGCTATCAGCGCTGACGTGAAATCCAGAACGACGCTCGCACTCCCATGCGAAATTTGAAAGCTCAACCAACCCGTACACATCGACAGGATCCCTTCCGAGCGCACCCCGAACCAGTTGGCGAGTGGCCGGCGAAAGGGTTTCACTATCGGAGACGATGAGTCGGGGCGAGGGCAGGTTAAGTCCCAGCGTTTCGACAGTTTCGGCCAAGGCATGCAGCGTACCCGCCCCTGCAACAATCACGTCCGGCCTCGTCTCAACTATGCGTTGTGCCCAGAACTCTGGTGGGTCCAAAATCGAGCACCATTCTTTCGGAGCGATACCAAGACGTTGGACGAAAAACTGCCGACCAAAAGCCATGCGAATTTCAAGTGTTCGGTCAGTCCAGCGGAAACCATGTTCGAAAAGAATGCGCCAGGCAACCACACGCTGCCACTGCTGATCTAAGGCCCCAAGATAGATACGCAACGGAGTTCCTGTCGAACCGCTTGTTTCAACAACTCCACATCGGTCTGGATCAATCCCCTGTGCAACGACCTCTTCCGGACTTGCTTGCTTGAGACGATCCTTTTGAAGGATAGGGATTTTGTCTATATCATCCAACGAACGGAATCCGTCGGGATGATACCCTGCCTCCTTGTAAAGCCCTCGATAGAGCGGAACGTTCTGATAAGCATGCATGAGGAGGTTCCGAAGTTGCTTCTCTTGTAATTGCCGTAGATCCTCAAATCTCCCGCGACTGGAAGCCAGGGCTTGGCGAATCAACCGAACAGTTTTCCATCCGTTCAACAACATCATTCGTTTCAATGCTGCGTGTTTGTTTTGATAGCATTTTTCATTTAACAAAACGTGTGGGCAATACGCATACCCGGCTGACAAGCCACATTCGCCCATACTTGGCAACTTCCAAGCATCCTAAACACTCTTTAATTCTCGTAGGCCCACCGTAGGCTGGCTCTATCTCTTTTCAGCTCTAACAGCAATAAAATGCCCGGTCAGGTAACGTGTAGGCCAGCGCGACATGTTTTCAAATACCTGAATCCATCGCAAAAACCGTTCCTGTACTGAACTGTTCGCGCAGGAGCACAAGATTTTGGCAGCAAGCACGGCAAAAATACGAGGACAATGGAGTACCGCTGTGACATCCTTCACGTCGAAGCCTATTTCCCACAGCCATTTCTGTAGCCGCCAGGGACCGCAGGTGGCACCAACATAGTAGGGAAGGATACCCAACCGGTTTAATAGTTTGAACGGAAGAACGTTACGCGCCGCAATAATCGGATTGGCAGGATTATCCAATGTCAGGATTAGCTGACCGTCCTTGCGAAGAACCCGGTGCAATTCCCGCAGACTCACGATAATCTCATCTGAGGTTTGAAAATGGTCCAGAGTCGAATTCGACACCACCACCTCAAACGACTCGTTTCCAAACGGGAGGTCGCGAACATCCGCACAGGCTCCACAAACGCTCGTCTGGGCCCGACAGGTTAAGTGCGCATTCCCGAAGGAAAGATCCATCCCAATGACGCTATGAGCTCTGGCCTGCAAGAAAGGCGTAAGGCCCTTTCCCACCAATTCGTCAAACATGTCCGTCTTCAACAATCGACCTACTGGTTGTTCGGGGAGCCAACGGAAGAGCAGATATTGGTTGATTGAATCGCTATGTTTTCGCCAAAGCTGATCCGGGCGGGTCATTATCCATTCGTCTGCAATGGAATCCCAGTACCGCTTCCCTTCGATTATCACGATGGGTCTTTCATGTTTGATTAATGGGAATGTAAAGCCTTCAGGTCTGGTCTACACGTATTTTCCTCGCAAGCCCCGACCCAGACAGTGACGCCCAGATGGTAGAGAATGACAAAAATTTTCAGTGCCTTGCCGATTATAGGAACTCACCCGACCCGGTCAATACCTCGACAGAAAAGGCCTCAATTTCCCTTATTGCTCTGGCTATCACGAAGTATATTGGGTCAGTAAGCTCTTAACCAGATGGCTACCCACAAAGCCGCCTGCCTTCGTGTTCAAAAAAATCTCATGTTTTTTTACTTTCGGTGTACGGAATTTTCTCCACACGATAGTCCCTAACGATTTTTTTATTACAGGTAAGCAACCAATAAAATCGTTCCGCATCTGCATTCAATTAAAAAAATCCTAGTGGAATGCCGCTTATCGATATCGGATTCCCACAACTCTGTTATATATAAACCCGATAGCCCAACCCAGAACCCCACCGGTCAGGGCCCCATAACAAAGACCTACCAGACTCCCTTGCCATGTGACTGAATACCCGATGAAATAGTTGGAAAGTAACTGAAGATGGGTACCAACCTGTGCCCCCCCCTCGAGAAGAAGCCAGACCGTCATAATAAATAGGCCTAATCCACCCATCAGGCCACAAACTACTGCCAATACCCCTCCCTGAATTTTGGCTACAACCCGGCTAAGTTCTTCATCACCCTTGGAATCCGTTTCCATATTTTTCCTCCAGGACCCTGCCTCTTGGTAAAAGCTAATCTAGAAGATTGCGACGACGATTCACTTCCTCCCGCCATCGGATGAATTTCGCATAGGCCTTCATGCTCCAGTTTCGGAGTGAGGCTCCTAAGTATCCTATCGCAAACCCCCCGACTCCTCCCTCTAGGAAACCTATCAGTGAACCACCCCACGTCACCTGAAAACCAAATAGAAAATTCCCCAGCAGAGACAAGTTGGGCCCCACTACCGGCCCGCCTTTGAGGACCAAAATCACCGTCCCAATCAAGATGAGGAGACCACTGATGGTACCGACAGCCACACCCATAGCGACAGGATCCAGCTTGGCAAACACGATCTCGATTAACTCTTCCTCATTTTCTATGGGAAGTTCATCCCCGCTCACCTGAACCCGCACAGGCACCATTCGATCGCCGCCACTGCCGGAAATCGTACGGTCTTCCTCATGGTAGGCTTTTTCGGTATTCACCGCCCATACATCATGATGGGATTCACCCATGATATTTCTGGCGGCATACACCCCCGTCACCATGGAATGATCCTGGTTGTTATAGCGATGCAGACCATTTCGTCCAATGGTCTGAAGATTTGAAAATGTTTCCAGATACTGTCGAATCGTCCGGACGTGATCCTGATAGTGATGATCGTATACTGGATAGGCTTTTTCCATACGAACCACGGTCCCGTCTTCAACTTCGCGAGGATTAATGAGCCCGAGTTGGGCGCATTCCCGTGTACCGAATTCGATCAACCGATCGTTCGACCATGTCCACTCATCGTCTTTGTCCCAGAGAAAATACTCAAGACCCAGCGAAGTTCGTGAGGGATCCGGGACCATATACGGGCTCCAATTTTTATAATTCTGTATTCGTCCCATTTTAACTTCAGGTGAATGGATATAGATCCAGTTATCAGGGAATACATCTTCGCGGTTTACCACCAGGACCACGGTTAAATAATCCCGATACCGCAAGCCAAGCGCGGCCTCTACAACCTTCTCAGGGGGTTGAGGATCCATGGCCTCGATTAACTCGCGCAGAGGCATCGTCGACACAAAATCACTGCCTTCGAATTCCAAATGCTCCCCCGATGAGGCTCGCGCGGAAACACAATCTACTCGCCCATGGCGGTGCCTGATACGCTCGACTTTCATGCCTTTTAATGTCTGAGATCCAAAGCCAGCCACCAATTCTTCGCACCGTTCCCACATCATCCCCGGACCTAAGCGAGGATAATGAAACTGTTCAATGAGCGAGGTCACGATTTCACCCTTCTTCCCACCCCTTTGACCAAGTAGGGCATTTCGAACCGCTTCTTTCAACGAGAGGTTTTTGATTCGTTGCGCGGCCCAATCGGCTGATATCTCGGTACAGGAAATCCCCCAGACTTTCTCCGTGTAGGTTTTGAAGAATATCTGGTACAGGCGATATCCAAAACGATTAATAACCCACTGTTCAAAATTTTCCTCCTGGGCATTTGGAAACACCTTGACCTTGGCATAACTGAAACAGACCAGAAGAGCCTCCACGACCCCCAGTCCAGCCAAGGCATTAGTGGCCTTAAGCGGATAGTCAAAAAAATGTTGGTTGTAATGGATCCGGCTTATACGAGGTCGAAGGAGAAAGTTGTCACCGAGAATTTCATTCCATAACTCTGTCACCATCGGCACTTTCGAAAAAAATCGGTGGCCACCGATATCAAAACGAAAGTCTCGATAGTTGACCGTTTGTGATATGCCTCCTACCTGTTTCCCGGCCTCAAGAATAAGAGAGGAAGAACTGTTTTTCCCAAGTTCATAGGCCGCCGTAAGGCCTGCAGGGCCGGCGCCAATTACCACTACAGGATGAGCTGTCACTACTGCCTCCCTGACGTTCTATTGATATCGAAGGATTCAGGGACAAGAGCCGGCATGGTCGACTCCTTCCGGTTGCCCCCATAAAAAACATGGCGTGCCAGGCCTATGGCAAATGCCAAACCACTATACAGATAGTACAGCCAATGCCAGGGAACACTCTGCAGGGCAAACCGGAACCCACGTTTTTTTTGAAAGAAGCGATAGAGGGGTGCATTAATGATCAATAGCGAAACCATGATCAAGGCCGCCACCGCCAGCAATGGACCCCACCAGATCGCTCCTATCAAGGCCCCCACGAGCCCATACGTCAACACGACACAAAGGCGCTCGGAATGCCGGATGTTTAAGTCATTGGTGAACCTGCGATCCCGAAGAATTAATTCTGTCCAAGGGATTGCGCGGTAAAAAAAATCTGCTTTGAGCATTGAACAGATGCCCCATCGTTTTAAATGTTTCACATGGATATCTTTACACAACTGAATCTGGCAACCGGTCTTTTTCAATCGATAGCCCAACTCAATGTCTTCAATAGAAGGACGACGATACTTTTCATCAAACCCGCCTATTTCCAGGAAAATATCACGGCGGATGGCCCCGCAAGCACCCCAAAATGTCGAAGCCTCCCTTTGGGCTTTTTGATGGACGTAGTGGTGAAAGAGATTTTTGTATTGGGACAAGAAATTTGATTCGCCAGGAGTGTCATCGTACGACCCGATCAACGCGGTGAGATCTGGATTATTGTGAAAGGTTTCTGCCACCCGTCCCAGGGTATCGGGATGCACACACACATCGGCATCGACGAAGAAGAGATATTCGCCTTTGGCCTGAAGTGCTCCAATGTTTCGGGGGTATGCCGGTCCTCCTGAAGTAATAGGAAGTCGAATGACCTGAGCACCAAACTGTTTCGCCATTTGCCAGGACCCATCGGAGTCACCATCAGCAACAACGATTATTTCCAAGGGAGGCGGCTGTAAAGCAGCCAGACTTATCAGGCATTGACGAAAGGCCTCACCCCCGTTGTAGACAGGGACAACAATTGAAATAGTTATTTCCGGCAAGGAAGGTCTCCACGTACCACTGACTTTCTGCTCTTCCTCATTTCGAAAAATCTTGTTCATACCTTAAGCCTTATTGGTCTGACAAACGAAAATGTCTCCGGGAAAGCACCTCAGACACTTAAGTGCAAAAAGGTGGGCAAATACCCTGAAAATTCAGGAATGCCAGAATCCGAGCCAAAAAGAAAGAGGCGTTGATGGTCAATTCTTTTCCCTGCGCAAATTGATGTCAGAAATTGAGGGAGTCCATAACTTATTTACCTAACAACCAGTCCTCACTGGGGTTGCTTTTCACCCCCACAAAATATTTATCGGTTGCCAGAACGTAAACCCAAGAGAAATAAGCAACTATCCACTTAAAATGGGGGCTCATCGGAAAAGAAAGGTCATGGTCCTTCGACTCATGGGGAATACATTTTTTGGTTTCAAAACAGGATAACCTGTAGGAGAACATAATGGAACTATGAGAGTTCTTTGATGGGGAATCGAGGTGGTTGCGGGGGAGGGATTTGAACCCTCGACCTTTGGGTTATGAGCCCAACGAGCTACCAGGCTGCTCCACCCCGCGAGTCGATAGTAGAGGAGGGGCGGCTGAGAAGTCAATGCAAAAACAGGAGTGTAGCAGAAGAAGACACTATGGTATCTTCACCGTCCTATGACATTTGCCGGAATCATTGCCATCTTGCTGTTTCTTGGTCTAATCATTGGCGATTGGTATCAATTTACCACCTTGAAAAGTTGGGCCTGCCAATATGGCTGTCCATTGGCTCACAGGAAGAACGCCCTGGACTCCCAATCTGTTCCCTCTATTGCCACTGTCTTTCAAACTGGCGCCCTTGCCTTGCCTCACGGAATTGCCCGCTGGGTCGCAGACCGACAGGTCATCGTGATCCGCCCATACTATCAACTCTTTTCCCTGCGGTTTCGCACCGCATGGCCATTAAAGGGGACAATCGATGTAAGTTCAGATGGCAGCCAACTCCTGCTGCATTTGTCCAAGCGTATACCCTGGTCATCAGCTATTCTCACCCTCTTATGGTTACTCTTTGTCATTGGAGGCACTCTCACGTTTGTCGTTCTGTTTATTCTTGATGGAGGGATAAGCACAGTCGGGGGAGTATTTTGGGTGGTCGGGATGACCGCATTGGGCTTATTAGTGCTGGCAGGAGGCTTGATTTTGTTGTCGTTTGCCTACCGGCTTGAGGATTCCCGCCTGACTCAGGTTTATCAGGAATTACTGGACGTCTTGACTCCTCCCTTGCGAGATTCAGTTAAGTCGGCGGGCCCTTAAAAACTTCCCAAACACAATGGCCACCCTCTTAACTCTACATGCAGCACTGAATGCTTTAGCTTAGGGAATTGTTTCAAGAAGATCTTTCTTGGCTTTTGAAAAGTTCTCGATCCGGAACGTTGGCAATTCGTACGCCCAGCCTCCCACGCGCTGATTGAACGCCTCAACTTCTCGCTGAACCTCTTCCGGTTTTTTTAATATTGAGTCTTCTTTGGAGGAAAGATCTTTTTTTTGTATTTCTGCCGTTTTTTTCCCTTCTGGAGATTCAGGGGTCTTTTCGTCTTGAGCAGAATCCTGCGCTGGGACCGTTTCCCCGTTTTCTGTGGAAGGGGTAGCATCCACAGATTGAAGCAGTTTTTGATCATATTCCGCAGAAAATTTTCCAAAAACTTTATCTTCCTGTTTGGCCGTTTGAACATGAAGCCTGAGCCCGTCAAAGGTTTCCAGTACAGCCGTCACTCCGGAGCGGTCCTGAAAATTTACCTCATGTGCTTCTTTCGCATCCTCCAGTGAGAGCTGCACGAGAGTCCCCACCACGTTATTCACATTAAACTGAGAAGCCACTTTGGAACCTACAGGAATGGAATCCAACTGAAAATCAAGATCCTCGGGTTTATCTTTTGAGACAAGAAGAGTTTCCCCGCCCGGATGCCTGACCGTCACCCGATGAACGCGCTTAGTCGTCAGCGCCGTTAGTTCCTTATCGAGCCACTCTCCCGACACTTTTTCCAACGGCAAATTCCCTATTGTTAACCAGGTTTGAGGATCTCCTAGTTTTCGCCCATAAATTTCACTCATCCGTGGATTTCCCTTGGCAGGACGTTGATTCCCCAGAATCACCAAGGCCGCCTCAGGATTACTCGGAGTTTTCAGCGTCACCGTTGTCGAAAGTGAGCCTTCTTGTTCTTTGTCCCGTAACCCCAGCCGATCGTATAACTCCGGATTTTTCGTTTTGGGTTCCAATATCCGCAACTCCGCCAATCCGATGAGAGTTTGTTTTACCTTTTCCACATCAGCGCGATACCCGGACTTCTCCTTAACCCGCCAGATATGCTCCCCACGCACCAGCGTCACGGTCTGATCCTTAGTCTCCACAACTATTTCGTTCACGTCATTAACAACCGACAATAATTCCGGGAACAACAGCTCACCACTCTGTGGAAACTGAGAGGCCGGCTTTTGATTCATGAAAATGACTAGAACAATCCCAGCAATGGTTATGGCGGCTAAGATGCCGAGAGTTTTGGCTTTCATATGCTTCCCTTAATATCTTGAATAGTCGAATAAGGTCCTGGTTGATCGATATCTGAGTTACTTAGCTTTTGGGGACCCCTTCTTTCTGATCCCCGAAGAACTGATCCATACCCCGACAATACCAATCAGCAACGGCACAAGCCCGATATTGATAAATTTTACCCAACGCTCCACACTCTCAATGTTTTTGCCAAGCTCATGCTGTACGCCACGCAGCTCTTTGCGAACCTGAAGCAATTCCTTTCGGAATTGTCCCATGGCCTCCTGCTGTTCAACACTCAGGATCATGGCATTTCCCTCAGGCTTTTGACTCTGCAGTTCCTGAATTTTACGTTCCGTCCCCTTGAGCTGTTCCTGGAGCACTTGCTCCTTTTGCCGGAAGCGGTGCTCCGCTTCCTGTTGCAACAATCGCAAAAGCGTGAATGGCCGGGAATACCCCGCCCGGCTTCTCACACTAATAAGATCATTGCTTCCCGTCAGATTATCCAAGGCGTTTGTAACAAACGTGCCATTCCCAGAATTGGGAATGCCTATCCGTTGGCCAAAGAAGTTTTGGACTTGAACCCAAAACCGGTCCTGCAAGATATCCGTATCGGCCACCACAATCACATTGATGGAACCTTTTGATTCTGTGAGGTGATCTTTGGTCTGGGTCTCGGCTTCTGAAGGCATATCCGGATTCTCACTGGTATTCGCCACCGCTTTAGGCTTTCCCTCCGGAAATGCCGTTTTCACGGTTCCCGTTACCCTGGCGGCCACAATAAATTTTTCTCCTTCAGGCCGATAACTGTTGAGTAAACCGCTGACATCAGGCATGACTGATAAACGTGAGGCCTCAATCTGCATGGCGGCTTCATCCGATTGGATGAGCGGTTCGACCGTGGTCCCCGTTTCCCCCTTCTTTCGAATGATGCCTGCTGATGCCACCGTGATCGACGGCACTTGAGCCGTGACAATATCCTTGTCGCTGAAATGTTCCTGGCGGAAATCAATCCAGACTGGATAATCTACCACCTGTAGACGGTTTTGCTGTTGGACTTGCACCTTTTTGGCCAACGGCAAATCTCCCAACACTTGCCCTTTCACCAACTCCAGACCCCAGGCGGCAAATAACGTAGGCATATCCGAATTCCGGGGGCCGCCGCCCCCCATCGGGTTCATGGGGTTTCCGCCTCCACTATCGGATTCCGCAAGAGGATCCACAAAGATCATGGCATGGCCGCCTCTCAACACATACTGATCAATCGCATAGAGAGTGGCCTCACTCAGGGACTTTGGATGCACAATCATTAGGACACTAATCTCCTCAGGGATAGCCCCCCCCGTCGTTTCGATTTTTTTCACTTCGAACATTTGTTCGATATGCGAGAGAATGAGCCAGGGTTGGCTTCCTCCCTGCGGTGCCATAAACGGCATCCCCCCATTCCCATCAATGGGCAAGGTGCTCAGCAGGCCAAGAACTTTTTTCTTGGGATTGGCCAACGTGTGAACCATCTTCGTCAAGTCATACTCCAAAAACTCTTCCCGCTCTGGTTGAAAAAAAGGAATCACTTCCAGCTCATCCGTCGAACTGGTCCCGGCCAATCCAAAATAAAATTGGGTGCTCCCACCATCCAGGGGGATACCCTGCAGACCAAACGCGACTGCTCGGTCTTCTTCTTCTGAAAACGGTTCAGGGTCTATCACCTCCAAGTACAGTTGGTCTCCCGCGACTTGGGCATATTCCTCCAACATCTCTTGAACGCGTGTTGCGTAACTTTTAATGCCCGGCAAGCCGGTTGCCAAGGCTTTGGAGAGATAAAACCGCAGCGTAATGGGTTCCTTCAAACTCTCAAGAACATTCTTGGTGCCTTCAGACAAGGTATACAGGCCATGTTCTGTCAGATCGAATCGTGCAGAACTGAACGCGGCATTACTCACCATGTTGAAGACGCCGAACAGAACGGCTGCCATGATGAGACCGCTTCCCGTGAGTACTTTTTTATTCATCATCACTCCTCACTTGCAAAGTTTCACACCGGATCCTTTAAACGGTCCTCTTACGATTCGGCCTTTTTGATATCAATGACCGTGGCCGTCGCAAACAACCAAAAGGCAATCAGCGAAAGAAAAAAGAGAATATCGCGCAAATCCAGGACACCTTTGCTGATCGATTGGAAATGCGTCAAAAAGCTAAAAGAGCTGATGGCACTCAGCAGAAATTGTGGCGCCCACCCGCTGAATAATTCCAGAACGAGTGGGAACCCACTCAAGATGAACCCCAAAGAAATGACAACGCTGATCACAAAGGCGATCACCTGATTTTTGGTGAGGGCGGAGATGCAGGAGCCGATAGCTAAAAATCCCCCGGCCATCAGCAGACTGCCGAGGTAGCTGGCAAGGATAACACCATTATCAGGATCGCCCAGTACATTCACCGTGAGCCACATGGGAAAGGTCAGAGCCAAGGCGATCCCCGTGAAACACCATGCGGCCAGAAATTTCCCTGCGACCGCCTCCCACATGGTG
Source organism: Nitrospira marina (assembly GCF_059568365.1). Lineage (NCBI taxonomy): Bacteria > Pseudomonadati > Nitrospirota > Nitrospiria > Nitrospirales > Nitrospiraceae > Nitrospira > Nitrospira marina. The sequence goes on along the minus strand of NZ_JCANTH010000001.1, from coordinate 4,463,292 downwards.
ACGGGCAGGGTCAGCAGCAGCTCAATCGTCCCGGAACGACGCTCTTCCGCCCATAAGCGCATGGCCAACGCAGGGATTAACACCAGATAGAGCCACGGATGAAAATCAAAAAACGGCACCAGGTCAGCCTGGCCGCGCGCAAAGTAATTTCCCAGATAAAACGTGAAGGCCCCACTGAGTAACAAAAATATGACAATGAACACCGCCGCAATCGGCGTGGCAAAATACCCGGCCAATTCCCGTTGAAAAATCACTCGAATACGTCCCACAATTCCTCCTTCACTCTCGGATATGTCTTTCAGCTACCCTCTTCTAATGCCATTGGTCCCTCCGAGACGCATTAAGATGAGATCCCGTTCGTTCAAGGATATTCTGCCGGAAGAGCCTCCGGCCGATAGTTTGCGTCCCTCCAAAACCAGGCCCTATTACGAAATCGTCTGCTTGGGAGTCGTCAACAAACGAAATACTTCATCCAATTGCCCCCGGTCGGGATAGAGTTCCCTCACTTCCCACCCCTGTTCTCGCGCGCAATGTCCAATATCCGGGAGGATCCACTGTCCGTCATCCGGATAAATACGAAATTGCACTAAGTCACCGTCCCGGCCCAACTCTTCAATCTTTTTGACCCCTTTTACCGTCATCAGGTGATGATGTAAGACCATGGGATCCACACCGGCTATCGTGCCGAGGACCGTATGGTGAGTAGGAGATTTTCCTTCCAATTCCGCTGGTGTGCCATCAAACACCACTTTCCCCTTCGCAATGATCATTGCGCGCGTACAGAGTGCATGGACTTCTTCCAAGATATGCGTTGAGAGAATAATGGCCTTTTCTTTCGCCATGGCCCGAATCAGCGTTCGAACCTCATGCTTTTGATTGGGATCCAATCCATCGGTCGGTTCATCTAAAATCAAAATTTCCGGGTCATGAAGGATCGCCTGAGCCAGTCCCACGCGGCGCTTAAACCCTTTCGACAAGGTTTCAATGGATTGGTTCAACACCGATTGCAAATTTACCTTCTCGACCGTTTCCGACACCGTTCGCTTAAGCGTCGCTCCACGATATCCTCGCATCTCCCCAATGAACGTAAGAAACGAGGCTGGAGTCATATCCTGATAGGCCGGAGCTCCCTCTGGCAGATAGCCTATACGCTTTTTGGCATCGATGGGTTGAACGTCAATATTATGCCCGCAAATATGCACTGCGCCGCTGGTCGGCGTGAGAAAACCTGTGATCATTTTCATGGTTGTGGATTTACCTGCTCCGTTCGGCCCTAAGAACCCGAGCACTTCTCCTTTTCCTACGGTAAACGACACACCATCCACTGCGACAATCGGCCCAAATGTTTTTCGCAAGTTTTCAATTTTAACCATGATTTCCATGCTACCCTCTTTATCTCAATAATTTCATGAAGTGATCTGTGGGACCTGTTGTGCTCTCGCTTTCTGATTTATTCAACCCCCTCTAGAATCAATGGAGATACAATGGGGGCAACTCTTTTGCATGTTTGTGAGATTTCGGTGGCTTGGCTGTTATGGCCGGCTTGACTGTTTCCCAAAACTGCCGCCCATCCCAGTTCTGTTTTTCTGCCGAGGTCGTGTATAAGGTCCGATCAAGGTTCCAAATGGCCGCAGAAATTTCTGCCGGATCAGGAACCGGGTGACTCAACAGACGTTCCACTGACTTCAGGCTTCGACAGGGACGCCCTGCTTCCTTGAGGGAAGCCCATTGTAATAGTGCGGCTCGCGTTTTTTCCGCTGACTGTTCGAAACAAGCAGCCTTCACTCCTTGAATGGCATGTCGTTCCGATTCAAATTTCCCATCATTCCTTTTTGCCATATCTTGACCTCGTCCATGCCGTTTTTGGCGATCCCTCCACCAGGCCACCAGGGTCACCAACCACAACGTGAAACATCCCCCTGTTATCCACGGCCATGGTAACGGCCTGTCACTATCAGAGGTGCCGAATTGGACATCCCTCTGCTGACCATCACTCTCTGTTGAAGAAACAGGCAGGTCCGGAACGGACGTGGGAATCTGTCCTGAGGAGGCAGGTTGACGCGTGCCGAGAATCGTCAGAACCTTAGCAGGGAGAGTGGCCTCTTCCCACTGGCCAGTCTCAATGTTCCACCAGGGAACATGAATCGCGGGCAACGTCACTGTACCCGGCTGCGTGGGCACGAACACATATTTTTCCTCCCTGGACCCCACAATCCATTTCCCGTCAAAATCTGTCTGGGTTTTTGCCTTGTCGGGATAGATCTTCACAATGGGTTGTGGGGGCACGGTCACTTCAGGCAATTGTTCTCCCCGCTGACCTGTCGCACGCATCACGATCGTTCGAGTGGGGGAATCCCCTATCTGTAGTGTATCGGTATCACCAGACCATGTTTCTGTGAGAGTGAGATTTTTCGCCGGCAGCCAAAATCGCCCATTCAAATCTGATGGAAAGTTTTTGACGTTGATCGCAATTTTCGGACTTCGCCTGTGAATCGAGCGTGAAGTTTTGAAAGGATCACGCCCCAGACTCCCGGGTCGATTGCCAAATAATTCCTCAAAGAGCGTTCCACGGGTTCGGCCTTCCTGCACGGATCCGGAAAAGAGGATCGGAGGAATCACCTGCTTCCCGCTTTGTTGCGGTGTGATTACATAACGACGTTCGGTGATATGATAGCGTCGCCCGTTTCGGGTCGTCTCGTACGAGACGTCCTTGCCCACGCGTTCAACAACTCCCCAATCCATTTCGGGTTCATCTAATCGGCCTTCCTGCACTGAAATGGCGCTGACTAACCTCAGCGTCAGAAGGACTTGCCCTTGTAAATAGGAAACATGTGAGTCCACATCGGCTTCGAGAAAAATATCCTGGCTTTCGTTAGCCTCTCCAGTGTGATTCGGCTCATTGACCTCCAGTTGAATGGGGGCGGTTTGATGAGTGCCCACGTGGATAGGAGGAATGGTCACGGCTCCTGTTCGCTTTGGCGCAAGCGTCGCAATCCATCGGACCAATGAAGTGGTTCGCATATTGATGATCGAAGTTTGTTGACTTTGGGTCGTGCCCAATACATCGAAGTCTGCGTCTAAAATATGCCACTCGGGGGATTCACCCGAAGACATCTGATCCGTCTCCACTATAAGCTGGAAGGTCTCATCTGCCATGACCGGATTCCGATCCACAAAGGCCCTGACTGATTGGGCCGAAACAGGGGTAGCAAGCCCCATAAGTCCAAGGCAGACCACCATCACCCATATCCATCTCAAAATTCTCACCAGGGCTTACCTTGAGAAATGGTGGACTTTCCAGCCTCTACACGGCGTTGATGCTCCAAAAGGAACTTTCGCCGTAACAATCCTCCGGGATCATCAGGGATACGGCGAAGCCATTGCTGGAGGACCTGTTCAGACTTCTCTATTTCCGGTGAGTGGGCAGCGTCCCCCGCAGAAGATACTTCTGAATGTTCCACCTGATCTTCCGACTTTTCCTCCATTGTAGTTGGTGTGGACCGCGGCTTCTTAGATTGTTCGGCTTTCAAAGGGTCCAGCCCTTGCGCCTCTCTCTCAATATTTTCTTCAGAAGATTTCTGATCTCCATTCGACTGATTAGAGGTCCGGGCAGAATCCGACCCGGACCCTGACATCTGGGCTGCCTCTTCTTGTTTCTCTTTTTGAGAGTCAGCTGTTTTCGAATCGGATTGTTTATGGGTCGGGTCTGAAGGATTCTCTGATTTTTCTCCTTCTCCTCCTGCCTCATTCCCATTATTATTCTGTTTGGCAGAGGAGCCATCCGATTTTTGGGGTGATTCTCCCGCCTGTTCCGCAGATGATGATTTATCCAAGAGTTGTTTGATGATTTCTAGATTATGTTGGGCGTCCGCATGATCTGGCTGCTGAGTGAGGGCTGTTTGATACGAGGCCAGGGCTTCTTCATAGCGACCGAGATTAGCCAAAGCATTGCCTCGATTGTAATGACCCTCCGGGGTATCCATTATGGAAAAGGCTTCTTCTGCTTCCTGATATTTCCCTGCCCGATAATGGGCTATGCCCTTCCAGCCGGGGTCTTGAAACAAGGCCGCCGCTTCTTCCGGGGCGTCACGCTTTAATGCCTGAATCCCCTGTTGATCGGGACGAACCCAGAGATTTTCCCAGGAAAAGGCCTCGCTTACCTGAGGAATAAGCAGGAAGGCCAGCAGCATTCCTAACCATCCCGGTCGAAATGCGGGCAATGCCAAAACCAGAAGCAGAAGGACGAGCCAGGGTCCTTCTTCCCGCCACAGGTCGGTTGTTCGCTGTTCAGATGTTGAAGAGGATACCGCCCTCGTTGGCACAACGGAAGGAAAGACCCGATTGATATCCTGGTCGTCAGCCGTTACCGTGGCGTAATGACCACCTCCTACTCGAGCAATGTCTTGAAGAGACGGAATGTCCAATTTGGGAATAACCACCGTTCCGTCCTGATCTTTGAGGAATCCACCTGTCTCCGGAATAGGAGCCCCATCGACCGTCCCAATACCAAGCACCGAAACACGTACCCCTTGACGGTGTAACTCGCCTACCAACTTCAATGTGGCAGGATCTCCCTCGCCGTCCGTCAGCAAAAGCACATCACCACGCGTCTGGCCGACGTGCTGAAGGAGTTCATGGGCCTTCTGCAAGGCAAGATCGGTACGGCTTCCTTGGAGCGGCATGAGTTCCGTCTCGAGAGATTGCACAAGGGTCACTATGGTGTTGGCATCATTGGTTAATGGCGAGACAACGAACGATTCACCGGCATAGACCACAAGAGCGGTTTGTCCTTCTTTCCGCGCCTTAAGCATATCAAGAATCTTGTGTTTGGCTCGCGTCAACCGTGAAGGAGTCACATCCTGCGCATCCATTGAACGGGATAAATCCAAGACCATCACCAACGCCGATTCCGCCCGGAACACGGGCTGGGGTAATTGGGACCAGACCGGCCCGGCCAGTGCACAGATCGCCACAATCCAACCTGATCCGAGAAGCACGAGAGGCATGCGACGGGTAGCTCCCTCCGTTCCCACCAACAAATGCGGGAGTAGATGGGCATCACACACAGATTCCCATATCTGATCCGTTGTCCCCTTCCTGGCGACGAGCAGAAAGAGTCCGAATAAGGGAAGTAATCCCCAAAACCATTCCGGTCGTAGAAAATGAAACATTGCCATCTTATCGTCCGGCTCCTGCTTGTGCGGAGATCGCTTCCGCCCTCCATCTCGATCGGAGAACCCAATTTCTATTCCAGATGAAAGACATGGCCATTACACAGGAAAGGGCCAACGCGAATCCTAACGGCCATATATATAATTCGGTCGTCGGTCGAAACAGTTCTGTTTCCGTAGCCGCCGGTTCAAGACGATCTAATTCTTCATACACCCTCGTAAGTCCCTCGGTGTCTTTGGCACGCAAGTACAACCCTCCGGTACGTTGGGCAAGGTGGCGAAGGGTATCTTCATCCAAATCGCGAGAAGGATTCACCGTCTGTGTGCCGAAAAATGATTCAATCTCCATTCGATCCGCGCCAACTCCGATAGCATAGATTCGAATACCTTGTTCCTCAGCCAAGGCCGCCGCTTGTGTGGGCGAGACTTCTCCCGCGGTATTGGCCCCATCAGTTAATAGTACTAAAACCCGGCTTCCCGCGGGTTGTTCTTTGAGCCGTTTTACAGCAAGGCCGATCGCATCGCCAATCGCGGTTTCCTGTCCCGCCAAGCCGATTTCTGTTTCCGTCAACATGGCCTTGACGGTATCCCGATCGAATGTCAAAGGTGTCTGCACGTAGGCCTGGGAACCAAAAACAATCAACCCTATACGATCGCCAGTTCGGCCAGCGATGAACTCCCCGGCTGCGGCTTTCACCACCTCCAAGCGGGTGACTTCCTGTCCTTTTACCGAAAAATCCGGAATCTTCATGCTGCCGGAGACATCGACCGCCAACATCAGATCACGTCCACTGGTTGGCAACCCGACAGGTTCGCCACTCCACTGTGGACGGGCAGCCGCAAGCACCAGGGCGGCCCAGATGAATATCCCCGCCCAAAACAGCGTGGAATGCCTTGAACGAGTCGGCCCAATCAACTTGTTGGTCTGAAGGGCCATAATGTCGTCGAAATGCGGCACCTTCATAGCCCGGCCGGATGAAATGGAGACAGGTGTTGCCCAACGACGCACCATCCAGGGACACAGAAAAAGCGCCAACACCCACGGCCAGGCCAACGTTATCATGCCGCGCCCTTCCCTGTGGGTGGAGTCACCTGCTGAATCCACTGTTCGACCAAAGGCACCAGTTCGGCAGCCGACACGGCCGTCTGCTGTTGGTAGGGCCCTGAACTTAACAGATGGCCAACCCCGTCAGTGAATTGATTGGTTCGACCCGACCGGTCCAAAAACTGCAGCCAGGAGATTCCTACTAGCCCGGCGACCTCGTTTCGAGGGAAGGTGGCTATGGCATAGCGACGGATCATGACTGAAAGGCGTTGAATCAACCATTGATCATCTCGATGGTTATCATAGTGCCGTTTGATCGCATGCAGTTCATTCATCGCAAGTCGACACGTCTCTTTTCGACGTCGATTCCTCAGAATCCACAGGCACAGGATGACTCCCATCATGACCAAACCAAAGATGATCCACCAACCCGGAGCCGGAGGCCACAGAGAAATCGGAGGTGGCAGATGCACATCCCGGAGCTCTTGTAAGGGAGAACTTGCTGTCGGCATGTTAGCCCATTTCCGTCATGCCATACTGTGATGGGCGCTTCGGCGATGTCCAAGATCCTGTAACCCACCCCGCAATTGGAAAAGAATATCGTCGTGGGTTCCCAATGGAATGAATCCGATTCCACGGGTCAGGCACAGGGTCCGGACATCTTCATAACGTTCCCTAAAGCACGCTGAATAGGATTGGATGATGTTGGCGGATCCTGTATTCAATATTCCCATGCGTGTGCCGTCAGTCACAGGATATTGGCCGGCAGGGGGGGGCTCTTGTTCCAATTGGTCGTACATAAAGATCGCCACCACATCCTGGTGTCCGTTCAATCGGATGAGAGTCTGTTTGGCTTGATGGTCCCAATCGCGAAAATCACTTAAGAGAAAAATGAGGCTTCCGGGCTTCGCGGTTGCCTGGACTCGATTTAAGGCCAACTGAAAAGGTGAGGGATTAGGACTCTGGCGCTCAATCATCTGTGACGGGTGGGCACTATCTTGTGCCAAAGTATTGAGAAGTTGAAGCACTCCGGTTCTTCCTCCCCTGGGTCGGAGTTCCACATGGTCCACATCTGAAAAAACCACCCCCCCAACCCGGTCTCCCCGCTCTTGCGATGCCCATCCCAGTAATGCCGCCGCATGGGCAGCAACGACTGACTTAAAGGCCACCTTGGTCCCGAATCGCATTCCCTTTCTATTATCCACTACGATGAATACGGGTCGCTCCCGTTCTTCGCGAAAGACCTTGAGGTAGGGCTCATGAGTTCGCGCCATCACCCGCCAATCCATGAGTCGCACATCATCACCCGGTTGATACCGGCGAGATTCTTCAAAATCCATGCCTCTGCCTTTAAACGGAGATCGTTCTCCGCCAGCCAAAATGGTATGAACCCGCTTCCTTGTTTTGATTCCCAATATCCCTGTCTGGTGACGCATGTTGATGAGATCGGCAAGCCGAATTTCTACACCCTGAAATCCTGTAGGACGGTTCTGCCTGGATTCTAATGGGGTTGTCTGTTTACGGAACGGCCACATGATTCAAAATTTCTGAGATCACCTGATCAGTCCTGATCCCCTCCGCTTCCGCTTCAAAGGTCAGTAAAACCCGGTGGCGCAACACATCATGGGCCACGGCTTGTATGTCTTCCGGGGAGACATAATCGCGCCCTTCCAGCCAGGCATGAGCTCTGGCACAACGCTCCATTCCAATGGTTGCCCGAGGGCTGGCTCCAAACCGGATCCATCGCTTCAGCATGGCGCTATACGGTCCAGGCTCTCGCGTGGCCATGACTAATTGGACAATATATTCTTCTAGTGCTGGCGCGACATATAAATCCCACATCTGTCGTCGAGCGGCCACAATCACCTTTTGAGGAACGGGCGTGGGAGCTGTCGTTCCATCCCCAGAAATTGCCCTGGCTTGTCGACGAACAAGTTCGACAATCTTTCGCTCTCCTTCCACATCAGGATATTGCACCCGGACATAGAGGAGGAAACGATCCAATTGCGCTTCAGGCAAAGGATACGTTCCTTCCTGCTCAATGGGATTTTGGGTGGCCATGACTAAAAACAACTCGGGCAAGGGATAACTTGTTCGCCCGATTGTCACTTGATGTTCTCCCATGGCCTCTAATAGGGCGGCCTGAACCTTAGCGGGGGCCCGATTGATTTCATCGGCCAAGACAAGATTGTGAAAAATCGGTCCCGGTTGAAAGCGAAAAGAGCCGTCGTGAGGACGATAAATATCGGTCCCGGTAATATCAGCGGGGAGCAAATCCGGGGTAAACTGAATCCGGTGAAAATCAGCCTCAATCCCGGAGGCCAACGTTTTAATAGCGGTAGTTTTGGCTAAACCTGGCGCACCTTCCACAAGAAGGTGTCCATCAGCCATTAAGGCAATCAAAAGCCTGAGGGTAAGACCCTCTTGTCCAATCACCTGTTGATTCAAAAAGGCTCGAAGCCTTGCTATCTGCTCGTGTTCAGATCCAGACATCTGTCTTGATATGAACCCGGTGGGTTCCCATAGTCAAATTATTACCGATTCCCCTTCTTCCATGGAAATGGGGCAATCTCAACTTGTTATGCTGCATATTCTGAGAGCCTCTTTTTTATAATAATTTACCATTTTTGAGAGTCAAGGGTTTTGGCGGAAAAATGGTCCCTACCCAAAGAACCTCCAAATTCATTTATCTTCTCAACGACCCCTTGAAAGTCAGATGGATGGGGTCGCGAGAGGAGGGCCTTCGACCATAGCCCCATGATGGAGTGCCGTGTGCAATGATAGGGATATGTTCCGGGGAGAAGACCCGTTATTTCAAATGTTTCATGCGGACGAATGGCACGTACCCCAAAGGCACATGCTCCAGCCGCTTTGCAGCCGTCATGCGTATTCATATGCAGGTGTAGCCGTGGATTTCTCCCATACAACACGGAATTCTGAGTTCACGAGAGTCTATTGAGGAGGAAAATACGGCGCAAATCCTTCAATGTAAGATTTCAACGGCTTGGAACTTCCCCACGCCCACGGAGTGCTCATTCACACGCATCATGCCAGAAGAGCTTTCCTCCACGGCTTGCCGACAACCATCATACTTTTTACATTTACAACCTGGTGATGTTTTATATTTTCTTCCGGCAATTTCACTGTTCCTATACAATAAATTATATTGTGATCATCGTTCATTTCATATTGATTTGTTTTAATCTTTGGGGTTTTTCATTTCAAAAACTATCGCGATATTCTCCCTTTACCAGGATATTTTTTTATCTACCTCACTCAACAGACCTGCCCCATTTTGCGCCACTTGCCCATTGTCATTTTCCAGTTTTACCATAAAGGCATAAACTCAATCTTCCCGTCAATCAATGTGGTGAACCCATGGTGTATTGTACACCATCCAGAAATCCTCCTCATCCCTTTCCAAGATATGGCAAAGACAAGTGACGGACTGAACCGCATCTTTGGCCAAATTACCTGTTCACACGAAGTCGGTAAAACTCACAATTAAAACAGGAGGGACAGGAAGTAAAGGACAACGGAAGAGGTTTCCAACAAAGATATCTAGACTAGGTTTTTGTTCTGCACCCCTTGATTTCCGATCGTATCGAATAAAGAGGAGGGGATGATCATGAACCGTAAACTATGCGCCATTTACGTAATAGGAAGTGTGTTTTTAGGAAGTACATTAGCCCTGGGAAATCCAGGCATGTTGCCAAACCATCCAGGGTATCCCATGGGAGACGCGAAGTCTCCCGTGACGGGGCAATCGGTAGCTAATGACCCGGGACAAACTCAACCCAGCCGGGTTGAATCGCTCCATCAAGCTGCGGGATTTCATGATGCGCATGCCATGAATCCTGGAAAGGAAGAACGGCCGAATATTGTGTCGCCTGGAGCATTAAAGTCCATGGACACAAAGAGTAATTCCACGAAGTAAGTGATACGTCCACAATGTGTCCCCGTACGATCGGGAACGCCAGGGGGTCTCAAAAGGAGGGAGCTTGAAACTCCCTCCTTTTCTTTCAGCAGGATTACCTTTGTCTGTCACTCAAATACATATCCTAAGATCCACCATTCACCTCCCCTCGAGTTAGAACAAGGTATAGATGAAGGGGGCCACGGCTGAACCCTCACTCAGGATTATAAGACCGCCGAGTAATAAGAGCATGATGATGATGGGGGCGAGCCAGAACTTTTTTCGTTCCCGCATAAAGTCCCACAATTCCCCAAGAAAACCTGTCATCTGTTGTTCCTCCTTAGAAGGGTTTCAGCACATGGTCTGCGGCTCTGGCCTTTTTGACCACGCGATAGCTGTTGGCCTTGGGGTCATAGCCAAGTTGCAATGGTCGTTTACCTAATAATCCCATAACAAACGCCATGGGAGTAAACATTCCAAAAAACATTAAGCTTAAGATTATCCGGGAATTGATCCAGCCTAATTTTTCGCCGATCTTCATCCAGACTCGATGCAAGGGCTTAAGGCCTTTTGGAAAAACTATTCCCATTGCCCCAAAGACCCCGGCGATTAAACTCGCCCATACTCGAAGGCTTTCCCCATGAAGGACCAATGGCCATAGCGCTACTATAAAAAAGACTCCTCCCATTAACAGGCCAAACGAGCGAAGATCTTTGGCAGTTGGTTGATGAATTCTTGAGGTCATATCGTTATTCTTTCACGCTTAATCCAATTCAAATTCTTTCATCCACGTTTCATCCTTTTGCACTGGCTTTTGGTGTTCTTTCAAAACGAGACAATTTTCCAGCACAAGAACATCCATCTCCGTCCGCATGAAACACCGGTAGGCATCTTCAGGCGTACAGACAATCGGTTCACCTCGAACATTAAACGAGGTATTGATCAACACCGCACACCCGGTTTGCTTTTCAAACTCTTGCAACAATTGATAGTAGCGAGGATTGGTATCAGGTGACACCGTCTGAACCCGGGCGGAGTAATCCACATGGGTCACTGCTGGAATATCAGATTTGGGAACATTGAGTAGATCAATTCCAAAAAGTTTTTGTTGATCAGGTTGTACCGCTCGACGTCGCTTCTCGGCAACCGGGGCCACCAGTAACATGTAAGGACTATCGGCATCCATCTCAAAATACTCGGACACTCGTTCTCTCAAAACCGAGGGCGCAAAGGGCCGAAAGGATTCCCGATATTTTATTTTTAAATTCATGACCGATTGCATTTTCTCGCTACGAGGGTCGCCCAAGATACTTCGTCCTCCTAGAGCCCGAGGACCGAATTCCATGTGCCCCTGTAACCAACCAATGACCTTTCCCTCAGCCAAATACTCCGCTACTCGACGATACAGGTCCGAATCCTCCACGCGCTCATACTTGGCCTCAAGCCGTTGGAGCCTGGATTCAATCTCCTCATTGGAAAAGCGTGGCCCTAAATAACTGCCTCGCATCGAATCACTAGGACCCTGGCATATCCGAGGCTGATTTAGATAGCTGTAATACACATTTAACGCCGCTCCCAACGCGCTCCCCGCATCGCCTGCGGCCGGCTGAATCCACAGCCCACTGAATGGACCTTCCCGCAGCACTCTTCCGTTTCCGACGCAATTCAAGGCCACCCCTCCGGAAAGGCAAAGATTGGAAAGGCCCGTTTCTCGATAAAGGCTGTTGGCCAGACGGAGCATGACCATCTCGGTGACTTCCTGCACAGACCGGGCCAGATCCATTTCCCGCTGGGTGAGTGTACTTTCCGCCTGACGCGGAGGACCACCAAATATGGCGTCGAACTTGTTGTTGGTCATCCGTAATCCGGTACAGTAATCAAAATAGTCCATATTGAGCCGGAAGGTGCCATCCGGCTTCACATCCACCACATTGTCCAAAATCGTTTTCACATATTTTGGCTCCCCATAGGGAGCGAGCCCCATCACTTTATATTCCCCGGAATTGACCTTAAACCCGGTATAATAGGTAAAGGCGGAATACAGCAGCCCGATTGAATGGGGAAAGGGAATTTCCCAAAGAGGTGTTAATTGGTTTCCCCGCCCGACCCAGGCTGAAGTGGTCGCCCATTCGCCCACCCCGTCCATACATAGGACAACCGCTTCCTCATAAGGAGAAGGGAAAAAGGCCGCAGCCGCATGTGATTCATGGTGTTCTCCAAAAAGCAAAGGCGGCAGGTTCTCTTATTTTTCGAGACTTCCCACCTGACGAAAAGCCTTTTCTAGTAAGTTTCGCAGGAATAGCTTTTCTTTGATCCACACAGGAATAGCGGTTAGAAACGATCCTAGTCCCTTCGGCGCATAGGACAAATACGTTTCCAGCAAACGTTCAAATTTGACGAAAGGTTTGTCGTAGAACACCAGATAATCGACGTCGCGCATGCCAACCCCGCCTTGCCGGAGACAATACTCCACCGCATGGCTCGGGAACCCGGCATCATGCTTTTTTCGCGTGAACCGTTCTTCTTGAGCAGCCGCCACAATCTTGCCATTCTGGATGAGACAAGCCGCGCTATCGTGGTAATAGGCGGAAACGCCCAGAATTGATGTTAATTTCCTGTTTGGCGTTGTCATGTTTTTCCTTAGAATAAGAGCTTGCCTTTGCCATATTGGATGGCCTGCTCAGACAGAAAACCCGTAAACTCTAAATTTTCGGTGAATGATGAAGAAGAACTTTACCAACGATACTTCCTGTTTCCCTTTCGATCAATAGAAAACCTCCTATCGGACTTATTCTATTTATCGAAACAGTTCATCAAAAAACAATTTCATGTGCTCCCATGACCGTCTATCAGCTTGCTCCTGATATTGCACACCGTTCATCCCATATTGATTGGCCGAAGGGTTGGTGAATCCATGTTTGGCCCCTCCAAAAATCACCATGTGCCAATCTAACCCAGCCTGGTCTAAAGCATGTTTAAATTTCGTAATGTGGTCTTGACTAAGAAACGGATCGGCCTCCCCGTGGGCAATAAGAATTTTGACTGAACTCTTAATAGCAGAAGATGCGGACGGAAGAGGGAGCGACCCATGGAAACTTACGCCTCCGTTGACCGGTGCTCCATCATACACCATTTGCATAACCGTTGCCCCCCCAAAACAATACCCAATAGCTGCTAAACGGGTTTGATCTACCAGGGGGTTAGTCTGAAGAAGCCGTAATCCCTCTTTCGCCCTGGCCTGCCACATATTTACATTGGCTGTGATCTGTTGCATCCATTGCCTGGCCTTATCGGGATGAGTGGTCACTTTTCCCTTTCCATACATATCTAATGCCACCGCCACATATCCCATGGCCGCCAATTGTTCTGCACGAGTTCGGGCATATTCATTTAGCCCCCACCATTCGTGAACAACCAAAACTCCCGGACGTATACCTTTAATCTCATCATCCCAGGCCACGACTCCTTCCAAAGCAACATCCCCATGGTTATAGGGGATAGTTGTGATCTGCACCCTTGCTTCCACTTGCGAAGACCATGCACACACAATCATGAGGAGGCATAGACCTGATCGATGGAAATAATTCATGATTTCTGCTTCTTTACATTAATGGTTCAGTAACCATTCGGACCGGAATTCAGACTATGACATGATTTCGATTTAATACTATTTCTTCCAGTCATTAACCTGAACCGCTTCAGAATGGTCCAGATACTAAATTTTACGGTAAATTGAGCATTTGGCAATATTTATTCAATTCATTGTTTTTGGGTTTCCCAAGAATCCGCCAATTGTGCTCTCCAACCGAGAGAAAGAAGCACAATATTCTTTTTTGAACGGTAGAACTCAAATAATACATTGGCACTTAAATTCGGGGCACCAGAAATGATTTGCTGATACTGGTCCTTAGTCATCATCACCAAACGCGTAGATTGTTGAACGTCCCTTTTTAGTTCTTCCAGCGCCAAGGAATCTTTAAGACCCTTTCCCACGATGCGTGAACGACCATGGAGATAATCCCAATAAAATTCATCTTCATCCCCCCGCCAATCCCATGACTGAAACACCGATATGGGATCAGTTTGATTATTCAGTCGCCGTTGATTTTCGTCAAATGCCAGCCTGGGGGAGCCTTCCGCTTGAATACCAGGAATAATAAATCCGGTCACCGTCACCATAAGGGCCACGCCCAACACTCCCATACCCAAAAGACCCATTCGCAGATAATTCTTGACGGCCAGGCCAATCATTATCAGGCCTAACATGCCTAATCCAACACGAAGAGCCAAAGGAATGATGTCCAACGGAACATGCCATTTTTTTTGCAACAGAATAGGTCCAAGAAATACCGAAACCACAAAAACGCCCCCTAAGCATGCTAACAAGCCCTTCAACATACCCCTTCCTTCTGATACTGGTGCTTCATGGAGCAGTCGATGGTACACATATCCGACCAACATACCGAATGCCGGTAGGAGAGGTATAAGATACCGTTCATGCTTTTCGGGCCCCAAACTCATCGCCACAAAGTACGCCACGACCCAGAGAAAGACCCACAATTCTTTCGGCGATTCGAGCCAGGGACGACGGTTCCATATGAGAAAAAGGCCAAAGGGAAGTAAGGCCGACCAGGGGAAAAAGTCGAACCAGATGACTAGACCATACCAAAAAATGGGACGTTTGCCCCAATAGGCCTCCCACGCAGAATATTGTTGGTCGCCCGATACGCTGATCATGCGTTTGAGATTTTCTTCAAAGAAAAAATGCTGCCTGAATTCGGGACCAAGTAACAGGTAGTAGGCACCCAGTAACAAGCCACTCAATACGGCCCCAACCCAAAAATACCATTCCCGAAATACTCGCCCATCACGCCGCATCCATAAAAAGATTCCCATTACCAGAACCGGCAAGACCATGGCATGTAACGTTTTAACCATCGAGCCCAACGCCAACGCCACAAAACCGATTAGATACCACCACTGTGAAGATTCTTGAAAATACGCGCGGGCCCAGGCATACATCCCCAATGTCATAAAAAAAGTTAACACAGGATCGATTATGGCCAATGGACCAAACCACAAGCCCGCATAACAGGTCGCACATACCAGCGCGCTCCAAAATCCTGCCATTTCTGAAAACAACAGGCGCCCTAAGTAATAGGTCGTTATCATCGTTCCCAGACTGGATAGAATTGACGGCAACCGTAATGCGGCCTCACTCCATCCCAAACCATGAATGAATCCCGCCTGAAGCCAAAAGAAAAGAGGCGGTTTACTAAAATACGGCTCTCCCCTTAACCAAAGATGCACATAATCCTCGGCCGCCATCATGGTGTGGGTGATAATGGCGTACAAACCCTCGGTTTCCCCGAACAGTGAAATAGAGGCATTGGAGCTAAACGCCAAAAAACCAATGACTAGAAGAAGCGAAATATGGATAGCGGGGCGTTCAAGGAACGCAATCCAGGAGGTATTCATTAGAAGAGAGATGCTATTTCACTGCCCATGATGATCATTACCGACAAAAAACGTTGGCACAGACTACAACAAAAACCCCTGATTTGTTAACTTAAGCGACTTCTCGACCAACACATTTCTAAGAATCCCGGCAATGGTATTAACCTGGATATGGTGAATGGGCAATAATACTTTTATGCTTGCCCTAATCGAAGATATGCCATGCATTAGCAGGAAGGAAAAAATACAACAGAAGAATCGACATTTCCTGGTGTGTGATTGGCTTCAATATTACGTATACACGTAATGCCCTACGAATGGGGGGTGTGGGGATACTACCATCATTAAGGCAACTGAGAAATCTGAATGGTGCGCCCGGAGGGACTTGAACCCCCAACCCTCGGCTCCGAAGGCCGATGCTCTATCCAATTGAGCTACGGACGCATGAAGAAATGACTTTATACATCCCACCAAGGTCCCCGTCAACCAATCTCTCATTTAACCAGGCTTCCCCTGGCTGTTCTCGCGTCTTCATATTCCCTTTTAAAGCATGTGATCAGTTCGTCGCTTTCACCTCCTGTGGGCCCACCCCTCTGGGGAATAGTCACGGAAACGCCTATTGGGTTGAAATGGGCTTGAGCAAGATACTTTTCCTATATCGGAACGTCAGGAATCCTAATGATACGTACAGAACAGCTGGCCTCTGATACCATCATGTTTCATGTGCAAGGACAGTTTAATAAACAAGTTGCCAAAGAACTGGGTTTGTTGGTCTTTCGTTCTTACCACTTAGGGTGTAAGACCTTCCTTTGCAATCTTAGCCTGACCAAGGCGTTTGATAAGGATGCTCATGCCCAACTGACCTTGATTGGAGAAGGATTACGAGATAGAGGAAGAAATTGGCGAGTAATTTCCCCACCCTCTTCCAGCGGAAACCAGCTTATCCTCCGAACAAGTCTTCAGCTTCTTGTTCCCGCAAACTTGAATTAATTACTCTTCTTTAAGAATGATCCTAGCGACCATTCTTCTTCGATAATAAATCCTTGCTCGACTCGACTCTTTCCCCAATCCTCTTAGAATTCACCTGTAAGCCCTGTAGACTGACGGCCCAAAAATCGGTCATATTTTTGGAAATGGAGTTCCGGCCATAAATTGGGAATATGAGGGAAGGATGAAGTTGTCCCAAAGAAGACGATGGCACCATTCCGATTAATCCCCCAGGAAATTTTTCTGCGACTATTCCCCAGTGAAACTCCCCTGAGTAAGCTTTGGGTATCCTGCGCAGTTATGATGAAATGATTAATACGATTCAGGGGTAGGGAGATCGATTTCGGATTGGGTGGCTTCAGGGACCAGTCTTTCTAAGCGGCGATGATAGTCACGAAGGCGTTGTTGTTGAGGTGGAGTGAATTTAATAGTTTCCTGATTGTGCAATTCCACCAACTGTTCGACGCATTGCAACAGGGGAGGCACGGCATCAAATACTTTTCCCGCCTCAAAGGCTTCCAAGGATTCGACAAATAATGGAGGGAGAGTTTTGTATGTGACTCCCACTCGGTCACGAAATCGATAGACCGTGGTTTCATACGCATCGACTGCCTCCGGTGTCGGACGAATTCCACCAGACAATGCCAGCATGGACTTGGCCGGCACCTTCGCGGCAAAAGCCGCCAGACTGGCAATCAGTTCTCCTAATGTGTCAACCACCTGCCCAGGTTCCGGTTTTGCCTCTTTATTCATATGTTGGAATCTACTCCAATCGCTTGCCTGCTTGTCAAGACAATCATTCGTCCTCCTTGCCCTTCAAGGCATTCAGGACGGTCATCATATCTTCAGGCAACTCCGCTGAAAATGTCACCATTTTGTTAGATACAGGATGTACGAAACCAAGAACTTTGGCATGCAACATCACACGGGGAATGCCAATCCCTCCAACAACCATAACTTTTTTCCCTCCATAGGTTTGGTCACCCAAGATTGGACATCCGATAGCCTTGAGGTGAACTCGTAGCTGATGCGTGCGTCCTGTGCCAGGGAATAATTCCACATGTGCCGCCGCTGCCCCAAATCGTTCTTTCACCCGGTAACTGGTCAGCGACTCCTTGGGATTGGTTGTGCGTGCGGAAAAGGTTTTCCGATCCTTGGTATCTCGTCCGATCGACAACTCAATCCGGCCTTCCCGTGTCTTGGGCCCTTCCCACACAAACGCCTCATAGACCCGAATGATGGAGTGGGCTTTGAATTGTCCCGCCAAAATCCGGTGAGCCTGATCATTTTTCGCCACCACTAAAATCCCTGTCGTTTCCTTGTCAAGTCGATGCACCAACCCCGGGCGTTCCTTTCCTCCAATAGTTGAAAGATGCCCTTCCCCGCGTTGCATGTGATGCAGGAGCGCATTAACCAAGGTCCCGGTCCAATGACCCGGAGCCGGATGAACCACAAGGCCGGCCGGTTTGTTGAGAACCAATAGGAATTCATCTTCATAGAGGATGACAAGGGGAATTGGTTCAGGATTGATTGCCACCGGCTCTGGACGCGGTACGACCAGCACAACGCAATCCCCAGGCCTGACCTTGTGGCTGGGTTTCACAACCTGACCACCGACCGTTATATGGCCGTCTTCAATTAATCGTTGGAGGGCTGTTCGGGAAAAATAGGGTTCGCGATTGGCAAGAAAATGATCGAGGCGTTTGGGCGATTCGCCTGCGGTGACGATGAACTCCGTCCGCGTAGCGACATGCGGCATGGCAGATAAAAAAACGGCGCGATCGGTTACTTTATATAAGACGAGAACCGGCCTGTTGGCGGTGGCGACCGGCAATTTTTTGCCGGAGGCGGGCCTTTTCCAAACTGACGCGAGCTTCCTCAACTTCCGAGGGTAACCCACCACGCTCCAGACGTTCTTCAGCTTTTCGAACGGCATCCTCGGCCCGTTCTACATTAATGTCTTCAGCCTTTTCGGCAATTTCGGCCAGAATCGTCACCTTATTCGGCGTCACTTCAGCAAACCCCCAGAGCACAGCCATGTATTCAGTCTGTTCACCAATACGGTATTGAAGTTCGCCAATTCGCAAGGTAGTCAGAAAGTGACAATGGCCAGGCAGGACACCGAAATCTCCCTCACTTCCAGGAGCAGACACGTAGTCGACTTCCTTACTGATCAAACGGTGATCAGGAGTGACCACCTCTAAAAGAATTTTCCCTGATGACGTCGCCACACCAGCACCTGCCATTATCGTTTGTATCCGAGTTTTTCAGCTTTTTCGATGGCTTCTTCGATTGGCCCAACCATATAAAAGGCTTGTTCTGGAAGATCATCGTATTTACCATCCACGATTTCTTTGAAGCTTCGAACGGTATCAACGAGTTTCACATATTTCCCGGGGGATCCAGTAAAGGCTTCTGCCACGTGGAAGGGCTGAGAGAGAAACCGTTGGAGTTTCCTCGCCCTGGCCACCGTTTGCTTGTCATCTTCGGATAATTCGTCCATGCCTAAGATGGCGATGATATCTTGAAGATCTTTATACCGTTGCAAAGTGCCTTGTACCCGTTGCACTACCTGGTAATGCTCGTCACCCAAAATATGGGGATCTAAAATTCTTGAGGTGGAATCCAATGGATCGACCGCAGGATAGATGCCCAACTCGGCCAATTGTCGTGACAACACGGTGGTGGCATCCAAATGGGCAAACGCCGTTGCCGGGGCTGGGTCAGTCAAGTCGTCAGCCGGCACATAAATCGCTTGAACCGAAGTGATGGATCCCTTCTTGGTCGACGTGATCCGTTCTTGTAAAGTCCCCATCTCCGTCCCCAACGTCGGTTGGTACCCCACGGCTGATGGCATTCGACCGAGCAAGGCAGATACCTCGGATCCGGCCTGAGTAAACCGAAAGATATTGTCGACAAAAAGCAGAACGTCCTGATGCTCCTCATCGCGGAAATATTCGGCGATAGTCAGTCCGGTAAGGCCCACCCGGAGGCGAGCTCCTGGTGGCTCATTCATTTGCCCATAAACCAAGGCGGCTTTCGATTTTGAAAAATCATGAGGATCAATGACCTTGGACTCCTGCATTTCATGCCAAAGATCATTACCTTCACGAGTCCGTTCACCGACGCCGGCAAAAACTGAAAACCCGCCATGGTGAAGGGCGATATTATTGATAAGTTCCATGATGATGACGGTTTTACCTACACCGGCACCACCGAACAACCCGACCTTTCCCCCTTTGGCATAGGGCTCCAACAGGTCGATAACTTTAATTCCGGTTTCCAATATTTCAGTTTTGGTTTCCTGGTCTTCTAACGCAGGGGCCGGACGGTGAATGGACCATCGTTTTTCCGTTTTGACGGCACCGAAGCCATCAACAGGTTCACCCAAAACATTGACGACCCGTCCAAGGGTTTCCCGTCCAACGGGAACAGAAATTGCCGCACCGGTATCTTTCACCTCTAAACCCCGGACCAATCCATCGGTCGAAGACATTGCCACGGCCCGTACCCGGTTTTCCCCAAGGTGCTGGGCCACTTCCAAGGTGACCTGGATGTCCGACTGTCCGCTCTGACCGTCCGAGCGATGAGTGATCGTTATGGCATTAAAAATATGAGGAAGTTTCCCTGGAGGAAACTCCACGTCCACCACCGGTCCAATGACTTGAATGACTCTTCCATTTCCGACATCCGTACCCACCATAGACTCCTTGGTTGAAAAAGATTGGTGAACGGCACACGGTCTCCCGTGCCCGGCCAGGATCAACCTTCGATTTATTTCAGGGCCTCTGCGCCTCCCACGATATCCATCAATTCTTTGGTAATCGCCGCCTGGCGCGTCTTGTTATAAAATAACGTGACCTTTTTGATTAATTCTCCGGCATTCCGTGTGGCCCCATCCATGGCCGTCATTCGTGCAGCCTGTTCCGCGGCAGCCGATTCTAATAAGACCCGATACGTTTGTATTTCAAAATGTTTCGGCAATAAGGTGGCCAATAATTCATTTTCATCTGGCTCATACAGATAACTCCCGGCTGCCACCGGCATCTCCCTTCCACCAGGCTCCTGGACTGATTCAATTGGGAGCAGCTTTTCGATGATCACCTGCTGCTGCATGACCGATTTAAATTCGTTATAGACCACATATAAGTGATCAAAGGTGCCTTCTTGATACTGGGAGATAATGTCCTGCCCGATATCCAGGGCATGCTCAAAACTGAGCCGATCGAAGACTCCCCCCCATTGCTGACGAATCTTCCAATTGCGTCGTCGAAAGAAATCAATCGATTTCCTACCGGCGAGACTGACCGACACCTGTTTCCCCTGTCTGGTCTGCTCTTCCAAAAATTCGACGGCCTGACGGAGAATATTGGTATTAAAGGCCCCGCAAAGCCCGCGGTCGCTTGTAACCACCAGAAGTTCCGTCGCATTCCCGTCCCGGCGCTGAAGGAGAGGATGGGAGGCACGGTTTACCCGTTCGCTCAGGTGTCCCATGACTTCCCGTAACTGATGCGCATAGGGCCTAGCCGCTAAGATACGATCCTGCGCGCGTTTCAACTTAGCCGCAGACACCATTTTCATGGCTTTGGTTATCTTTTGCGTGTTTTTGACAGACGCAATTTTTCGTCGGAGGCTTTGAAGACTTGGCATAGCAAAAAAACTTTACCCGGCTTGATCGTAGCCTTTGGACTGTTTAAATTCGGAAATGATGCTTTTTAACTTACCCCCAAATTCCTCATCAATCTTCTTTTTGGTCACGATCTCTTCCCGCACATTAGGGTGTTTCTCTTTAATATACGCTAACAGACCTTGCTCAAATTCCCGAATTTTATTCACGGGAACATTATCAAGAAACCCGTTCACCCCGGCATAAATTGACAACACCTGATCGGCCACAGCCAAGGGTTTATACTGTTCCTGTTTCAGCAGTTCGACCATGCGCGCACCTCTAGCCAATTGAGCTTGCGTAGCTTTATCCAATTCACTGCCAAATTGGGCGAAGGCTGCCATTTCCCGATACTGCGCCAAATCGAGCCGGAGAGTTCCAGCCACCTGCTTCATCGTTTTAATTTGCGCAGCCCCTCCAACCCGGGAAACTGATAACCCAACGTTAATCGCCGGCCGAATACCGGAATAGAAGAGGTCAGCTGCCAGATAGATCTGTCCATCAGTAATAGAAATCACATTCGTGGGAATATAGGCGGAGACGTCACCTGCCTGCGTTTCAATAATCGGCAATGCCGTCAAACTGCCGGCGCCTTTCTCATCACTCATCTTCGCGGCCCGCTCCAATAACCGGGAATGCAAAAAGAACACATCGCCCGGATAGGCTTCACGTCCTGGTGGACGTCGAAGAAGCAGAGAAAGCTGGCGGTAGGCGGTGGCATGTTTGGACAAATCGTCATACACGATAAGCGCATGCTTCCCATTGTCACGGAAATATTCGGCCATGGTCACACCGGCATACGGTGCAAAAAATTGCAACGACGCCGAATCGCTAGCGGTGGCGGACACCACCGTGGTGTACTCCATGGCTCCATGATCCTCCAGGGTTTTCACCACTCGAGCTACCGTCGATCGTTTTTGTCCGATGGCCACGTAAAAACAAAACACACCCAGGCCTTTTTGATTGATGATCGTGTCAACCGCAATAGCGGTTTTCCCAGTCTGACGGTCTCCAATAATTAACTCCCGTTGGCCTCGACCGACCGGAATCATGGCATCAATGGCCTTGAGCCCCGTTTGAAGGGGTTCTCCCACCGATTGCCGATCAACCACACCTGGCGCCCGAATTTCGATAAGCCGTGTCTCCGTGGTATTGATTGGACCCTTCCCATCAATAGGCATCCCGATGGCATCCACAACCCGTCCGACCAACGCTTCCCCGACCGGGACCTCGGCAATTCGTCCGGTGCGTTTCACCGGATCTCCTTCACGAATTCCCACATCCTCGCCCAGAAGCACCGCTCCGACACTATCTTCTTCCAAGTTCAAAGCCACTCCGTACACTCCACCAGGAAATTCCAACAACTCTCCTGCCATCGCCCCTTCTAAACCATAAACCTTGGCGATATTGTCACCCACCTGGATGACGTAGCCCATTTCTTTGACATCAACCCGTTGCTCGAATCCTTTGATTTTTTCCTTAATGATGGAGCTGATTTCTTCTGCTTTGATCTGCATGGATTATCCCTTCGTCAACTGATCATGCATACCGGCTAGTCGACCCGACACCGTATTATCAAATACCCGGCTGCCAATTTTTATTCTCAATCCCGCAATAAGATGGGGCTCTACCTCAAAAGCCACTTCGACTCCATGGTGCAGCGTTTGAGACAACTCTTGCTTGATCTGTTCTTTCTCGGCCGCTTGTAATGGTTTGGCCGAGCCCACCCAGACTTGCTGAACTCCCTGTTGTTGATCAGCCAATTCCGCAAAGGCCTCTGAAATTTCAGGGAGCAACATGGCTCGATTCTTTTTCAACAGTTGCGTGAGGAAATCCCGCATGACCGAAGGGGCCTCCATCCTTTGACTCAATTCATTCAGGACAGCCTGTTTTTCCTCAAAATTAAAAACTGGTGATGCGAGGACATGCTTCAAGGCAGGGGTTTCCTCCAAGCCTTGTTGCAATGCGCTTAAGGCACTTCGTGCGGGTTCAATACCCGATTTATCGAGCAGTTGGAAAAGCGCCGATGCATATCGGCGCCCAATGGTGCTTTTATTCACAGTTTACAGAGATTCCAGGCAGCCACGTGTTGAACGGAATTGGGCGTGTGTTAAGCGGGTGAAACTAGCATGAGTGATGCAGCCTGTCAACCGGAAAGAGCGGATATAAAGGGAATTTTTTCTGGTTCCCAATTATCGTTGGGGGCGGGCAGCTGAGTCGGTTTCCTCGCACATCTGTATATTTTTCTTTGGGGTTGGCCCCTGAATAATTCCACCTCCCAATACACGATCTCCAAGGTAAAAAACCGCTGACTGGCCAGGACTCAAAGCCCGAACAGGCGCATCAAACCTTATTGTCATCGAAGTGGAATCTGACCATCGGTACGTCGCTGGGACTGGCGGAGTACTATAACGAAATTTCACATCAATTTTGCTTGCATGCTGCAATGACTCTGGAGAGAAAATATTCAAGTCTGAAACCAGGCATTCCCTGGAATCTAAATCTTCGGCGGGACCCAGGACCACCATATTCATGTCTGGAAGCACGCGCTGCACATACAAACGGCTTCCTCCGGCAATACCCAATCCTTTTCGTTGGCCTGGCGTATAAAAGGCCACGCCTTGATGCTGGCCAAGCTCCTTTCCCTTTTCATCCACAAACGTCCCAGGACTCGAAGCCTGTGGTGCATGCTGCTTGAGAAATTGTCGGTAATCACCCTGCGTCACAAAGCAAATTTCCTGGCTTTCTTTGAGTTCGTCTACCGGCAGGCCCATAGCCTCCGCTTCCCTCCAGACATCAGGTTTTTCCATGTCTCCTAAAGGAAACATCATTTTTGAGAGCCAACTGGGTGGTATTCGATAGAGAAAATATGATTGGTCTTTATTAGCATCCTTCCCACGAACCAGGAGAGGGGTTCCTCCTTCATCGTGTTTGATATTGGCATAGTGGCCGGTCGCAATATAGTCAGCTCCAAGTGCATCGGCCACCTGGAAGAGACCTCCAAATTTCACTCGTTCATTACACCGCACGCAGGGATTAGGCGTGGTTCCCTGGAGATACCCCCCAATGAAATCATCAATGACTCCCTTTTGAAAACGTTCACGGGTATCGATGACCCTGTGAGAGATCCCTAATACCTCTGCCACATGTCTGGCTATTCCCACTTTACAGCATCCCCGTTCCTGCCAACGCTTGGAAACGGAGGTGGCATCTTCTTCCTCCCAGACTTTTAATGTGACCCCGATCACTTCGTACCCCTGCTGCTTCAATAATTTGGCAGCCACGGAGCTATCCACACCGCCGCTCATGCCCAAGACAACCCTTTTGGAATTAGAGACAGGCATTAGCGACTCAACGGCTCTGTTTCTAATTTTTTTTCTAATTTTTGCTCAACCTTGGGAATCGTCTTGCCTTGTCCATTGGAAAGGATCTTATTGTCCAAAGGCGCTTCTAATTTTGGAGCGGAACCCATATCGCATTCCCCTTGAAAATACACGCCTTCTTCCATGGCAAAAATGGGGGTATGAACATCACCAATGAGAACCGCCGGCTTAAGGAGTTGGATTTTTGATTTTGCGGTAATCACACCCTCAATCCGGCCACTGTTCACAATGGTTCCACCTGTAATGGTCCCTTTGATCACGGCACTTTCACCAATGATGAGGGTATCATCAATCGTGATTTCCCCTTCAAAGTTACCATCCACCCGCACCGTGCCCTCAAATTGAGCTTTGCCCTTAAAATCAACACCCTTCCCCAGAAATGTATAAAATTCCTGCCCAAATCCTAATTCCTTTTTCTTTTCTTTTTCACCCCACATAGATCGTTCCTCCTCTCATCCAGTAAAGAGCCCTCAAGTTGCACGCTAGGATCTCCATGTCCAACCGGGAACTAGCCGCCTATTTTTTGCAGAAGATTGCTTTTATTTCACCTTCACGGCTTCTTCTACCGAAATCACAAGTTTGGCTTCTTTGCCTTTTCGCTCCAGTTTTTGGGGCATATTGCAGGTCCCATTAAACACCACTCCCTCATCCATCGAAAGAAGGGGGGAGGTAATTGTCCCTTCAAAGACAGCTGGGGATAACAATTTCACGCGATGCTTGGCTTCGACATCCCCCGTCAATTGTCCCTGACACATAATGGTTCCTGCATGAATCTTGGCAGCAATGACCGCTTTTTGCCCAATAATTAAATTCCCGTCGGTATATATTTCACCCTCCAGGCGGCCATCCACTCGAACCGTGCCCTGATACCGAATGATTCCCTTAAAGGTCACCTCTTCACCAACAAAGGCGATGATATCGCCTGATTCCTGCTGACCGGCTGAAGTCACCGGACTATCCACCACAGCTGGTTCCTTCTCCTGACCTTGACTCATTTCTCCCATATCCTGAGTGCTTTCTTCGCCTTTTTTGAAAAACATGAGCCTCTCCCTCCTCGATAACTGTGTGCTCCAATTCCTTCATGGCTGACTCGATACCCGGTAATATTAGCTCGACCATTTGCCAACATCATGATCCTTTAACATCTTAAAGGAGAGCCCATTCGCTCAGAAGCCATCCGTTGGATTATTCAAATTCTACTCCATAACCAATGAAGCAATCCGATCCAGTTCATCATCGGAAAAATAATGGATGACGACCTGCCCTCCCCTGACTCCCGCCTTCACCTGGACTTTAGTACCCAAGCGTTTTCGAAATTGCTCTTCCAGGTTTCGAAATCTATTGGGTTCCTCTTTTTTTGATTTGGCGCCTTTACCTTTTCTCTGCACGGTAATCATCTGCTCGATTTGGCGAACAGAGAGGTGCTCGGAAACAATCTTCCGTGCAAGCTGAATTTGTGCCGCTGGAGTCGGCAGGCCCGCTAATACCTTTGCGTGACCTAAACTGATGACCCCCGCCTCAATATACTCTTGGACATCCTTGGGCAGCGTGAGCAGCCTCACAATATTCGCAATGGAGGAACGATCCTTACCCACAGAGCGTGAAACCAGATCCTGAGTTAAGCCGAATTCCCCCATTAATCGGGAATAGGCCTTAGCTTCCTCCATAGGATTGAGATTTTCACGTTGAATATTTTCTACCAACGCG
Organism: Nitrospira marina; assembly: GCF_059568365.1. Classification (NCBI taxonomy): domain Bacteria; kingdom Pseudomonadati; phylum Nitrospirota; class Nitrospiria; order Nitrospirales; family Nitrospiraceae; genus Nitrospira; species Nitrospira marina. The sequence continues at coordinate 4,436,960 of NZ_JCANTH010000001.1, read as the reverse complement.
ATCGCTAAGGCCTTTTCATCGTTGGAATTCCTCACCAGGACAGGAATGGTTTGCAGCCCGGCAATTTTTGCCGCTCGAAACCGGCGTTCCCCGGCAATCAGTTCGTACATACCATCGCCTTTTCTCCTGACCACAATCGGCTGCAGTACGCCATGCTCTTTGACGGATTGCGCTAACTCATCTAATTCCGCCTCCAAAAATGTCGTTCTGGGCTGATAGCGGTTTGGGAGAATCTGGTCCAATGGTATCATGGAGACCGCCTGACCATCCTGCTCCACTTTCCAGACAAGAGTCTTTTTTTCAGGAAGTAGGGCCTGAAGCCCTTTACCTAACGCTTTCTTTTCCATTCCTCAAAATCTCCTTGGCGAGGTCAAGATAGGCCTTGGCTCCACTAGATGCGGCATTATAGGATAAAACCGCCTTCCCATGACTCGGTGCCTCAGCCAACGCCACATTCCTTGGGATAACAGTCTGAAAGACTTTATCTGCAAAAAATCCTCGAATTTCATCTTGCACCTGCCGCGAAAGATTAATTCTTGAATCATACATCGTCAACACAATGCCTTGAATAGCTAACTCCGGATTAAATGACTCCCGAATTCTTTCGACATTTCCCAATAAACGACCCAATCCTTCCATGGCATAATACTCACATTGCACCGGAATGATCAGGTCAGAGGCTGCAACAAGAGCATTGATGGTTAAGAGGCCGAAGGCAGGTGGACAATCAATGATGATAAAATCGAAGTCCACAACTCCATCCAAGACATTTTTCAGAATAATTTGACGGTCCTGGAGATTGGACAGTTCGATTTCCGCCCCGACCAAATCGCCCTTTGAGGCCACCACACTTAATCCGTTTATATTAGTAGGTAAAATTACGCTTTCAACCAAGCGCCTATCCATTAAACATTCATAAATAGTTGCGCCTTGAGGCTCAATTGACAATCCACTAGTCGCATTGGCCTGTGGGTCCAAATCAATCAATAACACAGATTTTCCAGATATCGCCAAAGCCGCGCCAAGATTGATAGACGTTGTGGTTTTTCCAACTCCACCTTTCTGATTGGCAATAGCAATGGTTCGTTTCAACATAATCAAATAAACATCATTATTAGCAATCGTTCCACGTGGAACATGGCAATTGCCTGCTTATGATTCATATTTCAAAACCGACAAGACACGGCTTCCATACCCAAACGGTAAACCATACGATAATTCTTCAAACACTACCATCCCATTGAGACGAGAATGATTGTCAATATTTTTCGATCGAAATACAACTAGTTTTCCACTTTTTTTTAAAATACGGTCAAGATGCGGCAGAATGTGGTCGACATTAACCCCTTTACAGATGGCGACATCACACTTTTCTTCCTGCACCGCCATAGAATCAAAGTCTTCCAACCGACGTGGGACAACAGAAATTTTGTGTAAATCAAGCTTCCCAATAATGTAATGGAGGAAAGCTGTCTTATTAGATCTGGGTTCCATTAATACAACATCCAGAGAAGGCAAAGCCAACTTAAGCGGTATGCCAGGGAAACCACCACCCGTTCCAATATCAACCATTCTGATATCAGGATCATTTCCAAGGGCCAAATGTCCAGCCAACGAATCGACAAATAATAAAACGGTCCGCTCGCTGTCTGTGCGAAGACCGGTCAGATTAATTGAGCGGTCCCAACGACGCAATTCTTCGTAATACAGACCATATTTGCAAAGTATTTCCTCAGAAAATGAAAGCCCAAGCTTATGAGCCCCCTGCATGAAATGATCGAGGAAATTAAAAGATTGATCGCTTTGTTCCACGTGGAACATCCCATTTTTCATGAAGCGTAAAAATAAAAAATTTCCATTGAGCTTTTAAATTGGAAAAGCTGAAGAATAAAAGCCAAAGCCTGGCTGAAGATAAGCCAATTAAAACTAGCTGGCCTTTTTATGCTTTTCCACGGCAACCAGGAGAAGTGACATGGCGGCAGGAGTCATTCCAGAAATTCGTGAAGCCTGTCCGATGGATGAAGGGCGCACTTTCTTAAGTTTTTCAACAACCTCATGTGAAAACCCTTTGATATCATCATAGTTAAAGTTATCTGGAACATGTCGATGCTCAAGTTTTTTAAATTGTCCAATTAGTTGCTCCTGCCGCTTAATATACCCCTCATACTTGATGGTTATTTCAATGGCCTCGACCACGTCAGGATTATCCTCAATTGTTCCATTTAAAAACTGAGCCAAATGATGATAGGAAACTTCAGGCCTTCGAAGAAGTTGCGCAAGGGACGAATTGGGGGAAAAGCTTTCCATTGGAATCATGTCCTCAAGGACCAACCCTGATGATCTTGGCGCAGTGGCATGAAGTCTCTGTATTTCCCGCTCAATCTTCCCCTTTTTTTCCTGAAAGGTATTAAATGTTCTCTCAGGCACAAGCCCGATACGGTAGCCGTGCTCCGTTAGACGGAAGTCAGCATTATCCTCTCTAAGAAGCAAACGATACTCGGCTCTCGAGGTAAACATTCTATACGGTTCACGGGCATCTTTTGTGATTAAATCATCAATTAAAACACCAATATACGCCTGTGACCTATCTAAAATAAGCGGACTCTTACCCTTCACCTGAAGAGCAGCGTTAATCCCCGCCATAATTCCCTGCGCCGCAGCTTCTTCATAGCCAGATGTCCCATTTATTTGCCCGGCATGAAAGAGTCCTTTAACGAGTTTCGTTTCTAATGTTTCATGAAGCTGTCGTGGCGGGAAGTAATCATATTCAATCGCATAGCCTGGTCTAAGAAAAACCGCCCGTTCAAGACCAGGTATCGTTCGAACAAAGGCCTGCTGTACGTCCACCGGCAAGCTGGTCGAAATCCCATTGGGGTAGAATGAGCGTGACTCAAGGGTTTCAGGTTCCATGAAAATCTGATGCCTGTTTTTGTCAGAAAACCGGACCACTTTATCTTCAATCGAGGGGCAATACCGCGGCCCTGTTGACTCAATGATTCCGCAGTACATCGGTGATCTATCAAGATTTTCCCTTATAATTCGGTGAGTTTCATCATTCGTATAAGTAATGTGACAGTGAATTTGCGGATTGGGAAGGTGAGTGGTTCGAATAGAAAATGGTCGAGGAACCGAATCCCCAGGCTGCGGAATCATGACGCTGAAATCTATTGAATCTCTATCTATCCTCGGAGGAGTTCCTGTTTTTAATCGTCCAATTTCAAATCCAAAGTCTCTCATGCAATCCGATAGATTCTCTGCAGAGGGCTCACTGGCTCGCCCGCCGGGAAGATGATTCAATCCAATATGCATAAGACCTTTCAGAAAGGTCCCTGATGTCAGGACAACCGCTTTCGTGAAAATAGTTTCCCCGCTATTGGTCGTGACACCATTGACCGCCCCGCCCTGCGTCAGAATCCGATTAACTGTGCCTTGAATAATTGATAAATTTTCCTGGCTGCTTACCGTCTCCTGCATTCTATTGGCATAAAGCTGTTTGTCGCATTGGACTCGCGTGGCACGCACGGCCGGTCCTTTCCGCGTATTGAGCACACGGAATTGAATGCCGGATTGGTCGGTGTTCCATCCTATTTCTCCACCCAGAGCATCGATTTCCTTGACGAGATGGCCCTTCCCGATCCCTCCTACGGCGGGATTACATGGCATCGTGGCGATTTTTTTGGAATCAATGGTTAGCATCACCACCCTACATCCCATCCTGGCGGCCGCAAGGGCAGCCTCACACCCGGCATGACCTCCTCCGACGACAACGATGTCACATTTCATACTCATTGGTTCTAATCCGTATTGTTATGAACAATTTTCCAGGTATGGCTTTTACTTCCCGATGCAAAACTCTCGAAAAATTTGATCCAAAATATCCTCATTCGTGATGGCACCGACAATTTCTCCAAGAGAATTCAGTGCCATTCGTAATTCTAACGCCACACATTCGGCTGAAAGGCCATCATCTATGGCCAATAACGCGTTTTTCAAGGCCTCTCCTGCATTCTGAAGTAATGTTTTATGTCTCAGCCGTGAAACGAGCACTGAATCACCGGCCTCATATTGGCGACCAACAGCCAGGCTTTTGATGGCTTTTTTTAAATTATCAAGACCTTCACCGCTTATTGCAGAGACTTCGACATACCTCTTCTCTCCCACAGACTTATTTTCAGAATTTTTTTTAGGTTGGCTGACCATACCCTGCAGTTCTTGCTGAGAAAATTTGGCCGGTAAATCGATTTTATTGAGCACCATAACACAGGGTTTTTCATGATATTTTTCAATAAAAAATAAGTCTTTTTCATTAAGTGTTGAGCTTCGATCAAATGCCATAATCAACACGTCAGCTTCTTCAATAGCCTGAGTGGCGCGATTCATTCCTTCATTTTCTAACTCATCCGTCGTCTCTCGTAATCCGGCAGTATCAAAAAGCCGTATCATGACTCCTTCAACCATAATAGCCTCTTCGAGTACATCACGCGTGGTCCCAGGAATATGAGATACAATAGCTCGATTGGTGCCCAGTATGCCATTTAACAAACTGGACTTTCCTACATTGGGTCGCCCAATAATGACAGTGCGAATGCCTTCTCGAATCATTCGGCCCTCTTCGGCGGACTCCAATAGTTGCAAGATTTCTCGCAAGACCTCCTGTGTTTTATGCTTGAGCTCGCTCTGGTCAATAAACTGGATATCATCATCCACAAAATCCATCCCGGCTTCCAAGTGGGCAACAAGTTTCACGAGACGGTCCCGTTGATGTTGGATGACCATAGATAGCCGACCCTGTAGGTGCTCCTGGGCCATCCTTAAACTCTGAAGAGAATTGGCGCGTATGGTATCTAAGACCCCCTCCGCTTGTGTTAAATCCATCCGTCCGTTCAAAAAACTCCGCTTCGTAAACTCCCCAGGTTCAGCCAATCTGGCGCCAGCCTGCGTTAAAGCTTCGCAAATGGCGTTCACAATGACCGGTCCTCCATGGGCATGCACTTCAACGACATCTTCTCCCGTATAGGATCGTGGGGCTCGCATCATCACAACCAGCACCTCATCCAATGCCGAGGAAATCTCTCTTCCCACAATTTCTTCAGATTGACGAGGGTTCCAAACAAATTGACCCAGGTACAACTGGTAGGGCTTGATCTGTTCAAGAGGTTTACCCGAACGTAATCGAAGAATACTTGAGGCCACAGGAAGGGCGTGAGTTCCACTGACTCGAACAATCCCCACTCCCCCTTCGCCCATAGGGGTGGCTACGGCACAGATGGTGTCGTCTAAAGAGCCCATAAGCTTAGACCGAGGCAGGATTAGGATTTAGAGGAAGAGCCCGAGGGAGATGACGAACGTTTCTTTTTTCCGGATTCCAAAGCAGGTTCGCTCCCTTTGGGAGATTGATCCGTAGACCCACCTCTCGGTTTTTTCAATATATACCTGTCGGTCACAAACTGCTGCGTCACGGTCAGCACATTATTGGTGACCCAATATAACACCAAACCTGCGGGGAAGGTTACAAACAAAAAGGTCAACCCTACAGGAAGAATCATCATCATTTTCGCCTGAGTGGGATCCATCGTGGTGGGCATGATTTTTTGTTGGACCACCATAGAAATCCCCATTAGCACAGGCAGCACATAATACGGATCTTGGGCAGAAAGGTCTGTTACCCACAGCATAAACGGAGCCTGGCGAAGATCGATCGTCATATACAAAATGTTAAAGAGGGCAACAAACACCGGCATCTGCAGCACCATAGGGAGGCATCCACCGACTGGATTCACTTTATGCTCTTTATAGAGCTTCATCAGCTCCTGGTTGAGTTTTTCCTTGTTATCTTTAAATTTCTCCTGTAGTGCCAGAACCTTGGGTTGGATGGTTTGCATCCCTTGCATTGATTTATAACTTTTGTATTGCAAGGGAACAAATAACAATTTAATCCCTAAGGTCAGTAAAATAATGGCCACACCATAATTATGGGTATAGTCATAGATGAACCGTAAAACTGAAAACAGCGGCTTCGCCACGGCTTTCACAATGCTCCAACTGCCATAAATAAACCATCCAAAATCAATGGTATCTTCCAACCCGATCTCGAAAGACTTAAGGACATCGTATTTTTTGGGACCAGCGTACAATTTTGTCTTATGGACTTGTTCCCCAGATCCCCCCGGAAGAGACATGCCAGCAGAGACAACCATTTCGGTTTCAAGTTTAGAATACAGGCCGTTCGCATTTTCCGGGATAAATACACTCATAAAATATTTATCCTGAAGGGCTAACCACCTGACCGGACCATCGCGTCGCAGGATAGGAGCCTCTGCATCGGGAGACAATTTTTCCAAATCATCCCCGACCATCCAGGCAGATCCCAGTAATCCAATGAATCCCTGTCCCCATTCCACCACCCCAAAATTGGTGCCCAAAAGCACATCAATGTCACCTGAAATCCCCCTGGTGCGAATAATAATATCCACCACATAGGAATCGTAATGAAATGTAAGTTCCTTTTGGAGCCACAGGTCGGATTCAGAAGACGAATGGGTTAAAAGCACTCTACCGGTAGGATGCGATTCATCTAATTCGTTAAAATCTTTTTGGATCTGAAAGTTCCCTTGACGAAGACGCCGAGTCTCCCCTTCGTTTCCCTTGATCTGCACCGTGAGTGGCTCGGGAAACTGTCCATTTGGATACACCAATTGGACGGGAACATTCTCCTCTGTCTGAGTGAGATATTTTTTTAACTCCCAGGAAGTTATGACTCCTCCCTGGCCGGAAATATCAGCTCGAAAAAGCGGGGTTTCAACAACCACGATCTCTTCAGTAAGCGATGACTCAACAGAAGGAATGGAGGAGGATATTGAAGAGGGTTCAGATAAAGAAGAAGAGGAGGTGGTCTCAGCATCCGCCCCTTTTTCCGGCAAACTGTTTGTAAGCTCTTGATCGATGATCGGACTGGTAGAGAATGGAGAATATCCCAACTCCTTCAGGAGCAGGTCATACCCAAAGATAATCCCTAAGGAAAGAATAAGGAAAAGGACGACGCGCTTTTCCATTTTTCTAGCTCGTGAGTCCCATAAAGCTGGTGGTAATTAACAATCAAACGGAGGCAAAATATTCAGTGTTCAGGGAACCGGATCCAGCCCCCCAGGATGGAATGGATGACACTTGAGAATTCGACCAGCCATTAAGACCACACCCTTCATCGCGCCATGTTTATGGATAGCCTCAAAGCCATAATGAGAACATGTCGGTTCAAAACGGCAACAGGTTCCCATAAACGGGGAAACTCCATATTGGTAGACTGCAATAATTTTTTTTAAAACCGAGGCTATCATTTATTTATTAAAGAAGACCGGCTTTGGCTAATGTGTTCTTCCAGGTTTCCCCTATCCTTTGGTACTTCACACCCAAAACCATGATTTTTGGGTACACGATGCAATGAAAACCACCGGTCATTCCAGATTGCGATTCTCTGACGAGTTCACGAAAAATCCGTTTCAGCCGATTTCTCGTAACGGCTTTGCCCACTCGTCGACCGACGATAATTCCTATCCGAGACGGATCATGATTGGGTGCACGACTAACAAGGAGGGTAAAAAATGGGTTCCGCACAACAGACCCATTGGCCTTCACTCCATCATATTCATATTTTTTCTTTAAAAAAAACGGGAAGCCCTCCCCTTACTCATCAGAAACCGTCAAGCGGTACCTGCCCTTCTTTCGACGACGGGCAAGGACCTTTCTCCCATTCTTAGTGCTCATGCGCTTTCTAAAGCCATGATCTCGTTTTCTCTTTAAATTAGAGGGCTGTCGATAGGTCATTGACACGGCATTGTTCTCCTTTTAGCCAATTTCTTATGAACACGCCATTTTATGGGGGCAAAGGGCAAGAGTCAAACGTATTTTCTCCCTCCTAAACTGACACACCAACCCATTGATTCGTTGACTGGATTCTGGCGGAAAGATATAGTCGGATTCTCTTTTCCCCTATATTTTCTTCAGCAGAATAAGGCTTACCGTGTTACGCTCCATTAAGGGTCTTAAGGACATTTTGCCTCAGCAAACCCCGCAATGGCGCTATATGGAAACATTGGCCCATACCCTTGCTGCCCAATCCGGATTTTCTGAAATACGTATTCCGATATTCGAGTCCACTGAACTCTATGCCAGGAGTATAGGAGGAGAAACCGATATTGTAGAAAAAGAGATGTATACCTTTCCTGATCGAGATGGGAGTTCTCTGACGTTACGTCCTGAGGGTACGGCCGGGGTGGTGCGAGCTGTGTTGGAGCACCATCTTCTGGAATCACCCTCTACACGAAAACTGTATTATCTTGGCCCGATGTTCCGTCATGAACGACCGCAAGCAGGTCGATACCGGCAATTTCACCAATTTGGGGTTGAAGCATTCGGGACCGAAGATCCCTTCATGGATGTCGAAGTAATTGCCCTTTTATGGAGGTTTTTTTGCTCGCTGGGACTTAAAGATCTCACTTTGCAAATGAATTCGATTGGCAATACTCAAGATCGTGAAAACTATATTCGGGAGCTCAAACAGTTCATTTCTTCTAGATTAGAAATGATTTGCGGTAACTGCCAGCGTCGGTACACGACGAATCCCTTAAGGATTCTCGACTGTAAGGTCCCGATTTGCCAGGAAGCGACAAAGGACGCCCCCACTCTTTTCGACCACCTCTCCCCCGAATCGGCCGCTCATTTTCAAAGTGTCCTCGATGGACTCACGTCCATAGACATCCCGTATTCCTTGAACTACCGTTTAGTGAGAGGTCTGGATTATTACTCCCGCACAACCTTTGAAATCACTTCTCCACATTTAGGGGCTCAGAGCACCATTGGGGCCGGAGGCCGCTATGACGGATTAGTCGCATTACTCCAGGGGCCGTCCACCCCTGCTATCGGTTTTGCTGTTGGGCTAGAAAGAGTGGCTCTCCTTCTTCCTGAACAAATAGCCTCCCCCAAAATTCCTTTATTTTTTGTGGCCGGGTTTGGAAAGGAAGCCAAACCGATAGCTTTCAATCTTCTTAACGAACTAAGAGAGCTAGGCATACGGGCAGACACAGACTATAAAAGTGTCAATTTAAAATCTCTCCTTCGATCCGCGGATAAACTTGGAGCCGGTTATGCCATTATTCTTGGGGACGATGAAGCCCGCTCAGAAACGGCCATCATCCGGAACATGACGACCAAAGCTCAGGAATCCGTGAAGCTAAAAGAAATTTCTCAAAAAATACAATCCTTAACCTTATAAAAAGTGGGACAAGATATCTTGGGTTTTTTCTTGACATTTTTTCTACCTGATGTTAGGGTTTTTTTCTTATTTTTCAATAGGAAACGATATTTTTTTATTCAAAAACTATCCTCCATAAATTTCATTAACAAATCCAGCATTTTACGTATTAAGCCAAGGTATCAATAAGGGATGCCAAAAAATCTGGTTATCCTTATTCGAGAAGACCCCACCCGCACTCATCGGGCCTCCGAAGCTATGCGAATTGCGTTGGGATTATCTACCGGTCCCAATCCGATAAAGATTATTCTTTTAGAAAATGCCAGACAGTTAATTTCTGATGAGGCCGATGACCTTCCTGATGGCGAAATTCTGGAAAAATATCTCCCGGCTATCAAAAATTTAGAATTGCCGATTGTGGTCCCTATAGGGAGCGGGAAAACTTTTGCCCTAGATCAGGAATTTACCATTCAAGAGTCGTCTCCATCTCAAATAGCTTCACTCGTTTCTCATGCTGATCGCGTTTTAACCTTTTAACGGTGCCGCCAATGAGAAACATTTTATATATCTGTACGAAAAACCAGTACGACTGGAATACGTTCATTCCGGAAACAGATTCCGCTGTATCGGAAATGGATCCATCCGTTTTGCTTCTTCAAAATGGACTGGATTTACAGCATTTTCCGAGCTCCAAGGTTTTTGTTTTACGCAGTGAAGGAGAGAGTGGAGAAGATTCCAGATCATATGAGCCGATTTCCTACCAGGAGTTTTTGGAAAAAATATTTTTTTCGGATTTGGCTTTGGTGATATAACTATCCCTCTTCTTCTTTGTTATAAAAGAAGACAAAGAAATAGTAGGAGTAGTGGTAGTAGGGATAGGGAATAGTGGGGATAACGGCTCTTGCAATTCCAAACACCTTTGAATGTGGGTAAAGAGAGTGGTTTGGGGTTTGAATTTATCGGCGGGGAAGTTGTGGATAGAGGACATGAAGTTTATGGTAGAGGGTGTTGATAGGAATTAGGGAGTGTCTAATAAGATAGGGCAGATTCATACTCGGTGCCGTTACTATTAACATCTGTGAATAATATTGTGAATAAGTTGAATTTACCTAATATTAACAATGATAAAGTTTGGGTGGACGTGTTGAACTTTGTCAGCCCTCGGGTGGGAGATGACACTATTGAAACATGGTTTCAACCTCTGGTTTTAGAGAGTCTTACGGAAGACCAAGTTCATATCCGGGTTCCAAATAGATTTTTTGGGGAATGGTTAGGCAGAAACTATAAAGATTTACTCAAAGAGGCCTTTCATCATGTCGAAGGGGTGAATCCGGCGGAGATTATTTTTGTCATGAAAGAGCAGGATGGAGACGGAGAGCCATCGCCTCAGCTCAAAACAGAAGTTCGGGAAAACCGCGTGCCCGCTCAACTTCAACGGGTGAGACGTCAACCTCTTCCCAACCCGAAATATACCTTTAAAAACTTTGTCGTGGGAGCGAGTAATCAATTTGCCCATGCCGCTTGTCTCGCTGTCGCAGAATCACCTGCGAAAGCGTATAACCCGTTATTCATCTATGGCGGGGTGGGGTTGGGGAAAACGCATCTTCTCAACTCAATAGGCAATTATATTGCTGATCATGGCGATCTCCGTATTGCGTATGTCACGACAGAGCAATTCACGAATGAGGTTATAAATTCCATCCGCTATGACAAAATGATTGAATTGAGAAGGCGATACAGAAATGTGGACATGCTGCTCATTGACGATATTCAATTTTTAGCAGGGAAAGAGCGGACACAAGAGGAATTTTTTCACACATTTAATTCTCTCTATGAAGCTGGGAAACAGATCGTATTGTCGAGTGATCGGTTTCCCAAAGAAATGCCTTCAATGGAAGAACGGCTTCGGTCACGCTTTGAGTGGGGATTGATTGCCGATCTTCAACCACCTGATGTCGAAACTCGAATCGCCATTCTCCGAAAAAAATCGGAGGAAGAAGGTATTGCCATCAATGAGGAAGTCATCCAGTTGTTGGCAGCGAATTTAAAAAGCAATATTCGTGAAATTGAAGGGGCACTGATTCGACTTGGCGCCTATGCATCGTTGACGGGTCAAAAAATCACTGCGGACATGGCTAAACACATCCTCCGTGATCTTCTTGGTGGAAAACGGAAAGTGATCACAACTGAGGACATACAAGAAGTGGTCGCCAACCGGTTCCATGTCAAGATATCCGACTTGAAGTCGAAACGACGAACGAAAACCTTAGTGTTTCCTCGCCAAATTGCGATGTTCCTCAGCCGGGATATGACGGACTCCTCCTTTCCGGAAATAGGAAGAGACTTCGGGGGGAAAGACCATACAACAATTATTCATGCTTGTAAGCAAATGCAAAAGGCTCAGGAAACGGATTCCACTCTTCGAGCCACAATCGAAAGCCTGAAAGAAGAAATCGGTAAGGGATAACACCACCGTTTATAGGACACCTATGAAAATTCAAATAACCAGGGAGGATTTGTTAACCGCACTCCAACGGGTACAGGGAGTGGTGGAGAAGCGGAATACCATGCCCATCCTGGCGAATATTCTGTTGGAGGCCAAGCCGGAAGGTCTGGACATTGTGGCCACTGATTTAGAAATTGGCATGAGGGGTCTCTATAAAGCCACGGTCCATGAGCCCGGGTCGGTCACATTTTCCGCACGAACGCTTTTTGATATTTTGAAAGAAATCCGGCATTCCGACATTGAATTGGTCGTAGGGGAAAATAATTGGGTGACCGTGAAGGCGGGAAAAAGCCAATTTCGTGTGGTGGGCTTACCCAGTAAGGATTACCCTGCCCTTCCAACTATTGAACGAGAAGGGTTAATGGCGCTCCCCGCCCAAGGATTGTTGCAGCTTCTGAAAAAGACCGTCTTTGCCGTGGGGGAAAAAGATACGCGATATGTGTTAAACGGTCTTCTTCTCACCCTGATTCCTTCGGGAGCCACAGTGACACTTCGTTTGGTGGGAACCGACGGACATCGATTAGCCTGGGCTGAGCAGGAAGTGACTCCCGAGAAAGCGGCTATCCCCTCTGCAGAAATTAAGGTCATTATTCCTAAAAAAGCCGCCATAGAAATCCGGCGACTCTTGGAAGAAGATGACGAACAACCGTTCCTTGGGTTTACAAAAAATATGTTGATCTTTCGGAAAAGCGGGTTGGTGTTAACCTCACGGATCATGGAGGGGACTTATCCCAACTACCAGCAGGTGGTACCGAAAGAAAGCCCCAAAAAAGTTACCGTCAACAAGTCCGATTTGGAGGGTGCCCTTCGAAGAGTGGCAATCCTTTCGAAAGATAAAGCCCATGCCGTAAAACTGTCCATCAATCCCGATCACATTCATCTTTCTTCCAAAAGCCCGGATTTAGGAGAAGCGGATGAAGACATTCCGGCTAAATTTGTTGGAGAAAGTTTTTCCACGGGATTCAACGCCAGGTATTTCCTGGATGTGTTATCCGTCATTGAAACGGACACGCTGACCCTTCAAATGGAAACACCCTTAAGCCCGTGTTTGATTCAAGAGCAAGGCAATCCCACATTCAAAGCCGTGGTGATGCCCGTGAAGGTTTGACGGATTTGACCCAACAAACATTCCTTCTTCCACACGCAGTCAAAGCCTAAAATTGTATGGAATCCGCAAAACATCCTAGCCAAGAATCTGCCCCCTCTGCAGACCGCCAACATTCGGATGCTCGGTACGATGCCGATCAGATCCGCGTCCTGGAAGGACTGGAAGCGGTTCAAAAACGACCGGCCATGTATATCGGCAGCACGGGGGTCGATGGTCTGCACCATATGGTGTATGAGGTTGTTGATAATAGTGTGGATGAACACATGGCCGGCTATGGAAATGAAATTCAGGTCGTGCTCCAAGTGGATGGCAGTGTCATGGTTTCGGATAATGGAAGAGGGATTCCCACCGGCATGCATTCCACCCAGAAAAAATCGGCCGCTGAAGTCGCATTGACCGTCCTCCATGCGGGCGGAAAATTTGAGGAGGGTGCCTATAAAGTCTCGGGTGGGTTACATGGCGTAGGCATATCGGTCGTGAATGCCCTCTCGGAATGGTTGGAGTTGGAAATTTGGCAAAATGGGGAAGTCTTCGACCAACAGTATCAACGTGGGAAGCCGCAGACCCCATTAACCGTTGCAGGGATCACAAAAAAACGCGGAACGAAAATCATTTTTAAGCCGGATCCCCTCATATTTGAAACCGTCGAATTCAGTTTTGATGTCCTGGCTCAACGACTTCGGGAGTTGGCCTTTCTCAACAAAGGCTTGGAGATTTGTTTACGGGATGACCGGACGGGGAAAGAAAAAGAACAGGTGTTTTGTTACATAGGAGGGATTGTCTCCTTCGTGGAACATTTGAACGAAGCCAAATCCCCCATTCATCCTCCCATTGTCGTGGAAGTAGAAAAACCCGAGATGATTCTCCAGTTGGCCCTTCAATATAACGAAGGGTATTCAGAAAATTTGTATTCCTTTGCCAATAATATTAATACCCGTGAGGGCGGCACGCATCTCATCGGATTTAAGTCGGCCTTGACGCGTACCATCAATAGTTACGCCACGGCCAATGATTTATTTAAAAAAGATTCGGAATCGCTGAGTGGAGAAGATGTTCGAGAAGGGTTAACCGCCGTAGTGAGCGTGAAAATCCGCAATCCGCAATTTGAGGGCCAGACCAAAGCCAAATTAGGCAACAGTGAGGTCAAGGGCATTGTGGAATCGGCCGTCAATGAAGCCTTGGGATCGTACTTGGAAGAAAATCCTTCGGTGGCCAAAAAAATCGTCGGGAAGTCTGTGGATGCCGCACGGGCCCGGGAAGCCGCAAGAAAAGCCAAAGAACTGATTCGAAGAAAAGGCGCTTTGGATGGCGGATCACTGCCAGGAAAATTGGCTGACTGCTCCGAAAAAGATCCCCAATTCAGTGAACTCTATCTTGTGGAGGGTGATTCGGCCGGCGGATCGGCGAAGCAGGGGCGTGATCGACGTTCACAAGCGATCCTTCCTCTCAAAGGCAAGATCCTGAATGTCGAAAAGGCTCGATTCGATAAAATGCTTGCCAGTGAGGAAATTCGAACGCTCATCATGGCCATCGGAACCGGAATCGGTCGGCCACGGGAGGATGCAGAAAAAGGCAAAGAAGATAAAGATGCCTTTGATATCAATCGAGCCCGTTACCACAAAATCATTATCATGACCGATGCCGATGTCGATGGCAGCCATATCCGGACTCTTCTCCTGACCTTCTTTTTCAGGCAAATGCCGGAACTGATCGAGCGGGGCTATATCTACATTGCCCAGCCTCCCTTGTTTAAAGTCAAAAAAGGGAAAGGCGAGAAGTATCTCAAAGACGAAGCGGCGATGAATACCTATTTGTCTAATCTCGCCGTGGAGGATACCCAACTCTTTCTTCCGGAACAAAACGAATTTGTGACCAGGGATGAACTCATTCCGATATTAGATAAGCTGGTGGGATTTGAAGGGCTCTTAATCCGTCAGGGGCAAAAGCAAATAGAGCCGGCGCTGCTCCGCGTGTTAGTGGATTTTCCGGAATTAACCAAGGATTTGTTAAAAAACCGTGGCGACTTGGAAGTATTGATCGAGGAGGCCACACGCCGGCTTCGCCTCGCATTCCCCGACGGAACCGTGGATCTGACGATTCAGACCGATGAAGAGCATCAGGCCCACCATATCCTGTGTCGGGTGGCAGGGAATGGCAGTCAGAAATTTTTGAATCTGACTCACGACATGGTGGGATCTGCAGATTTCAGGGAATTACAAAAGATCGCTCCTTCGGCCTTGGGATTGGGGCGACCACCCTACCGCTTAAAACGCAAAGAGATCGAAACGGAATTTTCTACCAGCCAGGATCTCGTGACAGAGTTTTTAGAAACCGGGAAAAAGGGCATGTCCATTCAGCGATACAAGGGATTGGGCGAGATGAATCCGACACAATTGTGGGACACCACGATGAATCCAGAGACCCGGAGTCTCCTTCAGGTGACCTTAGAAGATACCACGGGAGTGGATGAAATCTTCACCATTTTGATGGGTGATGAGGTCGAGCCCCGCCGGAATTTTATTCAAAAGCATGCCCTGGAAGTTCGAAATTTAGATGTCTAGCAGGTGTCTGCGTTTGGTTGTGTGACCCCGAATGTTGAGCCAGAGTAAATCAGTCAAAGTGCAGCACATGAAGGGTGATGAGGCCTTTCGAGGAGTGACGTATGCCGGTTGAACCACGTCTGACGCAAGTCGCTATTGAAGATGAAATGCGTTTGTCCTATTTGGACTACGCCATGAGCGTCATTGTCGGGCGGGCGTTGCCGGACGTGCGAGACGGGCTCAAGCCGGTTCATCGGCGCATCCTGTATGGCATGAATGAAATGGGTCTGGCTGCCGGGAAGCCCTACAGGAAATCCGCAAAAATTGTCGGCGAAATCATGGGTAACTATCACCCGCATGGTGATTCAGCCATTTACGACACCTTGGTTCGTATGGCCCAGGATTTCAATATGCGGTATCCCTTGGTGGATGGCCAGGGAAATTATGGCTCGGTTGATGGCGATCCGCCCGCAGCCATGCGCTACACCGAAGCCCGCTTAACCAAGCTGGCCGAGGAAATGCTGGTCGATATCGACCGGGAGACCGTCAACTTTACCCCGACGTACGATGAGTCGTCCCAAGAGCCCATCGTGTTGCCAGCTCGTATTCCGAATCTGTTAGTGAATGGAGCAGGAGGCATTGCGGTCGGGTATGCCACCAATATTCCCACGCACAATTTAGGCGAAGTCGTCGCCGCGCTGATTGCCCTTATTGAACGGCCCGAGGTGACCATTCGCGAACTCATGGAATGTATACCCGGACCCGATTTCCCCACCGCCGGATTTATCTATGGCACGCAAGGGATCAAAGACGCCTATGAAACGGGACGAGGTCTCCTGTCTCTTCGGGCAAAAGCGGAAATAGAGGTCGATGAACGTACCGAGCGGTCGCGTATCATCGTGACGGAGCTGCCGTACCAGGTCAACAAGGCCAAGCTGATAGAAAAGATCGCCGAACTCATCCACGAAAAACGGGTGGAAGGAATTTCCGATCTTCGCGACGAATCCGACCGGGATGGACTTCGCGTGGTGATTGAACTCAAGAGAAACGAAAACGCGGCGGTCTTACTGAATCAACTCTATAAACACACCCAGATGCAAACGACCTTCGGAGTCATCATGTTGGCCCTGGTGGGGAACCGTCCTGAGGTGCTGACCCTCAAACAGATTTTGGCTGCGTTCCTTGAGCACCGTAAAGAAGTGGTGATTCGCCGGACGGCGTACGATCTTCGCAAAGCCGAAGAACGCGCCCACATCTTAGAGGGTTTGAGGCGAGCCCTGGAGTTCCTGGATGAGGTCATTGCTCTCATCCGTGGAGCGTCTTCTCCGGAAACCGCTCGCCAGGGTCTGATGAGCCAGTTTACCTTGAGCGAGGTGCAAGCCACGGCCATCCTGGAAATGCGGTTGCAACGCTTGACCCAACTGGAACAGGACAAGCTCACACAGGAATATAACGAACTGGTCTCCCGCATTGCCCATTTGCGCACCATATTAGCGTCCGATGCGATGGTGCGACAAATCGTGAAACAGGAATTAGTCGAAATCAAAGAACAATATTCCGATGAGCGACGAACACAGATCCTTCCTGCCGAAGCCGAGCTGCAAATGGAAGATTTGATCGCGGAGGAAGAAGTCGTCGTGACCATTACACATGCGGGCTATATTAAGCGGAATGCCGTTTCCATCTATCGGGCCCAACGCCGGGGTGGAAAAGGGAAAGTCGGCATGGGGGTCAAGGAAGAGGACTTCGTCGAACAAATCTTTACGGCCTCAACCCATGATTACCTGTTGTTCTTCACCGATGCCGGTCGGGTGTACTGGCTTAAAGTGTATCAATTGCCCGATGTCGGACGGTCTAGCAAAGGCAAAGCCATTGTGAATCTGCTGACCATCAGCCAGGGCGAGCGGGTCACCGCGACCCTGCCGGTCCGGGTGTTTGCCGAAGACCAGTATGTCGTGATGGCGACGCAAAAAGGCTATATTAAAAAAACCGATCTGGCTGCATTCAGCCATCCCCGGCAAGGGGGGATTATTGCATTGACCCTGGAGGAAGGCGACCGGCTCATCGGCGTGGATATTACAGATGGCACGAGAGAAATTCTCCTGGGCACCCGAATGGGCATTGTCATTCGCTTTCGTGAGGAAGATGTCCGTCCGGTTGGACGAACGGCCCGTGGAGTCAGGGGCATCACGTTGGCGGCGAGCAATGAGGTTATCGGGATGGTCACGATTACCAGTCAAACGCAATCCTCCATTCTGACCGTCACCGAACGCGGGTATGGTAAACGCACACAGGTAGAGGAATATCGGCTCCAATCACGGGCTGGAAAAGGCGTTATCAGCGTCAAAGTCACGGAGAAAAACGGCCCGGCCATTTCGTTCCATCAAGTCTGGGAATCCGATGAGATTATGCTCATGTCCGCAGAGGGCATGATCCTTCGCACCCGCATGGGAGATATCAGAGAAATCGGACGCAATGCCCAAGGGGTACGGCTGATCCACTTGCCCGATGACGATCGGGTGGTGGGCGTCGCCAAACTCGCTGAGACAGATGAAGGCGATCTACCCGAACCGGATGAACTCAATGGCGAGATGCCAGATGAACCGGCCTCCTCAACGGAATAAGTTCACGCGACCCTCTCAGAACAGCAAGCCGAAGACGCCGGTGTGTTCCGAGATGACCAGAGAAATTGAACGGTCATCTCACCCGCGTATTCTTCTTCAATTACTCCCCCGCTTGCATCTTCCCCGGCTCACAAGAGGAAGCAGAAGGAAGCGATTGTCTGAGGGAAGGTTGTAGGTTGGATTCCCCTCACAAATCCCCCGACCAACCAGCAAGGCGCAAAAAGTTCGATCCCATCGTTCTAATGGGATTAGGCATTTTGATCGGAGGGATTTTTGTCATCTCCCTCGGCATGTTCCTCTCCCGGCCGGACCGGTCCATCCCGCCTTATAGTATCGGAGCTCATGAGGGATCGTTGGTGGCCGTCCACGTGCCCCCCTATACCAGTGATCCCGAAATACAAACCCTGGTCAGGCGGTTTGGCGATGTCGGCAGGGCCACCCGTGATTTCGCGGACATGAAAATCCGCCCCACCACTCCCGACGATCCTCGCGGACGATACCAAACGTTACAAATCCTCATTTTTTCAGATCCATTCTGGACCGAGCCGGATAACCTTCACCGGTATGTTGCCAATGAGGTCGAAGACGATTCGGAAAAAACCTTTCGGAAAAACTTTGAGGCTGCTGTGCGAGCCGGGTATCGTGCCGATGCGGACGGTCAGGCGGGATGGATCGGCCCCTGGAACCGAAGCGGGTCAAAGGATCGAACGCTTACGATGCAGTGGGTGTTTCAAGAGGCGTGGGAGGAGGCAAGTCTTCATAATCAGACGTCTTCCCCGGCTCCCTAGTCGAGGGCGATGCTTCAGCAAGGGCTTTAGTGATAGTCTGAGAGAGGAGGGTTTGGAGGTCGGGATTACTCAGCCGTTTCGCTAAGCCGGTGGCAAAGGGCGACGGTTCACCGACAAAATGGGGAGGGTCTTGGGGTAGTGGATCCGGTTGAGGCGGGGATTGAGGAATGGAGCCGATGCGTAAGACGACCTCCGATAAGCCCAGTTCCGGCATCATCGAATGAATGGCTTCCAAAATGGCCGGTCTCAAAAACATGAGCTGCTGAAGCCAAATTGAGTTATCCGCCACCAGATGCAATTTTTTAAAGCGGATACTCTCAGGGTAGGAATGTTTGGCCATCGTCGCACCCACAAGATGTTCCCACTCCTGTTGGAGTTGAACCTCAGACAGTTTGAGGCCGAGCGGATTCCCTTTGGAAAAATCTTGAATAAGACTCTGAATCGATTCAAAGGAACTCATTGTGTGGGTATTCTATCGTACTGTCCGGCTTGATTCATCCGTCTTGGACTTTTCTTTATGGTTTGGTCATCTCGATTCCAGGAAGAGATCCATTCTCCGGCATCTTGTAGGGGTTGTAGGGGGTGATGAATAATTAATAGTCCGTTATTTCAAGCGACTTTGATAGGTAGCCAATAGAAGAAAGAGGGGCTGTTCAAAAAAGTCGTCCAGCAAGGCCGCAAGCCGCGAGGAGGGAGAGGCGTACCGGGTAGGTACGTTGAGCCCTTCGAAGCAATGAGAACGCCGCTGGCGACCTTTTTCAACAGTCCACTAAGGAAATTCAGGCATGGCAAAACAAAAAACAGACCCATCCAGTAAAGTCCTTAGCACCAACCGGAAGGCCTTCTATGACTACATGATAGAAGAGAAGGTCGAAGCCGGCATCGTACTGGTCGGGACCGAAGTCAAAGCCTTACGGGAGGGACGCCTGAATCTGAAGGAGAGTTACGCCGCTATCATCAATGGCAAAGCCATACTGCATAACTGCCATATCGGCACCTACAGCCACGGCAATCAAATGAACCACGAGCCGTTACGCCCAAGAACCCTGCTGTTGCATAAGAAAGAGATCGAGCGGTTAGGGGAAAAAGTCCAACAGAAAGGACTTACCCTCGTCCCGCTTCGCCTCTATTTCAATGACAGAGGGCGGGTCAAGCTGGAACTCGCCCTCGGGCGAGGGAAGAAAAACTACGACCGGCGGGACACCATCAAAAAGCGGGAAGCCGGTCGCGAAATCGACCGCGCGATGAAAGAGTCCCGATCATAAAAAACAAGGAAGATTCTCTGGGATTTGCAAAAGATATCAAATTATTAATAAATATTAAATCATAATTTGTTTTTGAATTTTTGGATTCAACGGTCGTTTAATCCTTCTTGGCAGGCACTAGATTACATGGTATTTGAGCAAGCAGGGCGGCTATAACATCTTCATCTTGGTCAATGTCCCAAAAAAGTCCGCAATGTGAAGGATCGTTCCATTCAGGGGTTTCAACTGGAAGATGTTGTAGGTCGATGTTAGGGTTTTCTTGTGCATATTTAAATTCTTGATGTATTTCCTCAACTGCCAATAGCGCAAGCCTGGCCTGAGTGCCAATTCTTCTCATTTTTTTGTTTAGAATAGTTCTAATCTCGTCTATTTGTTCAGTCCTCTTTTTTCCTTGGAAATACTCAAGCCAATTGAATGAAAGATAGGGAGGGGTATGTTTTCTATCTGTATCCGAAAGTTTATAGGCGTCTGCTGTCGGATAGCCGGTTTCTTCGGATAATGTTTGGAAACCACAATATCTGGAGATAGTATTGCCTGGTGAGATTTTGTCATGGATCATTCGGTGATCCAGGTAAGAACTTTGTAAGGCTGGAGGTTGTCGGAAATACTTACAATTGGCATCTTTGCCGAAATGCGACTAATTTTTCCAATGATCTTATTGTCTGGTGTAAAAAGGACAATCTTTACTTCTTGGTTAGAAATAAACTCTACGGACAAATAATGCTCTCTATCCGTTTGCCATTGAATGCGTATTTTCCCAAGTGGTGTAAGGGTAATATCAGGATATTTGATATTCAGTTTTTCGAATTCTTTTAAAAATTTTATAAACCCATATAGTGAATCAGTGGACGTGAGCTCAGTATTTGGATATTCCTCCTCAGACGCTTCTATCAATTTATTGAGACGATTATAAATTTTCTCCGTGTAGGGAAGGGAAGAATTTTTTACTCCCTCTATCAAATCCATTCGCTTCTCATCCTCCAAGGCAAACAACTGCCCAAAAGGAGTGTTAGCTTCATAACCATGAATAGAATATGAGAAATCAACAAGGCTACAAACTGTATCTACAGTAGTATTGGTTAGTTCATTTTGAATTTTTTTATATCTTGCTGGGTTTAGCTCCCAAGCCTTTCCAGCGGTATAAAGTAAATCCTCATTAGACCATTGAATAGAGTAGGAGGACGCGTCCTGACTAAAAGTCTCATATTCATCAGTATCTGTATTTGGCAATGTTGCGTTTGACGAAACCATGCTTCAGATTTTCCTATAGAAAAAATTTCCTAGAATTGAAAGTTCATGATTAATTCTCATTTTTCTTTTTCCAAATTTTTTCCTGAACCTCTTCTGCGGTAAGGTCTTCGAAGGTCCACAGAATGGCGTCGTGTGCTGCTTTAAACCATTCTTCTTGTGTAACTTCTTGAAGGATTTCACAGCTGCCACGAACTGTAATTTCAAAAACAATCAATGGGATATTCTCTGGACGTTTTACCCCATGGCTTACCTTTACGATAACCTTACCATTTTTAGGGTTAGATGTATTGAATTCAGATAGCCAATTTATGGTTGTCATTCCTTGCAGATATCGAGATTGGGTATTACGCCAGTTAATATCTGGAAATATCTTCGCGATTTCTTGAATATTCTTCCATCCCTCATTTATCAAAATATGATTGATGTAAGAGAGTTCAAACCTTTGAGGAACAATATCTCCAAGATCGTTTTGCGCACAGAACTTTTGAAATTTTTTGAAGTTTTCGTAAAATTTTGGCGCTATATTATCAAAGCGTGGATATACCCCATCTTTTTTCCGCCAATTAAAAAAGAAATGATTTTTTTGTAGCTGAATTAAATAATCTTCTCCCTCATTAATAAGCCAAACTCGGGGAATTGGAAGCCCGCCCGTTTCGGGTTCCTCTAATCCTCTTAAATCACCCAAAACGGGAGCGTTCTGACATGTAGTAAATTCCTTTTTCACCTCTCCCCAAAATAACCCGTAGTGAGGTACCTTTATTCCCAGTAAGGGTTGAAACTTGACACCCATTACAACTTCGGCCAAAGGAGGTTTTTCATAATCTGGGAGTCTTTTTTTATTCATTGAACCTGACAAGAGTGAGAATTTAAGAAGGAATAATTCCCATGATTGGAGAAATAATGTGTGTGGTTAATAAAAACGAGATAAGGTAGGCAGCATCTTTATTTTAGGAGACAAGAGTTTAATGGATCATATTTATAACAAAAACAACCAAATTTAGCTATGTTGAAGAACCTACGAAAAGGGAAATCTGGCCTTGAGAGTGCCCAAAATTAGTTTAATGTCTATTCTCTGTCCTTGATATATACTTGTGACTTTTTAAGTTTGTTTCGGAACCTGGTGATGCCCACTTGATGAGTATTTCACCATGCACACCTGAAGAAATGGCCTTTTCGTTGCCAACCTTGGAGTGAGCTTCTACACTCACTGTTATGTCCAATCCCACTAATCAGCTCTCTTCACCCAATCCGGCGGCGCCGGTTTTTCGGCCTGGAGATTTCAAAGGCCGTGAGGGATTAGTCCGCAATATGTTGCGGCGGTTGGAACGAGGGGAATCTTTGAGCCTTGTTGGGGGGCCAAAGTTAGGGAAAACCTCGTTGTTGCTTCACCTTGCCTGGCAACTGAATCATGCGGGGCCATCTTCCAAGTCCACCGGTCCTTCTGCGTTGTACGTGGATGTTGCCGACGAGGCTGATTGGAAACGATTCCATTCCCGCCCGCCAAATCCTGACACCATTCTTCTCCTTGATAACTGTGACCGGCTGGTTGAAGGGAAGACTCGTTCGCTTTCAGGCATTGATCTTTTGCCTGGAGGATCCACGGTCTTTGCCGGAGCACGGGCATGGCGGGAGGTGGTGAGAGAAGGCAATTTGCCACACACACTGAAGTTGATCCCCTTGTCGGTGTTTTTGGAAAAGGAAGCACAGCAGCTATTCAGTCCGGAATTTTCCACAGAACAGCAGTCCACCGTCTTCACCTATGCCGGGACTCATCCCTATATCTTCAAGCTATTCCAGGCTGCATTCCTGCACGAAGAAATCCATATTCCGACGGAACAGATTGTCAGCGAGGTGAAACAATCCCTCTCCTCCTTTTTCCAAGATTGTATCAATCAACTGCGGGAACCTCTCGAACATCAAGTGCTGACCTTTGTGATTGAAGCAAACAAACCGGTGAACCCAAGAGAGGTGGCGCGGGCCATAGGGCTGCCGACGATCAAGCCTGTCGCGGATACGCTGTGTACGTTGGGGCTGGTCAGCCGCTGGATTCGGGATGAAGAAGCCACACTTTCAATAGGCAGTCGGTTGTTTAGCGAGTGGTATAGGGAATTGGTGACTTCCTAAGATATGATGGCCGTGGCCTCATGATGAGCCAAACAGGATTGGCGTCAATTGCTCAATTAGTCTGTACATGAAAAAGAGGAACTCTTCGTGGGAGCGTTTAAAATATTTTCTGCTGAATTCAAGGCGAGTTGCGGGACGGTTGAGCAATTTCTGAAACCGACGCTTCCGGAAGTGGCCATCGTCGGCCGTTCTAATGTCGGGAAATCCTCGGCCATTAATTGTTTGGTGAATCAGAAAGGGTTGGCCAAGGTCGGTAAGACCCCTGGAAAAACCCAAACCATTAATTTTTTTGAGATTGCCACGAACGGCCCACGTTTTATGCTGGTCGATCTTCCCGGATACGGATTTGCCAAAGTGCCTGAACGGATTCGAGAGCTCTGGGGTCCCCTGATTGAAGAATATTTGCGGACACGCAAGAATTTACAGGGTGTGGTAGTGCTGGTGGATTCCCGGCGGGTACAGGAATCGGATCGGGCGATGGTCGAGTGGCTCATGCGGCTGAAGATTCCGGTGATGGTGGTGGCCACCAAGGCGGATAAGGTCACAAGGGGTCACCGTCAGGCTGCGCTGAGGGAATTGCGTGAAGGTTTGAGTATGGAGGAGGACCCGCTTTTCCTGTCAGCCTATACCGGGGAAGGCAAACAGTTGCTGCTTGACCAGTTGCGAGAGGTGCTGACTCTGGACGCTCCCCTTCCCTAATGGGAGTGTTGAAAACAAATGAGCCACCTTTCAGGATGGGCAGGCGATGCGTTCTCGCCGCGTGGTCGTGCTCACTTACTCCTCCGTACGTTCCGCTCGCCCAAACGGCTGCGGCCTTGCCATGGGAATAGGCATGTCTTTATGCCGGGGCGGGCGGGTGAGAATACGCGCCTTTTTGAATACTCCCTTATTTTTCCGTCTTCGGGGTTCTGTCACTCATCCAGTGATGAAAATGTAAGACACGAGAAATATTCAACAGCCTCCGAATGACATTCTTTTTGTATCCATCCCATAATCCTTCATTCCTGGTTTCATGTCGAGGTTGAAGAACTTCCCTGAGATCTCCTATTCTGACGAGTCCCCCAATTTTTCACATGTTGTCTATTCATGCACGGCCGGCAAATGGAATAGCCGGCTCTCCCTGTATATTTATTCATTTCTCAATATGAAGGTAAGCCATGCCACTGTTTGGTGATACGAATACACCCATGACCTTCAACCCTCCCTCCAGACTTGATCGGATCGGGCCATCGCAGATTCGCGAAAATATGCGGATTGCCATGGAACATGAAGCGATTAACCTGGCTCAAGGCCGTCCCGACTTTCCCACCGCACCTGTGGTGAAGCAAGCCGCAATTGATGCCATTACCCATGATCACAACCAATATTCGGTGACCTGGGGATTGGCAGAGTTACGGGAAGCCATTGCCGGACATGTGCACGAACGCCATGGTTTGACTTTTGACCCCGAGACAGAAATCACCATTACCTGTGGTGTGACGGAAGCAATTGTGGCGGCCATGCTGGCCTTGGTCGAGAGTGGCGATGAGGTCATCATCATCGAACCCGCCCACGAAAATTACGTTCCGGCTGTGTATTTTGCCAGCGGTACGCCACGGTTTGTCACGCTTCGTCCACCCGATTATGCGGTACCTCTGAATGAACTTCGGTCAGCCATCAGCCCTCGCACCAGGGCCATTATTCTGAATACTCCTCATAATCCTTCCGGTCATGTCTTCACGCGGGAGGAACTGAACGCCATCCTGGCTCTGGCTGACCAGCATGGGATCTATGTGGTGACGGATGAAATCTATGATCATTTGTACTACGAACCTTATCGGCATATTGCCCCGGCAACACTGGCGCCCGACTGGAAAGGTCTGGTCGTCACCGGAGGCCTGTCAAAAATCTATGCGGCAACAGGGTGGCGCCTTGGGTATGTTCTGGCTTCAAAGGATGTGACGACCGCAATCCGCACGGTACATGATTACCTCACGATCTGTGCTCCCACGCCCTTCCAATATGCGGCGGTCACGGCTTTGGCCCTACCCGAGACCTACTATACTGACCTGCGAGCGAGATTCCTTCGGCGTCGGGAACTCACTATGCAGATTTTGACCGACAGTGGATTTGAGCCCTATGTTCCTCAAGGGGCCTATTACCTTTTAGCCGGCTATGGGCCTTGGGAACATCAGGGTGATTCCCAATCGTTTGCCACATGGTTGATCACTGAGGCGAAGGTGGCGGTGGTTCCGGGCAGCGCGTTTTATTACCAGGCGACGGATCTTGGGCAACACCTCGTCCGTTTTGCCTTTGCCAAAACAAGCCAGGTGCTCAAACAAGCCGGGGAGAATCTCACAAATTCATTTCACAAGCGTTGATGGAAAAACCATGTGAATGGTTTCATACCCTCTCGTGGATACTCGATCTTCCTTTGGAGTGTTGAACAGTAATAGTTCCACTGGCATTTTGGCTCCCAGGGACGTGGCCTATCAGAGATCTCGGGGCAGTTCAAAAAAGTTCGTCCAGCAAGGCCGCAGCCATTTTTTGCGCGCAGAGCGTACTTCCAGTACGTGAGCACGAAAAAATGGAGAGGACGCCGCTGGCGGCTTTTTTCAACAGCCCCCCTGCCAATCATTTAGTCGATAGAAGGGAATAGTATATGACCACAACAGTATGGGATGAACTGTCTCAGCAGATTGCGGAACTGGATACTCTGGCCGGCATTGGAGGGTTACTGGGTTGGGATCAGCAGGTAACCATGCCTTCAGGGTCGGCAGCGGGCCGTGCTCAACAGAGTGAGTTGATCGGACGGTTGTATCACGAACAAGCCACGTCACCCAGACTGGGTGAACTTATTGAGGCGGTGGCAGGCTTACCTGATCCAACTCCGGAGCAGCAAGCCGCGGTTCGTAATATGCGCCGAACCTACCGCCGGGCCACCTGTGTGCCGTCGAAATTGGCCAGCAGGATCGCGAAGGCCAGCGCCAGTGGCGTCGCCGCATGGGGAGAAGCGAAAAAAGAAAAAAAATATGGTCTATTTGCCGAGAGCCTACAGTCAAATGTTGATTTGGCACTCGAGCGGGCACAAGCTATTGACGGCAACCGACATCCCTATGATGTTCTTCTAGAAGACTATGATCCCGGGACGACCGTCGAGGATTTACGCCGGATGTTTGGCGCCCTCCAACAAGGCTTGACCGATATCCGGCGCCAGGCTCTGGCCAGGAAAGGATCGGTTGCCTTCAACGACCATTTCGCTAAGGCCAATCAATTGTCGATGCACCAGGATATCATTAAGGCGGTGGGATACGACACGACACGGGGAGCGTTGCACGAGGCGGAGCATCCATTTTCATGCCGGGTGGGCAGCGGGGATGTGCGTATTGCTACACATGTCCACGAACGCGATCTGCTCAGCGGGTTGGCGGCCACCATGCATGAACTCGGGCATGCGCTGTACGAGCAGGGTATTCCGGAGGGACAGGGTGGATCAGCCGTATATGCGGCGACGTCAACCGGCATGCATGAATCCCAATCCCGTCTGTGGGAAAACATGATTGGACGATCCCGGGGCTTTTATCGGTGGCTGCGGCCGGTATTCGCCCGACATTTTCCTGACAAGGCCTTTGATCCGGAATTGGTCTTCCTCTCCTCCAACCGGGTGACGTCGGGAAGCATTCGGATTTTTGCTGAGGAAGTTTCCTATAACCTGCATATCATTTTGCGGTTTGAAATGGAGGTGGCTCTGTTGGAGCGACGCATCACTGTTGAGGATGTTCCAGCTGAATGGGCGCGATTGAGTGAGCAATTCCTGGGAGTGCGACCGAAGGATGATGCAGAAGGTGTGTTGCAGGATGCCCACTGGGCAGGTGGGGCCTTTGGGTATTTTCCGAGTTACACCCTGGGAAATCTCTATGCGGCTTCGCTCTTTGCCGTCTTACGGAAAAGCTTTCCGGATCTGGAGCACCGCATCGAAGAAGGAGATTTTGCGACTATCCTGAATTTTTTGCGGGAACGGATCCATCGCCAGGGTCACCTGCATGAGACGCCGGACCTTTTACACAAAGCCGTGGGAACCCGGGACCATGTCGAAGATTTGTTGAGCTATCTCCGTGAGCGGTATGTCAATCCTTGAATGTGTTTTCACCTCATTCATTCCAGAAAATAGGATTACTCTTGTGGTGCTGAATTCTTCTGTCGAAAGTATTGTTTGTCGATTTTGTAGGCCTTGAGCTTGCGCAGGAGTGTCCGTCGGCTAATGCCGGCCTGATTGGCCGACTCGGCAATGCGACCACTATTTTCTGACAGCACTGTTTCCAAATACTCCTTCTCAAGAGTAGTGAGGTGTGGCTCTAGGTAGGCGGCCAGCGTGAGGGTCGGGTTGATAGACGGAGAGTGATCACCCTGGCTTTGAACATGCCGATCCACCCTTTCCGTTTCAGGAGCTGGAAGAGCCGGAGAGGACCCTGGGATATCCTGGGAATACAAGACTTCGGCCAGGTCTTCCGCAGTCAATTCCCGGGTGTGCCCTTTTAACACCAGGCGTTGCGTGAGGTTTTCCAGTTGCCGCACATTGCCTGGCCAGGACTGCTCTAAAAGTTGATCCATGAAGGATTGGTGTAATTCCGGACAGTCCATTCCATAGTCCGCACAAACGCGTTTCAGAAAATGCCCAAACATATAGAGGATATCCTCCGGTCTCTCTCGTAACGGGGGCACTTCTAACCGGATGACATCCAACCGGTAAAAGAGGTCTTCGCGAAAAGAGCCGGTTTGGACGGCGTTGGCCAATGAGGCATTCGTCGCGGCAATGACACGGGCATCAATTGGCACCTCATGATGAGATCCAACCGGTCTCACCGTTTGTTCCTGCAATACCCGCAAAAGACTGAGTTGGGTTTGAACCGGCATATCCCCAATCTCATCCAGAAGAATGGTGCCGCCATCGGCATACCGAAATAATCCCTGCTTTTGTTGATGGGCACCGGTGAAAGCCCCGCGTTCATGCCCGAACAGTTCCGATTCAATAATTTCCGGACTGATTGTGCTGCAATTGACGGCCACAAATCGTCCGGTTCGCCCGGACTGCCGGTGAATCGCCCGGGCCAGCAAGTCTTTACCTGTTCCAGTTTCCCCAACAATTAACACCGTGGCGTCAGAACTCGCGGTGCGGGTAATAGTTTCAAAAATGTCCCACATGACTCCGTTACGGCTGAGAATGCCTTCAAAGCTTCCCAGTCTTTTACGGGTATCACGCAAATCCGGTGTATCCGGAGAAACCTTTTGATTGGTCTGAATGGCCTCTATGGCATGATGCAGCTTTTCATGTGAATCCTCATAAATCACATCCGATGCCCCGTTTTTCAAAACCGAATGGACGTAGGCTGCATCGGCTCCCGGTTTAAACACTAAGACATCAAGATAGGGTCTGTGTTCTTGGATGGTCGTCATCATGTCAAACACCAGCGAGTCTCCAAGGTACTGTCCATCAAGTATGACCAGGCGGGTCTGAGAATCAATCTCCAAGGTTTTCACATTTTCCGGGGTTTCCAACCGTACAACTCCAAGGCCTTCACGACTTAAGGCCTTTTCCAGATCCGGGGAACCCATGATTACTATAGAGGAAGTTTCTGTCATTGAGACAATAGTGTCTCATAATATTTAAATGAGTCAAGTCTGTCCCAAATATAGGGACATAATAGTCCCAAAATTCCACAAAATCACAAATATCAACGGGTTAATTGATGGAACGGGTCTTGCGAGGTGTATAGGTAGATTGAGGTATGGATCGAAGCATTTTCCCGATTAGTAAAAGAAATTACCCAAAATGACCGGTCCGAATGTCTGTAGGGGTTCTGGTTGTCATTCAATTTGGTGATCAGGCCAGGACAATCTTGTCTGGTCGCCCCTGAAAATTCATGCTGGGGCAATGGAAATACGATAGCAGTACCATGCCAATCGCCCCCGTAAATTACGAAAACGAAAGAATGTACTTCTTGTTTTCGTCTCAAACATTCAAGATTTTACACATCTTATCCATTGGAAAAATCCCGGTGTGAATGAACGGATGCTCACACCAATTTTTCCTTTGAAAACAGTAACACACAATAGACAACGACCCTCCGGCTTGACTCGTTAGGAGTATGAGTCCATGAAAAAAAATTTTTAAAAAAGGATCGATCTTCATGATGCAAAATCAAACGGAAATTGGGGAACGGCTACATCGAAGAAATGGGAAGAGGGCGACCCAGCGGCGTTTAGATATTCAGCCGGCCAAACGGCATGAAATGATGATTGCGGCCAACATTCTCCGCTCATCTGCCGACTGGTACCGGCCGTTTCTCCATGAAAAAGATATGGCCCAGCATGAGGTGGACGAATCCTGGGGAGAGAGAGAATTTGCCCGGCGGCAATTTTACATTGGTCGGTTCGAGGGTGCGCCGGTCGGTATTGTTTCCACGCAGTCAGTCGGAGACATGTTTTATATTGGATACATCTATGTGTATGATCACCACACAGGCAAAGGGTTTGGGCCTCAATTACTTAATCACGTCCGTGATGTGGCTTGGCGCGAGGGAAAACGCGGCATGGTGTTAATTGCCCATCCCAAGGCTTATTGGGCCACGCGCTCCTACCGCCGGTTCGGCTTTGAATGCATTGCGACCACTCGGGATCAAGTGCTAGAGTGGCGCGGCGGTTGGTTAAAACCCTTCTATGAAGAGGGTTTTGAACTGTACCAATACCTGTTCTAACACGCCTTTCCTCACAAACGAGTCTATCATTGTTACTGATGGATTTTTCCATTTGTCTGCTTACCGCGACAGCATGGAGGAATTCCTTCGATATGTCACCCCTATCTATAAGGAGGTCTACATGGAAAAAAAAGCGCCAGCAGTCAAGAAAGCGCGCGCAGGAAAGAAGGCGCCGGTGGCTCTGCTCGGCTATAGCTTGGAAACAATGGAAGCCGCAAAGGAACACAACATTCCTTTCGTCGCGGTAGTGCCGGAGGGTTTTGATATCGCATTAAAAGAGGATGGAGTTGATGTGGTGACGTGGGACTTTTATGTCCACAATCAGAACTCAGACCGACTCTATGAAAAATTGGTGGAGCGGGGGGTGAGCCATGCCGTGCCCCTGTATGAAGAAACGGTGGAATGGGCCGGGTCCCTCAACACCCGTCTGCTCAAGGATCCACGTGCCTTCCAACGGGCACTGCTGTTCCGTGACAAGGCCATGATGAAGCGCAATGCGCAGATGAATGGCATTCGAGTCGGGGTGTTTGAAGAGATTCGTTCGCGGGAGGAAGCGCTCGCGTTTTTTGACGACATCAATGAGGCAAGACTTCGCTTGCAAGAGGAAGTGCCTGAACCGGTGCATCTGAAACCCCTCTCGGCGGCGGGCAGTGTGGGCCATGTGTTTGTCAGAAGCCGACAAGACATTACCGACCTTCCTGACGATGCCTTTCCCTGTTTGGCCGAAAGCCATTTGGCCGGGCAGGAATTTTCGGTTGAAGCTTTTATCAATAAGGGAAAAATTGAATTTATGAATATCACGGAGTACGTGCATTTGGGCTATTCCCAGATCGTGCCGGAAACGCCGAAGCTCAGCAAACAGCGGACAAAGATTCGTAAGGCGATTGAAAAACTCATGAAGGCATTTGGCATCGTCAATGGTATGATTCATCCGGAATATTTCTTGGACCAGGAGGGGGAGTTGCACTTTGGGGAGGTGGCGGCCCGTGTTCCCGGCGGCCATATTTTCGAACTCATTCAGCGTGCCCATGGGTTTAATCCGTATGCGGCTCTGTTGTTATGCTCCGATCCCAATACCTCCAAAACAGAATTAGACCGGTTTTTCCCAAAAGAAAAAGACCATAAAATTTTTGCGGCCAACTTAATGGTGTATCCTCGAAAAGCCAGCGTCCATCAGCTTCAGTTTCCTAAGGAATTGGAAGCGCATCCGTATATGGACCGTCATACCATGTTTGAACCCGTTACCGCCAAAGTGGCAGAGCGCGTGGGATTTGGGAATCATTATGGGACTGTCTTCCTGGCGGGAGAAGATCCTGAGACCCTGCGAGAGCTCGTCCAGCGCTATGAGGAGTATGATTTCTATGAGTGATTCCCTCAAGGGCTCCTCCAAGCCTGAATCGCAGGTAGCCGTTGGTCGACAGGAACAAGCCTTTCTTCACGCCTTAGAGGCCTTGGAGCAGGCGACGCCCTTTGTCAAAGCTAAATACCAGCCTGAGTTTATCCGTCGTGCCACGGATTTGTTTGAAACCGACGAAGGACTGCAATTCGTGAGAGGACAGGCCCATCGCTTTGATTCCGCAGGGGTCTTTCATGCCGGACCCTGGGAACATCCTGACCGACTCCTCCCTGAGTTGGTGGGCGGGGGGCTTCGTGCAGAAGGGCAGTATCCGTCATTGGAAATGCTGAGTGAACTCCGGGTCTTATCCATTGCAGCAGGAGAATCGCCACACCCGAAATTTTCTGCGGAGCAAGCCCTCGCCTTTTTACGGACGGTCATGGGGCTCAATCTCGAATTATTGTATGGCAGTGAGACCGAGGAGTCTCGTCTGCGTCCGAAGGTCTACGCGCGCGCGCGAAGATTATTAGCCAGGATTGAGCAAGAGATCTCTTCGGAAGGGCTGCTGGAACAGGTTCTTGATGATATCGATGCGCGAGTGGCCCAGCGACCTATTGATGTGAGCCTCACTCTAAAAATGATCGAGCAGGCCAAGAACATTCAGGGGGATCCTGATCCCAAGCTGGCCGCCAGACTCGAGCGATACCTCAAGGCCACGGGCCCTCCCACTCCACTCGCAAAGAAAGCGGGCTCTCCCACCAATTATCGAAATCTCCTGGCCAATGCGACTGCACATGAGATTGAAAATGAGGCCAAGGTGGTTGGAAAATTGTTGACGCTGACCGGTTTATCCAGTGAATACCATGTCGCGTTCCTCCAGCATGCCCTCAAGAATGACGAAACGGGAATCCTGGCGATTGCCTTGGATTTGACCGAGGTGGGCCAGGCTCATATGGAACAATATCGAGAAAAGGTTTTGGAGTGGATGCGCCTGACCATTCATCCCGCCACCAGTTGGATCATCTATGGATTCCAACAGATGTTGGAGCGGATGCTCTTGGCACGGCCGGAGGTCTCCGATGGTCTCAGCAAATTGATCAATCTTGACTTGTGTTCTTCTGCGCAACAAGTGACCAAAAAACATCTGCCTCGAGGGACTGGCATTACGGCTAATGCCGCCATTGTGGGTGGGGCTATCGCCATGTTGGGGCAGCCGTTGGGAGTAGGGCAGGGTAACAACCCGACATGCCAAGGTGCTCGGGCTCTGAGTCTTTGGAGTCTTCATGATCCCGGTTATTTGCTCCAATTGCTGACCAGCGCGGCTCGGGACGACACTGTCGAATTTCTGTTTGAGGGTTCGCCGATCTTTTCCAAAGACATCGGGGGAGGAGTCGCGGAAGGAAAATTTGATTTGAAGCTCGACCCCGTCTCACGCATTCTGGTGCCCCATCTGGATCGTATTTATGATGAAATGATGCGACGCGCGGCTTTACGGGGTGAAGACCCACATAAATGGGTGAACCCGGCTTTGTATGGTCGGTGGGTGCCGAACAGTCTGACTTCAATTAATCTGGTTAACCAAACCGTCTCCGGGTACGAGAATTTTTTACGCTTATTTTACGCCACCCATCACCCGTTATATGACGGGGGGCATGATTTAGTGTATCCGAATCCGGTTGGACTCCTCATTACCAATGTCCACGGGGTTTTTTTAGGATATCACGCTGTCTCCATCCAGCGTGTTGCCGAGGATGAAGAAGGGAAAGTTCGCGTCTATTTTTTCAATCCAAATAACGAGGGGCGTCAGAACTGGGGAAAAGGGGTTGAACCGTCTGTGGTCGGTCACTTAGAAATTCCCGGAGAATCCTCATTACCCTTCGAGCACTTTGCGGCTCATATTTATGCCTTTCACTATAATCAGATGGAAGTCGGAGACTTACAAGCCGTCCCAACCGAAATTATTAACGAGGGGATAACGCATGCGAAGGAAAGTTGGGGGCAGGCCTTCACCTGGCTGTAAGCCTTTGGGCTGTTAAGATTGAAAGGAGTGGTGCATGTCTTTTTTACAAGTCAGGCAATCGACGCTGACCGGGGAACGACAGACGTTTATCAGTGTATCGGCCATTGCCTATGTTCAAGAACTCAAGCCTGACCAGGATCTTGGTTGGCAAATTGGTGTGGAACCCTCCAGGGCGCTCATTTACTTGCATCATAAGCTCGAGCCCATTATTTCCCTCGATAGTTCCGATGACCTTGTGAGGCAGGCAAAGGCCAATACTCCGGGAGTCCTGGTACCCCAACAGAAAGTAGCAAAAAAAACCAAGTAACTTTTCCTTCCCTTAACATCAGGTTCCTCCCATTACCAAACAACCCCTTTCTGTGAATCGTGGAAATGGCCATGGTCCTCTTGTGTGGCTCATGGTGACTGGTGCGGTCGCCGGAGGGGTGCTCGGGGCCCTGGCCCCAGAAGCCGCTCGCCATGTGGAAATCCTGGGTGAACTCTGGCTCCGGATGCTGCGGATGCTGGTGGTGCCCTTGATCGTGGCTTCGATTATCCAGGGAGTTGGATCACTGGGTGATATTCGGCAATTGGGTAAATTGGGAGGAGCGACAGTTACGTATTATTTGATCACCTCAGGCATGGCCATTGTACTGGGAATGATCCTGGTCAGTCTCATTAAACCTGGAGTGGGAGCCGATATTGCCGCAGCGGTGGCCCCTACCGGAGTTGCGGCAGCGGTGAACATCGGATGGCTGGATCTCATAAAGGGATTCCTTTCCCCGAATTTATTCGCGTCCGCTTCACAGGGTGAATTGCTGCCACTGGTAATCTTTTCTCTGGCATTCGGGGCGGCGCTGACAACGGTCGGGGAAAATGGCACATTGGTGCTCAAATTTTTTGAAGGTATATTCGGGGCGATCATGAAGTTGATTCACCTTGTGATGTGGATCGGTCCCATTGGCGTGTTTGGCTTAGTGGCAGGGCGTTTAGCGAGTGCCGGTGGACTTGACGGTATAGTCGCGTTATTAGTGGGTTTAGGGTTATTCACGGTTACCGTACTGCTGGGATTGGCGATCCATGCAGGAATTATTCTTGGTCTTATTTTGCATGTGGCCGGTCGACGTCATCCCTTGGCCTATGCGCGCGCGCTTGGCGCGGCCCTCACTAGCGCCTTTGCCACGGCAAGTTCGTCTGCGACTTTGCCTCTGACCATGGAGGGGGTCGAAAGCGCCGGGGTGAGCAGTCGATCAAGCCGGTTTGTCCTTCCAGTCGGTGCGACGGTCAATATGGATGGATCGGCGTTATATGAGGCGGTCGCCGCGGTGTTTATTGCCCAAGCCTGGGGAATTGACTTAAGTGGAGAAGCGCTTATTGTTCTGTTTGTTGTGGCGACGGTGTCTGCCATTGGCGCTGCAGGAATCCCTGAGGCTGGGCTTGTGACGATGGTCGTGGTCTTTCAGGCAGTCGGGCTTCCGCTTGAGGGTCTGGGGCTCCTCTTGGCTATTGACTGGCTGATCGATCGGTTTCGGACTGCAGTCAATGTCTGGGGGGATGCCGTTGGTGCCGCCGTAGTCGATCGCTATATCACCGCCTAACATCGAATTCCCTCATCTTCTTGGGTTATTATCCACTTCCAAAGTGAGCTCTTGGGTTTGAACAGATGGTGAGGGCTCAATAAATGTACACAACCTCATTTTAGGTGAACACGGCATGGAATCAAAAATCACGTATCAGAAAATTGCATCTCACGAAGCCAAAAAGGGAACGTTTGATAAGTGTGTCTTGCTGTACTCGGGAGGACTGGATACTTCCATTATGCTCAAATGGATTCAGGAAGCGTATGCCTGTTCCATCGTGGCGCTTACGGTCGATGTGGGCCAATTACATGAGGATCTGGAGGCGGTCAAAGCGAAAGCGATCAAGCTCGGTGCCGAGGAGGCGGTGGTCATTGACGCCAGGGAAGAATTTGCTGAAAAACTCCTGTCCCGGGCAATTAAAGCTAATGCCGATTATCAGGGGGGATATCCTCTCTCGACTCCCCTTGCCCGAGTGACGCTCTCGGAAATTGCCGTTCGTGTGGCCAAGGAACGGGGAATCAAGGTCATTGCTCACGGCTCCACGGGAAAAGGAAATGATCAGGTTCGCTTTGAAAATTACATTACGACTTTGGATGCGACTATGAAAGTGATTGCGCCGGTGCGTGAATGGAGTATGGGCCGGGACGAACAGATTGATTATGCCAAACAACACGATATTCCCATTAAACAAACTAAAGAGTATCTGTATTCGCATGATGACAATATGTGGGGCTCGACTAATGAGGGAGGGGATATTGAGGATCCCGCCCGCATTCCCGATTTACGAAAATTTCTGCAGGTATGCATTCCCCCTGAACAGGCGCCGGATGAACCGGAGATTGTCGAAGTCGGGTTCAACAAGGGAATCCCTTGTTCAATCAATGGTGAAGATCTACCCCTTTGTCAGGTCATTGAACGTGCCAATGCGGTAGGGGCAAGGCATGGGGTAGGCATTGTGCATTTGACGGAGGACCGCCTGGTTGGATTGAAGGTTCGTGGCGTGTATGAAGCTCCGGGAGCGGAAATTCTGATCAAAGCGCATTTTAATCTGGAAAAACTCGTCAATACCCGTGATTTAAACGAACTGAAAAAAATCATTGATGAAAAGTGGGCCTACACCTGTTATGGCGCTAAATGGTTTGATCCGTCCATGGATGCCATCCATGCGTTTCAGGATTCCGCCAACCAGCGTGTGAAGGGAACGGTGAAAGTCAAGCTGTTTAAGGGAAAAGCTGATGTGGTCGCGATGACATCCCCCTATTCCTTATTCGATGCCAATTTGGCCACCTTCAATAAGGATGCGAGTTTCAACCAGAATGCGTCTGCAGGTTTTATTGAGATTTACAATCTGGCCCAAAAAACCTATCGGCGCTTAGACCACGTGTAGGATGGAGTATGAAAGGGATTTGTGATGGGAGTAGGTCTTGAGCCATCCAGCAATGAAATGAATACTCTATTTAAGCTTCACATCGATGAAGGCTTTTTGTTTGATATCGGCAAGCCAATTTCGATACGCTTCCTCGGATCGTTGTTTAGTCAGCATGCCACGGATATCCCGTTCTACGACTTCAAGCGGGAGCGGTTGGGGTTGTTGAATTTCCTCTAACAGAATAAGGTGGAATCCTAGGAGGGTTTCAATAGGGGCGGAGATCTGTCCCGGTTTCAGTTCCTTGACCACCTGCTTCAGAGGGGCCACTAATTCGTTTTCCTGTACCCAACCTAATTCATGAATTCGCTCGAAATATTTGGTGGCGAAATCCTCCAGCGTCGTATTCGGTGTCCATGCCGCATACATGGTTTGGGCCTTGTTCTTGGCTTTCTCCCGTTCGTAGCCTTCCTGCCCGTCTAACAGAATTTGCTGGAGTCGGTACCGGGGCGGTGAGAGAAAAAGCGTGGAGTTGGCCTCATAATATCGCCGGATTTCTTCTTCCTCTATGACAATGTTCCGGCGAATCTCGAAGTCAAAGAGTTTTTTGAGGAGCATTTGATGCCCGAATTCTTCTTCGGTTTGAGTGGGTGGCAGCGGAGTTCGTCGTAAGGCTTCATCGATTTCGTCCTGAGTGACAGAGAGTCCCTTGGCTTGAGCTTCTTGAATCATGAGGTGATCATCAATCATGTGGTTCAGGACTTCTCGTTGTTTCTGGAAATACCGCCGGTTCAGTTCCTCTCCGTGATATTTGGCGTTCAGGCGCTTATACTCATCGCGCAATTCTTTTTCAAGATCAGACCACGTGATCACCTCTTTATTCACCACGGCAATAATCCGGTCAGTGAGACTCACGCTAACCCCAGGAAAAAAAAGAAGGCTCGCCGTCACCCAGAGGGTGACCGCCTGTAAAGGCCAATCTTTCAGGCATACACGCATGCCCTTCACGCTACGTTCTCACTTCCTCTTTGGCCATTGACTGATGGAGTTCTTGTAAAATCGCATTAGCCCTGGGGTACATGGATGCCCAATCCTGCTCGGGGAGAGTCAAACGATAGGCACGAGGAGAAAGACAGTCCAGATGATCTTTCCATCTGTCCATCAAAGCACGGATCCCCTGTTCCGGGAGCTTGGCCCGTTCATGAAAGCGAAGGTTCATCAGCCCGCCCCGGACTTCGACATACTCAAGTTGTAGGGCCTTGGCCAACACTTTGATCTGCATGACTTCAAATAGTCGTTCCATGGCGGCAGGAGGCGATCCAAACCGGTCAAGCGTCTCCCCATATAATAAGGCCAAATCCCCTAACCGGTCACTCCCGGATAACCGTTTGTAGAGTCCCAGGCGCTGTGAGGCGTCTTCCACATATTCCTCGGGAATGAAGGCCGAAACATCAAGTTGAAGAGTGGGTTCCCATTCTTCTTCCACTTCCTGGCCTTTAAGCTGCTGAACAGCCTGCTCCACCATTTGTAGGTACAGGTCTAACCCGACGGCGGCGATATTGCCGGACTGTTGTTTCCCGAGTAAATTTCCCGCTCCCCGGATTTCAAGGTCAGCGGCTGCGATCCGAAACCCGGAGCCAAGTTCCGCAAATTCTTGAATGGCGTTCATGCGTTTTTGCGCGTCGGTACTCAGGGTTTCCTCGTTCGGAATGAAGAGGTAGGCAAAAGCTTGTTGCCCGCTTCGCCCCACCCTTCCGCGAAGTTGATACAGCTGGGAGAGCCCGAATAAATCCGCCCGATCAACCAGGATGGTGTTCGCGCTGGGAATATCCAACCCTGATTGGATGATGGCTGAGGCCAGCAGTACATCGGCTTCCTGGTGAAAAAATCGTAACATCACCCGTTCTAATAATTGTTCATTCATTTGGCCATGCGCCATCAATACCCGTGCTTCCGGAACCAGATCTTGTAACCAGGCACCAGTCTGCTCCATGGTTTCCACTCGATTGTGTACGTAGTACACCTGACCTCCACGAGCGAGTTCCCGGGCAATGGCCTCCCGTACCACTGTCGCATCGAACCGAAGGACCTGGGTTTCCACCGCCAAACGACCCGGAGGCGCGGTCTCAATGACGGATAAGTCTCTCACTCCTGAAAAGGCCATCTGCAGAGTCCGGGGGATAGGGGTCGCGGACAGTGTGAGCACATCGACCTGGGTGCGAAGTTGCTTCAGGCGTTCCTTATGACGAACACCAAACCATTGTTCTTCATCGATAATCACCAAGCCCAATTGTTTAAAGACGACATCTTTCTGTACGACCCGATGCGTCCCGATCACAATGTCGATCACGCCGGCAGCCAGATCTTTCAATGTAGCTTTGATCTCATTGGCTGATTGAAACCGTGACAGAATACCGATTTTGACCGGGAACGGGGCAAACCGTATCGAAAAGTTTTCAAAGTGCTGTTGAGCCAGCAATGTCGTAGGAACCAGGACAGCCACCTGCCGGTTGGCCTGGATCGCCTTAAAGGCGGCACGCATGGCGACCTCCGTTTTGCCGTATCCCACATCTCCACAAACCAGACGGTCCATGGGTTTCGGGGATTCCATATCTCGTCCTATTTCTTCAATGGCTCGAAGTTGGTCAGGCGTTTCTTCATATTCAAACCCCGCTTCAAATTCATGCACCAAGAGAGTGTCCTCCTGATAGGCCGTCCGTCTGGCAACTTCCCGGTTGGCATAGAGTTCAACGAGTTCCTCGGTCATATCCTCGATGCCCTTTTTGATTTTCGCCTTGGTTTTGCCCCAAGCCGTACCTCCAAGGCGATCCAGTCGGGGGGACCGTTGTTCCGCTCCCCGATACCGGTGGATGTGGTTCAGGCGGTCCAGCGGGACATATAGGGTATCGGTTCCACCGAATTGAAGGAGCAAATAATCACTGGTAAAGCCCTGTACCTCCAAACGCCGTAAACCCAGATATCGTCCAATCCCATGTTGGAGATGGACGACGAGATCGCCTTCTTTCAGATCCTCCAGCGACGAGAAAAATTTGGCAGTGGGCGATTTTGTGTGGGGACGATGCCGGATGCCTTTCCCAAATAATTCTTCCTCGGTGACGAACGCGATGTGCCCGTCAGGCGAAAGGAACCCTGCCGAGAGGTCTCCTTCAAGACAGTAAAATGGTGCGCGAGCATCTGTGGCTGGTTGAGGGGAGGGGTGTTCCCACTTGTTGGCCGGGAAGCCGTGGTCATGCAATAAGGACAACAGGCGTTCCACCTGTCCCGGACTGCGAGCCACAAAAAAGATTTCGGAGTCCGCCCTCAAATGGTCCAGCTTGGAAAGGGTTTCCTTGAAGGGAAGCCCGCGAATGCCTACCCCGACACTCCCGGGAGACTGAGCCTGTAAGGAAACAGGCACACAGGGCATGGTGCTGGTATCAGGAGCCACGCTATCCCACCATACCGTTGGACACATGCTGGTATAGGTTTTAATGGTTTCCCACACCTCATAGAGTTGATCGGGGTCAGCGTGGCCAGAGACGCCCCCCGGGCCGGGCTGGAGCTGTTCCCATGTTTCTAACAAAGCATTCCAAAATTGCGCAGCCGCAGCATCCAGATCGACCGGGCGGTAGAAAGAGACGGTGACGGGCGTGTGAATGTACTCAAACAGTGTGACAAGTTTGGGGTAATACCGGGGAAGATCCCATTCAATACTTGCCTGGATGGGTTCCAGAGAAGTATCCGGTTGTCCGGAATCGGGAGGAATAAACTCCCGTGTGGGTAAGACCCAGGTTTCCTTGAGATGGGTGATGGATTCTTGAGTGGAGGGATCAAACGTCCGGATGGATTCGACCGTATCCCCAAGAAATTCGACACGGACGGGATGGTCCTGCGCTGTGGAGAAAATATCCACGATACCGCCACGTACGCTGAACTCACCGGGGACTTCAGCCAACGATCCACGTTCATACCCTAGCCGGATTAAAGAACGAAGAAGCACCTCACGCTCGCACGTCTCGCCAATCTTGAGGGAAAAACATGCTTGAGCGAAGACCTCCGGCGGAAGCAGTTTATGCAAGATGGCCGGCAGTGAGCTTACAATGACGGTGCTTTCACCCTGAGACAACCGGTGGAGGGACCGAACTCGCTGACAAATAACGCTGTGGGCCGGCAGTGCCGGATTATAGGGAATGGTGGCCCATGGAGGGAATAAGGCCAGTGTCTCGTGATCCCGCCTGATGAACGAGAAGAAAAATTCCAAATCTTCATACAATTCTTCGGCTTGTTCTTGTGTGGGTGTGATGATGAGGTGTGTTTGGTTGTCGGTGCCGGCGGTCTTTTTCCCCGGAAGTGTGAACAGGGTCATGGCCAGTGCGAGGCACGCCTGTTGCGTACTCAGCAGACAGGGCGGGGGCGTCTGTTCCGGGATCGCTGGAACGACCGTGCGCAGCTGGTTTGCAAAATGATGGAAGACGGAAGGGACGTTCATAATCTGAAATACACCACGAAAAAGGTTCTCGACGTGCGGACTAGCAGGATGGGCTTATTCCATGAGTGGTGAGAATTCGTTCAATAATCGTTGTGGTCGAAACATCGGCGACAAGTGGAATCGTTCGCACAAATCCTCCCCGTTCCTCAACAAAATCTTTTCCGATAATACGTTCGGAGGTCCAATCTCCTCCTTTCACAAGGACGTTGGGTTGGATAGCCTTAATGAGATTCAAAGGATCCGCCTCGTCAAAAAGTATCACGTAATCTACGCAACCTAATGCGGCAATGACCTCTGCCCGTTGGGCATCCGTTTGGATTGGTCGATGCTTCCCCTTATCCAGTTGACGGACTGAACGATCGCTGTTGACTCCGACCACTAATCGATCTCCCAACTCTTTGGCTTCTGCCAGATATCGGGTATGACCGATATGCAGCAAATCAAAACACCCATTCGTAAAGACAATGGATTCTCCCGCCTGCTGATGAACGGAAATTCGTTGTAAGAGACTGTCTAAGGTATGAATTTTTGATTGCATAAGGATAAATCGTTGAATCCTTTCCTGGGGTCCCTATCTCACATATCCCTTTTTCTGTATGATACCTGCTGCATACGCCAAATCCTAGAGAGGTTACCCGACAAGGCCACTTAGGCAAATAGGAAAACAGGATATGCGGTCGAGGACTCTAGGCCTACCGGATTTCCTGAGCTGAGCGCGTCCATTCCAAGAGCTGCATGAGCCAATCCGGTCCAGGTCCCCATACCGCTATTCCGGCACATCAATTTGGTCTTTTTGCCGCCCCGCTCATTGCCGGGTTGATGTTTGTGCTGCTTCCCGAATCCCTACCCGACCCCGCGAGAATTCTGGCAACCATTTTAAGCTGGGTAGTGGTGATGTGGATTACAGAGCCTATTCCTCTGCCCGTTACCGCTTTGTTGGGCTGTGGTCTGTGTGTCGTCGCCGGGTTAGGAAACATGCAATCCGTATTTTCGGCCTTTGCCCACCCCATCATCTTCCTGTTTATCGGGAGTTTTTTTATTTCGGAGGCCCTATCCGTTCATGGGTTGGACCGCCGGTTTGGCAACTGGCTGTTGTCACGTAAGTGGGTGGGTTCCAATCCTATTCGAATTATGATGGCTATGAGTTTGGCTGTTGCCGGCTTGTCTATGTGGATTAACAATACCGCGGCAACGGCGGTCATGTTGCCGATTGCGCTTGGTGTATTACGGGCGCTTCGGCAGGGCTATCCTCATATGAAAACCTTTGACACCGGATTTTTGCTGTGTCTGGCTTATGGCGCCGGTATTGGGGGAGTGGCCACACTCGTCGGCACCGCCCCGAATTTAATCGGAGTGGGGTTGTTAGCCCAGCAGGCCCATATCACGATTTCATTCGACCAATGGTTGCTGATTGGATTGCCGTTGGCGAGTGTAATGCTGCTCGTGATGTTTACGCTTATGTATTGGTTACATCCTCCCCCTTCTCACTCGTCTTTTCATGAAGGAACTTCTGTTCTCAAGATTTCGGCACCCCTTCCCTGGACTCGGGGGGAGCAATATACGTTTGCGGTGTTTCTGTTGGCTGTCCTGTTGTGGCTACTCCCGGCATTACTCTCAATATGGTTTGAAGGAAATCATCCCGTCGTGCAATGGGTTCATGCCCATTTGCCGAAAGAATTGGTGCCTATTTTTGCCTCTGGGCTATTGTTCCTTCTGCCCTTGGATTTTCGTCAGGGAAAATTCACCTTAACATGGAAAGAAGCCGCCAATATTCATTGGGGAACGATCCTGTTATTCGGGGGAGGCATCGCCTTTGGGGAGTTGATGGTGGAAACCGAATTGGCGAAAGCGATTGGCCACGGTATGGTGGCTATGTTTGGCATTGAGTCCATCTGGGGTTTAACGGGTGTGGCCATTCTTACGGCCCTGATTCTCACGGAGCTCGCATCGAATACCGCAGCGACCAGTATGATTGTACCGGTGCTCATCGCCATTGCTCACACGGCCAATTTTTCTCCTGTCCCTCCCGTACTGGGAGCGTGTATGGCTGCAAGTCTGGCATTTGTGTTGCCGGTTTCTACTCCCCCGAATGCCATAGTGTATGGAACAGGAAGGATTCCGATTCTCCGAATGGTGCAAGCCGGATTGTTGTTGGATGCAATTGGCGGCGTGTTGGTTTGGTGCACATTACGGATAATGGGTCCACTTTTGGGAATTAATTGAGCTTCTCAACCTAGGAGATAGACCTCAATTGATTTTTAAATAATGTTCCGACATAATCCTCGCTTGCATTTCACCTGACCCAAATAACGTGTCTTTGAACTCTTCTCACATACGGTTTGCTCTGTTAACCCAGGATCCCGATCTCAAGTCGCGGGTTCAAGGTCCTGACCTTCAGAACACCATTACGGTATTGGATGACTGCTCTTCCCTGGAAGCGGCCATGCGCTCTCAACAATTTACCGGCGTGATTCTGGATGAGTCCGGGAAGAAATTTTTTCCGGCCTTGTCGGCACTGAATGGCCAATTAAATTTGTCCAAGACGTTTATTTATGCCGGACCCTTGCCCGCCTGGAGCACCATGAATCAGATCCGGCAGGTTATGGGAGATCAACCATCGGAAGAGGGGGCTATCGATCCGAAAGATGTGAGCCTGGCCAGTTATGTGGAAAAAAAATTGGGGGATTTTGTTCGAGCGATGAATGTCGGCTCAGGGAAAAACCTTTATCCCACCTTAATGAGAGCTGTTGAACGGCCTTTGATTGAACTCGCCTTACGGGAAACGCATGGCAATCAGATTAAAGCGGCTCGTCTTCTTGGTCTTAATCGCAATACACTCAGGAAAAAGATTACAGAATTTCAAATCTCTGTCAATCAGTTAAAGCAATCTACTGCCGGAAAACGCAAAAAGACCGAATCGGATTCTTTGGAATAGTCTTTCCCTTTCCCCTTGAAAAATAAACCATTTCTTGACAAGACCGGCAATGCAGTCTAGCATATGGCCGGTAAGATATAGGCGCGTAGCTCAGGGGGAGAGCGCTACCTTGACACGGTAGAGGTCGGCGGTTCAATACCGCCCGCGCCTACCATTATCTTTCTCCAAAAAAGCCTGACAGGTTTCCATCTTCCTTATATTGAGGGGAATGGTGCCTTTTCTTGCGTTCATCACGGAATGTAGAGCCTTTCTTTATTAGGTGTTTTTACGCTAATGGAATCTATTCAGGTATCACTGCAAGGCGAAAGTAGCCAGGCTTTTCCCAAAGGGATCTCAGCCAAGGCGGCACTAGAGAAGCTAAAAGGAGCCCTACCACCTGAGGTGTTTGCCGTAAAGGCCAATGGCGTGGAAATAGACCTCCTGGGTTCCCTGGAGACCGATTCAATCTTGCAGCCATTAATGTTT
The DNA here is from genome assembly GCF_059568365.1 of Nitrospira marina. NCBI lineage: Bacteria > Pseudomonadati > Nitrospirota > Nitrospiria > Nitrospirales > Nitrospiraceae > Nitrospira > Nitrospira marina. The sequence goes on along the minus strand of NZ_JCANTH010000001.1, from coordinate 4,392,603 downwards.
GATTCCCCAGAAGGGAAAGAAATTTATCGGCACAGTAGTACGCATATTATGGCCCAAGCGGTGAAGGAATGCTTTCCTTCCGCCCAATTAACGATTGGTCCGGCCATCGAGGACGGTTTCTTTTATGACTTTGCCTTTGAGCGCCCATTCACGCCGGAAGATTTAGAAAAAATCGAAGCCAAGGCTTTGGAAATCATCAAACGGAATCTTTCGGTTTCAAGACGTGAGTTCTCCAAGGAAGAGGCCATTGAATTTTTTAAACATCGTGGTGAATTCTATAAGGTAGAGCTCATTCAAGGGTTTCCTGATGGAGAGCCGGTGTCTGCTTATACCCAAGGGGACTTCGTCGATCTCTGTCGTGGCCCCCATCTGCCGGCCACGGGCTATGTCAAAGCCTTTAAACTTTTGAATAGTGCAGGTGCCTATTGGCGAGGGGATGAACGAAATCCCATGTTGCAGCGGCTTTATGGCACATCCTTTCCCTCCAAAGAAGCCTTGCAGGCTCACCTGGACAATTTAGAGGAGATCAAACGCCGTGACCATAGAAAGCTCGGGAAAGACCTCGATTTATTTAGTATTCAGGACGAAACCGGACCCGGTCTTATTTTATGGCACCCCAAAGGGGCACAAATCCGTCTGCTGATTGAAAATTTTTGGCGGGAACAACATTTAGCCAATCAATATGAGTTGGTCTATTCGCCGCATGTTGCTCGGTTGGATTTATGGAAAACCAGCGGGCATGTGGACTTCTACAAAGAAAATATGTTCGCCTCCATGCCTGTCGAGTCCAGTGAATATCAGCTAAAGCCCATGAACTGCCCGTTTCATATCATGGTGTATAAATCACATTTGCGCAGTTATCGTGATCTGCCTATCCGCTACGGGGAATTGGGAACGGTTTACCGGTACGAACGTTCCGGAGTCCTGCATGGCCTGATGCGGGTTCGGGGATTTACCCAGGATGATGCCCATTTATTCTGCCGCCCTGACCAGTTGGGTGAAGAGGTCCAAAAGGTCCTGAAATTTATTACGAGTATGCTGGGGACTTTTGGATTTACGGAATTCAAGATGTTTCTCTCCACTCGGCCCGAAAAGGCTGTGGGGACGATCGATCAATGGGATCAAGCGACGCTGGCGCTGGAAACTGCCCTGAAAAACGGAGGCTATACATATCAGGAAGATCCGGGGGAAGGGGTCTTTTATGGGCCTAAAATTGATGTCAAAATTCAGGATGCCTTAGGCCGGTCATGGCAATGCTCAACAGTTCAGATTGATTTCAATAATCCCGAGAGGTTTGGCCTGACTTACGTGGGTGATGATGGTAAAACTCATCAACCCATCATGATTCACCGGGCCTTATTAGGATCAATAGAACGATTTTTCGGGATTCTCCTGGAGCATTTTGGGGGTGCCTTTCCGGCTTGGTTGGCCCCTGTTCAGGTTACGGTCCTCCCAATTTCAGAAAAACATCAAGGGTATGCTCAAGAGGTGGAAAAAAATCTTCGTCAGGAAGGCTGTCGTGTCGCCTTAGACTTGCGAAATGAAAAGATTGGCCTTAAAATCCGTGAGGCTGAAAAGGCAAAGATTCCTTTCATGATTGTCGTGGGGGATCGGGAAGCTGAAGCAAAGATGGTTGCAGTACGACAAAGGAACGGGAAAAATTTGGGAACGATGCCTATTATCGATTTGGTGACGCTGATTCGGGAAGATATGCCCGAGGCTGTTAGGAAGGGTTCTTTACTTTTCGAATGACTCGTCCGGTGACACCCAAACAACGTATTAATCATTTCATCAAAAATCCTGAAGTCCGGGTTATTGGTGCTGAAGGTGAACAACTTGGAATCCTGAAGACATCGGAGGCGATTCGGCAGGCGAGGGAAATTGGATATGATTTGGTGGAAGTGGCTCCTACCGCAGACCCTCCGGTCTGCCGTATTATGGATTATGGGAAATTTAAGTATGAACAGAGCAAAAAAGAACATCGCATGCGACTTAACCAGAAATCCACCCAGGTTAAGGAAGTTAAATTTCGGCCTCGGACAGACAAGCACGATATGGAGACGAAAGTCCGGCAAATACGGGACTTCCTGGAAGAAGGGAATAAGACCAAAGTTACGGTTATGTTCCGCGGTCGAGAAATGGCCAATCAAGAGCTTGGGTTCAAAGCGATTCAGAAGGTTATTGAGGAGTTAAAGGGCGCAGGAAATATTGAAAGCCCTCCTAGAATGGAAGGCCGGAATCTTTACATGGTGGTCGCGCCAAAATAATTGGCTAAGTTGAGGAAAACCGGCAATTTGCCGGTCGTTGAAAAGGAAAATAACCAATGGCAAAAATGAAACTAAAAAATCACTCAGGAGCCAGTAAGCGATTCAAACGATCCGGCTCCGGCAAGTGGATGCGGCGGAAGGCCGGAATGCGTCATATCCTCACTTCCAAGGCACCTGGAGTAAAATCTAGACTAAGCGGTCCAGCAGAGGTCAGAAAAGAAGACCGAACTTCACTGTCTCGATTGCTCCCCTATAAGTAACATTCCAAAATTTAAGGAGAACGTGTCATGCCAAGGGTAAAAGGTGGGCCACAAACTCGACAGCGCCGGAAAAAGCGGCTCAAACTGGCGAGTGGCCAATATGGAGGAAAAAGTAAGCTTTTCCGGACTGCCACCGAATCAGTTGATAAGGGGCAAGCATATGCGTATACCGGACGAAAACAGAGAAAACGTAATTTCCGGCAGCTCTGGGTTACCCGGATCAGCGCGGCTGTTCGCGCGCAAGGAGTCACCTACAGTCAGTTCATGAATGCGCTGAAGAAAGCCAATGTGTTATTAAATCGAAAAATGCTTTCAGAAATGGCGATTCACGATCCTCAAGGCTTTTCTCATCTTGTGTCCCTCACCAAGGGAGACGGACAACCCGTCACTGCCTAAGCTTCCCGCTTTCTGATCTCGAATTCAAACCCGGAAGTTGGCATATCGATTTGCCAGGCTTCGAGTACTTCCGGGTGAAACTCTCCGATATATCCCACCGCATATCCTTCACAACGGATTCGGCCAACTCGTCCCTCTAAAAATGAGGGATGAGTGACTGGTTCCAGTTCGTAGGGCCACGCCATGTAATACATCAATAAATCCAGATAGCTATGAATTTCTGAAAAATTCGCTCCCGAATTGGCGCTAATGGCGGCAATGGACAGGGTCGTCCGAGAACCCACATTGGCCTCCAAATCCAGTTGAGCCGTTTCTCCAACCTCAAAAAGTAGATGGGGATAAAACGCACGAGGTGATAGGGCTTCCACCCTAAGCAGACATGGTAAAATGGAAGGTCTCAGGCAGGCATAGGTTTGGGACATGACGTTGTCTACTTCTACCAGTCGCGCATATTCAGTGTCGGCAATCCGCATTCTGTCCACCAACTCCTGATGGGAAGCCATGATATTGGAAAAAATTTCCTGAAATCCAAATCCGACCATTAGATCCCGCATGCGATCGCTGGTTTGTTCTTCCATGGAGAGACTTCCAACGGTGAAGGTCTGTGGCATGATGGGAGAAAACGATTCATAGCCTCGGGTAATGGCCACATCTTCCGCGACATCCATCACATGCATGAAATCGTTTCGAAAAGCGGGTAAGGTGACGGATATGGACTGCCTGGTCGCTTTCACCTGGTATCCATAAGAAGCAAGGGCCTCCTGAATAGCCTCAGAACCGAGTGGCATTCCCAAGGCCTGTTCAATGGCCTCAATGGAAATCCGTTGCGATTGATTCATGCTCAGTGGGGTTTTAATGGTCGTGCCGAATTCAGTGTTGTAGGGATAGTTAATGTCCAGTGATTCGATGGTGGCCCCCCGATCGGCTAAATTGCAGGCAAAAATGTTCAAGGCCAAGACAACCATACTTAAATCGGTTCCGGTGACTTCCACGAGTAAGTCGGTGTCTCCTACCTGCACTTCACCAAGTTCCCGACTGTTGATAATGGGAGGAAAGGACAATACCTGTCCATCTGAATCCCAAAGAAGCGGCAACCGTTCGCATCCAGCGAGAATTGATCCATATTCCAGACCCTTGGGATGGACGGTGAGGATTTCCTGTGGGGTCATTTTTTCCTCAAATCCCAATGGCGTAAATCGAATCTCATCCGGTTTCACGAGGCCATACGTGACGGGAAAGGCAATGGCGGAGGCACGATAGAGGCCTATGGATACGGTTTCACGTTTTCGTCCAAAAGCGTCGGCTAATTTTTCCTGAGTTTGAATACACTGGTCGAGGCCATCCGGCGTCATGGCATATCCCAACGAGACGCAACCCGCGACATATGGTCGAACGGCTTCCATGCCCTGGGCCACTTGAATCCGCCGTTTTGCGCCCCTTTTTTCCGAAAAAAATGAGTATGGGGGCATCCCTTTATTCAGCACCGATCGAATTTGTCGGGCGATCCCTTCCACACACCATAAATCAGGCCGATTGGTATCTTGAAGTTCCACGCGCACTTCACCAGTCTCCTGTGAGACGTCTTTTACCTCCCCTTTCACATAGGGCATCCATTGTTCAAGGTCGGACATGGAGGCATCACGACTGACAAGTCCACAGAAATCTTTTTGGAAAATGGAAATGGTTGGCATGGGTCGTAGCTAAAAATGACGGCGCATATTGCGAACCGCTTCTAGATCGGAAGTGAATAAATCGCGAATATCTTGTATCCCAAGGGCGATCATGGCCATTCGATCCAGCCCGAGTCCCCATGCAATAACCGGAACTGTCACCCCTAAGGGTATGGTGACTTCAGAGCGGAAAAGTCCGGCGCCCCCCAGTTCCATCCATCCAAGTTTGGGATGACGGACATGCAATTCCACCGAGGGTTCGGTAAACGGGAAATAAGCCGGAAAAAATCGAATCTCTTTGGCTTGTGCCATTTCCCTGGCGAATAATTGCAGGAGTCCCAAGAGTGTTCGAAAATTGATATCAGAGCCGAGCACAATCCCTTCCACCTGAAAAAAGTCCGTGGCATGCGTGGCATCGACATTGTCATAACGAAAACACCGGGCGATAGAAAAAAATTTACCGGGAACAGGGGGATTTTGTGCCAATGTCCGAGCGGAAACGGCGGTGCCTTGGCTGCGGAGGACTAGGCGCTTCGCCCGCTCAGGGTCATACTCGTATTTCCACCCTTTCGATCCGCTCGTTCCCCCATCCCGGTGAACCTGGCCTACCCGGCTGAGAAATGGCTCTTGGATTTTCTTAGCCATCTTGGGTTTCTTGACAAAATACACATCATGAATGGCACGAGCAGGATGGAATTGAGGCATGAAAAGCGCGTCCATATCCCAAAATTCCGTCTCAATGAGTTCGCCACGCATTTCCTGAAACCCCATGCTCGTGAGCTTGTACTTCACGGTATCCAGAAATTCCCGATAAGAATGCCGTCTGCCGACCGCCAGGCGAGGAGGGCGAAGGTTGATGGAATATTTGCGAAAGGATACGTGACGCCAGGACCCGTCTTTTAAGAGTTCAGGGGTTAATTGAGAAATTTCCTGGGCAGCCCCTTCCCGTAAATGAGGCAGAAGATTCCGGCCCTCATCTGTCAGGACGTAGGTCCGTTCGGTATGATCATCGATGCGAAAGGGTTCTTGCGTATTGCCGCGTTTGACGGCGTATTGTCGAAGTAATGCCTGTTGATCGGATGCAAACGAATCCAGTGGGCGTGCACCTTCCTGAACCTGATTAAGCAGGCTTCGCAAGTCCCTCACGGTGTCGCTATCCCTACTGGTTAATTCCAACACTCCCCCTGCACCCATCTGAAGGACGCCTTCTTTTTTGAGAATCCCGATCGCCCGGCTTAGCTCGGAGGGTTGGAATTTCCCCGTGCCTTGAAGGTCCTTCACGGTAATTGAAGAGCCTTCACGAGCGGCACTCTTCACCGTCTGAAGAATCCACTCAAGCGGAGAAGAGTCGGGCTGGTAGTATTGGGCACCGATTGTGGTGAGGGAGACATACGTCGTCGTAATTTCGGACGTCTGGCTCACCAATTGTTTCGTAAGCAGCCACCCGACGGCCATACTGACTTGTGAAGGGGCTAGCTCTGTTTGGTTGGCAAGTTGAAGGTCTGAAAGTGGCTGAGGGGTTTTCCCCAGTTCACGGAGGACCTGAATTTCGAGAGGATGAAGGCTGTCGGTATTATTGGGAGAATTCATGGGCCCGATTAAACAATCACGGTCTGAGCCGCGGTTCGCATCTGCCGAATGGTTTCAGGAATATTCTTGCTGCCAAAAATGGCGGAACCGGCAACCAGAACATTCGCACCGGCCTGAATCACCGAGGCCACGTTGGTCGGGTTGATTCCCCCATCCACTTCCAAGTGGGCCGAACTGCGTGAATTATTCATCATGGTCCGGATCCGCCGGATCTTATCCAGGCTGGATAAGATAAATTGTTGGCCGCCAAATCCGGGATTCACAGACATCACCAGGACTAAATCCACGTCACCAAGAATTTCCTCAAGGGTAGCGACGGAGGTGGCCGGATTCAGGGACACTCCGGCTTTGACTTGTCGTTCCTTAATAGACTGCACCGTGCGGTGTAAATGAGGGCAGGCTTCGACATGCACGGTCAACAGGTCAGCTCCGGCATCGACGAATTCAGGGATAAAATCATCCGGGTTGGTCATCATCAGATGAACATCCAATGGCAAGGAGGTCACCTTGCGAAGCGCTTCAACCATGGGCGGACCAACCGTCAAATTGGGAACAAAATGGCCATCCATCACATCCACATGAATCCAATCCGCACCGGCGGCTTCTACCATCTGGACGGCTTCCGCGAGCCGGGCAAAGTCGGCAGAAAGAATAGAAGGAGAGATTAAAGGTGTGACTGGCATTGTCATTCAGATTTTTTCAACCGGCACGCAAAAAATCCGTCCATGTTCAACGTCTGAAAGGCCGTACACAAATGCCCAGGGTCAGTGATGAGTGATTGCCCCGTAACGGGCACCCAAGGTGTGACGGATTCCTGATAAAATTCAGGATGTTCCTGACAAAATCCGGAGATAATCTCTGTGGTCTCCTCCGGTTCGACTGAGCAGGCACTATAGACCAAGATTCCCCCTGGTCTCAAGAGGTCAGAGACTCGATTCAGAATCTCACGTTGAAGAGCCTTGGCATGTTGGATGGTCGATAACGATTTTATTAATTTTCCTTCCGGGTGTCGACGAAGAATACCCAGAGCAGAACAGGGGGCATCAAGCAGAATGCGGTCAAACGGTTGGGTTAGTATGGCAGGAACCGTGAGGCGGGTCGTTGAGACAAGGTTTGTCCTGTCGTGTCCGGATGTTGCAGTCAGATCGTGGTGAACAGGCTGAACAATGGAGATGCCCAGCCTGGCACAATTAGAAACGAGCCGATCTAACCGTCCCTGATGACGATCCAGTGCCACAATGGTCCCCTGGTTTTTCATCAATTGAGCCAGGTGCGTGGTTTTTCCTCCGGGAGCTGCACAGGCATCGAGTATCCGGTCGCCGGGCTGAGGGTCAAGGAGCAAGGGAATCAGTTGGGCGGCTTCGTCTTCCACGTAACACCAACCGTCCTTCAAGGCAGGTAATTGCCCAGGATTGCCACATTTGTCCAAGGTCAGGCCGACGGGGCTCACGGTCGTTTCCTGTGCAAGTATTCCTTCTGATTGGAGGCGGGCAAGCAAATCGGAACGGGAACACTGAAGAGTATTCGTTCGAATCGTTAACGGCGGAATGCCTATAGACTGTTGGCAAAGGTGTTCCGCTTGTGTGAGTCCGAAGGATTGTCGCCAGCGCTCAACTAACCAGGGTGGACACGCATATCGAATGAAGAGGGCCTGGGTGGCGTCGACTGCCGGATCGGGCATGGGCGGAACAGGTTGCCGGAGTAGATTGCGCAATACGGCATTCACGAAACCGGACCAATTGTGGCCTGGTTGTTTCCGGATGAGCTGAACGGCTTCATTCACCGCGGCGGAAGCCGGGATACGATCGAGATAGAGCAATTGATAGGCAGCCACCCGTAGCGTTGTGGCGACGGTCAGCGGCAGGCGGACCATGGGCTTGCGGGAGACCTGATCTAATCGCCAATCCAGAGTGAGGTAATGCCGCAAGACCCCATAGACCAACTCAAACGCCAGGTGCCGGTCGCGTTCGGCGACCACGAGGTCCTTAGTGATGTGATCGAACACGTCATCGCTGAAAGCCCGGGTGCGTTCAATTGTCTGCAAGGCAGCGGCAGCGATCTTTCTCGCACTCCAGGAGCGACCACTCGAAGACGCCGGTGGTTTGGCGGAGGATGTCGGTTGTCGCGCTCCCATCTTCACGCCTTGCCAATCATGGGGAATGTGTGGCCAACCTGGCAGCCATTTCAATGGCCTCAACAAGGCTCATGGGATCAGCCTTGCCTTGCCCGGCAATGTCATAGGCCGTGCCGTGGTCAACAGAGGTGCGAATGATCGGTAGACCCACCGTGATGTTCACGCAATGGCCGAAGGCCACCGTTTTAAGTGGAATCAATCCCTGGTCATGATATAAGGCGACAATGCCATCAAATGATCCTCGTACCGCCTTGCCGAACAAGGTATCCGCAGGATGAGGACCCGTGCAGGCAATGCCCTGTTTTTTGGCTTGCCGAATGGCTGGTCGAATGAGACGGCCTTCCTCGTCGCCAAACAGGCCATTCTCGCCGGCATGAGGGTTGAGGCCCGCCACGCCGATGCGCGGTTTCTGAATGTGGAACAAGCGGGTGAGTCCCTGATGAGCCAATCGAATGGCCCGGAGAATTGTGGTGGAGTTCAATACGTTCGGAACATCACGGAGAGCCAGATGTGTAGTCGCAAATAAAATTTTTAAGGGACCCCCGACTATCATCATCCCCGATTCTTTTGCTTTCGTCAGGTCCGCCAACATTTCGGTATGGCCTGGGTACGTGTGCCCTGCTAAATGCATCGCATGTTTATTAATGGGTGCCGTGACGATGCCCTGTACGCAACCGGCCTGGGCCAACCGGACGGCTGTTTGAATGCACCTGACTGCCATATCCCCGGACCGTGCCGTGACACGCCCAAGCCTGACCGGACGGATTGATCCGGAAAAGGGATCCAAGAACGGGAGAGAGCCCCGGCGGAACATTCGAGAATCGGAGGATGATTCGTGCCCGCTCACCGGCACAAGAACCAGTGAGGTCCCCAAGGATTGCGCGGTGTATTCCAGGATGGTCCGGCTGCCGATGACCAGGGGCCGACAGACTCGCCAGATTTTCGGCAACTGGAGAGCTTTCACAATGATTTCGGGACCGATCCCGGCAGGATCGCCCATGGTAATCGCCAAAAGCGGTTTGATCGGTTGCGTGGAAGCCATGAATGGATTACTTGCGCTCTGCCAATTTGGCAGGAGAAGTTTTGCGCGTGGATGGGGTTTTCGCACTGACATACGTCCGGCGTGCGAGGTCGATGATCGTTTGAACTGATTGCTTGGTGCGCTCAGCCAATGCGACACAATCACGATACTCGGGAGTGACCTTAGAACGGCCTTTTCCAAGACCGGCAATCTTCATGCGGACAGCCCCCCCCAACAGTCTAATTGTTTGGAAGGAGCGAGGTAGGATGGCTCGGTTCATTTCCTGGATCCGTATTCCCAGCGTCGAGGTTTCGGAAAATAGGATTGACTGCAGCGCCTGAAGATCCTGTGAGAACGCGATGACTGTCACAATCGTGCCGGGCCGACTCCGTTTCATGATGGTTGGAGTTAATGTGACATCAAGAGCTCCAGCCTCGAACAGGCGCTCCATGATCGCCTCGTACAATTGGGGATTCATATCATCAATGTTCGTCTCAAGCTGAAAAACGCGTTCGGTGTGATTCAAAGAGTCAGAATCTTGGCTACCAACAAATAAACGCAACACATTAGGCCAGCCATGAGGATTGGCCGTGCCTGCGCCATACCCCACTGTTTGTGGTGTTAAGGGTGGGAGCGGTTTACAATCCTGGGATAGAGTTTTAACTAACGCGATCCCGGTCGGTGTTGTGAATTCAATGGCCGGTCCATTGGAAAAAATGGGAATGCCCTGGGCCATGTGCGCCACCGCCGGTCCCGGCACCGGAAGCAGCCCATGCGCCGTGGAAATAGTACCGGCTCCCAGATTGATAGGTGAACATGACACCGTCGTGATGTTCAGATGCGCGAACCCCAGCAGGGTCCCGACAATATCCACCAGCGAATCGATTACGCCCACCTCATGAAAATGGACCTTATTCGGTTCTTGGCCATGCACCCTGCCTTCGGCTTCAGCCAGCAGTTGGAAGGTATGAAGGGCCTGCCTGCGAATTGTGTCGGAAAGGCGACTGTTCTTTAAAGTTTTTTTTATGGTGGCAAGTGATAAAGGCTTGGTGAACCCTTTGTGAATATCCACATCCACTTTGGTAGCCCGGATGCTGTTGCGGATCACCTGTTGCTCGCGCAGCCGATAGCCTTTGATGCCCAAAGATTTGAGGCCATTTTTCAGGGCAGACATGGGTACACCCGTGTCCACCAGGGCACCCAAAAACATGTCCCCGCTCACACCCGAAAATGCATCGATATGAAGATGTCTGGTCATGAAATTACACCTGAAAAAGTTCAAAGGCGAAACCGTAGCATATCAAAATCCTGAACGCGACGCTGAGTTGGTCATTGAGATGGGGACAAATTTTCTTGAAATTATCCGGGTTTCGCCCCGGCGCACGAGGTCCTTTTGTTACGGCAAAAGGACCCAAAACCATGTTGGCCCTGGCGTGGCCCTTCGGGTTCCTTGCGCGGTTCGCCAATTCCGGCGGCGGCGCAAACTCGCGGAGCCTGTCCTGAGTCTTCTCGAAGGGCTCAGACAATGCGCCCCCGTCTTTCCGGACTCGGCTGCACTGCTCGGCCACGCCAAAGGCCTAAGAGGCATAAACGAGGTTAAACAAAAAAACTTGTGGCGGACAAAAAAACTAGAAAAAAGATTATTTCTCATTTAAATGGCTTCCTAAAATGAAAAGTGGTGTATTGGAAATTACGGCGGCTAAGTTGGCTTTAGGGCTTCTAATTTCCACAGATTTGCCAGACTTGGCTACAATGGCTCTTGTAGAGGGGTATGATTCACCTTCTCTTCGGATATTGGCAGGCTTAAATAGGGCCTCTGATACCGATGAGGTCAATCTATTGAAAAAAGTCTTTCATGAGTTAGATGTGGAAATTCCGGAATCACGTGATGCAGTTCTTTATCTAGGCCGAGGTATTGCTGAACAAATTGTTCGACGCGAGATTTCAGCGTATGAAGGGGCGAAAAAAATCTGGGATCTTAGAGTGATATCACACGAAGAAAATATTCAGCTATTAGATCCCTTTATTTATTGGGCTGATGAATGGGATGAAAGACCCGATGATCAACCTTTATTCGAAAAAATGATTATGAGTGCGGCTCAAGATCTTCTTAGTGAATCCTCATGAAACCTGTAAAGGGAACCATCAAATAGTGGTAGAAACACTGTCTTATCCTGAATCAAGTGGGGTCTCGGGCCAGGAATCTTCAGGCTTGCCGAATCCGGCGGCAGCGCAAACTCGCGGAGCCTGCTCTGAGTCTTCTCGAATGGCTCAAACAGTGCGCCTCCGTCTTTCCGACCTCGGCTGCAAGGCTCAGCCAGGCCAAAGGCTAATGAAAAAATATTCAACAATTTTGGGATTTGATTGGTCTGAAGAGGAAATCTTTGGCACAATATGAAGGATGCCTTCAATAACGATCGCCTAAGGATCTGTGGCCTGGTTGGAGGTCTCACAGTTTTGAGAGATCCTTCGTTGTCCTCCGAATGACATGAGTTCCCAGGGGTTGCTTTATTCGGACATTTATCGGGATTCATCGACCATTACCTGACCGATGGAATTCACGTTTTTACACATAAGGAATCAGATGGCTCGTTTATTTAAAATTTCTCTGAAAACGCTGCAAATTTTTTGCTTCAGTCTCATTGTAAGTTTAGCCTTTTCCCAACAGGTTGATGCCAAACGAAAAAAAGGACCGGCAACTTCCCCCGTGAAAATTTCTGATGTGGTGGTTTCTCCTGATCCCTTTATTCTTGGGAAAAGTGGGTTGAAGTTGACCCTGCTCGTGGAGTTGCCGTCATCGTTACGGGGGGCCAATGTGCTGGAAGTCTCTGCCATGATTACGTCACCGACGCGGCGCTCCATGAGTTTTGTCGCACATCGTCTATTGGTGGACGAACTGGAGACGAAAGGAAAGAATCTCACCATTCCAGTGGAGCTGGTCTGGGATGGGAAAGATCAATACCATCAACTCGTTGCTGATGGCTCGTATTTTTATGAACTCCAGGCCAAGTTGATGGAGGATCAGGGAAATGGCCCCCGGACGAAGATTGTGTCACGGCGGGTTCACGGGACACTCGAAGCGTTGGCGTATGTGGGTGAAGTGTTGCCTCCCCTTCCTCCGGAACCAGATATTCCGGAAGAACTGGAAATTCTTCGTGAGGGAGAGAGTTCTGAAGAGAGTGGCTCAAACACGGACGAAGATTTGAAGTCTTCCGACGATCCGGTGCTTCCAGAGGAAGAGGCTCCCATGGATGCTGCGGGTGTTCTTCAACCGGAGGAAGCCGGTGGTTCCGAGGCCGATGTTCAAATCGGTGAACCGGACGAGAAAGACGAGAGCATAGTCCCTGAAATGGGAGAGCCGCTAACATCGGAATCATTGAGCGAGCCGATGCCTGAGTTACCTACGTCTAAGGAAGACCTTCCGCTTTCCCGTTAATATTGATGCGGTGGGCGAGACTGCCGGCTCCAAACCCGTTATCGATATTCACCACGCCGATTCCGGATGAGCAGGCATTCAGCATCGTTAAGAGAGGGGCAAGCCCGCCAAAATTTGCCCCGTAGCCCTGGCTGGTGGGCACGGCGACAATCGGGCGATCAACCAACCCTCCCACCACACTGGGTAAAACCCCATCCATTCCTGCGACGACGACGACGACTCGCGCCTGATGAAGGCTTTCCTGGCGATCCAAGAGCCGATGTAAGCCTGCGACGCCAACATCATAGAGTGTGTGCACCCGGCTTCCCATGACTTCGGCGGTGACTTTGGCTTCTTCGGCCACTGGGATGTCGGAGGTGCCGGCCGTAACAACAAGAATTAAACCCTGCTTGTCACGCTTGTGATCGGAAAGAGAGACCATTCTGGCCATTTCATGGTACACCGCCTTGCGGGCCAATCGCTTGAGACTGCGCGCATTAGCGGGCGAGACTCGTGTCGCAAGGAACGGTCCGCCGGCCTTTAACAATTTTCGAGCGATGGCTGTAATTTGTGCGGGTGTTTTTCCTTCGCATAGGATCACTTCGGGAAAACCCTGTCGGAGCGACCGGTGATGATCCACTGAGGCAAACCCGAGATCTTCAAACGGGAGGGTGCGGAGCTGTCGAATGGCCTGGGGGACAGAAACGTGTCCGTCTTGAACCTGTTGAAGCAAGGCCGCTAACCGGTCATGATTCATGAATGAGCCCTGGGACCAAAGGTCGCGGTACTGGCGGAAAACAGGCCATCGGTTTCGCCTTTCGCTAATCGCGACATGAGATCTGTCACTATATGCCGGGGATTACGCCCTTCAAACAACATTTGAAACACGCCGCGCACAATGGGCATATCCACGTGATAACGTTCGGCCAGTGCCATGGCAGCCCGGCTGGTGGGAACGCCTTCAGCCACGGTTCTGGTGGTTGTGCGTAACGTGGTCATATTCGCCCCCTTGGCCAACTGCATGCCCACTTGGTAATTCCGGCTCAACGTCCCGGTGCAGGTGAGCACCAGATCTCCCAACCCCGATAGCCCATAAAAGGTGGCGACATCGGCGCCCATCGCCCGGCCCAACCGGATCATTTCGGCCAGTCCTCTGGTGATTAAGGCCGCTCTCGCGTTAGATCCGAGGTCCAGCCCATCCACCACACCAGCGCCGATGGCCATGACATTTTTTAAGGCTCCGCCCAGTTGCGCACCGATCATATCCCGTCCGGCATACACGCGAAACTGTGGAGTGATGAAGGCTTGTTGCAGACCATTGACCAGATTGAAATCCCGCCCGGCGAGTAAAATGGTCGTGGGTTTCCAACGGCTCACTTCTGATGCAAAGCTGGGCCCGGAAAGAATGGTGATGAACGGATGCCAGACGGCGGGGAGATGACTTTCGACCACCTGACTCATTAATTGCAGGGTGCCTTCCTCAATGCCCTTGGTGGCAATGATGATGGGAAGAGGTTCCTTTAATAACAGGTTGAGTTGCTTCACCATATTGGCCATGGCATGTGAGGGTGCCGCGAGCAGGATGACATCCGTGCCCTGCACGCAATCCGGAAGACTGATCGTGGCCTGGATGGAATTAGGTAAGACCACCTCCGGGAGATACCAGGAATTTTCTCTGGTGCGTTGGATGGTCTCGGCGACCTCAGGTTCATGTGCCCATAAGCGGATGCTGAATCCTTTGGTGGCCAGTAGGTGGGCCAAAGCCGTTCCCCAGGCTCCGGCGCCAATCACAGAGAGGACCCGAAAGGAAGAGGGTGTCACGTTGTCTCCTGACAAAGATGATTCATGAATGATGGTGGAGTTGGTGCATGGGCCAAAGGGGCAAAGGGATGTATCGGGAGAGAGACGTGCACCAGTTTGAGGGAACGAATGAGGATCGATGTTGGGATTGAATCGTGATCTAGTGAGAAATTATAAAAATGACGTGGGAGGTGAGTCAAATCATTTTGCGGGACCAGCCTGGACGAATCGATGGAAATTGGGCAAGATAGAGAAATCCAATGATCGCGAGACATGATTCATCTTAACAGAAATCAGGTGCTGTGTGAGTGAAACCAAGCCGTGCCCTTCCTGTGGCTATGATCTCCCCCGCCAAGGACGGTTCTGTCCAAAATGCGGGAATCGGGTGGATCGAAAGCAGGTGGAGGATTCCAAGCAGGAGCCACTCAACCTTCGTATTCTCTATATCATGGTGGGCCTTCTCATCCTGGCGGTCTTATTCCCTCCTTGGCAAACGCCACCGGGACAGCCTCCGGAATTTTTAGGGTTTCACTTTATTACCTCTCCCCCCACGGAGGGGGCTCAACGCAGTCCCATACTCCAAAACATTCAACTCTTCACGATTGCCGTGGCTGGGCTGTACTTCTCCTGGGCGTTTAGGGGCAAAGGCTAACCAGAGCCTTTCTCTCATCCGGTGAGGAGGTTCTTCATGAGTGTGACTTCTGAGGATACGGGATATCGCGTTTATCTGGCCCCCGATTCCTACAACATCCCATGTCCTATTCCTGTGAGCATCACGATTGACCCCGGATTACAGCGCGTTACTTGGTGACTTGCAGGATTTCCTGAATGGCCTCAGACTTTTGCATCCGGAGAATCTGGTAGATTTTGGGACCATCTTCCAGGACGTATTGTCGGTCTTCGGCTTGCACCTTGGCGCACGGTCCCGGTTTGTTTTGCAAAGAAAGAAAACGGGTGACAAGTGGGGGATTCCGTGAGATCCGTAAAATACTCACGGCACAGGCTTCCCCATCATAGGGTGCCGACACGATGTTGGCGTCATCCCATTCCTGAATATCATAAACATGAGTATGCACTTTGAGTTGGGGCACATTCGCATTGACCAGGGATGCGGTCGAGTCGATACACCGTTTAAATTCTTTCATACAGGTGATGCGCGAGGTTTGCAGGACCTCGTCGGTATTGCCTTCCTTGAGCATCCAGGAACCTTGGATTTCCACCCATTGTCCCCATTCCTGATCGTGAAAGGTCTGTGGGGGAAGGAATGGGACCACACGATTTAAAAGACGATCATCTTCTGTGAGATGTTTCAGTGTTGGAAAGTCGAGGTCCCCGGTCTGAGAGAGCCCTGAATGTTTCTGATAGGCTTTCAAGGCCTGTTTAGTAGCTTGGTCGAGAATTCCTGTATAGGGTCCGACTCCATATCCAAAGCGTCCGAGGAAAATCTGTACTCCGGTCATCAACGTACGAAATTCATCCGGCTTTTTCCGTAACGCCTCCAATTCTTCCTGACCTTTCTTGTCTAACGACATTTTTGCAGGGTCCGTTTGTGCCGATTGAGGGGATGGGGGCGATGAAGATTCAGAAGATTTTTTTGGGGAGTGGGGTGTGTTCAGCTCTTCGCCCGAGGCAAAGCCGGAGCCATTGGAAAAAAGGACTGTCCCGATACCCACGAATACATACAGAGCCATCAATCCGACTAAATTACCGGTGTGTTGCGACATATCACATTCCCTTCTAAGAAACTAAAAAGCAGAACATCTGTGTGGTGTTCAATCAATACCTGTGGAGATCAGGATCATTCCAGGTGGAGTTCGTGGAGTCAAGAGCTGCAGCCTGCTCGTCCATTGAGAGGTGAGCGGTGGTCCGCAAAAAGGTGAGATGGAAAAATGATGGAACGAGTGGAGATGAGGGAGACCGACAAAAGACTTGTTAAGAGGACCCCTGTTCTGATTGACGGCAGAACAGATTGACCCTACCAAAACGCCGGATGGAGCATGCCCCATCCGGCGTAATGTCCGCACACTGGGAAAATTACCGTTTCTTCGTGGCAGCTTTTTTCTTGGCTGGAGCCTTTTTCTTGGCTGGAGCCTTTTTCTTGGCTGGAGCTTTTTTCTTGGCTGGAGCCTTTTTCTTGGCTGGTGCTTTCTTCTTTGTGGCCAAAACACTCACCCCCTTTCAAATGAGATGCGACGTCGAAGCCGCAGTGATAGCTCACTCCTACGATAGCAGTGAGTCTGTGAATAATAGGAACCCTTGAGCCCGTTATTAGTGTAGGACGTCACGCGAAAAATTTATCGGCGCTATCGTTCTGCAATGCCAAGCGATGTTCGGGAGCGAAATTGAAGAGGGAATGATGTAAGCAAGAAGTGTTTCGATAGTTGTGCATGATGATATTGAATCTATACTACAACGTCTAAGCAATTAATTCCAGGAGTTTTTTAATTTTTTTTGTCGTGATGGATCCGACGCAATACGTCTGTCAGAAATCATGTCGGCGTGACGAAACATAACCTCATAAACATGCACGAGGAAAGAAGGAAAATTATTCACTGTGTGATGGTCGTCAGTTCATGGGACGGTGAATAATTTGCTTCGGCTGAGAACGCCATACGCCCGATGAGTTGGCCGTCTTCCGTCTCCACATTCACCCGCCATTCCCCAGGCTGGATCCGCTGTTTCATAGTGTACATGCGATAGCCATGCTCTCTTCCTCCGGTGATGGAAATGGGAATGCGATCTGTGGTGATGAATTCAGCTGACTTGGTGAGTGGTCTCCATTCCCAGTGGTGATAGATGGTGGTATGCAAGGTGATCGGAGCAAACACGGATGAAAAGCTATAGACGGGTGTGTCCGTTCCGACACGGTCATCGGACCGTTTCCACACAGCGTACCAGGGACCATCTTCATAGGTGAGCAGGTATTCATTCTGTTGTTTTTCGATGTGATGATAGATGCCTCCGGACTTGAGGGAGAGGGGAATGGGAGGAATCCAATTTAAAAAATATAACGTGGTGCACAGACCCACCAGGGCAAAAGCCGGAAAACAAATGCTCAAGGAAGCCCTGATAGGAAGGTTGGGAATGCCGCGGAGGGTGAGCCTGACGGTTTCCCATACGACGGCTAAGGTGATAAGGGCACCGGTTAAAAAGACCGCCGCATTCATCCAGCCCGTCAGGACAGGGAGGAAAAAGGTCATAAAGCTTAAGGTGACGATGGCAAAGAGACCCATCAGCATTTTGAGACTGGAATATCGTTTGGAAAGAAATTCATTGGCGACGAGCAATCCGACAATGATTCCTAAAAAGATGGCGGAGGTGGACCATGATGCACTTTGGGAATAGAGGATGGCATAGGCACTGAACAGCCCACCTAATAGGAATTGCATGGCTTTGCAAAAATGGGGACGGGCCCGATGCATCAGGCTCAGGACATTCCAGCCGGGTATGTCCGGTGTTGAGGGAACCAGTCCCAGTTGAAATCGTCCGGTGAGGATAATGAGAGTGCCCAGAAGCGTGATGTAGAGAAGGATAATCAGATTATCCAGCAATCGATCGATGCGTGTTAACGTGAGGGTATCATAGGTCACGCCGGCGAAAAAAAAGACGGCCGGGAGAATGGGTTTGAGGAATGTCGAGTGCCATTGCATCATTGTCTGGGCCAATGTCGCCGTGAGAGACGCGGTATACGTCGAAGACAATTTGTGAGTCGTGAGATTCATTGTACCCCTTCCTTCAAAATCCTCGGAAGATTGATGGGATTTCTTAAAGGGGGGGCGAAACGCTTCGGAAGCTTGTATTAGCTGGTTATGAATTAAGACAATGGGAATGCATCGCCTTCCGCTCTTTTTCTGACGCTGGTCGGAATCCAATTTGTCCTTATCGGGTTGTTCGCCTTCACCGGGCCACTGTGGCCTCCAGGCTGGAGCATGCGAGCCATACTTGCTGGTGGCGGGTGGTTGGCCTCTGGGGGTTGAGGACCATGGGACTTTGACAGGTGAGGGTATTCCCGGAAGTCCCTGGCCAGGGGACACTCATTGTCTTCGGCCCTTACCGCTGGATCAGGCACCCCATGTATACCAGCCTCTTGTTGGTGACCTTGGCTTGGACTCTGGGAAGTCCGCTTTCTTACCGTATGCTGTTGTGGGTGGGATTATTGGTGACCTTATCGGTCAAACTCCGTTACGAAGAGCGCCTCTTGATGAATCGATTCCCTGAATATGAGGCTTACCGCCATCGAACCAAGTGCCTCATTCCTTTTGTGTGGTAAAGCCGGTCGGGTTGGTGGTCAAAGAGTGATTGGTCGGGGCGTGTTATTCCATTTATTATTCTTTCAAAATATTTTCCGACAGGTTCCAGCCCATCCTTCTACTCACTGGCATGACTAGCACGTACGAGCGTTGCCGGGGTTCGTCCCGACAGCCGAGGTCTTGCTTGGCGCATCCCGTAGGGTGCAACATTTGTTGGTCGAGCAAAAAGACCCAAAACCAGTGACGCCCCGTCCCGTCTTATTAAGATGGGACGGACGCGAACCTGAGGAGGGCGGCCTAACTCGCTGCGCTCAAACAAAGCCCGCCGGTTCGTAAGAGCGTCCGACCCAAGGACCGAACGGCAGGCTTCAGTTGGCGGTGAGTGGTCACCAAAACAAAGGGAGGCTTTGGAGGTAATGGGAATCACAATAGACCGCCGAGCTTCAATACCCAAACTCCTCAATTCAACTGAACCCGCATTTAGAAATTCGCAAGGAGGAGAGAGAAGGTCCGATGCGTTCGCGGGAGGATCAGGTCGAGGTTTTATCCCTCATTGGCGGGGGGTTCTTCGTGGTCAGGATGGTGTGAACGGCCTGGGAGGCCTCTTTGACCAGGATCCCCATTTTGGGGTGGGAAGGTTCGAGGTCGACGGGGAAACCATAGTGACGTAACCGTTCGCTTGCCAGATGGCCAATAGAGGCGACCATCATGCGGTGAAGCGCTTTTCTAAAAAGGTTAATCTTCTCGTCCTTTTCTAACACCTTGATGAGATGTTCAACTTGGATGGCGTTGGTGATCAACAAAACCGGTATGACCCCATCCATAACTTCCTGAAGCAGATGTTTCAGGGGTGCCAGATCCTCAGGTAAGGTCCAACGATAGACGGGTACCGGTCGAACTTTTGCTCCCCGTTCCCTCAGGCCTTCCAGAAATTTTGGGTTACTGACCCCATATTCCTGCACTGCGATCCGTAAGCCCTGGAGCCCATCCGGGTAGGATGCATCCAGAGCGACGAGAGTATCTTTCCAGGTATTGGGTTCAGGGACCAGAATGTTCGGCTGAAGTCCAAGCTCTTTTAATACCAGGGCTGGTTTGGGACCCCGCACGACGAGCACCGTGTTGCGCAAGGCGGCAATGATCGCCTCGCGAGTATGCCGGGTTTGTACAACATCCAGCAGAGTCCGAAATCCTACACCGGTGAGTAGAACCAGTAGGTCGACCTGACCTGCCAGCAAGGCATCGCCACATTCCAGCGCTTGCGGATTGTCCGATAGTGGGAGTTCCCTCATTGACGGGGCGACAATAGGCACACCTCCGTGCCGGATAATCAGCCGTTCCATTTCCGTGGCCATCCGGCTTTCAAGAGCCCCTACCCGGAGCCCTTGAAAGCCGACATTGAGTTGTTCACCGCTCATGGTGGTACCTTACAGAGGGGTGAAAAATTTATTGGCCTGATGGAGCAGGCACATCCTGGGCGCATCGAAATCCAGTGGAATTATTGCGGTCCGTTGGAAGACTTTTGATCCTCGTAAAAATTCGTACCTGTGGGGTTTCCCCCTGCCAGCCTGAACTCCGCAATACTTTATATTGGCCGGTTTCGGGTCCTGGGGGATTCCGGGCAGGGCTTTTGGCATAATAGTCCGCTTCGTACCAGTCGGCCACCCATTCCCAGACATTACCCGCCACATCATAGATGCCATAGGGGCTTTTGCCTTTTTCATAAATACCCACCTGGGTTAATGTGGCCTCTCCCCGCCACGATTGATTAAAGTTCAAATGTTCCAGCGTGGGTTCGACGTCACCCCAAGGAAATCGCCAGTCGTTGGGTCCTTTTGCTGCTTTTTCCCACTCGGCTTCGGTAGGAAGGCGTTTGCCGGCCCAGTGGCAATAGGCTTCGGCATCCTTCCAGTCCACGTTGATGACCGGAAGGTCGGTGACCGACTCGGGCATCATATTTCCTTTCCACAGTCCTTTCTTTTGATCCGTGGGATGTTGGGGAGTCCGGTGTCCGGTTTCAGTCACGAATTGAAGATAACGCCCATTGGTGAGTTCGTACTTATCCATATAAAAACTACTTACAAACACGTCATGATTCGGCCGTTCATCAAGTCCCCCGTCCCGGGCCGCCTTGGGCACACCCATGGGAAAGACTCCTTCAGGAATCAAGACCATCGGGGCGCCGTCTTTTCCCACAATTTTCTGCGGAGGCTCAGAAGCGCTAACCGTACCGGAAATTGCAGCGATGAGTAATAGGCCCGTCCATATTCCAACACACGCTACCCGTCGATTCCACATACTTCCTACCATTTTATCCTCCAATTTTTTCTGGCAATCCCACAATTTATTAATGATTCGATTACTAAAATACCATAATTCCGGTTGATCATGAATGTTAGGTCAAAGGTTTCGGAGGTAAAGTTGAACCATGTGGCCACACTTAGACTTCATAGGGTCGGCTTTGGCGTCGTCAGAATGCCGTTGACTATTCCTCCTGTTTTCATCGTGAACCGTTGGGTCGACAGGTGGGATCCTAAAGACATACAGATAATGGTGCGATTTTTAACAGACCTTAGGGTTCTTTGACGTTCGTTCGGCAACTTGCTCCATCCCGGGGTCCTGGGTATGATGCCTTTCTTCGAAATACTCGTGGGCGATGTGGTCTCACTCTTCATCCATTGACGAAATTAAGATGCAGGAAAAAAGAAAAACCCTCGGACTTCGCCATTTGGCCTTACGGGTGCGGGATGTTCAGGCATCCCAACGGTTTTATGAACGACTTTTTGATATGAAAGTTGTGTGGCAGCCAGATCCCGGGAATGTCTACCTCAGTACGGGCTATGATAATCTCGCACTGCATCAAGTGACTTCTGAAGAGTTGAGCCAATTTAACCTCTCCCAGGTTCACCCGTTGGATCATTTGGGGTTTTTAATGGATTCTCCGGCAAGTGTGGAGGCGCTATTTTCGGAAGCCACAACACAGGGCCATACGATTGTGAAACCTTTGAAGCAACATCGCGACGGCAGTTATTCGTTTTATCTTTCGGATCCGGATCAGAATACGATTCAGGTGTTGTTTGAACCCTCAATCCAATTGCGATAGAGCAGGGTCGAACCCTCGTGGTTCCTTCCCTTCGCAGTATACGAGACAGTTCTCTCTCCCTCTCATCTTGCCATGAATCCTTGGACGACCATTGATCCCTCGCAGCATGTTGGACTGTACCCGTGGGTCTGGGTTCAGTTGGAGAGCACCGAACCGCCCGGACCTTTCCCGTTTTTGGGCGGGGTGGAACCGGAAGTCGTCAGTAGTCTTCATCAGGTGCATGAGATCATGATGAGCGGTATCGAGACCGCCATCAGCGACATCATGGCCCAACGTGCTTCCGTGGATGACCCTCAACTATCCCGTCGTTTGGAGGACGCCTATGCGGAAGTGGTGCAATCTCGTCCTCCCCTACAACGACATATTCAGTGCGGACGGAAATCCGATGGGACTTTTCACTGGGACTATCCCAAAAATCCCACAGCTTCGGCCAAGATGACGTATGGAGGGTTGCGGATTTTTAACTCCGTCACGCGGCAAGCGATCCCCTTCGGGTTTGAGCGGCCAATCGGGCCGAACGTGGGGCATTTCCTTGGTTTTTTTACTGGCCGGCATACGATGGGGGAGATTCAAGCGGTGGCCCAGGCCGGCGGGCGAGATCTTGAACGGCAATTGGCGCAGTTATTCACCTTATTGAAAGACCATGATTGTCTGGCCATCGCTCCCAACACCTCCCTTGAGGCACATTGGCGTAAAGTCACGAGGGATCAGGATGTGGTGCATCTAGGCCATGCGGCTTTGATGTATCGACACCAGGATAATTTTTTATGGTTTGATCCTTGGCTCATGCCATGGTTCGCGGAGTCTCCTGTCCCGTCTCTGTGGGCAAACCTGCTTCCGCGCCCGGCTGGAATTTTTCTCACCCACGACCATGACGACCATGTCGATCCTCGCACTTTGTACCATTTGCCTAAAGATGTGCCGATCTTTGTGCCGAGTCGACGCAACCGGAAGGCGCTACATTTTGATTATCTGTCCCTTCTCAGAGAGTTAGGTTTTTCGCAGGTCAAAGAGTTGGCTCATGGGGAAAGTTGGCGTATAGGGGACGCCCAGGTAGTATCCGTGCCGTTTTTCGGTGAAGATCCATGTGATGTGGAACTTCCGCGAAATTGTTATTTGGTGGCGGACCGGGGGCGGAACACGCTGGTGCATGCCGATAGCGGGCCGACCAATGATGGCCGCTCGGCTTTGCAAGACAAAGTCATGGCAAACCTCGTGTCAAAATATGGTCCGATTCCATTGGTTTTTGCCTCGCAACAACAACTCAAAGAAGTCCGGAGTTATGCGGCATATGCCTGTCTCTCTCCTCCGGGAACCTGGTTGGAGGTGGGAGAAAACGGCTTTTTGACCAATGCCTATTTAGCCGAGTTGTGTCGAACGGCCCAAGCCAAACTCTTTGTCTCCTATGCGACAGGGGGTGCGGATTGGTATCCCGATCATTTATCCTTTATGTTCAGTGGGCGTAATCCGGCCCGTACGGCCTTGCTCACCGCGAATTGGGATCCTCCTGAAAGTCTGAAGCAGGAACTGGAACCGTTTGGCTGTCGCTATCATTTCGGCCAGGCGTTTGATGTGTTTGGAGCCGGCCCCAACGGGGAAACCCTGGTGTCTCATCTGGCGGATCAACTGACACCAATCGGTTTATACCAGTTGGATCATGCCCCTCCTCCCTTTCTGCGAAAACCTCGATAGCCGGTGTGAGCCGGGAACGGGTTAGAGTACCCAGGTTTGAGCCTCCAAGATTCCTGCTTGGCCTCTTCCGGCAAGTCCGGTATGATTGACCCTCACGCCTACAGTATTCCTTGGTAGCAAAGGGAGGCAATGATTCATGGTGCAGGATTCTGAAGATCAAAACGAATATATAGAAGAAGTTGCGGTGGTCGGTGTCAAAGTACGGGATCTGGGAGAGGTAAAAAAAACCCGGACCGATGATCATACCGTGAAGGTCGGTGATTGGGTGTTGTTGGATTTAGACAACGACCATACCTTTGGCAAAGTTTATCTCCCTCCTCAATTCCTCCCGTTTACCCCGCCGATGCGGGTGATGCGGCAGATTATTCGTAAAGCCACTGAAGAAGATGAACGCCAGATTGCGCGCCAGCTGCGTTTGGCCCAAGAGGGTGAGGAGTTTTGCCAGGAACGGATTGCCGAATTGGGTTTGGGCATGACGTTAGTGGAAGTGTTTGGCTCATTTGCCCAGCGATCACTCACCTTCACCTATACGGCCGATGATCGGATTGATTTTCGCCAACTGGTCAAAGATCTGGCCAGGCGATTTGGATGTCGAATTGAGATGCGCCAGATTTCAAGCCGTGAGGAAGCCGCTCGACTGAGTGGCGTCGATACCTGCGGATTGGTGCTCTGTTGCTCCACCTTTTTAACCGATTTTAAGCCCGTCTATCCTCGCGGTCGGGCTGACGCACCCATGAATGGCATGGATAGTCATCGGATCGGGGTGTGTGGTCGGATGAAATGCTGCTTGTTATATGAGGAAGAGGGTTGGACCCTCACTCGACGCAAACCACAGCCTTTAATTCGTCCCACAAGACGGTAATTCTATGGTAGTCACAAACGTTGGTTGTGAGTTAGGGGCTGCTGAGCCACATCCGCAAGCTGGAGTGGTTTCCTTCATAAGTGGAGAAATGACGCGCCATGGGGGGTAAGCCACGATTCGTCATTTATGCGCATAATGCGACCTACGATAAGCTCCATCAAGTGGCCACGCTGGGATTAACGGCTTCCGCGATGGGGAAAGACGTGATGGTGGTGCTGTTGTTCTGGACCATCAAAAAGCTGGCGGAAGGCCGGTTAAATGAATTGGATTTTCCTCCGGAATATGCCGCCCAGGCCCCAGAAGTGGCCCGATTGATCCGTGAACGCAAAGTTCCGCTCATTTCGGACATGTTCGAGGAAGCCCGTCAGGTTGGCCAGTTCAAATTAATTGCCTGTAGTGCGGGACTTGAGTATATGGGAGTCGATGCCAAGGCGGTCACTCAAGGGGTCGATGAAGTAATGGGCTTGCCTGCAATTATTTCTGCCTGCTCCGGTGCGGAAACCACCCTATTTATTTAATTCCCTCTCCGGTTTTTCCCCGCAATGTGTTGGCAGGCTTTGATTGTTCACTCCAGTATCCTAAAGGGTTAAATTCTTGACAAAACTGAAGATCGGGTGCTAGGTCCTTGGGGTGGTTCCTGTCATGAATAAAATCGACATCCCTGGCAAAGCGGCGTCCACATGGACCGGTCCGGCTCGGGAGCAGGCCGTCCAGCGAATGTTCACGGCCATTGCCAAATTTTATGACCTGAATAATTCTCTTTTGAGTTTTGGTCTGCACCATTCCTGGAAACGCAAGGCGATTTCCTACATACCTGACATCCCTGGGACACGAGCCTTGGATTTGGGCGCGGGAACGTGTGACCTTGCTATCTTGGTGGATCAACATCTTCGCTATACAAGTCAAATAATCGCAGCGGATTTAAATTTAGCCATGTTGCGAGTGGGACAGAATAAAGTCCGGTCTCAGAGCTTGGCCAACCGTATTACCTGTTTGCAGATGAATGCGGAGCATCTCACCTTTCCGTCTGCCACATTTGATACGGTGACGGCCGGATTTTGTATTCGCAACGTCGGGAGTCTTCCCCAAGCTCTCTCGGAAATCTGCCGGGTATTGCAACCGGGGGGTCGCTTTGTGTGCTTGGAATTTTCCCGTCCTGTTTCAGCCGGCCTGCGCAAGCTTTACGACTGGTACTCCTTTCATTTGCTCCCCTGGATCGGCACCAAGGTGGCTCGCGATGGTACGGGGGTGTATGAATATCTGCCGGCATCAATACGCAATTTTCCGGACCAAAATCGGCTTGCCCAATTACTAAAGGAAGCCGGGTTTCAATCCGTGGACTATCACAATCTGACCGGTGGAATAGTCGCCATTCATGTGGCGGTGAAATAGCTCAATGAACTCCGTTCTCTACGTCTTTCTCCCCTGTAAAAAGGTCTATCCCACCGGGATTACCTACCTGGCTGACTTCATCCACCGGCGCCGGCCGGATGTGCGTCAGCAGATTCTGGATCTCTCCCTTTTTCCTCCGGATCAACGTCAAGCACAATTACGGGAAGTGACCAAAGCTTTTCAGCCGGAATTAGTGTGTTTCTCATGGCGGGATATCCAAATTTTTTCTCCGCATGAAGGCGATGCCTCGCTCGAGCATGCGTTTAATTTTTATTACGCGAGCAATCCCCTGAAGCGAGTGGTGGCCTCCTTCCAAGGGCTTCAAAACCTGTACCGCTATTACACGGATATCCGGAGTAACCTATCGTATCCCTGGCTGATTCAGAAGGAATTTCCCTCAATCGGAATGATGATCGGCGGCGGAGCGTTCACGGCCTTTGCGGATCAGCTTATTGAAAAATTGCCGGAAGGCATCATTGGTATTCTGGGAGAAGGGGAGGACGCGATTCTTAAAGTTCTGAACGGCGAGCCTCTTGGTGAAGAACGGTTCATCATTAAAGAGCAGGGAAAAGTTACCAAGGGCACCAAAAATACGCCGGCCCTGTTAGATGCGCTCTCCGTAGATATTCCTTATCTCACGTCAATCTTTCCACAATACCGTGAATATATCGGCGAATGTATCGGCGTGCAGAGCAAACGCGGCTGCCCGTATGATTGTGCTTTTTGTCTCTATCCCTATATTGAAGGCAAACGGGTGCGCTATCGCCCGGCGGAAAATGTGGTGAAGGACATTGCTCAGTATTACCATCAATGGGGAGCCAGGCGGTTTTGGTTTACCGACGCGCAGTTCATCACCGGCAAGGATGCGTATCCCCAATGTACGGAAATCCTGGAACGAATTATCTCTGAACAATTACATATTGAGTGGTCAGGATATGTCCGGACCTCCCTGATTAATCCAACGTTGGCCAAGCTGATGGTGCAATCCGGCGTGGGAGATTTAGAGGTCGCGATCACGGCGGGCTCGCAAAAAGTTTTGAACAGCATGCATATGGGCTTCAAGCTTGAACATTTGTATGACGGATGCCGGTATCTCAAGGAAGCGGGATTTATCGGGAGGGTCATTCTTAATTATTCCTTGAATTCCCCGGACGAAACAGAAGAGACGCTCCTCCAAAGTATCGAGTCGTACAAAATAGTGGCCTCGATATTGGGAGAAGACCGGGTGTTTCCCTTGATGTTTTTCCTAGGAATCCAGCCCAATACCGATTTGGAGCAACGATTATTGTCGGAAGGGTATTTATCGAAGGGCTACAACCCGCTCAGCTTGACGCCCTGGAATATCAAAAAGATGCTGTACAATCCGGCGCCGCTTAATAAAATCATCGCCAAGGCCTGTCTGGCGGCCTGGGGTCGCAAGCATGGGTCGCAAGATCCCCGCCCCTGGTCTGGCAGCTTGAGCCAGAGTGCCACGCAGCAACAGGGTCACACCTATGCCGATACGAGTCTCTCGAAAGGTTTTGAAACCAATTCCGGCCGTGATGCTCTGCTCACCCTGGAAGAAATCCTCCGTTCCCGCCGTCCATCCGATTCTCCGCCGCTTTCTCCTGCCTCCGCACCCAATCCCTCTCGTTGATTCTTCTGGGTCTGTTGAAAAAAGCCTCCAGCGGCGTTCTCGCCATTTTCCCGTGCTCACGTACTACGCGTACGCTCCGCGCGTAAAACAAAAGTTGTGCCCTTTGAGACACGGCAGGCTGTGGCCTTCCCTTCGATGACTCAGGGCAGGACTGGACGGACCCTTCGGGAGGACTCAGGGCATGCTTTTTTGAACCGACCCGGAGGCTTTGATGAGTAATCTAATCCTGGGCAAATTTACTTTTGAACATCCTTATTATTCAACACTCCCCTTCTTTAAATTTGTGCAGTGCGAAACCGAAAGGCCAGCAAGAGGATTAGGCTATATCCCCCATCCTCATGGGTAGGTATGTGTGGAAACGAGTCTGTTACAAACGGAGGGAGGAGGTATTTCCTATCAAATGAATACCCACGGACCACGTGGAAACATTCTGAGGATCTAGAGTTTACCCTTTGATCGTAAATTCCATGGTGCCGATGACGTTGACGGCATGGAGCGCCTGGCCTGGAGAACCATAAAAAATCTTGACCTGATACTTCCCCGGTTTCCATCCCTCTTCCGGCTTTGAAATTAGAAAGTATCCGGATCGCTGATTCATTTCCAGTTCGATCACGTCTTTTCCGACGGGTGTATTCGACGTAACTTGCCCATCGTTCATTTGAAACCACGCAGCCGCGAATTGGCCAGGGGCGTCTAAGGGTTGTGCCTCGAAAACGATGTAAAATTGCTGCGTGTCTAAGGAAAATTCTGAAACGCCTGGGTTAACGGGCTCAACATACGCATCCCCGGTAGTCATCCATCCTGGCCGTCCAAGGGAATCCCAAGGTGTGTCGTATCCCGTGGCCATGGTAATCCACGTAAAGACTCCCTGCGGGCGTTTCCAGTTGACCTGGTCAAACGCCATATTTTTGAGCATGTCGTTTTTGTTGGGTGCCAGGGTTGAGCTGCCAAACGGGTCGTCTGCCAAACTGATGCTGCTGAACAGGCCAACAAAAACAAGGGCCGTCGCAGTGCGAAAGAAGCAGGAACCGCCGACAGACTTACAAAACAATTTCATAAAAAAACTTTCTATAACGTGCATGGTCCACCTCCTGGTGGGAAGGCCGTTTCCATCTAATTCATTTATATCTCTATCATTTTACAATACTTGACCCACAAGTGTTGCGCAATCAGGCAAGAAAAATGACCGGAGAAAAAGAATAATGGGAAAGCCCAAAGAACAATTACGGGAGAGGAGCAGGCACCCGGGAACCTTCAATCCCTTGACGGCGACTATCGACAATTCTATCGGCAACCTCGGCAATGTGCTTTTCCAGAATGAGACGGAGATGGCTACCAGGCCGATAATCCGCGGGAGCCATGAAATGAACCCGATCCGCGTGGAAGGTCAGTTGATAACATTTTTCAAATGACCGACGGGTCTGATCTTCCGGATTATAGACCGCCAAGGCGAACCCGCCATTTTTCTTCATAACGGTAAAGCAGGGGACGTCTGTCGGTCCATCGCCTACATAGATCATTTGTCGAAACGGCACCCGGCGACTTTCTTCGGGCATATGGTCGTTCACATCTTCTTTTAAATCCGTCAATCCTTTGTTGACCCGAAACAGGAATTGGGTTTTCTGTGTGTGGCTGATGGTGCGTTTGGGGAAACTGATGTGTCCGTCCTCCTCGTCGAACTCACAGCCGAAAATGGCGCGGACCTGGCTGGCGACCACGCTTCCTTCCAAAATAGCCTTGAGTCCGGAACTGACTACATAGTGTTCCAAGCGGATGGGAACTTCCTCATATTTGGGTTTTTTTAAAATCCCATTGAGTTCTTCAAAAAATGAGGGAACACCCGGGAAAAAGGACAATTGATTGCCCATGTCACGGAGGTCCTGATTGGAAAGCGTCCGGATGCAGGGTTCTTCCAGCATCCGTTTCATATAGGCCAGCTCCTGATCATAATCCCGGGCTTCGATCAGAGCGGTGCAGCTTTTCCAAAATGTGGACGGGTCAAGTTCGGCGTGCCGCAGAATCGTGTGATCCTGCATGTAATGCGGACTCAACGTATGATCGAAGTCATAGACGATAGCGATAATGTTCTGGGGTTGATTCATGAGGCTTCCCTTCCCGATTCTTGGGAAAAGCAGTGTAAGTTGAGGAGAGAAAGGTGTCAACGAATGAGCCTGCGCGAGGAAAGAGAGCCCTGAAGGTCTTTTTCGTTTGTGGGATGCTGTCAAAGAAGGAATGATGCTGTGTGAAAGGAGGATCAGTACAAGGACGATCTTTTATACGCCATAGCGCATACGCGTGCCCTGCTGGTTCGAAAGAAGAATTTCCTGAGCACTGAGTTCTTTGGGAAAAAGCGTGCCGGAGATCTTGGTGCCGTGAATGCTGGCCCCTTCCAAATTGCATTGGGAAAGATCTATTCCTCGAAGATCGGCCTGCCGGAAATAACTTCCACGGAAATCCATCCCTGCCACTTCAATGCCGCGCAGATCCACATTCCGGAAATCGCAATTACTCAGATCAGGTTTCTCACCGGCCTTGAAGCGGGCATTGAATTCAGTAATTTTCCCGTCTCGAAGCAGGGTATACATGGGGTGGTTGGTCATTTTAGGCTTCATACCGTGATCTCTGATTCTCTTGAGGTCATCTGAAGATGATTTGTGTCGGTAACCCATTGACCGTATCGGTTGATCGTAACCTTGAATGAAGCGCCTTAAGGCCATTTCATCTCATACGCCGGTAGCACCTTAGGGACCCGGTCGAATCGAACCAGGTCAGGTCAGGAAATAAAAGGGATACTCATTCTCAAACCGACAAACAGCGGACTCCTGGTATTGTTTATTTTTGGATGTCTTGGAGGGTGAGAGGAAGTTTCTGGATTCTTGTTAAAAAGAGACCCAATTCCCGGTCTAATGAGAAGAGTCTTTTTTAAACCTCCAGAGCCTGGAACACGCCGTCTATATTTCTTGTTTGAGCGTCACGGCCTGTCCTTAGGCGCGGATTGTCGTCTGTTGGGCAATTCGGATTAGAAAATTGCCTTGACGAGTTCCTGAATGCTGCGTTGCATATCGGTGTCGTCCGTAATCGGGCGGGTAATGGCGGCATCGCAGGCCCGGTCAGGGGCCACGCCTTGTTGCATCAAGGTCCCTGCGTAAATTAACAGTCGGGTACTGACACCTTCTTCCAGGCCATGGTTCCGGAGATTTCGTACCTTTTCACCCAATTTGACTAACCGGATGGCCACGTCCCTGGAAATCTTTGCTTCATGCTCCACGATCCTGGTCTCGATATCTTTGGGAGGATAACCAAACTCAATGGCCATGAAACGCTGCTTGGTGCTTTGCTTTAATTCTTTTAAAACACTTTGATACCCGGGGTTATAAGAGATCACCAGCAAAAAATCATCCACGGCCTGAATCATCTGCCCTTTTTTCTCGATGGGTAAAAACCGTCGGTCATCACTCAAGGGATGGATCAGCACGGTGGTATCTTTTCGGGCTTCAACCACTTCATCTAGATAGACAAGGGCGCCATGCTTGACTCCCAAAGTGAGCGGGCCATCCACCCATACGGTTTCTTCCCCCTTCAGCAGGTAGCGTCCGATCAAATCGGAGGCGGTCAGATCTTCATGACACGCAACGGTAATCAGCGGCCGATTGAGTCGGTGAGCCATATGCTGGACAAACCGGGTTTTCCCGCATCCAGTAGGGCCTTTTAACATCACTGGTATTTTGTTTTTGGCACCGACGGTAAACAGATCGATTTCCCCGTTCACTTCTTGATAGAACGGCTCTTCGGTAACCCGGAATTGTTCAATACCGAATTCAAGACCCTTCATAACATATAATCCATATTTAAGAATGAAACAGTGAAACGCATGGACGGCTAGGAAAGCATTATACGGGTGTCATTTCAGGGAGGACAACCTGCATGTGCGATCGATGCATTTTCATGGGAGACTGTTGAATAATTCAAAATCTTCACCAGTTCCTCTCATGAACATTTTATGGCGGAGCTAACGGGAGCAAGAAAGGAGAGTTTAAGTCGTCCATTCAGTCCCGCCCTGAACCATTCCGAAGGGAAGACCGCAGTTTTGCTTGCGACGTCCGGTAGATGTAACCGTGTGTTCGCAAGCGGAGCGTACAGGTGGATACGTGAGCATGACCAAGGGACGACCATGCCGCCGGCGGACATATTCACCCCTCTCCTGGGGGAGATCCTGATCACTCATGAGGGCTGGGCAATGAAGTTCGGCACTAATTGACAGGGATGATAGGCCAGTTTTGTCCTTGCTAAACCCGGTAACCCTGAATCATCCATGGTATTCACCAATGGATATGTCTGAACCTCGCGACAGAATTCACGGAAAAGATATTGGGCTAAACCGTAGACTGATCGATCTGCCACCTCCAGCAAGACGCAAAACACCTCCGGGGAGCGTGGGAATCCGAACGTATACGCTTTGACAGCTCCATCCACCCAGACGATTCGCCCGGTGAGACCGAGTTCACGATACTCCTGGAGTGTCACTCGATGGGCATTGATGGCATCACGAAGCATCAGGCGAGCCACATCCTCGTTGAGTCCTATTGGGGAAATAGGAATTTCTTCCTTTTGATGGATCCAACGGTGAAAAAGGGCGAAGCACTCATCACGATTGATGATCTGATAGGGGGCAATCCGGATGCGGTGCCCCCGAATAAAGCGATTGCACGCGGCGCGTTGGGATTTGTAGGGATTTCCTTTCAGTTGGATGAGATCGGCAGTGCGATAGAGGTAATCGGAGTCCTTTGGTAGGAGGGTGTAACCCCATTGTTGAATTTCTTCTTTTAAATCAGCGGGGATGTTTTCAATTCGCGTCACGTTGGATCCACGATTCCGGGTCACCATGTATGCAGTCACTTGACTCAGCACGTCTTTGAGAGGGCTGCTGGAAGAGGGTCCGATTGCAGAATAAGGCCCAACGGGGGGAAGAGGCATGAATATCCCATCGGAATACTCCGCGAAGAGGCACAGCCAGCCGTCAATGTCCGTCCAGGAAAAGGTGAACAGGTCTTTCCAGATATAATGCGGTGGAAATGACCAGGTGCTCAAGGGGGTTTTCCCCCCGATACCTGTAGAGGCAAGGGCCTGGTTGAGACGGGCCTGATCCTTGATGGTCAATGGACTGAGTTGAATGGGCATGAAAAATAGTTATACGGGATGAAGGATCTAGGGGAAAAGAGCGAGTCCGTGACCGTCACCGCGTGTCGAGTGTATTGGAGGATCGGAGAGTTGCGGTCAGGCGGTCGAGTGTGTGCAACACGACGACGTCCGGTTGAAACGGAGTCACCAATCGAGGATGAACGGCGAGAGAATCTAGAACGTGATCAGATTCCAGATAGTTCGCAATTCTTTGGGCCTGTTCCAGGAATGCTTTTGGAAGGGTCAGTACTGAAGGTTTTTGGCCAGCTCTCCTGAGAGGGTTTTCTTCACCGGCTTGCTCGAGAAGAAACGGGCATAACGTATCCCAACCAAGCACGACCTTCTCGTGTGGGGCATTCCACATAAGCGCGAAAGGATACAATTGGCAATCTAGAGGACGAACCTCATAAATGCGACAGTGTTGTGTGACGGGATCAAATGCCGGGCAGAGAAATCCTTCATCCTTGGGATGTCGGACGACTTCAATCTGACTACCCCGATGATCAGGAAAGTAAGAGGGAGAGATGCCGTGTGTGACGGCCTGTCGAATTTCATCTTCAGTAAAGTACGGTCTGAGGATACTGTCTTGTTCGGGAAAACGACAGCATACGTCGCATCGAAAACAGACGGCGGAGGGAACGACCTGTGGGCCAGGAATGACGGGGATGGCCTGAGGCATAAGCGTATAACTTTCATGGCGACTCGGCCCGCCATTTCACTCGGGTGCGTGCCTTGTCTGGTTTCAAGAGAGCGTGCTACGATCCTTATTCTAGCAAAAGAGCCGTTATCAAGGTCCAAGCTTTTCTTTTTATGTTAAGCTTGGATTGAAGTATTTCGTGCAGGTCCAACCTCTTGTGATCGACGAGTGAAGGGCGTCAGGGTGCTTGGTCCGTTTCACCCGTCTTCCACGATTAACCCAGGATCGGTTATTTCTTCCCACGTAGAACAGTCCGGCCCTATTCTGCCATTGAGTCCGTCGACATCTGACAGCCCCTATCCTCTCTTTCGGGACAGGCTGATCAGGGACGGATTATTTGTGAACGGGCAAGATGATCATTGGCGGGTGGCATGCGGACCCTTTTCGCTTTCCGCCGAGGAGGCCAAATTTTTTGAAGCCTTAGGGCAGCATCTATTGGTGTTCTACCAGGCCTTGAACCGGTTGTATTTTGAAAGCCTGAAAGGTCTGCAACCTGCGTGGGTTCATGAATATTTGGATATTGGAAAGCCGGAGGATCTTCTGGCCCTTGCACGGATGAATCGATTCAAAAATCACCTTCCAGGTGTCATTCGACCCGATATTATTCCCACCAACGACGGCATGGCCCTGACGGAACTTGATTCCGTCCCTGGAGGGATTGGCTTAACCGGCAGCCTGAGTCGGATGTATGCCCAGCAGGGTTTTCCTGTGTGGCCGCAGTCCGAGGGCTTGGTTCAAGGGTTTTCCCATATGTTACGAGGGGCATTGCACGGGCAGCCTCCTCGAGTGGCCATTGTCGTCTCGGATGAAGCTGAGGCCTATCGCGCCGAAATGCAATGGGTGGTGACCCAACTCCGGCAGGAAGGTTGGGAGGCCTATTGCGGGCATCCCCGTGATATTCGATTTACGGAAGACGGTCTTTTGATTCACCATGAGGGACAGGAGCAGCCTCTTTCTGTGGTTTACCGGTTCTACGAATTGTTCGATTTGAAAAATATTCCCAAAGGGGAATTGATTGCCTACAGCGCTAAAAAAGGCCGGGTTGTGGTCACCCCGCCGTATAAGCCCTGGATGGAGGAAAAGCTGGCCTTAGCGTTGTTCCACCATCCGATGTTGGAGAAATTTTGGGAGCACGAATTGAAACCCGACACGTATGACTGTCTTCGTGCCATCATTCCCGGGACCTGGATTTTGGATCCCAGACCCCTTCCGCCTTCTGCCGTGATTCCCGGCTTACGTCATGGAAATCATGCGGTGTCGGATTGGCAGTGGTTGGGAGAAGCTACTCAAAAAGAACGTCAGTATGTCATCAAAGTGTCAGGATTTTCCGATCAGGCTTGGGGGAGCCGCGGCGTTTCGATCGGGCATGATATGTCGCAAGTCCAATGGAAAGAGGTCGTGTCTCAGGCTCTGGATCAATTTGAGACGAGCCCTTCGATTCTTCAAACATTTCACAAAGGGCGACTGGTTGTGGTTGAATATTACGACAGCCATTCCGGTGACGTCGTCAGTATGGAAGGACGGGCGCGCTTATCTCCGTATTATTTCGTGAATGAGGGACAGGCCCAGTTGGGTGGTGTCCTGGCGACGGTGTGTCCCAAAGATAAAAAAATAATTCATGGAATGCGGGATGCGGTCATGGCTCCCTGTTCCATTATGGCTAGTCGCTTGAGCTCATAAGGCCCAGAACGCCTGGTTCTTTCGGTCCTAGTGTTTTTTTCCTCTCATTGGGAAGACCCCTAGTTGACATGTCTGATACTCTTAAACGAATGAAACTGTATCACACAGAATGGTGCCCGGAATGCCAAGTCGTCCGTGAAAGGTTGGCTGAGTTGGGTGTGTCCTACGAAGATGAAGTTGTGCCCGATGTTCGACCTTTCCGGAAAAATTTGTATGAAGTCTCGGGACAGAATTATGTCCCGGTGTTGGTTCATGGAGAAACGGTGTTGACGGAGACATCCGATATCTTGGCATATCTGGACGACTACGAAGACCATGGGACTCCCTCCGGGGAAACCACCAAGCCACCCTCCAGCAACCTTGATGAAAGGAATCATTAAGCTATGGATGATTGGAAAAAGGTCCTCGCCGCAAGTATCACCAAACCCAAGGATTTAGCCAAGTATCTGGGGGTCGATCCCAAGGAGGTGGAAGCTGTCGTCGGGCCCTATCCAATGCGAATTACCCCGACAGTGCTGGCCACGATTAAAAGTAAAGGGGATGCGATCTGGAAGCAGGTAGTTCCGGAGGCCATCGAATTGGATGATATTGACGCCCCTGACGATCCTTTGGAAGAAGATACGGACAGCCCGGTTCCTCATTTGGTGCACCGATATCCTGATCGCGTATTGTTGATGGTGACCAACCAATGTCCCATCTATTGTCGGTTTTGCACGAGAAAGCGACTGGTGGGGAAACCGGGGTTTCTCAAAAAGGGTGAGCTGGATCGAGCGGTGGCGTACCTCAGAGAGCATACTGAAGTACGGGATGTCATCCTGTCTGGCGGTGACCCGTTGTTGTTGCCTGATCGTCTCATTGAGAGAATTCTGAAAGGCCTTCGGTCCATCCCGCATTTAGAATTGATTCGGTTCGGGACCCGCGTGCCAGGAACCCTCCCTCAACGCATTACCCCAGAATTGTGTGAGATCGTTAAACGCTTTCACCCAATTTATATGAATTTGCATTTCAACCATCCGGATGAGTTGACGCCGGAGGTCAAGGAGGCTTGTGGTCGATTGGCGGATGCGGGGGTGCCCTTGGGTGCCCAAACCGTTTTGCTGAAAGGTGTGAATGATGACCCGGAAATCATGAAACGTCTGATGCATCAACTGTTGTTGGCCAGAGTGAAACCCTATTACCTCTATCAAGCCGATCTCACCAAGGGGACGAATCATTTCCGGACTCCGGTAGAAACGGGGTTGAAAATAATTCAATCTCTCCAGGGGCATACGAGTGGCATGGCCGTTCCCCACTTTGTCATTGATGCGCCAGGAGGTGGGGGAAAGATTCCGCTATTGCCTAACGATTATTTATTGAATTTGGATGAGAACGGGGCCGTATTGAAAAATTACGAAAATAAAACCTATCATTATCCTCAGCCGGCATCGGGAAACGGGCGTGAACTCCCCATGGTAGGCGCCCCTGCATCCCAGGATATGTGCGGTGCCGGCGCCATGGATGACTATTAATGGTCGATTCTAAGAAGACGGGCATTCTGTCTTTTCAACACCTTCGTGCGCTGGTTCGTCAGAAGGTGATCCGGGCCGATGTGCCCATCACCTCTCGCCAAATTCAACCGGCCAGTCTCGATCTACGGCTGGGAACGAAGGCCTACCGTCTCCTGAGCAGTTTTCTGCCAGAACCCTCAGATCAGCAATCCCAGTTTACCATTGAGGACCTCTACCGGTCCGATATGGTGATGTACGATATGGATCTGACCAATGGCGCAATTCTGGAAAAGGGCCATGTCTACCTCGTGCCCTTGATGGAGAGGGTGAAGCTGCCTAAAGATATCCGCGGTCGAACTAATCCAAAAAGTTCCACGGGAAGATTGGATATTTTTACCCGCGTGGTGACTGATCTCCATGTGGGCTTTGATGAAATTCGCTCCGGGTATGAAGGCCCGTTATTTTTGGAAATTGTGCCCCGGTCGTTCACCATACGTGTGCAGGCTGGATTGGCCCTCAACCAATTACGGTTAATGTCTGGCAAACCCATGGTCTCGGATTCAGGGTTGCGAGCCGTTCATCGCAAGACCCCGTTGCTGTATCACAATGGAGATTCCGGGAAAACGGATCTGGCCTTATCGGCCAAGGAACTCCGGGTAAACAACGGTCTATTTTTAAGTGTCGATTTGCAAGGATCGAATGAACATTCCGAGGCGATTGTGGGGTACCGGGCAAAAAAGAACAGTCATGTTATTGATCTCAGTCTGGTGGGCCATTATGCGGCCTCCGATTTTTGGGAACCGCTAAAACGCAATGCCACCGCTACCATGCTGTTGGAGCCGGAAGAGTTCTATATCCTGGCATCCAAGGAACGAATCCAGGTTCCACCTGGCTATTCATCGGAAATGGTAGCGTATGAAGCCGCCTGCGGGGAATTGCGTACCCATTATGCGGGGTTTTTCGATCCTGGGTTTGGCTATGCCAACCACGGCCGGAAAGGCACCCAGGTAGTTTTGGAGGTCCGTCCTCACGATGTGCCTTTCCGTATTCATGACGGACAGACGTTTTTTAAGGTCGTTTACGAGAGGATGCGGGATATTCCCACGCAGTTATATGGATCGGCGTTAGGGTCTTCCTATTACCAGCAGGGGCTTACACTCAGCAAACATTTTAAGTGGTAACCATGAGTACAGAAACCGAACAACCTCAGTCGACCGACCCTGTTGCCCCCAAGCCTGTACCTCCCCGTCCGCCAGTCAGGGATGAGGACCCGGAGGATCAAGAAAACCTGCAGATGCAGGTGGCCATGCGTATGGTGGGGTCCGCCATGGTCTTTATCGGGTTTTTGCAGGTTTTTCTCTCCGCCAGTACCGGTGCCGAAATCAGCATCTTCCCCATGATTATTTATTTTTCAGGAATGGCCATGTGGGCCTATTCCTCCGTGGACAACCTCACTGTCCGTTATACCGTGATGGCGGTGTCTCTGCTTTGCGCGATGGCATTTATGCATTTTGGAGAAGTGTTATTTTGGCATAAGTATCTAATTTACTGGGGCACGATCGGGGTCGTCGTGTTTTTTATGTTTAAAAATCCCAAGAAACCCGCCGGCTCGTAGCCCAACGTTCCTAATTCTTAGTCTTTCCTACTGTGCGGCAACCATTAGGTTTTCCATGGGCATCGCCGTGATCATTCCGGTCTTGAATGAACAGAAGGCTTTGCCGGATTTGTTGTCCGTCTTGGTACCGCTGGGGTTTGAGGAAATTATTGTGGTAGATGGAGGAAGCCGGGATGGAACGGTGGATGTCGCCAGAAAGATGTTGGAATCGGCATCCGACTTCCGATATCGGATCATTTCCGGTCCATGTGGGCGGGCTTCCCAAATGAACGCCGGGGCAGCTTTGGCCCACTCCGAAATTTTGGTATTTTTGCATGCTGACACCCAATTGCCAGACAATGCCAGGCAAGTGATAGCAGACGCCATGGATGATCCGCAGTGTGTCGGTGGCCGGTTTGATGTACGATTTCCACGGGACACTGGTTATGCATGGATGGTGAGCCGGCTCATGAATCTGCGCTCACGCTGGTCGGGGATCTTTACTGGCGATCAAACCATGTTTGTGCGACGTTCCGTGTTTGAAAAGTTGGGGGGCTTTGCGAATATTCCACTTATGGAAGATATTGAATTCAGCCGCCGGTTGAAGCGAGTTGGCACGATCGCGTCTCTGCGAGCGAAGGTCATCACCTCGTTTCGACGGTGGGAACAGCAGGGCCCTCTCCGCACAATCGTGCGCATGTGGACGCTTCGCGCGTGGTATTGGCTAGGATGGGATCCGCGTCGTCTTCAGCAGTATTATGACACCGTCCGGTAACGATCCAGCTGTACGTCGATTACGTCCATCCCACCAGAGCCAGAGTGGGAGACGCCGATCTCTCCCGCCTGCGACGTCGGCGATTATTGTCTTTGCGAAGGCACCGGTTGCCGGTCAAGTCAAAACACGCCTGTGTCCTCCTCTCACGCCTGATGAGGCAGCCAGTCTCCACGGCAGTCTCGTCTTAGATATCCTGGAGCGCTGCCAATCTCTCAGGGCCTATGATCGCATCCTGGCCGGAACGCCCTCTCCCCATCATCCCTTCTTTCGGGCCATGGAGGCTCGATTCAAGATTCCGGTCTGGGATCAAATAGGGGACGATCTGGGAACTCGCATGGCATCAGCATTCAAACAAGCGCTCGGTTCCCCATATCGTTCGGTTGTGGTCATTGGAACGGACATTCCCGGCATAAATGGTCCACTCCTTACAACGGCACTAGACAGTCTTCACGATCATGATGTCGTGTTAGGTCCCACCATGGATGGCGGGTATTATTTAATCGGGCTGCGCACTCCCGTGCCGGAACTGTTTGAGAACATACCGTGGTCCACGGAGCAGGTATATGCCCTTACAGAGCAGAAGATAAAAATGCTGGGCCTCTCGTTAAAAATCCTCCCGCAACTTCGTGATCTTGATACGGTGGAGGATCTTCACACGTGTATCCGGGAATCGAAAGATCGCCAGAATCAGATGTTTTCTTCTCGCACCAAAAATGTGTTGCAGGAGTTAGCCAAGCGATTGACCAACCGCGAATAAGGGAATAATCATTTTTTTTATGACGAGTGTGTCTACACGAGTACCACAGGAGAGATGAGAAATGATTGACCGCGTGGCGTTGATCACTGGCGGGGCCAGAGGAATTGGACGTGGTATCGCGCTGGACTTGGCGGACAAGGGTTGGAGGGTGGCTGTTTGCTATCGTACTAGTCAGCAGGAAGCTGAGGAAGTCAAGCGTGGTATCGAGGGACGGGGTGGAAAGGCGTTGGCCATTCAATGTGATGTCTCCGACCCTGTTGCGGCAACACAGCTTGTTCAGCATGTGGAAGGTGCCTGGGGCAAGATTGATACGCTGATCAACGGGGCCGGGCCTTACCATCGCATCTCACTGTTTGAGGAAACAGTTGAGGGATGGTCGGACATGTTCACCAATAATCTCCACCCGATCTTTTATCTCGCGAAGGCCGTGGCGCCGGGGATGAAAGCCAGAAAATCTGGCCGCATTATTTCGTTCAGCATGGCCAACGCGGACAAAATGGAAGCTCAACCGCATGTGACCGCCCATTATATAGCTAAAGCCGGCGTGCTCATTCTTACCCGGACCTTGGCGAAAATGTTGGCCCCGGATGGCATCACCGTGAATGCGATTTCACCGGGATTTATCGATTCCGGGAGTGCGCCACCGGGAGAGCTGGATGGTATGGCTAAGAAAATTCCGGCAGGATATATTGGTCAGGTTGAGGATACCGTCCAAGCCGTTCGGTATTTCCTTTCTGACGAAGCTCGATACGTGACGGGAGCCAATCTGCACGTGAGCGGCGGCTGGGGGATCTAAGGAGATTGACCAGTTTGAAACGACCGGATAGCGGTTGAAAGTTTCTTCAATGCGGTCATTCCCGATATTTTTTATCGGGAATCCATCCTAGGTTTTTTCCCAAAAACCGTTGTTGGTAGGTGAAACACGTCGAACGTGGTTATCCGACTATGGCATCCACGAGATTTTTGGTGATGCCGGGTTTCGCCCCGGCGGACGAGGTCCTTTTCTTTTGGGAAAAGGACCCAAAACCAATGACGCCCCGTTCGGCCATATTAGATGGGACGGACGCGAATCTTAGGAGGGCGGTCCAACTCGCTGCGCTCAGACAAGGCCCGCCAGTTTTTAAGTGCGTCCGACCCGAGGACCAAACGGAAGGCGTCGAATATGGGGGAGCAGGAATGCGGTTAGGGGGGAGGACATTTAACCTACGCATATCTTGACTCCAATGTCCGCTGCACCGATTGGCTACTCGACAGACAAGGCTCTCTTTTAACTCTCGCTCACTTGGACGGTCTAATTGACATTTCGACATTCTGAAAAAAATCCTTTGAACCATCCCAACAACCCACTTCTTTTTCCCTCATCCGGTGATTCCCACTTTCTCATATCGGATTTAGCCAAAAGAACATCCCCCGCATGCCACACATCTCCCATCACCTTGAATCCATCAGGAAGCACCCCCCCCATAATAAAATAATAAAAATTCTTTTCCGCATAAGTTGGAGGCAAGAGGCCACTCGTAACCGTTCCAGACCAATGAACAACGAATTGGTCGTCAGGAACCTTCCCCTCCAAGACCTCAACCACTTGTACTTTTATGTTTCTTGTCCCTTCATTCTGTGGCAATGGATCTCCTACAATTCGAACTTTTGCTTGAAATAATGACCCAGGTTCATAAAATTTGTTTTCTTCTGTATAACGCTTAAGCGCCATGTATTCCTTGCATGGAATAGGAACGGAAAAGAAATAAGTTTTTCCCCTGACTGACATAACATCCCCGAACGCAACCGCCGCCAGCGCTAGGCCACCCACAACTAAAATCAGACTGCTCACTGTCTTTTGGAAAGGGCTCATTCTTGCCAGGAGCATCATCTCCATTTATTACCTCCTAATTTCTTTCTATAGAAATTTGGCCTGTACCAAACCGCTTATAAGTTTTATCTTTAAAGAAGGGAGGGAATCAATGGTGAATGGGCGCGGAATAGAGCCGTAAGA
The DNA here is from genome assembly GCF_059568365.1 of Nitrospira marina. NCBI lineage: Bacteria > Pseudomonadati > Nitrospirota > Nitrospiria > Nitrospirales > Nitrospiraceae > Nitrospira > Nitrospira marina. The sequence continues at coordinate 4,350,957 of NZ_JCANTH010000001.1, read as the reverse complement.
GATTCCCCCCAACGGCTGGTCAAAACCAGGAGATAAACATGTCAATTCAAGACATGATTCCCACAAACCATGTATAGGGATTTTGAATGCCCTCTTAAGACTGAAAGTAGGGTTACAAGGAGGCGGCCTATTAATGTGTTGATTGTGTTCTCATTTTTGTGCTTGGCATCAATCGGTTGCTCCAATAAGGGCCTTTCCGTCGAGGACACCTCATGGTATTGAGGAAGGGACAACTCCATCCGTATATGTGACGTGAAATCCACTGTTGGGAATGCCAATCACTTTCCCGTTGCAGCGACAGTGGTGATTCGTGCTCACCAATGGGAAGGTTCGATGTACAAAAATCCTATCATTAGTACCATTCCGGAGAAAAAGGTATCAGTTGTGATTAAGCCTAGCGAGACAAGGAAATTTCAGGAAACGTTCGAAGGTGCGGGACGAGTAAGGAAATTTATTGTCACAGTCTACGGTGAAAATATCTAGAGCTCCAAGTTACCATATTCAAGAAACATGAGAACCTAAGACTGCATTCTTTAATACACCGCCATTCCTACCGTATTACACCTCTTCAACTCCCTCCCCTTCTTTTCCGATAATTCCTACAATTGATTCCTTTTGCCCGGGTAAAATTATGAAATCAGGTATTGAAAAATTATCTTGAGCTATGGTGCCAGCTCTCAATCCATTCAAGATTGAAGGTGGCAGCGAAATTGGCTTTCACTTGTTCTCGCACTTGTGTTCCATCAATGGGTTTACCAAGTAGTTTCTCCATTGATGTCATCACGCAATGTTCAATGCCACATGGGGCTAAGAGGGTAAACGGTTGGAGATCGACGTTCACGTTTAAGGCAAATCCGTGCATGGTCACCCCACGGGAAATTCGTACGCCGATGGAGGCAATTTTTTCCATGCGCCTGGCGGATGTTTTCACCCACACCCCTCGGAACGATTCATGACGACATCCGGCAATCCCCCATTCCTTTAAAGTGCGAATCAGGACCTCCTCCAATTGCTGGACATAGATTTTGGGACCCGGACAGAAATTCCGAAGTCGTAAAATCGGATATCCAATTATCTGTCCGGGGCCATGATAGGTCACAGATCCGCCTCGCCCGGTCTGATGAAGGTGGACCCCCATGTGCTGCAGTTGGGTCCAGCGAGGCTCCCAATGTTCAGGCTTGGTTGTTCGTCCTAATGTGATAACAGGTTCGTGTTCGGTCAATACCAATGTGTCGGGCCGACGGTCCTCGAGACGTTGGGTAACCAGAGACTGTTGAAGCTCCAAGGCTTCCGCATAGAATAGCCGAGGAAACGTCAGCACCATTCCCGGTTTTCGAGAATCGACGAGAGCCATTGGAATGTGATCTCAGGAGGAAGTGAATCCTAAGGGGAGGCCTAGGACTTTCAGGATAGGAGGTGGGAGCCGTTTGATTTTGCCGTTGGTATCCACGGCCACAAGGGTTGCCGATCCTTCCACGACCAATCTTTTGCTGGTGCGATCTTTGATGACATGGGAAAACGTGAGAGACGTTCGTCGATCGGCCGCTACCGTCGTCTCGACCTCCAGGATGTCTCCATAGGTGGCGGCTGATCGATAGGAAAGTTCAGCGCGTATCACGCGAAATTCAGTTCCTTCTTGTTTTAATGCGGCAACCGACAGGCCATGGTTATCGAAGTATTGTGTTCGGGCTCGTTCAAAGTATTTTAGATAGTTGGCGTAGTAAACGACTCCTCCACAGTCTGTATCTTCATAATAGACCCGTACCTCCATTCCGGCCGGTCGCCTCCCCTACACATTCATGGTTGGAAATTCCGGAAGGTCGGTGGAAGCCACCCCACTTAATTTTATCACCAGGTCATAGAGCTGGTGGTGGCGTTCGGGTTTAATAGGTTCAAATCCGTAACCCAGTAGGGCATGGTCAGCCGCATCAAATAAGGATTTCATTTTAGACCAATCCGTGACAAAGCGTTGCCCCATGGGATCTCCAAGCGCAGCCAACGCCTGAAATTGGGCCTGTAAAGGAAGGCGATATTTCCCATCAATTTCATTCAGATATTGCCTGCGACAGGTTTCTCGCAGGTCCTCCGGGAGTTGTTCGAGGTTCACATCCCAACTTTTCAGGTGGTACTGGGTATACAAACGGGATTGAGCAAAGGCTTCCAAGGCTCGAAGCAGGACGTGGGTGGCAACTTCCAGATCCCGCCCGCGATCTCCACGGCGTTTTGCCCATGCCAATAAGTCGAGAGCCACCGCAGGCTTAATATCTTTCGAATCCAGCACGATTCGTTCAAGAAACGTGAGGTTCGCTTTGAGGAGGTGAATGAGGCGATCCATGCCCGGAGGGCCGCCCCACACGGAGGCCAGTTCCAAGGCTTTGATCCCGCCTTTTAATTTTTCCCAGGCAGGACGATACAGGAGTTGATCCCACTGGCCATAGCCCTGTGCCACATCGGCCAGAGCGCGATAAAAGGGTTTCAGCCCGCCGCTAATTCGATGTTCCAAGGTGTGAAACCCTTTAACGGCCGCATCATAAGAACCATGATTGAAATGGTAGCAAGTCTCGTGTCGCAGATGCGGCGCTTCTTCGTCCCAAGGATTGGCAGAGGCTTCAGATTGCGACACCAATTTGGTGATCGCTTCGACGGCCTGGTCAGCAGATGGAAAAGGATGGCCGGGAAACGACAATACTTTGGTGGAAAAGGGAAATCCTGTCAGCACCATGGCGGAGGCCATGCCGACGGTCGCGCTGGTAATATCAATCACCAGTTCCCCGGGCATCACGTTCCAGGTCGTTAACAAAGGGCCAAGCCCATGAGCCAGGGCTTTCTGGCATGCAGAAAAACTTTCAGGGAAGGGGGTGAAGATCCAGTCCCAACGCTGTGGCATGCGTGACAAGGCCGGAGGGATCTGAGATTCCACGACCTGTTTATGGGACTCATGCAGAAAAAAACATACCATGTCAGGATTCAAGTGCCGGACAATGGCGATGGCGGACGTAGGGTCGGCTTGAATGGCGAGTAGGAGTGCTTTGGTGGGGATATGGGCACTCACAATGGGTCGACTATATCATCGGTTGAGGAGCCCGGCAAGAAAACTGATGCTGGATATTATGCTCTCAACGAAGAATTCCGGTATTTCTCTTCGCACAGTGTGAAATTTCATTCCTATCCTGATAGAATCGGCCACGATGAATATTGATGCGGTTATTCAGGCCTTTGAAACCAGTGCCGATGTCAAAAATGAATTTATCCGGACCCACGCGGAACGTGTCGTTGAAATTGGTCAATTGCTGATCCGTGCATTTCGTGAAGGCCGAAAGGTCTTGCTCTTTGGGAATGGGGGGAGTGCGACGGATGCCTCGCATCTTGCCGCGGAATTTGTGGGTCGGTATCGACGCGATCGAGATCCCCTTCCTGCCCTGGCATTGGCCTGCGATATGGCTGCCATTACCTGCATTGCGAATGATTATGACTATACAGATATTTTCTCACGGCAAATAAAAGCGCATGGCCGCAAGGGGGATGTGGCTATTGCCATTAGCACCAGCGGGAACTCTCTGAACGTGATCCGTGGTGTGGAAGCGGCCACTGACAGTGGCCTTGTTACCGTGGCCTGGACAGGCGCCACCGGGGGTAAAGTGGGAGATCTCGTCGATTATTGTTTTCGGGTCCCTTCTTCGGTGACGGCACGTATTCAAGAATGTCATATTACGCTGGGTCACGTGTTGTGCGAATTTATTGAAGAGCGTCTTTTTGGTGACCAGGGCTAAATCATTCCCGACCGGTACGTCTCCGAAGCTGAACCTCGCCCGGCTTCGCACCTACCCGCTTCAAACCCGTCATTCCAAAGTGAAAATGGCGGATTTTGGTTCACCCTGGCAGCGTGCTGGATCCTTTCAAGCCTTCCTCAAAACCTTACCGGATATTTTAGCAGGCAAAACTTTCAGAGCCGTGGTGGCGGCGATTGTTGATGCCAGACGACGGGGAAAACCGGTGATTCTGGGCATGGGCGCCCATCCAACCAAGGTCGGTCTCAATCCCATTGTCGTGGACCTGATGCGCAAGGGGGTGATTACTGCCGTGGCCATGAATGGCGCCGTCATTATTCACGATTTTGAGATAGCCTACCTGGGCCAAACCTCGGAGGAGGTCGAAGCCGAAATTGATTCCGGTCGATTTGGCATGGCAGAAGACACGGGACGCATTTTAAATGAGGCGATTGTGCAGGGATGGCAACAAGGTTTGGGCATTGGAGAAGCGGTCGGCCGGTATCTGTTGAAGTATCCCAGGCAATTTCCACATCGGCGAAGGAGTTTGCTGGCGGCCGGTGCGCAACTTGGTCTTCCCGTCACGGTGCATGTGGCGATCGGGACCGATATTATTCACATGCATCCCCAGGCAAATGGTGAAGCGATTGGTGGCGGCTCGTTATTGGATTTTCGCAAGCTGGCCGCAGTGGTGTCGAAGATGGAAGGGGGCGTGTATATCAATTTGGGATCAGCGGTCATGATGCCGGAAGTCTTTCTCAAAACCGTAACATTGGGGCGGAATCTGGGACGAGCCTTAAAACAGATCACGACGGTGAATATGGATTTTCTCCCCCATTACCGGCCGATGACCAACGTCGTCAAACGGCCAACGCAAAAAGGTGGAAAGGGTTATGCGCTGACCGGCCATCATGAATTGATGGTTCCGCTTTTGGCCGCAGCCGTGCTGGAGGCGCTTGGCAGGTGAGGTATTCTCGGGTGGCTGCGACTTTATTGATACGGGATAATCAGGTGCGGGCTTAAGGAGGAGAACCCTCATGAAAAAGAAAATTCTCATCGTCGATGATCATCCCGACATCGTCCTCATGCTTACAGACCGCTTAGAGGCCTTGGGGTATGACACGATTTCCGCTGGAAATGGCCAAGAAGCGTTGGAGAAATATGAGCAGGACTTTCCTCACCTCATGCTGTTGGATTTGGAAATGCCACAGATGGCCGGCATGGAAGTGTTGCACCAATTAGCCAAAATGAGTGTGAAGAAAAATGGAGAGACTGATTCTCAGACATTTGGCGGAGGAGAGTGCCTCCCGTTGCCTGTTGTGGTTATGACGGCTCATGGCACAATTTCTAAAGCCGTTGATGCCATGAAAGCCGGAGCGTATGACTTTCTCACGAAGCCTATTGAGCTGGACCATCTGGCCATTGTCCTCAAAAAGGTCCTAACGCGGGAAGCATTAGGGCGGCAGGTTGCCGCGTTACGCACGGAGGTGGAAAGCCGGTATAGCCAAATCGTGGGGAATAGTTCTCAGGTGCATTCAATGGTGGAATTGGCAAAACGGGCTGCCGAAGCTGATGCCACGGTGTTGCTGCTGGGAGAAAGCGGGACGGGGAAGGAATTGTTTGCCCGGTCAATTCACCAATGGAGCGACCGGAGGGATATGCCGTTCAGTATCATCAATTGTGTGGCTCTCACGGAAACCCTCTTGGAGAACGAACTCTTTGGGCATGAAAAGGGCGCGTTTACCGGTGCAGACTCTCTCCAGAAAGGGAAAATCGAAGCCGCGGATGGGGGAACCGTTTTCCTGGATGAAATTGGCGATATGCCGCTGGGGCTTCAGGCTAAATTACTCCGGGTGCTTCAGGATCATGAGTTTCCCAGGGTTGGTGGGACGCGATTGGTCCGCGTCAACATTCGGGTGATTGCGGCCACCAACAAGGATCTGAAGCGAGCGGTTAAAGAGAGGACCTTTCGGGAAGACCTGTATTTCCGGCTGAATGTCGTGAACTTGTTATTGCCACCATTGCGGGATCGTCCCGAAGATATCATTCCTCTTGCCGAACATTTTTTAGCCCGCCACATGCGGGAAATGAAAAAACGGAAGCGGATTTTTTCCAAGTCTGCCATTAAAACGATGCGATGCTACGCATGGCCCGGCAATATTCGGGAACTGGACAATGCGATTGCTCGAGCAGTGGTGTTGGGAGTAGAGGAAGAGATTTCTCCAGATCTCTTGGGCTTGGGGGGAGGAAAAGACGAACTCGATGAGATCGACAACCTCCCCTATCATGAATCCCTGGACCGATTCGGTACCCGCATTCTGGAGCAGGCCATGCGTCGAAGCAACTGGAGCCAAACCAAAGCTTCAGAACTCCTTGGACTTCAACGCACTTATCTCTCCCGCCTCCTCAAACAAAAAGGCATTCAGCAGGAGACTGAGAGTTCCTGACCACTTTTGGATTTTGAGGAACCGGGGAAAAACTTCCCAAGGTTCAAACGACCAATTGTTTACTGGTAAAGGGGAATGAGGACCCATTGTCTTATTTGGAATTGGCCTGAGTCCTGGCAATCGTAGTGGATATCCCCATGGGAACCGACCTGCTAGGTTTCGGAAAACCAATTTCCGGGCATAGGGGGACTCAGGCAGGTTAGACATGGGAAACACCATAAGCCCCAGGCAAGTGAAATACCTTGTGCCGAACCTGTAAAACTGTGGTGGTGGGTCCGGGTCGGGTGAGGGGGGGAAGAAGTTCTCCAATATCAAAAGGCTGGAGATTTTTCCTCTTTTGAAAGAATGCCAAGTGGTCGGTTGCTGCGGTCATTGTTGAAGAAATGGGGTTTCAGATCCGCCGCCGAACAGAAGAAGGCTAAAAAACAGACACAGCGATATCCTGAAAATTGTAAGCTCCTGAAAGGCATTCTGAATGCCAGCTTGATCATTGAGGGTCGCGCTTTGCTTAACCCCACGATTTTCCTCAGCTAAACTCAAAAGACCCTCATGTTTTTTCGTTCCTTCCTGAGTAGTCGTATTCAATTCCTCTGACTTGCTATCATTTTTTTGCGGACAGGTTCAGGCATATGAGCTTGGTAAACGGGTGTCATGATTTCAGACTCCGCCGTGTCAGGAGTGGTTTGAGGACCTGGATGCGAAAAAAATTCAGGCCTTCGGTGATTTCTCCACTGCAGGACGGGTCACTGCGCAGGTAAATTCCTGGCCCTGAAAATTGAGTAGATACACTGAAATCTCAATAGGGAACTCCTGGCCATTTTTGGTACGGTGGATCGATGGGTAGGATAAAGGTTGACCCTTCCGCAAGCTTTCCAGGCGTTGTTGGAATTTTTCATTGTCATGGTAGGGGGCAATGTCGGGAATACGCAGGGTTTTGAGTTCTTCCTGTGTATATCCTAAGGCGTCGCAAGCCGCCTGATTGGCAAAACGTAAGCGTTTATCCGAATCCGCCACCATGATTCCATTGGGTACATGATCAAAAGCGAATTGCATCAGTTGAGCATACTCTGCCAGCTGCTCATAGGCGGTGAGGTTCAATGGGTGTTGCGTGGCGTCATGAAGGGAAGCCCCGGTTGAGCTTGGTTGAAGAAGGGAAGGGAAGGTGACAATTGGATGGGTGGGTGAGAAAGAGCTTTGCCACCCTGTGATCGCGATGTTTCGTGCCAAACAGGCTCGATGAATGGCGGATTTAACTTCCTGCCGTTGGTACGGTTTGGTGAGGTAAGCAAAGGCTTTCTCGAGGATGTCCGGACGGGCAGTCTTTCGTAAGGAGGTAAAGGCGGTCAACAGGATGACGGGAAGATGTGGATGGGACTGAGAGAGTTCGTTGAGCACTTCAATGCCATCCCGATCTGGAAGTCCGACATCGAGAAGCACGATATCATACGATGATGTTGTACTTTTCTGAAGGGCGGCCCCTCCCGTCTCTACAGAATCCACCTCAAACCCTTCCTGGCGAAGGTAGTCAGAGAGGGCAAGAAGGATGTCCGTGTCGTCATCCACGAGCAAAATGCGCGGCTTCGTGGACAAGGTTGACATGTTTCCTTTCTTTAAAGGCGAATCAGAGGATTGTAAAATTTTGGAAGAAAAAGTCACCGAGAAATATCCCTACTTTCCTCCAGTCATTCAAAAAGCTCTGCAATTTATAGGCTTATGTAAATGCTTGTTTTTCGAGGAAAGAGGGACCTGTAAAAAATATAAATGTATCCGTTTAGATAACTGTTGTATCTAAACGGATACGTTTTTTACAGACCGCATTGGTGATTCTTAGGAGGGTGTGGTCGCGAGTGTTACGGGCAAGATAACACAGAAGCGACTACCCGCTCCGGGAGAACTTTCCACCCAAATCGATCCGCCGTGCAGCTCGACTAAACTCTTCGTGATAGCTAGGCCGAGCCCCGCTCCCCGATTTTTCATTTCAGAAGATTGCCCACGGTAAAACCGTTCAAAAATCGTCTGTTGTTCCTCGACAGGAATGCCGCAGCCGCTATCAATGACGCATGTTTGAATCATGCCGTCGTCCCGCTGGTTGACTTCCACTGTCACGGTTCCGGGAGATTCTGTAAATTTGAGGGCGTTGTTGATGAGGTTGGTAAAAATCTGAATGAGTTTATCCCGATCGCCCTGGATGAATCCAATGGGATCGGAAATATGGGCTTCGAGAATGAGCGAACGTTCCTGCGCGATAGATTGCAACGTTTCCACGACCTCCCTGGCGAGGCTACCTATGTTGACGGGGCTCCGGTGCAAGTCCATGCGGCCTGCTTCGATGCGGGAAAGGTCCAAAAGATCATTAATCATCCGAGTGAGTCGTTCGATGTTGTATTTCATCCGTTCGAGATAGAATGATTGTCGGTCATTCAGATTACCGACCAAGCCATCCAACATGTTTTCCACCAACCCTTTAATAGAGGTCATCGGCGTGCGAAGTTCATGTGAGACAATGGACACGAAGGAGGACTTCAACCGGTCTAATTCCTGAAGACGTTCATTGGCGGACTGGAGGTCTTGCGTGCGTTCTTTGACTCGTTCTTCGAGAGTTTGAGCGAGTTTTTCGACTTCCTCATAGGTTTGTGCGTTGTCGATGGCCACCGCCACGTGACTGGCGATGGTCAAAAGCAAATCCAGATCTTCCTGCGTGCAGCGTTGATGGCCCCGATCGGCTCCCAGATACCCGAGCACGCGTTGATGACTCAGCAGCGGGGCGCACACAAAAGAGAGCACTTCCATTTGTCGACAGATGGGAAGAATGAGAGGGCTCATCTGATGGGCTATTTCCTCCAGATCGTATGCCAAGACCGGACGTCCGTGGAGCAAAAGGGTTTCATCTATGCTTCCTGGAGAAATGGGAAATTCTAGGTGTCGAATTCGCTTCTCTAATTCCAGAGGCACCCCTGAAACATCGGAGACCCTGGCTTTCGTGCCTCCAGGATTCTGGAGAACGAGGATCATACGTTGGAATCCCAGATTTTTTCGAAGAAGCTTCAGGACAGTGGAAAACAGTTTTTGGACATCGAGGGTCGAAGTAATCACAATTCCAGTTTGGTGCAACGTACTGAGTTGCGTGACCTGCTTCGTGATGGTGTGAACATAATGAGAGATGGCTTCTTCACGTTGTTGGAGTGCCCGCGCCATCCGATCGATGCTGGTGGTGAGTTGTCCCACTTCATCCTGGGTGTCTGTCGTGACCGTCACGGACAAATCCCCTTCAGCGATTTTTCTAGAGGCAACTGCCAAATGCTGAAGGGGCGTGACGATGCGCTTGGCTAACAGAATGGTGAGAAGAATACCCACGAGGATGATTCCCACGGTGAGGAGCCCGATGTGCCACACCGTTTGATTGAGCGATTGTTGCATGTGTGTGGTGGTGATACCGATTTGGATAATGCCGATGATGGCGGACGGTTTGGTGGAAGCCGTGCGACTGTTTTGAAGTGTCTCTGACGCCAGTAGTTCGATCGTCGAGAGACGTCTCTCTTGACGATAGACCGGAAGAGCCAAATCATAAATGGTTTCTGACCCAATTCGGAATTTTTCTGCTCCCTTTCGTTCTGCCGACCTATCAGGGAGAAGTCCTTCCTTGTTGGGTGAGGTATGTAAGACCGTCACAAGTGGCTCGTTTTTGAGATTTTGGGGAGCTGGCCTGAGCAGTTCTTCCGTGAGGGAATCATCCGGGAATATGGGTCGCGTTTCGTCGCGGGTCAGCTTTGTGGTATTCACCAATTTTCCTTTTGATTTCCCGACTAGCACGTGACCGTGCTGATCTCGTGCGATGGCATAAATAACTTCCGGTGCCGATAACGCGCCGTCCAACATGGTCTCTAGATAGTGGGTATCTTGAATGATGAGTCGATTGACGCTGACTTTGTTCAGTGTTTTAACCAGAATCGTTCCGGTTTTGAGAAGCGCGCCTTTCATGACCTCGGCTTCTTGTTGGATGAGGTATCCACTGAGACTAGAGCAGGCAAGAACAATGACCAAACTAACAAACAATGAAAATTTTGCTCGTAATGAAAGGAAGCCCCGCGGCATTAGGGTGGGGTCAGTTCGGAGAGGCGATGAGGGTTGGGGCAGCTGGGGGCTAAAATCGCTCATCAAATTGCCTCAGGACGTCTGGAGTCAGAGACAGGCCCAAATACCTTGCAGACTTCTGATTAATGGATTGATGGATGCGTTCAGGAGGAATAATCGTTCCCAACACAGATGAAGGCGTTTGTCTGGCTAACTGTTGCGTAAGCTGGGCAGCTTGGGTGCCGATGTCCGCATAATGCACATACGCACCGACAACGGCGCCGCTACGCACTAACGCGGCGGAAAAACCTACGACGGGAATATTGGCTTCCAAGGTCGTGCTTATCAAAAAGTCCAGCGTGCTTTCGGTGAGAACGGTACTGTCCGGTAAAAGCCATAAGGCGTCGATGCGATCTTTGAGGGCATTGAGTGCGGAAGCGACATCTTGTTCTTGATGTATTTCTTCGGAAAGGATTTCGATCCCCAATGCGTTAGCGTCATGGAGAAGCTGCCTATGCATCCCGTGTGATTTCTGCGGATCGAACAGTACTCCGATGCGTGAAACTTTAGGTGCTAAAGCATGTAAAGATTTTAGGGGTTGGCGAAACGGGACCTTTAGAGAGAGACCGACCATGTTGGTGGTCGGCAAACCATATTTTTCCGGATCAAGGACCAAACAAAATATAACGGGAATATCCGGAATTTCGAGTTTGGCAGCAAGAGCCGCTTTTAATCCTACGGCCAGCACAACCTTCACATCTGATGCGCGAATGCGCTGAGCTAGCTGGCGGCCTTTTGCCATGTCCCCATGGAGGTCATATTCCCGGATAATTTGAATAGAGGAAGGGAGAGACGAGGTAAATGCGGAAATGGCTTCAGAATAGGGATTGATGTCTGCCGATTTTAGAATGGCGACTTCCTGCGCAGATGTGACAGTGGATGGGTTGAAGAAAGTTCCCACACATACGATTACCCAGACAATCTTCCTCCCATAGCTCCAAAAGGCTGATCGGTGGCAAATAGCCCTCACGTGGTTCATCATGTCTCAGAGACGTTTAGGAGGTTGTTTGTTCTACCATATGGTCAGGAAATGGTTGATTGTTGATTCATTCGAAATGATAAAAAAGTGCTTACATTGCCGGGTGTCCAGGAATAAAGATTTTCCTTCATATATTTTCCTCCTTGTGAGGGAAAGAATCGGGGCTTCCATTCATCGCCAATCTAGGCTGCGATCTTTCATCAGGAGAAATTCTTTTTTCTCTCCGCGTTTCCCTGTTCGAGGCGCAAACGCAACCTTCACCCTAAAGTCTCACCCAAATATTGGAAAGAAGCAAGGGTAATACCGATTGCCATCTCGTCTCAAAATGTCGGGAAATTTCTGGGTCAGAAATGAGGAGGAATTTAAGGGGACGGGGGCCAAGGAAGCGAGCAAGAGCGGAAACCGTCTAGGATTGATACTCGGATGGAATGGGTAAGTCTTTTTAGAATACTGGAGGAAATACCTCTGCGTTCGCAACTATTCCCAAGACCACTCTGGCACCGAATGACTATGGCTGTGAAAACTTTATGGTAAGCGATGCCACTCGAATTCTGAAACAAACTGGGCGGTAAGTGAGCGAATCAACCTTGATTCTGCCGTTTCACGAATTATGGGAGTCTGATAATGCGGTTGCCATCCACAATTAAGACAGCGGACCACGGTTTCATTCGAAGTTTCTCCACCTTCTTGATGCACCAGGCCTTGGCATTTTGGACATTGAGCGAGTGTGCTGGCACAGTAGGGCGATGGATCAGGTCTGAGGGAATCCAAATGGATGCGGGTATGGCGTCGCCGAATTTTTCTGTGTGTGGTAGCCGGGTTATTCGCGGATGAATTGGTTTTTTGTTGGAGGGTGGATTTCATCATGTGGATCCCTTTCTTAAAATGAATGCAGTGGTGAGGTGGCCTTAAGTCTTCAAGACACTTTCCATCGCAATTACGCTTTCCGGTGGTAATTAGGGATTCAAGCAAGAGAAATGCCTGAATAACTTAAATAAATTCGTAGGAAGTAAATGCCAACAATTATTAAGCACTATATGGTTCTAAAGAAATTTGAAGCTTAGGCAGGGGCAGAGGGGAAGGAGGAATCACTAGGTATCTAAATGGATACAGAATGTATCTCATCAGATACATGAAGGGGTGATGATGGAATTTTGATAGGACAGCAGGGGGATATGGCGTGTATGGAAAAGCCGAGACTGCCGGGCTCCTACGGCGGATAAGGTGATGTAATTATATCTTTGAGCAGGTGACGCGAAAGAGTTGTTGGTCTTCCAGGCGCAGGGCAATGAGTTCCCGTCCCCACACGCATCCACCGTCGATCGCGAACACGCGTGGTCCTTTCACGACTCCTAAGGCTGACCAATGACCAAAAATAATTGTGTCCTCTTGTGTCGCTCGATTGGGAACTTGGAACCATGGCACATACCCCGGAGGGGCGTCGTCGGGATGCCCCTTAAACGAGAACTCAGGAATTCCTTCTTTGGTGCAGACCCGAAGGCGTGTCAGGACATTGGTCGTGAGGCCTAACCGTTCGTCAAGGCTCAGGTGGGGGGAAAACACAATGGGTTTTCGAAAATAGATTGCCGGTAAATACTGGTGAAAATTCTCATCCCGCAAGGCTTCCTCCACCTCACGAGCTAGTTCCAGTACTTGGGATATGGACCAGGAAGGTAAGAGGCCGGCATGAATCAGGCAATATCCATCTTCGACGTGGGCAAGGGGTCGAAATCGCAACCAGGTGAGCAATTCATCCACATCGGGGGCTGAGAGTACCGATTGTAAGGTGTCTTTTCGACTTAGAGTGGTGACTTTGGCCCACACCGCCAGAAGATGTAAGTCATGATTGCCCAACACGGTGATGGCCGAGTTCCCTAGCTGCTTGATGAGGCGAAGCACTTCCAGGGAAGCCGGTCCTCGATTGACTAAATCTCCAACGAACCAGAGACAATCGGATGACGGATTGAAGCGAATCTTTTCAATCAGACGGTGTAAGGCCTGGACACATCCCTGTACATCTCCAATTGCATAAGTAGCCATTGTGAAGGATCCTCGGATGGTAAAAGAAATATCTACTGAAAGAATACCCTAATTTAGCATTTTTTATCCGCGTTGGTGCCCTTGCCTTGCTACAATGGGCCGATGTTTGAAGGAGTCTTTGTATTTCAGCCCTCTTCTTGGGAAGACCGGAATTGGGCGAGTCTCAGTGGACTGCCTTTAGAAGAGGTGTGGCTCCCGGTTGATGAGTCAGTCACCATATTCGGCTGGTTTGTCAACGCGGGACCGACCAAGCCTGTGCTTCTCTGGTGTCATGGGAATGCCGGTAATATTAGTCATCGGTTAGACAATATCCGTCAGCTGTATCGGCGCGGATTATCTGTTTTCATCTTTGATTATCGTGGCTATGGCCGGAGCACCGGCACTCCTTCAGAGCCCGGCATGTATCAGGATGCCCTAGCCGCCTATAACTATGTCTTAAACCAACGTGGGATCGCTTCGAGCCGGATTGTCGTATTTGGACGGTCTTTGGGCGCTTGTGTGGCCGGTGAAGTGGCCATTCTCCGGCCATCGGCCGGAGTCATTCTTGAGGGGGCATTTCCTTCTATCCAGGCTATGTCGGACCACCATTACTTAGGATTGCCTGCACGCTGGTTGTTAAATGTGGACTTCAATCTAACTGAAAAGTTGGCCAAGCTCAGGCGTCCGCTATTGGTGATTCATGGCGAAAAGGATTCCATTGTTCCGGTGGCACTGGGGCGGCAGGTTTATGATGCAGCGCATGAGCCTAAACAATGGTTTGTGGTAGTGGGTGCGGAACATAATGATGTGCCGTTTGTTGGGGGAACCACCTATTTTCAAAAAATCACAAGCTTTGTTCAGACTTTAATCGAAGGGTCTCCGTGATTGATGTAGTCCTGCTTGACCACCCTTTCGGTCGATGGCTACCATCCTCTTCGTCTCGGACGAGTATGCCGGTGATGTCAAGATTTTTATGGGTTCTGTGGCGTATCTCTATCAAATTAATCGTTCTCCAGGTGGACTCCCCAAGCTGGCCGTGCCCGGGGCGTGGATCACGTTCCAAGGGATGGATGGGGACCGGCATCGGAATCGGGCTTTGCATGGCGGCACGGATCGGGCCTTATGCCTGTTTTCGTTTGAGGTCCTGGAGGCTTTACAACAAGAGGGACACATAGTTCACCCTGGAGCCTCGGGAGAAAATTTCACCGTAGCCGGACTAAACTGGGCACAGCTGAAACCAGGTGACTATCTGAAAGTTGGAGAAGCGGTACAGATCAAACTGACAAGTTATTGTGAACCGTGTCGTCATAATGCGCAATGGTTTGTGAATGGCGACTTTTCTCGGATCTCGCACCTGCAACACCCCGGATGGAGCCGATTGTATGCTCGGGTCTTGTCCGAAGGACGGGTAAGCCAAGGTGATGGTGTGTGGGTCGTGACGTAACCGAAAAGGAATAAGAAATGATGGAACGGGTTCTCGAACCGGAAGTTATGGATGATCCGGTGCAAGTTGAGGCCTATGCCCAAGCTGATTTTCAAGAGGAAAATCAGGGGTTTGTGGATACCTTTCTTCGACTCTATGAGGACCGTGATGGCCCTCATGTTGTGGATTTGGGGTGCGGCCCCGGTGATATCGCCATCCGCCTGGCCCGGAATCATCCCACCTGTCGAATTACAGGAATTGATGCCTCCATTCCCATGATCACCTGGGCGGAACAGGCGGTGAAGCAAGCCGGGTTAGCTCATCGAATAGAGTTTCTCTCTCAACGGTTTCAAGATGTCAGATTGGATACTCCAGCTGACGCTGTGGTGTCGAACAGCTTGGCCCACCATGTTCCCAATCCGTTACGATTTTGGTATGAGATAAAAAAATTGATCAAGCCGGGGGGTTTAGTGCTGGTCATGGACCTCCTTCGTCCGGATTCTCCCGAGGAAGCGCAGGCGCTCGTTGACCAGTATGCGGCTCACGAACCAGAGAGATTACGGCAGGATTTCTTTCACTCCCTGTTGGCGGCCTTTACTGAGGATGAGGTGGCTGCCCACCTCGCAGAGCTTAATTTAAGCCGCTTGATGGTAGATGTCCCGGATGATCGGCATTGGATCGTGTACGGGCGTGTGTACTGACCTTGAAAGATCTTGACGCTTTAGACCCGTAAGTCTTAAAGTGCCTGTTCGGTTGGGGGATCGTCTAGGGGCAAGACATAAGATTTTGGATCTTAGAACCCAGGTTCGATTCCTGGTCCCCCAGCCAGTCAATTTCATCCTTCCTTTCAAACACTTCCATCACGTCATCCTTTTCCGGTAGTGGCCCTTCTACCTCACTGGTCTTGGTTTTGGTCCCGGGTCCGAACAAACCTCCGTGGTTGATAGCCTTCTGAAGGAAACCAGTGGATAGGTGAGCATAGGCATGGTCGTGGGGCCATTCCGGTGCACAAGTATTATTTTTACGACCATTCACATTTGGTATTCTCAGGATCAGCGGCTGAAGCACTAATCGGTCGAAAACCATTTTGCGCGGGACTTCTTTCTTCAACCTTTTTCTAACAGGACATAGTCCGGGATGAGTATTCAATTTTCAGGATAAACTAAGGTTAGGTACAGAAAAAAATATAGCTGCGTCACGGGCAATGAAAATTTTAAAGATCTCGTTCTGGAAGGTTTAACCTCAGCAAGGGGATCCTTACAGTATGGAATCCTCTCATTCTGTTGCATATGAGCGTATAAAATTCGAACCAAAAGAATAGGGGAATTTTGCCCAGATATGGGACCGATTTTCTTCTTGGGACAAAGGTCCCATCAGCGGCAGGGGCAATAAACTATCAAGTAGCAATGCTGTGTGGCCTATAAGGCGATAGCTATGGGGAGTCGAATGGAGGTGGAAAAACCAAAGGATGATTTTTGATCCAAAATTAAGGATTCAATTTATCTTAGAGCGTTATGCATAGTGTATTGGCGTTATTGACCCCAGGCCTAGTGATAAGACAAAAGGACAGGTACTTGGACAAAAATCAATGAATCTCTTGAAACCTTCACCAAATCTCCGTGCTGGCTTAGCTGTTCATAGATAACGTAAAAAGATATGTTCGCTTGGTTAACACGGTTTATTGAGCATCACCCCCACCTTCATCGTTTTGCCCTGTATATTTGGAGGCTGTTTCCTCCACGGGTGGCAGGATTTTTTAAAGGTTTGCTGGCCAGAAGCTGGGTAGTGGGGGCAATAGCCGTCATGATCGACGAAAATTCATCACCTCCGGAGGTGCTCTTGGTTGAACACAGTTATCGGCCGAAAGGAGCATGGGGTCTTCCTGGTGGATCTCTTGAATCCACTCCCGGAGATCCGACCAAACCAAGCAACACTTCATCCCCCGACGATGTTATACAGGCAGCTCTTTGCAAGGAAATGTCCGAAGAACTGGGTATCGCCATTAGGGTGAACAGTCTCCTTAGAATTGATGCTATTCCCTATCTTCCGGAAGAACCCGGCCCCTTTCGCTTGCACTTTTACTTCCGCTGTGCTCCACAGGACGGTTTCGCAATTTTCCGTGCGAGACTGAATTCCGGGCACATACGCCCCCGTTCTCCCGAGATCAAAAATATACGGTTCGTTCCTTTGACTGAATTAAAAAAGTACGACATATTTTCAACCGATCTGAGATTTTTGAATGATGACCTTTCAAGACTTGAGCCAGCCCTTGCTACATTAAAATCCGACTGAATGTTAATTTTTCGATTGTGTGGAAATCTTGCGAGGGGAATGTGCAGGCCCAACCAGTTTTCAAAGAACCTTAGTGTAAGGAAAATCAACGACAAAAAAACGTGTGTTTCCGGAGGGGGATAACATGCGCGTGGACAGGTGAACCGAAGGAGTCACATTGGTAACGGCGAGGTACGACTAAATTCGAACCCCCATGGGGTTTTCCCCAGTAAGAACCCGCGTCCTGTTGGAAGGATTTCACGGCAGGAAGCATCTAATGTTCGCACCGAATCCTACAACCCATTTGGGATTGCTCTTCTTCAGCTCATGCTTGTGCAACCGATTCTTTTCACTTCACCGCTCAAAACAACGAGCCATGCCCGGTCCAGGGGTTTTATACGTTCTGATACTGCACAGGCCTTTCCTTATTTGATTCTCGAAATGAGAGGTCTCGAATAAATCCGGAATAGGAGGGATGCGTCCCTGTCATCCAGGAATTCAAAGAGAGTTCGATGGGGAATTCCTGCCCGCTTTTTCTTAATCCATGGAGTGTGATCGTTTTCCCGATGACGTGAGATTCGCCTGTTGTCTGCAACCGTTTCATGCCTTTGGTATGAGCTTCCCGGTAGCGACTGGGCATGATCAGTGTCAGTGGTTTTCCGAACATTTCCTCGGCGGTGTATTCAAACATCGATTCAGCAGCCTTATTCCAGGACATGATGCGGCCGGTGTGATCGGCTAATACAATGGCATCAGTGGCTGCCTGAAAAACGGCTTGAAAGCGGATTTCGCTTTCATATAAGGCGTGACGGGCGCGTTCCATTTTTTTTGCCAAGGCATAAGCCTTGAGTGCTTGACGCACCGTGGTTCTGATTTCGGAACGGTTGATGGGTTTATGGAGATATGCAAAGGCCCCCTGTTCCTCAAGGGGGCCGGTCACATCATCGAGAGTGGTGTAACTCGACAAAATAATGATGGGAAGACCTGGCACCGCTTTTGTCATCTTCTCTAGAACGAGTAACCCATCCATGTCAGGGAGTTTGACGTCAAGGATTACCACACTAGGCGAGTGAAGTTTTACGCATTCCAATGCGGTGCCGCCCGTTGAAGCCACATTTATGTGATGCCCGTCGGCTTCCAAAAGATCTCGTAAAGTCAGGACAATATCCTGTTCATCGTCGACGACGAGAATGGGGGAAGAGGAAGAGGATGGTATCGGGGATGCGTGTCCCATGGTTTGACCTCATGTCTGGGGTAACTGCCCCTCAACGCGGATGTTCCTGAGAGTGGGCTTATAAAGATTGAACACGCAATCTACGTACCAATTGCGGCGTCGGGTGAATCGGTCAGGAGATAAGCCTTTGGAAAGAATTGTGATTTTGTGAAATATTTGTAAGGAAAAGCCCCTGCGTTATTGAGTTCTTTATTGGAAAAAATGAAAATTTGATATCTGTTTGGATACATCCAATTATCCAAATGGATACACAACCTTGACCAGTATACTCCACGAGATGGAACTCACCGAGAACTGTGGTGGCAAATTTTCCCTGACTTTACGCTCTGTTTCCTTTAATAGACCAACTATCTGTCTCCAAGCCTCAACAATTGAATTACCCCCGACGTTAAATTGGGAAGAGCACTGGTCCCATTCGGTTTCTTAACCGGAATCGGCTTTTGCCATGTATGCCAGAACCGTAAAAAGTGGGATATGTATCCTGTGGGGTAGGGTGTGTATGGAAGTCGATCCAGGAAACCTATGCAGGTCCAGGGATTTTCGGCGAATTGGTTCGAATCAATGAGTCATCAAGGGCAGGTTTGGCCTCGATGTGGTGTGGCTTGAGTTCACCCATTGGTTATGGCACTCTCCACTGTTGATAAACAAGAATTATGGCAGGTTTATGCGGACATTGGGTGTGTGGCTATTTACTGGGATGAAAGTCTGGGATAATGCCCACGGCTCTCTTTCCTTGGGCTGTATATAGTTTCCTCGTCCGCTCATCACATGAATGTTTAACCGCTGGCGTATTCGGTGAATTGGGAATGAACACGGATATCCCCATACATGAACGATTAATTGTCGCACTTGATGTTCCCTCCGTAGAGGAGGCCCGTCAATACGTGAAGGATTTAGAGGGTGTCGCCCGGTTTTATAAAATCGGCCTGGAATTATTTCTGGCGGTAAATGCGGATTTTATCAAGGAATTACGTGCACAAAATTGCCGGATCTTTTTAGATCTGAAGATGAATGATATTGATGAAACCGTGCGCCGAGCCGTGAATCTGGCGGTTGATCTTGAAGTTGATTTTCTTACCATATTTGGAAATCATGCCACAGCCAAAGCTGCCGTGCAGGGTCGAGGCTCCGGGTCCATACAAATTTTGACCGTTCCGCTCCTTTCGAGTTGGGGGGAGAAGGATCTTCAAGATCTGGGAATGTTGAGTGTGCATTCAGGAAAGCCCGCACGTTTTCATTCTCTGGATGACTACGTCTTATGGCGAGCCGATATGGCGATGGCCCAAGGGTGCGATGGTCTGATCGCCTCAGGAAAATATGTTGGAATCCTGAGAGAACGGTTTGGTCAGCAGGCGCTCATTGTCTCTCCAGGTGTGAGACCTGCCGGACAAAACACCCATGAACACCAACGTTCGTTAACTCCATTTGACGCCATTCGAGCCGGGGCCGATTATTTAGTCGTTGGGCGACCTATTCGCGATGCGGACAATCGACGCAAAATGGCCGAAGGGATTCAAGAAGAAATTGCCTTAGCGGTCAAGGCTGGTCATTCGAAGGAGCGGACATTGGCTGGGGAAAGATAGGTGGCAACATCCCATGAGTCCTGAAGGAACCAAAGTGGCCCTTCCTTAAATTTCCTGCACGTTTTTTCCTTACCTTAGGAGCATGTCTAACCTTTCTCACGCTCCCTTTTGTCTCTAGGTGGCTTGCCTCAATCCCTGAATGGCCAACTGTTGATACGCATCCTCTTCTTTTGAGTAATTTCGACTGTTTTGTGAGGTTTTGGTGCACCGGACCGTGATGCACCGTTTTTCGACTACCACAGGGAGCAATTGGGGTAGCCAGTGGACCCCTCCCCAATATTCATTTTTCCGGTATCCCCTATTCCTTCTTGTTGATGAGGAGGGGCGTGACCATTAATGTCGGGATTGTTATGATGGGGCCGGATGATTGGGAAATACTGGGGATTAGTTTCCGGATGGCCATGCGCCGCGATCAATCCTGTGAGCGAAAACAACATCCTGTGTCGTCGATGCTAAAGTATGATGCGCCGGAGTAACCGGAGCAGAGGTGGAAATCCAAGGGGATTCTAGCTTGGAAAGTCTGGATTCACACACCTTTAGGGCAGAAAGCCCCCAATATATCTTCGAATAAATTCCAAGGGTCACGCACACAGTTCTGCACGGTAGACATCATGGAGGGATATATGACGATGCGAAGGGAATGGTTGCGAATCCTCATGGTGCAAGACCGTCCTGACCAATTGGAAGTGCTCGTCAATGTCCTAGGCGAAGAAGGCTATCAGGTGGTAGGGGCCCGAACGGCCGCGGAAGCTTCGGAATATGCGAAATGTGAAAGCTTTGCGGTCGCAGTGGTCGATGTGCAGGCGCCGGATGTTTCCGAAGTCTCATTGCTTTCTCTTCTTAGGGCGAACAATGCAGAGATTCAGATGATCCTGAGTCCGGCCTTTGCTAGTCTGGATTCAGCTAAAGATGTCATTGGTGAGAGCGCTGTTGCTTACCTTAAACGGGAAGGGTCCACATCAGAATTGCTGAGTACTCTCCGTCGAACGTTCCGTGACCAACTGGCGGAATACACAAAGGAACTGGAGATCGCGCTGGCAGAGCGGGATGAACGATTTCGGCAACTTGTGGACCATATAAAAGAAGTTTTTTGGGTCTTTGCCCCTGACCAGTCTGAGGTCTGGTATATCAGCCCTCAATATGAAACGGTCTGGGGTCGGAGCTGTGCCAGTCTTTTGGAAAATCCTCAAAGCCTATGGAATGCAATTCACCATCACGATCAACCTCGATTTCCCACACACCAATTTGCACCGGATGTGAATGGCGTTCAGGGAGAATGCCGGATTGTGAGACCGGATAACTCCATGCGGTGGGTGCGAATACAGACGGTTCCTATTCGAAAGGCTAATGGAGATTTACTAAGTCTTGCGGGGGTGGCCGAGGATATTACAGAGCGGAAGCGCGTGGAAGAGGCTCTGACGAAAACCGAGCGTCAATTTCGACAATCAAGCCGCATGGAAGCGATTGGGACGTTGGCAGGCGGCATCGCCCATGATTTTAATAATATTTTAACGGCAATTTTGGGCTATACCGAATTGGCCTTGGCTACCGTGCCAAAGGAAAGCCGTACTCAACGAAATTTGCAGGAAGTGCTGACCGCGGGCCATCGAGCCAAACACTTGGTGCTTCAAATTTTGACTTTTAGTCGTCAAGCGGGTCAGGGGAAGAAACCCACCCCTTTCCACATGGTCATCCGGGAAGCTCTAAAACTCTTACGATCCACGATTCCCACGACCATTGAGATCCGTCCAGTATTGAACACGGAGGCCACCATTCTTGCGGATCCAACCCAAATGCATCAGATCATTATCAATCTATGCACCAATGCCGAATATGCTATGCGGGAACACGGCGGGATTTTGACGGTCTCCCTGGAAGATCTGGAGGTGACAGAGGAACTTACCGGAGCGATTTCGGGATTACATATTGGTCCGCATGTCCGGTTGACGGTGAAAGATACCGGTTCGGGCATGACTCCTGAGGTACTTGAACGGCTCTTTGACCCTTTCTTTACCACCAAGCCGATAGGCGAGGGGTCTGGTATGGGGATGGCCGTGGTGCATGGAATCATTACGGGTCACAAAGGGGCTATTGTCGTTGATAGTATTGTAAACAAGGGGACGACGATCGATGTGTACCTCCCGACCGTTCCGACCCAGGTCTTAGAACCTGTTTATGATCAAAAAGCCATTCCGACTGGGAAAGAATCAGTGTTGTTTGTAGATGATGAAGAGACGATTGTGCGTCTTGGGAAGGAACTTCTCACGCAACTGGGGTATACCGTGGAAGTGCACACGAGTTCCATCGAAGCTCTGAGGACATTTAGGCAGGACCCTCATCGTTTTGATCTCGTGATTACTGATCAGACGATGCCGGGGTTAACCGGTGAGGCTTTATCCCGTGAACTTCTGCGGATTCGCCCGGATCTCCCCATCATTTTGTGTACAGGATTCAGTCATGTGATCTCTGCGGAACGAGCGAAGGCATTGGGTATCCAGGGCTATTTAATGAAGCCATTGGCGATCCGGGACCTGGTTCCGATTATTCGCCATGTCCTAGACAAAACATCTTCGTCCTTAGCCGAGTCTTGAGATATCGGAAAAGGGATAAATGGGGAAGGTACGGTTCTATGAGTTTGTGGCGGGTCATAAAATAGCCCTCTGAGTGCAGGCCATTCCGGGATGGCTATTCAGTATTCATGAATCCCAGAAGCGGAAAAGATATTGTTGGTGTCATGTTTGATAGTCGTGAGGTTGTCAGTTTGACCCAAACCGTTATTTTATAAAGTATCCATAGTTGGTCGCACAGTCCGTGATGTGTCTTTTCCTGGGAGAGAGGGAGATGACCATCAGGAGTGAGGCGTGGAAAGAGACAAAGTTATGGCAAACATTCTTGTTGTGGATGATGATCGGCAGGTTTGTGATCTGTTGAAGCAAGCCTTAGAAAACCAGGGATATACTGTGGACTGTGCCTCAAACGGAATCGAAGGCATCAAGGAATATCGCAACCACCCCGCCGATCTCATTATTTTAGATATTCTGATGCCCGAAAAAGAGGGGCTTGAGACCATATTGGATTTGCGACGTGAATTTCCTCAGGTAAAAATTATTGCCATGTCGGGCGGAAGTGAGCGAGCCAAGCTCGATTTGTTGGACCTCGCTCGTCGGTTAGGGGCTCAACACACCATCGATAAGCCTTTCCAATTGCACGCCATTACGGACCTCGTGACGCAAGCCCTGCACGAAAATTAGCCAAGGTTTACCTGTTTGGACCACGAGCAATGCTGTATTTTCGGACTCAACCTGATGCCGTGTTTATTCCGTTTGTGAGGCAGGCGCTTGACTACGAACTTCAAGCCGTACGGCGTGTCGCATCTCACAATGACCCTGACGCCTGGTTAGTGGAGTATCCGGCCGTCGGGATGTTGTTTACTCCCTATAGTGCACTCATCACGCTTGAGGAATTGCTGGTTGCCCATGGGGCATCGATGGTCTATCGATTGACCGACTATCATTGGCTTCTACTATACGAAAGCCTCAAAAATTATTGTCTCTGGCACAACGATCAGGTTCATGATGAATCGGTGTCATTTACCCTGTTGGGGGGGTACCGGTTTGGGCTAGTGGAATTCGAAACCATGACGGATCGGTATTTCTGGGATCATGAATTTATGGAACTGTTGTACGCTGATGTGGATAAATCAGATTGCTGTCCATGCGGAGACCACACCGACAGGTCTGATATTGATCTCTCGCATGGATTACGTCCGCATCCCGACAAGCTCAAATTAATTCCTGTGGAGGAGCCCGCCTGGCGCATTCCGGAGCCCGAAGAATGTGGTCAGTGGCGTCTACCATAAGGCCGAATCATCAATAAGTGAAGTGGTGTAAAGTTCATCAGGAGAACTCATGGAAAAACCAGCAGACGTTCAATTCCACATTCATGACCTGTTGCGTCGACGCTGGAGTCCAAGGGCGTTTGCCGATCAGCCGGTGGAACGAGAGAAAATTCAAAGCTTGTTGGAAGCAGCACGATGGGCTTCCTCCTGTTTTAACGAACAGCCCTGGTTCTTTATTCTTGCGACTAGCGAGCACCCCGAAAGCCATCAGAAGCTTCTGAGTTGTCTGGTCGAGGGAAATCAAATCTGGGCGAAACGCGCTCCACTCCTTCTGCTCACGGTGGCAAAACTCCATTTTGATCATAATGGACAGGTCAACCGCCATGCCTATCATGATGTCGGATTGGCCGTAGGAAATCTGGTCATGCAAGCTACAGCCATGGACCTGGTGGTCCATCAAATGGCCGGGATTCTTCCCCACACTATTCGCGAACGCTATGCTTTTCCTGCCGGCCATGAAGCCGTAACCGGAATCGCCATCGGGTACCAGGGAGATGCATCTACCCTCCCGGTCCCGCTTCGGGAACGGGAATTGGCCCCACGGTCTCGTAAGGAGTTGAGGGAATTTGTGTTTTCCGAAACGTGGGGACAAAATCCGGATGAATTGTAACCCATTAAATACCACGCGACACGTATATCGGAGCGATCCATCCCGGTTCTCACGTTCCTGGAGCGCTTTCGTTGCTCATCGGAACCAGTGAGTTCTCTCTGTATGCCCACGGGAGCATGTCTCATAAAAGCCAGATATGTGTTCTGTGAAAAGGTAAGACGAAAAGAAAACGGGATGGTACACTTGACCGGAGGAAACGAATGCCTATTCAACAGTAACGGAGGGGAATGATTCTATGATTACGGCCATAGGCGATGTGTTACGGCGGTGTTATGAGCGCGGGTGGATTACCACCCGGGATGGTAATTGTAGCCTCCGGCGCGCGAAGAGTGTGTATCTGTACGTCACTCCCTCAGGCTGGCGAAAGACAATTGTCCACCCTGAGCATATGGTCAAAATTAAGTTCGTAGACGGGAAGTTGCAGGTTGCTCCCGGAACCAATCCTTCCGGTGAACTGCATATGCATTATCTCCTGACCAGAGGGATGAATCGAACTCGTGCGGTGGTACATGTGCATCCTACCCATGTGGTCGGAGCGATCTATCGAGGATTCGATCTCCAGAAAATCTGCAAAGACTTTCCCGAGATTTACCGCTATACCCGGATTGGCCCAACAGTGCCCGTCCTTCCTGCCATCAGCTCGGAACTGGGCGAAGCCACGGCGCAAGCATTAGGGGTCACCGAAAAGAATCCTGCAGGTGATTACGATATTGTTGGCCAAGCCAACCATGGAGTCTGCTCCATGGCATCAGACCCCTGGTCTGCCTATGAGCATATCGAACGGTTGGATCATATTTGCGAAATTGTCCTGAAAAGCGGCGTCTCCCCTTAGCAGTTAAGGGAGTGTTCAAAAAAGTCTGTCCAGCAAGGCCGAAGTCCTTGTGATGCCCGGAGCGTACCCTTAGTACGTGAGCACAGCATAAGGGCGAGAACGCCGCTGGTAGGCTTTTTTCAACATTCCGTGGATGGTGTAATTGGCCGTCAGTATAGTTCTCGCTTCGCTTAGAGACTCAACGTACATGAGTACGTTTCATCCCTTCGCTTGCTGCGGCCGCGTTGAATGGCCATTTTGACCTTCTTGCCAACTGGTCGTTGGGTTTAAATTCGTTCTTAATAAGATGAAAAATTTCAGAAGTCCCCTATTCCTTGCGATTTAGCACTGTTTTTTTTGACCAATGCCTTCTGGCTGGCCCCTATGGCGAACACTCTCATCAACTGGCAGCCCTTATTCGAGCGCAGCGAGTTGGGCTGCCCTCCTCAAGCTCGTGGTCGCCCTCTTTCATGTGGCCAGGAAGGGCGTCAATGGTTTGAGGTCCTTTTGCCGAAACAAAAGGACCTCGGCTGCCTGGCCGAAACCCGGCAACGCTCGGACATGCCAAATCATTCTCGTGAGTAGCATGATGCGCTCGAACAGATCGGAAATTTTTTGAAAAGGCTATAGTTGATTCCACCCGTTTTTAGTTTTTTCCCTCTCCATCTTTTTCAGCAAATCTTCATAGTCTTCGATAACCTCTTCTCGCTTCCGCAAAGCCAAATGGGTATCTAATTGAGTCCGATACCGTTTGTCTTTATGGGAATAGGAGATGAAAACTTTCATATGGGTTTTGAGGATGATAACCGCGGATTTTTAATATATGCTCCATCGTAGATGAAACTTGTTGGTTTGCCTTTCAACTTCCCAGGAATTTCCTATATGTTAAAAGGTTTTTGCAGTTGGACTGACAGATCCATTCTGTGGAAGTTGTTTAAATCGGCCTGTCCTTTTTTAATGTATTGCTGGAACCCGATGGAAAGGCTATCATTTCTTTTTAAATCCAACCGTTGGGTCATTTTTTTCGCTTCTTTATCGATTCATTCATAGAAAGGATTCTGCATGGCTCAAAAGAAATCTGTTCGTCGCGTGGCTTCAAAGCCCTCTTCGAAGAAATCCTCTGTAACCAAAAAAAAGACCGTGACTTCTAAATCTGCTGCAACGAAAAAACAGGTAAAAGCCAGCACCGCGTTGGGAAAGAAAAAGGCTGCCTCAAAACGAACATCCGGTAAAAAGACGGTTGGTTCTAAAAAAACTGTGACAACGAAAGCCAAACCGACTTCTTCAAAAGGTGGGTCTGCCAAAAAAAAACCTGCATTGAAGAAGACCGCCACAAAGAAGAACGTGGTGAAAGCGGTTACCAAGCCCACAGCCAAAAGGCACGCTGCTCCTAAATCGCCGTCTCTAAAGGAAAAGGCTTCGGAGGTGAAGCAAACAATCGTTGCACCACAGCCTTCTGTCACGAAATCTGTGGCCACCAGGAAAGAGCATTCGGTTTCTCAAAAGAAGATTGTGCCGGCACAAGCGAAGGATACACAGGCCCCGCCTCCTAGTCGGTCAGTTCCATCCCCTACCCGTTCAGCCGAGACAAAGACCGGAGGAGAACCGCTCTCTCTCACGGAACGCTATAATCTGGGTGGCCTTTTTGTTTGCGCGATTGAACGAGCGAACGATCTTGAGTTCAAGCGGCTTCGTGCCGTATTTCGTCATTTGGATCTTCCCTCGCAAGAGAAGGATAACCTTCTTCGCTTGTCGCAAGGGTTCACGATTCCAAAATTGTTTGCGGATGGCGTGGGAGGGGACAAAGTCAATCAGATCCTGACGGACTTCATCCGGTTTGCATTGGCGGAGGGGGGCTATGAGAAAAAATGGCGGGATGAAATCAAACAGGTTGGGGTGTGGTTGGGCTACTTTCCCCAGCAGTTCGAACAGGTTGAACAGAAAGTTTTAGCGAAACGGTAGTGTGATCCCGTCTACCCGAGATCGCGGCGGCCTTCGATGGATTTGAGTAGAGTGACCTCATCGGCATATTCGATATCCATGCCGACCGGAATGCCATAGGCGATACGGGAGACCTTGACCCCCAAGGGTTTTAATCGCTTGGTCAGGTAAATGGCGGTAGCCTCTCCCTCAATCGTGGGGTTGGTGGCCACGATGACTTCCTTGAATGCTCCATTCTGGACCCGGCTTTCCAGGTCATGGGTGCGGATATCTGCCGGTCCGATGCCGTCCAGTGGAGAGAGCGCTCCATACAGGACGTGATAGAGGCCTCGAAAGGCCCGACTTTGTTCGATGGCATACAGGGTGCTGGGCTCTTCCACCACGAGGATGGTCGTGGTGTCACGTTTCGGGTCCAGGCAAATCTCACAGAGGGGGCCTTCAGCAATATTCCGGCATTGGGTACAGAAGGAGACCCCTTCTTTCACATCACGAATAGCATCGGCCAGCCGTAGCGCCTCTTCTTTTTCCGTCTTCATGAGATGAAAGGCCAATCGTTGAGCCGTTTTTTGCCCAATGCCTGGCAATCGGACGAGTTCCCGGCTGAGACGAGCGACCAGCCCTTGAGATTGGCCATTGGCTCTGGTGTGTTTAGTCGGAGTGTTTTCCAGCATGATAAACCTCGCTTGGTGAATTAGAACATGCCGGGAATGCCCATACCTCCGGTGAGGGATTTCATTTCTTCGGCCATCAGCTCTTTCGCCTTTCGCAAAGCTTCATTGGAGGCGGCGACGATTAAGTCTTGTAACATGTCATGGTCGCCGGATTTCAAGACTTCCGGATCGATGGTCAACTTGGTTAATTGCATGGCTCCGTTGGCTTGCACGGTCACCATCCCGCCTCCGGCTGACGCCTCGACTGTTTTTGTGGCAGCCTCTTCTTGAATCTTTCCCATTTTTTCCTGCATGGCCTGGGCTTGCTTTAGGAGATTGCCCATATTGGAGAATGGATTTTTAGACATTAACGTACCTCCTCGTTTTGCGGGGTTCTTTCTGCCGATACGACTTCTCCCCCAAATAGTTCCAATGCTTGTTTCACCAGTGGGTGGGCTTTCACGTTTTCAATGAGATCCTGGTCCTGCTCAAGTTTTTTTTTTGCTCGTAATTCTCCGGTTGACGGCGGGTAAGCCTGGCCCTCTTGAAATTCAATGACTTGGACTTTCATCGGCCGACCGGCGAATTCCTCACATATTTGACCGATCAGCACGCGATTTTCGGGTTTGTCCGTCCTCCAGCGAGCAATCGAATCTTTTTTGGAATACCCCAGGACGACGGAGTCTGCTGTCATGGTTACGACACTCCCCTTCTCCAGGAAACTCCCGATATTAGGATGGTCGTTTATCATGCGCTCCACGACTAGTTCCCAGTTTAATGTCACGGGTGGGCCCGACGAGGGTTGGGCAGCCGTTTGGGGAGAGGCCACCGAGGTTTCGCTGTTGGCAGATAAGGCCATTGTCGGTACCGACTTTTTCGCACCTGGTGGTGTTGAGGAAGGAAACATCGTTGTGGCGCCGCCACCGGGCCTGAGACGGGTCTGGCTTGGAGGAGTCACCGGTTTATCAGCAGGCACTTGGACTTTAACAGGTTGTGCGGGAGACGGAGCCGAGGCCACAGGTGTCAATACTTTTGCTTGCAGGACAGATGCTTGAGGGGGTGCGCTGGTCTTCTGTTCAGTCGTGGCGGAGCTTACTGTCACAGGATCAAGCATCGCTGCGCGTACCACGGCGGCTTCAATTAAAAACCGTGGATGGGAGCTTCCTCGAAGACTGTCCTCTGTTCTGGAAAAAATGGCAAAAAGGGCCTGTAAATAGGGCTCGGAGAGTTGTTGAGCTTGCCTGACGGCCTGATCAACCTCCTCGTCTCCTAATTCAAGAAGGGTTTGCACTTGTGAGCGTGATGGTACCACGCAAGCCACCAGTAGATTGCGGCATCGCTCTAACAGTTCCCGGCAATACACCCGGACATCAAAACCCTGGTCGACCAACTGCCCCACGAGAGACATTGTTTGGGCGGCCTGGTGCCCCAGGATGGCGTCAATCATGAGCCGGACGAGTTCGTCGGGCACGGACCCAATCAACATTTCCAAATCGCCATGCTGGATGCGTTCTCCACCGAAGGAAACCGCCTGGTCCAGAAGACTCAACGCGTCTCGCATGCTGCCTTCACTGGCTCGAGCCAGTGCCGATAGGCTTCGATCCTCCACAGTCACACCCGTTTGGGTGGCGATGTGGCGAAGTTGCGTGATGATTTCTAAGCGGGAAATGCGTCGAAAGGTGAAATGCTGACAGCGTGAAAGTATGGTGGCAGGAATTTTATGAACTTCAGTTGTCGCAAAAATAAAGACGGAGTGACTCGGGGGTTCCTCCAGTGTTTTGAGCAGGGCGTTAAAGGCCGAGTTGGACAGCATGTGAACTTCGTCGATGATGTAGACCCGGTAGGTGCCATGAAACGGTGCAAATTTGACGTTTTCACGCAGTTCACGGACATCGTCCACGCCGGTATTCGACGCTCCGTCAATCTCGATGACATCCACCGAATTGCCTCGGGTGATTTCGACGCAACTTGGGCAGGTTCCACAGGGATGGCTGGTGGGACCCTGTTCACAGTTAAGGGATTTGGCCAGGATGCGCGCGACAGTGGTTTTGCCGACTCCTCGCATGCCGGAGAAAACATAGGCATGGGCGACCCGTTTGCGGTCGATCGCATTGGTGAGTGTTTGCACGACATGGGACTGCCCCAGGACTTCCTGGAAATTGGTCGGGCGGTATTTCCGTGCAGAAACTTGAAATTCCATAATGTGCGTTAATCAGGAAAAGAGCGGTTCGTTATGTACCCTCGAAGACTGACAACCTGTACCAAGACACGTAGAGTCAGTCGATAAAGTTAGTCGGGGCCAGGTGATCCTGCGGCACACAGACTAGCCCACGTACCGTTGCTTCCTTCCGGACCTGGCGGGGTTTGCAGGATTCTGTCGCACAGGGCCCAGCCCCTAAATGCAGTCTCGATGGTCCATCGCCTCACGGACCGGTGAAAATTATCTTTTGAGGATATCAGCGATCCTCACGGCGGACCAAATATGGCGGAGAGGGTGGGTTTCGAACCCACGGTACCATTGCTGGCACACGTGATTTCCAGTCACGCCGATTCGGCCACTCTCGCACCTCTCCGCGAATGGGTATCTACTTTGCGGCGACTGAACCTCTGATGAAGCCGTTTGTCTTTTGGAGGGGATCTGTGCATCCCATCTTAGTTATCTTCTTCACCGGGGATCTGTTTGGTGAAAGATTGCCATCTTACCATGGGGGTCTGAGGGCGACAAGCAAGGAGAGGGAATAGTTACGAGTAGGGCGAGGAAGGGATAAAGAGAGAACGGCAATCCTGTTTCCGGCCATTCAATCCTTTACGTTTCATGCCTTCCCTATATCATCTTATGAGGTTCGGGATTGGAACATTCGTTGGCGTCGTGAGGATCGATGCAGGGCTGCAAACAAATGGCCTCGAAAGAAGAGCATGAAAACCGTCACAATGGGAGTGAGTCCGAGGACGATAACAAAACTCATGTCGGAGGACATCCCTAACAAAGAGAGCCACTCAGTTAAAACGGAAAAAGGCAACGTGATGAGGTGCCAGAAGTCCAATCCCCCCCGCCTTCCCGTCTGGCTGGACATTTCAAAGAAAAAAGTCAGGCCGAATGGGCCGAAGACGATGGCGACAGGCAAAAACCATTCGATCCAATTTTCAACAACAAAATCATAACTTTCCCGAACAACCTCGAGGGCGGATCCGTTCCGGCTCTGGTAAATTACTTCCGGTACTGGATTCAGTAAGACGAAAATTAAGAAAAATACGGCGGTGCTGACCAGCGGTTGGTAGGGATTGGTCTGAAGCCCCATTTCGAGGAATAGCAATGGAAACCACACCATAAATCCAACAGAAATGACCTCCCAAAAATATTGCCCCATACTTGGCAGGATATCCGGCCAACCCACACGACGTGCCCCCAGGACGGCCTGTTCGGTCAGGCTAAGGGTGGATCCAATAACAAGGGCATTGAGGGCACCCAGGATAAATCCTCCGATCATTCCAAGCGGAGCGATGAGGGAGGTGACAAGCACGAGGCCTAAGGCAAAGGCGAGGAGGACCGGAATCAAGATCCACGAGCGTGTGAAGGATTGGATCGAGGCGAGTAGCGCTTGATGGTACAGCCGAACTGTGGCCTGGAAGAAACTCTGCATGAGGCGAGGGAATGCTCCGCAGTTCTTAATCTTTGCTTGGCGGAGGGGATTGGATGTTGATGATGTCCTGTTGGCGCTGATCCCGGTCTTGCCTGATTTTCTGTAGCCGACTAGGACGATTCCAGGTCCACCATTTGACGTGATCCGCAAAAGTGGGTGAGGGAGGGGTCGCGGACCCTATCTGTGACTCTTGAAAGTCATACCCTTGATATTCATCTTTTTTATCCAGAAATTTCTGGTAAATATCGTGATAGAGCTGTTTTAAGGTCATAGAGGGGTACCTTACCCAACTCACTCAAGTCGATCAAGAGGTAAAATCCATAGGAAGGTTGAAAAAGCAGGCGGGTGGTGTTTGCTTCCCATGATAATGCGCCGGTGGTCATTGGTCTGTTCTAATCTTCTAATTGTGGTTATAGTTGGCTGGTGAGGGGGTTTTTACACTTCACCCCATATTAATCGAGTAGCATTATTACTTTATGAGGGGGGAGAGGAAGTCTCCGACCGAGTTAAGGAGGACCATTTGAATCGTTCATCTTCGAATATTTCCCCCCATCAACTCGGATTGTAGTTGCGGCGCTTCTGGGAGAACAATCTTCGTTACCTGAATTTTAGGATGGCCTGAAGGAGATGGACGTTTTATAATAGGGAGGCTTGGTAGGGTGCAGGGGTCTTGTTTCCCCTGAGGATTCCAGGGAAGAGAACCTCTTTTCAAAGTCGATGGGATGAGGCGAAAACGGTTACGGGCGAGAGTGGCGGAACTGGCAGACGCGCGAGACTTAGGATCTCGTGGGTGACCGTGGGGGTTCAAGTCCCCCCTCTCGCACCATTTCTTAACATCTAAATTCTTTATTGTGTTTTTTGACAAGGATGAATGCTCTTATGAAGTTAGAAATGACAGAGCTCGGGCCGGTGAAACGGTCGTTAAAAATTGAAGTTCCCGAAGAAGCCGTCAAAAGCGAATTTCAAAAGGTGTATGCCCAGTTGAGGCGTCAAGCCAAAATCCCTGGATTTCGTCCCGGGAAAGCGCCGATCGCATTATTAGAAAAACGGTATGCCGATCTTGTTGAGCAAGATGTCGTGCAGCGGTTGGTGCCCGATTATTACCAACGAGCTGTGAAGGAAGCCGGGGTGGTCCCTATCCTAGTTGATATTCCCCCCCTGGAACGAATGAAAGTGAAGTCCAATAGCCCATTCACCTTTACGGCTACAGTGGAAATAAAGCCCACTATTCAATTAGGGGATTATCGACCACCGAATCCTATTTCCTTGAAACGGGATGCCCGAACGGTTACAGATGATCAGGTTGAAAAGGCTCTCCAAAGCCTACGGGAGCAACATGCCGAGCTTGACGTGGTTCCTGAAGGAACTCCTCTTCGTGAAGGATTGCATGCGGTGTTGTCTATTGAGGGGTTTGTGGAGGACCAGCCATTGGAAGGGACTCAGAAAAAAGGGCATCTTCTGCACATTGGGTCCAAGTCGCCGATTCTGGGAGTGGAGTTAGATGAGTATCTCATCGGAAAACAGGCCGGTGACATGATTGATATTCCGCAACCCTTTCCCGCCAATCATCCTGATGCTCACCTCGCCGGAAAGACGATGGTTCTCAAGGTGACGATTGATGCGGTGAAAGAGCAAAAACTCCCGGAACTGGATGATGAATTCGCCAAGGATTGCGGCGACTACGATTCACTGGAGCATCTCAAAACCACCATCAACACCCAATTGGATAATTTTCTGAAACAGGATCTTGAAGAAGGGTATAAAGATCAGGTGATTGAACGCCTGTTGCAGATGCACCACTTTGAAATTCCCGAGGTCCTGATTGAACGGGAGCTTCAGACGCTTATCCGACAAAAAATGCTGAAGGACCACCGCCATGCTCATCGTGAAGATGACGTGGAAGAGCCCTTGCGATTACAAGAAGAGGCTAAGCGCCTCCAACAAGAATTGCATCCGGAGGCTAAACGGCGTGTGAAGCTGAGTTTGATTCTGGATGCGATCGTTCAGAAGGAAGGCCTTCATGTCACGGAAGATGAAGTGAACGCCGAAATTCAAAAACTGGCCTCCTCCTTAAAGCTCCCGGTTGGTGAAATTCAACGCATGGTCGAGGCTGGGGGACAGGGTGCTCAGGAGGAGTTCCGCGAGCGGATGAAGGCGGAAAAAGCCTTGCAGTTCGTCTATCAAAATGCGGTCATTCAGGGGTAACGGGTCGTACAACCCTTCTGAATACACCTGTTCTGATATCTGTATTTGATACCTATTTACAACACGAGGAGGTTTCAGGGAATGCTCATTCCGATGGTTATTGAACAAACGAATCGAGGTGAACGGTCATATGATATTTATTCGCGCCTCTTAAAAGATCGGATCATTTTTGTTGGAGCGCCGATCGATGATATGTTTGCGAATGTCATCATCGCTCAGCTGTTGTTCTTAGAATCCGAAGATCCGGAAAAGGACATTCATCTGTATGTCAATTCACCTGGTGGAAGTGTGACGGCGGGGATGGGGATCTATGATACGATGCAATATGTGAGGTCGCCCATCAATACCATCTGTTTAGGCCAAGCGGCAAGCATGGGCGCCTTGTTATTAACAGCAGGGACTAAAGGAAAGCGTTTTGCTCTTCCCAATGCACGCGTGATGATTCATCAACCTATGGGAGGATTTCAGGGCCAAGCGACGGAGATTGATATTCATGCCCGCGAAATTTTAAAGATCCGCGAAAAATTGAATGAAATCATGGCCTTTCACACAGGTCAGCCTCTGGAAAAAATTTCTGAAGACACGGAACGGGATTATTTTTTATCAGGGGAAGAAGCCAAAGCGTACGGATTGATTGATGAGGTCATCGTCCGAAGTCAGGAAAAGGGGCACAAGGACGACACCAAGTCAGGTTCAAAAAGTAAGGATTAAGGGCAAAGGAGGCATTTCTTATGGCGAGACAAGCGAAGTCCGAAGCCAATCTTCGTTGCTCCTTCTGCGGAAAAAACCGTGATCAGGTTCGAAAACTCATTGCGGGTCCGACCGTCTATATTTGTGATGAATGTGTCGGCTTATGTAATGAAATTATCTCCGAGGATTGGCAGGAGTCTCGCCAGGAGATTTCGGCGAAGCTGTGCAAGCCGGTGGATATCCACCAACATCTTGATCAATACATTATCGGACAGGATCAGGCAAAAAAGGTTCTCTCGGTAGCCGTCTATAATCATTATAAGCGTATATCAGCAAATGAAATCGGGGATGTTGAACTTCAAAAGGGTAATATTTTAATTGTCGGACCGACCGGAACAGGAAAAACTCTATTTGCCCAGACCCTAGCCCATTACCTGGATGTACCATTTACGATTGCAGATGCGACGACGCTGACGGAAGCCGGGTATGTCGGTGAAGATGTTGAAAATATTATCTTAAAACTTCTGCAGGCTGCTGACTATGAAGTTGAGCGTGCAGAACGGGGAATCGTGTATATTGATGAAATTGACAAAATTACTCGCAAGGCCGATAGCCCTTCAATTACGAGGGATGTCTCAGGTGAGGGTGTTCAGCAGGCCTTGTTAAAACTCATTGAAGGGACCGTGGCCAATGTGCCCCCTCAAGGGGGAAGAAAGCATCCTCATCAGGAGTTTATTCAAGTCAATACGACTAATATTTTATTTATTTGTGGTGGGGCGTTCGTGGGATTGGATTCCATCATTGAGCGGAGGTTGAATCAAAAGCGGATGGGCTTTGGCGCCGATGTGCAGATACGTGGTCAACATCAAATTGGTGACTTATTCTCCAAAGTGGAACCGGAAGATTTACTGCAATATGGATTGATTCCTGAAATTATCGGTCGTTTGCCCATTGTCGCGGCTCTTGATCAATTGGATGAACCGGCATTGGTCCGCATTTTAACGGAACCCAAAAACGCCTTGATCAAGCAATATCAGAAGTTATTGTCCTTGGATAAAGTAAAATTAAAGTTTGCCGATGGAGCGTTATTGGCCATTGCCAAAAAAGCCCATCTGCAAAAAACAGGAGCACGTGGACTTCGGGCGGTCTTAGAGTCGGTGATGTTGGACTTGATGTATGAATTGCCGTCCCAGGCGGAGGTGAAAGAGGTGTTGGTGACGGAAGAGTTTATTCACGGCAAAGGTGAGCCCATCAAAGTCTTTGAGCATCAGAAAGGTATCAAGCCTGCCGTCGGATCTTAAGCTGGTTCGGGGTTCTTCTCCGTTGGTGCCGCTATCTCCTCATATCCGCATTCCGCATTGTGACAGAGAATTCTGCTTCCCGTTTGTTTCCTGATTTTTTCGATCAAGAATGGAGCCTGGCATTGTGGGCAGGGACGATTGATGGGTCGATCCCAGATCGCAAAGGTGCACGTAGGATAGTTGCTACAGGAATAAAATGTCTTGCCTTTTTTTGTGCGCTTTTGAACCAGGTCTCCCCCGCAATCCTTGACAGCGCATTTGACGCCGAGCTTTAAGGGTTTGGTGGTTTTACATTCTGGGTATTGAGAGCAGGCGAGGAAATTTCCAAATCGGCCTCTCTTGACCACCATCCCGCTGCCACATTTCGCACAGACTTCATCAGTCGTTTCAACTTTTGTCTCCACGACTTGAACGCTTCCGTCCTCATCCTTGGTAAATTCTTTCGTATTTTTGCACTCAGGGTAGCCAGGACAAGCAAGGAAATGACCATTGCGACCCCATTTGATCACCATCTGCTTGCCACATTTGTCGCAAGGGACTTCCGTGGGCTCTTCCTTGCCTTTGAGATCCTCCATGTTCACTTCAGCGGATTCCAGATCCTTGATGAAGGGGATATAAAAATCTTTCACCGCGGTGACCCAATCTTTTTCACCTTCTTCGATGCTATCCAGTTCATTTTCCATTCTCGCGGTGAATTCTACGTCGAACACATCAGGAAAGTGGCTCACAAGACGGTCATTAACCAATCTTCCTAATTCCGTTGGTCGTAGGCGGGCTTCCTCCTTTTCCACGTAATGTCGGTCTTGAATGGTAGAAATAATGGTGGCATAGGTCGAAGGTCGGCCAATCCCTTTTTCTTCCATTTCTCGAATGAGCAAGGCTTCGTTATATCGAGGTGGAGGTTGAGTGAAATGCTGTTTCGAGATGATCCCCTCTTCCGAACCTTCCTGAAGAGTCAGGGATTCCCCGTCTGAAAGATCAGGCAGGGTGAGGCTGGCGGTCGACATACTCTCTTCGTTGGAAGAAATACCTTCTGTGGGTTGTTCGATTTCTTCTCGATAGACTCGACGGTAGCCGTCGAATTTTTCAACGGTTCCACTTGCCCGAAAGGTATACCGTTTGGCCTTGACGTCAACTTGCGTAACGAGATCGAGTCCCTGTGTCATTTGAGAGGCGACGAACCGGTTCCAAATCAATTTATAAAGTTTGTACAGGTCAGGCTCTAATAATTCTCGAAGGCTTTCCGGGTCACGTTTGGTGGAGGTGGGCCGGATGGCTTCATGTGCTTCCTGCGCGGCCTTTTGTGTTTTGTACACATTCGGTTGGGCAGAAAGATAGGGTGGTCCAAATGTATCTTGTATGTAACCACGGACGTCGTCCAAGGCCTCAGGAGCAATGCGGGTGGAGTCTGTCCGCATATAGGTGATGAGTCCGACCTGACCCTCTTTTCCAATCTCGATGCCTTCATAAAGGCGTTGTGCCAACATCATGGTTTTTTTTGCGGGAAATCGCAGTTTTCTGGCACTGTCCTGTTGGAGTCGACTGGTGATAAAGGGGGCCGATGGACTTCGACGTTTTTCTTTCTGATCAATGTGTGAAACCGCAAACGAGGCACCTGCTAAGTCCTGAAGAATTTGCTCCGTCTCCGCTGCCGTTCGGACGGTGACTCGTTCCCCATCAATCTCATGGAGCCTGGCTTGAAATGGCGGTGGATGCTGACCGACAAGGGTCGCGGTAATGGACCAGTATTCTTCAGGTTGGAAGGCCTCTCGTTCCGCTTCCCGTTCACAGATAACCCGAACCGCAACGGATTGTACTCGGCCTGCACTCAGGCCCCGCCGTACTTTTTTCCATAACAGCGGACTGAGCAGATAACCGACAAGGCGGTCCAATACCCGGCGGGCTTGTTGAGCATTCACCTTTTTCATGTCGATGGTGCTGGGTGTTTTAAGTGCCCGTTTTACCGCTGTTTCGGTGATTTCATTCAGAAGAACCCGATGAATTTGCTGCCCGTTACCGTTGAGTTCCTCGGCAATATGCCAGGCAATGGCTTCGCCTTCACGGTCGGGGTCAGCCGCCAGGAAAATTTCTTTGGCTTTTTTCGCGCTGGCTTTGATTTCTTTCAGGATTTTACTTTTTCCACGAATGACGATGTATTGCGGATCGAAATTATGCTCAAGGTCAATCCCGAGTTTGCTTTTCGGAAGATCCTTGAGATGACCGACTGAGGCAATGACCTGGTAATTACGCCCAAGATACTTGGATAGGGTTTTTGCCTTGGTGGGCGATTCGACGATGACGAGTGATCTAGCCATAGACAGTGATGAAAGTCATGAATTATACACGAGCACCATTTCCTACATGGAAAGGATGAGTTGTCTACTATCGAATGCTCATCCGGAGATATTGCAGCCCCGGTATCTGCTTTATAAGCCCTTTGATCTCCAAAGACAAGAGAATGCTCATGACTTCAGATGGGGCATAAGTGCATTGAGTGATTAAATCATCTAGAGAAACAGGTTCAAGTGAAAGACGATCAAATAGATGTTGTTCCTCTGCCCCTAGTGAAGGCGCGGAAGATTGAGGCTGAAGCGCGCCTTGTTGTTTTTCGAGTTGCTCCCGGAAGGAGGGTTCTAACATAGTAAGAATTTCTTCCACAACATCAAAAGAACTTTCGACTAATTTCGCTCCCTCTTTAATAAGGCGGTGAGGGCCGCGAGTCAACGTATTGGTCACATTTCCCGGGACGGCAAAGACTTCACGGTTTTGCTCTAAGGCCATCCGAGCGGTAATGAGTGACCCACTCCGCGAGGTGGCTTCGGCGACGATCACACCAAGTGAGAGTCCACTAATGATCCGATTACGTTGAGGAAAATGGTAAGAATGTGGAGGGGTTCCCATGGGAAATTCAGAGAGAACGGCTCCCTGCTGTTCAATGCGTTGTCGTAATGGACCGTGCTCAGGTGGATAGGTGCGGTCTATGCCGCATCCCAGGACCGCCAGGGTTCTCCCAGATGTGGCGAGTGCGCCTTCGTGGGCCGCGGCATCAATGCCTCTGGCAAGGCCACTCACAATCGTAAAGCCCAGTGCAGCTAAATCGCCGCTCAGTTGTCGCGTGAATGTCCGACCGATGTGCGAGCCCTTTCTTGATCCGACAACGGCAAGGGCCTGTTGATCGCGGTCTTGGAGCTGGCCGGTATACCAGAGTACTGGAGGAGGATCCGTAATGGTTTTTAATCGGGGCGGATAGTGAGCGTCTGTGAGTGTCAGGATAGAGTATCGCCCATCCTGCACGGCCTGCAATTCTTTGGCAATGTGATCTTGTGCTTCAGCAGATATGGGTTGATGGAGGACCCTGGCCAATGATGGAGAAATTTCACCTGTTGATACCAGTGTGTGGGCATTCAAGGAACGAATGGCTTCTGGTGAGCCGAATCTGTTGATGAGTCTGGTGTAAGTAACAGGGCCAAGTCCTTTGACTGCCAGAAGTTCCAACCAGCCTTGCAGGGGTGAAGTCATCCAGATCCTTTGTGAGGATGGCGAATACGAGCCCGAAGATCACCGTGAAATGGTCTGCCTGCATGGCCCGCCACCCAGAAAACGTTCCAGATTCGACTCCGATTAATAAAGACCTCCTGATTTTTCCAGAGTTGAAGGAAAGATCTAGGTCTCCATTCCTTTCTGTTCCTGGAGACAGGTGTTTGGGATACTGAGAAAGGATGGTTGAGGGCATCGCTCATGATTCACTCGTTCCTTCGTGGTTAGGATGCGGTCCGGGATTCGGCGCGTGACGTCAATTTTCCTACCACGACGATGTCATATTGCTCAAGGTGGAGTAATGGATCCGCCTCAAAGGATATTGGTTGTTGAAATTCCTGTTCGAGTTGTTCAATACTACTGTGTTCGGTTTCGAAAATGAGCTCAATAACTTTGGGGTTGGCACCGACCACAATTTGTTGCGGTTGTCCACGAGTCATTCCGATGCGCCGGATATCCCGAAAGATTTCATACGCCACCGTCATGGTGGATTTGGTGTACCCTCTCCCCTCACAGTCACCACAAATTTCCGACAGCGTTCGTAACAGATCTTCGCGGACACGTTCACGGGAAATCTCGATGAGCCCAAGATCAGAAATGCGGGAGATACGTGTTTGAGCCTTATCGCCCGCTAGGGCGTCCAGGGTGGCCTGATACACCTTCTCACGGTTCCGTTCACGTTCCATGTCAATGAAATCAATGATGATAATGCCCCCAATGCCTCGTAATTTAATCTGATAGCCAATTTCCTTTGCGGCTTCCAGATTGTTCTTTAAAATGGTTTCTTCCTGGTCGCGTTTTCCCACAAATCGGCCCGTATTGACGTCCACCACCGTCATGGCCTCTGTGTGGTCAATGACAATGTGTCCTCCGGACTTAAGCCAGACTTTCCGACTCAGGGCTCTGGTAATTTCCAATTCGATCCCCAAGTGATCGAATAACCCTTCCTGCTTCTTGTCATAGAAATGAACGCGCGCCGCTTGTTCCGGAAGATAACGACGGACAAAATCTTTCACTTCCTCAAAATCCGCTTTAGCGTCAATTAATAGTCGATCGACTTTTTTGGTGAATAGGTCTCGTACCACCCGGAGCGGGAGGGACAGATCCGTATGCAAAAGGGATGGAGCAGGTTGGCTGTTGGCCGCTTTGAGCGTGTCTTCCCATAACGCGCTCAGGAATCTGACGTCTGTTTGCAAATCCTCTTCTGGCACATCTTCACACACGGTCCTGACAATGTATCCATATTCGGGTTTCCGGATGCGCCGCATGAGGTCTTTCAGCCGGTGACGTTCTTCGTCGTTTGTAATTCTTCGTGACACGCCAATATGGTCGACATTGGGCATGAGCACTAGAAATCGCCCGGGGAGGGAGACGTACGTGGTAATCCGAGGTCCCTTCGTACCGATGGGGCCTTTGGAAATTTGGACAAGAAGTTCCTGTCCTTCCGTCAACAGGTTTTCGATGGGACGTGCTGTTTGGCGTCGAGGGCGCGGCACCTCCTGACTGCGTTCATCCTCTTCACTGTCCAGAAGAGTGTCCCCCGGTTCGGTTCCGACCGATAGATCAGATACGTGGATGAATGCGGCCCGATCCAGCCCGATATCGACAAAGGCCGCTTGCATACCTGGCAGAACTTTAATGACCTTGCCTTTGTAAATGTCCCCCACAAAATCTTTTTTTCTTGGACGGTCGACATACAATTCTGTTACGACACGATTGTCGAGCACGGCCACCCGTGTTTCTTCACGAGTGACACTGATCGCAATTTCTACTCCCATAGTGATCTCCCTACATTCTCAGAAGGGACCAGAAGCTATTCTTCATCAACATCTTTGGTTAAGAGATGTCGCTGATGTGGCTGAGCCAATTTGTTGGATCTGCCTGTCAAAATCTGAAATAGCTGTGTGCCCATTCTGTCAATAATTGTAAATGAATACTGTTATGGAACCATGTGAGGATGGTTCTGTGTGTCCACTTCCTTGTTCCCGCAAGTATGTGAAAAAATCCACGGCTCTGGGACTTTTCTGATTCAAATTCTCCGTTGTTTACCTCTTTGTGCGATAACCTGGCCCAGTCTATCCAAATCAAACCACAGGATACATGATACCTAAAGGAGTGACAGACGTCTCCGTTTCACGTTGAGCAAGAGTCCCAGAGCTGTGAGGTTTACAACCATGGCGCTGCCTCCATAGCTCATGAGAGGAAGAGGAATGCCCACAACGGGGGCCAGTCCGGATGTCATGGCAATATTGACGACAACTCCAAAGGCTATCATGGTTACCACTCCGACAGCCAAGAGGGTCCCGACAATGTCTTTGGCTTTCAACGCGATTTCTAAACCCATCAAAAATAAAAGAATATATAGGGAAAGTAAGACTATTGACCCAATAAAGCCCCATTCCTCTGCGAATACCGCAAACACAAAATCGGTGTGGCCCTCAGGAAGAAATTTAAATTGGGTTTGCGTTCCCCCATACAATCCCTTTCCCAGTAATTGGCCTGAACCGATGGCGATGCGCGATTGAAGCCCGTGATAACCTTTGCCCCCAGGATCAGAATTGGGATCGACAAAGCTGAGAATCCGATCCTGTTGGTACTCGTGAAGGGACCCCCAGACCCCGCCCCAGGCAAAGGGGAACAACATCAGGGCTGCCAAAATCACAAACCCAAAGGCCTTGGATTTCATGCCCACCGTGAGAATCACCACAAGGAAAATAGCCAGAAAGCCCAAGCTACTTCCCAAGTCAGGTTGCTTGAGGATGAGTAAAAATCCTGGAAGTACGATCAATCCGGGTATGATCAATCGACGAACCCAGCCTTCACGGGTGGTTGCCCCATAGTAGGCTGCCAGCATGAGTAGCAAAGGAATCTTAATGAATTCGGAGGGCTGGACCGCAAAGGGGCCGAGAGGAATCCATCGTTGAGAGCCCCGACTGGTTTTCCCGGCGATTAACACGATGATAAGTAAGATCAGTCCGATCCCATAGAGCAGATATGACAGACGGGCGAGCTTGTGATAGTCAATACCGACCGCGACCAGAAAGGCTAAAGAGCCGACCACCATCCATGTGGCCTGCTTGAGATAAATAGGGAATCCGGTCGTCGTCTGCGGATTGGTAACGCTATAAATGGATAGGATGCCCACAGAGATAATTGCCATAATGACACCCAGGAAACACCAATCGAAGGTATCCAGTCCGCGGCGATTCACATTATCGTTCATTAATGACATGAGATGCGTTGTTCTCCATCCTTCAGAGAGAGCGGATTCTTTATCAAAGAGAGGGCTCTTGGGTGGTCTCAAAACCCATATAGGCTTCGATGAGTGTCTTGGCCAAGGGGGCGGACGCTGAGCCTCCATGCCCCATGTGTTCAACTAATACCGCCACGGCAATCTTCGGGTGTTCTACCGGAGCAAAGGCCACAAACCACGCATGGTCCCGAAATTCTTTTTGAGGTTCCTTGTTTTTATCTTTGTCTCCATCCGGTTTCAGGGCGACAACTTGCGCCGTTCCAGTCTTGCCTGCAATGCTCACGAATTCTGATTGTGCTAGTTTGGCTGTACCTTTCGTGACGACTGCCGCCAATCCTTTCTTGATATGGGCAAACGTTTGGGGAGGAATGGCCAATTGTCGAATGGGTGGCTCTGGGTTTTCTTTGAGTGTGCCGGTTCGCCGCAGTCGAGAGGCTTTGAGCAAGCGGGGTTGGACCACTCGTCCATTGGTTGCTACGATGGCGGCAACTTTGGCCATCTGAATGGGAGTCACGGTTAAAAATCCTTGTCCAATAGAAATGGAAATGGTTTCACCAGGGTACCATGGTTCCCGTTTGACCCTTTTTTTCCATTCCGAGGATGGAACAAGGCCCGACCGTTCGGAAGGGAGCGCAATGCCGGTTTTTTCACCTAATCCGAATTGACGAGCATAGGTGGCGATGGGATCAATGCCCAATTGATTGCCGGCTTTATAAAAGTAGACATCGCACGATTCCGCGATAGCTTTGGTTAAGTCGACCTGACCGTGGCCTCCTGCCTTCCAATCACGAAAGGCTCGCCTTCCAAAGGGAAAGGTTCCATGGCAGGGTACCATTTCCTCTGCGCTGAGGGTTTGAGTCTCCAAGAGGGCCGCGGCCATAATAATTTTAAATACCGACCCTGGGGGATATTGCCCTTGAATGGCGCGATTGGTGAGAGGGTGGCGTGTATCCTTGAGAAATCGTTGCCAATCCTTGGCACTAATCCCTCCCGAAACATCATTGGGATTAAACCCGGGTTTACTCGCCAGAGCCAGAACGTCCCCATTCCAGGGATCCAGGGCAACAATGGCCCCCGCCTCCTGTCCAAGAAGGTCCTCTGCGAGGCGCTGAAGTCGAATGTCGAGCGTCAGGTACAGGTCATCCCCGGCCAGGGGACGTCGAACTGAGAGAGACCGTTTCGGATACCCCAGCGCATCGACTTCAATCACTTCCTCTCCGGTTTCTCCAAGAAGATATTCATCAAATGTCCGCTCCACTCCATTTTGCCCGATGATGCGTCCGCCCTGAAGATGGGAAAATTCAGGGTCTTTAAGCTGTGATTCGGAAATTTCACCCACGTAACCCAGGACGTGCGAGGCGTAATTGTTGAGTGGATAGTGACGCTGATATTCCGGCTGAATCACCACACCGGGGAGTTCAAGCCGGTGCGATTCTATGAGTGCCGCCTCTTTCAGCGTAATATCGGCTTTGATCTTGACTCGGCCTCTTCGG
The DNA here is from genome assembly GCF_059568365.1 of Nitrospira marina. NCBI lineage: Bacteria > Pseudomonadati > Nitrospirota > Nitrospiria > Nitrospirales > Nitrospiraceae > Nitrospira > Nitrospira marina. The sequence continues at coordinate 4,307,073 of NZ_JCANTH010000001.1, read as the reverse complement.
CTTTTTGTTGAAAGTTTATTGAAAATCTCTTGTTGGTCAATATCGACGTAAAGAGGTAACTGAGCTAAAAGAGCCTCGCGGTCCTGTATGTCTTCCAAAGAAACATACAGTTGGAAGCTGGGAATATTATTGGCGAGGAGTTCACCATTCCGATCATATAGAAGTCCTCGAGCCGGTTCCAAAACAATGGATCGAGTGCGATTGTCGCGGGCAAGTTCTTGATAGTGCAATCCGTCTCGAACCTGTAATTGCCAAAGGCGTAACCCCAGTAATACCAATAGCATCAGAAAGCCGATCTTGACGAATATTAACCGATTTTGAATATCGGCAAGTTCATTAGCCTGGCGGGAAGTGTCCAGCATTGTGCGGGTCTTATCGTGGTCCCCGACCTAAGTGTACCATACTCAGCGATGGGCCAATGTATTTAATGACCCAGAACATCCCTAAGGTCAGGAGGCTATTATAGAGTCCTTGCGGGAGAAGTTGGGAGGAGATGGCGTGAAAAAGGATCGGGGCATCCACAACCGGATATGCCACGACGAGAGAAGCCAATCCGCATCCAAACGACAGGGCAAAGCTGACAAGCAAGATTGCGGGACTGGTGACGGTGGAAAACGTGTGCGTGGTGACGCCGGCCAGGGCTCCCGCGAGTCCCTTTAAGATCATATTGAGCCCAATACCACCAGGACTGAATAAATCTTGGAAAAGTCCCACCGTCAGGCCGATCCTGAGTCCTTTGTATTCTCCTGAGTGAAATCCCATTACACAGGCTAGAATGAAACATAGGTCAGGGTAAATCCCTTTGGCGGATAGAATGGTGCTAAAGGTGGCTTGAGCCAGAACCACTCCAAAGCACAAAAGGATGTCGAGAAAAATAGTCACGAGATTATATTAGGGAGAAGGCGAGACAGGGGGTTTTGGTAAGGAAGAAGTGGGAGCAGGCTGGAACGAGGTAATGACCAGGACCGCTTCGAGTTTGGCAAAATCGACAATTGGATCAATTTCACCCAATTGAAATAAGTCAGTATCGGCTTTGGTAACCTGTTGAATCCGGCCAATTTGGAGTCCACGGGGAAAATCATCCGTTAATCCAGATGTGACCACTGGATCTCCTGGTTGGACAGGGGATAAAGGAGGCAGATATTTCATATGAATAGTTCCTTGAGGGGTTCCCTGTACCAGACCCTCATCCCGGCTTTTTTGAATCATCCCGGTAATCGCGACGTTGGGGTCGGAAAGCAGAAGCACGACGGCCGTCGTGGGGTTTACTCGTACGACACGACCTACTACTCCGGAATCCGTGATGACTCCCATTTCCGGATGAATGCCGTCTTGGTTACCTTTATTGATGATCATCGCCCGATACCAATTGGACACGTTCCGGCCGATGATTCGAGCCGGAAGGGTCCTCATGGGTGTGGTTTCCTGATACGCCAGCAATTGTTGATATTGCATGGCAATGATGGCATGTTCTCGAAGGGTATTCTGCTCACCTTGTAAGCGCTGAACTTCCTGCTTGAGCTGTTGGTTTTCTTCCCACACATTTTGTAAGTCGATGTATTGGTCCCAAGCGTGACTGAAAGAATCCTGTATCGAGGCGACAACATGAAGGGGAACTTCCAGAATTCGTGCGAAAGGTCCTCCCACATGACTTAACCATTCCTGAGATTGTCGCGGCAGAAACAGCAGGAGGGCGAGGAATAGAATGAAGATAACTCCTAAAACTCTCCGGATACTTGTGGATATGGGAAAATTTGGCTCTGATCGAGGCATGCAAATTGAGGGAAGCTCAGGGATTCAGCCTGGAATGCGAGGAAATTTTCCGAAGGAGGCTGAATTCCTCAAGAGTTTTCCCTACTCCCAAAACAACCGAGGTTAAGGGGTCATCGACCGTGACAATGGGTAAAGACGTTTCTTCCCGTAGTCGATTATCCAGCCCTTGAAGCATCGATCCGCCTCCGGTCAGCACGATCCCCCGGTCAATAATATCCCCTGCCAATTCAGGGGGAGTGTTTTCCAAGGCCAGACGGATGGCTCGGATGATGGTGGTGAGGCAATCTTGTAACGCTTCTCGTATTTCATTGTCGTCAACGAGGATCGTTCTGGGGATGCCGGACACCACATCTCGCCCTTTGACGGCCATTTGCTTTTTTTCAGGCAGAGGATAGGCTGAGCCGATTTCCATCTTGATGCGTTCTGCCATATGTTCGCCGATTAACAAGCTATATTCCCGCTTGAGATAGCTTGTGATCGCTCCATCTAGTTGATCGCCCGCGATACGGACCGATTCACTGTATACAATGCCTCCCAGGGAGATCACGGCGATGTCGGTGGTGCCTCCTCCGATATCGACGACCATGTTGCCGGAAGGCTCGGTAATCGGCAATCCTGCTCCAATGGCCGCGGCCACCGGTTCCTCAATGAGATAAACTTCACGGGCACCAGCGAGCTCAGCTGATTCCTTGACGGCACGTTGTTCGACTTGTGTGATCCTGGACGGGACACCAATAATGATGCGTGGCCTGAGGAGAGTTCCCCCGCGATGAACTTTTTGGATAAAGTGGCGTAACATGTGTTCCGTCATGTCAAAATCAGCAATAACACCCTCTCGCATGGGACGGATGGCGGTGAGATTGCCCGGGGTTCGACCGATCATTCGCTTCGCTTCTTCCCCAACCGCTAGAAGTTTTTTGGAGTTTGTCTCAACTGTCACGACGGAAGGTTCGTTGAGGACAATCCCTTTCCCCTTAATATAAATTAAGGTTGAAGAGGTTCCCAGATCGATGGCCATGTCTTGGGAAAAATGGCTAATGCAATAATTGAATATACCCATGTGAAGTCTTGAGACCTATTAATTTCAGAGGGTGGGCGACAATGGCAGAATCGGAATTAGGATTGTTAGAGTCTTTCTGCGCTCCAGGGGAAATAGATAACCTTTGCCACTTTATGGATGTATCGACGTTTGGTCGTTGTTCGCGATTGGCCGGAAACCACTTAAAATTGGTTCTGGGCTGGATGAATCGTTGTCTGCACTCACTTATTTCCACCTAAGTAGTTAGCAGGTGGAACCATAAAGGTTGGACTGTCCCCTGTCGCAGGGAAAAGTATATCAGAAGTCTTAAAAGACCACAAAGAAAAGGCGGAGATGGATACAACTCTGGAAAAAACTCTTCCTGGCACTTGCCAGAAGGGGATGAATGTAGATAATTAGAGTCCGAAAATTTTCAAAAAGAAGGATACATTCCATGGCAAACAAAACATTGTTTGAAAAGATTTGGGATCAACATGTGGTTCGTGAAGAACCAGATGGAACTACCTTATTATATATTGACCGACATTTGGTGCATGAAGTGACCTCTCCTCAAGCCTTTGAAGGGCTTCGGTTAGCTGGAAGAAGGCCACGACGTCCAACCGCTGCGCTTGCTGTTCCCGATCACAATGTTCCAACCACCGACCGGTCGCAGGGCATTGCCGATCCGATGAGTGCCTTGCAAATTTCAACCTTGGAAGGCAACTGTGCAGAATTCGGCATAACCTATTATGGGATGGAAGATATTCGGCAAGGCATTGTTCATGTGATCGGACCTGAGCAAGGGTTGACGCTACCGGGGATGACAATTGTGTGTGGAGATTCTCATACCTCCACTCATGGGGCATTTGGCGCCTTGGCGTTTGGCATTGGGACATCGGAGGTCGAGCATGTGCTGGCGACCCAATGTTTGGTCCAGAAACGACCAAAAACTATGGAAATTCGTGTGGAGGGTGCGCTTCCTGACTATTGTTCTTCCAAAGATGTGATTCTGGCGATTATCGGACAAATTGGTATTGGTGGTGGAAACGGCTTTGTCGTGGAGTATACGGGTTCGGTGATCCGATCGTTTTCAATGGAGGGACGGATGACCCTTTGTAACATGTCTATTGAAGCGGGAGCCCGCGCTGGTCTTGTCAGTCCAGACGAATCGACGGTCGCTTACGTGAAGAGCCGACCCCTCAGTCCGAAAGGAGCGCTGTTTCAACAGGCGAAGTCGGATTGGCTGAATTTGAAAACCGACCCTGGAGCCAGGTTTGATAAGGTTGTTGAGCTGCGAGGGGAAGATGTTTCTCCTCAAGTGACTTGGGGGACCAATCCGGGAATGGTGACGGATGTGAATGGCCATGTGCCCGATCCTGGATCCATTGCGGATGAAAAATTGCGGATGGCCACAGAACGGGCCTTGGCGTATATGGGGTTGCCAGCTGGCATCCCTATATGTGACATACGGGTCGATCGAGTCTTCATCGGGTCCTGCACAAACTCACGAATTGAGGATTTGCGGGTGGCAGCTCGATATGTCAAAGGAAAGCGCGTCGCTCAAAGCGTCAAGGCTATGGTGGTCCCAGGATCAGGGTTAGTCAAACACCAAGCGGAAGAGGAAGGGTTGGATCGGATTTTTCGTGAAGCGGGTTTTGAATGGCGGGAACCGGGGTGCAGTATGTGCCTCGCCATGAATGCGGACGTGCTCACACCGGGAGAACGATGCGCCTCAACCAGTAATCGAAACTTCGAGGGACGTCAGGGTAAGGGCGGACGGACGCACTTAGTCTCCCCTGCCATGGCTGCTGCTGCTGCGGTTGAAGGACATTTTGTGGATATTCGTGATTGGAAGATGTGAGGTTATTAAGGGAATTCTTTTGTCTTCAGGATGGCTATTCCTTCCTCTAGCATAACACGGGAGATAGATATGCAAGCCTTTACTATATTGACGGGAACGGTCGCTCCGTTAAATCGTGGAAATGTCGATACGGATCAAATCATCCCGAAGCAATATTTGAAAACGATCCATCGCACCGGCCTCAAAGAGGGATTGTTTGCCGATTGGCGGCGGCGGGCAGATGGGTCTCCGGATCCTGATTTTTTTGTCAACCAACCGCGCTATCAAGAGTCCACGATTCTGCTGACCCGTGAAAATTTCGGGTGTGGATCCTCAAGGGAACATGCTCCATGGGCCTTGTTGGACTATGGCATTCGTTGTATTCTGGCTCCGAGTTTTGCCGATATTTTCTACAATAATTGTTTCCAGAATGGGATTCTCCCCGTCGAGCTTCCAGGAGAAGACATCCAAACATTATTTGACCGAGTAGCCCATACCGACCAATATCGTGTCACAGTCGACTTGGCTCAGCAGGTGGTTACCCTTCCTGAAGGGGAGAAGTATTCGTTCACCTTGGATCCATTTCGCAAGGATTGCTTGTTAAAGGGATTAGACGGAATTGGGCTCACGCTTCAACACGAATCTGCCATTACCGCTTATGAAAAACGCAGGGCTCAGGAGGCTCCCTGGCTTTTTCAGGATTTTTCGCCTTCAGACCGCTTGTGAAATTCTTTTGATCTTCTCAACTAATCGGGATGGGCCTGGAAGGACGCATCTCGATTCTCCTTCCGATCCTAAACGAACGAGCATTGGCCCACGTCTGTTGAATGGGGCGCAGCGCATGGTAGACATTATTCTCAATCCGAGGGATGATGGGTTCTTGAGATCATCCCCGTCTCCTTTATCCTGTTCCTGTTCATTGCTGGAAATACCCTGAATGGGAGTCATTGCCCAGGGCCGCACCTCCGAAAGATGAGTGAAGTCCACATCCTACGGGATGTCCTCATTATTTTTTCTATTTCTGTTCTGGTTGTTTTTGTTTTTCAAAAACTCCGGCTACCGGCAGTTGCGGGATTTTTAGTTTCTGGCACCTTAGTGGGGCCTTACGGCCTGAACCTCATTTCAGATCTACACCAAGTCGAAACTCTCGCCGAAATCGGTGTGGTGTTGTTGTTATTTACCATAGGCTTGGAAACTTCTCTTTCGCGCATACGGGCTTCCAGAAGGCTCTTATGGGTTGGAGGTCCACTGCAAATTTTAAGCATGCTGAGTGCTGTAGCACTTGGGGGCTGGTTTCTGGGTCGATCATGGGAAGAATCGGTCTTCTGGGGTCTGTTGTTGTCGTTGAGCAGCACCGCCATTGTCCTCAAGATTCTAGGGGATCGAGGGGAAATGGATGCGTTGCATGGGCAAGCGACCATGGCGATTCTTATTTTTCAGGATCTAGCCGTCGTGGCTATGATTTTACTGACTCCGGTACTGGGAACGGGTTCCCAAGGGGAAACAGGGGTCATTGTCGAAACGCTCGTGAAATCCGTTATGGTTGTGGGATTGATCGTGTTGGCTGCTCGGGTTTTTGTCCCTCATGTTCTTCATCTAATTGTGGGGACTCGAAGTCGAGAGTTATTCCTCCTGTCGATTATTGTATTGGGGCTGGGAACGGCTTGGTTGACCTCCCTCGCCGGATTGTCATTGGCTCTTGGCGCATTTATCGCGGGGCTAGTGATTTCTGAATCGGAATATAGTCATCAAGCACTGGCCGAAGTCATTCCTTTTCGGGATAGTTTTAATAGTTTATTTTTTGTCTCAGTGGGGATGTTAATGAATCCCTCGGTCATCGCCGAATTTCCCATTCTGGTGATGGGATTGTTGGTGCTTGTTGTGTTAGGCAAGTTCCTTACAGGAACCGGAGCGGTATTCCTTGCTGGAGCTCCCGTTTCTTCTGCTTTGTTAACGGGGGTGGCATTAGCGCAGGTTGGAGAATTTGCCTTTATCCTCGCGCGGGTGGGTCAGGGAGAGGGATTATTGGACACGCAAGCCTATAATATATTTCTTGCAGTATCGGTGTTGTCCATGACAATTACCCCATTTTTGATTCAATGGGCTCCCCGCCTAGCTAGACGCGCCGAGGCCCTTGACCGCCTGAAACATTGGTTTCCTCGACGTCAGGTCAATGCGCAAAGTACCAAGATTAAGGTCAAAGACCATGTCATTATCGTGGGTTATGGCTTAAATGGCCGGAATCTTGCCAGGGTTTTAAGTGATATGGAGATTCCATTTGTGGTTCTGGACGTCAATCCTGATGTCGTGCAGGCTGATCAAAAAGGACGGGGCATCATGCTCTATGGGGATGGGACGAATCCCAGAGTGTTGACTCAAGCCGGAATCTTATTGGCACGAGTACTCGTGGTGGCTACCTCTGATCCTTTTGGCGCGCGCCGAATTGTTCAACAAGCACGACAACTAAATCCCACTCTTCATATTGTCGTACGAACACGCTATTTAAAGGAATTGCAAGATCTTCAAGAACTAGGAGCCAATGATGTCGTGCCGGAAGAATTCGAAACATCAATTGAGATTTTTGCCTTGGTTCTTCGTACCTATCAGACGCCGAAGGACAGAATTCAAGATAAAGTTGAACAAATTCGTCGGGAGGGGTATCTCCTACTCCGGAGAGGGGAGCTCCCTGAGTTAGCTCACCATCTGCGTGCTGGAACGTTGGCTGATGTGCAAGTCGATACCTGTCGGGTGGAAAACGATTCTCCCGTGCTGGGGAAACCATTGACGCAGTTGCATATCCATGGACGGACGGGCGCTTCGGTGATTGCGATTACACGGGATGGCGTGACGCAATCCAATCCATCTCGCGATACGATTCTAGAGCCAGGTGATGTCCTCGTCCTTCTTGGTGCCCGTGAGCAAATCCGTAAGGCCATCGCCCTGCTTGTGGATGTCAAAATGTGAAAGGCTTGGTCTTGCTTAGGCCTATTTGGACGGCGGGTAAGCCCTTATGGTCGATTCCTCCACAAAATCGTTCCACCCGATGACCATGGCTATTCTTCTTCAGGTGTAGAACGTGGCTGGCGTGAACGTCTTATGTTCTTGGAATCAGGCTTGCCTGCCATGAGAGCTCCATGCTGGAGATAGCTGAATCCCAGATGGGTTCTTGTGAAGGGGATGCGATGCCGGCTGAGCTTTCGCTGAAGGAATGCGTCGCGAACGGGTCTTTTCGTGTTCCAAACAGGAGGGTTTCGTCAAGCAAGGTTCGGGTCTTCATGCCTTGCGCACGTCTCAAGGATGGTGAAGAAGACCCGACAACCGTGCCGGTCAAGAACGATCATGATTAGGCGGCAAGTGCCAGAAGAATTCTCTAACCTTCCCTGCCTGGTTGATGCCTAAAGGCTTTTGGGGATCCACCGATAAAAGCCCGTGAAGTAATTGGTCACGTGTCTCCTCACTCAAAAGCGAGTTTGGATCATTCGAAAGAAGATGGCATAACACAACGTAAACTAGTGGCCTCTTTCCGATAAAGGCAAACCCATTGTGAAGTGGGGACGCAAAGCCACGGGTCAGAATTTCTGATAGCCGGGTTACCGAAGAAAGAGAGACGTGCGGGAATGGGGCCTCTGTATGTGTGCGAAGGAGGTATCCCATGTCCGATGGTCGTGCGGCGAGTCGTCTAAAAAGGTGTCTAGCGTGGTGTATCCTTGGCAGTTGCCTCCTTTTTCTCCCGCAGGGGGCACAAGCCGCGACCAGTGATTCGGCCACCCTCCAATGGACCGCCAATCAAGAGGCCAATTTAGCGGGATATCGGATCTATCGAGGAACCAACCCCGGGGTTTATGGGGTTCCCACGACGGTCGGGAAGATCACGACCCATCAATATACCAACTTACCCACGGACAAAACGCACTATTTTACGATTACGGCTTTCGATGCCTCGGGCAATGAAAGTCTTCCCTCCCCCGAGGTGAAAAAATATATCGCACCGTCCTCCCCCTCTTCCGGTTCTTCTAGTCCGCCGCCGTCCTCCTCGCTCAGTATTTCGAATCTGACCGTTGCCAGTGGAGCCACGTACCTGGTGTCCGCCGTCGGCCTCCAAGCCGGGGGGACGGTGTATCGCGACCGCGCCTATACCTTTACCACGGTCCCTACGAGTGTGCAGGGCGCGGCCTATATCCAAACGGCTAATAATGATAAAGCGGCCACGGCAGCGGCTTTCCTCCGCTTTACGGTGAATCAACCGGTGTCCGTCTCGGTAGCTTATGACGTGCGGCTCACGCCAAAACCGTCGTGGTTGAGCAGCTTTACCGATACGGGCAAGAATCTGGTGACCTCGGATACGACCTTCCGCCTCTATGCTCGGGCTTTCCCCGCCGGGACGATCACTCTCGGGGGTAATGCCGGTGGGGGGAGTGGCAGTATGTATTCCGTCATCGTTCAACCAGCGAAGGGCCCCGCTCCCGATATCACCCCTCCCACGGTAGCTCTGGTTGGCATGCAAAATGGGAAGTCCCTGAGTGGCACCGTTACTGTATCGGCCATCGCCACAGATAATATTGGAGTGGTGGGTGTACAATTCCGACTCAATGGGATCAACCTGGGGGCGGAAGATACGACACTCCCCTTCTCACAAAAATGGAACACGACTGGAGTGGCTCCCGGTCAATATACCTTGACGGCGATTGCCCGCGATGCGGCGGGCAATACCACAAGCTCAGCTCCGGTTACCGGAACCGTCGCCAATCCAACTACGCCACCAACAACTATTTCCACAACCAATCCAACCACGGGCCCATTAGCTATTACCAACCTGACCGTCGCTAGTGGGGCAGCGTATGGCGTGTCCGCAGCGAGCCTTCGCGTCGGAGGGACGGTGTATCGCGACCGCGCCTACACATTTACCACGGTCCCTACGAATGTGCAGGGCGCGGCCTATATCCAAACGGCCAATAATGATAAAGCGGCCACGACGGCGGCCTTCCTCCGCTTTACGGTGAATCAACCGGTGTCCGTCACGGTGGCCTATGACGTGCGGCTGACTCCGAAACCGTCGTGGCTGAGCAGCTTTACCGATACAGGCAAGAATCTGGTGACCTCGGATACGACCCTCCACCTCTTTGTTCGGGCCTTTCCGGCCGGAACGATCACTCTCGGGGGCAATGCCAGCGGGAAGAGCGGCAGCATGTATTCCGTCATCGTTCAACCCTCAGCCCCGGTTACCACCACTGTTACCAATCCGACCACGGGCCCATTAGCTATTACCAACCTGACCGTCGCTAGTGGGGCAGCGTATGGCGTGTCCGCAGCGAGCCTTCGCGTCGGAGGGACGGTGTATCGCGACCGCGCCTACACATTTACCACGGTCCCTACGAATGTGCAGGGCGCGGCTTATATCCAAACGGCCAATAATGATAAAGCGGCCACGACGGCGGCCTTCCTCCGCTTTACGGTGAATCAACCGGTGTCCGTCACGGTGGCCTATGACGTGCGGCTCACGCCAAAACCGTCGTGGTTGAGCAGCTTTACCGATACAGGCAAGAATCTGGTGACCTCGGATACGACCCTCCACCTCTTTGTTCGGGCCTTTCCGGCCGGAACGATCACTCTCGGGGGCAATGCCAGCGGGAAGAGCGGCAGCATGTATTCTGTCATCGTTCAACCCTCAGCCCCGGTTACCACCACTGTTACCAATCCGACCACGGGCCCATTAGCTATTACCAACCTGACCGTCGCTAGTGGGGCAGCGTATGGCGTGTCCGCAGCGAGCCTTCGCGTCGGAGGGACGGTGTATCGCGACCGCGCCTACACATTTACCACGGTCCCTACGAATGTGCAGGGCGCGGCTTATATCCAAACGGCCAATAATGATAAAGCGGCCACGACGGCGGCCTTCCTCCGCTTTACGGTGAATCAACCGGTGTCCGTCACGGTGGCCTATGACGTGCGGCTGACTCCGAAACCGTCGTGGCTGAGCAGCTTTACCGATACAGGCAAGAATCTGGTGACCTCGGATACGACCCTCCACCTCTTTGTTCGGGCCTTTCCGGCCGGAACGATCACTCTCGGGGGCAATGCCAGCGGGAAGAGCGGCAGCATGTATTCCGTCATCGTCCAACCTCTGGTCCAATGATGTTGTGTTGGAAGAATTCGATCCTTAAATTGAGCTTTTTCCACTGGTTTTCCGCACTTATCCGACGCCGAAGGCCATGATCCAAAATTTGAAACCCGGGTGGGTCCTGTGAAGGGGATGCGATGCCGGCTGAGCTTTCGCTGAAGGAATGCGTCGCGAACGGGTCTTTTCGTGTTCCAAACAAAAGGGTTTCGTCAAGCAAGGTTTGGGTCTTCATGCCTTGCGCACGTCTCAAGGATGGTGAAGAAGACCCGACAACCGTGCCGGTCAAGAACGACATGATTAGGCGGCAAGTGCCAGAAGAATTCTCTAACCTTCCCTGCCTGGTTGATGCCTAAAGGCTTTTGGGGATCCACCGATAAAAGCCCGTGAAGTAATTGGTCACGTGTCTCCTCACTCAAAAGCGAGTTTGGATCATTCGAAAGAAGATGGCATAACACAACGTAAACTAGTGGCCTCTTTCCGATAAAGGCAAACCCATTGTGAAGTGGGGACGCAAAGCCACGGGTCAGAATTTCTGATAGCCGGGTTACCGAAGAAAGAGAGATGTGCGGGAATGGGGCCTCTGTATGTGTGCGAAGGAGGTATCCCATGTCCGATGGTCGTGCGGCGAGTCGTCTAAAAAGGTGTCTAGCGTGGTGTATCCTTGGCAGTTGCCTCCTTTTTCTCCCGCAGGGGGCACAAGCCGCGACCAGTGATTCGGCCACCCTCCAATGGACCGCCAATCAAGAGGCCAATTTAGCGGGATATCGGATCTATCGAGGAACCAATCCCGGGGTTTATGGGGTTCCCACGACGGTCGGGAAGATCACGACCCATCAATATACCAACTTACCCACGGACAAAACGCACTATTTTACGATTACGGCTTTCGATGCCTCGGGCAATGAAAGTCTTCCCTCCCCCGAGGTGAAAAAATATATCGCACCGTCCTCCCCCTCTTCCGGTTCTTCTAGTCCGCCGCCGTCCTCCTCGCTCAGTATTTCGAATCTGACCGTTGCCAGTGGAGCCACGTACCTGGTGTCCGCCGTCGGCCTCCAAGCCGGGGGGACGGTGTATCGCGACCGCGCCTATACCTTTACCACGGTCCCTACGAGTGTGCAGGGCGCGGCCTATATCCAAACGGCTAATAATGATAAAGCGGCCACGGCAGCGGCTTTCCTCCGCTTTACGGTGAATCAACCGGTGTCCGTCTCGGTAGCTTATGACGTGCGGCTCACGCCAAAACCGTCGTGGTTGAGCAGCTTTACCGATACGGGCAAGAATCTGGTGACCTCGGATACGACCTTCCGCCTCTATGCTCGGGCTTTCCCCGCCGGGACGATCACTCTCGGGGGTAATGCCGGTGGGGGGAGTGGCAGTATGTATTCCGTCATCGTTCAACCAGCGAAGGGCCCCGCTCCCGATATCTCGCCTCCAACTACTAATGTGCTTTGGCGCAATGCGAGCAGCGGTGAAGTCGCTGTTTGGCGGATGAATGGGCTGACCATTACGTCAGTCGGTTTTCCGGGAAGTACTTCTACGGAATGGAAGATTAAGCAGATGGGAGATATCAATGGAGATGGTGAAGGCGACATCCTTTGGCAGAACACCATAAGTGGAGTGGTGGGTATTTGGCTAATGAAGGAGGGGACAATACAATCGTTCGGCTTTCTGGGTGGTGTTTCAGCCGAATGGGTGGTTAAGGGGATCGGTGATATCAATGGGGATGGCAAAGCGGATGTGATCTGGCGCAATCCGGATAGTGGAATGGTGACTGTATGGTTTATGGATGGGCTGTCGATTCACTCTGTCGGCTTTCTTGGGGGCACTCCAACAGTGTGGGAAATAGAGCAAGTGGGTGATATCAATGGCGATGGGACGGCCGACCTGGTTTGGCAGAATCGGACGAATGGCACAGTGGCGGTCTGGTTAATGAATGGGTTGACCATTACCTCGGTGGGATTTCCCGCAAGCACTTCGCTGGATTGGGAAATTCAACTACTTGGAGATGTCAATGGGGACGGTAAAGGGGATGTGATCTGGCGCAATAAAAAAAGTGGAATGGTGTCGGTGTGGCTGATGGACGGGGCGAGGACACCCTTGTCAGGTTTTATAGGAGGTATACCTCTCGAATGGGAAATTAGGCAGGTGAATGATGCGGATGGAGATGGTAAGGAAGATGTTATCTTACAAAATCGGACAAATGGCAAAGTGGCCGTATGGCTGATGGATGGTTTGAAAATCGGTTCGGTGGGGTTTCCGGGCAGTACCCCGGTGAACTGGGAAATTCAAAAATAAGATGAGTGAGAAAAACATCACCAGTTGCCTCAGATTTCAAAAAGTGATTGGTCTGGGTTACATGCAGGGGTGAACGATGAGATGTCAGATTCAACGACAGCTAGGGAACGGACGCCTCTTCTTCATGGTGTGTGGCGGGGTGCTCCTGGGCATCAGTCTATGCGGCCTGCCGGATATGGCGTTGGCCTCTAATCGACAGATTCCGCTTCATGTCGATTCCGGACGATTGACTGGTCAGTTGCACCAGGTATCTCTGCGCACAGTCCTTGGTCAGTTGCAAGAACAATTGGGCCTTGACTATGTGGCACCGGATGCAGAATTGGAGAAAGTCATTTCGGTGAGGTTACAGAATGAACCTTTGCATAGGGCACTCTCGAAGATCCTGGTTCAGTGGGACTATGCCTTTACATTGAATGCGGCTGGAAAAATCACCACACTCCATGTGATGGCTAAGGTTTCACCAGAAGTATTCCTATCAGATAAGAAGGGGAAAGGCCGGGGACGGGAACCTTCCGGGCAAAAGGCCAGTGCAGTCCCAAAAAACGAGTTAGCAGGCCATAGGTTAGATAAGGAGCGTGAAAATCAGATGAATAAAAATGTGTCCAGATCTGAACGGCAATATCATGGAAAAAAAAGGTCCGGTGGACAGGTGTTCGCCATAAGGAATGTTCCTATGGAGATTCGTCCACCTGCACCCGGAGCTTCCATGCCAATTTCCCCAGCCAGTAGTCGAAACATGCCGATAACTCCGGCGGGAAGTAGTGAGCGCGGGATGAAAATCATTCCTCCGACCGCGTATCCTCCTATGAGCATTCAACCCGTACCGAAATATATGCAACAAGAAATGCTTCTTTCCCTGGGCCCATAAAGTCGAACCAAGAGCTCTCCCCACCGTCTTGATACTTATTGGCAGGACAGGCTCCTCTCAATTTATAAGGAGAAAGGACAGAATTATTACGCAAGCGTATTTAGCAGTGAGTTCGGTATATTCAGGAATGGTTCATATAACTAGTGCTGACCTTCCCTGTTGGAAGATTCGTATGGCTAACGGCAGGACCTGCTTTCTGCACATGCCATGCCGACATTCTAACCTGGAGTACGGGGTCGTTGTGCTCTGGGTATACCCCATTTTTCCTTTGCCTGCTCTCCCCTTCTTGAATGAGGTATTCTTTTAGAGAAGTCTTAAATTTCGGAAAAAAGTGTTCTGGTCACCTAGATCTGCTCACCTCCTCCTCAGTATTCTCAGCTTGTTCAATCAGGAGTAGTCCTGTAGGACGTACCATTTTGAACACTCCATTTTTTGATTCTGGGTTGGGTGTAAAATACGTTGTGCCTACACCCCTGGAAAGTCATGGGGAAATTTGTTTGTGAGGAAAAGGGGAGACTCTATGTACTCAGGGAATGATGCTCACGAGCAACATGGCAGATGTCTGGTTGGATTGTGTTTGAGAAGAAGAGGCGTTCATTGGCTGGTTGTGTGCGATTTTGAGGCTGAGGGTTTGCTGGCGATGGTTCAGATGCAAGTAGTCACGCACGTCTTTTTTGAATAACAGGGAGACGTCGTAGATTTGAGGATCGGCGGAGGTATTAGAGCGTTGTTTGAGAATATATTGTCCAAGAATCGAAACGTGCAGGGAATCATCCATAGCAAGATAGGCGTACCCGAGTTTAGCCGCAAGCGTGTCAGTACGAAGCGCATCAAATCGATTCAGGTCCCTGGCGAATTCAACTCCGGGATTAAACGTCGAAGTTGGGGAAACTCGGAAATTTGAGCCAAGCCTGGCAAAGAAGCGATCGTTTACCATAGTCTCTCGGGATTTAACTCGCCGGGTAAACCCCCACTGGGGCGTGAGATCTACCGGTTCTAAGAGATTCAAGGTGCCACCCAATTTTGATCCAAATTCCTCCTCTGACCCATTCTCTCCATATTCACTTTGAGACGTTTTATAATAAGAGGACCAATCCCCCTTCCCCGCCCCGTGGAGAAACGACATGTTCGCGGAAACGGTTTCCGTGTTAATGGCATTGGAGAGAGGCCCCTCAGGACGAGTGAAAATGTCTTTCTGCTGCCTGGCATACCCAAGGGATAGGCTGGGCCAATTGGGAGCGGACAAGAGCAAAGAAAATTTTTGTTGGTTAGCGACGGTTTGAGAACGAGACAGATCTCCCTCCACATTACTAGTGAATCGGCTGAGCTCAATTTGGGGAGTGACGAACGGAAGATTCCATTCCCATGCCAGTTTTCCTCCTACCCGATCATTGGGTGTCGTAAATGAATTGTTCCCGGTTTCTTGCCCGGAGAAGCCATAATGAGCCTGATACTTCATACTGGCTGTGGTCCCTTTAAGGACGATTTGAGCTCCCATGCGGTTGGTCAACGGCGTTGCGGAATTATCCGTGACAGAGGGATCCCGATACACCATCTGGACTCCAGCGGACAGGGCTTCATGAAAAAGAGGAATGTCATTTGAAGCTTCATACAAACTGCTACCACCCTGGCTCACCAGCGAGGGCATATCTCGAGCGTTCTGAAGATTGAACGGTTCACGTTTTTGGTTAAAGTTGAAACGAGTGAGAGCATATTCCTCCTTCGATACAGTACAGGGCGTGCTCGGGGAGAAGAACGGCGAGGAACGTCCTAAGGAGGAATAGTTTGGAGAACCACATGCTTTAGAATGTGCGTCGGTTCGCAGCCCTAGCCGATCAATGTGCGGGATCGTATCCGCAGAAAAGGCCGAGCCGCTTGCAAATGGGAGAAGTAGGCTTCCCAAAACCAACCAGAGAACAGTCCGCACCATCACCTGCCCCCTTCTTTATGTTTTTTTCTCCTCTCTTTATCGGTAAGCAACCCAGATGCCGTAGGGCAAAATGGGCAGAAATTTCCTCCAAAATTGTTGATATTTGTCAGAAAAAAATTAAAGAGTTGATCTCATTGCTATTATTTCAGATTGCAACAATTCTGGAGTTGGAAAAATTTTCCCATGTGCGGGAAACCTGAGTGAATCTGCGGGATTCCAGACACAGGTTCTCTGTGCTTTTATAACCACAAAGGAATTGTGGTGATACAGAAACGATATAAATTGGAGGCAGGTAACGGACACCCCAAAAAATCGCTGAATCAGGCGCCTATCCCGCCTTTGCAAATCCTGAAATAATCGAAAATCTGTATCCAAAAGTCACAAAGGATGCCCAAAACGATATAATGACGACTATGGCCATTCATTTTTTTGTCATTGGACAATCTGCGCAGCCGGCTCTTTAAAAACTAATGGATTTGTATAATCCTAACGGGCAGACCATTCGATAGGGTCAATTTCTTGGTGTCGTTGTGACGAGAATTCGATAGATTAGAAATACAGGAGAGGAATTGGCATCAGAGATGTGGTTAGCCTAAAGGTATTTTAATGCGTGAACGACCGCTGCATGTTCAAAACGTTATGACCCCAAAAATGGATGGGGGAAGTAGTGAATACATATTTTTGCTACTTTTCATCTCATCAAGTGTGGGAGTTTGGCGAGAAGTTTGGGATTATGAAAAGCCTCGTAATTCCGAAAGGATCGGTTCCCGTAATGATATTCAGGTTCTTGAGACTAACGAGTATGCTCATTTTGATGGGAAGATATATATTTTTAACTCCTCAAAGCCCGTGGGTTCTTAAACGAATGGGTGATAAAATGGAGGTATTTGATGAAACGAATTCAGTATTTTTTATTCAATATAGGGTTGGCGGCACTGTTGATAGGGGGAATGACGGCCTTGTCTCAAGAGAGTCTTGCAACAGAAAAGACTCAATATGGTAAAGCCATATTTGCCGGAGGCTGCTTCTGGTGCATGGAAGAGGTGTATGAAAAAGTTGATGGGGTGGTATCTGTAGTCTCCGGGTATACGGGAGGACACCTGTCCAATCCAACATATGAGCAAGTGTCGGCCGGAGGAACTGGGCATGCTGAAGCCGTTGAAGTGACCTACGATCCCACCAAGGTTACGTATCAACGTCTGTTGGAGGTGTTTTGGCATAATGTTGACCCTACGACGCCGAATGCCCAGTTCTGTGATCATGGCAATCAATATCGAACCGCGATCTTCTACCATGACGAAAAGCAACAAATGTTAATCGAGGAATCCAAGCTGGCAGTGGAGAGTTCCAAATCATTTCCGCAACCAATCGTGACCGAGATTATTCCGTTTTCGGTCTTCTTCTCTGCCGAAGACTATCATCAGGATTTTTATAAAAGGAATCCCGTCCGGTACAAATTTTATAAATGGAATTGTGGACGTTCGCAGCGTTTGGAAGAGTTATGGGGAAAGCCATAATCCTCCCTTCATACCAACCCACCCCTTTCTGGCATATACTTTATAGTCTTGTTTTGAAAGGGTAGTAGACTTCTTTTTGTTC
This sequence comes from Nitrospira marina, assembly GCF_059568365.1. NCBI lineage: Bacteria > Pseudomonadati > Nitrospirota > Nitrospiria > Nitrospirales > Nitrospiraceae > Nitrospira > Nitrospira marina. The sequence continues at coordinate 4,289,632 of NZ_JCANTH010000001.1, read as the reverse complement.
TCTTGACCTTTAATAGCCGGCACATACCGTGTGAGCTTGTCTGACATGATCCTCGTTGCTGGGGTCGGACGACTCATTTTTTCTTCCGCCAGTTCACGGGCATTTTGGGGAGTGGGATGAGGCAGCCAATGTCCCTTTTTTTCGATGGTTCTAAAATGGAATTCTAAAGGCAATGCATCACAATCTAGAAGACAGTCTATTCCTGGTATCTACGCTAGTGAGGTGTGGGAAAAGTTTCCGGAACTCTTGGCCAAATTTTTCCTGTCCGGAAAAAAGACAACCGCAGTGTTTATGAATTCACCGTCCCTTCAGAAATGGTATTGCCGGTAAGAATGAGCAATGCCCCAAAACCGCATAGCCTTCCTCTCACCTTTTAGCTGTTGGATCGCGATGCTTCAAACTTCGGCACTGGCGAATACTCAATTCATAACCGACATCCTCATTTGTATCTGATATATTCCTTCCACTGGATGAAGACCAGATTGAATGACCCCTGCCTTAACACCGGAAGTATGAAAGACACTCGCAGTAGCCTAGAACCGGAAAGGGTAATTCTCTCTTCGCGGACGCGCCGGGTAATGTGTGTGTGGAGATGGGTGGGAGTGGCTTTCTCTCTGTTTATTTTGGGTTGTCAGATGCGAGAGGTGCAACCAACATTTAAGGATGAATGTGGGATTCTTCGTTCCAACGTTGATTGGTCCAATCGGATTAAGGTGTTGAATCTCTTAAGCCTGGCCTTTTCCCAAAAATGCGATGCCGCGGTCATTGAATATACGGAAGAAGCCCAATCCGGATTTCGCGATAAAACTTTTTCCTTCTCGCGTGAAATGGCCGGGGTCTTTTTATCTGATGGGGTGCTTACGGATTATGTGTTGGAATCGTATGAGCGGGCATATTTAAGCGTTTTGCTTGCCGCGAGTTATCTGAGGACCGGACATGTCGAGGATGCAAAAGTGGAATTACGGCGGTTGGACCATGAACTGTTCGCCCCGTTGTATAATTTTGGTGAAGACCCTGTCAATCTTGTGCTTTCTGCCGTGCTTTGGGAAGTCCTTGGTGAACCAGGAGATGCCAGAACCGATTGGTTCAGGCTGGCGGAGCCCACCAGTTCTTTTCTTCTGCATGTGCCTCATGCTCTTCAATCGTTTGCCCAAAAGCAGGTGATCAGGCTGGATCAGGGTGTTCGTCCTACTCCCCGGTGGGAGGTCTATGGGATTGGTCGCTTTCCTGAGGTCGATTGGGATTTCAAATTGTTTGGTGCCCCAAATGGATACTTTGTGATTCATCCCAAGCCCCCTTTTCAGGAGTTGTGTGTTTCTGAAACGGGCCTACGTCTTTCAACGGAAAGTTGGTTTGCAAAAATCGCGCACAGGCATGATCATGCTTACCACCCTCTTTTAAACATTCAGAGTTGGATTCGTTTACCTGTCGGCGTGGTTTATGGATTAGTGCCTTTTTCTCTTGGGGTCGGGGTAGCTGTTGGTGGATGTGCGGGGGCAGCGTCGCTTGGAGGAAGAGGCAGTGATGATTTGTGTGCCTTGTCCATTCTGGGCGGCACGCAGTTAATGCAAGTTGCTCCCACAGTGTTTCAGAATACCGTACGTCCGGATTTACGTCATTGGGAGCTGCTCCCTGCAGCGATTGTTGTCACGCAGCAATCCGATGTGGGCTCTGAACCCTGTGATAGTCATCAGGTGAGGTTGCACCTTTTGGTGACTCGTACTCCTGCTCCTTCTTTTAGTTCTTAGAAATAGGAAATTTCTCCAGAACCCTTTCACTCCGACGGGCTTGCCTCCTTCCGGGTTAGTGGTCCATGCCAGTTCAAATAAAATAGATTAGGGCGATATTTATTTAATTGGTCATGAGGCTTAGGGAAATTTTGAGAGCCAATGCTCCAAAGGGATATCCTCCCCGAATGAATTTGTTACTAAGGATTTTATCCATTTAGATACAATGTGTATCGAAAAAGAGAATGTATGAATAGCCAAGGATAAGGTGACAGATCGAGAAAGAAGAATACGAGCTGGATATTCCCTAGGTTTTTTCTTAACCCCCCCATGTATGTCATACTGCATTATCATGGGAATAGGTCTTGCTTTATGAAAGGAATACCTTATGACATACACACCATTGGAAGATGCTCGACTGTTTCTTTTTAGGCAAACCGGGTTAATTGGGTCTCTTCGACTTGGCCTGACCTTGTTGGTAATGGGGGTCATGATGATGGGGGCCAGCAAGGGGTGTGCAGAGGCCAAGCCTCCGGAAACCCTCGCTCCTGCTCCTCAAAGTATTGCGGTTTATGCTCTTTCGCGTGGGAAAGGGGTACCTGATCAGGCCAACGAGGTGCTGGCCGACTCTCGAACCCTTCTCAAGTCTGCCCAGGAACGCGGGGAGGTCCGGCGATTGGTTGAGCAACGCATTGGAATAGAAGGGGAGACGAGGCTCTGCGCGGAATTTTCTGATGTGGAATCGGCTCATTCAATAATTGAGCAGATTCAACAACTCGGCGAGGGAGTGGATTTGATCAACGTAAAAGTTGAGCCCTGTCCTCCATGATCAACTTCTATTCTCCACGAATCTTTTTGGGGTAGACGGCATCTATTGGTTCCCCTGGTTCTCTGGTTGATCAGCAGGGAGGTTCATCATTACTTTCAAAGGAGTGGAATTATGAAAAATTGTCGACTTTTTCTCAAGCAGACATTGACGGTGATAGGAATAGTCATCGGATTGACTGCCTGTTCCCAACTTCATACAACTCCACCACCAGCTGTTGACAGTGGGCCCAAAAATTCCCCGGACCAGGGCAAGCAAATTTTGTCGGATAACGCAGAACAGAAACGAGACGAGTGGAAAAATAAAACCTTTGAGGAGTTTAAAGCCCAAACGTACAAGGAACCATTTGAAGGTGGAAAATATATTGTGAACGGTGATACCCCTATTCTCAATGAAAAACTTCTACAGGAATTTTTTGAAACTCGAATAAAGAAGTCGATCAACTCTCGCGAGGGAGTTCGAACGAAATTAACCGTTCATCAAGTCAATGGTCAGGACGCAGTGTGGAATTCTATAGAAAAAAGGCAACTGACCTACTGCGTTAGTAAAACATTTGGCGCGAATTATGAAAAAATGAAGTCCGACATGGAGGCGGCCGGGAATGCATGGGAGGCCGTGGCTGCTGTTGATTTCATTTATGTGGGAGGAGAGGATGATTCATGCACGGCGTCTAACCCGAATGTGGTTTTTGATGTACGCCCGGTCAACGTGAATGGACAATATCTGGCTCGAGCCTTTTTCCCGAATGAACAACGGTCCTCACGAAATGTCTTGGTGGATAACAGTTCTTTTCAACTGGATCCAAATGGCAAGCTGTCGCTACAAGGGATATTGCGACATGAATTAGGTCATACGATTGGATTCCGGCATGAGCATAACCGCCCGGATTCGGGTACCTGTTTCGAAGATAGTAATTGGCGGCCGTTAACCAGTTACGATGCCTTCTCGGTTATGCATTATCCGCAATGCAACGGTAAAGGGGATTGGACCCTGACCCTGACCAACATCGATAAAAATGGGGCAGCGTGTTTGTATGGCCCTGCGCAGGGATTCACCATTGATACCGCAATTTGTCAGGGACCCGTCGAACCGCCGGGACCGATAGCCTGCGGACCCAAAACGGAAACGTTTGTCGGACAAGGTGTGGCCAAGAATGCAGAGAAAACCTATGGCCCCTTTATGGTGGTTACGGGAACATTAGTGGAAGTGGTTATGCATGGAGAAGCAAATCCCGGTGATCCCGATCTCTATATTCGGTTCAACCAGGATCCCACAACGACTGCCTATGATTGCCGTCCTTATCTCTCGGGTGCGGAAGAAAAGTGTGTCCTTGATGTGCCCACCAATGGGACTGCGGTCCATGTTAAAGTTCGGGGATATTCAGACGCGCATTTCAATCTTACCGTGACTCATACTCCTACACATTAATTGCTCAATGCATCTGACCAGGGCAGAGAGGCTTTAGCCTCCCTGCCCTGGTCCTGTTGAAACGCTGGGATAAAGACAGGTTCCGGATAAGTTAATGAGAGATTAGCTGTATTAGGGGGAGGATTGAGCACAGCGAAAGCCGATGTTCGCGGAACGTTCCCCTGGAATGGCCCCCCCACGAGTCGCTGACCGCAACATGACCGGCCGACTCTTCCATGATCCGCCCCGTACAACCTTATAACGCCCTGATTTGGGACCAGGCGGATTCCTTGCTGGCATGATGGGGTAATAATCTGGTCCCAGCCAATCATTAACCCATTCCGCGATATTACCAGCCAAATGCAATATTTTATAAATACTTTGGCCATCCTCGAAGCTATCCACCGTTGCAACCAGAGGAATTTCATGGACGTGGTATTGTCCGAATACGGCTAAGTCCGCTGTCGGGTCCATTTCCCCCCACGGAAAGATGCGGGCAGATTCCCCTCTTGCCGCTTTCTCCCATTCAGCTTCGGACGGCAGTCTCTTGTAATGATGTTCGCAAAATGCATTGGCTTCCTCCCATGTGATGTAGAGGGCCGGCCAGGAAGCGAGTGCCTGGTCAGGAATGAAATGCACACTAATGAGATGCCAAATGAGTCCCCGTAATTCCTGAGAGACCGGCCTGTTGGTCGTGAGCAGAAATGCCAGATATTCGCTTAAGGTGACTTCATAGCGATCCATGAGAAATCTATCCACCCAGATGTGACGTTGAGGGAATTCCGTGTCGTCATAATGCATTTCAAGGCTATGCCGAAGATCGTCTCGACGATTGGTCCCCATCAAAAATACTCCTTCGGGAATGGTAACTTGTGGGGATGGTTTGGCCAAGCTGGCGATATGGGCGATATGCTCATCAACTTCGTCGGGAGGCAGGTGGGTCTCTCCGATTGCCAAACAGGAAGATCCCCAGAGAACCCCTATGGAAAGAAAGGCCGTCAACAAACGATAATGTAGGAGTCGAACTGCTGTGAACGCCAGGAAGAATGTGTGAAGCATGTTTCTAGTCGTGTATGGGAAGTCAAACGAGGGCAGTCTACGTGAAGGGCACTTTGGGAGCAAGCCGGAAATAGCTGGAGATGCAACAGGTCGAGTCGATGATTAGGTTCGAAAATCACCGGGTAAGAGGATTAGGGAAATTTGAAATTTTGTCTATGGCCACAGCCTGTACCCGTGCGAAGTGAATCAGCTTGGCGCAGGGCATGTGGTATCCGGCTATGCCAGAAATTGTAAGGCGGGCGAGCAGAAAAACACCCACAGATGCCGGATTCAATATCAATACGCGTTTTTATGACTTGGCAATCTTGCGGAAGGCGCTGGTCTCAAGACTCGTAACAAAAGTGTATAACAAGGCTGATACAAAAAGGAGATTTCTGTGAGTGGTGGTATTGCTGCGTTGATATGTGCCTGCTTGGTCCGTATAAATCTTGACGATGAGGTCCGTGTATTTGAGCTGTATTAAAGGAATCACCTGAGTACACCTGAGTCGTTAGGGATTGTTTTGTCTGGTTTCTCTTCAAGGGCAGGAGCGGGAGTTGCATCTGTCATGGGGTTGTCCAGGAACAATTGGCCGATCGGTCCAGGGTCCTAGCCATCAATAATCATGTCAATCATCAGGCAATGTTTGTATCCTGCAAAGTCTTGAAAGGCTTGTGGGCTTGGCCCAAAATGAGAATTTACTGATTGTCACGGATGAGTTCTTGGCGAGGATGTTTGTGGAGCGTTTAAACAATAGGCCAACCATTAGGGTATTTGCGAGGGGAACATGATTAACCATATTTTCTATTCTGCTTTTCGCATGGAGGAGTGTGTCTGCTTGAAAATGGTCTGTGGTCTACTCATGGTAGGCACTCTAGCCGCATGCGCAGGAGATAGGTATCAGCAGCAGTCGGATATCATTAAAGGCCATGTGGAAATGTTCTATGGTCATTTACAATCACATCGGGTTGAGCAAGCCATGTTTGAAAATGAACAGATTGAGGTACTTGCGCTCAGAAGTGAAGAGCGCTTGCTCCGTCGTGTAGGCCAGATGAGGCAGGGTGAGAAAACGCAGGAATGGAAAATTATTAAAACGGCCAAAGAAACAGCTGCGGAAAATTGGTTAGCATTGGCCCGTTATTTTTCGGAAAACCAACAGTACAACAAAGCCCTGGGCACTTATCGACGGATTATTGAAACCTACCAAGGCCTAGCCAACCAATTTTATGTCGATCGTGCGAAAAGGGAATTGCGGGACGTGAAAGCCATCCTGGATCCTGGGGATCTGCCAGTAGCCCCTGAAAAATAGTCTTGCCTGGCACCGGGTTTTTTTTAATTTTCTTTTAAATGGATGGAGGTATCTATTGTCCCAGCTCCAGGGTGAGGAATAGAAAATTTCCTCTATACTATATTTATTCAAAATGTTCATGAAGTCTAAGAATTAGGTGGGTGTTTCTGAGAAGGCACAGGAGAGTGCGTATTTATTGGGCATAAAAACTTTCTCCTTCTACCGGTGGGCACCAGGCCTTTACAATTTGAACATTCTGAATTGTGCAGGGGGAAAAACTGGTGCAATATACTTGAGGAGCGACCGCAGTCATGTGGGACCCCACTTTGGATTCAGACGCAAACCCCTCAGGCCACGGAGCGATACCAAAGGCCCACTCTCCATCCAGGCTTCTCGTGTCTTCATAATACACGTTAAAGCCAATGAAACCCCTCCCAGATGTTGTGCAATAATTATTGTAGGGTGGTAATTGAATATCAACATGGAAAATGTAGCCGTCTTCCACCCAGGAATCCCCAAACTCGATAATTAGTTCATCAGCCGAGGCTGAGGTTATCAGACTCAAGGAATAGAAAAAGGCAAAAAAAACACCGGAACCCAGAATTAAATACTTCAATGATGCTGAGATTTTCCTGTGAAAAGAATGAAAGGATGATAAGACGCGTAAATTCATTTGGATATCCTCTCACTGCTGTTTTATTGGATTAGATAAACATATTCTATTCAACTGACACATGACATGTTTGTCAGTTTCTCCTACTATACCGATTATTTTTCAGATACCGTCAATACAGCAAACGAGGGGAAGGGGTCGAAAGCGTTTTTAAATAAAAGTGAGAGAGAAAAAGTGATTGGTGGATAAATTCAATGTAGGAGGGAAGATCGGGTCAGATCCCAATCGAAAAGAGATTCGGATTTTCTCCAAAATGTTCCAAACCTTTTGAGGTGATTTGTCGCCCTCGGGCCGTTCGATCCAGATATCCAGATTGAAGCAGAAAAGGTTCGTATACATCTTCTAATGTGGATTTTTCTTCTTGGACCGCTGCGGCCAATGCGTCGATGCCAACCGGTCCTCCCTTAAATTTTCTGATAATAGTCAAGAGTATTTTGCGGTCCATTTCATCAAAACCTGCCTGATCGACTCCTAACCATTGTAAGGCTTCCTGTGCGACAGATCTCGTGATCCGTCCTTGGGCCTTGACTTCTGCAAAGTCACGCACACGTTTGATTAATCGATTAGCAATACGGGGAGTCCCACGAGCCCGGCTGGCAATTTCTCCCGCCCCTTCATCCTCAATGTGGATTCCGAGTAGTCTAGCGGAGCGGGCAATGATGACCTGCAAGTCTTCAGGCAGATAATAATCCAATCGATAAACAAGCCCAAAGCGCTCTCTCAGAGGAGAGGTGAGGGAGCCCGCACGTGTCGTGGCTCCAATGAGGGTAAAAGGTGGGAGTTCTAATTTCATGGTGCGCAGGGAGGGGCCCTGTCCAATCACCAAATCAATTTGGTAATCCTCCATGGCAGGATACAATACCTCTTCAGCCGCTGCAGGCAATCGGTGAATTTCATCGATAAATAGAACATCCCGTGGCTGAAGATTTGCCAAAATGGCGGCTAGGTCGCCCGCGTGGGTGAGTACCAGTCCTGAGGTAGAGCGAATCGTTCCCCCCATTTCTTTGGCGATAATATGAGCGATGGTGGTTTTTCCTAACCCAGGAGGTCCATAAAAAATGGCATGGTCCAAGGCTTCTCCTCTACCCGTTGCCGCGTCAATACAAACCCGAAGCGATTCTTTCATCCGTTCCTGGCCGATATACTCCGTTAAGCGTTGAGGTCTCAAGGTCCCTTCAAGGCTTTGTTCTTCTTCTATGAGATGAGTGGTAAGAATCCGGTCGTCCATATATGGAATCAGTCTAAACCGAACTATTGGAAGAAATGCATTCTTGACGATGTTGGGAAAATAGAAGAGGGAGGAGAACTCCCTCTTTCGGGAAATGACTCAATAACTGAATACAGGCTGCGAAGTGAGATAAAACTAAGGCTCCAAACAGGCCTCCTAGAAACCTGAAAATAGATCCTGGCAGCCAAGGCAGAATTCCACATTTACTTGCCGTTCAAGGAAATTCACGAGAAACCCTTGCTTTTCATACAAGAGTTTGGCACCCATCAGTGTTTCATTGGGAAAATCCTCTGGTCCCAGCAGATCGCGTATTTCTTTTGTGGATTTGGCCCCGAGAATGTGTCGGAAGATTCCACGGACTTTATGGGCAAATCGATTATTTATAAATATAAGATCCACTTTCCCATCAGTGATACGGACTCCTGCCATTGCACCAGTTGGATTTTCTTTGTCCCACAACAGAATAAAGGTGCCCTCTTGCTCTGCCCGAACACCGGAAATTCTTGCTTCGACAAGGGCCTCCACAGCAATGGCTTCAGGGTCCCCTAATTTCACTCGATAGAGTGAAATTTCTGCGGCATTTATTTCCTTCGCCTCTTCAACGCTGTTGCGAGTGAGTTCGTATTTGGCGGCCCATCCTGGTGAAGAAATAGTCAAAAGACTCGTCAGAATAATAGTGGCAGTCAGGATACATGCTGCTTTCAGATTCTTCATGAAATTCCTCATCAATAAGGGAAATGAAAATAAGGTTGGGGAAAAAGGATACGATTCCGTCTATACAAAAGAGATACATGAAGCCTGCAAGATTGTATCCGACCTTTTGTGTAACGGTCAATTCCATTGGTCAAAGAGAAGCCACAGTCAAGGGGATTCGTATGATATACTCGGCTTCCATGAACAACTTTATCGTGATTAGGGGTGCTCGCCAGCATAATCTCAAGAATCTCGACCTGGAGATACCTCGGGATCAGTTGGTGGTCATTACGGGCTTAAGCGGATCAGGTAAGTCATCTTTGGCCTTTGACACGATTTATGCCGAAGGCCAGCGTCGATATGTCGAATCGCTCTCCGCCTATGCCAGGCAATTCCTTGACCAAATGACGAAACCCGATGTGGATTCCATTGAAGGGCTTTCGCCTGCCATATCCATCGAACAAAAGACGACGAGTCACAACCCTCGGTCTACGGTTGGGACGGTCACGGAGATCTACGATTATTTTCGTCTACTATTTGCCAGAATCGGACAACCCTTTTGCTATCTTTGTGGAAATGCCATTGCGGCGCAAACGGTACAACAAATGGTGGATGCCATAATCGGGCTTCCTCTTGGCACAAAAATCCACATATTGGCTCCCATTGTGCGAGGACGTAAAGGCGAATATCGCAAGGAATTATTGGCAGCTCGCAAAGCTGGATTTGTTCGGGCTCGTATTGATGGAAACATTCGGGATCTCGGGGAATCAATTAATTTACATAAACAACGTAAGCATTCCATTGAGATTGTGGTTGATCGACTCATCGTCAAGCCAGAGATCGGGGTGACTCGGCGTTTGGCCGATTCGGTAGAAACGGCCCTCAAGATGGCGCAAGGACTCGTTGGAGTGCTGACAGAAGATGATCAAGTCCGGGTCTATAGTGAACACCTGGCGTGTATTCAGTGTGGTGTCAGCTATTCAGAAATTTCCCCAAGAATTTTTTCATTTAACAGCCCTCATGGTGCGTGTGATGGATGTGATGGTATTGGGTATGAAGCTTCCAGTCATTCTGAATGGGAGGAATGGACCTTTGATACCCCCTGTGCGATGTGTGGCGGAGGTCGACTGAGGAAGGAAAGCCTTGCCATAAAAATTGGAGGGCAGTCTATTGCTGAGGTGACCCATCTGTCTGTGGGGAATATCTTGGCATTTATGGATGCGTTAAATCTCACCGATCGCGAACAGATGATTGGGCAGCGGGTGCTGAAAGAGATTCGGGAGAGGCTGGAGTTTTTGCTCAACGTCGGATTGGGCTACCTCACTCTGGATCGCCCTTCCGCCACTTTGTCCGGAGGGGAGGGACAACGGATTCGATTAGCCACACAAATCGGATCGGGGTTGGTGGGCGTGCTGTATATCCTGGATGAACCCAGTATCGGATTGCATCAGCGGGATCACCGCCGGTTACTCCAAACATTGTTACGATTGCGTGATATGGGGAATTCCGTGGTGGTGGTTGAGCATGATGCCGAGACCATGCGCGCTGCGGACTATATATTGGATTTAGGGCCGGGAGCCGGTGTGGAAGGTGGACAATTAGTTGCTCATGGTCCTCCCTCGGTGGTGATGGATCATCCAGGCTCGCTGACCGGCCAATATCTCAAAGGGAGCCGCCGCGTGTCCTTGACCCAACGTGCACGGCAGGCCAAAGGATTTTTGACCGTCGTGGGTGCCAAAAAGCACAATCTTCAGCACGTGACTGTAAACTTTCCATTGGGCCTGTTGACCTGTGTTACCGGTGTGTCAGGGTCGGGGAAAAGTACTCTGGTCGTAGATGTGTTATTCCGATCTCTGGGACAGGGTTTTTCACAGAAGAAGCCGGTGTTTGAGGGGTGTCGGGACATACGTGGGCTTGAGCAGCTGGATAAACTTATTGATATTGATCAGTCCCCAATTGGACGGACTCCTCGTTCGAATCCCGCCACTTATACCGGCCTCTTTAGTTTCATTCGTGATCTTTTCGCGCAATTACCGGAGTCTCGAGTGCGAGGCTACAAGCCAGGCCGCTACAGTTTCAATGTCAAAGGTGGACGATGTGAAGCTTGTCAGGGTGATGGCCTCATAAAAATTGAAATGCATTTTCTCCCGGATATTTATGTGACCTGTGAGACTTGCAATGGTCAACGGTACAATCGCGAAACCTTGGATGTGACTTATAGGGGCCGAACGATTGCAGAAGTCTTAAACATGACCGTGGCTGAGGCCTTGGAGTTTTTCGTGAACATTCCGCCACTTCGTACCCGACTGCAAACCTTATCAGATGTGGGCCTCCATTACATTAAACTCGGGCAATCGGCGACTACTTTGTCAGGGGGGGAAGCCCAGCGTGTCAAGCTTTCCAAGGAGCTCTCGAAACGATCCACAGGTCGTACGCTCTATATTCTGGACGAACCGACGACGGGACTGCATTTTGTGGATATTCAACGGTTGCTGGATGTACTCGACCGGTTAGTGGAAGCCGGAAATACGGTCCTTGTGATTGAGCATAATGTGGATGTGATTCAGAACGCGGATTGGGTCATTGATTTGGGGCCGGAAGGTGGAGATCAAGGAGGATGTGTGGTGGCGGAGGGCACACCGCAATCCGTGATGAAGGTCAAAGCCTCATGGACAGGGCAGGTGCTGCTAGAAGATTTTAAAAACCGGTCCTCCTGAGGAAGCCTAGGTTTTTTTCTTGTAAATATTCAGCCCGATTTTTTCTTCTCGATCGGGTATCGAGACATTGCCTTCGGTTGAGGCAATGATCGTCGTTTTGCCCGATGAAGAAGGCCCAAAATCCTTCGACAGGTCTACCGTAATTGTTAGCATCGTTCCGTTGACAGTCAATTCCACATTTTTCATGGTTGTATCCTCTCTAGAAGTGCAGATCAATACAGGTGAAGAGTGCTGGCAGAATTGCTGCCCTACTCTGACAGGCCCGCGAGGACCAAGAGTGCTCCTGCACCGATGATATAGGGAAGAGCGCAGGTATAGCATACCGATTCAAAAGAAGAATATTTCCACGTGGAAGTAGGGCGTGACAAATGGTTCTTATAAATGAATTCATATGAGAAAATAAGCATACCAATGGTCAGGACAAGCACCCGACTGGTTCGGGGCCACGTGTAGAGACCAACGAACAGATAGCTGGCTGTATGAAAACCACTAAATGCACAAAGGATGGGAGCCAGAAAAAAATGGAGAAATGATGCTGAAAGTCGAGGAGAACACATAGCTTGTGGGGTTGAAATCCCTGGATCTTCCATTATTTGACTTCGGCAGGCACCGAAGGGGTGGGCATGGCAGGTTGGGGGAAAGTCTGCTGGTCTGCACACGTTTTGCACACACGCGGGCGTCTTTTCAGATAGGAGACCTTTCCACTAGCCAGACAACTATAATGAACGAAATGTTCACAGATGCTGCAACGAGACCATCCTCCACGGAGCATGGTAAGGTTCCGGTACAGGCCTTCATGACATACGCCGCACAATTCGGGTTCGATACCCAATAACAGGGGCTCCCAATCTCCCGCTCGATTTCGAATACTCATAGAAGAAAAGTATACTGAGTAATTCAGATGAAAACAATGAAGAATACTTTTTGACCCGTTTACTGAGTCTATGTCCCTGGATTTTAGGATCACAGTTTGACACTCCAAAAATCCATTTGATAGGGTCACCAACGATTCCATCCATCCTTCCACGTCGTCAACTCGCTCCTTTGTGAACATTCAAGCCTATTTAGACCAACAGCGCCAACGGGTTGACCAGTTTTTGGAGAAGAGCGTACCTCTGCTCTCGGCCAATCCTCAACGATTGTATGAGTCCATGCGGTATAGCCTACTGGGTGGAGGAAAACGCATTCGTCCGATTTTGACAATTGCCGCTGCCCAGGCGTTGGGGTATGACCGTGACGCCATGTTACCGTTCGCCGCTTCTTTGGAGTTTGTTCATACGTACTCTCTTATTCATGATGATCTTCCGGCGATGGATGACGATGACTATCGGCGAGGCCGGTTAACCAATCACAAAGTATTTGGCGATGGCATGGCGATTTTGGCAGGTGATGCGTTGTTGACGATGGCGTTTGAATTATGTAGTCAAGTTGATGGCACAGAGGATTTCTCGGCCGCTCAGCAGTTAGCCATTGTGCGGGAACTGGCAAATGGTTCTGGCCACCAGGGAATGGTGGGCGGACAGGTAATGGATATTCAGGCTGAAAATCAGGAGATTGATTTAGCTCACCTCCAACGAATCCACACCTTTAAGACTGGGCGTCTGATTCGTGCCGCAGTCCGGATCGGCAGCATTATCGGCGAGGCCACGACCCAGCAAATGCAATGTTTAAGCGACTATTCCGAGGATATTGGGCTGGCCTTTCAGATTGCCGATGATGTATTGGACATGGTGGGGACACGGGAGGAATTGGGAAAGGATGCAGGGACGGATGAAAGAAGAGGGAAGCGGACCTATCCTTCATTTTTTGGGATTGAAGGCGCGAGGCAACTGGGAGAGGAATGTGTCCAGCGGGCGATGGCCCGATTGAGTACTTTTGATAAACAGGCTGACCCCTTACGACACATTGCCACTTATATAATGGCGCGACGGTCTTGATCTTCTCTAGTTTGGCGCTGCGGTCTTGACGCGACATGACACAGTTTTCCACCCCTTCTCATTGACAACAGTTTGGTTGGTGCAGGTCATGCTGTATTGTTATTGAGGGCATTGGCAAGCTCGGATTTTTATGAAAGTACTCATTACAGGGTCTTCGGGTTTCATTGGGGCTGCGGTGACACGAGCAGTCATTGCGAAAGGCGATGAGGTCCGTGTACTAATTCGGCCCACAAGTAATCTGAAAAATCTTGAAGGGTTACGCGTCGAAACTGTTCAGGGAGATTTGCAGGATCCCTTGTCCCTCAAGAAAGCTATTGCCGGCTGCGAAGGGCTTTATCACGTGGCGGCGCATTATGCGTTGTGGGATCAAGATCCTTCTATCTTTTATGCCATCAATGTCGAGGGGACCAAAAATTTATTCCATGCAGCAAGGGAATCAGGCGTTCAACGAATCGTCTACACTAGCACAATTGGTGCGATCGGGTTGCCTGATGAAGGAGGCCTTGGAAATGAAACATTCTTTCCTTCCTTGGCCCAATTGGCAGGGGATTATAAGCGATCAAAATTTTTGGCTGAGCAGGAAGTCCTCCGCATGGCTCAAGAGGGGTTGCCGGTGGTTATTGTCAATCCAACGGCTCCAGTAGGAGAGCGCGACGTCAAGCCCACTCCAACTGGCCAAATTATTGTAGATTTTATGCGTGGCCGAATGTTGGCGTATATTGAGACCGGGATGAATTTGGTGGATGTTGAGGATGTGGCCATAGGGCATATCCGGGCGATGGAGCGCGGTCGGGTGGGTGAGCGGTATATTCTGGGAAATCAAAATCTTACACTGAAAGAAGTATGTCAGATGCTCAGCCGACTAACGGGAGTGCCTGCCCCGCGGCTTCAATTGCCTTGGAGGCTTGTCCTTCCCATGGCGCATGTGAATCAATGGATTGCCAATCTGGTGACCCATCGTCCACCCAGGATTCCTTTGGAAGGAGTGCGGATGGCCAAGTATCATATGCATTATGATTGCACGAAGGCGCGCCAGGAACTGTCGCTTCCCCAAACCCCGGTGGAAACAGCACTCAAAAAAGCCGTGCAGTGGTTTCGCCAGCACGGATACGGCTGATCTCTCCTCCGCAAGCTTTGCTCATCACCATTACAATGCCAAATTGTGGAATCTATTTTTCTGCTCGCCCACATTGGTATCTCATGCCCGATGCTTTTGTCTTTTTAGTGCCATTTCCTGTGTGGGAATAAAATCTTTGGATACCGGCTGACAGGCAGATTTTTCGGTCTCACGCAATCAATGTTTTTATGGGTGAATAGGCCTCGACCCAGACGGAATGCCTATGCGGGGATGGGCGGTCGTCGGATTACCCTCTTATTCTTCGGTATCGTTGGATGGAGCGGGGCCGAACGCCACAGACTCCATTTCTCGTGAGGTGGTGAAATGGTAATTGCTATTAGGTATTGGTCTCTAGTATGGCATCCTGACCTTTGATTTGTGGGGCTTCTGAGTTGGGGAAATACTGATGAGCATAGAAAGTTGCTTAATATACCTCTTGCTCACCACTGTCCTATTCTCTTCATTGTGGAGAGGGTGGTTCAATTCCATTATTGCCGAGTCTTGAGACGGGATGAAGTGGCATCCTCAAGAATTTTGACCCCATTGCGGGTCGTGTCGCTTGAGGCCACTACCGCAGGGCCGTTATGATGCAACCATGAAGGGATTTCTAATTCGATGCGGGATCACGGGGTTTGCGGTATTGTTGGCAAGCCAAATAATCCCTGGCATTGAAATTACAGGGGTTGCGTCAGGGATTGCCGCAGTGGTCATTCTTGCATTTCTCAATTCCATCATCCGTCCAGTGCTTTATCTACTTTCAGCCCCATTTATTTTTGTAACCTTAGGGCTATTCATGGTTCTCATTAATGGATTCATTCTTTATCTGGTATCAATTCTGGTGAAAGGATTTATTGTCTCTGGATTTTGGCCAGCAGTGGGTGGCGCGATTATTATTAGTCTGGTTAGTGGAGTATTAAATCTCTGGATTTCCGAGCAAGGCCGAATAGAAATCGTCACGCCTCCTTCATCGGGTCGAAAAATTCGCCATATAAATTAACGGGACAACTCCTTGGATATTTCATCCTAGCGTTAAGGAGAGGTTCAGGAATTTTTGAGGGCTGGGAAAAGCCCTTCGCCCCTTAACCATCGGAATTTCCGACAATTCATTGTGCGCAAATATTCTGAGAGGAAACGCATGCATGTCCAATCGTCTTGAATCCACACTAGCGACCAAGCAACAAAGTACCCTTCAAAAGATTCTGACCTCCGTGGTCAATGAGGTCGGGATGGAGGCGGTCTTGGTCGCAATTATGACTCATGATGGTGGACCAATGGTCGAGCAGGTTTCCCGTGGGTTTTCCCCTAGAGAAGTCCGCGCGATTCTTCGAGCTCTTTCAATGGAGGATTTGAAAAGTTTGGCCGTTCGTAATGGAGTAGGCGGGGAGTTGGAGAGCGTACTCAGAATTCGCATGGTGACTCCTGGGAGCAAGGTTGCCTTGGTCCTTCCCTTAAAGTTTGGCGGCCGGGTGTATGGCACACTGGTATTGGCCAGGAGAGAAAATTCCGCGCTAACCAAAAGAGAAAAGACGACTCTGTCCACTAATGTCTTACATATTTCCACAGAATTAAAGAAAGCGGGACTATTTGGTTCCTCACTGATATTGAGCAAGCCAGTAGTGGGTAATGAACCTTTGGCAGTAGGTGTGGCTGGGGAAGAGGGGCCTGCGCCCGTGGCGCGAACGTATTCGAATGCGGAAGTCCAAGAGCGGATAGGGAGCATTTTGACGGAAGAAGTCAATGGGGGGCTGTCCTTTGATCGCGGCTGGGTCAGCATTTATGACCCTCTTGCCGCGACGCTAGAAGTGTTGGGTGTATTCGGAACTCAGAAAAAAGATGTGAGCCCAGGGCAGCTTCTCTCTCTAGATGATTCGGCTTCCGGATGGTCTGTTCGTCATCGAAAGCCTCGTTGTGACAATAATTTGGCTTCAACCCAAGGGCGTTTTCACGACTATAAACAGCTCTATCGTGATCGCTTCGCGTCGACCATTGTCGTTCCTTTTTACGTCAGGGGACGAGTGGCGGGGACTGTTACGTTAGCGTCAAAAAATCCCAATAATTTCGATCAAATTGGGAGCGAATCAAAAAGCCTCGAGGCCATTACCACTAAATTGGTGGAATTATTTGAAGACCCATCGTGTCATCTCTCCGTCATGGAGGTTGCCCCGATTCAACCCGAGCAACCTGCTCTTAAAGGGCAGGTGATTACTGCTCAATCCGAGGGAGGGGATGTTCGTAAGGAAGAGCGACGTGCCGCACTGCATGAAGTGAGCTCGTTTCTGGCTACAGAAATCCGTGAACCCATTGGGTTCATCAGGGCTCAGTTAGAAGAAATTACGACCGATGCCGACCTTGATTTCGATTCGCAAACCCGTGTGGAAAATGCCATGCGGGATATGATTCGTATTGAAACGGTCTTAAATGAAATTCTGGATTTTGCCAAACCGTTGGAACTTGATCGGAAAATGTGCCGGGTTCAGGATTTATTGGATAAGGCTTTTTCGTTGGTGTCGACGGACATTCGCGTCAATCGGATTGAGGTCCTCAAAAAAGTGCCTGCTCGGTTGGCCCAAGTCCGTTGGGATGAAGTGAAAATGCAGCATGTATTCCTGTGTATTTTCAAAAATGCCATTGAAGCCATGTCTCCAGGAGGGCATTTGCGTGTGGAAGTCATGCTCACTAGAGCTCGAAAACCGGAACTTCAGATAATTATCGCCAATGATGGAGTGCCCATACCGGCCGAATTTGTGGATAAGGTGTTTGAACCCTATTTCACCACAAAACGATCAGGGACTGGATTGGGTTTGGCGACCGTGAAAAAAGTCGTTGAGGAGCACCAGGGTCAGATCAGTATCGCTAGTGAGCCAGAAAAGGGAACGACCGTCACTATTCTTATGCCAGCCCCACGACCAAGAACTCCATATCGGCCACGCCGTCCAGCTTGATTGAACCAAAGAAAGTACCTGAAGGGGTGCCATTTCGAAATTTTTGCCATTTTGTTTGGGTAAGCTTGACACTACCGGCCAATCTGAATAAGATCGCCTCTTCTATTTGAATAAATTGGGCTATGTACATATCCAGACCATTTTCTATTGTTAACCAGTCATAACCAACAAAGGAGCGGTCTTATGAAAGGGATTGGAATTTTTCTTGGAACGGTGGGTGCTAGCACCTTCGCCCTATCAATGGCCTTTGCCAATCCGGGGTTATTACCAGCTCATCCGGGGTATCCGGCTGCTGGAAAGTCTCCAGTGACCGGTCAAGCTACGGCTAATGATCCTGGTCAAACGAACGCTGGAGGAGAAAAGAGTCTGTTGTCTTCTCAAGAATTTGGCAGCAAAGCTGCTATGAATGATGTTAGTGATCCTAATCGTGGCCGGATCCAAAAGTCGGCTGGTGCCGGTCGGTTGCCTGAAGTCGAAGGCCCACTCAACAAAACCAACCCGAATCCGGCCGGGGCCAAATCGACTGTTATTAAGTAATTTACTTTTTGCAGTGTGAATACTCAGGGGAAGGGTGCCAGCAATGGCACCCTTTTTTTTGTGTGACATATTTTCTCCGCATCATTTTTCATGATCTGCTCCTACCTCGTTCTATGCCATTTTTCACTCACACAACCAACAAATTTAGCCTGGACTTGTCTTGAACCGGATTGATACGGAGCTTGGAAAGGCCTTAAAAGCCAAAATTCGAACGCAAGGGCCAATGACCTTCAGGGAATTTATGGCGGCGGCTTTATATGACGAAACTATGGGGTTTTATGCGAAGGCACCCAAAATTGGGAGTCCCGATGGGCCGTTTGACACTAATGCAAGATTTCCGGCTTTCGGATATGCCATTGCGCAAGCCATCAGGTATGCCGAGAAGGCGTTGGGATTTCCCCTGCGGGTCTTGGAATTAGGTGGAGGAACAGGCCAGTTGGGGAACAATATTATTTCTTGTCTTGAAAACGGTCATGAATACCTAGTTCTAGACCCAAGCCCTGGGTTGCGAGACCAGCAAAAACAAAAAGGATTGCATGCGATCAACAATTTGGACTGTTTAACTCCAGGACCGACATTTGTGTTCGGGAACGAAGTGCTTGATGCGTTACCCGTTCATCGAGTAATGGGAATGGGCCATGAAGAAGTATTGGAATTGTATGTGGATCTGGATGAGGATGGCGAGTTTTGTGAGCAACCATGTACTCTTTCAACGAGGGAGCTAGCCGAGCGGTTGAGTGACGATAGGGTGCAGCTTGGGCGAGGGCAAGTCGCAGAAATCTGTTTGGAGTTGAAACCATTTCTCAAAAGCATAGGGAGAGTTGTGGATCCAGGGTATGTAATTTTTATCGATTATGGTGATCGCGCCTCAAATTTATATTCACATCGGCATAGAAATGGGACTCTACGTTCCTACCATCACCAGCACCAAGTGTATGACCCGTTTTTCGCTGTGGGCCAACAAGACTTGACGGCAGACGTGGATTATACGGCTGCTTGCTTCATCGCAGAGAAAGTTGGTTTTGAGGTAGCAGGGCCTATCCCGCAAGGAACATGGCTGAGAAATCTTGGAATTCTGGATTATAAAGGGCCAAAGGGTCTTAGAGAGTTTGATCAAGAAGAGATTGATGTGCTCACTAGGCCAGCCGGCTTGGGAAGTACTTTTGACATTCTCGTATTCAAAACAAAGGGTCTCCCTGATGGGCCAGGTCTACAGCCTATTTCATAAGAGGACCTGTCAAAATATCCACTAGCCTGCCAAATCTCACCATATTTTTCTTTAAACCGACATAGGCGAAAGGGGATTGTGGTGAAAAATAAGTCAAAAAAATAATTTTTTTAAAAACGAGCATGGTGCCTAAATTTTAGTCAATGTTTCCAGCACACACAAAATATGTGTTGGCTCTTTTTTTTTATCACAAAATATTGTAGACTCCAAAAATTCATTCGATTGTCTAGTGATCTCCTTTCATTTTCCGCAATCATACACACCTAATTAAGTGGTGCTTTTCGAGATCTCACGTGGTGCGTGGCACGCGTGATGCACTGACTCACCTGTTGAGAAGAGTGGGAAGCAGGAGGCTTTCAAAGGAGGGAGAGTTATGAAGTGTGTACGATGTGATGGGCTTATGGTGGTTGATGACTGTCTGGACATCAAGGGGGCGATGGGTGAACTTTGGATCAAAGCGTATCGATGTATTATGTGCGGGAACCTGATGGACCCCGTCATTAATCATCATCGCACTGATGGTCCGGTTCAGGCGCAGGTTATTCCATTTCGGAAGCGGCTACGGAGAGCCCCACGGACTCCTGTTGCTCGATTGACGGCCTAAAAAGGCGGACAGAAAATTTTGAGAGATCGGGTGCGACTTGGGAGGAAAAACTCTCTCAGGTACCGATTGACTCCTGGTTCAGGATGAAGTTCTCGTGCTCCGCTGTGGCCGGGACCTGGCACCAATAGATTAAGTTCTGGGTTCTTCCGGCGTTTCTGAATCGGGTGAGTTTAAATGTAACTTTCTTATTCACATGGCCTTGGTATAGTCCTTTCCTCGAAACTCTGCTAATTTTTCATCTGCGGCTATTCTGGCAGGACTGCTTGAGTTTGACTGACAATTTTTGCTTTAGTTATTTATTGGGCATGCCCTCCGTGGGGATATGGGCGATCTCCAAGCCGGCATTCAGCTCTGCATGCTTGGACTCACCTTTTCCGGAAGAATCCCAACCAGTCCCTGAATACTATTTTTCCCCTGCCAGTTGGGAATCGTAGAACATTTCATTCCCAACGTTGATACGCTATATTGTTTAAGAAGTCTGAAATTGATCTGAGTAGGCTATGTAATGGCGTATTGTTATAGATTTTAGGAGAGTTTTGGCCGCTTCCCTCCCCGTTCCATCCCCATCATCGATGCCCAGATAGAGGATTCATCTCATTTGTGAACAGTGACCACCTCTTTTTCCTGGGCCTAATGGGAATCCTGTTGGTGCTCTTTATCTGGGAACGATGGCGCTATGATTTGGTCGCCCTCAGTGCTTTGCTTCTTTCAACTGTGTTGGGGTTCGTCCCCTCCGAAGAAGCATTTTTAGGATTTGGTCATCCTGCCGTGGTCACCGTGGCGGCTGTGTTAATTATCAGTCGTGGATTGAGTAACGCGGGGGTCGTGGAAATTCTTACGCGCTATGTCAAGGGTGCCACGTCTTTTTCCCCTTCCCTCCATGTGGCTGTCTTATCTTCTCTTGGTGGATTGATTTCAACCGTCATGAATAATGTGGGAGCCCTGGCGTTACTGATGCCGGTGGCTATTCAATCGTCCGTTGAGGCCAAGCGGTCTCCGGCCGTGGTGTTGATGCCCTTGGCTTTTGGAACGATTTTGGGCGGTATGGTTACTCTTATTGGGACACCTCCCAATATCATTGTAGCCCATTACCGCGCAGAAGTTACCGGCGAGCCGTTCGGGATGTTTGACTTCACTCCTGTAGGAGGAATCATGGCGCTGGTGGGAATTCTCTTTGTGGCGCTGGTGGGTTGGCGTCTCATTCCCATTGCTCGACGGTCTCAAAATGCGCCGCAAGACCTGTTTTCAATACAGGAATATTTAACAGAGGTTGAAGTGCCTGAAAATTCTAAGGCAATAGGAAAATCCCTGTCTGAACTGGAATTGGCCACTGAGGATTCTGACGCCTTAATTATTGGGTTGGTGCGGGGTGACCAATCTATTCGGGGGGCGGCATGGAGGGAACACATTCAAGCTGGCGATGTCCTCGTCCTTGAGGCAGGACCGCAGGGTATTAATAAATTTGTGTCCACATTGGGTTTGAAGTTAACAGGAACCCAGCCCAAGGAGGAGGTTCAGGAATCTGAAAAAAAGCCATCCGCAGGTAAGGATGGAGATATGCTGTTGGAGGCTGTCATACCTCCTGATCGTTCTTGGTTGGTCGGGCGGATGGCGGGTTCTTTAAAGCTGCGAAGCCGTTTCGGAATTAACTTGTTAGGAGCATCTCGTCAAGGCACTCCTTACCGTGGCAGGCTGAGGGAATTTCGGTTCAAAGCCGGCGATGTACTGCTGCTGCAGGGAGAAAAAGACCGGGTTCTGGAAGTGATCGGACTCCTCGGATGTCTTCCCTTGGCCGAGCGAGGAATTCAGTTGGGGAAGCCTGGTCAGGCGTGGCTGGCTGGGGGGGTATTCGCCCTGGCCTTGGGCAGCGCTATGTCCGGTTTGGCGTCACTTCCGATTGCATTGATTTGTGCCGCCTTGGGGATGGTGCTTTTCAATATTGTATCTCCGAGGGATGTGTATCAAGCCGTGGATTGGCCGGTCCTGGTATTGTTAGGGGCTATGATTCCTATTGGGCAAGCGCTAGAACGAAGTGGAGCAACGACTCTGTTGGCTCAGTTTCTGGTTGGCATAATGGAGGAGTTTCCTCCCGTAATGCTCTTAGGCCTAATTATGGTAATGACGATGACCTTGTCGGATATCATGAATAATGCGGCAACGGCCGTCGTCATGGCACCATTAAGTGTCGCAGTGGCCCTGAATCTTGGGGTGAATACCGATCCCTTTCTCATGGCGGTGGCTATCGGGGCATCGTGCGCCTTTTTGACTCCAATAGGTCATCAAAATAATTTGTTGGTCATGGGGCCCGGAGGATATCGATTTGGGGACTATTGGCGGATGGGATTGCCTTTAGAGTTGTTAATTCTTGTGGTCTCCCTTCCTCTCTTAGTCTTCATGTGGCCCTTAACGGGTCAAGGGTAACGCGTTTCTGAGTAAGAATTAAGAGGAAAAAGTGGCTTTCTCATTCCGAACTCATTCTTCCCGAAAGGCCTCCCGCATCTTTTTTAGGCGGGTGGTCTACATGCCCACCGACCTTGATCCGTTTCGCACCCTCTTGAGCAGAATTATATTGGTGGTCATGCTGTTTTGTTTTTTGACTGGGATCCTGTGGTTGGATCGAAACGGGCTTAAGGATCAAATAGACGGAGAGATCTCATTTTCAGATGTGATTTATTTCACGATGGTCACGGTGACCACTGTCGGCTATGGGGACATTGTGCCGGTCACTACACGGGCGCGCCTGATTGATGCATTAGTCGTGACGCCGGTCCGCATATTTCTATGGGTCATTTTTTTAGGGACCGCCTATCAATTGGCGTTCAGACAATTTACCGAGGTATTTCGCATGGCAAAACTCCAGAGGTCACTCGATCAACATGTTGTCATCTGCGGATTCGGGCATACCGGATACTCGACCGTCAAAGAGCTGCTCGCCAAGGGCACAAACCCTGACCATATTCTGGTCATCGATCCCGGTGAGGAACGAGTACGCATCGCGGGAGAATTGGGAGTCGTGGCACTCCGAGGCGATGCGACGCAGGAAGGGCTGCTGAAATTTGGTGCGTTCCTCAATGAAGCCAAAGCCGTCATTATTGCCGCTGGGCGGGATGATACCAATGCACTCATTTTGTTAACTGTCCGTAATTTGAATTCCCGTTGTCGGGTAATTGTCAGTGCGAAGGAAGAAGAAAACGTCAAACTGTTTCGGCAAGGAGGGGCGCAAACCATTATTTCCCCTGCGACATATGGGGGATATATGTTGGCGGCTGCAGTGGACCAACAATATTTGGCAGATTATTTAGAAGATTTTTTAACAGCGGGGGGAAAGGTCAATATCCAGGAGCGAACAGTGGAGAAGCAGGATGTCGGGAAGACGGCATCGGATTTACAGCCGGATGTGCTACTACGAGTGTATCGGCAAGGAACAATTATTTCCCCCTGGGAATTTCAGAAAAATCATAGGCTGGAACAGGGCGACGTCATGTTATTGTTTAAACCGGTTTCGGAGGATACGCCTTCCGCTTAAAGAAACTCCCTTCCATACCTAAAAGATGAGTGGCCTCGCGTTGGCCATGATTAATAAGATTCCGATGACTCCGATTAACATGGCCACGCCCCGTCTCAAATGGTGAGCAGGAATCGATTGAGTGACTTGAGAGCCAAACATTAACCCGAGAAGACTGCCGAGTAAAACCAATCCTGTTAGCACCACATCCAGCCGTGCCCCCTCGAAATGGCCGATGACCCCGCCGATGGAAATAAGGGCAATGATCAAAAGTGACGTGCCAATAGCTAAACGAATGGGAAACCCCATGAGAAACATCAAGGCGGGAACGATGAGAAATCCCCCTCCGACCCCAAAAAACCCGGTCAAGAGGCCAACTCCCCATCCGAGCGTGAAGGCTTTCAACGCACAGCGCCCGGAGAATTCCTTCGCGCATCCGCTCGGGACGTCATTCTGTTCTCCCTCATAATTTTTCCAAAACGTCCACATGCTAATAAATAAAAGTAGATTGCCAAACGCAAAGAGGACCAGGGAGTCCGGAACGAGTTGGTGGCCATGAGCACCCATCCAAGCGCCGATCATACCGGTCAGGCTGAACAAAATAGCAGATACAAAGTGAACACGTTGCTGCCGGCTCTCATGCCATGCCCCAAAGAGGGCCGAATAGCCAACCACGATAAGTGACATGGTCGTGGCATTTTGAACCGGTACGCCAACGACATAAACCAACAGGGGAATGGCCACTAAGGATCCGCCACCTCCAGTAGCCCCTAACAGCACCCCGACGATCCCCCCAGACAGAAGAGCCAACAGATAGTGGAAGTCCATGAGAAATTAGGTTGAAAGAGGAACGGGTGAAAAAATAAAGCCTGAGGCGTCAGAGGCGTGCGACATGCGTTAACTAGCAACGTGGATAATATAAACCAGCATCATTGGCCATGAAGTATAACGGGAAGAACGAAAGGAAAAAATGGGAGGTAAATGTGTCCTTGTCTCCCTTGGATAGCATGAAAAGATAACGAATCCATGACCCCGCCCAAGGCCATGCGGATAAGTTCTCAGACATCATATACGTCATGAAATCTCCCGAGTATAAATAAAAAAAATATTTTGAAGCGGGATATGAGTTCATTGTATGGGGAGAAATCGAATGAGACAAGAGTCCTTGTTTCAGACGAAGGTGTTCTCATCCTTCTTGTTTTCGATTGGTCGTACCGATAAGAGATTAACGTTTTCTAGCGTGTGACGAATGAGTTTGATTGAACGTCACCTGAATAGAGATTGACCACCGGGCAAAAAATCCTTTCTGATTGTGTACAAGGCTTTTAGGATTGGCCGAAAGGATTTCTTTCGCGGATGGGTTGGTCAGGATCCCCCTCTAATGAGTGTCTCTGAAGAAACATCATTCTCTGTAGATATTTGGAGACAACCCACAACTGCCGGATGGTGAAATTTCGGTTTTGAGTAGAAGGTTTGTTCATGGCTTGGAGCGGACAAATAATCCGGGTATGAAGGGCGTGTCGGTACCCCCACCAGGCCCGTGACGGCCACGTATTGGGGATTGTCACTGGCAAAATTGCTACGGTCATTGGCAATGGCCGTCTCGACGGGTCTTATTCGCAGTTTTCATTTCCCCATCTTTTTCATCGGTCTCCGAAATCACAATGCTGTGTTGGATGTTGTCAGCCAGGGTTTGTCCTCATCTGAAAGCGTTGTAAGAATGGAGTCAAGCTAGCCCGATTTACCACAGCCCGTTCATCCCAAAATGGACAATAGAGAAAAGCCGGACGCGCCATCGGAACTGCCCGGATCCCACGAATGGCACACGGATCAACCAGAGAAAAAGGATAAGGGAAAAAATTCTTTTAAAAGGATTCTTTTTCCCTCCCCGCCTTTCCTGAAGGCAAGACAGTTTGAGAAAGGCCGAGGGGTTCTGACATGTAATGGTGTCCAGAAAAGTTTTTTAGTTAGGGAAAAACGGTTTGATCCCGAAGAAGATCACCGTAATAACGGAGGAAAAATGCCTGGAGAAAGTTTCCTCCATATTCGGGTTGGAAATAGTATGAATCTTCCTCCTATCGCATGACCATGTCATGAGTTCCCAGACCTGGCTGGAGATGAGGTGATTTGAGTGATGGGAAGGACAAGACGAAACGTTGTTCCGTGGCCCTCTTCACTTTCGACCTTAATGTGACCGTGATGGAGGTCGATGGCATCTTTGACAATTTTGGTCCCGAGCCCTGTTCCTTCCTTTTTGGTGCTAATAGCCTGAGCGGTAAAGAGGCGGTCTCGAACTTCAGGCGGCATGCCTCTCCCCGTATCGGCTACCGTCAACTCGACAGTATCCGGACGCGGTCCCGGAGATCCGCCGACCGTGACTGATCCTCCTCGGGGCACTTCCGGGATGGCATTATTGATGAGATTGTAAAAGGCATTAAACAGGCGACGTTCATCTGCATCAATGACTGGCAGGGCATCAAGGCCATCGGTCAGGAGGATAATGTCTTTTTCTGCAGCGTACGTGCGAAGAGTGTCGAGCACTCCATCCACGACATCTCGTATGCGGCAGGGTGTGAAATGTGGAGGACTGGTGACACCTTTTACCGCATCCGCGATTTCCCTCACACGGTCCTGAATGCGTCTGGCATTGGTAACGATCATCCGTATCAAATCCAGGCTATTGGCATAACTGGTCTCTGCCCCTTTCGCCTTTTCCCGGATTAAGGTGGGGAACTGTTCGTCCAATTCATCCTTCAATAAATCTGCCCCGGAAAGCACAGGCATTAACATATTTTTGATATCATGCCCGATATCCCCAAGGACTCTGGTCACTTCGGCAAGTTTGGCTTCTTCTAATAACTGAGCAGCCATACGTTTCTTTTCGGTGATATCCTGAAACGTGACCACGGCTCCAGCTAATTTTCCTTGGTCGTCCCAGATCGGGGTGCTTGTATACCGGGCAGGGAAGCACGTCCCATCTTTTTTCCAGAAAATCTCTTCCTCACCATGATGAACCAATCCATCCTTATAGGCTCTATAAATGGGACATTCTTCTGACGGGTAAGGAGAGCCATCAGATTTTGTGTGGTGCCAGGTGGTATGACTGGGTTTGCCAAATAACTCGCCTGGTTCATAGCCTAGTAAGATGTTGGCGGCAGGATTGACAAAAGTGTGATGTCCGTTGATGTCTAATCCGAAAATGCCTTCACCGGCAGCCTGTAAAATCATATCGTTGTGTCGACGAAATTGTTCAAGGGATTTTTCACATTGCCGGCGGTAGGTAATATCTTGAAAAACCACAACGGCGCCGACCAGGGCTCCATCATCATTCCGAATAGGTGTGCTGGAGTATTCGACGGGAAAACTGGTGCCATTCTTTCGCCAGAACACTTCGTTGTCGCCTCGATGCACCTGGCCATCTTTGTACGATGCATAGTTCGGGCATTGTTCCTGAGGGTAGGGAGTGCCATCGGATTTTGTGTGATGCCAGAGAGAGTGGCTGGGTTGGCCAATTAACTCCTGGGGCTCGTAACCCAACATTTTCGCGGCTGCAGGATTCACAAAAGTATGCCGACCCTCCAGATCCAACCCGAATATCCCTTCACCGGCGGCCTCCAAAATGAGGGCGTGGTGTTGTTCAAGGTGTTTCAGCATACGTGAAGTGTCCGTACTGTCCTGTTGGACATTTTCTGGTGTTGGGAACATGATGCTTTTCCTCATTTAGTTTCAGGGACTGGAGAAAATATCTCCAGTCCCCAAAATAAAATGGTTTGTCACCTTTAAGTGAAAGTGTCTGAACGACAATCTCGGCTTATTTGGCCAAAGTCCGGATGTACTGTATCACTTGCCAGATTTGGTTGTCTGGCATACCGGAAAAGGCCATCATGCCGGTTCCTGCAGATCCGTTTTTGATAATCCAATACAGTTGCCCGTCAGAAATATCTTTCATCGTTTCTCCACAGGTAAAGTTTCGAGGATGGGGATTCAGCGCCGCGCCCATTGGTCCCTGCCCATCCCCACTTTCGCCATGACATTGCTTACAAGCCAAGGGTTGTGCGGTTTCGTGATACAGCTTCTCTCCCGCCTTAACATGCTCTTGAGAGGCAGGTAACGGACTGGTCAGATTGCGAAATTTGCCAGGTGCCTGCTTTGTGTTACGTGGTTGGGGGCATACTCCTGACGGTCCGTCTGATAGTGAAGACGTGCCGGCCACCTCTGGGGCACCCTTGAACGTCGTCTTCAAATAGGCAATGACATCGGATACGCCTTCTGTCCCGCCTATGGTCAGTCCCCAATACGGCATCATGGAAGATTTCCCAACAGCTTTCCCCCCGTAGTAGATCACGTTATACAGGTAATC
This sequence comes from Nitrospira marina, assembly GCF_059568365.1. Lineage (NCBI taxonomy): Bacteria > Pseudomonadati > Nitrospirota > Nitrospiria > Nitrospirales > Nitrospiraceae > Nitrospira > Nitrospira marina. The sequence goes on along the minus strand of NZ_JCANTH010000001.1, from coordinate 4,261,805 downwards.
GAGAGGAATTTTTTCAAAGGGAATATTGGCATGCACCGCTGGTTTGGGTTCTAAGCCTGAAGCCGCCGGACCATCCCCTTTGCCCTCCGCCCCATGACATTGTGCACAATATTCTTGATAAATTTTGGCACCGTTTTCGACATTCGGGTGGTTGAAATCGGCGCTTTTCCACGGTTCATAATAGGGGAAATCCTCATTTCCTCTTGTCGCAATAAACCCCGTCACATAACGTAGCCCCAATGCACTGACATCCCCGACAAACTCTCCGCTGTGTGGCACAAAGTCTGGGGGATCGGAATTGAAGCGATAAATCCAATCAGCCTTCAGCCTTTTCCCCGAGTTAAAGAATGAGGCGCTTTGCGGGCCTCCGGTCTCTTTCCCATCCACCATAATCTGATGACAGCCAATGCAGGAATGTTGAATGAAGATTTCCTCTCCAAACTTCGCCTCCTGTTTGCTAAAGGTCGACATATCAATGGACCCCGGTTTCACTCGCGGGTCCTGTAGGTGTGTCTCAAAATAGTCAGCAAGGCCTTCAGCTTCTTGTTGAGAGACGGCCATGTGCTGGTCAGGTTGTTGACCCTGATCCCACCGGTAACTCTTGGCATACAGCATCGGTTCTTTTCCTGTCAGCCATTTAATCAGCCAATCCCGCTGAAACTTGCTGCCTCCCCACATGAGATCCGGAGCCTTTAAGTTAAAGCGGCTCTCCCCCTGGCCCTGAAACTTATGACAGGTCGAACAGGTGGTGCTGATCAGGGATTTTGCATCTTTTCCGTCAGCGGCAAAAAGAGAACCGGGAAAAAGGATATAGAGAAGGATGCCCACCGTGAGTACGAGACCATGGCCTTGAGTTCTAAAGTGGACATTCCTCGTGTGAGTCATTGGGAAAACCTCCATAAATAATTGGTTAAGAAAGACAGGACATTCTCATCAGGTTCAGGGTTTTGTGATTTAAAAGATCTTTTTTGAATATTTTATGGGGAAAAATTCCCCATCCCAAGCGAACATTAATTGGGGTATTTTGACTCATAAAACTCATGCTCAGCACTTTCCTAAATAGATAGAGCAAAATCAACACCAAAATGAAAGGCTAAAAGTTTCCTCATAGTTGATCACACATCGAAAGGACTATTTCGTCAAAAAGAGGGAGGTAGACCCCTCTCTTCTAACTTCTTATAGATGGCTGATCTCCCGTTGTTCCATGGCCTTCGCAACCGCAGTCAGAAGTTTCCCTTTTTCAACCGGTTTGACCAAATAGTCAATAATCCCATTCTTCATCAAGGATGTGGCCATGGTTAAATCCGGGAATCCGGTCAGCACAATCAAGGATACATGCGGGAATTCATTTTGAAAAAACTGAATAACCTCCAGTCCATTTAGTTTGGGCATGCGGATGTCGGTGAGGATCACATCCAGTAACAGAGGGTTTTCTCCACTTTTGATTTCTTGCACTGCCTGTTGACCGTCTTCGGCCTCAAGCACGTCGTAGCCGGCTCTCTCCAATGACAACCTCACCACTTTGCGAACATCCGGTTCGTCATCGACTACCAAGATCCGGCCCAATGATGCTTGACCGCTGAACATGGCCCCTGTTCGAGATTGACTGGCTGTTTGCTCCATGAGCACCCTCCTTCGGTAAAAATTGTTAAGACGCCGTTCGATTTCTCTTCTTCATGCAAATAACATCAGCAAACCAAATGCCAAATGCACCAAGCGGATAAAATATGAATAATTTCATTTATTTATAGTGAAAGAGGCAATGTGTATCACCGAAAAATATGGTGGAACGTTAAGCCTGATTTAACGGATGCAGTTAACACGTTAACCGCTCCAGCTTTCAAAGATTTATTGGTGTACTTGGATTGAGGGGAATCGAATTTTATTAAGGGAAGCTTAAATAGCCACCGGTGAGGTTGGAGACATGGGTGAAGCCATGTTGGAGGAGAATGCGTACGGCGAGGTAGCCGCGTAATCCGACACGACAATAGACGACGTTTTCCTCAGAGGGATCCAGTTGCTGAAGATGATCTCTCAGTTCAGCCACGGGAATGAGGCGGGCATGAGGAATGTGAGCTTCTTGATATTCGTCCGTGGTCCGGACATCTAATAACTGGAGAGCAGGGTTCGTCAGCAATTTCTTTGGCTGGCGAGAAAGGTTTTGATGGCATCAGAGTCAGGAACGGTTTTGACAGTAAAGATATTCCTGGCGTGAATGCCAGGTATGTCGGGCATGATTGCCCCGGCACCGGGTGCCAGAATGAGGGTGTCATAGGGGTGAGAAGTGATTGCTTGAGTCATCAGGTTTTTCACCTGTATGCATTTTGCCGTTCGGTCTATGTGAAGGACTTCGTGTAACACGTGGACCTTGACCATGAATCGTTTCCAAAACCGCTCCGGGGTTTGAAGCAGAAGGTCATCACGATCCGGAATGGTCTTTCCCACATAGTACGGGAGGCCACAGTTGGCGAAGGATACATAGGGCCCTTTTTCAAACATCTCAATGTTTGCCGCTTAGTTGGTTCGGCGCGCCTTAGCGGCCGCGCCCGCCCCGCCAGCCACGCCGCCGACAATGATGATGTTGAGGGACATGTTCCCTGGTTTCCTTGCCTGACTTTACACAACCAAATGGGCTTTGATGATATTGGTTCCAAAGGAATGTCCCAGGCATTCCCCGGTGACGATGACAATGAGACGGCCTTCATGAAGCAGGCCGAGGGTTTTGAGATGATCCTGGGCCGCATTGATTCGTTCATCGGTGGCATCAATTTGCGGAAAGACATATGAGACAATGCCCCATACTAAACTTAATTGACGGGTGACGGTTGTAGAGGGAGTTAGTGCGATAATCTGGACAATCGGTCGATGCCGGGCCAATAACATGGCTGTATGGCCGGAATCGGTGAAGACCACGATGGCTTGGGCGCCAACAGATGTTGCAAGAGAGACGGCAGCTTCACAAACCGCTTCTGGAGTCGAACGCACGGATTCCTTAAACGAATCGGATTTCTGGATTCGGCGGAACATTTCCTTTTCTGTTTGTCGGATAATCCGATCCATGACCTTGACCGATTCGATAGGAAAATTTCCTGTGGACGTTTCGGCCGACAACATGACGGCATCCGTCCCGTCGAGTACGGCGTTTGCCACATCCGACGCTTCGGCGCGAGTGGGGGAAGAATTTCGGGTCATCGATTCCAGCATTTGTGTAGCTGTGATCACAGGTTTTCCTATACGATTGGCCTGGGCGATGATCTGCTTTTGTAGGAGAGGGACTTCTTCCGGGCTTATCTCCAACGCCAGATCGCCTCTAGCGACCATCACTCCATCTGCCGCATCAAGGATTTCATCAAGACATGTCAGGGCTTCAGGTCTTTCGATTTTGGCAATGACAGGAATCAACGATGATCGATTAGCCAAAGCCGTTTGGAGTGTATGAATATCCTGCGGATTTCGAACAAAAGAGAGGGCGACATAATCGGCTTGAACGTCGATGGCCACTTGAAGATCATCGGCGTCTTTCTCCGTAAATCCCGGAATGTCGAGTGGGAGTCCGGGAAAATTCACACCTTTGTGTGAGGTGACTTTGCCTCCGACCAGGACTCTGCAGATCAGTCGGTCGGTTTCTTGTTCTTCCACTGTGAGGGACATATTTCCGTCATCAATTAAAACGATTTGACCTGGTTCCATTCGATCCGGAAAATGGGAAAGATTAACCGGCAGAGTATCCCCCGATTGGTTGTGCCTTGAGTCCTGATCTGACTTCGCAATCAGAATAATATCCCGCCCTTTCTTCAAGACGGTTCCTTCGTTTGGGAGGTCCCCCAGACGGATTTTCGGACCTGCCAGGTCTACAAGGATGGCAAGGGGTATCTTTTCCTGCAGAGCAAGGCTTCGAAGGCGTTGAATTCTTGTCTTGTGCCAGTCAGCGGTTCCATGGGACATGTTAAACCTGGCGACATTGACTCCGGCATGGAGGAGTTGTTTCAAACATTCCTGGGTTGAAGTCGCAGGACCAATCGTGGCTACAATTTTGACATGGCGCATGGGAATGGTCTCAAGATTGGTTAAAGGTGTTCTAGCAGATATTGGTGGGGGAAGCGGGACCTTTTGTGACCGCAACTACCAAAAATTCCCCGAGGTTTTTTCTCAGGTTTCATGGAGGATTGAATGGAAAATATTTGTGTATTTGGAGAAACCCAAGAAAGAGATTCCGCCGCTGATGGAATGGCCTAATAGCCAGGCTCCCAGGGTTCATCGGGGTTATGGATTTAACGTTCGAAGAAATGAAAGAAGATGATTCAACTCTAATGCATTCAGATCGTTCTTCCATGCAGGCATGGCTGTTCCCGGTCGGCCGTTGCGAAGCGTGGCAAGAATGGTGGTATCTGATTGCTTGCCGAGTAACGTGAGGTTGGCGGCTGGGGGAATCAGGGCCTGTCCAATGGGGCCATCCCCTTTGCCGCCAGGTCCATGACACGTCACACAGTGCCGTTCATAGAGGGCTTTCCCTTTTTGGGGATCGGCAGCGTGAGTGGGGGACTGATCGGGTGTTACCTTCTGGTCGTCATGCTGAGCGGTAGCCACAGAAGGTGAAGGCTGAAGTGAATTTTGCGTCACCAAGTAATCGACCAATGGGGCCATGTCCTCATTCGAGATTGGACAGCCAAAGGAGGCTTTCATTTTGTTGACGATTTCCATCCAATGCTCAGGGGTATGAGGTGGTTGCGTATACACGTACTCTGCCGAATGACACATGAGGCAGTACCGGCTTGCAATGGCACTACCAGTGCCCGGTTGAAACGATATCGGATCAGGAGGAAGATTGAGAATGGACTCCTGTTCTCTTCCATGGTCAGGGGTCGCAAGCCCCCACGCAAGTCCTGTAACCCACAGAAACACGAGAAAGAACATGCAAACACGCATCACGAGTTAGCCTCAGCCAGCTTGAATATTCACCGTTTCGACCACATTGCGAAGATATCCGTTTGGATTCCATCGGGAACTGAACCGCTGTGATTCTCCAATCCGATTGATGGCCAGTGATTGCAGTGCATACACATGCCCGGGCTTCGGAATAAATTGGGCTTCCCAGGGGCGGAAGCTGAAATCGCCATAATCCTTTCCTAATCGGGCGGATTGCCATTGCTGTCCTCCATCCACGGAGACCAGGACGCGATCAATGCCATGGCCCTGATCAAAGGCTATACCTGAAATGGTACAAGGTTCCCCTCCGGGTATGGTTCGACCCTCCTCCAGATTGGTGATAAAGGAACGAACGGGCATTTTGCCCATGGGCACGGTATCCGTTAAGAACTCTCCTGGATTTACGCAGTGACAAGGATTAGCCGGCAAGCGATAGGCATGTGTCGTCCAAAAATTTTGATCGGCCTGATTGAGCACTTCAATATCATTCAGCATCTTCACCCAATAAGTGGCATACCAGCCAGGCACCACGAGCCGAAGGGGAAAGCCGTTCAGCATGGGGAGTGCCTCCCCGTTCATGGAGTGAGCGACCAACACTTCTTCCTGGAGCGCATCATCAAGGGGCAGAGATTTTCGAAAGTCCGCTGTGGCTTGTGCGACGGGTAGGTCCAGGCCATCGAACCTCACCTGCACCGCATCGGCTTCTATCCCCGCTTTGTGCAGAAGATCACGGAGTCTGATTCCCTTCCAATTGGCATTTCCCATTGCCCCATTCCCCCACTGTCCCCCGGGTACGCGTGGTTGAAAAAACCCGCGACTATTGCCAGAACATTGGCAGACGGCGGCAATTTCGACTTGCTCGAATTGAGTGTGTAATTCATGAAGGCTCAATGATAGGGATTGATTGACTTGACCGCGAATAGTCAGCCGAAAGGTGTTCAGGTCAATTTCCCGAGGGATATTGGCGAGATGCCAGCGAACAAAAAATGCATCATTGGGCGTGAAGATACCTTCATTAAAAATATGAAAGGGGGTTTCCAATTGAGGAGGCCTGGTGGTCATTACCATGAGGGGCCGCTTCTGTGGAAAAGCCACCAATGGACGGCGACCCCGTTCGAAAGGAAGAGTAACCGCCGGGGAATCGTTGGCCCGGAGGCCTCTAGGGGTGAGAAGGCTAGCCAACCCAAGAGCCAGGCTCCCCTTCAATAACTGTCGACGGTCTATACCCGGCTTTCTTTTATTCATAAGTCAATCTGCCGTGTTTCTCCCAAAGAAACCATAAAGCCTCCCATCGTACACATCAGTCCTTCACATTTATTTTTCGTGTAGCGAAGGCACGAATTGATTGCCCACTTACCGTATTCGGTCATCGGGCATTCCGGAAAACATCATCATATGTATTCCCGGGGTCCCATTTCCATAAACCGATTTGATTGATTATCGTACAGATCATTCACCTGAAATGAGGAATTTGGGGAAGGCGAAGCCCTTCCTTGATCTGCCAGCGACCAGATGGATAATTGAGGGAAGTGACCCTGCCTGTGAAGTCGCTGTTCTAACAGGGTTGTCCGTTAAAGACACAAGGTTTGTATCGGCTCACATCAAAATCGGTTTCTTCCTGATAGACCTGTTCGTTGCCGTTGACCCCATCGACAAACGGGTCATTAAACATCGTATGGTTCCACCAATAAAAAATGGGAAACTCTAACGTGTAGTACACCGGATTGCCATAGGTGCTTCGCACATGTTGTTCGACGGTCCGTCCAGTGACGTAATCGGCTTTCCCATTCCCTTTCAAGGAATACAGGGATAGCAGCAGGCGAGATTCCTGGTCGTAGATTTCATCAATACGCGTACTTTCGTCAGGTTCCGGGGGGAGGGAGAAGGGAGGTAGGGGGGCAGGGGATTCAACTGAGGTGAACGCTAACCAGGTTGCAAGAGCGACTAGAGGCATAACCGTCATAATGCTAAGTCCTCCTTCCTAGATGTGGTCCGGAGCATGGCCTCTGGAGGAGGCCATGCTCGCGGACGGAACAAATTAGGGATGAACAACCGCAAGGCCATGCGGATCCGCTGTTTCCTTCCCTTCCACCATATTGGTAAGAGGGGTAATACCTATCAGTTCACCGCCTTTTCCGGCATGTAAGACTTTGATCACAGCCACTCCCGGCGTGGACCCTTTCGCATTATTGACATCCTTGTGATTTCCGGTCAAGGGATTCGGTCCTCGCAAGTTTACAAAAGCATAATTGCCGTCTGGAGAAAAATCAATAAGATCCGGGGCAGGGTCATCGCTCTGTGTTCCGACGAGCTGAATTGTCCCCACACTGAAATTGGAGATCGAATCAAATATTTCAATCATGTTCCCTGCGCGATCCACATTCCAGAGATAGCGTCCAATGCCCCAAAGTCCGTGTGAATCCGAAAATGAAGTGTCGCGGGAAGACATCAATTTGGCTGACACCGAGTCTGGAAGCCCTGAAAGCCCGACAGCATAGACGTCGTAGGAAAGCGGAGCGATCGGCCATCCGCCACCAGAATTTAAATACATCGTGTTGCCGATTTGATAACCCCCGCAGCCGGCGGGATGAATTTCATTATTCGTTAAGGTGGTGGTGACGCTCATGGGTGATTCCTTGACGTTGACCACCAATAGTCCTCCCCCCCGCAACGTGACAAAGGCATAGGTGCTCGTGTCATCCGTAATCGGGCAAATGGGGGCATTATCCGGCCGTTCTCCACTTTCTAGTGCTTGCAAATCCAGGACATCTTTTTCGGGGTCAGAGGAAAAGGTCCCCTCTTGATAGTTGGTCCAAATCCGGATCAGTTTCTTCTCGGCAATGTTGGCGGCGATCGCCATGGATTGATCCGGAGTGGGCCAGGCTGCATGCACGTTCTTTCCCGTCGAGACGCATGCGACGGGTTTTTTGGACGCCGTGTCCATAACAAGCACATGACCGGATAGAAATGATATAAGGGCGTGCTTCTGATCTTTGGTGACAAAGATCATATGAGGTCGTCGAACATTTTTCTGTGTAGACTTCTGGCAGAAATCATTGATCTCTTTGGCCACGTCTAGGGTAAGGGTCGGTTTGGTCTTGGCAGGGTCAGCGGCGAGTTGCGCGCCATCATACACATACAGGAAGCCGCCACTCTCTTTAGCCGTGTCGGACTGGTCGGCCACCCACACTTCATAGGCTCCGACGGAGTGAAGGCCCCAGCCCATAACAAAGCCCAAAATGATTCCAAACTTTAAGAAGCTTTTCTTCATCATGGTGGCCTCCTTTGTGCGTGAGTGACAGGAACGTATGCTATTTCCCACTCGAATTGGTGCCAGTTCCAAATGATCTCACATACAATATCACAAGCCAAGCTTCTTCTTCAGTCAAGACCAGCGGGATGAATGAAGCCATATCCGTACCCGGGCTGCCGTTTTGCAAAATCCAAAAGAGTTCCCCATCCGTGCGAGCTGCCTGCCAGGTCTTGTCCGTAAAGTTTCGTGGGAGCTTGCCTCGAAGGCCGGGAATGTCACCCAGGCCTTTGCCTTCTGGCCCATGACAGGTGACACAAAATGCTTTCCCGTGAAAAATGCGTTTGCCCGTCACAATATTTTCTGGGGTTGAAGGGAAAGGATTCATCCTCACTCGGGCTTCTTGGATCTGTTCAGGAGGAACCCTGGGTTTCAATACATCTAAATCGGCGGCATGCACGAGACTAATTCCGAGTGTCCCCGCAATAAAAAAAGCCGACACAATCTGAAAATTTTCCTTAAGCACGTTCAAGATCACTGGCCCTCCAAGTAAATTACAGATCCCGGAGATTCCAGAAGGGAACCTCCGGGCTCATCTCGGATTATTCCGGTTGATTAAAGATATGCCCGAGAGATTGAGGGTAAGTTACTGTCCCGTCCGGGAAATCCTTCCCCTTTTGCCAGAGATGATAAATAACTCCGTCAGTCTTTGACGCGGCTTCGGCAATGGCTTTGACCTTTTCCGGATCATCAATATCTAAAATTTGTACGCGGCCGGTAGCGATTTCTTGTTTATGGTCATGGAAAAACCGATGCCATTGGATCAACGGCAAGGTCCGGGAAAGATCCTTGGACACGAAATATTCAATGGCCACAAGAGGGGCATTGGCGTCCGTGGTTTCAAAGAGGAGACATTGCAAGATCTTGTCATTAATCCCTTTACAGTAGTGGTGATATGGTCCACCTGGCGTGCCATCAGGCATCAAGTGAGGAGCTTGCACATGGATATCATATCCTTGCGCAGGTCCTGGGGCAGGCGCACCCCCCTCGCTCATGGCTGGAGTGGTCATACACCCCATGGCCAATAGACTAAAAGCCCCTAACAGTAAAAATGAACGGATTGAACGCTGCATGGCAACCTCCTTTATGTTGATTAGTAATAACCCTTCAACCAGGTGAAAGGTCTTGGGAACCGGGTGAAATTCGCCGCATACTACCATGGAGTTCTATGAACGACCATTATTTGACGCCAAGGCTCATAATGACGAACGGCTTGTCCAGTTGGCTTCCCTGATCTGGCTCAACGTGGCTGCCGTCAAAGTCATGCCATTGGAAGGTCTCATTTCGCTAAGTTTCTCCTGAGGACTGGGCCGTTGAGAATGAGCCAATAACGATAGCTATTAGCCATAGCTTTCTTGCATACCCATACAACTCACTTCTTACTTGACCCACCTGAAATCTCCTTGGGTATGATGTGCCCAAACTTTTTACATGGAAATGATGGCAAAAATATCATGTGGAACCATTTACTTCCGGATCCGGTTATAGGGCAGCTTGCTCAAGAGCATCCCCATTAGACAGGAGTCCGTGAGTCCTGCATGGAGAAGTCCAACTCCTACTATTGTTGGGAGGAGAAGGAACCCTGAATGAACTGTCAGACCCAATCCAACCCCCACGAGAATCAATACCCCTGCGATGGCACGCACTTGTCCTTCAAGGGAAATTCGTTGTTGTCCACGGACGACAGGTTTGCCCTGATTAACCCAGGCAGTGATTCCTCCTTCCAGAATGCCGCAATTCGTTATCCCTTGGTTTATCAAATATTCGTAGGCAATCTTCACCCGGTTCTGTGTTCGGCAGATCAACAGGATGCGGTGCTCACGAGAGAGGGTTTTCAGTTCGCTTACATATTGATGTAAATCCGGTAGAGGAATATTTTGAGCACCGGAAATATGCACACCTTCAAACTCTTGTGGTGTCCTGACATCGATATACAGGGGATCCTTCAATGAAGGAGGCGACAGCTGATTGTTCTTACTCTTTCCCGATTTTGCTTCTTGATCTATTGCCAATGTATTCATTGGGTTTCCTCCTTGTCCGTTTATTTCGCGCATGCGGATATGGCTTGGGATTGAACCTTTTGGCGTGGATGACTCCAGGTGGTGAGCCAGGCGTCATACCCACCGACAAGATCCATGGTTTGGGTTCGTCCGGCTTGTTCCAAAATCCCTATGGCGGTAGATGACCGATATCCACTGGCGCAATGGACCACCACCGGGGTATCTGCAGGGATGTCCTGAACCTGTTCGGCCAGGTGAGGCAAAGGGATGTTGAGGCTTCCGTCAATATGCCCGGACTCCCACTCTCTTGCCGATCTCACGTCGACGACCATGGGGGGATGAGAGGCCGTCAGTCGTTCCGCAAGTCCCTGAGCGGTGATGCGTTGGACTTTTTGGACCACATCCGGGTTCACCTCAAGGGATTGCATGCCACCCTTCAGGAAGCCCAGGACGCGGTCAAATCCGATGCGGCCTAATCGTTGAATCGCCTCCTTTTCATATCCAGGCTCTGCAATGATGACGATGGGAGATTTGGGGGTCAGAAGTGTTCCGGCCCAGGTCGCAAACTTTCCTCCTAATCCAATGTTGAGACTCCCCTTCAGGTGCCCTCCCGCATACTCAACGGCATTTCTGACATCAAGGACTTGAGCTCCATTCTTCTGATGATCCATGACCGCTTGGAGAGAAAGAGGAGTGAGGCTGATCCGCACCACATCATTCAGAACAGCATGCTGTTCCCTATTCATTCTTGCGTCATATCCAAAGTACGAAGGCGCTTCAGGTTGATCAGCCGTTACCAATTCAATAAATTTTTCTTTCGTCATGGGTTGAAGTGCATAGTTTTCCCATCGCTGCCTGCCCAATGTGGACACCGTGTCGCTGCTTAAATTTTTCCCGCACATGGATCCCGCTCCGTGTGCAGGATAGACCAGGGTTTCATCGGGAAGACGCATGAGTGTATTTCGGAGCGAATCGAATAATTGCCCCCCTAACTCTTCGGCGGTGACACCAATGGAGGCCATAAGATCCGGTCTGCCCACATCGCCAATAAACAGAGTATCTCCCGTCAGCACGCAATGCGGATGGTCCGTGCTTTTGTCCAGGTCGTAGACGGCAAGCGAAATACTTTCCGGGGTATGCCCCGGGGTTTCTAGCACCTGAATGCGCACAGACCCAAACTCAAGAACCTCTTTGTCCCGAAAGTTTCGAATGGGGAAGTCGGTCTTGGCTTTGGCGCCCAGGCAGATTTCAGCCCCAGTCTGTCGTTGGAGTTCCAGGTGCCCGGCTAAAAAGTCTGCATGGAAGTGGGTGAGAAAAACATAACGGATCTTCCAATTGTGGCGTCGGGCCTCCTGAAGATATTGCTCGATGTCCCGTTGAGGATCCACGACCACAGCGGTTGAGGTTTTGTTATCGGCAATCATGTAAGACGCATGGGCCAAACAACTCAAATAAAATTGTTTCACAATCATGGTGAATACCCTCCCCTCCTTTTTGAAAAGGAGTACTGGCCAAAATCAACTTATCTGGTTTCGAAAAGTTCCTTTAAAATGCCTTTCATTGAATACATAGCAGGGATTGTGCCAGGTAATTTTTCGCGGACGTATGGAATTAATTTCAACAAAATCAAGGTATTAATGGAGTAATGAAAATAGGGGAAGCCTGAATGTGGCCGTAAAAATCAGATGAACTGAACAGAACGCGCTAACTGTTAAGTTAACGTGTTAACGATTTGATTACACGTTGGGAGGGGTCTGAAGCTGTTTAATTTTCTTCCAGAGGGTGACTCGACTCACTCCAAGAAGCTTGGCGGCTTCTGTTTTGTTGCCTCCTGTCTGTTGAAGGGCTTCCCCAATACGAGCTTCCTCCTCCGGTGGAAGGGAGGGCTCTGTGTTGGCTGACAGAGGCTTGAGGCTTCGGGACCTTGGAGGACTCTGAACTTCCGAGGGGAGATCCCATAGGGTGAGGCAATCACCATTAACGGTGACGAAGGCGTGTTCGATCGCATTTTTTAATTCACGGACATTGCCGGGCCAGTTATAGTCAGTCAATCGTTGCAGGGCATCCTGGGCAATGTCTCCTATTTCGCGACCAAATGTCTTGGAATTGGCGGCCATGAAACGGTGAACCAGGAGAGGAATGTCTTCTCGCCGGGCTCGCAATGGTGGAAGAGTAATCTCGAACACATGAATCCGATAATAAAAATCTTCCCGAACCGTGCCTTCTGCCATAAGGGCTTTTAAATCCCGATTGGTGGCCGTAATGAGACGGACATCGACCCGCATGCCCCGGTCATCTCCCACCCGGCGTATTTCGCTTTCCTGCAGGACCCTGAGCAATTTTAATTGCAGGAGAGGGCTGGTATCTCCGATTTCATCCAAAAATAACGTGCCACCGTCGGCGGCTTGAAAGACCCCAATTTTATCGCGTATGGCCCCGGTGAACGCCCCTTTCACATGCCCGAAGAGTTCACTTTCCAGCAAGGTTTCTGGAATCGCCGAGCAATTGATGGCAAAAAAGGGTTTATCGTTTCGATCACTTAGGGTGTGAATGGCTCGGGCCGCCAGTTCTTTTCCGGTGCCGGATTCCCCGGTGAGCAATACCGTGACATCACTTTGTGCAGCCAGTCGGAGCCGGCGAAACACCTCTTGCATCGCCGGGCTTTTGCCGATGAGTTGTTGAAAGGACTCACGGGATTTTGCCTGTTCCTCCAGCACGGCAATTTTTTGGTTATTCAAAATAAATGAGGTGAGGTCCGTAAAGGTTCCGACAGCGCCCCCAACCTGGCCTTGTTCATCCCGGATAATCGAGACATTGCCGAAGAGGTAGAGTTCGCGGCCGTCTTTGCCCAGCACTTTGCATTCCTGATTGCAGATGCCCCAAGGATACGGGGTGGGGTTGTCCAAAAATTCCGTCAGGATGCGAAAGCCCTTACAATTTTGACCTTCTAAGATATGACAGGATTTTCCCAGGATATCCTGACTGGAATATCCCGTAATGCGAGCTGCCCCGGTGCTCCAGGCTACGATGTGACCTTTAGCATCGACCGTGAACACGCCATCCGCCATGACGTCTACCATGTTGCTGAGGATGGCGGGATTTTTCCGGAAATCTAGCTCCATGGTCTGTGATTCAAAGGGAGTTCACCGGGTGAGATTGAGCGGGTTGAAAAAAAGAGGGTAGGTGAACTAAGAAGACTGGAGAACGTTCATTGAAACAATGTCATTCTCCAGCCTTGCGTATCCGTTAGTTTGCCTGTAATTTCATAAGGCCTCACACACCTATTTTGCAGGTTCTGACTGTGCCGCCAGCAATGACTTGAAGGCGGGATCATTCTCGACTAACCCCTTCAGTGTATCGTTATGCAACATATACGCCCAGCTTTGCGGGCTTGAGCCGGGAGTTTTCTCAAACCAGTCACGAGCCTGTTGCAGAAGATCCAGCATCGCCTGATTGTCACGGGGAACATGAAACGCCAGGCTATAGGCCATCGCATAGGCTGCCGTAAATTTGTTGAGCGGATCCTTCGTGAGCTCGAACGCTTTCTGAGCCGCCTCATAACCTCTCCGAATATCGGGATCATCAAAGTGCCGATTCCAGGCCACTTTTCCGATTCGGGCCCAAGCCAACTCTAAAAGCACCTGTGCGCGAAGCTCTTCCTGTTCGGCTGGCACCTCAGTCAATAATTCCTGTGGAACGGACAGGGCCGCCATTTGATCGTTCGTCCAACGGTAGGTCGAGGACAATCGAATCCGGTTGTTGAAATCACCGGGCTCCAGAGATGCTAACGCCTCCATTACAGGGATCATTCGATAGAGATAATCGGCTGGCATCGGCTCAGACTTCCCGCCTATTTCCATTCCCAGGGATAGATCAAATCGATCGGTTTGGGATTGCACCGTCCAATACAATTCGTTAAACCGTTGTGCCAGACGCTCATCACCCAATTGAAGGCCGTTCAAACGACCTCCATAATCCAGAAATCCTTTGTACAGTTGATCTGAAAAAACTTCCAGTGCGGGTTTGTGGGACGGGCCAATCAGCAAAACCCGGTTCATTCTCATTACGGATTCCAGTCTGGTCGGTGCGGCTTGTGCCTGTTCAATGCCTGTTTTGATGGCCGCCAGGCTCTCCGGAAGGTCAAACCATTCTGTTGAGCGCGGAACATAGCCACCCGGGTCCACGACGAATGGAATGGTGGTGCCACGGGGTCCATCGAGAACCAGATCGAGCACGGCACGATCCGTAGGAAAACCCAATTGTTTCAGATCTGAGAGCACGACCCACTTCACCTTGATGGATTTTACGACTCGCTGGGCTTTTTTGTAGGGCACGGCCCAATCCTCGGCACCGGGAGCATTGGAGATGGGTGCCGTCAAGGCATTCGGATAGGACACCTTGGTGGTGAGAAAGGCTGTGGGTGCGGCTACCACTCTGGATTCATCTGGAGAAGGGAATGAGGCATGGGGCAGGGTTCCCGATTCCACGACCTCAATGATAAATGGGGTTTTGGGTTCTTGAACGGCAATGGCCTGCATGACGAAAAACGATGGAGCCAATTGCTGATTAAGGGTCTCCGCAATAAAAAAACGTTCGAAATCGGAAAAATCGACCAGTTTTCCCGGTCCGGGCCAGACATTATCTAATGCCCGGTCATTTTGTTGAATGGCTCGTTGGTGGGCCTCCTGTCGACGCTGGTCACACCATTTATAGATGGGGTTTGACGGGTCGGGAAAGTTCCCATTTGAAAACAACTGCTGTTGAGCCATTTGATGCAAGCACACAAAATCCCGTTGGCCGGCCGCGACTTGATCCCCATTTCCGACCGCATTGGCATACTCCCGAACGGTGGAGAGCAAGTCTTCTTCATTGACGGATGCTGGCTCGGCGGCCCACACATGAGTGGAGGACAAAAGCAAAGAACTGCACAAGAGGCCCACCCGTTTAAGCGTAGGCCACATCCGGTGAACAGGGGACCCTGGACGATAAACTGCCTCAGGCTTCAGGGTATCTGTCATAATTGGTTGACGACGAACAATACTCATGGAACCAAACTCCTCCTCAACAAACATGCTTGGTTAATGATTTTGTGTAGCAGAGAGGGAAATGTCCCTCATATGTCCAGATGGCTAATCTACCACACCCTCATTCTTGTGTACCACGATGGTACCCTGCATCACATGTCCCGGTAAATCGCAAAAATAGGGAAACGTACCGGGACGCGATGGGATAAAAACAATGTCGGTTTGGCCTCGGGTGGGAAGCAAAACACGGCTGAGACCTTCTTTGGAAAACTGTGGAGCACCACTTCCGCTGACGTTCAGGTGGATGTCTGTCAGTAGGCCGATTGGCAGAAATGCATGCAGTTCCGAATCCAAGTTTTTGAGGACCAGCCGGGTTTTTTGCCCCACGGTGATTGAAAGGGTATTGGGGCTGAATTCCCGGGATTTAATATTGATGGTCACGACTGTTTCCTGGGGATCAGCGGCAGGAGCGAGACTGACCGGCGTCGCTCCCCGAACTGTACTCAAGCCTGGGGGTGCCAACGCCGTGAGGCCCAGCATCAGAATACAGGCCTGAAAACCTTTGGACGAGTACAGGGGGAACCTCATGATAATGCATTATACCGGTTGGCGATTCTGGCGCGAAACGAGCAGAAGGAATTGTTCGTCAATTCCATAAAAAAAGATGGCCCAGCCGTAAGTGAAAATATGTATAAATAGGGAAAGATTTTGGAAGAGGAAAGCGAAAACCTTAAGATCGGGCCGAAACGACCGAAAAATATGAGAATACATCAGGAGAATGGTCCACTGTGCATCTCTTAGAATTATTTTTCGGGCATGACCCTCTTTCGATGGTCATAGCCCTTGTGTTGGTTCTGAGCGTGCTGGCGTATGGATGGTTTGAGGTCCGTCGAACCGCACGCCTCCCTCATATCGGAATGGTCCTGATCAAAAACCGATTAAAGACGACCAGCAAATTCAAGGCTCCGCCCCCATAGTAAGCCTTCCCCAATCCCCTCGATTGCCGGCTCCCACCCAACAAACCCTAGCCCTTGCGATTCCCCTGTGTGCAGTTGAGACGTATATTTGTCTCTCGGCCGGGATTACACACTTCTTCGGTCTGCCATCCTACTAAGGGAATTTCAACATCAGACAAGGAGAAACGCTGTCTAGAAGGAGGCTGAGGAGGAAGAGAGAGCAGCGGTTGAAAGAGGGCGATGGCCGAGGTTTCGCGTGAAGGCTTGGCGAAGGCGGATTCCATGGTCGTGGCAGATCCCGTGGGATTCCGGTTCATTGATTTCCCCAGACTCCACAGGGTTCCTTCCAAGAATTCCGGCCTTGCCTTCCTGTCGACACCATGCACAAATCCGAATCATGCGATCTCCTTTTTTTTTCGAAGGCACACGAAACAATACGCGCCCCCAATAACCATAAGCTTCTCAGCAATAAAACTTCTGCATTATGTGCCTTATGGCAAAAGCAATTATTGAACCTAGAAAAATATTATTCGTAATGTATTGTATGTATTCATGTTTTTCAATCTCCAAAGAATTAAAAGGAATTGGTTGTTGAGAAAATACCACACACAGTTGAATCGAAAGAGATACGGTTCTGAGGGAAGCGTTCTGAAATACATGCTGATGTGGCATTTCTTGCCGATTGTCTTGGAGGCTTTTGCGGTCACCATTGAAATTTCAAAAGTCTCAAAGGGACGCAAAAATATTTGTGGTTGCCCGACCCAGACTAGGTCACGGATAATGAAGCTATGGCCAAATTAGAACAACTCAATTTTCAGAACACCTATGCGAGCCTGCCTGATGTGTTTTATCAGCGGGTGCAACCAACGCCTTTTCCAAATCCTTATCTTGTGAGCGTGAACCCGGCAGCCGCCGAATTACTCGATATTGACCCCACGGAATGGACCCGTCCGGAGTTTGCCGAATATTTCTGCGGGGCCAAACTGTTGCCTGGGAGCGATCCCATTGCCATGTTGTATTCGGGGCATCAATTCGGACATTACGTGCCGCAGCTCGGCGATGGGCGGGCCATCATGCTGGGGGAGGTGCGCAATCAAAACGGGGAGCGGTGGGAGTTGCAATTAAAAGGCGCAGGGCTCACGAGATTCTCACGTGACGGCGATGGCCGGGCAGTGATGCGTTCGACCATTCGGGAATATCTCTGTGGCGAAGCCATGCATGGATTGGGCATTCCCACAACCCGCAGTTTATGTATTGTGGCCGGAGAAGAAATTGTCTGGCGGGAAACCCCGGAACCGGGAGCTATGTTGCTGCGGATGGCGCCGACCCATGTGCGGTTTGGCAGTTTTGAGGTGTTTTACTATCGCCGCCAACATGAATATCTGAAAACGCTGGCAGATTATGTCATCGAATATCATTATCCCCATTTGGTCGGATCGGAGAATCCCTACGCCAGGCTGCTACATGAGGTGGCGGTTCGCACCGGGCAGCTCGTGGCTCAATGGCAGGCCGTGGGGTGGGCACATGGTGTCCTGAATACCGATAACATGTCGATCCTGGGGTTGACCCTGGATTACGGTCCGTTTGGATTTATGGAACGCTATGATCCAACGTTCATCTGTAATCATTCAGACCATCACGGCCGGTATTCCTTCCAGAACCAGCCCGACATCGGTTTTTGGAATATTCGGGCGCTGGCCAGAGCCTTGTCACCGTTAGTGGACCAAGACGCAGTCAACGGCATTCCGGAAATCTATGAAAAAGCGATGCTGGCGAAGTATGCCGAATTGATGCGGGCGAAGCTTGGGCTGATCGAAGCCCACGCGGGAGACGACAAGCTCGTGACCGATCTGTTGAACCTCATGGACTCCAGCCGGGTGGATTACACCAACTTGTTCCGGGAATTGGGAGCCGTTCGTCAGGAGAGTTCGTCAGCGCCGGACGCATTACGGGACCAATTTCTTCATCGGGAAGCGTTTGACGATTGGACCGCACGATATCGGGAACGGCTACGGGCGGAAAAAAGCGATGATGAAGAGCGCCAACCCAGAATGACTACGGTGAATCCCAAGTACATCCTTCGAAATCATCTCGTTCAACAGGCCATTAGCCAAGCGGTTCAGCAGAAGGACTATTCCGAAGTTGATCGCTTATTGAATCTGCTGAGCGACCCGTATACTGACCGCCCCGGTATGGAATCCTATGCTCTGCCTCCACCTCCCGGCGAGCCACCGATTATCGTTTCGTGCTCTTCGTGAACCAGTCAACAACAATATAGGTCAAACCTGGTCGGGGATTTCCAATCATCCGTCATGGGAAAGGAGTGTCTTCATGAATCTGGAACTGAAGGGTAAAACCGCCTTGGTGACGGCGTCCTCAGGAGGCATCGGGCTGGAAATCGCGCGTGCTCTCGCCGCCGAGGGCGCCAGGGTCGTGATGAACGGTCGTACACCGGCCAGCGTGGAGCATGCTATGGCGGAGCTCGGTACCGATCTTCCCCATGGAGATTTGATTCCTCTTGTGGCTGACAACGGAACTGCCGCCGGGTGTACTCTCACCATCTCCCAAGTGCCCGAGGTGGATATTCTGGTCAACAATCTCGGCATCTACGAGGCTGTCGGATTTTTCGAGGAAACGGATCAGGCGTGGCAGGAGATGTTCGAAGTCAATATCATGAGCGGCGTGCGTCTCGCCCGCCATTACCTCCACGGCATGCTTGAACGTGGTCACGGGCGTGTCGTCTTCATCTCAAGCGAATCGGGCGTCACTCCGGCACCCGAAATGGCCCACTACAGCGCAACCAAAACCATGCAATTAAGCATCGCCCGCTCGTTGGCCGAACTCACCAAAGGGACGGAGGTCACGGTCAATTCAGTGCTCCCCGGTCCCACCCGCACGGAAAGTGTGGAGAAGTTCATCCGAAACATATTCCCTGATCTTCCGCCGGCGGACGCCGGACGCCGGTTTATGTCAGAGAATCGTCCGACCTCCCTGATCGGTCGGCTGATTGATCCAAAAGAAATCGGAGAAATTGTGGCGTTCGTCTGTAGCGCCCGCGCCTCGGTGATCAATGGGTCCTGCATCCGGGCCGAAGGCGGCCTCGTGCGAACGGTCTTTTGATGGAGCAGGCCAATAAGCCGAAACACCTCTTCGAAAAATCCTTCGATGTAATCAGGAAAACAATAAAAGGAGCCATCACTTTCTTGGTAATGAGCAGGCTGAGGAGATAGAGTATTTCCATGCGCATGATTCTTCTTTTTCTCCTGCTCATGATTGTCGTGTTGGGACCCCAACTGTGGGTGTGGTGGGTTTTCCGCCAATATCGTCAACACCGTGAGGATCTTGGAGGAACGGGTGGTGAATTAGCGCGGCATTTGCTCAATCGGTTTGGTCTGCAACAGGTTCGCGTGGAACCCACGCCGATGGGAGACCATTACAATCCCGAAACCAAAGTCGTCGGTTTGAACCCGCAGCATTACAACGGAAAATCCCTCACAGCGGCAGTTATCGCAGCGCATGAAGTCGGCCATGCTTTGCAAGATCATGAGGGCTATACCCTCTTGAAAGATCGAACTCATTTAATCAAATTTGCGCAGAAAGCCGAAAAGGCCGGGTCGTATCTGATGCTGGGCATTCCTGTCCTTGCTGGAGTGACCCGGATTCCTGCAGTAGGTCTTGCCGTCTTAGTCGTGGCGATCGGGACCATGAGCGTCTCCGCCATGGTGCATCTCATCACCTTACCAGTGGAATGGAATGCCAGTTTTCGGCGGGCCCTGCCGATCCTCAGAGAAGGTGGCTACCTGGGACCTCCGGATTTGCATGGCGCCAAAAGGATTCTCACCGCTGCCGCCCTCACCTATGTCGCCTCCTCACTTTTCAGCCTGGTGAACATGTGGCGATGGATTCGCCTCGTCCGACGGTAATTCTCCTTAAAGAGGTCCTCCGGATACGCTCCGGTAATGTAACAATATAAAATCCTCCCTCTCCTCTTAGATCCCCCAGCCAGAAAAACGACCTCATCGACCCCCAAGAGTGCGGCCGAACCTGTCAATTTTGGATTGGGAACCCAGATTCCTAAGGAAATTGATAATGAGAAGCCGCACCCTTCTTGTTTCTGGTCTCAATTTTACAGGATTCAATTTTAACCGATCTTGAACCGACGAAACATTTGATGAGGTGTACTTCCAAATCGAAAGCCTAATTAAGAAGACAGGCGTAAAGCTGGTTATTTCAGTTGATGACCGTGATCGAGTGAGAGATAAGTCTGAACCTCTACAGATAGTCCAACTGGCGAACCGTTGGGAGAAATTTGATAAACAGTATAGGTGTTAAGTGACGATCGTATGGAGGTCAACACGCTATTAAACCCTGATCGGCCCGAAGATTTTTCATTTACTGAAGAAAATGGCCAGGCCGGGATTTCTCCGCCTCAAGAAGAAGGGGAGCTCCTAGATGGGTACCTTTATTCCTCAAGCGAGGATGACTCTGTTTCCGCAATAGACAGACTATTGAGAAATCTCGAAATTGATGAGAAAAGAATCGAAGATTTCGAGAAAACCTTCCCTGCAATCTACGCCTCCAAGTTATTAAAGCTGTTTCCCACGCGAGGAGACGCCAAGCGTTACGTGAATGGTATCTATCAAAGTCTCCCTTTTCTAAAGGAAGAGGTTCATCTTCAAGATTACCTGATTCTGGAAGCCATAAGGATTGTTTGCCCCAAGGTATATGAAAATCTGTCTGAATATCCATGGATGTACCTTCCATCATGGGGTGAGGCCGCATGTTTTTCTTTTCCGTATGAATTCAATACCAGAGATGACCGAACATACATCCTCATCAAAGAGCACATCGAAACCCTCTGTGAAAAACAGGAGAAGCCGGAAGTCTTACTAGAACTTCTTCAAATCTTATTCTTTGAGGTGCGTAAAGGGTTTTCCAACACGTGTGATGGGCATGATGACTTGGAGTCAGGGTATCGCCGCCAGAAACGATTGAGTCATCCGGAATTTTTCTGGAAATACTTTACGGGAAGCGTCCCAAACAAGGAAGTGCCGGACCACGTTGTTGAATCCTTCATTGATTCTTGGAATGGGTTTGGCCAAGGCGAGTTGAGAGAAGATGTTAATACTCATCTTTCAGATTTGAGTAAAAGGAAACAACCGTCTGAACTATGGCAGAAGAGGCACGTGTTTTTGCCACGACTGACACGGGAATCTTCGGCAGCTCTGATAGAATGCCTGTACAAGAATATGCACCTCTTCAGAAGAGAAGGCACCGATATTTTCCAGGACTCGGAGTCCTCCGTGGCAGTCCGCCTTCTGTTTGATCTTATAGACAACAAGTTGCTCTCAGATGATTTAGAAATTGTGCTGGGTGATCTAGTCCAAAAAACACCATCCTTTGAGCTTGCTGTTCGAATAGTGGGTAACGTTCGAAGCAGAATGAAAGAAGTATTCAATATCCCTGAGCAAGGAGACTTTTATGCACTAAGCTCACAATTGGATGCCAGGCTTACCGACCATTTCATTGAAAGAAGACAAAATATTTTCAATGAAGAAAAGAATTACGGGTACATATTGGCCCAATGGGGAACGTACAAGCCGCAAAATAATCTGAAGGTGAATGAGTATGTTTTTGGAATAGTCGAAGAAGATCCTACTGTAATAGGGAAAGTGCTCGGTGTGTACACGAACAACCATGGGGACAAAACCGGAGTTGGGATTAGATGGGAAGACCTTGGCAAACTCTATGATGAACATAAGCTGTACGAACGTGCAAGCCAATACCACGATTCTTCCTATTCAACTGAGGATGAAAGAAAAGCCGTAGAAATATTCATGAGTCAGTATGAAGAGCGCAGAGCAGCTGCCGAACGTGAAATGATCCAGCAAGCAAATAAGCAGAAGTTCATGAAAGCAAACAGTCAGGGTATTCGGTTTTTCAGAATAGGCCAATACGAATTGGCATTGGAAGAATTCAATCGGGCTTTTGAAATCACTAATTGGAACGATGAGTTCCACTGGGTCCCTTTTCTGAAGTTGCAACAATGGCACACATTGCTGGAGCTTGGACTTAAAAGTGACGGCGAAGTTCGAACACAATTTCTTTCGAGTGCTCGGAGGATGGCTTCAGATGATGCCGAAATTCGAGACTTATTCAATGCAGCATTTCCAAATGGAGGCGATCAGGCAGGGCAAGAGTTGTACTGCTGTATTTTCCATTATCTCCAATGGGAAGCGGCGTCAGGCGTTGAAAAAGAATCAGTAAAAAAATACTTTAAAGCTCACTTCAGCCTGGCGACCGGCAAAAGAACTTTCGGAGGGACCGAGGAAATAACGAAACGTTGCAGTGAGCTATTGGTGCTGTTGAGACTATGAAGAGTGAAAAGGTGCCAAACAGACTTACCCATCGGGGACTATGACAATCCCGAATTCGTTGAATGGAATGCCAGTTTTCGTCGAGCCCTGCTAATCCTCAGAGAAGGCGGTTACCTGGCCTCACTGAAACGGTAATCTGGCTAGAGCTTTCCTGCCGTTACGCGAAAAATTTGCATGAATTGTTCCTGCCACCTATTCAATCTCTTTCAACGACTTTCTGCTAGGCCGCGTCCCATAACTATTGAGTTCCTTCTGCGGCGGAAATTAGAGGCTAGACATTATCAAAAAACGTACAAGACACATCGGGACATAGAAATTAAAAAGGATGGCTGGGAGGAATAACATAATGCGGCCACCCCGCTGCTATGATTTCGAGTCGCCGAAGTGTTTTTTTGTACTCCTCCCTTGGATCACTCGTTTTTTCTTTATTAGTGTCTTTTAGACGGTTTCGGCGGGAAGTACCGCTTTTATAATGTAAACATGCCTGGTAAAAGTCTTCGGCTGCGGAGATTACTGGATGTGATCCAATTACTGCTGGAAACGTCACCCGTAATATTCCCTGAGTAGAATCTAGAAAAATGTGAAATACTTTGTCATGCCAACTTTTGGTTATCATCAAGATTTTTTCATATTCAAGACATTGATCCGTATGCGCAAGAGAAAAAGTGAATTCGTAGATTGCTCCCTTTCATGTTGCAAACATTTGAGAACCGCCTTCGCTTTGTGCTTGGGCGAACCGTATAGCCTAGGATCAGGTCTGCTTCTATCCTAAACCTCCCTCCAATTCTTGCCCATTTTCCAGGTGCTAATTCAGCGTATGGAATGTGTTCTCTCTCAGAAAAGTGCTTGAAGACTGGATCTTCCATCAGATGAGCGATAAAGCCTTTTTTATCCTTATACGACGTGAAAAATTTCCAAAACCCTTGATCTAGATCTCGAAGCAACACCTCTATCCCACTGAGATCATCATTGTGGAGTGATCGACCGTGTGCGATGCGATGGCGCATAGGCATGATTTCGGTAAACTTTGCTCGAAGAAGCTTTTTGGTAGTGAGGTAAGGAAGGAAAAGTGGTCAGAGCTTCTGGCCAAAAACAATTTTGGAGAGTGAGTCAAATGAAAGGTATCACAGAGGAATGTTTTCTACAGTCGACATATGCGGATGTAACTTATCCGTATTCAGCGACTTATCTGCAGGAATTCCTGGTGCTTCACTACGCTTGAGTGCTCCATAGCCTCTCTTGCCACCAGGCAAGACCGTAATGAGCTTTAAGTTCAAGGTGCACAAAATCTCGAATCCAGTTTTCAAGTTGGTGGAAAAGACAGTAGCCCTTCACAATATCTGGACTAATACCTCTAGACAGGTTCAGACTCATATGCATTCGGTATGGCTCCCTTTTACCCAGCCTGGTGGTTGCAACGCCTATTTCCCCAAATGATTAGGTTGTACAATTAGATATTCTTTTGATTTAAACCCTCAAGACAGCCTTGCTCCGTTCGATGCAGCCGAGAATTTCGGCGAAAGACATGAACACTTAAAAGCTCGCCTGTCTTCACACAATTCGAGTATCATCAATTCATATCTGAACAGTGTCAAACTGACGACAATCCGTTTTCTGAACAAGGACGAGGCGCGCAAGGTTGTCTGGGAATTTTTGCAGACCATACGGTTGGCCCCGTTAAACCCGCGGACTCTGAACTTAGGGGGAGTCCAGCAGGTCTTACTCTGCCTTTTCGAGCTGTCTCCCTGAAAAGATGCGACTCGATTGACGATCAACTTAAATACCGTTAAATATCCTGGAAGATGTCAAACAACTTGCACGGTGGCCTCACCCAGCCTGGCGACACTCACTCGTCTGAAACACCCATGTCTCCCGAGTTCTGGACCATCGGTCATTCGACACGGCCTATCGAGGAATTCGTCGGGCTTCTTCAATCGCATGACATTCAATTGCTGGTTGACGTCAGAACGATTCCGTTTTCACGGCGCAATCCGCAGTTCCACCAGGAGACTCTCGCCCAGAGTCTTCGTGAAGCCGGGTTGCAGTATCGGCACATGCCCGAGTTGGGAGGTCGGAGGAAAACCCGCCAGGATTCGGTGAATGTGGGATGGCGGAATGCGGGTTTCCGAGGGTACGCGGATTACATGCAAACTCAAAAGTTTTGGGATGGGCTGGAAGTACTGGTGAATATCGGACAGCAGTCACCATCAGCCGTGATGTGCGCGGAAGCGGTGCCTTGGCGCTGCCACCGGACGCTCATAGCAGATGCATTGGTCATCCGTGGTTGGACGGTCCACCACATCATTTCGGCAAGTTCTCTCAAAACGCACGCACTCACGCCCTTTGCCAAGCTTGACGCAGGTCGCCTCACTTACCCCTCTGAAGCCTCCTCGGATTCAACTCTCCGACTATTCTAAGGGAAGGCTGAAGTTTCTCACGTACACTTGCCAGCCTCAGGTATATCGCTTATTGGTCCCCTTCATACCCTACATCTTCAAAGTGAATAGACATCATGTATTGGTGAGATGGATCCCTTAAAACATATGAGCTTTCAATACTTGCTAGGCGAGGGACTTTACAGATTGGAATGACCCTTCCCTGCAGGTAAGCGTTTTGATTGAAGGCTCAATCACGTATTGACCCTCAGGCACCTGCGTCCCTGATGATGGTTCAGGGGCACAGGTGTAGAGGGAGGAGACTCCGGATAGGGTGTTAAAAATGATAGTTGAGACCAATCGTGACCATATGACCCTCGTCATGAAAAGATACCGAATTTCCACTTTGATCTTTTGAATGAATTCGCTCCAACCAGACCCACCGATAAGACCCATCGACCGACCAGTTCTGGTTCACCATAAGTTGCAGACCGGCACCGCCATGAAGACCAAAGCGTTGTTGTGCATCACTAAAATTATTGGGTCCATCCACATCGGTGTAATACCAGCCTCCGCCCCCGATCAGATAAGGACTCAACCGCTTTCCCGGCAGTAGATAGACGAGGCCGGATAATTGAAGTGGAAAAGTCTTGGCCGTGGTAGAACCAAAATCATTTTTTCGATAATCCATCGATCCTTCAAGAGCAAAGACGTCATTTAAGTACCATCGGGCTTGGGCTCCTCCATACCAACTGTCATCTCCGCCAATAGGATCGTAATACATGGCCCGACCACCAATGGAAAAATCACCTTTGCTGATTTTCTGGGAAAAAATGCTATCGGCTGCTCCTACCGGACTATGAACCATGCTGAACCCGAGGACGAGGGCGGATACTGTTCCGAGCCACGCGAATTTTTTTAGACACTTTCCCGACACTTCCATAAGGACTCCTTTCCTTTGACCTTCACCATCTATTTAATTAGAAGAGATTTGATCCGATGGTGGTAAAGATTCAAATCTCAAAACAGCTTTTTTTCGGCTCATCCAGTGGTAATTCTCGCGAGATTTTTTCATGTCACCAAGGCGTGAAATATCTTTCCCTTTACCCATATTTCGTTCCCGGTCCGGCGTGTGGACGGCATATTTCTTCTTTTCGAAATGAGAGTTGTTGAACACATTTGGCGTCATGGGATGTTTGAACTTTGCGATTATGATCTAATTAGAAACCTGACATAATTGTTAAAAACCCTGGACACCTGACTTACAATACTTTCGTTTTTTGGTTTGGTTCCGGGACGGAGGAGAAGAGATTCTTAGAGATTTGAGAGAAAGGGGAGGATCACTAGCTAGACGGTAAAAGTTTAAAAAACCAGCAAGTGCAGATATTGAAGACTCGTCTGCTGCAGTCTTGAGGTTTCTTCAGTCGGTCATCTTGAGCCAAGGGGGAAAGATCTGCCCACGTGGGGCCATCACGCGAGATCCTTTGTTTCACTCTGGATGCACTATTCCTTCAGAGCGGGGGTCTATCACCGGCCAAACTTTATGTATTGGCAACCTGGATTGAGGCAGACGGGAATGAAATGGTGGTTGAATAAATGGGTTCCCTACCTTTTGCTTTTGTCTATTGGCGACGAAAGAACTGGCAGGTAGAGAATTGAATTGATCAAAATTTTTTATTTAGATCCACCATGCCTTTCCTTCGTTTATTCACACTGAGAAGGGGTAAATAAACTTATCTCAAGATTTCATTCTCCGTTTGAGCGTTTTGCTTTTTACAGAGCCTTAATACATAAAGGAAAGCTGGACACGATGTTTATCGAAATATTTGCGCGGTGTAAGTGAGATGCCATGCTGGAAATAATTTACCCCGTTCTTATCTTCCTGGCTTTGCTGATTATGACGGCAACCCTTTTGCCGCTTCTTCGGGTTGATGAGTGGTGGGTACGTATCTTCGATTTCCCACGCCTTCAGATATTTGCAATTGGAGTGGCCCTCGCCGTGGCCCTGAGTTACTCGATTTTCTATTCAGAGCATGCGTTTGGGAAATGGGTGCTCATCGGACTTATCGCATGTCTCGTCTATCAGGGATTGCGGATTTTTCCTTACACGCGGTTGGCTCCCAAGCAAGCCTTAGATTCTCTCAGTTCCCCTCATGAAGATCTTTTGAGTATTTTGACAGCCAACATCTACAAGAATAATCGAAACGCATCAGGATTTTTGAACGTCGTATTGACCGCCTCTCCCGACGTCGTGCTCGTTATCGAACCCGATCAGTGGTGGGAACGACAGCTCAGCGGGCTTGAATCCTCTTATCCCCATACCATCAAACAACCTTTGGGGAATACTTACGGGATGCTGCTTTATTCACGATTAAAATTGCGAAACTCTCATATTCGTTTCCTGGTTGAAGACCACCTTCCATCCTTTTTTACCGAAATTGAGTTGCCGTCCGGAAAAATTATTGAATTTTATGGACTACATCCCCGTCCTCCGAGTCTTGGCCAGGATACGGATGAGCGGGATGCGGAAATTTTAATTGTTGGCCGGGAGGTGGCACGCGCCAACAAACCCGTGGTGGTTACCGGAGATTTAAATGATGTGGCCTGGTCCTATACGACAACGTTATTTCAGAAAATTAGCGGAATGGTCGATCCTCGAATCGGCCGGGGGTTTTTCAATACGTACCATGCCAAGTATCCGATCTTTCGCTTCCCCGTTGATCATATTTTTCACTCTCCCGCATTTCGTCTGGTTGAAATGAAGCGCTTGTTGCCCATCGGGTCTGATCATTTTCCAATATTGGCGGTTTTATCGTATGAACCGGAGGATCGAACCAATCCCGAAGCTCCTGAAGCAGATTCAGATGATCGTCAGGAAGTCAATGAAACATTAAACAAGGTAGAAAACATAAAGACCTCCACACACCTGTGCCCCTGACGGAACGCCAGGGGCACAAGGCCGTTGGATGGCTCTGAAATTCCGATTACGTGTTAATTATTCTGGGACATCGCTTTGGGCTTAATGGCTAATTTATTGACGACCTTCTCGACTCCATCTGCCTTTTTGGCAATTTCCACGGCCCTATCGATCTGATTTTGTGTTTCAACAAATCCACTTAACATAACAGTGCTTCGGTGCGTTTCAACCTCAATTTCAAACGCATCCACCAGGTCATCGGCAATCAATGATGACTTGACCGATGATGTGATCATGGCATCGTCAACCGTGGTTCCCATAGTTCGCCCATGTGGATCGCTGGCACATGCTGAAAATGCCAATGCACATGCCACACTTAACACGACTAACATGGTTTTGACTCTCGGTTGGTTTGTGAAGGTGGTGGTCATAACAATTCTCCCTTTTTGAAATGAAAGTTTTTGGAAACAGCCTTGAGGCCATTCAACAATAGACTGAGCCAGTATGCTTTAAAGAGGGGCGAAGCAGAATTGTTAAAAACCCTTGATTTTCGACTTGAAGTGCCTGGGTTCTTGGGGGAGTCGTCAGGACAGAAAAAATTCTTGTTAGGAGGCCCGAGAAGATTTGGAAAGCAAATAGGAAGTGGGTATTAAGAGGCCGAGGGGATTTTAAATGGACGAAATTTTAAAAATCGGGTTGGTTAATCTCCTTCTGCTTTTATCTGATCGAGGAGAGTTTCAACTGGGGTGGTGAGGTTTTTGCTGCGGTTGCAGGCCTGACAGGCCGGGACGACATTGCCTCTCGTACTTTTTCCTTTCCTGGCTAATGGCACCACATGGTCCATGGTCAGGTTTGCCGCTCCCACCTGCTGATGACAAAAGTGACACTCCCCTTTTTGGATCTGGGCTTTCCACCATGGGGTTTTCCGTAATTTTTTCCCATTTTCGCGCTCAATCCGTATATGGCGTCGGATCGCGTCATCGTCACCGAGTGAGTAGAACTGTTCTGGTTGGGTCATAGGGAAAGGTGACCTCTGTTTACACTACTTTATGCGGATTGATGACCATTGAAGTCATGAGTCAGGTTAACCTGGTTTGAAAGATTGTAGCGCTTGGGTCGGCCCTTTTAAAAGACACGGGTGATTTTCGGATCATAAAAAAACTTATGATTCCGGCCTTATACTTTTACGATGTGTATCTAATGCCAGTTGGGGTTTTCCAGTAAAAAGCTTAGGCAGGTGAACGCGTCGCACTTAAGACAATTCCTGCTGCCCTCGTAATTTTCTGTGTTGCCGGTTTTCGCCTCGGCAGGCGAGGCCCTTTTCTTTCGGGAAAAGGACCCAAAACCATTGACGCCCCGTCTGGCCTCATTGGAGCGGACGGACGCCAGCCTGCGGAGGGCGGACCAACTCGCTCCGCTCAAACAAGGCCCGCCAGCGAATGAGAGCGTCCTTCCTTGGGCCAGACGGCAGGCGTCGGACCATGGGAAACTGATTATTTCAGTGATTCACATGAAAGAACGAGGAGCCATACAACCTGTATGATCGGGTTTTCCACTGCGGCACAGATCCTTCGCGAGGCCTTAGGATGACAATGAGTCAGTGAGAGCTACTGCAGTTCCGCGGTTCAGAAAGAAGGAGATTGAAGGTTGTGCGATTAGTCCAGCGCCAGAGTCAGGCATTTGGCGGAGCCCCCGGCCTTGAGGAATTCATCCAGTTCCACGGAGTGGGTGGTGTAGCCCTGTTTGTGTAACCACGCCACCGTATCCGGGCATCCGGTCGGCAGCACGACATGGCGGTCGATACACACCGCATTGCAGGCAAACCGCTCGCCTTCCCGGGATGGAACGGCAAATCGTTTATTCTGTTCTATGCGAGAGGCCAGCACGGTTTGGGCGTACGAATCGAAACAGGGGGGAAAGTAGAGTAGCTCTCCTCCACTGAGGGGACAAAAGCAGGTATCCAGATGATAAAATCGTTGATCCACCAGTTCCACAGGCATAATTTCTTTTTGGAAAATTTCCGACAATTGGACATAAGCGCGGATATCACTTCGTTGGCGGTAGCCGCCGATCCAGAAATCCGGAAATCCCAGTAAATCCCCGGCACCTTCAAAGTTTATTTCCGGGTCAAGGTTGATGACTTCATAACCCTTACTGGTAAACCAATCAATAAAATATCGTTCCTCACCCTGCCGTTCCGGGTGGCGGAACAGACTGGGAACCGCCTTGCCGCCGTGGATAACACCCGCATTGGCGGTAAATACCAGATCTGGTAGTTTTGGTACCGGTTCCATAAATTCGAGTTTGGCTCCAACTTCGTTCTCCAGTACCTGAGTCAGCGTTTTCCATTGGGTCCTGGCGCGTTCTCCATTGGATTGATTGGACACTCTCATCCATGGATTAATTTCATATTCGATACCAAAATAATCCGGGGGGCACATCAATAAACGGCTCATGGTATTGGTATCCTGCTATCCTTTCCAGCCCAGTTCACGGGCCAGTTCCCATAAAAAAGAAGAAGAATCCATCACCAGCCCGACGGCTTGGAAGCTTCCACGGTCACTCAGCTTTGTGGGAACGGCGGGATTGATGTCAACACAGACCGTAGGTGCCGACGCCGGTAGCAAATTTCCCGTTGCCACGGCATGCAGCGTGGAGGCCACCAACAAGGCCAATCCCACGCCGGGAATGGCCGCGCGCATGGCTTCTTGAGCTTTAATGGAATCGGTGATGACGTCCGGCAAAGGGCCGTCGTCGCGAATCGTCCCGGCCAATACCATCTGGACCCCCCGTCGCACGCAGGCCGCCATGATCCCTTCTTTGATGAGACCGCCTTTGACGGCTTGTTGAATGCTTCCCAGGGCCCGGACTCGATTGATGGTGCGAAGATGATGCTCATGTCCATGGGGCACCGAACGGCCGATCCCCAGGTTATATCCCAGTGACGTTCCGTACAGGCTGGCTTCCATGTCATGAGCGGCCAGGGCATTCCCGCAAAAGAGCACATGAATGTATCCCGCTTCGATAATCCATGCCAGGGCTTCCCGTCCTCCCGCATGGATGATGGCCGGACCACCGGCAAACAACACCTTCCCGGACCCGTTTCCCTCTTTTCGTTGTTGGTGGATCGCCTTCATCCGCTTGGCCACATCGGCGATGATATGACGGTGTGGACGTTCGGAAGAAACCTGGGCTTCCATGAATCCGAACACATCGCGTTCCTTTGGACGTTCCAGCGGGAATACCCGAACCCCTTTCCGTCCCGTGACAACCAGATCGCCTTTTCTTATGGAGCCCATGGAAACCATTTGCGCGGAAGGGGGGGAGGTCTTCAGCCTGATGGCTAAATCCATTTCGGGTTGCGGAACATCGATCCAGTTTCCTTGCCACCGGATTTGAGTGGCCAGATGAGAGGTCGCGTAAAAATCCTCCGGTAAAATTCCATCAGCCGGCGCTGGCTCAACTGTGCAGTCTTCCTCGGTTTCAACTACAGCTCCATGGGGTTGGATGATTTTCAGGATTTCCTGTAGTAACTCCATCGTGGGAGCTTCAATCAGGATGGTGGCATGAGAAGTGTCTTCCCGTCGGGTTCCCACCGTGACTTCCGAGAGGGTAAAGGTCCCTCCCAACATCACAATGTCATCCAGGACCTTCGCGAGGATCAATGAATCAATGATATGCCCTTGGATGGTGACGGTTTGAACGATCATTGTTTTATTTTACCATGAAATTCTGTAAAGACTTGATGAAAAAATCGCTTTGGGGGTTATTCCTTCGCGGGATGGCGAAGAGGGGCATGGAATAGTTCTCGCTCATAATGCCCTGGTCCATTCTGTTAGACCTTGTAAAGGAAATGGGAGAAGAATCATTCTCATGCGTTTCCCGACGGTGCTATACTAGGAGCATCCATCATTTTCCTGGGGGAACCAAATTTGAACCAGTATCTTTTTCCTTTTCTATTCAGTCTTGGACTCGTCTGGGGTTGTGGGGGGCAGGCCCTGCAGGCGACGGCATGGGCTTCCCCCGGCACGGATGTCTTTCAAGCCTTCACTCAACACATCGGTGCTCAAATCGGGAAAGATAAACAGGAATTTGCGATTGCCGATTCCTGTACTGTCTATTTTTATCAACTTTGGAACAAAAAAGCCCGGCCTGAGGTTGAGCGCATTCATTTCTCCCCTCTCTTAAAGACAGGGCTTGATCTTGATTGTGTGAGGCTCTTTCCCGAGGGGTTGGAACAGGCACGGGAAGCCTTTGGGAATTCCCAACAACTTCTCTCCCTCAGCCTCACGTTTTATCAAATGGCCTTAGTGGGGGATGGAGATGATAATCAGGAATATAGTGCGCACGAAATCCACGATCTGCTGGAAGCCTTTAGCCTACCATTTCAAGAGGGACGACCCTTGGGAGAGCATATGAACGCCCTGACGGGCCTTTTCGATAGTATTCGCAGGGATGTTCAATTCAAATACCTGATGGAGGGCATGCAGGTGTTGATGAACAAGGGGTATCGCTTTTCCGAAGCTGATCAACGAGCATTGAATCAGGAGCTTAATTGATAGGCATGCCGGGTGAGGCCCCTATCGTATTCGTTCCAACGCCTCTTGGGACCGGCTGCGTACCGTCTGGTCCCAGTCTTCTTTCATCTTTTCTTCCAGTTTCGCCTTCGCATCTTGAGCCCGCATGCGGCCCAGGGCCAATGCGGCACAGGCTCGCACATGGGCATGGTCATCTTCCAACGCACGAATCAACAAGGGGATCGAAGCTTGATGTTTCAAAACCCCCAGGTAACTGGCTGACATTCCTCGTATGCGATGTTGTTTGTCACCAAGTGCCGTCTTCAATGTCCAAATAAAGAGTTCCGCCATCGGTTCGGTGACGGTCTCCAATCCTTCGGCTTCAAATTGGTTCACTTCAATCAGGGTAAAGGCCAAATCCCGCCGTTTTTGGGCTGAAGGTTCTTTTTGAAAGCGTTGGAGGAGCCGATCGCGAAGCTGAAGACGTTCTTTGCGAGCGCGCCATTTTTTTGTGCTAACCCATACGCCTATCCCTAAGACAAGAATGCCTCCGAGTATGGGGAGGATCTCATCGGTAATGTAATCCTGAGTGTCAAAGGTCAGATGATTCCATATCCATATGCCTGCTACGATCAGGCCCAGCCCTAACAGGCCGATAAACGGGTTGATGGAACGGGTTGTTTCGGGTTGTGTTGCCATACGTGGTGTGGTGTTACCAGAGGGTATTTATTTGCCGGCAGGGTATAACAATGAAGCTCACCATACTAGGTTCAGGAACTAATATTCATCCTACCCGCGCTGCGGCCGGGTATGCCTTCGAGACGGACCGGCCTATTCTACTGGATTTTGGTCCAAGAACGCTCTCAAATTTATTACAAACCGGCATAGATCGCCATACGATTCAACACCTACTCTTTACCCATTACCATGCGGACCATTTTTCTGATTTTATTCCATTTTTCTTTGATGCCGTGTGTCATTCAAAATTCGCGCAGGTTCGACCGGACCTCACGATTTATGGTCCACCCGGGACTCAACGACTCTTTCGGACCATTTTCCGGACATTCCCCAATTTTTCGGGTTCACCCTTTCGGGTGACCCTCAAAGAGGTCCATGATCGGCCGTTTATGATCGGCCAGACACAAATCACGCCCATGCCCATGATCCATTCTGAGCAACAGATCTGTCTTGGCTATCGTCTTGAGTATCAGGGCCGGTCAGCGGCTGTTTCGGGAGACGCGATGTCCTCACCGAACCTGGTTCGCCTGTGTCAGGATGCGGATCTGGCGGTCTTGGACTGCTCTTTTTCGTCTCATCAACCAGGTGGATCGCATATGCATGCGGAAGAATGCGGAAAAGTCGCGGAAAAAGCCAATATCAAAAAACTTGTTCTTTCTCATTTTTATGAGACGGCCGATCGGTCGAATGTCGTGGCTCAAGCCCGCCGATTTTTTTCAGGACCAGTCATCAAAGGCAAGGATCTTCTAACCTTGCAAGTCGGGAGAGCATTGTCAAATTAGTGTTGGAGAATGAAGCGAATCTGGCCTGGGACCTGACCCCTATTTTTTTTTGGAATTTGGCAATTGCCAGAACCTGCGCATGCAAGCCTTAATGTGCCGCCTGCAAGTTGGCCATCGGGCTGACGCTCTACTGTCTGGGCGGACCTTGTCTGAGCCATAGCCAATCCAAATAATGTTACTTATCACACGTTTCCTCCATGCTTCTGCCCCAAGACTTGATGAAGAGCATTGGCAAGATCTCGAATCAAGAGAGGTTTCCTTAAACAGGTTTGTATTCCTGTCGCTTGGACTTTCATAGATTCACTGCTTTGACCGAAACTGGTGCAAAGAATAATTGGGACGTTAGGTCTGATCTGCAAAACCTCGCGTGCCAACACTTCACCGGTCATGTGAGGCATGGTCATATCAGTAATCACCGCATGAAAAGCGTCCGGAGCGTTACGGAAAACCTCCAGTGCTTCCACGCTGCTTGTTCGAACCTCGACCGTGTATCCGAGACCCTCTAAAGCCTGCTTCCAGAAAAAAGCCAGGACCTCCTCATCATCCACAAATAAAATATGTCCCCTCCCTCCTGGGATGGAATCCTCAAAAGGTGTCTCAACTGCAGCAGGCACGTCGAGATGAGGGAGATCGATTTCAAAGACAGTACCATCCTCCGGTGTACTTTCCACTCTGATAACCCCTCCGTATTTGGTGACAATGCTGTGTACTATTGCTAGACCTAAGCCGGTACCACCCGACTCCTCTTTCGTGGTGAAATAGGGTTTGAATATCTGCTCACGTACCTCGGAGGCCATACCAAGGCCTGTATCTGCTACGGTGATCCGAACATACGCTCCTGGGTTCTGATGTAGTTGGGAAGCAGCGACTTCGGAGGTTACTTCGATAGACTCCAACCGTATTTTCAGGATGCCCCCCTTCTCCCGCATTGCATGGTAAGCGTTCGTGAAGAGGTTCATCATCACCTGATGAATCTGTGTGGGATCTGCTAAAATGACATCCGATTCCGTGTTGTAGTGTTGCTGGACTTCAATGGTGGCAGGCAGGGATGCCCGAAGCAGCGACAGGGCTTCCTGAATGATTGGGCGAAGCTGTATTGGTCTCTGCCCCTGTTCACTTTGACGGCTGAATGCGAGGACCTGCCTGACAAGATCTTTAGCTCGATTTCCAGCCGCGAGCACTTCTTGTAGGTTGCTATAGATTCGGCTCTCCTTTTGAACTAGATGCATACTGAGATCAGCGTATACTAGGATCGCCGACAAGATATTATTGAAATCATGAGCAATTCCACCAGCGAGAATGCCCATGACTTCCATCTTTTGCGCTTGGCGAAGTTGAGTCTCCGCTTGACTAAGAGCCTCTTCGGCTTTCTGGCGTTCAGTAATATCAAGAACGATCGCCACGAACACTGGTGAAGATTCAAAAGTTGAGCACTCGAGATGCATCTCGACCGGATACGTCGTCCCATCCTTTCGTCGGTGAGCAGAGATAAACTGAACACGGTGTTGATTCCCAATCCTGAGTGCTTCGAGCTGTTCTCTAAGCGGCCCAGGAGAAACCTCTCCCAAAAGATCGGGAAGCGAGAGGCCTCGAAGCTCTTCCATTGAATACCCAAGATTTTCCCGTGCACCCTTATTCACCAGTATAAATTGTAGGGTTTCACCATCAAGCACATAGAGCTCGTTCAAGGAGGTCTCTAAGATCCGTCCGAATTCTGCTTGTCTCTCTTCCGCATGTTTGCGCTCTGTGATTTCTTTTTCAAGGTCCAGCATCTTTTTCTCTAGCTTCATCACCAGCCGTTCGCTATATAACCGGAAAACTTCCTTCTCCTCCTGTGAATCAGGCGGTTTAGAGATGACCTTGCCTTGCTTTCTATCGCTGACTATTCCTTTTATAATCCTCATGAACTCATCCGGCTCTTTGGGTTTCCGAATAAATTTGTCAGCTCCTAATCCTAGGGCAAACTCTTCATCTTTTTCGTCCGTATACGTCGCTGTATAGAAAACCAATGGGATCGCTTTCAATTGTTCTTCTTTCTTAACATTCCGACAAAGCTGAAAACCATCCATGACAGGCATAAGAATGTCAGAAACTATGAGATCAAAGTTTTTCACATGAAGTTTTTCCAGAGCCTCGGCTCCGTTATTCGCTGCCTCAACCTCATACCCATTTTCCTTCAACAGAAAGTCTAAGAGATAGAGATTCTCTTTTTTATCATCCACGATTAGGATTCTCATGTTCTTCTCACTCTATAGCGATTGTCTACATGTGTTTACCTAATTCTGCCATAAAGGTGTCGGGATTAAGGGGCTTTTCGATATATCCTGTGCAGCCAGCAGCGAGGGATCTCTCCCTGTCACCAGGCATGGCATAAGAAGTAAAAGCGATAATAGGAACCTTTGACCCTATCTCAGAAGCTCGTATCCTTTTTGTGGCCTCAAGGCCAT
This sequence comes from Nitrospira marina, assembly GCF_059568365.1. NCBI lineage: Bacteria > Pseudomonadati > Nitrospirota > Nitrospiria > Nitrospirales > Nitrospiraceae > Nitrospira > Nitrospira marina. The sequence continues at coordinate 4,225,436 of NZ_JCANTH010000001.1, read as the reverse complement.
TGAGGTCAGGAAGCTGTATATCCATGATAATCATATCGAGTTTTTCTTTGATTGCCAGTTCAATTGCCTGCGCTCCATTTCTTGCCTCGATGACCTCATGCCCATGTTGCTGGAGAATGAACCGAGCCAAATACATATTGGTTTCGTTGTCATCAACTAACAGGATTTTCTTCACTCCTTTGATTCCTCCCTATACCTCAGGGGGAGAACAACGGTAAATTCACTACCCTCGCCATAACGACTCTTGGCCCAGACATCGCCCCGAAGTAGATTGACCAGCTTCTTGGTGAGATACAATCCAAGTCCGGTTCCCTCTTGCCGTTTTGTAATGGACACACCAACCTGTTGAAAGGGTTCAAAGAGCTCATGCATGTCCTCTCCTTTGATTCCTATCCCGGTATCCCTGACCGTGATCTCTACATTTTCATCGTTTAACGCCTTGGCTGCCACCTCTATGGTTCCATGGTCAGTGAATTTTACAGCATTGCTGCACAGATTCAACAAAACCTGTTTTGTGCGTCTTTTATCACTGAAGATCGTGATGTCTTCGGGTACGTTCGTGAGAAGTTCCAAGCCCTTGGTCTGAGCAGCAGGAGAGACACTCTCCTTCGTCTCGGTCACCACCTCATCAATCCTAAATTCCTCAAGGGAAAAGTCTATTTTCCCAGCCTCAATCTTAGAGACATCCAAAACGTCGTTGATGAGGGTTAGAAGATGATTGGCGCTGTTCTTCACCATGCCAAGCTGTTTCCTTTGCTCATCGGTAATCTCGCCAGCCATTCCCTTCAACATGATACCCGTAAAGCCAATAATGGAGTTCAATGGTGTCCTAAGCTCGTGGCTCATGCTGGCAAGGAAGACAGATTTGTGACGATTGGCACGCTGAAGATAAATGTTTGCCTGTTCAAGCTCTCCAGTTTTGACCTCAAGATCACGGGTTCGCTCTTTGACTAGCTCTTCTAGCTCCTCTTGATACTTTTGCAGTTCTTCTTGTGCCCTCTTCCGTTCATCGATTTCCTCGATGAGCTGTTTTCGGAGAGTATCGTGCCGATGCGAAACGATAAAAGCCACTATACCAGCGCAAAGACTACCGAAAATGATGGTAGTCACCTGCGATTGCCATCGTTCGAAATCGGGATAAAAGAATTCTTCGACCAACTCAAATGTAGTCAACCCTAGGAGAACAAGCAGGTAAGTGAGAATTACCGAGTTCATTGTTTTCTTGGCCGGGATCGATCCCCAGATTTGTTGAATGTATTTCATCACTAGGGCTCCACGGCTTGGTTGTGAAAGCCTCACGGCAGGAATTGCCAGCCTGTTTTCTGCCGGATCAACTTGATTTTAACGTCCCGCTATTGCACTCAACACGATTTCGTTTGAGCCATACCAAGTATAAAAACTTCTGATTAGGTGCCTTAGACTAGCCCTTGAGGTGAAAAAGTGCAAAAAACGACTGATCCAAAGGTCAGAAAGCACAAAACTTTAAAAGATAAGCTGAACTGGGAAAGGATGATGGCCCTATTGAGACACGGAGTCTTGGACGGCATCATGCGCCATCTCGAATGATAGACACTTATTTGGGAAAGTCTTTAGGGAGAGGGATCCTGATCGGCGGAAGAGTCTTCCAGGATTTGAAGCAGGGACTGTATGCGCTCCGTCATGGGATTCTGTTGTTCACGTTCATAAATACTCAACAGGTTTCGGAGCATGCGGGCAAGAATCAACCGTGTCGGACTCTTTTCCAAAAACTCAGGAGAAAAGTCCAAACCGGATGCCGTAATAAATTGTTCACAGTCTTGTTCCCGTAAGAGTGCTCCACCGTTAAAGCAATCCACAAATTGCGGAATCGGCTCTCCTTCAATCTTCACCAGGAAATGTCCCGGCATTCCGACCCCGGAGAGGGGCAAATTTAGCCGGTTTCCCACAAACACATAGATGGCCGAGAGAGAGATGGGGATCCCTTGCCGGGATTCGATGACTCGATGCAGGTAGCTATTGTCTGGGTCATGGTAATGGATGCGGTTGCCGGAAAATCCCTTGTCTTTAAAGAGGAACGCGCTGAGGAGTCTGGCGACTTTCCCAGGCGCAGAACCTTCGGCATGCCATTTTTTTCGAAATTCTTCAGTCAGCTGATCGAGGCACTGCTGATAATGGGGGATATCGACATCCGGGTAGGCAATCTTGGCGATGAGAAAGGCCCCCTGCTCCCAATCCATCTGCCGGGAGCAATGGGTAACAAACGTGCTGAATTCCTCTTTAAGTTGCTCAAAAAGAATTTCATTTTTGACAAAAGCGACCCGAGATTCCAATGCCGTATCATCCGCGCCGGCTTTTTCCAGAAATGGTAAGGCTGAGGGCCCAATACGGATGAATTCGTGCTGGATCGTTTTGGCGACCTGTTCGTTGGGGTCGGATAACAAACGAATCAGAGCCTGAATTTTTGTCTCCGAAGGTGAGTGCAAGAAAGTTCGTCCCGGGTAAATACGACAACGCCTCACCAAAGAAAAAGAGGCGTCCCGTCGAGGAATTTATAATGTGGTAAAAGGGCGTTAGCCGACCGAGCGCCTGAACGCGCGGGCACCCCCATAGAGACACAGGGCGTCGAAGACGGCGAGGACTCCAAGGGCGATAGCTACCTGAGGGAGCGCCTCGCTCCAACCGGTAAGAATCAACGGCCGGATGGCATCAATGACCCAGGTCATCGGATTGAAAAATGCCAGTGATTTCATCCAACCCGGCATTGCCGCTAATGGTACAAGCGCGGAACTGAGAAAGATCATCGGAAGCGAAAGGAAGCCCAACACCGAGAAGAAATCTCCATGACTTTTCACGGAAAACGCCATGGCCATGGAAATGGCGGTGAGCCCGACACCAAACAGCATGCCGATCACCAAAATGAGGGCGATCCCTAATATCCCGGTTTCCGCACTCACTCCGAATAAAAAGGCCACACCCAGAATAACCAGAATTTGCATGGCGGTGATGGCCATCACAAATAGAAACCGACTAAGGATCACGGACGATCGTCTGATGGGAGTTGCCATCAGTCGTTCCAGAAACCCGTTTTCTTTATCAAACAGTAAGTCGACGCCACCGGCCAGCCCGTTATTGAGAACGGTCATCACGACAACACCGGCTGCAAGAAAACTCATGTAGTTCGGGGCTTGGACGACCTGTATATCGGCTGCTCGTTGAAACAGGTTGCCGAAAAAGATGAGCCAAAACAGCATGGGCTGTATCAACGTAAACAACATACTGAACTTTTCCCGGCTCAATCGCTTGACCCATCGATTGGTCAGGGCAAGTACCTCTTGAATTTGCTCATTCATGGAGAAACCTTTCCAGAACAGTGAAAAACTACAGGATAAGATCTTAGGTCGTGGGTTCAGGGGGTTGGTCTTTGAGGGACCGGCCTGTGTGAGCCACAAACACGTCGTCTAGCCTCGGCCGATGATATTCGATTCCATCGAGGAGACATCCTACTCGATTTGTGGCCTCGAGAATAGCAGGCAATGCCTTCTCGGGAGCATCGACGCGGATATCAAGCCCTTGTGGAGTGGGACGAATGGCACGTACGAAGGGCAAGGCTTTTAAGGCGGTTGAGAGGGTTTCGAGTAACTGAGGCTGAGGGTCGCCTAGAGTGAGCCAGACGCCATCGCCACCTAAACTGGCCTTTAAGTCCTTTGGAGAGCCAATGGCGCGGATTTCGCCGCGGTCAATAATAGCAATTCGATCACAAAGCTGGTCGGCTTCATCCAGGTAATTGGTGGTCATAACGATGGTCATGCCCTGCTCGCGCAATTTCCGCAGGTATTGCCAGATATTGAGGCGGCTTTGAACGTCAAGGCCCAGTGTAGGTTCATCCAAAAAAAGTACCTTGGGATTGGGCAATAAACCGCAGGCAATATCCAATTTGCGTTTCATCCCACCGGAATATCCTTTGGCCACGCGATCGGCATGCTCTTCCAGATCGACCAGCTTCAGGAGCGATGCAATCCTGGTGAGGGCTTCATTTTTTGGGAGATGATAGAGATCCGCAAGCAACAGCAGATGCTCCCGACCGGTAAGAAAGCGGTCGATAGCCCGTTCTTGCGGAACGTAGCCGATCATCCGTCGAATGGTATCGGCTTCTTTGGCGACATCATGTCCGAAAATGGTTGCGGTCCCGGAGGAGGGCCTGAGGGTCGTAATTAAAATTCGAAGCGTGGTACTCTTCCCTGCTCCGTTGGGTCCCAGAAGGCCAAAAATTTCTCCCTGCATGACGGAGAGGGAGAGATTCTTCACCGCGGTCACGGTGTCGTAGGTCTTCCCCAGCCCTTTAACCTCAATGGCAACGGCATCTGACATGGTGTGTTATCCTTGTGCCGTTCGAAGATCGGCAAGTTTAAAGCGGATTAGATCAATCAGGCGGCGAGCTTGCTGGATGAGATGGCCGGATTCAAGTAAAAATTGTTTTTCCACGGGTGACAAATCAAGACCGGCTGAAAGGTTATGAACAAGAATGGAATCCGTGAGTTTGCCAGAAGCGATCACCTGACACAACTCATGAGCCTTTTTCCAGGTCAAATATTCTTGGGTAATTTGCTCCAGATTGATGCGGGTTTCGGTGTCCAGGGAGGGTTCGCCCTTTTGCGCATTCGGAATAATTCGTGCTTGGCGGTAGGGCGTTGAGACCTCTTGCTCTTCAAAGGTACATCGCTGAAGGCCTTGCAACACAATATTAAGCCGACCGTCAGCCAGTTTGTGTGAGCTGATAATTCGCCCCACACATCCAATGGGATAAATCGGCGGATCCGCCTCATACTCGTCTTCCCAACCGTCCTTGAGCAAGACCATGCCAATGCAATCTCCCTGACCGGATGCGTCGTGAACCATTTCCCGGTATCGGGGTTCAAAGATGTGTAAAGGCAAATAGGTTTCAGGGAAAAATACGACGTTGGGCAGTGGAAAAATTGGCACGCTGTCCGGTATCGGAAATTTGCCGAATTCGGCTGATGGAAAATCTGAAGGCATGGGGTACGATAGCGGAGATTTTTCGGGAAAGTCAACGTAAGATCGTGACCCAAAGGAGTTCGATAAACGGAGAAAATCCTTGTGTGCCAAGGGATTTGTACGCTATGTAAGGTCGTGGTATAAACGGAAACATGAAGTGGACGAACGCCTTCACCCACGCGACGGTTCTGCAGGTCTTGAGGTGAGCACGAGATCCTTGTGGCGAGAGATCTCGCTGCTGTTCATATTTTCACTCCTTGGGATTTCGGAGGTCTTTGCAGAGACTCCCAGCGTTGGATTTCATGAATATACTCCTGCCCGCCCCGGATACGTCTATGCGTTCCCCCGGGATCATGGCAGTCATGAGCAATTTCAGACAGAGTGGTGGTATTTTACCGGACATCTGTCCACCACGAATGGCCGACGGTTTGGGTACGAATTGACCTTTTTTCGTCGTGGAATTGACTCACCCGATGCCTGGAGTAATCCTTCTGCATGGGCCATGCGACACCTGTACTTTGCCCATTTTGCATTAACCGACGAAGCAAATAACCAATTCCGGTTTGCAGAGAAGCTGAGTCGTGCCGGAATCAACAAGGCCGGAGCTGAAGGGGATCGGCTCCATGTGTGGATCGATCGGTGGTTGCTGAGGGCGGTGGCACCCGATCATCGACAATTTCATCTACAGGCGCAGGCTGAAGATTTTTCCATTAATTTGATGCTCGAATCGGGTAAACCCCCTGTCATTCATGGCATAGACGGAGTGAGCCGGAAAGGCCGGGAGGCAGAGGCCACCTCCCATTATTATTCAATGACCCGACTTCAGACCACTGGATCGGTGGTAGTACAGGGGGTGCCGCTGGCGGTCAACGGCGTTAGTTGGATGGATCATGAATTTGGATCTGCGGACCTCTCGGAAGGTCTCGTTGGATGGGATTGGTTCAGCCTGCAACTTGAGAATGATTATGACATCATGGCCTATGGGCTTCGCCGTTCGGATGGAACCTTTGATCCTGCATCCAGTGGAACATTGGTGAGGCCAAACGGATCCTCGACATCCCTTTCCCTTGATGCGCTCAAGGTAAGCGTTCAAGACCATTGGACCAGTCCGGCCAGTGGTGCGCGTTACCCTAGTCAATGGACGTTATCTATTCCGTCGGAAAAGGTGAAGTTGAATATCTCTCCCAGAATGGCCAATCAAGAACTCATAACCGGGCGAAGTACCGCTGTGACATACTGGGAAGGAGCCGTGGATGTCACCGGGCTTTGGAAGGGAGAGAATATTCATGGCCAGGGCTATGTCGAACTGACCGGATATGCCGAACCGTATCGCCCATCACGATAACGTGGGACTTCTTGACATTTGGCAATGACAATCCCTTTTAAGATGTCCCGAATTCTTGTGACCTTCGTTGTGTCCTTGGTGCTCGGATTGACGGCCTGCGGTCAACGAAGCGATACCATTGTGTCCATTGCCTTACATCCCACCAAACCCAACATTCTATATGTGGCCACGGATGAAGCCGTATACAAGTCTTCCGACACGGGGGCCACATGGACCAGATTTGCGGGCGAATTAGCCCGGACCCGAGTGATTAGCTTGGCCCTTGACCCACAACTGTCTGCCACCGTCTTTGCGGGAACGATGGGCGATGGGACCTATAAAAGCCCGGATGGGGGCCGAACGTGGCATCCCTACAATTCCGGGATTCAGAAAGGCACGATCTCGGCCATTGTTAATCAGATTGTCTTTAATCCTTTGGGGACGGAGATGGTTTATGCGGCGACAACCGTTGGGGTTTTTCGAAGTTTGGATGGTGGTCGACATTGGACTGAACGGATGCAAGGCATGACGGAGGTGAGTTTTGTGGTGACCCTGGCAATCGATCCCCAGCGTCCTAATGTCTTATACGCGGGGACGACGGGAGGCGTCTATCGCACGCTTAATGCCACAGAGAGTTGGGAAAAAGCTTCGACGGGCATGGTGGCCTTGGATGCCAAAATGGCTTCAATGGTGTTGGGAGTAAATGGAATCGTGGTTGATCCAACGAATAGTGACGTGGTGTATGCAGGGACCACGGATGGATTATATAAATCAACCGACCAGGCCGAACATTGGACAAAGATCGGAGGGAGCATTCAACACGCCTATATTAGTGCCATTCAACTGGATCCCACTAACCCGTCAATCCTGTATATGGCGACGAGTGATCGGGTTCAAAAAAGCGAGGACGGAGGAGAAACCTGGCAACCGAAAATACAGGGATTGGAGGCAGCCAGTATTCGGAGTCTTCAGATGAGCCCCCTGGATCCCCGCACTTTGTATGTCGGCACGAATGGAGGAGGGTTGTACCGAAGCACGGATGCCGGAGAGTCCTGGAGCCGGTTACCTCTTACTCCGGCATCTGGTGAATAGGAGCCACGGCGCCTTCCCTACAATATCTGTTTCATGGGTGCATACAAAAGCGAGAGTTATTGCCCTTTCCAGAAATCAGGAAGCAGGAACGAGAGGTCCATCATGAGTTTGCCCCCATAAGTTGGGCCGAAGTCTTGACCGTTTAATTGATCGTTCCATGTTTCGAAAGTAAAGGGGTGGGCACGGATCGCAACCGTCCAAAAGCGTTCCTCCAAGGAATTTCCCTGGTTTCCATTAAACATTCCGGAATCTATGGTGGCGCCGATTTCGACTTCAAACAAGGGACGTAACGTTTTCTCATCATACCAGCCATAGCTGAGAGAGCCTTGTGCGGCAAATGAATGATTGGCTAAGTCATGAAACGCCGCGCCGTTGAAAAGTCGCCCGGCCCTCACCATTCCGGACAATCGGAGAGGTCTGAACAGATCTGCAACCCAGCCATTATGTGTACCGCCCAGATAGTCGATGGTTTTTAACGGTGACCAGCGGCGAAAACCCCCACGGGCAAAGAGTTCCTGATAAAGGCTTCCCGTCTGCCCCCCGCCTCCAAGAAACAGTACCCGGCGTTGTCCCGGAAGTTCTCCCCATCGGGTGATTGAACCGGATATGGTAAAATCTGTCTCTTTTCGTTTCTTTCCAACCGGAATCTGAGGGATATCAAACAGGTGGTCATGGACGAAATCGTTTTGGAGGGATTCTGAAGGTTGATTTCTCGTAGGGCCAATTCCAAAAGTCAAATTTGTGCTCCATCCTTCAAGGGAATTTGACCAGTGGCTGGTCCAACTGCTGGTAATAAGGTTTAATCCGATGGTTTCCCGAATGCCATTAAACCGCTTCCCTTCCCCATTAAATTCAGTAAAGCGAAATATGGAGAGTCCGGTGGTAAGCACCGGTTCTTGATCGGGAAAGTCGAGCGCACCCCAATGAATGCCTGGCGCGGAACTTTCCGACCTTGCCGGTTGTGGAAAAATCCACCAACTCATGCAGGCGATCAGGATCAGGGAAATACTCAGAGACGAAAAGAATCCGCAAGCCATAGCCAAAAATGGGAAGTTTAATATTGCCGAGCGGTAGTTGACTGATTCCTAGCACAACGGCAATGTCTTAGAACATTTCCTGAAATGTGGGGGGATGACCCTACAGCAGGCTTACTCTTGAGTTGTCTGAGTTGATATGACCTTTAGTGCGATCAACCGGGAGGGGGGAAATTAGAAATCGAGAGCCTCGTGTACTTTTTCGACGAGTTCACGGAAATTACAGGGTTTGTCAATAATGGCATAGGCGCCAAGTCCCATGGCTTTGTGCTTGTGTATTTCGTCAATAACTCCACTGAGCAGGATGACCCGAGGGGTTCTGCCGTTCAAGGTTCCGTTGACTCGTTCCAACAAGGTCAGTCCACTCATGATAGGCATGTGATAGTCAGCCAGGACGAGATCGACTTCGTTTTCTTTCAACCACGCAAGTGCTTCGGCGCCGTTTTCCGACTCGGCGCATTCAATTCCGGAGGATTCTAATGCTCCCCGTACAGTTCGGCGGACGGCAGGCTCATCATCCACAATCAGTACAAGTTTTCTGAGAGAGGGAGAATGTTTGTTCACGATGTGTTCCTCGGAAACACCATAAGAACATTCAACTTTTTTCTAGGATCAGTTGTTCGTTCTTTTAGGGCAAATGTACCCTATTGTTGCATACGTAATGTGACTTGGGGAATACCCTCACCGTATATCTTGTGTTATTTTTTATCAACAACACAATGATTGACGAGAGAACCGGTGATACCTCGGGGCTTTAGGGAGAATCAGAAGGCAGATTGTGCCGAATATCAGAATTTTCAGAGAATTGCCATCTGGTTCATCAAAAAAAATTTTAAACGTTATACCTGGATAACGGCCTGGTATGGAGAGAGGACAAGTCAGTTCGATAGAGAAAGCGGAAGGCTTACACTTGGGCCTTTTGCAGACAGGATCCTGATAATTGCGATTTGACTGATTCGTAAATAGGACTTCCTGGAAGAAGTTCTATCCCTGGCATTCCAGACGCAATCGCATGCTGCACAGCCAAACGGGCGATTCTCATGCGTGGGATAGTCTGGGATGGAAGTGCTTCTTGAAGAGCAATGAAAGTACCAGGAGGAATCTTGACAGAAAAGAGGTCGTCGTCAGGTGAGGAAAAGATAAAGCATTCAATATTGGAAGACCCGACACGATAGGTCAATTTGAATGTGATGTTGTGGGGCTGGAGGGAGTCATCATTAGAGGGAAATTGTTGAAAGGTGCTGTCGACAATATCCTTGGATACGCCCGAGGGAATTCCCGGAATCCACTCTGGCATGGTTGAAAGGCCACGGTGGCAATAGCCCGTAGGGGTTTTCGCCACTCGCCAGGTGACGCCTTCGATGAAAAATGACAGAATTCGTAAAGCCATGCCAAGTTTAAGAAAAGATTTTGAGCGTGTATCGTTTATGCAGGACTATCGGCCGCACCATTCAATTCATTAGCATACTAGGGAAGCTGGGGCTCACGCAATTCCAGTCACTATAAGAGTAGTGATGGAAAGATGTAGTGTTTGGTGAAAGATAAGTCAAAAGGCTAAAACCCATTCTTATTTTTCTGTGATGGACGTTCCCGGGATAGGAAGATCTTCAAAAAGGAGTTTTCCTTATTTTATCAGAAAAGAGAGAAATTAACCGGTCTCTCTCGGTAAAGGCTCCATTTGTGATATTTTAATTTTTCAAGACGGTCGTCATATGCTAACTTTTTATGTGAAAAGGAACCATACACGCAAAAGCCTCCCATACTCATGTGAATGTTGGACAGAAACCCCGGGCCACGTGATTGTTGAGCCGGATTTCTGAATAACTCCTTATCGGGCCTACAAACGCGCCTCTTTACAAGAGAAATGGTAATGAAGGGAACATCACTATGTCGGATCTAGGTTGTCGGCACATTAGAAACCTGATCGTTCTGCTTGGAGCTTTTGGTATTTCATTGGGATGCGCTGGCGGTCCCAACGGGAATGAAGCCTATAAAAAGGAAGGGTTTCAGGTTACTCAACCAAGCGCGGGAACGAAGGTGGTGGTACGCGGGAATCATGTGGCGGCCGTCAACCAGGCTTTGGATTGGTTGAACGCCCATCAATTACTGGTGGTCAATCGACAGGTTGTACAAGAGGAGGGAGTTCCGGAATTTGCCTCTCGAAATGGGACGGAAGGACAAGCTCAGGCTCTAGGGGGAGCTCGTAAGGTTGGGGCGACATTGGTGGTATTTGTGCATGTAAAGGAAACTTCGTTGAATTCCACAATAGAGCCCCTAAGTGGGGGATCTCCACCCATGAATAAGGTCGCCGTTGATATTCTTGGAATGAATACCGGTGCAGGCGAGGTGGCCTTTGAAGGCAAGGCTTGGAGTTCTGACCCAGTGGTGGTGTCCGAGCCGGTGATACAAGATCTGACCATTCTGGCCCTTGAACAGGCCTGGCAGCAGAGACCAGCGTCCTCCCCCTCCGCGCAACAGGAGGTGAACGCAGAGAGTCCGAGCGAGCCTTCTGCTCCTCAAATGGCGCCGGTAGCAGGTGATTCCTCCAACTCACGTACCACAACTCAGTCGGCGACGGTCCTATTGGATTCCCCTAACCCAGGTGCTGCTACTCCGTCAGAGCCGGGGCCGCCAACCGAGATGGCACAAGAGCAAGTGACCCTTTTAACTGAACCGGTTGCTGAGGATGTTACGCCCGCGTCTGATGTGGCGGCGCCGGTGGTTGCCGAAAATTCAGGGAACTCGGGCGATTCGTCTCTGGGACTTCAAATCGCGAGTGGAGCCTTATCGATTTTGTATACGCCATTTAAAGTGGTCTATGCCGGCGTGGGCGGATTAGTTGGAGGTTTTGTTTATCTGTTGACCGGAGGGAATGAACCGGCGGCTCAATCAATTTGGGATGCCAGTCTCAAAGGCACCTACTATCTTACCCCGGACCATTTACAAGGCAACGAACCTGTTCAATTCAAAGGAGAGGCCGGGCATTAATAGAACTGTAGATTAATTCAATTCCAACAGTTTCAGACCCGACTCTTTCATTGCAGATCGACCAAGTGCAATGAGAGGGGTGCAAAAAGTTCTGTCCGGCAAGGCCGCGGTATGGCGTGCTCCGTTCGATAGCCTTACCTCTTTTTGACGCGTAACCCTGCAGGTGATTACGTGAGCAGGGCAAAGGGGCGAGCACGACGCTGGTGGGCTTGTTCAACTCTCCCTTAATCCTTCCAATCCCAAAACAATACTGTAACCGCAGGACAGTCTACGGATAGGGCGCCGATGTGGGCCTGGCCTGCATTGATGCGAAAAAGTGAACAGTCGTTTCTCCAATCGGGTTCATGTGTTGACCGAACAGTAGCCTTCAATCCGTCCTGGTCGAGGGCAATCTCACATTGAGCCATTCCACCCGATAATCCAATCCCACGCATTTTGAGATACGCTTCCTTGCAGGTCCAGTAGGTCAAAAACTCTTGCGTCCGCTTGTCAGGTGAAATAGTGGCAAGGTACGCCGCCTCTCCTGGAGAAAAAAACCTTGTGGCGATATTTTGATCGCTGACATTCCGGTTGACCTGTTCCACATCAATCCCCACAGCGTGTTCAACCGTGAAGGCCAGCAATGCCATTCCATTCGTATGAGAGACATTGAATTGTAATGACGGATGTGGTGGTTCGATTAGAGAGGGTTTCCCTTGTAAGTTGTTCTCAAGTCCGAGGGTACCAGGAGGAATTCCCGCATAGTGACCGATCAAATTTCGAAGAATGCCTCTGGTTGAAATAAATTGGTATTGGTGGTGAGGAAGCCGATACCGTTCTGCCCGTGCCCGTTCTTCCTCAGATAGGTCGGCACGGTAGAGAGCAGCCTGCCGGGGTGACATATCCAAATGAACCCGCCACACATGGACCACGCCTGGCGATAGGCTCCTAAAGATGTCAGGAGAGGAGGGGCAAATCCAGTGGGTAGAAGGCAACATTGATTTCAGAGGGATTGTATCGGAAGGACGGCTTGGCTGAAACCCTCTAAGGGGTCTATGACCCTGAACCATCTTCGAGCCTCAATCGAAAAAAGTAAATCCCTCGGATATTATGTTTGTCCCACGGTTTACGAAGGTATTCGGCATATTTCGGATTAAATGCCAAAAAAGATGCAAAGCAAATGGTTCGCCGGCTCTTGGCAACTTACTGGGCACAGAATCTGAGCCATTCAAAATCACCGAAGTCCTTAAGCTGCGCTCATGGAAATGAACGAAACGCATAAGTGTCCGTGAGAAGTCAGCAGCAGCATCGCCTTTTCCAGTTCTCTAAATCCGCTACAACGAATGATCAGTTTTGGTGTGTATCCCCGGATAGCGGATCAAGACATGTTTCATTTTGTTAAAAAATGGGAAACACTGGAAAATTGTCATTCTCGACCAGAAGAATTTTTGATCACGCTGACATGTGCCTCGATACAATGAGCGTGTTTGGAAATTTGCACGTTCCACATAGTATTTCAGAAGTGGGAAAAACGGTGTTGGCAGTAACAATAAAATCAGGGAAATATGAATGGACTCCATTAAAAATCCATTGGTGTTCTCGAGGCAAACTCTTTAAAAAAATTATAGACATTCTGAATATATGATGTGTACCATTCGGCTCGGCCGCCAATGGAAAATCTTGCAAGGAGGTATGGACATGCGGAACAAACCCGGTCAACGGTGCGTCAAGGGCTTTGTCCTGTTAGCTGTGGTCGCCGGTTTGCTAGCAGGAACGAATGCCATCGCGACCGATTCCTCGGGCACTGATGGCACACCTTCCGGCATGGTGGCGTTCTTTACCACGACATCATGTCCCCCGGGCTGGAATGTTGCCACCAACGTCCAGGGACGCGCCGTGGTCGCAGTTCAATATTCATCGGAACTTGGCGTCAAGGTCGGGACTCCGCTTCAGGACAAGACGGCGCCGGAGCATGTCCATAGTTACACGGCCGATATCATGCTTCCCAACAAGCATGCTGCACTAGCCACCGGTGGCAGTGATGACAGGTATGCCAAGTCGGGGAAGTACACTATCTCCGGAGACATGCAAGGGACATCAGACCTGCCGTTTATTCAACTTGTGGTGTGTCAAAAAGAATAGTAAGGGGGTACTTATGCGCGTATCGAGCTTGCCACAATTCCTCGACAAACTCTCGCCTGCACCACTCGTCATCATGATTCTTGTTGCGGCGGTATTCAGTGTTCCTTCGGTGGTATATGCTCAGGACCCGTATCCAAATCAGGCCATCGCCTTCTTCAACGCCAAGGAATGTCCCGGAGGATGGACTCCCACAGGAAAACTTCTAGACCTAATGCCAGGGCGTTTTCTCGTTCCGGTGATGCCGAACGGGACCACACAACATACAGTCGAAGCCGCGCTCGCCAGCGGCGAAAATCGGACCCATACTCACAGTTTCAGCTCGAGCATTACACTTTCTTCCACGTATATTAACGGCGTTGACGGCTGTTGCGACAATAGCCAGACGTCGGAGGGAAACTATACGTTCAGCGGGACGACAGCGCCCTCTACCTCTGAAGTCCCATACGTGCAGCTTCTTGTATGCATAAAGACTGAGGGGCCCGGCTCGGGCGACATTCCCAGCGGGGTCCTCATATTTACCGCAGGCCTTGACTGCCCTTCCGGATGGAGCCAGCCGGCGGCAACCCAGGGACGGTTCATGGTCGGTCTCCCTCCAGGGGGCAGCCCGCTTGCCACATTCGGGGGAGATCCTTTAGCTCCACATGAAGATCGCACACATGCGCACTCGTTTTCGGATAGTTTTACACCTGACAGTAAGTCATTAAGTCAAGCTCCATGGTGGCGTGCATGGGGCTACGGCCCTTCGGGGGCTCAAAACTATTCCGGAGAATCCGGCAAGGCATCGACCGGACTTCCTTATATGCAGATACTCCAATGTGAAAAGGGCTAGCTGTTGAAGTACTACGGGAGGAGGAGACCGGACCGAAACGGCCGTCTTTCGGGCTTTGCACTTCGATCGTGCTGCCGCGCAGCTCTTATGGCGTTCGCATCATCCAATCCAGGGAGGGAGACATGACACGCACCGCTTCTGGTATGACGGTAAGTTCGAGCTTGATCGAAGACTACTTGCTCGTAATGACTCCGCCGGTTGCCAGCGAACTCACCGATAAATTTATCGTCGTCACAAACAAGGTGGACGGCACCTTGGTAAACGAGTTGCTCACAGTGGGGAATGACAACACAAGTGTGCTGCATTTTGTGCGGGATCAGACCTCCCACTCCGGCTGGAACCAAAATCTTGTGCCCATTCCAATCATGGTCCCGAACCCTATCTCGACACTCCTCGGGTTTTACGACCAGGGAGTGCTAAACGTTCTTGTCTTTTATCCGGCAACATCAGGAAGCAGCACGCAGTCCGTTATCTGGATGCAGCGCTCATCGGAGGGTTACTGGAATTCCATGCCATCTCCACCGGGTATTTTGGCTAAGACGACGCAAGCGGATGTGTATCGCGATCCCAAGGGCAATCATTTCCTCTATGGCATTTCCGTCACAGAAGCGCAGCCCACGTTCTTTCTGATCTCCCGTAATGAAAGTACTGATTTGTGGACGCAAAACTTCGAAATGGAAACCGCCTCGACAACTCCCGCATATCTTGTCGTCATCGGACTGCAATCGACCCAATTGACCATATTGCAGCCGGTAACATCTGCGGAGGGGACTACGGTCAATTACCGGTGCGGTGGAATTGTGGGTGGGGTGTTCCAGTGGGCGGCCAACTCCCAATGGAAGAATTTTCCTCTCGCGACGGGTCCGTTAACAATTACCCGGTTCCATGGGTTGCCGGCGACAGTGGGGCAAAGCGCCTTTTTGGTGCGTACCAACAACGATCAATTGTTCTACGTGGGAGATTTTTCCGCCGATGCCCCCACGACCTTGGATTTGCTTGCGACGGGAACGGCGCCGTCCGGCGTCCAGTCCATGGCCCTCGGTGTTGATGGTCAGAACCGCTACATGGTGTTCGCGCTCGATCTTCAGGGGCAGCTCTGGTTGTTGCGGCAAACGGAGACCGGGTCGTCCGGCAATCCGGTCTTCAACCAGAACTGGGTCCCACTCGGTAACGCATTAAAAGTCATCGCATGCCCCACCGTCATGCCGAATGGTCCGGAGGTGTTCGATGTCAGCCTCACTGAAGTCGTCCAACACTTGAGCCAGAAGTTAGTGCCCAATGGAGAAAATTCGATCTATGGATCATGGTTTGTGCAGCAGTTGGATGGTCCCACCCCGCCCGCCCAGGCACCCCAGCCGGTTAGTACGTACAGTACAGAAATTGTCGCCGTGGATCAGTATGGTAGTCCGGTACCCTCAGTGGTGATGAACATCATGGCAGACCGTGCGACCGTTATTATCGCCAATGAGTTGGCTTATCATATCAGTCCGCAGGAACCTGCACAGATCGTCACCAACACACTGGGCAAGTTGACCGTCGCTATACGGGCTGTGACCCTGACCGCGCCGGTGCTAAGCATCAATGTGCCCGACTACATGTCCTCAGGCGAGTGGAAAGCGTGTCCGGCCGACCAAGGCACCCTCAGCCGTCTGGCAGGTCAGGATCCAAGTCTCCTTGTCACCGGAACCTCTCTTGAAAAGGCCGGGGTTCTGCCGTCTGGCTACCCGGAGGCCGATACCGTTGCTTCGACCATCAAAACTGCAGGGCAGTTGATGTGGCAGAAGAGGACCGCACCGTCGGCTCATTTCGATCTGAGCCAACTTGATATGCCGCACTGGGAACTCGACTTCACCGCGCAGGGCGAGCCGAGGGTCCGACCGCTTTCCCTTGAGGAGGCACAGGATCGTATACGGTCCCACGCGGATGTTGAGGCTGACTTTTCTTTCTCCGATTTTTGGGGGGATGTCGCGAATTTCTTTAAACACGTGTTCAAGGATATCGTGCATATTCTTCACACCGTCGAAAACGATGTGGTGAACGTGATCATTACTGTTGGCAACGCCGTTAAGAAATTTGTCCTTCAGACCGTTGACGACATCGGCGACTTTCTTGAGGTCCTTGTTAATTACATCAAGAAAGCCATTCACGTCATCCAGGCGGTGATCCACTTTTTACAGGAACTGTTTGAGTGGTCCGATATCCTGAATACGCATACCGTTATCAAGTATTACATCAATTCCGTCATGACAAACTTGCAGGCAAGCGATCAGGATGTGGTGACCGTTATCAAGGAAAAGTTCGTTGTGCTCCAAGGTGAGGTGAAGAATGCCTTTACGAATGCTGAACAGGTCTTTGAATCAGGCCTGTCTTTCAACCAGTACGCAAACAAGCAAAAGGGCGGCTCGTCAATCGTGCTGCAGGGGCAACCGTACCATCACACCTTTCATGCCCATGCCGCACGTTGTAATTACGTCTCTTCCAAGGCGCAGCATCACTTTGCGAATACCTCAAGCCTGGCCGCGGCGTTGCCTCCTCTGGCAGACACGAGTCCGTTCGATAATCTCTACAACATGGTTCAGGCCCAGGCCAAGGATTTCCAAGATAAGACTCAATCGCTTCAGAACTTTCTGCAGATTCAGACAAACAATCCGAAAAAGTTCTTTGATGTCGCCATGCTGGCCTTCCTTCAGGCCGCTGAAGATGTTGTGGTGTTCGTGTTGGATATGGTCGAAGATATCCTCATTGCGCTGCTGAATCTGCTTGGCACGGCAATCTCCACTCTTCAGGCAGCTCTGAACAAGACTATCGACATTCCCATACTCTCGTGGTTGTACAAGTACGTCATTACGGGCACACCTGAGAATCCGGGAGACGACCTGACCATCTTGGATGTACTCAGCCTGATCCTTGCGGTGCCGGCCACCATCCTCTATAAGCTGTTATTTGGGTCCAAGAGTGACCCTGCCAAGCCCAGTCCTCCTTTTACCAGCACTCAGGTCAGCACCATTACATCTTCTCCTATACCTTGGCCGTCCTTCAAAACGGGAGACACAGAGGCACTGCCCAAGGGTGGGCTTCCAACAGCAGAACTCTCGTCGCTCCAGGAGGTCATGTTGCTCCTCGCCGGCATCTCATATTTTCTTTACACGGCTGATGATCTCGCCAACGATGGTCTGGCTGCTCTATCCGACGGCGAGGAAGATCCAATCGCCACCTTCCTATCGTGGTCAGGTATTGTCCTGACACTGATGTTTCAAGGGTTCACTGTGCCTTATCAGGTGCTGGAGAAGTCACCATCCGATTGGTCGAAGGCAGACACGGCCACTGTGACATACTGGGGTGCCGGGTTCGTCCCAGTCGCTCTCAATCTGGCCTTTACAATCTATTCATCGGTGAAGGCGAACTGTAAATACGCGCCTGTGGTAGGGCCCATTACACTGAGCGTTGCAGGGACGGGTCTCCTGGCAACCGGTATTTGGGCCTCGGTCGAACAAGCAAAGGACCCAAGCTATCAAAACGGATGGACCGAGGTTGGTAACATCATGGCGCCCATTCCCACGAGCTGTGCGTGGCTTCTACCGCTGAAGGACGCAACTGAGGGCATTTCGGTAGGCTTTCTATTAGCTCTTGCAGCGATTTGCGATTTTGGCACCTTGGTGACGACCATTGCGAGTGTGGCGTCGGATTCGTCCACGACATAACCTCCCAATGGATTACCCTGAAGCGGGCCCCGCTTTCTCCGCCCAGAATAGGACATCAAGAATAATGGACCAATGAAGTCTTTTTTTCAATGAATGCTTACCAGAGGGCATTAGTGCGAACCCCAACCTATAGATCACTTCATGTGTGGATAATCGGATCATCGTAGGTGGCAAGACCGCTCACAGGATTTTCCCTGCTATGTCGGAAAGGCACAAAGCTTTTTTATTGATGAGGGAATCACGCGGAGCCATCTTGGTCAGCCTTGCGGTGAATTGTTGACTCCGAAAGTTTGGAAATCATCTCTCAATTTCCTGACAGGTTTGCCCTTTGTTCCCTATTTGGATACCGTCTTGCTTTGGTGTGTCGGTTTGGTCGTGTTTACCACTCTTGTCTCATGTTCGGAGAAAGGCCTTCACGATATGACTCCCGAGCAACTGTTAGCCTCAATTGAAACACACACGGCTCCGGTGATTGTGGATGTCCGCTCGCAAGGTGAATACGATGCCGGGCATGTGCCCGGGGCTGTGCATCTGCCTTTTTACGCCATTTGGAGCCGTCATAAGGAGACCAACGCCACACCGAAGGAGCCGATTGTCGTATATTGCGAGCATGGCCCGAGAGCGTGGATCGGCAAATTCGCTCTCTGGACGGTGGGGTATAAAAATATTGTGTACCTGGACGGTCACATGTCAGGCTGGAAACAGCGAGGCATGCCCATGACAAACCTGGCCGAATAGCCGGATGAGTCCACCGCACGTACCCTCCCCTACAAGTTACGCAATTCGCAACTTGGACAGACGGTTGGTCACGCCGGCTTTGACCGCCCGGTGAATGATCTCGGGGAAATCCACCGGTAGGACGCGCTCGATGGCTTCCAATGCCTGCCCGGCTGTATCAGCCACTTTCTCAATAGTCTCAAGGGCGAATCTTTTCGGCAGTCCCGCCCCTTCCACGGTCTGAATAAAATGCCGCCCGAGAATGTCGCCGATTCGATAGTGCCGCTTGGTCCCGACCGACATGGCTAGCTTCATCTGTTTGCTTTCGATTTGACGCATTTCGAAGCTGGGCTGAGCGGTGAGGACATCATAGAGGGGGGTCAGGTGGTAACTGCCCCCTGGACTGAGAAAAATGCTGAAATTTTTGGCGTGCCCGTCCGTTGCGCCAATGAGCCAGAAGAAGATTTGGGCCTTTAACACGGTTTCCTGGTCTTCAAGGGGGTGATCGCTGCCCTTGAGCAGATCAAGCACTTCGATCATTCCCGGTCCGCCTTCACTTTGATATTTTCGGGTGGGCGGCACCGAAAGCGCCTGGCAACAATCCTCCTGCGGTAGCCGCAACAGCCGCTTGTCTTTTGTCCAGAGCCGGTCGAAGCGTTCGATCACAAGCGATTTCGTCTCTCCGAACGTGTAGATGTCCGCCCGGTTGACCGGCAGGTCAAATGCGGCCGCCAGTTTCAGGCAATAGAATTCATTCTCGACGCTATTCGAGAGGTCGAGTCCGTTCGGCAATCGGCCGATCTGTTTTTTAAAAATATGGGAGGTGGGTGTGGTGCCTCGGGGCTTAAGCCATTTGCCCTTATGCCGGAGCAGTGCGGTCTTTTCCTGCGCTCCGGCCAGTGATATCCGAAACGCATCATCACCGCTCAGGCCCAAAGGGGTTTGGGCTAATCCGTTGAGGAGCATTTCAATCGCATTCTCATTCACGGGCTCCCCGGTGATCGCGGCGGAATCGTCGATCTCCTCCACGGCATCGTCAGCCCCGACAAACTGTAAGGCTCCTACACAATCGCGGCCAATGGCAGCAAGCAGACTATAGGCATCGGTTCCGTCCGCTCCGACTTTTTCCGCAACCCGATGGCGCAACGCATCCGAATCCGGCAATAGATTCTCGAACACGGCAGCGACCGGTTCTCCTCTATAGGGGTCCTCGCGCAAAGGAAGCGAGAGTGAGACCGGTAGGGCGTGTGGCCATCCTAACCAGTCCGGGTTGTATTGAAAGGCAATGGCTCCGCTTGTGGCCTTGTGGAGTTGACCGACCGGGCGATTGTTCAGCAGCACCCGTAACGGCGCCTGCCGGCGGTTGCGGGCCATCAGAAAATATCCTCGATATCAGCCGCCGTCCCCTTCGATCGCGGCGCGATCCGGAACTCCAGATCGAGGACGCTGAGCACCGTCAGAATCGTCTCCAGCGTCGCGGCCGGATTACCCGTCTCGATGAGGGATATCGTCGCCTGGCGCAATCCGGTCTTTTCTCCGAGTTGCGTCTGACTCAAGCCGCGTTGCTTACGGGCCCGGCGGATCGCATTACCGATCTGTTTCGGATTGCGTGCAAGGTCGGACATGTTTTACCTCCACCTTTATTATGCGCCAAAACGAATAAAATTACAATATTCTAATTAACGTATAAAAATACTATATGCGTTAAAAAGAATAAATAAATTTTATCCAGACTTCCCTAGGTGGAGCCTGTCAGGTCTGGAGTTATTTGAACATGTACCAAGAGCATGAATTTGGAAGCTTCCCATCGAGACTTTTAAGGGATTCACTTAGGCACTTCTCCAATTAACCGGTTTTGTAATTCCCAAAAATCCCAATCCTTTAAGTAGTCTTCAAAAAGTTCAATTCCAAGAATCGTTCCCTTAATTGGTTTAATTCTTAAAAATTTGGTGTGTATTCCATTTTGAAAGCGAAGAACATTCTCTGTAGCCAGAGCAAACTTTCCATATGTTTCTTCGACAATTCGATTTAACAAATGCAGCCCAAATCCCTGATTTTGTTCAAAGTAATTCCCCGTTGTTTGCCCTCGCTTCCCAGTTATCCCTGCTTGAATACTTAAACGAAGCGCTCTTTCTGCATCACCCACAGCAAATATGGATTTATTAAACAATGAAGCCCGTATCCCCATTCCAGAATCTACGATTGCCAGCTGAATCCGAGCTGGAGGGCTAGGGTATCTTTGTGCAACTACCAACCTAAGACCCGCTCCTGCATGTTGAACTGCATTGCGCATTGCTTCTTCCAAGACGCGAGTAAGAAAAGGATCAATGCTTGAATCAACCCCCAAAAGACCTGCAGCTTGTTTTTTTAATTCATCGACCTCTTGAAGAGAATCAAAAAATTTTATAGGTATAAACCGACCAGACGGATCATGATGGACTCCTGGGGAGACAGGTGATTGGTGATTTAATAAATCAAAAAATCCCATTCTTTCGAAATATCCTGGGTGCTTAGCTCCCCTGAATTCATTTAGGGCTATCTCAGCTTGGTATCTATTTTTTCGTTCACAAAAAGCCACAGCCAAAGCAGCAAGAGGAGTCGGCTCGATCCATTCATGCCCCCTCGCCTCAAGCATTATTGATTGATGAGGCTCTCCAATGTTCCAAAGGTTATTTTCTTGGAGAAAGTTGCCAAAAGCTTCAAAATCTAAGCTTTTTGGCAGCACTACAGTTTGGAGGGGCATATGAATTAGTCTCTCTTAAATTCCAAAAAATATTGACGGGGGAGGAAGGTGTGCTCATTGGACAGAGTGAGTCCCACTTTCTCCATGTTCTCAATGACGCGTTCCCTGGGGACCAGATGGTGTTTGGAGAAGCTGAGTTTGCCGGACCGCTCATCGTGGTAGAAATCGACGATGACGACTCGTCCATTGGGTTTTAACGCGGATTTGATTTTGGCCCAATAATCCACATGATGTTCGACGTGATGATACGCATTGCACAGAAAGACCAGGTCCACGCTGTTTTCGGAAAGTGACGGATCGTCCGGTTTAGCCAGAATGAATGTGGCCCGGTTGGCCATCCCGATTTTCTCCAAATCCTGTTTGTTGTAGTCCAGCATTTTCTGCTCGATATCAACGGCCAGCACCTGTCCTGTCTCTCCAACTGTTTTGGCAAACCGGCGTGTAAAGTACCCTGATCCTGCTCCCACATCAGCCACCACCATACCGGGCGTGATGTTCAACGCTTCGACAACCTTTTCCGGCTGTTGGTAGTCGTCCCGTTCAGGCCGTTCAAGATTCTGGATGTAAGTGTCGATGTCCCACGGTTGATGTGAACAGCCGGCAGTCAGACCGGTAAGAAGAAACGCCAGCAGGAGGCAGCAAAACCCCAGGCGAGAATGTCGTGTGAATGAATTAATGGACTCTATTTTCATGATTGAATCTCCCATTTGTGAATGAATAGGCCTATGAGAAGAACTGTTAATTTATGGTATTTGCGTGGCCACGCTACAAGAGGATGAGAGATAGGCAGCCCAGCTTTCCTATCCTCATTTCCTTTTCGTCTCCTCCGGCGGACCCAGATGTTCGATCACATAACCGTCCGGATGTGAAGGATGAACCATCTCCGTTCGTAGCCGGGGATGCCGCCGGGGTGGGAGGTATCGCAATATACCGGCTCGCAGCTTCAGGAATGAGGGCACCGCCCAGCGCATCAATCGCGACGGTTCAGGAAAGCCGAATGCCCTAATGAGCGGAGGCTCCAACAGGGCATAGATGGCCGAGCGGACCAGCGGGGCCAGCATTCTTGGAAACCAGCCTACAAACAGCTCAACCGTGGCGGTTCCGACACGGTGGTTGGATGGAGTGAAACGAAATCGTTCACGTTCATACTCGACACTGAAACGCTCAAAGGTCTGGTAATCCTCTGGAATTTCTTGGATCTGCATGCCTTGTCCGACGGCTCGCCAGAAGTAAAAGAGACCGAGGCGTTCCTGCTCACACATAAGTCGCCAGCCATAACGCCGGTTCCACCGGATGGGTTCGAAGAGAAAAGTGGAGAGAACATACAGAAAGTCTTCGTTCGCAATCGAAAAACGTCCATGCAACCGGTTGATTCGTTGGATGGCCCGCCGTCCCCGTTCACTGCTGTATCCCCATTCCAACAATTCGCTGACTAGAATGTCGGTGTCGTCATAGCGTTTTTGAGTTCTTCGCCCGAATTCTCCGGTCCGATCCAGCAGCCCGGAAATACTGGGCACACAAAAGGTGCGAAACAAGGCCAACTCCAGAGCGCGGGTCGTGTCGAAGGAAAATTCGTAACAGGTGGAGAGAAAGACGATGCGCTCATGATCCTTCTGGGGATTGAGCGATTTGATTTCTTTAAGAATCCTGTCCCACGCCATTCGAGCCATTTCTCACTTTATCCTCCGCTCAGTTCTATCCCACCATAAATGCCTTAAAGGATCAATAAAATGGATGTCATCTAAAAAAAATTCATGATTCAATTTTGTACTTATTTTTATTGTGACATGATTTTGGGGATTTCCCATGTCAAAGCCGGTTGAACCTCTTGGTGAGTATTTTCTTATGGGCCGATATTTTTTTTATGGTGTTGGGATTGGTCTGTCTGGCCGGCTGTTCAGTCTTCCAGACCGTGCCGGAATTTGGCACTCTCTATAACAAATTGGCAGAGCAGGAGGATCCGTCACGCAATCCGATCATCGTCATTACCGGAATCTTTCATTCACCTCCAGAAACTACAGGAGGAGAGAAGCCCCAGCCTTGTTTCTAGAGCATGATACACGTGGGAGATACTTACCAAGGAAGATTTACAGAGTGAACACACAAACCGAGGAGATGCGGTTTATCTATGGATCACCCCTATGGCGTCAACAGTCTATATCGCGATCGCAAAGGTACAACGCTATCCTGAAATATGCCATGTCGAAAGATCAATGACTGGGAAGTTCCTGGTGGGAATACAAATCAGTCAAGGGTCACGAAAGCCGTTTCGCGAATAAGGAAGATTGCTGTCAGCAAGGTGACCGCTCCGCCCATGGCGATCCAATACGCCGGCATGATTGAATTGTCCGTCCTGGTAATCATCCACACAGCTATCAATGGCGTGGTGCCGCCGAACAACCCGATCGAAACGTTATACCCAAAAGACAGGACGGTGCATCGGGTGGGAGTTGGGAGCAATTCCACATTGGCTGCGACTATTCCTCCGCTTGGTCGTAACTCTGTAAATGATATAGACCTTGTCTAAGTGAGGCGAGTTTGGCAAACTGCGCCATTGATTCCCAGTGCACTCAATTGCTAGGACCCCTGCTTTTCTTTGCACATCAAAAAAAATGCCAATAATAGGACCACCGCTCAGTAAATCGTTTAATCCCGGTCAGATCCTGAAATGCGGACTGGAGACCAAACCGGACGAATTTGCACTTGTCTCCGCAGCGACCCGCTGGACTTGGCGAGAACTAGATCGCACAAGTACCCAGTTGGCAGCAAATCTCGTGGGTCTTGGTCTGAAAGCCGGCGACCGCGTGGCGTCTCTTATGCCCAACCGTGGCGCACTGCTCGTTCATTATCTCGCGTGTATCAAGGCCGGGTTGGTCGCCACGCCCCTCAATTACCGATACACTCCACTAGAAATTGACCATGCGTTGGAAGTTAGCCAGACTTCGATACTCTTTGCCCACGCCGAACGGACCCAAGATATTGCTCAAAGCAAACTGGCTGGGAATTTGCCATTCGGCCTCATATCGTGGGACGGAGCATTGGGGCGAAGTCCCAGCTTTGAAGAGTTGATCAAACCACAGAGACAAACAAGTGAACTGAGTCAGCCGGATCCGAACGCTCCGGCCTTTATCTTTTTCACCTCCGGCAGTACCGGCAAGCCAAAAGGTGTGACTCACACGTTAGAAACATTTGGTTGGATGATCGCAAGCCTTATTAAAGCGTTCGAGCTTACCGCTGACGACATCCTCCTGCCCGGTTCTTCTATTTCTCACATTGGGTCTCTTATTTTTTCGCTCGCTGGCCTTGCGGTTGGGGCACGTGTGGATGTGGCCCGCACGTTCGATGGCGACGAATTATTGCCATTACTTCGCAATACTCGGCCGACTGTGTTAGCCATGTTGCCAGCGGCGTTGATCGCTCTAGTGAGAGATCATAATGCCCAGCCAGAAGACTTTCATTCCCTCAGGCTATGTGTTTCAGGTGGAGATAAAGTTCCAGCAGAATTAGAAAAGGAGTTTACTGACATTGCGGGTCTTCCTATTAATGAGGCATTTGGCATGACCGAAGCATTCCCCATCACGATGAATCCGATCAGAGGACTCAATAAATTGGGTTCGGTTGGATGTGTGTGCCCTGGTGCTGTCCTTTCCATTCAGGATGAAAATGGTCGAGAGTTATCCTATGGCGAGGAAGGGCGCCTCTGGGTGAAAGCTCCCTCGACAATGGTTGGCTATTGGAACAACTCAGCGGCAACAGAAGCCACGATCCGCGACGGATGGCTCGATACTGGCGATCTCATAAAAGCGGACCAAGACGACTACCTCTGGTTCTGCGGCCGTAAGAAACAAATCATTATTCATGATGGCTCTAATATTTGCCCTCAGGAAATTGAAGAGGCGCTACTGGAGCATGAGGCGGTCGATAACGCTGGCGTGGTTGGGGTGCATGATTCGGTTCATGGGGAAAACGTGAGAGCGTACATTACGCTGAAAGATGGGGCCATATGCCCGACGAGCCAAGAGCTTATTCAGTTTGCTCGGGCGAAGGTGGGATACAAAGCTCCGGAAGAAATTGAGTTCATAGCTGAAATGCCGCTCAATCCCACCGGCAAAGTCGACCGAATCACCCTCAAAAAGATGGCGGAGGAACGACATACAAGCACAAGAATTTCTTAACAGTTGAACAGGCTTAATATTCAAAAAGTCTACAATGATCTCACATGATTTCCAACATGAGCTCTGGCGAATGGCCCCTTATAAGGTGCCAGAGACAGGGCCCTGAGGCTGTTTCGGGTTTTTTAGTGCGAAATTGTAACTGGTGTGATGAGCATGATTGCCGGGGACGTTCCCGTATTGCGCGGTGTAGGTTACGGGGTAGCCCACATGTTCGTACAGAAGCTTTTCCGTAAATCCAAGGTACACCGATGGTGGCACCTCCGGCACCAGATCGCAACTGTTCACAATCCGATAAATTTGAGCGAGGCCGGTGTTAAGAAAGGTGGCCAGCTTTGGATCGCAGGCACGGGGACCCGCCAAATTATATTGAAAGACTATTGGTGTCTGTAGCGTCAATGCGTTGGCCATCAAGTCCGGTGTGGACACCATGGTCAAGGCTGCACCCAGACTGTGGCCCGTGATGTACAACGTGCGAATGCCTTCCAGCGAATTGAGTTGCGATAAGAGGGACTGACGAAGGGATTTATACAGGTCAAAGAATCCCTCATGCACGAGGCCAATATTGGAAACGTGTGACAGCTCGTAAGAAACTTGTTTGATTTCCCCGTCATTGTACCAAGCCTCCAGGGTTTCGGTCCCCCGAAAAATTGCATAGGCCTTGTCGTCCTGCTGGGCAACCAACGCAAAAGGTTCCAAATCCCTGAATACGAGCACTTCGGAATTGCCCCAGATCGGTTCGCCGAAGCGATAATGGGAGGTACGAGGAGGTTGCCAATGCAAATCGAGTGGCGTATGTGGTTTGTCCTGTACCCATTGGTAGTACATGCCATAGGCCATATCCACGAGATCGGAACATTCCACCGCCTCGGCCAAATCAAACGGAACCGGTGGGAAATACATGGGTTTGCTCGACACGACAAGTACTTCTACCCTATTCCCGGCATATGAAGGGTGGTGGAGATGTTCAATGCGGAGCGCCTTTACGCCTTGATACCGTCGATCAAGATAAAAAAAGGATATTTCAGCCAATGGTCACAGTAGTCCCCTTCGTCATCAACTTTCGGATCGGGGGCAAGCGTCATGTTATGAAATGCGATATCTCGAAACCCCGCATCGCGCAACGCCGACTCATGTGCGTCGATCGGCATATAATAATTTTCGATCACAATCGATTGGTCCTCTAAGTGTACCGTAAGGGCGACCGGGGCCCCTTCATAAGCCGATTCGGGCAATTGGGCCTCAATGCCGTATTTTCGGTAGTTCGGCGGATGAGATTGCCACGTATATAGTGCAGGATTGGTGATTAAGGTGACAAAACGGCCTCCGGGTTTGATGCGGTTCGCCAACCCGCGACACATGACCCTGAGTTCTTCCCGATCGTGTGCATACACGAGCAGCCAATTGGAGTTGGGAAACTATCGATCTCCCATCCCGAACGTGTATCTTTGCGGATCGGGTAGCCATCCGGGCGCCGGAGTCACGATGGCGCCAGGACGAAATGCAGCTCAAATCATTTATCAAGATTTCAACCTGGATTTCACCAACACCTTTCCCAGGTCATAGACATATTATTTTATTCCTCAGAAACTCGAGTTCGGCATTTTCCGAAATCCGGTCCCTCTCTTGGATAGAGGGGATGGTTGTCATTAGCCAATCTCTGGTGATCGTCCATGTCGTGGATGCTGTCTATACAGTTGTGTCCCGTAGGTAGGTTGCCGACCGAGCCACATTCCTATCGGTGTGGCTCTCAAGTCGAACGGTGATAAAGAATTTTGTATAGCGGTGCAATTTGAAAAGGTGACAGACGGAATAGTGAAACGCAAGGATATATCGGGATCATCTCACCATGACGTTTGTCATGGTTGGTTGGCCAAGTCCCTGATGACATGTTGCAGTCCGGTGACCACTCGTGCGAGGTGGTCGAAGTGAATGTGATCAAGTGTATCGTTCGAGGTGTGGTAATTCGGGTCCCGAAACAGAGCGGTATCCGTGACCATGAGGGCCGGAAATCCTTCCTGCCAGAATGCCCAATGATCCGACCAGCCAACTCCGGGCAACCATTCAGGTAACGCGGCCCCTTCTGAGGGAAACTGGGTGTGCTGTCGAAAGGACCCTACCGCCTGCTGCACCCAATCCCTGTTCGCAAGGTTACTCACAAAACCGATGAAATTTCCCTTTGACGGGTAAATGAGGCTGAGCGGCGGTGGGTATCTTTGGCTGTTCGGTGCCTCCGTATAGTAGCCAATGGTTTCAAGGCTAAGCATGAGGATAATGCGTTCATTCTGCTGGCGACTGCGCTGGGCATATACGCGGCTCCCCATGCTTGGGGTTTGAAAAAAGGGTGGTTCTTCGTTGGCGAAGGCCACAAATCTGAGGGTGCGAGAAACAGGGGATTGGGCGAATAGCCTGGCCAGGGTCAACATCGCCGCGATTCCGGTCCCGTTATCATTCGCACCGGGACTCCCTTTGACGGAATCATAGTGTGCGCCAATAAGAAGGATGTCTTCCCGGCGATCCGTCCCGCGTACCTCCGCTTCGATGTTTTCACAGATGTTTCCGGAAACGTCGAATTTTTGTCGGAGGACATCATATCCGGCCGCTTTGAATTCAGCGCGAATGTATTCGGCCGCGAGCATGAGTTTGTCGTAGTGAAAGAGATTGCGTTCTCCGATTTGTGTGCTCAGCGTGTGGACATGGGTGTGGAGTTTTTGCTCCAAGTCACGTATTTCGTCGGTCGCTAATGGTAAGGCGCCTTGATAACTGCTTCCCGGCATCCAAATCATTCCGTACCATCCTCCTGCACACACAACGATCAACGTTCCCGCCATGACGACCCACCGCGAAGTGTTCACCTTTCTCCTCCGACCTTTCAGAATCAGGGCCGATTCATCCCTGCATGTGTATTTGCCGACAGAGGTGCGGGTTATTTGGCATATCAAAAGATTGTTGCGATAGGCTTAGTTGATGAAACAGGATTCGGATCGTCATCAATTTTTTATAACCTTTGTATTGTTGGATTTGTTTGTGCCACGGGAATGGCCGGATACGCCTGGGATGAGCTCAAAGAGGATATGAGTCGATGCAGAGACATCAAACACAGTGGTATTTGAAGGATCCGTCGCGGCATCCATCGGAATGCATTAATCACCAATCATATGATTCATATAATCGGGAACAATCGATTTCATCTCGTTTGCCATCTTGTGGGCCGTGAGGGTTTTCCCTACATTCAAATCGGGAGAGAATCAGCCCCCAAAACCGTTCTCATTTGA
The DNA here is from genome assembly GCF_059568365.1 of Nitrospira marina. Lineage (NCBI taxonomy): Bacteria > Pseudomonadati > Nitrospirota > Nitrospiria > Nitrospirales > Nitrospiraceae > Nitrospira > Nitrospira marina. The sequence continues at coordinate 4,196,448 of NZ_JCANTH010000001.1, read as the reverse complement.
TGCCTACCACCATGGAATCCGCTCCGATTAAATGCTCCACGCGGGTTTCGCGAAATCCGGCCTCCCGCAGCCACCCGGTGCAATCCGCACCCGTATAGTCAAACCCCCCTGGCAACTCGATCAACATATTCAAACTCATCATGAGACCGAAGGCGTTTGAGCGTCGCTCATCATCGATCAACGACTCGAAGATAATCAGGGCGCCGCTTGGGGGCAAGGCGTCAAAAGCTTTGGCGATCAACATTTTTTTTTCTTCCAAATTCCAGTCGTGGAGAATATGGCCCATTGAGAGCACTTCGGCTTTTGGAAGGGGGTCCGAGAAGAAATTTCCTGGATAAAATTGCAATCGGGAGGACAGTCCGAAGGAATGGACGTATTCCTTAAAAATCGGACCCGTGACGGGTAAATCAAACCCACCTCCGGTGATATGTTCATGCGCCAATCCCACCTGCACCGCTAATCCGCCTTGAGCGGATCCAACATCAATGAAGGTGTGGTATTGTTTCCAGGGAAATTGAGAGGCGATCTTTCTGCTGGCTCCCATGCTCAACCCTGTCATGGAACTTAAAAACTCTTTCAGGCGCTGAGGATCGCTGTACAATTCTTCAAAGAAATTTTTGCCTTCTTTAACTTCGTTCTGCGGTAGCCCGGTCCGTAATCCCTCGGTCAGGTTTCCCCAAAATCGGTAAAGACGGAAATTAACCATTTCCAGCCACCCTCCCAAGTAGGTGGGTTTGGCTCTATCTAAAAACAGGTCTGTCTCGGATGTATTGGCATAATGTCCATTCTGCCGATCCAACATGCCCAGTGCGACGAGTGCATCAAAAAAATCGCGTGCACTGCGAGGATGAAGCCCCAGACGTGCCTGCAGGGCCTGGGCATCAAGCGGCTGTTTGGCCAACTCGGAGAAGACGCCGAGTTCCACGGCGCTCAACAGTGTCTTGGAGCCCCAGAAGGCCATTCCCAATTGCATGATTCGATCCGGCGTCACTTCCTCTGCCATTTTCCAGTTCCCTTCTCTTCTATAAGAGCCGTGTGGAAAAATAATCGTGCTCGTTGAATTCGGTCTGGGCCCCAGGATGCTTATGACTTTGGCAACCAACCAGCCATGACACAGCGTTGCGCGAAAAGCGGCACAAAGCTTCGGGTGTCGAGGGAAATCGTATTCATGAATTGGTCTGCCAATGTTTGATCGGCGAAGCATTCATAGACATCGTCTAAGAATCCCCCACGGAGCAACGGATGATACAGGAACTCTTGACCTGGACCGGTGTGCACTTCCAGGGGATATTCTGTCACGTCAATGTTGACCAATCCGCAGGCTGCCAGCCATGTTCGGGCATCCACCGCCGAAGGCCGTTCGGCGAGATAATCGGCAAATGCCTCTCGTTCTTTCGTGAGCCCTTGTTGGGTCATTTCCCGGTCCACGCGTTTCCATAGGGAATCAAACGTTCCAAGGGAGGGGAATGTGAGAACCAATTGCCCTCCAGGCTTGAGAAATCGAGCCAATTGCTGAAGGGCCTCCAGACGGTGAGGCCGAAAAAACATAAAGGACAAGTTGCCCGTGATGCGATCGAATTGGCCAAGATCGGGGGGCAAGGTTCGGACATCCCCAAGGCAAAATTCCAGCCAGGGGAAATATGGTCCCTGAACGGCGCGGGCACGAATGAGTTGGGCGTGATTGGCATCAATTCCAATGACATGGCCACCTGGTCCAACATGATGAGCGAGATAAAAGGCAGGAATCCCATCTCCACAGGCCACATCCAGTATGGTTGCGCCTTCAGAGAGATCCAAGTGGGTCAACAGGCTTTCGGCAAATGGTCTGGACCAGGGATCTTTTTTCGGCAGTTCACACAGCCATGCCGGCGGGTTCTTCAACGAAGATGAATGGGAAGGAGTGGGCATCATGAACCACCGCGGCTGAACATCAATGAAACCCTAGCATGGTGGGAGCGGATTATTCGAGTGCCCTTGCACCCCCCACATTCTCAAAAGGGCTGTTGCCGGGAAACCCCTGTATTGAGAGCCCCCACAACAGTTTTCAATTTCCTGTGTTGTTCAATCCTATTCTGGGGCTGAAACAGAGAAGGGGGTGAACCTGAATTTCCAGGAAAACGTGGCGCTTTTTCGTGTGAGGGCGTTGAGATCTACCCATTCCGTGGCGTCCACGATCCCCCATATTTGGAATCTACGGGATTGACGGAGTGGGCTCTGCCTGCACACGCAGATCTCGTTCTTGGAGCTCTGGGCTGGGACGATCCACATCTTCCAGAGATTCCGGGGCTGAGAGGGGAAGTGATCGAGTTATGACAACGGCTTTCAAGGCATGCTCCACCAACTGAGAGAACAGGAAACCGGTTTAATTTTCTTCAAGGATGACTTGGTGAAGCAAGGTCTTGTTGGCATCAAACCACTCTATGTGGACCGATGGCTTCAAGCCATTAGGATCAACGGTGATTTTCCCAAAATTTCGTGAGGCGTCGTTAAAGTACTCAAATCGTGGCTCTCGATTAGAAATCTTGTAATTCATCTGAGCCGCCAGCGGACCGAAAATAAATTCTTTGCGATCCGTCAAACCAGGCATGCGACTCACCGCTCCAAGATGCACATCACCGGCAAGAAACACCACCCCCGTAATGCCCATTTTGTCTAAAAACCGCAAGATCTCATCTCGCTCATCGGGATATTCTCCCCATTTATCGACCCGAGGATCGGAAAAGGGGACGGAGGAGATAATAAATTTGAATCTGGCGGAAGAGGCCTCGAGCTGGGCTAGCAGCCATTGTTTTTGATCAGCTCCCAACATCGTGTTGGTTGCCGGATTTCGATATTGTCGGGTATCCAGGAGAAAGAGTTCCACGGCTTTTCCCCAGCGAAATGTCCGATAGAGACGGGTGGGATCCGGCGTATATTGGCGAACGGGCCAATAGGTAAAAAAGGCCTCGCGACCAATAGGCATGAGTGGATTCGTTGAAGTGAAGTCACTGTCCACTTCGTGATCGTCCCAGATGGCATAGACACTTGTTTCTGCCAAAAGCCGTCGAGCCAATCCGTCACGGTTTTCTCGATATTTGTGCCAATAGTCCGATAATTCTCGGGCAGGCGTGTCTTTGTCCGCGTAAATAGTGTCTCCCAAAAACACAAAAAAGTCTGGACTCACCGTGCGCATGGTTTCCATAATTGAAAAAGGTTGAAAACTATGGCGCGTATCTCCTCCAACCACAAAGGTCACGGTCGTCACGTCATCTTCAAGTGGAGCCGTGATGAATTGACACGGTCGTCCGGGATCTTTTCCCGGCTCCAGGCTCCGATACCAATACCGTGTTTTCGGGGTCAAAGCCGTCAGGGGAATGTGGGTGGTGAAATCGGATTCCGGAGAGGTTGTCACCATTTTGGTTTCTTGAAAGGTGGACCACTGTGGGTCAGGGGAGTATTGGATTTTTAGTGTTTGGGCGCCAGTGGTTTGCAACCACACGATGGCTCCATGCGGCGTCACATCTCCCACTGCGCAATTAAATTCGCTGCCCCTCTGTTCTGCACTATCCGGGGATTCTATGGAGGCGCATCCTCCCAACACTCCACAAAACGAGATGAGCAATACCCATTGTTTCATGTGGGCCGGAAGTAGCCTCCAGAACGTTTTCCATCGTGATTCCGCATTCATCGTAGGTTCAATCCTTTTCAAATTATATAATACGGTAAGAGGTCGGAAGGGAATGTCATCCCATTTGGCATTATTTCCTCAAACCCGGTAGGGCGCGGGTACTTCGCATAACATTCAACCGGGTTCGATCCTTCGCCAAAATTTGCACCTTTGCTCTTGCAAAGAATACAATTTTGCTAGTCTCCCTAAATGACGAGGATAAGAGCAACTTTTATGACGCCATTTCCCTTTCTCTGTATTGCCTTACTTGGGGCTTTACATCTCACTTCCCGGGAGGAGGCTGTCTTCCCTTATCAAGCTGATCACCAACCTTCAATCCGTGTTCAGCCTGTGGCCATGAATACTAATCCGTTTTCGTCGCTTCAAACACGCCCAAAGCTTCCGGTGGAACCGGATGAATTCGATCCTCGGGAGATCAACGCCTATTATGATTGGCGCAACGATATGTTCTTCAGGGAATTTGACCTGACCGGCTCCGGGTCCGTTAATTACATGACGGCACGTCGAACCTATAAGGTATGGCTCGACGAGTTCGGCACCCCGGTCGTCTTGACCGTTGGCGATCCGGTGTTTTTTTGGATTGATTTAAATGGAAACGGGAAGTTTGAGCAGGAGCTGGGTGAGATGTTCAAGGATTCCTATGAGGATGGGGTCACCGGCAATGAAGAGCCTTATGATAATAGCGATCTTCAAGAGCCTGCGGGCCCTGGCCCGGAATGGAACCCTCCCCCACAAGGAGGTTTTAAGCTCCCGCCCTGCGATTCACGGTTCGGGTGTTGATGATATCCCGGGACCATTCATTTCTTCAGTTGCCTTTCATTCATCCACGAAGGCAAATCCCACCTGCAAATCTCCCCGTGCTTCAATGGTGACTTCCTGGCGCTGTTCACCCAACACCGGATGCCGGACTAACAACGTATATGTTCCCGGCGGAATTTGTTCAATGGTGAACCGGCCTTCTTGATCAGAAATGGCAAAATACGGGTTGTCCACGACGTACAACCAGTTCTGCATGAAGTCATGCCGATTACATATGATCCGCACCACGACCCCGTCTTCCATTTTGTCTGAGTGAAATACCTGGACGATCTCATCATGAGGTTGAAGATCCTGATTATGAACCGTGCGCAGAATTCTTCCCCTGGTATCCTTGGATACAAAGGAGTGCAGGACATGCTTGATCGAATCCTGGTTCTCAAAGCGCACCGCTTCATTGGCTGCGATCACACCCGTGAAAGGACCAAAATTGCAATCTTTGGTCTTGACCTGAAGTCCGAGGGATTCCCCTCCCAGGTATCGAAATTCACCCGTTCCAGGTAAATTCCCCGTGAAGGTTTTTGGAAAGAACGGTTTTCCCGTATCAATGCCCTCAAGCACGACCACCGCACCAGTCAGGAATCCATCTCGAGATTCAACTTTCATGAGGCTGCGTTCTTGGCCACAAACCTGTGGATTTTTGTCTACCTTAAAGTGTAAAGGCTCTGGCGGGGAGCCTAGGAAAGAAACCCTCCCATGGATGGATCCACCAGTCTGAACATGTCCCACTTCATACGCATGGGACGCACCGGGACCCATGACCAGGGATAGACTAGCCAGTAATATCCACAAAGCATTGTTGATATTCATGATCCATCTCCTTATTTTGCGTTTTCCTAAACTCTCCGGAATTTGAGCCATCCCTACACAATCTTTTTTCTACATAACCATTTGCCATCCAACCCAAAAAGACCAGGCTTGCTTCAATTGCGGACCGTCAAGATATTGATAAATAGGCGCGCCGGCTTCAACACTCAGATGATTCTCGAGGCCCATAAACTCCGGAAACAGAATATTCACACCTCCCATAAGGTCCAACCGCTGTCCCCCTTGTCGATCAGGGTCGGCGGTTGGGACGAGAGGGATTTGTGCGGGTCCAACTGTCGTTTGGAGTTGGCCGTCTTCTCTCTTGATGTTGTACCATTGTTGCCAGTTCAAGCGCGCAGACGTGCTGATCCAATCAGCCCAACGGTAGGCCCCCCAGGAGTTCACCTTATATTGATTGCCCTCCTTATAACCCTGCTGATTGTATCCGAGACGAACCGTTCCAAGTGCCTGAAACCCCCACGACACATTGTTCCGAACCCCGGTATAGGTCAGTCCGGGTAACAGATCGACGGTGCCTGAACCCAATCGCATTGGATAGGGCAGCAATGAGTTGTTCCCTAACGGTGTGTTATCCGTAGGATTGATATCGCCGGTCGGCAGCGATACGCCCGTATTCAAATGAAACCGATGGGAACCTATACTGGGTGTTTCAAACGCATACAGTCGCCAAAGGGCCGCCAACTTGGTATCCCCGAATCCGCTGGAGTTGGTCGTAAAATTAACCCCGGCTCTGTTCTGATGTTCCATTTCTTTCATGACGTAGGGAAGCATGGCCATCAGGGTAATTGTATCATTCAAGCCATACATCGCACTGAACATGTGCATCTGCGTCGTCATGTTTTTAGGAGTCACTGCGAAATCCTTTAACACGTCATTGCTGGAAAGATTGTCGGTTCCATTCCGCATCTTGTCCATATACATGTACATATACCGGTAGGTAAACATGAACTCACCCTTGTTATGCGTATGATCCTGCATGACCCCGATGGGAGCGTGGGAATCGGGGCGCTCCGCCTGATAAAAATTGCCGATGATGAGCCGCTCCCCTTTTTCGTCGGCCTTCTTTCCTAATGATTCCTCCACTCCCCCCATGAGACCATCCAATAACGCCCCTTCAGCAGGCGGGAGGGCATAAACGATGCCAACACTTCCAACGATGAGCCCAAAACATAGATATCGAATACTCCTAGTCATATTCTTGCCGATCCTTGTCTTGAATAAATTTTCAGTCAATACAGGTCCAATAAATGAATGATGGCGAATTCTTTCCGAATAAAACCTGTTTAGGGTAAAGGGTGTTTCCGCAGTGCAAAATTCCGCTCGCAAGCTTGTCTAACCAAAGCTTACGAATGAAACACTCTAAACATCGAATGTTTTTTTTTAACCAATGAAATGCGTAATGATAAAAGCTAAAGGGAGGAAGGGGGGGCACGGGAAGCTGGAGGGATAACAAAAATAACTTGATGAGTGATTGGACGCCAATCTCCAATTTGAAGAAAAGACTCAACCGGCCCACCCACCAGCACCTGGTTAGTTTCTAGTGTTTGCCCTGCAGCACAAAACCAGGTGCAGAGAAGTGTGGAATGAGTCCCTTGATGGTGTTGGGAATGGTGTTGACTGTGTTCAACAGCCTGGGCGGCGAGTATGCCACTCAGGGTCAGTAAACAAAAAACCAGGACGACAACAAATAGGTGAGAAATACGCTTCATTGTGTGGGAGCATAATATTCTTTAAGGCCTGTAATTTTAGTAACAGATAAGGAGACCCCACTTCAACCCTATAAAGATGGGGCATTTTTCTACAAAGCCAGCTTAAAAATGGCTCAAGCTTAAAAATGCAACGGAGGTGTGGGTGAACTGAAATGTTTTGGACGAACAAGACTCCTCAGGATTGCGAGTCCTATTGTCAGTAGAGGGCACATAGTCATATCGAATCTAGGCGTACTTTCTTAAGAAGCGGACATGAAAGATTATTCACTAGAGAGGATGACATGAGTCAAGATTAAAGAAAACCTTTTGCTTACAGGCGTAACAATCACGTGGGAATAATATAATAATACCCTACACAACATTGATGGCTCGCGAGTATTTCCCCCCTATATTACAAATTTTTTTTGCCACCTTATTCGCTGAATTAATCGACCCCTATTCTGGGTTCCGAGACACTTCCAAAATACACCAGAAGATCCCGTGCAGAAATTAAACCGACAATTTTCGGTCCATCACATACAATAAGATGGCGAACGCCTAAGTCACCCATCAAATCCAACGCATCGTGCGAAGTTTGGGCCAACTGAATCGTAGGGAGAGGTGAGGTCATGAGAGTCTCTACTTTGGTCTCATCCAGGTTTTTCTTGAGGCCAACGGCCTTATGGACAATAGCTGTATCAGTAATGATTCCCACAGGAATTCCTTTCCGTTCAACCAACAAGCTTCCAATTCCTTCTTTCTGCATCTTTTCGGCCGCTTGAGTGATTGAAAAACCTTCAGAAATAGTTTTCAGTTCTTTCTGCATAATTTGGACGATCATGTATGGTTCCCTTCTGATGTTGTTGTTTGTGATCTCTTTATATTATACCAATTTTTCCCATACCGTCACCGTTCTTTTTCATTCTAATCAAACGCCAATCGATTAGGCAGGACGGTCATCCCCGAACGAAATTCATCTTATCCAGGCCGGAACAGCTCCGGAAAATCACAATGAAAGACGAAATTCTTTCGTTGATTATTGCCACTTCGAACAGTGGATATTGCAAAATTTTTCGAAATAGCAATATCGCCCTTGGGCTATTTCGCGCGTTGTTTCCAATGTATTTAACCAGAGTTAATGGACGGATTGTTTCCACAAGTGTTTTTTACTCATCACCTCCCTTTTCAGCAATGACCACATTTCGTATTTTCTTCCCAAGAGGCCCCTTTAAACCCCAAGAAGCCGAGGTCTGATAAATACAGCTTTTTAGAGTCTAGAGGTGTTACCCTATTTCTATGCACTCCGAACGTTCACAAAAACCCAAAAGTGATCCAGAAGGAGCACCCTCGCCTGCACCCCAAAAAAGGATCCAAACTCAAATCCACCGTCGTCAGAAAGCAAAGGCGGTTTCTCCCCTGGAAGAGGAGTGGAATGACCAATCAGATCCCCCCCCTCATCTTCGGACTCATTCCTCGAAGATGAAAAAACCCTAAGTTGTACATTTGTTGTGGGGGTGTGATCTCCAGGCAGGGCAGGCTTCTAAGACCATGTGCGTCGTTTGAATTCCAGTCAGGAGTTTGAGGAAAACCCCGCCTCAACCTTCTCCCTTGTACGTCATTCACTTCATTGCTTCAAATTGGGGGGTGTCTATTGGTTTCTTCACGGACCTTTCTCCCCTTTATAAAGGATATTAAGGACAGCGGTCACACACAAAAATTTCAGATTCTTTTGCTTAGGCTCTAATTTCTCTCTTCCTCCATTTTCGTAATGAAAATTGGAAGCAGACGTTGATTCAAAAGAAGTTATATAGCAAGAAAGATGACATTTTTCTAGAATGTATTTAGGTTATTATACCTATTTATTTAATATTCCCCACAATTATTAAAGTCTCAAATGTCAATGAGCAACTGGATAACCTTTGCCTTCCTGTCTTGAACAGAGGAACACCATACATGTTCCGAACCTTGACTGAAATGCCAGGAGTCCCAAGCCATCCAGTCTGATGGGTGGGGAATTTATTCTGTTCCACTTCCGGATATTCATAAGCTCAGGATGGTGGGAAAATTTTTTACAAGACTATTACCTGTCAATTTTTCATGGCACGGTATGCTAGGAAATCTTATGAAAACTTTACGTTAATCCTCATTTCGAGCCGTGTTGGTCTGAATGGTCCTTAGACTGTTAGGTCTTTCGTTCCATTGATTCACAAAAAAATAGAGTGCTACGATGCCGGCCTCGGTAGAAGGCTTTGAATTTTAAACTATTTTAGGGGAGTCCCCGGATGTCTGGCTCAGACCTTCTCCTTGAGTATCTGACCAAATTCCTTCCTATCCTGATCTTCATCGGTCTTGCCATGGGGTTTGGGCTGGTCACTCTTGCTCTTTCCCATCTGGTCCAACCTAAATATCCCGAACCCGAAAAGCTTTCGACCTACGAATGTGGATCTGAACCCTTTTCGGATTCACGTATGCCGTTCCCCATTCGATATTATGTCATTGCGATGCTGTTTGTGATTTTTGATATCGAGGTGATCTTCCTTTATCCTTGGGCAATTACCTTTAATCAGTTGGGTATGATCGGGTTTATTGAAATGATGATATTTATTGGATTATTTGTCGTGGCATATGTGTACGCCTGGCGTAAAGGGGCCTTGGAATGGGATTAATTCAAATCGGGAAGCCACAAAAAGACGGCGATCTGGGGATTATGACCCTTTCTCTGGAGAAAGCCGTAAACTGGGCCCGGAAAGGCTCTCTCTGGCCCATGACGTTCGGTTTGGCCTGTTGCGCCATTGAAATGATCGCCGCCGTGTCATCCCGTTATGATATTGACCGTTATGGCGCAGGAGTATTCCGTGCCTCGCCCCGTCAATCTGATTTGATGATTGTGGCCGGAACCGTCTGTCGCCGAATGGCTCCGGTTATTCGCAAAATTTATGACCAGATGCCTGAACCAAAATATGTGATTTCCATGGGGTCATGTGCCACATCCGGCAATATTTATGATAGTTATAGCGTTGTTCAGGGTGTCGATCGGTTCGTTCCCGTTGATATTTATGTGCCAGGTTGTCCTCCGACCCCGGAAGCATTGTTTGACGGGATTTTGAAATTACAGGATCGGATCATGCAAAAACGGGTGTTCACCAAACAACCGGAGCAGGTCAAAGTCTAAGGAAAGTCACGAACAATTCATGCATCCGATCGCAGAAAAGATCCAGAACCGATTTCCTGAAGGGTTTGTGGGGGCCAATGAATGGCGGGGGGAGTTGGCGATTACTGTCAAACGGGAAGCCCTACATGATGTCTGTTCATATATCCGGAAGGATCCTGAACTGGACTGCGATTACATGGTACATGTCAGTTCAGTGGATTGGCCTGATGATGAAGAACGATTTGAAGTGGTCTATGAAGTCTACTCGATTCGGAAACGCCATCGCATCCGAATCAAAACCCGAGTTCCCGAACACGATTGTCTGGTGGATTCCATGACGGATCTTTGGATGGGAGCGGATTTTATGGAACGCGAAGTGTTTGACATGATGGGGATCCGGTTTAATCGCCATCCGGATCTTCGCCGCATTTTGATGCCAGATGATTACACCGAAGGATATCCGCTTCGCAAAGATTTCCCCGTTCAGGGGAAAGGCTGGCGTGATACCTTTGATTTTTTAAACGACCCGACGTGATTGCCGAGTCCCCCCTTATCGGGGCAAGGAGATCCGGCAGGCTCTAGGCCGATATCATGAAACTGGAAGATCAACGTACAACCGTCTATAAAGTCGATCCGAACCACCCGGAAACGGAGTCGTTGCCCACGCTCCGGACGGAAGAACTGCTTTTAAATATGGGGCCACAACACCCGAGCACCCATGGGGTGTTGAAGGTGATTTTGGAGCTTGAGGGGGAGCGGATCGTGAAATCGACCCCGGTACTTGGCTTTCTTCACCGAGGAGTTGAAAAACTGGCTGAGGGTGGAACGTATCACCAGTTTATACCCCATACCGATAGGCTGGATTATGTTTGCGCGATGTATAACAACTTCGCGTACTGTCGGGCTGTGGAAAAACTCATGGACATCACTCTTCCCGACCGGGCGGAATATCTCCGGACTCTTGTGGCTGAAGTGCAGCGTATTATCGGCCATTTATTCTGGTTGGGCACCCAGGCCTTGGATATCGGGGCGATGACCGTGTTCTTTTATACGTTTCGTGACCGGGAGATATTATTGGATTGGTTCGACGAACTGTGTGGTGCCAGACTGACAACCAGCTGGTATCGCATTGGCGGTGTCGAACGCGATTTCACCCCTTCGTTGACGGAAAAAGTCCAAAAGTTCCTGGACTACTTTCCTCCCAAAATTGAGGAATATGTGGTATTTTTGGAAAAAAACCGCATCTGGTTGGCCCGGACACGGGGTGTGGCAGTGATCTCTGCTGAAGATGCGCTGAGTTTTGGATTGAGCGGTCCGACCTTGAGGGGATCCGGAGTTGATTACGATCTGCGGAAATATGAACCCTATAGCGCGTATCCTAAATGTGAATTTAGCGTGCCGGTGGGAAAAAATGGAGACACCTACGATCGGTACTGGATTCGGATTGAGGAAATGCGTGAAAGCCTCAAAATTATTCAACAATGCTTGCAGCAAATGGAGCCAGGGCCGATTTTGGCTGATGTGCCGAGTGTGACTTTGCCTCCGAAGGATCGGGTGTTTACGAATCTGGAGTCGATGATTCAACAATTCAAACTGTTTTCGCAGGGATTTGATGCACCAGCCGGGGAAATCTATTGCGGAACGGAAGCCCATAAAGGCGAACTGGGATTTTATATCGTCAGTACTGGTGGCGGTCGGCCTTACCGTCTGAAAATTCGTGCTCCCTCCTTTATTCATATGGGCGCATTCGATTATATGGCCAAAGGCTATATGATCGCCGATGCGGTCACCATTTTTGGTACGTACGATATTGTCATGGGGGAGTGTGATCGGTAGGGTTGCCCTACCGGACTACGTCTTGAATTATGGTATCGGGTACAGTTAGAAAAGGACCTCAATGGGATTAAAACCTGTCACTACGCCTGATGTTGAAGCAGCGACGATTGAACTGACCCTGGATGGTGAAGTGGTCCAGGCCAAGGAAGGGGTCTCTCTTTACGACGTCATATCCAGCACGGGCAAAATTGTGCCTGCGATGTGTTACCACTATACATTCGACCCCTTCGGATCCTGTGGGATGTGTCTTGTTTTTCAAGAAGGGAAAAAAGCGCCTGTCCGGTCTTGTACCGCGAAGGCCGCAGCCGGAATGGTCATCCAGACCGAGGGCGAGGATCTGTTTCTGGCCAGGAAAAAAGCCGTGGAAAAACACCTATCCGTCCATCCCCTGGATTGTCCGGTGTGTGATGCGGATGGCCATTGTGAATTGCAAGACATGGCCTTTGAACATGGTGTGACCAACTTAGCCAACGCGAAACAAAAAAACATTCCGGAAGATACCCGCAGCCTGGTTCTTGATTTCAACATGAACCGCTGCATCGCTTGCGGAGAATGCATCAATATTTGCAAAGACGTGCTACGCATCGATGCCCTGCAGTTTATGAAAAAGGGCGGGTTTACCCAGGTAGTGGCGAAGGGCGATCAGGCGCTAGATTGCGAATTCTGCGGGGATTGCCTGGCGGTGTGTCCGGTTGGAGCCATCACCAATAAATTTTCAAAATATGCCTATAAACCCTGGCAGCTCAAAAAAACGACCACGACGTGCAATTATTGCGGTGACGGTTGCCAAATTTATGTGGAAACCAAAGATACGGAAGTGGTTCGGGTGACCTCCCCCCTTTCCTGGAAAAACAAATGGGGAGATCGCACAGATACGGTAAATGGGCATGACGGTATCTGTGTACGTGGCCGCTTTGGATTTCAGTTCATTGATAGTGACACCCGTCTGAAAACACCATTGGTTCGTACCGAATCCGGATTGCAACCTTCCCCCTGGCTTGATGCCCTAGATTTGGCCGCAGGTCGTTTGGCCAATGTCAAAGCGCAATATGGTGCGCAAGCCATCGCCGGGCTTATTACAGCCCGGTGTACCAACGAAGATCTGTATGTGTTTCAAAAACTTATGCGTTCGGTTATTGGCACTAATCATCTGGATAGCAGTGCCAGATATGGGCATTTGAATTTTGTCAGGGCCATGAAGCATGCCTTGGGCCTTCATCGCATGATGAATACCTCGGAAGAGATCAATAAAGCGAAGGCCGTCCTCATCATTGGAGCCAACATTACCGAGACCAATCCGGTTGCCAGTTTGCGAGTGAAGTCGGCTATGGGGTTGTATAAGGCGCAAACCATTGTTGTGGATTCCATGCAAACCAATATCGCGAAATTGGCTTCTCACCCTATGATGGTGAAGCCAGGGACCGAGGGCCTTTTTGTTCAAGGTCTGGTGAAGTCGGTCCTGGATCAGGAGTTGATTGACGAAGAAGCCACGTCGGCATTTCCCGAAGCCTTTCAGGCGTTAAGGCAGGCCGTAGGGTTACTTTCTCTTGAGGACATGGCCAGCCAGATTGGAGTGGGTCAGGAGCAAATTCATGAGGCAGCCCGAATCTTTGCTGAAGCGTCCCGGTCGATCATCATTTGCGGGGAGGGTATTCTCCGGCATGCCGGGGGCTATCAGCATATGTTGAATCTTATCGATCTAGCCTGGCTAACAGGAAAGCTTGGTCGAAAGGGATGCGGCATTAACACCTATACCGAGGAAGCGAACGAACAAGGGGCAGTCGATATGGGTGTCGCACCGGAATATCTGCCCGGTCCGGTTTCCTTCACTGATTCCCAAGCCCGGGAAACATTTGCTCGTGTCTGGGGCAACAACCTTCCGGACGTTGACCGCGGAGCCAATCTCACGGAAATCCTGGATCGTTGTCAAAATGGGGAAATTAAGGCTCTTTATCTGGTTGGCGAAAATCCATTAGAAACGCTTCCCGTTTCCTATGATGTCACCAGCGCATTAGCGAAGTTAGAAGTCCTCATTTGCCAGGACCCCTTCTTAACGGAAATCGCCAAAATGGCCCATGTGGTTTTTCCAGCTTCCACCTTTGCGGAAAAAGACGGCACAGTGACCAATCAGGAAGGAAAGGTTCAATTTCTCCGTCCGGCCCTGGATTCTCTTGGCGAAAGCACCTTGGATTGGCACATCATGGTCGGCATGGCAAACGGGTTAGGCTCGCCCATGGAATACGAAACGACTCAGGATATTCAAAATGAAATCAGAAAAGTCCTTCCGGGTTATTACAATCTGGGGCAAGTCTCTCACCTGGCTTCTGACCCTTCGGAGTATTTCTCAAAGGCTTTTTCCGAGGAAGTGGCGTTGCGGTACCCCGTAGGGATGAAGAGTCCTACTCAACGGCCTTTTGCCTTACGCATGATTCAATTAATTTATCATTCAGGGAAACTTTCCACCCGGGCTTCAGGCCTGATGGAAATTTCACCCAATACGTCCCGTCTTCGCATGAGCACCCAGGACTTCAACAATCTTGGGCTCGGTGCTCATGACCGTGTGCGGATCACTTCAGATCAGGGCACTGTGGAGATGGGAGTGGAAGAGGATATGTCGTTATTGCCAGGGACCTGTACAGTTCCTGAACATTTCAATGATCCACCCGTAAAAGACCTGATGTCGGTTCAGGTCGATCCTGTCACAGGGGTTCCTTATTTCAAGTTGACCTATGTTTCTATTGAAAAGGCCTGAGCAGAAAGGCCAGTCGTCAGACCATGAGTAATTCTCCAACGACAAAAAAGTTTTTCGACGCCGTGCTCTTCCGAGAAATCTGGGATGCGATGAAGGTAACCCTTAAGCATTTGCTGCATCGCCCCATTACGTTTCAATACCCACGGGAGAAACGAACGATTCCTGATGCCCATCGTGGCGCACTTTGCCTGTTACGGTATGAAGATGGGACAGAACGCTGTGTGGGCTGTGATTTGTGTGAAGCGGCTTGCCCTTCACGCTGCATTAAGGTTATCAGCGAAGAAGACAAAACTCTCCCGCTCCAACGGTATGCCTCCGAATTCTACATCGACATTACGAAGTGCGTGTTTTGTGGATACTGCGTCGAAGCCTGTCCGGTTAATGCCCTGGCGATGACGAAGGTGTATGAATTTTCAACTCATGATAAGCGGACCCTCCTCTTTGACAAGGCGCGGCTCTACCAGATTGGAGAGCGTCATATAGATGATGCCAAAAAGTATCTCTATGCTCATAACCAAGAGAAGGAAGGGGAGGAAGGCCGCGCCTACCGCTACCATTTTCCTGTTTCAATAAAAAGCACCCAGGAACCGTAGTTTCATCATGATGTGGCTTCTTTTCGGATATTTTGCCACGGTGAGTGTCGTGGCAGGGGTTTTGACTGTGGCATTGCGAAATGCCGTGCACTGCGCCTTGGCCTTGCTGACGCTCCTGCTCCATGTGGCCGGTTTGTTTGTCCTGTTGAATGCGGAATTCCTTTTTGCGGTGCAAATCATCGTGTATGCCGGAGCCATTCTTATTTTGTATCTTTTTGTGTTGATGTTGATGAATTTGAAAACGGAGGAGCAGCATCTCCATAAAAAGTATGCCTTTTTAGTATTTGCCGGAACCGCAATATTTGGAGAACTTCTGATTCTCCTCATTCAGTCGCCTTATGGGGGTGTGATTGGAGCGGCCACGCCTGACCTCATCCTGCAAACGGGACCCAGCCATGCCATTGGGATCACGATGTTTAGCGATTATTTATTGCTCTTTGAAGTGATTGGGATTTTCCTGTTAGGGGCTGTAATTGGTGCCATCGTTCTTGCTAAAACACCGGCGAAGACTGACCCACAAGAGGAACCAGGCATTTCTTCCATGCCCTAAAGCCCCATAACTCATGATTCCTCTTTCAGCCTATGTGGCCCTCAGCGCTATTTTGTTTATGACCGGACTCGTCGGCGTCCTGATCCGCCGGAATTTTATTGTCGTCCTGATGTCCGTGGAGATTATGTTGAATGCCGCCAATATCAATCTGGTGGCTTTTTCTCATTACCTTCATTCCATGTCCGGGCAAATGGCGGCACTCTTTATCATTGCGGTGGCCGCAGCGGAAGCCGCTGTCGGATTAGCGATTATCATTGTGGTGTTTCGAGGGAAAATGGCCACGAACGTCGATCAAATTAATATTTTAAAGTGGTAACGTGTTCGATCTGCTCGTTCTCCTGATTCCTCTTTTTCCTCTGCTGGCCGTGTTGGTCAACGGGCTGTTGGGCTCTCGCTATTCACATGAGATGGCAGGGCGCCTGGCTTTTGGCTCGGTCGGATTGTCATTTCTATGTGTGCTCGGTGTTTTCGTTTCGATTCTCGGAGATCCTACACCGCGTGAAGTCATCGCCTACTCCTGGATTTTCGGAGGCGATCTCTCCATCAATCTTGCCTTCCTCATCGACCCGCTGAGTGTCATCATGCTGTTAGTGGTGACCGGTGTGGGGTTCCTCATCCATGTCTATTCCGTGGGCTATATGCATGGTGAAGAAGGGTTTACCCGCTTCTTCACCTATATGAACCTTTTCATGGTTTCCATGCTGCTGCTCGTCATGGGAAACAATTATGTCGTGTTGTTCATTGGGTGGGAGGGCGTGGGCCTCTGTTCCTACCTGTTGATTGGCTACTACTATGAAAAAGTCTCGGCGGGGAAGGCCGCGACCAAAGCCTTTGTCGTGAACCGGATTGGCGACGCCGGATTTTTGCTGGCGATATTCCTGATCTTTTCCCATTTCGGCACACTTGATTACACGGCCGTGATGGCCCAAGCCTCGACCCTTTCAACTGAAATGGCCACCGCCATCTCGCTTTGTTTGTTAGTCGGCGCGATCGGCAAGTCGGCGCAATTACCCTTGTACACCTGGTTGCCCGATGCGATGGAAGGCCCAACTCCGGTGAGTGCGCTTATCCATGCGGCCACCATGGTCACCGCCGGAGTCTATATGGTGGTGAGAAACCATGTGATATTTGATATGGCGCCGATGGCTTTGGCTACCGTGGGCATCGTTGGAGGCGTCACGGCACTGTTTGCCGCCACGATTGGACTTGTTCAAAACGATATTAAACGAGTGTTGGCCTATTCAACCGTCAGCCAGTTGGGCTATATGTTCCTGGCCTGTGGGGTAGGCGCCTATACTGCCGCAATCTTTCACCTGATGACCCATGCATTTTTCAAAGCACTTCTATTCTTGTCGGCCGGTTCGGTGATTCATGCATTGGGTGGGGAGCAGGACATTCGGAAGATGGGCGGGCTGCATGACAAGATTCCGACGACCTATCGGGTGTTTCTGATCGGAACTCTCGCCATTGCGGGTATTCCTCCTTTGGCAGGCTTTTGGAGTAAAGATGAAATTATGGCTCATGCCTTCGTCCATGGCTATTATCACTTGTATCTTCTGGCCGCTGTTGGAGCGTTCTTGACCAGCTTTTATATGTTCAGGCTCACGTATCTTACGTTCTATGGGTCATCTCGAGTCGATCCACATGTGGCCCACCACATTCATGAGTCACCTTCGGTGATGACCATTCCGCTCGTGATTTTGGCCGGGTTGGCCCTTTTCGGAGGATTTCTTGGTGTACCCCCGGAGCATGGCTGGTTCCATGGATTTTTACATGATGTGGCGACTCCATTAGGTGCTGAGGCCCATGAAGTGGGGTGGGGTATGTTGTTGGGTCTCATGGGTGTGGCCATAGCGATCGCTTTGGGTGGATGGGGGTTAGCGCATTATATGTATGCCATGCGTCCTCAGATGGCCGACGAATGGGCCGCAAAATCTCCGAGAGTCTACACCACGATTCTGAATAAATATTACGTCGATGAGATGTATGACGTCCTAATTGTGGAACCCTTCAAGAAATTGGGTTTGCTATGGGATTGGTTTGATCGACAGGTTCTTGACCGCTTCGTCGTGGGGATCGGGCGAGGCACGGATGCCAGCGCTGGTGCGATTACTTGGGTTGAAAAATATGTGATCTACGCAGGATTGAATGTGGTGGGTTATTCCAATCATCTTCTCTCGTGGTCGTGGCGAAAAATACAAAGTGGCATGGTCCATCATTATGCCGCCATTATTGTCATTGGGCTGGCGCTGCTCATTCATCTGGCCCTGGTGTGGTTTATTGGATCTTCCGCCGCCGGCATGTCCATTCGGTAACTGACTATCATGCAAGAAGAATTACAATTTGGGTTCCCCATTCTGACCTTCCTGACGTTCTTTCCGTTTCTCGGGGCGATGGTTATTTGGGCTTTGAAGGATCAAGACCTGATCCGGAAGTGTGTGCTAGGGATTGCGAGTCTGGAAATGCTTGTGGCGTCGCTGATGCTATGGCGATTTGTCCCAGAGACAGCGGCCATGCAGTTCGCCGAACGTCATGAATGGATTCCTTTCTTAGGGATTAGTTATCACCTGGCGGTGGACGGAATCAGCGTTCTGTTCGTGGGCCTGAACGCTTTCCTCATCCTGCTTCTGGTTCTCTACGCTTGGGATACGGTTCATGCTCGTCCCAAAGCGTTTTATATGTGCCTGCTGGGTATGGAAGCGACGATGATGGGGATTTTCGTCTCCATTGATTTGATCCTCTTTTTTGTGTTTTGGGAACTCATGCTCATCCCCAGTTATTTCCTGATTAAACTCTGGGGCCCTGGAGAACAACGCCATTATGCCGCGTTGAAGTACGTCCTCTATACTCTCCTGGGGAGCGTGTTCATGCTTGTAGGCTTTTGCCTCCTGAGCTTGAACTATTTTGAAGCGAAACAGGTGTATAGCTTTGACTTACTCGACTTGCTTGCTGTTCAGATTCCTCTTAGTCAGCAACTGCTGATTTTTTGGTTGGTATTTTTGGGGCTGGCCTTTAAAGCGCCCATATTTCCATTTCATTCCTGGCTGCCCGATGCCTTGGTTCAAGGGCCGATCCCCATGTCTGTCATGCTGGCCGGGATCAAGTTAGGTACATATGGTTTTCTTCGTTTTTCGTTCCCTTTGCTCCCCGATGCCTCTCAGCACGCCACGGTGGTCGCTATTCTCATGACCCTGGGTCTGGCCGCTATTGTGTATGGGGCGATTGTCGCCATCATCCAGCCTGACTTCCGGCGTCTGCTCGTGTTTAGCAGTATTAGCCATTTAGGTTTTGTGGTTGTGGGCATGTTTGCGCTGAATTTCCAAGGAATACAAGGCAGCCTGATAACCATGATTAATTTGGGATTCAGTACTGCGGGTTTATTTTTCCTGGCCGGATTCATTTATGAACGTCTGGGCCATAATGACGTACGACGATACAGTGGGTTGGCGAAAAAAATGCCGCTTCTTGCTACGTTTATGCTAATCATTGGAATGGCCTCCATTGGTTTGCCAGGAACCAACGGTTTTATCGGGGAATTCCTCATTTTATTGGGCGTGTTTCAAGTCTGGTGGCTATATGGAGCCATTGCGGTCACCGGGATCATTTTTGGTGCAGCATACTTTTTGTGGTTTTATGAGCGGTCCATCTTTGGACCATTGAAAGACAGTGTGCCGGCAGCCATTAAAGATTTAAATAGCCGTGAATGGGCAATCGGGGTGGCATTGTCGGTCATGATTTTTTGGATCGGCATTTATCCTTCCCCGTTCTTGCGGATGGTCAATGGATCCGTGCAGGAGGTCGTTGACCGGTTGCATCCAGGAATGGCGACTGCTCAACAGCATGACTCCCTGCTTTCCACTAAAGTCACCAGGAATTAACGACTATGGGTGAATATTCCCTACTCATTATTCTGTTTGCGCCATTTTTTGGCGCGATCGCTTTAATGTTCGTCCCCAGGGAGGAAGCGCTCCTGGTGCGAATGACGGCGGCTATTTCTGCGGGTATTTCCCTCCTGGCCTCTTTCTATATTTTTCTTGCATACGATACGGCGAAAGGCGGATTTCAATTTGTCCAGCGGTATGTCTGGTCTGAAGAATTAGGCATTGCCTTTTACCTCGGGGTGGATGGCATCGGCGGCCCATTGGTCTTTGCCTCCGCAATCCTGTTATTTGCGGGCATTTTTGTTTCGTGGCACATCAAGGATCGGACCAAGGAGTTCTATATGTTCCTCCTGATCCTGGCTGCCGCGACCATTGGGGTCTTCATGTCGCTGGATCTCTTTTTCCTCTATTTCTTTTATGAAATGTCGGTGTTGCCCATGTACTTATTACTGGGCGTGTGGGGAAGTCATACCAAAGGGTATCTCTCCATGACCAACCCCGAAGAGCGAAAGCTTCGGGATTCCATCGGATTCATATTTAACTTCGGATCCAACAGTAAAGAATACGCAGCCATGAAGCTGACCCTGTTCCTGTCTGCGGGGGCGGTGGTGGCCCTGATGGGGATCCTCCTCATTTACCATCTTTCCGGTCTGCACACCTTTGACATTGTGGTGTTGCGTGAACAGGCTCATTTTTCGGATACGGTCGCTACGTTAATTTGGTTTCTAATCTTTTTTGGGTTCGCCTCTATCGCCCCGATATGGCCTTTGCATTCCTGGTCACCCGTCGGCCATGCCGCTGCCCCGGCAGCTACCAGCATGCTGCATGCCGGTGTGTTAATGAAGCTTGGGCATTTTTCCATTATACGCGTGGCCTTTGAGATTCTGCCTGACTCTACCCGGGAGTGGATGTGGGTAGCGGCTGTTCTCTGCGTTTTTTCCATCGTCTATGGGGGACTGGTGTCCTATTTCGCCAAAGACACCAAATATGTCATTGGTTATTCCAGCTCCAGCCATATGGGCTATATATTCCTGGGCATGGCCGCTTTGAGCTATATCAGTCTCTCCGGCGCCGTTATTTATATGTTTGCCCATGCTCTGGCAACCAGCATGTTGTTTGCCATGGCTGGCTGGGTGTATGACCAAACCCATTCACGAGACATTCCATCCTTGGGAGGACTTGTTGAAAAGATGCCGTTTATTGCCGGGGCCTTTATTGTCGCCTGTATGGCATCAATCGGCATGCCGGGGACGATCAATTTCATTGCTGAAGTGATGATTATTGTGGGGAGTTGGGAGGCATATCCCTTTCAAGTCGTCGTGGCGGTGCTCGGCATCGTTCTGACCCTTGCGTATATGTTCAAAATGATGCGGGGGTTGTTTTACGGGAGATTAGATCCGGAATACGCCCATGCCACCGATGCCCGACATTGGGTGGATCGCATGCCATTACTTCTTTTAATAGTCTGTAGCATTACTCTTGGGATTTTCCCCGGGCATTTTTACGAAGTGGTACGGTCGACTGTGGAGCCTATGGTAGACCGGATTAACCAGGTGGCCCCACTCATTACTCAAAACACTCAGGGCCTTTTACCGTAAACGATTCACAATTGAACCTTCTGAGGACTTTCTGATTATTTCGCAATGATCTTTCAACTTGACCTTTCCGTCGCTGATCTTCTCCTGCTTCTGCCTGAGATTTTTCTCACACTCTGGCTGTGTCTCCTTCTGTCACTGGACTTTTCGCTGAAGCGAATGACGCACCAACAATTGGCCTACCTGAGTATTGCGGGGTTAGCGGTCACCGGTCTGATCCTATTGGGATTTGACCAAGCCGGGACCACAGGGGCCTTGTTTAAAAACATGTTCGTGCTGGATCGGATGGCTATTTTCTTTAAGCTCATCATTGTGGGCGCCACCGCCCTTGTTCTGTTTATGTCGATTGATTATGTGCAGGATTTCCGGTTCTTCCGTGGCGAGTATTATGTCATGGTCGTCATGTCGGCCCTCGGCATGATGTTCATGGCTTCGTCGAATGACCTTCTCTCTGTCTTTGTCACCCTGGAATTTTCAACATTTGGTTTTTATGTGCTGGTCGCCTATCTCAGAGATGACCAGCGCTCATCGGAAGCCGGCCTCAAGTTTTTTATTTTAGGAGTATTTGCGGCTGGCCTATTAGCTTATGGCATCAGTTTGGTCTATGGCGAAACCGGGACCTTAATATTCTCTGAAATGACCGGCACCCCTGGAAGTTATGGATTGGCGATTGGCTACATTTTGATTTTTGCCGCCCTGGGATTCAAGATCGGAGCCGTCCCTTTTCACGCCTGGATTCCTGACACCTACCAAGGCGCGCCGACACCTGTGACGGCCTTCCTCTCCATTGCCCCGAAGGCCGCAGCATTGGCTATCCTTATCCGGATGTTTTACGTGTCCCTGGCTTCATTCAAGCCGATGTGGGTGTTGTTATTTGTCGTCGCATCCATTTTCTCGATGACCTACGGCAATATCGTGGCCATTGCTCAAAAGAATATTAAACGGCTGTTGGCCTATTCCGGTATTGCGCAAATTGGAAATATCATGATCGGATTAGCCGCAGGAACGAAACAAGGCAGCGATGCGATCATGTTTTTTCTCCTGACGTATCTTTTTGCGAATTTGGGAGCTTTCGCAGTCATCATTGCCGTGAGTCGGGTCATGAAAAGCGACGAAATTGAAGATTATAATGGTCTGAATCGACGTTCCCCGTTTTTGGCGGCGTCCATGTTGCTCTTCCTGTTGTCGCTGGCTGGAGTCCCTCCGCTTGCGGGATTTATCGGGAAAATCTATTTATTTATTGCTGCCATGAAAGAGGAGCTATACACCCTTCTGATTGTCGGACTCATCAATATCGTCATCTCCATGTACTACTATTTAATTGTCGTTAAAAAGATGTACATCAACGAACCCACCGATTCTTCGCCAATTCTTGCATCCATGCCGATCAAAGTTGCGGTGTACGTCGGGATTGCCGGAACCGTGTTGTTGGGTGTGTACCCAGGACCGTTTATCGACTG
Source organism: Nitrospira marina (assembly GCF_059568365.1). Lineage (NCBI taxonomy): Bacteria > Pseudomonadati > Nitrospirota > Nitrospiria > Nitrospirales > Nitrospiraceae > Nitrospira > Nitrospira marina. The sequence goes on along the minus strand of NZ_JCANTH010000001.1, from coordinate 4,173,631 downwards.
GGCCGTTAGTGCCTCCCTTATGTTCTCCAATATCGCAGGACCCACCGCCGCCGCGTCCCTACTTCCTGGCGGATAATCGCCGGACCGGATATTTGCGCGTTCCACCCTCCTTCTCCGATTGACAGGCACAATCTCTTTTTCCGCAGTTCCACATAACCTCCTTAACAGGGGGGAATGTGCGCTGAGGATGAGCACAGCTTGATGGGGTATTAGGAAAAGGGAAATTTGGTGGACTTACATTCGCCAGGAGAGGATGGTTTCTAGGGGATTGAGCCCATTGAGTTGCCAAATAGCTCCGAACACTACGGATATGGTCACAATCACTAAGAGAATCAGACCGATGAGGATCGAATTTTTTTTGCTACGGGGATAACGGGGGGGAGGAACTTTTTGGGACCCCGACGGGTCTTGCCACAATGCGGAGGGTCGTCGTGGCCCCAGGAGTGCTGTGGTTTTCCGGAGAGGTTCCACTTGGCTGGCTCGTGAGGCTTTTGTGGCTCCCCTTTTCACTGGGGCGACTGAGGGCATCTTCCCTGGTGACGTTGTCTCTGGCTTCGCAGGTTGGGGAACTTTCCTGGTATGGATATAGGATGCTCGACAATGGGGACACACCAGCGTTTCCTGGATTGATTCGCCGTTATCCTCCTGCTGTGGGTGTCCTCCTGCTAACGACACCCGGCAATATGGGCATGTGCGGGCATCCGGCGAGACCAGACCATGACATTGTGGACAGGTGTGTAGTCCGGATGCCCGTTCCTCTTCTAATGCGTGCTTCCCGGGAGAAGGGAAGGCGCATTGAGGACAGGCTCGAGCTTCGGTCGAGACCTCTTTGTGACATTCAGGGCAGGGAACAAGGGCCATGGAGTAAATTTCCGTTTTCGCTATTTCACAGATTTTTCGAGCATATTTCTTCCTGATCTTTCAGGAAGGCAACGTCGATACCTGGAAAATTTGTTTGAATGATGTGTAAATGCAGGAGTGTCTTCCTCCTTCTTGAACCGAATCAGAGATGAAGGGAAGAGCCTGGCCTTCCGCTATTCTCTCTCATCTGATTTGCTCTTCTCAAGGGAGAGCGGGTTTTTTCACAATTGGGTTTCTTGACTTCATCTCTCTGTTCTCTTTTATGGGTAAAATGTGTAACATTTCCAGGCATGTCCAGACAGTGTTATCTTGAAGTGATTCCTTGTCCTATGTCTTATTATGAGAGGATGCAAGGAACTAACAGGGTTTCTCAAATTTCCATGAGGGTACTATGACCAATGAAACAAAAGAGGAAAATCATTCTATCACCCAGGCGGTCAGCCGGCGATACGCTAAAGCGGTGACCAACGGTGAACAGTTGTGTTGCCCGACCGGGTATAACCATGAAGATTTGGGACAATTTATACCAGAACCGGTCTTAAAGGTGTCCTATGGCTGCGGAACTCCGGTTGGCCTATCATCTGTCCAACCTGGGGAAGTCGTCCTGGACATTGGTTCTGGAGGCGGGATCGACTGTTTTGAAGCGTCCCGGAAAGTCGGGCCCCGAGGTCGTGTCATTGGCATTGATATGACCGATGAAATGTTGGCGTTGGCACGTACGCATGCACCAACCGTTGCCAGCACTCTGGGTTATCCGGAGCCGAATGTGGACTTTCGAAAGGGATTTGCCGACGCCATGCCTGTTGAAGACGATCAGGTGGATCTCATTATTTCGAATTGTGTCATTAATCTCGCTCCGGATAAGAGGAAGGTCTTCCAGGAAATGTTGCGCGTGCTTCGACCTGGTGGACGGTTCACCATTTCCGATATTGTTGCTGACCAACCCATTCCGAATTACTTAATCTATGACAAGGCCAAATGGGGCGATTGTTTGTCCGGCGCCCTTACGATTAAAGACTATTGGGGCGGGCTTCGGGAAGCCGGGTTCAAAGGGCTTCATCAGGTGAATAGTATTCCATGGAGAGTGATTGACGGCATCCAGTTCCTCTCTGTGACACTCACGGGGTATAAACTGGCCTCCACATCGACCACTCCGTCGTCGGCCTTTGCAACCCTCACCGGGCCATTCTCTCAAGTGCTGGATGAGCTGGGTACGACCTTTACCCGAGGGCATCCTCAGCAAATCGATGAACGAACGGCGGAATTATTGGCATTAGCTCCGTATCATGAGCGATTCATTATTGACGAGAAACCGGTGGCTCTGGCCGTTCAAGATTCCCGAATGCAGGCCATCTTTCCCGAAGATGCGCCTTGTCTATGGGAAGGACAATTTGCCGTGTTGACCGGACCGTTTTTAGAGGTCTGTGACGATGACCATCATACGTATCAATGCGGTGAGCCGGTAGAAATTTGCTCTAAAACACACAACGTCCTCCAGACCACTTCGTATCAACCCTATTTTGCGATCATTAATCGATCCAGAGAGGGCATGGACTCCGAACCCGTCATTTGTGGACCATCAACCGGGTGTTGTTAGGGATATCCGGAAAATCACCCTGTCGGTGTGTGAAGAATTAAGGCCATCAAGACGATGAAAACTTCAGCTCTCCCCATGGTTGCCCCGAATCAATCTTCCGGGATGATTCCGTCGTTTGAGAAAGCGCTGGCCATCCATCATTCGCTTCCCCTCAAGGCTCAATCGATTTCCACGCTTCAGGTTAATGTCGGGAAGGTTTGTAACCAAACCTGTCACCATTGCCATGTCGATGCCGGGCCTCACCGGACGGAAAGCATGAGCAAAGCTACCATCGATCAGATCCTGGACGTGCTCGATCGCACCCCTCAGATTATGACGGTGGATATTACCGGTGGGGCGCCTGAGATGAACCCGCATTTTGAATATCTGGTTGAGCAATGTCGGGTACGAAACCGGAAGGTGATCGACCGCTGTAATTTGACGGTGTTCTATGTCAAGGGAAAAGCGCATCTTCCTCAATTTCTTGCAGACCATAACGTGGACATCGTCGCCTCCCTCCCCTGTTATGAAGCCGACAATGTCGATCAGCAACGGGGAAAAGGCGTGTTTAATCGGAGCATTACCGGGCTGCAGACTCTCAATGGCTTGGGATATGGAACAGACGGCACAGGCCTCATGCTGGATCTGGTCTACAACCCATTGGGTCCGGTCCTTCCGCCGCCTCAAATCGAACTCGAACAGGATTTTAAAGAAGAATTGGGCCAGCGATTTGGGATTCGGTTTAACCGGCTCTATACCATTACCAATATGCCGATCAGTCGTTTCTTGGATGAATTACACGAGGCAGGAGAACTTGAACATTACTATACACTTTTGTTGAATCATTTTAATCCAATGGCTATCGATGGGCTCATGTGTCGGTCTCTGCTGAGTGTGGGATGGGACGGGCGCCTCTATGACTGTGATTTCAATCAAATGTTGGATCTGCCGGTCCAGCCGAAATCTCAAGCCTGGATCGACCGGTTCAATTTGACGGAACTGAAACACCGACCAATTGCGGTCGGACCCCATTGCCTGGGATGTACGGCAGGTTCCGGTTCATCGTGTGGTGGAGCCCTGACCTAATTCGCCTACCTTCCATCGTCAATCATCAGTTTTCGAATCCGGTCTTTCTTTAGGTGACATCCTCAGGCTTGAAATGCCTGGCGCAATCCTGGCTACAGAAATAATAATTCTTTCCCTTGAGCTCCTGTACAATCGCTGTGCCCGCAGCTACGTATACTTTACAGACGGGGTCTTGAATCATCACATCTTTTCCTGGGGTGGCGGGGTCAAGTTTGGGCTGACTCCATTCACGGAAAGCTCGACGAACCATAAAGAATAAGATCACTAAAAGAATGAGAATTGTAATTATTTTATACATGGTGTGTGATGAGCCTTTCGAGATAGATAGCATTTTGTACCATGTTTTCAGTTGTGATTCCACATATGCCGTAAACGGCCCTTTCCCATGATGATTGGTGATTCACATGGCTTTCTTCCATTGCTGTGCCCTTTCTCAACTTGTTAGGATTTTCCCTATGCTGCCCTTGATCTTTTTTCTGAACCTCGGAGGTCTCAGCCCATGTTGATCCGGGTCATGCTAATGGTTCTCGCATTCGGGGGATGCACCATGAGCCAATCCCTTACGGGAACAATCGTCGATCTGACCTATCCCTTTGATGAGCATACTGTGTATTGGCCAACGAATGAGTCCTTTCACTGGAAGAAAACGAATTGGGGTCCCAGCAAGCAGGGGTATTGGTATGCATCGGCAGTCTTCTCAGCTTCAGAGCATGGTGGCACCCATCTCGATGCCCCTATTCATTTTGCAGAATCAGGATGGAGTCTGGATGAAATCCCCGTCGACCAGTTAACAGGTGACGCGATCGTGCTGGATATTCGAGCACAGGTGGAGTCCAATCCGGATTATACTTTACAGGTTGACGATATTGCCCAATGGGAAATCTCGTACGGTCCAATCCCTCCCAAAGCCATCGTGTTACTCTTTACCGGGTTTGGACAGTATTGGCCGGACAAGGTCCGATATCTTGGTAGCTCCACTCCGGAGGATCCGACTACGCTCCATTTCCCCGGGTTTTCTGCCAAGGCCATAACATTTCTTCTTACGAAAAGAGATATTTTAGGAATTGGGATAGATACAGCCAGTATTGATGCCGGTCAGTCACAAGATTTTCCAGTTCATCAAATTCTGGGTGGAGCGAATCGCTATGCGCTGGAGAATGTGGCGCATCTCGAACTCTTACCACCCAGAGGAGCTCGAATGACGGCCCTCCCCATGAAGATTCAAGGAGGCACAGGAGGACCGGCTCGAATTATTGCAACCGTGCCATAGGGCTCATCAGATCAACCACCGAATGAAAGGTTTCCGGGCTTTCATGAAGATACTTGGAGAAATATTTATGATGAACAGAAGGATATTATGGTTACGATTACGTTAATGGGTGATTTGCAAACTGTTGATGGGGAGCGAGCCCTTGGATGCGAGATTGCTGACTCCGTCACCGTTAAGCAACTGATCAGGAAACAAGGCAAACCCCTTCGGGAAATCTTTCAGTTGTTAAAAGAAAAAAAAGTCATGGTGACCGTGAATAAACGAATTGCCAGTGAAGAAACTAAAGTCTACGATGGAGATGCCGTCTATATTGTCGCTCACGATGGAATGGGACAAAGCGGACTTACGCTCTCACATTACTAACTCAAGATGACCATATTGATGGACTTGGGCCAAATAGGTTCTCCAGTGGAGTACCCATGGGCTTCAGCTTTCTGGCAGAGACTTCTGTCCTGAGGCGGACTTCCTGTCAGCCTATCAAAAGGCTCAAAATCGTTCATCCCCGGTGAGCGATCACCCACGCAAAAAAAAGGGAGCCGCCTTACTCCAACGGCTCCCCCTCGAATGTTAAGATCTGATTACCCTTCTGTGATTTGAATCTTGCGAGGTTTGGCAGGCCCCACCTTTGGCAACGTTACTCGCAATACTCCATTATTCAGTTTGGCTTCAATATGTTCCTGATCAATCACTTCAGAAAGAGTAAATTGTCGGAAATATTTTCCGGTCTCATACTCGCGTAAAACATGCTCCTCTTTCTCGGGAACAGAAACTGACGGAACACCGCTCAAGGAAAGCACATCGTTACGCAGATCAATTGAGACATTTTCGGATGGGACCCCGGGCATATCCGCCACAATTGTCAGGGCCTGATCGTCTTCAAATATGTCAACATTGGGTGAAAACACCCGACCAGGGATCGTTTGTTCCGCATCCGATTTGACTTCCCGCTTATCCCGTACCTGAATGTCCTGCGTCTGTGTTGTCATGTGTTCATCCTCCTTTGTATTGAATGAGGTCTTCCCCATCACTCGCCTCTGTTTCAATCTTTACCCTGTAATGGCGATTTTTTTCGGTTTAGCCTTTTCGGCTTTAGGCAAGACCACCATTAAAATACCGTGTTGATATTTTGCTTGCACTCGCTCACTGTCCACATCCGTGGGTAATGTTAACTGTCGCCGGATTTTCCCGGCTTCCCGTTCTCGACGATGATATCGCACATTAGATTGCTCATCCGGAATCGCCCGCTCACCTGTGACAGTAAGATTTCGGCCTGTGACCGACACCTCCAGTTGATCGAGCGTCATGCCTGGAACTTCCGCGCGAACATAAACATTTTCGCTATCCTGTGACACATTCATAAGCGGATAGACCCCTGCTGGAGAATCCCACCCATTCACCCTGGATAGTCCATTAAACAAATGCCCGAGATCTCGTCGAAGCCGGTCCAGCTCTGAAACTCCACCAGAAATACCATCAAACGGCCAATTTTCTAATCTTCGAATGACCATAGTTTACCCCTCCTCTTTGAACTTCTCGTACTCCATTCTTCCAAATGCTTGTTAATTCGTCGGGATACCTTCGAAGGTCAAACATGCATCGATGTTACTTATAAAATAATTTCAAAATTCCCGGAGTCAAGTAGGAGGATAATATTCGGGGGAAATGCAGAAAAGGAGAGGGAGATTGTTCGGTACAAAAGATCAAGGTAGGAACGAGAATGAAAGCGGAAATAATGAGAAACACAGGGCGCCCAATCAGCGTAATTGACCTGAAGAAGCCATGCCCACATCCCTTTCCCTTCAGGCCGGCCTTTTAGAGAATCCGATAAGGAATAACAAAACCTTGTAATGGCGTGACTGTTTGTCTGAAAAAGAAAAGACTTGTCCTGATCGTAGGGGGAAATGTTCGCCGACATTGGAGGAATGTTTTTGGAAAACGTCTTTGCGTAAACCGTATTGGTGTTGGTGCATGGGCGTTCGGGCCATGACGACCATGAGGGTGAACAATAGGGCCGCTATTGACATTGTTCAATCCAAATCGTGAATGTATTACTTTCTGAGGAGTATTTCGCGGTCTGCGGAAGGGCCGCTCACTATTTCATAAGGAGGATACGATGAATCAGCGATCTTTCGGTCTCGGATTACTGTTCCTCATGATGTTGGTTTGGAGTGGATGCGATTCCGGCGAATACGGAAAAGAAACAAAACCGGAACCCAAAGCGGAAAGTACGCCAATGTCGCCGGCCGAAGCTCCGGGCATGGCGGAAACGCCACAGGTGGAAGGTGCCCTGATGGCAACTGCCGGAGTTGCCGGTGCAGCAGAAAATGAAGAAGGGGTCAATCATTTTCAACAGGGGCATTGGGATGTGGCCCAAGAACATTTTACGAAAGCCATAGCCGCGAATGCTGACCTTCCGGAAGCGCATTACAATCTTGCGCTCGCATTGGATAAGTTGGGAAACCATGCCGACGCGACGAACCATTTCAAAAAGGCCTTGGAGCTGGCTCCGGCTGATCCGATGATTGCCGGTTCTAAAATTCTTCAGGCCCATGTGGGCGGGTGATATGCTCACGTTGAGATAGGTCTAACAAGACAGAGGGATTGTCATAGGGCTTTTACGGGCAATCATGTACCTCCCGTATTAAGGTCCAACGCTGCGCCCAATTCCGGTAAGATGTTTTTCACCGTTGGAAGAGGGTGGAAGAAAGGCATGTCTTGAGCGCTGGCAGGGTGTTGAAAAAGTTCGCCAGCGGCGTTCCCTGCCTCGCCGGAGCGGCTTCGCGCAGGCAGGTTCCCGCCTAGGCCGTGCTCACGTCCTTTTTCTACGCTCCTCGCCCGTCCACGCGGCTGCGGCGTTCCCTTCGAGAGGCCTCAGGGCAGGACTGGACGGGCCTGTTTGAACATCCTGCCTTCTCATGGAAGATCTGAAATTTTTTATCCCGATAAGCCTCAGAAGAATTTTGCTTTTTCAACCGCCTGCTAGGAGCCTTTCTCACAACACGGGTCGCAACGAGATTGTTTTCCCTACTACCACACTCGTTACCAGGACCGGTTTCAACTTATTCCACACTCCCTGAAACAAATTTGCCAGGCTCTCCCTCCATGGATGCATTGTATTACCCCTTTCATTTGTGTCACGAACAGACGCTCCATCAGCTTTTGGAGAACTATTCACATGTCCATTTTCTGGATTTTATGGCCTTGCAATTAACCCCATTCATGGGGGCAACAGGGTTTCCAGACCGTATGGGAGATTATTATCCTGATTTCCTTGAGACCGGTAGAATCATCCAAGGGCATGATGTTAGTGGGCCGCTGAGTCCGACGATGGTTACGGCGGTCAATCATGATCTCGCCGATCCTCTTTGGCGATCGATCTTTCATGAGGCCTTGAAGGATGATCGACGGTTTCAGCGGGGGTTAGTGGCATTCTCCCAGGATAGCCAAGGGCGAAGTTCCGTCCCGAAAGATTCTGCGCTATTGGTGGCATTCCAGAAGGCAGAAAGGGAGTTGGTGTCCTATTCCGTTGAAACTCTTCAGGTTATGAGCCGAAGGCGGTTGTCTGAACAGGAGAATCTGACATTTGAGTATGGATTTGGATTGATAAAAACATCTGCAGCTCTGGTCTATAGTATTCAGCTCTGCCGACACCTGAGCCTTGTTGCCGTCACCGATTCGCCTGGGCATCATCAGCTGCTGAGAAGGACGTGTCTGCGGGACAATGTGGAGTTAAGCTATGGGTGCCTGAAGCGGGAAGGGTACTGAATTGGACTGTTGAAAAAGTCCACCAGCGGCGTTCTCATTACTCCAAGGGCTCAACGTAACTCCCCGGTACGCCTCACCCTCCTCGCTGCTTGCGGCTTTGCCCGCGGAGAGGCACGTCTTGGCTTGCCGGGGTTGGGGAGGGTAAGAAGACAGCCTTTCTGAACAGTCCATGAATCTATGCGGAGCCAGGTCATGGATATCTTAAACCCCTATGGGCACAATTCTCTGGTTAACGGGGCTCTTCATCGCGGATTCGTACAAAAACCGGAAAGCGAGGGATGCCGTTTCCGGTTAATCCCTGATGGCGAAACGTGACTCGGCTTTGTAACGGTGGCGGGCGACGTCGCTGCTCATGACTGAGCCCGCTTCCGATAAAGAAGATGATCCCATTATCCGTGCGCACCTTGAGTGAACCAATCAGACCGGCAAACTGACCTTTGCCTGGTCGATACCCGATCACTGTGGCCTCGGCATCAGTGAATAATTTTAGCTTCAGCAAATCCTGACTACGGCCACTGGCGTACAACGCGGTGCCCTTATGCAGCATCAACCCCTCACCGCCTTCATCGATCACCCTGTGCAACCATTTCAACAAGTCTTCTTCGCTCCCAACCCGCTGTTGTTCAATGATCCCCAAATAGAGAGAGGCGCTTTTGGTCTTCAAGCCATCCATCGCCATCACCCGTTGGGCAAATGTTCCGCCATGTGCCGGGAGATCAAAGATCATGAAGCGCACATGTCTCCACCCATCATGGGGTTGTTGTGTCCGGACAATGGACGATACCTCTTCATATCGGCCTCGCCCCATCCATAACTCTCCATCCAGATGCATGGCTGGGAATCCTGTGGTAAACCATTCCGGTGCCGCAAACACATTGCCTCCTCGCGAAATCAAATGTGTCCCATCCCAACGAGCGCGGACGCCGTCGATTTTTTCGCTGACCCGGTATTGGCTGAGATCAAGACCCTGCCGATAGATGTCAGCCAACATGAGTTCGGGGATGGTGCCGCCTTCTGCGGGAGAGAAAGGAAGAAGAATGATGAGAAGAATGACCGCTAACAGGCAGTTCTGAAGGCTGCGGCCCGACTCCGACAGGACCATACGATCGCGGGTCAAATTTGGTGGGGATAATCCAAGAAGGGGGTGGTCCACATTATCTCCCCATCGGGAAGGAATGGCCTGCTCAATCGGCAATGGTGTCAAGAAGTTCGATTTCTTCAGGCAATAACGCCAAGTGTCCGGCCTGGAGATCGTCTTTCATATGTTGTTCGCTGGTTGTTCCGGTTAACGGGAGCATCCCGATCTGCATGGCAAAGCGAAAGATCACTTGCGCGGGACTCGCCCCCAATCGTTTGGCGATGGTCCGGACGTCGGGGTCGGCCACCACGTCTCTGTTGGCCGTAAGGAGCGAAAAGCCCTGGTAAATGATGCCATGGGCTTGGCAAATCCTCCTCACGTCTCTATCCCAACCAAAGGCCGCATAACACCGGTTTTGCACGACCATCGGTTTGGTCCTCGCCTCGGCACACAGTTGTGTGAGTTGTCCGGCCGTCACATTGCTGATGCCAATCATTTTGGCCTTCCCGGATTGATAAAGCTCCTCCATTGACGCCCAGACTTCACGGTCCGACTCTCCCAAGCCCGATCGGGAATAGGGACCGTGCAAGACATATGAGTCCACATAGTCGGTGTGGAGGTGTGTGAGCGAACTGGCAAAGGATTGCTGCACCTGAGTCGTGAGATCGGCTGAGGCATCATAGGGCGTACGATGGTCCTGTCCGTTCACCGGCGTAAATTTCGTCTGCAAAAACAAAGTCTCCCGCTTCACTCCTTGCTTGTCGAGGGCCAGCAGAGCTTCCCCCACGAGGTCTTCCCGGTAATGAATGAGCTGGTTGGCTGTGTCGATGGCCGTGAACCCCGAAGCTACCGCCAATTGCACCAGATGGGTCGTGGTGCCTTCCTTCCACGCCGTGCCATACATCAACGCGGGAAGTGGAACATTATTATGTGCTGTCAATGTCATAACGATTCCTCCAGATTCAACGACCTACCCGGTTTGTCCTCTTCCTGTCCGGTTTCCAAAGTCGAACGATGGAAATGTGGGACCTATTCTAGCTACTTCACTTGTATTTTTCAGGTATTCAGACGGTATTTTGGGGGAAATGGAAGGGGCCGTGGAATTGGCCCCAGTCAGGAATGGGGTCATGGACTGCCTGTGCAGCAATTATTCCGGGAGACGCACTATCAATTACCACGGTTGCCGGCCGGCATTCTACAGATGTTCCCGGCCATGGGGAGAGCGAAGGTCCTGTTCGGGGCCGAGTGGAACGATGCCGGTGGGGTTAATGTCATCGTGGGTGATGTAATAATGCCGTTTGATGTGATCCATATTTACGGTGTCCGCCACGTCATCGTATTGATAGAGATCTTTGAGGTAGCCAAACAAATTGGGATAATCCACAATGCGCCGGATATTGCATTTAAAATGGCCGTGATACACCGCGTCAAATCTGATGAGCGTCACGAACAACCGCCAGTCCGTCTCCATCGGGGTCTTGCCAAATAGATACCGTCTTGTGGCTAAGCGGCACTCCAACCTATCCAGCATGTCAAACAGACGACGGACTCCGTGTTCATAAGCCCGTTGGGATGTCGCAAACCCTGCGCGGTAGACCCCATCATTCACCTGTTCATAAATATCGTTATTCAGTTGGTCAATCTCGTGCCGGAGATCAACCGGATAAAGGTCTAACGTAATGCCCGTGAATTGATTAAAGGCCGTATTCAACATCCGCAGGATGTCGTCATCGGAATTACTCACGATACGACGGGTTTCACGATCCCACAAAACGGGAACGGTCACGCGTCCGCGATAGGCCGGATCGGTCGCACGATAAGCCTCACTCAGGAACTGAAACCTGTTGACGGGGTCGGTCGAATGTCCCTGCCCGTCTCGAAATGCCCAACCCCGGTCATCCCGAATCGGATCAACAACCGTCATCCCAATCACGTCTTCCAATCGTTTGAGTTTTCGCACAATAATTGTGCGATGAGCCCAGGGACATGCCCAGGAGACATACAGATGATACCGCCCACGCGCCGCAGGAACTCCTGAGCTACCATCATCAGTCACCCATTCCCGAAAGGCATCATTTTGCCGCACGAAGGCCCCTTCCCTGGATTGTTCGTCCGGAAATTGCGGTTTTTTATTCATCGGATCCTCAATAACTTCATTAGGATTCTTAAGATACCTCAGCGACCGTGGTGTTCTCTTCCTGATGGATTCCCAGGAGCAATAACTTCGGTGCACAAAATTTCTCCCCACTCTATCATGGGTGGCAATGGCATTCATCTCATCGAGAGTGGATCTAGGACCTGCCAGAATCGACTCAACAGGACTTGCCCGATTAAAAATTTGAAAAACATGCAATATTAGGAAAAGAAGACCAGAGTTTATCCCACACCATAAATTGGTTCAGGCGATTTCTCCCCAGGAAATCGGCATGAGAAGTACTTTAATTTCGTTATGAATAATCTCTGCCATTAGGTATCAAGATTCCATCTTTCATATCTTATTGATAATTTAGGAATTATAAGGAGTTTTTTATCTAGGATTCGAGTTAATGATTTTTGCCTGGCCATTGCTTGTAAATTTTGTGGGACTTAATGAATTAAGAGGTTGATGAGTCAGGGATATTGGTGTGCAATTTTGACCAGACCACAACATGTCTCATTGCTATTCTTAGGGAGCCAATGCAGATCCTCCCAGTCTTTTCCTAGGGATAATGAGATGACACTATAAACCAAGGGCTTTCTCTCCAATTAACCAGGGTTTTTGAGAGTAATACTTAGTCAAATTTATCCTTAGATTTGTAAAGATAAATGATTCTTCACACGATGGTTTAACATGTTATCCCATTTTTAAAGTTGAGGGTTGCTTATGAACCGCTTTTCATCTCCTGCACTAGCAAATGAAATGGACAGGGAATTCGCCTCTGAAAGGCTCGGTCAATCAATTAGGGATAGCAGGGAAGATCGCCAATGTCTGTTGGTAGTCGATAATGATCCATCTGAAGTCGGTCAATTAAGTCAGTCGCTTCAGGAGTGGGGATACGACGTAATTGTTGCCGGAAATGGATGGGAGGCCTTAGTCATAGCGGGTCGCCGTTCTGTGGGTGGGATCTTAGCAGCTCTGCACATGCCCATTATGGACGGGCGGACCATGCTAAGTGAGTTACGCATGTTGGGGCATCAGATGCCGGTTCTGATGATGTCAGGTGAGTCGGACGAACCAATCCTTCGTCAGCTGTTGATGGAAGGAGCTCAAGGCTTTTTTTTAAAGCCACCTCATCTCCAATCTCTTCAGGAAACTTTCAGACAAGTATTTGCCAAGTATGCAGTTGAGGAATATGCCGCTTCTTTTTTCCCCGCTGCCTCAAACAAGACCTAAAAAGGCTGGTTGGGAAACTTTTTCTTTACATGTTCCTTGCCCGGTGTCCACCATATCTGAGTTTGTCCCTACCCCTTCTTGCCTTGCCAAGTAGCCTCGGTTTATTTCTTTAATCTGATTTTTCGCTTCGCAGTTAGGCTGAGCCCTGTCTGCAGTCCCCGGTGGCCTTCGTCTTGCCCTGTTTCAGAATTGTCTGATAGGTTCAATACTGGTGTTTTGCCATCCGGTTTAAACCCTTGCAGGAGGTATACGACTATGGGAGAGGTTGATACGTCACCAGCAGTTGCCGCCAAGGTCATGGAGGATCTCACGGCGTTAGATGTGGACCCCGATAAGTGTCAGCGTCTCTATAAGGCCGCGCTTATTCAGTCGAATACAGGCGTGACGTATCGGATGTTGTCCAGGATCCTTGATACCGGAAAAGTGGATATCGTCCACTATGCCTGTGACTTGGATGCAGAAGGTAAGCCAACGACGAAGTGGAAGATCAGGCGAATCCTTGAGCAAGCCCCCGAACGGTTCGACAAGGAGGTTGAAGCCATCAAGAAGGCCATTACCGACGATAGTGAGACCGTGAAGGGAGCATGGGTGCACGATATGACTGAGCTCCCGGACGTGCCGGCACAGGGGAAGAGTCTGGATGAGTGGTCACGGAGCATGACCACAGAGGTGAAGAAGAATCCAAGCTAGCAGGATGTTGAAAAAGTCCGCCAGCGGCGTTCTCGCCCCTTGGTCGGGCTCACGTACTTCTCTGTACGCTCCGCCCGTCCAAGCGGCTGCGGCCTTCCCTTCGAGAGGCCCCAGGGCAGGACTGGACGGGCCTTTTTCGCTCATGGAATACCGTAAAATTTTGGATTCTGATAAGCTCTCAAAAGAATTTTGCGTTTTTTTAACAGTCTGCAAGAGAGCGCCTGAATGACGCATCCCTGTTGGGTGCATTCAAAATCTCATGGCTTTTGAGTGAGGTGATGAAGGCAATATGTTGGTTGTCTGGGGCGAGGCGCTTATGACGATCGTCAATCGTTTGTGAGCCTCACGAAGTGACCGCTCCACATCCTCCGGTGTCTTGCCACGTGCTAAAAGAAAGCCTAAGTAGCGTGTGCCCTCCGGAAGCGGAATAAGTAATTCTCCAGGCTCTGCCGTTATCGTCAGTTCGACAATTCCTGTTACCGCCTTGGCTTCAGTCTGTCCCCTCACTTCATGAAGGCTCCCGCTATACGGGATCGGAAGCATCATCACGCCCGCCGCCTGCGGTTGTTTGGTGAGTGGTGGGAGCGGCATCCCGAGTGCGTGACGGAGGATCAGCTCTTCGAGCGATATACCTGCTGAAAATTCCAGCGTTCTGGAGCATCGCCCGCCGATGGTACGTGCCGCCATCTCAATGACCCATACTCCGTTCTCATTCAAGCGATACTCCCCATGCACCGGCCCCTCCTGTAGTCCGAGGGCCTTTGCCGTTCGATCTGCGCAGTCGACCACTTGCTGTTGTTGGGTGGAGGAGAGACGGGAAGGCGTGATATAGAGCGTCTCTTCGAAATAGGGGCCGTTGAGCGGGTCTGGCTTATCGAACATCGCCAGGGGCTGAAAGACTCCCTTTGTGAGCAAACCCTCCAATGCCACTTCGATCCCCGGTACAAAATCTTCGACGAGGATCCAATGAGCCTGCTCGTCTACTGCTGCCACATTCAAATTGGTCAAGAGGCGGCCAACCCGACGGAATGCATTCTCAAACTCCTGTTCGTCATTGGCACGAATTACCCCACAACTGGCGGAAAGAATGAGAGGCTTTATGACGCAGGGATAGACCACCTGTTTTGCGAAGGCCCTTGCATCACCGTCGAAGGGAAATACCTTATGGGGAGGGACAGGAACGCCCTTTCGGGACAATATTTCCCGCATCTGCCGCTTGTTGCCGGCGGCAGTGACGGACGCGACAGAGTTATGGGGTAATCCGACTGCCTCCGCGATGACAGCCGCCGTGACGGCGGTGATGTCGTCGACTCCAATCACTGCATCGATCGGGTGATGTTGGGCGAATTCGATCACGGACTGGGCGGCTGCCTGTGGATGCCGAACATCAAGCAACAACACATTGTCTGACGCGACCAGAAGGTTTTCCGGAATTCGCTCTAACCCAATGGTGACTGATATCTGCCCCCGCCGGGCGGCTTCGAGAAACGCCTCTGCTCGATAGGTGGTGGTCGGCAAGAGTAGGAGGAGTCTTGGCATCGTGATTTTTTCACAGGATGCTGAAAAATTTCGCGAGCTTCCTGCTTGCATGGTTCGGATTTTCAACAAACAGGAGAGAGGGCACGATTACGCGGTCCTATAGTTTTCCCCCTTTCTATCAGGAGGCAGTTGGAGGGACTCTTTACAAGCGGGATCGATGAAACGTTTCCAACTGGCGATTGGCCTCGGTAATGACTGCCAGCTTACTCACGACGTCGGCCAACCTGGCACCGGGAATGGCATAATAGCCCTCATCATCCCCGAGTCCGGTATAGACGCGGTTTCCAATACAGCCAAAACTGGTCGCCGCATGTCCCGATTGCAGTGATTCCGGCAGCACGGCGCAAGTCGGCCGTCCCATGGTCGCACTACCGCCGGGTACGCCTGCTGCCTGTGTCGCTTCCGCCAAGAGCATTAGCTGCTTGACGGTCCCTCGAACCAGCACCACGTCCGGAGTGAAAGTGGCCTGTGTGAGTGGCGCATAGACGGCCATGTGAAAAGTCTCCTGTCGATGCGGGATCATCGGAATTTCTTTCATCGTGAGGTATTGCATGTCTACCATCGTCTGTATCAGACCGTTCAGCTCAGTCGCGACCTGGGGCGGCAGCTCCACACCGTGGGTATGGGCTCCGACCGGACAGCCAAAGTGATCGGATCCTTCCGTATAGAAGGCCTGGCCCTCAGCCGCCAGCTTCCAATAGCCGCATCCTGCAGGTGCGGGAGTGGTGATCCGTGGAATGCCTGCAGGAGCCGTGGCCCGAAACGCGATGGCCACAGCCGGGACCTTCAACTTTAAAAGTTCCTGTATCTTTGTGCCTTGTGTCATGAGTTCAGATTCCACTTCTCATCCCCCTCTCAAACATATATGTAACTCTACCCAGCCAATATCTCGGGAGTGGTGTCCGCCCAGTTTGACCAAAATAGCCTGTATGGATCAACCTCACAGAAGTTTGTCAATGATCGCCTCCTTCTAGATTTCCCCATGCCCCTTTGTCAGCAACGGCCTGAACTGCTGGGTCGTCGGCTCAGCGCAGCAGAACCATGATTCTGTTAACCGGGGCGGTTTCGGACGATCGGGCCTGCTCACCCTTGTCCGGGTCGAGAACTCAGCGTGACGGCCGGCTATGTTATCGGCACTCGTCCGAATACGATCAAAGGTTACCATCGCATCTTCCTCTTCCTTGGCACTCGCTTCCACGATCGCACTTACCGCCCGATGTAGTTGATCCATCCGCTCATCTGGATGCGTCCATGGATACTGAAAGTTGGCCTGATCCAGTGGACCGAGAAATCGCTGAATGTCGGACTTGGCGAGAAGAGCCGAGCCGGGAGGCACCAAGAGACGAATGCTCAACTGGACCGGATCGGTCGCGTCGATAAGATCGTGGTCTTCCACCATGTCCAACATCTGAAGGTAATCATCGAGGCTGGTCCAGGGCGTGAAAGCCACGAGCGACGGGCGAAGGGTGATGCCGGCATCGCGCAGAATGGCGAGCGCCGTGATGATATCAGCTCCTGTATGTCCCTTGTCTAACAGTTTTAGAACATCGGTGCTGAACGACTCCACTGCGGAGATGATGAACAGGCACCCCTGTGCTTCAAGATCCGGCATGAGAGTACGGTGCTTCAAGAGGTGTTCGATCTTCGCTGTGAAGTCAAAGGTCAAATCCGGAAATTCCTCATGCATCCTGCGAACAATGCTCAGGGAATGCCCCGGCCCGTTCAAAAAATCAGGATCGCCAAAAGTGATATGCGTTGCGCCTGCAAATACCTGGCGCCGAATGTCCTCGAGGACAACGACCTCCGGAACAAGGAAGAATCGCCCTTCATATACGGGCACGATCGGGCAATGGAGACAATGATGAAGACATCCGCGACTGGTCTCGACATACCCGACCAATCGTTCTGTCCCGTTCTCTTCGAGCTGGGCGTATTGGTCCAACATCGGGAGTCCTGTCCGACTTGGGATTGGTTGGGAGGTCGTTGAAGTGCTTGAGTAGGGCCGCTTCAAATAGGGAGCAACGACCCGGTTTGGAGAGCTCACTCCATTAAGATGGTTGATCGCCTGACCTTGATCGAGTGCCTCAATGAGTGATCGTAGCGGGATCTCATATTCTCCGCCCACCACAGAATCTGCCAGCTCTTGGAGCAAATATTCCGCATTGATCGAGGCGTACAGGCCATAGAAACAGATGTGGCAGGCTGGATTTATTGCGCGAATCAGCTCTGCTACGCGCACCCCAAGCCTGAGCGCTGTGTGCATGGGAACTGAGATACCGACAAATCTGGCAAGCCTGAGAGCCGGTTCATCAAGGGGTTCAATGGCGATGTCGAGGCCAACCGGCGAAAACCCGGCTTGCTGGAGAAATCCCATCGGCTGGGCGATGCCAAGAGGTTGGTGACCCAATTCATAACATGAGACGAACATGATCGCGCCCGGGTGCCTGAACAACAATCGTTCTTCTGTAGGTTCGGAAACGTGCTTCATGATCCATTTCTGCGTTCAAGGTTGAGAGATGTCACTGGTAGCATACCGCCGAGAGTGGGCGCAAATGAGGTCTATGTGTGCACTGGCGACAAGGGCTTATGGGGCCAACCGTGCTTTGGCTCGGGCACATCCTGAGCCCAATCTTCTTACTTAAGTGTTGTGATCGATTAAAATAGGTGTTGGGTCTTATTATGACAATCTGCAAACCAAGGGGGCTGTACCCTCTAACCGAAGTCGCGGTTTTCTATTTGGAATGGAGGTGGACTGTGCCAAAGGGAATTTCTGACTGCCAAACTGGAGAGTTCAGTTTCGTTCCTATTGCCCTCAGTTACCAACCCCGTAAGCAGTGGCTAAACGCTTGTTCTCGAGGTTCCCTCTAACGGAGTCGCCGCTGAAAACAGGGAGGGGTTGGAATGGGCTTTATAACTTTCTGCTTGATTCCTCACACCTATAATCGATCATTCTGGAATTATCTATTAATGGCTGATGTCTGCCGGACCATTTTTCATCAGTCCGTGGGATAGTTCCCAACCTCAAAATTGTATGATTTACCCTAATGATATTGTTTATTTTGATACGTTAAATCTGTATGGAATTCTATTGGCAGGTATGCCGGCTCTCGTTTACCATATGAAATATAAGGATTTTTTTAAATAGGCCTCTTGTAAAATTTTATGGCCTATATTTTGCTGTATTTTAATTATAGTTCTATACTCCTTTCGTATAGTTCTTTATAGTTAGTCCGATTATTGATCGGTTCATCCCCCACCCCCTTCATCCAATGGTTTTCTATTTGAACCCGGTTTGAAAGAGAGGCCCTCTCATGAACCACCTGCCTTCCTCTCCTCCATTGGCAAAAGATTTAATGGACCCAAAAGCCTTACCCCTAAGAAGTGGGAAATTCGAGAACGATCTGGCTTTGCAATTTCTCTCCGGTCAATATTGTGGATGGCCGGTGGTTGATTCCACCCGCAAAATTCTTGGAGTCGTGTCGGATCTCCGGCTGTTCGAGGCCGTTTCACGCTTGGATTCGCTGGATGAACTCAGAGTCGAAGACACGATGACCCCGCCCGTTTATGTGCATGAGAGTGAATCACTTGATTCCGTGTTGAATCTGATGATCCAAAAACATTTCCAGAGAATGCCTGTGGTGGATGATCAGAATCTTGTCGGAGTTATCTCCAAGGCCAATGTGTTACGGCATTATCTTCCAACTGCGACTCTTTCCCAATTCGTTTCTTCGTGCGCATGGTGTGAACGCGTGCCGGATCACTTTGTCGCACCGGCTGGTGCGAAAGGAAGGCAGACGTTAGCGTCCTTCTTATCAATGGACCATCTCAAATTCTCTGAGATGGATCTTGTGCATACCTATTGCCCTTCTTGTCTGCAAACCATTCAGGCATTTGACACATCATCCGGGAGTCTACCTTCTGATGAGACCGAGACCCAGGAAGTCCGTCCATGTCTGTTGGTGGTCGATGATGATCCTTCTGTTGGCAGGCTGTTAAGTCAGACGCTCAAGGAATGGGGATATGAGGTCCTTGTTGCGAGAAATGGATGGGAAGGCTTGGCTGTGGCAAGTCGCCAAACGGTGGATGGCATTCTATTGGATATGGAGATGCCCATTATGGATGGGCGGACCATGCTGGATGAATTACGATGGTTGGGACATCAAATGCCGGTGATGATGATGTCTGGCGCGTCGGACGAACGAGCCCTCCGGCAACTGCTACAGGAGGGGGCTCAGGGGTTTTTTGTGAAACCGTTTCATCTGAAATCTCTCAGGGAAGCCTGTCGCAGGATCTTGCAGAAGAATGAGGCACCACCCTCTTTTGGCTACCATGTGGTCTGAGTAAGGTACCGAAACCGAGGGCCAAAAGGGGCAATCCGGCTGCCGCCTTGAAAACTCTTTTCAGCATGCCGGGGAAAATCCTTATATGGCAATGCCTTCGCGACCCAACAAGCTTCTTAAGCTCTGAATCACCGGAAAGACCTCCTGGTTCCAGTCTGCGCCCTGGCGATCATAGGCTTTCTGTTCTTCCTCTACAATCCACCGATCTTGTGCAAAAATACCATTGGTAAACCACACAATAAACGGCCACAAGAGGTGGATGAGACCGGGAATTGAAGGTTTCCGGACCATCATCAATCCAAAGGTGTGATTGATTCGTTGTGCAGGATCAACGGGAACATACACATTCCAGAGATTTAACGCAGGGTGAATACTTCCGGCTGTCCAAAACTGGAGCGTTTGATAGGGGTAGTTGGTACAGATGGTCATCAGATCATGCTTTGGCCCATCTCCTGATGCCTTGGTTCTCCCTAGAATAAGTTTCTCGCCGAGTGGTTGTGCGCCTTTAATTCGAGAGAAGGTGTAATCGACTTCCACGGCATGCGGTCGCTCTCGAAGTTCCAAAAAGACCGTTCGGATCCCGCCCATGAGTCGACGATGCAAAAACTGATGGTTCATATCCATAAGGTTCTCATGCATGAATGAGTAATGGCAGCCTACCTGACGGTCAAGGTATCGAGTTTTATATTGTGGATCATCTGCTAAGGATACATCCGGGAACCCGATTTCATTAATCCGGCTTACTGTCCCCGGAAACACAAACACCAGCCCATAGGCTTCACGACAAGGAAAGCTCCTGACTCCTGCTGGTCGTGGTTGGTTTTTTTCTAAATAGGGTACACCCATGCATCGCCCTGTTTGGTCAAATGTCCAGGAATGATACCCACACTGGACATATTCTCCATGCACCACCCCGCAATGGAGGGGTATCTGCCGATGGGCGCATCGGTCTTCCAGCGCATAAACGATGCCGTTTTCGGTTCTGACTAACACGATAGGATTGCCGGCAAAGGACACTCCAAGCATTTTCCCCTTTTTCAGATCTCTGGAGCGTGCGAGCGGATACCAATTATCCGGGTGAAGACCTGTTTTTCGTAAATCAGATGGGAGAGGGGATTTACCAGACCGGGACGCAGAGCCTTCAAGGACAATGAGCGCGTCGCTGACCTTCTGTCTGTCTAAGTGCATTTGAGAGTGTTTATTCATGAATATCTCCAAGAAAGAAGACAACCGTGAAGGGAAAGCCCTGTGAAATTTTAGCGATATAGGGCAATAACTGGAATCGTATGAGGTCTTGGGCTGGCATTAAGCGAGATGAAGAATGAAGAGGGTAGGGACTCAAATGATTCGTTACTGGGCATAGTATAGATCGTGTGATCCAAAATATCGAGTCGGAGCGAAACTTTTTCGAAAGCCTCCTTAGGTCACTGGCAACTTCCATATCCGCAACCCATGTGGTTGGAAAAATATCGAAGAGTTTAGGGATCGAAGAGTTTAGGGTATATCGAAGAGTTTAGGGTATGATGAGAAAGTCAGGAATTTCCCTTATTGTATGAATTGAGCGACCAGGGTCGACATCAAAGGATGGAAAGTCGTGAAGCCACCAAAACGTTCATGGCTAGGAACGGGATCAATCGGGCGAGCGTTATTGATTCTCTCCACCGTGTTTATTTTAGCCTTGTTCGGCATCCTGCTCTATACGATCACCACAATTCAGAATCAAAAGCTCGACAGTGTGATGGTAGATCTGGCGGGACAACAGCGGATGTTGTCTCAACGACTCATGAATGAAATGTTATTGATTTCGCAAGGGATTTCTGCTGATTACCTGTTCACCCAAAAGATGCTGAACCAAAATCTGGATGTCTTACTTGTCGGTGGACAGGCCGTGATTAATCAGGAAAGTGGTGATACGGCGGTCCTTCCTCCCCCTCCATCCCAGGAAATACGACAGGCATTAGGTGAGCAACAAACACTCATGGCCGAATTTATACAGCGGGCCGATACCTTTTTGAAAACGCGATCCGATCATCCCGGATATTCTTTGGAGTTAGATGGACTCCTGGCTTTAAATGCCCGGTTAATTGAAGTTGCCAACAAGGCGGTCAAGTTATACAGCAGAAACTCCCAGGAAAAGATCTCGAACATGATCGTTTGGGAATCGTTGATCGGTACCTTAGTGATAATTTTCGGAATTCTTATAACGAGACAGGTCAAACTGGCCAATCAGGAACTTGAACATGAAATCCAGGAACGTTCCAGAATAGAAACCGCTCTACGGTATCGAATCGAAATTGAAAATCTCATGACGAATCTTTCAACCCAATTCATCAGTCTTGAAGCAAAAGATTTAGATGCGGAGATAAATCGGGCATTGGAAGCCATCGGAATTTTCGGAGGGGTGGATCGAAGTTATGTGTTTATATTTGAGGATGACGGTACGACCATGAACAATACCCATGAATGGTGTCAGACGGGTATTGAGCCCCAGCTATCCAAACTTCAGGGCCTTCGAATGGAGGAGGTATCCTGGTTTATAGAACGTCTGAACTCCGGCCCGTTTTTTCAAATCTCAAGCGTGGCAAATCTTCCGCTCGAGGCGAATGCCGAAAAGCAGCTATTTCAAAGGCAGCAAATCCAATCGCTGGTGATTGTGCCCATGGCCTTGCGGGGAAAGTTGTTCGGGTTTCTTGGGTTTGATTCAGTGAGGCATGAAAAGACCTGGTCCGAAGAGGACATCAGACTCCTCCAAATGGCAGGAGAAATATTCGTGAATGGGTTTGAACGACAACGGGTAGAGGAAAATTTGCGAAAAAGCGAAGCTGCAAAAGTTGAGGCCTTTCGTCAAAGCGATGCCCTTAAAACCGCTCTGTTGTCTTTGGTTTCCCACGAACTACGGACTCCACTGACGGCCATCAAGGCCTCGATAGCCGGGTTGATTGAACTTTCCAGACAGGACGCGTCCAAGGTCCAGCAGGAATTTCTCCAGGGGATCAATCAGGAAATCGATTTTTTAAATGGATTGGTTGATAATCTTCTGGACATGTCAAAGGTTGAAGCGGGAACGCTGGTTCCTCATCGTGAATGGCATTTATTGGAAGATTTGGTCGAAGGCGCAATTAGACGGTTGGAAATGCCTTTGAAAAGCCGATCTTTGCAAGTGATCCTTGGAGAACAAATTTCTCCTATTTTTGTAGATGGGATGGAAATTCAGCAAGTCCTGATCAATCTGTTAGATAATGCCATTAAATATTCTTCCCCAGGCTCCTTGGTCAGCATTGTTGGTCGAATGACGCCGAAACAGGTGGAGGTAGGGGTCTCAAACGAGGGAGAAGGAATCCCTCAGGAAGAGTTGATAAGTATTTTCAACCGATTCTACCGGTTAAAGGGTCCGCGGACACGACTCATTCGTGGTACCGGTCTCGGATTGGCGATCTGTAAAGGTATGGTCGAAGCCCATGGTGGTCGGATTTGGGCCGAATCACAGAATCGAATCGTGACGATTAGTTTTACGTTGCCGACCCCTGATGCGCCCCCTATGTTAAATTTTGACGGGGAAGAGGAGTAAACGGTTTACCCATGGCGCTTGGATCTCGAATATTAGCTGTTGATGATGAGCGGCAAATACGTCGTTCCTTACAGATCAATCTTGAGGCAAAAGGATATGAAGTCCTGACGGCTGACACCGGAGAAGAGGCCCTCCAAATTATGAGCCACCGCCTTCCGGACCTGGCCCTTGTGGATTTAATGCTTCCCGGAATGGATGGCATCGACCTGACCCGGCAGATCCGTGAAACCTACCAGATTCCAATCATCATCCTTTCCGCAATTGGGGAAGAAGCGAAAAAAATTGAAGCTCTCGAAGTCGGCGCAGATGACTATGTCACCAAACCGTTTAGCATGGAAGAACTGACGGCGAGAATCCGCTCAGTCCTGCGGAGGACCTCCTCAATTTACGGCACCGATCCCGTGTTCACATTTGGAAATTTACAGGTTGACTTCGAGAGTCGAAATGTCTGCATTCGAAACCAGGCGGTGAAATTAACCCCGACGGAATATGAACTGTTGAAGTACCTCATTCAGAATTCCGGAAAAGTTTTGACGCATGGAACCATTCTCCGGGCTATTTGGGGTGCGGGATATAGCGAGCAGGCTCAATATTTACGTGTCTTTATTGGAAATTTAAGAAAAAAGTTGGAAAGAAACACGGCACGACCTCAGTATATTCTCACCGATCCCGGCGTCGGCTATCGATTTGCCACCGATTTTGAGGAAGGTGAGAAAACCCCCTGATTGTCCGTTTGCATTTCAGGTGTTCTTTATCAATGATTGTCCCCTACCTTCCCAGTTGCTGTAACCATTTCCCCTCTTTGTGGTTTCGCTCGTAATTTCTTAGGCCGCCTTGGCTTGATTTTCCCAGCGCAACGTCCTTCCACATACGCTTCGGCAGGCCCTGCCATGCTCATCCGAATTGAATGTATGGCCTCTTCACTCGCTCGAGGGCTGGTGAGTGACTCAATCCGTTCTTCTTTTTTTCATGAAATTGGTTACCGCCCAACACCGTATTGATCTAAACAGGAATCAGGAAATGGCGCCATCAGGAATCTTTATGAAATCTTTATTTGAATGGGTCACAAATCAAATAGATTCTTTATGGGTTTGAATTTACCATCTGATTAAGCCACAACAACCGGTTGGAAGCGGTAATAAATCGGGAGGTGAACAGATGAAAAAAATGAACTGGGCAACGGCCTCTTCCACTCTGACTGTGTTAGGAATTTTCCTTTTATTTCTATCAATCTGTGGCCCTGCATCGGCCTCCACCAAGCCTTCGGATGTGAGGGTCTCAATGGACTATTGGGCACCCTATTATAGACCGGCTTTGGCCATTGTCCCCGATGGAGTCTCAATTCATGTTGTGAATCCTACTTCATCACCGCATAGCGTCACACACGATGGTTGTCGAACTGGTGGGACATGCGCATTTGATACGGGTGGCGTTCAACCCGGTCAGGAATTCACGATTCCTTCACTGCCTCCCGGTCGGTATCCCTATTATTGCGTGCTTCATCCCATCATGAGGGGTGAAATTATTGTTCTTCCCTATCACACGGTCATAAGCCAAGGTGCGATACACGATCATCTCACGATCACTGATGTCAAGGAGTCTCAGTAAAGCCATGATTGTAGGCATGCAGTCGCTCATCCATGCGGTGGATCGTCATGGATGGGACGATCTCTCCATCTGATGCGGGCTAACTAACGATGAAAAATCAAAAGCGGATTCTCATTGTCGATGATGATGCGGACGTCCTTCTGTTTCTGAGAGATCGTCTGAATGCCCTGGGCTTTGAGGTTCTTACTGCTGGCAATGGGAAGGAAGGGGTTGAGGCTCTTCAACATCACACCGTCAATGGGGTACTACTCGATTTATGCATGCCCCTCATGGGAGGCCTTCTTATGCTGGAACAATTAGCGCAGTCTTCGACGCTGCCGCCGGTAATCGTAATGTCACCCTCTGAACACCGATCGCAAATGCAGCTTGCCATTATTAAGGGCGCGATGGACTATCTCATCAAACCGATCGCTCCAGACGTATTGACCGAAAAATGTCTGCGACTTTTTAATTAGAAACCTGTGAACCCAGGAAGGATTTTTATCCTCAGAAAGGCAGTCATGAAGAATGGTAAATTGAATATTTCTCCGGGAATTCCCACTTCTGATCTATCACGGATTCAGGAAAGTTTTGAGATCGTGGCATCTCACGGAGAGCAGATTGTTTTTCGATTTTATAATGTGTTGTTTGATAAATTCCCGGAGTTTCAGACCTTTTTCCCTCAGGCCCAGTTACCCCAGCAATATGCGGCGTTTCTACGTGGATTCCGAACACTGGTCTTGCACATGGAAAATCCTGAGGAATTGCGTTCCTTCCTCGTTCAATTAGGGGAACGACACAAGAAATATGGTATTAAAAGCAAGCACTATCCTCCTGTCGTATATGCGCTCCTGCATGTGCTGACGGAATTGGGTGGGGAAGCCATGGATGGAAAAACCTATGATGCTTGGGAAAATTTCCTTCACCTGATGAGAGCCATTATGCTTGAAAGCTACTCTCTGGAAATGTTGCCTGGTGAGGATCGGCAAGAGAATTTTCTCAGCACTGGGGCAGGAGGCAACACGAAAAGGATTCTGCTTATTGATGATGACCGCCAACTTTTGGACCTTTATCAATCGTACTTGGAGCTCGAAGGGTATTTATGTAGTCAAGTGTCAGATGTGACCTGGGCATTTACCCATATTCAAATGAGTTACTATGACCTCGTCCTGACGGATTTCCAAATGCCTGCGATGAATGGCATTCAGTTACGGAGAAATCTTGAATATGTGGGCAATGGTTGTTGTCCCCCATTTGTCTTGGTGACGGGGAGTCCCAATCAGGAGATTCGAAGGCAGGCGTTAGAGTCGGGATTTGAGGCAGTGCTGAAAAAGCCGCATGATCTTCCTGAGCTGAGTTCTCTCGTAGGAAAAGTCTTAAAGAAATCTACGGGATTTCAGGGGAATAATCAGAAAGTGTGAAGCGGGATGGAATGTGAAAGAAATTTTTCTTTTAAACTAACTATATGTGTTTGCCAGGAAGTGAAACTGCAGGGTTTGCGAAGAATTATATCCGTCAAGTTTTTTTGATACCTGCCATCTCCGGGCTCGTTATGGTGGCTTTTGTTCGTTCCCCATTCATCGTCCGTTTCCACTCATGGGTTTTCTGTGGTTCGTCCTGACCAAATAGAAATGCAGATGTCATGAACAATTTTGGCAGACATCCTAAAAAGGTTTATCCACGTCCATCACCACCCCTGCGCTGTCTAATCCCTCACACAAAGGAACGCCAACTCCTCTTAGCTTGAGAAAAGAGATTATCTTTTTAATCTTCTCCGGCTGCTTGAATACAGATCACAAGGCACCGAATTATGAAAAGGGCTTTGATGGATCAAGGTGACAGGAATGGATGTTAATTGTTTTTTCAGTTCGTAAATTTGTTTTAGTGGGCATGGGTTACGATTCGTGTGCCCGGTCTTTTCCTCTCGTCTTTTCACAAAGAGGTGAGGGTGTGCATGGTATGTGGCTTGTGCCTGGCTGATCCCTTAAGGGGGATGGTATGATTGGAGGCTACATCAATATTTTCGGAGAGGATGGTCAGAGCATGGATATTGACATATTTCGCCAAATGGTGGCGAAAAAACCCGATGGGTTTCTAGGACGATATGGGCTTGGAGACAAGCTACTAAAGGAAGGGGAGCATCTTGAAGAAGCGGTGGAGCACTTGCGTGTTGCTGTCACATTAGATCCCATTCATGTCGCCTCCCATTTGGCTTTAGGACGGGCATTGGCTGGACTGAAGCGTCATGAGGAGGCCAAGACTGTGTTGGCGGCGGGTATCGATGCGGCTTTGTCAGGTCGTTCCAGCGGGGGTGGGGATCTCGTGCCTGAGATGCGTGCTCTCATTCAGGAATTGGGATAAGGGCTCTTTCTAGTAAGGGGTCTGAATAATGGTTGTCATATTTCCCCCAAAATTTTTTGCGCAATGCCTTCGGTGAGTTTTCCCGACGATGGTGAGATGGACATGCTGATTTCCACGACCACGTTTTTGTCGGGACATAGCTCCTAATGGCTCCAATTGTCTCGTCACAGTTATGGAGGGCTTCCCCACCGATACTGGAGAGACTCGAAACGTTCGAATGTAACTTGGTCCTTCGATTTCAGGGGACTCTCGGAGAGGTACGGATTCCAATCGGCGCGGAACCATTGGAGAGTCCAAATTCACCTACATAGTCATCCTTACTAGACCTACTACTTTCTATCAGCCTGTAAGCACTTAGCTCAATCAGTTTGGCCACGTTATCCATGGTGCCCTGGACGCATGGAGCGAGAAGGGGGATGCATTCGCCTGTGCCGAAGAAAAATTCCGCTGGGTAGGTATTGGAATCTGAAATAGTTCAATGTGGTGGGAAGCACAAAAAAATGTTGCGATAGAATCTTTTGAGTTTTCGAAGTTCCCTGGGACGGAGAAATCTTTTCCAATGTGAGGTGTGATTGACGATGGGGTGGCCGAAGGAATCTAATAAGAAGAATACGATCGATGAATTGATCCCTTGTTCCTTGGCTGATAATGGCAAAGGGACTCTTTCCTAACAATCTAACTTGTGAGGTTTCTCATGTTGGTGAGGATTTCCTACTTTTTACGACCCCTTGCTTTTTTAGGATTTGGCCTGATCGGGGTGGCTGGTTCCTGGGGACAAGGAGTACCTGGTCAATCTGTGGAAGAGTCAGGTGGTTTTGTGATTCCGGAATCGATTAAAGGGTTTGATGAGGACAAGGTCAAAAATGATCCCATCTGTGATTCCAGCGTCCGTCCTCAAATTGATCATGTAAAGCCGGACGAAATGAAAACCGGTGATAGTGTTGTGGTAGAGGGAAAGTATTTCGGAAAGAAAAAGGAGTGTTTGCACGATGTGACTTTTGGTTCAGTCCCGGCCAAGGCATTTTCGTTTGTTAATGATGAACGGGTGGAAGTCGTCGTGCCAGAAGGGTTACGATCCGGCGTCACATTTTTAAATATTGAGACAGGTGGTGGAACGGCACGAAAGGGAATTTTGATTCGATCAGAAGACTAAGTGCATTTCGCAAGTAATGGAACCCATTTTTGAATATTTCACTCCTTCCTGGGTTTTCAGTTTTGAATCATTTATTGATTGCGTCCCTTTTAAGCCACCGATTAAAAAGGTTGTGTTAATCGGCACCTTCTCTCATCAGCAATGGGCTTGATTGGATTGAAAAGACAAATGGCCTGAGAACATATTCAACCGTCCTCCTATCTCGGTCCTGCGTGTGCTTGCTCCCCCGACTTTAGCCAATCCGTAAAGGACCTTGAGTGGGGAGTGTGAGAAATTTTTCCCGGACCGCCGCGCAGGAAGTCCTTTTTGTCCTGTCCTGTTCCCATCTTCTTTCTCAACAAGCTATAAAACATTATTAAATTAATTGTTCGCGTTTGAACTTCGCCATGGCTTGTTTCTCACATTCCGGGCAAATGCCATGGGTAAAGGTCATATTGGAGTGAGCGGTAAAATAGGTTTCCAATTGGTGCCAGGTCTCCCTCTCATCACGAATTTTTTTGCAATCCGCGCAGATAGGTAAAAGGCCTTCGAGCAATTGGATTCGTGTGAGGGTTTCTTCTCTTCGGGCGATGAGCGCATTGCGATGATACAACAGTATGGCAATGATCCACATGGCAAAAAGCGCTAATCCACGATTCGTGAAAACTTTCCAAATTGGAACAACCAAAGGTTCGGGTGAGTAAAAAATCCCGACAATGGTCAAGATTGAACAGACAAGGACTATTGCGGGCATAGCCCATGCGGGATGCAGAAAAGACCCGATCAAGACGGCTAAGATATACGGAATGGCACAGGCAACTCCTAAAGGTATGTGAAGGTCTACATAGAATGTCAGGACAATTAGGAGAAGGGACAAGGCCCAAATCCTCGATTGTGGATGTTGGAGGCTGCGGTTTCTTTTCTTTCCGTTCTGCAAGGATTTTCTCCAAGTGGACGAACGTGAGAATCGAAGTGCCCTTCCGAGATCCGGCCTTAAGCGGCAAACAAATTTTGCGGCATTATAAATGAGTGGAGGACGGTATGATAGTTTCTGTTAGTGGGGGGTCTAGCGGAAACTTTGGTAATTTTGTCTTGTAAGGGAAACAAAAGGTTGAAAATCGTGAGATCGAGTCGGAATTCGTTCCCTGTGAAAAACAATCACCAACCGGTTAATTCCCATTACCCATGATGCCAGATGGATACCACCGGTTCTGCTGTTCGCGGACGGAGGGAAGCGTGATGAAGATAGTGGCCGACACAGACGAGGCCGACGTCTTCCGCGATGCCTCGCGCCACCTCTGCTTCGGCCGTACTATGATTGATCATGACGAAGGTTCCGCCAATAATGAGATTATTGGCCACTTGGGCGAATACAGCGGCCGGATTGAATAAGCTAAGCGGTAATCGCCAGGCCAGTAAGGGTTTCGGAGTGACGAATGGATACCAGGCCGTAATAATATCGGCCTGTCTGGTGAACTGGCGAAAGTCTGCAACCACATACTCGGTTTGCGACAAATCTTGAATGTGTCCGCTGGCATAATCGATGCGGCTTCGCCCGTTACAATACAGACGATGCCCATCTACCTCGACGCCTGTCAGGCGGTTGGGATGGAAGAATGTGTGTAGGGCTGCAGCATAAGCGAAATTGCCACTCCCGAGATCACAGACCCGTTGATTGAGGGGAACAGACCAACCAACAGCATGTCTGGCACGATCCAAAATGTCCAGATATGAATAATTCAAAAGAGCAATTTCGGGAGTAAGCGATGTTTCGAAGCGTGAACGATATGACTTCGCCAGCTGTTCGGTTCTGTGTTGTTGAGTCGGTGTCAGATGGGTCAGTGGCCCCTTGGGACCTTCGCGGAATGGTCCCCGAGACCATCTCAGGGCTTGCGAGGCTTCATACCAGAATCGATGATAGCCCGATCGCAGCCGGTCGGTCAGGGATATCCATTTGGGCCCTTGGACATTGAGCCAACCGGAGTCGTGTTCCGTATTTCTCATCTTTGGAAGGACTTGTTGAAGAGGGATTGATGTCTCGATCGCTCTTTATGTTTTTCGGTAGGGATGGGAGGGGTCTTAAATGATCATGCGAGAATGGTCTGCAAAAATGGCCTGTGGGCCTTGTCTATGGTTATTCCCCTTTTACCAGACAAAGGGATTATGATATTTGACAGGGAGGGAAGCGCATGATTATGAAGTGGAAGGTGACATTTTATAAAGTGAGCCCGTGGCTGTTGCCCATGGTGTAGCCCCCAATAACAAATTCGCGAATGGATTGGCGCTCGCGTTACGGGAGCGGTGGCCCTCGATGTACAAAGACTTTCGTTATTATTGCCAGGTTTCCACTCCGAAGTCCGGTGAGTGATGGAGTTGGGCCAGGACTGGGAACGTGCGAATAATCAAACTCTTCACACAGGAAGCTCCACCGAGTCATGGAGCCAATCCGGGAAAAGCATCGGTTGATAATATCGATGGGTGTTTGAAAGCGCTTCGAAACGATTGAATATGAAAGTTCAGCAGTGTGGCGTTACCACGGCTTGCGACCGGAGTGGGGGGAGTAGATTGGAAGGATGTGAAACCATTAATTGAAAAGCATCTTGGAGATTGACCCATTCCCGTGTATGTTAATTCCACTTATCATTCAGGAGTAAAAGCCAAAGAACGCTGACGCCAAACGCATCCCGTCCTGTTATCGAATAACGAGAATGGATCGCGTGGCCTGGTGGAGCACGGTATGGGACACGGTGCCCAGTACAAACCGAGTGATCGTTGAAGGGTGGTGCATTCCCATCATCAGAAGATCTGGTTCCGTGATTGCAGCCTGTTCCAATATCGTATTCGCCGGGGCTCCTAATCCCACATATCCCTTGACTGAATCGTAACAGCCTTTAAGTTGACTGACGGCCTGATCAAGGAAGGCTTCGGTGCTCTCTAAAGCCTGCTCGATTTTCTCCTCCGGTGCAGAGACACCGCCCCGAAAGAGGGAACGTGGAAGCGGTACCACCGATAGGAGCGTGATCTCTGTCTGTGGTTGAAATGGGTATTTCGTTAAAAACTGGTGCACCTTTTGAACATCAGCGGGGCTTTGGATGGCAATCAGAATTTTCTTGATTTCCGTTAATGGCCCGTTGATGATCAGGACTGGACAGACTGCGTGGGTCAGAACCCGTTGTGAAACACTCCCCAGAAAAAGTTCCTCTACCTGCCCTCTTCCACGAGCCCCCATCAAAATGAGATCAGGATGTGTTTCCTGGGCCACCGCTAAAATGAGCTCGGCCGGTGAGCCTTCTTCCAATCGGGTTTCCAGCGGTTTCACGCTGTCTGAGAGGAGAGCCTTACTGCGTGTTAAAACCTGCTCACCGTCTTTGCGGAGTGCTTCTTCTGCGACTTTCGACAGATCATAGGCAATTTCAGGCCCGAGCATAGAAAAGGTTAACCGAGGGAGATCAATAACGTGCAGAACGGTCAGGGTGCTGACTGAGGTTAAACTCAAGACAGCTTTGGTGGCGTGGGAGGATTGTTCCGATCCATCAGTGGCCAGGAGTACTCGCATTGGTCATTTCTCCTCTTTCGTCTTACGATAGTGATCGTGCATGGTCTTGCCTTCCTAAACGGTCTGTGTGTGGGGCTTGGGTCTTTGGTCAGCGCTGCATGTTTTGTATCTTGAGCCAGGTATTCAAGTCGAGATGTCCCCAAAAGTCTCAAAAAACTCTTGAGCTTTCATGTTTTGGGGAAACCTGTTTCGGGCGGAGCATGGTCTTGAGGGCCCCCGTAATTCGTGATTGGGGATCCTGGCGAAAGATCTGTTTCAACATTTTATAGAGTGCAGGATGTTTCTGTTTCATCTTCACCGGTTCTTCAAAAAAATATTCCGAGACCACTGCGAAAAATTCCGCCTCGTTCGTAAGCCCATAGGGATTGATGTCCGAATGCCCCTTTCGGATTTTGTTCATTTCATTCTGAACCAGGTTGAGCCAGGGTCTAACGGCCAGGCCGGGCAAGGCAATCTCAGGAACCCCGTCTACGGTGCCATCCGATTTATCCAATAAATGGGTAAACTCATGGATACCCACATTATGTCCGTGTGAAGATTGTTTGAAACCTTGTAATAAATCCGGTTTGGACAAAATCATCATGCGGTTCATCGCCCCTGTTCCAACCATGCCTGAAATAGGGTGCTCTTGAGCTGATCCCATTTGATACCCCTCATCAAAGGAGGTCGGATAAATCAGGATTTCACTGATATGTTCCCATTCCCAGCCTGGAAATCCAAATATGGGAATGATGGCACTTGCTGCAACCAATACCCGGACGGTGTCATCAACCGACGTATTAATGCCGGTGATTCGCTTTTCACGAAGAAAAATATGGACTTCTTCTCGAAAACGGTCTTGGTCACGGAGAGAAAGCGCCTGGTAAAATGGGACATTCTGTGCCAGAATTTTTTCCCATTCGGTAGGAAACGGGGCTTGACGAATCATTGCCCGGTGCCGAATATGACGAGTCAGGAAGCGATACAACCAGGCGCCGCCCAGCGCGATGCCCAGAAATCGTATGACGATGTCGAGTGGAGATGGTTGTTTTGGCCAAAGGATGGCGAAGACGAGAAAACACACAATTACGGTTAAGATGATGGCTAGGACATGGGTGAGATGTTCCTGGGGGTGAGGTTTTTTCCCCCGATGGATTCCAGGCTGGTTTGTCAATGGTGCCATGTCAAATAAGCCCTAAGATTCTTTACGTTACCAATTTTCGTGGCACTCTCAAATCTAAAAAAAGGATCGCTAAGGGGAGGGGGTAATGGTTGACCTTGCAAGCTTGGCACAGCATTTCATTCTTTCCCCTTGATCCTACCCGTTTAGTATATTGAAATGGCCAAGGACTTTTTCAAGATATCCGGAATTTTCCAGATAAGGGGGACTTTACCATGAAGTCAAAAGGCAAAGGGCGAGGGGTTGTCTGGTGGGTGGCAGGGACCTGCCTAGCGATTGCCGTGTGTGTGGCCGATGACGGAGTAGCGGGGTCTCAAGAGCCATCTTTCTCCACCCCTCGCCAGGTGGTGGAACAGTGGTTTGAAGTCTACCCGGGTAATATGAAACGGGCCGCTGAGCTGACGACAACGGCCTTTAGAGAAGGTGTATCCAAAGAAGAATGGATTGCCATCCGAGGCCCATATCTTCGGGACCTACAGTTGAAATATGTGCGTGCCAAGATAGCCCATGAAAAAAAGGTCGGCAAAGAAGCCCATGTGATTGTCCACGCTCACATTGTCACGCTGATGGGTGATCAGCCGCAGGATGAGTTGTATGTCCTGCTGAAGAATCCTGAGGGCAGGTGGGTAATCAATCAAGTGGAAGTATATACAGAATCGTTTAATACGGGTCCTTGAATCAGAAGGAGTCAGGAGCTGAAGAAAAAGATGATGCAATCATGTCCCGCCTTGTTTTCTACCCTGCGATTTCTTTAATGAGGTCCCAGGCAGAAATAATTCCCACCAGTTGACGATCTACTTCCACCACGGGCAGTAAATAGACCGTTTTCGGAGTTTTCATAATCAAAGCCGCGCAGGCCAGTACGGAGTCATCCGGCCGGGCGCATGGAGGATGGGGGTTCATCACCTGAGTGACCGGGTTTGGTTTCAGTTCTCCGAGGCGTTCATGGAATCGTACAAGGTTCGGAGCAAAACGAACATCGGGAAGATCCCCTTGGGAAATGTAGGGAGGCATGGCCAATTCAAGAATCTGCCAGAAATTCAGTGTTCCCAATAACATCCTTTTCTCATCCACGACCGGAAAGTCTTGGAGGCGCAGATCCGCCATTTGGCGAAGGGCTTCCCCGATCGTCAATTGTGGAGGGATGGTTTGTGGCTGGCGGATCATGATGTCCTGAGCCTTCATAAATACCTCATCCAAATGTAAAGGGTGCTGATCAGTACTTGTAAAATCATGAGCGGAAATGCCATTTTTAAAAATGGCAGAAATCGAAATGATACGCCATTGCGTTCCGCAATCCCCGCCACAATCAAATTGGCGGAAGCTCCCACCAGCGTCCCATTGCCTCCTAAACACGCGCCCAACGATAATGCCCACCAGAGGGTTTCGGCCTGTTCAAGTGGGATACCGGCCTGCTGAAAGACCGGGAGCATGCTTTTGATCATGGGGATCATGGTGGCCACAAAGGGTATATTATCCACAATAGCGGAAAGAATAGCCGAAACCCAAAGGATGGTCAGGGTCGTAACCATGAAGTTTCCTGCGGTTACACTTAAGGTCCAATCGGCAATGGACTGTAAAAGGCCGGTATGTTCCACACCGGTGACGATAATGAACAAGCCGCAGAAAAAGAAAATGGTAATCCATTCCACTTGCCCGAATAATGCATGAACTTTATGTCCTGCCTGTTCGTTGTCTAAGGAAAATGTGACGAGTAACAGGAGCAGGGCGGCGCCACCCAGTGCAATGGTGGCGGGTTCCATGCCTATCGAATGGGCTAAGGTAAATCCGAGAATAACCAGGCTAAAGACCAGGAGACACTGTTTCAATAGACCAACATCCCGAATGGCTTCATATTCGTTGAAAGCCATAATGCGGGCCCGGGCTTCTGGTGATGCGAACATGGTTTTTCCAAACATAAACCAAAGAGGGATGAGTGTGGCACTGAAGGCCACAATGGCGACGGGAGCCAGGTGAATTACAAAATCATTAAATGTCAAACTCGTGGCAGAGCCAATCATAATGTTGGGGGGATCACCAATCAGCGTAGCCGTGCCACCTGTATTCGAGGCATTAATCTCTGCAAAGAGCAGAGGATATGGATTGATTTTCAGCTCGTCAGCAATGAGCAAGGTCACTGGTGCGACCAACAGCACTGTCGTGACATTATCTAAAAATGCCGAGAGCACTGCGGTGACCATTGAGAGCATAACCAGGATGCCCCACGGACTACCCTTGGCGGCCTTCGCGGCTTTGATCGCGAGAAATTGAAAGATGCCGCATTCTTTGGTAATTCCGACCAGGATCATCATGCCGGTGAGTAGGCCGATGGTATTGAAATCAATGCCTTGAATCGCTTGGTCCTGTGTGAGGACTCCTGTTCCAATAACGGCAGCGGCTCCAAGAAGCGCTACAATCGCCCGATTAAACCGTTCAGCGATAATGACGGCATAGGTCAAAATTAAAATTGATGTCGCTACCCAAAGTGGGGAGAGATCAAAGATGGTCTGAATAGGTGTTTCGTGCATATTTCTAATAACCTAATTTTTAGGGTCTAAGAATCAGGCCTTTTCAGAGGGAGTCGCAGGAAGATTCCTGTTTGGTGCCGAAGGTTGTGGTGGGTCCTTAGAGGGAGCTCCTTCTACCAAGGAGGCCTTCTTCAGGGCCTCCAAACGGCTGGCAAAGCGATGGCCAGGCCGAATCTGCATCAGCACTCCTAAGCCATCCAATGCCTCGGTCACGTGAGGCTGCATGCCCACGAAGAAGAGATGTTGGTGGTGGGCCTTGACGATATTCAACATATCTTCCACCGCCAATGCCGCTGTCCCGTCAATGGCCGGGACTTTGGATAAATCCAAAACAACGCTAGAAAACGTATTAAAGCCCGGGACGGTTTCCAAGCGGCGGACCATGGTTTTGGCCGATCCAAAGCTCATGGGCCCATCCACATGAATCAAGAGAATTTTCCCATTGGCTTGTTCCAGAATTGCGGCTTCTTCCGGTAAAAGAGGGGTGCTGGGAGTTGGATTCGTCACGATGTGGAGATTAGCCAGTTCCAAATCCGCCATGCGTTTGACAAAGAACAGACTGGCAAAGACCATTCCCACCGCCACGGCGGTAATGAGATCCACGAGCACGGTGGTCAGTAACACCACTGTCATGATGACGACATCGATACGGGGGGCTTGCAGGATGTGTCGTAAAAACCGCCAGTCAATAATATCAATGCCAACTTTGAACAAAATACCCCCGAGAACGGCTAAGGGAATTTTCTCGGCCAATGGGCCAAGTCCCAAAAGAACTGCCAATAAAATTATGGAGTGAAGTACGCCGGAGATCGGTGTCCGTCCTCCGGTTCGGATATTGGCTACCGACCGCATGGTGGCTCCGGCACCTGGGATACCTCCAAATACACCGGCGACCATGTTCCCTATGCCCTGGCCGATAAGCTCACGGTCCGGGTCATGTTGGGTCCGGGTCATGTTATCGCAGACCAGGCTGGTTAACAGGCTGTCGATCGCTCCCAAAACAGCCAGGATGGCGGCTGATTCCAGTACGATTTGCAAGGTGTCCCAGGTGAATGTTGGCATGAGAGGGGTGGGGAATCCCCGTGGAACCTCTCCGATGGTAGGAGCATCAGGAAGAAAAGTATAGGCGAGTGGGGTCACCACGAGTAGGGCCAATAAAGAAGGAGGAGCCACCTTCGCAATCCTGCCGGGAGTCAAATACATAATGACCAAAACGAGGACTCCGGCAAGGGCGGCATCCCACACCGGGTTTCCATAAAATCCCGGAATTGCCTTGAGTGTCGCGACTACACCCTCGGGGCTGGAAGCATGGCCAACCAGGGGGCCTAATTGCAAAATGAGAATGATACAGCCGATGCCGCTCATGAACCCCGAGACCACTGGATACGGGACCAACGCGATGTACTGTCCCACCCTGGAAAGTCCCAACAGGATTTGAAAGACACCGCCAAGAATCACGGCCATCAGGGCCAAACCAGGATTGCCTGCAAAGATTGTGACGATTCCAGCCATCACCACAGTCATGGGTCCCGTGGGGCCGGAAACCTGAGCGGGGGTACCTCCGAAAAGCGCAGCAAAAAATCCGACGAATATCGCCCCGTATAAACCGGCAATGGCTCCTAGGCCAGAAGCGACGCCAAAAGCGAGCGCCAACGGGAGCGCTACGACAGCGGCAACCATCCCTCCATAGATATCACCGCGAAGGTTGTTGAAACGTAACCCGTGAACAAGCCCCATAGGGCATATCCTAGGATAAAAATGTAGACAAACTGGGCGAGGATTTCACTCTATCACACCGTTCTTCGTCAAGTGGGAAGCGAAAAAGGTTTTCAAAAGGGTAACGAGGAAAAAATGAATAAGGTTGCGGAAAGGGAGGTGACCGAAATGGGCTGTAAATTTTGATACAGTGAAGGTTAGTTAAGGGGAATTAAAATTTCCAGTCCTCCCATGACATCATTTAATTTAAAGTCCCGTTTGGGACTTTCTTTGTGTGCATTATGGCAGTTGATGCAGGCTCGGCTCACTGCTCGATCAGGAAAAATAGCTTGATAATAAGACCGGTTGTCTATCTGGATTTCTTGTTCAGTCACTTCTCCATATTCCACAACTTGTTCCAGGGCTTTACGTTCACGGTCATTGTGAGGCGCATTTTCTGGATTCAATGGCCAAAGACCCATCAACCGGTATCGAAACGGTTTGCCGGCAACCTGTAGTCCACGGGAGGCTTCTTTGAAAAATTGTGCGGGCAACGGCAATGTCCGTTCTTCCCGCCAATTTTCCGTTGCGGTCACAATCAGCATGTCTTCCATCCGTTCCACGACATGTTGGGTGTAAAAGGTCCGGTCTGCTTGAAGAACGGCATGTAAATAGTTTGCAACCACACGAATAGGCATGCCTTCCTGTGGTGCAAGACGTCCGCCGATAACCACACCAATTACCAGAGAAATGAGAATGGAGAAAAGGAGTATGAAAAAGAACTGACGGGTCATACATTTACCTAACTTGTGAGCCTACATGCCATTTTCTTGCACAAGTTCACTCTGTGATTGAGTGGGAGTTATACAAAACTATAGCAGGAGATCAACAAAACCTCATACTTTTTAAAACATTAAATTGTGTCTAGGGCAATTAGATGAGGGGCGAAGAGCAGGCGCAGAGAAGCAACCAACAGAATTAGGAAAACCGAAAGGGGGTAAGGAAATTAATCCAAACCCAATCGATTCATCAATGCAATGACTATGATTGTCAAAATTGCGATGAGAGGGACATGTTCCATGTTAGAACCTCGAAAGTACCGCCCATGTGATAAGTAAAATAAGGGTAAAGCCTTCCATTTTTATCATCCTCCAAATACCTTTTGACCTCGTGTTACCAAATATTAAGCAAGGCAAGTGCCAAATGGATTTATTTGGATGATTTATAAATTCAATAAATATTACAGTAGCTTATATATCCAAAAGAAAAGTGCATTCATTTCTACTCATGAAAACGAGCGGATTTATCAAGATAGGACTGTGCGATATCGCTCTAATTTTGGAGGTAATGGATAGATGAGAAGAACTCCAACCACGAGTGGGTAGAATGGAAAGCCGCTGCGGTTAGGAACATGAGACCTTTAAAAAATCACCGAGGACGTTCCAAATTTCACCATGTCGTAGGGTAGCCAGGAATAGGATATGTTAGGTGTGAAGATATGGGGGTTCGGATGCCCTCGGGCAAGTTCCCTGAACCTATAAATTTCACCATTGCGAATAGAGTCTAGGATTCCATCCACATTAGGAGTGTGGCAGGTTAAGCCTTGATGAAGTTGCCAAAAGGGTTGGCCCGATCAGGGTAAATCCCTGAAATTGGCGAGATCTTTATTGTTCATTGAAGTTTTATGAAACGCTTCCGGCTTCACTCATTTAATTATTGAGGAATAGCGTTGCCAAACAATTTTTTTATAAAAAAGAATTTAAATTTCTACAGTAATGGGTTTCTTTCCCCATCAACGAAAACATAAGAAGTCTCAATCCAAATCCAGTCTTTATGGTTGGCCCGTGAATTTGCACACCGGTCAATACCGCATAGTCGGTTTTGTTGGGATCGACGGTTAGTTGGATCATCCGTTCAAGATCTTCTCTGATGAGATGATATGTTGGGTGGCTTTGGTCAAAGTGACCCAATCGGGAATTTCTCCGAATCCCAATTTTCACAACAGCCGTTGCGTTAGGAGGCTCTGCTCCACGTCGCCTGGGTTCAGGTCCAGGCTGGTTTCTCCTCGAGAACGGTCTTGGAGAATCTTTATCAATGCGCCAAACCTTGGGACAAGGCTTCTTTGTTCAGAAACTTTTACGCCCTATTCATCGGAGAGCTTTGAGGATGAGAGTGGGAGGGAAGTTATGGCGAATATTTTTAAATACTCGGTGGGGCCATGACAAATGCCTGTTAAAGGCTTGGAGGCCTGCCTTTGAGCTCAGCGAGTATGGAGGAATCTTACCCCGTATTAAATAGAAGAAGAATGTGCCAAAAAAGAAAGGCGAATGAATGGAGCAACTACCGCCTACTTTCTCACGATCCCTCTGTCTCGTGGGGATAGTTTTTCCGAAATTGAAGATGTTCATCCAGTGTCCGTGTAGAAATGTGAAGATAGCCAGCTGCCTGTTCTTTGTCCTGCTTGGTGAATCTCAAGACTTCATTAATCACCATGACTTGAATGTCTTGTAGACTGTGTTGGCCGATTTCAAAGAGCACCCGACCAGTATTTGGAGGGAGACCTTCTCCGCTGCCAGGATGTTGAGAATAAAAATCCAGAGAAGTAAGGACAGGTCCTTGCGAGCACAACACCGCTCTGCGAATCATAGCCTCTAATTCTCGAATATTCCCCGGGAATTGGTACGTATCCAATAGCGGAGGTACCGAAGAATCAATATCGAGTTTTGGACGGCCGATCTCTTCACCATAGGCGTGAATGGTTTTGATTACCAAAGGGATGATATCTTCTTTCCGTTCCCGCAGGGGAGGAATGAAGAGTTGCTGTTTTTCGAGTAGCGAACGTAATTCTGGATGAAATATTTCCTGGTAGCCCGGTTGATCCAGCGGAATCGAACTGGTCACTACAATTCGATTGTTGATGGGGAGTCGGTCAAACCCTCCCATTCGACAAAATGCACGTGTTCGAATGGCCTCGGCTAATGATCCCTGAATGGGAATTGGCAGATGTTCAATCTCATCAACAAATAGGGTTCCCCCATCGGAATGTTCAATTGCTCCCGGCATGCTTTGGCTGGCACCACTGAATGCCCCGCGTTCATATCCAAATATTTGAGGTTCAAGGAGTGATCCCCTCTGTTCGTTGCAACTGACGGTGACAAACGGGCCGAGCTGTTTGTGGCTATTATAATGAAGAATGCGTGCCAAGAATTCTTTCCCCGTCCCAACCTCCCCTTGAAGAAACACTAAGGGGACGTCCTGGGCGTCGAAAAATTTGAGTTGTTCAATGACCTTGGTCATGGCTGGACTCCTGGCGATCACATGTTCCCAGGAATATTGCCGTTGTTTCTCAGAAGCCGAAAACTCAATTCGACGCCTTAGCTCCAGGAAGGTGATGGCTCGATGTAAGGCTGGTTCAACCGTTGAAAAATCAATGGATTTTATCAAGAAATCATAAGCTCCGAGCCGCATCGCCTCCACCGCATCTTCTACGCTTCCATAAGCAGTCAACATGACAACCAGGGTTTTCGGGATCTTTTGTCGAATTTGGCGTAAGGTTTCGAGTCCATCCATTTCCGGCATTTTAAGATCCAGGAACAGCAAATCAGGCAGTTCATGTTCCAAAGCCTCAATGAGCGAGGGTCCTGAATGGAAACTTCTTACGAGGTGCCCTTTTCTCACCAACCGGCGACTTAACGCAGAACACACGTTTTGATCATCGTCGGTCACATAAATTGTTGCACGCATAGCAGTCCTTGTTTAGGAGATCTTTAAAGAAGTTGTACCGGCATTTTTTGTACTTTCCCATCTTTGGTCATCGATATCAACCGCAGAGGAGTTCTGGAAACAGTGATTTTTTGGGGTAGGTGTCTTTTGTAATAATTGGAATGAGAGTCCCTGCTATCGTCCTGAATTCAAGGGGTATTAGATAACTGGCAGGACTGACTTTCGGAAGATCTCGGTCTCAATGACCATGAATGGGGTAGAGGCAATGCGGATGTTGTATGTCCTCTTTCGTTGACGCACTCACCATGGCTTCCACGCATAGCGCAGAGGTTCGACCATTTCAATGTAGTTGTACGTTTCGGCCAGGTAGATGCTGATTGCCAACTCGAGAATAACAATAAACAGCCATGCTTTCGTCAATGTGTTCATGGTCGCGTCCTCTTTACAAACGCTATAACGAAAAGTCTATACCCATAGAGCACCTCTGGGATTTTGGTGTTCAACAGTTGAGCTCCACCAATGGTATTTGTTGGTTCCACGCAATTCTCAGTCATAGCCGTATCAAAAAAGTTTGCGCCGTATTGCCGAACACAATCAGCCGGCGTGCGATGATGCACAGGGGGTGATGTGTGAAATGGCACCATTTTTTAGGCTTGGGTCCCCGTGCATCTAGGCAAAAGCCAGGGGGAAATTGATAGGAACGTAAGGTAAATTTTGAAAATCAATCGAAATCACCTCCATCACGCTTAATCTGACGGTTTTGGCGGCAGGGACGCATCCTATTATTGTTGTACCTCTCCAATGCCGTTTTCAGATTCCTCGATGTCTAGAAATTGGTACTAGTTTTGCGTAGCAAATGAAAAATAGGAAAATTTTGAAAATGAAAATTATTATGATCGGCTTCTGTCTTGTATGGAGATTCGATGAAAAATATTGGGGTGGTTTGTTTAGGCCTCCTTTTCTTGCTTGGAGGTCTGTTAGAGGAAAATCCTGCACATGGGGCTGAAAATGGAACTCATACCAAAGAATTCCCGAGTGATTTTGATCGCTTGAAAACTGTTTTGCAACAGCCGAATACTCTTTCTGCTCTGACGCCGGAATGGCTGGATTTGGGAGTTGAACATCGAACACGGTATGAAACGTTTAATCAGAGTTTTACGAAAGGCACAGCAGGAAGTGATCAGATGGTTGCGCAGCGGACGAGAATTCTGTTGGGAATTAAGGATATTTGGGACCCTATCCGATTCACACTGGAACTCGCAGATTTTCGGGCCCCTGTGGCTGATCGGGGGCAGGATCACAATCCCAATTTTGTCGATCATCTGGATATTTTTCAACTCCATCTTGATCTGGTGTCGCAGAATTTTTTAGGAACAGGGACCTCAGGTAAGCTGGAAGTCGGTCGTTTAGTCATGGATTTTGGAGAAGGGCGTCTCATCGCAGGGCATCGTTTTGGAAGCTTTACTCCATCATTTGATGGTGTGCAATTAACCCTTGGGAGAGATAAACGCTCTGATTGGGGTCTCCGTGCCTTTGTCACACAACCGGTCCAACGTCATACGGTTAGCCCGGATTGGACTAGCCCAATTAGCTACTTTTCCGGTGCGGCGATTTCCAGCCGTCATGTCCCCTGGGCTAATGGGGAGTTATATATTTTTCAGTTGAATGAGGGGAGTAATCTTCAAAAACGTAATCTTTCCACTATGGGATTTCGGGTATTTTCCAAGCCTGCAAAAGAACAATTTGATTACGAAATAGAATCGATGTACCAGGTTGGAGAGGTCGATCATACGAAACACTTTGCACATCGACATCACGGTGAGGTGGGCTATAGTTTTGCGACTGAATGGCCCTTACGATTTGTCTATCTGTTCGACTACTCGTCCGGAAACCGGAATCCGGAAAAGAATTTTGATTTCTTGTTCGCAAAACGCCGCGCAGAATATGGACCAAGCGGAATTTTGGGCATTATCTTTCCATCCAATATTTTTTCACCTCTTGGGTTTCGCTCGACTCTCCAACCGATCTCCACGGTCAGATTGATGGCATCTTATCGAGCCTTCTGGCTGGCAGATGGCCGCGGCCCTTTTGTGGGTAGCGGTCTGCAGGATCCGACCGGTCAAGCGGGCACCTTCCTTGGCAATATGTTGGATAGCTCCATAACGTGGGCCCCTCAGAACGGTTATTTCCGACATACAACTTTTGAGGTGGGATATACGCGTTTTTTCAAAGGCTCCTATTTTAACCGAGTGCCACAAAGCCCTGGGACGGCCGATGTCGATTATGTCTATACCATGGCGACATTGACATTCTAATTCCTCGGTTAATCCTGATAGGGTTTCACCGGCCCCTCCCTTCATCCTTCCTATAAGGGAAACGTCCTCTTCTCTTGTTCATGTCGTAACGGGAGTTATTTCGCACAGGTCACACCGTACGAATTCGCACAGGAGGCCTTAGCGAGAAAAACTTGTTTTTAACTGGGAGAGGATCAGGGCCCAGATATTGTTGGAATTATAAAGAAAAAATCAAAGAAATTTCTCTGATCCCTCACTGTTCGATTATTGGCATGTAAGTTGCGCATGAAGCTTGTCGTAAATTTTAAAGGAATATTTTTGCCTTTTTGTAAAGGCAATGACGAAATAGGCGAATGAGTCGGAGGCAATTAGGAATGGGGCACCTGACACCGGGTATTCGTATATATCTTAAGGATTTTAATTTTAAAGACAATTTTAAAGGGATTGTCAGCAATGTGCGAGGGGATGTGCTGGCGGGGATCACTGTGGCGATGGTGGTGCTTCCCATGGCCTTGGCCTTCGGTGTGGCTTCGGGGCTCGGGGCAATTGCGGGCATGTGGTCGGCAGTGGCGGCGGGTCTTATTGCGGGGCCCTTAAGCGGATCAGCGTGGTCGGTTGGTGGGCCAACGGGACCCATGACCATTCAAATCCTTTCAATGACCCAGACCAATAAATTAGCCGATGGGAGCCCCGATCTGGTTTTCGTATTTAC
This sequence comes from Nitrospira marina, assembly GCF_059568365.1. Lineage (NCBI taxonomy): Bacteria > Pseudomonadati > Nitrospirota > Nitrospiria > Nitrospirales > Nitrospiraceae > Nitrospira > Nitrospira marina. Next base: position 4,129,738 of record NZ_JCANTH010000001.1, on the reverse strand, counting down.
GACCATCGCCTTAGCCGGTTTTATATTGATTGTGTTGGGACTGTTGAAGCTCGGGCAATTTATCAAGTTCACACCCTATTCAGTCATCTCCGGATTTATGACGGGTTTGGGTGTGTTGTACATGCTGCTGCAATTCAACCCATTTTTAGGACTTCCCGGCGCCAAAAGTATTACCTCTGCTATTACGGAATTGCCCTCCAGTTTGGTCCATGCATCCCCCGTGGCCTTGGGAATCGGCTTGTTGACCTTACTTATTGTCATCGTTTGGCCAAAAATTTCTCCTGTGACCTGGCTGCCAGGTCCATTGATCGGATTATTGGCCGGTACGGTAACTACGGTTGCCCTGGGGCTAGACATCCCTAAAATTGGAGATATTCCCACGGGCTTACCCGAGCTGTATCTTCCCAATCTCAACATTCTAGAAAAAGCCTTCGTCCCGGCTGCGGCTCTGGCGGGGTTGTGTATATTCGATAGTCTTCTGACCTGTCTCATAGTCGATAATATGACCGGAACACATCACAATAGTGACCGTGAATTGGTTGCCCAAGGATCAGCCAATCTCTTTTCAGGATTGGTCGGAGGGCTGGGGGGAGCCACGAATACCATGCCATGTGTTGTGAATATCCAAAGTGGGGCTCGTACCCGTTTGTCCTCCATAACCATGGGCCTTGTTCTGCTTTCGTTCATTTTCGGACTGGGTTCATTGGCCGCATCCATCCCTCTTTCCGCCTTGGCCGGTATTCTCCTCAAAGCCGGCTATGACATTCTGGATATGCGAGTTCTGCCGGTAGTTCGGAGATTGCCCACCTCTGATTTGATGGTATTTGGTCTGGTGGTTTTCATGACTGTGTTTTGGAATCTTTTGTCTGCCATGGCGATGGGACTTGCAGTGGCGTTTTTCCGTTTTGTAAAAGACCAGTCTGATCGCTATAAAGCCGATCTCAGTCAGCGGGATGAAGATGTAAAACAGGAAGAAGAAGACCTCATTTTTTCCTTCGCCAGGGATTATGCCAGAAAAATCAGCCGGAATGGGGACAATATGGGAGAGCTGAGCGGTCGTTTTGAGCATATCGTTCGAGACCGGATTATCATCGTCCGTCCTCACGGTCCATTATTTTTCGGTGCGATCGATTGGCTGAACGAGACGGTGGAGCATCTTGACGACAAAGATGTGCTCATCATTCGTTGCAAATGGTTGGATGAATTGGATTTGTCGGGTGCTTATGCGTTAGGCGATTTAATTGAAGCTGCCAACAGTCGCGGGGTGGCGGTGTTAACCGCCGGCATGTCCCCTCGAACCCGACAAATTCTTGCCGATTTAAATGAGCTTTCCAGACTGAAGGAAGACTATATCTGCACACATTTTAATGAAGCTTTGGATACCGCTATGCAGATCGTGGAAAAAAAGGCTGTGGAGGTTAGGCTACAAGCCCACATAGAACCGGTTTTGACGGGAGGTTAGCGTGGTCGTTTTGCTTGCTTACGAGTCATGGGAGTGACGGCCTTGAATAAAATTATTGAGGAGCATCAGTTGGGGGAGGCATTTTAAGAGGCTCTCCCGTTTACGGCCCTCCTTGTAGAGTTTTTTTCGGTTGTGGTGGTGATCCAGGAGCAACAACTTTTTGGAAACAGTATCCAATATGTACTGTCTAGGGATGGTGGACACCAGATCGGCATTTTTTTTATGGCCAAATGCCTTCTTTCCGCGATCAGGGACAACGTCTGTGTCGCCACGATCTATATAGAACAGATGTTGCGGGCATTTCACCAGGGAGTGGTTCCCCGTGATCAATTTAATCTTTTGGCGGTCGCTATCAACACGGGGACCAATATTCCTAGTGTGGCCACTCCAAATGGGCAGGCGGCCTTTCTTTTTCCTTTGACGTCCGCTCTCACCCCACTTATTCGCCTTTCGTATGGCCGGATGGTGTGGATGGCTCTTCCCTATATGGTCACCATGGCCCTCGTGGGACTCCTGGCTGTGCATGTGTTGTTGCAACCAGTAACGGAAACGGACTATACACAAGGGGTCTTGACGCATTATGTGGCGGCTGTTTCAGCACCCCATTCAGCTCAAAGGATTCCCGCATCTATGGTTGGTTCAACCTTTTACAAGTAAGTCTTGGGTGCGTCTACCTCTTGCCTCTTCCTCATGCTTGCAGGCTTTCCGATTTTCATAATGCGGTTTTACCGACCATGGATTTTCGCCAGTGATCACGGACTCCCCTAATCTGACCAGGGAATCTTTCTCCGTGAGTTGGGAGGGGGCCACCGGGTCGACCTGTTCAAGCAATAAACTCTAATTAGAGGAATGATCCTACGTTGGGGACCTCCCATAATGAGATTAGCCCAGCTATTGGGGTATAGTGGCGTGGGGATCGGGCTCTGTCAGGCCTGTCAGCGAAAGGTTTGATGAAATTGTAAGAGAATTTCGGAGAAGTCGCTATGTCTCTCAATAAATTATTTTTAAATCTTCCGATTGCCAGAAAGCTACTTTTAGTCTCTGGAGTCCCGGTTTTGGCCGTCTTGATTTTGAGCCTGGTGACCTATAGAAGCGTTCAGACTTTTTCTTTGGATGAAGATCGCCTGAATGATGTGTATCTGGTGCAAAGCGCGTCGGCTGAATATATGCGCTTAGTTGTGGATCTCGAAACCGGATTTCGGGGGTTTATTCTGACTCAAAAGGCTCCCTTTTTGCAGCCCTATTTGGCAGCCAGGCAACGAGTGTTGTTACTTGGGAATTCATTGAGACAGATGGTCAGGTCTGTTGAGGATCAGCGACAGGTCATCGAAACTGTTCAAGGAATGGTCGAGCAATTGATGAATGACAAAGATCGGCTGATTGAACGGGTCAAGGCGGGTTTTCCGCAGGAGGCCACGGACTATGTCGAGAGTGAAAAAGGGCGTATCCTTATGCTTGCCATTCGTGAAGAAATGGCTCGATTTGACCGGCGAGAAGTCACGCAATTGCAACACGCCCTTGGGAGTAGTGCCGCAGACCGGGCGGCCCTGATGGGGGTGGTCGTGTGGGGAGGTTCGTTGGCGTTGATTTTGTTGCTGGTACCTCTTCATCTCATTGCGCGGTCCATTACAGGACCATTAACGACCTTGGTCAAGGCGGTGGAAAATGTTTCCGGAGGGAATATTCCGAATATTCCAGTTTTCCAACGGGACGATGAAATTGGCGAATTGACGAAAGTTATGCAGACAATGGGCACCCAAATCCGGAATCATATCCGGCGAATTGAACAATCCGAACAGGAACTCCGAACGCTGAACCAGGATTTAACTTCTTCTGAGGCCAAATATCGAGGGATTGTGGATTATGCGCCCATCGGAATTTTCACGGCAAAAAAAGATCATCTGATTTTTAGCAACCGGCAGAATTGGGTCCTGGCTGGGAGGAATCCCGATGAGGTGTTGGATCCTGAACATATGTGGGAAGCGATTCATCCGGATGATCGGGAGGGAGTGCGCGAAACTTTTCAAGATGCCTGTTACCAAAGTGAGCCCTTTGAGCGGGTCCTTCGCTTCTTGCATCCAGACGGAGCTGTGCGCAAGGTCTTATGTCGCGCGGTTCCGATTCAAGATCGCGGCGGCCAGACCATGGTGTACCAGGGATTCAATGTGGATATCACGGCTTTAGAGTATATGCGTGCACAATTGAACCGGTCTGACCGCTTGGCCACATTGGGACAAATGGCTGCAGGTATTGCACATGAGATTCGAAACCCGCTGGTGGGTATCGGGTCAACCACCACCTTGCTGATGGAAGATTTTCCTGATGGTGATTCTCGGCATGAAGACCTCGTTACCATTCTCAAGGAAACCCGGCGACTGGATCGCATTGTGAACCAAATTGTTGACTTTGCGCGACCACGAGACTTGCTCCCGGTAACCTTTCAATTGCAAGATCTGATACAGGAGTCTTTGCAGGTCCTCAATGAACCAATCAAACAAAAGGCCATTCAGATTGATTTTCATCCGCCTGACAAACTGAATTCCATCCAAGCTGATCGGGATCAACTGAAGCAAGTGTTGCTAAATGTGATCCAAAATGCCGTTGAGGCGATGTCAGAGGGCGGATGTCTTCGTCTGTCCGTTGAAGAGGAGACCATTGAACGAATACCGGGGCTGCGTATTAAAGTCCAAGATAATGGAAAGGGAATCAGTCCAAGTGCTCTTCCCCGGATTTTCGAGCCGTTCTTTACCACCGGTAAGCATCGTGGAACTGGACTGGGACTGCCTATTTGTCGAAATATTATTGAAGCCCATGGAGGTGAAATCCATGCGGAAAGTCAGTCAGGTATTGGGACCACCATGACATGGTGGCTGCCTTGCGTTTGCCAACCCCAACTTCCCACGGTGTAACCCATGCGCGCGAACATTTTTGTGACGGATGATGATGACGTGGTTCGCCAAGCCATCAGCCGACGGATCGCTAAACGACACCATCATGTGCGAAGCTTTGCTTCGGGGGAAGCCTTATTGGAAGCCCTTGACCATGATGCGCCAGATCTCATTCTATTAGATTTGAAAATGGCCGGGTTAAGCGGACTAGAGACTCTCAAGCATATTCGTGCGAAATCTCAACAGTCCCTTGTCATTCTCCTCACGGCCTATGGCACGGTGGAAGATGCCGTGGAAGCCATCAAACTCGGGGCCTATGATTTTCTGATTAAAAGCGTCGATTTCTCCAGTGTGGAACCTGTGATCGATCGTGCGCTGGATTATCTATCTTTACGGCGCCGTATCGATTTTGAAACGCAGGATAGGCCTGGTCGATATGCCTTCAACAGTTTGATTGCCAATAGTCCCAGTATGAAGGAATTGGTTGGGCAAATTCAGGAAATGGCAAAGAATTTGAAAACGACGGTCCTCCTGTTTGGAGAAACGGGAACAGGGAAAGAATTTGTCGCTCGAGTCCTTCATCATAACGGCCCTCGGGACAAAGGTCCCTTTGTGGGGGTGAATTGCACCGCCATTCCTCAGGAATTATTTGAAAGTGAATTGTTTGGCTATGAGCGTGGGGCCTTCACGGGTGCGAACCAGCGCAAACCCGGTCTCTGTGAGCAGGCGGAAGGAGGGACGCTCTTTTTAGATGAGATTGGAGACCTCAATCCTTCCATGCAGGCGAAATTGCTCCGTGTGTTACAGGAGCGTTCCTTTAAACGGTTGGGTGGGCAAGAGGATATTGAGGTGGATTTTCGTCTGATTGCGGCCACCAATCGTGATCTGCGCAAAGATGTGGCGCAAGGCAGATTCCGGGAGGACTTGTTTTTTCGGCTGAATGTGGTGTCATTGAATCTCCCACCATTACGGAATCGGATAGAAGATATTATCCCTCTGGCTCTTGCGACGTTAATTCGACAAAGCAGCGACCTTGGCAAAGAGGTTTCGGCTATTGAGCCGGAGGCCCAACGGCTGTTGGAGCGCTATCCCTATCCGGGAAATATTCGTGAACTGGAAAATATTATGGAGCGTGCGGCTATTTTTTGTCGTGGGAAAAGTTTGACGGAAGGGGATCTGCCCCGTGAAGTCCATGAAGAGGCTCGTTCCTCAGTAATTGCGGTCACTCAAGGGGATCAAAAGGTGGTGCGCATGGAAATGATTCTCGGAGAACAATCCCTTGCGGGCATTGAAAGCGATTTGATCGAAGAAGTCATGCGGTTATCCGATTATAATAAAAGTCTCGCTGCCAAATATCTTGGCATTACTCGCTTTGCTTTGGACCGCCGTCTCAAAAAAATCCCCGAGTCTTGATCCTATCTGGCGGTGTCTGAAATGTCCGCCAAATGATGGTGTTCGTATGTTCGTCTTTTCAGAACAAGAGAACAAGTTGATGCATTGAGGTGGTCAGGGGGAATTGTCCGGTCCTTATTGGGGTTTTTTTCGACTTTTTAGAAGCACAACGATGCCAATGACCCCAATCAGTAGAGCCAAAATTCCAAGTGTTTCCAAGCCTCCCATCTTGCTATCCTCCTCCGATTGTGTGCCCTCGGTATTGATCTCTCTTGCGGTGTGTTGTATGGGCAAAAGCCTGTGAACCGACCGATTCTTGCCTAACCGGCTGGATAGGATTTCATCCGGTCGTTTCTATCTTTCCTGTTTTTATCGAAATCGTCAAGGTGCCGTATCAAACAGGAATGCTGGAAGCTTCAGTGATGAAACATGATAACCTGATTTTCTTCTACCCAGCATGCTAGGTATTGATTATGAGGATGAGCAGGCAAGTCGGTTGGAAATTTTTTATAGCTCAGTGCTTACCTGCCTGTGGCCCTCAAGATGTTTGTTGATCTGAGGGCTGAGGTGGAATAGCGTTGTAGGCAGAATAACTCGCTGATAGAATTGTGTCCTCATGAAAACCGTAATCACTCATGCTTGCTGACGTTGTCCTGCCGGCCAGACGGTTCCAGGTCTTTACCTATCAAGTCCCCCCCCATCTCCTTTCTCTGTTGCATGTAGGAAGTCCCGTGGCGGTACCTTTAGGCTCTACTGTCGTCTCTGGAGTAGTCGTGTCGCTTTTTGAAACACAAAACTTTTTTTCCCAGCAACCGAAGTTCGGCCAAAAACCGTTACGTGCCATTCTTTCGTTGGAGGCCGATGCCGTGAACCGTCCTTTGGAACACAACCTTCTTCGGCTGGTTGAAAAAATTTCAGATTATTATCTGGCTCCTTTCCCCGCATGCTTGCGGTTGATTGTCCCCCCACATTCGATACCAGTAGTAAGGCGAATATCCCTAACGGACGACGGTCGACAGGCCTTATTGGACCGCTCGCTGGCATCTAACGTCCAATTGTTGCTTCGCAAGTTAAAACAGGCTCCCAGGGGATTGCTCCGATCCTCTCTTATGCGAACGATGAAAAATGTTTCAGATACTTTAACTCGTGCGAAAAAGAAGGGATGGATTATTGAACAGACGAACCTGCCTTCAGGATCCAAGGTTCAACGTCCGGTTCGTGGAAGCAAAGTTGGACGAAACCCCATGCATTCAACTTCCCGTGGCCTATTTGATTCTCCTAAAGAATCAGGGGAACTCCCGGAATCTCTTCAACGTTCGGCGTCCAGCTTTAAAGACAACCAGGTATGGCAAAACTTGTTCTCTGCCGTCCAAACCGGCGGTTTTCAGGAGGTGCCTGTTGTGGGATCGGAATCAATTCGACAGGATCTGCTGTTCACGATGATTAAGACCATTCTGAATAAAGGCCGTCGCGTCCTCATCCTTGCTCCAGAAGTTCAGCAAGCCGAAATCCTTGGCGAACAGGTACGACTTGTTGGCAATATTCAGGTTGAGATCTACCATGGCCATCTTTCGACAATAGTTCGTGCTGCTCGATGGGAACGAATTCGACAGGGCGACGTGCAGGTCGTGGTGGGGACTCGATCAGCACTATTTCTGCCAGTTCCAAATTTGGGGCTCGTTTGGATCAATCAGGAGGAGGATCCGTCCTACAAAGATGAGCATCTTCCGTATTTTCACGCCCGGGAAGTCGCACGAATGCGGGGAGAATATGACCAGGCTCTCGTAGTATATGGTTCGACGTCGCCTTCCTTGGAACTCTACGGACGATTTACAGAGCAGGTCGGTGAGGCATTGGAACGCTCATCACAGCAGATTCCCCATGTGAATATGGTTGATTTACGAACCTTACCGTATGAGACCATCATGTCCCCAGTTTTAGTCACCAGGATCACGCAGTCCTTGGACGAGGGGAAGCAAGTAATTTTACTTCTCAATCGTAAAGGGTTTTCCGGCGCGCTGGTGTGCCGGGATTGTGGAAAGGCTCCGAGTTGCCCCACCTGCGGAGTTGCCTTGAAACTCTATCAGCGACCTTCCCGTTTGGTGTGCACCTACTGTGAGGGAATTCAACCAACCCCTGAAACCTGCCCCACGTGTCAGGGCAGGGTGTTTCGATTTTCCGGCATGGGAACGCAGCGACTGGAAGAAGAGGTGAGGCGTCTTTTTCCCGCAGTCCCGGTTGCTCGGTTCGATCGGGAGAATGTAAAAACCCCCGAAGCGGCTGATACGATGTTACGCCAATTCCGGCAGAGGGATATTGGGGTAATGATCGGGACGGAATTTTTAGTTCATCAATCAGAGCCACCTACGGCTCCGGTCATTGGGTTACCTCAAGCTGATCTTGGGCTCCATATTCCTGAATTCCGATCAGCCGAACGAACGTTTCAGATGTTGTCGAGGGCTCTCAGATTGGCCCGGTATGGACAGGAGCCCGGGGAGGTGATTCTCCAAACCCGAATACCTGATCATCATGTACTCACAGCCATTGGGCACCAGTGTCCCCGAATGTTTTATGACCAGGAACTGGAGTTGCGTAATCTCTTAGGGTATCCCCCGGCTACTCACGTAATTTTGTTGGTTGTGACGGGGGAGCAGGCGCCACGGGTGCAAAAAATCGTGGACTTTCTCCATCAACGATTGAAGGAGTTTGAAGGGAGAAGACCTCAAGGTGCAGCGGGAAAAGCGGGCATGGGAACCCCAATGGTCCTGGGTCCGATGGCATCCAAGAAACCAGGGCGGATCAAGAAAAATCGTATAATTTTTCTGATGAAAACGGCTGATTTATCGGAAGCACAGCGAGATCTTCGCAGCCTTCGGCGGGCGTACGAAGCAGAATTTCCCAAAGATCCGGTAATCGTTGAATTTAATGTGGACCCCATGGACATTCAATAGCAGGGGTTTGGCCTTATCACGGGATTAGCCTGATCGCCTTCTTGACTGTTTCTTCTGGTTTTTTGTTTTGGGAAGGGATGGTGAAGGGGAGGTCGGGGTGTTCTTCTCTCGAGTGCGTTTGAAAATGCCATAGGCAAAGGTCATCCAGAACACGCCGGAAAACAAGCCAAACAACACGGCGGTGAAAATCCGTTCCAATTCTTCTAATGGAGGTTCTGGCCCCAGCTTTTGAAGATCGGTCATTTGCATGATGGGCCACGCCAAACTTTCCACTCCTAAGAGGAGTGTGGAAATCGCCCAGGTAGTTCCAATAGACGGACTTTTCCAGGCCAATAGGAGGGCCAATCCGATGGCCAGAGCCATCCCCATAGGTACCGATAAGGCTCCCACTAATAACCAGAGTCCCACCGTCACGGTGAGGCTACCCAATACAGCGTTCAGTTGATGCCACAAATAATCATTCATCTCGAATCGTCCTGGAAAGTCCTGTCAACGTTGCGCACCATATCATAGACCCTCGTTACCCAGCATCCTGTATGGTCTTGGTGTATGACCAGTCGTGCGCCGATTCGATCTAGCGACCAATATCAGCCAAAGGTTCGGTGGTGAGGGTATAGGCCCCGCGAGGGTTATGTGCCAAATGATTTGATTGTGGGAGGTCATCAGATTTTGGAGTGCTTTCACAATCCGGAGTGAGCACAATTCCCCAATGCGCGTTTTCTTCACAAGTATTCTCGAGGATAAGCGCCCTGGCGAGGTGAAAGAGAAGAATGCCGCTTAGCATATTTTCCCGACAGATGTTTTTAATCATATCGGGTCGAGTGCCCTCGTCCCGTGCGGCCATTCCAAAATGATGATTGCCAAAACATGTATTTTCCCGAAGATACGGTTGAGCTCCGGCAAACGAAAAAATACCGGACTCCCGATTATGAGAGATCTCGTTGTCGAGCAAGGTCGGGCGGCAATCCGGTCCATAAATCACGACTCCGGATAAAAGCCCTTCTGTGGCCCTGCAGTGAGATATGGTGCACACCGAATCTAAAATATTCAGGGCGGAATGTTGGTCGCTGCCCACATACCGGAACGTGATACCACTGATCTGTCCGCCGGAAACTCGTTGTAGATAGCAAGGACCGCTCCGACGATTGAATATTGTGACCTGGTCCCGACCGGCGCCGACAAGATGGATGGTTCGCTCAGTCATTACCAACCGATCTTCATAAACCCCCGGTCGAATAAATATTTGATCATCTTGTTGTGCGTGAGCGAGAGCTTCGCTGGGTAGGGTGAAGCAATCTGGGTGCTCCGCATCTACAATTAACGTTTTTCCTCCGAAAGGATTGGGTGGCGGTTCGTGAAGAGGTGAGTGTTCAGCGGACAAGGCCATCTCCTATTGCAAAATGGTTCTGTCAAACGAGGGCCATCAAATTTACGGTGAAAATGTATTGAACGTCCTTAAGTAGACGAAGACAAACCGAAGGGTGAATCATACAGAAATTTCTTAGATTGACATTTCATTATCCAACATCCAATGCCCAAAATAAGGAAAAATATCTGTAATTTTGCCATTTCCTCTTCTGGTATAGAAATTGATTAAGTTTTTTCCTTGTACAAAAAATAAATTCTAAAGTCTTTTTTGTCTAAATGTATTTTTGAATGATCGAAGAGTTTTTCTGCATTAAAAGAGAAGTCTGATTCCCCATCAATAATTTCAACTGCTTTTGTCAGAGAATTCTGACTCCCCCTCAATAATTTCAACTGTTTTCCCCCAGGAAAGCGAGCTTCCTTATGCGACGGTATGAGAAGAATGGTATGTCCATGTTCTTTGTGTTCATAGTGCTGAGCACGTTATCGTTTATAACAGGTTTCCCTGGAGCGCAGGCACAGGAAACGGATATTTTTCAACATCCTAATACTGAACAGGCAGGGATTAAGAAATCTTTGGAGCAGCAAATTGGGGCTGGCCGGGGAGATATTAACACTCCCGATTCCTCGCTGTACATCATTAGCCGGGATCCGTTTCGCTCCATTCGTCGTGGTCGAAATCTCTTTCAACGAAAATTCACCATATCTCAAGGAATGGGCCCACGCAATGGTGACGGATTCGGAGATATTAGCGCCGATGCTTCGCTGGGCGCAGGGTTAGCCGATAGTTGTGCGGCCTGCCACGGACGGCCACGAGGATCGGCGGGATTTGGTGGAGTTGTGTTTACCCGTCCGGATAGCCGGGATGCCCCACATTTGTTCGGGTTAGGAATTATCGAAATGCTTGCGGATGAAATTTCTCAAGACCTCCGGCAAACCCGGGATCAGGCCATTGCCAAAGCCAAGGGGGGACGACAATCGGTGGAGGTGTCGTTAAAGAGTAAGGGGATTTCCTATGGAAACATTAGAGTGAATCCTGACGGTTCGGTGGATCCATCCCGATTAGAAGGGGTTGATGAGGATCTTCGGGTACGGCCATTTTTTCATCATGGCGGCACCATTTCCATCAGGGAATTTGTTGTCGGGGCATTGAATGGAGAAATGGGTATGGAGGCTTTTGATCCGGATTTGGCCAAGGCGGCTAAGGGTGGAGAAGTGATAACGCCATCGGGAATGGTGTTGAATGGAAAGGTTGACACCATCGAAGCACCTCCGGCTCTGAGTGAAAGTGATGATCCGGATCTGGATGGGGTGGCCAATGAAATTCCCGTGAGTCTGGTGGACCACCTGGAATTCTATTTGTTGAATTATTTTAAGCCCGGCATAGGCCGCCAGACCAGAGATACTAAGCAAGGGCAGAAACTCTTTCAGGACATTCAATGCACCGGTTGCCATATCCAAAATTTAGTCATTGAAAAAGATCGACGGGTGGCTGATGTGGAAACTTCATTTGACAGCCGCCGAGGGATTTTCAATGACCTGTTTGCCGTGGCGACTCCTTTGTTCCAAGAAGTTCCTGGTTCAGGTACTCCATCGGTGAAAGAACCCAAGGGTCAGCGGTTTGTTGTGAAGAATATTTATGCGGATTTCAAACGGCATAATCTTGGCCCCAATTTCTGGGAACGCAATTGGGATGGTACCTTGACCAAAGAGTTGATGACCGAACCGCTATGGGGAGTGGGGACGACTGCCCCTTATGGGCATGACGGGAGAAGTATTGATTTGTGGTCAGTTATCATGCGGCACGGTGGTGAAGCGCAACATGCTCGTGATCGCTTTGCCCGATTACCGGAAGTGAAGCAAGGGCAGGTAATTGATTTTCTCCAGACGTTGGTGTTGTTTCCACCTGACGATACGGCTTCCAATTTGAATCCGGGTGATTCGCAATCACATAATTTCCCTCAGTACGACCATGGCAATATTGCGTTGCCTTCATTATTCAACGATCCAAGCGATTTAGAATAAAGGGATTTTTTACCTCGTTCTTCCCTGCCTCTTGGCATCAAACCCGTGAGCTATAAGCTCACGGGTTTGAACCCTCTCTTGCAATGAGAGATGTCCCGCCTTTGCCTTTTTAATATTTGTGCGGTGGAACAAGCAGGAGGACCACACCACATGGGTTTCAAATTCTGTGCGTCTCATTCCCCTTGCTTTTCGCCTCATCACTGATAGTCAGCCGCCACAAAAAATGTTGAGGGTCTATTTTGAGTTATATCGTCCGGCAGCAATCACAATCGGTATGGGGGTGGAATCGGAGAAGACTTTGCTTGCCGACAAGCATGTCCTGAAATATGGCACGTGAGGGAGTTAATTGTTCTCAAATGCTTGACGGGTTGCGAAGACCTCGCCTGGATGAATTAGGAGCAGACAATCACCATCAACCGGATCCTTGTGAAATAGTGCAAAGGTGAGGCAGAGCTGAGGGGTGGGTTCAGGGGGGAATTGTAACATGATAGGAACATCCACCAGCGGAGTTGGTGTTTTCAGGATGGCCAACCTGAGGCGGACAGCCACGAGTGTATCGCGTAGACGGGATTGAATTAGTTCTTCTGTGTAATCCGGGGAAGGAGTGATGTATTGATCCCAGAGGGGGTTGGTCATGCCCACGCAGAAATCCAGCCCCACGCTTTGTGCGATTGGTGTGACATCTTTGAGTATTCCGGATTCAATGGCTTCTTTCCGGGATCGGATCGGGAGTGATTCAAATTCAGCAGGAATATCCCCTGAACTCAGTGGAAGAGCCGATTGAGACGGTTCAGAGAAATCTGAAGGCAAAAGATCGGAACTTTCCGGAGACTGGGTGTGTTCACTTTTTGAAGGAAGATCGTTCAAAGGTGTCTTCCCTAGTGCTCGAAGAAGACCTTCGTAAACGGCTTTGGCAGAATCCGTCCACGAATCATTCATTGGCAAGCCCCGAAAGGCCGCCTCAGAAGCTTTTTTCTCATCATGTGTTAAAATACGTTGTGCTTTCATACTTTTAAAGATAAGGCAAATCCCCTGGAAGTCAAGACTCAAATTTATCTGTCCATCCCAAAAGCCGGGAAATGGAGAAAAAAGGAAATAAAAATCCGGTCCATGAGACTCGCAGACGGCCTAGCCGCCCAGGTTATGAACAGGGTACCTCTGAGGTGGTTGATGTCTCAAAATGAGACTGTTTACCGGAATGTCGCTTCCAAATCACGATCTAAAGTCAGGACGATGATGTGTTCTTCGATCCGGGTATCGATATCCGTAAACAGGGCAGTCGTTTCCGCACCGGTGATCTCCAGCATTTCACGCCACAGTTGCTCTCTTCCCTGTGAAATGAGATTTTGCCGCATCTGTTTGACCATTCCAATGCCTTCTTCACTCTTAGCCAGCTGGCGTTCGGCTGGGGTAAGAACGCCTTTGAGCCGAATGAGGATGGTGTCGCGTAGAATGCTGGCTCGAACATCGGTGGGGCCGCGGCCCATGAATTCCTGTTCGAATTTAATAATGGCATTCCGGATCGCCGATTCCATTTCACCTCGTGTGAAGGGGGGGCATAGAGTAATGCTTTCCGCCAAGACGGACCTTGCCCATTCACTATGAATCTATCACAATCGCCGTAGGAAAGAATCTCAGGAACTTGAGGAACAACCTATCGCCCTGATATAAGCGTATTGTTCATGTGAGGTCAAGAAGAGAATATACTTCTCCTCGAATGCCGGAGGAGGGTGGTAATGTGCTGGTTTTGACCTTGATCGTAGAACGGCTTTGTCGGATCGCTTGGCTCATTCACCATGTGATTGAGGCAAGCGCTAGAATAAGCCAACCGAGTGATCTCCTGAAGCTAAAAAGAGGAGACACCCATCGGTTGGCTTTTTTATTGTCAATAGAGTTTATTGCACGCTGCTAAATTGACGTAGATCTAACGAGGTGAGTGCATGGTCTTGTCAGGCTTTCCCCTCTGCCATTTCACCCTGATTCCCATTATTTTAACCAGGAAGAGCACAAATGATTTCTCCAAACCTTATTTTGACGTTATGGGATGTCCGTGCTCTTAAATGGTGGAAAGGGGGCAATGAACAGGCTTGAGCAAGATCGTTCAACGGTGACGAATTGGAAATGGCTGCGAGAAATCGTTGATGAGGCGTGTCAGCCCATCGGGCCGTATTGGCCGATGAAAACCTTTGCTTATTACAATCCCATTCGGGACCTCGAGCATTTACCATTTGCCCGTGCGATTGAGGAAGCGAATCAGTTGCTGGGCGCCAGGGGATTTCTGCCGGTTGAAGAGTATCGCCAATTTTTTTATCAAGGTCGGATTACTCTGCCGGCTCTTGAACGGGCACTTCGGCGGGTAGGGCCCCCATTACCTTCACGGGCTACCATTCGAGTTGGAGCACGCACCATACATATCCACGATGTCTGGCGCATTCATGCCGCATACGGAATTGAAATCCTACCTGCTGTGATGCTGACGTGGACCCTGGAATTGGAGGGTCTGACCACACGATTTCGATCCGATCTTCCGGAGGATTCTCGTTCCTCCATTATTGACCGAACGATTCGGGAGTGCGAGAAGTGCCGCCAGGATCCGGAAACCGCCTATCTGCATAACCTCTGGAAAAGTTCGTTGGCGGCGTGCCAGTTGTCTGACCCTGTGTCGGGTCTGCCTTCTTTCCATGCACCTGATCCCAGTCGGAGCGCTAATGCATCAGAACGTGAGACTGCATTCGTCCCGGTTGATTTACCTATAGACAGGACGCTGGGCGATTGGCTGGATAGTGAGACGGGTAGCGTGTTGGTTGAGACCATCAATGCCCACATGATCAAATGGATTGGGGCATTTGTCGACGAAGGTGTTGCGGGATGGAGTATGCCTTCAAGAGACAAAGGGTTTTATGCTGCATGGAGAGAATTAGGCGAAGGGGATCTCTCGGGCAGATTCCTCGGGATTCCAGATCTTCGACAAAAATTCGGCGAACTGTCCGATGCACCGGAGGAAATGTTGTGCAAACATCTGGAAGATCTCAAAATTCCAAAGGAACGTTGGCAAAACTATTTCTCACGGCATCTGGCTCAATTGCCAGGTTGGGCAGGATTTATCCGATGGCGTAGTGACCACACCGGGTATCCTGCCCAACAACATTACCCTATTGATCCACTGCAATATCTGGCCGTTCGCCTTTTTTATGAATCTGGAATGGTAGAGGGACTTTGCCAACGGGAATGGGGCATCAAGGGGACGCTACCTGCACTCCTCGCTTATTGGAACGAACAACGTGAACAGGCGTTGGGCCTTCCTCCTTCTCATGTCTCCGACCCTAATATTCATGCGGTGTGTCATCAAGCTTGGCGACTTTTTCACTTGGCTCAGTTTTTGGAATTGACCCCAATTGAGGTCCATGACTTGTCGTACAGCGACATGTCAACCTTACTGGAGTGGCTGGACCTCTTCCCCCAATCTGAACATGGACCGGTATGGCTTGAAGCGTATGAGGACGTCTATCGGGAGTATTTGCTGAGAACCATCAGCGGACATCAAGGGGTGGCATCCGTTAACAATGAGCGGCCGCGGGCACAAGGGATTTTTTGTATCGATGCGCGCTCGGAGTCGTTTCGGCGTCATCTTGAAGCTCAGGGGTCGTATGAAACATTTGGATATGCGGGATTTTTCGGTGTGCCCATGAGTCATGTGGCATTTGATAGCCACGACCACTTGGCTTTGTGTCCGATCTTGTTGACACCAAATGCGGAAGTGACCGAAGTTCCCCGAGTCGGGCAGAATGATCGGGTGAAGGACTACCTCTCGGGAACGAGGTGGCATCAACTCAGTCATCATCTCTTCCATGATCTGAAACACAATCCATTTGCTTCTTTTATGTTGATTGATGTGCTGGGGATGTTTTTTAGCGTCGGGTTGGTAGGAAAAACGCTGTTTCGAACATCGTTCGATGCCGTCAAGCAGTGGTTGCAGCAGTGGTTGGGGGGCACCGTTGCCACGCAAATTCCCGTTGAGGCTTCACGTGGAAACGAGCAGGGACATCCTCGATGGGGAGCACTGGCCATGGGTTTCACCCCATTGGAGCAAGCGGCCTTTGTGGAGGGGGGATTGCGAGTGATCGGGCTCACGAAAAACTTTGGCCGGTTTGTGATGGTCTGCGGTCATGGGAGCCAGTCCGAAAACAACCCTTACTATGCGGCGCTGGATTGTGGCGCATGTGGAGGCAGTCATGGTGACCCGAATGCTCGTGTCTTTGCAGCCATGGCCAATAATCCGGAGGTTCGGAGCATTCTGAGCGATCATGGTCTGGTCATCCCAGAAGACACCTGGTTTCTTCCCGCCAAACACAACACGACCACAGACCGAGTGACGATGTATGACCTGGGCGATGTTCCTGCTACCCATGTAGAGGATTTAGCACTGTTGGTGAGGGACTTGGAGCAGGCTGGCACACATCAGGCATTGGACCGATGCCAGCGCATTCCAGGGGCTCCCACCGGGGTGTCTCCCAGTGACGCGTTCAAGCATGTCAGGAAGCGGAGCATGGATTGGGCTAATTCGCGTCCCGAATGGGGATTGTCAGGGAATGCCGCATTTTTGATTGGAAAGCGGACACTTACCAAAGGTCTGGATTTGGACGGGAGAGTCTTTTTGCATTCTTACGACCCTGCCCCGGATTCTGATGGGAGTCTTCTTGAAAAAATTATGACCGCACCTCTCATCGTGGGCGAATTGATTAACTTAACGTATTACTTTTCCTCGGTGGATCCTTGGGCCTATGGGGGTGGGAGCAAGGTCATTCATAATATGGTTGCCGGAGTTGGTGTGATGTTAGGGAGTCAAAGTGACCTGCAAAAAGGTCTTCCTCTCCAATCGGTAAACGATGGGGCGCGGCACTATCATGAACCCATGCGCTTACTGGCCATCATTGAGGCGCCGCCGGATCGAATACGGTCTATCATTCAGAAGCACGCTTTGCTTCAGCATGTATTCCATAACCAATGGATGAACCTCATCGCGTTTGATCCGGACTCTAAAAACTTTTCACGGTATCTCTCTGACTTAACCTGGGAACCAGTCACGATGAACATATGATTTCACGAAAAGAATGAATGACGTTTTGACTTCCGCCGTGCCTTGGATTCCTGATCGAATCTCCTATCATCTCCCACGAGGGATGAGTATTCCTGAGGGCGTTCAGTTCCTTCTACGGGATCAAGCAGCCCTCAGGAGGTTATTTAAACAACTCCAGTCGAACCTATCGCTTCGATTCGGAGTTGTGAATGGAAGAGGGTGCCTGGTATAAGGTCGGAGGCTTGCAGAGTGTTCAAAAGGATGAGGCCCCCTTTTATTATTTGGCGCAGGCTGAATTGGGAGAGTGGGAGCATCCGGTTAGCCGAAATAACGTTCATCATGGCAGTAGGGTTCCCAGCATTGGGTTAGTTCCGATTGGCTGGAGAAAGTACAAGCCAACCAGGTTTTTTGAACACCTCATTCGAAAAACATTTGGTTGGCTTTTTTTATACTTAATCGGGTTGGTTGATTCGAGCCGTTCAGGTTTTAATCTAAAGATCATTTAGATGAAATCTTCCTTTCCCAAACAGTTTATCGCTAACACCTTGGCCTTATTCTGTGGCTGGCTTGTGTTATCAGGGAAATACGACAATTTTCACCTCGTTCTCGGATTCACGGCCTCTTGTGGAATTGCATGGTTGAATACGGGGTTCCCTCATTCTCCCTTTCAGCAATTCCCATGGGGCCGTATGGTGCTGTACGGCCCCTGGCTTTTTTTACGGATTGTGGAGAGTAGTCTGCATTTGACGAAACTCATTCTGAATCCGTCGTTACCCATTAAGCCCAGACTTATCACCTATCGATCTCATTTAAAACATCGGGGCGCGATCGTTGTGCTTGGGAATTCTGTGACCCTCACGCCAGGCACCATTACCGTGGAAATTAACGACAATACTTTCCTTGTGCACGCCATAGATGAGGCAGCAGGGAATGATCTCACCACCGGCCGGATGGAGCGCAAAATTGCCAAGGTCTTTCAGGAAAACACGAATTTGTGATGATTGATTTTTTTCTGTTTTTATTAATTACGTTGTCATTTCTGATCCTCGTGTATTTATACCGGGTGATCCAGGGTCCCACGGTGTTTGATCGGGTATTAGGATTGGCGGGAATATCGACCAAAGCCATCATTCTGGGCGTCGTCATAGGAACGGTCTATGACCGTGTGGAGATGTTCGTGGACATCTCCACGGGGTATGCGCTTTTGAACCTGGTGGGAGCGTTTGCCATTGCCAAATTTCTTGAGCAACGAGGAGCACCCTAAATGGTCGTTATTGCTATCGGATTAATTCTGGCAGGAGTATTTTTCCTGGTGGTGGCCGCAATTGGCACAATACGCCTCCCTGATGTGTTTTCGCGATCCCATGCGGTCTCCCTGACTGATTCCCTAGGGGCCATTTGTGTTCTCGCGGGCCTTGCTTTGTACCAGGGCTTCGGGATCAATATGTTGAAGATTCTGGTCGTTCTGGTCTTGCTCATCCTGTTGAATCCGGTCATTGCTCATGCCACGATTCGAGCGGCCTATCGGTCTGGCCTTAAACCTCAGACGGAGGAAGACCAATGATGTATTCCGTGAATATTGCCTTGCTGTTACTTCTGGTCCTGACCGCGGCCAGCGCCACATTTTTGGTCAAGGAATTGATGAGTTCAGTGTTTATCCTCGGGTCGTATAGTTTCTTTTTGTCCCTGGTTTGGGCTTGGTTAGGCGCAGTGGATGTGGCATTTGTCGAAGCCGTTATTGGCGCCGGGTTGGGTACCGTGTTGTTCCTTATCACGTTGTTTGATACCGCTCCCAAGGATAGCCGCCTTCGTCGTCCCCCTCCTCCTCTAGCGGGAGTCCTCGGACTGCCCTTGCTGGGCCTGCTGTTATTATTAGCGGCGAATGATCTTCCTCAGTTTGGCGACCCTACCTCTCCGCCCAACGTGCACATTTCTCCCGTGTACTTACAGAATAGCTATGCGGACACGCTCACGCCGAATGTGGTCACCTCGGTGCTGATGGACTACCGGGCATTTGATACGTTGATAGAAACCGTGGTGATATTTACGGCCGGTATTGCCTGTGCCTTGTTATTACGGGAGCCAGGCTCATGAAACAGATCCACGACAGCATCATTGTTCAGACCATGAGTCGCTTGCTTATCCCTCTGGCCCAGTTGTTTGCGTTGTACGTCTTGTTCTTCGGCCAGTACGGTCCTGGAGGAGGATTTGTCGCCGGCGTCATTTGGACCACCAGTATGATTCTGACTTTTTTGGTGTTCGGGCTGAAGTCACCCCAGGGACGTTTGGTGGAAAAGGTCTTGCATGGCGATGGGATCGGATTGATTATTTTTGTAGGAGTAGGTGGCTTATGCCTCATCGGGGGTGGGGAATTTCTGAACTATGCCAATTTGGAGATTCCGGGTTTGGATGCTCCCGCCCGTCGGTATACAGGGATTTTGCTGGCACAAATCGGCGTGGCCGTGGATGTTGCGGTGACAGGGATTTCTATCGTTCTCAGCTTGGCCTATCACGATACCGAGCAGGAATATGATGTTTGAGATGATTGGAGGGTGGCTGCAGCGCCCCAACTACATTGCCTTTGTCCTGCTGTTTCTGTGGGGCATCTATATTATGGTGACCCGGTACAATCTGGTGAAAAAACTCATCGGGATGTATCTCATGCAAACGAGCGTGATCTTTTTCCTTGTCACCACAAGTGCCAAGCAAGGCGCCACGGTGCCCATTTTGCTCTCCACTACCGAGATCGTTCAACCGGAAGTCTATGCGAATCCTCTCCCTCATGTGCTGACATTGACGGCGATTGTAGTGGGTGTTGCCACCCTGGGAGTATCTTTGGCGCTGGCCGATGCCATTTATAAAAAATACGGCAGCCTGGACGAAGAAGAAATTCTCAAAAGGCTGGAATGACGCGACACCTTCCCGCAATTCTTTTCCTCTTACCTCTCGGTTTGGCCATTTGTTTACCATTGATCGGGACCAAGCATCGTGAGTGGTGTCGGCCATTATCGATTGGTGTGCTGGCTGCGATGGTCCCGGTTTCCTTCGCTAATCTGGTAGGAGTTCTTCAAAACGGGACCATTCATTATGACTTTGGGGGATGGGCCGCTCCGGTCGGGATTGAGTGGGTGGCGGACGGCTTGGCCAGCGTCATGACCGTGGCTTTGAGTCTCGTTGGATTGGTGTGTATCACCTTCCTCAGTTCAGTCTTGTTTCCTTACCTTGGTAGCCGGATTGTCCCGTTTTATACCCTGGTCTTATTATTGATCGCGAGTCTGACCGGCATGGTGTTTGCCGGGGATTTGTTCAATCTTTTCGTGTTTTTAGAAGTATCCGCCCTGTGTGCCTATGCCTTGGTCGGGTTGGCCGGCGGGAAAGCGCTTGTTGCCGGATTCCGGTATTTAATTTTAGGCACCTTCGGAGCCTCCTTATATCTCCTGGGAGTGGGGTATTTGTACGCCGAGACGGGTACGCTCAATATGGCAGATCTGGCTCAGCGGGTACCCCCTCTGGTGACATCCAAGGCCCTTGCCGTTGGTGTGTTATTCATGTTCATCGGGCTGGGTATCAAGATGGCATTGGTACCGCTCCACGGGTGGTTGCCGGATGCGTATACGTATGCGCCAGATAGAGTGTCACCGATGCTGGCATCTTTAGTGACGAAGGTCGCGCTGTATGGATGGATTCGCATTATGTTTTGGGTTCTTGGAGCCCAGGCGGTGGTTTATCAGATCCGCCTTTTGGTATTAGTGGGGATTCTTGGGGCTCTTGCAGCCCTGGTTGGCGCATTCCTGGCTCTGTCCCAAGTAGAAATCAAACGCATGTTTGCGTATGGAGGGCTTTCGCATATCGGATTGATTTTGGTGGGGATTAGTCTCGGAAATCAAACCGGTTTTGTCGGAGGAGTGTTTTACCTCTTGAATGATGCCGTGATGCAAGCGGGATTGTTTTTTTGGGCGGGGGCGATTATTCATCTCTACGGGGTTCGCACTATTGAGGATCTTGGACGACTGCAGGGAGGAGCGGGATGGATGTCGGTGGCCCTGGTCGTCATAGCCCTATCAATGATCGGGATTCCTCCAACCGGGGGATTTTTTGGGAAATGGTATATCATTCTTGGCGCGGTGGAAGCGCAAAATTACCTTGCCATTGTCGCGGTGCTGATTGCGACTCTGTTAACTCTGGCCTACTTCGTGAAATTATTTGAACGGGTATTTCGGGACCGCTCCGCCCAGCAACCTGCTCTCATACGTGAGATTCCATTGGCGGTGAAAATTAGTCTCGGCGCCACGTCGGTGGCGGTCATTGTTTTGGGATTGATGAGCGATCACATTGTCAGCTTTCTCCTCAAGAACGCGATTCCACCCGGGCTTTAGCAGGATCGGGCATATGGTGACATCCTGATTATGACATTCCTCATCCTTATTCCCCTCCTTCCTCTGATGGCCGTCCTGATTCTCGTGCTGGGGAAACCCTGGCTTGGAGAGCAAGGCCATAAGATCGGCATTCCTGCGATGGCTCTCTCCTTCGCGTTTTCCACCATCGCGTTTGCTCGAGTGGCATCAGACGGGGCCTTCTCCATCCCACTCTACCGGCTGTTTAAATCGGGAGACCTGGTTGTAGATTTGGGTCTCTATGTCGACCAGCTCACGGTGTTGCTCCTGCTCTTGGTGACCGGTGTGAGCAGCGTGGTGCATGTGTATGCGTCACGTTATATGATCGGCGATCCCCGGTATAACCGTTTCTTTGCAGTCATCGCGCTGTTTACGTTTTCGATGATCATGCTGGTTATGAGCAATAATCTGCTCATGCTGTTTGTATCCTGGGAGATCATGGGGATTTGTTCTTATTTGTTAATTTCTCATTGGGGGGAGCGGCAATCATCTGCCCAGGCCGCGACCAAGGCCTTTCTCGTGAATTCGGTCGCGGATGTGGGCTTAGGTTTCGGGGTCATTCTGACCTATTCCACTTTTGGGACACTGGATATTCAGACGATTTTAGGGGAAGCCTCATCCCTACAGGGAAACACCATCAACCTGTTCGGCTGGCTAGGGCTGGACGTGTCCGTTCATATCCTCACCCTCATTACACTTTTTCTTTTCCTGGGAGCCATGGGAAAGTCTGCACAAGTGCCATTCCATGTCTGGCTCCCCTTCGCGATGGAAGCGCCCACCCCTGTTTCCGCGTTGATTCACGCCGCGACCATGGTGAATGCCGGCCCATTTTTGTTGGTTCGCATGAGTCCCCTCGTGATGCTTTCGCCAGAAGCCATGACCGTCATTGCATTGATCGGAGGGGTGACCGCACTGTTTGGAACCCTTGTCTCCCTGACTCAGGTGGATATTAAGCGTATGCTGGCGTTTTCCACCATTGGTCAAATCGGTTTTATGATCATGACCTGCGGAGTCGGAGCCTTTGTCATCTCTATTTTTCATATGCTGGCCCATGGATGTTTGAAAGGATTTTTATTTCTATCGACCGGAAATGCACTTCGTTCCGTTGGCTCCCATGGACATGTGTCTTCGTCGCATTTTCTTCATGGGTCATCAATGCGTTCTATGGGGCCCTTAGTGTTGGGCGCTTTGCTGTTGGCCTGTCTTCCGCCGTTTTTCATTTTTTTCGGGCCGTATGAACAATTGTGGATGATTCAATCGGGATCTTCCGCCCAATGGACATTTTGGATTTTGGGATTTCTGACGGTATTTTTTTCTGCCATGTATGTCATGCGTGGTGTCCTGGTCTTGTTTGGTCAACCGCATGCGATAGGGTATGGGAGTGGAGTGGGGAGCCAGGCCATCCAGCCTCGTTTCTTTTCCCCCATCCACTTTCTGGGAATTTTGGCTGTTATTGGAATTTTTGGAAGCC
The DNA here is from genome assembly GCF_059568365.1 of Nitrospira marina. Lineage (NCBI taxonomy): Bacteria > Pseudomonadati > Nitrospirota > Nitrospiria > Nitrospirales > Nitrospiraceae > Nitrospira > Nitrospira marina. Next base: position 4,106,713 of record NZ_JCANTH010000001.1, on the reverse strand, counting down.
TGTTGCTGGTCCTGTGGAGTTGGTTTTCGGAATTTCTGTCCCCTGTTGTGGGACATCGGGTGGCTCAGATTCCAAAGGAAACTTCGAGTGAGACCGGCTTGCAACTTCTTATTGCATTTGCTGTGGCTGGACTCGGTATCGCGGTTGGGTACGTTTCTTTGACAAAATTTTCGGGTTCCTGGGTCCAACAATCGGAAATGAGCAAGCGATGGTATGTCCACTTCCTGAATAAATTGTATTTCGATGAAATATATGAGGCGTATGTTGTGGTGCCCACTCTCCGCTTGGCCCGATGGCTATGGCGGGTTGTCGACCGGAATGTGTTTGACGCCCTCATCATGGGAATCGCAAATGGGTCAGTGTTGGCGGCGAAATGGATGTGGCGGGTGGTGGACCTTCGGGGAATAGACGGGCTGGTAGTAGGTCTGGGACGGAATAGCGTAGGAATAGCCGGTTGGCTCTGGCGGGTGGTGGACCTTCGCGGTGTCGATCGGGTCGTCGTGGGTATCGGCCATCGGAGCCTAGGTATCGCCAACTGGCTATGGAAAAGAATCGAAATCAAGGTTCTCGACAAGAATGTGGTTCGTGCCGGGAATCAAGCCGCGAGCACAGGGAATATGATACAGGAACTGGAACCTCGCACGTTACAGCACCATTTACTGGTCATGATTTTTTGGCTGATTGTGGGGATTGGGTTGTTGTTTTGGTATGTCGTGTGATTCCGCAGATAGCTTGTCAGTGATTGAGGGATAACGAACACGACACTGAAATTCAAGCCCGCGGAGTGGGAAAAATGAGAGGGCGTCCTTCATCCTGGATGTACCATGACCGGCATGTCATGAAGGGGAGACTATGAATACAATCTTCACTGAGCATCTTTTGAGTATCATGATTGCGATGCCGTTTTTGGGTATTGGGATCATCGCGTGTATTCAGGATCAGGAATGGATTCGGCGCGTAGCTCTGGTGTGCACGCTGGGTGACGCTGTTCTTGCACTTGTGCTGCTGGGAGAATTTAATTTTTCCACTCAAGCCATGCAATTTGTGGAGCGGATGGCATGGATGCCGACCTTTAATATTCAATATGCTGTCGGAGTGGATGGTATTAGTCTTCTTCTGGTTTTACTCACGACTCTGCTCTGTCCCTTTTGCGTCCTGTGCTCCTGGAAGTCAATTACCACTCGTGTACGCTCCTTTATGGCCATGATTCTGTTGGTCGAAGGGGCCATGATTGTGGTGTTTACCGCTCTGGACCTGTTTTTGTTTTTCATGTTGTGGGAAGTCACGATGATTCCTATGTATTTTATGATCATTCTGTGGGGAGGCCCCCAACGCATAGCAGCCGGCATCAAATTCGTTTTGTACAGTTTGTCAGGCAGCCTGATCTTACTCTTGGCGATACTCGGGTTGTACGTGGAAGGGGGGCGGACATTTGATATTTTAGCGTTGGGGGAGAACACCTATTCCCCCGAGGCCCAGTTTTGGATATTTTTGGCATTTTTCCTAGCCTTTGCCATTAAATTACCCATGCTGCCGTTTCATACCTGGCTACCGGATGCCCATTCCGAAGCTCCCACCGCCGGAAGCGTCCTGCTGGCTGGGGTGCTTTTAAAAATGGGTGGATATGGATTTTTACGATTTTGTCTCCCCATGTTTCCTGAAGCCTCAGTGACCTTTGCACCGTTTATCTTGTGGTTATCCGTGGCGGCTATTGTGTATGGGGGGTACATGGCCTTGGCCCAGTCTGACCTGAAAAAGCTGGTGGCGTATTCGTCCATTTCGCATATGGGATTCGTGACATTGGGAATTTTCGTGTTCAATAACCATGGTATTCAAGGAGCCATCTTGCAGATGGTGAACCATGGAATAACCACAGGAGCCCTCTTTTTGGCTGTCGGTCAATTGTATGATCGGACCCATAGCCGGTCGATTCAGGATTACGGAGGATTGCAAAAATCCATGCCCCGGTTTGTGGCACTTTTTTGTCTGTTTTCAGTGGCATCCTTCGGACTGCCTGGGACGTGCAATTTTATTGGAGAATTTTTGGTCTTGGTCGGAACGTCTTTTGAAAGCTATGTCATGGTGTTGTTGTCCATGGGGGGCATTGTCCTTGCGGCGGCCTATATGCTCTGGATGCTCCAACGGGTGGTGTTGGGTCAACCAAAAAATTCGACCATTGCACAACTACCGGATCTGAATATGCGAGAGTTGGTGACGGTGATCCCTCTTGCCGTTTTAATCTTGGGGATCGGCTTGTATCCGTCACCACTCATGGAAATGATGGATTCGAGCGTCACGCACTTGGCTCAGCATATGGCACAGTACCAGGTGGGGATAATCCACGAGGTGTCCCTTCGGTGAGGAACGAAGCCTGCAGTCGCGATAAAGACGATAGTTTTCGATGAACCATGGCTTGGACATCTCTCCGTTGTTGAGAACGAGAGATAACGATTAAACTTCTCCCATCCCCAGTACCCTTCCGCGCCAACATTTTTTCTTTTCATCTTTCTGCATTGGTCCCTTGCGAATTGAAACAGTGTCGGTGGTGCTCATTGGGTAATATTGACAGGTCATTCTGACCTCTTTGAGCAGCTACTTCCTTGTTCCTGCAGGTTTTCTCAAGTGTCCTGTCCAGACTGCCGAGAATAATCTTCACTGCTCTCTCTGGTGGCGAAAGAACCTTCCGGTCACTAAGGTTGGCCATGGCACCCAGAAGAGAAAATTGAAGCCATAGAGGCCCAAAGTTACCAACCAGTCTTGAATGCTCAGGTTTCATTGATAGTAGAGAACCTGGGGTGAGGAGAGGCGGTAAACGTGAAGGAGCAGGCACTATGAAACTGGGGAACACTTTACTTGTGGCAGTGGCATGTACGGTTGTGGTCGGTTGCGTGAGTCAACAATCACATGAACGTGCCCTCCAAGAATACGAAAAAAATCAAGAGTCCACGATAGCGGAACTTGAACGCTTGCAGCAGGCTGTTGAAGAGAAACAAACTGAAGTCCTGCAGCTTCAAGAAACCAAGACAGCCCTTGAGCATACCGTTGAAGTGCAAGACCAAATTAAGGAAGAACAATTAGCCGCGGTCCAACAAGAAGTGGAAGCGTTGTATACGCAAATCCGAAAACTCGTAAATTCGGAAGGAGCCGGTTCTTTAACCGATCCTCTTTTTGGAGGAGAACCGGTGGATTTTCATGATTTGGCAGCCGCGCTCACAAAGGTCAGGTCGGGTTTAGACGGGCAAATCAGCCAGATGTCTCACCTTCGTGAACAGAATGGTCAGTTGGAAAAAGAGCTTTCGGCGCTGGAGGCCAGGCTCAAAGAAGTGGAGCGTTTAAAGCATGAGTTGGAATTGGTCCGAAAAGCTCGGGAGGCTCAGGAAGCGCAACTGGAAAAGGTCAAATATGAAGTCCTCACAGTCGGAGAGGAGATTGATCGCATTACCAAGGCGCTTGAGGACAAATTTGGCAACAGTCTGGTGGTGACTCAACACCATGATCGATTAGTCCTCACCATGCTGGGACAAGTCCTGTTTGAATCCGGTGAAGCGGATTTGACCCCTCTGGGTCTGAGGATTATGAAGCAGGTGGGCCAGGTGTTAGCGACCGTGCCGGGGAAAAATATTCAAGTTGAAGGCCACACGGACAACCACCGCATATATGGACAACTACAAAAACAGTACCCCACTAATTGGGAACTTTCAACGGCACGCGCCACGACAGTGTTACGGTATCTGATTGAACAAACCGGAATGGATCCCAAACAATTTTCAGCGACGGGCTATGCCGATATGCGACCGGTGATGACGAATGAGACCGAGGAGGGAAGAGCCCAAAATCGTCGTGTGGAAATTGTCCTCTATCCGGAACGAGTGATTCAGGGCAATGAAACTGTGGCGACACTCGCCCCGTAATAAGAGGCGAGGGCCACAACCAACGATTGGGCTTCAGAAGTGGTTCACCATTTCATTCCTCTCTTGCATCGAGCCATGCGTCAACCTTGCTGCAGAGATGCCGTTTCTTTTCCCTATCTTATTATCTGACCTCTTCAACCATTAATGTGCCAGCGGTTCTGTGGGATGGCCCGAGCTATCCAAGCTATGGTGTTGGATGAGTCCGGTCTCGTATAAATATGCTGTCGCCGGATCCAACAAAAAATACACGGAAAACAGGCCGACACTGGCCATGGTCAACGTATAGGGAAGTGCCATCCATACCATTTTTCCATAGGATAAGCGGATAACCGGAGCCAGTGAGGAGGTTAATAAAAATAAAAATGCGGCTTGTCCGTTGGGGGTTGCCACACTGGGAATATTCGTGCCGGTATTAATCGCAACGGCCAAAAGGTCAAATTGGTCGCGGGTAATGGTGCCCGCCTGGAAGGCACGGAGCACTTCCTGAATGTAAACCGTTGCAACAAAGACATTGTCGCTGATAGCCGAAAGAACACCGTTGGCCAAATAAAACATGCCGATTTGATGAGATCCTTGCAAACTTAATCCATACCCGATGATGCCGGAAAACAGATTCTGATCCTGGATGACCGCCACAATGGCGAAAAAGACGACGAGGAGAGCCGTGAAGGGAAGCGCTTCCTTAAACGCTTCTCCAAGCTGATGCTCTTCGATAATCCCGTTAAAGGCGGTAATAAATACGATCACCGTGAGTCCGATAATTCCCACCTCCGCCAGGTGAAAGGCCAAGGCAACAATCAGCCAAATGCCGGCAATCGCTTGAATAATAAGCTTGGCCGTGTCCCCGGAATCCCGTCGTTTCTGCTGTTCAGTTTCGAATTCCACCAAAATGAGGCGAACGGGATCCGGGAGTTGAAAGCCATAATCAAACCATCGTATTTTTTCCACAAACATACAGGTTAACAATCCCGTGGCTAAAACTGGAATTGTCACAGGGGCCATGCGCAAAAAAAACTCCATAAATTCCCAGCCCGCCTTGTCCGCGATCAATAAATTTTGGGGTTCCCCCACGAGAGTACAAACTCCGCCCAATGCTGTTCCCACTGCTCCATGCATTAATAAATTTCGAAGAAAACCTCGGAAGCTGTCTAAATTTTCGCGGTGAAGCGAGCCGATTTCCTGATCGCTTGTCGAATCATGAGAGGTTTGAGACGATTTGCCAGAGGCCACCCGGTGGTAAATGTTATAAAAACCCAAGGCGACGGCAATGATGACCGCCGTGACCGTCAAGGCATCGAGAAATGCCGAAAGGAAGGCACCCATGATGGAAAACAAGAGTCCCAACAAAACTTTTGAACGGACGCCTAATAAAATTTTTGTAAACAGAAACAAGAGCAAATCTTTCATGAAGTAGATCCCGGCCACCATGAAAATCAATAACAGGATCACCTGAAAATTATTGAGCGCTTCATGATAGACCGTAGCGGGTGTGGTCATTCCCAATAGGACGGCTTCAAGTGCGAGCAAGCCACCGGGTTGTAGCGGATAACTTTTGAGAGCCAGGGCCAGCGTAAAAATAAACTCCAGGATGAGGACCCATCCGGTGTAAAACGACCCAATGCTCATCAACAAGATGGGATTGAGGATTAAAAATCCCAGAATGGTCAGTTTGTACCAGGTTGGAGTGTGGTTCAGGAAATTCTGTATGAGCGCTTGAGGAACTGTTGTCTTCATTTCAGTTGGGTAACCTTTCGGACCGGTGGTTCCAGATAGAGTCTGACTGATTAAACCAATACTGTTAGGGTCAATACACTGATTGGGGATCTTTCTCGCATCCAGGCCTTTAAAGGGATGGGCGCAGGGCAGAGTTTCTCAGCGCCACTATGAATGCTTCAGAACCAGAGAAGGCTACATTATCAAAAAACATACCTCATGAAGGTTTGGGATGTTCAGATTGAATTTCCGTGGGAGGGACATCGTACGGATGGGTGGATCCGCCTGTATGAGCCGCATGGCGTAATGCATCCAACCGAAGAGGGTATCGATGCTCGGGCGGGACCTTATCGAGCACCCCGAGTCCTTTGAGAACTCGAGCAACTCCCGGACGCATACCCACAAAAAAGACATCCTGTTGATGCGTTTTCACCATCACCACCATGTCTTCGATAGCTAATGCAGCCGTTCCGTCGATGGAAGGTACCGATGTGAGATCGAGAATTACGCTGGAAAAGGTACTGAAATTTTTCACCGATTCTAAGCGACGAACCATGTCTTTAGCTGATCCGAAGCTCATCGGTCCATTCACATGAATCATGATAATGCGCTCGCGGTTTCGGTTCAGGATGCGTTGCTCCTCTTTTGACAGCGGTGTTTCATTCGAGGCACCCGTGATCACACTGAGGTTTTCAAGTTCCAGATCGGCCATTCGCTTCACGAACATCACGCTGGCCAGTACCACGCCAATTCCCACCGCCGTGATGAGGTCGACCAAAACCGTGACTAATAGGACTACGATCATCACTAAAACTTCGGTTCGTGGAGCTTGCGCCATATGTTTCAGAAATCGCCAATCAATAATATCGATTCCGACCTTGATAAGCAGACCGGCAAGAACCGCCAGTGGAATTTTTTCAGCCAGAGGGCCTAAGCCAAGCAGAGTGCCGAGAAGAACGACCGCCATAAACATGCCAGAGAGAGGCGTGCGGCCTCCAGTTCGAATATTTGCCACGGATCGCATGGTGGCGCCGGCTCCTGGAAGGCCTCCGAAAAACCCCGCAGCCATATTCCCAATGCCCTGGCCGATCAATTCCCGGTTGGAGTCATGTTGGGTCCGTGTCATATTGTCACACACGAGAGAAGTCAGTAGGCTATCAATTGTTCCCAATAATGCCAGGACGAGGGCTTCTTCAACCATTATGACGAGAGCATTGATATGCATGGTTGGCCAAATCGGCGAGGGAAATCCTGTGGGAATGTCTCCGATAACCGGAAGGGTTGGAAAGAACATCTCAGCGACCATCGTTCCAACGATGAGAGCCAATAACACCGGTGGAAGGCGTTTGCCGATAGTGGGAGGAGTGAGATAGACAATGGCCAATGTGAGAGAACCTACCAACATGGCGGGGAGAGAAAACGATGCGAGGTACTCAGGCATGGCCATGAGGTTGGCCACGACTTTGGACTTTGCTTCCAAACCGAGAAAGGGGGCAACCTGAAGAATGAGAATAATTCCTCCGATGCCGCTCATAAATCCTGAAATGACCGGATAGGGGACCAAAGTGATATACCGACCAAACCCCATCAGTCCAAATAAGACTTGGAAGACCCCGCCGAGGATGACAGCCGTAAATGCCAATGCCGGTTCACCGGCAAAGTTCAAGATGATGCCGGCCATCACGACGGTCATCGGACCGGTTGGTCCTGAGGCCTGTGCAGGAGTCCCGCCGAAGAGGGCTGCGAAAAACCCGACAAAAATAGCTCCATACAGACCGGCAATGGCCCCGAGTCCAGATGTCACTCCGAAGGCTAAGGCTAGCGGTAAGGCCACGACCGCCGCCACTAATCCACCATACAGGTCCCCCCGTAAGTTATTGAAATGAAGGCCATGAACCCATGAAAGCACTGGATAAGTAGCAGTCATTTTTAGGAGGGAGGCGGTAGATTCCGATGATAGGTCACAAATGCTATTAGGAAAAGATATGCCCCGTGCATGTCGTGGTTACCAATCAGTCAGGCCAAAAATTAATTCACGAGACTATCGATTATCCATTGAAATTTTGCTTGGCGGTCCGCTGGATGAATTGGCCAATTTGAAGGCCAATGGAGGCAAACATGGCCAACAGTTCTTCGTCGGGCTTTTGAATATCTCTGTGGAAAAATTCGATGACGCCAACAATTTCGGTCCCCGATTTCATGGGGAAAGCGAATCCGGAATGGAGACCTTCTTGTGCGGCAGCGGCCGCGCGCGGGAAGTTTGGGTCGGATACCACATCGGTGATCCATGACGGTTGGCCGCTTTTCCACACTCGACCTGGTAATCCCACTCCCCGTGCAAACGTTATCGCTTGGGAGGCCTGTCGGAAGGCATCCAGGTTTAAGTGAGGGGAATGCCAGACATTGAGGCAACGCAAGACCTGTTGCGAGGGGTCCAGTGTCCAGATAGCTCCGAGATCCCATCCTAAATTGTCACCAATGGCTTCCAGGATAAGGGAAGCCGCCTGAGTCATTCCAGCTGATTCGGCGAGAACATTGGTTAAACTATGATGCGTGGCCAGTCGACGTTCCTTATGCTCTCGTTCGATACACTGGCCAATTTGAAAACCAATATTCGAAAGCCGTTGAAGCAGCATATCATCCGCTTCCTCCGGGAATGGGGAGAAGAATTCGAGCACCGCTCTCGTATTCCCAGCCAGGCAAATGGGAATGGCGAATCCGGCGTGAAGTCCCACTTCCAAGGCCACCTGGCTTCTAGGGTCTTTGTGGTAGTCGGCAAGGTCTCTGATCCAGAGAGGGTTTCGAATGTCCCACACCTGTCCAGCCAATCCTACAGGAGGCGTGAGCGCCCAACTGGAGTTTGATGATGACATCGCTTGAGCTTGAGGAGAGTCCGATGGCCAAATGACGGCGGCTCCCAGAGCCTGTCGGTGATAGTCCATTCGCCAGAGGATGCCCACCTTCCAATCCAGCGTGTGACAAATGGCTTTGAGAATTTGGGGATATGTTTCAGAAATGCTAGATGCGGTGGTCAGGATGTCTGCGATGGCATCGTGCAAGGCCAGGCGTCGCTCTGCACGCTTGCGATCAGTAATATCAATGCCAAACCCAATGAGGTCCGGTTGGTCGCCTTCCAATTTGCACAGGCAATTTAAAAACCACCAGGGCTTCCCCTGCAGGATTCCATTGCTCTCGTAAAACACCGAATTGGCAAGAGTTCCTTGCTTGACTTGGTTTTTTATCCGATCAGGTGGCTCCAAGGGAATACGGCCAATGGCGGCCAGTTCCTTTAACCCGAAACGAGCCAGGCCGCGACCGAAGGAATCATGCATGACCCCTTCCTGATCGATTCGAAATGCCACGGCCGGCATATTCGACAAAATGCCGGTCAGCATGGAACTCTGGTCACGAGTCGCCTCGTCAGACTCTCTCACCTGCATGGCTAACAGGGCGGTCGACCAAATCGCAAATAAGGCAATCGATCGATTCGTCATGCCAATCCATGGTTCAGCCCCCGAAGGCGAAAAATAAAACCCGATGATTGTTAAAAGGGTGCAGAGGCCTGCCAAACGCAACGGATCATTTTTATCCGGAGACCGGAGGGCAATCAGCACGCTAGCGACATAAGGGACCGCTTCGGCGACTCCCATGGGGAGGAAGAGGTCCACGACGAAGACCACTGTGGCCACTAGCAAGGCTAGACCTAAGACTTGCCCCCGGTTTTTTTGAGGGCGTTCAACCGAGTTTTGCAGGGACAGTGGACTTGGCATGGGGTCTTATGGGAATACATGAAAATGGGGAATACGACACAAATATTCCCCCAACATTCACTGACAATACTTCGGGAACACGATACGAAAAGCACGCCAGTGAGTGCAAGAGGAGTCAGCGGAAAATGATGGCTTATGCCGTCAGTCCAGAACGCATACTTTTGGACGAAGGCCTGCTGTGGACTGAAGAGGATCTGTATGGGGACGGACAAGGGCTGTTGGTGCATCCGAGGGCTCGACGGCCTTTTTCCTCTTATGCGATGATGTCAAGTCGAGGTATGATAGGCCCTTACGCGTATGAGTTCCACATCTCCTCACGTCCATATCTATCATGTTGCCGGGTTGGATGACCGTGACCGTGGATTTAATCGGCAAATTCATGTCATTTCCTGTGAAGGAGGATTCCAGGCCAAGCTCCGCTATGAATCGCTTCAGATAGATGTCGATCCCCTTCCTACCGAAGACCAGGTCCTGCACGGTCTCATTCACATGTTGCATGAGAGGGGTTATCGGCAATTACGAACCCAACGCATCTTTATTGGTGAGCAGTATCTTGGGAATCAGGAGCTTTGGGTGGAGTATCCTGATCCCGAGGCTCCTCTTGAAGCGAGGAAAACATGGGTGGCCTGGATCCGTCAGATCGTTGGGCGGTCCCTTCCCCCATAGATTTCCATGTCGCACAAAACACGAGGTGTGTTCGTGAGAATGGTCTAACGAGGCCTTCCTATGCAGGGATTATGTGGACCCGGCTAAAGTTCGCAGACCTCCGACTCCGGAATCTGCGGAAGAGGGAAAGTAGCTAATGATTCGGCGAGGGTTGAGGCATTCCCTGATTTTGGCAGAAAGGTCAATGGGTCGAATGGCACTGACAATAGAGAGCGACTCATCCTCTTCAGACAGGTTCAAAATAATCGGTTCATCCGAAGAGGTATGTTCATCATAGACGAGGATGACCGGCCTGAGCCGGTTCGCGAGATTCACGCTGGTGACGATTCCAATCTTCTGATTACTCAAGTTAACCAGTGAGCCTGGAGGGTAGACACCCAACTGACTGATTAACGAGACGACCACGTCATGCCATAGGGTGTGACGGCATTTGACGTATAAATAGGATAGGGCCTCTGAGGGAATGAGAGATTTGGCTGGATCCGGGTGATGGCACAATTCATCGTACTCATCCACCACCATGACAATTTTGGCGAACTTACTGATTTGATCGTCTTTTTTCCCTGTTGGGAATCCTGACCCGTTGAGGCGTTCATGGTGTTGGCGAATCACGTCAATCGCTTCATAAGGGAAGTTAGGCAATTTCTCGGCCAACTCCACGCCGTACTTCGGATGCGTACTCAAAAAGTTCTTCCGTTCGGAAGCTGACATCGACCCTTTTCGTAATAAATGCTCTGCCGGAAACTTGAGTTCGCCAATGTCATGGAACAGAGCTCCGAGAGCCAGTTTTTCAGCCTCCTCACGCGATAATCCCAAATCCTGCCCGACCATGAGAGATAGTGAACAGACATTGAGCGCATGCAGAAAAAATTCCTCATTCGGTTCGTTGGAACCGATGAGGTTCAGTAGTGCTCTCGAGTTGTCAGCGATATCGAGAATCTCATAAAGCTCTCCGACAATTTTCTGGGCCGTCCGGAGACCTCGAGGGCGGCCAGTGATCACGTCCTGCATGACCTGTTTGGCTTCTTGCACCACCTCCTGAAATTGTCCACCAACTGCTTGCAAATGTTCTTGGTAGACCTGGAAGGCTTGGTGTTGGGCGACTTTTCGTTGTATAGGATCTTCCGGCGTTGCTTCCTCCTCCAAGAAATCGTGTGGGGTGATGATCTCAGGTTCGTTTAAAGGTTCTTTGTTCGGTTCTACGGCGCTTTGAACCCCCTTCCGGTCAAGCGCCTTAGTGTGGTCGGGAGGAATCCCTTCCGGGTCCGAACGATCTGGATCGAAATACAACTTGACCTTCGTGAGTCCACGAAGTGTTTCGAGGTCTTTCGCCGATTCGATTTTGAATGAGTTGGTTGGAAATGGATGACTGAACCAGGATCCCTCAATCTTGATGTACAATCCCAGTCGCAGAGCGGTTGCATGAAGTGGAACGAAGGACATGTTAACTCTCGATTTTAGTCATACGTCATGATCGGGTTTGTCTGACAATTGAGACCTAGGGTTGTGTGTGGTCATGGGGCAAAGAATATGCCAAATATCTGCCCCGTTGTGGGCTGTTATTCTACAACAGTGTTGCTACTGACTTTGTCGGAAGGAAAGAATGTAAAATTAAGGGGAAGTCCGGGAAAAAAGTAACAAAGAAATGTGAATGAGGGCCATGGGGGAAGTTGAGGCAGGGCATTTATCCCGCATTATCCCGAGGGGTCATGACATCCACACCAATCAGACTTGTGCGAAATTCTCCTGGAGCCAAAGGATCTGGGGAAGAGGATCAAATCCTATTGACCACACGGGTCTATTTGGATACGCAATGAATGGAACACTCTCTGAACGTCAAGTGCGGGTGAGAAAATCCAGCATACTAACAAGATGAGCAAGTGGGTGGATAAGAGTGGAAACGGGTCCACGGAGCGCAAATGGTGGGAGTGAGTTGCTTAGACGTGGTTGTTGGTTTTCAGCAGGTCGAATTTGGGAATCTCTATATCCGTGTGGGTTTGCTGAATGTCAGTAATGACTGGCAGGAGTTCATGAAACAGGTCCACCAGATGAGGATCGAACTGTTTTCCTGAAAGGGAGTGCATTTCCTTGAGCGTTTTATCCAGAGGCCAGGGATCCTTGTAGCATCGTTTGGATGAGAGCGCATCAAAAACATCGGCGATGGCACAAATTCGGCCGACTAACGGAATATCCTTTCCGGCCAGGCGATTTGGGTATCCTGAGCCATTCCATTTTTCGTGATGAGTAAGAGCGATCGCTTCTCCCATTTGTAGGACGGGAGAGTGGCTGTTGGAGAGGAGTTGAGCGCCGATGACCGTATGTTGTTTCATGATTTCAAATTCTTCGGGATCTAATTTTCCGGGTTTCAAGAGGATCCGGTCCGGAATCCCCAATTTCCCGACGTCGTGCATGGGGGTCGCGTGAAAGAGCACATCGCAATCTTCTTCTGTCATGCCGGCGGCACGTCCCAAGACCACGGCAAAGTGAGCCATGCGGATGATATGCGCGCCGGTTTCATTGTCTCGATGTTCGGCTGCACGGGCAAGGCGGTGGACCACCTCCAGTTGAGTGTCTTTGAGCTCTTGAGTACGGATCCGGACGGTTTCTTCCAGTATGTCATTTTGTTGGGACACCGTTTTGTTGAGCAAACTGGCTTCAAGCAAATTGCGGATTCGCATTAACACTTCCACCTTGTCGAATGGTTTAGGCAGGAAGTCTTTGGCCCCCGATTCTAACGCGCGGAGGCGGGTTTCCCGGTCCTCTTCTGAGGTAAGGACCAGAATGGGGAGAAACCCGTGCTTGTGAATAATTTTAAGTTGCCCCATCACCTGAAACCCATTAAGTTCAGGCATGCGGATATCAAGGCAAATCAGATCTGGATCCAGCTCTTTAAACAGAGGTATCACTTTAGTGGGATCCTGAGTGGAATGGACTTGAGTGTACCCGCCGTTTTTTAGAATACTCTCCAGGTACATGATGTTGGTCATTTGATCATCCACGATGAGAATCGTGGCATTTTGGCATTGCTGTTGGGAAATCATTGTAGTCCGTATGACATCAAAAGGATCAACGTAATCATCGAGAATGAAGCCTGGTTGACCGGCTACCAGCATTGAGATTGGGCAGACGTTTCATCGATTCTTATGCGATTCTTTCCGCCTGGAGATGGTATTTATCTTTTGTTTATGTCGGTCAAAACAAGTGAAACTTGAAGTAACGTGCTTTTTGATTTGGAATGAAGCCGGGAGCAGGGAGGAATGGTTTGGAGGAAGAGTCTTACGCTAAAAGTGGTGAGGAGCACAAAGGCGAGGATTGTTCCCTCTCAACACTTTCCCCTATTTCGCTCTGTTAAAAACATTCTCGAGTTCGGTCCGGGTTTGTTGGAAGACGTCGTGAAGTTGGGGTTCCCAGTTTGACAGAGCGGCCACTTCTCCGGCCTTACAGGTGGCTTCAATTTGAACCGCTAATTGTGCTAATGAGTCGGCACCCATGTTTCGGGAAATCCCCTTGAGGCCGTGGGCAGCCTCATTCAATTGGGTGAGGTTGTGTTTGTCCAGCGCGTGCTCGATGAGGGTGACGCACTGGAGGGCGTCTTCGACGAATTTCTGAATCATGGACTCCAGAAACGCCCGGCCTCCAAGTTCTTCAAGTTCCTTTAAGGTTTGGGTGTTGACTGCAGGCTGTCCTGTTGATCCGGAAGGAGATGAATGAGGCAGGGGGTATGGGCCTTCGTCCTGAGTTGGAATATCGAAAATCTGGTGAGGCAGCCATTTTGTCAACACGCGGATCAGTTCTTCGGGACGAATAGGCTTGCTCAGGTAATCATCCATTCCCGCTTGCAAACATTTGACCCGGTCCCCCTGCATGGCATTGGCAGTGAGGGCAATGATAGGCATGTGTTTGGGAATGGGAAGAATGATATCAGAAGTCAGAAGAAAGGGTTGAGAGTGAATCGGCTCTTTGTCACCTAACTCGTTATGTTTTCCTTCTTTTGCTTCCTGCGCACGAATCGCGCGCGTGGCCTCATATCCATCCATTTCTGGCATATGGCAATCCATCAGAATGGCATCATAGGAAATCCGGGACAGGGCTTCGAGGGCTTCCTGGCCATTCGCCACGACGTCGGCACGGTGCCCGAGGCGTTCCACTAGCATAACCGCCAATTGCTGATTGACGTGATGATCGTCGGCGACCAGAATCCGGGCCGCCTTTGGCCGACACCATTTCTGCAGCCGATGTGAGGTGATCAACGGGCGCGAGACGGCGGTGGGGTCCATGGGCTCATAGCCCATGACTGTTTCCAGGCAGACCTGTAACTGGTCTTTTCGAATGGGCTTGGTCAGATAGCCGACAAACCCGGCCTCTTGCGCGGCCTTGGCATCGCCCCGCGTCCCCAAGGAGGTGAGCAGCACGAGGCGCACGGCCGCGGTGTTCGGGTCGGCTTTAATGGTGCGAGCTAACTGCAGCCCATCCATATCCGGCATTTCCATATCAATGATGGCGAGGTCAACGGGCCTGCCGTGGTGGGCTGCCTGCTGGAGGAGGGTCAGAGCATCCGTGGGAGTGGCGGCCAGAGAGCCAGTCATACACAAGTCCTGAAAGTATTGCGCCAATAACTGGCGATTCGTGGGGTGATCGTCGACTCCGCAGACGGTGAGGCCCACCAGGTGGGTGTTGGCGGGGGTGCGGGACTGGGCGGGGGCGGGTTGTTTGGTCAAACACGCGGTAAACCAAAAGGTGCTGCCCTGCCCCGGTCTGCTCTCCACCCCCAGGGTTCCGCCCATCTGTTCTACGAGTTGTTTGGAGATGGCCAGGCCAAGGCCGGAGCCACCAAACTGGCGGGTAGTCGAACTATCGGCCTGCGAAAAGGGCTGAAAAATTTTGGTGTGGGCCTCAGGGGCAATGCCGATGCCGGTATCGCGAACCTCCACCCGAATGGTGACGGTGTCGGGAGTGTCATCGAGGACCTCCATTTGGACGACGACCTCACCGCGGGCAGTAAATTTGATGGCATTCCCCACCAGATTCATGAGAATTTGACGCAGGCGCCCGGGGTCTCCTTGCAGGGCGGTCGGTACCGTGGCGGAGACCAGCCCCACGAGTTCTAATTGTTTGGTGCCGGCTGGTCCGGCCAGCAAGTCGAGCGTGTCCTCCAGGGTGGTGCGCAGATCGAAATCAATGATCTCGAACTCGAGCTTGCCGGCTTCGATTTTGGAGAAATCGAGAATGTCGTTAATGAGGGTTAACAGGGTTTCGCCGGAGGACCGCACGGTATTGGCCAACTGGCGTTGCTGCGAGGTCAGATCGGTTTCGAGTAAGAGGCCCGTCATCCCGATCACCCCGTTCATGGGGGTGCGGATTTCATGACTCATGGTGGCTAAAAATTGGGATTTGGCTTTTACTGCGGCCTCGGCCTGGATTTTCGAGGTCTCTAACAGCGTCAATTGCTTATGAATCCACCGGGAAATTATCCATGCTGTGGATAAAAATCCGGCTACACATATTAGGCTGAGGGTCAACATGAATCTCCAGCTTTGCGCAAAGGAGTTTTCGAATTTATTTGTCACTTCTTGGGTTTGTTGGGACGCCAGTTTGGCGAATGACACTTGAGCCTCACCAATCTGTTCTTTTATGTCTTCCAAGCGTACATAGAATTCCGCACGTTCCGCCTCCAAACGAAGAGAATTCTGTTTGAAACGATACAGACCTCCAGAGCCTAGTTTTATGGTTTGATGTGTCTTGTCTATCGAATACCCTTGACCAAAGAAGATGGACCCTAAATCCTGAAGAATCTTTTGAACAGTGTCGTTTGGAATGGGCGAGTTTCCTCCCAGCATATTCATTCCCAGGGCGAGTCGAGTCAAATTTTGTTGCAATTGGGAATCTTTTAAATCGATGAGCCGATCGGGATTGCGCTCGCCATACAGGGTTTCCAATAATACGGACAGGTTTCCCAATTCTGTCTGAATAATCGACACCCCTAGGGCGGCATGGCGAATCTGATGCGCGAGCAAGTCATCGGCGACCACCAACGCTTCCGAAGGAGAGGCCTGTTTTCCTTTGCGGTAGGCCATGGTTTGTGCTAGACGTGTCTTCTCTTCCCAGGTTTGAATTTGGTTTCTCAAGTTTTTCAATCGTTCCCGAGCCATTTTTATGGTCTGCTGTGATTGCAGGTCTTTCAAGATTGGCCCGGAATGTTGGACCCACTTTCGCACCTCCACGCCGAGGGCTTGCAGACGCTGACCAGTTTTTAGCATTTGACTCAAAATGCCGTGGGTGTCTCCGGTGGGGTATTGGTCTAGTCGCTCACTCAATGCATGTACGTAGGATTGAAATGGATCGGGGTTGAATATGCTCTCAACAGGATTCTCCAGGGTGCTTTCAATTTGTTTCACTGCCTGCACACCGAGATGATTCAGCGCATTACCCATTTCCCTCTGTAACGCTCCTGCTTCCATCGCAACTATTTTGTTGGTTTGTACCTCAAAGAGCGTATATCTCGTCAGGCCTAGGGTGACAACACCAAGGAGCACACCAAGGAATACGAGAAACCACACGAACCAAATGACGCGATGTCCAGTCGGAGCGAATGTCATGGCGGTCTTAATGGGCCTTCACGAGTTGAGGTCAGACTTTCAAATGAGAGGACCGGTCCTTTTTTCAATTGAGTCGCTCAGAGCAGCTGGCTGGCCTGGTAATGGGAGGCGATCAATTGAAGAGGATGTTTCATTCCTAAATCGAAGGTTTCTAATTGTTCCAGGGCAGATACAGCAGCGACTCGTGTGATCATCGCCCTGCATTCTTCTGGACCAATTTCCGAAGCTAAGGGAATATTTCCCAAAAAGGAAACATTTAATGGGAGGACGTCTAGTCCTGCGTCCCGAGGGAGTCGAATGAACTTTGTGCATGGTGAATAGGCCCCAAACTTAATGACCGCCCTGGGCAGTGAAACCTCCAGTAATATGGTGGCGAGAGCATCTCCAAGCGCCAACGTATTCCGTTTGTTATTGCTCTTTCTTCAGTTTTGGGGGGGGGCCATTGTTGAGCCCCGCTTCTTGGTTGTTGAGGTCATACTGGCCAACAGTTTTTTTCTGATAGAAAAAAAATCCGGCTGGCCTTCGGTTAATTGTAAAAATTTACCGAAATATTGATTCGCTAACCGGTTATTTCCCATTCGCTCATAGGCATAGCCCATATTCAAATGGATATGGGGTAAATCCGGTTGGAGTGCCTCGGCTTGCCGAAGTTCATGCACGGCAAGTTGGAAACTCCCTTGTTGCTGGGCCACCAGAGCTCGTTGGATCCACAATTGTGGAACTTTGTCGTTACGTGCGAGGCCGCTCAAAAAATACTGATCGGCCTGGTCAAGCTGGCCTGCCCCCAAGTATGCCGTTCCCATCCAAAACCATGGTTCCCAGGTGACGGGGGGATCATGGAAGAGGGGTGAGAGCATACCCTGTGCTTCTTTGTATTCACCGTTTTGAATAAGTTCTCTGGCGCGATGGAGCCAGTTGGCTGGAGATGGCTGAGATGGACCTGTGTTGTGACCGTTCATCTGAAATTCCTCATTTTTCAGAATAAGAGCTGCGGTGTTGACAGGGACAGGTGCCTCGTCAGTCACAGGATACGTGGCGGTTGTGAGCTCATCCAGAGTGATTCTTTCATCCTCTAAATCGGCTTCTAACGGGATGGGTGTGCGTGTTTCTTTGGCGGATACGACTTCGACAAGGTCCGGATCACGTTGTTCTGTTTGGGCAAGGACGGGGACTGGAGGACTGGTTGCGATTTTTTTCGGATCAGTGCTCGGGGGGTTCGGTGCTGGGTCTGTTGCTGTGTGTGGCGTTGAAAGAGATGTGCCCACGGTTTTCTGCTGAAGGTTATCGGATGTGGAGGTTATTACTGGTGTAGAAGGGGCGGGGGAAGTCGGTGTTTCTCCCACGAATTTTTTGGAGTAAGCATGCTCGACCTTCAATGGAGAGGATGGCTCCACTGAAGCATCCTTTTGGGGTGCGGGCGATTCCTCGTCGGGTTCCTGGGCAGCAGATACTGGGAGGCTCTCAACTGGGTCAGCAGTTGGTATCTGCGTGGCTTCAAAAGAAATCGAATCAGCAGATGGAGTCTCCGAAAGTGGAGGGGAGTGTAAAAGAGCCACACGTTGTCTGGGCAAAGAAGAGGCTTCCGTTGGCATTCCGAAGTCCAGATGTAAGCCGATCCAGTAAGCACCCATCCCTAGACTGCTCAATCCGATTGCCATGCCGATCCCGATCAACCAAAACTTTAAAGGAGAGGGCCGGCGGTGCCAACCCGGTTCTCTTCTCCCTCTAGCCGGAAGGACAAGGGGAGCCTGCTGGGTCGTCTCAGTCCCTTCACTTTTGGTCTGGGTCTGAAGTCGCTGGAGGGTGTCTGCGATGATACTCATGGTCTGTTGGATTTCCGGGTTTCTCTCGCTACGGGAGAAATTCCTTGGTTGCGCGCCAGATCATCATGGGAGTCACCGTATGTCGGCCCTGGGCATAAGCGGCTAACAGGGCCCGGTCGCACAGTTGATTGATGCGGCGGGGGACTCCACGGCTCCAAGCATAAATGAGCCAGAGGACTCCCACACCAAGATGAAATCGGTGTCTGGCATCGGCGATATGCAATCGATGTCGGATGTACGCACGAGTCTCCTGCCAGGTAAATGACTCCAGCCGATAGCGAACGCTAATGCGCTGCCGCAATGGTCGAAAGGCCCGAGTCGCCAACTTTTGTTCCAACTCCGGTTGTCCAACCAGCAGGAGACACATCAATTTATCCTTTTCGGTATCCAGATTGGAGAGAAGTCGAAGTCCTTCAAGGACTTTTCCACTGAGCCGGTGCGCTTCGTCCACCAACACGACGACCCGTTCTCCTTCCACGGCCAGACGGAGCAACAGCTTAGGCAGTTCCCGTTGTAAGGCCCCAAGGGACTGATCCTCAGGCAGTGTCCCGGTCAAATCTTCATAAATGGATACAAGTAAATCAGAATAGGACTGATCCGGATTCATGAGGTAAGCGAACCGGACCCCGGTCGGCGGATGGCGAAGCAGGTGCCGGCACAACAGGGTTTTGCCGAGACCCACTTCTCCAGTCAGCATGGTGAGTCCACCACTGGCAATGCCAAATCTGAGATGGTTCAGCGCTTCCAGATGGTGGCTGCCGGGGAAAAAGTAATCGGTATCCGGCGTCAGGCGAAATGGGGGTTCCGTAAAGCCCAATTCCTGGTAGCACATGCTGAGATCTAACGTCGTCATCATGAGGCTCGTATAATCTTAGGGGAAAGAAAAATGACCAGCTCACTTTTCTTTTTAGCTGTGTATGTTCCCTTAAATAGCCGACCAAGGTAGGGAATGTCTCCTAAGAAAGGAACCTTGCGCTCGGTTTCTGAGCTTTCCTCTTGGATGAGTCCACCGATAATGACCATTTCTCCATCTTTCAACCGAACCAATCCGGAGGATTGCTTGACATCTAAAACCGGAGCAGTGGCACCGCCCTCCCCCCTTTTAGCGCCTGGCGATTCCCTAATTTCACGGAGTCGGGAAAGTATAGGAGTCACATCCAGCATAATCCATCCATCCTCGGAAATTTGAGGGGTAACGGAAAGGACCAAGCCTACCGTCACGGATCGCACCTGCTCAGTGACAATATTGCCACTCCCGGCAGTTCCTTGAGCAACGGTTGAGGAAAAAAAAGGTTCATCGGTGGCGACTTTAATTAAGGCCGGTTGGTTATTCATGGTGACCACGCGAGGTTGAGAGATCACACGAATGTCGCCCTGTTCTTCCAGAGCTGTGAGCACTCCATCAAAACTCCCATCCTCGAAGGAGATAGTGGTCGTGGCAGCTTTCGCCATGAAACCTCCAAAGGGCGCGGTAATTATGTTTGAGAGGGCAATGGCGCCATTTTTGCCATCAAAATTAATTCTGCTCCAATCAATACCAAGACTGTACTGATCATCCAGGGCGACTTCATAAATCCGCACCTCGATCTCTACCTGTCGGTATAGGGCTTGGTGAACGCTTTTAAGGAAATCGTCAATTTCATCGACGCGTTTATACCGATCGGATATCTGAATAGTCCCTGAGAGACGATTGACCACGAGTCGTCCTTCTTCGGACATCAGAGTCTTAATTTGCATTTCCAATTCTTCCCAGAACTTTATTTCGTCCTCCTGGTTCACCGTGATTTGTCCAGTGTCCTGTGATGCGCCGCCTCCGCTCCCCCCGCTGGAACCGGAGCTTAGCTGCGCGCGGTTTTGTCCTGTTCCACTCCGAACGAGACGGATGTAATCGACGTTCAATGTTTTCGTTTTGAATTGCCTGACTTGGATCAGGTTCTGGTGGTGTTCCCAGTAATAACCATGGGCTTCCAAAATGGCCGACATCGCTTGTTCCAGAGGCAGATGATGAAAATCCACGGTAATGGTGCCGGTGATTTCTGGCCCGGCCACAATATTTAAATGATTGCTTCGAGCAAATAAGGCCAACGCGTCGATGACAGGCAGATCTTGCGCGCGAAACGAATACAAGGGACCCAAAGAAGGGACAGGTGCCGGTGTCGGTGGCTTGGGGAGATCGCTGGTGAGCAACATGCGATCCTCCAGGGAAAATGTCGCCCGAGGGTTGTTCACGGATGATGCGGCCAAATCAGAACTCAGGGAAAGTCTCTGCGAAGTCTGTGTGGTGTTGGCATCTGAGATTGACCGGTCTCCATCTGGATTGGCGATGGTGCATCCCCACAGACTGAGCATGCCCAAAAGAGCCAGACTTTGAAAAACTCGTACGCCATATGTGATGGATGTTCCGTTGGACGGTCGATGGGAAATATTGAACGTCTGAGGATTCACTATGGTGTTGTGTGGCATGTCGTCTTTCATAGAGTGATGAGAAAAATTATGACGTGGCTTTTTTTGAAAATGTTAACCATTGGTTTTTGCCCTGATGTTTGAGCCACACGCCTTGGGGCTGAATGGACAGGACCTGATACCCATTAATCATTTCTCCTTCATACACCACGGTCCGGTTGATCACTGCACTCCGTTGTTCACCTTCGACGGCAATGGCTCTAAGGGTGAACGTATTCATCACCTGCTTCTCCTCTATTTGGCCCCCTCCCATCGAAGCCGGGTCCGTTTGAACCTGAGAGGCCGTCACGATGGGGGCAAAAGGATCACGACTGGCGTATTCGATCCATTGACCAGCCCCATCGTCATGGGGTCGCCCCGTAGGTGTAAGGGGAGGGAGAGTCCGGGCAGAAAGCAGTCGATTCAATCCCACGGAGATGATTCCCGGTGCATCGGATGCCGTATCCACGATATTGGTATAGACCGCGAATCCTGCGAGAAGGCACAGACCAATCACGACAAACGGATTTTTTAAAGCTCGACGGAATCGTGGGTTTTCATCCATACCGACAATCCAATGGTTAAATGAGTGGCTTGTTGACCATCCCCCATGACCGTCACATGCTGAATGTCGACTCTTGGTCCGGATCGGGTCAGGGCTTTTAAGAAACGAAGATAGGAACGATATGCATTAGGGTTTCCCTGCGAGTTGCTTTGAATTTCCAATGGAACCAATGTCACTCCCTGGATTGGAGAGGTGGTGCGTTCTGTGCTCAGAATTCGATACTGGATGAGGAGATTCCACTGTTTCCCCTCGATTTGAAGCGTTTGCGCCCATTGCGCCAAATGGGTGAAGTTGTGGAGTAAGCGCTGCTCAGCCAGTTGTAAATGGGTGTCAAGCGCATCCGGACGAGCCCGAAGGTATTGAGAGCGAAGTTCCGACACCTGTTGTTCCAAGCCGATCGCATCTTGATTCAACGATTGACGCTTCTGAATGGTGAAAAGTTTATCCAGACTCATCCAGCCCACCATGGATAACGTGCCAATCAGTAGCACCACGAGTGCCGTGCTTTTGAGCTGTTGGGGGTTGGGCCACTCAAAGCGGCGAAGCCACTTCATGACATGGTTCCCTTCAAGGTGAACCGATAGAGCGGGCGTTCATTGCTTGAGGTGGCGGTTTGGGTCAAGAGTTGATCTCGCCAATCTTCATGCAGGGACACATGATATGGTCCATCCGTCAGCTGTTGTACGAATTGATCCACCACAAGCAATGTGGCCGCAAGATTGGTAGAAGTGCTCCCGTCCAGCTCCACGTTCCATCCGTCCTGGGTTCGCTCCACAAAGGCTTTGTGCAAGATGACCTGGGTGGGGATAATGGATCCCAAATAGCTGAGAAACGGGCCTTCTAATTCCGGCGTGGTGGTTTCGCTGACGGAATGAGCCCATTGCCGTTTCGTGTCTAATGACATGAGGCGACTTTCCCATTGCGCGTAATCCTGCTGGAGGGCGCTGACCTGGTCGGTCATGGTCTGCATCGCTGTGCGATGTCTGGCTAAATAACCTTCGATGACGCTGGTTGTTCCGACTCCGAAAAGAATAAAAACCGCAAGCATGGCGACGAAAGCCTTGGTGAGGGTCTTTCGTAGCGGAGCTTGGAGAACCTGCGTGGGTGTGAAGTTGCTGTGCAGATTGACCGGAAGCATTGCACCGACCCACAGCCAGTAATTCCAGTCCGGCTTGATGGGATATGGTATGAGGGGAGTGTTGACGTGTGGCTGTATTTCACCCGCCGTTAATCGTTCTTCATCGTCCCAAAACCAGATGCAGGGAAACTTTAAATTGGTTTGTTGTGTGATAAACATTATCGTTCGGTTGGCCTCGGTTCCGACGCGCTCTCCAAGTGGAACCCAGTCTTGAGCGGGGAACAGATGTCGAGTCCAAATGGGGGTTCCATCATCATTTCCTGCGACAATCAAGATTTTGCCTTCAAGCATGGTTATCAGGATCGAACCTTTTCCCGGTTCGACAGGCAACGTGCTGAGTTGACTCTCACCCAGAGTAGAAAGAGGAGCCAACTGACGAAGAGATAACCCCGACTCTTGGCAGATGTGCACGATCTTATCGATATAGTCTTGGGGCCATATATCAAGGTGGACATGTAATTTTCCTCGCGCTTCCAGGCCAATCTGGTATCGCCAAGCCGCTGGGCCCTCCCACGGTTTTTCCTGTTGGACCTTTCGTTCAAGAAAGGGAAGGAGGTCAGTGAGGGGCATCGGAGGGATTTGAATGGTCCGCGAGGTAAGCCGCGGATGGTCAACGAGCATGGCGAGGTGCGTGCCGGGAAATTGGGTGTGGTAAATCGCTTCTTCCAATGCTTCGCGAAGTGTGTCGAGGGACACGTGCCGGCCTGGTTCCCAACTCCGTCCAATAGTATTTTTCACAATTGATAAGGCTTTCAAGCGACCATTGGAAAGGCTGACGCTTAAAATCGTCTGTTTTTTCTTCACCAGGGTCTTCTGGAGGTTCAGGGGGATCTCCAGCATAGGTGTCTGGGCGTCGGCAAATGATGTGGGTGATTGCGGGGTGTCGATCATAGTATCAGGGGCTATAGCAGCCGCTACTGTTGATTCGCCATTGGGATCCTGCCGCGCAGTCGGGGTCAAATTGAAATCCGGCTTCGGTGGTCAGAGTAAATTGTGTTTCTGGGACACTAAATGTATTCGCTTCGTCCAAACTAACCGTGGTTCCCGAGAAGTGATAGCGACTATGCGGCACAAGCGTGCCGCCACCGGAATCAGTCGGGCTCCCATCGACCGCGTAACTGCCTCCGGCTCCATTGGCAGAGAGGCTGAGGAGATGAAATAAATGGCCAACGTGCCTGCGATGAATTTTAAGATCCGGTATTCCTGTTTCATCGGTGTTCCACCAAGTTTCAAAGTCGGCATCCGTGGTAATGGAGGGATTCACATTTTGGGACAGATGGGTAATGACCATAAATCGTGCGTCCGCCAAGGCCGTCGTGGAGAGACCTGTAGAGTTGGTGAATCCACTGATGTTGGGTTGCACGAAATAATAGCGGAGAAATCCATTAGGGTTCGTGGTGAGTTGTCCTAGAGCGGCCGCGACATAATCCGGACTCAGCGCGGTGAGTGTTGCCGGAAAGGAACGGGTCTGCCGAAGGTAGAGTTCAATACCTTGGGCGATTGTTGCCAATTGTTCATCCTCCGCATCCCGCTTTACGGCGGCCAGTTGATTGATCACGTTTGGTGCAATGAGACTGGCGAGAATGGCGATGATTGCGAGGACGCCAATCATTTCTACAAGCGTAAATCCATTTGTAGATAGACAGCGTGAGGCTTCAAATAATCCGGAAAATTTCCGGCCTATTCTTTGAACGGTGTTCCGGTTTCCGCACCGGCTGAACTGGAGGCCGGTGCCGGAACGCCAGGCTGTCCCGATCGCGATCGAGGCCGTTTGGAGCCCTATGGCTTGAGTGGGAAAGTCGTTGCGTTTTGTCATGAGTCCGATCCCGACTTGCTCCTTCTCAGCGAGGTTGTTGTCTCGGGGGTGAGTGTACGTACTCTTCTCTCCATCGGGCCTATCCCGCCTGGTAGTCCACCAACCTTTCTTTCGGTGTTTAAAAAGCCAATCTTAATTTTCTTAAACTTTTCAAATGTTCATGACGGGTTTGCGAAGACCACAAGGGGACGAAACGATCCGCCGGAGGCAGGTGAGAGAGGTGGAAAAGCAGGCATTTTTTGCCGGGTCAGAGAGCGAGAAAGTCTCGAGAATGTTTTCGGCTAACAGGGCGGAGACAGAGGG
The DNA here is from genome assembly GCF_059568365.1 of Nitrospira marina. NCBI lineage: Bacteria > Pseudomonadati > Nitrospirota > Nitrospiria > Nitrospirales > Nitrospiraceae > Nitrospira > Nitrospira marina. The sequence goes on along the minus strand of NZ_JCANTH010000001.1, from coordinate 4,081,970 downwards.
TTCCATCGTTTGGTGGGGACGCACAAGGGATCGAACCAATAACCGGTATTGGTGGTAAGAGAGAACTCAAAATCAGGGATGTTGTAGCTATTGTCCTCGTCCAAACCGATTTCGGTGCCTAGAAGGTGAAGGCGGCTATGTGTTGGAAGAAGCGCGCCGTTGGAATGAGTTGGTTGGTGGTCAATGGAAAAACTTCCGCCATTTCCGTTGGGGATAAGGTCTACCATATAAAAAAGATGGCTGACCGTTCCACGATGAATAATGAGCGGAGGGGTCGTGCTGTCATTCATGTTCCACCAGGTTTCAAAGGAGGCGGGTGTGGTGATGGCCGGGGCCGCATCTTGTGCGAGATTGGATATGAGAAGAAACCGGGCATTGATGAGTTCACCGCCAGTCAGTCCGGTCGAGTTTTGGAATCCGGTTATGGAGGGATGCACCGCATAATAGCGGGGGAACCCTCGTGCGTTTCGCGTCATTTGGGCTGGAGGCAATGGCGCAAAGTCAGGAGAAAGGATGAGTAGCGAAGGGGGGAACGCGTGGTTCTGTCGAAGATACGAGATGATTCCGTTGGCGATGAGTTGAAGATCACGGGTTTCACGGTCTTCACTCGTTGGATCCCAGACTCTGACCATGGAAGGCGACACAACAGCGAGCCCGATAGATAGAATCGCCAACAGGCCGATAAAAACAATGAGGGTCATTCCGGCTTCCGGGTCAGAGGCATTCTGTTGGCGGGACGGGGAAGGTATGGCGACGCCAGGCTGGCCCAGATAGCCTGTCAATGGATTCCACCCATTAAACTCATCATGGGCATAAAGAGCGATAGCGCGACGATTCCCACGATCGCGATTAATCCCAGAGTAATCAGAGGCTCGAGAATGCCAAACACTTTTTTGATTCTGCGGGGAATTTCCCGATTATAATAATTCGCCACATTCATGAGTGTGTGGGGTAATGTTCCGGTGGCTTCCCCGACCGAGATCATTTGAATCACCATTGGCGGAAAGACCGGATGACGGCTTAATGATTCATTGATGGTGGAGCCCTCTGACACGGCGCGCTGGGTGTCCTGAAGCGCCCGTTCCATCACAGAATTGCCCACCAGTCCCTGGCACAGTTGCAGGCATTGCAGAACAGGGATGCCGGCTCGATACAAGACGGCAAAATTTTGAACAAATTTGGATATCGTGAGCATCCGGATGAGTTCCCCCAGAACGGGGAGTTGTAAGACCATGCGGTCCCGCCAGTGAGCGAATCCCGGCAGGTATTTTCGCCCCAGGGTCCACACCATTGGGCCGAGCAGGAGGAACGAACTCCAGAGCCACCAGCTCCCGACGAAAAGTTCACTGAGGGTGATAATGAGAATGGTGATAGTCGGGAGAGGCACATGCAGACCTTCCAGGATAGGGACAAATCGGGGAATGACGAACGTAAAGAGCAAGACCAGTAATCCGATCACCGCTACCATGACAATGCTCGGATAAATGGTGGCCTGACGGACATCTCCACGGATCTGATCGAGCCAATCCAGATATCGTTCTAATTCTTTGAAGGTCTCGGTCAAGGTGCCGCTGTCTTCTCCGGCATGCACCAGATTGGTGATTTGAGGAGGAAAAATCCTGGGATGTTGCTTCATGGCATCATGCAAGGTGTTTCCGGCCTCGACTTGTTGAAAGATTGCCTGTAAGGTCGAACGCAAATGAAGGTTGGGTGTCTCAATCGACAGACTTTTTAAAGCCTGGCTAAGGGGAATGCCCGCCTCGAGGAGGGTAAACATGTGTGTGGAGAATTCCATCAGATCGCGGGGTTTGACTCTCCCTCTTTTTTGAGGGGTTCGTGCGAGGGACTTCGGTTTGGATTCCAATGTGCGCACGAGCCAGAGTCCCATGTCCTGGAGCTGCCGTTCCAGGTGGAAAAGATCCGGCGCCGCCATTTCTCCCTCAACCGGCTTCCCATGGGCGTCGATGGCGCGGTACTGAAAATTAGCCACCGGTCACCCTCAACACTTCTTCAAGAGTGGTGATTCCCTGCAGGGCTTTCATGAGTCCGTCATCAAACATCGTTGGCATTCGATCCCGCCGGATAATTGCCCGGATACCTGCCATATCCGGGCCGTGCACGATAGGCCCATGTAGTTCCTCTGCAATCTGAATTATTTCGTAAATGCCTGCCCGGCCTTTATAGCCTGTCTGGCCGCATGCGTGGCATCCTTTTCCTATCCAGAGAGTCGGGGGAAGGTTGTCCGGCAATTCCACTCGAAGATCTGCAAGGACAGTGGCGGCATCCGTTCGTTCAACCTTGCATTCGGGACAAATACACCGGACGAGTCGTTGTCCGATAATGGCGGTCAAAGCGGAGGCGAGGAGGAACGCTTCCACGCCCATGTCGATTAAACGGGGAATGGCTCCTAGCGCATCGTTGGTGTGAAGTGTGGAAAAAACCAAATGCCCGGTTAAAGCCGCGCGCATCGCCAGATCGGCCGTTTCTTGGTCGCGGATTTCACCAACCAGAATGACGTCAGGATCCTGCCGAAGTAGGGCACGAAGTCCGGCCGCAAAGGTCATGCCGATGTCTGGATTGACTTGCGTTTGGCGAATGAGAGGCATTTGATATTCGATCGGGTCTTCCAGCGTAAACACACTTTTTTCTTTGGCATCGACATGACGGAGGGCCGTATATAACGTCGTGGTCTTTCCACTTCCTGTGGGACCTGTCACGAGGATAATGCCATGGGGACGTTGGATCAGGGATTGGATGCGCGATTGGTCGTTGGATGTAAACCCCAACGCCAGGAATTCTAACTTCAATGCCCCTTTATCCAGAATTCGGAGGACAATGCTTTCTCCGAAATTCGTTGGAAGCGTCGACACACGAAGATCAATTCGGCGAGTGCCTAACGTAAAGGGGATCCGGCCGTCCTGGGGAGTTCGTTTTTCTGTGAGATCAAGATTGGCCATGAGTTTAAACCGAGCGGTAATAGGCGCTTGCAGTGGTTTTGGAATGAGAATTTCTTGTGTGAGAATGCCGTCAATGCGCATTCGGACCCGTAAATAGTACTCATCCGGCTCAACATGGATATCTGTCACCCGTGATTGAATGGCGGCGGTAATGAGCTGATTGCACAAGCGAATCATCGGCGCCACCCGGCTTCCGTCTTCCCCGAGATCGGAGATCCCTTTGACCATTAATTCATCAAGCAGTTGCTTGATGGATTCCCGGTGCGCATAGTGCCGCTCGATCGCCTCAATTAACTCTTGGGCAGGGGCCGTGTGGGTGTGGACGTTGAGCCCGATACGACTTTCAATGGTATCCACCGCAACAATATTCAACGGATCTGCCATGGCCAGGTTCAACACATTCCCCTGTTTGCTAAGAGGGAGGACTTGAAACTGGGTGGCGATGTCGTAGGGAATGAGATTCACAATGTCCGGTGGGATAAAGATAGTGGAGAGGTCGACTAACCCGGTTTGGGTGCCCTCAGCCAGATAATGGGCCAGGACTTTTTCGGTAATGAAGCCCAGGCCAATGAGGGTTTGGCCGAGCATCACCCCTTTTCTCTTCGTCTCCCGGATCGCCAAGTCCAATTGTTCTTGAGTGATCCAGCCGTCTTGGAGGAGAGACGCTCCAAGGAGAGGCCGTGGGGCTGTGGGTGGTGTGGTGGTTGGCATGGGCCAGACTGCTAGGAGAAGTTTATGGGCGACGGCAAATGGGTGCTCGCCTGTGAGGAACACATAGGATGAGGGAGCACAGCCATTGTTGGGATTTTCTCAATCATCCCTCAATGAACGAAGATGGGAATTATTGATGGGTAAGATAAATATACATGCGATCATTGCTGGGGTTGTATTTCACGCGTCCGCGTAATTGGCGTTCGGTTAAGCTTGCACCGATACCGGCATCGATGACTCCATCAATTTCATTGAATTCCGTATCGGAAACTCCGTCGACTCTGAGATAGGCCACCCGGGCTCCAGTGGGGAGATCGCTGTTGCCATCATCACCCTTCAGATCCCATCCTACATTCGTCCCTGTTGTCGCTGTCCCAAGTGCAACTGCCGTTTGCGCCGGCATGTACATGGTGGTGCCCAGTCCCGGAGGCGTATTGGTATTAAATTTTTCCAGATAGGGTCCTCGGAATCGGCTCCATTGATTGGTTCCGGTATTCAACGGATCGGAGGCGTCGAGCGTTAAACGAGCTCCAAGAGAGGTAACGGTGGCGCTGTTACCTCCGGTCTCTTGTGCCGGAGTTCCAGCGGCATTGAGAGGCCAGATGGTTCCGATATCTCCATAATACTTTGCGACGGCAGTCTCATACGTTCTCACAGCGGCGGCCATGGAACTGGCTTTTGACGAGGCAATCAGAGTGAAAATTTTTGGCAGTAACAAGGCAATCAGTATGGCGATGATGGCCAATACCCCGATCATTTCCACCAGGGTAAACCCCTGGGAATGATGAAGCGGCCGGAATAGTTTTTTTGGCATCTGTCAGTTCTCCTTTACGCAGGGCGCGTCGTTTGCCCGAGTTTCAGGCTGAATAGGGAAAATGGTAGGGATGACATGCCCATATAAAATCCATCGGCATATGGGATGCCATTCTTAAGCCCACTCCTTGTCCGGAAATCAGGATTGCGGCCGAGAGCGGGTTTGCAGGTCTAGGAGTGCGATACTGGCAAATGGATCCCCGAGTTGAGATGCTTGACTGAAAAGTCGGTGAGCGGCTTTGGAATCTGAGCGGCCGATGTGGCCATCTGCATAAAGATATCCCAGATGAACGAGTGCTGAAGAAAGATGAGGGTTGAGTTCGAGCGCCTGTTGAATGGCATCTTTGGCATGATCAATAAAGCCCAGGCTTTTCAGCGCGATGCCCATGCCGAGATAGGCCTCGGCTGATTTGGGGTCGATCCTGAGGGATTCTTGATAAGCCGCTATCGCGTCTTCGGGCCGACCATTTAACAATGACCTCCATCCCGTATTCGTCTGGTCTTGTGTGTCATTGGTGTGAAGGAGGACGGCAATGTGTATGGGTTTCTTTGATGGAGGAGAATGGGATTGCTGAGATCCTGCAGGTTTGGGTTCGGTGGGCGACGGATGAAGGGGATTGGCAGGAAGAGCGGAGTGCTCAATCTTTGATGAGGCGGCGTTTTTGCGATCAGGCTGAGCGTGAGGAGGGATATAGTTGTTGATCTTTTCTAGTTGCCGGATGAAAGGCTGAGGGTCGGATTCATCTCCATGACTCAAGTCTTGGGAGCCGGGAAGTGTCAAATGACTTCCCTGGGCGGAAGACCAGTTCATTATTCCTAGACCAATGATGATACTGAGAATGAACCTGCCCGAAGATGACCTTAGCGCTTTAGATGTTCCTTTGGCTTTTGCCCTTGGTATTAAGATGGGATGTCTCATGATGGCTCATTGCCTCAATTGTTCCAGTTTGAACCTATCGGACAATGGGCAACATGCTTAAGGAATTACGCGTGAAGTGTTGACCAAATTGCCAAAAACACAACTCAATAAGCTAGGAACGGTCAACAAAAGAATACATGTGGTTGAGAGATAATCGGAGGGCTCAGGGAAGGCATGATAGCCCTGCCACGATTCAAACCCTGAGGCCATGAGCGGGCACAGGGTCCTTAGAGGTATTAATGAAGGAAGCGTCTGAGGTGTGTTGTGAGTTTGCGTGATTGAGGAGCGTTCCGACTGGGGTAGGTCTGAGAAACATAACAAAGCCCACCAGTTATTGAGGTGGGCTTTGTTGATCCAAGAAACGTTTGGTTTGGATTATTAGGGGGCTTGATCGGGAAACGCTGCTTTTAAAAGTGGCTGCAATTCCCCTTTTTCTTCCATTGGGCCCAAAACATCCGTATCACCATAAAACTGACCGTTTATGAAAACTTTTGGCAAAGTCGGCCAGTTGGTCATTTTAGAAAGAGCCTCCCGTTTTTCAGGATTTGGCAAGGCATTGATCAATTCATAGGGATAGCCGAATTTGTTAAAAAATTCCATGGTCTCCACGGTAAATCCGCACTGTGGCGCAGACTTGGTGCCCTTCCCGTAAATGAGAATTTTGTGTTGGGCGATTTCTCTCTTAATTTCGTCTTCAATAGGCGTACTCATAAGATTATCCTCCTTGGGCTTCATTGCGGGTTTTGGCCTGAATTTCTAGGGCATGAATGCGTCCGTCTTTCATGGGCGCGTCTAGGGCTTGGTAAATCATTCGATGACGGTCCAACAGATTCTTTCCTTCAAAGGCATTGGAAATGACTTTGACCGTAAAATGGTCCATGGTACCGGTTCGATCAAGGACCGAAACTTCAGCATCGCCTAACGCTTGCTGAAGTTGAGTGCTCAGCTCTTCAAATGTCATCATAGAAAAAGTTAATCCTGGTGAAAAATGATGTAATATTCAGACCCCACTATACCGGAGAGAGAATTTTCTGCGCAATGCGGGTCTGGAATCTTCTCAGAATGAATGGTTCCTAGGGGGCACGATGTGTATCTAGTCCCGTCCGTGCGGTGTGGAAAGAGCCCTAACCGAGGTGAGGTCAGACACGAGGTGTGAGGAAAAAAATGTAGATTTAGTTAAGGAAGAAGGTGAGGATGGGGTCCTCCTTCTTGTCTCCTGACTCCTCACTTTTTTCCCGCATTATTTTTCTAAGGCGGAGAAGGATAGAGATGTGATTGCAGAAAGGCTCCGAGACCCTGCAACACTTGAATGGGAATTTCATGGCCCCCACCGAATTCTACCCAACTGACGGGTAATCCAGCCGTTTGGATATGCTCACGAAGTTGCTGCGCCATGGAAAAGGATAAAATAGGATCGTCGGTGCCATGGCTTTGAAATACCGGAAGACCTTGGCGATTGGGTAGGCGAGTAAGCCATTCTTGCTTGGCAATAAGGCTGCCCGATAGTAGTACCATTCCTGCGAAGGGAATATTGGTATGAAGGACCAGATCGGTCGCCAGCATGGCTCCCTGGGAAAACCCTCCAAGGATCAGCGATGATGGTGGTACGGACAAGGTTTCTGTGGCAAGAGAGAGGACATCCTGCATTTGATTGCGGGCCGGAGGCAAGCCACGGGGGATTTCTTGTGACAATGCCTCCCACTGCCCTTGGGCCCTGGCTTGTGTGAGGCGTTCCATGTCCAGCATCCACCAAGCTCGGGCGTCCCCAAAGCCCATGTTCAATTGGAGTGGAGCGGCAGGAAAGAGGAAACGGACGTCATCCGGAACATTTAGATACCGCCATAAGGCGACTAAATCATCCCCTGGTGCTCCGAATCCATGCAAGAGAACCACAAGGGGTCCCTCACCGCTCCCTTGGCGATCCACACCACCTGTAATGCAGACATCTAAACCGGCCCAATGTTCGTGTCGCATACAGTCAAAAGTCTAATGATGAAGAAGAGAGGAGGAGAATATTTTCAATTGGCTATGATTTGGTAAACTCGCGACTCCGATGCTGGAAGGGAAATGTTGAAAAATCCTAATGTCCCATTTTTGGGGCGCCGGCATTGGCGCCTTCTGTGATGAGCGGAATTCGCAATGTCTGGTGACAGTGATTGCAGACGACTTTCAGGGTATTCTCGTCGGCATATAGGATCTCTTCTTCTTTTTTCCAAAATAACTTACTGCATTTTGGACATTTTCTGACTAACATCGACATCGGCACGACTCCAGTTTTTTGTCACGTATTTCTAGTAGACTTAGTGTAATACATCTTGCCACAATCTGCCAACGCATGATCAATTTTTTGGATTCCCATGACGTTAAGGCGCAACAGCTGTTGGCACTGTTTTGCCAAACGGATTGGGCTTGTCATCGTTCATTGGAAGACACTGAACATATGCTCGCTCATACGGATGTGGCCATTTCCGCCTGGGATGACTCAAGACTCGTCGGATATGGGAGGGTGTTGACGGATTTTATCTATCGGGCTTCGATTTGGGATGTGATCGTGGATCGGGCCTATCAGGATCGGGATATTGGTAAAGGGATTATCCAGCGAATTTTAACGCATCCCAAGTTGGAACGGGTGGAGTTGTTTTGGCTTTGCACCAGGCGCTATCAGGGGTTTTACGCTTCTTTGGGATTTTCTGATAAAGAACAGACTGGTATGGTCTGGGATCGGAGCAAGCATGTCGCTCCCCCCACGAACCCCCCACCAACCCATTGAATGGGTAGAGATGGGCCATGGCAAGGCTTGCAACATAGCGAGGGTCATTCCATTGAGTTACGCAGGCCATTGAATCGAGGTAATCGATGATTGTTGTGGGGATGATGTCAGGGACCTCGGCGGATGGGGTGGATGCCGCAGTTGTAGATATTCGAGGAACCGGACATCGTCTCAAGAGTGTTCTGCTCAAACATGTTGGTCGTCCGTATGCTCCCAAGCTTCGGCAACGAATTTTACAAGTTTGTGAGCAGGGAACCGTCGGGCAGATCTGTCACCTCAATGTGGTCCTGGGCGAAGTATTTGCTAAAACCGCGTTGTTAGCCATCAAGCATTCCGGGATTTCTCCTCAACGAGTGGCGTTGATCGGCTCGCATGGTCAAACAATTCATCATCGGCCTGCCGCGATCTATGAGCCCGGTATTGGTCAGATCCGTTCGACACTGCAAATTGGAGATCCCCATGTGATTGCGGAACGTACCGGAATCACGACTGTATCGGATTTTCGAGGCAGAGATCTTGCGGTCGGTGGAGAGGGAGCTCCATTAGCTCCTTATGTCCATGCCCTTCTTTTTGCTCAGAAACATGCCACACGAATGGTGGTCAATCTAGGAGGGATTGCTAATGTAACCCTATTACCCGGCGGGGGAAAGCTGTCAGAGGTCCGGGCGTTTGATACAGGACCTTGCAATATGTTGTTGGATGGATTGGTGGCGATGGGGACAAAGGGCATAGCGAGATTTGACCGGGGTGGTCGTCTTGCCATGAAGGGGCAGGTAGATAAGAGGCTGCTTCGTTGGCTGCTGACACATCCCTATGTGTCTCGAAGGCCTCCCAAATCCACCGGGCGTGAGATGTTTGGAGAGGACTATATCCAGCGCGTGTGGGCTCAAGCGAAGGGTCGCCATTTGGCTAATTCTGACCTTTTAGCGACGAGCTGCCGGTTTATTGCTCAGGTGATTCACCAAGCGCAAAAGTGGATGAGGAAAGTCCCTGATGAGTTGGTGTTTGGCGGTGGAGGGGTGCGAAATGCTCGGCTCTGGTCAGAACTGTCCGGTGTGTTCGATCCCATTCCCGTGATGCGCATGGATGAATGTGGGGCATCCAGCCAGGCCTTTGAGGCGCAGGCCTTTGCAGTGCTGGCGTATCAAACAGTGAAGGGTGTCTGTGCCAATTTGCCTAAGGTCACGGGTGCTCGCCATTCGGTTATTTTGGGGACGATAACTCCCGGTATTCACGGACTTCCTTAGGATGTTCCTTTTTATTTCGGGCTTTTTCCCACTGGTGAAATGACGGACAGGTTGATGTCTCAGAACGGACTTTCACTGATTTTCCTGGCTGGGTTCATGCTTGGAGTCGTGTTTTTGTTGCGATGGATCTGGCGCCGTCCACTTCCAGCAGGGGTTCTACCAGCTTTGAATCCTGAATCTGGGGAGAGTGTGGTAACCGCTCGACCCATCATGTCGCCGGAAGAAGCGACGCTCTACAATCTGATTACCTTAGCGGCTCGTGATCATATGCTGGTTTTGGCCAAAATCCCGCTCCTAAGTGTCCTGTCCGTTGTCGATAAAGATGAAGAAGCTCGAAAGACAGCCATGCGAACGATTCAGCCTGTTCGCTGTGATGTCGTTCTAGCCCATCCTGGGACGCTTAAAGTCATGACAGTGATTACCTTGAACAAGGAGATCCCGCCCACGACAGGACGCGAAGACCGAGATCGATTTGTGGAGACCCTGTTGAAGGCGGCGGGAATTCAATCGATCATTCTTCAGACCACACAGACGTATTCGGTGGATCAGCTCACCGGATTACTAGGCCTGGCTGAGGAAGAATAGGACCGAAAATCGAGGGGTATTTTTTGATTGGGTCCTGGTGTGCGACGAATGGTGTGTGTCTGGGAGCACAACTGCCGACGATTTATCCGAAGCCCGAGAGGCTCCTAAGCCGTAATGACCGGTAGGATCGCCTGAAAGGTTTTCAGACCTTCATCCACGATGGTACCTGTTTGTACTGCCGGATCATCCATTGGAAGGAACCTGGCAATTTTAAAGAAGGTACGATGGTCGAGTGTTGCAGCGATTTCTGATCGTCGACCCTGGGTAATCGGAAGTGTCAACCCAGGTCCCGTTTTCCACTCCCAGAGAGATGGGCTGAGACACAGGCAGAGATGATGGTCTGCCACCTCCGAGTATCGATTAAATAAATTGCGTCGATATTGCTTCACAAGCGGGCCCTCAACTATCAGAGCGAAGGCAATGTGGTGTCCCCACCAGATGAGGGAACGGAACGCGAATTTGTTCTCACGCGTATAAAATCTTGGGAAATCCACATATTGATAGGGGAAATTTTCCAGATGTTCGCCTTTGACAAATTGACTGGCTTGAGGGTCGAACCCTTCAGGAGCCAAAAGGTGATGTAAGCCGATTTCTGCCTCAATCCGCTCATGGAGGTGTTCAAGGACCTGTTTGATTTTGACCGACATTTCGGCTTTCTTCCGAAAAAAATCCTGATCGGCCAAAAGGGCTAATTCGTCAGGAGTGAAGAGATTACGGGTAGCCATCAGTTCATATACCTCACATACCCAAGGATCGGTTGGGGAGGAGTATCTGCCTTTGTTCTTTTTGAGGAATGTCTGCAGCGTGATTGGTGAATAGGAGTTTCAAGAAGAATGAAAATTGCGACTTACAATGTCAATTCAATTCGAAAGCGAATCGGTATCCTTCACAAGTGGTTACGGCAACACAACCCAGATATTATGTGCCTTCAAGAGACTAAAGTACAGGATCATGAGTTTCCGCTTCAAGCCTTTTCCGACTTACCCTATGTCATCAACTTTTGTGGTGAGAAATCCTACAACGGCGTCGCCATATTCAGCCGGGCAGCGCCGGAAGCGGTGGCCTTTGGTTTTGAGGACGGGGAGCTACCGGAGGATTCCACTCGCCTGGTGCGAGTGGTGGTCAATGGCATCATGATTATTAATTCCTACGTTCCACAGGGATTTGCGATTGATTCGCCGAAGTATGCCTATAAATTAAGGTGGTTCCAGCGATTGAGGCGGTATTTCTCGCGTGTGGTCTCACCAGGACAATCCGTGGTTTGGTGTGGAGATATGAATGTGGCCCCCGAACCGGTTGACGTACATAGTCCCGAAAAACACCTCAAGCATGTGTGTTTCCATGAAGAAGTGCGTCGTGCCTATCAGGAGACGGTGTCATGGGGATTCGAGGATGTGTTTCGACATCATTTTCCGCATCGTCAGCAATTTACGTTTTGGGATTATCGACGTCCAGGAGCTTTGGAAGCTAACCGCGGGTGGCGAATAGACCACATTCTGGTTACCCCGCCGCTTCTTCCCTATTCTCACACGGTGAAGGTGGATGTTCAGCCGCGTCGTGCGGAAAGCCCCTCGGACCATACCGTCTTGTGCGCTGAATTCTCACTCTGAGAGTGTTGAATATTACTAATTTCAAAGGGCATATTGACCCACAGGCACGTTGCATATCAGAGGCCTCGGGGCGGTTCAAAAAAGTTCGTCCAGTCCTGCCCTGAGTCATGTCGAAGGGAAGGCCGCAAATTGCCTGCCGTGTCCCGAAGGGCACAAATTTTGTTTTGCGCGCAGAGCGTACTTCCAATACGGGAGCACGGAAAAATGGCGAGAACGCCGCTGGCGGCTTTTTTTAACAGTCCCACTGTGAGGGAAAAGGGCGGCTCTTGCAGAACCGATTGTGGTAAAGGAGGGGCACTCCTACTGGATAAAAAGATGTTCGAATGGGGTCTTGTCAGGTTGCTAAAGACTCGAGAAAGAGAAACAATTATCCTCCAGAATAGATTGATCAATCCAGGACCCTACTTTGATTTTTTCTGACGGGGCTTTGGATCCTCAGTGATGTTTTCAAGAGGAATAAAGACTGCACACGCTACCACGGTCGTCCAGAGATTGGGTTTGCCGATCGCAGATTGAGTAATGTTCTGGGTTCGGACAATATCCCTTCCCATTTTGAATACCTGCTCACGTTCCTTCCAGGCAACATTTGGATCGAATTTGATGCCAAGCGTGGTTGCGAGCATTTGGGCCGCGAGGTCCTCGGTGTATTCCCCTGCTTCTTCGTCCGTTTCGCCATAAGCGTGATGTTCCGATAAATAGCCATAATTAACCTTCCTACCAGAGGGAATGGCCACGCCGATTGAAGCCGAAATCAAGCGATTCCGCTCGTTGGTTTCAGATCTGGCCATGACGCAAAAGGTAATTTCGCCTGGATTAAGTAACTGTTCGCCACGTTTTCTCGAGATGATTTTACAATCTGGAGGAAGAATGGATGAGACGGTCACCAGATTGCAATACGCAATTCCCGCGCTCCGGAGGGCTTCTTCGAAAGATGCCAGTTTTTCCTTGTGGACGCCCACACCTCTGGTGAGAAACATTTGCGTTGGGACCATCGCGACTCCTTCGTCGATCAGTTAGTGGTGGATTGGGATAGGCAGGAGATGACTAGGTGATCGTCGAATCTGATTCACAACCTCGCTCTCCAATCTGTTGGCACAAACTCTATATGGGAAAGCCTGGACGATTCGAACACCACGGGAAAGAACAACCTTGCCACGTACGCCGGTATTTTTACCAAGACTGGTTGGCAAGGTGCAAGATTGTGAGGACTGAACGTTGCAGAAAAAATACGGAGGCCTTAAGAAGGCCTTTTGACCAGCAACAATTTAGGCTCGGTCAGTTCCTGAATAGCATACCGCACCCCTTCTCGCCCTAACCCTGACTGTTTGATTCCTCCATAAGGCATATGATCGGCCCGAAAAGTCGGAATTTCATTCACCAGAAGTGCGCCGACTTCTAACCGTGAGTATGCCCGATACATGGTGTCGATGTTGCTGGTGAAAATACCTGTTTGGAGCCCGAAATCAGAATCATTGTGGAGGGCAAACGCTTCTTCAAGATCTGCATAGTGTGTGACGGTCACCACCGGCCCGAAAATTTCTTCACAACAGACTTTCATATTGTTGTTGACGTGGGTCAGGACGGCAGGCTCAATGAATGAATCCTTTCGTGTTCCGCCAGTCATGACTCTTGCCCCATGCGAAACGGCTTCTTGGATCCATGTCTCGACTCGGCGGGCGGCTTGTTCATTAATGAGGGGACCGACGACGGTGTTTTCGAGGGAGGGATCGCCCATGGGCAATGATCGGACTCCCTCGACAAAGGCCTTGAGAAAGTTGTCGTAACGCGATTCATGGACGAAGATTCGTTGCACAGAGATGCAGGTTTGTCCGGCATATCCGTACCCTCCTGCGACGCAACGGTCTATGGCCACATCAAGATTGGCATCCGGTTCTATGATGACACCGGCATTTCCTCCGAGTTCGAGCAGAACCCGTTTGTATCCGGCCTTTCCTTTCAGCATCCACCCAATCGTCATAGAGCCGGTAAAGCTCAAGGCTTGGAAATTGGGATGAGTCACCATTTGTTCTGCCAGGGTATTGGAACACGGGATGATCGTCAGCATTTCCGGAGGCAGTTCTGTGGTCAAAAAGACTTCACCCAACAGGAGCGAAGTTAACGGGGTTTGGGGGGCTGGTTTCAATACCATCGGGTTTCCCGCTGCCAGGCATGGGGCCACTTTGTGGGCCACCAAGTTGAGGGGAAAATTAAATGGGGTAATGCCAAGAACCGTCCCGATCGGAAAGCGTTGGACAGATCCCGAGTACGCCTCTCCTCCTGGGGTGAGATCCATCGGAATGATTTCTCCAGGGATGCGCGTGCTTTCCTCTGCGGCCAAGCGAAAGGTCTGAATGGCCCGATCGACTTCACGGCGAGCATCGGTAATCGGTTTCCCGGCCTCCTGACAAATTGTGGCCGCAAACATTTCCCGTCTTGTGGAAAGGCCTGTGGCGATATGGAGGAGCGCCTTTGCTCTGGCATATGCCGGTATCTTGGCACATTCGGCCGAGACTCGTTTGGCAGAGTTGGTGACCTGGTGGATATGCTCAGGCTCGGCCTGGCAGACCATGGCCACCACGTCATTGGAATAGGGGTTGCGTACCGGCTCCGCAGCGGAGGTCTGGACCCATTGGCCGCCGATAAGGATTGGCTTTGCCGTGGCCACAGTCATGAAAAGGTAAAAACCTCGTGCAATGGAGGTGGTTAGATTGATGAAGCTGGCTGGTCAGAACCGGGATGGGATGAAGAAGGCAACCGTTCAGCTTTCTGAATAAGATTCTCCGTTCCCCATTCCCTAATCGCATCCAAACTAAACGGTTCGAATGCGGCGATGGCTCCACAGCTCGGACACCCGTCGACCGGCATCTTGGCTTTGAATACTTCATCAAAACAGGTTAAGCACACAAACAAATCAGGTTCACCTTGCGCGCATTCAACAGGCCAAAAGGATTGGGATTCCGTCATGACTCAAAACCATTCTGTTGGTAAAAACATGAATTTCAGGATTGCCTGTGCAAATGTACACCTAATCACGCTGTCAGATCAATGAGGAATTGCGTAGAAAGCGATTGCATGGAGGATTCATGCTCCTTCGATGTGAGTAGGGGACAGGACTGGCAAAGACAGTGAAGAAGTCGAGCCTCCATGAAGCTTGAGCAATTTATCAATTTCTTCCTTGAACGTCTCATAGGGGAAGGCGCCGGGAATTAAAATAAGATGAGGATCTTCTGGCACGGTTGTCGGAAAGAGAACGAAAGCCGGCGTCCCCCGAATTCCCAGGGAACCCGCATCCTGTAAATCTTTCTCAATATCTTCCAAATAGCGATGGGAGGACAAGCATTCTGAAAATTGTTCTCCGTGGAGGTTGAGTTCCTTGGCATATTGTTTGAGATTTTCCGGAGCCAACTGGCCTCCACTGTTAAAGAGCCGATCATGCATGGGCCAGTAGGCGTTTTGCTCTCCGGCGCATCGAGCGGCATCGGCTGCTCGAAGTGGACTACCCATGCCTCTCGGGAAATCCCTATAGACAAAACGCACCTTTCCGGTCTCAATGTACTCTGAAAGCAATTTAGGAAAGGTCTCATGAAAAAACTTTTCGCAAAAGCCACAGGTGAAATCCGAGTATTCCAACAGGGTGATGGGTGCCTTGGGATTCCCTCGCACCACATCATCATCCTGGATCAAAAAGTCAGGAGTTTTCCCGTGAATCGTGGGACTCATCAGCAGGGTGCCAAGAAGGATGGCAAGCAATACGGTCGATTTGCGGGGTTGGGCAATGTTCATCATCACTCCATGGCTATGGGCTAATTATTGTTGCATTCCTGGTGGACCGTGTCGAGAGAAGAGGTTGATCGTGCCAAGGGGTTGAATTTATCGGCGACGGGCTTTTTCCAGGAGCCCCATCATGAGAAGTGGCCAAACCACTGTGGCATCACTCAACACTTCAGCAAACATTCCCCCCTCTTTTCGAGGCACAAATTTTCCCCATGATACACCCTCCTCATAGGTGCATCCGCTGAGACCACCCCAGTAGTCAGGCTCCGGGCAGATGCGGACACCGTACTGATACCGCGGAGGGGTTAATTGTGTACCCATCCGGAGGTTGAGAATATCGATATATGGTGGCGTTTGTTGTGCCCAATTACGGGGAACTCCGCCTCCGATTGTGAAAATTCCCAACCGTTTGGCAGACAGCAGTTTTTCCGTATAACTATTGAGATCTAAGAACGGATTAAATGATGGACGAGATTGCTGCAAGATTTGCCAGGTTTCCTGATCGGAGAGATCGGGGGATTGAGGTGTGGCTTGAGATTGTCGTCTCTCCTTCATGGCCCAAATGGAGACATCCAGCCCCATTTCAGAATCGGTAAATGCAGGAATATAGACCGGGACACCCTTCTCATAGGCACTTTTCAATATCCCTGGTCCTTCGTAATGGTCGTGGAGAGTTTTCCCGATTTCGCGTGTCAGAATTTCCGAGGAGATGGGTGTGTCGGGAGTCATGCGCTTTAAGGTTTGGCTCACAACCCGTTCGACGTGGTTGAGATTGGATTCCATCTCCAGCGTATCGTAGACGCGGTTATAGCCCTTTTCATATAGTTCGGTATCCGTCATGGATGGGTGATATTTATAGTGTGTTTTGCCTACGGCTTCACTCAAGCCATGGGCAATTAACGCCCCCGTGGATACCACGGCCTGCACCATATTTCGGTCGATCATGCTGCAGATAATCTTTCCCATTTTCGCGATGGTCATGGCCCCGGACAAGGTTAAGATCACGGTACAATCGGGATCCTCGACCATCTTGTCCAAAATCTCAAAGGCATCGCCCAGACGTCGCCCGCCAAAGGCGGTCTTTTTCATGGCTGAGAGAAGGTCGGAAAAAGATTCGATTGTTTCCGGATCCAGAGCCTCCAGGGCTTCCAGGCCGTCGCTTTCGCCATCGTGAAAAGTTCTCGTAGTCATCACAGATCCTTACGGCATAGATGAAAGTCATAACCAGACGGGAGTACGAGGAGTCTGATTCTAAGGGGAGCGGGTGCGAACATTCAGGAAGGGGCGGACTTCAGCTCCTAATAGCGATTGGTGATCCCAACGGGATTTGAACCCGTGTCTGCACCTTGAGAGGGTGCCGTCCTAGACCAGCCTAGACGATGGGACCAGTCTGTGTCTGTTTAGTAATTAAAATTTGGACTTTCTGCCCATACCAGGCATCCCAGAAATGTACCATTAGGGACTTATGGCATGCAACGAAAAAAGGGCAGCTGTCAGTGATCGCAGACGTACAATCACCTGTGTTGACAAGGGAGGCAAGTCGCGACAACAAAAAAAATGGCTTTTAAATCAGATATCAGAGGACGGAGAGTGCGGGGTATGGATAGTTAACAGACCCCGCATAAAGGGGTGGAGTCCACAATGGTAAGGGTACTGCCCGGGGGCTAAGCGTGTTAAGACAAACTGATGATCGGGACGAATGACGCCTGAATCAAATGAGCACTGGGAGCGGGACTGACAGTCGTCTGCCACGATGGAATGGGCTTCTCGAGTTTGATTTTTCCAGGTGAGGGCGGTATCCAGGCGGATCATCAGGTGGTTCGGAGAAAAAAATGGCGGTTCAGCCTGGATGGCAATCTGCGGAGAAGAGGCCCACAGAATTGGTTGCGTGGAAACCGGGGATAGGAGAAAAACCATAAAGCAGAATAATCTGCTTATTTGAAGAAATGTCCCGGATAAACAAAGTGGCGTCATGGATGTTCGGCTCTCAGGGTGTCAGGTCTGGCCAGGGAGACGCTCTGGTCCAGTCGCTAGGGTTTGATGGTCAGGAAAATGGCGCCCTTTCCGCGCTGCAAGAGCACTAAGACCGAGTCTCCAGCTTCCAGTCGCTTCACAAGCTGTTCGAAATCCTTCACGGATCCAATGGGAGAGCGATTCAATTCCAGTATTACATCACCCGGTTGAACGCCTGCCCGTTCTGCCGGAGAGTTTGGTGAGATTTGGGTCACGACCACCCCCTGGCCATCTCGTGTTTGTCCAGGTTGGACGGGTTCTACTGAAAGCCCGGAGAGAGCGTGGTTCCCTGAGACTGAACTAGGAGCCATTTCTGTCAAGGCAGCAGTATCTTTAGGCATTTCAGTGATGGAAACCGAAAGATTGACAATTTTTCCGTTACGCCACACCGCAAGAGGAATTGCACTCTTCGGTGTCGTTTCGGCCACCAGCGTGCGCAAATGGTTTGGATCCTTCACGGTGACGCCATTGTAGGTGCGGATAATATCACCACGTTTCAATCCGGCCTGCCCCGCCGGGCTTTCGCTAAAGACATCTCCCACTAACGCGCCCTGGGTATCAGGTACCTCGAATTGAGTCGCGAGATCCGGCGACAATTCCTGAATCGACACGCCCAGCCACCCACGAATGACTTTTCCGTGCCCAATCAGGCTTTGCATCACACTTTTGACCATTTGGCTGGGGATGGCAAAGCCAATACCCATGTAGCCACCCGTTCGGGAGAAGATGGCGGTATTTATGCCGATGAGATGGCCTTGTAGATTGACGAGAGCACCTCCGGAATTGCCTGGGTTAATGGCGGCATCGGTTTGAATGAAATTTTCATAATCGACAATGCCGACATTGGCGCGGCCTACGGCGCTGATAATTCCCATTGTGACCGTTTGATTTAATCCAAAGGGGTTGCCGACCGCCAACACCAATTCTCCAACTTCCAGTGCCGCAGAATTTCCCCAGGGTAAAGTGGATAATCCGGTGGCTTCAATCTTGATCACCGCTAAATCGGTTTTGGGATCCGTGCCGATAAGTGTCGCAGGAAGTTTCCGTTTATCTCCCAAGAGGACCATCAAATCATCGGCCTGTTCTACCACGTGATTATTGGTGACGATGTACCCGTCATCACTGACAATCACTCCGGAACCTAAGCCTTGCTCCTGCCGTTCGCGGGGTTGTTTAAACCGCCGTTCAAATTCCTCTCCAAAAAACCTTCGGAAAAATGGATCTTCAAACAGGGGATTCGTGCCGGGAGATTGAACCGTGCGTTTGGTCGCCGAAATATTCACGACCGAGGCCATGGCCTCTTTGGCGATTTTCACAAAGGTTTCGTTCGAAGCCAGAAGAGGGGTCGAGACGTTAACCACGGTCGGCGAATCACCTGCATGGACGACCGGTAGGGGCAGCTCGGTCTCCCTGGGGTCTGCGGTGATGGCAGGGGCAGTCTCGGGAGGGGGGGAGGATGGTGCCTGGGAGCATTGTATATGGGTGAATCCCAGGAGGCTCACCGCGATCGCGACTCTCCAAAAATGGTGTCTGTTTCTCACAGAGGATGTTTGCCCCTGATATCGTCCTCTCATGCAGAATACCTTCTTCCTCTGTCGGTTAAGGGAGTCCTTATGCCAGACCCCTGATTTCTTGATCCTTATCCATGTTTCCCATTTTATCAACTTTGATTGCAAGGGCGGTAGCATGCAACGGCAAACGAATCTTCGGTTAATTCTACCAGAGAAGACCCATGACTCAAGAAGCGCGGGTGAGCACGGGACCATCATTCGTGCCGGTAATCAATAGGGATGTCATCGTCAGGAAGAGCCCGCATTCAACCACGCCCGGGATTTGGCTCAGAGACAATTCGACCGTGGAGGGGTCGGTAATTTCAGGAATATGGAGATCCGCCACATAATTTCCATTGTCGGTGAGGAATGGCTGGCCGGCTTTATGGCGCAACGGGGAAGGCCATCCCAGATTCTCAAGATGCCGTTGTGTCGTACGCCAGCCGAATGGCAGGATCTCAACGGGTAGGGGGAAGGGAAGTCCAAGACTGTCCACCTGTTTGGCCTGATCCACAATAACAATGAATTGCTGAGCTGCGTTTGCCACAATTTTTTCCCGCATTAACGCCCCCCCTCCTCCTTTAATCAGATTCAGTTGGGGGTCGACCTGATCGGCGCCATCTACCGCCACATCAATGTCCCAGGGGTCATCATTGTTCAGTAAAGGAATGCCCAATTGTGTTGCATAAGCTGCTGTGGCTTGTGAGGTTGGCACCCCACGGACTCGTAATCCCTGTTGTACGAGCTGGCCCAAGGCCGTCAAAAAGTAATGGACCGTGGAACCGGTGCCGAGTCCCAATATCTGGCCATCTTGTATAAATTCAAGGGCTTTGCGGGCGGCCTGGGCTTTTTGCTGGTCAGGGGTCAATGGCGTCGATGGTGAGGGCATAGAAGGGTCTCACGCTCGGGATTTTTTCGTTGGCAATGGGCCGAAGGCGTTGGTTTCATCGAAACTAGCAGACCTTCCTTCTCGAAATTCGGAGCTCTGCAAGTGGTATCGGGCAAAACGGCTGTGACGAGGGGGAATAAAACAGAGGCAAAGGTCTGTCAGTATGATATCGAAGGGAGGATGTGGGGTCTGAGTCCTGCGGCATACACAAGGTATGTTTTGATTGCATGGTATTAGCCAGCCATGCCTGCAGCGACGGAGGCCGCCCCGAGCAATGCGGTATGGGGATTCAAAATCACCCGAACGGGAATCTTGGCCAATAATCGTTTGTACCGGCCCTTCGCCAGAAAGGCTTTCATGAAGGTGTCTTCCCGTAACGCGGATATGATTTTTGGAGCAATGCCCCCACCAAGATAAACGCCACCCATGGCCAGAGTTTTGAGTGCCATATTGCCGGCTTCGGCCCCGTAAATAGAGACGAAGATCTGCAGGGCCTCTTTACAAATTTCTGGTTTGCCTGTCAGTCCGGCCTCCGCAATCAATGCTGTCGGATCCCCGGTTGGGAGCTTTTCGGCAAACCAGGTGGGCTCGTTTTTCTTGGTGTCCCGGAGAAATTGATAAATGCTATGGAGACCGGGGCCGGAAAGAACCCGTTCGTAACTGACATGTAAGTAGCTGGTTCGCAAATATCGCAGCAGATCGATTTCCAAATCGTTGTTGGGTGCGAAATCGGCGTGGCCCCCCTCGGACGGACAGATGTGGTAGTCCTTCCCTGTCCAGAGGAGTAGCGATTCTCCCAGGCCTGTTCCCGCGGCCAATAAGACCCGCGTGCCATCAAGTGTGGAAGAAGAGGCGTTGGGGTTGAGATCCTCGATTTCATCCGGTTGAAGGAGCCGTAACCCGTAGGCAGTAGCCTCCAAATCATTTAATAAACGGACATGTGGAATATTCAGAAACTCAGCGAGCTTGTCTCCTTCGATAATCCACGGAATATTTGTGGTTTTGCAGGTATTATTCAAGACCGGTCCCGGTACTCCAAAACAGGCCGCGGTCAGGGGTTTCAGTGGAGAAGGAGTGGCGGGTTCAGACGAAAGGGCCTCGCTGTCGTCCGGGGCCTCTTCCGATTCGGTGTCGGTAGAAGGCGGCTCTTCAAGAAATTCGGTCAACACTTCCTCGAAGGACTCGTAATCAGCCGTATAGACCGTGTCCTCACGAATAGGCTCTACCCGTTCCTTATCCCAGTCAAACAGGGCCAGATTAATTTTTGTCCCACCAACATCAGCTGCTAAAATCATGACATGTTTCCCGTAAAAATTACTTGAAGCGTCAATTTTCAGACTTGCGGCACCATAGCCCAGCTAAAATACTCAGGGCAAGGGAGAGCCTGGGGAGCCTCTCTTGGAAATTCCGCATCACGGGGGAAAGGTCGAATATACTGTGAGTGTTGAATAATACTGTTCTCCATGGGCTAAAGCCCCCATGGCAACTTTGAAGGCCAGAGGTTTCGGGGCGGTTCAAAAAAGTCCGTACAGCAAGGCCACAGCTATTTTTGCGCGCGGAGCGTACACGAAGTACGTGAGCACGGAAAAATGGCGAGAACGCAGTTGGCGGCTTTTTTCAACAGACCCATACTGTGAGGAGGAGACGTTCGACGACCTATATAAACGTCCAGGTTGAAAAGGTAGCCGCCTGTCCGAGCGGAGTCCCATCCGGATTGCGAATGTTCCATACCGTGGCGCGTTCCACTAAAAAACGTTTTCCGGATCGGGAAATCCGGACACCACGATAATCGGCAATGAACCCTTTGGTTTTAGCCTGATGCAGCATGCGGGCCCGTTCTTCACGATTCACAGGTTCGGCTGTTTGCCGGGAAGGCGTTTGAGTCAGTTGGTTCCAATCCATTTCCCACAGGATTAACGCGGTCCGGTTTCCATAATTGAGGATAGGGTCATCCTCCAATCCGTGAGAGACGACCACAAATGGGGAGTTAAACAAGCGTTCCGCCTGTTCCAGTATGGTCCCTTCCCGAGAGATGAGTTCACGGTTGAGCCAGAGAACATAACTGTCCAATAAATATTGGGACCATTCGATAACCCAGGGTCTTCGCCAATGATCAGCTAACGGGTTCATTTGATTATTAGTGGAGGGATTCATTCGGGTGATGATGCGGAGCGTCCAATCAGAAGCAGTGTAATGCTCTTATGTAGTCGTTAAAAAGGTCCAAGCATACCTAATTTTCCAAAGCAGCGAAAAGCGCATTTGGGGATAGGTCTGGCAATCATGCATCTTTCAAGTCGAGATCATCTGAGCTGGTCCGGCCGTGGTGGATTACATGGCTGCTCCCTGGGCAAGGATGGCTTGAATCTAAAAAAGGAACCAGCGCCTTCTTGATATCTTTTCGGGCGGGGGTTCGTCCCGCCAGCCGAGCCACTTTTGTTCCGGCAAAAGTGGCCAAAACCAGTGACGCCCAGACAGGCTTCATTGGAGGGGACAGACGCGAACCTTAGGAGAGCAGACCAACTCGCTGCGCTCAGACAAGGTCTGCTGAATGATCAGAGCGTCCGTCCCTTGAGCCTGTCAGCAGGCGTCGGATAAAGAAAAGAGTGAAAGGGAATTTTCACATACCACGTCTCAAGGAAGCACGAGCGAATTTTGTGATGCCGAGATTCGTCACAGGAAACAGAGCATCATTGGAATCCCGTGGCCTTGTGGCGAGGCCAAGTCGTGTTGCCGACTTCGGAGGAAGGCGCGCATTGTTTGAGCCCTTCGGCTTCGCTCAGGACAAGCTCCGCGAGTTTGCGCGTCGCCGGAGTCGGCGACACGGCGCAGGGCACCCGAAGGGCCACGCCATGGCAACCATGGTTTTGGGTCCTTTTGCCGAAACAAAAGGACCTCGTTCGCCGGGGCGAAACCCGGCATCTCCAAAAACGACATGGATACCATAGGTGGTTGCCTGCTTTATAGACTGCGTTATTCCCCAAACCTTTACTGTTTGGCGTCTCCTCTCCCCGAATGGGGCGAGGGTGAGAACCTGGTCTGTGGCGTGGCGAAGCCGTATGGCCGACATGGGAGAAAAAGCGGACAGGATGTGATCCCAGCGGAGTCTCCTACGCTCTCTCTTTTATTTGGTAATGACCGATGGCTTCGGTCTGGCCCCCTGGGGGAACGTTCTAGATCGAAATGTGGGAAAGAATGGCATCAGCAATTTGGTCCGGGGAAACTTGGTCCGATGGAATGACATGATCGGCGGCCGCTTGGTAGTGAGGTTTGCGAATCTCCAGAATTTCTTCGATTTCTTCTACGAACGTTTTGGTGCCTGAAAGAGAGGGCCGTTGCGTATCGCCGGAAATCCGGCTGGCAATCGTTGAAACTTCGGCAGTCAGCCAGAAAATCTTTCCATTCTCTTTAAGCATCCTGACGTTTTCTTCCTTAAGGATGAGTCCCCCGCCCGTGTCGATAACCAGATTGTCCCGGCCGGTGAGCTTTTGACACATCTGCGTTTCCAGCCCGCGGAAATGATCCCACCCGAATTGCTCGACGATATGAGGAATAGATTGTCCCGCTTCCTTCACGATTTCCGCGTCGGTGGACATGACGGTTCGTTTCAGGCGTTGCCCCAAGATCTTGGCCACCGTACTTTTTCCGGTCCCCCGGTATCCTATTAAGACAATGTTCATGAAAAGTGGGAGGTGAGTACGTTACGCATCACCTCGAGTGGTGCGGATTTGCCGGTCCAGAGTTCAAATTGCCCCACAGCCTGATAGAGAAACATGTTGATCCCTTGGATGGTGCGGCATCCCGCCGCCTGTGCATCCTGCAATAAACGCGTATTGAGTGGGTTGTAGACAATATCCATCACCGTCAGATCGCGGTGCAACAGATGCTTGGGGACACAGCTTTCCTCGACCTTTGGGTGCATGCCAATGGGGGTGCAATGAATAAGCAATTGGGCCTGTGCCAATGCAGATTGCAAGGTTTCAGGAGTTAAGGAGTTGTCGTGCAAGAGGATGGATGTTTTGGCTTTGAGGTCGGTCGCCAAGGTCATTCGTTCCTGATCATCGACGCCGAGGAGAGTCAGATGTTCAATGTTGCCTTCCACGCCGAGTGCGAAGGCGATGGCGCGAGCGGCTCCTCCGGATCCTAGTATGACAACCCGTTGTCCGGTGGTTTCCACTCCACCTTGTCGCAAGGCTTGGAGCGCGCCGGATGCATCGGTGTTGGAGCCCACTAACAGGCCCCGGTCTTTGACGATGGTATTCACCGAGCCAATGTGTTTTGCGGTCGTTTCGACGGAATCTAACAAGGATAAAATGGTGACTTTATGTGGGATGGTCACGCTGAGTCCCCGAATATGGCCCAACGCCCGTAGGCCCCGAACTGCGCCTTCAAGATCCTGGACGGGAAACGCCAGATAGACAAAATTTAATCCCAATTGACGAAAGGCCGCATTGTGAATAGTTGGGGAAAGCGAATGATCGACCGGGTTGCCTAACAGGCCGCAGAGTTGGGTTTGTGCATTAATGTCCATAACGGGTGCTCTGGTAATACATGCGGAATAATGATCGGGAGTTATCACATAACCGGACTGCAAACTCAACTTGTGCGAATGCGAACGTGGGTTGTGAGGTCGAGATGAATGAGGAAGCGCGTGTGGCGATGGGAGAAGGAAAAGTGTAAGCCGGAGAGCAGTTTCGACTCCCCGGACCTACACAGTGTGATGCCCGAGGGGCGTTATCGTGACGCCTTTTTCTTCCCCGGAGACTTTTTCATTCGCACGGCGGCTTTTTTTGCCGGCTTCTTTTTCGCGACTTTTTTCATGGTTCCACCTCCCTTCCAATAATGTCGTAGGCAATACTATCCACGTTTATCGGTAGGTCGATAAAAATCCTGAGGGATTACATGGAATTTTTTGCCGACCTGTGACAAGCCGATTAGAAGAATTGATTCTGAGGGATTGGTATTGAGGTAGGCAGTCTTGAGAGCATTCTTGGTAGTGTTGAATAATACTAATTTCCAAGGGCATATTGACCCACAGGCACGTTACCTGAGGCCTCGGGGTGGTTCAAAAAATTTCGTCCAGCAAGGCCGCAAATTGCCTGCCGTGTCCCGAAGGGCACAACTTTTGTTTTGCGCGCAGAGCGTACTTCCAGTACGTGAGCACGGAACAATGGCGAGAACGCCGCTGGCGGCATTTTTCAACCGCCCCTTCTTAGATTGGAGGTTCATGGCAGGCTTGAGCGGAGGGTGAGAGCGTTGAAGGGCAGACTGCCGGAAGACAAAGGTGAAACGTGGCACCTTCTCCAGGCTGACTTTCTACAGAGATCGTCCCACCGTGCAATTCCACCAATTGTTTCACAATTGAGAGTCCCAACCCCAGCCCCTGCGTGCCGATTTCCGGGATCCGGTGAGCCTGGAAGAAAGGCTGAAAGAGGCTGGCCTGAGCTTCCCGAGGAATACCCGGACCGGTATCGGAGATCGTGAGGAGGATGTGACCCGGTGGAGCGGGAGAAGCTCTCACCAGGATGCGTCCCTCTTGTGGCGAAAATTTATGGGCGTTGTGGACGAGGTTGGTGACGATTTGATGGAGACGGTCCTGGTCTCCCCAGAGAGTCAAATGGTTTTCTGTGAGTTCGACCGTCAGGTGCTGGGCCTTGGTTTGGGTGAGTGGCAGCAATTCCTGTGTGACATCCTCAAGGAGATCGGACAATGCCACAGATCCATGGGCTAACCGGACGGTCCCTGCCTCGATGCGCGATAAGTCGAGAAGGTCGGCAATCATACGGGTGAGTCGATTGGCGTTCGCACTGATTCGGGTGAGGTAGAGGTGTTGGCGTTCGGCGAGCGGTCCAACCATCCCATGAAGCAGATTTTCCGTGAATCCCTTAATCGAGGTTAAGGGTGTGCGCAATTCATGAGAGCAATGTGAGAGAAATTGAGATTTCATCCGGTCAAGTTCCTTGAGCCGGTGATTGGCGGTTTCCAGGTCTGTGTTAGCCTGTTGTAATGCCAGCGTTCGCTCCTGCACTTTGTTTTCCAAGCCGATGTTCAAGGCTTCAATCTCGTCATAGGCCATCGCCGTATCAAGGGCAATCGCCATTTCATGGGCGACCGTAGATAATAAGTTTTGTTCAGAGATGGGGATGGCTTTCTGGTGCATACTCCCAACGATCAACACACCAAGTGGTTGATTCTGACTAATCAGGGGAAGTGAGAATCCGCTTTTCGTCCCGGCTTCCATCAAAATCTGTCGAGTGGTGGGATGGCACTGACTCAGCATATCCGTGATGTCCTCTATGAGGATGGGTTCTTGCGAGTGGAGAGTTCGGTGAAGCAGGTCCTGTGGGGCTGAGGGAATGGTGGTGTCTTGAACCAAAGCCGTCCACTGTTCCGACATGCCTTCTGATTGAATCTTGTGAAAATGTTGATGCGGTGCGTCCCATACGGCTGCCCAGGCATGGTCAAACGAGAGCGAGCCCACAATGGCTTTGAGGCCTGAGCCGATAATGGTTTCGCGGTCAAGGGTTGAGCCGATGTGGAGGGTGAGTTGATGCAGCATGGTTAATTCATCGACTCGTCGCCGGATCTCGATCAATGTATGCTCTTGTGCTAAGTAGGCCTCACGCAATTCTTCGTGCCGTTGTTCTGCCGCCTCCAATTGTTCTTGAATGATTTTCCCGCGCTCTTGAATCTCCAGCCGATCATCCCAAAGCCGTTTTGCCAAGGGAAGAATGAGCAAGGGGAGCAGGGAAAGTCCCGCACTGACCCACCAGGGTTGATCGTGAGAAAAAACTCTCAATGTGGTGACCGTGGTCAGCCACAAGGCGAGTCCGCCCAAAATCCATCCCCGCATGGTCCGTCGCTCAGGTTCCCAGGTAAAGGCCCATTCACAATGGGGGTCACCCTCGGCTAAACAGCTCCGATCCTGGATCGAGGCAGCCCGTTTTCCAAACATGCGGGCCGGGACTTCTGCAACCGTCGCCTTTGTAGTGTGGCATATTCGTTCGGCACAGCCCTGGAGATACGGGCCGAACTGTCTGATTGTGGATTCGGACAATTGTAGCCGCATCACGGCATGGCCATTGGTGACCGATACAACCTCCGGCTTGAGCGAACCTTTGGTGAATTTTTCGACAAAGTGCGGGAAAAGGCGATATATCTGGGCTATGGAAAAGGGCCGCCCGAGAATTTGAATGATGGGCGAGAGAAATTTTTCCCGCCCCAGATTGAAGTGAAAATTCTCCTCGTGCGAGAGCTGAACAGAAAATTCGGCCAGAAACATGGCAAACTCATAAGAATAGCTGTTCCAGTGGTTCTTGAGGAAATCGACGGTCACATGATAGGTCCGGTCGGGAATTCGCTCGTTCAGCAGGGCGACAAGAGTGCGCAAGGCCCCTTCTGCGGCCTCCGGTCCCTGGTGTTGCTGTATGGCCTCTTCCAGATATTCAAGATTGGCGCGGATGGCAATTCCGCTCACATCCTGGATCGTTGCACCCTGAGTATCCTTCCCGAATGGACGAAACTCCATGAGTGGACGTTCCACAATGCGATGGGATTTTGGTAAGAGCAACATGAATGTCCCTATTGAGAAGGTCAACCGGTAGAGGGACTGTAATGGAATCGGCGAAAAGGGTGAAGGGGGGGAGCAAAAAATCAGGGAAGACGCATTAGAAATTAATCCGCACGGATAAGGCTCCGACGTGGAGAGTGGTATCCCATTTGCCGTTTAAGAGAGGTTGTTGGTTATTCTGAACATTCCGTTCATCATACAGCAACGCTTGATAGGCTAAATCCATCCCGATGGCTTTTGCGCCAAAAATGTCACAGGGGAGGATCCCCAAAAATTTTCCTGGAGCATGGCAGAGAAAGCCCATCCCGGCTGAAAAGGCATTAAAATCGGAGTCTGGAACCGCTGGCTCGAATGTCCGGTCGGGAATAGGGCTTTCCGATCTGACGTATCCCGTTCGAAAGGCCACATCCCAATGAGGGAGCGCAGAGGGGGAGAGGGCTTTGAATTCCGTTCCCACCATGAGTATCCAGGCATCTCCATAGTTGCGGGGATTTTGGATGACGGCTCCATTAGAGAGTTGCAGGTTGAGGTCTTTGAATCCGGACCAATCCGCATAATCGAGATCCACTTCGACCTTCCACTCATGTTGCGCGTTGCGAATAGGCCATCCGGCGATGGCCCACGTGTAGATATCGGGGAGTTGAATGTTTGTGGTCGCACCGGCAAGGCGGGTTCCACCGGCTAAAAAATCTCCTTTGAGGTCCAAATTGGGTCCGTTCCGATAGACAAACGCAAGATTGACGAGTGGATGACCGTCTTGATTGCGGAAAGGTGTCCAGAGGACACTGGCGTTAAATCCCAAGGCGGTGTCAGACCCGTTCGCTTCCAGGGCTGTCCCAGCCGGTATACCAAACGGATTGCCTGGAGCCGCATTCTGTTGAAGCTCTGCCTGACCTTCTCCTAAAAAGCTGGCAAAGGTATAAATATCCAGCCCGCCTCCTACAGAGATATAGTCATTCACCTTGTAGGCGAGAGTGGGCTTGATATCGATAAGGGGAAGGGACGCGCTCGTGAGTATGGGAGAAATTAGGCTATCATCGGGGTATTCGATATTCAGGGCATACGGGGTGGTAACCCCAATTCCTACGGTCCAATTCGGGAGATTGTCCAGGCCTAAGGCCGGAAGGTTTGCAGTGAGGAATAACGAACTGGGTGGGGGAGTGGAGATCGTTCCACCAACACCACCCTTCACGGTTGGTCCGAGGTCGCTTTTGAATCGGACCGTGCCACCGATCAAGAGAGTCCCTCCATAAAATTGGATGCCTTTTAACTGGGTCATACCCGCTGGATTGTAGTGCAGGGCTGAGGCATCATCGGCTTGGGCGGTAAAGGCCGCGCCTTGGCCGGTAGCCGAAGCTCCATGATCGAGAATACGAAAACCTTCAGCACGAACTGTTTGAGGAGTGATGAGCGTATTGAAGAGCCCAAGGATGAGGCAAAAAACGATCAGGCGGTAGATGATCAATGTCGTCACGTCTCCTCCTTGAGAGCGGGAACCGATCAGAAATTCCGGGGAAGTCTATGAAAAACAAGAGAAGATAGCAATCTTGATCAGGGATGAGCAACGAGTGACAATAGCGAAAGTGATACCTCCCGACCGGAGATCGCGGACTTTCTCTCTGTTTTTCAAAGAAGGTTGACTCATGCAGAGGGATTCCGTTTCTGAAGTCGGACAGGTGAATGTTGAAAAGGAGAATGGCATGCGGGTGAAAAAACTGTTGCATACGCGTATGCGGGTGAGTGACATGGAGCAGACGCTGGGCTTTTATCGAGAGGTCCTTGGGCTGGAAGTCGTGGAGCGAAAGGTATCGCCACGGGGTTCGCATCTGGCATTTTTGGTTGTCCCCAATAGTGAGGAATTGATTGAGTTGTGCAGTTTTCCGAGTAGCGGGACGGTCAAGGTTCAAGAGGATCTTGTGCATTTGGCCTTTGAAGTGGAGGATTTGGACCAGACAATTCAGGAACTCCAAGCCAAAGGTGTGCCGATCACAGATGGCCCCACCCAATCTTCATCCGGCAGCCGGTTTATTTTTATCGATGCGCCGGATGGCTATGAAATTGAGTTGATACAACGACCAGCGGGAGTCGCCATCGTCTGATGATTAAGGTGGCAAAACAAGAAAACAAGAAATGATGGAAACACCCACGAGCACTTCTCAGGTCCTCTCGGACCAACCAGGTCGCTTGAGCGGAATATTAAATAATCTTCCCAAGCAACCAGGGGTCTATCTCTTTAAGGATCGACGAGGCGATATTATCTATATTGGAAAAGCCGCCGTGTTATCGGACCGCGTGCGATCGTATTTTCAACATGCGGCCGATCTCACTCCTAAAAACCGGGTGCTGTATTTGCGGATTGCGGATATGGAAACAATCGTCACCCACTCGGAATTCGAAGCCCTCATTTTAGAAAGTAATCTGATCAAGCGGCATCGCCCACGGTTCAATGTGGTCCTCCGGGACGATAAACAATACCCCTATCTCCGGTTGCCGATTCACGATGATTTTCCAAGGCTGTCGATAGTCCGCCGGGTCAAACAGGACAAGGCGTTATATTTTGGTCCGTATGTCCCCACGGGAGCTATGCGCGATACCCTGAAAGTTATTCGCAAGGTGTTCCCCCTGGCCACCTGCACGATCGATATTAATGGAAGCGCTGAGCGGGCATGCCTGGAATTTGAAATCAAGCGTTGCATGGCTCCTTGCACGGGAAATCAGACGAAGGAAGCCTATCATCAGATTGTGAAGCAGGTTCGTTGGTTTTTAGAGGGACGGGACACGGAATTGCTCGAGTCCTTACGATCAGCCATGCAGGATGCGGCGGAGCGGGAGGCGTTTGAAGAAGCCGCTCGACTGCGTGATCAGATTGGAAACATTGAGCGGATGTTGGCCAAACAACGGGTGGCACAAATCAGCGCCCGGGAGCAGGATATCGTGGGATTGGCCAGATTGGGAGGGGCAGTGGATGTCCAGATGCTGTTTGTGCGAGGCGGCCTGTTGATCGGCCGTCGGGATTTTTTCTGGTCCGACGCTCACGGCGTCACCGATGAGGAACTGGTGAGGTCGACGCTCGAACAGTTTTATGCCAAAACAGTCGTGCCTCCCAAAGAGGTTTTGCTTCCTGTGGGGTTTGACGATCAATCGCTGGTCCAGCGGTGGTTGTCCGAGAAAAAAGAGGAAGCCGTTCGTGTACTGGTTCCTGAACGGGGGGTTAAATATGAATTACTTCAGCTCGCACAGGAAAATGCTGCCGTGGCTCTCAATGAACATCTTCGGGTGCAAACCGAATCCAGTGAGTCGGTGGAAGAACTTCAGTCGCTCTTAGCGTTGCCACAAATTCCGACCCGCATTGAATGTTTTGATATCTCCAATACCATGGGGACCCATTCAGTGGCGTCCATGGTGGTTTGGGAACAGGGCAGAATGAAGAAGTCAGACTATCGGCGATTTCGGATTAAAACGGTAGAAGGAGCCAACGACTTTGCGAGTATGCATGAAGTGGTGAAACGCCGATACGGCGGATCGTTGGCCAACAAACCAGGGAAAACCTTGCCGGAGCCGGACCTGGTGGTGATTGATGGTGGAGCCGGACAATTAGGCGCGGCCATGGAAGCGATGGCGGCCGTTGGTCTCTCACATGTCGCGATTTGTGGTTTAGCCAAAGCGAAGGGTGACAAAGACGAACGGATTTTTCTGCCGGGTCGGAAGACGCCCATCATACTGCCCCTGAAATCACCGGCAACACGGCTGGTCCAAACCATTCGAGATGAAGCGCATCGCTTTGCCATCACCTTTCATCGCAAACTGCGGGGGGATGCGATGATTCCTCTTCCTCCCCTGCGTTCCGCAAAATCTTCGAAGGGGAGTTCCTAGTCCTCCGCCAGATTATGGTGTCGGCTCTGGTTGTCGATGCCTACCAATTCTTGGAAAATGTGATTAGGGATTTCTTCGAAAACAGGTGTGGGCGGATTTTCGAAATGCTGCGTGGGAATCTTGTTTGGAGCACGTGGGTTTTTCATTTCCTTGAAAAAATTAAGATTGCTGTGATGAGATAGTAAGAGAGAGAGTGTTTTTTTTGAGGTTGTATCGTCCTGCTGTCCATTGTTCCACAAACACGGGGCTTCCC
Source organism: Nitrospira marina (assembly GCF_059568365.1). Taxonomy (NCBI): domain Bacteria; kingdom Pseudomonadati; phylum Nitrospirota; class Nitrospiria; order Nitrospirales; family Nitrospiraceae; genus Nitrospira; species Nitrospira marina. Next base: position 4,050,439 of record NZ_JCANTH010000001.1, on the reverse strand, counting down.
CTTCTCCTCTTTGAAAAATTTAAGGTCTGTGAGGGCCTCACCGATGGATACATTCATCACGTATAAAAAGGAGGTATGACGGATGCAATGCCCTCGATGTCAGGGGACCATGATAGTCGATCACTTTGTGGATATGGCCACGAGTGGCGAGATTTGGATGCCGGGTTGGCGGTGTCTGATGTGTGGAGAAGTCCTTGATCCGTTAATTGAGCATCATCGTCATCTGCAGCGTAAACATCAGGAAGTGGTTGGTGCCATTTCCGGATCAACCGCTCGTCCTCCCTCACCCATTTCCGTGAAGTCGCGCAAGGCGAACAAGCGGTCCTTTTAGTCGTTCTGTTTTTCCCCTTTTCCCTGTGTAATTTTTCGCGATCCTGTGGTCTGAACGGCCTCCTGGCGATTTGCTTGTGGGGTGGGTTTCTCTATGCTAGATTCCTCAGGATACTGTTGAAAATGCAGCGCTTCCCAACGTCAAATTCGGAGGCAATGACCCTCACGGTTCCGGAAATCCCTATCTAATTTGACGCGGAACAAGTGTTTACCCATACCGACATTTCTTCATACATGTGACGAACGAAGTAGGGATGTATTTGTGGCGTATTCATCGAGGCGATCACCGTATTTTTTTTCTTAAGGCATAAGCATGGCGCATACGTACGATCATCAGGCTGTTGAAGCAAAGTGGCAGGCATATTGGGCTCAATCCGGGACGTTCCAGGTTCAGGAAGATTCGGACAAACCCAAATATTACTGTTTGGAGATGTTTCCCTATCCCTCGGGCCGGATACACATGGGCCATGTGCGCGTGTATGCCATCGGGGATGTCGTGGCCCGCTATAAGACGATGCGTGGGTATAACGTGTTGCATCCGATGGGATGGGATGCTTTCGGGTTGCCGGCAGAAAATGCCGCAATTGAGAAAGGGGTGCACCCCAACGTCTGGACTCAAGAAAATGTGGCCTATATGAAAGGACAACTTCAGCGGATGGGTCTGTCCTATGATTGGGATCGGGAGGTAAATACGTCTCAGCCTGACTATTACCGCTGGAATCAATGGATCTTTGTGAAAATGGTTGAGCGTGGATTGGCCTATCGAAAACGCTCGGCAGTGAATTGGTGTCTTTCTTGTGAAACGGTATTGGCGAATGAGCAGGTCCTGGAGAAAGAAGGAAAAGACGGAGGGGTGTGCTGGCGATGCGAGTCGGTCGTCATTCAAAAAGAATTGGAGCAGTGGTTTTTCCGTATTACGTCCTATGCGCAGGAATTATTGGACGGCTGTGAACGGTTGGGGACCTGGCCGGCTCGTGTGCTGGCCATGCAGCGGCATTGGATTGGGCGGAGCGAAGGGGTGGAGCTGGATTTTCCCTTAGCGGAGACCGTAGCCGGGCTACAGGCGATCCGGGTGTTTACCACTAGACCGGATACCATTCATGGCGCGACCTTCATGAGCCTTGCACCAGAATCGCCCCTGGTCGAACAATTGATAGCCGGAAGACCCGAGGCCTCAGGGGTTCGAGCGTTTGTGACTCGTGTGTCTCGTGTGGATAAAGCGACGCGTACGGCTGTTGATCGGGACAAAGAAGGCGTGTTTACCGGCGCCTACGCCATCAATCCGTTTACCAGGGAACGTATCCCGATTTGGGTGGCGAATTTTGTGTTATATGAATATGGGACGGGGGCGATTATGGCCGTTCCCGCACATGACCAACGAGATTTTGAATTCGCGAAAACCTATCACATCCCGGTTCGGCTGGTGATTCAAGATCCGGAAGGCCGACTGGGCTCTGAAGCTCTGGAATCGGCTTATGAAGAACAGGATGCCGCCGGACTCCTGGTGAACTCAGGGAATTTTTCCGGCATGTCCGTGTCGCAAGCCAAACAGGCCATCGGCGAATATGTGGAAACACAGGGATGGGGAAAGCGAACCATCAATTTCCGTTTAAGAGATTGGGGTATCTCCAGGCAACGCTATTGGGGGACGCCCATTCCGATGTTGTATTGCGATCGCTGTGGCATTGTCCCGGTTCCCGAAGGCGACCTGCCGGTGTTGCTGCCTGACGATGTGCCGTTCACCGGGAAAGGTGGGTCTCCGCTTAAGGAATCTCCGTCGTTTTCACAAGCCACCTGTCCTACGTGTGGCGGTCCGGCACGCCGCGAAACCGATACCATGGATACCTTTGTGGATTCGTCCTGGTATTTCCTTCGGTATTGCTCGCCCAAAGACACCACACAAGCCGTGAATCCCCAAGCCGCACAACATTGGATGGCGGTGGACCAATATGTCGGCGGAATCGAGCATGCGGTGTTGCATCTCCTGTATGCGCGCTTTTTTACCAAAGTCTTGCGGGACCTGGGTCTCACAACAGCTGATGAACCCTTCATTCATTTGCTCACCCAAGGCATGGTGACCAAGGAAACCTACTGGTGTGAAGAGCATCGATGGATGCTTCCCACCGAAATTAAAAAAGAGGGCGAGCAGCGGGTCTGTATTCACTGTGGGCGGAGTATTGTGACAGGCCGTACTGAGAAGATGTCCAAGTCTAAAAAGAACATAGCTTCCCCTGAGGACTTGTGCGATCGCTATGGGGCGGACACGGCCAGAATGTTTTCGTTGTTTGCCGCACCACCGGAAAAAGATTTGGAATGGAGCGATACCGGGGTGGAAGGGTGCTATCGGTTTCTAAACAGGGTCTGGCGGTTGGTGCAGGATCTTCTTCCGGTCGTGAATGGGGTGGCTGCCAATCCAGGGTCCGGCGAGTCGGTGCTTCTCCCTCAATTGCAACGGGCGACGCATCAGACGATTAAAAAGGTCACAGAAGATTTTGAGCGGGGCTTTCAATTTAATACGGCCATTGCGGCTCTTATGGAATTTGTCAATGAGTTGTATAGGTTCTGGAAAGAATTTCCGGGGGAGGCCTTAACTGCTGGCGAGCGAGCGGAGTGGCGAACAACGTTGCAAACGTTAGTAGTGTTGCTGGCACCCTTTGCTCCGCACGTGACTGAGGAGTTGTGGGAACTCTTAGGGAAGCGCCCAGGGGTGAGCCGGCAGGCGTGGCCTGACTTTGATCCCGTTCTGGTGGCCAGTGCCGAATGGACGATTCCTCTCCAGGTGAATGGCAAACTTCGGAGTAAGATCGTGGTTCCAGCCGGTTCGACAAAGGAGCAAATCATTGCAGGCGCTCAGGCGGATCCAAAGTTGGTGGAATGGTTGCAAGGGAAGGTCGCTCGCAAAATTATCTATGTGGAACAAAAGCTGGTGAATTTTGTCATCTAACCCAGGCCGACCGGGTAGCCCCCTTCAGCGGGTAAGATTCCTGATGACCGGATGGGGAGTGTTGCTGTGCCTGATTGCCGGATGTGGGTATCAATTCACAGTTGAGGGGCCTGGCCCGGTCATTGGGGGTAGTGCTGGCCATGTGGCGCAAGGACCGCCGGTTCGTATGGTCTTTCCTGTGCTTAAAAATAACAGCTTTGAACCAAACCTGGAATTCAAATACACCAGATACTTTCGCCAGGCGTTCCAATCGGTCGGAAGCGCCGAATTTGTCGATAATGGCTCCGCCGACTTTGTGATGGAGGGGGCGATTCTATCGGTCGGGCTTTCCTCGTTAGCCTTTACTCGCACGCAGACACAAGAAAGCCGGGTTACGGTGAAAGTGGTGTTGAAGGTGAAGGATCGGAAAACGGGGAAAGTCCGATGGTCTCAAATCGGAACCAGTACAGCCGAATTTTTTGTGGGTGCCACATCCACGTCAGATGCCGAGACCGGATTGCAATTTAACCGGGTTTTGCAGGATCGGGCGGTTGAACAAGCGGGGCAACAGGTGGCTGCCGATTTAGCCGATCAATTTTTGGGGGCCAGGGAGCAGGGGGTTTTTGACAGGAATAGAAAAGAGACCATCCCGGATCCGGAACCGGGTGGTAGTGAATTTTCCGAGATTTCAGCCCCGTACGGAGAACTCATTGCTCCAGGCTCCCAGATGCCTTGATTACCTGAATGGTTTGGCAGGATTGCCTGCTTCTTGAGGCGTTTTCACCGTGAAAGTTCATGAACTTCAAAGTCAGATCAACCGGCATGGGTTGTCCCCTCTGTATTTGGTGATCGGGGAAGAGCCTTATTTTCGGGATCAGGCCTTGAGCATTCTTCGTGCGGCAGGTCAGGAAAAGGATGCTTCAAAATCATCGGACCATTTACCGGCCCATGATTCCTCCCAGATGTTTCATGTCGATGTCGTCTATGGGGATGAAACCGATGCCTCCGAGATATTAGCCATTTCGGAAGAGACCTCGTTTTTTTCATCGAGACGACTCCTCATCATTAAATGGGCAGATAAACTCTCTGCTCGAGATGGGGAAGCTCTCATGCCCTATTTTCAGACTCCCAATGAAACGACCACGATGGTCATCACTGCAGCAAAATTAGACGGCCGGACGAAGTGGGTTCAAGAGCTTAAAAAGCGGGGGACGGTGGTGGAATGCGCCTCTCTATTTGAGGGGCAGCGAGCAGGGTGGGTCACGCAGCGAGCGAGAGAGTTAGGCTTGCAGTTGGAAGATAGTGCCCTCGAGATATTGAAGGATCAGGTTGCCGAAGGGTTGTATGGGACGGCCGGTGAATTAGAGAAATTGGTGGCGTTTATGCCGGAGGGCCATAGAGTTCGGGCACAAGACGTGGAAACGGTCCGGGGAAAACCGCCGGGAATTTCGGTGTTTGATTGGTCGGAAGCCGTTGCGCGAGGGGATCAGGGGCGGGCATTGGATATCGTGGCAAAAAATTTAGAAACCGGCGAAGCACCCTTACGAATGTTGGGTGCCTTTTTGTGGCAGATGCGGAAGATCTGGAAAACGCACGAGTTGATGCAAGAAGGGTATGATGCCGGACAGGCCGCACGCCAAGCAGGCATTCCTCCTTTTCGTGCGCGGGAATTTATCCAGCAGGTGCAGCGGTGGAAGCCATCCCACTTCCGTCGAGCATGGGAATTATTCGCTCAAGCTGATTCGGCTCTTAAAGGGGGGCGGGCATCACGTCCGAAGCTCATCTTGGATGACCTGGTCATCCAACTTTGCCGGGCCACTAACGCTGATCAAGGCAGCAAGGTCTTCGGTGGCCGCAAATCTCACAAGGCGTGAGAACCCGTAACTATTTGACCGTATTATTTGGGTGAGAGTGCGTTGACGCGGGATGCAAGACGGGAAACCCAACGGGAGGCGGTGTTCCGATGAAGCGTGCCTTTGGTTACGGCTTTATGCAGCTCAGAGGTCGCTTCTCGCAAAGAAGCCTTCGCCTCTTCGCCCTTGTTCTCTTTGACCGCTCCATGAACTTTCTTGATAAAGGTCCTGACGCGTCGCATGATAGACCGATTGCGTTCCTGGCGCTTCAGAGTTTGTCGAGCTGCTTTAATTGCTGAATGATGTCGATTAGCCATATTTTCCTCCAGAAAAAATCGAAGTGTGATTTCTAACACAATATCATGAAAGTGGTCAATTGAACCGGTGGTAAATTGTTGGGGCGTTTAAAAGGCTTTATGGCTCTTGAAATATGAGGTTCTCTCAGAAAAAATAGATCCATCATCCTCGTTGGCTGCTAACGGTATGTGGCTTGCGACACCTATGGCCCTCTGATAAGATTGCCCTCTTCATTCCGCTCGAAACTTCCATGTGACGGTGGGTGTAGCTCAGTTGGTTAGAGCGCCGGATTGTGGATCCGGAGGTCGCGGGTTCAATTCCCGTCACTCACCCCATTTTTCTCTATTAACTGCACAAATTGAAAAAAATAATCAGAAGGACAGGTCTCCGCGTAAAGCGTTTTGAGCGCACCTACTAACTAGATAGATCGGCCTCACGTATCCTTTGCGTCTCGGATTAGGGAAAGGGGGCTGCCCTGCTTTGTTGATTGAAACTCTTGGCGATTTCCAGACCGTGAAAAGCCGGTTCATCCGTCCCTGTCGTGGCAATCGATCGGTCAGGGACAATTTATCTAAAAAAGAATCGGGATTTAATTTTCTGTCCCAATGATCTGAGATATTGGCCGCGCGTTTCAGCGGGCATGATTTTCTCTCCCCAATGGCACCAAAATGTGAGAACCCGAAAGGCCCATGGGTTGGGTCTAACACATTATTGCTTATCGCCACATCAAACGTTAAGTAAAGGGATTAGGCTTGATTGGAACGAAACACGATATTAATTACAGGGATTTCCGTCTCGGCGATTGTGCTTTCGGGATGTTCCCGATGCCGCCTCGCTTCTGAGACTGTGGTTGGTTTCCTATGACTACAGCCGTTTTCATTCCTCTCCTTCCGCTGCTGGCCGCCATGCTGATTGGTTGGCAGGGTAAACGTCTGGCGTCCCGCGTGGCGTTGATCGGGATCGTTGCCACTGCCGGGTCCAGCGTTTTCTCGTTTCTGGCCCTGTACCACGTCAGTACCGAAGGCCCGTTTCAGCTCACCTTCTGGTCGTGGGGGCACGGACCCTCGCCTTCACTGACATTCGGGATGTTGGTCGACCGACTGACGGCTGTGATGATGGTGCTCATCTCCAGTGTCAGTACCATCATTCATCTATATTCCCGCCGCTATTTACAGGGTGACGCGGGGTACCAGCGGTTTTTCGGGTTACTCGGGTTGATGACCTTCACCATCCTCTCCCTAGTCGCCAGCGCAAACTTTTTGATGTTGTTTCTGTTCTGGCAACTCCTGAGCTGGGTATTGTATCTCCTATTGGCCTTCAATTTCTCTTATCCCGCGGCATGTGAGTATGCGCGAAAAACGTTATTGGTGCATCGAATCGGGGATATCAGTTTTCTCTGTGGCCTCCTGCTTATTTATCAGTATTTCGGTACGTTCGAATTTTTGGACGTATTTCAACGGGCGGCTGCGGATCCTCCGATGATCCGGTTATGGGCTGGGTCTACTTTTGAAATCAGCATCGTGCCGGTCATCGCACTGCTGATTTTTGTCGGCGCAATGGCCAAATCCGCACAATTTCCTCTCCACGTCTGGCTTCCGGACACAATGGACTCCCCGACCCCGGTCTCCGCCCTGATGCATGCCGGGATCATCAACGCCGGCGGGTTCCTGCTGAACCGGTTGGCCCCATTGTACGCCCTGTCTCCCTCGACCCTCCATCTGGTGTTCATCGTGGGAGTCCTCACCGTCCTGCTCGGAGCCTCGATGATGTTGGTTCAGAATGACATCAAGAAAACTTTGGGTTTTTCTACCATGGGACAAATGGGGTACATGATCATGGAATGCGGCCTTGGCGCTTTTGCCTTGGCCATCTTTCACCTCATCGCCCACGGATTTTTCAAAGCCTCCCTCTTTCTGGCCTCAGGCAGTATTATTCAGGACGCGCGGCATGAACCGAAATTTCCTCCGGCCTCCGGCCATCAGCCGACCCGGCTGCCGAACAAACTGACGTGGACGACAGGATTGCTCGTCACGCTGTTCATGCCGCTGGTTATTCTATTGGTAGCCCATGGGGTCCTGGACGTGCCTCTTCACGATGATCATGGAGCGGTGATCTTTCTCTTTTTCGGATGGGTCACGGCCTCACAAGCCATTTTCAGCATTTACCGCCTGCATGCCGTGGCTTCCTGGAAGGTTGCCGGTGCCATGATCGTGACGTTGTTTTTCATCGGATTCGTCTATTTATGGGCGGGCGAAGCCTTTACGCATTTTCTTTATCCGGCTCCCGGCGAGGCGGATGGATTCTTCACAGCCGCCGCCTTCCCGCCGCAGGTGTTCGATGCGGTGATCATTTTTTCTACGCTGGTGGTGCTGTTCGGCTGGCTGGTTCTGTACACCACGGCCCGTGGCCAAAAAATACTCAATCCGAATGGGGTGCTCGCGATACGGCAAGCCGGCTGGGTTCTATTAATCAACCGGTGTTATGTGGACGGCATCTATAAAAAAACTGGCAGTGCCCTGCTCCGTTTGGCGCAGAAAGTCGCGTACCGGTATTAACCGTCATCAGGTGAGTTGTCGATTGATCATGATCTGTTGCTGCTGCTCTCTCTTGTCCCGTTCTTTTTCATGGCGGGAAACACCATGAAACGGACCTCGCCCTCAGCATGGTGGGGTGTGGGATTAGCCTTTATACTGATAGCCGGGGGGGCCTTCGTCGCGTTTAGTTGGGAAGCGGAGATCTCTTCCTTTGTCAGTCTTCCGGCCGGCGCCATTCTTCTTTCCTGTTTTTGTGCCATCCTGTGGCAAAAAGACACCTCCCATGTATCTGATGACGCGGTACCTATCATCCTGCTTGCCGGCCTGGGTCTGGGTGGAGTGATCGCGGTGGAGCCGATCAACCGGCTATTCATGATCGGCCTGCTCGGCTATGGGGGGTTCTTTCTGTCCCGGCACATGGTTGCCTCTCTGCAAAAGACCCTGGCTCTGGTGCATCTCGGATTAGCTGTGGTGTTTGGCATCGTGACGCTCTTCCTGGATGAAACCGGTCTCATGGTCGCCGGGCTTTTTCTGTTAGTCACCTTTTTGCCACTGGTCCCGTTTCATCTGCCATTTTTGGGAGTCGTGCGGTCTTCCCGGGAGTCCCTCGCCGGGGTGTGGATCGTGGTCTGGCTGGCAACAGGTCTGTCCCAACTCAAGAACGTCGAGGAATTTTTTCATCTGGAAAGGCTGTGGATCATTCCGGTGTTTGCGCTGGTGAGTGCCGGGTACGCTTCCTTGAAAGCCACGGGACATCTTCTCCCTCGTGAAGGCATTGCCTATGCTGCCATCACCCTCCTCGCCTTACTGTGGGGTTTGCTCGCCACGTTTTCCCATGTGGGGGTATGGGGAGTTCCCTATGGAATCGCGGTCGCATTGCTGATGAGTGGGATGTTGCAGTCCTTTGCCTTTTTACGCGAACGGTATGGGACACATAATCTGGTATCGTTGCAAGGGTTGGGTTCCGGGTTGCCGCGCTTTCGGGGGGCCTTCACGTTCATGATTTCACTGGTCATGCTGCTACCGCTTCTGCCGGTGGTAGCCGGATTTTTGACCATGCCGCTCAACGGCCCCGAGGCCTCACTGTTCCCAGTGTTGCTGTTGTTATTTATCGTGTGGTTCTCAGTCAGCTGGGTCTTTACCACCATGCTGCATCAGACCGCATTTGGAAAGGCCCGATCCGACGTGCCATATCGCGATTTGTCGCTGTATGAAATGTGGACACTCATCCTGTTAATGGGCACAGCGGGCATTTTCGGAATACCCGCTTAATCTTACATACTCCTATGCAGAACACCAGAGGATGCAGAAGATGACGGTTTCCACGGCACGTGAAGTCGAATCTCATAAAGAATTAGAACGCATCGAGGTCAGATCGCTGATTCATTTGGCGGGGGAAACCATTTCCCAATTTTGGCCCATGCAGACCTTCATTCACCACAACCCGCTGCATGGCCTGGAACACTTGAATATCCACCAGGCGATTGCCCAAGCCGAAAAATTTTTGGGAGGCCGCGGGTATCTTCCCAATGAGGAATATCGAAACCTATACCGGCAGGGCCGGATCCTGGATGAGGCGATTACCGATGCCGTCATGCCCTTCTCAGAGAACCGGTATGTCACCATCGGCACGCGAAATATTTCTCACATCGAAGTCTTGCGGACGATCCTGATTCATGGGAGCGGGACGATCCCCCATGATATCAGTGATGCCGTATTCGACAGTCTGCGTCGAGACTCCCAGGTAAGGGAATTGTTCACCCGCCTGCAATCCGGCGGCATCCTCAAGGATACCGACCTGTCGTTGCGCCAAAAGACAGACCACGCACGCCAGGATGTCGCCAATCAATATACACTTGCTGCATGGTGCGACCAGACATTTGAAACTTCTCTTCAGCAGCAGATCAATGAGGAACTCATCAAATGGTGTGCCGGGTTTCTGGACGAAGGCCACGCTCCCTGGTCCATGCCTATGCGGGAAAAGACCTTCTATGGGAGTTGGAAAGCCCTGGCTCAGAAGGAGGTCACAGGTATTCTTCTGGGCATCCCGGACTGGAAGCTGAAACTTCAGCAACTTCCTGACCGGCCGGAAGATGCCGTGCTGGCCTGCCTCCAGGATTTGGATCTGCCTCAGAATCTCTGGAGCAACGTGTTTACCCTGCATTTGGCCCAATTGCCGGGATGGACGGGATTTCTCAAGTGGCGTGCCGATCAGGTGAACCATGAGTGGCAGAAGGCGTTTCCCGTCGATCTGGTTCAGTATATGGCGGTACGGCTCTTCTATGAGCGTGAGCTGGTGAGCAGGTTGTGCCATCAACAACTCGGGATACCCGGCACCTATTCGGCCATTACGTCCTCCCTGGAGCAGTTCCCGTTTGGATTCAGTCTCTACAAAGTTTTTCGTACCGGAAACCTAGATCCGGAGATGCTACCGGCTTTGGACGAAGGGATGTTTACCGTGGACCCCCTTCCTTTGCAAACTCTTGATGCATGGGGACGGGAAGCGGACGGTACATGGGGAAGGATTCAACGTGAAAGAACGGCAAAGGGGCACGCCTTGATCCTTCATCATCTGGCCGATTCCCTCGGCATTGCCCTGAAGGACGTGACGGAATGTCCGCCTGACACTGTGGAAACCTTGGTGGGATGGATCACGAATTTTCCCGACTCCACGCATGGGCCCCTCTGGCTACAGGCGTTCGAGACGAGTTATTTGAAAGGCTTCGTCAAAAGCCTTGCTCCCAATTTGGCCATCGTGCATGAAAGTGATTCCAAGGAGGAAAAACCCAAGTTTTCCAGACCGCCGGCCCAGGCCATGTTCTGCATCGATGTGCGATCTGAGGGCTTCCGGCGGCATCTGGAGGAAGTGGGTGGAAATGAAACGTTCGGATTCGCCGGATTTTTCGGAGTCCCCATCTGCTTTCAGAGATTCGGCAGCGAACAGGAAACGGATCAATGTCCAGTCCTGCTCAAACCCAAACACCGGGTCAGGGAAATTCCCAGGGCCTATCAGGGCAAAGCGGCTGAACAATACCTCCAACGTCAGAATCTGGCGAAAACCGGACATGCGCTACTTCATGATCTGAAAGAAAATGTGATTACACCCTATGTCATGGTCGAAGCGATCGGCTGGTTTTTCGGGTTCCGGCTCTTCGGTCAGACTATTGCGCCTGCCTGGTACCGGACATTCACGTCGTGGGTGAAAGAATGGTTTGCGATTCCGATCGGGACCACGTTAACCGTCGACAAGCTGTCCCATGAGGAAGCGGAAGAAATGGTGGCGGCCGAACATCGGGCGACCATTCATCGTCTGTTAATTGAACGGTACGGCCGTATGGGCCTAGCCGTTTTACATGATCAAGTGGATCGTCTTCGCAAACAGGCTCTTTATCAAGCTGAAACGGACAGTGAGGACGAAGAAACCTTAAGCCGGTTGTTAGGATGGAATACCGCCACCCATGACCAATTTCTCGCGGAATTACGTCAGAACCACGGGATTCATCAACGGGCGGTGAGCCGGCGCATGCACCGGATCACGCAGGTAGGATTTACTCCTAAAGAACAGGCCTATTTCGTAGAAACCGCCCTGCGGATCCTCGGCTTTACACAGGGCTTTTCCAGGTTGATATTGATTTGCGCCCATGGAAGTGTCTCGGAAAACAATCCCTATGAGTCGGCGCTGGACTGCGGCGCCTGCGGAGGCAACGAGGGGTATTCCAACGCCCGGGCCTTTGTGGAAATGGCGAATAAACCCTATGTCCGGCAGATTCTCGCCCAGAAAGGCATTCACATCCCGCCGGATACGCATTTTTTACCGGGACAGCATAATACCACCACGGACGAGGTGGAATTGTTCGATCTGGAAGATGTCCCAGCCACTCACCGGAAGGACCTCCTGCGTCTTGAGCACGATCTGGAGGAGGCGGGACGCAGAAATAGTCAGGAACGGTTGGCCCGCCTTCCGGACGAACACGGCATGCCGTCGCTGGCAAGAAGTCTGCGTCTGGCCAAACGGCGAAGTATGGATTGGTCTCAAGTAAGGCCCGAATGGGGCTTGTCAAGACACACGGCGTTCATCGTCGGGCGGCGGTTATTGACGAGGGGTATCAATCTGGAAGGGCGGACGTTCTTACATTCCTATGATTACCTGCAGGACCCCACAGGAAAATATCTGGAAATTATCATGACCGCGCCGTTGGTTGTAGGCAATTGGATCAACATGGAACATTATTTTTCAACGGTAGATCCGGAGGTATACGGAGCCGGGAGCAAAGTGTACCATAACGTCGTTGGCCGGATCGGGGTGATGTATGGCTCACAAAGCGACATGCGCATCGGACTGCCCGTGCAGACCGTCTATGATGGTTCCACGCCTTACCATGAACCGATGCGGCTGATGGCCATCATCGAGGCGCCCATGGAACGCCTATCCGCCATCATTGCGAGGCATGACCTTTTGCAGAAGCTGATGGGCAATCAGTGGGTCAATCTGGTGGCCCTTGATCCGATCACCATGGAGTTTTTTCTGTACCATTCATCCGACGATTGGCGGATCATTCTTTAATATCATTGCGAGGAGGCAGGACAGGCCATGAGCATCAGGCTATTTCCCATGAAAGAGATCAAGATCATTATTGAAGGAGAACATATCCGTTTTGTCACGGATGTCCTGGATAGAATCAAAGCGAGCGGGTATACCGTCTTCAGTAATATTTCGGGAAAAGGCCACAGCGGATACCATGAGGGTCACCTCATGTTTAATGATACGAGCAGTTTGCAAATGGTCCTGACTGTCGTTCCTGAGGAAAAGGTTGAGCCCATTCTTTTTGCGCTGAAACCTTTCCTCGAGCGGCATTCGGGAAGCGTGTTTGTTCTGGATGCCAGTGTTTTGAGGCCCGATCATTTTCTAACTACCGATTCCTAATCCCCTAGTGGATAAGTATGTGGAACGCAGATCGAGTACGACATCCTCTCGGGGTGACAAAAAAGACGACAATGAATGGTGTCGGCCTGTAAGGATATGAGAAAAGAAAAATTGTCCCGCTTTTGTCCTGCCATTCCTCATCGGCAGGGCACAAAGCAAGTCGTGGGAGAATTTAATAATTAAAAGGAGATAAGATTCATACTATTCAGGTCAGGATTTTTTCTCAAAAAATTCTCATAATCGTTCACCCATCCTTTCCAATTCTCGACATCCTGTCATATCGTTTTTTTCCTATCAAAATTTTAGTTGAAGGTCTCGAGGTTTCTTCCCTCTCGCCTGGAAACCGTGGAAATACTTATTTCTCTCCATGCTTTTTTTCCCTTTGTAACTAAATTATGTTTTTCCATTAAGCCTGGTCTCACGGCTGATCTGAAAGTTGGAACAATTTCCTACCCCCCCGATTATCCGGTAATTCGGTCAGGTAAAACGCTAGTGGTGTGAAGCGGCTCCGGGGGCACAATGAGGTTGTCTAAGGATTGGACAGAATGTGTTGGTTCCTTGCCCATAAGCGGAAGTAGAGTAAGGAAGTAGAGTAAGAAGGTAAGGAAGCAAATTAGGGGGACGGGTTCACGTGGGTATTCTAAAACCCTTTGTGTGCGTATAAAAAAGCCAGAAAAATGCCAAAAATGGAAAACATATTTCTCCTCTTTGTGAGTGGGATTTTTCTATTCATCTGCGGGTGTAATTTTGAAGATCCCTATACCCTGAACCGTTTGGAAAAGGAACAACCAGCTCCCTCTTCGGGGAAAGTGTTAATGACGATTGATCCACAGAAAAGGCCACATAGCGTCTATGATTTCACCCTTTTTGATATCTCGACCCGGCCGGTGTCCCTTGAGCGATTTAAGGGTAAGGTGCTCCTCATGGTGAATACCGCCAGTCGCTGCGGATATACAGCACAATTGAGGGACTTACAGAAACTGTACCGTCAGTATCAATCTCAGGGTTTGGAAGTGTTGGCCTTCCCTTCCAACGATTTTGGTGGACAGGAACTCGAGACCAATGAGGAGATTGCCCTCTTCGCCACCACACAATTCGGGGTCGACTTTCCTCTGTTTGCCAAGACCCGTGTGCGAGGAAGTGATCAGCACCCTCTCTTTACCTGGTTAACGACCCAAGGCCATGCCGATAAACAAGTCAGGTACAATTTCGAAAAGTTCCTCGTAGACCGAACAGGCAAGGTGATTGCCAGGTATTCTTCCGATGTTGTTCCCCTTTCCGAAGAAATTCGTGCAGACATTGAACGGGCTTTGGCCTTTTCGGCTTAAAATGGCTCGAGTAAGCTCAGCAACCGTGGCCCCTTTTTTTATTTGATAATTCTTTCCGCCAGTATGTGAAATTAACTTTAATGCCACCTCATGGCTGATTAGATGTGACCCGTCAGGTTAAAATAGAAAGCGAGGGTGTATCGACCTGATCTTTTTTTGCAGGGTAACTCTATGCAAGGTTTGTTTTTCCTCCATCGGTCATATTGGCGGGGATTGTTCAGAATTCTGCTTTTATGCCCCTTGCTGGTTTCCTGCAACACTCTCCACATTACATATTCGACGGCTGATTGGATTCTCTTATGGAAACTGGATAGGTATTTTGCTCTGTCTGCTTCTCAGGAAAACTATTTGGATCTCCAGGTCGAGGCATTTCATGTCTGGCATCGACACCATCAACTTCCCCAGTACGCGCAATTTCTCGCTCAAATAGATGAATTTTCGAAAAATGAACTGAGTCAAGCAGAGCTGGAGAACATTTTTGCGTCGGTGGAATACTTTCGTGTTCATCTTGCCAGGCGAGCCTCTCCACCGGGTGCGGAATTTTTAGCCACTGTCACGCCTGTCCAAATACGTCATTTCCAAGAAATGTTGGATCAAGACTATCGAGAGCTTGTGTCCGAGATCGGAGACGACCCGGAGGTGCGTTTGGATAAACGCGTGGCAACCACATCGGAAACCCTGACCACATGGGTCGGAGAGTTGTCGGTGGACCAAGAGGCATATATTCGTGAGAGAATGAGGAAAATCCCCGATACCACGGATATGTGGCTGGCCCATCGCAAAAGCCGGCAGGAAAAATTGCTTGAACTTCTTCGTTCCGCTCATGATCCTTTTAGTTTGGAACAGGATCTCTTTCAGTGGCTGGCCGACTCCAAGACCGGTGCCACGGAGGATTATCTCGTGGTCTCCAGGAAATGGCGTGAAGAAATTCAACGGGCCGTCTTGGACATTGACGGGATTCTGACCGGAGATCAACGGGCACATTTCTCCAGGAAGCTGCAAGGGTTGATCCACGATATACATGGATTGATCGGGTAGGCAAACAAGACACACCTGGGAGATTGATCGACCCGCCCGCGTGCCGGTCATGAATGATCTTTCGAAATTGAGGGAGCCAGGGCCGTTGAGATATTCCAATCACAGATGGTCTTACGAACAACTTATGGGTCCCATGTGGTACAAAATTCTTCTTGCAGTTTTGGGCTGTCTTCTCCTCGGTGAATTGTTGATAATTCTGTGGGCATCTTGGGCCATTCTGACCTTTGAATAACCGGATGAGGACGATGATGCCCCAATCACTTTTCCGGAAAACCTTGGGAATCTTATGACCCAACATGTGCCTGAATGGTTACGGGCGGCTCGTTCCAAATGGCAATATCGGGGACAGGAAAGACCGCCATTTGCGGAAAAGCCCTCTCCTGGCCAGGAATCCGTTTGGGATTATCCGAGGCCTCCTCGTCTGATAACTGATCATCGTCGAGTGGTGGTCCGTATTCGGGAGAGGGTTCTGGCTGATTCCAGCTCCACGTTTCGATTTTTGGAGACCGCGAGCCCTCCGACTTTTTATCTTCCCCCCGCTGATGTGGATGTGTCCGGTCTGGTTCTTACGTGCGCTTCATCTCTTTGTGAATGGAAAGGAACCGCCCAGTATTGGATCCTGGCTGAAGGTCAGAATGAGGCGGATCCGGTTGCCTGGATATATCCTCATCCTTATCCGGGATTTGAATCCATCGCCGGATATTTTTCCTTCTACCCCGGTCGCGTGGAATGCTACGTCAATGATGAGCGTGTGCTGCCCCAACCGGGCGGGTTTTATGGAGGATGGGTGACCAGGGAAATTGTTGGCCCGTTTAAAGGCCCAACGGGTACGGGGGGATGGTAGGGGCGGCACGTTTCCATAACAAATTTTCTCAACAGAGTTGACCGAACAGGCAAAAGAGTTTGAAAATTTAGAAGAGAGCAGGTGTAAAAGGAAGCCTGATCATGACTCTGCCGACACGGGTGCTAGGAAAAACCGGAATATACTTACCCATTCTTGGATTTGGCACTGCGCAAGCAGGAAAACGGCTGACTCACCGCGAGGCGGTGCATTTATTTGAGGCTGCCCTCAATGCGGGCGTGAAATATTTTGATACCGCACCCGAATTTGCAGGATATGGGAAAGCCCAGGAACAATTGGGCCACCTGCTGAAGAGGCGGCGACAAGAGATTTTTTTAGTCACCAAATGTTATGACCCCACCTATGATGGCGCACTAAGTCTATTAGAGCGCAACCTTAAAGAACTCCAAACGGATTACGCGGATTTGGTCTTTGTGCATAGTCTTGGGGCTGACAAAATGGATCCCGCTGTGGTGTTTGGTCGCAAGGGAGCTTACAACGGGTTGGTCAAAGCCCAATCATTGGGATTGACCAAATTCATCGGCTTGTCCGGCCACAATCGTCCTGGAAGGTTTGCCGATGCCATTCAACGCGTTGAGGTCGATGTTTTGCTCAATGTCGTCAATTCTGCTGACCGACATACCTACAATTTTGAAGAGCGAGTGTGGACGGTTGCCAACCGCTTGAACCTGGGACTGATTGCCATGAAAGTGTTTGGAGGGGAGCAGAAATCAGGGGGAGACAGCCTAAGCCATTGCTTGATGCCTATTTCCCATTTAGATATGGCTTTTCGCTATGCCTTGAACGTAACCCAAGTTACGTGTGCAGTCATTGGAATGGCCACACCAGGGGAATTGAAGGACAACCTTCGACGAGCGCGCACATTTACACCTCTGAATGACCGGGAAGAGAAGAATCTTCTCAGGGCCGGCCGCGTTCTAGCTTCTCAGTGGGGAACTCATTTCGGAGCGTTAGTGTAAGCCTCCATCTCTTTAGCTTGAGGTCGAGAAGAATGCAAGTAATTCCGGTTCCCATCGTTTCATATTAAAATTTCTAAATTCCTTCGGATACCCTAGTCTTAATTCCTCGTCAAATGCTTCCAGGAAAAAACCCAACGACCAAGATTTTTTACGGTTGCAGTGAGGTTTCGGAGTAGCGGACAGGCGATTCCATGCCTCCTTTCCTGTCAGATCACAACTCGCGAACCAGTTGAGATGCGTGATTCTCCCTGTACATTCAAAACCCGTCACTCGCCACATTCATTTTTACACGGAGGCGACCCTGTTTGTGTAGGTACGTTTTTGATGCCACACACGCTCATCGCGTGGCTAAGGCTAGGTAGGATAAATTTTTGGTAGAAAAAGACCTCCCGCAGGAAACTTTTAATTAGAAAAACTTTCCCTGCAGGGAGTGTTGAATAAAACCAATTTCCAAGGGCATATTGACGCCCAGGCACGCTGCCTATTAGAGGCATCGGGGCGGTTCAACAAAGCATGCCCTGAGCCTTTCGAAGGGTTCGTCCAGTCCTGCCCTGAGTCACGTCGAAGGGAAGGCCGCAAATTGCCTGCTGTGTCCCAAAGGGCACAACTTTTGTTTTGCGCGCAGAGCGTACGTCCAGTACGTGAGCACGGAAAAATGGCGAGAACGCCGCTGGCGGATTTTTTTAACAGCCCCCAGCTAGTCATAGCTAAAGGGCAGGTATTGGTAGAGCCAGGTTTCGGTCAGGGTTCGATCTCCAAGTTTGAGAAAGAGGCGGAGATTGACCGGCTCCTTGCCTTCCACATAGAGATCGAAAAACGCTCGCCAGTTTTTGGTGCCGACTATCTGCAGCGCGTATTCGTTGTCGATTCGGCCCTTGGACGTGCTGATGACCGGTTGAACCTTGTCCAGCTTTTCGACCTCATTGAGCGGCCCACCCTCGAAGTCGATCACGAATTTCCGGCCGCCTTTCGGGCGCGGCTGCCCGGGAATGCCGGCATTGCCGAGTCGGGTATGGTTGACCCGGGCGACTGTTTCGGACGGAAAAGGTTCGGTTGCCACCCAATGGAGCCGATAGGCGTAGTGCCACTCGGAGCCGGCCTTCACTGGTTCCTTCGGCAGCCAATAGATGACGATATTGTCATGGATTTCGTCGTCAGTCGGTATTTCGATCAATTGGATTTCGCCTTCGTTCCACTCACCTACCGGCTCGATCCAGACGCTCGGTCTCCGGTCATAGAACACACCGTCATCCTCATAGTGGTAGAAGGCGCGATCCCGTTGCAGCAGCCCAAAACCCTTGGGGTTGGTGTCGACGAAGCTGTTGGTCATGACGGATGACGGGTTGTTGAGTGGGCGCCAAATACGTTCGCCTGCGCCCGTCCACATCGCCAGACCGTCGTTGTCATGAATTTCCGGCCTCCAGTCCCTGATCTGATGGCGATTGTTCTCGGCATACCAGAACATGCTGGTCAGCGGCGCGACCCCCAGGCGGTTGATGTCCTGGCGCGCATAGAGATTGGCGTCGATATCCATGACAATCTGCTGGTTCTTAATACAGACCATGCGGAAAGCACCAGTCACACTCGGCCCGTCCAGCAGGGCATAGATCACATATTCCTTGCTGTCCGGGGCTCCTGGTTCCAACCAGAATTCGGTGAATCGTGGAAATTCCTCGGGGGTGGGGAGGGCCGGGTCGATCGCCACCCCTCTTGCCGAGAGGCCGTATTGATTGAGCTCCCCGGAGCTACGGAAATAGGAGGCGCCGAGAAACGCCATCCAATCGGTGGTCGCTCCCGGTCCATCTTGGAGGCGAAAGCCGGAGAAGCCAAGATCATCCGGGAAGATTTTGCCGAGACTGGTTCCGCCGAAGGTGAAGTACTCGGAACGGTAGAGAATTTCTCGGGACTGGCCACCCTCAAGCGCATGAACCTTTACCGGCACTTTGAAATAACGGCCGAGATGGAAGAATTGAGCCGGAAAATTCACGCTACCGTCCTCGCCCAGTCCCCGCTCGCGTTTGAATACGATCTGCTGAAAGGCGTCGTAGTCGATTGATTCCAAGACTTCGTCATGACGGACCAGCGGCTCCTCATAGGGCCTGGTGGCCATCGTCTTGGCGCGCCGCTTCAGCTCATCAAATGAGAAAGGTTTGGCCGTACCGAACTGGATTCCGGAGGTCCCGGCTTTACTTTGCGACTTTGGGAGTCCAGCTAAAGCACCGAGAGCGCCCATCACCAAGAGAAACTGTCGGCGATTCAGCATATCCGGGCCACCGAATATGTTAGGAGATTCGAGGGGCAATTGTTCTCCAGGAGCTGGTTCCTGTAAGAGAGAGGAGGTACCGGTGTGGACAGCCTAGGAATTTTCTCTACAGTTTTTGAAGAAATGACAAGTGACCCCGAAGCAGCGGGACTCTTGAGAAAACAACCACCCACAGTCATATTTTGGACTCCGTTGAGGGCTTCCGATTCTGACCCTCGGTTCGACGTTTGGTGATAATTAAACGGGATTTTGGGAGGATCAGATAAATACCAAAGAACTCATCGGAGGGTCAATCGGCGGTTCAGCAGGCCGGACGTGGGATCGGAGGGAATACGCGTAAAAAACACATGTGAGTGCGAATTTTTGATAATTTTGAGGGGAACTGAAAAACGCTACCCTGGATTGTCACACGAAGAACAATGAGAAGCATTCGAATGGTCATTGGTGCCATTCTCCTTGCCATCCCGTTCCCTCATTCTATTTTTGATTGGTTTTTCTGCATGACTCGCCTGGGTCCGTGGGTTTCCCGTGAATAGAGAGGAACGCATTTTTCCTAAAATTATCGGAATATTGTCTTCGAATGACATGAATGGTTTAATCATTCGGTGGTTCTCTCAGGGCATACTTTTTTTGTTCCATTAATATGTAGAATGATATAAACTACGAAATCTTCTTAATTAAGCTGAGTTATCGTGGACCAGGATAGTGTCATGCCCCCAACGTCCTTTCCTGACATGCCTACCTGCCTGATCCAGGCAATTCCCAAACTATTTCTATATATTCTTCCGGATCATGGCTTCCCTGATCCTAATCACGACGCCTTGAAAACTAATTGAAATGCCATATACGGTGGACAGAAATGCCTTTTTGTTAACCAGACAGCCTGAAGATATGTAAAAGCCATAAGCGCTCTAGAGAATATTGATAAAACGAAATGAGAAAGGACGCACAATGCGGAAAGCTCACATGAAGGTATTGCCTTTGGGGGCTATCGTTTTTGTCCTGGTATTGTTAGGTGGAGTGTTTCCGTCCATGGCTCAGGCCGTTGGCTTGACCATCACCTTTGCCGGCTCAGGCACTGGAAGGGTTGAAGCAAATTCGCCGGGGACTGGTACCTTGAACATTTTTTCCAGTAACACGCTTGACTATGATCAAAATTCCTCTGTCACGCTTACCGCCGCACCGACCGGGATTGGGGCATCACAGTCAGTCTTCAGCAGTTGGGCTGGTTGTGCAAACACATCCGGAAATCAGTGCACCGTGCTTATGGATGGTGCCAGGTCGGTAACCGTGACCTTTAATCTCGCTCCGGTGAATCCCCCGGTCTCCCCTCCTGTCAATCTAACTGTCAATTTTGCGGGAACTGGAACGGGGCAGGTTGCTGGAAGTGGGGCGGGGACGGCGACATTCACTATATTTAATAGCCAAACCATACCTTACGACCTTGTTCAACCACCATCTTCCGTCACTCTCACAGCCACTCCGACTGGTTTCGGGACATCTCTGTCAATCTTTGCTGGTTGGAGCGGTGCCGGGTGCACAGGCACAGGCACGTGTACAGTGAGTATGTCTGCTGCGCGGACGGTGACCGCGACGTTTACGCTCCTGCAACGGACATTAACAGTCACGAAAGCCGGGACGGGTAGTGGGACGGTCACCAGTGCGCCCGCGGGTATCTCCTGCGGGAACGACTGTACCGAGAACTATGCCAATGGGACGTCGGTGACGCTGACGGCGGTGGCGAGTGCAGGCTCAACCTTTGCGGGCTGGAGCGGGGGCGGCTGTTCGGGCACGGGCACGTGTATCGCGACCATGTCGGCTGCCCGGACGGTGACCGCGACGTTTACGCCCGTGCAACGGACCCTGAGGGTTACGAAGGCCGGGACGGGCGGTGGGACCGTGACCAGCGTGCCCGGGGGCATCTCCTGCGGGAACGACTGTTCGGGGAGCTATGCCAATGGGACGTCGGTGACGCTGATGGCGGTGGCGAGTGCAGGCTCAACCTTTGCGGGCTGGAGCGGGGGCGGCTGTTCGGGCACGGGCACGTGTATCGTGACCATGTCGGCGGCACAGACGGTGACCGCAACGTTTACGGCCGTGCAACAGACCCTGACAGTGACGAAGGCCGGGACGGGAAGTGGGACGGTGACCAGTGTGCCCGGGGGCATCTCCTGCGGGAACGACTGTACCGAGAACTATGCCAATGGGACGTCGGTGACGCTGACGGCGGTGACGAGTGCAGGTTCGACCTTTGCGGGCTGGAGTGGGGGCGGCTGTTCGGGCACGGGCACCTGCACGGTGAATATGACGGCCGTGCGTGCGGTGACGGCGACGTTTACGGCCGTGCAACGGACCCTGACAATCACGAAAGCCGGGACGGGCAGTGGGACGGTCACCAGCGTGCCCGGAGGCATCTCCTGCGGGAACGACTGTACCGAGGGCTATGCCAATGGGACGGCAGTGACGCTGAGGGCGGTGGCGAGTGGAGGTTCGACGTTCATAGGCTGGAGTGGCAGCGGGTGTGAGGCCACGGGCACGGGCACCTGCACGGTGAGTATGACGGCCGCACGGACGGTGACGGCCACCTTTACCCAGAATCCCGGAAATCAACCGCCGTCGGTGAGTGCGGGGCCTTCAATCACAGTTGCCCTTCCGAATACGGCTTCGCTGAACGGCACGGTGACGGATGATGGCCTGCCGGCCACGCCGGGGACCGTGACCAGCACGTGGAGTAAGTTTAGCGGTCCCGGGACAGTGACCTTTGCAAATGCGTCATCCCTGAGTACGACCGCAAGCTTCAGCGAAGCTGGGACCTATGTGTTGCGGTTGACCGCGACGGACGGTGAGTTCTTTCCAAGTTCAGATCTGACTATTACTGCGAACAATCAGGGTGCGAGGAAGTTATCTAACGATTTGAACGCTGACGGAACGGCAGACCTCCTTTGGCGTAATAGCCTCAATGGGCTTGTGGTGGGCTGGCTCATGAACGATGCCGCGGTGACCACCACCGGTGTGTTGGGTGGTGTTCCAGCGAATTGGCAGATCATGGGGATGGGCGATGTGAATGCGGACGGCCAGGCCGATGTGATTTGGCGAAATACGACGACGGGGGTCGTGGCGGTGTGGTTTATGAATGGGTTGACCCACACGTCGACGGGATTTCCCGGGAGCGCGTCCCTCAAATATGTAATCAAAGGAATCGGTGATGTGGATGGCAACGGAACCGCGGATCTTATTTGGCACAATAGCGTCAGCGGGGGCTTGGCTATCTGGCTTATGAACGGGTCGACCATTACCAAATTTGGGTTCCCTGGCAGTGCGCCTGTGCAATGGGAAATCACCGGCGTCGGTGATGTGAATGCCGATGAAAAAGCCGATGTGATTTGGCGGAACACGACGACTGGGGCGGTGGCGGTGTGGTTCATGAACGGCTTGACCCATACGTCGACGGGATTTCCCGGGAGTGCGCCTCTCACTTATGTCATTAAGGAAATTGGGGATGTGGATGGCAACGGAACCGCCGATATCGTTTGGCACCATAAGCTAAATGGGTCGGTGGCTATCTGGATTATGAACGGGCCCACTGTGGCCTTTGTCGGGTTTCCTGGTGGAGTGCCCCTGGACTGGCAGATCACGGGAATGGGTGATGTGAATGCGGATGGGCAGGATGACGTCATTTGGCAAAACCGCACTAGTGGGGCGGTGGCGCTGTGGTTAATGAACGGGAAAGACGTCATGGATACCAAATTTCCGCGCGGCACCTCTACTGACTGGGAGATTCAATAAGGATGATCTCGTAATATGGCACGGTTTAATGTAGGAGGCCCAACCGCAAAGGCGAACATGGGAATGTTGGTTTCATTGTAGCTTTGCCGGGGACACTTGTTTTACTAAACGCCGAGTGAGCCGAACTGTCAGTCCGGCTGTTTCGACAGAAGGGAAACTTAAGATATTAGCGGTTGGACAATATCTTGTTTCTTTATGAAGGCCTCACATCTTCGGGTGTGAGGCCTTTCTTTTTGTTCTCTTGATACGGCAAGAGACTTTCCCTGCTAATTAATGGAAAGGGTCTCTCCTTGCACTTCTGTGGCATGTCAACGCATCCCGCCGATTTTTCCGGGACAAATCCCTTGTTCCTATCGCTATTTTGGTTTTCTCTTCCACGACGGTTTGCTCTCTCCTGCTAATTTATAAAAATGTGTTCGTCCGGTTCATGTGCCCTGCTTCCTGGTCAAACCATTCCGAATGGGATGACGTCCTACCTTTTCACCCAAACCTGTTTGCTTTTCTTCCGATCGAAGAAACGAATCGCCATGCGGGTCCCCTCTGTTTTCAACCCGGAATCTCCGTAATTTCCGGTTGAGTTTCAATAGAAAGGCTGACGTTTTTGAGGAGTCTGGTAAGAAAAAAAAGAAATGGCGAGGGAGGGAAGATCTGGAATGTGGTGCATCATTTTTAAGAATGGAATTGTCTATCCGATAAAGTTACTCAACCTTGCTCATGTAATCTTTTATGTCAAATCAATTGATGGCAAAACACATAATACCCTACGTAACCGGTCTGAGCCAGACCATCATATCCCTAATTCTGGTGGGGATGGTTTGTCTGTCTGTCCCGTCCCAAAGCCTCGCGTATAAAATCGAAATTGGTGTTTCAGGGCCGATTGGGGGGAATTCAGTTGTCGAGGAAAATGGACGTACTGAAATCCACTTGGACACTGGTCCGGTAATCGGACCAGACGGTGAAGCCGGCTCTGCCTATGCCACAGCTAATTTAGCCACTGGAACCCTCGCGCTTAAAGTGACCTCGACGACACCTGATCAAAGTTCGCAAGAGGGCATGGGATTGGCCTCCATTGAAATCAATGACCGATTGAGGTTTAGGCTGGCTCCGGACGTGGCCATTGCAAACATCAGATTTTCTATGAGGGTCGACGGGTTTCCCTCTTGTCGGGATTTGTCTTCCAATTGTTTTACCAATGCGATCATTCGTTTGGGAGAAATGAGTGACCAGGCTCTTGGGCTTCCTCTACCGGATCCAAAGGAGTTGGAGGTGAGAGTCACAGTTGTTGATGGGCAGGAGCTACCCATTGAGGCGTTTTTATCGGCCAGGGTCGAGATGAATAACCTCATTGATGTCAGCGATCCAAGTGCGACTATCCGATTAATTTTGCCAAAGGGGGTAAGCTTTACCTCAGAATCGGGGGTATTTCTTGGCCTTCAGCCTCCAATAGAGGAACCCTCTCCTCGTGCCCCTGTCAGTTCCGATCTCAATGGAGATGGCAAGGCGGACATTGTCTGGCGCAATGTGAGAACCGGTGAGGTGGCGGTGTGGTTAATGAATGGTGGGTTGATTGGTTCTTCTGGATTTCTGGGTGGGGTCTCATCCGATTGGCAGATCGTTGGAGTGGGGGATGTGAGTAATGACGGAATGGCTGATATTGTCTGGCGCAACACTCTAAGTGGCGCGGTGGCTGTATGGTTTTTGAACGGGTTGACGATCACGTCGGCCAGTTTCCCCGGGAGCGCTTCCTTAGATTGGGTGATTAAGGGAGTGGGCGATATGGACGGCAATGGAAGTGCCGATCTCATCTGGCACAATATGCAAAACGGAGCTGTTGCGGTCTGGCTTATGGATGGGCCATCAATTAGCAGATTCCGTTCACTGCCCGGTGTGCCCTTAGCATGGCAGATCCTTGGGATAGGTGATGTAAATGCGGATGGACTGGCGGACATCATTTGGCGCCATAGCGGAGGGGTATCTGCCGTGTGGATGATGGATGAGGCGACGATCACCTCGGTGGGATTCCTCGGAGGGACCACATCAGAGTGGGAGAAAGCAGGCTTTGGTGACCTGAACGGAAATGGGACGACTGATATGGTCTGGCGTCATACCGGTACCGGGAAGGTGGGGATCTGGTTGATGGACGGAGGGGCGATTGAGGTATCCGGTTTTTTACCGGGTATGCCCTCGGGGTGGCGTATTGCGCAGGTTGGTGACGCAGATGGAGATGGAAAGGCCGATGTGATCTGGCATAATCGCAGTACAGGACAGGTGGCGGTCTGGCTCATGGATGGCCTGACCTTGTCCTCGACAGAGTTTCCCGGTAGCACGTAGGTGATTGGTGCAAGGTTGGTGAGCGCAGAACTTTCGTTTGGTAAGCTTCTCTATCAAAGATCGTTACTTTGTCCCAACTTTTGATTCGCCCATTGAAAATGGGCAAATCCGAGTCCTTGAAGCCTGCTCTGAATACCGTGGTTATTCAAATCCTTGTTGGGGAAAGAGATCCATCATAGTAGCGTTTTTCCCGTCTAAGAAGTTGATTCCCCTTTCTCCGGTTTGTCCTCCCTTTGGTGTGTTCAAAAACTTTCTAAATGCTCTAGAGACGACAACCACGGGAAGGGTTGAGACAGATTTTTTCAGAGCATGGGCACGAGCAGGCGAGTACCCAAGAATTGCGGGTTCTCGATCGATCATATCTCACGGGGAAAAAAACGATATACCGACATTGAAGAGACAGCCATTCAACCCAATATTCCGTTCGCCAATCCCTGCGTTGGAAATATGATGGAAGCGAATACCGAGGGTCACCGCCGTGTTTTCTGTCACAAAATACGAGACACCCGGACCCGTTTGGAGGACGAAATTAAATTGCGTGCTTTGTTCGGGAATCCGGGGTCCCAGGTCTGTCCACAACATGCCTGCTCCACCATCCCAAAATGGCATCCACCGTCCAAAGTTGAGAAAATTATATTTCACCATTAACGAGCCTCCGAACGCTGAGGCGCTAAACGGTTGGTAATAGTGAGCAGCCAACGGTTCAATTAACACTTCGACATTACCGGAGGTCCAACCTGAGCTAAGTTCTTCCGTCAACACCAGCCCCAATTGAGGTAGGAAATAGACGGCGCTGCGATTAGCTGACGGTTCATTACCGAAGGCGTTATTCCCTTGCCAAAACCCGGTGAGAAATCCGAATTCGAGGGTGCCCTTGGTCACACGATTTCTGGCATCAAAATCCGCACCCCACGCCGTTCCAACCATAAAGAGCATGAACAGCACGCCAGTCATTTCGATGATGAATTGTTCCCTTTTAAATCCCTTAAACATTAGAATGCCTTTTTGTTTGTCTGCAAATCTTTCCGATGAGTCAGTCAGAGAATTTGCAAGTTAAGCTTCATTCAGCTTCCGGTTTCCGCAACTCCCTTGGGAGGATTTTAAGAAGTTCCAACAATGAGCAGGAATTTCCCATAATTGGAACCAACAATTCAATGAACTTTTTAATCTAAAGGGTTACAATCTTTAGATTATTGAGGTCAAAAAAATGGAATCTTCCCCTTTATCTTTGAACTCGCCATCCAAGAAAGCTGTGAAAGATCCCCTTGCGCGACTGTCTTTGGCCGTCCGCGAGTTAGATAAACTCATTAACCGGGCCAATCAATTGGCTCATCTTTCAGAACAAGCCCTCCCCAAGGATCATTCAACCCAGTCTGACCAGTGCCCTTCACCTCAAGAAACCTGACTCTGATCGATTGAGTCAGAGCTATTTCCCTCAATTCGTATAAAAACCTTTCGTTTCCTCCACCAAAGAGAATTCCCATTTTTTCCAGTGATCAAGCTTCGAAAGTTTCCAACCAAAAATCTATGCAACTCAAACGGTTTCCCGAGAAGCCTGGCAAGTGATCGCGCGGACAAAGAGTGAGTCGTGCTTTAGACCAATTCCCAGGGCTTGTGAGTCTTGAGGTTCTTGGGGTCAAGTAAACTTAGAGGGGAGTGTTCACGGGTTGCCGAGTAGATGTTTGGGCCCCCGCTGCAGACAGGGATTCGACCCGGCTTCACTTCAAGTGGATGGTACGTTTTCTGAAATTGAATCGCGTTTGTAATGTGGTGGGATGAATGACAGAGTTGAACGATGCTTGCTACAGATTCCCCTGAATTACCAGACTAGAAGTATGAAGGGATTAATGAGGACAGTTGACATGATCGATGCTGTCCCCTGGCTTACAATTATGGTTGCCCTGGACAGCGTTCAGGTTGAGACTACCTGTGGTTGGCGTGCAGGGCTTTGGCTTCTAAGGAAAGCGATACCGTGTCTTGGGTGGAAGAAGATGACGGATTTCCTTGGGGTTGGGGAACAACAGCTGCTTGGATGAGCGGAAGCGAAGCTTGGGTGAGGAAGTTGGCGGCCGCTAATGCGGAAATTTCACTCATGGGGATTCTCCTTTCGTTCAGGAGTCTTGTCGGTTGAGTATCCAAAATTCTTGACCGATTTTGGCCGGAAATTTCAGAAGTTCTGCCTCATACATGCGGGAATGATCAGGGAAACCTGTCGTCTTCTTCCTATAAAATGCCGATGGCGTTCAATAGGACAATAAATACAGCAATGGGGGCGATGTAACGTACGAGGGACTGCCAGGCAAAGTAGAGGCTGGGATGATGAATGTTGAGTTCGGATTGGGTGCTTTCGGCCTTCATGAGCCACCCGGCAAAGAGGGCAATGAGAATCCCACCCAGGGGGAGCATGAGATTGGATGTCACAAAATCTAACAGGTCAAAAAAGGTTAAACCGAAAAACTTGATTTCTGCCCACCAGTTAAATGACCAGACTGTTCCGAGGCCAATCAGCCAGGTGGTGACCCCTGAATACAGGGAAGCCTTGATTCGTGATAGTCCAAAAGTTTCAATGAGCCATGTGACTAGGGGCTCGATCAAAGAAATCGACGACGTCCAGGCGGCTACAAGCAGGAGAATGAAAAAGAGCGAACCGAAGGCAAGGCCGCCGGGCATATTGCCGAACGCGACGGGCAGTGTTTGAAAAATGAGACCTGGACCGGAGCCTGGCTCCATATTGTTTGCAAATACGATTGGAAAAATGGCCATGCCGGCTAATAAGGCAACAAGGGTGTCAGCTAGGCCAATGATAATTGAGGTGGAGGCGATTGACGTGTCCTTGGGAACATACGAGCCGTAGATCATGATGGTGCCCATGCCAAGACTGAGGCTAAAGAAGGCTTGACCCATGGCTGTCAGCATGCTTGCGCCTGTCAATTTACTGAAGTCCGGGGTAAAGAGAAATTCTAGACCTTTTCCAAAAAAACCCGTGGTCATGCTGTAAGCGACCATAAGCAGCAAAAGCAGGAAGAGAGTCGGCATGAGAAATTGAATCGCTCTTTCCAATCCCCCTTTGACTCCCCCTGCCACGACGGTCATGGTCAGGATCATAAATATCGTGTGCCAAATGAAGAGGGTGGTTCCGTTCCCTACAAAATTACTAAAGGTGTCTGCAGCAAATTGGCCCGTGGTCCCGCTGAAGGTCCCCGCGCCTGACTTGAAAATATAGGCCAGCGTCCAGCCGCCAATGACACTGTAGTAGGAAAGGATCAACATGCCCGCCAAAGTGCCGGACCAGCCAATAATTTGCCACCATTGGGTGGTGTTGGTTTCTTCCGACAGCACTTGCATAGAACGAATTGGTGTGGAACGTCCTCTCCGGCCCAACAAAATTTCGGCCATCATCAAGGGGATCCCCAGGGCTGCCACGCAAAGGATATACACCAGAACAAACGCACTTCCTCCATTTTGTCCCGTGAGGTAGGGGAATTTCCAAATATTACCCAACCCCACGGCCGCACCGGTGGCCGCAAGGATGAAGGTCCATCGGGAGGACCATTGGCCATGCATGGATTGTCGATCGGAAATATTCATTGAGGATTGGATTTCTACCTGGAGATCCGGTGGAGTGTAGTGAAGGTGTCAGGCACTTTCAAGGTCCTTGGAGCATGCCTGGCGGAGAGATAATGCCTGACTTGAGATGTCACGCCTGTCTGACTATAGTGTCGTCTTCTCTGTTTCGATTGTGTTTTCTTTGGGATAAGTTGGAAGGATTGAATTGATGAGTGACGAGCAACGAAATCGGAAAGTGATTGCTCTGGCCCCCATGCCGCCGGAAAAATCTGCCTATGCCCTGGCTCGATATAGTCGTTCACCGGATTCTATTGAGGAAAGTCTGCGATGGGTCCATTCCCATTCTTCCGAAAAATTTTGGGAGCAGTTTTATTTTGCCTATGGGCACGGTTCGATTGCCGATCTTGGGCATGCGACGGTGTGTTTCGAACATATTTCTGAACTGGCGGCTATTCGTCTTGAGGATGAACCCCTGTGGGATGGGCAAGCCAAATCCAGCCGCTATCAAAATTTTGCGGCAGCCGGCTGTTACGTGCCTAGCGAGATTGCTAATACGGAAATCGAAGGGGAATATCGCGGTATCCTTGGCAGCCTCTATAACATTTATCGGTTGTTGAAAGATCCGATCCAAACCCATTTGGGAAAGCGATATCCCAGGCCGGAGAGTATGAAATCCGCAGATTACGATCGAACCCTCAGTGCTCGAACCTATGATGTCATTCGCTATCTGCTTCCACTGGCGGCGATGACGAATGTGGGGCAAGTGGTCAGTATTCGCACATTGGAAAAGCAAATCACGCGGTTGCTGTCTGCTCAATTGCCGGAATTAAAGGGGATTGGAGAAGATCTGAAGGCTGCATGTGCCAAATCACCCTCAACGCTATGGGCAGAGTTGCAACAAGAAGAGACCAAAGGGTTAGAGGCCTTGGCGCCGACCTTAGCCCGGTATGCGGGGGCTAACGAATATCAAGGTTCGGTATATAAGGACGTACTTCGCCAGGTGAAAGGGCGACTCAAACAGGTCGGCTATGATGATCCGCAATCCTGGAAAGGGAGGGATCAGCCGGTTGATTTGCTGGAACCGCATGCACCATTGGATGAATTAGTGACGACGCTGGTATACCGAGTGAGCCATGCCCCTTACCGGTTCCTCCTTGAATGGGTACAACAGTGGTCGGAAAAAGAGAAGCAGGAAGTGGTCGATGCCGCGCTACGCGGTCGTGGTCCTCATGACGATTTGATCAAGGAATTCCGCTCCGGGTATGCCTTTATCTTTGACATTCTGATGGATATCGGTGGGTGGCGGGATATGCACCGGCACCGGCGTTGTCAGCAGATTCAGCAAAATTTTACGACGATTCATGGGTACGAGGTACCGTCCGTTTTATCGGAGGCAGGAGTGGAGAGAGAATATCGGCAAGCCATGGATGCCGTGCGACTGGATATAGAGCGGTTGCGTGTCAGTAATCAGGAAGCGGCTCTCTATGCCATTCCATTTGGGTTTCGTGTTCGGTGTTTGTTTAAAATGGATTTTGCTGAAGTTGAGTATATTGCCAAATTGCGGTCCGGGGTAAAGGGCCATTGGTCGTATCGAACCGTGGCCTGGCTTATGAAACAAAAGATGCTTGAGCGCCATCCGTATCTAGGCAGCCTCATGGAGGCCACGTCGCCAGATATTGAAGATTCGCTGACACGGTAGCGAATGAATAAGCATTATTGAACTCGATTAAAAGGATGTGGGCATGAGTATAGATTATGAGCATGTAATTAATGACGCCATTTGCCAGGGAGAATGGGATGTGGTCTACGCAGAGGCACGACAGTGGTCTGAACAGGCTGATTGCGGGCCTTTGCCCTATTTCGCGCTGAATGTCGTGTGCATGTTGCGGGGGGATTTTGCCGAAGCGTGGAAGATCTATCCTCGGGCTTTTGGAGAAGAGGCCGATGTGCAACTGCTTCAGGAATGGATGGCACGCTTGCGGGTTCAGGGATCAGATGCGCCGGATTTTTTGTTATTTGAAGGAGTGTTTTATACACAATCCGGACGGCTGGAGGAGGCGGTGGCCAGTTATGAACAAGTAGCAGCGTTGGCTCCCCACTCTCCCTATCCATACTTTTTCCTGGCGCAAATTTATCAGGCCAAAGATCGCATCGATCAGGCCGTTAAAGCCTACCGCGAAGCAATTAAGCGGGACCCCTCTTATGTGGCGGCTCGCCTCAAACTCGGGGTGGCCTATCAGGATCAAGGGCAGTTGGAAATGGCCATTCCACAATATCGGGAAGTCCTGAAGCTCCGTCCCGATGATGCCTTTGGGCATACCAATCTGGCCTGTGCCTTAGCGGAGCAAGGTAAAATTGAGCCGGCGATTGAAGAATATAAAAAGGCGTTGCAGATTGATCCTCATGATGCTGAAGTTCATTTCGCCTTGGGAGGCCTTTACGAAAACAAGGGGAGACTGGATTTGGCGAAACGACAGTACGAAGAAGCCCTTCGGCTGGAACCAAACTTTGCGCCGGCCGCGACCGCGATTGGCTGGTTTTTATATGATAAGGGGCAAGACGATTTTGCCATGGATTATTTCAGTCGAGCGCTCAAAGCAAACCCAGATGATGCCCAA
Organism: Nitrospira marina; assembly: GCF_059568365.1. Lineage (NCBI taxonomy): Bacteria > Pseudomonadati > Nitrospirota > Nitrospiria > Nitrospirales > Nitrospiraceae > Nitrospira > Nitrospira marina. The sequence continues at coordinate 4,018,826 of NZ_JCANTH010000001.1, read as the reverse complement.
GCGACATTCGGAGTTGGCCGGATTTATGAAGAAAAGCGAAAGCCGGAATTGGCGGTGCAGCATTATCAGCGGGCACTGACTTTAGAAAAAGACCCGGACAAGAAGATGCGCATTCTCAATTTTATGGATAAATTGCTTGGATAATTGATAGAAGGGGACGGACAGGCATCAGGCATTCTTCGAAAGCGGTGTAAAGTTATCCCTGCCGAAAAAAATCTTGAATGGCTGATATTTGAGGATTGAGGTCTCCGGTGTTTCGTACTTCCCGGCCTATCTGCTCTTGTAGGTAGGACGAGTATCCCACCTTGTTGAGGAAAAGCGCGAAAAATTGATCAGGTGGAAGCGCAGTCTGGGTTCGCAATTCCTCAACAATGTCATCACTGATGGGGATCAAAGTACTCCCGATGTGGAGAATGACTTTATAATAATTCCCGTCACCCCGTTGTTCCAATCTCAGACCCGTTTGTGTCCCCAAGTTGTTCTCCAACCTTCTTGAAAATCTATGAAAGCCGTCTCCAATCGCCGGTCATTGTAGGGTATCCAAAATTGGAATAACAAGGTTGCGTCCTCTTCTTGACTGGTCTAGGACCCTGTGCTAGCGTAACCTCTTTTTCACACTGGTGAAGTTTGTAATTCAATAGGTATGACGCCAGTTTAGGCATGGAGGACAAGTCAGATAATGGCGCGGTTATATAACTTTAGTGCGGGTCCGGCGATCTTGCCGGAGGAAGTGTTAAAGCAGGCTCAGAGCGAATTGCCGGATTGGCGTGGCTCTGGTGCATCAATCATGGAAATGAGCCATCGTGGGAAGGAATTTGTCTCGGTGGCTGCAGAAGCCGAGCAAGATGTCCGCGATTTATTGGGAGTACCTGCTAATTATAAAGTGCTTTTTTTGCAAGGCGGGGCGTCCACGCAATTTGCCACCATTCCCATGAATATTTTACGTGGGAAAAGTAAAGCTGATTACATTCTAACCGGTGCCTGGGGCAAAAAAGCCGTAAGCGATGCAAAAAAATATTGTGTGGTCAATGTTGCAGCATCTTCCGAAAGCGATAAATTTACGAGTATTCCGCCATTCGAAGGTTGGGCATTTAGTCAGGATGCTGCTTATGTGCATTACACTCCCAATGAAACGATCGGTGGGGTTGAATTTCACTGGGTCCCAGATACCGGCGAGGTGCCGTTAGTTGCCGATTTTTCATCCACCATTTTATCGCGTCCCATTGATGTCAGTCGGTTCGGAATCATTTATGCTGGCGCACAAAAAAATATTGGCCCAGCCGGTTTGACATTAGTGATTGTGCGGGACGACCTTATCGGAAATGCGTTGCCGATTACCCCAAGCGTGTACGATTATGCCAAACAAGCAGAAGCGGATTCTATGTTGAATACACCGCCAACTTATGCTGTGTATATTGCCGGTTTGGTGTTTAAATGGTTAAAGAAACAAGGTGGGCTTTCGGCGATGAGTGCCCTTAATCAACGGAAGGCCGGTAAACTCTATGCAGCAATTGATGGGTCTGGATTTTACCGAAATCCCGTAGAAAAGGCCTCTCGTTCCTGGATGAACGTCCCTTTCGTCTTGGCCAATCCGGATTTGGATAAGACCTTTCTTGCAGGAGCGACGGAGGCAGGATTAACAACACTTGAAGGCCATCGTTCTGTTGGCGGAATGCGCGCCAGTATTTATAACGCCATGCCTGAAGCTGGCGTCGATGCGTTAATTGATTTCATGGCGGACTTTGAGAAACGCAAAGCCTAACCTCTCATCGGAAATCCGGTTGAGAATGACTCGTCAATATACAAGATAATAGTACGCATATGTTTGCGACAACCCTGCGTGTAATAGAGTCCCTACAATGACAAGATTGCTCAAGATTTCCCTGTGGGAATGAAAGTGGGGCCTCCCCTATATTGGAGATACTATGAATATTTTAGTGAGTGACAGCCTTTCCCCTAAAGGAGTTGAAGTCCTAGAGCGGGCCGGATTTTCGGTGGATGTGAAAACCAAGCTCACGAAAGAGGAATTGCTTCAAGAAATTCCCAAATATGAAGGTTTAGTTGTTCGGTCTGCAACCAAAGTCACTAAAGACGTGATTGAGGCAGGCAGTCGTCTTCGTATTGTGGGACGTGCCGGAACCGGATTGGATAATGTTGACAGTGAGGCGGCAACCCGGCGCGGTATTGTGGTCATGAATACTCCAGGTGGAAATACCATCACCACTGCGGAGCACACAATGTCGATGATTGCGTCGATGAGTCGAAAGATTCCACAGGCGACCATGTCCATGAAGGCCGGTAAGTGGGAAAAAACCCGGTTCATGGGAACGGAACTCTATAATAAAACGTTGGGGTTGGTAGGGTTAGGCCAGATTGGGTCGTATGTTGCAAAATTGGCCCAGGGATGGTCCATGAATGTCATTGGCTATGATCCCTATTTGGCCGTGGAGCGGGCCAAACAAATGGGGATTGAGGTGGTGGAATTAAATGAACTGTTCCATCGTTCTGATGTGATTTCGGTTCATACGCCCTTGACCAATGAAACGAGAGGCCTCATTAACACCGAGACCCTAGCAAAGATGAAAGATGGAGTCATGATCGTGAATTGTGCCAGAGGCGGTATCATTAATGAACTGGATTTATGCGAAGCGTTGAAATCCCAGAAAGTTGCCGCGGCGGCCTTTGATGTGTTTGAAAATGAGCCAGTGGATCCCAAGCATCCTCTCATGGATCTTGATAACTTTATTTGCACCCCTCATATAGGTGCTTCCACCGAAGAAGCTCAAGAGAATGTGGCAATTGGAATTGCTGAACAATTCGTTGATTATTTCAAGCGAGGCATTGCCAGAGGGGCTGTGAACGTTCCCTCTGTGGCTCCTGAAGTGCTTCCCCAACTGCAACCCTATTTGGTCTTGGCCGAACGTATGGGTCGATTTCAGGCCCAATTATTAGATGGAGGGATTAAATCCGTTACGGTTGAATATTTTGGTGAAGTGGCTCAACTTACCGTGGCACCCGTGACCGTCGCTGTGTTAAAGGGCCTTCTCTCTCCTATTTTGGAAGATGTCATTAATTACGTGAATGCCCCTATTGTGGCAAAAGAACGTGGCATTGAAGTTAAGGAAGTGAAGAGTAGTGATGCCGGAGACTTCTCCAGTTTAATCCGGATCAAAGTCGAAGCCGGTTCTCATACGTATTCTCTGGGTGGAACTCTTTTTCATCGTCAGGAACCGCGCTTTGTCGAAATCAACCAATTTCAGGTTGAGGTGGTCTCGGAAGGCCAAATGATTTTGATCGATAACGTGGATCGCCCTGGGGTGATTGGTATGGTTGGTCAGATTTTAGGCCAGCATGATGTCAACATTGCCAGGATGCAATGCGCCAGAGTCGAGCGTGGTGCATCAGCACTGCTGATTATTGGTCTGGATGCCCCGCTTGCTTCCGCCGTGTTGGATCTTCTCAAGAAAGAAAAAGATATTCTGTCCGTTCGCATGGTTGATCTCAGCTAGCTTGTCGGCTTCTTTCTGCAGACTATCTTGGCCAAACATTTCGAGTTGGCAGGTTCGCTTCCATACGCCTCATGAAACCACTCCGCTCGCTTATCCCTATTGGTACAGCTACATTACTTCCCCATACGGCGCAAAGCGTTCGGTGGTTGGAAGATCAATTGTTGGCTCATTGTTCAACCTGGGGTTATCAGGAAATCATTCTCCCTACCTTTGAATATCTTGATGTTTTAGCCGTGGGCTTGGCTCCTGAAATCCTGGAGAAATGCTATAAATTTGCGGATTGGGGGTCAGGGCGAATTCTGGTCTTGCGACCTGATGCGACCGCTCAGATTGCCCGGATGGTGGCCATGGGACTCGGAGGAGATGCTCTTCCCTTGCGGTTTTCCTATCGGACCACGGTTTTTCGGTATGAACCGGAACATCGTGGACGGGACCGTGAAGTATTTCAGGTCGGATGTGAACTGCTTGGCAAGGATACTTCTCAAACTGATGCCGAAGTCGTGACTTTATTGGCGGGGCTTCTGGAACGGATTGGATTGCCAGAATGGAAGATTTCTCTTGGTCATGTCGGATTTTTTAAAGCGTTGTTGGCCCAATCCGGTCTGTCTCTTAGTGGGCGAAAGCAGGCAGAAATTGCGGCAGCCCATAAGGACCTTCCTCAGCTGGAAAAAATTTTAGAGACTGAACGGTTATCTCGTTCTAAGGTAAAGGACATATTGCAGGTGCCCGAACGGTACGGCCGTGACGAAGTGCTGGAATGGGGAATGCAAATCGCTGGGAAGGATGCGCAATTGCTTAAGCCCTTACAACGTCTGATGCAGGTGTATCGGCAATTGATCGCAAACGGCGTGCAAGATCATATTCTTTTAGACCTTGGTGAATTTCGTGGTTTTGACTATTACGATGGTGTCGTGTTTGATGTCTTTACCTCTACGTTCGGGAGTGAAATCGGTGGAGGAGGGCGTTACAATCATTTGGTTGGGCGGTTTGGCCGGGACCTTTCTGCCATTGGATTAGGGTTGGATTTGGACCGCGTGTTTTCCGCCTTGGAGCGGGGAGGAAAAAAGGTGGGCGGCAATGGATTGAAGCCTGTCAGAATTTTTATTTCTCCTCATCAGTCTGAGGCATCCTTTGCCCTTGCTCAGCGACTACGGGGGGCTGGGATTTATGTGATTGAAGAAATGATAGAAGGTTCTCCAAAATCGGCTTTGAGCTGGGTTACTACAGCTGCTCGGCGTCGAGGGGTGCCGTGTGCCATGATTTTTATAGAAAAGACATCCACCCCGCAATCGGTGCTTTTATTAGAATTCACGTCTTCTTCTCAAAAGCCCCGGCAAACCCGGATGCTAGTTCAAGAACTTCCTCAACGGTTACAAGCATTCAGCCATGGCAATATCTGAAGCACCAGAAATCCGAGTTCCCCCCCAAAATCTCGAAGCGGAACAATCTGTCCTTGGCGCCATTCTTCTTGATAATGCGGCGCTTAATCGAGCAATGGAAATCTTGTCGGAGGACGACTTTTATCGAACGGGAAACCGGATCGTGTATCGTGGCATGGTGGCATTGTCAGAGCGGAATCAACCTGTTGATCAAATTACTCTGACAGACTATTTGCGAGGGACCGGCGAACTCGACCAGATCGGGGGCGCTTCGTATATTGCAGAAATCGTCCAGGTGGTTCCCAGTGCCGCCAATATCCGGTATCACAGTAATATTGTTCGAGATAAATCCTTGCTTCGTGGCCTTGTTCAAACCGCCACCGAGGTAGCTATGCGAGGCTATGAGGGGACGACGGGGACGAATGAACTCCTTGAATTCGCCGAACGGGAAATTTTTCGATTGGCCCAGGGGCATTTGGGAGGAACTTTTGCGCCTGTCAGTAGTATTATTAAGGATAGTGTTGAGATTGTTGATCGGTTGTATAGCCGAAAAGAACGGATCACCGGAGTGCCCACCGGATTTTCGGACTTGGATAATATGCTGGCTGGGCTTCAACCATCTGATTTAATTATTGTGGCGGGTAGGCCGAGTATGGGGAAGACCAGTTTGGCCTTAGGGATGGTCGAGTATGCTTCTCTTCGATCCAATGCCGTAGTCGGAATCTTTAGTTTAGAGATGTCTCGTGCGCAGCTTGTTCTGCGTATGTTGAGTTCCCAGGCGCTGTTAGACTCTCATGCTCTCCGGACTGGGCAGTTAACGAAGCATGATTGGGTAGCTTTAACTGAGGCAGCGAGTCGGCTGGAGCAGGCCAGGATTTTCATAGACGATTCCGGAAATTTAACTCTTCAGCAAATGCGAGGGAAAGCTCGACGGTTGAAAGCCGAACATGGGTTGGACCTCCTGGTAGTCGATTATTTGCAATTGATGGAAGGGCGTGGAGATTCAGAATCTCGCCAACAAGAAATTTCGGATATTTCACGGGCCTTAAAAGGATTGGCAAAAGAATTGAATATCCCTGTGATTGCCCTTTCTCAGTTAAGCCGGGCGGTGGAAAATCGAAAACCGCCCATCCCCGTGCTGGCTGATTTGCGCGAGTCGGGTGCGATTGAGCAAGATGCCGACGTGGTAATGTTTATCTATCGTGAGGAGGTCTATGAGCCTGATACTGAGCAGAAAGGCATTGCGCAAATCCTGGTGAGAAAACATCGGAATGGACCGATTGGAGAAGTGGATCTGCAATTTCATGACCGATATGCCAAATTTAATAACTTAACGAGAGAGAGACAGGCTGGTATAGTATAAAGAAATTGTTGAGGGACAGTATATGAATCCTACAAGAGTGCAATTTATGGCGAAGAAGGTTAGGTCAGGACGGACATTCCCAATGTGGTTGGGTCATCTGAGAACCCTTTTGTGGGGAATTCCACTTCTGGTGGTATCCTGCGGGACAGCTCCCCCTCCCAATTTGAATGGACAAGAAGCGTCCATGGTGACGCGGGAAACTGTCCACCCTCAGGCCTACTATCACTTCCTTCGAGGTTCTCTTGCCGAGTTGAATAACAATGCCACAAAGGCTTTAGAGGAGTATCAGGCGGGTTTGGCATTTGACGCGGATTCGAAGTTTTTAAAATTTCGCCTTGCCAAACTGCACTTCTCTATGTCGCATCTGACTGAAGCTGTGGACCTAGCAAGACAAATCCCTGTGTCGGAAATTTCTCAGGCACCAATGTTTTTCGATTTGGCGAAAATTTTTGCCGGGGGAGGGGATACCGGACGGGCCGTGGAAATTTTGGCTGAAGGGGAACGACACTTTCCTCAGGATGAACGGATATACATTTCTCATGGGACTCTTTTGTTAAACATCAAAGAGCTTCAAATGGCTGAAGATGTATTCCATGACTTATTAGTTCATGTCCCTGGCTCCGCAGAAGCCCATTATTATTTGGGTGTGATTGCTCTGGAGGCAAAAACGAAACAGGAAGCCAAGGAACACTTTCAGGACGCCATTGCTCTTCATCCCACCTTTGAAAGGGCGTACCTGAAGTTAGTGGCCATTTCCGAAGAAGCAGAGGAGCCTCAGGAGGCTATTGAACTTTTGGAGCGCTACTTGATTGAGGTAAATCCGCATCATCGGGAATTCCGCTTGCGTGTTATTCGTCTGTATATTGGTCAACATAACACGGACAAGGCTTTAAGCCATTTGGATTATTTTCTCCAGCAAAATCCAGATGATTTGCATGCGCAGATTCTTAAGGCTCAAATTTATGGTGAGATGGGGAATTTTCCAGCTGCAATCGAGCAGTTGAACGCCATCTTGCGCGTGAGACCTAACGAATTGCGCGTTCGTGACTTTCTGGGATTGTTATATGAGGAAATGAAGGATTATGACCGCGCGATTCAGGCCTATCGAACAAATGTCCAAATGGACAATACCTTTTTTGATAGTATTCTGCATTTAGGCTTTGTGTCCTATCGGTTAAAACGCAACCAGGAAGCTCTCTCGTATTTAGATCAGGCCGTTAGCCTCAATCCTAAGCGGCCAGAGCCGTATTTATTGTTGGGGCTGACCCATTTTCAAATGGAGGAATATCACAAGGCCAAGGCCAGATTAGAGGAGGGTATTCACCATGACCCCTCAAATGCCGAACTCCATTTTAATTTAGGCACGGTCTATGACAAATTAGACCATTTCGAAAATGTGGTTCGGGAAATGGAGCAGGCTTTGGAGTTGGATCCGGAACATGCGGATGCCTTGAATTATTTGGGGTATAGCTATGCCGATCGTGGCATCAAGGGGGAGCAGGCCTTGTCCCTTACGCAACGTGCCGTCGCCTTAAAACCGAATAATGGGTATTACGTGGATAGTTTGGCTTGGGCACTCTATAAGCTGGGACGCATTGAAGAAGCACTGGAAACGATTCAACGAGCGGTCTCTTTAGTGTCCGATGATCCTGTTATTTATGAACATTTGGGGGATATTTTCTTAAAGCAAGATGAACGAAATAAGGCACGAGAGGCCTGGCTGCATTCACTGCAACTCGATTCAACAAATAAGCTGCTGGGCAAGCGGTTTCGTGAGGCCGGTTTTGGGGAACCGGTTCCTACCCTTTCCCATCAGTCTACTCTGGCCCCATAGGTTCTCACCATTCTTTATCAAGTGATACCTCCATTTTATATAAAAGGTGGTATGAGCCTTCTTGATAGGTTCCGTGTCTGAGTCATTTTCAGCCGCTGATTCTTAAGATTTGCTTACTTTCTGGCGAATAAATAGTCACGCCTTTTCGTTATTTGCCTTGCATGACGATGTGGTCCTCCCTTTTTGTGTCCCTGAAATGGTCCGTTATATGAATTTTTTGATGTTTAATGCCGTTTTATTGCCGTCTTTAAGGCCGTGTTAATTATCATTGGAGCCCTGGCTACTTGAGAAGACCAGGTGTACCATCATCCGAAGGTGAAATATATAACAATCTGTTGGAGGATAGTACTCCATGGAGGATTTGTAGGATGCTGACTCAACTCAATGAACAAAAGGGTTTCAGTTTGACGGAGCTGATGATTGTGGTGGCAATTATTGGAATTTTGGCGACTATAGCCATTCCAAATTTTTTGCGTTACCAAGCCAAGGCCAAGCAAACGGAGGCCAAAAGCAATTTGGTGGCAATCCATACCGCAGAAATTGCCTATTTTGCTGAAAATAATGGGTATATAGATGATTTTAATGCCATTGGGTTTGCCATGAGTGGGTCTTCGCAGCGATATTTTTATAAAATCGGTAATGCCAATCTTGGAACTTTACCTCCCGGGTGTACCGACCCAAATTTGGATTCTGTGAGTACATTAGGCTTTACGGCGGTTGCCATTGGAAACATTGATGGAGATGCAACTTGCGACGTGTGGACCATAAATGAGGGAAAGGTCATTACGAATGTGACGAATGATGTGTCTTCCTAGTTTTGTCGTGTCAGAGCGCCATGCATTCAACGGGGGAATTAACTCAAGAAAAGTTGATTTTCCCCCGAACTTAAACTGAATCGGTTAACGTGATTTCAAAAGGGGAGCAACAGTGGACATACTCGAAAAAATTAAAAATCGGTCAGCCAATGTTGGAGTGATTGGATTGGGCTATGTGGGGCTTCCCTTAGCCGTTCTTCAAGCCAAAGCCGGGTACCATGTATTTGGGGTGGATGAAGTTGTAGCCAAGGTTGAAATGGTAAACCAAGGGCGCAATTATATTTTGGATGTGGTGGACTCTGAGTTACGAGAAGTCGTAGAGCAAAAAAAATTACAGGCGACAACTGATTTTTCCGTGTTGCGGCAGTGCGATGTCATACTTATTTGTGTGCCGACTCCTCTGACCAAAAATAAGGAACCGGATATCTCGGCGATTGTCAAAGTTCTTGGGCATCTTGCCGATTATTCACATCCGAATATGCTCGTTGTACTAGAAAGTACAACCTATCCAGGAACAACCGAGGAAGTCATTTTACCTGCCTTGACAGCAAAGGGTTTAACGGCTGGAAAAGATCTCTTTGTCGCATTTTCGCCGGAACGGGTTGACCCCGGAAATGCTAAGTTTAAGACTCATAATACCTTTAAGTTGGTGGGTGGTGTTACCAAAGTTTGCGGGGAAGTTGCCAAAGCCTTTTATGAACAATCCATCGTGAAAATCTTCCCTCTCAGCTCTCCACGTGTCGCGGAAATGGCGAAGGTCTTTGAAAATGTTTTTCGGTCAGTGAATATTGCATTAGTGAATGAGCTCACTTTGTTGTGTGACCGGATGAATATTAATGTTTATGAAGTGATTGATGCCGCTGCCACAAAAAACTTTGGCTTCATGGCTTTTTATCCTGGCCCTGGTGTGGGCGGACATTGCATTCCCCTGGATCCATATTATTTAGCGTGGAAGTCAAAAGAGTATGATGTCCATACCAGGTTCATTGAACTGGCTGGGGAGATCAACGAAAATATGCCCTATTTCGTAATGAATAAGGTCCAGCGGATTTTAAATCAACGAGGTAAATGCTTAAAAGATTCAATCATTCTCGTATTGGGAGTAACTTATAAAGCCGATATTGAAGACCCACGTGAATCGCCTGCCACAAAAGTCATGGAACTATTGCAACATGAAGGAGCAACGCTGCAATATTCTGACCCCTTTACTCCTTCCCTTATAATCCAAGGAAAGGAATATAAATCTCAACAGATAAATCCCGAATTGTTAAAGCGCAGTGCGTGCGCCCTGATTTTGACCGCGCATTCTGCTTTTGATTACCAGTTGATCGTTGAGCACGCTCCCGTGGTATTTGATACCCGGAACGGAACTCGTCAGGTGAACCATCACCGTGATCGTATTGTGTTGCTTTCAACCTAAGGAGCGTTTCAGTAAAAAACACAATCGGCTTGACAGTCTAACTGTATTTAGTTATAAAGCCCTGTTTAAGCAGGGCTTTTTTGTGTCTTGTGAATCTCTCATTTTTGGGCACACTCCCCCCACAATTGCACTAATAAAAGTTGAATCGCTGAAAGAACTACCGCATGAAGTTGCTCAAGCAATTCTTAGTACGGTTATCGGGGAATATCTTTGAGACCCTGACTCCAAAGTTGGGACCCTATCGTGTAAAGCAAAAGCCACCGCCCCTTAAGCTGGTTTCCCATAACCTCCATCCGGATGTTTCTCTGGACCGTACTCTCCACCGGACAGCCAATCTTGGCCATATGAGTGCTCTGGAATCAGCTCTTCAAAAAGGGGAAGACTGGTTACTGAACATGCAAGATCCTGAACAGGGATTTTGGGTTGAGGAGTTGGAAGCGGATACGACCTTGACCTCTGAGTATGTGATGCTTCGACGGTTTCTGGATGTGGTTGATCTGGATAGAGAGCGGAAAGCTACTCGGTATTTACTTCATACTCAGCTCGAAGATGGGGGTTGGCCGATTTTTTCAGGAGGGCCTGCAGACATCAGTGCATCGGTGAAGGCCTATTTTGCGCTTAAACTGGCAGGGGTTTCTCCTGATGAGCCCGTGATGCAACGTGCGAGAAGTTTCATTCTCGGCAAGGGTGGTGTCGTTCAGGCCAATGTCTTCACCAAGATTACCTTAGCATTATTCGGACAATATGATTGGCGCGGGATACCGTGTATGCCTCCAGAAATATTCTTAGCCCCTCGATGGTTTTATTTTAATTTATATGCCGTTTCATATTGGTCCCGTGCAGTCATTATCCCGCTTTTAATTGTTTTTGCCCATCGACCTATGTGCACCATCTCCAAGGAACAAGGGATTGAAGAACTTTTTCTTCAGCCTCGTCAGGAGGTGGACTATGCTCATGTCCCACCGTTGCACAGGGATTCCACCCTGATAAGCTGGCGGAATTTTTTTGTTTGGGTCGATGGGCTGCTTCGCCTTTATGAGGCCTATCCCATAAAGGCCCTCCGAAAAAAGGCTTTGAGTAGCGTACGGTCTTGGATGCTTGAACATATGGGAGGAGAAGGAGGATTGGGAGCCATCTATCCGGCAATGGCCTATTCAATTTTTGCCCTTCGAGCTTTGGGATACTCTACCGATCATCCGTTGGTTCAAAAAGCATTGAGGGAAATAGAAGCACTTGAAATTTACTCGAATCCCGGTAATACCTCAACGCCCACTATGCTGCATTTACAGCCTTGTCATTCTCCAGTTTGGGATACAGCCTTAACGATTAATGCGCTGATCGAACGGGGCCTTGCGCTGGACCATTCTTCACTGCAACGTGCGGATGCCTGGTTGCGAGCACGTCAGTGTCAAAAAGTGGGAGATTGGGCGGTGTCGGCTCCAAAAGCTCGGTCTGGTGGATGGGCGTTCCAATTTGAAAATGAATGGTATCCCGATGTCGATGATACCGCGGCTGTGGTGACAGGGTTGGCCAAGATCAATCCTGCCGACGTGTTCGGTTCAGATGAGGTCCTTCAACGAGGGTTTCAATGGGCTTTGGCGTTACAGGGGTCAGATGGTGGTTGGGGCGCATATGATAAGGATAACAATAAATTAATTTTCAATAAGATTCCATTTGCAGATCATCAGGCTCTTTTGGATCCCAGTACAGCCGATTTAACCGGGCGATGCTTGGAAATGTTAGGAACGTTAGGGTATGACCAGTCTCACCCTGCCGTGAACCCGGCAATTGAGTTCTTACGTAAGGAGCAAGAGCCAAACGGAAGTTGGTATGGCCGATGGGGGGTCAATTATATTTATGGGACCTGGTGTGTCCTTTCAGGCCTTCGTGCAATAGGCATTGATATGACGGTGCCGTGGATCCAGCAGGCGGTGATATGGCTAGAGTCCGTTCAGAACTCTGATGGGGGTTGGGGGGAATCCTGTGATTCCTACGCTGATGTGGAGAAGGCCGGGCGAGGAGAAAGTGCGGCATCTCAAACGGCCTGGGCGCTCATGGCCCTCCTGCAAGCTGGAGAATCGGACTCCATTAGCGTTGTCCGTGGAGTCAATTGGCTCATTCGCCATCAACGTGAGAATGGAGTTTGGGAGGAACCGTTTCATACGGGTACCGGGTTCCCCAGAGTCTTTTATTTACGGTATCATGGATATTTTAAGTATTTCCCCATCTGGGCCCTGGGTATGTACCGGAATGTAAAGATAACCGGGGAAGCAAGGGCCGATCAATTACGAAAGGCCGCCCAAGTGGCCAGACGCCAGAGTCAGCTTGTGTAATTTCGGTCCTGACTACCTGCCTTTTGCACATTTCCCATTCCCCGATGATGGCAGGAGCCTCCTCTGACCAGAATCGTCATATTGACTGCAACCCATGTAGAGTTTAACGCTGTTGGCCGGACTCTTCCCCGTGTGTGCTCTGCCAATCGCCCAGGGTATGCCGGCTTAGAGAGTCAAGGCGCTTCAGCCTATGTCTTGTTAGTGAAGACGGGAATAGGTCCAGGAAAGGCTGAAAGGGTTAGCCGGCAAATTTTAGGGAGCGAAGCATGGGATGTCGTCATTTCTACCGGTTTTGCCGGCGCTCTCAATTCTTCCCCAATCGGATCGTTGGTGGTCGGTCAAGAGGTTCTGTTTGGGGAGCCTACAGAGATGTTCTCAGATTCTGATCTGCCACGAATTGTGTGTCATCCGGAGTGGGTCAAGACGGCATTAAGGGTCCCATTGGTGGATGGGTGCCTTCTTCAAGCTGGTTGTTTTGTAACGACGGATCGTGTGCTGACACAGGCTTCACAAAAACGTATTCTGGGGGAACGGACCGGAGCGATGGCTGTAGATATGGAGAGTGGAGCTATCGGCGAAGTGGCGAAGCAGTACGGTTTCCCTTTTCTGATTATTCGTGCAATTTCTGATGGTATTAACGAGGATTTACCGGTAGACTTCAATATGTTTCTCAAGCCATTTGGATGGGTTGGTGGTATAGGACAGGTCCTATCCTCACCTCGATGTTGGAAGGGATTTTTTCGTTTGTATCGACATTCGAGGCAGGCCGGAATCCAACTTTCTGGTTTTTTTAAAAATTTTTTCCCGATTGTTTCAGCCCAAACTTTCTCTGTGGCTATCAATAAATCTGGTGCCAAAATTCCATGATATTATTGCAACAAATTGGGAAACGGACTCTTTTCTTGATAGAAGAAATGGGGGCCATGTTTGTGTTTTTGGTACGGACGTTTGGATGGTTGTTCCGACCACCATTGAGAATCGCTCAAATTATCAAGCAAATGCATTTTGTGGGTTTCAAGTCCTCTTTTGTTGTCATTCTGACGGCGTTATTTACCGGGATGGTGTTAGCGCTTCAAGGGTACTATTCCCTGAGGAAGTTTGGGTCTGAAGGTCTGCTAGGGTCTGCGGTGGCGATAAGCATGATCCGTGAGCTAGGTCCGGTATTAGCCTCATTGATGGTAACGGCTCGCGCGGGATCAGCCATGACCGCAGAAATCGGGATTATGCGTATTACCGAGCAGATTGACGCATTGGAGACCATGGCGATCAATTCTTTGCAGTATTTGATTACTCCCAAGGTTGTTGCGTCGCTTATTTCGGTACCTTTGTTGGTTGCTATATTTGACGTGGTAGGAATTTGGGGAGGGTATCTGGTTGGGGTCAAGTTGCTCGGAGTCAGCGGGGGATCCTATTGGAGTTCAATCGAATCGGCGGTGGAATGGAAAGATGTCTATGGGGGGATCTTAAAGTCGATTAGTTTTGGCCTGATTATCAGCTGGGTCTGCTGCTATAAAGGGTACTACACGAGAATGAGTGCCGAGGGTCTAGGAAAAGCTACCACTGAATCTGTGGTCTTGGCGGCAGTTCTTATTTTGGTGTGGGACTATTTTTTAACCTCCGTCCTTATGTAACGTTACGCATGTCTACGAGTCTACCGATGGTCATTAAGCTGGAGGGTGTGGAAAAAACCTTAGGGGGACAGGCTGTGCTCAAAGGGGTCACTCTCCATGTTCCTAAAGGTAAAATTACGACGATTATCGGTCCGAGCGGTGAGGGCAAAAGCGTGATGCTTAAGCACATCATTGGATTGATTCGCCCGGATCGAGGCCGAGTCATTATTGATGGAACGGACCTTACGCAAATTAATGACCAAGAATTGAATGACATACGCAAAAAATTTGCTATGTTGTTTCAATCGGCTGCCTTGTTTGATTCTATGAATGTATTTGATAATGTCGCTTTTCCCTTGCGAGAAAAACGCATGATGTCTGAACAGGAAATTTGTCGATGGGTACCAGAGATGCTGGAGAGGGTAGGGTTGGACAAGATGGGCCATAAATTTCCTGCAGAACTGAGCGGAGGAATGAAAAAACGTGCAGGATTGGCCCGGGCACTGGTAATGGGGCCGGAGATTATTTTGTTTGATGAACCGACGACGGGGTTGGACCCGTTGATGGCCCATGCCATCCATGACCTCATTTTGGCCATGCATAAAACCTTTGGATTTACCGGTGTGATGGTGAGTCATGAAATCCCAGAGATCTTCCCTATCTCTGATTGGGTTGCTATGTTAAAGAATGGGAAGATTATTGCTATGTTTCCTTCAGATGAATTTCAGCAGACTGCCGATCCTGTGGTGCGTGAGTTTATTTCGGTCAATAATGGAAATCACCCCGCTCCCGTCTGAATCTTCCGGATCTCGAGAGTGGGTTAAGGAATGAGATGGATATTGGTGTCCCCCTGAACTATAAGCATTATCCTTCCCGGGCCTTACCCAATAAAACATCAATTACCCGAACTGAATTTTTATGATGGAACGTGGAAAACTTGAATTAATCGTCGGAATATTTGTGTTAGTGGGGGTCATCTGCCTTGGGTATTTGGCGATCAAACTTGGAAAGCTTGAGCTGGTTGGAGGGGATTATTACGAACTCCAGGCAGAATTTTCTTCCACTTCCGGGTTGAAAAACGGCGCGTCGGTAGAAATCGCCGGAGTAGAGGTGGGCCGAGTAAAAAAAATCGGACTGAACGACGATCGGGCACAAGTGGTCCTTGCCATTCAGGATGGGATCACGGTGTTTGACGATGCGATTGCTTCAATCAAGACTCGTGGCATCATCGGAGAAAAATTCATGGAATTATCTCCCGGAGGAGCGGGAGAACGTTTGAAGACTGGTGGGACCATTGTGGACACGGAATCTGGAATTGACCTAGAGCAGGTGATTAGTCAATTTATCCATGGCAACGTTGAGTGATGCTTGTCTAGTGAAATAGAGGTGGAGGAAATATGCAAAGGGAATTGGTTAAGAAACCTGAGTTAATGATGAGGACGAGAGCTGATGAACCTCGAACGGTGCAGTTTAAACATTTTTCAAGAAATGTGGCGGTATTATTACTTGGGTGGATAGTGGTTTCTTTTGCCTGTTTGACTGCCGCGTGGGGAGGAGGTACTCCAACGGGGGCAGTCAAGGAAACTGTTGATCAGGTTTTTGTGGTGCTGAGGGATCAAGCGTTGAAGGACCCCGCGAGAGAGACGGAACGGCGAGCGAAGCTCGAAGAAATCATCGGAAAGCGATTTGATTATGCCGAAATGGCCAAGCGTACCCTGGCTTCTCAGTGGAAGGGATTAAGTACAGAGCAACAACAAGAATTTGTGACTTTATTTCAGCAGTTTTTGGCAAATTCCTACGTCGGCAATGTAGACGGGTATTCTGGAGAAGAAGTGGAGTACCTCAAAGAGCGCGAAAAGGGAGAATTCGCTGAAGTCCAGACCAAAGTGGTGTCTCCGAAAGTGCAAATACCCTTGGACTATCGTCTGTTGCAAAAAAATGGAGAGTGGCGGGTGTATGACGTAGTGATTGATGGAGTGAGTTTGATGAAAAATTACCGTGGGCAATTTTCCCGTATTATTAACTCCTCATCGTTTGAAGCCCTTCTCGAGAAGCTTCGTTCAAAATCCGACCTGGGGACTTCGTCCTAAGGATTCGGTTTTGTGATATCGTTTCGTTTGTGGGGCCTGGTGTTGTCGTGCCTGGCCCTGGGCGGCGTTATCCTTCCCTCTTCTAAGGTCCTCGCCGAAAATTCTTTTTTTGTGGTTCCTGCGTTTTCTACCTCCAAAAATGATGGACAAGACTTTGGGTTGATTGCCCCGTCATTGAATTCAGATGCGGAAGGTAACCTCCGTTCTCTCTTTGCCCCGATGCTGATTCACAATTCATTTCTAGGGGTCCGGGGAACCTTGAACTATTTTCATTATTGGTCTGGTGGGAGGCAAATGGAGACGGTCGGTTCGTATACTGAGGAAATCGAACGAAAACTGAAGTTTCGTTACCAGGATCCTGGGTTTATCGAAGGGCTGTTCTTTGTGGATGTTGGAGCACAATTTTTCAAAAATGCGACCAAGCGGTTTTATGGTTTAGGGCAAACCACTCCCAAAGGTAATGAATCAAACTATACGGGGCGTGAAATTCAAATTCATTGGAACCTTGGTATCCATTTGAATGATGTGACGCGATTATCCGTCAACCAAAGGTTTCGAAATGTTGAAATTCA
This sequence comes from Nitrospira marina, assembly GCF_059568365.1. Classification (NCBI taxonomy): domain Bacteria; kingdom Pseudomonadati; phylum Nitrospirota; class Nitrospiria; order Nitrospirales; family Nitrospiraceae; genus Nitrospira; species Nitrospira marina. Next base: position 4,001,901 of record NZ_JCANTH010000001.1, on the reverse strand, counting down.
ACCGGGAGGTGTAGATGACGAGCCATATACTAAGGATCGGTTCCCGCGTGATCCGGGGATAAAAGGTGCGACAATTTTGGCCCACCGTCTGGTGTTCCAATATGACTCCAGAGATAACCTCAATACCCCGACCGCGGGCACCCGAGTTGAAGCATTTGGGGAATTGGCGCAGAACTTTGATTTTGGGAAAGAAGAAGATCTGTTGTATTTTCGTTCAGGGTTTGATATCAGGCACCTGATGCCGAGTCCCTCCAAACGGTATATTTTCGTGGCCCGAGCGATGCTGCAATTAAGTTTTGGCGATGGGATCCCCTTTTACGAACAAAGTTCCTTGGGAGGAGAAGACAACCTGAGAGGATATGGGAAGGACCGGTTTATTGATAAACATATGGTGGCATTTAATGTGGAGGAACGTATACATCTTTTTGGGATGAAGATGTTCAATGTCAGTATAGAATGTGAATTAACGCCATTTGTGGATATGGGGAGAACCTATAAGGATTTTAAATTTCGCCAATTTCATGATTGGGAAGTTACACCTGGCGTAGGCTTCCGAGCCATTGTCCGTCCCAATGTCATGGCCCGGGTGGATTGGGGGTACAGTAGGGAAGGTGGAGCGGTATTTGCTGGTCTCAACTATCCTTTCTAATACAGCACATAGTCAATCTGCTTTTCCGAAAAAACTTGTATTGACAAGATCAAGAAATATGCGTCTATTTATGCCAATAGGGGTCCTCTTACTCATAGGAGTCTTCATTCTCCCTTCGGGGGCATTGCAGGGTGAGGACTTAACCTCCCAGCAATCTCCCGAAAGTCTTGAAAGGGAGCTGCAAATTTTGGTGAGGGAGGGAGCAGCTAATTCAAACGACCTATCGCGCTTGCTTCGGATGTCAGGCTTGTATTTGGATCTAGGTTACGGGGTGTACGTTGATCGGGAGCAGAAGTTGGCAGCTTTCCAGGAAGGAGCCCGTCTCGCTCAAAAAGCCTTTGGTCTTCGTGAGTCTTCTGCAGATGCCCATTTTTTGTATGCCGCCAATCTTGGGAGTGCGGCGGAGTTGGAGGGTTTGGTTGCAGCGGCATTGACGATTCAGAAGTTAAAGAAGCATGTGAATCGGGTGTTGGAACTTGATCCAAACAATGTTCAGGCTCACCATATGTTAGGGCGGATGTATGAGGAGTTACCCTGGGTGTTAGGAGGCGATCAGAACGTAGCTGGAGAGCATTTGAAAAAAGCGGTTTCTCTCGATAGCAGGTATGCACCGGCAGGGTTGGATCTTGCGAAATGGTACCTGAAGCACGGACAAAATTTGGAGGCAATGAGGGAGCTAACCCGGGTTGTAAATACCCCCCCTCTTAAAAAGCGATGGATATGGGAACGGATTCATCGACCGGAAGCCGAAGCCTTGCTCCAGCAGACCCTCACCCAGATGGATGTTGACCGTTCCAATGCTCACCCCTGAAGTTGAACAAATGCTTGACAGGCAATAGCGGCTATGGGATGATTTTGTTTAATCATGTCGGAATTTGGACATTTTTAGTTATTCCCCTACAACACGTTAGGTTCTTTCAGAAAGGATGCGCAATGTCCTTGCTAAAAAGGATTGAAAGCCCAGCAGATTTAAAGAAACTTTCTCGGGACCAATTCCCTGAACTTTGTCAGGAAATTCGGGAACTCATTATAGAGGTGATCTCCCATGTGGGGGGGCATTTAGCCTCCAATTTAGGCGTGGTGGAATTGACGGTGGCTTTGCAGTATTTATTAAACACGCCAGACGATAAAATTGTTTGGGATACCAGTAATCAGGCTTACACACACAAATTATTAACGGGCCGTCGTGAACAATTCCATACGGTCCGCCAGTTTGGGGGAATAAGCGGATTTTGTAAACGAGAAGAAAGCATCTATGACACGTTTAATGCCGGACATGCCGGAACCGGAGTGTCTGCTGCCGTGGGCTTTGTGGAGGCACGTGAGCAATTAGGCAAGTCCAATAAGGTAGTTTGCGTGGTAGGAGACGGGGCCCTCACTGCTGGAATGACATTGGAAGGATTGCAGCATGCCGGAGACATGGGCCGGGACTGTGTGGTGATCCTGAATGATAATCAAATGTCGATTTCCCGAAACGTCGGAGCTATTTCCGCCTATCTTAACCGGACCTTTACCGGGGAGTTCTATACAAGACTTCGGGAAGAAACCTCTCAACTTCTGGAAACCATCCCGCAAATTGGAGAACCCGTAAAGCGAATGGCGATTCGGGCCGAAGAGCTGGCCAAAGGCTTGCTGCTCCCGGGTCTGCTATTTGAAGAGTTGGGTTTTCGATATGTCGGTCCAATTGACGGACACAATTTTGAGCATTTACTCCCGACGTTGGAGAATGTTTTGAAATTAAAAGGGCCCACTCTCCTGCATGTAATTACCAAAAAAGGATTGGGCTTTCAGCCGGCAATGAAGAATCCTGTTTGGTTCCATGCCTGTTCACCGTTTGATTCGAAGACTGGGCAACCGATGAAAAAGCCCGGTCACCCCTCGTATAGTTCAATCGCTGCTAAAACTCTGATTCGTCAAGCCAAAAAAGATAAGCGGGTGGTGGTCATTACGGCTGCGATGTGCGAGGGAACGGGAATGTCTGAGTTTGAAAAGGAGTTTCCCTCCCGTTTGATTGATGTTGGGATTGCCGAGCAGCATGCGGTGACATATGCAGCTGGTCTCGCCGCGGATAATATGCGGCCGGTTATCTGTATGTACTCGACTTTTCTGCAGCGGGCCTATGATCAGGTTGTGCATGATGTGGCAACCCAAAATCTGCCGGTGACCTTTTGTATTGATCGGGGAGGATTGGTGGCCGAAGACGGAACGACCCATCATGGGGCGTTTGATTTTGCGTTTCTGCGGCATGTTCCCAATATGGTAATTATGGCCCCAAAAGATGAAAATGAACTTCAACATATGGTCCAAACAGGATTGGTGCATGATGGTCCGGTGGCGGTTCGATATCCTCGCGGCAGTAGCCTTGGGGTGCCACTAGATTCTGAGCCCATTCCTCTTTCAATCGGCCAGGGTGAACTGTTATCTGATGGGCGAGATGTGGCGATTATCGCGATTGGGGTCATGGTTTCGGAGGCGATGAAAGCGGCTGAGCGCCTACAAGAAGAAGGCGTATCGGTGGCTGTTATTAATGCACGTTTTGTAAAGCCTCTAGATAAAACCCTTATTCGAGAAATTGCCAACAAAGTGAAATGCTTAATTACGGTTGAAGAAGGGTGCCGAATGGGCGGATTTGGATCTGCTGTACTAGAGTTTTTATCCGAGGAAGAATGTTGGAGTATGCCGACCAAAGTACTCGGATTACCGGATTGGTATATTGAGCAAGGGCCTCAGGATTTGCTCAGGGAAAAGTATGGTCTCACGGCAGATGGGATTTATGATCAGGCCAAGGCGTTGCACGACCGGGTTTCCCTGCAAGCAGTGATACGCTAGTCTATTCTCGTGTATATTTCTCGACGAAAAACCAAACAAATCCAGGTTGGATCGGTCACAGTTGGTGGGGATGCCCCCATATCGGTCCAGTCTATGACAATTCCTCATCCGAGGGACGTTGCTGGAACTCTGGAGCAGATTCACCGCTTAGAGAAAGCTGGATGTGAATTAATTAGGGTAGCCGTGCCCGATATGGAAGCAGCTGATGCGCTTCCAAAAATAAAATCACAAATGACGGTACCTTTGATCGCAGATATCCATTTTGACCATCGTCTTGCCCTAAAAGTCGCCAAAGTTGTGGATTGCGTCCGTATTAATCCAGGGAATATTGGGCCATGGTGGAAAACCGAAGAAGTGATTCAGGCCGTCAATGACAATGGCATTCCACTCAGAATTGGCGTGAATGGGGGTTCCTTAGAGAAGCATCTTCTTGAAAAATATGGCTACCCTACGGCTGAAGCACTTGCCGAGTCGGCATTGAACGCGGTTCATGCATTGGAGGATGTTGGATTTACCAATATGAAGGTGTCCCTAAAGGCTTCTGACGTGCACATGGCGATGGATGCCTATTGGTTGTTTGCCCAGCAAGCCAATTACCCATTGCATATCGGCGTTACCGAAGCGGGAACTGCGATGACCGGTGCGGTGAAATCTGCTATTGGGTTAGGTTGGCTGCTTTCTCAGGGTATCGGCGATACCCTTCGGGTCTCTTTAGCGGCCGATCCGGTGGAAGAAGTCAAGGTTGGGTTTGAAATTCTGAAATCGCTGGAGCTTCGTCATCGTGGTGTCAATGTGATTGCTTGTCCGACATGTGGGCGAGTGGAAATTGATGTGGTGAAAATGGCTAACGAATTAGAGCATCGACTGGGACATATCACCACCCCAATCACCGTATCTGTCTTGGGTTGTGTCGTGAATGGAATTGGTGAAGGGAAAGAAGCTGATATTGGAATTGCCGGAGGTCAAGGCGTAGGAATTCTGTTTAAAAAAGGGAAATTATATAAACGTGTGCCATCTGAAGAACTTCTTCATACTTTGATTGAAGAAGTGGAGTTGATGGCCAAAGAGCAGGGTGGTCAGGGACCGAGCGTCAATGTTCAGGAGACGCCCGATGGCGTTTCCATTCAGCAATCCCCAATGGAAGATCTTTCCTTAAGCCCGATACGATCTGTCTCCAGAGAACTTCCCGTGTTGCCTCGTCAGTAATGATTCCAGCCTTTTGAGGACTAAAGAAAGAGAAAGTCAGACTTTCTCTTGTACAAGAGAAAATAGACTTCTTATAATAAGCTCGCAAAGGCGCCGTACCCAAGTGGCTAAGGGAGCAGTCTGCAAAACTGCGATTCAGCGGTTCGAACCCGCTCGGCGCCTCCATTTATTTTATCCTGTTTAACCCAGGCCTTGGTTTTGAATTTATGCCGGGGGTAGGATATGGATGCTCTTGAAATATGGTAAAAATCTAGAGGGAGTTAAATAACAATGTCGGTACCTGTATCTCAAATGTATACCGTAGCTCATTATGCCCTCTCAAAGCACTTACGGGGTGTGAAGCGATACCCCCTTGTGCTCATGTTAGAGCCGCTCTTTCGGTGTAACCTGGAATGTGCAGGGTGTGGGAAAATCCAGTACCCGGATCATATTTTGAATCGGCGCCTGACGCCTGAGCAATGTTGGGCTGCTGCTGATGAATGTGGTGCACCTATTGTGAGTATTCCTGGAGGAGAGCCCCTGATTCATCCTGAAATGCCAGCCATTGCCGAAGGGCTAGTGAAGCGAAAGAAATATGTTTACCTCTGTACAAATGCCATTCTGCTTGAACGAAAATTACAGGACTATACTCCCTCGAAATACCTTACATTTAGCATCCATATGGATGGTCTCAAGGAAGAGCATGACCATGCCGTTTGTCGAGATGGCGTCTATGATGTTGCCGTGAAAGCCATTAAAGCCGCTTTAGCCAAAGGTTTTCGAGTGACGACCAATACGACATTATTTAATGATGCGGCGCCTGCTCGTGTCAGGCGATTCTTTGATGAAATGATGGAGTTGGGTGTGGAAGGCATGATGATTTCTCCTGGGTATAGTTATGAAAAGGCTCCAGATCAGCATAGTTTTTTGAGTCGTGATCGGACGCATTCGTTATTTGCGCAATTGCTGGCTCAACGTAAACGCGCTTGGCAGTTCAACCAATCTCCGTTATTTCTTGAATTCCTGATGGGAAAACGGGAGTATGAGTGCACTCCTTGGGGGAATCCCACGTACAATATTTTTGGATGGCAGCGCCCTTGTTATTTGTTGCAGGATGGGTACGTATCCACTTTTCGAGAATTAATGGAAGAAACGGAGTGGGAGCGTTATGGGACGGGCCGACATGAACAATGCCGGGATTGTATGGTGCATTGTGGGTATGAAGCCTCTGCCGTGAAAGATACCTTCAGCTCATGGAGTGGGTTTTTTGGGACCGTCAGAGCGACCCTGTTTCCCAATGCTGTGTGAGGCTCCTCCTCTGTGTTTTTCTTTTCTTTCCTCAACTCTGGGTCCTCTGGAAATTGTCTCCACGTTTAGCTGTAAGTAAGGGGTCGTCATGAGTTTAGATGTATCTTCGACAGATACCCCCCAATCATGGGAAGGCCGGCATCTGCAGCCTTCGAATGAGAAAGAATTGCACGAAGCCATGGATCGCATATTTGATTATCGAGGCGATGTGACGATTCACCTGAAAACAGGGGAGCAGGTTATAGGTTTTGTATTTGATCGTCAGGAGGAGGCTCCTCAGCCGTATATTAAGCTATTCCTGCCAGGAGATCAGCAGCCTCATACGGTTTTATACCAAGAGGTGACTGGAATCGTATTCTCCGGGCAAGATACGGCGTTTGGTCGATCGTGGGAGGACTGGGCGCAAAAGTGGAAGAAGCCCGAGGCAAGGTCTTAAAGACACAATTCTCCCAAGCCTTCTTATCCCTCCAATGTTCTGAAGCATCCATATAATCCAAAGCAGGTTTTCCTTATCATCGGACTCTGGCGTGATGAGAAATTTATTTCTCTCTCGACTCATGCACTAATATGTTTATTCTCTGAAAACACAGGAATGGCGAGTGGGAAACAGCGCGCAAGAACGGAAGAGATAATTGACGGTTGGCTTCTGACTGTGATAGAAGTCCTGAACTTTTTTGGGCCCAGGAGACCTATGTAGCCCAAAGATTTTTGAATGGGATAAATAGGATTGGCAGAGTATTTTCATTGGAAGGAAATGTGAAGGCTCGTGAAAACTGAGGGATGTAGGGTGTACGCATATAGTGCACTCCGGTCACGTCGTTCTACCTTGAATTCTTACTCTGTTAAACCATTTTTCCTATCCGTGTGTTTTATGCTCTTCATAATGTAGACCGTCGCTTTACGATCGAGGGTTGGATTGTGGAAAGGGCGGGAATGGCTTTGAGCCGGCTGTTGTTTCCGTGCTGGATGCTCTGACAGATGTTTCGAGGAATGGAACGCAGATGACATGGATTTAACAAAGTCGATTTCCATTTCAACAATGAAAGCCAGGGGCATCTCTTGGTTATTCCATCTGGAGCGTTTGGGTCGACTCGGAGAGTGGAGTTTGGCCGGATTGATACAGGGACGGAGCGAATCTTTTCGCCAAGCTTTTGGCAATCATGCCGTGTCGTTCCGTAGTGACTAAGATTTTTTGAGGAAGGTCGAATCTGGAAAATCAGGAATCAGGTAAACGAGGGGGAACAATGAACGAGTATCAAACAGTAAAAAGCCTTTTAGTCAGTGGTTTGGCCGTCTTGGGCCTTTTGATGTCAGCATGTGGTGGTGGCGAAGGTCCCCCGCAACCGCCTCCTCCTGCTCCACCGGAATATGCGGATAAGCATATGCCGGCTGGCTATTGGAATAATCCAGAGATACTGGAAGAGGGCCAAGCGATTTTTACCGGTCAGCAGAATATTGATGTCAATTGTGCAAGTTGCCACGGAAAAGATGGAAAGCCTGTTAAGGCCGGTGCGCGGGATTTCCGTCGGACAGAGCAAATGCAACTGTATTCGGATTCGGTATGGTTTTGGCGAATTTCTGAAGGAGTGACTGGGACAAAAATGAAGGCGTGGAAGAGCAAGCTTTCCGAGGACGCCATTTGGAAAGTCATTGCGTATGAAGCGACCTTCGGCCTCAAGGGCATGGAATATGATGTTGCGAAAAAGCAATGGGTTCCTGCGGGAACGGCCGGGTCAGCGCCTGGAGGTGATGCTCCTGCCGCCGAAGCTCCAGCTGGTGGAGAGGCTGAAAAAGCGGCAGAGTAATACAGGAATTGAATGAAAAATAAGGAGGGCGGGGACCCTTGAAAACACTGAATCGAAGTCTATGGATAATTCTAGCGTTGGGCCTGTGTGGTGGGGCTACTGCCTTTGGACAGGTACCTGACGCTCCCCTTGTGGATTTTCCCTATTCGGGAAATCGAACGGCCGTGTGGGTCGTCGCTCAACTTCACATCTTATTTGCGGCGTTTATTTTAGGCGCTCCGATATTTGCAGTGGTGGCCGAATGGCTTGGATATAAGAATAACGATCCCAAGTATGACCGTCTGGCCAAGGAAGTTATTAAGGTGACGGTCATCTTATATAGCATGACTGCCTTGACCGGAGGATTGTTTATTTTTGTTCTGCTCGGGACGTACCCTGACTTTTCGACATGGTTGATTAAGCATTTTTTCCTTGTGTTTGCGGTTATCTATCCTCTGCTGTTTATTCTTGAAACCATTGTTTTGTATACCTACTTTTATTCATGGGATTCCATGAAGGGAGCGAAGAAAGGGCGACACATTGCTCTGGGGATACTTCTGAATATTGTTGGAACCGTGACACTCTTTGTCATTGACGGTCCAACGGCTTTCATGAATACTCCGGCTAAAGCGGCAGGAGATTTGTCCCTGGTAGAGTTTATTCAAACGGCCAGCCTCTGGGACAAAATGGCGAATTTTAGCTGGATGCCCCTGAACCTTCATCGCCTGGTGGGAAATGTGACGTTTGGGGGATTTATTGCCGGGCTAATTGCGGCTTATATGTTTATGGGGTCAAAAACAGATGAGGAGAGGGCCTATTACGACTGGATGGGATTTGTGGGTAACATGATCGGGGTAGGGGCGCTCTTGCTTCTTCCGTTCATGGGCTATCTCCTGGCCTATGAGCTCTGTGACTATGATGCCTCGATTTGTCCCTACATGATGGCTGATCAGCTGTCGATGTTCTTTGAAATGCAAGGTGCCATGGTCGGACTCATCTTCCTGGCCAGTAACTATTATATATGGCTAAGTCTAAAGCGAATACAGGGTGTTGAACAGGTACGGATATCAGGATTTGTGGCGGTGGTAGTGCTGCTCCTGCCAGCCATCATGGGATTTACATGGAAAATGTTCCCTCCGCCTGAATGGCAATCATTAATTGTCTTAGTGATAATAGTCGTCCTTCCTATAATTCTTGGAAAAGTTCCTGGTCTCAAAAATTTCACGGTGTCGGCATTCACCATGATTAAAGTCGGCTTTTTGATGATTGTGGTGGCTGATGCGATTTGGATGACTCCTCATGGTTTTGTGGCTACACAAGGCTTGGCCACCGAGGAAAACGAGTTGCCTTCGTGGGCGAGTGAATTAGCGCTCATGCCGGCGAAGAATGCTGCAGCCTTTACTCTCGTATTCCTGACTGTGGTCAATTATCTGCTTTATAACCGCGCCATTAAACGTGGGACGATCGTCTGGGGAAAAATTGATTTCGCATCCCAGTTCGTCCTCATATTCCTGGCCTTTAGCGCCATCTGGACGATGGGCCTCATGGGCGCGGTACGCTCGCTAACTCGAAAATATTACCATGTCTATAACCTCGTTCCCGATTTTACTCCTGAAGCGTTTACGCCGACCTTAGCCTACTCGGCATGGTGGATAACGGGAGTTACTATTGTGTTTTACGCTGTCGTGAGTTTTGCCATCCTTGTCACGCTGAGAGCGGGAAGTCCGAAGCCGGCTACATCATTGGCATCGTCAGTGCCGGTTGAAGCTAAATGAGTAGGTTGAAAAAAGAGGAAACAAATGGCTAACCAAAGTTTTGCCAAGAGTGTCATGAAGAAGACCACCTTGGGGGTCATTATTGGGGTGTTGTTGGTGGTGGGCGCTAAATACACCCATTTCCCACCAGTCTTTCAGATCATGTTTTTTCTTTACGCGATACTAGGGGCTTTGGTGTTCATTCTTTTAGATGCTCCAGCGATGAAACGGTTGGAAGGCGTGAAGGCGGTTGGGGCGTTGGTGGTATTTTACCTCCTGCTCTCTGGTCTCTATATTGCCGGAGCGTCGATTCTGCCACAGTTTGACCCGGAGGATGAAAAGGGGAAAATTGAAAAAGTCTTGAAGCTTCGCCGGGCCCAAACAGAGCAAGGGAAGGCCGATGAATTAATAGCCAGGGCAAAAGAATTGGATGAACGGGCTAAGGCTATTTCGAAGCAACTGAGTTCCTTAGGTGCTGATGCTAAAGTTGAGGTGGCGGTGGCGACTGGTGCAGGCGGGGGTGGAGCAGCTTCCGGCGATCTTGTATCTCTTGGAAAAGAACAATGGGAACTACAGGAATGTTACAACTGCCATAAGCTGTATGGACAAGGTGGGAAAAAACGTGGGCCTGAGATGGATAATATCGGTAATCTTATGACTGTTGAACAGTTGAAAGAAAAGATTATTGATCCCAAGAGTTGGAAAGCAGAAGGATTCGATAAGGATTTCGAAAAAGGGAAAATGCCTGATAAGTATAAAGATCTCATGTTCCCACAAGAAATTGATGCGCTTGTTGCCTTTCTTGCTTCGTTAAAAGACGAGTCAGTTAAAACTCCGAAGCCAATAAAAATGAATTAAACAACATCTGAGGTTTTTCCCTGGCTATGCAACCAAAATTGACAGCAAAAGCATTGTGTGCGAACAAGGAAGTCGGGAAGATTTCTAAGGTTATTGTTGATCCACTTTCCCACGAAATCAGCCATATTATCGTTCAAGAATTGAATGGGCACGGGGCGCAACGCCAGATTCCGATTGACCAAATCCATGAAGTAGTGAGCGAGGAGGAAATTGTCCTTCGGTGTTCACCCGAAGAATTCGGTCAATTTCCAGTACTGGAGCGAGATCAGTACGTCACGATTAAGGAAGTTGAAATTGCGCATTTGGAGGATCATTTGCATGTTGAGCCCGGGGAGATTTTGGTCCCTCTTCCGCGATTGGAGCAAGGGGTTCCCAGGCGCACATTTTTTACCAATATGACACATGCGATTGGGACCTTAATAGCCTTGCCCTTGGTGTATCCTGTGTTGAAGTATCTCATGAAGCCCATGTTCAAACCCTACGATAATGCCTGGTTTTCCGTGGGCAATGTAAAGAAGGTAAATAAAGAAAATATTGGCTTCCAATTTAAATTTACCAGGGGATTTAAAGAAGCCTTTATGCCAGAGCAACAGATTGAGAAAAATATTTGGGTGGTCAAGGCGACTCCGGCCGTACAACAAGCCGTATACGAGGGAAATGATAGAAAGTTTTATGATGATAAGGGGGATGTCATCTGGGTCAACAAAGCAAACTCTCCCTATATCGGCTACTCTGGGAAATGTCCCCATCTGGGTTGTGGGTATAAATGGAGAAAAACGAAAAACTTTCCAGATGGGGTGTTTTTGTGCCCTTGTCATCTGAGTATTTATGATGAAGCTGGAAAAGTTATCGAAGGGCCGGCACCGAGACCGCTCGATGTGCTTCCTCTGAAAGTTGATGCCGGTGGAGAAGTGAAGATCATTGATGTTGAATATAAAGCCGGGGTTAATAACCAAATTCGGCTTCTGTAAAAGCCTAGGATGGAATGGTGAAAGGCGCATGAAGGAAGACAGTCAAGTCGCAAGTCAACAAAACGCATTCGAAAAGGTTGTTGAATTTGTTGATGAGCGGGTGGGCCTGAAAAATATTCAGGCCAAAATGCTGAATGAGCCAATTCCTGGCGGCTCTCGCTGGGCCTATGCTTTTGGCTCTGTATTGCTATTTATCTTTATTCTTCAAGTCGTCACGGGGATACTATTGATGTTTTATTATGTCCCCAGTACCGATCACGCTTACGCGAGTACACAATATATCATTCATGAAGTGGACTATGGGTGGTTTCTTCTGAGCTACCATTTTTGGGGATCTTCTGCCATGGTAGTGATGGTCTTCGCGCATATGTCCCAAGTATTTTTATGGGGTGCCTATAAAAAGCCCAGAGAGTTGGTCTGGTTAGTCGGTTTGGCTTTATTTGGCATTGTGATGGGTTTTGGTTTTACAGGTTATCTCCTTCCATGGGATCAACGCGCATACTGGGCAACAGTGGTTGGCGTAGAAATCATGGATAAAACTCCAATCGTAGGGGATTTTTTGGCTCGTTTTCTTAAAGGTGGTCCCACCCCAGGACAAATGACCCTAAGCCGATTTTTTGTTATTCATGTCATGGTCTTGCCGGCTGCCTTAGCGGGGCTGGCTGGCCTTCATATTTTTCTTTTTAGAAAGGCTGGACCAGCAGGTCCGTTTAGGGGCACACCAGAGGAGATTAAGGCCAAAACGGATTACTTTTTTCCCCGTCAAATCTGGAAAGATATTGTGGCCATGGCCACTGTTTTTTTAATCATTTGCTCGCTTGCTTTCATTGAGCCAGTCGTGTTGCTGGAACAAGCGACTCCAGATCCTGGGGATTATCATCCTGAGCCAGAGTGGTATTTCTTGTTCTTGTTTCAGTTGCTTCGTTTGAAAATTTTTGGCGGGGAGTTTGGCCAATTCCTTGGAGCTATGGCCATACCAGGGGCATTTATGGCGTTTTTAGCGGCCCTGCCTTTTTTGGATACAAGTTCAGAGCGAAATATTTTTAAGCGGCCAATGGCTCTGATTGGTTGGACGGTGATTATGGTTTTTATTCTGGTGTTTACTGTGTCAGCCATTATAAACCGGCACTTTTTAGACTAATCTCTGGGAACATATGTCAAATACGAAGTTAGGGCTTTTAGTTTTTTGGCCTACATTCTGGACCGGATTTCCAATAAAGATGGTGATCGCCTTGTTGTTGCTTGCGGCACATATGCATCCATGGGAGGGGAGTGGACTTTTTCTATTGTTACTTGTCTCCATACCCGTGGATATTTGGGCTCTTGGTCTATGTGCGAGAACCGTATTTATTGACAGGTTAAAGGTTAATCCGAAACCAGGCTTTGGTCTTCATCTTTGGATTCGATGGGTAGCCTTTAGTGCTTTGGCATTACCACTCATCATGATCGTGGTGTCCACGGTGACGGAAACCGCTCAGTCGGTGGTTTCCAGTATTGTTGAATCTATTAAAGAAAATATATTCGTCATTCCCGTCGCTGAACAGATAAGTCTTGAGCTGGTGATGTGGGGGAGTGTGTCGTCTATTGTACTTATTCTTTGTTTATTGGGGTGGCTGTATGGCCTAGGGTGGCTCGCTCAACCATTTGTAAAAAATGCGACACCGGTAAAAGGGTCAGCAGTGGACCAGGCTAATTTCTGGGACAGCTTACGTATTCCATCGGATCAACCTCTGCTCCTAACGGCATTTACTGGAGCGGGGATCGTTCTAGTGTTTCTTTTCTGGGTTCTCCTGCCTTCTACGACGCCACACCCACATGAAGAGTATGTTTATACTTTTGAAAAAAAAGGAGTGGTCAAAGTTGAGCCACAAAAGGTATTGAAGGAAACGGAGCAAGTTCTGGCCAACGCGGAACTTGTGGTGAGTAAGCTTCAGGAGGAAAAGTCTGGAGATACTAAAACGTCTTTAGAAGCTGGCGACCTTTCACCTAAAGCCAAACCGGAAAATAAGGCTGAAAAGCAACCTCCAGTAGAGGATGAAGGAAAGCCATAGAAAAGGTTTGGAGGTTCTGGTGAGTAGCCTTGAACAAAATAATGAACGATCGAAGGGGGGCCAGAATGACATCGGCCAGCCAATTACGACACGCAACCGTTGTGCAAGGAATGAATAGAATGCCTGGATTGCTTAAATTTGGAAGTTTTTTGGCACTTCTCTTTCTCCCGGCTTTGGCTATGGCGGCTGGAGGTGCTGAGATTCAGGCCATGTCGGTGGAATATCGGGATGTCCCTGGAATCGGTAGTCGTAACCTGGTATGGGTTGTCGCCCAACAACATTTGTTGCTGGCTGGGTTCGTATTAGGTGTTCCGATTTTTGCCTGGATATGCGAGTTGGTTGGATGGAAAACCAAAGAACAACGGTATGACAAGCTCGCCAAAGAGTTTACAAAGCTCCTAACGTCAGCCTATGCCACCACAGCCCTCTTCGGCGGGATCCTTCTGTTTCTTCTGATCGGACTCTATCCAAAGTTGATGGCCTACCTGACCGATATGTTTTTCCCTTCCTTTCTTGTCTATTGTCTGCTCTTCTTATTGGAAACGGCTACCCTGTATATGTATTGGTATGGCTGGGATTATATGCAGGGAAATAAAAAGACTTTCCATCTTTTTTTAGGTTTTCTTTTAAATCTTTTTGCCCTCGGAATCATGATCGTCCCCAACTCATGGGCAACCTTTCAGGCTAGTCCGGTGGTGGTGGGGGAGGGCGATGCTTGGGCTAGGGCTTGGATGGCTATGCAAAACCCAACCTGGTGGCCTGTCAATATCCATAGATTGATCGCCAACGTAGTGTTGGGTGGATTTATAGTCGGAGCGTATGCGGGTGTCCGCTATTTACTCGCAGTATCACGTGAAGAGCGGGAGCACTACGATTGGATGGGGTATGTCGGGAATTTTATTGGTGTGTTTGGTATGTTACCCCTCCCATTTGCGGGCTATTGGCTTATGCGGGAGGTCTACCAATATAACCAACAAATGGGGATTACCCTTATGGGTGGTTTCTTGGCATGGCTGTTTATCCTTCAGGCTATGCTCATTGGAGTGCTCTTCCTCGGAGCCAACTATTATTTTTGGTTGGGAATTACCCACCGCATTCCAGGTTCTGAAAACCAATATAAAAAACCGGTTATGGGGATGTTGATCGTCCTGTTATTGTGCCTCGGTGTGTGGATGACTCCGCATTCCTTGGTGGCAAGCTTGGCGGAAGCACAAAAAATGGGTGGTACCCACCATCCTTTACTCGGGGTGTTCGGGGTGATGTCCGCAAAAATGACCGTGTCCAATATCATGATACTCGTAACGTTTATGAGTTTCATTATGTATTGGCGGGCGGGAAAACAAGAAACCGCAGGATGGGCCAAAGCTGCCAAAGCTATTATGGGAGGTTTACTGGTTATCGCAGGTATCGCCGTTGTGGTTCTTGGGGTATGGGGATATTTCGTCCCAGCCATTATCCGGATTAATTATTTCTCGGTTGCCCAGGTGCTAATTGTGCTGTTCATCATGGTTACGTTCACCCCATTAACCGCTTTGTTAATGAAAAGTGCTAAAACGACAACGGAAATGGTATGGGGAAAAATGCCCATTCGAGCAGGATATAGCTTGGTCCTAAATGCGGTGATGGTGATTTTGCTCATGTCACTAATGGGATATGCACGTTCATCATCTCGGGTGCACTGGCACATTTATGGCGTCATGAGGGACACCTCGGATTATGCTTATTCACCTGCGTTGGGGTATGCCGCGGCATTTATGTCCCTTAATACATTTGTGTTTTGCCTGATCGTTGCGTTTATTTTTTGGGTGGCGACCTTGGGAGATAAGGCCAAAGCCCAGCCACCAAAGGGATCTACTATGGGAATTCCTGGCCACACCGCCCCGGCAATGGCTGGTGGTGCACCGAGTTCAGGGGAAAAACTCGAATAGGAATGGAGTAAGAGAAAGACTCAAGAGCCATACATCTTTGAAAAGCATGGGTGAGGAAACATGAGTGAAGTCGCGCTATTGCAGATAATCGGCATGTGTGTCATTGGGGTGGGTATTCTCATCCTGTTGTTTATTAAGGGCATGTTCCTTCGGGTGCTTGGTTTTGTCGCAATGGTGTTGGGAGTCTTTAGCTTAATTGCCTTGAGTGTTCCCCAAATGGCGTCTTTGCCTCCGGCGGTGGAAACCTTCGATCTTGCCAGCGTTCAAAGTCCAGATGACTTGGCTTCCATTGGGCAAAAAATATTTTTTAGTAAGGGACAATGTGCATTGTGCCATTCCATTGGACCAAGCGAATCGTCCAGATGCCCTGATTTAAATGGCATTGGAGCAAAACTGTCCGCTGAATTTATCTATGAAAGTCTAACCCAGCCTCAAGCCTATATTTATTTGGACTACAGACATGGTGGTATTCCAAAAGAATATCCTGCTCAGATGCCCCATATCGACCAGGATCCCATCGGCTTAAGCAAACAGGAAATTTATTCGGTCATTGCGTTTCTCCAAAAAATGAGTGGGGAGCCCATCAGTATCAAAGTTGAAGATATAATGGAATCTGTGCAGGAAACAGCCAATTCTTTAAAGGTGGCTTCGGTCTCCTCTACACTTAAACCCCAATTGCAGAATTTGGCGGATCGATAACGGAATAGCCGCAATGAGGAGAATATCATGAAAGGCCCAATTATTAGTGGAGCTATCATTCTTGCTGGAATGTTCATATTTTTGAAATTCCTTCTTCCATTAGTGACGGCACCTCTTCCAGCCAGTTTAATTTACCTATATTTGGCTCTTGTTCTGAGTGGAATTATGATCTATGGAACCATGAGTGCGCCTTCCTTGGAGGCCATGATGGGGCCAATCTTCAGATTTTTATCGGGGAAAGGACAGACGGGAGCAGGGCAGATGGCCCGGTTGGCGGTGTTGGTTATGTTCCCCCTTTTGGTGGGATGGCAAACGTACAGTCGTTTGGTCCCTAGCGACCTTCCACCTGCCGAAAACCGGACCATTCATCCGGCCCCGCCAGGCGAATTTGTCGGCTTATCAAACCCTTATCCCAAAACCCCTGAGAATATTATGATGGGCAAAGGCCTGTATGCCGCCTACTGCTCACCCTGTCACGGAGCAAATTATGATGGAAAGGGTCCAGCCGCCCCTGGCTTTAATCCTCCTCCTGCCAACTTTAGTGATCCAGGAACTATTGCGCAATTACAAGAGGCGTATTTGTTCTGGAGAATTAAAAAAGGCGGAGTGGGTTTACCCGTAGAAGGCATGCCTTGGAAATCGGCTATGCCCAGATGGGAAGAGGAATTGCCAGAAGAGTTTATTTGGAAAATTATTATGGGTGAATATGATGGGGCACACCAATCCCCTCGGACTTGGGAAGAAGAAGAAGAATAGACTCAAGCCATTTATGTTGTGGATGAATGAGTGGAGAATATGACATGTTGAACGGACTAGGAAGCCTCAGGACACTATCCATTATTGGGCTGTTCGGGGTCCTGGGATTTTCGTCAGCCTTTGCCAATGAGCCTCCTGCTTCAGATGAGCCAGGTAGTGTCTCGGTTCGATTATATCAATTAGAAGGCAGCTTGCCGTCAGAAGACCCAAATTCTTCACAATGGGATTCGGTGCCTAGTTCTGAATTCAACCTGGCGCCCCAGGTGCATTGGCCTCCTAGAATCCAGGAGGTGACGGTGAAGTCGGTCAAGGTCAAAGGGGTTCATAATGGCCAAGAGTTGGCCATTCTCGTGGAATATGCAGATCCTACTGAAGATGCCGGCGATGCCGCAGCACTTGAATTTATGGTGGGTGATAAAATGGCTCATTTCGCGCATGGTCAAGAAATGTTGCAGGTTGAAGGGGGACCGGTAAATATTTGGTTTTGGAAAAATGAAAGTGGCAAGGCAGTTGATATGAGCGCAAAAGGGTTTAAGACCTTGGAAACCCAACCCCACCAGGATGTTCAAGCAAAAGGTGTTTGGCAAAATGGTATTTGGAAAGTGGTTTTTTCCCGTTTATTGAAAACCGAGGATGCTCAGGATGTCCAAGTAGAGGAAGGCGAATGGCGTAATGTAGCATTTGCCTTTTGGGATGGGGCGGTTGTGGATGGTCTGGTAAAGGAAAAGGGGGGCCAGAAAGCCGTCTCCACTTGGTGGTATGTTCGGGCAGAACCGAGTGCAGATAATTCCATTTTTGGTTGGGTTATTTTGGGGTTAGCCCTCGCAGCGGCCTTTGAATTGGTGATAGTCAGAAAACTGAGAAAGGGGCAATCAGTATGAAGCGGGTAGCGGGAGGCGGTCGCGATATGAGAGTCATCGGGTTGGCCGTACTCGGAATAACCTTTACGCTATTTTCTGGCTGTGCGCTTTTTGAGGATGAAAGGACGGCGAAGGGTCGAAAGCTCTATAACCACTATTGTAGTCATTGCCATGGGGAGACCGGACAACAGGGAGAAGGATTCAATTGGGAGCGCATGTCGGACCCCCGACCTAAAAATCTCGCATCCAATGCCGAAATGTCCACTTTCAGTGATGAGGAGATTTTCCATACCGTTTATCGGGACATGAAAGATACCACGGATCAAAAAGTCATTGATGATGAGAACTATTTTGCAGTACCAACCATGCCGACCTTTAAGTATACGCTGTCGGAGGAAGAAATCTGGTCAATTGTGGGATACGTTCGAACCCTTCATGGAATGTCGCTGACCTATGATTTGGAAACAAGAAAGAAGGAATTAGAAGAGGCATTGCAGGTGGCCCAGCAAGAGATGGAAACCACAAAGGCGGCCTATGAGGCAGCCACCGAAAAGGCAGAGGCCGCACAAGCAGCCTATGAAGAAACGTTGACTGATGAGCAGCTTGAAAGTTATGAACCCAAAGAAGTGACAATTCCTGAAGAAGAAGTGTTTCTTGCCGCCAATGAAAAATATGAAACGGCAAAAGCCGCCTTTGATAATTTTTTAAAACGACCGAAAAAGCCACAAGTTGCACGACCTGATCTTTCCATTGTTGAAGAAGACCGCGCGGCTCAAGCTAAACTGGGAAAGCAGTTATATAATGATAAATATGGATGCCAGGGATGTCATAGTCTCAACGATGAAGGCGGGGTGGTTGGCCCTGCATTGGATCGAGCAGGCTTTCGCCTCAATCCTACATGGGTCTATCGATGGATTCTATATCCCCAAGCCATGAAAAAACATACCAGAATGCCAAATTTGGGGATTTCAGAGCCAGATGCAAAGGCTCTCACCTATTATCTCGGGACGCTCCAGGCCCCAAAGCCTGAAAATCAGAGTTCCACGTCAGAATAATCTCCCAATGGCCCTTTCTCTTCTTGAGAAGTGTCTTTTTTAGGCTAAACCTTAGCCTGACTAGGCGCTCTTCTATGATTTTAGTTTCCGCCAGGAACCGCTAAACGCCGATGGCCGTAAGATCAAAAGCATCGGGAAATGCTCTTGATGACCAGGGCAGGTGGAATATTAGAAAAAGAAGAAGTGCCTAAGAGTTGAGGGAGGTGTTTGGCTAATAAAAATTAAAGCAAGGGGTCGATTTGTAATACTTCCCAAGTGTTCCTATCAAAGCCCCATCAAAATTCCTCCTAAAATAAGAACTCCAATCCAGATATGTTGTTTGAATAAAGACAAGGCTGTATCCCCTGAAATCTTTGAGCGGAGAAGAAGGACTTGATAGCCCAATATGACAGCTACTCCCACTAAGGTGAAAGAATATTCAACTCCCAGATGATTGATTCTGGCGACCAAGGCCAGGCACCCCAGCATACACAAAGCGGCAATTCCCACCCCAAGCCAGGTGAAGGATCCAAAGAGAATGGCGGTGGATTTGACTCCAATTCTTTGGTCATCATCTTTATCCTGTATGGCGTAAATCGTATCGTAGACCATCGCCCAACAAACCGTTGCGGCTAAAAGAACCCAGGCCGAAAGATCCAATTCGTTGCGAACAGCGGCCCACGCCAAGACGCCACCCCACCCAAATGCTAACCCCAAAACAAATTGGGGGACATGGATGAAACGTTTGCAGAAGGGGTATCCCCCAGCAAGCAGCAATGCCACAGGACTCAAAGCAAGCGTCAGGGGATTCAAGAACAATAACAAGATGGCTGCTAGCCCCAGCAAAACAGCCAGAAATGCTACTGCCTGGGAAGAGGTTAATTGGCCGGATGCGAGGGGGCGATGCCGTGTCCGTTGGACCTCCCGGTCGAATGACCGGTCTGCCAGGTCATTCATAATCACTCCCGCACTTCGCATGAGGAATGATCCCAAAATAAAAATCATAAGGAGTTTAAGGCTGGGCCAACCCCCGGAAGCAAGAAACAGGGACCAAAGCGTGGGGAACAGTAAAAGTAGAGTCCCTGTTTGATTGAACAACCGGATTAGATTGGCAAATGCAACGGAAGAAGGCATAGACCGTATGTAGGGATGACTATAAGAATAAGTGAAGCGTATGGTGCGACATGAGAATGGATTAATCCGCCTGATCAGAGCAAATAACCCCTTAGTTCTGGTTCATGTAAATGTGAATCCCATGATTAAAGAAGCCCTATAGGTTTATTTCACCGTAAATCGTGCGATACAAAGGATTCGATCCGGTTCTTTGGAAGGGGCAACCACGATCATCCATTCGCCGATATGTAAATCCGGATGTAGTGCTTTCCTGCTCCACATGCGATAGCCTGGAGAAGGCTGAATCGGGATATCCACTTCTGAAATTTTTGTCCATGTTCCGTCGGTTTTGTGATGCCAACTGTGACGAATTTTTCCTGTTGAGGTTGCTTCGATTTTGGTCCAAAATATCACGTGAGAGGTTTTTGAGGTTTGAACCATTGGAATGGCCGCTTGCCCGTTTTTATCTTTTTCACAATAGGCCGGAGGCAGGAAAATTCCCTGTGGGGTTCTCTTTTTCACTTCCTTGGATAACACGACAGTCTTAACCAGAAAGTCAGCCTGTGCCAGTAGGGGGGTACCTGCCAAACCGATCAAGAGCCCGATTCCCCTAATTATGTGTTTTACTCGATCACCCACTTCCACCCTCATATGGACCTTGAGACAACGTCAACCCAAGAAACTAAAATATACCTGCGGCCTTGTCAATGGAGAGAGTGAGGTGAGGATAAATGGGCGGAACCTACGATTGCTCGGCCAAAATCCTCCATTTTTCGAAAAGAGCCAGAATCTTTGGAAGTTGACGTTACTAAGCGACGAAAGGTATAAACGACCACAAATAAGACCTACCAAGGTAGTGCTCCAGAGCGTTCTGTCTTTCGCGATTTGATTCTTTCCAATGTGAGCCGGCGTAGCTCAGTGGTAGAGCAGCTGATTCGTAATCAGCAGGTCGGTGGTTCAATCCCACTCGCCGGCTCCAGCCAATATCCTATCGGACAGGCTTCTAAAGTTATAGGTCCAAGAGATTCGGCTTTTTTCTTCTTTCACAACGAGTGGCGGTAATCTAATTTGGAAGCATAGAGCCTACATGGTTGCCATTTCTTTTTCGGTCAGAATCTAACTCGTTAGCATTTCTCCTTACCTTCCTCTGAAATTCAGGCTCTCAAGCTAGAGAAAATATTTCGACCCTTTATCTAATTTGAGTGTCGTGACTCCTGTCAGTTTTCCTAACCGACTTGTCGCCATGCAACTCAAATTAACCTGCTCTCAAAGCACATGATCTCACCCTACTGCCCAAGGTCGGCTAGAGCCAACTGTCAACGGATTTAACACCAGGATTTTGTCGATCCAGACTATCGTGGTGTTCCAACACCTCAATCATCCCTGTTCGTTTAGTTTTTATGTAAATGGTGGTTGTCTGGTGAGTTCGGAAGAGAGGCACATGGTTTGCTTAACCGAGGCTGAGAACAGGAACACTTATTATTTGAGGGACATTATGAAAATCTGTGAAAAATGTCAGGGATCAATGGTGCTAGAACGCGCCGTGGATTTAGAGGTTGGATTAAGTCTTTTGTATTTTGCTTGCTTGAATTGTGGAAAACGGATTCAAGCCGAAAAAGAGCCGCGCCCTTTAGTACATTAATGATTGTAATTTATATAACTATGAATACGGAGGAGTTATGAAAAAACAAAATCGACCATTGACTTATGATGAACGGAAGGCGGCCGAAGCAGCGTTTCGAGGGGCACCGTTCGACCCGCAATTGTCCGAATCTGCCAGAAGGGTATATCTAGGAATTTCATCTGCAATGGCGAACAAACGTAATGAGGCGTTCCAGGATTATGGTCTTACACAACCGAACGTTAGGGCCAAATGCCCGTCAACGGAATCGCAGAATCGATCAAGAGCAAAATCTTCCTTATGGTAATTTCAGTCAACTCTTTTCAGGACAACCCGGGAATCGGGTTGTCCTCAGCCATTCCCTTCCATTAGCGCTCGACAGCGCGTTATTCCTCATCTACAATAATTTTTTGGTTACGGGATTTCCTTGGTGTTGAGCTGAGCCGGAGAGACTGTATCTGCATGGTGGAGTGGATTATGCCAAAGAATGATTGGGTTTCTTCCTGGTATTGGATCCCGTTTTTTCACCAATTTTTGCGGTGAGGTATAATCATCATACTGTCATCA
Source organism: Nitrospira marina (assembly GCF_059568365.1). Classification (NCBI taxonomy): domain Bacteria; kingdom Pseudomonadati; phylum Nitrospirota; class Nitrospiria; order Nitrospirales; family Nitrospiraceae; genus Nitrospira; species Nitrospira marina. The sequence continues at coordinate 3,979,934 of NZ_JCANTH010000001.1, read as the reverse complement.
CGCTACTTAACCCATCTATGAAGTTGTTAATCCATACATCTAGTTTATCGGCTCGACCTCCACAGAATACAGGAGCCATTTATGGGTCGGTGCTTCTTCTGATTCTTTTTGCCGGGACCTCGGTGTTTGCCTATGCGGAGGGAATGAAGTCGGAAGAGGAGGTGATCAACCAAGCAAGGGCCGCGTGGATGAAAGGATCCGCTAGCCAAGCCTTAGATATCCTTGACCAGGAAATTCCCCATTTTCCCAACAAAACAATTATCCAAAAACTTCGAGGAAACATTCTGACGACAATCCGTCGGAACCAGGAAGCCTTAGAGGTCTATGATGCCATACTTGAACGTGAGCACGAATCGTTGGGAGTCCGTTGGGCAAAATGGAGTGTATTGATTCGGATAGGAGAGGGAGATTTGGCCATTACCGAGCTAAGGGGTATCGCCAAGCGATCATCTCATAACCCTCTGATTCATCTGCGTCTAGCACAAGAACTCCGGAAACTTGATCGTTTAGAGGAGTCACTTGAATCATATCGCCAAGCGGTCCTCCTGGCTCCGGATATGCCGGGATGGCGATTGTCTTTAGGCCGCGCGCTTTTTGATGTCTTGGATTATGAAGGGGCCAGAAAAGAAGTGGAAGGGGTATTGCAAAATGTCCCAAAAGGCTCTCCGGTCGAAGCTGCTGCTCGCAATTTGTTAATGGTAGTGTATGGGGCCACAAAGGAGAGAGGGCGCCGTTATCAACCCATTTTTACCCCGGAGGGCACTGGGGCAGATCTTAAGCAATGGGGGTTGATCCGTAATAAGGCCTGGAAACTCTTTACGGCCGGCAGGTATGAAGAAGCCGAGCCGGTATTTCGAGAAGTTCTCACCCTCAAACCTTCCGATCATCGAGCCGCTTATGAACTCGGTCAGACTTTAATGGAATTGAATCGCTATCAGGAAGCCATCGACTTTCTCCAAAAGGGGATTGATCAGGGTGCGTCCAATGAGGTGTATTTGGACTCTATTTTTCGTATTGGTCAGTGCCTGGTGGAATTGGAACGATGGCCTGAAGCGTTGATGCATTTTGAATTACTTGAAGAGTTAGGCTCTGCACCAAGAGTTGCGTCTGAGGAGAGCCAGGAAAGTACCGATGATGCTCCAATCGTTGCCGGGGCACCGGTTCTCGATATGCAAAAGGTGGCACAATGGTTGGAGAACATTCGGACGCATCTTCCCAGTACCCCAAAGTCCACAGTCGTTCCCAGCCCAGTCAGCCCTGATCCTGTTATCCCCGATACGCCGCCGGTTCAAACTGAGGAACGACCAACAAGAAGCCTAGAGGGTTTGGAACCGGTTCATTCCCGAGCATCCCTAATGGGGCGTGACGCGGATTTCAGTTGGTTCCGATTCGCCATTCCCGCAGAGATGGTGATGCGTGATGATCTGCTTATGGGGTCTCATGAATTTATTCCCATTGACCCGGGAGACACTTTTCCCGTTACTCAACCAGAAATATATGTGGTATTTGGCTTAGTCACACCTTCCTACGATGAAATCCCCTTAACTGCCAAATGCTTTCTTGAAAAGTCTGAGATTTTGTCCAGTCAGGTCGCGTTAGTCCAGGATCGGGTTATCATGAGCATGAATGATCAATCCGGATACTTTCGGTTTCAAATTTCACCGGAAGAAGGCTGGAAACCCGGACTCTATCGTTGTAGTTTATTTGTGGGAGACGAGGCCTCGGCCTATAACGTAGCTGATGATGTGAGATTTCGGATTGTTGCCTCAGATTAGACAGAAGCATTTGATAGAGAATTCGAAGGTCAAATGATCCCGTTCTAGGTTGTGCCGCAGCGAACCCTATTTTATTGTAATTTGAGTTTGTTTGGCAGGTACTTTTTGGACAGTCATTTTTTTGCCACTTTGTGCCCATGAGTTAACCCAAGATGAAGCCAATGGGGAGCACGTTCACTGACTGGTATTAAGGAAGTTGTGCATTTGAGAGTTTTTCCAGTGCCAGTTGTTTTAAGGTACGCAAGTCCAATTTTCCCGTTCCCAATACGGGGATGTGATCAACTTTAATAAAATTGTCCCGTTTGGGGATGAACAGATTGGGCAATCCACTAGCCGAGACCTTTTCCAAGATCTCCGGAATGGCCGATTCTTCGAGGGTGTGTAAGACGACCAGCTGCTCCCCTTTCCGTTCATCAGGTACGGCGGTGACAGCCAAAACCATGGTTTCGGCGTCTGACGCGTCCAGTAACGCATTCTCAACCCGTCCATGAGGGATCATCTCGCCACCGATTTTTGAAAATCGGGATAGGCGATCGGTAATCGTAATAAACCCATCCTCATCCAGGGCGGCAATATCTCCGGTAGTGTACCATCCATGTCGTATCACTTTTGCCGTCAAATCTTCACGGCCTAAATACCCATCCATCACGTTTGGCCCTTTGACTAAGAGCATACCTGGGGTGCCGATCGGCAACGGTTGTTCAGTATCAGGATCAACAATTCTGACAGACACGCCTGGAAGCGGCTGTCCGACCGTTCCCCACCGAGTGGCAGATTGGAAAAACCCCGAAGCTCGAAAATCTGGACAATTGACCGCAATCACGGGCGAACATTCTGTGACTCCATATCCTTCAATGGGACGAATGCCAAATCGTTTTTCGAATGCGATCAGAAGCCGGTCGGGTAACTTTTCTGCGCCTGTGAGTACGATCCGGAGGGAACCGAATTGTTCCGGGGTGCAGCGGCGAAGATATAATTGCAGGAAAGTCGGGGTCGTTAAGAGGATGGTAATTCGATGCTGGTGGATAAGGTCTCCAATGGGCCCGGCATCCAAGGGAGAGGGATGGTAGATCACGCCGGCTCCATGAATGAGTGGAAACCACAGTGTTGTCAGATATCCGAAGGAATGAAAAAACGGCAAAATCCCCAAAAGTCGGTCTTTGTGATCCAGGTGCAGGACTTGGGCAATACCTTCCACGTTTGAATCAAGGTTGAAATGACTCAGCAGGACGCCTTTAGGTTCTCCCGTGCTCCCGCTACTAAAAATAATGGTGGCGATATCATCGATAGAAGGGTGAATTGTGGCTCCACAGTGACGCTCCAACATCCGGATTGGAGCGAAGAGCGCTAACAACGCCGCGGTGAGCCGAGCTTGCAACCCAATCGTGTTTCGAATCTCCTCGATCCAGATGGGAGTGAGGTAAGCCGGAAATTCGACTTTGGCTTTTTTTAAGAAGATGCGGCTGGTGAGAACCGTTATTAAACCGGCTTGTTTGGCGGCAACCTCCAATCCTTGTACCCCAAGGGTGTAATTCAAATTGACGGTGGTTTTTCCTGAAAGAGTTGCAGCCACATTGGCGAGTGCGCCGCCCACACTCGGAGGCAGTAGAATTCCAACCGTGTGTTGTCCTTCCCAGCAAGATCTAAGTGCTCTTGCCAAGGCGATAGCGCCTGTCAGCGCCTTGAAGCAGGACACGTGAGGTGTGGTCGCATCTCCAAACATGAGGCGAAAAGGGTGTTTGCGCATGGACCATACAAAACTGTGATGGAGAGGGCGTCGGCTGGGTTTTCGTAAACGCCATGCGGCTTCTCCTAAGTCTTGAACGGCTTGCCTCACCTCTTCAGCAGACGTGGTGGAGGGGAGGGGATCGCCGATAGAGAGCGTGATGGGATAGGGGAAGCAGGTCGGCCATTTTGCTAAAAATCGTCCACCGATGAAACTGAAGATACTCCCCCAGACACGGTCAAGGTTGATGGGAACAATGGGGACATCCCGGCCTTTCACGATACGGGTGAATCCCGACCGGAAGGGTAAGAGGTTGCCGGTACGGGTAATTTGGCCTTCTGGAAAAATACAGACCAGTTCGCCTCGATCGAGACTCCCTCCTGCTTGCCGTAACGCATGTAAAATTTTTCTGGGAGATCCGTTCGAGGAAATTGGAATGACCCCCATGATTTTGGCAAAGGGATGGAGCACGCGATGGTCATAAAAATGTTGGTCGACGAGAAATCGAATAGGGCGATCGGTGGTGGCGAGTAGGAGCAGTCCGTCAATGAACGAGACATGGTTGGGCACCAGAAGTGCCCCGCCTTCTTGCGGAATACGATCCCGCCCGGTGATGGTGAGTCGATAAATGGTGTGGGTGAACAAGACTAACATCAACCGGATAAACATTTCGGGAAGAACTCGAAGCGCCCAAATGGTTAAAGTCGCGCTCCCGATGCCTGATACGAGAAAGATATTGCTGGCGCTTAGTCCGATCTTTGACAGGAATCCTGATCCCAGAGATCCCAAAAGTACTCCTCCAAAGACCAGGGTGTTGGCAAAGGCAATCACGGCCCCTCGTCGATCAGCCGGGGATCGCCATTGAATGAGAGCGTTGAGCGGGACCACCACAAATCCGCTGGCGAGGCCGAGACATCCCATGGCCATGAGGGTTCCTCCTAATTGTGGCTCCCCAAACCCTAAGGCGAAAAGACTGGCGGTTATCCCGGTGCCTCCCAAGGGAAGGTAGCCTAATTCCACTTTTGCCGCTGAGAGTTTTCCGACCAACAGGGAGCCAATGCCAACTCCGATTCCGAAGGCTGCCAGGGGTAGCCCTGAAAGAGAATCAGATAATTGAAGGACGGCTTTTGCGTAGATCAACACATCTTGCCCAACCAAACTGGCCAACGTCCAAAATGCCATGGCCCCCAGGATGCCCAATTTCAAGACTCGGTCTAATCGAAGGGCTTCAATGGCGGCTTTCCAGGTTTCTCGCACTCCGCCCTCAAGGCGAGCCCGTGGGACTGTGGGAATAAACAATGAAGCCCATAAACCTATTCCCGAGCACACCATAAGCACTAATCCCGTTAGCCATGGGGTTTGGCCGGAAAGGTCCAGCAGGGGACCCGCCAATGCGGTCCCTGCAATGATGGCGATGAAGGTCCACATCTCGAGTTGACCATTTCCCCATGACAGACGATGGTGAGGCAGGAGTTCAGGAAGAATTCCATATTTGGAAGGACTAAAAATGGCGCTCTGGGCACCCATGGCGGCTAGTACCAGGAGGGGGAGGACTCCACCCAGCGGATTCCAAAAAAGGGCAGCGGTACCGGCTCCCATCAACAGGACCTCTACGGCTTTCATGACGACGATGACGGTTCGCTTACTGAACCGATCGGAAAAGACTCCGGCAAAAGCCGAAACCACCATCAGGGGAAGGGTAAAGATGACAAAGGCTTGTGTGGTGGTCGTCTGGGAGGCTGCTTCAAAATCCGGCCCAGAGGCACCTACCGAGGCGGCGACTTGCTTAATAGCCAGGAGGGCGACAATGAGTTTCCAGGCATTATCATTAAAAGCTCCAAAAAATTGCGCGACGAGCAGCCCGCGGAGAGCTACAGACTGAGCTGCAGGTGGTGGGGAGGCTGAGGAAGAATCAGTCACCGGGATTACGAGTTGTGAGTATTGGTTTTTTTTCAATTATCCTTGAGTTCAAGGAGATATTAAACAAATATGCTTCATAACGAAACCGAAACTATCTGTTGGTTGTTGCCCTGAATAGGACTCCGAGGGCTGAAGAATCTGGGTATACTCGTAGCCTGAGATGGTCAAAAGGTAGCATGGTTTATATTATTTCCCAGTAAAAAGAAGTCGAGACCGCCCTGATAATTCAAAAGGGGGGAAGTCATTTTTCGGATAGCGAGATAACTAATTTGAGTTATCTTGTAGGAACCATTCTTCTCCGTCAATCTTTTTTTGGTCCATGTATTTGATCCTTTGTAGTGATTGGCGAAATCATGGTTCGATCCTTGAGAACAACACATCTTATCAAAGAAATCACACCAGTACCTACGTGGAGTTTCGATCAATACCTCTCGTGAAGGGACACTTCCGTTTTAAATGATCCGGAAATCCTTCACCGTTCTGGAAGTGCATGCGTAGGCCAGCTACAGCACGTGCTTTTTTATCCATGGCTAATCCTTATCTCTTGAGAATCCGGCGTTTCTCAGGATGCAGGAACATGCGGGTTTAGCTTCCAAGGCTCTTAAGGTTTCTTCGTATACAGCCGATTCATTCCCATATACCGCGCCAAGGATTCGGTTGAGATGTTTTGGCCTGTTTTCTTCCGTTTTTATAACCGGGATTCGTGCAAACGCTCCTGAATCATTAGATTTCGCAATACGCAATTTTAGTTGAAACGCCATCTCGGTAAAGGAACCTCGACGGCTATTTTCGCGATGACGACTCAGACGAAATCATCAGGTGTTTCGGAAGGACAAATGGGAGCAGTGGGGGAGTCCGTCTTCCATCGAATGCGAAACGTCTTGAATAGCATACATGTGTCTGCCGGGCTCATCAGCCATCGGCTTCGGGAATTTCATGTGGCAGATGTTGGGCGGGTTGCAGATATGTTGGAGGCCCATAGCCATGAATATGAAAGGTACCTCACTCAGGATCCCAAAGGGAAAAAAATTCCACATTTCTTGGGGCAGTTGAGTGAGGAATTGGCACAGAACCACCTCCACATTCTAACAGAATTGACCACACTCAATTATCACCTTGAACAATTGGAATATTTTCTGACGGTTGGGCAAGCACCCCTTCGGGTCGGGGGATTTAAAGATACCATTCAGTTTGCAACGATTATGGACGAGGCCTTGGCTCCTCATCGGGGTGAATTGGATCGGATGGGAGTCCAAGTGTGTCGGGAGTATCAAATGGTTGGCGAAGGTATTTTGGAGGTATCCAAGCTCCTCTGCATTGTGGTGAATTTGATCCGGAACGCGATCAATGGGATGCGGAAGATAACCGACCGGACCCATCGCCTCACCCTATCTGTGTTGCCCTGTCCGGACCGCGAAAGGTTTGTCCGCTTGCAGGTCGCTGATACTGGAAGCGGAATCCCTTTAGATTGTCTCACGCGGGTGTTTTTCCCGCAGGCTCCGGGGGAGCAATCAGACCTGTTGCCGAATCTTCATGCCAGTGCTTTAGCGGCCAAAGAGCTTGCTGGATCGCTGCGGGTGTGGAGTGACGGTCCAATGCAGGGAGCAATATTTACCCTTGATTTGCCAGTTATTCACATGGAGGGAGAACGGTAATGGAGAAGGAACAAGGCAACCGTCGTATTTTGGTGATTGATGATAATGTGGCGATCCACGATGATTTTCGAAAAATTCTTGAGAGATCATTAGACACCTCGCTGCTTCAGGAGGTTCGGGCCGAATTGTTTGATGATGTGGAAGAACAAAAAATTGTCGAGAAGTTTGAAGTTGAAACTGCGGATCAGGGGCAAATGGGACATCGGATGGTGCAAGATGCGATGAAGGCTGAACGGCCGTATGCGGTTGCCTTTGTGGATATGCGCATGCCTCCAGGCTGGGATGGCGTAGAGACTGTAGAGCATCTGTGGGAAGAAGATCCTGATTTGCAGATTGTGATCTGTACGGCATTCTCGGATCATGCATGGGAAGATGTCATTCAACGATTGAATAACAATGGCCAACTCCTCATCTTGCGAAAGCCGTTTGATAATATTGAAGTTTGGCAATTGGCGAATTCCCTTACCAAACGCTGGGCGGAATCGCGTCAAGCAAAGTCGCAGTTGGAATTATTAGCCAAATGGGCAGAAGAACGGGCCGAGGAAACAATCAAAGCCCACTGAAGTAAATGCTCTCTCATATTCTGTAAATGCGTGCGTATGGGATATTCTCTTTTTTTGAAGGATATTTGTGGATTAGGGGATGGCCTCTCTTTACAGAGTGCGCCATATGTCGGAAAGTCAGGGAAGCGTTAATTCGCATCTTCCTGAGAATGAAATACCCTGGATGTTCAAGTCGAAATTTCAGTTGTTCACCGTGGATGGCTGTTGTTTTTGTTGATGAGCTATTTCTCCTTCTTTATTGATCTTCTCTCCTTATCCCCTTCATGTGATGGCCCACGGCATGTCGGAATCTAATAGGCAGGTGCTTTCAGAATATCCGCTTCTCCGTGTGGGGATCGTGGGACTTCAGGAGAGAGATCTTTCCCCATCATATCAAAGGGTGTTGGCTTCTCGGGGTTCCATGCTTCAGATCACCTGGCTTGACTATACCTCAGTGCATCTCCCCTGTTTTGACTCTGACAACCCATTTGATCTCATTTTCGTGGACTGTCGCGTGAAGCGGAGGGGTGAGGAGATTGCGCGCGATATCAAAAAAACCTGTGGCACTGCGTTCATTTTGGGATTGATTCATGATGATATTTACGATGGGGAGGGAATAAACGAATCGGCTATTGATTGGCTGGTAAATGAGCATGTGGCGGGTGTCGCGATTCCCTGGGCCATTCAAGAGGGGTTAGTTCGACGTCGGGGCTTGATCGAACGGGAGCAATTGCGCAGGCAGGTGGAAGATGCCTCTTATAAAATTGAGATGGCGGATGTCGCCTCAACCGTGTTGCATAATGTGGGTAATGTGCTCAACAGCGTCAATGTTGCGGTGCATGTGGTCCATGAGTTGATTAATCAGTCTTCAGTGATTTTGGTTCATCGAATTGCGGAACTGTTAAAAGGGCATAATGAGAATTGGGAAATTTTCCTCACTCAGGATCCAAAAGGAAAGCGGATTCCACCGGCGATTATGAAATTGGGGAACCACCTCATAGAAGAGCAACAGAACGTGCTAAAAGAGTTGGAAGGCCTGGTTCGCAATATTGATCATGTGAAACAAATTATCATTTCACATCAGACGATGGCGAAGTCTCGGGGCACGAGTGAGGCTCTCTCTGTGGTGGAACTTCTGGATCAAGCGGTAGAGTTAAGTTTTCAACCTGGGGATGCGAAGTGGATCAGGATCCAACGAGATTATCAGCCTGTCCCGGCTGTTGTAACCGATCGGCATCAGCTCCTTCAAATTCTCGTGAATCTGCTACGAAATGCTAAACAGGCGATGCAATTAAAGGACGGAGTTGAGCACCAGCTTACGATACGAGTCGAAGTTCGGACGGAAGACGGCATTTCCGTTGTCATCACCATTCAAGACACGGGCATGGGAATAGCGCCTGAACATTTGGCCAGAATGTTTACTCGCGGTTTTACGACCAAACACGATGGCAATGGGATTGGTCTGCATAGTTCGATGGTCAAGATTCAGCGTATGGGTGGAGTATTGCAGGCCCATAGCAAAGGGGTTGGCGCCGGCGCAACCTTGACACTGATCCTTCCGGTTGAGGCAGGGGCAGGACAGTCATGAATCCCGTCTGTTCTCTTAATCGACGGATCTTAGTGATCGATGATAGCCCGAACGTTTTACAGGATTTTCGGAAAATTCTGTGTCCCGCCATAGGGTTCATTTCCGATGCGTGTTCGGAGGGCAGTCATGATCTTTTTGAGGAGCCCTTCCTGCAGTATGGAAAAGAATCCTTCGATCTCGATTGTGTGGACAATGGGGCGTCAGGGCGTGATCTGGTCACGCAAGCTAAGGCGGAGGGTTCTCCCTTTGCCGTGGTGTTCTTGGATGTGCAATTGCCCAATGGCTGGGACGGGTTTGAAACGGTTGAGCGAATTTGGGATGAGGATTCTGACGTACAGGTCGTATTGTGTACGGCCTATCCTGATTGTGGTTGGTCAGAGGTATTGCCTCGATTTGGACGCCGGGATCAAATATTAATTTTACGTAAGCCCTTTGATCCGATTGAGGTGTGGCAATTGTCTACGGTTTTAACGATGAAGTGGCATTGGGCCCAGCAGGCCCGGTTGAAGGTTCCTGATCTCGAACAGGTCCTCATGACGCGCACGGGCCTCTTAGAAGAAACCAACCGTCGTTTGGAGCAGGCTATACTCGGGCGACAAGCGGTTGAGGCGCAGTTAGCTCACGCGATCCGTGATGTCGAGGAACGCACTCTCGAACTTTCTGCTGTTCGGGACCATGCGTTGAATGAAATTCATGAACGTGAACGGGTCGAAGTCATATTGCGTCACAAAAGTGATGAATTGGCCAGGTCGAATCGCGACTTGGAGCAATTTGCGTCGGTTGCAGCTCATGATTTACAGGAACCGCTTCATTCCATACAGGTATTTCTTGATCTCTTACGGTTGAAGTATGGATCAGCTCTTAACACTCATGGTCTGGGTTATGTTGAACGCGTCAAAAATGCGGCCGGTCGTATGCAACAGCTGATTCAAAGCCTGTTGGTGTATTCCAGGGTCGAGTTTCCGCAAATGGCAGAGGAGAAGCTTGCCTTGCGCGAGTTGGTTGAGGAAATTCTATTGGATCTCGGCGCCCGAATCGAGGAATCGCGGGCTGTCGTTCAACTTGGAGAATTACCCATCATCTATGGAAATGCGATTCGAATCAGACAATTGTTACAAAATTTGCTGGGGAATGCCTTGAAATTTCATCAGCCGGGGGTGTCACCTGTCATTCGTATTACAGCAACGATTATTCAAGATCGACGTCACACAGGTTCAGGCCAGCATGGGAAGCTTTGTCAAATCGAAATTCATGATCAGGGAATTGGTATTCCGCCGGAACAGTTCGGAAATATTTTTGGGATGTTTAAGCGACTTCATCGGAAAGAGGAATTCGAAGGGACAGGGATTGGGTTAGCAGTGTGTCAACGTATTGTCGAGCAGTGCGGTGGAGCCATCTCCGTTCGTTCCAAGCTGGGAGAAGGATCAACCTTTATAGTCACGCTCCCCATTCAGCGATGAGAAGAGTTGATGGCCAGTTCCAAATATGACCCACAGGGCTTTACCGATTGGGCGAAATAGATTGCTGACGTTTGCTTTGTGGACATTGGGGAGAATAATTTAATTTCATTATAATTTATGGCACCGATTCCTGCGCATCGCCCTGTATTACTGGTTTGGACGCATCCCGAAATCCAAGACTTGTTGCGCGACGCGCTGTCTGCGCCGTCTGTGAATGTTCGGCCGGTAGAGAGCCTATTAAGGGACAAAAGTATTGAGAGCTCCGGTGTTCAGCCATCTTTACCGCAGTTCACCCTTGTCGGCGTGGAAATGGGGCCTCAGGCATTAGCGAAGTTCGCAGAGGCTCAAGTTGCGAACAACCCTTTTGCTCTCGTTGTTATTGAGGGTCGTGCAGGGGAATGGGAGATCGTGCGAGATCTGGCTGAGGGGCTGTGGAAATGTGATCAGACCTTACGGTGCATCTTCTGTCTTCCCTCTGATCGCGCATCCTGGCCCCATCGACTGGTTGTGAGCCGGCCCCAGCAATGGGCGGCACTTCGGATCCCATTTCTTGGAGAAGAGGCCTTTCAATTAGCAAGTTGTTTGAGTCTGCCGTTACCGAATCCCGTGCAACCGGCGTTTGATAGGGCAACCGACTCTAATGAAATCGGTTGTTCCTCTACCCCCTACCTGGATATTGATGCACATAATGGCGAAGAGGCGACGGGGGCATTGGAATCTGCTCGTGGCGAATTGGCGGCTTCCAGATATTATGTTGAGAATATTCTCAGATCGATGGCCGACTCTCTGCTAGTCATAAACGCCGATATGACCATTGGGGCGGTGAATCCTTCTTTACTAAACCTTTTGGGTTATCAGGAGGATGAGCTCATTGGACAGTCGCCCGGCTTGATTTTTGGGGAGGAATTTTCCCAAGGTGCTATCATCGAAAATCTCTTACTTCAAGGATCGGTAAGTGGGGTGGAATCCAGTTTTCTGACTCATGAGGGACAAAAAATTACCATTTCGGTCTCTGGTTCGATGATGCAGGATCTGCAGGGGCAATTTCAGGGGTTGGTATGTGTTGCCCAGGATATCACTGAACGAAAACGGATGGAAGAAGAGAAGCTTCAATTGCATGAGCAGTTAATGGAAACCTCAAGGCAGTTGGGAATGGCCGAAGTGGCGACGGGTGTGCTGCATAATGTGGGCAATGTGTTAAATAGCATTAATGTATCCATTGGGGTCATAACGGATCTTTTAAAAAATTCGATGGTGGGGGATGTAGGTCGGATCTCACAATTATTGGATAAGCATCGTGAAGATCTTGGAACGTACTTATCGCAAAACCCCAAGGGGAAGCAAGTACCGCATTATTTGGGGAAATTATCGGGGCAATTGAAGGAAGAGCAGCGAGTGGCATTGTTGGAATTGGAGCGCTTGAGGGAGAATGCCGGGCATGCTCAGCAATGTGTTGCGGCCCAACAGGATCTGGCTAAGCCCAACGGGATGACGGAACAGGTATGTGTCGCTGAGGTGATAGCGGAGGCTCTGGCCGTGAATCAAAAGATGTTGGAGGAAACCAACGTTGCGGTGATTCAAGAGTTTCAAAAGGTGCCACAGCTTAACGTGGATAAGCATCAGCTCCTTCAAATTTTGGTGGATGTCATTCGCAATGCCTGTCAGGCCATGGAATCGGCTGCCCAGAGGGACTTAGTTGTGCGTATCAAGCTCATCATTGGCCCTCCGGATTCTCTTTGCTTGGAAGTTCAGGATACCGGGAGCGGGATTCCTCCGGACGACATTACGAAAATTTTTGGTCAAGGGTATAGCACCAAATATGGAGGACGGGGTTTGAGTCTGCATCACGGTGCGTTGGTGGCAAAAAATATGGGCGGGGCGCTTCGCGCTCAAAGTGAGGGTCTGGGGCGAGGCGCCACATTTTTTCTAGACCTTCCAGGGAATTTTCATTTTCCCGATTTGTAACTTCTTCATCCAGCGAATTCCATCGTTTTTTCTGACCGTCTCTTCATGAGCGTTGTGTCGTTCTGTTGTCTCTTCCTTTTGTTTGGCATTTTTCATGGACTGTCTCACGGATTCCTACCTCAAGAGTCAGTCTGGTGAAACCGAGAAAATTTTGAAGTGGTGATAGGAAGCTTTCAGTCCTCTGCAATTTTTCTGTGTTTCCTGGAGTATCTCACATGATTGAATATTGGCATCAAACCGATGATGATTTTTGGAAGGGGGAGGGAGAAAGAACTCATAAAAATCGGATGTCTTCGTTTCATGCTGGAAGGCCACTGGCCCCCTGGTCCAGATCTTTTTCACCGCGGTTACTGAAGGTCAGGCATACAAAATTTGATGAGCTTCCATCTCAAGCGTCACCTTCTCTTAACCTTGAGGTGGAAATGCATGTGCAGGCAGTAGGGGGTGATGCGGGAATGATCCCGGTTGATCTGGAGCGTGCGTTAGACCTTGGGATCGAAGTGTTTCTCTTATCCGAGGGATGTGCAGTAAAGTCTTCGTGTATTGCCGCTTTGTGGCGGCATAGCCTCAGAACGGGATACCTGGCTGCACGGATTGCCTTGCATCAGGGATCGAAGCCACGCATGGTCTGGCAATCGTTTGTGGGAGGGGTGCTTCATGATATTGGCATGCTTGTGTTTTTGACTCAGCATCCGGAGGCATTTACGACGGTCGTAGAGATATCTCAATGCCGAGGAGGGAGCTTGGGGGAGTTGGAAAGACGGGTCTTAGGGTATACTCACGGGGAAAGTGGAGCCACTTTTCTGGCGCGGTGGGATATAGATGATGTGTTGCTGGCGATTGCGGCGTTTCATGATGATCCATGGAAGGTTCCCCATGCGACCTTCGGTCCTTTGACGGCGGTGTATTCCGGAAATTTTGTTGAAGGGGGAGGGATCGCTCAGAATTGGGATGGAGTCATTGGGAGGGAAGGAGAAGCGTATTTAACCCGTTTAGGTCTGTGGGAAGATCTACCGATTTGGCAAAGCTGGATGCCAAGTATTCCGCAACTGGCGATTCATTGAACCCTCGTATCGCTCCATTCAGTAGCCGACGGTCCGCATGCCCTCCAATGTCCCGCCCATGTCTTTCGCAGGTGTTTATCATTAACCTTCGTTAGTATTTGCCTCGTAATTTTTTTTACTTCTTTCTTTCTCTAGTCTGGTCTAAAACTCCGGAAATCTTTGGGTTCCCATTGCCAAGAAGAGGGTGTAGGATTTGTCTGAAGAGTGTCTTCCCGTGTTATGGAATTAAGAGGGATGAAGGTCAGTCACCCGGACGACCCGATTTATCACTTTACTGATTGAAATTTTCTGGCATTCTGGTAATTGTATGCATGACGAATACTGGGTAAGCTGGTAGAAAATGCTATTGAGGAGAGTCATGAAGATTTTGTCGATACATCTGATTGGCGGAGTGATCGTGGGAGGATGCATCCTTTTCCTTCCTCAGACCGTCGTCTCCTTGGACCCTCCTTCTGCCCCGTGTCAAAATCCTGAAGGATGTGTCGCGCAATTTCTTGAACAACTAGAATCTTCCGGAACTGGTCCTGGAGCCCGCTTGGATCATGCCAAGTTTTTCAAGGAGTTTGTCGCAGCCAATGGTAATTCCGCTTTGGCCAAACATGCCGGGATTCGTTATGGATATTGGCTCAAGGAATCGTCTCCGCTTGAGGCCATTACACTGTTGCAAGCCTCTCTTCGTGATTTCCCTATTCTGAGGGATTATCTCACCTTTTGGATGGGGCAGGCATATGCCCATGCTGGTTTGGGGAAGGAAGCCGCAGAGGCATTTCAGCAGTTTAGTGAGCATTTTTCAGATTCTTTGCTTCGAGCTGACGCACTCTATGCTGGAGGGGATGTTTTGGCAAATCTGGGGAATTGTGAAGCCGCTCTCTCCATGTGGTCTCAAGCTCTCAGTATAAAATCTGACCATTCCAAATCTGCAAATGCCTTCTTTCAAATGGGTCTTTGTTCTGCTCAGATGGGACAACGTGAAAAGGCTGTTGAGATTTTCCGTGAATTATGGTGGAGATTTCCCTTAGCTCCGGAGCGAGTGCAGGCTGAGTCGTGGCTACGCCGGGAAGTGGGTTCTTTGTTTTTACCTTCACTAGAAGAGCGATACAAGCGTAGCATGGCATTATATAGTGGCGGGGCTTTAGAAGAAGCCGTGCAGGAATTTCAACACTTTACGTCTCTATCGCCTCCCACTCATCAGCTTTTTCAGGTCCAATATACCTTGGCCATGGCCTTAGTGCGTTTAAAAAGGTATGACCAGGCAGAAGGGATTCTGACCTCACTATCGCGTTCCTCTTCCTCCAGAAGAGATGATGCATGGGTATGGTTGGGAAGAGTGTATTTGCGTCAGGGGAAAGGACCAGAATTGGAGGCTCTTGTCGGAGCCCTGTCGATTGAAAAAGTAACAGGTGATCAGCAATCGTTGCTCCTCACCTTTTATGGCATTTGGTTGGAAGATCATGCGCGCTGGCTCGAGGCAGGGAAGGCCTATAAGCGGGCAGCGACTGTGGCTCACACGCTGACGCAGAGGTTGGATGCGCTTTGGCGAGTGGGGTGGATTCAGTATCAACAGAAACAATTCATTGAAGCCATTGAAATGTTTCAGGAGATTATCCAGGCAGTTGGAACTCCCCAAACCGATTCTTCTCTGCATGCGGCTTCACAGGCTTTCTATTGGCTGGCCCGTGCCCAGGAACGTCTTGGGCAGATGGAACCCGCGCGCGAACGTCTAAAAAATCTAAGCCAGAACTACCCCTTTACCTACTACGGGCAATTGGCGGAGATTCGACTCGGTCCCACGGAATTTTCGACGAAACAATGGGCGGTGTTGGCATCAACAGACATGATGAATGTGGAGACGCCAGCTCATCTTCAGCAGGATATCCATTATCAAAAAACTCTAGAATTACGAACCCTTCGCCTGTATAAGGAGGCAGTCAAGGAGCTTGAGGTTGTTTTTGCCCGATTCGGAGCGGATCCCAAAGCCTTTCCTCAATTGGTCTCATTAGCAAGCGAAGTTGGGGCCTACGACGTCGGGATTCGATTATCTATTCGTCATTTTGGCGGGACGTTGCGGAAAGGACAGCTACATTCCTCGTCTGCCGCCTGGTTGGGAGCTTTTCCCATGGGCTACCAAAGTGTCATTCAATCGTTTGCCCCAAAGCATGTGGATCCGTTTTTAGTCGCGGGGCTTATACGAGAAGAAAGCCTATATAGTGCTCGCGTTGTCTCCCCGGTTGGCGCGATTGGCCTGATGCAGCTCATGCCAGAGACAGCCAAAAAAGTTGGTCGTCAATTGGGATTACGGGATTCCGATTCTGATCGAAAAGGTTTGGATGAGCCCAATCGCAATATTCAATTGGGAACGTATTACCTGGGACAATTACTGAATGAATTTCAGGGCAATATTATTTACGCAGTAGCCGCGTATAACGCTGGACCTCAGGCGGTCAGACGGTGGATTGGGCAAAATGGTCATCGAGATCCGGATGAATTTATCGAACTGATTGGATATCGAGAAACCCGTGGATATGTGAAACGCGTACTTGGAAGTTATCGAATTTATCGGACATTGTTTGGAGATGCCTGCCGAGGTGTTTCTCTTGACAGGTTTTGTTGAACGAATTATAGTCCGCCTCGTTTGACCTTGCGAATAAGGAGGCGTGCACGTGAGCGTAGAGAAATTAGAAACGTTGGAGGTTCGAGTTAAGAAATTACTCGATCTGGTCATTGAACTACGGCAGGATAAATCCCATCTTGAACAGGAGTTGGAATCCACTCGGGAACGCCTGGCCAAACACGAAGAAATGTCTGAAGGATGGGAAGAGGAGCGAACTACGATTCGGTCCAGAATTGAAAAAGTGCTAGGCGAGCTTGAATTTTTAGACCGTTCAAACGATTAATCTACAGGACTTAAGAATGACGAGGACCATTGAAGTCGAAATCTTTGGTCATCGAATCTCTCTCCAGGGAGAGGGAGATGAGGCGTATTTTCATGAGTTGGCCGGGTATGTTGATGCACAAATGCGTACCCTCGCCCAAAAAACCCGAACAAGCACTCCCACAAAGCTGGCTATTTTGGCCGCAATTAACATTACGGATCAGCTTTTTCGACAGGAGAGACACCGGCAGTTTGGAGAAGCTGAAATTGAGCGACGGACTCAAGTCCTACTGGAAACGATAGAAAAACACCTCGCGGCCAACCCGCATTAACCATTCTCTCCTTCATTTCCTCTTGTCCAGCAATAATTAGGTATTACCTTTGAAATCAATTGGTTGAAGTGCTTCGTTTCATTGGTTGGCGGAATGTTGTCCGTCTATTCCCATCATTCATCTGACTTATTATTGAAATTCCTTATCGTCTTCTGATATTTTACTTTTCATAAGTTATTGAATTTCAAAGAAAGAAAGGAATATCCCTCTTGTGGAGGGAATTGAACTGGAGGCCCACTATGACAAGTATTTTCATAGTCATTGTGGGTTTTTTGTATGATGGGATTGTACGAGGTAGGGAAATTTTATTTAAGGGCAGGTTGAATTTTTGGAAATCGTTGTTTTCGAGGCAAATTGCTCATTTCTATCCAAATGGCTCGCCTTTTGATCTAAAAATTTTAAATTTTTGGCCTGGATTGTATCCATGTTCTTCTAATTCAAGCAGTAACTGTGAAGACTGGATTCATTGGGTGAGTCCTTTGCGTGTTGCTATGGGCCCTTTTGGCTTAGAGAGTTGCCCTATCTCTCCTCCTCCTCGTTTGCTACAAATATAGGCCTTCTGTCATATCAGATAGGCCTTTCTCCAGTTTTCGTTTTCCTTCCTTTTCTGATTTTCCCCTGTGGTTTTGCGGGTCTGTTTCCGCCTACAGAGGGAAGATAAATCTTTCTCGTGATTGTTACATGAGGAAAGGAATAGGAGCTAACCAATGGACACGGTAATTCCCATACTTGCAGTGGTTATCGGGATTTTTCTTGGATTTGTGTTATCGAAGGTGTATCAGCAACAGAGAGACTTGAAGCGTCGGTCAGCAGCTGAAGACCAAGCTCAACAGCTCACCCAAAATGCTCAACGAGAGGCCGAAAATCTAGTCAAAGAAGCAAAAATCGAAGTAAAAGATCTGCTGTTTCAAGCCAAGTCTGAACTTGAAACAAAAGAAAAGGAAAAGAGGAATGAAATTCAAGCCGCGGATCGAAAAATCATCCAGCGAGAAGAGGCCCTCGAGCGTAAGATCAACCAATTTGAAAAACGTGATGAGGAGATGCGACGAAAAGAGCGTTCCCTTAAGGAGAAGGAAGAAGCTCTGGTCAATAAAGCTGCCGCGTGCGACCAAGCCATTAAGGAGCACCGGCTTGCCCTGGAGCAGGTGGCAGGAATCACGGCCGAGGAAGCCAAGCGCCAGTTGTTGGGTGAAATTGAAAGTGAAGCACGAATGGATGCGGCGTTGTTAACAAAAAGAATTTTGGATGAGGCTAAAGAAACCGCTGAACGAGAGGCTAGAGAAATTGTAACCCGATCGATACAGCGGATCACAAGAGATTACGTCAACGAGGCCACGATTTCGGTGGTTCCTCTCGCGAATGATAGCATGAAGGGAAGGATTATTGGTCGCGAGGGAAGAAATATTCGGGCGTTGGAGGCTGCAACCGGCGTTGATCTTATTATTGACGAAACCCCGGAGGCAGTGATCGTGTCCGGATTCGATCCTCTTCGGAGGGAGGTCGCGAAAATTGCACTTGAACGTCTCATGCAGGATGGGCGCATTCATCCGACTCGGATTGAGGAAGTCGTAGAAAAGGTCAAAGGCGACTTAGATAAGTTAATGAGAGACGATGCTGAAAAAGTTATCTTTGAAGTCGGTCTTTCAGATTTTCACCCTGAAATTGTCAAATTATTGGGGCGTCTGAAATATCGAACCAGTTATGGCCAAAATAATTTATATCATGCCAGGGAAGCATCCTATATCTGTGGGATTATGGCTTCAGAGCTGGGGTTAGATGTGAAGTTGGCTAAACGAGGTGCCCTCCTGCATGATATAGGAAAAGTGGTTAGTCATGAAGAGGAGGGTACGCATGCGATGCTCGGGGCGGAATTGGCAAAGAAGTATGGAGAGTCGGAACTCATTGTGAATGCCATTGCTGCCCATCATGAACAAGTTGAGCCGCTTTGTCCCGAATCGGTATTAGTGGCTGCGGCGGAAGCTCTCTCGGCCGCCCGCCCGGGTGCCAGACGCGAAACTCTCGAAGCCTATGTCAAACGATTGGAAAAGCTGGAATCGTTAGCTACTGGGTTTACAGGGGTTGATAAGGCCTATGCAATCCAGGCTGGACGTGAAATTCGGGTTATAATTCGGCAGGGAGAATTAAACGACAGTGAAAGTTTTGCCCTGTCACGAGATTTGGCCAAAAAGATTGAACAAGAACTGACATACCCTGGACAGATTAAGGTAACAGTCATTCGAGAAAATCGCTTTATCGAATTTGCCAAATAGCTCTGTGAGTAAAGGAGATCATGAACGTACTGTTTATCGGAGATATCATGGGAGAGCCCGGCCGTCGGGTGATCTTAAAGCATCTATCAAAGGTTATTCAGGAGCATCAGATTGATCTGGTTATTGGCAATGGGGAGAATGCGGCAGGTGGGTTTGGCATCACACAGGAAGTGGCTGAAGACTTGTTTGATTTGGGTCTTTCAGTCATTACACTGGGCAATCATGCCTGGGATAAACGTGAAGCTTTAGAGTATCTGCAAAAAGAGCAGCGCGTGATCCGTCCCGCGAATTATCCTGACGGAGTTCCAGGAAAAGGCACGTGTGTCGTAGAAACCATTCATGGGGAGCGTCTGGGGATTTTGCAACTCATGGGGCGAGTGTTTATGCCCATGGTGGACTGCCCTTTTCGGGTTGCGGAGCGCGAATTGGCTCAATTAACGACTCAGACTCACTGTATTCTCGTGGATATGCATGCCGAAACCACCTCAGAAAAAATGGCGATGGGGTATTTTTTGGACGGCAAGGTGTCTGCGGTCCTTGGAACGCATACGCATGTTCAAACTGCTGATGAACAAATCTTACCTCAGGGAACGGGGTATTTAACCGATGTCGGGATGACCGGCCCTGTTCAATCCGTCATCGGAATGAAACCAAACTTGGTGATTCAGAAATTTCTGACACAACTTCCGAAAAGATTTGAAGTGGCAACAGGACCTTCGGTTTTAAGTGCGGCAGTGTTAAATCTTAACTACTCAACTGGAAAAACCACTCACATCACGCGTCTTCGTGTGTTTGAGTAACGTACTTCTGTGCCAGGGCTTTTCCCTTCAGTGCTTACGGTCTCGACTCTCACTCGACAGATTCGTTCAACGTTCGAACAAAATTTTCCTCCACTCTGGGTTGAAGGGGAAATTTCTAATCTTCGCTGCCCGTCTTCTGGACACCGGTATTTTACCCTGAAAGATCAATCGAGTCAGATCAGAGCTGTGCTCTTCCGCAGTCAGGTCGAACGCCTGAAATTTTCGCTTCAGGAAGGTTTGGATGTTTTCGTGTTCGGTCGCCTATCGGTGTATGAACCACGAGGAGACTATCAATTGCTCTTGGAGGTGGTTGAGCCCAAGGGCGTTGGTGCGCTCCAGTTAGCCTTTATTCAACTGAAAGCAAAGTTGGAAGCCGAAGGATTATTTGAAGCTTCGGGGAAAAAGGTGCTTCCTCTGTATCCGCATCGGATTGGTCTGGTGACGTCACCTTCCGGTGCTGCAATCCATGATCTGCTGACCATCATTCATCGTCGCTGGCCTTTTGCACAGGTTCTGATTGCTCCTGTTCCCGTGCAAGGGGATGAAGCTGCCGGACAAATCGCCAAGGCTATCGGGGTGCTCAACCAATTAGGCAAACTGGATGTGTTAATTGTCGGGCGTGGTGGAGGGTCGTTGGAGGACCTCTGGGCATTTAACGAAGAAGTTGTGGTGAGGGCTATCGCCTCTTCCAGGATTCCGGTGGTGTCCGCTGTTGGTCATGAAACCGATCTGACGCTCGCAGATCTAGCTGCTGATTCTCGGGCTCCCACTCCCTCTGCTGCGGCAGAGTTGGTGGTTCCGGATTGCTCAACGGTTAGGCATCATCTGGGGCATCAACGAGTGCGATTGGAACGGTCCATGAAAAGTTTATGTGTCGCGTGGAGAGGGCAAGTTCAGGAATTGACCGGACGATTGCCTGAGCCGAGACTCGTGCTTGGACAATTCGTGCAACAGGTGGATGAGTTAGAGCGGCAACTCTATGTCAAAATGAAGCACTGGTGCAGGAATCTCCAGGTCCAGTTGCTCAGGCATCAGTCCTCGATTTGGGAGAGGAATCCCCTGATTGACATTCATCGGCATCAACGGGCTTTGGTTGACCGAGGGATTCGGCTTGTTCGAGGGATGTCGGGATGCATTCTTGATAAACGCCATCAAACAGAATTGTGGATGTCTCAGCTGAATCAATTAAGTCCTCTCGCGGTCTTAGCGCGGGGGTATAGCGTTGTTCACAAGCTGCAAAATGGAAAAGTTGTAAAGCAATCAACAGAAGTTTCTGTGGGAGAGTCTGTACGCGCCAGACTTCATGAAGGCGAATTGATTTGTCTGGTAAAGCGTACCCATCCTTCACCGTAAGAAATTCTCTTTTGCTTAAGGTTCCCGCATGGCTATAATACATGTCAGGTTAATAGATCATGAACCCATGATACGAGAGAACTGAATCACTGATCATCTTCGGACAATATTTATGGCTGTACTGAAATTTGAAAAAGCACTGTCCCGCTTGGAAACTATTGTGGCCGAGTTGGAGCGCGGGGAGCTTTCCTTGGATGAGTCCTTGAGGATTTTTGAGGAAGGAGTCAAGCTCTCAAAAACCTGCCTGAAAATGCTGGATGATGCAGAACGCAAAGTGGAGATCCTTGTTCAAGACAAGGATGGAAGAAAGCGTATACAGGCTTTTTCGATTGAGGATTCCAATTTACCAGAATCGTAAATTTCCTCCACGACTCTCTCTCTCAATCGGTGATCTTCGCATTGTCTGCTGCATGGGCATGAACATATGAAGGCTGCTCAGCCATCAGCTCCTTCCCGGAGACCCTCAAAAGAACGACTGGATTCCCTTGTCCTGAATCAGGAATTGGTCGCAAGCAGAGAACAGGCCTGCCGACTTATTCTTGCCGGTCGGGTGAAAGTCGATGGGGTCCTTATTGATAAGCCAGGAAAGCTGGTTGCGACAACTGTTTCGCTGGAATTGACGAAGCCGGAATGCGCATATGCCAGCCGAGCCGGTGAAAAGCTGGCACCTGCCTTGGATGCATTTTTTATTTCCTGTTCAGGCTGTGTGGTGATGGATGTGGGTGCTTCCACGGGGGGATTCACGGATTGTGTGTTGCAACGTGGCGCAAATCGAGTCTATGCCATTGACGTAGGGTATGGGCAGTTAGATTGGAAGCTGAGAACGGATCCTCGTGTTGTGGTCATGGATCGTTGCAATATCCGGCATTTGGGCCACCGCGATATTCCTGAACCGGTTGATTTGGCGGTAATCGATGTTTCATTTATTTCCCTACGTTTGGTATTGCCGGTGATTTTGCCTGTCCTGCGTGATCAGGCGTATCTTGTCGCATTGGTCAAGCCGCAGTTTGAGGTTGGGAAAGGACAAGTCGGAAAGGGAGGCATTGTCCGTGATGAACGATTGCGTGAGCAGGTGAGGGATGGTTTTGTGGATTATGTCCGTAGCCTTTGTCTCGACGTCATTGGTGTCATGGATTCGACCCTATTGGGAAAAAAAGGAAATAAAGAAATGTTGGTGGGAATGAAAAAACGGAAAGATGAGTACTGAAGGAACCCAACCAACCAACCAATTAGTATCCCCTTAACCTAATCATGTAAAAGGAGAAAGCCGGGCATGTCTACAAAAATTCTGGTGACCGGGGGAGCTGGATTCATTGGATCCCATCTGGTTGACCGGTTGATTCAGGAAGGCAATGAGGTCATTGTTGTCGATAACCTCTCTACAGGGAAGCGAAAAAATGTCAATAAAAAAGCTCAGTTTTATAAAATGGATATTCAGAGTAAGCGGATTGAACGGGTATTCCGTAATGAGCGTCCCCTTATTGTCGTCCATCTGGCCGCGCAAATGAGTGTACGCCATTCCACGGATGATCCGGGGTTTGATGCGCAAGTCAATATCTTAGGGACCATTAATGTTTTAGAGCATGCCGTGAAGCAGGGTGTGCGAAAGGTGACTTTTGCATCGTCGGGTGGTGTGGTCTACGGGGAACAGGAAATATTTCCGGCCGCAGAATCACACCGGACAGAACCTCTTTCTCCTTATGGAATCAGTAAACTGGCTGGGGAAAAATATTTAGCCTATTACGCCAATGCGACCGGACTCCGGTATGTGACGCTTCGTTTTGCGAATGTCTATGGCCCCAGGCAGGACTCTGAGGGGGAGGCAGGGGTCGTGGCTATTTTCTCAAAACAAATGTTGGATGGTGGGCAACCGATTGTCAATGGAACTGGGAAGCAGACAAGAGATTTTATCTATGTGGATGATGCGGTGGAAGCGATCTTGGTGACCTTGGGAGAGGATGTTCGGGGAATTTTTAATGTGGGAACTGGTCAGGAGACGACTATCAACGAATGTTATGGAATTATTAAAAGTTTAACGAAGTGTCAATGCAAAGAGCTATATGGAGCGGCAAAGAAAGGCGAGCAATTCAGGAGTGTGTTGGATGTGACAAAACTCAGAGAGGTATTTGGCTGGGATCCTCAGGTTACTTTGCAGGAAGGGCTTACCCGGACCGTCGATTTTTTTCGTGGAACCGGAAAATAACCTCTCCGTTGCGCGTGGAAAGAGAATGATTTCACCTGGTAGCTTCTCTGTTAATACCTGGGAACGGATTGATCGATCTCAATGGACCAGGCTTCAATTCCTCCAATCAGGTTTTTAACATTCGAGAATCCCTGTTGCAAAAGAAACCCTACGGCATCCGCACTCCGCATTCCTTTATGACAATACGCGACAATCTCAGCGCTCGGGTCCAATTGTTTCAGGGAATGGGGAACCTGGCCAAGAGGAATCAGCACTGATCCCTCTATTTTTGCCAAGGAGTATTCGTGGGGTTCTCGGACATCCAACAAGAAAATTTTATCGCCTTTATCCATGCGAGCTTTTAATTCGCTGACAGTGATGGTGTAACTCATATTTGAAAGCCTCCTTACGTTCCTGAGGTATCTCTTTATAGACGAATGATCATAGCGGCTGAATTTTCAGGGTGTCAATTTTTTCTTTTCGAGAGCGGGAGGGAGCAGCAACATGCCGGAACAGTCGGTCGTCTCGATTGAGCAGATTTCACAATTTGAAGGCCAGGACATTACCATCAAGGGATGGATCCGTAACCGACGCTCGAGCGGAAAATTGAGCTTTTTGACGGTGCGTGATGGCACAGGAGATCTCCAGGCTATTTTAAGCAAAGGTGAAGTTGGCGACGACCAGTTTTCTTTGTGTAGTCAGTTAACCCAGGAGTCTTCTGTGATTCTGACTGGAAAACCTCGAAAGGATGCTCGAGCGCCAGGTGGATTTGAGCTTGATGTGTCCACATTGGCAGTGTTGCACATTGCAGAACCCTTTCCCATCCAACCGAAAGACCATGGAGTTGGTTTCCTGATGGAATATCGGCATCTCTGGTTGCGGTCGCGACGCCAGCACGCCATTTTACGGGTTCGCCATGAAATAATTCGGACGTGTCGGAATTTTTTTGATGATCGAGGTTTTACCTTAATTGATACACCGATTTTTACCCCAAACGCCTGCGAGGGCACCACGACCTTATTTCAAACTCAATATTTTGACCAGGTAGCCTATTTAGCCCAAAGCGGTCAATTATATGGAGAAGCGGCTGCAACGGCTTTTGGGAAAATATACTGTTTTGGTCCAACCTTTCGAGCGGAAAAATCAAAAACCAGACGTCATTTGATGGAGTTTTGGATGGTTGAACCGGAAATGGCCTTTGCCGACCTACCGGATGCCATGCAACTGGCAGAGGAATTGGTTTCAACGGTTATTCAGCGAGTCGTGGAAACTCGTCGACCTGAACTGGAAATCTTAGAGCGGGATATTCCTAAATTAGAAGCCATGGCCAAACCCTTTCCGCGAATAACCTATGAAGAGGCCCTGACGCGTCTTCAACAAAAGGGGGTCGCTATTCAATTCGGCGATGATTTCGGAGCCGATGACGAAACATCTTTGGCGCAAGAATTTGATCGTCCGGTAATTGTTCATCGATATCCGGCTGCCGCCAAAGCATTTTATATGGCGAAAGATCCAGAGAGGCCAGACTTGGCGTTATGTATGGATATGCTCGCGCCGGAGGGATATGGAGAAATTATTGGAGGAGGCCAACGAATCCATGATCTGGATGAATTGCTGACGCAAATTAAAGCTCACGACCTTCCTGACGAGGCCTTTAAGTGGTATGTGGATTTGCGACGATACGGAACGGTTCCTCATGCTGGTTTTGGTATGGGAATTGAGCGAGTCGTCGCCTGGATTTGTGGATTGGACCATGTTCGAGAAACGATTCCATTCCCCAGGATGCTCTATACGTTGTATCCTTAAAATATTTTTTGGGGAATACCTTGAGGTTCACATTTATTATGGCCATGGCTACTAAATTTCTTATTCCCTAACTCCTACCTTATTACAACCTTTTCTGAGTGCTTGACATCATAGGCGAGGGTTGTATACTTCCAGATGTGGGAGAAAGTGGGATGATTTCCACATATATTGTAAAAATGAAACAAGCTGTGCATGAATGATGTTCATATACCCGTACTCGTAGAGGAAATCTGCTTTTGGCTTAATCCGCTTCCGGGTGGGATCTATGTTGATTGTACTGTGGGGATTGGTGGAACGTCGCTGAAGATACTGGAAAAAACCGGAAAAAATGCTCATATTATTGGTTTGGACCGTGATTATCAGGCCGTTGCTCTTGCGAAGAAGACATTAAGTGAATATGAATCGTCTGTAAATATATTACATGGGAATTTCTCCCACATTCGAGATTTTGTTCAGGAGTCTGGCTATGAGAAGGTTGACGGGGTTGTGTTTGATTTAGGGGTGTCCTCGTTTCAGTTGGACCAGGCAGAGCGTGGATTTAGTTTTTCCCTGAGTGGGCCATTGGATATGCGAATGGATCAAACCCAGAAAGTAACAGCAGCTGATCTGGTGAATCGTCTTCCGGAAAAAGAGTTAGCGGATGTCATTTTTACCTACGGTGAAGAACGGTATTCCCGTCGAATTGCCCGTGCAATCGTGCAGGCCAGAAGCTCCGGTCTTATTCAGACCACGCAGGCCTTGGTATCTATCCTTGATGGTGCGCTTCCTTTTGCCTACAAAAAGGGGCGCTTACATTTTGCGACCAGAACCTTTCAGGCGCTTCGGATACGCGTGAATCGTGAATTGGACTTGCTCGAGCCGGCTCTCCGGGATGCCATTGACCTGTTAAAGAATGGGGGAAGGGTGTGTGTCGTCGCATTTCACTCGTTAGAAGATCGTATTGTAAAGCAGACGTTTCGCTCTCTAGCGCAGAAAGAGCATCAAAAAGTTGCATTGCTGGTCAAGAAGCCTGTGATTCCGAGTGTGTCGGAAATACAACATAATCCTCGTGCCAGAAGCGCTAAGTTACGTGTGGCCGAGCGCCTTCCGGAAGGAGAGACCCTATGAGGAAAAACGTGTTCCTTGGCGTCATGATTCTATTGGGGGTGTGGTGTCTGCTTTATGTTGGGGTCAAGATAGACATGTGGCGACTGGGGTATGCCATTGAAGAGTTAGAAACTCAGCGTGCGGTTTTCAAAAAACAGCAAGAAGGCTTGCAGGTTCGGCTGTCGCAGTTAACGGATCCGCAACGAGTGGCCCAACGGGCGCAAAGTCAATTGGGACTCACCGTGGCTCAGGAAGGACAGATCGTTATGGTCTCGCTGGATACGTTACCCCAGTCTGAATCGGGTGGAAATTTTCCAGTGCGTTTGGTCCGTGAATATGACAATACCGTCGTGAGCCTTCCGTGAAAACGCCATCTCAGGACATTCATCCCGTCTGTCGGATCCGAAGTGGCATTGTCTGCTTGGGTCTCCTTTGCGGGTTTGTGCTTATTGGTTGCCGACTGTTTTACCTACAGGTCCTTCAAGCGGACGTTGGTGCTCATCAGGCACAACAGCAACACGAAAAGACTGTGATCGTTCAGCCGGATCGAGGGGTCATTGTTGATCGACAAGGTCATCCACTGGCTCTCAATGTTGAAGTGTCCTCATTGTATGTGAGGCCGCCGTCCTTGAATGATCCACAACGGGTTGCCCGATCCTTAGCGCCGATCTTACAAATGCCGGTTAAGGAATTACGCGATTTGTTCACACGAAATCAGCCATACGTTTGGGTTAAACGCAATATTCCGGAACCGGTCGTTAAGAAAGTGGAGGCGTTGAATATATCCGGATTGGGATTGACCAAAGAGCCACATCGTTTTTATCCCAAGGGAGAATTGGTTTCTCATCTCGTGGGGTTTGCCGGAATTGATAGCCAGGGATTAGAAGGGGTGGAACTTCAATATGAATCTTATCTACGGGGTGAAAAAAACCTGGTGAAATACCAAAGGGACGCTTTGGGCAGAAAGCTTGCCTCACCCCCAAGTCATGATTCTGTACCCTTGTCGACTGGGTATCATCTCACCTTGACCATAGATGAGGTTGTCCAATTCATCGCGGAGGCGGAGTTGGCCCACGCCTTGAAGCAAAGCGGCGCGAAATCTGGAAGCATTGTGATCATGGATCCCTTAACCGGAGCGATTCTGGCGTGGGCACTGCATCCGACCTTCGACCCTAACCACTTAGGGCAGTTTTCCACTCAGGATTGGCGAAATCGACTGGTGACGGATCCCTATGAGCCGGGGTCAACGTTGAAAATTGTGGTGGCAGCGGCGGCGCTTGAAGAGCAGGTGATGTCTCCAGACACGTTAATTTATGGGGGTGATGGAAAGATGTCGGTGGCAGGGACCATTGTTCATGATCCGGCAAAAACCAGTTGGATGACGTTTTCCGAAGCGGTGGCGCAATCGAGTAATGTGGGTGCGATCAAAGTCGCCATGGAATTAGGGCAAGACCGGGTTTTTCGATATTTAAAAGCGTTTGGGTTTGGAGAAAAAACCGAAATTGATCTTCCGGGAGAGTCTTCAGGGATACTCCGAGAGCCCAATAAATGGAGTGGTCGAAGCCTTTCTTCCATTGCCATGGGTCAGGAAATCGCCGTCACCCCGATTCAAATGGTCACAGCCATGTCAGTGGTGGCCAATGGTGGTTGGCTGATGACGCCTTACGTCGTATCTTCGATCCTGGATTCAAACGGACAGGCTGTCTTGACCAAAGATCCGCAACCCAAACGGCGACCCATTTCGCTTGAGACAACCGACACGTTAACTAGAATTCTCGAAATGGCCGTAGAGGCAGGAACGGGCAAGCGTGCCAGGCTTGCCGGATATCGAGCTGCGGGAAAGACGGGGACGGCTCAAAAAATTGACCCGAAAACCGGGTCCTACTCTTCTTCACAAGTGATTGCCTCGTTTGTCGGATTTGCACCAGTCGAGCGCCCGCGTCTTGCCATGTTAGTCGTCATTGATGAGCCGACGATTGGGAACTGGGGTGGGGAAATTGCCGCGCCGGTCTTTCGAAAGGTCGCAGAGCGCGTCCTGCCCCATTTGGGAGTGTTGCCAGGTGGATCCGCAGTTATTCGGACGGCTGCGGCCAATTCGCCAATTTCTTCACCGCAGCCCATTGTGCAGTAATCTGTGACGCTTCAAGAGCTTCTTGCCTCACTGGATACGGTGGTAAGTGAAGGGGATCTTCAGGCTGAGGTTTTGTCCGTTACCGAGGACTCCCGACAAGTGAAGCCTGGTTCAGTATTTGTGGCCATCAAGGGGGAGCACTATGATGGACATCAGTTTGTGAGACTGGCTCAAAAGCAAGGGGCAGTCGGTGTGGTGGTGGAGGAGGGGTTTGAGACACAGAATCCACCATTAGCAGGAAACTCGTCTGCGCTCATTCGAGTGACAAATTCCCGGAAGGCTTTGGGATTGTTGGCGGCAAAACTTTCCGGTATGCCCTCTGTCCACCTGCACATGGTGGGGGTCACGGGGACGAATGGCAAAACCACGGTGACGCATTTAGCCAAATCCCTGCTGGAAGCTCAAGGACATCATGTGGGGCTGTTGGGGACCGTGGGCTATGTGTTCGGGACAGAGCGACGTGTGGCGTCACATACCACCCCGGCTCCTGTCGAGCTACAGAATATGTTGAGCGCCATGGTTAATGCCGGAATGGATGTCGCGGTCATGGAGGTCTCATCCCATGCGTTGGCCTTAGATCGGATAGCCGGCTGTGAATTCGACATCGTCGTGTTTACCAATCTAACGCAAGACCATTTAGATTTTCATCACACGTTGGATGCCTATTTTCAGGCGAAACTCCGTTTATTTACCGAATGCGTCGATAGCGGTCAGAAGACCCGCCCCAAACGAGCCCTCGTCAATGCCGATGATGAACGGGCTTCCCTGATTCTTCAATATTGTTCCATTCCGACCTGGACCTATGGGCTTCATTCCCACGCAGACATCAAAGCCGAGTCCGTCCGTCTTTCTATGGGAGGAACGGAATTTCTGGTGAACAGTCCCAAGGGCCCGTTGACAATCAACAGTCAGTTGGTGGGAGAACATAATGTGTCGAATATGCTGGCTGCAATCGGAATTGGCCTGGAAATGGGCATGACGGTTCCGATGATTGAACAAGCCGTGCAGTCAGTGGCCAATGTACCGGGACGATTCGAACGCATCAATGAAGGCCAACCATTTACGGTCGTCGTGGATTATGCGCATACCGAAGATGCGCTGTATCGGTTGCTTCGAGCGGCACAGGCCATTACAAAAGGACGCATCATTACCCTCTTTGGTTGTGGGGGTGACCGGGATTCAGGAAAACGGCCCAAGATGGGGCAGGTTGCGGCACGACATAGCGATGTGGTGATCGTCACGTCCGATAATCCACGAACGGAAAATCCCGAAACAATTCTGACTCAAATCGAACTGGGCATTCAATCCCTGCTTCCGGACGAAAGGTGTTCCTATCGGATCATTACCGATCGAGCCGAAGCCATTCATGCCGCGGTTTCAGAAGCCAGGGACGGAGATCTGGTGTTGATTGCGGGGAAGGGGCATGAAGACTACCAAATTCTCGGCACTCAAAAAATCCATTTTGATGATCGCGAAGAAGCCAGGAAGGCCATCCATCGACAGATGGGTTCCCGGTAGGGCCGACGATTCAAGATGGCAGCTTTCGAGATCACCGAAGTGCTCGATGCGACGGAGGGGAGGTTACTCCTACAGGGTCCACAAAAAGGGAGAATGCTTCGAGTGCAAACGGATTCGCGGGAGATTAAATCCGGTGATTTGTTTCTGGCCTTGAAAGGGGAGAAATTCGATGGTCATGAATTTGTGAAAACGGCCTGCAAGCTGGGAGCCCGAGGTGTGGTGGTTGAGGAGGCGCAGGCCCGGGAGATGTTGACGCAAGTACGTCAGGCTGGTCCGGGTCCTGTCATGGTGGTGGCGGTAAACAATACTTTGCAAGCTTACCAGGACTTAGCCAGATTCCATCGATTGCGCTTTTCAATCCCGGTGGTGGCCATTACCGGCAGCAATGGAAAAACGACGACAAAGGAAATGGTGTATCAGGTGCTGGCGACCCGCTGGCGCGTCCATAAAAC
This sequence comes from Nitrospira marina, assembly GCF_059568365.1. NCBI lineage: Bacteria > Pseudomonadati > Nitrospirota > Nitrospiria > Nitrospirales > Nitrospiraceae > Nitrospira > Nitrospira marina. The sequence continues at coordinate 3,949,437 of NZ_JCANTH010000001.1, read as the reverse complement.
GCACGGGAATTTTAATAATGCCATAGGCGTACCCAGGACGCTCCTGGGTCTTCACTCCGGACACCAGGCTGCCGTCATTGAAATGGGGGTGGATCAAGTGGGGCAAACGACTCAATTGTGTGACATGACCAGGCCTACGGCAGGGGTAATCACCAATGTCGGTCCAGACCATTTGGAATTTTACGGCACAATGGCCAGGTCGGCCACGTCGAAAGCTGAACTATTGGACTGGCTTCCTCGAACTGATGGTGCGGCAATTCTGAATGCAGACGACCGATATTTTAAGATGTTTTCCCGGAAAGCGAAATGTCCGGTGATCTCATTCGGGATGTCGGCTCAGGCGGATGTTCGGGCGGCCGGCTTGGAGTGGAACGGACGGAGAACGGAATTTCGCCTGTTCTTACCTCATCGAAAATTGGCCAAACGAGCCAGCGTGCGAATCATGGGCCCGCACAATATTGCCAATGCCCTGGCCGGCGCGTCAGTGGGTTGTGCCATGGGGTTGTCGGGCGATGACATCGTTTCGGGATTACAAAAGTTTCGCCCCGCTCCGATGCGGTCGGAGATTCGCAGGTGGGGTGGAGTGCTGTATCTCTATGATTGTTATAACGCCAACCCTGCTTCAGTCAAAGCCGCGTTGGAATCGCTTGTTGAGTTGAATGCTGCCCGAAGGACGATCGCCGTATTGGGTGACATGCTTGAGTTGGGGCCTAAAGAGGCGCAGTTTCATCAGGAAATAGGACGCCATGCTGCCAAGCACCATGTCACCCATTTAATTGCTTGTGGTGGGTTTGGACGCAACATGTTCGAAGGTGCTCAAAAAGTACATGGACCCACACAGGTGTCCGTGGTGAAAGATGCCAAGGAAGCCGGAGCTTTGCTGAAAACCATTGTGAAGCGTGGGGATGCTGTGCTCATTAAGGCTTCCCGTGGAGCAAAAATGGAACGAGTGCTCGACGCCGTCCGCCCCGGGTCCTAGGCTGCATGAATCGGGCTGGATACCAGGGCCATAAGGAGTCCTCGAGAGTGAAACGTCTAACAGTGATGATGAATGAGCAACAATATCTGGGCGAGGCTTCTTTCCCTCTACCTGAAGAAAGTAAATCCTAATGCTGTATCTCTGGCTTTATCCCCTTCATACTGAATTTGCCATCTTCAATGTCTTTCGGTATCTCAGTTTCCGCATTATTTATGCGGCAGTGACCGCTTTTCTGATTGTGTTTTTTCTGGCCCCTCCCATGATCAAAAAATTGCAGACCTTGAAACTCGGGCAAAAAATACGAACTGATGGCCCGCAATCGCATCTGGGAAAATCCGGTACCCCTACGATGGGAGGATTGCTCATCATCTTTTCGGTATTGCTCTCAACCGTGTTGTGGGCGGATATCTCCAATTTCTATGTCTGGTTGGTCCTCTTATCGCTTGTGGGTTTCGGGATGATCGGATTTGTGGACGATTACATTAAAATTTTACGTGGCCAATCCAAGGGATTGACGGCTACCCAAAAAATCGTTGGACAGTTAGGAGTGGCGTTGGGCATAGGGCTCTTTTTTTATCTTTCTCCTGGATATTCCACGGAACTCAGTGTGCCGTTCTTTAAAAACTTTACTCCCGATTTAGGAGTCTTTTACATCCCATTTGCCGTTCTGGTCATTGTGGGGTGTTCCAATGCGGTGAACCTCACTGACGGGCTGGATGGGTTGGCTGTCGGACCGGTCATTATTTCAGCGATGGCCTATTCGGTGGTAGCCTGGGCGGTCGGAAATAAATTGGTCTCCGGGTACCTGCTCGTTCCTCATATTGAAGGAGCCGGGGAATTGGCCATTCTGACGGCCTCCATTGTTGGGGCGGGATTGGGTTTTCTCTGGTTTAACACATATCCCGCGTCGGTCTTCATGGGCGATGTGGGATCCTTGCCCCTGGGTGCGGCCTTAGGGACGGTGGCAGTGGTGTGCAAGCATGAATTGTTATTGATCCTGGTTGGCGGAGTTTTCGTGATGGAAGCGGTGTCCGTGATTTTTCAAGTGGCATCGTTTAAGTCCAGGGGAAAGCGAATTTTTCTTATGGCCCCATTGCATCATCATTTCGAACTGAAGGGCTGGGAAGAGCCCAAAGTGGTTGTGCGTTTATGGATTATTGCGATCATTTTGGGCCTCTTAAGTATTAGCACATTAAAATTACGCTAAGCAGAGGATCTTTGTGGAACCCTGTGGAGCCATGGAAGCCGTGAACGTCACTCCCGTGTTTCCCATTACGAGTTGGCCAAACAAGCGTGTCACGGTGTTTGGCCTCGGACGAAGCGGCAGGGCGGCTGCCGATCTCCTTCTGGACATTGGCGCGGTGGTGACGATCGTCGAGGAACACACAAGTCAGGATGTTGAGTCCGCGTCCGCCGCGTACCGTCTTCGAGGCGTTCGAGTGTTCGGAGGGAATGACGTTGCCGACGGGTTGAGAGACCTCGACCTCCTGGTCGTCAGTCCGGGGGTCCCCAAAGACCATCGTCTTCTCCAGGAGGCTGTCCAACGGGGCATCCCGGTTATTGGGGAAATTGAGTTAGCCGGATGGTTTCTTCGGGCTCCGATCATTGCGGTGACCGGAACCAACGGGAAAAGTACCACGGTACGCCTCATTGGATCGATCCTGCAACATTGTGGAAAGCGGGCATTTGTGGGCGGCAATCTGGGTATTCCATTATGTGAGGCGGTGCGTAAGCAAACGGACCCGTTTCCTGGGCCGGACTATGAGTATATTGTCGCAGAAGTCTCGAGCTTCCAATTAGAAACGATCCACCTGTTTAAGCCCTGGGTTGCCGCATTGTTAAATGTGACGCCGGATCATTTGGATCGACATCCCACTCAAGAAGACTATCGGGCCGCCAAGCAGCGTATCTTTGAAAATCAGACGATTCAGGATTGGGCGCTGATTAATGTGGACGATCCTGTGGTGAGAACCCTGGCCTTGTCGGCACGGGCAGGCGTCTGTGAATTCAGTCTTACCAAAAAAGTGAATCAGGGGGTGTATCTCGAAGCAGGCGAGATGAGAGCACGGATGCACGGGAAGGATTTTTTCATCGCTTCACGTGATGCCCTCCCGATGCGCGGAGACCATAACGTGGCAAATGCGATGGCGGCAATGTGTGTCGGGTTGCTCTGTGGATGTTCAGCAGAGGATATGGTTCGTGCTCTTCAGGTTACGCCGACCTTTGAGCATGCCTTAGAGGTGGTTCGGGAGTGGAAGGGCATCACATTTGTCAATGATTCAAAAGGCACGAATGTGGACGCCACCCTCAAAGCCTTACAGAGCTTTCAAGAACCCTTGGTCTTGATTCTTGGTGGAAAAGACAAAGGCGGTGATTTTTCGCAGTTGGCTGACAGTATTAAACGACAGGTCAAGGGTGTCGTGGTGATCGGAGAAGCGACTCAGAAAATTCTTCAGGCCCTGGATCAGATCAAGCCGGTGACCCTCGCAACCAGCTTGACGGATGCGGTGTCCCAGGCCGTGACATTCGCGTCCAGTGGGGATGTGGTGTTGTTTTCCCCGGCGTGCGCCAGTTTCGATATGTTTCGAAATTATCATCATCGCGGACTGGAATTTAAGCGGGTTGTCGGAGAACTTCAATAAATGGGTATTCCAGCTATCTTGCGGCGTAAAAACTCCCATGTGGAATCGCGGGCATGGGCGGATCTGTTCCCTGGGAATCAGGGCATCGGTTCCAAGCGGATCGATCCTCTGATCGTGGGAATCACCCTGGCACTGTCCCTTGGGGGATTGGTCATGGTGTTTAGTGCCAGTGGAGTTATGGCGGAAAATAAATTTACCAATGCCACCTATTACCTCCAACGACAAATCGTGTGGATGCTGCTGGGATTTGGCGTCCTGTTGGTCGGGTCCTTCATCGACTATCGCCAATGGAAGCAATGGATTCCCATGGTTGTCGGAGGATGTATCGTTGGATTACTTCTGGTCCTGGCTGTGGGCCCTCAAATCAATGGTGCTCGACGATGGCTCGCACTTGGATTTTTTTCCATTCAACCCACGGAAATGGCCAAGCTGGCTGTTGTGCTGTACCTCGCGGCGTTTCTCTCCAATCCACAACGGCGAGTCACTGATTGGAAACGAGGGTTTCTTCCCCCTGTGGCGATGGTGGGCATCATGTGTGGGCTCATTGTCGTGGAGCCGGATTTAGGAAGTACCGTCGTCATCAGCCTGGTGTTCGTCGGCATGATGTATCTGGCCGGAGCGAGAGTGCGGCACTTGTCCTATTTGGGCGGGCCGCTGATTTTGGGTGTGGGTGCTCTCATTTGGATGAGTCCTGAACGATGGGAACGCATGACGACATTTATGAATCCGTTCGCGGACCGACAAGGTGCAGGCTACCAACTTGTCCAGTCCATCCTGGCCTTGGAAAATGGCGGATTATTTGGTGTCGGTCTTGGGCAGGGCAAGCAAAAGCTGATGTTTCTTCCGGAAGGCCATACCGATTTCGTGTTGGCCCTGGTGGGAGAAGAGCTGGGCCTCATTGGAACCTGCGGGTTGTTGGCCCTGTTTGCCATTTTGGTGTGTAAAGGATTTCGGGTTGCGGCCTTGGCACCTGATTTGTTTGGGCGATATCTCGCTTTGGGCATTACCATGCTCCTGGGTGTTCAGGCCCTGATCAATGCAGGCGTTGTGAGTGGGCTGTTGCCGACAAAAGGCTTAACGCTTCCCTTGGTCAGTTACGGAGGGTCGTCGCTCCTGGTCACCATGTTAGCTCTCGGAATTTTGCTGAGTGTGGCCCGACAGGGACGAGCCGGCCCTTAAGTGAAGAGAATGGTGTAATGCGGGTCGTCATTGCTGCGGGTGGGACGGGAGGTCATATGTTTCCGGCTATCGCGTATGCCAAGGAATTTCAACAGCATGACCCTGGAGGGAGCATTGTGTTTGTCGGGACGGGGAAGTCGTTAGAGGGAGAAATTCTAGGGAAAGAAGGGTTTGGGTTTGAACCGATCACGGTTGAAGGTTTTGTGGGCCGAGGGCTGGTTGGCATGGTGCGTTCCCTCATGCTGCTCCCGAAGTCGTTGTGGCGTGCGATCCAGATTCTCCGCGGTCATCGAGCCGATCTGGTCATTGGGACGGGCGGGTATTTTAGTCCTCCCGTGGTCGTGGCGGCCTGGCTGTTGAATATTCCCAGAGTCTTGTTGGAACCGAATGCCATGCCGGGATTGGCCAATCGGGTGTTGGGCCCCTTGGCCGACAGAGTCTTTCTAGCCTTTGACAGTGCAAAACCGTTCTTTTCCTCATCGAAAGTCAAGGTGATTGGCACACCCATTCGAAAGGCTTTTGCCTTGGAACGACCTCCGGTTCCTCCGCAGAAGATCTCACATCTGTTGATCTTTGGCGGGAGCCAAGGGGCTCGGGCGATTAATTCGGCCATGATGAAGGCTGTGGAGATTTCATCGAGGCTGCGGGAGCAGGTGACCATCACCCATCAAACCGGAGCGGACGATTTCGAACGGGTCAAGGCCGGCTATGCACAATTGGGCATTCAAGTAGATGTCCGCCCCTTTCTCTTTGACATGCCTCAGGAACTTGCCAAGGCGGATCTCATCGTCTGTCGGGCGGGGGCCAGCACATTGGCTGAGTTATCAGCATATGGAAAAGTCGGAATCCTGATCCCGTTTCCCCAGGCGACACACAATCATCAGGAGATGAATGCCAGGTCCATGGAAGCAGCCGGAGCGGCTCGAGTACTCCTGCAATCCGACCTCACCGGGCAGCGGCTGGCAGAAGAAATTGAACGATTAATGTTGGATATTCCCCACCTACAGGAAATGGCAGGACAGAGCTGGATCCTCAGGAAAGTCAACGCCACAGAGCAAATGGTGAATGAATGCCTCTCACTGGCGGGGCATCCGGTCGCGTCGTGAGACACAGGGGAAATATGACACGGATGAACAAGCAATAGAGTCAAAGTGAAACCATTGTCTGAAGCTATTCAATCTTTAATGAGGAGGGACTCTTACAGGGAATGAAGAGCAAGTCCTGTCAGGGCCACGTCTGGAAGATCCAAAATAGTCGTCGTGTCATGCGAAGGGCTTGTGGGGAAGTCGCGAGCCCGGTAGGCCGACTCGGTATTGAGGTGATACCTCCAGACCTACAGGCCATGCGTCCCCAGCAGGGGGCGCATCAACTGACCGTCTTCGGTGATCCTCTCTTCAACCCTGGAAGTCTAAAACATTATGTTTCGAAAAATTCAACACATTCATTTGGTCGGTATTGGAGGAAGCGGGATGAGTGGCATCGCAGAGGTGCTCCTCACGTTAGGGTATAAGGTGACCGGCTCCGATGTGGGAGTGTCTGACACGATCCGCCGGTTAGAGGAATTGGGAGGCACGGTGTTTATCGGGCATCAGGAATCGAATGTGGAAGGGGCGCAAGTGGTGGTGGTGTCGTCGGCCATTGCCGGGTCCAATCCTGAAATTCGTGCGGCCCGGGCCAAGGTGATCCCGGTCATTCCGCGAGCGGAAATGCTGGCAGAGCTGATGCGATTGAAGTACGGCATTGCCATCGCCGGCGCTCATGGAAAAACCACCACGACGTCGATGGTCGCATCGATTCTTGCGCAAGCCGGCCTTGATCCCACATTCGTGATTGGGGGCAAGGTGAATGCCATGGGTACCCATGCGCGTTTAGGCCGGAGTGATCTGCTGATTGCGGAAGCCGACGAGAGTGACGGGTCGTTTTTGCGGTTGTCACCCTCCATTGTGGTCGTGACGAATATCGACCGTGAGCACCTCGATCATTACGGAAACATGGATGGTCTTCAAGAGGCGTTTTTAGAATTTATCAATAAGATTCCTTTCTACGGCGTGGCGATTGTATGTGCCGATGATCCCTGGATTCGCAAGCTCCTGCCTCGGGTGGTGAAGCGATATCACACGTATGGCATGAGTGATTTTTCGGGTGTGCTGACCTCTGATTTGTTTGCGACGGATATTGAAACCAAAGCGATGGGTGTGGAATTTCGGGCGCATTACCGGGATCAAAAGCTTGGGCCCTTCCGCATTCGTATTCCGGGTGTACATAACGTGGCCAATGCGTTAGCGGCCATCGGGGTGGCATTGGAATTGGATGTGCCCGTGGATTTGATCCGGGCAGGGCTGGCGGCGTTTGCCGGAGTCGAGCGACGGTTCCAGATTCGTGGAGAAAAAAACGGCATCGTGGTGGTGGACGACTATGGGCACCATCCAACCGAGATTCGTGCCACTTTGGCGGCTGCGCGAGCCGCGTGGCAGCGCCCGTTGATCGTGGTGTTTCAGCCGCATCGGTTTTCAAGAACCAGGGACCTTGCCGACGAGTTTGCTAAGGCGTTCGAACAGGCGGATCGCATGTATGTCATGGATATCTATCCCGCCGGTGAGGCGCCGATCCCCGGGATCACCGGACACATGATGGCCGATACCATTCGGGCGTCTGGTCATCCCTCTGTCCAATGGCTCAATCGTGACTCCGGTTTGATCACCAAATTGCGTGAGGAGCTTCGTGAGGGCGATGTCCTGTTGACCCTTGGCGCGGGGGATGTCTGGAAAGTCGGAACTGAATTGTTGGAATCGTTGTAACCGAATGTGGTGAGTCATGGAAGTCGAGGATTGTACAGGTGAAGACCGGCCGTCTGACACTGACAGCGAAACGGCTTCAACGAGCCGTGCAGCATGTGAAAGGAGAAGTCCACTGGAACGAATCCCTGGCGCCTCTCCTGTCGTTGCAGGTGGGCGGCCCTGCGGATGTCTTGATCTTTCCCCTGGATGTGGAAGACGTCATTCGCGTGCTCGTAGGGGCTCGAACAGAAGGGATTCCCTTTGTGGTATTAGGCGGGACCAATGTGGTTGTTCGCGATAAAGGGATTCGAGGCATTGTCATGCAATTGAAACACTTAACCGGAATACATGAGGAAGCCGGTCACGTGGTATATGCCCAGGCGGGCGTGCGGTTGCCCAGACTGATGCAATTTGCGGTTGGGCATCATCTGTCCGGAATGGAGTGGGCGGCGGGGATTCCGGGAACCGTCGGTGGAGGGGTGGTGATGAATGCCGGTACGCGGTTGGGGGAAATGCAGGAGGTCTTGTATGCCGTTGATTTGGTGAATCTTCGTGGACATCGCGTACGAGTTGAGGCTTCCAACATGTCATTTGCTTATCGGAAGGCAACGCTCCCCAAAGGCGTCGTCGTTGGCGCGTGGGTCCAATTGGCTCTCTCGAATAAAGCGCAGGTGGAGGCGAAAACCAAAACCTATCTGCAGTACCGGCGGGAGACCCAGCCGTTAACCCTTCCGAATGCTGGGTCCGTGTTTAAAAATCCGCCGGGAGATTCTGCCGGACGGTTAGTTGAAGCCGCAGGATTAAAGGGTGTGCGGATTGGTGATGCTGAAGTATCGACCAAACATGCCAATTTTATTGTGAATAGAGGAGCGGCCACCGCCGACCAGATCTTGGCCTTGATTCGAAAAGTCCGGCAAACCGTGGCGAAAAAGTTTGGAGTCCGGCTTCAGCTTGAATGGAAAATTATTGGAGAATCGTAGAGACCAGGGTTGACGGGGGTGACGAAGAGATGCAGTCAGAGTGAAAGGCTTATCACAAGGTAAAGACACAGAGAATGATGACACAAAAATCTTTGCGAATCGGTGTGCTGATGGGTGGATCTTCAGCTGAGAGAGAGATCTCGCTCAAGACGGGGCGTTCAATCTGTGATGCGTTGAAACGACGTGGATATACGGTCATTCCCATTGAAGTCGATACCACATTGCCACATCAGATCCGGGCAAAAAAAATTTCGGTGGCCTTTCTCGCCTTGCATGGACCCGGAGGGGAAGATGGCACGGTTCAGGGGATGTTGGAAGTCATGAAGATGCCGTACACCGGATCGGGCGTGACGGCGAGTGCCGTCTGCATGAACAAGGGGTTGACGCGCGTGGTCCTTCAGGCTGCCAAGGTACCTGTCCCGCCAGGTATGACCGTATCCGGCAAAATGATCCCGGTTCGTCCACCTCCCAGCTTAGGCTTGCCTGTGGTGGTGAAGCCTTGTGCGGAGGGGTCCACGTTTGGTGTCTCGATCGTTCGCAAGCCATCTCAATGGAAGGAGGCCTTGCAAGAAGCCTATCGATATGGGGAGCAGGCAGTGGTGGAAAAATATATTCCCGGTAGGGAAATAGCGGTGGGCGTTTTTGGCAACGAGGTCTTACCGGGCGTAGAAATCATCGTTCCCGGAGGCTTTTACGATTTTACGGCCAAATATGGAAAGGCGGCAACTCGTTATGAGTGTCCGGCTTCGCTTTCTTCAAAACTGGAAAACGCTCTCCGTGATTACAGCCTTCGTGCCTATCAGGCGTTAGGGTGTCGCGGTGCCGCTCGAGTCGATTTTCGCATTCATACCAACGGACGTCCGTATATTCTCGAATTGAACACGATTCCCGGCATGACTGAACGGAGTTTGCTTCCCATGGCAGCGGCACAGATCGGGTGGGACTATGATGATCTGGTTGAACGGATTTTGCGTGAAGCTCTACCGAAAAGGATGGTACCGTCCTCCGGGAAAATGAGGAGCACCAGGAGTTCTGCGTTATGATATCGGGAGAACCTCTTAACACGAAACGGCCTCGAAAAAACCGGCCCCTTAAAAAAACCGGAGGACCGGGGAAAGCGAAGTCGTCATCGACAGCCTTGCGGGTCCGACGTGTCGTGATCGGAGGTCTCCTGGCCTGTCTTATCGTGGTGGTGGTGGTGGGAGGACGTCAGGTGATGCGGTGGGCGGATGAGTGGACGGAAATTCAACAGATCACGGTTGTGGGTTTGGATCGAGTCACGCGCGATGAAATTTTGACGAAGCTGGACTTGGCGCCACAGACCAGTTTGTTCTCTGTGGATTCAGAGCTGCTCGCGACCCGGTTGGAATCGCATCCGTGGATTGGGTCGGTCGACTTTGAGCGGGTGTTGCCCCATTCACTGGTGATCCAGGTGACTGAGCGTCAGCCGGCAGCGGTGTTTAGATCACCAACCGAACCCTATTTTCTGGATGCAGAAGGGTATCTGTTGCCGAAAGGGAAGGTTCAGGCAGGAGCGACATTGCCCATTGTTGATGGGGTGACCTCCACATTTATGACACAGCACCAAGCCGAAGGCCATCGACGCGCCAAGCAGGGTATTCACATTGCTGAGTTACTGTCCCAGCAGTTTTCGGGCAGACCACGGATTGATGTGTCGCAACCTCATACAACGATCGTGGATCTACCCAATGTCCGGTTTCAATTCGGGCGTGAGGTGGAAGACCAGTGGCAACGATTTTTGGTGTTGTATCCCACCGTGAAGGATAAAATTGAAGGTCGGTCGCAAGAAGTGGATTTGCGATTTGCTCAAAAAGTCATTTTTCGCAAGAGGACACTATAGGACATGACCAAAAAAGAACACATCGTCGTGGGACTGGACATCGGGACAACAAAAATTTGTGCGGTGGTGGGGGAAATCCAGGATGATCGCTCCATTCATGTGATCGGAGTGGGCTCACATCGTTCGAACGGGTTGAGAAAAGGCATGGTCGTCAACATGGACAGTACCGTGGAGTCCATCAAGCGGGCCGTGGAGGAAGCAGAATTGATGTCGGCGGTTCAAATCAATTCGGTGTATACGGGGATTGCGGGAAGCCATATCGGGAGTGAAAGTGCGCAAGGCGTGGTGGCCTTAAAAAAACGAGAAGTGACCAAGGCGGATGTCCGTCGGGCCGTCGATACCGCACGAGCCTGCGCCGTGCCGGCTCCAGACCGCCAAATTCTCCATGTGCTTCCTCGGGAATTTATTGTGGATGATCAGGAAGGGATTCGCGATCCATTGGGCATTGCGGGATCACGGTTGGAAGTCGACGTGCATATTGTGACCGGAGCGGTCACCTCGGCACAAAACCTTATCCGGTGTGTCAGCCGGGCTGGATTGGATGTCGTCGATATTGTGTTGCAGCCGTTAGCCTCCAGCGCGGCCGTGCTGACTCATGAGGAAAAGGACCTGGGGGTCGTGATGGTGGATATCGGGGGAGGAACCACCGATATCGCGATCTTTGTCGAGGGATGTATCCGGCACTCGGCGGTTCTTCCCATCGGAGGGAGCCACCTCACCGGGGATCTGGCAATGGGATTGAAAACCGCGCCGGAGGAGGCGGAAAAAATTAAACTGAAATATGGGGTGGCCAGTAGTCTCTTTGTGAATGAGGACGAATCCATTGAAGTGCCGAGTGTCGGAGGACGCCCGCCCCGGGTTATGCCTCGAGCCTTGGTCGCGCAAATTCTATCTCCACGGGTGGAAGAAATGTTCGAGCTCGTGCTTCGTGAAATCCGTCGTGCCGGGTATGACGGCATGCTGGTGGCTGGAGGCGTGTTGACGGGCGGAACCTCCTTACTCCCAGGTATGGCCGAAGTGGCGGAACACGTGCTGAATCTGTCGGTGCGGTTAGGGAGGCCAATCGGGGTGGAAGGTTTACGGGAAATAGTCAGTAATCCAAGCTACTCGACGGCTGTCGGGCTTATCGTCCATTCGGTGAGTCACGAAAATGAGTTTGAACTAGTGGGCCCGGGAGCCGGCAAAGGCAAAAAATCCGGGCGTTGGGCCGGTGGTCTGGTCGGGAAAATGAAGGGATGGATCATGAACTTTTTTTAAATCATGACAAGAAAGGAGGATCATGAATCCGTGCCTACTTCGCGAGCCAAGGTGAGTCATCAATTAAATGTCCCCACGGGCGACCAGGGGAGTGGTAGAAAGGAGGAGTCGTATGTTTTCACTGTCTGATGAGGAGCAATCGGTTATTAACATCAAAGTGGTCGGTGTCGGAGGTGCCGGGTGCAACGCGGTGAATACGATGATTGAAGCCGGATTAAGCCGGGTAGAATTTGTCGTGGCCAATACCGATTTGCAGGCCCTGGGCCGCTCGCTTGCGTCGTACAAAATCCAATTGGGTCCGGAGCGGACGCGGGGCCTGGGGGCAGGAGCCAAGCCTGAGGTGGGGAAAGAATCGGCAATGGAAAGTGAACACCAAATCCGTGAGGCCCTGGAAGGGGCGGATATGGTTTTTGTCACGGCAGGGATGGGTGGAGGAACGGGCACGGGCGGTGCTCCCGTTGCCGCAAAGATTGCCAAAGAGTTGGGCATTCTCACGGTGGGGGTGGTGACCAAACCCTTCCAATATGAAGGAAACCGGCGGACCAGCTTTGCCGAAGAAGGGATCCGTGAATTAAAAAAATTCGTGGATTCCCTCTTGATCATTCCCAACCAGAAACTTCTGGGAATGGTCGATAAAAGTACGCCGCTTGTGGAGGCGTTCAAGATTGCGGATGATGTGCTGCGTCAGGCCATTCAAGGAATCTCTGATGTCATTACCACTCCGGGTTTGGTCAATGTGGATTTCGCCGATGTGCGAACCGTCATGGGCTATTCCGGGCGTGCGGTGATGGGGATGGGAACGGGTCGAGGTCCGACCCGAGCCAGTGATGCGGCCAGACTAGCCATTGCCAGTCCCTTGCTGGAAGATGGAAGCGTGGAAGGGGCAAGAGGGTTGTTGTTAAATATTACCGGCGGGCCCAATCTCACGTTGCATGAAGTAAACGAAGCGTCCAATATTGCCCGGGAAGCGGCAGATCCTCAAGCCAATATCATCGTGGGTCAGGTCATTAATCCCGAACTAGGGGATGAATTGACCGTGACAGTCATTGCCACAGGATTCGAACAGACCGAGTCGGTCATGCGGTTTTCCAATGCGCATCAACCGACCCTTGTGGTGGAGCCTGTCAAAAAACCTGCATTGGTGGCTGTGCCTGCAGAAAATGGGGCTAGTAACAGTTCTGAGGATCTCGACCGGCCCACCTATATGCGACGACAGGCGACTGCCAGACCGGTTCCTGAAAAGACCAGCCTGTTGGTGGATGATGATTGGGATGTGCCGACTTTTTTACGGAGGAAAGCGGAGAACTAATCCCATGAACATGGAGAAAGGTTCCTTACCCAAGGGATCCGGAGTGTCTGATGACGGATTGACGAGTGAAATGATCCCTGTGCGGCATTTCTTCGGGACCCGGAGTACGCCGGTAGGGTTAGCCACCCATATACAACTTGGGCACATTGCGAGCGGGCCGCGGGAGTTTCCTGCTGTCGTCGCGCTCAAGCAAATCCATAGTACCCGGGTGGTCGTTATTTACACCCATATGGGGCTAGGTGCCTTAGAGCAGACCGAGGGGGACGCGTTGGTCACCAATCAACCTGAGACCCTGTTGGTCGTGCGCACGGCGGATTGTGTCCCGGTGCTGCTGGTTGAGAAGGCCAGGGGAGTGATTGGTGCCATTCATGCCGGATGGCGCGGCGCCGTGGGCGGCATCGTGGCAGAAACCATCCGGTCTTGCGTAAATGAATTCGGGGCAAAGCCGGAGCACATGCATTTGGCGATCGGTCCCTCTATCGGACCGTGTTGTTACGAAGTCGATGAACAGGTCATCAACCCGTTGCGAAGCCGGTATCCAGTATGGCCCGGGGTGCTTCAAGAAACCCACGAAGGCAAAGGGGTCTTAGACCTCAAGCAACTGATTTATCATCAGATCCGCGCCGGTGGCGTTCCTGACTCTCAGATTGGACGGTTGGACCATTGCACCCATTGTCGGGACGATCTCTTTTATTCCTACAGAAGGGAGGGGCAGGTGAATGGGAGCATGTATAGTGGAATTATCCTGCCTGCTGCCTAAGGATTGATCTCGCTTGCCAGGAGTGGCAAGGTTTTATGCGATGTAGGGACGCATCGCTGACCCCATCCTAAGCGATTCGCCCCATCTTGTGGTTTCCAAGAAAAAGTGCTGATAGAAGAGGGTATGGCATTGGTGCCCCCAATTCTTGTGTCAATGTGATGTTCTCTGTTGCCGGGTTTCGCCCCGGCAGGCCAGGATTTGCCTGGGGCGTCTCGAAGAGCGCGACTATTGTGGTGCAGGCAAAAGGCATCAAAACCATTGACGCCTCGTCTGGCCTCATGAGAGGGGACGACGCTAGCCTGTGGAAGGCGGATCAACCCGCGGAGTTTATCCTGAGTTTGGTCGAAGGACTCAAACAAGGCCCGCCAGCAGATGAGAGCATCCCTCCCTTGGGCCAGACGGCAGGCATCGGAACATGGGAGACGAACCAATCAGGGCTCCACGTAAAAGAGCGAGGAGTCCAATATTCAGTATGTCCTCTTTCATCCCTGCCCGTGACTCAAGCGGCAATCCCGTTTACAATAGAAGTCATAAGAAAAATCTTCGGTGTTCTTGTTGAAGGATGGCCACGTTTCCAACTCTATTACCCATAGGATTCAGATTATCCAGGAGAACATCCGGCAGGCCGCCGTTCGTGTCGGGCGGGATCCTTCCGGAGTTCGGTTGGTGGCGGCGACCAAAACCGTCCCCGCCGTCGATTTAGAGGAAGCCTATAGCGCGGGCGTGCGAATTTTTGGAGAAAACCGGCTTCAGGAGGCTCAGGAAAAGCGACAAACTCTGGGGCCACGAGACGCCTTAGACTGGCACTTCATAGGTCGGATGCAACGTCGGAAACTTAAAGATCTTGTCGGGAATTTTTCGTTGCTGCATTCCGTGGAAAGTCTGGAGCAGGCCGAGAATATGAATGCCGTGGCCGGGAAAATTGGGATTCAACAAGCCGTGTTACTCGAAGTGAATGTCGGGGAGGAAGCCAGCAAGGGAGGATTTACCTCACAGGAGGTGGAAGCCAGGATAGAGGAGCTAGACCGGCTCCCTCACCTCGAAATCCAGGGGCTCATGACGCTTCCGCCCTGGAAGGAAAATCCTGAAGACGTTCGTCCCTATTTTACGCAAGTCAGTCGATTGCGAGATGGGCTGGCTCGACAGACATGGCGTCGTGTACGGATGACCGAGTTGTCCATGGGCATGTCTCATGACTACGAGATCGCGATAGAAGAAGGGGCGACGATGGTTCGGATCGGCACGGCTATTTTTGGAAGTCGAGGGAAAGCCGTCAGCCCCGGCACGGTGGAATGACACGGCCGATGTCGATAACGCTGTTGTATATTTAAAAAGATTTCCGTTTGTCGGCATGTGGGTAATCGAGAGCCAAAAAAAAAGAGTGTTCAAGAAGGCACGTCCAGCAAAGCCGCAGCCACTTGAACGGGCGGACCGTATGAGGGAATACGTGAGGCCGGCCAGGTAACTTGCCTGCGCGAAGCCGCTTTCAGCCTTTGTCGCTCCTTCGGCGAAGGGGGCCCGGCGAAGGCAGGGAACGCCACTGGGGATCCCTTCGGCCAGACTCAGGGCAGGCTTTTTCATCACTCTTATCTGTAAAGGAGGATCATGTTTATTGCGGGTAACGTTCTACAGGCGATTGCGACCATCCTGGATACGATTTTATGGATCTATATGTGGGTTATCATTATTCGAGCCTTGATATCCTGGGTGAACCCTGATCCCTGGAATCCTATTGTTCAGTTTTTAGAAAGAATGACGGAGCCGGTCCTTTCTCAAATCCGGCGTCGGGTTGGCATGCTCGGATTGGGAATTGATTTATCTCCGATCATTGCTATCCTTATTATTATGTTTTTCCAGATTGCCGTGGTAGCATCTTTGAAGGATCTCGCGCTCAGAATGCACTAGCCGGTGAGGGGAAAGGAGTCGTCATGAAAATTACACCGTTGGACATTCAGCATAAAGTCTTTGATACCCAATGGCGAGGGTATCACAAGACGCAGGTGGACCAATTTTTGGAAGAAATCGCCGAGTCGGTTGAGGAACTTACCAAGGACAACCTGGTGCTCAAAGAGAAATTGTCCGGGAAGGATGATGAAGTGGGGCAACTCAAACGAGCGGAAACCACGTTGACCAGTACGCTTATTTCAACCCAATCCTTTGTCGACCAACTCAAGCATGGTGCCCAACGGGATGCGGATCTTTTGGTGAAAGAGGCCGAGTTGAAAGCCGAAGAAATTCTGGCGCAAAGTCGGGCCGAACTTGCCGAAATGCGTCGAATGATCTCCACACTCAAACAGCAGCGGGCGCTGGTGTTGGATCGCTTACGGTTGACGCTGAGTTCCTTCCATCGGTTAGTAGAAATTGAAGAGCGACCGGACGACGCGTTTGAAGGGGAAGGCGAGCCGGAAATGAGTGCTGAGCGCGCCTCCCACCGGGAAGCAGGCTAGACGTTTTGACCTCCTCAGTACATTGTGGATCAGACCGATCCTATGGTGCGTATCCTCCTTGAAGGAATTCATGCGCAGGTGTTTCCTGGTGCGGTCTTGTTCGTTCGGCACCAGGGCTATCTTCGGATGCATCATGCCGTGGGTCTTACCTCCGGACTTCCTGATGCGTATCCTGTCCAACTTCAGACAATCTACGACCTCGCTTCCCTCACCAAGCCTCTGGCGACCGCATCGGCTATTCTGCTCCTGGTGCAGGATGGACATCTGGATTTACTAACGTCCATCGACACGTGGCTCCCTGAAACGAAAAATTTTCCATTAGGCCGGGTGCGACTAAAGGACGTGCTCTCTCATCAAAGCGGTCTTCCAGCCTGGCGTCCGTTTTACAGGTCATTTCCTCCGGCTCTCCCCTCAGATGTCCCATCCCGTCAGCAACGAGCCACGGTATTTCTGGAGTTAATCCTCAAGGAACCGATAGAAGCAGTGGCACCCCCCAAAAGCCTCTACAGTGATTTGGGCTATATGGTGCTCGGGTTGATCGTGGAACGGATCACGAATCAATCATTGGCCGATTTTTGTCGGAGTCGGATCTATGGGCCCCTACATGCGAGCCCACTCGGCTATCGAGGGCCGAATGTGGCTGCCACATTGGATGCATCAATTGGTGGGTGCGCACCCACTGAACAGGATCCATGGCGTGGGCGTCTTTTGCAGGGGGAGGTGCATGATGAAAATGCGTTCGCGCTGGGAGGCATTGCCGGGCACGCAGGACTCTTTGGAACTGCCGAAGCCGTAGGACAGATTACCCAAGTCTGGCTGAAAAGTTATAAAGGCAACTCCGGTCTATTTGATTCTCACCTGGTGAAACAATTTGTGGCGGCACAGCCTGGAACCAGTTGGGCCTTAGGCTGGGATAGGCCTTCCCAACCTTCCTCCTCCGGCCAGTGGTTTTCGCCGGAATCATTCGGCCACCTGGGGTTTACCGGAACGAGTATCTGGATAGACCCCGTCCGTGACCTTGAAGTTATTTTTCTTTCCAACCGAGTCCACCCAACCCGGGACAATCAAGCCATCAAAGCTTTCCGTCCCAAATTGCATGATGCGATTATTCAGGAATTGGGGTAATCCTTGCCGGGTTTCGGCCCGGCAGCCGAGCCACTTTTGTTTCGGCAAAAGTAGCCAAAACCAATGGCGCCCTGCCTGGCCAAACCGGATAGGGCGGCCGCGAGGTCTCGGAAGGGAGCCCAACTCGCCAGGCTCAAACAAGGTCTGCCTGTTAATAAAAGCGTCCGCCCTGGGCCAGTCAGCAGGCTCCTGGTAGCGTAGAAGCGTCCTTCGTCGAATGCGCGAAATGGATTAACTGGTTACCTATTTCATTCGAACGTGATTGTCATGAGTAAATCCCCGGGTAGCTCCTCACCTCGAAAAGCCTTTTCATTGAGTGCTTGAATCTCAAGCGGAGGTACTTTACACGACCCATCCTGCCACAAGCGTTTCGCAATGGGTGACCCGACCGCGGCGACCACACTGTCAAAAACAAAATAGTTGCGAACTTCGGTATTGGCTTCCATGACGGCCTTCAGGCCTTCCGCAATGACAGCTACGGAATCGTTGAAGGTGTGTTGGTTATCAGGCTCATACCCGCAGTGGTGCGCCTCAAAGAGCCAGTCATGAACAATGTATGCAGGTGCATAGCCCCAAGGAGAATAGCCTTTAATACCCCACAAGAATCGTGGGATCGAGCCGCCGTCTGTGTACATAGGCCCCGGTTGGATGGACTGGCCGTTTGCCCGGACCAGCATAAAGGGATGGTCTTTGTTAGGGAGAAACAAAAAGTAGTCGTTCTTGACCCACCGAACATCAAGCGCTCCAGTAAACTTACTCTCTTGAGTTTCGCGGTATGTTGGACTGGCACAGCCGGAGAGAGCGATTACGATGAGAAATGGGATTCCTAAACGCATGCGAGTCTCCTTGGCAAACTGTTGTGCGCCCTAACTAATGTTTAGGGGATTACCATAAAATCCGGATTATTGATTTCCTGTTCGTCAGACACCTTTGTTCGAGCATTGCCGGGTTTCGGCCCGGCAGCCGAGCTACTTTTGTTTCGGCAAAAGTAGCCAAAACCAATGACGCCCAGCCTGGCCAGATCGGATAGGGCGGACGCGAACTTTTGGAGGACAGCCCAACTCGCAAGGCTCAAACAAGGTCTGCCTGCTAATAAGAGCATCCGCCTCAGAGCCAGTCAGCAGGCGTCAGGCAAAAGGAAGTGGAGAGGGCCAAGCCTGGACGTAACTCACATGCTGATCGGAGAAGAGATATTGAAGTATTCTAAGTTCCAACTTTTCGCGTCCAGCCCCTCTCTAGGCAATGTGGTCAGCTAATAGAACTATGTTAAGTATTTGTTCAACTGAATTCGCCACGTAAGAATTCATAATTATCAACATAACTTTCTATGACTCTTTCTCCTTTGCTCAATTCGTTTTGTACAAATTCTTTTGATTGCTTCGGATGAAGAATGTTCTCTTTTGTAATAGCAGGTGCGCGAATACATTCTCTACCGAATACTTCTTGGCGACGTACAGGATCGAAGGTGTAATCAAGTCCTGGCCACTCAAATTGACTTATAAATAAATCCGAAAGTAAGACGGTAAAGCGGTAAAGTCCAAAAAGAGAAACATACCCCACAACAATATTATGGTTACGGTTTAAGCAGATATGAATTTTGTGAAGCGGGCGCATATAATCGGTCATAAATTGGGTATGAACAAAATTTGCACAGGCCAAGTCAGAGCCACTGCCCTCTTTTATATAGGTTCTGACTTTCTCAAAAGCAGATGAGAAAATGATGTTTTCTGGCATTTTGACGCACAATAGACTATAGGCGATTTTTGTGACTGCTCTTCGAATTAATGTGTTGTCTATTGTAATCTCATAATATGTATCTGTTGGTCCTGAATGAAGCTCTTGGAATGTTTTGCTCTCGCCAGTAACTTCGTAATGGTCTTGAATAGAAGCACATATTTTTTCTAACTCTTTTCTAGAGCGTGCGGTAACATCAGCAGATTTTAGTGTTTTCCCATCGGTCTCCTTCTTTACTACTCGATCCCTCCGGCTAAGTGTCTCCCCGTCGAAACCAAGGTTAATTCCCCTATCGATATCTACAACTTCAAATGGCTGTGGATTGCCGCGCTCTCTTTTGATTTTTAAAATGGTAGCAATATTGCCAAACTGTTTTGTGATTTCACTATCAATTTCCTTGCCCAAGTTTTCATTGCAAACTTTACAATACAAATTCGCTTTGAGCCTTCCCCCCAAGGCTTGCGGAATAACATGTTCCTTAGTGAGGACACAGGGCTCTTTGCATGTAAAGCAAATACTGTTCATTTTAGGAAATCCAAGAGTGGTGTGGAGATTCTTAGTCAATTGAAGAAATTTGTCAATTTATTGGGCGTCTTTGGCTGGTTCATTTGTGCAGAAAATTTGGTCATGAAGTATTGGGGAATCCTTAATGGGGAGATCGGCGCTTTTTCATGAAAGATCCTGAAAGGTTGTCTTCCATGGTCGACGCCTGCCGGCTGGCCCGAGGGAGGGACGCTCTCATTCGATGGCGGGCCTTGTTTGAGCCTTGCGAGTTGGTCCGCCTTCCACAGGCTTGCGTCCGTCCACTCTCATGAGGCCAGACGGGGCGTCAATGGTTTTGGGGCCTTTTGCCGAAACAAAAGGGCCTCGCCTGCCGGGGCGAAACCCGGCACCACAGAACATCACGTTGATACGAGAGTTGGAGAAGATAGTGCAATGCGTTTCTCCCTTTAAGGTGTTTTTATTGGCAACTCCCAAGATAGATTCCCGAGACACATCGTAAAGCTATAGGGCCAGAACCATATATTCTGTATGATCCCCAAAGTATTTCGCCTCACGTTTTCCAGAGTGGTTTGTCTAACGGGGGTGCGGATTTTTTCAGGTGCTGGATGATAAGATTGCCTTCCAACGCGGGTATTGGGACAAGCTGTCATTTCTGCGATTACATAGCTTGCTCATTCCTGACAAGCTATGAATATCAGGCTCACAGAGAGGCAAACGAGTCGCCAAGCGACATGAACGGAGGTGTTGAATGCCGGACTTCACGGAGCTGAAGCAGAAACATCGAGCCACCTGGGCAGCCGGTGACTACAATCAGATCGCCCAAGGGATCAGGGCTGTCGCTGACCATGTGGTGCGTAGCGGGCGCATCCGGACTGGCGAGCTGGTGCTCGACGTAGCCTGTGGAACGGGCAATACCGCGCTCATGGCGCGCGCGCGAAGTGCAGTGGTCACGGGACTGGACCTTACCCCCGAACTTCTCGATATCGCGAAGAAGCGTGCAGCGGAAGAGGGATACGTCGACATCACGTGGAGGGTGGGAGACGCGGAAGACCTTCCCTTCCCGGACGGCACCTTCGATATCGTCGTCTCCTCGTGCGGGCTGATGTTCGCGCCCGATCAACAGAAGGTGGCCAGCGAGGTTGCACGGGTAACCAAGCGGGGTGGACGTATCGCGATTCAGGCCTGGACGCGGGAGAGCGGGGTCGGGCGGATGTTCAGCGTCACCGGGAAATATGTTCCTCCTCCGGCCGGCGTTCCGAGCCCGTTTCTGTGGGGCGATGAGGAGCAGGTGAAGAAGTGGTTCGGTTCGTCGTTTCGTGATTATCATTTCGAACGGTACGACTGCCCGGAATATGCGGACACTCCCGAACAGATTGCCGATCTGTTTATCGACTGGTATGGACCTACTCAACCGTGCCTATCAAGTACTCCCGGCGGAGAAGGCGGCTCTCTTCCGCAAAGATCTGATCGATCTTTACCGTGGTTACGTGACGCCTGCGGACGGCAAGGTGCGTTGGGGCCGTGAGTACCTTCTGACCCTTGCGACGCGTGCATGAGTGAAGCGAGATCATCCTCGGTGTCTTCTGCGACACGCACTGAAACAAGAGTCGTAGATGCCAATGCCATTGCCTGCCAGGACACTCCGAAGCCTGACCCCCGCCTCACTTCGCCAAGGGGCGCGGCAGTTGGCGGACGTGGACCCTGATCTGGGTGCGGTCCTCGGTCGGTTGGGCGAGCCTCCGATGTGGGGGCGAGTACCGGGATTCCCTACTCTCATTCAGATTATCTTGGAGCAGCAGGTGTCACTGGCCGCCGCGCGCACGATGTACCGGCGGCTTACCGGTCATCTGGGTGCGATGACTCCGCAAGCGGTCTATGCCATTCAAGTGAACGGGTTGAAGGATTTCGGGTTGACCAGGCAGAAAGCCGGTTATTGTTTTGGTCTGGCAGCACGCATACTCGACGGAAGTCTTGATCTCAGTTCGGTGGCCAATGGTCCGGATGATCGGGGACGTCAGATTTTATTGTCTATACCAGGGCTCGGGCCTTGGAGCGTGGATATCTATTACCTTATGGCGCTCCGACGTCCCGATGTCTGGCCTCTAGGGGACTTGGCGCTGGCCGTCGCACTTCGTGAAGTGAAACACCTGACGATTCTCCCGACAAAAGATGAGCAGCAGCTCCTGTCCAGCGGCTGGGCGCCGTGGCGCTCGGTTGCCGCCAGGATCTTGTGGGCGCATTACCTTGCCGTCAGAGGGCAGTACGTGTCGGATAACAATGGGATGCGTGTATAGGGTTAGTTCAGAAGCATTTATTAAAGCCGACGCTGTAGCGGGGGTCGGCTTTTTCCAGGAGTGAGTGACCACATGAAACCAGGAGAAATTGTTCGATCATGGGTGGAGGCATTTAATCGTGCGGATGCTGAGGCCCTTGCCAACTTCTGCGCTGAAGACGCGGTGAATCACCAGGTGGCGAATGATCCGGTTGTGGGTCAAGCGGCTATTCACAAGATGTTCGCGGAGGAATTTGCCAGGGCGGAGATGTGCTGCATCGTCGAACGCATTTTTGAAATCGATGACTGGGCCATTCTTGAGTGGCGGGACCCGCTTGGGTTGAGGGGATGCGGATTTTTTCAGGTGCTGAATGATAAGATTGTCTTCCAACGCGGGTATTGGGACAAGCTGTCATTTCTGCGATTACATGGCTTGCCCATTCCTGACAAGCTATGAATAGCAGAATCCTGCCCTTTCGCATATCGTTGTATGGAACGTCTTGCCGTGCACCATGCCCAGGATACCGATGTTATGCGTCCATAATTTCTTAATAATATGAGGTGTCGACATTGTGAATCATGAACATTCCTCTTCGAGCACGTTAGGACGGGGCGCCACCGCTGTGATTACGCATCGCGTGCGGGACGGTCAGCAAGAGGGCTATGACGCCTGGTTGAACGAAATCGGTCCGCTATGCAGAAGCTACCCGGGCCACCTGGATTTGCAGATTATCCGTCCGATTCCCGGACTCACGGCAACCTATACGGTCATCATCCGGTTTGATACCAGGGAGCATCTCCAGGGATGGATGAGTTCACAAGATCGCAAGCGACTCATTGAACAGGTGCGGCCACTCCTTGCTCAAGATGATGATTTTTTCATACGCAGTGGTTTGGATTTTTGGTTCACGCCCGAAGGCGCGAGGGCGAAGGTGCCTGTCCGCTGGAAACAATTTCTCGTAACATGGTCCGCCATCTTTCCGTTGGTGCTCGTCATTCCCCTGGTTGTTGCATTGGGTCTGCGGCAAATGGGAATACCTCAGAATCATTATCTGGACTTGCTGCTTGGCACCGGTTCGGTGGTATGGGTCATGGTCTATCTCGTTATGCCGCATTACACCAAGCTGATCCAACGCTGGTTGTTTACCTGATTTCGAGAAGCACTCGCCTCGAAAATCGCTCCAGCCGTGGACACGAGGCTGCGCTCAACTTGGTGTTGTGAAGGACACGATGGGTGACTTCGTATGGCACAGAGACATTTGCTGCTGGTGGACCAGATCGGTAGACTCATAAGGAACCCAATCATCCATAGTGAGGCAGTTGGATATTTTTCCAGCTTGAAATCAGGAGGCACACTGAATGCGCAAGAGAGTTATCGGCCAGGTTCAGGAGGGAAGCGAACCGCCAGGGGAGTGGCTGAATGTGGAGGAGCTTGCGGAGGTGGAAATCACCTCGGAGGACGCCGCTTATCCCATTGAGGCAGCGTTGGTGCCCGGTGGGACTTCGGGGTGGCGTGCCGCAGGGCCGGGCAAACAGACGATCCGGCTTCTCTTTGCCACTCCACAACCGCTCCGGCGGATCTGGCTGGACTTCGCCGAAACCCGCATCGGGCGGACGCAAGAGTATGTGTTGCGGTGGTCGGCGGATGGCGGGCAGTCGTTCAGGGAAATCGTGCGTCAGCAGTGGAACTTCAGTCCCGAAGGGGCAACCCGACAGACGGAAGACCATAATGTCGACCTTACGGCGGTCAATATGCTTGAGTTGAGCATCATACCGGACACCAGTGGTGGGAATGCGCTTGCGTCGTTGGCCAAGTTGCGGCTGGCCTAACCCTTATAAGTGCCATGACCTTCGTGAGTGTATGCGCTTATCCGAAGGACGGGATTCATAAATGTTAAAATAGAAAGGTGGCTGCAATGGCAATGAGGTCGTAGCTGGTTTGTACATTGTCGTTGTCATCGAGGGAAAAATTATTTTTAAATGTACCTCGTAAATATTCAAAAGATAGGCTCAAGTTATCAAGGGGCCGTAAGCTTGTCCCGATGCCATAGATCTCTTGAGGTTCACCTTCCAATTCGGTGCTGTGTTCGTACCGGAGCGCAAATTGTATCCATGGGAATTGGGAGGGATAGTACGCGAGTTCAAGGTTGTAGGTCAGGGGTTTGTCGGCACCCTGGTCGAATTCCTTAATCGCCTCCGTGGCATGCACGATCTCGCCCGTAAACTCAAACGGAGGCAAGGCTATAAGGCCATGGGCCGTCCATCCCGGGACATGTTGTTGAAAGGTATTGTTGAAGTCAAGAAAGAATTCTGCATCGCCTTCCCCAAGATCTGAGATATATCCGCCACCAATTCGAATCGTTTCGTCTTCATTCACAAACTCGGCGGCCACTCCCCAATCAAATTGGTGCTTGCCGGAGTGCCCCTTTTTATCCACCTTGCCATCAAAGGTATATGCTGATAGTTCCAACGCGTCCCACAGGGTATAGTCCAGGATCACGCCGGGTCCTCGTGTTTGTGCGAATTCCACTAATGGTCCCGTGACAAAGTGTGAATAAAATTCCCCGAACGGCAAGTATAGCAAGCCCACTTTTGCCCCAAAGTCATCCAGGTTCACTCCGACGAAGCCTTCATCAACTTCCTGATAGTGCTCGCTACCATTGTCCTCTATCGCAAACAGCAGTTCAGCTTCCAGCCACTCAATCGACGTGACTTCAAACCCGAGTTCGATGGCCAGTTCGGTATCCGGATTGTCGACCGTCTTGATCCCATTTTTGAAATTATTGGTCTGCCATTCCTTTTCAATGTCCACCACCGCGCCAAATTTGAGCCACGGGGTGAGTTGTGTTCCAGCGGCCGCCTCTCTTCGCTCTTCCGGGCTCCGGTAAATTCTGACTGTGGATGGGGCTCTTTTTAATTTGTCCTTGGAAGAGTCTTCCCCGGTTGAAGAATTTTCCGGGATGGAAGGTTCCTCTTGAGCAGTGGCAAGGTTGGGGAGCAAAAGACACATAAGTAGGGCCCAGCTTAGGAAACCCACTCTCAAGGTTGTCATGTGAGATGGTCCCATAAGCGGCGGTTGGCGGGAGTACATCAAATTTTTCAACATGGACTATGGCAAGACACCGGAAAACTATTCAACGGCCTGGGGGCGAATTCACCATATGGTAATGTGGCAACCTGGACCATTTTGGATACAATGAGTTCTTCTGTAGAAGCGAACGAGGGTCGCTGCAGGTTTTGAGAGGCCGGATGCACCTTGACTTGTTCCAATCCGGTTCAGGCAAGATACATTCGAAGAAATTGTGTATGGTCCGGAGGTCTCTGGTATGAGAATTCTTCTCATTGAAGATGATCAGATTATTGCGGACTTCATTCAGAAGGGTCTGAGGGAGGCTGGCTTTGCCATTGACCATTTTACTGATGGGTTGATTGGACTTCATGCCGCCCTGACGCAGGAATACGATGTGGGAATCCTTGATCTCATGTTACCCGGATTGGATGGCCTGTCCATTCTTGATCGCTTACGCCAGGAGCGGAGGAATCTCCCCATCATTATCTTGAGTGCCAAGCGAACGGTTGACGATCGTATTACTGGGCTGCGGCATGGGGGAGATGATTATCTCGTCAAACCCTTTTCATTTAGCGAATTGCAGGCACGAGTGGAGTCTTTGCTTCGAAGATCGCAGCATGTCATTGAACCCACAAGTCTTTCGTTTCACGATCTTACGTTGGACCTGTTAGCGCGAACCGTCGTTCGCTCGGGAAAGAAAATTGATCTCCAACCCAAAGAATTCGCCTTACTGGAATATATGATTCGTAACGCAGGCCATGTGGTGTCCAAAACCATGATTATGGAGCGTGTGTGGGATTACAACTTTGATCCCGGTACCAATGTAGTGGAAGCCCGTATCAGCAAGCTTCGTGAAAAAGTGGATAGGGATTTTGAGTTTCCCCTTATTCACACCGTTCGAGGTCTGGGATATGTCGTAAAGAAAACCAATGATTAAACTTCCCAATACCCTGAGTTTTCGCCTGACCTTCTGGTACGCCTCGACATTTCTGATCTGTCTGCTTGTGGCCATGTTGGGTTTATACATTTACCTCGATACTGTCTTTAATCATCGCATGGATGAGGATTTAAAGGAAGATATTGCGGAATTTCGAGAATTAATGGATGAAGGGGGATTGGAAAAAGTCACTGGGGAGATTATACGGGAAATCAATTCGAGTGATGAAACCGAGGTTTTCTTACGAGTTTTGGACCTAAAAGGAAAGGTCGTGTTTAGTACCGATGTTTCGGAGTGGGAAGACCTCGACGCCAAAACGGCCTTAATTTTCCAAAACGATATGGCCCCAACCACTCCGGTATTGAAAACCGTGGAATTCCCTCACCATGATTATCCCGTCAGGATGGTATTGAGCCAGATTGGTCAGGATAAGGTGTTGCTGATCGGTGAAACGCTGGAGAAAAAAGAAGAAATTATGGAGTTGTTGTTTAAGGTGTTTGCCGGAATGATTTTTCTGGGCATTCCTTTGGCGTGCGGGGTGGGGTGGGTGATTGCCAGGAAAGCGGTCAGCGGAATTGAGGAGGTTAGCCGCGCGGCCAAGGATATCGAGCGAGGCAATTTGGATCGCCAGGTGACCGTCAAGGCGGGGGAGGAGGAAATTCAAACGCTGATGGACACCTTTAATGCCATGGCGGCACGCATTCGAGGACTCATCCGTGAAATGCGGGAAATGACAGACAATATTGCCCATGATTTGCGTAGTCCTCTGGCACGCATTCGAGCCATGTCCGAAGGGGCGCTTGCCGAAACCAATTCAACCAGTAACAATAAGATCTTGGCCACGGAAACCATGAGAGAATGCGATCGTCTCATGCATCTCATTAATACCACGCTGGATATGGCTGAAGTCGACGCCGGGGTCATCAATGGATCAAAAGGACTGGTTGACCTTTCGCAACTGTTGACTGACCTCTGTGAATTATTCGAAGCGGTGGCGGAAGAAAACCACATCACCTTCAAAGTCTCTATTGAACCGAATTGCCATATTTACGGGATCAAACACCATCTTCAGCGCATGGTGGCCAATTTGTTGGACAATGCCATGAAATATACTCAATCAGGAGGGCAGGTCAGTATTGAGTTAATCCGATCTCCACACCACTGTCGTCTCACAATTACGGATACGGGTGTTGGCATTCCACCATCCGATCAACCCCGCATCTTTGACCGGTTCTTCCGATGTGAGCACAGCCGCTCACAAGAGGGATGTGGCTTGGGATTAAGTTTTGCCCGATCCGTGGCACGAGCGCATGGTGGCGATATCACCGTGACAAGTGAATCCTCACATGGCAGTAGCTTTACCAGTGTTCTCTCTATCGGTCCTTCCACGGATTAGCATCGCGCATACTATCAGAATGGCCAGTTGATATTCTTGCGGGGAGGGGGCGGTCGACTTAGCCCTGTGGAGTTGCGGCGGAATTATCCGGAAGAATCAGATCTCCAGACAGATCCTGACTCTCAAATCAGGTAAATATTTCACTTGTGGTGGTATGAATATTAATATACGTGCCCTTGTCATTGCCGGTGCGTTCTTTATCTTTGAGCTGCCTCTCTGGCCCACCTTTGTTCATCATGACGATTCCATGACAAAGAGCTGGGCAGCTTCAGAAGAGGAGGGCTCGAAACCACCTCAGTTCGGAAGTCCCCCGTTGAATGATGCCAATGACGAAGAACCTGGTTTGGATGAAGAAAATGAGATGTCCAATAGGGAAATGCGCGATACCACTATAACCATATTCGCAGCCGGGGACATTGCCAAATGTGATGGGGAAGATCCCTGGTGGGAAGAACTTTTAGAACTGGTGGGTGTCTTGGCTAAAGATGAGGGGGAAGAGAGAGAAGAGGAGGAGTCGGCCTTCAATGAGTTGCTTGAAATCCTGCATGTCCGTGAGGAAAACGACCATTACGCTAATGCAGAAAAAACTTCGAAACTGCTTCATGGTTTAAAGGGTTCCATTCTCGCAATCGGTGATCTGGGGTACCCCATCGGTTCATCAGAGTCATTTAATAAATGTTATGAGCGGACATGGGGGCCGCTCAAGTCCAGAACCTATCCCGTTCCGGGGAACCATGAATACAAGACTAAAGGCGCGGTGCCGTATTTCGCCTATTGGGGAAAGCGGGCCGGAGAGGCGGGAAAGGGGTATTACAGTTTTGATCTTGGTGAATGGCATATTATTGCCCTCAACAGCAAAATCGAACCTACGCACCAGGAGGGAGGCGTCACGCCACAGCATGAGTGGCTGAAACAGGACTTGGCTGCGACGAAAGCCCAATGCATCCTCTCCTATTGGCACCATCCGGTTTTCAGTTCCGGTCAGAACGCCGGAAGTTCCCGAATGAAGAGCATCCTGGAAACTCTGTATGCCCGTGGTGTCTCAGTGATTTTGACGGGACATGCTCATGATTACGAACGGTTTGCTCCTCAGAATCCGGAAGGGGTCAAAGATCTTTCCCGCGGCTTCCGACAATTTGTGGTCGGAACCGGAGGGGCTCCCTTGCGTCCGTTAAAAAAACGAATCGAAAACAGTGAAGCTTTTCGAGCAGATTCATTTGGTGTTCTGCGGCTCGATTTGAATTCTCAGAACTACTCATGGCAATTCCTTCCTATAGAAGGGGGCGAACCGTATGATGTGGGATCGGGGTCTTGTGTCTCACTTTCAAAGCCCAAGACATTGATACATAATACCGAATCCTATTCCCCTTCGGATCCGACGGATGATAACAAATAATCGGTCTACCAATTATTACTATTGAAAGTCCTGGGAGGCTCAATTGTTGGTAGTGAATAAACAATCATGTTGTGGATTGGCCGCACCCATTGCAGAGCGTCACTTCCCATACTGTTGTGAGGTGACTGTAGTGTGTTCCCTTTTGTTAGACGGGCGCATAATGCCTGAGCACCGTGACAATTCAATCCTCACAAGCCAGTAGCTTCATCAATACCTTCCCCATTATCCCTTCTGCAGCCTGATTTCTTTTCTTCCCCCTGTCTTACCAGTTGGTAATCCTGCGGCCAGGTTCTCATGAACCTCTCCGGGTATAGTCCTGAGTCAATCGGAACATATGGCCTACACAAACATGCTCAAGAAAGGAGGAATGTTGCAAAACGGTTCATCGGCCACTTCGTCCTTTGTGGTCAATGCCATGGACGGAACGCGTTGATGTATGAAGGCACGGGTCGCCAGAGCCCCATGATGCTGAACGTGTCAGAGTGTTTTCACCAATGTTTAACGAGGAGGATTTTCCATGAACACCACACCCCAATCATGGAATACGGTATTTGTTGCATTGTTCGCCCTTATCATCGGCGGGCTTGTACTGCCGGAAGGAGGATGGGCCAAAAATAATCATAAACACAAAAACTCTCACCATAAACATTTTAAACATAAGCATAAGAAGGTGGAGTTTACGGAGAACTTTCCCGTTACGGATTGTAAATTTTCCACATCGGGAAGTAACGCCTATTTTAAGTTGGTAGAAAACCGTGTCCTGCACTATGACAATATGCAGTGTTTTGCGGATGGGGAGTGCGACGAGATGGAGGAATTGCGGATCACGGTCTTGCCCGAATTCGAGATCCTCTCTTTCGAGTATGACGGGAAGATGGTGGATGTCACTGCACGCGTGATTGAAGAATATGAAACCGCTGATGGAGAATTTAAGGAACTCTCCAGGAATTTCTTTGGGGAATGTGAGGGGACTCAGGATGTGTATTATTTTGGTGAAGATGTCACGATAGCCGATGGTTCCCATCCCGGACAATGGCGTGCCGGGGAAGACGACGCCTTGCCGGGAATTATTTTTCCCGGAGGTGCCTTCTTGTTAGGAGCAAAATACTATCAGGAACTCGCTCCCAACGCCGAAGCGCTCGATCGGGCCGAACATGTGGAGATGGGCTTGGAAATCACCGTCCCCGCCGGGACGTTCGAACACTGCGTGAAAATCGATGAAACCACACCATTGGATAAAAAGGAACTCTCGGAGAAATGGTACTGCCAGGGTGTGGGACTGGTGTTGGACGGCGATCTGGCGCTCCGAAAAATTGATGAACCGTAATTTTGACCCAAGGCCCAAGAGTTCAAATGTGAAGTGCTGCAAGAGGGGGCAAAGCGTGAATTTCGCACCCATTGAGAGGTGCTGGGTTTTGAAAAGACCGTGCCTTTTGAGTCGATACTCCTGTGGTTCTGTGGCTCCATTGGCAAAACAATGGGAGCCTCATCCAGCGGGGGACTCAAGGGGGGGAACGAGGGTCATGTGAAAATCTTGACCCTCTAGCGGGGATCCTCTACTCCTGTGGGATCCCTGCTTCCCGCTGGCTGGTTGTGTGCCTCATGATCCGTATTCAGTTACATTCCCATCTTAAAATTCAGCCGGCTCAATTAAGGAACATGAATTCTTTCAGAATAATAATGAACCATTGTGGCACCAGCCTTTCACGAGAGGGGGCGAACTTGCGGTGCAGTGTTGCTCATTCAGTAACACGGGTGCATGGTTGGAAATTTATCAGGATGAGTAAGTCATCCAAGGCACAAGACCTTCCCTCGTCTCTTTCCTATCGCATCTCCACACCCTAACTTCTTTTCCTTCTCCTTCCTTACCAGTTGGTAATTCTGCGGCCATGTTCTCGCGAGCTTCTCCTTGTAAGTTCCTGAGTAGAACGGGATGCATGGTGCATGAGCTTGTTACCGGATGGGCACAATTAATTATGACCAAGAAAGGAGGCATGTTGGGAAAAAGCTCACCTGCTCAGTGCGGTTCAGCGAACAGTGCCATGAATGAAAAGTCTTGGCTCCTGTAAGACATGCGCTATTAGAGGCCCTGTTAGGCCGCTGGTTAAAGAATTTTAAACACCACAAGTTTCACAAGGAGAAAAAACCATGAAAAGAGGAATTCCACAATATGCGGTTTTCTCGGTAGCTATTCTTGGATTCGTTTTGACAAGCACGGTCCAAGGGGTATGGGCTAAAGGCGACAAGCGAGACCATGAGGATGAGATTCCCTTTTCGGAAGCGCACATCTTCTTCGAACTTAATAACACCGACGGAGATTTGGGTATTCATGCGCTTATCGACGGCGACGCCTGGAAAAAGCTCGAAATCGAAGACCCGAATGAACGAAAAATGCTAAACGTCAGAGTCAGCGGGCGCCTAGGTCGCCAGGGATTGACAGAGTTTTTCTTTGAAAGTGCCGAACCCACGTTTGAGGAGCTTTCGCCGCAACGGTTTTTTCACCGGTTTCCTGCGGGAACGTATGAGATAGAGGGAGAAGCGCTTGACGGGAATGAACTGGAGAGTGAAGTTCAGCTCTCCCATGTGATGCCGGCTCCACCTCAACCATATGTGAATGGGTTGCCGATGGCCCAGCAATGTGACGAGGAGGATCCGGGGTACGATGTGACGGTGACCAGCGCCCCGGTCACCATCTCTTGGGATGCCGTGATGACATCACACCCAGACCCCAATGGAGGCGGGGCCGGCGTCCAGCCTCCCGTGGCTGTCGTCATTCACAACTATGAGGTCGTCCTAGAAGTAGACGTGGACGTGATGGGAGAGGAATTCACCTCTAAGACGAGCCTTATCCTCCCCCCTGGGGTAACAGAAGTGACAATTCCCGCGGAGTTTCTAGCGCAGGGCGAAGAGTTCAAGTATGAAGTGCTGGCCAGAGAGGCCAATTATAATCAGACGGCTGTAGAAAGTTGCTTTAATCTGGAATAGCCGTAATTGCTGAATTGACGCTGGCGGGATTTCCGGGCTCCACGACCGAGAAGCGTGGAGTCCAATTCCGCCGACCTCAACATTCTATCGGATAATTGTTCGGAGTTCCCCCTTCTCCCTAAGCTCTTCAATTCTATTAGATTCCCTAAGGTGGTCACGGAAAAATTTTTTGAAGGGTAAAGATTAACCGCTAGTTCCCAGAAAATTTCTCATAGAATCCCCCGAGAAAAAGGGAGCTCAAATTTTTTCGGAAAATTCGGCAAATCGGGTAGGGGTGGAACGCAGGCTGGGCGAACCGTTATCGATCCTCACTGCTAGGAGTAGCGTTCTGATTGATGAGTTCCTGTTTTTCGGAATCGGCCTGAGGTCGGGACCGTTTCTTAGAGTACTGACTGGTTATTTGGTACAGGATGGGAACTACGAATAAAATGAGAAAGGTGGCGGTCAACATGCCGCCCACAACCACGCGGGCCAAGGGCTTTTGAGCCTCGGAACCGATACCACTTGCGAGCGCGGCGGGAACTAGTCCAAGTGCGGCACCCAGAGTGGCCATTAACACCGGTCGCATCTGCAACTCCGCTCCTGAAAGGATGGCCTCCTTGAGAGGAATGCCGTTTTGTTCCAACTCCCGGATACTTGAGACGATTAAGACGCCTCCAAGAATGGCGATCCCCAATGTGGAAATAAATCCTACGGCAGCGGAAATGCTAAAGGGGGTATGGGTCAGGACCAGAGAGAGTACCCCTCCAATCATGGCAAAGGGAACTGTGGCGAGCACGATGAAGGCGTACCGGAATGAGCCAAACGTGAGATACAGCAAAAAGAGAATCAGGATCATGGTCAGGGGCACGACAATCATCAGGCGTTGTTGTTCTTTGACCAATTGATCATATTGCCCCGCCCATTCGAGATGATACCCTTCCGGGAGTGTGATCCGGTCTTCGAGGTGTCGTTGGGCTTCTTGAATCGTACTTACCAGATCCCGGTCACGGATGCTGAACATAATAGGGATATATCGCTCGTGATTTTCTCGATAAATCATAAAGGCCCCGGTTTGCCGGACGATCGTGGCTAATTGTTTTAGGGGAATGCCGACTCCTTCGGGAGAACTGACCTGGATTTGCCCAATCGTGGTTTCGTCTTGTCGATATTGGGGAAGGAACCGAACCACTAATTCAAATCGCCGGTCCCCTTCGATCACTTCCGTGACGGCTTCCCCACCGATGGCGGCCTGAACCATCGCATTCACATCGCCGACTTGTATGCCGTAACGGGCGCAAGCTTGCCGGTCAACTTGAATCAGGAGGTTGGGTTGTCCCATGGTCCGGTTGATGCTGAGTTCTTTCACTCCGCGGATGTTTTTGAGTTCACCCTCTACTTTTTCCGCAAGGGATTGAAGTTCTGTGAGGTTGTGCCCGTAGAGCTTAATGGAATTTTCGCTCTTCACGCCCGACATGGCTTCTTCCACACTGTCTTGGATGAGTTGGGAAAAGTTGACCTTGAGGCCGGGGATCGTTTCAAGACGTTTCTCAATTTCTTCGATCAGACCTTCTTTAGTCAGGCCCGGGCGCCATTCAGCCCGGGGTTTGAGATTGACGTAATATTCCACATTAAAAAAACTTTCGGGGTCTGTTCCATCATCAGGGCGTCCGAGCTGGGAGACTGCAGTGGCCACTTCGGGGGATTCCATAAACATTTTCCGCATGCGGCTGGCCAAGGCTGCGGCATCTTCAAACCGGATATCGATCGGCATGCGAATCCGCACCCAGAGGTTCCCTTCCTCTAACGCCGGCATGAACTCTCCACCCATGAAGTTGAGTGCTAATACGGTCACGGCCAATAGCATTCCCACCGCGCTTAGCACCTGTTTCTGGTGATGAAGTCCCCAGCGAAGAGCCCTTAGATAGGTTTGCCTGAGCATCGAAACCAGTTTGGGTTCCTGTTCCCGCATCGGTCCATTGAGCAGGAAGGAACACATGGCCGGGGCAAGAGTACAGGCCAGCAGCAGGGAGCCAGCCAGGGCCAGGCCATAGGTGATGGACATGGGCGCGAAAATTTTCCCGGGGACCCCTGTCATGGTGAAAAGGGGAATGAACGCCACCACGATAATCACCGTCGAAAATAAGATCGGTCGTCCTACATGCCGGGCGGCCCTCGCAATGAGCTGAGGAGGTGTGACCCCGGGTTTGGCATGGTGGCATAGATAAAAGAAAATGCTTTCGACCATGACCAGGGGGGCATCCACGATAATCCCAAAATCAATCGCGCCCAGAGAAATGAGATTCGCGGATTGTCCCATGATGACCATGGCGGAAAAGGTGAATAGCAGAGCAAGTGGAATGGTGCAGGCGACGATCAGGGCTGTCCGGAAGTGTCCCAGGAAAAACAGGAGAACGATGAGCACCAATATCATGCCGTTGATTAATATGTGTACGACCGTCTCAATGACGGTGTTGATCATGGTGGTCCGGTCATAAATGGTTTTAATGTGGACCCCTGCGGGAAGCTTTTTTTGGTTTAAGTCCTGTACCTTTTGATTGACGCGTGCCAGGGTGGGCAGAGCCTGGGTGTCCCGTTGCAGGAGAATCACCCCTTCCAGTGTGTCTTCCACCTCGTTAATGCCGACTTGTCCCAAACGGATCGCATTGCCAATGGACACTTTTCCGAGATTTTCAATAAAGATGGGAGTGCCGTCCTTCACCGCCACGACGACCTTGGCCACGTCATCTAAACTATTGATAAATCCCACTCCCCTGACATTGTAACTTTGGGATCCTAAGGCCAAATAACTGCCACCGACATTGGCATTGCTATTGGCGAGGGCTGCTTTGATCTGAGCAAGCGTGACTCCATAGGTGAGCAGGGCGCCGGGATCCAGGTCCACGTGATATTCTTTTGTGGTCCCTCCAAACGCCGTCACATCAATGATGCCCGGTACCTGTTTAAATTCACGCCGGACCTGCCAGTCCTGGATGGTTTTGAGGTCGGTGAGAGAATAGCCGTCTCCCACTAATTCGTATCGATAAATTTCTGCGATAGCCCACCAGGGAGAGAGTTCCGGTTTGACGCCATCGGGCAGATCCACGGTGTGGAGCCGATTCAGCACTTCCTGCCGGACGGTATACCAATTGGTGCCAAATTCAAAATAGACCTTGAGTTCACTTAATCCAAAAAGAGACAAGGAACGGACATTGGTAAGGCCGGGAATGCCCTGGAGAGCGGTTTCAATGGGAATGGTGATGATTCGTTCCATTTCTTCGGCGGACCATCCCGATTTTTGAGAAATGACTTCGACAAAGGGCGGTGAGGGATCAGGGTAGGCGACCACGTCAAGGATATGAAAGGCATAGAGGCCTCCAAAGAGCAGGAAGATCCCGAATGTGCAGACCAGAGCACGTTGGACGAGTGACAGCTCGACAAGTCTGCCGATCATGATTTCCGGGGAGAAGTGGTGGCAAGGTGTTCCGGGGACAATCCCTCGTCCTCGACATTCATGTCCTGGCCTTTGAGGAGTACGGCCCCTTTTACGACGATCGTTTCGCCTGCCTCGAGACCGTGGAGGACGGGCATGTGGCCGGAGAAGGGGAGTCCGGTTTTGACCGGACGTTTCATGTAATGATTTTCGCTATCCGCGACATAGACATACATCTTGCCGTCAATTTCCAGCACGGCTTCTTGAGGAATAAGAGGATAAGGAAGGCTCTCGCTCAGTTTGACATTCAAACGGGCAAACATCCCCGGCTTGAGTTTTCGACCGCTATTGTCCACGACCGCCCGGAGTTTAATGGTCCGGGTTGTTTGATCCACGACATCCCCGATGGCTGAGATGGTGGCTGGAAATGCGGTTTCGGGATAGGCTTCGACGATTACCGTCGCGTGTTGTTTGACTTGCACAAGTCCCAGATCTCGTTCGTAGACGTCCGCAATGACTTGCACGGTGCTTAAGTCCGCTACCGTAAAGAGCACTTGATTGGGATCCCCGTTGACCGATTGTCCCGGGGTCACGGCCCGATCCACGATGGTGCCGGAAAGGGGACTTCGGATTTGATAGGTTGACGTAATCGTTTGGTCGGCTATGGGTTTATCGAGTTCCTCCTTGGAAACTTGAAGGGCCAGGAGCTTTTCCCGGGCTCTCCGGAATTCCGCCTTGGCTTTCACGAAATCGTTTTCGGCCTGCTTTAAATCTTTTTGAGGGAGCGCTTTGATTTCATACAGGTCTTTGGCCAGACTGTAAGCCCGTTGGGCGTAAGATAAGTCAGAATGTTCTTTGATGAATTCCGAATACGCCGAAGCAATCTCTGGACTTTCAATGGTGACCAGGAGATCTCCCGCTTTCACGAAATCCCCCAATTGGCCATGTATTTTTTGTACCCGACCGACCAGGGCTGAAGAGACTTTTGAATACCGATCCTCCCCATAGGACACTTTTCCTGCTAAGGACAAGACGGGGTGGGAGGGCCCAACGGTCACTATGGCTGTGACAATTTGTGTTTCCGCTGTTGTGAGGGAGTGGTGGGCCTTGTCGCTTGTCGCAGGGGCCAGGTCCGTTGTCGCGGAGATTTCTGATGGGCTTTCCTGGCTGCAGGCGAACCCGCTGAGAATCATCATAAAAAGAACGCACGGGTATAAACGAGGTGCGGATGTCATAAAATATCCTGGCCGGCGGCTCGTTCCAAAAGGAAGAGGTTGCGTTGGTAATCAAAGAGGGCTTCCAAATAGTTTTGCAGGATGGTTTGTGAGGTGCGGGCGGCATCGAGTAAATCTATCAGCGTGACTCCCCCCTTTTGATAGGCTTTTTCGAGAATCGAGAATGTGGTTTTGGCATCGTCCAGCACACCTGCTTGATAGGCCTCCACCAGACGTTGAGATTGGATTAAATTCCGGTAATTCACTTCAATCTCATTTTGTACTTCCAAGGTCGTCTTGTGAAGATCGACTTGCGCGACTTGAATGGCGATTTCGGCCTGAGCAATGCCTCCCTGATTGCGGTCAAAGACCGGGAGCGGCACTTCCAGGTTGAGGCTATATAATTGTTGGTTGCTCCCGCCTTGCGGCCCCTGCATGGTGAATGCGCCTCCGACAATGGGATCGGGAATCCTGAGTGATTTGGCTAATTTTAAATTGGTTTGTTGCTGGGAAAGGACGAACCGTCTGGCTTGAAGGTCCGGACGTTTGTTCAACGCCTCCGTCCGAAGTCTTTCCATATCAGGTGTTACCCGTTTATAAATAAGGTCGGAGGTTAACACCAGATCCATTGTGGGCGGGAAGGCCAAGAGTAGTCGGAGGTCGGCGAGTGCGGTTTGGACTTCTTGCGTAAATTTGATGACCTGTGCTCCGAAGTCTACTGCCTGGAGGCGAAGACGAATGAGATCTACTTCGGCAATGAAGCCTTTTTTAAAGCGTAACTCCCCAATGGTTAAGATCCGATGAAACCGCTCCTGATTATCCTTCGCGAGATCAAGCCGCCGGGATGCCAATTGGACCTGGTAATAGGTGTCTTTCAGGGTGAGCGTCAGTTGACGAATGGCATCCGTGAATGTCGCCTCGGAAGCCTGGATGCCATAGCCCGCGCTTTCCATCCGATAGCCCCGTTTCCCGGCAAGTAAAAACATCTGTTCGAGCTGTGGAGTGATATAGCGAGTGCCTTCAAAGGTTTGCTTACCGGTAAATGCGGCTCCTCCATACAGTAAAAAAGTCGGGTTGGGAAAAAGTTTCGCTGTGATGGCGATTCCCTTGGCATTATCGATCCCATATTTCGTCATTAATAGATCAAGATTTTTTTCCAAGAACAAGGATAAGGAATCGTCCAAGCTCAAGGTCACCGTGGTGGGAACTGTGCCTAGTGCCCGCTTTGAAGCTTTGGCTGAATCCGGTTGCGCCCATGCCGTTTCGAATTGAACCCCAACCATGACTACCGTAAGAAACAGGCAGTGGATGAAACGTATGAGGAATGTCATGTTGGTGGCAGGAATTGATCCGGGGACGCCTGGATCACCACGAGGTGGAGGAGAGGAGAGAATAAAAGCTACCCAATGGCAACCTTTCCTTCCGCATTGTGAATCCTGGGAACCGGTGGTGGGAGAAGAGATCCCAGGGAAAAAGGGGTGTCCCATATCGCCCTGGAACCCCTGAGAGCAAGATGATAATTTTACCGATGTCGGGAAATTTTGCCGAAGATACGCCTAACATTTCCCCATCCCCTATCCCTTCCTTTGAAATAGGAATAGCTCCCTGTAGAGAAGATCTTTACGTGGTCTTCATAAATATAACTCTGCAAGAGGTATTCCATGAATTAGTTTTATTGGCAAAGAGTGGGCTTTCGGAAACCATTATAGTAAACAACAGGTTTAAGCCGATTACAGTTGAGATGAATGGGTTCAGGTTGGAGCAGGAAGGAACTCCAGGGAAAGGCTGTTCCGGAAAGGGACAAACTGTCACCTCCCCGGTTAGTGGGGTCAAGCGTGACGATGAGTGGTTAACTCACCCTCACACTTCTTGGGACACCTTGGAACAGAATAGGGGGGACCCTGAAGGCGGAGATTTAAAATATGAAACCCATAAGTCTACCCCCGCATTGTTTTCTCCGGGAGGTAGAAGGGGTTCACCCCCGCAAGTGAAATGGATCGTTTATGCGAATAATTTTCATTTAGCAATGGTGATACTGGGGACATTCCCGCGTGGGGCGTCGGTGACGGTCATTTGAAATAGTTGGTACAGCAGGCGAAATGCCTCCTGATTCCATGATCG
Organism: Nitrospira marina; assembly: GCF_059568365.1. NCBI lineage: Bacteria > Pseudomonadati > Nitrospirota > Nitrospiria > Nitrospirales > Nitrospiraceae > Nitrospira > Nitrospira marina. The sequence goes on along the minus strand of NZ_JCANTH010000001.1, from coordinate 3,911,080 downwards.
CTTCTCCTCGTCGGCGATGGAATAATAATGTCCCTCATGGGTGACGGAAAGTTTGGTATTAGGGCGTTCAATAGTGGATTCGATAATGTCCAAGACCCGGACCGGGTTTTCTGAGACGATTCCGGTTCCTGGATCCGGATCCACATGATACTCCGGCTCATTCGCGATGGATCGGCCCAGAAAATTGAGAATGCCGTGGAAACTCCGGAGCCGAAAGGCCCCTTGTATCGGGTATTCGCCTCCCGGGTTGTCGGGTCGGATATCGACCAGGATATCGTTCGGCGGCCAACGATCCGCCTTGGCCTGCAGAGCCAACCGCTCTCTATTTGAGATGGTGGTGGGGTCGTAGTTCGTAATCACGGTATGCCCGATCGATCGTTTTTGAATGGTAAAAATCTGCTTATCCGCATCCATAATGACGCGATAGTTATTTTCCAGGACTTGAAAGTCTCCAGCAGAAAACGAGGATAAAGGCAGGATCCATTCCCGATCATATACCAAGGGTTCTATATACAGCTGATTGTTGTCCTGTAACCGGGAAAGATGAAGGACGATTTGTCGAAATTTGGGATATCCGGTCTTATCAGACGGTCGATTATAGTAGGCGGTTTCCTGATTATTGGTGGTGGTACGGATTTCTCCTGCCATGAGCCGGAGGAGTAAATCAATGTCGACCCCTTGTCTCAGCAGGAGGGTCAATTTTCCTTCCCGGAGAGGGGTTAGGAGACGCTGGGTAAAATCTTCTCCTTCAATGGGACTAATGGTAAACGTGGGGTTTTCAGCGATGCTGCCCCCAAAGACGGGCGCCAAAGCAAATCCGCCATCTAACCCCCCTAGCGGCGGGGTAGCCCCGGCCGAAAATTGATAATTGAAGGTGGCGGCAATGCTGGAAATGGCTGTGAAATGCACCGGTTGATGATGATGGGATCTGGCAATATTGAGGAGCAATTGTTCGACCAGGGATCTGGTGACCGAATGGTCATACGCAATGACCACATGTTCCAGAGCTTTCGGGGAAAAACAGCCGGTCAAAAGAACAGGCAGGATCCAGAAAATGGATGAAAACCTAAAAGATAGACGATGATGTTTCTTATTCAACTTGTCCTTCTCCCTTAGTAATTGCTGTTTCTCCTACTGAAATTTATCCCTAAAACTGGTTTATGGGCTTCTCTGCCGATGTGTTACCTGGAAGTGCGTTCTGCATTTTGGCTTTCGGTATCCGGAATAGGAAGCGTGACGACATTTTTGAGGACATCGACCGCAAATTGCGCTAACCCTTTCAGCCCTCCGGCAAAGGATTCCAACGGTAAGTAAGTAATGTCCGGTTCGGTTCGGGGTCCTTTGACTTCAAATAACGCGGTCATAAGGCCCTTTCGGTCACCCTTCATTAAAGAGCCAAACAGAGGGATGTCCTTGAGTAAACCCGAATAGGCCCCAAACGGGCTGACGGCTACCATGCCATTGAGCTTTTCGGTGGGAAGGTCATAGGTGCCTGCGGCGGTTAACTTGATGACCGGACTTTTCAGTGCCAAATCTTGGGAACTCAGTAGCCCATTCTCTATGGCAAACGATCCTTCTATTTGATCGTACGGGAGTCCCTCTTCCAGCAGGTTGACTTTTCCCATTAATAAACCGGGCACATTCAAAATGCCCAGAATTTTTGACAGGACCGGACCGGTCTGTATCAGTCCCTGCCGGAGTTGCGCATGTCCTTTCCCCGTCAGCGAGCGCTGAATCAGCTCCGGGTTTCCAAGACTCATGTGTAGCGAGGTTACCAAAGACGCCGTTCCTGTCAAGGGAGATGGAGTATCGGACTGAGGTCCCAAGAGGCTTTCGATGGGAATGTCTTTGAGTGTGAGCTCACCCTTCCCTCTTTGATTCTTTTGCGCCCATTGGAAGGAGGCCGATTTAACTTTTTTATTTGTGTTGGATGTTGTCGATTCAGAATTTCGGTTGGTCCCTTCGATCTTTCCTTTCATAGACCAAGTCGTCCAATCCCAATTCTTTCCTTCAAGACCCCATGTGATGCCTAAACTGGAGAGACCCAGATTTTTTTCACCGATGACGACGCCTGGCGGAAACATGGCTCCCGTTCCACTTTCGGTTTGAAGGAACCCACGAACATAGGGTCGAGCAGACCACGATAATTGGCCTTGTGCTTCGAGGGTATAGGGAGGAATGGATAATGTGCCCTTTACCATCCTGATTGCCTTATCCTCTTTAATGATTCCTTTGGCTTGAACAACTGCAGGAACTCCAGATGGTTTGTGAAACAGACCTTTGGTCGTAAGAGCAATATTGGTGAAATCCAACTCTGCATGATACTCAGGGCGAAGGTTCGAGCCCGACAAGGTAAAGGTGGTTCCGATAAGACCTTCAAATGTGGAAAAGGTTTGGACGACTGAAGGAAAGAGGGTCTGAAGGTCAATAGAAGACCACCTCCCTGTGAGGGTGAGGTTTGAAGCTTTTGAGTCTTGGCGAAATGACCATTGGCCCTTGATGTCTACCGGGCTTTCCCCAAGGATTCCATTAAACCGGTGAATCTGAATCTGTTTCTCATCAAACGACAGATGGCCGGTAACCTGATTGAGAGGAAGCCTATCCTTGGAGGTGGAAAGGTGCAGGCCGTCAAGCATGAGGTCTCCATGAAGAATATGCAATTGAGATGGGTGAGTCAGAGGGCCGGTTACCCGTGTGGAGAGGTGCATGTTTCCTTGAACGTCATGATAGAGGGACAATGGTTGCGCAAGAGAGTGACTTCGAGGGTCGCGAAGAAGGGCCTGATACACATCGTGAGCGGACAAGAGTCCTTTCCCTTGCAGGTCTATGAGGATGTCCGGGTCCTTCCATTCCAAGGTCGCTTCTTTCACAAGCAGCTTGGATGATTCCACTGAGGCCTTTGCATTCAATACCCGGACAAGATTGTCATCAAAGACCACCGCTCCAAAGATTTCCGTTATAGGGGGATGATGGGGATCGACCAGGACGTGCCCGTTTGCCACACGGATCACTCCTTCCGCCATCATGGTGTTGGCTTCATCCCCTATCCACCTTACTGAGCCGGTGAGGAGTTCCATCTCACCATCAATGTCTCGTTCCTTCAGCGCGGTGTGAACCGAAACAGGGCGCCATGGTTCGGGTAGGATGGTGGCAAGACGTTGGATGGAGATCGGCAAGGCCGATCCCGAGACTGTCAGGGTTGGGGGAGCATTTTGAGTGTTGGTGAACGCAACTGTCCCTTTGAGGTTCCAGTCCCCCTCGGAAATCCGAAATGTTGGAATCGAAAGTCGGACGATCTCCTTTTCACGGGAAAGTTTGGCTTCCGGGGCTGTCATGGTTAACGGAGTAATGGTTCCGCGGACCTGAGAAATCTGAACCATAGAGGGAGCAAAGGTGATCGTCGCTCCGACATTGGTAATAAGGGGTTGGCCCGGGGCGGGAAGGTATTGACCTCCTTCCAACGCAACGGTTCCTTCCGCTTCCCAGGACTCATCCCCATCCAATGGCCCATTTAAAGATCCCCTCTGAAGTTCCATCGTTCCGGTGACTTGATGATCTTGGAGAAAAGTTTGAAGTTGTGGCGGTATCCAGTCGTCCGGTAAGAGTTCCTGGAGTCGTTCTATGGCAATGGGTTGAGTTGATCCTGAGATGTTCAACCATGGGGACTCATGGAGCACATTCGCGATGCTGCCCTGACCGGAAAACGACCATTCATCCAAGGAGACCTGAAAATTCCGAAAGCTGTAGAGGTCATTTTCTTGCTGGAAAATATAGGAGACGTTTCCTTGCAAGTTCGCTCGCGTCGGCTTCGGTTTCTCCAAGGTATGTCCTCTCAGAAATTGAACCAGTCGGCCAAGATGAAATTGAGAAACGTCAAGCTGCCCTTGGACTTCCACAGCGGGAAAACCCGATCGGTCCTCTAGGCGGGGTGAGGAATCATCTTTTTCGAGAAGCGTCATCGTCCCATCGAGGGTGAGGGCCGAGGAAGGCTGAGGTTCCGGAATCTGAGCTGAGAGATGAATGAGTGCCGATCCTTCTGACTCCACCTCCATGACCGAGAGTTGAATTGATTCCCAGTCGAGTACCGTTTTCTGCCCTGGCAGCGGTGAAGTATGGATCAGATGGAGAATTCCGTTACGAATGGCAAATTCCTGAATAGTGGGAAACTGTCGGGTGACCGGCTCTTTTTCCTTCGTGACCAGAGGAACTTCAATCGTCAATTCCGGCTGATCGATCACGGCACGATTAATGAATATTTTTTTGTTCCAGAGCGATCCCCATCCGATGTCGACTTCTACCTGGTTGGCATGAATGGCCACAAAGCCAGGGTCATGGGTTTCGAAGGATAAGCCCACCAAGTGGATGGCCGGGTAGGGAAACAGATTCAGGTTTAAGGTTTCAATCTGAATGGGTCCTCCGACCGTACCTTCCAACATGGAAATCAAGGATTCTTTGACCCACTTGGTATCCGACAAGACGGTAAGAGTGAAGAGCAGCATTCCCACAGCAAGCACTCCGCACGCCACGATGCTCCACAGAATCCGTGGAAGCCAGAATGACATTGGAAAGGTTCGAAATTCGGATGGCTTCATCACTCTCATTCTTCCCTGAATGACCATGAGGGGATATGATTGATCAAGATCAAGGGCTAGTCTTCTGTTGCGTTTTCATGTTTCGTGGATGATGCGGTGGGTTCATCAAAAGGCCCCAGTACATTCGTTGACACACGTGGTTTCCTTAAATCATAGCGTGGAACGAATGAACTTAATTGTGCCTCATGGTTCATTTTCTCCGAAAGTTCCTTAGTCTTTCATGTCCTATCCCTTTACCTGAAATTGATCAGTGGCTTCCGTTTGGCAATCCCGCGTAGGAGTCGCCCTAAGATGTCGGCGCCGGTAATAATCCGTTTGTGTGTTGGTGTCCAGATCAGAATCAGGTCGTGGTCAATGACGTCATCCTCAAGGTGTTCCGGATTGACCTTGAATTGCGTCAAAAGTTCCCCGAGGGGAATATGGGTGTGCCTAAGAATAATGGGCCGGTGACAATGTCGAAGAGGTTTGTCTCGATGTTCCACCAGGAGTTCCCTTAGGAACCCGTCCGCATCTAATACGACATGAGGAACTTGCTCTTCATCCGTGATCACCACCCATTTTTCCTTTGACCCATGGATTTGCTGAACGAAGTGGTCGGCGGCGGAAGGCGTGATTGGGGGAAAATGCACCTTGTCCCCCTTAAAGGGGAGCGAAATGATGCTTTGAGGATGAAGCGGCGATCCTTCCTCAAGGGCCGAGATATCATCAAGATTGAGAAAATTGGATGCTCCATGTCCCTCGACTCCGCTGATATCTGTTTCCGGAGCTTGTGCATGAATTTTTATTAAAGTATCGAGCTCATGTTCCTTGAGCCAGGTAATCCCTTCTTTCCCGACCAGGCGATCGAGGAGAAGAGCCGAGGGTTTGGCCACGGGATAGAAGATGATTTGCAAAAAATGAACCACCGGGGTGAATTTTGCCCCCAATCTCAATGCGTTTCTTGAAAAATACGCTTGTGGAAGAATTTCTCCAAAAAGGGTGATCCCAAACAACGAGAAAAAAAACGCCAATAGGCCGACCATTTGATCTTCGGCGAGAAGCGTCAGGAGAACATTGACGGCCACGTTACTCCAGAGAAGTGTGGCAAGAAGGAAGTTGGCATCCTGCCGGATTTGCAAGATCGTGTTGGCCGCCATGTCACTTTGCTTGGCTAAGAGTTCCAGGTGAATGCGGCTTAGGCTGAAGAACCCAAGGGTCAAGCCCGAGCACATGGCCGAACCGGTCAAACAGACAAAGATACCAATCCAACTGAGTAGTGAAATCGTCATACCTGAATGTCTCAATGCACCCCTAAGTGTGAGGGAGATGCATTATTTCCTTTATTCGGAAACAGAGATGTCGTCCGGGTGAGAGTGACATATTGGGGCTTGGACAATTGACGCGCCCGCCAAGTTTGGCCAGGGTCACAATCAGCAGGAGCCTAATCCCTCTATTACTTCATAGTTTCAGGCGGGTGCCTATTCTAAGAGAGCTGAAAACACCGTCGCGAGCCCTAAAAAACTAAAAAATCCTGCCACATCGGTTACGGTGGTTAAGATGATTGATGATGATTGAGCCGGATCCTGTTTCAGAGATCGAAGGATGATGGGTATGATTGCTCCGGAAAACCCCGCCATCACCATGGAGATAACCATGGAGACGCCGATGACCATGGTTAATCCCCATGATCCACTCCAGAAAAATACGGCGGTACAGGTCGTCGCGGCCACTGCCACTCCATTGGCCAAGGCGACATAGGATTCTTTCAAGGTCACGCGGAGCCATTGGGAAGGACGGATATCCCGCAACGCTAAACCACGCATGACTACCGCGAGGGCTTGGGCGCCTGTATTCCCCGATTGCCCGGCTACGACAGGAAGCAAAACGGCCAAAGCCGTAAATCTGGCAATGGTGTCCTCAAATAATCCCACCACAAACGCTGCCAAAAAGGCCGTGAGCAGATTGATTTGCAGCCAGGGGAGACGTTTTCGAATGGCGAATCCGGGCGGCGACAGGGCTCGTTCGTCCTTACTGGCACCCACCATGGTTTGCATGCTAATGGTGGCCTCTTCTTTTTCAACCTGAATGATGTCTTGACTGCTAATGATCCCGAGGAGGCGGCCGTCCAAATCGGTGACCGGGATAGTCAGGACCTTCCATTCGTTGCAAATTTCTACGACTTGTTCCTGATTTTCCAGGGGATGAATGGTCGGTAATTCTCGTTTCATCAAGACCGCAAGGCTCTTTTTTGGAGGGGATAAAAACAGATCTCTGAGGGATAGGAGGCCCACAAGGATCTGGCGCCGATCAATAATGTAGATTTCATTGAGATGCTGGGTGTCATGGGTTCGAACCTGTCGGATGGCTTCCTCGACGGTCAGGTCTTCCGGGAGCGCAAAGAATTTTACATCCATGAGCATGCCGACCGAATCCTCCGAATACTCCATGAATGGTCCAATGTCGGCTGAGACGTGCAGGGGTAGGGCATCCAAAATGGCTACACGAGTCTCATCGGGCATTCGCTGGAGGAGAGAGGCGGCCACCGCGGGTTGGAGGTGAGGGAGCGCACTCAGGAGTAAGGGTTGCGGAATGATTCCGAGCAGGTCGGCGGCCAATGAGGGTGACATGACCGAGAGGACCTTTGCGATCATGGTGGGGGGTAGGTCGGCAAGTATGGGGATCACCTCCTGGGGATCATAGGATTCAAACACATGGGCGGCTTCATGAGGAAATTTGGCAATAAAGATCTGATGCATCTGTTCAGTCGTTGCAGGTGTCGTCATGGTGTTTCCTGTTCTTTCCGGGGAGAGGTGGGCGGTGTCGATGTGCTCAGGGATTCTCCCAGGGCGGTCATCAGGCCAATTCCTGAAAGGGAATACGCTTCCCACAGTTGCAGGAGGGCATCGGAGAGAAATGCCGGTTGATACTCGCCGGAACGTGACTGGAGAAATTGCCTCAGTGTTCGATGTCGAAGCGCGCCAACAAACGTACGGTCTTGATCAATGACCGGAAGACTGTCGTATTGAGCCCATGCGGGGTGGGCAACAATGTCGAGGGCATTGGCCGAGGATGGGATCGCTTTCACGTCCTGCTGCATGATGGAGGACACGGTGAACGTCGGTTCGGCTCCAAGCAGCTCTTTCAGGAGGATGACTCCGCGCAGGATCGTCTGATGATCAATGATGTATAAATAATAGATGGCTTGCCCGACGGTTTGGGTCACCCGCTGTAAGGCCTTCGCGACGGTGATGTCCGGGGGAAGCGTCAGGACATGCGGATCGGCGAGGCTGCCGGCGGTATGGTCCGGCAAATTGATTGATCGCCGAAGATGTGCGCCGATGGCCGGGTCAACCTGACCCAAAAGAGAGGTTTGTGTGGGGGAATCATATTGTCGGAGGACTGCCCGTGCCGAACGGGAGGATAACCGGCTGAGTATGACTGCGCTGGTGGCCGGTGGATACTGTTTAAGAATTTCGGCTGTTGGGCCGGGAAGACAATACTCCAGAAAGGCGGCGATATGTTGAGGTTCCATGGTCTGCAACATTTCTCCCGCCGACTGAGCCGGAAGTTCCTCCACGTAGCGTGCGGCCTCTAATGGATGTTCCTGGATAAAGGTTTCCCGAAGCTGTTGGGTCAAATTCATCGGCTTATCCCTCCGTTGGAGAAAGAATGCTGGTGACTTCAGTAAATTGCGCGGCAGGAATCACGACCCGTCCTTTCGCCGTATCCAGGACGACGACCATGGGAGTTATGGCTGTGACGGTGCCATTGTAGGCGCCAACCTGAATTTTTTCCCCAATTCGGACAATGGGCTGAATGTAGTGGGCGGCAATCAGATTCTTCACGGCTGAACGGGAACCGATTCCGAAGGATAAGGCGGCTCCGGCAATAAGGCCGGCAATGAGAATGACAATGATTTGATTAAGCAGCGAGGTGTCAATTCCCAATTCATTGATAGCCGTCACCAGCACAAGCAAAGTAGCGGCTATATAGACCGTTTGGGCAATGATGGTGCCTTGCCGGATTCCGGAAGAATCACACGCAACAGAGATCAGGTCGCGCACAAAGTTCGTGGCCAGGAGGCCCAGAACGAGAATAAGGGTAGCCATGCCGATTTTGGGCAGATAGTGGACCAGTCCGGTTAAAGTTTCGGACAAAAGGGCGAGACTTAAGGCTTCGGTGGCGGAAATCAGAAAGAGGAGAAATACCAGCCAAAATCCTAAAAGGCCGACAATTTGTGAAATTGTTTTTTGGCTGCCGATTTTTTTGAGCAGTGTGAGAACACCGGTGCCGCCCAGTAAACGATCGACGCCGATCATATGCAACACGCGGCTTGTTCCCGCTTCAACAATTTTTCCCAAGAGAATTCCCAGGCCTAACAACATCAAAGCCCCTAGGCTTTTTGGGAGATAGGCCATTAACAGCTTGAAGCTGTACTCAATCGATTCCTCAAGGGTTGCGGTCCAAAGGGTGATATCCATGGGATTGACCTCCTTAGAAATAAATAAGCAGAAATACGGTAAACTTTCCGATAACGAGCTGGACGATCAGAGAGAGGATTCCTCATGGGGCCGGGTGGACCGATAAGTTTTGCGGGGCGTTCGATCATCCTGAGAGAGAATGTCCTTACCAGAGTGGTATTTGGCGTTGTTGAGCCCACCATGTTATCCCGTGGGGTTTTCTCGTCCCCTGGGCCCTCAGGCATTAATTGAGAGGCAGATGAGATGGTTCTGTGTCCTCAGATGGCTCTCCCGATGCGGGGGCCTGGTTCAACGGAGAGTCCGGCAAAGGTTCGGATTCGATCGAAGATTGTGAGGGTTGGGCCGGTTTTTCGGGGACCTGCCGTGTGAGTTTGTTGACTTTAATGACCGGTGGGTCAGTCACAAAGGGTTCATATTGCTTGACGTCCAATGTAACAGAGTCCTGTTCTTCCACAAGCAGGTCAATCTCTGGAACCTGTTTTCGAAAGGTCGCCAGGATGGTGCCATTTGGCGTGGTGACAGTCATTAACAAGCGGTCCTGCTGGCGTTCCTTATGTGTGACGGTCCCCGTCAGGGGATGAACGGTTTCCTGAAGGAATTGGGGTATATAGGGTTGGGCATATCGGGCGGCGAGATATGGTGCCCCTAAACCCAATCCTACTCCTAAGACAAACACCGTCATGTAGACCATCAAGGATTTCATGTAGGTTTTCTCCGGTGTTTCAGTGGAATTGTCCAGCTTTTCCTGTTCAAAGGAAGACAATATTCATGCGGCAGCGAATGAAAGATTGGAAGCATACGAGCCCGTCCCCCGTCAGATCTCCTGCGGCGTTCGAGCCCTGCTCACTTTTTTCTCTCAAGTCTTTCATATGTTTCTGGAGATTCTAAATGCCGCCCGTTTGGTGAAAAGCCAAGATTCTGGTTAATCATACACAATGACCATCACAAAGATAACAACTAACATGCCGGTTTTCTTTAGAAGCCTTTGCGGGTTTCCCTCAGACCTTAGAAAAAACCAGAGCTTACTTTCTTAGGAACCCTTCTTCACATTTTTAGATAACGCTGCCGCTAGCACCGGTTCTTTCCCTCCGCAACGTCATGCTTCCATGTCATGGATTCCATCGCCTGAGTCAATCCGTTTTGTCGGTAAGGGAAGTATGTCTAGCGTGATGCCGCTCTTTGGTTGATCTTCCCCAATAATACCAATTGAGAATTGCCAGGCAAATAGCTAACACCATTACTCCGGCAAATACGATGAGCATTATGGTCATGTGTGTTGTGCCTCCTGGGCATCATGAGAAGATTGTCATATTTCGAGTCTGATGCAGGTGAGTCTTATCTTCTCCATTCTTAACGCTCTGGCCAAGGACCCTGTAAATCCCCGTGCGGAGCGCCGGTGTTGGGCCGCATGTGAAATGTTGGCTCAACACTGGCTTCACTCCTTCTTAAAGAAGGACTCCGGAGGGACAGGATAGAAATGCCCTCTTCAAAAGAAGGGCAGTAGGGAGGAGACTCTCTGTCGACTGGCTCTGGTTTCAGATGTTTGGAGAATCACACCAACCTCCTAATTTCCAGATCTGTAAGTTTGATCCTCAGTTAACGGTGATGTTATTTTTGACTAGCACCACGCCCTTCACGTCTCAAACCAGTCCTTCGGCTTTGGTGGCTTCGGTGATGGTATCCACTAATTCATTTAATGGACCCGTCCTTTAAAGGTCTCCACATGAATATCCATGCCACTGACCGCAGAATCACCCAAAAGCGCCGTTTTGACTCATTGATCTATTTTCGTAATAGCTCGTCATAAGATTGCTCTGCTTAACGGTCACGGCCAGCAGGGGCAAACACTCCCGCCAGGATGGCGATGCCGACCAGCATAAGGATCAAACCGACAATCCATCCAAGAAGGGCAGGGTTGACGATGACCAACCACCCAAGAATGATCAGTAACGCTGCCAGGACGATGGACGCCACATGCCCCAGGCCTTGGGTCATGGCTGACAATGCGGACAAGAGGTTATTCACCTGATTCACTCCTTCTTGCAATCCTTAGCGAACCCGGGATTGCACTTTTCTCATATTCTTCTTTAACGGTTCCATTTGGGTTTGAATGTGTATCCCAATCACATTTTTTCCTAAATAGCGTTCGACGACTTCCTTTGCACGTCCTTGTACTTGAGGCCCCAGCACATCGGCGCTTGCCTGCGGGGTCACAGTCAGGCGGCAATGGAGATGAATGCCATCTGATCCTTCCTTGACTTTGGTCGAACTTTCCAAGATTCCTTCGATCTTTCCCGCTTCCCGATTGACCAGGTCTTGAATGCTCGCCCGGGAGGCGGTGATGTGTCCCAGATTGTCCTTTTTCACTGTCACTGCCGATTTTTTGCTGGAATGTGGGATGAACTCTACGAACAACAGGCAGAGGCCCAAACACAGCAGCCCAAGGCATACGCCCACTACACTCCACCAATCTGTTCCCTCTAATTGCGTCAATGGGATGAAGACCTGATGCCATGGGGATGGCATCATCTGTTCAGGGTCCCACATGCCCAACATTATCATCAGAATGGCGCTGCATCCCGACCCTAAAAGAAGGATGCCAAGGATCACCAAGAATCGGTTGAAAATATTCATAGACTTATTCTGTGAGGTGGACATCGCCAATTCGAATATTGATCCATCCCACCGCTTCTGGAGTGAGTGCTTGGATCTCGTCACGCACCATGCCGCGCACGCGAGTCGAGAGTGCCGGCATTGAACTATCCTTATCAATAGTCACCGAGAGTTCGATGGAAAGATTCAGCGTTCCTTCTTCTCGATGAACCGCAATGCCCCATACCCGCCATCCTGGCCCTACAGTGGAAAGGGTGGCTTTGGGACCGGTAAGGAGAGCGACTCCTGGAATGCGAGATACACTCATGGTCACCGCATCCATAATCAGTCGTTCATCAAGTGGTGCAATCGATTGGGTCATGTGAACTCCCGTTTCGTTTATTCGACCCTGCGTGCCACGGCCTCGGCCGGCTTATCTTCGGGGTAGAAGAGCCCACTGACTTGGATGTTAACTTCTTTCACCATGAGACCAAGAAGTCGTTCAATGCGTTCGATAATGGCTTGACGGAGATTGGTAGCCAGATCAGGCACCACTACCCCGTAATCCGCAATGATGCGCAAGTCAATAGCCACTTCGCGTTCCCCGACTTCAACCATGATCCCTTGTCCCGATGGGCCTTTTCCCGTTAACCGCTGGGTCAAGCCTGCGATCTGTTCACCCATCCCTTGTTTTGCGATCCCATGGATGCCCTGGACTTCCTTGGCCGCTATTTCTACCAGTTGGGCCACGACCTCATCGGAAATAGTGGTTTTCCCTAATTGAGGCACTCGTTGGCCTGGATTGTTTGTAGTCGTGATGCCTTCAGTCATTAGGCAGTTCTCCTCATCAAGATAAATAGCAGGAATCTATCCGGTCACTGTGGAATGAAAGGGTAAGCGATGGATGGGGCATGGCCTTTACGCCCCATGTCGATGTTATGCGACGCGTGGCTCCGGTCGTTCGGCAGGCTTGTCTTTGGCTTCTTCGGCGAAATACAGACCGGTGACGTCAATATTCACTTCTTTAACCGTGAGGCCTGTCATAGTGTTCACGCGCGTGGCTAGATTTCGTCTAATGGCCGTGGTGAGTTGGGGAATGCTCACGCCATACTCCACGACGATCTTGATATCGACCGCCACTTCTCGCTCTCCCACTTCAACATTTACGCCTTGGGTACTCTGTCCTAATTTTGATGCTCGTTGGGCCATACCCGTTAGCGCATCACCCAAGCCCAATGATCCCATTTCATGGACTCCAGCTATTTCCCTGGTAGCGAGCGCGACAATTTTGGCCACCACTTCATTTGAGATAGTGGTTTTCCCATCTTTAGTTGCTAATTCTGAATTTCCTCGTTGAGCGTCTTTGGAATCTGCCATGGTGTACCTCCACCTTTTATAAGTTATAAATTGATGATGAGAAAGCCTGGGATTTTGAGGAAAAGTTAATCCGATCTTTTTCTTTTTATTGGATCTTATTGGCAATTCTCTTTCATTGGTCCTCGTTCTTTCATGTATTTAGACAACTCAAAGTGGGAAATGGTCACATAATTATTTGTTCAATAAAAACAATGGCTTAAAGGCATTTTTGACAAATCCTCGAAGAGGATGCCTTGTGCGAGTTGAGGAGGTACAAATGATGCCAACGAGCGCATATCACACATTCCCGTGAAACCGCTTGTCGGGGATTGAGAGAGGAAATTTGCTGGGCCCTGTTCTCCGTCGGGACATCTCACAGAAGAAGGAGGGCGAGGAGGATACGCTCAAATCAAATTTTTTGGGGATTTCCAAAGATAAATGGTAGTTTTACATGACGGGCATATAACTGCCGAAATCGATCACTCGATGAGTGAATATCGGTGGGAAGAAGGGAGGCCCTTGTCCATGAAGTCTCAGTCTACCGAATATCATAAGAACATTATTTCGAAAGCCCCCTATTGATTCTCTTGAGACGGCTGGTTGTGGGTAGACGTGATTCGTCCTAAAAAAAACCCAATGACAACGCAAATCGCGATTAAGACAATCCGACGTGCTTCGAATGTCCAGAAAAGTAATGTTAATTCCACAGAGGCCATATTTTGAAAGGCGATCAGCACGACAAGCGCTCCTAATACAATAGCTACAATCGATTTCAATTTTTTCATGACACAATCGTATTCCAGAGCTGAAAATTCCCATGTGAATATTGATGGGTTGGTTGTGAAAGGTCAGTTTCCTTTCAAGAATAACGAGTTATTTGTTCATCTCATGTCGAATTTCCGACTATTGGATCCTTCCTCAATGATTCGTTCGTTCGGAATGTACAGCTGTTCTTCATTTTCCGTTTTTATGAGAACGGACACAGGAGTAAGCTTAATGATGGTTCCTCTTTGTCCGGCCAGCGACACTTTATCTCCGACGTGAAAGAGTTGGGCGATGTAATATCGGGCAAGAACATTTGAAATTATGGACCGACTCCCCAGGCCAATTGAAAGTGCCATGGCCAATACAATGCCGGTAATGATGATGGTGATGTTGGCGCTGAATATGGTCATGTCCAATCCTAATTCGGTCATGGCCATGACGATGCCAAATCCGACAATCAGAATTTCCAACACTGAACTCAAGGCTCCCGCATAAGCAATGTTCAGGCTTGAGGATGCCGAGATGATGCCCTCTTTGATGACTTTGGCAAGATATAACGCAATGATTAGAATCAAAAAGGCCCCAAGGATGTGGGGAAGGTAGGCAATTAAGGTATTCAGTGTGTTGAGGACGACAGTAAATCCCAGGATCTCAGAGGCCGAAATAAGTACGATGAGAAGGACCATGTAATAGATTAAGCCTCCAATAATTTGATCGAGGCTGCTGCTAATCCCTATCCTCGTTAATAAGTCATGGAGTTTGATTTTCTGGCTAAGTTCCACAAGCCCACAGACGCGCAACACTTTTGTAGTGAGCCCTCTTAATATTTTTGCTCCTAGCCAACCAATCACCAGAATGATGATCGCTCCAAGCACCTGGGGTAAATATCCAACTATTTTTTCCAGGAATTGTTGAAAATAAACGAGGACAACCCTACCCCATTCCATGAGTTCATATCGCGTCCCTATCATAATACGGGTCTCCTCTCATTCACTCATTGAATCGTCAAGTAACGTTCCAGGGATCGATGCGTGAAATGCGCCGATTTCCTTTGCCACGCTGAGGAAAAATACGGCCTTCATGACTTGTTCCTTGGTCCTCTGATCAGGTTCCGGTATATGTAAGGCATCCAGCACCTGTTCAAAGACCAGATCTTCCTCGTCATTCATGTGTTGACCTCCTCTCGGAGTTTTGTGATCAATCGTGACACCCGCATTTTGGCTGCGCTGACACTGATTTCGCAAACGGCAGAAATTTCTTCATAGGTATACTCACCCATAAATTTCATGGCCAGGATGGTCCGGTCTTCCAGTGGAAGTTTTTGAAGGAGGTGATGCACGTCAATTGTCGAGGTTGGGTCCTCGTGAATGAGTTCTTCAAATGGATGTTGCATCCCTGATTGTTCAGAATGGGCCTTTGATTTGATGTAGTTGAGGCAGTGGTTAGTAGTCAGGCGATACAACCACGAGGAAAATGCGGCCTGCTTCTTGAAATCATGGAGATGTAGAAAGACCTTTATCCAGATTTCCTGCATTAAATCCCGTGCTTCCTCCTGATTGACACAAATGAAAAAACAACGTTTTAAAACTTTATTGGCATAACGATCGTATAAACCTTCGAAGGCTTGAATATCGCCTTGTGTGAGGGCATCGACCAGATCGTTATCGGTAGATTGTTGGTGGGGTGCCATAGAAGGAATGGGCTTTTTATTTTGAGCGTAACGGTACAATGTGATTGTGCGACTTGGTTTTCCTCTGAGAAAAGACATTTAAAAAGGCCAAAGTGTACATATCCCGTCAAAGGTTCTCAAACGACATTATGATGGAGGACACATGGGGCCACGGCCAATGAGAAAGCCCTGGCGCTGGGCGTAGGGTCCATAAAGCTACCTCATCCCTGATTTGAAGCTATATTATTATCGCGGAGACTGAAAAGACGTTTTTCCTCAATGCAGGCGATTAAGGCACTCGTTCGGAAAAGTCATGAAGTCCTCAGGATCCAGTTGGTGAAATTGGGAGAGGTAAAGGAGATCGAACATGAAGATCTCTTTGAGGGAAGGGAATTTCCACGCCATTCTTCCGAAATTTCTTGACGATGGCGCAATTAATATCGGATTGAATCTGCCTTCTGCCTTGTGGATCTTCCACCCAGGCTAATAAACGCATGTTCCAGGCAGAATCTCCGAAACTCATCAGCCAGGCCTTCGGTTCCGGGTGCGGTAAAACCCTAGGGTTCTCTTTAGCCGCTTCCAAAAGTGAATGTATCACCTTGTCTAAATCTGAATTGTAAGAGACTCCCACTTCAATCTCCAATCGGGTTTTGGGGTCACCGTGAGACCAGTTGACCACCGTGGAAGAGATAAATTCGGAATTGGGAACGACGATAGCCACGTTGTTTAAAGAACGAATGGTGGTGGATCGAATGTTGATTTCTGCCACATCTCCCTCGGTGTCTCCCACGGTGATGCGGTCCCCAATTTGAATATGTTGTTCGAACAGCAACATGAGTCCCGCGATGAAATTGGACGTCAGGTTTTGTAGGCCGAATCCGATTCCGACGGAGAGAAATCCAAAAATGACGACAAGACCGCTCAGGTCGACACCGATGACTTGAAAGGCAATCACGGTCCCAACGAGGAGCAGTAAATATTGAATAATGCGGGTTAAGGTGTATTGTGTCGCCTTGGGCATCTTCGAGCGTTTGAGTAATTGGTTGCTGAGAAAACGTCGTATCAGGGTGTTGATGATCATAAAACCACCCATGATGAAGGCAAAAAATGCCAGAGACGAGAGAGTAATCGGGGTCTGGTTGATGGTAAATAAAGGGTAGGTAAAAAAGTGATCCAAAGCGTTCAGGACCGTTGAAAGATCCATGGTGGTGCTCCTTTGAGATGTTTTTAATTTATTGCCTCGTTGAAATTGAAGAAGAGACTTTTTCGGAGGGTTGCCATTTTTTGCAGTGGCGGATTAGATGAATTAACCAAAAAAATGTCAGAAAAGATAGAGGAGAAAAAAGCGGAGGGAAGAGAATATGACAGATGAATCTTGCCATTTGGGATTAAAATGTCCCGTTTTCCCGCCCACTTTAGGTGAGAAGCTGTGCAACTCGTAAGGAAGCTGAGGCCCATCTTGCCCCGAAGCGTAAGGCCGGTGGCTCAGGTGTAGACGGGCAGAAAATGAGGGATGTTGAAGTGGATCTCAAAAATTAGCTGTATAAGATCCAGCCCGGATGTCGTCGGATTGTTTGGTGGCACCGTCCGTGCTTCGAGGTGAGATCCGTTCCACGAAGACTCCTATGGGGTTCGTCCAGGCCGTCCGGCTCCGGGTGCGGTGGATAAAACGCCCCAACGAACAACATGTGGCTATTGTCGGAGATCGAGAAAGGGTCCTTGGAATAGAAAGGTCATCATGTTAATGGTTGGTGGGAGCCCCAAGATTAGGCGTCGAGATAATCAACCCAGGTTTCTTTTTCCGCCAGGTATTGTTGGCCTTTGAAATTGAGGCGGGTGCGCATGGTGGTAAAACCTAATTCCCGAAGTTGATCGATGAGGTCCTTCAGGCTCTCCTGCACGGTTCGATAGACCTGGGATTGGAGATTCAGTGCTTCGTACATGACCGTTCCCGAGTATCCGCGTTCCACTCGTTTAATTGGGATCATTCGATTGAAATATCGGTCACTAGGGTCCATGCCCTCCAATTGATGTTTTTCCACGACGGCATTTCTGACTCGAAAGGATAAGGGAAGCGATGTCATGTGGTCTGGCTCCGGCTTAACGATGGGTAGCGGTATTTTTCTTATTGTGAAAATCGATTATAGGCTGCCTTGATGGGGGTCGCAAGCGTGGTTGACTTCCCTCAGAATCCCAACGTAACCTTCCCTACGCTCAGGAAAAATACGTTTGTGGAAAAGGGGTTGTGGCGAAATGGTCCGCAAGTTATCGGGTGCCGACATTCCAATCAACCTTCCCAACAGCCTCACAGTCCTCCGAATTCTCCTTGTTCCGGTCTTCGTTGGGTTTTTGCTCTACGAATACTATGATTATGCCCTCGTGACATTATTAGTCGCGGCGGTGACTGATGGCCTGGATGGGGCCATTGCCCGTATCACCGATCAGCGCACTCGCCTCGGCGAGTATCTCGATCCTCTGGCTGACAAATTACTCCTCATGTCGGCCATCGTGACCTTATCGGTTCTCCATTTTATTCCGATCTGGGCGGTGATTCTTGTGGTGAGTCGTGACGCCATTCTTCTCACGGGGACCATAGTGGCTAATTTAACGGAAATCGACATTGATATTACTCCCACCTGGTTGGGAAAAGGTACCACTTTTGCCCAAATTTGCTATGTCATCATAGTGATACTCTTTGCGACCGGGCGTGTTCCTTCCGAAAGCATCATTCCCTTTCTCTCGGTAATGGTTATCCTGACGACCGGTTCTGGAGTGCATTATCTATTCCGGGGAATTCAACGGCTCAATTCTTCAGGCAAGAAATAAGGGTAAACAGGAGGATGCAGTTGAATCGAGAGCGGGTGGGCCTACAGTTAGTGGAGGCGAAAGTGATCTCTTCAGGGGATTTGTCTCAGGCGCTTGATATTCAGCAGGGAGAAGGGGGGCGCCTCGGGAGCATTCTGGTTCGGATGGGAGTTCTGTCTGAATCCACCTTATTGGAGTTTCTCAGCCAGCATTATGGAGTTGCCACTGTAGAATTGTCTACGTGCTTGATTGACGGGAGTCTTCGGGGGTTGATTCCTTATGACGTTGTCAGCCGGCACCTCGTTTTGCCGGTGCGGAAAACCACTTCACGACTGAGTCTGGCTATGGCCGACCCCACGAATGCGTCTTTGTTAGATGATTTGCGGTTCCGGACAGGGTTGCACATCATCCCCATGGTAGCTACCGAATCGGATTTACGGACGGCGATCTCCCATCTGTATGGCCAGTGTCCAGATGGATCTTCCTCAACTACAGAATCTATACAAAAGGATGAGGAGGGTACTTTCAAAAACTGGGGAAATGGCGACCGGATTTCACCGAATTCGATGGGAAAGCCTGTAGGCCTTGTCTGTGCCTCTGGTAAGGGTTTGCACGATCAAGAAAGATCTATAATGCTACAGGACAAAGCAGAAATGTCTCGACTGAAGCGTCATGTGAAAATTGATAAAGATTCTTCAGCTGTGGAAGTTGTGAATGGGCTCGTTCAGCAGGCCATTGAAATGGAGGCGAGTGATATTCATATTGAGCCGATGGAGACCATGATCAGGGTTCGCTTTCGGTTGGATGGCGTCTTGTGCCCGATTCAAAATCTGCCTAAAGACCTTCATCAGGCATTACTCGCCAGGGTGAAAATTCTTTCCGATCTGGATATTGCAGAGCGTCGGTTACCTCAAGATGGACGGATGAAGATAGAGGGCTTTCCCCACGTCGATATTCGAGTGGCCATTCTGCCATGTTTGTTTGGCGAAAAAGCGGTTTTGCGTCTCTTGAATCAGTCCGGGCTTGCGTTACATTTAACTAATATCGGGCTTAACCAACCTGATTTGGACCGGTTGACGACGGCTCTGGAAAATCCCTATGGAATGATCCTGGTGACGGGGCCTACGGGGAGCGGGAAGACGACAACCCTATACAGCGCGTTACAATTTCTGAATACTCCTCAGATGAATATTGTTACTGTCGAAGATCCCGTGGAATACCAAATCCAGGGCATCAATCAGATGCAAATTCATGAAGAGATTGGATTGAATTTTGCCGCCGGGTTGCGTGCTTTTTTGCGGCAGGATCCTGACGTCATGATGGTGGGGGAAATTCGTGATCGGGAAACCGCGCAAATCGCGATTCAGGCTTCTCTAACTGGCCATCGAGTTCTTTCAACCCTGCATACCATGAATGCCCCAGGGGCGATAACACGGCTCATCGATATGAGCATTGAGCCGTTTTTGGTGTCTTCCGCCGTCTCGCTCATTGTGGGCCAACGCTTGGTACGGAAAATTTGTGATCATTGTCGGGAGCTGGAGCCGGTATCTCAATTTCAGCTGCGGGAGCTGGGTTTTGATGGTGATGCGCTCGGGGCGGTTCAGGCGATGAAAGGGCGTGGGTGTGTGTCCTGCCATCAGACCGGATTTAAAGGACGCATAGCCTTATTTGAGACCCTGCCTATCTTTGAAGGACTGCATGAAAGAATTTTAGCACGGGCATCGACGAATGACTTGATAACCTGTGCGATAAGCGAAGGATTTCGCACGCTGAGACAAGCGGGGATGGCGGCAATTCAAGATGGCTTGACGACTGTTGGTGAGGTGTTTGCCGAAACGAGATCTGATGCTTTTGTGTAGGGACGTCAGAAGACTGGATGCCAAATGGAATTGACTGCACTCCTAGGTGAATTGTGCCGGCAGGGCGGATCGGATTTGCACCTGGTTTCCGGCAGTGTGCCTCGCCTCCGTGTGGACGGGCATTTACGCCCGATGGAGTCTCCGATACTGACCAGCCAGGACATGTCTCAGTTAACCGCGTGTCTGTTGACGGAAGCACAGCATCATCAGGTAATGCAGACCGGAGCCTGGGATGGAGCCTACAGCGTGCCTGCTATCGGGCGGTTTCGGGTCCATATCTATACCCAGCAGGGATCATTGGCCATGGCCATTCGAACAGTGTCCGGGAAGATCCCGACGTTTGAAGAATTAGGGCTACCGCCCATTATTGCGGAATTGATGAGGAAGCCCCAAGGACTGATTTTGGTAACCGGGCCGACCGGTAGCGGGAAAAGTACGACATTGGCCTCGATGTTGGATCATATAAATGAAGCGCGGTCTGCCCATATTATTTCGTTAGAGGACCCCATTGAGATTCTGCATTCGCACAAAAAAAGTTTGGTATCTCAAATGGAAGTGGGATCCGATGTCCGCGAATTCCAGTCCGCACTGAAAGGTATCTTACGGCAGGATCCCGATGTGGTGTTTTTGGGCGAATTGCGAGATCTTGAGACCATTCACGCGGCTCTCACCATGGCTGAAACCGGACACCTTACGGTGGCCACTTTGCACACGAATTCTGCGATTCACACGCTGACACGATTGGTCTCGGTGTTTCCTTCTCACCAGCAACAAGAAATTCGTATCCAATTATCGATGGTGCTGGAAGGCATTCTGGCACAAAGACTTTTGCCACGTTCAGAGGGAAGGGGCCGGGTTCTGGCTTTGGAAATTCTGATTACCTCTCCGGCGATTCGGAATCTGATTCGCGAAGACAAGATCCATCAAATGTATTCCATGATGCAAACGGGACAAGCTCAATATGGCATGCAGACCATGAATCAAGCGTTGGCCGACCTGGCTGGCCAGGGAGTGATATCCTCTGAACTTGCTATGGGACTCACAACGCTTCCTGATGAGTTATCCAAGCTATTGGAGCGCACGGGTCGGGAGCGATCCGGGGCGATGTCCTTGGCCAGGTTGCGGCCTCGGATGTAGATGACATTAAGATCCTTCTTTGATCTCCCACAGAGAAAGCGAGCAAGAATTCGAAATGCCGAGATTTGAATATCGTGCGAAAAATTTGGATGGAAAGACGGTCCACGGAGAAGTCTTGGCTGCTACTTCCAGTGAGGCCTTGCAACTTCTTCGTAGGCAGGACGTTTTGGTAACGGGTCTGCAAGAAAAAGTCGGAAGGGTATTCAATCTCCGTGGCCAGCTGACCGGCTGGAGCCGCGGGTGGAGCTGGAGAGGCGTGAGCAGTAAAGAATTGGTGGTCTTTACCCATCAACTGGCAACCTTGATTCGTGCGGGTGTGCCTCTTTTGGAATGCCTGGACATTCTCTCCAGCGAAGCTGAAAACCTGACCTTGCAACAAGTGGTTAAACATATTCGAGAGGATGTAGAGGGCGGAACCTTGTTAGCTCATGCTTTAAAACGCAACCCGACCGTCTTTAGTGAATTTTACCGGAGTATGGTGGAAGTAGGAGAGACGACGGGTCGCTTGGATGAGAGTTTGACCCAACTGGCAGTGTACCTTGATAAACAGGCTCAGTTGCGGGCGAAAATTTTCTCTGGATTAGCATATCCGGCTTTGCTCGTGACTGTGGCGATGATTGTCCTGATCTTTTTATTGATTTGGGTGGTCCCTCTTTTTTCTGGCTTATTCCAAGATATGGGCGAATCGCTTCCCTGGTTGACGCAAGTGGTGATTGACCTGGCTGAGGGGGTTCGGGATCACTTTTTTCTGTTGATGTTATTTTGTGGCAGTTTGGGTATGGGTATCCGGTGGTTTCTCAAAAATCCGAAAAGTCGACAGGCCATTGATGGGTGGGTCTTAGGGGTCCCCCTTTTGGGATCCGTGATCCAAAAAGCAGCAACCGTGCGTTTTTCCAGAACATTAGGGTTTTTAGTTCGTCGTGGGGTTCCGTTGCTGTCGGCTTTGGGCGTGGCGGGAACGGTGACTGGTAATAAAATATTCGAGCGAAGCATTAAACTGGCGGCCCTAGCAGTTCAAAATGGACAACCTCTCTCCGAGACCTTGAGAACGGGCCATGTTTTTCCGCCGATGGTTCCTCAAATGATTAAAGTGGGAGAATCGACCGGTTCCATTGATGTTATGCTGGAAAAAATTGCGGAACTTTTTGAGCAAGAGGTCGATCGGACGGTAGCTACGTTAACGTCGGTGTTAGAGCCCTTTATTATCCTGGTCGTGGGTTGTGGGATTGCCCTTGTCGTTGTGGCGATGTATCTTCCCATTTTTTCTATCGGTTCAGTTATTGGGTGAGTCTGGAGGTTTTTCGTCATGAGTGGGAGTGATATGGCTGTGACCGAAATCGTCGTGCGGGCACCGGCCAAAGTGAATCTTTTAATTCGGATATTGGATCGATTGCCCAATGGGTATCATAATTTGTGGTCTCTTATGCATACGGTCGATGTCTTTGATCTTCTCCGAATTAGACTTAACCCTGATCGGGATGGTCTTGTCTTAACGTGTGGAGATGCTCCGTTGCCGTTGGATAAGGGAAATTTGGTTTATCGGGCGGCTGAATTGGTGCTTCAGCGTTCTGAAAAGAATGTAGGGGTTGATATTGAGCTAACCAAAGTTATTCCCTTGTCGGCTGGTCTGGGAGGGGGGAGTAGTGATGCCGCTGCCACTCTGTATGGCCTTACCCACTTGCTAGGGTTAAATTGGGCTTTATCTGACTTGTGTGAGGCGGGTGCAACACTTGGAAGTGATATTCCATTTTTTTTTAAAGCACCTTGTGCGGTGGTCCGGGGATGGGGCCATGAGGTGGCGGCCTGTTCTCTCAAAGGCGAACGGTGGGTCGTTCTCGTCAATCCCGGCTTTCCGATACAGACAAAATGGGCATATAAACAGCTGTCCTCCCAACGGGAGGCCGTCAGACCTTTAGGTGAATTTACGGATAAAATAGATCGTGAATTGAGTCTTTCCTGGGAAGAAGTGATCGGGATAATGGAAAATGATTTCGAATCGCCGTTGTTTTCGTTTTATCCGATTTTGGGATTCATTAAAGACACGTTGCTTTCCTTTGGGGCTCAAGCCGCATTATTATCAGGGAGTGGAGCCACCGTATTTGGGATTTTCCGCACTCAGGAAGAAGCTCGACAGGCATCCACCCGGTTGCGCCGTGATACGAGCTGGAGAATCTTTGATGTCCCGATGGGTTCGACGGATTTACCTCATGACCCGTTCCATGTTGGCTCTACTTCTCAGGTTTCCAACGTGTAAATTCGCTGGTTTGAGTTGACAAGGCGTCGATCGTAGAATTACCTTTGCTCTGCTTTTTCTCCTGAAAATCTGCTACGGTTCAGGTTCACCCAGGCAAGTTGAGACTACCACCATGCTCAGAGATTTAAAATTGATCACGGGTAACTCCAACCTTGCGTTGGCCAGAGAAATTGCCCAGTATATTGGGCAGGATTTGAGTCAGGCAACGGTTACAACCTTTAGTGACGGGGAGATCAGGGTTAGAATTGATGAGAATGTTCGGGGAGGCGATGTTTTTCTGATTCAATCCTGCTGCCACCCGGTGAATACTTCGATTATGGAGTTGTTGCTCCTGATTGATGCGGTCAAACGATCATCAGCTTCCAGAATCACGGCGGTCATTCCTTATTACGGATATGGGAGGCAAGATCGAAAAGATCAACCCCGAGTGCCCATTAGTGCCAAATTAATTGCGGATTTGATCACCGCAGCCGGCGCGAATCGGATTCTGACCATGGATCTTCATGCCGGACCGATTCAAGGATTCTTTAATATTCCCGTTGATCACCTTTATGCCATGCCTGTGATGTTGGACTATATTAAAAAGCAAAATGTTTCTGATTTGGTGATCGTTTCCCCTGATGCGGGAGGGGTCGAGCGAGCGAGAGCATTTGCCAAACGACTGAATTCCTCCCTCGCGATTATCGATAAGCGGCGGGAATCCCCAAATCAGGCTGAAGTGATGAATATTATTGGTGATGTTCAGGATAAGCATGCGTTATTGTTTGATGACATGATTGATACGGCGGGAACCATTGTCCAGACAGCTCAAACCTGTATGGATAACGGAGCCTTGTCAGCCTGGGCTGGGAGTACCCATGCAGTCCTGTCTGGTCCAGCACTGGAGAGGTTGCAATCGTCTTGTCTCCGTGAGGTAATGGTAACAAACACCATTCCTTTAAATGGGAAGGATCAGCAATGTCCAAAATTGAAGACTCTCACGGTTGCTCCTTTGTTGGGTGAGGCGATTTTGAGGATTCATCGTGAAGAGTCGGTGACATCCTTGTTCGTATAAATTAGCTAACTGTTCATTCACTCTCTTTAGAAAAGGGCAAGACGATGAAATATGAACTTGAAGTTGAAAAACGGGATCAGGCTGGAAAAGGCGTTGCGCGGCAACTACGGCGACAAGGGAAAATTCCTGGAGTTCTATACGGAGGAGGAAAGTCTGAATTTGTGGCCATGGACCACAAGACGGCCCGCAATCTGGTAATTTCTCAGGTTGGTCACACTGGATTGCTGACTGTTCGGATTTCCGGGGGGCAAGAACGAATCGCAGTCCTCCAAGACCACCAAATTGATCCCATTACCGGGGCGATTCTCCATGTGGACCTTTTTGAAGTCTCAATGAAAAAAGCCATTCGCGTTAAAGTTCCCGTGACGATTATCGGAGAAGTCCCTGTTGGCGTGAAAGAGGGGGGTATTTTGCATCAGGTGATGCGCGAACTTCATATTGAGTGTTTGCCGGCTCAAATTCCGGATCATATTGAAATCGATGCGTCAGGATTTGGGATTGGTGATGGTATGCATGTGAAGGAAGTTACTGTCCCGACAGGTCTCAAGATTTTGGATGACGAGGATCTCATGGTTGCCCATGTTGCCACGAAGATGTCCGAAGCGAAACTAGAGTCCCTCTTGTCTCGCGAGGTGGCTGAAGGGGTAACTCCAGTTGCCACAGCAGAAAAACCTGCAGAGGGGGCTGCCACCGGAGGGGCTGTGGCGGCGGCAGATAAAACGAAGGCCGCATCAGACAGTAAAGCGAAGGAAGGCAAGAAGTAGCCCTTGCATGTGGTGGTGGGACTTGGAAATCCAGGAGAGTCTTACAAATACACGCGACACAATCTTGGCTGGATGGTTCTTGAGCAGGCGGCCGATCGTTGGAGTGTGACTTGGGCCAAGCAGGAAGATGGGTTTCTCGGTCAAGGTGAAGTTAAAGGCCATCCGGTTTTGCTTTTTCTTCCCCTTGCGTGGATGAACCAAGCTGGGGTTGCCGTTCGGTCTGTTCTTCAGAAGTTGTCTCCCAACTTGTTTGATCTTATTGTTGTCCACGATGATCTGGACCTGCCTCTGGGAATGATCAAGATCAAAACCAGAGGTGGCCCTGGTGGCCATAATGGTCTGCGGTCTGTTTTGTCCTGCCTGGAAACGGAAGAATTCTCCAGGGTTAAGGTTGGCATAGGGCGTCCTCAGAACAATGAAAGCCTGGCGAATTTTGTGCTTTCACCATTTCTTTCAGAAGAGTGGGAGCAGGTTGTCTCAATTCTTCCGAAAGCCGTTGATGCGTTGGAATGCCTTATTTGTGAAGGGCCGGCTATTGCCATGAATCGATTTCATGTGCGGTCCTCTGAGACAGGTCTGTAAATATTCGTGTATTGACCATTCTGCCTGGCCATAGTGGATCAACCGTCCGGTAAAAATTCGTAGGGTTGAGCTGAGGCAGCCTCTCTCGTTTTCAGGCATTTTGCATGAAGAAAATGACCTTGGAAATTCAAAAAGTTTTGAATGGGAGCGGATGTTCTCTCGCCGACCTGAATGATCATTCAGCAGGACATTGAGATTAGAGATTAGATGAAGGGGTGAGTGGATTTTGACTGTTTTTAAAGTGCATCTCTCCTGGTGAGGGACCTGTATCCCGTTTTGGGTTTGGATATCAGAATTCCACAGCCTGCCGCTTGTTTTTAAGTGCTAAACGGCCAGATTCACTAAAAAACAATGGCAGGCTTTTAGATTCTGAATTAGCACGTTCTATTCCTGAGAGAGGTTTGACACTCCATTTTACCCTATGGTAGCTTGTGTCCCCTTTTGTGATACAACACGATTGCTCTGCCTGAAAACTAGAAAAATACTGTCAGAGGGAAAGGTTACGTATGAAACTGTATGAATCATTGTGTATTCTTCGTCCCGTTCAAGCGGAAACAGAAAATGAGCGAGTGATTGAAAAAATGAAGGAAGTCCTGAGTCAGGCTGGAGCGAATATTTTAAAGTTGGATAATAGCGGGAAAAAGAAGCTGGCCTATGATATTCAACATGAGCGAAAGGGGACCTATATTACGGTTCAATTTGAAGGGCCACCTACGGTCGTCTTTGAATTGGAGCGCTTTCAGCGCATGGAAGACCAGGTGATGAAATTCATGACGGTGCGGCTGAACCCAAGTGATTTGGTAGCGGTAGGTGAAGCAAGTGTGGAGGAAGCAGAAGATGGTGGGATTCAATAAAGTCATATTGATTGGAAATCTGACTAGAGATCCCGAGCTTCGGTATACACCCAGCGGCACTCCTGTGGTTAATTTCCCGTTAGCGGTTAATCGTCGGTATCGTCAGGCCGATGATCAAAAAGAAGAGGTGTGCTATGTTGATATTGTCGTGTTTGGACGACAGGCTGAACATTGTGGTCAGTACCTTAATAAAGGTGACGGGGCCATCGTTGATGGTCGCCTACAACAACGGCGGTGGGAAACGGACGACGGGCAGAAGAGAAGCAAACATGAAGTCGTTGCTCAAACAGTAACGTTCTTGCCGAAAAAATCCTCCTCGGGTACCTCTGGGGCAGGAGTGAGTGAGGAGTCTACCTATGATCCGGAAGAGTATTATCCAGACCCCATGCCCTAATTTTTAGCCTAGGAGAGGTTTCTGTGGAAAAAGGACGATTGTTTCAGCGGAAAAGAGTGTGCCGCTTTTGCTTCGATAAGACGCCCCTGGATTACAAGGATGCAAATTTATTAAGGAATTTTCTCACGGAACGCGGACGAATTATTCCTCGTCGAACCTCTGGAAATTGCTTGCGGCATCAAAGAAAATTAACCCAAGCCATTAAGCGTGCCAGGCATGTGGCTATTCTTTCATTTGCAGAAGAACACTGAGGTCACCAATATTCTTCGAAACGGGGCAGGTAGAAAGGTGTGGTTGTTAAATGTCTATAACCATCAATCTACTTGATGTTCCCCCCACAGGTCTTCAAATTCATCATGAGTTGAGGCCCTCGGACTTATTGCTCTCCCATGATGAGGGAATCCCTATTGGGAATTTAAGTTGTCATGGAGATCTATTTCTGACCGGGGAGCGGTCAGCACATTTTCAAGGGAAAATATCCGGAAAGATGGCCAGGGAATGTGTGCGTTGCCTGGATCAATTTGAGGAAGATTTATCCCTATCGTGTGAGGTGGAATTTAAAAAGGCCGTGAAAGCGGTCAATGTGATTGTGCCGCACAGGGATAAAGGAAAAGGGACAAAGGGGCGTGACAAATCCGTCGATGAGAATGAGACAGAGGAAGATGTATACCCGATTACAGGAAATGAAATCGACCTTCTTCCTGCTATTCGAGAGCAGGTCATCCTTGCTACTCCCCTTCAATCTTTATGCAATGCAAACTGTCTCGGGTTGTGCCAAGTATGCGGGAACAATTTAAATGATGGCATATGTGGGTGTTGTACCCCAGTGACTAGCTCAGCTCCAGTGGCAATTCAGCAAACAATATCAAATAAAAATCCACCAAAGCGCTCCTCTATTTCTGCTCGAAGAGGATCGTGAAGGCATCAGTCACCTCTTAACTGAAAAGTTGGACTATTATGGCAAATCCTAAACACAAAATTTCTAAAGCCCGGAGAGATAAGCGGCGATCTCATCTCAAGCTCACCCCGCCAAATTTGTCTACGTGTCCTCAATGTCATGAGCCCAAGCCGTCTCATACGACATGTTTAAATTGTGGAACCTATAAGGGCATCGCCATTATTTCGGTTGAAGAGGGATAAACGGTATTTTCCTTCTCGAGTCCGTCATCTTTTAACACCAAACCCATGAAAATAGCCGTGGACGCGATGGGGGGGGATCATGGATTATCTCCCAATGTCGAAGGAGCCATACAGGCTACAAGGGAATCCTCTCTCTCGATTATCCTGGTCGGGGACGAACCTTCTCTCCAATCTCATCTGGACAAACTCGGCGGCACCAAAGCCGGCATTGAGATTTTTCATGCGCCACAGGTTGTGGATATGCATGAATCTCCTGCGTTGATTGCC
This sequence comes from Nitrospira marina, assembly GCF_059568365.1. Lineage (NCBI taxonomy): Bacteria > Pseudomonadati > Nitrospirota > Nitrospiria > Nitrospirales > Nitrospiraceae > Nitrospira > Nitrospira marina. The sequence goes on along the minus strand of NZ_JCANTH010000001.1, from coordinate 3,882,536 downwards.
AGAAAAAAACGAGATTCTTCCATATGGAAAGCCACAGAATTAGTTAAAAATAAGCAAGCAGACGCGTTGGTGAGTGCCGGAAATACTGGTGCTACGATGGTGTCAGCATTTTTTCTTTTGGGATTGATCCAAGGGGTAGAACGACCGGCAATCGCTGCGACATTGCCGACTCGCCAGGGTAAGGCAATCATGCTGGATGTCGGCGCCACTGTTGATTGTACGGCTCGCCAACTTTTTCAGTTTGGGATAATGGGGCATGAATATGGTAGGCATCTTCTGGGAACTGATCGTCCAAGGGTGGGTCTATTGAGTATTGGAGAAGAAGATACCAAGGGGAATGAAGTCACCAAAGAAACCTTTAAATTGTTGAAGGATAGCCCTATTAATTTCATTGGTAATGTTGAAGGGCGAGATGTCTATAGTGGGAATGCCGATGTCATTGTGACCGATGGATTTATTGGAAATGTGGCCTTGAAAATTTCTGAAGGTTTGGCGGATGCGATAAAAAAAATGCTGATGAAAGAAATTGCCCAGTCAGCTCTGGGTCGGCTTTCCTATCTATTTGTGGCCGGACCCCTTCTGCGGTTACGGCGAAAAACCGATTATGCCGAATTCGGCGGAGCTCCACTTTTAGGGGTTGAGGGGATCAGTATGATTTGTCATGGTCGTTCCTCCTCGAAGGCGATCAAAAATGCTATTCTTCGAGCCCAGGCTTTGGCCGAAGGTGGCTTGATTGAGGAAATCCGAGGGGACATTGCCCAAGGGTGCAGGTGAGTTCAACGCGGTGTTTCATATATGAATAGTCTGATTTTAGGGACAGGGGCCTATGTACCCAAGCGAGTCCTGACCAATGCGGATTTAGAGCGCATGGTTGAGACCTCGGATACCTGGATTATTGAACGGACAGGCATCAGGGAGCGCCGTGTGGTTGACCCAGAGCAGGCCTGTTCCGATTTAGCTGTTGAGGCCGCTCAGCGTGCGTTAATTGCTGCTGATGTAGCCCCATCGGAGATCGACCTGATTCTTTTAGCCACCTGTACAGGTGATTCTCCTCTTCCTTCTACTGCCTGTCTCATCCAACATCGGTTAGGAGCAAATCGGGCAGCGGCTTGTGATATTTCCGCCGCCTGTTGTGGGTTTATCTATGCGTTGGCTATTGCAGATGCTTATGTGAAGAATGGTATGCGGCACGTATTGGTCATTGGTTCCGAAGTCATGTCGGCGATAACCGATTGGACCGATCGCAATACGTGCGTTTTATTTGGCGACGGAGCTGGGGCGGTGGTGGTAGGGCAAGGTACTGAAGGTTCGGGGATCCTTTCCACCCATTTGCATGCCAATGGCGGACTCTCTGATATGATTCAGGTTCCCGGAGGCGGATCGCGGGAACCGGCATCCAAAGAGGTTCTTCAAGAAAAACGATGTTTTATAAAAATGAAGGGCAATGAAACGTTTAAAATCGCCGTTAAATCAATGGAGGAGGCCACCAAAGAGGCATTAGAGGCCAATAAATTAGCAATGGACGATGTCGATCTATTCATTCCTCATCAGGCCAATATGCGGATATTGAATGCCGTGGGCCAGCGATTGGGGTTGGCTCGAGAAAAATTGATGATAAATTTAGATCGATTTGGTAATACCTCTGCAGCATCGATTCCGTTGGCGCTCGATCAAGCTGTCCGGGAGGGAAGAATTCATAAAGGGAGTGTGGTGTTATTGGCTGCATTTGGTGCAGGTCTAACCTGGGCTTCAGCGGTCGTTCGTTGGTAATGTGACTGCCGGCGGATTTCTCCTACCTGAATGAGATTATTGCCATAAAAGCAGAGGAAGAATCTGAGGTTTCCATCAAGAGCAAACCAGAATATTTTGGGGGTTTAAAGAGAGGGGAATTATGTCTGGAACGACCTCATGGGGTGATAATGATTGGGCGTTGATTCTAGGAGTCTCTAGTGGATTTGGGGAGGCGGCAGCTATGGAGCTGGCCAATTTAGGGTTGAATATCTGTGGTGTGCATCTTGATCGAAAATCAACACAAGCGAATGCGGAGCGCATTGCCTCCCAGATTCGCTCACTCGGCCGAGAGGTCCTGTTTTTTAATGTCAATGCGGCCGATCCCGAAAAGCGTGTCGACATTTTGAAGGCACTGAAGCAACGGGGGGAAGAATCCGGGAGGCCAGTCTGTGTCAGGGTGTTGTTGCATTCGTTAGCTTTTGGGACCCTGAAGCCGTATATTGCGGAATCCCATACAGAGGCCATCAATAAAGCACAAATGGATATGACGTTGGATGTCATGGCTAATAGTCTGGTGTATTGGACGCAGGATTTAGTGGCACAAAAATTTTTGGGAACTGGGAGTCGCATTTTCTCCATGACCAGCGCCGGAGGCGCACGAGTCTGGCGAACCTATGGGGCGGTTTCCGCTGCAAAGTCGGCCCTGGAATCTCATACAAGGCAATTAGCGCTGGAACTGGCTCCTCTGGGTATCACGGTAAACTCCCTGATGGCAGGTGTCACCGATACTCCGGCTTTGCGTAAAATACCCGGTTCTGATGAAATGCTGACATTAGCCAAACGAAAAAATCCTTCAAACCGGCTGACTACGACCCAAGATGTCGCCGATGCGTTAGGCCTGTTAAGTCATCCGAAAGCTCATTGGGTCACTGGAAATGTGATTTGTGTGGATGGTGGAGAGTTTATTGTTGACTAGTTTCAGGAAGTGGGAGGAGCCATGTGGTGGACTGTCCTGAGTCCTGGCATTTTAAAGAGTGAACGCCAAGCATGAAGCCAGTATTTGGTTTTCTGTTTCCTGGGCAAGGCTCTCAGTCTGTTGGCATGGGCAAGACTCTTTTTGATAGGAGTCCTGCGGTTCAGGCCCTCTATAGGGAAGCCGCCGATATCTTGGGGTATGATATCGCCGCCTTGTGTTTTGAGGGGCCGTCGGAGCAACTCAATCGAACCGAATATACGCAGCCGGCATTGCTGGTGACTAGTCTCGCGGCATTTCAACTGGTCCGTGAAGGTCCTCTTCTTCCCGTTGCAGTTGCCGGTCATAGCCTGGGCGAATATACCGCATTAGTAGCGGCCGGCGCGCTGGATTTTCGAGAAGCGGTTAATTTGGTACAGAAGCGCGGACGTTATATGGCCGAGGCCGTGGCTCCTGGAAGCGGGTTAGTTGCCGCGATTTTAGGCCTTTCGGAAAAGGATGTTCGAAGCATCTGTCAAGAAGCAGGATCTGTGGGAGTTGTGGCTCCGGCCAATTTCAATTCTCCAGGCCAAACGGTCATTGCGGGAGAAAAAGCTGCAGTGGAACATGCGGCAGACTTGGCCAAAGCACGTGGAGCGAAGCGGGTCATGCCGCTTCCGGTCAGTGTCCCCGTTCATACTCCATTGATGCAGGTTGCTGCTGACAGCTTAAAAAAAGATATTGATTCTCTGAAGTGGTCTGCTTTAAAGGTACCGTTGTTTAATAATGTGGAAGCGAAAGCCTTGTTGTCAGCGGAGGAGGTTCGTGAGTCCCTTGTTCGACAATTACCTTCTCCGGTGCGGTGGCAGGAAACCATCCAGGCCATGGCGCTGATGGGCATCACACATTTCGTGGAAATCGGCCCAGGGAAAGTTTTGACGGGATTAGTGAAGCGCATCGTTCCTGAGGCCACCACGTGGAATGTGATGGATCAGGAATCCTACGCCCACGTCCTGTCGCACTACGCCTAGGGACAAACGGGATCGAATTTTCAAGAAGGATTTGACCAATGTTGTTGACGGAAAAAATTGCAGTGGTGACGGGTGGTGCCCAAGGAATCGGGCAGGCGATTGCGACTAACTTGGCCAAGGAAGGTGCGGATGTGGTGGTCGCCGATCTTGATGCCGAACGTTGTCAAGAAACCGTGGATCTTATCCAACAGTTAGGTCGCAAAGCGTTGGCGGTTTCGGTCAATGTTGGCGATTGGGAACAGGCCAAGGGAATGATGGAACGCGTCCTCAAAGAATGGGGGCGAGTGGATATCTTGGTCAATAACGCAGGTATTACGCGAGATGGCTTGCTGATGCGGATGAAAGAGGAGGATTGGCATGCCGTTCTCCAGGTCAATTTGACCGGCACGTTTTTCTGTGCCAAGGCCGTTCTGCCTTCCATGAGCAAGCAGCGAAGTGGTCGTATCGTCAATATTGCTTCGATTGTCGGAGCGATCGGGAACATGGGCCAGGCTAACTATGCGGCGTCAAAAGCGGGTGTGATTGGTCTCACCAAAACAATTGCCCGGGAGTATGCCAGTCGAAATATTACAGTCAATGCCGTGGCTCCGGGATTTATTGATACGGCGATGACCCAACATCTTTCGCCAGAAATTAAAGAGGGATTACTGAATCAAATTGCATTAAAGCGGTTAGGGCAACCTTCGGATGTTGCCGATGCAGTGTGTTTTCTGAGTTCAGAAAAGGCCGGGTATATTACCGGGCATGTGTTACATGTAAATGGCGGGATGCATATGGCGTCCTAGCCCATGCGCAACAGGATGTGTCATTCGATAAACTTTGTAAGGAGGAGGAGCCAACAATGGCAGTTGAAGAGCGTGTCAAAAAAATTATTGTGGAACAATTAGGTGTTGAAGAAGATGACGTGGTCCCTGAGGCCAAGTTTGTGGAAGATCTTGGAGCTGATTCCTTAGATACCGTGGAATTGGTAATGGCCTTAGAAGAAGAGTTTGAGATCGAAATTCCGGATGAAGATGCAGAAAAAATTCAAACGGTCTCGGCGGCCATCGATTTTATTAAAGAAAAAGTCTGAAAAGATCATCGATGACTGTGCGAAGGTGCGGTTTGTCCATAGTTGATCGCGTGCGTCGAGGAGGTAAAGCCCAGGGTTCATTATCTGGGTTTTCCAGCCATGATATGTACGGAGTGCCTCAATGACTGAATGGAAACCACGACGAGTGGTTGTGACAGGATTGGGATTGGTTACACCTTTAGATATTGGTGTATCCAACACATGGGATAAATTATGCAAAGGCCAATCCGGAATCGGACCCATTACCCGATTTGATGCCAGTCAGTATTCGGTGCAGATTGCGGGGGAGGTTAAGAACTTTGATCCCTCGACGTTTATTGAGAAAAAAGAAATTAAAAAAATGGATACCTTTATCCATTTTGCCCTTGCCGCCAGTCAGGAGGCGGTGGATGATGCCAAGCTTGTCGTGAACCCGGATGAGGCGGACCGTGTGGGGGTCTATATTGGAGCAGGCATTGGAGGTCTTCCGGCCATTGAACATTATCATAAGGTGTTGCTGGAACGTGGCCCCGACCGGGTTTCCCCATTTTTTATCCCGATGGTCATTATTAATTTGGCATCCGGGCAGGTGGCGATCCGTTTTGGTGCTAAGGGTCCGAATGCCTGTACGGTCACGGCCTGCGCCACAGGGAATCATTGTATTGGGGACGGATTTCGGCTGATTCAGCGGGGAGAGGCCGATGTGATGCTGGTGGGAGGATCGGAATCGACCATCTGCCCGACAGCAGTTGCTGGATTTGCCGCGGCGAAGGCGTTGTCCAGGAGAAATGATGAACCGAAACGGGCCAGTCGGCCTTTTGATAAAGACCGTGACGGGTTTGTCATTGGCGAAGGTGCCGGTGTGTTGATCCTAGAGGAATTGGAACACGCCAAATCTCGAGGCGCGCGCATTTATGCCGAGGTGATCGGCTATGCCATGAATAGCGATGCCTTTCATATTACCGCCCCACCAGATGATGGGGCCGGTGCGGTGACCTGTATGGAGCGTGCGATTCAGGATGCGGGAATCGCCAAAGAATCTGTGGGATATATTAATGCTCATGCCACATCCACGTTCGCCGATCGGATTGAAACGCAGGTCATCAAACACGTCTTTGGGGACCGGGCCTATTCCATTCCTGTGGGTTCAACCAAATCCATGACCGGCCATCTATTGGGGGCTGCCGGGGGAATTGAAGCAGTCTTTTCTATTTTGGCTATGCACCATGGCATCATTCCTCCGACGATCAATTTGGAAACGCCAGATCCCGAATGCGACTTGGATTATATTCCAACTCATGCCAGATCCTGTGCCATTGATGTAGCCATATCCAATGCATTTGGATTTGGTGGGGTCAATGCTTGTCTGGTATTCCGGCGTTGGAAGGAAGAGTAGGCAGCATGGTCCCTTCCTGATTAGATTGTTTCGAGAGGGGTGCCTCTCGGGACGTCGGGTGCCGTTGCCCCGACCTCGCCACGAAAAGATATGATATACTACGACGTTTAACTCAAGAGATAAGAGAATAACGATCATGCGTGTCAATATTACCAATTCTTTGTAGATCTCGTGGCTGCTCTTGCATTTGAAGACATTCAGGAATCGTTGGAGTATAAATTTAAGCAGCAAGCCCTGCTATGTGAGGCGCTCACCCACCGTTCATTTTCTCAAACTCAACCCCAGGCGGTGAGTCCCCACAATGAACGGTTAGAATTTTTAGGGGATGCGGTGTTGGGATTGGTTGTCAGCGAAAGTCTTGCGGCGATGTTCCCGGACTCTACAGAGGGCGAACTCTCCAAGATTAAAGCCGGATTAATTAGCCGATCCACTCTTTCGAAAGCAGCAAGCCGTCTCAATTTAGGGCAGTGGTTACGATTGGGTCGGGGGGAGGAAGCCACCAAGGGCCGAGAAAAAATATCGCTGTTAGCCAATGGCCTTGAAGCGATCATTGGGGCGGTGTATCTTGATGGGGGGTTGGGTGACGCGAGAGCGTTTATTCAAAAAGTTTTGACCACGGAATTTTCTTCATTACAGAACAACTCTGTGTCCTCAGTGGGGTGGGATGGGAAAAGCCGTTTGCAAGAGTGGACGCATAAACAATTTGGAGCAAGTCCCCAATATCGACTAGTTCGAGAATCCGGCCCGGATCATCAAAAAGTTTTTGTTGTCACGGTGGAAATTCAAGGAAAAATAATGGGTCAGGGAGAAGGTCGGACGAAAAAAGAGGCCGAACAAGCTGCGGCAGCGCAAGCGATGGCACAGGCTGGGCTTGATGTTTCAGACGGGCCCAATCATTCAATCAAGAAATCAATAGATTAGCCATGGAGGAGGAATTATGAGGGGTGTGTTGCAGCCACGGACTTTAGCCAGCGGTCTACGTCAGCTCTTGATGGTGATCGGACTGTTCACCATTGTCACTGCCGGTGGTTCTCCTGTCCCAAACGAGGCGGCAGCGGAAGAACCATCGAAGGCTGAGACCAAGGCACCTCACGTTCTGATTAAAACGAAGTTTGGAGAAATGGAAGCCGTGTTATTTCCGGAACTAGCACCCAAGCATGTTGAAAGTTTTCTCAAATTAGCCAAGTCAGGATTTTATAATGGAACCATTTTTCATCGGGTCATTCCTGGATTTATGATTCAAGGGGGGGATCCTTTGACCAAAGATCCAGCCAATCGAAGCCGATACGGAACCGGGGGCCCTGGCTACACGGTTCCAGCAGAATTTAATCGGATTATTCACGAAAAAGGCATTCTTTCCGCAGCCCGCACGGCAGATCCCAATAGCGCGGGATCGCAGTTTTTCATTATGGCGGATAAGGCTCCCCATTTGGATGGCCAGTACACCGTGTTTGGGGAAGTCGTGAAAGGTCTCGACGTCATCGATACGATCGTGAGCCAGCCTCGTGACCTGAAGGATAATCCTCTAGAGCGAATTGAAATGACGATAGATCTGATTCAATAACTCAGAGAATGGCCAGAATGTGGATGTAAGATGCCGATCAATTGACCGGTTCGGTGGAAGGTTGGTCAGGTGCATAATCAAATCCACTGGGAATAATGATGCGCCCTCCCGCACCGGTTTGGCGGGCGAGTTGTTCTGCCACATCAGGATGGCGTTCCCGAATATAGCCGAGTAATCCATGTAAAAAGCGATGGGAACGAATCCCTGGTCCGGAAAATTCTTGAATAAAGATTTGGGCTTGGTCTAACACGTTGGTGACCAGTGTGGGTTCTAATGGTTGGCGCTCACCAAAGACCTTAAATTCCTTTCGTAATTCTTCACCGAAGGCTGGCAATCCGGCTTCTGGTATTTGGATCAGACTGAAGCTTCGTCGAAGGCTTTGGAGGCCTTCCAGCACCTCGGCATCTTCCGCATCACGCCGATCTTGAAAAAATCGATAGGCTAGAGCCTCAAAGACATAAAATATTTCAGTCGCCCGTTCTCCACCGAGATCCAGTAATTGTCGATAGAACCCTCGCCGTTCGAGTTCAAACCTGTTCCCAACACGTTTTTGCTGATAGTCATCATTGCTCTCGAGAAAGACGCAGGAAGTCGGGCAACTGATATTCGTGATGCGGTTTGTGCCGCAACATTGACTGCAAATCATGCCTCCAAGTGCGGGACAAGCCCGTTTGCCTTTACGTTGATGACAATAGAGGCATTTACTCATTCGCCGGGATTCTTCTTGAGCCAGCCCATTCCATAATCAGACCAGGATCGGGGTTTTTTGTTAGGTTTAGCATTAGAGGGACGCTCAAGACCATTAATCTCTGCACCATTCACATACAGGTAGGGAACCATAATCACATGATTGACCCGATCGATTCCGATTCCCGCAGGGGACAACAGAAACTCCGCAATCACCTCTTTTTTGTGATTGGCCAAAATTCTCCAGACTTTCCCTGCTGTCAAATCGGACACATACATGGTGCCATATTTGTCGAAATCAATACCGTCTAAATTATGGAAACTACCGGTAAACAAAGTGTTGGCAAACAACTCCTGAATCGTCCCGTTTTCGTCAATCTCAAAAATTTTCCCATCCTCCCATCCGACACCGACCAGATGCCCATTCCTGGGATGAATGGAAAGTCCACGCGGGTGCGATAAGCTTTCATGCTGGGCAAAAACCTTCACGGTATGATCGTGGGTGGGGTCTTCAATGTGATAAATGGTATTGGAATCGGCATCAGAGACAAAGAGCCCGCCGTGAGGATCCGCCACCAGCCCGGCAAGGGATTGACTGTGAAATTGTGTGAAGGGAATAGAATTGAGTGATTGTCCAGTGTTTTTGTCAAATCCCCTGACCACATTTAGATCGGCCACATAAAGTGTTGAACCCACAATGGCCATCCCTTTCGGTGAGTTCAACGTGACCGACTTTTCCCCACCTTGGATAAAGTGAAGGTCAATCATCTTACCCTCTGTCGTCACTTTACTAATAAAACCCTTATTTTCACGTGTTCCAGGGTCTCCGTTGGCATTGGCGATGAAATAGACCTGCCCTCCATCGGCAATCATGCTTTGCGGGAACGCTAAATTCGTCACCTCCTCGGCATAGATCGCCGTCCAACAACTCAGCAGCAACAGACTGGTAAGGATCCCATTCCTGAAAGAGGCAGCAAGACAATATGGTTTCATGAAAACAACCGAACTTTCGCTGAGACGATGTTAACGATCAGAGCAACAAGGGATGCCTAGAGGAAAAGCTAAAGTGGCATGGTAAGTGAGGATTTTGTAGGGTGTCAAGGAAGGATAAGGCAGCCATTTCGTTGACGAAGATTTTCCCTGCCTGATATCGTAAAATACCCTAAACAAGTGGTTTGACCATTTTCAAGTGAAGGAGTCAACGTGTCCGCACAGATAATTGATGGCAAAGCCTTAGCCCAGGCGATTCGAGAGAGCATTGCAGAAGAGGTTCGCCTTCTCGAAAAAGACACAGGGGTCAAGCCCGGATTAGCAGCTGTGTTAGTGGGAGACGATCCAGCCTCAGCTGTTTATGTTCGGAACAAGAAAATAGCCTGTGAAAAAGCCGGGCTCTATCCCCAGGAACATCGTCTGCCGGCGTCCACGACTCAAGAGACCTTATTGCGATTGATCCACCAGTTGAATACCGATACTCGAATTCACGGCATCCTGGTCCAGCTCCCTTTGCCGCCCGGCATGGACAGTCAAGCAATTTTGCAAGCCGTCTCTCCCGAGAAAGATGTCGACGGGTTTCATCCGGTCAATGTCGGGCGGTTAGTCACAGGCGACCCGGTGTTTGTTCCCTGTACGCCTAAGGGGGTCATTCAGATGATCGAGTCGACGGGACAAGATATTGCCGGGAAACGAGCCGTAGTGATTGGTCGGAGTAATATTGTAGGAAAACCCGTGGCCATGTTGCTTTTGCATCGACATGCCACCGTCACCATCTGTCATTCCCGCACCAAAGATCTTCCCGCCGTCGTTCGTGAAGCCGACATCGTGATTGCGGCAATCGGGAAACCTCTCTTCGTCACCCCAGAGATGGTGAAACCGGGGGCGACCGTGATTGATGTGGGGATTAATCGATTAGCCGATGGAAAGTTAGTCGGGGATGTGGATTTTGAACGGGTTACAGAGCGAGCGGGATGGCTCACACCCGTTCCCGGCGGTGTGGGTCCGATGACAATCGCCATGTTGCTTCAGAATACCGTGGAATCTGCCAAACGGACAGTCGGCACATAACCCTCAGGTTACACAGAAGTTGGCGTACATGACGATTCCTGAATTTATACAACATAAAAAACAGGGCAAAAAGTTAACGGTCGTGACCGCCTACGATGCGCTGTTCACGCGGATTGTGGAGCAGGCCGGGCTGGACGTCATTCTCGTGGGCGATTCTCTTGGGATGGTCGTGCAAGGCAAGTCTAATACCTTATCGGTGACCATGGAAGACATGCTCTATCACACGCGGTTAGTGGCTCAGGCCGCCACACGAGCCATGGTAATTGGAGATATGCCGTTTATGTCCTACCAGCCCAGCGTGGAAGATGCGGTGCGGAATGCGGGGCGCTTTCTGCAAGCGGGGGCCGCCGCCGTGAAACTTGAAGGGGGAATAGCAGTGATTGATCGGGTAGAGGCCATGACGCGTTTTGGCATTCCCGTTATGGGTCACGTTGGTATGACACCACAGTCAGTGAATCAATCGGGCGGGTATTCGGTTAAGGGGAAGGCCCAGGATGAAGCCGAAACTATTGTGAATGATGCCAAGGCACTGGAAGCCGCCGGGGCATTTGCCGTGGTCCTGGAATGCATGCCGACCGAACTGGCACGACGCATCACTGAAACCCTTTCAATACCGACCATTGGTATTGGCGCCGGGCAAGGATGTGACGGGCAAGTGTTGGTGCTTTACGACCTGTTAGGCCTTTTCGATGACTTTGTCCCGAAATTTGTCAAACCCTATGCACATCTGAAGGCGGATGCCTTGCAGGCGCTCCGGCGGTATAAAGAAGAAGTTGAATGCGGAAAATTCCCCACCCATGCTGAAAGTTATCATTAAAAAATAAATCCTTACCCCATACTCCTTACGATCTCTGGGCTGAACGTTTTCCACACTCTGCCAACCTTCAATCTTTCCAGACTACCCGCTTTCCATCAGCAACTTGACTAACTTCGTCACTCTGTGAACTCATCAAAGGGTTTGTTGCTATGCGGATCAGTCTAATTATTTCAAATTTCTCGGGTACAAGTAATGAATGTCACTGAAGATAGCCTACGGGAATACATAGAAGTCTTTCATTCTTGCCTTTCGAATACAGCCGATAGTTATCTTTCGTCCGAGATCGGGAAGGAGTTGTTTCATCTCTCCCTCTTGCCAGCTCGCATTATTGGATATGTGTCCACGCAATTTGGAACAGCCATCGAGTACTTCCCAGCTGAAACCACGGTCATCGAGACACAGAGAGGCAGTGCAAGAATTGAAGGCCTGCTGGTGTCCGCACCAGCTTGGCTTCGCGAAACGGGCCATTATTGAGCATTATTGGCTCAAATAGCGGCATTTCAGATGCGACGCTAAGCGGTGCTTTTCCATTTCGGCTGATGAATGACGGGGCAGAGCTCTTCATTAAAAATATCAATTTTGAAGCGAGGGACTGGAGACATCATTTTCATTATGGCGAAATGTACGGTAACCGTTCTGCTCAATTTTGGAGCCGAGAAAGAGCTATCTCGCGAGCGAAGGATGAAGTTCTCGCAGCTCTTGTCGAAAGCAAAAGAGCACAGGAACGACACGACTCTATTCGTCAGTACATTGAAACCTTTAAGCAGAAAACAGTGCTACTCTTGGGGCCATTATGACCAAGACGGAATGGCTCGTCTTGTCGCCATCGGGGATGCATTAAAGCATCTCGGGTACGATCCATTGCTGATTAAGGATGTTCCAGACCACCCCTATCACGATCTTGCACAAAAAGTAGTGGCTATCGGTGCAATCGCTCAATTCGTCATAGTAGATGATTCTTCAAAATCGGGGCATCTGACAGAGGTTGAACTCTGCAAGCAGAATCGCTGGGTGACAGTTCTTCTTCGGGTCGATGGCCAAGGTGGCTCATGGATGACAGCTGCCGCTTCGACCTTTAGCAACGTCATTTTGGAGAAGGCATATTCACTAGACACACCTGATGACGCTATTTCCGAGGCTGCTGTGTGGGCAGAGAGAAAGCTACAAGATGTTCAAAGGAATATGGATGCAACCTACCCATGGCGGGAAGAGGCCAGCTAATATGGTAATCAATTTGCCGGTCGCAACAGTATTATTTCGCCTAATCTTAGGAAAAGGGGAAAGGGTTTGTGCGTATTTTTCCGCAAAGCGTTATTGTGGGTTTCTTGGGGCTACCTATGATTGGATACAACTTTAGTCATTAGATTTCAAACTTTTCGTCTTGATTGGTGCATGGGCATCACGGGAGTTCACGAGCAGTCTAAGAAAGGCTCATTATCCATTTTCCGCGACCTCGACCTGTTAAGCCAGCCTATGACTTTCTCCCCTAAATTTGTTAATCACTATGCTCATCTGAACGCGGACGTCTGCAAGCTTTCTGACAGGATGAAAGAGGAAATTGAATGGGGAGCATGTTCAACAGGCGATGAAAAACTTCATTAAAAAAATATTAAGGCCCTATGGGTTGAAGCTGTTAAAGGAGCTTCCATCCGCGTTTTCTGTGTCCGTGAGTGTGGATTCCACCAAAGACCATATGTTTGGGTATATCAGGGAGGTCATGCGTGCATTGGAGAATGACCCAGGGGTGGTTACTCGTCGGGATGCCATAACCGGTCTTCGTCAACTCAGTCTTGATGACTTCGGTTTGGTTATTTTGTCCATGCCTGATCCTGGGTACCCCAAGCTTTCACGATTACTCCCTTCGATGGCGAGTGATGAGGTTCAGCGAAGCTGGACGGGGAACCATGGGGTGGCATTGCTCAAGGAAACCACGGCGTTCGTGCGTGCGTTGAGTTATAACTACACGCGCGTGACCGGGAGGCAATTGGATAATGCCACTGTCTTAGACTTCGGATGCGGTTATGGGCGTATCGCGCAATTGCTCTATTACTTCACTGCCGAGGAAAAAATCTTCGGGGTTGATCCCCGGGAACAATCAATTGAGCTTTGCCGGGAGTCGGGACTGTGCACAAATTTCGCAGTATCCGAGTATTTGCCTACGTCCCTACCGGTTGGGGAGACAAAGTTTGACCTCATTTATGCCTTCTCTGTGTATACTCATTTGTCCCGCAGAGCGATGATAACCTCGTTGAACACTTTACGGAAATATATTGCGGATGATGGCCTGTTGGCCATGACCATTCGCCCTGTCGAAAACTGGGAGCATGACCCTCATACATCACCCGAGCAGAAAGTGGCCCTAGCCGTTCGACATCGCGAAGAAGGCTTCGCCTTCAATCCGCACAACTGGGCCCCGATCGACGGTGACGTGACCTATGGGGATTCCTCTATGACCTTGGACTGGATTACCGCCACCTTTTCCGACTGGACGATCAAAGCGACCGATCGGTGTTTGAGTGATCGCCTTCAGCGGTATGTATTCCTGGTGCCGTGCTGACCGGGAAAGACCCAGCGTTAGTGGTCGGGAAATGTAGCCCTATTTATGAAGGAAAGTCGCAAACTGACAGGGGGAAACGCCTGCTTGCCAGAGCATGGTATTCCTTGTATGCTCCTGCCTAAATTGCAGATTTTGCAGAATAAAGGATGAGTCTCATGGAGCTTCCAGAGGACATGCAACAATGCCGTCAAGAGATCGACCGGCTTGATGACGACATTCTGAACATATTAAATGAGCGATCCCAATACGTCATTAAAATTGGGCATCTGAAAAAACAACAGGATTCGTCTGCCCATCTTCACACGCCTGGGCGGGAAGTGGCGATCGTGGAACGGTTGATGCGCAAGAATCCAGGGCCGTTTCCTAGTGAGGCCCTGCGTCATGTTTACCGGGAGATTATGTCGGCGTCCCTTTCTCTCGAGGGAACACAAACGGTCGCGTATCTAGGGCCACCTGCCACGTTTACGCATCTGGCTGCCATGCGGAAGTTCGGGGGATCGGCCGACTACGTGTCGGTCAATAGTATTAAGGATGTGTTTGATGAAGTGGAACGGGGACGTATGCGGTTTGGCGTGGTTCCCATAGAAAATTCAACGGAAGGGGTGGTCAACCATACGTTAGATTTGTTCGTGGATTCACCCTTGTTGATTTATGGTGAAGTGATGCTGGAAGTTTCCCATCACTTTCTTTCGAAAGGGGAAAAATTAGAAGAAGTCAAGACGGTCTATTCTCATCCGCATGCCCTTGCCCAATGCCGAAACTGGCTGGAAACCAATTTGCCTTCTGTGAATTTTGCGGAAGAGCCAAGTACGGCTCGGGCTGCTGAACGGTGCGTGAGTGATCCAACAGCAGGGGCCATTGCCTCCGAATTAGCTGCCCAGCTATATGGGTTGAATATTCTGCGATCACGAATTGAAGATAACATTAATAATTTCACCAGGTTCCTCATTTTATCCCAAAAGGGAGCTGAACCAACCGGTCGTGATAAAACCTCGATCATTGTCTCAGCAAAGGACCGGGTTGGAGCTTTGTATGACCTGATCCGCCCGTTTTCATCGCACGGCATTAGTATGACCAAAATTGAATCACGGCCTACCCGACGAAAAGTCTGGGAATATCTGTTTTATATGGATTTGGAGGGACATCAGGACGATGATCGCCTGAAAAAGGCCCTGGAGGAAGTCAGGTCTCGTTGTTTGATGATGAAGGTTCTGGGTTCGTATTCTTCTCATCAGTAGAGTCTGGCCCAACCTGTGGCCCTTGAAGTATGGAGGTTCGGAAGGGGCTGGGGCACAGGATCGTTTCAGGTTGAAATGAAGTTTTCTGATATTTCCCGCAGGTGTACAAAAGAAAGAATGTAAGCCCATGCCATTGCGTGTTCATCCCACAATCGCTTCCTTAACCCCATATTCTCCAGGGAAACCCTTGGACGAATTAGAGCGGGAACTGGGAATAACTCAGGCAATTAAGCTGGCCTCTAATGAAAATCCTTGGGGTCCTTCGCCAAATGCGCTACAGGTTTTAGCAGGGGCAGCCGCGTCGCTTCACCGGTATCCGGATGGCGGGGCTCACTACCTTCGGCAAGCGTTAGCTGAGCGGTGGAAGGTTTCCGATGATCAGGTTCTGGTGGGCAATGGGTCAGATGAAATCATTAGTCTCTTAGTTCGCGCGTTTCTCTCTCCTGGTGATGAAGCGGTCATGGCCGATCTGACGTTTGTCATGTACAAGCTCTCTGTGTTGGGAGGGCATGGTGTACCGGTAGAAGTGCCCTTGAAAAATTGGGTCCATGATATAGCAGCCATGGTGGACGCGGTCACCGACCGCACGCGGCTCTTTTTTCTCTGCAATCCGAATAATCCCACGGGCACCATGCTGACGGCACGGGAAATCGATGGCTTCCTCTCTCGACTTCCTGATCATGTGGTCGTCGTATTTGATGAAGCGTATTATGAATACGTGCGACATCCCGATTTTCCGGACAGCTTGCAGTATGTTCGTGAGGGGCGGCCGGTAGTGGTACTACGGACATTTTCAAAAATTTATGGATTGGCAGGGTTGCGAGTGGGTTATGGGTGTACGACCAAAGAAATCGCCGGATATGTAAATCGTGTTCGTCCCCCTTTCAACGTGAATAGCCTGGCTCAAGAAGCCGCACGAGCAGCCCTGTCCGATGACGATCATGTGGCCAAAAGCCGGGCTATGAATGAAGCCGAAATGACGTTTCTGCAAGAGAGGCTGATCACCATGGGCTTAGAGCCCGTTCCCAGTCAAGCCAACTTTTTGTATTTCAATGTAGGGATTGATGGAAGGCGTGCGTTTGACGCGTTGCTTCGGGAAGGCGTCATTGTCCGGCATATTCGTGGGCCAATGCTCCGGGTGACCATTGGGCAACCGACCGAAAATCGGCGCTTTCTTGAATCGTTAACCCGAGTGCTCTCCACCCTGTCCTAGCGCAAGGATTCTGATTCATTTAATGGTTATCGTCTTAAAACCCGAAGCCACAGAGCAGAATGTTGATCACTTAATTGATCGTCTTCGTTCGTTAGGGATGGTCACGCAAATCACGAAGGGGAAAGAACGGACCATTGTAGCGGTGCTTGGCGATGACCGGGTGCTGCAAGGGCAACCCTTGAGCGTGTTTCCCGGTGTGGAAAGTGTGACTCCGATTCTAGCTCCCTGGAAGTTAGTGAGCCGTGAATTTCAAAAACACGATTCCGTCATCGACGTGGCCGGCGTGAAGGTTGGAGGAAGTCGGATCGTGATTATGGCCGGTCCTTGCGCGGTGGAGAAATTAGAAATTACGGTGGGCATCGCCCAAGAAGTGGCTAGAGCCGGTGCCACCATTTTGCGTGGCGGCGCGTATAAGCCTCGTACATCGCCCTATTCCTTTCAGGGGTTGGGACAGGAAGGATTGGAGTTTTTGGCTGAGGCCAGGAAACAAACCGGCCTTCCGGTAGTGAGTGAAATTTTGGATGCTCGTGATCTCGGACATTTTTTGGAAAAGGCGGATGTGATCCAAGTTGGCGCCCGCAATATGCAAAATTTTGAACTGTTAAAAGAGGTTGGGGCCTATGACAAACCCGTTTTGTTGAAGCGTGGGCTGTCGGCCACGATTAAAGAGTTACTTTTGTCCGCAGAATATATTATGTCCCGTGGCAATCGGAATGTCATGCTGTGTGAAAGGGGAATTCGCACCTTTGAGCCTCAGTATCGCAATACGCTCGACTTAAGTGCGGTGCCCACCCTGAAAGAAATGACGCATTTGCCTGTTATTGTTGATCCAAGTCACGCAACCGGGAATTGGAAGCTTGTGGCCCCTATGGCCAAAGCCGCAATTGCGGCTGGAGCTGACGGCTTGTTGATTGAAGTCCATTCTAATCCGGAATGTGCCTTGTGCGATGGAGAGGAATCGCTGAAGCCCAGCCGGTTTACCCAACTCATGAATGATTTACAAAAGGTGGCGCAGGCTGTCGGCCGGGAACTTTGATTGTTCTTTTGAGATTCCGACACTTTTGCCTTCCATCATGTCGACTTCCCATTTAGAACCGCTGTTCCGCCACGTGTCCATTATCGGGATAGGCTTGCTTGGAGGCTCTCTCGGCCTTGCACTGAAAGAACAGGGCCTGGCCAAAACGGTCGTGGGGATCGGTCGTCGACAAGAAAATCTCGAACTCGCCGTTCGAATGGGTGCCATTGATCAGTTTGCCTTGGAGGCACATCGGGCGGTGAGCCAATCGGATTTAATTGTCCTGGCCACTCCTGTAGAGACCTACCTCTCCCAAATTGATCTGTGGGGAAAAGATCTGGCCCCGTCGGCCATCGTGAGTGATGTTGGGAGCGTGAAGGGCCAACTGGTCTCAAAAATTGAAGCCCGGGTGCCTCCCTCGACATTTTTTATCGGCGCCCATCCGATTGCCGGGAAAGAAAAATCGGGGGTGGCGCACGCCGATTCGCATTTGTTTCAAGGCGCTCGATGTATTCTGACTCCGACTCCCCATACGAATGCCCAGGCTTTGGAAAGGGTTCGTCACCTTTGGGAAACTGTCGGATCTGTGGTGGCGTTAATGGATCCCATGGACCACGATTGGGTCTTCGGTGCAGTGAGTCATTTGCCTCATATCGCGGCTTTTTCTCTCATGCACACCCTGGAGACATTGCAAGGACGAACATCTCAGCCGGCGGACTTGCTGAATTTTTCCGGCGGAGGGTTGCGCGATACCACGAGGATTGCGGCCAGTTCTCCTGAAATGTGGCGGGATATTTGTGTGGCCAATCATGGGAATTTGGTCGAGATGGTTGATCGGTATATTCAACAGCTACAAAATTTTCGGGAGTTGTTGAGCAAACGGGATGCACCTGGATTGTACGAGGCGATTGCACGGGCCAAAGCCTCCCGAGAACGATTGATATGAATCAGTTCACCATTCTTCCGACCAAAAAACCCCTTCGTGGCAGCCTGTCGGTACCGGGGGACAAATCCATTACGCATCGCGCCCTCATCTTTGGAGCCTTGGCGCAGGGCCGAACACGTATTACAGGCTACTCTAAAGGCGAGGATTGCCTGAATACCCTTGATGTGATTCGTGCCCTAGGCGCTGATGTAGAGGAAACGCCTGAGGGACTTGAGGTGACCGGCAAAGGACTCTGGGGCCTGCAGGAACCTTCGAATGTGTTGGATTGTGGAAATTCCGGTACGGGTTTGCGCCTTTTGGCCGGCGTCTTAGCCGGGCAACATTTCTTTTCCGTTCTGACTGGTGATTCCTCTCTGAGAAGTCGTCCGATGGGCCGGGTGGTCACTCCTCTCCGTCAAATGGGGGCCGTCATCTCGGGAAGACGTGGCGGTGAGTTGGCTCCTTTGGCTATTCAAGGAACCGGGCTCAAGGGGATTCTCTACGAATCCCCTGTCGCAAGCGCCCAAATTAAATCGTGCGTCCTCTTGGCCGGGCTCTTTGCCGAAGGGACCACCATTGTGAAGGAGCCTCGACGATCCCGAGATCATACGGAGCGTCTCTTATCCTATTTGGGAGTTCCCCTTCAGGTTGATGGGTGCACCGTGCAACTTCAAGGGCGACCCTCCTTTGATGGAAAGCCGATCGAGGTCCCTGGAGATATCTCGGCTGCGGCGTTTTTTATGGTTGCGGCATCGATCGTTCCCGATTCGGATATCCTGCTCACTGGTATAGGATTGAATCCGGAGCGAACGGGCATTCTGGATATTCTCCTCGAGATGGGAGCTGATATCACCATCATCAACCAACGAGAAAAATCGGGGGAACCGGTAGGTGATATCCGTGTGCGGTCTGCTCCGTTGAGGGGAATGACCATTGGGCCTGAACTCATTCCCAAAACGATTGATGAATTGCCTATATTGTGTGTGGCTGCCGCTTTGGCCCATGGACAGACACGCATTACCGGAGCACACGAACTTCGCGTAAAAGAGACCGATCGCATTCGAGCTATGGCGACAGAATTATCCCGTCTTCACGTTGAAGTTGAGGAACAGCCGGATGGTTTAGTCATCAATGGCGGTTCCCTGATTAATGGTGCGGTTTGTCAGAGTTATGGCGATCATCGGGTTGTGATGTCGCTGGCCATCTGTGGATTAGTGGCGCAATCTCCGATTACCATTGAGGATGTGGCATGCGTTGAGACCTCCTTCCCGGGTTTCAAAGATAAGCTGTTGGATTTATTGACAAATTCTGAATGACCATTATAATGCTCCAGAAATTAGTTCGTAAGAGGAGAACAGGGCCGTTCAACGTCGTCGGTTCGTGATCACTATTGACGGTCCAGCTGGAGTCGGGAAGAGCACTGTGGCCAAGTGTCTGGCTACCCGTCTTGGATGTGTTTATCTGGATACGGGGGCTTTGTATCGCGCGATTGCCTGGAAAGTTCACCAAGAACAGCTTGACCCGAATAATCTTGCTTACATCCAAGCACTTCTAGCTCGGACCGATCTGCGACTGATGCTGAGTGGGGATGTCCTTTCCATTTGGGTCGATGGGCAGGCAATTGATCAGGAGGTCATCAGAACGCCAGACATTAGCCATTTGGCTTCCTGCATTGCAGCTATTCAGTCCGTCAGGGACTGGTTACTCCCGATTCAGCGAAAAGTTGTTGGTGAAGTGGGAGTTATTGCTGAAGGAAGGGATATGGGGACACGAGTGTTCCCTAGTGCTGATGTAAAGTTTTTCCTCGATGCGGAATTGGAGATTCGAGCGAATCGACGGCAACGAGAATTAGGTCAACAAGGGAAAGTTATTGATCTGAAGACCGTGCGTAACGACATGGCCGTCCGAGATGATCGTGACCGGACAAGAATGGTCGACCCTTTACGTCCGGCGCCTGAGGCGATCATGATTGATACCTCTCAACTCTCTGTTGAAGAAGTTGTCGGCCACATGATGCAATTCATAGCGGATCGTTTGTGAGTGGAGTGGCCTACGGGCTGTTATGGATCCTGTTTAATGGGTTGGCGCGCCTCCTGTTTCGATTTCGGACAGAAGGTTCTCAACACTTTCCCAAGACAGGAGGGATTATCGTTGCGGCTAATCATGCCAGTTACTTTGATATTCCCTTGTTAGGGTGCGCGATTCCGCGGCGGGTTTTTTTTTTAGGGAGAGCGAGTTTATTTCCCAATCGGTATCTGAATTGGGCTTTGCAAAAGCTCGGCTGGATCCCTTTAAAAACGCACAGACTGGACAGGAAAGCCTTTGGGCAGGCACTCTCTCACTTGAAAGCAGGTGAACCCGTAGTTATTTTCCCCGAGGGGACAAGAACGGAGGACGGGTCCTTGCAGATCGGGAAGCCTGGCTTGGGTTATTTGGTAGCTGAATCACAATGCCAGGTGATTCCTGTGTATATTTCTGGTACCTTTACAGTTCTTCCCATTCAGGCTCGATGGCCGCGGCTGTTTCCGTTAAAGGTCAGCTTTGGAAAACCGCTGAAATTTTGTAAAGATGAGGGGAAGAGTGTCAAGTCATTTTATGAGGACGTATCGATAACGGTCATGGATCATATTGCTCAATTGGGTGGCGTTCCCTCTCCGACCCAGGATGCATATGAAACAGATTCAAAAAGCAAGTTGTGTGAATAATCATGGCAATCACCATTTAACCCGCCAAACTCTCCTGGAGGTATCAAAAGTCGGATGAATACTCTTACTCAACAACCTGAAAAAATTGATCGCGAAACTCTTGCCGCATTATACGACGAAACGTTTAAAAATATTGAAGAAGGAACAATTACCGAGGGCAGAGTCATTGATATCCAGCGAGATCGTGTGGTGGTGGATATTGGCTATAAGTCCGAAGGCATGATCCCTGCCGACCAATTTTCTCCGGAAGAGTTGGAACAGCTGGCGGTGAATGACCCGGTTCAAGTGTATATCGAGCAATGTGAAGATGCGGATGGCAATTTGCTCCTCTCCAAAGAAAAAGCCGACAAGATGAAGGTGTGGGAGGATTTGGAAGTTGCTCACAAAGATGAAAAACAAGTGCAAGGGAAAGTCATTTCTCGTATAAAGGGCGGCATGATCGTTGATATCGGTGTGAAGGCCTTTTTGCCAGGATCGCAAATTGATTTGACGCCGGTCAGAGATCTGGATGGTCTGGTCGGGAAAACCTATAACTTTAAAATTATTAAAATTAACCATCGTCGGGGCAATGTCGTAGTCTCCAGACGCGCGCTGCTCGAAGAAACTCGGGATAAACGAAGACAGTCGACATTGTCGACATTGTCTGAAGGGCAATTGATTGAAGGCACTGTAAAGAACATTACGGATTATGGGGCGTTCTTGGATTTAGGAGGTATTGATGGCCTGTTACACATTACCGATATTTCCTGGGGCCGTGTGGGACATCCATCCGATATGTTCTCCATTGGGGATCGAGTTGAAGTCTTAGTATTGAAATATGACCGGGAAACGGGTCGTATATCCTTGGGCGTTAAGCAAAAATCTCCAGATCCCTGGACAAAAGTTGAAGAAAAATATCCGGCAAGAAGTCGCGTGAATGGGAGAGTAGTGAGCCTGACCGATTATGGTGCGTTTGTGGAATTGGAGCCAGGCGTCGAGGGTTTGGTCCATGTGTCGGAAATGTCTTGGACCCATGAGGTTCGCCACCCATCAAAGGTCGTGTCTGTGGGCGATACCATAGAAGCTCAGGTGCTCCATGTTGACCAGCATAGCCGGAAGATTTCCCTTGGGATGAAACAAACTGCGCCTAACCCATGGGATATTATTGAAGACAAGTACCCTGAAGGAACGGAAATTGAGGGTAAAGTAAAAAGTGTCACCGATTTTGGCGCTTTTGTCGGTTTAGATGAAGGTGTCGATGGGTTGATCCATATTTCTGATATGTCGTGGACCAAGCATATTAAGCATCCTTCCGAGCTGTTTAAGAAGGGGCAATCGGTCAAAGCCGTTATTTTAAAAATTGATAAGGAAAAGGAACGTTTATCTTTGGGGTATAAGCAGTTGATCTCGGATCCATGGGTCTCTGAAATTCCCCAGCAATATCATGTTGGCGAAGTTACCACCGGCAAAGTTTCCAAAATCGCCGACTTTGGGGTCTTTGTGGAATTGGAAGGGGGCGTAGAAGGGTTGATTCACATCAGTGAGATCGGGCCGGATGTGCAGGAGCGCCTTGAGGAAAAATTTGCTGTTGGTCAGGAAGTAGCAGCGAAAATCGTTAAGGTTGATTGTGACGATCGGAAAATTGCCTTAAGTCTTTGGGAGCATTTGAAGGACCTAGAACAAACCGAGGTGGAAGAATTTAATAGCTCTCAAGGCAGCGTTGATCAAAGCCTTGGTGGGCGAGTTGTCCAAAAGAAAGATCAAGGGGATGAAGGCGAATAGGCTTCATGGGCAGGATGGATTGGATGAGCGCAGGACTTATGGCCAATCCCGAATATTATGAGTAATGGGTATCCTCGATGGAAGCGCGTGCTGTGGATGATTCTCGGAGGCCTTGTCCTGTTTAGTGTTGGGAAAAGCCTGATTCCGGAATTATTGTTAGCAGGTAAGGATGGTGTGGCCATCGTTCGGGTTGAGGGTCCCATTCTTGATTCGTATCAGACTGTCGAGGAACTGAAAAACTTTGCTGACGATCCTTTGGTCAAAGCGATTGTGGTGAGAATTGATAGCCCAGGTGGGGGCGTGGCGCCTTCTCAAGAAATTTATAATGCCGTTAAGAGAGTGAGAAAAGAAAAGAATAAAACGGTGATCGCATCCATGGGTACGGTGGCGGCTTCGGGAGGCTATTATATTGCCGTGGGCACCGATCGCATTCTCGCTAATGCGGGTACTTTAACGGGGAGTATCGGCGTCATTATGCAATTGGCAAATTTTCACGAGTTACTGGAAAAAATCGGGGTCAAGAACCTTGTAGTGAAAAGTGGAAAATATAAAGATATCGGCTCTCCTTTTCGTCCCATGAATGAGGAAGATCGCAAGGTCTTAGAGTTGGTGATGAATGATGTCCATCGTCAATTTATCGATGCGGTGGCCGATGGGCGATCCCTGGATGTGGCGGAGGTCGAGCAGCTAGCCGATGGGCGTGTCTTTACAGGGCAGCAAGCCAAGTCAATTTTGTTAGTTGATGATATCGGTGATTTGCACGATGCCATTAAACTAGCCGGCGAATTAGGCGGGATTGAGGGGGAGCCACGTGTCATGGAGGTGAGCAAGCCGTTTTCATTCAGGGATATACTTGAAAACACATTTCTTGGAAGCGTTCGCACCTTTGCCACGACTCATTTTCCCACCCCGTTGCTGTACCTTTGGGTGGCTTGATCCGGACGAGCAAAAATGGATCAATTACGTCTTTTTAGAAGCGATGCTCATTGGCATAACTCAAGGTTCAAAAAGCGAGTCTCTGTGAGAAGGAGGATCGGATGACAAAAGCGGATCTCATCGAAAAGTTGGCGGAAAAGGCTCCCCAATTGAGTCGAAGGCAAGCCGAGTTAGTAGTCAACACCATTTTTGATTCCATCCGTGATTCTTTAAAGCGTGGAGAAAAAACAGAAATCCGTGGTTTTGGAAGTTTTCGTCTTCGACACCGTCAGACTAAAGAGGGGCGTAACCCCAAAACTGGAGAATCGGTGTCGGTCCCTGAAAAGCGCATGCCGTTTTTTAAAGCCGGTAAAGAGATCAAAGAATTGTTAAACCCTGAGTTACCACCTGTCTAAACCATGTCTACTACCGAGCCAT
Source organism: Nitrospira marina (assembly GCF_059568365.1). Taxonomy (NCBI): domain Bacteria; kingdom Pseudomonadati; phylum Nitrospirota; class Nitrospiria; order Nitrospirales; family Nitrospiraceae; genus Nitrospira; species Nitrospira marina. The sequence continues at coordinate 3,858,479 of NZ_JCANTH010000001.1, read as the reverse complement.
CTCAAACAGAACACGAGATCCCCTGGACGGAAGAGGCTTCGTCTCGACTGGAACGCGCTCCTTTGTTCCTGAGAGGTATGGTTCGCCGTCTTGCAGAAAGAAAAGCCAAAGAATTGGGATATACAGAAATTACGGCTGAAACTTTAGACCAATTTAAGCAGCAAATGATGGGCTCGATGGGGGGCGCGGCCGGCATGACTCAAGCTGCCGAGGACATGGCTCAAGGCAAACTCCCCTGGACCGCCGAGGCACGAAAGCGCCTAGAGGCCGTTCCGGAGTTCATGCGAAGCATGATTGGCAAGATCGCTGAAGATGTGGCTAAAGAACGCGGCCATATGGAAGTGAATGTGGAATTATTTGAAAAGGTTGAAGCCTTAGGGGATATTCCGATCGAGAAAAGCGTGCCCATGGAATGGACCGATGAAGCTTTGGCTTTGTTGAATAAGCGTATTCAGGATTCACCTCCGATTGCTATGGAATTTGTGACGGATATGTTAAAGCGTGATGCCGAGGATCTAGCCAGGGAACAAGGGATCGAGAAAATTGATGCTGAAACCTTGATCCGTCTCTGGGAGGATCCGCCCACACAGGTGGCATGGACGGATGAGGCCTGGAAACGTCTTCATACTTCGCCGGATTTTGTTCGAAGCGGCATCCGAAAAGCTGCAGAACGACGTGCGAGAAAACTCGGGCTAACCACCATCGACTCCGAACACCTCACCACCTTCCGAAATGAGGCGATGATGAAAGCCGTTAAGCGGATTCGAAGTTTTGGCTATCAGGAACTGACCTTTGATGCGTTTGGCGATGCTATGCAAAAAGTTAAACGATTAAAGGGGAATGAGCAGGCGGAACATCGCTTGGATGAGATCAGGGATTACATGAAGAAAAAGCCTGATGTTGGTTTATTGGGTGATGAACTCATGACCCGTTTCAGGAATTATTTAAAAGGAGAAGGAAAGCTGTAATTGATACAGGAGTCTTCCTGGTTTTGAGGTTGTAAACCCGCTTAAAATTCTCCCTTTCTTACTTCCCCCTTGCCCCTTCTTTCGCAAGTTGATCGACAAGGTCATTTTCTGGATTGCCGGAATGAGCTTTCACTTTGACCCAGTTAATCGTGATGCCTGATTCGTTGACCGCCTGTGCATAGGCTTGGGTAAAGGGTAGCTTGGTGCGCCATGCTCCGGTTGCCCAACTCTCTAGTCCTTGGTAGTCAAAGTAAATTGTCATTGCGGTTATCCCCTGAGATTGGCACCATTTGATGGCTTTGAGGATGGCAAGAATTTCCCCGGCGACATTTCGGTGATTCATAGCTTCCTGCGGAATGTCATTCCCCTTGTCCCTGTGAATTTCTCTACCATTTTTTTTGACCAGTACCCCCCATCCCAGTCGAAGAGTGCCATCGTCCTTGGGGAAGCAGGATCCATCGACCCAAACTTCGATCATCGAGGATGATGTTGGTGTGGCCGTTCGCTTCTGTTTGATTGGTTGACTGATTGGACGAGATAACAGAAAAGCTTCCGCGTCTTCTCGGTTGGGGAAGGCTTTATATTCGGCTCCGGGAAAATGATGTACTTGGGCACGGCAGGCATCCCAACTCTCAAAGATGCCAATGGTGCGGCCGCGGCGAACGGCATAGAATTTCATGAAGGTTTAACGCGTGGGTTATTTACTACAACGGTCTTTTGATATGACCAGTGCTTGAACCGGGTATGTCCCATAAGAATTAATTCTATTTTGATTACTGTCTCGATCCGCCTTGTAGGGTCTTAATTCTACCTTTGGCCAGGTCAATTTTTGTCATTTCCTCAGGATTGTTCCCTACCAATATCAGAAATGTTTCGTATTCTTGAATGGCGCGTTTGGGGTTATGTGCTTCATAAGCTTCAGCTAGATTGAATCGGGCCTGAGCATAGTTTGGCTGCAAGGACAAAGCCCGCTCATAGGTTTCGATAGCCTTTGGCACTTTTCCAAGTTGCGCTTGGACTGAGCCATAACTATTGAGGATGACTGCTGAGTATGGCTGGATGGTCAGGGCCTGTTCCAGGGCAGTTGCGGCTGCTGGGAGTCTGCCCATGCTTCGTAAGGCCAATCCAAGACGATGGTGGGCTTCCGCCAACTGTTTCGGATCAGATAAGCCATATTGAATGGCTTTCTGATAGGCGTCAACGGCGAGTTCCGGCTGCTTGTTGCCACATGACGCAAATAAGGCTATCTCTCCTCTGGCAAATTGCTGAAGTCCTAAAAATTCCTTTTCGGATCCCAATTGTCCTTTTGTACCCGGGAGGTCTTTCTCCGGGAGATCTGGACCTTCAATATAAGAAAGAAATTTTGAATGGCTGCCATCTAAAAGTGTTTCATACGGATCAAGGACGAAAACGGCCATGACCAGTTGGTCTTGTTCCCCTTGAGTGTGTCGCATGAAATATTGATGCGTGGTCGTGGCTTCTCCGGTCCGATGCAGAGTACCAGAGTCAGGGGTTTGTTCTTTCAGAAGCTGGGAAGAATGAAAAAAGAATTCACGAGCCGGTGGTAATTGACGCAGGGTATGTCGAAGTTTCGGATAGTCTTCTAAATCCAGACCGCGTGGGAATACGGTGATGACGCCCACAAGAGTCTGATCTTCATTAAACATGAACCATTGTGCATGTTTCTTGGGTGATGCGGTTTCACGAAAGACTTCGGTGCCTCCTCCCCAGGGAGATTCCTGTCCCACGGATTGCAGCCAATCCGTTTGAACCTCTGTTTTGGTTTGGCACAAGGTGGCCTTTCCTAAGAGGTTGAGGTCGCTTTCAGAGGGTGGAAGGTTGGAGGCAGGGGGAGTGCTGGCACAATGTGGAAGTAAGAAGAAAAGCAAAAACACATTCAGGACATTTGTCGGCTTTGCGTAGGGTCGATTTTGATGGGTGATCGGTTCTAACATTACTACCGGCTCTTGAGAGTAAATGATCGCGCTGTCGTAGAATAACTGCGACTCGGGTATTGGGGTCTGAATTAAGTAGTGGGTGAAAAATGAACGATCAAGAAGGCCTCGCTGTTATCTGCTGATAAAGTGAACAACGATGGTGCCGGGAAGAAATTGATCCAGAAAGGATGTATCATGGTGGGCGATACTGGGATCGAACCAGTGGCCTCTTCCGTGTGAAGGAAGCGCTCTTCCACTGAGCTAATCGCCCGCGGGAGGCAATTTATCATAATGGTGGGAGTGGAGCAATGAAGTCCCCGAGGATGACATTAGTTTTCTTGACGGTAGGAGAAAGTGTGGAGTACCCTGAATTAATAGGTGTTTCATCGACTTGACCAAGGAGGTGCACCATGGACAAGCAAGACCGTAAATACGAATCTCGAAAACCAAGCTCTCCCAAAGAAACAGAGGACGTTCAGGCTGATCCGAATGTTGCGGAGACCGGTCAACGTCTCAAAGAAGAAATGGATGAACTGGTTGATGAAATTGATAAAGTTTTAGAAGAAAATGCGGCTGAATTTGTCAAAAATTATGTACAAAAAGGTGGAGAATAAATGCGTTAGGTTCGTTGATTTTTAAAAATTCTCTCCTTCCCTCTTTCACTCGCCAGATATATTAACTTTCTTGGCATTCTCTGTTCTTCTAAAGGTCCTTTTCAGTAAAGGTCTTCCGGCCTCAAAAATTTCGCATCGCATTTTTTCCCGTTCAGTCCGATGGATGCGCCTTTTGAGTGACCTGTCCCTTCACGGGGAAATTGAGCCTCTTTCTTATTGTGTCCCTCGGGATGTGGGGCGCCAATTACCGATTCTGATAGTGAAAGGCGAAGCATTTTTCTCCGTTTTTTGTTATGATTCGTCGGCACTGCCCCAAGGCAATTGGATGAAAGACTAAAAAATGAATGTGACGCATTTGACCGATATTGTACAACTTATGGATCAGGTAAAAGCCTATTACCCTGAGGCTGATACCGACTTCATCAAACGAGCGTATGACTATTCCGCAAAAGCTCATGAAGGTCAAACTCGACGGACGGGCGAACCCTATGTCCAGCATCCTTTAGCGGTCGCTGGGATTTTAACTTTTTTGAAATTGGACGTTCCCGCGATTGTGGCCGGACTTTTACATGACACTCTCGAAGATACCGTAGCGACAAGAGCCGAGTTAGAAAAAGAATTTGGAAGTGACGTGGCTCGTTTAGTGGAGGGCGTCACAAAAATTGGTCAAATTCCTTTTAAAACTGATGAAGAGAAGCAGGCGGAAAATTTCCGCAAGATGGTTCTCTCTATGGCTGATGATATTCGAGTAGTGTTTATCAAGTTAGCGGATCGATTGCATAACATGCAGACACTTGAGGCGTTGTCGGACGAAAAGCGAAAAAAAATTGCACAAGAAACAATGGAGATTTATGCACCGTTAGCCAACCGGCTTGGTATGAGTTGGATTAAGCAGCAGCTAGAGGATTTGTGCTTCCAATATTTGGAACCGGATGCCTGGTCTCATTTAAAGCTACGGCTGGCTAAAAAGGATGAGGAGCGTCAGGAATATATTCAATCCCTGATTCACCTGGCTCAGCAGGCTCTTTTGGACGCAGGGTTGCCAGGACAGATCGATGGACGTCCTAAGCATCTCTTTAGCATCTATCAAAAAATGGAGCGCCGGTCCGTATCTTTTGACGAAATCTTTGATTTGACAGCGGTTCGTATTGTAACGGATACCAAAATGAATTGTTACGCCATTTTGGGATTGCTGCATTCCATTTGGCCTCCCGTCCCTGGACGCTTTAAGGACTACATTGCGACTCCACGTTCGAACTTGTACCAATCGTTACACACGACCGTTGTTGGCCCACAAGGAGAGTATGTGGAATTCCAAATCCGGACGGCGGATATGCATCGAATAAATGAATACGGTGTGGCAGCCCATTGGCTCTATAAGGAGCCTGGAAAAGTTGGCGAACGGGATGAACAGGTCTTCAGCTGGCTCAGGCAGTTTGTGGAATGGCACAAGGATCTTGCCGATAACCGCCAGTTTATGGATTCGGTTAAATTGGATTTATTCCATGATGTTGTGTTTGTGTTTACGCCAACGGGGGAAGTGCGGGAGATCCCTGTCGGGGCCACACCATTAGACTTTGCCTATGCGATTCATACGGAAATCGGAGATCATTGTGTCGGGGCAAAGATTAATGGGAAATTAGTTCCTCTCCGTTATCAATTAAGCAGTGGGGATATGGTAGAGATTCTGACCTCCCCCTCGCAGGTACCTCATCGAGGTTGGTTGAAATTTGTCCGAACTTCCCGGGCCAAAACGAAAATCAAGCATTGGTTTAAAGTTGAAGAGCAAAAGCGGGCACTGGAACTTGGGCGACGGCTGTTGGAACAAGAATTTCGGAGACATAATCTTCCTGTCGCACAATCTTTGAAATCTGATCGCCTTTCATCAATGGCTAAAGCCAAGGGCAGTGAAACGGTGGATGAATTGATTCGGCAGGTTGGATTCGGTCGTATGTCTCCGGATCAAATTGTCAGTCACTTTCACGAAGGTGCCGAACAAGGGCCTTCGTCTCCCACGAAGGTCGTCCCTCACACTCCCCAGCAAAAGCTCCCTGGACTCCTTCGGGAGGGATCTGTGAAGTTTGGGGGAACCAAAGATGTGTTGATGCAACTCTCCAAGTGTTGCAAGCCTGTTCCTGGTGAGCCGATTCGTGGATATATTACTCGAGGGAGAGGGTTGACCATTCATGCGATCGATTGTCCGAACTTTCAATCATTAGAATGGGATCACAATCGCTTAGTGGAGGTGGAATGGGATTCGGAGCTAGACGGCACGCATTCAGTTGAAGTGTCAGTTTTGACCTTGGATCGAACTGGTGTGTTGGCTAAAGTGTCCGCTGGAATTTCTCAATGTCAAGCTAATATTACAAGGGCAGAGATTTCTACCAGAGAGGATCGAAAGGCCGTATTGGACTTTGTTATCGAAGTAAAAAATACTGCCCACCTTGAACTAATACTGCAGGAAATTCAACGAGTTGAAGGCATTCTTTCTGCTAAGCGAGTGCGAGGATGGTAATAACGGGAATGTTAGGGGCAACTAAGAGGGGTTATGGTTCTGGGGAGGCAATGAGATGGTTAATCGGCTTCCAGGGAGGAGTTGAAGTTTTTCTGCGATTCCGGCATTAAGTTCAAGGACTTGCCATGATTGTTTATATGAATAATGCCGTGGGCAGTGATCATCTGTTCTGGTGCAAATAGGGACGTTTGCTTCAATGTGGATGATGGTTCCCTTCTTGTCCAACCATAATATATCAAGTGGGATCTTGGTATTCTTCATCCAAAAAGTCCAATACCCCAATTCTGGAAAGATAAAGAGCATACCATGATCCTCCTCCATGGCCGTACGGTACATCAGGCCTTGAGCTCTTTTATTTGAGGTATCAGCCACCTCTGCGTAGATCATTGCTCCCTTAGGCGTTGTGATGCTGGCGAGCCCGTTATCCTGTCGGTCATTTATTTCGCCAAAAGCGTTTACGGGAGATCCAATGATTAAGCCCAGGTTTAAACAAAATGGCACGATGACTATCCAGGTCCAGCAATGAAATTTCACCCGGCTTCTCTGCTGACATGCCAAAGGTAGGCGGGGGTACTGCATGAGGGAATCCATTGCTAAGAATGTGGCGTGGGGAGAGCGGGTTTGTCAAATAAGATTTTCTCATGTCTTAAGCACCTAAAGTCCAGGCGAGGGTCTTGACCAGACCATCTTTGGAAATTATAATGATTCGTTTACAAGAAGAGTGAATTTGTTCTGCTCCTGTTTCTAGAACAAAATACGAATGTTTTTGTTGATGATCTGTACATGCAGGGGCTTATTTCTGCCTTGTTTGTCTTCACTTCAAAAAGATCTTCATCTTAATAATTTCCATGATGTAATTCCAAAGCGGTTTAAGTAGAAGACGGTCCTACTCATTCAAAGGGCAGGTACCCAAGCGGTCAACGGGGGCAGACTGTAAATCTGCTGCCATCGGCTTCCAAGGTTCGAACCCTTGCCTGCCCACCATGACTGACTGAAAAGGACGGGATCTAGTGAATACGACAAGATGTGCTATTGAAGGAAAATTTTCTCAGCATATAGGGTTTAAACCAAGCTGCGGGCGTAGCTCAGTGGTAGAGTTCCAGCCTTCCAAGCTGGCTGTCGCGGGTTCAAATCCCGTCGCCCGCTCCATTTTTTTGGGTGGGCTTAGATTTGCGTGCCTCATGAAGGCAAAGATCTTCTCGAGAAAGTGATAGAGCCCATGTAGCTCAGTTGGTAGAGCACGTCCTTGGTAAGGACGAGGTCACGCGTTCGATCCGCGTCGTGGGCTCCAGCAACGATACACTTTAGCATTTTTGCGTAGCATTTTAAGGAAGAGGTAGGGCATGGCGAAGGCGAAATTTGAGCGGAAGAAGCCGCATGTCAATGTGGGGACGATTGGGCACGTTGACCATGGGAAGACGACCCTGACGTCGGCCTTGACGAAAGTGATGGGCGATACGGGGAAGGCGAAGTTTGTTCCCTATGATGAAGTCGCCAAGGCGAGTGAGAGTCAGGGGCGACGGGATCCGACCAAAATTCTCACCATTGCGATCTCCCATGTGGAATATGAAACAGACAATCGCCATTATGCGCACGTCGACTGCCCGGGGCATGCGGATTATGTGAAGAACATGATTACCGGGGCGGCGCAAATGGATGGCGCGATTTTGGTGGTCAGTGCCGCCGATGGGCCGATGCCGCAAACGCGGGAACATATTTTGTTAGCGCGGCAGGTGGGGGTCCCGTTTATCGTGGTCTTTTTGAATAAAGCGGATAAAGTGGAAGACAAGGAATTGCTGGAGTTGGTGGAATTGGAAGTGCGGGAGTTGCTCACGAAGTATGGCTTTCCGGGCGATGATGTGCCGGTGGTCATCGGGTCAGCGATCAAGGCTATTGAAGGGGATCAGAGTGAGGTGGGGGTGCCGTCGATTATGCGCTTATTGGAGGCGGTCGATAGTTACATCCCGACTCCGCAGCGAGCCATTGAGAAGCCGTTTCTGATGCCGATTGAAGATGTCTTTACCATCAGCGGGCGGGGGACGGTAGTGACGGGCCGGGTAGAGCGCGGCGTGGTCAAGGTGGGGGATGAAATTGAGATTGTGGGGCTGAAGCCGACGCAGACGACGATTGTCACGGGCGTGGAAATGTTCCGGAAGGTGTTGGATGAGGGACAGGCGGGTGACAATATTGGGGCGCTGTTGCGGGGCACGAAGAAAGAGGATGTGGAGCGGGGCATGGTGTTGGCCAAGCCGAAGAGCATTACGCCGCATACGAAATTCAAGGCGGAAGTGTATATTTTGACGAAGGAAGAGGGCGGACGGCATACGCCGTTTTTTAATGGCTATCGTCCGCAGTTTTACTTCCGGACGACAGATGTCACGGGCGTGGTGCAATTAAACCCGGGAGTCGAGATGGTGATGCCGGGGGATAATGTGTCGTTTGAGGGTGAACTGATCTCCCCGATTGCGATGGAGCAAGGGGTGCGATTTGCAGTGCGAGAAGGGGGCCGAACGGTCGGAGCCGGGGTGGTCACGGAAATCGTCGCGTAAGAACATAGGGGTGTATCGATGAGAGTCATTATTTCTCTAGCGTGCGGAGATTGCAAGCGCCGAAATTATTCGACAATGAAAAACAAGAAAAACGATCCAGATCGGCTGGAAGTGAAAAAATATTGCCGATTTTGTCGAAAGCATAGCCCTCACAAAGAGGTAAAGTGATTGATGGTATGGGTCATTTAGGTTTCGTGCAGGTTGGAGGGGCATGGTGTCAACGGCTAGCACGTCGGTCTCCAAAACCGAAAGTCCGGGTTCGAATCCCTGTGCCCCTGCCATACTTGGCTGTTGATGGAATGTGCACCGAGTAAGAGACGTTTTTTAGCGTAGTGACGTGATTTCGAAAAAGGCTGAGGGGGTAAGCCGTGTTTAAAAAGCTATGGTTTTCCATTACCGAATTTTTGTCTGACGTGCGTGGGGAACTTAAAAAAATTTCTTATCCTACAAAGTCTGAGACGATCGGGTCGACCACGGTGGTTCTCTTGTTTTGCGTAATCATGTCCTTGTACCTCTCTGTGGTGGATTCAATTCTTGTTTGGTTAATTAGCAGGATTATTTAGCATCTATTAGTAGAAGGGAATTCATGTCGAGTCATTGGTATGTCATTCACACCTATGCGGGATATGAGGGGCGGGTTCGGGCCGGAATTGTCGAGCGGGCGAATCAATTAGGAATGGCGGATTCTGTGGCGCAAGTCCTTGTTCCTACTGAGGATGTAGTGGAATTTAAAGAAGGAAAACGCCGGGCCTCTAAACGAAAATTCTTTCCCGGGTATGTTCTGCTTGAAGCGAATGGCCCGCTTGGGGATGAAGTCGTTGCTATGATCAAGGAGACCCCCAAGGTGACTGGTTTTATTGGAGGCGGAACCAGGCCAATCCCGCTTGATCCTGAGGAGGTGGCCACGCTATTGAAGCAGTTGGAATCCGGCGTAACGGCTCCAAGAGAGTTGGCCAATTTTTCAAAAGGGGACAATGTCCGAATTGTGGATGGCCCATTTTTGGGCTTCAATGGATTGGTGGATGAAGTGGATCAGGATCATGGTCGGGTCAAGGCGCTAGTCAGTATTTTTGGTCGTTCAACCCCTGTGGAATTGGCGTTTTCTCAGGTTGAGCGTGTTTAAAGACAAGTGGAGTATTCCTTTTTAATTTAAGCAATACGCAAGTCGATGTAAGGTAGGTGAAGGCATGGCCAAAGAAGTAACTAGTCAAATTAAATTGCAGATTCCGGCTGGAAAAGCCAATCCTGCTCCTCCTGTTGGGCCTTCCCTGGGGCAACATGGAGTGAACATTATGGAGTTTTGTAAACAGTTTAATGCTAGAACTCAGAAGCAAGAGGGTAGCATTATCCCAGTGGTCATTTCTGTTTATAAGGATAGAAGCTTCAGCTTCGTGACCAAGACTCCTCCGGCATCAGATTTACTGAAGAAGGCTGCAGGTATCATAAAGGGTTCAGGGATTCCCCATAAAAATAAAGTTGGAACAATCACCATGGCACAGCTAGAGGACATAGCTAAGTTGAAGGTAGAAGATTTGAATGCCAGTGATATCCCAGCTGCGATGAATGTGATTGCAGGAACCGCGAGAAGTATGGGCATTACGGTTGAAGGGTAAATTATATTGTGAGGCTTTTAACAGAGGGTATGCGCCGTGGGAAAGAAATTTGAATCGGCTTTAGCGAAGGTAACAAAGGCCCTATATTCATTGGAGGAGGCCAGTGACCTGGTAAAGCAGGCTGCTTTTGCCAAATTCGATGAGACGGTAGAGCTGTCACTTTGCCTTGGGGTAGATCCCAAGCGTGCGGATCAGATGGTTCGCGGGACTACGGTCCTTCCTCACGGAACGGGGAAAAAGGTCAGGATTTTAGTGATTGCAAAAGGAGAGAAGGAGCAGGAGGCCAGAGAAGCTGGGGCCGATTTTGTGGGGAGCGATGACCTTTTGCAGAAAATCCAAGATGGATGGCTGGACTTTGACTCCATGATTGCGACCCCGGACATGATGGGTGCTGTCGGAAGAATGGGGAAGGTATTGGGGCCACGAGGATTAATGCCAAATCCTAAAACTGGAACGGTGACCTTTGAGGTCGGGAAAGCCATTCAGGAAATCAGAAGGGGGAGAGTTGAGTATAAGGTTGATAAGGCAGGGAACATTCATGTTCCTGTTGGAAAGGTGTCTTTTCAGGGACAACAAATTAGAGAAAACGCCCAGTCGGTTTTTGATTCCATCATGAAGGCTAAGCCCTCTTCCAGTAAAGGAAAGTATGTGAAAAGTGCGACATTGTCCAGCACGATGGGACCAGGTATCCATCTGGACGGAGCCGCGATTGCAAAGCAGGTCAGTTGAAACTTTAATCTCAGCAGGTGAGTTCGAGGTATGAAAAAAACCGATAAAAATGAAGCTGTGGCAGTCATGCATGAACAATTCGCTCGAGCGCGGATAGCCATTGTCACGGAATGCGCGGGTATGCCCGTGAATCAAATTAATGATTTGCGAAAAAAACTTCGGCAGGCGAAGTCAAACTTTCATGTGGTCAAGAACACTCTTGCCGTGAGAGCTATCGGAGGAACGGCCCTTGTTCCTTTGCAACCATTTTTTAGGGGTCAATCGGCATTGGTTATTGGATACGATGATCCGGTGTTGCCTGCGAAAGTTATTCGTGATTTTATTAAAAGTGAAAAATGCGAAGAGAAATTGCAGCTCAAAGGGGCAATTTTGGACGGGGTCGAGTTAGATCCAGCTCGCCTCACTTCTGTGGCGGATTTGCCGTCAAAGGCAGAATTGCTGTCAATGTTGTTGTCGGCTTTCCAAGGGCCAATTCGAGGGTTTGTCGGGGTTTTAGGTCAAATTGTAAGAAGTATTGTTGCGGTATTAGCCGCAATTCAAGAAAACAAAACGCAGAAAGGAGAAGGGGAGATGAGTGCAACAGAGGCAAAAATGTCAAAGGAAGATTTCATTAAAGTTATAGAGGGCATGAGTGTCCTGGAATTGTCTGATCTTGTGAAGGGTCTGGAGGATCGGTTCGGTGTGACGGCAGCGGCGCCTGTTGGGGTTATGGCTGCTGCAGCGGGCGCTGCGGCTCCTGCCGCTGAAGAACAGACCGAGTTTACGGTAGTATTGGGAAGTGCCCCAGCGGATAAAAAGATTCAGGTCATCAAGGTGGTGCGAGAGATTACTGGGTTGGGTTTGAAAGAAGCAAAGGATCTCGTTGAGGCGGCCCCGAAGGCGGTAAAGGAGGGCGTGTCCAAAGAAGAATCGGAAACTATTAAGAAAAAACTTCAAGATGTTGGTGCGACCGTAGAAGTGAAGTAGTACTTGCCTCATTTTGAGGACTCGGAGTTGTGACTTAGGAAGGTTCGAGGGCCAGCAGGAAGCTGAGGTGGCCGTTAATCCTTAAGGAGACAGGAATGGGACAACCAGCCTTTGAAGGCAGTGTTCAGCGACATAGCTTTTCAAAAATTCGCTCACATATTGAAATTCCGGATTTAGTTGAAGTGCAACGCCGTTCTTATGAGGAATTTTTGCAGGCGGAGACATTGCCGGATCGTCGTGAGGACAAGGGATTGCATGCAGCGTTTAAAAGTGTGTTTCCCATTATGGATTATAATAATTCGGCCATTTTAGAATTTTCCAGCTATTCCCTGGGAACGCCCAAGTATGACACGAGGGAATGTATAGAGCAGGGAATGACCTTTGCTGCACCTTTAAAGCTTCGTGTGCGATTGGTCGTTTTCGATCAACAAGATAAAAGTGTAAAAAACAGGGTCCTTGATGTCAGGGAGCAAGAAGTCTATGTCGGTGAACTGCCATTGATGACCGAGCGTGGCACCTTTATGGTGAATGGGACTGAGCGGGTGGCTGTCAGTCAGTTGCATCGATCTCCTGGGCCTTCATTTGGTCATGACAAGGGCCGGACTCATTCAAGCGGGAAAGTCTTATTTTCAGGTCGGATCATCCCTTATCGAGGGTCATGGCTCGACTTTGAATATGATGCCAAAGATATTTTGTATGTACGAATTGATCGCCGCAGGAAAATGCCTGCCACAATTTTATTAAAAGGTTTTGGTTTTAGCACTGATGACCTTCTCAAAATGTATTATCCTGTTGAGGAAGTGCGTGTCGTGAATGGGGGATTGCTTCGCAAGCTTGATCCTGACATTCATGCAGGGTTGCGATCTCCGGCAGACCTCTTTGAGAAGGGATCTAATGAGCCGTTGGTAAAAGAAGGTACCAAGCTCAATAAAACGCTCATGGGGCGTATTCGTGCAGCTGGAATTAAAGAAATTCCTATCAAGCAGGAAGATTTGATTGGTCGAGCTGTGTTAACCGAACTTGTAGATCCTGGAACTCAGGAAGTAATCCTTGAAAAAAATCAACGACTCACGGCACCGGTGATGGAGCGAATTCTGGAGAGCGGAGTCGAAGGATTTAAAATTATTTACCTGGATAGCCCTACGACCAGTCCTGTGATTCTTGACACATTGGAAGCCGAGCGGACTAATTCAAAGGAAGAGGCCTGGGTGGAAATTTACAAACGCCTCCGGCCTGGGGAAATGCCATCCATTGAATCAGCAAAATTGTTGTTCGAAAATCTCTTTCTGAATCCCAAGCGGTATGACCTTTCCCCTGTTGGTCGGCTGAAGATGAACAAGCGATTCAACCTTGATTTGTCATTAGAGCAGCGGACGTTATCCGCTCAAGATATTGTCGAGGTGGTAAGATGCTTGGTGGATCTTAAGGCCGGAAAAGGTGCGGTTGATGATATCGACCATTTAGGCAATCGTCGTGTCCGATCAGTTGGTGAGTTATTGGAAAATCAAATCCGTATCGGTCTGGCTAGAATGGAGCGAAGCATTAAGGAGCGGATGAATCTGCTCGATATGGAAACCGTGTTGCCTCATGACCTGATCAATGCCAAGCCTATCGTTGGTGCCATCAAGGAGTTTTTCGCTGGAAGTCAACTCTCGCAGTTTATGGATCAAACTAACCCGTTGGCAGAGATCACCCATAAACGTAGGCTGTCTGCCTTAGGGCCAGGTGGTTTGACCAGGGAGCGTGCAGGTTTTGAGGTCCGGGACGTTCATCCCTCTCATTATAGTCGTATATGTCCTATTGAAACGCCGGAAGGACCCAATATTGGGTTGATTACGTCGTTGGCTACTTATGCTCGGATCAATGAGTTTGGGTTTATAGAGGCTCCTTTTCGGAAAGTAAGAAAAGGGCGTGTCACAGACGACGTTGAATTCCTTTCGCCATTGGATGGAGATCAGGTTGTTATCGCTCAGGCTAATTCAGCAATGAATAAGGAGGGGATGCTCACCTCGGAAACGATAACCGCCAGAGAAGCAGGGGAATTTGTGACGACTACTCCCGATAAAGTGGACTATCTGGATGTTTCTCCTAAACAGGTGGTTAGCGTGGCAACTGCGTTAATTCCATTTCTGGAGCATGATGACGCAAACCGGGCCCTTATGGGTTCGAATATGCAACGCCAAGCAGTGCCAACAATTAAAAGTGAGTCACCTTTGGTCGGGACGGGAATGGAAGCTGTTGTAGCGAGAGATTCTGGATATTTGGCTATCGCTCAACGAGATGGGATTGTTGAATCGGTAGATGCGAGGAGAATCGTAGTCAGAACCGGACTTAAGGAAAAAGATGATAAGAAAAAAGGTTCTCGAATCCTGGATACGTATGATTTGATCAAATTTCAGCGAACGAATCAAAATACGTGTATTACCCAAACTCCTATTGTTCGAATTGGGCAACCGGTTAAGCAGGGGCAAGTGCTAGCGGATGGTCCGGCTATGGATCGCGGAGAATTGGCGTTGGGAAAAAATGTGCTCGTCGCCTTTATGCCATGGGGTGGATACAACTATGAAGATGCCATTCTTTTAAGTGAGAAAATGGTTAAAGAAGACGTGTTTACTTCTATCCATATCGAAGAGTTCGAAGTGGAAGCGCGTGATACAAAGTTAGGAAAAGAAGAAATCACTCGCGATATTCCTAACCTTGGTGAAGAGGCTCTTCGAAATTTGGATGAAAGTGGCATCGTACGAATCGGTGCGGAAGTCAAGCCAGGCGATATTCTTGTGGGAAAAGTTACGCCTAAGGGAGAGACCCAGCTGACACCAGAGGAAAAATTATTGCGTGCGATCTTTGGAGAAAAGGCTGGAGATGTGAAGGATACCTCGCTTCAGGTTCCTCCAGGCATTGAAGGTATTGTCGTGGACGTCAAGATTTTCTCCAGAAAAGGCGTAGATAAAGATGAGCGGTCTCGGACAATCGAGACGGATGATCGCGTCAAAGTCGAGCGGGACTACCAGGAAGAATTGCGGATTATCGAAGAAGAACGGAATCGTAAGATTCGGAAGCTATTGCTTGGGCAATTTGTCGGACGGGATTTAATGGACCCTGATAGTGGGGAAGTGATTCTAAAGAAAAAGGGTCGTATTACCGCGGAAGTTCTTCGCAAGTTATCTGATGATGATGCGCGTCGGGTGATTCTGGCTGACGCTGAAGAACAAAAAAAACTGGATGAAATTGAGCGGGAAGCGAAAGACCAAATTGAAATCTTGCAGACACAATACGATGAGAAGGTTGGTCGTCTTCGACGTGGAGATGAATTACCTCCCGGTGTAATTAAGCTGGTCAAGGTGTATTTGGCAATTAAAAGAAAAATTGCGGTGGGCGACAAAATGGCTGGTCGTCATGGAAACAAGGGTGTCGTTTCTCGAATCATGGCTGAAGAAGATATGCCGTATCTTCCAGATGGGACGCCCGTTCAGATTGTCCTGAACCCGTTGGGAGTTCCCTCCCGAATGAATGTAGGGCAAATTCTTGAGACGCATTTGGGGTGGGCGGCAAAAGCATTAGGAATTCAGGTAGAAACCCCTGTATTCGATGGAGCATCGGAAAAGGAAATCAAAGAATTATTGAAGAAGGCGAATCTCCCTGAGTCAGGACAATCGGTGGTCTATGATGGGCGGACAGGCGAACCGTTTAAGAGTCCGGTCACGGTGGGATACATGTATATGCTGAAACTTCACCATTTGGTAGACGATAAAATTCACGCTCGCTCAATCGGACCATATTCTTTGGTAACGCAGCAACCCCTTGGAGGAAAGGCTCAATTTGGCGGTCAACGTCTAGGAGAGATGGAGGTCTGGGCTCTGCAGGCCTATGGGGCGGCTTCCACCTTGCAGGAATTTCTGACCGTGAAATCAGATGATGTGCCCGGACGGTCTCGAATGTATGAAGCAATCGTAAAAGGTGAGAACTTTCTGGAACCTGGTCTTCCGGAGTCCTTTAATGTCTTGGTGAAGGAATTGCAAAGTTTAGGGTTGGATGTGGAGTTGATCAAATCTGCTGATTAGAGAATTAGCGTGGTTGTCCAGTCTCATCATTCAACATAATCGGAGGAACGAACTTGGATAGTATCTATTCGCTTTTTGAAAAACCTCGTGATGCCGTTTCATTTGATGCCATGCGAATTCGTATCGCTTCGCCTGAGAAGATTCGCTCGTGGTCTTATGGCGAGGTAAAAAAGCCAGAGACGATCAACTATCGGTCCTTTAAGCCTGAACGGGATGGGCTGTTTTGCGCAAAAATATTCGGGCCAACCAAAGATTGGGAATGTAATTGCGGTAAATACAAGCGGATGAAGCACCGTGGAATTGTGTGTGATAAGTGTGGCGTGGAAGTCATCCAGTCAAAAGTTCGACGCGAGAGAATGGGCCATATCGAACTGGCTGCTCCTGTTGCTCACATCTGGTTTCTCAAGGGTGTGCCCAGCCGGATTGGCATTCTTTTGGATATGAGTTTAAAGCAGTTGGAGAAGATCCTGTATTTTGAGGCGTATGTGGTCCTGGATACCGGCAATACGAATTTGAAAGAAAGAGAGCTCTTGACTGAGGAAAGATATCGTGAGTGCGTCGAGGAGTATGGGGCCAATTCTTTTAAAGTGGGTATTGGTGCCGAAGCTATTCGGGAATTATTGCGCAAAGTGGATATTAATGCTTTGTGGGATGAACGGCATGTCAAGATTAAGAGTACGACGTCCGCGGCGGTGGGGAAAAAACTTACGAAACGATTGAAGGTCATTGAGGCATTTCATAAATCAGGAAATAATCCAGAGTGGATGATTATGGATGCCATTCCGGTGTTGCCCCCTGAGCTTCGCCCACTGGTGCCTTTGGATGGAGGACGGTTCGCTACTTCGGATCTTAATGATCTTTATCGTCGAGTGATTAATCGCAATAACCGTCTCAAGCGATTAGTGGAATTGAAGGCTCCCGGTGTCATTATCCGCAATGAAATGCGAATGCTGCAGGAAGCGGTCGACGCGTTGTTTGATAATGGGCGTCGGGGCCGGGTCATCCGTGGCGCCAATAAACGTCCTCTCAAGTCCTTGAGCGATATGCTCAAAGGAAAGCAAGGGCGATTTAGGCAGAATCTCCTCGGAAAACGGGTTGATTACTCCGGGCGGTCGGTGATTGTGGTCGGGCCAGAATTACGGCTTAACCAATGTGGACTCCCCAAGAAAATGGCTTTGGAATTATTTAAACCGTTCATCTTTCATAAACTGGAAGAGCGTGGAGCGGCAACGACAATCAAAAGCGCTAAGCGTTTGGTTGAGAAGGAGCGTCCTGAAGTCTGGGATGTCCTTGATGAAGTGATTCGAGAGCATCCGGTTATGTTGAATCGTGCTCCAACTCTTCATCGTCTTGGCATTCAGGCTTTTGATCCTATTTTGGTAGAAGGAAAGGCTATTCGTCTCCATCCTTTAGTCTGTGCGGCTTTTAATGCCGACTTTGATGGGGATCAAATGGCTGTGCATGTTCCGCTTTCAGTGGAAGCCCAAATTGAGGCTCGGGTATTAATGATGGCGGCCAATAATGTTCTTTCACCAGCCAATGGCCGACCCCTATCTATTCCCTCTCAGGATATGGTCTTAGGATGTTATTGGTTGACCAAGGATCGTGACGGGGCCCGCGGGGAAGGGAAGATCTTTTCGTCTACAGATGAAGTTCGGATTGCCTATGATTCGCAGGAAGTGGAAGAGCAGGCGAGGATAAAAGTACGAATTGATGGAGATATGATTGATACGACGGTTGGACGAGTAATTCTTTCGGAAGTTTTGCCAGGAAGCATGCCTTTTTCACATGTAAATCAGCTTATGACGAAAAAGGAGCTGACGAAACTGATTGATCGTGTGTATCGTCAAGCCGGTCTGCATGAAGTAGTCGTCATGCTTGATCAATTGAAAGATTTGGGGTTCTCCTATGCCACCAAAGCCGGCGTTTCCATTTGTATCGATAACATGCATATTCCGTCTCGCAAAAAGGAATTAATCGAGCGCGCCAAAGGAGATGTTTCCCAGGTTCAGGAGCAATACAGTGAAGGCTTGATTACTAACGGGGAGCGATACAACAAGGTTATCGATATTTGGGCCCATGTGGGCGAAGAAGTTGCCATTGAAATGATGAAGGAAATTAAAGAGGGAGGCGGGCGCGGTGCAGCAGAAGGTCTCAATCCTATATTTATGATGGCGGATTCAGGTGCGAGGGGAAGTTCGCAGCAGATTCGGCAATTGGGAGGAATGCGCGGTCTTATGGCCAAGCCTTCAGGAGAAATTATTGAAACTCCTATTACCGCTAATTTCCGAGAGGGGCTCACGGTTTTACAGTATTTTATTTCAACTCATGGAGCCCGGAAGGGGTTGGCTGATACAGCACTCAAGACGGCAAATTCAGGGTACCTCACTAGGCGTCTTGTAGATGCGGCTCAGGATGTGATTATCAGTGAACCTGATTGCTTCACAACGGACGGAATTATTGTTTCGGCGTTAGTAGAGGGTGGAGAAGTGATTCAACCCCTGGATGAACGCATTCTTGGGCGGTTAACCGCAGAGGATGTGCTCGATCCTGTCACGCAGGAAGTCATTGTTAAAGCTCATGAAGAATTAGAGGAAGAGCTTTGTAAGACCATCGTTGAGGCGGGAATCGACCACGTGAAAATTCGTTCTGTTCTCACATGCCAATCTCGATGGGGGGTTTGTGCCAAATGCTACGGCAGAGATTTAGCACGCGGCCGCCTTGTAGAAAAGGGAGAGCCTGTTGGAGTCATTGCGGCGCAGTCTATCGGTGAGCCAGGGACCCAGTTGACCATGCGGACATTCCATATTGGAGGCACGGCCAGTAAGGTTGTGGAACAAACGGTTCTGGCATCCAAGCATGATGGTACGATTAAATTTTTAAGTTTTGACGCAAAGAAAAATGCAGATTTTTACAATCCCAGTATGGCCGTAAAGACTCGACAAGGGGATTGGGTTGTCATGGTGCGCAATGGCAAAGTTGCCGTAATTGATGAGACTGGCCGTGAACGGGAAAAATATCCGGTGGTGTATGGAGGAAAGATAAAAGTCTCAGATGGCGGAAAAGTCGAAGTAGGACAGAAGTTTGTGGAATGGGATCCGTATTCACTTACCATCTTGACTGAAGTAGGGGGGAAGGTGGCTTTCGGTGATATTGCCGAAGGAGTCACCATGAAAGAAGAGGTGGATGAAGTCACTGGTTTATCGCGCCGGGTCGTCATCGAGCAGGCAGGAACCAATTTGCGTCCGCGGCTGTCCGTTAAGGACGAGTCAGGAAAAACCGCAAAGCTTTCCTCTGGATCTCCCGCACGATACCTCCTGCCAGTAGGAGCTCATATTTTTGTGGAAAAAGGATCAACTGTCTATCCTGGAGATGTGCTGGCAAAAATACCCAGAGAAACGACTAAGACAAAAGATATTACGGGAGGCTTGCCTCGGGTAGCTGAATTGTTTGAGGCGAGAAAGCCTAAGGAGCATGCGGTTGTCACCGAAATTGATGGAGAGGTGTCTTTTGGTGGTTTTGTGAAAGGCTTACGAAAGGTCGTCGTGGATAACAAGATTGGTGATGTGAAGGAATATTTTATCCCTCGTGGCCGTCATGTAAATGTTCATGAAGGTGATTGGGTAAGAGCTGGTGAACCATTAATGGATGGGTCCGCTAATCCACATGATATTTTAAGCGTCTTGGGGCCAAGGGAGTTGCAAAAGTATTTGGTTGATGAGGTGCAAGAGGTTTACCGCCTTCAGGGAGTTGTGATTAACGATAAACACATCGAGGTCATCACCCGCCAAATGCTTAAAAAGGTGAGAATTGAAGATGCTGGCGATAGTGCGTTCTTGCCTGGCACTCAGGTCAATAAATCTGTGTTTGATGATGAAAATGAAAGGGTCATTTCCGAGGGCGGGCAGCCAGCGCTAGGTAAGCCTGTCTTATTGGGAATCACAAAGGCCTCGCTGAGTACTGACAGCTTTATTTCCGGGGCCTCCTTCCAGGAAACAACCAGAGTTCTTACGGAAGCGGCTATTAATGGACGTACGGATGATTTACGTGGCTTAAAAGAGAATGTAATTGTCGGAAGGTTGATTCCGGCTGGAACAGGTTGGGGGGAGTATCGCGAAACTTTTGTGCCGAAGCGGACAGAGGACGATGTAGTTCTGTCTTCCGAGGATCAGTCAAGTTTAAATAAAGTTCATTCGTCAAGTGAAAAATAATATTATATGCGACGTTTAAGATGAAATGGCATCTTGACATAACGGAAATGAATCTATAAGATCACCCGGTTCGCCACAATTAATTTTCGAATTTTTAAATTCATTAAAAAGAAATTGAAATTGGAAATAATATGCCTACAGTCAACCAATTAATACGTGTCGGCCGTAAAGCCATTAAAGCAAAAAGCAAGAGTTCGGCTTTAAATCAGTGTCCTCAGCGAAGGGGGGTCTGTCTTCGGGTATATACTACGACTCCTAAGAAGCCAAACTCGGCATTAAGAAAAGTAGCAAGGGTTCGATTGACGACGGGTCTTGAGGTAACTGCTTACATACCAGGTATGGGTCATAACCTGCAGGAGCATTCAATTGTTCTGGTGCGTGGTGGTAGGGTGAAGGACCTTCCTGGTGTCAGATATCATATGATTCGTGGGGCATTGGATGCCGTTGGGGTAGCTAACCGGAAGCAGGGGCGATCAAAGTATGGTGCAAAGCGCCCCAAGTAGTAGGTCCCGCGCTTTTACCTTCGCTTATTTAATTTAAAATTCGTTAATTCTTTAGGGGAAAAAATGCCACGTAGGCCACTCGTTCTTCGTCAAAAGGTTGTTCAGGATGCCAGGTATAAGGATCAAATTGTTGGCAGGTTTTTGAATATTCTTCTGCAGGACGGAAAAAAGAGTACGGCTGAGAGGGTTTGTTACGGGGCATTTGACATTGTCAGGGATAAGACGGGGGATGAGCCGCTTAAGGTCTTCCATGCTGCCTTGGGAAACGTCAAACCAATGGTAGAAGTAAAGTCAAGAAGGGTCGGAGGAGCGTCTTACCAGGTGCCTGTAGAAATTCGTCCTGTGCGCCAGGTGGCTTTGGCCTTGAGGTGGATTAAGCAAAGTGCGTTGGCTCGAAGTGGTAAGAGTATGAGGGAGAAATTGGCGGCGGAATTAATGGATGCTGCTAATAATAACGGTTCGGCGGTAAAGAAGAGGGATGAGACGCACCGGATGGCTGAAGCCAATAGAGCTTTCGCTCATTACCGGTGGTAGGGGTTGAATATTGGTGCTGCGTGGGGAGCTTGTCATTCCCTAAATGGAGATGTTTTTTCTCTGTTTATCGATAATGAGCCTTTCCCTTGCCGGCATTGTTGTGTGAGGAATTTGTGTCAACAGATTTCATTTTAAGTCGGACTCGGAATATCGGCATTATGGCCCATATTGATGCCGGCAAGACTACGACCACCGAACGTGTCCTCTATTATACGGGGGTTTCGCATAAAATTGGTGAGGTCCATGAAGGCGCGGCCACGATGGATTGGATGGAGCAGGAGCGGGAGCGAGGGATCACGATTACTTCCGCCGCCACAACCTGTTTCTGGAAGGACAATCGGATTAACATAATCGATACTCCTGGTCATGTTGATTTCACTATTGAGGTAGAGCGGTCGCTTCGAGTGCTTGATGGAGCTATAGCTGTATTCGATTCGGTTCAGGGAGTTGAGCCCCAGTCGGAGACGGTATGGCGACAGGCAGATAAGTATCAAGTTCCTCGAATCGTATTTATGAATAAAATGGATCGAGTGGGCGCTGATTTTTTTGCAAGCGTTCAGTCTTTAATTGACCGGCTTGGTGCCAAGCCGATTCCCGTGCAATTGCCATTAGGAAAAGAGGATGGGTTGCGAGGGGTAATTGACCTTCTGCTTATGAAAGCCCTGGTTTTTGATGATGAGACTCTTGGTGCGGCTTATTCTGTCCAGGAAATTCCTGATGACTATTTAGAGTTGGCGAAAGAATATCGCGAGAAATTGTTGGATTCAGTTGTTGAGTTCGACGAAGTGGTGATGGAGCGCTATTTGGCCGGGGAGGTTCTAGCTGTAGACGAGGTAAAGCGGGCAATACGGGCAGGGACTATAGGATTAAAGATTAATCCAGTCTTTTGTGGATCGGCATTTAAGAATAAAGGTGTTCAGCCGTTGCTTGATGGTGTGGTTGATTATCTCCCTTCTCCGGTAGACCTTCCTCCCGTTGTTGGTGTTGATCCTCATTCCGAAGGGGAGATAACCAGAAAGCCTGAAGATAGCGAGCCGTTTGCTGCTTTGGCTTTCAAGATAATGTCTGATCCTTTTTCAGGTCAATTGACGTATTTTAGGGTGTATTCAGGGAAATTATCAGCCGGATCCTACGTATATAACGTCGCAAAGGGGAAAAAAGAGCGAATAGGGCGTTTATTGAAAATGCATGCCAATAAACGAGAAGAGATTGATGAGGTCTCTGCTGGTGATATTGCGGCAGCCGTAGGTCTCAAAGATACTCGAACGGGTGACACTCTATGTGATGAGAAACATCAAATCTTGTTGGAAGTAATAAAATTCCCTGAGCCCGTTATTTCCTTGGCTGTTGAGCCAAAGACCAAGCAAGACATGGATAAGTTGGGGTATTCCTTGGAAAAGCTTGCTCAGGAGGATCCTTCCTTTCAGGTGAAATCAGATGATGAGACGGGGCAAACGATCATTTCTGGTATGGGGGAATTGCATCTTGAGATCATTGTTGATCGTCTTCTTCGTGAATTTAAAGTTCAGGCAAATGTTGGGAAGCCTCAGGTAGCTTATCGTGAAACCATCAAGGGAAAAGCGGAAGCTGAGGGGAAGTACGTGAAACAGACAGGTGGTCGTGGTCAGTACGGCCATGTGTGGCTGAGGGTGGAGCCGGCAGAGTCTGGCGTCGGTTTAGAGTTCGTAAATAAAATTGTTGGGGGAACGGTTCCCAGGGAATATATTGCTCCAGTGGAAAAGGGAGTCCGAGAGCGAATGGAGAGTGGGATCCTTGCTGGGTACCCATTGCGTGATCTGCGTGTCACTTTGTTTGATGGTTCTTTTCATGAAGTGGATTCGAGTGAGATGGCCTTTAAGATTGCTGGGTCAATGGCATTAGTAAGTGCCTGTCAAAAAGCGGATTTGGTTTTGTTGGAGCCCGTAATGAAGGTTGAAGTCCTTGTTCCTCAGGATTTTATGGGTGATGTGATAGGTGATTTAAATAGTCGGCGCGGGAAAATCCACGGAATGCGTGCGAGGGGAACTTCTCAAATTGTTGATGCTGCGGTCCCATTGAGTGAAATGTTTGGATATTCCACGGATTTAAGATCCAAGACCCAGGGGCGTGCCACTTATAGTATGGAATTTGAGTCCTATGAGGTGGTACCAAAGCTCATGGCTCAGCAAATTATAAAAAAGAATCAAGGGGAATAGTTTTCCTCTGGTATATTTTTCAATTCGGTAAGGCAAGGAATTTAAGAGGAGGTAGGGCATGGCGAAGGCGAAATTTGAGCGGAAGAAGCCGCATGTCAATGTGGGGACGATTGGGCACGTTGACCATGGGAAGACGACCCTGACGTCGGCCTTGACGAAAGTGATGGGCGATACGGGGAAGGCGAAGTTTGTTCCCTATGATGAAGTCGCCAAGGCGAGTGAGAGTCAGGGGCGACGGGATCCGACCAAAATTCTCACCATTGCGATCTCCCATGTGGAATATGAAACAGACAATCGCCATTATGCGCACGTCGACTGCCCGGGGCATGCGGATTATGTGAAGAACATGATTACCGGGGCGGCGCAAATGGATGGCGCGATTTTGGTGGTCAGTGCCGCCGATGGGCCGATGCCGCAAACGCGGGAACATATTTTGTTAGCGCGGCAGGTGGGGGTCCCGTTTATCGTGGTCTTTTTGAATAAAGCGGATAAAGTGGAAGACAAGGAATTGCTGGAGTTGGTGGAATTGGAAGTGCGGGAGTTGCTCACGAAGTATGGCTTTCCGGGCGATGATGTGCCGGTGGTCATCGGGTCAGCGATCAAGGCTATTGAAGGGGATCAGAGTGAGGTGGGGGTGCCGTCGATTATGCGCTTATTGGAGGCGGTCGATAGTTACATCCCGACTCCGCAGCGAGCCATTGAGAAGCCGTTTCTGATGCCGATTGAAGATGTCTTTACCATCAGCGGGCGGGGGACGGTAGTGACGGGCCGGGTAGAGCGCGGCGTGGTCAAGGTGGGGGATGAAATTGAGATTGTGGGGCTGAAGCCGACGCAGACGACGATTGTCACGGGCGTGGAAATGTTCCGGAAGGTGTTGGATGAGGGACAGGCGGGTGACAATATTGGGGCGCTGTTGCGGGGCACGAAGAAAGAGGATGTGGAGCGGGGCATGGTGTTGGCCAAGCCGAAGAGCATTACGCCGCATACGAAATTCAAGGCGGAAGTGTATATTTTGACGAAGGAAGAGGGCGGACGGCATACGCCGTTTTTTAATGGCTATCGTCCGCAGTTTTACTTCCGGACGACAGATGTCACGGGCGTGGTGCAATTAAACCCGGGAGTCGAGATGGTGATGCCGGGGGATAATGTGTCGTTTGAGGGTGAACTGATCTCCCCGATTGCGATGGAGCAAGGGGTGCGATTTGCAGTGCGAGAAGGGGGCCGAACGGTCGGAGCCGGGGTGGTCACGGAAATCGTCGCGTAAGAAATACTGGTGAAGTGGAAAGGGTAGGTTTTTGTGGATCGAGACCGCAGAATACGAATTCGACTAAAAGGGTTTGATTATAGGGTATTAGATCAATCTCTTCGTGAGATTGTGGATACCGTTCGTCGGAGTGGCGCACGCATTGCTGGTCCTGTGCCTCTGCCTACGAGAATTGAGAAGTGGACGGTCCAGAGATCGACTCACGTTGATAAAAAGTCACGGGAGCAGTTTGAGATTCGTACTCATAAGCGATTGCTGGATATTATGGAGCCAACTCCCGAGACTATGGACGCTTTGATGAAACTTAATCTGGCGGCCGGTGTGGATGTAGAAATTAAACTATAGGTTTGTGGTCAAGGCTTCCCTTAGTTACAGTCAACTTAATTTAGGTAATTATTGAATTATGGTTAAAGGGTTGATAGGTAAAAAATTAGGTATGATCCAGGTTTTTGATAAGGAAAGACGCCTTATTCCTGTGACGGTTATTGAAGCTGGCCCCTGTGGAATTGTGCAGGTCAAGAAAAAGGGTTCTGATGGTTATGATGCCGTGCAGATTGGGTTCGGTGAAGTGCCGGAACGAAAACAGACTAAGCCTCAGTTAGGGCATTTAAAAAAGGCAGGAAATAAAGTTTGGGGTCATTTGAGGGAGTTTGGATCCGACGGTGAAGTGCAGGTGGGTTCCCAGGTTGACGTAAATTTATTTTCTGAAGGTGAATCGATTCATGTTCAGGGAGTTTCTAAGGGAAAAGGATTTCAGGGGGTTATGAAGCGGCATAATTATGCCGGTGGCCCAGCATCCCATGGTTCGATGTTTCATCGAGCCCCTGGTTCCATAGGGTCGAGCTCTTTTCCTTCAAGGGTGTTAAAGAATAAAAAACTCCCCGGTCACATGGGAAACAAACAAATCACTGTAAGAGGGTTAACGGTTTTTGGAATAAAGGCCGAGGAAAACTTACTCTTAGTTACAGGTTCTGTCCCTGGTCCGGTTGGAGGGGTGGTCATTGTAAGGAAGGTCAGCTGATGCAATCTATTGATGCTTTTCCGGTAATTGGCCCAGACTCTCGGCCTGTAGATAAAGTTGATTTGACGGATGGGGTTTTTAGTTCGTCGGTTAATCCCTCGTTGGTTCACCGCGCGGTTGTTATGCAGCGGTCAAGTGCCCGGCAGGGTACAGCGTCTACGCTTGGTCGTGGGGAGGTAAGGGGCGGCGGAAAGAAGCCATGGAAGCAAAAGCATACGGGTCGGGCAAGATCCGGATCAAGTCGTTCCCCGATTTGGAGGGGCGGCGGTACGGTTTTCGGGCCAAAGCCTAGATCGTATTCCTCCACCTTGCCAAAGAAAATGTATAGGGCCGCCTTAAGAGGAGCTTTGGCAGCCAAGGCTGGAGATGGACTGGTGGTATTGGACGACTTGGTACTTCCTGAATTGAAAACTCGTGAATTGGTTAAGTTCTTGTCCAAGGTCGGGGCGAGTGGGAAAGTCCTTTTAGTCATTCAGGAGGGATTGGCTGATATTATTCGTATTGGAAAAAATGTTAAGAATCTTAAAATTCTTCATGGTAAGGAACTTAATGTATATGACGTGCTTTGGTGTGAAAAGTTGGTTGTAACCAAGGCAGAGCTAGAACGAATTCAGGAAATTTGGGTGTAACGTGAATCCACATGATGTTTTAATTCGTCCTTTGTTAACAGAAAAAATTACCGCAATACGCGAGACCAAGAATGGTATTGCGTTCTCCGTGCATCGTCAGGCGACTCGGATTGATATTCGTAGAGCCGTGGAGAAGGTGTTTAGCGTTAAGGTGGCCTCGGTGAACGTGATGAATGTTAGAGGTAAAAAAAAGCGACAAGGTCGTTTTACTGGAAAGAGATCGGATTGGAGGAAGGCATTCATTACCTTAAAAGAGGGCGAAAAAATAGAATTATATGAAAGTGCCTAGTGGGTCTATTTGTTGTCAATCCCTGAAATCAAGAATAAAGAGAGTTAGTTTATGCCAATAAAAGAATATAATCCAACCTCACCTGGCCGAAGAGGAATGTCGGCTGTCACCGGTGAGGGGTTATCGCGTAAAAGGCCGGAAAAAGCCCTTACCAGTTTTAAATCTAAGTCTGGTGGGAGGAATAACTCTGGAAGAATTACTTCCCGATTTAAGGGTGGTGGGCATAAGCGCCTCTATAGGAAGATTGATTTTAAGCGGGATAAATTAAACATTGTAGGCAAGGTCTTCGGAATTGAATATGACCCTAATCGATCGGCTCGTATTGCACTTTTGCATTATGCGGATGGGGAAAAACGCTATATCTTGGCTCCTTTGGGTTTGAAGGTCGGGGATTCAGTTCAAGCTGGTACTGGGGTAGACGTGAGAGTGGGAAATGCTTTGCCCCTTATGGAAATGCCTCTTGGTATAGTGGTGCACAATGTAGAGTTAAAGCCGGGTAAGGGGGCTCAATTAGTTCGGAGTGCAGGGGCTTCAGCTCAGGTGATGGGCCGGGATGAGGGTTATGTCCAGATTCGTTTAACGTCTGGTGAAATGAGAAAAATACTTGGAACGTGTATGGCCACGATCGGTCAGGTCGGGAACGCAGATCATAATAACGTCACCATTGGGAAGGCTGGTCGGTCTCGATGGTTAGGGCGTAAGCCCCATCAACGCGGAGTCGTGATGAATCCGGTTGACCATCCCCATGGCGGTGGTGAGGGAAAGTCCGGTCAAGGGAATCCGCATCCTGTTTCACCATGGGGTCAACCCACAAAGGGGTTTAAAACAAGAAAGCCGCGAAATCAAAGCTCGCGTTTTATAATTGCAGGTCGAAAGAAAAAGTCCCGTTAATTTAAGGGGGAATCGATGCCAAGGTCAGTCCATAAAGGTCCATTTGTCGATGACCATATTGCAAAAAAAGTTGAAAAGGCCAGGGAGGGAAGAGAGTCCAAGGTTATAAAAACCTGGTCGAGACGGTCGACAATCATTCCAGATATGATCGGTTTGACTTTTGCGGTCCATAACGGGAAGAAATTTATCCCGGTTTTCATTACGGACAATATGGTGGGTCATAAATTAGGTGAATTCGCTCCAACTAGGTTTTTTAAAGGACATGGTCATGCTAGGAGTGAAAAGGCAGTTGCATTAAAGTAATTAATTTTGGGTTTTCATAAGTCATAGGTAATTGAGCAAGGTAGAAAAATATGGCGGAAGCTAAAGCAATTCTTCGACATGTAAGATTGGCCCCACGTAAGGCCAGGTTGATTGTTGATATGGTTAGGGGAAGGAATGCGGCTGAAGCATTAGCCATATTGAAATATACCCCAAGGTCAGCGGCCAGGGTGGTTGAACAGCTACTCTTTTCGGCAGTATCCAATGCCGGTCAGAAGGATTTGGGTGACCCTGAAAATCTTAGAGTCGCCAGAGCGTATGTGGATGGTGGTGCAATATATAAGCGCTTTCGCCCTCGATCAATGGGAAGGGCTAACCCTATTCATAAAAGAACGAGTCATATAACAATCGTTGTGAGTCCGGCTGGTTAGTGTTGCCTAATTTTCAAAACTTGGGAGTTAAGGGGGAGAAAGAATAGATGGGTCAAAAGACGCACCCGTATGGTTTCAGATTGGGTTATACCAGAACATGGCATTCGCGATGGTATGCAAAAAAAGACTTTGCGAAGTTGCTTCACCAAGATTTGTCCATCAGGGACGTGGTTAAAAAACGCTTGTATCATGCTGGCATATCCAGCGTGGAAATAGAGCGGTCTGGTAACCAACTTAAATTGATCATTCATACTGCTCGTCCCGGAATTATCATAGGGAGAAAGGGCGCTGAGGTTGATAAATTAAAAGCCACGCTGGAAAAAGAGTATGGCAATGAAGTTTTTGTAACGGTGAAAGAAATTAAGAAGCCAGAGCTGGATGCTCAGCTGGTTGCAGAGAATATTGCCACCCAATTGGAAAAGCGGGTCTCATTTCGTCGTGCGTTGAAGCGAAGCGTTGCTTCCGCTCTGAGACTTGGAGCTTTGGGGATTAAGGTGTATTGCGCTGGTCGGCTGGGAGGACATGAAATTGCCAGAACTGAGTGGTATCGAGAGGGTCGTGTTCCCCTTCATACTCTGAGGGCGGATGTTGAATATGGATTTGCCGAGGCCAAAACCGCCATGGGCCAAATTGGGGTTAAGGCTTGGATATTTAAAGGTGATGCTCAAATTCCTTCTTTGGAAAAGTCGGAGCCTTCACTAGGGTTTTTATAAAAGATAGTAATGATTTAAGTGATTGGAGTATTTGAAAGATGTTAGCTCCGAAAAGGGTTAAATTCAGAAAGGTTCAAAAAGGCCGGATGCGTGGAAAGGCCTACCGTGGTGGGGAAATCGCCTATGGAGTATTTGGCCTTAAAGCCATGGAGCCGGGAAGAATTACGGCCAGGCAAATCGAAGCTGCTCGTATTGCGATGACCAGACATGTCAAAAGGGGTGGTAGAATTTGGACCAGAATTTTCCCTGATAAGCCTATTACCAAAAAGCCTGCGGAAGTTCGAATGGGAAAAGGAAAGGGGAACCCTGAATATTGGGTTGCCCCGGTAAAGTCCGGAAGGATTTTGTTTGAAATGGATGATGTTACGCAAACCGTTGCAGAAGAGGCATTGCGTTTGGCAGGGCATAAATTACCGGTGGCCACAAAATTCGTTGTTCGTGGAGAAATTCCGGTTTTGTAGGTATTGGATATGGAAATGGACGAAATAAAAAATTTAGAAAAAAGTGAATTGTTTGAAAAAATAAATAAATTGAAGCAGGAATTGTTTCATTTTAGGAGTCAATTGGCATTAGGACGCATGGAAAATCCAATGCGAATACGTGAGACAAGAAAAGATATCGCCAGGGTTAAAACTGTTCTTCGCCAAAAGGCTAATTAGTCAACCAAGACTTTGAAGGAAAGTTATTTAATTATGACACAGAACCGGGCTCTGCCCCGATCACTTACGGGAAAAGTAGTTAGTAATAAAATGCAAAAAACCGTTGTGGTTGAAGTTATTCGCATAGAGCGTCATTCTCTGTATGGAAAAGTGTTGAGAAGAAAAACAAAGTTAAAGGCTCACGATGAAGTGAATCAATGCCAGGTAGGAGATCAGGTTCATATTGTTTATGCGCGACCTTTAAGTAAGACCAAGCATTGGCGAGTTTCTGAGGTTTTAAATAAACGAGTGGCTTCCTAGAATTCTGGATATGTGGTTTAAATATTTCTCCGGTTCATAAGAAATAGAGATCCCTAATGATACAAAATTATACTTATCTTGACGTGGCGGATAATTCAGGCGCAAAAAATGTGATGTGTTTTCATGTGCTGGGCGGAACAAAGCGGCGGTATGGATCTTTAGGTGACATCATTGTGGTGGCCGTTAAAGAGGCCATCCCAAAGGCATCGGTTAAAAAAGGTGACGTTATGAAGGCCGTTATTGTGCGAACTAAGAAAGGCCGTCGAAGGGAAGATGGTTCTCATATTAAATTTGACCGGAATGCTTGTGTTTTAGTTAATGCTCAGGGTGATCCTGTTGGGACCCGTATCTTTGGGCCCGTTGCAAGAGAATTAAGAAAGAAAAAGTATATGAAAATTATATCTCTGGCTCCAGAAGTCATTTAGGGTAGGTTAATATGGCTGAAAAATTTCGGATAAAAAAAGGCGATATGGTGATGGTCATCGCTGGCAAGGAGCGTGGTAAGACGGGGAAAGTTCTCCAGGTGCAAACAAAAGATGGCAGGATCACAGTTGAAAAGCTAAATATAATAAAGCGACATACAAAACCAAACGCTAAAAATAAACAGGGTGGAATCCTTGAGCGGGAAGGCTTTATGGCGATTTCCAATGTAATGGCGTATTGTGAATCTGTTAAAAAACCTTCAAGAATTAAAATGAAAACTTTCGATGATGGACGGAAAGTCCGTGTTTATCAAAAAGCTACAACTGAAGTTTTGGATAAAAGCTGATGAAATCAAAATCTGTAACCAAGCAATCAGTCAAAGCAAAAGAGAAGGCGGTAGGTTCCACCGCGGTTAAACCGAAGGATTATAGTCCACGGATTAAGGCGATGTACCATGAAAAGGTTATCCCTGCCATGATGAAGGAATTTGGGTATAAAAACCCAATGCAGGTGCCTCGAGTGGAAAGGATCGTCCTAAATATTGGTATGGGGGAAGCCGTTCAAAATGTAAAATTATTGGAAAGTGCCGCGGCCGAACTTGAACAAATAACCGGGCAAAAGCCTGTCTTGACTCGATCAAAAAAAGCCATTGCGGGATTCAAATTGCGTGAAGGAATTCCCATAGGAGCGAAGGTTACTTTAAGGGGCGCAAGGATGCATGAGTTTTTGGACCGGTTGGTATCGGTGGCTTTACCCAGAATTCGTGATTTCCGTGGGATCTCCCCGAAAGCTTTCGACGGACGAGGAAACTATACACTCGGCTTAAAAGAACAGCTGGCGTTTCCTGAAATAAAATATGATGATGTTGCATCAATTCATGGGATGGATATTACGTTTGTTACTACCGCTCAACGGAATGATGAAGCCAAATCTTTATTGGCCCACTTGGGAATGCCTTTTCGGAAACCCTAAGGAGGGAAAGGAGCGAACGTGTCAAGGTTAGCACTAAAAAATAAGGCTAAGCGAAAGCCAAAATTCACATGTCGCCACTATAACCGTTGTCCCCTTTGTGGGCGTGTGAGAGGATTTTTGCGTCGCTTCCTTATGTGTCGAATATGTTTTCGTTTCCTGAGTTTGCGGGGTGATATCCCTGGCGTAACCAAATCCAGTTGGTAGCGTACTTGTTAAACAGTTTTAGGTAGTAATTGGCAAATAATTCAATACGAGGTTTTTAGCATGTCGATGACTGATCCTCTCGCAGATTTATTCGTGCGAATTCAAAATGCGGGACGCCGTGGCCACGATTTGGTTAAAATCCCATCTTCTCGGGTTAAAAATGATATTCTGCGAATTTTTAAGGAAGAGGGATTCATTCGTGACTACAAAGCGGCTACGGGTGCCAATGGGCACCCAGTTATTGAAGTTTCGCTTCGATATGCTCCTGGTCGCCAAAAAAAATCATTCATAACTGGGATAAAACGGATCAGTAAACCGGGGTGTAGAGTATATGCCGGGAAGGAAGATCTTCCACGAGTGATGCGGGGATTGGGAATGGCTATTCTGACCACTGATCGTGGATTATTAACTGATGAGCAATGCAGGAGTTCCCAGGTTGGCGGTGAAGTTTTATGCCATGTGTGGTGATTTTGGATACCTTTTTTACTTGAATTTTTAATTAATAGGTTAACCATGTCGAGGATTGGACGAAAGCCGATATCAATTCCCAAAGGCGTCGAAGTGCGGGTCATTGATAGGAACGTTTTAGTGAAGGGGCCGTTGGGGCAACTCCAATGGGGTCTGAACCCGGGAATAGAAGCCAGTGTAGAAAAGGAAGAAGTTTCGTTGTCCAGGAAAGACGATTCAGCAAAACTTAAGGCACTACATGGACTAACACGGGCGGAACTCGCTAATCAGTTAAAGGGAGTCAAAGAGGGTTTTCAGGAAAACCTTGAGGTGATGGGGGTTGGATACCGAGCGCAAATTCAAGGGAGTGAATTAAGCTTCTCTGTCGGGTATGCTCATCCGGTGTCAATAAAATTGCCAAAAGGAGTCGAGGCGTCTGTTGACAAGCAAACATCAATTTCTCTTAAGGGAATTGATAAAAGAATTGTCAGCCTGGTGGCAGCCCAAATTAGAAGTATGAAGGTTCCGGATGTGTACAAGCAAAAAGGTATAAAGTATGTTGGTGAAATCCTTCGTAAAAAAGCTGGCAAAGCCGGCAAAAAGTAGGTTGAACTTGTGAATATACTGGAAAAACAAAAAAGGTTGCATAAGCGGAGTCGGCGGGTGCGGTTACGCATTGTAGGTTTATCTTCTCGTCCACGATTAAGTGTGTTTAGGAGTAATTCTCATATTTATGCCCAAATTATTGATGATGCGGATGGTCGTACCTTGGTTTCGGCCTCATCCTGTGACCCTGGCTTAAAGGATAAAATAAAATCTGGTGGGAATATTGAAGCAGCTAAGATGGTGGGACAGGCAATTGCTGAACGGGCAAAGGCCATACCAATTGAACTAGTGGTATTTGATCGAGGTGGCAGATTGTATCATGGTCGGGTTAAGGCATTGGCGGATGCTGCTCGTTCAGGTGGGTTAAAATTCTAATCTTGCCCAGCCACAAATTTTGCTAAAGGGAAGGATTCACTTTCGTGAGGGTTAATGTTGAAGAGCTCAATTTAAAAGATAAGCCGGTGGTAATTAACCGTGTAGCCAAAGTGGTGAAAGGGGGGAAACGGTTTTCCTTTTCCGCCTTGGTTGTCGTTGGCGATGGCGACGGTTGGGTGGGTGTAGGAAAAGGTAAAGCGACCGAAGTTCCATCTGCCATTGCTAAGGCCGTGGCTCATGCAAAAAAAAACCTTATCAGGATTCCCCTTAAATCTAATACTATCCCCCATGAGGTGCATGGGTATTTTGGGGGAGAGCACATTGTCTTGAAACCGGCAAAACAAGGTACGGGTATCATCGCCGGAGGAGCAGTACGTTCGTTACTGGAGGTGGCTGGTGCTCAGAATATCGTTGCGAAAACCCTAGGTCGGGGGAATCCGTTTAACGCCGTGAGGGCAACTATTGAAGGTTTGAGCCAACTGCGTGATCCCTATGAAGTAAGAGAGATGCGTCGAACGGCCGTCGGGATGGAAGATTAATTGATATTCAAATAACCAGTGAGGAAACCTGGAAATCATGGTGACACCAACCAATCTCTCAATCACATTGAAGCGGAGCACAATAGGCCATCCAGATAAGATGCGTGTGGTTTTATTGGGGCTCGGACTTAGGAAAATCGGACAGACTGTCAGTCGTCCGGATACAGAACAGGTACGTGGATTAATTTATAAGGTCAGGCATCTTATTGAGGTTGCTGTTTCATGAAACTACACGATTTACATCCGTCTCCTGGTTCAAAAACCAAGAAAAAGCGCCTTGGCCGTGGCCCTGGGTCCGGGTTAGGGAAGACGGCCGGGAAAGGGCATAAAGGGTTATTGGCCCGTTCCGGTCGAGCTAATCAGGCTGGGTTTGAAGGTGGGCAAATGCCACTTGCCCGCAGATTGCCCAAACGTGGGTTTACAAATATTTTCCGGATACAATATTCGGTGGTAAATCTTAAGGATCTAGTTTCTCATGAAAAAACCATGAATTTTAACCCATCAGTTTTTAGGGAAATTGGGTTAACTAAAGGGCGAAACCCACATGTCAAAATACTTGGTACTGGGGAAATTGATCGCCCGATTGTTGTTGAAGCACATAAGTTTAGTGATACTGCCAGACAAAAAATTGAGAATGCCGGTGGGCAAGTAAAGGTGATCGGCCGTGCTTGAACGGCTTATCACGAGCCTTCAAAATATCTTCAAAATTCCGGAGTTGCGTAGCCGGGTAATATTTACCTTGTCTATGCTTGCAGTTTATCGGATTGGGGCCCATGTCCCCACACCCGGAATCAATAATGAAGAGCTTTTCAAGTTTCTCACCGAAAGAGGTGGGGCCCTCATGGGCTTTCTTGATATTTTTTCGGGAGGTGCTTTATCGAGGCTCACGATTTTCGCCTTGGGCATTATGCCCTATATTAGTGCCTCGATTATATTACAGCTTCTCACAGTCGTTGTTCCGCATCTTTCAAAATTAGCAAAAGAAGGTGAGCGAGGAAGAAAGACGATCATTCAATACACCAGGTATGGAACGATCCTAATTGCCTTGATTCAAGGATTTGGTATTGCTCTCGGCTTGGAGGGAATGAATGATGGGGCATTTGTTCTTGACCCTGGTTGGCCTTTCCGGTTGATGACAGTGATTACGTTGGTGGCTGGTACGGCCTTCCTGATGTGGTTAGGAGAGCAAATAACTGAACGGGGTGTTGGAAATGGTATTTCTCTTATAATTTTTTCCGGCATAGTTGCAAGTCTTCCTAGTGCAGTGGTTCAAACCTTTGATCTATATCAGGTTGGTCAAATCAGTCTCCTTTTACTATTAGTCCTTGGTGTCGTTATGCTGGCAGTTATGGGGGCTATTGTTTTTTTAGAAAGTGGACGAAGAAAAATTGCGGTGCAATATGCCAAGCGAATAGTTGGGCGACGGGTATATGGGGGGCAAAATACTCATATTCCTTTGAAAATTAATACGGCTGGTGTTATTCCGCCCATTTTTGCCTCTTCAATTATTGCGTTTCCAGCCACGATAGCCAGTTTTATACAAGTACCGTGGGTTCAAAGCATCGGGTCCCAGTTAGCTCCAGGATCCTTACTTTATACAATGCTATATGTGGGAATGATTATCTTTTTCTGTTTCTTCTATACAGCTGTGGTGCTAAATCCTGTTGATATGGCTGACAACATGAAGAAATATGGTGGATTTATCCCAGGGATACGACCTGGGCAAAAGACTGCAGACTTTATTTATAAGGTATTGACCAGAATTACATTTGCTGGAGCTATTTATCTAGCAATCGTATGCGTTATTCCAGAATTATTAATTTACCGACTTAATATGCCTTTTTATTTTGGAGGTACATCACTTCTGATTGTCATTGGGGTGGGGTTAGATACGGCACAACAAATAGAAAATCATATGCTGATGCGGAATTATGAAGGTTTTCTTGGAAAAGGTTCCTTAAAAGGGAGAAGTGGGTAACAGAATGCGGGTTATTTTTCTGGGCCCTCCTGGAGTTGGAAAAGGGACCCAGGCAGATTTTATGGCCAAAAAGTTCAGTATTCAAAAACTTTCAACAGGAGATTTGCTGAGAGAGAGCGTTGAAAGGCGTACCAAGCTTGGAAATGAAGCAAAACTTTTTATGGAGCGTGGTGAATTAGTTCCTGATGATGTCGTGATTGGGTTAGTTGAAGAAAAATTAAATTCTCCTGAATGTCGAAATGGTTTTCTGTTAGATGGATTTCCTCGAACGGTAGCCCAAGCCAATAAGTTGTCTTCGTTTTTGGAAGAGAATGGGGAGGCCATTGATCGGGTGGTATATTTTTCCCTTCCCCAGGCGGATATAATTGAACGAATAAGCGGGAGACGAAGTTGCCCAAAATGTAAGGCCGTATACCATCTTAAGTCCATCCCACCAAAAAAAGAGGGGGTGTGCAATGTATGTGAAATACCCCTTATTCAGCGAAATGATGATAAGCCGGAAACCATTCAATCCCGATTGGTGGTATATCAAAAACAAACAGAGCCCTTAATCCAATATTATAAGGAAAGGGGAATTCTTTCCGAATTGGATGGATCAGGGGCAGTGTCTGAAGTTCGGGAGCGATTGGTAGCTCTCCTAACGCAACCCGGATAGAATGATCATCATAAAAACGGCTGAGGAAATTGAACTTATTGCTCGTGCCGGTAAAATTGTTACTCAATGTCATCAATTGCTGGTTCATGAAGTAAAGCCCGGTATAACGACACTGGAATTAGATAGACTTACAGAGGAATGTATTCTAGATTTGGGCGGAATTCCGGCATTTAAAGGGTATAGGAACTATCCCAATAGCCTCTGTGCATCAATTAATGAAGAAGTGGTGCATGGAATACCCTCAAAGCGTGAATTGAAGGACGGAGACATTATTGGATTGGATGTGGGCGCCATTGTGGAAGGGTTTTACGGAGATGGAGCTGTAACGGTTTCAGTTGGGGCGGTGCCTGAGAATACTCAATCATTGATTGCGGTCACTCGAGAAGCTTTACGTAAAGGAATTGAACAGGCTGTTGTGGGTAATCGCCTTTCGGACATATCATTTGCAATTCAAACGCATGTAGAAAGGCATGGGTATTCGGTTGTCCGTGATTTTGTGGGCCATGGTATTGGGCGTCAGTTGCACGAAGAACCGCAAGTTCCAAATTATGGGAGACCGGGACAGGGGCCACGTTTAAAGCCTGGGATGGCTCTTGCTATAGAACCAATGGTAAACGTAGGGGGGGTTGCAGTCAAAGTTCTTAAAGACGGATGGACGGCAGTGACTTGCGATAGATCACTCTCTGCTCACTTTGAGCATACCATTACAATTGAAACAAGTGGTCCACCTCGCATTTTAACAGGATGGTCCTAGGTGGAGGTTAAGTAAATTTCCTCATGGGGAAAGAAGATATTATTGAAGTTCAAGGGTCGGTTACTGAAACTTTGCCGAACGCGATGTTTCGGGTTCAGTTGGAAAATGGGCATAAAATATTAGCTCATATTTCGGGAAAGATGCGAATGCATTTTATAAGAATTTTGCCAGGAGATAAGGTGACAGTGGAACTATCTCCATATGACCTGACTCGTGGACGGATTACCTATCGGTTTAAATAGAGGTTGTTATCGTGAAAGTCAAATCATCAGTAAAACCTATTTGTGTTAAATGTAAGGTCATTCGCCGCAAAGGGGTTGTAAGGGTGCTCTGCACAAACCCCAAACACAAGCAGCGACAAGGCTAAGAGGCGTTGATGTTCGGTAGGGATTGATTAAGTTAATCCCCAAAGAAGAGAGGAAAGTAAGCAATGGCTCGAATTGCAGGCGTAGAGTTGCCGGTAGGAAAACGGATTGACGTTGGATTAACCTATATTTTTGGGATTGGGCCGGCCAGTTCGCGAGATATATTACGAAAGACAGGAGTGGCTCCTGAAACAAGGGTAAAGGACTTGCAGGAAGATGAGGTCGTCCGTTTACGTGAGACAATTGATAAGGATTATGACGTAGAGGGTGACCTAAGAAAAGAGGTCACGATGAGTATTAAGCGTTTGATGGATATTGGCACTTATCGAGGGTTACGACATCGGAAGGGTTTACCCGTACGAGGCCAAAGGACGAAAACTAATTCACGAACGAGAAAAGGACGACGTGGAGCGATTGGCGGAAAAGTTAGGAAATAAGCTGCCGAAAGGGATCTTTCATGAGTGTTAAAAAGGGAAAAAAGAAGGAAAGAAAAGTTTTACAGGTTGGGATCGTGCATATCATGGCCTCTTTCAATAATACTATCGTGACGATCACGGATATGACCGGTGGGGCTGTAACCTGGGCTAGTGCAGGTAGCCAGGGATTTAAGGGATCCAGAAAGAGTACCCCTTTCGCCGCTACGCGTGCCGGTGAAGTGGCAGCAAAAAAGGCCATGGAGTTTGGCCTTCGACAAGTGGATGTCTATGTGAACGGCCCTGGATCTGGACGAGAAGCGGCAGTGAGGGCACTTCAGTCCGCTGGCTTGCGGGTCAATCTTATTCGTGATGTGACACCGATACCCCATAATGGGTGTCGGCCTCCAAAACGAAGACGGGTCTAATTTCTTAGGGGGTTCTTTTTAAATTATCGGTTTTTCGTGAACTGGAGATAGGGGGAGAAAGTCCATGGCCAAATATACTGGTCCTGTATGTCGGTTATGTCGGCGTGAAGGGGTAAAGCTATTTTTAAAAGGGACCAGGTGTATGACTGAAAAATGCGCAATTGAGCGCCGAAGTTATCCACCTGGACAGCATGGGCAATCGCGCCGAGGGCGTGCGACGGAATACGGCACTCAGCTTAGGGAAAAACAAAAGCTTCGACGTGTGTATGGTATGCAGGAACGACAATTCCTCAATACCTACCACCGAGCCGTTCGCCGGAAAGGAATTACGGGCGAACATTTGTTGAGCCTGCTCGAACGCAGACTTGATAACGTTGTCTATCGCCTAGGTTTTGCTTCATCACGTGGCCAAGCGAGACAGTTGGTCAATCACGGCCATGTGATGTTGAATGGCCGAAAAGTCACAATTGCTTCGGTAACTGTGAACATTGGGGATATTATCGAAATTAAGGAAAAGAGTCGTCAGCTTGTACCGGTCCAAGCCGCTCTAGAAATTACTAGTGGCCGGGGAGTGCCGAATTGGTTAGAGATGGAGCGAAATATATTGAAGGGTACCGTCCAAGCCATTCCCACTAAGCAGGACATTGATGTATTGGTCAATGAACAAATTGTAGTGGAGCTGTACTCACGGTAATTGTACTGCCGGAGATAGAGCGGATGTTGCGAATTGATCACTTACATGGCCTTGGGACCAAGAAAGGGAGACGCGATCCTTATGATAAATAGCATGAAGGATTTCCAAATACCAACGAAGCTGGAATTGGAAAAGGACAGTGCTTCACCTACTTATGGCAAGTTTACAGCTGAGCCATTTGAACGAGGCTTTGGAACCACCATGGGGAATTCCCTCAGACGGGTTTTACTTTCTTCGCTTCCTGGGGCGGCTGTCACCTCCGTAAAAATTGAGGGGGTATATCATGAGTTTTCGACCATACCAGGTGTGACCGAGGATGTAACAATTCTTATTTTAAACATTAAAGCATTGCGGTTGCGTTTACATTCCGATAAGGCGAAGGCTATCCGTTTGAAAAAGAAGGGGCCTGGCGAAGTGTTAGCCGCAGATTTGTCTGTAGACCCGGATGTGGTAATCCTGAATCCAGATTTTCATATTGCTACTTTAGATAAAGATGGGATGTTAGATATTGAACTTATTGTGAAGCCAGGGCGTGGATATGTCCCCGCAGAACGAAATAAAGAAGAGGGATTGCCAATAGGAGTCATTCCGGTAGACTCAGTCTTTTCCCCCATTAAACGCGTTAATTTCAGTGTGGAAAGTGCTCGGGTTGGTCGGATTACGGATTACGATAAACTGATTTTGGAAGTGTGGACTGACGGAAGCATATCTCCACAGGAAGCTGTTACTTCAGCAGCAGGAATTCTTCGGGACCATTTGGATATTTGCCTCCCATCTGAGGAGAGGGGTGAGCCAGCTCAAGAAGAGGGCGGAGATGAGAGCAAGATGTTGATTAATCAACATCTGTTTCGAAGTGTGAATGAATTGGAACTTTCGGTTCGCGCGGCAAATTGCCTAAAAAATGCTAACATTAAATCGATAGGTGATTTAGTTCAAAAAAGCGAAAATGAAATGTTGAAGACCAAAAACTTTGGTAAAAAATCCTTAAATGAAATTAAAGAGGTCCTAGCGGAAATGGGGTTGGCCTTAGGAACCAAAGTGAGCGAAGTAACAGAATCCCATATCTAACTTTTTTCAAAGGACGTGTATTGTGCGTCATCGAAAACGCGGAAGACAATTAGGACGAAATAGTAAGCATCGGTTGGCATTATTCAGAAACTTGGTGACATCACTCATGGAGCATGAGCGAATTGAAACCACGGAGGCCAAAGCGAAAGAGCTACGTGGTATCACCGATAAATTAATTACGCTGGGAAAGCAGGGAACTCTTCAAGCCCGAAGGGGGGCCTTGCGTGTGTTACGGACCAAGCAAACTGTTCAAAAACTTTTTGATGATGTTGCCAAGCGTTTTCCTGAGCGGAACGGTGGGTATACGAGGATTATTAAAACTCGCCAACGACCAGGTGATGCTGCAAAACTGGTGGCTATTGAATTGGTCGAAAAAGGGAATGAATCTGAAAAAGAGGTAGTTCCTTCTCCGTCCAGTTAGGAATAAAACTTCGTCTTTTAAAATTAAATCTCTCACTGCTTCCGTTTCTCCAACATAGTTTCTTCTCTCCGCATTCGATTCTTCACAGGGTTAAGGTCTTTTATTTACTTGGCCTGGACCCTGTGCTATTCTTTTTTATGGGTTTTTTACCCTAAGGGTGGTCTTTCGACCGAGCACGTATTAATGCAATTTTATGGTACGAGGGCCATTTTAACTCTGCTTGTTTTAGGTATGGCCGTATTTATCGGATATCGTGTGGTGAATCATATGCAAACGCGAAGCCAAGAAACCACATCCGTACCTTTAGAGGAACAGCAAGGCGCGGATGCATGGATTCATGGGTTTACTTACCGTCAAACTCGATCTGGATCCACAAAATGGGTCGTAAATGCGGACCAGGCAAAGGTGTTTGACAAAGAGCATGTGGCTAAGTTGGAGACGGTTCAGGTGCGGCTTTTCGATAGTGAATTTCAGAAGGAACAATTGAGGATCACCTCTGAAGAGGGTGTCATGAATACTTCCAATAATGACTTTGAGCTATTGAGCAAAAACGAGAAAACCGTAATCACCTTTGAGTCTGGTTTTCAAGTATTTTCAGATAAACTGACCTGGAACGAACAAGAACGACAGATTTACACCAACGACCAAGTGACAATTAAGGGAGATGGGTTAATCATTACTGGAACAGGATTAGAGGGAGACGTGGATAAGAATGAATTTCATTTGCTCAAGAATGTGCGTGCTGAGGTGGTGTCGCCATAAGATTTTCGTCGCCGATCTCACTTGGGTGGTTGATATTCTGGCTAATTTTGGTTCTTGGTCCCATCGTAGGAAGAGGAGAAGGGCCGAAAACTTCTACGGTCATTACTTCCCATACGATGACGGCCAGTAGCGAAAAAAACCAAGCTATTTTTAAGGGATCGGTCAAAATGGTTCAAGGTGAACTGGTAGTACATTCTGATGTGATGATCGTGTATTTTAAGGAAAAGTCAGCCTCAGATCTCTCTTCGTCCACACCTTCAGGAGCTAAATCAGAATCGGGGAAAGAAATTAGTTATATTGAAGCGAAGGGTAAGGTTAGAATTGAAAAAGGGGAAAGTCGGGCTACTAGTCAACATGCTTTGTATTACAAAGCAGAGGAAAAGGTTATTTTGACTGGATCTCCAGTGGCCTGGCAGGCCGGGACTAGGATTAGTGGTCCAAAGATGACAATGTTTTTAAAAGAAAACCGGAGCGTGGTGGAAGGTGGAACCCAAGTGATTATTGAAGAATCAGAGCAAAATTGAAAATTGCAGGAGTGTCCAATTAGATTGATTGGGTCGTTCAGAATATTTCATAGAGTTCACAGAAATTGTCTTTTAAATTATGACTGAAAAGGATGAATCAACCAATTCATGGTGGAATCGAACAGATAGGATGACTGATGGTTGATCATCAAATTGAGCACCAGAATTCGCTATGATCAGTAAAAGCACGATTAATCAAGGAACTCCAATGCCTGAAGCGCTGGCGAAGTCACTTCACAAAATTTTCGCCAAAGATTTAAAAAAGAGTTTCAAGGGTCGTCAAGTCGTTAGAGGCGTCAGCTTGGAATTGTTGGGAGGAGAAGTTGTTGGGCTTCTTGGACCTAATGGTGCTGGTAAGACTACGATTTTCGATATGGTCGTAGGGCTCTGTCAACCAGATCATGGTGAAATATTTCTCAACAACCATGAAATCACTGCCCTGCCCATGTATAAGCGGGCGAGGCGAGGAATTGGTTATTTGCCACAAGAAGCTTCAATTTTTCGGCGGCTTTCTGTTGAGGACAATGTATTAGCTGTCTTGGAGACATTAGATCTTTCCACCTCTACCCGAAAAACCAGATTAGATGAATTGTTAGAGGAATTGGATCTGACCCGGCTTCGTACGCATGGTTCCTTTACCCTCTCAGGTGGAGAACGTCGACGCTTGGAGATTACGAGAGCGTTAGCTACGAACCCAAAATTTTTACTTCTAGATGAGCCTTTTGCCGGTATTGATCCGATTGCGGTGGGAGATATTCAAGATATTTTGACCAATTTAAAAAAGAAAAATATTGGCATCCTGATTACAGACCACAATGTCCAAGACACGCTTTCCATTACCGACCGAGCCTATATAATAAGCGAAGGAACCATTTTAGAAAGTGGTCCACCTGATGTCATTGTAAATAGTCCAAAAGCCAGGGCTGTCTACCTGGGCGAGCGCTTCAAAATGTTCCAATAAAGAGGAAGTGGGTTTCTGCAATGGATCTTCGGTTAGATCTCCGGTTATCTCAAAAGTTGGTGATGACCCCACAACTGCAACAAGCGATTAAGCTGTTGCAACTCTCTCGGTTAGAGCTTCAGCAGGTGTTGGCTCAACACTTAGTAGAAAATCCTCTCTTGGAAGATTTGGCATTGGAATCCCTGGATGAAGAAGCTTCGGTGGGGGAGGAGCACTCAGAGCCTGCGAAAGAGTCTGATGCCGAAAGTGAGGCGTCAGGTGAGAGCGCAGAAATTCAACCAACCGTCAAGGAAGGTGAGCCATTGTCCTCAGAAGAATGGGACAATATTTTAGGGAATGACTGGCGGCCGGCTCAGCGGGATGAAGCTTACTCGGGAGATGAAGAATTTCCTTCTTATGAGCAAACGCTCACCAAACCGACTTCTCTTGAAGAGCATCTAGATTGGCAACTCCGGCTCTCTTCTCTCGCAGGGGATGACCGGGACATTGGCAGAATGATCATTGGCAATTTGGATGAAGACGGGTATATGCGGGTGCCTCTTCCCGAATTAGCTGAGGACGCCAAATGCTCAGTTGAACATGTTGAAGAGGTGCTCCGTCAGATTCAGCAATTTGATCCTCCAGGAGTTGCGGCACGGGATTTAGCAGAATGTTTATTGATCCAACTGGATCATCTACAACATGATGAGACTGAATTTACCTCTCATCTGCATACTGCGGTACCGATGAATGTGGTGGCTGCTATTTTGAAAGATCATTTAGTCGATCTTCAGAAAAAGCGATATCAGTCTGTGGCCAAAACCTTGAACGTGACTCTGGATGAAGTTTATGAGGCTGTTCGGGTGATTGAGAGTCTAGAACCGAAGCCAGGTCGCCCCTATTTTTCGGATAGCAACTCGATTATTATTCCGGATGTCTACGTCGTCAAGTATGAAGGGGAGTGGGTCGTGCTGTTAAATGATGATGGTCTCCCTCGATTGAGGATTAGTCCATATTATCGGAGACTCCTTTCCCATTCAGGAGAAGATGCTGGGAACACGAAAAACTATCTTGAGGAGAAATTGAAAGGCGCACAATGGATTATTCGGAGCATTGATCAGCGTAACAAAACAATTGTGAAAGTCGTCAAGAGCCTTGTGAAATTTCAAGAAGCGTTTTTGGAAAAAGGGGTTCAGTATCTTCGGCCATTAGTCTTGAAGCAGGTGGCCGAAGATGTGGGTATGCATGAGTCAACAATAAGCCGGGTGACGACCAATAAATATTTGCATTGCCCTCAGGGCATTCTTGAACTGAAATTCTTTTTTAATGCAGGGATTCAAAGGGCTGACAACCGTGGAGAGGATATGTCCTCTGTGACTGTTCGTGAGATGATTCGGGAGATGGTGGCACAAGAAGATGCAGCCAATCCGTTGAAAGATCAGGAAATCGTCTCCAGGCTCCGTCATAAAAATATCTTAATTGCTCGTCGAACTGTAGCTAAATATCGAGCTGAATTACATATTGCTTCTGCTAGCCAACGAAAGCGAATTCCCACATAATTTTATACAGCGGACTTCAGGCCTTAGACCCAATTGTGAATATTTCAGATCATTGTTCTCATTGAGTTTCTGTTTCCTGCTAATCTGAAGG
Source organism: Nitrospira marina (assembly GCF_059568365.1). NCBI lineage: Bacteria > Pseudomonadati > Nitrospirota > Nitrospiria > Nitrospirales > Nitrospiraceae > Nitrospira > Nitrospira marina. Next base: position 3,814,408 of record NZ_JCANTH010000001.1, on the reverse strand, counting down.
GTCAAAGAGTAGGTCCATGCCCGATGATTGTGAAAGCGTCATGATGCCGAAGGACATACCTGAATCTTCTTCGAAAGGCGATCCGTTGCCTCTTCAATTGATGATGGTGACGGGGACATCGGGATCTGGCAAGACCCAAGCCTTGAAGTGTTTGGAAGATTTAGGTTTTTTCTGTGTGGATAATCTTCCGCCGGCCTTATTTCAAAAATTCACTGAATTGTGTATCCAGCCAGACAAAGACGTGAAGAAGGTGGCCTTGGGGATTGATATTCGTGAGCGGGCTTTTTTTGAAGATTTATTGAGCAATCTTGAAGCCTTGCAAAGTGATGGCTGTCAGGTTGAATTGCTCTTTTTAGAGGCACAGGATGATATATTAGTCAGACGTTTTTCGGAATCACGGCGTCCGCATCCTTTACTCCCTCATCGGCCAATTATTGAAGGCATTCAATTAGAGCGTGAACGGCTACAAAGTCTTCGGGCTAGAGCCCATCGCGTCCTGGATACGTCAGAATTTTCCGTCCACGACCTTAAAGCCTGGATCATTAAACATTATCGAGAACGGGGTGAAGGGCAAGCCCTGAAAATTAGTCTCATGAGTTTTGGCTATAAATTCGGGGTGCCCTTCGATGTGGACATGGTATTTGATGTTCGATTTCTTCGCAATCCTCATTTCGTGCCTGACCTTCAGCCATTAACGGGTGAACACGCCGATATTCAACACTTTGTCTTGGACACGAGGGAGGCTAAGGTCTTTCTCGAGCACTTGAAGGAATTATTTACTTTTTTGTTGCCAATGTTTGAAAGGGAACAACGAAGTTATGTCACCGTTGCTTTCGGGTGTACGGGCGGGCGACATCGTTCGGTGGCGATCGTCTTAAGGATGAAAGATACTTTGAAAACCTTGGGCTATGACGTCACGATTCACCATCGAGAAATCTCAAAAGAGGCTACACCAGGGTAGTCTCTCTTCTTCCTTAAGTAGACTTTTCGCCAGAATCAATTTCTACAATTTCAGAGTTTTCTGTATTTAACATCTATTATTTGTAGTCTTTTTCTGAAACAAAGATTCTGACCCCTCATCAAGCAGTCTTGAATCATCGAGCCATTCCTAATATAAGGGGAATGCAACTCGTGTTGTCCTGCTGACATATTGTGAGTGCCTCCAGGTAAAACGATTACCAAGTCTAGGTAAAAATATGACATCATATTGGGGGATGGCATTTACAGGGAAAATCCCGATAAAACCCAATTGAGGTCAAGAGCCCTTGCCCATTATTGTTGGACTGAAAAAGATGAACACAGCCTGGGGAGGCATTAAAGAAAAGGTCAGAGGATTTTCCTGGAAAAGCCAGAATGTTACAGGCGTGGATGTAGGGTCCCGAGTGTTGAAGGCGGTGACTCTACAGCCGGGCCATGCATCCCCTATCCTAAAGGGTATTGTGCTTGAATCTCTTCCCTTTACACCTAATCAAAATTCTCCAACTGATCTGGAGGATGACCGACGTCTAGTCCAATTTCTTCGAAGACAGTTATCCCCTTTTCCCCGTGCGGTGGGGATTACGGTTTCGAGTCCCCACGTTTTGTTGAAGAGACTGACATTTCCTTACATGTCGGAAAAGGATCTTCGAGAACACCTAGCTTTGGAGCTTGACCGGTATATCCCTCTTGATGTTCAAGGTGCCGTGTGGGACGTGTATCGACACAAAGATTCTGAGGCCCTGGACAACGAAAAAATTCAGACAGTTCTCGTTGTAGCAAAGAAGGAATTCATCGAGGCGCGAGTGCGACAATTTGAAGGGCAAGGGATGCACGTCCGCTTTGTCGATGTGGATGCCTTTTCACTTGTGAATATGGTTGCCTACAACTATGGACATGAGGGAAGGTGGATGATGATTCATCTCGGACCAACCGGCATTCTTTCGGTGATGATGGAAGAAGGGCGTCTTATGCATATGCATCAAGTATCCTACGAGGTCGAGTGGTATGGAGACCTGCTTGACGGGGTGCAAGCGGCTTTAGAATCGGCGGATGACGGGTTTAAGTTAGGGGCCTCGGAAACTCTACTTCTCGAACAATTTTTCAACGAAACGATTAAGCAGGTTATCGAAAATATCAAGTATGCTTCAGAAGGAACTGACATGGGAATGGTGCAGGGCGTGTTCCTGTCAGGAGGATATTCGATGCTGGAGGGACTTCAATCGAGACTCGCTGATTCATTGCACGTCTCTGTAACCTTGGTTAACCCGTTTAAAAAAATCAAGGTCCCGCAGGAGATACAACAGGATTCTCGCTTTCAGAAAGCTTTGCCGTTATTTGGTGTTGCGGTTGGCGCGGCGTTGCGTGGGGCAATCCCTCATGATTGAAATTAATTTGGCTCGTTCACTTCAGCGGCAAGTTAATCCCCATGAGCATTCAAGCCTGTTTTGTTGGCTAGTGGGTGCAGCGGTATTTGTGGGATTTGGAGTGGTAAGTTGGTTGTGGACGCAATCTTTGCAAGAACAAGTTGATGCATTGTTTCAAGAAAAAACGATCAAAATGCAGGATCTTGCTCAGATAAAGGAAAGCCTCGATGAATTGCAGCGATTTAATGAACAAAAAGTCCTCCTTACGACCTCCATCGAGCAGCTCAGTGATCAGGAGAGAGAAAAGGCTTGGCCGGTGAAATTGCTGGATGGAGTTAGTCGAAATGTCGAAAAACTTGATATTTGGTTGGAGCGGATACAACTTGAATCACGGGTGGTGGAATTGCGGGGACAATCATTGGCACTAGAGGACATCGGTAAATTTATGGAGGGGTTGGAGAATGATGGAATTATCGTGCGTTTACCTGTAGTGGAAATTCTTGATCACCCAGGAGGAGAATCAGACGTCTTTCCCTTTTTAATTCGTTTTGTATGGGATCAACAGGCGACTACATGATGGCACAGTGGAAGTCATTACCCGTTTGGTGTCGATTCGGTTTCCTGGTTGGAGTGATGCTGGTCTGTCTATTGGGTATTCACTTCGTGATGTGGGATTCGATGAATAACTCGATTAAGCAGTTGCAAGAGGAAGTTTCTCGCCTAGCTCAGGAGAGTCGAGGACTCACGAAAAAAACAGAATCCCTGAATTCCATAGAGAAGGAAGTCAACAGCTTGCGTGATAATTTAGCCACTCGAGTTCAACAATTTCCTGAAAATATAGAATCAAAGAACTTTCGAAGGGATGTCATCGAAATTGCGAAACGAAGGAATGTGACCGTTCGGGTTTGGAAACCTGAACGTCCTTTGACCGAGTTTCCGCTTTCTGAATTTTCGATACCCATTGTCCTCAGGGTAGAAGGGAATTTCCAGGGGACCGTTCAATTTTTGGATGACTTGCGACAGCTTGCATGGGTTGAACGTATTCCTTCCATTACCCTGGCCGGAAGGCCAGACAACGAACATTCACCTCTCGTCAGCACGAATCTGGTGATGCACGGGTTAACTCCCTTAGGTATTGAACATGTTCAGCAGATGCTTAAAACTTAATCGAACCGATCAATGTCAGGCGGGATTGCGAAATTCTGGAGCCATAGACATTCGAAGCAGGATCTCCACAATGTCTACCTACTTGAGAGGGTTCGGGTGCTACTCGATCTGTGTTGGGATTGTGCTTAATTGGGGGGGGGTAATGGGAGTGGCGGTTGCGGAAGGCACCTCCTCATCAACTTCTTACCTAAACAGGCAAGTTACCTCCAGCCTTATTGAGGACAATTCACGACGAAATGACGGGAGTCGTCGAGACCCTTTCAAGCGGATACCTCAGCCGCGTCTGTCAACTCCTAAAGTTACGGCGCCATCAGATAAGGACTCGAAAATTGTTCCCTTGCCGACTAATCCGGATTGGAGACTTCTCGGTGTGATTCATGGCCGAGATGGGCACCAGGCGATCATTCAAGTATCTCCATCGAAGCGAGTGTTGGTCCAAACGGGATCTGAACTCGCTCGATCAGGATGGACGATTAAGACCATCAGTGAGGAGGAGGTGCTACTTCAGTACCTCTCCTCAGCCCCCTCATTGAAGGAGGCTTCCTCGCCAAGAACCTTCATTCTTTCCTTTCCCACCATCAAATAATCATGATGAATATTCTGGTTGAGAAAGCCTGAAAAAACCTTCATAATCTGTACTCTAAAAGTCCGTCGGGGGACTCGTTCCGCAATGGGAGCTGGTGATTGATCATTATCCGTATCTCAAGGCTACAGCTAAAGGCTTGGATAGATCGTCCTGGTCAGTTGGGTGGGAACCTCTTAAGAGAGAACATGCTACCGGCATGAGTATTTAATGAGCCAAAAAGGAATGCCATGTTGCGATATTTAAATGCGGGGGAATCTCATGGAAAAGGTCTAATGGCTGTGGTAGAAGGGGTTCCATCTGGATTACCGGTCACAGCCGAAGGGATTAATGTGGATTTGATTCGCCGACAGGGGGGATATGGGCGTGGCGGTCGAATGCGAATTGAAAAGGACCGGATTGAATTTATTTGTGGAGTTCGAAAAGGGAAAACGTTGGGAAATCCGCTAGGACTGTTGATCTGGAATAAAGATTGGGAAAACTGGAAAGACATTATGGCGTCCGAACCTGGTCCCCCCTCCACTGAACGAGTGGTGACTCGTCCACGGCCGGGCCATGCAGATTTAGTTGGAGCCATCAAATATGGGCATAGCGATATCCGCAATGTGCTGGAAAAGGCCAGTGCCAGGGAGACAGCGATTAGGGTTGCCATTGGTGGCGTGGCGAAATCATTGCTGGCCGAGTTTGACATGCGAGTGGTCAGTTACACCATGGACATTGGAGGGGTTGCAGCTCCCAGTCCGAATGATCCGTTGATGGCGTATGAACAGGCAGAACAATCTGAGGTGCGATGCCATGACCCTGAGACGGCAAAAAAAATGGTTGAACAGATTCGGGCAGCCAAGCATAAAGGAGATTCCTTAGGCGGCATTTTTGAGGTTGTGGTCACGAACGTTCCGATCGGTCTGGGAACCTATGCTCAATGGGATCGGCGCCTCAGTGCTCGCTTGGCATTTGCTGCGATGAGTATTCAAGCGATGAAGGGCGTAGAAATTGGGATGGGATTTGAGTCGGCCCGCCGTTTTGGATCTGAAGTGCATGACGATATTTATTTCGACAAAGCCACAGGACAATTTACCAGAAAATCGAACAATGCCGGTGGGTTGGAAGGCGGTATTACGAATGGGCAACCGATCGTTCTCCGAGTGGCTATGAAACCCATCGCGACTCTCTATACTCCCAAAGACAGCGTGGACATCGAAACAAAGGAACCGTTTGAGGCCACGGTAGAGCGCTCAGATATTTGCACTGTTCCGGCTGCCGGCGTCGTGGGCGAAGCGGTGATTGCCTATGAAATGGCCAATGCCCTGATTGAAAAATTTGGTGGAGATACGTTGGATGAAATGAAAAGAAACTTTGAGGCTTATCAAGAGTATGTCCGCACGTTTTAATCCTCTTGCCCTGAACTCCTCTCGTGGCAGGTTTCTATCGTTTCTTGGAATAAACCTGCTTTGTGGTGACCTCCGCTAGATGAAGACCTCTGAATTCTCGAAACATGTTCCGGTTTCATTGGGAGATCGGAGTTATCAAGTCCTTATTCAACCTCAAATTCTGCCTCAAATAGGCCGTGTGCTTCAGGATGTTGGATTGTCAGGGCGAGTTGCCATTGTGACCAATCCAGTCGTCAATGAACTCTATGGGCGGGTAGTTTCCCGTGCCTTAAAGCGGAGTGGATTTTCTCCATTTCTTGTGGTGATACCCGATGGAGAAAAGGCCAAATCCATGTATTGGTTGTCAAAAATACTGGATGAACTGGTAACCCAACGACTAGAACGGCAGGAAGTGGTGTTAGCATTAGGTGGAGGGGTTGTGGGAGATGTGGCTGGGTTTGCGGCCTCAGTTTATCTGCGGGGCGTTTCATTTGTCCAAGTGCCGACGACATTGGTGGCTCAAGTAGATTCAAGCGTGGGTGGGAAAACAGGGGTCAACCATCCAATGGGGAAAAATTTGATTGGGGCCTTTTATCAGCCACGTGTCGTAGTTATTGATCCGCAGACATTGCAATCTCTTCCAAAACGTGAATGGATAGCAGGGTTAGCGGAGGTGATTAAGTATGGCATGATTGCGGATCCAAAGTTTTTTGAATATTTAGAACAACACGTTGATGACCTACGCTTACAATCAGAGCATGTCATCCCGACCGTCATTCGGCGGTGTTGTGAAATTAAAGCCGAAGTGGTGGGTGGAGATGAACGGGAATCGGGACGCAGACGCATTTTGAATTATGGCCACACCGTAGGCCATGCACTGGAAACCTGGGGTCGTTATAGAACATGGATTCATGGAGAAGCGGTGGGAATTGGCATGGTGCAGGAAGCCGCCATGGCACATTTTTTAGGGTTGTGTACGAAGGAGCTGGTTGAGCGACAACGCGACTTGATTCAGGATGTTGGGTTGCCCGTTGCCATGCCTTCCATGACTTTTATGGATCTCTGGGAAGCCATGCAACACGACAAAAAGGTTGTAAAGGGTCAAATCAATTGCGTGGTACCCACCACAATCGGGAAGGTCAAAATCGTTCCCCTGGTTCGACAACGTATTCGCCAATGGTTTACTTCCAGTCAGTCCTCTCGTGGGAAACGATTGGAGCCTGTTCCACAGGCAGTGAGCCGTCCACATCTATCCAAGAAAAAATAACATGGCTCCGATCCGTCCTTCGACTATGGAAGACCTCAAGCACCTTGTTCGGGAGCGGACCCGTGAAGTGCAGATTCTTCACCGAATCAGCGAATCCATCAGTAGTACTTTGGAACTGGAAACGGTATTAAAGCAAATCGTGGAAGTGGTTGTGGAAGTGACGAAGGGGGATGCCTGTCTATTGTATTTGATCTCTGAAACAACAGACGAGCTTATTTTACGTGCATCGAAAAATCCTCATCCCCGTCTTATCGGGCGGATATCCATCGGTTTGGGAGAAGGGATTACCGGGTGGGTAGCACGAGAAAAAATTCCCGTAGTGATTCCTCGCAATGCAAGTGATGACGCCAGATTTAAGTTTTTTCATCGTCTGCCGGAAGACCGCTATCAGGCGTTTGTGTCAGTTCCCATTACGAGTAAGGGGAAAATGGTCGGTGTCATCAATGTTCAGCATAAGCGGTCAAAGCGGTATGCTGAAGAGACGCTCGCGCTCTTATTGACCATTGCTAATCAGGTCGGCGGCGCCATTGCCAATGCCAGATTGTATGATGATATGCGACAAAAAGCGCGTCGACTTGAAACGCTTTCCCAAGTATCGGAAACGGTGGCGTCTAATCGACTGATAGAGGATGTACTGCAATTAATTGTTACCATGACGGCTCAGCTGATGAATTCAAAAATTTGCTCGATCATGCTTGTCGACCAGGATTCGGGGGAATTACGTATTGCAGCCACTCAAAGCCTCAGTGATGCGTATCGGCGGAAGCCACCGTTGAAGGTTGGGCAGAGCATGAGCGGACGAGCGGTGCAGGATCACCATCCGGTGTATGTCCCGGATGTGAAGGCAGAAGATGGGTATTTTTATCGGGATTTGGCGAAACAGGAAGGATTGCATTCTTTATTGTCCATTCCCATGCTCATGAAGGAGAATCCGATTGGGGTAATTAATGTATACACTTCCAGTTATCATGCATTTTCAGATGAAGAGGTTACCACGCTTCAAGCCATTGCGAATCAATCTGCCGTCGCCATTGAGCACACTCGGCTTATGGAAAAGTCGTTTGAGATGCAAGAGGCTCTAGAAGTGCGAAAATTGGTAGAGCGTGCTAAAGGGTTTTTAATGGCGTCTAGGGGATTGTCAGAGCCTGAAGCATTTCGCCTTATGCAACGACAAAGCATGAATCTTCGAAAATCCATGAGAGAAATTGCCGATGCGATTATTCTCGCGGAGGAACTTCAACGGGCGACTCAATAAGCATCCCTAGGACGATTTATCATTGAATTAGGCGTTTGAGGAGACAGTCTTTGAACGGATTCTTCATTGCTTGTATAATACCTTGAGGGGCGACAACGACGTCTTCCCGTATATGTTAGCGTAAAGGACAATGGCGTCCTCGGTTCCGATGGGACAGAGGACGTTTTTTTTATCATGATGATTCGATTAGCGATGGTGCAGATGAATGCGGTGGTTGGGGATCTTGAGGGGAATACCCGCACCATTTGCGGATGGATCCGCGAGGCGAAGAAAGCCAAAGCTGATGTGGTTGTCTTTCCGGAGTTGGCCGTGTGTGGGTATCCTCCAGAAGATCTGCTCCTCATGCCGAAGTTTCTATTCGATATTAGTCGGATGCGGGACCGTATTACCAAAGTCACGACGGGGATTATGGCGGTAGTGGGAAGTGTGACTGAATCTGACCGTCTTGCTGAACATCCTCTCCGGGATCACGTACAAAATCGAAGGAAGCCCTTGAATGCGGCGTGGGTCCTGGTCAATGGTCAGGTGAAAAGATCGTATGCCAAATGCAAGCTCCCCAATTATGGGGTGTTTGACGAAGAGCGATATTTTCAACCGGGACGAACCAGTCCGGTCTACTGTCTGGGCCCGTTACGAATTGGAATAAATATTTGTGAAGACATATGGTTTGCTGATGGTCCGGCTAGTCGGCAGGCGGTATATGGGGGCGCTCATCTGGTTCTCAACATTAATGCCTCTCCTTATCACGTCGGAAAAACCCACAATCGTGAACGCATGTTAGCCATTCGGGCGAAAACTAACAATGTCATGGTCAGTTATACCAATATGGTCGGAGGACAGGATGAATTGGTCTTTGATGGGAATAGTCTCGTCATGGATTCCACCGGTGTGGTCCTTGCGCGGGCAAAAGCCTTTGAAGAAGATCTCCTGCTTACCGACCTTCAGATTCCTTCAACACCAAAGGGGAAATCGAAAAGGACTGGAAAAGCATCCGAAGTTGATGGGGAAGATGTTCGGGTTCCGATGTTCCGTATGGGGTGGACGCCGAGGTGGCCGAAGTCCGGCGCTTCAGGTGTCAGAAGGCTCACACCGGTGCTGGGTGAATTAGAGGAGATATACCGGGCACTCGTGCTAGGAGTGCAAGATTATGTGAGGAAGAATGCCTTCTCAAGGGTTCTTGTGGGTATCAGCGGAGGAATTGATTCGGCTTTGACGGCATTGATTGCCCGCGATGCCTTAGGTGCGTCCAATGTGATGGGTGTAATGATGCCATCCCCCTATACTTCTAGAGAAAGCCGTGAGGATGCTCGTCAGCTAGGAAAAAAATTGGGAATCGAGATACGGCATCTTTCGATAACGAGAGTGTTCAGGGTTTTGCTTGAGGTGTTGGGTAAGTCCTTTCAGGGTTCTCAGGCTGATACGACGGAAGAAAATTTGCAAGCTCGCATCCGCGGAACACTGCTGATGGCTCTTTCCAATAAGTTCGGATATTTAGTACTGACCACGGGAAATAAAAGCGAAATGAGTGTGGGATATGCCACGCTGTATGGCGATATGGCTGGTGGGTTTGCCGTGATCAAAGACATTCCCAAAACGAAGGTGTATGAGCTTTCTCGCTGGCGAAGTGAGTATAGGGGCTCTGATTTTGACCGGGTGATTATCCCTGAAAGAATTCAGGTGCGTGCTCCTTCCGCTGAGTTGAAGCCCGATCAGACGGATCAGGATACCCTCCCTCCCTATCCGGTCTTAGATGCCATTCTACAAGCCTATGTTGAGGACAATGAGTCAGTGGGCAAAATTGTAAAGATGGGCTATGATTCTCATGTTGTGCGAACTGTCATGGGGATGGTGGATCGGAGCGAATACAAGCGTCGACAAGCCCCAGTGGGCATTAAAATAACCTCGAGAGCGTTAGGAAAGGATCGGCGCATGCCGATTACGAACCGATATTTTTCTGGAGCGTAACCTGAATGTGTGACATGGTGAGTGCTGGCGGGAGCTGCCATCGATGAGTGAAGGGATGTCTTTGCCCCATACCGGTTTGACGGAACATAAGGACTCCTCTCCGGGGCTTCATGTTCTCCAGTCCCAGCGCGAGGTTCTTCGGCAACGCCTAATTGAAGGGGCGACCGGCAGTGAGATCACCCAGGCTTTTTCGGATTTCATGGATGCTTTACTGATCGCGCGATTTCGGGAGGTCATTCAGCAAGGCAACGCAGGTGTGCGAGCTGGATGGCAGCAATGCTGTTTAGTGGCCATGGGGGGGTATGGGCGGCGGGAGTTAGCCCCCTATTCCGACATTGATGTGATGATTCTCACTCAGGGCAACCAAAGGGAAGTCGCTGAGGCACTGTCTACCGGCGTCTTTCACCGGCTTTGGGATCTTGGGTTTCAAGTAGGGCATAGTGTGCGGTCCCTCGCAGAATGTCTGACGATTGCAGAAGCCGATCTGGCGGCCTGTACCTCACTGATGGAGTCACGATTTCTTATCGGCAGTGCTGCAGTGTTTCAGGAATTTCAACGGAAATTCGAACGCCGGATCATCAAGAAATGGGCGCAACGGTTTGTCCTGGATAAAATTCAAGAGCGTGAAAGAGAGTATGCCAAATTTGGTGAGACTGTCTTTATGCTGGAACCGAATATTAAAAAAAGTAAGGGTGGGCTTCGGGATCTGCATTTGCTGCAATGGGTTGGCCAGGCCCGATATGGAGCGGGGACGATTCAAGAACTCTCGAATCGGGGAATAATTGCTATTCAGGATTATCAGGTTCTGCAAGAAGCACAGGAATTTCTTTGGCGAGTCCGGTGTTTTTTACATTTTGAAGCGGGACGGGCTCAAGATATCCTTACCTTCGACGATCAGGTTCGGCTCTCTGCACTTTGGGGATTTGTGGATCATCCCCATTTGTTGGCCGTTGAGCAATTTATGCAAGTGTATTTCCGTCATACCACCGGGTTGTTTGACCGTAGTCGGCGGTTTCTTGACCAAGCCAGGGAGGAATCCTGGTTGGATCGGGTTCGCCAGTGGTGGCCTCCTCCATTAATTGAGGGGCACTTCCGTATCCTGGAGAATCGGCTGACAATTCAAACGGATAAACTCCTTGAGGTGATGGAGAGCCCCATGTTGCTTCTGAGGTTATTTGAAATCTCTCATCGTCAAGCAGTCCCCATCGATTCGCGCATTCTCAATGAATTGTCTCAGCACATGGGAACCCTACCCAATGAGTTGTTTCATACCAAGCCGGTGAGTCGGCTTTTTCGACATATTCTGGCAAACCCTGGTCGAATAGCTCAGATTCTTGAGGCCATGCATCAGGCTAGTCTACTGGAAAAACTTGTTCCCGCTTTCTCCCGAGTACGTGGCCTCATGCAGTTCAATCAATATCATAAATACACGGTCGATGAGCACAGTCTGCTCGCAGTGAGGGAAGCGGAACGGCTTCAAAATCATCAAGGGATCATAGGAGAGGTTTACCGAAACATCGTTGATAAAGATATTTTGCATCTGGCGCTCTTGCTGCATGATTTAGGCAAAGGGCGTCCTGGGGATCATAGTGAAGTCGGTCAGGAGATCGCCCATTTAACAGCCGATCGGTTGGAGTTATCTGAAAAGGAACGGCAGACTCTCGCGTTTCTGGTTCGCCATCACTTGCAGATGTCTCATACGGCTTTTCGTCGAGATCTCAACGATCCTAAAACCATTGTCACTTTTGCCCGTTTGGTAAAGACTGTCGGGATGCTTCAAAAGCTGTTTATTCTGACTATTGCAGATATATCAGCGGTGGGACCTGAGGTGATGACGAAATGGAAAGAGTCCTTATTAGGGGAATTGTATTCCCTGACCTACGCAGAGCTTGCCGGGGATGCGGGTTCAGTGTATTCCGGTGATGGGAATAAGAATATTTCGTCCGAAGCTCGGGACCAACTTATCAAAATTTTAAAGGCCGATCGAAGCGAGGGACATTCTCCGGAACCCAACTGGTCGGAATGGGTGAATGCCAAACTTCAACAACTCCCCAGCCGGTACGTTCAGTCGACACCGGTTGACCAAATGGCGGCGTACCTCTTAGCCATTCGTTCTCTACCTGTCAAGCCGACTCATGTGGAAGCCAGATTCAATCAGGCATCGGGTGTTACGGAGTATGTGCTGATCACTCGTGAACAGACCAAACCAGGTATTTTTATGCAGGTGGCCGGAGTGTTAGCCGCCATGGGTTTGCAGGTATTGGAAGCGCAAATTATGACACTGAAGGATGGCACGGTATGGGATGTGTTCTCGGTACATGATTCAGATTATGAAGGGCCGCCATCTGCCGGACGCCTAGAGGAGGTGGCAAAGGAAATTCAAGAGGTCGTGGAGGGAAGACAATCAGTTCACCAAATGATTGAACGACGACGGCGCATGGCCTTTGGTCGTCCGTTTCCTACAGGCCGGCATCCAACGGAAGTTCATATTGAACATGGGGTCTCAGATGCCTTTACGGTGATTGACCTCTTTGCCGACGACAAGCAAGGGTTGCTCTTTGTAATCGCCAAAACGCTGGTTCAATTGGGTCTTTCAATTCATATGGCCAGAATCGGGACCAGGTTGGATCAGGTGGCCGATGTTTTTTATGTGACCAATTTTCAGGGAGAAAAAATTCTTTCCGGTGAAGACTGTGAGCAAATTCAACATACTCTTCACGCCGCGGTTGATCATTTTCTGGATGAATAGTTTAGGTCGTTCTTTCGTAGATGCACCATTTGCCGGCGTGGTAAATTATGGAGAGGAACATTTGGCATAGATTAGATTTTTTTTAGTCAAAAACCAGCCATAAGCCATTAAGCATTGTCATGGAATCTTCAGATGGTTTAAATGCACGGGAGAGTGTTTCGGAAATTCCCTGATCGTCAGGATTGTGAATTAATGATTGGCGACACTGCCTGGTATCCTCCTCAAATTCCCCTGGTTGATAACTAGATTTAGCCCAAAACATTTGAAGTGTGCAATTGGACAATGGAGGATGAATACAGAAAGAATTTCTGTACGTGAAAAGAAGTGTGTGAGAAATTCCCGCAGAGTAACTATTATAACAAATAGGCCAATGTGGAAAAAAATGGCGCCTCATCCAAGAGATCAGAAGGTGGAGCCTTGGCTTTGATCCTGATCGGTAGTTATGCCACGAGCGCTTTCGTGGTGACATGGGCAAGGATGAGACTGGTCACGTCTAGGTATTGGCCCATTCCGTATGGGTGGCAGGGGTCTGCCGTGGCACAGTGGTTGCGATGCTCACCCTCTCTGAAGAATAACCTATTTTCTCCAATAGAGCATTAGAGGATCTCATGGATGAGCTGGGCGTGCCGATGGCCTCTGGTTTTGACTGTTTCCCTCAGGGCGGCTAAGGCCTGGGAAGTAATTGCCGATCCGCAATTCGTACAGCACCAAAAGGCTCCGGTTGGTGCAAGTGTACTGTTCTGGCATTGAGGACAACGTTGGAATGACATTGTTGATTCCTTTCTTAAAGTAATTCGTGTCAAAAGCCAGCATCAAAGAAAGTAGGGGACCCAGGAGTGCGGGTGGGCCCCCCACTAGCTTGGAGAGGGGAAGAGCTCTCTCCGGGATAGACTGACAGTTTGGTTAATGTAGACCTCAAGGTTAATAAATATTGATGTCGTATGATAAAGAGGTTGGATAATTATGCCATCTGTCCGTCCTCATCCATGATCTTCCAGGAGGCTGCGAGAGTATCCCGAAGCCACCTTGAGAGGTGGTTGAAGATTGACAAACATAGGAGAGTTTTTGGACTGAGGAGTTGAGAAAATCATTCGTCCCGTGTTCGTTTGCATAAATCGGGTCACCACCACCTCAATCGCTTGACCAACCAGAGTCGCACCGTGGTCCACGACGACCATCGTGCCATCATCTAGATGGGCAATGCCCTGCTCCTGCCCCTGACCCTCTTTATGAATAAAGACACGTATGGTTTCTCCAGGCAATACCAAAGGGCGTAATTGGTAGGTTAATTCGTTCACGTTGAGGGAGAGCACACCTTGAACTGATGCGACTTTTGCCAGGTTCCAATCGTTGGTTACGATCTTGGCTTCACGGTTTTTGGCTATGGCGATGAGTTGATGGTCAACCGCTGATATGTCGGGTTCCCAATCCTCTATTATCACCACGTCCAGATTTGGCAGTTCCTGCAGTTGGGATAGGATATCCAACCCACGCTTCCCCTTAATTCGTTTAGAGGGGTGAGCGGAGTCGGCTAATGTTTGGAGTTCATGCAGAATACTTTTGGGAACCAGGAAAGGACCTTCCAAAAAACCTGTCGTGCAGAGAGGTAGTATTCGGCCATCGATTATCGCGCTAGAATCCAGCAATTTTTGAACGGTGTTCGCTGGGATGAGCGAACCGTGAGGAGAGGACTCTTTTTGTAGTTCAGCTTTTGGGGTCAGTGACAGTATGTTGGAGATGTGGATACCAACCATCAGTCCGATGTACGGACAGAGAAGAAAGACATGCAGCCCGATCCACGGGGTAAGAGGAGACATCTCGAGCAGCCCTGTTCCCATTCCCATGATCAATACAAAACCGATCCCCGCCAAGGCAACGATGAGGCCAAAACTACCACCAATCAAGGTAGAACGGTGACATGCGGTCAAATGTCGTTCTAACCATAGAGCCAGGCAGCCGACTGCTAAGCCTGTGGCTCCCCAGAGAACAATGTCTGGAAGGGCATCGGTCCACTGAGACGGAGCATGACCAAGACCACCATACATCCCCACGCTTAGACAAAAGAGGAGATACATCCATTGGTGAATGGAAAGAGATTGGGATTTTGAAACGGGGGATAACGCAGAGTCTGGCGCAATCATCTTAAAGTTTCTCCTTCAAGGGTTGGTACAGAATTCCATTGTTGGGGGAGGAGTGTCAGCCTATTGGAGCCTCAAATGGTGAACAGTGTGGCAGAAGATGGTCGGAGGTAAGCCTCGACTTAAGATCAGCTTGAGCGGATCTCCGACAGAATTCACTTTCTGCAACCTCCAGCACTGTTGTGATGCCTCGAAGGTTCAGGTCATGGAATAGGCGAAATTGTAGGCAGCAGCGATGGTCAAAAAATAATGTTTCGCATCGATGGGGCGGTAAGGAGGCTGAGAGTTGTAGGGTACGTCCCAAACGATTGAGAGGATCAGTCAAATAGGGGAGACCAAAGTCCTGAGGCGGACGACACCAGGAATTCCCAAGAAAGGCGTTATCCGGTACTAAGACCGCGAGCACGATCTTTCCTGCATGGAACCGGTTGACCTGTTGTTCCAGCAACCATGCATCGTTTTCAGTACAGGCAGGTAGGCAGCAGAGCACAAATTGGGTTCCTTGAAACGCTGTCAGGGAAAGATACTGCCATTTGCCATTTAGCAAGCATGGGGTTTTCCACATTGGTGCGCGTGTTCCGATCTTCATGCTGTTCCCTCCTTTGTAGTCAATAAAAAACCTTCTGGGTCCGAGTAAATCAGACATTGGCAAGGTTATGTCCGGGTATCTGTGAGCATTCGGGTTGCAGTGCCCAAATTACCCTCGTATATTTTTATGATTTTGATACCCATAATCATTATCATTTATAATACCTAAAAAGAAAAAGAATTGTCAATTTTGAGACCTCTTCGGCCAGGCAGGTTTAACACGGGGTAGCTGTTGTCTTTCTCCATTCCAGCCAGTCACGATATTTCCGCCCGTTTTTTTTACCTCCCTAAATTTCATAATCGGGTTACGCTATCCTTCCGTGCGAAACCTTGTTTGATTACTTTGTGCGGGTATTCCATCTTTGAACTGATCTTTTTCCTTGCCCAAATTAAGAGGCGGGCAAAGGTTGAGTTGACCTTATGCAACGTTAGACCTCCAATTCCATGATTGGGGAGTCAAAAAGCTGATTTCCTTGAGGGAACTCTTCCTGCATTTCCTGAACTGAGATACGGAGTGATGGCCTTTTAGGTAGAGGTTTTATTAAGTGGCCTGGCAAATATCGAATCAACCACCCACTCTCCATATTTAACTCCTCATAGGATGATGACCGGATACCTGGAATGACTGGTTTATTGCTGTTCGCTCCATCTTGAGGATTGTGTGGGATTGAAGTTGGGAAAGTGAGACCCTTGCGAAGACCGAGCAAATGATTTCATAAAAAATCTTGCTTAAGATCTTGGGAGGGCGGGGGAAGGCCCCAGGTTTTTTTATTGGGTGAAAAAAATAATCAGGAATACCATCTTTCGTACGATCATTAGGTAATGGGCATGAGGGGATTGGGAAGGGATCGCAAAGCATGGCATGAATCGAACCTCCCGCTTGAACGTTGGCCATGATTTGGCTTTGCCAACCAAAACCGATCAAATTCATTAAACAGACCTGCAGCCAACTTTCCCGTTCTTCAACTCATCCAACTGGTCTTATTGGCTTAGGACCAGTATGATTCCGGGCCATGCCCACAGGCCAATGATGCTGAGAAAAACGATTCCTAAGGATACCGACAAACTGATGAAAACCGGCTTTTCCCCTTCGATGATAAATGAATCTCGTTTCATGAGATCTTCCTTGAATTTCTTTACCAGATTAAGAGCCATCAAGTACGTTCTCTTTGAACGTACTTGATGGACACCGAATGTTTTCCTCAATGACAAGTAGTGGCTTTTGCGTCAGCGAGGCTGGGTGCTCTTCGAAACCCAGCGGTGTTTGATACCTGAGCCGCCATTCTGGTCAATTGCATTGCATAGGCGAGGAACTCTTCTTTCTCGAAATGAAGAGTAATCGACCCATAGGTGAGATGAATACGACTACAGTCACAGACGTTCAGCTTGAGTTGTTGACTTGATGGCATAAGTGTCTCCTGAGTGGTATGAGGTTGATTTGCCAGTGAGTATCAGCAAAGGGTTGGGTTCAGATCCTGTTTTGGCAAACATGAAATTGTTGGTGGCAGGATTATGGTTTCGTTTTTGAGCAGGCTGAAACGAAAAGTCCTGACATTGTTTCAACATGCCCAAAAGGAGGGTCATGCCATGCCAATTGAACAAATGGCTCCGTCGGTCTCTGATTACTCCCTCTGGGTCGAAGATGAAGGTCTGGCATTGATTAAAGGGAGGTTCACTCCATAAGCCCAGGGCTCGACCTAAACGTTGTGTAGAGTCAATTAACAAAGGGATGGAAAGGATTTGGGTTGTGGGGAGGTGCGATCCGTGAGACAAGTGAGCGGGGTGTTGCATACCCAATAAGAGGGCGCCTTGTTTATGGACGGTTCTGCGAAACTGATTGAGAAACACGGCATCGCAAAATTCAAGTGTGGGAAGGCAACACAACATGCCCCATTGTCCTTCTAAGCTCGCTAGATCCAAATCGATCATATTTCCCTTCAGCAGTGCAGGAACTCTCATGTGTGGCATGGTGGAATGTCCTATGTTCATGGGGATAGCCTCCATTGTTTGTGTCCTCCGACTAAATGAAGAATTGGGCGCCCCGGAGGAGGAAAAGAGACCCAATCTTTTTGGGTGCGTACTGGGTAGCTCGCTCGCCCTGGAATTTTGTTCGTATGTATGATTGTTTGCGTTCATTGGCAGTTTGTCCCGGCTGGATTCCGCCCAATGGAAAAAGATTGTTGTAATTGTGATCTCACATTTAATGATAATGAAAATCATTTGTATTTTCAATATTAAATTGAAATAAATATTTTGTCTATGCTCAAAAGGCAGAAAAGCCATGTCTTGAGTCTATAAACTAATGGAGCGATTCTCTTTCAGTCAGTAGACCAAGGGGCATCAGGATGCCGAATCACGGAAATCATAAGATTTTTTGCAGTGATAAACGGGCAATACGGGTTCTTCACCTGTTGCTGCAGGATTTGGCCAGGTGTTTTGCCCGGATGGGTGGACGAGGGGGGTTATAGTCCTGGAGGAATTTTGAAATTGTGGAAATCGGTATGGCCCATTGATCCCGGTTTCAGGTATGAGCGATTGTCGATGTGACAGGACGGAATGAATGAAATTTCAAGATGTCCCCGCCTCCTGTACGAAACAGCTGGCGACGATGTGAACCACCTAGGGCCAAATGAAAATCATGTAATTGCACCCGCAACACCTCGAGCATCCACCTTGAAAGTCCACGAGAGAAAAGGCGATCAGCAACCCGGAGAAATAACCAATGACCGGAAACATTTTCCCTCGTACCCGCCCGATGCGCAGCTTGGTCCAACGAACGCTGCACCATAAGGGAGTCCCTTGCGGGATTTCATCGCGCGATGGCTTCCAGGGTTTTCCTGCCGAACCTAGGGTTTGAATGGGGCATACCTCTTTCGGTTCATATAGAGGCTTCAGGAAGACACATCGCATCCGTTAGGCCGCAACAGATCATGAGTTCGGTGAGGGTGGTATTTCGGTTTGGTTTTTTCCCATGTTGATATGGAGGCATTCTGCCGGAAACAATAAACACTTTTCTTATGAGGAAGGGCTATCTTTCGCGCTTTTCTTCTCCAGGGAATGGGTGATCGCTTGATTTTTAATATTGCCAACACCGCACCAACCAGTCGGCCATGCTTTCGAGCCTTTTTCTCCTAATGGACACAACCTCCCTGAGCGTCTTGTAATCGGCCTCAAGGCGAAGGATATTCGGGCCATTTCGTGAAAACCAAGTCACTTAAATACTAAAAATAGGAATGAGCTGGATTGGGAAAAGCAAAGAACCAGGGCGAATCTTCTTCAAAGGAAGTTCCTACCGGTGTATGGCTTTAGATGATTTTTTGTTCTTGACTGCCGGAGTGGTGGAAGCGATAGAAGTTTCCTGCAAGATGAAGTAGGCAAAATACAAGCCCACGGTGAATGACACACCGTGGGCTTAAGGAGGTTCAGTTTCTTCTAGTTGTGAGAGTTCCGTGTGGAAGGCTTTGCTTGAGGCGATATGTTCGTCGTTTATTCGTAGTCTTCGTTTAAGGATCGTAGGAACGCTGTTAAAGCCGGGATGTCTTCTTGAATTAAGGCAATGTTTTTCAGATGGGGATCACCACTGCGAAGCATGCCCTTTCGCGCTAAACCCGAATTTGTAATATACCCCTGAATCACATCTTCAAGCGTATTGGCGATACCGGCGTGACTATAGGGAGCCGAATGGCTCAAATCCCGGAGGCCGGGAGTTTTGAAAGCCCCAATAGCTCTCGGTAGGAGTCGATCTGGTCGACAGGCCTGGAAGCCACGAAATACCCCAAAGTGTTCATTGAGGACGTCCTCGCAAAGGATTGACCAAATGGGTAGCTGGGATTCGGGGAAATCAGGATTCCAGAAAATGTTCCAGATTCCCAGATCGGTCCATTGGGTGTTGTCTGGCGAGGGAATAGCGCGGAATGGTTCTTGAGCATGAGGATGCTTTGCTGTGGCAGGCAGATAGGCTTCGATATTATTATTTCGCCGATGCAATCCAGGTATTTCCAGGATGGAAAACGATTCGGGGCCGTGGATGCGTTCATACTCCGTTTGGGCAATTCCCGTGTTGTGAAAACGGAAGTCGGTGAAATGTGGTGGCGTATGACATGCAATGCAATTCCCAATTCCTCCCTGAGCTTGGTCACTGGGCCGAATGTGATGGCCTTTATGACGATGCTTGTGTCGACCCTGTTGAGCAAAAAATATTTTCAACCCTTGTAGTTCCTCAGGTCCAAAGGTGAAGATTTGGTCATGGAACTGAAACTTGCCATCTGCCGTATGAGGATTTTTCTCAACAAACTGAAGGGTCGGGTCATCGTGAGAAGATATTGAAGGCCATCGGGAATAATTTTGCGGATCGTATGACTCGAGAAATTTAATCTGTTGAAGCAATCGACGAGCATATGAATTGGGAGATTCCCACTTATCGGGTTGACGAGGCAAACTGTTGATTTTCAGAAAAACATCATAAGGAGAAAGATTGAATCCTCCCTCGTCATCCTGTGAGAAGAGAAGTTGGTCCGTATAGGCGGCGATAAGTTGTGAAACCGCCTGGACAATTTGTAGGTCGGTGGCTTGAGAAACCTCTACGCGAAAATCTTCAGGGATCAGAAAGTCTTGAGGAATAGATGGATCGGTTCCGGTGAACATGACACGATAGGACAATCCGCCAAATTCCTGCGCCAGATCTCCGGTTCCCGAGTCTTCTCGAATAATTCTGGCAATATGTGAGATGGCGGCTTCCTGCTCGTCGGAAAGCCATCCATAGTTCCGTCCGGTCAGGGTCCCTTTGACCAAATCCACCATCGTCGGAAATTCAGCATCGGCGTGTAGAAAAAACATTTGTCGAGGAAGAGCAGAATTGACGAGCGGTGGCACGTTTCGGACCGCGGTGTGTTTTCCATCTTCCCGGGCTGGAATAGGACTCCGTCGTGCAAAATCCGAATAGGTATTCATTCCGTAGTTTGGAACATCGAGGAGTTCATCTACAAAATGGCAACTCCGGCAGTTCATAGATTGACCGGCAAACGGGCCATCGGCAAATTGATCTGGCGGGAGTTGCCAATTCGCCACTTTGTCGAGAGCGGGATCGCCTTGGGGCAAGGGGTCATTCACATCGCCTCCGTCATCCAGAAAAATTTTAAATAATTGGGCAAATCGAGTTTCCAGAAATAACCGTTCTCCGTTGGTCACTTCCGGTGGATCAGCTTCTTCGGCTTCCTGAGCTAACACCAGAGGGACATTGACGAAAAAGGATAGAGTTGATGTGAGTAATGCGATACAAAAGACCTGCGCGCAAGAGAACATAATAAATCGATGGACGTTCATGGGTGCACCTCGCGTTAAAATGAATCGCTCTTCGGAGAAATCCTCTACGATCTCTCTCTCTTTGGATAAATTGTGGATGTATCCTCACACGTCATGTGTTGAGGAGGAGTGAGGCGAGGGGGACAGGAGGAGACCCACCCCCTCGCCCACATGAGGATGAATAAATAATTACTCATCCTCGGGATATATTAAGAATCAGCGCATTACCATCCTTGGACACAAAAAAAGCCCATGAGCAGACAATGTCAGCTCATGGGCTCTGGACTCGAAAAGTCTCGGGCCTTAGGAATATGGTGAGACGTAATTAGTCATCAAACTCTGGCATCATCAATGCCCTCATTTGGCAGCGAATTTTCATTTATGCGGTGCGACGAACATCCATGGAAATCTGCTGCCTATTGGAAGATCTCCGGGCAACAAGTTAAGGCCAGCACGGGCGACATCTGGGAAATGAGTCATTGCAAAAGTCAGAATTTATGGTTTTTCAGCCAAAAACCAGCCCTTGCTGTTCATGCATTGTGCCAAGGCATCATCAGTTATTCCTTTGCTGAATGGGTTCAATGAAGTCTCGGAATGTACTTCATTGATCAGGATTTCCCGACATGAGCGCAAATCCTGTTCGAATTCACCCTCGCCTGCGTCTGGTTTTGCCCAATACAAATCTGGTGCGCAGGCAGAAAGAAATATGGAAAAGAGGCTGATGCCTATCCATTTTCCAAAGCCATGATAACAAGGAACCCTTGGCCAGGCCGATGTAGGATGTGGACGAAGATTCTGTTCCTCTCTCATGAAAGTATAGCCGTCTGACTCGATTGAGTGAGAAAACTCTTGTCGCATCCCATCATACAGATCCAGTAGCTGTTTTAGGCCAACCGGTGGTTGAAGTGACCCGCGTCTAGGCATGGGTTGGGGTAAAGGGCATAAGTCAGTCATCCGACTCCGGCATCATGAAGGCGGATTTTTGCCACCACATTTCATACATGGGTATGACGAACATGATGAGAAATCCCACAACCATCAGGATGTCTCCGGTTAACATAGCGATGGTGAAGATTGGGGATACATAGGCAATCAGCCAAGGTGAAACCAGATCCAGAGTGACCCCGACAAAAGCCATCCATGTCGTAACCACTTTTAGTGTGGGGCTAACCATCGTGAGATAGAGGACGTGGACCAAAATCATGAATGTGACCGGCATGGTAAACAGATGGAAATGTGTGGTCTCGGCCAGTTGACCAAACGGCATTGGTTCACCAAAAGTTGCATCCGATCCTCGATAATGTTCGGCAAGGCCTTTAAGGCTCAACTCCGTCATGCTATGAGCCCAAAAGAAGGTGAAAATGAATCCTGCGAGCATCAGCAGGAGAAACCAGGTATAGACTAAGCGGATATGACGGTCGGTGTCGCGGAGCCGGAAGCGGGCATTGAAATTTCGCATTCCATTGCTTCAGGAGGTTAGAACCCCAGCAGGGACTCCAAAAAGTTTTTGTCCGTTCGACTGGCCGTATTAATGGGGGGACTTTGACTCTGGGATTGCAGGTACAGTTCATGGGCCAGGACGAGGGCGCGTTTAACGCCGGCACTCATGGATCGCACGGACATGGTAGCGCCGGAAATGTTGATGACATCCCGGTTAATCCGAATGGGGTCGTCAATCGTTTTTCCTTGGTATTGGTAATTGAAGCGTTTCTTTCCAACTTCGCTCCCTCGTGATTCTCGGTAGACCAATACTTCAACGTTGGTGATTTCTCCATCGGGGTCAACTCCAACCATATAGGTCATCGGTTTATGCTTACCGATGGTATGTTGGACGAAAGCCCATCCATCGATCTTTCCGTTCGTTTCCCCAATATAGCAATCAAAGGTCGATTCCGGAAATTGCCATCCGATTCGCTCTTCGATAATTCGTTTCTGGTTATCGTTGAGGGTGATGACCTCTAAGCGGATGGAATCGGAGTCAGGAAGTGTCAATTTGGCAGCCTCTTCCGGCGTCAGGTAGACGTCTTCCTGAACCATTTCCTGTGGAGTCAAATACCGCTTCAATTCATTATCCCAGATCTGGTTATTCTCGGCATTGGAGGGTTGAGGGGCAAACGCCAGTAAAAGACTCCCGAAAATAGCGATGTTTAAGATTCGATGAAACATCCTTCAGCCTCAAGTTTTTCGGTTAAGTTGTTTAAAATGAGATTCACGGCTTGTTGTGATGGTTCGACCGGATACCAATCATAAAGTCTGGCCCCGCCACGGAATCCCCAATGTTGCCGACGTTCCGCAATTTGGAGGCGCACGGCATTGGAATCGAGGGGCTTCATGGTCAGGGTCAGTTGCGATCGTTCTTTGTCCCCCATGCCTTCCCGTTGGAAAAGGCCATACTTGGCGCCTTCCACATATTCCACCCGCCACCCGGTTTCGATTACGCCGTTGGATTTGTCTTTCTTAGTCACGGGATAGGCTTTGAGAGTTTCCAATGAGGAATTCCAAACGGAATCAATTGGACAGGCCATGTATCGATCGACAATCAGGTCTTGACCGGAAAGGAAGTTGCAGCCAAGCATATAGGCTGTGAATGACAAAATAAGGATTCCTCGAAGGAGGGAAGCAGGAGATAAAGCCATAAATAAAAAACGAGAATGATTTTCGATTTATTTGAATTTGATTCTCATTATGAAAAATGAGAACGAATTGTATCATCCGATGTTCAAGGGGTCAACCGGTATGTTCTTTAAAATTTGGTCTGATGTGGTCTATATATTTCATAACTGATTGAAGCTAAAAAAACAGAGAGAAACGACAAAGCCGTTTCTCTCTGTTTTCCGGTTCAAAGCGAAATTTTAGAAATATGTGGCCCAGGATGCGACAAAAGCCGTATCATGAATTCGCTCATTTCCATTTCGACCGACGGGCGTATATTGGAAGTCGGTTTTGAAGACAGTATCTTCTGTGGGACGGAAGTTCAGGCCAAAGGTCCAACGTTGCCATTCCCCCAGTTTCCCGGCCTCCCCACTTAAATCCTGTCCCAGGTTCATTTGTTCCCAGCGAACTATGGCGGTGAAGGTAGAGACTTCCGGCTTGAAGAAGGTGGGGGCCATTCTGGTTAGCCATTCCGGAAGGAAATGGTAATTCCCTTGTAAGTAATACCCTTGCATTCTGCGTGGATTGCCATTCCGGGTTCCGTCTTGATTGATATCATTGTCCTTGATGTAAGACCAGGCACTTTCTCCGATGAATTCAAATGGGCCTCGTTGGAAAGTCCAATCCAGGGCCCAAATGGCCAATTTATCATCCTTATTCGTGCCATAATTCCCGTAAAATCCCGAACCACCGATTTCCACTCCCAAAATGGGGCTGAACGCGACACGTCCCATGACGGATTTGCCGTTATTATTGTCAAAGCTCGTACTATCTGATCTCGCACTGCGTATTCCGTTTGTTTGGTTGATATTCGACGTGTTATTAGGATTTCCGTTTCCTCCAAAGGCGTTAGTGAATCCATTGGTCACGTAGATTTCGTAATCCAGCTTCGAAAGAGCGGTGGGGTAAAAGGTGCCGTAAGCTCCCACACCAGGTTGGTGAAGCGTTGATGGAATGATCCGTTGAGACACGAGAGGGCGTTCGGTGAGATCACGGAGTGGGGCGTCATGCAGGAGGTTGAATTTTCCAAGGGGAGCGAGGATAATGCCCGCCCGCAAGTTGATGGGTTCTTGTACGAGATAGTCGATGGTCGCGAATTCCACTTTGATGTCGTTGGTTCCATGCTCGAATTCAATTTCTGCCGCGAATTTCACCCGATCGCTGATATCCCCGTATATGAAAGGTACCAATCGATGCTGATCGAAATAGCTGTTCCCTTGATTTTTGCGATTGAAGTACTCGATATCCATGTAGCCGCCGACGATGGCTTTGGGGGAAGAAACGAAGGGCCGGGCATAGATCAATTGTCCGGACCCTTGCATGGTTGATCCGTATTTCTTATCAGGCGTACGTGGTTGTGATAATCCTCCTAAGGTTTCCTTAACGGGTTCCCCTGGGCGTTGAGTGGGTGGGGCCGCATAAGTTGGCGGGGCAATCCCGGTCCCTGATGGCTCCATCGGTGGCATGCCTGCCTCTGGGGACCCCTGCCCTTTCAGATAGTCTTGAACCGCTTGTCGAACCGCTTCCTGTTGAGCGGGTGTCAGTGCTTCTTCGCCGGAGGCAGAGAAGGCTGGAAAGGTTGGAAACACAGCAAGGGCCATAAGGACCCCGATTGTGAACTTCTTCATGAATGAAAACCTCCTAATATAGGATTGGGACGCGGAGGTCCTCAGGAAAAGGGTAGGGGACTCAAGGTCCTCAATGGAAGGAACTCATGATAAACCGGGAATCGGAGCACAACGTATGTTCAGGAGTACACTCAATCGAAGGGTCAGCCCCGTCATTAGTCGCTCAATACGGTAAAGGGAATGAAAACAAGACGTTTGCAGCGTTTGCATTTCAATTCCACTCCATCTTTTTTTAAGATGGCCATCAGTTGCCCGCAATGACAGCGTGCCTCTGAGGTGGTGGTGCATGGAGAAGCTATTTCAGTTCCTTGAGTCATCTTGATGTTGAGTGTAATTATTGTTAATTTTGAAATTGATAACTGTTATTAACAAGGCCCTTAAATACCGCATGAGTTTGGCTTCTGTCAAGAAGGCCTTATTTTTTTCGTAATCTTTTTATATGTGTCAGTTTGTGGAGAAGACAGGCGGTATGATGACGGGATGGCCATGCTGAACGTTCGTGCTTGTTGTTTAGCGTTTGTAGGGATGCTTGTTGGAATGAGTATGGGATGCGCGTATCAGCTTCCGTCTCATCCCTCCCAAGAAGACCTCACAGAGCCCCTGGTTTTCGGACACATTTACGTGTGGCAGGAAGAGCCGTCCGGAAGAATTTATATACCGGAATTAGCTTCACTTGAATTCAGCTCCAGGGATGGTCAAAGGCGGTATCGTGTGGAAATTGAGGCGGCTTCCTCCTATTTTTTTCTGTCCTTGGAGCCAGGCCGGTATCAAGTGACCCGAATATTCATTCAGGAAGGCGTATTTCGATCCAGTGCGGAAGTTCCGTTAACCTTTGAGGTTCCGGACCAGGGAGTGGTGTATCTCGGCGGTTGGCGATTCCAGGTTGATCCTCCGAATTATACAAGAGAGTTAGAGGTAACCATTGTCTCCGAATCGGTAAAAGCCATCGTGGAAATGACGGTTCGTTATCCCTCACTTTCCTCCAATGTGGTCTTGTTCTCCCTGGCGCAACCTCCCCTATTACGGGCACGATTGTTCGAAGTCACGCCCTACCCCAGATTCCGATACTTCAATCGCCATAATTCCACATAAATTCTTTCAAACGGAATTCCGGCTGTTCTGCCATCAACGTGATTGTTAAAGATTAGGAGATTTCTCATGGGGCGAATGCAGAAAATCCTTGGACTCTGCTTTTTGATTCTTTTCCTGGCGGGCTGCCAGGGCACGCCTCATTTGGTGAAGCGCAGCCAGATGCTGATGGGAACCGTGGTGTTTGTCACGGCGGTTGGAGCAGATGAGACGGTTGCGCAGAGGGCCGTCAAAGCGGGGCTTGATGAAATCCGGCGATTAGAAGAGTTGCTGAGCACGTGGATTCCAACCAGTGAATTATCACAGGTGAATGCTGCGGCGGGACGGGAATCAATACAGGTGAGTCAGGAAACTTTTGAAGTCCTCACCCGATCGCTGGAGGTGGCGAAACTCACGCAGGGGGGGTTCAATATTGCCCTTGGTCCAGCGGTGAATGCATGGGATGTCAGCGGGGAAGGGCATGTTCCGTCCCAGGAAGTTCTGGAAGCGCTTCGTCCGCAAATGGAGTTATCAAACATGCAATTGGATAAAATAACGCGAAGTGTGTGGTTGCGGCGTCCTGGAATGTCTATTGATGTTGGAGGGATCGGGAAAGGGTATGCGGCCGACCTCGCTGCCCACGTGATGCGTATGGCAGGAGCGACTGCAGGCGTGGTGGCTTTGTCAGGGGATATTAAGACCTTCGGACGTATGCCGGATACCCAACGCTTTGTGTTTGGTATCCAGCATCCCCGAAAGGATCAGGGTCAGGTTTTAGGGCGGATTGAGTTGGAAGATGAAGCGGTCTCTACTGCGGGAGATTATCAACGGTATTTTATGAAAGACGGGGTTCGCTTTCACCATATCCTTGATCCCAAGACC
This sequence comes from Nitrospira marina, assembly GCF_059568365.1. Classification (NCBI taxonomy): domain Bacteria; kingdom Pseudomonadati; phylum Nitrospirota; class Nitrospiria; order Nitrospirales; family Nitrospiraceae; genus Nitrospira; species Nitrospira marina. Next base: position 3,787,453 of record NZ_JCANTH010000001.1, on the reverse strand, counting down.
CTTTATCCGGCTCAGGGTTGTCAAAGTGTCACGGTTATAGCCAAGGATGGCGTCATGGCCGATGGGTTGGACACCGGCATTTTTGTCATGGGTCCTGACCAGGGAATGGCCCTCATTGAGTCGTTGCCGGATGTTGAAGGAGTGATTGTCAATCAGGAAGGCACCGTGTTTGTCTCATCGGGTCTAAAGAATCGCTTAAGCCTCGAGCCGTAACAAGGTCTTCAACATTTAATCAAAAAAAGGAGGCATGAAGCCTCCTTTTTGTTTTGAGCATAGACGTGGGCTGCTTAGCCTTGTTTGTCCTTGGAATGGTGGGAATATCCGCCTGGATGACCTTTCGTCATTCCGCCATCTTGATGGGCATTGATGCGATCATGGACCGCTTTCATGCGAGAGCGTTGCTCGTCCGTTAATACGCCCTTGGCGTCTCGCCCGGCTTTTACTGATGCCAGGTAAAGGCCTGCACGAATCTCATAGAGACTCTTTAGCTTCGATTCAACAGCGCCCAAGTCCCCTTGGTCATTCCGCAACAATTCGTGCAAATCCAAGCTGGTCAGTTGCATGTCAGCTTTCATTTTAATTTTGTTTTTTTCAAAATCGGTTTTAATTGTCTGAAGTTTGGTGACCTGATCCTCGGTAAGGGCCATGCCTTCTTTGAATTTCAATATGTGCTCGATAAATTCAGAGGCACTTTGATGGGGCCCATGTCCTGATTTGTGGGCGCTTCCTCCTGTTCCATAGCCACCAGACATGCTCGTGCCATGATGAACCTGGCCATGGCCATAGGCTCCTGCTCCGTGGGGGGACGTGCTGTGCCCGGATGGGTGGTGCGCATCTCCTCCATATCCCGTAGCCAATCCCATAGCAGGGAATCCTAGAATTAAAGACAAGACACCGGACCAGAGTGGAATCATTCGTTTGTGTGTGGTGTTGCCGGTAATGGTCATGTGAACAGCCTCCTTTCGCGAAGAGAAAAACGCTATGGTGATAGAAAAAATGAGGGGACAAGTCATGATGATCTGTGAGTTCCCTGACTCATTCATATTATACACGGGAATGCCGAAAATGTAGCACGTAAGTCTCTATCTTATCTCAAAAATTCAAGAGGTTACACAACCCCCCATTGATTTGAGGCCTTGCTTCGGGTGACAAGGAAGGAAGATGAGCCCGTGGGTGAGGTATTTTTTTGGTTCGATAAGGGGTCGAACCAATGTCCATGTGAAAAGTATTCGTTATCAAAAGGAAAAAGCTGTGGACGAAGGAAAAGAGAAAGCCAGCCTCATCAGGCCTTTTGGCAGGTATTGCAGAGACCGTACAATTCCAGCTTATGGGTTTGAATGATAAAGCCGTTTTTTCTCGCCACCTCTTCTTGTAAATTTTCGATTTGGCAATTTTGAAATTCGACTATTTTCCCGCAGGAGGTGCAAATGATGTGATCATGATGACCCTTATGAGACACATTATCGAATTGCGTTTGTGAGCCGAAATGGCGTTCCTGTGCCAGGTCGGTTTCACAGAACAATTTGAGCGTGCGATAGATGGTGGCCAGGCCGATATGCGGGTCTTTTTTGGCGAGGATATGATATAACTGCTCGGCAGTGACATGCTCCATTTTGAGGAAGGTCGTCAGAATTAACTCGCGTTGACGAGTCAGTTTGAGGCTGTTTTTTTGGAGATGATTCTTGAGTGTTTCGAGTTCTTTGACCGGTTTAGACATGGTGAAATCTTTCGTAAGATGAAGAAGGAATATATTAAACCCCAATCATCCTGGGTAATCAAGAATTATTTTTTCTCGTGTTGGTGGAGAAATTTAGGGAGTACCTATGAGAAAACCCTCAGAAGTAACCGGTGACCGCGCTTTGCTGATTTATACGTTGCATTTGACCGAATCTATGGGTCTGATGAGTGACGTGAAACTTCAACAATTATTATTCCTCTGTGAATTGCAAATGTTGGGGAAAGGTTTGAAAGGGTTGCATTTTGAATTTGTCCGATTTCCCTATGGGGCCTTTAGCAAGGATGTGGATAATGATTTGCTCTTTTTGCGTAGAAAGGAACGAATAGAGAATTTTGATGTCACGGAACAGGCTGAGGGGGTTGTGGGCTTGATTGATAAAATCATGAAGGAACCCGAAGCCAATCAACAGGTCATGGAAATTATTCACATGGTGGTTGAGAAATATGGGCCTATGGATACCAGCGCCATCATGAGTGCCGTTGAGGCAGTGGAATTAGGTCCTGCTGATAACCCGGAGCAAAAACTTGCCATCCGGGATATTTCCTTCCACACCATTATGCTGGTGCCCTCCCGGATTGAAGCGACCGAAGCCATCACGCTTTCCTCTGCACAGGTAAAATCCTTAAATACGGCGATGGGGTATTAAGGCTTCGTCGACATTTGGATGACGGTGTATTCCGGCTGTGCAATTTATTGAAGGTAAGGAGAGCATAAGAGGTCCCGAGGCCGAACATGGGTCCGGCCTCGGTCTTGTAAATTGAAAATTCTGGAACTACTTGGTAGGCGAGGCTTCTTCAGGAGAAGCTGTTGAGCCGACGGTAAAGGTATCCCGCAGCGCTTCCAGTCTGACCTTCCCCACGCCCTTCACTTTCCCCAGATCATCGAATGATTTAAAGGCGCCATGATCTTTTTTGTAGGCGAGGATGTTGTGGGCGATATCCTGCCCCACGCCTTTGACGGCTTCGAGTTGTTCAAGACTGGCAGTGTTAATGTCAATCTTGTTCACGGTAGCTTCTGACCAGGACATGGGGAACACCAGGCCGACGGAAAGGACCAGAGCAAACATGAAGACCGAAACTTGTTGTAAATGAAGCCTCACGGCACACGCTCCTTTGAAAATTGTTGAAACGCGTCGTTGCTGTTCTTCCCTTTCACGGGGAGAAGGCCACGAATGAATGAGTGAGGCTAGGGAGCCGTACGATTGAACGGCAATCTGTCGAAGGTGGTATCTAGGAAGCGTCAAAAGCCCAATAAATGTGAAAATTTACTGAGGGGAAGACGGAGGAACGGTTGTCGGAAATTGATACAAGGCGCCGAATTTCTGTCTGAGGTCTTGTATAAAGGGTTCAGGAGTCAGGGCCTGCCCAGTCACACGGGTGATTAAATCGGCTGCCGTATACTGTCGGCCCCAACGATGCACCTTATCATTCAGCCAGCCTTTCAATGGAAGCAAGTTACCTTGGCTGATGGCCTGGTCGAGGTCTGGAAGATCATTGTGTGCCTGCCGAAATAGCATGGCCGCATACAAATTCCCAAGCGTGTATGTGGGGAAATAGCCAAAGGCCCCAAAGGACCAGTGCACGTCCTGCAGCACACCCTCTGCATCGGAGGAAGGCACAATCCCCAGATAGTCCTGAATTTTGGCGTTCCAGATTTCCGGCAGATCATCAACGTGCAAGCGGCCTTCAATGATATCCAGCTCAATTTCAAATCGCACCATGATGTGCAGGTTGTACGTTAGTTCATCGGCTTCGACCCGGACAAACGACGGGGCCACCCGGTTGATCGCCAGGTAGAAATCTTCCGCACTGACTTGTCCCAACTGCGTCGGAAAAACCTCCTGGAGTTTCGGGTAAAAATATTGCCAGAACGCGCGGGACCGTCCCACGCAATTTTCCCATAAACGGGATTGGCTTTCATGAATACCCAAAGAAATGGCTTCACCTAATGGAGTGCCATATTGTGTTGCGGGTAACCCTTGTTCATACAGGCCATGCCCTCCTTCGTGAATACAACTAAACAGACAGGAGGGGAGATCCGTTTCGAAGACGCGGGTAGTCACCCGCACATCGGTTGGATGAAACGCCGTCGTAAACGGATGCTCCGACAAATCCAGGCGTCCACGTTGAAAATCATAGCCCATGTGCTTGAGCACAAGCCGACCAAAGTCCATCTGTGGGGTTTGGCCATACGACTGCGTCAGGAGTTGGGTATTGGGTTGGACAGGGGACTGTCGAACGTGGTCCAGCAGACGAATCAACTCCGTCCGCAAGGTGGCAAAGAGCGGACGTAATTGGGCCACGGTCGATCCGGGTTCGTAGGTGTCGAGTAACGCATTATAGGGAGATTCCGCGTAACCCAAATAGTCCGCCTCTTGTTGCTTGAGTTTCACGACCCGTTGCAGATTCGGCAGAAACCGTTGGAAGTCATTCGTCTTCCTGGCCTCCGCCCATACTTGTTGCGCCAAAGAGCATTCCCGCTCAAGCTGGTTGACGAAGGCCGACGGCAATTTTTTCGCACGGGAAAAGTCCCGCCAGGTCTCGCGAAGGAGAGCTTGAGAGGGTTCGTCCAAGGCGGACGCATGCTGAGAATGAAGCGTGCCGGTGGAGAGATCTACAAACGTTCCAAGCAGGGATTCCATCTCAGGTGAAACAAATTGGTCATGGGCCAGCGTTTGAAGAGTGGCCAGTTGCTCCGCGCGAATCGCTCCTCCTCCTGGAGGCATATAGGTCTCCTGATCCCAGGAGAGCACGGCTGCGGCATCATGCAGGTGATGGATCTGTCGCAAGGTCTGTTTCAGGGGATCAAGAGCAACGTCAGCGGACATGAGTGGGTTCCTCAAAGAGTGGTAATAATTTCAGCGGATAACCGGACCACTGTAAGGCAGCTCTTGAGAAATTGGCAAGAAGCATTCGCCGATGAGTGAAAAGATCCGGCCGGGCGTGGAAGCCTGTGACCATTGGCCCGGACACAGAAAGACGGACCAAGCAAGAGAGCGGAAAAAATAAGAGAATGGATGGGATGGCTTGCGACAGGAGGATGAAGGGAAGGACAATGTGGGTTATTGAAAATCAATCGTGAGGCGATGAATTGACTGCTAAGGGGGTACAACATGAAATCCTTGGTGCTGCCGGACATTGAAGCCTATGCCGAAGCGCACTCTTTGCCCGAATCGGAGGTGTGTCGGCGACTTCGAGAGGAAACGTATCAAAACATGGATTGCCCCCAGATGGTGGTCGGTCCATTGGAAGGCGCATTTTTAAAGGTCATGGCGTTGAGTGTGGGAGCCAGGCGGGTGTTGGAAATCGGCACCTTTACGGGCTACAGCGCCCTCTGTATGGCGGAATGTCTTCCGGATGATGGGATGGTCATCACGTGCGATATCGACCCTGAGTCCACGGCTATGGCCAAACGGTATTGGGCTCAGAGCCCTCATGGGACGAAGATTGATCTTCGCCTCGGCCCCGCCTTGGAAACGATGGCGACAGTGACTGGAACGTTTGACCTGATCTTCATCGATGCCGACAAGGCCAACTATGTGAATTATTTCCGTCAGGCATTGGAGTTGATATCGGATCAAGGCGTCATTCTTATTGATAATGTTTTGTGGAATGGGGATGTGCTGACTCATCCTCCTCCGGATACCAATACGGGGGCCATTCAAGAACTTAATCGAGTGGTGCATGCCGAGCCGCGGGTCTCAGCGGTTCTGTTGACCATTCGCGATGGGATATTCCTGATTAAGCCACAATCCTTTTTAAGAGGAAACCGCCAGGCGCAACAGCAAGTCCAACAATGACACATTTCCCAGAACTGCTTCTCGCACTTGCAGGCCTCTCAGTGAATCCGATCCAGAGGCAATCACATAAGATAAGGTAAATCAGACAAACATGGGTACAGCAAACCTTGACCCCGCAAGACACCGGATTGTGGAGCCTGAAGATCAGTGGCAGCCCCGGCAGGTTTTGCTCTTTAGCGGGCATATGATCGATGCCCCGGGAAGACAGCCTCCGCGTTTTCCAAGGGATAAAGAAGTCGTGGCGGCACAGAAAATCGCCGAGGTCTTAGACCAACTGGGCGCAGGCCCTGATGATCTTGCGCTCACGCAAGGCGCCTGTGGGGGCGACCTCCTGTTCACAGAGGCCTGTCAGCAACGCAAAGTGATCCTGCAGTGGATGCAACCGTTCCACGAGCCGGAGTTTATTCAAAAGTCTGTCATCTGTAGGGGCGAAGCCTGGCGCGATCGGTATATGGCCGCCAAAGCCAAGCTCACAATCGCAATCCGCTCGGCCCCCGAGCACCTTGGCTCACTACCCGAAGGTGTCGATCCATATGAACGGTGTAATCTATGGCTGCTTCACACCGCATTGGGGTATGGGGTGGAGAAGGTGCACTTCATCTGTTTGTGGGATGGAGGCGGGGGTGATGGAAAGGGCGGTACGGGGCACATGTATGCAGAAGTGAAACGCCGATCCGGAAAGGTCACATGGATCGACACCCGGACTCTTTAACCGACGTATCTGATTAATTGTACGAAATGAATGGGGGACATTCATGGTCGTATACACAATTTTCATCCAGGAGTTTCTTGAATGTTCGCGAAATGCCGGGTTTCGCCCCGGTAGGCGAGGTTTTGCTTGATGCGTCTCGAAGAGCGCGACTATTGTTGTGGAGGCAAAAGGACCCAAAACCATTGACGCCCCGTCCGGCCTTAGGAGAGAACGGACGCCAATCTTTAGAGGGCGGTCCAACTCGCAGGGCTCAAACAAGGCCCGCCCGCTGAGGAGAGCGTCCCTCCCTTGGGCCAGCCGGCAGGCATCGGTCAGGAACGAAAGCCCCGCCAAGTGTGTGTTACCAAAGGACCAAGGTCTGAAAAAGTTGTCATCCTGAGTGGAACGAAGGATCTAGCAGAACAGTGGGATTTTCGACCTGAGCACCGATCCTTCTTTGTGGACTTTAGCTTGAGGAATGGGTGTCCATCCAATAGCTCCCGCCAATGTCTGAATAATGAAGTGTAGATCTTTCTCCTATAACGGTTTCTAACGCCCCTGTCGGATTGTTTTGTCTCCTGCCGCCGGTTTGGCAAACTCGAACTTTAACTCATTGATGCGTGCCAGATAGTCGCTGACGTCGTGGTCGCCGCACCGTTGATGACGGGTCAACTTGAGTCCGCGTGCGGCATAAGCGCGGCCCGCTCCCGCTCCACAAAGGTGAATGACGGCAGCCAGATCCTGCTTCCGCTGGAGCATGACCTTGCCGATCCGCTTCGGTCCTAACGTCTGATGGACTTGGTGATCGAGCAGCGCTGCCGTCAACTCGATGGCATGGCTCGGGAGGATGCGGGTGTAGAGGCTGTTGAACCAGCACGATTCCCAATCGTGCCACGGGCCGGCTTCGACCACCACATGGTCGTGAATGCAATAGCGCTTCGCCTCGCCGAAGGTCCCGTCGGTAATTTGGTACATCCCAACCGCGCTCGAGGCTGGTTTGAACAGCTCCAAGGGATTCCACGTCAATTGCCATCGCCAGTAGGTCCGTGCCACAGGATTGCCTCCGCCTTCGACCTGGGCCAGCGCAGCAAGAAACTCGGGTGTGATGACCGCAGTCCCATGCTCCCGAAAGAGGGATTCGTATTCTTTCCAGGTCTGGACCGGGCTCTTGTTGAGTGATTGGTCTAAGGGAAAGAAGATCTCGGTCGGTTTATGGAACGTATGAAACGCCCAGTTTAGGCCGAGCCATAGGAGAAAAAGGAGGGTCGGTATCAGGACGACCCGAACGATCCGATGTGAGGCCAGCACCGCCCTCATGATCGCACGGAGCACACGCCAACCCTGGCCCACAAAACCCCAGAGCGTACTGAGCGTCGTTCGACGGTTGTGTCTCTTGGATCGTTGAGGTTGTTTGGCAGTCGGTCGAGTGGATCTCAACGCCATAAATTCACTATACCGGAAAAAAAGAAGGAGGGAAGGGCTGGTAGGTAGCTCTGGTCGCGGACCGCAAATGCTCGTTAGTGGGCAAGGGAGTAGGCGGCTATCCTTCTTGCAAACAGCGCACCGATAAAGAACGTGATCGGCTGGTGACCTGTACTTTGCGGGTCCGTGGATAAAATCTGCTCCGGATATGGCAGCATAACTTAACCGGTAAGGCCGAGGTCGGTTGCGTTAATAAAAATAGGTTTGCTTTGGGCGGGTGTAAGACTTAAAAAAATCGTTAGGCCATTCAATATTTGTAAATGATCTTTGTCGGTTCCGGCCAAAGCGTTCCTTATGCGATGCCCTTTCTTGAGTTGATAGAACCTACGAAGGCTCCTTCAATATGACTTAGGACTAGTATTTTTCCGTGACGGCGAGGCGGAATCTTAACGCGTGGAGGAGTGCGTCGAGGCTTTTGAGTTCAGGTTTGCCTCGTTGGGAGAGTATCTTGTACAAGCTTTCGCGGTTGAGCTTGGCCTTTTCGGCAAGTTGTGCCACACCGCCCTGAGCTTCGGCCACATTCCTTAACGCCAGGAGGAACCATTCGGGATCGCTCTCCTCCAGTGCCGCAATCAAATTCTTCGGCCTCACCGGCACCATGCAAGCTTTCAGTTAGGTCTGGCTGATAGGGTTTGCTCTTTTTCATAGCCTCAGTCTGTACTCGTTCCCAAATTGCCGGGTTTCGCCCCGGCAGGCGAGGTTTTGCTTGATGCGTCTCGAAGAGCGCGACTATTGTTGTGGAGGCAAAAGGGCCCAAAACCATGGACGCCCCGTCTGGCCTCATCAGAGCGGAGGGACGCCAGCCCTGAGGAGAGCGGACCAACTCGCTGCGCTCAAACAAGGCCCGCAAACTGAGAAGAGCGTCCCTCCTGTGGGCCAGCCGGCAGGCGTCGAAATTCCGCCACACCGAACATTACGAGGACATGAGAGTGGGATCACACGTGGATTGCGTGCAGCTACCAACACGTTTTACGTTCAACCTCTAAGAGGGATTCTCGACTATTTAAAACGCGGGTACGAGTTTGGCTGGGCTCAGATCTTTCGTTTCACTCAAGATGACAACTCGATAAGGTGAACGCAGCCTCAACGAACCACGGGCAGTTGAATATGAGATGGGCGATCGGGTGTGTGCCAGACTTCCCATATGGGGGCCGGGCCATCCAGGTTTTGGAAATGATCCTTGTCGGCTCCGGCCAGGGCGATTCGGATGCGATGGCCCTTTTTAAATTGATAGGAGGTGGGTAGCAACTCGACTAGCAGTGGCGCCACTTCACCTGGGTTGAGCGGGGCGGCATCAGCGCGGCGAAACGTGTGGACGGGGAGTGGACCTGTGGAGGTGAAGATGGTCTCGCTCGGTTGCCATTGCCGATGGATGGCGCGCAATTCGCCTTCGGTGACGTAATGCACGTCTCCTTCGGGTGTGACATCTTCCAGGTAGACGAAAAGATTCGTGTCTTGAGTGGTGGCAGAGAGGTAGACGGTTGCTATGGGATGCCCTGTGACTTCGACCGCCTCTGAAAGCGGCTCAGATGTATAGACCAACAAATCTTGGTCTTGTTCTTTCCGGTCGGGGTAGGGATCTTTCAGAGAAATACCCACCAGGGTGTTCCACCGGGAATCCTTGCCGGTTCCCGTGGTGAGATCCACCTGGTATCGATCTGGATTGTTTGTTGCTGGTGGAGCATTCATCGAGAGCCCACCTTCTTTGTGGAAATACATCGAAAGTGGAGAGGAGTCAGGCGGCCAGCGAGTCGATGTTTTCCATCGTTCCTCGCCCATGGTGTAGTAGCGGATCGGTGGATCATTCGCACTTTCCGTGGCCACGCCCTTCAAATGGACATCGAAAAATTTGAGCAGTTCTGCCGCATGGTCAAACTGCGCGGGTCCAAGCGCGTAGGGGCTGATCCGGCGTTTCCCTCCGTGGTCCCATGGCCCGATTATGAGCCGATGTGACGGCTGTTGGTGGTGGAGGTACCGTTTGATGGCGGCCAGTTGGTATCCCCCGTCGAACCATCCGCTGTAGCTGTAGATGGCTGCGCCTGATTTGGCAATGTCGTCGGCATAGGTTTGCGTGCTGAGCGCGTCGATGTTGGCGGCCTGTCTCGATGGGGGAGGGTCATCCCGAAAGACAATTTCCGAGGCTTCCCGGTATGGACTCCAATTGGTCTCGTGGTCCTGCAGAGCGCGGGACAAGAGGTCAAGGCTCGTATCGCCATCCACCGGCCGTACTCCACGAACAAAGAAATTCGCGATGACGCCACCGTGGGGTAATCGGTTGCGGTCAAGACGATAAGTAATCGCACTCCAGGTTTCGGTAAACCAGTTGAGATGGATGCCACCTGGAAAGATAATTTCGGAGTAGAGATCGAAGCCTGAATACATCGGGGCAATCGCTTTAACGGCCGGATGCTGATTGACGAGTAACATTTCAGCGGTCCCTCCGCTATAGGAAATGCCCATGGCCCCGACGTTTCCATTCGACCAGGGTTGGGCGATGATCCAGTCCACAATTTCTGCGCCGTCTTTGATTTCCTCAAGGGAATAGGCAATAGGGCGTGTTCCAAATGACGCACCGGAGCCCCGCACATCTACATCGACCCACGCATAGCCCTGTTGAAGGAATCGTTTGGCATAGGACCCGATAAGCCCCCGTGGACCGTCCTCTTTGAAGACGGAGACCAGCCAGCGATATTCGATTGCCCGCCAATACCGGGTTTGGTGTAAGAGGGTGGGAATGGTGTGGCCTGGCTTAAGGTCGGCGGGAAGATAGACATCCACCGCAATCTTGACCCCGTCCCGCATCGTGAGATACTGCGAAGTACGGTGAAATTTCCCGTCTGGCTCTACAACGCTGCTAGCTGACGAAGGACTGGCTGCCGCCGGGTCAGAATGCTCAACGGTATTTGGCGCACAACCTGCGAAGAAAGGGAGTGCCAGCCAAAGCAGGATGATGGCCCATAAGCGGAAAAATCGGGAGAAATAGCTGGCAGATTGGAAACGGAGATTAGTTTGTCTGAACATATGGAGTGAACGAGTATGGGTTCTGGTCTTACAGCTTGACGGCTTGTATCGGGGATCCAACTTGCAGTTTACCAGTGAAAACGCGTCGTGAGGAGAAGGCTTCGTATTAGTTTTTCCAATTCTGGTGTCAATGTGATGTTCTGTGTGGCCGGGTTTCGCCCCGGCAGGCGACCTACTTTTGTTTTGGCAAAAGTAGGCAAAACCATGGACGCTTCGTCTAGCCTCCTAAGAAGCGGAGGAACGCTAGTTTTAGGAGGGCGGACCAACTCGCTCCGCTCAAACAAGGTCCGCCAGCTGATGAGAGCGTTCCTCCTTTGAGCCAGACGACAAGCGTCGGACTATGGGAGGGGGCCGTTGAAAAAATCGCTGGCGGCATTTTTCAACACTCCCATAATAGCAAGAGGCTGAATAGAAGGAGAAGGTGATGGCTTCAGCGTTTGCACATGTGGCCGTGGCGTATGCCCTGGGCAAAAGTCTTTCCTCCCAATTCCACACCTCAAGGTTTTGGTGGTTCACCATGGCCTGTTGCCTCTTGCCGGATGCGGATGTGCTGGGATTGGTGATTGGGATTCCGTATGAGCATATGTTGGGACATCGTGGGCTGACACATTCCATTGTGTTTGCCATGCTGCTGGGATGGGTGGTACCCAGGTTGGCTGCCCCCACGATCCGATATGGAACCCGACGGTATTGGCTGTTTGCCGTGTATTTCTTTCTCGTCACCCTGTCTCATGGGTTTCTGGATGCGCTGACCAATGGGGGGCTCGGCATTGCCTTTTTTGCACCATTCGACTCGACCAGGTATTTCTTTCCCTTGAGACCGGTAGCCGTTTCGCCAATTGGAATCTCGGCCTTTGTCTCCCATGAAGGATTTCGGGTGCTCCTCAGTGAACTGGTGTGGATTGGGATACCTGTTGGGATCTGGTTGTTGTGCGTACGCGTCATCAGGAAAACGGGAAGGAAGGGAGTCCAGTGAGACAACACAGACCGGACTTTTATCCTGGATATCAGGTAACATTGCGCGTTCTCTCGCTGGAAATGCTTTTCGTATAAATTCAGGTCTGATGGCGTCATCTTCTAAGAAAGTTATTTACGCAGCGTTGATCGGCAATGGCTTAATTGCCATCACCAAATTCGCCGCTTCGGCGATGACCGGCAGTTCGGTGATGTTGGCCGAAGGTATCCATTCACTGGTAGACACCGGCAATCAAGGGCTTCTGCTCTATGGACTCCATCGAGCCAAACGTCCGGCTGATGAGCGCTATCCATTCGGGTATGGGAAGGAAATCTATTTTTGGAGTTTTGCGGTGGCCATTCTGGTCTTTGCCTTGGGCGCGGGAATATCTCTCTATGAGGGCGTGTTGCACATTCTCTATCCCCAACCGATTACCAACCCCATGGTCAACTATATCGTCTTGAGTCTCTCCCTTGTCTTTGAGGGTGCCGCCTGGTACCTGGCTTTCCGGGAATTTTCCCGTGCAAAGGGAAAGTGGTCCTATTTGGAAGCGGTTCAACGAGGCAAAGATCCGACCATTTTTATGGTCCTCTTCGAAGATTCGGCGGCGGTGCTGGGCTTGGCGGTGGCCTTTATCGGCATCTGGTTGGGACAGGTGACCGGTATTGTCTATATTGACGGCATTGCCACCTGTATTATCGGATTGATTTTGGCGGGGATCGCCATGTGGCTTGCGTATGAAACCAAGGGATTGTTGATTGGCGAAAGCGCCAATAAGGAAGTGGTCCAGAGCATTCGCGACATGGCCAGACAGCTTCCCGGCGTGGAGCATGTGAATGAAGTGTTAACCATGCACATGGGGCCGAATTTTATTTTGGTGAATCTGAGTGTGGACTTTCGAGACGGGGTCACGTCCGAAGAGGTGGAACGCGGCGTGGCCACATTGGATAAAGATATTAAAGTGAAGCATCCCCTCGTGAAACGTGTGTTTGTGGAAGCTGAAGCCAGGCGGGTCGCCAAGATTCCGGAATAATCCATCATGGTCTTACGTGCGGGAGGTCGTGCACGGACGGGGCATGTGCTCCGTGGATGGCGGCTTGCCCCTAAACTTTATCCGCTTAATCTTTATCGGTGTTCTTGATTTCCAACACGACCGGGCAATGATCGGAGAGATGACGGTAGGCAAGTGGGTAGTTCCCTCGTATGCGTTCACATCCTGCCACGGCGCAATAGCCGGTGACCTGAACGGTGGTGACCGTGACTTCTTGCATTTCCTGAGGCACGAGCACATGATCCAGCCAGCCACCCCGTCCGCGAAAATAGTGAGAACATTGCGGATGTAAGGTCAGGTCAGTAAAGCCGGGTTTTTCCTTGGCGACTTTCCTGCGCAAATTTTTCAGCTCGGAGTCTCGTGAATGCCAATCGCCCGCGCCCATCGTATTGAAGTCCCCGAGAATGATCACATCCCGATCGCGAGCGAGGAGGGGATCGATCGCTTCATCAATCCGGTTTAACGCGTAATGCCGATCCTCCACGGCAAACACCGTGGGACCGGATTTTAAATGCAGTCCGATCAGATGAAAATCAACGCCATGGGGTTCCCTGGCTTGTACCCACGCATATTGCCCTGGGCGTAATCCGAAGGTGCAGGCGTGATTAGCCGATTTTGCCCTCGCGTTAAACTGCCACAAGCTTTCAAATTGCGACAAGGACACGCGGGTGTCGTTCCACAACAGGCCGACATGATGGTCCTCGGGCCGGCCGCACGGTTGGCGATACCACCGCCATGTGTCCCCCGTCTGTTGATTCAGGGAAGCGATGATCCTGTCCCAGGCTTTGGTGGCTTCCGAAGTCGCGAGACTTTCCTGAACCGCGAGAATCTCAATTTGCATCCAACGGATGGCACAGATCAGCCAGTCGAGATCGGTCGGATCGGCATGATTCTCCCTTTGGTCTGTGGGCTGACCGATGGGAAACCATCGGATATTCCATGTGGCCAGCCGGATCTTGGCGGAAGATTCCGCAGCCATACGGCTGCCTTGCTTGACGGCGGTTTCGCACTGATCCCGGCTGGCCCATACTTCGTGCTCTCCTCCCTCGGCGGTGAGGGGAAGGTCGGGTTTGGCAGTTGGTTTTGGCGACGGTGCACCGGCTTTAAGATATTTTTTATGGACCCAGGCCTTGTCATCATTGGGCAGGCGAAGGAAAAGCCATTGGCCATTCTGTGCGGTCTGTTCAATGGTGGCTGAAATGCCTGTCGGGACATGTTTCAGATAGCTGGGGGCCGGGTTGCGATGGAGAGGGACTCCAATGGGTTTCGTGGCCTCAAGAATCACCGATTGCCCAACCTGAAAATCCTGGGCGAAGGTGCTGGTCCAGCCACACATGGTGAACCAGAATACAAAGCCGAATGTAGAGAAAAGTTTACGCATGTCCTTTACTTAACAAAACCTGGGATAGAATACCAAGTGCGACCCGAGTGACTGTGATGCGGGCATAGACCTTGAGACGACCTTCCTTCTTGTTGCCTCCAGGTCAAAGCCCATCATGCTCATCGGGCAGAGATCTGCTGCTTTTTCGGGATTGTCCGGGCATCCCCCCTGCATCACACCGGGATGGCATACTTGAATGCCCAAACGAGGTTAGTGCCTCGGGTCGGCAGGCGCCACGGCGGGAGGAAGGGCCCGCCGTCCGCTTCGAGTATGCGATAATGAACATAACATTCAAACCTTAACCCCATGCACGTTTTTGAGGAGTCAGCCTGATGAGCCATTCTTCCATTAACCTCGACATCGCCAACCGAATCCCCTTGCAACCTATCGCCGAAGTGGCCTGGGAAAAACTTCAATTGGATGCGAGTCAAATCGAACTGTATGGGCGGTATAAGGCCAAAATTCCCTTAGCGTCCCTCCCGCCATTTCCTAACAAGCCGGAGAGCAAGCTTATTTTGGTGACCGCCATGAGTCCGACGACGGCTGGAGAAGGCAAGACCACGACGCTTATCGGTCTGGTGGATGGCTTGAATAAGATCGGGAAACGGGCTGTTGCGGCCGTTCGAGAGCCAAGCCTGGGGCCCTGTTTCGGAATGAAGGGGGGTGGATGTGGGGGAGGGTATGCCCAGGTCGTGCCTATGACCGACATCAATATGCATTTCACGGGGGACTTTCACGCGATCACGTCTGCGCACAATATGTTGGCGGCCCTGGTAGACAATCATTTGTATTGGGGGCATAAACCCCACATTGATCCCCGTCGGGTTACGTGGGGCCGGGTGCTGGATGTGAATGATCGGTCCCTGCGATCCGTGGTTACGGGACTTGGGGGAAAATCCAACGGGTTTACCAGAGAAGCCCGGTTTGACATCACCGCAGCCTCGGAGGTCATGGCCATTCTGTGTCTGGCGACCGACCTCCAGGATCTTCAACAACGTCTAGGTCATATCAAAGTGGGGAGAACAGTCAACAAGGAAATGGTCTTTGCGAAAGATATCCAGGCGGAGGGAGCCATGACCGTGTTACTCAAGGAGGCCCTCAATCCCAATCTTGTGCAGACCCTGGAACATAATCCGGCGCTGGTTCATGGCGGGCCGTTCGGGAACATCGCCCATGGGTGTAGTTCCGTCGTGGCCACTAAGGCCGCGCTGACTCTCGCGGATTACGTTGTAACCGAAGGAGGGTTTGGCGCCGATCTCGGGGCCGAGAAGTTTTTTAACATTAAATGCCGCCGATCGGGTCTCATGCCGGCATGTGCCGTGGTGGTCGCGACGATTAAGGCGTTAAAACTTCATGGTGGAGCCAAGGAAAAAGAACTTGAGCAAGAAGATCTGGACGCACTGCGTCAAGGGTTGCCGAATTTATTACGTCATTTGGAAAATGTGAAAAAATTCGGGGTCCCGGCGGTCGTGGCCATTAACCAATTCACGAGTGATACCAAGCGGGAGCTGGAACTGGTGGAACAGGCGTGCGCCGATCATGGGGTTAAAATGGCTCTGGCGAATCATTGGGCTGAAGGCGGCGCGGGTGCCGTAGGTTTGGCCGAAACCGTTCGTGATGTCATCGAAAAGGAGCCCGCCGATTTTCGCGTCCTGTATCCTGATACGATGCCACTGGCAGAAAAAGTGCAAATTATCGCCAGGGAGATTTACCGGGCGGAGGATGTAGAGATTCCGCCGGCGGTCCATGCCCGTTTTGCTGAACTCGAAAACAACGGGTTTGGGCATTTCCCCGTTTGTATGGCGAAAACGCAGTACAGCTTTTCCACTGACCCTGCCAAAAAAGGAGCCCCGACCGGATTTACCCTTCCCGTGCGCGAGGTTCGCCTCGCGATGGGCGCAGGATTTGTGGTGGTTATTACCGGGGATATGATGACGATGCCAGGACTTCCGCGTGTCCCGGCGGCTCAATCGATCGGCATCGACGCAAAAGGGAATATTGTGGGGTTGTTTTAGAAAGGAGCACGTGGACGTGACGGGCCGCAGGGGATGTGCCGGTCGGCGAGAATCAGTTTCCCATCTGGGCGAGGAGGGAGGCGCGCTCTTCGTCGCTGACGCAATTGTCAATCCACGGATAGAGGATTTTTTCTTCCTTCACATTGTGTGCAGTTAAAACCTGGAGCAAACCTTCTTCCGCTTCCTCAGTGGCAAGGTCTCCTTCTGTGATTTTTGCCTGAATCTGTTCCAGAAAGTCCTTGATTTGCCGATGCTCATTTCGCATAACGCCGGTCGGTCCATGGTCTCTGACCATTTCCGCTTGAGTCTCAAAGACCGGAAAAAGAATTTCCTCTTCCCACCTGATATGTCGGTGCAGTCCGGTTAATAATTCTTGAAACAGTAATCGGGCTTTTTGAGAATCCTGCTTCTTGAATGCCTGAAACCGGGTGAATATTTCATCCAGGCGGTCATGATCATGTCCCATAAACTCCGCAATGGTGGTTGTGGCCATACGACCTCTTCTTATGTGGGCTGGGTCACGCGGGTGTTCTCGGATGATCCTGGCCTGATCAGCCCACGAGCGTCAAGAGAATCCACGGGCTCCAGCGACCTGCCTCCCACAATTGACTTGTGATACATTGCCATGATGCAAGCGATCAATACTTTTTCTCTTAAGTCCGATTACACACCCAAAGGTGATCAAGGGAATGCGATTGCTGCGTTGACTGATGGCTTAGAACAAGGGCTTCAGCATCAAGTGTTGTTGGGGGTCACGGGTTCGGGAAAGACCTTCACCATGGCCAATGTGATCGTCAACGTGCAAAAACCTACACTGGTTGTGGTCCACAATAAGACGTTGGCGGCTCAGTTGTATCAGGAGTTTAAATCATTTTTTCCCGACAATGCGGTCGAATATTTTGTGAGCTATTACGACTACTATCAGCCGGAAGCCTATATTCCGACTACGGATACCTATATCGCCAAAGACTCCGCCATCAACGACACCATCGACCAGATGCGCCATGCGGCCACGACGGCGCTCCTGCAACGCAATGACATTATTATTGTGGCATCCGTGTCGTGTATTTATGGCTTGGGATCGCCTGAGGTCTATCACGACATGTTGTTGTATCTGGAGCCGGGCATGGAGATGCGCCGGGAGCGCATTCTGGCCAAGCTGGTGGATATTCAATATTCGCGAAATGATCTCGAGTTACAACGTGGGATGTTTCGGGCGCGGGGGGATGTCATTGAGATATATCCCGCTTCGTCCGATTCGAATACGGTCCGGGTGGAATTGTTCGGCGACGAAGTGGAAGCCCTGTATGAAATCGATCCGTTGACGGGCCAGTCGTTGCGGAAGCTCCCCAAAATTGCAATTTATCCTAAGAGCCACTATGTGATCGCGCCCGATCGCTATGAGCAGGCCATAACCGGCATTGAAACAGAGCTGGAAGAACGCATTGCCTACTTTCGCCGGACAAATCAATTGCTTGAAGCGCAACGGATTGAACAACGGACGAGATTTGATCTGGAGATGATTCGAACGATGGGGTATTGCCATGGGATTGAGAACTATTCCCGTCACCTGAGCGGACGGGCACCCGGCGAGCCGCCGCCGACCCTGTTGGACTATTTCCCCAAAGACTTTTTGCTGATTGTGGACGAATCGCATGCCACCGTTCCGCAATTCGGCGGGATGTACGAGGGAGACCGTTCACGCAAAAACACCTTGGTTGAGTACGGGTTTCGCTTGCCCTCGGCGATGGATAACCGGCCCCTTAAATTTCCCGAATTTGAAAGGTGCATGAATCAGGTGGTGTATGTCTCCGCCACTCCGGGACCGTATGAACTGAAACATGCGGGCAAGGCGCTGGTTGAGCAAATCATTCGACCCACAGGCCTGATTGATCCCGTGATGGACGTGAAGCCGGCGAAGGGCCAGGTCGAACAGTTGCTCGGGGAAATCCGGCTGCGAGTGGCCAAGGAGCAGCGGGTGCTGGTGACGACGTTGACCAAGCGCATGGCGGAAGATCTTACCGAGTATTATCACGACCAGGGGTTAAAGGTGCGCTATCTGCATTCGGATATTAAAACGCTTGAGCGGGCGGACATTATCAGGGATCTGCGTAAGGGTGTGTTTGATGTCCTGGTCGGCATTAATTTACTGCGTGAAGGATTGGATTTGCCTGAGGTCAGTTTAGTGGCGGTGCTCGATGCGGATAAGGAAGGTTTTCTCCGGGGATATCGTGCTTTAGTACAGACAGCCGGGCGCGCGGCACGTCATCGCGAAGGCACCGTGATTTTGTATGGCGATGTGGTCACGGATTCGATGCGGAGGGCGTTGGACGAAACCGGCCGCAGACGAACCATTCAATTGGCATACAACGCCGAGCATGGGATCACGCCGGAAACGATCAAAAAACGCATCCACGATTTGGAGTACCAATTGGCGGAAGCCGATTATGTGGATGTCTCGCTGGCGGCAGAAGCGGTTGCGGCGTACGGGGGCGAAAAAGATTTAGAACAGAATATCGCCGCATTGGAAAAAGACATGAAGGCGGCTGCCAAGGCCTTGGAATTTGAACGAGCCGCCCAGTTGCGGGATACCCTTCGTGTTCTCCGCCAAAAGCAGATTCAGGTCGGAATTTAACTCAAAACCACCGTCTTCGTTCATGTTCTCTTAATGAAATCAGGGATAGTGACCCGCTTCTTTTCCGTTTTTCCCTATGGTAGTAAGCGGCGATCTATCCGCAACGAATCCACCATGGGATTTACAATACAGACTGTCGGGAATGACCACGCTGGCAAGCGCGTGTTTCGAGCGGTACGGTCGGGCATTTGAGTTCGTCTATATGTGTTTATACACGTACGCGCCGAGGAACATGCCCAAAACGGTGAGAAGGTTCATTTTCAGGAGGAACCCGAGTGTGAATTTTATCAAGACTAAATTCACGGTGACGGGTGGGTCTAAGCCTAAGTTTAACGCCTGAACGAAAATGTTTTGCACCGTGCCCTGAGGAGCCACGACTTGAAGAATTTCCCCTAAAATACTGCCTAACAGTCCGCCAATAAAAATAAATAAGAGTAAGTAGCTTCCACTCTTTTTTAACACCCGTTGCCTCCCGGCGCATGGTTGGATATCAGGGAACTGTGTGTATGCGATCTCTGGAATGTATCAGAAGTTTGCACGAAATGATGGCTGGAATGGCCAAAAATATGCTTAGGGTAAACTGCTGAATACCTTACAAGAAACATTGAATTGAGTCAAGAAATAGCCCAACGCCAAAGGTCTGTGGCCACAAAAAAGGGCGTTTATGGTAAAGCGGGAGCGACAGGGTGGGGAGCAATGGTAAATCGCATGGTGCCCGACTTATTGACTTCATTGGCGATATACCCCACGAAGATTTCGACGCGGTATGGGCCTGGTTGCCAGGTCCCGTCCGGCGGAAAAAATTTCAGAAATCCGCTCTCGTCTTCCGTGGCCAGGTCGACGATGTCTTCGTCGAGCCATTGAGGAGCATGCATTCCGGTTTCTGATTCAGAGAACAGACGCCCAATGATTTGATAGGATGACAAATGTTCATGGACGGTAAACACCAGATACACTGATGGGATGTCCGGCAGGAATGTCTCAGTTGGTCTGACGGGTATATGTGTATGACCGCCCCTGGTGGTCGGTTTGACCTCGAAACTTTCTGCGAAATCTAAACTCAGAAAGACTCCCCCGGGTTTTTTATCCAATGAGGGAATAAGAGGAGATTGGGAGTAATTGTCATAAAGGGATGGGACATCAGAAAAATGATCGGGCGGAGTATCATATTGGGAAAACCCGTGTTGCGTATCTTTCGGTTGAATTAGGGAAGGGGAGTCGGTCTGAACGGGTGGATCACTGCCCAAAGCGGTGCCGGGCATCGTAAAGAGCATGATTGATATGAAGATGTCCAGCAGGAGGTTGCGTGGCATGACGAGCGATGGATGTTTCATACAGGTCTTTATGTAGCGTGTGCGTGACTCGACAATCGTGATTTCCAAAAAACTTTTTCCGCTCTTTTGAAGAATTCACGTTCTCTACCTTCGATGGCGTCATTGAGTCAAGGACTTTCGATCTTGCCTTGCAGCACCATGAGGTGTTTGTTAAGATTCCGGCCGGTTCTACGCATTTTCATCTACTTTGTTGCCACTGGCATTTTCATTCATTTTTTCTAAGGAATATAGGTTAGAACTATGGGTGCTTCATCAAGTATGGATCCCGATGCATTGCCGCAACTCGTAGGAGATTTTCAACCGGTAGATATGTGGCAAGCCCACATTAATCGTTTATTTTACGGATTGAGGGGAGGTCGTGTTCGAGAATATTACCAAACGGTGGCCGCTGCCGATTTCCGGTTAGGCTTTGCCTTGGCCGAGGACTATTGGCGTCGGTGTGAACAACGAGCGAAAACTCAAGATGCCGATCAAGCGACCATACCATTGACCGTGATGGAATGGGGCGCCGGGAATGGGAATCTCGCAGCTTGTTTCCTGGATCGTCTTCAGGAGTTGGATCAAGAAAAACGGATATTTCCAAGAATCACCTATCGTTGTTTAGAGCGTGAGCCGGTCTTGTTGGAGCAGGCCAAAGCCAACACGGATCTGGCTAAGCATCGTGATCGGGTCACGTTTGACCTTATGCCTATCGAGGACCTGTCGCACATTCCGGATGGGAGTATTGATCGGATTATCTGCAATGAACTCTGGAGCGAGTTGCCAACCAAGCTCATTCTTCGAAAAGGCGGTGAGATTCATGAGGAACAGCTTCGTCCCAATCTGAACGAAAAGCGGTTGGCGGATTTCCCGGATTGGCCAAAGTTTATTGAAGCTTTTAGTCAGCAGGATATTGAATCTCTCACGGCATTACCCTCGTTTCTCGAAGATCTTGTCTGGGAGCGGGAATATCGCCTCATCGAGACCAAGGACTTTCCATTTCGCCGCACGGTCGTCGAGTTTCTGAAACAGATCGACGAAGAAGTCCTCGTACCCTACAACGTGGGCGCGTGTCAGAGCCTTAAGGAAGCCAAACGATTGTTGTCCCGGAACGCAATCGGATTTAGCGGTTTTGATGCAGGGACGGTTGATCCGCATGTGCTGAATGACCCGGAAAAGCCCTGTTATACGGTCCAGGGTGGCCAATTCAGCTTTATGGTGAACTTTCAGTTGATGCAAGACGTGGCCAGGCATTTGAATATTCACACGGGCGTGATTGAATCGCAACGGGATTTTGTGGGACGGAGCTTGTCAACCAATGTGATCACTGTCATGGATCTGCTGGCCTCACATCCTTCGCCGCCGGAAGGCCAGGCCTGGCAATTGGACGCGTTGATTCTTCGAACCCTTGAGGCATTGAACCGCACGTACCGGAGTCCATACCAACGTCATATCAAATTTCCACTTTCCGAAAGTACTCCCGCTCACGAACGCGCCGAACTAGAAAAACTTGTGCAATCGTTACCTCTGAATGGTGTGCCGGATACCATCGCCTTTCTCACGGAATCGGAAATTTGGAAGGCCATGCCCGATTTGCAAAAATTGGGATACGATTCAGAAGGCATCAAAGGCATGTTGGAACTTCCCCTACAGCCGGTGGATTACATCCACATGTTTTTTGCCTTGAAGGATTCATAGTCACCCTGATGGTTGTGGGATGCGTTTTGTCGTGTGCCAATGATTGGTGAAGAACGCGGTCAGAATGATTGTGAGAGTTGGAAGTCTTTCGAAGGGGGAGTGGATCCTGTGAAGGCAACACCTCAACCTGAAAAAAGTCCTTACCGAATGCAAGAAAGTTGCAATCAGGTAGATTTTTTGAAAAGGGTTGTGTATACTGCGGCGGATTTTTCTAAAAACGAAGACACTCATTCACAATAAGAAGAGGTAGCTGTGTTTGGATCGTTTGGATGGATGGAGCTTATGCTCATCCTCATTATTGTGCTCATCATTTTCGGTGCAGGGAAAATCCCGCAGCTTGGTGAGGGTTTAGGCAAAGCAATCAAGGGCTTTAAAAAGTCTGTTGCCGAAGCGGATGCACTGGATGTGACGCCGAATGAGCAAGGCGAAGGCGTGCAGGTCCCGCCGCCCCAACCGGAACAATTGCCGAGCCAACACCAGACAGCAGAGGTTCCCCCTCCGCCACCGGCGCAAGGGGTGCCGCAGCCAACGGAATCGACGCAATCCAAACAGGGATAATTCGCGGGTGAGATTGACACGGTGAAGACCGCCCACCGAAGGGACAGGCAGCATGGACCTAAGCCTGATCAACGCTCAAGGTATATGTTCAGCGGGCAGACTATAGAGGAGTGCGAAGATGTTCGGCTTAGGAGCGATGGAAATTTTGATCATCCTCGTCATCGCGTTCCTGCTCTTTGGTCCTAAGGAATTACCGGAAATCGGCAAGCAGGTCGGGAGAGCGGTTAAAGGGTTTAAGGAAACAACGGAAGATCTTCGGCAATCGGTTGAGCCGGAGATCAATATGATTACGCAGGAATTCAAATCGGTCGAACAAGATTTGGAATCGTCAATCAAAGAAGCCGAAGCAGAGATCAAAGGGGCGACAGAACAAGCCACCGAGTCCGGTGGATCCAAAATGGGGTAGCCAGGGGAGGTGCGACTCCGTGAGGACGTTGACTGCTGGATCGTTTCGTTGACACCCAAGCCTTATTTCGCTTTTTTAAAATATATCTGTCATCACGAAATCCTTCCGGACGGTCATCAGACTGTTCCTTGTGCGCACTGCAGGCGGGTCTACGGTTATCTTCTGTCGTGTGGTTTTTGCAACTATCGTAGCATTCAAGCGATAGGACAACGAACCAAAATCATCGAGAAAGTCAGGTAAAAGACATTACTTTTTAATGATTTACGACAAATAATGTGACTTGGCATCTAAATGGCAAACGTAAAAAGATCGGAAGAGTTGTAGAACAGGGCAACCAAATTGGTTTTTTGAAAACATGGTAGTGCTTGAGATGGCAAAAGTTACGCAGTCAAGACGGAAGCGGATGAGAGAATTCACCAGCTCTGGATGGTAGTAAATGGGGTACAGGGCGTTGGATCTTGAATCCACAGGGCTATTCACCAACAGGAGGAGTGCAATGAGGACTTTTTATCGATCCTTTACCAGGTTGACAGCAGCGGCTTTGATTGTCGCCATGTCTGCAGCACCAGGGTTGGCCGCCAAGACCACTCCGGCGACCGACAAAAACACCAACGTGCCGGCGGTGCCACGGGCCATTCCCGATTTGGTGCCCTATGGCCAGTTTGATCCACCCAAAGGGGTGTTTGATCCCAGCAAGCTCACGATTTCCGGCGACATGCGTGTCCGGCCGGAGTTCCGGACGAATGGATCATTTGGTAAGAATACAAATGGGACCCCGTTCTCAAGTGGACAGGGTGACAATTCCTTCTTTACCCAACAGTTGATCCGGTTAGGGTTTAACTACGACCTTTCCCCCGATGTGGTGTTTTTCCTCCAACCTCAGGTGTCCAATAACTTTGGTGCAATGCCGAACCCACAAAATGTTGGTGGGGCAGGCAACCCTAATGCTACCTCGGCCGACCTGTTTCTTCGCCAAGGGTTCATGTTGGTCAGAAATTTCTTAATGCCAAATTTGACATTGAAAGCTGGTCGACAACTCATGGTGTGGGGCAACCACCGGATCTTCGGTCACTTTGACTGGAACAATGTCGGGTTTGCCTTCGATGGTGTGACGATGCGATACAACCATGCTACCGTGCCGGTGGAATTGGGCTGGTTGCGAGTGGCAGAAGGCAATTGCGTGCAAAATGCAGGCGGATGTTCAACCGGGAAGGCCAGTCAGGGTGATGGCGACATTCTGTTCTTACGTCTGCCGATGAAGTTCGGGTCTGTCGCAATCGAACCCGCCTATATCTATGAAGACGGTGGTTCAACCACGGGAGCCGGTTCACCGGCCTTCGGTACCGGTGGACAGCAATCTAATCAGGAACGAAGCACCGTCGGTGGCCGTGTTGCGTTCAAGCAGGGAATGTTTGATCTTACGGGAGAAGGCTATTGGCAATTTGGCGAAATCGGACCTGTCGGCGGAGCGAGTGAGACTCGCATCAATGCGTTGGCCGGGCATCTGGACGGTGGTATTACCTTACCGGTTCCCATGCAACCCCGGATCGGTGCGGAAATCAACTACGCCACCGGCAGCAGCAACAAGGATGGTGGCCATACCTTCAGCCAATTGTTCCCGACGAACCACATTCATTTCGGGTACATGGACTTGATGTCCTGGCAAAATATGTTGACTTATGGTGGAAACTTGCAACTGCGTCCGACGCCGGAAAGCCATTTCGAAATTGCCGGGCATATCATGCGGTTGGCGAACAAGAGGGACAACTGGTACACGGCTTCTCAGGCCACCTTCTTTAGCACTCCTGCAGGCAACGACGAAAAATCTCTTGGTGGTGAAATTGATGTGGTGTACACCTTGTTCTTCCAAAATAATAAGGTGGGATGGCAAGTGGGTTACGGCCACTTCTTCACCGGGGATTATTTGAAGAAGAACGGGTTTGGCACGGCTGATCAGAACTGGGGCTACACCCAACTCTGGATCAACTTCTAAGAGTCAAATCTTTAACAAGGAATGTAACCTTCCCCGTTATCCTGAAAAACCCGGCTTGGCATCCAAGCCGGGTTTTTAATTGCTCCTACTATTTCTTCAGCTTGGCTTGGATTTCCTTCTTTGTCAGGTTGACGAAACTCACACTGGATGAAAACCATTTCACAACACAACCTATATGGAAATCAATAAAAAAGAATTTCGAAGAACCTAGTTGGTGCAGACGTATAATGGAAAAAGCAGACCGATGCATAATATGGCCAGAATCTCATAATCAACTAAGAAGGGGATGAGTGAGTTGATTAGCTTAATTCATAAAGTTGGGGTAAGACCTTGGACATCGAGTCCATGAGCGTTTTTCCGAATAGGAGGCGTGCGATGAGGACTTTTAGCCGAACCTTTACCAGGTTGACAGTAGCGGCTTTGATTGTCGCCATGTCTGCAGCACCAGGGTTGGCCGCCAAGACCACTCCGGCGACCGACAAAAACACCAACGTGCCGGCGGTGCCACGGGCCATTCCCGATTTGGTGCCCTATGGCCAGTTTGATCCACCCAAAGGGGTGTTTGATCCCAGCAAGCTCACGATTTCCGGCGACATGCGTGTCCGGCCGGAGTTCCGGACGAATGGGAATTTTGAAACCATCAATGGTGGTGGAAAAAATTCCTTCTTTACCCAACAGTTGATCCGGTTAGGGTTTAACTACGACCTTTCCCCCGATGTGGTGTTTTTCCTCCAACCTCAGGTGTCCAATAATTTTGGTGCGATGCCGAACCCATCGAATGTGAGCGGGGCCGGGAATCCCAATAGCACCGATGCGGATCTGTTTCTTCGCCAAGGGTTCATGTTGGTCAGAAATTTCTTAATGCCAAATTTGACATTGAAAGCTGGTCGACAACTCATGGTGTGGGGCAACCACCGGATCTTCGGTCACTTTGACTGGAACAATGTCGGGTTTGCCTTCGATGGTGTGACGATGCGATACAACCATGCTACCGTGCCGGTGGAATTGGGCTGGTTGCGAGTGGCAGAAGGCAATTGCGTGCAAAATGCAGGCGGATGTTCAACCGGGAAGGCCAGTCAGGGTGATGGCGACATTCTGTTCTTACGTCTGCCGATGAAGTTCGGGTCTGTCGCAATCGAACCCGCCTATATCTATGAAGACGGTGGTTCAACCACGGGAGCCGGTTCACCGGCCTTCGGTACCGGTGGACAGCAATCTAATCAGGAACGAAGCACCGTCGGTGGCCGTGTTGCGTTCAAGCAGGGAATGTTTGATCTTACGGGAGAAGGCTATTGGCAATTTGGCGAAATCGGACCTGTCGGCGGAGCGAGTGAGACTCGCATCAATGCGTTGGCCGGGCATCTGGACGGTGGTATTACCTTACCGGTTCCCATGCAACCCCGGATCGGTGCGGAAATCAACTACGCCACCGGCAGCAGCAACAAGGATGGTGGCCATACCTTCAGCCAATTGTTCCCGACGAACCACATTCATTTCGGGTACATGGACTTGATGTCCTGGCAAAATATGTTGACTTATGGTGGAAACTTGCAACTGCGTCCGACGCCGGAAAGCCATTTCGAAATTGCCGGGCATATCATGCGGTTGGCGAACAAGAGGGACAACTGGTACACGGCTTCTCAGGCCACCTTCTTTAGCACTCCTGCAGGCAACGACGAAAAATCTCTTGGTGGTGAAATTGATGTGGTGTACACCTTGTTCTTCCAAAATAATAAGGTGGGATGGCAAGTGGGTTACGGCCACTTCTTCACCGGGGATTATTTGAAGAAGAACGGGTTTGGCACGGCTGATCAGAACTGGGGCTACACCCAACTCTGGATCAACTTCTAAGATTACTATTTTTTAACAAAGGGGACATAACCCTCCCCGTTATCCTGAGCGCCCCGGTTGGTATTCCCAGCCGGGGCGTTTTTTTTCTTTGCCCTCGCTTGGTGGCTGACAGGGTCTGGTTTCTATCAGGCAGCCGAAGTCTTTTCTCTCGGAAAGAAAACCAAAAATTATTATCACTCAGATCCAGTTCCGGCCTTTATTCTTAACTATCCAACCATTGAGAATCATTGGGGCCGATAGGTGTTGTTTTGGCCGCAATTACCCTCCAGGGGTTTGATCACCTTTTGGGGGAACGCGTTCTCTCACAGTCAAAACCCGGTCGGTCTTACCTTCCCGTGTTTGAGCCTTCTGTTTCATCTCAAATTCTGTTTCTTTGCCAGATTCGTGGGACAGTATTCTGTGTCACAAGATCTCGTTATCCCGGTGACACCCCGCCATCTGATTTTATAAGTCTTTGAAAGTTTTGAGATATATTGTGTTCTTTCTCACTGGCATTAGGCTTGTATTCATCAGGAATGTGAAAGAACCCCTTCTTTCCACAATTTTATCGGAAAGGCCTATCACACAATGCCAATTAAAAAAAATTCTTTGACCTTCCTTCTTGGAGGAGTGGGTGTTTTGGGCTGTGCTATTTTTGGGATGGTACCGCCGACTTTTGGTGCCACGACGCCCATTCCCTCTTTATATGAACCGACATCATTGTCCCGTTTGGAAACTTTGCCTCATAGTTGGTCTATGAAAGTGTGGGAAGGGATCGGACAGGTTCAGGTGGTGCAGGAAGATCATGAAAAAGTCTTGCGTCTTGAAACCGAGCAGGGATGTATTAGTCTGTTCCGTTCATTAACGATAAATCTTGAAGCCAATCCTGTCGTTTCCTGGGAATGGAGCGTACTCACGCTGCCTACCGCCGCAGCGAGTAGCCAATCTTCACGAGACAATCTCGGGGCCGCCTTACACTTGGTATTTTCATCCAGGGAGGCGCCAAGCAGGAAAACCATTCTTGGATATATTTGGGACAATGTTCGTCCGGTCGGGACAATCTTTGTGAGGCCCAAGGATCCGTCAGTTCATTATGTGGTCGTGCGCAGCGGGCCTTCTCAGCTAGGAAGGTGGTTAACAGAAGAGCGGAATGTGCTGGCCGATTATCGCAGTATCTATGGAGAGGAACCCTCAATTTTAGAGGGCATGTCCTTAGTGGTGGAATCGGATCAGCCAGGGTCGAAAGCTGCCAGTCTATTCGGCCCAATCGCCTTTCATTCCGAGTTCAAGGTAGCCAGGGAGATACAGGATCAGGGAGATGAGCCGTCTCAGGGGACTTCGAAGAATAAACTGCTTGGGGCTCTTCTGATGTATTTGGGATTGAAGCACTCACAAGGGACCAACTAATGTCCCTTGATCATTCATATGACATTTCACCCCGGTCTTCCTGTCCACTGGATGTTTTTACGGGTTTAAAAATGTGTTTTACCCCACCACCCATGTATAAATCGGTTGTATCCCTCAAATAGGTTACCGAGGCTGGGATTCAAAATTTTTGGGGAACGAGTGCTGGCGTGCTGGCTACCTGGAGGATGGTTTTCTAGTAGGTCCTGGTTGAATTTCAGCGCGGATGGTATGGGTTCCAGGCGGAAGGCCTTCAGAGAGGATGATTCCGATGATCAACTCACCTTGGATGTGTTCGGTCACTTGACCCAATCGTCCCCGTATTTCTGCGGTGCGCTTTTCACCCGGCTTGAATGATCCTAGAGGGACGGGAAGAGGGGCTACCCGTTTAAAAGCCTCAACCAAGGTCGGGGTCCCCCGTAACTCCACATAAGCCGATGGAATGGATGTTTCGCTGGCATTGGTCGTTTCAATTAAAAGGATGATGGCCTCTCCGCCCTCTAACACCAAATTGCGGTTGGCATCAATTAATTTGGTTCTAAATTGAACCGATGGGCTTGCAACGGGTGGGGCCGTGGGCTGTACGCCTACAGCCGGACCTTGAAGAGCCGGGGCAGGGGAACCTGGTTGCGGGGCGACAGGTTGCTGACCGGTATTGAGTTGGACCAATTGGGGGAGAACCCCTATCATCTGTTTAGCCAGAGTTTCAGCGGCGTCTTCTACTGTTCCGTCAATTTGACCGGTGTGGCAGGAGACGGATTGGCTTGTGAGTTCCGGAACCCATAGCCTAACTTTCTGGTGGTAGTTCAGGGGGCTCTGGGCAAGGGAGGTGCCGTTCGCATCTTCATAGACGGCGTGGAGTTTCAGATCTACAAAGACATCGTACCGATCTTCTTGTCCCGAACGGGTTACTGGATCAAATCCA
This sequence comes from Nitrospira marina, assembly GCF_059568365.1. Taxonomy (NCBI): domain Bacteria; kingdom Pseudomonadati; phylum Nitrospirota; class Nitrospiria; order Nitrospirales; family Nitrospiraceae; genus Nitrospira; species Nitrospira marina. Next base: position 3,758,558 of record NZ_JCANTH010000001.1, on the reverse strand, counting down.
AATTGCTGGAGACTCAGAACGATTCGATAGCCATCGGGAGAAACGCCTTGCGCCTCTCCGACGGGGGGTTCGGCTCTCACGCCACTGAAGCGGTCTTGGCCGACCTGGAGAAAAGTTTTGGATATGATTTCGCCGACTGGAATAGTATAAGGCAACCCACACCCGCCCACAGTCTGAGTATAGGTCAGAAGATTGGGCGCAAAGGCGTAAGTGATCGTGACAGGAATTCTTGGTTCGTGATTATCTTCGTGAGTCAGGCGGGGAATGGAGACTTTGTCGCAGGCGGGAAGAAAGGACAGGACAACCACAAGTAAGACGTAATGAAAAATTCTTTTAAGCAGTGGGGACACCGCCTTACCCTACCCCAAGATCCTGAAAGATGGCAACTGGATCCCGCGTTTTTCCAGAGTCTTTCTTCTTGCTTGGGCAGGTCCGAATCTTAGGCGGGTATCCCGTCCGCAAGATAAACAAAAAATCGTCTTCGAGTAAAAGCCAGTGAAAACCATGGGGAGACAGAGAGGAAGGTCCTGGGAATCATATGCCGGAATGAATTTGAGAGGGACAATGGATCTCGGCCCTCGGCTTGTCGCCTTTTTGCCAATAACAACTTCACGGTTCCTTCCTTCTTCTTGACGAGGCTCGATTAAAGGGAAGAGAATTTGACATTAAGACGGCCATTTTTTCCCTTAACCAATGGAGGCTTCATTATGTGGCGTCACATCTGGTTGATTGTCGGGTTCCTCTCTGCTTTTTCTTTCCTTGGCTGTTCGTTGGATAACACTCCTAAACGGTTGCCGGCTTACCTGCCCCAACCCTCCCATCTGTCAGGCGGGGACGGTGCAACAATTGCGCTTCCAGCGGAAGGAGTGACCGCCGCCTTGGTTGTTCTGAACGATTCGGGATTTGAAAAATCAGCTCCTGAACTTCGCCGAGGGACGTTGGAAAATCTTGGGGAACATCTGAAAACGGAACTTCAAAAACAATTACCGATTCAAATTCATTCCGTGGTGTATCCGGATGATGTGAAACCCAAGGGCTCCGTGGACCCATTCATCCAATTGGGCAAGGAGCAAAACGTGCCCTATCTGGTGTTGGCGGTATTATCCAGCACCGAGTATGAGGTCTTTGATCGTTTTCCAATGGGCGGGTTGCAGCAGCCGACAGGTATGCGGGGTGGGGGAATGCCAGGGTACCGTGCGGAAAATTATGCGCGCCTGGAACTCGCGTTGCTGGATGCCCGGACAGGGCAACCGGTAGCCTCCACGGATGGTCAAGCGTGGGCGACCCTGGAACGGCTGGTTGTCCCGCTTGAATCTAATATCTATCCGGTCGTCCGGCGGGCTCAGACCCAACCTCCCATTTATCCCAATTCAGAGGGTGAGGAGTATGAGACGCTTCGATGGGTTTCCGGGAAGGATGCCATTGCCCAGGCGGTGATGCATTTTGAAATATTATGGAGAAAGAATCAGGCAGCCTAATCCGATGACCCTTTCAACACTATCATTGTTTACGTGGGTGTTGGTTTCTATGCTGGCGGGGTGTGGGGCAGGTCCCACACCTCGTCTGATGGATCTTGTCGGAAAGGAGGCATTTCCATCACAGGAATTATCTCACAGGAACGGCGAGTTGCCCCGGGTGCCTACCATTGGTCTGGTCGTGCATGCAGATGCCACGGCGCAGAATGCCGCTCCGGTGATCATTGCCGAGTATCTTGAGACCCTTTCTCGACGCACCGAAGATTTTCTCAGACAGCGTTGTTCCTTTCAGAACGTTATGACTGTTCCACGTTTGTCTCAGCCGGTAAACTTTTCCCAAGAATTGAAAGTCCAAGGCCAACACTTACACGTTCCTTATGAAATTGTCGTGGTGTTCTCAAGTCGTGAGAAGACCGGTCCCGTAAAAATTGGAGAAGCGACGATGATGAATCAAATGGGCGGGATGGTCATTGAAAATTCAGCATTAGTTGAGCTGGGTATTCTTCGCCTATCGGATTTTCAAATGGTCTACTGGACACAGGGGTGGGGATCTGAAAGTTTGGAGCAACTGGATGTTCCGATTGGGAAAAACCAGCCGACTGCCAAAGAGGCGCGGGACATATTAAGAGCCCAAGCCGGGCAACAGGCTCTCGACCGGGCACTGGAACACGTAGGGGCCGAATGTGAGCCTGCGGTGTGACCACGATTGTCTATTACCGATAGTTTTCAAATTGCAGATCGAGTCCGAAGTCCTGTTCTTTGAGATGTTTCATGACGGCTTGCAACTCGTCTTTGCTTTTGCTTTGCACCCTGACTTGTTCCCCTTGAATTTGTCCCTGGGCCTTAAATTTGGCCTCTTTGATCGATTTCGTGATGGCTTTAGCCTTGTCTTCGGGAAGCCCGCTCTGAATGGTAATGGTTTGGCGTACGGTTCCGCCTAAAGCTTCTTCGACTTTTCCATACGTCAGCCCTTTCAAGGACACATTTCGTTTGACGCATTTGGACTTGAGGATATCCAGTACCGCGTTGAGTTTGTAGTCATCATCCGAAATCACCACTAATTGTTTGTCCTTCTCTTTTAACGTCAATTCGGTTTTGGATCCTTTGAAATCAAAGCGTTGTCCGACTTCTTTTTCTGTTTGATCCACCACATTTTTCATTTCCTGCATGTCGATGCGAGAAATGACGTCGAAGGAATAATTGTCCGCCATAAGCCTCCTTTCAAGTTGTTGTGACTGGCCCCCTGATTAGCAGCACCGTCCTGCGGGAAGTTGAATGCCTTCGCCTTCGATCACTTCGGTGCTGTTCAGTGGGTGTTTATGTATAAGATACCCGTACCATTTTCTGGCGCTATCTGTGAGGACAATGAGTGCGAGTATGGCCACCAGGCCCACGAGGGAGGCATTGATGGCCATGGTCAGGCTTTGCGATCCGTCTGTTGAGAGCGCCCGACTGATAAAGATCACCAGGAGTTCATAGCATCCGGCCAGCGTGATCACGCCAACAAACACCATCGGGATCACCGTCACCCACAGATAAGAGGTTTTGTTCATCTTGATGAGCACGGTCGTGGCAATACAGAGCGCGAGCATGCCAAGTAATTGATTGGCTGCCCCAAACATGGGCCAGATGGTCGCAATAGATCCGGTGCCAATGAGATATCCCCACGCTCCAACGACGAACAGACTGGCGCCCAATACCCCGGGCCACCAATTGATCTGTTTGAGCGGGGTGTAGAATCGTCCCCCTAATTCCTGAACCAGATACCGGGCGACCCGTGTCCCAGCATCAATGGTGGTCAAAATGAACAGGGCTTCGAACAAGAGCGCGAATTGATACCAGTACGCCATGAGCCCGGACATCCCCGGCAAGCTTGAAAAAATCGAGGCCATGCCAACGGCCAGGGATACCGCACCTCCCGGACGGCCCGATACATCGACCTCAACAAGCGTGGAGAGTTCCGTAATGTGGGCGGTTGGAAATCCCATAGTTTGCAGGGTGTCTGCGGACAGGCTGGTGTTGATGGCAAAATAATCGCCGGGAACGAGAAGGCAGGCGGCGATGAGCGCCACTACTCCCACGAAGCTTTCCAAAAGCATGGCACCGTAGCCGACGATGGCCTGAGATTCCCGACTAATCAGCTTGGGCGTCGTTCCTGATGAGACCAGGGAATGAAAGCCGGAAATAGCCCCACAGGCAATGGTGATAAAGAGAAACGGAAACAGCGTTCCTGGAATGATCGGTCCATTGCCCGCCGTAAATATGGTGGTGCGAGGCATCTCAATAGTGGGCGCGAGCACTATGACCCCGACGGCCAGAAGGGCAATTACACCCAATTTCATAAATGTTGAGAGATAATCCCGTGGCACTAATAACATCCAAACGGGAAGGACTGAGGCAAGAAATCCATATGCCGCAAGGCTCCATGTGAGCGTGGTGCGATCCCATAAAAACCATTCAGCCCATTCTGATTGTGCCACGGTTCGGCCGACAAGAATGGCCACTATCAAGAGTCCTAACCCGATCAGCGTCATTTCCCCGACTTGTCCCTGGCGAAATTTTTGAAGGTAGAGTCCCATGAGCAGGGCGATGGGAATGGTCATGACGATGGTAAAAGTGCCCCAGGCATTGTGATAAAGCGCATTTACGACCGCCAGGCCTAATCCGGCTAGCGCGACGACCACGATAAAGAGCACGGCAATCGCCGTGGCCATCCCGGTGATGGGACCTAATTCAGCATGGGCGATCTCCGGAAGTGAACGGCCATTTCGCCTCATGGAGGCCACAAGGATAATAAAATCCTGCACGGCGCCTGCCAGAACCGCGCCAATGACAATCCATAAAAACCCAGGGAGGAAGCCAAATTGTGCTGCCAAGACGGGACCGAGTAATGGGCCGGCTCCGGCGATAGCCGCAAAATGGTGGCCGAAGAGAATGTATTTGTTGGCGGGATAGAAATTGGTGCCGTCCTCCAGCCGGTGGGCGGGAGTGCGACGTCGATCGTCCAGATTCATGACTCGCTGTGCCAAAAATCGGCCATAGAACCGGTAGGCCAACACGTAGAAACATGCGGCGGCGACCACGAGCCAGAGTCCGTTCACTTTTTCGTGAGGATTGACTAGGCCTACGACATGGCCGAAGGCCACGGCACAGAGTCCGGCGAGTCCTAGCCATCCGAGCTTGTTCCATACAGACATGCGGGCCATCCTATCAATGGGAGAAAAGGGTGTAAACGGGTGTTGACTGGGGGAGGTTCAGGTGGACGTGTAATTAGGTCGGGGTGTTTTCATGAAATACAAACGGCAGTTTGCCTGCTTTTTCCCGCATGGCGTTGATGGCGTTAAGAATCTGGGGTTGCCGAATGAGTTTTTGTTCGACACGGTGTTTTCCCGGAAAATCCAGAAACAAGATACCCAGAACCATTGTAAGGATACCTTGTCCTGGTAAAACCAGCATGGCAATTCCGGCTACCAGAAAAATGAGTCCCAGGCCGTTTTTCAACATCAACCCAATGGCGCGAATAATTGGATGATGATTGGCAAACCACTTGCGGTGGCCATGATTGTCGAAGTAATCAGGTGGCAGACGAATTAACATAGCAGGGATCGCAATAAGGGTTCCGACAAACGCAATCAGGGAAAGAGTGATCATGCCGACCCAGATTTCCCTGGGAACCCAAGACTCGGCAAATTGAATTAATTGATCAATCATGGTTGGTCATGATGCTTTAATATGACCTATTCACGCGTGCAGGCGTGGGAAAAGGGTCCAATTGTACTCTGAAAAATATACACTTTATAATTGGTTAAGGTGTTTGTGTTTTTAAAGCCAGTGGCCAAAAATTGAGTGAGGCATGATGGTACAGTATTGGTTGTTTAAATCAGAGCCGACAACATTTTCCATTGATGATCTGGTTCACTCTCCCCGTAAGACTACATGTTGGGAAGGCGTACGTAATTACCAGGCTAGGAATTTCCTTAAATCCATGAATGTTGGGGATTTGGGATTTTTTTACCATAGCAATACGGACCCTCTAGCTATAGTTGGAATCGTTAAAGTGGTTAAGGCTGCTTATCCCGACTCTTTTGCTTTCGATTCAAGGAGCCGATATTTCGATCCGCGTAGTGCTCCGGATTCGCCCCGTTGGTTCCTTGTCGATGTCCAGTTCGTCAAAAAGTTTCCTCAGGCTTTGCATTTGGATCAGTTGCGGGCCATTAAGGGATTAGAAAAAATGGAACTGCTTCGTAAGGGTTCCAGGCTCTCGATTCAACCGGTGCGTCCGGATGAATGGCAACGGGTGTTGGATTTTGCTCAAAATAATACAAAACATTCGTCCACTCCAAAGTAAACCACCAAAATTGTCCCAAGCGTTGGGCACATTCTTTTTCCACTTTCTTCCTGGTTAAAGTGAAAGATTTACCTTGGGAAACACCTGTAAAAACGGGTGAATGGTGACTTCCTGAAAAACCCCATGAAGGGCATAGGGATCATTCTTGGCAAATGCTTCGACTTCTTCGAGTGATTCCGCTTCAACCACGATTAAACTCCCTATTTTATCGGTCAGAGGCCCAGCCAAAATAACTTTGCCTTGTTGCGCCCACGCCTCAAGCCGTTTGAGGTGGGCTTCTCGATAGAGGGGGCGTTTTTGTGCGCCGTCGGGACCATCTTTACCGAAAATTACGAATTTCATTCTTTTTCCTCGTTCCTTTTCCGAAGTCGAATCAATGGCCTTTCTTCGACAACGGGCATGACTGCTCCATCATATCAGAAGGCAGTCGTATGGACATGTTGCGTCGGAAGCTTCGGTTGGCCGGAGAATGTGATGGAAACGAATAGGCGAATGTGCGGCAGGTCTAGGGATTCAGGTCTTCTAAAGGTTGTCTGTTCGCATACCCGCTGTCAATATCGTGCCACCAGCGAACCTGTTTTTCTCCGGATTTCCAACATAAAAATACCAGACGGTCATCAAGCAAAAATGGGAAATCACATAATCCAATTTCGACATCTTTGATCACCACGCCGAGTTCCTGAATGGCATGCAGGCTGCCATTGATGTCTTGTAACCCTTTGATATATTGGACGCCCATGACCGTTCCTCCTCCAGAGGATGCCTGGGCGCTGGCTTTTTTGACTTCTTCCCTCGTGTCCATAAGTATTTGGCGTCCTGCCTTAATATTGTCCCAAAATTGTTCCAGCTCGGGGATTAGTCCGTTGGCTTCGGAGAGGGTGAAAATCCGTTCACTGGAAAAGGGAAAACCTGAATCAGACATGGGAGAGGACCCTTCCTTGTTGACTTTCAATTACCATTATGATGGTTTAACATAATAAGATTAAGGGTGCCAACCACAAGAGAGTGGATTAACTTTTCGATGATTGGTTTGGGCAAAAATTTGAGTTTCATGTCGCAACTTCCGAAAGGAGCCTATTGACAAGTTGTTCATTAGTGAGATAAATAATTACTTAAGACCTGCCCATTTGATAGCAAAATCCATTTCCGCCAATTAACTTCTCGGACTTCACGTATTATTTCAAATCGTAGATAGGACAACACGGTGGTTTTGACAAGTGTGGTTCTTCAGTTTCTCTAAACATTCTTCCTAAAACACACAATACCGGTCTAAATCTTTTAACTTTATTAAAGTCTGGTGCGGTTCCCTTTTCGGGAATCGCCAAAATTCGCAGCGCATAACCCAGATGAAAATGTTCGTACCCTTTCCACCCCTCGTAACAGGCTAAGCCCACGAGAAAACCCTTCCGGCCAATGAATGGAGTAACCTAATGTATCTTGCCGAATTGAAGCAAAAGTCCATTGGAGAATTAAATGAAATCGCGCGTGATCTCAAAATTGATGGCGCGCCGAATTTGCGCAAGCAAGAGCTGATTTTCTCTATTCTTCAAGGGCAGAGCGACAAGAACGGAGTCATTTTCGGAGAGGGGGTCCTGGAGACTCTATCAGATGGATTTGGATTTCTCCGGGCCCCGGATTCCAACTACCTACCAGGACCCGATGATATTTACATTTCTCCGTCTCAAATTCGACGATTTAATTTGCGAACCGGTGATATTGTCTCCGGGCAGATTCGTCCACCGAAGGACGGAGAGCGGTATTTCGCGCTCTTGAAAGTCGAAAAAATTAATTATGATGAGCCTGAGGTGCAGCGGGATAAAATTCTGTTTGATAATCTCACTCCGCTGTATCCTGAAGAGCGGATCAACCTGGAATTTGATCCTGAAGAGTATTGCACGAGAGTGATGGAGCTCACGACGCCCATTGGCAAAGGGCAACGGGGATTGATCGTGGCGGCTCCCAGAACGGGAAAGACCATGCTCTTGCAGGCGGTGGCGCGGGCCATTATCGCGAATCATCCGGAAATTGTCTTAATTGTCCTTCTTATTGATGAACGACCAGAAGAAGTCACCGATTGGCAGCGCCAAGTCAAAGCCGCCGAAGTCATTAGCTCCACCTTTGATGAGCCTCCTCAGCGGCATGCCCAAGTGGCAGAGATTGTCATGGAAAAAGCCAAGCGGTTGGTCGAACATAAACGGGATGTGGTGATTTTGTTGGACAGTGTAACTCGATTGGCGCGTGCCTATAATACAATTTCCCCTCCCAGTGGGAAGGTGTTATCCGGAGGTTTGGATTCCAATGCCCTGCAACGACCGAAGCGGTTTTTTGGTGCTGCCAGAAATATTGAATTTGGTGGAAGTTTGACGATTCTGGCCACCGCATTGGTTGATACCGGAAGTCGAATGGACGATGTTATTTTTGAAGAGTTTAAGGGCACGGGCAATATGGAAGTGCACTTGGATCGTCGGTTAGCGGATAAGCGGCTTTTCCCGGCCATCGATATCAGTCAATCCGGCACGAGGAAAGAAGAGTTGCTGGTCGATCGCGACCGTCTGAACAAAATGTGGATTCTCCGAAAGGTGTTAAGCCCTCTCGGGACCATGGAGGCGATGGAATTTCTCATGGATAAAATCGGCGGAACCAAGAGTAATAATGAGTTCTTGCAATCTATGAATCGATAATTCACAATAGAGGTTTGGCATGAGGGCTTTTCATATTTAGCTGTTGAATCGAGAGATGGCGTTGAAGGAGGTAGTATGAAAAAGGGCATTCACCCGGCTTATGAATTTGCAAATGTGAGTTGTGCGTGCGGTATGACCTATCAAACCCGGACGACTGTGGGAGACTTAAAGGTCGATATCTGTTCCAGTTGCCATCCGTTTTTCACGGGTACTCAGAAAATTGTGGATGCCGAAGGACGGGTGGAACGTTTCAATAAAAAATACGCCAAAACGGCGAAGCCCAAAGTCAAAGCGTAAAGACCGTTTTCGCTTTCTTCTCCATTGTCCTGCCTAAACAATCCCCAGGGGATGATGTCTGTGCATGGTGCCGAAGCAGTCCTGGCTGTTGTTTTTCTCGATTTGCGGTCAAGAAGACCAGGTTTCCCAGCAGCGGCTCCTCTTGTTGACGCGGTTCCCCTCCGTTCAATCCCCTCTTTCTATGAAAATTTTTGAAAAGGATAGCGGGCATGGTTGTCCAGGAAGGGTACATGTCGTGTTATTTAATTTCCTGTTAAACTAGATCTATGCCACCAATGACTAAGACAGAGCTCAAAGAGGGCGGTTTATTCAGCAAATGGGAGGCCATTGCGAATAAATATGACACGCTCAACGATCAGTTGTCAGATCCTGCCGTCTTGTCTCAACCGACCCTTCTGGTTGCGCTCAATAAAGAGCGATCAGAGATAGAGCCCATTGCGCAGTTGTTTGGCGGGTACCGGAGGGTAGTCGAAGAGATTGCCCAGACTCGCCTGATGACAGAAGATCTGCAATTAGATCCCGACATGCGCCGGTTGGCCGGTGAAGAATTGGAAAGCCTGGAAAGTCAACGTGAGGCCATGGAATCCCAAGTCGTTGAATTGCTCTGCCCGGCTGATGAAGGCGATAATAAAAATTCGTTCATTGAAATTCGCGCTGGGACGGGTGGAAGTGAGGCCGCACTCTTTGCCGGCGATCTCCTTCGAATGTACACGAAGTTTGCCGAGGCTAAGGGGTTACGGGTCGAATTAATGGAATTTCAGGAGACCGGTCTTGGTGGGGTCAAAGAGGCGGTTTTGCTGGTTGAAGGCAAGGGAGCCTTTGGAAATTTTAAGTATGAAAGTGGAGTGCACCGGGTGCAGCGGGTTCCGACGACAGAGGCTAATGGACGAATTCATACATCCACGGCTACGGTTGCGGTGATGCCTGAGGTTGAAGAGGTGGAGGTGCATATTGATCCGAAAGATTTACGGATTGACACCTATTGTTCATCAGGAGCTGGTGGACAGAGTGTGAATACGACCTATTCTGCGATCCGGATTACGCATATTCCGACAGGAGTGGTCGTGACATGTCAGGACGAGCGATCCCAACTAAAAAATCGAACGAAGGCCATGCGAACCCTTCGTACACGAATCGGTGATGCCGAGCGTGAAAAACAGGAAGCCTCTATTGCGCAACAACGCCGTTCCCAAGTCGGGACAGGGGAGCGGAGTGAAAAAATCCGCACGTATAATTTTCCACAAAATCGCGTGACCGACCATCGAATCGGGCTGACGTTGCACAAATTGGATCGAGTGATGGAAGGCGATCTTGACGGGTTAATCGCGGGCCTCAAAGCCCAATGATGTCTTTCGTGTAGCGCCAGTCCGTCTCTTTCAACGGTGCAACGCGCATGTGCTTTGTGAGGCTCAGATGCCCCCCTTCACTTCCTATTCACAGTTATATCATGGTGCGGTTGAGACGCTGATTCAAGCGGGGATTGTCAACGCCCGGCATGAAGCGCTGTGGATTCTTGAGGATGCCCTTGGTATTACGCGATTGCAACTGCATGCGAATCCAGATACTCCCGTTGATGCGGAAGTCTGCCAGCGGGCTGTGGCCTTGTTTCAGCGCCGTGCCTTACATGAACCACTTCAATATGTATTAGGGAATCAGGATTTTTTTGGTTTGGATTTTCTCGTCCAACCTGGTGTGCTCATTCCAAGACCTGAGACCGAATTGCTGGTGGAAGAGGCGATTGGACTGCTAGGGTCTGAGGTGCGGCCGGTGATTCTGGATGTTGGAACGGGATCTGGATGTCTGGCGATCAGTCTGGCGGTCAACCTTCCTGCCGCGGTGATTATCGCCTCAGATAAGTCAGTCTCCGCGCTACATCTTGCGCGGGTCAATGCCATGCGCCATGGAGTTGCGCAACGAATTCTGTGGGTGGCTGGTGACCTGCTTTCCCACTTGTTATCCAGAAATTTAGCAGGTAAAGTGACCGCCATTATTGCTAACCTGCCGTATATCTCCCATTCGGAATGGGAACACCTTTCTCCAGATGTCAAAGACTTTGAACCTCGGCTGGCGTTGGATGGTGGGCCGGATGGACTCGATGTGTACCGGCGGTTATTGGATGAATCGCCGGGACTTGTTTCCTCAAAGGGATATGTCCTGATGGAAGTGGGAGTTGGTCAGGCTGACCTTCTGTGCCGGGACCCTTCCCTGACGAATGCCTTTAAGATGGTAAAGGTCCTTCCGGATTCCCAAGGCATTCCACGAGTGGTATGCGTGCAACGGCGTCTTGTGTAGACACGGAATTTTGTAAGTGGATCAAATTCGAATTACAGGTGGATTGCCATTAAAGGGGTCCGTGGAAATCGGCGGAGCCAAGAATGCCGCCTTGCCTATTTTGGCAGCGACGTTGTTAGGGGGCGGGGAATGCGTCATTGACCATGTACCACATGTTCGTGATGTGATGACGATGGGGAAATTACTGGCCCTGTTGGGAGTGACAGTTCAAGAGGAAGGCGCCAGGGTCAGACTGGATGCAGCTCAGGTGCATTCGATTGAAGCCCCGTATGATTTAGTCAAAACGATGCGAGCGTCTATTTTAGCCTTAGGACCTCTACTCGCTCGGCTGGGAGAAGCCAAAGTATCTCTGCCGGGCGGATGTGCGATCGGCACCAGACCGGTCAATCTTCACCTCAAAGGATTGGAGATGATGGGGGCTGAAATTCAAGTGGAGCATGGATATATCCATGCGAAAGCCGGTCGTCTTAAAGGGGCAAGGATTGACTTGGATTTCCCGACGGTCACGGGCACGGAAAACCTGATTATGGCGGCTTGCCTGGCACAAGGGACCACGAGTTTGCATAATGTCGCGCGGGAACCGGAAATCACGGACCTCTGTGCATTCTTAACCAAGCGGGGTGCCAAAATTCATGGGATGGGAACGGACACCATTACAATTGAAGGGGTGAAGGAACTTCATGGGGCAGGGCATTGGGTGATCCCTGATCGAGTTGAAGCCGGCACCTATTTAATGGCCGGAGCTATTACCGGTGGGGATGTGATGGTAAAGGGGTGCGTATCAGATCATTTAGGCAGCGTCCTGAAAAAAGTTCAGGAAATGGGTGCTGAGTTAACCGAGAGTCATGACGGTGTGCGAATCCGCCGGTCGGGTTCGCTCAAAGCGGTGGAAATTAAGACGCTCCCCTATCCCGGCTTCCCGACGGATCTCCAGGCCCAAATGATGGCGTTAATGTCGGTGGCAGAAGGCGTGAGCGTGATTTCCGAAACCATTTTTGAAGGACGATTTTTGCACGTCCCGGAACTTCACCGGATGGGAGCGTCGATTGAGATTGATGGCCCGCATGCCGTCGTCAAAGGTGTGCCGTTGCTCACCGGTGCACCCGTCATGGCTTCGGATTTACGCGCCAGTGCAGGCTTGGTCTTGGCCGGGTTAGCGGCTGATGGCGAAACGATTGTGTCCCGAGTTTATCATTTAGACCGCGGCTATGAACGGCTGGAAGAAAAATTTCAGGCCCTGGGTGCGAGGATTGTTCGCGTTCGCGAGGTGGCATGAGCGAAGGGATTACCATTGCCCTTTCCAAGGGTAAACTTCTTGATCCGACTCTTGAATTGTTCCGCCAGGCAGGCTATACGGGATATCATGTCCGAGCGGACGACCGTCGATTAATATTGGAATTTCCGGAGCATGGGCACCGGGTCTTAATTGTACGCCCAAGTGATGTGCCGGCCTATGTTGAATATGGCGCAGCCGATTTAGGGGTGGTTGGGAAAGATGTCTTGTTGGAACAAAGCCCGGATGTCTATGAACCGGTTGACTTGAACTTAGGAGTCTGTCGTCTGGTGGTCGCCAGGCCGAACGGGCCACAGCTTGTGCAACGGATGTCTTCCAAGCTTCGGGTGGCAACCAAATACCCCACGATCACCGAACGGTATTTTAACCAGCAGGGGTTGCCTGTGGAATTGATTAAGCTCTACGGGTCGATTGAGTTGGCTCCATTGGTCGGATTGGCCGATCGGATTGTCGATCTGGTGGAGACGGGAAACACTCTGAAAGCCAATAATCTGGTCGAGGATGAAGTGATCGCCTGGTCATCTGCCCGATTGATTGTGAATCGGGCAAGCTTAAAAATGAAACATGCCGTGATTACAGAACTGATTGCCCGGGTGAAGAAAATCCTTTCTCGTTCCCGCTCCAAAAAGGTTCATGCATGAAAATTGTTTCCTACAAGGACCAAGAGTTTTCGCAAGCGGTGAATCGTGTCTGTCAGCGGGCTGCTCAACAAAACGACAAGGTTGAGAAAGCCGTCAGGACAATATTGGATGCTGTTCGGCAGGAGGGGGATCAAGCACTCCAGCGATTGACCTGGAAATTCGATCATGTCCGAATCAGTCCTGACAGTCTTCGTGTGACGTCCAAAGACATCGAGCGTGCATATGCCGAACTACCGTCCTCAGATATTAAAGCGCTGAAATATGCGGCGAATCGTATTCGGACTTTTCATCGTCGACAACGGAGGAAATCCTGGGTCTATCGTCAACAGGGGATTCAATTAGGCCAACGGATTACGCCGTTAGATTGCGTCGGTGTGTATGTTCCAGGCGGAAAAGCCCTATATCCATCGTCGGTGCTCATGAATGCCATCCCCGCGAAAGTGGCTGGGGTGAAGCGAATCGTCATGTGTACGCCGACTCCGAACGGCATCATCCACCCCGCGTTGTTGGTGGCGGCGGATGTTGCTGGAGTGGATGAGATCTATCGGGTCGGTGGAGCCCAAGCCATTGGGGCCTTGGCTTTTGGCACCTCGACAATTCGGCCCGTGGATAAAATTGTCGGACCCGGAAATTTGTATGTGGCCACGGCCAAACGCCTGGTCTATGGCCAGGTCGACATTGATATGATTGCGGGTCCGAGTGAGTTGCTGGTCATTGCCGACTCCCCAAGTAACCCACGGCATGTGGCGGCTGATCTTCTTTGTGAAGCCGAGCATGATGAGGAAGCCTGTGTCTATCTGGTGACGACTTCTTTGACTCTTGCCAGGCGGGTTGTGACGGAAGTGACCCGTCAACTCGCACAGTTGGGACGTCAGGCAATTGCGTCCCGATCAATTCAGAATCATGCCCTGGCATTTGTTGTGCGAACCGTGGATGAGGCCTTTGAATTAGCCAATCGGATTGCCCCTGAACATTTATCATTAAATATGGATCGGGCGGGAGACTATGTGTCACGTATACGTCATGCGGGTGCCATTTTTGTTGGACGCTATACCCCCCCCGCGGTGGTGGATTATGTGGCAGGGCCCAATCATGTGTTACCAACTGGTGGAAGTGCCAGATTTTTTTCGTGTTTGGGTGTGGATGAGTACATGAAAACCAGCAATGTGGTGACCTATTCGAAGGACGCGTTGCGCAAAGCCCATGCTCCAGTGATGCGGCTGTCTCTGCTGGAAGGCCTGGATGCACATGGGCGATCAATGGAGAGTCGATGGACATGAACCAACATCTTGTTCCCAGAACGGCTTCTCAAGAACGGAAAACCGCGGAAACGGCCATTCGAGTGGAATGGGGCCTCGACGGGTGCGGCAACAATCAGATTAAGACCTCGATCCCGTTTTTGGATCACATGTTGAATTTATTCGGTAAACATGGATTTTTTGATCTGACGGTGGAAGCGAAAGGGGATATTGAGATTGATGACCATCACACGATCGAAGACGTGGGTATTGTCATGGGGCAGGTCTTAACGCAGGCTCTGGGGACCAAAGAGGGCCTCACCCGATTCGGGTGGGCGACGGTTCCGTTGGATGAAACCCTGGCCCAGGTGACCGTCGATCTGAGTGGCCGGCCGTACCTTGTATACAATGTGGTGTTACCCACGCGGTATATTAAGTCGTTTGATTTGGGACTGTTTGAAGATTTTTTTCAGGCATTCGTGAGTCAGGGAGGGTTAAACCTTCATGTGAATGTGCTGTATGGGAGAAATCCTCATCACATCATGGAAGCGATTTTTAAGGCGTTTGCGAAAGCCTTGGATCAAGCGGTTAGACGGGAAGAACGAATTAAGGGAGTGCTCTCCACCAAAGGGATGCTCTAAATGTTGAGAATCAGTGGGCGGAGAGAGAGGAAATCAGCCAGGACATGATTGCTATTATTGATTATGGGATGGGAAATCTTCGGAGCGTGCAGAAAGGGTTTGAATATGTGGGCCATGAAGCAGTCGTGACTCGAGACCTTCCCGTGATTGACCAGGCCAGTCATGTCGTATTACCGGGTGTAGGTGCGTTTGGGGATTGCATGGACAATCTGGCTCGCTTTGAGTTGATGGATGTCATATACCGTTCCATAGCTTCGGGAAAACCTTTTCTCGGCATTTGTTTAGGGTATCAATTGCTATTTTCGGAAAGCGAAGAATTTGGATATCATCAAGGGTTAGGAATCCTGGCCGGGAAGGTGAAACCGATTCCCCGTCCGTCCAATGAGGGAGAGACGTTGTTTAAAATTCCTCATATGGGTTGGAATACGATTCAGGTCAACACGGTTGCTCCGCCGTTACGTGGCATTGCCTCCGACTCTTATGTGTATTTCGTGCATTCCTACTATGTGGAACCGTCGGATTGTGCTCTCGTCAGTACCCAAACCGACTATGGAATTTCTTTTGCGAGTAGTGTCTGGAAAGACAATGTGTTTGCTACTCAATGGCACCCCGAGAAAAGTCAGGCCGTCGGGTTGCAGGTTTTGAAGAATTTTGGTGATTGGCAATGAGGGGAATGTGTCCTGCGATCAATGGGCGGTCGAGACCGTTTCCCGCCCGGTTTCTGGTCATGAGCCTTATCGGGTGGTGGTGTTTCGGTGTAGGCTGTGTTCCCCCTAAAGTTCAAATTCAGGCCGCCCCACAATTTGATCCCTCTCGTATATCCAGTCTCGCCATCCTTCCTTTTCAGACCATCAAAACCCCTCAATTGGGGAGTAGCTCACGTGGAGGCATAAGGGATCCGGAAGAAATTCGTACGCAATTCCGGTTGCCGGGGACTGATCAGGCGGATGGGACAGAATTCAGAAAAGTTCGTTATGTGGTGCCTGAAACGGCGGCACATCGAATTACGATACAGGTGGCTTCTGTGTTGGCCGGCCGGCCTTCCTTACGGGTGATCGGTCCAGAGGAGTCTTCTGCCGTGATAGGCAAGGAAAGCCCGGAAGGGGAATCCTCTTTCCCTGTCCTGGCCCAAGAGGTCGGAACCCGATTAAAGGTGGACGGAGTTGTGACGGGATTCGTCCGGACATACCGTGAGCGTGAAGGAAGCAAGCTTGGAGCCAAGCCGGCCGCAGTAGGGTTTGAAGTGTACCTCCTGAGACCGTCTGATGGAATGGTCTTGTGGACCGGGGAATTTTTTGAGGAACAAAAACCACTTAACCAGGATGTAGTAGGATTTTTTGAAAAGGGTGGAGGATTTGTAACTGCCGATAAACTTGCTGAATTGGGTGTGAACAAAGTGATGAAGGCCTTTCCCGTCGGCTTGGGCGAACAGGGGCCTCCTCTTCCTGCTCCATCCTTGAAGGAGGATCCCTAAACGATGCTACTGATTCCTGCAATTGATCTGAAGGACGGGAAATGTGTCCGCTTGCGACAGGGCGAGATGGATCAGGTCACCAGGTATTCTGATGACCCCGCAGCGATGGCGGATCATTGGCAGAGTCTTGGGGCCCGCTACCTTCATGTGGTGGATTTAGACGGGGCGGTGACCGGAACACCTCAGCATCTATCACACATTGAAGCCATTACCAAACGGTTAGGCATTCCGGTGCAGGTCGGTGGGGGCATACGAAACACGTCAACCATTCGCGCCTACTTGTCCTGTGGAGTGGACCGGGTGGTGATTGGAACAGCGGCCTTACAGGATGCTGATTTTTTGGCGGCAGCCGCGACAGAATTTCCTGATAAAATTTTAATCGGGATTGATGTCAAACAGGGTTTAGTCGCGGTGCATGGGTGGAAGACCGTGTCCAGTCTGACCCCACGACAGGTCTTTGAATCAGTAAAAGACTTGCCCTTGGGAGGCATGGTCTTTACGGACATATCCCGGGACGGCATGTTGGCAGGACCAAATATTTCAGCTTTGCGAGAAGCTGTGGACATTTCGCCGTTTCCCGTTATTGCCTCTGGTGGAGTCACGGTCCTGAAAGATGTGCAGACCATTCAGGCCCTGGGAAGCAAGATTTCCGGAATCATTATCGGAAAGGCCTTATATGAAGGCACCTTGGACTTGAAAGCGGCTCTTGAAATGGTGGCTTTGGCAGAAGCGTCTCAAACATCATGCTGACGAAGAGAATCATACCCTGCCTGGATGTGAAAGACGGGCGAGTGGTGAAAGGCGTCTCGTTCGTGAATTTGCGCGATGCGGGAGATCCGGTTCACATTGCGCAGGTGTATGATCGAGAAGGTGCGGACGAGCTGTGTTTTCTGGATATTACCGCTTCACATGAAAAACGGGATACGATTTTAGATGTGGTGATTCGGACCGCGGAGCAGGTGTTTATGCCGCTTACGGTTGGGGGAGGGATCCGGACTATTGAGGATATTCGCCGGTTATTAGAAGCCGGAGCGGACAAAGTCAGCATTAATACGGCTGCTGTGGAACATCCGGATTTCGTCAAAGCCGCCGCCAATCGTTTCGGCTCGCAATGTATCGTCGTGGCTATTGATGCGAAACGGGCGACCACATGTGAAGAGGGTGAACCCGGGTGGGAAGTGTTTACCCATGGAGGGCGGAACTCGACCGGCCTGGATGCCGTTGAGTGGGCGAAACGGATGAAGGACTATGGCGCCGGAGAGATTCTTTTGACCAGTATGGATCAGGACGGAAAGCAGGACGGATATGATTTGGCCTTAACGGCGGCTATTTCCGAGTCCGTCTCTATTCCCGTCATTGCCTCCGGGGGGGCTGGTACGCTTCAGCACCTGTATGAGGCGTTCCAGGTGGGGAAAGCAGATGCGGTACTGGCGGCATCTATTTTCCATTATCAAACATTTTCCATCGGGGAAGCCAAATCGTATTTGGCTCAACAGGGTATCCCTGTGCGCCCGGGTACCGTCCCGGTTTCAATTTCCTAACGACCAATGAACGAAGTTTCTTCGATAAGCACATTGCAGTTTGATGAACAAGGGTTGCTCCCCTGTGTTGTGCAGGATTGGTTGGATGGGACCGTCTTGATGGTGGGGTTCATGAACCAACAAGCGTGGGAGATGACTTGCGATTCCCAACGGGTTCATTTCTGGAGTCGATCGCGAAAACGGTTATGGAAAAAAGGCGAGACGTCCGGCCATGAATTGCTGTTAAAGGAAATGTTTGTGGATTGTGACCGGGATACGATTTTGGTGAAAGCCCAGCCCATTGGACCGACCTGTCATACCGGAACCCGTACATGTTTTTTTTCTCCCCTACCTTCTTCGACTTCTGAAGAGCCAGCCGCTCTTTTTTCCGGTACGGCCTGGGGAGGGATTACCCGGCGGCTGTATGAAATGGTCGGCGATCGGAAGGCCCACCCGAGTCCTGATTCCTATGTGTCGAAATTAATGGAGGGCGGCCTCGATCGTATTTTGAAAAAGGTGGCGGAAGAAGCCGGCGAAGTCCTTCTTGCTGGAAAAAATGGCGATCGGGAAGAAATTATTTATGAAATGGCTGATTTGTGGTTTCATACCCTCATCATGCTCGGGCATTTTTCCATTCCTCCTGAAGACGTCTATCAAGAGCTTGGCAAGCGATTTGGCAAATCAGGAATTCGACAGCCAGAGGGAGGCTCTCCACATGAGTGATTGTCTTTTTTGTCGAATCGTCAATGGGGCTATTCCCGCCGACACCGTGTATGAGGATGAACACACGTTCGTGTTTAACGATATCAATCCCCAAGCGCCGGTGCATATGTTGGTGATTCCCAAGCGGCACGTGGTGTCTTTGGATGACACGAAAGAGACGGATGCCGCCTTGTTAGGCCACTTGATGGTCGTGTGTGCCAAGATGGCCAGGCAGCGGGAAATTGCCGGTGGCGGATATCGGGTCGTTGCGAATACCGGACCGGAAGCCGGGCAGAGTGTCTTTCATTTGCACTTTCATGTCATGGGCGGGCGAACATTTGCGTGGCCTCCAGGGTAAAGCTGATTTGCCGGGGACAAAGCGTCCCGAGAGTATTTGGTATCCGAAGGGAACGACATTCGTGATGTGTCCCTAACGCAGTTCATGGTGAGAAGTGAGATGACAGGCGAAAAACAAGGGGTTCCTCCAGAGATTCTTCAACAAATTCGAGATCGCATTGATATTATCGATCTCATTTCCACATACGTGAGTCTTTCCAAAGCGGGACAAAACTTTAAAGGACTGTGCCCCTTCCATTCAGAAAAAACTCCCTCATTTTCGGTCAACCCCGTTCGACAAATGTTTTATTGTTTTGGCTGCAGTGTCGGAGGAGATGCCTTTACCTTTTTGATGAAACAAGAAGGCATGGATTTCATGGAAGCTCTGCGTGAGTTAAGCCAACGGACAGGGGTGCCCCTGCCTGAGCGACGGGAAGCAGCGGGGAAGACTACATCAGGCTTATCTCGTGAACGGTATTTTCATCTGTATCAATTGGCCGCATCCTGGTATCACCGCAATCTTCAGGAAATTCCTGAAGGTCAAGTCGCCCGGGATTATTTGGATCAGCGGGGGATTACCAGAGAATCCTGGAACACATTTCATTTGGGATTCGTTCCGGAAGGATGGAACGGCCTTTCCAAATGGCTGGAACAGCAATCTGTCAAGCCGGAAGAACTCATACAGGCCGGATTGGTCGTGCGGAAAGAGTCTGAGGATGGCGGCAGAATATCAACATATGATCGCTTTCGTGATCGGGTGATGTTTCCCATAACTGATCCACGTGGGCAGGTGGTGGGATTTGGGGGTCGGATCCTGAAAGATGGAGCCTCTCCCAAATATCTCAATTCACCCGAAACCGACTTATTTTTTAAGGGGAGATCCCTCTATGGAATGGACAAGGCCAGGCAATCAGCCACCGCTTCCGGGAGGTTTTATTTGGTGGAAGGGTATTTTGATGTCATTGCTCTCCACCAAAACGGCATTGAAAACGCCGTGGCACCATTGGGAACGGCGATAACCTCCGATCATGTCCAGATTCTACGCCGATTAGCCCCTTCGGTGATGCTCGTCTTTGATGGAGATGCTGCAGGGATCGGCGCGGCCTTACGGACGCTTGATTTGTTTATGAATTCTGGCATTGAAGTCCGAGTGCTGCTGCTCCCGGCTGGTGAAGATCCTGACACATTTATTCGGAAAAACGGGGTGCCGGCGTTTCGTGAGTTGGAGGGGAAAGCCGCGACGTTACTGGATTTTGCCATCATGTCTGTGTTGAATAAAGCTAAAAATGATTCTATTCAAGATCGAGTCAAGCGGGCGGATGATATTCTTGCGATTCTTCATAAGACTAAAAATCCCATAGAAAAAGAAGAATATCTGAAAGTGGTCTCAGAACGGTTGGGTATTCGACCGGAATTACTCCGGAAACGTCTCCCGACCATTTCCCGGACGATGAGTGTCGCCCCGTCGGCTAAGGGGAAGGAGCAAGCTGCCACGAATCTGGCCATTCCACAAGGCAAGCCTGAGGAACGGGATCTTATTGTATTATTACTCCAAGGTCGTCTGGAACCGGATCAGATCCGGCAACTCGATGAGGGTGCGTTTACTGTCCCACTGTATCGCCATATTCTTGGCAAGGCCTTTCAGCATACGGATGACGAAGGCCGCTTGAACCTCGATGCATTGCATGCGGAATTCAGTCAGGATCCGGCATATGAACCGGTCATTTCTCGGTTGAGCGTGGGGGAATACAATTGTGACGAAGTGTCTATTCATGTCGCCGGATGTCTCCGTGTTTTAAAGAAAAACCAGATCCAGCGCCTCATGGACGAGGTGATTAGTCAGCTCAAAATTGCACAACGGGAGGGACGCCAGGACTTGGTCGATGCGTTGGTCGCCGAGTCCAATGTGCTTCGTCAGAAAAAGGCCTTATTAACGGCTTCCACCTGAGTTTACCCCCGACGAGGGAATAAAATTCGCAGGGGGGAGTTTTTCCTGAGCGCCATTTATGGTAAAAGGATGTGTGCGCCGTTATGATCTCGGGCCCATAGCTCAGTTGGTTAGAGCGGCTGACTCATAATCAGTTGGTCCCAGGTTCAAGTCCTGGTGGGCCCACCACGAGACAGGGCCGGACTTGAGTAACCGGTGAGCAAACATGTTCTAGGATATTGAGGACTTTGTGAATTTGCAGTTGCAATACCTGATTAATCTTCAAAAATTTGATCTTCGAATTTTTCAGATTCAAGACCAGTTGCGGAAAGCTCCAGAGCTTATCAAATCCGCTGAAACTCCCCTCCAAGATATACTTGCCAAGCTGCAAATCCTTAAAAATACCGGTGAATCTCTTGTCAAACAACGACGAAGCTCTGAACGGGAACTCGCTACTCAAGAAGAACAACTCCAGAAAATCAGAAATCGGCTTTCCGAATTAAAAACGAACAAAGAATACCAGGCGCATCTGTTTGAAATAGAGTTAGCTCGGAAGAAAAAAGACTCTATTGAGGAGAATGTGCTGGAATTCATGGAGCGGGTGGAACAGAATGAGCAGGCCCTTAAGGAGCTGGAGGAGCAATCCACAGAAGCCCAGAAAGTTTTTGATAGCGAAAAGGCGAGCCTGGAGGCTCATTTTGCCAATTTAGCGAATGAATTAGCCGATTTGGACCGTCAGCAAACATCTCTTTCCCTACTGGTGGATAAGCCACTCCTGGTTCGATACAACCGATTAAAGACCTTGCGAAAAGGATATGCCGTCGCCCAGCTTCGTGACGGGGCCTGTGGAGGATGTCAGCTTCAGCTTCCTCCTCAACTGGTTGCGGAGGTGAAACGCGGTGACGAACTATTGGATTGTTCCTACTGCCACCGCATTCTCTATTTGGCTCGGCATCTTGAAGAGGAAACGACCGAATAGCTTTTTCCCCATGTAACGCGCCGCTTGCTTTCAATATTTTCTCAACCTACGATAGTTTCTGATGGTGCGAGTGGGCCGGGTGGCCGCTCACGGAACTTTTCGTGAGAGGAAAGTCCGGACTCCAAAGGGCAGGGTGCTGGGTAACGCCCAGGCGGAGCAATCCGACACCAGCGCCACAGAAAATATACCGCCAATGGCAAATTCCTCGGTTTTTGCCAGGTAAGGGTGAAATGGTGGGGTAAGAGCCCACCGCGCCTGTGGTGACACAGGTGGCAGGGTAAGCGTCACCTGGAGCAAAACCAAATAGGGGGACGATTCCCGGTTTGTCGAAGGAAGCGATTTCTTCACGAACTGGGAGAGAGACCGGCCCGGTCGAGGTTCTCGGGTAGGTTGCTTGAAGCCTAGGGTAACCTAGGTTCCAGAGAAATGGCCACCACTGGATGAAACTCGTTTCATCTAGTACAGAATCCGGCTTACAGGCCCACTCCTTCACCATCTTTACTTATTACGTGTATGCCCCCCAATTATGGTGGTTTTCTCCTCACGTGGTGTCGAGGCCTTCTCCGGGAGACCCCACAAATGGGAGGCAAAGTTTCAGTAGCATTCTGAGGGGTGAGAATAACTTCCTGGTTTGACTCGTGTTTTCCCCATTGATAGAATGCCGGGTCCATCGCTTCCGTGTTTATCATACAAAGGCCTAATATACATCCTGAATTACTGCGTCCCCATCGTCTAGCCTGGCCTAGGACGCCGGCCTTTCAAGCCGGCAACACGGGTTCGAATCCCGTTGGGGACGCCATAGCTTAAGCCGTTGAAGGTTTCTTCAACGGCTTTTTTGTTTAATAAATCATTGCCAGTGCTTGATTACAGAATATGTCGCGAGTCTTGAAGGAAATCGACGAGGCCTCTTCACTCGTTCAGTTAAGTTCGATATGGTAAGCATAACAGTCGTACTTTTTTGGGGCCTGTCGAACTCTTACTCTACTGATACAGAAAGGGATTTTTTGGGTTGCCACCTCATGTCGTAAACGAGCATCATCCAAGAGTCGGAATTCAATTCGGCCGTATGGTATTGGGCTAGCCAGGGTATCGCTGAAAGTACTTCAGTGTGTAATGATCAGTTCTGATTCCGGTGGGTATTTGAAGACGGAATGTGACGCGTGTTGCGGACCAAAATTTAATTATTCAAATTTCTGGCGAGGTGTTATGACGCACACATGGTTATTGGGCATAATGGCGGTATTCTTCATTTTCAATAGTCTGAGCCAGCCCACCTTGGCTCAAGAATCCAAAGGAGGAAATTCTTGGCTGGATGCTCCGGTGCAAGATGATGGACCGCCGGGTTCCATGGTGCTGATTCCTGAAGGGGAGTTTCTCATGGGAGATAATGACGGTCCTCGGAACGAACGACCGGAACATACCGTGTGGCTGGATGCCTATTCTATCGATCGGTACGAAGTGACCATGGCGGAATATCAGAAATTATTAGATACCGATTACAGCATTGAACCCCCACCGCTGTGGGATGATGGTGTTGCCACCGGAGAATTAGGGATTCGACCGGCCGTGGGCATTTCCTGGAACGATGCCAATCGGTACTGTCAGTGGGTGGAAAAACGCTTGCCGACGGAGGCCGAATGGGAGAAAGCCGCTCGGGGTACAGATGGGCGGAGGTATCCATGGGGTCACATGCAGCCATTTGTGGATATCGCCAACTACAATCAGGGGACGACTGGTTGGGTCAGTTATAAATTGACGCTTTCTCCGGTTACCAGTGGGACCAGGGGCATGAGTATTCGTCACGGGTTAAAACAGGGCGGAAAAAGCGCCTATGGCTTGTACCATATGGCCGGGAATGCGGCCGAATGGGTCAATGATTGGTATGAACGTTTTTATTATGAAGAAAGCCCTAAAAAGAATCCTCAAGGGCCGGCGGAAGGCGATTATAAAGTATTACGCGGGGGATCGTGGGAAGATCAGCCGGTAAACTTGCGGGTGACCGCTCGCTCAAAAGGGGAAGTTGATTTTCAAGATCTGACAACAGGATTTCGTTGTGCCAAGGATGCGAAGTGATGTGCGGCTACTCGTAAAAGTAGCCACATTCGGTCAAACTCTACAGTGGGGTATGGATGAGATCCCGATTTAATTCGACCGGTTGGAGGGGAGCAGAAGGCGACCGTTTTTGCCCATAGAGCCAACGAGCCGTTGTACCCCCAATATTACGAATGGTATAAGGTGCACCGCTGGGAATAAGAACTTCTTTTCCTACAGATGGTTGAATCCGCTCTCCTGCGATTTCTAATTCCAATTCTCCTGACATTGCCATAAATATTTCTTCCATATCCTGGGTGGCGGCTCTCCATTCGCGTCCGGCATGATCAATCCACACCCCACAGGAAAATCCGCGAGCATGCCAATTTTTTGCAACGATTGCACGGTCAATGGTGGGACGGCTTTCCATGATAGGCCTCTTAAAGAATAAAAGACTTATAAAAAAAATCGATGAATAAGCTGGTGGCCGCCGACATTTGGGCATTGACGCCCCCTCAGGAAGAAGTGCGGAGAGGGACAAGACGGGCAGGGAAATACGCCAGTCACTCTTACGGAAAAAAAACCAGGGAAAAGCACCAGCAGTGCATTCATGGGGGTAGAGGGAAGAGAATGCAAGGGAGTTAAGTTTTCTGTGAATGCGTCCTCTTATATAGAGGGGAGATACCTCTGTCAATGTCACAATTTGTGGAAAAGATGTGAACGGTGGTGGATAATTTCACTGTGAAGTCACAATGCCCTTTGTGAAAAGGGAATTCATTATGTGAATTCTGGGGATAAATATTTTTTTGAAGACTTGAAAAATGGAATGAGGCAAGCCCAATACCACGTATGGTTGAGGTAGAAGGTAGGTGGTGTCCAGGTTTATTGGTTCGCACCAGCGTGACATCTGCAGTAATCGAAAAAAAGGTGGCTGATTTCCTAATTCTGACAACAGATTCTCTGGTGTGAAGCCCTGTCCTTCGCGTATATTTTTACGCGACTATGGTTCGCATCGAGAATTAACCCTTAGTACAACACCATGATTGACGGATTGAACTATTACCAAATTCTGGGAATTCCTGAAGATGCACTCCTGAAGGAGGTGCAGAGTGCATGGCGGAAATTTGTCAAAGAAAATCATGAGGATGTCGTCCCACAAGCGGAACGACAGGCCGCCAAGGAAAGGATGTTCAGGATCAACGAAGCCTATGCCGTGCTCAGTCACGAAGAAAAACGGGCTGATTACGATAACGGGTATATGCTGAACGGCGGGTCAAAAATTGAACTGGTCAGGAGTCGAGTCAGAAGAGCCAAAGACATTATTCTCCGGGATCGATCGCTCATTACCAGAGAAGAGATAAAGCTGATCGAATCCATTATCGATTATCTTGATAGAAGTACCCAGGAAAAGTGCTTTGTCTGGATGGCCGATATTTTATGCGAACGTCCGGAAATGGCCAAACATGTGGTGACGTCGGCATTTGATGAGCAACTGTTGGGGGTCAATACCCATTTACTCGACAGGCTCTTAGAAAAAGCGCCGTACGCCATGACATGGGAAAAAATCTACCTCTATGGAGAAGAGATTCTCGGAATTGCCGGGAAGGAAAACAAAGAACGAAATTACAACCAACTCGCCCGTATCTTGTGTCACCGGCTGGATTTGGCGAAACATTTTGTGTACCCGTCATTTCAGGAGCAAGCTTCCGGTTGTGAAAGCTGCCTGCTGCCAACATTACTGAAATTGGCCCCCAATGAAATCACGCAGGATCACTTTAATGAGTATATTGATACGGTTCACAGCATGCGATGGATTGTTTACGGCCAGCTTCGAAGCTATAACGAGCAGGCCATTGCCTGGATTTTGAAGGCCAGACCTGATCTGGTCAGAAAGCCTGAAGAGAAACCAGCACCGAAGGAGTTGCCACTTCCCTTGCGGTCATGACCCTTAATTGCCCCGTTTCTTTAGAAATGTGCGTAGATTAGGCGAAGGCATTTTCAAGGTATTCTGCAGATCAAAACGAGTAATCTCTCACCGTTTTGGTAATCCCACGAGTCTTAGCTAGATTTAATAATTGCGTTATGCCTGATTCTTTAATCAGGCATAACGCAATAGTAAATAGTTGTAAACTGCTGTGCTCTATCTTTCAAGAGATAAGGGGTTATCATCTAATAAAAGCTTTTCCCGCATTTAGGGCAAACCGTACTTTATAATCGGATTTTTTGAAAATTCTTAAACCCCAGACCCGAAAACGAAGCTGATTTGTAAAGTTCTGCATAAAACGTCTCACCACAAGGGCATTGGGATTTTATTCATTTCCTTTATAGTTCTCTCCAAAAAATCCAATATGGACATAGGGCATCTGAAACCACGCGTCACGTGTGGGATCCAGACGGTGTCTAACGATCTGAGACAATGAGATAACCCTAACAGGCCAATCTTATGAGCATCCGTTGGTTGATCCGCAGTTATCACACTTCAAGCAGGTTCCGTTCCTTACCATCTTAAATTGCTTGCATTCCGGACAGGGGTCGCCTTCATAGCCTTTTTGCCGGGCTTCCTGTACTTCCGTGATGGTGAGAGTCTCGCGTTTCATTTCCACTTTTCTGGCGACTTTCCCATGCTCTCCGTTCTTTCCTGCCCCGTTTCCTACGGGCTTCCGGGAGGGAAATACCTCGGGACTGATTGAGGTTGAGCTAAGTGAGCGTGGGTCCACCAAGCCCTCTTCGCCATCGTCCGGCATATCCGTTTCCTTCTTGAGGGCATCCACGCGAAGATCTTCAGGGGCGACTTGTTCCAAATCGTGCCGGTCCAGGTAGGTGATCGCCAGTTCGCGGAAAATGTAGTCGATGATCGATGTGGACATTTTGATATGGTCGTTAAGCTTGACCGGTCCGTTTGGCTCAAATCGAGTGAACACAAATGCGTCCACATATTCCTCAAGCGGTACGCCATGTTGGAATCCCAGGGAAATCGCAATGGCGAAACAGTTCATCAGACTTCGAAATGCGGCCCCCTCTTTATGCATATCCAGGAAAATTTCGCCCAGAGTTCCATCTTCATATTCGCCGGTTCGGAGATAGATTTTGTGACCACCGACAATCGCCTTTTGGGTATACCCGCCTCGACGGGTCGGTAAGGGACGGCGTTTTGCCAGGTAACGGACCAGCACTCGGGAAGCCGCTTGTTTTGCCACGGAGGCGATGTGCTCATTTTGGGCGGATAAATCTCCCCATTCACTCACAGTATTGAGCGGTTGACTCAGTTTCGATCCATCCCGATACAGGGCCACGGCCTTGACCATGGAAGTCCAGGACAACATATAGGCCTCCTTCACGGAGTCCACGGATGCCTCTGCCGGCATATTGATGGTTTTGCTAATGGCTCCGCTGATGAAAGGCTGCGCGGCTGCCATCATCCGGATGTGGGCCGGTGGAGAAATAAATCGTTGTCCTATACGTCCGCACCGGTTGGCACAATCAAATACTGACAAATGTTCAGGTTTGAGATGGGGTGCGCCTTCGACGGTCATGGTGCCACAGCAAAAATCCGTTGCCGCAAGAATTTCTTCCTGAGTAAAGCCTAGGATTTTGAGAATATTTAATTGAGGACTCTGAAGTTGAGATTCGGTCAGATCTAATTTTTCTCGACAAAACTCCTCAGTGAGGGTCCATTTGTTAAACGCAAAGTGAATATCAAAGGCTCCGTCCAGCGTGGCCTCCATGCGTTCCAGCACCTCGCGGTCGAATCCCTTGGCCAGCAACGTGTCATGGTTGATAAAGGGGGCCTGTTTGAGCGTTCGGGTTCCCGTTGCATAGGTGATGATGTCTTGAATCTGGCTTGAGCTGTATCCTAGATGCCGTAATGCGGGAGGAAGACTTTGATTGATAATTTTAAAGTAGCCACCGCCGGCCAGTTTTTTGAATTTGACCAGGGCGAAATCCGGCTCGATCCCGGTCGTATCGCAATCCATGACTAAACCGATCGTGCCGGTCGGTGCGATGACCGTGGCTTGTGCGTTTCGATACCCGTACTGTTCCCCCAGTGCCAATGCCCGGTCCCAGGATGTTTGTGCGGCTTGTAAGAGGGTTTGGGGACATTGGTCCGGTTGAATGCCCATTGGGGGAATTGTGAGCTCTTCATATTCATCCGCCGAAGCATTGTAGGCTGCTCGGCGATGGTTTCGCATAACTCGAAGCATGGCTTCGGCGTTACGTGGATAGGCATTGAAGTGTCCCAATTCTTTGGCCATTTCTGCGGAGGTGGCATAGGCCTCCCCGGTCATGAGGGACGTAATGGCGCCAGTCCAGGCTAAGGCCTGTGGCGAATCATAGGGAATTCCAATTTTCATCAGAATGGAGCCCAGGTTGGCATAGCCAAGGCCGAGGGTTCTATAGGCAAAGCTTTTTTCAGCAATGGCGCGACCTGGAAATCCAGCCATCAGCACGCTGATTTCCAGGACAATGGTCCACAACCGGACGGCATGTCGAAAGCCGTCAATATCAAATTGTCCTTCCGATGTGAGAAATCGTCCTAAATTGAGAGAAGCCAGGTTGCATGCGGTATCATCTAAAAACATGTATTCGCTGCAAGGATTCGAGGCATTAATCCGACCATCCTGGGGGCAGGTGTGCCATTCATTAATGGTGGTGTCGTATTGCACGCCGGGATCCGCGCAGATCCAGGCCGCCCAGGCGATTCGATCCCATAATTCTTTTGCGGGTATGGTTTTGCAAACCGCACCGTCGGTGCGTCTGGTCAACTTCCATTCCCCTCCTGCCTGAAGGGTCTCAAAAAACTCATTGGGAATGCGGATGCTATTATTCGAATTTTGTCCGGAGACCGTCTGATAGGCTTTGCTATCCCAATTGGTGTCATATTCATGAAACACAAAATGGGTAAATCCTTCCTGAGCGT
Organism: Nitrospira marina; assembly: GCF_059568365.1. Classification (NCBI taxonomy): domain Bacteria; kingdom Pseudomonadati; phylum Nitrospirota; class Nitrospiria; order Nitrospirales; family Nitrospiraceae; genus Nitrospira; species Nitrospira marina. The sequence continues at coordinate 3,729,764 of NZ_JCANTH010000001.1, read as the reverse complement.
AGCTGAACATCCGGTGAATATAGGGTTCAGGCACAGCGGCTTCCCGTGCGGCCTGGATCGCCTCACGTAAGGAATGGTTATCTCGGGGATTGGTATCGACCTGAGTCGTCCCGTCCTGACCTGGGACGTGACAGGCCTTTAAAATGGCATTCAGATGACGTGCGCAGACTTTCGATCCGGTGACCATGGCCGCCACTTTTTGTTCTTCTATGACTTTCCAATCAATAAATTCTTCAATGTCGGGATGATCTAAATCCAGGCACACCATTTTCGCGGCGCGGCGGGTTGTGCCTCCCGATTTAATGGCACCAGCAGCCCGATCGCCGATTTTGAGAAAGGACATGAGTCCTGACGAGCGACCGCCTCCCGATAACGATTCTCCATCGGCCCGTAACTTGGAGAAATTGGTGCCGGTTCCCGACCCGTATTTGAAAAGGCGGGCTTCCCGAACCCACAGATCCATAATCCCGCCTTCATTCACTAAATCATCAGAGATCGATTGGATAAAGCAGGCATGGACTTGAGGGCGTTCATACGCATTGCGGGCTTGTTTGACCCGATGGGTATTCGGGTCTACGTAGAAATGTCCTTGTGAGGGTCCGGACAGGCCATAGGCAAAGTGCAGACCGGTATTGAACCATTGGGGAGAGTTTGGAGCGGCCATTTGCCAGGCCAACATGTAGCTGAGTTCGTCTTTAAAGGTTTCCGCATCTTCAGGGGTATCAAAGTAGTGATGGGTCTTGCCCCATTCCGTCCAACAACCGGCTAGTCGATGGAACACCTGCCGGGCATCCCGTTCCCCTCCAAGAATGGGGCCGCCTTTGTCATTGAGGAGTGGTTGTCCTTGGTCGTCAAATTGAGGAACTCCGGCTTTGCGAAAATATTTTTGGGCTAAAATATCGACCGCTAATTGAGACCAATGTTCCGGGGCCAGAATGTTGGCTTGATGGAACACGGCCGAGCCATCCGGATTACGGATTTCTGATGATCGGTGTGAGAAGGGAATGGTTTGATACGGGCTTTCACCGGTTTTTGTGAATCGACGGTCAATTTTCATGTAGGACTCCTTTGGAAGAGACTGCAAACCTGAGGGGTAATTCTTCGGTCATTTTTTTCCGCCTCATCTGGCGTCCCTGCCTTCCAGGAGAGCACCTTGGAATTGTGCCTCTCTCCTGCCTGGTATTCTCTCAGGGATCCTGGAGTTCATACAACAAGCAGTGCCACCAGAAGCCATTAATGCAGCGTATCGACGAATGACTGGCCTCTAGCAGGAAAGAATGGGCGTATGCCAAATGCCTGCACACATCAGAAAAATAGGAAAAAATAAAACCGGAAGAAATAATTGGTATGAACCAATGACCCACAATCTATAGCGGATCAAAAAAAATGTCAATACTAAATGTTGTGAATGGCGGCTCTTAAATGGGGATTTCTGTGCAGAACATGTGAGTTCAAAAAACCTAATATTTCGTGCGGAGTTCTGAATGAATTTGCCTGGTTATCAACAGGCTGAAATTTTCACCCAACAAGTTATGCACACGTATACGACCAAAAAAGAAAAAAATTTTTTGAAAAATGTCAGGGTGCCATTTGAAATGATCAGGACAATTCCTAACACAATTCATAATCTGAAAATTTATAGAGAAAAAATGTATTCAGTGTGTCAGTGTGAAAGACGTCAGGAGAGAACCGATAGGACGTTCCTTGGAAAATTTTTTGATTTGCGACGGCATCTTATGCCACGTTAGGACATGTCGCAGGTGGACCGGATAAGGTCCAAAGGAGACCAGGAAAACTATTTTTTGAAGAAGGAGCCAAATCATGTATGTGTGGAGTAAGCCCTTGGTCCTTGGATTAGTGCTGGCGTTGGTCTTGTTGGAGGCTATATTTTTTCTCCTGATCGGTGAGGAGGGGGAAAGCCAGTTACATGTCCGAATGACTCAATGGATTACGGCCAATTATGTGTTGTTAATGATTTGGATCTTCGTCTGGATGTATGATCAAGCCAGGGTAAGAGGAAAGAATGTGTGGTTGTGGGTCTTGCCCTATGTCTTATTTCCGCTTCCGACGCTGGCATTTTTTATTTTCAGGCTTCAGCGACGGATTGTTTGAGTCGATTTACCCGATGATCACTCGGGCCTTGGCATAACGATAGGGTTTGCTTACTGCCGTTTTCACGGCAAATAACCCGATCATTAAGGGCCCGAACCGGCCCAATAGCATGGACAGCATAATCATCACTTTTCCAAAGTCGGTAAAGAGAGCCGATAAGCTCAGTGTTTCGCCGTTTCCTAATGACATACCCACAATGCCCATGGCTGAGGTGATTTCAAACATGAGAAATAAAAACGGTTGTGATTCGGTAGAATCCAACAGGAGGGTCATGCCGGTAATCATGACAATGGCCAGGACGGTGAAGCAAAGGGCTCGGGTAATGAGGTCCTGGGGTATTCGCCGGTTAAAGACCTCTACGTCTCTATCTCGACGAAGCATGTTTAAGATGGTTAGAAATACGATAGCAGCAGTGGTCGTTTTGAGGCCTCCTGCCATACTCCCGGGCGATCCTCCGATGGCCATCAATAATAACAGGAAATAGAGGGTGGCATCGCGCATGTCGACAATATCGATGGATGTGAATCCTGCGGTACGGGAAACGGAGTGAAAATAGGAAATTGTCAGCTTTTTCCCGATGGAGGCGGATTGAAATGTGGAGGGATTGTTCCACTCCAATATGGTAATACCTAATGTTCCCCCCACGATAAGCAGGGCGGTGGTGACCAACACCAATTTGGTATGGGTCTGTAGACGAAAGCGTTGCCCGCGAAAATTGCCCAGAAGATCTTCAAAGACAAAAAACCCGATGCTTCCGAAGATCACCAAAATGGTGATGATTCCATTGATGGACCAGTCTGTTTGAAAGGACTTAAAGCTATCAGAAAAAAGGGCAAACCCGGCATTGTTAAATGCCGAAATGGAATGGAATATCCCGTAGTAGGCGGCGGTCCCCCAAGGCAAATCGACGGCAAAGCGAAGCGTGAGCAACACCGCGCCAAGGCCCTCTAATCCAAAAGTAATCGTGGCGACCAGCTTCACGAACCGGACTAATCCTTGTAAATCCATCGTATTCATGGATTCGCTGAGCATCATGCGGTCTCGCAACCCAAGGCGACGCCCTAAAATGAGTAAGATCATCGTGGCCATCAGGGCATATCCTAATCCTCCAATCTGAATCAATCCGAGAACCACGCCTTGCCCAAACAAGGTGAAATCCTGAGGAGTATCCACGACGATGAGACCTGTCACGCAGACTGCAGAGGTTGCCGTAAAGAGCGCGTCAAGGAATGAAATGTTCACTCCGGGATGAGTGGCGAATGGCAGCATGAGCAGGCAGGCACCGAAAAAAATGAGTCCGAGGGCGGCTAATGCTACAATCTGGCCCGGTAATAACCGAAAGCCGACAAAACGAGCTATCAGGAGTCTTCCGAAACCGTCAGTCATTGCTTGAGAGGGGAGGGCTTGATTGAACGTGGATCAGGATAGGCAGATAGGGTCATGGTGTTCGAACCAACGGGACTGCCAAGCTTTGGTCCATATCCAAGCACAGGCCTTTTGTTATAAAAAATAGAAGTGGGCGGGAGACAAGATTGAAAGACGATAGATAACTGTAGGGCAATCCCCAAATGTGCCCGGCTGCATTTAGGATATAAAAAATCTTAGCATGTTCGATCGGCAATGGAAACCTGGTTTTCCCTGCCTTGTTGTGCGGAAAGGCCTTCTTTATAATGCTTTGCCTATGAATTCTTATGATTTCCAACAACCCCAACCACGTGTCACGTTGTATACGTTAGGGTGTCGACTCAACCAGGCTGAAACGGCTCTACTTAAAGACGGGTTTCAGCAGAGCGGATTTATCCCGGTAGAATTTGGTCAGGAAACGGATCTTTTCGTGATCAATACCTGCACCGTCACGGAAGGGGCTGAGGTGGATTGTCGACGAATCGTCCGCCAGGTCCTCCGTCATTCCCCCCATGCCTTTGTCGCCGTCACCGGGTGTTATGCCCAGACCGGGTTGGAAGTGCTTCGTCGCATGGCCGATATAGACCTCATTGTCGGCAATCAATTCAAAATGAAGCTGCCTGAGATCATTCCGCCTTTTCCCCAGCTTAAAAAACAACCTGTGCCACTGGTGCATCATGGACGGATTGATCCTGAAAATTTTTCGATAGAAGGCGTTGGAGCCTATACGACGACTCGCGCAAATCTAAAAATTCAGGACGGGTGTCAGTTTATGTGTTCGTTTTGTCTGATTCCCTTTGCCAGAGGCCGGGAGCGGAGTCGGTTTCTGGAGGATGCGGTTTGTGAGGCCGAGCTCTTGGTGGAAAGGGGGCATCGGGAGTTAGTGCTGACGGGGGTAAACATCGGGCAGTACCGTGATGGAGCTGCCGATCTCCTGGCGCTCATTCAACGTTTTGAAGCGATTAAAGGCCTGGAGCGGATCCGTATTTCCTCTATTGAACCCACCACGGTACCTGAGAGTCTTCTGGACTATATGAGTAGTTCCACCAAGCTGTGCCGGCATTTACATGTTCCCTTACAGAGTGGTGACAATCGTATATTGCAGGCCATGAATCGCCGGTATTCCGTACGAGAATACCAGGAGGCTATGGAATCAGCACTGAAACGCATTCCAGACTTGTGTTTTGGCACGGATGTGCTGGTGGGGTTTCCTGGGGAGGGCCCACGAGAATTTGCGAATACGGAAGCGGTGGTCAGAGATCTTCCTTTTGCGTATTTGCATGTGTTCAGTTACTCGCCTCGGCCCGGTACGGCTTCCACCAAATTACCGCATCCCGTGTCTCCCGTTACGACGAAAGAGCGGAGTCGATCTTTGCGGGAAATGTCCGGTCACAAACGAATGGCGTTCCAACAGCGGTTTGTAGGGCGACGGGTCTCGGTGTTATTTGAAGCAGCGGAAGCCGACGGGTATTGGCCAGGGCTCACGGATAATTTTCTTCGTGTCACCGTTCGTTCTCCACATCTGCTCCGGAATACTATTCAACCGGTTGTCGTGACCGGCATAATGTCGGACACCACGTTGGGATTGCTGGAGCCATCCTCTGAAAGTCCTCCACCGGCACAGGATCTTTTTTCTGCGTCTTCACTTGTGTGCGTTTCCTAGAAAGGTGATGTTTGTGAGCGGACCTCCTTTACTCCTCCCTACCAGCCTGAAGGCACGAACCCGTTCCCCTGGTCAAAGTGGCTATCAGGTGTATATGGAGACCTTCGGGTGTCAGATGAATGAATATGATTCGGAAATCGTTCGGTCGCTGTTAAAAACCCGAGGATTTCAATTTACGCCGCATGATGATGAAGCCGATGTGATCCTGTTTAACACCTGTGCCATTCGTGAGAATGCGCATAATCGCGTGTATGGCCATTTAGCCCGCTATACCAATAGAAAACAAGAACGTGGCTTGGTCATTGGGGTATTAGGCTGTATGGCCCAGAATCTGAAACAAGAGCTGATGGATACCCGATCGTTCATTGATGTGCTGGTCGGGCCGGATGGGTACCGGCGACTGCCTGATCTTCTTATCGATGCGCTGGAGCATCGTAAACGAGGATTGGCCGTTGATCTGTCCGAATATGAAACGTATGCCCATATCGTCCCGGACCGGCCGGATGGAATTAATGGATGGATCGCCGTCATGCGGGGCTGTGATAATTTTTGTTCATTTTGCGTGGTGCCCTACACGCGAGGACGAGAACGCTCTCGAGACCCTGAGGGAATTATTCAGGAGGCCCATCAATTGGTCAGTCAGGGGGTTCGGCAAATCACATTATTGGGACAAAATGTCAATTCCTACCGGTCCGGGGAATGGGATTTCGCCCGATTGTTAATCGCCGTTGGGGATGTACCAGGGGTTCAGCGTGTGCGGTTTATGTCTCCCCATCCAAAAGATTTTCCTCCTGCCCTCCTTGAAGCCGTTGCGGAGCATCCCGCCATCTGTAAGACGATTCATTTGCCGCTGCAATCGGCTAATGATCGAATTCTGGAACGTATGGGGCGGGGTTACACTCAACGAGAGTATCGTAACCTGGTTGAGGCCATTCGAAAGAAAGGCCCTCTTGTTTTGACCACCGATATCATTTGTGGATTTTGTGGAGAAACCGATGAGGAGTTCCAGGAGACCTATGGTCTCCTGCAAGAGGTGGGCTATCAGGCAGCGTTCGTATTCAAATATTCTGAACGAAAGCACACAATTGCGGCCAGAAGATTTGCGGACGATGTTCCTGAGCAGGTGAAGGGATACAGGACAAACCAGATCGTGGAATTGCAAAAAGAAATTTCCCTTTCAAAAAACAAGGAACTCATCGGCACCACAGTGGAGGTTATGCTGGAAGGGCATTCCAAAAAATCCGACCTTCAATGGATGGGACATAGCGACCACAATGTGACGGTTGTCTGGCCCAAGGATGACGAAGTCCGTCAACCAGGAGATCTTGTGTCCGTTCTTGTGATGGATGCCTCGCCTTCGACCCTCTATGGGCATGTCCAATCCTGATGGATTTCCTGTGTTCCCGAAGGCAAAACATTCTTTACCCCACCCTCCGTTCATAAATATTCGATTTTCCTGTCATTCCCTGTGCTCGCCTTCTCCTAAATAGTCTCTTTTTCCCGGTTGAGGCTGGGTTTGCGTTGGAGAAATCCGTCAAACCGGAAGCTGGTTTCTACCTCAAGTCAGGTACTCATTGTCCGATAAAATCTTTGAATACTTGTGGTTTTCCGATCGTATGCCGGAACGGATTGTTCTTCAACTTCCCGGTATTCATTCGGAAAAGAATTCCCTATCCCATCGATCTATGAAGACAAGCCTATACGTGGAAAAATCTGGATGATTGGTTTTCGAAGGAATGCTGTTGTGGTGAATGGTGATAAAAGGCCTGAGGTTTAACGAATAATGGATGCCCAGATTCTGCAGCGTATAAAAAATTGCAAGACCCTCCCGGCGATTCCCGCCTTGCCTCTGCAAGTCCTCCAACTCTGTCGGGATGAGAGGACTACCGCCCAACGAATTGGTGACGTCATTAGTAAAGACCCTTCCTTTGTGGCCAAGCTGTTGAATGTGGCCAATTCCAGTTTTTACGGGGGCAGTCGCCATAAAGTGACGACGGTCACCCATGCGGTGACGTTATTGGGCATGAATTCTATTGCCACGTTAGCGTTTTGTTTTTCGTTATACCGGGACTTACGAAAAAAAGGTGGCGGAGCGTTTGATCATACCCATTTTTGGCATCGATGTATTTTGGCGAGTTTGGCTGCGAAAATATTGGCCAAGCGCGTCCGGGTGACGAACGAAGAAGAGATTTTCCTTGCCGGATTATTGCAGGACTTGGGCGTGTTGGTGATGAGTGAGGCGTTAGGCATGGAATATGGGTTGATTTATAAAAAAGCTGCGCAGGATCATCAGGCACTTGAGGCGTTAGAACAAGATCGATGGAAAACGGATCATTGTGAGATCGGGGCATGGTTGGCCGAGACATGGGAATTGCCGGAATTATTGCGAGAATCCGTGAAAGGGAGTCATGACCCCTCCTTGGCGTCCGGGAGCGATGACGTTTCCCGGTTAACTATTCTATGCGTGGCCCTATCAGGACGGTTGGCTGATATGTGGTGCCACCAACAGCCCGAGGTGGCTATTCAATCGGCCATCCAATCATCAAAGGAGCTTTTGGACATTGAACCCGACGGACTTGTGGAAGTCGCCAAACAAATTGCTGACGGAATCCCTGATATGTCCAGTTTTTTTCAGATCAGCTTGGGTAAACCCGAAGACATTCAAAAAGTGTTGGATCATCTTATGCAAATTGTCACGGGCATCTCTCAACCAGAAAGTTCAGAACCCATCCCAGCTCTTTAAGTCAGTGGTTCCTCCCTGGTTTTTCCTGAGTGTCTCCCAGTATGTAACCGATTTCGCTTCCATTAGCCGAATGGATTTGCACGTGGCTCCTTATGTTAGAGAAATGGGGGACAACTGACTAAGCGGTCCATATTTCGCCGCGTCCTTGGCCTATAGTCCCACTATGGGCCGGCAAATCGTCAAAATCTGCCCTCGCTCAGCCACATTTTTGCTATCGATTCCCAAAGTCCGACAGACTCCTAGGAGTTCTTAAGGCACCAGGCGACATCCACTCGCGAATGTAGAAAGTGAGAAAGAATTTATCCACTCAAAGGGACTGACAGGATTGAAGCCCAGTCCACGGGATGTTCGCTCTTGGAATGGATAAGATGGATCGTGTCGACTGTGAAGTTGAGGGGCAAGGCTTGAGATAAGGTGGACGTGATTTCGTGTTTTAGTTCAAGTGAATAATGACCATACAAGAGACTGAGATGGGGCATAAAGGGGTTGGGTGCCTTGCCGAACAATCTTTTTGCTAGTTCATGCGCATTTATGAGGCCAGGTGTTTCCTGAGTCTTGAAGAACACGCATTGAAAGTACTGATCACCATAGGCAGGTTCGGCCAGAAAAATATCAAACGGTGCAAGTAATTCTCCGAGTTTTACGCATTGCAGGGATATAAGTTCCTCTGTTCCTGGAAGAGAACCCAGGAGCGTCACATGGGGGTCGAAGACTGGAGCGTGATACGCTTTGCTCAAGTCGGTAATGGTTTTCATGAGAATGTCGTAGGGCTGACCAGTAGGTGTCAGCCAGAGGTGATAGGTGCTTGCCATGCCCACCTTTCAGATTTGTCGAGAAGTGCCTGAATGACCCGTGCTTATGGCCCAAAGGAGTATCTAGGTGGAGGTCTTTTCTTTGGTTTTTGAGGGTTTAATCCCAGTCCAGATGAGCAGGCCTCCAATACTGATCAATGCCAATGGCACGAGCATCAATATAAAGAGGTTCCCCTTGGCTTGCCAGGCTGCTGTGCCCATTGTCCCGCCTACAAAAGCTAACGCGGTGCCAAGTGTGATCAGGATAATCCTTACAATGAAGAATGTGACATGCTTGACCTTGCTTCGACGAGCTTTTGGAAGTTCTGCTTCTCTACCAAACAAGAGTGTTGGTCTCGTGGCCTGGGTGGGCCTTCGTTCCCCCTTGATGCCCGGTCCGCCAGGTGGTTGCTCGTCACCGTTTTTTTTCCTGATGGGCCCAAGGATTTGAAAACGGATGACAACGAATCCTTGATTTGCGACAGAGAGGGAATCCAGCCTGAGTTGTAAAAATGGCCAGAGCCCGCCAGTCACAATCTGTTTGGCTACATCACCTGGAACATAGCCCAGCATATCCCGTTTCGTAGAAAAGATTTGCTCCGATACCCCAAATATCTTGATGGCATGAGGATCTTGGGGATTGCTCGGTTCTTGTTCCCAGTCCAACAGGTGTTCGGACCCTTGGATAAATTGCCAGACATTGGCTTGCCGATCTTGAATTCCCTGAATCTCAAGGTTTTCATAGTAGATTTCATACCCGACCTGAATTGGGGGCAGGAAAGAAATGCCTTCAGGCATGACAATATTCTGATGGTCTCTTCGTTCCGACATACTTCAGCCCTGGCTATTTCGTTGATTTAATCGGCAGAAATGGTGACTTCTCCCTCGAAAAAATGTCCTTTGTCCTATTTATTTCAACAGGGTCCTCTCTTTGGGCGTGGCGCATAAGGCTGGATTCAACTCCGATCAAACAAGGTTTCCTAACACCATACAAAAATTGGAGGGTAAAGGAAATGTGTACAAAGATTTGTAGCTAATTGACATATTGTCTTGGTGCCGTGATTTTGCTTGACCCACCAGAAGAGTGACCAACCCCTTCAAAAAAATATTGGGTTATTAGGGGATTTGATCAAACGGAGGTCTCATTTCTACCCTGGTTTATAAAGGCAGGGGGAGGATGCCATGTTGAATCTGAAAGGAGAGTCATGAAGACAGGGAGACTTATGATTCATAGAGGAAAGAATTCGTTGGGAAAGTCCGATTTTTTACTTTCGTTATTGGGATTGGGAAAGAGTTGCCTATAGGAATGAGAATCATCACGTGAAGATGGAGGTAGGATTATTTCCCAATCCACACAAGAATCGCGGCAAAGAGAATGAGCCACCACCGAATACTTACCGAGAGCTTTTCCCCCTCGCTTTGGTAGTAAAATCGTTTGTTCATCTCTTATCTCCTCAGTTGAGGATAATCAAAATACAGGCGTATGTTGATGCTGACCATTACACAGATGACCTACATTCGAGTCAGGGTTTGGTGTGGGGTGGGGTGGGCATTCCCAATGAGCAATGGGATGCACAAAAAAGAGCCTGTCCCGATGTGGGACAGGCTCTTTACAGATCACCGAAAATTGACTTGGTCTTATCTGTGCTTGAGACTTATTCCCTTTCCTTCAGTGATTCAGGAGGTGCGTTGTCACCGTTTTAGGGTTGAATGTCCCAGTCGAGGGAGACTATGTCAGGGGAGCCGATTCCAATCAGGGTTACCCCATTCATCAGCCAGACTTTCACCTCCCCTGTAGTCGCATTTTTCAAGACCACGTCCGCTTTCCCATCTCCATTCATATCCCCCACCTGCTCAATCTTCCACGCCGAGGCGATGCCGCCCAGAATTTTAGACGACGCAATAGAGGTCCCATTCATCAGCCAGATGGCCACGATGTCGCTTGTTTCATTCTTCCAAATAAAGTCGGCCTTCCCATCACCATTGAAATCCCCAACACCCTCAAATTTCCAATCTGTGGAGGTGCTGCCGGGAAAGCCCGTGCCGGTCACAGTGGTTCCATTCATCACCCACACGGCCACGGCCCCATTGCTACCGTTACGCCAGATGACATCGGCCTTGCCATCCCCCGTCACATCGCCGATCCCCGCAATCTGCCAGTTGAGCGGTACCCCGCCCGGGAAGGCAACCGAGGCCATGGCGGTCCCATTCATCAACCAGATGGCTGTGTTGCCGTTACTGCTGTTGCGCCATATTAGATCGGCTTTCCCATCGCCGTTGACATCCCCGACGGCCTGAATAACCCAGGCAGTCGGCGCACTGCCGGGAAAACCTGTGGACGTCACGGTTGTGCCGTTCATCACCCAGATCGCCACCGTGCCGTTGGTACTATTGCGCCAGATGACATCGGCCTTGCCATCCCCTGTCACATCGCCGATCCCTGCGATCTGCCAGTTGAGCGGCACCCCGCCCGGGAACCCGACCGAGGCCCGGACTATCCCGTTCATCAACCAGATGGCCGTGCTCCCGGTGTTTGTGTTGCGCCAGATTAGGTCGCCCTTCCCATCTCCATTGAGGTCATAAGGCGTATGTATGGGTAAAACAACAGGAGGAGGGACAATCCCTCTCCTGGTATCTGTTCCCGTCTGAATCCATTGACAGGTATCTCCCACGAGATCCTGACCGGCAAGCGTGTAGGTCAAGGTATTTCCTACAAGGGAAGCCGTTAAAGTGGATGTGCCGCTATACCAAAACCCGCCGTTGAGGGTAACCACGTAAGGACATGACGCATTCACTGTCCCATTCGCTGATACGGTTCCTGAACAGGTCACTGTTTGTACAACGGTAATTCCGTTATCAACCACGGTATCCATCTGTGTTACGTTCCAGTTGGAACCAGTTTGGTTGGTAATACCATAGTTATCTCCCCCAGGATCACTGAAAGGTCCATTATCATCCGGATCCTGACATCCCGTTACTGAACCACTACTCGGGCCATCTTTCCAGGTGCCTCGAATATCGGGCACTGTCCCCGCTTGCAGGCTCTCCATGGTCAAAGGCAAAAAAAGTAACCCATTCGCTAAACCCACGATCACCAGTAAATATGTCAAATTTTTGCGCTTCATGTGAAATGCCTCTTGTTGAATCCCTAACAGTCGCTTTCCACCGTAGAGTCTGACATAAGCAAAAAATAAACCTTTTGCAGGACACAATTCCCATGGGCGTTAATCGCATAGAGAAATGCACGCTTGTGGAATGGGGAGCATGAAAAAATGATCTGTTGCAGGTAGCCTTTGTAGAAAAGATGTCCAAACCATGATGCCACTTTGTCCAATTGCTGCCCCCTGGCTGCTACGAAATTCAGCGTTAACATCTTCCTAGTTGGATCCGGTCTATGCTGTCCCCATTAAGAGAGGAGTGCTCGATTTTTTTGTCACGATCATAAAGGGAAACAACAAAATCATTCCCACCTGGGTTTTATCCATTATGAAAGGGTTGAAGGAGAGGGCCAGACATTGCATTATTTTCGAAAATCTGATGACAGGATTGTTTGAGGGATTGCAGATTAAAACAGGTTTAAGAAAGTAGCCCTGACCGTCTTCGTTCATATGCTGACGAAGGGCTGCGACTTCTAATTCACCGGACATTGCCAACACCGGCATTTGATAACCTAACCATCGTAGTTCATCGAGCATTCGCCCGTTCATCCCGGGCATATGCATATCCAGCAAAATTCCGTCGACCGTATGATTCATGCTCACATCCCGGCCTTCCCGTTCATTTTTCGCCCCACAGACGAGATATCCCCAATCTTCAAGGAAAGTTTTGAATAACCCTGTCACTGAAGGATCATCTTCAACCACCAAAATACCCGGCCGGGTTTTCCCGGCATGCAAGCCATATTCACGGAATCATGTGTTGAATCTGCTGTGTTCATTCCTGGATTCTCCATTTCACTTGTCCTATAAGGAGAAGGAGACAACCGGTGCTTGAGAAAAGGTCATTCTTTCGGATTGCTCCTATGCATCTGGTCTCAGGTGTTCGGGATTGCAGGTTCTTCAGCATTTTTCCTGGCGCATGGGGAACATATTTAGGGAAAGTAATTGTCTGGAAAATTGATGGGAGCAATGTGGAAATGGATTGCTCACCTCCACGGAATTTTTAGGCTGTAGTCCGGTTTCTTGATCAGCAAAATCAAGAGTTGCGGGAATAGGTATTCCAAGAAATTGGTGAGGGTAATTCAAGTGGAGGTGTTCCGCCCTTTCTAAGGCTGAAAATGGGATTGTTCATACATAAGGAGTCTGGGGTTGAGCCTCCACAGCTTCTTTTTCAGATTGATAGATAGGAACAATTTCTGAGAGATGGGTCGACTCTAAGAGATCTTTGACCGTCGGTTGCGGGCTGACGATACTGAGGTGCACGTGATTGGGTCTCATCTTGTGATACCAAAGGAATAATTGTCCTAATCCCATTGAATCAATCCAGGTAATCTCAGAAAAATTTAAGATAATGTGTTGACAGCCCATTTCCTTTGCTCCGAGGATGGCGACTTCAAGTCCCACCTTGGAACTGGCGTCAAAACTTCCTGAGAGGTCCAGAATTTTTATGTTCTGCTGACAATGCTCTCTAACTGCAAGCATGGGTACTTCCTCCCCTCTTTTTTTGATTCCCTTAGTACTGAAATTAATTGTCTGATACTGTCTGGGCCCATCATGAAGAAATCTTGGTGATGTTTTTTTAATAGTTGACCCTCCCGGGAGATGGGTATCAATTCCCCAGACAGGTTAAATGAGAATACGTATAATCCATCGGGGAGCTCCGCCAATGAAAAAAGGCGAATTCGTCTCATTCAATAGAATTGTTATAGTCTGGTTCAAGGCAGGATGCCTGGCCCATGTGCCAACTTAATGGGTACTTGCCCGTGTGGCGGGCAGGAGCATCAGCGTTGTGAATGGAAAAACCAGTCACAACGGAGAATCTTCTGTTGAATGATGCATATGAAAACCTGGTATTTCGTAAAGATTCCGGTTGCGGTGATAGCATGAACCGGGGAACGAGCGAGGAATAATCTCAGGCGGGAAATCAACATCGACTCCACAAGAAAAATATGAACCCTCAAACAGGATGATCGGATATGTTTCTTTAAATAAATTTTGGCCCCTCAGACAAGAAGTGGCCTATCCAAAGCTTTGGTATGCACGACCACCTCAATACCAACCAGATGTTCGAGAATTAAAAGTTCCAAGGATGGGTGTACCTGTTCCTACCCAACGAATTGACGCGTTTAGGAAAGAACGGGTATAAGGCTGGTTGTTTCAGGAGAGAGAGATTGACCACCTATTTTAGTTTTTAAAATTACCGCACATAAAATTAAGACATGAAAAGTTAGTAAATGGTAGAGTGGACATCACCAATACTAATAAGGGGGACGGTTTTTCCGGATTAGCATTAACTTCACGCTAGTCAGTTGACCCTGCTTGACGAACTCACCTAACTTATTGAAAATGCAGTAAAAGCGCCCGTAGCTCAATGGATAGAGCACTTGACTACGGATCAAGAGGTTGCCGGTTCGACTCCTGCCGGGCGCACCATCTTCGGTTATTCATTTTTAGAACTCCTCCCATATTTTTTCCAAATCCCGACGTGTTGATTTGCTGTGACCAAGATTGAGGGGCCTCCAGGCATTTTTCACCTAAGCCATTTGCTTGCTCTTGTCCGTATTGGCTGTCGAAGAGTCTTTCTTAATCCCAATCCGTCACCAGCCTACGAGGCAGGTTGGTAAATTTGGCGAGGACTTTTTACGGATGCGATGTGGAGTAGAGGTAGAGAAAAGGCGACTTCCAGAATTTTTTTGATTCATGTTTAAAAAATCAGAAGAGTCTCGGGTGAAATTCACAGACATGGTTTCTACCACGCTGAAATATCCACGTGTGATTCATTCTGCGGTGTGTGCGCTTGGACTCAGTTGCCAGAGGCTCCAACTCAGCATTTTACGGAGAGCCATCATGTCAGGACTGGTAGAAGGATTTGTCCAGGTTTTCAGGTTAAGTTTTTCCAAAGGTTGAATCGCGCGTCGATCCGCAAGGTTTCCAAGGCCTTTGACGGCTTCCGTTTGTATCTTGGGCTCTTCTGTATCCAAAGCTTTCATAAACTGAGTGAATAAGGCGGGAGCATTGCTCTGTGTGGCAATGACGCCCAAGGCTTGAATAGCGGCAAATCTATGGTCTGGGTTAGTGGAGGATTCCAGAAATGAAGCCAAGGCCGGGATAGCCTTTTCTCCTTGTTGCCCAAGGGCCAATAGTGCCGTCGGCGTCAAGGCAGGGTTGGTGAGCGCCTGCTTAAGGGCTTCGAAGGCTTGATCGGAAGGCAAAGTTCCCAAAAGTTTGAGGATTGTCGTTTGTCGGTCAATATTGTCGGAGGATTTCTGAAAGAGCATCAGCAATCTGTCGACTTGTTCCCATTCAGCCGCTAGATACAATGGGAAATCATCCTGTTCAAGTTGGGTGTTTAGAGCAGTCATTGCGAAGGCTCCCGTATTCGAGGCTCCTGCGATTTCCGCAGCCTCACTTGTATCTTCAAATGCAGTGTGAACATCCCAGCTCCAAGGAGGAAATTGTTCACCATAGCGATAAGATATATGACAGGCAGGGCCTTTCCATAATCGCGAAGTAAGGGCCGGACCAGTATTCCGATGTTGACTCGGGCCGGTGAATGTCTGTCGTTCTTCGCATTTCACCCGTATGACGGCATCGTGAGGTTCTTCTGGAGTAGAGGCGATGGTAAATCCTGTGTCGGTCAATCGGGCGGTAACGGTCTTTGTGATAGCCGTGGAATCCTGGAGTCCTCGCTCCGTAAGCGCGATGGTTTCGACCACCAAGACTTGGGCTGTTATTAGGGGATGAACCGTATGAGCCTCCAGTGGTGTTTGTTGAGCCCAAGACGGTGAGGAAAGACCCAGCAGGAAGGAAATTCCGCCGACTATTTTCCAAAAGACGAACAGAGGTGTGAAAAGGGTGCTCATATTGGACGGACCTTAATGTTCGGGTGAATGAAAAAATGAATTGTGTCGTGCACGAATCTACTCTGTTCTTGAAACCGCCGGTAAGAAGGAAAAAAGGGGGGTCTTTTAGGGAGAATCTGCGGTCTGAGTAGAGACTCAAACGTAGAAGCCTTGAACTAGCCACCCATTACTACATATCTTATCAGGCATTCAAGTCTGAAAAAAACTCTGAGAGGCAAAAAGGTGCAAGTTATGGAGGGATATCGCTATGGTTTCAAATATCAAATTGTGCCTACATGCTGTTCAGCGATGGGGTTTCTCTTTCCTTATGGGCATAGTGTCGATGGGTATTTGCCCTGTTTCGGCCGAGGTCCTCTTGGCCACGGATTTTGAATCTGGGACCATTTCTGACTGGACGGTGTTTTCTACCTCCAATGGAACCTTAGGGGGCAAGGGATTTCCTACCGTTGCCCTATGTGATCTTGGGAACCCAGTTTCTCCCTCTTATTGTCTTCAGGTCCAAGTCGGCCAGCTTCATTTCGCTCCTGCCCATGACGTGCAACAAGGTGGAGGGATTGGTCTCACTACAATGACCAATGCCGGCCTCATTCAGCTCTCAGCCCGTGTGGGAGCCATTTACCATTCCCCCGATTATAAAAGGAATTTGAACGGCGGATTGTTTGAATGGGTCATTGATGATCAAGTCATAGCCGATCTCGATGTCGGTCCGATGGAGGATGGTGGCATGGTTCAGCACCAATTCATTGGAAAAGTCCCTGTGGCAGCAGGTCGTCATACCATCCAGCTTCGGGTGACCCGTCCCTTTCAGAGCGGTGCCGGCAAGCCGGCACCGGTTCAGTTTATCGATGATGTCATGGTGGAACTCCTTCCCCAACCCTAAAAGGTCCCTTCAAGCTTAGTGAAGATAATAGTAAATCCTTTGCCGGCATGCCGGGTTAAGACTGGAGCGAGGAAAACCGATATAGGAAGACACCACCCAATATCACCCCGAAAGAATCTTCTATGGTTATTTCCGAACGTAGTCTCAGCCACGATACCTTGGTGGAGACTTTTATGGGTCGATTTGATCAACATGCCAGACAGGATTTTAAATGGCGGATTGATCATGCCATTCTGCAAGGGTATCGGTTTGTGATGTTAAATATGGTGGCCGTATCATTTATTGACAGCGCTGCCCTCGGATGGTTGGTTCTCGCCCAACGGCGCTTTCAGCGAATTGGTGGCAAGCTGGCCATTATTTCTCCGATAGGGTTTGTTCGGGATGTCCTGGAAATCACTGAAATTGGGGAATGGATCCCCATCTTTTCCAGCGAAGATGAAGCCTTGAAGATCTTTGAATCTAGCAAAGCACATCCAACGGAGTCGTGATGATGGGCACATCGACGGCACTGAGACAAGATCTCCGGCGACCAATACCGATTCCTCAAGGAGATCGACGGTCGTTTCGCCGGATGTCCATCAAGCCCTACCTCGTGCTTCCGGTTGCCATTCGTTATGGGCAAGACACAGTGTGTCGGGGCCGTGTACTCAATCTCAGTCCTCAGGGCATGCTCGTTGAATTTCCCGACAATCAAATTCCTCCTGTGCTAAGGGGTACCCAGGTGTCTGTCAAACTAAATTACCTTGGCGACAGCATTTGGTTGCCTGGACTTGTCCGGCACTGCAAGGGCCAAAAAATGGGATTTTTGTTCCCGGCCCTGACCAACCATCCCACGAGAGCGGCCAAGCACCCATTGACCATCGTTCTGCATTCTCTCTCGCGCGCAGTCACCTCTCTCTAATTTCTTCTTCTATTCCATCATTTGATCCATGTCCCCGACCGTGGACAGAGTTTCATCTGACTACAGAACAGAACGGCATCATCCTGAAGCGTCCTTGTCCAAGGCACCACCCATGACGGGTTCCGTCTTCAGCTAATTAGAAAATCGAAGTCTGGCGAATGAGGATTGGAAGGACCAACGACACATGGAATAGAGAGGACGGGCCGATCTAGGTTTCAACGAGGATTATGGTCTGTTGAGGACCGAGGAACAGTTCGGGGATTTGCTTTGGTGACCATCGAGAGATTTTTGGGGGATCGGATTGTCCGGGCGATGGGTTCCTGAATGGCTAATAAGCATTCAAGGCGGGGACGGACCGAATCCAGGTCTTTGTGTAAATGAATTTCGGTGATGCGGTTGTCATTTAAATCGATGGCTTGGCAAATGGCATCTTGCGCGATTTTGAGCCCGCCATCCAGATCCCGTCGCAGGGCTGTTTTGAAGTGGAAGCGGAGGGAGAGACTAAGGGTGTGGGTCTCCAATTGCTCTAAAAATTCCGTCCGATGAGATGATTGCCGCAAGATGGTGAGTAAGTGTCGAGCCACGGCGGTCTTATAATGCCGGCCTGGGGAGGCCAGGACCCTCCGGCCGTTGACGGTGGCGTATTGATGATTAATGCTGGGTGGAAGCGGTAAGACAACAAAAAGTTCGCGAGTCGACAGAGTATCGCCGCCCAAATTCGACCAATCCATCCCAGCATCTGCAGTTTTGGCTTTTCGTTTATGACTGTGGAGGAGGACCAGGCCACCTTTCCCTTTGGACTGCAAAAGCTTGGGAAGGGAGGGAATACGAATAGTTCTCAATGGGGCATCTATGAAAGGGGTAGGGTATCGGTGGTGGAACGAGAAGCAACGGGTCTGTTAGAGGAGGCTCTGAATTTTGCTCATGCTGTGTTCAAAGGTGTCTTCGTTAACATGGACAAAGCGTCGCCACTCCGATGGATTCCACACTTCAAGGCGATGAAACATGCCCACTAATACCACTTCTTGATCCTCATCCACCGGGACGAGTTTGCGAAACCGGCCCGGGATGAGAATGCGACCTGCCTTATCCATTTCTGATGCGGAGGCTTCCGAGACCATGTGATACATGAAAAGACGTCGTTGGTCTTCATCAAGAGATTGTTTGGCGTTTTCCAGAATCTTGGCCCATTCCGGATTGGTATAGGCTGAAACGGGCATATCCTGTCCCTTGAGAAACATCAGACTATTCCCGTGAATTTCGATTTCTTCACGGATAGGACTCGGGACGACAAATCGTCCTTTTTCGTCGATTTTACAATAATATTGTCCGGCAAACATGCAGAATGTTCCTTGGATCTCCTGAAAGTCCTCTCTGTGAGTGTAGCTTACCGAAAGTTTAAGAAAAGTCAAGTAGTTTTGCTTGAGTAGTCGAGCTAATCGCCTTCGGTGGCAGGCATCCCCATATCCATATCGTCAGTGTCCATCCCATCCATGGCCTCGTCCATGTCATCTCCCAGGTCTTCCCCCATCTCCTTTCCCATTTTTTTCATGAAGCGGGCCATGCTCTGTGGATCGTTTTCGTCCAGGTCCCCGAAGTTACTGGGATCGGCCAAGGCTTCCATTCTGGCTTCTTCCGATTTGGGTGCAGCAAAGCGGGACATGATGCGTTCAAGGTTGGTACTTTGGCAATGCTTGCAGGATGGGACTGGGGCTTTCGAGGTGAGGATTAAAAAGGAGTTGCGCTTCCGGCAATCCTGACAACGGTATTCGTAAATGGGCATTGAGTCGTTCCTCCTGATCGCAATGTACGGGCTGTATATATCGCAAAATTGTTTCTTTGGGAAGAGTGGGCGGAGGTATCGGACTTCTTTTTCTAAGACCCTCATAAAAGGGCTGGTGAAAAAGCCAATCGTGAAAAAACAGGCAAGGGGAAAAGGAATTGAGGTGGGGGGTATTTAGAGAAAATAGCCAGCCGTAGACCCATGTTGGCAGACGATTTGCCTCGATCTCAAATAGGGATTTGCAACAAACTCCTTACACCATTCTGGCGAGTGTCAGCCCATACACCGGGCCTGAGCCGGCCCGTCGAAGCGTCTTTGCGCATTCATGCAGGGTTGTGCCAGTGGTTAAGACATCGTCCACCAATAAGATCCGCTTTCCCTGGATACGGGCCGGTTTGGGTACGGAAAAAGCCCGACGCAGATTTGTGAGTCGCTCTTTCCTTGATAACGAGGTTTGGGGGACTGTGGGACGAATCCGGAGTAAACACGCCAGGAAAAGAGGAATCCCAAGGTGGTGACTCAGTCGGTTTGCGAGCAGCAGGGATTGATTGTATTCACGTTCCCGTAAGCGTTGCGGATGAAGTGGGACGGGAATGATGGCATCTAAGGTTGGTAAAGCGGGCAAGGCTTCAACCATGGCTTGGGCGAGTGGTTGAGTCAACGACAATTTTCCCCGGTATTTGAACAGGGTAATGGCTTCTTTCAGTGGGGGTTGGTAGGGAAAGAGGCTCCAGATTTGTGTAAGAGCCATTGGTCGTGCGCGGCAGGCTCCGCACTGATGAGTGGGACTATGTAATAGGGCAATGGGGGAGGCAAAGGGGCGTCCACATCGCGGACAAACCGGGCCTGGAATGGGTTTGAGCCTATCCCAACACCGGCGGCAAAAAAATGGAACGGGATCGTCCTGCAAGGGATGCTGACAGCCGGCACAGGCGGTGGGAAAAATGATATGCAGGAGACTTCGGAGTAGACGTGTCGCGGTCAATGGGGGAGCCATGGAGGCGAACTTTCCGAGCTGAGGTCAACCGTGGAGTATGCCTAATTATCGTGGGGCGCCTTGGTCCATTTACCTTCGTTATGATATAGGAGAGATGGCGAATATGCCATGATTCACGAGCGTTACTGAGGGCAGAAACTTCGGATAGGTTCACGTGATTCAGTTTCAACATGTCTATAAGGAATATCAGCGCGGATCCACTTCGGTCGTGGCGCTGCGGGATGTCTGTGTGGATATTCAGCAGGGAGAATTTTGTGCCCTCATGGGACCCAGCGGGAGTGGAAAAAGCACGCTTTTGCATTTGGTGGCTGGGCTGGACTGGGTGACGTCCGGAGATATCCTGCTGGATGGGCGTTCCTGTTTGGGGTTTGATGATCAGGAATGGACCCGATGGCGTCGGGAGGAGGTGGGGATCGTGTTTCAGGCTTTCCATCTGATCCCGGGATTGACGATCGAAGAAAATGTTGCACTTCCCTTGCGTTTACGAGGGGAGGAATCAGAAACGATCCGAACCCGGACCGCTGACATGCTGGAGCGGGTAGGGATGAGTCATCGGCTGGGTCACCGGTCGCATGAATTATCCGGAGGAGAACAGCAGCGGGTAGCGCTTGCCCGGGCCTTTGGGCATCGCCCTCGACTGATTGTGGCTGATGAACCCACCGGCAATTTGGATGGTGAAACCGGAGAGAAAATTGTGTCGTTGCTGCGTCAATGTGCGAAGGAATTCGGCCAGACAGTGCTCTTGGCCACCCATTCATTACGCGCCGCTCAGACAGCGGATCGGATCGTCGCGATTCGAGACGGACAATTGGAGTAATACGAAATGGATTTTTCAACAGTAATTGCCGGTGTGTCGTTTCCATTTGGAGTGATGAACGCGTCAGGAGCCTTGTGCGTGACGCCGGAAGAGCTGGAGGCCCTGGGCATGTCCCATGCCGGTGCGATTGTGACCAAATCGATGACGCCGCTAGCCCGTGAGGGGAATCCTCAACCGAGGTATGTGGCCTTCGACGGCGGCTCGATCAATTCGATGGGCCTTCCCAATTTAGGATTTCCCGTCTACGCGAAACTCATTCCAGAGCTGAAGCGGTTTGGGAAACCCGTCATCGCCAGTCTGGCCGGCCTTCATCCCGATGATTTTCTAGAAGGCGCCAAGGCCTTGGAGATCGCTCGACCGGATTTGGTGGAAGTGAATTTGTCGTGTCCCAATATTCCCGGGAAGCCACAGATCGGCTATGACTTTGAGGAAACGGAACGGTTATTAACAGAAATTCGTGCGTTGCTGACGGTGCCGTTCGGAGTGAAACTTCCACCCTACTTTGATCCGATCCATCATCAGAAAATTGCCGAGGTGCTTCAGCGAAGTGGAGTGGCCTTTGTTACGGTCATCAATTCAGTGGGGAATACCCTGGTGGTCGATCCGGACCGGGAAATGGTGGTGATTAAGCCCAAAGGCGGCTTTGGCGGATTGGGTGGTAGGATAATCAAGCCTGTGGCCCTGGCCAATGTTCGCGCGTTTTGGAAGATCTGGGGCGATCAGATTCCTATTATTGGCACAGGTGGGGTGGAACATGGCGTGGATGTGTTCGAGCATGTGTTGTGTGGCGCCTCGGCGGTTCAGATAGGCACCGTGCTGGTTGAGGAGGGTTGTGAGGTGTTTGCAAGGCTCGAAGGGGAGATTGCCGATTGCCTGAAGCGAAAAGGTTATCCGTCATTGATGGCGTGTCGAGGGAAGTTACGGGAGATGGATTGAAGCGAAATGCGATCGAACGCCTTCACAGGGTAGAGTCAATATATGATATGCGTTCGGGTGCGTTTTTCAACCCTTAATAGCAGGCCAGGTCGAGATTCACGTCTCTCAGGTCTTTGTGGTCGGAGGCGTTGTCGGGGCTTGGGGGATGATACGAAGCGCAATGGCTTGCCGGAGTAATTGGGCCACGTTTCTGACACGTAAGCGGCGCATCAAATTGAAGCGGTGGACTTCAACCGTTCGCACGCTAATGTCGAGCTTTTCACCAATTTCACGATTGGTAAAGCCTTGAGCCACCAGGCTCAAGATTTCCTTTTGGCGAGCGGTGAGAGATTGTCCCTCGGAATTTGATTCCAAGAGTTCTTCTGTTGATTCCGATTCAGTCACTTTCCCTTTTGGCATATTGAGTCCGTGCCCCACGCATAATTTTCTAGTTGTTTTAACATACGTCCATTACTTCCGACAACCGCTTCTATGATACGAATTCTTCTTCTATTGGTCCTTGACCATGTGCGCCATCGGCCCTTCCGAGCCTTTCTCACAGTGGTCGGAGTGGCGATCGGGGTTTCGGCCTGGTTGGCCATTCGCCTGGCCAATGGCGCAGTGTATCAATCCTTTGAGGATTCGGTGGTGTCCGTTGTTGGAGAGGCGTCCATCACCCTATCACGGGGTTCGGAGGGGATGGATGAGTCGATTATCGAGGAGATTCAACGTTTTCCCGGGGTCCAATCAGCTCAGCCCGTTCTGAAAATTGAGTCCATGATCAAAGAAGGCCCCTCCACGGGTCACACCCTCGTGATTTGGGGAGTCGATCTTCTGGACTATGAGGAGCTTAGGCCATCAGGGGATTCGACAAATGCGATCACGGACAATCAGTGGAAACAGGTGTTTTCGCCGCAGACGGTCTTTTTGGGGGAAGAGTTTGCCGGGGAATTAGGGTTGCGCGAAGGGCAGACCCTGACTGTGACGAGTCAGGGTCTTTCCCATGATCTGATCGTGGGGGGTCTGTTGAGGTCCTCCGATGCTCTTCTCCAAGGCACCGAACGACAGGCGATCATGGATATTGCCGCCGCCCAATGGTTGTTCGGTTGGTTGGGGCGTCTGCATTCCATTGCCGTAGTTCCTGAACCCGGTGTTGCGGGGGCCACGCTCATCCAAGCCTTACAAAAGGTCGTGCCGTCGGATAATCGAATCAATCAATCCTCGCGACGGACGGAGCAAGTGGAGTCGATGTTGAAAGCCTTCCAGTTTAATCTCACCATGCTCAGTGGAATTGCGCTGTTAGTGGGAGTGTTTCTGGTCTATAACACGATGGCATTTTCGGTGGCACACCATCGTCGGGAGATTGGCATTCTCCGGGCACTCGGCATGGAACGGCGAGCCATCACGGGATTGTTTCTTTTGGAGTCGGGTCTGCTCGGCCTTGTGGGTGGAGTCCTGGGCTGCTGGTTCGGGGTCTTCCTGGCCGGCGGGTTAACGACGCTCATCGGGCAAAGTGTCGGCGAATTATACGGGGTCACGTCTTTGGCGGTGTCACAGATGCATCCCTGGCTGTTGGTGGAAGCGATAGGGATTGGGGTCGGGGTTTCCCTTCTGGGAGCACTCCGCCCTTCCTGGGATGCCAGCACGATTGCCCCGGTTCAAGGCTTATCGGTAGGCCAATCCGAAGATGAAGAATCTGTTTCATACAGGAAGTCAGGGTGGATCGCGATGATCGCCTTTGGTGGGGGTGCCGCCTTGAGTACCATGGCTCCTGTGGACGGTATTCCGGTCGGCGGGTATGCCGCGGCGTTTTGTCTTCTGGTGGGAGGAACCGCCCTGGGACCTGTGCTCTGCGGGTTGATTCATGAGTGGAGGCGAACATGGCAACGCGGGCGATGGGGCCTCCTTCCGTCCCTCGCGGCGGAACAAATCAGCCGCAATCCCGGTCGGACCAGTGTGACCATGGCCGCGATTGTCGTCGGTCTTGCCATTATGGTTGGGGTGGGCATCATGATCCAGAGTTTCCGGAATACGGTAGACATCTGGATTGAGCAAACGATGCTGGCGGATATCATCGTGGCGCCGGTGTCCTGGCTAGGGGAACAGGAGCGCGAGAAAGGCAACCTTGGTCTGCCATTGGCTCTGGTCAGGACAGTGATGATGGTCCCAGGGGTCGAGGCGGTTGATCCCTACATGGAAACCATGGGTGAGGTTGCAGGGGAGTCGGTGTCCTTAGTCGCACGCGACATGGCCCTTCATGCCGCGCGAAGCCAATATCTGTTTGTGACAGGTGATTCCACCCCCATTTTACAAGAAACGATCGAAGGTGAAGGCGTGATTGTGTCTGAGGTGTTAGCAGGGCGGCTGGGGCTGGCGGTAGGAAACCACATAGAAGTGAAGACGCCTTCAGGACAACAGGCATTTCCGGTCAAGGGCATATTTTATGATTATGCCACCGATGGGGGAAAAGTGGTCATGGACGACCAACTCTTTCGTCGGTATTGGGGGGAGTTTGACTCAACCGTCTTTGCGGTGTATCTCAAGGCCGGTCAGTCGCTCCCGGTCGTGCGACGTGAGATCGAACAGGTGTTAAAAAATGACGTCCCCATCGTCACAATCAGTAACGGGGAATTAAAAACCGAGATTCTTGAAATTTTTGACCGGACGTTTCGCGTCACCTATGTGTTGGAGTTGATTGCCCTGAGCGTGGCTGTGCTGGGGATTATCAATACTCTCATGACCGCCATCACCGAACGCCGGCGGGAACTGGCCACGCTACGCGCGTTGGGGGTGAGTCGCCCACAGATCCAAGGCCTGATCTTCTGGGAATCCTGTTATGTGGCCGGATTGGGTGCCGGCTTAGGCATTCTGGTGGGATTGGCGTTGTCGGTGTTGTTGATCAACGTCATTAATAAGCAATCATTCGGATGGACCATTCAGTTCACCCTGCCATGGGAAACGTTGGGAATGGCTGTCCTGGTGGCGCTGTTGGCCGCAATGCTGGGGGCGTGGGGGCCAGCCAGGTGGGCCAGCCGGCAACTGATCGCCGAGGATTTACGGTACGAATGAAAAGCGTAGTCGTAGGGTTAACCGTTTAACCTTCTTCTCAAGGCGGCTTCGTCTTTCTGATGGGTGGTGAGCGGATGTTATAAAAAGATTTGTTTTTGGCATAGTTTTTTTACTCTCTTTTAAAAAGACTCCAGCCTCCTTGTTTTGTCCAACCGCCATTTTGAGGATAGTGGACACCATGGGTTCCGTATTGAGTTTCACTCAAATTTTTCCCGCCCCCTCTCTTTGCCGCCACCTGCACATCGATGTCGAGTGTGGCCAGTGGAATACTTAATCGTAAGGCAAGTTTGAGGTAAGACTCATCCTAAGCGGAGCGTGTGTCGCCGTACTAGTTGCAGGATATCAGACAGCGCGTTTGTGGATGTGGCCGGGTCCATCCTAATATTCACGTCTTGCATCTTAAGAGCTCCCACGCTCCGCGCTTCTGTAACCAAGGCTTTTGCTTCCGCCCTGGCAATAACATTTTCCACCTCGACTCCCCATGTTACGGGTACAAACGCGTTGGCATCTTTCATTGCATCAAGCACTTTGCCAGCGAGTCAGTTCTTGTGGTTTATACACCAAAAGCCAATGGTTGGTCACTGATTGACAAGGACGAAGCTCACGCACGTTCCTTTTCAATGATTTCCTTGATGTTAATACCCGAACGGGATCAGCCAGCATGAACCCTTGAGTTATTCTGCTGCCGCAACCTTGTCCTATGCCTTCACACCTGCGTTAGGAAAAGAACTGCCATGGCTTCTCCGAGATTAGTGATTGTAAGGCTTTTCTGGTTTTAACCTGCCCCAGCAGTTCAGAGAGCTTATTTTGTCTCAGGAAAGATATGATTTTAATGCTATTTTTAGGCCCCGGAGAAGGATTACTGGTCTGAATTTTGGAAGAGAATTCATCAACAAAGATAAACACGTCCAAATTAGTAATTATTGCGGATTTTCTGGTTTTGTCTAAAGGTATTGACTTTTAAGCTACGTTTGCAAGAATTCGTCTTCATGAAAGCGTAAAAGAATCTTTTTAAGTCTTTCTGCCTTTCAGGAAAGGAAGCCAAATGAGAAAAGTTATCCCAATTATTTTGTTATTAACTATGAGTTTTCAAATAGCTTGTAGTTATGCAGTGGAAGGTTCTCCAAAAGAAATTGATAAATATTTTGCCACACAGGTTTTTGCTGGTAGAGAGTGTTTATTTCCGAAACCAATTAAAAAAGTTGCCTTTTTAGGGGCAATTGCTGCAGCTGTATTACCTTCGCTTATTGAAAAAAGTTTATCACGATTTGCAACAGCTATTCGGAAAGCCGGAGAAAAGAGCGTAACCAGTATTAGTAGTTCAACGAATGCAGAGTTAAGTTTTGATGATACTCCAAAATGCATTCAAATTGTCCATGGAAATTTTTTTCTTAAAAAGGAACAGTTTGAATCCTTCACCAAAACAAAAGGGTATTTACTCCCCCTGGAGGAAGGAAAAGAAATTGAGGCATACGAAAAATTGAGCAGAATTGGGGCATATATTGCCGACCCTCCATATTTCTTTTTCGAGGGTCACCTTCGTTTGTCTCGAGATAAGTCAGCAATTGCAATTAGTCCGACAGTTCTTATTTACGACGCAATGCTTGAATCCACTGACAGAAAAAGTGGAATCCGTGATATTGTTCTTTCCTTTGCTTTCAGTGCGGCGGGGCAATCTGGAATGCAGGAAAAGGGGACTTTAGGGCAACTTCAGTTTTTAAAACTTAAGACTGGTTCGGTGCTGCGTTTCCCTGATTTGTCGAACGAGACTCCATGGATTCCCATACAAATGACGGAAAATTTATCCCCCAGAATCATTGCCGTTACAGCTTCTGAAACAGATGATGCCAATGAATTCTTGCTTTTTATTGCGGACGTCCTTGATGGTTCAAAAGATCAGGTGGAAACGGTTCTGAAGCAAACACTCATTGAAAATGAAAGAGTGAAACTTAAACAACAAGAGTTGGAAGCGGAAAAAACAAAACAGCAGGCCGAAACGGAAGCACTCGTAAACGCCCAGACTTCAGTTTCACAAGCTCAGATTGCGCTTCTAGATTACAATGAAGTCATTAAGGAGCCTAGCTCCAAACGTCAGGTTATTATTCAAAAAGGGAATGATGCCCTAACGAAAATGCTAACAGCCAACCTAAGGGCCAGCCATGCTGGGTTGGCTGTACCATTTCAGCCACAACAAATTCTGGAAATTCAAAAGGAGCTTGCAAAGTAATTTTTGCAAGTAGAGTATTTTCAGTTTTCCCGAATATGATTCCGATTAAAGGCATATAAAATTTTGAGAAAGGAACAATAAAATGAGGAAATGTTGGCTCCCAATTATCTTGGTGGTGGCGTCATTTTCTTTTGTTTATATTTCTCATGGGAAATTTTGCGATGAAATTCCTGGTGGAAGTGAATATATGGGTCATTCAAATGGGGAAAATAGGGAATGTGTTCCTAGAAAAAAAGAGGAAATTCCTTCGGGCTCTGAATCAAAAAAGGAAAGTCCCTTTGACTCTGGAAAAGACAAATTTGGAGGAATTGAATCGAAAGATATTCTTCCAGGAGGATCAGAGGAAAAAGGAAAGTCCACGCGTGATTTTTATATGGAATTTCCCAGAGGAAACACTTCCGATCGTTGAGGCGATCTTAAAAAATGAACCGGTGTTAAAAAAATTGATAACCCACATGAAATCATTATTATTTTTGACAAGGTGATTTATGAAGATAATGGTGGGGGTATTAATACTAACTCTAGGGATTTTTAACCAAGATAAAGTTTTTCCCGAAGGATTCGAGGATAAGGCGGATTGGACTATTTTGATTTATATGAATGGAGATAATGACTTAGAGAGGGACGCCATTTTAGATTTTGATGAAATGGCAAAGGTTGGAAGCTCTGAAGAAATTAACATTTTGGTTCAATTTGATCGTATTGGTAAATATGGATTTACCACTCCGGATTGGAATCAGACATTGCGATTTCATATTCAGAAAAGTCTACCACCTGAATCTAAGTATGAACCCCTGCCTTCCTACGCAATTGATGATTTGGGTGAAATTAATATGGGTGATCCACAAGCGCTTTCGGAGTTTGTTGCTTGGGGCCTGCATAGTTTTCCAGCCTATCATTCAATGTTAATAATTTGGAACCATGGGCAGGGCTGGAGAGATTTGCGTGAGGAATTAATAAAAAAAATTCAGAATTCTGACCAATCAGAAAATTCCTTGGATTCCACTGAAAATATTAATCTCATTGACGGGGTTGAGAAAAATATAGGAGCGCCCTATCGGTCAGCTTCAAACGATGAGACAGACAGGGACTTACTGTATAACCAGGAAACATTCGAAGGGCTAAAATCTGTGCTGGGTAGCAATAAAATCGATGTTCTTGGATTTGACGCTTGTCTCATGGCGATGGTGGAGACAGCTTATGCATTCCGGGATGTAGCACATTATTTAGTCGGAAGCGAAGAATTGGAACCTGGAACTGGATGGAATTATCAAGATTTATTGGAACGAATTGTCGGTAGTATCCCTAAAGATGGTGCCACAATGGCAAATACTATAGTGGCATCGTATCAGGCTACCTATGAAACAATTGATCCCACCACTACGTTATCGGCCATTGAATTGTCTGGGGTTGAATCCTTAGCTTCATCAATTGATGCGCTTAGCAAAATTTTGGAAAAAAATCTGGACAAACACCTCCAACCAATCCGGGAAGCTAGAGATTCAATAAGAACTTATGCCCCAGGCTTTCAATATCATCATATAGATCTAGGGCAATTTGTTGATGAAATTATTACTAAACTTCCAGAAACCGAGATAATCGATGCTGCTTCCCGCACCAGAAACCTTATCAAATCCACTGTTATTGGAAATTATGCGGGGACAGGCCGAAAAAAATCTTGGGGTTCAAACGGGCTTGCCATATATTTTCCCCAAGGGTTGGGAATCTACTTAAGAGATCCCTGGGCTGAAAAGGGATACGAAAAGAGCAACCAAAGATATCCTGTCAATTTTGTTAGGGAAAATTCTTGGGTGGATTTTCTGCATAAATATTTAGAGAAAGTCCCATAACTCAAAAGGAAAGATTTTGGAAAAAAAGTCAAGAATTTTAAACTCTCTAAACAAAGAGTGAGGCAATGACCAAATACATTTTTGAAAAATTGCAATTGAGATCCCTAACTTTAATTTGGGCTTTAGCTATTCTAGTTTTCCCAGGTTGTCTTGACAAATCTTTTGCGGGCAAATCTGACTTGCCACTTCTTCGGCATAATTCTTGGATGCATTCATCAGGGATAACTCAAATCGATTTGAATAGGGAGGGTAATATACTTGTATCAAGTTCACGGGACAAAACTGTTCGTGTCTGGGATATAAAAACACACAAATTCATTTTTGAATTACGCCCTCCCATTAATTTTGAACTCTCGGGCAAAGAGGGGACCTTAAATTCAGTTGCCATAATTCCTGACGGCAAAATCCTTGCCACGGCTGGATGGACACAAGGGGATGGAGCCTCTTATTTCATTTATCTCTTTGACATTTTTAGTCGGAAAATGATTCGCCGAATAGGTGGTCATCAAACTCCTATATATTTTCTTTCCTATTCCCTTGATGGAAAGTACCTTGTTGTATTAATGGATACAGGATTTGGTATGAGAATATATAGAACTAATGATTGGGCCATTGTTGCTGAGGACACCAATTATGAAAAAAGAAGTTATTGGGCTAGCTTCGACAAAAAAAATCGCCTTATTACCAGTTCTATGGATGGCTGGCTTCGCCTTTATGATAACAATTTCAAGCTTTTAAAAAAACAAAAAGCTCCAGGAGGGGACGAGCCTTTTAAAGTTGCATTTTCTCCAGATGGTGAGATGGTTGCAGTTGGTTTTACAGATTCCACAAAAGTTAATGTACTATCAGGTAACGATTTGACCTTTTTGTATGCTCCATACACCGATGATGTTACGGAGGGAAATTTCTCTGGAATAAGTTGGTCAGCGGATGGAAGATTTCTTTATGGAGGAGGTCAGTTCAAATTAGCGAAAGATAGATGGGGGATGAGATATTGGGCCGATGCTGGAAAGGGCATTGCAAAGGACGTAAATGTTTCAGGAAATACTATAGTTGACATTCGTCCGCTACCTAGTGGTGGAGTAGTTTTTGGGACTCTTGATCCATTCATTGGATTCCTGGATGCCAATGGAAAACTTAATTATGCTAACCAGGGAATAGAAGAAAACCATAAAGGACATGCAGACTTCCGTTCTATTAGGAATAATTTTTTGACTTCTTATACAGGTAAAATCATACAGTTTTCCTATGAAGTCTTGGGTCAAGAGCCAAAAGTATTCTCTATTTCAAGTGGAAATTTTATTCCAAAGTCCGATTTAAAAGAAACACTTCAGCCACCCCTTTTGTCTGTTGAAGGCTTGTCGATAACTAATTGGGAGAACGACAGGAAACCTTTAATAAATGAAATTCCCCTGCAATTAGAACCGCAAGAAACTTCCCGTTGCTTAGCAATTGCTCCCAATCATGAGGATTTTGTAATTGGGGCAGAACGAGATATATATTCATTCAATCGGAGAGATTCAGGACGGCACAAATGGCGAACGGCTACTGAATCAACTGTATGGGGGATAAATATTACAGGAAATGGTCAAATTGTGGTTGCAGCTCTTGGAGACGGCACAATCCATTGGTATTCCATGAAGGATGGTCATGAATTGCTGGCTTTTTTCCCACATCCTGATAGAAAACGATGGGCACTTTGGAAATCAGATTCTGGACATTTCAATATTTCTCCAGGCGGTGAGGACATCTTAGGTTGGCATGTTAATCAAGGGTGGAATCAGGAAGCTATTTTTTATCCCATTGGATTATTCCAAAATGATTATTATAAACCTGAATCAATTGAATTGGCGTTGGAAGCTAATCTCAAAAATAGGGAGCAAAGAGAGGCAAGTGAAAATAATGTGGTTACTTTATCCGAAGAAGACCTAAATAATATTCCTCCAAATGTCAAAATTGATTTTCCTAAAACTAATAGAAAAGTAAAGATTTCAGAAATTTCAGTGCGAGTAACAGTTAGATCAAAGTCCCCAATTAAGGCAGTTAAAGCCTATGTTGATGGGCGTCCAGCTGCAGTCCGTTCAACTTTTAGATTAAATACAAGTAAAGAGGGAAAAGAAATTGTAGAAAATTGGTCTCTAATGGTAGGGATACCCCCACAAGATAGTAAAATTTCGGTAATAGCTTTGAATGAGAAAGAAAATCCTAGTGATGAGGACACCATCTCCATTCAGTGGGAGGGGAAACCTGCCGCACTTCAAAGGTCCCTTAACATATTGGCAATAGGAGTAAGTGAATATAAACAAAAGGATCTAATACCTAAATTAAATTGGGCGCATAAGGATGCGAATGACCTAGCTGAATTTTTCATCAAGCAAGAGGGATTAATATATAAAAAGGTTAACCATAGGATTCTCCGAAATGATGAGGCAATAGCAGAAGATATCCGGACGAATCTTGGATGGATAAAAAACAATACCAAACTTGAAGATCTCGCTATAATTTTTATTGCTGGGCATGGAGTTTCATTTGACAATAAGACATATCATTTTCTCGCTTATGACTATAGTCCAGACGAGGGAAAACATGAAAATACAATTATCAGCTTTACGACCCTTCTTGAAACAACAATGAGTATTCCTGGAAAAGTTATTTTGATATTAGATACATGTCGTGATGGACTGTTATTCGGAAATCAAGATTGGGTTAAAGCCTATTCTGCTTTTGTCATTCAGATAAGTAACAAGCAAAATGGAGGAATCGTGTTTTCGGCAACCTCTGGAAAACAATATTCACAAGAAATTCCCCAAAATGGAAGATTCACAGGTCGACTTCTTGAGGGTTTAAAGGGTGCTGCAGCCCATCAAAATGATGACGAAATTACGATAGCTTTGTTGGAATATCATGTTCGTAAGTGGGTTGAAAAAGATACTAACATGCGTCAGGTTCCCGCTGTCGCAAAAACGGGGCTAATCCCAGATTTCCCCATAAGTAAAAGGCAAAAGAATTTGGATTTAACTCAAAACTAGATTAACGTAAATCTAATAGTTTCAAGCTATTGGGAATTAAATTCAATATTTGGGTCGAGGGTGAGATCTTTACCAAGGAGGGAATCTATGAAATCCGATTGGGTATTTTTTAGCGTTTCTTTTCTGGTCCAAGTGCTTCATATAAGCGAAATTTGAATTTTAAAAACAAGTACGAATTTTTGGGGGTAAGTATATGAATAAATCTCCCATTCTTTTATTAATCTTGTTAGTTGTAGTATCCTTTCCTTCACTTATCTATGCAAAATCACACCTTTTTCCGAATCAAAGTTGGTATCCAGCTAAAGGAAATTTCTTCGACCCTATCTTATTTGTGCAAGAGCGTGCACTCCAGCATAGTGTTCCTGGAGGATCACCAAAAAAGATATACGAACATCCTTCCGGTCAAGAGCGTCCACCTCAGCATGTTAGGTTTGGCACGGGAGTCGGAGAATCACAAGGTGTTGGCGACAGATCGCGGGTGATGGACCAAGATGATATGTTGCGATACCTGTCCGCAGATGAGACCATTATGGGAGAAGTTGTTGGAGTTGATTTAGCCAGCGGTAGAATGTTTATTGACATGGGAGGGAGCTCCCATGATGAGCGCCAAACTCACAGAGGTGCATTAAATCTAATGACCCTATATGTCGATAAAAAACAAATTTAGAAGATTTAAAGGCCATCAAGAAGGGAGATTATGTAACTATTCAAGCTGGGAATGAAACCACAGATAATCAACCCTTTGGAACTGGTCGTAAATTGGTTCGGGATGTGTATGTACTAACTGGGAGTCAATTATTAGGTGGAGCTGATAATCCTGGCTTTGGCGGCGGATTTGGACAAAAACCAAATCCCTATGAAGCAAGGGGACACAATATTAAATCAGCCGGATATACTGGAGTGCCTGAGGGTTCATTTCAGCCGGGAACAGTACAGTCGGGAATTACAAGCGAGGTTGGTGTGATGAGCGGTGCCGCGCCTTGTTGGCAATGTGCTCCTCAGCCTGACACCGTCAACGAGCGTATTGATAAGACCATTGCCACAGATTATGGTGATAATCGCAATAATTTTAATAAGGGCACGGTTCAATAAAGGTTTTGTTCAGTAAGAGTATTTAAAGGGCTTTCCGGTGTAATAATTGGGTCGCCCTTTTGTTATTCAAAACCATCAGGGTATAGTTTATTTAACTTTTAAAGAAGATTTTATAGTTATAAGCCATTCTAAGAAGAGTAATCAGTGCGAACAGATTTCGGCCTTTTCGGCTTCAATCCCCTCGTACTTCACTTCCACGGTAAAGCCCAGGTCTTCGATCATTTTCCAGACTTCCTGATGGGCAAGGCCCGGTGTGGTTAAATAGCCATCCACGAACAGGGAGTCGGCCACGTAGAGCGCTAAGGGTTGGAGCGAGCGGAGGTTTTTTTCGCGTCCTCCGGCCGCACGGATTTCCGTTTTGGGGTGGAAGAACCGGAAGAGACAGAGGATTTTTAAGCAACGGACCGGTGTGAGGTTTTTCATTTCGTCAAATGGTGTGCCTTCGACCGGGTACAACATGTTTAACGGAATGGAATCGGGTTGGATGTCCTGTAACGCCAGGGCCAGATCTACCAGATCTTCGTCCCCCTCGCCCATGCCGACGATACCGCCGCTGCAGAGTTCCAATCCGGCTGCGCGGGCATTTTTCAGGGTGTCGAGACGATCCTGGTAGGTGTGTGTCGTGCAAATAGCAGGGTGATACGCTTCACTGGTGTTAAGATTATGGTTGATGCGATCGACCCCAGCCGCCTTTAACTGGCTGGCCTGTTCGCCATTCAAGAGCCCTAGTGAACAACAGATTTGAATCGGCAGTTCCTCTTTAATCTGTTTGACGGCGCTGGTGATGTGGGTGATTTCCGATTGCAACGGGGAGCGCCCACTGATCACAATGCAATACCGCTGGGCTTTGGCCTGTGCGGCCCGTCGAGCGCCTTCCAGCATTTTTTCCGGAGAGACAAGTGCATACCGCTCGATGGGGGCGGTGGAAATGATTGATTGGGAGCAATAGTGGCAATCTTCCTGACA
Organism: Nitrospira marina; assembly: GCF_059568365.1. Taxonomy (NCBI): domain Bacteria; kingdom Pseudomonadati; phylum Nitrospirota; class Nitrospiria; order Nitrospirales; family Nitrospiraceae; genus Nitrospira; species Nitrospira marina. The sequence continues at coordinate 3,695,504 of NZ_JCANTH010000001.1, read as the reverse complement.
GGCTCCGCTTTTGGCATTGAGCAACATTTGCAGGCGGATGGTGTTGCCAAAATATCGTGACCGAATCCGATAGGCCGCATTGATCAGATCGAGCAGTTTGTCCTGAGGGGTGTCCAAAATGGCCAAACCTTCCTCCCGGCTTGGGACGATTCCCTCCAGCACGCGATCTGCCAAATCTTGAAATGCGGTCATGGGGTTCTCCATTATTTTTCTAAAAAATTCGATTTCCAACCTACGGATAAAAAGACTTCTTCTAATTGCTCACGAAAGCCTGGCGACTTTTCCGGGTGCTTTCGGCGCCTGTGCGACCTGCGGAAAAGGTTTACGGCTTTCAGGAATAGAAATTTGTGGAGCGTCGGCCCACATACTTTCTAAGGCATAATACTTCCGGACGTCTGATTTAAATATATGGACGATGATGTCTCCATAGTCGAGTAATATCCAATTGGCCGTTTCTTGTCCCTCAATATTCGGGTTTATTGCATAGCGTGTGGACATAACCTTTTCAATGAAGGAGGCAAGCCCTCGCACCTGGCGTTCGGAATCCCCTGAGGCAAAGACGAAATAGTCTGCTATTGACGTCATCGCTCCCACATCAAGCACCAACACCTCTCCTGCTTGCTTTTCTTGAGCCGCTTGAGCGATGAAGACCGCCTGTTCAAGGGTAGGAGATGGTTTCGGGTGGGTTAGACGGGCCATTGGTACAATCGATGGCGAATTATATAGGACTCCACCGTGGGCGGCAACCACTGGCTGACGCGAGAACCACTGGCCAGTTGCTCACGAATTTTCGAGGCCGATATCTCGCACGGTGGTACGGACAGGAGAAAAATGGTCTTGCCGGAGGGAAGAAGTATGTCCAGACGGTTCGTGTCCTGTTGGTCAAGGCTTTGAAATGCTTGAGGCTTTGTCGCAGGTAGGAACGGCAGGGCTTGAAGTTGCGTGAAGGCAACCCCGGGTCTCGAGCAGACAATAAAATGACACAGGGTGAGCAAATGATCCACCTGCCGCCAACTGCAGAAATCCAGAAAAGCATCAAGCCCCACTATAAACCCCAACTCCATTCCATCGGAGCATTCATTTTTGAAATGAGTGACGGTGTCGACACTGTACGACACTGCCTCAGATTGGATTTCGTAATCGGATACCGTGCAGTAGGGAAGCGGGGCAACTGCTTGCTGCACCATTGTTAACCGGTGATGGGCCGGTGCTAGGGAGTCCGTTGGTTTGTGTGGAGGATCCCCCGTCGGAATGAAAATTATGCGATCGAGCTGGATTGTGCTGTAGACATACTGGGCAATATGCAAATGCCCATTATGAATGGGATTGAATGAGCCGCCTAAGAGGCCGATAAACATCAGTCTAGATTTTTCTCATGTGGAGAGTGTTGGAAAAGGCCCCCAGCGGCTGCGGCCTTTCCTTCGAGGGCTTCAGGAGGTCTGGACGGGTCTTTTTAAATACCCCACACATTTCTCTGATGAGGCTCGGTCACTCATTTGCTGAGGAAACGGCAATATTTTTGAAATGTTCGACAGCTCTATGTTCAATTTTAGGAGATAAAGGCGAACCATACCTGTGCCTTTGGCCTGGAGTCACGTCGCTTATGAAACCTGGTGCTTTGTCAGAACCAGATTGTCCCGGTGAATGACTTCCTCATACTCCAACGAGCCCAGGAGTTGTCTGATGTCTGACGTTTTTTTCCCCTTGATGCGGTGGAGGGTTTCGGCAGAATAATTCGTGAGTCCCTGCGCGAACGGCATTCCCTCCCGGGTGGCGCATGTAATGGGGTCTCCTGTCAGAAAGATGCCTGTGATGTCCAGAATGCCTGAGGGTAATAAGCTTTTTCCTCGAAGGGTGAGGGCGGCCACCGCTCCTTCGTCTAACCGGACCTCCCCTTTTGGTCGAAGCGTATAGGCAATCCACTGTTTTCGACTGGTCAGGGGTGATTGGTCTGACACAAAAAACGTTCCCCCGGGCTTTCCGTTCAGGACATCTTCCAACGCATGGGGAGTTTCTCCATTTAATAAAAGGGTCGGAACTCCAAAGCGTCCTGCCTGTTTGGCGGCTCTGATCTTGGTGACCATGCCTCCACGGCTGGCTTGTGTTCGGGAAGTTCCGGCGAGGTCTTCAATGTCCTTGGTGACATTGGCAACCAGAGGAATTAATTCTGCCGAAGGATTGAGGTGAGGATCCTGGCTATAGAGCCCATCGACATCTGATAAAATCACCAGCAGATCTGCGTCAACCAAGTGGGCCACTTCCCCTGCGAGGGTATCATTGTCACCAAATCTGATTTCCTCGATAGCTACGGTGTCATTTTCATTAATTATCGGAATGACCCTCAGTTGAATAAGGGTATTGAGGGTATGGCGGGCATTCAGGAATCGTCGACGGTCGGATAAATCCTGGTGAGTTAAGAGGACTTGGGCAATCTTATTTTTCGTTTCTTCAAACGCCATCTCATAGGCTCGCATGAGCCGGCTTTGTCCGACGGCAGCGGCGGCTTGCTGAAGGGGTAATTCAGTGGGATAGGAAAAAATGGCGAGGTGTGAGATACCCGCAACGATGGCTCCGGAGGAAACCACGACAATTTGTCGATCCTGAGCCTGCAGGGTGCCCAATTCCTGGGCTAAACGGTTGATGCGGTCGAGACGAAGACCGCCTTGCGAGGAAGCCACCAGGCTGCTTCCCACTTTGACGACGATCCTCTTGCATGCCGCTAGCACTTGCTCGCGCATGAGGTCTTTGCTTCCAGAACGGCTTTCCCTAAATAGGTCACGAGTGATGGAAGGCCTTCCCTGGTCACGGCCGAAATGGGAAAGAACGGAAAGTGGTGTGCGCTGCAATACTCCCGAAGGGCTTCCAAGTGCTGGCCGTTTCCCTGAGAATCCATTTTTGTGGCCACGATGGCAAATGGCCGTTCAAGGAGTTCAGGGTCAAAGGCCTTGAGTTCCCTTTGCAAGGTTTCAACGATTTCGACGGGATCTTCTGCAATCCATTCAGTGATATCGACCAGATATAACAAAAAAGCGGTTCGCTGGATATGTCGCAGGAATTTAATTCCTAACCCTTTCCCCTCATGAGCGCCTTCGATCAATCCTGGAATGTCGGCTACGACAAACGACGAATGTTCCATCCATTCCACCACTCCCAAATGAGGCCGCAGGGTGGTGAAGGGATAACTCGCAATTTCCGGGTGTGCCGAAGAAATCGCTGAAATTAAGGTGGATTTGCCGGCGTTAGGAAAGCCCACCAAGCCGACATCGGCTAACAGTTTCAATTCCAGATTCACCCATCGCTCTTCGCCGGGAGTCCCGGGCTCGAATTGACGTGGCGCTCGATTCGTTGACGTGGCAAAACGTGCGTTGCCCTTTCCCCCTTTACCTCCTTTGGCCACAATGGCGGTCTGTCCTTCCGCAATAAGGTCGGCGATGATTTCACCGTCTTCGGTTTTCACGAGAGTTCCGACAGGAAGGGGAATCACGATATCTGAGCCATTGGCTCCGTGGCAGTTGGTCTTGAGGCCTCTGACGCCGGAAGTGGCCTCATAATGTTTTTGATATCGCAGGTCGAGCAAGGTTGAGACTCTATTGGAGGCCACAAAGACCACGTCTCCTCCATCACCGCCGTCGCCACCGTTGGGACCACCAAATTCGGCAAATTTTTCTCGTCGAAAGCTGCAGTGTCCGGTTCCACCGTCACCCGCTTTGATGAAAATTCGTGCTTGATCGATAAACATACTGATGCTTAAATCCTACCGGACCTACCAGGGGAAAATGAAGGCGTTGAATTAAAAAAGCAGGAAAAGGGAAGGAGATCTAGACAGGGGGATAGACGCTCACCTTCCGGCGGGCGATTCCTCCTTCAAACTTAACGATCCCGTCTACTTTTGCAAAGAGGGTGTAATCGCTTCCAAGTCCGACATTTGTCCCAGGAAAGAATTTTGTTCCGCGTTGACGAACGATGATGCTTCCGCCGCTCACCTTTTCGCCGGCATAGGCTTTGACGCCTAAATATTGTGGGTTGCTATCGCGACCGTTGCGGGATGATCCGCCACCTTTTTTATGCGCCATGAGTCAAACCTCCAAGAATTCTAAAAGATCAAGGATTAAGCCGATGCCACAATTTCAGTGATTCGAACTTGCGTGAATCCCTGACGATGGCCCTTGGTCCGTCGATAGTTTTTTCGTCGTTTCTTTTTGAAAATGGTAATGGACCGGGTTCGCGCATGCCGGATAATTTCTCCTTTGACTACTGCATCTGTAATCATGGGAGAGCCGACAAGAGGCGCTTGGTCCGTTTGGACAAATCGCACTGAGTCGAATTGAATGATGGATCCGACATCGCCTTCAAGTGACTCGACTTGTAGGATACCGTTCGGTTCCGCCCGGTATTGTTTTCCACCTGTTTCGATAATTGCATACATGTTTTTTAGCTCCTTAACAAACACGCATTTTGCCAGTATGTTTACATTTATGTCAAGATTTTAGTATATCATCACGCGTTCTTGATGCTTAGCAAAAAAGTTTTCGCTCACATGCCTTGTCTATCTCAGCTACTGTCAATCGGAGAAATATTCCTATGGTGACTGGTTCAAAAAAAATCTGGATGGATGGAGCTCTCGTCGACTGGGATGAGGCCTCGGTTCATGTTCTTACCCATTCTCTCCATTATGGTCTGGCGGCCTTTGAGGGGATCCGTTGTTATGAGGGCAAAGCCGGATCAAACATTTTTCGATTACAAGAGCATGTGGACCGGCTCTTTGAGTCTGCCCATATTACGATGATCCCCATGCCTTTTACCAAAAAAGAGGTGTCGGACGCCATTGTTGAGACAGTTCGGGTCAATCAATTGGCCTCCTGTTACATCCGCCCGATCGCCTATGTGGGCTACGGCGCAATGGGGGTGTACCCTGGCGACAACCCGATTCGTCTGGCTATTGCGGCTTGGCCATGGGGATCGTATTTAGGGGAGGATGCCTTGGTGCAAGGCATCAGGGCAAAAATTTCATCCTTTACCCGGCACCATGTGAATGTATCCATGACCCGGGCAAAAATCTCGGGATATTACGTCAATTCGATTTTAGCCAAATGGGAGGCGAAGAAGTCAGGATATGCCGAATGTATTCTCCTTGATCCTGATGGATATGTCTCTGAGGGAACAGGAGAAAACGTGTTTATTGTGAAAAAGGGGGTCTTAAAAACGACTCCCTTGACCTCGATCCTGGACGGGATTACCCGGAATTCGATCCTTGAAATGGCGAGAGCCAAAAACATCCCGGTGATTGAGGAGCGGTTTACCCGGGATGCGATGTATGTGGCAGACGAAATATTTCTTACCGGAACCGCTGCCGAAGTGACACCGGTTCGCGAATTGGATGATCGAAAAATCGGCGAAGGGAGGCCAGGACCTCTCACAAAATCCCTGCAGGATGATTTCTTTAGAATTGTGCGTAGCGAAGAACCTGCGTATGCCAATTGGTTGACTCCAATTTAGGAGTGGCCCTTCTAACTCAGGTGGCCCCAGGATCCTGGGCCATTCCACCATTTGTCAAATATAGTTGCCGATTCAGTAAAGAATAATTTATGGAGCAGTCGGGGCGGGAGTCGTCTCTGACTGGGGTTCAGCTGTGCCGGTTTCAGTTGGCGGAGTTGTCTCAGTGGTCGCTGGAGAGGACGTTTCATGGTGAGAGGTTGGGTGAAGATCTATTACGGTGGACGAGGTATTGGCCTGTTTAGAAAGTAGTGCCAGGCTGAGCGATGTCAGCATAAACACAATAGCCGCTCCCACTGTGATCTTGCTTAGAAACGTACCGGGGCCCCGGCTTCCAAACACCGTTTGAGAAGACCCTCCAAATGAGGCACCGATCTCAGCGCCTTTTCCTGCCTGGAGCAAGATGGCGGCAATCATGAGAAAACAGACAATGATATGAAGAATGACGGTCAGGGTATACATAAGTTTACGTGTTCGTTGGAGTGTTTCTGGTTAATTGGAAGAAGCTGATTGGGCTATCTTAACAAAGGATTCGGAATTCAAACAAGCTTTTCCCACGAGAGCCCCATTAATTTGTGAAGATTGAAAGAGACTTTTGGCATTGTCCTGAGTCACGCTCCCACCGTAAATGATTGTGGTCTGATCAGGTTTGATGCCCCATTGCATGGCAAGAAAAGACCGGATGTGGCCATGGACCTCGGCTGCCTGGTCGACGGTAGCCGCCTGGCCGGTCCCAATGGCCCAGACCGGTTCATAGGCGATGGTGATCCTCGCAAAATCTTTTGATTCGAGACCTTCAAGACAGGTTTGTAATTGCTGTTGAATGACGGCCTGCGTTTTATTGGATTGACGTTCTTCCAGACGTTCCCCGACACATAAAATCGGTAGGAGGTCATGGTGGAAGGCGGCATGGACTTTTTTATTAATATCCTGGTCGGTTTCTCCAAAAATATGCCGTCGTTCGGAATGTCCAATAATGACATAGTGGCAGCCGACGTCCCGTAGCATGGGTGGCGAGATTTCTCCGGTAAAGGCGCCCTCGTCACTCGCACAGGTATTTTGAGCAGCCAATTTGATGGACGTCGAAGCCAGCAAGCGTGCAACTGCTGGCAACGACACGAAGGGGGGAGCGATGGCTAATTCTACCGAAGCTTGCGGTTGATATACCTGGAGAATATCGGTCACCAGGGACTCGGCCTGAGAAATCGTCTTGTGCATTTTCCAATTGCCGACAATGAATCGACGACGCATGAGGACCTCTTAAATTTTGGAAGTAAAGAATGGGGGTGTTGGAATCAAAGACGATCGGGTAAGGCTGCAAGCCCCGGCATATGCTTGCCTTCCAGAAGTTGAAGTGCCGCACCACCACCGGTTGAAATGAAGGACATACTTTCCGATTCTCCAGCTCGATACACGGCGAGAGCCGTATCTCCTCCTCCCACAATTGTTTTCGCATAGGCATTGGCCACAGCATGGGCCATTGCATAGGTCCCGCGTGAAAATGCATCACGCTCAAAAACTCCCATGGGGCCATTCCACAAAATGGTTTTGGCGTTTTGGACGGCTTCGCTAAACAGGCGGACCGACGCGGGCCCGATGTCCATGCCATACCAGCCCGCGGGGATTTCCTGCACCGGGACAATTTTGGTTTCCGCTTCAGGGTCGAGACTGGCGGCGACAACACAATCGACGGGAAGATAGAATTTGATTTTTTGAGCCATCGCCTGTTCGTGAATGCGTTTGGCAAAATCCAGCATGTCTTTTTCGACGAGAGATTGGCCGATTTCCAATCCCATGGCCTTAATAAAGGTAAACGCCATGCCGCCACCGATGATGACTTTATCGACCACCTTGCCAAGATTTTCAATGACCCCGATTTTTCCCGAAACTTTGGCCCCTCCCAAAATGGCCACAAACGGACGAACAGGGTTTTCCACTGTGCCTTCCAGGGCTTCGACTTCCCGTTTCATCAGAAATCCTGCCGCAGATACCTTCACATATTTGGTGATGCCGACAGTGGAGGCATGAGACCGATGGGCGGTTCCAAATGCGTCATTGATGTACACATCTGCCAATGAGGCCAATTGTGACGAGAACTGGTCGTCATTTTTTTCTTCTTCCGGATGAAAGCGCAGGTTTTCTAATACCACCACGTCGCCGGGTTTGGCTTTGTTGACGACAGCTTCAACGGCCGGCCCAATGCAATCGCCAACAAATTCAACCGGTTTATTTAATAGCCGCTGGAGTCGTTTGGCCACGGGAGCCAGGCTGAGTGCCTGGTTGATGGTTCCATCCGGGCGTCCCAGGTGGGAACAGAGAATGACGACAGCGTTTTCATCTACAGCACGGTTGATGGTGGGAAGGGCGGCCCGAATCCTGGAATCGTCCGTAATTTGGCAGGAGTCATCGAGGGGAACGTTGAAATCCACGCGAATAAGTACGCGTTTGTTGCGGAGGTCAACCTGATCAATGGTTTGTTTTTTTAAATGCTTCATGCATTCCTTTCCCTTCCGATGCCGGTGGTTCGTGGGGGAAAGCCGGATAACTCTGTCGTGATGCGATATTTAACGGTGTTGAGCAAGAACATTGATCAGATCGTGTAAACGGCACGAATATCCCCATTCATTGTCATACCAGGCGAACACCTTAACCAGCCGTTTATTGATGACGGAAGTGAGAGGTGCGTCCACGGTGGCTGAGTATGAACACCCATTGAGATCACTTGAAACAATAGGAGCTTCAGAGACCTGCATATAACCCTTTAACGAACTCTGGGCAGCTTGTTGAAAGGCCGCGTTCACCGTTGCCGCATCACAATCGCGTTCGACTTCAACTGTAAGGTCAATGAGCGATACATTGGGGGTCGGCACTCGAATGGCCATGCCATCTATTTTCCCTTTCAATTCCGGGATGACCAGGTATAACGCTTTGGCCGCCCCGGTTGATGTAGGAATCATGGATAAGGTGGCCGCGCGTGCCCGTCGTAAATCCTTATGAGGCAAATCAAGCAATTGTTGATCGTTGGTATACGAATGAATAGTGGTCATAAACCCGTACTTGATGCCGAATTCCTGTAAAAGGACTTTCGACACGGGAGCGAGACAATTGGTCGTACAGGAGGCGTTGGATATGATGTTGTGTTGTTGAGGATTGTAGTCGGAGTCATTCACGCCTAACACGATCGTGATATCCGGGTCTTTGGCCGGTGCTGAAATAATAACACGTTTGGCTCCGGCTGAGATGTGTTGTCCCGCACTTTTCCTGTCGGTAAAACGACCAGTGGATTCGATGACGAAATCGATCTGGTGTTCTTTCCATGGCAGGGCCTGAGGGTCTTTGATGGCCAGGATCTGAATCTGTTTCCCATTGACTCTCAGAAAGTCTGGTCCGTGTTGAATCTCGGCTTGAAATTTTCCATGAATTGAGTCATAGGTCAAAAGATGGGCCAGGGTTTTTGAGTCAGTCAGGTCATTGATGGCCACAATCTCGATGGTAGGATCATTGAAACAGGTCCGGAAAAAATTTCTTCCGATGCGACCAAACCCATTAATGGCTACGCGGATACTCATAGTTTGATATACCTAACTAAATGAAAATAAGGGAATCTTTTATGGGTCTATGATCGTAATTTCAATAGCATGAAGTCAAGAAAATATCGCGAGTCTAGCTCAAGAAAGTTCCTCGTTTGCCTGGGTTGTGAGAGCAATGAGCCTTTGTAAAGTCACGCGATTCCCGTGAACATGGTTTATGTGTGCGTTCTTTTGACTGAGAAACGTGGGATTGTCCTTTTAATAGACCGCTTTGGTACTAGAAAAATTCTTCTTCAGAAGGGGTTCGAGGATTGTGCGGTTTGAGGTTGCTAGAGAATTTTCATCGCGGTTTTCACTTCCTGCATCGTCTCCTGTGCTACATGAGAGGCGCGTTTGCGTCCTTCTTCTACCATTTCCTGCGTCTGTTCTGGATGTTGAAGTATTGTGGCCCGTGTGTCCCACATAGGTCGATAGCGTTCCACCATGGCGTCGGCAACTTGGCGTTTGCAATCGATGCATCCAATAGCAGCGGTGCGGCAATCCTGGTCAATTTGTTTGACGACGTCGGCAGATGAATAAATTTTGTGAAAGTCGAATACCGGGCAGACATCAGGATTGCCCTTGTCGGTCCGGCGGACGCGTGCCGGATCCGTCACCATGGTTTTGAGCTTTTGTCGAACGACCGGCTCGGTATCGGAAAGATTGATCGTATTGCCGTAACTTTTGCTCATTTTGCGTCCGTCGGTGCCCATGACCTTGGGGAATTGTGTGAGATGTGCCTTGGGTTCAGGAAACACCGGCGAATAGAGATTGTTGAACCGGCGGCCTATTTCCCGCGTGAGTTCCAAGTGGGGAAGCTGATCCTTGCCGACCGGGACGAGATCGGGTTTGTATAACAGAATGTCTGCCGCCTGGAGCACCGGATAGCCCAAAAATCCATAGGTGGAAAGATCCTTTTCTTTGATCTCCTCCTGCTTTTCCTTATACGTAGGATTTCGTTCCAACCAGGGAATAGGCACTATCATAGAGAACAGCAAATGGAGAATGGCGTGTTCGGGAATGCTGGATTGGACAAACACCGTAGCCCGATCCGGATCAATGCCGGCAGCCAGCCAATCAATCAGCAATTCCTGTGTGAATTCTTTAATCCGGCCGGTGTCGGCATAATTTGTCGACATGGCATGCCAGTCGGCCACAAAAAAATAACATTCGTACTGGGCTTGTAGGGATTTCCAATTTTCCAGCGCCCCAAGAAGATTGCCTAAATGCATGAGCCCGCTCGGTTGCATGCCGCTAAGTACTCGTGTGGTCATAGTCAGTATTCCGGTTCTCGTTAAGTTATGAAAGCAGGTAAAAAGAGGTGTTGAAATACCTGAAACACCATTCCGATAAAGCTGCTGATTATGGGGATATACGAATTCAGCATCAGGAGCCCCAAAATAAAAAACATCCCATAGGGTTCCAACCGGTTTAAGACTTCCGCGGAACTGACCGGGAGGAGGCTACGAAGGACCCGGCTCCCATCCAAAGGAGGAACCGGTAAAAGATTGAATGAAAATAACACGATATTAATGATCATGGAAGATAAGGCCATGGCCGTGAGGGGAACCAGGATCATGCCGAGAAGATCGCGGCGTGGTTCAACGCCAGGCTGGGGAGGCCAGTTAGCTTGGAGGGTGGGGTCGAGATAAAGAAACAGGGCGAGCAACAGGCTGCTGACAATGGCCAAAAACAAATTCATGAGTGGTCCGGCTGCGGCCACAAACGCCATATCTCGTCTGGGGTTATGGAGGTGTGCAGGATTAACGGGAACGGGTTTGGCCCAACCAAACACAAACCCTCCAGGTATAAGAGACAGCATCAGTGGCACAATGATGCTTCCATACAGGTCGATGTGGGGGAGGGGATTGATGGTGAGTCGTCCCAGGTTTTTGGCCGTCTGGTCTCCAAAGAAATTTGCGACCCATCCATGGGCGCATTCGTGTAACACCACCGCGGCCATGAGTGGAACCAGCATGAAAGAGAGGTTATAAAGAAAAGAGGAAAGGGAATCCATTTGGCTTAGTTGAGTTGGGTGAAGGTCTTATTTTTGACTTGGAGGAGGTAGAGCCTTCGGTTCAGTATGCCGGCGGAACTAAAAGAGGCAAATCCACTCAAAGCCGGCAGGTCAGAGCGTCGCACAAGTTGGTCCCAGACCCCTTGTCCGGATTGTGCACCCTGGCGGATGGTTTCCATCACCATGGTTGCCGCATCATAGGCCTGGAAGGCAAAGAGGGATGGTTCCTTTTGAAACTGACTGCGATACCGCTGAACAAACATCTGAATATTAGGATCAGGGCTATTGGGGAAAAATCCATCGACAAAAATATGGCCGTCAAGATCGTTTTTGGCCCACCGAAATAACTCAGAGTTATGCCAGCTATTGCCGCCTAAAATCGGCACATTCATGTCATAAAATGCCAGTTGTGCCGCAATGAGGGCCAAGTGCACGGGCTGTCCCGGGACAAATACCGCGTCAAATCCGGGTGTGTAGACCAAGCGATCTTCTCCGGTTCGGGTTTTTTCGTTTTTGGTGGTGCCGTATTTGGCGAGATCTTTCTCCTTCAAGTGGCGTAATTGTTCACCAATATCGGTCTGGTCATCAGCATAGCCTTCTGAGGCGATAATTTCCCCGCCGGAGTGCAACACTTCCTTCGCGAACATATCAGCCATTTCTCGTCCATACGCTGTTTGGGGATAAATAATGCCAAAACGGTGGTATCCCAGTTTTAGAATGGCATATTCCACCAGGCGTTTAGCCTGGACGGATGAGGTCATGGCCGTACTAAACCAAAATGATCCAAACTGCCGAACGTTTAAGAGCGTGGATGAAGGGGTGATAAACGGCGTGACATAGTCATCAGGGAGTCGACCGAGTCCCTGTATCTCACGTGACAATAAGGGCCCTATGACCGCAAGAGGGCGAAATTCATCAAGCATTTGTTGTATCTCGACGCGCAACGGGGCGGTGAGGGTTGTGGTATCTTTTACAACCAGCCCGATCGAAGTCAGTCCCCATTGTTCTTTGGCGATTTCGAGAGCGAGTCGAATGCCGTTCAACGAATCCGTGCCATAGGTTTTCATGGGACCGGAAAAAGGCAGGGCGGCTGCCAAAATATGCGAATGAAATTTGATCTTGCTGATAAATGATTGCAGGAGGGCCATCGCCGTTTGAGCATAGGGATGGGTGGGAAAGCGTTTGAGAAATCCCCGGATATCCCGTTCGGCGAGGACCTCATCCCCATGGGCCGTATGCAGTTCAATCAGCCGGATGGTTGCGATGTCACCCGGATACCGGGAGGAATAACTCTCAACCAGTTCCTGGAGCGCGGATTCGTCCAACTGCTGTAAAATCAGAGTTTGAGTGAGGCTTTCTAACTCGAGCCGTTCGGTCTGGTCGGCCAGACTCATTTCATTTAACAGGGCTTTGACCGCGCCCAGCGGGTTGTGATTGTTTAACTCGGTTTGACGAATTAATTGGAATATGGACCGGCGCAGGTCCAGATCCGTGGCATAATCCAATGCCTGATACAATTGATCCAGGGCAGGCTCATAGTTCTGTAACTCGATATAGAGTTCGGCCATTAAGACCCGAGCCGGGTTCGTGGAGTGCGAAAAGGGAAATTCTTCCAGGAGTTGCTTCAAAACCGTAAGGGCATCCGTCGGCTGGTGATCATGTTTCAGAGCGGTTGCTTGCAAAAGATAGGCTTCCTCCAGGATCTCTGGGGGAGGGAATGCATCAATCAGCTTCTCGAGAGTCGTAATGGCCGCTGCAGGATTATCGGCTTCCAGCTCCGATCTTGCCTGATCCAGAAGAGGGGAAGTTGAAGACTGTTGAGCAAATGCCAGGTTGATGTCTCCGGCCGAGAAGGGCCACCATCCAGGGTTCACCAGCAGTCCTGAGCTTGCCAGGATGAGACACAAAAGGGTTCGCAGCAACAGATATTTAAGTCTGACAGTCGTCAAAGGGAATTTACCTAAACGCCTTGGAAATGGAAGGGATTGTTCGTATGGAAACGGGCCAATACCCGAATGCTTGGGTGGATAATTCACAAGCATATTACGGTGACGACAATGTTTTTCTAGTTTAGTATACCAGGAAGTTCGCTTACCAAAATAGAAGAATGCAAGAAAATCTCTGGATAGGATTATGCCCGGTGGGGGCATGAAAAGGTTTGTGGTTCTTCCATCGTGAAGATGAGGGTGGCGTAAAGAGCCGATGCAGGAATGTATTGATCGTTATCTCACCATGTTGCAAGTCGAGCAGGGCTATGCGGCGAATACCATTGAGAGCTATCGCCGGGACCTCAGGAAACTCGAGATCTTTTTTCGAACACATGACATTGCCGATCCCGCATATCTTTCCAGGCCACTGTGGTTTCAATTTTTAAATAGTTTGAAAGCCGAAGGGCTGTCCTCCTCTTCAATTGCCAGGTGCCTGGCTTCTATCAGGGGTTTCTATAAATCGTTTGAGAGGGGAAAGGATGATCCGACATTTGAGGGTATATTGAAAGGGACGCCGAAGCAATGGAGTCAATTGCCAAAGTTGTTGTCCGAAGCCGAAGTGACCAGATTGCTTAACTTGTCCCTGATGGATACCAGGGAAGATCTAAGAGATGCCGCCATGGTGGAACTGCTCTATGCCACTGGTCTTCGGGTATCGGAACTCATCAATTTGGAAATGGCGCATCTCAATCTGGATGTGGGGTTTCTGCAAGCGACTGGCAAGCGGGACAAACAGCGAATTGTTCCGATCGGAGACAAGGCACGCCAGTTGGTCTCGGAGTATCTCCAGTCTTCCCGTCCGGCCTTTGTCAAAAAGCGAACGTCTTCCGCGTTATTTCTTACCCGGCTGGGTCGGGCCATGAGCCGGCAATGTTTTTGGAAAATTCTCAAGGATCGTACGGCTCGTGCAGGCATTACCAAGCCTATTTCACCTCATATGCTTCGCCATTCCTTTGCCACGCATTTATTGGATCATGGGGCCGATCTTCGTTCGGTCCAAATGATGCTCGGCCATGCCAGCATTGCCACGACACAAATTTATACCCATGTGGAGCAAGCCCGACTCAAAAAGGTTCATGACCAATATTTTCCCCGTAAACAACGGACGAGGGTCTTTGGAGACCACCATGATTCTGAGTCTTGAGCAGATATTTGCCCGGGTGCCACCCTGCGGGAGTGGTTCGATTTCAATTTGCAATTGGAAAAAGGCCTATGGCAGGCTAGCACCGAGCTTTTATTTAATAAATTTTGGAGGGGTTGGTTATGAAGTATAGAAAGCAGGTGCATTATGTGAAGGGGGTGTTTGCGTGCCCAAAATGTCATCAACATTTTGTGCAAGAGAAGTGGTTGGAGGAATTCCGGGTACGATGTCATAAGTGCGATTATCGAGGGGCCTTGACTCACGTATCGGTTGAAGAGCAGATGGACGAAGAAATTGAACGCCGATAGCGGGGTTTGACGCTCAAAAGAATTGGTCTTTCAGGTCGGGACACTTGATCTCCCTCTTCCAGTTTGATTCTCCTATGAAGATTTTTCGAGGAAATCCCTTATGGGTAGCTCTGGCTGTCCTTGTTTGGTGTTGTGGGTATGTGCAAGTTTCCGCTCAACCTTTGTCTCCCCAAGCATCTCCTCATTCCAGCGATGGCCTTCAGGTCTTAGTCACCTATCATTCTCTGTCGGGTCATACGGCCGAGATGGCCAAGAGTGTGAAAAAGGGTGCTGAATCGATACCAGGGATCACCGTCCTCCTGAAGACCGTGGGGCAGGTGACCGCCGATGAGTTGTTTGGCAGCGATGCCGTCATCGTGGGTTCGCCCGTCTATTGGTCGAATATGTCCGGTGAAGTCAAGGCTTTTTTTGACCGGTGGCAGTTTGAATTTGGCGTGTATCCTGAATGGAAAATGCGTAATAAGGTAGGAGCAGCCTTTGCGACGGGTGGGCAAATATCCAGCGGAAAAGAGGTGACGATGTTGACCATCCTTGCAGCCATGCTTGGAAACAAGATGATTGTCGTGAGTGACGGAGGAGCGTTTGGCGCTTCAGCGACGACGGAAGGCGATAGCCCTGGAATTAATGATGCGGAGCGTGCCGATGCATGGGCGTTGGGAAAGCGTGTGGCTGAAGTGGCGTGGATGATCAAGCGAGGGCAGACGATCCCAGGGCAATCCTGAAGGGCATTCCATGAGTTCGATACCGGGAAACTTAGACGATAAATGGGTCATTTATTGGGAGCGGGAGTATGCCACCGCCTTTGCTCCGGAACGCCTCAAGCTAGATTTCCATCCTCACCGCCCCTTGATGACCAACATGCCGTTGCCTGAGCAACGGGAGTTAGCGGCCTCCGGATACAAGGTCCTTCCTGATGATTGTGGGCCGGTTCGGGCCGTAGGGCAATATGGCTGGCTCATCCGTTCACCCGCGGATTGCCGGTTTCGTAGGAAAGGCACTGGGTTTGAATGGCAGTCTCCGCCCATCCTTCCTGAAGAGCGGCTCTTGG
The DNA here is from genome assembly GCF_059568365.1 of Nitrospira marina. Taxonomy (NCBI): domain Bacteria; kingdom Pseudomonadati; phylum Nitrospirota; class Nitrospiria; order Nitrospirales; family Nitrospiraceae; genus Nitrospira; species Nitrospira marina. Next base: position 3,679,940 of record NZ_JCANTH010000001.1, on the reverse strand, counting down.
GGTACAAGTCATTTTCGGGGATGTATGTCGATACGATTTTGAATAGTGGATTTCCCAAGCTCTATTGTGGCATTCGTTTTTATTACCCCAAACAAGTCGGCATGATGATGAAGGATCTCCCCAATCATTTTTATCATTTCTCCAACCGGACCTTCTCCATCTGGGAAGGGATCAAAACGCAAGAATATAAACTGACCCCGAATCCCTATGACTTTCTGCCTGACCACGATGCCTTTGTGACGAATTTTCTGCTGCAATTGGACCCTTCTCCGGACAAGACCACGACCATTCTGCGTGGCGATCCCATTGGTGTGGTGTTCCCGGTCATGCTCCCGAAACACTTCACACTCGAAGAATTGAAGCATCCCTCAGAAGCCCCTAGCGCATAATGCTAAGCAGGCCCTCGGCGTAAGCCTCTCGCGTCCTTTTTCCCCTTAGTTCATATGTAGTGAATGCCTGTGAGGGAGAAGCTATTGCCCGATTTTCCTGCCGAAGGGAAAGCCTGTTGTCGCTTCGAATTGATATACTGGTTGAGGTCGGGGGGAACGCGTGGGCCGCGATTGCCAATAAACGCATTTTTTGTTTCGATTTTCGTGGTCAAGAGGGAGGAGTGTGAAAGTACAACCCAAGTCGGATTTGATTCTTCACCAATGGCAAACTCTTGCCAAAGCCTGTGATGACGGAGACAGTCAGACTCGACTGGCGATATTGTGGGAGCACATTAATCGGTTTCCGGTCAGGCAGGCGGCGTCCGCCCATGCCGAGATCGAGACGGCGTATTTTCTCGCGCAAGCGGGCTTTTCCGTGGCATTTTTAGAGGCTTCTGGCGGTCGAACGGCGGATTTGGAGTGTTATGAAGGTACGCATCGATTTTTTGTGGAAGTCACGGTGATCCAATCGACCCAGGGACCTACTCGCAAATCACCGGCGGTGCGCCTGCAACCTCACCAGATTCTGGAATCTTCGGATGAGTTTTTTGAACAGGCTTTGGTCAGGCGATTGTTGTCACGCATGGCCGAAAAAGCCAGGCAATTAGAACGGTACTGTGCACCCGTGTTGCTGGCAGTCAGTGTCCCCGATTTACCATGGAGGAAAGGGCGCCCTCAGGACATTCCTCCCTTGGATCTTCAACGATTGGCTGCGATGTTGGTCGGAGTGGTCGTCGACGTCCCTCAGTTCAGTGCGATCCTGCTGACCTTATGGAAGGCACCGGCGCAGGAATTACGTAATCCCATTCGTATTCGCCAGGTCACGTGGGTCACTCGACCACCAGGGGATGCACGCGACCCTCGAATTCGATTGTTGGCAGTGAACCCGGTTGCTCGATATCGCCTTAGCTCCCGGGAACTCACGAGTATCAAGGAAAGGATGTGAGGCGAACCTGCGGGAAAGGATTGGAAAAAGTACGAGCGGTTAGGATGAAGGCAAAGACGCTTTGAGGGCTTCCAGGTTCTTAATGACGAGGAGATCACCATTCTTGGTTGCCACGGTGATGCCTTGGGTGCATATTGTCCGGCATTTTTCAAATTCGCCTGTTTGGTGAAGCGATTGAGCCAATGCAAAATAGGCAGCTGAGTATTCAGGTTTCACCTGAATGCATTCCTCCAGGGCGGGAATCGCCTCTTTCCAATTTTCGTCATTCATGTAGGCTTTCCCCAGGCCGAACCACATGGTTTCGTCCTTCGGATCCATTTGGAGCACTTTCTTGAATTGTTCGATCTTAGGATTGGCCATGGCTGAAGTCCGATCAAAATAAAGGTGACGGAACGTGGATGAAAACGAGCCTATCATGCGGGTGTATTCGTTGTCTAAGCCATTCCCCTATGCTAGGATCTTTTTCGCTTTTCCCTCCTGCTTGTCAGTAGGCGCAAGGTTTATTCCCGGTAACGGTGATCAGGTTTTCCCTCATCAGCATGATTTCCTTTTCAAGGTTGGGAGTTCTTGAGCATGGGACGTGTTGGATACGTATCTCATCCGGCTTATGAGCTCCATGAAATGAGCAGAAGCCATCCGGAGTCACCTGAACGGCTTCGTGCGATACGCGCGCAATTAGAGAGTTCGGGAACGTGGTCCCGGCTGCTTCAGGTTGCCCCACGACGGGCCGAGCGGAGATGGATTGAACTCGTCCACGGATCATCTTATGTGGAGAGTCTTGAGCGACGCTCCCCCTCAACTGGGTATGTCTCCCTGGATCCTGATACGTCGATGTGTCCGGGAACGCTGGAGGCCGCCTATCTGGCGGTCGGCGGGGGTTTGGCGGCGGTGGATGCGATCATGAACCACGACATTGATCAGGCGTTTTGCGCTGTGCGGCCTCCTGGGCATCACGCGGAGGCGGATCGAGCGATGGGGTTTTGTTTCTTTAACACCATCGCGATTGCCGCCCGTTATCTTCAGCAACAATATGGACTACAGAGGATTATGATTGTGGATTGGGATGTGCACCATGGCAATGGCACGCAACAGGCCTTTTATGATGATCCCACAGTCCTTTTTTTTAGTACCCACCAGGCTCCATTTTATCCCGGGACGGGCCGGGCGACGGAAACCGGGGCAGGTCAAGGGAAAGGTCTCACCATCAATGTGCCGCTCCCGGGAGGACAAGGGGATGAGAAGTATTGCGAAGTATTCCAGAAGGTCTTGGTCCCGGCTGCCGAGCACTTTCAACCTGAATGTATTCTGATTTCGGCCGGATTTGACGGTCATCTGGATGATCCATTGGCGAGTATGGCCTTAACGGAGCAAGGGTATGCCGATATGACAAGGATTGTCTCGAAGATTGCAAAAACATTTGCCAGTGGGCGAATTGTGTCATGTTTAGAAGGTGGATATCACCTCAAGGGGTTGGCGGGATCCGTGGACCGTCATCTACAGGCTCTGCTGGATAATTAACGTGATGAAATCAAAGCGATCATGGGGAGGAAAAGCGTGGTTGTTGCTCCTGTTGGTGCTGGGGGTAGGAATCTACATTTTTTACACGGAGATTCGTCCCACAGTCATATTCGGCTTACGAGAAGATTACGCGAAACCCATTCCCTATCAACAGATTCCAGTGGGATTGCAGAGCTTGAAAGCGGAGGAATGTGGAAGTTGTCATGTCGAAATCTACGAAGAGTGGAAATCCAGTATTCATGCCAAGGCCTTTCACGATCCGTTTTTTCAAGCCTATTGGAAAAAAGATGACAATATTTGGGTCTGTTTGAATTGCCATACGCCATTGGAAAATCAGCAACCGACTCTTATTCAAGAGCTTCCCCGTGGGCGTGTCGAAAAAGCCATTCAAATTCCCAATTACCGGTACGATGCGGAATATCAACAAGAAGGTGTGACGTGCGCAGCCTGCCATGTTCGGGATGGGAAAATTCTCGGTCCATATGACGATTCGGCGGCGCCGCATCCCACCCAATTTGATCCTTCCTTCAGAACGACCCAAGTCTGTTATCGCTGTCATAATGTCGTTTCGGGACCCATGCAATTCTACAATGCAGGGCCTTGTGGTACGTATCCTGAGTATGAAGGCAAGTTTTTCATGAAGGAAAAGGGACTGATTTGTCAGAGTTGTCATATGCCGGAAGTCCAGCGGCCGGTGGCCAAGGGTAGCCCTATCCGATTCGGTCGACGGCATCTCTGGCGAGGAGGTCATGATCCGGACATGGTCAAGCGAGCGGTCGCTGTCCAAGTGCAGGCCGACCCTCCGACACCCCAACCGGGTGACGACGTCAAATTGACGCTGACCCTGATTAATGCGGGGGCGGGGCACAAGATCCCGACAGGGGACCCTGACCGGTTTTTTACCGTTGAATTTAGGGTGCGCGATTCGAACGGTACGGTGGTGCATGAGCAATCTGATACCATGGGCCGTTGGATTCTCTGGCAGCCCGTGATTGTGGAAGTATACGATAACCGATTGCTGCCCCTTGCCAGCCGGGATTATTCCTTTGAATATGAAATCCCGGAACATGAAAAAGGGTGGATCGTTCAGGCGCGGATTCGGTATCATATTCAGACCGATAGTCAAAATCAGATGTTGAGAGATCAGTATGGTCTAACGGCTGATGATCCATATGTCTTTACGATCTATGAACGGGAGTACCCCTTGGATGCAACCTTGTCTACGGTGATACAGGATCAGGAACCCGATCTTAGGGTAGGGTGTATGGCACCGTCCGATGGGCTTACTCCTCATCCCCCGGCAGATACGTCTTCACTTCATTCATAAAGGAAAGCACTGTGGCCGAAAATTTCTTCATTGATACTGAATCACTTGCCCAAAATCTGGGCCGCGAAGACTTGGTCATTCTTGATGTACGAGGCCGCGCCGCTTATTCCTCACACATTCCCGGTGCCGTTCACAGCACTTGGCATGAGTACAGCGATCCCTCGGCCGTGGCAAAGGGGGTCTTAGATCCTGACTTTGGGAGAATTGAACAGCGCCTTCGAGCGCTCGGTATTAACCAGTCCAGTGACGTGGTTATTTATTGCAACCCCTTCGATAATTGGGGTGATGAGGGACGCATGTTTTGGATGTTAACGTATCTGGGGCATTCCAGCGTCCGGATTCTGGACGGTGGGTGGGTCAAGTGGACTGCAGAGCAGCGTCCCTTTGAACATGAAGCAATTCAACCCAAGCCGGGCGATTTTATGGTCAAGGCCAATCCGGACCTCATTGTGAATAAGGATGGATTGAAAAAGCTGGTCAAAGGACCCCATCCGGATACCATTATTCTTGATGCCAGAAGCGTTGAGGAATATGCGGGGAAGGAGATCGATGGGTTGCCTCGGGCCGGCCATATTCCTTCTGCCATCAATATCCCGTGGAACCGGTTTTTACAACCGGATGCCACAGTGAAACCTCCGGAGCAGGTCAAGAAAATATTTGAGGACCACGGGTTACGGGACAATCAGGAAATCATGACATATTGCCTGGGTGGGGTGCGGGCGGCTTGGGTTTTTTGTCTATTGCGATACGTCGGGTTTCCACGAGTGAAAGTTTATCCAGGGTCATGGTGGGAATGGTCACGTGATTTCGCGGCACCGGCGGAAAAAGATGTGAAGTTATTATATCGAGTCACCAATCAGGATCAAATGAGATCATCTTGATCTTGTGTGTGAGGGATGAGAGGATATTCCAAACTCTCAGCTTAATATTTATTTACTTTTTCAAGGAGGTCAGGGATGAAAAAGCAAGCGGTTGTTAGGGGAATTGGTCTGTTCGCCATTCTGGGTTTACTGATTGCGGGGTCATGGGGGTCTGTCGCTCTTGCAGGAGCCAATCCACATGTGGGTGAAGCGATTGCCCATGCCGAGGGAGCCGTTAAACATGGCGAACAGGGACATGCTGATGCGTTGGTTGAGCATGCGCAAGAGGCCTTAAACCACGCCCAAGGCGCCCAAAAGGACGTGAAAAATCCTCATTTAGACGAAGGGGTTCACGAGCTCATGGAAGCGGTGGAACATGGCAAAGCCGGTCATGCCGATGTCGGGACCAAGCATGCGAAAAGCGCAGTGATGCATTTGAAAGAGGTTAAGTAATCATAAAGCCTTAATCTGATGAAAGAAGCGGGTAGAGTTCACCTCTGCCCGCTTTTTTTTGTGGGGTGGTGATGTCCAAGATCAGTGGAGGGTATTTTCAATTTTCTCCGGTGTTTGGAGAAATTCAACGTAATCTAGAAACCATCCTGAATGCCATTCATAACTTTGAAGGGCATCTCGTTGTTTTTCCCGAACTTGCTCTCTCGGGATATCAATTTCTTTCTAAAGACGAAGTCCGGGAACTGGCTGAAGACATTCCTTCCGGTCCCGCTATTAAAGCTCTGGAGAAGGCTGTTCAGGGACGTGACCTGCACGTCGTGGTCGGGTTGGCTGAACGAGACCATGACCGGTTATATAATTCAGCCGTGCTGATCGGGCCGAAAGGGTATATCGGGAGATATCGGAAAACCCATTTATTTTTTGAGGAAACCCTCTGGTTTGATCCTGGAGATACGGGATTTCTTGTCTGGGATATTGGAAGGGTTAAGGTGGGACTTCTCGTCTGTTTTGATTGGTTTTTTCCGGAAGCCGCAAGAAGTCTGGCCATTAAGGGCGCCGATATTCTATGCCACCCCAGCAATTTAGTGTTGCCCTATTGTCCTGATGCCATGGTGACGAGATGCTTGGAAAACGGGGTATTTGCCATAACAGCCAATCGAGTCGGTCGTGAACAGCGTGGGGAAAAATCCGCATTGCCATTTATTGGCATGAGTGAGATTGTGGCCCCCAATGGACAGATTTTGTGTCGGGCTTCCCTCAAAGACGAAGAGGTTGGTCTGTCCGAGATGGATATGGCGGAAGCCCGCGACAAACGAATCAATCCCTATAACGATTTGCTCAAAGACCGCCGTCCTCAATGGTATGTTTTGTAAGTGGCATGTAGTTGGAATCCACAAGCCAGGGCGCCGCTAGGCTTGACATAACCGGGAGGATGCCATAAATCCTGAATTAAGGGTGTAAACCCAAAGAGCCAGGCAGGAGCAGGAAGAGTTTTCAAGGATGAATCTTTCTATTGGCAGGGACGAGGAGGATATTATGAACAGGTGGTTGGTTATTTTGGTCGTGCTTCTATTGGGATTGCCCGGGTGTATGGTTTCGAAGTCGAAGTATGAGGCATCGGTGGCGGACATGGAATCGGCTAAGGCCGAGTTGGAAAAAAGCCGGATGCACCAGGAAGCCCTTGAAGAACAAATACGCAATTTAAAGGGGTTGAACGAAAAAGTTTCCACAGATTTGGAGACGATGACCACCGAGGTGCAACGGATTAAAGAAGGACGAAAAAATGAGCACACTTTATTGGAAACACGTGAGCGGGAATTGGATCAGGAGAAAGAGCAGCTCACGTCCAAATTGCGTGTGGTCGTGGATCAATATCAAAAAGTGAAAGCGCAAAACAAAGCCCTGAAAGAGACAGTGTTGCGCTATCAGAAGGAATTAAAAGATACCCGTGAATCTTCCATAGAGAGTTCTGCCGGAGCGATGAAGTCCTTGGAGAAGCCTGACATGTCCAAGACCGAAAGTGCCCCGTCAGTGAATTCCAGCCCGATCGTTTCGTCCAAACCACCTGTGCCTAAAATTGTGACGCCCCCAACCCTGCCCAAAATCGGAGAGGATTTAGTCAATATTAATAAGGCGCCAGTGAGTGATCTCGTGTTGACGCTGGGGTTAACTCGGGAGGTAGCTGAGGAAGTGGTTTCAAACCGGCCTTATCGCCTCCGTGGCGAACTTGTAGCGAAAAACATTATTCCTAAAGCCACATTTGACGAGATCAAGGACCGTATTACGGCTTCTCCCTAATGGAAGTGATGGACAATGCCGCCAGCGGCGTTCTCGCCGTCTGGCCGTGCTCAGGTACTCCTCCGTACGCTCCGCTCGTCCAAGCAGCTGCAGCCTTCCCTTCGGCATGACTCAGGGCAGGAATGGACCAGCCTTTTTGAACACTCCCAGCATTCTTCATCAAGGAGAACTTCGTCAACAAAGATGGAGTTCTCCATTTTTGTTCGGTGTAGGCTTACGACCTGTCCTCTGGGGTTGAGCTATCCGTCAGACAGCGATCCTGGATAATTTGTCCATCCTGCAGTTGAATCAGCCGGTCGGTTTGCAGTGAGAGTTTTTCGTTGTGGGTCACAATCACGAAGGCTGTTCCATGCGTATGATTGAGTTTTCGTAGAAGTTCAAATAATTCATCACCGGTATGCGTATCCAGATTGCCTGTAGGTTCATCCGCCAACACCAGGTCAGGGTGCCGGATTAAGGCTCTGGCCACGGCGACACGCTGCTGTTCCCCTCCTGATAATTCTCCTGGTTTATGGTGCAGACGGTGAGAAAGCCCCACTTCAGATAGAAGAGATTTTGCGGCGTCCATGGCCTGCTGTTTGGGAATTTTTTGAATGAGCGCTGGAAGATAGGTGTTTTCCAACGCGGTGAATTCCGGAAGAAGGTGATGGAATTGAAAGACAAATCCGATGGATCGATTCCGAAATCCCGCTAACGCGGTTTCGCTGACCCGGAACATATTCTTTCCTTCAAACAATATTTTTCCACTTGTCGGGCGATCCAAGGTTCCCATGATGTGGAGCAGGGTACTTTTGCCTGCGCCTGAGGCTCCGACAATCGACACCATTTCCTTTCGAGCCAAAGTCATGGAAATGCCGTTGAGGACATGCACCGTTTGCTTGCCCATCTGAAATGAACGACAAAGATTGTCGATAGAGACCAATGGCACCTGGGGCGTGAACTCTGAGTCGATTGGGTTATTCATAACGAAGAGCGCTGACTGGGTCTAACTTCGCTGCTTGCCATGAAGGGTAGAACGTGGCAGCAAAACTGATCAGGATGGCCGAGGTGGCTACTAACAGCACATCCAATGGCAGGATGTGCACGGGAATGCGGGATATGTAGTAGACGGAGGCGTCGAAAGTCCAATAGTTCTGAATGAGCCACAAAAAGGTATAGCCGAGTGGGACGCCAATGCCCGTTCCCACGATTCCAATGACCAACCCGTTTAACATGAAAATCCGCATGATGGCTCCTGGGGTGGCGCCCATGGCTTTGAGGATGGCAATTTCCCGTTGCTTTTCGTTGACAATCATCGTCAAGGTCCCCACGATATTGAACGAGGCGACCAGGGTGATCAAGACCAGCAGAAGGAACATCATGGTCTTTTCGAGTTTCAATGCCGAAAACAAATTTCGATTTAGCTGCATCCAATCACGGGCGATAAAGATGTGACCGAGAGTGGCCTCTAATCGTTGGGCAATCTGCTGGGCCAAAAATACGTCGTTGACTTTGACTTGAATCCCGGTGACTGTCTCTCCGAGATTAAAAAATTTCTGGGCCTCTTCCAGGCTGATATACGATAATGAAGAATCATATTCGAACATGCCGGATTCGAACACGCCGACGACGGTGTAGGGCCGAATTTTCGGTGTCATGGTCAACGAGGTCATGGGGCCGACAGGTGAGACGACGTTGATGGTATCGCCAATAAACACGCCAAGCCGAAAGGCCAATTCCTTCCCCAAAATAATTCCTGGCGGGTTGGAGGGCGCAGGAGTGGGGTTGTCCCGAACGGAATCAGGAGATGTTGATGTGGGTGGGGCAAACGGGCGGGTCAGGTCAGCCAAATCCCCAAATTTCATGTTGGCTTCTATATCGGTCACGCGTGTTTCCTGTGAGGGCTGAATGCCCCGGAGGATGATCCCTTGCACGGCCGTTTTGGAAGTGACGAGCACTTGTTTGAAAATAAACGGGGCAGCGGCTATCACATCGGGAACGGCTTCAATTTGATCGATCAGGTCCGCATAGCCTTTCATGTCATTGCTGCCTCGTTCCTGGACGATCACATGCGCAGTGGTACCAAGGATTTTCGACTGGAGATCCTCCTTGAAGCCGGTCATGATGCCAAGCGTGCCAATGAGTGCTGCGACACCAAGCGTGATCCCGGTGATGGAGATAAACGTGTTCAGCGAAATCGTTCGCTGCCGACGCTTGGCCCGAAGATACCGCAGTCCGACTAAAATCTCATATGGGAGGGTCACGAAGGCCGATCCGGTCGAAGTTGGGGAAAAAGAATGACATCGCGAATCGAGGCCTGATTGGTGAGTAGCATGACGAGTCGATCAATCCCAATACCTTCTCCTGCTGTGGGAGGCATGCCATATTCAAGGGCTCGAATAAAGTCCTCATCCAGATAATGGGCTTCGTCGTCTCCCGCATCCCGCAACGCCACTTGCGCCTCAAAGCGTTGTCGCTGGTCTAATGGGTCGTTTAACTCCGAAAATCCATTGGCTAATTCCCGTCCACCAATGAAGAGTTCAAATCGGTCGGTCAGGGCCGGGTTGGATTCTTTTTTCCTGGCCAAGGGAGAGATCTCAATGGGGAAATCGGTAATGAATGTTGGTTGAATCAAAGTCGGCTCGACTGTAGCTTCAAAAAGGTTAACGAGGATGTCGACATGGCTGGCTTGCGGCACATAATCAACACCTAACCGTTTTGCCGCGTCTATGGCTTTCTTCTGGTCGGACAGGATCTCAGGATCCAACTTGTTGACCTCTACGATCGAGTCCAAATAGGGCACTCGGCGCCAGGGTGGCGCCAGAGAAATGCTTTGGCCCTGGTACGCCACCGTTGGGCCTTCGCACACTTCCAGACTCAAGGTGTGAAACAACTGTTCGGTCAGGTCCATCAGATCATGATAATCCGCATAGGCCTGATAAAATTCCAACATGGTAAATTCAGGATTGTGAATGGTGGAAATGCCTTCATTGCGGAAATTGCGATTGATTTCAAAGACGCGCCGGAATCCCCCGACAATGAGGCGCTTGAGGTATAATTCCGGTGCCACGCGCAAGTATAAATCGACGTCGAGGGTGTTGTGATGGGTCACAAACGGGCGTGCCGTGGCTCCTCCAGGGATGGAATGCATCATCGGCGTTTCTACTTCGAGGTAATCTCGTTCCGTGAGAAACGAACGAATGATATTGATGATTCGACTGCGCGTACGGAATACCTGGTGTACCGATGGATTGGCAATCAAATCCACATAACGTTGCCGATACCGGGTTTCAATGTCGGTGAGCCCGTGCCATTTTTCCGGAAGAGGACGTAACCCCTTCGTGAGAAAAGTGAGGCGATGGACTTCTACCGTGAGTTCGTCGGTTTTGGTGCGAAATAACTTGCCTTCGACTCCGATCCAATCCCCTAAATCAAACGACTGCGAAAGCTCGTAGGACTGATCCCCAAGCAGATCTTTCTTGAGATAGACCTGGAGACGATGGCCTTCCTCCTGTAGGGCCGCGAAAGCGGCCTTTCCAAAACGGCGCATGGCCACAATGCGTCCGGCCACCGTGCACGATATCGGTGTGCCTTCAAGCTCTTCTTTGGTTGAAGCCGTATACGATTGAAGAATCGCCTCAAGGGTGTGTGTGGTAGGAAAGCGTGTGCCAAAGGGACGGATGCCTTGATCCTGGAGCGCCTGGAGTTTTTCCAGCCGTTGTTGTTGTTGTTCGTTTAATTCTTCCATAACTCACATGGCTCTACTGATTCATGAAGGTGAATGTCTCAATGGTTGTCTGGTCAGCACATGGAACACGAATATGGCGGTGATGAATCATGAAGGCCGGGTCTCGGATGTGGATGCGTGTTAATTGGCCGGCATATGTGAAGCCTTCGAGGCCTTCCTGGTTAAATACGCTTCGATAAAAGCGTCCAACCCTCCATCCATGACCGCGGCGACATTGCCTGACTCATAGTTGGTCCGGTGATCTTTGACCATTTGATACGGTTGAAACACATAGGAACGAATTTGGCTACCCCAGGCGATATCCTTCTTTTCTCCAACAATATTTTGAAATTCAGCATCTTTCTTTTGCTGTTCCAGCTCATACAGCTTCGCTTTTAACACTCGCATGGCGCCGATCCGGTTTTGTAATTGCGACCGTTCATTTTGGCATTGCACCACAGTTCCCGTGGGAAGATGGGTCATGCGAATAGCGGTTTCCACCTTGTTCACATTTTGCCCGCCCGCGCCACCCGCGCGAAAGGTATCGACTTTCAGATCCTTATCATCAATCACAATGTCAATGTCGTCGTCCAATTCCGGATAGACCCCCACTGCGGCAAACGAGGTATGCCGACGCTTGTTGGCGTCAAAAGGGGAAATGCGAACCAGCCGGTGGACGCCCGCCTCTGAATGCAGGTATCCATAGGCCAATGGCCCCGCAATGGCCAAGGTTACGCTTTTGATGCCGGCTTCATCGCCGGGTTGCAGATCGATGGTTTCCACTTTGTACCCCCGTTCCTGAGCCCATCGAATATACATGCGCATGAGCATCTGTGCCCAGTCCTGGGATTCGGTTCCGCCTGCTCCAGGATTAATGCTGAGAATGGCATTATTCTGGTCATGTTCGCCCGATAACAATTGTTCCAATCGCCAGGCTTCCAACGTGGCCTCAATGTCTTTGATGCCCTTGCTCCACTCGGCTTCTAATTCCGGATCCCCTTGTTGGCCAATCAGATCAAGAATGGCGAGAAGGTCATCCCGTTGCTGGTCGAGTTGGTGAAGGCGTGCGAGTTGGCGTTCGATCTCGGCTTGACGTCGTCCGGCTTTGGCAGCCTGACGGGGATTGTTCCAAAAATCCGGTTGGGAGGTCTCCCGCTCGAGTTCTTCCAGTTCAGTTGTTAGCCGAGGAACGTCAAAGATACCTCCGGAATTCCAGAATGTAGTCGTTGATTTTGTCCATTCGAATGCGAATATCTTCGAGCATGGGCAGCACTCCTCTCGTGGCTATATCGGCGAAGACCGTGGCTTGGGGATGGAAAGCGGTGTGGTAAACCGACACCAGGTGAACAAAATACATGCTATTATAACACAACCCCAACTAAAGACATCCCCAAATTGAGTGTAAAAGGTGGGTGGTGAGGAACGGAGGGGGAGTAATCCCGTCACCGCCTGTTCTGAGAAAATTGATGTCTGGGAAAGAATGTGTCCGTCCGGGGCAATGAAGCCGGAAATTCCGGTGTTGGCGGCCCGGGCAAACCCTAAATGATTTTCCACGGCACGAAAAACGACCATGCCGAAATGTTGATACGGCGCAGCAGAATCCCCGAACCAGGCATCATTGGTAATCGTGACGAGAAAATTAGCGCCCTCCTGGGCCATCCGGCGAACCAGATCGGGGAAAATCACTTCGAAACAAATAGCCACCCCGAATCTCGGACCACTGCCGGGTGGCAGCGTTGGGACTTGCATGGTCATGACTCCCTGACCCGATTTGAAGTCCCCGATCCCTACCACGAGCTTATCCAGAAAAAAGAGAATTGATCGCAAGGGGATGTATTCCCCAAATGGCACGAGATGACGTTTGTCATACCGGTCTGAGGCTCGTCCTTCAGCCGTCACTAGAAAGGCACTATTGTATAAATAAGGACGGCCGTCCTGTTGAAATCGAAGTGTGGGGCTGCCAAATAGCAACGAGTTGTGAGTGTTTTTCGCAATATCAAGGACCTGTTGCTGGTAGGCGGGTTCCTGCTCGAAGAGAAAGGGTGTGGCTGCCTCCGGCCAAATGAGCAGGTCGGTATTTTTCCCCGCTTTGAGGCTGAGTGAGGCGTAGCGTCGAAGTGTCTCATCCCGGTAGGCCTCGTTCCATTTGACGGCTTGATCAATGTTGGCTTGGACCAATCCAATGGACAAAGTGCGTGCCGAGGCGTCAAGGTTGGCCTGTTCCTGCACCCTCCAGGTTCCATAGGCGAGGACGAGACTCAGTGCGCACCCAAAGCCTGTCACCGACACCCATGGTCCTGGAAGGGCCAAGCCTCGTCTTTTGCCGTAGATCCATAACAGAAGAGAAGTCAGAGCAACATTTCCCATGACAATTAAAAATGAAACCCCATAGACTCCTGTCACGTCGGCAAATTGAATAACCGGGAGCCATTGGTATTGAGAATAGCCCAAGAGCGCCCAGGGAAACCCGCTCAACGCATGGGTTCGCACAAATTCCAAGGCGACCCACAAGGCGGGAGCTCCCAGCCACACGAGTTTGGGGCAGGTGTGTTGGAACTTGGCATATCCCCAGCCATAAATGCCCATGTATAGGCCAAGATAGGCAGCCAAAAGGAGCATCAACAACGCACTCACCATGAACGGCACTTGACCAAATTGATGCATGGCTGTGATGACCCATGTCACGGTCCCTGCAAAGGCGATGGTTCCGGCCAGCCATCCATAATACAAGGCCCGCCTTGGAGGGAGGTCATGAATAATCATTTGGAGCGGAACCAACACCAACCAGGCCAGCCATCCAAGATCAAAGGGCGGGAAGCTCAGAGGATGAAAAATCCCGATTAAGGCGAGAGCGAAAAAAGGGGCTATTGTCCTGCGGGACGGAAAAAATGAAGGTGGAATGGTCTGCCCCACGTTAATAGGGACCAGCGGTCGTTTCCAGGGGCGAGCCCTGCTGATTTGTCAGATATGGGCGTATTTCAGAGTGCCACCTAAGAATCAGTAGGGATATCGGCTGGAAAGGAATGAAGTAATGATGACAGTCGAATTGGTGAATACAATTCAGGGCTACAAGAACATCAAATGGGAAATACCGTTCACCTCGCATGAACGGCCTGAGAACCGACTAGACGGCTTTTTGGACCAATCCGGACCGCAGGCAACGGGTGCAGACTTTAATGCGTTGGGCAGCACCCTTCACGAGAGCGCGAACCGTGCGGAGATTGGGTCGAAATACACGTTTTGTCCGATTGTTCGCGTGACTGACATTGTTTCCCACTAAGCGGTTTTTTCCGCACACGTCACATGAAAAGGCCATGGTCTTCTCCCTGATATAAAAAAAGGACAGAATTGTCGATTAGAGTCTGTTTGTTACCACAGGAGCTATTGTACACACAAGTGCTCGATAATGAAAATTTTCTGTGCTCAGGGAAGCCTCCACGATGAAAAGGTGATTCTTCGACGTGAGCGTAGAGGTTCCTTGGAAGCCGCTCTTACGAAAGAAGGATAACGATCACGGAGTGGTTTAATGGTGCGCGGTAGATAAGCATTAGACTTTGCAGTAAACTTTTCCCTAAGAATGCGTTGAGGCAACATTGTGGAGTAGTGCAAGTGACAGTCGAAGGACTTGCGTCACTATTGGGAGGAAGCCCATGCTAAACACATTCTTTGTGCTTGTTCTTGGTTCAACCATTTTGATTATGGGCCGCTCTACTCCAGGCGTCAGAATCCCAGTGACATCAGAACCTGATGGGGCATATATCACATCAGAAGGACCAGTATCAGGGAGAGTACCCGTTGTGGCCTTCTGGGAGATGCAATCCCTTGAAAATTCCTCGCGAGACACGAATGGCTGCTTTCACCTCGGAGGATTCACAGCAAGATGGGCAAGTGGTGGGGCGGTTACAGAAGTGCCGGTGTTGGAACATTGCGGTGACGCAGATGGCGATTCCGCCTTGTTATGTTACGCAACATGACGTCATCCGTAAGTTGTTCACACGACGGCATTTGGCGGCTATCATCCTACAATGCCAAGACCTGACAGAAACCGGAGCCACAGATATTCTTCTCTCCACTCCGGCCATTGTATTCAGGAATCCAGACACAGATTTTCCGCAGGTCTTTGTGGCCCAACACCTAACCAGGCTAGATGTATCACATACTGTCACGATCACTTAATCCGGAGAATCAAAGCTGGAATGTCCGAATTAACACGCCTATTATATCCGCCAGTTTCTTAAACGTGTGACACTAACTTGTTTGTTTTTGACAAAGGAGGATTCACGATGAATCTGAAATTTCCTGCAAGGGATCGGCGTTATCCGTTTATGATGGGTCTTGCGATGGTGAGCATTCTGACCATGCTCTTCGGATGTCAGCAGCAGCCCAGAGTCGATACGATCGTCATTCAACCCAATACCTGTCCGCTTCCGGAAGACTTGTCAACAGAGGATCAACATAAGGTCAAGAAATTTGGTGCGGAAATATCAGGACTCATGTCTAGCCTGGCTGGAGGAAAGTTGGATGCCGACGTACAAAGCGCTCTCAAAAGAAATTATCCGGACGCGGGAGATGTTAATCGCATTTATGCATTGAGTTATGCGGCCTGTGTCTCTTGCCGAGTGGATCCAAATGATGTGAAGGGATGTGCCCAACGGTTCGATGACATTATTGATAAATTTACCCCGAAAGAAACCGCTCCGAGCCATCCGGCGAAGGGGTATCGTTCCAAGCTCCTGGAGCCTCTGCGAGGCGCGAAGTAGATTTTCTCTAAAAGGACATGGTTCTGCGGAGCCTTCGGATTGGTGTTATGAAAGCGTCATTTCCCTCTCCCTTATTTCCTCTCAGCCATCTGCGCCCAGTGGGATTAGATGTATTCAGTCCTTCTTGGTCAGGCGAAGGGTTCTGACTTCATAAGCTTTTTGGTTTAACCATTATGCCAAGTCATTCCTCGCTCTCTGAGATTCCCATTCAGTTTGCCAAAGGGGTGGGACCCCGGAGGGCCCGCCTGCTGGAAAAACTAGACGTGCAAACATTAGAGGATGCTTTCTGGTTTTTACCCTGGCGATACGAAAACCGATTGGAAGTGTTGCCCATCGGGAACCTCCTCCCAGGCATGAAGGCCACCATTAAAGGCAGAGTGCAGAAAGTGTGGGTGAAAACCACCTATCGAAGACGTCTGGTCGTGGTCACGGTGACGGTGAGGGATGAGACGGGTCTTATCGAATGCGTGTTTTTTAACCAACCCTATTTGGAGAAAACCTTTGTGCCTGGTGTATCTCTGTTATTGACCGGTCCAGTCCTGTCCAATTCTTCTGGAAGTTCACCGATGACCATGCGCGGGCCGGAGTATGAATTGTTGGATGAGGACGAATTGCCGGACATGTGTGGGGGCCGGATTGTTCCGGTCTATCATGAGACGAATGGGTTGAGCTCCAAGCAGATTCGACGAATTATTCGATCAATTTTTGACCATCATGCCGATCAGTTACAAGAGATGTTGCCCTTAACAATGCGAACACAACTCGGAGTGCCAACCCTTTTTGAGGCATTACCCGTCTTACACTTCCCCAATCAGGAGCGTTCGGTGGAGGCCTTGAATGCCTACGCGACGCCAGAGCACCAACGCCTGGCGTTTGAAGAATTGTTTCTCCTGCAATTAGCACTCGCCATGCGGCGCCAAGGGCAGACTCAGGACATTGAAGGCATCCCATTTGTTGTTCGCAACCCGTTGGTTGAACGGCTGAAAACCGTGTTGCCCTTTTCGCTCACTTCGGCGCAAGCGCGGGTGATCAAGGAAATTAGCCATGATATGGGACGGCCAACCAGTATGAACCGCTTGCTGCAAGGAGATGTCGGGTGTGGGAAGACCGTGGTGGCTCTTCATGCCATCGTGATGGCCTGTGGGTCCGGATATCAAGCTGCCCTGATGGCCCCCACGGAAGTGTTGAGCGAACAGCATTATCTGTCGTTGCTCCCCCTATTTGAGGCTCTGGGTGTCCGGTGCCTTTTGTTGAAGGGCGGGCAGTCAGGACGCGAGCGCGGGAAAATACTTGCGGGAATGCAGTCCGGTCAGGTGCAGGTGGTGGTGGGTACACACGCGTTGTTACAGCCGGATGTGCACTTTGCCAAGCTCGGGTTGGTGATTGTGGATGAGCAACACAAATTCGGTGTGCTGCAGCGCGCGCAGCTTCGTGGGAAAGCGCCATGGCATCCCGATGTATTGGTGATGACCGCCACGCCTATCCCCAGGACCTTAGCGATGACGCTGTATGGGGATTTGGATGTGTCCGTGATTGATCAGTTTCCTCCAGGAAAAAAACCTGTAAAGACGATGTTGTTCCCGACCGGTCAACGGAAAGACGCGCATCGTTTGATGCGAAAAGAATTAGAAGCGGGGCGGCAGGCCTATGTGGTATATCCGCTCGTTGAACCATCAGAAAAAATTGATTTGCAGGCAGCCATTGAGGCTGCCGAACAATTACGCGAAGAATGTGCTCCATTTCGTATCGGTTTGCTGCATGGCCGATTGCCGTCCCGCGAAAAGCAAGCGGTCATGGCCCGGTTTAAAAAGAAAGAGATTGATGTGTTGGTGGCCACTACTGTTGTCGAGGTCGGGTTGGATGTTCACAATGCCACGGTCATGCTCATTGAACATGCGGAACGGTTTGGATTGGCGCAATTGCATCAATTGCGGGGCCGGGTAGGGCGAGGTCTTTCTCAAGGGTATTGTATGTTGATTCATGGCCTGGGGAAAATTCCTCACTATTCCCAGCAGATACCCTTGAAGCTTGATCCCAGTCGAATGTCGCTCGATGAGATCGGGAGGCGTTCCCAGGGGGAAGCGTTTTCCCCTTCTACCGCGAGGCGACGCCTCGGGGTGTTTGCACAATGTGAAGACGGCTTTGCACTGGCGGAAGAAGATTTGAAGATTCGTGGGCCTGGGCATGTCTTAGGGGTCAAGCAATGGGGGGAAATGGATTTTCGTGTGGCGGATTTGGCTCGAGATACCGTGTTGTTAGTAAAAGCGAAACAAATGGCAGGAGAAATATTGGAAAGTGATCCACGGTTGACGCTGCCTGATCATCGCAATCTCAGGGAAACATTGGTTCGAAAATGGGGTGAAAAGTTCGCGCTGGGTTCCATCGGATAAATATGGGACTGGTAATAATGGGGAATAAATTAGAATGCCGCGCTATGATTTAAATAATTTAAATATAGGAGAAGCGGGTCAGCATATCCTGTTTGACCTGCATAGAGGTTCATGGTAGATATCGCAGGTGAAGATGGCCTTGCCCGGATGGCGGAACTGGCAGACGCGCCGGACTCAAAATCCGGTTCTTTCACGAGAGTGGGAGTTCGACCCTCCCTCCGGGCACCATTACTGTCTTTGGGATTCAATTAAAATTGAGAAAAATGGAAAAAACAGTGTAAGCCTTTAAGTGAAATTTCGGGTATGTTCTTCAAGGATTTAAAGGCAAGAATTGACTTGACAGGGGCTACCGCCTTGACTATAGTTGGTGCCCTTGATCATGAAATAAAATCGTATATCTGAATTAGTTCGTTTTTTTGATTATTCACTCACACTTCCAAGGAGGAGCCACATGCGGAAGGTAGGGTATTTTGGATTAGCAATGATTTTTGCAGGCTCGGTGAGCGTGGCGGTGGCGCAAGAGCGTCCACCTCAGCATGTAGGGTATGGGACTGGTGTCGGAGACTCTCAAGGTGTAGGCGACAGGTCACGAGTGATGGACCAAGACGACATGTTGCGGTACCTCTCAGCAGATGAAACGATTCAGGGTGAAGTTGTCGGTATTGATTACGCAGGGGGAAGGCTGTGGCTCGATATGGGAGGAAGTTCCCATGATGAACGGCAAACCCTTCGTGGTGCCTTGAACTTAAAAGAGCTGTATTTTGACAACAAAACCAACATGGCGAATCTTAAAGCTATTGGTAAGGGTGATTACGTCACGATCCAAGCGGCCAATGAAACTTCCGAGGACCAAAAATTTGGAACTGGGCGGAAATTGGTTCGTGATGTGTATGTGTTAAAGGGAAGTCAATTGTTGGGAGGAGCCGATAATCCAGGCTTTGGTGGCGGATTTGGTCAAAAACCAGATCCATACGCTTCAAGGGGTCTCACAGTCAAGAGTGGATCCTACACTGGAATGCCAGAGGGTTCAGTACAGCCAGGGGAGGTAAAGTCAGGTATTACCAGTGAAATTGGTTTAGTGACTGGTGCTGCTCCTTGTTGGCAATGTGCCCCTCAGCCGTCCACCGTCAATGAAAAGACAGATAAGACCATTGCCACGGACTATGGCGATGATCGCAAGAACTTTAACAAGGGAACCGTTCAATAGGTTTCTGATAACCAGCCATTTTTGTAGTGTAAAAGAGCGTGCCGGTCAAAATCCGGCACGCTCTTTTGTTATTTGGCCCATGAAATCAATTAGGACTAAAGGAAGTAAATTTTTTCTGTTAATAAGCCGTCGGCGGGAGAAGATTGAGAGACCATGGAGGAATTGGATCTTCGAGGTGTAATTTGTCCCTATAACTTTGTGAAGACGAAGCTAAAGCTGGAATCTTTAGAAAGCGGTGATCAGTTGAGGGTGTTGTTGGATGAAGGCGAACCAATTCGAAATGTCCCGCAAAGCATTACCAATGAGGGTCACCAGATCCTTAACCAGGAAAAAGTTGACCATTACTACCGTGTGGTTATACAGAAGGTAAGTGGGTGATGGAGGTCGAGCTGGAGCTTTCAAGTAATGGTTCCAATTGCCTTTTACTCCTTTGAGGTAAGCCTTGAATTAAAAGAGTTATTTCTCCTTTAATCGATTTACCTTGTAACTGTTGAACCACGTCTTCAATTTCTCCCCGTAGAATTTCTTCGTTGAGTTTTGTCAGTTCCCGCGTCAGTACGATGTGTCTGTTTCCCATGACGGTAATGATGACTTGTAAAGTTTTGAGAATTCGATGCTGGGTTTCAAAGACAATTATGGTACCTTTTTCCTCTTTAAGATTTTGGAAAAATTTTTCCCTTGCCCCTGGTTTTCTGGGCACAAATCCTTCAAAAATAAATCGATCCGTTGCCAAACCTGACACGCATAATGCCGTCAGAACGGAGGATGGTCCTGGAATAGGGATAAGTGGAATATTTGACTTGATCGCCTGGCGAACCAGATAAAACCCCGGATCAGAAATAAGAGGGGTCCCCGCATCGCAAACCAAGGCAACGGAACTTCCTTCCTGGAGTCGATGGAGGAGAATGTCGGTTTTCTCCTCTTTGTTGAAATCGTGATAACTGGTGAGTGGTGTGCCGATGTGATAATAGGTGCAGAGTTTTTGTGTGCGACGTGTGTCCTCGGCTGCAATAATGGCTACCTCCTGTAGAATGCGGATAGCCCGGAAGGTCATATCTTCCAGATTTCCGATAGGTGTGCTGACAATATAGAGCGTTCCGGTCATGGTTTATTGAGGGAAAATGATGTAGGGCAAGGTTGGAGATGGTACTGCGTGAGCCTGCCATTGTCCAGGAGGATCCAGTCGTACACACCTCGTCACTCAGTTGCCAATTGATAAGGATATGAAGGATGGGTGACATCCATAGTTTGAAAGGTCAGGTGGCTCTGGTTACGGGAGGTGGAGTGGGCATTGGACGTGCCATTGCCCGGGGGTTAGTGGGGCAACAGGTGGGAGTCGCTATTTGTGGAAGACGTGTGGAAGAATTTGAGCGCACAGCAGGCGATCTTATTCAGGCTGGCGGAGAGGTGCTTTCGGTACCATGCGATGTGACCCAACGGGTCGATGTTGAGCGTACCATGGAGAGGGTGATCCAGAAGTTTGGGAGGCTGGACATTCTCGTTAACAACGCAGGAGCATCAGGTCAAAAGCCGATCCATGATCCGGATGATTCCAAATGGCAGAATATTCTTTAGGTGAATCTAACAGGCAGTTACTTGGTTTCGAAACTTGCTATTCCACATATGCTCACCCACTACTATGGACGAGTCGTGAATATTTCCTTCGTCTTGGGACGATTTGGCGTGGCAGGGTATTTGGCCTATTGTACAGACAAGCATAGCATTTTAGGGTTCACCAAAGCTCTGGCACTGGAAGTCGCCTCCCAGGGCATAATCCCAGGGCATAACGGTGAATGCCATTTGCCCTACGTGGGTGGATACCGCCATGGCCAAGCAGGGTATCGAAGAAACTGCCGCCAGCCTTGGGGTTTCCCCGGATGAATTTCGTGAAAACGCGATTAGTACGATTCCGATAAAAAGAATGGCAAAAGCTGAGGAAGTGGCCAGTGTCGTTCTGTATCTTTGCTCACATGCGGCTAGTGCAATAACTGGTCAAGCCTTCAATGTTTGTGGTGGAACTACCGGCGTTGAATAAGCGGATGCGCGATCTGATTTTCCATTTCTGGTTTACCAAGGAATGCTGGTAACTCATTGATTTTCTTGACCTTCTCTAGATGCAGATCTATACTCGACATGTCTCACTGTGCATGTTTCTTTACTAGGTGGTTCAATGTCTGAATTACTGCCATATCTCACCATGGGCCTTTATTTTGGAGGCACGCTCCTTTTTCTTTTGTATCTCTGGCACCGTTCTGATGCCATCTCAAAAATTTCTCTTGTGGCCACAGGTTTGGGGTTTGTTTCTCATACCTCGGCACTCATCTTGGCTATGGTATCGACGGGGCATGTCCCTATTATGACATTTAAGGACGCGATGTCATTTTTTGCCTGGGGGTTAGTGCTGGTCTTTTTGGTTGTTGGCCTGAAACGGGGCTTAGAAGTGTTGGGCGCCTTTATCCTTCCACTGGCCTTTCTGTCTCTCGTTTCGGCAACCCTGGCCCCTCAGTCAGCCGGCACCCTTGCCCCGGTCTTTCAGACGGTCTGGGTGCATGTGACATTGAGTATCCTGGGTACCATTGGATTTGCTGTGGCTTTTGTGGCCGGGCTGATGTATGTGATGCAGGAGCGTCTCTTGAAGTCCAAACAATTTAATGTGTTAGCTTTCAAGCTCCCCCCGCTGGATTTTTTAGATTCTCTCAATCAACGATCTATCCTTTTTGGGTTTCCCTTATTGACCTTAGGAATTCTGACGGGGGCCGTTTCAGCCCAATTAACGATTGGGTCGTACTTGAGTTGGAACTCTGAGCAAATTTGGGCGTTAATTACCTGGTTCTTTTATTTTGCGGTCCTGATGGGAAGGGTAACGGCCGGATGGAGGGCGAAAAAAGCTGCTTATCTAACCATTGTGGGATTCGCCGGAGTAATTTTGACTTTTGTCGGCATCCTTATCAAAAGTCCTCAACCGATGTCACCGTTATGAATATTATCGTTTTAGGCCTCAATCATCGGACGGCTTCCGTTGAACTTCGTGAATTACTGGCCATCCAGGATAGCCGGATGGGAGAAGCGTTGGGTCGGCTCATGGCGTATTCCGGAATTAAAGAGGCCATGTATCTGGGGACCTGCAACCGTGTTGAAGTGTATGCCGTCGTGGAAAAGGGAGAATGGGGTTTTCGTCAATTGGAAGATTTTTTGGTCTCAACACATTTCTCCTTATCTTCGGAGGATTTACTCCCTCACCTGTATCGATATAGTGATGATGAAGCCATCGCGCATTTATTTCGTGTATCGGCTAGTTTAGATTCCATGGTCGTGGGAGAGCCCCAGGTCCTGGGGCAGGTCAAGGAAGCCTATGAGCTGGCTCTGACCCATCGTTCGTCAGGGGTCATTCTTAATAAGGTCGTCAAAAAAGCGATTTCTGTAGGAAAAAGTGTCCGGACGAACACGCGGATTGGGGAATATGCGGTTTCTGTCAGCTATGCCGCTGTGGAATTAGCCAAAAAAGTTTTTTCGAATCTGAAGCAACGAGTCGTGTTGTTAGTCGGTGCCGGGGAGATGGGAAAGTTGGCGGCACAACACCTGGTGAATCAGGGTGTAAGGGAGGTCCTCATTACCAATCGGAATCATCATCGTGCTTTCACATTGGCCGAGCGATTTCATGGACAGGCGGTCCCCTATGAACAGCTTCGAAGCACGCTACCCAAAGTGGATATTGTGATTTGCGCCACAGGTGCTCCCCACTATGTTATTACCAAGGATGATATCGAAATGGCGGTGTATCATCGAATGAACCGTCCCATGTTTTTGATTGATATCACGGTGCCTCGAAATATTGATCCGGCGGTCAAGGATGTTGATAACGCTTATGTGTTTGACATTGATGATCTCAAAGCCCATGTGGGGCACAACCAGGAAGAACGATTGAAAGAAGCCGAAACCGCCGAGCACATGGTCAGGGAAGAAGTTGGAAGTATGGTCGCCTGGGTTCGTGGCCTGGAAGCAACGCCCACAATTGTGGCTTTGAGAAAAAAAGCGGAAGAGATCAAACAAGGTGAGTTGGAGAAAGTCTTCGGTCGTCTGGGAGAATTGTCGTCGAAGGAGCGAGCTGCTATCGAAGGGCTGGCCTCGGCGATTGTGAATAAATTACTCCATGGCCCGGTCGTGACCTTAAAATCGGAAGCGCAATCTCAAAATGGATTTGCGTTTATTGAAGCCGCCCGCCGGTTTTTTGAACTTCGCGAACGGGAGATACACTCCGGAGAGTTTCCACTCCTGGAAGATGAGACAGGTGATGGCGTCAGCGAGGAGCCCATGCCGCAGAAGGATGGCGTATGAATCAGGGGAAGAGTCGAACACGGTCTACGCTCATTGTGGGAACACGAGGTAGCCAATTGGCTATATGGCAGGCCGAATGGGTGCAAGGTCAGCTCAAAGCCCTTGCTCCGGATATATCTGTCATTCTGAAGCGCATTCAAACCAGCGGAGATAAGATTCAAGATGTGCCTTTGGCCAAAATTGGAGGAAAAGGCCTGTTTGTCAAAGAAATCGAAGAAGCGTTGCTCAGACGAGATATTGATCTGGCTGTGCATAGCATGAAAGATGTACCGTCAGAATTGCCTGAAGGACTTGGGATTATTTGTGTTCCCGAGCGGGAGGATCCCAGGGATGCGTTGATTGCCCGTGAAGGTTATACCTTGGCGACATTACCGATCGGTGCACGAGTCGGAACCAGTAGTTTGCGACGACAGGCGCAATTGTTACATGCTCGTCCCGATCTTGAGATTGCCATGTTGCGTGGGAATGTTGATACACGACTTAGAAAGGTTCGCGAGGGTCAGTATGATGCCATTATTCTCGCCGCCTCCGGGCTCAAGCGCTTAGGATGGGAACAGGAAGTGACGGAGTATTTGTCCGTGGATGTGAGTCTGCCGGCAATTGGGCAAGGTTCGTTGGGCTTGGAAGGAAGGAAAGATGATGCGTGGATTCGAGATCTGGTCGCTCAGTTTGAACATCGGCCAACTCGGGTTGCGGTCACTGCCGAACGGGCGTTGCTGGCAGGATTGGAAGGCGGATGCCAGGTTCCCATTGCGGGGTATGCGACTCTCCACGGGGACATCCTGACTCTGGACGGGCTAGTCACGAGCCTTGATGGGAAACGATATATCCGTCAAGTGGAATCGGGACCAGCGGGGGAAGCCGAATCAATTGGCACGCAGGTGGCTGAACAATTGTTGGACAGTGGGGCGCAGCCCATTCTCCAGGAAATTTATGGGATGGCATGACCAAGTCAGTTGCCATCTCTGGTCGAGTGTTTTTAGTTGGAGCCGGGCCCGGCGATGCCAAGTTGCTGACCTTACGAGGGAAAGAGTGTCTTGAACAGGCTGACGTGGTGCTCTACGACCACTTGGCTAATCCAGAGTTATTGAAATTTGCTCCTTCTCATGCCGAGTGTATTTATGTCGGCAGAAAAGGGCGTGGTGCCTATCGGGATCAGGCAGAGATTCACGCCTTGTTGGTTACCAAAGCTCAAGAAGGCAAATGTGTCGTGCGACTCAAGGGGGGGGACCCTTTTGTGTTTGGCCGTGGAGGTGAAGAAGCCGAGGTGATCGCTGACGCTGGGATCTCCTTTGAAGTCGTACCCGGAGTGACGGCTGCGGTGGCTGTGCCGGCTTATGCCGGCATTCCCGTGACACACCGGACTCTCGCCTCGACGGTGGCATTTGTGACCGGCCATGAAGATCCGACCAAACCATCGAGTGCCATGGAATGGCCGCGTTTCGCTTCGGCTGAAGGGACTCTAGTCTTCTTGATGGGCATGAAAAATCTTCCGCAGATTGTGGACCGGCTCATTCAGGAAGGCAAGCCTGCAACGACTCCCGTTGCGGTGATCCGATGGGGGACCTATGCTCGTCAACGAACAGTGGTGGGAACGTTATCAGACATTGTGGAATTAGCCACTCAGGCAGACATGAGTCCGCCATCAGTGATTGTCGTGGGGGAAGTCGTTCGGTTACGTGAACGACTGAACTGGCATGAATCACGGCCTCTGTTTGGACATGGGGTTTTAGTGACTAGACCTCGTGCCCAGGCGCCGGCTCTTTCAAATTTGCTGGCGGCGCAGGGTGCGGAACCGGTGGAATGTCCTACGTTGGAGATTCATCCTCCTGATAGCTGGGCACCTGTGGATGAGGCGATTGCTGCGATATCGACATACGACTGGGTGATTTTCACGAGTGTGAATGGCGTGCAATCTTTCATGGAACGTCTCTGGTTTCATCGCAAAGATGTGAGGAGTTTGGCAGGAATCCATGTGTGTTGTATCGGTCCTCGCACCCGGGAAGAGGCTGCTCGTTGGGGGATAGCTTCGGATCTGGTTCCTCAAGATTTTCAGGCAGAGGGGATTTTGCAGGCCCTCGGCGGGTTAGGGGTCGCCAGTCAACGGATTCTGATTCCTCGAGCCAAAGTGGCACGCGAGATTCTTCCTGACCAGTTGAAGGCCATGGGTGCCACCGTTCATGTGGTTCATGCCTATCAAGCTCTTCCTCCTATCGTCGACATGG
This sequence comes from Nitrospira marina, assembly GCF_059568365.1. NCBI lineage: Bacteria > Pseudomonadati > Nitrospirota > Nitrospiria > Nitrospirales > Nitrospiraceae > Nitrospira > Nitrospira marina. The sequence continues at coordinate 3,653,988 of NZ_JCANTH010000001.1, read as the reverse complement.
GCCCTCTTCGTGATCGACTTCGCAACAGCGAAATTCAGTATGTGACCTTTACCAGTTCTTCAACAGTGAAAAATTTTTGCCAGTTGTTTGAGAATCGTCAGGAATTGCAGGAATTAACACGGCATTTGATCGTGGCCGTCATTGGTCCGATCACCGCTCAAACGGTTCAGGAAGAAGGGCTGTCGGTGGATGTCATGGCGTTGGAAAATACAGTTCCGGCGTTGGTCGATGCCATAATCATTCACGCCCAGCAAAATCCAAAGGATACGCGATTGGTATCGTCTTCATAAAATATTTCATGGTGGAGGAAGTTCTGCGCACCACGTTTTGTTAACCGATTGATGGGAGGAGTAGCGTCATGGTTCCTGTAAAATCTTGTATGGTCCCGGTAGACAAAATTGTCAAAGTTGACCGGGATATTTTAGTCAAGACCGCTGCGGAAATGATGCGGGATAATGGAATCGGGAGTGTAATTGTGACCAGTGGAGAGGAAATTATCGGTATTTTAACTGATACGGATTTGGTTCGACGTGTGGTCGCTGCGGGTGCGGACCCGATGCGGACGACGGTCGAAAAAATTATGTCCGCTCCGATTGTCAGTATCGAGGCGGATCGAACCCTGTTGGATGCAAATGATTTAATGGCTAGAGAACATATTCGGCACCTGGGAGTTACGCAGGCCGGAGCTATGGTGGGGATGATCTCTGTTCGGGATCTGGTTGTCTTTTTAACAAATCTTCCTCGAAAGTAAGGACGAGTATGGGGTTTCCCGTTCATCGTTTACGTCGTTTGCGGCAACATGAATCACTTCGCCGAATGGTCAGGGAGACGCAGCTGAATCCGGCTGATTTCATCTATCCCTTGTTTGTGACCGTTGGGGAGAATAAGCAAGAGCCGATCGCCTCGATGCCTGGTCAATGGCGGTGGTCTGTGGATCGGGTCGTTAAGGAAGCCAAAGATGCCTGGGAATTAGGGGTTCCGGCCGTCATCTTATTTGGAATTCCTGAACACAAAGACGAGCGTGGATCTTCCGCCTATGAGAAGGATGGGATTGTTCAGCGTGCAGTTCGGGTGCTTAAAGACCATTTGCCCGATTTAATGGTGATCACCGATGTGTGTATTGATGAATATACTTCGCATGGTCATTGCGGAATTGTTCGAGACGGCCGGATTCTCAATGATGAAACACTAGAGTGCCTTCAGGCAATGGCGCTAAGTCATGCGGAAGCGGGAGTGGATATGGTTGCTCCTTCCGATATGATGGATGGCCGGGTTGCCGCGATTCGACAGGCATTGGACCAACAGGGATTTTCTGAAATGCCCATCATGGCCTATTCTGCCAAGTATGCTTCGGCGTTGTATGCCCCGTTTCGTGATGCGGCCTTTTCGAGCCCATCATTTGGGGACCGACGGTCCTACCAAATGGATGCAGCCAATGCGAGGGAAGCCTTGCGTGAGGTGGAACTGGACATTCAGGAGGGGGCTGATATCGTGATGGTAAAGCCAGCCTTGTTTTATTTGGATATTCTGCGACGAGTGCGCGAACTTGTGGCCGTTCCCGTGGCGGCGTATCAAGTAAGTGGGGAATACAGCATGATCAAGGCTGGTGCGCAGTTAGGCTGGGTCAATGAAGCTTCGGTGATGATGGAAAGTTTACTCGCGATTAAACGCGCAGGGGCGGATCTGATCCTCACGTATTTTGCCAAAGAGGCTGCATATCTCCTCACCCGTGACGGTGTATGAAAATTTCTCGAGGATTACCGACGGTTCGTCCCGCTTCCTGTCCTGTTCTCACCATTGGCAATTTTGATGGACAGCATTTGGGACACCGTGCTCTCGTACAGGCTGTTGTGGATTGCGCCCGGCAGGTCAATGGATATCCTATGGTATTGTCTTTTGCTCCGCATCCTGTCGAGGTGTTGCGTCCCGGCTCTGTCCATAAATTTTTATCTGATGACCATGAAAAGATAGCGTTTTTTGAACGTCTAGGAGTCGGGGAGCTGGTGATTCTCCCTTTCACCATGGAGTTAGCCAGTCTGAGACCGGATGAGTTTGTTCGTCAGGTTCTGCATGACGGACTTGGGATCCGAAAGCTGTTTGTTGGAGAAAATTTTGTATTTGGTAAGGGACGAAGTGGAGGAGTGAAGGATTTGATTGAATTGGGGGCACGAGCAGATTTTTCGGTTGAACCGATAGCGCCCGTAATTGTGGGACAGAAGGTGGTGAGTTCGACCCGCATTCGCCAATGCCTGACAGGTGGAGACGTGAGGGAAGGTGCACAATGTTTGGGGCGCCCCTATATGTTAGAGGGGATTGTGATTCCCGGTGAGAAGCGGGGGAAACAGTTTGGATGGCCGACGGCCAATCTTCGACTCCCCGGGCATCGTGTTCTTCCTGCGGATGGTGTGTATGCCACTCTGACAGTGTTGAAAGGGGAATGTCTGGATTCCATTGCCTATATCGGCACGCGGCCGACGTTTTCTGAAGAGGAACGTTTATTGGAAGTGCATATGTTTGATAAGACTCTTCAGCTATATGGGGAAGATATTTCTGTGCATTTTATTGAAAGAGTGCGAGGGGATATGGTGTTTGCCAATTCCCAGGATCTCGTGAGTCAAATGGACCAGGATGGCCGGCGAGCCAGGGAGATCCTGCGGAACTATTCAGGAGGACCCCGAATTCCTGCGGTCGTTCAGGGGGAAAGTGTATAGATGAATCGTTTAAGTCCCGTTGTTGGAATGGAACGAAAAGTTGACCAGGCCATTCGGGCTAAGGGGTTATTGGCGTCGGGAGATCGGATCGTGGCGGCGGTTTCCGGCGGTCCTGATTCTGTGGCCCTTTTTAGATGTTTGGTAGAGCTGTGCACCCGGTGGCATTGGGACATCTGTATTGGACATGTGGACCATGGATTTCGCGGAGCTGAAAGTGAAGGGGATGCGAAGTTCGTGCAGGACTTAGGTGAGAGATTTGGAGTGCCGGTTATGGTTCGCCGGCTCCATCTGAATAAAGATGACGCAAAATTGAACAAGGAATCACTCCAGGAATATGCCAGAAGAGCGCGGTACCGGGCATTAGAGCAGATGGTCCTTGACCGAAAGGCGACAAAGTTAGTGCTTGGTCATACGGCAGACGATCAAGCCGAGACGGTTCTTATGTGGATGCTACGTGGGTGTGGAACCGGTGGATTAGGCGGCATCCCTCCCAAGCGAGGAATGTACGTCGTTCGTCCCCTGCTTGATATCCATCGAAGTGAGATTGTGGCGTATCTGAAGGAGAGGGAGGAGGAAGCCAGATTGGATTCCACCAACGTTCAACCCGTGTACCTCCGGAATCGCATTCGTCAGCACCTGATTCCTCAGTTAAAACAGTACTCGCCCGGGATTGTGAATGTGTTGACCCGGCAGGCACATATACTACGCGATGATCATGCATACCTGGAGACATTAGCGGATGAAGCGTTCCAGCGTACGTGTGTGTCAGACGCCATGGGAGAACGGCAATTTGACCGTATGGCGCTTTTAAACGTACCGTTACCTATTCGTCGGAGGGTGGTCCGCCAGAGTCTTCAGATCATTGCCGGACACCAGCAGAGTCCAAGGTTCGACTTTGTGGAGCGGGTATTAGATCGATTAGAGCATGGGCAGTCGGGTTGGACGATCGACTATAACGGCGTGCGGGTTGGGCAGGAATATGATCGTCTGGTGATTTGCTCCTGTGAGGAAATGCCTCAACCTGGAAAGGATTATTCCAGTGTGAGCGTGATGCCTTTATCCATCCCTGGTGAGGTGGTTTGGTTCCCCACGGGGCACCGTTTTTCGGTTTCAAGAAAATTATCTCCGGTAATGAATAGCCATGCGAACCACTCAGAGATTTATCTTGATCCGGCGAGATTTACTCCTGAATTAATGTTACGAAGTTGGATGCCTGGAGATGTTTTTTGTCCCAAGGGACTTGGTGGCCGACAAAAAAAAATCCAGGATTTTTTTTCGGATCTTAAATTACCCCGTTCCCAGCGGAAGAAGGTGCCTTTATTGGTTGCGCCTGAGGGAATTGTCTGGGTTGCTGGATTACGAGCAGATGAACGTTTTCAGGTTTCATCATCTACGACCTCGGTCGTTATGGCCAGGATGATCATGTAATATGGAAGTCTCTATGGATCAAATCTTTGGAAAACCACTGGTTACGCAAGAAGCCATGAGGTCGCGCATTAAGGATCTGGGAAAGCAAATTTCTCAGGATTATCAGGACAAGGACCTTTTGGTTGTCGGGGTGCTCAAAGGGGCTTATGTGTTTTTTGCTGATCTTGTTCGAGTCATCCGATTGCCTATTCAGATTGATTTTCTGATTGCCAAAAGTCACAAAACCATCGGTAGTTCGGCCAAAAAGGTGAAAGTGTGGTCAGAGTTGACAGAAAAAATCAATAATCGCCATGTGTTGCTGGTAGAAGATATCGTGGACTCTGGAATAACTGCTCAGTTTTTAGTCAAAACGTTGATGAAGAAGAAACCGGCCTCTGTGGCTGTCTGCGCGTTGATTAGTAAGCCTGCCAATCGCAAGGTGGAGGTTGATTTGCGGTATGTGGGGTTTGAAGTGCCTTCGACCTATGTTGTGGGATATGGGCTGGATTTTAAGCAAAAATATCGAAATCTTCCTTACTTGGCTAAACTCGACCCAAAGTTGGTTCGAGAAGACTTGCAGTCTTGATGCGGTTGTCAGTTCTAAAAAGTGCGTGATAGAATCAATTGGTTAAGCTAATGGCGGTACGGCTCTTTTATGACATTTGAATTGCTAAGGGGGTTACCCTCGGTATGAATTCTCGGGTGAAAAACTTACTGTTTTGGGTGTTTGTGTGTCTGTTCATGATTTTGTTGTTCAATCTCTTTACGGTGCCCAATCAGCACCCTGAAGATCCCGTCATCTTTAGTGATTTCATGGCTCACTTGGAAAAAGGGGATGTTGAACGAGTTATCATCAAGAACAATAATATCAGTGCGATTTTGAAGGATGGTACCCGGATCCAAACCTATTCGGTTGAGTATCCAGACCTGGTTAAGGTTTTGCAGGAAAAAAACGTACAAATTGAAGCCAAACCACCTGAAGATAATCCCTGGTACATCACCTTTCTGCTCTCCTGGGGACCATTTGTACTCTTTTTGGGATTGTGGTTTTTCCTGATGCGTCAAATGCAGATGGGCGGCAACCGGGCTCTGTCATTTGGGAAAAGCCGTGCACGCCTCCTAACCGAGGAGAAGAAAAAAATCACGTTTGCGGATGTCGCGGGGGTGGATGAGGCAAAAGAGGAAGTGGTGGAAATCATTGATTTTCTGAAGGACCCTGCAAAATTTCAAAAATTAGGTGGGCGTATTCCTAAGGGAGTTTTGATTGTTGGGCCTCCAGGTACGGGAAAAACCTTGTTAGCCAAAGCGATTGCTGGCGAGGCTGGTGTGCCGTTTTTCAGCATTAGTGGATCGGATTTTGTAGAAATGTTTGTCGGAGTCGGGGCTTCCCGGGTTCGAGATCTCTTTGAGCAGGGGAAAAAGCATGCGCCCTGTATCATTTTTATTGATGAAATTGATGCGGTAGGCCGATTGCGTGGCGCCGGTCTTGGGGGAGGGCATGATGAACGGGAGCAAACACTAAATCAATTATTAGTTGAAATGGATGGGTTTGATACCACGGAAGGGGTGATCCTGATTGCGGCGACCAATAGACCTGATGTGCTGGATCCTGCCTTGTTACGACCAGGCCGGTTTGATCGGCAAGTTGTCGTGAATCGTCCTGATGTTCGTGGGAGAGGGGAAATTCTCAAGGTTCATACTAAAAAAGTCCCTGTCTCGTCAGATGTGGATTTGGAACAAATTGCCAGAGGGACTCCAGGTTTTTCCGGGGCTGATTTGGAAAATCTGGTTAACGAAGCCGCCTTGTGGGCTGCTCGCCTGGATAAGAAAACTGTTGACCAAATAGACTTTGAAAACGCCAAAGATAAGGTCTTAATGGGTGTCGAACGTAAGAGCATGGTTTTGACTGAGGAAGAGAAGCGCACAACGGCGTTTCATGAGGCCGGCCACGCTTTGATGGCGAAACTCCTACCAGGAACGGATCCTGTTCATAAGGTCACCATTATCCCTCGGGGCCGGGCTTTGGGCATGACGATGCAACTGCCCATCGATGACCGACATAGTTACTCGAAGGACTTTTTGTACAATACACTCTCCATTCTGTTTGGGGGGCGCGTGGCAGAAGAATTAATATTTAAAAGCGTGACGACTGGGGCTGGGAATGATATTGAGCGGGCCACTGATTTGGCGAGAAAAATGGTTTGCGAATGGGGTATGAGTGAAAAATTAGGTCCCTTGACATTTGGAAAAAAAGACGAAGAAGTTTTCCTGGGACGTGATTTCGGTTCTCGTAGAGATTTTAGTGATCAAGTGGCTTTAGAAATTGACAAGGAAGTCAAACGGCTTGTAGTGGAATCTTATGAACGAACGACCAGGATGCTAACCGAACACATCCATACATTACGGGCCATCGCTGAAGCGTTGTTGGAAAAAGAGGTGTTAGACGGCATAGAAATTGAAAAAATTGTTCAACAGTCATCTTCGCTTGAGCAGGCTGCAGCAGTGTAATGAGATTTCCGCATTTTTTCATCAATTAGAATAACCAGGGAATTTTCGTTCCAAGCTGACCTGGTTTGTTTTCCATACACCCCCTTATGAAAAACTCAAATGTTTGAACCCCCTAGTTTCCATTGAGATCATGTTTCTTTATCCACCGTGGGTTTAGAGCATGTTAATTGGGCCCATCACTATTGTGAGGGCTTCCCCCTTAAGAAGTTATCTACCAAACGTTACCCCCGACTATTCTTTTCTTTGTCTATTCGCAGCTTTTCTAGTCATTCAATTCGTTGAAATTTATAGAGCAGAAAGTCCTCTTTGATATTTACAACCCTTCGTGTCGATGAGTTGGTTAACGACATAGACGCATGAAACCCGCAGCTGTCTCAGGTCCCACGTTTACTGCAATCCGATGCAGGGAAAAGACGATGCCCATTGGGTCAAAGGTCTTAATCATGGGTATCTTGAACATGACCCCTGATTCTTTTTCTGATGATGGACATTCCCTCAACCCTGAGGCCGCCATTGAACGAGCACAACAGATGATTGCCGAGGGAGCGGACTTAATTGATATCGGGGGAGAATCGACGAGACCTGGAGCGTTATATGTGGACAAGAATGAGGAAATAAATCGCATTGCTCCCATTCTGACCGTGTTGAGAAAACTCACCAATATCCCCATTTCTATTGATACACGCAAAGCTGCTGTGGCTCGAACCGCATTGGATTTAGGTGCCGATATCATCAATGATGTGAGCGCTCTTCAAGATGATCCTCGAATGGCTCAATTGATTCAAGAAACCGGAGCAGGGTTGGTCCTCATGCACCGGCAAGGGCATAGTATAAATATGCAGCATGCCCCACAATATAAAGATGTCGTGGTTGAAATTAAAGACTTTTTATCTGAACGGGTCTCCATGGCTCGATCGATGGGGATTCCGGCAGATCATATTATAATTGATCCGGGAATCGGGTTTGGGAAAACCCTTGATCATAACTTAGAAATTCTTAGTAACATTGGGGAATTCCTTTCTTTGGGACACCCTATTTTAATTGGGGTGTCACGGAAAGCCTTTATAGGCACATTAACGGGAAAGCCGGTTGGAAAACGGGAATTCGGGAATGCTGTTGCGGTGGCCGCTGCTGTCTGGCAGGGAGCACATATTGTACGAGTTCATGAGGTGGGAGCCATGCACGATGCTATTAAAGTGGCTCAAGCTTTACAAAATTTGTGCGACAAGTAATAGGGTCGGTGGTAAGATCTCCCCCCGTGGCGTTTTCACTGCTTGGTCCGGCTTACGACAATTGCTTGGACTGGATTTTTTAAATGTTCGTTCCAGGCCTTTGATGCACTTTTGAGTGGTGCGACAACATATGTTTCCCGCTACTCAATTTTTTTAAGGTCTGAGTTTATTACTAAAAAAGGGAACCACATGGGGAAACTATTCGGTACGGATGGGGTGCGTGGGGTCGCGAACCTGGATCCGATGACTAGCGAAATGGCCATGAAATTAGGACGGGCGGCAGCCCATGTTTTTCGTAAACGTGATGGACGACATAAAATCATCATTGGCAAAGATACTCGTGTGTCCGGGTATATGCTGGAGTCGGCCCTAACTGCCGGACTGTGCTCTATGGGTGTGGATGTTTTATTAGTCGGACCCTTACCGACCCCGGCAATTGCGTTCATGACCCGTAGCTTGAGAGCCGATGCCGGGGTGATGATTTCTGCTTCTCACAATCCCTATCAGGATAATGGGATAAAGTTTTTTTCGAATGACGGGATGAAATTGCCGGATGAACTGGAACACCGTATTGAGAATCTTATTCTTTCCAATGAAATAGAGCATATTCGACCGACCGCTGACGCCATCGGGAAAGCCTATCGCATTGATGATGCTGAAGGACGATATATTGAGTTCGTCAAGCGTTCGCTTCCCCGTGAAATGGATTTTCAGAATATGCGAATTGTCTTGGATTGTGCCCATGGAGCAGCGTATCACGTTTTCCCAAAGGTCATTCATGAACTAGGCGCGAAGGTCTGGGTGATGGGCAATGAACCTGACGGTCTCAATATTAATGACGGGTGTGGTGCGGTGCACCCGGAACGATTACAGCAGATGGTTCGAGACCGGAAGGCCGACCTCGGTATTGCCCTGGACGGAGACGCGGATCGGGCTTTGTTTGTCTGTGAGAAGGGACAGGTGGTCGATGGAGATCATGCCTTGGCGGCTTTTGCTCTTGACCTTAAACGGCTAGGCCGATTACGACACGATACGGTGGTCGGAACCGTGATGAGTAATTTTGGGTTTGAGGTCTGTATGAGAGAGGCTGGTATCAATTTGGTGCGAACGGCTGTTGGGGATCGATATATCTTGGAGCGAATGGTGGCCGAAGATTTTAATCTGGGTGGAGAGCAATCCGGCCATATGATCTTTTTGGATTATCATACGAGCGGAGATGGAATGATCACCGGCTTGCAAATGCTGAAGCTGATGAAACGGGCCCAAAAACCGTTGTCGGAAATTGCCATGTGTATGCATTCGACGCCTCAAGTGTTGGTGGGAGTCACCGTTCCCCGCAAGCCAGACCTGCAGAGCCTTCCCCAGTTACAGCAGGCTATTCAAGACAAAGAGCGGATGCTGAATGGAACTGGACGGATTCTTGTACGCTATTCCGGTACGGAACCGTTGCTGCGAGTGATGGTTGAAGGTCAAGATAACCAGGTCATTCAGGAGATTGCAGAAGATTTAATCACAGTGGTGAAGTCCTGCATTCAGTAAGAGGCCGCTGTCGTCGATCTTGCTAAAGAGTTTCATTAACCATATGCATTGTCCTATGTGATACTCCATGGAGTAGTGTCCTACCTCACTGGGCTGTGGTTTGGCCCGTTTCTCACCTTCTTCCCCCTATCACTTTTGGGGGCTCTTTTTATTTTTGGGTGCATTCTCACCTGGTTTGAACAACAGCGACGTCTAACTCGAAAGACCGGGTTCATCATGTTTGCCCTTGTGGTGGGAGGAATTGGCCATGCTTATTGGGCCTCGACCACGCAATGGGATTTGAATCTAGTTATCGAAGCGGATGAACAGCCCATCTTCCTTGAAGGAACTATTGTTGCACCGGTCAGGCAGACTCCGGATGGGCTGATTTTGTTGGTGGAGGCGACCCATATGGTGAAACAGGGAGAGGAGCAGATGGCTCATGGGCGAATCCGTCTCTCTTGGCGGGAACCAGGTGCTTCTACATTAATTTACGGTGATCAGGTCGCCTTTATGGCCCGAGTACGCGAACCCTATGGAACCATGAACCCTGGCGGGTTTCATTATGGACGATATTTAAAACGGCAAGGAATTCATGCTGTCGCGACCGTGCAAGGCCCGGAAGCCATCAGGATTCAGGGCACCCAAGAGCGGACCACCCGTGGGTTGATATTGGGTGTGGTCGATCGCTGGCGCCAATCGATTCATCATGCGGCGGTCTCCAGTCTCACAAATCCTGCCTTGGGATTGTTCCTAGGGATGGTATTGGGAGAGCAAAGTTATATTGAGTCGGATATTCGGGACGCTTTTATGGCCAGCGGAACCGTCCATATTCTCTCGATCTCCGGATCTCATTTAGGGTTATTGGCCTTGTTGATTTTTGCCGGGGCGCGATGGAGTCTGCGCCAGTTACCGACGGTTTGGCTGGAACAACTTTCGTTACGACTCACCGCCACACGGTTTGCGGTTCTTATCACATTGCCGGCCGTCTCCTTTTATACCTTGCTGGCGGGAGCGGAAATGGCGACGGTCCGCTCATGGATCATGATCGTGGTGTGTTGTGCTGGCATATGGTTGGGAAGGGAACGCAATCTGGTGACGGCGTTAGCCCTAGCCGCCCTCCTTATGGTATTGCCGCATCCTGAGGCCATTCAGGATATTTCTTTCCAGTTATCATATCTCTCAGTTGCTGCAATTGCCCTTGTGGTTCAGGCACGGAGAGAAAAGGAATCCAATCTATTCGGATTAGATGCAGCCTTCCCACCAGCACAACCGACATGGCTCTTGGGACTCTGGCAAAAGACCGTATTAGCCTGGCTGATGACCCTCGCAGTCAGCTTGACCACTTTGCCTTTGGTCGCCCATGACTTTCATCAAATACCCTGGCTGGGGTTATTGGCAAATATGGTGATTGTGCCCTTGGTCGGCGCGATCATGATTCCTTTAGGTTTGTTGTCAGGGATGATTGTCTTAGTGGAGGGAGGAGGAACTCTCCCTTTGTCCAGTCTGAATCAATGGGTCTTTGACTGGCTGGCTCAGGTCGTGATGATGTTCTCACATGTTCCCGGAGCAGCCTGGTATGTCGCATCGCCGAGCTTGAGTTCGATGGTCGTCTTTTGGGGACTGTTGGCCGTGGTTGTGGTTATGTGGCATCGGCAGCTGATTCGATGGGGGTGTGGCACAATCCTGCTTGCGATTCTCCTGTGGTGGGGATGGTCCCCGCGCACAGGGTGGGATCCAGGAACCGTACGAGTCACGTTCCTGGATGTGGGACAAGGTGATGCCACCCTCATTGAATTACCCGACGGTCAAACCGTCTTAATCGATGGTGGACCATCCTATCGACGTTTGGATATGGGACGTGCCGTCATCGGACCGTATCTCTGGAATCAGGGTATACGAAGGCTGGATCATGTGGTTGCAACGCATCCGCAATGGGATCATGTGGGTGGCCTGCCGTGGGTGTTGGATACGTTCGAAGTGGGACAATATTGGGATAATGGCATCTCTCGCCCGGAACGCTTTTTCTCTCGCCTCCATTCGGCGGTGAAATCTGCTGGACTTCAGGAACAGACAGGCAAAGCAGGATCTGTCATTGTCAGCCCAGGACCTTGCTCTCTGACTGTGCTTGGTCCCTCCCCCAGCCCAGGGACGGAGGAATATGGTTCCTGGAAAGTGTCTAGTAGCAAGAGTCTCAATAATCGATCGCTTGTCACCAGGCTCGAGTGCGGGCCGCATTCATTTTTGTTCACGGCCGATGCGGAACAGCAATCTCTGAATGAATTGCTGCGGGTTTCTAATGGTCATTCTGCCCGCATCGTGAAAGTACCGCATCATGGAGCAAAAAGTTCTTTGCATCATGAATGGGTGAATCGCCTTCAAGCTGAGGCGATGGTTGTTTCGGTGGGCGCCCATAACCGGTACGGACATCCAGCTCCTGAGGTGTTGGATGCGTATGGACAGCGAGGCCTTCCTGTATACCGGACTGATCGCGATGGAGCAGTCTGGTTCATGGCAAGTATCGGATCGGAAGACATGACGGTGCAAACAGCGAGGGAGGAAAGCCTGCATCAGGTTCAAGCCGGCCTGCGTATGTGGGGAGAGGAATGGGGCAATTGGACTCGACTATGGAATCGATAAAAATGTGTTTCCAACAACCTGTCATTTGGATTTCGGGTTCTTCCTCATGATTGGCCTATTCGCCAGATTGCGAACCATCATGGGCATTTTACGATAAAATTGCCGTATTTGATAACTGGTGTGTGGGTTGGTCTACTCCCGCATATGAAGAAAGGTGGAGTGTTAAATTTTGTTTCAACGTTTTAAGCCATTGTCGAGGACAGATGTGTCAGCCAAAGATAAAATGTTTATCAAAATCGGATATGTCATTAAAGGAGTCTCATGGCGAATCAAGAGCAACTGAAGCTTATCAAGGCGGGGGTAAATATCTGGAATGCATGGAGAAAAGCCAATCCTTCCATTCGCATAGATTTGAGTGGTGGAAATTTCTCCAGACTGGAATTGTCCTGCGTCGATTTGGCCGGTGCTAACTTGCAAGATGTCAATTTCAATCACGCGGATCTTTCAGGTGCCATATTGTCCGGGGCTAATTTGACGGAGTCCAGTTTGTTGGAAACGAATTTGACCGGCGCGAACTTGGAAAATGCGAATGTGAGTGACGCTGATCTTCTCCGGGCCATACTCATACGGGCGAATCTTGAGCGGGCACATCTTGCCAAAACGGATTTAACAGGGGCAGATCTCACCGAGGCGAATCTGACTGAAGCGAATCTTCTCTTGGCCAATTTGCAAGGCGCAAAACTCATTGAGGCCAATTTGGAGGGATGTAAGCTGCGAGAGGCAAACCTGGGCCAGGCGGATCTTGCTAGCGCCAATCTTGGTCGTGCTGATTTGGCGCAGGCCAATCTCAAGCAAGCGAATCTAGGAGGTGCGAATGTTGAGCAGGCTTCACTGATTCAGGTGAATTTGCAGGAGGCTAATCTTCAGGATCTTTACAACACGACTCTCCTCCAATTGTCAAAAGCCAAATCGTTGCGGCAGGCTCGACTTGACCCACCAATCTATGCACAGCTTTCAAGGGAGTATCCTCAAATATGTGGAGAGGAGTAGTTGAGAAACTTTGTGAGGTGTTAAGAAATCTTCACTTGTGATGGAGAATTTCGCATGGAGACCAGACAGCTCATGCCAATAGTGGAAAACGGGATTTTTTGATCTTATCCTGAGAAGAAGAGACTCGCGGTTTTTTGTGCAAAAAGAAAGAGGGTGTTAGAAGGACGTGCAGCGAACTTTTGGTCGCCCTGAATTTCTAGAGTGCTAGACTTCAGCCCGTTGCCCTCTTACGTACGGATGCCGCTGACGATCTGCAGAAACATGGCCGTGAGGAACATGAGACTGATACCGGTGAAGACCCCATAGGCCGATTGGACCCGTCGGGTGGCGGTATAGAAAATCGTCGTGAGAGAAAAGATTACGTATAACAGCGAGCCCGCGGCTAATGCAAAAAACATGATGGTAAAATAGTGAGAAACCGCGAATCCGCTGATTAAAGTTCCCAGACAAGTTGGCAGACCTGCCAGCAATCCCATCAAAATGATATCTTTGAAACTCGGCCTTGATTTTCCAGCCGAGCCGATGATGGCAAATCCTTCTGTCCCATTGTGTAGAGCGAAACCCATAATGAGGACCCCGCTTAAGATCCATTCGCCCTGCATGTAGGCGGCGCCGATTGCCAGGCCCTCGCCCAAATTATGAAGGCCCATTCCTAGGGCAATCATATAGGGGAGAAAAAGCTTGGATGGCTCTGTCCGGTTACGACCCTGTTGGCGTTGCTCAATGAGGACCAGTCCCACAAACCCAATCAACAGGCTTCCGAGAAAGGCGACCCACGAAAGGACGTCTGTCGCGCCCGTGAATTCCACGGCCTCGTGCATGAGGTCAAAAAAGAGATAGACCAGTACACCGGTGGCGATTCCAGTTAAATAGCCTTCCCAAGTCCTGCTCAAGGCCTTTGCAACTATTAAGGCCAAGACAATGCCGAGATAAATCGGGAAAACCCCCGCAATCGCGCCAAGCCCGATTAATGATCCAATTGTTTCCATAAAATAAACTTATCAAATATTAGAGTTTGTTGGCAATAATGAAACTTGGTTTCATTTTCAAATTATAAATAATATGGAATTGGGTATCAGGGAACCTCGCGTGTATGAATAGTCTCAAATAGTGCTCGGGGTTGAGGGAGCGCTTCCCATTTCAGAATGGTCAGGGAGTCATCCACATAAACAGGATGTCGCATGCCGTTGAGCACACAGGTTACACCTGGGATACTGGCAACCGCCCAGAGAGCTTTACGGGCAAAGGGTTCTTCCCGGTTGGATTCTGGTATGAGGGGGTCAATGAGCTTACGAATTTCAGAGAGTTTCTTTGCACTTTTTTGGGCGGCCTCCATGCGCATGACCTTAAGGAGGGAGACGAGTTCAGGGACATAGCGATCGCGCCACGATTCCCATATTTGTTCCTCTTCCTGTTTGCCGGCGAAATGTCGGGTGAGCAGTTGGAAGACCTGATTGGCATGTGGGGCAATCGTTTGTGATTCAATTTGGTCCCAGTGCTCGAGATTTTGGATGGACGGACGAATCCGCTTTAGTTCTTCGGCCCAGTTGAAATAGTCCAGCGGAGCAGCCCCTTTTTCGGGGTTGGGGACTTGGGGTGCTAACACCTGCTTGTAGTCGTGCTCCAGCGCGGCGACTTTTGGTTGTTGGGCATCAAAGTTTGTATTGGAAATTTCCACCTGAGGGTCTGCGAGGCGGATCATGCCTCCGCCTTTTCCAGGAATGGCATTCAGAGGCCGGTTCACCAAGACAGCAATGTTGGCTTCCTGGGCGAATGCCAAGACCGTTTGCGCCTGTTCGGGGCCAGTATTGGGCGTGAGCAGGGCTCCCGATTCAAACACATTCATCGGGAGTTGCAGTATTCGAAAATGATGGTGCGGAATGCCGGCGTGCTTCGCGGCAGCCTCAGCGGCCTTGAGCATGCGAGAGAGTGAGGTGGCTTCGGGATTACCGGGTTTGGCCGTGCAGGTGTTGGAGGAGACACCATAGTATTGCAACCTGCCGGCGGCGATTTGTGTCTCCAGATAAGAAAATGCCTGTTGCAGGCGGCGATAAAACTCCTGCCGGAGATCTTCAAGTCTGATGGGATCAATCGACAAATTCCTGTTCTTGGCATCGGAGAGAAAATATTCTGGATTGTGCAGGAGGCAGATATCCAGAGTTTCCAGTCCCAGGCGATCAAGGGACAGAATGAGTTGTTCTTCGAGAAACGAAGGATGGAGGCAATGCCAGATGCCTTCGCCGTATTTGACCATCTCGGGAAATGGTTTGCCGGCTTGTTCCCTGGTCTCAGCGCGCGTAAGATTATTTCCCTGCACATAGCCGACTTTGGAAACCACGATGACTTCATCGCGAGAGACAACCTCTTTTGCGATGAGATCCTTGAGCACAACACCCACCAGGCGTTCGCTCCCACCGTCGGCATAATTGGTGGACGTATCGATAAGGTTGCACCCGCCTTGTAAAGACTTTTCAAGGGCCCTTCGGTGGTCTTCTACTCCAAGATTGATCCGGTAACCACCAAAGCCTATCCGAGAAGTGGTCAATTCGGTTGAACCCAAAGAGGTATATCCATGAGAGGAAGGGCGCAAATCCTGGGGGCTGGCCAGGATTCTGGCCACGTACTGGCCCGTCCCTTGAGGAGTGGCATGTCCGGAAAGTCCCTGGCTGGTCAGTGCTTGCACGGGTGGGTCCGGTGAGGTGATGGTTCCCTGAGAAAAGGTCAATACGTCAATTGCCTTTTGAGGATCGGTAATTGGAGCCTGACAGGCAAAGTTCTTACAGACATAGAGCGCGGCTTGCCCATTGACCAGGGTTTTCCCAGTTAACAGGGGATGAGGGGTTTCAGTCTCCAGCTCTTCCCGATAGGCCAAAATGCGATACGGTACGAAACACGCATTAACCGCCGTGCGGAGTTGTCTATATCCCTTGTCTGTGGGAGATCCCACGAGAGCCAATTCCACCGGGCCTCGTAATAAAAGATCGACGACCATGAGACTTTTGGGAAACCCTCGTGGCACCTGACCGATTTGTTGTCCATAGGCACGAATAGCATTGGTCGCGGCTTTTCGGAATTCTTCGCGATCACAGTGAAATGATAAGCGGGCTAACGCCGATGCGGCCACCGCATTTCCACTGGGGGTTGCACCATCGGCGCCTTCCCGCCCCCGGATAATTAAGGCCTCATGATCGGCGGCTGTGGTAAAGAATCCTCCATGGTCTCGATCTTCAAAGTCTTCAATGAGGCGTTCTGCTAATGAGACCCCTTCATGGAGATACCGTTCATACCCCGTGGCTTCATAGACATCGATCATCGCCTCGGCCGCATAGGCATAATCTTCCAAGCAGGCATTAAGATGGGCATGCCCTGCCCGATAGGTGCGCCAGAGCCGGCTTTCCGGCCGTGAAAGCGTGGTCAGCAGGAAATCGGCAGCCCGCATGGCACCATCCAGATAGGGTTGGTGGCTGAATACCCGACCGGCTTCGGCCATCGTCCCGATCATCATGCCATTCCAGGCGGTGATGATTTTGTCATCCAGTCCCGGTGGTACACGATTCAGGCGAGCCTGATACACGATTGATTTTGTACGCATGATGGTCTCACGTAAGTCTTCAGGGGAACAGCCTAATTCCTTCGCTACGGTTTCTGGTGATTTTTTTGTGCGTGGGATGTTGGTGTGTTCCCAATTGCCTTCATCCGTGATGTCGTAATACGCGCAGAAGCGAGTGGCGTCTTGTTCGTTTGTCAGAATTTCACGTATCTGTTCCGGCGTCCACACGAAAAACTTGCCTTCTACACCTTCGCTGTCCGCATCAGTGGCTGAATAAAAACCACCTTCCGGTGCAGTCATTTCTCGCAAAATGTAATCTAAGGTCTCTGTGGCGACCTGGCGGTATCGATTCTCACCTGTGACTTGAAACGCTTCAACGTATGTCCGTGCAAGGAGTGCGTTGTCATACAGCATTTTTTCAAAGTGCGGGGCTAACCATTCGTCATCGGTGGAATAGCGAGCAAATCCTCCACCGATATGATCATACAGTCCGCCTTCGGCCATCCCATCCAGGGTTTTGGTGACCATGGCCAGTATTTTTTTCTCTCGGCTCCAGTGATATTGGCGCAGGAGAAAGGAAAGGCCGGTGGAAGGTGGAAATTTTGGTGCACGTCCAAATCCCCCGTAACGTGCGTCGAAATCACGGGCATATTGCTTGACGGCATCTTCAATCTCGGCTGCACCAACAGCAAGGGGAGACGCGGGGTGCAGGGCGTTTCGCAGGCGTGCGGTGAATCGACTGGCTTGTTGGGTGATGTTGGATTGATCTTTCTTCCACCCCTCCCCAATGTTTGTCAGGATTGATCCGAATCCCGGACGACCATAGCGGTCGGTGGGAGGGAAATAGGTTCCCGCAAAAATGGGTTCCTGATCAGGGGTGAGAAATACGGTCATGGGCCATCCGCCGTGCCCCTGGTTCATGGCAGTCGTGGCCTGCATATAGATTTCATCCAAATCCGGACGTTCTTCCCTGTCCACTTTAATATTCACAAAGTACCGGTTCATCAGGTCTGCAATGGCCTGATTCTCAAAGGATTCCCGCTCCATTACGTGGCACCAATGGCAGGCTGAATAGCCTATGGAGAGCAAGATAGGCTTATTTTCTTTTTTTGCCAGATTCAGCGCCTCCTCTCCCCACGGGAACCAATCGACCGGGTTGTAGGCATGTTGAAGGAGGTAAGGGCTCGTTTCGTGACTCAGACGATTGGGTTGGCGTTCTGTTGTGGATTCAGACATAAGGGCTTTTCACTCAACGTGATGATAGGATAATAAATAATAATAGAGGGTTGTATTCCGAAGTAATTATTTCGTTAGGAAAAAGAAGTATTATGGTTGTTGTTCTCCGAGGCTTCGTTCATACAGCAACACCTTCCATCCATCTTCCTCCGAAATGAAACCCTTGGGCTGGACAACTGGAAGCATTCCCGTTCCGGGGACCCGGCCTGTCTGTCCCATGCTTCCGTTTTTGAGGACCCACATCATTTCACCCGGTGTTCGATAGGTGTTAAACTTCGGGTTGGTAAAATTTCTCGGTTGAATGGGAAGGTTTTTTGCGGCCGGCCCATCTCCTTTTCCTTCGGCCCCATGACAACTAATACAGCCTCCACGTCCCAGAAAGATTTCTTTTCCTTCGGCAAGGATTTCCGACGTGGGCTCAATGGGAGGTTTCGTCGATTTGGCTTTGGCTATCTCATTCGAGGGGACCCTGGAGATTTTGATGTTGAATTCACCACCTGCGCTGCCATAGCCGGCAGGGTTGACTGACCAGGCTGTTGGCGTAAGGATGATGGAGAGAATAAAGCTACTTCCCAAAATAAGCAGGCAGTGATTCATGAAACCCTCCTTCAATAAGATTTGGGGAAACTAAAAAAAGTTAAATACTTGGGAGATAACTCATGTTCCTTATATCTTAAGCTTTTCAAGGGTTCACAAAGGTCATCAGGATACCAATCATCAAGCTGGGGGGCAATCTCAGCTATTTATTACCTATTTTCAATTGGGAGCTTCACTTGTAAGTCATAACAAACATCCTTCCATGGTGGCCAGTTATGGTACAATTAGCCCCAAATTTTTCTTGAGCGTTGGCTTTATGGCGTTAAATGAACACAATCGTCGGAAATTTGTGGCTGGCATGAGTCGGCGGATTGCTAAGCTTCGTGATCAATCTGAGCAAAGCTTGGATTTTGCTATTGAAACGATGTTTCAAGAGCGGACAGAGGCCTATTTGCATGTTGAGCAAGGGTTGATTGAGGTTGATCATATGTTGGGGCTGGTGGAGGGGGAGTTGGAGGATATTACCGAATTGACTACGGCCCAGCGCTTGGAATCGCGCTTAGAATTTATTGAAGACCGGTTTGAAGAGTTTGAAAGTGAGATCAGGCAGCGTCCTCGGCGTCGAAGGCACAAGATCAATCTCTTTAATTTTTTCAAGGCTGCTGGCGGCGGCGGAGGTGAGGGAGAGCCCACTTCTGTTCGTGGGGAAATTCGTTCGTCTGTCCAAGCCTATGAAGTGCTGGGTGTTGAATTCGGAAGTCCTTTGCCAGTGGTGACTCGAGCCTTTCGAGAGCGGGCGAAGAAGATACATCCTGATATTCGGCAAGGCGACCGCAGTTCCGAGCCGGAACTGCGGCGTATTATCGAAGCCTACCAGTTTCTCAAAACCGACTATTTCGGCAGTACGGCCTCAGATTCTATCCAGCGGCCATTTTGACTAGTGGTTCGCCTCAATTCTCACGGGAAGATTTGGTTAAAGAATTTTGGTGACGGTTTCCGGAGGGCGGGCGAGGATTACTTGATCCCCTTTTTGGACCAGAGGACGCTGGATGAGATCCGGGTGTTTGATGAGGATGTCTAATAGTTCATCATCGGTGAATTCTGAGTCTTGTAAGTTCAGCTTTTTGTATATCTCTTCCTTTTTACGGATAATTTCTGACGATTTAATCCCCGCTTTTTTGAGTAGCCCTTTAAGCGTGGATTTAGAAAAATTTTTTTCGTAATAGTTTATGGTCGTAAAGGGTTGCCCGCTTTCCTCCACTAATTTGATGACCTGTCGGCAGGTGGAGCAGGTTGGTTTGTGATAAATGAGGATGTCAGCCATACATACGTCTCCTTTGTGATTGGTCTGTCAATTCCATCAGCCTTGACCTCCTTTTTGGGGCCATGCTACAAGCTGGTCCAGCAATTAGCGGAAGGATCAGTCTGATGAATACATTTGATAGAGAGATTTTGCCAGAATGAGCGAGCCAAACCCAGCTCAAGACTTTTTTTGTGCATCTGAGACCGAGCGAACCTTAAAGGATCTTCGGATTAAACGTAAAGGTCAGCCCGTGTATGTGATGGGTCATGAAGATCGGTATAAGGGCAAGGAAGGGGTATTTGAATTTTTTAACGTTCGGCTTGCAGTGGTCAAGTTTCCCGATGAAAAATCCCTAGGATTCGACCCCATTGATTTATTGTTGCCGTGCGAGATCAACGAGGAGGGCGTGCCTTTTTTTGAAATTCGGTATTGCGAAACGTGCGATCAAGTTTTTCCTCTCACCGCATCTGAATTTTATGCCCCTGTCGAGCGGAAAGAATGTCCTGAGTGTGCACCATAAGTCTCTATTGAAAGTAGAGCCTTCCCTGCAGACTGCTTGACTGGGCATTTTCCGTTTTCTTTCCTTTTTTTTTAATTCAATCGTTTATTTTTCTTTGATTAAGTACGGGCAGACTGTCTTGATGAATAAATTAATTGAAATTTCAGATTTGCCAGGCTATCTAGCCAATGGGATAGTCAATAAAATTGGTCGTGTTGGTTGTAGAGAGTCTTGAAGGCCGGAGTCACCCATCCCCCCACTTTAATTTTGTACGTAATACCTCAAAGTAGCTTCGCTCTGGAAAACGAATAAGATGCGTGCGGTGGTCTGAGGCTCGCACTTGCACAAGATCACCAGTTAACATTTCCACTCCCACTTGGCCATCTATGGTCGCCATGGCTGGTTCCTGACTTGTCAGTTCAATGGTAATCGGCACATCACCAGGGGCGAGGAAGGGGCGGTGGGAAAAGGTGTGCGGGCAAATTGGATTGATCAGCAATACTTCCAGCCGTGGATCTAAAATCGGACCCTTTGCCGAAAGGGAGTAAGCGGTCGATCCCGTCGGGGTAGCGACGATCAGTCCATCACCACGCAAGTTTGTCATAAATGCGTGATTCACCCATATTTTAGTGGCGATCATTCTCGCTAAATGGCCTTTACTGATTACCACGTCGTTTAAGGCTGAGTAGGTGCAGAGAATTTGGTCACCGCGTTGTAGCTCGACTTTTAGCATCAGGCGTTTATCCAGGCGCCATTCCCCTACGAATACTTTTTCTAAGGCTGTGGGGAGATCGTCGAAATTGATTTCAGTGAGGAAACCCAGACCTCCCATATTGACTCCCAGGATGGGAATTCCTCGTTGTTCAACAAGCCGTGCTCCGCTTAACATCGTGCCATCGCCACCCAATACAATAAGGAGGTCGGCTTCCTGGGCAATCTGAATACGTGTGGGACTATCCGAAGTAGGAAATCCTTGAGTAGAATCAAGAATGACGGTTTTGTGATGTGCCACCAACCAATCACGGAGATGGGAAACCTCCTTCAGAATGTTAGGGGCGTTAGGTTTGGTGATGATCCCGATGGTCTGAAAGGTAGACATGAGCTTAAATTAGGGAATGGTGTTGCCAGGCGTCAGGATGGTAGTGTCTTCGCTGATCTGATAGCAAGCGAGGAGATTTTCGAGGATGGCGTCGGCAATTTTATCTATGTGTGACAAGAGGCTTTTCTTAGTCTATTTTGATTGGTAGACTAAACTATCATTTCTATTGCTGAGGTCTCTCATTTCTAGCTTCTGACTTGACAGTTTTGAGGGATCACGGATAGACTGAAATTGTGAATTTTTCTCGAATTTCTTTGTGGATAATAGACGATAATAGACGAATGTGTGAGCGAAAAGTTTCGCGAATAATCGGCTAGAGGAGGTCCAATGTTCGAACGATTCACGGATCGTGGTAGAAAAATCATCATCCTTGCCAGAGAAGAAGCGGAACGGCACCAAAACGATTATCTGGGTACTGAGCATTTGGTTCTCGCGATTCTCCGAGAGTCAGACGGCATAGCCTTGATGATCATCAAAAAAATGGGTCTCTCGCCGGAACAAATCCGCCTGGAAATAGAACGGAACCTGCCCGGGGGCGGGACAACGGTTACGTTCGGTGAAATCCCATTTAGTCCCAGAGTGAAGAAGGTGATTGAGTATGGTGTTGAGGAGGCCAGACTGCTGGGGCACAACCATATCGGGAGCGAACATCTCCTTCTAGGCCTGCTTCGTGAGGAAGAAGGAATTGGGGGGAAAGTTCTTCGTAGTTTAGGGGCCAATCTTTTAACGGCTCGGCAATTGACTGTCACATTTCTTCGAAAATCAGGAACCCGGGAGCGAGATAAAAAGAGTAGCACACCTGCGCTAGATGAATTTGGTAGGGATTTAACGCAATTGGCTCAGGAGGGAACGCTAGACCCTGTAATTGGACGTTCAGATGAAATTCAAAGGGTTCTTCAAATCCTCAGCCGTCGAACAAAAAATAACCCGGCATTAATTGGTGAATCCGGTGTGGGAAAAACAGCCATTGTGGAAGGGCTGGCTCAGCGTATCATTGGCCTGGATGTTCCAGACAATTTATTGAATCGTAGGGTCATTGCCTTGGACCTTGGTTCCTTGGTAGCAGGAACAAAATATCGTGGACAATTTGAGGAACGTCTCAAGGTAGTGATGAAAGAAATTTCCCAAGCTGGGAATATTATTCTCTTTATTGATGAACTTCACACGTTAGTCGGTGCGGGTGCTGCTGAAGGGTCCATTGATGCTGCGAATATGTTAAAGCCGGCCTTGTCCCGTGGGGAAATTCAATGCATTGGTGCAACGACTCTGGATGAATATCGAAAACATATTGAAAAGGACGGGGCTCTCAAGCGGCGGTTTCAGCCTATTTATGTTCAGCCTCCTTCAGTAGAGGAGACTGTGCAAATCATTCAGGGGCTTCGTGATCGATATGAAGAGCATCATGGAGTTGAAATTACGGATGAGGCGGTTGAAGAGGCCGTGAAACTGAGTGAACGGTATATCACTGACAGGTTTTTACCTGATAAGGCTATTGACCTTATCGATGAAACCGGTTCGCGAGCAAAGCTGCTAACATATGCTCTCCCCCCTGAGTTGAAGTCGCTGGAACAGGAACTCAAAAGAGTCGCTCGTGAAAAAGAAGTGGCAATCGGGCTTCAAAATTTTGAGGAAGCCGTGAAATTTCGCGAAGAGGAAGAGCGATTCCGTAAATTATTAGATGATTCCAAGCGTGATTGGAAGAAAAAGCAAGAGAAAAATAAACCGGTTATCTCAGGCGAGGATGTGGCGTATGTCATTTCTAAAATGACTGGGATCCCTCTCTTTAAACTTGAAGAAGAAGAAACTGAAAAATTGTTACACATGGAGGATTACCTTCACAAACGTATTATAGGACAGGAAGAGGCCATATCCGCCGTCTGTCGGTCCATTCGTCGGTCGCGGGCTGGTTTGAAAGATGCCAAAAAACCCATTGGTTCGTTTATTTTCCTTGGACCGACCGGGGTAGGTAAGACGGAGTTGGCTCGCGCATTAGCAGAATTCTTGTTCAATACTGATGATGCGTTAATCCGAGTAGACATGTCAGAGTACCAGGAAAAATTTACCAGTTCACGGCTGTTTGGAGCCCCTCCGGGTTACGTGGGGTATGAGGAAGGTGGACAATTGACGGAGAAAGTAAGACGTCGTCCCTATTCAGTTGTCTTATTTGATGAAATTGAAAAGGCCCATCCAGATATTTTTAATGTGTTGTTGCAGGTACTTGATGACGGAGTATTGACGGATAGTTTAGGTCGGAAAGTGGACTTTAAAAATACCATTTTGGTGATGACCTCAAATTTGGGGACTCGATTCATTCAAAAGGGTGTATCCCTTGGGTTCCAGCGTGATGTAGAGGCTGAGCATACTTCACGTATGCGAGGTGAAGTCCTTGCCGAGTTAAAGCGGCATTTCAGTCCTGAATTTTTAAATCGTATCGATGAATTAGTTGTCTTCCACCAACTGACGAAAGAACATTTGGTGAGTATCGTTGATATTCTTATTGGAGAACTTAATTCTCGTCTTGTGGAAAGAGGAGTATTTTTAGATGTCACTGACGAGGTGAAACAGTGGTTGATTGACGAAGGGTTTGAACAACAATACGGTGCCCGTCCCCTTCGCCGGACTATTCAACGCCGACTGGGAGATCCTCTCTCTGAAGAACTGATTAAGGGGCGGTTTAAGGATGCCAAAAAGATTAAGGTTGTCCTGACCGATCAGACTCCAAATTTCATTGAAGAAGAGGTGTTAGCGAGTGTCTGATTGGATATAGGGATGGTCAAATCCTAGATGAAACCCTCAGGACCGCGAGTCCTGGGGGTTTTGTTGTTTTTTGACAAATGAATTTTGTTGCTGAAAAGGACTCTTAAGTGATTTTAGGAATTGAAACTTCCTGTGATGAAACGGCCGTGGCTGTGTTGGATGGCGAAGGTCATATCCTTTCCAATATTTTGGATTCTCAGGTTGAGGTGCATGCCCGTTACGGGGGAGTCGTCCCGGAATTGGCTTCCCGGCGTCATATGGAATGTCTGGAACTTTTGACAAGGGAAGCTTTGGGTCTGGCCAATGTTTCTCTTTCCCAATTAACGGGAATAGCGGTCACCAATCGTCCAGGATTGGTAGGGGCCTTACTCGTTGGAGTAAATTTTGCCAAAGCTCTGGCGTTTGCCACCAAAATTCCCTTGGTGGCAGTGAATCATTTGGAGGGGCATTTGGCGTCCGCATGGTTATCGAATCCAAATTTCCCAACCCCGGCCATGGTCTTGATTGCATCCGGTGGGCACACGCATTTGGCATTGGTTCCTCATCGTGGAGAATATCAGTTCATTGGATGGACGATGGATGATGCAGCAGGAGAAGCGTTTGATAAAGGGGCCAAAATGCTTGGGCTTCCTTATCCGGGTGGTCCGGCAATTGACCGGCTTGGCCAACAGGGAAATGCACAATATGTATCATTCCCCCGCCCAACTCTTCAAAGCCAAAATTTTAATTTCAGTTTCAGTGGGCTGAAAACCGCACTTCGATATTTCGTGCGGGATGAACAACAAAAGGGGAATTCCCCATTGCCCGTCGCTGATATCGCGGCCAGTTACCAGGAGGCTATTGTGGATGTGCTGGTAGACAAACTTTGTCGCGCTGCCCGTCAATATGAAGTGAAAGGGATCTCTGTCGTGGGAGGAGTGGCTGCAAACTCTCGTCTTCGCCTGAGGCTTGAGGAGCGCGCTCGCACATTTGGGCTGCATGTGACCCTCCCTCCACGTGCGCTCTGCACAGACAATGGTGCCATGATTGCAGCTGCGGGGTTGGAAAAACTTAAACGCAAGGAGAGAGCAACATGGGATGTGGATGCGCTTTCAACGTTGCAATGTAAATACGATGAGTCTTCGATGGCTGGACTTCCTTCTCAATGAATCAGATGATATCGCAAAAGGAGAAGAATCATTCCTGTTGTTCTCGGTAATCTTCATGGGTTAAAGGCTAATCACATTAGCCGAATGGAGCGTCTCTATCGTCGACGGATCCCTCCAGAAAAAGTTGTGACCCCGGAGGTGGCTCGGGAATGTGCCGAACTCACCTATGAGACGAGACGGCAAATTGGGCTTTTGGTCAATCGACAAGGCCAAATTGAATCGGTTTTAATCGGTGACCATCACGAATTAGTTATTCCCCATCTTTCGCGGACCCGGTCGGGCCTTCGGTTATTGCGAGGGGTTCGTTTAGTCCACACCCACCTCAATAATCAACCCCTGACCCAGGATGATTTGACCGATCTGGCTCTTCTTCGATTGGATTTAATTATGGCGCTTGGTGTGGGAAAAGATGGGAGCCTTCGGGATGCTTATGTGGCGCACATTCTTTCGAACCCCATCAAGGGCCGAACCACGGTGGAGTTGCCGCCTTGTGCCTTTCACTCGTTTCAGTTGGATTGCCAGCAATTTATTCAATCATTGGAGCAAGAAATTGTTCGCTCGAATCCAGGTTTACGAGAAGGTGTTCGGGAGGGCAGGGCGCTCCTGGTTAGTGTCAGCACGGGGAATGCCGCTTCTGAAGAAGGGCGTCTCCAGGAATTACAAGAATTGGTGCGTGCCCAGGACGTGGAAGTTTTAGGGTGTATCACTCAACGGTTGGGAGCGATCCATCCGAAGTTTGTCGTCGGTTCGGGAAAGATGAAAGAGTTGGCGATTCGAGCGCTCCAATCCGGTGCCGATACCTTGATTTTTGACCAAGATTTAACCCCGGCTCAGGTACGGGGTATTTCGGAAATCACGGATCTGCGGGTCTTGGACCGCTCACAAGTGATTCTCGATATTTTTGCACAGCGGGCCCATTCCACCATTGGAAAAATTCAAGTTGAATTGGCTCA
The DNA here is from genome assembly GCF_059568365.1 of Nitrospira marina. Classification (NCBI taxonomy): domain Bacteria; kingdom Pseudomonadati; phylum Nitrospirota; class Nitrospiria; order Nitrospirales; family Nitrospiraceae; genus Nitrospira; species Nitrospira marina. Next base: position 3,627,900 of record NZ_JCANTH010000001.1, on the reverse strand, counting down.
GCTGCGGTATCTGCTACCACGACTTGCCCAATCCAGTACGGCTCTTTCCCGGTTAGCGGGAGGAATTGGCACACGAGGGCCTGGAGAAACCAAGTTGGAAACGGATCGACGTCGAGCCCGCGAGCGCATTCAACGTTTGGAGCGGGACTTGGAGTCTATGGCACATGGTCGTCAGGAACAACGAAAAATGCGCATGAAGCGAGGACTTCCGATTATATCCATTATTGGCTATACCAATGTGGGGAAGTCGACTCTGTTAAATGCGTTGACAAAGAGCCAAGTCTCTGTAAAAGATCGTGTGTTTGAGACACTTGATACGGTCAATCGCCGCTGGTATTTACCTGGATTAGGCGACGTCATTTTGACAGATACCGTTGGATTCATCCGGGATTTGCCAAAAGACCTCATGGCGGCATTTCAGACCACCTTGCTGGAATTGCAGAAGGCCGATGTGTTGCTCCACGTGATAGATGCTCATGTCCCCGATCCCGGGCAGCACATCATTGCGGTAGACAATATATTAAAGGAATTAGGGATTGAAAACATTCCATGCCTGCGTTTTTTTAATAAAGCCGATCTAATGGTGGAAGAAGACCTGCAACTCCTCTGTCAGCGATATGGAGGAATGGGGGGATCGGCGTTACAAGATGCGTCACTTCTTATGATTCAACAAGAACTCACGTCCTTGCTTCGTGGCCTTCAGGCAAAAGATGGCAGGACGGGGAAGTGTCAGGAGATGCCTCTCTATACTCTTCCGGCTCCAGCCGAGACCTTTCCATGAGGGGTCTTGCGTCACCGATGAGTCGTCTCAAAACAGCACGATCTCCGATGGAATCGCCGGTAGAAGCGAAAAAGCGGGTACGTCGGATCCTTGCCGCCTTGGATCAATCCGTTCCTGACGTGAGAGTAGAATTAGATTCCTCCAACCGGCTTGAGTTGTTAGTCGCCACAATTCTTTCGGCCCAATGCACAGACCAGAGAGTCAACCAGGTGACTCCGAACCTGTTTGCCCGCTATCGCACGGCACAGGATTATGCCAGTGCGGATCCAGCCGAATTAGAAGCGCTTATTCGGACAACGGGATTTTACAAAACTAAAGCGCGTCATCTCATTGGGTGCGGCCAAGCTCTGGTGCAGTGTTTTCACGGAATGGTGCCTGGAACGATGAAGGACTTAACTACCCTGCCCGGCGTTGGACGAAAAACAGCCAATGTCATTTTGGGGAGCTCTGTGGGAGAGCCTGCCATTGTGGTCGATACTCATGTGAAGCGGGTAGCCAATCGCCTCGGATTGACGAGAAGCCAAGACCCGACCAAAATTGAAGAGGATCTTCAACGCCTCTTACCCACATCGCAATGGACGAACGGGGCTCAGCGCCTCCTGCTTCATGGGCGATATGTGTGTTTGGCCCGAACGCCCAAGTGTGATCATTGTGTGCTTGATTCAGACTGTGGATGGGAAGGAAAACGAAAGCCAACATGAAAAGTATGACCGGTTTTGGAAAACGAGAATCGCTTTGTCAGGGAACCATGGTGGGGGTTGAAGTGCGATCGGTGAATCATCGATTTTGCGAGTTGATGGTGCGTCTGCCTAAGTCTCTGTCTCATATGGAGTTGGAACTGAAAGAGCAAGTCAAGCGTACCTGCGAGCGTGGTCGCATTGAATTGACCGTGACCATGAATGGTGGAGGATCTGGAGGCACGAAGATTGTCCAATTAGATCACGCCATGGCGAAGCGGTATATTCAAGGGTTGCGGGAAATGCAACGGGAATTCAAGCTGAGTGGAACGGTGGATGTGAATGTGGTGGCAGGGTTTCGGGATCTATTTTCCACCAGGGAGGAGCCCCTGGTAATTAAGGATGTTCCGAAGGTCGTTGAGGGGTTAGTCCAGCGTGCCTTGACCGATTTAGAAAAAATGCGAAAGAAAGAAGGTTCTGCCTTACAAAAAGATCTCTTGCAGCGTGTTCAGATAGTCGAGGACCGGCTTCATGTGGTTCAGCAACGCATTCCTTCTGCACTGCAGGTGTCCGCGGATCGTTTGAAAGCTCGTGTCGCCAAGTTATTAGAGGGGGAGCGGGTACACGACGATCGAATTGCTCAAGAAATAGCCATGTTGGCAGAACGCTCAGACGTGACGGAAGAATTAACACGGTTGGAAAGTCATGTGACACAATTTCGTTCCACACTCAAATCCAAAGGCCCTGTGGGCAAGCGGCTTGATTTTCTTCTCCAAGAAATGGGCAGGGAAGTCAATACCATTGGATCAAAGGCGAACGACTCCGAGATCTCCGGGCAGGTTGTGGAGTTAAAGAGTGATTTAGAAAAAATCCGTGAACAGGTCCAAAATATTGAATAATCAATCGATGTCATAACGTCGGAGGAACGGTGGGAGTCACGGGAAAAAAATTGTTATTTGTCGTATCAGGTCCTTCTGGAGTGGGGAAGTCAACGCTCTGCCGGCACATTTTGAAGACAATTCCCGACATTCGCCTTTCGGTTTCGTACACCACGCGAAAGCCACGGTCAGGCGAGACGGATGGCAAGGAGTACAAGTTTATTTCGGAAACAGAGTTTCACACAAAAATTTCCGAGCACGCATTTGCTGAATATGCTGAAGTCTATGGACGATTATACGGAACGCCATGGAAGGAGTTGGAGCAGGAGTCCGGATCGAACACGGATATCTTGTTGGATATCGATGTCCAGGGTGCGCGGCAGGTCATGAAAACGCTTCAAAAAGCCGTGACCGTGTTTATTCTGCCTCCTTCATTAGAGGTGCTTCGGACCCGTCTGGTCGAACGAGCGACGGATACAACGGACGAGCAGGAGCGTCGGTTTCAAAAATCCCAGGATGAGATGCGGAGCTATTCGGAATACCAATATACGATTCGTAATGAAACCTTGGAACAGGCCATCGAGGAACTCCAATCCGTCATTATGGCTGAACGTGTTCGAACCATCCATATCGATGCCGCGCATGTGTTTCGGTAATTGCTGCATTGAGGGGATTGATTTGTGTAGAATCAACAGGAACGTGTGTTTTTCACAGAAAGGAAAGAGGATATTCAATGGAAGCATTATCGTTACTACCCCAACATCACCAAAAAGAATTTGATTCGCGGTATCGGATTGTGCTGATTGCCGCCCAGCGGGCCAAACAATTGGTTCGGGGTGGAGAGCCGTATGGAGCCAGTAAATTTTCGAAAGACACCTCAAGAGCCCTGGAAGAAGTGCTCAACGGGCAGGTTCCGTATTTAATTGGCCAGGAAGCCAAAGAGGCCATTAAAAATGCCAAACGCGCGAATGAACGTCCCATTGATCCGGCGCTTTACGCACAGCCGGATGAAAACGCGCAAGAGATCAAAAAAGAATTGAGTGTGTATATTGATGACACGGCTCAACATCTTGGCACGGTGGTCGAACCTGAAGAAGCATAGTTGAAAGCATTTGGCGAAAGACTGCAGAAGATGAGCACCGGGTTAGCAGGCAAGCGGATTATTCTGGGAGTGACGGGAAGTATTGCGGCCTATAAGGCGGTCGGACTCCTACGTCTGTTGACACAAGCCGGTGCCAGCGTACATGTGGTCATGACGGATTCAGCCATCCGGTTTATTGCTCCCCTGACATTTGAAGTGCTGTCACAGAATCCGGTGGCAAGTGATGTCTTTGCGGGCCATCAGGACATGAAGCACCTATCCTTAACGGAACAAGCCGATTTGTTGGTCGTGGCTCCCTGTACTGCGAACACGTTAGCCAAATTGGCGCTGGGATTAGCCGACAATTTGCTCGGAACCCTTTCGCTCACCGTTCAATGTCCGGTGATGATTTGTCCGGCGATGGATGGAGAAATGTGGGCTCATCCGGCGGTCCAAGCCCATGCTCAGACCCTCCGTCATCGAGGGGTCGTCCTGGTCGAGCCGGAAGTCGGGGCCTTGGCCTCGGGAGAATGGGGACAGGGGCGTTTAGCTGCGGAGGAAAGCATCATGTCGACCGCGGTTGACCTGTTGCGTCGCCGAACGGATTGGCAAGCGGAGCGTGTCTTGATATCGGCAGGACCTACTCAGGAACCCATTGATCCCGTGCGATTTATCAGTAACGGGTCATCGGGAAAAATGGGGTTTGCCTTGGCCGAGGCAGCCGCCGCACGTGGGGCCGAGGTCGTCTTAGTGACGGGTCCCACCCAGTTAGGGGCTCCGAAGAACGTGACCGTGATTCCGGTAGTTACCGCAGAAGACATGTTACAAGCGCTCACTGCGCGATTTGAATGGGCAACCACGCTCTTGATGACCGCTGCCGTGGGAGATTTTCGCCCCAAACAGGCGCATGCACAGAAGGTAAAAAAGAACCAATGGCAGGGCGAAGGATTGGATTTGGAACGGACCCCGGATATTTTAATGGCACTTTCCGCCCAGCGTACACATCAACGCCTGATTGGCTTTGCGGCTGAAACGGATCATCTTATTGAGCATGGACAGGCCAAGCTTGCCGGCAAACATCTGGATATGCTGATTGTGAATCACGTCGGCGGAGAGCAGTCTGCTTTTGGAAATGATACCAATGAGGTGTATGTGCTCACGCCGGGTGCCGCCCCGCACCATATCCCGCGAATGCCGAAACGACAGCTGGCGGATACGCTCCTAGATCGTATCGTATCCCTTCCGGTTCAGCCTTCCAGGCAGAAGACCCTGTCTTCACCGACGTCATAGTTTGTGCTCACCTGATAGGGTGTCTTCTCACCCTTCTCCATCGAGATGGAACAACGTCTCCAACGCCAAAGAACACCTCTTGTGTGGTGTATGGTCAAATGTCCTAATGGCTTTTTGAGCTAAAATGGCGAGAAGGAGTGCAAAATGAAGCAAGAATCTCAGAGAACAAGAAAAAACTTAACTTTAGGAGCTGATAAGCCGATAAGAATAGTATGGAAGGATTTTTCATCAATATCGTCTTTTTCGCCTGGCTTATTTCCATGATTCTTCTGGCTATCCGAAGAATCTAGCTCCTCTCCCCCGGCCCGGTTCAGATAAAAGTATCGGCTTTTCTTTGAAGCCTTCCCAAAAGGAACGTGTCAGTGAGGGGACCATCTGAATCGAAATTCCTGACAGGTGGTTGGGGTGACTAAATGGCCTGCCTTAGGGAATGGCTCGGATTTGAATCCCATCGACCCGCTCTTGAGCCAACACGTCTGAGATAATCACGACCTTGTCTCCTATTTGAAAATGTTCACGGGTTTTTAAAATCCGAAATGCGGTTTGTAACGTTTTCTCCGGGTCTGAACTAAAGTCGATCCGAAAGGGGTAGACGCCTCTATTGAGCGTCATCGTTCGACGGGATTGACTCCCGTTCGTGAAAGCATAAATGTTCGTGGAAAAGGGACGACAATTCGAGACCAAATCCGCCATGATACCTCGTCGGGTGATCACGACAATCCCTTTGGCGTGTAGTCCTTCCGCGAGTTGGACTGCAGCGGTAGCTAATTGTTGTTTTTCTGTCGTCAGCTTTAACTGTTTCGCAAACTGCAACCCTGGAATGGCTTCGGTTTTGATGGAGATTTTTCGCAGATACTCGATGCATTTCAATGGATATTTTCCGACCGTGGTTTCTCCGGATAACATCACTCCGTCGACTTCCTCATAAATGGCATTCGCTACGTCCGTGACCTCGGCACGCGTGGGGATGGGATTATGGATCATCGATTCCAGGAGATGGGTTGCCACGATCACGCGCTTGCCGGATTCCGCGCAGAGTCGCACAATTCTGCGCTGCACATTCGGCAGATCCTCCAGGTTGATTTCTGCCCCCAAATCTCCGCGAGCCACCATAATGCCATCCGATTCCCGGATAATATCCTCCAGATTGCGAACCCCTTCCTGATCTTCAATTTTGGCAATAATTTTCACCCTCCCCACTTTGGGCCCCATCAACTGTTTCAATTGTTGGATATCCTTCGCTTCCCGAACAAAGGACAGAGCAATGAAATCCACATCGGCGGCTAAACCAAAGGCAATATCCTTTTCGTCCTTTTGCGTAATCGCCGGGAGATTGACGCGGATCCCAGGTAAATTGACATGGCGTTTGCTTTTCAAGACCCCCCCATCAAGGACCCGGCACTGCATGAGGCGATCCTGTTTTTCAAGGACTTCAAAATTGATCAACCCATTATCCACGGTAATCTTATCTCCGACATTCACGGATTCCATTAAATCGGCATAGTTGATGTGAATGGAGCTTTCTTCCACATCCATCGGCCCCCGTGCAGAAATCGAGACGATCGTGCCTTCCTGGAGATTGAGATCTATTGATAAATCTCCTGTCCGGATTTCAGGGCCCTGGGTATCTAAGAGAATCGGAATAGGAAAGGGGACCTTGGTATTGAGCGTCTTAATGTGTTTGATCACTTTGGCATGGGATTCGTGGGTGCCATGGGACATATTCAACCGCACGATGTTCATGCCGGCGTCGTACATTTTGCGCAACATTTCATACGATTCGGTCACCGGTCCGATCGTGCAGATGATTTTGGTCTTTTGCATGAATGGTTCCCTATCAGCTTTCAATACTCGTCAATTGTGAATTTGATTCCATCATCCTCCAATTCGTCAGAACCCTATGGCACTCGTGCCTACTGTGAGAGCGGCATCAGACGCAGGCATCCAAGGAGATGGGGAGGCCCAACTCCTGTTTGAGATTCATAGGATTGGAGGTACTCGTGTTGATGGAATGCTGTTTGGCGCAGAAAATATCCCACCTCCCTGTGGGTTCTCATGAAGTGTAGCCCACTTTAGCGTCAAACTCTAGCAGGGTCGATCACTGACCAGGGTCGGTCGGTGTGGGGGTTCTCCATACCTGTTGAGTGAAAAAAGGGGACCTTTTCCACCACCGTGAGAACCTATATGCATAGAATGATCGTATCGGCAGGAGACAGATTAGACGTCTATGGCGAGGACTTGTGTTGTCGATCAGGTGGGATAATATTATGATGATGGGACAAGATTTATATGAGATCAAGAATCGCTGAAGGATTGGAAGAGGTGAATAGATGAAAGCGGAAGCCGAGACTCTGGAATTTGTCACAATTAATGGGCTGCTAACCTATGGCGAGGTCATTGCCAGGCGACCGCCGGTAGAGGGAGCAGAGCCTCATCCCCCGTTAGCTTCCTTGGAAGATCGTCCGCAACGCGTGTTGGAGGCCATGGCCGCCCTACGACTGTTTGTCCGGGATGCCCAAAAAGGGTTTGCCAATGCTGCGGCCTACAGAGGGGCAAGGCAGGCGCTGATTCAGCAGGCCTGCGGTGGAGATGAGTTGGTGTTTTTCGCGGCATGGAATCAACTGCTCGCTCAGGGCGAGCTTTCTCCGTTATTCCGGGCACCAATCGGGGCTACGAATAAACCCATCCGACGTCGACCGGTGGCGATCGTCCCGCGCGAGCATATGACGCCCAATCTGGCTGAGGGTCGGATTGTCCTCGATATCGGCGATGACCGCTATTGGTTGATGCCGAGGGATTTAAGTGCCCGCACGCTGTTTTTCACGATGCGGCACGGCGTCTCCCGGATGGATAGTAAGAAGTTCCGTGTGGGGCGACGGTTGAAGAATGTCCTTGATGCCGAGCGGGGAATTCCCAAGGCTGACGCCATCGGAACCGCCCTGGTCCGGACCTTGGGCCTGGTCGGAAAACAACTGGATTTCCTTCAGCTCGACAACTACCTGGATGCGAAATCATTTGTTCATATGGTGAGTCAAAGCCCCAATACCCGACAGCTTTTTGAACGGGTCGTCTCCATCCTGTCTCCCGAGAATGCCGGGACCACCGAGCCCATCACGGAATGGGCATTGGAATCACAAGACTTTGGATGGGCCACCGGTATTGAGAAAACAATTGAGATTGAAGAAGCCGCCAAAGCCTTTGGGGTCGACACGAAGACGGCCCAACGTCTGATTAAGCATCCGCTGTACAGTTATCCGGGAGGCCACTCCTTCTTTGAACTGTATGTGGAGTTGGTCGATGGGTTCCATCAATTAGGCCAGAGTCACCAGGGAAAAGTGCTGTGTTTATATACGCACAGCTCAACTCTACGAGCGCTCTTAATTTTTCTCGACCCCCGGCCGTTCAATGAGGCCTTTTCCGAATTTGGAGCCTATAAGGAAGGACAGGACAACGTCGTCCTCCTCACCTATGAGCATGGGCAATTATCGGGCTACTCCACGGCGGTCGGTCTTTCTGAACGTGAACGAGCCGTCCGCGAGGCCTGGATGAGCGTGGAACAGAGCCGCCGGGAGAAGGTGACACTGAAGCCACGGCAAATTCGGCGGATTGTCGCTCTGGTCTCCGGTGGGGATTTTGCCGGAGCCGGTGCAGCGTTGAAGGAACTCCGTGTGACAGGGAATCGATTAGGCCTGGAAGTCTATTTCGTCCAACACGGATTTCTGGGTTTGGCAAATAATTGGATTGAGTTGGTGACGGAACAGGACACACGTGGCATGAGCAATCATGCCAGCAGCCCGATTGGCAGTAGCCGGTTTGAAGATTTTAAAGATGAGGAGGTCCAACTAGCCGCCATTCATCATCTCAAGCCATTCATGAAGGATGGGGCGCTCATCGTGATGGGAGGTGATGGAAGTATGCGTGGGGCTCGCGCCATCTATGAACGGTTCGGCATCCAGGTCGTGGGGATTCCCGGTTCGATCGACGACAATATCGCCGGGACCACTTCACTCGGGGTCCAATCGGCTGTCGCCCTGGCCAACCAATCCATCGAGTCGCTGAAAGCAACCAGCGCGGCCATGGGCAGTGTGTTTTTTGTGGAGGTCATGGGGGCAGGATCCGGGCACCTGGCGCTTATGTGTGCCTACCAGGCACGAGCTGAAGGCCTGTTGGTCAATGAACATCCTGATCCGAATGCCTATATTGAGGAGGTGGTTCTGGGCACGCTGAAACAGACGTTGGGCGTCCGGAACAAAAGCCATATTATTATCGTGGCCGAACGCACCCCGCACCAGTATCATCCTGAAGGGGGAGTCCATGGCCTGGTGGATTATTTCGGGAATAGGATTTCCCAATGGACGCATTTGCAAACCCGATCCGGGCACTACCCTCTTTCGGTGGCGACCAAGGCCACCATTCTTGGCCATACCCTGCGAGGCGCCTTCCCGACTCCCGTCGACAAAACCATGGCCCAACTCTTCGCCTACGAGGCCATCCGGCGGTTGATCGAACAACCGGAACAAGTCATCGGCTGCATGTTAGCCTACCGCGATCCAGGAACCATTCAGCCCATTCCTCTGCATGCCGTGGCACCCAAGCCTTTTGATTGGGAACTCTTCGCGCGCATGCACGGAACCGAATTGGTTTAGCGAAAGAGGTTGTTCTGTCTAAGAGTTCATCCGTGGGATTTGAAACCACTTTTCGATGGAAGTTGATGTCACCAATGGCCTGCAGCTCGTCTGATGTACCGGTGCTGACGACCGCCGATCATGGGAGCGCTCCTGCTGCCATTGATGAAGGGATCGGATGTATGGCGAGGGTCGTGACTCTTTTATTCCAAGCCGGAAGGCGGTAGGCACCTAGGCGAGTATGTCCGAAGCAACGGTGCCCTGCATGGACTCGGGAACCATCTGGCCCATCAGGCGCAGACAGGTCGGTGCGACATCAAGCACGGACAACTTGAGAATTTGTCCCTGGGTGGTAATGCCTGGTCCAGCGGCTGCGAAAAATCCACAGAGGTTGTGTCGGGTGTCCCGATTAAAGAACATGTCTTTCTGTTCGAGGATTGTGCGTGGATGTTCGATGCGCCGTTTCGGGTAGGGTGTGGGTGCCCAGTCGAAGAAGATATCCGGCAGAGATTCATGCGGTCCGGTATTGTAGTGATCGACTGTGCGGGCAATATACCTGATTGCAGGCCTGCCGGTTTCCGGATCGATCAGACGCTTCAGGTCCGTTTCGATTCGTTCCAACAATTGTCGATACTCCGGGCCTGGCTCAACGACGCCCTGCGGTTCCCGACCGCGAAGATTGACGCGCAGGAATCCGAGAAAATAGGCCGGGATCGGGAACACAGTAGTTGCTGACCAGTCAGTACCCCCGAGCCATTCCCGGGACAGCATTCGGCCATGAAAGGCGTCCGGCAGGATGTCGCTGATGGCTCGTTGCCAGGATTGCGGTATCATGCGCCGGGCTAGTCGAGGAATTCCGGGCCATGAGTTCGAATGCTGTTGCATCCGGTGGTAGCCGAGTTGGCGGCAGAATGCCTGCGTCAGTTCGAGGTTGGGGTAGTCCTCCTGTAACCCCATATTCGACACGACGACGGCCGTGCTATTCTTGGGTAATTGTTCAAGCAGGTCACCAAATACCTTGTCGATCGCTTGATAGACATCGCGCGTCGCATGCGTCAGGCGACCTCCACTGTTCACAGGCACGCTGGATCGATCGGAATACTTCCAGAATTGATGACCAGCAATGTGGGATTCGTGAAACCCGAGGACAACCAGATCAAATCGATCACGGGACAGCAGATGATGACAGATAGCCGCTTTCTGTTCGATCTGCTTCAACAGGCCCTTGTAGATGTGTACATCCTCATCCAACGTGCTTCCGACTTGTTCTTCCACACCGAGGGGCGATCCGAATCGGCTCTTCAAATCAGCGAACAGCGACGCCGGGACCGAATACCCCGCGAAGCGTGCGTTGTGTGGTGCCCAGTTGGCTACCTGTACGCCGGCCACTCCTGCTGTACAATGCGTTTCCGGCACATCGACGACGGCAACTCGCATTCCTGTAGGGCGCAAGTGTCCCCAGAAGGGCACTGCGCTGTCGACCCGCTGGTTGGAGAGTTCCAGCTCATAGGTGCCCGGCTTGAGCGGACGCCAGTAGTAATATCCGTGTTGGGCCCGCGACAGGCCGGAAAACAGGGAGACCCAGATCCCGTTTTCGCTGATAAGCTCGGGGCCAGTGAGTCGGCTTTGCACCCCACCGTCAAGCAATCCCTTAATAGTTGGCAGGTGCCCCTCATCAGCCCATTGCTCGATCAACCCGGCGTCGCCGGCGTCCAATGCGAGGACTACGAGTGGTCCGTGTTCAGGTTGCCGGTTCATGCGTAATGCCCCATAGATCCCAGGAGGGATAGACTAATCGTATTGAAGAAAGCATTGATGATAGCAGCAGCAATCCCAAAAATACTAACGCGAGCGTCGTTAGTCAAAGGATTAGGGATAACGGACGATTTCGATAGAAAGGCATTATGTCTATCGGTGTAGGTGTGATCGGGTACTCGGGAGTTGCGTCACGGCTTCACCTTCCCGCGCTGAGACGTCTGCCGGGTGCCCGGGTGACGGCTATCGCCGGCACAACGCGCGAAGCTCTTACTGCAGTTGCCGACCGCTATGCCATTCCCGCCCGATACCACGACTACCGGGATCTATTACACGATCCAGCGGTCGATGCGGTTGCCATCTGCGTTCCACCGGAACTGCACGAAGTCATCGGGCTGGCAGCCATGGCAGCCAACAAGCACGTGTTCATGGAGAAGCCGATGGCCCTTTCGCTGGAGCAATGTGCCCGTTTGGTACAAGCGGCTGAATCCTCTCCCGTGACGACCTCGGTCGGGTTCCACCTTCGTTGGCATCGACTGGTTCGTGAGGCGCAGGAGTGGATTGCCGATGGCCGGCTTGGCACGGTCGAGTTGCTCCGCACGGTGTTTACCAGTGGTATTCGCTGGCGTGCGAAGCTGCCAGTGTGGCGTACCCGCAGACATGCAGGCGGTGGCGTTCTCATCGAATCGGGCGTTCACTACTATGACCTCTGGCGCTTCCTCACGGGGAGTGAGGTTGATGTTGTACACGTCATGAGCCGTTCCGCCGAACATGATGATGTCACCGCAGTGGTGACCGCGCGTCTGCAGAACGGCATATTGGCGACCGCGGGTTTTTGCCAGGGCACGGTTGATAATCTGGAGATTGACATCTATGGGTCCGCCGGCCGGTTGCGGATCTCCGGATATGCACTAGACGGACTGGTCTTTGATCCGACGGGGCACAAGGGGTTAAAAAAAATATGGCCGAAGGCGCAGTCGGTGCCTGGTCGATTGCTGCGTGCGGCACGAGCGATTTCTTTAGGAGGGTATTATGCTCACGCGTACCGTGATCAGTGGATTGGCTTTCTAAACGCTATTGAAAGGGGAAAACCGGCAGGTGCGAGTTTTGTTGATGGTCGGGAGGCAACGCGGGTGGCCCTTGCGGTGACTCAGTCGGCCAGTGCACGCCGACCGGTTTGCCTTGCCGATTGTGCCGATGCGATCGCACCAGTCCTGGAGAACGGGAACGTCACCGAATATTAATGGCGGGTACGGGTTTTCGATTTTGCGGGTCGGTTCCTGGTCAGCTGTTCATAGATGGCCACGAAACGATCGAGAAATAGGCTCTGGTCGAACGCCTTGAGCGCGAAGCAACGGGCGGCGAGTCCGAGAGATTCGGCGTAATCCCGATTGCTGACAATTTTTAGTAGCGCCATGCCGAGGGTTGCAGGGTCCTCGGGAGGTACGAGAAGTCCTGTGTGTTCATGCTTCACATACTCAGTGAAGCCGCCGCTTCCGCTTACGACGACCGCTGTGCCTCGCATCATCGCTTCAGCCGCTGCGTTTCCGAATGCCTCCGCGCCGCGCGAGGGTACGACTTGTACCCAGGCGGCATCAAAACGGCGTTCGATTATCTCGCGTGGCTGGTGTCCGAGAAAGTCGATTTTCCCGCCAAGCTGTTTTGCGATCTCCCGCAATCGGCGACTCTCCGGTCCCTCCCCAGCAATGAGAAGCTGCGTTTGTGGCAGAGACTGAATGACGAGCTTGAAAGCATCGAGCAGGACATCGACTCCCTTCTCGTGCGCCAAGCGACCCGAGAACGCGATGGTCGGCGGATCCTCTAGCGGCCGCCGCCGTATACGTGACACTACGCCATTGTGGATCACCTCAACGGGGGTGTTGCCGGATACTTCCAGCCATCTTGCAACTGATCGGCTGTTCGCGACGACCACATCAAATACGTCTCGCCAGTAGCGCCACAGGCGAAGTTGTGTCATCAGGAGCGGCCAGGCAACGAGGGGCACACAACCGTTTTGATAGCAGACGGAGCCGGCTGGTTCATTGCATCCCCTCCCATCGGGCAAGACTCTTGATCCAATCGGACAAACTGTTCGGTACCACCCGTCGTGATAGATGGCAGGAATGTCCCGCAACAACGGCAGAATTAATGGCGACAATTGAGAAAGAAATAATCGCACGTGCACGACGTCGGGTGTAAATTCTGCCAATGCGCGACGCAGACTGAAGAAGGCCGACGGGTTGCCGCACCAAAGCGCCGCGCGCAAGGGTGAGGCTGTCCCAAAACAGTGGTAGTTGGCCAGATCGTTGCGCCCATTGGTATGCGCGCGGCTAGAAAATAGGCGAACGTCGTGGCCACGTGCTTGCAAACCGTCGCGCAGTGCCAGCGTGACGATTTCGTTGCCGCCTCTCGGTACGCTGTAATCGCTAATCAACAGAATCTTCATATCCAGAGTGATAACCTGTTCTCCGTGGATAATCAAATTCTATGATAAGCTAGCAGACGTATCAGCTACCACCACTACTGCGCACAAACCTTCAAAACACCGCTGCCGAATCCAAAGAGCCCATGATCTGTCAATCGGAGCTTGCATTCAACTTATAAAGTGCAACGTGAGCTCTTGGTCGAGCGGGGCAACTCCGATAACATTGTCGGTATTCCCTTGTTACTTGTATAAAAATTTGGCTGTTTCAAACACAGGAGAGTGTGTGACCACACGGGGTTGATCCCTTAACGAGGTCTTTGGTACTTTCCGGTTCAGTTAACACAGCCTTTTATCATTCCTATTCCTGGCCGGAGAGATGGAGGACCGTTTATGGGACGATTCGGGATTGCTGTCGGACTGCTGATCTGCTTGGGCCTTGTGGGGTGTGCCTCGACTGCGCCTCCGAACTTGACGGACACCGGGTTTTCGATACCGTTTTCTGGACCGGAACCCTATGAGTACTTGGCCCCCACGCAAGCCACAGACCCAAGTCAGATGAACGTACCGATCGGGCTACCGCGCGCCGATGAGATTGCGCGGTGGTTGGGTCTGAAGAGGGAGCATGTTCTCACCGACGAGCAGTTTCGCGACTTCATCACGGGCAGGGGAAACCAGGGCAGCAAGGAGGGCGCAGCTTTGGCGGACAGGAGCGTCCAAATCTTCACCAACACGAATGGGCGCCCGCTGACTTCTGATGTCAACGGCGTCCCAACGCAAACGGTGCTCGCCAGCTACGGCCTCTTCGTGAACAAAGATGGTCTGCTGATGAGTTTGGCCAATCAAATCGCACCGACGCGAATAGCGAATGTCTTGTTAACGCCGGCCGCTGCCTGCCCTGAGAAGCCCCTGTGTGGCTATATCAATACCTGGTTCCTCGCCAATGACGCGAAGGATTCCTTGGCCCAGCTTTACAGTTCGGCCTATACGGCGGAAGCCTTGTATGGTAATCACGCGCAACAGATCTCGGATCCGTGGCAACTTGTGCCCAACACCAAAGACGGCGTGAGCACGACGGTTGGAATGTCAATGGCACCTGCTCTCTGGCTGACCAACTTCGCCTTGCTCTACACCCTGAAACCAGAAATTGCGGCGAAGATGCCCGCCTACTGGACACCGATCCCCACCGCTGTGGCCAAGGCAATTCTGGCGACCGAGAAGACTGGCTTTGTCCGGTACAGCGAGTATGCGTCCTACTTTCCATCGTCGAATTGATGCGAGCGTCAGAGCCGGATCGCTCTGCGGATCCACACCGCCACCATTCCTCCGGAGACGATCTAGGCGAATGACCGTGGGCTCAGGGCCTTTTATCATTCTTATTTCTCCGCAGTAAACAGGGATTTTAAAGCGACCATCAGCGCCCGAGTAATGAAGTCCCGACAAGAGACCCGCCGTCCCCACGCGACGGGCCAGGAGACTTGAGCATGGCGAGCAAGCGATATGCGGCCGACCCTGAGCGCTATGAGTTTCAATTCATTTCTCTGGGTATTGCAGACGCGGGTGTGAGTGGGGTCACTTGTCAGCCTGTGCCCTACGCTGTTTCATCGAGCCCGTATCGTCAACCTTCTCATCCGGCCTCCCGGTCCTTTCAACTCCGGCCTCTGCGAATACATCCTCAAACAGGTTTTTCCTACAAGTTGAGACAGAGGCGATGGTAGAGCCACACGGCGTGGCTGGAATTTCTGAAGGAAAGCGATAGTGTTCGTAGCTGATTGGCTTGGATTTCATGCCGCCCGGTCTTGCAAGCACGAGCTAAGGCGACAATACCGAATGGTGAGCGTAGGTATGCCGGTATCAGAGAGAAGGTATGAAGCTGGAAAACGAGTCAGCGAAACCGGTGGTGTTTGGAAATGATGCCACAACGTCAGTTAAAGCCCACCCTCCAATCCTCAAAAAATCCGTTCCCGTGACTTCCAGAAAAGTCCCATTCGTTTTTTTGATGAAAGTCATGGTCAGGGCATTCAGGTTTTGGTAACGTGAAAAACAATACAGACGGACATCGCAGTATTGAGGGGTGCAACATGAAGGTCGATAGTTGGTCTGGAACCATCATTTCCATTCCTTTCCACAACCACATAATTGATGGGCTGTATTATCATCTTGTCACACACGATGAACATGTCCGGAACAAGCCTGTCCTACTGAGGCTCCATGGACTCTTAGGGAATCTCCTGGATGAAACCGAGCATGATCTTCCGTACATCCTGGCGAAGTATGGGTATTCCTCCATTACCATCAATACCATCATGGCCAACCTGGGCCTATTTTTTGGATTTGGTATTTTCGACGATGCGATGCCTCAAATCCATGCTGCGTGTACCTATCTTCGACAGATGGGCTTTCGGAAAATTATTCTTGCAGGACATGGGTTGGGAGGAGCCATGGCGATTCGCTATGGCGCGCTGCAACAGCAACAATTCCCATCTCCTGCCATTCAAGGAATTATTGCCATTGCCACAGCGTATTCTTTACCCGACACGATCCGGAAACGATGGACACGATTCGGCAGTCAGCCTTCCTACCAGGAAGTCTATGAAAAGGCCAAACCACTGTATGATCCAAATTCAGGGCACGATCGACCCGATGATGAAACCATTGTCGTCAAACGGGCGCATGGTCCAACACTCCGACCGGAGCATTCAGAAATCTATACGTTGAGAACCTGGTGGGCCTTAGCAGGACCTGAAGCCGATGGTCCCAAAGCCTACCAACACATAGGGGGTATCAAGGTGCCGGTCCTGTTAGTTCACGGGAGATATGATGAGATGATCGACCCACAGGAGTGTGACGCACTGCGAAATGTGGCTAAAACAGCAGGCAACCCGGATGTGACCATGCTCCAGCTTGAAGCCGGGCATGATCTTTCTGGAAAGCATGAGGAACTCGGACAAGAGGTAGTGAAATGGATTCAGGAACGATTTGAATAATGGTTGCCTTTTACGGGACTGTTCAAAAATCCAGTCACTAAAGATTCCGATGATCCACCCTCACCAAAGACTGTTCCGGCTTCGAACACACGATGGCTTTTTGATGAGTGGGCATCTGGTCATCAAAGAAGATAATCTTGATACGAACACCCTCAAGAACCCAATTGTCATTGAAGTGCATGGTCTGTTGGGAACTTTCTGGCACGAGGAACTCCTCGCCTTCTTCCTCAGGCGCTCCGGGAGCGGGATATTTCGTCGTTTTCCATTAACACCAGGCTGGCATTCGCCGGGCAGATAAACGGAAGAGGGATTTTCGATGAGACGATCCATGATATAGACGCAGCAGTGGACTTCCTGACTCAAGAAGGGTTTCATCATATTTTCATCTTAGGCTATAGCCTTGGTGCCAGTATGGTCCTGCACTGGGCCGGGAATCGCCACGTTCCCAATGTCAAAGGGCTCATTCTTGAGGGGACGCATTATGCCATCCCCGATACACAGAAAAAGCGATTGGCCAAATGGGAAAGTACTCCTAGCTATGAGGAATTGTATGCCCGGGCCAAGTCTATTCTAGGCGAGAATCCCTCTCACAGTGATCATGACGAAATGGTGGTGATCTACCAAGCCCGAGGTCCAAGCCGGAGCCCATTGCACGATGAAATTTTTACCTATAAAACGTGGTGGCACATGATGGGACCGGAGGCGCATTCTGCCATGGCATACAAACAGATAAGCCGAGTCACATTGCCCATGCTGCTGATTCGGGGAGAAAATGATCCTCTCATCGAGGCGTGGGAAGCCGAAGCATTACAACGGTTTGCACAAGAGGCAGGGAATACCTTCGTGTCTATCAAAGACATTCCTCGCGCGGGGCATGATTGCATGGAAAACCCGGACGCGATGCTACAAGAAATCCTTAACCTACTCAGACCCTCCCGTTGACTGACCGCCCTCCCGTATGGACAAGTTCAGAGCCTCTGCACCAATAGTAAGCCATACAAGATTCGTCACCCCTGCTTCTTAAACTGTTCGTGGGCAACTCACACTCGATTGCTCTCGTTGCCAGGGTAGTTGATTTTTAAGATGGAAAGAGTAGAGTAGCGCAATCTCCCGGTCAGGACATGGGAGGCGAACGGACTTCACCCACCACAAAGAGAGTCATCATGGCCACGAAAAAACCATCCAAGAGACCTGCGAAACCGACCGAGCCTGAACCATTCAACAAACGCAAGGTGAATCCCGCCAAATTTCCATCAGACCTGCCATTGAAGGATCTCAAGGAGTTGTTCCAACCGGTCACCGGCTGGCGCAATGTCGGCTTTTTTGTTTTTCCAATAGAGACATTGAGCCCGGCCAAGACCATCGGGCGTGGACGCACCAATTTGACTCTCATCAGGCCGACCATCGTTCAGGTGGATGCGACCACGCCGTATGCCGGATTCGATCGTCGGGAGTCGCCCAATCGGGATCCCGCCGTGTCCGTGCACTTTGAGCCGAAAGCCTACGGGATTACAGCCGTCTCGACTTACGTCATGGTGTTCTCGATTGAGGTCATTGGACAGTCATCGACGTTCGACCTATCCGGGTACGCCGGAGGCGGCACGGTGGCGAACAGCGGGTCGCGGACGCTCAGCGGCCAGACGACGGTGTCGCTGGTGCTCAGGAACGTGCCGCCATCGGCACAGGTCTGGGGAGCCATCACGCAGACGGCGGGCGGGCAATGGAACTGGTACACCGTGCAGGCTCGCTATCCGGCGCTGGTCGTGAAAGCTTAGATGCTTTCAGCCCCGGCTTGAGTACATAATTCCAAGCGATAGCTATGGAATGATTCAGGACGATCGCGGGTCTTGGAAATCAGGGGGTGAGGAAGGTGCCGAGGCATATCGTGACTTGCCCTTAAGCTGATGCGGCCTCACACATTCCTCGATACCCGGATAATTTTGTGCCTTTTGCTCCACCTGAATTGACGTGAACCGTCCCTAACACGATCGGGGGTGTTAACTGATTCTTATTGTTTCTGGATGAAGGCATGTAAAATGCGTGCGGTCACCCGGTGGTTTCGGGGAATGGGCTGGCCATGTTCAGCGGAAGGACCTGGCGAGATGTTCACATCCAGCCACTGCCCCCCATCACGATTGCCGTGAGGTACACATAACCGGCCGTGATGCCAAGGCTTACAGTCAATCCCAGTATAAATGTGCTCATTGATCACTCCTTTCTCCTGGTTCTCTTCTACGCTGGTAGGTCTTAAATATCCAGGTGTTTGATCACAACCATGTTGGTGATGCCGACGAGGGAGAGCTTCAAAACCTACAACCTTCGCAAGGCATCAACTTAACCTACGACATCTTGACCGGATCGGTGGAAGAAGGGTCCTGAGGACGCTTCCCCTTCAGCATCACGATCATGCCAATAATCCCCAAAATAATAGAAAGTATCCCGAAGAGTTCCATGACCTCCTCCTTGTTCTATGTTTAACTAATAAGGACAACGGGTATTGCCCTGCAAGGGCCTTTTACCGTTTACAATTACATGATATCCGGTGAGAGAAAGGGGGAGGTCGGGTTTGTCGAAGATTTTTGAAAGTAAAAATCCAAAAACCTCAAGATGAGACGAGGGCCGTGAGATGAATAGTGTTGGGACGTCTGCATATACCGCTCATTCAGCTCTGCTCAGGTATTGTCCTTCAATGCCAAAGGAGTGATAATATAAGGCTTCTTCCAGTTGTCCTTAACCAGAACTGAAGATGAAACCTTTTTCTTCTCTTGCCATCCTCAGCCTTGCGATCGTGTTTGCTACGCCAACGTTCGCCGAACCCTATTCGCCATCCTGTGAGATTGTATTAGAAAGGGTTGAAACAGCCCGGAAAACGCTCCTTCCATTTCGTCGGACCATGGAAATGTTAAGAGCCCACCAATCCGGCGCATATGGTGAAGCGGAGGCTTGTGTTGCCGGGAGCCGGGGTGGTGGGGATACATCCGTCTTTTGTTCTCAGTCGCAATGGCACAGCCCGAAACCCGACACGATCGCGTTGGCGGCCATAGACCAATACCGGCAGGAGAGAAAAACGTTTGAAGAATTATTTCAACAGGCCAGGCAGATCTGTCTGCGTGAGCCCTAACCCCACGCGAGGGTCGTGAACGTTCTATCCGGAGTCAATCTGTGATGGTCAAATCCTTGTATGGTATCGGTCTCCCTCTTCTGCTTTTCCTCGCTTGGACGTGTCCTGCCGGCAGCGAACCGTATTCTCCTTCCTGTGGCCTCGCAATGGAAAAAGTGATCAAGGCTCGAAAGAATCTCAGTGCCTATCAACGGACATTACAATCAGCCAGGAGCCGGGAGCGCTTAGCCTATGCAGACTTAGCGGTGTGTGCACGAGGTGGAATCTTTAGCGTGGGACGAGCTGTTGCTTGCAACCAGGCCTCCTGGAAGGCCCCGGCACGAACGAAGGAATTGATTGAAGCCGAAGAAGGCTATCGACAGGCAAGACATGAATTTGAGAAGTCCTTTGAATACGCTGAGAACTCCTGCCTCTTATCCCCGTAAATTCCCACTGATCTCTACTCCTTTCTTCTTAACTCTAGAAAACAATCACGCTGATCGGCATTTTCTCTAGCGGAATTGTGCTGAGCGTCTTTGATGTAGATGCGCTGCGTGTGTTCCACCCTGGAGATTCCGGCGGCATGCCCGACTGATGCGGGCCTGACTTTGCCGTAAGCCGAGGGCGAGGGCTTGTAGATTGTTCTTGTCCTTCATGAGATACGAATGTTTTTTGTGATCGAAATGCCGGCAACATTTTTCCATTCATCACGTCCCAAAGAATATACATGCAGCTGTGCACCGCGTATGTGAATGTGTGTGATCGATATTTTGATTCACTGATATTCTTGCCGTTTAAATTAAAAAGTTGTAAGGTTTCAAAACTGCTATTGTTCATTTCAATGTTTTGGGCATGAACCAACCAACACAAGGAGGTATCTGATGGCTGTTCCAAGGAAGCGCGTGTCTTCAAAGGTAAAGTTGGCAGGACGTGGTTCTGCAAAATTAAGTCAGGCAGCGGGAACGATTAAGAAAAAATTAAGGGGTGTGAAAATCATTGATTGGCATGAAGTTGGCCAACCGGGGCCCGATGTGATTTTCGGCACCGTCCAGGCGAACATCGGTAACTTCAGGTCTCATGTCGCCACGTTGACAAAGTTGAAAGAGTTGCGCGATCTGAACATCCTCATTCATGGCCAACCACCACGGCCTGAGGTCGTCCAGGTGAATTTCACACTCGGACGAGGATAGATGATTCATGCAGGGACCGGCTGGTAAATATCCCGCATTGCAAGTCCACCCCGGCAGACGCTGTAACCTGCAGTGTCTGCATTGTTATTCGGATTCCGGGCCGGACGTCTCCGAGCAAGTGGATATCGATACGCTGCGGACAGTTGTGGTTGATGCAGCCACGCTCGGGTACGTGGTCATGTCGGTGTCGGGCGGGGAACCTCTGTTGTATTCGGCGCTAGGGGAACTGCTTCGCGTATCGCATGAGGCGGGATTGGCCACCACGGTCACCACGAACGGCATGTTGCTCGATCAACGCCATCTGGACATCTTACAGGCTGATTGCGATCTCATCGCAATCAGCCTTGATGGCGTGGCCGAATCGCATAACATCATGCGAAATTCTCCCCGCGCATTCGATGACATGTGCGCCAAACTTGAGGGCTTGCGGGCATCCGGCATTCGATTCGGGTTTATCTTTACCCTCACGTTTCACAACGTTCACGAGTTGGAGTGGGTCGCAGAATTTGCGGTTGAACAAGGCGCCAAATTGTTGCAACTCCATCCGCTCGAACCCGTCGGCCGCGCCGTGTATACGCTTGACGGTTCCTTGCCCGATGCAGAGGAAAATGCGGCAGCCGTGGTCGAAGCCGTTCGGATCCGGGAACAATACAAAGATGTCATCGATGTTCAGATCGATCTCGCCACGATCCCCGCATTGCTCGAGCATCCGACTCGCGTCTTTGTGCGGGAAGCGGAGGTGTGTGGCGAGCAGACCGTGGCCGACATCATCGCCCCGTTGGTCATTGAAAGCAGTGGAGCGGTCTCACCTCTCCAGTACGGATTCCCGCGCGCCTGGTCGTGGGGAAATACCAAAAATGCGCGATTGCCGGAATTGGCGTCGTCGTGGCTATCTCGCGATTACGCCGCGTTCCTCGCCCTATGCCGGTTTGTGTACGAACAGGCGGTGACCAATGAAGATGAACCCGTCTTGAACTGGTATCAACATATCCAAGCCGCGGCCTCACGTTTTTCGCCACGGCAGATTCGCGACATCATGAGCCAGGCAGGTGATACCGGGACCTGTGACCGTCTGCGGACGATGGCCTCAGAAGATCCTGTCGGTCATGCCTCTCGTTAAAGGGCGAACCTGGCTCGACGACATTCCGCCGCCCTTGGGCCATTGCGTAATCCTGCCTCAGAACACCGTCAATATCTGACGAATCCATTCCGAAGGATCTGGCTGTGTGCCTCTGCTTTTCATCCTGAGAAACGAAGGATCTGAGCCTAACCCAACCAGGCCATGACTCAGCCAGATGCTTCGCGCTGCTCAGCATGACAATTCTGTGGAGGGTGTTTCCCACATCGTTTTCTTGCCATCCTCAAACGTTTAAGGAACTCATCAGGATTCATCGGTTCAGAATGCTGAGCGCTGTGGGGCGTAGAACCCTGTATTTTGTATGATCCATTATTCCTCCAGGTTCTCTCATCCAATAATTGGCCTGACTTTCCTAATCTTGTTGGGCATTTCTAAGAATACTTCGAGGCAGATACTCCAGATCGACACAGCATCATGCGTTTAATTTCCAGATTCTATCAGGTGCGCCCAAATGTAGGCAGGCGACGGTACAGCAGAGAAAAAGCCCGTCTGAGTTGAGGTGATAGGGGCAGGGTCAGCTGTTCAATGAAAAATTCCTGCCACTTTTTCTCTCTCACAGAAGGGAGGTGTTTGTCCCTTTTCAATAAAAAAATAAATCCGTCGTTTTCCCATCAGCGCCCTCTCACCCTTGGTATTTCAATCGTGCCTTAGTGGATACTCAACTGTTCGTTGCATCCCAAACCCGGTATGAGCGGCCTCCTCCATATTCTCCATTGAGTTGAATATTTCCTTCCCCACCTGCATGTCTTTTATCCATCGCCTTTCTTTATTGAACTTGATATTTAAAGATTGAAGAAATAGGCAGATGTCGGATAGGCAGGTCAGTTCAAATTTCAGTGAAACACAGTACAACACAAAGGAGAGAATGCCCGATACCCAAGACCATTTGCTGGTAGGCCAGTGGACATCCAAGTTTTTGTCAGAAATTTACTTATTACTATGTTAACGGGTTGTGATACCCAAGGAGTACACCATGAGGACCTGGAAAAGATGCATTGCATTACTACCCTTTCTGTTGGTCGCGGTCGCGTGTAGCCATACGATACCGCCATACACGGCCAAACCGGTTCCGCCACAGCAATTTACCCCACCGACCCCCGACGCGATTGAGGTGCCCGAGATTCAACTTCCTGACTCAGCGCTTCCCGTTACGCTTGTCCTTGATCTGACCCCCCTGGAGCAGACATTGCAGGCGTCCATGCCGGAACACTTCAGCGAAGCCTTTCATCCGTTACAGAATGATTACAGGTGGGATTTCGTCAGAGAAGCAGAGCCCCAAGTCACCATTCAGGATGGCTTGGTGACTATCCATTCCACCTACAGAGGGGATATTGAGGCCAACACCGCCTCCCGCGGCTGTCGTTTAGATCCCGTCTTTCCCATCCTCCATACCACCGGGAAACTTGAGTTGGAACAAGAAGGTAATGCGCTCGTCCTGCGCCTCAAAAGCCCTCAAATAGACATCGATCTCAAACCTGAGAGCGAGAGTAAGTGCAACATGTTCAATATTCCAGTCAAGGATCAACTGGCGGAGCTCCTGAATACCCCCATGCTCGTCGAGAACATGACACGGGCCGTGGAAGAAAGCGGGTACCTGGTTCCTTTGGAACAGGTCTGGACGAAGTTACAAGCGCCGGTGGCCGTAAATGTGGTGAAGTTCAACACCCAGGCCTGCATCTATGGGAAACCCACAGAAATGGCCATCGGAACCCTGAAGGGTACCGTGCAGCGGACGACTATTCCTATCGTCGTCAACGAAACCCCGACGGCGACTTTTGAAAATTCGTGCGCCAAGCCAACCGCCGAAGTCATGAAAATCACCTCCGGCGCCGCCCTCCTTGAGGGGAAGCCGTATAAAGTCTTAGCCTCCGTGAGCGTGCCATATTCCGAGGTAAATCGAGAGCTGCAGGAGAGGCTGGTGCACCAACCCGTAAAAGACCCCAACGTCGACATGGTCATCAACAAAGCCACGGCGTCAGACTCCGGGGGGAAGGCACTGTTCACCATCAACACCACAGGAGATCTTAATGGCACGATCTATTATTGGGGAACGCCGCAGCTGGAAGGCGAGGGGTCTGTGATGACGATGTCTGACCTTCAGATGGCCAGCGAATCGAAAACTATGTTGGAAGATATCAAGGTGGGGTATTGGAAGATCATCGACCAACAATTACGAGATAAATTACAAACAGCAACACGGGTTGATCTGTCCGACCGAATTGCAAAGATGAAATCCGCGATCACAGGCACACATGCAAGCGGCGACGTGACCAGGGAAATAACGATAGCGCAGCAGCAACCGCAACGCGCCTATTCTATCCCTGGGGCGCTTGTGGCTGATATTCTGTTAGAAGGAAGCGCCAATTTGACCGCGCCAGTGGCACTGGAAGCCCGCAGCACTCAGGGACAGACGCCGGATAAGATTTCCATTTTCTCTCAGCCCTCTACCCAGAGGTAAGAGGGCCTCGCCTAGCTTTTGCGCCAGCCGAATGCGTAATTCTATTCGGCTGGCGCACCTCCGGATTTTTGAGTCTGCTAATCAATCGGGAAGGAGATCAGTTCTTGCCATCCTGGATCAGCCGAATTCGTTTCCTGTCAATTCCTTCCATATGTTTCTCTTTCGACGGTTTACTTTCTCTCGATATTCACCTGAACATTGGTGCCATGAGAGGTCATATCAAACACCGGTGAGAGTTTACTCAACGCCTTGAGCTTCTCAATGTTCTCCGCATCGGTTTTGACCTTAAAGTTGACGCGAATATTCTCGAACCCGCTCCTGACCTTATTCGAGAGGCCTAGGAATCCCCTGATATCCAGGTCACCCTCGAGTTCCGATTCCAATTCCTCAATTTTAATGCCCCGGACGGCAGCATGATACACCAAGGTGGTCGTCAGGCATCCCGCCAACGCATGTAACAGGTGCTCAACGGGATTCGCACCGGTATCATGCCCGGCCAAAATGGCGGGTTCATCAGCATTCAGGGTGAATGGATCGTCGTGGGGAATTTCCTGCTTTGCCGCATAAAAGCTTGAGACCTTCGATTGATTTTGTCCACACGTACTCCAGGTGTTTTTGATGTGAAACCTGCATTCACCCAGTTTGGCATCACTCTCCACGTTTTTTACCAGCTCGTTCACCGCTGCGACATTGACACCATTAAGGATTTGCGCGTCAGCCATGGCCATTCACCTCCATGAATACGTCAACCTATGATGAATAAAATGATATATGTGACAACCTTGAGATAGACCGCCCACATGCCGTGATCTCTTTTCTCAATAGTGTTTGGGGGATTTTACTCTTTCCTATTTAAAAAGGGTATGGCCCAGTAAATACCTCCCCACCCGTTTCCGGACAAGGAGGGATCGGTATAGGAGCAAAAGTTCGCAGGGTTGGGCAGGTGGATTACAGCCAAGCCGAAAGTCTTTGGGACATCACTGTTTCAACTTCCTGTTGGAAGCTTCATTTGGGTTTGGCTCTCGCTCTTGAACAATTAGCAGACTAAAGAGAAGCCATAACCCAATCAAAACCAGCTTTTACCAGACAAGTCCTCTTCTCAATTGGCTTTTCGCGACCTTCTTCCAACACCATTCCTCTCCCGTAATGTTGTTCAAACTTCTCAATTGCCGGCAGTGAAATACCGCTCGTAAAAATTAAACCAATGACGTTTGTGGAGGGTCGGAGTCACTCACCATCCTACCCACATTCGTTTCCCCCCAAAGACAGTGGGTCTCCACCCTCCTTTTGTAGGAGTTGCCAATTAAGTGGAATAAAGTACAGTAACGATACGATTCCTTGGTCAGAAGACGGTGAAAATTGTTTTTCCAGAGAAAGGGAAAGGCAACAATAATGAACAGAACCGTTGTACACATTTTGTGTGGTCTCACCATCGTTAGCAGTGTGCTTAGTTCAGTAGAGATAACGGAAGCCCAGATCGCTCACCTTGATCCTTCCAATCAGGCTCCTATGGTGGATGCCGGGCCCAATCAAACCATTGGCTTATTTCATAATACGGCCCCTTTAGATGGGACCGTGACCGATGACGGGCTGCCAGGTGGAACAGTGACTACCACGTGGATCAAAGTGAGCGGGCCGGGAACTGTGACGTTTGGCAATGCTGCGGCCGTGGATACCACAGCCAGCTTCAGTCTCTCGGGCACATATGTCTTACGGCTCACG
The DNA here is from genome assembly GCF_059568365.1 of Nitrospira marina. Lineage (NCBI taxonomy): Bacteria > Pseudomonadati > Nitrospirota > Nitrospiria > Nitrospirales > Nitrospiraceae > Nitrospira > Nitrospira marina. The sequence continues at coordinate 3,601,796 of NZ_JCANTH010000001.1, read as the reverse complement.
GCAGACGATGGTGCCCTCAGCACGAATGCCCAAGTCACCATCACCTATAATGATGTTTCTTTAGTCCAAGTCCCCGATTCGCGAGGGATCTGGACCGGTTTGCTCACCCGAACTCTGTCTAACTGTGCCAATCCTGCGAACAATAAATCGAAATCTGCTACCATTCCAATTATCTTAGTTATGCAAACCCAGGAGGGAGCAGCTTTTACGAGTGAGGGGGCTTTCCAATTAGATCTGGTGGAGGGGGCCTTTGTGGTTAACCTGTTGCTTCGGAATTCCGTGAATCCGGATGGCGTATTTGCAGGCAGAGGGTCTTTTGAACTCAAACGAGTCAGCGATAATGCTGCGGGTGGAAGCGGAGCGGTTAATTTGACGGGCACCCTGTCCGGGAATCATCTCACGTTCACCCGGTTTGAGGGACCCATTGGGGGAAATGGCTGTCGTTTCACCGCCACCGCTTCTTTAAACCGCAGCAGGGCGGCTATTCCCTACCCCCTTGGCCTTCCCTTCAACAATCCTCATGATTTTGATAGAGATAGCAAAGCGGACCTTCTTTGGCAGAACATAGTGACTGGGACCGTGGTCATCTGGGAGATGAATGGCAGCGCGGTTAATGGTTTTGGATACCCAGGGAAGGTCCCAGCGCCATGGAAAATTATGGGCATTGGAGATGTGAATGGGGATGGCCAAGCGGATGTGGTATGGCAAAATCAGAATTCCCAAACTGTGGCTGTTTGGTTTATGGAAACGGTATCGCCTGTGTCTGTAGGTTTTCCTGGTTCGGTATCACCTGAATGGAAATTGAAGGCTGTCGGAGATCTCAATGGTGATACGAAAGCGGATCTGATTTGGGTGAATACGAATACCGGTCAGGTAGGCATCTGGTTAATGAATGGTCATGCCATTTCCAATTCGCGCGTATTAAAACCAGTTGCGGGAGACTGGGCAAGGTGGCAGTTGAAGGGTGTCGGAGATGTGGATGCCAATGGGAAGGGAGATGTGATCTGGCATAATTCGAGCACGGGACAAGTTGCCGTTTGGCTAATGGATGGCACCACCATCGTCTCAATGGGATTTCCTGGGGGTGCCCCCACGGGTTGGGAAATGGCCGGTTTCGGGGATTTGGATGGGTATGGGACAACAGACATCGTTTGGCGCAATACCGTCAATGGAGCGGTGGCCGTCTGGTTCATGAATGGCGGCACCATTGGTTCAGTTGGCTCTCTGGGCGGAGTGCCGTTAGCGTGGCACATTGTTCAGGTGTCTGATGGAAATGCTGGCGAGAAAGACGATGTAGTCTGGCAGCATGACAATGGGACGGTTGCCGTTTGGCTAATGAATGGGACAGCAATCGAGTCCGTGGGATTTGCTGGCGGGGTGGGGTCAGGATGGAAGATTCAACCTCAGAATTAAAACTCACGCATTTGCCGTGTGTGAGCATCAGTCCGGCAAGTGCCACAATGAACCTGACTTCCCTCATCTAATTGCATCTGAAAGGAAGGATATTCTTACGAAAAGTAAGCAAGCTATGCATCAACCGAAGCATTTGGTAAATAAAAATTAACTTTAATCGATACATTGACTGCAGCAAATAATATAGTAAAAGGTTGGGGTAACCAATATTCATTTTGTAATGATCCAAAGGGCTTTCAGAATCTTGATAGAACCTTTGATGATTACTCGGAGTGCATGTTTTGGAAAAGGATAGTAAATATGACCCTATTGTCAAAAAGGGAAATTAAAAAAATTTAGTAACTAAGATGTCACAACCTGATTTAAGGAGATAAATTTTCCTCTGAATATCCCTGATAGCTACGGTGTCCATTATTGAATTGGACCTTGGCACAAACACAGAATAAGTCCGACCCTAGGTTTCTCTAGTCTGATTCTTCCCCCAATCCCCTCAGATCGAATGGCTTTGCGAAACGGGTTCGACTGATCCAGGATAAGTTTTTCCCTCACCATGGAAAGCCCCTTCCGCCATATTCGAGACGTGGGCTTAAAATGGTATGCTCAACTGAGCTGGCCGATAAAGAATTGGGAGTAAAATAAGCTGAACCAGCACACTGGAATTTGTCGGTCACCAGCCAGTGGGGTTGCTTCTCCCTGCCAGCCTGCCACGGGTTCGATTGTCCATCGCCAACTAATAACCCGTAGGATGATTTGGTTGAAGAATGAAGGGTCGATTGTTATTGTATCTTGTAAACCATTTGATCTGCGCGACACCTTTACGGATCGGTCAATTGATTGCAGAATAATCAGCACTACCGATGCTCGATCTCCCAATCATGAAGGAAAAGAATAGCGTGCAATCTGAGTCGTTTCGTGCAAGGCGCTTGGGAAGACAAATGAAATATCTTTTACCACTGGCCGCGTTCATTCTCCTTGCCGGATGCGCAACCCTTAATGAGGAAGGCTACGGCTTTATTTTTCTTTCCAGTGATTTCGGCAATCCGTGTACACAGAATCAAGGGGATATCCCACGGGTATACGATAACGGGTCTAATAACCCGATCGATGTTAGCGTTCAAGTCATTAATACTGCCAACGTCAATCTCTTTATCGATGGAACCGGCTTTGTTATCCCCCCCACCGGGCCCCAAGACCGACCGCGTGCCATGCGCCGTACCCTTCAGCCAGGCGAATCATTTGGTATCAAGGCCCAAGGAGCTGATTGCGGGTGGATTGCCATAGTACATCCGCATTAACGGTAATAGGGGAATTATTAACCTAGCAGCTTGCAAAGGAAATGGGGCGTATTCACAGAGTCGGTATCTCATCCGGTAGGCGCTGAAATGCCTGAGACCGCGAAAAACGGGAATTGTCCCATGCAACAAATGTAGCTTCTCGGTTGGGTCTCCAACACACCAGTCCGTCAACCCCCCAGAACCTTGACAGAACCGTGCCGCGTGTGAGGCTACCGTATATCCGGGAAATCTCCGGAGTAGCGGGTGATGCTCGACCTATTCTTTTATCCTTTCGAAAAACAGACTGTACAGCATGACAATAGGGCGGGAAAAATAGGATCATTCAGAATGTATGGGTCCGGTCTTACAGCTTGAGGATGTTTATCGGGAGTCAATCTTGGGTTTACTAATTAGAACGCGCGCTGATGAGAACGCATTGCCCTGGTGGCTCCAACTCTCGTATCAACGTGATGTTTTGTGTTGCCGGGTTTCGCCCCGGCAGACGAGCCACTTTTGTTTCGGCAAAAGTGGCCAAAACCATTGACGCCCCGTCTGGCTTCAAAAGAGGGGTGGGACGCAAATTTGTGGAGGGCGGCCCAACTCGCCGGGCTCAAACAAGGTCCGCCAGGGGATGAGAGCGTCCCTCCTTGGGCCAGCCGGCAGGCGTCACCGCAGCGGCGAGGAGGACACACGGATAAAGATGCCTTTGGAAAGGAATCGGAATCCCTATCGTACGAACGTGTTGTGATGAGAACGCATTGCATTGGTGACTCCAACTCTCGTGTCAACGAGATGTTCTGTGTTGCCGGGTTTCGCCCCGGCAGCGAGGTTTTGCCTGATGCGTCTCGGAGAGCGCGACCTTTGTTGTGGAGGCAAAATTGGCCAAAACCATTGACGCCCCGTCTGACCTCATAAGAGGGGACGGACGCAAACTTGCGGAGGGCGGCCCAACTCGCCGGGCTCAAACAAGGTCCGCCAGGGGATGAGAGCGTCCCTCCCTTGGCCAGCCGGAAGGCGTCACCGCAGCGGCGAGGAGGACACACGGATAAAGATGCCTTTGGAAATGAATTGGAATCACTATCGTACGAACGTGTTGTGTTGAGAGCGTCCTTCCTTTGGGACAGACGGCAGGCGTCGGAGCAGGGGAGACAAATCTTTCAGCGATACACATGAAAGAGCGAGGACGCCTATATTTTGTATGAGCCAAAAAATATCGTGTAAAAAAACAGCGGGGATGTTTGTAGTTGCCTTCATTGTGTTGGCTGCCATGTTGGCTGCCTGCACAAACGGGGACGGTGAAGAAGATATTCAGGAACTCAAGTTCTGGGCGATGGGTCGTGAAGGGGAGATTGTTCCTGAGGTGCTCAAAGAGTTTAAGCGCGAGAATCCGGGGGTTCGCGTCATTGTCCAGCAGATTCCCTGGACCTCGGCCCATGAAAAACTGCTGACGGCGTTTGCCGGAGACGTCCTGCCTGATGTTGCTCAAATGGGCAATACCTGGATCGCGGAGTTTGCGGCGCTTGATGCCGTTGCCGGGTTGGACGAGATGTCAGAGGCTTCTTCCGTGATTAAGGAAGAGGATTATTTCGCGGGGATCTGGGCGACGAACGTTATTGGCGATACCTTGTACGGGGTGCCCTGGTATGTGGATACGCGGTTGCTCTTTTACCGGCAGGATATTCTTAAGGCTTCCGGGATTGTTCGCCCTCCACGGGACTGGACTGAATGGATGCAGGCGGCAACGGCGGTGAAGCAATATGTTGGAAAAGACAATTTTGCTTTTTACGTGCCACTGAATGAATATGAGATGCAGGTGTCCCTTGCTCTTCAGCAAGGTGTGCCGTTGCTGCGGGACGGTGACCGGTATGGCAATTTTTCCAGTCCTGAGCTGGTGGCCGCCCTTGATTTTTATCTCGACTTTTTCCGTAAAGGACTGGCACCGCCTTCCAGTGAAACCGACATTGCCAATGTGTGGGATGAATTTGCACGCGGCCACTTTACCTTCTATCTCACCGGGCCGTGGAATATCGGCGAATTTCGCCGCCGGTTGCCTGCCAATCTGCAGGATGACTGGATGACGGCCATCCTGCCGGGGCCTTCGGGGCCGGGTGCCTCGACAGCGGGCGGTTCCAGTCTGGTGGTGTTTAAAGATTCAGAGCATAAAGATGCGGCTTTCCGGCTGGTTGAATTCCTGTCCCGTCCAGAAATTCAGCAACAGTTTTATGAGATCAGTGGCAATCTACCGCCGCGTCGGTCAAGCTGGCGCGGAGAGCGGCTTGAATCAGATCCGTACCTCGTGGCTTTCAGGGAGCAGCTTGAGCGCGCGCTACCGGCACCGAAAATCCCTGAATGGGAACGCATCGTGCAGGAATTACGCATGGTGACGGAGCGGGCGGTACATGAGAAATGGACGGCTGAAGAAGTGGCGCGTGAACTGGATAGCCGGATCGATCGCATTCTGGAGAAACGTCGGTGGATGCTGGCGCGGGATGGGGGAGCAAAGTCGTAAAAATTGACCATATCCTACGAGGAGCCTTTCCGACTCCGGTGGACAAGACCATGGCGCAACTTTTCGCCTAGGGAGCCAGTCAACGCGTGATTGATCAAGCCGAATACATTATTGGACCTTCAGACATTCACCTGGGTAAAAGGAAAGGTTGATCGTCTTTGAGTCCCCCTCCTTTGTAAGGCTTTGTTCCGAAGAGGAACAAAGACGGAGGGGAGGTAGCCTCTTCACAGCACTGAATGGCTGATCCCATCGTGTCTTGCCGAGGGTACCAGGACTCTACCTCACCTTGCCTCTCCTTACAAAGGAGAGGAATTCAAAGCCGATTCAATTCCAAAGAAGTTCAGTAGATTGGCTGATTACCCAGGGAAAATCCGTATGCGCCACATTATTAGGTTGCAGGTTGGTCTACCACGACCCTGGAATCTTTCACCCAATAACCCCCGCCCAAGATTGTCCCCAACCGACTGTTGGTTTACAATGACGGAAAGAAAAAATAACCTATGAAATTTACACGAATCACCATTAATCCCCACCAGATGGATGGCGTGCCATGCATTCGGGGCCTCCGGATTCCTGTGGCCACTATTGTGGCGATGATGGCAGACGGCATGAGCATAGAAGAGATCTTGAAGGCCTATCCTGATCTGTGCTCGGAGGATGTCCGCGAAGCCTTGAAATATGCGGCTGAGGCGGTCCGCGAGCGAAAATTGCCGCTCACTGCTCAAACGTGAGGTTTCTTGTTGATAACGCGCTATCTCCGCTCCTTGCCGAAGGGTTGAAGATGGCGGGTTACGATGCCGTTTATGTCCGTGAATACGGACTTCAAGGATCAGAGGACCGTGTCATCTTCGACCGAGCTACCAGAGAAGATCCAATCATTATTTCCGCTGACACCGACTTTGATACATTGCTTGCCCTGCGTCACGAAAAAAAACCATCAGTCATTCTTTAGTGTCAACTTGGCAATTCTGGGCTCTACCGTGTTGTTCATCTGGCCAATCGGTTTTTCGTGTGATATGGTTTTAACCGGCCAATATGAGATTTGAGTGGAACTCCTCTAAAGCGCAGTTCAATTTTTCTAAACACGGAATTTCTTTCGAGGAAGCCACAACAATTTTTGGAGACCCATTATCCATCACAAGCCCCGATCCAGATCACTCACAAGAAGAAGCCCGATGGATAACGATAGGAGTGTCGACAAATTTAAAAACTATAGTGGTTGTGCATACAGACCGATTGGAGACGGTAAGAATAATAAGCGCCCGACTTGCTACAAAACGAGAAAGGGAATGTTATGAGCACGGAATCTGAAAACGATGAAATGAGAAAGGAATATGATTTCTCACTGGGTGTGAGGGGGAAATATGCAAAAGCCTACCATCAAGGATCGAACGTGGTCGTTTTAGCCCCTGATGTAGCCGAACGATTTCCCAATTCCGAATCGGTGAACCAGGCGCTTCGTAGTCTTGCAAATCTCATGGACGGCAAACATCAGCCCCAGTAAATCGACGGGCGGTACGTGCGACCCCCCATAAAGTCAACCATATTTATCAAATACCTACATCGGTCCCTGCCCGGCCCCCCTGGACCTGTGCCTATGCCCAGCTCACGACGCTATAACTCTCCACTCCAAAGTGCATCGCTGTTTCCTGAAACCTTAAATCATACAGTCACTTGATCAGATACATCGCCATCTTGGGGACATTGGGATACGTGATGAAGGTTTGCGGGATTCCCATGACCCAACAAGGCTTTAGAAAGGGGGAACGCATCGTGCCGGAACCACACATGGTGACGGAGCGTGCGGTGCATGAGCAATGGACGGCCGCCGAGGCGGCGCGTGAACTGGATAGCCGGATCGATCGCATTCTGGAGAAAAGTCGCTGGATGCTGGCGCGTGAAGAGGGAGCCCCGTTGTGAAATCGTCTGTGGCAGGCTGGCTGTTTGCAGGGCCGGCGCTGGCGATCATTGCCGTTTTTTTCTTTCTGCCGGTGCTGGCGGCCTTGGCTCTCAGTCTGACGGACTTTGATATCTATGCACTGGCCGATCTTTCCAACCTGCGATTTGTGGGTTTCCAAAACTATATTGAGCTGTTGCAACGGCCGCTGTTCTGGCAGGCCCTGGGTAACACGCTGTATTTCGTGCTGGTTGGTGCGCCCCTCTCGGTGTTCGTCTCATTGGCAGGGGCACTGTTGCTGAATGGGCAGATGGTGCGGTTCAAGGGATTTTTCAGGACCGCCCTGTTTGCGCCGGTTGTGACGACGATTGTGGCCGTGGCGGTGATCTGGCGATATCTCCTGCATACCCGTTATGGCTTGATCAATTATTCCCTTGACTGGTTGGGCCTCCCCGTTGTGGACTGGTTGGGTGATCCCCATTTTTCCATGCCGTCCATCATCCTTTTCGCGGTCTGGAAAAACTTTGGCTACAATATGATCATTCTTCTGGCGGGCCTCCAGGCGATACCCGGCGATTTGTATGAGGCTGCACGGATTGACGGGGCCAATGCCCTCCAGCGTTTTTTTTATGTCACATTACCTTCCCTCGTTCCTTCACTGTTTCTCGTCGGGGTGCTGACCATGGCCGGATACTTCCAATTGTTTGCCGAACCCTATGTGATGACACAGGGCGGACCCGTCCAGAGTACGCTCAGCATTATTTATCTGATGTATGAAGAAGGTTTTAAATGGTGGAGCCTGGGGTCGGCATCCGCCGTGGCCTTTATTCTTTTTGTATTTATGATTGTGGCGGCAATTGGGCAACTTGTGGTGATGCGGCGGTATGGAAGTGGAGTGTAAGTTTGGTTCTGGTCCTACAGGTTTAATGATGAGTAGCGGGAATCCAATTTGGGTTTACTCTAGGCATTTCCATTAACGACCTATTGGTTCGGAGCGTAAGGCATCAAAATTTCACGTATGCACAACCTGGAATTTTTAGAGTTCATGATAATTGCCGGGTTTCGCCCCGGCGGTCGAGCCACTTTTGATTCGGCAAAAGTGGCCAAAACCATTGACGCGCCCCGTCTGGCCTCATCAGAGGGGAGGGACGCAAACTTGGGGAGGGCGGACCAACTCGCGGGGCTCAGACAAGGTCCGCCTGGGGATGAGAGCGTCCCTCCCTTGGGCCAGCCGGCAGGCGTCCCGCAGCGGCGAGGAAGGCATACAGATAACGATGGCTTTGTATATTCATTGGAATCACTATAGGAAAATCGTGTTGTGATGAGAACGTATGGCACGGGTGGCTGCTACTCTCGTGTTGACGTGAAGTTCTGAGGTGCCGGGTCTCGGCCCGGCAGCCGAGCCACTTTTGATTCGGCAAAAGTGGCCAAAACCATGGACGCCCCGTCCGGTCACATTAAGATGGGTCGGACGCAAGACGAGGAAGGCGGCCTAACTCGCTACGCTCAAACAAAGTCCGCCGGTTTATGAGAGGGTCCGACCCAAGGACCGGACGGCAGGCGTCGAACTATATGGGAGAAAAAATTTTCAGTTATGAATTTAAGCGGGGAGCTATAAATTCTGAATGACTGGTAAGTCCATGAGACATCTGTGGAGAGGGTCCGGGGTGAATTTCGGCTTGTCGTTTTTGGCTGCGTTTGCTTTGATCCCGTTGCTGTGGATGCTGAGTGTGTCCTTTATGGCTCCGGGAGAGGCCAGCAATTTTCCACCGCCGCTGTTGCCGGAGCATCCGACGCTGGCTAATTATATTAAGCTTTTTGAATATTCCAGCATGGGAAGGAACTTCTTGAATTCCCTGTTTGTCGCGACGGCGGCTACCCTGTTGTCACTCACGTTTAATGTGGCTGCCGGATATGCGTTTGCCAAGCTGGAGTTCAAGGGGCGGCACCTGCTGTTCCGCGGGCTGTTGAGTGCCCTGGTGATTCCGGCCCAGGTGTCCATGATTCCGCTGTTTTTGATGTTGAAAGGAATGGGGTTGGTGAATAGCTGGATCGGAGTGCTGATCCCCTTTGTGGCCAGCATATTTGGTATATTCCTGGTACGGCAGTATGCCTTGTCCATTCCGACGGAACTGATCGAGTCGGCCCGGATTGAAGGGGCCAGCGAACTACGCATTTTCCGGTCGGTCGTAGTGCCGTTACTGACACCCATTCTGATTACACTGGGGCTGTTTACCTTTATGGCCGCATGGAATGATTTTTTATGGCCGCTGATCGTCCTGACCGACAGTGATAAATATACCCTGCCGATTGCGCTGGCCTCTTTGTCACGTGAGCATGTGCAGGATGTCGAACTGATGATGGCGGGGGCGGTGATCACCGTGACACCGGTCCTGATTCTGTTTCTGATGCTTCAGCGATTTTATATGAGCGGAAATCTTGCGGGAAGTGTCAAAGGATGAGAGGTGTATGGCGTGCAACCGGCTTCCTCTTTGTCGGCATGGCCTGGTTGTTATTGCCGGTGTGTGCATTCGGGGAGAATCCCGCCGCCAATGATTTTCGGTTGCTTGATGGTTTTGAGAATGTCGGGGAATGGAAGACCATCGCGACGGAATACAGCGAGGCCTCGATCAGGATGGCAGAAGGCGTGAAGGGCAATGCGCTTCAACTGGCTTATGAACTTAAAACCGCCGGGACTGCCAATGTACATCGCGCAATTCAGCTTGATCTGTCGAACAATTTCGAGATCGCATTCACGCTCAGGGGTCATGCGCCACAATCTACTTTTGAGATTCGGCTGGTTGATGACAGCGGAGCGAATGTCTGGTGGAGGCAGTTTCATGATTACGAATTTCCTCCGGACTGGACAACCGTTCGTATTCGGCGAAGCGATATCCACTTTGCCTGGGGGCCGATCAAGGACCATGATCTGAATACCATCGCCAAATTTGAATTTGTGATTCTTGGCGAAACCGGTGACAAAGGGACGGTCGAGTTCGATACCCTCCAGATGCGGCCACTTCCCGAGCCGCCCGCCATGATTCCGCCGGTCGTGGCAATGGCCGGCGACGTCCCTGCCCCTGCCGTCGTTGACGGTGATCCGGAAACCACCTGGACTGCCGACACACCCACTGAACTCATATTTGATCTGGGCTATTTACGCGATCTTGGCGGACTGACCTTGCGATGGGCCGAGGGTCAAATGCCGGAGGCGATGGACATGGCCCTTTCCGAAGACGGAACAGAATGGACCATGCCGCACTGGGAAATGGGCACCGGGCCTTCCTCGTCAGGAACGATCGGGTATCTGCGAACCGCAGAGGCGTTCGGGCGTTATGTTCGTCTTTCACTGACCCCGGCATCGGGAGCACGGATTGGCTTGCTGGAAGCTCGGATTGAACCACCGGAATTCGGGCAGGATGACAATCGGTTTCTCTTGTCCTTAGCCAGGGAAGCCCAAAAGGGATCGTATCCGCGCAGTTTCCTTGGTGAGCAGATTTATTGGACCATCGTTGGCCCTCCACAAGGTGGCCGGTCGGCATTACTGTCTGAAGATGGCGCCATGGAACCGGGCCCCGGCGCGTTCTCGATTGAGCCGTTTCTTCTTGAGAATGAGTCGGTGCTGAGCTGGGCCGATGGCGAACACCATCACAGCCTGCTGGATGAGTATCTGCCCTTGCCGCGCGTGCGCCGGACCCATGAGGGCCTATCATTGGAAATCAGTGCACATCGTCCGCCAGTTCCTGCTGGACGAGAAGGGGGAACGGACGGCCATGCCCGTGATGTGGTGACCAGATATCGTGTGGTCAATACCGGCACGATCCCTCGAACGTTCACCCTGGCTCTTGCCATCCGCCCCATGCAGGTCGATCCGCCTACGCAGATTCTGAACCTTGTGGGTGGTGTCAGCAACATTGATCAACTCGGCTGGGATGGTGCCGCGTTTCAGGTAAATGGTGACTGGTCTGTGTATCCTGAGCTGAAGCCGGACCAGGTCTCGCTCGCGGAATTTGAACGGGCCGGGTTTCCGCATGTACAGGATGCCGGGGCAGGCATGGTTTCGCAAAGCCTCGTGGCGCCGGGAGGCTTCGGCTCCGGCGTCATGTATTTTCATGTTGATCTGAAGCCGGGTGAGGCTCGCGAAGTTTCCGTCGTCACGGTCCTCGATTCCGATAGGGGGTCTGCGCCCGACCTGAACCGCGAGGCCATTAATGCCGGAGAAAAGGCCGCAGCCGGGGAATGGCGGGAAATCCTCAATCAAGTGGACATTTCGGGCCCACCTGAATCCATGCCGATGCTCAATAGTTTAAAAACCGCGTTGGCGCATATGATGATCACGCGCGACGGGCCGGCACTGCGTCCGGGTCCACGCACCTATGCCCGTTCGTGGATACGTGATGGCGCAATGATGAGTGAAAGCTTCCTGCGTCTCGGGCAGACCGACCCTGCGGTTGAGTATGCCCGCTGGTATGCACCGTACCAGTTTTCCAGTGGCAAAGTTCCCTGCTGTGTGGACAAGCGTGGTGCGGATCCGGTTGTGGAGAATGACAGCCATGGAGAACTGATTTTTCTGATCGTGGATATTTACCGGTACACCGGGGATCGTGCCTTTGCCGAGATGATGTGGCCTCATGTGGACAAGGCTGCGGCGGCCCTGGATACCTTGAGGCTGTCGGAACGCACGGAGCATAACCGTCAAGATGATCGCAAGGCATTCTATGGTCTGTTACCGGCATCGGTGAGCCATGAAGGTTATTTGGACCGTCCGGCCTATTCATTCTGGGATAATTTCTGGGGTCTGAAAGGATTGAATGATGCGGCGTTTCTTGCTGAGGAACTGGGTCACCCTGACCGCGCAGCTGACATCAGGGCAGATGCCGCTGAATTTGCCGCAGATATCAGCGCGTCTGTCAGTTTGTTGGGCGAAGAACTCGGGCACGTGCCGGGGGCCGCAGACCGAAAAGATTTTGACCCGACATCCACGACGATCGCGCTTTCGCCGACCGGGGCGGCGTCAGCTCTGCCACGAGAGTTGCTGATAGCCACGTTTGAAAAAGCCTGGTCCGAGTTTGTGGCGCGGCGCGATGGCACCAAGACGTGGACTGTCTACACCCCCTATGAATTTCGTCAGGTGAGTGCGCTTGTGCGGTTGGGTGAGCTGGAACGTGCCCATGCCCTGCTTGATTTTTATATGCGGGACCGTCGCCCGGCCGCGTGGAACCAATGGAGCGAGGTGATCGGCCGGCTTGAACGGGATCCGCGTTTCATTGGTGATATGCCCCATACCTGGGTGGGATCGGATTTCATCCGGGCGGTGCTTGATCTGTTTGTGTATGCTGATACAGAAACCGCCTCACTGGTTATCGGCGCGGGTCTTCCGCGAAATTGGTTGCAGGGTGAAGGGATCAGCGTACGGGGGCTGAGAACCCCGTATGGCGAAGTATCCTATACGGCACGTGAGGAAGGCGGGCAGGTGCGCGTAGATCTGGAAGGATCGACTATGCCACCCGGCGGTTTTGTTCTACCAGCTTCACTGAAGGGCGACGCCAGGGTAACATTAAATGGAAGGCATCTGGACGTTGGCTGGACATCCCAATAACAACCAGCTGCTGCGAATGGGTCCCCCACCTTAGTCTTCTCCTTACCAAGGAGAGGAATTCCAAGCTGATGTCTGTTGCAAGAGGAGCACGAGAAGAAATTGACCCATGGAAATCAGAGAAAGAAAAAAGGATAAACGTAGATGAAAAAACAAGCGACATTTCCCGAGGGGTTTCTCTGGGGTGCTGCCACATCGTCCTACCAGATTGAGGGAGCACCGCTGGCCGATGGTGCAGGTCCAAGCATCTGGCAGCGTTTTGCTCACACGCCCGGAAATATTCTGAATGGCGATACCGGTGACGTCGCCTGCGATCATTACCATCGCTGGCGCGAGGATATCGCTCTCATGAAGGAGCTGGGATTGCAGGCCTATCGGTTTTCGGTGGCCTGGGCGCGTATTTTTCCTGAAGGCAAAGGAAGCCTGAATCAGAAGGGCCTGGATTTCTACGAAAAACTTGTTGACGGCCTTCTGGAGGCCGGGATCGAACCGCTCCTGACATTGTATCACTGGGATTTGCCCGCAGCATTGGACGATCTTGGCGGATGGCTGAATCCGGACATTGCGCATTGGTTTGCCGATTATGGCGAAGCGATGTACCGGCGTTTGGATGGGCGGGTAAAAAAATGGACCACACTAAATGAACCCTGGGTGGTCACGGATGGCGGCTATTTGCATGGCCTACTGGCCCCTGGGCATTCTTCTCACTATGAAGCGCCGGTGGCCGCTCATCATCTGATGCGCGCTCATGGTGCGGCCGTTCAGGCCTATCGTGCGGTCGGGGCTCATGAAATCGGCCTGGTGGTGAATATCGAGCCGAAGTATCCGGTATCGGAGGATCCCAAAGATCTGGCGGCGACCAATCGGGCGGATGCGTATATGAACCGGCAGTTTCTTGATCCCGCGCTCCTGGGATCCTATCCGGAGGAAATGGCGGAGATATTCGGTGACGCCTGGCCTGAATGGCCTGCCAGGGACTTCGAGCTTATTGGTCAGAAGATCGATTTTGTCGGGCTGAACTATTACACGCGGGCCGTGACGGGTGATGGCCCGGACTGCTTGCCTGTCAGGGCCAGGACCGTTCGCCAGCCCCACAAGACCTACACGGAAACCGGGTGGGAGGTCTATCCGGACGGGCTTTCCGACACGCTCCTCTGGCTCAAGAATCGTTATGGTGAGATGCCGCTGTATATCACCGAGAATGGCTCGGCCTTCTTTGATCCGCCGAAAGCGATTCATGGACGGGTCATTGATCCGGTGCGGATGCACTACCTGAACCAGCATTTGTGCGCGGTCCGGACCGCGATTGAGAAAGGCGTTGATGTGCGAGGATATATGGCCTGGTCTCTGATGGACAACTATGAATGGTCCTATGGGTATGCCAAGCGATTCGGCATTGTGCATGTCGATTTTGAGACTCTTGAACGCACGCCGAAGGATACAGCCCGGTATTATTCGAAAATTATCGAATCCAATGGTGCGGTTCTGGACGAACCCTTTCTGCCTCTTTCCGTGCATACGTAAAATGGCCAGTCTGACCCTGCGAAATATTCACAAGCGTTTTGGCGAGACGACCGTGTTGTCGGGAATTGACCTTGATGTCGCCGATGGCGAGTTTGCGGTGATTGTCGGTCCCTCGGGTTGCGGCAAGTCAACGCTGTTGCGTACCATTGCGGGCCTCGAAGAGATCGATTCGGGAACTATCACAATCGGTGAGACCGATGTCTCGGGGTTTCCCCCTTCCGAGCGCGGTATTGCGATGGTGTTTCAGTCCTATGCGCTGTACCCGCATATGACTGTCTATGACAACATGAGCTTCGGGATGAAAATTGCCGGAGCGGCTGCCGCAGAAATCGACCGGGCCGTGCGCGCGGCTGCCGAGACGCTCGGCCTGACCGCGTTGCTTGAGCGGAAACCGAAAGAGCTTTCCGGTGGACAGCGCCAGCGCACGGCTATTGGCCGGGCGATTGTCAGGCGTCCGCAAATCTTCCTCTTTGATGAACCCCTTTCCAATCTGGATGCCTCTCTTCGTGTGAGGATGCGTCATGAGATTGCACGACTGCACGAGACGCTTGAAACCACCATGATTTATGTCACGCATGACCAAGTCGAGGCCATGACGTTGGCCGATCGGATCGTGGTACTCCGGGATGGATGTATTGAACAGACGGGTTCCCCCAATGAACTGTACAAGTATCCTGCCAATCGCTTTGTTGCCGGCTTTATCGGATCGCCGGCCATGAATTTCCTGGCCGGGGTCGTGATTGATCGCCGCCAGGATACCACAAGGGTCCGACTTCAAAGTGGAGCGACGATCCAGGTGAATGGCGTTGCCGGAGCATTGCCCCCTGATACTCCGGTCACGCTTGGCATTCGTCCCGAGCATCTGGCGACGGGGGGTGATCACAACCTCGTCGAGACGCAGATCAAGCTGGTGGAGCCACTCGGCAGCCATTCCTATGTCTATCTGGAAACGCCGGATGCCGAGGACCTGCTGATATTCCGCGCATCCGGCGAGTTCGGTTTCGCGAAGGGCGACCGGCTGACGGTGTGTATTGCGGCAGACCACTGCCATCTTTTCGGGAAAGACGGAAAGGAGCTTCGGCACAAACCTTCCGGAAACCTCACGACAAGTCAGGGAGATCACTGATGACCTTTTTCAAGAGACGTGTGTTGACATTACTGTTTATTCTGATCCTGTTGATGGTGCCCGCGACAGCCGCGCTGGCCACATCCAATATCCCGGCAAAGGATACCTGGCGGGTGACTGCGTCCTCGATTCAGAGTGATGAATTCAAGCCCGGTTACCTGGCGGATGGCAACATGGAGACTCGCTGGTCCAGTCAAGCAAAGGATGAGGAATGGGCGCTCATTGACCTTGGAAAGGTTGTTGAGATCACCGGCTTTACCCTGCATTGGGAGAACGGGTATTCGAACAAATACAACCTTCTGGTTTCGACCGATGCCAAGGTGTGGACGACCGTGTATATTAACGACGAGGGCGACGGGCAGATGGATGATATTTTTATCCGGCCCGTTACCGCGAGATATGTCCGGCTGGATACACGGGAGAGAGCGACGAGCTGGGGGAATTCCCTTTGGGAATTTGATATTAAGGGGACTGACGACATTGTCGATATCTCCGTGATCGCCGGCGGTGGAGCGAATACTCCGGCACTGATGGATGGCCGCAAGGATACCGTCTGGAAAAGCGAGGCGGTTGACCGGGCAGAATTGCTTCTGGATTTGCGCAAGTCCAGGGTGATATCCGGATTGCGTATCGATTGGGGGGATCAATATGCCGGTTCGGTCGATATGGCCATTTCGTTGGATGGAAAGGCATGGAATGAAGTCTCCTCTATCTCTGTCTCGGCGGGATCACAGGGGCAGTCCGATTTTGTTCCGCAAGATCCGTCAGAGGTACGCTACATCAGGCTTGTGCTGACCGACCCTATTAAAGCCAGTGGCGGTTTCGGGATTAGTGATATTTCACTGCGTGGTCCCAAGGAAGTGTTCACCCCTTTTATCCGGTATCAGTTTGATGCCCGGAGGGCTCCTTTCGGTGATTATCCCCCACATGTCAGGGGCTATCAGACTTACTGGACACTGGTTGGCCTTCCCATAGATAGCGAGGAAAGTCTCTTTGATGAATATGGCAATCTGGAATATCGGCGCGACGGTCCCATGCTGATGCCCTATGTCAAAGAGGGTGACAATCTGTATTCGGCTGCCGTCGCGGCGAACATACACCAGGAATTGCAAGACGGGTACCTGCCGGCTCCTATCGTGAAATGGGAGACGGGGAATGGACTGCATTTCAGGTCCGAGGCCATTACCAGCGGTCCTGTCGATGCCAGCATGACTTATGTGCGCCATCGGCTTGAAAATCGTTCCGATACCGTACGGAAGGGCGATCTCATCGTGACGATCAGGCCCGCCCAGATTAATCCCAAGTGGCAACATGGCGGATTGTCGCCTATCCATTCGATCCGGTACGTGCATGAAACCGGAAAACTGGTCATGATCAACGACAAAAATACTTACCTGGCCCTATCGCCTGCCGACAGTTTTCTTGGCTCGCAATATGCTCACGGGGATATTGCCAACCATCTGCGAGGCAAGGTTATGCTGAGCGCCGGTGCAGACGGCAATGGCGATGCCAAATCTATTGAGGACAAGACCGGGACCGGTCTGCTCTCGGCAGCCTGGACCTATGCATTCGAATTGAAGCCTGGTGAATCCAAGGAGGTTGTGTTTGCGGCACCCTTGCATGAGACCCTGACCCATCTGAAAAAGGCCGAGGACTTCGAGAAGTTGCGGAAGGAGTATGTGACCTTCTGGACCGACAAGCTTAACCGTGTGAAATTCGAGCTTGCCAATAAGGCCGTCGTCAATACCGTGAAGTCCCAAATAGCCTATATTCTGTTGAACAACGATGGCGTGGTCATCCAGCCAGGTGCGCGCAGCTACAACCGGACCTGGATGCGGGATGGCGCGGTCATTTCCGCCACGCTCATGCGGCTTGGTTTTTTCGATGAGGTCAGGGATTTTCTGAACTGGTATGCCGAACGCGTGGAGCCTGACGGTCTCGTGCCTCCTATTCTTTTCACCAGCGGTGAGGTGTATGACGGCTGGGGGAGGAACATCGAATGGGACAGCCAGGGTCAGTTTATTTATGCGATCATGGAATACTATCGTTTTACGGGTGATAGAGACTTCCTGGAAAAGCATTTTGATGCTGTTCATCGGGCGATGAAGTACATTGTTACGTTGCGGGAGCGTACGCTTGATCCGAAACATTATGCCCATCTTGAGGCAGGAGAGCGCTTGAAGGGCATCTTGCCCCCGTCTATCAGTCATGAGGGGTTCATTACCCCGATGCACAGTTATTGGGATGATTTCTGGGCTATTCGCGGTTGGGCGGACGGGATTGAAATGGCGGAAATCCTGGGCCGGGACTTTTTGGCCGACTGGGCGAGGATTGAGTCGAAAAACTTCACCACAAGCGTCAGGGAGTCCATTGAAAAGACTATCGCCTGGAAGTCTCTGGACTATATTCCTGTGGATGCGGACAAAGGCACTCCTGATCCGACCTCTATTGCTATAGCCATGTTTCCCACGGAAGCCTGGCACGTTCTGCCGGCAGATATTCTGGACCGGACGTTCCGGAACTATGACCGGATGGTGAAAGAACGGGATGCCGGTTCGACGCCCTATTCGTATACGCCTTACGAGGTGCGGAATATTCTGGCTCTCGCGACCCTGGGGTATCGCAAGGAAGCTTTCGACCTGCATGAAATTTTGTTCAAGGGCAGGCGTCCGGCCAATTGGAATGAGTTTGCCGAAGTTGTTCTGTCCGACAGCCGCAAGGGTGTGTATATTGGTGATATGCCACATACGTGGGTCGGGGCAGGATATGTAAATTCTGTCCGGGGCCTCATCGTGATGGAAGAAGACAAAAGTAAAACGTTGAACCTGCTGTTTGGTACCCCACGTGAATGGCTTGTGGGCGATGGTATTGCTCTTTCGAATTTTCCCACGCATTTCGGAAACCTGACGATGCAGGCGAAATGGGATGACAACGACCAGAGACTGACTCTGGATGTGGATATGCCAAAATTCACGGACAGAACCATTTATGTTCGCTGGCCAATCCACAAGAAGGGTAAGCCTAAGCAGGTTGTCGTTGAGGGCGATGACAGCTCCCGTGTGGATGATCACGGTATCTGGTTGTCAGGCAATACGTTCACGTTGATGGCCAAATGGTAAATTGTGGTTTTGGTGTAAAGAGTCAAGGGTAAGGCGTGAGGCGTAAGGGATGGGATAAAAGGCTGTAGTCTATGCCCCCTGTCATGAAGGTATTTTCCTGACTCTCCTTTATAGTTTGTCGTTCACCAGCCACCGGGGTTCATGATCCTGGTCGAATGATAAGTTGTGGAAGAATTCTGCCGCCGAAGACCAATGGAAAACGAAAATTGTTAGAGCGGGGCGTGTGGGCGTGGGTCACACCCGTCTGTCAACACCCGGTCAACGTGCCCATTCACATTCATAATGAGACGTGAGGAGATCGCTTGATGGTTATGGCTTGGCGTACGTGTAAGACAAAAAATCTGGCGATTATCGGGATGCTGTGTGTGGTGGTGGGCCTGCAAACCATTCATGCTGCGGGAGCCACCACCGTGCGTCACGCCAAGAATATGAGCTTTCCGTCACAGTGTGCGGAAGAGGACAATGTGAATATTCCGATCTATGGCGGTTTTGTGTCCGACTATCAAATCACCGCGTCCTTTCCCACTTATTATCCCCTCCAACGCGGGCAGAAGGATCTTTGTATTGGGGATCTCACCAACTGCGAACAGGCCTGGGACATGCGGCCAACGGCGCAGATCGCTTACTACGATGCGGTGCAACGGACCTTGAAATTTACCTGGCAGTCGCCCGGTTTTTATTGGTATCCCATTGAAACGCCGGACGTGGACAATGCGGATGTCGGACAATATGTGTCGCTGGCGTACCCGCCGACAGACCGGTATTGGGTGGGCTTAGGTGCACCACCGGCCATGGCCTATTATGACGCGCTCAAACAAAATCTCATGTATATCGTCCGGGATGAAAAGGGGCAGTGGCGTCAGCCGGAGATTGTCGATTCCACCGGCGATGTCGGGAAATTCGTCTCGCTGCGTATTAGTCGGGATAGGCGGCATCATGTCGTGTATTACGATGCGGATCATGGGAATTTAAAATATACCTACAAACCCAATCCGGATATGGTGGGCGGATGGGCGACTCCAACAATTCTGGACTCAAACGGCGATGTCGGGCAGCATGCAGTCATGGCGATAGGTCCCACGGGCAGCCTGCATGTGGTGTATTACGATGCGGACACAAAGGATTTGAAATATGTCACCAACGATGACGCGCATGGGTGGTCGGCGCCCGTGGTCTTGGATGCCGTCGGGGATGTTGGTACCTACCCCTCAATGAGCGTGTACTATGAGGGTTGGACAGAGAAAATGAACGGGGCCTATGAAGGGCATTATCCGCATATCACGTATTACGATGCGAGCAACGGACATTTAAAATACATCTATCAGGATGCACGGGGATGGTCGACCCCGGTCGTGTTGGATGCGTCGGGAGATGTTGGGCAATATACGTCCACGGCGTTTGGTCCTGATGGGGCTCTGCATGTGGCATATTATGATGCCACGAATAAGGATTTAAAATACCTGCACAAAGAAGCTGACGCCGAAACATGGCCGGCGGGGATCGTTCTTGATGCGGTGGGAGATGTTGGCCGGTTTGCCTCGCTGGGGGTGACGGCACGAGGCTATCCGAATATTGCCTATTATGACGCAGACAACCAGAGTCTAAAATTTCTCGCAAAGACAAAGGCGACCGCGCCACGGTGGGATACCCCTCGGGTCATTGCATCCGGTGCCGCCGTGCAGTATGCGAGTTTGGTGACCTCGGGTTTTGTGGACATCGCCGATCTCGACGGTAAGGACATCTATAATGACGGCGATGTAGCGGTTCGAGTCATGGATGTGTCCGGGTGGCCCTATGAATCGGGGATGGCCGTCAATATTGTGGGTGGGCAGTCGGAGCCGGACCACGATTTTATCCAGTTTCTTAAACGGACGGATGATGCTCATGCCCCCCCGCAAATATTTGTGCTCTATGCTAATGGATATGCAAGGATTATCACGCAACCCCCGGTGGGACGGGAGGAGCGGGTCTGTTTCGGATCCTCGATGATTATCGGGCCGGCGGCAGAGGACCTCTTGTTTCCGTTCATTCCGATTGAGAGGCTGGATATCGATCCGCACACGATGTCCATCAACGTGCGATATAAAAACGGATCGTCTGCGGTATTGCAGCTCCAAGCCGAACCGGGCAAGACGACGGTTCGGGTGACGGATGTAACGTATGACACCCTCACCGCGCCGTTTGTCACCATGCGTTCCATGTGGGTGGCCAATGATAATAGCGATATCTCCCGTATCCGGGCCGCATCCTCCTCCGGTGACGTGCAGACGTACCCGATCGATCCGACGCATGAGGAATGGACAACGATCCCAGGGGATTCCTGGAGTTTTGACCGGCCGGCTTATTCACGGCACAATACCTCGAGTCCGATTTTCAACATTGATGTGCTGCGACCTTTAGGCTACCTTGTGACCCAGCAGGCTGAAGACTATCGCTCGGGTACCCTGTTGAAATCCCCCCGCAAGACGGCGTCCGGGGGACAAACGATACGAGGGACGGGGGAAGCGAACTATGTGTTGAACCTGAACGATGACATTACAAATCCAAGCCTTCGTTTGCGATATACCAAGGGCAAAGGCCCTGATGATAAGGTCAATATCTCTGTGGATGGCCGACGCCAGGCGACGATCGAGATGGAAGATGGGGGCAACCTGGGTGACTATAAGGTGACGCAAGAGATGCGATTGTCTCAGGCGCTCCCCGCCGGTTCCCATACGATCACATTGGAGGTGCAATCGAATACCGGAACTTTGGAATTGGACTATTTTGTCATTCACAGCCAAGCCGAACATCCGAATCAGTAGGAAAGCCGAAGGTTCATCGACTACCGGGTAATTTCTGCCCTGGTACCCCTGTGTGCCATCGAAGGTGAACTCGCACATGACGCGAAGCTATCCCGTGTGATCAGGTAACCAGCCAGTGGTTGCATGGTTCGCTGGTTGGTGGAACATCCTTTACTTCTTCAATCGTCTGGCCATGCCTTCCGCCGAGTATCCCGGCTAATCCTGTCCATTCTGAAATACCGTTTCATCATTCCTTTTCCAACGACAATTCGTCCGATACCCTTGTCTGGTCCTGATTCTGTTATCTCAGGCAGAATCGTAGGGGAATTATTCTGCTGATGGGCAATGGGCGGGTATCAAGCCGGGTAAAGGGGATGGATTGGGAGGAGGATCGGATATTTCACTGTACATCTGCATCGGAAATTGTTCATGTTTAATTTGCACCATCTATAGTAGAATCCATTTTCATAAACCAAGAGTGGATAGGGAGATTTTTGTAAGTGTGTCCTATCAGGGCCTGTTCATCGCTGGGGTGATGTAAAGTCTAGGAAGAATCATAGGGCCGTCTCCGATAGCTTTGCCTTCTTACTGGGCCTTTTTGCAAAGGGGTCTGCCATGCGGATTAAAAAAGTCACTATGCAATTGACGCTCGTCACCATGTTTCTCCTCACCGGATGTGGAGGAGTGCAGTCGGGACAAACGACGGTTTTGAAAGGTTCCCAGTTGCCGGAAAAGCAACGTTGGAAGGTTTCCACCAACGCGGTTCTTCCATTGGACGTGGTGACAAACGGGAGTCATGTAACCCTCAACACGATTGGAGTATTAAGAGCGATCGATCAACATCCAGGGAAAGCGTACATGTGGTTTTATAAAGATATTCCTTTTGACTTCGAAACAGGGTTCTCCATTGAGTTTACTTTGCAAGTGCACAAAGTGGAGCAACCGCATAATTTTCTTGATGCGGGCATTATGTTTTACGGTTCTGTCGACATCTCTGACGGGACCTTCGCAGAAGGACCACGAAGCCATATGATCTTTTTTGATGAGGATGCCATCGGATGGGGAGACGAAAAAGGGACGTTTAAAATGGACACGACTGATACCTTTCACACCTACACTTTAACCGTTGAGGTTGGAAGATTTGCCAAGGTGTACGTTGATGGAAAACTTGCTTTGAAACGAAATGACTGGGTGGGAATACCCAGAATCGGTTTTGGAGATATGACGAACGATGATGGGGTCAATGGAAAGTTTTCTATAGG
Source organism: Nitrospira marina (assembly GCF_059568365.1). NCBI lineage: Bacteria > Pseudomonadati > Nitrospirota > Nitrospiria > Nitrospirales > Nitrospiraceae > Nitrospira > Nitrospira marina. The sequence continues at coordinate 3,579,293 of NZ_JCANTH010000001.1, read as the reverse complement.
TGACATTATTGTGACTTCCGATCCCCAACGCTTTCCTTCGCGACCTGCCCCTCGCCGTCAACTAATCCCTCCTTCACGACGTGGTGGTTAACCCACCCATTAATAAACTAAAACCAAAGGATCACCGTCTGAAAAATTGTGTAGGAGATTTCGTTATTCATCAGATGGATTTGAGGCAGATTTTGGAGGAACCGGCAAGAGGGAGCAGATGAAGGTGGATGGAGGGATATTTGTTTGCTCGTGACTCGTTTTTTAGCAGAGGAAAGATTATGGCCTAGTTTTTCCCATTCCTAGACTCAGCATAGGACGAAGAATGGAGAGGGAATAATTCATTATAGGTTCTTTCCCATTCTTCTAAGGGGTCTTTGTGGCCTTTAGAAACGATTTCAAGAAAGGAACCATATTGTAGGGCTCGAGCACCATCAATGATCTGTGTGAGGCCATATTCTTTGCGAAAATTATATTCTGTAAAAGCTGCCGAGGCACATTGAAGGGGAAAGAACCAGTCTCGCTCCTTATTCGAATGATAATCCTTTAAATAAAGCCGTATTTCGTTAAATATTTTGCAATATTGATTGGCCCTCAACCATTTGCCCCACACCAACTTATAGGCCTCATCTTTTGTTGGGCTCGTTTTTTGTTTCCAGTCTAATTCGCCAGTGTCTATGCGTTTTTGCGCAAATTCAGGCAGGAAGTCTTTCAATTTGCCAGAAATACCATTGAAACCGGATAGCTTATGGCCGGGCTCAATCATAAATATTTCACAATCCACCTGGTGTAACATGGACTCAAGCAATCCTTCACGGTTGGCCAATACTCTATCGGGAGCCTGCCATAGGGTTTCTGTCACATTGTAAATTTCCTGTAGGATCTTTTCCTTCGATGCTTTAGAAAGGTTATGAATACACTCATGGGGTGATTCATGAATGTCTTTTTGTAAATAAGTCAGAACAATCTCATAAAGGGGATTGGTGGATATTGGTTTTCTGCGAATGAACATACCCCGTAGTTGTTTTAGCAACCCCATACAAAACCTCCACGAGTAAGGGGTAGGTTTTCCACACCGGGAGATTCATCAAGATAAAGAATCGGCATGGAATCTTTTCCTAATCTCTGCTTTGCACTCACGAATTTACTTGATGGCTGTTCTATAAAAACCGGTTTCTGGCAGATTGGGATTGATTGACGAACCGGCTTCCTGTGCCAGGGCCGAGGCAATCCAATAGCAAGTGAGCTGTAAACAGGCCTTAACGGCTATTTCTTTTAATATAGCCAGGATTTGTCTTATTGGCTAGAGAATGAATGTAGCCGGATAAAGGATGCAGGGAGGTTCACCCTACGTGTCTTAGGGAAAATGGCGATATCGTGTCCCACGATTCCACTATGTATGATGAACGAACTGAAAAAGTCGACTACAGCTGATCCTACCAAACTATCTCCATCTTCTCCTTCACAGGTTCTTCTGCACACGAATCTCTTTCCTTATCCCGTGAAGCATGAGCGGAGAGTGGCGACGGTAAGATTTTGAATTCCGCCCGAATGGCAGGGTGGTCGCTAAGAAAATCTCCATACTTTTCATTTGGAGTTTGTCTGCCTCGGTTAACAGGATGCCGGAAACGTTGATCTTCCCTTCCAGAGCCGATTAATTCAATCCTGGCTCCTTGACCTCCTCGGTAGAAAATGTAGTCCACTCGATTTTTCCAGTAGCCATTGGGTTCTGGACGTGCCTTGCTGTCATTGAGGGCCAACTCATCAATGAGATAGTCTTTTAAAATTTCATAGTCTTTTCCTGAGGCCTCATTTCCCCCATGGTCATATTGCGAATTGAAATCCCCTCCCAAAATGAAGGCCCGATCTTTCGATAATTTCTTGATACATTTTGCAAGGAATTTAATTTGCTTTTTTCGAACGGCTCGGTCTTCTTCATCTCTCCCGGCATCCAGGTGCGTATTATACACGTCAAATTCTGCGCCATTCGGAAGACGAACCGGCACTCGAAGAAGCCCTTTGGTCGACCAGCAATCATTTTTCCTATCCAACCATCCTTCACAATATGGAAGCGGTACCTGTGTGACTCCCTCTTTCATAGCTTTATAGTAGGGTGAAGCGATGGTTAGCCCTGACCCATAGGGGACACGGAAAGGAATGCCAGGACTATCAAATAACTGAAAACCAACATTGGCGATTTTAATGGGAAGGGTGACCAGCCATAATGGAGCCAGAGCTATCCGTGGCCCGTTCCCCTGTTCTATGAGCTCATAGGTGAATTCATGGACAATTTGCCGGTGAAATTCAAAATCCTCTTGTAATAAAATGAAATCATAATCCATGAGCAACCAGGCCATCAAACCACTTCGGGTATCATCATTCCTCACAGGTATTCCGACATAAATGGAATTCAGGATCGGAGAAATTCCATGAACATTGTAAGACAGAAATCGAACAGTACAGGGCACAGGTATCGATGATTTCGATTGGTCCGGAGAACATTCTTCTCGTGATATAAAACCGTCTGCCCTTGAAATTTCATAACCGAAATCCATCAATAAAATGCTCAGGAAGAAGACCCCTTTCATCAAGTATGTTGGTATGGCCATATTCCACAACTCCTTTTTTTTCCCAAATTTGTATTCATAATGACTACTCCATCAGAGGAGCGAGAGTACCCAATTCCCCCAATTAAACCGCCTCTACTTTACTTACCTCAGATTAAAAATCAAGTGTTCCTCACATAATCTTCTGAGCTATGGTTTTCAATGGAATGAGCAGAAGATGGCAACATGCACGCGACGGCATCACTTTCCCGCTTTCAAGGTGAAGCGGTCTTGGCCAGTATCCGCTAGGACTGCACATTGGCTGAATTAGCTGAACAGTTTGCTGCACAAGAAGGATCTTTTAGCCATCGCGCTCGGATCCGGTCGATGACTGAGCGAACAGCTATGATCAAAGCCAGGGCAGAGCCCTTGGTTATCCGCCAATGTGAGGTGTTGGCTGTACTACCTGGACGGCAAAGAGCGATGGGTTGAAAATGTGTTGGTCGAACGGCTGTGACGTGGCGTGAAGTACGAGGATGTCAACTTACGGGCGCATGAGGCCCCTGCAGCGCTACGAGTGGGACTCACGCACGACTTTCACCTTAAGCACTGCAGCAAGAACATGTTAGCCCCAATCAGTTTTTAAGGGTAGAGGGGAGAAATAGGTTTGCGAAAGAGTCCATCCGCCACAACTTAGTATGGGGAATATGGTTGCAGAGGTCCCCAACGCAGTCGATCATATGTCCGCAGACGGTTCATTTGATTTAAGTCATGTTGTAGAGCCTCCTGCTGGTAACGATCGTGTTGTTGCCGTTGTTGTACACGCTGTTGTTGGTACCACGCATCAAAGTTTTGCGACGACGCTGGGGAAGAAGGGACTGGGGTTTGATCATAGAAGGACCTGGGGGGAGTCGGGTGAAGCTGTGAAGCCGGTCGCCAGGGATCTTCGCCAAATTGGGCCCAGGTACTCCCTGCCATACCCAGGAAACATCCAAAGAATATTATTGCTCGCATTAGGGAGCCCTCCTGTAAATGGGAAAAAGATGTTCCCAAGCGGCCGATCATTTGGATCAGGGGGGGTAGCGTGGCAAGATTCACAAAAAAAGGCAATTCACCAAATAGGTCATGAAAGGAAAGTTTCTGACACCTTCGCCCGTTGCTGTTCCCGCTGCGGCTTGTTGGAGGTCTTTTCCCGGGTGGCAATCTCTCCCGCACAGCATTTGGCATGGCCGATCATTGCTGCCCGACCATAGAAGTTTTCCTATCAAGACCCAGTTTTGAAAGTGTGGGAGTGCCGTCCTCAATTAGATTGGTTGACGGAGAGTGTGGGAATTTGAATTCGTGCGGGTCTGGCTCATCCCGCACTCCCACTAGGGGGCCATGCCCATAGTGCCTTTGCCAGTTGCGGTCAGCCCATGAGGGAAAAATTTTCCCATGACCAAAGCCTTTTCTTAGCGAACGCGCTCCCCGAACCGGTCTTGATGTAGTGTTCAAACTCAGTGGCTCTTGCAGGTATTGTCAATTTAACGCATGTTTGGCACACTCGGGGTCATGAACTCCGTAACGCCCGGCTATTAACGCCATCGTTTCCGACCGAAATTATTCGTCATGTGATGTGGCTGTACCATCGATTCTTTCTGAGGTTTCGGGAAGTGGAAGAGCTTCTGGTTAAACGATGCATTATCCCCAGTTATGAAACCCTTCGCCCATGATGTCAAAAATTTTGCCCTGTCTAAGCAGGCAAGCTTATGAAACGACAAGGTCGTTCGGATGATACTTGGCCACTCGATAACATGTGTTTTGACATTCAAGGACAACAACACTATTTGCGGTGAGCCGTGGATCCAGACGGTGATATTATTGATATTCTTGTGCAACTCCGACGCATTCAAATGCAGGCCGTCAATTATCGTCTACTGCGAAGCCAGCCTTTGGGGTCTGCAAGGAATCGGTGTGTGCATAAGGGGTGAGAAAAAACCCCTATCAATGTGATCACATCAAGTTATTGAACAATGCCCTGTGATGGGCAGGAGACCTGAGCATGCCAAGCACAACTGGTATGAGAGGGGGAGGCTTCTACGATGCGCACTCATCGGGGCAGCGTGCGGCGATGGACGAGTTCCTTCCCTGGATCGTAGATGCCATGGCCGATCTGCCCTTGCCGAAAAACGGCACGCCGATCGCGCTGCTTGACCTCGGCTCGTCGGAAGGCGCCAACGCGATTCATGCGGTAGGGGCGATCATCGAGGCGCTGCGAGAACGCACCTCGGCCGACATCTGGACTTTCTTCGATGATTTGCCGACAAATGACTTCAATCAACTTTTTGCCAACCTTTTTCCCGATGCGACATCCTCGAGTCGCATTGCCGGTATCTATCCCGCTGCCGTCGGCGGGTCGCTCTTCGAGCGGGTTGCTCCGGCGTCAAGCCTTGACATCGCGACGACCTTCAATGCGGTGGGCTGGATGTCCGTCTTACCCCAGACGCGCCTGCCGCGTTTTATCTCCCCCTCCCCACCGGCGCAGCGTGCGTTTCGCAAGGGGGTCTCTGTGAGCCAGGAAGAAAGAGCGGCTTTCACTAAACAAGCCCATGAAGACATCCTGAGTTTCTATCGGGCTCGTGCCGCCGAGCTGAAGCCCGGCGGAAAGCTACTTGTTCAAGTCTTCGGACGCAACGACGAACACGACACCGCAAATGGAATTATTGACGGTCTAAGCGATGCGATGCTTGACATGGTGGAGGAGGGTCGCCTGAGGCGCGACGTCTACGAGAATTTCGTCTTCCCCGTCTACTATCGATCGCTTCCGGAGTTGTTGCCGCCGACCGGAGAAAACGGGGAGCCGCCGGCATTCCGCGTCGAGAAGGCCGAGGCCCGGGATTGCCGAGTCCCCTTCAATGAGGAATTCGCCCGCAGTGGGGACCCGCGCGCTTGGGCGGAAAGCTACGCCGGGTTCATTCGGGCGTTCTCGGAACCTGTTGTAACGTCCGGCTTGCCCAACACCCCGGATCGGCCACAGCTCATCGACGAGCTGTACGCCCGAATGACAAAGCGATTCGCGGCCGACCCTGAACGCTACGAGTTTCATTTCATTTCTCTGGGTGTATTGCTGACGCGGGTTTTGTCAATTTAACGCGGGTTTGGCTGACCGCGCTGCATGAAAAAACCAACAGTCGGTCACGATACCATTTTTTCCAGAGAACATGGCTGTGGTGAGTCCAATCCGGCCATGGGCTCTCTCGGTCTCACACACAAAGGCGAAGTGGGACCGCCAAAATCTCGTCAGAGAAATCTGCATGAAAAAGGGGACAATCAGAGAAGGATGATGGCGGGAAAGCGCGTCAGTCATAGCTCCAAGGGAGCCTACCTCGCGGACGTGTTAGGAATATTCCGAAATGCGGGGAGAAGCCGATGTTGCTGCAGGCTGCTTGGCGGAGAGGGTGGGCATGTGAGGTCGTGCGGCACTGGTTAGCCCCGCCCTCCCACTAGGGTGCACACCTCCTTGTGCCTTCGCATGGCTTAGGTCACCCCATGAAGGGGAAGTATCACCTTCAGAACCTCTATTCAATCCCGCTCTCTGTCTTTGCCGTATTATAGAATCTTTGTGCTCTACTTGGACTAAGTGGGCTTCTAATGTGTTGGCGGTGTGCGCAGTCAGCCGCGAAATTCTCTCTCTACTACTATTATCTGATTTCCCCCTTCCATCCTTCGTTTGTCCCTGACTTACCCCTAGTCGGGTAGTCACGACCCTCAAATTTCTTATTCCATCAATAACAGGGACAATACAGGAAAATTTTTTCGTTTAAGAAGGAGACTTTTTGACAAAATGGGCATAACTCTCATTGAAAACAGGGTATTAAACTTTTCACCCTTTCACGGGAGACTTCAAGAACAGGGAATTAACAGGGAATTGGGTTCCTTAAATTACATTTTTGGAAAGGGCGATGAGATTTTACCATAAAGACAGCTTGGTCAAAACTCGGTCATGGGCCATCTGGCAGCATCATTTAGTAATTCGCCATGCACAGGTTTAAAGCAATTAATCGCACGGAGTCTGGCGCAAAATTCAAGATGGTGTTGAATTTTTCTGAACCGGGCAATAATAGTTTCCAGAGGGAACGCATGTGGGCGGTGCAGGGGGCTGGCGGGCGCGCATCCATTCCTCAAACGACAACCCCTTTGTTATGTTGTCCCTTACGTACTCACCATTGGCACATTGCGTATTCTCAGATAAGTCGTCCTTGGTAAGCTTAGTCTTCTGACAGACGATAAGATGAAATTCAAGTTGTTGTTCATTTTTGAGCCGGGAGATGCAAAAAATCCAACCGTAGACATCCAGCCGCTTGTCTTTCGCGTCGCCGACCAATTTGAACTGCACGTAGCCCAATTGAGTATCCCAGGGATTACCGCTGTCATTGTTCACGATCCACAGCCCGTTCACTGATTCAACCGTGGCCTGCACTCGTAGAGTAATGTGGTGTTTTTCAAACAACTTCTGAAGTTTTGGAATACCCGGCCGCACAAAAATGGTAGGCTTAAGGGAATCCGACGGATTGAAGCCTGACCATAGTGTATACCTGTCGCGTCTATCCTCTATCTGCCAGGCTGCCGGTTCACGCGCTGTCTTTACGCTGGCGGTTGCCGACAAGGGGTGCCCAAATCTTTCGAAAGCCTTTTTGATATCGCTACTTAGCTTGCCTTTTTTTAGGTCCCCTTCATAGTTCATCGCGATGGTAAAGAGTGTTGCCCCCGATTCACTGCCATGGACCACCAGCGCCGGAGCTGGCTGGTCATCGAAACCCCGGTCAATCCGGTAGATGGTGGAGTTATCCCTAATAATCCACGTGGGCTCGGATTGAAGCATGTTCGCCTGAGCCTTGGCTGAGAGCCTCACCCCGTGATCCTTGAATGCCCTGATCACGGCCGCATCCACCGCCACTTTACCCTCAGTCTTCGGCAGGTGTTGCTGCAAGCTCGGAGGCAACGTGAACTGTTTCGCCGCTGCCGCTTCCAGCTCGGCAATATAGGACGAGTAGTCCCCACCCGCCGTGTCGAACAACCAGACACCATTGCTTACACTCGGATCTGTGCTGTTCGAAACTGCCATCGCCGTGTTTGTCAAATTTGTGCCATCCAAATTGGCGCCGCTGAAGTCGCTGTTCTGCAGATTCGCGTAACTCAGATCTGCGTCAGACAGGTTGGCTTTTTTCAATGTGGCATTGGTCAGTACGGCACCGCTTAAGTTGATATTGGGAAGGTTGCTGTCTTGAAGATTGATGCCGCCAAGATTCGCTCCGACAAAACTGGCACCCGCCAGTATTGCGCCGTCTAATTGGACGGTGCCGTAGAGATGGGCGCGGTCTGCAGTGACGCCATACATGTTCGCATCGGTGAGAATGGCATCCTTCATGAAGGCGTCTATCAACGTGGCCGGATTGCACGATGTATACACTCCGATGTACTCTCCGGCCGGATCGACACGGACTCGATATGCCTGGGCGCTTTCATTTACGGTCCACATCAGATCCCCGGGATTCCTCGGCGGGTCAATGGTCGGGTTGCCGTCTAAGGTATAGCCGTGCTTGGAAAAAATATCCTTCATGTCTGTGATGCTGGAGCTATCTTGCTTGTGTAGCGCAGTCTTCAGGAGCTGGACATCTGTCGTATTCACTACATCAAAGCTTAGCTTGATCCCGCCCATCTGACTCCCGGATAAATCCGCTCCCGCAAGGTCCGCCCCATTAAGATTCACTCCGCTGAGATCTGCATCTTTAAGCTTAGCGTGGCTCAGGGATGCGTCCTTCAAGTCCGCGCTCGTTAAGTAACAATTAGAAAGGTTAGCCCGGGCGAGACAGGCTTCCGTGAAGCTCGTTCCCTCGAGATGTGCCTGAGTGAGTGTCGATTGTGTGAGTTGCACTTTTGCAAGCGTGCATGTTTTGTCGACGGTCGCCTTGGCTAGGTTGGCGCATGTCATATCCGACCTTGAAAGGTCACAGCGCTTCAGCACGGTTTCCGACATGTCTATCTTCTGGCAGCTGGTACCCGAAAGGTTGCATCCGTTGAGGGTGCTTCGAAGGAAGGATGCCTGATCAAGGTGAGCGTTGGCCAGATCGATTTCGACGAGATTGGCACATTTCGCTTTTAAACCCTTTAATTGCGGTTGCCCTTTCGCATTTACTGGAAGCCCCAGGATTTGGGTCTTCGTTAAGTTAAGGTAGCTCCAATTCAGGCCAAGCGTGTCAAAATCAACCCGAGCCTCGGTGAAGTTCGTCTTCGGCTGGGTAGGATCGTTGGAAAATGCAGGAGGGGTACTGAACGTAGCGCCGGTCGTATCGGTTTTGGTGAAGTTCGTTCCCCTCATGGTCGCGCCAGACAGAATGGTGCCGTTGAGAGAAGCGCCGCTGAGGTCGGTCTCAGACAATTCGGCGTTGGTGAGATCGGCGCCATCGAGAATGGCGCCGGCGAGAATGGCTCCCGTCAAAAGGGCGCCGTGCAGAATCTTGCCGGAAAAGTTTAATCCCCCGGATAGGTCGACGCCCGTCAGATCAATTCCGCTACAATCGTGATTGGCAAGGATCTCGGTGATCCCCGGGGTGATGATTTCGCGTTCGATAGGTCCGACCCGATTCCACCAAGATTTTGCTCCCGAAACTCCACAGTCGATAACCCCAAGCCAGTTATTATTTTCGACATGTTTCGACTGAGGCATGGGCCCCACAATGTATACGTACCCACCAGAATATGGGAGCGAAGATCTTAGAGACATTTTCAGTTGTAACGATTTATCCCCTTCAACAATCGTAAATTGACACACGTGTTCAACGCTAAATACTTCTTTGCCGGCGACAATCAGATTGAATACTAAATATTCTCCAATATCTTTTTCGCTCAAATACTTTCTGTTCGCAGCGGATTGCAGAATGATCTCTTGGGGAATGACATCGTTAGTCTCAAGACGATATGCATTAAATTGTTCGGGAATTCCCGGCTTCTCGCCGTCAACGACAATGTGGTCTTCCTCCCCCAAGCGGTAATACTTATTCCCTGTAGACTGAAACGTCCACTTCCCGATGAACACCGGTTTAGTCATAGTGCTTTGCTCGCGGTCGACAACAAATATGGGGCGGCCCTCATCCGTATCCACAAACGGGCCCCTCGCCTTCCTCACCCATCAGTTCCAACAGGTGTCCGGTCGTCCGCCTAGGCGCGTTTCGGACTGCTGGAGGTGGACGGAACCCACGTGCTGATCCCCGGCTCGGTCCGGCCGCCAGGTCCCCGCAACGTATCCAGATTCAGCGTGTACAAGGAACGCCACTGATTCACCGTCAACTTTTCTGCATTGATCCCTCGCTGGGCATTCGTTAGCAGCACCGATCCGTCCGGATTGTAAATGTCCAGGCGATAATATACAGGATGGCCGCCGGCACCGGTGGCCTTTGACAGGACGTAAATGTAGCCCTTCGACTCCACGGCCAGGTCCAGATAGGTCACGTTAGTTGCGACTTCCTCGCGCAAGTCCATGGTGGATATGAGCTGCCGCACAGACAAGGTTGTGTTGGATTCCGATGGGTTCTTTCCCGACTGACAGGTAATGTCGAAAGTCAGGGCATTGGCCTTATCGCAAATCGTCCACTCATGGCCTTGAGCCCGGACCGTGACCATCAACGACGGGGCATGAAACACCAAAAGATGTTTCTCTCCCTGGGGGTCCGTGAGTACTCGAATGTCGTAGGTAGTTTGGGTGTCTCTGTCTTTCATCAACCAGATTTCGCTTTTTGTGGTGAGGACCACGCTGATTTGGCTGTCGTCTTTTGGAAGCAGATAGCCACTCTCCATGAATTGTTTCTTCAACGCATCGCCGAGCTTTCCGCTATCCAGATCCGGTACCGCGCTCAGGTCCCCGAAGACGATGGGGGCCGTCATCATGGGACTCTGATGGGATGGATCCGGCGGCGTGCCTTGAAATGGCCAGGGTGAAACATTCTGCTGGTAGGTCTGTACCAGTTCCGTCGTTGCCGTGCGGTCGTCCAACTCGGTAATAAACTTCCAGTCGAGTTCGAACCGAACCGCGCCTGTGAAGCAGTGCACCGGATTGGCCTTGATATCAAAGGCCTGAATCCTTCTGTTGCCTTGTTCGAGAACGAGAATGCGCCCATCTGCGGTGATCCCCATAGCCACGGGCTGTGCCATCAGCCCCTCTCGTTGACCGAATCCCGAAAGAGGGGCTGCCAGGGACGCGGTATCCTCTTCGTGCGCCTCGGCCGGAAGCCTCAGCACGTGCATTTTGGGGCTCTCTCGTTTATGCCTCCATTCGACACCGACCACGTAACCGCCGGGGTGCACGGCGATCGCGTCGAAATCGGGCACGGTAAACGCGCCCCAGCTCTTGTTGGAGTTGTAGTCGAAGGTCGAGCGCCCCTTGCCGAACGTGACACCGCGCAAGTGGTAGAGGTCGAGGGACGGACCTTTTGAACTTTGCCGCGGTCTTGGTCTTGGGTCGAGCCAAAAATTGTCAAGTTTTGGCACGGGATAGGAAAAGACCTCGATAGGCACCTTTGCTCCATCGCCGGATACATTTGCTCTGCGCAGTTCGTAAGCTGGCTTGGTCGGGGTGCCGATTTTCCATTCCCTGTCCGGAGTGATGACTTTAATTTGGGCATTTTTAGGGAGGGCGTAGTCGGCAAACTGAGCTGCGAGCTTCTGGGAGACCATCCCCCCGGCGTTGAGCGTGTCCTTAAAGGTTGTGTAGTCGATGGTGAACAGCGGCGTTAAACCGAACTGATCGAAAGCCAGATACGGTTGCTGTGAGAACCCGCGAGACGGCTCGATGAGGCCGTCCTCCGGGTCCCCGAGCGTCGAGATACTTTGAAACGCGTACATCTGGTCATTGCCGGGATTGGTATCCTGATCGCGCGGCAAGTTCATTCCGGAAGCCATCCACGTGTATCCGAGTTGATAGGCTTTGTTATTGTTGATGATGTTGACCCGCTTGCACATCCGATGGCCATCGTTGGCGCAGTCAGCGACCTGCGAGGGAATCGGAGGAATCCGGTGGCTTGTATCTTGGACCTCCAGCACGCAGGAGGGCTCATTGTTCGAGTTGTAGGTCACCCTCTGCACGATCTCGTAGGTGGTCCCTGACCCTTTGTCCAATAGTTCCCATTGACAACGAGGTGTTTTGACCGTAATGACAATTTGTGTATCGTCGCTGGACAGGGTGTTCCCGTTGTGATCAAACGGCTGTCTCAATGGGTCCGGTTTCTTGCGATCTAATGTGTCGGTAAAGCGGCAATCGATTGAAAAATAAGTAGCGCCCCACAGATGTTTTTTGAGTTTCCCATCGTAGAGCAATCGCTGTTTTTGACGGTATGTGGTGTCCGGCGTTAGGGGCACCAGTCTTTCGCGGATGTGGCCGGAAACCGAAAGCCGGTCCTGCTCATCGGGAACGGCTTCGATCCAGCCACTGTCCCAGCGGCCTGCCAACCAATTGTTGCTTGAGTAAATATTGGCGACGACTTCGCATTTGCCACCGGCCGGGATCCCGTCAAAGGTTATGGCAATCGGTGTATCGCGGCCGTGCATAGGCCCGGATTGAAGATAGGTCGTCCCGCCCTCTTTTCCCTTGGTGCCCGGATACCTGACGGAGATGATGAAATGGTCACTCACCAAAGGCCAGGCCTTTGCATGTTGTGGGTCGGGTTTGACGGTGACCGTGAGGTCCATGGTGCGGGTGACTTCGATGATGTAGGTGGCGGGGGAACATACGCACTCAACGGTCGTCGAGGCTAACGTGGCGATATCCGCAGCCACGCTTGCCAGCTGCAACACTCGTCCCGCCACAGGGATCCATTCCAACGCCTCCTCCTCATGGATCAAGTTCCAGTACTCATACATCAGCTCTTCTATTTGTGTCCTATAAATCTTTTTTAGTGGTATTTCGGCTAGGCGACCGATCATGAGCCCTGCCATCTTATTGGCCAGATAAGCCAGGATGTGTTTGCCAGGCCTGGTGGTGTGTTTGATGCTCGCGCCGATAACAGCCAGGATGCCCAAAGCCCCCGCGACTTTGTAAATCGCAGTGAGTGTCTCTTTGGTCAGCATGGACTTGATCGGGCGAATCACATAGATTCCCAGAGCCATACTGAAAAAGGCGATACCATAGTTCATAAACCCGGTTAACACCGTGCCGTATAGGTCGACATCACCATCCCAATCCTTGAAGCCCTCGGCAGCGCCCAAGCCACCAAATAGCACGTGGGCCGAAGCGGCCTCATCGGGCCATGAGAACTCCAGCGTGGTGGGGTTCGTGAGGGCGGGAATGCCGAAAACCTGATTTCCGGAAGGAATCCAACATATGGGTCTCTTGGTGGAACTTGACCCATCGGAAACCGGAAGGGGTTCGCCGGAATCATGGATTCGGTCAGGCACCTCGTGCGGACCGATGACCGTGCCGTCGGACGTAAAATATTCGACATAGGCATACAGACACCGATTAGGCCAGTTCTTGACCGGAAAGGAAAGCGTTTTACCGTTGGGATCATACTTCACGTGGTTCGGGTACAGGTCCAGACCGTAACTCGAGGTCTTATTTTTTATGGTCCAGCCTTTGCTCGGAGAATCCACCGGGCTTGAAATCAGGGACGGTCCGCTCGGCGGGACATGTGTTTGGGAAACCTGTGTCGTGCCGGATTGCTTAGACCAGAGGACCCCGTGCAGGGCCTCATCCGCCTGTGTGGCGATAAGCACGTTACAAACCAAGGTTTCGAGCTGGGAAGATGACACAAACCCGTCGCGCAGTGCCTGTTGTGGAATGCCGGGCTTGCCGGTGGCGGGATTTACGGGAAATAGAATCGGCTTCTTGTTCTTTCCTAACAGATCAGTCCTGGCTGGCATAGGCTGTTCTTTATGGGTTTCCGGGTCTTTCCAGGTAACCCAGGATTTTTCGTACCAGCAATCCTCAGTGCCGGGCCCGTTTTGCTGAATGTACTCGACCAGGTTTTCGAAACCCTGTCCTTCGGTAATATGCTTTTCGATTATTGGTACGAATTTGCCATTAATCGTCGCGATATCCGGATGGTGAAAAACAAGCGATTTAGCCGTATCCGCAGGAGTTTTAATGTTTGCCGCATGCACCACAACCTCATCCATGTCTTCATCACTGACCGCTGAGGGTTTGACTCCCATGTGCTTGAGAACAAAGGGGTGTGGCATCCTTCCCGAAGGCCAGGAGCTGTACTTGAAAGCGCCACGGCGGCATTTCGGTGGTATGTGAATAAATTCAAGGGCCACTTCCGGCAGGGGATGGTGATCCAAAGAGGGAAAGGTGACCGAGCGCACGGACACTCGATTCGTTGGCAGTTGGGCCTGTTCGACAAAATGGGTTAGCCGGTTGATACGACTGTCCGGCATGAGGGCGAGGGCCTTATTCTTCTTCTTGTGCTCCTCCAGTTTTCCGGGAGTTGTCGAATAGGGAGTCAGGATATATTGCCTTCCACCCCCCGCACGAAGCGTGAACTCCACCTCGTGTGGAATGTGGTTGAGATCAAAATGTAATGTAAGGATTTCCGTTTCTGACATGAAGTACTCCTCCCCGTGTCCTAAATTTGTTGCGTTGAATATGGTATTGTCAACTTAACGACACAAGAACGAATTGAATCCGCTAAGGCAAGCATCTCATGCGCACACCACGTCCTGCCAAACTTGGAACGATCGAGTCCGCAAAATTCGATAGTTGACCGCCTGCATGAGGTGGCGGCCCAGACGAAAGAGATTTTGCGTGAGTCCATGCAAATTCAGAAACCGTTGGGCTTGAGTCGATGTTGAAAAGCCTCGCATATAATACTCTTGTTGTCGGATCGATTGATGCGACACTTCGATGCGGTTATTCGCATAGACGTGATTGAGATGAGGCATCATCGGCATGATCGTCCCATGCGCAGTCTTATAGCTTTTGGGCTTATCAGTGATCAGCCAGCGGGGTTCACACCCTTGGCCTTTGAGAGGATGGCGGAAGAAGCGTTTCGCCGCACGCCCATCGCCCCGGCGCTGCACAAGAATATCAATCACATCACCGTCTTGATCGACCGCTCGCCACAGATACTGGCGTTCCCTTTGAATGATGACAATGAGTTTGTGGGCATAGACAGGGCCAAACTTTTGGCACCACTGGTGAATGGTTTGAAAGGTCACGGTGATGCCACGTTCAGCCAGCAGCTCTTCGACTTCACGGAAGCTGAGACAGAACCTATGGTAGAGCCAGACGGAGTGGCTGATTATTTCAGAGGGAAAACGGTGACGTTGGTAGCTGGGTGTTGGCTTGTTCATGCAGCCCACTCTGCCAAACGCGAGTTAAATTGACAATACCGTGGCAAGGGCTGGCGGAGAGGGTGGGGATTTGAAGTCGTGCGGGTCTGCTAGCCCCGCACTTTCACTAGGGGGCCATGCCCCCTCGTGCCTTCGCATGGCTCCGGTCACCCCATGAAGGGGAAATATCCCCTTCAAAACCCCTGTTCAAATCCCACCCTCTTTTATGTGAGATCCTGGTTTGGTTGCTCCGCTTTCCGCTTGTTGTCCTTTTGCTGTGGCGAAGGCTGGCGGAGAGGGTGGGATTTGAACCCACGGTCCCTTGTGAGGACAACGGTTTTCGAGACCGTCCGAATCGGCCACTCTCGCACCTCTCCGTGTTCGTCTATGTTATGCGGTAGGAACTGGTTGGGTACTCCGAAGTTGCTGAAAAAAATTCTGTAAGATTGCTCGACAATCATCTGCCAGGATATCTGAGTCTACCTTCACCCGGTGATTAAACCTGGTCTCCGCTGTGAGATTGCAGATTGACCCACAGGCGCCGGCTTTCGGATCCCATGTGCCAAATACGACACGGGCAATTCTAGCCTGGATGATGGCTCCTGCACACATGGCGCAGGGTTCCAATGTCACATAGAGAGTGGTGTCCGTCAGACGCCAGGACCCCAGTGCCATCGAAGCGGATCGAATGGCCATGAGTTCGGCATGGGCGGTCGGATCTTGTGTGCTCTCCCGTTGATTGAAGCCCGTTGCGAGGATTTTTTTATTCTGGACCAGCACCGCCCCAACCGGGACTTCTTCCGCACGAAAGGCCTGATGCGCCAAGTCCAACGCCATGCGCATGAATTGACTATCCGTGGTTGGATCCAATACCTCCATGGTCATATCAAAAAGTACAGTTGAATGATGATGGTGTGAGTGAAAGTTTTTGTTCCGAAAGGCAAAAAAAATGGTAACATAGCCACTATCTGATGTATAGCCAACCCACCTGGAAATCTTGGTGAAATCTTCCGCCAGTAATGTGAGTCAGAGGCTCGTTCCTTTGGAAAAGGTGCAAGCCATGTGGCAGAGTCTTGCCCACCACTTTTTTGAGAATCGGTTACCTCTGATTACCATTGAGTGGAGCACACGATTAACCTCATCGGCCGGGTTGTTTGTGAGTCAGATTGGCCCAAGAAGCTGGTGGGCCTCACGTGAGTATCGACAAGGTGCGGCTCGAGTGATTCGGTTGTCCGCTCCGTTGCTTCGCGATCAACCCGAAGAAGAGCTCCGACGAACGTTGGCACATGAAATGATTCACCAATGGCAGTTTGATATTCGGAAGCATCGTCCGTCCCATGGGGCGGAATTTCGTGCAATGATGCACAGGATGAATGCGGCGGGACTTGGGGTGACGGTTCGCCATCAGTTGAATGTGGGTGTTCAGAGACATCATCGCTATGCCTGGCAGTGCCTTCAATGCGGAATGGCTTATCATCGGCAACGGCGAACGATTTTTCCGAGTCGACATATTTGTAGCCGATGTCGAGGAAAACTTGTCGAAGTTGAATTACATCACACTCAAAAAACTCATGAAGAATCGACGGTCGGAGGAGGTGTGAATCGCGGAGGCCATCGGACAGAGGATAGATCGGCTGTGCAGATATTTTGTGTGACTGGAATGAGGGATGGCAAAGTCTTATCGACGAAAGGCGTCTTTCCCCCGGATGACTTCCGCGAGGAGTTTATCGGCGAGTTTGGCGGCCCGGCGATGGCGCCACCAACGAACGGTTAGAGCATAGATCACAATGGTACTTAGGACGAGCAAGAAGCCTGTTGTGATGTTGTCCATAGAGGGAGTGTAGAAGAATAAATTTCCAGATGGCAAGGTGGGGGGGCATCTTGGGAAGGGTGGCGGTACCTGAAGGAAAATCGCGTTGCCTTAGTGTGCGTAATTATATGAAAATATTATGAAATTTAGCATGCTCGTTTGAACTTTCTCATAATAAAAAGGGATGGTACGTTCTCCAAATGGACATCCTGATTCTCTTCGCATCCTTGGTCGTCATTTTATTAGGGGCGGAGGCGTTTACCAACAGTTTAGAACATTTTGGAGAGCGACTCGGGATTTCGGAAGGCGTTACCGGTTCGGTATTTGCGGCGGTGGGAACGGCATTGCCGGAAACGCTGGTGCCTATCTTTGCCATCCTGTTGTCATCGGGCTCTGAAACGTTGCGGCATGAAGTGGGGGTGGGGGCTATTCTCGGGGCGCCTCTGATGCTGGCCACATTGGCCTTCTTTCTGATGGGGTTCTTTGCCGCACGGAAAAGAGGATGGCATGGCACGTTAAATCCTGAGCCAATTGGATTCGCCCGTGATCTGCTCTGGTTTAACTGGGCGTTTTGTCTGGGAGTGATTGCCGTGTTTGTTCCCCAGGAGTGGGGTTGGGCACGGCCTGCCATTGCGGGCGCCCTGGTTATTCTGTATGTGGTGTATTTGTATCAAACCATTCGATCTTCAGCCAATTTAGTGGATGATGGACATGGAACCGAGGCGGATCATCCGCTTTATATGACCTTAGCAGGGCTTCCCGATAATTTAATGGTGATCTTGTTCCAAGTGGGATGCGGCCTGGGCCTCATTGTGTTAGGGGCGAAAGGTTTTGTGTATGGGATTGAACAGCTTGCCCCCAAGTGGGGAGTTTCGGCCTTAGCCCTGTCTCTCCTCATTATTCCAATTGCGACTGAATTGCCTGAAAAAGTTAACAGCATTATTTGGATCCGGCGCGGTCGGGATACCCTGGCTGTCGGGAATATTACCGGGGCCATGGTCTTTCAGGGGAGTTTATTGCCGGCCTTGGGAATTATGCTGACAGCCTGGGTGCCGCAACATGAAATTCTCATGGGAATGGCGATGACATTGGTGGCGGCCTGCTATTTAACCTGGGTGGTTCGGCGGGGCGTGTTGAAGCCCATTCATCTGATTATGAACGGTCTGTGTTACGTGGTGTTTGTGGTTTCGGTGCTTTTCTGGTAAGGCCCGGTCTCTGAGAGGTTCAAGCATGCCGAGCAAAAGAAAAAGAGCATAGCGATGGCACCTCCAACAGTTGTTGTCACGCGACGTCTCCCACAACAGGCTTGGGAGGTATTAGGGGCACAGGCCGATCTTGTGTGCTGGGAGCACGATTGCCCCGTTGAGCGGAAATGGTTGTTGGATCATCTTCCCGAGGCAGAAGGGCTGTATTGCCTGTTGACGGACCGGATTGATCGGGAGGTGCTTCAGGTCGGGAAACGGCTTCGGGTGATTAGCACCATGGCCGTCGGATTTGATCATATTGACGTTGCAGAATGTACGATTCGTGGCATTCCGGTTGGACACACGCCGGGTATTTTAACCGAAACAACGGCGGATCTGGCTTTTGCCTTGCTCCTTTCTGCAGCCCGACGAATTGTCGAAGGGGTTGAGTATGTGCGACAGGGACAGTGGACAACCTGGAGCCCGGATCTCTTGCTGGGGCAGGATGTGCATGGTGCGACATTAGGCATTGTGGGATTTGGCAGGATCGGACAGGCCATGGCCAGGCGCGCGCAAGGATTCCAAATGGATGTGCTAGCGGTGCCGTCACCGAATGGTGTGAGTGGATCACTGCAGTCTTCGGTTTCAATGGAGCCTGGCACTCAGCCGATTGCGAAACCAAACATGCACCGGAAAGGCTCTTTTGAAAAGACCAGTCAGGGCGACCCGATAAGGGCGTCATTCCACGAGGTTGGTCTGCATGAAGCATTAGCCCGGGCGGATTTTGTGAGTCTGCATGTACCCCTGACTCCTCACACGCATCATATGATTGGGGAAGCCGAGTTTCGAATCATGAAGCCTTCAAGTATTCTGATCAATACCGCTCGTGGAAGCGTGGTTGATCCAGAGGCCCTGTATCACGCCTTAGTGCATGGCCATATTGGTGGGGCAGCCTTAGATGTGACTGATCCTGAGCCCATTCCTGTGCCACACCCGCTCCTTACGCTTCCCAACTGTCTGGTTATCCCACACTTGGGGAGTGCGTCTGTGGCGACAAGGACCAGAATGGCCTGCATGGCCGCTGGGAATATCGTTGCCGGGTTACGCGGAGACGCGCTTCCACACTGTGTCAATCCTGAAGTCTACCGTGTGTCACCCAGTTCCGAGACCGGTATGGTATGAATCTGTAAGAAAATTGGTAGAGGACTATTTACACTGGGAAAGGAGCTCGATGATATGGGAGGCATTGCAGGTCAATCTGACGATTGGCGGTTTCGTCAAGAGGAGAGATCATGATCCACATCACACCCCCGGCCGTGGAAAAATTGAAAGCCTTGATCGAAGAGCACCCCGAGGATCCCATTGTGCGTTTAGCCGTTCGGGACCGGGATGACAAAGTCCTTGTTTTTTCCATTACTCTTGAAGATGCCGTGACACAGGAGGATTCGGTCTTAGATATTGAAGACCTCATCATTGCCATAGACGGCTCCTGTGCACAACGTCTGGAGGGCGTCACGGTTGATTATGAGGAGGCTGCTGGATTCAGCTTCCACCACCCGGAACCCCCCGATCCTTATAAATTAAACCTGATCCTACCTGAATGAGGCAGACAGAACGGGATTTGGGTCTCCACTGAACCCGATTGCGGGAATATTCTTCATCAATGATTCTTGCTAAGCTTAGCCGGTAACAATACATTCCGCGATTATTCTTATGATGGAAATATTTTTTGCAACCTGCCCTCGTGGCTTAGAAGAAGTTCTGAGCCACGAACTTCAGGAATTAGGCGGGCAGGAGATTCGATCGACACCTG
Source organism: Nitrospira marina (assembly GCF_059568365.1). Classification (NCBI taxonomy): domain Bacteria; kingdom Pseudomonadati; phylum Nitrospirota; class Nitrospiria; order Nitrospirales; family Nitrospiraceae; genus Nitrospira; species Nitrospira marina. Next base: position 3,559,652 of record NZ_JCANTH010000001.1, on the reverse strand, counting down.
GCGGCGTTGAATGCCAGGGCGCTTTCCCTCTCTGCTACCGGCTCAACTTAGAAAGTCGGATTGCCAGCCGTATTTTGTGGCGGGTGGGGCAGGGGTGGTACCGGGATGAGGAGGACCTGTATCGCCTCGCATCAAGTCTTCCCTGGCCGGAATATTTTTCCGTGGATTGTCACATTAAAGTCCGGCTCATTGCTCAACATTCTCCACTGAAGAGTCTGGAGTTTGCGACGCTACGAGTGAAAGATGCCATTTGTGACCGATTTGTCCGGGCGACACAGGCGCGCCCCGAGGTAAGTAAACGACAACCGGATATTCAAATTGTGGTCTTTGTCGATGCAGAGCATGTGGTGTGGTATATCGACACCTCCGGAGATCCGCTGTTTAAGCGTGGATGGCGGAAGGTGGCGGGAGACGCACCGATACGAGAAAATTTGGCGGCCGGCATCCTCAGACTTTCAGGTTGGACTGGCGAGCATGTCCTGCTTGATCCGATGTGTGGCGCGGGCACATTTTTAATTGAGGCGGCGTTGATGGCCAAAGGAATTGCCCCGGGCCGTGGGCGGGAATTTGCCTTTCGGCACCTGCAGAATTTTAATGACACGATCTGGGATCAGGTACGCCAAGAGTCGATCAAACCGATGCTCCCCGTATCGGGTCTTTCTATTGTTGGGTATGATGAGGATGAGAATGCCTTGGCCATGGCCAGAAGAAATCTTGAGGGTTTGGGGCTTGAGGATATTCAATTGGATCAGGTGGATGTGTTGGATGTGACGCCTCCTGGGCCAAAAGGTTTTCTGGTTACCAATCCTCCTTATGGAGTGAGGATGGGAGACCGGTCGGAGCTGGAGGAGTGGTATCCGAAATTTGGGAATCTATTGAAGCAGCGGTTTGCGGGGTGGAATGTCTATATCCTCACGGCCGATTCGCGACTTCCTAAACTGATTCACTTAGCACCGTCACGTAAAATCCCCCTGTTCAATGGCCCGTTGGAATCGAGGCTGTATGAATTTCAGATGGTGGACGGAGGAAACCGGAAATCAGCAAGGCAGGCCAGGCAACAGGCAGTGAACAAGCCAGGTCTTAAATGAGAGGTTTTCCTGCCATGTTTAAGAGTGAAACCCAGACATCTTCAATGCATCGCAATACATAAATCCATTCGTCGCAGGTCTTCGGTCGTTTGAAAAGATGGCAATTGGGAGGGAAAGAAAAATCTTTCGAGTGACTTGGAATCTCTTCCGAAAACAAGGCCACCGGAATCAACTGTAAGCGGCGGTCGCGTTGGAGTCCCTTAATAATTTCTTCTCCCGACATATCGGGGAGATGATTGGAGAGAAAAATCAGGTCGGGTTGTGGGGCATCCACAAAGGGGTACTCCTGATTTAAAAAGGCTGTACCTTGTTCACCGTCTTCCGCCTCAAAAATTTCCACGCAGATGATTTGGGCCACCGTCAGTGCTTCTTTGAGGGCTTCTATCTGAGCGATATCATCCTCGATGGTCAGGATCTTAAATGTGTTTTTGACGGCTCCGCGCATGATCCGATGCTCATTATCTTGGTTGAAGCAGATTGCCCACACTTCAGTCTGATGAAGGATTAACGTCTGATATCTGACGGAAAATACGTGTGTTGGCCTATCTGTTTTTTCGGTTGAATCTTGCTGAGATTAAGAGAAAACCAGTTGGGACGGATTTTTGATGAAGAAGAATGAGGAGGAGAATTTCGATGCCTGGAACATGTTCTGTTGATTGCAGAATGGATCGAGGCCCATTAAGCTAAAAAAGCAGGCCACCAAATAGCGTAAATCTCACTCAGGATGAACAAACATGAAACATTTAAGCAAAAGGGTACCCCCTTTCATCTATGGGGTGAGATAAAGATACGCCTTTGGCCTGGTTTACATGTTAGCTAGGAAGGCTGCTGAGAAGTTGTTGGATCACCGGGAGGGCATCAGGGCGAGCGGCGATGATGCCATTGACGATGGGATGAGGTTGGTTGCATTGAATGGATTTCAGGTCTCTGTCTAGGACGACCCCTCCCGCCGCTTGAACCAGAAGGAGCGCAGCCGCGATATCCCATTCGTTTTGTGTGCCAATATTGATCACTCCGTCAATCTGTCCGGCAGCCACCAGTGCTAATGAATAGGCAATGGAACCCATAAGATTGCGGCAATTGGCGGTTTCTCGCCAGGTGCGAATGGTGGAGCGGTCAATGGGTCCTGTGTTTACCAGGAACGACAAGCGGTGTCCGGTAGTCTGGCCGACATGAATGGGGTAGCCATTGACGGTCGCCGGTTCACCTCGTACGGCACAATAATATTCCTGGGTGGCGGGATTGAAGATAATTCCGATTGAAGCCTGTCCATGGTCGATGAGCGCAAGGGAGATCGCAAATTGTGGGAGGTTTTTAATAAAGGGTTTGGTCCCATCAATAGGATCCAGGATCCACACTCGGTTTCTTTTCAGTCTGATGGGGTTGTCTGGCGATTCTTCCGAGAGCCAGCCATCATCAGGATAGACGGCGGACAAGGCTTCCTGGACGATACGATTGACTTCCAGATCGGCATTGGTCACTGGCGATCCGTCCGGCTTGATCTGGACAACTAATCCTTCATACTGGATTCTGTGAAGGCGATCACGTGCGCGGAGCAGGGCTTGTCGGATGATGGAGAGTTCTTGGCGATAATCAGTCATAATCAAAATGGATGTGGTGCATTGGCAATATGGAGTAAATGCTCTCTCTTGATATTGTACCCGAGACCATCGGTTAAGTGTGGAGGGCGCTTAAGGCATCGCTCGTAACAGTTCATAGCATGAGAGGCGCGTCTGAGGCTAGATTGAGGGTATGGGGGGATGGCGGAATGAAAGGGTCCGGGTGCATGGAATGAGGCGTGGGGAGACTTTCCGGGGGGAAATATGCAAACCGTGACCGTGAGGCTGAAAATTTCCCCAGAACGCTTTCAGGCCTATTACCAGGGTGTGGTGGAATCTGTGGTGGCACAGTCAATCGATGGTCGGACGATCCAGTTTCCCGCCCGAGTGCTTCGTCCCTTTGTCTCGCATCAGGGGATCCAGGGGACCTTTGAAATCACCTTCGATGCGGGGTTGAAGTTTCATTCGATTCGCCTGGCACAGGAAGACAGGTAAGTGCAGCCGCTATGACTGGAGATGAGTATTCCCTTGTCGGATTATTTCTGAGTGCGTTTCTTTCTTCAACCATATTACCGGGTAGCTCTGAGGTCGTCTTCGTTATTTTGTCCGCACAGGGGCATCTTCCGGCCTGGAGTCTGCTCGCTACGGCGACGGCAGGCAATACCCTGGGTGGCATGAGTTCCTGGGCCTTGGGGTGGCTTATCGGGTGGTGGTATCCACTCCATGAGTTTACCAAGCCGACCCACCGTTTGGCCGTGGAACGGGTCCGAAAGTGGGGTAGTCCGGTGCTGTTATTGTCCTGGGTGCCGGTCATTGGGGATCCGCTGTGTATCGCGGCAGGATGGTTGCGAATGGGCTGGGGGCGTGCCCTATTGTGTATCGGGATTGGCAAAGGGTGCCGGTATGTGGCTTTGTTCGCGTTGTTACCCGGCAATGGCGGGTGAACGACGCAGCCGCCTGCCTATAGCATTCAGAAAACGTTGTTGGTATGGTTGGCCTTGCCTCTCAATTGCCTCCTTTTTGATAAATTGCTGTCCAAACGACCAATTCCTCTAGAATTCCCAGCCTTTTATGGAGTCGTGGTATCGTGAATGTTCCCCTTCTTGATTTAAAATCCCAATTTGCCAGCATCAAACAGGACATCCAGGTGGTGTTGGGAGAGGTGTGTGCGGAGCAAAGTTTCATTTTGGGCGCCCATGTTCAGAATTTGGAGCAGACCCTGGCATCATATATCGGCACAGACCATGCGATTGGGGTGGCCTCAGGAAGCGATGCGTTGTTGTTGTCGTTAATGGAGGTGGGAGTTCAACCGGGCGATCGTGTCGTGACGGTCCCATTTACATTTTTCGCGTCTGCAGGAGTGATTTCCCGGCTTCATGCGCGTCCGGTGTTTGTCGATGTGACGCCTGATACGTTTAATCTCGATCCCACACGGTTAGGGGATAGCCTCACTTCAGATGTCAAAGCCATTCTTCCGGTCCATCTCTTTGGACAATGTGCGGATATGGAAACGATTCTTCAGATCGCCGATGCACAGGGAATCCCGGTTATTGAGGATGCCTGCCAGGCCATCGGTTCGGCTCGTAACGGTGTCCGGGCCGGAGCCTTCGGACACACGGGGGGCTTCAGCTTTTTCCCGTCGAAAAATTTAGGGGGGTTTGGCGACGGCGGTTTGATTACGACGCGAGACCCGCGGGTGGCCGAGCGACTACGACTCTTGCGTGTGCATGGGAGCCGATCAGAATATCATCATCATTTAATCGGGATGAACAGTCGGTTGGATGCGCTGCAAGCGGCCATCCTTCAGGTAAAATTTCTGCATTTGGCTGAGTGGACCGCGAAACGCCAAGCGCATGCGGCCACTTACCAACAGATGTTTCAGGCCTACGGTCTTGATGAGCAAGTGATCGTGCCAATCGTGGCAGCCGGCAATAGTCATGTTTACAACCAGTTCACCATTCGCACCCCGCAGCGAGACGAACTCAGTGCCTACCTAACCCACCATGGAATAGGCAATCGCATTTATTATCCTGTCCCTCTTCATCTTCAGGAATGTTACCAGGATCTCGGGTATCATAAAGGCGATTTTCCGGTTTCGGAACAGCTCTCCCAAGAGGTGCTTTCTCTTCCCATTTATCCGGAACTCACCCAGGACCAACTCCAGTATGTGGTCGACACGATCAAATTATTTTTTGATCGACGGTAAAGGCGATCATCACAAAGAATAAAAAAATAGAGGAAAAGCAGATTGGGAAACGAGAGGCGCTATTGAGGATAGCGGGCTTGAATCATGCTGCGGAGCCCGCCTCTTGCCGTAAACTCTCCGGTGACGCATGCTGACACAGGACGACAGGCTTTGACGAAATCGGCCAGAATTTTGTTGACCGCATTTTCATAAAAGATTCCCAGATTTCGATAGGCGTGGATATAGGTTTTGAGGGATTTTAACTCAAGACAGGATTTGTCCGGCACATAGGTCAATCGGATTGTGCCAAAATCAGGGAGTCCTGTTTTGGGACAAATAGCCGTATATTCAGGAATTTCAATGGTAATTTCGTAGCCTGGATATTGGTTCGGCCAGGTTTCGATTTTTGGCAATTTATCGGCAATCCCGCTCTTGGCATGCCGTTCCGAATAGCCTGACTTTGAAGAATCGTGCGATTTTTTCATGCGTTGATGGCTCGTCTCCTGAGGATGGTTCAGCAAGGCTCCCAGTCTACTCTTTTCTGAAATTTCCCCGCAACCTTATGCCGCCGGTTTCTTGAGAATACCCCTACCCTGGGCTATACTCGCGTGTCATTTGTGGCGCGCTTGGTATTTTGCCGAGACGATTGTTAATCACCATTCAAACGTACCCCGACCCCGATTCTGTATGTGGCAGGTTTCATGTGTCGAAAAAACGGGGGGGGAATTGTGAGGTCTGTCTAGGAGATGAGCAGTATCACGGTGTTGGAAGCTGACGATTTTGTGAAAGGTCTTCAAGGTATTGGATTCGATTTTTTTACCGGTGTACCGGACACGATTTTGGGGGGCATTATCGCCCATTTGACGGAAGAACGGTTGTATACCCCGGCAGTTCGTGAAGATGAGGCTGTGGCGATGGCCGCAGGAGCCTACCTGGGTGGGAAAATACCGGTAGTCTTGATGCAAAATTCCGGATTAGGTAATGCTCTGAATGTTCTGGCTTCTCTCAATTTGATTTATCAGATTCCCTGTTTGCTGTTGGTATCCTGGCGCGGCTTCGAAGGCAAAGACGCACCTGAACACCTGGTGATGGGAGAAACCATGACGACGCTCTTGGATACGGTACGGATCCCCCACAGGACCTTGTCCCAGAAGACGATTGTGGATGATCTGAAATGGACAGCCACAACCTTTATGGAGAAGCGTATCCCTGTCGCCTTATTGTTGAAAAAGGGCATCGTGAAAACCATTCAGCCCTAATAGGATGATGAAGAAATGTCCTATGGCCCGGTACGGATTTCTCGATTTGGTTTCGTGAGGAAAGAGCAGCGGATCTGCACTCCAGTTTTGTCTGTGGACAACAGGTTGGGTGTCAACGCGAAGAAATAACCATTGTGTTGGAGATGCAACGATGATTGGACCAGAAGAAGGGGTCATGCAGAGCCGGGCGCAGGCGATGGCGGCCATGTTGGAACTGATGACCGATCAACTGCTTATTGTGTGCAACGGGTTTCCCTCACGTGAGGCCTGTAAACTTCGTGACCGGGCTCAAAATTTTTATATGATTGGCTCGATGGGCGCGACGGCGGGCATCGGATTAGGATTGGCTCTGGCCCAGCCAGAAAAAACGGTGGTAGTCTTTGACGGCGACGGAAATGTGCTGATGAGTCTTGGCACGTTGGCCACGATTAGTGCGTTGCGACCGAAAAATCTCATTCATGTGGTCTTTGATAATGAGGTGTATGGGACCACCGGAAATCAGCCCACCTATTCCAGGGTTGTCGGCCTGGATAAAATGGCTAAAGCGGCAGGATACAAGAATGTTGAGCGAGTCTGGGAGCGAGAAGATATTGTGTATGAGTTTAAGGCCATGTTAGAGGATGACGGACCGAGTTTTTTGTTGGTCAAGGTGAATGAACAGCTTGAAGATGCGGATCGCATTGACTTGAGTCCAGCTGAGCTGACGAAACGGTTTAAGGGGAGTATCACCTAACGGCACACCTATTCGCGTGAAAGCCTGCTCGCCAGCCTGTAAGCCTGTAAAGGAAGAGGATTCATGATTTTATTCAATCCCGGTCCCGTCAATGTGTCTGATAGAGTTCGTCAGGCATTACTGCAACCAGATATCTGTCATCGAGAGTCGGAGTTTTCGGAACTATTAGCAGATATTCGGCAAAAATTGTTGAAGGTCTTCGTTCCGGGTGAAGAAGACGAGTACACCGCGATCGTGTTGACGGGTTCTGGCACGGCGGCCGTGGAAGCGGCGTTGATGTCCAGTATCCCTACCGGCAAGCGGGCGATGGTGATTAACAATGGGGTGTATGGCCAACGGATGTCTTCCATGCTGGCGATGCAGCGTTTGGGTACGCCGGACTTAAAGTATGACTGGGGAATGCTACCGGACCAGCAGACGATTGATTTGGCGCTGAAGCAACATCCGGAAGTGCACAGCGTCGCTATGGTGCATCATGAAACGACCCTGGGATTGATTAATCCGGTGAAGGAAATTGCGGAGGTCGTGGACCGGCATAATCGGGTCTTTATGGTGGACTCTGTGAGCGGGCTGGGGGGAGAGGCCCTGGATATTGCCGGAAATAAATTATATATGGTTGCGGGGGCCGCTCAGAAATGTATTCAAGGGTTCCCAGGTGCCGCGTTTGTGTTGGTCCGCAAAGGTTTTATGGAGCGGATGATGAAATATCCCAAGCGGTCCTGGTATTTGAGTTTGGCTAATTATTATGAAGAACAGGAGCAGGGAACGATTCCCTTTACTCCAGCCGTGCAGGTCTATTATGCCTTCCGTGAAGCTATCAATGAACTCTTAGAAGAAGGCCTCGACAACCGGATTCAACGATTTAAGGGCTATGCCACCACCATTCGGACGCGTCTGGATGAGTGGGGCGTCAAGCCGGTACTGGCTCCTACGCTTCAAAGTAATACCTTAACCGCCTTTTATCTGCCTGAAGGGTGTGCCTACCAAGGGCTGCATGACGAATTAAAACGAGCCGGATACGTAATCTATGCCGGGCAGGGACAATTGGAAGAGAAAGTGTTCCGTATTGCCAATATTGGTGCCCTGACCAATCAGAATATTGAAGGATTCCTCTCCGCTTTTCAGTCCATACTTTCGGGAGCCAGAGCGTGAAGGCAATCATTTTTGCAGCGGGTGTGGGGAAGCGGTTGCAAGGTGTGACAGAGGGGCGACCGAAATGCCTGGTCGAACTTGGCGGAAGGACGTTATTATCCCGGCATGTCGAAGCTCTGGGGCAATTGGGTGTGTGCCAGGTGGTGGTGGTGGTGGGGTACGCTCAGGATCATATTCGAAAAGCCATGGCCGCTGACCCGTTTGTTCAAGAGGTCCGATGGGTGGTGAATGAACAGTTTACTCGTGGGAGCATAACGTCATTGTGGGCGGCACGGTCTGAAATGGACGATGATGTTGTGCTCATGGATGCCGATGTTCTCTACGTCCCATCGATTCTGGCTCGGTTGGTTCATTCTCCCTTTCCGACTGCCTTGTTAATGGATGAGACGGTGAAGCAAGAATCGGAAGAGTGTATGATTGCCGCGAAGGCTGGTCGAGTCCTCACCTTAAGTAAAAGTCTGCCATCTGCCTATGATGAGGCCGGCGAAGGGGTCGGGTTCCTCAAAGTCCAAGAACGAGATATTCCAGCACTGTTGCAATCGGTTCAGACCTATGTTGCAGTTGGAGCGCTTGATATGGAATATGAGGACGCGTTAAAAGAGTTTTTTGAGAAGGTGCCGGTGGGATATGAAAAAATCGGGGGTCTTCCGTGGATAGAAATTGATTTTCCTGAAGATATAAATCGAGCGGAGTCTGAGATCTTGCCCGCCGTCATAAACTTAGAGGAGAATACCAGGGCCACCACACTGAGACCGTAGGAATGAGTGTATGGACGGAATACTTAAACAAGAAGCCACCCATGCGGTCGATACGGCAATTTTATTGACGTCGGTCGGCGTCTTTGATCCCGGGGCCGTCGGGACAGGTGATGCGGTTCCCAGTCCCTTAACTCGTGTCGGCGGCATGACGCTGTTTCAACGGGCGGTGTTCACGTTGCAGCGAGGCGGAATTTCTCAAATTTGGGTGTTAGCTGGGCCGGAAGAACAAGCTCTTCGTCAGTTACTTCGTGAAGATAGCCGGGTACAGGCCGCCGTTCGTTGGTTGCCGGTTCGGGAATTTCCTCCTCATGACCCTCAGACCTGGGAAGCGCTTGCGGAGGAAATCAATGGAGCCTGTATGATCGTGGGTTGCCATACCGTGTACTCTCCCGCATTGATCCAGCGCTTGCGAGTTGAAGGATCTCAAGGAAAGGCAGTCGTAGTCGTTGGTCATCCTGAGGAAGGACATCATCGGGGAAATCCCGGGGTGGCGTTCCGGCCTGAGGGCCTGGAGGGACGATCAACCTCGACTGTGGTCTTTCATGACCAGGCAGTATCCCAGACGTCCCAGTCTTCAACGAAAAGTCAGAATCCTGATCGAAGCCGTTTGCCGCTTGTTGGAGATCTTCTAGTTCTCCCGGCCAGGCTTTTGGGAATTTCAGGCGTGTTACATGCTAATGGCACTAATCCACTTCGGTTGGCATTGGAGCAAGCGGCAGTGGAAGGGACGATTCAAACCATTGGCGGAGCTTCTCATTGGTTCAGAGATGTTCGTGGGCCTAAGGGGCCCCAACTCGCTGAGCGGACGCTGTTGGATGCACTCCAGACAATTAAAGGCGGTTTGGATGGGTTGGTGGATCGGTATGTGAATCGTAAATGTTCCGGCCTACTCACGCATGGGTTTTTGCGGTTGGGATGGTCACCGAACATGATAACGATGCTATCCATGGTCGTGGGGCTCGTGGGTGCGGGGCTTTTTGTGCCTGGGTCCTGGAAACTGGCCATTCTCGGGGGACTGATCTTGCAATTGTCTGTCATCATTGATTGCTGCGATGGGGAGGTCGCCCGGCTGACCTTTTCAGAGTCCAAATTTGGGCAAGAACTCGATATTTGGGCAGATAATGTCGTGCACATTGTGTTGTTTGCCGCCATCGCCTGTGGGGCGTTTCTCCAGGGGCCGTGGGAGCAGACGCACCTTCCCCTTCTGCTTGGGGCCTCAGCGGTTTTAGCGAATGTCGTGTCGTTACTGTTAGTCAATCATGCGCGGCAATTGCGATCCCGTCCTCGTGAGATTCGGCAACTCACAGAACACGAACGGGCCAATATTGAATTTATGTTGGGCAAAGTCGCCAATCGCGATTTTTCCATCATGGTGCTTCTGAGTGCGGGTTTTGGCTTCCTGCACTGGTTTTTGGCCCTGGCCGCGATTGGCTCGTGGCTCTTTGTCATGACGATGGCCTGGATGCTTCGCCGTAGTCTCATCCCTCGTGCTTAAACTGCTTTTCCTGGTCGTCGGCCTTGCGGCCCTGGTCGGGATTGTTCTCCACATCGGTCTCGAACCGATTCAGCATACCGTTTCTCAATTAGGTCTCCTACATTTCGGGCTCATCCTCCTTCCCATGATTCTGGTATACGGGTTAGAAGCCTTGGGATGGCAACTTACTCTGGGTTCTCATGCTCGCCATGTCGGGTTCATGCGGTTATTTGCCATCCGGATGGCTGGCGAAACCGTGAATGTCACGACTCCCACGGCCTATGTCGGTGGGGAGCCCCTGAAGGCCTATCTTCTAAAACGATACGGGGTGCCAATGGTGGATGGGTTGGCATCCGTAATTACCGCGAAGACCACCATGACCTTCGCCCAAGTGCTTTTTATCTTGCTGGGATTGGCAGTGGCTTTTTGGATACTGGGCGATTCAGGTCATTCCTGGATGGCGATGCTGGTCAGTGTGGGAGTCTTAGCGTTTGGCGTCGGGCTGTTTGTGCTGCTCCAACGTCGCGGTCTCGGTATGGGGTGCTTGGGCCTTTTGCGGGCATGCGGTATCAGGTTCTCCTTTCTTGAAAAACGGGAACCACAACTCCAGGAGCTGGACGGCACGATCCGTGGATTTTATGCTCAGCACCGGCAGACCTTTTATGCGGCGTTGGCCTTATTTTTTTTGGCGTGGATGATGGAAACGCTTGAGGTGTATGCCATTCTCTACTTTCTCGGTGTGAGAATCGATGTGTGGGTAGCCCTCTCAATCGCGGCGCTAACGGTGCTCATTAAAGGCGGAACATTTTTCATTCCGGGAAGCCTGGGTGCACAAGAAGGGGGATACACCTTACTATTGATGACTTTTGGTTATTCGGAAGTGACGGGAATCACCTTTGCCCTTATTCGACGAATGCGAGAAATTCTCTGGATTGTCTTTGGTCTTGTTTGCCTGATGTTTTTGAAAGGTCGAGGTGGTGAGCCGGACCAGTGACCTCGTTGAAACGGTAGGGGACAAACTGGATTCTTCTGTGGAAATATTCGGTGACTTGAACTCTCCGGGTCTATTGTGAATAATCGGACCCTCACGGTTAGTTGCCCGAGAAAGGATTAGGGAATGATGGATATTGAACTGGGAAAGAATACCCTTCGGAATACCGATGGCGTCTTTATCGCTCACGGAAAAGAACAACTTCGTATTGAGTGGTTGGAAGAGGAGAAAAAGCTGGCATTGAGTATGGGTGTGTTTATGCCAACCGGAACGGAAGTGGCCAAATTGCAACGCAACGTCTGGGAACACAACCCTGGGGATCGTTTTGTCCTTACGGAGTTGCCGGATAGGGTTAAGGTGGAAGATACGACTCTGAAGACCCTCGTCATGGAAATCCACAAAAAGCCCCACCAAGCTGTGGCCATCCCTGCTGCAAAATTTTATACCTCGAAAGGTACCTTGTCTGAAATCTCCCCGGACTGGTGGCGGGTTGGTAACAAAATGGAACTGACCGGCATCGATGCCGACCTCGAAGGGGGCAGCATCGAACTCCCTGAATAACTCGACGTCGCCAAATGTTCCCCTCGTTATAGCTCATCTTGCTCAATTGGTATGTAGGAGGTAAGACCATGGAAATAGTTCCCGGCTTGTGAAGCCAAGTACATTTTTCTTTTGTGGTTGAGCCTAAATGTTAGGTGAGCATCCGGAAGCGGGTTTCTGCGGTCGTGGCCAAACTGCCGTCGAGGTTCTGAAGGCCATTGAGAATGGCCATGTCAAAAAGTGAGGTTACTTCACTGCCGTTTTGGCGCGGGCCATCATGCGACAAAAGGAGCAGGTTCCCGCAGTCGTGGGTTGGCTGCACACGGTACAGGGTTGCAAGGTGGTTTGGTCAATCTGGCTCATAGATGGGGCCACAGAAGTTGATTTTTCCTGTCTATCAAGGAATCCCCAATAAAACCGTTGCTTGGTTCCCGGGGATTCCGCTTCTAAGCGATTAAGCGCGTCTTTATATACCAACATCTTTGCGCCTTTGGACATCGGGCATTCTTCGACTAGATAGTCAATCCGGTTGACCACGGCATAGGCCGCAATTTCCCGTTCGGTCATGCGGTAGAGCGGTTTTACTTTTTTCGCAAAGCCTTCAACGGAGGCGGGAAGGGTTGGCGATTGTTTCTGCAAATATTCTTCCTGCCACTGCAGGACATTGCCCAGAAGTCTGGCCGCCTCATCATCTAAATTATGGCCGGTGGCCATTACGTCGTAGTGGTTTTGCCAGGCCACCCGATTAAACTGATATCGTTTAATCGTGCCACAGGCGGAGCATGTGGGGCGCTTGATCAGATTAGCCAATTCTTTAATACCGGCTCCTGCATCTTCTTCCACGGTATGAATCGTCAGTTGGGATCCGCAGGGTTCAGCCACCACTTTGGCAAACTGTTCGACTTTTTCTTTTGACCGGCTGGAATAACCCGGAATGCCTAAATCAACATACAAGGCATCGACCCGATACCCTAATTTCAGGAGAATTTCCCATAGGGTCAGGCTGTCTTTCCCTCCGGAAACGGCAACCAGGACGCGATCTTCAGGGGAAAACATCTGTTGAGCCTTAATGGCTCGTTGCACCTGGGTTCGGACAAATTCAGTGAGACAGTCCCCACAAAACGCCGTATTGTGCCTTGGTAGTCCCAGCACCGCCCGTTTTGGACATTTTCGGCAGCGCATAAGTTTATCCTCCGGATATGACCGGGCGGATTTCAATGCTATCCCCATCCGCTACGGTTTCGTCTTCGGTCATGAGATCCTGCCCGCGTATGATCAGGAAAGCCTCAGGGATTAAATTGAGTTCTTTGAAAATGTCGGCAACCCGTTTGGGGCCTTGGATGACCAGGTCACGAGTGGGATGGCTAAGATGGACTTTCATAGGTTCGAATCATAAAGACAGGTTCATGGGATTGGCAACTCATTTAAATTATGCGACTTGTTGTCTTCGCCAGAGGGAAGATTTTTATTGCTTTACAGCAAGTCCGTTTGCCGAACAACCTTATGGGCCACAATGTAGAGTGAAAGGATGACCTATGATAGGATGCAGATACTTACCTTTCTCACAAATGAAAACCCGTCACGCGAGATAGCGCACTTATTATGGATAACCAAGGAGCAAGAATGAAACCCGCATGTGATTCGCTGGACCAGCTTTGTATTAACACCATTCGCACCTTATCGATGGATGCGGTGCAAGCCGCGAATTCCGGGCATCCCGGAACCCCGATGGCCTTGGCTCCTGTCGCCTATTGGCTCTGGAACCGGATCTTGCGTTCTGATCCAGACGATCCCATCTGGCCGAATCGGGATCGGTTTGTTCTCTCGGCCGGGCATGCGTCAATGTTGCTGTATTCCCTGTTGCATCTCTGTGGCGTGAAATCCGTGAACGGGCAATATGAGCAATTGGGTGAACTTTCGGTGACGTTGGAGGATATTAAACGGTTCCGGCAATTAGAGAGTAAATGCCCAGGTCATCCTGAGTATCGTTGGACATCGGGTATCGAAACGACAACCGGTCCCTTAGGTCAGGGTGTCGCAACCAGTGTGGGCATGGCGATTGCGCAACGATGGATGGCCGGGTATTTCAATCGGCCGGATTTTGAAATGTTTAACTATAATGTGTATGCCATTTGTGGTGATGGGTGTCTCATGGAAGGCGTGTCATCCGAGGCCGCGTCTCTTGCCGGACATCTCAAGTTATCAAATCTCTGTTGGATCTATGACAACAATAAGATCACGATTGAAGGCCCTACGGACTTGGCCTTTAGCGAAGATGTGGCTACCAGATTTATCGCCTACGGTTGGAATGTGACCCGTGTGGGTGATGCGAATGATCTCAAGATGCTGGATCGCGCTTTTGGGACGTTTTTAAAGGAATCAGAGCGTCCAACGTTAATCATTGTGGATAGCCATATCGGGTATGGCGCTCCGAATAAGCAGGATACGCATTCCGCTCATGGTGAACCATTAGGTGAAGACGAAATCAGGTTGGCTAAACGCTATTATGGTTGGCCGGAAGACGCACGATTTCTTGTGCCCGAGGAGGTGCCGGCTCATTTCCAACAGGGTATCGGGAAACGAGGCAAAGAGTTGCGGACCGCATGGATGGCCGGCTTTGCAGACTATCAAGCCAAATATCCGGAATTGGCTGGCCACTTGTATCAAATGCAACATAGACAATTGCCCGATGGCTGGGACCGTAAAGTTCCTGTTTTTCCGCCCGATGCCAAGGGACTTGCCGGACGGGAGGTGTCGGGAATCGTCTTGAATGCCTTGGCGACCACTATTCCCTGGTTCTTCGGTGGGGCCGCAGACCTGGCTCCCTCCACGAAGACTCGATTAACTTTTGAGGGAGCCGGGGATTTGACTGGCAGCAATCCATCAGGACGAAATATCCATTTTGGGGTTCGGGAGCATGCGATGGGCGCTATTTTGAATGGCCTGTCTTTGTCAAAAGTTCGCCCCTATGGCTCAGGATTTCTTATCTTTAGCGATTATGCCAGACCGGCTATCCGATTAAGTGCCTTGATGGAAATTCCCGTCGTCCATATCTTTACCCATGATTCCATTGGGGTCGGGGAAGATGGTCCGACCCACCAGCCCATTGAACAAATCTCTTCGCTTCGCGCCATTCCCGGGTTAATGGTGTTTCGTCCTGGAGATGCCAACGAGATTGTCGAGGCCTGGAAGGTGATTATGGAATTGCGGCACGAACCGGTGATTATGATCGTCTCGAGGCAGGCGATTCCCACATTGGATCGCACGAAATACGCGGCTGCGTCCGGCGTGGCCAAAGGCGCTTATATACTGGCGGATTCTCCAGATGGGTGCCCAGAGGTCTTATTGCTCGGGACGGGAAGCGAAGTCCCATTGTGCGTGCAAGCCCATGAGCAAATGGGGCTCGAAGGGATAAAAAGCCGAGTCGTCAGTATGCCATCCTGGGAACTGTTCGAACAACAGTCGGAAGACTATCGACGCTCGGTCATTCCCCCCGATGTCACCGCGCGGGTATCGGTTGAGCAAGCCTCTGTCTTTGGATGGGGGAATTATGTTGGAACCCAGGGCCATTCGATAGGGATGAAATCGTTCGGCGCCTCGGCTCCGCTCAAAGAATTAGCTAAAAAATTTGGTTTTACGGTTGAGCATGTGGTGGCAGCGGCCAAGGCGCAGATTGCACGGCATCAAGCTCATGCCCACCGCTGACCGCTAACTTCATCCTTTCAAGGAGAATCTCACCATGAATCCACTCGTCCAACTTCGTGAGATGGGGCAAAGTCCCTGGTATGACTATATACGTCGTGGTTTGATCACCTCTGGGGACCTCCAGACCCTTATTGAGAAGGACGGCCTCATGGGCATGACCTCGAATCCCTCGATTTTTGAAAAAGCGATTGCGGGGAGTGCGGACTATGATGAAGCGATTGCACAGGTCGCGTCTCAGGTGACGAGCGTCAAACAGATTTATGAGGGAGTAGCCATTCGAGACATCCAGGATGCAGCCGATCTTATGCGGACAGTTTATGAAACCTCGGACGGTCGTGATGGCTATGTGAGCTTGGAGGTCTCTCCGGATTTGGCGTTCGATACACAAGGCACCATCGATGAAGCGGTCCGTTTGTGGCAAACCGTTGCCCGGGACAATGTCATGATTAAAGTGCCTGGAACCCCTCAGGGGTTACCCGCTATTGAGGAGCTGCTGTCCCAAGGCATCAACATCAATGTGACTCTGTTATTCAGTGTGGTGATGTATGAGCAGGTGGCCTGGAGTTATATCCGTGGGTTGAAACGGTTAGCGGCGCATAAAGGGAATTTGCATCGTATCGCCTCGGTGGCCAGCTTTTTCGTCAGTCGAATTGATACTCTGATTGATAAAAAATTAGCGGCGAAAATCTCAAAAGAATCCCGTCCTGCCCAACGAGCGATGATGGAAAGTCTTTTGGGAAAGGTCGCCATTGCCAATGCCAAGCTGGCCTATCAAATCTTTCAGGACGTCTTTGCGAGCTCAGAATTTCAACCCCTCAAAGCAGAAGGCGCACGAGTCCAGCGGGTGCTTTGGGCCAGCACCGGGACGAAAAACCCCAAGTACCCGGATACCTATTATGTTGATAATCTCATCGGTCCGGATACCGTGAACACGATGCCTGAAGCGACGTTTTCAGCATTCCGGACACGCGGAACCGTGAAGAATACGATTCAGGAGGGCCTCGCTGAAGCGAAAAAAACCATGCAGCAATTGGCCGAAGCTGGAATTTCAATGGAAGAGGTCACCGACACTCTCCTGAAGGATGGCGCGCAATTATTTTTGGATGCCTTTGATCAATTAATGGGCGTGATTAGCCGGAAACGGGCCATCATCTTGGGGGAAAAAGTGGATCGGGTCGCCTATTCGGTTGGCCTTCTGCGGCCGAAGATTGATGAGGCGCTCAACGAATTTCAGCATACCAATCTGGTTCGCCGTTTGTGGGGCAAAGATCCTACTGTCTGGCATCATGACCCTGCTCATCAGGAGATCATTCGGAATGCTTTGGGGTGGTTGCGAATCACAGAACAACAACTTTCCTCGATACCCCGATTGCTGGCTTTGGCAAAAGAGATCAAGGAAGCAGGGTTTCAACATGTTCTGATCCTGGGTATGGGGGGAAGCAGCTTGTGTCCGGAAGTCTGCCGGATGACCTTTGGCTTAATTTCCGGATATCCCGAATTACATGTTTTGGATAGCACGGTACCCTCGCAGGTGCGGGCATTTGAGCATCGGGTCGAATTGGCAAAAACGTTGTGTGTGGTAGCCAGTAAATCGGGATCCACGACCGAACCCCTCGTGTTTCAAAAATATTTCTTTGAGCGTATGCGGCAGGTTGTCGGAGAGAAGGCGGGCAATCATTTTGTGGCCATTACCGATCCTGGCTCGTTGCTGGAGCAACTGGCCAAGGAGCTGCGTTTCCGACATATTCTGCCCGGGGTTCCAGAAATTGGCGGGCGATATTCGGCTCTTTCTAATTTTGGCATGGTCCCTGCCGCATTAATGGGCGTGAATATTGAGCATTTCTTGTATCGGGCGGAACGCATGCGTCATTCCTGTGGGGCCAGCGTGCCCCCTCAGGATAATCCAGGTGTGATCCTCGGGACGGTCCTGGGTATATGTGCCAAGGCTGGAAAGGACAAATTGACGTTTGTGACCTCGCCGGAACTATGGGATTTGGGTGCGTGGTTAGAACAATTGGTGGCTGAAAGCACGGGGAAAGAAGGAAAGGGAATCATTCCCATTGATGGGGAGTCCTTAGGAGACCCTGAGGTCTACGACCAGGACCGGGTCTTTGCCTATATCCGATATGAACAAGAGATTGATGCCACCCAGGAAGCTAAGGTCAAGGCACTTGAACAAGCCGGGCATCCGGTGATTCGCATCAACGTCGCCGATTTGATTAATCTTGGTGAGCAATTTTTCTTATGGGAAATGGCTACGGCGGTGGCCGGAGCTTTGTTAGAGATAAATCCGTTCGATCAGCCAAATGTTCAGGAAAGTAAGGATTACACAAAGAAATATTTAGAAGCCTTCACCCGGAACGGCACCTTGCCGGATTCCCCCTCATTCCTTACCGACGGCAATGTAACCGTCTATACCGATGAACAGAACGCCTCTGTCCTTAAAGGCAAGGCTTCATTAGAAGCCGTGCTGGGCGCGCATCTCGCTCGTATCCAATCAGGGGATTATTTGGCCATCAATGCCTACGTGGAACGTACCGATCCGGTTCATGCAATTTTTCAACGCATGCGCACCAACATTCGTGAGAACAAACAGGTTGCAACCACTTTAGGATATGGCCCACGATTTCTCCATTCCACGGGGCAATTGCATAAGGGTGGACCCAATTCTGGAGTTTTTATTCAGGTAACATGTGATGATCGGGAAGATCTTTCCATTCCTGGTGAACCATATTCGTTTGGCGTGTTGAAAGCCGCGCAAGCATTGGGCGATATGCAAAGCCTGAGTAGTCGTCAACGACGGGTCATTCGCCTTCACCTGGAGGCCGATGTTGAAAAGGGGTTGTCTCGCCTGGAGCAATTAATTGAAGCCAGCATCGGTTCGCATGCTCACTAGGAGCCTGCCGGACTTCGGAGTCAGTTGCACATGTGCCAATCGGTTCACCCCTAGTCACGCTCAGGTAGGAGGACGTTGAACCGGGTTGGTGGACAGGGAAGTGGACTTACTTTTCTCCCGTTGAGCCATTTGTGCAAGAAAACTTAAGAGCAGGGATGGCCTAGATTTTTCGCCAATGGTGCCCGCCCGCATGAATCAGTCGATCGGCCTCGACGGGCCCCCAGCTACCGGCTGGATATTCGGGTAACCATTTGGTTTCATAGGCACTCCACCCTTCGAGGATATCCGTGACCCATCTCCACGAAGCCTCAACGGCATCCCGTCGCATGAACAAGGACGTATCCCCCGCCATGACATCCAACAGCAATCGTTCATAGGCTTCCGGAGAAGGTGCCTTAAAGGCATCACCGTAGTGAAAGTCCATATCAACCGGATGCGTTTGGGCTTTAGTCCCCGGTACTTTTGAAATAATGCGAAGGGCCATGCCCTCTTCGGGTTGAATACGAAGGGTGAGCAGATTGGGAGCCTGGGGAATTTGCGGATTGGCATTAAATAAAATCTGGGGAATGTCCTTGAATTGGACGGCGATTTCGCTGGCGCGTGTCGGCATGGCTTTCCCCGTGCGAATGTAGAATGGGACTCCGGCCCAGCGCCAGTTTTCCACAAAAACTTTTAAGGCCACATATGTCTCCGTAGTGGAATCAGGTTGGACCCCTTCCTCTCGTCGATAGCCAGGGACTTCCTGGCCCTTGATGTTGCCATGGGCATACTGGGCGCGAACGGTCATCTTTTCGACGTCTTGTCCGCGAATGGGGCGCAGTCCCCGTAACACATCCATCCGAGCATTCCGTACCACATCCGGATCCAGCGAGTAGGGGGGTTCCATCGCGATCAGGCAGAGCAGTTGCAAAATGTGATTTTGCACCATGTCTCGAAGGGCTCCTGCTGTTTCGTAATAGGTGGCTCGGGTACCGAGGGTGACGGCTTCGCTGACGGTCAATTGCACGTGGTCGATGTATTTATGGTTCCATAGCGGTTCAAAGATGGAGTTGGCAAACCGCATGACCATTATATTCTGCACGGTCTCTTTCCCCAGATAATGATCGATGCGATAAATTTGCGATTCATCGAAGACATTCCCGATGGCCGTATTAATCTCTCGAGCAGAAGACAAATCGTGTCCAATCGGTTTTTCCACAATGACACGAGAGTACGTGTCCGCTTGATCGGGGACTGCCACTAACCCGGCCTTTTGGAGCCCCTCGCATGCGGGTGCAAAGGAGGTTGGCGGGATAGCTAAATAAAAAATGCGATTGCCTGGTAGTTTAAATGGTGATTCAATGTCCTTCAGCCGGTCATGGATTTGCCCGTAATAGTCGGAGGCGGAAATATCTCCTGCACAATAAAACAATCGACTTTGAAATGTTTTCCACTTGTCGGGTTCAAGTGTTTGCCGGGAAAATTGTTCAATGCCTTCACGGGCAATCCCGCGAAAAGCCTCATCCGAAAGAGGCTTCCGGCCTAATCCCAATACGGCGAAATTGTCCGGTAACAAGCCGTCCAGGAGGAGGTTGTAGAGGGCCGGCAGAAGTTTACGCTGGGTCAGATCGCCCGAGGCACCGAAAATAACAATCGTGCACGGTTGAGTTGCTGCGGTTCGGTTGGTCGGGACGGGGGCTTCGGTCCTAGGAGAAGATTCAATGGGTGACATGTCGACCTCGCAAGAATCCGGTTATGGTCGGACGCTATGTCCGCCAAAAGCCTTCCGCAGGGCTGCTAACATTTTTTCCGCGAAGGAGGTATCCTGCCGCGAGCGGAATCGGGTGAATAAAGCGGTCGTCAGAGTGGGAACCGGTACGTCCTTTTCAATGGCATCCATTATCATCCACCGTCCCTCGCCGGAATCCTGGACGTAGCCTTGTAATTGTTCCAGCTTAGGATCTTTTTTGAGCGCTCCGGCGGCTAGTTCAAGCAGCCAGGACCTGACCACGCTGCCATGCATCCAGAGGTCGGCGATTGTGGCGAGATTCAGGTTATAGTCACTCTTGGACATCAGTTCGAACCCTTCCGCGTATCCCTGCATCATACTGTATTCAATGCCATTGTGAACCATCTTCACATAATGTCCAGCGCCATGTCCCCCAACATGGGCCCATCCATTTTCCGGAGCCAAGGTTGTGAAGATCGGGGCCAATCGCTTAACGGGTTCCTGTTTCCCACCGACCATCAAGCAATAGCCGATTTGCAATCCCCAAATACCTCCACTGGTTCCGGCATCAATATACTGGATGCCACGGGTGTGAAGGTCGGCCGCCCGGCGAACGTCATCATGAAATTTCGTATTGCCTCCATCGATGATGATATCGTTGGCCTCTAAAATTTTTCCGAGATGTTGTACGGTTTCTTCGGTGGGTTGACCTGAGGGGACCATGACCCAGACAACTCGCGGTTTCGGTAATTTGGTGATCAGGTCTTCCAAGGATGAAGACGGGTTTGCGCCCTTTGTTTCGGCCTCACTGATCAGGGCGGCCGACCGGTCGTAGGCAACGACCCGATGTCCTCCTTGGCTCAACCGGGTGACCATGTTCATTCCCATTTTGCCAAGTCCAATGAAACCGATATCCATATGCGATCCTCCTGTGATGTCGAGTGGTGGTTCTTTCAGTCGTCATTGAGCCTGGCGTGAGGGTCATACTGATGGTCGGTTACGCCTCACGACAGTGTGGGCGGCACGTTTCGTATTGAGAGCCAGATCAAGATTGCACGCCGCCGTTATGAGGCCAAAATGTGTAAAGGCCTGCGGGAAATTTCCTAATTGTTCACCCGAGTGTGAGACTTCCTCGGCATATAAACGAAGATGATTACCATAACTTAACATTTTTTCAAAGATCAGTCGTGCTTCGGTCAATCGCCCCGCTTTTGTCAGGGCTTCGACTAACCAAAAGGTACACATGCTAAAGGTGCCTTCATCGCTGTCCAGGCCATCTGAGGCGGCCTTCCCGTTTTCATAACGATAGACGAGGCTCCCTAATGACAGTTGCTCGAGTGTGCGGTCAATGGTTGAGAGCATTCGAGGATCAGTTGGAGACACAAAAAAGACCAGAGGCATAATCAGGTTGGCGGCATCCAACGCTTCGCTATCGTAGGATTGTACGAAGGCTCCAATTTCGGCATTCCAACCCCGTGCCATAATTTCCCGGTAGATCCGGTCGCGTTCCTCCATCCATCGGGCCCGGTTGCCTGGAAAACCTCGTTTGTCGGCCAGACGAATGCCGCGATCTAAGGCCACCCAACACATGACTTTGGAATAGACAAAATGACGGCGTCCTCCTCTGACTTCCCAGATGCCTTCATCCGGTTGCTCCCAATTGTCGCAGACAAAATCCAAGAGGCGGCAAAGGTTTACCCAGAGATCATAGGAAATGGACGCGCCGTGTTTATTATAGAGATATACCGCGTCCATCAGTGCGCCGTACATATCCATTTGCAGTTGAGACGCGGCTCCATTGCCGATGCGTACAGGGCGGGAACTGCGGTGGCCATCCAGATGGGGCAATTCTTCTTCGGTCAGATTACGACGACCGTCGATGCCATACATCAATTGGATGGATCCGTCCGGATTGAGTTCGCAACAACGGGCATTGAGCCAATCCATGAATCGACTGGCTTCCACCGTAAATCCCAGGCGTAATAGCCCGTATATAGAAAAGGCTGCATCCCGAATCCAGGTATAACGATAGTCCCAATTTCGGGGACCTCCGATATTTTCCGGAAGACTGGTTGTGGGAGCCGCCACAATGGCTCCGGTGGGGGCATAGGTCAGCAGTTTGAGGGCTAAGGCGGAACGGTGAACCACTTCCCGCCATCGCCCATCGTATTGGCATTGTGCCAGCCAGCGCTGCCAGAAGGCGGATGTATTTCGAAAGGCTTCGTCGCCGGATTCAGGGGTGGATAACAGCTGGTCGCCGTTTTTGCCTTCTAGGTATTCCAAAAAAAACGTCAGGCTTTCGCCCTGATGGAGTGTGAATTCTTGATACGCGAAATTTTCCCGCGTATGAAGGGGAATCGGGCTGACCAATCCCACGGATTGATCTCCGGACTGAAAGATGATGCCTTTCGGTCTGGTCTCGATGTCATGAGGGTCCCGGCCGAAATTAAAAGCGGGTGCGCATTCAAGTCGAAAGGTGACGGTTCCACGGACCACTGAGAGCATTCGGATTATTTGGTGGCGGCGAGGCCGGTATCCGGCTTCGTCCGATTCGATGGGCATGAAGTCAGTGAGTTCGCCAACACCATCATGTTGCAGAAACCGGGTCAGCAGAATATTGGTTTCCGGCAGGTACATTTGTCGGGTGTTGCCATTTGTGACGGGAGCAATCTTGAAATACCCTCCAATTTTGTGATCAAGAATGGCTCCAAACAGGCTAGGGGAGTCAAATCGTGGGAGGCAGCACCAATCAATCGATCCATCGATCCCAACAAGGGCAATGGTGTGGAGATCTCCAATAATGCCGTAATCACCGATATTTTTATAACTCATGTCCGCTTCTCATTAGGTGAAAATGGCTAAATTAAGAAAAACAAAAGCCAATATACCCAAAAATTGAACAATAAACACTATATATAGCGATAAATTTATCGATAAGGCTCAATATTTAGATTTTGCTTTAGATAGGACGGGGGTCCCCAAAATGATCATTCATCAGCAGCGCAACAGCAGAATATTTAATTCTGAGATCAAAACCTGAAGGGACGTTAATGCTTCGGCGCGTAGAAGACATGAAAATTCAGGAATTAATCAGTGTTACACGCGGATATCAATGAGGCCTGTCGAGCGATCTTTGCGGGGTGGTGGTTCTTCCGAGTGTTGCTCAATATCCTTTTGTTGTTTTTTTCTATTGCGGCTATAAAAACTTCCTTTTTGGCCCACATCTCCATCCTGGACCGAGGAGGTAGATTGAGGGGCGGAGAGAGTTGGCTGGGGTGGATTGGTGATTTCCATAGAGCACCTTCCATTGTGGGTGATTATGGTGAATTGTGAGAATTTTCCCTCTCTTAATACTACTTATCGTCAAAACGTTCTCAATCTTAAATTGAGGTATAGAAAGAAAAATGTTGCCTGCACTGTTCCCACCTCCTCAGAGAGACTTTGCCCTTTTGCGTTAAAACGGCTTCGACGCGCAAGCAGGTAGGCAGGTCGTCCTTTGTTGATGTGCGGGCTTTTTCTTCCGTTCCGCGGAGCTAAGTCATTGTAACCTAAACAGGAAATTTCAGTTATCAAAATGAGTGTCTCCAATTTCCCCTTGATGACAAGAAGGTGGTATGCCCGTATAATCGAAAACAATGACGCCTCAAACTTCCCTGTCTTTGATGGGCCTCGATCTCTCGGGTGTGTCCTCTACTCTCCGTAAACATCTTCCGTTCACTGCCGAACTAGAGCGATGCGTCCCGTTGGCGGGGGATGCCTCGAATCGTCGTTATTACCGTTTGCACCTGTCCATGGCTCCCGTTTCCTCTGTGGTTCTGATGAAGTTAGCCGATCCGGAGGGGTTTAAAGCTTCTGAGGAGGCCGTAAGTGGAGTCGGGGGAGACATCACTGAATTGCCGTTCACGAATATTCTGAAACATCTGCAGGAGAAGGGTGTTCAGGTTCCCGCGTTATATTTTTACGATGAATCCTGCGGCTTGCTTTATCTCGAGGATTTTGGAGACGTGACGCTGGCCCAGGCATGGCAGGAATCTGCCCCGGCTATCGCGGAGGATCTATACTGTAAGGCTGTTGATCAGCTCGTTCAGCTTCATCTCCAGGCCTCACATCATTCCAGTGTTCCCTGTGTGGCGTTGACAAGGTCCTTTGATGTTCCCCTGTATCTCTGGGAGTTTGAGCATTTTTTAGAATATGGCATTGTGGCGAGAGAGCGGCCTATGTGTGTCGACGATCAAGTTCCGGTTCGAGAGGAATTTCAGAAGATGGCCGAATGGTTAGCCTCGCAACCGCAGGTTTTTACCCATCGTGATTATCATTCCCGTAACTTGATGGTGGATGGGGAACGGCTTGGTGTCATTGATTTTCAAGATGCCTTGATGGGACCCGTGACATATGATTTGGCCTCTCTGCTGAGAGATTCCTACATCGCTCTCGATGAAGGGGTAATCGATCGTCTTCTTGCTCGTTACGTAGAAGCCATGCGCAAGAATCTCTCATTTTCGCAACAATCGGCTATGCTATTCCATGATCCTGAAGCGTTTCGCCGGCTGTTTGACTTCACGAGTATTCAGCGCAATCTGAAGGCTGCCGGTCGGTTTGTGTATATTGATCGAGTAAAAGGTAATTCAAGCTTTTTGGCCTCAATTCCCCAGACATTAAAGAATGTTCGTGCCAATTTGGAAAAATATCCTCAACTCCATCGACTGCTCACCCATCTGTCTCCGTATATCTCTGAATGGCGTTAGCTTCTTGCATATGAAGGCCATGATTTTGGCCGCGGGTCTTGGCACTCGCCTTCGTCCCTTGACCAACACGATTCCCAAACCGTTATTGCCGGTTGCGGGGACGCCGCTCATTATTTGGAATTTGTTGTTATTGCGAACACATGGAATACGCGACGTCATCATCAATCTGCATTATTTAGGGAATATGATCGAAGAAGCGATCGGGGACGGATCCCGCTGGGACATGCAGGTGAAATATTCCCATGAATCAATCCTTTTAGGAACGGGTGGAGGATTAAAAGCGGCTGGGTGGTTTTTTGAGCAACACCCGTTTTTGGTCATTAATGGGGATACGTTGATCGAGTTGGATGTGAAGAGATTGGTAGAGTTTCATCGGACTCATGGTGGTGTGGCCACGTTAGTGCTTCGCGACGATCCGCAAGCCGCTCAATGGGGAGCCGTAGATTCGGACGCACAAAATCGTATTTTCAGAATAAATGGTCGGGGAATGAGCCAAGCTGAATTGCCTGACCCCCTGGTTCAACGGATGTTTGCGGGCGTTCATATTCTCCATCCTTCTGTCCTCCACGATGCCCCTGCGGATAGGGAGTTTTCCATCATCGACTCCTATACGAATGAGCTTGCGCGGGGTTCAAAAATATTTGGATTTCTTCATACCGACTATTGGTCCGATATTGGAACAGTGGCACGTTATGCTCAGGCGCAAGCCGATGCCCAGGCCGGAGTGATCTTCCCAAAGACCTAAGAAGGGTCGTCTGTTAGGCTGTACAGAATTCCCCCCCATGAAGAGTTGTCTGGCTGGTGCTGTGAGTGCGTTGGTGAGGAAGTGGCGCCAATAATCGCCCCGCTTTTGAAGGGTTGACGTCAGGGAAACCTTGCCAAAAGATATCGATATCGGGTTTATTATCTAAACACTCCCTGTGGTTTTTCCCATTTTTGCGGCAGGGTGAAGGTAATTGTGGCCACTTTTGAACGACTCCATCACTTGCTCGAACAGTCCTTGAGAGATTTTCAAGCTGAATCGAGTGACCTTTCCGATACGCAAGAGCAGGAACTCACCCAGGCACTTCACCGATTGAAGGGCCGACTCACCCAAATTCTTTCGACAACTTCCGACCCACCACCTATTGCCAATTTACTTCCGGTTCGCGATCAGACGGTTTCGCTCCCGGCTCCGGTTACTCTCACAGAGTCATCTCAGATCCATTTCGTGACTTCGTGTGATGGTATGATCCTCATGGCAAATGAGGTGGGGAGTACTATCCTGGGGATGGACCTGGCTGATATAGGGCAGGTGTCCATTGCCAATTATGTTGCTCATGAGGAATGGAAGATTCTTCGAAGCCAACTTTGTGCGATTGATGTTCCTCCGAAGATCCTGAATAGAGTGTTGACAATTGTCC
The DNA here is from genome assembly GCF_059568365.1 of Nitrospira marina. Lineage (NCBI taxonomy): Bacteria > Pseudomonadati > Nitrospirota > Nitrospiria > Nitrospirales > Nitrospiraceae > Nitrospira > Nitrospira marina. Next base: position 3,533,456 of record NZ_JCANTH010000001.1, on the reverse strand, counting down.
CAACAGGGAGACCATCGCAAAAGATCCTATGTGTGGTCGTGCCCATGTTGGATCACTCGCAGAAGGTGGTTGCGTGGCATTGGGGATTGACTCCGGAGGCGAAATCCTCTTCCGTTCAGCCTTTGATCCAATTGGTGCAGAGTCTCGAATCCCAACTAATTGCCGGTCAGAGTGTGGATGTGTGTCTGACGCAGATTTGTGATGGCCTTGTACGGGTTTTTGGTTTTGCCTTTGTGTGGCTGACCACTAGGGGAAAGGGATGTGTGCCCCAGTTACGCGCACATGCGATGACAGGGGAGTTTGATTGGGAGATGCAAGGAGCTCTGTGGTGGAGCCAGGTTTCGCAGCAAGGTGAGTTAATTCAGGCCTGCGAGGGTTCTGAAATATCACTACTTTCTTCGGGTTGTCCGTCCACAAGTCCCATGGCCTGGTCTCCGCCTGGATTCCGGTGTCATCAAACCTGGGGTGTTCCACTGGCTTTGGATGAAGATTGTTTCGGTATGCTGGTGGTGTGTTCTGAAGATCCACACCCGGTTGATCCGTCGGTGCTTGGATGGTTGCAAGTATTAGGTTGTGAGATCGAACGGTTGATGGCACGTGGAAGACAGCTGGATCTCTGGCGATTGCAAAGTGTGGCTATGGGCTCCGTATTTAATCCCGTCTGTGTGACAGATGCGCAGGGCCGTTTGGAATGGGGGAATAATGCCTATGCGGCTTTGCGTGGTTCCTCGATTCAATCGATGTTGGGTTCTCCGTTGAATTCGTTCCCTCATGAGGAACTCCGAGACAGAATGTCCCTGTCAGATCCATCTGCCCAAGAGTTCAGTTGCCTGAAGACTGAGATCATGCAAACGGGAAGCAATGGCCAATCTCTGGTTTTCGAGCAAGTGGTTACTCCTTTGCTCAATGAGAAGGGGGACCCAATACATTTTGTTGTGATTTTGCATGATGTGACCGCTCGAAAGACACAAGAACTCCTGATGAAGCATCATGCCTATTACGATCCGTTAACTGATCTCCCGAATCGAATTATGTTTAAAGACCGCCTAGAACAGTCGTTGGCGCAAGCCAGGCGAAATGGGACCTTACTGGCATTATTCTTTTTGGATCTCGATAATTTTAAAACTATCAATGATTATCATGGACATCAAACCGGAGACCGTGTATTGCGTATCGTGGCGGAGCGGTTGGCAACTTGTGTGCGATCAACCGACACCGTCGCGCGTTTGTGCGGGGATGAATTTACCGTGATCCTTCAAGGACTTGAACATATTCAGGATATTCGTCAAGTGGCCCTGAAAATTTTAGAATGTCTTATTCCGCCCATTCGATTGGGAAAGGAAAAAATCCCTATACAGATTAGTATTGGGATTTCCGTCTATCCCAAGGATTCCACAGATCCCCATCGGTTGGTAGAAATTGCCGATCAGGCGATGTATCGGGCCAAAGAACGTGGCGGACAGTGCTGGTATTTTGCCACTCCTGAATGGAATGATGAATAAGCGTTGTTATGGTGTTTCGCCCCTCCTGTCGTCCAGAAAGCTAAAATCCAGCGATATTCTAGAAAGTATTTTTCTTGTATCTCATAAAGGTAGCTCCCCCAAAATTGGATCTTGTTCATGCCTGTGTCAATGTGACAGTGCCTGTTATGTCTCCTTCAAAATCAATTCATTGAACCTAGGCATGATTATTCCGCCCAGGCATCTCTCATCTCTAGGCGCCCCTCAAAAGCGTTGAGGAAATGCCACGATTGTTGAGTAAATGCTGCTTCAGTTCTGCACCCTCCTCTCCTCGTTGTATTGGCTTTTTTGTAATCCTCATTTAACACTCCCCTGAGTCCTGTGCCGCATTGTGAGGAGGAATTAAAGATGGTTCTTAGCCGGATCATGCCGTGAAATCTCTAACTCTGCAGTAGATCTATGAAATTTGAGGTAATTGGTATGGTCACTTTTCTTCGGGCTGTTCGGAAATGTTGAGTTTTCCGTCACCGTGACCTCCGACGAGTAGTTCTTCTTGTTTTCGGGATTTCCCCTGGCCTTGTTTTTGCAATTTTTATTGTTGTGGACGATCTTTAAGAGATATTTCATGGTTTGTTCGGAGTAGCTGTTGAACAAGGAGTTCGTAATATGACTGTTCATTCATCGACCCGCAGAATCTTTGTTTGGGGAATAGTGATCCTGATGATGTTGCTGGCCACCGGCTGTGCCCATCGGTCCACACATGGAGTTCATAAATATGGCAAAAAATCCGGTGCGCCAACTTTGGTCGCCTCACAGGGAGATTTTTCAACGGGATCCCCGGAACAAGCATTAAACAAAGAGACACCCATTGGAGAAGGGTATTTTCCTGAAGGGGCAGGAGCTTTGTCCGACCTTCTTGCGGAAGATCCCTTGATTCGGGAGGACCACACATTCGAGTCAGGTCTCACGCCTTCTGACTCTCCCAATGATTATTGGGGTAATCGAACCCGTGCCGAACAATTGACCGCACAAAGCGGCTTGCGAGATGTGCATTTTGAATTTGATAGCTTTCAACTCAATGAACAAGCTAAGGCGACGTTAATGGCCAACGCGGAATGGCTAAAAGCCCATCCGTATGCGGAGATTACCATTGAAGGACATTGCGATGATCGCGGTACGGCTTCCTATAATCATGTTTTAGGTGAGAAGCGTGCCATTCGCACCAAAACCTACCTCACCAGTTTGGGAGTCCCCGCAGAGCGACTTCATGTGATGTCGTTCGGCAAGGAGAATCCGGCCTGTTGGGATTCAACCGAACCGTGTTTTCAAAAGAATCGGCGCGCTCATCTCGTTCTAGATATCAGTGTGGCCTCGACCCCAATGCCCTATGTCGCCGACCGCCGGGATTGGTAGAGGTTTGTTGCCGGGCATGGCCCGTTAATGGTTCCTGAGAGGAATAAAAAGACTATGCTAAGCCCTCATTCATTTTTGTATCGTTTGAGCGTTCAATTTGTCATTGTGGGGTTGAGTGTGACCTTGGGAGGGTGTGTGGCTCAACAGGCGGATGTGGTACGAATCAAGCGGGAATTGGACGCCAAGATCGGCCAGTTGGACAAGAGCAAAACATCACTTCAGCAAGCGGTGAGTGAAGCCAATACGGCCTTGGAGAAAGCGAATTCCCTTATTGCCAAACAGCGGGTTGAGATTCAGGAGTTGCTGCATGCTCGTGCCGAAGTGATGGACCAAGTTGCTACCTTAAAGGAGACGGACCTCTCCCAGGTTCGTGGAGGGCTTGAAAGCAATCAGAACCAGGTCAACGAATTAACCAAAAAAATGGCGCGGTATGACGCAGATATGAAGGAAGTCAAAACCCAGCTTCAACAATCTGAGCCTCTGGTCCATCAACTTCGAGATCGTTTAGCAGGGGAAGAGCACCTCCTGACAGAGCAAGGAGGTAAATTAGGCGAATTCCGGACTTCGCTGGTGGAGTACCAACAGGTGCTATCTTCCCTTCGCCAACAAGTTACCCAACAGGAACAGCAGGTGGCAGATTTACGCAAACAACTTGATCTCAAATCTCAACAACGTGATGCCCAGTTGCAGCAAGTTGGGGCGAATTTTGAAGAGGTTCGGCGAAGTATACAGTCGGTGGTAGGGACGTTAGAAAAATTTAGTGTCACATTCGGAGGGCGATTGGATGAACACGAGCAAAAACTCTCTCGCATGACTGGACAACCCGGGAGCCCCCTTTCCTCAAATGCTTATATGCACGAAAACATCGATCCGTCGATAAGGGCAGGGATAACCCGAGATTTCCTTTCTCAACGCACTCCACTATCGCCTCGGTCGGATGCGATGACTGCCTCACAATCTTCCAAGGAAAGCTCACGTCCAGTGGTGACCGGGTCGGTGGCCGCGTATGCTCCCTCATCCCAACTATCGAGGACGTTGCCGGCTCCGGTAGGGACTTCAGAGGCGGGTTCTTCCGGTCATGTCGATACGCGAAACGCTCAGGTGCTATACGACCGGGCGATGTCGCTTCTTCGTCAGGGAAACTTTGCCGAAGCTTCCACCGGGTTTTCGACATTTTTGCGGACATTTGCTGACTCTCCTTTGGCCTCCAATGCACAATATTGGTTGGGTGAATGTTATTACGGCGAAAGACGGTTCCAGGAAGCCATTGATGAATTTGAACGAGTATTTGCCTTTTACCCTTCCAGCAATAAAGTGCCGGCATCTCTACTGAAAATCGCCTATTCGCATATGGAATTGCGCGAATTACCTATGGCTCGGTCAGTCTTTCAACAACTTGTAAGGACCCATCCCCAAAGCCCAGAAGCCGAGAAAGCGTATGGTCGACTTCAAGAAGTGAATGCCTTCCTCGATAATCCTTCCTAAACTTCCAATCTCCTATGTATCGTTTTATTTCATCCTGTCTCACATAGCCTATACCTGATTTATTTCATTGGGCGCATGTCTTTGTCTGTTCAGGGGCAAACGAATCTCGCCATCTCGTCCCTGTTATAATTCCAGTAAGAATTGCCTGGGATTCTGTAAATTATCAATGAATCCTCCCCCCTCCAACTTCGTGTTTAACAGACCAGGTTCCCGAGCACCCAATTCAAGAAATTCCCTTCAGAAACCGAAGCTTCGCTTACGGTGATATAGCAATTGTGATTGATAAGATTATGCTATCTCAGAGCAGGGAAAATATTCAGACGTTAACAGGCCTCAGGGGGATTGCCGCGATATGGGTAGTGCTGTTTCACGTGTGTTTTGGGGAAGCAGATGGGTACTTGCCGGGATTCTATGAAAAAATTCAATGGGGGTTAGGAAGAAATATTATTCTCCAAGGAGTCTATGCTGTTGATATATTTTTTGTCCTCAGCGGATTCATTCTGACGTATGTGCATCGTCACGAATTTGAAACCCGATTGACCGTGCATGGAATCGGGAAATTTCTTTCGCTTCGATTGGCAAGAATTTATCCCATGCACCTAGTTGTCGTCGTGGTACTCATCGGAGCCGCCGCCCTTGGGATTTGGGATCAGAAGGTGATTTCGTATGGGGATGTCCTTCGCAATATCACACTCACCAATATGTGGGTTGATCCTTCGTTGAATACTCCTGCTTGGTCTGTGAGTGCGGAATGGTTCGCCTATCTTTGTTTTCCGATCATCATAAAACTGTTGGTTCCGATCCAAAGAAGAGACTTTCAATTCCTGGCCATCTTCTTCTTGGTTACCGTGTATCCGATGAGCATTCAGTTCTTCCAATGGCAATGGGAATGGCATTATAGCTGGGTTGCCGTGGCCCGTGTGTTGAATGGATTTATATTAGGGTGCATGATGTTTGGTGTTCAGAAGCATTTCGACATCTATAACGATTCCTTGCGCGCATCTCGCTGGTGCCTGGCTTTTGTGTTGGTATTTATGGTCCTCCTGGTATTGAGACTTCAAATCGTATTTCTATATCCCCTTATTCCGTGTATTATCGTGACACTAGCAAATGCACAAACGGGAATTGCCCGAGTATTCCGGAATAAGATTGTTGTATTTTTGGGAACCATCTCATTTGGGATTTACATGGTTCACTATCCGGTATTGGAAATTGTTCGATACGTACTCAATGAATACTATTCAGGAGTGAATTCTGAACTTCATCAACCTCTGTTGTGGATTCATTTAGGTGGAATTCTCGTTTTGGTGATTGCGGTTGCCTCCTTGTGCTATTTCTGGATTGAGAAGCCTAGCAGGGAATATCTCAAACGGAAATTAGTTGATCGAAAAATAAAGCTCCACCCATTACTGCCTCAAAGTGTCGATGGATAAAGTGCCCTATGCCTAGAGCAGCAGACTTGTTTTTCCAAAACGAGTTGCGCGATCTTTCCTAGACGGACAAGAGCCGGTTGTCCGACATGTTGACAATTGAGCGGCAGTCTTGTGATTGAGTAATCGGTGACGTCTTGCATGCTGGGATTGTTGATGCTCTTTGATGTGCCCGTTCGTCATTCCGGCATGAGGGTAGAGCTCACATTTGTCTTAATGAGGAAACCCGAGCCAGAGTTGGCAAGAACTTAATGATCTCCCGAAAATGTTGAGGTGTTCGCTAGGTGAGACGAATGCCTTGGTGGGCGGGAATCTCCGGGATCAGGGCGAAAGGGTGGTATGCGTGTTCCCAGGATTCTCCCCGTTGTTCAATCAACGATTGGTGAATGGGACCTAACCACTGGTCGGCTTTGCGAAGATATTCGATTTTATGTGGATTAATTCCCATAATCCGGCAACAAGTGGCATCGACGGCCGGAAGATTCCTCCCCATGACCAGGACGCCCGATTGGACAGGTGTCCCCATTATTGGACCATCCCCTTCCATTCCGATAATACCGTCGACAATGGCAAAGTGAGGTTTAAGAGTCGCATTGATATCCAAAATGGACTGCGGGATTCCAGCCTGGTGTAACACATTCTTCGGCCAACCATAATAATTTCCAGGCATCACGCCAAAAAAATTTTTCATGGATAGGGTCGCTCCGGCCCAATGGTGCGTTTTCATCTTGGCCAGCGAGACAACCCAATCGACTTCCTTGACTATTTGAGGAAGGGTCAATGTGGTCATCCTCGTCTGCCCCCCCAGATTAGGCATGACCACCCCTTCCATTGTGTTCAGATCTTGAAAGGGGATGTGATCTTCGTACAGCACATCTGCCAAGCCGGATTCCTCCAAGACTAAAAGAGTATCGTGGCGATGTCCGGGCCCTTCAGCCACGACGACAGACGTCGCACCCAGGGAAAGGAACGCCTCGACGGCTCCTCGTACGACCAGGGGATGGGTATTGATATGCGATAACGACTGATGTGGCTCAACCAAATTCGGTTTTAACAAAATGCGTTTTCCCTTGATCTCTGATGTGGTGATTCCCAATTCTTGCAATCCTTGGCGAATGAGGATCGCCAAATCAGCCTCGTATGTTCGTGCTTGACCAATGAAGGTCTGCGCGGTCAAACGTGGACCCATAAGCCAATGAAGAAGGGAGAATCCTGAGACCGCCAAACCCCCTCCAAGCAAACAAGCCTGCAGGAGTTGTCTTCTCGTAAGCCTAAGTTGATCCGTTTGCATGGGAGCGGTGGTCATGGCAGGCAACTTTTTCATTCTTGATGGTGTGCAAACGAAGCGGATTTTTGTGGTAATGATGCTGGGAATAATGAGTTTAGTCCTTGTTCCGCTTTCGCACCGCATAAGAGCAATGCCAATGAGGGAAGGGAATAGGACCCGTATCGCTCTTGACGTTGAAAGCAGTCTGAGACCAATTCCTCGGTATTTGTGGGTTTTAATTTCCAAGCCCCGAGGCCCAGAAGTGTCCAGCCGAGTGAAATGGGAGTTCGGAGGTGTGGAAGCTCATGTGAGAGATACTGGAGGCTTCGTTCAATTGTGTGAAATGGGGTGTCCCCGGCCAACGCCTGTAAGGCAATGGCCGTGCATTCTGGGAGGGGACGCAGTTCCCGGTTGAAGACGGTGGTACTTCCGTAATTCCATCCACCGCTGGGCAATTGACGATTGAGAAGCATCTGTTGCCCGGCTATGGCACGAGGGTGGGTGCCTAACCCCACCTTCTGCAAGGCCAGGACGGCGAGAGCCGTGGGTACGACCCAGCTGTGGGTGTCAGCAATCCATGGCCAGCCCCGGATGGCGGTGTCGTGTCCAATAATTGATGAGACGGGATTAGAAAAATGTCGTCCCGTAAACCCTATCAGATAGTCCACAGCGCGTGATTGCGTTTCTTGATACTGGGAGTCGCCTTCCCAAGCTAAGATGGCGAGAGGTGTTGGCCAAGAGGCTTCTGGGTGTGAGGGAGAAATGGTCACGCGTCCGTCGTTCGCCTGTTGGGAAGCTAAATACGCTCTTCCCCGGTTGCAGCTTTCATGACGGAAGGCATAGGAAGACAGTGCCAAAACAGCCCAAGCGGTTGCATCGGGTCTGGACTTTTCTCCCGAGTGATAGGGAAATCCTCCATTTGGTTGTTGCCCGGATTGGAGAAGTTCAAGGAAATGATGAAATGGGTTTTGATTCATAAAAGGAAAGGTCACCTTCTGAAGCCATTCAGTAAAGATGCGACTTCCCATGTTGTTCGGTTTGAACAGGAAGAACCTTAAAATTCCCAGGCCTTGCGACTTTGCTTTCTCCGCTTGAGGGTTTTCGCGGATTCTCTAGAGAGATCATGACACTCGTCTTTATTCTGGGACCCTTAAACCGATTCTGTCTGCTAGTTGAAGAAACGCTAGTTGGTAAGACGCCAAGCGCTTCCTGATGGTGGAAAGGAGAATTGCAGGTTCATTGAATGTTGTTCGCTGCAAGACGCAGCTTTTTGGCAATGCCTCTCCGGGAATTTTGAAGGTATTATAAAAACTATCCTCCTTGATCAATAAAGTCCGTTAACCCATCCTATTGTGAACCAATTTGAAAGATATTCTTCAAAAATCTTCGGCAAGTTTTTCCTGTGGAGGTCGATAATGAAGCATGAAAACGAAGAGCCACAGAAAACGAAATGGAAAAATTTCTTGGGTCTACGAACATTTAATCATGACCATGAAACATGGGTTCGGTCGGGTGCCCCTTCCCGATAAGGGCGAACACGTCGAAAGGCGTGGGCGCAAAACCACGGGTCAGGGTTGGTCCCTGATAGCCGGGTTGCCGAAGGCACGGAGAGCCAAGGGGCAACGTTTGCGTCAGAATTTTCCGGGCAGTCTGGCGTAACGAAAGTATTTACCTTCGCCCGTTAAGGAGATGCGCTATGGTTAACCAAGCAATGCGTTTCGTGAATGATGAAGAGGGAGCCACTGCTATTGAGTACGGCTTGTTGGCTGCTTTGATTGCCGCAGTGATTGTCACGGCCGTGACGGCTGTAGGGACCACGCTTAGCAATACGTTCAACCAGATTTCTAGTGATGTAGCGTCCAGCTAAGGAAAAGCTTCTTTCCGCAAAGGTATGTTGAAGTGCCGTTCCCGATACAGCGTGTCGGGGCGGCGCTTCGGCGGAATGTGATGAGTGAAGTTCAGATAAAATGATAGAGGAGGCCAGCATCATGCAGACAATACTCCTGAATCCCTATCATCACTGGTTAAAGCATTTTCTTCAGGATGAGGAGGGCGCGACAGCTATTGAATACGGCCTCATGGCCGCACTTATTGGCGCCACGGTGTTAACGGCTCAGGCTGCCTTGGGAAACGCGGTCAATACGATGTATGTGGACGCCATGGGGATCATCAACGGAGCGTTGGGGAGCTAAATTGATACTTGTCATGCCTCCCGTGAGCGAGGTTGATGGGATTTCCATCGGAAAGTTTCTCACTCCCACTCCTCATTGACCTACCTATACACCTTGTCGTCCTCGCTGGGGGCTAACTTATTAAAAAATACTACGCTGCCTGTGAGAGACAGTCAGCAGTGCTCTTGGGGACTGCGTTTTCCCAACATTTAAGTTGTTCAACTCTTTGTAGATCCCTTAACAATGGCTGGTGCGGGATCTGATCGCTTTTGAACTGCCTGTTAGTGTAATTGGGAGACACGGTCTGGTCGCTACCTCAAAACCATTTAGCCTGGGAGAGGCACGGTTTTTATGAAAACACGTCCAAGTCAACGGTTTCCCAGTTTAAGACAATCCGAGCGCGGCTCGACGGCGGTGGAGTTTGCCCTCATTCTACCGATTCTTGCGTCACTTGCATTTGGAGCGATCGATTTTGGGCGCATGTTGTGGTTTAAGGAAGTTTTGGTGAATGCCACCCGTGTGGGAGCGCGCCAGGGGACATTATTTGCTTCGGGCAATGGCCAGGCAGAAATTGAAGCAGCCATCACGGCTTCTCTTGATGCGGGAGGGGTGGATCCATCAGGGCTCTCGGTGGTGGTAAATGGGGTCGGAAGCCCACAGGGACAGCCGTTAAATGTGGTGTCTACCATCCCCTGGAATTATTTTGTCATCGATAAACTCATTCCTGCGATTTCGACTCCTAACCTACAAGCCTCTGTAACCATGATGATGGAATAAGGCGAGGTGGAATGTCTTGTTCAAATCTTCAATGTGACGGAGAAACAAATATGTGGAAAAAACAACGATGGTCCATTGTCTCACCGCTCTTGAATCAACGGGGCATTGCGGCTATTAACGGGGCATTTATGGCGGTCACAATGGGCATCATGGCAGGTGTGACGATTGATGTCGGGCATGCCTTACTCACACAAAATGAATTGCACAATGCCTCGGATGCCGCCGCGCTGGCCGCTGCGAGACAATTGGGTGTGACTTATCTTACCTTGCCCATCGCTGAGCAGCAGGACATGGGGCGGGCACTCACTGGCAATGAACAATCACAAGTAACTGCTCAGGCGACAGCTGCGGCATTCGCCAACAGTGCTTCAGATGTCAGTAACTTGTCTCTTTCGCAGGGAGATGTTGAGTTTGGCATATGGGATTTCAATGCGCAGACGTTCAACCCGACGGTGAACCGGCCGAATGCCATTCGCGCGACTGTCCGACGTGATGGTGCGGCAAATGGTGCGATGCCGACATTTTTTGCAGGTATGCTGGGTGTGAGTACCATGAATATTTCGACCAGTTCGATTGCCGCATTGGGAACTTCAGGAGGACCTGTCCCACCGGGAGTGGCCGATGTGCCGTTTGCAATTTCCACTAACTGGTTCAACGGAGTTGCTAACTGCGATGGGGGTATCCAATTTTCTCCGACTGGGCCGAATGGCTGTGCGGGATGGCACGTTTTTGATCAGAACCCGGCCAATGCGAATACACTCCGTAATACTATTGATGGGTTAAATGATGGAAGTTATCAAAGTCCAGGGATTATACCGGGGCAGACTCAATTTTCCTTTACCGGCGGAGAAGTGGCCTCCGCTTTTCCCAATCTGATCGATCTCTGGGATGCGAAGAAACAATGGAATAGTGATAATGGACGGTATGAATGGGATATCAATCTACCCGTATATCAAGATGGAGGGTCTTGTAGTAATCCCAGTGGTTCTATCACCATCGTGGGGTATGCTAAAGCGGTGGTGACAAACGTCAAGAAAAAGGATATTCAAGCGGAAGTGAAATGTGATGGTTTCTTTGATGGAACGCCAAATCCCAACCAGGCTGGTGGGGGGGCTGGGGCGCTTCAGCCCTTATCGGTATATCCAAGATTAGTGTTGTGATGATCGGTGAATAGAGGGGAGCCTGAGAGGGGCTCTCAGGTACTTGTGTCCCCGTGACCGGAGAAGGCAAGGCCGGCCGACCGAGGTTTTTTGGGTACCCTTCTCCATGCTTTTCAAGAGTCAAACCGTGAGTCTCCGCATGTATGCCACATGCGCATCCTTCCTGAAAAATCATCTGGCGGAAAACTCATTGTCGTTCACTTGTTGGTCACGAGAAAATTACAACGTCAAAGTCTCTATCCTTCCCATCATTCTCGCTTATGTGGGCATTCCTACTCGCAGAGTCGATGAATCTCTTTTGCCGCATTATTGCCCGGGAAAAAACTGAAAGTGGTGAGAAAGAACTCAGAGTGTGACTCTTTCCAATTCAATTCCTGACCCCTCGCTTAATACTCAACATTCTGTGTCGTTATTTCCCGACATCGTTAATCGGGAATTCATCTGCTCCCATCAGCCACGACATTTGTAATCGGAGCCTATTTTACCCCACTTCTGATGGATCCTCGGTAATCACCGGCGAAGGGAATGGAGAGGGTTGAGCGATGCAAGAAAGGCGCCCGTCTGACGTAAGGGAGAGTGCTTCCCGTTGAGTGACCGTGAGAATGACGAGAAGGAAAGTTTATGGAGGAAAACAAGATGGATTCTAAAGGATCAAAGTCGAGTATGACTAGGGAAGGACTTTGTTATTTCACACACAAAAGAAAACGTGTCAAAAATTCACGACGTGGTTGTTCAACATCCTTTCCCTCCGTTCAACACAAAAGAAAATGACTGAGTTCCATGTTTCAGAAACTGTCGGGAAAAGGGCGGACAGGCAATGAGGTATATAGGTCCGGGTGTGAGAGCATCACTGAGACCTTACGTGTTCGTTCAATGTCTGAAACGTGAAATCAAAGTTTTAATAAATGAAATTCAACTCTCCTAGGGTTTATGGATACCTTTCGGGCACAAACCTTCAGAAAGTCGGGAAACTGACCGAAACAGGAACTGTTTGTGTAATCGTGGTTCTTCAATGCTTCTAACATGAATGAAAAGCGACATATCCCGTCCATGAGTCACTCTTCTCGTTACAGTAGATGACCTGATAGAAACCTAAATTAGGGTTCATTGATTATGGAGACCTTTCTTCCATTATTTGGATTAGCGATAGGTTTAGTGGTGGCAGCGGTCATTGATGTTCGGGAAGGGCGGATTCCCAATTGGCTGACGGGGTCGCTGGCAGTCTTTGGAATTGGAGTGAATAGTCTGGAGTATGGTTGGGACGGCTTCCTATTCGGTCTCGGAGGTCTGATCATGGGGTTGGTCTGCTTGATATTTTTTTATTTAAAAGGGGGGATGGGCGCCGGAGATGTGAAATTGCTTGGAGCCATTGGAACAATCCTGGGTCCGGGACAGGTGGTCTTTGCCTTTGCATTTGCAGCCATGTTGGGTGGGCTGTATAGCCTGGCTCTATTGTCCAATCAGGGTGGCATGCGCCATGCCTGGGATCGGATGTTTCTCCTTCTGTCAACCCTTAAGGTGACCAGGACGATGCCGGTTTCTGATGCACCATTTCCCAACGAACCTAAGTTACGGTATGCCCTCGTTTTAGGACTGGGAACCGTGATCGCCAAAACGTTGTTCTATTATGATGTGTTGTAACTCGTGTTTGTGTAGGTCTACGAGTCGAAAATGAGCAATCAGCGAAGATTCTTTTCGTTGTCTATTAAGAATGGCATTTGCCATCCGATATGCAGAGGTAGACAAATTGAAACCTCAGGATTGATAAACATGAATAAAAATTTTGTTCTGGATTTGGTGAAGAAGGGGGAGGAAGTCTCATGGGACAAAAACGGCCACTCGTATTTTTAGGAATTGCGATGATTATTGCCCTGGTGACCACCGTCATGGTGTATCGGTGGCTACAGGGACAACGGATGATCGAAGTCGATGCCCCCGAAGTGGTGATGGAGGGTGTGAGTGTCGCAGTGGCCAGTGCCGATATCCCCTGGGGGACCCCACTTGGTGAAAAAGCCGTTCGAGTGATGATGTACCCTGAAGAAGGCGTCCCCGTGGGACACTTTAAGGATACGGCTTCCTTAAATGGTCGAGTAGTGCTGACGAATCTGAAAAAAAATGAGCCCATATTAGAATCGAAATTGGCTCCTATTGATGTGAAAACGGGCGGAGTATCCGCGGTCATGGATCCCAATAAACGGGCGATGGCCGTAAAAGTGAATGAAGTGGTCGGGCTTCCGGGTTTTGTGCAGCCAGGTGATCGCGTCGATGTGATGGCGACCTTTGAGGATCCCAGAGCTAAAAAGAAAGGTAATGGCGGTGCGAAAGAGGAAGTAACCAAGGTCGTCCTGGAGAACACACTCGTGTTGGCCATCGATACGCAAATGGAACGATCGGCTGGGGAGGAAAAGCCCACTCCCGTAAAAGTCATTACGCTGGAGGTGTCCTTGGAGGAAGCCGAAAGGTTGGCCATGGCCGAAAATGGTGGGAAGTTACGATTGGCCTTACGGAGTCCACTGAATCCTGAGGTGAAGAAAACCAAAGGTGCCGACTTTAAGGATTTGATGCGTTCCCACCAACTCATTCCGCCGCCGCCTAGAGGGGGAAAGCCGAAAGAGCAAGTTGAGGTGATCCAGGGGACAGCGCGAAAAACGATGAAATTTTAAGAGGGTCGTCGAGAGTGACGCGATGATCGTTAGGAAAGGTAAGGATATGAATCAGACTCACGGTTTTCCATTCAGGAGCATGGTGTTGGCTCTAGGCCTGGTCCTTGTGGGCTACACGGGAGCCTTGGGGGAAGGTCTCACCACTCAGGCGATCCACGTCAATGAGCCTCAAAACCTACGACTCACGGTCGGGGAATCAAAAATTGTTGAACGGGAGACGGCGTTTAAACGTGCGTCGGTCGCCAATCCTAAAGTGGCGGATCAAATTGTGCTCTCCAGTAAGCAAATTTATCTGACCGGGATTGAAGTCGGGACCACGACCTTGACCCTATGGGGGCAAGATGGTCAGGTGGCAAATGTTTTTCAAGTCCAAGTTTCTCCCGATGTGACTCGCTTGAAGGAGCAGCTTTATACGATGTTGCCTCATGAGCCCGGCATTCAAGTGATGAACAGTCATGAACATATTACTCTGGCCGGCAATGTCACCAATATGGAGTCCTTGGCCAAAGCCCTCACCCTGGCCGAGCCCTATGCCCCGAATAAAATTATTAATCTGATTCAGGTAGGTGGGGTGCAACAGGTGATGATGGAAGTCAAAGTCGCGGAAATGCAGCGCGGGCTGATGAAGCGTCTCGGAGTCAATTTCAAACGGGCTCAAAAAAATCACCGTGATTTTTCCATTGGACTCATTAATGATTTGTCCACGGTTGATGCCTTCGACCCATTTGCACATGCCCAATCCTCACAAACTACAACACTGGAGTTTCCGAGTGTGAGAACCCTGGCCTCGAACCTCATTTTAGGATTCGGGATTGGTGATGATTTATGGACCCTCTTCTTAGACCTGCTGAAGGAACATTCTCTCTCGAAAACCTTGGCCGAACCGACGTTGATTGCCGAGAGTGGACAAGCCGCCGAATTCCTGGTTGGGGGAGAATATCCAATTCCAATTCCGCAACAACTTGGCCAGGTGACGGTGAAATTTAAAGAGTACGGTGTTGGATTGAAATTTACCCCTACTGTTCTTTCTGAGGGTCGTATCTCAGTGATTGTGAACCCTGAGGTGTCAGAATTAGATTTTGCCAATGGTATTGTCATACAAGGATTTCAGATTCCCGCTTTGACCACTCGACGGGTGAAGACCGTAGTGGAATTAGGTGATGGACAAAGTTTTGCCATTGCGGGTCTTCTCCAGGAAAATATCAAGGAAACGGTTTCGAAATACCCGGTCCTCGGTGATGTTCCGATTTTGGGAGCCTTATTCCGGAGCACCGCATTCCAAAAAAATGAGACCGAACTGATTGTGATTGTGACCCCTCATTTGGTGAAACCTCTGGACATGGTGAAACAGACCTTGCCCACGGATCATTATTTAGAACCCAATGATTTTGAGCTGATGCTGATGGGCTATATGGAAGGGGTGTTTCCAGAACCAAATGTCGCCAGGCCGAGCGAGGCCTACACGCTTGAGTCACCGAGGGTGGCAGGAAGAATGCCGTACCGTAAAGGTGGGATGGAAGGGATGTTTGGCCATCTGGCCCCATAGGAAATTTGATGAAAAAGGAGCAGAGCATGCAACGCCAATCAATTGTGACAATGGCCGGTTTGATCGGCCTGATTCTGGTGGGGATGGGGGGCTGTGGTGTATGGCCGGTCATGACGGAGGAGAATGGGCGGCGTCCTCAAGCGATGGGGAAAAGGGACCAGGTTCTCCTGCCGTGGGCGCCTCAGCCCGTTCATCTGAGTGAAGAGTACGGCCTGTCCTATCGACAGGCACTCGAGAATCAAATCGCGAATCCCGCAGCCGCCAACAATCTAGGCCCCATTGCTGGAGAGGCCGACTCGCAGGCTTTACAACAGAGTCTGGCTCGGTATCAATTGATGTTTCAAAGTCCGCCATATTCTCCATTCAAGCTGAAGGGTGGCTCCGGCGGTGGTTCATCAAGTGGTGGTTCATCAGGCGGCAATGCGTCCATTGGGGTCTCTTCGGAGGGATATTAACATGAAGGATAAAACTTGGAAGCCAAAACGTGTAGGCGCAGATTCCTCAGGTGCCTCATCCGATGTGCCGGTCATTGAGCTTTCCATTCGGTCAACAGAATGTAAGGCGACACTTGAGGGCTTCATTCGAGAGATTGACGGTGTGCGGCTCAAAGACGGTCAGGATCCCGGAGTACCTGCACTCATGATTATGGAACTAGAAGAGAAGCCTGAGGACACGTTCTCCCTTATTCGAGAGATGATGAAATTGAATAAAGGGATGGAGATATTCCTTACCGCTGCCCGATTGGAGTCAAATATTTTATTGGAAGCCATGCGGGCCGGCGCCAAAGAGTTTTTGGCTCAACCGCTCCAAAAGCAAGAAGTGAGCGATGCAATTCTGCGATTTTTGGAGCGAGCCGCGACTCCGGTTCGTCAGGGTGACGGGCAACGAGCGGCGGGAAAGGTTCTTGCTTTTTTTGGGGGAAAAGGTGGAGTAGGAACAACCAGTATCGCGGTCAATTTGGCCGCCGCTATCAAAAAAGGGCCGAACAACCCGTCGGTGGCCCTGGTGGATGTCAATCAGCATGGGGGAGATCTTCCCTTGTATCTCGATCTTCAACCGAACCATAGCTTCCGGGATATTGCGACCGATTTGTCCCGACTAGACCAAGCCTTTCTCATTCGTGTCCTTACCAAAACGGAACTGGGCATTCAAGTGCTCCCTTCGGGGTATGACGATCTCAGCACCGGTCGATTAAGTCCGGATTGTGTAGAGGCGACCCTACGGCTGCTTCAATCCAGTTTCGACTATGTCATTCTCGATTGTGGACATGTGTTGGATTTGACGACAAAAAAGGCATTGGAGCTTGCGACGCTCATTTTGGTGACGTCTACATTAATGGTCCCCGTGGTTCATCGAACAAAGCGAATTTTAGAATTGTTGCGTGGATCCGGATTTCCTGCTGAAAAAATCCGGTTAGTGATGAATCGTTTTTTATTGGCGGAACAGGATGTGTTGAAAGAGACTGAAGAAATTCTAAAACAGAAAGCCTTCTGGCTGCTCCCTAATGATTATCCTTCCGCAAGTCAAGCCGTGAATAGCGGAAAGCCGTTGATCGATGTGGCCCCCCGGTCGGCTGTAGCTCAGTCCTACCGGGATCTGGCCAGTTCGTTTGTCGGGCAGCCGGCAAAAGCCGCAAGCAAGGGCTCGTTAGCCGGGTGGTTAAATCCCTTTAAAAGTCGGAATGTCCAATCATCCCCTTCAGGGGCATAATAATATTCTTTTCATATTGTTGAGGTAAGCCGGTTTATGTATGAGACAAAATGGGATGAAGTGGGTGCGTCAGCGGGCTTGGGGGCCTTAAACCTGGGTCCATTGAAAGAACGACTTCATCGTCAGGTGATTGATACTCTTGACCTGGCCGTTGTCGCGAAGTTGGATAACGATCTGCTTAAGGTCGAGCTGACTAAGCTCGTCCAGGAAATGTTGGAGAAGGAATCCATCCCTCTCAGTATGAAAGAGCGGGAAAGTCTGATTGCCGACATTGAGCACGAAGTCATGGGTTTAGGCCCACTTGAACCCTTGGTGCAAGATCAAACCGTAAACGATATTCTGGTTAACAGGGCCGACCAAATTTACGTGGAGCGGGCCGGAAAACTGGAATTGACTGATGTGAAGTTTCGTGATGAAGCCCATCTCCGAAAAATTATTGAAAAAATTGTGTCGGCCGTAGGGCGACGAATTGATGAATCCTCGCCAATGGTAGATGCTCGGTTGTTGGACGGGTCTCGCGTAAATGCCATTATTCCGCCATTGGCTCTGAATGGATCTTCCATTTCAATTCGAAAGTTTTCCAAGGATAAGTTGCAGATTTCGGATTTGGTGAACAAACGTTCCCTTACTCCCGAGATTGCAGAGCTCCTTCGCGGAATTGTCGAAGCTAGACTGAATATTCTGATCTCGGGAGGAACGGGCTGCGGAAAAACGACCATTCTGAATATTTTGTCGGGATTTATTCCCTCCGACGAACGAATTGTGACGATTGAGGATTCAGCGGAGTTGCAATTGCGGCAAGAGCATGTGGTCCGGCTCGAAACCCGCCCTCCCAACGTGGAAGGACGAGGTGAAGTGAGTCAGCGGGAATTAGTCAAAAATTGTTTGCGCATGCGGCCCGATCGAATTGTGATGGGTGAGGTGCGCAGTGGGGAATGTCTCGACATGCTTCAAGCCATGAATACCGGGCATGATGGGTCTCTGACCACGATTCATGCCAATACCCCACGCGACTGCCTGACGCGGGTGGAAACTTTGGTGGCTATGGCCGGGTTGAATCTGGCAACGAAGGCCCTCCGACATTATATCAGTTCAGCTATTGATGTCATTCTCCAAATGACTCGCTTATCGGATGGATCCCGAAAAATGACCAGTTTGTCAGAAATTGTGGGTATGGAAGGCGAAACCATTACTCTTCAGGAAATATTCTTGTTTCAACAAACAGGACTTGATGAAGAGCGAAAGGTGCATGGGCAATTTAGAGCAACTGGAGTGCGGCCGAAATTTGTCGAACGGTTTAAAGCATTAGGAATTACTTGTGACCCAAGTATCTTCGACCCCGAGAAAATTTATGAAGTGTAATAACCGTCTTTCAAATTGTTTTACTTTTACGATGGCCTTTACTGTGGTGGTTCGTCTTGTTGACTCGTCATCCAGTTGGGAGGGCGTATCATGACCGTGGCCATTAGCATTGGAATATTTCTGTCCATTATTTTGTTTGTGGAGGGAGCCTATTATTGCTACCACCAATATGTGAATCCACACAATAAGAATCTCAAGCGGCGCTTGCGTGGTGGATCGGGAAAACCGGGAGATCTTAAAAAAACCCAAGAAGCACCCGGAATTCTTCGAAATCGGAAAATGAGTGACATTCCGTGGATCCAAAATTTGTTGGGTTCTATGACCAACTTGGGGGGACTGGAAAAGTTGCTCCAACAAGCCAATAGTCAAATGCCTGTTGGCGTGTTTTTCCTCTTATCCGGAGTGCTCGGAGGAGCAGGATTGCTGGTCGCCACCTTTCAAGACTATGGAATGTTTGCTGCCCTTGGTCTAAGTCTTATGGGAATGAGTATTCCTTTGCTTCAGATGAAACGGAAGCGGAAGCGACGTTTTAAAGAATTTGAGCGCCAATTGCCTGAAGCATTAGATTTGATGGCTCGGGCTCTTCGGGCGGGACATGCCTTTTCCGTGGGTATGAAGATGATCGGGGATGAATTTCCGGATCCGATCGGTCCTGAGTTTAGTCGGACAGTGGAGGAAATTTCGTTTGGAATCGATGTCCCTCAAGCGATGAACAATTTAAATGGTCGGGTGATCAGTACCGACTTGAAATTCTTTGTCACGGCCTTAGTCGTCCAACGAGAAACAGGGGGGAATTTAGCAGAAATCATTGAAGCGATTTCTCGACTCATTCGGCAGCGATTTGAGTTACTTGGTCGAGTTAAAGCGCTTTCGGCCGAAGGCCGGATGTCGGGGATAATTTTATTCTGCATGCCGATTGTTATGAGCATTCTGTTGTGGTTCTTGAATGAAGCCTACATGCGTATTTTGATTGAGGATGAGATTGGTCAAATGATGGCTCTAGGTTCAGGTCTGTTAATGCTGGTGGGAGCCTATGTGATGAAAAATATGTGTGATATTAAAGTCTAGGGGATGGCATGATGGATCCATTATTCTTGATCAGTCTTTTGGTATTTTTGGGGGTTCTCGTTATCGGCTGGGGTGCGTGGAGTTATATGCAGTCTCAGGAAAAGGTCAAGGACTGGAGTGTACGGGCGAAGGGCCAATCTCTCTCGCAGAGTTCCTCGCAAAAAAATGACAAGAAAGTTAGTTTGAAAGATCAAGGGATGAAGCTGCTGGAGCGATTGGGTCAGGTCAATAAGCCCAAGGACCAAGCCGTCACCACTCGATTGCGCGCCTCATTGGCCACGGCAGGGTATCGAAGTCCACGAGCGATTGTGGTGTTTTTGGGAACCCGGATTTTTCTGGCCATTCTGCTAGGCCTGACCTTCCTTGTTTTTGGTTCCGAGGTGATGCAGGGGAAAGATCCCATGTTTTTTCCCATGGCGTTGATTGGTGTCATGATGGTGGGATTTTATGGGCCCCAACTGTGGTTGAGCAGTGCCATCACTAAACGAAAAGAACGCTTAGTGAATGGGTTTCCTGATGCGCTGGATTTGATGGTCGTGTGCGTAGAAGCGGGGTTAGGGCTGGATCAAGCCATTGCCCGGGTGGGGCAGGAAGTCAAGCAAGGCCATCCCGATCTTGGTGATGAATTTATCTTGTTAAACTTGGAGCTCCGTGCCGGCTTAAGCCGGGAACAAGGGCTTCGGAATTTGGTCAACAGGACGAACCTCGATGATATTCGTAGTTTAGTCGCCTTGCTGATTCAGACCGATCGATTTGGCACGAGTATTGGTCAGGCGCTTCGAGTTCACTCCGATTCCATGCGGTTAAAACGAAGGCTTAAAGCAGAAGAGCGAGGGGCACAGCTTCCAGTAAAATTGATGATTCCTCTTATATTGTTTATTTTCCCGGCATTAATGGTAGTGATTATTGGTCCTGGTGCTATCAGCCTGCTGCGAAATTTAATGCCGGCTATGGGAGGGTGAACACGTAAGAGCCACGAACAAGAGATGCGAAAAACATTTCAATAGCATAGGGGAAGACAAAACATGGGAGTTCCATTTCACGAAACAACAGAACAGAAAATTTCAACAGCGAATATAAGGGTTGGGTCGATTGCATTACAGGCAGTAAATGAAACCTTTCAGATGAGGTACACAATGAAGAAGGCGAGCCTCCTCGTATCTGTGTTCATATTAATTCATTTGGGTGCCGTTGGGTGTGCCCAAAAAGAAAAATCCATGTTCACTCTCCAGGATGAACATTATCAGCAAATTATGGAACGACAGAAGGCCGGGATCAATCCGGAATCCCAAGCGCCCGTAGACCTTACTCAGGTCATGAACAGCGACGAGTTTGAAAAACTGGGAGATGCTCATCTACAACAAGGCGATTATCAGACGGCAAAAATTCAGTATGAAAAAGTGTTAGAGGCTTCGCCCGAACAGATTCCTGCACGGTACAAGTTAGCAGTGATCTATTTGGAAAAAGGATCCCCTCAGAATGCCTATGACCAATTTCACCGAATCCTGGATTATGATTTGAATTTTGCTCCAGCCTATGAGGGAATGGGTCGGGCCTTGCTGAAGATGGAGAAGGATCAGGAGGCGGAGAAGGAATTCCAGGCGGCCTTAATGTATGACGCTGAAATGTGGACCTCCGAAAATTACCTTGGTATTGTGGCGGATCGGCGTCATGATCATAAAGAGGCGATCCACCTGTATGAAGTTGCCTTGCAGAAGAGGGCAGATGATCCTTCGATCTTGAACAATTTAGGTATGGCGTATTACCTCGATACCCAATATGAAGAGGCGGTCAGAACTTTTCAGCGTGCCGTTCAGGTTGGTGGATCCAACGACAAAATTTCAAACAACCTCGGGTTAGCTCTCACCAAACTTGGGCATTTCGATCTGGCCTACGAAGCCTATGCCCGAGGAATGGATTCGGCCAAGGCCTATAATAACTTGGGTGTGGCATTTTTGGAAGTTGGGAAGTTTGCGCGAGCTTCCCGTTGTTTTGAGAAAGCCATTGAAACCCAACCGACCTTTTACGAAAAAGCCAGTGAGAATTTAATGCTCAGCAATCGAATGCTGGCGAAACTTCCTCTGGTTCAGCAGCAAGTGTTAATCCGACGGGACCCCGTGTGTGTGGGGGCAATTTGACCGATCTCTTTGATGGAGTCGTCCCGGCAATGCCTTCTGCCCAGTATTGATTGCCCGGCTTGAGCCAATTTTGACTGGGGTGATCGGGAGTGCATTTGTTGTGTAAGAAATGGATTTTCTCTGACAATTAGTTGAACTGATCCTTACGAGGATCCCCTTCGAATCACCATAAGGTGGAATTCGCTTCTATCAGGAGCGAAAAATCCGCTGGTCCTTCCATCCTTCAACTCTTCCCGTTGAATCTCTTTGACCTTAATTGCTCCTGTCTTATAGGCTTATGCGTGTGGTTTGACGGGTAAGCCTTCGGATTTCCTGGCATGGGCTTTTACCTGGTTAAACGTTTGATCGGGGGGAGCCTGGGACACGATTACGGGTCCAAAACCACATGGTCGGATATTTGCTTTTTCTTAATTTTTTGTCATCTATGCATTCTTCTTTTTCTCTTCCGAAGTCATTAAGGACATCCTACATAGATGTGGCTGTGAAAACTAACGGGAATAGAGTGGCGTCCAGGTCGTTGCCAGACTTGACCATGAACGACGACCAGTATAAGGCTTCACTGAATGTGGCCGAACTCAACCTAAAAGATATCCGGGGCTACACTGATGCAAAGATATTGGGCGACGCATCCTTCAAAGAGTTCAGTGAAGGCAGGATTGTTGATTGGTCTAAGCTGTACCAGGGTAAATTCACTGGATCAAAGAATCAGGACGATAAACTTGTGATGTCTCGGTAGGGAATAATAAGGAATCTTGCGTCAAAGTCGAATCTGCTAGTCCTTAAATTGAAATACATGCCTCCGTCTTTGTACCTTGTGTGTGACTATTTTATTTTGAATATTAGGATTGGGAAGGCCGCTTTTCAGGATACGACCTGTGTCGGATGACCTATTAAATACCATGAAGGGCTTATGGAGATCAGTGGATTGTTTACGCTAGTTTCGAGAAAACATGGTTTCAAGAGTTTTTGCGAGGTCGAAAATTTTATAAGGTTTGACCAAGATTCCCTGGAATCCATGATCTTGAAAATGGGACATAATGGGATCGTCTGAATATCCGCTGGTGACAATAGCTTTGATGTGAGGGTCTAAATTCCTAAGATGCTGAATGGCTTTAACTCCTCCCATCGCGCCCGGGATGGTAAGATCAAGGATGACCACTTCAAATTTCATTCCATCCGCCAGTGCCTTGGAAAACAGGTCGATAGCCGTTTGCCCATCCGGGACGCTTACGACATCATAACCGAACTGCGTCAGCGCATCCTCAACCATACGGCGAATGCTGTGTTCGTCATCCATAACCAGGATCCGTCCTCTGCATTTTCTGGGAATGTTTGAAATGTGCTGTGCCTCACCATCCGGGGTGACATATGTGGATGGGATATACACGGTAAAGGTCGTGCCGACTCCGACTTTTGATGTCACGCTGATATGTCCATGGTGCTGCTGGATGATGCTATGAGCGGTGGCTAACCCCAACCCGGATGCGCCCGGTTTGGTGGTGTAATACGGATCAAAAATATTTGGCAACTGTCGGGCCTCAATCCCGTTCCCCTGATCTTCAAAAGACACTTGCACATAGTTTCCAGGGATGAGTGATGATGAAGGAAGGGCCGAGGGATCTTTCAGTCCTACGTTTTCTACTTTGACGCTTAAGTGACCACCGTGAGGCATGGCCTGTCTGGCATTGAGGGTAATGTTTTGAAAAACCTGCCGGAGTTGACCGGGGTCCGCATCAAGAGGCCAAAGATCATCGGGGATGTCGAAATGACAACTGATTGATGACCCTGATAGGGCAAAAATCGTACTTTTTCGAAGCAGATCTCCTAACGCGATGGATGTCTTTATCGGGGCTCCGCCTTTGGCAAAGGTCAAGAGTTGTTGGGTTAATTCTTTGGCGCGCAAGCAGGCCTGCTCGGCTTGCTCGAGGTTTTGCGTCAGAGGGTCGTTTGACACCATTCGCAATTTGGCCACGAACACGTTCCCCAATATCGTCGTGAGGATATTATTGAAATCGTGAGCCAGCCCTCCCGCCAAGACTCCCAAAGAATTGAGTTTGCTGATTCGTTGTTGTTCTTCCTGGTGACGGGATTGGTCGGTAATATCTCGGAAGACTATCACCGTTCCTAGGAGATGGCCGCTATGATCGCGGATCGGTCCCTCTCTCAGGGTAATCTTCCGTTGCCGCCCATGTTTGGTCAATAATTGATGAGGGGCATCCAACTCAGAGAGGACAAGGGTTCTGGAAGAAAACTGTAAAGACGGCTCCTCATCATTTTTTTGGCTATCACCGGTCAGACGGAAAATTTCTTGGAATGGTCGGTGCAAGGCTTCCTGGGTTGTCCATTCGGTGATCTGCTCCGCCAAAGGGTTTAAGAAAGAAATGCGTCCCTCTCGATCAGTTGTGACAATGCCTTCCGCGACTGATTGAAGCGTGGTGACCAGATGATCCTTTTCAGCAATGAGGGCATGTTCGAGGCGTTTCCGGTCTGAAATATCTCGAAGGATAAAGCCGTAATGGGTGTCCATGCCGACTTTCCAACTTGTGGAAGAAATTTCCAAGGGAAATGATTCGCCGCTTTTCCGGAGGCCGGTGAGTTCCAAGGGTTGCTGAAGAAAAAAGGTCGAAGATCGACCATAACTGATATCTCCCAGTCCTTTCCGGTACATGTCTCGATAGCCTTCTTCCAGTAAGGTGACAATCGAGTGTCCAAGGACCTCGTCAGCCTGATAACCGAAGATGGATTCGGCTGCAGGATTCCACGAGACAATGGTTCCGTGTAAGTCGGCAGAAATGATCCCTTCATGGGCGGAGTCCACCAGTGAGGAAAATTGAGAATGAAGTTGGGTCATTGTTTGGCTGACCCTCACATGATGCGTGATATCCAGGCCATATCCCCGCACGAGACCTTTTTCCTGGAGAGGGGAAAAGGTCCAATCAAAGTGGTGATGCTCAACAATGACTGTGAGACCTCTGATGGGGGTTGTGGTTTTGAGGCATCCCAGGGCGAGTTGTGTCAGTGTGGCTGGAAGCACCATTGGCACACCGTCTTCCCGAAATCCATAGGTATCGAGGAGGCGGATCATGGAAGGGTTGGCATAGGCCAGGTGGCCCTGGGCGTCCACTTCCACGATGGGATTTGGGCTTTCTTCCGGCATCGACGCAAGGTGTTGATTCGCTTCGTGTTGCCGGAGTTCCTGGCTGAGATCCCGAAAAATAATCAACGCACCTGAATGGCGCGGATTTGTCAGTGGTGTGGATTGAAATTCCACCCAACGGGTTTCGCCACTCGGCCGTCGAATCAAAAGTTGAGGCCTCCATATAGATTTTCCCGTGGTGATCGATCTCGTGATCGGGCAGTGTTCCTCTTGTGTGACCAGATCAATATGGAGACATTGCGCGTGTGTATGAAAGGATTGCCCGAGGCAAGAGGTTTCGGTTCGATGAAGAATCCTGGCGCCTTCCAGGTTGAGGGAAAGAATCTGGCCTTGGGTATCCACGTGGCAGATGCCAATGTTGATGGAATCCATCAGGGTATGCACAAAGGCTTGGGATGAACGTAATGCCGTCTCTAGTCCAGGGATGTCCATTTGTTTGAGTTCTTGAAAAAAATATTGCCGATCCACTCAGCGATTCCTTCCTAATCTTAGCGACGACATCGTGTGAACGATACCTCGTCTTACCATAAGGCTTCAAGGATTTTCGACATATCCCATCCTTCCCGAATAGGGTCCAAGGCTTTTTCAATCGATCGATGAGGGGTTGTTGGGCGTTGTGCCGCCAGATCAATGATTTCCTGTTCAGGATAGGGTTGGTCCAAGGAGTCCTTGAGTAATTTAATGGTAGGGGTCATTCGACTATGACTAGAAACCCACACAACGACGGCCTGTTCGCCGGTATTCAGCCGAACCAGGGAACCAATTGGATACACCCCTAAGAGTTGAATTAATCGCTGGACGAGATAAAGATGGTATTGCCCTCCGACGGCAGCCTGATACAGCTCGGATAAAGCCCGGGCAGGTGGCACGGGTGGACAGCTGCATCGTCCACTAATTTGCGCGTCATACGTGTCGGCAATGCTCAGTATTTGAGTGAGTTCCGAAATCTGAAGGCCTCGTAATCCCTTGGGGTAACCGGACCCGTCAAGCCGCTCATGGTGTTCTAAGACCATCCGTTTCGACTCGTCAGGAATATCGGGGAATTGATTAAGAATGGCCATGCCCATTTCACAATGGGCCTGCATAAGTTTCTGCTCTTGCGGTGTGAATCGTTCAACCTTACGGATCATATTTAACGGGAGACGAAGTTGTCCGATGTCGTGGAGAAGAGCGGCAAGCCCAACGAGTTTTAATTGTGTCGGATCGCAGCCGTGTTCTTGTCCGATGGCCATAGCTAACATTCCCGTATCTACCCCATGAGAAGCCAGATTAGGATCGAAGCGACGCATTTGAATCAGCGACACCATCGCGGCCTGGTGGTCTAAAATTCCATCGAGCAGGATGCTGACCACACTTCGGACTTCCTGGATGTGTTGGGGAGTGGGCGCTTCCATTTGACGGAAAAATATCTCCATGGTGGAGATAGCTTCTGCGCGAAGGAGGCGTGCGGCCTCAATATCTTCCGGATTGGGCCCTGAATCCACTCTGGGGGATGTTAACGAGGTTGAGGGAGAAAGTTCTTGGTTTTCTGACGTGTGCTGAACGTCACCCACCTCGGCAAGATCGCATCCCTTTTCCGTGTCAATTTGGACTTCCTTAATTCCATAATTGCGCAATAGGGCAATCTCATCCTCTCGTTTGATCGTCCATTTGTGACGGAGAAACGGAGTTTTAAACCATGATCGGTCCATGCCCGTGACATACATCCCAGGCCGCAGGTCATGAATAGAAATACGTTTATTCATGGTGCAAGGTTGGGCAAAAGGGGATAAAAAACGCACCAGATGAGATGTGAGATGTACAGATGGGTACCAATCAACCGGGGACTGGATAGAATCCGGGCAATGGTAACGATATTCCCGTAAAAGGGCAAGAGAGGGCCGACAATTAGGAGGAAAACAGGAGAAGGATTAGGAGGAGCGTTTGAGAATCCGATCAATGCGGCCGGCAATTTCCGTCGCTTCCTCTGGGTGACCTCCAGCCAGTAGGAGGGCATGGTAAGTTTGCAGGGTGGAGAGTAATTGCGGGGCAGAAAGTCCCCAGGATTTTTCACGAATGGTTAAAGCTCGTTTGAGAAGTGGGCGGGCCATCTCCAATTGGTTTTTTCGCTGATATAACGAGGCGAGGGCAGCTAAAGGATCGGCCATCCGAAGATGTTCAGAACCCAAAGATTGAGCCAACAGGGGCAAGGCTTCCCAATAATAGGCTTCGGCCTGACTCTCTTGTCCTTCCAACCGGGCGACTTCTCCCAGCTGATAAATCACCAGGGCATGTCGTTCATCGGTCGGCCCCTGTTTTCGAACTGATGGTAATAGACGATGAAGCAGGTCTTTGGCTTCTTGCAATTGTCCATGGGAGAGAGCCGCATGGATCTGTTCCCATTGCCGATCCCATTCGGACGATGTCGGGCAACCGGTGACCAGGCAGATGAGACCTGCAAGCAGCCACCCCATAATCAATGTTCGGTTTGCGATGTGGTTCATAAGTATCGGACGCGCCTTCACATCTAACTAGAGGCACAAGTCAGTGAAGGAAACCTCCCGTTAGATTGGACAACTATCATGGGGAAATCCTGTGACATTCTGGACATTTTCTGTCACTCTTTGTAGGGTAGTCTGGTGCAGGGCCCGTGACGGAGACGAAGATGCTTGACCAGGTATTGCGATATTGCCAGCATGACGTGTGGAAGGAGGATGTCGATGCGTTAACTGGGTTTCGACAGTTCGGGGTCAAAGCTCTGCGTCTGGTATTGGTGGCGGTCGCCGAATTTCAGGAAAGTGTCCTGAGTATTCGAGCCACCAGTTTGGTTTATACCACTCTCCTCTCCCTGGTTCCGTTTCTAGCGGTCACCTTCTCGGTCCTCAAAGCCTTTGGCATTCATCAAAAGATCCAACCGATTCTGGCGCAAGCGTTGGATCCGCTCGGGCCCAAAGGAATCGAGATTACCACGAATATTATCCAGTTTGTCGACAACATGAAAGTTGGGGTCTTGGGAGCGGTGGGCATTGCGGGACTGTTCTATACGACATATTCCCTGATTGAAAAAATTGAAGAGGCACTGAACTCGATTTGGCGAGTTGATGCAGGGCGTCCGTTGGCCAGAAGGGTCACCGATTATTTAAGTGTCGTCCTCGTGGGTCCGGTGATTGTCTTTACCGCCTTCGGACTTACTGCCTCGGCGCAAAGTCATTGGCTTGTCCAAAAAATTCTGGAAGTCCAGCCGCTTGGCCATCTGATGGTCGTGCTCACCAATCTGCTGCCCTTCTTTTTTATGTGCCTGGTGTTTACGTTTCTCTACAAGTTTCTGCCCTATACAAAGGTCAATTTTAACTCAGCGCTGATCGGGGGGGTGACGGCAGGGCTGCTCTGGCAAGTGGCCGGATTGGCGTTTGCATCATTTGTCGTAGGGACAGGACGATATAGCGCCATATACTCAGGCTTTGCCGTGCTTATTCTCTTTCTCATTTGGCTCTATGTCGGATGGCTCATTGTGCTGGCAGGAGCTCAAGTCGCCTATTATCATCAGCACCCATCTGCATACCTCTTACATTTAGGTCGAAAAAATCAGACTCCACTCTTCCGAGAATACCTCACACTGTCATTGCTCACCCATATTACCCGCCGGTTTTTAACAGGGAAGCCACCTCTCAGGGCAGAGCAGTTAGCCCGCGCACAAGGTGTACCTCTTACGTTGGTGGAATCGCTCATCGATGATCTGGTGAAAGGCCAGATGGTCGTGAAAGGCGATAAACCCAAAGGGTTGGTATTGGCGCAGGCACCAGAGAATATTCCGGTGGTCGAGGTGTTACGGGTGGTTCAGCATCAACTCCATGATGGGCCCCAGGCATTTACAGTGGGTTCAGATTCCATTAGTCGGGTCCTTATACGCCGGGATGCGGCGGTGAAAGCCGCATTGGAAGGCATGACGTTGCGGGATTTAGTACGACGTCAACCTGAAGTCGTTGAAGAAGAGAACGGAATGGACCAGGCCCAGGGTGAAGATCCCGGTGGGGCAGCTCACGCCGAGTCGGAGGGTGAGGTTCCCGGTCCTCCAAACTATCTCCAAGAAACCAGACAACCCGATCCTCCTGTGGTCAGGAAAGGGAGGGCAAGGTAATGAACGTGTGTTGATAAGGGTAGGAAGATGAATATGTGGATTGTCCCGGGTGCGCCTCTCAATAATGGCCAAGGCTGGCGGATTTGGTGTTCGCAAAAAGGGGAAGGCAGTTTTGCTCCACCCGCTATTGAAGTGCGGCAAGGTGGTACCATGGTCCCCGTTCACACTGAATGGAAGCTGTTACCGCCATTATCAGGGCTGAAACGACGGATGGGGATAATGTCTGTGCGATTACAAAACACCGCGCCACCACACGGTGCACTTTTTGAGATCCAGGTGGGAACTAACAATGACGCCGAAGTTCAAACGTTTTCCTGGTCGACTCTTCCTCAGAACGTTACTGACAAAGGGGTCACGTTTCTCTTTTCCTCCTGTTTTTGGCAGAACAACGACCGGGATGGATATTACCGCGCAGGCATGAGGGAGTTGAAAATATTATGTCAGCCGCATTTTAAGATGCTGATTGGAGACCAAGTCTATCTTGACTGGCCCCTTTATTGGGATATTGCTGATAAGGAGGCGATTCAACTTTTTGGAAAACGATATCGGCAATATTGGGAAGACGAACATTACCGGGAAGTCCTTCAACTCAACCCAAATTTTATCACGTGTGATGATCACGAATATTGGAACGATTATCCTGAAAAGCAAAAACATCTGATTCAGGCATGGGATGATTCACATCGCAATACCTATGGTCCTGTTGCTGATCAACTCTATTATCAATACCAGCAATGCCTGAATCCTGATGAAGCCCGCTGGTATTCTCTTGGTATCGATCCCGTTTCTTTTTTTATTACCGATACCCGGTCCACACGGGGGGAGTGCCGCGACAAAGGAGCCGGACATTTCATTTTGGACGATCAATGGAAAGCACTAGAAGACTGGCAACAGGGGTTGCAGGGACCTGGCGTGCTGGTATTAGGTCAACCTCTTTTTCAAAAAGACGGGAATTATAAAGATCATTCTTTATCCAATTTCAAGGAAGATTATGCCCGTCTCTGGCGCGTGATTGAGCGGAGTTTAGGCGGAAAGAACACGCAGGGAGTGCCCCACGACATTTTGATCCTTTCGGGGGATATCCACACCGGCCGATATGCTGAAGCACATGGTCCTTTCCCCGATGCGCCTTATGGCGTGCCGGAATTCATCGCCTCTCCCGCCGCCATGATTAGCCC
Source organism: Nitrospira marina (assembly GCF_059568365.1). Taxonomy (NCBI): domain Bacteria; kingdom Pseudomonadati; phylum Nitrospirota; class Nitrospiria; order Nitrospirales; family Nitrospiraceae; genus Nitrospira; species Nitrospira marina. Next base: position 3,503,354 of record NZ_JCANTH010000001.1, on the reverse strand, counting down.
GGGCAATACTCGACCGGAGGCGCCCCCTCAACGAATTCGGGTCAAGCCGAATGCCCAGGGCGGTGAATCCGTCTGGAACATTGATCCACAGAAAAATGTCGAGATTATGACCATTCAGAACAATGTCGGTATTGTGCGGATGTTTCCCGGCAGCCAGGTTGGAGAAACGCCTCGCGTGCGATTCGAGCTGGAATTGTGGCGGTTGCCGGCTAAGCGCATTGAATTGGATTGGGATGAAGTTCCTCCTCCTCAAGGAGTAAGAGGTCCATTAGAGTGTGTCTTTAAGAAGGAGTTGCTGCTTCGTTAGCGGTATGGAAGATTTTCACAGAACCAAGTCATCCATTCAAATCGTTCTTCGAGTGATGTGACGAAAGGAATTCATCATGCGCCATTCTCAAACCTCAACCAGAAATTCGGCTATCAAAGACTGGACCAGCAAATATGGCAAACGCACCAACCTGCAATTTTTTAATGATGCGTTTGCCGCCTTGCAAAAACAGGACATCGGCAGTCGTGGATTGATGACCGTGGGGTTGATCGGCAGCCGGGACCTTCCCGGACATACGTTGCGAACGGCACAGTCCATGTTGCGTTGGGACTTACGCCCGAGTTTCTGGTCGCATGTGTTTGTGGTGGCCGAACCCGTGACCTCTCGCACGTCGTTACGGTCTCTGCCGATTCTTGAAGTTCCCCTGCATTCACGCAACGGGATGTTCCCAAGGCCGGAATGTAACGGCATTAATGAAGGCACATTAGGCCTGTATGAAGACAAAGACATCGATGCGAATGTCGGACTTGTGGCTGTCGGTATGACGGATGAGGAGGCCAAAAAGCTTAAAAAACGCGCGAGGGACTGGAATCAGGATCGTGTCCGTTACAACTTTTGGGAGATGTTGGGAGTCTGGCAAAGCTATCTCTGGTCCCAAGGGGCCAAGCGCAATCCGTTGCGGGAGGGTATGCCCATCGCTGCCTCCTCGTATATTGAATTTATTTTTGAAGGCGTTGGTTTGGGTGTGACACCGGGTACCTCCGAGCGCAACAGCGCCCCGGAGCACCTCTGGAATGCGGCCTGCTGGTGGCACAAGGCCTTCAAGGAGCAAGACCGGAAAGTGGCCGGGATGTTTGTGGCTCGCGATCCCGGCTGTGCTATGCTCCGTCCTAACGAATAGGTTCCTATCTATGGGGACCTAACTTTGAAGGTCGAGGTTGTTATCCCCAAATTTCCGCAGGAGTTTGCGGGGATCCATTCGAAAAAATGAGCATTGATTCCCGATGGAAGATGTTGGGATTGATACCCTGTTTCCCCTTAGTGCGGCTGATTCCCAGGGTTTTTCCTTTCTCCTTTTTGAATGAGGGCTTTTTTCTGAAGAAGACGAAGTAGCGAGGTGGGGTAGAAGTGCGATGTGGCTTATGAACGATAATAGGACACTTTACAATTGTTGACGGTACGGCTTTGATCTTTCTCCCTCTCCCAACGGTATTTTGCATTCTGTAGGGGGGGACCTCTCCTTATAAATGGGGGGGGATGAATTCATAAAAATGAGGATGAAAATGTGGTGAAAATTGGATTAATTCAATTGGCTTGCTCCACCAATCCTGCTGAAAATCTGGAGCGTGCGGTGGACAAGGTTGAGGTCGCCGTGCGAAACGGGGCGCAGGTTATCTGCCTGCCTGAGTTGTTTCGCTCTCAATATTTTTGTCAGCAGGAAGATGTGGCTCTGTTTGATTTGGCAGAATCCGTTCCTGGACCTTCCACAGAGGCCTTTGGCAAAATTGCCAAATCCCATCGTGTGACGATTTTGGTGTCGTTGTTTGAGCGGAGGACGGCAGGGGTCTACCACAATTCCATTGTCGTCTTGGATGAACAGGGGGAGATGGCCGGATTGTATCGCAAGATGCACATTCCGGATGATCCGGCCTATTACGAGAAGTTTTATTTCACACCAGGAGATCGGGGTTTTCAGGCGATCAACACGACGCACGCCATGGTTGGGCCGTTGATCTGTTGGGATCAGTGGTATCCGGAAGCGGCCAGGATGACGGCCCTACAGGGAGCGGAAATTTTATTTTACCCCACGGCCATTGGTTGGCATCCAAAAGAAAAAGCCGGGGAAGGACAAGCTCAACGAGATGCCTGGATGACGATCCAACGCAGTCATGCCATTGCGAACGGCGTGTTTGTGGTGGCCGTGAATCGTGTCGGCCATGAGGCTCCGGTCGGGGGTGATGGGTTGGAGTTTTGGGGCAGTTCGTTTGTCTGTGATCCTTTTGGGGTGGTGCTTGCGCAGGCGCCTGTTGAGAAAGAAGAAACGCTGGTGGTGGATATTGATCTCAAACGCATTGAAGAAGTCCGCCGCAACTGGCCTTTTTTTCGCGATCGCCGCATTGATGCGTATGGGGGGATCACGAAGCGATTTATGGATGAGTCTCATTAACCCGGCCTCTGTACAAATTTGCGGTGCTGACCCTTACCCTAGGCCTTTTCTTTGAGGCCGAGCTCTTTTAGGCAGAGGGAAGCGCTGTACCTTCCAAATGGGTAGCATGTTTTCCAATTTTGCAATTTTCCTTATCCCTTTGGGGAAAAGATCAGGGTGAAGGAAGAGATGAAGCGGATTGCACCGAGATGGCGATCCATTGCGGCCAGGCTGCGTGGGAATCAATCGGATGCTGAACAACGCCTCTGGGGCCGGATTCGAGATGGTCAGATTAAGGAATGGAAGTTCAGGCGGCAACATCCAATCGGTGGGAGTATTGTTGATTTCTGTTGTTTGGAAGGAATGCTGATTATTGAGCTGGAAGGGGAACCACATCCAGAACAGAAAAAAGCTGATGAGGCGTGCATCAATTATTTGACGACGTTGGGTTTTCGGGTCCTTCGATTTTGCGATGATGATGTTCTAACGAAGACGGATGAAGTGGTGGAGGAGATTGTGAGAGTCATGGAAAATTCTAAGAACCTTCATTTTCCCCCTAGCCCTGTCATTTTTTCAGAGCCGAGCCCTGGCAGGGAGATGGAATTAGAGGATTACCAGACTTGCACTTTCTCTAATCAAGAGAAAGTCTCTCATACGGCGAGGGTACCTGAATTAGGGTTTCGGATGCCGGCAGAGTGGGAGCGACATGAGGCGACCTGGCTAGGATGGCCCCATAATACGAAGGATTGGCCTGGGAAAATGGGAGCGATCTCCTGGGTGTATGGGGAAATGGTCCGGAGGCTGTCTTTAGGGGAAACTGTTCGGATTCTCGTGAATGACAAAGACCATGAATTGAAAGCCAGGCGGGTGTTGGACAAAGTTGGGATCGATAGGGCCCGTATTCAATTTTTTCGTGTTCCGACCAATCGGGGGTGGGCGCGTGACTTTGGCCCCATTTTCGTGAAACGGGATCAGTCTGATCCTCAGGTGGCCATTGCCCGTTTTCGTTTTACAGCCTGGGCCAAGTATCCGGATTGGCAATTGGATGATCGTATTCCGGTTCGATTAGGCCGGAAACTCCAGGTTCCCGTGGTCCCTGTTGAACGAAATGGTGGAGGGGTGGTTCTGGAGGGTGGCGCCATCGATGTGAATGGCCAAGGAACGTTGTTGACCACGGAAGAATGTGTGTTGGATGAGCAGGTCCAGGTACGGAATCCCGGGTTCTCCCGACAGGATTATGAGGAAGTGTTTGGCACACATTTAGGCATTTCCCATGTTCTCTGGTTAGGGCAAGGCATTGCCGGTGACGATACGCATGGGCATGTTGATGATGTATGCCGGTTTGTAGATCCCTATACGGTGGTGCTGTGTCAGGAGTCCAATCCAGCCGATGAAAACTATCGTCCCTTGGCTGAAAATGCCGAGCGATTAGAGGGTATGCGGGTAGAAGACGGGAGAAAGTTACTGGTGGTTCCCTTGCCGATGCCTGAGCCGCTCTATTTTGAGGGACGACGGCTACCCGCCAGTTATGCCAATTTTTATATCGGGAACGCTGTCGTGTTGGTGCCGACCTTTAATGATCCCCACGATCGGGTGGCAGTAGGGATTATGTCTGACCTGTTTCCTGATCGAACTGTGGTAGGTATTCATGCCGTGGATCTGGTCTGGGGATTTGGGACCATTCATTGCTTGACGCAACAACAGCCAGCCTCTGATTAATTATCGATCCTCATGGAGCGTTCATGAATACCTCTGCCCCTGCGGCCGATCCTCTGATTCTTCCTTCGCCTGTTCGAATCGGATGGATTGGTGCCGGAGTGATGGGCGCGCCAATGTGCGAACATCTCCTTCGTGCGGGGTATGCGTTGACGGTATTTACCCGCACCCCTTCTAAAGCTCAGGTGTTGTTGGATCAAGGCGCCCGGTGGGCAGAATCTCCGGTCGCCGTAGCTGCGGGAGCCGATGTGGTTTGTACAATGGTGGGTTTTCCTCAGGATGTTCGTCAGATTTATCTTCAACCAGATGGACTGCTGCCGCAGACTCGCCCTGGTCAGGTTTTCGTGGATTTCACCACTTCTGAGCCGACGCTGGCTCGTGAATTAGCCAGGGTGGCCGCTTCAAAATCCGCATCGGCTCTGGATGCGCCGGTTTCTGGCGGTGACGTTGGGGCCAGAGATGGCACGTTGTCCATTATGGTGGGTGGAGATTCAATGACATTTGAAGCGGTCAGGCCGATCTTGTCCGTGTTTGGAAGAACCGTAGTGTATCAAGGTCAAGCAGGATGCGGGCAGCATGCCAAACTTTGTAATCAAATCACGATTGCGGGCACGATGATCGGTGTGTGTGAAGCGTTATTGTATGCCCACAAAGCCGGGTTGGATGGTGAAACTCTGTTGCGTTCCATATCCAGTGGGGCTGCGGGATGCTGGACACTTGACCATCTGGCACCTCGGATGTTGAAACGGGATTTTGAAGCCGGATTTTTTGTGGAGCATTTTATTAAGGATATGGGTATTGCGTTAGATGAAGCCAAACGAATGGGCTTACTTCTGACAGGGCTTTCACTGGTTCGAAAGCTCTATGTTGCGATTCAAGCGAATGGTCACGGGCGTTCCGGGACGCATGCGTTGTTGTTGGCGCTGGAAGATTTATCTCCGACTTTTTTACCTGCAGATTCCTCTCCTCACACTTTGTCAAAGTAGTGCAAATCTCGAGCCGCATTTCCTCAATGGTTTACTATGGATATGGGTCATGCTCCCGCTCTGCTGGACTAATGCTCGGTCGTGCTGATCATACGCATTAGCTTTTTTCGGCCAACGTTCCTAGAAATAAAATTGCAAACCCAAGTCTTTTCTTTTGTGTTTTATCTTCGTTATCTCTTTCTCTTGAACCTGCCTCACTGGGGTTGATGAATTTTGTTGGTTGGGAAGTAGGATTGTTTTCTAAAGAGTGGGTTTTGGAGGTCATGTTGGTGGGGTGAGTCCTTTGGGTGTTGAGGGGGTGAATGGGAGAAGCCAGGGGCAGCTCCCGGGCTTGTGCTTCATTCAGGACGAACGCGACTGAAAGGGCCAGGCCTGTGAGGCCTAAGAGACGCCATGTTTTTGTGGTCGGTTGCTGGCGGATCTGCTCCATTTTTGATCACTCCGTTCCGCCACTGATGCGGTGAGACATCTTTGGGTCATGCTTGGGCCTGTATCGACATTATTGTTTGAAACTTGCGGGAGGGCTCAGTGGTATTTCTTTCTTGACATTGTCGTGGATTGCGGGTGATTACAGCGGAAACGTGTTCTTCCCGGTTGGACCGGGGGAGTCGTTGCTGTCTGACCGACAGGCAGGGATGGCTACAACGTCATCCAATTATCCAGAGCAGAATCAAGGTCAATGCCGACTTGTTCGGGAGCAAGGACCCGCACAATTTCTGGCCGTGATTCATGAGAGGAGAGTACAGAGAAGTTGAACGGGATCGGTTCAGGCAACGGTTGATGAATTGCGTCCTGGATAATGAGGATCGTGGGTTGAAGCAGATTATCTCTGGAGTTTGCTGTGACAATTCCCCGTTCACCGGTACTCAATTCCACCAGGGCATAGGTGGGATAGATTCCAATGAGATTAATGAATGTCGCCACTAATACGCCATCTAATAGCCCTTTCTTGCCTTGTTGATACAACGATTGGAGAGCGATTCTGACCGGGAGGGGCTTCCCTGTGTGATGACCGGTTAACAATTCATCATACTCGTCGACAATACGAAGGATTCGGCTGGATGTTTGAATTTTGACTGGATCACTATTCGCAGGATATCCCGTGCCATCCAAGGCAATATGATGTTCACGGATTAACGTATCAACCTCGTCCGAAAGACTCGCCTGCTGGGACAGCATTTCAACCCCCCTATGGGGATGTTTATGGTACATGACTAATTCTGCGTCAGATAACTGGTTGAGCGGTCGGTGAAGGACTTGCGGAATGTTTAAGAGCCCTGCGTCATGGAGAAGGCCCGCGCTTGCCAGGTGTTGTAACGCTATATTGTTCAACCCCACAGCTCGTCCCAATAAAACGGCTAATGTACTGACCGCGAGTGCGTGATCGAATAAGGCTGGAGAAAAGTCCCTGGTCCGAATCATTGCGATACAGGCTTCTTCATGTCGGAGGGATTCAGCCATGACGGATTCAGTGATCTGATGAACCTGTTCCATGGCAAGCCGTCCGGTTTTCTGCAGGGTGTGGAGGATATCCTGAATGCCTTCAAGCATATACATCCGCACCATCTTCATCGTGGTGAGTTCACCGGATAAGGATTTTCCCTTAACAGAGGGTGAAAGCTGGTCAAGCCGTGTGACTTCGGGCGGACGGGAGGAAGCAGGTATTAGTGAATTCGTGGTGGATGAGACATCATCATGGGTCTGCGGTGGTTCAGAATCTGGTACTTCATCAAGCCCACGATCAGTATCAATGGTGATTTCTTGAATTCCAGCCTGTTCTAATTTGGCAATATCGCTCAAAGATTTGATGAGAAACCGGTGCACGAGGAATGGAGTCTTTAACCATGAACGGTCGATTCCACAGAGGTACATTCCCACTTGGGCGGAAGTTGTCGGTATTCGTTTGATGGCCATATGTACACCGATGAAGAGTTCTTAGGGAGGAATTTTCATTTCTTCATTGTGGGGAATGCCTGGGTTCCTCATCGGCGTTCTTTCGGCCGATCTTAACCTCATCCTCAGTAGTGAACACGTGGAGAATGAAAGGCTTGCCGACTCGAAGGATGTGTTGTGATGAGGGAAGATGTCTCTGTTGTGCAATGACAGAAAATTCTGTGAATTGATACGGCCCAGGGACTATCAGAGCCAGCAAAATTTAGTGCCCGACCTCATGAAATTTAAGTGTTCTCCTTGCCAGGCCGAAAAGGAGAAGACAGCTTTCATGGGGGATGGCGATGGGTGGATGTCGAGCATTAATTCACGGGGGTATTTCAGATTCCTTATCTGCCAGGCGTGGGACTCAACGGGATGTCCTTGCGACATCTTGGTCTTTCCTCATAGGTGTCCTCCTCTCGGTGTTCCTGTCATGGGGGCTTCCTTCCTCCGGCCATGCCGCTTCAGAATCGAGTCCACCGATCAAATATGTTCGAACGGTGATTCCCATTCTTGGGACCACGATGAATGCACAATCCGAACAGGTTGGCATAGTTGCGGAAATTCAATTGGAATTTCTTCAGCGACGGGATCATAAGGGTTTGGATCTTCAATTTCTTTCCAGGCCAGGGAAGTTTTCACCGTATGCACAGCAATCGGTCAAAGACGCTTTAGTTCTGGTGGTTGAAGCAGCCGGGCTGAACCCTGATTCATGGACGGTCAAGTTTATTTTGCCCTATCCGGGAGTCACGTTGTACGGGGAAAGTTTATCGGCCATGGCGGCCCTGAATGTCGTTGCCCTTGCTAAAAATGAGCCGGTGGATGAGGAAACGGTTTTGACGGGTACCGTCACGGCGGATGGACATGTGGGAACTGTGGGAGGAGTCCCGTTAAAGATTTTGGCCGCGTATGAACAACGATATCGACGAGTACTTATTCCGGAGGAACCGGACGTGGCGGATGATGATTGGGAAACCCCGTTTCTGATGGAAGTGTCACCGGTGGGATCCATCAAACATGCCTATCTCGCCTTAACCCATCGGCCTCTTCGAAGCCATCTTAATGACCAGTCTCTTGCTGCCAGCCTAACCCACTAACTTCCCTCCTATTGAACATTCCGCCCCGTGGATGGTGATCCCGGTGAGGGAGGAGATTCCCCGTGTGGGTTGGGTGAAAGGGTTTTGTCTTCCGCTTGCTTGTTTGGTTGGAATATTTCTATGGTAGCAAATAGGGAAAGGAACAACTGTTGGCTTGAGGCTTTCTCTTAGCAGGTTTAGGTGTTGAAGAAAATATCTATGGGGTAATCTTCTATGGTCCGACCATGTTTTGCGGTTGATATTGATAATGTTTTAGGCCGGGCGGAGCCTGAAGTGCAGCGTTTATTTCAGGAATTGACGGGAAGATTATGGCCTGTGGGTCTGTATGGTAGTGCCGGTGGATTAGATGCTAGCCAATTAGCGCCTGAGCTCCTTGAAGAGATATTCTGCCGGTTCCACCAGGAGTCGATCCCACGGCTACCTTTGTTTCCTGGGGCAAAACAGGCCTTGACCCTCATCCATCGTCGCTATCGGGTTATCATCGTGACGGCCCGGCGTCCGTATTCACGACCTCAGACTCTTTGTTGGTTAGAAAGACATGGTCTTCCTTTTGATGCGTTGTACCACACTGAAGAAAAAACCGACATTCCCGAAACAATAACAGCCGCGATTGACGATCATCCTCACCATATTCAGGCCTATCGTGCCCTCGATAGACAAGTTTTTGTCATGGATCAACCCTGGAATCGTGCAATTCCTCATGCTGATGTTGTTCGGGTGAGTGGTTGGGATGCTCTAGTGCAGTGGTTGCATGTCCGACATCTTCCCAGTTGGCCCAAACATATCCCGGAGTCTCCTACTTGTCGGCAGTTGTTCTCAGTTCATCTCAAGGTTCCTTCCTTGACGGCGGCCGGTGTGGGAACGGAATTCACACAGCCGTAAGTGTACGAGCGTTGGGGGTGCAGGAAAGGTTTTAAAGGAACCCGCCGATAATGGGTAGAGGTTCTTTGCTGTTGAGAAGCGGTTTGATCCCGCACAGATTTTGATCTCCTGTTGAGCCAACTCCAGAAAACTAATGATGACTCTGCCTATTCACACGGTCCTGCTTGTTGACGATAACCCCGATGACTGTGAAATTGTCAAAGAGGCATGGGACGAGATCCCGATAGGACAGGAATTGCGGTGCGTGAATGATGGCACCGAATTGCTGGATTATTTGTATTGTCGTGGTCCATTTTCGAGGAGAGAATGCGCGCCACGCCCCAGTGTGATCCTCCTGGATTTGAATATGCCTCACATGACCGGCGGGGAAGTTCTCACTGAAATCAGGAAGGATCCATCTTTAGCATCCATACCCATTGTGGTGTTGACTACGTCAAAAGCTCCAAGAGATATCGGTCATACCGCCGGGATGGGAGTGAATGGATACATGCAAAAACCCGATTCTTATAGCGGGTATCTCCGGATGTTTACTAATTTGAAAACGCATTGGGCGGAAATTCTTGCCCAACCATTGGCTGGAAGTGGCGGGGATTCCTCTAACAATGTTGCCTGGTGTTAAAAGTCGGTGCTGTGAGGGATTTGCCATTCTTCCAGGCGAATTTTGGTGCCTGATCTTTCTTCTCTCTTCATTTCTTTTGACCGTTCCTGCTCTAGATTGGTTTTTCTCGTTCCTAATGAAGGCTCGGTATGCGGAATACAATTAGATTTCTTCATAATTGACCGATTTCTCCTCTTTTTCGTAACGTGCATTATTGGCTTCCAGTGGTCCTGCATTTCAATATTTCTCATCCTAACTAGGGATTGGGAATGTTCGCTCTGTCCGGATAAGCGGCTTCTGCTCCCCCCTAAAGTTCTCTTTTCAACAACCGACACTATCCTATATGGACTAACGAGTAGTGATAACGAGAGATCCACCTGTGCAATCATCCTTATCAGGGATCCTCTAATCATTACTTGCGTTTGAAAACCTTGGGGGCAATGGGAAACACAATGAAAACACATTCTATTTTGACGGGCGCAGTTATCATGATGGGAACAACATTGCTGACGACAAGTTTTGCCTATGAGGCCTCTGAATATTTGCTGTTGACCCGTCACCGGGATTCGAATGGTCAATTGCTGGCGGGACCAACCCACCACCAATCGCAACCTTCCGTGATTCAAAAAACGGTCGTTCCTGCCCAACCTCAGACGTTTGAGCGGCGAAGTACGGAGTGGGGGATGAATGCCCAAGAGGTAAAGCTGAATGAACCGGTGCAACCGGTTTGGGAACTCCAATCTCCGGTCTTGGAGCCCTATGAGCAGCGGGTAGGGTATCGTCGTCAAATCGAAGGAATTGACGCCTCGTTAACCTACACGTTTTACGAAGACCAACTTGCTCAGGCAAATTATTTATTTGAACCCAAACATGATGATGCGGTGGACTATGTGAACGATTTTCATACGGTCCAAAACTGGATAACCGAGTCCTATGGTATGCCGACCTCGGTTCAGGAAATCTGGTTAGATACATTGTACCAATATGATCAAAGTCTCTGGGGACAAGCCCTGCTTCGTGGCCATTTAAAAATGGTGGCGGAATGGCGGAACGATACTACGAATATTACGCTCCTGTTAGACGGAGGAGAGGATACGATAGGGTTAATGGCTGATTTCGACAGCGTGGCAGTCATCGCTCCCGCCTCAATGGAAGCCAAGGTGACTGAGGAAATTCCTCTTGTGGAAGAGACCACAATGGAAAAAATCTCTGTCAGCGAAGAGCATTCAATGGAAGCACCGTCAGGAGAAGAGATGCCAACTGAACTCATATCCCAGGAGAATGAACCGGACGCAAAGTTGTAAATTCACGGTCGAGTTTTCAGCGACGTTGAAATACTCGTGTATTGTGGGAGGAGGCCATGCCTCCTCCTTTTTTTTATTCTAAAATTTTCAGCTGTTGAATCGGGTTGCCGTGGCACAATGGAGTTCTTAAATTGATCCAACCTTTAGAAATTATGGGATGCTTGAATACCTGGGCCTCTCTGGAAAATCAGTGGCGAGAGATAGTCTGTGGTTGGGCGGAGGGGTTTACCAATATCCAAAAGGGTAATAGGGATAAAACCGGCCATACCCTCCCCAGTACGAAAACCCATAGGGATAGAACAAGGGTTGAGGATAAGGGCCATATCGGGCGTAGTCAGATGGATACGCTGGCCAAACTTTGAAATGTTTAATGATAAGAGTGGGATAGGTATATATGGTTTCATCGAGACTTTGTTGGACAGAGCCGGATAGTTCTCCAGCCAGGGTGATCCGGCTTCCAGGAGGGACTGTGGCGGGATCTAGAAATTGTTCCTGTTCGGCAATAAATCGTCCTTGGGATTGCGTCAGTTCGGTTGTAGGCTCTTGTTCATTGATGAGGGGTAATTGAAGGATCGTGAGTTGGGTTGAATCTTTTAATCGTTTTGCCGCCAGAACTTGCCCTCCAAGTATGATTAGTTTTCCTTTGAAGCTGTCAGGGTCCTCTTTGATGCGTGGGAACAGTAATTGGGGGTCGATTTGTTCGGCCAGATCTGGAGGAAGGGTGCTTTTGTAGGGGGTAGAGCATCCGGTGGCATAAAACACGGTAAGGAATAAAAGGAAAACCAGTTTAGGGGGAAAAAATACAGGTGAGAGACTAATGGTGCGCGAGTAAGTCATCCTGCTCCTTCGTCATCTTTTTTACAGCATATTCCTCCACCGTGAAGAGATGCAAATACAACAGATTCATCTGATGATTCTGTTGACCCGAGAGTCTTCTTTAGTAACGGGTCTGGCGCCCTTTCTCCAAGATGGGATCTCAGGCCGGATCACGTTTAGGTGACTATCCACTCCGGCCCATTTGCTCAATCTTGGCTCTGTCCTGCTTATTTATGAGGCCGTTCGTCAGGGATTTCTGAGACATTGCTATGAACCTGGGAGCTAGTCATGGGTATGCAATTGTTCCTAAAGGCAGGGGGAAATGATCAAAATCCCAGAGGATCGAAAAAGGCACTTATCTTGAGAAGATAATGAGGATACGGAAAGAATTAGATTTTTGGGTCAGTCAATCCGGAGGAAGCATGGATTCGGCTTTCCCTAAAAAACTGAATGATTTGTGTTTCTCATTTTCCGTCGTGAGTCGTGTTCAGCAGTCAAGGCTTCTTTTTGGGTGTGGAAAACGTGATTTCGGTCGCAACCCAGTCGCGGTTTTCAGGGACGCCCTTTTTTGAAACCTCGGCCACCAATCGGTCCCCAACCTGCGGCCGGGCATGCTCGACATGAATACCATTTTGTTGAAACGTAATTTGAGGATGAAAGGCGAGAGTGAGGGATTCCCCTTTTGGAGTTGTGACAACCACATGGTCATTTCCCAATTCAGTGACGGTTCCCATTACATGAGCGGCATCGCCATGGGCCCAGGCGGGGGTGGTCAGAAATAGGGAGCACAAAAGGGCTAAAATGCTCATGATGGTGACTCCTTGGACGATAAAATCAATGATGGTGCTCTTGGGGGAAGACATCTTCTCCTGATAGAAATTGATCAATGGCTTCTTGTTGCTCACGTTCTTCACGGGTAAGAGGATTATATTGTTTCATCTCCGTAATTTCTTCCGGAGTAATATTGGGGAAATGCCGAACGAGATGAACTAATTTCCAACTATCGAAATCTTCTTCCGGCAGACCTTTCCCCCAGGACGGCATTCCGGTAAATCGAATGCCGTAATGGATGACATAAAACAATTCTCCATCAGCCATGGCTTGAATAGCTGGGTCCCTGAGGTCAGGAACAGGAGGATAGAAATTCGGACCCATACGGGTTTTCCCGCTTCCATCATTGGCGTGGCAGGTGGCGCAGTGATCGGCAAAATGATGCCGGGCTTGTGCAAGATTTTCAGGAGAAAAAGGAACGGGGTTTGACATTTTGAGAAAGTGACTCGGAGTTGCCAAATGTCGGATAAACCTGGCAGCTTTCACTTCCCACTCAGGCGGCGTGCCTTTGGCGGAGAACGTCCCCGGTAATAACCAGAGCGCAGCCAAGGTTGACCCGACCAACAGGACAAGAATGATAATAAAAAAGATTTTGATTCGTCTCAACATAGTTGGTCAGCTACTTATAGTCTACCTGTTCGGGGATTTTCTTCACAAGTCAAATGAAGGTTCATCACCAGTGGATGTTTTTCCCTGGTTGGGGAAGGAAGTGAAATTGGGTAGTATGGGCAAATGGATTCAGTGATTCCGGTCCGAAACGATGTAATTTTATCTCCTCTCATGTGGCCGATGGCCTTTATTTGATGGCGATGACTTCTTCTCAGCTAGTCGCATCGTTGCAGGACCCGAAATGTTATTCACACCCTGTGAGTCAGGTCACGGTGGTGGAAACGCATATTTCGTGGGTGTTGCTAACCGGTCAGTATGTCTACAAAATAAAAAAGCCGGTGTTGTTTTCGTTTGTTGATTTTTCGACACTTGAAAAACGGAGATGGTTTTGTGAAGAAGAGGTTCGTCTCAACAGACGGTTAGCCCCACAGCTTTATCTGGGGGTGGTCTCCATCACCGGGTCCCCATCAAATCCTCGTATGGATGGCGACGGAAGCCCTTTTGAATGGGCCGTCAAAATGAAACAATTTCCTCCCGATCAGGAGTTTCACTATCTTCTAGAGACGGGCAACCTGGATGAATCTATGGTCGGTCAACTGGCCATAGATATTGGAACATTCCATGGCCGGATTGAAACTGCAGGAGAGTCCCTTTCCTATGGAGAGCCGGATAGGGTATGGGGACCCTTAGCAGAGTGCTTTGAGGACATTCCTCTGGCAGCCCTCCCTGCGCGGATTCAATTCTGTATGAAGGATATCGAGGAATGGGCAAACCAGGAATGGAAACGATTGAGGCCAAAACTCAGAGAACGCAAATCTTCAGGGCAGATTCGAGAATGTCATGGGGATCTTCATTTAGGCAATATCGCACTATTTGAGAGGCGGATCTGTGTGTTTGATTCCTTGGAATTTAAACCAGAGTTGCGATGGATTGATGTCATCAGTGAAGTCGCGTTTTTGGTCATGGATTTAGAGAGCAGGGACCGAGTCGATTTGGCCTATTGGTTTTTAAACTCTTATCTGGAATTGACTGGTGATTATAACGGGATGAGTGTGTTCCGGCTGTATGAGGTTTATCGGGCACTCGTTCGAGCTAAAGTGGCTGGCTTGCGTCTGGCTCAGGTCGAAGCAGGAGGCCCGGTACGGGAGGAAATTATTAAAGAAATAATCAGGTACGTGGAGTTGGCTCATCGATTGATGATGCCTGCTCCTCCAATGTTGATGCTGACGCATGGTGTATCCGGGACTGGGAAGACGACGGTCTCGACTGAAGTGGTGAAAGCTCTGGGTGCCATGCGCGTACGATCCGATGTGGAACGGAAACGGATCCATGCCGAACAACGTAAAATCGTCCCTGGTCAGGAAACATCAAAGAGGTTGTACGCGTCAGATATGACTCGTGTAACCTATGATCGGTTATGGAATCTTGCAAATACAATGTTGCATGCAGGCTATTCTGTCGTTGTGGATGCTACATTCCTTGAGAAGGCCCAAAGACAATCATTCATCCGACTCGCTCAGGAACGGCACGTACCTATTGTTATATTGGACGTCTGGGCGCCGGATGAAGTGTTGGCGGAGCGAATAGCAAGTCGGGCCAAGCAACAGACCGATGCCTCTGACGCAACGATTGAAGTCATGGAGCAGCAAAAGGCCAAAGAGGAGCCCTTAACCGAACTCGAACATGACACGACCATTCGCGTGGATTCGACCGATTTGCAGATGTTTAGAAGTACAATCAAGAGTCTTATTGAACAAGGAAGAAATAGTGCAAATTAAATCCAAAATTCTGAAGGGAACCCATTTCGATGATTTTGTCCTGGCGCGGTGTTCTCATGCTGTAGTCAATTTAGGGAGTGTTTGGCTGGCTTGTGCAGGGTTGCAAAACCTGCAATCTTTCAGACCTTCCTAAAGATTTGAACGGTAAGATTTCAATGTTTTAGGGATTCCCATTCCAGCGGTGGAAGGCATGAGAGGAAGGACGGAAAAGGGTGCGAAAGAATGTTCCTGAACAGACACCTGACGGCATAGATTAAAAAATTGCCCGGCTAAATAATGTCACACTATTTCCCAGGTTGCTTCCCCATCCAAATTGAGCAGCTAATGCCCCGACAGGGGTCATTGGGTCATGCTCATAATAGACTTTTACAACAGTAAATTGTTCTACGGTTGCACCGGTACCGGGAACATACACCAAATAGTCATAAAGGTTTTGGGGTAAATCACAATTTGGAAGCGCTGGAGGTGTAACCCCGGCTCCGTTAAAGCCCCCTTGCTCAACGACCGCACAGGATGGGTTATTGTTTGCGGCCGTCCCGGCGGTGATTTGGGCTAAATAGATATGATATTTGGATGGTTGATTTTTAAAGTCCAGTGCATTGTCGGTGGAGCCGAGAAGGTCCATCATGTTCTGATTGGTCGTCAAGTTTCGTGAGGCTAAGCTTGCGCCCTCTCTGGCTAGTTGTGTGAGAGCATTGCGTTCGTTGATGATGCTTCCATATTCGACGATGCCAAACGCGACGACGAGGAAAATCATGAGGGAAAAGGCAAGTTCAATGGAAGCGGTTCCCCGTTCATTCCGCCCTGTCTGTAACAATGATGCCATCATGCGCCGCCTCCTAATATGAAATTTTCATTGCGGTAGGTCCCTTCGGACGAAATGACAATGGTATCGCCTGGTCCAAATAATCCACCGATCAATTGTGTGAAAAATTGATGGGTGAAATTCACCCGGACTCGCATAAAGGCTCCGGCACCCCCGGCACTTGCTGTTCCAACAACGGCTGGATCATCAGGATCGGTCCAATCGGCATCGACGGGAAAAATGAAAATATCTGACGGGTCAATGTCCATGACTGCTGAGGCACTTTGTTGAATCGCTTGTTTAATTGAATTTTCCCGTGATAAGGCATTCCCATCGCCATCGACTGAAGTTGCGCCAACGGTTCCAATACGAATGCCCTCTCGCACTGCAGACGTGAGCGTGTTCTGATGTACAAAAAACCAACCCATTTCCGCTACGGCGAAGAGAGCGGTGAGAAACACCAGCATGGTCGCTCCCACTTCTACCGCCGAGATTCCCGTTTCGGTCTGGCATGGAGACAGCAATTTCCGAAAGGACCTGATCAAGCTGTTCATAGGGGAACCCTCCTGCATGTGGACCCACCATCCCTGTCACGTGTGTTGTGTTGGCAATCGTGTGGCATCGTGGTTCCCTAACTAATAAGGACGAGTTTGAGAATATTGGCAATTTGTTGAAAAATTCCTTCAAGTTCTGATGAATCAGGGGTGTAATAAACAAACTTTGGCCCACTGGAGAGAGCACTCAGGAAGTTTTGGTCTATATTCCCCAAGCCGATGGTATAGATTTCGATTCCGTTGTTTTTGATGGCCTGTGCGTTGTCTATGGCCATTTGACGAACCAGGTAGTTCACATAATCTCCCAGGGGGGTGGGATTGTTCATAGAACAGTGTTCAGAATCCATCCCGTAAGTTGGGCCGAAGCTATTCAATCCATATGTGCTATCCTGGAAAATGTCCCATTTGACCGAGTAATACCATACGCCACCAATTTTTTTCCGGGGACAAGATGTTCCTGTTTTTTTCCCATCCCCGGTAAAATTGATATAAAATGAACTATTGTAGGAAGCCTGAGGGTTAGGATATCCCATAAAACTATAAACACTGGCATAGCCTCCGTCCAAAGCCGCCACTCCATCATAGGTCACCCCTTCATGTTTAAACTGGCCTCGGAAGGCTGATGGATTTCCATCCGAGAAAAAAATGACAACTTGTTTGGTGCGTTCATTTGCGGGGACCCCGGATTGATCGGACCAAGGAAGGGTCAGGGCTTGGGCTAACGCATCTTCGGCATTGGTTCCCCCACCGGCACTCAATCCGTTAATGGATGACGTCATGGGAGAGACATACCCATGATCCATAGGGAATGGATTTTGGACCCCTGTGGCAAAGGTCAATAATGCAAATCTATTGTCAGCTTGTTGATCGGTGAAGTTTTCCACAAAGCTCTTGGCCCCATCTTTCAGATCGTTGATAGGGCTGCCTCCCATTGACCCCGACACGTCAAGAACTAAGGCAATTTCCGCGTTACGAAGTTTTGCGGATCCGTCTGCCGCGATAGCGGTCGTGTGGTGGCTTCCCTTAACGACTCTCGAGAGTGAATTGATGGAATTTGTGGCGCCTTGGACGGTCACTTTTCCATTTCCGTCGTCGGAAACCAGGAACGTTGGTGTGTCCGTCCCTAACAGTCCTGAAGGAAAGTTGGCTTGAGCCACTTGTTCGACAAACCCGTGTAGGTCCGTAATGTTGGGATTGTTCACATTCTTGGCTCCCGCAAAGGCAGCCCCATCGATCGCTTTACTCATTTCTCCCTGGATGGCATACCACCGTCCAACTTCAATCCCCAGGGCTGCAAACCCAAACAGAGCCACGACAGTGATGCCTGTAATCAGGATATAGGCACCGTGTTGGTTTCGTAACGGATTCTGTATCCTTTTGATTGAATTGCGTCCCATCTTCCATGTCTCCCTGGATAAAAGGATCAATAACCTCGCAAACCTCACACCAATTATTCATTTCTCAATTATTCAACGCGGAGGTTCTTTGGTAGGAAAATATCGACTGAATCTTGAAAAACTTGCCAAATGGAAATACTGTCCAAATGGCTAGTTTTTCACATTTTGTGTTTAGTTGTGCTTGGATGAAAGTACTTTTCGAATATTGCAAACAGGTCTTGTGGACAAAAACGTTGGTTTCCTGCCCCTTGTTCAAGGCCAATTGTGGTCATCGGGTTTCGGGAGGTGAATCAGGTGTATGGATGGAGGAGAGGAGTCAGCCTTGAATGAGCCTTGAAGATTTGTAAGTATTAACGAACGAAGACCGTGAGCCTAAGGAGGAAGAATTTGGGAAAACGAAGATAATGGAGTGGATAACAGGCTGTTTGGCAGGAGAGGTCTTAAAGAGGAATTCGAGGAATTTTTGAACGTAGAGGGATAATCTATTGCTTAAGTTGGTTAAGCAATTGTTGGATTCGGGTGTCCGTTCCGCCAAGATCAAGGTATTTCCTGTAGTGGATTTGTGCTTGAGAAAGATCCTTCCTGTGAAACTCGTAAAAGGCGCCAAGATTGAAATGGCCCTCCAGGGAATTCGGTTGCAAGGCGATTCCTGCTTGATATGCTTGTTCTGCCTCCACGAATTGATGATTTCCTGCGAACAGGACTCCAAGATTGAGAAAGGCCTCGGCATCCTGAGGCCTGAGTTCACTGACGCGTCGGAAATGCTCAATCGCTTTTGATAGATTTCCATGTTGTTGGTAAAGAAATCCAAGATTGTAGTGAGCTTCCGATAGTTCCGGATTGATTTGAACGACTTGTTGGTAAGCATTTAAGGCCAGTGAGGGTTGATTTTGCCGCTCTGCAATCCGGCCAAGCAATAACCATCCATCTGTCCTGTGTGGGTGGTGTTCTGTCAATTGGGTAAGGTGGAGCTGTGCTTGGTCGTAATCTTGAGCTTGCATAAACCGAGTAGCCAGATGATACAGCGCTTCTTCCTGGTAAGGTTGTTGAGTGAGAACTGCCTGGTATTCCTGGATAGCCTGATTCGTGAGTGCCTGCTTATCCAAGAGTTTAGCGAGTGTGAGCCGAGCCTCCCAAAAACGTGGATAGATAGCGAGTGCCTGCTGAACGGCTTTTTGAGCTTCCTCCATATGATCTTGCTTGATAAAGAGTAACGCCAAATCATACTGCGCTTGAGCTAGGTTCGGGTTCAGGCGGATGGCCTCCTGGAGGGAGGAAATCGCTTGTTCCGGCTGCTGGGTGAGTTGAAACTTCACCAAACCATACAAATGATGGGCATCGGGAAAACCCGGGAATTCCTGGATGGCCTGTTCGAGTAATGATTGGGCGGTCTTGAAATTCTGCTTTTCAATGGCTGCAAGGGCGTCACGATAAAAATTTCCGGCCTGGTGCCCGAACGCTGGTAAGGGACAGAGAAATATAAGGCATAGGAACATTCTCTGCCACTTTATACTTTGCGAGTTAGCGCGGGGTGGAATGCCATGACTCCGATGGCCCATGGAGATCCTCTTTCCGTCGAAGTGTTTTCAATCGGGCAGATTCAGAAAAACTAAGATTAAAAATTGTATCGCATTGCCTTCTGATTTGCCAGAATGTGAATCAGTGGGATAGAAAAGTAAGCCTCAAAGCCAGGGGGTATTGTCCTTCCGATAGATAGGTTCGATGGGGAGAGATTTCTTCTTTTGACGTGCGACCACCTTCTGTCACTCATGGAGATAAGCCCTGGCTTGCACCAGGAAGGAAGGGCTTATCTCCTGCATCAGTTGTCGGTTCCCTGCGGTCTTATCGGATAACCAATAATTGCCCGGAAAGGCCATTCTTGTCTGCTGGATTGCCATAGATTAATAAATTGTTTGCGGTAATATAGGTCAGATCGCTTGTCGGAATTCCAATATACTTAGTTTCTCCTGGTTTTAAAACCAGGGAGGTATTTAAGGATGTTGGTCCGGCCATTGCCGAATCAGCTGAAAGATGAAACGTATAATCTGTCGTCAGTGTATTGGTCACTTGAAATAATACCGGTCGTCCGGCTCGTCCTCCGGTTCCACCTGCAACAAGGCTAAGAATAGCCGTCGGGGGGTACCAGGCATTTTTCCCAGCAATCTGCATCGCGGTAAAGGCGAGATCTACATCAAGACGCTTAAAGGGTTGTCCCGTCACAGAGCCTGTTTCGAGATCACCGATTTCAACGCCACCCGATTGAAGCGCTAACACGGGTGATCCGGCACACAAGAGACCGAACAAAAGACACCCTGAAAAAATGACAGAGCCACGCATCATCAATCCTCCTTTGGTAACCAAATGGTGATAGAAAATCACGTCAGTCGACTCATGTGTCGGCCTGTATCTCATGCTTTCGTGTACTGGTTTCAAGTTCCGTGAAGACCGGGATGAAAAGCAGAGGTAGGCGATACCAGGCTTCATCCCGATTTTTCTCCACAGAAGGAAGAAGGTTTCAAGGGGGTCAGGGTTCCCTATCGCACCTTCCATCCAAAAGAGCAACGCACTATAGCCTTCGTCAGGATTTCCTTATGGGTCAGGTCATATCTGAAAAATATAAACAGCTGTCTGACCTGAGGAGAGTATAGAAATAGTCAGGAAAGTCGTCTACAGATCCTTGCTCATGTTTGCACCACATTGTCCAATGTGTTCAGGGAAATTTGTCGGGGATCCTAGAGAAATGTAAAACCCTGAAGAAATATCCAGCCTGACAATGTTAGGTAGGGGCAATCGTCAATGCGTCAGAGCGACGATAATGTGGCAAAAACAGGAGGTAGCAATGCTCATGTTGGTAAGGGCATTAGTCTTCTCGGCGAAGCGGTGGACCAGGGAAACAGGGGCACGGCGAGGTCGCGGGCGAGCATAGTCAGGAAGCTTTGAAGTATCTTCAATAGAGCCATTAAATCTCTTTCAATTTCAGATGTGAAAAAGGCGGGTCCTATCCAAGGACCCGCCTTTTTTGGGTCGAAAATCAAGATGAAGGGGGTGAGGTCGGCGATTCCTGGTTCCATCTGATCAAGTCTTCCCTACTTGTTGGCTGTAGGCCAATCGGGTTTCGATCTGCCAGGGGAGGGAGCACTCCGGCCTCCCTCACCCATGACCTGCCATCTGAAAAAATAACCATTGAATAACTAGAATACTCCGATTGTCACACCTCCGTAGAAGGAGCGGCCATATCCGGCAAAAAACAGTTGCTTGTCGGCATCGGGTGTCGCGTCCGATACGACTTGACCGGACGCCGCGTAGGTTTTGTCCGCAATGTTGTTCACTTCGAAAAAGAACTTGGCGAAGCGAATCCAATCATTGTTGAAAGTAAAGGTCTTGTGAAGATTGACGTTTAGAATCCAGTAGGAAGGAATTCCCACGGTATTGCCATTGTTCAGGAAATAACTATTGTAATAATTAGACTCGACCCAGGCTCCCCAATCGTTTTTCGCATCATCATACATGACCTTCATGTTGAGGACATCCGAAGGGACGTTGGGGACGTCATTGCCGTCCTGTTTGACGTCGGTGACCACGCCATTCACCAGATACCGGTCCGTGAAGTTGATGTACTTGGCATCAATGTGGGTGTACGCAGCGTGAAATTGCCAACCGGGTATCGGTCTCCAATCTGCGGAGACCTCGACACCCCGATACTCCGAAGAGTCGGCATTGACGGAGGCCGTGTTCGTACCTGAAATGTTTTGCGAAATAATTTCATCGCGAAAGAAAATCCAGAATCCCACAAGTTGCATATTGAAGGTATTGTGTAGCTGGGCTTCGTGACCTAATTCCACGTTCACATTTTTTTGGGGCTTCAAGTCAAAATTGGAGCCCGGAAGACCCGTGAGAGGATTGCGGGTTAAATTGCTGAATTGCGGGATGCCATATCCGGTGGACCCCCTGATCCAATGCCGATAGCCTGCTCTGGGTTTCCACGTCAGGGACATTTCAGGAGCCCAATTGTAGTAGGTCTTGGTGGTGGAGGGACGGCTGGAGACCACCCCATTGGTATAGTTTATGGTCTGGATGCTCACGATGGACTGTTCAAATCCCAGACCCGCGGCGACGGTCCAATTCGGTAAGAATGTGAGCTCTTCTCGGAATCGTCCCCCGATATTTCGAATGGTTCCGCGGTTATTCTGGATCAACGTGCCACGCGTGCCTTGGCCGTCATCCAAATTTTGGAAGGTCTGCCCCTCCTGTTCCATATTGTTGATGAAGAACCCGAGATAGCTGTTCAGCGGCATGCCTGAGATGTGGCCGGTATGGCGCAAATCGGTATAATGTTTCCAATTGGTATTCACATTATCAAAGATTTGATTGAAATACTGGTTAATATCCTTGACGTCATAATCCCCTTCTGCCGTCAAGATGAGGTTGGGTGTCAACTGCCGTTCATACATTAATCCGATAATGGTGCGGCGGTCGAGCCGAGATTGATCCCTTGCTTTCGTTCCAGTTCCGGCCTGTCGATCGTTTGCGTTAAATTGGCTCTTGGTAAGCCGGGTAGGCACCTTCGTATCCAACCAGTTTGTGATGGCTTTGACGTACAGGCTCTGTTTTTCGTCAATGGTGAAGCGGAAATTCAAATTTAACGTTTGGGTGTTATATCCACTATGATCAATAAATCCGTTTTCAGCGGCGTTACTGGCAAATAACGATACATCAAGATTTTTCCAGTGTTGGCCGAACGCGCCCGCCTGTTTGTTATATCCGTATGATCCTCCGGCAAAAAACCCCTCGACTCCATTGATGTCACTGCCCCGTCGAGTTTTAAAATGCACCATTCCGCCTAAAGCATAATTGTCATACAGTGAGGAAGCCGCTCCACGGATCACTTCGGTCGATCTCATAAACCACGGGTCCTGGATATCGAGTCGTGACAATCCGTCCGACTGTGTTTGCTGAAAGCCATCTTCATAGACTTTGATATCCCGGATGGCGAAGGCTGTTTTAATTCCGGATCCTCGAATGGAAATACTGAAGTCCCTGGGTCCATTAGCCTGGCGGAGTACCACGCCGGGAAGAGATTCCATGGATTCTTTCATCGTTCGGGTCGGTTGGGATTCGGTTTCCGATTGAGGGGTGGAGGATAGTGTCAAGCCTTCAGGACGTTTTAAAATCCGGGTGCTGACAATACTCATCTCTTCTAGTGTCACCACTTCCTCCTCCTGGAGGGTCGCCTGTTTCTGGCGTTGTTCATCGGTTTGTTGGGAGGCAGGTATTTCGTGTACTTCTCTAAGTTGTCTCCTGATTTCTTCGAGCCTGCTGTTGACGTGATCTAGTTCTCCCTCCAACTCCTGTTGTTCCTGCAGAAGGGATTCTTGGGTCACCGCAGAGAGGTCGCCTGATGCAGCGAACGTGGTAGAAGAGACGCTAAGAATTTGAGGAAGGCTCAAGATTATTACGAAGGAATGCCAAAACCACTTCCGCGAACAGACAGGAAGAAACTGTTTCACGAGATAATCTCCTTACAAAAAAAGATAAATAGAACACGCATGAGCCAACCGGCTATGCATGTGGCCAGCAACTAAGAATCAGGCTCACTGAAGGAATTTTCGTGTGAGACCCAGGTTAGGATTTATGAGTATGGGGAAGGAGGCGTGAATCTCCCGCAACTCACAACGGAGCCTTAAGAATCTTTAAGAGAAAAAGGACAAGAGGATGTGTGGGGGAGCTCTGGCAGATTTACTCAAAAGAAAAGGGAGTGAACCGGACAGGGAATGGAGAGAAAGCACGGCGCCCAATTCCTGGAATGGCGACTGCCACGATGGAGAGGTAGTTAGAGAAGTTGACGAAAGCTTTCCGATGTGACAAGCCCAGTTGCAGAAAACCCCATGCAGAGGTTTCGTATTGCTGTGATGGGATTCCCGAGGGTCATGAGGGAGGTCCTGCACGGCCATGCAGGCCGTGGATGCCAGAAGCATGGCGAGAAACAGGCTTGATGTCAGGAGAGCAATCGGTTGAAGCCGCTGGTGCATTTACTTCGGGTAGAGAAGGTTGTGGATGTACGCGAGGGATTCAGGGCTATCCCATTCTCTGGGCTCCATGATTCGTTGGCTAAGATATCCGTGAGTATCCACAATCACCGTTGTGGGGAGATTTCTGACCATGAACGCTTGAGAAAGTTCTTCCTGTTCATCCAAGAGGACATCGAAATGTAAACTGAGTTCCTGCCAAAAAACTTTGATTTTTCGTGGACGAATATCGGTGGTAACCGCCAGTAGGGACAATTGGTCTGAAGGGAATTTTTGACGAAGACGTTCTAGCGAGGGCATTTCTTCCTTACAAGGGCCACACCAGGTGGCCCAAAAATTCAAGAGGAGGACTCGTCCTTCCAATTCATTCGAATGAATAGATGTGCCCTGCAGGGTGCGGAGCTGGAATGGAGGAAGGGTTGGGGCGATATCGAATCGGCTGAGAATTGACGGGGTAGAAGAGGTGTTTCCCAAAGCCAGGCGCATTCCCAGGTCTCCCGAAGCCAGCAGAGAAAGCGGTGTCATGGTTTTGGGTGTAACTGAGCCGTCCGCGAGGTGGGAAAAGAAAGAGGCTGGATTACTGTACTCCAACCCGGGAAAACCACTTGCTCCGACCAGGCAATGACGGCTTGTCCCTGGTCATTTAATGCCACGGCCGGACTCTTGGCTTTTTTCTCATTCAACTTTTTCGGGGGACTAAATGTCTGTCCCCGATCGAGGGAATAGGTGAACACAATTTCCCGCCGCACCGGGGATTGCTCCTCCCAGGATACGAGTAGATGGCCTTCTCGATTCACCGCCAGTTGAGGATGATCCGGAAACGTCCCTTTGGACATGTTCAACGCACGTCGAGGCGTGAAGGTTTTCCCCTGATCATCGGAATAGGCTAGATACACACCGGGAGTATCATCAGGGCCTTCCGTATACCAGGTGACATAGAGGCGCCCTTGCTGATCGACTCCCATGGTGGCGGGACGATGGGGACAGCCCTCGTAGACCCATTGATCATTGCCCACGATGACCGGGGGAGAAAAAGATTTCCCGTTATCGGTGGATCGAGACACGACGGTTTCCCTGACCCCACCGGCCAAGACCTTGCGCCAGGCCAGATAGACGGTGCCATCAGAGGCAGTAGTCATATGGGTCCGGCAACAGACACAACTGGACTCGTCAATTTTCAGGTTTGGTGAAAGGGTTTTGCCCTGGTCTTGGGAAAAGACCGTGTAGGTGGCCGGATCTTTCTTCCCTTCCCGGGCATCAAGCCAGGAGATATGGACGGAACCATTGGGACTGACGGTCAAATGATCAAAGGAATGGCCGGTGACGGCTTCATCGTCGTTGACTCGAACAGGAGGAAGAAAGGTTTCCCCCCCATCAAGTGACCGGCTCAGGAGAAGAAGATTGGTAAATAATTTACCGCCGGCATTGGGGTGAGGTGTTGTCCAGGTGATGTACACATCGTTGTTGAGGCCTAATGCCAAGGCCGGTGGTTCGTGGAGGGAGGTGGCGGGGGGGCTGGATGGATTGACTCTGATGGGTTTTGGGTAATGTTCTTGTTGAGGTGGGACCTTGAGATAAAAGACTCCTCGATCTTCCTGCTTTTCTCCGCCCCAGGTGAGGTGAAGGGTCCCGTCTTTATCCAGTTGGGCGGCTGGGCCGGTGGTTTGCATGCCTTGATGGTCGATGATGTGTTTAGCCCCGGCCTGAACCATCGAAGCAGATGGTTCCGTCCCGAGGACTTCGGATATTTCACCTCCCAGGCCCATCGAGAGGACTAGAGAAATGGCTCCAAAAAGTACAGGTTTTATCATGGGTGCCTCCAGGAATATTCGAATGTAGGAAGAATAACGTTCATAATTCCTAAATGTGAGAGTGTGTATTTTTACCAGAAGGGTGAAAGCCTACGCTACTTTAAGGATGTGGAGTTTGCGTCATAACCGCACCGGATGCATATCGATACTACAGTCTTTTTGTTAAATGAAATAATTCGAACCATTCAAATAACATTTCTGGAAAAATCACTGAGTGATGTACTTCAAACTTATTTCTCAAGCCCCAGCCTATTGGGAAGTAGAGGAACCCGGCGAATGACAGGTTTTTCAATAAGCACTATGGATGCCAGGAAAAATGATTGCCCAAGAGATCGAGCCTCATGGGGAGAATAAATAGAAAATCCAATTATGAATTTTGGAATAAAAAGTCAGGGTGAAGGCCAAGGAGGTTGCATGTCCAAATGCCTTCACCCTGAGATGGAGCGGGGTGGGTCAGGGATGAGTCACGCCGCTCCGATTGATGCTGGAAGAGTGCAATAATCTTACAGCAACAAAAACAGATATACCCGGCTTACGACTTCTGATCTACCGACGTGTGCCGATGCTTGCTACATTGAGGCGGTTCAATGGCCGTATGCGTGGAGATCACACTTCCCTGCCCGGTGCGGTTTTTCAATCCTCTACCGGAGTTCTGGAATGAGTGGAGGCAGGAAGGGAACAAATAGGGGAAACCATGGGGTTTCTGGGTTTCTGAAAGGCGCGGCTGGCCCTTCTATTCCTGCCAATCGAATCCGGAGGCCCGTGCCAATTCTTGCGGGGTCTTGAGGCCGGTTAACCGGCGTTCACCGATGATCCACGTGGGGTAGCTTTTAATATCAGCCTTGACGCAGGGAGCAGTGAGAGCGCTTCCTCGTCCTCCAGAACTACATTCCACGTAAGGAAGCCGTTTGGCGGACGAAAGAAATTCTGCTTTTTGTTCCTGGCAGCGTGGGCACCAATAGGCACCGTAAAACTTGGCACCGGTTTCATTGAGGTGGATGGCTAAGGCTTGAAGTTGGGGATCTTCCGGGCCGGCGGCTGCGTCGAACACCCCGCTATAATGCAAATGAAGTCCGCCGACGATGACAAGGCCGATCACGGCTGCCTCTTTCAGTGATTTCGTCCAATCGGGAGGCCGTCGAGTGAGAGCCAGACCAAGGATTGTCGTGATGATGGCAAATGAAGTCAGGCAATATGGACAGGTGGCTTCGATCTCCACGACCGAGATGATGGTCAAGTAGGCGCTGACCGCGAATCCACTCATAGCCACGTAAATCAAAACCGATCCGCTACCGGATTTGCCAAGGCCGGACCAGGCGAGCCCCGCAATCACCACATAGGTCACGAAGCCCCACAAGGCCATGGGGATTCCCAGAAAGGTGGCCCATCGGCTGCTCTGCACAATGTCGCAGCCCGAGCCCTCGCTGCAAAATGCCGGATGAACCTCGAACGAGGCTGTATAGGTCAGGTAAGCGGTTAATATTAGTCCGGCACCGGCCAGAATAATGATGAGAAGGTCGAGGAGGGTTTTCGAACCTGAGAACATGGAAGACGGAGTGTTAGATGGCTTTCTTGCTGTGTCAGGGCCGACTGATTGTGACTGTCGTTTGGATTTTGCCATTGTGTGCCTTGCGATCGAGTGTATCATGGGCTTCTTGCCATTGAAATCCCGACTATGTATCAAATACTCCCGACCGTAGCGGAGACTTTTGCCAAGGTCATGTCAGGCCGGTATTCCTCCCGATGTATTGCTGATCACAGAATCAAAACTCCAAACGGCTTGTTGCTTCAAGGCCCGACGTAAGAGAGGGATTTTGAGGTCTCTTAGGAATCTTGAGGCCCTACGCCGAAACTATGTGCCGGGAAATGTATTTGGGCGCTGTTGAACTGTGTTGAGGAAGGAAGAGGTGGGGTGCGCATAGAAGTAGGGTGAAGGCCTAGGAGGCTGCAGGCGCGCAAACCACCTTCACCCTACTCGTCCAAGGTTGGAGGCCGGTCCGTCCCTGGATGTTCTACGCCGATTCGTTCTGCCCCTAACCAGGAAACGATGAACGGGCTTGGCTAATGAGCCGCCTGAACTCGTTTCTCAAATATTCATCATACCGGTGCACAAAGTCTTTGGATGCTCACAGGGGTAAATGACACCCCCGGCAGGTCGTATAATTGACCTCCACACGTTCGTCATTCACCTTGAACGCTGCGTAAATCCAGTCGCCGCTTTTTACATTCTCCGGTGCGCCTTTTCCCCAGCCTGCTTCTTCTTGAATGACAGAGACCCTGGCTGCATCCGGCTTCACCAGATTTCCATCCGCCACTTTTTCGAGTGTCCCTTAGGCATTTTCTTGGCGTTATAGACTTTCATGATAAGGATGCTGCCATTGGCAAACGGTTGGCCCGCTTCTGCGCTTGCCCCTGTGGGGTTGATATAGAGGTCGCGGACGGCGTCCGGTTTTTAAATCCCGTGGAGAAATGCGGCATAGGATTTGTAGTCGGCGGGAAAGACTTATTCGCCGACTTTCGGTGTGGAGCCGGATTGGGCCGCAATTGGCATGGTGGTGGATGCTCACCCTAGAACCACTAAAGCCAGAAACGTGATACTCATTCTCTCCATGTTTCTTTCCCTTCTTTTTTGATATCTCGTCCGGTGGACGGAACCGACACATTGTGACAAGTCATATTCAGAACGTTGATACGGTGGCTCCAGCATACGATGGACCCTACAGCCCGTCTACAGATGGGTACTGTCTGTTGCTACAGCGAGATGGTCCATATTGTATACCGCCTTTATTCCCAGAATTTTTTGGGTTAGGGATATTCCGAAGACACATAAAAGTTTAATGGATTCATCGCCTGATAGCTGACGTTTGTGCCCATTCCCGCATCGGGATCGATAAATCCATCGGCCATACCGGTTTCATACCAGGTGAATGCAAACGATGCCGTGGGATCACTATTGAATTGATGGACCCGCTGGGCGAATGTCCTCCTGGCCGCTTCAATCCGGTCAATTTCCTCGTCCGTACCGTATACGACAATTGGTGGATACGGACGGCAGGAATCGATGGCCGCGTAAAAAACCTGACGGAGGTGCAAAAATGTATTAAGAGCCGCGTTCCCTATTCCTTGTTGTGGTTCGGGAAGTGAGGTGAGAAATCTGCTCCGCGCTACTCCTTGGGGATGCTCCGCCGTAAAGATCACGGCATAATTCCGATCAAAGGCAATCGCGCCTTGGTTGACGACTCCATCGCTTAAATCCTGCAATTTGATGAAATGGACATACTGTTTGATTCTGGCTTTACCCGATTCAGAAGGCACAAATTGTCCGGGAACCCGGCGAATGACGAGATCTCGATATTATGCCACTTGAATCCTGATGGATTTGTCATGGCCGCTGCTTTGACAGAGGGCCGGGCTGAAGGGGCGTGGATCCAGTCGAAGAGGAAGTATGTCCTGATCATTTGCGAACCCGTGGCCTGTACAGACCATGAGAAGGACGATCAATAGTATGAAACGGAAGGGGAGTCGGGAAAAGATAACGCAACCATACCACATGTGAGAGTGCCTCCATTGCCTTTTCACTAAAGAATGCATTGAGGGAGTATTGAAAAATGCCACCAACGGCGTTCTCGCCGTTAGTCGTGCTCACGTACTCCTTCGTACGCTCTGCTCGCCGAAGCGGCTGCGCCTTCCCTTCGAGAAGCCTCAGGATTGGACGAGCTTTTTTGAACACTCCCTTATTTTTCCTATGTGGGTTTATGTCAATGCTCTGCTGTTGAAAAGGCAAATATTAGAAATATTCAACAGTCCCATAGAAGAAATGAGCGGGTCTCTGCGTCTGTTCGAGACACACAAGTGGATTGAGACTATGCGAGAACCGATAACTTCCTCTTTCATCAATGAGGGAGCCGTTATGGATCAGACGACAAATCTAGGCGGAGAGAAAACGAGGAGGAGCACGAGAAGAACTATGGTGATGGCGGAAGAAATCCGGTGCGGTTGGTTTGAAGAGCGGAAGAACGCCCAACAGCGAAAACGTACGGGGAATGTCGGCTGACAGCGTCTGAAGGCCTTGCCCGGCTTGACACGTCCAGCTACACCAACTGTTCCCATGAGTCTGCTGATCATGATGACCATGGTGTATGTGGAGCGGAGTCGTATAGGCAAGGCCTCCGGTTACGAGCAGGAAGCACATGCTGAGCATGAACGCGGCAAGCGACTGTGTGGGAGTGGTTTTCCGCATCGTGGTCTATGGCTTCAGCGTCAATGTCGATGACCTCTCGTCAGGCTAGCTGTTCCTTTGCAGAGTGTCTACGGACGAGTACTCATCGATGCAACATTTCACTTCATGCTCATTGACATTCCGTAATAGCGAACTCCCAATGATCTTTTCGATTTTGTTGAATCAACGTATCAATAGAATCCCGAAAAATTCGTAGGCTGCCTTTCCCAATTTTTGTCGCCTTCAGGCGATCCTCTTCAACCCATCGGTAGATAGTCCATCGGCTGACATTTAAGGTTTGAGCGGCTTCACCGACACGCAAGAGTTGTTTGTCCATGGGTTCTCCTTCCGCAGCATTTATGCTGTGTCATACGATTAACGTTAGGTGATCGTGTCCGGTTGTTGACAGAGGAGTCCGGCACGATATGGTTTTAATCGGGTTGAGCGTGGTTTCTTCTGGAGCGCCAGACATTGAATTAATGGGGAATGGAGATCATGCAAGCATCAACCATTCTGCTCACGACGAAACGCTGCTCTTGAGATAAGTGTTCAGGGATGGATTGGTTGAGAGTCCCAATCTATCCTTGAATCAAAAAACGAGCGGGCGGGCCGCGAGGAGAGAAAGTGTGCACGGGGAAGCTTCGAGGAAAGGTGAATGCGGGTTTCAGAGCCCAGAGCAGGAGGGGAAGAACCAGCGCCGACCATTGAGGAATCGAACCGGCACCTGATGCGATTTGGGCGACATGACAGGCCCACGAGCAAAGAAGAGAGAGGGATTCGGCCGGGTGGGAATGATGGGTGGGATTGGGATCAAGGGACCTTGACGCACAGAAGGCCCCCGCACCCAGGAGCACGACGTGTAATCCAATCAATAGCACGATCAGGCCAGGTGCCAATCGAGAGTATAGATTGGTGAATGGGAATGATGAGGGGTGCTTCATGGGATCCGGGCGTTTAGGGTTCCGAATTGGGTTTTGTGGCAATTGCCATGTTTGGAATGCCGGCCAATCGAATAATATCCATGACCTTAATGACCTGACCATGGGGGACCTGTTCATCGGCGTTAATGACGACCGAGGGGTCCGAGTCGGTTTGCCGAAGGCTGGTCAGCCGGATTTCCAGATCCGAGAGTTCAATACGGTCCTTATTGTAATACAGCGTTCCTTCATGGGTCAGTGTGAGGGAGATTTGATCGGGAACCTTATCCGTTGCCGAGTCGGCCGTCGGTAAATTGACCGGCATCCCATGTTGAATGGTCATGGACAATGTCGCGATCATAAAGAACACCAAGAGAAAGAACATCGTGTCGATCATCGGAATGATTTCGATGCGGGCTTTCTTCTGTGTGGCGGTAGATAGTCTCATGAAAATCTCATTGCCTCGGTCGTTGTGATAAACAGGTTATCAAATAGGGTAAATTGCATTCCAAAAAAATCGTCATACTTAAGTTCTTGGCCTATTGAGCGTCACACCTAGAATAACGAACTAGGTGTGACAACCTCAATATTCCATATACCTGCACGATGGTGTCTAGAATGAATCGTTTAATTAAATTTCCATTCGATCCCTCCAAACCCGCTGATCCCCTGACCTGGGTTGAAATACCGGCCCAGACTGTCATTGACGACGACAGCACCCGCATAGGTTTGATCGGACAGGTTTCGTCCCTCTGCGAAAATGGACAGGTTCTTACTGTAATTATAACCTGCCTTCAAATTGACGATGAAATAAGCCGAGTTCTTAGCCGTGTTTAAGCTGTCCACGTAATATCCAGCGATGATCCATTCAAAATTCGGCGCGATAAAAAATCCCGCCGGATGGTCATAGCGTAATTCCCCGGCAAGTTGGTGCTCGGGCGCGCCGGGAACCCGATTGCCGTCCTTGGCCACCAAGAATCTTTGAGTTCCATTTTCTCCTCCGCCGTACACGTCATCTGTAAATTTAAATAACGACCACGTATAGGCGGTTCGAACGGTGATAGTGTCGCTTTGGTTGTTCGGACCCTGAGCCAGCAGTCCGTTGGCCACCACCATGCTGCCTCCTGCTTCAATGCCTGTGTGTCGCGTCCCTTTGGCATTTTGATAGGTCGGTTGGTTATTGACATTAAATGTCAGAATTTCCTTTTGCATTTCCAGGTTATAGAAGGTGAGGTCCCAGGTATAGCGGTTATCCGCCGTGCTGCCTCGTGTACCGATTTCAAACTGCCAGGCCCGTTGCGCATCCAGGTTGATGAAGGGGCTGGTGGGGACGGAGCCGTCGGGGTTGATCGATGAGGTCAATTCGACATTGATGGGGGGTTCGTACCCACGGCTGACGTTTCCGTAAATTTGCGAGGTCGGGGTGGTTTGGTACACGAGCCCCATCTTTGGGATAAGAGCATTGAAATGACGTACGCCGGTATCGCTGGTACTTAAATCTCCCGTAAAGGGACTGAAAAGTTGGTTTCTGCCCTGCCGGATGCTGTATTCCCAGCGTCCGCCTGCAATAACAAGAAAATTATCGGTTACATTGAATTGGTCTTCCAGGTAGGTGCTGAGATTGGTCGTCTCCAACGTAAGATTTTGGGTCTGAATTCCGCGTTTGCCTAAATTGTTGACAAAACGCCGTTGATTCGTGTCCCCGTATCGTGGCTGATTGCCGATGAGGAACTTGTTTTCATGTCCGAAAATCGGATGTGAATTGACGTATCGAATTTCCCCTCCCACATTATAGTTGTCTTGGACGATCGTTTGAAAAATAGGATGATCCACGTACTGGTAGGAATAATAGGGGATAATCTCAAAAAACTGGTGGGCGGCGAATTCGTTGCGATAGGCGGCCCCGACTCGGATATAACTATAGTACCGCCCCCATTTGCACGGCTCGTTTGGACCGCAGGAGAACGGACTGATTCCCCCCAGGGTGTTTGCCTGTCTTCGATCGGAATCCAATTGCTCTTGAGTGATTGACCCGGGGAGTGCTTCTGACACTTCGGCTCCCAGGATATAGGCGCGCACTTCCTGGTGATCACCGATCTGAAATCCGAAGTTGGCATTTAACCGCCCGCGTGCTTGTTGGCTGTGATCCTGGAAGCCGTCCTGATGATTGCCCGACGCGCTGATATAGTAATCGGCTGTGGTGTCCATGGTGCCAACCTTAAATGGTTTGGTCACCTGCCCGCTGGAGACTTGTCCGGAATAGAGGCCGAAACTTCCAGCCATTCCACGCGTCTGGAAGAGCGAGGCGTTGTAGCCTGTCCGGGGCACAAAATTGATGGCTCCTCCCAGGGTATTGGCTCCATACCGGAGGGCGTTGGATCCTTTGTACACCTCGATACGCTCATAGGCCATCAAGTCGATGGATTCGAAATCGGAGAATCCGTCCGCATCGCCAAAATAGATCCCGTTGATGAGAATGTTGATTCCACGATGATGAAAGTTGTTTCTGAGGGAAGTTCCGCGGATTTGGAATTGGCCCTCGTCGGCCCCGAACCGGGATTGGAATCGCACACCCGGGGCAAATTGAAGGACGTCGGTTAAATTAAACGCACGGGATTCTTTGATTTCTTTTTCCGGGATCAGGATGGTACTGGAAGGTCGACGAGCCAGTTCTTCCTTGACCGCATCGATGTTCTCGATACGTTGCCCTTCCACGGTGAGTGTCGGCAGTGTTTCAATTTGCTCGTCAGCCCTGCTGAATGGAGGTTGGATCAGAAAAAACTCCGTCAACGTAAACATCATCACGCTGATGATTACATTAGGAAATATCACACATTTGTGGTTGTTCATCGGTGCATAAATCCTTTCCGGAACCTATGAAAATGGATCGTGATCAGAGCAAACAAAGGCCTAGCCCTGATGAAAAAAATTATGGATTGGTTGTGAAACGCGGGACTTTGGTTAAACTGGAGGGCCCCGAGCGAGAGTCGGGCTCAGAGTGGCCTGCGTCGGGATTCTGAAAAAGAGGTAGACGACTCCGACAATGAATAGGGTGAGGGTAAGTAATGCCTGGTGGGTCGTGTCGGTCGAGTTCGCCTTCGAACTGACCTGACAGGCCCATGAGCAGAACGAGGAATGGGAACTGGTGCTTTTGGAATGATGACTGATTGGAGAATGTTGGATCTTATGAGATGCCACGCAATACGTGGCTACGCTCACCAGGGCGAGATACACCACCGCGAAGATGATTGAAAGGAGTTTAATGGGGCGCGGCATTAAGGGAAGGCTTGATGGCTTGATAGTCATGTTGAAGCTTGTAGGTCTTGTGCCTTGAAAAAATCTGGTTTTCTCAGAACGAGTCGAAGGTTAATGCCCATGTTTGCCTGTGGCATCTGCATTCTGCGTTTCGCTCCATGAAAGAGGGAAGCCTTGCTTGAGACGAAAGATAATGTTTCGAACCTGTTTAAAGTCCTCAAGCGGATTGCCCTGTAAGACAAGAAAGCTGGCTTCATATCCCTCCTCTAATCGCCCAATCTTCCTGGAAGGAAAAATCGTCTGAGGAGTGGTCTCACTCCACATTTTCAGTAAGGTCAGGTTGTCAAATATCCCCATTTGATGAAGGTGCAGCGCTTCAGATAAAGCCGTTTCCGCATGGTCACTTCCGATGGCAATGGTGACCCCGGCTTGCTGCAGTAAACTGAGATTATCCTTCTGAATTGCACGAGCAACCTCACGGATATTTACGGTTGATTGTCCTTTGTGGTCAACGGTATTCGCAGGGGAGTGGGGATGTGCTTCCGAATCAGACTGATGGTGTCCCGCCGGATGAAAATGCTCGGCGACGGTCGTCGTGACAATCACGGTCCCGTGTGCGGACGCTAGTTGGGCATCCTCTTGGGTTAACTCCACGGCTGATTGTTGAGCGGGTGAAGGGAGATACCATCCTGGGAGATGGGCAATCTCATCGACCTGCCCCTGGATAGCTGTCCGAAAGTCGGCGGCTGTTTCAATGTGTGCAGAAACTCGTAACCCTTCCTGATGCGCATGCGCGACAATCGGCTCGATGAGCTGCGGATCCAGACCGTTCCGAAACCCATGAATGGTGGAGCGGGTGCCGTTTTTAAAATGTTCCGAGTCGCCAAGATACAGCTTTAGGAAATCCGGCTTGGTGGCCATGATCGTCGGCCACTGTTTCTCGAAATTTTTCAATGAAGAGATAGGGAAGTAGGCCCGACCGTTGAACCAAACCTTTTCCCGTTTACCAATGACCGGTTCATATCGATGGGTGCGAAGTGTGTTTTCATAAAGATCGATGGGATGACCGTTAGGCCCGGTGAGGCCGGCATGAGCAAAGACGACATCAATGGTCGTTGGTGTGTTGAGTTTACCTCGGATTTGTTCCACCAATTCAGAAATGTTATTTGGATTTTTCACATAAAAAATACCATCCCGCACATAATGACTGATGACCTGGTCGATGTTCCAGGCTCCTTCGACATTGTGGGTGTGGGCTTCACCAAACGGCGGCACCACAAAACCGCCCTTCAGATCGATGGTCTGTTCAACTGACTCGGGTTGGAAGCGGGTGAGTGAGCCCTGCACGGCATACCAGGTATCCTGAGTGAAGCCTTGCCCATCAAACCATTGGCCATTGATAAAGGCATAGGTCTGGGCCGTATTCCCATCGTGTACTGATTCGAAGGGTGGGATTTGTGGCGGATGGGTGGTCGCGTTGCATCCCAACAATCCTAATCCAACAATGAGGAACAGGCTGGTCATGTACAACATGGCATGCGTCGCCTGCTTGCTCAGACCCCATTGTCTTTTAGCCTCAACGATTGCGCTCCGATTGGTTTCAGGCATGGTAATTGAGTGAACCTTCCGGTGGCCGACCAGGATCCTTTAGCGTTGTTGTCCTGGAATTTTTATGACCGCCCGTATTCTGAATATGAGAGTTAGGAGCGTCCCAGGAATGACTGGAGTTTTGTGGCATATAGTTCAATACGCTCGGTTTCCCGTTCGACCAGGGAAAGAAAAAAGTTGTAAGGAATGAGCGTAATGACGGCAACCCCGATTCCTGCGGCGGTGCAAATGAGTGCTTCGGCCACCCCCCCTGTGACCGCGTGGGGATTGCCGAGTCCTGTTTTGGACATGATGCCGAATGAATCGATCATTCCAATGATTGTCCCTAGCAGTCCCAGTAAGGGCCCCAACGTGATGACCGTATCGAGGACGGATAACCCGCGCTTTAACCGAGAGATCTCGGCGATTCCCGTAGCTTCCATGGCTTTGTCAGGCTGTTGGTCTCGATGGAATATCCCTGCCGCAAGCACGCGGAGTGTGGGGCTCTGACGCTGTTCAGCCAAGGCCAGCGCATCGGTCCATTTTCCCTGTTCGACCAGTTTTATCATCCGGTCCGCCAAGCGGCTAAAGCGCAGCGATCGGAATTGGAATCCCCGTTCGATACTGATGGTCAGAGCTAACAATGAGCAGCCTAAGATGGGGATCATCATCCATCCGCCACCCATTAGTATTTGAATCATGCCTCGTTTCCCTTCTTCTTGCGTGGCTTAACTATTCAGGTCAAATTTAATCGGGATGTCGACCCATTTAGCGATGGGAATGTTCCCGTCTTTCGCTGGCAGAAATTTCCAGTTTTTAATGGCTTCTCGGGCAGCCAAATCTAAGGCTTCATGACCGCAGCTCTTTCGAATTTCCACCTGGCTCGGAGCGCCATCGGCGGTAATCAATGTTCGGACAATTACCGTGCCCTCCCAACCAGACTCCCGCGCCACACGGGGATACAATGGCTTGGATGAGGCCACGATTTTCGGCTTGGAAGTTGAGGATCCGCCCGCCATTGGTGGCGGAGTTTTTAATGCCGGACGAGCCGCCGGGCTTGGCGGAGGCGGCAGTGTGTGTAGGGCTCTTGGTTCGCGATTGTTCATTGGTAAGGGAGTTCTGGCAGTGGGTTGTTCCTGCTGTGGCGGCGCTGTTGAAAGCGGAGGCCTTTGCTGGTGTTGAGAAGGCACTGCCATTTTCATCATTTGACGACTCTTTATGGCCTGCTCCGTTCGCGTGTCTTTGAGCATCGGCTGTGCCTGCATCGGTGGCGCCGGAGGAGTCAGAGGTTTGGATGGGGTCTGTTTGATCGATGCCTGCATCGGTGGCGCCGGCATGGACGGTGTAGGTTCGGTCCGGGGGGGCGGTGGCGTTGGTTTTGCAATTGGTTTTGCAAAATGTGGTGTGGTTGGCGTGAGGGGTTTCGTGATCGGTTGTGGGGTGGGACTGATCTCTTGGAGAGCCGGGACCAAAGTCACCTGAACCGTCGGCGAGGGGTCATTCAATGCGGGAGGACTTGGCATATAGGCCAGGGCTGCAAGAATGGCGGCATGAAAAATGGCGCTGCCCAGAGCGCTCAGGAGAAAAACCCGATTGTTCACATCAGAAGAGGAATCTTCAATCGTGGAGTTCACGATTTGCTCCGTTGTAATAATGTTTGAATTCGTTCGTCCTGTCCCCCAAGCTTCAAGAATTCTTCGTAGTGTTTGAGAGCTTTTTGGGGAGTATTGCGATGAAACTCATACAACATGCCAAGATTATAGTGGGCTTCGGCCAACTGATCATTCAAGGACAAGGCTGTTTGATATTCCTTCTCTGCTTGATCAATTTTTGATAAGGCTGCATAGACGACTCCCAGATTGACGTGTGCCTCCGAATTGTTGGGATCGAGTTTCGTGACTTGTTCAAACGCTTGCGCCGCTTCCTTGAAGGCTTCCTTTTGCTGGTAAAGGATGCCTAGGTTGAAATAGGCGCTGACTAAATCATGGTTTAATTTGACGGCATGTTGGTAGGCCTGAATGGCGTTGTCCACGTGATCAGATTGTTGAGCGAGTGATCCGGCCATTAACCATCCATTGACATACGTGGGATGGAGGGAGACGAGCTGGTCGACGTAATGTTGGGCTTCATCAGGCTTTTGTTCCTGGGCCAGCCAAAACGCGATGCCGTATAAGGAATCGACGCGCTGTGGCTCGAGTTCCAAGACGGCCTGATGGGCCTTGATGGCTTGCTGCGCTTGTTGTTGTTGATCATAGAAGGCTGCCAACGCGATGCGGGCCTCCGCAAACTTGGGATAGGCCTTTAAGGCAAGATTGAATGATTGTTCGGCTTTTGGGAATTGGGCCTGTTGCTGGTAAATAGAACCGAGATCCACATAGGCTTGAGCAAATTGGGGATAGGCCTCCACCGCCCGTTGCAACTCCATGATGGCCTTAGCAGGCTGATCAAGATTATTGAGGATTAATCCCAACAGATGGTGCGCTTCAGCATATCCCGGGTACAAGGTCAGCGCGCGCTCTAAGGGGGCAATGGCCGCAGTCCATTGTTGGTGTTCATAGGACGAAAAGGCCTGAGCCAGAAGATCATGGGCTTCTCCAGCCTGACTTGAGGGGCTGCCCAGACCGAAATGGGTGAGAAGGAGAAAAACCGCGATGAGTCTGAGATTTGGGAAAAGAGGTATCATGGGCTGACCTTATTAATAGTGGCAATATTCCACAGGTTTATTGAAGCAAATCAAATCGAATGGGTAAATCCACAGTGGACGCAACTGCGAATTCTCCATTTTTTGCTGGTTCAAATAACCAGCTTTTTACCGATTGCACGGCACTCTCATCCAGGAGAGAAAATCCCGAACTTTCTTGCACTGTGGCATTCTTGACTATGCCATCGGCGGTTATCTGCGTTCGTAACACCACCTTCCCCTGCCAGCCTTGCTCTCTGGCCATTCTCGGATAGAGAGGACGTTCGGTTTTCAGGGGTTTGACACTTGTCTTTCGCCCGCGTGTTGTTCCGATATGGTCCAGGAGAACACGGGGCATGGGCTGCTGTGGCAGGTCGACGAAATGGAGATCGGGAACAGCAAGGTGGTGAAAGGTCGTGGAGGTCCCTGAGTGGTTGAAAGAGGGCAACGGAAATGAATAGGTTATACTGGTTTTTGTCACCGTTGTTCCAGTCACTTCAATGACCTCCAGTGTTTCAATAGGTTCTGAGCTTTCAGGTGGGTTTCCTGCCAAAGAAATTGGGTTGGTGGTCAGCGTGCACCAGAGAAATAAAAAAATATAGAACATCATATTGTGCCGACGTACCATTAGACCTCTTCCTCTTAAGTAACTTGACGACTGGTCGTGTTGCCTTATATCCACCGTTTATCTTTTTATTGTTTCGGGTATCGGCATATCGAGAAAAAACCCGGCCAGCGTTTTTGCCGGTAAAAAATCACTCTCCCCTTAAGAAGTTTCCCTCTCGTTCGGTCTCTCCTGATCAGGAAGATATACGTAGCCACCTTCTCTGATCGCGCTCTGGGGAACCGTTCTCCAACTCCACTGGCTTTGGTGAAAACGGTTTAGGAGACAAACTTAATCTGATTTTACCGGGGTGGAGCTCTGGTTGTAAGAAAATGCGTGGAAACGAGAGAAGGGACTGAGGGAAAAGGCCATTCAATGATGGTAAGGAGTTGAAAACTGGGGGAAATATCCAGGTTGTCTCCGGAAATGGTTTGTGCCGCAGCGCACATCCAGGAGCAGACTCCAGTACTGTGGGTTGTTGGTGTGTGATGATGGGTATGGTCCGTAATATGCGAAGCGTAGGTCCGATGCATGCTCCCCATGATGAGGAAGAGCATCA
Organism: Nitrospira marina; assembly: GCF_059568365.1. Lineage (NCBI taxonomy): Bacteria > Pseudomonadati > Nitrospirota > Nitrospiria > Nitrospirales > Nitrospiraceae > Nitrospira > Nitrospira marina. The sequence continues at coordinate 3,463,977 of NZ_JCANTH010000001.1, read as the reverse complement.
GAATAAAAACTATGGTGAGACTTTTTCGATAGGTCATGGTATCAACAGATCAGAAACGACTGAAACCCTGGCTAATAATGGAAACTTATGCTAGGGAAATACCAAAGATTCTGTCAAGCAAATGGCTGGCCGCCGCATCGTGTCGGCGTTTGTCACATGATGAGCGGTTGCCGCCATAAATCCCTTTCTCCTGAGTTGATTCCCACCGGCAATTCGGTATACTAAGACAACTGTACGGTTTGGAAAGGTGTATCTAGTCCTTCATCCCTATCCATCGTGAGTTTCTCCAACCCTATTTCTGTATCCGAGGTGTAAGGTCGATATGTTTGTTCGTCTATTAAATATCCTGTTTGGAAGCAAAAATGATCGAGAGCTGAAGCGGCTCAAGCCACAGGTGGTTCGAGCCAATGAAATTGAAGGTTCGTTGCAACCTCTTGATGACGCGGGATTGGCGGCAAAGACTTCAATTTTTAAAAAAAGACTGGAAGCCGGAGAGACCTTAGACGATTTGCTCCCGGAGGCGTTTGCCGTGTGCCGGGAGATGTCCAAGCGCCGGCTTGGCATGCGCCACTTTGATGTCCAGTTGTTAGGGGGTATGGTTTTGCATCAGGGCCGCATTGCTGAAATGCGCACGGGCGAAGGAAAAACTCTCGTCGCGACCCTTCCCGTCTATTTGAATGCCTTGGAGGGAAAAGGGGTTCATCTGGTTACCGTCAACGATTATCTGGCCAAGCGGGATGCCCAGTGGATGGGACCGCTTTACCATGGCTTAGGCCTATCAGTCGGCACCATTCAACATGACGCCTCGTTTTTATTCGATCCGACCTATGATGCGCCCGATAAACGGTTGCAATTTCTTCGACCGTGCTCTCGACGTGAGGCCTACGGGGCCGATATTACCTACGGGACCAATAATGAATTTGGCTTTGATTATCTAAGGGATAATCTTGTGGTCACGGATTTGAGTCAAGGCGTTCAACGGGAGTTAAACTTTGCCATTGTTGACGAAGTTGACAGTATTCTCATCGACGAAGCTCGAACGCCGCTGATTATTTCCGGTCCCGCCGAACAAAGCACAGACCTCTATTTCCAAGTGGATCGAATAATTCCTCACCTCAAACGGGAAGAGGATTATACGGTTGAAGAGAAAACAAAAACGGTGTCGTTGACCGAGGAAGGCAATGCGCATGTTGAAAAACTTTTGGGTGTCGATAATCTCTATGACTTGAAACACCTGAGTTTGGTGCATCACGTCATTAAGGCTCTCCAGGCCCATGTGCTCTATCACCGGGATGTCGAATACGTGGTGAAAGATGGCGAAGTGATGATTGTGGATGAGTTTACCGGTCGATTAATGCCGGGACGGCGCTGGAGTGATGGGCTTCATCAGGCGGTGGAGGCCAAAGAAGGTGTAAAAATTGCTAACGAAAACCAGACTCTGGCATCCGTGACCTTCCAGAATTATTTTCGTATGTACAATAAGCTGGCGGGCATGACCGGGACAGCTGACACTGAAGCCGCGGAATTCGCGAAAATTTACAACCTCGAAGTGAATGTGGTGCCCACCAATAGCACCATGATTCGAATTGATAATCCGGATGTGGTCTACCGGACGGAAAAGGAAAAATTCGAAGCCATTGCCGACGAGATCAAAGAGTATCATGAGAAGGGCCAACCGGTTCTGATTGGCACGATTTCCATTGAAAAATCCGAGCGTCTTGCGGCCTTATTGAAGCATCGGGGCGTGAAGCATCATGTCTTGAATGCCAAATTCCATGAAAAAGAAGCCGAAATCATTGCCCAGGCGGGGCAAAAGGGTGCGGTGACTATCGCGACCAACATGGCCGGCCGAGGCACCGATATTTTATTGGGAGGCAATGCTGAAGCGCTTTTCAAACAACAGGTTATTTATCGGGGGGAAGATCTGACGGAAGAGGAGCAACAAAAAGCCTACGCCACGATTAAAGCCGCTTGTGATCAGAATAAAAAGGAAGTGTTGGCTGCTGGAGGGTTACATATCGTCGGGACCGAGCGTCATGAGAGCCGTCGGATCGACAATCAGTTGAGAGGCCGGGCGGGTCGGCAGGGAGATCCTGGGTCCTCACGCTTTTTCCTGTCCTTGGAAGATGACTTGCTTCGTATCTTTGCGTCTGAACGGGTCTCAAACCTCATGCTCAAGCTCGGCATGGAGGAGGGGGTGCCCATTGAGCACAGGATGGTCACCAAATCCATTGAAAACGCGCAAAAGAAAGTCGAAGGCCATAACTTTGAAATTCGCAAACACCTTCTTGAATATGATGATGTAATGAGTAAGCAGCGGGAGGTTATCTATAAACATCGACGGAATGTGTTACATGCCACCGATGTGACAGAAGACGTTTTCGGTATGATCGAGGAAGTGGGCGAGCGCCTCGTCGATACCTATTGTCCTGAGGAGCAATATGCCGAGGAATGGGATATTGCGGGATTGGTCGAATCGGTGCAGGGACAATTCGGCGTGGATGTGATTCAAGCGGATGAGATCAAAGACGTCGGTCGAGACGCGCTGAAGGAAGAAGTTCCAGAAAAATTAAAGCAGGCCTATCGAAACAAAGTCCAATCCTTAATTCATGAGCATGGCGCTACCGAGGATTTAGTGCATTATGTGGAGCGCACGATTCTGCTTCAAATGATTGACCATCATTGGAAAGATCACTTGTGGGGAATGGACCAATTGAAGGATGGAATCGGCCTGCGCGGGTATGGGCAAAAGGATCCCCTCGCCGAATATAAGCGTGAAGGCTATGACATGTTCGCAGGTATGATGGAACGGATTAAAAATGACACCTTAGAACGGCTCTTTAAATTTCAATTGGTCCGCGGGGAACGACCTGAGCCTGAGCGTGAAACGCCCCGCCCGGCGCAATTAAATTTGAACCGCGGCGGTGAATCCGCCGCCACTCCTCAACAACGCACCGTTCAACGTGCCGAAGAGAAAGTCGGGCGGAACGATCCCTGCCCATGTGGGAGCGGGAAAAAATACAAGAAATGCCATGGAACCTAACACCTGAAAGGCCCTCCTTGCTCTGCTCCTTGATGCCGGTCTTGTTGTGACGGCACTCCCTTACTGTTTACCACTACTCTTCCTTTCTCTCCTGACCAGGATCGTATCCATAACATATTGAATTTATTGTTGTTTATTGCCTTAAAAAGTACGAAATCGCTTGACTTGGCTGAAGGTAGGCCGTTATCGTAACCGATTCTCAGTAGGCATATTGAAGGAGTGACCATAGTCCATTCGTGCCATCCGAACCACAGAAAATACAGAGTAAACCAGACCTTATGGAGAAGATTTTGTCTGAAATTGGCCTCCATGGGCCCATGAGTTTTGCGCGTTTCATGGAATTGGCCCTCTACGATGTTCCACATGGATATTATATGACTAAAATGGTTGAACCTGACCTTTCCTCCTCAGACCGAATCGGATGGGATGGTGATTTTTTTACTGCACCCGAACTCTCCCCCATTATGGCCAAAACATTGGTTCGCCAGATTTTGGCTATCGATGACCAGTTAGGCCATCCCCCTCAGTTTACTTTTATGGAGATTGGTGCAGGGAACGGAACCTTTGCCTTCGATTTCATTCAAGAATGCCGAACGATCGCTTCTGATTTCTTTTACCGCCTCTCTTATCAAATCATCGAGCGGAGTTCCCATCTCCAATCGCGTCAGGCAGCCAGGCTTAGCACCTTGGGGAGGAAGTGGGGGGAAAGTCACCTGAGTTGGAAGTCTGCCATAGAGGAGGTTGACTCGGATTCCATAACCGGAGTTGTCTTTTCCAACGAATTAGTTGATGCGTTACCTGTCCACCGGGTCCGAATGGCTGACCAACGCCTTCATGAAATACGTGTGGCCTACAAAAGCGGGCGTTTTGTTGAATGTCTGGATCATCGTCTGTCTCCGGAATTGATCGAATACATCGAGACCCATAAGGTAGCTTTGAGTGAAGGGCAAACCTCCGAACTCCATCTTGCCGCTGAGCGTTGGATGAAGCAAGTGGCTCGCCTTTTACACCGCGGTATCGTCATGACCGTCGACTATGGTCATACGCATCGGGATTATTATCGGTCCGACCGAAAGGACGGGACCTTCTTGTGTTATCATCGCCATGCTATTTCGACCGATCCGTATGTAAGGGTTGGAGAGCAGGATATGACGGCTCACGTCAACTTTTCCGCCTTGGCAAGCGTCGGGATGACCAATGGGTTGGACCTCGTCGGATTGACGACTATGGCCAATTGGCTGATCGGATTAGGAGTCGAAGAATTGGTGCGAGACCAAGATCAGGAGTCTGATGATGTAAGGGCGTTAGCGCATTTATTACGTCCGCATGGTATGGGGACAACGTTTAAGGTTCTGGTTCAGCGAAAAGGGATGGAGGCTTTCGCCCTTCAAGGGTTGCGTTATCCGGCTTTTTTTGATGACGTGGTGTTCTCGAATTGAAGAAAGCGGAAAGGAAAGATGGTAAGCGGAATTAGGGTAGTGAGTATGACTCATTTTGGAATGAGAGTAATCTATGGGTAGTGAACCGGTTCCTTTTAATTATCTCCCCATCATCATCTTTATGGTTCTTGGGATACTCTTTGGAGTCGGATCCTTTGTTGTGGGGTGGATTGTCCGTCCAAGCCGGCCTTACCGGGCGAAACTGCTTCCATACGAAAGCGGCGCTCCGTTGTTTATGGACGCCAGGGTGCAGTTTCCGATGCGTTACTACATCATTGCCATGCTCTTTGTCATTTTTGATATTGAGGTCGTGTTCTTATTTCCTTGGGCGGTGGTGTTTAAGAAGCTTGGCCTTCTTGGCCTTGTTGAAATGGGAGTGTTTCTGGCCATTCTCATTGTGGGATTCTGGTATGCCTGGAAAAAAGGTGCGTTAGATTGGGATTAAGAAAAATAGGTCTTTACGCCTGGAAATAACCGCGGTTCACCCAGTACAATGGCACCCCCATAGTTCGGGGGTAGCCAACGAGCCACATACAGAACATTGAGGTACGCAGGATAATTTATATGGGCATGCTTGAACGACAGCTTGAACCGAATATCATTACGACTAACCTGGACTATTGTATTGCCTGGTGTCGGAAGTCAGCCCTTTGGCCGATGACCTTCGGGTTAGCCTGTTGTGCGATTGAAATGATTGCCTCGGTGTCTTCCAAGTATGACATCGATCGTTTTGGAGCCGGGGTGTTTCGTGCTTCACCACGCCAGTCCGATTTGATGATTGTGGCTGGGACGGTTTGTCGGAAAATGGCACCGGTGATCCGTCGAATTTATGATCAAATGGCGGAGCCCAGATATGTGATCTCCATGGGATCCTGCGCGACATCCGGAAATCATTACAATAGTTACAGTGTGGTTCAGGGTGTGGATCAAATTGTCCCTGTGGATGTCTATATCGCAGGTTGTCCCCCAAGACCTGAGGCACTCATGGATGGTCTTATTAAACTCCAAGAAAAAATTCAGAAAGAAAAATACTTCGTGAAATAGCTCTGGAAGTTGTGTAGACGGTCTTTCGATATTTCACGATTCAGCAACACATCCTATTTATGCATGCTTTTCTCGAATCTCTGGTCAACCGATTTCCTCAGGCTGTGCTGACGGCGCAGCAGGATCCCGTGCGTTTGGATTTGTGGGCACAAGTGCAAGCCGATCATTGGCTGGAAATTGCGCAATTTCTCCACGACGATCCCGCGATGGCGTTGGATCATATTACCGATATCTGTTCGGCGGATTATCCTGATGCCCTCGAACGATTTGAAGTCATTTATCACTTTCTCTCGCTTCCCCATGCAACCCGTATCCGAATCAAAGCGCGCGTGACAGAGGATCATCCGGAGATCGCCTCAATCAGTGGGATCTGGAAAGGGGCCAATTTCCTGGAACGTGAAGTGTACGACTTGATGGGCATCCGCTTTACCGGGCATCCCGACCTTCGTCGAATTTTGATGCCTGATGATTATGATGAAGGGTATCCGTTACGAAAAGATTTTCCGGCCGAAGGGAAAGGGTGGAGGAGCCGCTTCGATTTTCTTCCCAGATTGGATGAACCGATCGGCGAATGGTCGGAATCCGAGGTGTCCGATGATCAACGCCATCAATTCATGGCGGATGATCATCCCGGTGACACCAAACGCACAACGGAAATGCTTCTCAATATGGGTCCACAACATCCCAGTACGCATGGTGTGCTTCGAGTCGTGTTGGAGTTGGATGGTGAGCGGGTCAGCAAGGCCACGCCTGATCTTGGATATTTGCACCGGGGAGTGGAAAAGCTGGCTGAAGGCCTGACGTATATGCAAATGGTTCCGCATACCGATCGCTTGGATTATGTCTGTGCCATGACCAATAACTATGCGTATGTGCGGGCCGTAGAAAAACTGATAGATATGACCGTTCCGGAACGGGCGGAATATGTGCGGACCATCGTTGCCGAAATGCAACGTATCATTGGTCATTTATTCTGGTTGGGCACACAAGCCCTGGATATTGGGGCGATGACCGTGTTCTTCTGGACCTTCCGGGAACGTGAAATCTTGTTGGATATGTTTGAGAAATTGTGTGGCGCTCGTCTGACATTGAATTATTACCGTATTGGAGGCGTGGATGCGGATCTCACGCCGGAAATTATTACGTCTCTCCGGGGTTTTTTGAAAACGTTTCCTGAACATATCCGGGAATACGACACGCTCTTGCAAAAAAATAGGATTTGGGTCGCCCGCACAAAAGGCGTGGCTCTCCTTTCTGCGGAGGATGCCATCAATTTCGGGTGCACAGGGCCGGTTCTGCGTGGGTCCGGAGTGTCCTACGATATTCGGAAGTTGGAGCCGTATGGCGTGTATGATCGAGTGGATTGGGAAGTGCCCCTTGGAAAAGACGGGGATACCTACGACCGGTATTGGATCAGAATGGAAGAAATGTGGCAAAGCGCCCGCATCATTGAACAATGCCTCAATCAAATGCCTGAGGGGCCGATCATGGCGGTCGATGCTCAAGCTATTCCACCTCCCAAGCCAGAGGTGATGAGAGATATGCAAAGCCTGATTCATCATTTCATTATCTTTACGCAAGGGTTTAAGCCACCGAAGGCCGAAACGTATTGTGCGACGGAGGTGCCAAAAGGTGAATTGGGATTTTTTATCATTAGTGACGGAAGTTCGCGTCCCTATCGGTTGAAAATCCGATCTCCTTCCTTTATTCATATGGGCGCCTTTGATCATATGGCCCGTGGATATTTGATTTCGGATATCGTCACGATTTTCGGAACGTACGATATTGTGATGGGGGAATGCGATCGATAACATGGAGAATGGTGTGATAAAGGTAAGAGCGTACGGACACCATGGCCATTGGACGTTGAATGCTAGCCTCAACTCACGAGTGTTTTATGCTATTTGAGCGATTCAAAAACGAAGTCGATGATATTCTGTCCCGCTATCCCGTCAAGCGATCGGCGTTATTGCCGTTACTGAACTTGGCGCAGCGGGAAGAGGGATTTGTGAGTGAATCGGCCATGCAGGAGATTGCCAAAATTTTGGGTTTAACTCCGGCACAAGTGTTTGAGACCGTCACGTTTTATACCATGTTCAATCTCAAGCCGATCGGGAAGTTTCATCTTCAAGTTTGCAAATCGCTTATGTGTGCGTTAGTCGGCTCTGATGATGTGGTGGTATGGATCCAGAAAAAACTGGGCATTGCACAGGGTCAGACAACGTCAGATAACCTCTTTACCCTCAGCGTGGTGGAATGCCTTGGATCCTGTGGTACAGGTCCCATGATGCAAGTGAATGATGACTATTATGAGCAATTATCCGAAGAAAAGGTCGGACGTGTCCTGGACGATTTGAAACGAGACGGAACCTGTTCGCTTAAAACAGGACCCTTCATGTATCCTCAGCCCCTTGCTAAATAACAGAAGTCTTTTGCAGGGAATAGTCTTGGATAAGCAATTCATGGGTTATCAATAACTGCCCGTGCACGAAACAGTGTCTTTATGGCCACCTACGAAAAAATCTTATTGAAGAATATGGAACAACCGGGATACACCGGTTCGCTGGCCGACTATGAAGGGACCGGTGGGTACCGAGCTCTCCGGACAGTTCTCAAGGATATGCAGCCCGATCAGGTGATTGAGGTGGTAAAAAAGTCAGGTCTTCGCGGTCGTGGGGGAGCCGGGTTCCCCACCGGCGTAAAATGGGGATTCATTCCGAAGAATCATCCTGGTCCTAAATATTTGTGCTGTAACGCGGACGAAAGCGAACCGGGAACATTTAAAGACCGGCAACTTATGGAACGTGATCCCCATCAAATGCTGGAAGGGATGGCCATTACCTGTTTCGCCATTGGCGCACAAACGGCTTACATTTATATTCGGGGAGAGTTTCGTCTCGGCGCGAAGATTCTGGAGCAGGCTCTTCAGGAGGCTTATGCGGCCGGGTATCTGGGCGACAACATTCTCGGGAGCGGGCTGACGATCAATATCTATGTCCATCTTGGTGCCGGAGCTTATATTTGTGGGGAAGAAACGGCACTTCTCGAATCGTTAGAGGGCAAACGGGGCATGCCTCGCTTTAAGCCCCCGTTTCCTGCGACGCATGGATTGTATCAAAACCCCACTGTGGTGAATAACGTCGAGACGATGGCGAATATTCCTCATATTATCAATCGAGGGGGAGAGTGGTTTGCCTCGATTGGCTCTCCGCCGAAAAGTTGCGGAACGCGGGTGTTTTGTTTAAGCGGACATGTGAAGCGGCCTGGTAATTATGAGACGCCCATGGGCATCACCTTCCGTGAATTAATTTATGATTTGGGCGGGGGTATGCGATCGGATAAGCCCCTCAAGGCTTTTATCCCTGGGGGAGCATCGGCTCCATTTCTGACGCCTGATCATTTAGATGTGAAAATGGATTTTGAGTCAGTGGCTTTAGCGGGGTCTATGCTGGGATCAGGTGGTGTCACGGTGATGGAAGAAGGCACGAATATGGTTTGGGCTGCTCTGCGATTGATGGAGTTTTTCTACCATGAATCGTGTGGAAAATGTACACCCTGCCGGGAAGGGACTTCCTGGCTGGTTCAAACCCTTCAGCGGATCTGGAACAAACGAGGGCGCCCTGAAGATATTGAAGTCCTTGATGAACTCTGCGGAAATATCCCTGGCCGGACGGTCTGTGCGTTTGGTGATGCGGCCGTATCTCCCATTGTGAGCACGCTGCATCATTGGCGTGGGGAATATGAGGCCCTTATTCGTGAGGCTCAAGAGACGATGCCTCGCAACAAGGAAATTCCAGTTTTCACGAATTGAGTGTAACCAATATGGCAACAAATCCAACCCCAACCCCAGACATGATTACGCTGACGATCGATGGGAAATCGGCAACGGTTGCCAAAGGGACACTGGTCATTGAGGCTGCGCGGCAGGTTGGCGTCATGGTGCCGCACTTTTGCTATCACCCGAAACTGACCCCAGACGCTAATTGCCGGATGTGTTTAGTGGAAATTGAAAAAATGCCCCGGTTGCAAACCTCCTGTAGTACGCAAGTGGCGGAGGGCATGGTGGTGAAATCGGCTTCATCTTCGGTGGTGCAGGACGCCCGTAAATCGGTGTTGGATTTTATTTTGGCTAATCACCCCTTGGATTGCCCCGTCTGCGATCAAGGCGGGCGCTGCGATCTTCAGGACTTTTCCCATGAATATACCGCGACGACCAGCGGGTTTAAGGAACTCAAACGGGTCTTTCCGAAGGAGTATTTCAGTCCGCTGATTGAAACGCAGATGAATCGGTGCGTCCAATGTTTGCGATGCGTTCGCTATTGTGATCAGGTTATGGATGTGAAAGCCCTGGCGCCTGTGGGACGCGGCACTATGACGGAAATTAAAGCCTTCGGAGCCCATGAACTGGATTGTGAGTTTTGTGGTGGATGTATCCAGATTTGTCCGGTCGGAGCCATAACCAGTCGAGTTTCTATGTATGAATTTCGTCCATGGATGCTAAAGCGGACTGAATCGGTTTGTGGCTATTGTGGAGATGGGTGCCAAATTACCTTTCAAACCAAGAATAATGACTTAATCGAAGTGAACTCCACGCACGGGGCCGGACGGAATAATGGTGATCTCTGTGCCCGAGGCTACTTTGGCTACCATGTCAGCGTTCATCCAGATCGCCTGACCTCACCACTCATTCGTCAAGGGAACGATTTTCAGTCGGTGCAATGGGAAGAGGCTTTGGAGTTGGTGGGGCAGCGTTTAACGGAAATAAAAACCACGTATGGTCCCGATGCGATTGGCGGATTAATTACGGGACGATGTACCAATGAAGATATCTATGTTTTTCAGAAATTCATGCGCGGCGTGGTGGGGACCAATCGGATTGATAGTAGTGTGCGGTATGGCCACCTGAATGCCGTGCATGCCATGCAACGAGTGCAAGGCACCCATCGTTGGGCCGTGAGCTATGACGATATTCTCTCCGCAGATACCCTCTTACTTGTCGGGACCAATATTACGGAAACCAATCCCATTACAGGGCTGAAGGTCAAAGAAGCGGTAAAGCGGCGAGGGGCCAAGCTCATCACCATTGAAGCGTTGGAACCTGCTATTGGGAGCATCAGCAATATTGTGAATCTCGCCCACCATCATCTGGGCGTCAAACCGACGGCCTATGCCGGGGCGGTTCTGGGCATGTTGAAAGCTGTGGTTGATCAGCAATTGGTGGATCCGGAACTTCAGGCCAACGCCCAGTCTTATGCCAACGACATAACCGTCAGACTGAAGGCCCTGTCCTCGGATGCGATTCAAGCGCAAACCGGACTGGCTTCGGATTTGTTTACTCAAGCGGCCCAGGTGTTTGCCAAAGGACAGAAGGTCGTCATTCTTGTCGGACCGGGAGTTCTGCGATCGGTGGGTGGATTCGGAATGACCATGAATTTGTTGGACCTGTTATTGATAACGGGAAAACTCACTAAACCCGGCTGTGGCCTTGCTCCCCTGGCAGAAGAAAATAATGATCAAGGAGCCTTTGAAATGGGAGGAACCGGGTCGGTGTTGCCTGGTGGACAATCCCTGGGTGACCCGGACGTGCGGAAACGGTTGGCGCAAGCGTGGGGTCGGCCAATTCCCGAAACACCAGGCTCTTCACTCCCACAGATGATTGAAGATGCGCAACACGGCAAACTAAAAGCCTTGTTTGTGGTTGGTGAAAATCCCCTGGGCTCCTTGCCTCCGTCCTCGGGTATTCATTCAGCATTGGAGAAGCTTGAATTTCTGGTGTGTCAGGAATTGTTTCTCACCGAAACGGCCCAGCAAGCTCATGTCGTTCTGCCAGCCTGTTCCTATGCGGAAAAGGACGGAACGTTTACCAACACGGAAGGGCATAATCAGTCAGTACGAAAAGCCATTGATCTGGTTGGGGAAAGTCGGCCGGACTGGGAAGTGTTTTCCGCGCTGTCGGTAATGATGAATGATCCGATGGAATATGGAGACGTCAAGGAAATTGGCAAAGAGATCCATAACCTTCTCCCCGGTACGCGTACCTTGGGCCCTGCCCCCTTGCCCGCTCAACCGGATTCGCGGGTCATTTCCCGATATCTTAAGACCGATTATCAGCGGGATATTGCTATGCGGTATCAATTACCGACAGAGAATGCCGCTGCTGGTGCGGAAGACATGATCTTGCAGGTTTCCCAATCCTTGTTTCATTCCGGGAAATTTTCGCGAAAGGCCAAAGGCTTGCTGCAAGTTGAAGCGAACGGCAAACTCTATCTGCATCCGGAAGACGCTGCGCGACGTGGTATTGGTGAAGGGGACATCGTGAAGGTGAGCAATCGTTTGGGTGAGGTAATTACCCCGGTCGGACTTCGTGAGCGAATCCCGCAGGGAGTCGTGATGTTTCCCGAGCATTTTGATGAGGAGGTCCGCCGTCTCTTGTCGTATAGTGTTGATTCGGAAACGCAGGTGCCCTATTGCAAGGTGACTCGCGTTCGTGTTGAAAAAGTGGTGGGAACATGAGGCGGTTCTCAGCATGTGGGTCGGTATATAGAGGAGAGGAGTGATTCCGGCATGGAAACGGTACTGATCCGTTTAGGGCTGACTTTATCTCAAATTGCTGTCGTGATGGTGGCGGTGCTTCTGACTGTCGCAGCACTCACCCTTCTGGAGCGAAAGGTGTTGGGTTGGATGCAGGATCGGATGGGGCCCATGGAAGTCGGGCCTTATGGCATTCTGCAACCGGTCGCCGATGGCTTAAAGCTCTTTTTTAAAGAAGACATCATCCCGGCCGGAGCGAATAAGTTCATGTTTAGCATGGCGCCAGTGTTGTCATTAGTTCCTGCCCTCATCGGATTCGCGGTGATTCCGTTTGGCCCGGATTGGACGGTTGATGTCGGCGGCGTCAATTTTAAACCGTTTGTGATTACCGACATCAATATCGGTGTTCTGTATATACTTGCGTTTGCTTCAATCGGGGCATACGGCATTATTTTGGGCGGGTGGTCATCAAACAGTAAGTATTCCCTTCTGGGAGGCCTGCGTTCTGCGGCCCAATTGATTAGTTATGAGTTGAATGTGGGGCTTTCAATTGTCGGGGTGTTGCTTCTTTCAAGCTCCTTGAGTCTCGTGACGATTACCAATGCGCAGGCCGGAGGATTTTGGAACTGGTACTTTTTCGGGGGAGGGGGATTCCCTCAAGCCCTGGCGTTCATCGTGTTTATTATTTCTGCAGTAGCGGAAACGAATCGAACCCCGTTTGATTTGCCGGAAGCGGAAAGTGAGTTGGTGGCCGGATTCTTTACGGAATATAGCGGCATGCGATTCGCATTCTTCTTTCTGGCCGAATACGGCAATATGATTTTGGTGTCTTGCGTGGCCACTGTCTTGTTTTTTGGTGGCTGGCATCCTCCCTATCCAGGCACTCTTATGGAGTACATCGGGGTGGGCCATCTCCTCTGGATTGAGGGCATCATGTGGTTTGTCCTCAAAGTCGCGTTTTTCCTCTTTTTCTTTTTTTGGCTCCGGGCCACATTACCGCGATTACGGTATGACCAGCTCATGCGGTTCGGGTGGAAGGTTCTCCTTCCCATCGCGTTGGCTAATATTGTGGTGACGTCGATTGTTGCATTTCTTTTTCCTGGGAGCTAGGAAGGTTGAATGGTATGAAACTCAAGGAATGGGTCAAAACGCTTCTATTTTATGAGATTGCGTTAGGGATGAAGGCCACCTTATCCCATTTCCTTCATTATAAGCCGATCACCGTACAATACCCGCACGAGAAGAAACAGTTACCGTCCAACTATCGAGGCATGTTGGCGTTACTGCGCTACGATGATGGAACGGAAAAGTGCGTGGGATGTGATTTATGTGAGGCGGCTTGTCCCTCCCGTGTCATCCGTGTGGTGAGTGCCGAGGTACCGGGAGAACCCACGAAGCGGTATTCCAAGGAATATTACATGGACATGACCCGATGCTTGTTTTGCGGGTTGTGCGTGAAGGCATGTCCGGTTGATGCGTTGGGAATGACCCAGGAGTATGAATGGGCGGTCTATGATAAACGCCAGCTCCAATTAAATAAGGAGCAGCTTCTGGCTATTGGCGATCGCAACTTTCCAGTTCGGGAAAAGCGACTCGAATTTCAACATCCCAATGTGGCCTATTTTAACGTAGGGTTTAAAGAGATTCCGCAAAAAGAACTGTAGTCGTTATGGCCTGGCGGTGCACTCGGTCCACATGCCGGCCAAAGAATTTCGCCAAAATTTTTGAATGAACCGGTGATGGGTACGATAGTTTTTTTCTATTTTGCCAGTGTGATTGTGGTAACGGCGGCTCTCGTCGTGGCCCTGAGGAGTCCGGTGTTTAGTGCTCTGGCGCTCCTGGTCATGTTCTTCCACGTCGCCGGGCTTTTTGTCACGTTGCATGCGGAATTCCTGGCCGTGATTCAAATCCTGGTGTATGCGGGCGCCATTCTGGTGCTCTATCTTTTTGTGGTGATGCTGCTCAATTTGAAGGGTGAAGTACGTTTTCACCACCAATTGACCGTAGGCCTCTTTCTCGGATGTATGGTCTTTGCAGAGGCGGTCCTGCTGGTGGTGAAAGGTGAATCCTCATTGGGTGCGAACCTCCCTGATCCGAGAGAACCAACCCATTTGACTCAAGGCAATACGGAATCGATCGGTGAGCTCCTGTATTCCACATATCTATTTCCATTTGAAATCGCGTCTCTCATTCTCTTAGTAGCGATGGTCGGTGCAGTTATCCTCACCAAAAAGGGGATATTGGAGGCCAAGGGTTAATGGACGTTCCAGTAAGCTACTACCTTGTGCTGAGCGGAATCGTGTTCTCAATCGGGTTGGTGGGAGTACTCATTCGTCGCAATATCATCATTATTTTATTATCCATTGAGTTGATGTTGAATGCCACGAATATCAATTTTGTGGCCTTTTCTTCCTATTTGGGTAATCTTTCCGGGCAGGTGTTCGTGTTTTTTGCGCTTACCGTGGCTGCTGCGGAGGTTGCGGTAGGGCTGGCGATTATCATCGCGCTCTATCGGCATTCGGCCAGTACCAACATTGACGACTTCCAGTTGCTGAAATGGTAAGGCGATGCTCTACGCCTTAATTCCTCTTCTCCCACTCCTGGCCTTTGTCATCCTCGGGCTGTTTGGTCATTGGATTAAAGACCGAAGCCACTGGGTGGCCGTGCCAGCTGTCCTGGGATCGTTCCTTCTTTCAATCATGGCGCTTGTCGACGTGGCGGGTGGTCAGACGCTTCAAATCCCTCTCTATACATGGGCGGATTCCGGAAATCTTCATATTGCCTTAGGGTTATTCATCGATCAGCTCACGGTCGCGATGTTGTTGCTTGTCACCATTGTGAGTTCGCTGGTCCATGTCTATACGATTGGCTACATGCATGGAGAGCCGGGCTACGCCAGATTTTTCAGCAATATCGCGCTCTTTACCTTTTCCATGTTGATGTTGGTGATGTCCGATAATTTCCTGCAACTTTTTGTCTTTTGGGAAGCCGTGGGTCTTTGCTCCTATCTATTAATCGGCCATTGGTATGAGCGCGAGTCAGCCAGGGCAGCCGCCACCAAAGCGTTTCTGGTGAATCGAGTCGGGGACTTCGGATTCATGTTGGGTATTCTGCTGGTCTTCGTCACCTTCGGCAGTTTGCACTATCAGGAGGTGTTTTCTCAGTTGGATCAAAAGTCTGGTGGCCTGGTGAATCTTCTTGGTTCTGTCGGAGGTCATTGGGAAATATCGGTGATGACTTTGATCTGCCTTTTTTTATTCGTGGGGGCAGTCGGCAAATCTGCTCAAGTGCCTCTGCATGTGTGGTTGCCGGATGCGATGGAGGGTCCCACTCCGATATCGGCACTCATTCATGCCGCGACGATGGTGACGGCAGGAGTCTTTATGGTTGCCAGATTTGCTCCGTTATTTAATCTCTCGCCCGTGGCCATGGATGTGGTGGCAGTGGTGGGGGGAGCCACGATGTTTATTGGCGCCACCATCGCGTTGACGCAAACGGATATCAAACGGGTTGTGGCCTATTCCACGCTCAGTCAACTCGGCTACATGATGATGGCTTGTGGGCTGGGTGGCTATATTGCCGGAATGTATCATCTTCTGACCCACGGAGCATTTAAGGCCCTGTTATTCCTCGGGTGTGGATCGGTAATTATTGCTCTTCATCATGAACAAGATATGAAACATATGGGTGGACTCAAGGACAAGCTGCCTGTGACCTATTGGACCTTTCTCATTGGGGCCCTGGCATTGTCCGGTTTTCCTCTCACTGCGGGATATTTCAGTAAAGATGAATTACTTCTGGCTGCCTGGATGTCTAGTGGCCTGGGTAAAGTTCTGGCCGTCTTAGGATTACTGACGGCTCTCATGACGGCTTTTTACAGTTTTCGATTGGTGTTTGTGACATTTTGGGGAGAATCACGAGTGGATCCTCACCATGCCAAGCATGTGCATGAACCGTCAAAAGCGATGACGTTTCCTCTGCTGATTCTTGCCGTGCTGAGTATTCTCGCAGGGTACATTGGAATTCCAGAATTTTTGGCCCCGGCATTTCCCACTGCTGGGAGTGGTGGAGGTCATCATGAAGGATCTGCGGCCATCGGCATGATGGTGACGGCCACCGCAATGGGCCTGTTAGGAATTGCGGGCGCCTATTGGGTCTATGTCAAGTCCCCGGGCTTGCCGGACCGTTTGGCAAATCAGTGGCGATCCCTGTATCAGTTCTCCTTGAATAAATGGTTTGTGGATGAGGCCTATGACCGGACCGTGGTTATGCCAACATTGAATCTCGCGGATCGGTTATGGAAACGGGTGGATATTGCGGTGATTGATGGTGCGGTCAATGGAGTGGCGCGAGCCGTGGCCTGGGGAGGATGGGTGACGCGAAGACTTCAAAGTGGACAAGCACAGAATTATGCGCTGGCCATGACTGTCGGCGCGGCGGTTATTTTAGGTGCGATGATCTTTTATTAGTGTGGATGGCCGAACATATGATGGGATACTCGTGATGGTTCAACAGACAAACGTATGGCAGGAGATCTTTCAATCGTGACTGAGATGGTCATTCCCACAGGAGGGATTCCCTGGCTCACGATCGTGCTGATTCTCCCGCTGCTCGGAGTGATCGCGGTCTTGCTCGCTCAGGAGGCACTTTCACGGGCTATTGCGTTGACGGTCTCCATTCTGACCTTGCTGGTCTCATTGCCTCTGTGGGTTGCGTTCGACAATGCTCAGGCCGGTATGCAATTTGTGGAAAAGCATCTCTGGATCGATTCTCCCGCCATTCATTATTCCCTGGGTGTGGATGGGATCAGCATGCCGCTTGTCCTCTTAACCACCTTTCTCACTCCTCTTTGTATCCTCGTTTCCTGGACCTCGGTTCAAACCAGAATGAAAGAATTCCTGATCAGCTTGTTGGTGATGGAGACGGCGACGATCGGCGTGTTTGCTGCGTTGGATTTTGTGCTGTTTTATGTGTTTTGGGAAACAATGCTGATTCCCATGTATCTCTTGATTGGCGTCTGGGGTGGGCCGAACCGGGTCTATGCGGCGATCAAGTTTTTCCTGTATACCCTGGCCGGGAGTATCTTGCTGCTGGTAGCGATTCTGGTGTTGTTTTTTGAGGGTGGGCGAACCTTTGATATTTTGGCTTTAACGCACGCATCCTATGCTCCTGGGTTGCAATCCCTCTTGTTCTGGGCCTTCTTTGCCGCTTTTGCGGTGAAAGTTCCCATGTTTCCATTTCATACATGGCTCCCGGACGCCCATGTTGAAGCCCCCACTGCCGGGAGCATCATTCTCGCAAGTGTCTTGCTCAAGATGGGAACCTATGGGTTTTTACGATTTTCCTTGCCCATGTTGCCTGATGCCTCGGTTGCGTACACCCCCTTCATCATGACCCTGTCGGTCATCGCCATTATTTATGGCGCCTATATGGCATTGGCACAAGCGGACCTTAAGAAACTTATTGCCTATTCCAGTGTCAGTCACATGGGGTTTGTCACCCTGGGAATTTTTGCGTTAAATGCCCAGGGTATTGAAGGTGCGATCCTTCAGATGATCAACCATGGCATTACGACGGGCGCTCTCTTTATGTGTGTGGGAATCATTTACGAACGGACGCATAGCCGGCAAATTACTGATAATGGCGGGTTGGCGAATGCAATGCCTAAATACGCAACATTTTTTGTGATTTTTGCGTTGTCTTCTGTTGGTCTTCCAGGCATGAACAGTTTTGTCGGAGAGTTTTTAGTCCTGGTTGGCACCTTTGCCTGGAGCAAACTGACAGGGACCCTTGCGGCTTTGGGGATTATTTTGGCTGCCGCCTATATATTGTATTTGGTGCAACGGATGATCTATGGGCCCGCCTCTCCGCAGATGCTCCCCAAATTAACTGATTTGAATGTCCGTGAATTCGGCATGCTGGTTCCATTGGTGGTGTTGGTGTTTTGGATCGGGCTCTATCCGAAACCGTTGTTGGATGTGATGCATGCGAGCGTGGCGCGGGTCATCTCGTCTCAATCTACATCAGTCATGGTTCAGGAGAGGGGAGATGGCCGAGGGCACACCCTGGCGATGACGGCCGAGCCATCTGGGCATCGGCTCATCATGAAGGGTGATGTTGCCCCATGACGCTTCCCCTGGCCGATCTTGTTCTCATTCTTCCTGAATTGCTCATTGTGGGCATGGCCTGTCTGATTCTCGTTCTTGATCCCATTACGCCTGCACACAAAAAAGATCTCCTGGCGTGGATGAGTCTCGGCATTCTCGTGGTAGGCAGCCTGGTGACGGTGAGCGGGTTTGGTGAGCGGGTGATGGCCTTCAGTGATTTAGTGGTCGTGGATTCGTATGCCGTATTTTGGAAAATGTTGCTGTATCTGGTGAGTGGTCTGACTATTTTATTGTCAATGGGGTACCTCAAAGAGGAAAAGATCCAACTTGCGGAATACTACGCATTTGTCCTGTTGGCATTGACCGGAATGATGGTGATGGTATCGGGGGCTGATTTGCTCACGATCTATCTGGGAATCGAACTGATGTCGATTACCCTCTATATTATGGCCGGGTTCAAGCGATTTGAGCTGCGGTCAATCGAATCTTCGGCTAAATATTTTGTGTTGGGAGCCTTTTCCTCAGGAATTTTGCTCTATGGGATTTCGATTATTTTTGGTGTCACTGGAAGTACGAGGCTGGTAGAAATCGCAGCCGTGGTCAATGGTCGGGGGATTGATGACCCGTTAGTCTTTATTTCGCTCATGCTGCTGATCGTGGGATTTGGATTTAAAGTCGCGGCAGTGCCCTTCCATATGTGGACGCCTGATGTGTATGAAGGGGCCCCGACCTCTGTGACGGCGTTTATGGCGGTGGCTTCCAAGGCGGCCAGCTTTGCCGCGTTCCTTCGTGTTCTACTGGAAGCCTTCGGGGGAATCAAACCGGATTGGAATCTGGTGATCCTGGTTATATGTATTATCACGGTGGCCCTTGGCAATCTTGTGGCCATTGTTCAGACCAATGTGAAACGGATGCTGGCCTATTCCAGTATTGCCCATGCGGGTTATGCATTGATTGGTGTCGTGGTCGCCGGGTGGGCCGGCATAGAGGGGTCGGTTTCGTCTCAAGGCGTGTCGAGCCTGATGCTCTATCTGGCCATTTATTCGTTTATGACGATAGGGGCATTTTCCATGGTGGCCATTTTGCGGAAGGGTGGCCTGGAAGGCGAGGAAATAGAAGATTTCACCGGATTGGCCAAGCGACATAAGGGTGGCGCGTTTCTCATGTTGGTGTTTATGGTGTCGTTGGCGGGTATTCCTCCCACCGCCGGGTTCATTGGGAAACTGTATCTTTTCATGGCGGCGGTTAATGCCGGATTGGCATGGCTGGCGATCATTGGATTGATCTTTGCCGCCATTTCAGCTTTTTTCTATTTGCGCATTGTTATGGTGATGTACATGCGTGAGCCATCTTCCGAACAGGAATTGCATACCCGATTGGTCCTTTCTCCCCAGGTATCGTTTGTGTTGGCCTGCGCCGTTGCCGGTGTGGTTTTTCTCGGGATCTTTCCAGGTCCGCTGGTTTCGGTTGCAGAACTTTCCTCTCTCTCTCTGAAATAACTCTCGGTTGTGCGGTTCAACTCCTGTCTTTCGGTTTTATGTTGGGCTGACATAGTTAGTCCGGTTGTCCGAAACCTAATACGACAACTCCGATCAGCATTAAGGCTGCACCAATCAACCGCTCCCCTACATACTTTTCCTTCAAAAATATACATCCCCACATGACGGCAAAGAGAATACTCGATCGCTTTACGGCGATGACGGAGGGAACCGGTCCCAGACTGAGAGCGGTATTGTGAACGAGGAGGCCTATGGTCTGAAACAGGCCGACGAGCAAAAGGATGCCGAGAGTGGCCGGGTGAGGAGCGGCAATTTTCTGTGCCGGCAGGAATCGTAGCAAGAACACAAACCCGATGGTCATCACGCTGGAAATGGAGAGGCTCCAAAAGAGAGGAGAGGAATTCTGCACGCCGATTTTGTCAAAATTCGATGTGAGGCTATATATGAACGCCACGGAAAGCATTCGCTTTGGACCCGGTTCCCGGAAGATCGCGAACAACGGCGCAAGAAGACCATGGTGTATCGATTGAATGTGAAGGACATACGCTCCCCCCACAATACAGAAGATGCCTAAAATATCCTGTGCCGTTGGGATATCCCCGACCAGGAAAGGTGAGGTGATCAATAAAAAAAGAGGAGTAAATGAAACGAAGGGAATGGCCAGGGACAGATCGGAGCTTTGTAAAGCTCTCATGAATTGGAACAGGGCCAGGATATTCAATGTTCCTCCAATGAACAGTGCCCACCCATACCTGGGGCCCAGCATAGGGACTGAATCCGTGAACAGTACAATGCTCAGAAGTATGGGAAGGGGAGTTGCACCAGCGGCTAAAGCGACCAGTTGAGGGGAGACGGATCGCAATCCCTGCTTACTCAGTAGGTCTTTTAGGGATTCGCTGAGTGCCGCCAACAGAGCAAAATAGATCCAGCTCATGTAGGGATCCCCAATTCAGAGGATTTCGAGGTGAAATAATTGATCACAAATATGGTTTGAATGCACGTTGCTAGGAACGCGTGCCCAGGATCTTACAATGAATACCTGGATGTCACCAGTGGTTCCATCTGATGTTCCCGGATAGATGCGGAAACGAATAGAAAAGGGGCCGGAGTCAGGGAGCTGACGGCGAAGACTTAGGAAGCCAGAGGGTTAGGACAGTGCTGAAAGACTTCCTGAAGAGCCGCATACAGTTGACCGGATGTGGCAGACGTGGAGCTCTGGAGTGGTTGTGAGGGAAGAGAACAGGTGGCTCCACGTGACAGCAGATAGTGGGTCAGATTCCGTTGGCCGGAAAGAGCGGCAGAATGGAGGGGTGTGATGCCAATGGCATTGGTGGCATCGATCGGCGCGCCGGAATCCAGAAGTAGGCGAGTCATGTCGGCATCTCCGGTTTGTGCGGCGATGTGCAGCGCAGTCCAGCCTTCCTTAAATGAGGATTGGACCGTTGCGCCGCGAGCTAACAGAAAAGACGCCATCCTGTGGTGATGCTCTTGCACGGCAATGTGGAGTGGCGTGATGTTTCCTTTAAAGCCATCTACGGGCGCACCGTGCTGGAGGAGGAGATCGGCGATATCCACATGTCCTCCCTTCGCGGCGAAATGGAGAGGCGTCCATTCGGACTGATAAATCGCCTCAGGGTCTGCTCCTTTTTGTAACAGAAGACGAGTAATCGTAAATTGCCCTGATCTTGCGGCGAAATGGAGAGGCGTCGCTCCTTGTGGGGTGCGCTGATTGACACCGGATCCTTGAACGACCAGCTTCTGAACCAAAGGCAAATTGCGATTTTGGATGGCTTGAAAAAGATCAGGTTCTTGGGAGAAAGAAAAGGTGTTCCACTCTGACGCCAATGCATAGGACAGAAGAATGCCAATACATACCGCCACATATTTGACTATGGTGAGTTTACGTGATTGCGGCATGAGAGAACTGTTTCTTTGGTTGAAAGATGAATGCAAACGGCATCAGGAGTGAGCCCAATGACTATTTAAGATGTAGCGAACGTCAAAGCGGCGGCCTACACCATTCCCCATTGGAAGGGGAGTGTTCCTCGCGCTCTTTTTTGGTGTGTTTGGGGATTGCCTGGGAATCTATGCTGCAAAAATTACAAATGACTTTTGGACATCATGAAAGAACCGAGTAAGTCAGGCCCGGTATTCACGAATGGCTGTGGGTACGGACAAACAAACAACCCTGTAAGTTCTTGACGAAGGCAACAAGGAAGAATTTACGGAAGTGGGGAAGAGAGGAGCTATGGAGTCTGGGGATACGGCAGGTGGGATATGAGCGCGGAAATTATGAGGCTGCGCTTGTTAAAGCTGGGTTCTTTGTCGGCTGCTCTGAGTCATCTTGGTCTGATTCCAGCTGAAGACACGTGAGTTGGTCAGCTTGGAGTATCAGACCATTCAAAACCTTGTGCCAATGTGTTGCCGTATCTAAGGATTTTTCAAAGAGAATGCCCCCTTCTTTGGTTTCCATATTGAGGAAATTGACAACATGGAACGGTTCGTCTTCATCGTGAATCCACACCATGAGGTCGATTCGCTGGTTGTCTTTTTGGGAAGAGGAGGTCTGCCAACTTTTGGCCAGTTTTTCCGCGTTTGGGTGCATGAGTTCTTGAAATGAGATAAGTGATTTTGGGGCAGTTCGTAACGTTTCTTTAAGGACTTCTCCATTTTTTACTAGGAACGACCCGACCAGGTTTGAAATATGAAGCAATCGTGGTGGGACCGTCGGAGTCTGTAACAGGCAGATTTTGAGATTTTGTTCATTGACAGCAATACCTCCATGCCCATCGCTACTCATGAACATTTGTGACGGAACGAAACTTGTGCCCTGAATCTGGGGTTCTTCTTTTTTGTTTTTCGTTTTAGGACTCAGGCTTAATGTGAGCATTATGGCCCCGAGTGCAAGATATACCATCAACATTATGAATATCAGGACAAAATCCATCGATGATTCCTTATGACTGTGAAAGTTCTTACAGTATTGTTAACAGATCGAAATGGAGTCTGACTCGTGAGTATTGTGCAAGTTTACTTGTCACCTTAAGCCGGAGGTGGCTTTCGCCGGTTAGAATAAGGCAGAACATGCAGCAATCCCCTGATACTCAAGGCTCTCCTTTTCGCGTACCATGTGATGAGAAAGTTTTGTTACCGAAACCAAAAAGACAGAGGGGATGTCCAAAATGATGGTCCTGCCATTATTTCGAACCGGCTTTCAATTTATTATTTCGGCAGAATCGGAATTTGGCTTTATGGGTGTATGAAGAAATATGTTTTGGATGAAGATCAGGCTCTTTCTGTTAAGAGATTTAGATGACAATAGGGACGCTGAAACACCAAAACTTCAAGATTAACTAAGGAAGATGGCAGGGGCGTGGAATATGCGAACGAGCGGAAATAGGGTGCTGTTCCTTGGGGCATAATCTTTAGGATTCGTTGAAGTTCCTCAGGTCATTTGCTAAGCTGACTTTTCTTTTTTTTCCAATCAACAGAGACGCGTGGCAGGAGAACACATGGCAAAATTGGGAAAGGCGCTGATCAGCGTATCCGATAAAACCGGTCTAGAGAAAATGGCCAAGGGGTTGGCGGCACTCGATGCGGATATTTTGTCCACAGGTGGAACCGCCAAGATGCTTCGGGACGCCGGGGTTGCCGTGACCGAGGTGGCAGATTACACCGGGTTTCCTGAAATCTTGAACGGGCGGGTGAAAACGTTACATCCCAAGATCCATGGTGGGTTATTAGGGCGGCGTTCAGTGGATGCGCATGTGCGACAAATGCAAGAGCAGGGAATTGAGCCCATCGATGTTGTGGTCGTCAATCTCTACCCATTTGAAGCGACTATTGCGAAGCCTGGCTGTACGTTTGAAGAAGCCATTGAAAACATTGATATCGGGGGACCATCCATGCTCCGGTCGGCGGCCAAGAACCATGAGGATGTCCTGGTGGTAGTCGATCCTCAGGATTATGAGCGGGTCTTGGAGGCCTTGCAGTCGGGAACGGTCTCTTTAGGCTTGCGACGCGAATTAGCCAAAAAAGTCTTTGACCATACCGCCAGGTATGACAGCCTGATCGCCAATTATCTCACCTCTAAGTTAGCCGATACCTCGGAGCAAAAATTCCCCTCGTTGTTGTGTCTATCGTATGAAAAGGTCGAAGATCTACGGTATGGAGAAAATCCGCATCAGGCCGGTGCGGTATACCGGGACCGGCAGACCAAAGAAGCCTCGCTTTGTCAGGCCAAGCAACTTCATGGCAAAGCCATGTCCTATAATAATTACTTAGATGCGAATGCGGCATTGGAACTGGTAAAGGAGTTTGATGAAACGGCGGTCGTCATCGTCAAACACAATAATCCCTGCGGGGTCGCCATCGGGGATATGCCGGTGGAGGCCTATGTGCGGGCGCGAGAAACGGATCCGGTCTCGGCCTTTGGCGGGGTCATTGCCTGTAATCGAAACGTCGATCTGGCCATGGCGAAAGAAATCACCTCCACGTTTGTGGAGGTATTGATTGCGCCGGCATTTTCGGAAGAGGCCATGGCTGAACTTCAACGGAAAAAAGATTTGAGGCTATTAGCGGTGGGTGCCTTGGAAAGTGCTCAACGGGATGGGTTGGACATGAAAAAAATTGTGGGCGGGATTTTAGTGCAGGACCGGGATCTTGGGTCGTTGCGTGAGATGGGTGAATTATCCATGCCGAGTCAACGGCAGCCGACCGACCACGAGTATCAAGCCTGCGATTTTGCCTGGAAAGTGTGCAAGCACGTCAAGTCCAATGCCATTGTCTTTGCCACGCAGACCCAAACCGTCGGCATTGGCGCCGGCCAAATGAGCAGGGTTGATTCGGTGAAATTGGCTCAAATGAAAGCGAATCTTCCCATCAAAGGGTGCGTGATGGCTTCCGATGCCTTTTTCCCATTTCGTGATGGCATTGATGCCGCCGCAGGCGCAGGGATTACTGCCGTAATTCAGCCAGGAGGGTCTATTCGGGATAAGGAGATCATCCAAGCCGTTGATGAGCATAAGATGGCCATGATTATGACGGGCATGCGCCACTTCCGTCATTAACAAGTCCAACCTCGACATTTTTCACTATCTTCCATAGTTCATGTGTTCTGACTTGGCAGGTGTTTTATTCTGTTGTTTCGTCTCTTTTCGGCTTTCTGGATTCGTGAAGAAATTGTGCTGGATGAGATTATCCGGGCTTAGCCGAGGTGAAAGTAAGCAGGCCGGGGCAATGTTTTTGCCCTCCATGGGCTGGAGGGATGACGGGAGGCACAAATTTTTCCGGTGAACATATTAATCATAGGCAACGGTGGCCGCGAGCATGCCCTCGCATGGAAGCTTGCGCAATCCCCACGTGTGGGGAAACTCTTTTGTGCCCCGGGCAATGCGGGGATTGCCCAGATAGCCGAATGTGTGCCACTTCAGGCCGATGACATTGAAGGTCTCAAGGATTTTGCACAATCCAAAGAGATCAATCTGACGGTGGTCGGACCGGAGCTGCCGCTCTCCCTCGGCATTGCCGACGAATTCCGAAAATCGCACTTACGGATTTTTGGCCCCACTCGCAATGCGGCTCTTATTGAATCCAGCAAATCGTTTGCCAATGAACTCATGGTGCGGGAAAAAATTCCCACCCCTTCTTCCCGTGCATTTGACCAACTGGAGCCGGCTTTAACCTGGCTCGAATCCTGCCCGCTCCCGATCGTCGTCAAAGCCGATGGCCTGGCGCAAGGGAAGGGGGTCATCATCTGCCCAACCAGGGCGGACGCCCGTGAGGCGGTTCGCAGCATGCTGGAGGAACAACGATTTGGAGTAGCCGGCGCCCGGGTCGTGCTGGAAGAATTTCTTGAGGGAGAAGAACTCACCGTTATGGCCTTTGCCGATGGCCGAACGGTCATCCCTATGATCCCCGCCCAGGATCATAAACGAATCGGTGAAGGGGACACGGGTCTGAATACTGGAGGGATGGGAGCCTATGCGCCGGCTCCATTGGGAACGCCTGAACTCCTTCAGCGTATTCTTGAGGAAGTCTTGTCTCCGGCGGTCACGGGGTTGTCCCGGGTGGGGAGTCCTTTTTATGGCGTGTTATACGCGGGGATTATGGTGAAGGATGGCAAACCCTATGTGTTGGAATTTAACGCGCGCTTTGGCGATCCCGAAACCCAGGTGGTCTTGCCACTCTTAAAAACAGATTTATTGGATGTGCTTGAAGCCGTGGTCGAACATCGTTTGGACCAACTGCATGTGGAGTGGCACAATCAGGCCGCGGTGTGCGTGGTGTTGACCTCCGGTGGATATCCCGGGTCCTACCAAACGGGATTGCCGATCACCGGCCTCCCGGAAAAAGAGTCGAAGTCGGTCATAGTGTTTCACGCCGGAACCTCCTATGCCAATGAAAAGATTGTCACGAATGGCGGGAGGGTCCTAGGGGTAACCGGAATTGATTCGACCCTGGCCGGTGCCAGAGATCATGCTCATCAGGCACTCGCCCCGATTCATTTTGATGGCCGGTATTTCCGTTCAGATATCGGGCACCGCGTGCTGCAGGTTCCATCCTGACTTGAAGGGCCCCCTACCGTGGCCACCGTTCTCCAACTCAATTCCCTTCGATTACCTCAACTGATTCATCAGGTTGCGCAATGTCTGCAGGATGGCGGAGTACTGGCTGTCCCGACCGACAGCTTTTACGCGCTGTCGGTCAGTCCCTTCAATGAAATGGCATTAAAGCGGCTGATGGATATCAAAGGCGAACGCAGCCACAAACCCTTTCCGGTGTTAGTGGGTGACCCATCCCAACTGAATCAACTGACGGAAGATATCCCCGATGTCGCTCGAACACTCATGGAAGAATTCTGGCCAGGGTTGCTCACGCTGGTTTTCCAGGCTCGTTCAACTCTTTCGCCTATCCTGACCGGCGGGCAGGGGACCGTTGGCATCCGGCAGCCGAATGATCCACGAGTTTGCGAACTTATGACCCACATCGGTCCGCTCACCGGCACCAGCGCCAATCGAAGCGGGCAGCCGCCGGCGCAATCCGCGGGAAATGTGATCGAACAATTAGGGGCAGTGGTTGATGTGATTGTCGATGGTGGCCCAACGCCGGGTGGCCAACCCTCCACGGTGCTACAAATTCTGCCAAAGCCCTGTATCATTCGTCAGGGTGCTATTTCTCGGGATCGACTCCAACTGATTCTGTCCGCTAGGTCTATCCAACTTTCCTAATTAAAACCAAAGTAAGCCTAATCCTCCTCTGTTCTTTCTAGGAGGATCATTTCCTAACCCAAGCAATACTTTGGGTACGGACCTGTCCATTTTCAGCCGTTGACATAATTCGTGGAGTTGGGCAAAGATTCGGCTGGACAAGGCCAGCGTTTCAAAAATGGTTCTGGCCGACTGATTGACGATATGAATTGGGAATTCATCTTCGGATTTTCCAGGAAAAATACGCTGGCGGGTGAACTCATTGAATTGGTGTTTCCAATTCTCGTGTCCACGTGATGTTCTGTGTTGCCGGGTTTCGCCCCGGCAGGCGAGGACCTTTTGTTTCGGCAAAAGGCCCCAAAACCATTTCCACCCAGCTCGGCCAGATTTAATCGTGCTGACGCAGGCAACGGAGTGGCGGCCCAACTCGCCAGGCTCAGACAAGGTCCGCCCTGTGATTTGAGCGTCAGCCCGGTTGGCCGATCTGCAGGTGGGTGGGATTACGCGATTGGGGCAGGAGGCAGGTGGTCATGCAAGAAGACAAGGGCTGGCTCGTGGAGGAAAGATAAGTAAGCTCGAAAAAATGATTGCATGATTTCAAGGTCAAATCTCAGATCCCAAATGTCATCAATTGGTGAGGCAGAAGCGTTGGAGCCGGCGAGTGGTTTCATCATCCCGCCCGATTCGAAAATACAGGAGAGATTGTGATGCAAATGGCAATTGGCAGGCAGATTATGTTCGCTTGAGGTTCTTTGCCACGAAACCAAGCGTCGCAACCTAATATTGCCTTTGAGAGAGGCGTGTCAAAACAGCGCGCCTCTCAATTTTCCGTGAGACCGCGATCCTGATGTCGGAGAATCCGTTGACCATGTGCAAAGACGCCGTCATTGATCTATACGAGCGACATGCGCCGAACTATGATCGCGACCGCGGTCGATCCCTTCAGGAACGCATGTGGCTGGATCGGTTTCTGGTCCACGTGCATTCCGGAGGCACAGTCCTCGACCTGGGTTGTGGGATGGGTGAGCCGATCGCACGATATCTCATCGGTCGCGGGTTTCGCGTCACTGGGATGGATACCTCGGCGTCTATGATCGCGCTTTGCTGCGCGCGCTTTCCCGACTCCGAGTGGGTTGTGGCAGACATGCGTCAGGTCGAGATCGGCCGACGGTTCGATGGCATTCTGGCGTGGGACAGCTTCTTCCATTTGGACATGGATGATCAACGGAAGATGTTTCAACGCTTCGCCGAACATGCTCAGCGTGGAACACCGCTCATGTTCACAAGCGGTCCTGCTGAAGGGGAGGCGATCGGCACCTACCGCGAGGAACCACTGTACCACGCGAGTCTCGGACCTGCGGAGTACGAGCAGCTGCTCGCGACCAACGGGTTCGTCGTGAGAGCGTACATGGCAGAAGATCCAGCATGCGGCAAGCACACCGTCTGGCTCGCAACCTATGATGTCGCACCCGCGGTCTAACAAACCTGTGAAGCTGACCTGGCCCTCGTTCCCCTTGTCCAGGTGCTCCTCATGTTGCTCGGAGACGGGTAGCTTACACTTCACACATGCAACCCCTCGCAGGTGGCGGACGGAGTGCTGAAGAGGTTGAAGAAGACGTGGCTGCTCAACGGGGGATTAGGGGTAATTGATGATCTGGCGGCTGAACAGAGTTTGCGCCTAGGACTGTTTGTCCGCCGTCTGCAGCAGCCGAACGTGCGGCTCGAATCGACGGGCCTCCTGCCCACCATTCAGCCGCAGACTCTGTTGAGCTATCACCGGATTTGACACCGCCAATGAAGATTGTTGAATTTGCTTTTATCGTATATCCAGCCACGGATCTGGCGCGGTCCCGTGCCTTTTATGAGGGCGTTCTCGGGCTCACCAGCGCGACTTCCATGGATCTGGTCGAGGACGGATTCTGGGTCGAGTACGAGATCGGTCCTCACACACTCGCCATCGGCAATGAACCATTCCTGAAGCCATCGGGGGACGGTCCTCAGCTAGTGCTGGAAGTGGATGACTTCGACAAGACGATAGAACATCTCAGACATCACAACGTGCAGTTCGCCCTTGAGCCTTTCGACCTTCCTCACTGCAGGGCAGCGATTGTCCTGGATCCCGACGGGAACAAACTCGGCATTCATAAACGAAACCCCTAACCAACGCGCTACAGCATGGGGACGATTCCATTTCTCCTTGCGAAATTTATCTTTTCCTCAATGGACTGTGGTTTTTTCTAGTCGCTTGGGAGAGCCGGGTTTCGTCCGTCAGCAGAGGCCTTCTTGCATTATGCGTCTCCTTCCGCGCCACCCTTGGTCGATATAAAGATCTAAAGCTATTTCCACCCAGGTCGGCCCCATACAATGGTCCCTCTTTGCGCAATTCACTTTATTCCTCAAGGCCTGTAAGGGCGTTGAATTACTTGCAGGGTATTTCTACAGTTTACGTGCTGGCGGTATGATTGCTGATTTGAGGACTACCCTTTTTTGAGATGACGAGGAAAACCACAATGCTGAGTCGGCTTCTTTAATCTATCCTTTTGGCATTGATAAGCATAGTGTTCCCAAGACAGGTAAAATTTTGTTTCAGCACCGCAGAGAAGAATTGGTAAGGGAAACATGCTTTAAAGGATTTCTAGGAAACAGAAGCGACCGATTGCAAAACCTCTGGCTGAGTTTGCGCCGCTAGTAAATGGCAGGCATAATCCGAAGAATGCTGCCTACACGCGAGAGAAAAACTCACGATCAATCGGAGAATATTTTCAGTAGGATTCACATGCTAGAGATGTGATTATTCGTGGAAGTGAAATTCCGTAATTAGGTATCTGACCTCTGAATTGGGTTCTTTGTGGTCCACTCAAAAGAATTCTTTGGAATTCCAAATCCCGCGTTCTGAATATTGAACTCAACGAGAGAAGGGGCCGGTACCCATGCATGAGTTAACACCTGTTCATCCGCACCAGCCTTGTTATATTGCCAAAGGCTACGAGCTTTCCCGGTTTTCCGCGTTGTTGACTTCATCCATGGTGTTACTAATTAACTCGTTGCTGGCGACCGGTGTGGTATTGCCGTCGACGGTTGCCGCACAGGCTGCTCCCGGCGAACTTGATAGCAAAGCTCTCTACGATTCCTCAGCCGGTCCGGTCTTTACCCTGCCGCCGTGGTCTGATGGGTCTGGTTGGGATGCCGCAGAATACTATTCGACCATTCAGTTGGGTGACATCAACGGTGATGGACATGACGAACTTCTCGGGCGTGGCTATGAAGGCATGACCGTCCACGAGTGGGACACCACCCTGGGACTCTGGAACGAAATATCCGGCAGCGGACCATTCACCAACAAGCAGGGATGGGAACACCCGCAGTACTATACGACCATTCAGACTGCCGACATCGACGGTGATGGCGCGGCTGAGCTGCTTGGTCGGAGTGATACCGGTCTGCAGACCTTCAAATGGGAGGGGACGAATTGGAAACTGCTCAAAGCAGAAGATCCATTCTGGGCTGATAAAAATGGTTGGGACGCCGCTGAATACTACTCAACCATCCAAACCGCCGATATTGATGGTGACGGCGCCAACGAACTCCTGGCTCGCGGCGTCAATGGCATGGATACTTACAAATGGACCGGCAGCGAGTGGAAGAAGCTCAAAGGCGGTAGCCCTTCCTGGTCGGATGCTGCCGGTTGGAACAAGGTCCAGTACTACTCAACGATCCAAACTGCTGATATCGATGGTGACGGCGCAGATGAGCTGCTGGTGCGCGCCGCGGGTGGCATGGACACCTACAAGTGGACCGGCAGTGAATGGAAGAGCCTCAAAGCCGGTAACCCGCCCTGGTTGGATGCCTATGACTGGGATGACTCCGAGGCCTACAGAACCATCCAGACCGGCGATCTGGACGGCGATGGCAAAGCCGAGCTTATTGCGCGCTCGGTAGATTGGCTGGAAGTCTATACCTGGACCGATGGCGAGTGGAAGACCTTTTTTAATTTCCTCGCGCATACGTACTGGCCCACCTACCAGGGGTGGAATAAACCCGGGTACTACCTGACTATCCAGTCGGCCGACATTGACGGAGAAAAAGGCGATGAACTTCTGATTCGGAATGCCTCTGGCATGTTGGCTTACAAGTGGAACCCAACGTCGAAGTTACTGGATCGCATTGTGTCCGACAACCCCAAGCTGGCCGACGATTACTGGGCCGATGGTGACAATTATCTGACCATCCAGACCGGGGATGTCGACGGCGATGGCGCTGACGACCTAATTGCCCGCGGAGTCTACGGCATACGCACTTGGTCCTACAATAAAGAGACCACAGCTTGGGATTATCCGGCCAAGTATGGGTTGAAAGTTTTCACCGGCGATGAGACTATAGCCTACGACTATATCAACAGCTATCTGACCCTTGCTGCCGGCTTGACCATTCGCGGACAGTATACGACTGACACTACTACGTTGAAGAATTACCAGACGTGCCTCAACCACGGCGGTGATAACTGGACCGACTGGACATCACTGCCAACCGAGACCTGTGGCGTACCCGGCGGGAATACCTCGATCACACCACCAACCGGTCTGACTCTGACTACCTGGAACCGCGTTGCCGAACAGATCTGGGATGAACTCGGTCAAAGTACGTTTGTTTCTGCCTACTACTCCGATCTAATGGCACTCAAAAATGGGATTTTTGGCGATAAGAAGGGCATGCTAAAGAGCACGGCACAGAGCCTCCTTGGCGACTTGGGAGAGAAGGATGTTGATGCCGCCTTGAAGGATCTCTTCCTTACGCCCTTTGCCCTCTCGTCGCTCGGCGGTGATGTCCCGGCGGCCATCGGCGGGTTACTTGGGGCGTTTATCGGGGCGGGTCTGGACGCATCCGGCGATGACAGTTTCCAGGGGAAATGGAGCGACGCCGTGAGCCATCTCGATGAAATTTGGGAGAAAAGTAAAGATGCGATTAACTCCGGCCACACCTTTGTCGCCGGTGATGCTGAATTCTTGCTGTACGTGGCCGAACAGAAAGTTTCCGGTGCCTGGGATCCGGGAAATGATTGGGTAAAGAGATCGACGATCAGTGAAGGCCGAAAACAGACCGCCCGCTGGATCTATCAGACGCTCTCGCCATCGGTCTGGACGCTCGATGCCTACTTCGACCTTATCTGCGAGCGGCCCTACGAAAACATCGACTCTTACTTTAGTGATTCCAACGTTTATGGCTGCTGGCGGCGAATCGTTGGGGCCGAGGATATCCAACTGCACAACATCCTGGACCCGGTCTCCTCTTCCTGTACGCCAACTAAGGAAAATTCCATATACTGGGAATATGGCGACGATAATGGTGGCGGTTGTAGCATCGGCGAAAATAAAGCTAATTTCTTCCTGAACCGCGACGGCTGGAAGTTCACGGTTTCCCCTCACAGATAACGCTTATTTTTTCACTGAACCGTGACGGCTGGAAGTTCCCAGTTTTTTCATTTATGAGACCATTCTCAGAAGACACCAGTACCGTGGGTACCGGGGAAGAATACACTGCATCTAGGGGGCGGCTACTCCGCCCTCCCCCTGCCAAAAGGTATGGTGAACGGCAATTCAATTTCCAGATGTGACGATCATCTTGCGGGCTTCTTGGAGCGAGAGCAAAGGCGTTTCGAGAGCCTGTTTGGCTCGAGAGGAGTCCATGGTGAGATCCATGGGGCGGATGAGTCCTGATTCCTCGATGGTTCCCTTTTGAATATTCGATGTCTGCGCGATCCCAAAGTGCTGGAGCAATCCCATCCCCAAGTCCCACCGGTTCAGGCTTTCAGGGCCTCCAAGATGTACCAGTCCTGGCACATCTTTGGTGGCGACTTCCAGTAACACTTCGGCAAGATTTTCCACCCAGATGGGACAGCGACGTTCATCAATGAACAAGCGATACGGTTTGCCGTTTTTTGTGGCCTCGATTAAGCGTGTCGTCTGGCGGTCCGGCGTGCGGAGATCATAGAGCAACGAGGTGCGGACGATGGTGGCCTTAGGATTCAGGGAGCGGATGAGTTCCTCCGCCTGGGCTTTGGCCTTACCGTAGGGGTTGATGGGGTTCGTGGGGCTCTCTTCGGTATAGGGCGCTGAGGTCCCATCAAAGACTTGATCAGTCGAAAGGTGAATGAAGCGAATGTTTCGTTCTATTGATTGCATCGCGAGGAGTCCTGCTGCAGGGAGGATCGCTTCAATTCCTTTTCCCTGCTCCGAGCAGGCGGTGTGAATCATGACGTCTGGTTGCACCCGATCCATGAGAACACGAACTTCCTCCGGGCTTTGGAGATCACACACATGAAAGGTTACGCCGGGAAGGGATGTGGAGGGCGTAACGTGCAGCGTTCCGGCTGCGACAAATTGATTGGCCCGACGTAGGAGGTGATTTCCTAAAAAGCCCGCTCCGCCGGTGACGAGGAGACGTGTTTTCATCGCCCGCATTGTAGACCAATGCCAAAAGGAAAATCTTGTGCGAAGACAGACGGTTCCTTAGAATACCGACAGTGTCAATATTTTCGGAAGGAATCGGCTCATGCAGAAGATTGATTTGCGCAGTGATACCGTGACGAAACCGACACCCGCTATGCGGGAGGCGATGGCTCAGGCCGAGGTGGGCGATGATGTGTATGGAGAAGATCCGACCGTGAATCGATTGGAAGCCATGGCCGCTGAAATGTTAGGCAAGGAGGCCGCGGTCTTTGTTCCATCCGGGGTGATGGGCAATCAATTGGCTCTCCGCTTGCACACGCGGCCCGGTGATGAGGTGATTGTGGATAGTACCTCCCATCTCATTCGCTATGAAGGAGGATCGGCGTCTTCCCTCTCCGGTGTCCAATTGGTTTGCGTGCCGGGTGATCGCGGTCGCCTTTCACCGGAATCGGTTGAAGCCGCTATTCGGCCAAAGGGACTTCATAACCCTCCAACCACGTTGGTGTGTCTGGAGCAGACGCATAATGTGGGTGGAGGATCGGTTTATTCCTTGGAGCTAATCCATCAAATTGCAGAGGTGGCCCGCACCCATGGACTGGCCCTGCATTTGGATGGTGCCCGGTTGTTCAATGCCGTGGTCGCAACCGGTGTGGCGGCTGCTGACTATGCTCGTCCCTTTGATACGGTGTCCTTTTGTTTGTCGAAAGGTTTGGGGGCTCCCGTCGGGTCGATGGTGGTGTCGGATGCGGCACGTGTTCAAACATTGCGCCGTCTTCGCAAAGTGTTTGGCGGGGGGATGCGGCAGGTGGGCATTCTGGCCGCTGCCGGTGTGTATGCACTTGAGCATCATATTGTCCGATTGGCTGAGGATCATGTGAATGCACATTATTTGGCGACACTCTTAGAGGACATCCCGGGTGTGGTCGTCGATGTCAAGGCAGTGGAGACCAATATGGTGATGTTTCAGGTCCCCCATTCTTCTAAAACGACCGACAAGTTATTAGCTGACTGCCGGAAGGCCGGAGTCCTGTTGAATGCCATGGGGGATCGGGCATTTCGGGTAGTGACGCATTTGGATGTCAATCATGAAGATATGGTTGCTGCCGGGCGGGTGTTCAGGCAGGTTTTTTCAGCCGCGGTGTGAATGTCCCCCTTGAGTTCGTTGACAGGGTCTGGGACAGTTCCTACAATTTCTATTGATTAGCCTGATGAAGGGAGCCAACGTGAGTTTATTGGATACGGTTTCGTTTCAGCATATCACGAGAATTTTAGAAGTGACGGATGAGTTGGATATTTCCCGGGAGGCAGTGGAAATTCCCCTGGCCCCGGCAAGTCCAGGGGTGGTTCGTCGGTTGTCCAATGGCAAGCTGGAAATTGTCGTTGATGCCGATCTGCCCTTCGATGATTGGGTACAGACACTGCCTGAAAAGATTCAGGCGGAAATGCCGGACGACGATTAAGTCCGATTAGTCAGAACCTGTAACCAAGAGGTAGGCAAAGGAGACCGTACTCATGGCTGTGCGTGATCGGGAGTGGCCTGGGTATACCATTTGGTACTGTTGTCGGGAATGTGGCCGCTTGTGGACGTATCAAGGGTCAGATGTTGTGGCGCTGGACCTCTGCAGTTCATTGGGACCGGCCATGGTCGGGGACGGCGTCCACGGACGAATGTGTGCAATTTGTGAAGGGCGATGCCACGCCCCGTCGGCTGAAATTTGACGACCGTGATCGTGTCTTAAAGACAAGCGTTTGGTCTCACCGACCCCACGCTTTCCCTGACTCATTTACTGAGAACCAACCGCAACGGGTTGTCCCTTCATGTCTGTCTCGCCTGACTGTTTCGTGGTTTTTTCCACTGACCATTCATGGGGCGTAATCTTTAAGAGATGCCCTTTGAGCGTATAGAATTCGCCTTCCGGTATTTCCACCTGATCCGTGCCAGTCACATTAATGGCCAGCACCCGTTTCTTGTCTCCTCTATTGGATAAAATTATGCCGTTCTCCAACCGTTCCAGTTGATAGGCTCCTTGTTCGTTGATGACCAGGGAATTGGCTTCGATCTTTGCGTGCATTTTTCCAACTTTATCGAAAATGGCAAAATTGACTCGAACAGGGGTTCCTCCGGTTTTTCGGAGCTGCATTTCAATTTGCGGGAGTCCGTCAATTTCTACAATTCCATTGGAATTGCGGTACCAATGCGGTCCGACTTTCACATCCATGCCCACCATGCCTCCTTTGTTCTTCAGTGAATAGACTCAAAACTGACCCGTATTGTACTGACCGGATCAGCCTGGTGGCTAGAGGAAATGTTTCTTGGGGAGTGTTGAAAATACGTGTTGCACCTTGGAATGCTTTTAGGGATGCGTATTGGCCGCTTTGCCCCTGCTCACATGCTCCTCCGTGCGCTCCGTTCGTCCAAGCGGGCTGCAGCTTTTTTCGAGAAGCTTCAGGACAGGGCTGAACGCGCCTTCCTTCTGCCAGGCCAGGCTCAGGACAAGCTTTGAGCGCTCCTTGAGACGGTGAGGGGGCTTGGGACGTGTGGGAGAGAATGTCGAGGGGTCGTCACGCGTAACTGGAGTTAGGACTTATCCTTGATTCGATTCAGGATGAGGGCAATGCATCCACCCAAGAGGCCTCCCCCAAAGATCGGCGGTCCCAATTCGACTAGTTTAATTTCCCATATAGGTTCGTTAGCCAGCATTAGATCGCGAATCCCGCCTTGAATCATGATGACAGCCAGGGCCATGAGAGCGCCAATCATGAACCACCATCGAAACACTTTAAACGAATCCATGAAATGTCCTTATGCCAGAATGGGTCGATCTAATGTTCGGTACTGAATCGCTTCGGCGACATGTGTGGATGAAATCATAACCGATTCTCCTAAGTCGGCAATAGTTCGGGCCACACGTAAAATCCGACCATAGGCCCGTGCGGACAATCCCAGGCGGGTGACGGCTTGATCCAATAAAGCGTTTCCGGCTTGATCCAGTTGGCAATACTTTTTGAGCAAGCGAGGCTTGAGCTGTGCATTGTTTAGGGTCTGCTCAGCGCGGTAACGGCCGATTTGACGATGTCGTGCCTGGACCACTCGTTGACGAATGGCTGAAGAGGCTTCACCGGTTACCCTGCCCGATAGTTCTTTGACCGGGACTGCGGGGACTTCGATGTGGATATCCAGCCGATCAAGGAGTGGGCCGGACAGACGGCTTCGATACCGTTGAATGTGATAGGGCGTACACACGCATTCATGGGTGGGGTCTCCGCAATATCCACATGGGCAGGGATTCATCGCGACGATCAACATAAGTTTGGCGGGAAAGGTGAAGCTGGCCTGTGCGCGGGTTAGCGTGACGGTTCCATTTTCCAGTGGCTGGCGTAAGCTATCTAAGAGCGACCGCTTAAATTCCAAGGCTTCATCTAAAAAAAGGACGCCATGATGTGCCAGAGAGACTTCTCCGGGACGGGGGATGGATCCTCCTCCAACGAGGCCGGCTTCTGAAATGGTGTGATGGGGGGCACGAAAGGGGCGATTGGCGAGGAGGGCCGCATGAGGTGGAAGGTTTCCCGCTACACTGTGGACCTGACTGGCTTCCAAACATTCCTGAAAGCTCATGGGTGGAAGAATACCTGTTAACCGTTGGGCTAACATGGTTTTTCCTGATCCTGGCGGACCCACCATGAGAAGATTGTGCCCGCCAGCCGCAGCCACCTCCAGGGCACGTTTGGCCTGATATTGTCCCACCACATCGGCAAAGTCTTCCTCAGTGGAGGAGAGTCCGGGTTGCACGAGGGGAAAGAAATTTTTTGCAGGAAGGAGAGTGAGCGCCCCCTGGAGAAATTCCACCACCTGAGGGAGGGTCGAGACGCCAAACACGGTGGCGTGGTCGACCACGGCAGCCTGCGAAGCATTGTCGTGAGGCAGGATCAATGAAAAGGGATGATGGGTGGCAATAGCCATGGACAGTGCCCCCGGAACCGCTTTGATTCTGCCATCCAGTGCCAGTTCTCCAACAAAAATATAGGAGGTGACGGCGTCTTGTGACAGGACCCCTTCGGCTACCAAAATACCGATGGCAATCCCCAACTCAAGACCTGCCCCTTCCTTTTTTAATCCGGCTGGCGCCAAATTGACGGTGATTTTTTTTGCAGGAAAATGAAACCCCGTGTTTTTGAGTGCGGATCGAACCCGGTCCCGGCTTTCACGAACGGTCGCATCGGGTAGCCCCACGATGGAAAATTGTGGAAGGCCTCCACCAATATCCACCTCAATTTCAATGAGATTGGCTTCTAATCCCACCAATCCCACACTTTGTATTTTGGCTAACATGCTTGTCTTATCTATTCGATTTCGACGTGTGGTGTCTGTGCATCACGAATCCTAGGTCACGTTTTTTTTGGAAACTTCAACCAAATCATTTGGCGGATTCGGCCTGCTGGCTGCTGAGGGTTCCTGCCGTCCATAAGGGTTCAGTGATATCGGCCTTGTGTGATGGACTCATGCATGGGGCTTCTGAAACTTTGCACTGTGAGGGAGTGCTTATGGAGAAGATACGGGCGATGAAAGAGCGGGGAGTTTCGTTGCAGGGGTAAGAGACGGTGAATTCGGAGGGGATGGAAGTACAGGACTTGGTCCCTCCGTGGAAAGGGTTGGTCCATTCTCAGGGATCTGAACCGAATCCAATATGTCTTTGAGTTCCTTGCTTTCAATGTTGTCTAACGTTTCGGTGTTCGGGGAGGGAGCAGTTGAGTCCTGTAAGGATTGCGGTCCCTTGGGGGAAAGCGCTGAAGACTGGTCAGATTGTGACGCGGGTTTCTCCGTGACTGTGGGGACAGGTCTTTGCCCCGTTGCTGGAGGATTTGTTGTCGACGCCGGTGTCGTGACCGGAGTAACCGGTTTTTTGGAAGATGGTGGATTGGCCATGTTGGGATGGCCTTGGGATGGCGCGGAGTTTGGTTGACCCGAAACCTGGGTGCCTTCAGATATGTGTTGCGGGCTCGGGTTCAGAGATTGTGTATTTGTGTGTTCAGGAGGAGAAGGCAATGGTGTTTCAGGGTGGTGTGATGCATCAGGTTTCAAGGAGTGATCCTCCCCCACCGTTGTCGGCGCTGGGGGTGTCGGGGTTGCCCGGTTTGAGTTATCACTCTTTGGTGTGTCGCTGGTGTTCACGTGTGGCACTTCTGTCGTTAAGGTATTGGAAGAAATTGGGCTGTCAGGAGGTATGGTCGACAATGAGTCTATTGGTGGAACGACAGGAGCCGGTTCGTTGAGGAGTGGCTGCTTGTGGACCCTGGGTTGATTCGATGCCAGAAAAGGGATGCCGAGCTGTTCCTTATATATATAACCCATGGTGCCACCAATAAAGAGAAGCAAGGTGATTCCAATCGTTACGCCTGTTTTTTTTCTCGTCTTGGCTCGGTGTATTCCTTGATAGTCGGTAGAGTGTTTCGGCCGGGTCACGGCAGGCGGTTGGTTTGGAGGGTGTACTGATACTGGTGCCTGTGGTGGAAGGCTCGGTGTCTCTATCTTGGCTGTTTGGATGTCTGGTGTTGGTTGAGGTTCTGCAGGGGCCGCTGGCGGCTTCAAAACTTCAGGGGCAAATTTTGCCAATTGCTGATTCAAAATGGTGAGAACATGGGTGGCATCTTGAAGTCGCTGTGAGGACTGATTACGGGTCATTTGGCGGATAAGCTCACAGATGGCTTTCGGGACATGGTCCGGGAAGTCAAACACCGGGTCAGCCTGGTCGAAAGCTAGTTTTCCCATAATCGATGTTTTCGGGAGACCTGAATAGGGCACTCGCGTGGTGAGCATGTCGTACATCATGAATCCCAAACAGTATAAATCACTGCCGATGGACAGAAGTTCGCTTTTGGCAGTTTCGGGGAGCAAGTAGGGTAATGGTCTAAGTAACTCAGCGTCACAGTTTTTCAGGATGTCCATCAGGATCCAAGATAGTCCGAGGTCCATGACTTTGATCTGGCCTTGAGGGCCGACCAGGACGTGCCCCGGATGGAGTGTACCGTGAATGATGCCTTGAAAGTGGATATGAACTAACACTTCTGCAATTTCACGAGCCAGCAAGAGCATTTTTTCGACTGAAAGAGGCCCTTCATTCTCAATGAGGTGTTGAAGACTGGGAGCGTCAAAAAATTCCATGCAGACGACAGGGGTGCCGTCCTGCTCTTCCACTTTGAAGATTTTAATGAGATTGGGGTGTTCTAATCGAAGGAGCGATTTGGCTTTTTCGATAAAGGCTTTTCCACGAATGAGCCGACCATTGATATGGGTGTGATACACCTTAATCGCCATTTCCTGCCGAAGTTCGAGATCATACCCATAGTAAATGGTTCCGGTTTGGCCTTTGGCAATTTCTCCCTGTATTTCAATTTTTCCAGGCAACAGTTGTGTAGTCATACAAAAAAACCTAACTCTTTAAAGAAAATTTGTGATGAATGAGTACGTCTGGTGGTCGTGGCGCATTGAAACGAAGGCACCCCTATCAATCATTCAATGCGGAAATCTCGGAGCCATGGAATTCCTGCTCATCTTGTCGGAATACCGTTTGATTTTCTTGAATGGAGGGGATTATTGATCTCTTGGGGGTTGGGAATGCAGGACGTAAAGGGAGGGGCATTTCTCAGGATCAGCTGGCAGGCATAAGAAGAGCACAGGGGGCAATCCATCTTCAGAGAACCTTAAGGGTTGTTCCTACCTTCCGTAATGCTCTGAGGGCAGTCTCGAGATGCTCAAGGGAATGATCGGCTGTCACCGTGATGCGGAGGCGGCTGGTTCCTTTAGGGACCGTTGGGGGGCGGACAGCCGGAATCCACACGCCCTCTGCCCGTAAATGTTGGCTCATCTGGACCCCGATTTCCGGGTCGTTCACCATGATCGGGAGAATAGGGCTCTGAGTGTCGGTCAGTTGGAATCCCATGGTCACTAAGCCATGATGCAAAAACTCTCGATTGTGCCAGAGCAACTTTCTGCGTTGGGGTTCTTGCCGGATGATTGCTAGCGCTGCGCTCGCTGCGGCGGCAATGGCGGGTGGTGGGGCGGTGGTATAGATAAATGAGCGTGCGGTATTAACCAGGTAGGCCACGAAATCTTTCGGCCCGGCGATAAACCCGCCACTGCATCCAAGGGCTTTACTGAGCGTGCCCATCTGCAGGATGTGGCGGGAGTCTAATCCAAAATGTTCCACCGTGCCTCGTCCGGTTGCGCCCATGACCCCAGTGCCATGCGCATCATCAATGAGCAGGGTGGCACCATACTCTCCTGCCAATCTGGCTATCTCGGGTAGCGGAGCCACATCTCCATCCATACTAAACACCCCTTCAGTCAGAATGAGCGTCGAAGTCCGGGAGCGTGTTTTTGCCAGAAGGCGCTTGAGATGGCTGACGTCGTTATGATGGAAGACGCGTAGTGTTGCCCGGCTGAGGCGGCAACCATCGATCAGGCTGGCATGGCATAACCGATCCGCCAAAATCAGGCTATCTGCCGTGGCAAGATTCGGGATGACTCCTATATTGGTGGCATAACCTGAAGAAAAGGTGAGAGCCGCCTCTGTTCCCTTAAAACTGGCTAATTCACCTTCTAAAACCTGATGAGGCGTGAGGTTGCCGGAAATTAACCGTGAGGCTCCAGATCCTAGTCCAAATTTTTCGATGGCTTTTATGGCGGCATCTTTTATCTGTGGATGGTTGGCCAGCCCAAGATAATTATTGGATGCAAAAAGAAGGACTTTCCGCCCTTCCATTGAAATGACCGGAGCCGAGGGGGAGTTGATGAGAGATAACTCCCTCAACAGGTGTTGTTGCGCTAGGGCCTGGAGGTCTTCTTTGAACATTGAGGGGGCCACAGGATTTTGGAATATTACCTATAGAATCTATCGTCCACAGGTATTTCGTAATGCGATCAACCCTGTTACAATAAATATTGACTTGAAAAAACCATAATGATTACAATGGTTTATTTATACAGACTATAAATTTAACACAAACGGGGAATATTTTTTGTTGGAGAAATTATTGAGGGGTTTTCCCGGGACGATGTGGTTCACCAGGTTTGGTCCGTCGTCAAATTAACCAGAGGGTGAGAATCATGAAAATCACTGGTGCAGAAATCTTCTTAGAAGCATTAAAGCGTGAGGGCGTGAAAACCATGTTTGCCTTACCAGGCGGAGTGGTTCTCAAAATATTCGATGTCTTGCACCAGCAAAAAGATATTCGGGTAATTCTGACACGACATGAGCAAGGTGCCGGGTTTATGGCCGTCGGATACGCGAAAGCTATGGGCAAACCCGGTGTGGCACTGATTACCTCCGGCCCCGGCATGACAAATGTTATCACGTCTCTTGCGGACGCGTACATGGATTCAGTTCCCATAGTCGTTTTTTCAGGACAGGTTCCGACAGCCTTAATCGGCAACGATGCCTTTCAAGAGGCCGACAACATCGGTCTCAGTCGTCCGTGCACCAAATACAATTTCCTGGTCAAGGACGTGAAAGATTTAGCACAAACGATTAAGGAGGCGTTTTACATTGCCACTACTGGTCGCCCTGGCCCGGTTTTAGTCGATATACCTAAAGATATTTCCCTCGATAAAGCGGACTTTCATTACCCGACCTCTGTTTCCATTCGCGGGTATAATCCCACGTACGACGGAAGTCGGTGGAAAATTAAGCAAGCGGCTGACGCGATCATGAAAGCCAAGCGTCCAATTTTATATGTGGGTGGAGGAGTCGTGTTATCCGGGGCCTCTCCCGAGGTGAAAGAGCTGGCCGAGCTGACGCAAATTCCCGTGGATATGACGTTGATGGCGCTTGGGGCATTTCCCGGAAACCATCCACTCTCACTGGGCATGCTGGGCATGCATGGAACCTATGTCGCGAATATGGCCATGCATTATTCTGACCTGGTTATTGCCGTTGGGGCACGATTTGATGATCGGGTGACGGGCAAGGTTTCAGAGTTTTGTCCCGATGCGAAAATTATTCACATTGATATTGATCCGACCTCTATTCGGAAAAATATTCAGGTAGACATTCCTATTGTCGGTGACTGTAAGCGAGTGCTCATCGAATTGAATAATATTCTTCGCGCCACGGTGAATGGGAATCAAAAAGAGCAAAGGAAACCCTGGTGGGATCAACTGAATGCCTGGAGGCAAGCACACCCTCTGCGTTATGATCAAGATCCTGACGGACAAATTAAGCCACAATTTCTTATTGATCGCCTGTATCAACTGACGAGCGATCGAAATCCTATTTTGGCCACAGATGTGGGTCAACACCAGATGTGGTCCGCGCAATATTTTAAATTACAAAATCCTCAATCCTGGTTAACATCAGGGGGACTGGGGACCATGGGTTTTGGATTGCCGGCCGCTATGGGTGCGCAAGCTGCGTTTCCGGATCGACTGGTTTTGTGTGTCGCCGGTGATGGCAGTATTCAAATGAATACCCAAGAATTGGCGACTGCAGTCGTCGAGCAACTACCGGTTAAAGTTTTTATTATTAATAACCGGTTCCATGGCATGGTTCGGCAGTGGCAGGATTTGTTTTATGAGGGCCGGTATGCGTCAAGTTACCTGGGGACCGTTCCTGATTTTGTGAAATTAGCGGAAGCCTATGGGGCTGCTGGTATTCGAATTGAAAAGGTTTCGGAAATGGATAGCGGGATTCGTGAAGCGCTTTCCATTAAGGGCCCGGTCGTGATTGACGTCCCGACCTACCAGTTTGAAAATTGTTATCCCATGATTCCGGCCGGAGGCTGTAATCACGAAATGTTATTAGCAGATCCCCCGGACTTAAAAAAGCCGAATGCCATGCAAAAAGTTGGTACTCAGGCGGATTCGGATTCTGTCATCACAGCTTAGAGTACAACCATAAAAGGGTGTTATGGAACACATTATTTCATTGACGGTAGAGAATAAATTCGGATCTTTGTCCCGAATAGCAGGCCTCTTCAGTGGGCGTGGGTTTAATATCGAAAGTTTGTCAGTTGCCCCGACGCTGGATCCCTCTGTGTCCATGATGACCTTGGTCACCAAAGGGGATGATCCGATTATCGAACAAATCCTGAAGCAGCTGAACAAACTCATTGATGTGATTAAAGTTGTTGATATTAGCGAAAGCGAGTTTGTTGAACGAGAAACTGCGCTAATTAAGGTTCATACCCGGCCAGAGGATCGAGCTGAAGCTCTTCGCATTGCAGATATTTTTCGAGCTAATGTTCTGGATTCCTCTCCTACCAGCTACACCATTGAAGTCACTGGAGATGTGAGGAAAGTCCAGGCGATCATCAATCTCCTGCAGCCACTTGGCATTAAAGAGCTGGTACGAACCGGCAGGATTGCCATTGGGCGCGAACCGACACGCTCGACACAAACCCAATCCCGACCGCTTGCGAAAGCGAATTAATCAGGCCAACCAACACCTGCCTTTAGACTGAGGGAATCCGTCCACCCTGATCGACGGAACGACTAAGGACTATTTTATCTTTATGAGGAGTGCATGATGAAAATTTATTATGAAAAAGACGCAGATCGACAGATTTTAGCCAAAAAAACTGTGGCCGTAGTGGGTTTCGGTAGCCAAGGTCATGCTCATGCCTTAAACATGCGGGATAGTGGTCTTCAAGTGGTCGTGGGTTGCCGGGAAGGTTCGTCATGGAACAAGGC
This sequence comes from Nitrospira marina, assembly GCF_059568365.1. Taxonomy (NCBI): domain Bacteria; kingdom Pseudomonadati; phylum Nitrospirota; class Nitrospiria; order Nitrospirales; family Nitrospiraceae; genus Nitrospira; species Nitrospira marina. The sequence continues at coordinate 3,419,976 of NZ_JCANTH010000001.1, read as the reverse complement.
GGAAGCGGCTGGGTTGAAAGTCATGCCGACGGCGGATGCGGTGAAAGGTGCCGATGTGGTGATGCTGTTAGCTCCAGATGAAGCCCAAGCCGCCATTTACAATAAAGATATTGGTCCAAACTTGAAACAGGGAGCTTATCTGGCCTTTGGGCACGGGTTTAATATCCATTTTGGGCAAATTCAACCTGCCAGCCACGTGAATGTGTTTATGGTGGCTCCCAAGGGTCCAGGGCATCTGGTCAGGTCGGAATATACGAAGGGGACGGGCGTACCGTGCTTGTTAGCCATTCACCAGGATCCCGGCGGTCAGACAACGAAGGTCGGATTGGCCTATGCTTGTGCGATTGGCGGAGCCAGAGCGGGTGTCATTGAGACATCCTTTCGAGAAGAGACGGAAACGGATCTTTTTGGGGAACAGGCGGTCTTATGTGGAGGGCTTACCTCTTTGATTCAGGCAGGATTTGAAACCTTGGTTGAAGCCGGTTATTCGCCTGAAATGGCCTATTTCGAATGTTTACATGAAGTAAAGCTCATCGTGGATCTGATCTATCAGGGTGGCATTGCCAATATGCGCTATTCTATTAGCACGACGGCCAAATATGGCGATGTGACACGAGGGCCACGTGTGGTAACCGATGAGACGAAGAAAGTGATGAAAGAGATTTTGGGAGAGATCCAAAGCGGTCGATTCGCCAGAGAGTGGGTGCTGGAAAATCAAGCGAACCGGCCCGTGTATAACGCGCTCTTGAAAAAGGGAGAGGACCACCCGATTGAAGAGGTCGGTTCACGGTTGCGAGGGATGATGCCATGGCTGCAAAAAGATCAGCTTGTGGATAAACAGAAAAATTGATGAGAAGGTTGCGGGACGTGAGACCCATTCCCAATGGCTGATCAGGCAAAAGGGATTCCTGTTGCCAAAGAAGGCATCCCCTTTATCGCAGGGGGTGGGGTTCTGACGCTTGGGTGTTGGGCGGCCGGATCGGTCTGGCTCACTTGCCTGATGGGATCGTTAACCCTTTTTACTACCTGGTTTTTTAGAAACCCGGCCAGAACGATTCCTCAGGGGAAAAACCTCATTGTGTCTCCAGGGGATGGGACGGTCGTAGCGGTAGAAGAGGAATTCGAGCACCGGTTTCTCAAAGAACCCAGTATCAGAATCAGCATTTTTTTAAATGTATTCAATGTCCATATTAATCGAATGCCGGCTGCAGGCGTGCTACAGGATGTCGTCTATGGTCCCGGGAAGTTTTTAGTAGCCAGTCGTCCGGAGGCATCAGCGGAAAATGAGCAAAATGCGTTGATGCTCAGGCGTTTCGATGGGAAAAAAATATTGTGCGTCCAAATTGCCGGGTTAATTGCCAGACGAATTGTCTGTTGGGTCGCCCCTGGTGAACAGGTTGAGGCAGGCGAACGGTTTGGACTTATTCGGTTTGGATCTCGGATGGATTTGTATCTTCCTCACGATAGTGCCATTCAAGTCAAGGTTGGCGAGAAGGTAAAAGGAGGATCGTCCATCGTGGCGGAGTTGCTATGCGTGGAGCCTTCATGAAACAGCCAAAAAAACGACGGGTCGTCTATTTAATTCCCAATCTGCTGACCACGGGAAATCTCTTTAGTGGCCTAGCCTCTATCCTGTTTGTCTTTGGAGGTGATTATGGATCTGCGGCCATTGCGATCCTTGTGGCTATCGTATTTGACGTATTGGATGGGACGTCAGCCCGTCTGATGAAAAGTACGAGTGACTTTGGGTTGCAATATGATTCGTTGGCAGATGTCGTGGCTTTCGGCGTGGCTCCGGGCTTGCTGATGTATTCGTGGGCGCTGAGTGCTCCGAAGATGTTGGGCGCGGCGGTGATGTTTGCCTTTGTCGCATGTGGTGCCCTGCGTTTGGCCAGGCATAATGTTTTGGCGACAACAGGTGGAGACGGCAAGCCCTTTACCGGGCTTCCTATTCCCGGGGCAGCAGGGGTAATGGCCACGTTGGTAATTTTTGATCAGCATGTTGCGCCGTTAGGGGAGAAGGTGAAGCCTATTCTTGGGATTATCTTGACCCTGGTGCTGGCGTTTCTCATGGTGAGTACTTTTCGTTATCGTAGTCTGAAAGAATTGAAAACGCAGGAACACCACCACTTTAATTATTTGGTGTATGCAGTCCTCATTCTCATGGCGGTCTTAGCGTATCCACAGGCGATGCTTTTTGTCGTGTTTGCAGCCTATGCGCTTTCGGGCGTATTGGAGCAAGGATGGAAGCTGGTGGCAGGTATGATGGGGAAAAAGCCGGGGGAAGAGGTTAGGCCGGATGGACTCCATAAATGAATGAACCGCCATGCAGAGGAGAAGGGGCGTTAGATGAAGACCAAATGTGGGGGTAATGAGCCATGACACGGATGATTCGAATTTTTGATACCACCTTGCGGGATGGAGAGCAATCTCCAGGCGCGAGCATGAACATCGAAGAAAAAATCCTCGTGGCGAAGCAATTAGCCCGGTTGAATGTAGATATTATCGAAGCCGGTTTTGCATTCAGTTCTCCTGGTGATTTTGAAGCGATTCACCGTATTGCCCAGGAAGTGGAAGGTCCGGTCATTTGCAGTCTGGCCCGGGCGAAACCGGAAGATATTGACCGGGCTTGGGAGGCACTCAAAGGCGCACCAAAATGCCGAATCCATACGTTTTTGTCTTCTTCGGATATCCACCTAAAACATCAATTTCGCATGACCAGGGACGAAGCCCTTAAGAGGGCAGTGGAGATGGTTCGCCATGCCCGGGGTTATGTTGAGGATGTGGAATATTCTCCCATGGATGCCACCCGTTCCGATTTGACCTATCTCTGTGAAGTGGTGGAAGCCGTAGTGGAGGCTGGAGCGGGAACGGTGAACATTCCGGATACGGTGGGGTATACGACTCCCGAGGAGTTTGGAAGGATTATTCGGACATTAAGAGAGCGAGTCCGGGGGATGGAGGCGGCCATTATTTCCGTCCATTGCCATAACGACTTGGGATTGGCTGTGGCAAATTCCATGGCCGCCATATATGCGGGAGCAGGCCAGGTGGAATGTACGATTAACGGGATTGGTGAACGAGCCGGCAATGCGTCGTTAGAAGAAATCGCGATGGGACTCCGTACGCGTACCGATTTTTACCAGTCCGATACCAACATACGCACGGAGGAAATCTCCAAAGCCAGTCGGTTGGTCAGTAATATTACTGGAATGGTGGTTCAGCCCAATAAAGCGATTGTGGGTGCCAATGCCTTTGCGCATACGTCCGGTATTCATCAGGACGGGTTGCTCAAAGACAAAAGTACTTATGAGATCATGCGACCGGAATCAGTCGGATTAACCCAAAGTCGGTTGGTGATGGGCAAACTGTCTGGTCGGCATGCCTTTCGTGAAGAACTGGCGAATCTGGGGTACACCCTTTCTGATCAGGAATTGCAAGAGGCTTTTGAACGCTTTAAACATCTGGCGGATCAAAAGAAGGAATTATTTGAAGAAGATCTGGAGACAATCGTCAATAAAGCAATTACCAAAGTTCCTGAGCGCTATGCCTTAAAGGGGTTGCATGTGGAAAGTGGCCTGGATCAACGCCCGTCCGCGATGGTGGAATTGATGATGGATGGGCGAATCGCGAAACTGACGGGTACGGGTGATGGGCCGGTGGATGCGGTGTACCGGACCATTGCGGCCTTGACTGAAACGAAAAGTCTTCTTCGTGCCTATATCGTGAAAGCGATTACAGGTGGTACCGATGCCCAGGGAGAAGTGTCGGTCCGCGTCGAGGAAAATAGTGAAACCGTTACCGGTCACGGATCAGATACGGATATTATTCTTGCTTCTGCACAGGCCTATCTCAATGCGCTCAATAAATTGGCGGATTTGTCGGAACGGCATGCCAGAGCCGGACAAAAAATCGGGTTGTGTTGAAGAACGCGTTCCCTTCATTTAATGTAATGCAGAGCCACTGATCTCCTGCCATTTCCTTCGCCCATAGGTGTGTGCTTTCTCTCAGACCGTTTAGGGTGCGCGTTTATCGCCAGAATCAAACCAAAGATGTTCATCATATTATTGGGGGAATCATGAAGAAACGGATTGCCGTATTGCCGGGTGATGGAATCGGACCTGAAATCATGCCACAAGCAATTCGGGTTCTCGAGGCCATTGGTCAGAAGTGTGGGCATCAATTTACCTTTACTTATGGGCAGGTTGGCGGGGAGGCGATTGACGCGACAGGCCTTCCATTGCCGGCCGAGACCCTGAAATTGGCTCAATCGAGTGATGCCGTCCTCTTGGGAGCTGTGGGCGGCCCGAAGTGGGAAGGCCTTGAGTATGAGCGTCGGCCGGAGCGAGCTTTACTCGGGTTGCGAGAGCAGCTTGGGCTTTTTGCTAACCTCCGACCGGCAAAAATGTATTCCGCATTGGTAGGGGCGTCCAGCCTCAAGCCTGAAGTCGTGGCGGGTATTGATATTCTGGTTGTTCGTGAATTGACCGGTGGGATTTATTTTGGCAAACCGAAAGGCATTGAACGAACGGCGACAGGACATCGGGGATTCAATACGGAAGTTTACACGACGGAGGAAATCCGAAGGATCGCGGAAGTGGCCTTTCAGGCGGCCCGGAAACGGCGTGGCCTTGTTCACTCAATCGATAAGGCCAACGTGCTGGAGTCGTCCGAGCTCTGGCGGCGAGAAGTGATCAAGGTGCATAAAGACTTTCAAGATGTGGAATTGCGTCACATGTATGTAGATAACTGTGCTATGCAGCTCGTTCGCTATCCCAAGCAATTCGACGTGGTGGTGACGACCAATTTGTTTGGGGATATTTTGAGTGATGAAGCGGCGATGCTGACCGGGTCGATAGGCATGCTCCCTTCTGCCAGCGTCGGAGCGACAGTGGGGATGTTTGAACCTATCCATGGAAGCGCTCCGGATATTGCCGGAAAAAACGTCGCCAATCCTATTGGCACCATTTCCTCCGCAGCCATGATGTTGAGCTATTCGTTCGAATTGACGGACGAAGCCGAGATGATTGAATCGGCTATCCAGAAGACTCTTGAGCAGGGATACCGCACGAAAGATATTGAGAGTCACGGGTGTACGCTGGTTGGAACCTCAGAAATGGGCGATCACATCGTAACGCAGTTAGGACACTAATTAGATGATTGGTCAAGGACAGAGTGGTCAGATTCTTACGATAGCGGGAACCGGGGAGCCCGGGTATGAGGGCGATGGACAGCTGGGGACTCAAGCGGTTCTGAATGAACCCAAAAGTGTGTGCTTTGACGCTGGAGGCAACCTCCTGATTGCCGATTCTGAAAATCATGTCATTCGCCGTTTGCGACATTCGACCGGTGTCATCGAAACGATAGCCGGGTGCATGGTCATGCGACGCGCCGGAGGAGAAAATCCCCAGTCTCCGACACCATCTCCAACTTCTAACGTCGGGGATGAGATTGATCCTCTTGCGGATGTGGATGAGATTCCGGGTCAGGCCTACTCTCAAACGCCTGATTTGAGTGGAACGGTGCGCTACATAGTTGGAAAGGGTGTGGGCAAAGATCGGTTTGCGGGAGATGGGGCCCTGGCCACAAAAGCACAATTAAATTTTCCCTCTGCCGTCGCTGTTGATGCGGCAGGCAATATCTTTATTGCCGACACATGGAACCATCGCATTCGGCGTGTAGATTCCAAAACGGGGATGATCCAGACCGTGGCTGGGACCGGCCAGGCAAAGTGGACGGGGGACGGCGGTCCCGGCGCTTCCGCTTCCTTGAATGAACCGGTGGCATTAGTTTTGGATGGTACGCGACTCTATATTGCCGATCAGAGTAACAATCGTATCCGTATGCTGGATTTGGAATCGGGTGTCATTACAACCATCGCAGGAACCGGAGAGTCCGGATATACCGGGGATGGCATGCCTGGGATTGAGTCTGCGCTTGCGGGACCAAGCGGGTTGGCACTTGATCGCCATGGAAATCTCTATATTGCCGATACCTTTAATGGCCGTATTCGCATGCTTGACCACCGCACGGGGATTCTGTCCACGGTGGCGGGGGATGGTGCCGAATTTCGCTACGAGCGTGGGGCGAATGAACAATCTCAGGCGTTGGCCAGGCCTTATGGCATCGCGATAACACCACAAGGCCATGTGCTTATCACGGATTCCGATCATCACTTAATCCGGAAGTGGGATGCCGCCAATAAAGAAATGACTCTGGTCGCCGGCAATGGCCAACCGACATGGGCTGGTGATGGAGGCCCGTCTTCGGATAGTAGCCTCAGTTATCCGTTTGGTGTGGCTGTTGACGCCTTGGGCAATATTGCCATTGCCGATACCTTTAATCACCGCATCCGCTATATTCCTGTCTAAGAAGAGTCCAGGAGGCCGTCACGGGGGTGCCAGAATTTTCGGATTCGGGCTTTGGCTGGAATGCTCTCCCGCTACGGGCTTCCCTTTCGTCATTTTTGAGTCAAGGATTTTGAACTGATAGGATGTGTGTAAGATTGAATGCCATCCGTGTTTTTCTTGAGGGAGTGAGTCTGACATGATAAAGAAAAAATCGGCCTATACGGTCGCTGTGGTGGGAGCAACCGGTGCCGTGGGTACGGAAATGATCCAGGTCCTGGAAGAACGGGAGTTTCCTGTTGAGGAATTAGTCCCGCTGGCCTCGGCACGGTCCGAAGGCAATGAGGTGATGTTTCGCGGTCAAACCCTTCCCGTCAAGGTGCTGGAGCACAACTCCTTCGAGGGTGTGGATGTGGCCTTGTTTTCGGCAGGAGCCGGTGTTAGCAAAGAATTCGGTCCGATGGCTGTCAAAGCCGGAGCCGTGGTGGTGGACAATAGTTCCGCATGGAGGATGGACCCCAACGTACCACTCGTGGTGCCTGAGGTGAATATCCATGCTCTTTCGGGACATCAGGGGCTGATTGCCAATCCCAATTGTTCCACCATTCAAATGGTGGTGGCTTTGAAGCCGCTGCATGATGCAGTCCAAATCAAACGGATTATTGTCACGACATTTCAATCCGTGTCCGGAACCGGGAAGGATGCGATGGAAGAATTGGTTGATCAGTCCCGGCAACTACTCAGTTTTGGAGAAGCCAAAGTGTCGGTCTATCCGCATCAAATTGCCTTTAATTGTTTGCCGCATATTGATGATTTTTTACCAAACGGGTACACCAAAGAAGAAATGAAAATGGTCAACGAAACCCGGAAAATTCTGGGTGAATCGTTGTTGCCGATTACGGCAACGACGGTCAGGGTCCCGGTCTTTATCTGCCATGCGGAATCCGTGAATATTGAAACCGAGCAAAAGCTGAGCGCCAATGACGCACGAGCTATACTGTCTGCCGCTCCGGGCATTCAGGTCTACGATGATCCCAGTCGCAATTTGTATCCTCTGCCGATCGATGTGGTGGGAACTGATGCGGTATTTGTGGGGCGGGTAAGGGAAGATGAATCGGTGACGCATGGATTGAATCTGTGGATTGTGGCGGATAATTTGCGAAAAGGTGCCGCGCTCAACGCTGTACAAATCGCCGAGGAACTTATCCGGTAATGCGTGAGAGTCGACATGATGAGTGGAGTGGGGAAAGCCCTGATGCTGTTGGGGACTATCCTTCTGGTGCTGGGGGGAATATTTTGGGCCTTGGGGAAATGGTCCGACGGTGAGGGCGGCTTGGGCTGGCTTGGGCGGTTACCCGGCGATTTTATCATCAAGCGGGATCATGTGACGTTTTACTTTCCTCTTGCGACCAGTCTCATCCTCAGTGTGGTCGGAAGTGTGATTTTTTATCTTTTCTTCCGGCGGTAGGCAAGAGTTATGGCATGTGTGACACGTCGCTTAGGCCTAGGTCTACTCCTTGTGAGTTGGGTCATTTTGTATTCTCCGGTCGTTTGGGCGAATGAACCGGTTATTCGCGTGGGTCTTGCCCAGGCTGCCCAGGTTCTTTCCATTCAATCTGCGGATTCGTTTTCCCTCCTCCTGCCATCCGGGAAAAGATTTCATGCTTCAGGTCAAGTGACTATTCGAAGGCAAGGCGCTGGTCTTCTTCTCAATGACCGTGTCGTGACGGAGTCGAGTCTGCGAGTTGAAGGATCAACAGGCACCTATCAGGTACGAGTGGAGACGAAGAACGGAAAGGCTGCCATCGGCAATTCACGGCCGGAATGGGTGGTTCGCGGCCCGCTTGAAATTCGATTGGACCCATCCGGATTAACCTTAATTAACTGGGTTGACCTTGAATCGTATGTCGCAGGCGTAGTTTCGGGTGAAGTTGGGGCCAAGTGGCCCTTGGAGGCGCTGAAAGCACAAGCCGTTGCTGCCAGAACCTATGTGTTGTACAAAAAAGTTGAAAACCAATTGCAATCCTTCGATGTCGTCGCCGGTGTGCAAGATCAAGTCTATCATGGCCATTCCGTACAAGCTGAATCCGTGCTTCAGGCCGTTGCTGCCACCAGAGGTCAAGTGGTGACATATGAAAATCGCCCCATCTTTGCAGCTTATTCGTCGACAGCGGCTGGTCCAACCGAAGATGCGTTGTATGTGTGGGCCTTGGACCTTCCCTATCTCAAAGGTGTCGACTGCCCGTTTGACGAGCAAGCTCCACGATATGATTGGCGTACATCATTTACGTTCGACTTTCTTGAGCAGCAACTGCTCAAAGAGGGATATGACGTTGGCAACATCGCGACATTTACGCCCTATACCTTTACGCCATCGGGTCGTGTTGATCGTGTGCGCCTGCTCCATTCTCGTGGAGAAATTATTCTGCGTGGGCAAGACTTGCGACGAGTAGTGGGATACTCCAAAATTTTCAGCACCCAATTTTCCATCGAATCATTGGGTCAGGAAGTGGTCGTGGTGGGTCATGGGGCGGGACATGCCGTAGGGATGTGTCAGTGGGGTATGCGCGAGATGGCCGAATTAGGGTATGACTACCAATCGATTATCCGACATTATTACCCCCACACCACACTTCTTCCGATTGACCGTGTGCTTCTCACTGCTATCGACTAATTCTTTTACCTTCTTTTCTTGCCTGGTCATGGATCTTTCCCAATTCAACTTTCCCTTTGACCAGACCCTGGTTGCCAAATATCCGGTTCATCCACGCGATCATGCCAGATTATTGGTGCTGACCCGATCTACTGGAGACATTACCGATCGGCAAGTCAAAGACCTCCCAAATTTATTACGACCTGGGGATTTGCTCGTGGTGAACAATACCAAAGTCATTCCGGCTCGCCTCTGGGCGAAGAAGGTCCCAAGTGGGGGCCGGGTGGAATTGCTGTTTGTCAAAGAAATCGGTACAGAACATGCTGAAGTCCTCATTCAGGGAAAAGTTGGAGTCGGACAGATTGTGGAATGTGAGGGGTCTGCCCGCGCGCAGGTCGTGGAAAAAGAGCCTGGTCGAACCGTGATTCATTGGCTTGGCCCGGGTGCATTGCGGGCATGGTTACTATCCCATGGAGAAATCCCCCTTCCTCCGTACTTGAAACGCCAACCCGTTTCACGCGATCAAGAGGATTATCAAACCGTCTTTGCCAAAGTAGAAGGGGCTATTGCCGCGCCAACCGCCGGATTGCATTTTACGCCACAATTGATCACGCAACTGGCAGAGAAGGGAATCGGGACGACCACGGTTACCCTGCATGTTGGACCTGGAACTTTCCAACCGGTCAAGGCAACGGACATCACCCGCCACATTATGCATCCGGAATGGTTCGAGGTGTCAGGGGAGACCGCGGAGAGGATTCGTGAGGTTCGGAAGCGGGGCGGGAGAATTGTCGCTGTCGGGACGACCGTGGCACGAAGTCTTGAGTCAGCTCTAGATGACACCGGCGAGCTCAGGCCCTGTTCAGGAGAGACCCGCCTCTTTATCCGGCCGGGATTCAAGTTCCGGGTCATTGATGGGCTCCTGACTAATTTCCATTTCCCTGAAACGACACTTTTGATGTTAGTTGCAGCGTTTGCGGGATTAGAGGAGGCCAGGAAGGCGTATGTCCATGCAGTGTGTGAGCGCTATCGGTTCTATAGCTATGGGGATGCCATGCTTATTCTTGAATAATGGCGATGGCAGAAGTAGGGAATAATTTGGAAGTCGTTTTTTCTGGAAAGACCACCTCACGTATGGCCAAGGTCTCATGTTGTGGAGCCAAGAGGAAGGGTCTGTGCCTACGTAACATGCATGGGTGGCTCAGTGACGGATTCCAAACAGATGAGAGTGTCAGGGTAAAGCCGGAGATTCTTTCTTACAGCAGTTCCTCGTAAATCGTAACGTCTCCACGAGCTCGAAGAGCCGTCTGGACGGCCTGCATGGCTCGTTGTTTCTTTTGCATGAGGAATTGAAGGCGAATCTGTTCTAAGACGTTGGGGTCAGGTTCGGCCCCATCAAGCGTTTGACGGTCAGCGAGTTCTTTGACTTCTTTCATTTCCGTCGGGGTGAGTGTTGTGGCTTCAGAGACAAGGAGTCTCGCCTTTTCGGCCAGCAATTCGTTCCGGCGTTGCTCCTCATATTGATGAGGTTTCATCCGGTTGGCTGCTAGGAGTCGCTGGTAATATTCTGTATCGAAGACCCCATCTTTTTGGAAGTCCTTTTGGCTCACAATGGCATCGTGGAGTTCTTGAGCCGAGACAGCTAAATTCATTTCATCCGCCAGTAATTGCCAGGATTTTGTGGTGATCAACCCCTCGAGAGCGAGTTGCTTAATGGTTTCTTCTTTTACGTCTTCTTGTTTGAGTTGGTCGCGATAAAATCGGAAATAGCCTTGCTTCGTCCTGAGATATTCATCCTTGGTGACTTTATAGGGACCGACGGTTGCCACCGCGTTGCCTTGAGTGGACTCGTACCCATACCAACCCATGCCGATGACAAAGGTGACAGCAATGAGCAAAATAACCGCCTTGATAAGCCACGGCGAACCCTCGCGTATAATTCGAATCATGCGTCCTGTCTCCTCGAAATTTCTTGGATGACCATGATGAAATTTTAAGGGCCGGTAACGGGAAAGGCAAGTATGCAGGTCGTCCTAATTCAGTTCTTTACATCGGTAAGGCGGCATGGTAAAGCAACGGGCCGGAGAATGAGAAATATGACTAGGGGAGTCGTCCTGCATGCCGTATGAAGACGTCCTGGAAAAGGCTGTCTTTGATTTGCAGGAGAAAGAGACGTGGAGAGGCGATCATGGGCGCCATGAGAAATCAATGGCAGCTATCCGGAGTGGTCTCAATCATTATGGGCGTGGTCAAAAGAAAGATCGGTAAAAACACATGAGTGAGGTTCGAGTTCGTTTTGCGCCAAGTCCGACTGGCTTCCTCCATATTGGTGGGGTGCGGACAGCATTGTTTAATTGGTTATTTGCGCGTCATGAGGGTGGAACCTTTATCCTCCGTATTGAGGACACCGATCGGGACCGGTCCACGGATAATGCTATTCAGGTCATTCTGGATGGCTTGAAATGGACCGGGTTGAATTGGGATGAGGGGCCTTTCCGTCAAACCGACCGCTTAGAGCTGTACCGCGACCGGGCGATGGATCTCTTGAATCGAAAGTTGGCCTACTGGTGCGTCTGTACGCCGGAGGAATTAGAGACGAGACGAAAAGAAGCCCAGGCTAAGGGCGAATCCATCAAATATGACGGGCGGTGTCGAAATCGAGGCATTTCCGACCCTGTCGAACCGGCGGCTCTTCGCTTTCTAACCCCGCAGGAAGGGCAGACAGTCGTCAATGATCTCATTAAAGGCCAGATTGTGTTTGATAACACGGTCATGGACGACCTCATCATCCTCAGATCCAATGGATATCCCACCTATAATTTTTCGGTGGTGGTGGATGATGGACTTATGAACATTTCCCATGTCATTCGGGGGGATGATCATGTCAACAACACCCCGCGACAGGTCCCGCTCTTTTCAGCTCTGAGGTTTCCGGTGCCTCAATTTGCTCACCTGCCCATGATTTTGGGGTCTGATAAAACGCGTCTGTCCAAACGTCATGGAGCCACATCGGTGTTGGCCTATAAAGAGATGGGGTATCTGCCGGAAGCGCTCATCAATTATCTGGTCCGTCTGGGATGGTCCCATGGAGATCAGGAAATTTTCTCCATTCAGGAAATGATCGAGTTTTTCGATTTTAAGCAGGTGCAGGCCTCGGCAGCCGTCTTTAATCCTGAAAAATTACGCTGGGTCAATGCGCAGTACATTAGAAACAGCGACCCTAAGCAGGTGGCCGACGCTCTCTTGCCGTTTTTGCAAAGCGCAGGCTATGGCCAGGCTGCCTTGTCTAAAATTCCTGGAGGAGCAGAGGCCTTGATCCCGCCCTTGCGAGAGCGCTCGGAGACGCTATTGGATATTGTGCAAGGGGCTGAACCTTATCTGGCAGAGCCCATGACGATGGAGGAAGAGGCGGCGAACAAACATCTCACCCAGACGATCGCTCCGATTCTCAATGAATTTGCCGATCGGGTGGGGGTTGTTGAGGACTTTACCAAGGAGACTCTGGAGCCCATTCTTCATGGTCTTATTGAGCGTCATGGGCTCAAAATGGGCAAAGTGGCTCAACCGTTACGGGTGGCATTGACAGGCCGGACAGTCAGCCCCGGCATTTATGAGGTGATGGCGTTATTAGGAAAAGAGCGGTCACTTCAACGCATCCGTGCCGGGGTTAAACGAGTCATCACTGGCAATAACCAGCCTTCCTGATTTGTCTTGCTGCTTCGCTTGACTGCTTCTGAACAGTGAATTAAGCTCAGCCTAGGTTGGGGGATCGTCTAGCGGTAGGACGCCAGATTCTGGATCTGGCTGCCCAGGTTCGATCCCTGGTCCCCCAGCCAACTTCTTTCCTCTTCTGAATCAAAAGCTTCGCACTCCATCTCCAACTCCTCGTTTCTCTCTTCAATAGTTCTACTCCCAGTTTTACTCCCAGTTTCAACCAGACTACCCGCATTAACTGCCTCTTGGAGATACCCAGGAGAGAGGTGGCTATATCGCATGGTGGTGGTAATGTCCCGATGCCCTAAAATTTCTTTGACGGCGAAAAGATCCACACCGGCCATAATTCTGCGGCTGGCTGCCGTATGGCGCAGGGTGTGCCAACAGGCTCCGGTAATGCCTGCTTTTCTGAGGGCAGGGGTAAAATGTTTATTGACAAAAGTTTGGGCGTTTCGATGTTCCAAGGGTTTGAGAGGGCTTGGGAAGACCCATGGCGAAGCGTACAGACTATCAAGGCTACGCAGGATAGTCTTAGCCCCTTCACTAAGGGGGACATGCCGAGTTCTCCCACCCTTTGGCAACGGAAGTGTAATTACAGATGTTTCTAAGCAGACCTGATTCCACCGAAGGGAAAATTGTTCTTCCCGGCGTAACCCCGTTTCAATGGCCAGGGCCACGAGGTTCCAATCCTTTGGCTCCATCTGCTGTTGAATTTTGGTGAGTTCAATATCCGAGAAGTGGCGGGTACGTTTGGCTTCAGGGAAAAACTTAATTCCACTAACCGGATTCTTGGTTAATAGATCATCCCTCACGGCCAAACCCAGGACGTGCCGAAGGAAAGCAAACCGGCGGTTGATGGTCGCTGGTGCCAGTCGCCCGGTTCGCTGAGTTTGCGTTCCATTGAGCTTCACTTTCCCTCGTCTGGCTTTCAATTTGGATTGGGTCCGTCGAAGATCCTCAACGGAAATTTGAGAGAGTAGACGTTTTCCTATGAGCAACTTCCAAAACCGTCCATAGTGCCGTTCATTTTGAATATTTCGATTGGTGGACCCTTCCAAGTACCGATCAATCCAGGTTCGTAACGTCACATCTTTGGTTTGAGCATACTTCTCGGGGAAATAGATTCCTTCTCGAATCTCGGCTTTCAACCGGCCGTAGAGGGTCTTAGCCTGTGTTTTGTTGTCGGCTCGATACCAACGCTCACGTCCATTTACAAAGAGACGGACCCACCATTTTCCTGATCCCTTTGGTTTTTCAACGATACCTCTATCCTTTCCGTCTTTTCGCGCCATGATATCCCCCTACTTTTTCTTTCCAATGAATTTCGTGCTCTTAGTTTTCTGTACCTTTTGAGCGGCTAACTCCTCTTCCTTTTTTTTCATCTGGTATTTCCGAACCTTGTTCGTGTTGTAGCAGGTATTTGAACAGAATTTGGTTCGGTCTGATGCAGCAAGAAACAGATTTTTGCAATAAGGACAAGGAATTATTTTCCCCTGTCCCATTAAATCCCACATGGCCATTAATGCAAAATAGCCTTCCAGGCTTAGGGCATTCCAACATAATTCGTACCGATCAGTCTGAATGTTCCAATCTAATTCTGGCGGACCTGCAACCCCTCCGAACCCCATTTTGTATCGCAGAAAGATGGCCAAATCTTTTTTATGCTGAGCCAAAGAACCTGAGGAATTTACTGGGGGTTGAAATATAGACAGCCATTGGGCTTGATTTTCTCTAAAGGTTGTTATTTTCATCGGTTCCAATTCAACTAATGATGTGCTGGTTTTCCAATCATAAACAGTAAGGCCAACTGGAAGCTGTAGAGATTGATTTCGGAATAACTCAGGGGCAGCCACAATTTTCTTGGTATCCTTTACCTGTTTAGGCCGATCTTCATCAAAAGAAATAACACCGCCCTCCAGGACCCCAAATTTTTCACAAAAATGAAGAACCGCTCCATCGTCAGCAGAATCAACGGCCAGAAATTCCAAATATAAAGACTTTTGCCCTTGCCGTAACCCATCTGCCGGATAGTAAAAATCGAAAGGATTGTAGGCTTGAAAGGGAGGAAAAGGGACTATGCTGTCCCCCTCCAAGTTGACAGCACTTCGGAGCCAACTGCCTTTGAAAAAACCTTCCATGGGATTCTCCATTTCTTTAATGATCCTATTTGACTCGACACTAATAACACTATAAAGTGTTAAATACCAGTGTATATAGTGAATGTTGGTATGTTACACGCAATCCTAAAAAAGTCAAGAATCCCTAAGCAAAGGAGGGTACATGGAAAAAGCATCAGGTCGACTGTTGACGTTAATGGAATGTGAGGCTCGAACGGGACGGAAGGTCTCAACCTGGCGTAAGGCCATTGCGAAAAGAGAAATCCCCTTCGTGCGTATTGGTCGTAGTGTACGGATTCCTCAGGAAGTGATCGAAGAGATGGTTAAAAAAGGTTGGTGCGAGCCCATTAAATTGCCGGTTCCTGAAGGGTGATGAAGAAAAGTTATTTATGGGTGGGAAATTCTTTCCGGTAGACCGTGAAGTTCTCGGAAAGCTATTGGCCCACTTTCGATCCGATCAATGGACCAAACCTCTTCTTGCCTATTTTGTACTTTGTAAACATCAGCAACGAGGAAAGCCCTTTACGACGGCTGGATCTCCAGCCATTGCGAAAGTCCTGGGTACCACCCGATACCGCGCCGAGAAATTGATGCGGGAATTGGAGAAAGTCCGGTGGGGTACTGCCCCTCATGAACAAGCCATAGTAAAGCCGCACGTTCTTCAGGTCCATCTGGAAATACCTATTCCCAACTCTGTAAGCGGGTATAAAGTCAAAGGTCTTCCTCGTATAGGTTCGGATTGTATTTACCTGCCTAATTGCCTATTTGAAGGGAAAAACGGCATGCCTGCTCCTATCCAACAAATAAACAAACTTCCTTCTCGATTGGCCCAGTACGATGCCCTCAGCCTATTGCTGCACTGTTACCCCTTTCATGATGTAGAGGGAAGTGGGGGATTAGACCCCAGGCAAACATTTCATGCTCCCTGGTGTTATAAGGGTTCATGCCTAGAAGATGATGGAAGATTGGGGTATCAGGGTGTTCAGAAAAATGGGCAAGAAAAATGGCATTTTTGGCTCGTCTCCAAATCAGATAAATTGGAAGCGCCAAAATCTTTTATCGAGACGGTAACTGAGGGGAATTCAGACCGATTTTTTCAAGCCGTTCGTCATCTCAAGGAGGCAGGATTTCTAATTGAGGTGGCTATGGTGTTTGATCGTGATCCTTTGACCCATCCTTCAGCAGAACCTCTGTATCCGCTCCGAGTATTTGATTCTCTGTATCGTAAAAATGCCAAGAAGAATGCTAAGGGAACAGGAGGATTGTATTCTGAAACCTATAGTTGCTTAGATCGGTCTGGGGTGATGGATAACCAAGTGGGGGATTTCAGATATTCTACTTTCGCGTTACTTAGCGCTAACGGGGAGAATTCAGGATTTTATGTAGTGGCAGCTTTAATTAAGACCGCGAGGGTGCTGAGTGTCTTCCGATTGCGCTTTTGTCCACATGATCGAGACACGGGAATCGGATTTCAGGCTGAGGCTGATCGGGCTGCATTGTGGCAAGACCACCTATCACAAATCTTTCGGTAGGGCCACCCAACAATAAAAAACATACATGAAATCAAGGATAATCAAATGGTATCAGCACTTCAAGGTCTTCAAGAATTCAAGGAATTCAAGGGTACAACCAAGACTATAGCACCAGGCGTAACCGCCACGAGGCCGTATAAATAAAAGAAACGTTTGTTATTGTCCAGGGATATCTAAGATGAATAAAAATACATTGGCTAGAGGAGAGAAAGAGCTCAGGGTGAAGAAAAAACCGACAAAGCCGTTTCCAAGGAATCCCAGAAAATCCACAAAGGTGAAAGGGACCTTTCCCAATAATAATCATCCCAAGACTGGTCCGACCGTCCAGGCGATCATTGATGCCCTCATCAAAATGCATGGGATGATCACAAAGGCAGCAAGAATCCTTCATTGTGATGTGAAGACAATTACGAATCGAATGCGAGAATATCCTGAGATTCAAGAGGCATTAGAGGAAGCGAAAGCCCGCCGCTTGGATGAAGCAGAAACGATGCTCGATCGGAATATCGCCAAAGGCGATCAACGTGCAATAGAATTTTTCCTTTCTAAAAAAGGAAAGTCGCGTGGCTATGGTCAAGAACTCAAGGGGAAGGACGATGAAATAGATTTAGGAACCGTTGTCGCGATGTTTGAGGCAGCCCTTGAGGAGACCAAGCCGCCTTCATTTTCTCAATCTTTTGTGATGGAGTTAGGTTCCAAGGAGCTAACAGCCACATCTCAAATACCAGCGCATGAGTGAGCTTCAATCCGTAGGGAGTAGAAGGAAACCACGCACCGAAGCCCGACCCCGTGGGAGTCAGGCTCTTTCGAACAGATCATGAGTATCCATTCTTATGGTTTTGGTGGTTTAGTGCGGATTACATCAGAAACCACGCCTGATTGCGTAAAGACGATCTGTATAATATCGGATTCTGCCCCAAACATCGAAGCGGTGGCATGGTAATACGTCCAGATTTCTACTGTCCCGCTTTCATCTTGTTTCGATGTGATAGATTGAGGTGTGCCCATCAATGCTTCAATGTCGGCTTTTGTCGTAGATTGGAATTTGATCTGATTGGCGAAGTCTGGATTGATTGGATGCCCAACATGGACGCATCCGACAAAAAAGAAAGCAATCAACAATAGTTTCATTATCACACTCCCTCAATCTTGTTCTGACGAAAAAAATAAACTCCCCCTATAACTTTATTTACAAACCTTCAGTCAGTGATTTTTTATAGCTCTTCACCCTACAAAATTGTCTGAATAAAGGGAAGCAGGCGGAAGTAAGGGTAGAGTAAACGAAAAAGGCCGAGTGTGCCCCAGCCTTCTTCGTTTAAAAGAGCGTCGCGTTAACGGGAGCTTCCCGTTAACCCGAATTCAATCAGATCAGGCTACTCGTGCCTATCCTCCAGAAGGAGAAGTTATGGCTGCAAACACCAAAGCCCAAGCCAGTGAGGAGGCAGTCTTGTTGTGATTTAGGGGATTGGTTCCGAGCAATTGATCGTCGATCGCTCTAAAAAGTCCAGCCTGTGAAGGAAAATCCTTCCAAAAAGGGCCTTTAGGGAAAAGACAGGAGCTAGAAAGAAAGGTCCTAATTCACTCACTGAGGAAGTGAATTGAAGGGGTAAGCCTTTCGGCAAGGTGACTCCCTGCTAAGACATGTAGCAGACAGGGTTCACTCTATTTATTTGCCTTATTATAAATGTCGTGAATTATTTTTCATTGTCCGGTAGGAAACGGAGCGAGGCAATTCTGAGATCTTTGATTCGACTAGACTGTTTTGAGGATAGGAGGCCAGCTTTCAAATCTTTAACCTGTTTTTCAAACCACGCTCCAATAGGCTCATCCGCAAAAATGGTTTCAGAAGATGGAAGCTTTTGAAAACTAGAGATGTAGGACCTACAAAACGCATGCATAATATCCCATTTGATTTCCGCAGAACTGGAAGCAATGGGGACCCTAGATTTCTTAATAGAGGGTTTTTTTGTGGGTTTGTGAATTTCATTTTTTGTGTAATTCCAGTTTATTCCAATCCCTTCAAGTTGCTTTATTTGTTCATCTGAAAGCCTATCTTTATTTGGGATAATTTCCTTGTAAAGCCATTGTCCAATAGCAATATTTTTGTGGCGGGTGAACTCCGAAGGCGGTTGTTGTCCAGTCCTTTGAACATAGTCTTTATAGGCCTTATATTTCGAATCCCAGATGTAAATTTCCTTAGAGGAGCTAGATTTCGGGGGAGAATGTTTTTTTGTGGGTCTAATAATGTCTTTTTTTGTCGATTTCAAGGTTAAAAATGACCAACCTCGATCATCAAAATTTTTTACCCATTCCGCTGTTAGTTTGGATTTTTTTTGATAATCGAGAAGGTTGTCCTCCCACTCTTTTTTGTTGTTTACCTTATTTTTTCTGTTTACTTTCTTGAGAATCCACTCAAAACCTAAATCGTCAAAACGTTTGACCCATTCCGCTGACAGTTTGGATTTATTTTGTCGAACGTTATTTGAGATCCAATTGCCAATGGCAATGCCTTGGTGTTTAGTCCTCCGCTGCGGTTGCTTGCCGGTCTTTTCAACATAATCTTTATATGCAGCGAAGTTTTGATCCCAATGATCTTTTTGAGGGTCCCATATTATTCCTAAACCTTCCTCCATTTTTTTGATACGGTCTGGAGGCATCTTCCCTCGTTTGTAACATTGCCGTTGATGTGTCAACCAATTACCAATTTTTAAAACTTTGTCTTCTGTGATTTGGTGCAAAGAAATCTGTTCAGGATAAGAGGTATTTGAAATTCTACCGCTGGGTTCTATGTAAACCTCTTCCCCACTCCTAGGTAACCGTCCCTCTATCGTGAGGAATTCTTTGCAAGTATTCAAATACTCTTCCCATCTTTCCTCGTGATCTAGATCGGATTCCCACTGAAGCCCAAGGCTATCCAATAATTCAGTGCGATCAGATGGCAAAAGTCCTTTTCTGTAAGCCTTTTTCTGGGCTTGGAGCCATCGTCCAATTTTAAATCCCTCATACTCTGATTCTGTGGAGGGCTCTCCCCCTCCCCACTGCCTCATATACTCCTGCAAGGCCCCAAACCGTAAATGCCAGCGTTCCCCTACCTTTTCCATTACTTCAAGCGTAAAAGCTTGCTGATAATCTGAGAACGGAATATGCTTTGGAAACCCCATGAGAATTGTTTGACAATCCACAAACGGTTGCCTTGCCACCGCATCCTTTTGGCCCAGGACAGGGAATTCTCCCTTTCCCTGCTTAATCCGTGTATTGGCAATAGTGGCAGACAATCGGTCATCTTGACTCGCCATAGCGGAAAGTACCTGCCAGACCGTAATGAAATTACTGCTTTCTAAGATGTGTTCTGCGTCTTCTTTCTCTTGCACCAACACGGGAATAATGATGGCAGCATCTTTTTTCCCTGGAGCGCGACGCAAGGCCCTTCCCGTCGCCTGAACAATATCAATAACGGACTGGCGAGGGTCAGCAAAAAAAATTCCATCTACAAGAGGGACATTCACGCCTTCCCCCAGACACCGGGCATTTGCAATGACCCCGAGAGGGCTCAATGAAAATTGCCGCATGATTTTTGAACGGATTCCTATGGGCATTTCCCCTGAGATATACCCAGCCAGATAATTTAAGTTTGAATCTATTTTCTTTAACACTGAGGGGAAACTTTCAGGACGACGCGCATCTACAAATTGTGCAGCCGCTAGTACTCGATTGTGAAAGCTGAAGACTTTTTTGATTCCATATGTGGTGATTGCTTTAGCCAGAGCAATTTGTTTTGCCAAGTGTTCTGCCTTCCACCTTTCTGCGTCCTCAAGCTGAACTATTCCCCCCTCTCGGACCAGTTGGGCTATTTCCGCCTCAGTCACCCCAATTACTACAATTCGATAATCACAAATGACACCCTCTTGAATGGCCCTCCCAAAGGGAAACCGAAATAGCACAGGCCCAAACCGGGAGGGATCATCCATTGAACAAATTTCCGGTTGCTCCTCCGAAGTTTCCTTCCTCGAGGTTTTAGGAGCAAGAATTCTTGGGGTAGCCGTCATAAACAGCCGTTTTTGAGCACGGATGAGCGTATTGTCCAGGATATGGGAAAAGGAGCCCTGCAATGGGCCCGCTATGCGGTGCGCTTCATCACAGATAACAAGGTCAAACTGGAAATTCTGGAGATTGGGGTCTTTTAGGGCCTCAACAATAACTGTGCCGCTATGATAGGTTGCCAATACCACATGGGGAACCGAAGGGCTTTGGTATAGGAAGGTCAGGAGGTCTGCCGCTGAAGTTGAAACTTTAACATCCAATTCCGAAGTTTGAATTCCCCAACTATCATCCTTCTGGAGCACATCCACTGTAGGATCGCTACAAATACAGATGTATCGAAAGGGTTGTGCCTTTGCACGATGCCATTCCCCCAGGGTTTGCCGGACCAGGGCCAAACTGGGAACCAAGACTAAAATCCATTGGCTCCCCAGACGATCGACTACCCATTTTCCGATAAGGGTTTTGCCGGCTCCACAGGCTAATATGGCCTGTCCCCTTGCATGCTCCCTTAACCCATTTGTTATGGCATCAAGGGCCTCAATTTGAAAGGGTTTTGGGCAAGGTGGTGGTTCAATTTGAGGTTGCTGGGTGCATACATAGCCCCAAAGAAAATCAAAAAATACCGGATCAAGTTCCAAGAATGTATTCACTAAAATTTGGCCGTGTTCTTTTCGATCTTTGGCAATAGTCGGCAAATCTTCAACATTGGAAATGACTAATCGGAAATCCGCTCTGTCACTTATCATGTAGAAGGTGGATAGCTCACGCTGGGAAGGAGTGTCTGACCGATTGCTCCTAAATTTCGCTTGATAGGCTGTAATGGTCCCATCATGGTGTTGGAGAAGGCCGTCTATTCCTCGATCTTGAAAGGTTGGCGTACCTAACTTCTGAAGGATGTGTTGGGGAATGTCTGATCCCCGCCAAACGTTCTGAGCTTGATATAAATCCTTATGAAGGGTAAAGAAGGCATGACAAAATTCCTCGAACCCTTCGCCTCGTTTTTGTTCTGTTGGAAGGGATATAATTCTTGCTTCCAGTGTGTCCCAATTTTGGATTCCGGATTCAAGGATTTGGCTTAAAATGGGATACATTACTTTGTAGTCTCCGGCCTTGATTGAAAATGTGTAAGAAGAGAGGCTTTACAATGTGCGTGATAACCAACTTCACACCGGAAACGAATGATCAAATTACAGTGATTAGGCTACCTCCGATATTTAAAGGGAGGTGGCTATCTTCGGCTCGCACTTAAAACCACCATTCACTTTTTGGTAGTTTATAAAATACGAAAAACTTCCCCACCAACTTCCGACCAAGGAGGTTCGGCAACTGTACGCATTCCAGCTTAATAAGCAAGCCCCCTCCAAAGGCGGGAGATAGGATTTGGTTCTTAGGATGAGACTTGCTGGAAGCAAAAAGTCCAAGCCCAAGTAGTCAAAACTTTGACTAAGTTTAAGAGGAATACGGTTATCTTTAGCATAAGATTTTAACAGGAAATGGATTGCGGCTGGTCTTCCCATTTGAGACATCTTTGAGTATTATAAAGGACGCAATTCTTATCTAGTTTTTCCCTCTGGCTAAGAACTCCGGCAGTTTCTTAATAGGTAACAAATAATGGCTACTCCAACAATCCCTGATTGGACCATTGTTATTGTTGGACAATGGAATCCGCATATTTTTTCTCCCGATTGGGTGGGTAGAAATTTATTTCATGTGGAAACTGTAAATAGTGAATTGTTGGTAGGACCGGTGTTTAATACCATTCGTCATCAATCTCAGAATCTTATTCTTATTCCTGGTAGGGATCGGTTAGTTTTTAACGTGAATACCTTAGAAAATGCTGTCCTCCTTGAAATGGAATCTGCCGCCAGGGAAACTCTGAGTCATTTGCCCCATACACCAGTGCGAGCATTAGGATTTAACTTTGGATTTCTTGAAAGTGAACCTACGGCTCATTTACTCAACACTTTTAACCTGAATGACAATGGACAGTTTGTTGATGAAGGATATTTTCCCGAGACGACCGAGATTAGCAGGGAGTTTAATTTGGAACCATGCAAGCTAAGACTGAAAATGGCACTTAAAAACAGGGAGGTTAAAATTCATTTCAATTTCAACCATAGTATATCCTCGGTCCAAGAATTTATTGAGTCATTAGGCCAACGAATACTGGAGTATCGCCAGATTTCCGAAAATGTCCTGGAAAGAGTGCTCCACTTAACGGAAAGGGAGGTACAAGTAGATGGAAACAGAGAGTCTTAATATAGAAGCAGATTCAGATTTTTCTTTGCCAACACTTAAAATATCTAAGATTGAAAAAAGAAACATTGAGGCAACTATCATTACCTCGATTTCTACAGAGACTTCGGTTTTTGGGGATCGGATCTTAGTTCGAGGCAACGAAAATAAAATGATTAAAATTCCAACAAACATTTCCCATCAGAGCACAGTTCACAAAAACATCCTTGCAAATCTACGACCTGACGATATTGAGACGAGTACTGGTAATGAGATGTAAACCATTTTTGATACATGCCCGAATTGGACCACCAAGATAATTTTTCTTTATTCTTCGCTTATCGCCATGGGCCACCTGTACCCGATCTCCTTCAGGGTGATCTTTTAGAAAAAACAAAGAAATCGAAGCCATCATAAAGGAAGTTCATCCATATTATTTAAAAGAAGATTACACCCATTTTTTAGTACTTACGCAATCTTGTGACCTAGTTCGTAGAAATGGGAAGCCTTGTAAAGCAAGGTATATTACAATTGCAGCTGTCAGACCTCTTGATCTTTTGATTGTAAGGGAGGTTGAAAAATATCAGGACGAATTTGATAAAGCTGGGAAAGTGTGCTCAAAAAACAAAAAAATATTATTAATGGATTTCCTAAAGAAACTTCTTAATAATAATGACCCCGAGCACTTCTACCTTCACGGAGAAACGTTAGAGTTTCCTAAATCACACTGCGCATTTTTACGATTGTCAATCTCAATAAAAGCCCCCCTCCATTACGAGGCTTGTTATAGGGCAAGAATTCTATCTCTTACAGATGTTTTTCAAGCAAAATTAGGCTGGCTTGTGGGTAGTATGTACTCTCGTGTTGGAACAGATGATTGGGTGCCCACGGTAGAAACTAGTTCACAATTAAACAAAAGGATCAAAGGACTTCTAGCGCGACCCTGTGAATGGGTAGATGACAAAAAACTTAGCGAAGCAAAAAAAAGTTTTTCTTTGTCAGGCCAAATACAACAAGCTTCAGAGGAGGCTATAAGGAAACACATTTCAAATGCAATCATTCCAGACTATACTAGTTTGGCTGCGGATGCTGTAATTGACGAATTACGGAAACTGGGCACTATTGGGGATGACCAAACAGCAATAAGGATCAAAAATCGGCTGAAAACTAATTCAGTTTTTAAGCAATACACAAATATCCCAACAGAAGAAAGGGAATTTGACTTTTAATAATTATATTTTCTTTAAGGGCAATTAGAAAATTTTTTGATCCCAGTTTTACTCCCAGTTCACTCCCAGTTTTGATCCCGATTCTAGATCTATCCCAATCATTAACAATCATAGATCGAAAGGCAAAACGCTTGTATTGGTAAGCGAAATGTGACAATTTATCTCACTTAATCATTCTGTATCACAGGAGGGTGGGATAGGATTCTGGATCTGGCTGCCCAGGTTCGATCCCTGGTCCCCCAGCCAACTTTCCAAGTTTCCACATTTCTTCCGCAAAATACATCGCTCAGGGAATAATCCACCCGGTTTTAGCTTAATGGCCGGATGGGCGCGAGGTCCCCTATTTCTGTAATTTCTTGAGTTCACTCCACCCACGGAGACGGAAAGCTTAGGATAGGAAGAAACGTTTCTGTCTGATTGTTGAACTGGTTAAGTATTCCTGAGAAAATTAAAGTGGAAAGGGGGATGATCACCTCTGAATGAAGCTTGAGTGTCCAGGGTCGGATGGGAAAAGACACCATGTCATATTGCAAAGAATGATCTTGAAAGAGGGGACGCCATGAATCTTCATCATCGCGGTACAGAGCTGATTGATGCATTGAAGGGCCATGTACTAGAGGTCCTTCATGGGCATCCGGATGCAGCGCCGGGAGGAACGGGAGTTTTTCAGGAGGAAATCGCCCGTCGGGCAGGGTTGCATAATATGGGCACCGGGGAATTGGACCACACTTGTGGTGAAATGTTGCGGTTGCTCCATAAGGAAGGCAAGATTAAACTCGTTGATGAGGCCGAGCCCTATGAAAAGAGGAAGCGCTGGTGTTTGAATTCACAATAAGTTTCTGATCGTTTCTTCAATTTTGGATTTCTATTGATGAGGATTGTTTTTGAGAGGTCGCCTGGAGAAGGCGTGATCATAAACAAAACGCTTTTCTTGAAAATCCCCTGGATGAGATTTTACTCTTATTTGCTTTTTTCTCATAAAAATTGCAAGAGGTTATCTTTCCTCTTATCAAAGAACGGCCTCTATACGCTTTGAGGAAATGGTCTCTAGGGTAGGGGTAATTTCACACTGATAGCCCCCGCTAACTCACCTTCTTTTCCCCCTTCTTTTTCGTAGCCAGATATATCTCTTTCACCTTTGGGCCCCCCCATGACAGATTAAGCAAGCTTTCTCATAATAGAGTGGCAGCATGACTTGTACACTCCTTTCATCTTCAATGGTCTTACTGAGAACTTCATTCCGATCGCCAGGAGCAGAAGTTGCAAAGGTTTGCATCATTTCTCTTTCAAAGACATCAGCTTTGTTTTTGGGGTTTCTTAAAAAATGATCAGGCGCCGTCTGCTTTAAATAGACTTTTGACCAATTTTGGAAACGCTTGGCGGTTTCGGTGCCAAAGGTGGCGGGAATGAGCCCTTTGAACTTGACGCCTTTAAAGTTTATGACTGTTTGATAGCTTGCTACGGTTTTCTGACTTTCTTCTACAAGTCTGGTCAATAATGGCTTGGCTTGATCTGGAATTTGTGCATTCTGCAGGTTATGTAAATCGATTCCCATTCGTTCCTTGTATAACCCTACCATCTGTTCCTTAAATGCCTCAGGGGTAAAGCCCTTGTCGCCTTTGCTTGGATCATTGATTAACGCTTGATTCTGGCCGATTGTCACTCGGCCTGCATCCAGCAATGTGGCCAAAAGACGACCGGTTTCCACAATATCGGAATTGGCATGGGCCATCACCGGACTGATCCATACACACCAGATCATGAACGCACCCCATCTTCTCAAAACTCGACGGGACATCTGTTTCATACTGTCTCTCCCTAAAGGATAAGGATATCGCAAAATTCTTGAGACAACTTCCGGATCATCCTTTGAAGCATAAAATGTTCACAAGGAAAAAGTAGAGGACACGAGAAAAAGCAATTTTCCCATGAAGCTGAAAGGATGCTGTTTGGGACCTCCTTCACGTTATGCGCCAAAGAATACAAGAACCTGAAAATCTGTTCAACTCAGAAAAGGAAGTAGGGAAAGTGGGAAGACGGAGACGCCGGTCATTCTGGGGTAACCCATTTGGGGCATAAGGCATAAATAGGTGGCTCGCGGGGACTACAGCAATTCCATATGATCTTACCCGTGACGACTACCTAATAATTGGGCGTCATCGGGATATTCAGGAAAAACCTGTCAGATTCAGGTTCATGGGAAGGAAGTATGATCGAAGTTCAGTATTGAATTCATGACCCAAATCAGTGGCGAAAACAAAGCCGTAATTAACACTTAGTTGGATGGACGGGACGACTTGTGGCAGCAGTAGTAAGACAGTTAATGGTTGAATGCGAGGCGGACCTGGTCGGTGCTTTGCGTTGCTCTTGTTCGCCCGTAAGTGGGCTACGATTGGAAAAAGATAAATGCTTTTTTCTTGGGCATTTTCCTGCCTAAAAAAAGTCTATGATGTCCTGGCGATTTCCGCCCCTAAACACATGATAAGCTTATGTTTCTCGATTTCTATCCCTTGTTAATCTTTCCACACCAAAATCCCTACGGTACATAGCCTGAAGGAATGTGGGAAGAGGTTATGTGACTGGATGGCCATCCCTTCTTGAAAATGCGCATCACGCCTAAAGTTCATAAAAAATCTGGTCGATAAAAAACCGTAGTCATATGTACCCTGCTATTCGTTGCCGTCATTGGAATCAAATTGACCGAGACGGTGCTCCTTTCATCTTTAGAAAGGGAACTCTTCTCTTTTTCCAAACCCCCGTTGGACAACAAAGAAAGGTCCAATCAGAATGAAGAAATGGGAATTCAACGGCTATCTCATTTGAAGGCATTCAACCATCCCAACATAGGACTCACTCTCAATCCTGCCTGCCTCGAACTTTTAATGGCTAGCAAAAAAAAATGATGGATTCTATGCTTTTGTTGGGATCCCTTAATACCAATTGACCCGTTTTCGCTTGTTAGGAGAATAAAAAAGGGTTGCGTTTAAATGGTGTATGGGTAGTTTTTATCCTCCAAATTCGGAATCATAAGGGCAAGCCAATTTTGGACTTACCTTCCCCTCATGAATTCAAGCGAATCCAATTGGCCGAATCCGTTGCTTTAGGACTAAATTTGTGGCCTCCACAAGCCTTGCACACATTCTTTCTATGGAGTGGTTGGAATTCTTGAGATATACTATTTCCCCTCGCTCCTGCATCCCATACATAACTACATACACAACTTGTCGGGAAAAATGGCATACATTTTCAATGAAACATCATGTTTTTTCTTATTTAGTTGTCATGGACGAAAGGGAATAGTAGATTGAATGAAAATCGCAGGCAGAATAACTTTTTTGATCGGCTTCCCGCCGAATTTTCTCTCAGAGAGAATAAATAGAACTGTTGAAAGGAGGAAATACAATGAAAATGATGATGCCGGTATCTGTCATGCTTTGGATAATGTTGATTAGTGCCCCACTCCTGAAAGCAGAGGTCATTATTGAAACATCTGGAGGAGAAGAGGAAGCGATTTCTCTTGAACATCGTCAGGGAAACCCTCGACCAGGTAAAGCCCCAATGCGGATTGAAGAGCCGGATGGGACGCTACGACCTCTTCCTTCGGGCTCGATACCCGAGAGTCGTATGAGCACGGAGGGCTTACGGGATGTTCGGGATGCGGGGGGGGGGGCAATGGTGAATGTTGAGGGCCGGTTTCAGTCAATCCTGAAGGTGCCTGACGGAGCGGACCATGCGATTCATCATCATGAACCTGAGGTCTTAGAGCCATTGAAACCCTGAAGTTTGTTGGAAGACTCTTTTCATCCATGAATTATTCTAAAGTCGCCAGACTGGGAAACCCCGCTCCTTCTCAGTTACCGATACCCTTTGGCCTCTGCGTGTCTGGATTTCTGGTCGTCTTATTCTTTGGCTGCTTTGGCCCCTTGACCGAGACCTTCGGTGCCACCATTATTATTGTGAATAAAGATAGCCCCGGGGAAGGATTTAACGATCCTGCGCCTTTTACACCGGTGGGTGGAAATACGGCCACCACCCTTGGGGAGGCACGGTTGAAAGCATTTGAGTATGCGGCAAATATTTTAGCGCAGGTGCTGGTGAGCACGGTGGGCATTCGAGTCGATGCTCGAATTGATTCCTTAGGAACAGGAATACTGGGATCGGCCGGCCCCAATACCGTCCATCGGAATTTTCCCAATGCTCCTGTGGCGAATACCTGGTATGTCCAATCTCTTGCCAATAAGCTTGCAGAACAGGATCTGGATCTTACTACCAGTGATATAAGTGCCACCTTCAGTGCAAATTTCACGAATTGGTATTTTGGGCTGGATGCCAATCCCCCATCTGGACAATTTGATTTTGTTACCGTGGTACTTCATGAAATTATTCATGGCCTTGGTTTTTTGTCACTGGTTGATGTGCAAACCGGAGAGAAATTCTTAGGAACCAATGATGTTTTTATGCGTTGGTTGGAGCTTCATGGAGCCAGTCCGGCCAATTACCCCGTAATGACCGATAGCCAAAGGCAATTTGCAAATGTGGCGAGCCCGAATCTTCATTTTGTCGGTGTCAATCTTCAAGGCGGCTCCGGGGCCCTGACGGCCGGGCGAACAGATACTCATGTTCAGATGTACGCTCCAAACCCGGTTCAATTAGGTTCATCGGTGTCTCACTTCACGAACACGATTCAGCCTGATCAACTTATGGAGCCCGGTATAGCTTCCGGAAGGGCCATTCATGATCTCGGGTTAGCTCAACCTCTGTTGCAAGATTTAGGATGGATATTTGAAGCTGGCGTGAGTTTCCCAACTCGGAATGATGTCAACGGGGACGAGAAGGCAGACCTCGTCTGGCGCAACACAAGTACGTGGGCTGTTGCGATTTGGTTGATGAACGGTTCTACGATTGCTTCCTCCGGTTCATTGGGCGTGGTGTCGTCGAAGTGGCAGGTTGCCGGTACTGGAGATGTCAATGAGGATGGGAAAGCAGATGTTATCTGGCGTCGCAGCGATACAGGAACGGTAGCGGTGTGGCTGATGAATGGTCTCACTGTCACGTCGGTGGGTTTTCCGGGTAGTGTCTCTATGGATTGGCAAATCGCGAGTGTGGGTGATGTCAACGGCGACGGGATGGCGGACCTCGTTTGGCGAAACACGAGTAGTGGGGAAGTGACGATTTGGTTAATGAGCGGCTCCACGATTGCCTCTTCCGGTCACTTGGGTGCGGTGCCGTTGGAGTGGCAAATAGCGGGAACGGGAGATATGAACGCCGATGGAAAAGCGGATCTTATATGGCGGAATACCCTTACCGGCGTAGTGGAAGTGTGGCTAATGCAAGGGCTCACGGTCCTGTCAATAGGTTTCACCGGAGGGGTCTCCACGGATTGGCAGATTGCAGGGGTGGGGGATGTGAATGATGATGGGATGGGGGACTTGGTTTGGCGTAAAACGAGTAACGGGGAAGTTGCAATTTGGTTGATGAATGGGGTGACTCTCAGTTCGCCGGGGTTTTTTGGCGAGGTGCCTCAGGGGTGGGAGATTGCCAGCACCAGTGATGTCAATGGGGATGGGCGCGCAGATATAATTTGGCGTAACAGGCAGACGGGTACGGTGGCGGTGTGGATGATGAATGGGCTCACTGTCATGTCGATTGGCTTTCCGGGCAGTACCTCAATCAATTGGGAAATCCAACATTAGGCAAGGTTTAAAAAGAAATCTACAACCTTGTGTTCTACCCAACATTCAGGAATGTGTCTAAATGGTTGTCTTCTAATGCAAGCGAGGTGAAGTGCGAAACGCATGTGAGCGCATTTGCCGGGCGTCTAAGAGATGGTTGGGGATTAAGAGCACCGGTCGTTGTCTTAGTTGTCACGCTGATGCTGGAATTTCCTTTTTTTTCTAATGGGAAGTTATTGTGCACCGCTTTTAAGAGGTGAAATAAATTCGAGCAGTTTGAAATTAGTCCAATTAGGAAGGCATGATCTGGTGATGACAAACCTTTTCCCTTATATGTGAGCATGGATATGCTGACGGCCAATATGAAATGGTGGTGGGCAGCTATGCTTGCGGGCAGCATCTTGCTTGCGGTACCTGGGCATTCCGAGATTGGGGCCATCATAGGCGATGTGGTTGGGCATTTTTTTTCTGCCCTGATCTTAGCCATCGTGCCGATTCTGGGGTATCGTCTGTTTTATGAACGGATTGGTGAAAAAGAAATCACATATATCTTTGGTGCCGCCTGGATCTATCTTGTGTTTTCGCAATTGGTTGGATGGTAAGAACCTACCTTACATAGCACTGAGTTTAGTTATTCACCAGGTTTTAAAGCATTATCTGCATTCCCCCTCAACAAAAAAAAGAGGAATACAGGGCGTTTGAAACTCACCGATGCGGTAGATTGCGAGTCCCCTCCGGTTAAATACTTGATGGCACTTCTGATCACAATGATGCGTTAGCAGTGATCCCCTGCCCTCTCTTTGAGAGCGTTTATCTCGCCCGCAAACTTGATTTTGATTAAATCACGGGGGAGAACATAAACAGACCTGTTGATTTTAGTCATCGTAACGCACGTGTTGGCCTCCTGAGCAGAGAAATTGGGTTACTTTACGGATTCCTTAGGGACCGACTCATGTGAGGTCGATTTTCCTGACAAGGCGGCTTTGAGAAATTGCCCAGGTTTCCTGTGCTTCAGGTGAAGGTTCATCAGATTAGAGGTTCGTTAATACATTGCGTCTGTTTAAGCAAAAGATTGATTCATGATCCATGGGATCCATTTTTCTACAATTATCTTTGTTTTAATGTAAATAAGGTTTGGCAGTCTTCCTGGATTCTTGAGAAATTGGAATTTCTCTTTCCCACGATTCAAGGATCTGACAAAGATTCCGATGAAGCATCCAGACCTAAAAACGGTTGTATCCTGAAAAAAACAAACCATCTGAAAGGGTGGGACGCAAAGCTATGGGCCTACGTCTCGGATTTTGAGATAGGGTTGCCAGGTTGCCAGGCAAGCCACAGAGTCTCCTTGATTATGAGCGGAGTGGCTTCGCTCGGCATGACTCACATGCATAAAGGAGATCTCGTATGTCACACGATCAAGGTTTCTCTCAAATTACCTACCCCCATACCCATTCCTTTCGATCCGTATTTAGGTCATTATGGACCATTGTTCTTTTTCTCTGTCTTTTTTCCTCCAATGCACTGGCGGGAGAAGTCACCCTAGCCTGGAATCCTCCTTCCGCAGAATATGGTGGATTCATTGTCGCCTACGGGACTTCAAGCGGCACTTATTCGGAGACTCAAGATGTCGGAGCTCAGGCCATTTATACGGTGACAAGCCTGACTCCCGGTCAAACCTATTATTTTGCGGTAAAAGCTTACGACCGGGCTCGTAAAATTGAAAGCCCGTTTTCAAATCAGGTGAGTGTTACCTTGCCTATCGTTAATGCGCGTCCTGCTCCTCCAAAGGATGTAAAGGTTTATTGAGATTCGTTTTCTGGGAAAAATAGTTACAAATAGATTGTATTTGGATGGGTTGCATCAACGGAAATGTCGTAAGCCGTTTTCACCCGGGATTTATGAAGCGGGCTCCGTGATAATGAAGTCTCCCTACCTCTAAGGACATTTGCAGAACGAGGATGTTCTGCAAATGTCCTGTTTATAAAGAATTCTTCTCCGGCGTTCGTTAAATAATGGATATGAGGACAGGGTCGATGACCTGAAGTCTCATTTCTCAAGTCCCACTCCGTCGAGATTTTAGTAACTGACCTCAAGAAATTTACATGAAGTCCTGTATTATCCCTGTACCTAACACTGAAGTCTTCCGGTAGAGTTTTATTTGTTTTCCCCACCTTGATCGACTTTATCTTGTAATTTTGGTATTCATCCCCATCTAGAAAAACAGTTTACGAAAAAAACCTTATACTTCACTTATACTGAAGCCAGAAGGACTGTTTCTTGTGCGGGTTCCTATGGTAGGGTCCATCCCTCATCAGGGAACTCATCTTGCAATTGACTTAACAGACTGATGAGGGCACCATATCTAAGAGTTGGTCATGCCCAAAACTATAGAGTATTCTTCTGACTCCACCCCCCCGCACTTCCATCGAATTGAAAATAATAAGGTAGATGTAATGATTAATTTCGTATGGCGAAAAATAAGAGCGGTGCGTCTTTCCCCATTTGCCACAATGCGTGAGCGGAAACGGCCATTTGCTGTTATTCTGAGTGTTCTCGTTGTCTGTGAGGTATTTTCCCCGGTCGGGGGACAGGCTCAATCTTTTTCTGATATGGGACTATTTTATTTTACCGGGTCTCATCGGCCTATTCAGAATCGGGGGGGGCTTTTTCGTGAATATATGACGGGAAATGGTTTAGGGGATGGTATCAAAGCCGGTCCGGTCCTACTCCGCCCGTTTGTAGGCGTATCGGAAGTGTATACCGACAATGTGTTTAAGAGAGACACAAATACGAAAAGTGACTTTCTTACGACCATCGCGCCTGGAATTCAGGCGTTCATGCCGTTTGGCGGAGGTAAGCATTCTGTCCTTCTTGACTATCGTGCTGCCCAATTTCTCTACGCAAAATTTACTGAAAATAATGCCCTGGCCCAAGATGCTCTTGGCCACGTCAGCTTGAATTATCCTGGTGGTCTAGCAATAGATTTGCAGGGAGGCCATTTAGAAGGGTTTGACCCAAGAGGATCGGAAGTGGATACCCAACAAAGGGATATTACCAAATGGAATATGAATCAGTTTTTAGGCCAGATTGAATTTACGGGACAAAAGGCTGGTATTCGTCTTCGCACGAATTTTGACGATTTAAATTACACCAACAATGGGCAGGCTGCCCCGCGTGACCGGAGCCGGGCTGGTGCCAATCTGAGTGTGTTTGTAAGGGTAACTCCCTCAACCCGGGCTCTTCTTGGCGTTCGAGTAGTGAACAATGATTATAATACTAATAAGCAGCAGAATAGTTTCGGTTACGGGGCGTTTACAGGCTTCAGCATGGCACCTACCCGCCAGTTTTCCGGAGAATTCAATATTGGGTACCAGGTTTTAAATTTTGACCACGCGCCTATTTCTGAAGAATCAACTCGTGGTCAAAACCTCCTTGCAAAGGGCTTAAGCCTAGGATCGGAGCAGCAGACTTTCTGGTACATGCGAGGAAATTTGGCCTGGAACCCCACGTCCCGGTTGAGTTTTAATATCCGTCCCTTTTCGAATATTAATCAGTCAGCGGTTCAGGGTACCTCCACCTTTAAACGAATAGGCGTTGACGTTTATGGGAGACAGTCGTTTACGGAACGTCTGGCCCTCAGAGGAAATTTTTACTATGCCAACGATAACTTTAATACGAATAGAACTGATGATCAATTTCGATTCCGAATTGGACCGGAATACCGTACGGTCAAATGGCTGGGTTTTCGCTTAGATTATATTTTCGAGAAGAGAAGCTCAAACATAAATAATTTTGAATTCAACAGTAATACGATCATGCTTTCGATCCAAGGAATAATCTAGTAAGACGGAATGCACTTTTGATTGATTCATTTATTTCTCTCGAGATTGTTTTCTTGACCTTCGCCATTTTTGGGACTAACATTTTTGTGAGTTATTGAGATCGCCCCGTGGCGGTAGTCCTCCTATCCCCTTTTAACAACATGGGGTGAAGTTTTCGGTGAGGATTTTTAATCCAGAAATCCCTTATTTTTTCCGTATGTTCCCGATAGTGAGATCTTTTTTGTTGTGGCAAGAAAGCACCAATGGCTAAGAGACGGTATGGAAAATATTCGTTGGTGGGATAAGTCCATGTTTTTCCGTGTGCACTGCTAGATAAGGAGACTCACAATGAGGCCCAAACAAGGAATGCCTAGATGGATAAGAGGATTGGTGCTAATGGTCTTCTTAATATTTGGGGCACTTGTGGGACAGGGGATGGCATTATCCCCCGAAGTCCCAATCCAAGTTGAAGGTGATCGGCTAACAGGTCATCTCTCACAGGTGACCTTACGAACGGTGCTGGAGCAATTGCAGAAGCAGTTGGGTATAAAATATGAGGCCCCTGTCGAAGAACTGAATAGAGTCATTTCGGTCGATCTTCAGCAAGACAAAATACTTCCGGCCTTGGCCAAAATTCTGGCGCAGTGGGATTATGCGTTTACGGTCAATGCCGCGGGACACCTGCAATATCTCTATGTAACCCCAAAAGCTCCACCAAGAGAAGCCGTTTCTGAGACGAGGAACCCAACAGATACTGGGTCATCTGATGTATTGGGTGAATCGGGTTTGAATTCAGACCGGCAACTGGATCCTGGTCAAGAAGAGGTGGATACCCGTTCATTCCTGTCTCATGAAGGAGAGCCTGGTGATAATTTTGCTCCAGCCTCCTCATCCTTCTCATCTCCAGGAGAAAGCCCTGGCTTACGAGCTCCGGTGGTGGGTGTTCCCATGGATATTCAGCCGGTGCCCGCTGGAACCACAATGCCCATGGTGCCGCCAAGTAGTGCTAGTGGGATGCAGGTAACGCCGCCGGCCAACTCACCGGACATGCCAATCATTCCAGCCACAGCCTATCCACCGATGGAAATTGAGCCGGTGCCCAGCTACCTGCAGGAGGAGATGCTTCGGAATATGCAACCGTAACCGGAAAGTTTAGCTCCAAATAAGAATTTGTTTTTATGGCTGGTTGCGTGTTGGTCTGAGCATGGACGAGGATGAATTTAGGATTCAGAGGTTGGCGCTCCATCTCTTTTTTGCCAAAAGTTGATGGCATGGTGTTGGTTTTGATATAAATTCTCTTTGCCGTATTTGGCCTTTTCCCCCCTCGGTCGTAACTGGAATCTTCCCGAAGCTTGAGTAGGCCATTTCTTTCTAACGCATACCCCAAAATTTATTTTTTAGAAATTTTTTCACTTCCTGGTCGCCCGCCCCTTTGATTTCATTGGTTTATTTACTGGCATTGAGAAACTAAGTGGATGGTTCGAGTCGAAGTCTTATGAGTCAGAATCTCATGAAGGGAGATTAGCGGTGAAAAAAACGGGTTTGCCTGAGGGATAATTAGCATTTGAATTCAAACTCGGTCACTCTTCCCAGTGCATAGACAAAGACCATCTTGGCTAAAATCGATAATTATACATGAATAATACGTACAATCCTTTTTCCCCATTGATCTGTGCCTGGCAGCACAGAACCTTGATAGCTCGCCTTGCCAAGCGAGAGATCGATGCTCGTTATCGAGGGTCGATGCTTGGGGTGATCTGGGCCTTTGTCGTCCCCATGCTGATGCTAGGGGTATATACGTTTGTCTTTTCGGTCGTCTTTCGAATTCGATGGGAGGTGCCCACGGAGGAAAACGGCGCCTTTGCTCTGTTATTATTTTCCGGGTTGATTATTTTTAATCTGTTTTCGGAATGTGTCACGCGTGCTCCTGGTCTTATGCTCGAAAATGTGTCGTATATCAAAAAGGTAGTGTTTCCTCTGGAGATAATGCCTTGGGTATCGATATTGGTGGCACTTTTTAATGCTGCCGTCAGTCTTCTGATTTTGTTGATATTTTACCTCATAGTCCATGGTTTTCCACCCCTAACGGTGTTGCTGTTGCCGGTGGTACTTTTTCCGTTTGTCCTCTTGATTGTAGGATTAGGTTGGTTTCTGGCTTCCATGGGGGTGTTTCTGCGTGATGTCCAGCCGTTGGTAGGCGTGATGACCACGATGATGATGTTTCTCAGTCCTATTTTTTACCCCCTCTCGGCTATTCCTGAAGCCTATCGAGGATTCATTCAGCTCAATCCGTTGACACCTGTCCTGAATGCGTCGAAATCGGTCATATTTTTGGGGCAAATGCCGGAATGGGTAGACTGGCTCCTGTATACGGTTGTTTTTTGGGTGGTCGGTTGGTTGGGCTTTGTATGGTTCCAAATAACGCGAAAAGGATTTGCAGATGTCGTCTAAGAGCCTCTTTAAGAAACCCTCAATCTTCTCGCGGGAAAAGAAGAGGGGAGAGGAAGCTCAACCCACCTATCGCGGGTCGCAAGAATACAAGACGGTGGGGGTAAGTGGGCAATTCGTGCAAGAGGCCAATGACGTCGCCATCCGCGTTCAAAATCTCTGCAAGTGCTACCAGATTTATGATCAACCACAGGATCGATTGAAGCAGTGGATATATCCACGATTGCAAAGATTTGTCGGTAGGCCAGCCAAACAATATTTCTGTGGATTCTGGGCGCTCAAGGAAGTCTCGTTCGAGGTAAAAAGGGGGGAAACCGTTGGCATTATCGGTCGCAACGGCAGTGGAAAATCTACGCTTCTGCAAATGATCTGCGGAACGCTCACCCCAACCAGTGGCAGCATTTTCACCTATGGCCGGATCGCGGCCCTGCTGGAATTGGGTTCGGGCTTCAATGCTGAGTTTACCGGGCGCGAAAACGTTTATATGAATGCCGCAGTGCTTGGACTGAGCAGAGCAGAAACCGATGCGCGTATCGATGACATCATTGCATTTGCCGATATTGGCGACTTCATCGAACAACCGGTAAAAATGTACTCAAGCGGGATGATGGTTCGGCTGGCTTTTGCTGTTCAATCCCAGGTTGCTCCGGCTATTCTCATTGTGGATGAAGCCTTGGCAGTTGGTGATGCAAAATTCCAGGCCAAATGCTTCGATCGTTTAAAGAAACTCAAAGATAGTGGTACAAGCATATTGCTGGTCACCCACTCTAGCGAACAAATTGTGACGCATTGCACTAAAGCACTATTGCTTGAAAATGGTATGGTGCTGGAGTCTGGCCAACCTCGCGTGGTGGTGAATCGTTATATGGACTTGTTATTTGGCAAAGAAAAAAAATCACCAGACGCCGAGCCCATCGTGGCAACCACAACCGCTGCAAACGAGGCTGCGGACCTTAGGTGCTCGTTAAGTTATACGGAAGATGTGTTTGCCACTCGTCCCGGGTACAATCCGCACGAATATCGCTGGGGGGATGGTTCGGCCTCAATTTTGGATTTTCATTTGTCGGCAGATGGGGACATGTATCCATATGCGATTTCGACGGGACAAACGGTCCATTTGGGTATTTCATTTAGGTTTTCAAGTAGCCTAGTGCGACCAATATTAGGGATTACTATCAAAACCAAAGAAGGTGTAACCATCTATGGAGCTAATTCCGAAACACTTGACGCCAAAGAATTCAAATCGTTGGGTCAGCATGGTCAAGTAGCTTACGCCAAGGCTGTCTTCTATTGTCGTCTTGCGCCTGGAGACTATTTTATTTCCTTAGGTATTGCCACCAAGCAGGGCGAAGAAGACACGCCTCACGACAGGCGTTATGACGCGATTCATTTTCAAGTTCGACCAGAAACTAAATTTTTTGGTCTGGTGGACTTGGGTCTCCACTTAACGGCCCAGGAAATTGCTTGATGAAATCACTCCTGTCTAAAGCGGGCTATGGTCTCAATCCCAAAACCAACGTCTGGTCAAGACCTGAATACCCCGGCATTGATTACGATGATGGCGAGATCATCGAGCAACGCCTCGCTGAGATCATTGAGGATGCGAGTGACATTTCTGTTCTGTCCACAGAGTTACGCCAGCATTGCACGGACTGGCCGTCTCTGTATCACCTCAGCAGCACCCGAGCTAATATTTTGCGTCCATTTCAAGGCATGTTGGAAGCCACGGATGTCCTGGAAATTGGCGCGGGATGTGGCGCCATTACTCGTTATTTGGGGGAGTGTGGGGCCCATGTCCTGGCTTTGGAAGGAACTCATCGCCGTGCAAGTATCGCGCGATCACGCACCCGTGATCTTCCAAACGTCATTGTGGTGTCGGACAGATTTGATGACTTCAAATGGGATCACCAGTTTGATGTCATCACACTCATCGGTGTGCTCGAATATGCAAACCTGTTCACGCCGGGGGAAGATCCTGCACTCGGGATGTTACAGCGAGTGAGAGCCATGCTGAAACCCAATGGGAAGTTGATTGTTGCGGTTGAGAACCAACTGGGTCTTAAATATTTTACTGGCGCACCTGAAGATCACATTGGGAAAGCTATGTATGGTCTAGAGGGACGATACCGCAAAGACCAGCCACACACGTATGGGCGCAAAGTGCTTACAGAGATGCTCAGACAGGCCGGTTTTGCAAGTTCGGAATTCATGGCGCCATTCCCTGACTATAAGTTGCCAGCTTCAATCCTAAGTGAAGGTGGGTTTTTATGTGAGGGGTTTGATGCCAGTGCCCTGGCCTGGCAAAGCGTCAAGCGCGATCCACAACTGCCGCCACTTCTGGCAATTTCACCTGAACTGGTTTGGCCGGTTCTTATGCAGAACGGAGTGGCGTTGGACTTGGCAAACTCATTTCTCATCGTGGCGGGGATATCTCTCAAGCACGTGTTGGATCCGTTTATCCTGGCCTGGCATTTCACAAGTGAACGATCCAAAGAGTTCTGCAAGGAAACGCGGTTCTTATCAGTCGACAATGGCGCAATTGAGGTTCAGTACTATCCCCTTGTGTCCGGTTCAACCATGCATATTCACGGGCGACTATTGACGTTCAACATTCCAGGAAAAGCGGAATATGTGCACGGTAGGCCATTGTCTCAAGAGCTCATCCAGATTGTCACTCGGGATGGCTGGTGTATAGAAGAAGTTGCCACATTTTTAAAGCGATACCTTCAAATACTGCTTTCGATGAACGTATCTGGCGAAATTTCTTCGCCGATCGACTCTCCGGACATACCGATACCAGGTAAACTTTTTGACGCTCTTCCGCAAAACATCATCGTTTGCCATGACGGAACATGGCAGGTCATAGATCAAGAATGGACATTGAACGATGACCTATCGGTCGGCAGGATGATTTTTCGTTCACTGCATTTGCTCATTCATTCGGTGACGCGCTTTGGCACAACGGACGATGACTCTCTTGACACGCCATTAAGATTTTTTCTGGCAGTATTCAAAGCCATGGGGTTTGCCATAACCAATGATACGATCGAACGTTACGCCAAGCAGGAGATAGAGTTGCAAACCGAAGTTGTCCGGCGGCCGTTGAACTATAATGAATTTCTTCAATGGCTGCGCACGACTCCTTTGCCTCGTCAAAATTTGAATCAAGCCCTGGTTGAGCGAGATGGTCAGATCGACAATCTCAAACAGGCTGCGGCTGAACGCGAAATGCAGATCGTCAGTCTCCATAAGGCCGTGGCTGAGCACGAACGGATTGTTGGGGAATGGGATCAGCGTTTTGGCAACCTGTATGCCCGACTGCTGACGAAAGAGGAAGAATTACGTCGCATGCATTCATCCTTGCTATGGCGAAATATCAGCAAAGTAAGGATCTTGAGGGAACGGCTGTGTCCAGAGGGCTCATGGCGTGGAAGGGTTTGCGCAAGTTTGGTGCATTGGTTGAAGGGCTCAGATCTTCCTGTGACACAAAGTCGCCAATCCCCCGGTGGCTCGCTTGATCGAGTCCTAACGAGTGCAAAATCCCTATTGCCAGTTTCCCCTCACCGAAAACATCAATTGGTGTCTTTTGTCTTTGGACGGTTCGGCTCTTTCTTTCAACAGACGGAAAGTTACCGGCGGTGGAGAGACATGCAATTGCCTGTCCTTCATGAATCGGGAAATCCGCATTTCTCTCCTCAGAATCCTCCTCGTCAGCCGGTTTCTCTCATTCAGCTTGAACCGGGTGGGATCACCACGCTCATTCAGTCCTTCAACTTCACCGAAGCGGAGCAGCCCTTGGTGTCTATCGTGATCCCTGTCTACAATCACCTGGAATACACCGTTTGTTGTTTGGCTTCGATTTTAAGGCATGTGCCTCAGTGTAGCTTTGAGGTGATCATCGTTGACGATGGGTCTCAGGATGAAACCCCCAAAATTCTTCCGGATGTTCAGAACATTCGTTATTGCAGGAATGAGACCAATATTGGATTTCTCCATTCTTGCAATAGGGGTGCAACATTGGCTCGCGGCCAATATCTGTTGTTACTGAACAATGACACGCAGGTGCTTGAGGGATGGCTTGATGAATTGGTGAACACCTTTCAAGAACAATCAGAAGTTGGCCTTGTGGGTTCAAAATTGCTGTATCCCAATGGTGTGCTCCAGGAGGCTGGGGCCATTATTAATCCGGATGGCTCAGCGGAACTGGTGGGGTTGAATGGTGATCCTGACAGGCCTGAATATAATGTGGTGCGGGAAGTCGATTATTGCTCCGGGGCCTGCTTGCTCATCAATGCCGAGTTATTTAAGACCTTGGGTGGATTTGATGACATCTATGCACCCAGTTATTGCGAAGATTCGGATTTAGCCTTCCGGGTGAGAAAGTTGGGGAAGCGGGTCTTCTATCAACCGCGTTCCGTGGTCGTTCATCATCTCAGCGTCAGCACCAATGATTCCAGGCACGCGAAGATGCCTCTCATTGCGAAAAATAGTCGGATTTTCATGGAACGATGGAGCGATGAGCTGAAAAAGCTTCATGAGGTTCGTGCGATCGCGTTTTTTCTTCCACAATATCACCCCATTCCTGAAAATGATCGGTGGTGGGGCAAAGGTTTTACGGAATGGACGAATGTGACGAAAGCGCGACCGAATTTCCAAGGTCATTATCAGCCCCATTTGCCGGCGGATTTGGGATTTTATGATTTACGTATGCCTGAGGTACGAGAAGAGCAGGCGCGGTTGGCTCGCCAGTATGGCATTTCGGCCTTCTGCTATTACTATTATTGGTTTGCCGGAAAGAAACTGCTGAATCGTCCCCTTGACGAAGTGCTGCAATCCGGTTCTCCGGATTTTCCGTTCTGCCTCTGTTGGGCCAATGAGAACTGGACGAGACGATGGGACGGGTGTGAGGAGGATATCCTCATCGCACAGAGTCATACCCAGGCGGATCATGCGGGCTTTATTGCGGAGATTGCCCCCGCGCTGTTGGATCCACGATATGTCAGAATACATGGAAAGCCCTTGGTGATTGTGTATCGCCTCGGCCAGTTTCCGGAGCCGAAACGGACTGCGGATTTGTGGCGGGAATACTGCGTGAACGCGGGAATTGGAGAAATTTACTTAGCCTATGTTCAATGCTTTGATCGGATGCCGATGGGAGACGATCCAAGTCTCTACGGGTTTGATGCGGCTATTGAATTTCCCCCTCATCGGTATCCGGTGCAAGCTGAGCTCTCACAACCCTTGATTAATCCTGAGTATCAGGGCGTGTTGTTTGATTATGTCCAGACATCCGAAAACTTTTTACGAAGACCTTGGCCATCCTACAAACTCTTTAAAGGCGTGATGCCTTCGTGGGACAATACTGCTCGCCGGCAGGATGTCTCTCATGTCTTTGTGGGTGCAACTCCCGAACGATACGAATACTGGTTGCGACAGGTCGTTGAACAAACACGGCGATTCCATTTTGGCGATGAACGAGTTGTCTTTATTAACGCGTGGAATGAATGGGCCGAAGGGAACCACCTAGAGCCTGATCGGGAATTTGGTCATCAATATCTGGTGGCTACCAAAAACGGCCTGGGATAACGGACGGTTCTCGATTTTCTGTAAAAATGATGATGTTTACGTGGTTCAATGGAAAACATGATTTCCTTCAATATGTGACTCAGATTAAATCGTATCAACTCGAGGCTGAGCGCTATCTTTCTTCGCAAAGTGCGGTTGCCGGATATTGTTCCGCATGTCGGGGGGTAAGGAAATTCACCGTAAATGCTGGAGTCTATTTCGGACCTCTCCCTAATCTCCGGGAAGGATTAGTCTGTGAGTGCGGGTTGGGAAATCGCAACCGCCTGATCTATTCGGCCATTGCATTGGAGACGGAAAATTATGCTGATGTGCAGTTGGCTATATTGGAGAGAACCTCTGTTTTATATCAACGTCTTCATGAAATCTACCCAGGGATTATCGGATCTGAATATATCGGAAAGGATATCCAGGGCGGAACTATGCATACCGCGTGCGGAATCTCCGTCCGACACGAGTCTATTACAGGGCTGTCATTTTTATCATGTTCGCTTGATGTGATTGTTCATAATGACGTGCTTGAGCATGTCTTTGACTATAAAAAAGCCTTAGAAGAACTTTATCGGGTTCTGAGGAAGGGTGGAACTCTCATCTTTACCTGCCCCTTTTTCTTCAGGCTTGACCGGGAGATTCAAAAGGCCCGGATCCTGGCTGATGGATCTCTCGAGTTCTTGATGGAGCCCGAGTACCATGGTGATCCGATTAACCCTCAGGGGGCGTTGACGTTTTATCACTATGGCTGGGGATTGTTGGATGATTTAATCCGGTGCGGTTTTTGCGATGTCCGTGTGGGTGTCAATTACGATGTGTTTTCTGGATTGGTCTCGAATAATCATCCCGAATATGAATATGGCAATATGCTTCCCATTATTATTCGTGCGGTGAAGTAGTGGCTTTCCGAACTGACAGATTGTGATGTGTGTCTGATGAGTCTTCCGGGATGGCAAAGCGTTCATCATTCATTCAGGAAAATCCTGCGTATGGTCAATTTATCTGAACAACCGGAAAGCGCGAGAGGTGAGATGGGGGCCTTGTGGCTGGATCTGCCTGATGCCGAACAGGAGGCTGAATCACGAGCCGCTCGGTATCCTTCGCACTATCCCAGGATGGCCAAGGAGATGATCACCGATGGATTTACCATTTTAAAGGGGGT
The DNA here is from genome assembly GCF_059568365.1 of Nitrospira marina. Classification (NCBI taxonomy): domain Bacteria; kingdom Pseudomonadati; phylum Nitrospirota; class Nitrospiria; order Nitrospirales; family Nitrospiraceae; genus Nitrospira; species Nitrospira marina. The sequence goes on along the minus strand of NZ_JCANTH010000001.1, from coordinate 3,377,431 downwards.
GATTGAGCCCGGTCTTTGCGATGCGGTGGTCAGTGATTATCAACGATACCTTGAAACCCATAAAAGATATGCCGATCAGTATATCGATGCCAAGGGGCGCCATCACAGACTGGTAAATTTCCATATGTCTTCCGAGAATGCCATGAAAATCGGATGTCACGATGAAATTATGAGGGCGTTAGATTATCTCTTCGGGTATAAAGCCGGCATTTATACGTCGTTAACCTTTGAATATGGCACCGAGCAGCCCATCCATCGTGACGCCCCTTTTTTTCATACCTTTCCTGTCAACTATTTTGTTGGCGCCTGGTGTGCGCTGGAAGACATAGAGCCCGATGCCGGTCCATTGATGTATGTGCCTGGAGGTCATCGATTTCCTTGTGATCAGCATGCGATCTATAAACGGGTTCGTGATGAAAACCCTGGTCAGTTGGATGATTGGTTGGTGCGCCATGCTCTCGAAGCTTATTATGGGGAAGTAATGTCCCGATCAGGAGCCATCGGAGCAACGAAGCAGGCGGTGTTGCAAAAGGGCGATGTCGCCATTTGGCATCCTCAACTGCCTCATGGTGGTGCCCCTGCAGTCAATCCACAGAGGACTCGGCGAAGCGTGGTATTTCATTGCGCACCGGAGACGTTGCAGGTCTATCAGCACGATGTCTTTTTTCAGTTTGAGGACTCCGGGTTTCCTCCACCACGTTATGCCTTCGGATCATATCAGGGCCGGAATTATGCTCTTGCAGGGGAAACGGCATTTCAATAGCCGTTGTCCGCTATAGAACGCCAACGATGAGTATGTCGTAACATAGTCGAACAATTTTTCTCTCCTTCATGGATTGTGAATGGGCTGAAGAATTGGAGGTGGGTTGTTCTTCATGCTTTCCTTTGTTTATTTAAGTAGATCCTTCCGGATGCAACGGGAGGAATAGGTGTTCAGGACACATATGAAAAAGGTCGTAGGCTAATCAATGGGTACTTTTGTGGATTTTGTGGGCGTGGCAAAACAGGCGGTTCGTCATCATGGAGGCATCACCATGGTATTCCGACGTCTGTGGCAGGTGGTAGCCTTGGAAGGATTTCCCGGGCTGAAGAAAAAAGTAAGGCAATTGCTGGCTAATCGAAAGGCCTTTGTGTCCAGTGGCGAAACAGATGGAATGATCCAATTAGAGACAGCCCCCATTATTGAAAAAAATTCCAGTTCCCCGAGGGCTGTCCTTGCCCCTGGTGCCCTTCTACTGGGCCATCCCTATGAAGTGCTTGGTATGGGGGAGCATGTCCGATTGTCTGCCGCGGCATGTTCAGCAGCGGAAGTCCCATTCGGTATTCGAAATGTTCAGGGAGAGTATGGCATCCATTTGGCCGGCATCCACCAGGATTTCCCTTTCATGGATAAGATTTCCAGAACTGGAGCCTATCGGGCCAATATATTTCACATCAATGCGGATGAGATGGGAAATGCTCAAATTCACCTGGGCAAGGACCTTTTTGCGGATCGGTATAATATTGGGTATTGGGCATGGGAGTTAAGCCATTTTCCCGATGCGTGGTGTCCATCGCTTCAACTGGTGGATGAGATCTGGGCTCCTTCTCGATTTATTGAACAGGCCATTGCCGATAAAACCGCTTCCCCGGTCATCAGGATGCCCCTGGCCGTGGAATTTCCAGAGCCACAGGGGATGACCAGGGAAGCCTTCGGCTTGCCAGAGGATCGATTTTTGTTTCTTTTCTTTTTCGATTTTACCTCCTATGTCCATCGCAAAAACCCTCATGCGGTCATTCGGGCTTTTTTGCAGGCGTTTCCCGATCTCTCGGATACGCGAGTCGGATTGGTTATTAAGATGAATGGGATGGGTTTGCGTCCAAAGGAATACCAGGCGTTTCTTGAATCCATTGATGGTGAGGATCCTCGAATCATCTTGATGGATAAGGTGTTGACTGACCGAGAAACCAAGTCCCTGGTCAAGCTGTGCGATTGTTTTTTGTCTCTGCACCGGTCAGAAGGCTTTGGCCGGGGGCTGGCGGAAGCCATGTATCTCGGGAAGCCGGTGATTGCGACCGGATATTCGGGAAATCTTGATTTTACCAACGCCCACAATTCGTGCCTGGTCGATTATCGACTTATTCCAGTCGGGGACCAGGAGTATCCGTTCGCAAAGGGCCAGAAGTGGGCGGACCCGGACATTGAACATGCGGTGTGGTTTATGAAGCGAGTCGTCAATGAGCCGCATTATGCGCAGACAATTGGGCAACATGCGGCGGACTTTATTAAAACCTATCATAGTCCATTGGCCGTGGGAACCAAATATCGAGCTCGCCTTGCCGCCTTGAAGATCGTGTAACGAGTCCCAAAGGATATAGATCATTTTTTATCTTATGTTGTCCGTTCGGTAAACTCCTCTCAATGGAGGCTTCTCCCCCGCAAGAAGCGTGGAAAGTTACAGACCATAGCGGTGAGAGTGACATGGCCATGGTCCGGGTATAATCAATGGGAACTTTCCTTAAATTTGTTGGTATGACGAAACAGACTGTTCGTTCCCATGGCGGGGTCACGATAGTTTTGCGGAGTATATGGCAGATCCTTGTTTACGAAGGATTCCGCGGTCTGAAGCGACGACTCACACCTGTGATGGGAGGTTGGATAGCATCCTTCGATTTACATCGTGTAGGGCAAGGAGTCAGATCTAAAGGGGCAATTGTTGGGAAGAGGACGTCGCCTTGGCATGCGGCCATCGGAGTAAGGCCTTCAATAGAGGCAATCGAGCCGGGAAACGGCCTTGGATCCATTAGAACAGTGGTGTCGCCCGGCGTTTTATTAATCGGGCACCCCTATGGGGTGCTTGGTATAGGTGAGAATATACGGCTGTCTGCGGCAGCATGTTCGGCGGCACAGGTCCCATTTGGTATTCGAAGTGTTTATGGAGAGCATGGGGTTCACGTTGCCGAGGTCCATAAGGATTTCCTTTTTATGGATAAGATTTCCAGAGCTGGAGCTTATCGGACTAATGTATTTCATTTGAATGCAGATGAGATGGAGAATGCTCGAAAGCTTCTGGGCAAGCATCTCTTTGCGGATCGGTATAATATTGGATATTGGTCGTGGGAGTTAAGCCATTTTCCCGATGCGTGGCATCCGTCGCTTCAACTGGTGGATGAGATCTGGGCTCCTTCTCGATTTATTGAACAGGCTATTGCCGATAAAACCGCTTCCCCGGTTATCAGGATGCCCCTGGCCGTGGAATTTCCAGAGCCACACGGGATGACCAGGGAAGCCTTCGGCTTGCCAGAGGATCGATTTTTGTTTCTTTTCTTTTTCGATTTTACCTCCTATGTCCATCGCAAAAACCCGCATGCGGTCATTCGGGCATTTTTGCAGGCGTTTCCCGATCTCTCGGATACGCGAGTCGGATTGGTTATTAAGATGAATGGGATGGGTTTGCGTCCAAAGGAATACGAGGCGTTTCTTGAATCCATTGATGGTGAGGATCCTCGAATCATCTTGATGGATAAGGTGTTGACTGACCGGGAAACCAAGTCCCTGGTCAAGCTGTGCGATTGTTTTTTGTCTCTGCACCGGTCAGAAGGCTTTGGCCGGGGGCTGGCGGAAGCCATGTATCTCGGGAAGCCGGTGATTGCGACCGGATATTCGGGAAATCTTGATTTTACCAACGCCCACAATTCGTGCCTGGTCGATTATCGACTTATTCCAGTCGGGGACCAGGAGTATCCGTTCGCAAAGGGCCAGAAGTGGGCGGACCCGGACATTGAGCATGCGGTGTGGTTTATGAAGCGAGTCGTCAATGAGCCCCATTATGCGCAGACAATTGGGCAACATGCGGCGGACTTTATCAAAACCCACCATAGCTCAAAGGCGGTGGGTACAAAATTTCGAGGTCGACTTGTGGCTTTAAACCTGCTTGACGAACTGTGAAGAAGAAGAAGACCCTTCTTCTTTATAGGGTGAATGGTGATAGGCAGTACCTCATTGGTGCCGTGAAATGACTGTGAATGATGTGTGACCCAGGGATGAAAGAGTAATGAAGCCCGATCTGAGAGAAGTGGAAATGGTCTTTGATTTATTTGTCCCTCCCGTCGGAGGAGGGGGAGGCTACCCCGTCCGGAAGTCCCGGAATGTTCGCGATGGCTATGCCAGAGGATGGGGATTGCAATGCGGCCAATTGCGCGAGTCGATTCGGAAGGATGCGTTATATCAAGAGGCATACAGACTGGCTTCTGGCCGGACTGTGGTCTCTGAAGATAACCGGATGAATATTTTCCTGATCCTGAAATATTTTCTTCCCTATATTCCCTTTGGCCACATTGTCGAATTTGGATCGTATAAAGGGGGGAACGCCCTGTTTATGGCCTATGTGGTCGATCAACTGTATCCTGGCAGGAAAGTCTTTGCGCTGGATACTTTTGCAGGAATGCCGGCAACCGAATCGGCTATCGATGCCCACGGAGCAGGAGACTTCCAAGACGTCGATTTGCAGGAGTTGCGAGAATTTGCCAATCGTGAGGGTGTCAGGAATGTTGAGTTTATCAAAGGGTTGTTCCAGGAAACCGGCCCCTCTGCTGTCGACAAGATTGGAAGCATTGTCTTGGCCCATATCGACTGTGATATTTATTCGGCGGTGGCCTTTTCCTATGATCTTGTGAAGCCCTTTATGGTCCCAGGTGGGTATGTGGTGTTTGATGATGCGGCCACCTCAAGCTGTTTAGGAGCGACCGAAGCGGTGGAAGAATTGGTGATTCGTCGGGACGGGTTGCATAGTGAGCAAATTTTCCCGCAGTTTGTCTTTCGGTCTCATGGAGTTTGATACCTATCCCTTCCATTATAAGTCAACGTGATTATGAAAGAATGTAGCAAGTCGATTGCTCGGCGATTATCCGAGCCAAACTTCATTAACCGGTTTTTCGTCGGGAATGGTCTGGATATTGGTGGCCATCCCGATCCCTTGGGGTTATATCAGGAATTGTTTTGTCGGATGGAGGATGTGCGAACATGGGACCAGGTTGATGGCAATGCGCAGTTTCTTGAGGGTGTGTCGGATGAGACATTCGACTTTGTGCATAGCAGTCATTGCCTGGAGCATCTGCATGATCCTGTCGTAGGACTCCGAAATTGGTTTAGGGTGTTGCGGCCGGGCGGCCATCTCGTCATTACCGTCCCGGATGAAGATTTATATGAACAAGGCCAGTTTCCGAGCACATTTAATGCCGATCATAAATGGACGTTTACCATTTTCAAGATGCAGTCCTGGAGTCAACAGTCTCTGAATGTTCTGGATTTGGTCCGTGACCTTGGTGCTGCTGCCGAGCCGGTCAAAATTGAACAACTTATTTCGACGTATCGGTTTAATCTTCCCAGATACGACCAGACTTTGAGTTCGGTTGGGGAATGCGGGATCGAGATTGTCATTCGCAAGCGTCCCATTGCGGAAGTGGAAGCAGGGGGGCGTTGGTGTCGGTCCTCAGATCAACCTCGAGGCGAAGTGCGGATTCACCTGAACCAGTACCGGGACGATCTGCGAACGCTTAAACATTTTAACCGGGAAAAACCACCGTTTCACAATGACCAGCCGCTTTGATATGTGGAGGGTTCGATGATTATCCGCGCGCGGGCGCCTCTTCGGCTTGGTCTGGCAGGCGGTGGGACGGATGTGTCGCCCTATTGTGATTTGTATGGCGGTTGTGTGCTCAATGCCACGATTGATCGATATGCCTATGCGGTCCTGGAGGTGTTGACAGGCAATAAGGTGCAGTTTTGTTCTGCTGATCGACAGCATTTTAGTGAGTATCAGCTGGGAGAATCCATTCCACGGAATGGATGTGTCGATTTACATCGAGCCGTCTATCTGTACATGGTTAAGCAGTTTAATGAAGGACGGCCGTTGCCTGTGAAAATTACCACTTACTGCGATGCTCCTGTAGGGTCTGGGCTAGGATCCTCCTCGACTCTGGTCGTGGCGATGATTAAAGCCTTTGCGGAATTGCTGAACGTCCCGCTTGACGATTATGCGTTGGCACATTTGGCGTTTAGGCTTGAGCGAGTTGATTGTGGTCTGCAAGGTGGGAGACAGGATCAATACGCCGCGACATTTGGGGGGTTTAACTTTATTGAGTTTTATGCAGACGATCGGGTGATCGTCAATCCTTTGCGGATCAAAAACTGGATCATCTGTGAGCTTGAGGCCTCATTAGTGCTTTTTTTTACTGGTGTGTCCAGATCTTCCGCAAAGATCATCAGTGATCAGAGTACCAATGTTGAGGCCGGCACCGACTTGGCACTTTCTGCCATGCATGCCATGAAGCGTGAGGCCTGTACGATGAAGGAAAGTCTGCTGAAAGGCGATTTCACTGGATTAGTTGAGTCCATGCGTGAGGGATGGGTCAGCAAGAAGCGTTCAGCCAAGAGTGTGTCCAACGCACATATTGATGAAATCTATGAATCGGCTGTCAAGGCGGGAGCCTTGGCCGGCAAAGTATCCGGTGCTGGCGGGGGCGGATTTATGATGTTTTTTGTCCCACCGGAAAAACGCATGGAGGTAACTTTTGCGTTAAAAAAATTCTCCGGACAAGTCAGTAACTGCCATTTTACCAAATACGGGATGCAAGGTTGGAAGATAGATTAAATTGAATCGTGGTGAGGACGTCAGACCTCGATTGAACTCTTTAAATGGTTGTTTTAAAAACCGAATGTGTTGGTGAGATAAATTGATGATGTCGTTAGTCCAAACAACGGCAGACAGGGATGGTGAGTGTTTGAGCTGATGCATATCCACTGATTTTTTTCGTGAGAGCTGAGTGGCTGATATGTTTGCGCCGGGGTTATCCTCTTCTGGCATGTATTTGATTTATGTGTGAAGACGGGAGTGATTCATTTGCTTCAAGTAGGAATCAAAAAGGCCATTGTTCTGGCTGGAGGACGTGGCGAAAGACTTCAATCTGTCGTCCCCGATCTTCCTAAGCCCATGGCGCCTGTTAGAGGCCGGCCATTTTTGGAGTATATTCTCGATAAACTTGTCGATGCTGGCCTGACCGAAGTCATCATATCGGTTGGGTATAAGAGGGAGGTCATTGAAGAGCATTTTGGGCAGGCTTACCGCTCACTTCAAATCAGGTATTCAAGGGAAAGCTATCCTTTAGGAACAGGAGGAGCCATGGCCTTGGCGCTAAAAGGCGATGAGTCTTCTCCAGCTTTGGTCCTTAATGCCGACACGCTTGTTGACATCGATTATCCGGCCCTGATGGCCTGGTATGCACAGACCCCAGCTCAGGTCGCGATAGTCCTTCGGCATGTTCCGGATGTGAGTCGGTATGGTGCGGTCGTGCTCCTAGGGGAACGGGTCGTAGATTTTCAAGAAAAGGGTCAGGAGGGCCCAGGCCTAGTAAACGCCGGGGTGTACATTGTTGGACCTGAAATTTTTTCCCAATATGGAAGCGGAGACCACTTTTCCTTTGAGACGGATATCCTCCAGCCGTATTGTCGAAAGCTGCAGCCTCGCGCATTCGTCACCACAGGATATTTTATTGATATCGGCACGCCTAGCGACTATGAACGCGCTCAGAGGGAAGTGATTTTTACTCGGGTCAACTGAACGGTCTTGGTTCTGCAATCGACCTGTAATAATGGAAAGTGGGATGGGATTTGAAAAAGAGTTTTTGTGTGGAATGAGACCCTGGGGAACGATGTCTTCGCCAAAGCCACTTGACAGGCGTCGATTTTTCGATTGATTGGAATATTTTTTATGATTTTGTATGCCTGACATAATGAAATTATCTTGAAAAATCCTGGCATGGTCGGATTCCGCTATCATCAGGATTATGTCTATGGGTGGAGTGGGGAATATGTATCCGGATATGGCTACGGTTCTCATTGCCGTTAACCCGATAATCAGGGAAAATGAGTGTTTGAAAATTCTCGAGGGATCTCATCAGATCGGCAGGATTGACTCGGAGTTTCATGATGGGGTGTTTGACAAAAGATAACGTGTCTCCCCTTTCCAGAATCGCCTTAATCGGTTGGTATAATTTCACATCAAATAATCCGTATAAGTCGGCAGGGGGCCATCTCTTCCATCAGTTTCAAGAACGAGTGTAGGAAAAACAAACGGGTGCAAGTAGCCTTCCTGACTTTGATTTACAATTTTCTTGGTTTCACTTCAGAGTTTGTCCCTTAGGATAAGTGACCTGTTACTGATTGACGATAATTTATGGACCAATGAGGATCGAACCTGAAATCACCAGGGTGTTGGGAAAGGCCAGCAAGGGAGTAGCAAAATGAAACATTTAGGGAATTTTCTTGTAATTAGTGTTGTTCTCATTGTGTTCGGATTTGAAACTTCGGCACAGGCTTACCTTGATCCCGGTACCGGAAGTATGGTTTTGCAGCTCTTGTTGGGCGGCATCGCCGGCGCCGTAGTAATTCTCAAATTGTACTGGAGACGATTTGTCGGACTATTTCGTGGAAATGCTCGAGAAGAATCCGAACATTCCTCTTCCGAAGATCAGAAGTGATGGGTGATGTCCAAGCTCTTCCAGGATCCTTTCGTGATCCCAGTGGGAGCGTGTATCAATTTGAGGGGCGCATCCTTAGGACGGTGAATGAATGTTTTTCTGGAGATTTCGATTTTGTCACTTCAACCGGTTTATTCAAAACGCTTGAGACCGAAGGTCTGCTGCTTCCGTTTGAGGTCGTGTCATCAGACATTCTGGGGCTCTCAGCTCCAAAGCCTCGGTATGTTTTGGAAACTCCCAGGCTCCCTTTTATCTCTTATCCGTATGAATGGTCATTTCCGGCACTAAAGGCCGCCGCACTCCTGCATTTACGCATCCATTTGCAATCATTGGAAGTCGGTGTCACACTTTCCGATGCCTCGGCCTACAATATTCAATTTCAGGGAAATCAGCCCGTTTTTATTGATCATCTCTCCTTTAGGCGCTATCAATCTGGTGAAATGTGGGTTGGTCATCGCCAATTTTGCGAACAATTCTTGAACCCTCTGTTACTTCGCGCATTTTTTGGAATATCTCACAACGCCTGGTATCGGGGAACCCAGGAAGGAATTGGAACTGGGGAGATCCGGAGGCTACTGAAGTGGCGACACTACTTGAAGTGGAATGTATTGACTCATGTGGTTTTGCAAGATCTTTTCCAAAAAACCTCGACGAAAAACACCAAAAGTCTTCAGGATGATTCGTTAGCCAAGGCTTCGTTCCCTCTTTCTTCTTTCAAGGGTATGCTGAAAAAAATGTCTGACTGGATTAGCCAGTTGAACCCTCTCAATAAAGGAGAAAGCACGTGGGGTGACTATGATAAAACCTGTAGTTATTCCTCAATGGAAACCAAATCCAAAAAGCAATTCATTCTTGAATTTGCCCAAAAGGTGCAGCCCACGCTGTTATGGGATTTTGGATGCAATACCGGTGAATATTCAGAAGCGGCGTTGAATGGCGGGGCCAGAAACGTCGTAGGGTTTGACTTTGATCAAGGAGCGTTGGATGGTAGTTACCATCGAGCAAGCGAGAGGGGTCTCTTCTTTCAGGCTCTGTTTATGGATGCGGCTAACCCGAGTCCAAATCAAGGGTGGAATGGTTACGAGCGAGAAAGTCTGCAGTCCCGGGCATCAGCGGATGCCATCCTCGCCTTGGCTCTTGTTCATCACTTAGCTATTGCCAGGAATATTCCGTTGGTTCAGGTTGTCAATTGGCTGATCACACTTGCGCCACAGGGGGTCATCGAATTTGTTCCGAAAAATGATCCTATGGTGCAAGAATTGTTAAGTCTACGTCAGGATATTTTCCCTGATTACACCCCCGAACATTTCATGGCCCTTATGGAAAAAAAGGCGGTGATCATTAAGAATGAAATCGTCTCAAAAAGCGGACGAGTGTTGGTGTGGTTTAAACGAATGTAATTCAGGGCCTTCTACCCTGGTTGAATGTACGTGGGCATTTGAATCATCATGAAAAATCCGAGATGTCGCTGACAAACGTCTTGAATATTTCCCCACGCTTTCCTCAAAGACACTTTTTATCCTCACCGTAAACATCTCAATTTGTCCTAATCTCTGTCATCAGGGACCTAAATGACCACTTCGTCAGATGAACTAAATATGAATGGTATCCGTATGGTCCTTATTGAATTTTTGCACCTGTTTGCTCTTGTTGGTTTTGCCGTTGCCCAGCCGCTCTATGATCTTCTTGGGCAGAATCCGGAGTTTTTTGTTTCTTATAAGGCCGGTCCAGAGCTTATCATCGGAATGGCCTTCGTCCTTTCGGTGGGGATGGCATTAGGCCTCGTGCTGCTTGAACTTGCGGCTTGGCCGGTTGGCAAGCGAGTTCGGAATAGCCTGCATTTGGTATTTGTCTTTGGCCTGGCGTTCCTCACAGTCCTACCTCCGGTGCAGCGATTGATGGGTGGATCTGATCTTTTGATTGTCGGATTTGCATTACTGATTGGCTTTCTCTTTTCGGTCCTTTATGTTCGCTGGCAGCCGGTCCGGCTGTTTCTCACGGTGCTTTCACCCGTCGTGGTGGCATTTCCACTGTGGTTTTTGTTGGTTACTCCCGTCGGTCGTCTTGTCATGCCGGATGCCATTGAAGCACAGGCTGACATTGAGATTAACAATCCTGTCCCGGTTGTCCTTATTGTGCTGGATGAATTCAACATCACCGCGTTATTGGATGCCGAAGGTCGGATTGATCCGGTGCGTTTTCCTAACTTTGCCGCTCTAGCCGCACAAAGCTATTGGTTTCCTAATGCGGTTGCAACGTATGTAGAAACCGCAGCTGCCGTGTCTGGGATTTTGACAGGGCGGCAACCAAGAGCTGGTGTTCGACTCAACCCGACGGCAACAGATCATCCTCAAAATTTGTTCACAATGTTAGGGGATCGTTATGCTCTTAATGTAGTGGAGTCCTTGACAAGTCTTTGCCCCCATACACTATGCAAGGAAGAAGATGCTGATGCTGGGTCGTCCCTTCGTTACAAGTCCTTTTTTGCAGATCTGGCAGTGATATATTTACATATAATTGCTCCGCCACAAATAGGAAAACAGTTACCCCCGCTCCATGCTCAATGGACCGGTTTCGGCGAGGAATTGTTAAAAAAAGGGATTCTTGGGCAGAACGAGGATGATAGCCATCTCGATCCTGCCACTGGGGTAAAAAAATCAAGAGAGTCGCAAATTACTTCTTTCCTTTCTCAAATCAAGCAAACTTCAAGCCCAGTCCTTCATTTTCTTCATGTCATCCTGCCTCATACGAAGTATGAATATTTGGTGTCTGGTCAGCAATATTTTAACAAAGAACGATTTATTCCTGTCGGGTGGATCGATGGACCGGGTTGGGGGGGGAGGTGGATTGGAAAAGAATCCTTGATTCTTACGGCGTACCACCAATACCTCCAGCAAATTGGATATGTTGATCAGTTCCTCGGGAAATTGCGAAGTTCCCTAGAAAGGGCAAAGCTTTTCGAAGAGGCGCTCATTATTGTTACCGCAGATCATGGGGTTTCCTTTCAGCGTGGGCTATCCATGCGAGAGGTACAAAAAGGAAATGAGAGCGACATTCTAAAAGTTCCCATGTTCGTCAAGCTTCCTGGGCAACGTGAGGGAAGCATTCGTGAGCGGCTTGTCAGCGGAATTGATGTGTTGCCAACCATTGCCGATCTGCTTGGCTTTAAGATCTCAAGGGAAATAGATGGGTATTCCATGTTGGACAATGAAATCCCACCGCGGGAAGAGATTGATTTTCTTGGAGTAGGAAAAATCAAATCCCAGGATCTAAACGGATTTCCTCGTCTCAAGTGGCAGGTCGATCATTTTGGAGAGCACACGGCACTCGACCGACTTGTGCCAAAAGGACCGGCTTCAAATTTGATTGAACAAGAACTTGGCGATTTGGATATTAGTCACTCAACTTCCTTAAAATATATAAATGAAAGTCCTCATCCATTAGATCAGGTGAATCTTGAAAAAAGAGTAATCCCTGCTCTTTTTAGCGGACAAATTATTGGCACGAGTCAACGAAACATCCCGATTGCTATTTCCCTAAATGACCGAATATGGGCTACTACCCGGGCATCCTTGTGGGCTGGAAAGCGGAATTACTTTTCTGTTTTATTTCCCCCTTCCGCTTTCCAGTCAGGCGAGAACCAAGTAAGGGTTTTTCTGATTGGAGATCATGATACACAATTAACTCCCATACCCTTGGCAAGTCAGGGGGCTTTGAGCGATGTGCAGACAATGATCCGTTTGAAACATGAAGCTTCTGGGCAATCAAAACTTGTGTTTTCCGGTGAGCGGGAAATCTTGATCAATGTGGGTGAAAAACATCTGGCTGGGAATCTGGATCGTGTTCTTCTTTCCGGGGAGTCAATTGTTGTAGAGGGATGGGCTGCTGATCTTGAAAAGAATCAACCGGCTGAAGAGGTTTTCATTTTCACAAACGGAAAATTAACGGCTAGTACAGAAGTTGGAATCTCCAGGCAAGATGTCGTGGAGGCTCATCAACAGAAGGCATTGTTCCACAGTGGGTTCAGGATTAAAATCCCGATGGACGTTCTCAAGCCTTATCCAAGGGATATCAAATTAATTGTTGCCTCATTAAGCAACCGAGCATGGGAATTTTCCTTTTCTCCCAAGCAAATGGATTTCATCCGCTCTACGCTGGAGAAGGAGGATGTTAGTCAATGACCAGGCCGATAGTGGTACATCCAGTCATTAGCCATGACAAAGCCAAGCTATAGCTTAACCGGAACTCCATAAACACATTTTATTATGTGAGGAACAGTTCCAGCTTGTGATTTAGTGCGGTGCTTGGCGCCTGGCTATTCGAGCCCTTTTAGGATTGTCAGAGGAGGGTCTTCACCTTGGAATGGGTGGGGCATGTGTTGTTGATTCGTCTGGCCTGTATTTTATGGAAGATACGTTTGGTTTGGTCCGTCTAGTTCTGGAAACCAAACGCTTGTTTCCGCTGCGATGGGTGTTCATTAATCATGGTCCGGGGATTGAGCTGGTCTCGCCAACATATTTCCTAAAGTATCCTATTGATGGGCATTAAATTGAAAATGATCATTCGAAATTAACGCTAGTTCCCGTCTCCTTGGGGGCGAGCTTGCAGTGGAAGCCTTGAAGCAAATGAAACAGAAGTTGGCCCTTGTTGTTGGATCGACAATTATTGCGATTTTTATAATGGAGGCCTTACTGCGTGGTATTGGAATTCCATCTACCCTGAACTCAGGATGGGGGTGGGCAAATTCTGCGGGTAGAAAATTCTCTAAATATAATGCGTTAACAACCAATCAATTTGGATATCGAGGACAAAGCATTCACTATCAGACCGAGGACTATGTGGTGTTGCTTGTGGGCGACAGCCAGGTCGAAGCGTATGCCGGCCGGCCGGAACATATGCCTGAACAATTTCTTCAGGAATTTCTAACTAGTCAGTTGCATAAACCAGTCAAAGTGTTTTCCCTTGCCTCTTCGGGGTGGGGGCAGGATCAACAGCTACTCGCCATACAAGAATATTTCAAGCTGTATAGGGCAGACTTAGTTTTGTTGTGGGCAACCCCGGGAAATGATTTTTGGGAAAATGCCTTTCCTGATAGAAGTGCGACCCAGCAGGCAGGACACTTAAAGCCGACCTTTAGACTGGTCGATCAGAAGCTGTATGGCCCTTATTTCCCATCTGGATCCTATTTGCATCATAGTGCCATTGCCCAATTAATAGAGACGGTGATCGCAAATTTACAAAATGAAACATTAGAGCAACGCATTCTTCGTCGTTGGCTTCAAGAAATGCCATCGTCCCATAAAACCCATAAAACCGGAAATAAACATGCCTGTGAGGGACTGACAGTTATCAATCAAGTAGAGTTTTTTAACACAATATTTGAACTCAACGATAATATGGGTTACACCGTAAGGTCTGGGCAGGATGTCCTGAACAGCAGGAGTCTATTTTCTGCCTATATGTTAGATCCATCCAGGCGAGATGAATATCTAATTGCGATTACAAAAAGTTTATTGTGGCATGTAAAAGAGGAAGTCGAAAAGCAACATTCAAAATTCCTTGTTTTCTATCCTGTTCGAGAAGATTTTGAAAAGCGCGCCATGCAAATGGTGAAATGTGTGTTGGATTCTCAAGGAAATCTTTTTAGAGTATCCTTCGACTATAAAGGCGGGTTGAAAAGGGTGATTCCTTCTGATGACCTTGTGATCTTTGATTTGCCAGGTGGGAACGAAATAGTGGTTTCACCAAGCGATAGGCATTTAAATGATTTTGGAAATGAATTAGCTATGGAAAAATTGAGTCAGATTTTGATAGAGCGTTCCCTATTCAATCGATAATTTTTTTCCCCTTTGAGGCTTTGGTGATACCTTGGTTCCGCAATCTTCCGAACAATAATCGGGGTAACCGAGAATGACAAAACCTATGGCATACCGTTTCTCCTCCTTTATGGAGGAAATGCCGAAGGGCAATCCATCTATGGCTCCCTGGCTTCACGGTCTTATCTGCGCAGGATGGGCAAGATGAGAAGGGAATCAACCCGCAGAAACAAAAAGTGTTATTAATGTCCTCAGGCTAGAGAATACACCAACTGGGTGGGATGGTTGTCAGGAAGCTTTCTGGAAAATAAGCGTTGGTTGTGACGTAGTAGGATGCCATGACAAATTCTGGATCAAAGGAAAGTATGCTGAATACGCCGAAGCTATGCTCCATCATCATTGTGACCTATAATTCCAGCTCCTGCATTGGTACCTGTTTAAGTCCCTTACTGAACATTTCTGATATTGAGCTGGTGGTTGTGGATAATGATTCGAAGGATGGAACTGCAGCTAAATTGCAGAAAGAATTTCCGCAGGTTACCCTTATTGCCCTTCAAGATAATATTGGTTTTGGGCGTGCCTGTAATATCGGGTTGGCGGCTTCGAGCGGATCCTTTGCCCTATTTTTGAACCCGGACACCATCGCGACGGAAAAGGCCATTCGAACCCTTATCCAATTTTATGAGAAGCATCCTCGAGTAGGTATTGTCGGGGGCCGTCTTGTTGATCCATCCGGCCGGCCTTTGCAATCAATGGGGGATACACCTTCTTTGGCCGGCCTTGTGCTGGATAAACCGTTGGCCTGGGTGGCTAAGCGTGTGGGGCCTCGAGGGCTCTTTCGTCGGGGGATAGGCCGGTGTTCGACAAAATTTTGCATCCCTCATGAAGCGGAGCCGGTGGCGTGGGTGTCCGGTGCTTTTCTTTGTTGCCGGCGTTCAATCTGGACTGAAATTGGCGGTTTCGATGAAAAGTTTTTTTTGTATTATGAAGACGTTGATCTGTGCCTCAGGGCCATGCAGGGTGGTTGGGAGGTGTGGCACGTTCCTGAAGCGGTCATAGAGCATCAGTCTGGAGCTTCCTTTGGGGGAGATCTTTCTAAACAAAAGGAAATTTATTATGTTAATCAATATTACTTTTTCCGGAAACATTTTGGTCGTCCGGTCGCATGGGCCTTATGGGTTTTGCAGAGTATCTATGCTCGATTAGGTATGTACCGTGGCCTTGGAACCGACCGAATAGGTCGTGCTCTGCTATAGTGTCTATTCTAAGAATCACAGAAATTTTACTTGGGAAATTTGGCACGTAATGCGGGTCCTCCAAATTGTTGCCGATGGGAAACCAGGTGGAGGAACAACGCATGTTCTACAGATTCTCAAAGGCTTACGGCATGCCGTTTCTTTTTACCTCATTACCGAAGAACAATCATATTTACTGAAGGAAGCCGGTGCTCTTGGAATTCCCTGTCAGGGGCTTCGGTTTTTCATGAGTCGGCTCAATCCTGCCATCCCTTTTCAACTTCGAGCGTTGGTTATGGCCCTTCAACCTGATCTGGTTCACGTTCATGGTGGGCGTGCGGGGTTTTTCTTTACGGTATCCCTTTTGAAGGTCCCGATGGTCTATACCGTCCATGGATTTCATTTTATTGAAAAGTCACCGGGAATTCGCTGGATGGCGTTAATGGCGGAACGTTGGAATTTGAGACGTGCGTGTCATTCAATTTTTGTGTCGAAATATGATGTGGTTCTTGCAGAAAATTTTCAGGTATTATCAGCTTGTGATAAAAGGTCAGTCATCTATCCCGGACTTTCTTTGGAAAATCTTCCACCGCCTTCGCCTCAGGCGCTCCTGCATATTGGATTTATCGGACGATTGGAACATCAGAAGGATCCTCTCCTTTTTTTGGAGATGATGGAGTTCTTGCCGGAATATTCGGCCACAATTGTTGGTGATGGGGCTTTGGCTTCGATGATCAAACAGGAAATAGCCAGGCGGGGGCTAGGTGGACGGGTTCACATGATGGGGGAATTGTCTCATGGAGAGGCTCTGGAAATTCTTGCTACGTTCAGCGTGGTCGTTTTAACCTCCAGGTGGGAAGGTCTGCCGGTTTTGGTCTTAGAATCTATGGGCATGGGAGTTCCGGTTGTGAGCATGAATGTGAGTGGATTGGAAGAAATCATTCATGACGAGGTAAACGGAATGTTGGTAGAAAAAAGAAGCGGAGAAGACCTTGCCGAAAAGGTCAAAATAATCACAAACAATGAGGATCTCAGGATCTCCCTCATCAAAAAGGGACAGGAGACTATACAAGAAAAATTCTCCATCGAAACCATGATGGATTCGATTCTGGAAATATATCAGGACCTGTCTGCCTCACATGCAGGTCATTGAAGGCCCAAGTGAAAGTTGCGCTGGTTCATGATTGGCTGACTGGTATGCGAGGGGGTGAGCGGTGTCTTGAAGCGTTGTGTGAATTGTTCCCTGATGCGCCAATTTATACACTGTTCCATGTGAAAGGCAGTGTGTCGCAGACGATTGAGCGGCATCCCATTATTCCCAGCTTTCTTAATCGAGTCCCATTTGCAAAGAGTCGATATCGGTATTTGCTCCCTTTCTTTCCTTCAGCCATCCAGCGATTGGAATTCCATCAG
The DNA here is from genome assembly GCF_059568365.1 of Nitrospira marina. NCBI lineage: Bacteria > Pseudomonadati > Nitrospirota > Nitrospiria > Nitrospirales > Nitrospiraceae > Nitrospira > Nitrospira marina. The sequence goes on along the minus strand of NZ_JCANTH010000001.1, from coordinate 3,360,450 downwards.
TATGATTTAGTGGTCAGTTCGAGCCATTGCGTGGCCAAGGGCATTCGAGTGCCTCGCGAGACCTGTCATATTTCCTACGTTCATACCCCCATGCGGTATATCTGGGATGGATTTGATACCTATTTTGGTAACACAGGAATTTGGGATTTTGGCAAGCTGGGCATGGGCCTTTTTCGAACGCGACTTCAGCGGTGGGATGTGGAATCGAATGCCGATGTGAGTTGTTTTATTGCCAATTCGCAAAACGTAGCAGGACGAATTGCACGCCAGTATGGAAGGGCGGCTTGTGTGGTCTACCCTCCTGTTGATTGGCAGACCTTTCACGTGTCGCATCACCATGAAGGGTTTTACTTGATGGTCACGGCCTTTGCGCCCTACAAAAAAGTCGAGCTGGCCATTGCTGCGGCCAATGAGCTAGGGCTTCCATTGAAAATTATTGGGCAGGGACAAGATGAGAAACGCTTGAGGCGAATGGCCGGTCCAAGTATCGAATTTCTTGGCTGGCAGCCAGACCATCGTGTCCGCGACTTTTACAGCCGCTGTCTGGCCGTTCTCTTCCCCGGTGAAGAGGATTTTGGTATTGTGCCTTTAGAGGCCATGGCCTCCGGGAAACCGGTAATTGCCTATGGAAAGGGTGGGGCCCTTGAAACCATCGTCCCTCTTAATTTTTTGCCTAAGCAAGGTGAAAATCATTTAGAACGCGGGGTCCACGGAAGGGGATCCTCGTCTGTTCCAACGGGGGTCTTTCACTATGAACAGTCGGTCCAAGCCATAGTTGAAGCCATTCAATTATTCACGCAGAACCTCACAGAATTTAATCCTGATGCAATTCGGGTCCATGTTGAACCGTTCGATCGTTCTCATTTTAAGCAGCGGATTCAGCAAGTGATCATGTCTCGTTATCGCGAATTCCGTCGTACCCCACCATGTTGAAACGCCACAGTGAATTCTTAAAAAATCTGCTCTTCCTTTCCGACCTGGTTGTGATATGCGTGTGTTGGGTGAGCGCTTATTTCATTCGCTTCTCAGTGCCCCTGTTTCCCATCACCAAAGGTATTCCTCCTATTGACCCGTATCTCTGGCTTCTTTTCCCAATTGTCGCCGTATGGGGAATTTGTTTCTATTCATTTAATCTGTATCGGCCTCGTAGAATGGGCTCTCATCTGGCGGAATTTGTGGACATTGCCAAAGCCAATACGCTGAGTATTCTGATCCTGGTCGCATTGACCTTTTTCTCGAAGCCGTTTGAATTTTCCCGTTTGGTGATTCTGTATTTTTGGTTACTGAATCTGGTGGTGCTGGGCTTTTCCCGTATGGTCTTTCGGGAAATTCTCAGGGTTTTCCGGCGAATGGGATACAACCAACGCCAGGTAGTTATTATCGGTGCCGGAAAACTTGGGCAGCGCGTTGGCGATACGCTCAAAATGCATCCCGAACTTGGCCTCCAGGTTCGCGGGTATTTGACACGGAATGCCGAAAAGGTTGGGCAAATGTTGGACGGAATTCCCGTTATCGGAACGTTTGACCAGGCGGCAGAAGTGTTAACCAGCCATGTGGATATCGTATTTTTGTGTTTGCCTCCGGAAGTGGAATGTGAAGCTGAGGGACTGATGAAAATCCTGTCTGCCACCACAGCAGGCGTGAAGATCATTCCATCCATTTATGAGTTCGTGACGTTACGGGCGGAGGCCGAAATGTTTGAGGGCCTTCCTATTATTACTCTCCAGGGATCTCCTCTTTACGGGTGGAATTTGTTTTTGAAGCGAATGGTTGATGTCTGTGGTGCCGCCGTGGCCCTGGTGGTGGCCTCGCCAATCGCATTGATGATTGCGGTACTTATCAAGCTCACCTCTCCAGGTCCTGTCTTCTACAGGCAGACGCGTGTTGGCCTCGATGGCAAAGCGTTCAATATTGTCAAAATCCGGACCATGCGTATGGATGCCGAAGAAAAGACAGGTCCCGTCTGGGCAAAAGCCCACGACCCACGCAGGACGGCCATCGGGACGTTTCTGCGGCGAACCAGTTTGGATGAATTGCCGCAATTCTGGAATGTCTTAAAGGGAGAGATGAGTATTGTGGGGCCGCGTCCCGAGCGACCGGAGTTTATTGAAAAATTCCGGGCCCAGATTCCACAATATAACCTGCGTCACACCATGAAAGCCGGAATTACGGGTTGGGCACAAATTAATGGATTGCGCGGAAATACCTCTTGGGAAAAACGTTTAGCCTACGACATGTATTATATTGAGCATTGGTCCTTATGGCTGGATGTGAAGATTATGATTATGACTCTTTGGAAGGGATTGATCCATCGGGAGGCGTATTAGCTTTTCACTCTTTGTGCCGCAGTGGGGCAGTTCTTCCGTGTTAGTCCCTTCCAATGGGGTTGAATTTCCCTCCTCGTGATTATCCCTGACATTTTCCTGATCAAGTATTTTCTTCATTGCGCGAAAGGGCGTCAGCGAGTCTTTTCAAGAATGATTGAGGAGAGATGAGAAATGTCCATCACGACTTTAAGTAAAAGAAACATAGAGGGCATCATTTAATCCTTGTCCCCGCAGGGATCTCCTGGGACATGTTTAGAAGTTCAAGGACCTCTTGATCTCCTGCGGCTAATACCATGCCTTGGGATTCAATCCCCATCAGTTTTGCCGGCTTGAGATTCGCCACGACGACAATGGTCCGACCCACCAATGCTTCGGGGGCATACTTTTTCCCGATTCCAGCCACGATCTGACGCTGTTCAGTTCCGATATCCACCTGGAGCTTGAGCAGTTTTTCAGACTTTGGAACACGTTCTGCCGTTAAGACTTTAGCCACCTTCAATTGGACTTTTTGAAAATCGGCAATGCCGATTTGTATCACCTCGCTGGGTGGAGATTGCGGTTGGGTGGATGAAGCGGGCTGAGGTGTTTCCATGGATGTCCTGTTTGGGTGAATCGGTGGTGTATGTTCGGGACTCTGTTGGGAGTCCGATGGACGGGAATCTTTTTTGGGAAATAGCGAAGCGCCTTTACTGGTTTGCCCTGTATAGAGGTATGCTCCCCAACGAGGGAATTCTTGCAACATGGGTGTGGAAAAATCCATCGATAATCCCAGTCGGGTCTTCATCGTTTCGGCGATCTGCGGCATAAACGGGTATACGGCCACCGTGAGAAATCGCAAAACCTCCGTGAGATGAAACAGGACCGTGTAAAGGCGAGGGGTATGGTCAGGATCTTTGGCCAACTTCCACGGAGCGGTCTTATCAATATATTGATTAGCTGACTGAACCAAACCCCACATGGTTTCCAGTGCGCGATTAAATTCCAAGTGGCGAAGGTGCGTGTCAATGGAGGGGAAAAGGGATGAAGCCGCATGCTGGAGTTGACGATCCTGATCGGTTTCGTGTTTGGCGTCGGGTTGAGGAACGGTATTGTTGGAGAAATTTGCCAACATGGTAAGAGTTCGGGACAGCAGATTGCCAAGATCGTTGGCCAATTCAGCGTTATACCGGCTGCTGAATGCCGTGATGGAGAAATCTCCATCCTGGCCGAATGGGACTTCCTTCAACAGAAAATAGCGAAAGGCATCAACGCCGAATTCTTTGACCACGGCATAGGGATCGACAACATTCCCTCGACTTTTTGACATCTTTTCCCCATTTACCGTCCACCATCCATGCGCAAAGATGGATTGGGGAAGCGGCAGGTCCAAGCCCATTAACATGGTCGACCAGTAGACGGCATGGGTGGTCAAAATATCTTTCCCGACCAGATGGAGCGAGGCGGGCCAGAATTTTAAGGTGCTGGGAGCTGGAGCGACGTACTCCAGGGCTGACAAGTAATTCACTAAGGCGTCGAACCATACATAGGCCACGCAATCCCGATCAAATGGCAATTCGATGCCCCACGATAACCGTGACTTGGGTCGGGAAATTGACAGATCTTCCAGGGGCTTTTGCAGAAACCCTAGGACTTCATTGCGACGGGTGTCCGGCTGAATGAAGTCGGGATTTGTCTGGATATGCTCCTTCAACCGGTTTTGAAAGCGACTCATGCGATAAAAATAATTTCGTTCACTGACCTGTTCTACTGGTCGCCGGCAATCCGGGCACAGACCGTTCTCCACATCCTTTTCGGTCCAAAATCGCTCGTCAAAGGTGCAATACCAGCCGGTGTATTCGGCCTGGTAAATCAAGTCTTTGTCATAAAGGGCTTGAAGGTAGCGTTGGACGATTGCCTGATGTTGAAGATCGGTGGTGCGAATAAACCCATTGTTGGAGATATGCAATTGCGACCAGAGATTTTTGAACTTCGGCGTGAGGAGGTCACAATGTGCCTGGGGATCGATCCCGGCCTTGGCCGCAGCCTGTTGGACTTTTTGCCCATGTTCGTCTAATCCGGTGAGGAAAAAAACCTCATGGCCTGTTAGCCGATAAAACCGGGCTAGAACATCGGCCGCGATGGTGGTGTAGGCGTGGCCAATGTGAGGCACATCGTTGACATAATAGATAGGGGTGGTGACGTAAAACGTGTTGGACATGACAATACATCCTCTGTTAGCTCCGAACCCACATGTGCCACACGACTCGAATGGTCGCAGAACCGGGGTAAGCAGATAATTGATAGTTAAGCGAGCCCTGGTGAATGCGAGAATTCCAATTGGTCGTGGAGATGAAAGAAAAATTGTTCCAATCCGATTTGCACATTAAGATTTCGTTGTTGCCCTCGTTCGAGTTGGTTGAGTTCATGAATTAAGTCCAGAAGTGAAGAAGGGGTGATCTGTAGAGACAACTCGCGAAGCGCCGCTTCTTGATCCTGGTACAAGGTGGGAGACAAGGACTGATCCAGGGTCAGCAACAGCAAGTCCCTGAGCCCTGCCCAAAACCAATGAATCGCTTCCTGTACTTGGTTCGATTTGACCAGCCCTTCACTCATATCCATCACCCGTGAAGCCGACGCAGTATGTTCCCCAAATAACAATGCCCAGTATTGACGGATTTTCACCTTTAACTCTGCGGGATCACAGGCTAAAGCTGAACCCAACCGGCCTTCGGCAAATGCTGCAATTAACCGGTTATCCTGGTCTTCCCTGTCCGTCCGTTCCTTCAGGAATTCATAAATGCAGGCAGAGGGCAGCGGGGCAAATCGCAACGTAATGCATCGAGACCGAATCGTTGCCAAAAGGTGCTCCGGGCGGCTGGTGATCAGGAGAAAGAGGCAATGATCTGGCGGATCCTCCAATGTCTTGAGCAAGGCGTTGGCTGCTTCGGTAGTCATTGAGTCGGCCGGATCAATGAGGCAAATCTTATGTGACCCCAGGAGAGGACGATAAATGACCAGATGTTCGATGTCCCGAATTTGATCAATGGTAATTTTGGGATTTTGCTTTTGCGTATCTTCAGGTTGAACCAACAAAAAGTCGGGATGGGTGGCCTGGGCGATTTGATTACATGATCGGCAGTGACCGCAGGCATCGGGTGTTGGTGCGATTTGTGGGACCTCGCAATGGAGATATTGGGCAAGCGCGATAGCGGTGAGGCGTTTCCCAATGGTCGGTTCTCCGTGAAAGAGATAGGCATGACCCAGATGATTGGTGGAGACCGCTGTTTGGAGCCATTTAATTGGGCGTTGATGCCCGACGAGATCTCGAAACGCCATGCTGAGGGGTCCCTTTCGTCTGGACTCGCTTGATGATGCGTCTGGGTTGAGGAGTGACGTGAGCCAGGCATGTCGATGGCAACGACTGAATGAGGTCTGCCATCATGGATGTAATGAGAGTGTTCAGGATTTCGGGGGATTGCCTGGCATCCAATGTTTGAATGCGTTGGGGGTGCTGTTTAGCGAGGGCGATGAAGCCTCGACGTACTCGTTGATGGAAATCCAAGGATTCCTGGTCAAGCCGATTTTGGTGTCGGGCCTGTTGTCGCCTCGCCAACCCTTCTTGGGTCGGGAGATCGAGTAAAAACGTGAGGTGTGGAGTCAGTCCTGCCGTGGCGAATTGATGGGAATCCTTGAGAAAGGTGATATCACGGTGTCGTCCGTATCCCTGGTAGGCCAGAGTTGAATCAAAAAACCGGTCACACAGCACAATCATGCCTTTTAACAGGGCTGGCCGAATCACATGAGCCACATGTTGGGACCGGGCAGCAAAAATTAGAGCTGTTTCGCATTCTGGAGTAATGATTTCCTTGTTGGATTTCGTGTTTGAGTGGGAAAGCAGTAGGCGACGAATGGCCTCAGACAATGGAGTTCCTCCAGGCTCACGGGTTTCTAATACCTGATAGCCCTGAGCTTGAAGTGCTCGTGCCAATCTGTGGCATTGTGTGGTCTTTCCAGAGCCTTCTGTGCCTTCGAAGGTGATGAATAATCCTGAAGACAGGCCCTGTTTTCCCTTTGCATGGTTTCTCGGTTTCATGGAAATTTACCCTGATCGATCCTAGTCTAAGTCATTGAAATTCGCAAGAAAAGTCTTGCAGGAGTCCCATCCTGATTGTAAGATGCGGTAGTATTACGGTGACTTCCTACCTCTCCCGTATAGACCGTGCCTGCTCTGTGTGGCGGGTATAAGGCGGATTTTTCTCATGAATACCCTTCGCGCCTCTCTCAGACGTTATTTTTTGACAGGCCTGTTGGTAATTACCCCGATTTGGGGAACGATCCTGATTTTAAAAACGCTGTTTGTGACCGTGGATAGTATCCTTGGCACGGCATTAGCGGACCTGGTGTTGCCGGATTATTATTTCCCCGGCCTGGGTATTTTGGCATTATTGCTGTTGATTTTTTCTGCCGGGGTCTTTGCCACAAATTTTTTGGGAAAACGATTAGTCGTCCGGTGGGAAGAAATTTTAGATCGCGTCCCGATTGTACGTGGTATTTATGCCACATTGAAGTCGATGATGGACATCTTATCATTCAAACAACGGGAAAAATATAACAAAGTGGTTATGATTCAATTTCCCAAAGAGGGAAACTATTGTTTATCCTTTGTTACGGGGGAAACCAGAAAGGAAATCCAGAATCTGGCTCCTGAGCCTCTGGTCCATGTGTTTGTCCCCACCTCTCCGAATCCAACATCTGGCTATTTTCTCCTGGTTCCCGAGAGTGAAATTATTCCTGTAGATATGGGGGTTGAGGAAGCCATGAAGCTTATTGTTTCAGGCGGATTCTATTCTCCTCCAGATAAATCCTCTAGCATTGAAATTGCACAAAAACGGGATAGAATGACTCTCAAGGACTCACCAAAAGTCCAAACCCCATGAGAAGAGACCCTAAACGAAGGATATGACAGGCGTAATGAGTGGTAAAAAAAGCACGGCCGCTATGGTTCTGGCTGCGGGCCAAGGAACCCGGATGAAATCGGCCTTGCCCAAAGTCTTGCATCGTGTGGCCGGTCGTCCCATGCTGTGGTATGCCGCGAACTTAGCCAGGCAAGTGGCCACCCAGACGGTTGCCATTGTGGTTGGCCATGAATCGGAACAGGTCCAGGCGTATCTCGAACAAGAAAAGGCGAATTTTGAGCCGTTTGAAGTGGTGGTTCAGGAGAAACAATTGGGGACGGGGCATGCCGTTCAACAGGCCTATCCAGTATGTACCAGGAACGACGCCAAGCAGGCGGACCAATTCTTAATTCTCAACGGCGATTCGCCCTTATTATCCCCGGCCACTCTGACTTCCCTGGTTGATTATCATCAATCTGAAAAAGCCGGCCTGACAATCTTAACGACGGTCATTCCGGAATCACGTGGATACGGGCGGGTGGTTCGCGGGCCATCAGGCGAGATCCGTCGTGTTGTCGAGGATCAAGATTGCTCAGCAGAAGAACGAAGTATTTCGGAAATTAATGTTGGGACCTATGTCGTGGATGGCACCTTCCTTGGAAAGGCGTTGAGCCAATTGCGTCCGCAAAATGCCCAAGGGGAATATTACATCACCGATATTATTGAAGTGGCTGTCCAGCAAGGCCTGAAAGTTGTGGCTTGGATAACCGAGGACCATTTGGAGACGACTGGGATTAACACAAGAGAACATCTGGCTATAGCCGAAAAAGAAATGCGACGACGAATCTGCCAGCGTCTCATGTTGTCAGGTGTCACCATGCTGGATCCGGAACGTGTGATTATTGACGATGGAGTCGAGGTCGGAAAGGATACCAGGCTGTATCCCGGAGTCATTCTGGAAGGCCGGACCGTCATTGGAGCCAATTGCGTTATTCACGGCAATTCGAGGCTGAACAATTGCCGGGTCGGCAATAATGTCCTCATTCAGGATTCGTGCGTCTTGCTGGAAGCCAGGATAGAAGAGGGAGCGGTCATCGGGCCTTTTGCGCATTTGCGTCCGGGGAGCCATATTCATCGAAAAGGTAAGGTTGGTAATTTTGTGGAATTGAAACAGACGGAAGTGGGAGAAGGGTCTAAGGTCAATCATTTGAGTTATCTCGGAGATACCACGATTGGCCGGAATGTGAATATCGGCGCCGGGACCATTACCTGCAACTACGATGGATTTCGAAAGGCACGGACACAGATTGAGGACAATGTCTTTATTGGGAGCGATGTGCAATTAATTGCCCCGGTAACGATAGGGGAAGGGGCGTTGATTGCGGCAGGGACCACCGTCACGAAAAATGTTCCGCCCAATGCATTGGGCATTTCTCGAGTCGCGCAAGTCAATAAAGAAGGTACGGCGGCGAAACGGCGAGAAATTCTGGCTTCTTCCTCAGACGCCCATGTTCAGGCCAAAGAGCATGGGGACCCGGCAGAGTCGTCACCCCGACCGAACCCTCAGGAACAAAAAGGCCCTGTCTAGTGGCCAATTTTGATGAACGAAGTCGAGCGATATCTGTCCTGGCTCATGTGAATTTTCATCCAGGCTGATCGATACCATCCCGATCTTTCCAATACCATTTGGAAAAAATGATGCGGTGTAAGGAGCGTTAAAGTATGTGTGGAATCATCGGATATGTTGGAGGTGAATCAGCGACCCCTATTTTGGTGGCCGGGCTACAACGGCTGGAATATCGAGGGTACGACTCCGCCGGGATTGCGATTCAACATAATGGAGAGTTGAAAATTCGAAGGACGGTGGGCAAGCTCACCAACCTTCAGGCCCTTTTGCAAAACGGGGCCGTTGCCGGAACAATAGGAATCGGTCATACGCGTTGGGCCACGCATGGTCGGCCATCTGAACAAAATGCCCATCCTCACCGTTCGGGAGAGATTGTTCTCGTCCATAACGGAATCATTGAAAATTTTCTTGATCTCCGCCATCGACTGGAATTAGAAGGCTATCGGTTTGAGTCTGAAACCGACACCGAGGTGATTGCGCACCTCTTATCCTCGCTCACGATAAAAGGGCATGGGCTTCAAGAGGCAGTCAGATTAATTGCCAATGAGCTCCATGGGAGCTATGCCATTGCCGTGATGTCGCTGGCTGAGCCGGGACGCATCGTCGTCAGTCGTTCAGGATGTCCCCTGGTGATCGGTCAGAATGGAAAAGGAGCCTTTTTGGCCTCTGATGTCACGCCTCTCCTAGCCCATATTCGGGAGGTGGTGTTTCTCGAAGACGGAGATGTGGGCATTTTAGAAGATTCCGGTATCACCATTTTTGATTCGGGTGGCCAACCGAAAAGCTGCAACCCTGTTACCATTGATTGGGATGCTGAGGCGGCTGAAAAGGGGGGCTATCCGGATTTCATGATGAAGGAAATCCACGAACAGCCACAAGTGATCATGGATACGCTTCGGGGCCGGTTTCAATATGAAACGGGCGAAGCGGATCTTCCGGATTTGGCCATGACTGACGAGGAGTTGCTCAACGCCAGGCGAATCTGGATCGTGGCGTGTGGGACGTCTTGGCACTCGGGCCTCGTCGGGAAATATCTATTTGAAGAAATGATTCGGCGCCCCGTTCAGGTGGATATTGGTTCAGAGTTCCGGTACCGGGAGCCTATGATTCAAAAGGACGATTTGTTTATTGCCATTTCACAATCAGGCGAGACGGCGGACACATTGGCCGCTGCGCGGGAAGCCAAGCACCGAGGGGCCCGTGTCCTGGCGATTGTGAATGTGGTGGGAAGTACACTGGCTCGCGAAGCCGATGGAGTGATTTATACGAGATGTGGTCCTGAGATTAGTGTGGCTTCCACGAAAGCCTTTACCGGGCAGGTGATTGCCCTATATCTCTTGGCCTTGCATGTGGGACGAGTGCGTCGCACGTTAAGTCCGGAGGAAGGGCGATGGTGGTTGGATCATTTTCTCAAGCTTCCCGGCCAAGTCGAGCATATTCTCAAGCAGGAAGCGTCGATCCAAGCGATTGCCCAGCGGTATTATCAAAAACGAAATTTTTTGTACTTGGGTCGGGGGATTAACTATCCCATTGCCCTGGAAGGTGCCTTGAAACTCAAAGAAATCTCCTATATCCATGCCGAGGGATATGCGGCGGGGGAGATGAAGCATGGTCCCATCGCATTGATTGATGAGGACATGCCTGTGGTTGTACTATCGCCGAAAGATCGGCTCTACGAAAAGTCTGTCAGTAATTTGATGGAAGTGCGCGCCAGGAGTGCCCCCGTGATTGCATTTGTGACCGAAGGGGATCATGCCTTGGATCAGGTTGCTGATCACGTGTTCGCAATTCCTGCTGTCCATGCGCTCTTGACCCCGATTCTGTTTACCGTCGGCCTTCAACTGCTGGCCTATCATATTGCGGTGTTGCGAGGGGTAGATATTGACCGTCCGAGAAATCTTGCCAAGAGTGTGACGGTTGAGTAAGGCGTCCTTCCGATTTCCCACCAGAGTCTTTCCTGCTTGGTTCTCACGGCTTCTATCACGTGGAGAGTATTGAATCATGGAGACCATGATTGTAACCGGCGGCGCGGGTTTTATTGGCGCCAATTTTGTCCGGATGGCCCTTCAAAGGACCGAGGCACGAATTGTCGTCGTGGACAAATTGACGTATGCGGGTCATCGAGAAAATCTTGATGGATTGTGGGACCATCCTCGTCTAGTGTTTATCCAGGCAGATATTGCTGATGCGGGTGAGATGACCAGGATTATAGGTTCATTTTCTCCCAGGTGGTTACTGAATTTTGCCGCTGAATCACATGTGGACCGGTCCATTGACGACCCCTATCCCTTTATTCATACGAATGTCACGGGTACCCTGGTCTTATTAGACGTGGTCCGGCGATTTCTGAAGCAAGGACATGCTGACCATCGCCAACGTTTTCGGTTCCTGCATGTTTCAACTGATGAAGTGTATGGGACGTTGGGGCCGACAGGATTGTTCTCCGAAGAGACCCCTTATGCCCCCAATTCACCCTATGCGGCGTCGAAAGCCAGCGCCGATCATTTGGTGCGGGCTTTTCATCACACGTACGGTCTTCCGATCCTGATGACTAATTGTTCCAATAACTATGGGCCTTATCAATTTCCCGAAAAGCTTATTCCTCTCATGGTCTTGAATGCCTTAGAAGGGAAGCCTCTTCCGATTTATGGGAACGGGCAGAATATACGGGACTGGTTGTTTGTGGAAGACCATTGTGAGGGCCTACTCCTGGTCCTACAGGAAGGAACGCCTGGAGAAAAATATAACCTGGGCGGGCGATCGGAACGATCGAACCTTGATGTCGTGGACGCCCTATGCCGGATCCTGGAAGAGGTCGCCCCGGGTGGTTCCAATCCTTTTCTGTCTCAACGGGGTATCACGCGATACGCAGACCTGAAAGTATTTGTAGCTGACCGTCCCGGGCATGATTTTCGTTATGGCATTGATACCACCAAAGTGCACTCGCAATTGGGGTGGAGCCCACGCCACTCTTTCGAGTCTGGGTTGCAGCAGACAGTTGAATGGTACGCTGCCAATCGTCAATGGTGTCAGGCCGTGACCAACAACTCCTATCAACGGGAACGACTCGGGCTAGCCTCAGTCCCATCGATATAGGGGCGGGACCGTTCTCTCCTTTTGGCAAGGTAACATGAGGATGATGAAGACATTGGGATGCAAAGGGATACGATGAAGGGAATCATCCTAGCGGGTGGGTCGGGAACCCGACTCTATCCCTTAACCCACGCGGTCAGCAAACAACTCATGCCGGTTTTTGATAAACCGATGATCTATTATCCATTGTCGACTCTCATGCTGGCTGGAATCCGGGATATTTTGGTGATCACCACTCCGCATGAGCAGGAGGGGTTTGTCCGGTTGTTAGGTGATGGCAGTCATCTCGGGTTAACGATCTGCTACCAAGTGCAACCCCGGCCCGAAGGCATTGCGCAAGCCTTTGTGATTGGGCGTGAGTTTATTGGAAAGGATCGGGTGGCGCTCATTCTTGGGGATAATATTTTCTATGGGCATGGGCTGTCTCGCTATCTTCAGGAAGCGGCCTCTCAGTCAACAGGGGCTCAAGTCTTTGCCTACCAGGTAAGGGATCCCGAACGATACGGGGTGGTGACCTTTAATGATCACGGGCAAGCCACCAGCCTGGAGGAAAAGCCCTCCCGTCCCAAGTCGCCCTATGCCGTAACCGGGTTATATTTTTATGACAATCGGGTCGTGAGTATCGCCGATTCTCTCAAACCTTCGGCGAGAAATGAACTTGAAATCACGGATGTGAATAAAACCTATTTAGAAGCCGGATCGCTACAGGTGCGGGTGCTTGGGCGTGGCATTGCCTGGTTGGATACGGGTACTCACGAATCTCTCATGCAAGCGGCCCATTATATTCAAGTATTACAAGAACGACAGGGTCTGATGGTTTCCTGTCCGGAAGAAATTGCATACAAAATGGGGTACATTCAGCCAGGTGACGTGTTCCGTTTAGCCACGAAAATGAAAGACAATGGGTACGGGCAATACTTGTTGCATTTGGTCAATCAGCGGCAGGAGTAACCGGATATGAAATTTCTCCCAACCCGGCTCCCGGAGGTTCTGATTGTTGAGCCTGATGTGTACCGGGACCAACGCGGATGGTTTTTAGAAACGTATCATATACACAAGTATCAGGAGGCAGGGATTCTGCCTCCATTTGTCCAGGATAATTGCTCATCGTCGGTTCTCGGGACTCTTCGTGGGCTCCATTTTCAAATGACTCGTCCTCAAGGGAAGCTCATTCGGGTGGTCCGTGGGGAAATTTTTGATGTCGCAGTCGACATTCGAAAGGGGTCTCCGACCTTTGCCTCATGGGTGGGGGTGACCTTATCGGCAGAGGATTTTAGACAAATTTATGTTCCTATGGGGTTTGCCCATGGATTTTGTGTCCTCAGCGATGTGGCGGAAGTGGAGTATAAATGTACTGATGTCTACGCCCCGGGTGGTGAAGTGACCATTCGATGGAATGATCCCCGTATTGGCATTCAATGGCCGATCGAACAGCCACTTCTTTCTGTAAAGGATGCGGCCGGGCAGGGACTTGACGAACTGGCCGACCAGCTTCCGGATTATCAACCATGAGGCAAAGTCGAATTTTAATCACAGGGGCTCAAGGGCAATTAGGGCAGGCACTCCAACGGCAATATGCCGACCACGAGGTCACGGCCTGGGATCTCCAGGATTTGGATATCACGCAGTTCGAGGAAGTCAGGAAAGCCCTTGATCAGTTACGACCACACATTGTCATCAATGCGGCCGCATTTACGCAGGTGGATGAGGCAGAAGTTAAGCAGGATGCCGCATACCGGGGCAATGCCCTGGGTCCAAGAAATCTTGCCGTGGTGACGAATGACTTGGGGATGACTCTTATCCATTTTTCCACCGATTATGTGTTTGATGGTCAGCAGAATCGGCCCTATCATGAATTTGATCGAACGAATCCGCTAGGCGTCTATGGGCACAGTAAATTAGCCGGTGAAGAGGCTGTGCGGGTCGCGAACTCACGGCATTTTATCGTTCGGACCGCTTGGCTATACCACACTGTAGGGAAGAACTTCCCCAGTACGATTTGTCGAATGGCCGGCCGCGAGGTCGTGAAAGTCGTCAGCGACCAGTATGGGTCACCGACCTTTGCCCCTCATCTTGCCCAGGCGGTATTCCAATTGGGTGAGACCGATGCGTTTGGGACCTATCACATGGCCGGTACCGGCGGAACCAGTTGGTATGAATTGGCCCAAACACTTTATCAGGCGTTGGATATTCAAACCTCGGTTGTGCCGATAGCGACTGCTCAATTTCCTCGCCCGGCCCGGCGGCCATCCTATGCCGTGCTGACTTCTTTACAGGACCCTTTGATTAAGTTGCCGCCCTGGGAAGAGGGCGTTCGTGATTTTGCCAGTCAGTGGAAAGGCTAGGGGTCGTCATCGGTTCTGTGAATCATCTTTTCCCTGATCACCAGCTATCAGAAAGGCATTCCTAAACGATGGGTTACATCGAAGCGGTGGTGCTTGCGGTCATTCAAGGACTCACGGAATTCCTTCCGGTATCCTCATCCGGACATTTAGTTCTGGCTCAACACTGGTTTGGTCATTTTAGTGAGACCAATTTGTTGTATGACATCATGTTGCATCTCGCGACGGTGACTGCGATCCTGGTGTATTTCCGTCATGATCTCCTCACCTTAGGCTTGGGTTATGTGGGATGGACGACAACACAAGGCAGTTTGTTTCAAGGATTTGAGCGACGCACCATTCATTATGTTCTGATCGCATCCATCCCTACGGCGATCATTGGATTAGGTATTCGATCGATCGGTCTTGAAACGCTGGTTCAGCCCTCCGTCGTGGCCGTGATGTTGTTGGTTACCGGTGTGATTCTCTGGTCGGGGCACGGGAGAAGTAGTACCAGGGGTATTCAGGACATGAGCATTCGGGATGCCCTGGCGATTGGCATGGTACAAGGTGTGGCGGTCTTTCCCGGGATTTCCCGGTCCGGATCAACCATAGCCAGCGGGGTGTTGTTGGGTTTGGATCGGGAATTATCGGCCCGGTTTTCTCTTCTGATTTCCATGCCTGCTATTGTGGGGGCGACGATCCTAGAAATTGGGAAAGGAATGGATCAGATTCATGACCCGATAGGCGTGTATCTCGTCGGAATGGTCGTCGCGGCTTTGGTGGGGTATGGATCTATTTCGTTGATTATTAAACTCGTTAGACAGGATCACTTCCATTTATTCGCTTATTATCTGTGGCCACTCGGAATAAGCATCCTTCTTTGGGATTCTTTGAAATAGATCCTGCTGTCTCCTTACCCTCTGTCATTCGCTGTGCTTACATCTCCTCTTCCATGTCCTTCTTTGTTCGGCGTGCCACGCCGGAGTCAATAGCAGCCTGAGAGACCGCTTTAGCGACCTTGGGTACCACCTGTTTGTCGAACACGCTGGGAATGATATATTCCTCACTGAGTGCGGAGTCAGGAATCATCTTGGAGAGGGCATGAGCCGCAGCAATGAGCATCGGTTCATTAATCGTTTTGGATTGCACATCAAGGGCTCCACGAAAGATGCCGGGAAATGACAAGAGATTGTTGCATTGATTGGGATAATCCGATCGCCCGCTGGCATAGACGCGACAGTGGGGAATGGCGGCCTCGGGCAGGATTTCAGGGTCAGGATTGGCTAAGGCAAACACAATGGGATCCTTGGCCATGAAGGCTAAGTCTTCGGGCTTTAAAATGTTGGCTGTGGAAAGACCAATCACCACATGGGCGTCTTTCAGGGCGTCCTGAAGGGTTCCGGTTGGCTGATCATACTGAATGATGCTGCGAAGCGTATGGCGATGTGGCAGAATTTCTTCCACTGGGCGATCCAACACCAGCCCCTGCTTGTCGCATCCCTTGAGCCTGCTGACTCCGGCTCCTAAAAGTAATTCACAACAGGCCGTGCCTGCGGCTCCCAATCCGAGCACCACAACGGTAATTTCATTGATGGTTCGGCGTGTGACTTTTAAGGCATTGAGAAGCGCACCCAAAATGACCACAGCCGTTCCATGCTGGTCATCATGCATGACCGGAATATCCAGTTCGGCTTGCAGTCGTCGCTCAATGTCAAAGCATCGGGGGGCACTGATGTCTTCCAGGTTAATGCCTCCAAATGACGGAGAGATGGCGAGCACCGTCCGGATAATCTCTTCTGGGTCCTGGGTATTGAGACAAAGAGGCCAGGCATCAATACCGGCAAATTGATGGAACAACATGGCTTTGCCTTCCATGACCGGTAAGGCCGCGAGAGGACCAAGATTTCCTAAGCCCAATATGGCCGATCCATCTGTCACGACAGCGATGCTGTTACTTTTCGTTGTAAAGGAATAGGCTTTTTTTTCATCCGCGGCAATGGCTTTGACGACGCGCCCGACTCCAGGCGTATAGACCATGGACAGGGTATTTCGGGTTTTCACCGGGAACTTGCTCTCCACCCGGATTTTCCCGCCTAAATGCATGAGGAAAATCCGATCCGATGAGGCGATGACCCGAACATCCGCTAACGAATTCAGGCGTTTCATGACCCGTTCGCCATGTTCTTCACTCTGGACATCCAGAGTAATATCCCGGATCACTTTGGTGCGAGTGGCCGAGACCATATCGTACGCGCCCAAGCTGGCACCCTCTTCTGCGATGGCGGTGGCTAATTGGGCAAAGACGCCGGTGCGTTGAGTCAATTCTAATCGCACGGCCATCCGGTAATTGGAATAGGGACCGATATCTTGCGAGGAACTTTGGCCATTTTGCTGTCGCTTAAAAAAATTCCACACCAAGGAGTCCCTCCTCTTCAGTTGCGCAATGGATCAATTTTGATCGGGTTACCCATAGGGTACAGACCTTTTTCTTATATTGTATCGGATTATCCAAGTTAGGGGTATGTGCTGGCTCCTGGAATGAGCCATTACCATAGGCTGGAAAGCTTTTAAGGAAGAAACGAAATGATGCCGGAGTTCCTCCCGCCGAGGCCGAATGACCAGCGGCGCCCCGAAGGGCGCGATTCTACCCTCGGCAACAGGGCCCAAAAACCGTGGCCCTGGGCGTGGTCCGTGGGAAACCTTTTGATGCTCGACGAACCAGCCGCGGCACAACCCGGGTTGCTCAGGCAGTGCTCGCCATAACTCTGGATTGAGCTCCGCGTCTTGGCCATGCCAAATGGCCGATATACTTGTTAATTAAAAAAAGAGTAGGTCAGTGAGATGGCTAGTTGCCCTTGTCATACTTCCCGGACAGGAGGTGTGGAGTGTATCCGTGGCGGGTGCGGTATGGTTTGTTTCGGCAGGGCGCTTGCCGATCATGGTATCTTCTCTGGTAGTTAAAATAAGTAACTTTTTTGTATTTGTGAACCCTTTCTTATGGAATCCGATAATACAGTCGAGCTCCTCCCAGATACCCGCCCGGACCTTCAAGAAGAAATTCAATTCTCCCGTTGGCTGACCGGCCTGTGTCTGGTGTTCTGTACAGGTGGGCTGGGATTGCTCTTTTGGGCGGTGACGCTTTCGGATGATGTGCGCCTGGCATCACCTGCAAGCCGGGATCTTGAGCGGATTGCCAGTCGGATGTTGGGTTTTGAATCCCGCCTGCCTGAACTCTCCTCGTTTGAACAGGTGATGTACAATTTGGGGGGACAGGACGGGGAGACGCTGGAGCAAATCCAACTTTGGTATGAAGAAAGGGTGGATGATCAATCCTCACCATTGGATAAATTGTATTTGGGCATGCTCTATGGCGAAGCCGGGTTGACCGACCAGTTCAACCAGTTTGTGATGAGTTGGAGCAGGGAGCACAATCCGCCTGCTCTTTTTCGTCGATTGTTGGAAGTGGGATATGGGCAGAGCGAAACGTCGCCTGCTGAGTATGTCTTCTTGCAGGCGAAGTTAGCCGAGGAGGTCCCCGCAAATTGGTTTTACTTTCATCTTGCGCGACGAATAGCCGCTCAGGCCGGTGATCAAGATTTACAGAAAAATCTTCAATTCCAAGAGTATCAGTTGACCGACCCCCCATTATGGAGATGGCGTGTGCTATTGGTGGGTGAGGTTGTGGTGATTGGATTTGGGGTGGCGTTCTTTCTCCGTCTGGGTTTTGTTCGCTTGAAAGGCCGGATTTCACAGTCCCCAACCGACTTCGCTGTCTGGCGCATTCCCTGGACATTCCGGGAGGGAATCGCGGTCTTAGCCCGTGGAGGGGCCCTGACGATTCTGTTGATGGGGCTGGTGGCGGTCATGCCTGATGGCATAGGAATTATTGAAAATTTTGGGATTGCTTTACTGTATTTTCCTCCCGTCGTCCTGACCGCTATTCTGTTGTGCAGAACCAGGAAACAATCGTTGCTACAGGTGGTGGGCTGTTCGAACGTGTGGCAACGATTGAAATCCGGTCTGCCATTGATCGCAATGTTGGTGACGCTTGGCCTTGTGGGGGATTGGCTGATTATGCTCGGAGGGGATGCGTTTCAATCTTCGGTGCATTGGACAGAATGGTTTGTCCCGCAGCTGATTTGGGGAACGCGGATGGAACTCATCAAAACCACAATCGACTTCGTTCTTCTGGCGCCCTTTTTCGAAGAACTTATTTTCCGGGGAATTCTCTATACGACACTTCGAACCAAATTCAGTTTTCCCCTCTCCATGGTCGCAAGTGGATTGATTTTCGCCTTGGCCCATGGCTATGGGCTGATCGCGTTTCTGACGGTTTTCTGGAGTGGGTTGTTGTGGGCATGGGCCTACGAACGAACCGGGAGTGTGATCCCCGGCATGGTGGCGCATGCCGTCAATAACGGGGTGGTGGTGTATTCTCTTGTCTCATTTTTCCGCTAACATTGATCGTGTAGCTGCTTGTTGTCATATGTTTTTATGATGATGAATGCCGTTCAATGTCGTCCAAGGCCTGATAGAGGTCAGGAAATCGAAGGGTATAGTGAAGGGTGGTGAGGAGTTTGTGAATGGAGACCTGTTTGCCGACTTCCCGAGGAGGCGTGAGTGGGGGAATGGGCATGCTCCACTTTTCTGACGCAATTGAGAAAATCTCCGACCAGGTCCGTGGGGTCCCATCGCTAGCCAAATACGTGGTCCCGTTCTGAGCCCGTTCCAGGGCTCGCAAACAGATGCCTGCCGCATCTTCTACATGGAGGAGATTGACCCATTTTGGAGTATTGCGAATCCTGCCTTTTCTCATCCAATCCAACACATGACGGCCTGGCCCGTATAATCCTGCCAGTCGAATGACCACAGCGCCCAGTTGTGTCCGGAGATATTCTTCTCCTTGGACCCGAGGAAGGTCCATGTTGACCGGAGTCTGTTCCGTGACAGCTCCGCAGTTCGTGCCATAGGCGGATGTGCTTCCCATCACCAGAATTCTGCCGGATTCCATGGGTCGGCCGGCGAAGAAGGCTTGGACGAGATGCAATGGCGTCGCAGGAAAACACCAGATGAGATGGGCCGGGGTGGGAATAGATCGCCAGGTTTCAGGCTGGGTCAGGTCAAAATGAATTCGATGTGCAGGTGAAATATCTGAGAGATGGACATCCGGCATTCGGCTTGTCGCGAAAACGTTCCACCCTGCTTCACAAGCCTGGTGATAGATTCGTCGACCGGTATAGCCCGTGCCAAGAATGACGAGTGGATCATGGTATAGGAAATTATGGCTCAAGGAAGAGGTCTTATCCGAATGTGTGGTTGGGAAGAGAAGTTATTCAAAAGCCAGGGCATACCCTGATTGCGGCTTTCTGGAATTCCGACATTACTCATTCTGTTCTGAGACATATTGTTGGGCGTATCGGATGTAGTTCGCGGCAGATTCTTTGATCCACTGCACTTCAGCATCCGTCAACAGGCGTTTCACTTTAGCCGGAGACCCCATGACCAGGCTCCTCGAAGGAATGTGGATATTCCCCGTAATTAAGGCTCCAGCGCCAATGACACAGTCTTCTTCGATCACGGCTCCATCCATGATAATAGCGCCCATACCAATCAGCACCCGATCATGTATCGTGCATCCATGGAGGACCACATGATGGCCCACGGTGATGTCATCGCCAAGAGTCAGGGGATGGGTGTCATGGGTGACGTGCAACAGGCAGAGGTCTTGAATGTTGGTCCGATGGCCAATGCGGATAGAATGCACGTCCCCGCGTACGACGGCATGAAACCAGACGCTCGATTCCGATCCGATGGCCACATCCCCGATGACGACGGCCGTCTCTTCGATAAACGCGCTGGTCGCGACAGTTGGGGCAATCCCTCGATATGTTCTTAACATGAGCGCGGTCCTTTCGCCGGATAGCGTATCTCCATGTGAGGACGTGAGGTGAAGGTTAGAGGCGAATGAGCATGGCGCCGATTGCCAGTCCTGTAAGAACAATGAGGATGGTGAGGTACGCCGCCACGCTTCGGTCTGAGAGCCAATCGGTTTGCCAATGTTTGGGATACGTGGTTTTTCCCGAAAACATCCCGTCTTCTTGGTACAGTCCCATTCCCCTCTCGAGTTCAATTAATTGCTGTTTGGCCATTCGGTGTCGAGTGGCTTGTTGAAGGATCAGATAGATCACAAACCCTGACAATATGACCACACCGGAAATCGTTAACCATCGCATGGTGGAGTCGGGGTGTCCAGGGGACACCACCGCAATGATCATGATCAAGAACACTAATATGGTAGTGTGGAATACCGACAACCGGCTCATGTATTCCCGCCGCCGGAGCACCTCGTTTTTAAATAACGGATAGAGCATACGAATGGTTTCGAGTTGCGCTTGGGATAATTCCCGGTTGGTGTGTGGTGGGTCAGGCATACATCGGGTCCGGCAACCTCAAGAGAGAGGCAGGTGAGCGATCATCCACTTGGCCAAATGGGTGGTCATGAGACGAAAATCTTCAGGCCGTCCGAATTGATGGTTTGCACCGGGAATGAGGCGAAAATCCTTGGGCACGCTCAGAGACGTCAGTAATCGATCAATTTGATGGACAGGAATGATTTCGTCTTGATCCCCATGCACAATCAGTGTGGGGGCATGAATGCGCGAAGCTGAGTTGTAACCGCTATAGGTAAGACATTCCTCGAAAAAGGCATACGGCAAGGGTGTCGGAAGGTTGCCACCGAAGACGTCGGGTATGTGGTTGGTGCGTTTCCATCGGTCCATGGCGTCTGCTCCCAATTCCAGGCGAAGCACTTCGGAAAAATCGACCACGGGGCATTTCAGGCCCAGGGCCTGTAGGAGAGGATACCGGGGGGCCGAAAGGATGGCCATGAATCCACCAAAGCTGGATCCAATGAGTCCGAGAGCCTTCATGGATCTATCTGTGAGAAAGCGGACGGCCGCATCCAGTTGCTCCTCACATATTTGGATGCGGAGGTGGGACAGGGGCTCCGGTGAGTCACCCATGCCATACCAATCGAATCGAAGCGTCGCAATGGATTGAGGAATGAGAAGGTCCGTCAGACGCCGATTGGTCCGACTGTTTTTATCGGAGGGAAATCCATGACAAAGGACCACCGCTCGATTTGTGGAAGCACCCGGTTGAGCGAAAATCCCTGTCGTCACGATGCCGGATGAACCGGTAAAGCTGACAGGAGCTTCAGTCCTCCCATCCCAGCTTTCTGTGGGCGATGCGGTCTCCACGGATTGGCTATGCTTGCAGAAAGTAGAAGTGGTCGGTCGGGCCATTTCCCTGGCCAAGAGGAAGGCCGTGACGAATGGCCTCAGTCGTATAGTGTTTCGCGGCCTCAATCGCATCGGGGATGGGTTTCCCCTTGGCCAGGTTGGCGGCAATGGCAGAGGCCAGGGTACAACCGGTTCCGTGAGTCGTATTCGTCTGAATAAATTCTCCCTTAAACATGCGGAAAAACCTGCCGTCGAAAAGTAAGTCGGTTCCCGGCTGTTCCTGCAGGTGCCCGCCCTTGATCAGGACATGTTGGCAGCCGAATTGATGAATGATTTTCGCAGCCTCTCTGGCATGGGCCAGAGTCTTAATGGAAAGGCCGGATAACATCTCGGCTTCGGCAATATTTGGGGTCAGAAGGGAAGCCTGAGGAAGCAAATCGGTTTTCAGTGTGGCCATCGCTTCCTGTTCCAGGAGTGGATATCCTCCTTTCGCCACCATAACCGGATCAACAACCAGGTGCTCGAGAGGCTGTTTGGCCAGATGCCGACTGACGGTTGTGATGATGTCGGAGGTCGCCAGCATCCCGGTTTTAATCACGGTGACAGGAATATCGGAAAAGAGCGCATCGAGTTGTGCGGTAATGATCGAGATGGGCAAATGAAAAACGTCAGAAACGCCGCGCGTATTTTGTGCGGTAATGGACGTCACCACCGACATCCCGAACACCCCGTTCGCGGACATGGCTTTGAGGTCGGCTTGAATACCGGCCCCTCCACTACAATCAGAGCCGGCGATGGTGCAAACAGCGTTTTTCATGAGTGTCAGCGAATGAAGAGTGTGTGGACGAACGGTGAGTTTAGCATGTCATATTCTGATGATCCAGGGATTCCGCATTCCAGTGATTGGTGAGCATGGAACTCCTGCTGTTCCAGCTTACGTCTGAGGATCAGGTGTCTTTGCGTATTTTTTCTTGACATTATAGGAAAAATATTTCATGGTGCTTGATTATAGAGTCACTCCTTGAGGAGCTGGTCATTCCGGGCTCTTTAAGGATAGATGCTGTATGGAATCTCCCCATCCTTCAAAGTCTTCTCCTCCTTCCGATGAAGAAATTCATCGAAAGCGCCTGGGAGATCTGACGCTTTCCCTTGGGTCTTCCCAAGGGTCACCTGGACACTTATCTTCGAAATCGGAAGATCCCAGCCATAATACCCAATTGCCCGAGACTCGCCAATCCAAGATATCCACAGGTACCTCACAACCTGATCTGCAAGAGGAATTGCATGCTCTCCGACAGCAAGTGGAGCGGTTCATTCTGGCCTCCCAGGGGTCTCGTGAGGGATTGTGGGTGGCTGAAATTCGTCCGGATATTCCCTGGTACTCTCCAGAGTGTCCGGTGTGGTACTCCCCTCAGTTTATCGCGATGTTGGGGTATGAGGAATCTGAGTTCCCTGGAGTAATGGGGAGTTGGGAGCAACGGTTACACCCTGACGATCGGGAGCGAGTGTTTGAGGCCTTAACCAATCATATTGAAAAAAGGATTCCCTATCATGTGGAGTCCCGGTTACGCACTAAATCAAAGGGGTATCGTTGGTTTGAGGCCACCGGGGAGGGAACCTTTGATGCCGAGGGCCGGTTACTTCGAGGAGGAGGAACGATACGCGATATCACGGAGCGCAAGTTGGCGGATGACATATCAAGGCGGAACCACGCTCTGTTAGATGCGGTCCTCGAAGAAATGAGTGATGTGGTCTATGTCAAGGACCAGGATGGTCGTTACCTCCTGGTGAATCCCTCGGGCGCGGAGATTATGGGAAAGGCCATCCATGAGGTCATCGGAAAAACCGATGAGGAAATTTTTGGCACCCAGCCGCATGCGTTGTTTGTCGAGGGGGATGACCATGTGATGCAATCGGCGGGGACTCAGACATTTGAGGTCGAGGTCCAGGAGCAGCATCCTGTGTCCCGAACGTTTTTAGTGACCAAAGACTCGTTTGGATCGTTACCGGATGGTCAGAACGGGGTCTTGGGTTTTGCTCGCGATATTACGTTCCGAAAAGCCGCTGAGCTCATCATTCAGGAACGAGAAAAACGCTTCCGGGCCATTATGGAAAATGCCTATGATCTGATCACGGAAACCGATGCAGAAGGACGGTTCCTCTATGTGAGTCCAAATTTTAAAGAATCTCTCGGGTACAGCTCCCAAGATCTGCTTGGCACGAGTGTCTTTGCCCCGGTTCATCCTGAAGATCGAGACAGGGTAGTGGGGGAGTTTTGTCAAGGCATGAAGACCCACGGTTCCGGCCGTTCGGTCTACCGCTATCGGCATCAGAATGGCGAGTACCACTGGTTTGAAAGCACCGGACGAGCCTTTCAAACGGCGCTTGGGGAACTGCGCGCTGTCGTCATCTCGCGAGATATCACACAGAGAAAACAATGGGAAGATGCGCTGGAGGCGATTGTTAAGGGCAATGTGATCCCCGGCTCTCCAAATTTCTTCGAAGTCCTTGTCGGTGAATTGGCGAAAGCACTTCAGGTGCCCATGGTGTTTTTGTCAGAGCGGATTGAGCCAAATGCCAGCAAAGCCCGGACATTGGCTTTTTGGAGCCACGACCATTTTGAGCCTTCAACGGTGTATGAATGTCTGGGGGGACCTTGCGAACTCGTACTTGGGGGTACCCCTGTGGACCAGCCTTCCGGTGTCCAACAACTCTTTCCTCGCAGTGAAGCGATTCAAGCTTTGAGAGTGGAGGCGTATTATGGAACGCCTCTGTTTAATTCCAAAAATGAGGTCGTGGGAAATCTAGCGCTTTTGGATACGAATCCGCATGTCCTTTCCTCTCAAGGGCAAAATCTTTTGAAGATTTTTGCCGCACGGGCAGGAGCGGAACTGGAGCGCAAGCGGGCACAGGAAGAAGTCCAAAACAGCCAGGACAAGTATCGGGAGCTCTACGATCAGACTCCCTTAATTTATTTTACGGTGAATAGTCAGGGGATCATTCTCTCCGTCAATCAATATGGGGCTCAAGTGTTGGGGTATCGGGTTGAGGAATTGCTGGGCACCTCTGCGTTCTCCGTGGTCTATGAGGAGGATCGTGGACTGTTTCAATCAGGTCTGGAGAAGGGGTTGCGTGAATCCACCAAAGGGATTCTTCCTGACTTTCGGAAAGTGAAAAAGGATGGGACCATCATTTGGGTGAAAGAGACGATTCAGGCCATTGAGAAGCAGTCAGGGCCTCGGGTGTGGTTACTGTCTTGTGAGGATATTACAGAGCGGAAACGGACTGAAGAGGCCTTATTATTGAGTGAGATGCAATTGCGGCATACCCAAAAAATGGAGGCAATTGGCACATTGGCCGGGGGCATTGCCCATGACTTTAATAATATTTTGGGTGCGATCCTGGGATATTCCGAATTGGCGATGGCCTATGCCACACAGGATGAACGCTTAAAATCATATTTAAACGAAGTGGTGGCCGCCGGGAATCGGGCCCGTGATCTTGTGAAACAAATTTTAGCCTTTAGCCGGCGCTCGGAAAAGGATAAAGAGGCCGTTGACCTGCGATTGGTCATTCGGGATGTCTTGAAAATGGTCCGTGCCAGCTTTCCTTCCTCCATTGAAATTCGAACGTCGTTGGATCTCGAATCCACGGTGATTTATGGTGACCGGACGCAAATGCAACAAGTAATTATGAATCTGTGTGCCAATGCGGAATATGCCATGCGGGAAGAGGGCGGTCTGTTGGAAATAGCCTTAGGCCATGAGTGTATTCCTGAGGAAGGCATGCCGGGCCTGGGCCTATGCAAAGCCGGGTCCTACCTTCAGGTGGTGATTCGTGACTCAGGAAAGGGCATCCCTCTCGAAATGGTCGAGAGAATTTTTGAGCCATTTTTTACCACAAAACCGGCCGGGGAGGGCACGGGACTCGGGCTGGCGGTTGTCCATGGGATTGTCCATAACCATGGGGGTGGGATTGCGGTGTCCAGTTGTCCCGGAGAGGGAACGACCTTCACGGTACTCCTGCCGCGCTTGGATGTGATTGCGCCCGAAAAACCTGAGGAAGTCACTGCCTGGCCGACCGGATCCGGAAGGGTCTTATTTGTGGATGATGAAGAAATGCTGACGCGCTGGGGGACACAATTTCTCAGCCATTTAGGCTATGCCGTTGTGGCGAGCGTTAATCCGTATGAAGCATTAGATCTGTTTCGGGCACATCCCTCGGATTTTGATGTGGTCGTGACGGATCAAACCATGCCGACGATGAGCGGGGAGGCCTTATCTCGTGCGTTGTTAGGTATTCGAGCGGATATTCCCATTCTGTTGTGTACGGGGTTTAGCCACACCATGACTCAAGAAAAAGCCAAGCAACTCGGCATTCGGGCCTTCTTGATGAAGCCGGTCAACGGACTGTCTCTGGCTCTTGCACTCCGGGACATCCTGGATGAAGGTCCCACTCCGGACTCGACCCCTCCTACATGAGAAGAAATCTGGTGATAACCACCATCCCCGTCATGGTATCTGTTTCCTGCTCGTGAATCCTCTCTAAGAAATTGTCCGACCTTTCAGCCACGTGCCACCGTAGGCGATTTTCCTCATCAGGTGCGTGGTTATTTCACTTCAACCTCGATTGAATCAGACGTGTCAAGAAGTTCATGGTCATGATCGGCCACCTTGACCGTGATCAGATGCTTACCCGGAGGCAGTCCTTTGAGGGTGCCTTTGAATCCTTTTTGGTATTGGCCATCGACAAAGGCATGTATATGGTCGCCTTTGGTGCCCTTTTGTAACGTATACGTGAGTTCAACGGTCGATCCGACGATTTCGCCATTGCGCGGGGAGGTAATCGTCAGCTGAGATCCTTCCTTTTCCCCGGCAGAAACCGACAACCCACCCATAGCGAAAACGCTTCCCACGATTGCCACTTGGAATATCCAGGATTTCATGCGTCTCTCCTTAGTCTTCAAAGGTTTTATTGAATGAAGTTTTCTATGAGGTTGACAACCGGAGGATTATTGCCGAAATAATTCTGGAGGGCAAGATTCCATGAAGCTCGAAATACGAATGTCCCTTAGGGTCGCCATCGTTAATCAACCAATGCAATAAGTCAGGTGGGAATCTGGAAGAGACAGGCTCTCTGTAGAAACCGACGAAGGTTAGGGAGCCCACGTGAACGGAGCTATCACTAGCGAGGTTTTAGTCTTGGGAAGTTTTTCGCCGATGTATTTGTACAAGCGTTTCAGAGATATTATTGTGCCGGGGTTCGTCCCGGCAGCCGAGCCACTTTTGTTGCGGCAAAAGTGGCCAAAACCAGGGACGCCCCGTCCGGCAGCATCGGATGGGACGGACGCGAGCTATGGAAGAGCGGGCCAACTCGCGGGGCTCAGACAGGGCCCGCGGGAAGATCGGAGCGTCCATCCCTGGGGCCGGGCGGCAGGCGTCAAAAGGGGAAGGGGAGAGGAATAAGAAGTGTGGGAGATTCAAGAAATGCCTGGCGTCGGCTTCACGGCTCGGCCATGCCAAAGGCCGGGAGGCATACTTGAGATCGAGAAATTTTTAATAGTTTTGTAAACCAGAAGGAGGACATTAGTGCAACTAATAAGCTGTATTTTTATATTATTGACTCTTTTGCCTCTTGAGGGGGAAGCATTGGCACGCTGGTCGGGTGCGGGACGGATTCATTTTTTTGAAAAACCAATACCCTTAAGAATTTACGAAGATGCTCAACGTCTGGGTAAAGAGCAAGGCGCAGATGCCCATTCCTTTTTTATGGCCAGAGTCCAAATTCTTACGTATTCAACGACTGCTGAAAGAACTGTGGAAGAACTGATCATAAAAATCATTCAGGTTTTCGATGGAGAAATTCCCAAAGAAGAGTTTTTCGTGAAGCGTTGGATCAGCACCATTGATGATGGATTACCAGACATTCCTGTGAATAAGTTTTATTACATTATGGGAACGTTTATAAACGGGGACATCCAGTTGCTTTCGACATCGGTTCAGGAGTTGACTGATAGCGGATATTTTAAGAATAAATAGTCAAACATATTTTTTAAGAAGAGACCATCTTTTATGATCTAGGCAACCATTCAGGCTGCGTTGAAGTTTTGGAATCCTGGGTGATCCTTGGCCAACCAACAATGGCAGTCAGCCGTTTAGTCTTCCTGAATCTCTATTCTCAAGTCTCGCTTCATTAGCATCGATAGGATCTAAAATGCCTGGTGCAGTTGAGGCCGCCCTGCAAGCACGCCAGTTTCTTCCGAGGAAGAATAATGCCCCAAAAACATGATGTGCGAAAAAGTTTGTGGCTTTCGAGAAAAAGACTATTCGGTTTAGTTTGCGCCTTTTTCATCATGCTGTTTGTACCGAATGTTGAGGCACTTACGGATTCAATTAGGTTGAATCAGCCATTTTTTAATGCACCTATTCTTCCGATTCCTTGTCAACATGATCGTAGCAATAACAAGTTCCTACAAGCAGATCATTTGGGCCCTATTTTTCAAGGTCAAGAGGCCATTCTTGAAAATTTAATTCACCACAATCGCCAGTTGCCAACCATACAAGTCCCAAAGGATCTTCGCCCGGCTACTCCGGAAACTATAATTGTTTCGTCTGTTTCTTATATGAGAAACGAAATTCCAGAGTGCGGTGCCAATCTTGTCTATGATGCTTCGAAATCCTATCAGAGGTTAGTTCGAACAATAGGAATCTCGAAGTGGTATTTCTTTGACGAATCTCATCTTCCGGAGCTTTTTCCTTTTTTTGAAAGGATAGGACATTTTCTTGAAAAATATGAACCAGGGACGCATGCGGTATTTCTCGCCAAAGTTAAAATTCTTGGATATTCGGGAATTCGCCTTACCCCCGATTATTCCGGGGAAGAGGTGACTGTAAAAGTTCTAGAGGTAGTAAAGGGGGATCTTCCCTAGAGTACCCACGTGGTTAGGACGGATGCGGGAAATCTCACGAAAGCTGATGTTCCCCCCGATTATTTTGTGAATAAAGTTCTATACATTATTGGTGAATATCACGAAGGCAACATTCGGTTGTTTATGTTCGGAACGCAGTCAGAAGTGAGGGCAGGCCCCTGGGTGCGACAAGGGACAGAATCCATTGACCGCTAAATGGAGATCAAAATATAAGTTGGGATGGCCTACTAACCGCAATGAATTTTGGGAATATGCGATGTCGGATGAGTGGACGATCCCAGAAACTGAAATAGACGAGACCATTATTTCCTATCGGGGAACGGATACTGATGCCGGGGTTCGTCCCGGCGGCCGAGGTCCTTTTGTTTCGGCAAAAGGACCCAAAACCAGTGACGTCCCGTCCGGCCGCATCGGAGGGGACGGCCGCGAGCCACGGAAGAGCGGGCCAACTCGCATGGCTCAAACAGGGCCCGCTGAAAAATAAGAGCGTCCATCCCTGGGGCCGGGCGGAGGCGTCGGAAGGTAAAGGGGAGAGGGATAAGGATTTGGAACATTCAACCCATGTCTGGTGTTTGCTGCACAGGTCGGGCTCCCCACAGGGCAGGATACCGTGGGTATATCTCTCAGGTGTGGTCGAGAATCGGCGTTGGAAGCGGCGTCTTTCCAGCCAACCAAAGAGAGTGAAGGAAAACCGACCCTGCTCCACGTGCTGAATGATTCATGAGGGGAAAGGAATGTTTTGGATATCCCGCAAGGACGCGGGGTATCTAATAAATCAATTTCCAGGATGGAGCAACGAGGCATGAAAAAGACTATTCTTATTGTGGTTTTAGTATTCATGGGATTGTCGGTGGGGTATTGCTACTTTGGATTGAATCAGTACACCTGGCATCAAAAGATGACTCTAGAGGTTGAGGCCGAGGAGCAGCTTTATACGGGGGCGAGTGTAGTAAAAGTGAGGGTTAAAGAAAGCGAACCGCTCACGAAGCAGTTGGGGTACCCGCTCCAATTTGGGGCGAAGGGGGAGGCTGCGTTCGTGGAGCTCCCGGGCTCACGCTATCTCTTTGCTTTGTTGGATGGAGGTCCCCCGGATAGTGGACCGAAGACCAATGCGGTGAATATTTTTAAGGACCAACTGCCAAAAGGTAATCCAGAGCGTTTTGCGGTTTTGTCGAAATCGCGATTCAAGACCGATATTCCACATTCCCATTATCCCTTGCTCGTGACCTTCACGGATATCACCGACTCCACGACGGTTCAAAAAGTCGATCCTGATAATTTGGCGGCGACGTTCGGCCCGGGGTTCTCCCTGAAACGCATCACCCTGGAAATCACCGACGAGCCGATGACGGAAGGGAAGATTGCGGAAGTGTTGGGGTGGTATTGGGATTATAGAGAAAAAGATTACCGCCTTAATGGTAAAAAATGCATGGCATGTCCTGTTTCAAGCGAAAATTTGGTTGACTTACTTGGAACTGGAGAATTTAAAATCGGAGGCAAAAAATGAGCACGTCTACAGAATTGATGTATGCCATTCTGGCCATGGATTCTTATAACCGTGGCTATAATCCAGGACTTGTTTATGAAGGAAATGTAGTTGGCACAGCTACCGTTACGCAGCAAAGTGAGACTTCTGCAGAGAGCCCCGAAGTTGCAGCCGGCTTTTATGCGGTGGCGTATGAGTGGAATGGCGAGACCATCATATCGTATCGGGGAACAGAAGGTTGAGCCGGAGTTCGTCCCGGCGGCCGAGCCACTTTTGTTTCGGCAAAAGGACCCAAAACCAGTGACGCCCCGTCCGGCCTCATCGGATGAGACGGACGCGAGCTACGGAAGAGCGGGCCAACTCGCTGGGCTCAGACGAGACCCGCAGGGAAATAAGAGCGTTCCCTGGGGCCGGGCGGCAGGCGTCAATAGGCGAAGGGGAGAGGGATGGAAAGATTAGCAATGCGCAACTGTTTCCCGACCTCAGCAACTCACCTTGGGCAAGAAGTCTTGCTCAAGCACATCATGTTGGAGGTGGCCGACGAGTCGGTGACGAATGGGAAGATCGAGCAGGTGTTGGCGTGTCTCAGGCATTCAAAAGCGGAGGTGCCAATTTTTTAAAAAAAGCCGCCCCATGGGCATCCTATGAGGAATAATCTGAACAGTGCATTTTGGAGCCCGAAAAGAGTTCTTGATCCTTCTGGTGGAACTCAGACGGTGCGACTACATCTCGAAGGGGAAAGAAACTTAGAGGTATCTTGCGGAGGAGTATTTGTTGGTCGTTGATTGATGGATGTCAAATTTCGTGACCCAGTCTACGGCATTACAGAGTTCTTGAAAATCCAGGGGCTTTTCAAAGACCCGATTGACTCCGTTTTTAAATGCGCGAAGACGGACAATGTGGGATAATTCGGCAGTTATCAGAAAAATGGAGAGAATTTCCTGTGAATATTTATGATTGACTTGCTCAATGAAATCAAGTCCATCCATCTGTGGCATGTTGTTGTCGGTAATGATGATGGAGACGGACTCATTCTGCAAAATTTCAAGCCCTTCAATACCATTTTTTGCTTCTGAACACACATACCCCCGAAGCTCTAAAAATTCTTTCAGGCAGGTTCGATGATGTCGATCATCATCAACTAACAGGATTCGGTCTTTGATGGGAACCTTGGGAGAGCCGGATTTTGGTGAATGCTGATACACGCCTAAAATTTTCATGGTGTTTTAAAATTATTGGTGTCGAAATGTTTTCTCTCAAAAGGTGGCGGAGGGACTTTTGAGAAGGTGGCTGATGAGGAGACCAGACTTCGGGTGCGGTCGAAATCGTAGTTCCCCTAAAACCAGTCCCTCCGCCGAGGCTCATAAAGTGGCGCTCAATTTCAGTATGGCCATGTTTCAACTTTTGTTATTAGGACATCCGAACCACACCGGTCTCCATATCATTGAGCTAATTAATGAAACGGCATATTCAAAAAAATGCTTGGCCCCCAATATTATTGGCTAATTGCCGTAGTTGAGGAAATTAAATGCAAAGGGTGTTCCATGTGATTTTTTTCAAAAAAACATATAAATTTCATATGTTTATGAATTGTCTTGGTATAGGATTTGATAAAAGTCATGCAGGTGAAACCCTACAGGACGCAGTCGACTTCCTTCAGAAGTACCGGGGCGTACGGGTAAAAACCCATCATGAACTTTTTGATCGTCAATTTTATCTATCAATGGATGCTATCCATCCGTCGCCTCACTGAAGGGAAGCACTTGATAGGCCTGCTTGAGCTTGGGAACGGCTCACTACGAACGCCAGGAATAGAGGGGTTCCGGCACTCATATATTGAAAAGGGAAACTATGAGAAATATTCAACAGTCCCGAAAATGGATAAATGAGTGACGACGAAAGGTGAGTCGTGAGCATGAACAAAAAAGCCCCGGTTCTTACATTAGGATTGAGCGGAGTCACAATAACTTCAAATTGGGGCTGACGGTCTGACGGTCTAGAGAACTTCATCGTGAACTCAGGCGTTTTGCTTGGAGTACTGTTTCAATGTTGCACTGAGAATTCGATAGAGGCTCGCCCTTCGGGGAACCATCTTTGGTGGCCATCCTGGAGAAATTTAAAGCCAAAAAAAACGCTCTGGTCTTTTGGTCTCATGTTGTTAAATAGCTGGTGAATGCCATTCTCTGAAAAAATCCTGACGGAATGGATTCGGAATTTTTGATAGATGTTCCGGATAAACAAAAACCAGTATTCATAGTTGGGGAAGTCACCAAGCTATCGTGACGCAGCATAAAGAAATGTTCGACAGGGCAAGGCTTGATTCATTGAAGGTGAAAAGATCAGGTTAAAAGGTTGTTTTACGAAGGATTTTCAGGTAGCTTTGCTCGCAGGACCCTTGACCCTGATCCTACCAAAAGGCATTTTTAAGTGAGGAGACTGGATTAGAGGTCAGGAATGCCACATTTGAGTTCTTGACACAATTCGAAGGGACTGCATACAGTTTTAAATTAAGATTATCATGAGGAAAGACAGAGTCCTTGCTTAGAGAAATTCTTGAAGGGCATGGGAATCAATTTGAATGGGATGCAGCCGAGGCATCCGTCAGTCAAGAAAGGGAAATGGTGGAGGTAAAAAACATGAAGGAAGTATTCTCTTTTTCGAATGTAAGGAGAGTAGGGAAATTTGGCCTATTGGGCGGATGCCTGATTGCGATAATGGCGGGGTGTAGTTCCAAACTACAAACGACAGTTGTGAGTGTGACTGAACCTCCTGCCAAGCCCCAAGTGGCAAAGGTTGAACCTGTGACGCCGCCGGTTGAGGCGGTCGTTCAGCCACCCGTGCAAGCTGAAACTTTTATTGGCGTTCCGCCTCTGGACATTCCTGTTGAAGAGCCTGCCCGTGCGGTTATTCGTCCTTCGGCTCCCGCTGATATTTTTGCCACTCCTCGAACGACAGTCGTCGAACCTTCTGCCTCTTCGCCTCTAGAAGCTCCCCTGGTAGCTGAACCCGTCATTCCTCCGTCTCCTATACCAACTACGCCAGGCCAGGCTTCTCCTCAAGAATCACAAGTGGTTGGGATCCCGCCGATTGCGCTTGAACCGGAAATGCCCGCACGACCGGTAATTCGGGAAGACGCGGCTCCGTCGGAACAAATGATCGCTCGGGTGGAACCCGAGGCGGCCCAGCAATCCCCAGCGCTGCCCGAAGTGATTGAAAAGAAGACGGAAGCTCTGCTCAAATCCCTGGGAGATATTTATTTCGATTATGACCGATTTTCTATTCGGGCGGATGCGATCTCCGTTCTGAAAGAAAATGCCCAAGCACTGGCTTCCGGCTTGGCGAATAACAAGATTGTGATCGAAGGACATTGTGATCAGCGTGGCACGGAAAGTTATAATATGGTGCTTGGTGAGCGACGAGCCAATGCAGTGAGGGAATATTTAGTGGATTTGGGCATTCCCAGTGAAAATCTTCAGGTTGTGAGTTATGGAAAAGAGAAGCCGTTTTGCACCGATCAGAATGAAGAGTGCTGGCAGGAAAACCGACGCGGTCATTTTGTCGTACAATAAGAGTTCTAAGTTAATTGGCTAGAAAGGTGTCTTGGGGGAGCGTCTGGAATGGAGAACTGAGGAGCCAATTCTTCATAGGGAGCCTGTCTTGTCCATTTCTTATACTCCCCCAATTAGAATTATCGGCAGTCTGCTGATTCTTCTGCTTGAGCCTTATATCTTCCGTACCCAGCCGCTGATTCATCCTTCGGTTTATCCCCATTACAGATAACTGACTTTGGTTTATTCCCCATGAACAGAGCTCGCCTCAATGCACTTATGGCAGTCAGCCAGGCCTAAGAAAGAGGATGCCATAAGGCCGGAACCTCTCTTTGAGCTTCATTTTATATGCCCGATTTGTCATGAAAGGTGCAGGGAATGGAACTATGTCAAAATCTGTTCGCCAATATTCCTGAACACTTTGACCACGAATTGACGAGTGAGGTATTGAGGAGTCGTTCTGTACGAATTGAACGGATAGTGTCACGGGGCCAGGCGTCTCCACCAGACTTTTGGTATGATCAGGCCGAGCATGAATGTGTTGTGGTCCTGACAGGAAAAGCTACACTCAAAATTGAGGGACAACCTGAAATGAGGCTTGGTCCCGGGGATACGCTGTATCTTTCCGCCCATACCAGGCATCGTGTGGAATGGACCGATCCCCAACAAGATACGATCTGGCTTGCAGTGTATTGGAGGGACTGAGCCTTTTGCCGGGGCGCAAGTTTAATCTCGTGGGATACGTTCCTCTGTGTGAGGTTCATTGCTCAGCGTGCTCATGAGTCGGCGGCCCGGAAAACGGGCGAGAATATTTAGTTGAATGCAAGGATAATGAAAGGGGTGATAAGCCAGAATGCTCCTTTGACCAAGAAAAAGACCACTCCATACCATCCAAACTTTTTTATCCAGGTAGGTTCCTGTAAAGGATTCTGGAATATCCCGGTTTTCAATGTGCGCATGGTTGTCTTCCCTTCCCCGGTAAAGAGATGAAGCCCGCCGCTGCGTGGGTTTTTCACGCACCGGATGGTGTACTTTTGGCCTTCATGTAGCCATGGTTCTTGGGGCTTGTGGTTTCCCCATGAAGCTTTCTCTGAATAGCCGTGGAATGAGTTTGGGTACTCGTTCTTGATAATCTTTATACGCCTCTCCATGGAAAGCCACCAAATCCTTCTCTTCCCATTGAATGGCCATCAGGATATAGATGGTTGTCGTCACCGAAAAGACCAGATGGGCAACCGTCATCGTGGGAGTGGCCCAGAAGGCCAAGAGCCAACCGACATAGAGAGGATGCCGTACCTGTCGATACAGGGCCGGGGTCTTAAACGGTAGTGGTGTGTACTCCTGTTTCCGCAGATAGAGCCAGACCTGCCGCATACCGAACAAATCAAAATGATTGATGAGGAATGTAGCCATGAGAATTAATCCCCAACCCGCCGCAAACAGGCCATACAGCAGACCCTGCCCGACTGGATCTTGAATATGCCAAATCCAGCCTCCCATGGGTTGCCAGGCATAAAACAAGAGACCCAGTGCGATGTTGGTACAGAGCACATAGGTGCTACGTTCAATGGGTTTGGGAACATATTGTGTCCACCATTGTTTAAAGGTCTGCCGGGCCATGACGCTATGCTGGACCGCAAAGATCCCCAACAGAAACGAATTGATGGCCAGAGCCTGCCAGACTGGAACCCCGGGTTGGCCATCAATGGTATTGGAGACGCCAAAATTTCCAAGAAAGCCTACGGTATATAAAAAGATGCCTAGAAAAGATAGGTAGCACAGGGTGCCATAGATAAAAAATACTAGACGTTTCATGATCGTAGCTCCTTTTTGATTCGGACATGTAAGGGCCGGCTGCTTGGGCTTGAGGCAATCAGCTATGTCTCTTGTTAGTTGGTCCCTTTCGTATCCACCGAAATGGCCACCGGCACGGGATTGGATACAATGTCGAAAACCGGTGAATACTTCGTCAATTCCCGAAGCGTCTCGGCTGGGGCGTCACTTTTGACGGTGAAATGAACCCGGAGATTGTGATAGCCCGGTCGAACGTCTTTGGACAGCCCCAGAAACCCGCGAAGATCCAGGTCGCCCTCTAACCTGGATTCCACTGCGTCGATTTTGATGCCTCGAGCGGCCGCATGATAGACCATCGACGTGGTCAAACAGGAGGCCAGAGCATGCAATACAAACTCCACCGGGTTGGCTCCATGATCCTCTCCTAACAGGACGGGCGGTTCATCGGCATGCAGTACAAACGGCTTGGTACGGGTCTCGTCTTCTTTGCCCACTCCGTAAAATTCCTTGATCGTGGTGCGATTGTGACCGCCATTGATCCAGGTGTTGGTGGCCCGGAACTGAAAATTGGCCAAACTCGCTTCGCTTTGAATGGCATTGATATTGGCCCCTAGTTGTTCGACGTTGACCCCATTAATGGTTGATGGTGTGGCGACTGATGACATGGCACATCCTCCTGGTTGAGTGTGAAACAATATGTAAAAAAAGAGTTGATCTGCCTGACGGCATATTTCCTGAAAGTTCCGTTTTTCAGCTTGGGCCTCGGAGTTGGAGTATCGCTCATCCTGACTCGACATGATGTTCCTGCTTGCTCCTTAAAAGCCTGTTTGATATGTGATGTCTTCCATGTCAAAGACATTTTGCAGGGGAGGTGCCAGCCTGAAAAATCTTAATAAAATACATAAAAACAATGTTTTTTAATGTCAGGAGGCGAAAAATTCGCTCACGAAATTTGCTGAATTTCGAAATTTCATAAAGGGAATTTGCGAAAATTCGCAAAGACAACAGAACACTGGGTATGAAGAAATTCTGAAGGGGAATCGGGAAGAATTGAAAAATGACGGGAAGAAATCGAGCAGGAATTATTTCTCGCGGATAATCCCCAGGGCTCGTATACGAGATGCGAGCGTTGAAGCATTCATGCCCAGCAGCTTAGCGGCTCCTTTTTCTCCGGATACTTTCCACCCGCGTTGTTCAAGGGCCAGGAGAATGTTTTGACGCTCAAAATTTTGAATTTCCTGAATGGTTCGAATGCAAGTGGGAGACTCTTGTTTAACGCTTTCATGAGTCGAATGGGAATTTCCTTTAGCCTCGGGGAGGGCACGGTCAAGATTTAATTGGCCATTTTGCGCAGTAATGACTGCCCGCTCAATCACGTTTTGCAATTCCCGAACATTTCCCGGCCAATGATAGGCCCTGAGGCGTCCCAGCGCATCCGGAGATAGTGGAGCCACCGTACGACCCATCCGTTGGGCAAAGTGCTGAACAAATGAGGCAGCCAGCAGGACCACATCCTCGCCTCGCGTTCGAAGTGGTGGGAGATGAATGGGAAAGACATTGAGTCGATAGTAGAGATCTTCACGGAATCTTCCTTCCTGGGCCTCCTTCTGTAGGTCGCGGTTTGTGGCCGCGAGGACCCGAACCTTCACTTTTTTGGTGTGGGAACTCCCGACCGGTTCGAACTCCCCTTCCTGAAGAACGCGCAACAGTTTTCCTTGAAGGTCCAGAGGTAATTCGCCGATTTCATCCAGAAAAATGGTCCCGCCGTCGGCTAGTGAAAATCGCCCCTCCCGTTTTTTTGTGGCCCCGGTAAAGGCACCCTGTTCATGTCCAAAGAATTCACTTTCGATTAAGGTCGCAGGAATTGCGGCGCAGTTCACTTTGATAAATGGATGATCCCGCCGCCGGCTGTTAGCATGAATGGCCCGAGCCATCACCTCCTTGCCTGTTCCGGTTTCCCCCGTAATGAGCACGGTGGCTTCGGTATCTGCCACCTGTTGGATGTCTCGAATGACGTGCACCAAGGCGGGGCTATTCCCCAAAATTTCCCCAAAATGTTGGAGCTCATGTAATTCTTCCTTGAGAAATTCTTTTTCCATCGTGAGGGACCGGATTTTTTGTTCCGCTTCCAGGCGTTCATTCACATTACGAAGAATCAGGGTGTAGTAGACCCTCCCCTCTATATGAAATTGGGAAAGCGTGGCTTCTGCGGGAAATTCCGAGCCGTCCGGGCGGAGGGCCTTGAAGCCACCGGAAATCCAAAGAGATCGCTGGCCTGCAGGTTTCGTATTGAGATCTTGGATCAGAAGTCGTAATTTTTCAGAGTCTTTTTGGGCAAGGGAGTGGGAGAAATGCTTACCAAACAAATGGGTGGCTTTACATTGAAACACCTTCTCGGCAGCCGGATTGATTCGGGTGACTCGAAGATCTTCATCTAATTCAATAATGGCATCCATGGCACTGTCGACCAATCGCCGCAACTTTTGTTCACGTTCACGTGTCGCGGATTCTGCTTGGATCCGCTGAAGTTCGGCGCTGGCTCTTGATGCAAAAATTCGAACAATTGTCTGCACCCGAGGTTCCGCCGGCATGGGTCTGGTATCCATCACCGCTAGATGCCCAAGGATATTTCCGATCGAGTCGACAAGGGGGAGACCCATATAACTGGCTGCCTTCATGCCGATGATCTCCGGATCAATCGGAAAGAGATTCAGTAAGTTGTCTGGAAAATGAATAAGCCGGGCTTGCTCGATAACGTGCTCGCAGGGAGTTCCGGCAATATTCATTTCCCAATTTTTGAGGAACGTGCCATTTAAATAAAACGCCAGAGCTTTCATTCGTCGGGAATCAGGAAAATATTCTGTGACCCAGGCGGCATGGGTGTGCAGGGCTTTGGCCAGGTTTTCCACGAGGGCTTCAAAAAATCGTTCCCCCGTGACAGTGGAGGTCCCCTCCAGGATAGTTCGGAGTGCAGTCTCTTCGTTGAGGTTCGCTAACGGGTTGTGATGGGATCCTGGCATAGCGTTTCCCAAATAAGAACCCTATTATGATCCATCAGTTTTTACCCTGTAAAGATTGGGCAATTTTGGATTCGAGGATGCTGGATTTTTACAGCATACAAAGGTAGGGCGGTTGATGAGGTTCGGAAGGGGAGGGAGTTCACAGGTGCTGTCTCAGACACACATGAACCGACATGACATTTAAAAGAAACATTGAGGAAAAATTGATAAGTTACATATCTTCTGTGTGGTAGAGTAGGTTAATTTTATTTGTAGGGTATTGCCTTGTTGGGTATGTCTGAGCAGGTCACCGAGGGAGCCAGATGGTAGACATGATGGTAAAATCGCTTATCTATGTGGTTGATCCCATGTGTTCGTGGTGCTGGGGATTTTCACCAGTCATTGATGAGATTGCTCGGCGATATCGAGATCGGGTCACGATCGAGGTATTGTTAGGTGGTTTGCGCCCCGGCAATACTGAACGGTTTGATGAGCAACGGCGTGCCTACATTCTCCGTCATTGGCATGCGGTCCATGAACGAACCGGTCAACCATTTAACTTTGATTTTCATCCTGAGCCTTCGTTCATGTATGACACCGAACCGCCATCGCGAGCGATGATGGTGATCCGGCAATTGGCTCCGGATAAGGAATTCGTGTTTTTGAATGCTGTGCAGGAAGCATTTTACGTGATGAACCAGGATGTCACCCATCCGGAGATTTTGGCGGATCTTGCCGGCACACAAGGTATTGACCAGGACAGGTTTCTGGAATGGTTTCATGATTCTGCGATGAAACAATCGGTCTGGCAGGAGTTTGATCGGGCTCGCCAATTGGGAGTGAGTGGTTTTCCAGCCCTGCTAGGTCAAAAGGGAAATGGCTACATCAGCTTGACGCAGGGGTATCAACCCACAGGTGTGATGGTTTCACTCATTGACAAATGGCTGGATGGTCCAGCTTCCGGCAACGGCAGCCCGTCGATTGTATAAATCATTGTCTCAGCATAGGATGATGGACGATTCGTAGATCCTGTGCTCTTGTTTATTTATGAACGAAGACCATACCAACAGTATGTCTTCAAATTTCACGGGAGGTTATGTGATGCGGAAGGTTTCCAAAGTGTGTTTTGGGATTGGAACGGTTCTGTTCGTTGGTTTTGGGTTTATCACGGCTTCGGTTGCAGAAATGGCTAAATGGAAACTGGATCATGATCATTCCAGGGTTGGATTTCAAGTTGCCCATATGGTGGTGTCCAAAACCAATGGCAGGTTTACAGAGTATTCAGGAATTGTGGAGATGGACGCAGAGGAGAAGGAATTTAAAACCATTGAAGCGGTCATACAGACCGCCTCGGTCACGACTGATCATCAGAAACGGGATGAGCATTTACGAAGCCCGGATTTTTTTGACGTTCAGAAGTTTCCGACCATGACTTATACCATGAAAAGCTATAAGAAAACCGGAGACGACTACACCGCTGTCGGAGATTTGACTTTGTTGGGAGTCACTAAAGAGATCACATTAGCCGGAACGTTTAATGGGGTCGCTCAGGATCCTTGGGGCAACACGCGGGCTGGCTTCACCGCTTCCGGCACCCTGAACCGAAAGGATTTCGGCATGAAATTCAGCAAATTATTAGATAGTGGCGGAATGCTCGTGGGTGATGAGGTCGACATCATTCTGGAAATTGAAGTAATCAAAGAAAAGACAGTCGAAAAAGTGAAACAAGGAAAAAAATAAAGTGATAAAGGGGAATGTGTGGTAACCGTCTGCATGTTCCCTGCGAGAATTCACGAGGAAATCTGAACAGTGAAGTTTTGGTGAGATCATATCATGATAACCCAATCGGTAAGCTCAGAACATTTTCCTCAAAAAATTCTGCAAAATCCAGATACCGTCACCCCGGGCACAGATCCTTCGCGGTAAGCTGAGGGTGACAGGCTGCTTGAGGCTTGTCAGCTAACAGGGTAATCAGTGAAAACAGGAATTTGGTAGCGATGGCCAAATTTGCGGGTTGAATGGACTCCAGGGTATCGGATGGTTGATGGAAATGAGGGTGCCTGCCGCTGCTGACAACGGTCACGGTCGGTACCCCGGCCTCAAAAAATGGGACATGATCGCCACCGGGGAAATATCCATACATTTGAATATTGTCGCCTAATTCCGCCTGTTCGGCTGCTTGCTGAGCCAGCATCTTATCCATTCGAGTAATTCCAACCGTTAGTGTTCCATCCCCCGCTCCTAGATGATCAAGGTTGATCATGGCGACCGTTTGATTCAATGGAAAGGCGGGATGACTGACATAGAGCCTCGATCCCAGTAGGCCTCGTTCTTCTCCGTCAAAAGACACGAAAAGCACGTTCCGTTTCGGTGAGGTGGCGCTTTGGGAGAGCATTCTGGTCAGTTCCAACATCACTGATGTTCCGGATGCATTGTCATCGGCTCCAGGAAAAAGCAAGCCGGCTTGCTGTCCAAAGTGGTCGCGATGCGCACCGATGAGAATGAGTTCTTTGCGTAGCTCCTGATCGCGACCCGGTAACATGCCGATGACATTAGTCAGCATTCCGGGCTGACTGTGGCTTTCCCAATGAAATTGGACCAGAAGCGGAAGGGCTCTGCTACGAAATGTTCCGATATCATTGGCGGCCTGTTGCAGGCCTTCGAGCGAGTCATTGGCTGCCTTCAAGACCTGGTCAAGAAGTTTTCCGTGTATCCATGCCCCAGGGATGGGGCGGTTATCGGGTGTTTCTCCATAGATGGCCAAAGGACCCTGCCCCAGACCTTTGCGGGCCTCATAACGACCAAGGAGTGAACCGGTTACCGTCAAATAGCCTACCGCGCCTCTTTCTTTGGCGATGGCCGCTTTTTCTTCATGCGTGATCCACCCCGGATAGGAAGGAGGTTTCCCCCGGAGAAATAGGACGATGCGATTGTCGACATTCATGCCCTCATATTCATCTATTCCGCGAGCAGGGTCGACAATGCCGTATCCCACAAAGACGACTTTGGCTGTGGTTCTGGTGGAAGGAGAATCCAAGATTGGAAGAAACTCCTGACCTGGAACTAATGACATCGTCATTGACGTCTGGTTCGCGCCTATAAGGGATAGGGTGAGGGTCGATGGATCCAGCAATTGAACCGCGGTCATGAACCGTTGTTGCAACCAATGAACATCCTGTTCGTGTTTGGAAATGTGGTGAGCCGGTTGTAAGCCGAGAGATCGGAATCGATCAACCAGATAGTCGGCTGAATGCAAGCTACCATCCGTGCCGGCCTGCCGGCCTTGATACGATGGATGACTCAGTTCGCGAATGTCCTGGATGATATTTCCCATAACCAGGGGTATGGATGAAGAAGAGCCGGGCTGATGGTCAAAGCCCAGAACAGGAGTCGTGAAGGCGAGTCCTATCAAAAATTGGACAAGGGGAAATCGTAACAAAATTTTTACCTATTCCTTATCAAAAACGGAGATTGAAATTATACGTGCTACAGGGAAAGGTATAATCGAATGTGTGAAAAAAGGAGTCTGTGGTGGAACCCGTGCCGGGCGTTAGTCCTCCAAAGGAATGGTGATGACAATGGCCCCCATGAGGTCGCCCTTTTTGAAGTCACGCTTGGGACTTAAGGGGTGAGCATTATGGCAAGTAGTGCAGGTATCGTTAATCGCTGTATCGGCATAAATGGCCTGAAATAAGCGTTTTTTTCCGGTGGATACAATTCCACGTTGGGGCGTATCGGAATTGAGCGAAAGTTCTTCCAAGGCCTTTCGTTCGAAATCCGTTGCAGGCCCATTCCTTCGATAAATTGGCCACAGACTAATTAACCGGAATCGGATGCCGTGCCCTGATTCCGCGACCAATTTGCTGGAAATATGCAGAAACTGCGCAGGAAGGGGAATGGCATTTTTGTTTTCCCAATCTTCTCGCGCCATGACGACCCCTTGCTCCTGCATCCTTTTCACAATATGCGTTGTGTAGACGTGACGGTCCGCCTCAACGATGGCATGAATAAAGTCGGCAACTTTCTCCGGTGATAGATTTTTCATGGTGTTGGATTCACCTGCCTGAAGAGATGAAGAAACACCTGTTCCTATGAGGAGAGTGGCAAGAAAAACCATGGATAAGCCGGTCCTACTGCCCCGTAGGCTTGTCATGACGTTGTACTCCTTTCCTTCGTCAGGTGGGCATTCGAGACGGGTAAGGTGATCAAACAGGTCGTTCCCCGGTTTTCTTCACTTTCCATTCGAATGTGTCCGCCTAATTTATTGATGATTCGATAGGCCACGGTGAGTCCAAGGCCCGATCCTTCTCCCTGCCCCCTCGTGGTAAAAAAAGGGTCAAAGACTCTGGGCAGATGAGTCGGGGTGATGCCGCGCCCCGTGTCTTTAATGTGGATTTCCAGGTCGTGCCCTGACGCTTCTGTTGAAATAGTAAGCTTCCCACCTTCTTTCATCGCTTGAAAAGCATTGGTGATGATGTTGGTAAAGGCCTGTCCAAGTTCCAAGGCTTTTCCCTTTATGGGAGGGATGGGTTCAAGGTGAGTCTCTATTTCAATCTGGACTGAGGGAAAGAGATCCTTGACCGCAGTCACGGATTGTTCCAACAGTTCATTGAGGTTAATGAGCGTTTGCCCTTCAGTCAAATTTTTTCCGGTTTGACCGGTAAAGTCCCGAACGACGGAAGCCATACGTTTTCCATGTTGAACGATGCCCCTGGCATATTCTTTGATCTGCTCGGGATTGGTCTCTTCTTGTATCGCTTCGCCTAATCCAATAACTCCCACTAAAGGATTATTAAGCTCATGTCCAATCCCGGCACTCAGAACGCCCAAGCTTGCCAGTTTTTCCCCTTGGATAACCCGGTCCTGGAGGATACTTTCTTCCGTCGTATCTCGTAATACCAATCCGGCACTTGGCCCCCTTCCCGGGCGGGCCTGGACACCAAACCAACGGTACCGGAACGTTCGCTGATTGATTCGAATTTCCTGGCGATTGGTGCCCGATTGAGCCCAATTAGTGGGAACCAGGGGATCTTGCAACGAGGCGTTGGACGGATTGGCCTTTGTGTTTTCTGAAAAGGGAGGTTCCATAACCTGGACCGCG
The DNA here is from genome assembly GCF_059568365.1 of Nitrospira marina. Classification (NCBI taxonomy): domain Bacteria; kingdom Pseudomonadati; phylum Nitrospirota; class Nitrospiria; order Nitrospirales; family Nitrospiraceae; genus Nitrospira; species Nitrospira marina. Next base: position 3,317,108 of record NZ_JCANTH010000001.1, on the reverse strand, counting down.
TGCATTTCCTGTTTAAGCCGGTCTTGTGTCGCAGAATCCAAGGAGAAAATTTGGAACAGTGGAGTGCCGATGATCTCGCCGTTCGTGACGGCGAAGGCTTCTTTCGAGGCCTTATTCACATATTCGATGTGTTCGTCTGGGCCAATCATCAGGACCGGGTCAGGCACATTATCCAGAATTTTAATGGTTGACTCCTCAAGGTATTTCACTTCCTGGGTTTTCAACTCAACCTGGCTTTCCAATCCGGCGAACTGTGAAGCCAGTTGTTGGTTCATGCGATTGACTTCATCGGCCAATTCCTCAATTTCATCGCCGGTGGATAATGTTATGGGCTCACGATATTCCCCTCTGCCGATTTGCCGGGCAGCTTCCTGAAGGCGACGAATGGGTGCAGAAATTCGGTTGGCCGCTATATATCCCAACGTGACGAGCAGGGCCACTCCGAGTAATCCAAAAGCTGCCGTCCATTTAAAAAAATGCTCGATGGGGGCAAAGACCTCACCGGATGACTGCCAGACAAACATATGCCAGGTCTGGTTGGTGGAGAATTTGGTAATCTGATTGGTATTACTCAGGGGGGCAAATCCAATGATGGAGGCTGCAGTGCCCCCATGGCCGTCGCTTGGGGCTGGAGTCCATCCGGCCTTCAGGGGGGTGACGAGGGGAATAAGGCGGGTGTCCGCAATTGAGGTCCCGGTGGGAAGGATTGGGCAGCTTAACACGACGCCACGGCTGTCAATGAGCATGACATGGCCGGTTTTGCCAAATCGAATAATGTCGATGGAAGGGGCAAAGAACTCCTTGGCGTCATATATCCGGTGCAGGACGCCGATGGCTTCATACCGCAAACTATCCATGATGGGGAGCGCTATAGTAAACGTATAAACTCCCAGTCGTGAATCAAACGCTACCTGGCCTATATACGGTTGACCGACTCCATTGTGGAATGCACCTTGCCACCATACTTCTTCCCGATGAAGGTAGGGAATGTCGGAATCCAGACTCGCAATGACCCGTCCTTCACGATCGGTGATAAATAAACCTCGTGTGGCCGATCGGGTAATCAGGGGAATGGGATGGCCCGGGTCCATAAAGGTTCCCCCCACATGTTGTTGCAGGACCTCGGCAAATGGTCCTTTCAGAATCCGTTGAAGCATGTCGGCATCCTTGGCGTTCCAGGCTTCTTGTTCTTGGTCGAGAGTGCGAGCCCGCTCCTGGGGATTCAACTCACTGAGAGCATCGCGGGTGTGTTCCAGTCGTGCAATGATTTTGACATTGGTTGTTAGTAAGGCGGTGCGAGCCAGTTCATCTGCCATGACCAGATCAAGCTTTCTGGCCGTCTCTGTTGCGAGGGCTTCAAAGCTGGATCCATTGACCTCGCGAATTTCCTGTGTGCCCTGGTAAAAAGCCAGCAGGAGTCCAATGATCAAGGGGAGTGCGCCGACCAATAGCATGGACAAGACCAGTTTTTTGGTCAGTCCTTTTTTACTTTTGGCGGGTTTGAGTTCAGGGTTGTCCACCGGATACCTCACCTTCTACAGGAGGGGTGGCGGGGAAGGACAATCGGAAGGTGGTCCCTTTCCCCAATTCGCTTTCGACTTGAAGATCCCCATGATATTTTTTGACAATGGTTTTGACGTTATAGAGTCCGAGGCCGGTCCCCTGGCCTTTCGGTTTCGTTGAGAAAAAGGGATTGAAAATCTTTTGGAGGTGGTCCGGGGAAATGCCACAGCCGGTATCGCTGATAGCAATCTGAACGGTTCCGTTGCGGTGTGAGGTGGTAATGGTGAGACTGCCTTTTTCTTCCATGGCATGAATGGCGTTGGTAATCAGATTGATGAATACCTGGAGGATTTCTTCGGGTTTCGCCTGGACGGTCAAGCCGTTTTGGTAATGTTTCTGAACCGTAATTTCTCGAAATTTTGTCGCAAATCTGGAAATGCTTAAGGCTTCATCCAGTCTGGCATGGAGGTCGATTCTTTCGAGTTCCTGATGACTGGATGTGCGAACATAATCAGTGATATTTCGTGAAATGGCTTGAATGCGTTGAGCCGCTTCATGGATGCTGGCGGCATGGAGTCGAATGCGATCGAGATTGTTTTCCTCTTGAATTTCTTCGGCCATCGCCAAAATGACATACAGCGGGTTATTAATGTCATGAGCAATCCCTGAGGCAAAGGTTCCCATGCTGGCTAATTTTTCGGATTGAAACAGTTGTGTTTGGATAAATGTTTGATGTTGGATCAACTCTGAGAGAACTTTGGCGGCGGTTCCTCCAAGCACTTCAGCCCCGCTGTGTTTGTGCTCCGTAATGTATGAAGGAAGAATGGGGTCCCCGGTCACGTCAATAATTAAATTCAGCTTGTCTTCCTGAATAAGCTTTAGAGGGTGAGAGACTGTCGGAATATTGTGAAGTCTGGCCAGTTGAAAGCCCAAGGCGTGAGGATTTGTGTCGGCAATACCCAGGAGACGGATGTGGGGTAAATTAAGAAAGGATTCCAACATGGCCGTTCCCCCCTTGCCGGCTCCGAGAATGGCAATATTAATTGGAGGTTCAACGGTCGTCATGGAATCCCTCCTTGATTGTTGGAGTGGAGGAGGCGGTAAGGCTAAGGTCGAGTGGGGAGCATGAGAGGTTTCTCCATGTCTCAAAGGTCATATGGTAGAAAGCCCTATCCTCAGGATAGGGCTTTTCTCGATATACCATAGTCTTCTTCATGGGGAACCATTTACCCGCGAGAAGAAACTCGAAATCTGAAACGTTCTGTCAGATTACAGGCGATTGAGATCTCGTTTTTCCATGGCGGTGGCCACGGATTTTAGGAGCTTTTCTTTTTCAACCGGTTTAACGAGATAATCCACAATCCCCTGCTTGAGAAATCCCGTGGCCATTTCCATATCCGGGAATCCCGTCAGTACAATAAGTGGAACACGGGGGTATTGCTGTTGGAAATAATTAATGGCTTCCACGCCGTTGATTTTTGGCATGCGAATATCAGAAATGATGACGTCCAACATTAAGGGATTTTCGCCTTTCTGTACTTCCTGAATAGCCTTTTCCCCATCCTCCGCCTCGATGACATCATACCCGGCCTTTTCGAGACTCATCCGTACAACTTTTCGAACATCGGGTTCATCGTCCACGACGAGAACCAGGCCGTTGGTTTTGTGTCCTCCAAACATTGCTGCAGTTGTTTCTGCCATTACTCTTCTCCTTTGTTGTTAGGTGAGTAGCCTGATTGGATTTTCACTTGGTCAGAGGGAAAAGAAAAATGTTCTTATCTCTTCTGAAAGCACAATATTATCGTAATCAACCAATAAGAGAAAGGGTTAATTTGGCCTTAAAATCTGGCAGATTGGGAATGACAACGGCGGATAGAGGGTAAATCGCCTTGGCGTGCCCACTATTATTCCAGAAGTCTGCCGGGAATAGTCCAGTTTCCCTCCCTTCTGTTCATTTCGGTGTTTCCAAGCAGGATCTGTCGACATGTTAGAGGATTCTCTTTCCCCTGCGGGCGTAAGAAGGGAACTAGCATGTGTTGGCAGTGGGTTGTATACGCTGCAAGACTGGAATCCATCATTTTGTTTCATGGCTTAGAAGGTCAGATCCAATTTAGCTAGGTAGGCTCGACTAGTGAAGGAATCGTGGAAAGGGATGGAGTTGATTGGGATGAAAATAGAAAAGAGGAGCGGACATCATCTGGCCCTGCGGACAAATTGGCAGGCCATGCCCAGCTACAGAAATATGCGAACTATGTTGGCGATGGAGTAGAAGGCGCCTGGGAGCGGGGAGGCATGAAAGATTCTGGTGTGCCGAATGGCAGACTTTCGACATAGATGGAACTCGATGGAAACGCAAAGCTGGCCTTCTCGCTCTCGACGATTTCCTTGATTTTGTATGCCAATCGTTCTTTGGCTTCCAACCACTCACCCCACACAATGGTCTTCGTGAAACAATACAGTTTGATGTCAATACTGGAGTTGCCGAATGAATCCAGAAAAATGAATGTTTTGGTCTTTTCGGGATTGGTTTCGAAGTCACCACATTCGTCAATATAGGTCGAAATGGCATGGATGATATTCCGAATTTGATCATGAGTCGAACGATACTCGATCCCGATCATCCAATGAATTCTCCGGTTCGTCATGCGGGAGTAATTGATTAACGCTTCATTGGCCAATTTGGAATTGGGCAGTGTGACCAGGGCTTTGTCGAATTGACGGACTTTTGTCGCACGAAATCCAATTTCCTCCACCGTGCCTTCCACGTCAGGCGTTTTGATCCAGTTGCCTTTTTCAAAGACCCGGTCCAAAAATATTGTAAATCCCGCAAACATATTCTTAATGAAATCCTGGGCGCCGAGAGCGACCGCCATGCCGACCAGTCCCAAGCTACCGAGGACCGCCGCGACATTGAATCCCCATTCCTGAAACACAGCAGCGATGCCTAAGCAGACCACCACAAACTTTGCGACCTTGAGAAAAAACCCCTTAATGGTTTCGTGCATGCTTTGGCTGCCGAAGAGTGTGATGGATCGATCCAGTAGGGCTGACAGCGGATCAAGTATTCGAAAAATAGCCCAGAAGATCGTGAAGGCAATCAAGGACCGGATAATTTGTCCAAAGATCGCACCCAACGCGGGCGACAAGGAGATGACCTGTCCGGAAATGTACAGACCAATAATGACAAACGTGAATTCAAGCGGTCGTTCAATCGCTTCCAGGATGCGATCGTCTAAGTCCGTTTTGGTTCGTCCGGTAAACCGTCGCAAGAGATGGGAAAAAAAACGGAAGAAAATTCGACGGACAAACAAGAATGTCAGAAACACTCCCAAGGCAAGGAAGATATCACCCAGGGTGGTATGTAAAATGCCGATCTGCCAGACCGTAAGAATTTCTTGCCAAAAATCTTGAAGCATCAATCGAAGGTTCCTGACCTTAAGGAAAATATTGAAGATTGGTTGAATGAAGGTATAAATTGACAGGCAGGATGAAGCCGGGCGCGCCTCTAAATGACATTGCTGGACGGATCGATGAATGCGGATCAATCATGTTGTGAACATGTTCACGGGCAGGGTAAAAGAATTCTCTGTAAAGGTCAATTTTCAAAGTGGACGTCAGACGGTCTGGGATGAGCCCTATTCCCTGGACTCTCTGAGCGCGTGTGATAGGATAATTCGTATTGGCACTGCTTATTATGTACCTGAGTGAGTAGGAGAAAGGAAAGCCGGAAATGGCATCAAGTCATCAGGGCTGGATAAGCGTGACCTTGGCCATCATTGGAATGATGGGATGTGTAGGACAGCAGGAATTCCTGGACGCTCAGCAAGCGGCTATCGGGCGTGGCATTGTCGAAGGCACCAAAGGCTACCAACAGATTCAACAAGAGGCGTTGTCCGCCCATAGGCATCTAAGAAAGGTTCAGGGCCAGGTGTTTAAAATCGAAGGCGCGGCCTATGTTGTGCATGTAAACGATCAGATTGAAGCTCGACTGCCTTTTGATGAAAATACCCGGATTGATCGTCCGGCGCATGTGGGGGACTGGATTGAAGCGCAGCTCGATCAGTCCGGTCGCGCCAGAATCATCCGGAATATCGACGGCCAAGTTACACTCGAATAAGTGCCTTTGTTTTCAATCTTGACCCTCTTTGGTTTCTCGTTGAGGCGTCCCAAAAATCCACTCTCAGAAGTCTTGTCTTGCAACTCTTTTCAACTGAGAATGTTGTGTCGTATGGTTGCGCCCATGTAAGTTGTTGGGAGTGACGCCGGGTGGGGAACTTTGAGTTAAAGCAAGCAGCCTAATATCCGGGAAAACCCGGGATAAAAGGAAGGAGAATGGAGATCGCAATGAGAATAATGATGATCCATTCAAGGATTTCCATACGCTGATTGCCGGTTTGACCGGCCATTTTGTCATACAAATTATCCAGTGTGTTCAACTTGCGAAGAATGCTTGCATCCCAGCTTTGCAAATGAAAGCGTTGTGACGCCAGCCGCGAGACTCTTGCCAGATATTGATCGCCGAATAATTTCAGGGTATTAGTCACCCGTTCAAAGAGAATCGCGCTATCGACTTGCATGCGTGCGATTCGGCGAAGATTTGCATCTGATGATCCCGGCCAACGAAACCTGTGCCGGGTTTCCTGTGTGAGAGCGCCATACGCGTCGTCAAGTGCCTCGTCTAATTGGTGATCGAGAAATCGCCGCTCGACTAATTCCACATTGGCAAATTCTAAGACTGCCAGCACGTCATCCATCTCTTGCCCGATCATCAGCGCGGCATTCCAATCAATGAGGGTCAGGTCCTGCGTTCCAAAGGCAATTTGACTCGTGGTGGCATCCCGAATTTCCTGGTCTGACAACGGTTGATCTTCACACCGGAGGATTTGAGACAGAAGGGTGCCGTGTTGGTTCACAAATTGCGAAAGATCCAAAGCGGGTTGCGTCGAGAAAATATGAAATATCGCGTAGTCCTCGACAAATTCGGAGATATTCGGTTTTTCAATGGCTGAACCTAACGTGGTCAGGAGAGATTGGACGTGTCGGAGAGTGTTTTCGAGCAGTTGAACATTTTCATAGAGCGCTTCACTGAGCGGAAGCAACGATCCAAACGGTCCCGCCAGTGGAATCTGATAGGTGACCATAATCGCGCCGAAGTCATAGAGGACGGTTTCGACCGTGCGTAGGGTGCAGTGCGTTCCGAGACTGATCGATTGAAGTTCTTCCGTAATGCGGAGCGGTGCGGGGTGATAATCAAAGTATTCCGGTGCCGGCCGTTTTCGTTTAATCCGCCCTCGTTCCTTGATGGCCGTAATTCGTTGCTCGGCTTCCTCGATGTGAATAGAGGCGCCCACGTCATAGGCAAAGACGGCGATACACCTCCCGTCTTGTATGTGAAAATTATCTGGGGCAATCATGGGTGGCATGTGTCAAGTGTGTGCCGATGATTGGAGGACTGACACACTCGGAACCAATATGTGTGGCTCACAGGTTGCTTGGGGAAACGGAGATCGGGGAGCGATAGAAGTCATACACATCATTCGTGAGGGTCCAACGGATTAAGGATATAGGAGAACACAGGGCATACAATTGAAATCGGACATGGATTTAGACGTCGTGAGTAGAGTCAACCCGTGGGACTTCCACTTCCATGCCGGGGAAATCCGATTTCAGTCTCATGGCAAACGCGAGTGACTGGCGTTCTTCGCCATGCACCACAAAGACTTTTCGAGGATGTGGTGTAATCGCGCGGACATAGGCGAGGAGATCATCCCGGTCCGCATGGGCGGAATATCCATTTAACCGGACTACCTGAGCTCGCCGTTGCGTAGGGATTCCAAAAATAGGCACCGTGTCCCATTCCTCAGCCAGTTTGCGTCCTAAGGTATGCTCGGCTTGCCATCCCACCAGGACGGCCACATTGGCTTCATCCTCAATCGTGTGCTTGAGATGATGCACGACGCGTCCCCCTTCACACATGCCCGATGCGGAAATAATGACGCATGGGCCGCTGCGCCGGTTCAGGAGCTTGCTGTCTTGGGCCGTCGAGATAAAATTAATGTATTTCGCGGCAAAGACGTCGCCGGTCGAGGTAAAGGTTTGATAAGTTTCTTCGTCGTAGCATTCCGGGTGCTGGAGAAAGATTTTGGTGGCTTTCAATGCGAGAGGGGAGTCAATAAAAATCGGAATGGGGTCGACTTCTCCATTGGTCACGAGTTCCTTGATGCGCATGATAATTTCTTGAGTGCGGCCAACCGAAAAAGCTGGAACAATAATTTTGCTTTTGTGTTGAATCGCATGGGTCACGAGTTCTTTCGCGATCGCTTTTCGTTTGGCTTGGTCGTCCTTATGCAGCCGGTCGCCATATGTCGATTCAATGATCAGGACATCACAGGAGGGAGGCGGATGAGGATCCCGAAGGATCGGCATGTTGGCCCTCCCCAGGTTTCCCGAAAACAGGACCGAGGTGGTATTGCCACGACTCTGGTGCTTGACCCAGATTCCCGCCGATCCCAGAATATGACCGGCATCATGAAATTTCACCTTTAGATTGGGGGCCGCAGAGGTGCTAGTCCCATATCGTAATCCTCGAAATTGATTGCCGATGATTCGAACGTCTTCTATCGAATAAAAGGGTGTGACACAGGCTGGACCCCTCCGTCGTTCTTTTTTATTCACGTACCGACAGTCACTTTGCTGAATCCTGGCGGAATCTTCCAGTAAAATTTTTGTCAAATCGGCTGTGGCCGACGTCATATGGACCGATCCGCGAAAGCCCTCCTTTGCCAGGACCGGAAGAGCCCCGGAGTGGTCGATGTGGGCATGGGATAAGCACACCGCCGTCAGGGATTTTGGATCAAAGCCGAGGTGCCGATTCAGTGTGGCCGCGAGGTCTCGCCGTCCTTGAAACATACCGCAATCCAGAAGCAGGCGGGAGGATTCCGCGTGAATGAGGTGACGACTCCCCGTGACGGATCGGGCGGCTCCATGAAACGAAATCTTCATGATGGGGCTTCAAGTGGATGTTCGGCCATGATAATGTTCCAGGCTTCCCCTGCGGTTTCAGCATAATGAAACAATTGCAGGTCTTCAGCCTCGATCAAGCCATTCTCCACAAATTTTTCCCAATTGATAAGATCTTCCCAAAAGGGTCGTCCGATGAGTACGACTGAGACGTCACACACTTTTCCTGTTTGAAGAAGGGTCAGGGTCTCAAATAATTCGTCCATTGTTCCGAATCCGCCGGGAAAGACCACCAAGGCTTTGGCTCGATTGAGAAAGTGCATTTTCCGAAGGGCAAAGTAACGAAATTGAAAACACAGTGCAGGAGTAATGTATGGATTGGGTAATTGCTCATGTGGTAACGCAATTTTCAGTCCGATGGATTTGGCTTTCACATCGGCTGCACCTCGATTGGCTGCCTCCATGATACCGGGACCCCCGCCGGTGATGATGACAAATTTTCGACGTCCGTCTATCTGACAACTGGAAGACACCAGGCGGCCGAATTCACGTGCTTCCTGATAATAGGGAGAATAAGCTTTCTGGTTTTTGGCAATGGCCACGGCCCGTTTTTTTTCCGGATCGTGTGGTGAGGCGGTCAGCTCTTCTTCCGCGATCAAGAGCTTGGCTTTGGCTGCGGCCGGTTCCAGAAGCCTGGCACTGCCGAACACCACAATGGTGGATTCGATACCCTCGTCCTGTTGGAGTAATTCCAGTTTAAACCATTCCAGTTGGAGCCGGACCGCCCTGAGGTCGTCCCGCTGCAAAAAATCAAGGTCGGAGTCTGCCCGTTTGTATGCGGGAGAAGACAGGGGAGGAGGGTCAGATTGGGGGAAATTGGTCATAGGCAGATACAATTTATACGAAGAGGGCAGTGGGAAGATTATAAAGACCCAGGAAGTAATTTGAAACTGCTGAAGAGGCTCGGTGGCATATTCTTTCTTGAGTGACGTGAAGGAACCCTCATACTTCAGAAGTAATCCGGTCTATTGAGCGAAGGGCTTGGTTGAATATCAGAAATCCAGTATAGGCCAATGGTTCGTATCGTACCGGAGTGCGCGATGAAAGCACCCACTTCTTTAGCCATTCCCGAATATACGGCCTCCCCAATCGGGATCTTCCGATTTTCGGCCAACTCGTCCTTTCCGTGGACGAACCCTTCGGGCTCATTAATCGCAGGGCTATGTATCAGGCCGGCTAATTTGGGTTCTATGAAGGGCATGTGATCCTGAGTCTACACATTCTCTGCCAGGGGCGGGTGAATTGACCCGGCTCAATCGCAAGGGGCAACAGCGGTTGGTGGGTATTGTGGATTTAGGCCAACTTCTGGAAAACCAGGCCTTTTAAGAGCAACCGGTCTATCAGGTCACTTGTAAAGCCTTGGAGCCTTCGCAAATTTGTCTATTGGATCGCACGAGTTTCTGGCTTCTGAAAAACCATGGTGAGTTGGCGGTCAAACTCGAACAAGAAACCGGGAACATGGTGTTTTTCCGTGGGCTGGGCAGGGTTAGTGAATGATCGTTCGAATGAAGTAGAGACGGCGTGGGAAATGGTGCTCTCTATTTTAGTCCAAGCCTTCCCTCTATTCTGGGGCCATACAATAGATCTTTAGCGACTGGGAAGAAATGAGACTGGTCCTAGGAAATTATTCTTATTGTGGTAAAGAATCATTTTTAATGCCAAAACCATGAAATCTCAAAAACTACGTCTTTCCCAAATAATTAATTATACAAAACCGCTCAAATTGGATCGAAAAGGTACGAGGGAGCTGTAGCGGACGAATGAGTAGGACCCAATACTGAGATTGTTTGGCCGGGAATATTGACATTTTATCGTCCCTCCGATTTGTGGTGTACTTTCATGCTGTCAATCTGGCTGGTACAGTCCACAAGTGATGCTTCTCCAAGAGTGACATTTCCTTGGGGTTTGGATAAAATTCCATTTATCTCTGTGACTCCGTGGGTTTTTCGGGAATCGAGGAGGGCTAGAGTTTCACATATTTGGAGGGCAAGCCCGTGTATTCACACGTCTCAAAAATCATGACTGAAAGCCAGCACGAGGTGCAGTTCTACGATCATGATTCCTTTCTCATAGAAAAATTGGGGCGTCACGTTGAAGAAGGTCTAGCATTGGGAGAATCGGTGCTGCTTCTTACCACTCCACCTCACCGCGAGGCCCTTGTCAATCGTCTGAACGGTCATCGTTTGCTAGAACGGTATATGGAGTTCGATGCGGCTGACACCTTGTCACAGTTTATGGTGCATGGTTGGCCCGATTCTGCCAAGTTCCAGGCCGTCATGGGTCAGTTGCTTCGACAAGCCACCGTAAACGGGAGTGGACGTGTTCGGGTATTTGGTGAAATGGTGGCCATTCTCTGGGAAAGGGGAGAAGCAGCAGCCGCATTGCATCTAGAATCACTGTGGAATCAGCTTGCAGCCCAACATTCCTTCTCACTCTTATGTGCCTATCCAATCCGTGGTTTTTCCAGCCACACCCACACTCATACCTTTCAGAAAATCTGCAGTGCGCATTCGGTGGTCAGCCCAGCTGAGAATGCCATCGTTCCCGGGCCGGGTGACCATATGCAGGCCGATACAACTCTTGCCACTTTACAACAAAAAGCCGTTGCTCTGGAAAGTGAGGTGAGGCGTCGGGAGGAACTTCAACGAACACTCCTGCAACGGGAGGAAGAACTTGCTGATTTTCTGGAGAATGCTGTGGAATGTGTGCATCAGGTCGGCCCGGATGGAAAGATTTTGTGGGCGAATAAAGCCGAACTGACCATGCTTGGCTATGAGGCACATGAATATTTTGGTCATAGTATTACAGAATTCCATGTGGATGAACCCATAATAAACGATATTTTGCAGCGATTATTACGAGGTGAAACCTTGTGCGACTACCCTTCTAAGCTGCGCTGTAAGGACGGGTCGGTCAAAGATGTGTTGATCCATTCGAATGTCCGTTGGGAAAACGGAACATTCCACTATACGCGGTGCTTTACGAGGGATATTACGGAACGAAAACGGATCGAGCAGGAACTCGATCAACGGGTGGAAGAGCGGACCCGGGAGCTCGTGGAATCACAACAGAAGCTTCGCGCCCTAGCCGCCCAACTCAGTCTCGCTGAACGGCGAGTGCGAAATGAGATTGCCACTGAACTCCATGATTATCTGGCGCAAATGTTAATCGTGACCCGTCTCAAATTGGTCCAGGCCACACATGAAACTGAAGAGCATACGAAAATCCGACAGGTCTTGAAAGAAGCGGATGACGTCTTACATGAATCCATTCTTTACACGCGCTCCTTGATGGCCGAACTCAGTCCTCCAATCCTCGAATTCGGGTTACCCATGGGGCTGCGTTGGCTGGCTGAGAAATTCCAATCCTATCAGCTTACTGTAGAAACCCATATCCCGGATGGCATAGTTTTGAATCTTTCCGAAAGTCAAATCGGCTTGATTTTTCAATCCGTACGAGAGCTGCTCATGAATGTGGTGAAGCATGCCCAGACCGATCGGGCTCAAATTCATCTCCGTCTTCAGGATCATATGCTGTATCTTGAAGTAGTAGATCAAGGGAGAGGGTGTGATCAGGCAACCACCCTGACCCCCAATGCCCCACCACTGAATTTAGAGAAATTTGGCTTATTCAGCATTCGTGAACGAATGGAGGCATTGGGTGGACGGTTTGACTTCCATTCCTCTGTCGATCAAGGGACGCGGGCGAGCCTCCTCCTTCCTCTGGAACCTGTCCAAGATAATCATGGCTCTAGTGAGGGCACTTCCACGGTTGTGGCGCCAGTCAGTGATCTCACCAAGAGCCTAGATATGGTGCGGGTACTGCTGGTCGAAGATCACGCGGTGGTGCGGGAAGGATTGCGGGGTGTGCTGGAAACGTATCCGGATATTGAGGTCGTGGCCGAAGCGGAGGATGGTGAAGCAGCCGTAGCGCAGGCAATAGCGTATGAGCCCGATGTCGTGATCATGGATATTAACATGCCAAAATTGGATGGCATTGAAGCTACGAGGCAGATTAAAGCTCGTTTTCCCAAAACCATCGTGATTGGGTTGTCAGTTCATCAAGCCAATCAAGTGGAGCCGGCGCTCCTGGAGGCCGGCGGTTCGGCCTATGTCACGAAGGAGTCTGCGGCGGCCTGTCTGTATAAGGCCATTCAGAAAGCCATACGATAAGACGATGAGCGTAAATTTCATCTTCATGGGATGCGGTCCAAACCCTCTTTCCTACCTTATCTGACATCGGTTTTTACTTCATTTCAAAATAATCATCTGTCCGCAATGAAAGCCACGGATGGCTTGTCCTCAAGACCATGCAGTTCACTTCCACTAGGCCATTCTGGCATGGAAGACAGACTCATCCACCTCCTCGCGGCTTGTTCCACCGTCACACCGTATTCAATCGTGAGTGGATTTTTATTTGGCATCGAGGCGAGTGGAGCACGTAAGCAGGAACGTTTCCTGCTTTCAGGAAAGTGACATGTTAGGCCATGCCGCCCTTTTTTTTCACAAACAGGCAATTGGTTAAAATGCAAGGAATGAGGCAGCTTTGTCATGGCTACATGTATATCCCGGGGGAGGAGGGATGGTTCATGCTGTGGTGAGTTCGGAGCAATCCCGCTACAATCCCAGAGGTGAATTTCTTGTACATTATCCTGGTCTGGACCCATCTGATTGCAGCAACCTTCTGGATTGGAGGGATGCTGTTCCTCTCCCTGGTCGCAGTGCCCCTCATGAGACAGGACTCCGACCCTCTTACCGCTCAACGCGGATTTATAAGCCTTGCTCGTCGATTCAGAACCCTCGTATGGAGCGCCCTATTCATTCTGGTGGTGACGGGGTCGGTCCTTCTTGGAAATTTCATCAATTTCCAGGCTCCCCTTTCCTCCTGGCCCCCTGTTGTCCTCGCGAAACTGATGCTGGTGTTCCTGTTAGCGATGGCTTCCTTCAGCCATGACCGGATAATGGCACAAAAAGTGCGCACCCTGAAGAGCAAGGCTACTTCAGAATTATCGGCTGGCGAAAAGCTCCTGCTCCGATTATCCCCCTTGCTTGGCCGACTGACCCTGTTGCTAGGGTTGGGAGTGCTTTTGTCTGCCGTCATCATGGTGAGATCCTGAGGGTCACGATCTGAAATCCGGGTATGGAATAAAAAAAGGGAGAGGTCTTGTGGACCTCTCCCTTATTATCGGACGTATAGAGTGATCGTTAGAATCGGCTGCGCCGTTTTCCTCCAAAATCTCCTCCGCCTCCGCCACTGCCACCGAATCCACCACGGCCGCCACCGCCGCCACCGGTTCGTGGGGCTTGAGGTTTGGCCTCGTTCACCGTCAATGTGCGGCCACCAAACTCTGTAGAGTTCAATGCTGCAATTGCGGCCTGTGCTTCCTCTCCGGTAGACATTTCAACAAATCCGAATCCACGCGATTGACCGGTGAATTTGTCGCTAATGACGTTAGCTGATTCGACGGTGCCGTGTGCCGAAAACAGGTCGGTTAATTCTGCTTGAGTCGCTGAATACGGCAACCCACCTACATACAATTTTGAACCCATGGGGTTCCTCCTTTTAAAAAGATGATATTGTCTGATGCTCGAGAAGGGTAAAACATTTGGAAGAGGTAGGCCACGGACGCTGTTTCCACGCGACTCAGGTCAGACACTTCCGAGTTAGTCTCTCGGGCTAAACAACACCGGTTACGGGCTTGAGTGATTGAACTCTCAAAGCTAAGCCCAGGGCGATGAGTTAGAAAATCGTAGCACACAAAGGAAGTAAAAGATAGTAGCGGAAAAATGGCACTATCACCTATTTAAAGGGTAGATCGTGCTATCGGGAATGGACGACATACCCGAAGCGCTCAAGGTTGTACGGTTCCGCCGGTGACACGTTCCAGTTCGGTCAGGGCAATCGAGAGATCGAATTTGGCCTGCGCGTAGTCTACCTGTGTTTGCCGCAAGACCCGTTGGGCATCCAGCACATCCAGCAGACTGGCCTCCCCGTATTTAAAACTGACTTGGGCGATGCGTAGCGCCTCTTGTGCCTGCTTGAGCAGGCCTTTTTCGTATGTGGAAATTTGTGCGGCCGCGGCTTGAGAAAGTTGGATCTGCTGGGCGATTCCTTTGAGAAGGTCCTGCTTGGCCCGAAGGAGGCTCGCTTCCCGTTGTCGCAAGGCGCCTTTGGCTTGGGCAATGTCCCCCTGTCGTTGATTCCAGACCGGAAAAGGAATGGAAACCCCAGCGATATAGGCTTCTCGGCCTGCGTCTCGTTGGTATCCTCCACTCAGTGTCACATCGGGCACGCGAGCCTGTTGCTCCTGACGGTGGGTGTGCTGCGCTTGTGCGATCAGTTTTTTCCATTTGGTAATGATGGGATGGTTCGCCAGAGTCTGCTCCGAAAGTGTTTCGAGTTGTAAGGCTCCAGGCCAGATGGCGAAATCGCCTTGAATGGAGAAATCAAGCCCCAATGCCCCGGCAGTGAGGCTATTTAATGAGGCCTGGATTGACTGGACGACACCTCTGGTCCGGGCGACCTCTTTTTGAACTTTCATGCTCTCTACCTGGACTTTCACGGCATCAAAAGGGGGTGCTTCACCGGCGTCGACGCGACGAACCACGGCTTTTCGGACTTCTTCCATCGTCCGGACATTTTGGATGGCCGTCTCCGTTTGACGTTCGGCGAATAAGAGGTCATAGAAAGCCTGTTTGGTTGCGGCAATCAAATTCAGTTTGGCTTCTTCTTTTGAGGCCAGGGCTCCGTCCAATCCTGCCTGGGCTGCCTGTTGGCGTGCCGCCCGTTTCCCCGGCCATTCGATGGGCTGATAGAGGGTGGCATACCGTTCAGTGAGGGTAATGCCGGTAGGATCTCTGACGGTTCCACGTCCACTCTGAACCCATAGCGTGGGGTTGGGATAAGCGGAGGCGGAGATTTTGTCTCCTTCCCTTTGTTCGATGATCCCCTCACTTTCGTTTATAAGGGGATTTTTCTCTAAGGCCATGGCCAGAATATCTTGCAGACTATAGGTCGGGGCCGCAGCCGGTGGGGTGGTGTCAGTCGCTGCCAACACGGGTTGCCAGCAGAGACCGTATAGCATGATGAGGCAAATGATCTGTTTGAACCACATGACATGTTCCCTTCTTGTGACAACACCATCCTGCTCAGGTTGAGATGGTGCTGGTGTGAGACTGATTGGGTATGGCTGGTTGTTTGTTGGAACGGCAGACGGTGCTGTACAACGCTGGAATAATAAATAGGGTCAAGGCCGTGGACGTGATCAAACCGCCGATTACGACTGTGGCCAAAGGCCGTTGGACCTCCGCTCCCATACTGGTGGCGACGGCCATCGGTAAAAACCCCAGACTTGCGACGAGGGCGGTCATCAAGACAGGGCGAAGACGATCCATGGCTCCCTGTGCCACAGCGTCCCGGGTCGGAAGCCCTTCGGTTTCAAGTCTTTGGATGCGGCTTACCAATACGACACCGTTTAAGACCGCAATTCCGAAAAGGGCCACACAACCGATTACCGCCGAGATACTCAACGGAAGGCCTCGAATCCAAAGGGCAAAAATCCCGCCCGACAGAGCGAGGGGTACATTCAAAAATATGAGGAAGGCCGGACGAATTGTTCCAAAAATCACCGAAAGAATGGCGATGATAAGCAGTAAGGTAATCGGCACCACGACGGCCAGTCGGCGTGACGCTTCTTCGAGATGTTTAAATTGTCCCCCCCACTCCAGATAGTACCCTGGTGGGAGGGTCACGCGGTCGCGAATCATTTGTTGGGCTTCGGTAACGAAGGAACCCAGATCCCGACCACGGATATTGGCTTCGACTACCAGCCGGCGTTGAATATCCTGTCGACTGACTTGCGCAGGTCCTTCATCGACCTTGATGGCGGCCACGCGGGACAACGGAACCAGTTCCCCATGCGGGGTGGGGATTAGGAGATTGCCAAGCGCCACCGGACCGGCCGATGCCTTGTCTGAGAGGCGGACGATCAGATCAAAACGGCGTTGTCCCTGAAAGACGGTTCCAACCGTCTGGCCCACTCGTGCAGTTTCAATGATGTTTAACACGTCTTTGGCGTTCAACCCGTATCGCCCGATTTGATCACGGTCCACGATCACCCGAATCCTGGGAACGCCGGTCACTTGTTCCGCTTTCACATCGGCAGCGCCGGGCACCTGTTCGAGTGAACGGGCCACCAAATCTCCTTGATGGCGTAAGACCTCAAGGTCCTCCCCGAAGATTTT
The DNA here is from genome assembly GCF_059568365.1 of Nitrospira marina. Taxonomy (NCBI): domain Bacteria; kingdom Pseudomonadati; phylum Nitrospirota; class Nitrospiria; order Nitrospirales; family Nitrospiraceae; genus Nitrospira; species Nitrospira marina. Next base: position 3,300,342 of record NZ_JCANTH010000001.1, on the reverse strand, counting down.
GATAGCGAGGTCGGAACGGGTGCCGGCAATGAGTTCATTGAATCGCATCTCAATCGGTTGCGTAAAGCTCAGACCAACCCCGGGAACCGCTTCAAGAACAGCCGTTTTGAATGTGTCGATCAATGCCTCTTTGGAGGTGGCCGTGGTCCATTGGTCTTGCGGCTTGAGGACGACAAAGACATCAGATAGTTCAATGCCCATCACGTCCGTGGCCACTTCCGGACTTCCGGTTCTCGTCACTACCTGGACGACTTCGGGAAATTTCCGCAATGCCCGTTCTACCTCCAAGGCCGTTTGCACTGATTCAGTCATGGAGACGCTGGGGAGGCGCCACACTTGAATGGCCATATCCCCTTCCTCTAATCGAGGAACAAATTCGATCCCTAAGCGCGATCCAATCACCAGACTGAGGGCAAACAGCACGATGCCTGGAATCACGACCCATGCCGGCCGGTTTAGGGACAGGTCTAACCAGGGTTGATAAAGTCGTCGGGCATGCCGAATGAGCCAGGTTTCTTCATGGTTCGGCCTGGCGCGTGCGAACCAATAGGCCAGTACCGGCACGCCTCCTACCGCAAAAAGGAGTGAAGCCGCCAGGGCAAAAATGACGGTCATAGCCATGGGTCGAAACATTTTGCCTTCCAACCCAACCAAAGACAAAATGGGAAGGTACACGACGATAATAATGCCGACCGAAAACACAATGGGTCTTAACACTTCCCGTGCCGCACTCTGAATCGTTGCCAGTTTCTCTTCCTTCGACTGGCTGGTGACCTTCCCGAGCTTTCGCAGAATATTATCGATCATGACGACCGATCCATCCACTAGCAGTCCGAAGTCAATCGCCCCCAGGCTCATCAGATTTCCGGAGATGCCGGCGTGATACATGCCGGTAAACGCCACCAGCATGGAAAGAGGTATGGCCAACGCCACAATAAAGCCGGCCCGAACGTCTCCTAGAAATGAAAAGAGAATCGCGATGACCAGCAGACCCCCTTCGAGTAAATTATTTCTGACGGTGTTGATGACTTTTGAAACAAAAAGGGTCCGGTCATAATAGGGTTCAATCAGGACACCCGGCGGAAGCGTCGCTTGAATCTCCTGGATCCGTTCCTTCACCCGCTCGACGACCTGCTGAGCATTGGCGCCTGCCAGCATTTGAACCATCCCGATGACCGTTTCTCCTTCCCCCATCCGCGTGGCCGCCCCTATCCGCAAGGCGGCGCCTTCTTTGACTTCTCCAATATCCCTGATGAAAATGGGCACACCACCCGGCCCATGACTCACGACGATTTGTTCTAAGTCGGCAAGCGTCGAAGCCAGGGCCTCCCCTTTGATGAGGTAGAGTTCCCGCTCATGTTCTATGTAGCCGCCGCCCGCGAGGGCATTGTTCTGTTCGAGTGCTTCAAACACCGTCTGTAATGTGAGATTGAATGCCAGGAGCTTGCTGGGGTCGACGACCACTTGAAATTGTTTGGTCTCTCCGCCCCAAATATTGACTTCTACCACGCCGGGAACGGTCCGAATTCGCCTGCCGATATCCCATTCCAGAAGCGTCCTCAAGAACATGGGACTGTGCGCTTCCCCTCTGAGTGTGAATTGGTAGACTTCACCCAGGCCGGTTGAAAGTGGACCCATCACTGGACGTCCATAGACGGCGGGAATGCGCTCAGTCGCTAACGCCAGACGCTCGTTGACGAGTTGCCGGACAAAATAGAGATCAAGATGTTCCTCAAAAATTGCGGTCACTGCTGAGAGTCCATACCGTGAAACCGAACGCACCTCCAGCAATCCCGGGATTCCGTTGAGCGCGGTTTCAATAGGAAACGTGATGAATTGTTCCACCTCAATCGGACCGAGCGCGGGGGAACGGGTGAGGATCTGGACCTGGACAGGAGTGAGATCGGGAACCGCATCGATGGTGAGATTGGACAGCGACCACATTCCGGAGGCGCTGACCAAAAGCAAGGCGACGACGGTAAAAAATCGATATCGAAGTGAGAGTGTGAGAAGACGTTCCATGGAATTATACGGTTTTCATCATTTGACTAATTGCGAGGATGAGGAAAGAAGGGAATCTGATTCGTCAGACATGGCTTGATACGTAAAACTCATAATTTTGTGCGCGTTCCACGTTCTCACCCACGGTGATGGTGGTTAATGTTCATGGGCGGAGGGTTTCATGATGGCGTTTTTCAGGTCGAAGACACCTTCGGTGACTACGTGTTCTCCCAATTTTAAGCCCAGCTTGATTTCCACAAGTCCCCCGCCTTCCTGGCCGGTCTCGACAAACACGAAATCGTATCCGTTGTCCCGTTGAACGAACACCCCGCGCATGCCCTCGACCATCGTCAAGGCTGATAGAGGAATGGATAAGACGGGCTGTTGTTGATCGATCAGCCGCACGTCCACATATTCATTGGGCTTAAGCCGGCCATTAGAATTTTCAACGTCGAATCGCACGCGGATGGTGCGGGTGGTGGCATCTGCCACCGGTGCAATATAGGTGAGCCGGGCAGTGATGGGCTCTCCACCACGGGGAAGGACCTCGCCTTGATCGCCTTCCTTGAAACGACGGGCATGTTCGATTGGCAGACTGGCAAACACCCACACCTGACTGGTATCCACAATTTCAAAGAACTCGTCTCCTGCCGCTACGCCCTGACCCAGCACGATTTTTTGATTCACGACGGTTCCACTAAGAGGGGCCCGGAGCAAATATTTGTGGCCCTCCAAATGGCTCCCATGCTCCATTTGTTGGAGTTCCTGTGGGCTGAGCCCCATGTTCAGGAGCTTTTCACGGACGTGTTGATAGACGGCCTGGGCTTCAATCTGCTGTCCACGGTCTTCCAGAAACCGACGTTGAGAAATTATGTTTTCAGCCAGGAGTTGTTTGGTTCGCTTAAAGTTGCTGGAGGCCACATCCAATTTGGATTTGGCCACCAGGTATTCCTGGACTAATTCATCCAAGCGCATACTTTCGACGGCCGCGAGCGGCTGATCTTTTTTCACCCGATCCCCTAATTGCACCATAACCTTATCCACTTGCCCGGGGATGCGAGAGGACACTTTTGCCACGTGGGAGAGATCAAGGGCGACATGTCCCGGAGCCGAAACTGAATGCGGGGTCAGGCGTTCTTTAACTTCTTCAATTCGGATTCGTTGACGCGCTTGTTCAGGGACATGGTCTGCGTGAAGGGGTTGTCCCGGTGCGGGAGGGAGATCGGGAGAGGAAGCCGTCTCGTCTGTGTCCGGTAGGCTGCCAGTTGGTGGCTGGGTGTCGGAACATCCCATTGTGAATAGCCCGATAAGACAAAAAACAAGAGGAAATCTCCAGTGTCTGTGATTCAGATTTTTCATGAATGACCCATGTGGACAAAAGATCTCCTACGACAAAATACTATCAGGGTGCTCATGATTGTAGTGGTTCTTCCCAGGTTGGGAGTGTGATCGTGAAATTGGTGCCGTGTCCTACTTGACTCTGTGCATGAATAGTTCCTCCGTGGGCTTCGATAATCTCCTTGACGATGGCCAACCCCAGGCCTGTTCCTCCTGATTGGCGATCCCGTGCCTGGTCAATTCGATAGAATCGCCCAAAAAGGTGAGGAAGATGTTGGGAATCAATTCCCGGCCCGGTGTCCTCCACAGATAACCGGATGGATCTATCCTGAGACCAGACTCGGACGGTGATGGTTCCATCTGAAGGCGTATGCCGGAGCGCATTATCCAGGAGATTGATCAGGGCTTGTTTGAGCTGTGAGGCATCCCCCATGAGAGGAAGAACAGGCGCAAGCTTGGTCTGCAGATGGATACCCCCTTCATGAGCTAACACCGACAACTCGGTCACGATTTCTTTAACAAGAGGCGGGAGGTCAAGGGTTTGCAAGACGAGTGGAGGGCGGTCGCCGGCGAATTGTGCCAGGGTGAGGAGGGATTTAGTCATGGCGCTGAGTCGGTCGACTTCAGCCAGGTTGGAGAGAATGGTCTCCCGGTATTCCTCTGCCGACCGTGCCCGTTGCAAGCTGACCTCAAAATTGCCTTTCATCGCCGTTAACGGGGTTTTCAGTTCATGGGCCGCATCGGCCACGAAGCGACGTTGTCCTTCGAAGACCTGCTGCAAGCGGTCCAACATGCCGTTAAACGTGTGGGCGAGGCGTTGAAATTCGGCGTAGGGCGAGCTGAGTGTGAGGCGTGTGGAAAGCGTCTGGCCGGACACGGCTTCTGCTGTCTGACTTAAAGCGTTGACGGGAGCCAGGGCTTCATCGGCCAACCGTCCGCTTCCCCATAAGGCAAACAGGAGGGAAATCGCGGAGGTGCCACAGAGTAGCCACGCCAGCCACTGAAGGGTTTCTTGAACAAATTGCAAGGATTTTTCCGTTTGTAAAATGAACCGTCCATGGTCTTCGATGACGAGAGGAATTGAAATACGGCGAATGGGCGGATGATCCGGCTTGTGAAAGGTTTCAAAAACGGTTTCTCCATTGAGGACCTGCATGATAAGTTGGGATGTCACAGGAAGGCGGTTCTCCGTGCTCTGCCCACGCCAGAGAATACGGCCGGTAGAATCCAGGATGGCGCTGTAGCGAATAGCCTCCTGTAGCTCCTCTTCGTCATCAAATTCGTCCAATTCGTCTTCTTCATGTTTCCGGTGAGGAGACACACGAACATGGTCCGTTGCCAGGTCCACGCGTAGGCTTTCCTCCTGTGCGAGTGCGACCAGTTCTCCATCGATATGGCGGTGTAAAATTGTGGATAGTCCCAGGTACAGGATAAGGCTGAAGAGGCTTAGGAGAATCACAATAAAACCTAAGGCCACACGACGTATGCGAGTGCGAAAGGCCTGCATGATTTAGGCTTCCGGAATTTTTAAGACATAGCCGATCCCCCGCACAGTATGAATCAGCTGTGGAGAAAAGTCTCGATCCATTTTGCTGCGCAAGGTTTTAATGTGTACATCCACAATATTGGTGACGGACTCATAGTGAATGTCCCACACGTGTTCGGTAATGGCTGTTCGGGTCAATACCCGTCCCGCATTTCTCATGAGATATTCCAAAAGTGAATATTCTTTGTTGGTCAGAATGAGGGTTTGGCCTGCCCGTGAAACACGGTGGGTCACTGGATCCAGCTCCAGGTCCGCGATCGTGAGGCGAGGTGTGGGGAGGCCACTGCCGCGACGGAGGAGCGCTCTGAGACGTGCCAATAATTCGGCAAAGGCAAATGGTTTCGTCAAATAATCATCTGCGCCGGTATCCAGGCCGGTCACTCGATCTTCGATGGCCTCCCGTGCGGTCAAGAGAAGGATCGGGGTTGCGTGGCGTTTCGCTCGAAGCCGGCGGCAAACGTCAATGCCGTTCATTTTGGGGAGCATAATATCCAGAATGATCACGTCATAGTGCGTCGTCTCGGCCATGGCCAATCCCATCTCACCGTCGGTGGCGAGATCCACAGCATATTGCTCTTCCCTCAAGCCTTTCACAATAAACCCGGACACACTTGAATCATCTTCCACTAAGAGAATACGCATTGGGTTCCCACTGAAAATTAAAAGCGGTAGAGCCGGGTATTCTTCGGCACATTATAGAAGGACTTTCATAAATCCCAAAGTCACGAAGGCATGCGTCTCGTGGGTCTCAATCATCGATTCGGTAATTCCGTCCTTTTCAGCAGCTTCCTCTGCCCGATCCCCAGCCATGGCGGCAACTATCCCTCCGAGAAGACCAAAAATGAGAGGCCATAAGGCGCCGTCACGAAAGTTCTCAGATTCGAACCATGCTCCTGCGGCATGCAATAGCACCCTGGTGAAGAGCAAGGCGTTGGGGAAATGAACTAACATGGGATGTCATCCCAACTCAAACATGAAATTCCTGTGTGTCGTCAGGGTGGGAAAACGAGAGAAGGCCCCATGCCCTCTTGCGCATGGGGCCTTGCTGTTTTCTTAGGATTTTTCGGTATCCTTGTTGGAAGCGCCATTATCGTGCCCTTCCTCGTCCTCGAGTTCAGAGCTCAGAATTTTTCCCGATTGGGCGTCAATCTCAAACTCCCTGATCTCTCCGGCAGCGTTGACGATCTCGACCTCATACATCACCTTCCCATCTTCACTTTCCAGCTCGACTTCCAGCACTTTCCCTGGAAATTGAGTCGTCGCCGTGTTGATGGCTTCTTCCATGGTGACCGAGGTGTTCAGGTTGGCCGCGGCCGCTTTGTCTTTGCCATCCTGACTCATGGCCAATCCAACGGAAGTCAATAACAACGATGTGGCGCCCAATAAACTGATTGTGTGTAACCGCTTCATGATACATCCTCCTTGGTGAAAAATTAATGGAAGCAACCGGCTGTTCATGAATACAGCATAGACTGTCTACATGAAGGCCATATGAAACGGACATGAAAGATTCTTCATCTAGAGAGGATAACATGAGCCAGGATAGGCCCCTGTCGGTGTATGCGGAAGAGCGGAAAGGCCTCTATTGGCAGGGGAACATGCGTTGTCGATTAAATCCGAAAGTGTGCGCCAATATGGCGGTAGGGAAAATCCGGCCTAGACGTTGAACTTGAAATGGCAGACGTCGCCGTCTTTGACGATGTAATCTTTGCCTTCTGAGCGGATCAGGCCCTTCTCACGCAGGGCGGCTTCCGACTTGTATCTGTCGATGTCCGCAAAGGCGTAAATGTCGGCCTTGATAAAGCCCTTCTCAAAGTCGGTGTGGATGACGCCGGCGGCCTGTGGCGCCTTGGCTCCGATAGGAATGGTCCAGGCTCGGACCTCCTGTACTCCGGAGGTGAGGAACGAGCAGAGCCCGAGTGTTTTATAAGCGGCAACAACGACCTTCTCCAAGCCGCTCTGCTCCATGCCCAAATCTTTCATGAAAATTTCGCGGTCTTCGCCGGACAGCTGGGCGATTTCGCTTTCAAGTTTGCCACAGATCACGACCGATTCCGAGCCGCGCTCCTTTGCGAAGGCATGAAAATCCGCAAGGGTGGCCGGATCCGGATTCTCATCGGTATTCCCGACATAGAGCACGGGCATAGTCGTGAGCAGGAAAAAGTTTTTGAGGACTTCCGGCTCGAGGCCCAGCGCTCGCGCGGGTTTACCCGCTTCGAGGCCGTTTTTCAGAATATCGAGCACCACAAGGGCCTCTTTCGAAGCCTTATCTCCGGACCTCGCCTTGGCGGCGACCTTGTCGTACTGTTTGGTGAGACTGTCCAGGTCCGCAAGCATTAGTTCAGTTTCAATCACCTCGATATCACGACGATAGTCCACGCCGCCCATGGTGTGCACCACATCGGGATCCTGAAAGAGTCGCACCATGTGGAGTATGGCGTCGACTTCCCGAATATTCGCAAGGAATTTATTTCCCAGCCCTTCGCCCTGAGAGGCGCCTTTAACCAGACCGGCGATATCGACGAAACGGCAGGAAGTTGGCACGGTTTTCTTAGGTTTGACCAACTCGGTCAGGCGCCCAAGACGCGCGTCAGGAACGGCCACGACGCCGACGTTGGGCTCGATAGTCGTAAACGGATAGTTCGATGCGGCCGCGTTTCCAGAGGTCAACGCGTTAAAAATCGTAGATTTGCCGACGTTGGGTAGACCGACGATGCCAATTTCCATAGGAGATGCAAGGTATCAAATTAGAAGCCTGCCGGTCCTTGAGCCAAAAGGCCTATACGTACCTGCTCGAGCTCTCGTCGTAAAATTTCTCGAAAGGTGAATAATCTTTCTGCCCTTTCCTCGTACCCTATCTTTAAGGTGAAACAGAAAACTGTATACCGATCCATTCAGGCATGGAGAAAGCGGGATGTTCCGGCGATTTCAGAATAGCAAATTTTGAATCTGACCACTCCGCTGTTTTTGAAAGTATGAAGGTGTACCGTTTTTTTGAAATCCACTTCAGGTCGTTTGTCCAGAGATCCAGAGAAGGGCTGGCCTTCGGAATACCGTATGGATAATGGATCTTGCAACCGGACACGCATGGTAAAAGGCTTGTGCAGAGAGGGGAGGGCGGTTTTTTGTAAATAGTAAGCCAGCCAACTGTTGCGGTGCCTATCGAACGGGGCGTCCCTCAAAACGGGCCGCTCATCAAATCGGTGAGGTATTGAGGAACGGATCTTTTGGGCTTTCTCCTTTCAAAAACCGCGTGGCCAACCGCTTGTTTTTTCTTGACTTAATTCGTTGGTTGAAGAAAAATTGATTTAGCTGTGCAGTCGTTGCGCATTGAGATGTGGGCAGGTGAACGAATCCGGAAAAGCCCCGCAGCACCGTTGATTCATTGTCGTCCTGCACAAGTGGTTCAATTCCATTCCTCATGAAATCCCAATGAACCTGAGGATATTGAGGAAAACAGCACTCCCCAGGAGAAACGGATCAGGCTCAAACTTAAACTTCTTAGGGTTTCTCTGACTCCGGGAAGATTGTTCATCATGGCAGGAAGGAGACTTCATGCAGAATGAGAAAAACCAGATTGTGTCGGGTATTCTCAAAGCCAGGGCGGAATTGGAGCAGGTATTGTATGACCTGGAAAAACTGCCGGTCGTCAGTGAAAGCGCTGTTCATTTTGCCGCCCATGCATTGAATAACTTTCTCACCGTAGTGGGGGGGACCGTCGAATTGCTCTTATTAGTGCTGGCGAAACATCCGGACGATCAGGTTCGCACCGGGCTTGAAGCGTTGCAGCATGCCACTCAATTGATGATGCACACCGTCAGCCAAATGGTGAATGCCGAAACAGGACGGGATGCGACGCTACGCTTCGAAAAGGTGGAACTGCCGATCATGGCCCAGCGGTTTCGCATCTTTTATCAACGCATTGCGGATCAAAAACAGATTCAGTGTCTCTCGGTAGCCCCTGCGGATGTTCCTTCGGTGTGGACGGATCGGGTAGCGACGGCCGCCGCGCTGGATAATTTATTTTCGAACGCGGTGAAGTACTCACCACCCGGGAAGCGGATCTGGGTCGAAGTGGAGCCTCAGGATGATTGGGTGATTTGCCGTGTCCGCGATGAAGGCCCCGGCCTGAGTTTGGAAGACCAGGCCAAACTCTTCCAACCCGGTATTCAACTTACTCCAAGGCCCACGGCCGGAGAGCCTTCAACAGGGTATGGCTTGGCGGTCGCGAAGGAATTGATCGAGAAGGTGGGGGGGCAGATTTGGTGTGAGAGCGTGGTTGGCCAGGGGGCCTGTTTCTCCTTTCGTCTTCCACAATACCGGGAAGCGGTGCATGGATCCGGGATGACCCAGTCAGGTTCGCAAGAGGGAAAGGAGGGCAGGGGCTGACCCGCAAGCCGGAGGTGATCGTGGACCCTGCGGCATGAGCTCCCTTCACGACTCTTGGTGGTGGCCCAGACAGGTGTAGGCTTGAGTTGGGAGTCAGCCTAGCTATGACCTTTCGCAACAATGTCGCCGCGTTTCTTTGGAGCTTTTCGGCAATTTTCCTGTTGCTTGTTGCGGCCATGACATATGTGTTTATCCGCGACGGAACACCAGTCGGCTATTCTCCGATCATCGTCACTGGCGCGATGGCCCTCTTCTGGGTTGGTGCGGTGGGTTTCACCGCATATTCCACCAGCAAACATTGTCTTCGTGTCACCGTCCAATCCGATTCACATGTCTTCATCACATGGCACTTCCCGTTCAGGAAGGAAGAGAGAATTGTGGCGCGTACCGATATCGCTCCTGCAACAGTGGTCGAGTCAACTGACGATGAAGGTGCCCCATACTTCTACGCTCGCGTCCCGATTAAGGATGGAACGATGATAGATCTCGCAGAGGGGCACCATCGGGCGTCATGTGAAGCGACTTGCATACGCTTCAACGCGATTCTGGGCCAGCGCTCGACTGAAGCAACTGTGTGAGGACATGGCGAGAAGGTCTTAACGGACGTTTCAGCAAGGCTCTTAAAGGAGATACTCCTATGAAATCGAAACAATGCATCCTGTTCCCGCTTCTGACCCTCATCGCCTTATTTCTTGGTTCGTCCTTTTCCATTGCGAGTGGGGAAACCGCAAAGGCCGGGCTCGGGCAAGCGCAAGCGTCTGCGGTCAAATGGCAGGCGGACGCGGTTCTGGTCCAAATCATCACCGTCTCAGGAAATATGGACGGCACCGCGGAGAAATGGAGCTTTCTCTTCCATTCACCTCAGGCCAAAAAGAGTTACAAGGTGGACGTGAAGGACAGCAAAATCGACCATACACTTGAAGTGTCGCCGAGTTTCACTGATGCGGTAGATGAAGACTTCATTGATAGTGCCCAGGCGATGTCAGAAGCGAAAAAGAAAGGGCTCAAAGGGAAGAAAAGAGCCATGATGACGCTCCACGTCATGCTCCAAGGCACCAAAAGCCAGGGCGCCTATTGGAATATCGTGAGTGATCAGGCGGAAGGCAGGAGCACCCTCATTAGGGCTGAGACGGGAAAGTTCTTCAGACATCAGCCACTCAAGTAGATGGAATCGAAGATCTCGGAGGCTAACTCCTTTTGCCCGAGAGCCCAGTCTCGGAGTTTAACATACCAGAGAGCGCTCCTGGACTTCGTCGGTCTACCCGTGGATATAACAGATTACAAGACTTGACCCTAAATCCCTGCTATTTGATAGTAATCCTATGACTATTGAAGATACATGGCCAATACCAATAACAGGAGAAAATGCCTTTGAAGCAATATTGTCGAAGCTTCATGGTAATCTTTTGGCGCAGAAATTGGCCAAAGAAGTTTACGAATTTTATGGAGACTTTTTGACTTATGCAGAAAGTCACGAAGCTTTATCAAGCCAATTCCGATTTGATATCCAGCATGAACCTATTATTTCACTTAAAGCAGCTTCTATACTTTTGAGCGTAGATAATGGGCGAGAAGCAGAGGCTCTTGCTCACGAACTTCTTCATTTGCAATTGCCTATACGTGGGTTCCCATTAATTGAAGGGGCTGAGATACCTGATGGGATGACTGAGGAGGCTGCCGAGGTTTTTATGGATAAGTACCCTAAGATTCAAAATTTAATTCACCATGAACTTAATATTGCGAATTTTAAAACACTTGGGTATCTCAAACGGCATTTTTTGTGTGGATTTTGTCCTCCACCGTTCGATTACAAGGCAAAGGTATTGAACCCCTTACCTCACATTGTTAATGCCCCGCAGGATTTTTCATGGTGGTGTTTGGAATATTTCCGTCATTGGATAGCTTTCCGGCAGGGACAAGGCCATAAAGTGGAAAATCATGCAAATGATGCTCTCCAATGGGGTTCTGAACAATATCCTTCTTTGAGACAAGCCGCTGAGGGAATGATGGATTGGGTGAAAATTGGAGAATTTAAAAATTCAGGCCAATACGTTGATCAGGTAAACAATCTATTAGAAATTATGAAAATTCCCAAGGTGACAAAATGGGCATTACTTGAATGTTCAAATCCTCAAAGACCAATTGCAAAGAGAATGATTGTATAATGCGTTTTAGATTCCAGGGATTTTGTTGATCAAGCACCATCATTTAAAGTCTCAACCCGGTGCTATCTGATCTTCTTTCCTTTAAACCAACACCTACTCTACCCAATCTCGCACTGCCCTTATTCTCTCACTGATTCCAGTTTTTGGTGATTAGTATAGTATTAGTGGACTTGAAGGGTGATGGAATTTGGAGTGCCGGACATGTCTAGGGTAAATATCCCTGTATACCCTTTTGTGGATGACTTCAATCGCGAAATGACGAAATCCGCATAGGATTAACGTCGGAAAAACTAACTGCGACGTCTGATCCATTTTTCAAGTTCGACGGCAATAAACACGATCGTTGAAAGAATGAGACAGAGCCCTAATTGGTCCAGAGTTAAGGGCCTGGTATGAAAGAGGGGATTGAGGAACGGCACGTAGACGGTGGCCATTTGAAGGGCGAAGGTGAGGACCACGGCTCCCAATACCCAGAGATTGGTCAAGGGTCCCCGCTGAATAAATGATTCCTGCTCCGCACGAATCGCCAACACATGGCCCATTTGGGAGAGGGTGAGGACGGTAAACACCATGGTTTGCCATTCTCCCTGATCGGCCTCGTAAGCCCACATTTCAGTAGCCAGCGATACACCACCCATGAGTAGTCCTACCCACAAAATGTGTTGCCAGAGGCCACCGGCAAAGATGCTTTCATTCGGCGGGCGGGGAGGGCGCTGCATGATGTTGCGCTCTTCGGGTTCCATGGCGAGGGCGAGGCCGGGTAAGCCGTCTGTGACAAGATTGATCCATAAGATTTGAATCGGAAGCAGGGGAATCGGCAGGCCGAATAAGGGTGCCAGGAAAATCGTCCAGATTTCTCCGGAATTGCTCGTCATCGTATATTTCACAAACTTGCGGATGTTGTCATAGATCCGGCGTCCGTCCCGGACGGCGGTGACGATTGTCGCAAAGTTATCATCCAGCAAAATCATGTCAGAGGCTTCACGGGCTACGTCTGTGCCGGTTTGCCCCATCGCAATGCCGATGTTGGCCTGGTTCAACGCGGGGGCGTCATTCACCCCATCGCCGGTCATCGCGACAAACTCTCCCCTGGTTTGCAGGGTTTTGACGATGGCAATTTTTTGCGTGGGTGTAATGCGGGCATAGACGCGAATATGCTCCACCAGTTGCGCCAGCTCTTCGGGGGAACGGTGTTCCAATTCCTGGCCGGTCAGCACCGTGGTGTCCTTATTGATAATTCCAACGCGTGAGGCAATGGCCTGGGCGGTGCCGGGGTGATCGCCGGTGATCATGACTGGGGTGATCCCTGCCGATTGGCAGAGGGCGACCGCCTTCGCGGCTTCTTCCCGTGGCGGATCCATCATGCCGACTAATCCGAGGAAGATGAGTTCGCGTTCGACAGTCGAGGAAGTCATTTCCGTGGGTGCTTGATCCCATTGCCGATAGGCCACCGCCAAAACCCGCAAGCCTTCATTGGCCATCTGTTCGGCCTGCTCTAATAGATGGTCGAGATGTAGTGACTGAGGGCCGGTCTGTGTGAGCATGGATTGGCAAAGCGGAAAAAGTTTTTCCGGCGATCCTTTGGTAAAAGAGATGGTGCCCTTCGGCATTCGATGCATTGTCGTCATACATTGGCGATCTGAGTCGAAGGGGATTTCTTCTATGCGAGGATTTGTGGACTCTAATGTGCTTTTGTCATACCCAGCCTCCACCGCCGCCAGATACAATGCCACTTCTGTGGGATCACCCAAGGTCTGGCCTTCGGGCTGTGCCTTTGCATCGTTGTTGAGCGCCAACCCCAGAAAAAACAGATGAATGGGATTGTGGAGGTCGGCTTCGCTGTCGGGTTGTCTACCCGCAGATGGGCGCAGTATGTTCCCGGCCACCGACATCTGCTCCACACGCATGGAGTTTTGTGTGAGCGTGCCTGTTTTATCAGAGCAGATATAGGTGACGGAGCCTAAGGTTTCTACGGCGGGCAGTCGCCGGATCAACGCCTGCTTTCGCGCCATTTTTCGTGCGCCCAAGGCCAGCGAAATGGTGACGACGGCTGGTAAGGCTTCAGGAATCGCGGCCACGGCCAGACTCACGGCCGTCAGGAACATGAGCACCGGCGGCTCACCCCGCCAGACGCCCACAGCAAACAACACAATACAGATTGCCAGAACGGCCAGCGCGAGGCGTCGTCCAAACACCGCCAGGCGTTGTTGCAAGGGCGTTTTGATGTCTTCGTCCTTATGCAGGAGCGACGCGATTTGTCCTAGCTCGGTCTTTAGGCCGGTGCCAATGACGATCCCTGTGCCGCGGCCATATGTCAGGAGCGTGCCTTTATAGGCCATATTCCGTCGATCACCCAGGGAAAGTTTCGGGTCGTCCAGCGGGTCGGTCTGTTTGTCCACCGGGACGCTCTCGCCTGTGAGCGCCGATTCATCCACTTTAAGTTGAATGGCTTCGATGAAGCGAAGGTCGGCAGGGATGAGGTCTCCGGCTTCCAGCAGGACGATGTCGCCCGGTACCACATCGAGCGTGGAGAGCGAGGCGACCTGCTGCTCACGTCGAACGCGCGTTGTAGGCGTGGCGAGTTTCTTAATAGCCTGCATGGCTCGGTCCGCCCGATATTCCTGCACAAATCCGATGATACCGTTGAGCACCACAATGATGATAATCGCCAGGGCATCCAGACGCTCCCCCAATATGCCCGAGACAATGGCGGCGCCAATAAGCACCAGAATCATGAAGTCGGTAAATTGATCGATGAAAATTCGCGTGAGACTGCGCTGGCGGTGTTCGGGAATGGTGTTTTGGCCATGCTGTTGCAACCGGCGGCGGGCTTCTCCGGCATTCAGCCCCGTGTGAGGATCGACTTCCAGCCGTTGACTGACATCCGGGATAGAAAGAGTATGCCAGACCGTGGTGGCGGAAGATGGGGGGGAGGTCTCCGTGCGGTTGTTGGACTCGTTGGTCATCTTTAGTAGTGCGTCTTCAGGTGTGTCTGAAGTGTTGCTGATCGTGAGTGGCAAAACATCTTAGATTCAAATTATTCAGACAGGAGAGAACCCGTCATGCTTTGATTAGGCCTGCATTAAATTGTCATTCTGAGCCCATGGCGAAGAATCTGTGCCCAGAGTGAAGATGCCACGGCTTAGTCAGATTCTTCGTTTCACTCAGAATGACATGGGTTTGTCGTCTGCGTGTTTCATATTGATCATTTCCCATTGAGGATGGCTTGGCTGACCCGGGAAATTTATCAGTTACCCCTCTTTAATTTGATACATCTCATGGCATGCCAGGCATCTGGTCGTGATAGTCGACAGGCGTTGAAGAATATCCTGTGATGTCGTGCCCCCGGTGATCGCATCCGCCAATTCGTCAAAATCCCGATGCACGGACATGCCGAGCTGTTTAAGGGGAAGAGGAAGTTTAAGCATGAGGGAGGGGTTGTCATCTACAGCCATCTTCATTCCGGCCGAACGGGCCGCTGCTGCAGCCTGAGCATGTCCTTGGCTCTGGTCAGGATCGCTCAGGCCCGTCACGACGCCATGCACGGCCTGAAGGAGTTGCCGCATTTCGGTCAGGATAAAGTCACGTTCGGTTGGAGCAAGATGCACAACCGTTCGGCCATCGGCTGAAGGGGTGGTTGCCCCTTGAAAAAAGAACCAGCCCAGCAGGCCGGCGCTGACTATCCAGAGCACGAGAGCAACCGGGCAAAGAATTTTTGAGAAGGATGGTGAAGATGACAACTGGAATCTCCTTATTTATTTAATAACCTCGTAATCCCCTTCCTGTGGAGATCAGCCTTGCTACGTTCAGAAATTGACTTCATTTTGGGAATCGACTGGGGCATTATTCTACATGACGAATGATTTTGACTGTACCTCTTTTCCCCAATGCTCCGGCTCATCGTTTTCGGCCCATTGAAGATAGTTGAGGTTTTGCTAGTTATATCTATCATTTCAAGTTCTCACAAAATAAGGCATATCTCTTGCCAAATAGATTATCAGTGAGTGCTAGCGACAGGGATACATTCAGGTGAATTGATGGGAGGCCGATGATCCAAATCCGTATTCATGGCAGAGGAGGGCAGGGCGTGGTGACTGCTGCGGAGCTCCTGGCGTTAGCGGCATTCCGGGATGGGAAGGAGGCGCAGGCCTTCCCCAGTTTTGGATCTGAACGGACCGGTGCGCCGGTAACCGCATTCTGCCGGATCGATTCTCAACCGATTCGGAGTCGGGAGCCGGTCTATCATCCGGATGTCTTACTCATACAGGACTCCACCCTGCTGCATCAGGTGGATGTCTTTGCCGGATTGGCTGTATCAGCCTTCGCTCTCATTAATTCCACGCGACATCTGGACGCGCTTCATCTCACGGAATTTGTCACCCAACATCCCGGAGTGCAGATGCATACACTCCCCGCATCCGATCTGGCCCTGAAACAACTTGGGAGACCCTTTGCCAATATCGGGATGGTGGCAGGTTATGCGGCCCTGACCGGGGAAGTCAGCAAAGCTTCCGTGAATCAGGCCATCACAGAGAAGTTTCCTGGAAAGATTGGAGAATTAAATGCGGCGGTGGCGGTAGAGGTGTATACCTATGTTTCGGCCAATCTGGCCAAGGTCTAATTCAATCAAGGATTCAACAGAAGACCATGAAACACCATATTGAAGGATCTCAAGCCGTGGCCCACGCCGTGGCCCTCTGTCGGCCTGAAGTGATGGCCTGTTATCCGATTTCTCCTCAAACCCATATTGTCGAAACTCTTTCACGCAAGGTCAAAGCGGGAGAAGTGGGGAAATGCCAGTTCTTGAATGTCGAATCCGAATTTGGGGCGTTAAGCGTGCTGATCGGGGCCTCGGCCATGGGCGCGCGAACCTATACCGCGACGACAAGCCAGGGTCTTTTGTTTATGGCCGAGGCCGTCTATAACGCGGCGGGATTGGGTCTTCCCATTGTCATGACGATTGCCAATCGCGCCCTTGGCGCGCCGATCAATATCTGGAACGATCATTCGGACAGCATGTCCATGCGGGATGCCGGTTGGATTCAATTGTTTGCGGAAGATAATCAAGAAGCCATCGATCTTCATATTCAAGCTTTTCGCCTAGCTGAGGAACTCAGTTGCCCGGTAATGGTCTGTATGGATGGCTATATCCTCACTCATGCCTATGAGGTGGTGGACCTTCCCACGCAAGAGCAGGTGGATGCGTACCTGCCGGTGTTTGAGCCCGTTCAAGTGTTAGATCCGCAGGATCCTGTGTCCATCGGCGCGATGGTCGGACCGGAAGCTTTTGCCGAGGTGCGGTATCTTGCGCATGACAAGCATCTGCGAGCGTTAGGGGCGATCCCCCGACTCTCTCGGGCTTTTGAGGATATTTTTCAGCGTCGGTCTGGTGGACTGTTGAAGGCCTATCACACGGATGAGGCTGAAACCATTCTGCTGGCACTGGGATCGGTGAACGGTACCATTAAAGACGCGGTGGATGATTTGCGCAAAGAAGGATGGCCGGTCGGTTCTATTGCGCTCTGTGCGTTTCGACCCTTCCCCTCCCATGCTCTTCGCCATGTTGTTCAGAATACCAAGCGGATCATTGTTTTTGAAAAAGATCTGGCAGTGGGTAAGGGGGGCATCGTGTCCAGCGATGTGAAGATGGCACTTCGGGGATTACCAACTATCGTGGATACGGTGATCGCGGGACTTGGAGGTCGCCCCATTCCTAAAGCCTCGGTCATGGATACGGTGAAGCAGGCATGCCTGGAGGGTCTGGAGGAACCTCATTTCCTCGATCTGAATTGGGACGCCATTAATCGGGAATTGACCAGACAGCAGGCGCAGCGGCGTTCGGGACCCACCGCAGAAAATATTCTCCGGGAAATCGGTGCTCCCGGCGCATCGCCCATTTAATTATTAGGAGTGAGGCCGGTATGTCCTATCAACGAGTGAAATTTTATCAAACGGGAACCTTCACGGTTGGCAACCGGTTACTGGATGAATCCGATCGCACGGTCCAAGCCGGGATGGACCGAACGAATTCACTCAATTCCGGCCATCGCGCCTGCCAGGGGTGCGGTGAAGCGTTGGGCGCCCGCTATGCTCTTGATGCGGTGATGCGCGCCACACAGCAGCAGATGGTTGCGGTGAATGCCACCGGCTGTTTGGAAGTCTTCTCCAGTCCCTATCCGGAAAGTGCCTGGCAGATTCCCTGGATGCATTCGTTATTCGGGAATGCACCGGCGGTGGCGAGCGGCGTGGCGGCAGCCCTGCGGGCCAAAGGCAAGACGGATATCCGAGTCATCGCCCAGGGCGGAGATGGCGCGACGGTTGATATCGGGTTCGGGTGTTTGTCCGGGATGTTCGAACGCAATGATGACGTGTTGTATGTCTGTTACGACAACGAGGCCTATATGAACACCGGAGTGCAGCGTTCGGGATCCACCCCGCCACGAGCCTGGACCAATACCACGCAGGCCGTGGGAACCGACCCCGGCAACCCCATGGGCATTGGAAAAAATCTGCCACGCATTGCGATGGCCCACGGTATTCCCTTTGTGGCCACGGCCTCGGTGGCCGATCTCCATGATCTGGAAGCCAAAGTGACGAAGGCCATGAGCATCAGGGGCGCACGGTATATTCATATCCATGTGCCCTGTCCGCTAGGCTGGAAATCGGATCCTGCACAGACGATCAAGGTTGCCCGCCTGGCGGTGGAAAGTGGCCTCTTTCCCTTGATTGAAGCCGAAGGGGGCGAAGTGACCGATCGAACACCTATTAGAAAAAAAGTTCCTGTTGAGCAATACCTCGAACTTCAAGGTCGGTTCAAACATCTCTTTCATCCACGAGATGAGGGTGCTCTTGAAGCAATTCAGGCGATGGCGGATGCGAATATTGATCGGTATCAGCTCCTTCCTGTCAAGGCATGATGATGGAACAGAAACCCTTTGCCATTACCTTGAACCCCGCTTCCAGCCTGGCCAATCATACCGGCAACTGGCGGACCATGCGTCCGATCTATGTGGATCACCTTCCGCCCTGCAATCAGGGCTGCCCGGCTGGTGAAAATATTCAAGGCTGGTTGTATGAGGCGGAGGAAGGGAAATATGAACAGGCCTGGCGAAAAATTATGGAAGAGAACCCTTTCCCGGCGATTCATGGTCGCGTGTGTTATCACCCATGTGAAACGGCCTGTAATCGGGGGCAGCTCGATGAGCCCGTGAGCATTCATGCCGTTGAGCGATTTTTAGGCGATTATGCGATTGAGCAGGGTTGGCAGGTGGAGGCGGGCGCGGCAACCGGAAAGCGGGTCCTGGTTGTCGGCGCGGGACCGAGCGGCCTTTCTGCTGCATATCATCTCGCCCGTTTGGGACATGCGGTGACCATCATTGAAGCGGGGCCGAAGCCGGGGGGCATGATGCGGTTCGGAATTCCACAATATCGTCTGCCCCGGAATGTCCTGGACGCTGAAATTGCAAGAATTGTCGCCATGGGCATTTCGATTTATCTGAATCAGAAAGTCGACAATTTAGAAACGACCATCAAAGAGGGCGGATTCGATGCCGTGTTTCTGGCCATTGGGGCACATCTGAGTAAACGGGTTGATATTCCCGGCCGGGATGCCGGCCGGATGATCGATGCCTTGGGATTTCTTAAAGGAATGGATGGCCGGACTGTTCCCAAGATCGGTCGGCGGGTCGTCGTCTATGGTGGAGGTGATACGGCTGTTGATGCCGCGCGAACCGCCAAGCGCCTGGGTGCCGAGGAAACGATCCTGATTTATCGGCGTGAT
The DNA here is from genome assembly GCF_059568365.1 of Nitrospira marina. NCBI lineage: Bacteria > Pseudomonadati > Nitrospirota > Nitrospiria > Nitrospirales > Nitrospiraceae > Nitrospira > Nitrospira marina. The sequence continues at coordinate 3,281,123 of NZ_JCANTH010000001.1, read as the reverse complement.
CGCGGGCACATGCCCGCCCATGATTTTGAAGTGGGAGAAGCCTTGGAGGAGGGGGTGCTGACCCGATGGCTGCATACCATCCGACAAGTGGACAATACGACGTTGACCGTTGAGGAGATGACGCTGGATGAGCAGGGGCACCCTCAACCCACTGGCCGGATTGAGACCTTGGAGGCCGACACGGTTATTCTGGCGGTGGGCCAGGAAGTGGATACCGGGTTTTTAGAGAATGTGGCGGGATTGGATATTTCGTCCGATGGGGTGATTCAAGTCGATGCCTCAATGATGACCGGGCGTGCGGGAGTGTTTGCCGGGGGGGATATGGTTCCTGCAGAGCGCACGGTGACGGTGGCCACCGGCCATGGGAAAAAAGCGGCACGGCATATAGATGCGTATCTCCGCGGATTTGAGTATCGGAAACCATCGCCCAATACCGTTGCGACTTATGACCGGCTCAATACCTGGTATTACACCGATGCGGATAAGAGTCGGCAGCCCTACCTGGATCTGGCCAGGCGTCGCGCCAGCTTTGAAGAAGTGGTCGGCGGTTTGGATAAGGACACGGCCTTGCTCGAAGCCCGACGTTGTCTCTCTTGCGGAAATTGCTTTGAGTGCGATACCTGTTATGGCGTGTGTCCGGACAACGCCATTATCAAATTGGGCCCCGGTCAACGGTACGAAGTGAATTATGACTATTGCAAGGGATGTGGTGTGTGCGCGGAAGAATGTCCCTGCGGCGCCATCGATATGGTTAAGGAAGTCAGATAGGAACAGGACATTGGTGGGCACACCGGAGTTTGGCAGTTGGAACAGGTACGAAGAGTTATTTGACAGCAATACACACGGCACAAAGGATGCGTCACACCCGGGAGACAATGTATGAAATACCTATTAGCAGTTGATGGATCGGATCAATCAATCGATGCGATACGGGCGTTTGAAGGGCTGAGCCCCGCGGAGAGCTTGATGGTGTTACATGTGGTGAATGTGCCGGGTATCCCCTATCCGTCCATCGGGGCGGGGATCGCGAAAGATTTGAGGTTGGCGGTGGACAAGGCGATGAGGGAAGAAGGCGAACGCATCATTGAGCAGGCTTTGTCCCTCCTGCCTCTTCATCCGGGATCGGTCATGAGACGACTGGAAATGGGTACTCCTGCCGAGGTCATTCTCACCATGGTCAAGGAGAAGGGAATCGATCTCGTGGTGTTGGGCGCCAGGGGTATTGGTCAGATTCGAGAGCAGATGTTCGGGAGCGTTTCGCATCGTGTGATGACCCATGCGTCGTGTTCGACTCTGATCATTAAGAAGCCCACTCGGAAGATCCAGCAGATTTTAATTCCTGTTGAAAGTCAGGAAGACGGAGAAATGGTCGTGCGGTTTTTGAAAAAGAAGCCATTCCGGGAGCCGATCGCTGCGACCGTTCTGCATGTCATTCCGTTTTCAGAACCGGTCTGGCCGGTGGGTGCAATGATTTCTCCAGAATTTCGAAAAGAAATGATCGCCTATGGGGAGAAATTTACCAACGGGCTCAGCGCGGAATTGAAGCAGATGGGGCATGAGGCCAAAGGTATTGTCGTCGTCGGGGCACCCTCGCACACGATCATTGAAGAAGCGAGCAAATATGCTGCTGATGTGATCCTGATGCGGACACATAGCCGGTCCGGCGTGAGTCGCTTTCTTTTGGGGAGCGTCTCCCATTCCGTGGTGCATCACACTGATTCTTCAATTTTGTTTGTGCGTGAATGACCCGGTCTTAAGGACCAATCTGGACAAACATTCCTTTTCCGAGGTTGTATGCAAAAAACCTGGTACCTTATTGGTGCAATTGCGATAGGCGTGGTAGTTTATTTCTATCTGGTGTTTTGGTGTCCCAGCCCCTGCCAGTAAGGGCAATCTTGACTTTAGTCGCACGTCCTCCTCCATCCGCTGACACATTTTTTTTCGATTGGGCAATCCTGTCCGGCTTTACTCCCCGAAGAGGTCGATCTGGTCGCCTTGAAGTGGTAGAGTAAAGACTAGCTCCCCGGTCCTGCCAAATCTTTCGGCCTGTTCTGGCCACATTCCTCAAGAATCTGCGACTAGGTATTGAGGAGGGTATTGAGCTCTTTTCCATTTCTGTTCATATGGGGCATTCGGGCCCAACATATGAGGGTGCTGGAGGAATATCAGGGGGCCGAATAAGCTGGTGGAGCCTTCGAGTCGCTCAGAAGCTGCCAGGCGACAAAAAACCAGATTGTCCGTTATAATAAAGGAAAGGTATAAAGAAGGAGGGTATTTCCTCTTTCATTCAAAGGATATCAATAAATGATTAATAAAGCGGACAGGAAGAAGGTCTCATTGCTTCTGGGGTTAGTCTTGACCCTCAATGTGGTGTGTGCAAACAGTCTGGGGGCCAGTCCGTCTGTTCACCAGATTCCGCATCTGATCATTCCCATCCTGGGGACATCTCTCAACAAACAATTCAGGCCGGTAGGCATGGTAAGCCAGGTGGTGATTGATGTCTATGAGCGTCAGGATCGCAACGGCCTTCAAATCCAATTTCATACCGAACCAGGAAATTTTTCCTTGTTTGCCCGTCAGTCGATCCATGCAGCCATCACTCGGGCGCTGGCTGCTGCCAATCTTCCGTCGGAATCCCGGACTGTTCTCCTGAAATTTCCCTATACCGGCCTTACGGTGTATGGGGAAAGTCTTTCGGCCATGGTGGGCCTGAGTGTGGTGTCCATGATTAAGGGCGATCATCTCCTGGAAGGTCGGGCTCTCACCGGAACGATTACGGAAAGAGGATCGATCGGAGCGGTGGGAGGGCTTCAACTCAAAATTCTAGCTGCCTACGAAAATCACTTTCAGCGTGTGTTGGTTCCCAGCGAATATGATGTTCGGGATGGTGACTGGCGTACGCCGTTTCTGATGCATGTCTCCCCCGTTGGGACGGTGGATGAAGCGTACTTCGGACTGACCGGGCATCACTTAGCCACGCTTCCCTAACAACACCCTACTCCTTTTCCCTTTCTGCCTAAATACAAAAGCTTAGTTGTTTGTATTTATAAAATCCCGTTTTCAATAGTGACTGTTTTGGTGCCATCTGAGTGGTGGTTAACATCGGTTTGATACGGGTAGCTTTCGCATAAATGGCATACAATTGGTCATAAACCCCTGGGCTTAAGCATAATCTCCCCTATCTTTGTTTCATCACAAAATCAAGATCTTCCACTCTGTGCCCTCCCTGTAAGTCCTTGATTGGGACCGTCCGAATCTTAAGAGGTTTTTCGGGTTCTTGGTAACAGACCTAAAAGTCTGGCAACAGAGAATTCCATCGGCCGGTAAGATAAAATTCCCTTGAGAACAGGAGCCGGGAAACGGAAAATAGGGATTTTTGGGAGATGATTCATCACTCTTTTGCAAGATAATGAACGGGAAACAGACTCTTGTCGAAACCTCATCTAGTTCTGAAGGTTAACTTCTGAGGGAAGGATTCCGAATTAACTACCAACAGAAATAATCCCCACCGTTATTAATAATCACGAAGGGTTTGGTAGGAGAAGCTGGGTATGACCGAACATGTGGAACTGAGGGAACGATTACGTGCCTGCCCCGCTTTGCCAAGTTCCCCAGCCGTGGCAACGCGACTGATTCAACTGATGGAATCACCATGTCCGGATGTAGAAGAGATTGTTCAGGTCTTGTCCAGTGAATCCGTGCTCACCGCAAAAATATTGCAATTAGCCAATTCTTCACTTTTCCCGTATAAGTGCCAGGTAACCACATTACTCAAGGCGGCCATTCTTATTGGCTTTAATGGAATCTTGGCCACCGCCTTATCCTTTACCGTGGTCCAACATTTCCGAAAGGAAGGCTCCAAGGGTTTAGATTTAGACCTGTTCTGGCGTCGGAGTCTTCTGATTGCATCTGCGTGTCGCTCTATTGGGGATGTCTGTGGACAAAAAAAAGATACAGAAGAACTGTTCTTGGCCGGATTAATTCAGGATATTGGTATGCTAGCTCTGGATCGCTTGAATCCAGAGCTCTATCACTCAGAGGCGCTCAATCAATCGTTGCATGCGGAGGTCATCGCGCATGAGCGTGACATGTTGGGGGCCACTCATGCTCTGGTTGGGAGTTGGTTGCTCACGGGTTGGAATTTTCCATCAAAAATTTGTAAGGCGGTTCAATTAAGTGATGAGCCTCGACTCTTGCCGGATTCCGGCGGACCGGAAAAATTTTTCAATTGCGTGGGGTTCGCGGTGATTTTGGCAGGATTAGTCATCACCCATGCCTCGGATGAGACTTTCCTGGCACAGGTGGATCTTGCGGAAAGTAGCTTGGGGATCGATCCGTTTGCCTTTGCCCAAATCTTGAGAAAAATGAAAGATGTTGTACATGAGTCCGAAAAACTTTTTGAGATGAACAGCCACAGTGAGGCGAATCTTCATCAATTGATGGAACAGGCAAGAACCGTATTGAGTCATCGACATGTTCCGCTTGCCAATCAACTCGATGCGCTGTTTCTGCAGAACGCGATGCCCGGCGCGGGCTAGTCCTGTCCCTTTTTCCCAACATCCGCTTGAAGCAATTCCTTCCGCTCATTCATTGAAGAATTGGTATATTGGTAGTTATAGACTTCCGAGATAATCTGTCCCTCTTCGGTCTGCCGTTTTAAGGATTAATACCAAGGAATTTTCAACATATTCTGGGGAGTTGTTCGCCAGACAGGAGGTCCAGAATTCGGTGCGTCTTATAGGATGTTTGAAGAATGACCTGAGGCGTATGATTCGAGACGAGGGGAAGCACCTCCCCGATTTCGGCCGCGTGTTCCGAGATCGCATAGCTCTTAAGAATGGAGAGGGCTTTCTCCACGTCACCGGATGGCAGAAAGAGAACACATCGTCCTTCATTTGCCACGTAGAGCGGATCTAACCCGAGAATTTCACATACCCCACGGACGGATTCACTGACCGGAACGTGTGACTCGTTGATCGCCATCGTAACTCTGGCCGTTGTCGTCAGTTCATTCAATGCGCTGGCCAGTCCGCCACGAGTGAGATCCCGCAGGCAATGAACCGCCACACCCTTTTCTATCAGCTCCGCGACAAGTTCATGAAGCGGCGCGGAGTCGCTGGCAAGATCTCCGGAAAAAGTGAGTCCTTCCCGCATGCTGAGCACGGCCATGCCATGTCTGCCGACATCGCCACTGACGATAATCCTGTCGCCGGGAGTAATGTGGTGGGGGCCAATATTACATGACGGTGGAATGATGCCAAGCCCGGTGGTATTGATGAAAATCTGATCGCCTTTTCCGCGATCCACCACCTTGGTATCGCCGCAGACAATTTGCACTCCACATGCTTGTGCGGATTTCGCCATAGAGCTGACCACGTGTTTGAGAGTGTCGACGGATAACCCTTCCTCCAGAATGAACCCGGCACTTACATACCGGGGAATGGCCCCCATCATGGCCAGATCGTTGACGGTTCCGTGGATGGCCAGGCTGCCAATATCTCCTCCAGGAAAAAAGAGTGGTTGCACGACATAGGAATCGGTCGTCATGGCTAACCGACCGTCCAGGGCAGGGATTAAGGCACTATCTTGTAGCGTGTTCAGAAAAGGATTGGAAAAGGCCTGAAGAAAAATCTCATGAATGAGGGTTTGCATGAGATAACCCCCACCGCCATGGGCCATGCGAATGGTGTCATCAGCGGAAAGTGAGAGGGGGCAGTGAATGTCAATGGTGGGTTTAGGGTTCATAGTTCACCTGGGGCGACTTCGTGGTGTCGATATCGATAATAGGCGGCGCAAGCCCCTTCGTTCGACACCATTGGAGCTCCAAGGGGGTGGTCTGGCGTGCACCGGGTACCAAATGCTGAACAGGCTGAGGGTTGCATGAGACCCTGGAGAATTCGTCCGCTCTGGCACTCAGATTCAAGGATGTTGGCACGGCTGCTCAGCCGAATGCGTCCTTTGAAGATTCGAAGAGCGTCAAATTCGGCGAAGGGTTGGCGAAGTTGTAAGCCACTCTCCGGGATTTCTCCTATCCCGCGCCAATTGCGGGAGACGGATTCAAAGACTTCGTCCACAACCTTGCGAGCTTCAAGATTTCCCGACCGATGAACAGAACGGGCGTATTGGTTATCCACCTTATGGCGGCCCTCTTCCAGTTGTGCGACCACCAACTTGACCCCTTCTAAGATATCCACCGGCTCGAATCCGGTGACGACAATAGGCACCCGATATCGGAGACAGATGGGCTCATACATTTTATAGCCCATGACGCTGCAGACATGTCCGGCAGCCAGAAAGCCCTGCACTCGATTCTCAGGGGATGAGAGAATGGCTTCCATGGCCGGAGGGACTAATACGTGAGCCACCAGTAGACTAAAATTGGAAAGGTGAAGACGGCGGGCTTGGAGAACCGCCATGGCTTGAGCCGGAGCGGTTGTCTCAAATCCCACGGCGAAGCAGATGATCTGACGTTGAGGATTACTCTGAGCAATCCCCACCGCATCCAAGGGGGAATAGATGATGCGGATGTCTCCTCCCTGGGCTTTCACGTGGAGGAGATCTTCATGAGATCCGGGCACCCGCAGCATATCGCCGAATGAACAGAAAATCACCCCAGGAAGCGCAGCCATTTGGCATGCGGTGTCAATGAGTTCGATGGGGGTGACGCATACAGGACATCCCGGTCCATGAATGAGTGTGATGGCTGGAGGCAGGAGGCGATCTAATCCATACCGGACAATGGAATGGGTTTGCCCGCCGCAGACTTCCATAATGGTCCAGGGATGGCGGGTAATCCGATGGATCTCTCTGGAAAGCACGCGCACGGCGTTCGGATCTCGAAATTCATCCACGTATTTCATGGAGAAGGGCTTTCGTCAATTTGACCAGAACTTAGTTGTTCAATCAGCGATAACGATTCTTTAGCCGCTTGCTCATCGACTTTGCTAATGGCGAATCCGACGTGAACGATCACATAATCGCCAACGTCAGCTTCCGGAACCAACGCTAAACACACTTTTTTCGTCACGCCGGCAAACGACACGGTTCCCGTGCGGAGTGCATCATCATCAATGCGTTGAATTTGTCCTGGAATCGCAAGACACATGGTGTGTGAACGATCGATTATGCTGGGTGATGTTGTTGGGCTAACTGGTTCATGGTTATAAAGGCCTGTCCCAAAGATAGGCTCCCATCATTGGGACTAAACAGTTGTGGAGTATGGACGGCAAACCCGCGTGTAGTGAGTGCCGTTTCGGAAAGCTTGAGGAGAAGAGCATTTTGAAAGACGCCACCGGAGAGTATGATCTGATGACACTGAATGCGCTCTGCAACATCCGTAATCAACATGGCGAGTGCGTGATGAAATCCGAGTGCAATCTCCGATGGACTTTTCTTTTCTGAGATGTCATGGACAATGTCGGAGATCAATGGTCCCCAATCAGCCACCCATGGCCCTTGCGACCCTGAGGGAGATTGTAAAGAAATGCAATAGGGTTGAGACTGGGTTTGACTCGTTTCACGATCTGCCAAAAATTCAAGGGCCATGGCCGCTTCACCTTCAAAACTCGCCACTTGTGATAGACCTAACAACGCACTCACGGCATCAAAGATGCGACCGATACTGGTCGTGGTCGGACAATGGGTATCTTTATCCAATATGGCAACCAAAGATTCAGTCATATGGTGTCCTAGAGATTGCATTGGTGGAAAATCCAGTTCAAATACTCGCTTACCAACAACCTCATACAGTAAGGCCAGCGCCACCCGCCGTGGTTCCCGCATGCAGGTCTCCCCGCCGGGCAGCGGAAACGGGCGAAGATGGCCGATTCGTTGAAATCCTGAAGGCTCACAGAGCAAAAACTCTCCGCCCCACAGAATTCCGTCCGCACCATATCCGGCTCCATCCCAGGCCACTCCAAGGACGGAACCACTCAACCCATGTTCGGCCATGCACGATGCAATATGGGCATGGTGATGTTGGACGGGAATAATTGGGATATGACGTTGTTGCCCAAACTGGTGAGCGAATCGGGTTGTACGATAGTCCGGATGACTATCGCACGTGATGGCTTGTGGCGTCAGATCGAACAGGGTCAGAAAATCGGAAACCGTTCGTTCGAATTGCGCGGAGGCTTCAGCTGTTGAGAGGTCACCGATATGATGACTGACGAGAACGTCGTCCTGCGTCGTGACCGCGATCGTATTTTTCACATGTCCCCCTACGGCCAAAATACAGGGAAGACTTTTGTTGCTGTCCGACAATGTGCTCAATGGAAGAGGTGTGGGCACATACCCGCGTGCGCGACGAAGCATTACCGGTTTCCTACTCACCACTCGCACTATCGAATCATCCACCGGTCGGGCAATCGGGCGGTTATGGACGAGGAACGCATCGGCAATTCCGCGAAGGCGTTCCAATGCGTCCTGTTCGTCAAAAACGATAGGTTCATCTGATCGGTTTCCACTCGTGGCTACGACCGGGATTGGCATATGGGCCATCATGAGGTGATGGAGTGGGGTGTAGGGCAGCATGGCTCCCAGGTAGGGATTATCGGGTGCAACGTTGGAAGATAAGGTCGACGGATCGGTTCGTCTCAATAAAACGATGGGGGCGGCGGGGGATGTAAGCAGTTCTGCTTCCTTTGGACCGACTAGGCAATGTTGTGCGACCATGTCTAGGGAAGGGAAAAGAACGGCAAAGGGCTTGATGGGGCGATGCTTTCGCTGACGCAGCCGTTGAACGGCCTCGGATGATCGGGCGTTCACCCACAATTGAAAGCCTCCTAATCCCTTCACCGCGAGAATGCCGCCGTTCATGATAATGTCACAGGCTTTTCGAATCCCATCTTCTCGCGGCGCCAGGATGCTCCCTTCATGGTTCCATAACGCAATCTGAGGCCCGCACGTCGGACAGGACATGGTTTCTGCGTGAAAGCGGCGATCTAAGGGACTGTCAAATTCGTGTTGGCAATCAGAGCACAGAGGGAACTGGTCCATGGTGGTGTTCAGGCGATCGTAAGGCAGACGGAGCACGATGCTATACCGTGGACCGCACTGTGTGCAGGTGGTAAATGGATAGCGATATCGACGGGACTGAGGATGGCTGATATCTTGCACACAGTTTAGGCACGTTGCCAGGTCAGGGGAAATCACGGGTTGTCGCCGGCCATCCGATTGACTGGGACGAATAGAAAAGGTGTGTTCGCCCACTTTGGGGATTTGTGTCACTATGAGTGTTTGAATCCTTGAGTGGCGAGGAGATTCGGTCTGAAGACGCGCCTGGAAGCGTTGGAGGTTGCTGGTCTCACCTTCCAGTTCGAGTATGGCGCCTTGACCGGTATTCGCCACCCAACCGGCAAGAGAGAGTTCATGTGCCAACCGGAAGACAAAAGGCCGGAATCCCATGCCTTGAACAACTCCGCGAACGATAAGCCGGATCCGTTCGTTGCAACCTGGTGTGGTAGTGGAAGAAGCCGCAAGCGTCATTCCGTTGGCCCCAGCAATTGAATGTCTTTGAGTACCAATTCCGGCAGCTCTTCCCATAGGACATTTCCTGACGAGCAGTGAGGACAGACATACGTCTCAGGCCCTCGGTCAGTTGTGTATCCACAGCATCCACAAGTGCCTTTCGCAGATAGGATACGGATGTCGAGAGTCGCGTCAGAGGCCGGCGTCCCCAGCGCAGCGAGATGAAAGGTGGTCTGTAATTCCTCTGAGGTATGACTCGCCAAATGGGAATGGCTACTGATTTCCAGCCGGATGAGAATCAGATGGGTTCCAGGATGGCTTTGACAGATTTCGGTCACTCTGCTCACCATCTGACGCATTAATTGGAGTTCGTGCATGTCGGCTGCCCCAATTCTTCAGTAGCAATACGGATCACCACGGCGTTGATGGCTTCGACGACTTTTGGGGATAACTCACACCCGTATTGGACAGTGCCGAGTTCAATGCCGTAGATCACCACGGACGGAGGTAATTCTCCTAATGTATTGGCCAGTGTCAAGGCTGCTCCCAAACCCAAGCCGTGAGTGGAGGAACCGGATGTGTTCCACGCAAGCCGGCCGATTGTTTCCAGGTCCTGTGGGATCGTGAAACGAAGGAGTGTGCCTTCTTTGGATTGGCTGGAAACCGCATCAATCAGAATAAGCTTATCCGTTCCTTCCATTTCATGAAGGAGAGTTAAGCCTGCCAAACCGCCTTCAATAATTGAAATGGAAGGACTTTCATAAGGAAGAAGTTGACGGGCAACCACAATGCCGACGGCATCATCTGCACGGAAAGCGTTTCCCAACCCGATAATTTTGATGGTGGGCATCAATCAGGATACCTTTTCTCTCGTGAATTTCAAAAAGTGGGTGGCGCAGGAGATGCAGGGATCATAACTGCGAATCAGTTCTTCGCATTTCATGGCGGTTTCCTGATCGTTGAGATGAAGGATGCCTGGCAGGAGGTTTCGAAGATCGTCCTCCATGCGGCGTTGATTTTGGGAGGTTGGCGGCACAATCTTGGCGAGGCGAAGGGTGCCATCAGCCTTGACCTCATAACGATGGTATAAAAGGCCTCGTGGGGCTTCGGTCGCGGCCATACCGGTTCCGGGGCGGAGTGTCACTGGAACGTCTGGAGCAGTTGGCCGCTCATACTGGTCAATGAGTCGAAGGGCCTCGTCAAAGGCATAGAGCACTTCCACCGATCGTGCCACAATACCCATGGACGCGCGGTTGAACGGGAGGATTAATCCCGTGCTCTGTAAGACGTCTTTGGCCAACAACGAGAGCTGGTCCTGGTTGAGAGCGAGCCGGGCTAACGGTCCTGTGAGATAAGATTGTCCATTCAACGTGCAGTGGAGGGCGTTGGAATAGGGTACTTGTTCTTCATGGAAATGGTGTTCAAACTCCGATGCGGCCATGCGGTGTCCCTGATTGGTGACGACGTCGCCTTGATTCATCGGATATTCAGAAGGTCCACGAAGGGCGAGGAAGGTGTAGGCCTGTTCGGGGTCTTGAAATTCAAATCCGCTCACCCACCGAAGCGTTTCCGCCGCGGCATCTCTGGCCCAAAGGAATTCGTCCTTCAGCCCATGTAAGGCATTCCTGGTCGGCACTTGCGAGAATCCGCCAATCTTCACCGAAACCGGATGAACCGATCGTCCCCCCAACAACGTTAACAGATCATTGCCCGCCTTCTTCATTCGAAGCCCTCGCTTCACAAGATCGGGGTGTGAACGAGCCATCTCAAGCCCGCTGTCGAATCCTAAGAAATCCGGACCCTGGAGCATATAAATGTGCAGAACATGACTTTCGATCCATTCTCCGCAATACAGGAGTCGACGTAAATCGCTAAGGCTTTGTGGTATTTCCACATCGAAGATTTGTTCCAGGGCATGGACCGCACTCATTTGATAAGCCACCGGACAAATGCCGCAAATACGGGCCACGATATCGGGCACTTCGGTGACGTGACGTCCCTGGAGGAAGGCTTCAAAGAATCGTGGAGGTTCAAAAATCCGGAGTTGAACATCCCGGACCTGACCATCCTGGACGGTGATATGAAGGGCCCCTTCCCCTTCTACCCTGGCCAGCATGTCGATTTTGATGGTTCTGGATTGATCCGGGTTTGTTAGAGGATCGTTCATTTGTCTACCTTCGATTTTCAATGAGAAAAGTCAGAAAAAATCCTATTCTCCGGGAATGATCTAAAAGGTCCATCCAGCAAGGCCGCACGCAGTGAGAAGGACGAGGCGTACTAACCAGTACGTAGAGTCCTACGAACAAGGACAACGCCGCTGGTGGCCCCTTCGACCAGGCTCAGGGCATGCTTTTTCAATATTCCCTATCTGGAGTCCCAGGCATCGCTTTCCTTCCGGAACGGCTGAACCGATCCGTTGATTCCTCGAAAACGGCGAACCATTTCCAGGGGAATGAGTTGCAGATGCTCATGAAATTGTTTGGCCAGAGATCCTGTATTGGGGGGCACTCCGGGAATTACTGAATCCTGTTCGGCCGGGCCAAAGCACCCATAACACTCCCGGCCCATAGCGGGGCAGATGGCTCCGCAACCGGTACGCGTCACCGGTCCAAGACAGGGCAGTCCCTTCGCGACCAGGACGCAGACATGTCCCTGGCGTTTACAGTCCAGGCATACACTGTGTGCGGGAATGTTGGGTGTGACGCCTCTCAGTAAATCGGTGAGAACTCGAAGGAGTTGTTGCTTGTCAATCGGGCATCCCCACAATTCATAGTCCACCTTGACGTGTTCGGAAATAGGAGTCGATGTGCTCAGGCTGTGGATGTATTCGGGGCTGGGATACACCGTTCGCTTGAAGGCTTCCACATCGCCCCAGTTCCGAAGAGCCTGAATGCCCCCGGAGGTCGCACAGGCACCGATGGTGATCAAAATGGTTGTCTGTTGCCGGAGATCGAGAACTCGAGAAAGATCTTCAGGACAGGTAATGGAGCCTTCAACGAATGTTATATCATACGGGCCAGGCTGCATATTGCTGGAGGCTTCGGGAAAATAGGCGATGTCGAGGGCCTCTCCCAACGCCAGTAAATCGTCCTCCATATTCAGAATGCTTAACTGGCATCCGTCACAAGAGGCAAACTTCACCACCGCAATCCGTGGGCGGGGCCTGGTTGAAGAATGCTGAGTTGGGGTAGTTTTTCCGTTCGTATTCATCACTGGCTATTCAATATCCCCTTTTTGAACACGGGAAGCAGGGACGTTTGCTTTTCTTTTTTCCCGTCATCCCCGACATTTTCAATCGGGAATCCATTTCTTAAATCAGTTCCCCTCCTTTGTAAGGAGGGGTGCGGGGAGGTAGAGTTTCCCAGGCTGAAAGATGTTCCCCTACTGCCACCGATTTTCCCTTTGACAATTCTACCTTACCTCAATCCTCCCCTTACAAAGTGGAGGAAATATGGTTTTGAGTTTTTCCTAGACCCCCACTTTCCCCAAAAAAGGCACCAGTCGGTCCAAGCGCATCACGGGCCCGTCTTTACAGACAAAAAACGGCCCGAGCTGACAATGCCCGCAGAGTCCGATGCCGCATTCCATATGCCGCTCCAACGACACATACATGGCGTCAGGGCGCAGACCTTGATGTGAGAGGGTATTACAGGCAATCCGCATCATGATTTCCGGTCCGCACATCATGACCAGCGTATTGTCAGGGTCCAACTGCAGTTGGTCAAACAATTCGGTGACCACACCCACATGGCTATGCCAGGTCTTACCGGGTTCATCGCTGGTCAGTAGTACTTGTGTACGGGGTTGGTGGCGCCAGGCATCAAATCGTTCCCGGTAGAGCAAGTCGTGGGGGGTTTTTACCCCGTGGAGAATGGTCATGGCCCCATACTCCTCTCGCCTGCGGAACATATATTCAATGGCTCCCACCACCGGGGCGCAACCTAATCCGCCGGTGACGATAACCACGTCCTTTCCTTGCGCTTCCTTCATGGGCCATCCAATTCCAAACGGCCCGCGAACGCCCACACTCTCACCGACTTGCATTGCTCCCAGTACCTGCGTGATCCGACCCACCACACGAATGGTGTGGTCAAGAAATTCCGGCTCGCCAGGGTCGGAGACAATGGAAATGGCGACTTCCCCTACACCAAATACATACAGCATATTGAATTGTCCCGCCTCAAACCGAAATGCCTCCCGGTGAATAGGGTCGGTGAGTTGCAGGCGAAAGGTCACGATATCGGTGGATTCCTGTTTCCTGTCCACGATCACAGCCGGATGAATGAGGTAGGGATTAAGAGTCATGGTTTGGAATTTACGCTGGCGTCCTCTTAAGAGAAGTTGAGACCCCATAGGGTATCCTAACAAATGAAACCACAATCACCTGAATTCTAATTTCTCCAAATGAACGCTTCATGGTAGTGTAGCATTTCTCCTCAAATACCAGGGATTAGAGGTCTCTTTTGAGAGAATAGCAAGACCAAAGCCAAATTATTGAGAAACTGCTAGTTAAGCATCGAGTTTAAAAAAAAATTTAAATCTAGTTCCAGAAAATAGTTAATTGTGAAACCTTTAAAAGGCCATTTATCTGTTCCCCCTAAAGTTTTAGAGTAAAAAACAAATTGTTAGAAAAAGATTCAACTCTGCACCAAGCAGAAAGGGGGGCGTTATGAGCAAGAAAATCCTAGTAGTTCTTACCAGCGTGGCAAAATATCCAAACTTAAATCGGGCGACCGGATTATGGTTGGGTGAGGCCGTACACTTCGTAAAGAAAGTTCAAGAGGCTGGCTATGGGGTTGATTTTGTCAGTCCCAAAGGAGGATACACTCCCATTGATCCTCATAGTCTTGCACAAGCAGATGCGACTGATTGGGAATGGTACCAGAAAAAAGAATTTATGAATCGTCTGGGAACCACGGTTACACCCGCCGACGTCAACCCGGATGAGTATGTGGCGATTTACTTTACGGGTGGCCATGGGGTGATCTGGGATTTTCCCGATAACGAAAAACTTCAATCGATCAGCCGGAAAATTTACGAGAATGGTGGATGTGTTTCCTCAGTCTGCCACGGCGCTCTCGGTTTGCTGAACATTCAGTTATCGGATGGAACGTTACTCATTAAAGGCAAAAATATTACCGGCTTTTCAAATGAAGAAGAAAAGCTTGTGGAACTCGATAAGGTCGTGCCATTGCTGACGGAGACCGAATTGGTTAAGCGAGGGGCGAAATATAAGAAAGCCGATAAGCCCTGGGGTTCATTTGCGCTGGAAGATACCAGGCTTATCACCGGACAGAATCCGGCATCGGGTGGTGCTGTAGCTGATCTTCTGATAGAGGCCATTCGAAAAATCTGAAACTTCAGGAATATTGATTCTGGCCTCAGTGTTTGGCGATGTGTATGGGAAATGTTGTTGAGGGGTTGCCCGTAATCAAGACTTGCAGGTGAGCTCCTCGCATTTGTGCGCCCAACTCTGGTGTCAAGATGATGTTCTGTGTTGCCCGGTTTCGCCTCGGCAGGCGAGGGCCTTTTGGTTTGGCAAAAGGACCAAACAACGGTCGCGCTCCTCGAGACGCACCTTGCAAAGTGACGCCCCGTCTTGCCTCATGAGAATGGATGGTCGCTAGTCTCAAGAGGGCGGACCAACTCGCGGAGCCTGTCCTGAGCTTTATCGAAGGGCTCAACCAAGGCCCGCCAGAGAATAAGAGCGTCAATCTCTTGGGCCAGACGGCAGTCGCCTGACCATGAAAGGCGATGACAGGGCACTTTATCGCAGGCAACAACCGCCGGTTTTGCGCCGGTGACCTTGTTCGTTCTGTTCTGAGGGCAATTCCATGTGATTTCTTACCCGTAAGAAATTTCCTGTTCTCTGAATCGAGAAGAGGTTTCAATCATGGGCTCAGCGGGGATATCAGTGTGATCTGTTTGTCGATCCACTTGGAGGGGAGTGGAATGATTTTGTCCATTTGATTAAGGAGGTTGTGATGGTCATTGGATTAAAATTACAAATGATTCCTGACGGAGGGACCATAGCCTTAAGACCAAGGACATTTGAACAATCACACAGAATCATAGGATCCAGATGAAACCTTTACCGAAAACCGATACATCTCTAAAGAAATCCGTTTCGCTCTTGCATCAATTGGCCCGGCGTCATGGCATTCAGCCTGTTTATCGGGATGAGAGTGGTTACCGGCGAGTGGTGCCTGATGAAAGTCTTCAAGGACTTCTCCGGCTGATGGGTGTTTCCGCCCAAACGCCCCAACAAGTCCGTGAATCTGTTTTAGCCTCGAAGACCAATGAATGGACGAAATGCGTTCAAGAAACGTTCGTCATTTTTCAATCGGAGCTGTCCTCAGGATGGACACTCCACATTCCTCTGGGATCTGAATCACTCTCTTCCATACACATCACCTGGACCATTCTGGGAGAAAACAAGTTTCGGGCAACCCAGCAGGCCAGTGGAAGTTCAATAAAGATCCTTGCGCGAAAAAAAATCAACCGTCGACAATATCTGCGTGTCAGTCTTCCGTTTCCCCGCCGATTGCAGATTGGATATTATGCGCTTCGATTAACTATTACCTCGCCATCCTTCCACGCACAAGAAACTTCGCGCGTCATCGTTGCTCCCGACAGAGCGTATTCCCCGACTTCTTATAAGACCGGCCGTGGTCTCTGGGGATTGACGGTTCAACTCTATGGAGTACGCTCCGAACGGAACTGGGGAATCGGTGATTTCAGCGACCTCAACGATATAGTTCGTTGGGCCGGGGAAGACTTAGGGGCAGCTATGGTAGGAGTCAATCCTCTCCATGCGTTGCTGCCCGGTGAAATCAGTCCGTATTCCCCTTCCAGCCGGATGTTTCATCAGCCATTATATCTGGATATGGAACGAATTCCTGAATTTCGTGAGAGCACGGTTGTTCAGCGACGCATTAAAAGCCAAGTCTTCCAAAAGACACTGATTGCCCTTCGGTCATCTCCGACAGTCGATTACGATTCGGTCCAGGCCATCAAATATAAAAATTTAGAGACCCTATATCGCCTGTTCCTCAAAAACCATCTGGTTCCCCGGTCACGCCGGGGATTGACCTTTCTACGATTTATTCAACAACAGGGAAGTAACCTCGAACATTTTGCCTGTTTCCAAGCTTTAGATGAAACCTTCGCGCGTACCCCTTCATCCAGGAAAAAGGCAAGAGGGTGGCAGGATTGGCCAAAAGACTATCAAAGTCCTCTTTCTCCTCATGTTCAAACCTTTTCCCGCAAACATGCCACCCGCATCAATTTTTTTCGGTACCTTGAATGGTTGTGTCAGAGCCAGCTTGAGGAAGTCAGAAAAACCGCGCGTCGTATCCGGATGCCCGTCGGCCTCTATCAAGATCTCGCCGTAGGGATCGATCCCAATGGCTACGAAGCCTGGGCTTTTCAGAATCAATTAGTGACCCAGGCATCCATTGGGACCCCCCCGGAAATTTTCTCTCCAAAAGGCCAAAATTGGAACTTGGTCCCGCTCTCTCCCGAACACCTCCATCAACAAGGGTATGAGGTTTTTATCAAAACGTTCCAGTCCATGATGGAAGGGGGCGGGTTATTGCGTATTGATCACGCCATGGGGCTCTTCAGATTGTTCTGGATTCCGCGAGGAAAGTCGCCCTCAGAAGGGGCTTATATTCATTATCCCGCCGAAGCGTTATTAGCCATTTTGGCCTTGGAGAGTCACAAATCCGGGACCACCATTGTTGGAGAAGATCTGGGAACAATCACCCCTCACATTAGAAAAACCCTCAGCCTCTCTGGTCTGTTGAGCTACCGGCTTTTATTATTTGAAAAAACCAAGACAGGGAATTTTATCCCGCCGCACCGGTATAAAAAGTCGGCGATGGTTGCCGTATCCACCCATGATTTACCCACATTGAAAGGATATTGGGAAGGCCGGGATATTCACTGGAAAAAACAATTGAATGTATATCCTGACCCGAACGATGCCGAAAAAGAATGGCATGCACGAAACAAGGAAAAGGAGAAATTACTGCAGGCCCTGGAAAAAGAAGGCCTTTTACATGGCGCAAACTCAGGTATGCCTAAAGCCATCTCATCCTTCACCCCTGAATTGCAGCAGGCTGTGTATGCCTATTTGGCCAGGACCCCAAGCTTTCTCTTAGCGGTCTCCCTGGAAGATCTTCTCGGAGATACAGAGACGCCCAACATCCCTGGGGCATCTTCACGTGACTATCCGGTCTGGCGGATGAAAGCCGGTTCCCAAGGATCTGGTCTTCACGAATGGCGCAATTATCCGGACATTGCCAAGTTGGTGAAAGTCATCAATCGCGAACGAAAACGACCTCAATTGCTTAAGAATAAGCGATCTAAAACAAGCAGATCGCCGGTACGGTGTTCCTAAGTTTCTGAGAACGTACCGAAGGGTTACGGAATCCGAGATGGTACATGCGGGGATAAGTCCCCCTTGCGGGGTTTCCTCGCTCCTTGCTAACCGCATACATAGCTGCGGGAGAAGAAGCTCCCTCAGCAATAAACCTCACGAATTTAGTGTAGAATACCTTAAGCCCATGTCATTCGATTACTCACTAGATTTCGCCCATATTGATTTTAGAAAGCATCCGGAACTGTATGGTATCGGCAAAGGAGAGCAGGGAGTTCTTTTGGTTGAACCCTATAAGAGCGAGATTTTACCCCACTGGAAATTTAAAACCCCTCGGATGGCTCGCAGGTCGGCCAACTTGATTTACAAATTATTTCTCGCGTACAAGGCCAAAAGCGACTTTGTCGGAATGGATATGGCACGTAAATACTTACAGATGGGATATACGAGGTCGAGAAGATATGCCAACCACAAATCAGGTCGTAAGTATGCTCAGCAGAGCAGGGAAATCCTGCCCGTTGTAGAAGATGAGGAGAAGGCTGAATCAGCTAAGATCTTCTATCAGGAGTGGAAAAAAGCCAGAGAAGATAAAGAATACCTAGAACTGATGAAGAGGCACACAGAAATGTTTTTCAAGCGGTAGCCCGGAGGGTAGTGACTTGGAATATATGACCTGCAAAAAATTTCCTCTCCCACTTAATCGACAGGAGGTGGCCCAGTCTTGGAGTCAGCGGGGCTATTCGTGCGATGTGTTTATTGATCCTCCCGGGCGGGAGTGGAATGATTTCGTTCATTCGACTAACGAGCTGGTCACTGTTGTTGAAGGGAAATTGTGCCTGACCATTGAGGGTGAAGAGATTATCGCGGAACCCGGAGATGAGGTATTCATTCCGAAAGAGGCCTGTCATTCGGTAAAAAATATTCATTATGCGACCACCAAATGGTTCTATGGATATGATTGAGAGAATAAAAATTTGAATGCCATCCGGTAGACCTTGTTTGCGAAGTGAGGAATGGGTCATGACACACCGACGTTCCGGGCGGGAAGGGGATTCTGTTGGGCACAATTCTTCGCCGCCGGTTCAGGATGCCATATGATGAAGGGATAACCGAATCATTATTTGTTCCTCCAAGGTCTGGGTCGTAAAATCCGGGTTTTTACATTTTTTTCCATATGTCCTATTCTATGATCCATGATGCGATTTATCCGTTTATCCGATTACACCTGGTGGATCTGGTTGTGCCTCGCCGGTTGCTTACTGGCCGGCCTGCTCGTTGACCCGACTTACTTCTTTCTGGCTATCCTCATTTCCACCATCCAAGCCTTGGTTTTTTTTGCTCGCGAAGAAAATGCCTTGTCTTTTCCTGCGCAACTTCGTCTCGCGTATCTGCTTCTCCTCGTCGTGCTGTATCTGCCGCCACTTCGATTCCTCTATTGGGTCCCGGCTATTGGCACATTGATCCTGTGTTTTACCGGGTACTGTCTGCTGGCACGCGGTCTTTCCTTGCTCCCATGGAACCGGGATTCGCCTCTGACATTACAGGAAGTCGTGAGGACCTTCAGTGTTCCTCCTAATCTTGATGTCACTCTGCGAGGTAAACCGGCATCGGGGTGTCCCGGTGGAGTGTGTTCACTGGAAGTGCAAATCGGCAAATCCGCAAAGGCCTGAGCAGGTAATCACCGATTTGTTAGGGTACCGGGAAAATGTATATGTGGATGGAGAGGCACGAATTGGGATATCGTATTTCGAATTGGGGATTCCTTCTTTGTTCATTGGTGTTGATAACGTTGGAATGACAACGTAGCCATCCTGAAGGCTGTTAATTTAGAGATCATGGCCATCTCAAAAAGTCTGGTGCCTAGAATTCGCATCATTGGACAAAGGTTCAGGTCCCGATTCCAAAGTCTTTTTCCGGTGAGAGCTTTTGTACGCACTATTCATTCACTTCACACAACATAGGAGAAAAATATGGCGAGTGTCGGTTATCACGAACCCATTGAGGAATTGTCCGATGAAACCCGCGACATGCATCGAGCTATCGTTTCGTTGATGGAGGAACTGGAGGCTGTTGATTGGTACAATCAGCGCGCGAATGCGTGCAAAGACGCAGATCTCAAAGCCATTCTTGCGCACAATCGAGACGAGGAGAAGGAACATGCCTCAATGGTGCTTGAATGGATTCGACGCAAGGATCCTACATTTTCGAAGCATTTGAAGGACTTTCTGTTTACAGAGAAACCCATCGCGCACAAGTAGCCAGGCGATGTCGATTGGGCCGACCCACTGCCGTTTGGCTTATTCGGGTAGGTGGCAGAGAGCGTGGACTTCCTCGGTGAGGTCAATGCCCACCGGACACCAGGTGATGCAGCGTCCGCAACCGACGCATCCCGACATGCCGAATTGGTCGATCCATGACCCTAATTTGTGAGTCAGCCACATTCGGTAGCGGTCTTTGGTGGTGGGCCGGAAGTTTTTTCCGTGGATGTAGCCGTGATCGGACGTGAAGCATGAATCCCAAACTCGAGCATGTTCCGATTGTTGGTGGTCCAGGGACGGAGTTTCCTCTACCCCATGACAGAAACAGGTGGGGCAGACCATCGTACAGTTGGTGCAGGCCAGGCATCGTGCGGCGACCTCGTCCCATCGAGGGTGATCGTGAGCCTCATATAATCCTTGGGGTAACGCAGCATGTGGAAGGGTCCTCGTCTGGCTGGCTGCGCAGGCGGCTATTCGTTCATCGTCCTGCTGAATCCGCGCTTCAGATGCCACACCGCACGCAAGGTGTTCCAATACTTCCAGTCCTGTGGGGCTTCCGGCTTGGATCAGAAAGTCTTCATCGGCTTCGGTCAGGCTGAGATCGTACCCTTCCTGGGCTTTTGGTCCGGTCCCCATTGATGCGCAAAAGCACGTCTCCAGCGCCCTCGTGCAGTTGACGGCGATGAGGAGGAGGTTGTTCCGTCGCTGTTGGTAGTAGGGATCAGGATAGGAACCATTCAGGAAAATCTGATCTTGAATGCCGAGTCCTGCAAGATCGCACGCTCGTACTCCCAGCACGGCGGTTCGTGGTATCTCAGGAACGGTCTCTTTGACAGTAAATGTTTTTCCGTTGCGGTCCAGGACTAACAGGGTTTCTCGTGGAGTAAACACCAGTGGCTTGAGAGATTGTGGGCCGTGAACGATATTGAAATACCGGGGATTGGAGTCTGGTTCCAGTCGATAGCTTCCTGGATGTTGCTGGTCCTTCCACCCGATCGGGAGGTCTTCTCCCCGAGAAATTTCCCCCCACTGAATCGCGCCGTTGGAGAGGACCGGCCCAAGGATCCGATAGCCAAGGTTCTGGAGAATGCGAATCAGATGAGAAAAATCCTGGCGGTGTAAGAGACCTGGTGGAGGTGGTTCAAAAAAGTCTTGAGCCATGGTTGCCTTATAGTTTACAGCCCAATGTGGCCACGGAGAATGTTGTAATTATACGCGGATTGGCCTGTGCGTCGCAGACCCAGATCGTGTTGTTCCATTTGATCAATGATGGCTGCAACCTCCTTTGTGTCCTGTTGCGCAAAGCAGAAATGCCGAGGGCTTTGTCCTTTCAGAAGCGGCGAAGGCCTTTCTGCCCATTCCAAATGGACGGTTTCAAGCAAGGACTTGAGGATCTGTTGCTCTTTTTCTTTGGAGACGATGATGGGGGAAGCGATGTAGCTGTCTGATAAGAGATCCACTTCAGGAGTCCGATGTTGAGGGGCAGCGGTGGTTTCCCCCTGGAAGTGCAGTAAGAAGCCAAAGGCTGCCGCCAGTTGGTGCTTGACGGTATCCAGCCGGTCTGAAGAATCGGTTTCGACAAATAATTGTGTGGGTGTCAAGGTGAGGCGGGCGACAGGGCATACTCTGGTACCGGATGGGTCCTGTGGTGGGAGCCATATCCACGTTAAGGTGTCGCTTTGTGAAGCCGTTGACGACGGCTTGTCGGCGTTTTTTTGAAAGGGAGTGAATTGATCAATACCACGAAGTCCGTTAGCCAGTGCGCGGAAGTCATGGTGTTCATACAGGGCGATGGCATAGAGAAATGTTTCGCCTTGGGTATTCTGATAATCAATCTGTGAGTCGACGACCGCCCAGGCTCCCCGTCGCACTTTGGCGACACTCCACATGATCATATACCCGAAGTTCTTAGCGAATTCTGCCCATTCTGCAAGGGCAAAATTCCCCGTGCCAATCTCGATTTCCCGGCGCGTCTCATTGGTCAATTCGAAGACGGCTTTTCCCATGCTGGAGGAAAGGATGAGTGGGAGGCCAGGTAGGCGAATGTCGGCCAATCCCCGAAGAAGCCGGGTGAGCAGGACCTGTCCAGCCTTATATGGAACCGGGCTTGGGTGAGAGACAACATTAAATATCTGTTTGTCTCCCAACGATTTCAGACGGGTTTGAGTAGTCTGATTCCCCTGATCCAGCCCTTGAACCTCGAGCAGATCCATATAGGAATGTCGCAAGGAATCCAGCCAGACTCGTTCCTCTTGCGGGACATGTTCCGTTACCAGGTCTCGCACCTGCTCGATGAGAGAAGCATGGCCGTCAGTCGGCAAATAATCGGTATAGACGAACCACCTGGCCAGGTCCTCTTCTTCCGGCAAGGGAACCAAGGGAGGAACCATGAGTGGATGGAAATAGGGCTGAAGGGCGTGGCTTAGGGCCAGTTGTCGCTGTATCTGAAAGTCCGGTTGGAGCGATTGATGCTCCAATCGGGTTAACAGACTTCGAAGGCCTTCTTCCGATCCGGCTATAGGGTGAGAGTGATTGTCTGCCATCGTCACAGGTTCAAAGTTTATGCTGGAGAGGATGTGGTCTTGCCATTGGCGAGCGATGAATGATGTCCTCCTTCGAATTTCGGACTTTTAATCGTGAGGACGGGATAGGGACTTTGTTCGAGTAACTTATAGGCTGTGCTTCCCAGGATCATCCGGGTCAGTCCTTTTCGGCCATGGCTCCCCATGATAATAAGATCTGCTTGCTGAATGGCACTGGTTTCCAGGATGCCATCCACGGTTGGCTTATCGAGTAACTCATATTGGGCGGATAGACCCTGTTCGGTCAGGACAGCGGTGAGGTCAGCCAAACGCTTTTCGACCTTATCCCGGTTGGTTTTTTCTTGAAGCGGATGAGTCAGGGTGAAGTCCAAACTGTAAGATAATGGTTCAATGGCATGGACCAGAGTCAGAGGCACATCAAACCATTTGGCGATTTGGACCGCATATTCATAGGCATCCATGGAGCAATCGGAGAATTCTAAGGGCAGAACGATTTGGCGCGGGAGGATTTGCAAGGCATGCATCGCGGAGATATCCGCTGATTCCCGGTGAGGAATGGACAGAACCGGACATGGGGCTCGTTGAATCACCCGTTCCGCGACGCTCCCGAATAAGACTCGATTGAATCCCGTCCACCCGTGGGTTCCCATCATAATTAAATCGCATTTGTTTTCCCGTGCGACCTCGCAAATGCATTCAGAGGGGAGGCCTGCCAGCAATTCCATGGATGCGCGCGGGACCTGCTGTCGGGCCTCAGCCACGAGGGTGTCCAACTCTTCCCGCGCCACCTTGCGTTGTTCATCCAGGAATTGTTGGGCGACTCCGGCGTCAATATCCAGCCCCGGTTGCAGGGAATGGACATGAAGAATGGTCAGTTGCGCTTCAAAGACTTTTGCCCACTCGACCGCATATCGAAAGGCAGGAGTGGAGCTTGGTGAAAAATCTGTAGGAAGCAGGATATGGGTGACGATCTTGACCATACGGTATTAGCCTTTCGCCTTAGAGTGAAAGCCAGAGAGCACTCTCAGAAATTCTAATAGCTCGGGCACCCGACCACAACCCGTAGGGTAATGCATAGGTTGCCGATTACACGGCATCCACGGTCAGGAGGAGAATTTCCCCTTTCATCTCCTTATGGATCGAACATTGAAATTGGAATCGTCCGGAGTGGTTAAGCATCAACCGGATTGATGCTTCCTGGCCGGGCTCAAGAAGGACGCCTTCCACGCCTTTCCCATAGGTTATGACGCCGTTGCTATCGACATGGGTCAGAGTATGTAGGAACATGTCGGATCCAAAATCATGGCGTACCGTATCTTTGTTTGTGATGTAGATAATGGTCTCTCTGTCCAGTTGAAGAGGCATCTGGGTGGTTTGAAAGGTGTATCCCTCAATGGTCACAATCACTTCTTGTATGGGCTGCGCGCTGGGCGAGGTCATACCTCCTAGGAGAAAGAATCCAATGGACAGAACCCAAGCCCTGCGAAATAGGCATTTTCGAAGGTTATGCATGTGTGGATTATCTCCCTTGCGTTGAAGTCATTTGTCTCACTCGACTTGCTGCTACTGATCGTCTTGTCATTACAAAGTACCAGGGTTCCCCTTTCAATTCAGAAGGGGGAACCCGGTACTCATGAAACTTTCACGGCAATACTTTTCGGTTTTGCCCGGTCGCTTTTCGGTAAATGGACGTGCAACACCCCTTCTTTGAATTCCGCCGACACTTTCTCGGGATCAGCATCTTCGGGGATGGTAAAACTCCGTGAAAAATTTCCATAGGCTCGCTCGATCCGGTGGTACTTTTTATCCTTCTCTTCCTTCTCATCCTTTCGTTCACCGGAAATGACCAACACATCGTTTTGTACACTGATTTTAATTTCATCCTTTTTGACCTCCGGAAGCTCGGCCTTGACCACATATTCTTTGGTGTCTTCTGTAATATCTAACAGATGAGCCCATTCGGCAACGCGCAACGCTTCTTGACGTTCCCCTTCTTTTCTGACCGGAGCCCGGCCAAACAAGGTTGAAAGCCGACCCTCTAACTCATCCATTTTTCGAAACGGATCCCAACGTGTGATGGCACTCATCTCGTAACCTCCTTTTTTACCCAGGGGAAAACATATGGATCATACCTCAACCTGATAGACAGCAATGGGTATGCCAACAGTTTAAAAAGAAAGGCAACGGAATTTGAGGGAAAAGCTTTTAAAAACTACGTCGTTCTCCAGCCTTCGTGGCAAAGCGCCTCATTCAAGGCGACCGGGTCTGTAGCAGATGTCATCAACAGGAAAAGGAATCCGTCCTCCTGCTCGTGAAAGCTTACCGGACAATCAATACCGGGCATGGGGTCTGGTGTAATACGGAATGCGAAACGCTCCCCATCAAAAACCGGGAGAACCCTCCCCGGCCATGCATGCCCATCATGATCAGGTCGGATTGGGAGGCGTGGCGTTGTTCGAGGATGGCAAAGGCGGGATCGCCAATCCCGACATGCGCTTGACAGGCGAAGTTCATCCGGGTGAGCCGGTCAGTGATGGCTTTCATGCGTTCCTGGGCCTCTTCTATGGCTTGAGCTTCCAGTCGGTCCGATTGTCCTACTGTGGTTGGCCATGACAATTGGGGTTGTGGCCAGACGGCAAAGACCTCGACCTCAACCGGTTGTCGAAAAGGTTGGAGAGCTAAAAACTGTAACGCCGCCTCTGCGTCTTCTTGACCCTCAATGGGGAGAAGAATCTTTTTTAACTGACTCATGGGGGTTTTGACGATCATGGTTGAACACGGCGCATGCATCAGGACCCGATGAGACACACTCCCGAGAACCAGTTCTTTGACTGGGCCAAGACCCCTGGCTCCCAACACGATCAGGTTGGATTGTGCGGATCGTGCCGTTTCCACAATCACGTCGACCGGATGTCCAATTTGATGGATCCGCTGCACATTGGAGAAATCGGCAGGCAGGTGTTTCTGCGCCTCATCGAGAATTTCCTCCCCTTCTTTTCGCAATTGTTCTTTGATTTCTTCCTGGGCCTCGGTTCTGAGATCCGGCGTAATCATCGGGTAGTTGAAATCGGGAAGGTTGAGAGCATGAACCAGCGTCAATTCTTCCGGAGGCGCAAAATGTGCAAGAGTGTGAACAGAAGAGGTTGAACAGGATGAACCATCAACTGGAACCACAATTCTCATGGGATCTCCCTTTTCCATGTTGTTCTCCGTGCCCTATCTTAGTAGAGAGACAGCAAGAGGAATGCCACCGTGATACCACGTAATCTTCATAGAGGTGTGCTTTTCTCTGATTTTCTCGTGTGTAGTCTGATACCAGGAGAAGGGATCGCGGTGATGAACGACTACGGGAATGGGCTCTCCCTGGTACTGACAACGTATTTTTAGGGTAGTAGGGAGTGGGGCATCGCTGATGGACTGGTGTGGCAACGTAGCATGGCTTTGGTTGGATCAGGTGACGCAAATTGCTACAGTTGGGATATTTCTGATTGGTGAAAAAGGCTACAGATGTTAAATGTTTATAGTCGCCTCTCGTCGATAATCCGGGAAGGGATGGGGGAGCCATTGAAGGGAAATGTATCTTAACCAGGGTGGGCTGAGGCTGTTATTTTTGATAAATCGTGGTCTCTGGGTTACTGAGTTAAACAAGGAATATGGCAATGATCAACGATTCTCCAGCTGTCCTAGTTGTCGATGATGAACCCGAAATGCGGCAATTACTGCGGGATATTCTCGAGGAAGAGCACTATCGAGTTATGGTGGCTTCAGATGGTCACGACGCGCTTAACCGGATGGAAATGGAGAAGTTTCCCGTGGTCGTCACGGATTTACGCATGAAAGGCATGGACGGGCTGGGATTGTTGGATCATGTCCTTCGAAAGCATCCGGAGTCTAATCTCATCATGATGACGGCATTTGGCACCGTTGAGTCGGCCGTTGATGCGATGAAGCAAGGTGCGTTCGACTATCTCACCAAACCCATCAAGAGCAATGAATTATCGGTGACGGTGGCGAAAGCCATGCGAGAGGCGCTTCTTCGCCAGGAGGTCAAGCAATTACGGCAACAGGTCAGCCGGGAATTTGCGTTTGGCCAGATTCTCGGGAAAAGTAAACCGATGAAAGACATTTTCGATCTGATCCGGCGGGTGGCCGATTCACAGACGAATATTTTAATTTCGGGAGAAAGCGGGACGGGAAAAGAACTCGTAGCCAAAGCCATTCATTTTAATAGTCAACGTAAGTCTGCTCCCTTTGTTCCGGTGAATTGTGCGGCGATTCCCGAGCTGTTGTTGGAAAGCGAGCTATTTGGTCATGTGCGTGGCGCATTTACGGATGCCAAGTCGGATAAACCCGGTTTGTTTGAAGAGGCTCACGATGGCACATTGTTTTTGGATGAAATCAGTGAAATGCCCATGATGCTTCAGGCCAAGTTACTTCGGGCCGTGCAAGAACGGGAAATCCGCCGGGTAGGGGCGACTCGCTCCATGTCGATCAATGTCCGGTTGGTGGTTGCCACGAACGTGCAATTGGCTGAAGAGGTCAAGGCCAAGCGGTTTCGGGAGGATTTGTATTATCGTTTGAATGTGATTGAACTGCACTTGCCTGCCCTTCGTGATCGCAAAGAGGATCTCCCGATTCTGGTTCAGGGATTACTGCAAAAAAGTGTGACTGCGCAGCAAAAACACATTGAAAGTGTCGAAGAACCGGCCATGGCCCGGCTGATGGATTATCAGTGGCCGGGTAATGTGAGAGAGTTAGAAAATATCCTCGAGCGTGCGGCGACCCTGACGCAAGGGAAAAAGATTTGTCTGGATGATCTTCCCTCCAACATTCGGAACATCCAAGGAGATGGACAACTTATCGGTGATGCCGCGGAGCGGCTCCTCCCCCTGGAGCAGTTGGAAAAGGCTTACATCCGGCGTGTGCTGGAAAAAATGGGTGGGAATAAATATCAAACGGCCCATGTACTCGGCATTGATCGAAAGACGTTATATCGCAAGTTGGCTGAAATGGAGGAAGTGGTATGAAGGCACCAAGAGTGAGAATCCTAGAGCTGCTGCATCATGGAGCCAGCCGAGTGCTCCCTCTTTCTCCGGGTTTAGCCTTGCGAGAGATGTTTCATTTGTCCCTGTCTCATTCATTCGTTGAATCTTAGTCTCCTGATTGTCAGAATCACCCTCCCGGGCAATCGATGAGTCACGAGCCACGACCCCCAGACCTTCATCAGGAAGTTCATGCACTCCGGCAGGAATTGGCCGAACTACGGGCCGTCCAGGCGATGCATCAGGAAGCCAGGGACGGGTTGGAGGCGATTGAGCAGCAACTGGCAGGCATCATCCATTCGGCCATGGATGCCATTATTATCATCAATGACGATCATCGGATTGTCATCTTTAATGCGGCTGCTGAGGAAATTTTTCAGTGTTCGGCTCAAGAGGCACTGGGAAATACCCTTGACCAATTTATTCCGGTCCCTCTCCGGTCCGCCCATCGTGAACACATCCGCCGATTTGCCGAAACTGGTGCAACTTCCCGACGGATGGGGGCCAACATGGAAATTTCCGGCCTGCGAGGGAATGGTGAGACCTTTCCTTTGGAAGCCTCCATTTCTCAAACCGAACGAGGGGGGAAGCGATGGTTGACGGTGATTCTTCGGGATATTTCCCAGCGAAAGCAACATGAAGAACGGTTGTCTTACCTGGGGAGAATTCTTGAGGAGTCAGTCAATGAGATTTATGTGTTTGATGCCACGACTCTGCGATTTACTCAAGTCAACAAAGGCGCGAGGGAAAATATCGGATACACCATGGAAGAATTGAGCGTGATGACACCGCTGGACTTGAAACCGGATCTTCCGAACAATCAGTTTCGGGAGTTGTTAGCACTTCTTCAGACGGGCCAACGGGAACAAGTGAATTTCCGGACATCTCATCGGAGAAAAGATCGAACGACGTATCCGGTTGAAGTCCATCTTCAATATTTACAGGAGGAGGGTCGTCGGGTCTTCCTCGCGATTATCATGGATATGACGGAACGGGTGGCAACGGAGCGGGAATTACAGGAGGCCCTAAGAACCTTATCCACCCTCCTCACCAACCTCCCCGGCATGGTGTATCGGGGTTATCTTGATCAGGAGTGGACCATGGAATTTATCAGTCCAAGTTGTCAAACCCTGACTGGGTATCCACCTGAGCAATTTATCAATAGTCAAGAGGTGTCGTATGGTCGGGATGTGATGCTTCAAGAGGATCGTGAGCGAGTGTGGCAGGCGGTGCAGACGGCCGTGAAAGACCGCATGCCGTTTCAACTCAGTTATCGAATCCGAACGGCGGATGGGGCCGTTAAATGGGTGTGGGAGCAAGGTTGTGGGGTTTTTTCTGAAAACGGGGTCGTGGAAAGAATTGAAGGCTATGTGGTGGATATTACCCAACAACGTGCGTTGGAGGATCAACTGCGAAAAACGGAACGATTGGCCGAGTTGGGCACGTTGGCATCGGGAATGGCTCATGAAATCGGCACACCGATGAATGTGATATTGGGGAGAGCGGAATTGTTAATGCGTAAAGCGCCGGATGAGCGCACCAAAAGGGGATTGGAAACCATTGTCACCCAGGTGGAACGCATTACCAAAATTATGAATCAATTATTAAGCTTTGCCCGGAAACGTCCGGCTGTACGGCAGGGTGTCAACCTAGAGGCCGTGATGATCGATGTGCTGGATGTGCTGCAGGAAAGGTTGGACACACAACATATTCAGGTGATGAAAACAGTTGCTCCTCAACTGCCAAAGGTATTGGCGGATCCTGATCACATGAACCAGGTGTTTTTAAATCTTATTTTGAATGCCTGTCAGGCGATGTCTGATGGAGGGACTCTGAGCCTGACCCTCCATCCAACCGATGACACCGTGGAACTCGATGTGCAAGATACCGGGAGTGGGATTCCTCAGGAGCAACTCTCAAAAATTTTTGATCCGTTTTTTTCCACCAAGGCCGTGGGGGAGGGGACCGGTTTAGGGCTCACCGTGGTTCATGGCATTCTCCAGGAACATCAAGGTGCCATCCGTGTGACGAGTGTGCCGGGCCACGGGACAACCTTTATCGTTTCCCTGCCCATTTATTCTGAACAAGTCAGGCGTGAGGCGTAAGCAGAACAGGAGTTGAAGAGTGATTTGCTGAATGCTTCTTTTTTTCTTTTCTTCTGATCCCTGACTCCACTCCTTAAGATCCCCCTTCAAGATTTCCATCACCGTTGTTCGTGTCCTTCCGGTTCGATGTGGACGACCACGTCCTCCAGCGATTCAAAATGATCAATGAGATGCTCTTCAATCCGGTTGGCGAGCGTATGGGCTTTTTCGACGGATAGGGTTGGATCAACGTGAACCGAGAGATCCATGAAGACATGATGGTTCAGCCCGCGAGTTCTGATATCGTGACAATGCAGGACGCCGGCCATCGACATGACAGCTGTGTGAACTTCCCCAGGGTCCAATCGAACGGCATCTGTTAGAGAAGACAGGACGTCTTTGAGCACGATGAAAGCTGTCCAGGCGATCACGCCGGCAATCAGGACCGCCACCAGAGGATCAACGAAGGCATACCCGGCTTTCACAGCCAAGAGCCCTGCCAGGACAGAACATGATGTCAGGACATCACTCGCCGTGTGATAGGAGTCGGCTGTGAGAATGTCGCTTTTGAGTTCGGTGCCTTTCCGCCGTTCCCATCGGGTCACGAAAATATTGACTCCCATGGTTCCGATCATGATGAAAAAACTGATCCCGGTCACCTGAGGGTGCACATCAAAGGTCCATGACTGATAGGCTTTCCACAGGAGATAGAGACAGGTCATGACCAGAAAACCGCCAATGCTTCCGGCTGCCAGGGTTTCAAATTTTTTATGACCATAGGGATGATTGGCATCGGGAGGAGGGGCGGTCAGCCAGAGCCCGATCAAACCAATCACATTCGAGAGGCCGTCGAAGGCTGAGTGAAGGCCATCAGCCTGCATGCCCAATGAATGCGTTACTACGCCATAGCCCCACTTTGCCCCGGCGACAGCCAGGTTCAATATGAGGATCCACCACAGAATCCGGCGAATTTCTCGAAGTCGGCTCATGTTTGATGTAACAAAATTTAGATGAAGTCGGCCTGAGTCTTCATTCGTATGCGCGTGCTTTCATTTACCCCGCTGGGCCGAAGAGCGTTCCGACTCCGGCGGTCAGTCCCATGGCCAGTGCACCCCAAAATGTGACGCGCAAAGAGCCCGTCATGACCGAGGCCCCGCCCGCGTGAGCGGCTAACCCTCCTAACCCCGCGAGAAACATCAGAGAGGTTCCCGTAACCACGGGAATCAAACTGGCTTCGGGGACCATGGTCGCGGTCACAAGCGGTAAGGCGGCTCCGATGGCAAAGCTTCCGGCAGATGCCAGGGCCGCCTGAATCGGACGCGCACTGAGGTTTTCGGAAATGCCCAATTCGTCGCGTGCATGCGCCCCGATGGCGTCATGGGCCATGAGTTGTGTGGCGACCTGCTTTGCGAGTGCTGGATCGAGACCTCTCCCAACATAGAGAGCGGCAAGTTCCTTGTGCTCACCTGAAGGGTCCGAGAGGAGTTCCGTATGCTCAAGAGCAAGGTCAGCCTCTTCGGTATCTGCCTGTGATTGGACGGATACATACTCACCGGCAGCCATCGACATGGCTCCTGCGACCAGCCCGGCTACTCCTGCGATCAAAACATCGCCGTGAGTGGCATTTGCCGACGAAACGCCGAGGAGCAGGCTGGCTGTGGACACGATCCCGTCGTTGGCGCCCAAAACCGCTGCCCGGAGCCATCCGATGCGATCAGTCCGATGGCGTTCTCTATGTCGTATATGCACGTGTGCTGTTTCCGTTATCCGCAGGCGCTCACGGCTGAAAGGTTTCTTTTGAAAAGTTAATCATCGCGGCGAATGAAAAGCTGAAAATCTATCTCTGCTCCTTTACTCTTGAGCTTCAGATCTTACTGGATCATACAAAATATAGGGTTCTACGCTCCACAGCGCTCATCATTCTGAACAGATGAATCCTGATGGGGTCCATAAAGGTTTAAGGATGACAAGAAGACCAGATGGGAAATACCCGCAACAGAATTGTCATGCTGAACCCCTTCGACTCCGCTCAAAGCAGGGGCGCGAAGCATTCGGCTGAGCCATGGCCTGGTTGGGCTGGGCCCAGATCCCGCATTTCTCTCAGGATGAAAGGCAGAGGCACGGAGTCTTCCAGAGCTTGTCCTGAGCGTGACGTCAAAGGGCTCGAGCCATAATTTCCGTATAATTTTCTTACTTCACCAAACGTTTTCGGATTGACTGCAATTCTTTCTGGCGCGCCTTGGTGATGGTCGGGTAATTCATGTTGAGACTCTTCAATGTTTCGACCATCACATTCGAAATGATGAGTCTGGCGTTCTTTTTGTCATCGGCAGGCACGATATACCAGGGAGCGGTCTCTGTGCTTGTGGCACTCAAACAGGCGGCATAGGCCTGCATATACTCTTTCCAATACTTTCGTTCCTTTATATCGGCCAGGCTGAATTTCCAGTTCTTTTCCGGTTCATCAATCCGTTGAAGGAACCGCTTTCGCTGCTCTTCCTCTGAAAGATGAAGGAAAAATTTTATGACTCGCGTGCCATTGCGATAGAGATGGCTCTCCAGGTCGATGATGGAGCGATACCGGTCTTGCCAAAGATTCTTTTCGTCAAGCAATTCGTCCGGCAGCCCCTGGCTCAACAGAATCTCCGGATGCACTCGCACGATGAGAACCTCCTCGTAATAGGAACGATTGAAAATACCGATGCGTCCGCGTTCGGGCAGAGACTGGGTGGTGCGCCATAGAAAATCATGGTCCAATTCCTCAGCGCTGGGATGTTTGAAGCTGAACACCTGGCACCCTTGTGGATTCACTCCTGACATGACATGCCGGATAGCGCCGTCCTTGCCTGCGGCGTCCATAGCCTGAAATATAAGCAACAACGCATAACGGTTCGACGCATAGAGGAGTCGCTGCAGGTCGCTGAGCTCTTCAATATGTTTCTTGAGAATCTGCCTGTACTGTTTTTTCGAGGTATAGATATTCTTTACCCTGGTTGGCTTTTTGCTGAGATCGACCGTTGTGCCTTCAGCTATGCGAAACCCTTTGGTCTGAATGTTCATGATTGTTCTTCCTTCATAGTGCGATGTGTGAGGTACCTGAATGGCCTTCCCTGGCGGCTGGTTTGTCGACCAGCGCCTCAAAGCCTGAGATGACATCAAAAAGTTCTTCGTCGATGCCACGTTGGCGCAACTGGTGGAAGTGCCGATTGAGGTCTTCCATCAATTCGTCGATGTTTTTCTCGGCGCGTTGCATGGCGGTCAGTCGGCTGGCGTTTTCGCTGGCCAGAGATTCTGCGCATGCCCGAAAGAGGGAGATAAAGAGATACTCATGAATGAGCGCCCGTAGCGTTGCTGCACCACTGCCGATGACCTCCGGCAAATTGCCCGTGGGCCACGGGAGTATGGCCAACTCGCTTCGCCAGGTTTCGTCCAGTGGCAGCAGGCGCTGATTGACCGGCGCATAGACCGCTCTCGACGTGGGGCGATTGTAAAAGAGGTGGAGTTCGTGGATCTTTCCCCGGCTATGAACTGCTTCGCTTTCCAGGAGAATCTTTCCGACAAGCGGGGGAATGGCCTTGACGGAATTCGGAACGGGAAAGAATCCTGCTGATGACAGACCTGTATCTGCCAGGCGCGACTGCACGCGCTCACCAATGGCCCAAACACTGTGATGACCAGGCCGAGCGGCCAAGGTCTTGACCGCATAATCGGTGATCACCTCATTGAACTGACCGACCAGTCCCTGGTCTGAACCGAACACGACTGCGCCAATCGCACCTGTTTGTCGTGTTCTCTCCTGTTCTCCCATCAAGCCCACCGCCGGGTTTTCCCCGAAACAGATGCTTAATCCCAGTTCCACCGTCCGAGCATAGTCGGCCAAAGCACTCACCGATTGCTCATATTGTCCGATGCTCGAGGCGGCCAAAGCCTTCATCGTGCGAACAACAGATTGGAGATCCCCCGCTCCGTCAATCTGCCGACGCAGATTGACCATGCTGTCGCTCATGCCTTCTCCTTGAGTTCCGGTACGAGTTGAAATTCTTCCAGTGCTTTGCGGGCAATCCGAAGAATCGTTTCACGATCCTCGGCATTCAATTTGGTTGCGTCTTTCAATCGTTTACACACCTCCGGCGGTACGTCGAGGGACGCCTTGTGTAAAGTCTGTTCGGCCTTGGTCATCTGGTCAAGCGGCACAGGGTCGAACAATTTTTCCGTCAACGCCAATAGCAAGGCGATTTGAGCGGGCACGGATATCGGGGCGAATGCCGGCTGCTTGAGGCAGGCGCGGATTCGCCGTCCGTGCTCCATAATCTGCCGGGTGTCGTCATCCAGCCGGGCGCCGAACCTGGCGAAGGTTTCCAGTTCCTCAAACTGGGCATAGGCCAGCTTGAGATTTCCCGCGACGGCCCGGTAGGCCGCCCGTTGTGCCTTGCCTCCAACGCGGGAAACGGATCGACTGACATCGACCGCAGGAAGCACCCCTAATTCGAATAGGGAGGGTGAGAGGTAGATCTGTCCATCCGTGATAGAAATTAAATTGGTCGGAATGTAGGCGGAAATGTTTTGTGCTTCGGTTTCGATGATGGGTAGGGCAGTCAGGGAGCCGCCACCGAGTTCTTTGCGCAGATGGGTGGCGCGCTCCAGAAGCCGCGAGTGGATGTAAAAGATGTCGCCGGGAAACGCTTCCCGACCGGGTGGGCGGCGCAAGAGCAAGGATAGCTCACGATAGGCGCGGGCGTGATGCGTCAGGTCGTCATAGACTATCAGCACATCGCGACCCTGGTTCATGAAATGTTCCGCAAGACTGGTTGCGGCATAGGGCGCGATATAGGCGAGACCCGGCGGGTCGTTGCCTTCGGTCACGACGACGACGGTATACTCCATCGCGCCTTGTTCGTGGAGTGTGGAAATGACTTTGGCCACGCCGGACGCACGCTGGCCGATGGCGCAATACACGCAGACCACATTCTGGTCGCGCTGGTTGAGAATGGTATCGACCGCAATGGCAGTCTTCCCCGTCTGCCGGTCGCCGAGAATTAACTCGCGCTGGCCCCGCCCGATGGGAATAAGCGCATCGATGACCTTGATGCCGGTTTGTAACGGCACCGTGACGGGGGCACGATTCATGATGGGTGGTGCCGGACCTTCAATAGGCAGACGCTCTGTGGAAACCACAGGCCCGTAGCCATCCAGAGGCCGTCCCAATGGGTTGATGACTCGTCCGATTAATCCGTTGCCTACCGGCACGTCCATGACGTGTCCCCTTCGTTCGACTTCATCACCCGCATGCAACTGCCAGTAGTCGCCAAGGAGCACGACGCCGATTTCGTCTTCATCGACGTTGAAGGCGATGCCGTACATATCACCAGGAAATTTCAGCACCTCTTCAAACCCCACGCCTGGAAGACCGGAAACCCTGGCGATGCCGGTGGAGACGTTTGTGATTCTCCCTATCTCGTGGGCTGTTATGCCGGGCGCGAAGCTTTCGCGTGCGTGGCTCATACCAGTGAACGTTTTGTCGAAGAGACTGTGCAGGTTCTCAAATGGGTTATTCATTGGTAGGTTGTTCGGGGTGTGCTTTGGGTGTTGTTGCCGCTTTTGGACGCACTTTCAGTAGGTCGTCGACGCTTTTTTGAAGCGACGCGAGATAATACCCGATGCTCCAGGCAATCTTGTGTCCATTTGCCGTGAGTTCGATTCCGCTCACCAGGTCCGGGGCTGTCTCGAACTGGACTTGGGTGTTGATCGCGAGCACGTTCTTGACCGCACCTTCAATTGCCTGACGCTGAGTTGCAGGCAGATGGAAGGTGCTGCGTACGATTGCGGGAGTGGACGCAGCCTTGAAGGCCGACTCTAGCCCCTCTCTTTCCACACTATTGAGTTCGTGCAATCGGCGGACGAAGGCGTCGGCCATCTGTTCTTCCAGGTTCGTTGTGGCAAGGTCCGCCAATGTTTTTCGCACGATGGCAAAGACTTCTTCCCGTGCTCGTCGGCTGAGTTCTTCACTTAAACTTTGATGTTCGCTCCTTAGCGCCTCCTGCCACTGGGCGCGCAAGATGTCCAATTCCTTCCGCGCGTTCTCGAGGAGCTGTTGACGTTCAGTGGTGGCCTGGTTCACGGCGTTGGTCAGCAGTGCCGCACGCTGTTGGTCGAACTCCTCGTTTTTACGCTTGAATGTGTCGCGTTCCTGCCTGGCTTCGGCTTTTTTCGCGTCGGCGTCTGCCAGTTCAGTGGTGATCCGCTTTTCCCTGGCGTCAATCGCATTCAGGATGGGTTTGTACAGGAAGCGCTTCAACAACCAGACCAGGATGAGAAAGTTGAGTGCCTGCGCAACTACGGTGAACCAGTCGATGAGCATCGTCTTACTTTCCTGCGGCCTGGGCAAGGACATGATTCCAGAACGGGTTCGCGAAAATCAGAATCATCGAGACCACAAAAGCATAAATGGCCGTGGACTCGATCATTGCCAGGCCGACAAACAGCGTCCTGGTGATGGTGTTGGCGGAATCGGGCTGCTGGGCTAGGGAAGTTAAAGCTGCTGCAGTTGCCCTTCCTTCCCCCAGTGCTGGGCCGATGGTACCGATTCCGGTGGTGAGGCCGGCCGTGACTATTGATGCCATGGCGATTAGAGTCATGCTGTCCATAGGATCTCCTTGGGTTGCTGTGAGTTGTGTGTCAGTCCGGTGCTCCAGAATCGGGTGGAAGTTCATGCTGTCGGGTTCGTGTCGCGGCCGCAATATAGACCGTGGCCAGGATGCTGAAGATATAGGCCTGCACCATCCCGGTGAGCAGACCGAGCAGGCTCATGACGATCGGGAAGATGAAGGGCGTGATGGTCAGGAGAATGGCGAGAATCATGGCCCCGCTCATCATGTTGCCGAATAAGCGGACGGCCAGTGCCAGCGTCCGGGAGAACTCGCTGATAATGTTAAACGGGAGCATAATGACGGTTGGCATCAGGTAGGATTTGAAATAGTTGCCGACTCCTTGCTCCTCAATGCCGAAGAGCGGCACAGCCACAAACACACACAGGGCGAGGGCCACCGTGGTTGAGAGGGAGCCTGTGGGGGGCTCGTAACCGGGAATGATGGTGCAGAGACTGGCTAGCGCGATGAAGAGAAAGATCGTTCCCAGAAAACTCAGATACCTGTGCGGATGAGGCAGGCCGACTTCTTCAATTTGGTTCTGGATGGCGGTGACGACAATTTCCAGGAGATTTTGCCAGCGAGAGCGTGTCAGTCCGGTGGCCAGGCGGCGCGTAATGACTGTTGATCCAATAGCCAACAGGAGCATCAATCCCCATGTGACCATAATCGTGGCATTCAGCTTGATGAAGCCGTATTGCCAGAATATGATGTCGTCCGGACTAAGGTGCATGGCCGCCCTCCTGTGCCAGGCGGGTTGGCTTTTCGTCTGAGCGGGTGAGCCGCGTCACGATCGGACGCGCCATGGTAAATCCAACCAGGCATATTAGCAGCCTCTCCCAATGGCCGTCTGAGATCACATAGAAACCAGCCAGGGTCACGCTCGTTCGAAGGATCAGACTGCCGGAGAACCATAGAACCGGCCGCGTGGAGGTCAGGCCTTTCCGAACCGTCCACCACAGACCTCCGAAAAACATCGCTCCAAGTAACATTCCTGTGAACAGTGCGGGCCCGAGATGCAAGATTTCACTCATCGTGATTCTCCTGTTCCGCTCGTATCTCCCGGTCTTCCCTGGTCACCCAATGCCACGCATTGACACAGCCGATGATCAGGCCGATGAAGAGCAGTGTGAGCGTCCATGAATGTGGTGCGGGATAGTGTTTGTCCAGCCAGAGACCGAGTATCGCCCCAAGTAGTGTCGGAATGGCGATC
Organism: Nitrospira marina; assembly: GCF_059568365.1. Classification (NCBI taxonomy): domain Bacteria; kingdom Pseudomonadati; phylum Nitrospirota; class Nitrospiria; order Nitrospirales; family Nitrospiraceae; genus Nitrospira; species Nitrospira marina. The sequence goes on along the minus strand of NZ_JCANTH010000001.1, from coordinate 3,243,488 downwards.
GACCAGCCGATCAACCCCATCATGCCCAACCCAAACCAGATGGTCCGCGTTGTGTGACGTTGCGCCTTGAGTTTGCGCGCGGCTTTCGTTCCGACCTGTCGGGCTAAGGGCGTCTCTTCCCTGAGAGGCTTCTCTTCCGGGTCCTCAGTCATGGCGAAAATCCGCGAAGCGGCGCACAAAGCTACTTTCCAACTTGGCCATCACCGAGCGAAGGCTCTGCTCGTATTCGTCCAGAATGAGGAATTCACGTTCCACAGCCTCGCGCAATTGGTGGAGGTCGGTTCCGGCAATGGCGTTGCGCACGGAGACCATCACGTCCGGACCGCTTTTGACCAGTACCCCTTCATCAAGGGCGACGTACCTCTCTTCTTCCGTGTCGGTTTCATAGGTCAGAATCCCCGGCTCGAGGGCGGCCACGCAGTCAAGCCGTTGCGGCAAAAGACCGAATGAGCCTTCCCGGGTTTCTGCGATGATTCGCATCACCGATTTCTGCTGGGTGAAAATCCTGAACGGCAGAAGAATGTTCAGCGTCATGAAGTTCGGCGGCATGTCTGACCTCCGGTTGCGATATCGACGATGGCTTCGTCTACCGTTCGGACTTTGCATGCGGTGTCGGGTTTCCCGTTGGTGGGTTGTCCGATTCACATTTGTCTTGAACGGGAGGTTTGCCTGATCTCGCTTGTTCCTGCGCATCCTCAATCTTGCCAATCATGTACAGGGCATGTTCCGGGTAATCCTTAAACTCGTCCCGCAGGATGCGTTCACAACCGTCCAGGGCGTCCTTGCGGCTGACGAGCTGTCCTTTGAGGCCTGAGAACTGTTCTGTCGTGAAAAACGGCTGGGTGAGAAACCGCTCCAGCCGTCTGGCGCGAGCAACCACCTTGCGGTCTGCCATGGAGAGTTGTTCCAAGCCAAGCATGGCGATGATGTCCTTGAGTTCTGCATATTGTGCGAGTGTCCGCCGGACGTCTTGCGCAATGCGGTAATGCCGTTCATCAATCGTGCCCGGCGTGGCCATTTTTGAATTTGATTGCAAGGGATCGATGGCCGGGTAGAGCCCCTCACTGGCTCGTTTTCGTGAAAGCACGATGGATGCGGAAAGATGCGAGAAGGTGTGCACTGCGGCCGGGTCGGTGAAATCGTCTGCAGGCACATACACGGCTTGAATGGACGTGATAGCCCCGGAATCGGTGTTGGCGATGCGTTCCTCCAACCGGGACAATTCGGTCCCCATCGTTGGCTGATAGCCCAGACGTGATGGCATCTGTCCCATCAACCCTGAAACCTCCGAGCCGGCCTGGATGAACCGAAAAATATTATCGATCAGCAGCAGGACATCACGATGCTCGTCGTCCCGGAAATACTCCGCCATAGTCAGCGCCGCGTGGCCTACACGGAACCGGCTGCCAGGTGGTTCGTTCATCTGACCGAACACCATCACCATGTTCGGCAGCACACCGGCTTCCTTCATTTCCCGATAGAGTTCTTCTCCTTCACGGCAGCGTTCGCCGATCCCGCAAAAAATGCTGACACCCTGGTGGTGCCCGATCATATTGTGAATCATCTCGGTGAGCAAGACGGTTTTGCCCACGCCTGCTCCACCAAACAGACCGGCCTTGCCTCCGCGCTCCAGAGGCAACAGCACATCAATGATCTTGATCCCCGTCTCGAAAATCTCGGATTTGGTGGAGCGCCGGGCCAACGATGGCGGGGCTCGATGAACGGAGCGATATTGTATCTCTGTTGGTGCCGGCTCACGGTCGATGGAATTTCCAAATACGTCGAACATGCGGGAGAGAATGCCTTTACCGACCGGGGCCATCAGCGGCCCACCGGTGTCCTCCACGACCATGCCGCGCGCGAGGCCTTGTGTGGGCGTCAGTGCAATGCCGCGCACGCGATGTGTGTCAAGTTGGGCTAACACCTCAATGGCGATTCGTCCTTCCTGTCCGGTGCGCAACAAGGAGTAAATGGGCGGTAAATGGTCATCGAACCGGACATCCACCACACTTCCACGTACCGAGACGACTGTGCCGGGATTCGAGTGATTGAGGTTAGGAGCCATGAAAAGATTCTAGGGATGGTGAATGGCTTTGATTCAGGACGTTTGAATTCTGACGCGCGCCACTTTAGCGTCCAAACCACCACATCTGCCGTCCTGAAAATTTTGGAGTACGGGTTCCGGCAACGTTAACAACCAGTCAGAAAAGTACTGATGATCATCATCTTCATAAGAGAACTCAGCAAAGAAAATGCCAGATCATGTTCCTTCCCTGAGAGCCAGTTCTGAGTGAGACTTAAACAATTGTTTTTGGGAAAAAGTGGAAAAAAGCTACAGTATGATAAAGGGAAATAGTCCCAAAAAAGGGCATGTGGGGATGAAGTGAACGGGCCCTATATTTTCCTTTCATAAAAATTCAAAATTCTGGAGACAAAAATTTTTGTTGAAAAAGATACAACTTGGCAGGATTCCTGCGAGGACCAGAATGTACCGTTATGAAAAAAGGTCTGGTGGGAAATATCCTATGACCAAGATTGAGGAGATCAGACGATGAAAATTCTGTGTGCGGTTGATGGCTCGGAGTTTTCTCTCTGGGCCCTGGAATGTATAGGCAAGCTGTTTCGCCATTCGGTAAAAGAGTTGGTGCTATTGCACGCGGTTGATCCACGGATCTTGAGAGGTGGTGGGGGAAAGCGACCCAAAAAACATGAGTCAGATACCAAAGATATTTCTAGGAAACTAGAGGCAGCGGGTCAGAAGGTCTTGACGGGTTGTGCCCACCGAATCGATTTGGCATTAAGCCAGGCCACCACGAAACCCTTCGCGGCGATTAAGACGGCCTTGGTGAAAGGGCAGGTGGCTGATTCGATTATTACCTATGCCGAGCGAAGCCTCCCTGATTTGGTGGTTGTGGGATCACGCGGAATGAACGATCTCCCGGGATATTTGCTTGGAAGTATTTCAAGGACGATTCTGACCCATGGTCCTTGCTCCGTCCTGACGGTCAAGAGTCCGCTCGACGTTCCGGCTTCCGTCCTACTCGCCTTGGATGGGTCCAAGCCATCCAAGTTCGCGGCAAATAAGGTGAAAGAATGGTTGTCTCCTGAAGAGGTGACCCTTCATCTGGTGTCGGTTGTGCCCGATATCTTGACGGATGCGTCCAAGAAGATACTCCCGAAATCACGGCTGAAGACCCTGGTGGCTCCTCTTCGGAAGCATGCTCAGGAATCCCTTGAGCAATATCGAGAATTGTTTCTCAAAGAAGGGTTTCAAGTGGTGGGAGAACGTCTTCAGGGGAATCCACGGGAGAAAATCGTCGAGACGGTGCCAGCCTGTCACGCTCAATTGGTGATCATGGGATCCAAGGGTCTGACGGGTGTTGAACGGTTTACCATGGGAAGTGTCTCGGAATGGGTGAGCGCCTATGCGCCTTCGTCCGTGCTGGTCGTCCGGCATTAACCACAATCGCATGAACGCCGAATGTTTTGTCTGCCTTCATAGATGACCATCTGATGAAGCTCGGACCTTACACGACATAAAGGAAATAAAGGAGGGATATTGTTGAACAGAAGAAAGACAGGTTATTCGCATGTGAGCTCGGTGAAACCAAGAGGGTGGTGGATCGGATGGCAGATGGGATTCGTCTTCATCGGATTGCTGATGGCCAACGGAGCCTATGGGGAGCATCTGGATGTGGCCGATGGCCTCACAGACACCTCCTCGGACTGTCATGGGGCATTCCTCGGAAAACAGGTTCCGGGAGAGACGCTGACCCGGATGTTTGCCGCACATGCCCGATGGCTCGCCGATCATCAAGACCCGAAAGGCGTGCAGGCTGTTTTATGCGGGGCCGATCTGGCCGGGGTCGATTTTCGGGAAAAAGATTTGAGCGGGGCCAATTTTCAAGGGGCCAACCTGACGCGGGCCGTATTCACCACGGCCAAGTTAGTCCATGTGAACTTTCAAAAAGCTATTCTCACCGAAGCCTCTTTCTACTCGGTTGATATGCGCGGAGCCAAAGTCTCCGGTGCGAGGGCCCGGTTGGCGGATTTTCGAAAAGCCGATTTGACCCAGGCCAATTTCACAGGAGCCGATTTGCGAGAAGCGAATCTCGCAGAGTCCCGTTTCCGCCTGGGTGTTTTACGAGGCGCTGATTTGGAGGAGGCCTATCTGGTCAGGGCGGATTTCGAAATGGCCAATTTGGCGGAGGCGTCTCTTATTCGAGCCGATGGTCGAGAAGCCAATTTTCACCGAGCCTTACTCGCCAATGTCAAACTTTTGGATGCGGATTTAAACCGAAGCAACTTGCAAGAAGCCGATCTTCGCTCGGCCGATTTGTCCGGGGCGGATTTGGGATTAGCCAATCTGAATGAGGCTGTGCTGACGCAGGCCAATCTCCGCGAAGCGAATTTGGACAGGGCCGTCCTGTTTCAGGCCAATCTCGAAGGAGCCAATTGCGCCGGGGCAAGTTTTCAAAATGCCGACTTGCTTGAGGCGAATTTAGCGAGTAGCAATCTCTTGCGGGCGACATTGGATGAAGCCTATATGGCGAAGGCAAATCTGCAGAAGGCAAATCTGGAAGGCGCCGATGTCTCGTGGGCGAATCTGGTTGAAGCAGATCTTTCGCAGAGCAATCTGGAATTTGCCGTGTTGTTCCGTACCAATCTGCAAGAGGCAAAACTAGATGGGGCGAGGTTTTACGGGGCCGATCTTCGGGGAGCGAATCTCGAAAAAGCCTCTTTTCAGGGCACGCGTTTGGAGGGTGTGGCCATTCGGTATGCCCAAGGTTTAAACCAGGCACAACTGAATCAGGCTTGTGTTGATGCACGAACCCGGTTGCCGGAAGGATTGCTGGCACCATCTGCGTGCCTGCGCTGAGCAGGAAAATTTGGACCTCACAAAACGGTGAAGGTGGTTCAAGGAACATGCGCAATATCTCATTCACAAGTATAGAGTGTGAATCCATGCCACCACACACGGAGTGTCGGAATGTTCACCCTATTTGAGCCGGGAGGCATGCGGATTCCCTATGTGCCGGGTTCGTTCCGGCAGAGAAATGTCGAGAAAATTTCCAAGGCCTCTCCATCCCGCCAGGTGAAGGTTGGACATGAAGATCCTCCCTCGGTTTCCCAGAAGAATGCCGGCCCATCTTCCTTGCCGGCCCGTTTGTATGAACAGGTTGACTCGCTCACGCAATCTTCTCGAGCAAAGATTCTTGCCAGGGACATCATGTCCTCCCCTGTCGTCACGCTTCCTGTGACGTCCTCACTTGCCCAAGCCTGGGCTGTGGTTCATTCCAGGCGTTTTCGACACATTCCTATTCTGGGCGTAGAGGACGTCGTGGTTGGAATGTTGTCCGATCGGGATCTGTTCCGGGGAACCATAGAGTCGATTCTTACAGGGACAACGGAGTTTAATACACCAGCGGGGGGTTCTATCCAAGGTCTGGTCAGTCGCCCGGTGTTAGTCGCGTCCCCGGAGGCCGAGCTTTGCGCACTGGCGAGAGTGTTGTTGGAGGAACACATTGGCGCATTGCCGATTGTGTCTGAATCCGTGGGCTTAGTGGGCATGATTACCAGAAGTGATATTCTGCGTGCCCTGGTCGCCCATCCTGACTTTGACCAATGGGTATAAGCGAAAGAGATTCTCGGCCCAATGGTGAGGGAGCGGGCAATTCCTCACGTATCCTTTTGCCGAGTTAAAGGAGAAAACGCATGCTAAACCAAGGAGAGAAACTGTTAATCGTCCATCGCCGACTATTTGAAAAAGATACCCCCCGGTTTTTTGTGGGAGAGGTGATGATCTATGAAGCCGGGATCGTCAAAGTGAAAGGGTATACGTTTGTCAAAGATATGTTTAGCGGAAACATGCAAAAGAAGTCCGATCTACGCACAAAGGTCATGTCGATTGTCTCAGGGACCCTTATTGTGTATCAACTACCGGTGACGGCTCTCTTGGATTCGATGAGATTTAGTCTGGATCAGGATGGAGGGTTGGTGCTCACGGATGAGGGAGGATTTTCGATGGATGTGTCGGAATCCCTCTATAAACACGAAACGCATCAATAACAACACGTCCTTGTTTTTTTCTTTGCCAAGGCTTGCCACTTCCTCCTTTTTTTTGTCTAAGCGTTCAGTCTCCTATGGCCAACCCATGGTCTATGCAAGGATTTGGATGTGTGGGAGTTTCTGCCCTTTAGGGAGAGAATGGCCATTTCGAAAAGAGTCAGTGGGAAGAAAATGTCGTGAATGTTCAGGAGGGATTGGCGACCCCGTCAAAGGTGCTACGAAATTGGTCGGGGGTCATATTTAGGGTTTCCGCATACTGCGAAACGGTCTCCATGTTTGCTAAATCTTCCGGTTCCAATCGGGCCATATAGGCACGGGCAATCTTATAGGATTCCGAATCCACGTCGACCATGCGCACGCGGGTGCGGCCGGTGGCGGAGTCCACGATGTCGCTAAACGGCAGGGGGGTAAAGCGTCCGTTCACGATAGACACCATGGCGCCATTTTCTCCATCCAGAAGAAATTGGGCGGCGCAATACCCCAAGTCCCGTGTGTATTCCATGTCGAACGGAATCGGGTCGGCGCAGCGAAGTTCATAGCCGATATTTTTAGACACGATGGTGATCTTGATGCCAGAGTGTTTCAGCTTTTGAGTGACGGTTTCCTTCAAGACTTTTCCGATATCCAGTTCCGCCAGCCGGATATTGCCATGTTCATCTCGTTCAACTCCGCCTAAGAGTGCGAGGTCGTCCTGATCCAAAAACTCCGATAGTCCTTCAGCCAGCACCGCCACGCCATCCGATCGGCCTTGGACCAGACGTTTGGCCATGGCACCCACCAGAATGTTGGTTAAGTGCCCAAGCTTGAGTGTGGTCCCCTTGAATTCCTCAGGAATCAGGGTGAGGGTCGCCCCTGCCGCTTTACCGATGCCTAGGGCCAGGTGTCCGGCCTTTCGCCCCATGGTGACCACAAAATACCATCGGGATGTGGTATGGGCGTCAATCATGAGATTTTTGACCAGTTCGACTCCCATGTGTCGGGCCGTTTGAAAACCAAAGGTTGGCATGCCGTGGGGAAGGCATAAATCGTTATCAATCGTTTTGGGAACGTGAACAACGTGCAATTGCCCATTGGCCAGTTCCGCCAGTTTTAATGCGGAAAAGGCCGTATCATCTCCGCCAATGGTGATAAGGCCGGTTACATCCAGTTTTTGCAGGGAGGTCAACGTGGTAGATAAATCTTGACCGCGTTTGGTCGGATTGGCTCGAGATGTGCCCAATAACGAGCCACCACGGAAGTGCAAGTGGCTGACCGTTTCGCGGGTGAGAGCTTGAGTGTGGGAAAGGTCGCTTTTCATCAACCATTGGAATCCATCTTCAATCCCAATCACTTCCACCCCACAGAGACGGCTCCGAATCGTGGCGGCTTCAATGACACTATTAATGCCGGGAGCAGGTCCGCCCCCGACTAGAATGGCGAATTTAGGGGATGGGGAATCCATGGTGTCGTTTCTCGCACTTAAGATTATAGCAGACCATCATAGGGAGAGCCCGTTCGAGTAATCAAGCCGGAGCGTGTGAAGTCGGTTCACGAATCAAGAGCACGGAACAGGGGGAGTGGTGAATGGTCGCATGAGACACACTCCCGTGTGCCAGTCGTTGAAGCGGTGAACGACCGGGAGGACCCATGAGGACTAATTGGGGTTGAAGACGTGAGATCTGCCGTTGAATGACTGAGGAAGGAGCCCCTGGTTCGACTATTCTCTCTATGGAATACCCCAGGCCTGAAAGTTTGTCCGTGACGTCTTTCGTTAAACGGGCTCCTCCATTCCGGAGCTCCTTCTTCCAGGAATCAGGTAAGAGTGCGCCAATTGGGAGAAGAGGCTGGGCAAAAGGGATGACATGCAGCACGGAAACATGAATAGTGCCTCGAAAAGGCTTCTGGGATAGAAACTCAATGGCCCATTCGGCATCAAGAGGATGTTCGATGAGAAGAAGAATATTGTTGAAGGGGACAACGGGAGCCTTGACGAGAAATATGTGGCAAGATGCGTGGGTTGCGATCCGGTGCGAGACGCTTCCGATCAGGTGTTCCTTAATGGTCCCGAGCCCACGCGAACCCATGATGATGAGGTCAACCGATTCGTGTCCGGCCATCGCGAGAATGACCGATGCGGGAATCCCAATTTCAAGATGTTGAGAGACCTTCCCGCACTTCGGTGGCAAGAGGGAGGCGGCTTTTTCGAGGATTCGAGCGCCTTCTTCCCGCAACGCCTTTTCTGCGGCTCCGGAAAAATTATGACCAATACTCATCCCTGTACCTGGATAGGCGAGTTGGGGTATGGAAATGGTGTGGAGCAGCATTACGCGTTCTGGAGGAGACAAAGCCTGTAAGCTTCGAACAGCCTCCTCTGCTTGTGACGAATCATCCACAGGAATCAAAATAGTTTTGGATTTCACTGGCGCGGAGGAAGTTTTCATGTATTGTTTTATGGGGACCCCACCAGACTATGGGATGAGGCTCCGTGTAATCTGGTAGAAGAATCTGTTGCAATATCCTGGCATGGTTTAGGGGAGGCTTTCATGGGTGGTGATACCTGTTGGTCTTCAATCTGGGGAGCCAATGGCAATCGAGCCCCAACCGCGTCAAAGGATCATGCATATGGAGTATCTCAATGTGGTGGACCAGCGTTCGTCTATGATTGATGATCGTGACCGGTCTAAATAAAATGTCGCCAATCAAATGGTTCATCAAGCGTGTGGCGACTAAAAATAGAGGGCATGAATATTGAGCCGGCGGCCATACCAGCACGTTCAACGCAAATGGCGAAATATTCGTTTACTAAAATGAGTCCCCCCCCTACGATTCAGAATAAATGTCGTTGAATTTCGCATCGTGGACAAATGACTCTCTGCGCAGAACATTTCAGAATTCATCATTATCTTGGTGTTGTCCGTGCCAGGGAGCTTGATTATAAGTTGAAAATCCGCTTCTTTACGATCTGTGGGATGAGGGATTCGCCTGTTCATGAACTGTTGGACTAGAGTGTGAAAGCGGATGCTCAGGTTTTTGGAGTGGGCATGTATTAATTCTCAACGCTTGCCACGCCGGACAGTATCCTATAATGCCGGTCAACAAGGCGATAAGGCCGACAATTATAAGGATGAGATCGGCCCACCCCGGCAAGAAGGAAAATCCTGACAAGGCAAGAAGGAAAAACCCTACCCCGACGCGAATCACTCGTTCATGGTGTCCGATGTTACGATACTTTTTCATATCACACCTCTTCAGATGGGAAAAGCCAATTTGGTAGGTCACTTAGTCTAAGTCGCCACTGGCAACTCGTACTGCGCCCAGTACCTGGTTGGCATTGAAAGGACGTCCGATAATTTGAATGGCACCCAGTTGACTGGCTTCTGGAGAGAGGCTTTGGTTAGATTGCCCTCCCAATACCACCACCTTTCCTGAGAATCCCTTTTCGCGGAGTTGACGCAAAATTTCCAGACCGCTGGGCTGGGTCAAATATAAATCCACTACGACCAGGGAAGGGTTATGACTTATTACGGATTCAATAATATTTTCCCCCTCTTCTAGCAAAAGAAAAGGATCGCCCTTCTCCATTAAAGTCCGCTGTAAGTTTTTTCGTAAGATGGGGTCGATGGTGGCAATGAGTAACATAAGAAGAGCTATCCGTTATGGAAATATTGTACAATCTGGAAACATCAAAACCTGTGCCAAAATGCCAGAAAGAGATGACTTTGATTTTTTAGGAAAGAAAATCTTCCAACCTGGGAAAGTGGCGCAAAAATCCTCATTTCAACTTAGGAGAGGTGTTGCGCCTGTCCTCAGTTTTACCAGGTTTAGAGCCTCACATTTAGGGATATTTCATTTTAAATATTTGTCATACCCAATCAATTCATTTGACGACAAATATGAGAATCCTGGTGGGGTAGGGAAGTATGTGGGTCTGAGGGGCTGTCAGAAACGTGTCGTCATAATTTTCAAAAGGAGTCATAAGTTAATGAGGGCGTTATTAATGTTCCTTTGCTTCTTGGGATGTTCGGGAATCGGATGGGCCAAAGACATTGAATTGGTTACCCTGGGGGTGAGAGGTGGCATGAACTTTAAAGATGCCGGTTTGCAGCCTGGCGAAAAAGAAGATTTTGAACAATTTGACGTCTTTGGGATCCTGGGGCTTCCCTGGAGGTGGGAGGGTGCGTCCGGATGGGAGGTGCGTTCGCAAGTATGGGGATCTGCTGGTGCATTGAGGGGAGCCGGGGATCTCGGTTTTATCACCACGCTTACCCCGGGTTTAGCTTTAAAAATTCCAAAATGGTGGTTGATAATTGATGGCGGAGTCGGAGGAGCGCTCATCAGCAAGTGGAAGTTTGGCCGCCAAGATATCGGTGGTCCGTTTCAATTCATTGCACACGTTGGTGTGGGTGTTCAGCTCCCCAAAAATATGATTGTGGGCTGGAGATTCCATCACATGTCTGATGCGACAATATATGGGGAAAGTCGTGGTGTAGACTTGCACATGCTTGAACTGAGTTACGCATTCTGAAGAAGTTCATGGTCTTCGCATATGGCTCTTTCACCAAGCATTGATGAAGAGAACGACGTGTGGTCCCTTTCCCCATGCATGACGTCCTCTTTGTCTTGACTTGTTCTAGAGATGGAAAAAACGGGTGGGTTAGTGGTCGGAAAGGCGCTGCCTTCTTGGAACCGAAACAGCCTTCAACCTGGCCGCCTTTCGAGGAGGATGTAGCCTCCTCGATGCTTGAAAAATTAACTCCCCCGGCTGCTAACCTCCATAGACATTAATCAAATGGTTATCAATCAGGTGATTCAATAGGTCTGTGCGGGAGATCATACCCAGAAGCTTACCATCACGTACGACGGGAATCCGGATAATCTGATGCTTGATCATGTGTTGGACAATTTCCTCTGCTGTTGCGGTTTCATCAACTGTCACCGGGTTCATGGTCATGACGTCTTCGGCCTTTAGCCCGTGCAAATCCTTCCCATCGACCAGGGCTTTCAGCACATCAAATTCGGTGACCATTCCTACCAGATGGTTGCCCGGTTCAATGACAGGTACTCCGCTAAACGTGCCGGAATGGATGAGGATCGAGAGGTCACGAGCACTATACTGACGGGTGACCGCGACCATACGTGTTTGCATAAGATCACGGGCCTTAATCTGAAGATTCGGTGTAGCCATGAAACCTCCTAAAAGATGAATAAAAATTCCTATAAGGCGATCCTGGATAGGATCATGTGGACGTGTATATTAAAACTCGCACAGTAGTTCTAGCAAAACATCGGGTCGTACGATTTCCGGATTCTTCTCGCTATTCTCGATGTCACCATCTTCTCTCTGCTATTTGTGAATGGATCGGACGCGAGGGATGACTATACAAAATGGCGAGGCCTGAGGTCTCATGCCGAGAGGTATTTTTACTCTGGCAAAAGGATAGGTAGAAATTCAGCGGAAAAGCCTCTAACCCAATCAGGGTTTACCCGGAACGGGCTAAGTCCATTAGGGCGTTCAGTAGGTTAGAAACCATGATTCCTGAATGATTAATTGGTAAGCTGGGTTTGGTGTTTTGAAGGTTTAACGGGATCTGGCAGAATGGAGATGATTTGACTAAAAAACCGGTACCCCTTGAAAAACGTGAGACTACATTTTCAAAAAAGAAGTCCATATGAGTGAGATACCCCATTTTAAAGGGGTGGCGCCCTCCTAAGCCGGGGGAATACATATGTCTGTTATCATTCAGCCATTCGAACCAGGAACCTTGCATGCCAAGGTGCAAGCCAGAACCGCTCACGCCCTGCACCGAGGCGCGATTCATAGGATTCCCACCCGTTTCGAGTTGGTGGAACAAGCCGGGGTCAATTTTCTCATTCGAATGGTCTCCAATCTGGTCAGGAAGTCTCAGGCAAACGTCGATCAACGGCATCTTTCCAAGTCTGCTAATATGGATCAGGACCCCTTTCTGCCTTATGATCCGGATTTGTTTGTGGTGGACATTTCCGATACCCATGTGTGTTTATTGAATAAATTTAACGTTCTGGATCATCACATCCTCATGGTGACGCGATCGTTTCAGGAACAGGAATCCTTCCTCACACTGAGTGATATCGAAGCCGTGTTAATGTGTTTGACCGAATTCGAAGGATTGGCCTTTTATAACGCGGGGGAAGCTGCTGGCGCGAGTCAACGCCATAAGCATTTGCAAATGGTCCCTCTTCCCTTGACGGCTGAAATGTCACATCTTCCCATTGAACCCCTTTTGGATAGAGCCCGATTCGGGGGGACGATTGGGAGAGCTACCGGGCTTCCTTTTCCCCATGTTTTGGTCCGGATGAACCCGGAATGGATTGCTTCTCCCTTGAAAGGAGCACAAGAGTTGCTGAATCAATATCTGCGTATGTTGCAGATTCTCGGCTTGGCGGACAGTGGAACGAGAGAGGAAACCAGGAGCCCTGGTCCTTACAATTTATTGGTCACACGACAGTGGATGTTTGTGGTGCCACGGTCCACCGAGTGTTTTGAAGGCATTTCCGTGAATGCCCTGGGGTTTGCCGGAGGCTTTTTGGTGAAGAATCAGACTCAGCTTGATCGATTGAAAATCTGTGGACCAATGACCGCACTTCGTCACGTGGCCTTGTGCTAGGAGAATTTTTCCATATTTCCCTCCTGCGCTTTCATGAGTATACTGAAAGCCTAGTTTGTGGGATGTGAGTGCCTGTTGTCTCTAATACTCAAATCGAGAGGGAAGAAAACACTATGGATCTTCAAATTGACAGTCGAAATGTGACAATGACTCCACGGTGGAAAACGGAGATTGAAAGTCGGATGGCCGATCTCCAGGCCGGTCATGAGGATCTGATCCACGGGCGGGTGACGCTCACAAAAAATGCCCATCACAAAAAATCCCAAAATGTGGCAGAAGCCCTGGTGGTTGTCACGATGCCTGGCCGTCATACCCTCACAGCGAGAAAAGAGGAAAAGACGTTTGAAGAGGCGATCCGTGCGGCGTTTTTTGCCATGGCCATCGAGGTGAAGAAGTTTCGGGACAAACGGGCCTCCAAAGAAATACGGGTTCCCCCTATTCCGTTACGCGGAGTGATCTCTAAATTGTTTCCCAAGGAAGGATATGGTTTCCTTCTCCAGGACGGTGGAGGTGAGGTCTACTTTCACAAAAATGCGGTACACGGAATGAAATTCGAGGAACTTGAGGATGGGGTGGAGGTTTCCTTCAATGTGGAAGATGGGGAGAAGGGGCCACAGGCAACCACGGTTAATCCACTTCCCAGTGTCCCGGGAGCCGTCGATAAAGCTGCCTTCTCCTGAAGCGGCTTGACCAAGAAACTCCAGGGATTTCTGAAAAATTTTCCTCCTTTTGAGGAAAAGCTTGGTGTTTGGCAGGGGCAGGAACAATTTGCTCCCGGATCGAGGCAGCCATCAGGTAGCCGGATCACACCAAAGCCCGAGGCTGTGTGGAGCCGTCGGGCTTTGATGTTTTTCTGCCGCGCGCCTTTAAGGGGTACGCTTTTGTAAAATCGGATTTCGAGGACTTTGTATTATCGGACTTCGAGGACTTTGTATTATCGGGCTTAGGGGCGCCTGTCTATTCACCGTCGGATTTAATGTTTTTGGTCTTTCAACGTTCGTGGGACATCCCGGTGAGTTCTGTCCAATAACACAATCTCGTGAGGGATTTACAGTCTGAGTGTCGATCCTTCGTTGGAGCAAATCATTGGGGTTTAGGAAAAATATCATCAAGAAGTGATCCAGTGAGGCCGCCTCACCGGAAGTCACACCTCCGGCTCCGGGACCCAGCACATACCCTTTGACCAATAACTTTTGCACAGCTGCTGCACAATCCAACCCTATATTGATTTCCACATCGACGGTCGATGACATATTATCAACCACAAAAGTATTTGTTGCACTCTCGACGCAATCCAAAAGAACAACATTCCGATCGAAAAAGGGGATCTTCTGGGCCTTAGATACTCCCCCGGTTAGAAAAACTATCGTCAGACCTCCAAGTAACAGCGCTATTCCAAAAATGATCTTATTTGGTGAAATGTGCCTCATTTGGGTCCTCCGTCTGTGTAATTGTAAGAGCTATGCCGAGACCATTCCTTAACCTTTTTCGCTTCCTGCCTGTGATTGAGAATTGTTCTTCTTTGTTTTGAGCCCTCGTTCCAGTTAGTGGATGTGTTGCGAATACAACCTCCGGCTCAAACGTGGATAAGGTTTGGATAAAACCGTGGAGTCCCTCCTTTGATGAAGTTGAATAAAAAATGGCCTTTGAGGCTTTCAAATTCCTCAAAGGCCCTCCATTGCCTTAGCCTAATGTGCTCAACCACCTATCAACTGATCTTATGATAGGCAAGTGAAATTTTTACCACAATTTGAATGAGAATGTCCCGCCCTTGTGGGCTTACGGCGTGCCGGCAGCGACAGTCTCGGAGTCATGCTCCATAAAATCTGACCCGAGGCTGAAATACCGGCCTGATATTCACCGGGGTATCGGGATCACCATGGGTCGTGGTGATGACAATAGTGAAGGAAAACTCTCAGGTTGGTTGGGAGAGGAAAGCGCAGAAGGTCAGGAGAGCAATCATCTGGCAGATGTCTCCGGTTTGCTAAGGGGGGAGCGTTTCAGGGTATGAGGTTCCTTCCGGATCAGGCTTCAACCAAAGAAATTTCAAAATGTCTTTCAAGATAACAATTCCGACGAGACGATTCTTGTCCATGACGATGAGCCTGCTGTTTCCGGTCCGGTTCATCATTGAGAGTGCTGGCATGATTGTGTGGTCATAAAGCATTGGACCGGTAGTCTTTTTAAAACCTGGCTGACGAGCAGCCGTTCATCTGTGGCATCGGGAGGCTCCTTGTCCATATGAGCCACTCCATCAAAAATCCATAGCGTAACTCGTGTCCCCACATCAACGCGCATGAAATTCAGATCGGTCGTTTGGTGCGCGTCAAATTTCGTGTGGCGCCGTTCGGTGAGGCTCGTTGAACCCTGCCCGATTCTGTTTCCTTACCGTGGCTCATTTTTTAATTTTTGTACCATTGTTTGAAGGGTAAGTGCATTGATCGGGGCATACCCGTCCTGGTCATTGTCGAAATAGCAGTAGACGTTCTTGCCTGATTGTGCCCACGTGTGACATTTGTTGGCCCAAAGCCGAAGGGTTTGGGAACGATATTTTCCTTGATAGGCTTCGCCGGGGCCATGAAGCCTGATATACACAAAATCCGTGGTGACGATTTCCGGTGCCCAGCGCCCGGCCAGATGATACAGGCAAAAGGCAGCATGATATTTGGTGAGCAGGTCGTAGACGGGTTGGGCAAACCAGCTTTCGTCACGAAATTCGAAAGCATACCGGAATGTTTTTGGTAGGGCCATCAAGAATTCTTCCAGCCTGAGCAGGTTCATCCTCCAACGTGGCGGCAACTGAAACAGAATCGGTCCCGGTTTGTGGCCCAGCACGGTGATGGTCTCAAAGAATCGTGCAATACTGCGTTCCGGATCTTTCAGCTTTTTCATGTGCGTGATGAACCGGCTCCCCTTACAGGTGAACAGGAAGTTGTCGGGTATTTCTTTCTCCCACTCTCTCAGGGTGGGAAGGGCAGGAAGATGATAAAACGTGTTGTTGATTTCAACAGTGCTGAACTGGCGGGCATAAAACGGGAGAAACTCTTCACTGGCCATCCCTGATGGATAAAATGGTCCCACCCAATGAGGATAATGCCATCCGGAAGTCCCAATATGGATTCTGCCGATCTTATTCATGGGTATTCATGTCATGCTGGAAGGACATGTCATAGGCATCTGTTGAGGTTGATAAGAGTTCTTATCCCGTTCACCAGATCGCGGATGCGGATTATGGGTAATGAGCTTGAGGGTATGCAAGAAAGACATGCTGGAAAAATGACGGAGCGTTCAAAAAGGGTCGTCCAGTCCTGCCCTGAGTCATGCCGAAGGGAAGGCCGTAGCCGCTTGGGCAAGCGGAGCATACGGAGGAGTACGTGAGCACGGTCAAGGGGCGACCTAACCTGCACGCTTGCACGTCGAAGCGTGCTTCAGCGCGTAGACCCGAAGCCGCTTTCAGCCTTCGTAGCTGCTTCGGCGAAGGCAGGAAACCCTGATGGCAGTTTTTTTAATACTCCCACGATCTAATTATCGGGGTGTTCCAGGGCCCTGCAGGGGCCAAGAACCGTCATGATGATTATGCCCTGTCGAAGATCCGCTTTATTGCGTAAACGAAGCTGGCTGGCGGTCCGGGGTTTCGAAGGGGTCGTTGGTCTGAATTGCTGCACGGGTTTTTTGGGTTTTGTCAGGGACGTTTTCGTGGTGTCAGCCGCCTCACGGCCACCCTGGTCATGAGCATCATTGGATGGAGGAAAAAGATCCTTAAGATTCTTGAAGGCGATGTCTCGCCGTATTCGCTCATTCAGCCATCGAATGGCCAGGGCGAGCCCGGACAAAAAAAGCAGGACAGCGAAAAACACCAATGATTCCATGCTCATTATCCCCTCATTTTTTCGTTGGTCCCGAGGATTCTTCCTCCGTTCCGGCAATGGCGTCCCGCATGGCCGTATCGGCTTGCACATTTTTCATCCGATAATAATCCATGATTCCTAAATTTCCCTGACGAAAGGCTTCGGCCATGGCCCTGGGGACTTCTGCCTCGGCCTCGACGACACGGGCCCGCATTTCCTGTTCCAAGGCGACCGCCATCGCCCGCCGTTCTTCCGCTTTGGCCTGGGCAATTTGTTTGTCTGCATTGGCCTGGTCGATTTGCAGTTTCGCGCCAATATTTTCACCGACGTCTACATCCGCAATATCAATGGACAAAATTTCGAATGCGGTGCCGGCATCGAGCCCCTTCCCTAAAATATTTTTTGAAATGTAATCCGGGTTCTCCAGAACATCCTTGTGAGAGCCGGAAGATCCGATCGTGCTGACCATGCCTTCTCCCACCCGGGCAATGACGGTCTCTTCACCCGCTCCGCCGACCAGCCGGTCAATATTGGCTCGAACGGTCACCCGTGAAACAGCAATAAGCTGGATGCCATCTTTGGCGACTGCGGTGATACGGGGGGTCTCGATGACTTTCGGAATGACCGACATTTTGACGGCCTCCAAGACGTCCCGGCCGGCCAGGTCAATGGCGGCGGCGCGTTTAAACGTCATAGGAATATTGGCTTTGTCTGCCGAGATCATGGCATTGACGACCTTGACCACATTCCCCCCTGCCAGAAAGTGGGCTTCCAAATCGTTCACGGGAATTTCGAGCCCGGCCTTCACCGCGCTGATTCTGGCGTTGATCACGGTCACCGGGGGAACCCGCCGCAACCGCATGCCAATTAGTGTAAAGAGTCCAACATAGGCGTTTGAAGCCCATGCGGCGATCCACAAAGGGATCGGAATGACATAGAGAAGGCCAAACAAGAGCGCCAGGACCATGACCAGGAGTCCAAGAGAACCGAATGCCTGTGTTTCAATCTCCATTATGCGAGGTCCTTTTCTGATTGTGAAAATTCGTCAAAGAAGAAAACATGGGAGCCGTGCACAGAAATGATTTTCCGATTGGTGAATTTTCCAGGACTTCATGGATGAGACTTCAAACAGCCTTGACAGAGAACCAATGTTAAGTATAACAACAATGGTCAAGGTTTTGGTGCAGTTTTTTGGCCTTCTTCCTTGGATCCCTCTAGATTCGTATGCGGTTCCAATTAAATGAAAAACAACAGACGTCAGGTGGATTGATTATGGGGAGATCTTCATTAGGACCCTCATTCCTTTTGACCATTATCAAAAAGCCTTATCCCTGAAAGGGAATCTATGAACAAAAGAGAATGCTACGCCATGGTATTCGCGACTGCCAGTCTTGGGTTGTTGTGGTTATATTTAGCGCTGATCATGTTCTTAGGCCAGTCTATAGGCGGGAAGGGCATAGGGCTGGGCCTGATAGGCCTCTCCCTTCCATTTGCTGTTGGCGTGTTTTTCATTGTAATTCGAACAATCATGGTTCGCGGGCTAGTCTCTGCAAAGCAGCTTGTAAACCTTTCGTTAGTAGTGTGTGTATCATTGGGTAGCCTCTTCATTTTGGACATTATCTATGCTATCCACCTCAAGTCCCAGTCCATCGGAAAACCTCGTCTGGAGGAAACGAGACGATTTGATTCGGCGATGACCTGGCCGGAGTTGTATCCTCCTCTCTACTATCCCACGGAACGCAATTTCCGATTGCATAAAGCCAATATTTCGGTCAGTGGGGAACATTATGGGCTTATGTATAGTCCCGAATTGATGCAATCGCCGACTCTTGCCAAATCTGTATTCGAACTCCAACAATTTTCTTGTATTATCGACCAGCACGGATTTCGCAATACTATATCATTGGACCAAGCTGACATTTTTACGCTTGGAGATTCTTTTACCTTCGGATGGGCCATTGATTCCGCACGCTCCTGGGTTGGAATTCTCGAAGATGCCATACATCGGCCGATTTACAATCTGGGAATACTTGATTCCTCCCCAAAACAAGAACTCGAACTACTAAAATACATGATAAGAACTTCGGGAAAATCAATGCAAATACGCACGCTGCTCTGGATGATCTACGAGGGAAACGATCTTGAAGATAGCACAAGAGATAAAGGTTGGACTAAGCCCACTAGTCCCAATAATATGAAGCAATTGATGGAGGGAACCGTCCTTCAAAGTTTGTATCAAATTCCTTTTCTCATTAAAGAGCAAGCGATGATCACGAAAATACGAAATAAAGACGTTGTTTTTCGGTTTCCAAGTTTGCAAAAAAATGGGTCTAATCCGAATGTTATTGACGGAATACAATCGTGGTATCCACTTTATCATTCTCCTACCCTCGGACCGCGTTTGTTTATTCCAGAATATATCGATAGGGCAGGGAAACCATCCTCTTATGTTTTAAATCACAACAACAGACCAGGTTTGGATAAAGTTTTTGAAGAAATGGCACAGTTGGGAAAAGAATTTTCTTTCAAAGTCATTGTGGTCATTGCTCCGACGGCTGTAAGGCTTCACGGACGTTTTTATGAAAACTTCCCGCCAATATCCGACAATCCTCATTTTATCGATTACATTTCCACGCTGTCCGAGCAGAAGGGATTTAGAACGCTCAATTTGCTCCCATTTCTTTCGACCTATGGAGACAAGGAACTCTTATATTTACGAGACGATGATCATTGGAACAAAAAGGGCCATGCCGTAGCTGCAGAGATCATATTCCGAGAAATATTTCAGCAGGAAGCTGAAAAATAGGAACAATGACGGTTTTTTCTTGGAAATAGAAAGATAGATGGAACAAGAAGGCTTAAATAAACTTGAAACGGTCACGGGGCGATACGAAAGAAGAAGTCACGAGTGTGGAGGATCACAGCACTAAGTTCATGAAAATGTCATGAATGCCAAGGCTTCTCGTTCGATCAGACCGTGTCCTTTTCTGATTGGGGCGGGGCGAGTCGAACCACCACCCGATTGCCATCGATGCGGACGACTTCAAGAGGTTGACCGGCATCAATAAAGTTTCCGTCGGATACCACATCCACTCGTTCTCTATCAAAACGGGCAATGCCGGAAGGGTGAAGATCTGAAACGGCTATTCCCTGTTTTCCCAGCCAGCGATGGTCTTCTGGCGGACTTGATTCGTATCCCTCTTGAGCCTGAAGATTGGTCTCCAGTATCAGTCGCCTGCCAAATGGAAGTCGTGGGAAATAGCGAAGAAGAATGAGGGTGGCGAGAATGGCCACCAGAATTGAAAAGGCAACTTGCCCCAATGCGGACAGCATGAAGTCCCATGTTGCCCCGGTCCCGATAAGGCTGAGTCCAAGTCCTCCCATGAGTGCCATGATTCCTAAGATTCCGGCAATCCCAAAGCCGGGGATGACGAAAATTTCCAGCCCAATCAAAATCAGACCAAGCCCGACAAGTAGAAATTCTTCCAATCCTGCCAATTGGACAAGCCCATGTCCCCAAAAAAAGAGGGCGAGGCTGATGAGCCCGAGAGCGCCGGGTACCCCGAAGCCGGGCATCCGCATTTCCAGCATAATTCCCAAAATCCCAACGGTCATCAATAGGGAGCTGACCACAGGATGTGTGAGGAACCGCACCAGGGACTCAGCCCAAGTTTCTGACGCGTAGCGAATGTCAGCATCAGCGAGGTTCACAGATTCTAGCACAGCCTCCAGCGAATTGGCTTGAAAGTCTGCGATGCTGGCCTGTAACGCTTCTTTGGTGGTGAGGGTCAACAATTTACCTTTTTTAATCAGGTCTGGAACTTCCACATCCGCATCAACCATTGCTTCGGCGATGAGCGGTGGACGATTCCGTTGCTCTGCGGTTGCCCGGAACTCTTTGCGCATATACGAGACGGTTTTTTCTTCAACCGGTTGGGCCGGTGAACCCGGAAGCCCGATCTGCACCGGCGTTGCTGCACCGATAGTGCCGCCGTCTGCCATCGCAATTTTTTCGGAGGCCAAGCTAATGAGAGCGCCGGCGGAGATGGCTCGTTTATTAATGAACGCGATGGTAGGCGTTTTTGATTCCAGGAGGGCATCCCGAATCAGCACTGCGGCATCGACCCGACCGCCAAAGGTATTAATTTCTAATATGACGGCCTTGGCACCGACGGCGGTGGCTTCGTCTAATACCCGTTGCACAAATGGCGCAAGGCCTAGATCGATGACACCCTCAATGGGAGCCACATATACGATAGGCTTATGCGAGACGGCCTGGCTTACACCGAAAACCATGAAGACAGACAGATAAACTGCCAGCGCGGAAAGCACATGGTGGAATCGTATTGGTGTCAGCATAGTACACAGTCCTCTTATCCTATCCTACCTTGTTTGACGGGACTCAAGCGATGGCAGCCCTGTGGGAGTTCTTGAGTTGCGGGAATATGCTGATTTCGGCTCATTAGACATCTCTGACCTTATCGAATCATTAAAATCCAATGTGGAAAATATTGGCGAAGGATAATATGAGTGATCACAATTCATTTTTAAATGGACTTTATAACTTATACGGAGGTGTTAAATGAAACTTACATACATGCTTAACGGGGCGCTGGCTCTGACCCTCATCGCGGGGGTGGCCTACGGCCAAGAAAACATGGTCGCAGGGGCGAGTGATATGGAAATGCAAGTTGTCGATAAGAATTGTTGGGTAGAGTTATTCGAGGATACTGATTTTGATGTTGACGATCCCCATGTCCGTGTAGCGGGACCTTTTCAGTCAGCCACGTTAGAGGATGTGGCTGGTCGGGATTGGAATAATGAAATCGAGAGTCTGATAGTAGGACCGAATGCTATGGTCTACGCCTATAAGGATCCGGATTTTTCCGGAACCGAAGTAGTGTTTGTCGCAAATCAACGAAACAGTGATTTAGCGGAATTAGATATGTCTGACAATATCGAATCATTAAGAGTCAAATGTGGAAAAGAATAAGTGAGGGTTGTATTACGTCTCCCCGTCCTTAAGAGAGTTAGATGGTAAGGGGGGGTGACTTCAAGTGTTCTATTGCATTTTATATCAGTGTACAGACCATAAGTCTCGGGTGAGAAAAATCGTGGCGATCCGCCCCCTGGAGGGGTTCCTATATAAACGCAATTGCTGCTACGGATTACTAATCCGTATCGCATAACCAGACTGCCACAATGCATCGGTAGATCATCTTTCCAAGTCACATTGATCATGGCACCTGATTCTGTTCGTGTAAATTCCAGATCTGCCGAAACATCTCCTATGCGAGATTTTTAATCTGGATGACCGGTAAGAACTCGGAAGAGAGGGACCGCCGGGGACCGGGTAGGAAATTGGACTTCCTCCAGGTTTCCCGGAAACCCCCAAATCAACTCAGGGAGTCGATGAAGGTCCACCTGAATACTCAAATCAAAAAGTCCTTCTATGAGCCGTTCCACACCCTATGTCCACCCATAGGGACTCATCCCTAAGGCAATGAAAGCATTGTCGTGTGGCCAGATCGATCCATTCTGGTAGGCCATGGGGTTGTATCGAATTTCACTGGCCGGGATTGTCCGGATTCCCCAACCAGAAAAAATACTCTTCTAATAATCCCTTTGCGATGCGTTCGGCTCGATCCTGTGTGGCAATTTCAGTAAAGAGCGTATGCCCGGCATTGGTAGATCGAAATGCATAGGGTTGTTTTTTTCTATCAAGGGCGAGGATGTACATGCACAATTCCTCTGAACAACATTGACGGTTCAATTGGTGTCCGAGTGTTGGGCTTCACGCAACAGTGATTCTGCTTGATCGTGGTGGTAAATGAGACGCCGCAAGCTAGGAACACATGAAGTGCCACAATGAAGCAGAATATAGGAGAAGCAGGGTATAGGCAGCCCCCCTTCTATCATCACAGAAAACTCTTGCTTAAAAACTGCGGAGGTCATAGACAGGGTGTGCGAGGATATATTTCCGATGCGGGCTTTGGACAAGAAAGCTTGCAACGCAAGCGGGAATCAGATTGCTCGTTTGTATGTTTTTTCCCTAATGCCGATAAAGGGAATTGATCCGGCTGTGAAACGAAAACAATACGCTCAATTGTTTCGTAAGCTCTCCAATTGTTGCCGAACAACCGGTTCCCGCAATTTTCTTAAGGCGATGGTTTCGATCTGTCGGATCCGTTCTCGAGTGACCCCTAAGGTTTGTCCGATTTCTTCCAAAGTGGATTCTTCGTCGTACCCGATGCCAAACCGCATGCGAAGAATGCGTTCTTCACGTGGGTTCAACGCTTTCAGGAGGCGGGAGATGGCGGCCTTCGAGCTGAATTCCTCCGAAATCCTTAACGGTGAAGGCGCTTCGTGATCTTCAAGAATATCTCCGAATGTGCCCTCACCCTGGTCATCCAACGGGGAGTCCAGGGAAACGGGGTCATAGGAGCCCTCCAAGATTCCTTGCACTTTTGCAACGGGTAGACCGATGTTTTCCGCCAGTTCTTGAAGAGTGGGCGTTCGTCTCAACCGTTGAGCAAGATGCTGTGAGGTTTTCTTGATTTTTTGGGTAATCTCATAGATGTGTACTGGCCTTCGAATAGTATTCCCTTTTTCGGCAATGGCTCTGGTGATGCCCTGTCGAATCCACCATGTGGCATAGGTGCTAAACTTATAGCCACGTGTATAATCAAACTTATCGACCGCTCTCATCAACCCAATGTTGCCCTCTTGGATTAAATCCAAAAAATGTAATCCGCGGTTCGTGTAATGCTTGGCCACACTTACAACTAATCGCAGATTGGCTTCAACCATTTTGGCTTTTGCCTGATGAACCTGGGCGACGGTCTGTTCAAGAATTTCACAGGATTGAAGAAATTCCAGGTGCGGCATAAAAATAAGGGACTCTTCGAGTCCCCGAATACGTGCCAGAGCTTTTCTGGAGTCATCCCCGGGTTTTTTGGGGCGGCTGGTTTCCAAGACCTGTTGGTGGGTGAGAATTTCTTCTTTAATCTGGTGAATTTCCTGAATCAGGGTTTCCTGTACGTCAGGGCGCAAGTTCAAGGCATCTATTCTTTTGATCAATTGTTGAATGGGTTTTTTGAATGAGGAAGAAATACGGAAATTATCTGGTGCGGAACCAGGCACGGCCAGACGTTTTGCAAAATGGGACAGAAATGGTTTGGCTAAACGAGCGATTGCATCCAGATGCTTGAGAGTCTTGTCGAAATTTTGTCCGGCCTCGTGCCGGTTTTCGGATGCAGGAGTTTCGTCTTCTGACCCAGCTGCGGAGCTCATGATAACCAAATTACTGACACGGAGGTCTCCTGTGTGCAATTGATCTCGAAGCGCAAGAAGACGAACAAGGATGACGGGTAAACTGAAAAGAGTTCCGACCAGGCTATTGGTACCCTCTTTGATCTGTTGAGCAAGCTGGAACTCGGCATCTCGTGTCAACAGCGGAACTCGACCAATGTCTTTCAAAAAGAGGGGGATCGTCATATTGGCGGTGACGGGGTCCTCATGATGTTGATGGGTAGGTTCCATGAATTCGTCAGGATAGGAGTCTGGCATTTTATTGCCGGTCTTTCGGCCCCTTTCTCCAAAAGAGGAGCGAGTAGACTGAAGTGAGGCTGATAATTCCACAGAAGCACCGGAAGAATACATCAGGCCATTCTGTTGGAGGGAGTAATTTTTCAAGACCCGTCTTTTCTTTCCCGTGCGTTGCAATGGATGATGTAACAATTCACTTGATGCCATGGTGGCCTCGCTTTCTCTTGCGCACAATAATCACTTGCAACCGAATCGTTCTTGGCGCATGGTGCAAATCCTTCGCACTGGTCATTCCACTCATTCCTCACGCCCATATCCGAAATCCCCTTTATTCCGGTTTCTTTTTCAGTGTGTATTCAGGGTTGTGCTCCACAATCAGATCCCGTCGAACATTTTTTTCAATTGACGTGCTCTGAGGTAAATTGAAGTTCCTTTTTCCCACTCTGGTCATGTTTCATTCCGCGGGCTTTGAGAATGGTCATATCTACCGTTTCTCCGCAGTTGAGGCACCTCAATACTTCTAGATGGTAAAACTGTCCGTCGAGGTTATAAATGCTATCTCGCACTAATAAGCCATTACACCGTTGGCATTTCATCATCTCTGCATTCATCTGTTCAGTTATCATAAAATTATTTCCTCCTTTTGGAAGCTTCCACTTGCACCTTAACCCCATGCTAGTTATGATAAGTAACTAGTTACAAAAGTAAAGTAGGTACCATAAAGTAACCAATGAAATTGCCTCCCAGTTCCTTCGGATGCCCGTTGGATTCCCTTCTTCGTGTGCTAGCCGGACCGTGGACGATTTACATCCTCTGCCGCCTGCATAACAATGGAGACACTCGTTTTGGCCAGCTCAAGCGCCAAATGCCGGGTATTTCATCAAAGATGTTGACGGAGCGATTGCGATCGTTGGAGAAAGCTGAAATTATCTTTCGTCAACAAGCCCCGACCATTCCTCCCCAGGTGACCTACGGACTCACGACGGAAGGTCGTGAACTCACAACCATTCTGGATCAAATCAATACATTGGCTGACCGATGGCAGGATCAGGAGACAAAAACGGCGAACACCAACATTCAAGTGAAAGAAACCAAAAGAAGAAAGGCGGTATCTAAAGATCCAGGTATTCTCCCTCTAAAAAAAGGGAAGAAGTACACGTAAAAATTAGGTAATCATTGCTACCGCCAAAGATTGTTTGGACTTGGACATGTACCGGACATGTGGACTACGCATTGGGATGTAAGGCATCCCTGCTTTTAATCGGTTCTGAAGTCACCCGCTGGGTAATCTTCCTCAACAAAACACTCCTGAGAATCAGTGTTTATCGTCGGCAGGCTCTGCATGTCGTGAGAAAGGGATCTAAGACGAGTGGGGAGGGCATCTATGTCGGTTGTAGCCCGAACGGCTTTTTCTAAAATTTTCCGCGAGCTGAATGATTTTCGGCCCGAAAAATGAATACCTCCGCTTAAATCGAGATGTAGAGAAATTGATGAATCTGAAAAGGAACGTGTTTCTCTCCTCTTGGAATCCCGTCAACCTTCGGGCTTTGAAGCGTCAATTCCGCTCCCAATTTCAAGAAGGAACGGTAGCTGGTTTAGCTTTTTTGAACTCGAACAAAGTGAAAGTTAATTCCGCCGCTGATGCCCTGGTTGTCGCCGTCAGACGGCTCATACGTTGCCACGGAAAAATTCTCTGTGAGCAAGGCGTCCTGGAGAGCCAGGCCGAAATCCTCCAGGGTGGTTACCTCGACAGAATTGATTTCCTTGATAAGGGCCCGGGGTTTTATGCCAGCAAGGGCCGCAGGTTTTCCCCCGATTACCTCAAAGACGACCACGCCTTTTGCGCGCTCTAAACCCAGAAAATCCCGTATTTCTTCGTCCACTTCTCCGACGATGATGCCGAAATCTTCTCCCAGCTTTATGGCCTGTTCCTCGGTCATAGACTGAACAGCCGGTTCGGCAAGAAGCAAAGAGGGCGTTCCCAACGCGCAAGCCAAGATCATGCTCGCAATTACGCCGGCAACCTGGTGGAACCTGTGTAGGATAATCGGACGAATCACGTTCATCATTGCCTCCCTCTTAGCCGTACAGACTCCTGCATCAATTGATTTACCCAAGTAATTGAATTTTCCTACTTGGTCGAATTTATGCAGGGCGCTGTGTTTAGACACACAATTCACCGGAATCTGCGCCTGAATAAAGGGATCATCCTGCCGGCCAAGGACTCTCGGAAATAGAAACCAGCCAGGATCATGCCCATTAGTAAGTACTGAAAGCCAAGTTCTCCAAAAATCTCTGCCATTGGCAATTCCCTTTTCCTTTTTTTCATGAGACCAACTCGAATGGATTAAAAAGAGGTGTTTAGACAAGCACTTCTTCTTGTTTAGCTGTCACGTTACTCTTTTCCCCTTGACGGGTTTTCAGAAGAGTGAGATCGATGACATGACCGCAATTGAGACATCTCCCCATTTCAATTTCTAAAAATTGTCCGTCCACGTTAAAGATACTGTCTCTCACCATGAATCCTCTGCAGCGTTCACATTCTCCCATTTTGTCACCTTCATTAAAATTATAACCATTATTGCCTTGGCCTTGCTTATGGTTAAGATAAGTAACTAGTTACTAAAGTAAAGTGGGCACTATAAAGTAACCTATGAAATCCCCTGAAAGTCCTTTAACTGTCAACTGGTTTTCCTCCTGCGGAACCGGGAGATTCGACCATAGAGTCTTTGGACCAGTGGCCTAAGAACGGGTAGGTTGGTTTAAAAATTTGGCGGATCGATCAGATGAATCCGTTGATCCATCGAGGGGAGGATGGTTGATCAAAATGGGCAGGATGGTTCAAAACAGATTTTGGGGAACGCTGGCTTTTGTGGTGATGGTGGCTTTTTCTATCGTTGGACCTGGTCATACCAATACGGCTCAGGAAATTGACAGACCGAACCCCTCGGCTCCCTCCTTAGAACGGATTTGACAGGTCGAAGGCGGTCATGGCTGTACCCGGTGCCTGCCGACCGAAAAGCGGAAGTCTTTTCTCGCAATTGGGACAGGTGAATTATTCAACCATCGTTTCATTTGAATAGTGGTTGCTGGCCATCACCTGAGGGGGCCTTGTGCAGTGACAGAGTTGAAACCCACCCAAGGGATTGCCCCATGGCCGCATGACCAACCTGGATCATCCGTTTTGCTTCTTCATTCTTTTTTTATGGATTTTCGTGCTTCGCCTGGCGGCAGTTGATCGTTCGCGGAATGGACGAGGGCAATCGCCTCCTTTAAGGAGGTCAACCCTTTCGTGAAGGCTTACAAGACTTTGAGAAGACTCTGTTCCCGTTGAGCGTGATCAATAACAATTTCCCCTTGTCTTGATGCTTGTGTTGATGAACGATGCGATTGCGGCGTCCTGGGTTTAGTCGTTTGATATGGTCGAGCCCTTATCCCTTAATACAGATTAACGGGCGCATTTTCGCTACCTTACGGGCCAAGTGCGCCTGTTCAGCCGCATCGACCACGGCGGTGACGTCTTTATAGGCTCCCGGCGCTTCTTCGGCGACCCCCCGCGCGGATGGACTTCTGATCAGGATTCCCTGAGCCGCTAACTCTTGAATCACCCTCTGACCTTTCCATTGGCGGGTGGCTTGATGCCGACTCATACGGCGTCCTGCTCCGTGGCAGGCGGACCCATAGGCCAGACCCATGCCCTCTTTCGTTCCGACCAGAAGATAGGAGGCTGTTCCCATGGTTCCACCGATAAGGACCGGTTGACCGAAGGCTTGGAGGTCAGCAGGGATGGCCGCATGTCTCGGACCAAACGCACGAGTGGCACCTTTCCGATGGACAAATATGTGCCGAGTCCTGCCGCCGATCTGATGTTCCTCCATTTTGCAGGTGTTGTGTGACACATCGTAGAGCAGCGGTAGGGACGTCTGAGGAAAGATCTCTGAAAAGGCTTGACGCACTAAATGGGTGACAATTTCACGATTGGCTAAGGCACAATTGATCGCCGCCCGCATGGCCCCTAAATACTCCTGCCCCAAGGGGGAGTCGATCGGGGCGCAGGCCAATTCGCGGTCCGGCAACGTAATGCCATACTGGCTTGCCGCAACCACCATTTTCTTAAGATATTCGGTGCCGATTTGATGTCCAAGCCCTCGAGAGCCGCAATGAATGCTGACCAGGATATCCCCGGCAAGGATACCGAGTTGTTCCGCCAAGGGATCGTGGTAGGTTTCCACGACCTCCTGAATTTCCAAATAATGATTTCCTGATCCTAACGTGCCCATTTCGTCCTGCTGGCGCTTCTTGGCTTGATCAGAGACGGACGCGGGTTTTGCCCCGGACATGCAGCCCTGTTCTTCAATGCGCGATAAATCTTTCGCTGTCCCATAGCCTCGTTGAACCGCCCATTGGGCACCGCCGGCGAGCATGTCATCCATTTCCCTGGGTTTCAGATGCAATCGACCGGTACTCCCCACGCCAGCGGGCACCTGTGCAAATAAGAGGTCAGCCAATTTTTCTTTCACGGGAGTGATCTCCTCCGCACGTAAACCCGTATAGAGGGTCCGTACGCCGCAGGAAATATCAAACCCAACACCGCCGGCAGACACCACCCCGCCCTGTTGAGGGTCGAAGGCAGCGACTCCGCCTATGGGAAACCCATAGCCCCAGTGAGCATCGGGCATGGCAAACGAGGCTTGGACAATTCCCGGGAGTGTGGCCACATTAACGACCTGTTCATACACCTTCAAATCCATGTCACGAATGAGTGACTCATCCGCGTAAATAATTCCCGGCACGCGCATTCTTCCCTTCTGAGGAATGTGCCACTCATACGCAGAGACAGGGGTGAGGAGATTCAGGTCCATATCGTTGGTCGGAAGAAAACATGGTGCAGCAATGTGTATGTTGACAGAGTCGGCTCAGCAAACATGTTATGTTCAAACCACGGGATTAGACATCGACGACACATTGGGCAACCCAGCCATTTCCCTCAATCTTCCGGACAGATAACTCGGTATAGGTCGCCCCTTTTACTTCTACGGCTGGTTCATGTTTGATACGAACGACCGGTTCCCCTCGCGCAATGGCTTTGAGGTGATGATCCGTAATCGTGATGTCAAACCGGCCGAATACCATGTGACTGCATGCCATTTCATAGATGAGGGCATTTAGCCAATCAACAAGTAATAGGTCATCATCCGGCGCGTTGCAGGTGAAATGGCGCTCCACCTGGAGATTTACCTGTTGGGGATCCGTAACGACAGCCGTCAGGGCTAACGCTGCCTGTTCAAAGGCTTGAGGCTTGGTGATTCCAAAACCACGAATCCCCATATCCGCCTCATGGGGAAAATGCTCCCACCCTCCTGAAGGCTCAGCGCCGTCCATGTGTATCATTATCCGATTGTCAGCCTGAGTTTCAAGCAAAGGACCTGTGCCCAGGTTAACGCTACCATAGCTCAGCCACCTCCTTCGGTGAACCTTGCCCTGAGCCCCTTCAACTGCGCTCAGGGCAGGCTTGCCGAATAGGTGAGAATGACAAGGAACGGGAAGCCATCCGCCTTTACTTTCTGTCTAATCCAGAAGGAACGATATGTTGGCGTTAATGCGATACTTGGTGATCTTGTTATTTTCCACTTTGGCTTCCATATCCTTGATATAAATCGATTTAATGCCATGCACGCTTTTGGCGGCTTTGGTCACGGCGTACGAAGCCGCATCCTCCCAACTCTTTTCTGATTCTGCTAACACTTCGATCACTTTTAACATGTCTGACATGGCTGACCCTCCTTAATAAGAAAATGAATGATATCCCACTGACCTGGAGACAATTGTTGAGCTGTTATCCGTGTTTTTTTATTGAAGGACGAAGTTTGGCGATGGGATTAAAAGGAGCAAGGAATCTGATATATCGTAAGACATCCCAGCGCTCATGTTCCGTCAAACGCCCTGACCATCCATGCATGGGAGAAAAGACGGCTCCATAGGTAATCACATTCATTAATTCCCAATCGGTTTTTGATCGGGATTCCAATGAGTGAAAATTCGCGGGCTGTACCAACAGGAATTGGGTGTCCGGCCCATCGCCGGCCCCTTTTTCTCCGTGACAATTTGCGCAGTGCTTTTCAAACAGGATTTTTCCATTCTGAGGGTTGCCTGGAACTTCTTGACTGAACGCCAGAATGGGCCAGGCCATGAGGAGGATGAAACTGAGAAACCCAAGGTATTTGTGTGGTTGATGCATGGTGTCCTCCTGCTTGCTTAACTGTAGAGATGTGGATATGTGCCATCGAAGTGTCATAACTTTCACCTCATATTTATGGCTCCTGTATAGATTCCAGGTACGACAGCAGTTGCCAGATCCGCCCTCGTACTTGGTCCGCCCACTCCGTTTCAATCGAGACTTCATCATCCGGTATCCGGAACCATATTCCAAACACCGGCATATCACGGGTGCCATGACTTGCAATGTGATCGCGGCCATCGATCGTACGGTACCCGTGCCAAAAGGGGAATGTCCCACCATGGTCCGCTGATAACCTGGTCAGATTTGCTGGCTTGGGTTTCATAGACTTAGAAAGAGGGCCGTCCCCCTTGGCCTGGGTTCCATGACAGGTTACGCAGAATTTTTGAAAGAGTTGCCTCCCTCCGGCTATAACCTCCTGCTCCTGAGCCCATCCCGAACTCATTCCCATACCTAGGATCAGCAAGGCGAGGCTCCCGTTCCGCAGGAGAAGGCTAAGCAAATATTTCATAGTGCATCCTTTGGGTGATTGAAACCGTTTAGGCAGCCTCTTGAGCATGTTTGGGGGAAGATTTGAATTGACAAATTTTGCGATTGGATAGGGTTTGTGAATCAAAGATTTTCCCGCAGTTCAAACATCGCCATTCATAAA
Source organism: Nitrospira marina (assembly GCF_059568365.1). Lineage (NCBI taxonomy): Bacteria > Pseudomonadati > Nitrospirota > Nitrospiria > Nitrospirales > Nitrospiraceae > Nitrospira > Nitrospira marina. Next base: position 3,212,510 of record NZ_JCANTH010000001.1, on the reverse strand, counting down.
TCCAAACAGTTTTATGGATATTTCGCATATTCAGACAGGTATCAATGACCATGAACCTATGGCAGCGGAAACATTCCATAATGTCGCCTCCCGGTATCAATTTTTTCTCAAACTATGTTCCTAAATCAATGAATACGTTGATCCCCCTCTCGAACCCTGCCGTCTCAGATTGTGGCGAGGGAGGACATGGATCCGATAACCAAGAGGATCTATCAAACCCTATGCCAAATCCGGAATATGGATTCAGGATGGAAAGAATGTTGAGAGAATAAAGCAGGGAAAGGGTGCCCAATTCCATTGAGAATGGGGCGAAACCATAAATAACCAGGCAAGAAACATTGAACCGGAAAAACAGTTAACCTGGCATGGTACGGAGGAGAAGGATTCGGGGAAAAAAGCAAAGTCAGTGGAACCGCCAACATACTGTAGCATCTTTCCCCAGCCCTTTCGAACCGTTGGTCCCAGTCTTCCTCACCGGCATCCTTTCGACACACGACAAATATATGTCCGTGACAGGCTATCAAAGAGGACGGATGGAGGGGATTTCCTGTCAATACCGGATGTTCGTTAGCGATCATGCCGATTAGGACGAGTGACGGGTTCGAAAATGCCGCAGGCATCTCGGGGGCGGCCCGGACAGCCCGCAACCAATTCATGCTCGCCCGCCAGGTCACAATAAAGGGCCGGCTTGGTATGGATGATGAAGGCATTGTCCCCCACACCCTCATCAAAAATACTGAGGCGACCTTTCGAGAGGGTAATTCGGCTCGTGGTGTTATGCATGACACCTCTCCCGTTGAGCACTGCAATGTTCATGAGGTCTCCCTGAAAAAAATAGAATGGCTAATCTGGGAATGCTCACAGGCGTGAGGGAATCAAAGAGAACAGGTTAACTCAAACACAAAATGGCTTGAACTAGGGCCCGGGAATTAGGAAAAATAGCCCTGGTAAAAGAACCATTCCTCAGTCTTCATGACGGTTATGTCATGTCATGTCTCTTTTATACCCGTAATGTGGTGAGCGGGAACCCAAATCCCAAACCGAGGAAGATGAATGGCCGATCTCAGGCGTCGCAGGTTGTGTCATTGAAGGGCAAAAACAATAATGGCTGTACCTTTTGAATCAAAATGCCTATGATTGGACACTTCGCGAGGTGTTTCAGAATTTATTTCTAGGGGGAAAGCTTCCCTGGCCACTGGAACAAAGCAATTGCAATCCCAAAGACCTCCTGAAAAACCAAAGAGGAAAATTGCTTTTTCCCCAATAGCCTCCCCTCGGAGTCTTGTCACGAAGCAATCCAAATCCTCACGATCGCGTCCTCAGATTCCATCCCCATTCAAGATCATCACGGTTTCTTTTAAATTTCCCGGACTTCAGCTAGCTTTTTCCACCGTTGGATTGAGGTAGAAAAGGGTTTACCAACATCTGAAATAAGCCTAAATTAATGGATGGTAAACCTCACCCATGATTCCTTTGGCCATTGAAAGGGGCCGGAACATGACCAATGGATTTGGCCATGAATGCAATCATCGTCCCAATCGGCAAAATCTTTGAAAAGAGACTGTGTCATAACTGGCTACCTGGTGGTATAGGCATGACGAAATTGAGTGTGGATGGATGTTCGATAAAAAAACCTCGGGCATGAGGTGAGGCAGACAAAGCAAACCTTGTTTTCCGCCTTCGCGCAAAGTGAGAAGAAAAGGCATGAATCCAAAAAACAAACGAGCTGCCGGGAGTCATCCTTTACGTCAAAATCCTGAGACAGGGCTGTTGACCACACGCGAGCAGGTAAAAAAGATGACGCTGGAGGAGGTGCAGCACCTGGTGCATGAACTCCAGGTCCATCAAATCGAACTGGAGATGCAAAACGAAGAGTTGCGTCAGACCCAACGAGAGCTTGAGGTCACAGGCAATCGGTATGCCGCCGTGTATGATTTTTCACCGGTGGGATACGTGACCTTTGATGATGGCCATAGCCGCATTCTAGAGGCCAATTTGACTCTTTGCCATTTGGTAGGTGTGTCACGCCTGGATATCCTCAATACAAATTTTGAACAATATGTCATCCTGGATGATCAACGGGCGTTTAAACGGTATTTGGATTTACTGAGGCAGACCCCGGGCACGCACCGTTCCGATCTTCTAACTCTGCAGCATGCCAACAATTCCCATCGGGTCCGATTAGAAGGCTGTCTGGAGACCAAGGAACCTTCAAGTATGACAAGAGTGTTTCGAATCGCGGTCGAGGATGTCACGATACAGGAGCAAGTCGAAAGCGCGCAGGATGAGCAAAGGGCCTTGATGGCGGTCGTGATGGACGGAGTCATGGATGCCATCGTGACCATCGATGAAAGTCAACGAATTGTCCTGTTTAATAAAGCGGCGGAAGACATGTTTGGTTGTCCTGCCTCAAGCGCCCTTGGGCAACCGATAGACCGGTTTATTCCGAAGCGGTTTCGTGCAGCCCATCAGGAACATTTTCAACAATTTGGCCGGAACCCGAAGCCCTTCCGTCAGATGGGCGCGGCAAGGGAGATTTTCGGACTCCGGACCAGCGGAGAGGAATTTCCTATCGAAGCGACCATTTCACAAGTGCAGGTTAAAGAACAAGGCAAGAAGCTCTTCACCGTCGTGCTACGAGACGTCACCGAGCGTCGACACGCTCAGGAGATGCTAAAAAAAGACCAGCAATTTATTACGGCCATTTTGGATACTGCCGGTGCTTTGATGGTTGTCATGAATCGCCACGGGCAGATCATCCGGTTTAATCGCGCCTTTGAAAGGCTGACGGGGTATTCATTTGAAGACGTTCGCCATAGACTCATTTGGGATATACTCCAACTGCCCATGGTGGGAGTGGAGCAAGTGAAGGAATATTTTCAGGCCATTCTCCAAGGCCAGGCCCCGACTTTTCAGGAAAATTATTGGGTCACGAAGGATAATATTCGGCGCTGGATTGCGTGGTCTTATGCGGTGCTCAGAGACGACCAGGGTATGGTGGACTTTGTGATCGTGACAGGGATTAATCTTACGGGACAACGGAACGCGCAGAGAGCGTTAAAAAACGAACAGCGGTTCATTGCCAATGTGTTAAATACGACAGGAGCCCTGGTGATCATCCTGGACCCCCAATGGAGAATTCTTCGCATGAATCGGGCCTGTGAGCAGACGGTCAGGCACGCGTTTCAAGACTTGAAGGGACAGCCATTCTGGAATCTCCTGACTCCTTCTGAAGATGACAAAGAAGGAGTCACAGAAGTGCTGGAGTCTTACAAAACAGGCCGGTTCCCTTGCACCTTTGAATCGGCCATTCTAGATAAGGCACGTCAGCTTTGTTGGATCCAGTGGAACACGACCGCCAGCTACACCAAAAACGGCGAAGTGGAGTATTTTATTGCGACCGGCACCGATATCACCCGGCGCAGGCACACTGAGCAGCTGCTTCAACAGAGCAAAGAGCAGCTTCAGGCAATTCTTGATCATAGTCCGGTTTCCATATGGCTCAAAGACCTTGAGGGGCGGTACCTGAAGGTCAATCGGCAGTTCGAAAGGAATGCGGGTCTATCCGAGAAGCAGATATTGGGCAAAACTGATATGCAAATTTTTTCCACCGAACGGGCTTCGCGGTTTTGGGAAATTGAACAAACCATTCTTCAAACCCGGCAGGCCCATGAATCCGATGAAATCTCGGAACGTTCGGATGGAATACACACCGAACATGTGTTCAAGTTTTTGTTGACGACTCCCAAAGGAAAACCCTATGCGCTCTGTGGAATTGCCACGGATATTACCCAAAGAAAACAAGCAGAAACCATTCTTCAGGAAGCCTCTCAGCGGCTGGAAATACAACAGCAGGAGCTTCGCTCACTGGCTGCCCAACTCCTGACTGCACAGGAAGAGGAGCGCCGGCGTATATCCCGTGATCTGCACGATGATGTCAATCAACGGCTTGCGCTGATGAGTTTAAAATTGCAATCCGCACAAAATGATCTTCCGGATATGCACCCTGTCACGCAAAAGCTGCACGAGCTCTATGCCAATGTCGGGGATCTGTCCGATGATATCCGCCGTTTGGCCTACCAGTATCATCCGTCGATCCTGGATGACCTTGGCTTGGGCTCGGCTCTTCGCTCGTTGTGCGAAGACTTTGAGAAGTGGGAAGGGATCTCGGTCACGTGTGAATTGGCTGATGGAGCACGAAGAATTTCCCAAGCGGTGGGTACATGTCTATACCGTGTGGCACAAGAGAGCCTGCGAAATGTCGTAAGACATGCTCAGGCTTCGGCAGTCCATCTTGTTTTAGGGGATGAAGGACAGGACATTATTCTCTCAATCCACGACAATGGAAAGGGATTTGAGATGGACGGACTCCTTTCCCGGGGCCTGGGGTTTGTCAGCATGAGGGAGCGGGTTCGTCTGGTAGGTGGGACCCTGTGGGTGGACAGTCAGCCCGGGCATGGTACAACGGTGAAGGTCTCCATTCCTGATAGCGGAAAAAATGATTGATGTGTGGCAAAATTTGGCTTGTAACTCCACTTGCCTGTTTTCCTGGGTATCTCGGTCATTCAAGTTTGTCTTACAGGCCCGTCATTTCCGTGGGTTGTCAGCCGGGATCGACCCGAAGCATTACAAATAGTATTCCCGATTACGAATGTGGGGAAGAATAATCAGATGAGCATAGGCAACCGAATTTCTCGATTCAGGTTGTCGGGAATGAGGGTCAGGTTATAAGGCTGGAGTGCATGAGAAAAGGGAAGAAATGTCTGCACGGTCAAGGTCATGGCCACGCACAATAGCTTAGGACAAGTTCCATGGTGACTCGACCCCGTATACTATTAGCCGATGACCATGCATTGGTTCTGGAAGGGCTGGCCAAACTGGTCACGGAGGGTTGTGATCTTGTCGGGAAAGTAGAGGATGGGCGAACCCTTCTTCAGGTCGCTCAAAAGTTGGAACCGGATGTGGTTGTCTTGGACATTTCCATGCCCAAGTTGAATGGACTGGATGCGGGCCGTCAACTGAGGAAATTACTTCCATGGACTAAGCTGATTTTTCTGACTATGCATGCGGATCCCCTGTATGCGAAAGAAGCCTTTCAAATCGGGGCCTCCGGGTTTCTCTTGAAACGGTCTGCGGCTTCCGAATTGATGCTGGCGATCCATGCAGTCATGAAGGGGCAGTTTTATGTGACTCCGGCCATTGCCAAAGATTTTCTGGGTACGTTCACTCAGGAAATGCCGGTCCCTCAAGTTGAGGCAAACTCTCTCACGCCTCGGCAGCGGGAAGTACTGCAACTCATCGCCGAAGGCCACAGCACCAAAGAGATGGCGACGATGTTACATGTATCTCCTAAAACCATTGAATTTCATCGAGCCAAAATTATCCGGGAGTTGCATTGTCAAAGCACGGCGGAATTAACGAGATATGCCATAACCCATGGTCTCGTGTCTCCGGAATAGAAAAAATGGGAATTCTTTAAACCAGGGATATTTCTCTCGAAAACTAGGGATTTTCCTAATGGTGATTTGTCCACGCTTGTTTATATTACCTACCCCATTCAGACGGGTATCAATTTTTTGAAGGGCCAGGTTGCCGGTGTCGGTCTCACACCCCTATCAAAGCTCATGTGCAGGGAAATCCTCCAGGGACCTTCCCCGTATTATGTTGGCAGATGATCATCCCATGGTCTTGGAAGGGGTGGCAAAGCTTGTGGAGGATTTTGGCGTGGTCGTGGGGAAAGTGGAAGATGGACGATCGCTGCTTGAAGTCGCTTCACATCTGAACCCGGATGTGGTGATCATGGATATTTCGATGCCGAGTTTAAACGGGCTGGAGTCGGCACGCCATCTCCAAAAACTTGTTCCCCATTGTAAAATCATTTTTCTGACGATGCATGCGGATCCCGCCTATATTACCGCGGCATTTGAGGCCGGAGCTTCTGGATATCTCATGAAACGGTCTGCCGGTTCAGAACTTCAATTGGCGGTAAAGACGGTGTTGGCGGGCCGCCGGTATGTCACGCCTCTTGCCCTGCGGGGGGAAGTCTCGCTTAATGATTTTCTGGGAGGAGAAAAATCGTTGTTTAAGCTACTCACTCCTCGTCAGCGGGAAGTCTTGCAGTTGATCGCCGAAGGCCGTTCCACCAAAGCCATAGCCACTCTTCTCAATATCTCCACCAAAACGGTGGAATTTCATAAAGCCAAGGTCATGGAAACTTTAGGAACGCATACGATTCCAGAGTTGACTCAGTTTGCGGTGGCTTCCGGCCTGATTGAGAAGTAGACGATTCCGATCATTTCTCCCCGCTTCATCCTAGGATTATTTCCGGAAACGACTAGGGGTTTCCCTAGTTCTTTTTTGTTACGTCGATCGGTATTTTACACCCTCACCTTAGCGGCAAAAACCCCCTTTACTCTGATGGTTTCATGGTTGAAACCGATGTGAAAGAGAGGCCCTCGGATGAACCACCTTTTTTCATCTTCTCCGTCGGCGGAAAATCTGATGAACACCGCAGCCGTTCCTCTTCGACCCGGTCGCTTTGAGAATGGTCTGGCTTTGCAATTCCTCTCCGGTCAATACAGCGGCTGGCCGGTGGTCGATTCCTCCAGAGAAATTCTGGGGGTCGTGACTGAACTCCGTCTGTTACAAGCCTGTTCACGCGTGAATGCCCTGGATGAACTCAGGGTGGAAGACACCATGACTAAGCCGGTATATGTGTTGGAACAGGATCCGCTCGATGTCGTGATGAAGGGGATGGTTCACAGCCAAGTTTTGAGAATGCCAGTGGTTCGTGATCGGCAGCTGGTCGGAGTCATTTCCCGGGGAGATGTCTTACGGCATAGCCTCCCGTTATCTCCGCCTTCCTCCCAATTCGTGTTTTCCTGTGCCTGGTGTGAACGGGTTCATGACCCCTCTGAGGGGCTGGTCGGAACAGAAAACTGGCAAGTCTTGGATGCCTATCTGTCAAGGCATCGACTCACATTCTCTGATATCGAGCCTGCACAAACCTATTGCCCTTCCTGTCTGGGAATTCTTCAAGCGCTCAAAACCACATCGCCGGGTGTGTCGCGTGCCGAGACCGAGGTCCAGTCCCAGGAAGTCCGTCCCTGTTTGTTAGTGGTCGATGATGATCCTTCTATCGCCGGGATGTTAGATCAAGCTCTTCAGGAATGGGGATATGAGGTGCTCGTTGCGAGAAATGGGCGGGAGGGCCTTGATCTGTTGGACGGCCGTCGCGTGGATGGAATTTTACTGGATATGCACATGCCCATTATGGATGGGCGGACCATGCTGGATGAACTACGCTGGTTGGGACATCAGATGCCGGTGCTCATGATGTCGGGCCCCTCGGAGAAACCATTGCTCCGGCGGATGTTGCAGGAAGGTGCTCAAGGATTTTTCCTGAAACCGTTTCATCTTGCTTCTGTTCAACAAGCCTGCTGCCAGATCTTTCAAAACGATGAGGTCAAGGCAGAGGCAGCTTCTCGTTTCCATGTGGCTTGATGAAATACGGAATTCCGGTTAGAGCTGATGGATTTCATAGGGGGACGCATGAATGAATATGAGGCCGGTTGTGTGGAGGGAACCCTTAAAAGCGGGAGGAAAAAAGTCTGTGCCCATCAACGCCTGGTAGACGAACAGGTTAATATAAAAGGCGAGAAAACGGGGCAACTGGCTTGTCGGGAATGTGGCGAGGTCATCCATAATCCGGTGGAAGCCTGAACCCGATGAAAATGAATGTTATCCCCTGGGTCCTGTAGACTGAAGGTGAAGGCCTGTGACGCTTCTCATGCTTCTCGACGTTCCAAGTGCCTAAGGATAAGAGTGCGTTGTGTTGGTCCCGACAGACCACACGGGGTTTTGAACGATTGAATATGTCTTTACCCATGAGTCTTCAACCCGGTTTGATCGCCGAAAGAAAGAGCACGTCAGAGTTCTGCTTATCTGTCTTGAGATGATATCGAGCTAATAATGATATCAAGGCAATACAAGGCGGAGGTTGATCCAATGAAAGATATTTCATTCGTGTCCAACCAACAGGGAGAAATGCAAAGTCTGCCAGTTTCTGTCGATGATAACCCGGACTTGAGGCATGATGGTTCTACAGATTCGCTAGAGATCAAGATTGACAATCGTGCCCATGAGATCTCCCGGCAGGGAGGTGAGCCTCGTGGCCCGAGTTTAGCCAGTTGGTTGAAAGCCGCAAGGGAGATTTTGTCCGAGGATTCTGAAGGGCCGCAACTGACCGCCTAAAGCCTTTTTGTTTGGATCGACCGTTTTAATCGGGTCCTCACCCCCACGCCGGGATTCTGACTAATCAAGAAATTTTTTCTCACCTTTCTTGAAGCTGGGTCTCCGCTGGTAACGGCGGAGATGACTAAAAAGCAGGGATAGACTCGGAATTTTGATTCGGACATCCACCAGAACCCTAGGAGAATTTTCTTGGTTTTCTGTAAACATTCCCAGTATTCCTCTTATCTTCTTCATAAGGGACCGCATAGGTATATTCATAGCCTTCATACAATTTTTTGTGCAAAGGAAGGAGCTCCGTCTTATGTCTCAATCCCATTCCTTATGGTCCATTATTCTCGCCGGTGGGGAGGGGGAACAAACGCGTCCGTTTATTGAACGATGGTTAGGCTATCCCAAACCCAAACAGTACTGTACATTCGTGGGAAACCGGTCGATGCTGCAACACACCTTAGACCGGGCGGATCACCTTGGGGCTCCTCATCAAAAAATCACGGTGGTGGCCCAAACTCATCAAGGGTTCGCAGGTGAGGCCTTAACAGGTCAGCGGGCAGGACAAGTGATTCTTGAACCGAACTATTGCGGCACCGCATCCGGGATGTTTCTCCCTCTCACCTATGTCCGGGCATGGGATCCAAGTGCCACGGTGGTCATCTTTCCTTCTGACCATTTTGTGTTTCCGGAAAATCGGTTTCTGGAAATGGTTCGGCGTGCCATACGCGGGAGTCGTACTTTGCAGGATCGCCTTCTGTTATTGGGGGTACGTCCCACCCATCTCGAATTGGACTATGGCTGGATGAATATGGGTGGGGTGTTGGGTTGGAGTGGAGGATCCTGTGTTCGGCAAGTCGATTCCTTTGTTGAGCAACTCGACCACATTCAGGCCCTCAATGCCATGGCCAAAGGAGCACTCTGGAACACATCGGTAATCGTAGGAAAAGTTTCCACCATCTGGAGGCTTGGCTGGCAATACGTTCCTGTCATCATGGAACGGTTTGAGCGATTAGGAAAAGCTATCGGGAGCACTCATGAGGGTCGCATGCTTCGTCAGTTATATCAGAAAATGCCCATATTAGATGTGTCTTCCGAATTACTCCAGCGCGTTCCGGAACGCCTCGGGATGATTGAGCTAGAAGACGTGCTTTGGAGTGATTGGGAAGGCTCAGACCGCATTCGTGACACGCTGAATGCTATTGGTAAGGAGCCTGCGTTCCCCTCTGAGCTTTCCACCGGGCCCTGTACCTTTCCTCATGCACTCTCTTCACTCGAGATGACCCGATGAGGCGTAACGCGTTTTAGCCACAAGTGACCGCAAGCAACCGGAAGAACAGCCTGGCGAAACTCGTCAAGGCAGGAGAGTGTCGGATAAGCAGCCACGTGTCAGGACATCTTTCAGAAGCAAGAACCGCAAGCCTCTTCGGCCGGAGGAGGAACACGATGGCGAGACCCCACCCGCGAATGAGGCTATTCAGCAGCGAATTGCTGAAAGGGCCTATGAGCTCTACAAGCGGCGGGGAGGCTATCACGGTCGGGACCCCAATGATTGGTTCCTCGCGGAGCAAGAGGTCATGGATGAAGTATCATGGGAATATATTGAATCATAGAGCGAAGGCTGGAACAGTCATACTTGCTGCCTCATCCCGCGAAGGACGGCGGAGATCCGTTCTAAATGAAGGCCGGAGGGATTTCCAGGGCTTACGGTTAGAAATGACTTCGATGGGATTTAGTTGTCGATTCAGGGTATCAATTGTGCCGACTCTACTCGGATATCCCCCGCCAATCCTGAAGGGTATTCATCTTGGAATGATTCAATTTTGTCAGGGTTCCTCATCATAAATCTTGGGAATGACCAACGGGTCTGATTCCCGCTTTTCGCTCTTGTTGTTGCAATCTTCAACAGTCCCCCATTAATCCCTGTAGCTTTTTTGGCCCAGATACCCTTCCCGGCCTGGTCCGTTTCCTCAGAACCCATTGCGAACAGAGAAAAATGGTCCGATGCTCTCTCCTGGCATAACACTCGCTAAAGGAAAGTAGAGGGAGTCTATACCTTCAGGGGCAGGTGAAACGCTTCTAGGGCAAAGGAGATGCGAGCGGAGCCTAGAAGAAAATGAGATTAAGCCATTAACCGGAGTTCCTCTATTGATATGACAGCGTGAGGGCCGGTCACGAATTCGTGTCTCGGGGGTGAAAGATAAGGGTATGTATCGGATATTAGATGAAAGTGAAGACGGAAGTGTGGGAATTCGGGTTGAGGGAAAATTATCCATCGAAGAGTATGATCTTTTAAATGCCTACCTGGAACATCTGATGCAGGAGGTTGGGCCGATTAATTTCTTATGCGATATGGCAACCCTTGAAGGCGAAAATGGGCAAGCCTTATGGGAGGAGATGACCGATCATCTTCGGAACGCTCAAGATTATCAACGAATTGCGGTGGTGGGAAACCGACAATGGTTGGAGGGCAAACCAAAGGTTTCTGTACCCTGGCCCAGTGCTCAATTAAAATATTTCACATCAGACCAGACCGACGAGGCCTGGCATTGGGTAAAGGGATGAGATGCTCAACAACCATGGCCTACGGGCTTTATTTGGATACCGCAGAGAACCTGCCCCTGAAGAAGTTTGTGGCGATCGGGGCTGAACAGCTAGGAACTTTTCCCTGGTTGACTAGGGAAATTCCTAGTTCCTTCCTGGTGGGTAATGTTTTATAAGGACCTTCTTATAATGGGGGAGGGCCCTCATCGTGCTTAGGCATTCATGATCCAGGGAGGGAGATGAAGAACATGCTGAGAGCCGGGGCCAATCCGTTGTGGTCGATTATTTTAGCTGGTGGTGAGGGGGAAAGGACCCGCCCGTTTATCGAACAGTGGTTGGGGGGGCATAAACCCAAGCAGTATTGTACCTTTGTCGGAAATCGATCCATGCTTCAACATACGCTGGATCGGGCAGACCGATTGGTCAGACCGGAACAGAAGGTCACGGTGATTGGTCGGAACCATCGGGAATTCTTGAATAAAGCCGTGGAGGGCGATACCTCTGGGCACGTGATTGTTCAGCCCCAGAATTGTGGAACAGCCGCAGGAGTGTTCCTTCCACTGACCTTTGTGCGAGCCTGGGATGCTGATGCTACAGTCGTCATTTTCCCATCCGATCATTTTGTCTTTCCTGAAGCTCGTTTTCTCGAAACAATCAGGCGAGGGATTCGCGTCAGTCACTTTCTCCAGGATCGTTTGATCCTGTTTGGCGTGTCTCCTTCACATCCCGAATTGGACTATGGGTGGATCAACCTGGGCGAAGTCCTGGGGTGGAGCAGTGGGTCATGTATTCGCCTCGTTGGTTCCTTTCTTGAAAAACCAGACCTCCTTGAAGGGCAACAGGTCATGGCAAGCGGCGCTCTTTGGAACACCTTGGTGATTGTGGCAAAAGTGACCACGCTCTGGAAGCTTGGTTGGCAAAACCTACCGGTTATGATGGAGCGGTTTGAACAGTTGGGAGCGACGATTGGAACTGGGCACGAACATGAGACGCTTCACGAAATTTATCGAGACATGCCTGTCCTGGACTTTTCTCGTGCATTGCTTCAAAGGGTTCCTGAGCATCTGGGAGTGATGGAATTCGAGGAAGTGCTATGGAGTGATTGGGGACAACCCGAACGCATTGCCCATACACTCAACACTCTTGGGAAAAAACCTGCATTTCCTTCAGAAATTTTACAAAGGTCCTTGGCTCCCACCGATGCCCTTCCTCACATGGAGGTGACGTGATGGCGAATAAGCTATTAATTAACCATCCAAAACACCTCAATAGTCCCCTCAGCCGGTAGATTCAAGGGCATAGTCAGAAAATAGGCGCCACATAAGAGAGGTCCCTTGAGTAGTTCAGAAGAGCATGATTCCTGGTGGCACCGATTCCATAAACTCTCAATCTATCGTTGGGTATGTGCAAGGAGGTATCACCCGGCGGGCGTATGAATAGACTCATTGTCGGGACGGACACCCTGGGCAGGATCCCGATGATTGGGTCGTTGTTGAGCAGGAGATATTGGGCAAATTTAGATCATCATCGCCCAGAAAATCTGTTCATCAGCTGAGTAGCAGGAATCTCCGTTCGCACATCCTCCCCGTTTGGTCTGAATCACGGCCCGGTTTCCTGGGATGATTTTCGCTGTTCGTGTCAATAGATAGCCGCCGGCTCACAATCATGTCGCCTATACTTTTTCTCAAGAGAAGGTGTTTGTATGATATGCACGAACATGTTCTGTGGTTTCATCTTCATCTTGTTAGTCGTACCAATCGATGGGCATTGCAGGTTTTGGTTGGTCTTAAGATCAAAGACATAACCAACTTCAGGCTCCGGATGATCTTCAACAACGAGAAAAGGACACCACTCAACGGCACAAACGGGATCGAGAAAACGAGCAGCTTAAAAAACACGAAAGGAATCTGGAGCGAAAGTCCAAAAGGATTCATTCCCAAAGACCAACCGGAAAAGGTTACGCTTTATCAATGGGAAAAAATGCGGCATGGAGCGGCATGGACGGTAAGTAGCAAGACTCAAGCTTGTTCCTTCCTCTCAAGGGCTGCCATGGATGAAAAAAATCCATGAGCCAAAGCTCTATGTGCAGAACAACCCGAGCCCAGCGTTCAGCGAGTAGGCATGGATCCAGTCCCGTTCACCAGTTTCCTTTTCCATGTGTCATTCCGTTTGGGATTTTATTGGACTGATTGAGAGTCTACCCCGTGAAACAGAATTGAAATGTTTTGGGATAAATGGTGTGTGGTTCAAGATGGGCCTTGATCATATTGGGGATTTTTGAGATATCCACGTTAGGGTGTTTGCCCAGGCCATCAGTGAGTGAAGACATCAGTTCTTCAGGGGAGTGGTAGGGTAGGGCGCGAAAGGTCTATATACCGCTCTCTGGATTTTATTACAACATCATGGTTTCGCTCCTTTCTCCAGTCAGCATGGTTTCAGATTCGACCTTCCGTACTTTTCCACAAAAGCGTTCTTATCCCACAGGTAGATCATATGGGACAATACCTACCGAATCATGGGTAATTTCCGGTAATTCACAAAAGGGTTCGTTAAGGCAAAAGGCCTTTAAAGGAGGCGGTGGATTAAGATGAATCCACACGTAATTTTTTGTTGTGTCGAGCGGGATTGAGCTGCGGAAAAACGAGTCGGCCTTGGCCTCATGCAAATGCAAGCCGATCCACCGGACTTTTTTTGTCTCATCCCGCCAAAGCCGGGAACAACCCTTTTATCCCGTTGGCAATAATCTCCACGGCAATAGCGGACAGGATAAGGCCCATAATACGGGTAAAAATATTAATGCCGGTCACGCCGAAACGTTGTGAGATCAGCGGAGCCAGGTGTAAAGCCATCCATAGGCATATGCCAACAATTATGATGGTCAAACCAAGTAACAATTCATGTCCCAGGTTGGTGCCTTTATGTGCTTCAACCACAACTGTGCTCATTCCACCGGGCCCGGCCAGTAATGGTGTTGCTAAGGGAACGACGGCTATATCATGTTTTCTGTTGGATTCTTCCGCTTCCTCTTTGGTTTGTACTGTGGGACTCAATTCTGCCTGAAGCATGGAAATAGCCATCAGGAGGATGAGGATCCCGCCGCCCACTCTAAAAGAACTCACACTGATCCCGAAAAATACGAGCATCCATTCCCCGGCGATTAAGGCGACTAACAGAATCAGAGTCGCGGAGAATGATGCGATCTTGGCAATCTTCTGCCTGGATCTCCTGTCTGCATCAGGGGTTAACGCGATGAAAATGGAGAGAGCCCCCAATGGGTTGATGACGGCTAATAGCGCCACAAAAATTTTTAGGTATTCAGTATATTCAAGCATCGGGTATCCATTGGGTTGTGTCTCTCATACACCTGCGTATCAGGGATGTGGCACTTCCTAAATTCTCACCGGCCACAAAAGTCATGAGTATTGATGGGTATGACATGGAAAATCTGTATAGTCATGTGACACCTCTCATCATAAAATACGAAGAAAAATTTCACTTCATTTCATACCGCCGGATCGTAATGCTTGGGCCGAACGTTTCACTGGCCTTGTTGCCATGGGATCATCTGGCGTTGGTTCGGCTGTTTCTCATTCATCCACCCGGGGACATGGAATTGAGAAAAGAAAATACATGAAAGAGAGACATAAGGTAAACTGGAATTGATAAGTCGGTTTTTTGTTACGGGTTGAAAGGAGCGCAATAATGAAAGTGTTGTTGGCGGTAGAGCAAACTCGTATTTCTGAAGGGGCCATTCAGATTCTCAGCAAGTTGACACTGCCCTTAGGATCCGATCTGTTTCTTCTCCATGTGAACCCCGTCCCTCAAAAAATTACTGGCCTGGCGAAGGAACGGATTTTGAAAATCTCCCAGCAGGTACAAAAGATTCAAAAACAGGCGCTTGAACAGGCGCGTGAGTTTCTGGGGAAGGTCGAGAAAAGGTTGAATCGTCAGGGTGTGCGTGTGTGTTTTCTTGTAAAAAAAGGCTTTCCTGGAGAAGAAATTTTAAAAACCATTCATGCGAAAGACGCGGATCTGGTGGTTCTCGGATCACGTGGCTATTCCAAAGCGAAGGGGTTTTTACTCGGGAGTGTGAGTCAATGGGTGTTACAGGAAGCGCCCTGCTCGGTGTTGATCGCTCGGCCCATGGCTCGGGTGAAAAAGCCTGGTCGAGGCATGAAGCTTCTCCTGGCTACTGATGGATCTGCCGATTCACAAGCGGCCGTCGACTTTATTAAAAACCTGGCTTTGCCTCCTTCATCACAAATCACCATTCTCCATGTCGTCAAAAAACATGTGTTCGAAACCGAACAAACGTTGATTGCCGATAGCAAGAAGGAGGATGAATTTGCCAAATTGGCTGAAGAACTTCTTGCCATCCGAGGGCGGGAAGGAGCGAAACTCCTTGACCAGGCTCGAAAGGTCTTGAGTGGTCCTGATCTTCAAATTCAGGAGCGATTGGTGTTTGGCAATCCAGGAGATGAAATTCTTAAAGCTGTTCGATATGTTCAAGCTGACCTTGTTGTATTGGGGTCCCGTGGCTCGACTGGAGTCAAGCGGGCGTTTCTGGGCAGTGTATCGAACAAGGTTGTTTACGGTGCCGGCTGTTCGGTGGCGGTCATTCGTCATTAATAACAAGAGTGGTGCTCGGAAATCTGGGAGAAGAAAGCTGGAACGTCGTGTGCCTGGTCCTCGTGGCCCTCGCTTTGTGCCAACGGAAGTGGACAGAAGAGGTGACTCGCTGCTTCTATTTCACTCGATACCGTACCCACAGTGGCATGTGGTTTTGCAGAAGTCTTTGCCATCATTCATCTGTGAATAAAGGGTTGTGTTATGAGCATTCGAAATTTTCAAGTACCTGTTTAAGCCACGCGCTATTACGGTGATTGGTGCTTCGAACCCCCCTCATCGAGTGGGAAGTGGTGATGCAGAATCCTCATCACGGAAAATTCAGCGGTATGGTTTTTCTGCCTTCTGCTGGTTATCAGGCGAAGCCCGCCATAGAAACCCTGAGTGAAAAACGGCGGCAGTCATGCCGGAGTTTCTAATGTCCTGGATTGCTTTTGGAAAGGCTCTTTGGCTGGATTCTTGATCAGAACATCTTTCTCTTGAGAACCTGCATCCATCATGCTCTGAAGGAGACCTTCGGCTAGTTGGTAGGATTGGTCTGGATTGTCGGCTATCAGAAGAAAATGTCCCATTTTACGTCCCGGGGCGGCATGTGTTTTTCCATAAAGGTGAAGCCGGACCTGTGGATGAGCCAGAAGTCGATCCCACTTGGGCGGTCCGTTTCGCCATAAATCTCCGAGGAGGTTCACCATTACGACGGGATGCATGAGGGAGGTATCCCCCAATGGTAACCCGCAAATGGCGCGGAGATGTTGTTCGAATTGGGACGTCACGCAGGCCCCAAACGTGAAATGTCCACTGTTATGAGGCCGGGGAGCGATCTCATTGATCAATAAGGTGTCGTCTTCAAGAAGAAACAGCTCCACCGCCATGACTCCGCAGTAGTCAAGCGCTTCTGAGAGGGAAACGGCAAGCTCCTTCGCCCGTAACCGGATCGTGTCCGCCACCCGGGCCGGAACGCGTGTGGTATGGAGGATGTTCTGCCGATGTGCATTCTCAGCCAGGGGATAGAGTTGAATATCTCCCTGAAGACTGCGGGCCAGCACGACCGATAGTTCCATCTTGAAGGGCGCGACGGCTTCCAAGACAGACGGGACTTCCTTCAATTCTCGCCAGGCCTCATTCAGATGGTCCACGCCGGTGACCCGGATTTGGCCTTTACCGTCATATCCTGCACGGCGCTTCTTTAGAATAGCCGGGAATGTCACCTGTTGAGCCGCAGCGGTCAAAGTGGCGTGATCTTTGACCGAGGCAAAGGCAGTTTGTGGAAAACTGTGGTCTTGAAGAAATTCTCGTTGAACCAGTCGATCCTGGATGAGAGCAAGCACGGAAGAGGACGGACGGGTCGCTTGATCCGTTTCAATGTCGGCAAGAAGCATCCAAGGCACCAGTTCGGTCTCAATGGTCACCACATCAACCTGAGAGACAAATTCCATCACGCGTTGCGTGTTCGTCAGTTCTGATTGCACAAAAAAATCCGCAACCTGGGCGGCGGGACAATTCTCAACGTGATCTAACACGCCAATCCGATACCCCATCCGGCGGCCTTCCATGGCCAGCATGCGACCAAGTTGGCCTCCGCCCAATATCCCGATCGTCCCACCAGGAAGGATGATATTCATATGAGTTTCTCCAGTGCAGGGGTGTGTCGTTGGTCATAATAGGCCTTGAGTCGTTGGCCGATGCCGTGATCAGATACGGCAAGAATGGCTGCTGCCTGCAATGCGGCATTGACCGCTCCATCCTCGCCGATCGCATGGGTCGCAACCGGAATGCCCTTTGGCATTTGGACAATTGATAAGAGCGAATCAAAGCCTTGCAGGGCTCGAGACCGCACGGGCACTCCGAGAACCGGAATTATCGTTTTTGCTGCAGCCATTCCCGGCAAGTGTGCGGCTCCTCCCGCCCCGGCAATGAGCACGCGGATGCCACGGCTTTGGGCCGATCCGACATACTCAAAGAGAAAATCCGGTGTGCGGTGGGCTGACACAATCCGGCATTCATGGGGAACGGCCAATTCCGTGAGGATCAGACTTGCGTGCCGCATGGTCTCCCAATCACTGCTGCTCCCCATGATAATCGCCACGAGTGGATTGGAATCACCAGATTCAGTATTCATCGATTAGGTTGCCTCCCCAAAAATATTCCCCCCTTTACAAGCTTCCACCCTGCAAGCACTTGGTTCCGTGAACAGATCATGAGCCGGCAGTCCAGGGTAAATGGTGTAATCTCCTGTTATGAGCCTGAGCCTTTTTCCCCCGGCTCCGGCTCTGCCCATATTTGTCTCCAGCATTCTAGCCAGTACGCCCTACTGTACCCCGCTTCACCATCATAATTCCATAATTTCTGCACCGCCGGCCACCACTACTTCCGGCTGAGCGGTTCCAGGTGCGTGGTGAAACTGGGATATCCTTATGTTCCCATAATCCGGCATCGCTACCATTTCATCATCAGAAGGTCCTGGCTCACATATCCTATCCACACTTTTGTCCCCCGATTGGAAATGAATTTGGATTTGAACGGGACAATTTCCATGAAATGGGGACTACCCCTTTTTCTTTAGAGACGTCAATACCAACTAACTGAGCGTCTTTTTTCACCCTTGAAGCCATCGCACATTATGATTCCCTGAATCAAGCCTGCAGATGGATTCACTTTCTCAAATCCCGCCTGACTACCCGCCTTGAACCGGTATCGTCATCAGATTATTCATTCCGGTGATGACGTGGTGATCGGAACGAAGTTTTAACAGACTAAACCGGGTTTTGATTTGGAGATCTCGCGCCCCACCACGTGACGGCGTTTCAGAATCGCAAACCCCGCTTGAGAGTTTGTACCACTTTCAACGAGGAAATCTTCGATACATTCATGCCGATAGCCAAAACCTGACCAGATACAACAATTCATGAGAATCACGTGGAATAATGTTTTTCAGAATCCACTCTTAAGGCTTCCTTTTCAAGCTTTCCATATTTCATATTCCACCAAAAGCCCTGTAGATATTTGCCACGTCCGTACAAATTTTTTTGTAGCCAAATGGGGCATCGGTTTTGGGATCGGAAGGTGATGCCTGACGTCAAAAGCTCAATATAAAAGAAATTTTCATAATGGTACCGAACCTGAAAAGCACGTAAGGAAACACCAATCAAGTGAGCGAAACTAATAGAAAAACTGAAAGATCTTCACTTTGGTTGCATTGGCAGAACCAAAAATTTTGAGAAGGGTTTTGGGGTTTGCTCAAATAAGGGACTCCATCAAAGACCCAAACACGGCAAAGGGATGGAAGTCCTGTCCTGACCCTCTTTCATTAGAACGGCCAGATTGCCTGGTCACCGCCATAATCCTACTCCGATCATAGAGATCGACTAGAGAAAGGGATCCTCTTGTGTGGGAGGGAGCAGGACATCCGCGAGGAACATATGGACAGGTATCAAGGGTTTTTCACAGCTGTACTGGAAGGTATCTTTTTATAGGGTTAGTAGTAGGGTCATTGAGAGGGTAACGATGCGGGTTTCGTGGGAAAGGGAGGACATTGAAGGGAGAGAATTGCTTTATTGACTACTTCTCGGGACGCAAGGAGGGATATTTATGCGTGCATTGGCATATGTGTTGATAGGAGTGTTGGGTGGGATGGGCATAATGAGCCTCAGCCAGAAGGGAGGACCAAGTCTCACTAGTATGTTGGGCCCGGTGAGTTATGCGATGGCGTCTGCAGAGCAAGCTTCTGAAATAGCAGAAGAGAAACCCTGGACAGGTGCCGATTTATTAGAGATGGCGCAGCTCTATGATCAACAGGCCGATGACCTTCAAAGTGAGGCGGTGAAATTGGAACAGCGAGCCATAAGCCTTGCCAAAAAGCCTCATATGGATCCCAAGGGCTTTACCAGGACGGGGTGGATGCTGATCGCCTCGTCGAGATGGAAGTCGGCCAAAGAGCTGCGAGAAATGGCCGCCATGCATCGTTCGGAAGGACAACGTCTTCTGGCATTGGAAAAAAACGGTGAGGTCCCCACCGAAGATTTAGATAAGGAAGGGAATGCCTCTCAGAAGCATGGCACATGAGGTGAGGTGTTTTTCAAGTATCCTTTATATCAGGATCCTCTGAGTTCGTTTTTTGTCCTACTCCTCCCTGCGTTCGCAGAAAGTTGTATTGGCACTGACCAGTCGGCGGCCCCTGGTCGTGCCAGAAACATACTTTGGATACCACCATTATTTGTTCAAGATGACCATAGCCGCGGAAATGGGAGCGGCGGGAAATTTTTTGCTCTATCTCTAGATGATCGTTCTAAAAACACGTCCAATCGAGGAAATTTGTCGCGATGGCAAAGAAAATGTATTGGTTCAGCTTAAGCATTTGAAGACCTCCTGCCGTCGCTAAGCGGTTGCTCATGGGGGAGCCCAACCTCCATGGATGGATCTATTCGATCGCAACAGAAGAGGCGTGTCTGTGCGATCCGCATCAAGAAAAGTTTGTTTTTCCCTAAGAGGTCAAAGGTGTCAAGGATGCCTAGATGAGGGAACGCTTCCTCGAATTAGACATGTGGGATGAATTGTGATTAAGAAACTGCAGTGGAAAGAGCTTTTCACGGTGACGTGGAAAGACGTGCAACGCGATTTTCTCGCGTCCGTTGTGGTGTTTCTGGTGGCATTGCCATTGTGTATGGGGATTGCCATTGCATCGGGTGCCCCTCCGGTGAAGGGGATTATCACCGGTATTGTCGGAGGCCTGGTTGTCGGACTCTTTGCCGGTTGTCCGCTTCAGGTCAGCGGCCCGGCTGCCGGTTTGACCGTGATAGTCTTCGATGTGATTCAGCGTTTTGGCCTAGGCAAACTGGGGATAGTGGTTCTGGTGGCCGGAGGAGTCCAAATCCTGGCGGGTTTTCTCCAGTTAGGTCAATGGTTCCGAGCCGTCTCCCCTGCGGTGATTCAGGGAATGTTAGCGGGAATCGGCGTGCTCATCCTGGCAAGCCAATTTCACGTGATGATTGGGGACACGCCAAAAGGAAGCGGGCTTGAGAATATTTTGACCATTCCCGAAGCCATGAGGAAAGGGTTAATCCCTCAGGAGGGAGTTGACTCGAGTCATTGGGTGTCGGCCCGCATTGGAATCCTCACGATCGCCGTCATTATACTTTGGCAATTCCTGGTGCCCAAAAAGTTTCAATTTATTCCTGCTCCGCTGGTGGGTGTATTAGTCGCGAGTGGAGAAGCGTACATGCAAAATCTCTCCATTGAATATATTGAATTCCGGGACAGCCTCGGGAGCTCGATCCATTTTCTAAAGATCGAGGATCTTGCCTCCCTTCTCGATCCTTCCATCTTGTCCATGGCCATCGCCATTGCCTTTATTGCCAGTGCGGAAACCCTCTTATGCGCTACCGCGGTCGACCAGATGCATTCGGGACCGCGAACCCGATACAACCGTGAAATGTCTGCCCAGGGCATTGGCAATCTTTTATGTGGATTCCTTGGGGCTCTACCCATGACGGGAGTGATTGTTCGAAGTAAAGCCAATCTTCAGAGTGGTGGCCGAACGCGTGCCTCAGCCGTGCTCCACGGTGCCTGGTTACTTATGTTTGTTGGACTGTTTCCTGAAATACTCGAGTTGGTTCCCATCGCAAGTTTGGCCGCTCTCCTCGTGTACACCGGCTATACCCTTATCAATGTCCAGGCTATTCGGACACTTTCCAAATTTGGCCGGGGAGAAGTCGTCGTGTATGTGGTGACTGTGGTGACTATTGTGACCACCAACCTCTTAATTGGAGTGCTTGCAGGGCTTGGTGTGGCACTTGCAAAGTTAATTCATTCAACCAATACCCTGACGGTTTCGGTTGACCGGGGGACCAATCACCAACCGATTTCCATTAAATTCTCAGGAACGGCCACGTTCGTGAATCTCCCCAAATTTGCCAATGCCTTGGACGACGTTCCGTTAAAGAAAGACGTTCATCTCGATTTTGATGATCTACGGTGTATTGATCATGCCTGCCTGAATTTGCTGAGTTCCTGGAAGAATTTTCATGAAACCCAAGCTGGAACAGTGTCCGTTGATTGGGAAAAGTTGGAGTCAAAGATGCTTGAGAAGCAGACGATCGATACATAGGTTCCCTTGCCAGCCAAAAAATTCCATTTTGTTTGGTTGGAGTCTTGGTGGTTAATAGAGCCGGAGAGTACGAGCCTGCCAAGAATTTCCAGGAATGAAAATTGTGTGGAGTAATTCCGCTAAAAGAGGTTCCGCACTATTCGGATATGGGGCAATTTGCCTCTATATGGAATGTTTCTTTCTTTGATTTTGTACAGGCAACCACGGTGCTGTTTGAGTTGCAGGGAATGTTGACTGATGTATTTACGAAATGGAAATGGTATAGAATTTGTATTTTCTATTACGGAAGAGTGGCAGAGTAGTTCCCTGGAATTTTGAGAGGGAGGTTATATTTAAATGATTATGATTGTGACATTTCACGAGGAATTTCGAGGAAAAATTTCCGCTTTTCTCTCTGAGAAGGGGTATGAAGTCTGTGTTCCTCCTCATAGACAGGATGTCATTCCCCTGGTAAAGGAAAAATCCCCCTTAGTGGTCGTGTTGGATATGTATGTGGCGGAACCGAACGGGATAGACGTGCTAAAGGAGCTGCGTGCCCAAAAATATCACGGAGGAGTTGTGGCGCTGGCTGGAACTTCGGTGCGTTCTTTAATGTCACAGGCGTCCCAGCTTGGCGTGGACCAGGTGATTGGAGGATTTCAAGGCGATGGCGGAGCGCTGAACCTTGATCAGGTGGAGTCAGCGATAAAAATGGCATTACACTCAATCATTGCCAAACGCGCATTTCAATTGTATGAGGCACGGGGGCGGACGAAAGGGAAGGACCTGGAAGATTGGTTTGAAGCCGAGCGGCAAATTTTCAAGAAGACCTTGCCGTCGTCATTAGGGGAAAGCAAACAGAGAGCTAAAGCTAAAGGCGGACCTCAGAAGCCAAAGAAAACCCCCAAAAAATCAACCTGAAAGACCCAAAGTTAATTCAAGGTGAATGAACAAATATTCAAGAATATTTTGCAGGTATTATCAAGAATCAGGAAAACATCATTTTGGCCTTAACCCGTCAATTGAATAGTTGTTCAGCGCATTCAGCTCGGGGTTATGGTGAGTCTGACAAAAGGAAGTTGAATTTTATTGCATCCCACGTCCCTCCTGGAGAGATGGGGCATTGGGGATTTAGGACCCACGGCCTATCAGTTTGTCGATTTTCTGAAGGCCCCAGGACAGCGTTGGGGGCAGATGTTTCCACTGAAACCGACCGGGTATGGCAATTCCCCCTACATGTGCTTTTCCGCATTTGCGGGAAACTCCCTACTCATTAGCCCGGAAAAAATTGTGGAGGATGGAAATTGTATTGGAATCCGATGCGGGGCTGCCTCCGCCCTTTCCAGCCGACCGTGTGGATTACCTTCTGATGATTCGACTGGCCATGAGCTCTGTTGCTCAACAGGCCATGGTTCCGCTTCAGGAGGTTTTGGGATTGGGGAGTGAATGCCGGATGAATCCCCCCGGCACACTCAAAGGGAAATGGGAACGGCGGGTTCATCCTGGTGAGATGACGGAGAATGGTGGGAACCGACTCCGTGATCTGACAGGTTTATTTGATCGGCTTCCAATATCTATGGCTTAGAAATCCTGAGAAATAAAAGTTTTTGCGAGAAAGGAAGATGATGATGAAGATTTTAGTGGCGGTTGATCCTTCCGAACATGCGCAGGAGGCCATTCGATTTGTGAAATCGGTAGATTGGCCAAAGGCATCAGAAATGTATCTCATCCATGTGATCGAGATGAAACATGCGTCTCCTCTGATACCGTCGGATGGACCTTCCAGTTGGGATCGGGTCATTTCCGAGGCGAGAGGAAAACTCTTCACCGAAGCGAAGGGTCTTCTTGAGCACATGAAGAAGAAAATTCTTGATGAACGGGCTCTGACCATTAAGTCCCTGGTGATGGAAGGGCTTCCGGGAGCGGAAATTTTACAGGCGGTGGAGGACTATCAAATTGACCTGGTCGTCTTAGGGACACGTGGCCTTTCCAATGTGAAACGGTTTCTTCTAGGGAGTACCAGTGATTGGGTGATGAGGGAAGCCCTGTGTTCAGTGTTATTGGTTCGTGACAAACTCAGTAAGGTGACGATGGGAAAATCCGCCGCCAAAATTCTTTTAGCCACCGATGGGTCTGCGGTGGCTTTGAGTACTGTGGATATGCTCAGGCTGTTGACCTGCAAGACCCCTCCAAAGGTGACGGTGACGCATGTGGTGAGAAGACCGGCTTACCTGGAGGGTTGGTATTGGGGAAAAGGAAAAGCGGCATTTAAACGATTAGCAGAACAAGTATTGGAGAATGCTCAAAAAGAAGGTGCCAGCCATCTGGAAGAGATAGGCCAAAGAGTCAAAGGGCTCGGCATGGAAGTCGATACAGCGTTGACCAAAGGAGATCCTGCTGAAGAAATTGTCAAAATTGCAGAACGTTCGAAGACAAAATTGATCATGGTAGGATCAAAAGGATTCATAGGGGGCAAACCGGTCCCATTGGGAGGGGTCGTCAGAAAAATTGCTCGCTATGCTCCATGTTCCGTCTTGCTCACCCGCCCTGGCAGATCTGAGAAAGAAGTTTGAGGCGTGATCCGATTTTCCGGCAACATTCTAGACCATCACCATTTAATAGCCGCACGTACCATGGTGTTCCCACAGGGAGGCAGGGAATCTTGAACCCGCTTCTCATGTGTTGTCCTTCCTTCAATTGAAATGAGCACGATGCCGGTTTCCGATCGAAAAAGGTCAGACGTATGTTGGCATGCCTCGGATGGTGAATCTGTCCTTAAGGCAGTAGCCAGTCAGGTTGGGGGCTTAACGCAGGATGTCGCTGCCCAACGTCTGGTTCTCTATGGCCCCAATCGTTTACGTCCGCCTAAAAAGCAATCCTCCTGGCAGCGGTTTCTTTTCCAGTTCCATAATATTTTAATTTATATTCTCCTGGGAGCGGGTGTCGTGACCGCCATGCTGGGTCATTGGGTGGATACCGGTGTGATTCTCGGCGTGGTGGTCATTAATGCCGTCATTGGATTCCTTCAGGAAGGCAAAGCCGAAAGGGCGATGGATGCCATTCGCCGGATGTTGTCCGTGCAAGCCTGCGGGCTTCGTGATGGAACCCGTTGCCCCATTCCAGCGGAAAGCCTTGTGCCTGGGGATATTGTGTTTCTCCAATCCGGGGATAAAGTCCCGGCCGATTTGCGTCTTCTGAAGGTGAAGGATTTGCGTATTGAAGAAGCCGCCTTGACCGGTGAGTCCGTCCCGGTTGAGAAACACATGAAACCTGTCCCGGAAACCGCATCCATTGGTGATCGAAAGGGCATGGCCTATTCGGGAACTCTGGTGACCTATGGAACGGGAACCGGGGTGGTGGTCGGGACCGGCGATGCCACCGAAATTGGACGGATCAGCGCCATGCTGGCCAAGGTGCAGACATTAACCACGCCACTTCTCCGAAAGATTGGAGAATTCGGGAGCCGGTTAAGCCTGGCCATCGTCATCGGAGCGGTTGGTGTGTTCCTCTTCGGAGTGTTTTTCCGGGAGTATGGGTTCAGTGACATGTTTCTGGCCAGCGTGGGGTTAGCCGTTGCCGCCATTCCCGAAGGCCTTCCGGCCATTATGACCATCACGCTCGCCATCGGGGTTCAAGCGATGGCACGACGCCAAGCGATTATTCGCCGGCTGCCGGCTGTGGAGACCTTAGGATCCGTGACCGTCATTTGTTCAGATAAAACCGGCACGCTGACACGAAACGAAATGACGGTTCAAACGCTGGCGACTGCGGCATATACCGTGGAGGTCAGTGGTGTTGGGTATGATCCTCATGGCGGATTTTCTCTGCTTGGCAACCCGGTTGTGCTGGGTGATCTCGCGGAGGTGATGGAACTTGCTCGAGCCGGAATGTTGTGTAACGACACGGATTTGACCCAGGTGGAGGGGGTCTGGCAGATCAACGGAGATCCGACAGAGGGGGCCTTGGTTACCCTCGGGAGAAAAGCCGGATTGGACTTTCGATTCGAATATGAGATGTGGCCACGGACGGATGTGATTCCCTTTGAATCTCAACATCGGTTTATGGCGACGTTACATCATGACCATGCCGGGCATGGATTTATGTATATCAAGGGTGCCCCTGAACGGGTATTAGAGATGTGCGCGTTTCAGCGGAGTCTGGGGGAGGATCATCCATTGAATAGCCGGTCGTGGCATGATCGGATCGAGCAGATGGCGAGTCGTGGACAGCGAGTGCTGGCGGTGGCCTTTGCTTCCACCAATCACGAACATCGAGAGTTACGATTTCAAGATGTGGAGCAGGGCCTGACCATGTTGGGGCTTTTCGGCATTGTTGACCCACCCAGGGCTGAAGCCATTGAAGCGGTCCGGCAATGTCAACAAGCCGGGATTCGCGTCAAAATGATTACCGGGGACCATCTCGTGACGGCGAGAACGATCGGCTTACAGATGCATATCGGAGATGGAAAACAGGCCATTTCGGGACAGGTATTGGAAACCTTGAGCGATGAGCAATTGGAGAGTGTCGTGCGGGAAATCGATATCTTTGCCCGGACGAGCCCGGAACATAAGTTACGGCTGGTGCAAGCCCTCCAGGCCGCTGGGGAAGTGGTGGCTATGACCGGCGATGGGGTGAATGACGCCCCGGCACTCAAGCGGGCGGATGTCGGAGTGGCCATGGGAGTGAAGGGAACGGAAGTGGCGAAGGAAGCGGCGGAGATGGTGCTGGCCGATGATAATTTTGCCTCTATTGCCCATGCCGTCGAGGAAGGCCGTCGGGTCTATGACAATATTCAAAAGTCCATTCTGTTTATTCTCCCCACCAATGTCGCCGAAGCCGGAGTGATTGTGGCCGCCATTCTGCTAGGAACCATGCTGCCGATTACGCCGGTACAAATCCTGTGGGTCAACATGATCACCGCCGTGACATTGGCCTTGTCTTTAACCGTCGAACCTCCTGAATCGGATGTCATGCGACGCCCCCCTCGAAGCCCCGGGGATGCCATTTTGTCACGGTTTCTGCTGTGGCGAATCGGCTTTGTATCCACCTTAGCGGTGGCCGGCACGTTTGGACTGTTCCTGTGGGAGACTGACCAGGGGGCATCTATTGAGACCGCGAGGACGATAGCCGTCAACATGCTGGTGGTCTTTGAAGCCTTTTATTTATTAAATGCCCGGTCTTTTTATGGTTCGGTTCTGTCCCGCAACGGATTGTTTGGAAATCCCTATGTGCCCCTGACCATAGGAATGGTGGTAGGCATTCAAGGCCTCTTTACCTATACCGAAGTGATGCAGACGCTATTTCATACTACCGGCATTGATGGACTTGCCTGGCTTCGAATTATTGGAATAGGTGCGGTGATTTATTTGCTGGTCGAATTGGAAAAATATGTGTTTCGGATTATTCTGAAACTCAGAACTCCCGACCTGAACATTTGACGAATGGGTCGTGAGTCAGAATGGCTTTCGCGTAGGCATCGGAAAAGATTTGGGAATACCCGGAGAGGAGACATCACAATAAACTGTGATTCGTACAAAGGGAAAAGACAGATTTTGATAAAAGGGTGAAATGGAGGGAAAGAAAATGAAAACCGGTGTGTCAAAAAAATCAGCAGTGACCAGGGACGAGCTTCAGCGCATGGATGCCTATTGGCGTGCGGCGAATTATTTGTCCGTCGGGCAGATCTATCTTCATGATAACCCTCTACTCAAAAAGCCGTTGACGCTCGACCACATTAAATTGCGGCTCCTGGGGCATTGGGGGACGACTCCGGGATTAAACTTTCTGTATGTCCACCTGAATCGGGTTATTAAGAAGCATGATCTCAACATGATCTATATTGCCGGTCCCGGACATGGCGGTCCGGGGTTGGTGGCCAACACGTATTTAGAGGGGACCTATACCGAGGTGTATCCCAACATCTCCCAGGATGCCGAAGGCATGAAAAAACTCTTTAAACAGTTTTCTTTTCCCGGCGGGATTCCCAGTCACGTGGCTCCCGAAACCCCGGGATCCATCAATGAGGGTGGTGAGCTCGGCTATTCGCTGTCGCATGCATTTGGCGCGGCATTTGATAATCCGGATCTGATTGTGGCCTGTGTGGTGGGTGATGGCGAAGCCGAAACCGGTCCCCTGGCGACGGCCTGGCATTCCAATAAATTTTTGAATCCGAAGTTGGATGGCGCCGTGTTGCCCATTTTGCATCTCAATGGGTACAAAATCGCCAACCCCACGGTGTTGGCTCGAATCAGCCATGACGAATTGAACAGCTTATTGGTCGGCTACGGCTATAAGCCGTTTTTCGTGGAAGGGCATGACCCGGAGGCCATGCATCAGGTCATGGCGGACACGCTGGATGAGGTGATGAAAGAGATTCATGCCATTCAGCATCGGGCCAGGGAAAAGGGGGAAACTGCACGGCCGTGTTGGCCGATGATTGTCTTGCGTAGCCCCAAGGGGTGGACGGGTCCCAAAGAAGTCGATGGGAAGAAGACTGAGGATTTCTGGCGTTCGCATCAGGTTCCGTTTTCTGAGATGGCAACCAAGAAGGATCATATTCAACTGCTTGAAAAGTGGATGAAGAGCTACAAACCTGAGGAATTATTTGACGGGACCGGTAGACTCATTCCAGAACTGGCGGAACTGGCTCCGCAGGGCGAACGGCGAATGGGGGCAAATCCTCATAGTAACGGTGGCTTGCTACTCAAAAATCTCAAGATCCCTGATTTTCAGAATTACGCGGTAGATGTCCCTAAACCCGGAAAGGTCGTGGCTGAAGCCACGCGGGTGTTGGGCGCGTTTCTCCGGGATGTGATGAAAAACAACATGAACAATCGGAATTTTTTGGTCTTTGGTCCTGATGAAACCGCTTCAAACCGGCTAAGTGCGCTGTTTGAGGTAACAGGGCGGCGCTGGGTGGCCGACACCATTCCGGGAGACGATCACTTAACCCTGGATGGGAGGGTGTTCGAAATACTCAGTGAACATACCTGCCAGGGTTGGTTGGAAGGATATTTACTGACGGGACGACACGGGTTTTTCTCGTGTTACGAGGCGTTTATTCACATCATCGATTCGATGTTCAATCAACATGCCAAGTGGCTGAAAGTCACGGGGAGTGAGATCCCGTGGCGAAGACCCATCGCCTCCCTCAACTATCTCCTGACGTCCCATGTGTGGCGTCAGGATCACAATGGGTTTTCTCATCAGGATCCTGGATTTATCGACCACGTCGCAAATAAAAAAGCCGAGGTCATTCGTATTTATCTCCCCCCTGATGCCAATAGCTTGCTATTCGTGACGGATAAATGTCTCAGGAGTCGAAATCGTGTCAATGTTATTGTGGCTGGAAAACAACCGGGTCTGCAATTTCTTAACATGGATGCAGCCATCAAGCATTGTACCGCCGGTATCGGGATTTGGGAATGGGCCAGTAACGATAAAGGGGGAGAACCCGATGTGGTCATGGCCTGTGCCGGTGATGTTCCAACTTTGGAAACATTGGCTGCCGTAGACCTACTTCGCAAGCAGGTTCCCGATCTGAAGGTTCGGGTGGTGAATATTGTGAACCTCATGAAGCTTCAACCGCAGAGCGAGCATCCGCACGGGTTGTCCGACAAGGAGTTCGACACGCTCTTTACGACGGATAAACCCGTCATCTTTGCTTTTCATGGATATCCCTGGTTGATCCATCGTTTGACGTACCGGAGGACGAATCATAAAAATCTTCACGTTCGAGGCTATAAAGAAGAAGGCACGACGACCACACCGTTTGATATGGTTGTTCTTAACGACCTTGACCGGTATCATCTGGTGGCGGATGTAATCGATCGTGTGCCGAAACTGGGATATCTTGCGGCCTATGCCAAACAGGCGATTCGCGATAAAAAGATCGATCATAAAACGTACATCGCCAAGTACGGCGACGATATGCCGGAAATTAAAGATTGGAAATGGCCGTATTAGTTTTCACGCCCCATTGAGATGACGACGGGTGTGTCGATGTAGGGCCTGCTCCGTTACCATAATTCGACCGCCCAGATTATGGTGGTATCTTCTCTCATGTGAATGCCCTAGATTTTTCGTTTACCCTGCTTGATCTTTTAAGGAGTCATGCGATGGAGCGCCGAGACATTTATATTACTGAATTCGACCTGAATCGACTCACTGAACTATTAGGAGTCTGGCAAACATTCAAAGGTAGCAAAAGTACCAGCATTCATCTGGAAAGCTTAATGGAAGAATTGGAGCGGGCGCATATCGTTCTCCCAAAGGATATTCCGGCTGATGTCGTCACGATGAACTCAAGCGTCCGGCTATCAGACATGAGCAAAGGGGAAGAGCTGGAGTACACGTTGGTCTTTCCGCGTGATGCGGATACTGCGACAGGAAAGATTTCTATTCTTGCCCCGGTTGGAACGGCCATTCTCGGGTATAGGGTCGGAGACAGTATTGAATGGCAGGTCCCTATAGGGACGAGAAAGCTTAAAATTGAAGAGATTCTCTATCAGCCTGAGGCTGCTGGAGATTTCCATCTGTAAATTTCTCCGTGGTCTATTAATTCACATGAACCACATGGAAACCTGTTAAGATAAAGACCTAAAAACGGTTCACAATGGATTTTTTATTCCAGGGATGGTCCGGTTTGTCTGTTGGATCTCGTGCCTTTCCTCCCATATCTTTATGGCAGGGAGCACTGGCGCTTTCATCAAATCCCTGATCGTGTAGAATCCCTCAGTCAACTTGAATGAGACGGAGGG
This sequence comes from Nitrospira marina, assembly GCF_059568365.1. NCBI lineage: Bacteria > Pseudomonadati > Nitrospirota > Nitrospiria > Nitrospirales > Nitrospiraceae > Nitrospira > Nitrospira marina. The sequence goes on along the minus strand of NZ_JCANTH010000001.1, from coordinate 3,182,258 downwards.
ATGGAAACTTATGAAACCGCAATCTTCGGTTTTTTCATCTCGCCCACACCCGCATCTTTTTGAAATCAATACCTGGGTGTGGTTGCATGACCTCTCTCAGAAAATGAACCGAACAATTCGTCTTGGTGACGTGCCTGATCATGAATGGGATGAGCTTCAGGCAAAGGGATTTGATTATCTGTGGCTCATGGGCTTATGGGAGCGCAGTCCTCTTGGCCGGCGGATTGCAAGACAACATGCTGATTTACAGAAGGAATACGCCAAAACGCTTCCCGATTGGCAGGAATACGAGGTCGTGGGTTCTCCCTATGCCATTCGGGCGTATCAGCCTGATCCTGAATTGGGGTCCTGGGAGCAATTGAAGGACGTATTGGGAAAACTTCATGACCGCGGAATCAAATTGATTCTGGATTTTGTCCCCAATCACACCGCCTTGGATCATGAGTGGACCACCAGACATCCGGAGTACTATGTTCAAGGGACATCCAGGGATGTGACAAACTTTCCTTCGAGGTTTTTCCCCACAGAAACATCACAAGGCATTCGATATCTGGCACATGGCAAGGATCCCCATTGCCCCGCATGGACGGACACCGCGCAGTTAGACTACTTCAATCCTGACATGCGTAGGGCGCTGATTCGCGAATTGCAACATATTGCAAATTATTGTGATGGCGTTCGTTGTGATATGGCGATGTTGGTGCTCAATGAGGTGTTTGCACAGACATGGGAAAAGTTTGTGAAGGGCGATGTCTGTCCTTCCGGGGAGTTCTGGACAGAAGCCATCTCCCTCCTGCCTGATTGTATGTGGATTGCAGAAGTATATTGGGATCGTGAATGGGAGCTTCAACAACTTGGTTTTCAGTTTACCTACGACAAAAGACTGTATGATCGGCTTCGCCATTCGACCCCACACGAGGTCGCCATGCATCTTCAGGCTGATACGAGCTTTCAAAGCAAACTTGTGCGGTTTTTGGAAAATCACGATGAGCCGAGAAGTGCTGTGGCATTTGGTAACGTCCGTCTCCCTGCGGTCGGGGTCTTGATGGCCACATTGCCGGGCATGCGTTTGTATCATCAAGGCCAACTCACTGGAAAACGTATCCGAATTCCGGTTCAACTCTGTCGAGCCCAGGACGAACCCCCTGATGAAGCGACCGTCGCGTTTTATGACCGAATTCTGGCGATCACCAATAAAGACGTGTTTCACGCCGGGAAATGGGCCATGCTCACTGTGCGCTCGGCCGGCGACGATTCTTTCAGTAATGTCGTGGCGTATGAATGGACAACCGACCGGGAATGGAGGCTCATTGCGGTGAACCTGAGTCCCATGGTTGCCCAAGCGTATATCCGCCTGAACGGAGCGCTTAAAATGGAATCGCACACCTCTCCCATCTACACCTTGTATGACCAGTTCAGCGATCTATCCTTTGAGGGTAGGCGAAAGGATCTTATCCAAAACGGATTGTATGTCCGTCTCGATCCTTTCGGGTGCCATATCTTTTCTATGGGAGAAAAAGGAGGGGGAAATTTGGACATGAAAAAATAACAATACCCCCGAGCGATTGAATGTGAATCAAGTCATTTCGTTACCCCCCCCCCAAGTTTTCGGGCCAAGGAATTTTCTCCGGTACCCAGCTTTCTCTGAAGGCGTCATCTTTTCGAACTGGTTCTCGCAATGAAGCTGGTGATCAGTCGCTCTAATTATTGGCTCCCGCATGAAGAACAGCTTGCGGCCTTGCTTTCATGTTCCTTGAGCGTTAACGACTGAAGGCATTCCTTTCCACATTTGAAACATGTGTAATCGTACAGAGGCGTGCCATCCTCCTTCCTGGGTTCTCCGCACAATCGGGAGAGGTACATTGCGGGTGTTTGGATGAGTCTGTTCATTCGGGCTTATTTTCCCGTCCTGGGTCACGGAGGCGTAGAACCGTGGACGATTTCCAGAGAACGGCGGTCTTCCCACTCTGCGACAATGTGAGCCATTTCATTTAAGCGGTGAGCAGCACATCCAAAAATGGTTGGGAAAATACTATTGTTGGAGCCAACTGTGAAAAAGAAATTTTTCATTCGTCCATGTTGCGTTAATTTTCCTAGCGAATGTGTGTGAAGGCTGTTTCCGAACCTTGGTTCTCCGGTAATGCAATTTTAGATCCTTGGTTGATAGGGGGCTAATTGCCGGATATAGTCGATTACCTTCCGAATCTCCTCTGAACTCAATCGATCCCACCAACCATGCATGGGGCTAAAGACCAAGCCCCAAATAACGCTCGCACGAAGGTCCAACTCGCTTTTGCCTGTGGATTCCGGAGAATGGAAATCTGTTGGGGGCACGATTAATGTGGATGAATCCGGGCCCCTTCCGTCGCCCGCCTTCCCATGACACCGGAGGCAATGCAGACGGTAAATTGTTTCTCCCGCAGAGATCATAGTGGTCTGCTGAGCCCGGACTTCTCCAGGCCATAGCAAGATGCAGACACAACTGATAACGGGTATGACCAGACTGAGAAGGCCTTGTTTTTTTTTCATCGGGTGAATTTAGTAAGTTTCATGGAAATGCGATCCTGTCGCATCTTGCAACACCCTTTCTTTTTTTTATGGACCCAAATGGCAACACTTTTCGTATGCTCACTTTTCACTTAGTCTTTTTGCTCTAATCCCAAACCTACCCATGCCCGTAAAAGATCCTGCCGGGTCAGACATCCTATCACTACACCATTTTCTTCTACTGGAAGTACCAGAAAATGATGGCCTTTCATGATTTTGACAGCCTCCGCTAATGTGGTGGAAATAGGAATAGCGATAGGGTCCGGCACCATAATCTCCTTTGCGGTTAATTGGCTGACATCCCGCCCCGCTTCCAGCACGGCTAGCACATCAAATTGGCTGATGAACCCCACACAGTGCCCGTTAGGATCGACAACCGGCGCGCCTGGTAAGGAAGATGTGAGAAGTTCTTGTGTTATGGCCAATCCATCCTGATCGTGATGAAAACGGAAATCATGGAGTGTAGCGATTTGTTGGATTGTTCTGAGGCCGACAGTGGCGACCGCATGAAGACCCATGTGATCCTCCTCTCTCTTTCACTCATAACCCCAAAAAAAGTCTTTTTACAGAGATGGAGTGAATGAAAATTTAAACGGTTTGAGACGAAATCAGGTATGACTTCCATCTCGAATATACAACTTTCCAACCTCCAGAACTGTTCCGTCACTTAAGGTGATTGATAAAAACTCTTGATTCTTCATGAGAGATTTGACTTCCCCGGACCATCTGGATGGCTCAACAGACACGATTGTTTTTCCACAAATTTTTACCTTTAGCCGTTCTACGTTATCTTGTTTCATGTGTTGGCCTCTATCTTGGAATGGGTGAAACGTGTGCATGTGATTGTTTCCGTAAGCACCATGAAACTCGAACCTTTGCTCCTACATGAGTTGAAGCAAGCCTCGTGCCTTTATGGACAACCTCTCTCTGTTGTCATCCCGCCGGTTGTCAGCGGTGAATTATCCCCAATGAAGACCTGAGGAATGCCGGATGATCACAGGCGGTCATGACAGATTTTTTTCCTTTTCCCCGTCAGTCGTGAAGAAAGGTATAAAGGTATATAAGTTGCATTTCCGTTCTCTGGACATTATTCACACTGTTTGGGATGGTTGTTCATGGAGATGTGTGACCGCGAATGAAGGGATGAAGAAAGTAGACCAGTGATTTCCTCTTTTTTGATCAGTCAATGAAATGGGTGTTTCACCCAACAATTACCAGGAGGAAGGGTGTATGAGTTTGGAAAGTAAATCAGGTTCCGCGTGACCGCCCCATGTTCCATGGTGAAATGGATTTCTCTTGGAGTCCTATGTGTGTTGATGGCTCTCACTGTGGCGAGTGTTACCCTGGGTGTGGAAGCGCCTACCGTGGTGGTCAGAGGCACCATCGATGAGATCATCCGACTGGTGAGTGACGAAGGCCTCAAGATGCCGGATCAAGAGGACCATCGTCGGAAATTGTTGGAGGAAACCATTGGGCAATATTTTGATTTTGAGGAGATGGCCAAACGATCACTGGCGGCCCACTGGAGAAATCGAAGTGAGACCGAACATCAAGAATTTGCCACATTGTTTCAAACGCTTCTTTCGAAAACCTATGCAGGAAAAATTGAGAACTATTCCGGAGAAACGGTCCAGTATCTCAAGGAACGGCTCAAAGACTCCTTTGCAGAAGTGCAGACCACCATTGCGTCAAACAAAACTGAAATCTCTCTCGATTACCGGCTCCTTCTGAAAGACGGCAACTGGCGGGTGTACGATGTGGTGGTCGATGGGGTGAGTCTTGTGAAAAATTACCGGGTTCAATTCGACCGCATTATTCGGGATTCCTCCTACGAAGAATTGGTGAAGACCTTGCGAGACAAGTCCAGTGACATTACCGCTCCCTGAGGGATTCCTAGGATGAAGACCCGTATTCTGATTCATCAGGCACCAGCCGTACCGGTCGACGCGCAACCACTTGAAATTGTCGAACGGAAAGGCAAGGGACATCCCGATACGATTTGTGATGCCATTGCTGAAGCTGTGTCCATTCAACTGTCCAAGGCGTATCAAGAAACCTTTGGTCGTATTTTGCACCATAATATCGATAAATGCCTGCTGGTGGCCGGTCAGGTAAAACTGCACCTGGGAGGTGGTCGGGTCACCCACCCGATGCGCCTGATCCTTGGGGACCGGGCTTCCTTCGGTGTTCCGGGGAAAACGATCCCTGTGTTCGACATCGCCGTTGAGACGGCGCGCGCGTGGATCAAGAACCATTTGCCCCATGTGAATCCCTATACCCATATGAAGTATCAAATTGAATTGCAACCGACTTCCACTGAACTCGGTGCGATTTTTGAACATGGAGCGGGGGTACTGCCTGCGAACGATACCTCAGCCGGAGTTGGGTATGCCCCGCTCACCCCCACCGAGCAATTGGTGGTGGACCTTGAACAGTATGTAAACGGGCCACGATTTAAAGGGGTATTTCCGGAAACCGGTGATGATGTCAAAGTCATGGCCGTTCGCATGGATAGGATGCTGTCACTGACGGTGGCCATGCCGTTTCTTGCCAGGCGGATCACCACAGAAAAAGCTTATTTTGCTCGAAAGGCGAAGGTCCTTCAGAATGTGGAGCGCTTTATTCATGAGCAACCTCATTCCTGTAAGCGAGTTGACGTGGTCGTGAATGCGCTTGATCGCCAGGGCCAAGGACTAAAGGGCATGTATCTAACACTGTTGGGAACCTCTGCCGAGCAGGGAGATTCCGGACAGGTGGGGCGGGGGAACCGGATATCCGGGGTCATCGCGCTGAATCGACCGATGAGTGGGGAAGCAGCGGCCGGGAAAAACCCTGTGAGCCATGTCGGGAAAATTTATAATGTGTGGGCTCGTGAACTAGCTCTGAAGGCGTATGCACAGATACCCGGAGTTCGCGATGCCACGGTATGGATGGTCAGTCGAATCGGTGCACCGGTGAACGAACCACTGGTTGTCTCGGCTCAGGTCGGGGTGAACAGAGGATATTCACTAAAGCGGATCTCGGGAGAGGTCCAGGAACTGATCAAACATGAGCTGGCCGACATGGAACATTTTTGTGAGGCCTTGGCCACAGGGCAATTCCGGATATGCTGAGGGCCATCATGAAAATAATCGAATTGGTATACGCGACGAGATCACATGCTCATCAGGTAGATTCGGCAGGATGCATGATTGATTGACAACACATTGGTTGAATGTCCACTTCATAACGGAACCTTGGAAGAAGGTTCCCGTCGGATTAGCGGGTTTACCGCCACGTGCGTGCTGGTCAGTAGTGTGGTGGGCACCGGGATTTTCACCACGACAGGTTTTATGGCCCGGGACATCGGGGACCCATGGCTGATTCTTCTGGTATGGGGAGCGGGCGCGTTACTGGCTCTCATGGGGGCGATGTGTTACAGCGAGCTAGGCGCAGCATTCCCTTTTGTCGGGGGAGACTATGTGTATCTTCGGGAAGCCTACCATCCCTTTTTCGCATTCCTGAGTGGGTGGGCTTCATTTACCGTGGGCTTTGGAGCCGCCATTGCCGCAGGCGCCATGGGATTTGCCTCCTATGTGGTCCAACTCATCCCAAATGAACCGTATTCCACTCTCCTGATCAGGGGATTTGCCTTGGCCTTGATTTGGAGTCTGACTGCGGTTCATGTGGCTGGCGTTGGCCCTGGCGGGCTCCTTCAACAGCTGTTCACCGTCTTAAAAGTTGGAGCAATTCTGCTTCTCATAGTTGGGGCCTTCACGGTAGGCCATGGTGATTGGGAACATTTGGTCATGCCCCCGGGAAAGCCGGATGTCGGACTGGGAACACTGGTGGTGTCCTTTATTTTTGTGACCTATGCCTATTCGGGATGGAATGCCGCAGGGTACATTGCCGGAGAAATACTCAATCCGACCCGTTCTATTCCCCGGACGATGATAGGCGGGACTCTGCTGGTTGGCACGGTCTATGTGGTGCTGAACGTGGTATATTTCTACGCCTTACCGATTCAAGCTTTGGCCGCACCTCCGCTCATGCCGGTGGCGGAAAAAGTCGCGGTGGGAATGTTTGGTCAGGCGGCCGCTCAATTTGTCACTATCATGTTGTGCATTTCCATCGCCGGCGCGGTGAGCGCTATGATATGGACCGGGCCTCGGGTCTACTATGCCATGGCCAGAGACGGGTTTCTGCCGGCCTTCTTTTCGGATACGGAACACCATCATGGCACCCCGGTTCGTTCCATTGTTCTCCAAAGTCTGTGGGTGACCGTATTAGTGCTTTCAGGAACCTTTGAGCAGTTGGTGGTTTACAGCGGAATGGTGATCACCGCCTTCACAGCGCTGACAGTCGGGGCCGTTATCATTCTTCGTCAACGGCGTCCGCAATTAGTTCGTCCCTACCGGGTTCCCTTCTATCCTGTCTTGCCCGTGGGGTATATTCTGATTGCGGGAGTGATCATGCTTTTTCTCAGTGTGGAAAAACCGGTTGAAACCCTTTGGGCCTGTCTGACCCTGAGTGCTGGTATTCCCCTTTACTTCCTGATGAGAAAGCATAATGGAGTATCTGGGGCCAGATGAACATAGCAATCACACAGAGGAGAAAAATACATACACTTGCCTTCTTTGTGATACTTGGTGGAGTATGGTCTATTGGGGCGGGATGTGAAAATGGGAAGCAGGCTATGACCCAGGAGAGCAATCACTCACGACAGGTTGAACGGGATTCGATGGTGGATACCCAAATCGTGGCGGGGGGTGTCACCGATCCAGCTGTTGTCGCGGCCATGCGCCGGGTTCCACGGCACCGGTTTATGCCTGAGTCACATGCGAAAGATGCTTATGGAGATTTTCCACTTTCCATCGGTTATGGGCAGACGATTTCTCAGCCTTTCATTGTTGCGTATATGACGCAAGCCTTGAAGTTGAAGCCGGATGAGAAGGTCCTGGAGATAGGCACGGGTTCCGGGTATCAGGCCGCCATACTAGCTGAATTAGTTTCAAAAGTATTTACCATAGAAATTGTCGAACCACTTGCCGTCAGTGCGAAAAAAACTCTGGCAGAACTTGGCTACGACAATGTGATTGTGCGGTCTGGTGATGGCTATAAAGGTTGGCCGGGCGAAGGCCCGTTTGATGCGATCATTTTGACGGCGGCGCCGAATCATATTCCCGAACCACTCTTAGAACAACTGGCAATCGGCGGGCGTCTCATTCTTCCCGTCGGAGACTACCCTCAACGTCTTCTGTTCATTCGTCGTACTGAGGAGGGATACCAGGAAACCGAGTTGTTACCCGTGGTGTTTGTGCCCATGACGGGCGAAGCCTTAACGAATCCTCCCGTAACCGAGCCTTGACGAACTTCTCCCCCGTTGACCACATTCTTCACTCATAGATGACGAATCCGCCCGCCGGAAGGGTGAGCACAACTGCTTTGCCATTTCTCGACTCAACGGTCGTCTCCTGACCGATCTGCCCCGCATTTGTTGAATAGAGACACGTGAGTGTGTGGCCGGCCTGATGCAGTCCGTCATCAACCGTCACCCAGGCGCTTCGGGGTGCCGCGTTGTCGGTATTCATCGCCAGGAGAATTTCCCGGTCATTGAAAATTCGGGACCAGGGAATCACTGATCGAATCTGCCCACCCAGCATGCGCGGCAGCCCGAAGTCGATCCCATTTCCGGAAATTTCTCTCAGGTATTGTCGACCCCGTCGTAACGCAAGCTTGTTACGGCGAATGCCTAATAGGATCGAGAGTTGCCGGTATGCCGGACTCTCTTCATTGAAGAAATGCCGTTGATGGCTTTGAAAGGCGCCAAATTCTCCTCCGAACATACATTCGCGAATGTATTGATCACTCTGCCCGTGCCCGTCAAAATACTGTTCGCTGCCATAGTACATGCAGGGAATGCCCATCGTGAGGGCGTTCAGCGCAAGGACATTCAAGAGTCCGTCCTGCCCGTCAGGATCAGCACAAAATCTGGCTTTGTTTTCTCCCTTTCGTACTTGATCATGATCATCAAACAGGGTAACCACCCGGTTGCGAAACCAGACGTGGGATTCTTTCTGAACCAGGATGGAGTTCCGGAATAGCTGGAAATACTCCTCCGGGTTGCGATAGCCCTTCACCAGGTATTCCATTTTGTCCGGAATGTCGTCGACGCCAAGTGCGGCATCCAGACCCGTGGTTTCCAACGTTTGAAACGCGCGGGTTCTGCCACCGGTAATTTCTCCAATGAGGTAAAAGTTTTCTTTGCCGATGGATTGGGTGAATTCATGGATCACCGATGCGAAGTACCGGGTGGCTCCCGGGTCCATATGTTTTACAGTATCAACCCGATACCCATCGACGTCCGCAAAGGCAATCCAGAATTTGTACACCTCGGCCAGGGCCTTGAGGGCATCGGACGGTTGATATTGATCAACGTCGCCAGAACCGAGTTGGATATTTTTCAGGTCAAGGAAATCCCCCTCAAGAAATTCAGGTGAAAAATCCCAATTGGTGATATGGCCTTTTCGGGTAAAGGCCTGAGGGTCTTGGAATTCCTGTGGCCAGATGGCCCCATGTGGCCAGGCGGCAGGATGGCTTGCGATGTCGAGTTGTTGGAAGGGGAGAGTCGGTTCTCCAAATTGATCATGGAACCCTTGTACGTCATAGGGTTGGCCATCCCAGCGGGGGTCGTGGAAGATTTGCCCGTTATGTTCGGTCCGATAGCGGTTGGGATTGTAACGAAACACATCTCCCGTGTGGTTGAGGATAATATCCAGAATAACGTAGATCCCGTGAGCGTGAGCGGTCCGGACAAGTGTTCTCAGATCTTCTCGTTGACCGAAACGAGGATCCACATCTAAAAAGTTTTGAATGCCATATCCATGATATGTGTCTTTAAATTTCACCTGTTTGAAAATGGGACTGATCCAAATGGCGGTCACACCGAGACGTTCAAGGTATCCCAGCTTGCTCGTCAATCCGGATAAATTCCCTCCGCAAAACTTCTGTCCCGCTGCCTTCCAATGCGATGCATCCGCATTGCCTGCATCGGTTGACTGAAAGAGGGGAGTCGAGCCACGCCGGACGATGGTCCCGTCATTGCTTTTGTAGCCTTTTTCCTGTCCGTCCGAAAAACGGTCGAGCATTAAAAAGTATAAGACCTGATCCTCCCATGCGGCGGGAGAAGGAAAAAACTTCCGGTCACTGAGAGCAGGCAGATCCACCTCTTGAAGATTCTTTTCTGTCATGACGGACTCCATTGATTGTGTACGGTGGGTATCTCAACGTATGGCTGAAATATGGGTGGCATTCGGGTGCGGTCTGTCAGATGGCCGGTCTGCCGAATTTTGGTCATCTCACAACGCTACCCATTAGCCGCGCGATCGAAGCACAGCGAAGAGAGCATCGGCTTGATGGGCTGGTTATGTATTGCTAAATTCTCTTGATCATTGATTCAAAGATGTTTTCACTTAACTGACCATCATTGCAGTTCCATCTCGTGAAGATACTCCAAAGAGTTCTGCAGAAATGCTTGTAATCTGTGTTGGCTTCCGCAGCCTTGATGGCGTGAATCACTGGACTCAAATTTACAAGGAAATCTTCTACTTTCTCATCATCTATATTCACCGATGATCGAGCAAACTCTATCTCTCTGTTAAGAAAATCAAATTCCCTCGCGGTCTCGTCAAATATATAATCTTGATCATCAACGCTAGTTGCCACTCGATCACCAACGTGATTGGCCATTGCCTATCTTTATAGAAATAAAAAATCGAGCTTACAAATGTTGCCAAACAGGTCGCATACAAGATCGATGAAACAAATTCTTCTCCCTTAAAAACCAAGATTCCAATAAGGGACCCTATAGCCATGGCCAACAACGCAATATCGGTGCTATTGAATTGCAAGACCCCCTTCCTTGATGGGTTTATAACCCATCAAGTGGACTGCGAACACCAGTTGGCTGATGGTTGAGCATATGGGTATCGATCATGTGGTTTTGACCTCGCGATGTCCCAACAACTCTTGGACTGTTCGAAGGTCAAAACCGCTTTCGAGTAAGGTCGTGAAAAAAACTGGTATCGTACTTCTGTGGAAATTTTTCGTTTAGTTGCCGTGGGACTCCCGTCCACACAAAGAGGTTGGCCATAATGAAGAGGATTCTTGAGCAATGCACAAACTTTGTCAAGGATTGATCGGGTGGGCTGATCGGGATCCTTCCAGGCGCGCATTTAGGAAATTTTGGCACGTGCGCGCCTGTATGGCCTTACGTGACCCCAAGCTGTTACCCACACTTCTCCATCCAGCATTGGCCTTTCCGATCACCCTGTTTGGGAAAAGTTTTTTAACTCGATGATGTGTCCCAGCTTGGCTGCTTTTCGATAATACTGGGTGTCTGCGGTGATGAAAAGGGTATCAGGAACATGCAAGGCTACCGCATGATAGAGGGTATCAAACAGATGATGATTGAGTTCCACAGCCAGACGACAGGCCTGCTCATATACGTTTCACTCCGTGGTAATAGGCAACTCCATCGCCAGAAAAGTCTGAAACATGTTGATTGATTGCTTGGGCGCCAATCGAGTCAACACGGCTCCCACTTCTGCCAACCAATGTGGAGGTTGAAGGACTTGACCCTTGCCCTCCTGAATGTCCGTCAACAGCGCGAGGCCTTGTTCTTGATGGGTTTCACCCTCTTGGCCAGGAAGAGCCCATTTCACGGCCACGCTGGTGTCGACCACCCATGTGGTCATGGTCGTCCCTGGGTCCGTGCAAGGCGAATATCCTTGTCCGTCACCCGAGGCGCGTGTTCACGCAATGCGAGTAATTGATTAATGGCTCGTTTGCGGCGCCCAATTCGCTGCTGTTCTTCGATCGCCTGCTGCATCAGTTGGGTCAGCACCGCGCTTTTGTTCTTCCCGGCAAAGACCTTATCAAATTGTTTTTTGACATCTTCCGGAACGCTGAAATTCATAGTGGCCATCAAATCTCTCCATTGTTGAAATTTTCAACAATATTGTGACTCGACGTTTTCACTTGTCAAACCAGGCTCTTACCTCCTCCATCCAACAAATTTCTTGGAATTTTAGGAAAACCAAAATTGGCAGAACGCGTGAGCATCAACGACCGGGAGAGGGAGCCTCTATCACATCTCTGTTGATAAAGGGAGTTAGGCCTGATGCAAACCTGTCGATTCTGATTAATGAATTCCGGCTTTTCCACCAATCGGCTGCCTTACCGGACCGGTTGATCCTCACACGGGACGGCAGCGGCTTAGATGTCCAGACTTGACTGCGGTTGGACCATCTGAGGTGCCCTTGTGGGGATCTAACATTCCACTTCAGCCGTGGCGGCTCAGGTTTGCACCGGGCGCCGCCCGCTGTTACCGCTGGTATGCCAGGCGGCGCTCAGGAGGGGTGGGTGGGGCCTAGATTTCGTCGAGCACTCTCATTGCCGCAAGGTCTCTTTTAATTTCGATGACGTTCTCCGGGATATTTTGGATAAACCGCTTGGGTGATGCCGCCGAAGTCTGGAAACAGAAAAGTACGTACTTATAACAGGAGCTTTGCTTCATAGTGGCCAAGCCGCCCACAGGTGATGCTGGGGTTGAGTTTACTTTTGCTGTTCGCTCCGGAGCTATCATTCTAACCCCAATCTGTCGGAGGAAAAGAATTGAAGAATCCTTGTGATTAATGAATAAGAGTTTTAAAGTAACGTAGTTCTAGAAGATACACAGAATTGGTCTTGCGAATGTCCGTATGACGTTGGAAACTGTAAAGGGCCTCAAAACGTTCCCTGGAGAGTTTGTGGAGGTTCCGTGTTGGCTAAACACGAACACGATCTCTTGTATGGGCAGCAGATAGAGCAACTCTATGCCCTTGCCCCGGTTGGGATTATTGCCTCGCTGGTTAATGGATCAATTCTGACTGTTATTCAATGGAACGTAATCTCACATGGCCTGTTACTTACCTGGTTCGCCGGCATGATCCTGCTCAACGGGGCATGGGCCCTGCTCTGGTATCAATTTAGCCACGCATCTCGACATCCGCAGGATTCCCATCGCTGGGGGCGTAGATTTTTAGGCGGGACCCTTGCCTCCGGCATTCTTTGGGGGACAACCGGTGTCGTACTTTTTCCCGAAAGCTCTATTCCGCATCAGATTTTTTTGGCCTTTGTGTTAGGAGGCATGATTGCCGGCGCGACCGCAGTTTATGCACCCTTGCAAGGCGCTTTTCTGGCCTATGCTCTCCCGACTATTACCCCGCTCCTCGTTCGATTCTTTCTCCTTGAGGATGCACGGCATATGGCCATGGGAGGCATGTGTCTGCTGTTCGTGACAATGATGTTTGTTACCTTGCGACGCAACCATACCGTCGCGTTGGCTTCAATGACCTTAAATCTTGAATTGGGCAAGTCCAACCAAGCGTTACAAAGCGAAATCCGTCAGCGTAAACAGGCAGAGGTGGCTCTTCGGGAAAGCCGGGAACAGTTACATTCAATTGTGCAATCAACCGATGAGGGGATCATTTCATTGAATAGTCAGGGAAAGGTCATGTTGTGGAATACAGGGGCGGAAGCCTTGTTTGGCTTTTCGATGGAGGAGATGAAAGGGCAGACGTTAGAGTGCATTATTCCCGAACGGTTTCGTCTGGCTCATCAACAGGGAATCTTGCGGGCATCGCGAGCGGGGAGAAAGACCGTTGAGGGAGAAATGTTTGAGCTGATGGGACTTCGACGGGACGGCAGCGAATTCCCTCTTGAACTGTCTTTAGGGTATTGGCACAAGCACGGAGAAATATTTTTTACGGGTATTGTCCGGGATATCACGGCACGCAAGGAGGCAGGACGGGCCCTCCAGCATAGAGAGCGGGAACTTGAGCAGAGCCAGGAAGAGCTTCGGGCTCTTGGTGCACAACTCATTTCTGCTCAGGAAGATGAGCGACGCCGTCTCTCCCGTGAATTGCACGATGATATGAATCAACGCTTAGCCATGGTCTCGCTCGAGATTGATTCTATTCAGAGGTCTCTGCCGGAGTCGGATCCGATGCAAAAGACTCTTCAACACCTGAATGATCAAGTGTCTGAGCTTTCCGATAGCGTCCTGCATCTGGCCTATCAGCTTCATCCTTCGATTCTGGATGACCTGGGGTTAGTCGTGGCACTCCAGTCCTCAATTAAAGAATTTTCTCAATGGGAGAAAATTGCGGTCATATTTCAACCCCGGGATGTCCCTCAGTTCCTGCCTCAGGATATTGCGTCATGTGTGTATCGGGTGACGCAGGAATGTTTACGAAATGTGGCGAAGCATGCCCAGGCGTCTCAAGTGTCTGTGGAGGTGAGAGGGGTAGAGGGTGGCCTCCAACTCGTCATTTCGGATAACGGTAAAGGATTCATCCCTGAGTCTGGCTTGCGAGGCACTCGCGGGTTAGGGCTGATCGGAATGAAAGAACGGATTCGTGTGGTGCAAGGCACCTTTGAGGTCAAAGCCTCCCAGGGCAAAGGCACCACCGTTACTGCCTGGATTCCCCTCTCCCCAACAAGTTAACTTCAATTGAGAAATTTTGACTTTCTTCCCAACAAATCTCTCGCTCCATTCAAGCCTATCCTTATTATGTCTGAAATCTTTTGGCAAAAAATGTTCATCGTCACTCCTGGGAGAAAAACGACAGCAAGGGTTGTGCTTAAAGGGTAAAACACTCAGACCTTAGGGTTTTTCAGAGAATTTTGAAAAATTGATAACATCTCCGATGTAGCATTTCGCGCCATCGCCCCCAATGTGGAAGAAATATGATTTTTGGGTAGGGTATCTAAGAGGCGGTAATTTTAAAAAAAATCCCAAGTCCGGGGTTCTAACATGGTTTTTCAAGAAATTAACATGCAGGAGGAAAGTGTATGACGTTGGCCCTGTTGCCAGGCATTCCCATTGCAGCTGGTTTGTCCTAAAGAAAGAACGCCAGGCCCGGCTTTGGTTCTCAAAACCTTTTGATAATCTTCTCACGTAATTTTTACGGTTACCTATGACTGGAACACCTCAAGATAGAGAGCCTCATGTCCTCATCATGGATGATTCCATCATTCGATGTGAAGGATCATGGATCATTTCCCATCTCACAATGCTGAATACGTTACTGACGGAAATCCAGTGGCCGCTGGTGAGAGATCTGGTTTGGGATGTGGTGAATATTCGGGCCATGGATACGGGTGGTGCGATTGTCCTGTATCGGACGATTATGGAGCTTCGTTCCAAAGGACATCAAGTCTCGCTTGAAGGCCTCCGTCCGGAGTTTGAGGAACTGATGCAATTAGTCGCAAGCCATTGGGATCGCGTCCATCCCGCATTGCCTGGAAAAGGGCATAAACAGAAAAATTTCCAATGGTGGGTGTCCCGGCATACCGGCCATATGGTGAAAGCTCTCGCGTTTGTCGGAGAGGCGACGGTTCATATGTTCCGTTCATTCCGACGACCTTCATTAATCCGGTGGAGGGCGTTGTTTCACAGCCTGGACCGGGATGGATATCATGCGTTGCCGATTACCGGGTTACTGGCCTTTCTCATGGGTGTGGTGATTGCGTATCAGGGTGCCGAACAATTGCGTCAGTTTGGAGCCAATATTTTTGTGGTGGATCTCGTCGGCATCTCATTATTTCGTGAAATTTCTCCATTGATCGTGGCCATTCTGATTGCCGGGCGTTCGGGCTCAGCCTATGCCGCTCAGATTGGAACGATGAAGGTGACGGAAGAGTTGGATGCCGTCAGGACCCTGGGACTTTCGCCCATGCAATTGCTGGTACTTCCGCGGGTCTTTGCGCTCGTCATCGCGGTTCCCCTTTTGACGGTGTATGCGGATATTCTGGGAGTCATTGGAGGGGCATTGGTTGCTTCCAGCCAGCTGAATGTCAGCGGGGTGGAGTTTGTGGGTCGATTTGAAGAGTCCGTGGCGCTCCGGCACTTTTTCATCGGGATGGGGAAAGCCCCGTTTTTTGCCGTTATCATCGCCATGGTCGGCTGTTATCAGGGGTTTCAGATCCGGGGTAATGTCGATGATGTGGGAAAGAGAACCACGATTGGCGTGGTCCAAAGTATTTTTCTGGTTATCGTGTTTGATGCGGTATGCAGCATTGTCTTTAGTTGGTGGAATATTTAACGATGGCTTCAGGCACTATTCATACTTCAAATCCTGTCATTGAAGTGAGCCACGTGTGTACCCGATTTGGTGACGCCGTTGTCCATGAGGACGTCAATTTAACGATTATGCCGGGGGAAATATTTGCTATCGCCGGTGGCAATGGTTCAGGGAAATCCACACTCCTCCGGGAAATCATTGGATTACATACACCGGCTGAGGGAACGATTCGCTTGTTCGGACAAAACGTGTCAGGGTTAGGAGAGCGGGGCGCTCACAATGTGTACCGGCGTTTGGGGGTCATGTTTCAGCAGGGCGGTTTATTCAGTTCGCTGACGTTGGCCGAAAATGTGGCCGTGCCGCTAAGAGAGCACACCGATGTTTCAGCGGAATTGATTCGCGACATTGTGGCCGTGAAAATTGCCACGGTCGAATTGCCCATGGACAGTGCCGATAAATTTCCCAGTGAATTGAGTGGGGGTATGCGGCGACGAGCGGCGTTGGCACGGGCGATTGTCATGGATCCGGAGCTCCTTTTTTTAGATGAACCCACTGCAGGTCTGGATCCCATCATTGCGGCGGGATTTGATGCCTTGGTCCTGCAATTGAAAGCGGTACTAGGATTAACGGTGGTTATGGTCACGCATGACCTTGATTCTCTCTGGCGCATCGCAGATCGTGTCGCCGTGCTCGGGAACGGTACCATCCTGGGTGCAGGAACGATGCACGAACTGGCGGAATCAAGCGACCCGATCATTCATGAATATTTCCATGGTCCCCGGGGGAGGGCGGCCCAGAGTCAATATAAGGTTTCATGATGGAGCCGCGAGGGAATTATGTCATTGTCGGAGTGTTCGTCCTTGTGCTGGGTGCGATTGCGGTGGGAATGGTGTTGTGGTTGGGAAAATCAGATTACCGCAGTGCGTACGACCAGTACCATGCGTACATGCGGCAATCCGTATCCGGGTTAAGCGTCGACTCGACGGTAAAATATCGGGGGGTGAATGTGGGGCGTGTGAAGGAGATTGCGTTGAATCCGGATAATGCCGAGGAAGTGCGTTTGACGCTTGATATTCTTCGGGGCACACCTATCAAGACCGATACGGTTGCGACGTTGGAGACGCAAGGATTAACAGGATTGGCGACGATGAATTTGGAAGGAGGAAGCCGCGAGGCTCCGAGATTGGAACCCGAGCCGGGTCAAGAATATCCCGTCATTCAGACGAAACCCTCGCTCTTCTTTCGTTTGGATATGGCCATTTCGCGTCTCCTCTCAGAGCAGGGGCTTTCCAAGCTTTTGAGTAGCTTGCATGGGTTGAGTGAAAACGCTGCGGCTTTCATGAATGAGGAAAACCGGGTAAAGATGGAAGGCATTCTGAATGACCTTGCCAGGGTGTCTCACACATTGAGTAGGCAGCAGGAAACCATCGTTCAGGGAATTGACCGGGCGGCTGAAGCTGCCGAAAATCTTGCCATCCTGACCTCCACGGTGAACCAGGACATGCCAAGACTGGTCGCGCGAATTCACCAGAGTGTCGCAGCGGTCAAGACGGTGGCGGAAGAATTGGCCCGAACCGGAAAGACATTGGAATCCCTCGTTGAGGAAAGCCAGCCGGAGATTCAGCAATTCACGCGCCAAACCTTGGGTGAAACCGGGCAATTAGTCATCGAACTCCGGCAGCTGACAAACACGTTGCAACGAGTGGCTCATCAAATTGAAAGAGCGCCCGATTCGCTGATTTATGGTCGGCCCTCTCAACCCAGAGGTCCCGGTGAGTAAAGACATGAAAGCCGTGTTCCTACTGGCGGCAATATGCCTTTCGACGGCACTTTCCGCTTGTGCACTTTCTCGAGGGACGGATGAGCCGGTGCGGTCGTATGTCCTGGAAATAGGGGAAGGTGGGGAAGCTCGGGAAACGGATAGATCCCGTCCATCGAATTTGCCAAGTCTTCTTGTTTCGCTCCCTCAACCGGCTCCGGGCTATGAATCGCAAAGAATGGCCTATGAACCGGTTCCCTATGAAATTCGCTATTTTGCCACCAGCCAATGGGTGGATTCCCCCGCCCGAATGCTGGCCCCGTTAATCATGAATGGACTCGAAGGCAGTGGGGAATGGGGTGCGGTGATTCAATTGCCTTCCGTGCTTCGAGGGGACTATCGCTTGGACCTCTCCCAGGTGGCGTTGGTTCAGGAATTCACACAACAGCCGAGTCGAATTCGATTGGCACTGCGGGCACAACTGGTGACGGTTTTTCATCCTCGTGTCCTTGGAGCACGGAGTTTTGAATTCCGTGAAGATGCACCCAGCGAAGATGCCTATGGTGGTGTGCAGGCTGCCCAGAAAGCCATTGGGAGGTTGTTGGTTGAGCTGAAACACTGGTTGCAGGGTTGTCTAAAAACAGATCAACCGTCGCACTGTTAAGTCATCAATCTTCCGGGATGGAACAGAGGGAGGCTGAGAATGGGGACAAAGAATACTTTTTTCATGGGGCGGCATCCGGGGGGCATCGCCCTGATAGGGCTTGTGTGCTGGTTGATGATGGGTGTGGGAGCGAACGGGCAGGAAGGAACGAATGAAAAAGGCAAAGGCCTCTATCAACGATTATGTAGCGCCTGCCATGGAAAAGTCGGAAAGGGAGATGGGTATGCGCTGTTTGATCCGCCACCTGCAGATTTGAAGGCCCAGGCAACTCAGGAGAAGACGGATAAGGAATTATTGAACACGATTCGCAACGGACATCCCAACACGGCCATGGGAAAATGGAAATACGCCCTGTCAGAGAATGAGATGGGGGAGGTCCTGGCTTACATCAGATCCTTCAGCGGAAAAAATAGTCCCTTGAACGACTCCGGGAAAAAGTAATAAATCTCAATGGGATGGCCACATATCTGTCCCCACTTGCTTTTTTCTAATATGTCCATTATTCTAGACATATGGAAATTAATGATGCAGTGCTGGCTTTTGCGGCCCTCTCACAAGATACGCGGTTGCGGGTCTTTCGTCTGTTGGTGGAATATGGCCCGGAAGGGGCACCCGCCGGGATGTTAAGCGATGCCCTGGCCATTCCCCATAACACCTTATCCTTTCACCTCTCGCACATGAGCAACGCGGGCCTGGTCCTCTCCCGGCGAAAAGGCCGGTCAATCATCTATACCGCCAACTTTGAATTTTTCACCGACCTGATTCGCTACATGGTCAAGGACTGCTGCCGCGAGGATATGGCCAGTATCCGGGACAATAAAAAAAAGAAGTGCAGCGTTATTGAACTTTCGAATTGTTGCTAACCCACCCACAAGGAGGCACATCCATGAAACGTCTTCATATTCATATCGGAGTGGAACAGTTAGAAGAAGCCATTCGGTTTTACAGCAAATTGTTTGGGGCCCTACCGGTCAAACGCCAATCGGACTATGCCAAATGGATGATTGAAGACCCCTGCGTAAACCTGGCTATCTCCACGCGGACTTCCACCAAAGGCGTGGACCACCTGGGCATTCAGGTTGAAGAGGAACAAGAGTTGGACGAGTTACGGCAACGGCTGCGAGCTGGAAATCTTCCAATAGCCGAGGAAGGTGAAACCCTCTGTTGTTATGCCAAATCGGATAAATCCTGGGTATTGGATCCTGCGGGAGTGCCGTGGGAAGCCTACCGCACGATGGAAGACGCAGAAATATTTTCTACCCATTCGGCGCAAACGGCTACCGCCTGTTGCGAACCCGGACTCTTGGCGAAACCAGAGCCTAAAACACCCGCACAGGAATCTAGTGTCTGTTGCAGCTAATGTCCACTGAGCCCACAAAAGTCCTGGTCATCTGCACAGGCAATTCGTGCCGCTCCATCATGGCTGAAGCCCTTATTAACGAATTGGGTCAAGGACGATATCAGGCTTGGAGTGCAGGAAGTCATCCGGCTGGATACGTGCATCCCGGTTCAGTCTCGACATTGAAACGGCATGGGATTGATGCTGGCCGACCGTACAGCAAATCGTGGAATGATATGACCTCACGGCCATTCAATCTGATCATCACCGTTTGCGATCAGGCCGCCGGAGAAGCCTGCCCCATTTTTCCCGGCCAACCCCGAAAGCTGCATTGGAGTATTCCCGATCCGGGTAGAGTGATAGGCACAGAAGACGAGATCAACGCGGCTTTTGACCAGACCTTTTACTTGCTCAAGACCAGAATCGAAGACGTCATGTCATGACCGCGTGCGCCCCACGTCGCTTATCATTTCTCGACCGCTATCTCACGGCGTGGATTCTTCTGGCCATGGCGGGGGGCGTCACGCTTGGCTCGGTCTTCACCGGGGCACCGGCATTCGTGAACAGCCTCTCTCTGGGAACAACCAATATCCCCATCGCCATTGGCCTCATGCTCATGATGTATCCCCCGCTGGCTCGTGTGAAGTATGAAGAGCTGCCCTTGATCTTTCGTGATTGGAAAATTCTCCTCCTGTCACTCGTTCAAAACTGGGTCATCGGCCCCTTGCTCATGTTTGGCCTTGCCGTCATCTTTCTCCACGATTCGCCGGAATATCTGACCGGGCTCATCCTCATTGGCCTGGCCCGCTGCATTGCCATGGTACTGGTTTGGAATCAACTCGCCGAAGGCGACAATCAATATGCGGCAGCCTTGGTGGCCTTCAACAGCCTCTTTCAATTGATCTTCTTCAGTGGATTGGCCTGGTTCTATTTAGACATTCTGCCGGAAATTTTAGGTCTGGCTGTGGAAGTCGTCGACGTCAGCTTTCAGACGATTGCCGAAAGTGTCTTCACCTATCTGGGTATTCCCTTTGTGTTCGGGTTCCTCTCCCGCTGGATCGGGATCAGGCAAAAAGGCCGAGAGTGGTATGAACAGGGATTTCTCCCGACAATTGCTCCTCTCACGCTGATGGCACTCCTGTTCACTATCTTTGCCATGTTTACTCTCAAAGGCGGCATGGTGCTCAGTCTGCCTGGAGACGTGGTTCGTATTGCCCTGCCACTCATTCTCTACTTCGTCATCATGTTTCTCGTCAGCTTTAGCATGGGCAAACTCATCGGGGCCGATTATGGCAAAACCACGGCAACCTCCTTCACGGCAGCCAGCAATAACTTTGAACTGGCCATCGCCGTGGCCATCGCCGCATTCGGCCTGGGATCGTCCGTCGCGTTTGCCACCGTCATCGGGCCATTAGTCGAAGTACCGGTACTTTTAGCTCTCGTCCATGTCGCGCTCTGGTTAAAACAGAAATGGTTTGTCAGAGGCCAGCCATCCGTTCTCCTTACCTGACCTATCAAGTTCATCCCCTCTGCCCCGGGCGATCGTTGATTGCCTAATATTTCCAGACATGCCAACATATGCACATGAGATTCCGGAATGCGTCATCGAGGATAATTCAAAGAGGGGAATCATTGTGTATCGTCTACACCAACCAAGCACCATCATCATCGGGCTGATCATCCCACTGGTACTTTCCGGATGCACCAATCATCCCACGAAAGCCGAAGCCGCTTCCCTCAAGCCGGTGGAGATTAAAGAATGGCAGGTGCCTTGGGACCAGACGAGACCGCGTGATCCGTATGTGGATCAACAGCAACGCGTGTGGTTCGTAGGGCATGGAGGTGATTATATTGCCGTGCTCGACCCTGAGCTCGGGCAGTTTCACCAATTCAAACTGGATCCCGGGACCGGTCCGCACAATCTGATTGTGGATAAGGAAGGTCAGGTCTGGTATGCCGGAAATCGCGCCGCCCACATCGGCAAACTTGATCCATCCACCGGTAAGATCATTAAATATCCCATGCCCGATCCAAAAGCCCACGATCCGCATACTCTGGTGTTTGGCCATGATCGGGACATCTGGTTTACGGTCCAACAAGGGAATTTCGTGGGGCATCTCGATATGGCCACCGGGAAGATTCAACTCATGCCGCTCCCAACCGCACAAGCTCGCCCCTATGGCATGGTCCTGGATCACACACACACCCCATGGTTTACTGAATTCGGTACCAACAAGTTGGGGACGGTAGATCGAGCGACAAAGACCGTTCGAGAATTTGCGCTCTCACGGACCGAAACACGACCGCGACGACTGGCGGTGACCTCGGACGGTGTCATTTGGTATGTGGATTATGCCGAAGGGTATCTTGGATCCTACAACGCCAAAACAGGCGACATTCAGGAATGGCTGGCGCCGGGAGAAGCCGATGCCAAACCATACGGGATGACTGTCGATGACCAGGACCGGGTGTGGTTTGTGGAAACCGGTGCGTATCCTAATCGCCTCGTCGGATTCGATACACGAACCCACACGTTCATGAGTCTGACCGATATCTTCAGCGGCGGCGGAAGCGTTCGACATATGGTCTATCACCAACCAACCAAAACTATTTGGTTTGGCACGGATGCCAACACCATCGGTCGCGCCAAGGTTCCCTAGAAAAGTCCCCGGCATTTGGCCAACATGAGAGCACCTAAATGATGCCATCATACGGTTGTCATCCTGAGCCTCCCGGCGAAGGATCTGTGCCAGGATGGAATCGCGAAGCTTGAGCCAAATCTATGGTTTCCCTGCATGGATGCCTATTATGGGAGGTTCCCCATTTAGCAAACTGTATGTGATAGGTGAGCCTCAAGCATTGCCCAAGACTTTCCATGCAAAAATGATAAGGTGAAACAGCATTATTTGTAGAGCAATGACGAGCTGCCGTCATTAACCAAGGAGTTGGCATGTCCATCAAGCTGTATTCGTCGAAATATGCGCCGGGACGATCCTGTCTCCGGTACTTTCTCATCGCCATCTTCGTCATGGCACTTCCACAGTTAAGCCTTGGCGAGATGGACGACGCGTCGTCTTCATCGGAGGGGAGTGCGGCATTAGGTCAATTGGGAAGTATCGAATTTCCCGCATCAGGGTCCAGGGAAGCCCATCCCCATTTCCTAAGGGGCGTCGCGGCCCTGCATTCGTTCTGGTATGAAGAGGCCATGGAGGCTTTTCGTCGAGCGACCACGATTGATCCAAATTTTGTGATGGGATATTGGGGGGAGGCGATGGCGAACAATCATCCCGTCTGGCAGGAAGAAAATGTTGAGGCGGCACGAGCTGCGCTGGGGAAAGTTTCCGATACGGCGTCGGCGACCGTCAGAGAACGTCAGTATCTCCAGGCCGTGAACACGTTATTTGGTGAGGGAGAGAAGCTTGTCCGCGATCAGGCCTATGCGGCTCGAATGGAGAGCCTTGCCAGTGAGTATCCCGAAGATCTGGAAGCCACCTGCTTATATGCCCTGTCCCTGCTCGGGTTGGCTACCCACTATGATGAGAAGCCGGACCTTCAGGAAAAATATCGCGTCCAGGCTGGTGCCTTGGCCTTAGGGGTGTATGGAGTAAATCCCAATCATCCGTGCGCCGCGCATTACACCATTCATGCCTTTGACGATCCGATCCACGCCATCCTGGCCCTCCCTCAAGCCCGTCGCTATGCCAAGATCGCTCCCGAAGCGCATCATGCGCAACATATGCCCGCCCATATATTTGTTCAACTGGGTATGTGGGACCAGGCAGCGGCCTCCAACAAAGCCGGTTGGAAAAGTTCGCAGGCCTGGGTCAAGGACCAACAGTTGCCCCTATCGCTTCAGGATTATCACAGCCTGTACTGGTTGCAGTATGCCTACCTCCAACAAGGCCGCTACAACGCCGCCGCAGCCCTGATATTGGAGAAGCAACAGGATATGGCGCAATCATCCTCCGGCGAACAGACACAGGTCCTTGGCTATGACCGCAAGGTCAGCCGGAATTACGATCAGATGGTGGCCGCCTTTATTATAGAAACCGAACGATGGGAGCTAGCGGATCAAGCTTGGAATGTGAATGACCATCGCTTTGGCGATGAGTCTCCATCCATGTCCGTCTATATCCGAGAATTCGCGCAGAGCATGGCCACACTGCGGAATCAACCAATTGCATACCAGGTACATCCCGGGTTAAGTCCTCCGGTCCCGGAACCTTCCACGGAATCGTCTGATCCAATCACCTCACAAATCTGGAATTTGCAAATCGCAGGGTTGAAACATCTCATCAACGGCGACCACTCAGATGCTATTCGTATGCTTGATCGGGCCACCGACCTGGAAGAATCCCTCCCGCCTCCTTCCGGCCCACCTGATCTCATTAAGCCCTCCCATGAACTGTATGGCGAGTTACTGTTGGGCATCGACCGGCCGAAAGAGGCGCAACAACAATTTGAACAATCGCTGTTAAGGCATCCCAATCGGGCACGTTCACTTCTAGGCCTGGCACGGGCGGCAGCTCAATTGGGCCATATCCAGGCGACTCGGCAAGCCTATAGCAATTTTCTAGACATATGGAATCAGGCCGATTCGGATCTCCCCGAGGTGAATGAAGCGAAACAGTTCATTCAGCAAGCGGTCCAGCAATAACTCTCGGATGGGTCTTCTCCGGCATTCGCAATCGGGAATCCATCGTCTCTCTCTGACTCATTCCCGCTAGCTTCTGACGGAAATGTATCTAGTTATTAAAGAATTGAGAACATGAAAATGGCGACTGTTCTGAGAATGTGCCCTGGGACACTAGCCTGCTGGCCCCCTCGGGCACTGTCTGTGGAAGATGGTCGATGGGTCCTTAAGAGTGATAGCCAGGAATGATTGGGATTGTCATCGCTTTGCCCTCTGGATTGATGTATGATTCGTTATAATGATGAAACAACTTTCTCTCGTATTCTCTTTCCTGTGTGGAATCTTTTTTCTTATCGGGTGCACTTCTCTCCCGGCATCATCTGTCCAGCCTGAGTCGCCGGAAGTTCTGCTGGTCAATATCACTCCGTTAGACGCGACGATGTTTGAACAACGGTTGCAAGTCGATTTGCGCGTTCGGAATCCCAATGATTTTGACCTAGAGGTCACCGGCCTTGATTTCACCCTGCATCTTAATGATCAACGACTTGCCCGAGGCTTGACGAATAAGGCCTCGACTATTCCGAGACTGGGGGATGCCGTCATTTCCGTGGAGACCACGACCTCCACACTCGATGTCATACGCCAACTCCTTCAACTCTCACAACGGCAGGAAGTCTCCTATCAGGTCGACGGCGTCCTCTATAGCCAAGGTGCCCGTTTACCCTTTGAAAATAAGGGAGTGTTGCTGGACACCAACGAAATTTCCGGCTCATCTCCAGGTTCCTGAAGGAGCACCCGCTCCCTTCTTAGAGGTATTTCTCCTCCAGAGTTTTTACAAGCCAGCCCATTCCCCCCAATTTAAAAAAGTTCAACATCAGTTATTGATGTGAGGCTTGAATTTTCCTGACCCCTCTGAGTCAAGAGAAAAACACATTTTTGCCCACAATTGCTTGTGGTCTTCCTCCTCGGGCACAATCTCTTTTGATTGGAATGACATTTATCCCAAGTCAGGGAAAGGAAATAATCCATATGAGTCTGTTTGTTGATCGGATGATACGCGCAGCTAAACTTGATGTTCACCTTTATGAGGAGGTGGAAGCGGATAGGCGTTCGATGGGTCAGGCAATGGCAGTTGTGGTGTTATCCAGCCTGGCCGGTGGAATCGGGTTTATGCAAGAGGCCGGTCTGATGGGATTGGTCATTGGCACGGTCGGGTCCCTGCTTGGATGGTATGTGTGGGCGTTCATGACTTACCTCATTGGCACGAAACTTCTTCCTGAACCACAAACCCACGCTGACCATGGTGAACTCTTACGGACGATCGGCTTTTCGAGTGCCCCTGGTCTGATCCGGGTTTTCGGTATTATCCCGGGCCTAAGCGGGTTTGTGAATCTTCTTGCCGGTGTATGGATGCTCGTGGCCATGATCATTGCCGTGCGCCAAGCCTTGGATTATGAGAGCACCTACCGCGCCATTGGGGTGTGTCTTATCGGCTGGATTATTCAGGCTATCCTGCTCGCGCTGCTTGTGACTACGATGGGCGGGGTGCCTGAACTCATGCTGGAGCAACCGTGACTTTTCCCAACAGATTTTTTGAAAATGATCGGCCCTCCCGAGGTGTGTGATGCCATGCGCCTGGTCCCGTAGGAAATCCCCGCAAGCCACGTGGCGATTTTACGGAGCCGCACTCGCCGGCATGACATTTTGGCTGGGATGTGCTTCGTCGCCGTCCGGAATGGCTCCGGGTTCCTGTGAGGGCTCTCACCTGCAGACGGCCGATCTTCCTGAGCGGGGAATCTCCGCTCACCGCGGGGGGCAGTTGGGATGTCCGGTGAACACGAACGGTGCGTTTCAGCGGGCCATCTGCCTTGGCGTTCATCAGATTGAACTGGATGTGCGATCGACTGCGGATGCCGTACTTGTTGTTTCACATGATGATCGGGTAACAGACGAGCAGGGGCGAACGCTACGCATTTCCGAGTCGACTCTCGCCCAAGTCCAGAGCCTGCAGCTCGGGCCGTGTGCAGGCGAGGGGGCCGGACAGCGTATTCCGACATTTGAAGAGGCTCTTGCCATTATGCCGCACAATATCTGGATCAATGTGGATATCAAGCAGAACAATCCTTTGGTCGGGAGGCTCGTTGCCGAGACGGTCGCCAAAGCCCAACGCTTCAATCAGATTATCTTCGGCGCGCGGGACGATACCGCTCTGGCCGTGCGCCGCGTGGCAGGGAAGGCCGAAGAAGAGAGCTGGGTCGCCAACATGAGCCGGGAGATCTTTCGCTCCCAGTATGTTGACACCACTATTAATTCCTGTGATGAGTTCATCCAGCTGTCCTTTTTGCGTGGCCGGCCAAGCGTCGAGACCATGGATCAACTGAATCAGGCAGGAATCCGTGTGAACTATTCGTGGCTCGGGGATGAAGACGAGGGCGAGCTCAGGCAAGACCTGGGGGATCTGTTCGATCGTGGGGTGGACTTTGTATTGGTCGATCATGTCGGGCAGGCCATGGAAGGGGTGTGCGCTCTGGGAATCACTCCGGTGGTTCCGCACTGGAATGGCACTGCTCTCTTCACCTGCACCGAGCCTCCTCGCTGCGCACCCGAACGATGATTGTTCCCCCTCCTACTGTGGATCATCCCATTCACGTCCTTCAAAAACATTTAAAATTCTCATTCACCGGAAAGCACATGGAACATGATGAATCAATCGACCAGATTTGAAATACCCGGAGCGGACTCTAAACGCATAGTCGGTGACCGCATTCCCGGCCAGGAACGACAATTACTTTTTGTGACCGGTTTTCTTTCCAAGCGGTGGGGCAATAAAAGCAAGGCTCTGGCCGATTTGTGTAACGAGCGAGGCTGGGGATTTTGCTGTTTTGATTTTCGTGGTAATGGCGAATCAGAGGGCGCGTTCGCCGACTATACCTTGTTCGACTGGCTTGCGGACGCGCGATGCGTGACAACGATGCTGGCCGAAGGTCCGCCTGTGACCATTATCGGATCATCGTTAGGTGGCTGGCTGGCATGGCTCCTTGGACAGGATTTTCCTCACGTGCAACAATTGGTGCTCCTGGCCCCGGCGTTTAATATGATGGGAAAACGCGCGCAGGATATTGCTCCTGAACGACGCCAACGGTGGCAGGAGACCGGATGGATGCCCTGGGACGATGATGCCTTGCATAAAGACTTTCCGCTCTCGTGGAAATGGGTGGAAGAAAGCGAAGCGTTATGGGCCAGGCGATTAGATTCACCCAAAAGGGTGTCCACGCGCATTGTGCATGGACTTCAGGACGTAGTAATCCTTCCACAAGGCAGCTGGCAATTTACCGAACACCTGCTCACACAAGATCCTCAATATCCTATCGAGCTGCTTCTGAAAACCGGGGATCATCGGTTTAGCAGCCCCGCTAATCTTCAGACATTCCTGGAGGTTGCTCAACAGCTTCAGTAGGAAATCGGACCATGCTTGTTTTAACATCAGAGATTGTCGGCCACCTCCTTTCACCGCTATTGCTTCAGCCGGAATTTTTAAACCCAGGAAAGGAATAATCACCATGACTGCACCGAGCCATCCTCATGCCATTACCATTACGCCCAATCCGAATCGGGTCAAAGTGACCTTTAACGGGACGGTCATTGCGGATACCAGGCGAGCCCTGACATTGCGGGAGGGACCTGTGCCACCGGCTCACTATCTCCCGCGTGAAGATGTGACGATGTCCTGCCTTCGCCCCACGACCCATTCCACGCACTGCCCTTTTAAGGGGGACGCGTCCTATTATAGTGTGAACGTGGAGGACAAAACAGCCGAGAATGCGGTCTGGACGTATGAGACTCCCTTAGCTTCTGTGGCCGATATTAAAGATTACGTGGCTTTTTATCCCGAGAAGATGGATGCCATTGAGGAGCTTCCTTCCGCCTCATGATGTTTAAGGATTGAACCCTTTTGGATTCAATGCGGTTTTCCCCACACGATGACATCATGTGCCCAAAAGTTGCGCGTGGTCATTGCCAGGTAATCAGAGCAAGGCTATTTTTTATTGCCTCTTTCAATTAGGATAGTTGTATCTCGTCTCTAGGACAAACATTTTCATCATTATTCACTTTATCCCGGGGAGGTGTATCATGCCGATCTATGTGAGTTTAGTGAATTTTACCCATGACGGGCTGATGACCATGAAGGCTAAGGGTGTGCAGCGGTCGGACATGGTAAAGAAAAATGTCGAATCCCTGGGAGGGAAAATGCTGCACGCCTTTTATTGCCTGGGGGAATATGATGTGGTGGCCATTTTAGAGTTTCCCAATAATCGCGCCGCCATGAAGGCCGGTGTGCTCAATGCCTCAATGGGACATATTCGCATTAAGACAATGCCGGCCGTATCCCGCGATGAGTGGAAATCGGTCCTGAGTGAAACGTGGGGCAAACCCAAAAAGAAGAAGCGAGGGTGACCTGCTTTTCAACTCATTTGGCATCGAACCGGGCAATGCGTGATGTTTCTGGTCTCTTAGGGTGAGGCCTAGATTGCCTTCCATTGGATATCCGTTTCATGGCATGCTCGTGGTTGTGCAGCTAGGCCATTTCCCCTCATAATCTTTCATCACGCCTTTAGAGCATAATTGTCGGTGATCACCGTTGACGAACAGATTCATCCTGTCGGGAGGTATCTTATGGGGCCAACGAAAGCTGTCGTAAAAGACTGTGGGATCTATGATGCGAAAACCGGGAATTTGATTAAGGATGGGTTTCCTACCCCTGAGTCGATCCAGGATTATGCTGCTCATCATTATCTCGTGCTCCCTGTGGTCAATAAAGACTGTCAACCATGGTTGCTCGATGGCCAACCGATTTTTTGCCTACGTGGCACCCGCTATGAAAACCTCAAGGACGAAGTGTTGCATCTGGCACGATGTCCGGACTGTGGCGGTATGGGGATCCGGGATGATGAACCGGTAGTTGAATCCGATTGTATCCGGTGCGTGTCCTGCGGCCATGAGTTTGATACCCGTTTGGAGATGATGGAAAGTTAGAGTGAGGGATTCGTCTAGAATCCTATATAAATTTTTTCTCTAATTTCGCCTGGGACGATCATGTTGAATAGCCATTTCCATGAAGGTCACAGGAGACCACGTAGTCTCAGCCAATCTGCCTTTGGCTTGATGAGACTCCGGTCTGTCCAATTCTGTCATAGTGCTAATTCCCTCCGAACGTGCATTCAGCCATGCCCTCCCCATGTTCTTTTGGATATGTCTCACACTGATCTTTGGTGGAATGCCAGTCCTCTCGGTAAATTAGCGGATATCCCGGATGTCGAGAGATATTTCCGCTCCATCCCATTGCCGGAGAAAAGATATGCCCAATGCGAAACGGGAAAAGCCCTGCTATTTGTGTAAGGAAGCAGGGTCGGAAAGTTTAAGTTATTTGGTGTGTATACAATGCTCCCGGCATTTTTGTCGTCTTCATGGTGACCCGCAAATGGATGAATGTATCAAATGCCTCGAAGGCAACGAAGAAACCTAGAGGGGGCTGTTGAAAAAAGCCGCCAGTGGCGTTCTCGGCATTTTCCCGTGCTCATGTACTGGAAGTACGCTCTGCGCGCAAAACAAAAGTTGTGCCCTTCGGGACACGGCAGGCAATTTCCGGCCTTCCCTTCGACGTGACTCAGGGCAGGACTGGACGAACCCTTCGAAAGGCTCAGAGCATGCTTTTTTGAACCGCCCCGAGGCTTCTAATATGCAACGTGCCTGTGGGTCAATATGCCCTTGGGAATTATTATTCAACACTCCCTAGAGGTGTGCTGAAAAGGTCAGTCTTCCAGGATTGAGTTCATGAGAGGCCAAATTCTCAGTAAAATAATCTTTGATTAATTTGTCATCCTGAGCCCATGGCGAAGGATCTGTGTCCAGGTTGAGGCCCCGCACGACTGAGGAATATTCTTCGTCTGCAGAAAAGCCGAAAATGCAATCTGACCTTAGAGGCGAGCGTCTCGAGTTTCCGGCGTCTCCAGGCTAATCCGGCCCAGCGTGCCATTGCGGAATTCCGTCAAGAGAATTTTCGCCGCTTTTTCCCGATCCAATTCTCCGCCCTTTCCTTTCCGCAGACAACCGCGTTTTGTGGCGATGGCTTCGAGCACGCCCGTGCTATCCAGACCCTCTGTGAGGAAGCCGTAGCGTTTCGTCAGCGAGGAAGGGTAGCGCGCAAGAAGGATGGTGACAAGAAACTCGGCGATTTCTTCCTCGACCATCACCTTGGCGGTGACCGCGTGAATGGTCGCGAGCAGGAGTCCCACGACAGGATGTTCGATTTTTGGCCACAAGAGGCCGGGTGAGTCGATGAGCGTCATGTGGTCGTTTAGGGTGTGGCGTTGCTGGACTTTCGTTACGGCAGGTTCGTTGCCGACTTTTGCGAGGCGGCGTTTGAGCAGACTATTCATGAGCGTGGATTTGCCGACGTTAGGGATGCCCATGATCAGCATGCGGAGCGGCTTGCTGGCGCTGTGACGATGCGGGGCCAGGAGCTGACAGAGGCCGGGCACTTTGGCGGCCTGGCCGGCCTGGTGACAGGAGAGGGCGACGGCGTTGACGTCAGGTTCCCGGTTGAATTCGTTCAACCAGGCTTGAGTGACGGCGGGGTCGGCAAGATCGGCTTTGTTGAGCACCTTCAAGCAGGGGCGCTGGCGGTCCAGCCGCAGTTCCGTGATCAACGGGTTGCTGCTGGCGTCGGGCATGCGCGCATCCAGTATTTCAATCAGGACATCGATGGCTTCCATCGCTTTGGCCGCTTCCTTGCGCGCGACATTCATGTGGCCGGGAAACCATTGTATGGACATGTGAAAAAGGCTTCCTGGTGAAAATGACCTCAGAGCGGATAAATCTTATGGACCCATTGCATGACTTTATGGAGTTCAGATTCGGTCATGGCGGCACGGGATTTCCGAAACTTCGTATAGACCGCCCGATTGACCGTACCATGAGACAGTTTCCGCGATTGCTCGTGCGCACGGACATGCTGTTCGATTTTTTTTCGCAATCGATCTAATCGTTCTTTCGGGGTCTCCTGGTGCATTTCTGTTTGCCCCTGTGTCGCCAGGTTCGCCCACAATCCCTGATTGCGCATTTCGAGGACGCCGGACCGTAAAGGTTGGATACTTGATTCCGCTCGTTCCGTCGGTAGAAGGCCCTGTGCATCGGGGTATGTCCCTTCTACGAGGACCTGTGTCAATGAAGGACTGTCGGCGATTGCGGTTGTGCGTTGGTCCAGAATGTATCCCAGACATTCCCGGAATGGCCGGTCGTCCGGAGCGTAAATGTAGGCCCGTTGCTCGGCATAAGGTCCCGCTAGCGGATCCATGCGTGTGGCTCGATGAACGACCTGTTCGATCCATGGCTTAGTTCGGATATGGGTCAAGCAGATAAGATGGGTAATGGCCGGCACATCCAAGCCTTCATAGGCCATGGCCACCGTAATCAGGCAATCCACGGCTCCGCTACCCTGTCGTTTAAACGCTTTGATGGCCTGATAGGCTGCCGTGGAATCCTCACTTGTGGCAATTCTGGCCGGCACACCTCGTTCCTGGAGCCAGGCCGTATACTTTTGCGCCTGCTCAATGTTCGCGGCCACCACCAGCAGCTTTGAGCGGGAATGGGTGGTGCGATGTACCTGCCAGTCTTTCACACCCGTGCTCAAGAGTTCCAGGGCTGCTTCCGTCTTCAGGGCCGTCAGGAGTGCCGCTGCCGTCTGCTTTCCGGCATGCGCCAGGCTTTCGACATGGTGCTCGGTTCCCTGAGCGTCCAACCAGGTTGCCTGACAGTTCGCGTAATGGACGGTCAAATCAATGCAGGCATGTTCCCGCAGAGCATCGGCTAAGGAGTAGTGGATGGCGGCTCGGGATTCCGTGCTGTCCCAGTCAAGCCGGTTTCCTCGGTCGGTGTTCGAATACGGCAGAAAGGCTATCGGTGTGCCTTCACCACGTTCGAAGGTCCCGCTCATCAACACTCGCAGAACCGCCCGGTCATAGAGGGGCTGAATGGCCTCATGCCATAGACCGCCCTCTTCGAGATGATGCGGTTCATCCAGAACGAGGATATACCGTTTGCGGCGGAATTCTTTGGCGTTGATCTTGCGGGTATCGGCAGCCAGGGCCTGATAGGTCGTGACATAGGCCGCACATCCTCTTGTCGGATGTTCCTGGTTGGTGGTCATCATGGCCTCCAGCCGATGGCCTAAGAGAGCCCGGTGGCTGGGATCCTGGAAACCTCGCGCACCCTGGTCTTGTAAGACCCTGCGCGGGACAATCCAGCATAGGGCGTCGGCAATGGCTGGAATCAAGCGGGACGCCAGTATTTGAGGCAGTAGGCTTTTGCCTCCACCGGGTGTCACAGCACAGACAATGTCTGTCAGTCCTCGCCCGCCTAGAATTTGGTCGCAGATGTCCGCTAATTCCTTCTGGTGCCGACGTAGCTCCATACTTATCCCTCGGCCATCTCCAATGGAGTCCTGGGGTGCTCAGGGATTCGACAGGCTTTGCCTTTTTGGGATGGAGGAACTGGCGATTTCGAGCGATTACGCGCGCTAACGGGATCCTCAATGTTTCCGCATTGGAGGCAACGGTCCATGAGGACTAACTGACTGCTGCCCTCTCTATCATAGACGGACTCTTTCACAATCAGTCCACCGCATCGCTTACAGGCCATAAAAAACTTCCTTTCTTCAAAAAAAAGACATGTGTTGTGACAGGGTTGTGCCTCATGCTGTTCGAGTCCTTCCCTGAGATCTTCTCTGATCTGATGCCGGGCATTTCCGACGACTGAAGTCCGAAATCACTTCTCTTAAGAAACAGACGACCGGTACCAAAGTGACAGAGATGTACCGGAAGGTTTCTTGGTCCCCATTCCTCTTTGAAACATTGAGAAAATTGCAATTGATGATTGTGAAATGCACATGGAGAGCGAAGCGGTTTTCCCTCTCTTAGGGATCCAACTGTTCATGGCATGGACCCGGAAACCGGGGTCAGTGTCACGCTCTTTGCCGGCATGTGGCCATACTCATAAGGCCACCGTTGGGGAATTACCTGATCTGTACCAATTTCTGCCTTAGCCTTTCGTGAATATTCTTAAACAAGTAAGAACTTTTCCAAACAGGGAACATTTCAGGGTGGATAGACATACCCAAAATGTCGTCAATTTGCAATCGAATAATGACGCGCTGCCTTAAAAATTACGCGATCCGTAGGATCGCAATCCCAAATACATTCCGCAGAAGGTCTAAGATGTCTTTCGACGTGGGGGCTAGATTGTAAACCCATCTTCTACAGGAGGCCAAGACCCCTGGGAATTTTTTCCGCCCTCCATCCCGCAGAAGGAGTAGAAGTGTCAAAGCTTTGTGAAACATTGCCAGGAGGTTCAAACATGCGGTAGGCTCCCCCTCCCTGTTACGGATCAGCGTCCGCTCCCCTCGTCATTGCGAGATGCACGCCCTCCCTGACATCCATGTCAATTTCATGAAGATGGTCTAAGGCCACTCTTGGCCATGACGCACCGAAATCCTTGGCGCCGTATCTGTGTCTTCGGGATGTGGCTTGTGCGCGCGATGTCTTAAGATTCGTTGAGGAAATTGCCAATTAAGGAGACCATTGATGCCAAAAGCGAAACGAGAAAAGAATTGTTATGTGTGTGAGAATGCGGATTTAATTCGAATGAGTTTTATGACCTGCCGGCAATGCGCCCGTCATTTTTGTAGCCGTCATGGCGACCCAAAATTGGATGAATGTACCAATTGTCTTGAGGGTGATGAGGAAACCTAGACGGTCGATCAATTTTTCGCATGGAGAGAGGTGTTGAGCTATGATGTGTTGATGCAGGAGGTATCGGGTCGAATCTGCTAACGGTCATCTTTGTATGCGGGTTTCCGAAATGAATTCTCCGCCCCCTGGTCTCTTATCGTGACTGTGGTAATTGGGTTTCTCGGATCAACACAGATTGTGTTTAATAGTGGGAACATTTACAATGTGGGCGCCTACCACATTGAAAAGGCTCACGGGCATGGTTTTTTTGAGATCGCCTTGATCTATGTGCCTGTGACAATATCTTGAAAGGACGTTTCCCGAGTACGGCCAGGTTCCTGTAGGAAGCATCGCCATGGATTGTACTCTGCCGGATTTCCTTTCATCCCACTCCTGGGAGTCCTTCACTTCCAATTTTCCTCAAACGTTCGAATGTTTCTTGTCATCTTTTGCCGGACTTATCGTCTGTGGAAAGTCTGTCGAGATGAGCCCGTACAAGCTCCCGACCGTAAGGGCCGGGTTTGTCCATGAGTGAAGAACATTTCCGGAATATCGTTGAGAGAGTGGGAATTTCCATCTGGGAGGAAGACTTCACTCGCGTCAAAGCGTTGATCGATGACCTTGCTAGAGAGGGGGTAAGAGATTTTCGTCGCTATTTTATTGAGCATCCGGATGTGGTGGAACGGGCAATCGGACTGGTCAGCATTCTCGATGTGAACTCTGCCATGGTCAGGATGTTTGCAGCGACAAGCCGTGTGGAGCTTTTGCAATCGCTTCACCAAATTTTTCTGCCTGAGACCCATGAAATGTTTCTAGAGGAAATGGTTAGCATTGCTGAACATCAACAGCTTTTTGAATCGGAAACGGTCCTGAAAACGCTGCGGGGTGACCGTCTCCATGTCTTGTTCACCATCACCTTCCCTCCTCCCGATCAATCGTTTGATCGCATCGTGGTAACCCTGACGGACATTACGAAACGCAAACGTGCGGAAGAGGCTCTGCGCGAAAGCGAGGAGCGTTACCGCTCGTTGACGGCCGCGATCACATCTTTAGTCTGGACCACCGATGCCAGGGGCCGGTTCGTGACCCCTCAACCGGGGTGGGCTGCCTATACCGGCCAGTCCTGGGAACAATTGCGGGAATTCGGGTGGAATGAGGCTATTCATCCCGATGACCGGGAGACCATTCAACGCGTCTGGAATGCGGCCTGCATGTCCGAAACGTTATTTGAATTTTCCGGGCGGTTGTGGCATGCCTCAAGCAATGCCTATCGTCATGTCGAAGCACGGGGTGTGCCGATTCGGAATGCGGACGGTACGGTGCGGGAATGGATCGGTAAATGTCTTGACGTGGAAGACCGTTCGCAAGCCGAAAAAGCCTTGCAGGAGAGCGAACATCGATTCAGCAAATTCATGCAACATTTGCCCGGCCTGGCCTGGATCAAGGATTTGCAGGGACATTATGTATATGCCAATGAGACTGCGGAACTGGTGTTTCAGACTCCGCGGGAGCGGCTCTATGGAAGAACCGATGAGGAAATATTTCCTCAGGACGTCGCTGACCAATTTAAAGAAAACGACCGGCAGGCCTTGATCAGCGAAACGGGTGTGCAAATGGTTGAGACGCTCCGGCATCAGGATGGGGTGCTCCATCATTCGATTGTGAGCAAATTTCCGATACTGGGCGCCGATGGGCGACCGGTCCTGATCGGCGGAATGGCTATTGACATTACCGCGCGGAAGCAGGCTGAGCAGTTGCTCCTGGAAAGCGAGAGTGAGGCGCGCCGTCTTTTAGCGCTGAATCAGACAATCATGATGAATATGGGGGAGGGTCTGTACACCCTCGACTCCCAGGGTCTCGTCAGCTATGTGAATCCGGAGGCGGAGCGATTATTGGGATGGACATCCGGAGAATTGCTGGGTCGCTCGATGCACCGGATGGTACATTACCAGTATCCGGACGGTTCACCATTTCCGATTGAAGAATGCGCGGGCTTTCAAGTTTTAGCCAACGGCAAGGTCTTGAGAGACTTCGAAGATACCTTTATCAGAAAAGACGGGAGTTTCTTTCCGGTATCCTATTCCTCCTCACCCCTGCGTGACCAGAATGACCAGATTGCAGGTGTCGTCATCGTTTTTCAGGATATTTCCCAACGCAAGCAGGCTGAGGAGAATTTGCGACGTTGGAAGGATGAATTGGAAGTCCGTGTGCAAACTCGAACCGGAGAGTTGCTGTCTTCCAAGAATCGCCTGCGTTCATTGGCTGCCCAACTCAGTTTGGCGGAAGAGCACCAACGTCGAAAGCTGGCGAGAGATTTGCACGATTATCTCGTGCAATTGCTGGTGGTGGGGAGGATGAAATTACATGAATTGAAGGAGGGAGTGCCGCTCTCGCCTGAGGCGGAGGTGCTGACCGGGGAAGTGGAGTACGTGCTACAGCAGGCGTTGACCTATTCGCGAACGACTATCGCGGAACTGAGTCCTCCCGCCTTGCATGAAACCGGTTTGGCGGTATCATTAAAGTGGCTGGCTGAAAGAATGGAAAAACATGGTCTACGGGTGGAGGTCAACACCAGTGACTATCAGCCTATCCATCTGTCCGAGGACCGGGTGATCCTGTTGTTTCAGTCGGTACGCGAATTATTATTTAACGTACTCAAGCATGCCGGCGTGTATGAGGCGACAGTTCGGATGTCTTCGGGGCAGGTCGGGAAGGTGTGTATTGCTGTGGTGGATCACGGAAAGGGACTGCATGCCGGTGCGATGCAACAAGCCATGGAACCCGGGCATCTGGGTTTGTTTGCGGTACAGGAGCGGATGGAGGCGATGGGAGGAAGAGTGGAATTCACTTCGGCTCCGGGAAAAGGCACTTCTGTGCGGTTGGTGTTGCCGATTGACGGGTCGATTCCAGTAGAGGATGACACGGAATCGCGACGCGAAAAAAATTCTGCGCAGTCACGCGGATTGGAGCACACGACCGTCAATCCACAATTCGAAGAGGTCGCTAGCATCGGACATACTTCAGGAAAACCACGGATCCGGGTGATGTTAGTCGATGACCATGTGATGTTTCGAAAAGGTATGCAGAAATTACTGGAGCGATATCAGGATGTCGAGATTGTGGGAGAGGCCAATGATGGAGAGGAAGCGGTGATGGTGGTCCCTCAGCTCATGCCGGATGTCGTAGTGATGGATAACAATATGCCCAAACTCAACGGCATTGACGCCACAAGACAGATTTGCCGCGAATGGCCGGCTGTTAAGGTCATTGGTTTGTCCATGTACAATGAGAAAGAGATTCGGGCGGCGATGCTCGATGCCGGCGCGGTCGATTATCTACAGAAAAATGGCACCGTCACAGAACTCTATCAAGCCATCTGTGCTCTGTTCCCAAAGCCGTCATGACGCTTTGGATTAGCTGAAACCTGGTGCAAAGACCATCAAGGGCAACCTTACATCATGATGGTTCTGAAGATCGTTCACACCGGCCTACTGCTTATATTCCACACCCGGTAATCCTCTTCTATTCAGGTTCGTTTCGCCATGAAAAAAGCGCTGGTTCCACCTATACCTAGGCGAAATTTCAAATTCTTCATAAAATGTCTGCCGTTATTAATGGTGATCATGATGTTGTCAGGCTGTAGCCTGAACTCAGTTCCCACGCATTATCCCGAGAATGGCGATTCAGCAGTCATTTTCGTACCCGGTTTTTATGGGACGCAGTTGGTTCGAGAGTCGGATGGCAGTCTGGTGTTTATTACGCTCAGCCAGATGCTGTTTGGAGATCAGTCGTTGACCATTCCTGTGCCCGGCCTGGGCTTTCAAGAAACGATTGATTTGCAACCTGAGGGAATCTTTGAGACGTTTCGCGTCGTCCCGCTTATCTATTCCATTGACGTGTATGGCTCCTTTCTGGACCGACTACGGGTTTCCAAGCTTAGGGGCGGGGAGGTGATTCCCTTTACGTATGATTGGCGGGGAGAGCTCATGGATGCCGTCAGAAGCTTTGATGGCCTTATCCGAAAACTTCGGGACCGAGGCAAGAAGGATATTTCTGTTGTGGCCCATAGTATGGGTGGCCTGATTGTCAGCTACTATTTACGGTATGGCACACAGAATATTGACACTGCCGTGGAGACCTGGGAGGGAGCGGGAGAGTTCAGCCGCGTGGTGATGGCCGGGGTGCCCTTTCTGGGGGCTATGAACTCGTTTCGGAATATGAATGTAGGTGCGACCATCGGTTGGAATAAGTCGCTTCTAAGCTATGAGGCATACGCATCTTTCCCGGCCAGTTACTATCTCTTACCGATTGCCGGTTCTGATGAACTGATCACACCGGAACTGAAGCCCTTACACGGTGTGATCAGAAATGCCGGACAATGGCGACAGTCCGGATGGGGACTGCTCAAAAATAAACAAACTTTGTCCAAAGAAGTCGTTGATGGGCGGGCCGCCTACCTGTCTTTTTGGCTTCGTCGATCGGAACAGTTTTTGGAACTGCTTCATGCACCTCTCTCTACGCCAAGCCCCCATCAATCCTCCCTTCTGTACCTGTATGCGAAAGGCACATCAACCTTGGCCAAAGGGGTGTGGACGGGAACTCCTGGAAAAGGCTCTGGTTCCTTGTTGTTTGAGGATCCCGATCCGGTAGCCGCAGGTCCTGCAGGGAATCATCCCACTGTCTATGCGGATGGAGATGGAACAGTGACGGTGTCATCCGCTTGGCTTCCGGAAGCCTTTCGTCAGAGCTTTCACCTCACCATACGGGACTATGAGGTTGGACATACCCAATTGGTCACGACCCGGGAAATCCAAGACGATATCATAAAATTTCTCGATTGACGGTAAAGGCAAACCTCCCCCTGAATAATGGATGCAGGGCTCACTATTGTGTTTTGAGTGTGCGTGGAAAACGTTAAGGTCAACTGAGATTTCTCGAACATATATTTTTGGCATATGAATTCTTCGTGGCCTTGTATCTTGAATGGGGTGTGGGGTAGGAGAGTTGCAGAAAACTCCATCACCCGCTTCATGCGTTATAGCGATGCTGTGCGGCAAAACGTTTACGGTGAGAGTGCACGGATGTAATGCACCAGGTCCAGGACCTGTTCATCGGTGAAGGTGTCCGCCCAGCCATGCATTTCGCCTCCCCCTTTTTTGATCATGGAAAAGAGTTCCTGGTCGGATTTGGCCTGTGTCATTTGCGAGGTCAAATTGGCAGGATCCTGCTCCAGGAAAGGACGTAGGACGCCTCTCCCGTCCCTCTGAGGACCATGGCAATCTTGACAATATTGTTGAAAGAGCGCTTTGCCGGGTTGGGCCTGCTCTTCCATGGCTAGAGCCTGGAGAAAGGGTATCAGGCTCATGATCGTCGAGATGAGGATCGCTCCCACAGATGAGTGTAAAGGTTTCATGTGGATAAAAATCAAGATAAAGGGTTCCGAGCCCTCTTAAAAACCCTTGGGGCCTATCCATCGTCACCCCAGTGGCTTCCTTGCCATTTGGCACCTCCTGTTCCACTGGGAACCTTTTTGCTCTTGGTCAATACTGATCCGCCGCGTTTAGGGCCTATTCCTTTTTCTGGATGAGCACCGCAGACCGTACCGAACCGCCACCGGTCTCCACATTCACAAAAATTATTCCTGTGGAAAGGTTGTCGGGCGCCGTTGCTTCTATTCTCTCATTTCCCTTGAGGGTGAAATCCTTCGCATTTTCGTACCCGAAGGTGACCGAGTGCAGGCATTCTTTTTTTTGCCCAAAATCTTCTCCAATGATAACCACTTTAGCACCTGCCTGAAATTCATCGGGTTCAATTTTTGTAATTTTTGGCCGGCGACTTGGGTCGCAAACCGGATCCGCCTTGATTGTTTCCTCGCTCGAGACTGAAGGTGGTTCGGTGGTAGCCATTTGGGAGGGAAGGCCGGATTGGGCTTTTGCTTCGGTCATCCATAGGTTGTCGAATCCGGCAAGGGGTCCCATCATGATAAGGAGTAGAATTGAAAGTCTCATAAGAATTCCTCTCTGGTATAAAAATGAGAAACAAGCCATACCTACTTCAAGGATGTTGTATTTAACCCTGAGTGAAACCCCTAAAGCTAGCCCTCTCTTAAAGATTCATAACGGTCCTTTTTTCACCAAATTTTAAGGCACTGAAGGTTCAAAAGGCGCTAGTCGTCTGATGTAGGCGGTGACTGCGCGAATTTCTTCGACACTGAGCTTGTCCCACCACCCGTGCATAGGACTGAAGGCCAGTCCCCAGATGATTGCTGAACGAAGGTCCGTCTCCGATTTGGCCCGGGATTCCATGCGTTGAAAATTGGCGGGCGGGACGACGAGCGCGGCAGCGTCCGGACCATCCCCTTTACCCTGGATACCGTGGCACCTCATGCAGTGGGCCTGATACACAATTTCGCCTTGTAAGGGATCGACGTGCGGTTCCTGGGCTCCAGTGGGTAAGGCCCACCCGATCAGCAGTATCAGACTCCAAACCATGTTGCGAGATTTCATGAGATGTCTCTCCTTGTGAGTGTCCATAAGGAATAATTTGGGTGAGGCCCGGGATACGAAAGCGGTTCGTCTTATTTTTTAGTTTGCGATGTTTTGGATTTTTGGCGGGGACGTATCGAGCGTTTGGGGCCTTGCCATTCGACTCTCGCCAATTTGTCTTTATGTGACCAGTGGTAGGTGATTTTTCCTTTGAAAGCCCGATCGAGATGTTTGCCCAGGCGTTGGGCAAAGTGTTCGGTGGTTGTTTCGATATCCGGTCCGTCAGGACGTGTGCGAATGGCCATGATCCGTTCCAGAGGATTGTTGCCAATCGCCTGACTTTCCTCGTTATGAATGAGACCTAAGACCCCTCCTTTGTGTGTGCCCCAGTTTGGCCAGTGAATGGCGAGGTAGCCTTCCGCGTAGCCGTCTCGTAATTTCCGCCAGGCAGGCCAGACAAAACTTTGTGGAACCAGGACTTGCCTGGTTGGTTTTTTGGGGGTACCTGCGGGTGATTTGGAGGAACGAGGCGAGGACGTTCCTGGAAGGCTCCAACGTTTTCGGTGATACACGGCCTGGCATTCCGGACATTGAAGGAATCCCTTGGGGGCCGCTTTCATTGAATAGGGATCATCCCCTGTCAGTTTTTTCTTCTTGTACGATGTGGAATAACCTTGCCGTTTTGATATTGCCATTATCAGTGCCTCGCTTTTTGTAGAGAATTCATTCCCGGTGTGACCCCAAACCTTATGAAATTAATGAATCCAAGATTCATGCCGCCGGTCGTGATCGAATCTTTCTGTACAAGAAAGACGAAAATGTTACCCACAAGAAAAAAATTACTGTCGTTGACTATTTATTGAATGAGAAGGCAGGTTGAAAATGTCCCATCCTGCCCCATAGCAAAAGCGTTCATCCGTCCCACTTTGCCCCGATTAAATATTGGAGTTGATGATTTTTCAACCCATGTTTGTTGAACTCCGGATGGATATGTCCCATCGGGCAGTTTGACAAGGGCGGGATATGGCCCACCGTCGGTTTAGATCGCAGACTTTTAGAATGTCACGGGTGGTGTCAAGATGCGGGGTGAGAGCTTTTGTCTGGGCTTCGTGGGACCGGCGCTGATATATGAGCTGTCCTGCTTGGGGAGAAAGACACAATATTATTGGATCAATGTCTCATTCACGGTTGAAAAAAGTCGATTAATCAGTTCGCCCGAT
This sequence comes from Nitrospira marina, assembly GCF_059568365.1. Lineage (NCBI taxonomy): Bacteria > Pseudomonadati > Nitrospirota > Nitrospiria > Nitrospirales > Nitrospiraceae > Nitrospira > Nitrospira marina. The sequence goes on along the minus strand of NZ_JCANTH010000001.1, from coordinate 3,140,720 downwards.
AGGGAGCCGACGGCCGTTGCCACCAGCACTGACAACAGGATGCCGATGAAAATGATGAAGAGAAACCTCATGAAGTGCTCCTTATTTTGATGATGGCCGTACCGTACGGGTTGTTAGTTGGATGATCTCATTGGGCTTTTCCATTTATTTTCTTGAGTGCCAATAGACCAGATGAAATTCAAATGATTTCCGATTCAATGGAGCGCTGTGGTGGCTACAATTTATAGCCTGGGTGAGACTGACATGAATATGCCTCAAAAGATGGGGAATTAAGGCCTCGCGTGTGCTGGGTAAGGAGTCCGGAGAAGTTTCGGGATTGTGGGGGAGGCAAACCGGATAGAGGTTTGGGACATTCCAGATAGAAACTGACAAAGAGAAAAGTGAAGAGCCGGATTCGCTTCTCGGCTTGGTTTCTTAGTTGATTGGCCACACCCGTTGGCGGGGTAATCGCTCTGTGTTCCTATTCGACATCGACAAGGGGGCGGGGAGAAAGACCGGAACGTTCTCTGGTCGGCGGTTATGAAGGGAGGGTCTGTTGCGGCGTTCTCAAAAGTTGTTCTTGAGAACAGAGGGACGGCTTGAGCTTACTGGTTGGAAAGATTGTGGATCTGCTGTTCCAATTCTTCGATGCGGTCCAACAATTCCAAAGCCACGCTGACTCCCGGCCAGTTAATCCCTAAGTCTCGATGTAATCGGAGCCCGCGGCTTAACCGGTCAATGGCGTCTTCGGGGAACAACACCATCCCCTCCGGGTCCGGTTCCGGTGGTTGAATAATTTCCCATTGCAAACAGACCTCCAGCATGTCTTCACCGATCCCTAATCGGGTACAGACTTCTTCACGGCGAATTCTTCCGAAGGTGATGATTTCCGCGGTAACCTGTTCTAAGGATGGTTCTGAGTCGTCAGTCATTGGCGGCCTCCCGAAGAAGGGTTGAACGGGGATCAGGGTGATCGAACTTGGCTAATTGCTCATAGAGTTGTTGTTCCTCGGAAGAAGGAGTCTCGGGGGTGACGATGTCCAGAACCACAAATTGATCTCCATGGCCTCCTGTTCGTTTGGGCAGTCCCTTGCCCTTTAATCGCATTCGTTGTTGGGATTGGCTGCCGGCGGGAACTTTCAGACGGACTGTTCCTGATAACGTGGGCACCGGAATGTCGGTGCCCAATACGGCCTCCCACGGCCAAAGCGGGAGCGTGACCACAATATCTGCATCTTTGCGTTGAAACACGGGATGAGGGGCAATTTGTACATGAAAGAATAAATCCCCTGGTGGTCCTCCTCCGCGACCAGGCGCGCCTTTTCCTTTCACCCGAAGACGTTCGCCATCTCGAACTCCGGCCGGAATGCGAACTTCGATAGAGCGGGGCGTTCCCCCGGCATCAGAAAGATTTAAGGCGCGGCGCGTGCCGGTGAAGGCTTCCCGGAGTGAAATCGGCAGATTGGCTTCCAGGTCGGCCCCCGCCATCGCGAACCCACGAAAGCCGGCCCCTTCCCGTTGAGCCCCCTGCCGGAACATGCTCTCAAAAATATCACTGAAATCACCGCCCCCCTGGGTAAATCCACCAGGACCTCCACCTGGATATGCTCCGCCGCCCTGTTGGCGGGCCCGTTCATAGGCCTCGGCTTCCTTCCAGTTCATGCCGTATTGATCGTACTTTTTTCTGTTTTCCTCATCCCCCAGGACTTCATAGGCTTCATTCAGCTCTTTGAATTTCTTTTCCATTTCCGTCTTTTTTTCGCCGGGATGTAAATCCGGATGATATTGGCGTGCCAGTCGACGATAGGCTTTTTTGAGCTCTTTGGCGTCAACGGTTTTTTTGACCCCCAGTATGTCGTAAAGATCGCGTTGTGCGGATGCCATAGATAGAATCCTTGACTAATTTAAAAAAGGGCTCGGCTTATGGAAAACAACTGATGTAAAACTAGCGTGTTTCCCTAAAAGAATACAAGAGCCCGGGATGAGGCTGTAAACGCCTCTTTGAGAAAATTTTGTAGCGGGGTAGCTATGGGCCGGGGGACTCAGATGATAGTTCGTATCGAAAGACGCAGGATACGCACGCTCAATAAATTTCATGACTAAATTTGTGATAGCTCAGTTTTTCGGTTTTGGGGGCACTAAAGAAGTGCCCCCATTTTTCCAGGATGATGTCGAAACCTGCCCCCATAAAATTAAGGGGTAACCGAGAAAAAGATCGTGCTCCGTCCGCGTTGGAGGAACAGCAAAACTCTATCCTTGGATCCGAGTTTCCCTGTTAGTCCACCGCTCCAACCATGAAGACCAATGCTGCGAATAACATCATGATGTTCTTCATTGTATGACCTCCTTCCTTTGAGTTGAGGATTTCGATGCTCAATTTCATTTCCCCACAGCGTGTTGTTTTGTATCATCGTTTCGACTTGGGCTTTTATTAATCCTTCTCTAAGACAAGATAAGCCCTAAATGCATAGAGGCAAATTGAAAAGACTTATAATTAGAATCGAAATTTTCAATCCATGTTTTCTAATCATGGGCGTTTACATCCTACCGCATTATAAGAAAAACCCCTTTTTAATTAAGGAAAATGGAGAGAATAAATGTCGGTGAGACTGAAGGATTTCCAGTGGGGCCTAACATCTGGCGAGAGGATCAGCAAAAAATGCCAATCCATTCTTGAAGAGGGTGGCCCGGGAGAAAGCATGTTGGAATTTCCGGCAGTTGGCGTTGTTTTGCCAACCGCCGGGAAACAACGTGAACGAAAGCAGAAGTGCCTTACGTTATGGCAATTTTACGCACAGCCGGTTTTGCGCCTGGATCTTTCGCGATAGTAATGGTCAAGACGCCATTCCTAAATTTTGCTTCGACGCTATTTTCATTCGCATCCGTTGGTAGAGACAGCATACGTTGAAATGACCCGTACGAACGTTCGACCCGATGATAGTGTTTATTCTTGTCTTCTTGCTCGGATCGTTTTTCGCCCTGAATCATTAAGGTGCCGTCCGCGAGCGTCATTTGAATATCTTTCTCAGCAACGCCCGGCACCTCCACGGTAATGGTGTACTGCTTCTTGTCTTCACTGATATCAACGTGGGGCAGAATGAAACCTCCCCACGAACTTCCGTTTTCCCTTCGTCCCGGCGATAAAGGGAATCCTTGGAAGACGTTGTCAAACAGTTGGTCGAGGTCACGATGGAACCGGGCCAGAGGATGGTCGGTCGACCTGGATACGTTCTGACTGCGTGCTGATTGAGATTGTTCTTCCTCTTTTTTGAACCAATTCCAGGGGGTAAGAAGATTTTTGAGTTCCATGGTGGATGTCCTCCTTTCGTCGAATAATTTGAATGAGAAGGTTTTTCATGCCTGGCATACCGGAGGAGGTCAACCTTGTGCAATATACCCGCCATGACCTATTTCCTCCGTTACACCAACTCCGCTGACGAAATTCTTTTATATAAAACAGAGCTAATTCATGTTTCGACAAAGTCAAGCCATCTGAGCGGAGGTGAGGGAAGGGCGGCAGGAACACCTGGCCGGTTGGGGAGGAAGACGAGGCGGTCTTCATACCTCTTGACTTTTTTGGACCTGAAATTATTTTAGGGATTAAAATCAGAAATGATTGAAAAGCTAGGATGAGAGGAGGTGAATGTTATGGGTGGTATTATTGAAGGCGTGCTTGCCAGTGTGGGACTTATGGCGGGTGTGATCGTAGCTCTCACGGCTTTGTTAGTTGGAGATGGTCCAAGCTCATCAGAGCTGAAAGGGTCTTACCGGAAATCCCGTACCATTCTCCCCAGTGATGAGCGGGTTGCGGCCTAACGCAGAGATCTTCAGGCCCGCCTAGTGGCGGGCCTTAATTGATTTTTTCCTTGCTTCTGTTCCTGCTTCGGCCAAGAGAGAAAGGAGGATGTCAATTATGAAAAGATTCATCGTTGTTGCAACAGTAGTGATAAATCTGGTCTTGATTGGGTCACTGGCATTTGGAAATCCCGGTCTACTCCCGAAGCATCCGGGCTATCCCATGGGTGATTTCAAAGATCCCGTTTTAGGCATGCAGACGGCAAATGACCCGGGACAGAGTCCACCATCACCTGAAGAGTCATTGAAACAAGCCGCAGCGTTTCATGATGCTCATGCCATCAACCCCATGAATGAGACTCGACCAAATATCGTGTATGACGTGCAGAAGACTGTCCCTACGGAATCTGCTCACAATGATAAGAGCACAAAGTGAATGGCCGTATGACGAGTTCCATGTCACCATCAATCTGGAGTCAGGAACAGGGGCATTGAAAGAGGGGATCATTTGATCCCCTCTTTTTATGAGGGATGGTCGAAAGTCACGAGAAGCTGAAAGATTTCCGTTGGCTAGGGCATCCGTTTCGCCCGCCGGCTAAGGCGTCAGAAATGCCCGGCGAATGGCCACCAGGAATTCATTAATGCGTGGTAAATCGCGTTCATTCCCGCAGACAGCAATGAATTGCTCTGCCTGTGCGGTGAGTTCTTCCCCCCAATCCATCACGTCTCCTAATCGGTATTGTCCATTTTTGATGCGAGCCAGCCGTTCTCCTGCCGATGTGTCCGTAATGCGGATGTGAAAACTTCCTGACTTGAGCAATTCACACAGGTTGTAGAGAACCCGAATATAGGCAGCTGCATATTTTGCCGGACGTCCATCTTTCTTCTCCAGCAATTTGGTGCGTTGATTGTTGGCATAGTTGGTAAAGGCCTCAAAGGCTTTTTGGGGCGACCAAAGTGCCGGCAGCAGCATGCGCAGTTGTTCTCCCCATGCATCAGCTGTGATGACGGGGGCCACCAGCGTTTCAAGAATCAGGGGATGGCCTTGTGTCCCCAGCAGAAGAAATTGGCCGATCTCCCAAGCCGTTTCATCCCCATCACCTTTGGCCAACTGCGCGCCGGGCAATTTAAATCCCACCTGAAACATCTCCTCCGTTGGAATGACATAGACCCGCCGGTAATCACGGTCGCTCTTGTCGGATGCCAAGCCATGGGCATGGGAGCCCACGAGAACTTTGAGCAGAGTGTGTTTACGATCGTCGGTGTGAGGATTCATGATCATTCGTTTTGAAACTATATCGTTAAGGGTGTGTGAACCTAAAGACGGTCACGGTGGCTCCTTTCGACCCCATTCATTTTAGTATGCTACAGCCAGGAGCACGCAATGAATCGGGAGAGTGGTAATAATAGGGCATACGCCAAGGGTTTGGGAGATGTACGCCGACAGGGCTCCGGCAGGGGCTACGAGAAAGGTCCGTACGCCGCCGATGCCGGTTTTGCGCTCTACGCTCAGGTCCTGCTGACGTTCCAAGCCAATCAATGCCCCTGCGGCAAGAGCTACGAGAAAGCCGAGAAAAGATTCCTCAATAGTCATCACGGGCATGTCTTATTAAAACAGGAAGTTCAAAGAAACAGAATGAGGAATCTTCATCTCTTTGATGTTCATCCAATACTCACTTAATATGATGTGAGAAGCAAGAAACGGGCTCAAAAGAACATGCCTGGGCGGCGATGGAATGGTACCCGGTGGGATGAAAGGCCCGGTTTTGTTTTCAGAACTTTTCAAGGTATTCTGAGATCCGGTTCCTCCACCGACCTAACGGTTCAAAGAAAGATGGAGCCACCCCACCATTCCACATGGTTTTTTGTGGGGTCTGTGAAGGTATCAAAAGGCTTTCCAGCATGATGAAGTCCAAGGTTTCCCACATGAACCCTACACCTCATTGGGCACTGGCCAGCAGAGCATCCCTGGCATGGATAGTGTGTTCTTGTGTGTTGGTGGGGAGTGTCTTGAATGACGGGTTGGCACAAGACACGCCCATCTTTTCCCACCGGGAAATCTTTCATCCCGTCTATGCCGAACATGGAATGGTCGTCAGTCAAGAGGCCATGGCAACCCGTGTGGGTGTAGACATATTAAAAGCCGGAGGGAATGCGATTGACGCTGCGGTCGCAGTGGGATTTGCGCTGGCTGTCACGCTTCCTCAGGCCGGGAATCTCGGCGGCGGCGGGTTTATGCTGATTTACGCAGCAGAGAAGCCTGTCGCGATGGCCCTCGACTACCGCGAAGTCGCTCCTGCTGCTTCATCGCCACAGATGTTTCTTGATGAGGAGGGCATGGTAGACCCGTCACGCCTTCGCTACAGCCATCAATCTGTCGGCGTTCCCGGCACGGTCGCAGGTTTGGTGGAAGCGCTTGAAACCTATGGCACCCTATCTCTTCAGGCCGTGTTGGCTCCGGCAATCCAACTTGCCAGGGAAGGAATCGTTGTCTCCTCTGATTTGGCCGCAGCGATGCAAGAGCATGCGACACAGCTTTCCGGGTGGCCCTCCACTCGCCGCATTTTTTCTCGGCCGGATGGGACGATGTACCGGTCCGGGGATCGGTTGATCCAAAACGATCTGGCGTGGTCGCTTCAACAAATTTCCGAGCAGGGGGCCGGTGCTTTTTATGACGGTCCAATCGCGGACCGTGTGAGCGCCGAGATTCGTGCCCACGGAGGATTGATGACCAAAGAAGATTTGGGTCGCTATCGTGCGGTCTGGCGTCAGCCGCTGAGGGGAACGTATCGCGGGTATGACATTGTGTCGATGCCTCCGCCCAGTTCCGGGGGCGTTCATTTAATTCAATTGCTGAACATCCTGGAACACGAACCACTAAAGATTTTCGGCCACAATAGCGCCAGCACGGTTCACTGGCTGGTTGAGAGTATGAAGCTTGCTTATGCAGACCGGAGCCGTTGGCTGGGCGATCCTGAATTTGTCGAGGTGCCCGTGCAAGGTCTGATCTCCAAGGCATATGCGAAACATTTACATGCCTCCATTGATCCTCAGAAAGCTCGTCCTTCATCAAGTATCCGGCCCTCCAACCCTTTGCCTTACGAGGGGCGGGATACCACACACTTTTCGGTCATGGATAAAGACGGCAATGTCGTGTCGAACACCTATACCATCAATTTCAGCTTTGGCAGCGGCATTGTGGCTGAGGGAACCGGTATTCTGTTGAACAACGAAATGGATGATTTTGTGGCGAAGCCTGGAACGCCCAATGCCTATGGTCTGATGGGATCGGCGGCCAATGCGATTGAACCCGGAAAACGCCCTCTCTCCTCAATGACTCCGACCTTGGTTTTACGCAATGAAAAACCCTTCCTGGCCACGGGAAGCCCCGGAGGAAGTCATATCATTACCACGACGCTTCAACTTATTTTAAATGTCATTGATCATGACATGAACCTGGCCTCCGCCACAGCAGCGCCCCGTGTCCATCATCAATGGATGCCCGACCAAGTGCGAGTGGAACGCGGATTGAGTCCGGACACCTTGACCCTTCTTGAACAATGGGGTCACACCATCACGGTCGGGGAAACTATGGGTGGGGCTCAAAGCATCCTTAAGGGACCGCAGGGGTTCTATGGGGCATCTGATCCTCGCACACCCGACTCCCTGGCCGCCGGGTATTAAGCTGACAATGCCAATTTGAGGGGAGTACAGTAATTCATCTCAATCACCCTCAACGCAGGAGGTGGGTATGCTTGTACGTGAAGTGATGTCCACAGGAGTGTTGACGGCGTTTCCCACGGACTCGGTTCGAACGGTGGTGATCAAAATGTTGAGCCGGCATTGCGGGGCGATCCCGGTCATTGATCCAAAAGAAAATCTGATCGGGTTGGTGGCTCTTCGAGACGTTATATTACCGCTTTTCCCGAATTTTGGTGACTATATCCATGACAATGTTCACAGCCGGGATTTCACCGAGATGGAGGAAGGATATCCGGAAGCGCTAAAAAAAAAGGTTGAAGAGGTGATGAGCCGGAATCCAATGACCGTCTCGCCCTCCACGCCGATATTAGAGGCCGCTTCCTACATGGGTGTGAAGAATTTCAGGAGAATCCCCGTCGCGGAAAACGGCAAACTGATGGGAATGGTCAGCATCGGCGATATCAATCGTGGCCTGTTTTTCGAGCGAGGGTGTTAGGAGCCTGTCGGACTTAGGAAGAATCGGCTGCGGCCCATAGTCCCCACTATGGGCCTGCGAAATCGTCAAAATCTGGCCTCGCTCAGCCGCTGTTTCGCTCTCGATCCCCTAAGTCCGACAGACTCCTAGGCCTTTACAGCACATGTAAGACTCCCGCGCCCTGGATGGTTCCTGCCTTTAATTGTTGGAGTGCCAGATTGGCTTCCTCTAATTGAAAGGGGACCGTGTGGGTGTGAATGGGAATGGCAGCCGCGGCCTCCATCAGGTCCAATCCATCCTGGCGGGTGTTGGCGGTGACGCTTTGGAGTGTCCGCTCCTGAAACAGATCGAGTGTATAGTCCAAGGATGGAATAGGTGTCATGTAGATGCCGGCCAGGGCGAGTGTGCCCCCTTTTTCCAATGCCCGAAGTGCCGGAGGCACCAGTTCACCCGCCGGGGCAAACATGATCGCTGAGTGAAGAGAATTTGGTGGCATCTCTGAGGCCGACCCGACCCACACCGCTCCCAGTTCACGGGCCAGGGTGCGATGTTCTTCCCGTAAGGAACACACGTAGACTTCACAACCCCAATGCCGGGCAATTTGAATCGTAATATGGGCGGAACCACCGAATCCATACAAGCCCAGGCGCTGTCCGGGTTTCACCTGACTGCGGCGTAAGGCACGAAAGCCGATGATGCCGGCACATAACAGCGGGGCAGCCTCTTCGTCAGTAAACACGGGTGGAATAGGGTAGGCGAATTGTTCAGAGACCAGTGCGTATTCGGCATACCCACCGTTGACGTGATAACCGGTGAAGGTGGCCTGTGCGCACAGATTCTCCCGCCCTGCCTTGCAGAATTCACAGGCTCCGCAGGTTCCCTGGAGCCAGGCGATTCCTACTCGATCACCTTCTTTGATCTGTTTGACTCCTTGTCCCACTCGATCCACGATGCCGACGGTCTCATGTCCAGGGACGATGGGACGCGTAGACGGGGGCAGTTCGCCTTCGACGACGTGCAGATCAGTGCGGCACACTCCGCAGACATGAACCCTGATGCGAACTTGGCCATGACCCGGTTCAGGTTTGGGAATATCGCGAGCCCGTAAAGGACCCGTCGCGATATCGGCATCCTGTTCGAGGATCATGGCATTCATCATTCACTCCTATGGGGTGAAAATGTAGATTGTCCCATTCAGGTATCAAGCAATCAGGTGAGGCCGATCCATCCAGCATTGTCATCTATCATAGTTCTTCCGGACATTCGTGATCGGGAATTCATCTTGATCCTATTTAGGATAGATCCCGGCCAACGACCAGGTGCTGACGGCAAAGGTATCATTCTGAGCCAGTGGCGAAGAATCTGTGCCCAGGTGGAGCCGCGATATCATAAAACGCAATCCGGTGTGAGTGTTACCTTACTCGTGTTTGTTTTAGAGGGGATCGCATTGTTTCGAAAAATCATTGGACAACGGTCTCGCTAAATTGATACTTACTTCGGGTATCATCGTGTCGGCCCTGTCCACCAGGGCCTCATCATAGCCTATCCGTCGGGACAGGTGAAGGGCAGCCAAGAACACCAGCATGAAGCGATCAAGGCCGAAAGCCACGAAAACCCGTCCTCCCAAACCTCTCTGGAATATCGGTTCGCATAGAAAGCCTCGTGTTCGGCGATTCAGGTGGATTCGCATCATTCCATTCAAAACAATTTTTATACTTCTCGGTCTTTATGTGTTATTTGAGATTCTCACGTTTCCGTTTCTCTCGATCGCCCGGTTGCCTACGGAGAATCCCACAGAATCCGCGCTTATGCGGCAACGCATCGACGAAGCACACGCTCAAGGCACCACGCTGAAAATCGACTACCGATGGACGCCGCTCCCAAGCATTCCGCGTCACGTTCGCCTGGCCATTCTGGTATCCGAGGATGGAACATTTTATTCTCATACCGGCGTGGATTGGCATGAGGTTCTGGAATCTATTGAAACCAATTTGGAGAAAGGACGGATTGTTCGGGGGGGCTCGACCATTACCCAGCAATTGGCGAAGAACTTATATCTCTCGACCTCCCGGGATCCGATTCGCAAAGGCAAAGAACTCCTCATCACCTGGATGTTGGAGTCGACCTTGAGTAAAAAACGTATCCTGGAACTCTATCTCAATATCATTGAATGGGGGCCAGGCGTGTTCGGCATTGAGGCCGCCGCCCAACGCTATTTCCACAAGCCGGCCTCCCGGCTTTCTATGGATGAGGGCGCCCGCCTGGCAGCGGTCATTCCCAGCCCGCTTCGGCATCAGCCCACGGAGACCACAGCATACGTGGAAAAGAAAAAAGAACTCATCCTCCGTCGAATGTCCACCCGGTAAAGCCGGGGTTCGTCCGGTAGCCGAGGTCCTTTTGTTTCGGCAAAAGGACCAAACAGCGGTTGCACTCTACGAGATGCAACAAACAAATTGACGCCCCGCCCGGCCTCATCGGATGGGACGGACGCACATTACGGAGGGCGGACCAACTCGCGGAGCCTGTCCTGAGTCTGGCGAAGGGCTCAGACAAGGCCCGCCATGTGATAAGAGCGTCCGCCCATGGGGCCGGGCGGCAGGCGTCGAGGAAATCTTAGGTATATGAGCAATTCTACTTCGTTTGGTTATGTATGGGAGATACAGCTAACCGGCCTGGTGTTTCTGTTGTTGGCTGAGCTGGCCTCAGTAATGAAACCGTAGCTGAGCAATGAGAAGGGCATCCCCCTCTATGCGATAGATTATGCGATGCTCATCAGTTATGTGGCGGGACTAGAATCCAAAGTGCATGCTGTAATGGTTCGGGTTAACTATTCCTGTGAATGGTTCGCGTTGTATCTCCCATATCAATTCTTTGATTCGTTCGAGCATGCGTTTGTCCTGCTGCTGCTGCCAATAGAGATAGTCTTCCCATTCTTCGTCTGCAAAAATCAGCTTCACGTGGCCAACTTCCGCTCAATACCTTTGCCGGTGGTCAATTGGGCGGCGGCCGAAATGAGGGGTTTGGCGTTGGCAGGCGTTCGCAAGAGATAGGCGGTTTCCTCTAACGCCTTATAATCTTCTAGCGAGAGCATCACGACAGACTGCTCTCCGTTGCGGGTGATGATCAGGGGTTCGTGGTCGTTGCACACGCGGTCCATGGCACTGGCCAGGTTTGCATGAATAGTAGTATACGTCACGGCATCCATAGTTATGTTCCTCCTATATGTACAGATTACTGTCCAGGCAGAAGAAAAGTTTCTCTAGAGTGGTTTTTCGGGTGGTCTATGGGGAAGACTCCAGGCTCTGACTAGAATCCAGGCGTGCTCATACAGATATCGTTTTTTCTTCCCGTTACCGGCTCAACTTTCCATGGAGAAGGGCATCCGCTTAGCGACGGTTTTTTCCAGCACTCTTCGGCACCACCTACCGAAAAAACTTCATATGTAGAAAAGAAAAAGGAGCGGATCGAATGCAGTAACCGCATTATGTCTAGCGGGTTAAAAGCCCGTCCAAAGAGTAGATCGGGTGCTGTCCTTTCCCACGCAGGAAAGACCAGGAAAGAATTATTCAGATCTTCCCCGACTTTCTCCTGCCCTCCTTTCGATCGTCAACGATATGACCTCTATGGTGTAGTAAACTGCGTAATTTTACAGCTTGGTGAATCGGGTAGAAAGGGCATTCCTGGACGGAACTGCTCGGCGCATTGCTTGATTGCCAGTGCAGCATCAGCAGTCCCTTGGTCAAAGGTGACCTGCCCGGGCGTCATCCATATCGGTGATGTGGCTGAGTGGGGGTGCTTACTCTCTTGTGAATGGTCTGTGGCCTTGATACCTAAATCGAGCCCCGTGCCATTGTTCCCCACGATGCCGGTGTTACTCACGTTGTTGACCCCCATGCGATGACAGTTGTTGCATAGATTGTCGTTGACTTCGACCTTGTAGGCTTTCCACGAGGCGAAATCAGCGCCGACAAAGGAATAGGGCTCGGGGTCGCTGTTGAAGGTGATATCACCCGCACCGGGTAACTGGTTGGGGCCGGATATCTGGGCGAGATACGGGGATCGGATGATTGGCCCATTGTCATGGCAACTGACACAGGGGAATTTGCTGTTGACAATTTGTGACGGTGTCATCCAGAAAGCTGGATTGCCCACTCCCTTGGAAGGCGCCTTGACCTTACCATCATGACTCAAGTGAAAGTCTTCCAGTGCTCCCTGATAGAAACACGTTTTGCCATTGACTTTATTGTGCTGGATGATTGCCACGTCGCCATACTGCCCTTGGGGTAGGCCCATCTTCCGGGCATGCGCCACCACATAGGCGTCCGGCGTATTGACTAGCACCCGGAAGCGGCTCCCACGATCACATTTTCCGTTGAGCACGTTCGGACGATCACAGGTGCCGTCTGGATAGGTCGCGTTAGCCGGAGTGAGATGATCGGTTGGAACCGTTGTCCCCAAGGGACTATCGACATCGAAGTCGGGAACAGACACGCCGATGGCTTGATCGCATTCCTGGGCAAAGGCTGCAAGGGCATCCGTTCCTCCCGGTGTGGTTAGGAGGCCTGGCCAATTCCCGGCAACAGGGGCAGGATAGCTGAGCCCTCCACCGGTTTGATCGTCGGCACGATCAGCCATAACGTCATACCGCATATACTGATTGCCTTTAAAGAAATAGACAACCGACTTCCCCTCGATTGTCGTTGGCCAGGCCACCGCACCGTCGATTCCACCTGGAAACTTGAAATTTGGCCAATTGCCCGCAATGGGCTTCGGGTAGCCCGGGTCAGCACGATGCCTCTTCACATCAAAGCGGATGTACTGATCATCCCGGAAAAAGTACGCGACGGTCCTGCCGCTTCTCGGCACAGGCCAAACCACAACGGCATCCACCCGATCTGTCCAGATCCCAGGCCACTTCAACGAGATCGGCTGGGGGTAGGCCCGGCCGGCGCCATCCGCCGCATCAGCCCGATCAGCATCCACGTCATACCTCATGAACTGATTGCCTTTGAAGAAGTAAGCCACCGTCTTGTGTTCTGCACCTCCCGGAGGCGGCGCTGGCCAGAAGACTGCGGCATCTATGTTCTCTTGAAAAAGTCCAGGCCAGATATTCTGGATAGGTCGAGGGTACGGATTGCCACTGCCATCGTCACTGTCCGCCCTATCTTGGGTGATGTCGTATCGGGCATACTCATTTCCCTGGAAGAAATAGACCTTGCCGTTGTTCCATACTACCGGCACCAGTTTTTCTGAACCCGTCAACTGAGCCCAAACGTCTACTGTCCCACAGAAACTCACCGCGATGAACATTCCGCAGAGTATTGACATGAAAATAAAACGAGACATTCTCATAGCGTGATCCCTTTCTTACCTTACCTATCCATTGCGAACATTCCGTTCATTTCCTCATTCCCAAACATTCTCTATTTTGCTCGGATAAGCAAAACCTATTCCCCTCAATACGGGTGTGCGAGAGAGACCCTTCCGCTATCGGATTGATAGCTCCTACTGGCAGGAGACTTCGCATCCTTGCTGATGCTGCTGCTCTCAACTGCAGATGCGTTGCGCGTATCAATGACGATACACGTCGTATCGAATCAGATACCTACTTTTCTGATGGGCGACTGTCACAGAACTTCAAAATCACTACCTCCAAGTTCTGGGGTTAAGTCTGTTGGTGAGAGTTTCGTACTGAGGAGTTAAGAGGATGAAAATTTAACTAGATTTATTTTTGTCGATTTCTGGTTCGTGAATGGTTTAATACGGTAACGGTTGCGAGAGTTGTTCCTGACTGCAGAGGTTGGAGAATGTGGGCCAAATCTATTGTTGAGAGTGTCGCCTCTCAGTGGAACCTTGGCTAAATTAGATTTCTTCGTTCCTTTTCCTATGACCCGACGCCTGCTGTTCGGCCTCATTGGCGGACGCTCTTCAAGCATTGGCGGACTTGTTTGAGCCTGGCGAGTTGGTCCGCCCTCCGGTTTCCTGCGTCCGCTTAATCTAAAGAGGACGAACTGGGCGTCAATGGTTTTGGGTCCTTTTGCCGAAACAAAAGGATCTCGGCTGCCGGGCCGAAACCCGGCTCAGGCAGATACAAATTAAAAAACTATCGTTTGGGTGTAGTGGAAATAGGCTCAGAAGCCCAACGGCAGAAGCCGTTTGTTCCGAATATGAAGGGGGTGAAGCTAGATCATGAGCGCTCACGCCAAAACTTGGAATCAAGTCAACCTGAGCGGGAAACGAGTCCTCAGTTCGCCAAAATTTCGATTGATTCGTATTCTTTCACGAGCCATTAATTCTTTTTTTTCTTCTTTTGCGGTTTAATTTTTTTCCTTTTTTTCCTTTTCTCCTCCTCTTCCTCCTCTATTTCTTTAAGCAACTCTTCCAAGGTAGGTTCCCCGCTGGGATGTGTCACCGTAAAGGCATAATCCTTTTTCGAGATTTTGACGACATCAATCTCTTGATCTAAAAACACTTGAATCTCCTCGAGTCGTCCCTTTTCTTCGCTGCTGCAGAACGAAATCGCAATGCCCTTTTTGATACCCCGCCCAGTTCTTCCCACACGATGCACATAGTTTTCTGCCTTATCCGGGAGGTCATAGTTCAACACATAATGCACATCGGGAATGTCGATGCCGCGTGCGCTGACATCTGTGGCGATTAAAACCTGACAGGCACCTGTTTTAAAAGCGTTCATTACCCCAGCCCGGTCACGCTGATCCTTTTCCCCATGAATTGTCAGTGTGGCTATTCCGACACGACCCATCGCCTTGGCAACCCGTTCAGCGCGCACTCGCGTCCGGACAAACACGATCACCCGGCTCTCAGGATTATCGGTCAGGAATCGCTCCAGGAAAAACCGTTTATCGTCCATTTCAACGAACATCACGTAGTGAGAGACATTTTTGGAGACACGATTGTCCGGCGAGATTTGAATCCGGATAGCCGAATGCCTCACCTGAGAATAGGCCAGTTTTTTGATCTCGGCATTGATGGTTGCCGAGAAAAAGAGCGTTTGATGTTTCTGTGGCAGCTTTTTTTTGATCGCATGGATATCTCCAATAAATCCGAGATCGAGCATGTGATCAGCTTCATCTAACACAAGGGTTTGGACGTGGTTGAGCAGAACATACCCCTGACTGATCAAATCAAACAATCGGCCGGGTGTCGTTATGAGCACATCGATGCCATTCTGAAGTGTTTGTATCTGCGGGTCCTGCTCAACGCCGCCATACATGGCAAACGCTTTGACCTTGGTCTGTTTGGAAAGTTGGGCAAAGACCTCTCCAATCTGCATCGCCAGTTCGTGCGTCGGCACCATGACAATGCATTGGATACCATTTAAGCGTTGACTCCTTTTCCACTGGTCAAGATGATTGATGATCGGGATGGCAAATGCTGCCGTTTTCCCCGTCCCTGTTTGGGCGATGGCCAGAACATCTTCCCCCGCCATGATCGAGGGCATGGCTTTAAATTGGATGTCCGTGGTTTTTACAAACCCGAGTCGGGACAGGTTGTTTTTCAAAGCATCTGAAATGGGATATTTTGCAAACTTCATGGTGTTTCAAGACCTTTTCTTTTCATCAAATCACGCACAACAGGGGTGGATCATTTTGGGAATGCTGAAAAAAGCCGCCAGCGGCGTTCTCGCCATTTTGCCCTGCTCACGTAATAAAAGTACGCTCCGCGCGCCAAAATAGCTGCGGCCTTGCTGGAAGACTGTTTTGATCATTCCCGTCGACCATTGATATCGAATCCCTGTTGAGTGAATACGTGCGGTTTTTCAGAAATATTCAACAGGAATATTCTGATTTCGGACTGTGCCCCAGTCTACTCGGAAATGAACAGACAGGCAAAGAACCTAGGGAGAAGAAATGTGCTTGGGGTCAGCTTGCCATGCGCCATTGGATGGTTCCGACTTGGAATAGCTGAGTGAAACCCAAAGGAGATTTCGCCAATACAGGCAAGGCCTCACAGAATTTTTCCTACACTTTCCTTCTGCGCATGGGCTGCCGACCGACACCCGGCATTAATTCTGAGATTGAAATCGGTGGTAGGTTTGGGCCTACGGCAATGGATTGTCCTGCAGGGGGTACAGACGAGTGCAAGAGAGAGAGGATGACATACTTGTCATTGTAGATGATAGTCACTGAAAATTTGACCTGGTAGTTGAGTCATGAAAGCATTTCAATACTTTTCCCTTCAGAAATATGCTGAGGGAGGATATGCTCTTTGGTTCCCTAAAAAGACCCTCCCTCACTCCGCAATGATGCCTTCCGGTTCATTTGGAGCTTGTACCGGGGAAGGCGAGTTGACCGTAACGGTGAACATGCCCAACACATCCTCCACGACCAGATAGAGACAGGGAATAAGCACGAGCATGATGGCGGTGGCAAAGAGAATTCCAAATCCCAGTGAAATGGCCATGGGAATCATGAACCGGGCCTGACGGGACGTTTCGAATATCATGGGACCCAATCCGCCGAAGGTGGTGAGGGTGGTTAATAGAATGGGCCGGAACCGGCGGATGCCGGCCTGGCAGATGGCATCAAAGGCATGATGTCCTTCCCGCCGCCTGGTATTGGCATAGTCGATCATGATTAAGGAATCATTGACCACCACTCCGCCAAGCGCAATGATCCCCATCATACTGATGATGCTGATGTTGTAGCCCATAATCATATGCCCGATCACCGCACCAACCAACCCGAACGGAATGGATGTCATCACAACGGCCGGTTGAAGGTAACTACGAAACGGCACGGCCAGCAAGACATAAATCAGGATCAATGCCAGTGTCGAACTATATAAAAAACTCTGAAGCGCATCTCGCATATCGGCTTGGCGTCCTTCGAAGCTGTAACTGAGGCCGGGATAATCACGAAGCAGGGCCGGAAGCACGTCGCTTTTCAGTTTATTCAGGACAAGGTTGGTTTCCTTTGCAGGTTGGACATTCGCGGTGAGGGTCACGGTGCGGTGTCCGTCCCGCCGGGTGATTTCCCGAAACGCCCGGCCTTTTTCGACCGTCGCAACCTGATACAACGGCACGTGTGGACCGGCAGGCGTTCGAATTACCAGATTCTCCACGTGGTATTCGCTCGAGCGCTCCGACTCCGGGAATCGCACCAGTACTTTGATCTCGTTCCGCCCTCGTTGCTGGCGAAGGGCTTCCGATCCGTAAAACGCGTTGCGGGCTTGTCTGGCGATATCTCCGGCGGTGAGGCCGAGGCTGCGGGCCTCCTCTTTGATGCGGAAGTCCAGTTGGGGTTTCCCCGGAGAATACCCGTCGTCCACGTCTTTGACACTGCCGAATTCAGCCAGACGGTCGGCCAAATCGGTGCTTGCCTTATCGAGCATGGCAATATTCCGATGGCTGAGTTCAACACTGATCCCGGCCCCGCGCCCCGGTCCCCCGCTATCCGCCTCAAACCGCAGGTATTCCACTCCCGGGAAATCCGGAGTGTGTTCCCGCCAGAGGGTGGTCAATTCGCTGGTACTGAGCGGACGATGGTTCGCATCCGGCAAATAGGCCCGAACGTCGATGGTGTTTTCCAGCACCAGCGCAAAGGTGCCGTTGGTAATATGTTGTCCCGGATACTGGTCGATCACCTTTTCCACGGAATGGATCAACCCGTCCCGGACCCGGATCATTTCCTCTGGAGGACTTCCGAAAGGAAGCGCGGCTGAGGCCTTGGCAAAATCAGCCTCAACGGTGGGCATGAGAATAAAGCCCATGCGTCCGCTGAATGGGTAGGCCAGCACAATGGCAAAAATCCCGAACCCGATGGCAATCGTCAGGTAGCGGTGAGTAATGGCCCGGCGGAGAAAAGGACCATAGGTCCGTTCGACGAATCGGGAAAACCATGCACTGAACCGTTGTTGGGTGTGATGCAGGGTTCTGCCGATGGTGCCGGTCGGATTGGCGCCCGAATGTGCCAGATGGGCTGGAAGGACGAATAAGGCTTCGACCCAGGAAATAATGAATGCGGTCGAGACCACCACGGGAATCACGGCCCAGATTTTTCCGAAAGATCCGGGCATAAACATCAGCGGCAGGAAGGCCACGATATTCGTCAAAATGCTAAAGCTGATGGGAATGGCAATATCCCGTGCCCCCAGGATGGCTGCCTCGCTGAAGGATTTGCCGCGTTGCCGGTATTCATAAATGTTTTCCCCGGCAATAATGGCATCATCCACGACTATCCCGAGCGCAATTATGAATGCAAAGAGGGACACCATATTGATGGACACGTCCATGGCCGGCAGAAAGAGCATGGCCCCCAGAAATGAGGTCGGGATCCCCACCGTCACCCAGAACGCCAGTTTGTATTCCAGAAACAGGGTGAGGATAGCCAGGACCAGCAACAATCCAAGAAATCCATTTTTCAGCAGAAGCGTGAGCCGTTGATAATAGATTTCCGACCGGTCTTTGAGAATGGTGTAATGGATGGAGGCCGGCAGATCAGGAATAATACGGTCCATCGCGGCGCGTGCGCTTTCCGACACACCGATCGGAGTTTGATCTCCCACTCGAAAGATTTCGATGCCAATGGCACGTACCCCGTTAAATGTGGCATACGTTTCGCTTTCCTGGAATCCTTCCGACACGTGGGCGATATCTCCGAGACGCAAGAGCGTTCCCGTTTGGTTGGCAATGATGGGAATGTCGGCAAAGTCTGATGCCCAATCACGTCGTTCCTGTACCCGCAACAAGATTTCGCCACTGGAGGTTTCCACGCTCCCACCCGATCGATCGAGTGCGGTCGCGGCTATGGTTTGTGCAATGTCCTCCAATGTCAGTCCATAGGCCCGGAGGTCTTCTTGAGACACCTCCACATGAATTTCATATGCCCGCGCGCCTTCAAGGTCGACTTGCGTAATGCCGGGTTCTTGTAAGAGGCGGTCCCGAACCTGCTCGGCGACTTCACGAAGCGTCCATTCCGAGACGTCACCATACAACTGAAGCGTCAGGACGTCGCGACGACGGGTATCCAAGGTGACCCGCGGCTTTTCCGTATCCTCCGGAAAGGTGACGATGCGGCTGATCGCCTGTTGAATGTCCTGATAGACTTTTTGATTGTTGGACTTGGCCAGGAGTTCGACGACGACCGTTCCCTGATTTTCCGCGGCCGTGGCCCGGATCTCGTTTACGCCCTCCAGCCCACGCACCCCTTCCTCGATTGCCAGGATCACCCCGTGTTCGACTTCTTCGGGACTTGCGCCCGGAAACGGAACGGTGATGGTGACGGTGTCTTCTTCAAATTCGGGAAAAACCTCCTGCTTAATGTGGGAGGCCATAAACAGTCCACCTAGCAGTAGCGTCAACATGAGCAAATTGGGCGTGACCCGGTTGTGCACCATCCAGGCCAGAGAGCCGGATTCCCGCTGAGGTGGAGACGAGGAAGGGTTAGGTTCCATGGGGAGTCACCGGTGTGTCCGAACGGCTGGTATTCAGGCGAATGGGCATTCCATTCGTGGGGGCGGAAATGTCGGTGACCACTAAGCGGTCTCCCGTTTCCAGGCCTTCAGAAATATAGACCGCATGTTGGCCACGATAGGCGATCGTCACCTGACGAATTTCCAGTGTATTGTCTGTATTCATGAGCCACACGGTGTCCTGATCATGGATCCAGCGACGATTCACCTTGGCCAGCCGGCTGAGTTCCTCCCCCTGAATCTCAGCGCGAAGATACGAACCGAGCAGCACGCGAGGCAGGGCCGCATGCTGTGCTTGAAGATTTAAAGGGTCTTGAATGGCCACCAGGAGTCTGGCCATTCGCCCGTTGGGTTCAAGGTCGGTCAGCAACCGGACCACACGGCCCGTCCGAAATTTTTCTTTTCCCCACACATTTTCCTGAAAGAGTTTGACAGCGGACCCTGGTTCATCAGGTGTGCGAGGAATCGTGATCCAACGTAATTGAGCCATGGGAACGGCTAACTCGACCCAGTATTCTTTCGTTCCCGCAATTGTCACGAGATCGGTGGTGGCGGTCACATAGGTCCCGAGATCGACGTGATGGCGAACGACGGTGGCCTCAAACGGGGCTTTGATGACGGTGCGTGCCAGCGCGAGCTTTGCGGATTGCAGGGCAGCCGCGGCGGCATCCACGTCGGCTTTCATCGCGCGCAGTTGCGGTAGGCGAAGGACCAGGGCCTTTTCCTGGTCGTTGATCGTTGCACCCAATAAATCGAACTCTTGTTTGGCGACAACCTGGTTGCCCTCTTCGAGGAGGAGAGCTACGCGGGCCTTCGCCAAATCGGATTGTCGTTGACGGACAGCCAGCGCATAATCCGCCGGTTCCAAACGAAGAATGGTTTCCTGTGCGTTGAACCGACCGCCGGGAACGAGTTCAGGGTTGACGGAGATGATCTTCCCGTTCACCTGTGACCGGAGTGTGATTTGATGAACAGGCTGGACTTGTCCCCAAGCCTCGATGGTCAGCATCTGTTTGGTCACATTGATTTCAACGGTTTCCACCAGTCGGGGCTGCCTGGGTTTGGGATGACGTTCAGGTTGTGGGGCGGTCTGGACGATCGAAAACGCAATGCCTCCAGCCAGCGCCAGGATCAGAACAGGCAGGACCGCCTTCACCAGGATCAGTCGTATGTTGGAATGGGATGGGGGTAACATGGCTTGGGCGATTTCCGGGATGAATCCCTATCCGGTGGAAATGGTTAATTGCCGGATTTCAGGTTTATTCATGGGCCACCCACCCGCCAGAGCCTTGGCCAGATCAACCCGAAAATCTATGAGTGTCCGCCGGGCGGTCAGGATCTCGCGTTCAAGTTCCTGTTGACTGTTCAGTGCATTGAGCACGTCCAGATAGGCGGTTGCACCATTCAGATACCGGGCTCGCAAGCGTTCGATGACCTGGGTGGCGATGTGGAACTGATCTTCCAGGCTGGAGGTTTTGGCCCGTTGTTGTGTTTCACGAATCAGGGCATTTTCGACCTCCTGGAAGGCTTGAAGGACCGTGAATTCGTAGTTGTGAAGGACTTCAGACCGAGCAGCTTTGTTCAGATCGACTTGCGCCGCCCTCGCTCCTGCATTAAAGATCGGTGCGATGATTTGTGCCGATACGGTGGCTAACCAATTGGCAAACAGTCCTCCCGGAGCCGCGGCAAAGGAACCGCTGGTCAGGGTTGGGGTGAGATTTGTGGTTATCGATCCGGCAAGATCAATGCGCGGGAAACGTTCGGCAATGGCGGCCGCGACACGCGCATCGGCTGCCTGTACTTGGTAAAACGTGGCCTGCACATCAGGACGACGTTGAATGAGTTCTCCGGGCAAGCCAGTATTCGGCAATGGGGGAAGGCGTATCAACGCCTGATTGTCGGGGATCTCCAGAGACTTGGGAGGTTTCCCAAGAAGAATGGCAAGTTGATGGCTCAGCGTTCCGATTTGCGCGTGGACGTCTTTGGTTTTTCCACGCGTTTGTTCCACTAATTGTTTCTGTCGCAGGACATCGGCCGCCGCGGCCACCCCCTGTCGGAACCGCAAGGTGACTAATTGAAGAACTTTCTCGTTGGTCGATATCTGTTTCTCCAACAAAGCCAGTTGGCCTCGTTGTTCGAGCAGGTTATACCAGGTTTTCGCCATCTGACTCGATAAGGTAATCGCGGCGACCGTTAAATCGGCCTGACTGGCCTGCGCATCGAAGTTCGCCGCACTTCCAAAAGCCCGTACCCGTCCCCACAGGTCCAGCTCATAGGCCACCGATACTCCTACAGCAAAACGATCGGTTTGCGTGCCTAAATCCGTACGACTCCGGCTGGCAGTACTGTTTCCATTTAAGAATGGAAAGCGGGGGGCTCCATCACGCACCGCAATGGCCTCCGCCTGTCGCAGGCGGTCCCAGGTGGCCAGCAGAGTCGGGTTATCTTCAAGCGCGCGTTCAATCAACCGGTCAAGGGCCTCGTCTTCAAAGGCTTCCCACCATTTGTCCGGCAACGCATGCTGGCCGGAAAGGGAAAAGGAATCGGGCGGCTGAATCTTCAATTCAATGGGTTGTGGGTCGAACAGACACCCCGTTAACAGCATCAGGGAAATTCCTGTGAGGAGGGCGCGACAATACTGGAGGGTATTCATACGAAGTTGCGAATGACGAGGGAAAATAATTTCTGATTCCTTTATGGATGATACTTGTCTGAACTTCATGGGACCGAAGATGAAGAACGTCTTTTTATTGGATCTTGGGGACGAACACGATCCATCCAGCCGTTTCACCTCCATACTTCTCGGTTAGTATACCCGGGATATTTGCCTGAATTTTTTCCACATCCTTCTTTTTTGTAAGAAAACCTGACAGAATTCTGTTTTGACAAACTTTGATACAATTTTTTTCCCCTCACTCCCGGTTCCGGCGTCATAATAATGAAGAAGGGTGAGCTTGAGGAGCCATATGGATTCGTTACCGCATCTCCTTGTTGTTGACGATCAGCCGGATATCCGCAATCCGCTTTCAAACTATCTCACGCAAAAGGGCTTTCGTCTGAGTAAGGCTGGAAGCGCGGCGGAGGCCCGGAAAATTCTCGAGACCAGCGCCATCGACCTCGTTGTGCTGGATATCATGATGCCGGGAGAAGACGGTCTCTCTCTTTGCCGTCATTTACGTGAAACAAAGGACATTCCCATTATTTTACTCACGGCCATGGCGGAAGAAACCGACCGCGTGATCGGGTTGGAAATGGGCGCGGATGATTATGTCGTCAAACCGTTTAATCCCAGGGAATTGTTGGCACGAATCAAATCCGTGCTCCGGCGGGCGAATAGTCTTCCATGGAAAGAACGGCGCATTGCGGAAAAAACCATTCAATTCGACCGATGGGTCTTACAGGTTTCGCAACGGGAACTCGTCGGAGAGGATGGCGTGGCCATTCCGCTCAGCACCGGGGAATTCGTGCTGTTGACGGTCTTCCTGAATCATCCACGCATGGTGTTGACTCGTGATCAATTACTCGACCTCACCCGCCATCGCGCGGGCGATGTGTTTGATCGCAGTATCGACAATCAGGTTAGCCGGTTGCGAAAAAAAATTGAAATCGATCCCAAGCTTCCTTCCCTGATTAAAACCGTGTGGGGAGGGGGATACACATTTACCGCAGAGGTCACATTACAATGAAATCGGGTCTGCACATTTTCAGACGGGTGTTGCCGAAACGGCTGACCAGCCAGATGATTGCCCTTCTCCTCGCAGCCCTCGTCATTGCGCAAGTGGCCAACTTCCTTATCTTTACCGATGAACGTCGTGCGGCTATTCGATCTGTCGAGCGGACTCAAATTCTCGAACGAACCGCTTCTCTCATCGATCTCATTGAACACAGTCCATCCGGTTTGCATGATCGCATGGTCCAGGCCGCCAGTTCACGAAAATTGTACTACTGGTTGTCGGATACCAGTCAGATTCCTCAAGCCATGCAACAAGGCGACCATGAGTGGATCAGCCGTCTTACGGATTTGCTCAGCAAGAATGATGTGTCTGAACTGCGGTTCATGCTTCCCCCACAGGACGGGTCATGGAAAAAGACCATAGGAGAAGCGCCGGAAGGCGTTCAACCTTCCATTGTACGCAGTAAGGCATCCGGCCCGTCCTTTCCTCTTCCGCTCTCTGAATATGATGCGCCAGGGCTGCTGATTTCCGCGCGTCTCCAGGATGGCCGATGGCTGAATGCCGGCATGGGGATCACCCCATCCCTGGGACGCTGGGCGCTGCCGACTCTCATTTCGATGGGGCTTGCCGGTGGCAGTATCTGCCTGATTGTGGTGTTCATGGTGCAACGTCTCACGCGTCCGCTTCAACAACTCACGGAAGTTGCGGAGCGGGTTGGTCGCGGGGAATCCATCACCCCCATCCCGGAAGAAGGTCCCGTCGATATTCAGCAGACCATCCGGGCATTTAACCGCATGTACGAACGACTGCAACGGTTTGTCCAGGATCGAACGAGAATGCTGGCCGCCATCAGTCACGATTTACGCTCTCCCATTACCTCTCTTCGACTGCAAGTGGAATTGATGAAGGATCAGGAAGCAAGAGGCAAGATCTTGGATACATTGGATGACATGCAACGGATGACCGAAGCCACGCTGGCCTTCGCCCGGGACGAGGCCTCGACGGAGGTATCGCGTTCGGTGGATCTCAGTGCCCTAATTGATAGTCTTTGTCAGGACCTGGCTGATATGGGCATGGATGTGAAATTCGCGAGCGCGCAGAAAACGCCATGCACCTGTCGCCCCATCAGTCTTAAACGGGCCCTTCGTAATCTCATTGAAAATGCGGTGAGCTATGGAGGACAGGTCGAGGTCAAACTTCGACAGCATGACACTGAATTTCAGATTGTGATTCAAGATAGTGGTCCGGGAATTCCGGAGCAGGATTTTGAACGGGTCTTTCAGCCGTTTGTGCGATTGGAGGAATCCCGCAATAAACAAACAGGAGGCATCGGCCTCGGCATGGCCATCGCCCGGTCCATCGTTCGCAATCATGGCGGGGACATTAGTTTGGCCAATCTTCCGGGCGGAGGCTTAACGGTGACGATCCATTTGCCGGCATCGCCCCTTCACCAAGCTGCCGACCAAACCTAGAAGGGTGTTGAAAAAATCCGCCAGCGGCGTTTCTGCCTTTGCCGGGCTCATGACATCCAAGCCGCTGCGGCCTTTCCTTCGAGCAGACTCAGTGCAGGACTGCCTTTTTGAACATCCTCCTTCGCTCATCAGAAAAGTAAAATTTTGGATCCCGATAAGCTCTCAGAAGAATTTTGGGTGTTTCAGCAGCCTGCCAGGCCTAACCGTGAAATTAAGAATATTCACTTATTGGCTCTTGAAACCATCAAGAATCCAAGTCCCTAATAATTCCCGCTTTCTTGTTTTTAGCGCCGGATCTTGACTTATTTTGTCGGTTGACGAAGAATTCCCCGCTGATTTTTCTACTGCAATTTTTAACCATTTAATTGATCCACTGGAGGTCATAACGCCATGAAGCCCCAACCCTTTATTGTCTCACCCGATAACTACCCACCCGCTTTGAATGTGATTGGCACGAAGGTGACCGTGCTTGCGTCAAGTGACGCGACACAAGGCTATGAGATCACTCTGCAGCAAGGCGATGAAGGAATGGGTCCGCCTCTGCATAGTCACGCCTGGGACGAGTCCTTCTATGTCCTTAAAGGACAGATCGAATTCAGTTATGACGACAAATCGGTCATGTGCCTGCCGGGCACACTGGTGCATGTACCCGCCGGTACCGTGCACGGCTTTCGCTACGGCCCAGGCGGCGGAGAGATGTTCGAACTCACCGGCCAGGGCAGCATGGCCACCCGAATGTTCACCGCCTTCAACAATGAAATACCCCCGGGCCCTCCAGACATTCCCAAGGTGCTGGAGGTTCTCAAGGAAAACGGCGTCACCGTCGCGACTTGAGCCCACTCGGCCGGCCACCTTACAAGCTGTCCCGGATCAGCGGCTTCACTCAAAAAAATCGGTTGACGGGAAAGGCTCTGTTTGAGGCTTTCAGGCGAACGATTGCTTGCCAAAAGGTAGGAAATAAAGAGTCTCATCCAAGGCCGTGGTGATTCTCGTTGCATGTCGCCGAATTAACCAAGGGGGATCAATTTCCACTGTTTTATTTTTGTAGACGCGCAACTTGACTTATCCTCTCAATTGACCAAGAATTTCCCTATTCTGTTCAGAGCCTATATATATTCGAATCTCGAAGGAGCCGTATTGAAAAGCACACCCATACATGCCTACCAGCTCATAACGTTTCAGGTTGGATGTGACCTTCATATCAAATATGTTTTACAGAGGGAGGTCGAAGCATGAACCCGAAAATTTCGTTCCCCAAGGAGGCCGTAGCTGCCTTCTGCCGTGAGCATGGAATCAAGCAGTTGGCAGTTTTCGGTTCGGCGCTTCGTGCCGATTTTCGTCCCGACAGCGACATCGATGTGCTGGTCGAGTTTGAACCTGACCAGGCGCCCGGTCTCTTCGGGATCGCGCGGATGGAACGGGAGCTTTCTTCCCTGTTGGGCGGTAGAAAAGTCGATCTGCGAACTCCCCAGGACCTTAGCCGATATTTCCGTCAGCGAATTTTGGAAGAGGCAGAGGTACAGTATGCGCGAGGATGACGGCATTCGGTTCCGTCATATGCTGGATGCTGCACGGGAAGCGGTTGGTTTTGTGCAGGGTCGGACGCGCTCTGATCTAAACCGTGATCGTCAGCTGGTGTTGGCCTTAGTCAAAGGTATCGAGATCATTGGTGAAGCGGCCTACCAAGTGACGCCAGCCACTCGCCAGCAAACTTGCAGTATTCCATGGGATGACATGATCGGTATGCGCCACCGTCTGGTTCACGCCTATTTTGACATCGACCTGGATATTCTTTGGAAAACAGCTCAAGAAGACCTTCCCCAGCTAATCAATGAACTGGAGCGTGTCACTCCTGGAGATATGACCTGATGGCCCAGACCATACAGGACCGCTTCGCAAACCAATTGCCATAAAAGAGCCCATCCAAGGGGGGTATGAGCACGGGGATGTTTGGTATGTTGAGGCTGCCCCCCAACGCTATTCGCACAAGCCGGGGTCTTAGCCCTCATTAGCTGAGGCCTCCCTTACTGCCTGAAGCCAAGAATCGCAGTCCAACAGAGGATGGGCATGCTGTGGATAGTGGAATAACGCCGAAAGCGGATTGCGCGATTGCAAGGCTTGATCCTCGAAATGGAAATAGTCATTTCAAGGGCCAAGTGTGTGACAAGAGGAGATGAATATATGCGTGCGTGGTTAATGGATGACTATGAGGGTGTCGAAAAATTACGGCTTGGTGAAGTGCCGGAGCCACAGCCGGGTCCGGCACAAGTGCTGCTAAGGGTAAGATTTGCAGCGCTGAACCCGGCTGATGCCTTCCTTGCGCGCAGGATGTACCCGGCCAATCCATCGCTGCCTCACATTCTTGGACGTGATGGGGTGGGTGATGTGATAGCGGTGGGGTCCGGTGTCGAAAGCGTACGCGTAGGCGAGACCGTTGGGATTTTGCGTTGCGAGGTGGGTGTCGAGACATGGGGAACACTTGCTGAGAAGGTGGTGGTTCCGAGGGAAAGTGTGACTCCTATCCCTGCCGGCTGGTCGTGTAAAGAAATGGCCGGGGCTCCGTTGGTCTTTTTGACCGCTTGGCAAGCGTTGACTCAATGGGCGGATCCTCCGGCACCGCCATCTGCGGGATCTGTTCTCCTCGTGACTGGCGCCTCCGGTGGTGTCGGTGTGGCATCGGTGCTGCTAGGGAAATCGATGGATCTTACGGTAGTGGCCCTCTCGCGCAGCGCAGAGAAGAGGGCCAAGTTAAAGCAGCTAGGAGCTGACTTCGTGTTCGATCCGATGGACAGCAAACTTTCGGAGGCGGTGATGGCGGCACTGGGCCCGCGAAAAGTCGATCTCGTTGTAGATAGTGTGGGAGGCGCGCTGCTTCCACAGGTTGTGGCTCTGCTTGGATATGGCGGGCGGATCAGCGTCGTCGGCCGGAGCGGAGGAACGGTGCCGGAGTTCAACACCTCGACCCTGTTTTTCCGTCGCATCCGAATGGGCGGAGCCTCGGTTGGAGACTATACCGCTCAGGAAGCGCATGTGGGGTGGAAACACATCGTCGGTCGGCTGGATGTCATGGGGCAGCGACCACAGGTGGATTCCATTGTCCCCTTCGAGGAAGTGAAGATGGGATTTGACCGATTGGCCCAGGGGCCGATGGGAAAGGTGCTGGTGCAAGTAGCTGATTAAGAACAGGCTGGGTCACCCTGTCGTCAGTTGTAAAAAAGATAAAAGAGGAGATTGTCTGATCGCAACGGATCATTTTTACATAGACTTTTAATTCACCCTCTCTTGACAATCCTTTTCTATTTTCCTCCACCTACAACTTGACATAATTCGTTGAATAACCAAGAATCGTGGGAGCAAAAAACCCCACAGGGGCCTTTACGACTCATTACAATCGTAACCACACCTAAAAAAATTTATTTACTTGAAATTCACAAGATAAATATGTCTACCAAGGTTTCCCTGCCTGACATCCCTGAAGGAAAATGGCTCGAGGATTTCGTCGCCGCGTTCTTTCAGACCGCAGGCCAATATGTTGAGAGAAAAATTATTCAGCGAGAGACTGAGGAAGTTCTGGAGTTAGATCTCCTCACTACTGCCTATAATGCTTCAATGCCCACATATCTTTTGGCGGAAGTCAAATCTGGCGTATGGGGCTTTTCTGATCTATTCAAGTTAAGCGGTTGGCTTCACTATCTCCAACTTAAAGATGCCGTTTTTGTGGTGACAAAAGACAAAAACAAACTAGATTTCTACATAGAAAAGGCCAAGGGACTTTCAATACGTCTTATTTTTATTCCTGATTTGAGGGAGGCAGCGAAACCTCTTGCGGCGGTGACAGGCATTGGGAGCCCCCAGCAGTTGGACGTTACTGTCTGGCGGTTCTCTTATTGGCTCGACAGAATCTTTGAAACCGACCTAATACATAAGAAGAAAACAGCAACGAATGAACAGCGTTATGTTGCACTTGCTGATTACCTGCATGCGATAAACAGTGGGGCTTTTTTCCGCCAGACCATTAGCGAACGAATGGATCATCTGTGCTCTGTTTATAAGGAATATCCCAATATCTCTTCTCGAGTTTCTGCCGAAATGGCAGGCTCCTCGTTTGAGGGAGAATATGCTGGGGTTGAAAATGCAGTTTTTAATAGAACTTTTTATGACTGCGAATACAATGATTTGCAAATATCAGCCTACATTGAACACCGAGCCAGACTCGCGTTGATGAAGTATGCCACTGACTTTATTTTGTATACCAAGAGTGGCCGGCATGACATTGCCAAGGATTCCCGTAAGTTAAAAATATTCGACCGCGAAATTGAGTTGTCCTCATTCGAGTCCTTACCGGTGACTTTTCGCGAGGGCATTAAAAAAATAAAGGATGAGCCATATTTTCACCGGTATCCAATCTTCTGGCAGTGGTTTATGTGGGCATATGGGGGGTTCATCCTGCTTGATAAAGAGGAAGATGAATACGCTCACATGGCAGAGCGTATAGGCATCCCAGTTGAAGAGATTCCTCGCGCGCTTCAAGCGTACGACGCCTTTTTCCCAACAACTGGAACCTGGTTCAGTGACACATCTCCAAATGCATGTATACGAAAGCTTAAGATGTTCCCCGTGCCTTTTATGGGACTGGGTGCTTTCTTTCGCCGACGTATTTATGAGGTTAACAAATTTAGCGACCTTCCCTTATCTGGCCGCTACACCATTACTGACTTAGTAAATTGGAACAATTCTGCCGTAAGAGTGCTGACAAAATAGTACGAGACCAAAAGACAGAGTGTGGGTGCTTGAATGCAAAACTCTGGGCTTTCTCCAGCTTCTAATCACCATCACCCTATAGGAGTTTCCAACGCATGGCGAAGCCCGTCCACCGTATCGGTGTGATCACCGGAGATCCCCGATTGGCAGATCCGACGAAACGTGATGCGCAATATAATGAAGAGGACACGGCGACGCACAATGCGATGAAGGCTGCCTTTCAGGAGCTTTCAGATCATACGTTTCTGTTTTATGACGACCATGCCCGTCTGTTTGGGCAGCTTCAGCAGGATCGTCCGGATTTAGTCGTCAATTTTTGCGATACGGGGTTTCGCAATGTGCCCGCTCAGGAACTCAACATTCCCGCGTATCTGGAGATGTTGGGGATTCCGTATACCGGCGCGCCGCCGTCGGCCATGGTTATCTGTTTTGACAAGGCGATTGTCCGGCTGGTGGCCCAGTCGCATGGCGTCCCGGTCCCGCGTGAGTATTTTATCGAGGGTGGAGCGTCGCTTGAGGCCCTGCCCGATTTTTATCCTGCGTTGATTAAGCCCAATGCGGCTGATGGGAGTGTGGGTATTACCAAGGATGCCGTGGTCCGGTCCCCGGAAGAAGCGCGCGAATATCTGCACTGGTTGCGTTCCACACTTCCCGGTCGTGATGCGCTGATGCAGGAATATCTTCCCGGCCCGGAATACGGCATCGGCGTGATCGGCAATCCTGAAACCGATTTTTGTATCCTGCCCACTCTTGAAGTCGATTTTTCTCGGCTGCCCGTTGGCCTCGAGCCGATCTTGTCCTTTGAATCGAAGGCCTACCCGGACTCGCCCTACTGGACAGATATCAAATTTAAACAGGCTGTCCTCGATCCGGGTCTTGAGAAACAGATAAAAGACTGGGTGCGGATCTTGTTCAGGAGATTTCAGTTGCGCGACTATGCACGGTTTGATTTTCGTGTCGGATCGGATGGTAAGCCAAAGCTGATGGAGGTGAATCCGAATCCCGCGTGGGCTAATGACGGGAAACTGGCCTTTATGGCGGGATTTGCGGGAATCAAATATGGAGAGATGTTACACAAGATTCTTCAGGCGGCCATCAACCGGATGTCTGTCGCAGCCAGTTAGAGAAGCGACCGTGGAATCGCCAGTGCCCAGTCATGTCGTTTGATCAGTTGATCGCCGTGATAGGCTTCCAATTCTCCCGCAAACTGAAAGGTTTCGGTTGTGGCGGTGAGCCGTGTCCGACACTCCAGCCAAATCGACCAGTCCCGCCGTTTCAAGTGGGCGGTCTGTGTGAGTTCCGTTTGAGCCGACAGCGCATCCTTTTCAAGAATCCGATACCGTTTAAAGAGGGTGTATCCCACATCGAGATCGATCTCTTCAATTCTGGCATGTGAGGCCCCGTCAAATTCTCCCCCGTCACTCCGTAACGTGTAGACCATTTCGTTGCTGGCCAGATCGATTTCAATGGTTCGCCGCATGCTGAGTTGCCGGAGTTTTTTATGCGGGGTGCCGGGTGCGGCTTCGGGTGGCCCGAACGGCCGTAGCGCTTCGTCTTCCTGGCGGGGAGGGCGCACGGGAAGGGTCACGTTGCTCATCCCTGTGCGGACAGTCAACGTCACGGGAACGGGTGGCGGCCAGGCAATCGGCCAGTAACTGGTGGACAGTGAGAGCCTGATACGGGAGCCGGGAGGGAACGCATGGGCAAAGTCGTTGAGTTGCACCCGTACCTGATACCATTTGCCCGGTTCGAGCGGTTGAGGTGTTTCATGACTCTCACGATGCGTGAGATTCAATAGTCCATATGTGACACGCAGAACGGATCCGTCGGGGGCAACTTCTCCCAGACGGACAGCGATCATCGCCACCGGTTGATTGACGCACAGATCAAGTTCCACGACCGGTGCGCCCAAGACCTCAAGTCGTTCGGTGAGCGGATCGCTATCGAAGACAAGCGAACCGCCATCGTCGGGTCGTTGATCGCGCGGCATTTCCCCATCCGCCCCGAATCCGCACCATTCTCCGGACCGGACCCCGGTTGTCTGGGGTGAGCAAAACGACAACTCCGTGGGTTTCTCAGGAGTAGGGGAGAGATGTCCCGGTTCCAAAAACCACCGTTGCTCGCCGATGCGAGGACTCGGCCAGGTTTCTTCCGCTACCCATCTGCCGGGCCATACGGCATATTGGGGTTGTGGCATCTGACTCTCTTGCATCCATACCCGAAATGCCGGTTCATCCATGATTCCTGTCTTCTCCCCCTTCAGCCAGTGGTTCCACCACCGGACGGCTTCCTGCAGAAAGCCGATGGCGGGGCCGGGGACGCCGTCCTGCGGAAAGACATGGGCCCAGGGACCGATGAGCGATTTTTTCGGACAGGAGAGATGGGTCATCAATCGGGGAATGGCGTTGGTATAGCCATCGGCCCAGCCACCAATGGCATAGACCGGACAGCGAATGGCGTCGTAGTTTTCGCACACCGACCCGTGTTTCCAATAATTGTCCCGCGATTGGTGCCGCATCCAGACCACGGGAAACGGTTCGAGATTGTTTAACCGTTGCTGCCACATATCCCACCATTGGTCGCCGACAATTTCCGGATCGGGTGGCAACGCCGAGTAGAGGGTTAGCATGGAACCCCATTGCATATTTTCGTTCAGGAGGCAGCCGCCCATATAATGCGCGTCATCGGCGTACCGGTCATCCGTTGAACACAAGGTCATGATGGCTTTCAAATTCGACGGATTCCGGGCGGCGACCTGGAGCGCATTAAACCCGCCCCACGAAATCCCCATCATCCCGATCGCGCCCGAACACCAGGGTTGTTTCGCAATCCAGGTGATGACTTCCAGGGCGTCGTCATGCTCCTGATGGGAGTATTCATCATGCAGGATCCCTTCTGAATCCCCTGATCCCCGGATATCCACGCGGATGCTGGCATAGCCATGCGCCGCAAAATAGCGATGGATGGGCTCGTCCCGTGATCGCATAAAGTCCCGTTTGCGATAGGGGAGGTATTCCAAAATGGCCGGAACCGGCTCCGTATCGGCTGACTTCGGCAACCAGATACGCGCGGCGATGCGGCATCCGTCCGACATCGTAATCCAGGTGTTTTCGATTTCGGTAATGCGATCGAGGATGGTGTAATCGATGAGCATCAAAATTCTCTAAATTTTTCGACAGTCTGTTCATGCCGTTCCGCATTCGAGTCGCGGAGAGTTTTTGGAGCGGGGGGGCGATTGGGTTGAAACTGATGGGTGGACCAAAAACTCAGCGCCAGCTTTTTTCTGACTTCGAATCCCGTTTCAAGATCCCAGCAGTTGACGATAGCCAGACGAAATCCGCCTGGTGGCATGGAGTGGTCCTTCGGAGGTTTCTCTTCATGGAACGTGATCTGAATGCTGGAGACGTGTGGTGTTTGGCGCAACTGGGCGATCACGTCTTTGGGTGGATGCTGATAATGAACGCCATGGGCGCCAAACAAGACGACACTGTACCCTTCCTGTCGATGGGAATCATCAAATTGCCATTGTTCTTCCGCATACAGCCGAACGAGGGACCCAACCCAACCGGCGCCGTACAAATCCGGCCATTGGTCTGCGAATCGTAAATGTACCTCGATGATTTTGCCGCCGATCGTCTCGAAGTTAATCATGCCGGTGTATCCGGCAAGATGCCGGCGCAGCCAGTCGCCACAGTAGGCTTCGATGGTTGGAATTGGCGTTGCCAACACCGTCCAATAATCGAACATTCCTCCTTCCAACGGTTTGCCCGTGGCATGTCGCCACCAGTGGGGTTCCCCCTTGACCACGGCGACGTCGCTGGACACATGATCGCCTTGGAGTAACGGCATCCACATGTGTCCCGGTCGTTCCAAATGTTTGTATTCTTTTAACGAACGCAACACGCGGCTCCCGGCACCCATGCCGCGCATGTTGTAAATCGGTTTGGAAAACACGGGAAAGAAGGATGGATCCAGCCCATGCGGAGCACACGGCAGGTTTTGGCTCTCGGCAATCATCAGTTTGTTATAGATCCACTTGTACTGTGGGTACCATGCCCAGGCATCGCCGTCTTCGGTAGGGATGTTGACTTCCGGCGGGCATGGAATGCCCTCGAAATACTGCATTCTCCAGGGATCAGCTTCACAAATCGGCATGCTCACCTCATCCTTTCATCATTCATCTGTCATGGAACCCCTACCATACTAATTGAGATGAAGTCATGCAATACGATTGTTTGCTTCCGTCGGAGGCTGGTTCATCAAATTGTCTTGTTCCTGGGCGATTCTCTTTTCTAAATTTTCAACCATCCCCCGCAACTAATCTTTTAAACGATCGCGTACAGGTCGGCGGTGACTTCTCCTGCCAGGTCAGCCACAAATGGACAAAAGCCAACGACTTATTTTGTTCATAAGGGATTCCCCGGAGTTTTCTGGGACCAGACGAATCCCCGGTCGAAAAGAGAAAAGTATCCATTCCCTTCAGAATGATAATGTTTCATGATGACAGGAGCCATGTTCAAAGTCTTATGGACGCTCAGGTGCTTCGATGAATTAATTGATAAATCTGTATAGGCCGGAATACAGCCATTCTTTTGCCAATCATTACTAATCACCTTTAATCAAGAGGATCTCCCATGAGTTTTTTTAGCAAAATTCTTGATAAGCTCGGTTTCAGCGGTTCCGAAGCACAGGCTGCTCCTGCGCCACAATCATCTGCCCCGAAAACCCCGGCTCCGCAGGCCGCCCCGGCTTCTCCTGCTCCTTCCACTGGAACCACGGTGGTGGATGTCAAAGGAAAACTTGAAGGCCTTGCAGCCTCGAACCCCCAAAAGCTTAATTGGAAAACGTCGATTGTGGATCTGCTGAAGCTTCTGGATCTGGATAGCAGCCTGGCGGCTCGTAAGGAACTGGCAACCGAACTTGGATGTCCCGCGGATAAGATGAAGGATTCCGCGCAGATGAATATGTGGCTCCACAAGACGGTGCTTCAAAAACTTGCCGAGAATGGGGGCAATATTCCAAAGGAACTTTTAGACTAGTGGCGTGAGGAACTAGAGGCATGAGACCTGCCCACGTATGCATCTGCTGAAAGCGAAGACGGTAAACATTCAGTGCAAAGGATTTTGCCCCGGCAGGGGGCACTAGGAAGTCTGATCTGATGGCCGGATAAATCATAGCATGCCGTGGATCCCC
This sequence comes from Nitrospira marina, assembly GCF_059568365.1. NCBI lineage: Bacteria > Pseudomonadati > Nitrospirota > Nitrospiria > Nitrospirales > Nitrospiraceae > Nitrospira > Nitrospira marina. The sequence continues at coordinate 3,106,236 of NZ_JCANTH010000001.1, read as the reverse complement.
GACTTTATCTTTGAGTACTGCCGATCAATAACACTTCCCGACGTTTTTGATTGGGTTTCATACCTGGGATGTGACGGTTTTCGTCGATTGACTAGAAGCTGCACCGCCTGAGATGGATGCTATTCACCAGCCTTCTCTGGTTTACGCTCTTGCCGGACATGAAAAGTGATGCAGTGCCAACGCCCCACGCTCCCCTTTCATGAGGGATTGTGGGGATGTTCGACGGCGCGGGAATCGAAAGTCACCGCTGTGAGAGGGTAACGTATCAGTCGTGCTAGCCGTATCTGGTGACCGATAAACGGTCGGATGCTCAACGGCGATAGTCCACTATTTCTCCGGGAGGAACTTATGGCTGAGAATACCGACATGACGAAATCCGTGAGAGATGCCCCACAAACGATCGATCTGGACCCCGGCGTAATGGTGGATCGCATTGATAGCTGGGTCGATGGCGCGTTCCGCATGTTGCCCAATATCGCCGTCGGGCTGGTCGTGCTCCTCCTGTCTTACGGCCTGGGAACTTTTGCCGGATACCTCGTTCGAAAGCAAATGGCTCGTCATTCACGTGACAATCTTGGCGAGGTCCTCGGCAGTTTCGTGCAGTGGGCGGTCGTGATTCTGGGTTTCCTCATGGCAGCGACCATCGTCCTACCGACCTTGAATCCCGGCGATCTTATTGCTGGGTTAGGTATAAGCTCTGTGGCGATCGGTTTTGCTTTTAAGGATATTCTGCAGAACTGGCTAGCGGGGATGCTCATTCTGTTACGTCAACCCTTCGAGATCAACGATCAGATCGAAGTAAAGGGGCGCGAGGGCACCGTGGAACGAATTGAAACCAGGGCAACGATCATCAAAACCTATGACGGGCTGCGGATTGTCATACCAAACAGCGATATTTATACCAATGCCGTCCTGGTCAAGACGGCGCATGAGAAGCGGCGCAGTCAATATGATGTGGGCATCGGCTATGGCGATAGTATTGAGGACGCTATCGACGTGATACGGGAAGCTGTGGCAGGCGTCACGAACGTCCAGCATGACCCTCCCCCGGAAGCATTTGTATGGGCTCTGGACACCAGCTGGGTCACCATCCGGGCGCGATGGTGGACTGAGAGTCGTCGAGCCGACGTCATACAAGTTCAGGCTGAGGTCCTGACGGCCATCAAAAATGCGTTAGACAAGGCCGGCATCGATATGCCGTACGAAACGCAGGTCCAGCTATTTCATGATCAGACGGAGAGTAGGGACGGTGATCGCGCCGCGCAGCGGGAAGGATGGCCTGCGCCCAAGGACGGATCGACCGAGCCACGTTGGAAAGCAGAGGCCACGCGGCGAGAGGCCCTCACCATGAAATCATGACAATAAGGCGCAAACATTTCCACCCAGGTCACGAGATAGTCCCCACCTTTGGCCATGATAGGGCGAAGGGAATTCGGTCCGTTTCCAAGTTGGAAGTCCAACTAAGCAAGCCTTCTGAGGGCAAAGATCGACAATCATGTTAGTCAGGCGGAACGAGGAAAAGAGAGACGAATAAAGATGCCTCCTCTTGAAGCTGTGGGTATCGAGAGGAAACTAAATAATTCTGAAATTATTTCAAGAATGTGCCGTGAACCCGGCAAGGTCCTTGGCTCCAGCGAAAAGGAAATTATGGATACGATACAGGTGAAAACAAAGAACCTTAAAGATATTGTGAATCTCACCCCGAAATTGAATAGGATCATCCAAAATGCGGATTTTCAGAATGGCTTGTGTCACGTCTTTTTGCCGCATACCACGGCCGCGCTCACGACCGGGGAAATAGGAGAAGGCACGGAGGAAGATCTTCTCGAAGTGGCCGAAAAAATCATTCCACAAATCAACTTTCGTCATGCCCATGATCCTTCCCATGCCTGGTCTCATATGGCGGGATCTTTAATTGGAGCGTCGTTGACCTTGCCCGTGATGGACGGTGAACTGCGTTTGGGTACCTGGCAATCAGTCTTACTCGTTGAGCTCGATGGTCCCCGGGAACGCCAGATTGTGGTGAGTTTAGCTCCTACATCGTGAAGCCAATGACATTGAGGATTCCAGGTTGAGAGGAAAGTGAAATTGCCTTCATGCGCGAGCATGGTGTCCCAGGGCACAATCGTTTGTTGCCGAATTTCTGACCTCCAGGACCTGTCCAGGAAGTTTTTCAAGTCCTCCACTGTCTGAATTCCAATTCGCAATGCATCATGAAGCAGATCATGCAGGTCCGTGGTCAATTCCAGCGCAGTGATATCTCCTTGCATGGCAAAAGCGATATCTTGAGCGTTCCTTGAACGCGGCATATTAGGTGATGGCCGCATTGATAATACTTCCAAACAATGCTCCGATGAGTTCTGGAAACGGTTGAATATGAAACCTGAAATGGCACCGGAACAGACGAATTCTCTGATGAAAATAGAAAAGTATCCATTTCAATCTATTGAGAACGTCACTTTATAATGTGAAAGTTGGTCAACGTGTCGGGACGTGTAGCTTATGTATTGCCACGTCAGGATTAATTGAGCATAGAAGGCTAAAAATCTTTTGACCGTTAAGGCATCACCTGCACCCTTAGAAAATCCGATTATTTCGGCGAAAGCTGCCGGACTCCGCTATGTCACGGATGAGTCCCCCGGTATAGTGCGGAAGCGAGCAGGAAAAGGATTTCGTTATGCCGCACATAACGGCAAACAAGTCCGTAATCCTCAGGTTCTAGGGCGCATTAAGGCTTTGGCCATTCCGCCTGCCTGGCAGGATGTGTGGATTTGCTTGAACCCGGACGGACACCTTCAGGCGACGGGACGGGATTCGAGAGGCCGTAAACAATATCGATATCACCCGCAGTGGCGGAGAATTCGGGATGAGGCTAAATATGAACATTTGACGGCTTTTGCTCAAGCATTGCCCCGAATTCGGAGGATCGTCAAGCGGGACCTTTCTCAAAGAGGTTTACCGCGAACCAAAGTTCTGGCGACGATCGTGCGGCTTCTTGAAACTTCTTTGATTCGGGTCGGGAATGAAGCCTATGCGCGTGACAATGAGTCCTTCGGGTTAACGACCATGAGGGACCGGCATGTCAAGGTGAAGGGCTCCACCCTCACATTTCAATTCAAAGGGAAAAGTGGTATCGATCATGCCGTCGATCTTACCGATCCGCGGTTAGCGAAAATTGTCAGACAATCGCAAGAGCTTCCCGGCTATGAACTCTTTCAATATCTCGATGAGAATGGTGCCAAACAATCCATCGAATCCACCGATGTGAACGGGTATCTCAGGGAGATTACCGGACAGGATTTTACGGCCAAGGATTTTCGCACGTGGGCGGGGACAGTCCTGGCGGCCAGAGCGCTTCAGGAGTTTCAATCGTTTGACTCTCAAGCTCAGGCAAAGCGAAATGTGGTACGGGCCATCGAGTCTGTGGCCAAACGACTGGGTAATACGAAAGCGGTCTGTCAGAAATGTTATGTCCATCCTCATGTGCTGAACTCGTATATGGAAGGTACTCTCCTCCAAACACTTCGCAAACGGGTGAATCGGGAACTTTCTCAATCGCTTCGTGGTTTACCAGCGGAGGAAGCGGCTGTGTTGACGTTGCTTCAGCAGCAATTAAAGTCTGAGAAACGGCCAAACAAGAATACATCCAGGAACGGAAAGATGTAACGCATCGCCGACTGGTTGTCCTTATGTGTCCAATTCCGAACGGGAAATCCTAGGGCCCGATGGAACAAATTTTCTAAATGATGAGGAGAATGATTAAATGATACGAGCGGTAATTTTTGATGTTGATGGCACGCTTATGGATACGAATTATTTACATGTGGAGGCCTGGGCCCGTGCCTTTTCGGTCGTCAAGCATCCAGTACCACGTGCCGCAATCCATCGGCAGATTGGTAAGGGATCGGACCTGATGCTGGGTGCGCTTCTTACGGATGAGGCCTTACACGAACGGGCCAATGAATTACACAGCCAATTTTTTGACGAGTTGAAAGATCATACCTATCCTCTGCCTGGAGCCAAAGAAATCCTTGCAACTCTCTCATCGCAAGATATCGCCATCTGGCTGGCGACGAGTGCAAAGTCCGAAGAATTGGAACATCATGTTCAAGCACTTGAGGCGAAGGATAAGCTGGCCGGGCTGGTGTCGTCGGCGGATGTAGAGAGTGCAAAGCCCGCACCGGATATTTTTCAACTAACTCTGGAGCGGGCTGGATGTTCACCGGAGGAGAGCATTGTGGTCGGTGACACGATTTGGGATATTCAATCCGCTCAAGGCTGCGGACTTCAGACGATTGCGGTTAGAACCGGAGGAGCCTTTAGTCGAGAGGAACTCCATGCGGCTGGGGCGGTGGCTGTATACCAGGATTGCGCAGAGCTTCTGGCATCCGGGTTTCCCGCTAATTTTGAAGCGAGATAGGAAGGAGGGCCCTTCTGCGATAGGTGTTTAACTGCACCCGGATTCCGGACGAAATCCCATCTTTGGTCATTCTGCTCACGTGGTAGCTGAAAACATGACGAGTCAGCGAGGGAAAAACCTGTTCCCAACGATCCGGGGAAAAATGCTGACGTCACGTGTCCCCGCGTCTGGTAATCACCCGATAAAGCCAGAGAAACAGGATGGCCCCGATCACGGCCATCACAAACCCGACGGGGTCGTCTTGTCCATACATGCCGATCATTCGCCCGAGCATCCCACCGAAGAGCGCCCCAATGATCCCGATAGCGACAGTGGCAAGAAACCCTCCAGGATCTTTCCCGGGCATTAAAAGTTTTCCAACTACTCCCACAATTAACCCAAAGACGATCCAACCGATGACACTCATACTTCAACCCTCCTATTTAATGATTGGGTTCACCGGTTCTTTTGGGTGTCCCGTCTCTGCTTTAACCAATAGACCGACCTGTTCCTGATAATTTTCACGGTAAATTTGGAAAACGGCCAGCGCGATCCCAAGCAGAATGGGACCCAGAAACAATCCGATGAAGCCGAAATACGCGAGGCCCCCTAGTGAGGCGAAGAAGAGAAACAGAACGGGTAGGTCCGCTTTGGATCCGACGAGAAAAGGTTTCAGTAAATTATCCATGAGACCGACTAATCCGACCCCGATTGCGATCATAACTATGCCTTTCCAAATGGGACCGGTCCATAACAGATATGCGGCGACCGGGGCCCAGACTAATGCCGTGCCGCCAAAAGGTACCAGTGAAAGAATGGCGCTTAGGGCTCCCAGAAATATGGAAAACGGGACGCCCAAGGACCAATAGGCAAGCCCTGCCGTGAAACCCTGTGCCAGGGCCGTGAGAAGGGTCCCTTGAACGACTGCGACCATCACATTGTCAAGGCGTTCCATGATGACGGCTTTATAGCTTTCTTCGATCGGGAGCGCTTCGTAAAATGCACGATAGAGATGATGCCCATCGCGAAACAGGAAGAACAAAGTAAACAGAATCACAAAAAAATCCATAAGGAGATCAAGGGTGTTTGTTGCCAGCCCACCGACACTGGACAGCAAGACCCCGCTGACGGCTTTCCCTCCTTCAACCAGGTGCCCCTGAACGTCCCCATAGGCCAGAACAAGCCGGCCCAACAATTCTTGAGACACATTTCCGATCAGAGGCAGTCTTGCGACAAGTTCGGGCAGTCTTTGCAGTCCACCCTCCTGCACCCATGTCATGGCGAGCTGATAGGCGTTAATGGTCTCTGTCACCACGAGGAATACCAAATACGCCACAGGCAGGACGGCAAGTAACATGACACTCAGTGTGCTGAGACCCGCCGAAGCTGTTGTCCTGTCTCCCAGCTTACGGGTTAGCCACTGATAGAGAGGATAGAAGAGACGAACCAGGATCATGGCCCACAAAATGGGCGTCATGAAGGGGGCAAAAATTAGGGCCAACACGTACAGCAGGAGGGAACACAACAGAAGGAAGGCCGCTGAAAGAACTTGTGGAGACATTTATGTTGACGCCGCAAAGGGTGAGGGTATCGATACACTTGAAGCCGTCCGCTTGGTCGAGGAGGAGAAGGAAACTAGGATCATAATTAGGAGTACCTGCATGTCATACCTCTGCAGTGTAACACTTACCGTTTGCCTAGTATTTGCATTTTAGAAAACTTCTGAGGTTGAAATGTAGTCAGGTATATTTCACTTCTCATTATGATATGAACCGGCCCGTTCATTTATTATAGACAAATCATTAAGCGGAATCTCTCAAGTATCCACATCCCTACTCCTAGAATCCCATTGTATTCAGAAAGCGATGTTGACGGATGTTTTCAGATAGTACGACCTGAATTTGTCTGTTGAAATATTTATAGCGATTCGTGAACTATGAAAAATGACCTCCACAAGCCTTGATTTATTTATCCTTTCGCCAATTGTCGATTTTTCTAAAATTATTTTGAATTATGTCCTTTCTCCAGTCGCGTCATGTAACTCATGATAAGGTTCTGGTTGTGTCCTCATCTGCCGCAATGTCAAATTTTTATTCCAAGAGGAGCACCGCTTTTTCTCGTCGCCGGCTTAACTCGGGTCTCGCCTGAGACGGATATTGTCCTTTTCCGGAAAGGTCCGCAATCTGTTAGTCGGTCCCTCGAAGCAGTTAGCGATGGGAATAAGGACAGGATGTAGTGTTATGTACTTCAGATTCTATTCAGTAATCTTCGTGGTCCTCTTCATTGTCGTTTGGAGTGCGCGGGTTGAACCAGTTTGGTCCCAGGAACCTGTGGATATTCCAGAGGCCCCCACGGATTCACGACCCACCGATAAACCAGAGGAAATTGCGGTTGGAGCGGACAAGGTTGAAGACAGGCTTATCACACAACGGCTTAGGGAGGTATTCCAGAATTTGCCGGAGCTTGCCAATGTCGACATCGCGGTGAAGGCAGGGGTGGTACGTCTTACGGGGCATACTTCCACCAAAGAAGCCCACCAACAGGCTCTTGAACTTGCCGAACGCGTGGACGGAGTGGTCAGCGTGACAGATGAAATCACACAGAAACGAGAAGTCCGTGAACGGTTGACCGTTGTGCAGGAAAAAATGGTTGACCAACTCAATAATTTTATCTCCTATCTGCCACTCCTCATCATCGGCTTCACGGTATTTCTTCTATTCTGGTTCCTCGCATCCTTTATGACCAAATGGGATAACCTGTATGAAAAAATTACTCCACATGCGTTTTTACAATCATTAGCCAAGCAAATCGTCAAAGGGACCATCATATTTATGGGCTTTGTCGTCATGCTCGAAATCCTGGACGCCACAGCTCTTTTGGGAACTATCGTTGGGGTAGCCGGAGTCATGGGACTTGCCGTAGGTTTTGCCCTCCGAGACACCGTGGAAAACTACATTGCCAGCATTCTGCTGAGTATCAGACAACCCTTTCGGCCACTGGACCAAATTGTTCTGGAAAATTATGAAGGCTTGGTCATGAAACTGACATCGCGGGAGACCATTCTTATGACGCTAGACGGGAACCATGTCCGCATACCCAATGCTACGGTGTACAAAGGCATAATTCTCAACTATTCCCGGAACCCGAAACGGCGTTTTTCCTTTGAGGTGGGTATCGACACCGCTGTCGATATCGAGTCGGCGTTGCAATTGGCTATCAAAACTTTAACGGAAACCCGCGGGGTGATTGCTGATCCTCCGGTCCGATGCGCGGTCGAGAAATTAGGCGATTCGAATGTGATCCTGAAAATGTTTGCATGGACGACCCAGGATCAATACGACTTCGGAAAGGTAAAAAGTGAAGCGATTCGGGCGGTGAAAGAGGCCTTTGATCTGGCCAATTATGAAATGCCCGAACCCATCTATCGTCTGAAGATGCAGGGGTATTCCCCTCTTGATGATCAGGCCGTTTTTGACCGGACCGACCATACAAAAGATGCTCCATCACCCGCTGCGCAATCAGATTCTCAGGCCGATGTCACCAAAGATAATCATATTGTTGACCAAATTTCGAAAGATCGAGGAGATAATAAGGAAAGGGATTTATTGAAATCATAGATTGGTGTTCCGAAGGACATTCCAATCGTCACCCTGGCTGGAGAAATTTCTACACCGCCCCCGTTCCTCCATTCCATAGCGCGTGAAACACAAGAGGAAATGATATGAAACAAAATCGGCAATCAGAGGTGGTAGTCATCACAGGGGCTTCTGCAGGTATCGGTCGAGCCACCGTACGGGCATATGCTCGGCGGGGGGCATCTATTGGTTTGCTGGCCCGTGGGCAGGAGGGATTGGAAGGAGCTCGTCGGGAGGTGGAAAAGCTAGGAGGGCAAGCTATCGTGGTTCCCACTGACGTGGCCGATCCCGAGCAGGTGGAATCAGCCGCAGTCACAGTAGAGAAGGCGTTTGGCCCGATCGACATTTGGATAAATAATGCCATGGTTTCCGTGCTGTCGCCGGTAAAAGACATGACGGCTGCAGAATTCCAGCGTGTGACCAACGTGACCTATCTCGGATATGTCTATGGAACCCTTTCAGCGCTTCGTCGGATGCTTCCCCGGGATCGGGGCGTCATTATCCAAGTCGGCAGCGCGTTGACGTATCGTGCGATTCCACTTCAATCGGCTTACTGTGGTGCCAAACATGCTATCAAAGGATTCACGGAGTCGCTCCGATCGGAGCTGATTCACGATGGAAGTCAGGTCCGCCTTTCCATGGTGCATTTGCCGGGAGTCAATACGACTCAATTTGGATGGATTAAAAGCCGCCTTCCCTATGAGCCTCAGCCGGTCCCTCCCATCTATCAGCCGGAGATAATGGCGCGGGCGATCGTCTGGGCGGCTGATCACGATCGTCGTGAGTTATGGGTTGGAATGCCGACAGTTAAAACCATCTTTGGGGAAAAATTCATTCCGGGGTTATTGGACCATTATCTGGCCGAAGTAGCCTATACGGGCCAACAGACGAATGTTCCCATCAAGCCTGATCGCGCCGATAATTTATTTGCGCCTGTCCCGCAGGACAGAGGGGCGCATGGCGATTTTGACGATCAGGCCCAATCATCCAGTTTTCAATTGTGGGCTTCCATGAACCGGGGGTGGTTGGCGGTGGCGGGCGTCGGATGTCTTTTAACCCTGGGGTGGGCCCGAAAGCAATCACAGGTGAATCGATCGAGAATAAATGATTGAACCTCAATAAAGTTCATTCTCCGATCGGGAGGCTGATCTGCCTGATGCAAGAACAGCCTCCCGATCTGAAGGTCCCCCTGGGCATTTGACCATGACAAAGGTTAGCCAGCCGTAGCCTGCTTTTTTGCCTCCTGAAACTCTTTTGCCATCTTCTGTATTTCTTCCTTATCCAGGATCTCTTTGGCCTTTTTGAAGATTTCGCCTTCTTCCTCCTTCACATGGTGTAGAACACTTTTTTTGAGCTCAGCAAGTTTTGAGCCCCATTCCTCGGATTCTGCCCCCATCGCCTCAAGGTCTTCCAGAAGGTTTTCGACTTCGGCATGCTCTTCCGTAGCTTCATTTATCAGGTCTACCATCTCTGCATTTTCTCTGAGGGCAGGATAGAAGACGGCCTCCTCCCCATGGGAATGGGCTTCAAGGTCCTCTTTTAACTGAGAAAATAATTTTTCACGGCTTTTCGTCGCACGTGGACCGGTGGTTTCTAATTTTTTAAATAGGTCCTTTGCTTTTTGGTGATCCTTTTTTAAAATTTGAAAAATGTCCATCCGCTGATTCCTTCCCGGTCAATGACCGATGATTATTCACTGAAAAATAATGAAACCTCAATTTCTTGATCGAAGAATAATCTTGTTCCTTCACACACGTGAACTGGTAAGAACCCTGGAACCGGCAGGGAAAGAATTGGAAAGCAAGAAACGGAGTGCACTGTGTCCCCGACTGTTGTATAAAAAGATTGGCATCCGGAAAAGAGGAGTCAGGTGGGGAGATTTCTTGGTAAAGTATGCTTGCAGTTTTAGCAGTCTGTCACAGCTAGTGGTCATGAGAAACACACCGAACCAGGAAAAATGTTCCGTTGCAACGCGCCATGATCCACGGTGGACAATTGTGGTTTCCCGTGACCCAACAGCCGACGGTACATTTTATTATTCCGTCAACACCACCGGAGTGTACTGCCGCCCGTCCTGCCCATCCCGGTTGCCGCGGCCTGAAAACGTCCGGTTCCATGCTTCACGGGAAGTTGCCGAGAAGGCTGGATTTCGTCCCTGCAAGCGTTGCACGCCTGACCAGCCCGGATTAGAGGAACGATATGCGGAAAAAGTCGCAGCAGCTTGCCGGCTCATCGAGAATTCGGATCATGTGCCCGGCCTCAAGGAGTTATCAAATCATGCGGGACTGAGCCGGTATCACTTTCATCGGGTGTTCAAGGCGGTAACGGGATTGACACCGAAAGGATACACGGCGGCGCATCTGGCAAAACGGGTGAGGTCGCACCTCAATCATACAGGCACCGTGACGGAGGCAATTTACGAAGCCGGGTTCAATTCCAACGGAAGGTTTTATGAGACATCCGATGCTGTTCTGGGTATGACACCTTCCTCATATCGTGCCGGTGGTTCCGGGATAGACATCCGATTCGCCGTGGGGGAATGTTCTCTCGGGTCAATCCTCGTTGCCAGAAGTGAGCGCGGAGTGTGTGCGATTCTTCTGGGGGATGACCCTGAGCACCTGATGCGCGAATTGCAGAAGCAGTTCTCTCAGGCTCATCTCATCGGGGGTGATGGTGACTTCGAACACCTGGTCGCCACAGTGATCGGTTTTGTCGAAGCGCCGGAGCGGGGGTTGGACCTTCCCTTGGACGTACAAGGGACGGCGTTTCAACAACGGGTCTGGAAAGCATTGCAAAACATTCCGGCCGGCTCGAGGGTAAGCTATGCTGACATCGCCGCGAGCATCGGTGCCCCGAAAGCGATTCGAGCGGTCGCCAGGGTCTGCGGCACCAATGCCATAGCTGTGGCGATTCCTTGTCACCGTGTAGTGCGCACGAATGGCGACCTGTCAGGCTATCGTTGGGGCATCGAACGGAAACGAGCGTTGCTTGAACGTGAGGCCCACACATGAATGGGAGCGGGCAGTCAACATCTCCCGTCGCTTTGCCTGGGACTATGCTGGAACGGGTCAACGCGATTGGTTGGGGACGGATCTCAGGCGATCTTGACGCTCAAGGAAGTGCCGTGACCGAGGGGCTCCTCACTTCGAAAGAATGTGAGACCTTGGCCATGTTGTATGCCCGCCCTGAGAAATTTCGCAGCCGCATCGTGATGAGTCGCCATAACTTTGGCCGTGGAGAATATCAGTACTTCCGATATCCACTTCCTGATCTCATCGAACAACTTCGGAATGCGATATATCCCCATCTTGTGCCGGTTGCGAACCGGTGGAATGCGGCCATGGGCATTGAGGTTCGCTTTCCAAAGAGGCATGAAGATTTTCTGGCCCGCTGTCATCAAGCCGGGCAGGATAAGCCCACCCCATTGATGCTCAAATATGAAGCTGACGATTACAACTGCCTGCATCAGGACCTCTACGGCGAACACGTGTTTCCGCTCCAGCTTGCCATTCTTTTATCTGACCCTCAGAAAGACTTCGCGGGTGGTGAATTTGTCATGACCGAGCAGCGGCCACGTATGCAATCCCGGCCCATTGTGGTACCGATCCGACAAGGCGATGGCGTCATTTTCGCGGTTCATCATCGTCCTGTGCGAGGGGGAAGGGGCTGGTATCGTGTGAACCTCCGGCATGGGGTCAGCCGCGTTCGCTCAGGGCAGCGCTATACGGTCGGGATCATATTTCACGACGCCAAGTAAACCGGATGAAGAATCATCTCCGAAACGGAATTCTGTGGCCGGGACAAGGAATACCCTTGCGGTTCTTAGCCGCCGGCCATGGCTCCGACAATTAGAAACGGTTCTTCACCGGTTGTGATCGCGTCGGGTAACGGGGCGTCCGGTGGTTCATGGGACAGATCCTGCCCGCAGGCAAAGAACCTGATAAACGGTCGGCGCTGTTGTGTCGCCTGGTCACGAATTGTCCCCCGCAACATCGGGTAACGGATTTCGAGCGTGTTGAGGACGGAGTGTTGCGTGACCTGACCCTCCATCTCCAGGTTCACCTCACCGTCGATACGTGCAAGTGTCCGCAAATGGGCTGGAAGGATAACTCGAATCGTGCTCACGGTAACGCCTGGACTTCGACTGATAAGACGGGTGGAAGATCGCGGACGATGGGCATCCAGCTGTCTCCCGAATCGGCCGAGGCATATACCTGTCCTCCGGTGGTGCCAACATAGATCCCACAGGGTTCGAGCGAGTCGACAGCCATGGCGTCTCGCAAGATATTGACGTAGCAGTCCTGTTGCGGCAATCCTTTTGTCAGCGCTTCCCATTCGTTCCCGCCCGTTCGACTGCGGTAGACGCGCAGTTTCCCCTCCGGCGGATAATGTTCAGAGTCGCTCTTGATCGGTACCACATAGATGGTTTCGGGCTCATGGGCATGCACGGCAATGGGGAATCCGAAATCGGAGGGCAAGTCTCCACTGATTTCATGCCACGACTCGCCTGCGTCATCGCTCCGCATCACATCCCAGTGCTTCTGCATGAAGAGCACATTCGGGCGCGACGGGTGTTTGGCGATGCAGTGCACACAGTGGCCGACTTCTGCAGTGGGGTCGGGAAGTTCATATGGCGATTTCAGTCCGCGGTTGACCGGCTGCCATGTCTTGCCTCCGTCCTCGGTTCGAAACGTGCCGGCTGCCGAAATGGCGACGAATATCCTTTCCGGATTGCCGGGATCCAGAAGGATGGTATGCAGGCACATTCCCCCGGCGCCCGGTTGCCAAAGGTGCCCCTTAGCGCTGCGCAGGCCGGGAAGCTCCTGCCATGTCTGTCCGCCATCGGTGGAATGGAAAATGGCTGCATCTTCAACCCCCGCGTAAATCGTGTCCGGGTCGGTCAGCGATGGCTCCAGATGCCAGACACGCTTGAACTCCCAAGGGTGCTGCGTGCCATCGTACCACTGATGGGTGGTGAGAGGTTGTCCCGTTTCCGATGAACTGTCATACACGAACTTGTTGCTCTCCCCCTTGGGCGTGCCGTCCGGGGCCGTGGTCGGCTCGCCGGGTGGTGTTCCCGGTTGAAACCAGGTTTTGCCGCCATCATCGGATCGTTGGATGATCTGCCCAAACCAGCTGCTTGACTGCGAGGCATACAACCGATTCGGATCGGCTGGAGATCCCTTCACGTGAAACAACTCCCATCCACCAAAAAATGGACCGTTAACGTCCCACTTCTTGCGTTTGCCGTCCGATGTCAGCACGAACGCACCTTTGCGTGTTCCAACAAGCACTCGTACCCCACTCATACCTCACTCCTTTCTGAAAATTAGGCCGATCATCGTATAAAGTTTTCACAACTAGTGAGAGCCTATTCCGTCCCTCTATCAATCGTGTTGGCCGTTGTGATCGAGGCGTTGTGACCTACTATTGTTTGTAAGCCTCCTGTAGGCGTTTGATGTCAAGTTTCTTCATTTGAAGGAGGGCACTCATGACTCTATTTGTTTTTTCATGATTTTTTGCATCATGTTTTGCGCCTTCGCTGAGCGTTAATATGATCTGTTTGTCAACTTCGCGACCTGCCGGGTGCCATTGTACTCTTAGCGGAATGCCCCTATTCCGTTGGCAAACCTCCGATCTCTAAAACCGGTCGGATTTCGACCGTGCCCACCCGGGCCGCCGGGATTTGTGCGGCGATGTCCATTGCCTCATCCAGGTCCTTGGCTTCGATAAGAAAATAGCCGCCCAGTTGTTCTCGTGTTTCAGCAAACGGACCATCGGTGATGAGCCGTTTGCCGTCTCGTATACGGATGCTGGTCGCCATAGTGACAGGATGCAGAGGAGCGGCCGCCAGATAATTCCCTTCAGCTTTAAGCCGGTGTGCAAGCTCCGTGGATTCTTTGTAACACTTTTCACGTCCGGCCTCGTCCCATGCCTGATCAGTTCCGTAAATCAACAGCATGTATTTCATATGAAATCCTCCACTAGTACGAACGAACGCCAATGCCCCAATGAGCCCTAAACATTGCTGGACAAAAGGGCGACCGATGCGACAGATAGCAACGGAAGGTTTTTTCGTCCCGCAATGTGTTCCGCTACTGCTTTCTGGTATAGGTGATCTCCATGATCCTCATTTCCTTGCCGCCGTGATGAGTCCCATACATATCAAACGTCTGGGTATTGTTGTCGACGATCTTCCAGACCGCTCGATGCGTCATCTGCCCTCCGCCCGGCTCAGGATGCGATCCATTCAGCGTAATGGTCTTGCCATCGTCGCTCGCCGTCCCTTCCATGATGAAAATCCCCGTCCCCATTGTATCCATCCAGGCCGTGACATATTTCTTGGTGATGTTGTCGTAGGCGTCGATTCCAATCCCGGAGAATGGTTGTCCCATCATTTGGCCAGTGTAGGCTTGGTAGAGATAGCGTCCGTCCAGCAAAATTTTCATTTCTGCGGTGCCGGTCGATTCTGTGGGAGGTTTGCCTGGTTCCATCCATTCTTTGGATATGGTCGTCCAGCTCCCGGCTAGGCTGGCAAACAACTTGTGGGGTTCGCCGGGAGCGGCCAGCTTCTTGTACATCTCCATCATGGCTTGTGGGTCCATCTGCTTTTCTTTGTCTGTGTCTGTGGCGATTACTGGATTGGCCGTCAGGACCATACAGAGACAGGTGAATGTGATGATTGGAAAACGCATAGATGCCTCCTTGTGATTAGATAATGAACACGGTTGAGATCAGTATGTCATGCTGTGAGTGACTGTTCACAGGGTACTTTCATGAAGACAATTTTTTGCGCAGGTGCTCCTCCTGCTCCCTCAGCTCAGGCGTGAACTCTGGCCCGAAGTCCTCCGCCTCGAAGAGTTGGCGAATCTCAATCTCGCCTTCTTTGTCATCACCTGCAGGATTCGGACAACGCTTGACCCAGTCGATCGCCTCTTCTTTCGAATTCACCTGCCAAACCCAATACCCGGCGATCAGTTCCTTGGTCTCGGCAAAGGGTCCGTCGGTAACCGTTCGCTTGTTTCCTGAAAACTGCACCCGCGCACCTTTTGAACTCGGGTGGAGCCCATCTCCTGCCAGCATGACGCCGGCTTTTATCAGTTCTTCGTTGAATTTTCCCATCTCAGTAAGAAGGTGCTCGCTCGGCATCACACCGGCTTCCGAGTCTTTGGTAGCTTTGACAATAATCATGAATCGCATCACCCAATCTCCTTGGCTTTAGTCCTTTGAGCTCCATTAAAAAAATTAGCCTTATCCCGATTTTCGTTATTTGTCGAACGGGGGCTGGTGAAATCGACATGTGAAAACACCCTGTAGTCGCAGTTCTGGCACCATGTGTTTCTAATCATAGAGCCACAAGGCAGCTTGGAGAGGATTGAAGCAGGTTCTTTTCTGATCATCAACATTCCTCAGTCGGCAGACCGGAGATCTCGATCAACGGTCGCACCTCGACAGTGCCAATGCGTGCTCCTGGAACTCGCAATGCGATACCGATCGCCTCGTCAAAACTCTTGGCATTGATCAAAAAGTACCCCGCCAGTTGCTCGCGTGTTTCCACAAAAGGACCGTCAGTCACCAATGGCTTGCCTTCGCGCACACGAACGAGGACAGCCGTCGATGCCGGATGAAGCGGCGACGCACTCAGATACTGCCCCTTAGAGTGGAGCTGATGGGTGAGTTGCACGGATTCCTCAAGCATCTCCTTGCGGGTGGTCTCACTCATTGTGCTGAATGCGTCCTCGTCATGGTGCACCAGCAACAGGTATTTCATGTGAATGCCTCTATCAGGTAATTATGCTAGAAATGACCGTATGGATTTTCCCCGATCGAATTCTTCCTCATAAAAATCTACTCATCCTGACAAAATTCCGCCTCTATATCTTGCCGGGGCAGGTCCCTCACCGACCGAACCTCCATACTCCCGAGGTGCACTGATGGAAACTTGGACGCGATCTGAACAGCCTGGTTGATGTCTCTGGCCTCGATCAGAAAGAATCCGCCGATCTGTTCCTTTGTTTCGGCGAATGGGCCATCGGTGAGAGACACTCCGCCGTTGCGGACCCGTACGGTCATGGCCATCTCGACCGGTTCAAGGGGGTTGAGTAAGAGGAGTTGGCCGTTCTGGCGTAGTTCCTCGCAATAAACCATGGTTGCCTTCATAAGATTATTTCTCTCGCTCTTTGATAGGGTGTCCCACTTTTTTTCTTCCATGCAACAAATGAGAAGAAATACCATGGCTGCCGACCTCCGAATAGGTTGTGAATTGGTCTTGTTACTCGTTAGTCGTTCGCGAGGATCAAATTCGACAACGGTCATCATGAATTTTGGCGGCGCCATTGGCACTCTAGGTATTGAGATCTTCCCAACGTTCCCATCAAGATATTGTGGGTGACCATTGATCTGGCCACTAAAAATCGGAAAAATCCAGGTTGTACCTATTGGTACAGATAAGGGAGGGGGATTAATTGCGATCCTGTAACCCGGCCAGCCGTTGTTCAAGAAATCGCTGCTCGGGCTTCTGCTGAGTGAGGCCGAGAGCCTGTTTGTATGCGGCCTTGGCTTCCGCAATTCGGCCCAATCGTCGGCAGAGCTCCGCCTTCGCCGAATGTGCCAGGTAATAATTCGTGAGATCCCCTCGTGCGAAAATTGCGTCGATGAGGGCAAGACCCGCCAGGGGACTGTCACGCATGGCCACTGCGACGGCGCGATTCAGTTCCACCACAGGGGAAGGAGACGCCTGCATCAACAGATCGTAGAGTGAAACGATTTGAGGCCAGTCCGTGGCTGTGGGATGTGTTGCCTGGGAATGTAATCCGGAAATCGCGGCCTGGATGGTATAAGGGCCGATTTGACGTGAAGCAAACGCCTTTCCTACCAGGGCAATCCCCTCTGCGATTTGATCGCGGTTCCACAACGAACGATCCTGGTCCTCAAGCAGAATCAGATCTCCCGTTCGGGAGATGCGTGCGGCGCGGCGGGAGTCATGAAGGAGCATTAATGCCAAGAGCCCCATCGCTTCCGCGTCCGGCAGTAATTCCAATAGTAATCGTCCCAGTCGCATTGCTTCAGCCGAGAGGTCATGGCGCGTGAGTGATTCCCCCGAAGAGGCAGAGTATCCTTCGTTAAACACGAGGTAAATCACCCGCAGCACCGCATCCAGACGGTCGGGCAAGGTGGTCTCAGAAGGCACCTCATAGGGTATGCGTGCTTTCCGAATCTTTGTCTTGGCGCGAACGATCCGCTGAGCCACTGTGGGCGGGGATGTGAGAAAGGCTTTTGCGATTTCTTCCGTCGTCAGGCCACACACCTCCCGGAGAGTCATCGCTACTTGGGCTTCAGATGAAAGAGCCGGGTGGCAGCAGATAAAGATCAGACGTAGCCGGTCGTCGTCGATGCTTTCATCGGGATTTTCATGAGCCTCATGAATGCCGGCTTCCAGCTGCGTGGCGAGTTCTGCGAGCGAGGCGTCAAACCTGGTCCGTCGCCGCATCCCATCGATCGCTTTGAAACGGCCGGTCGATACGAGCCAGGCTCGAGGATTGGCCGGGATCCCATCCCTGGTCCATTGTTCGACTGCGACCGTAAACGCCTCGTGCAACGCTTCTTCGGCCGCATCAAAGTCGCCGAGCAGCCGGATCAAGGTGGCGAGAATCCGGCGCGATTCAGTGCGGTACACTTCTTCCACCACCTCCCGCACCTGTTTGGCCGGTCTTTCACTCATGATCGAGAGGGCTTCACGTTGAGAGGCACGGAGAGACCATCGAGGTATCAAACGCCTGTTCAGGGAAGCGAGCGCCTCTGCTGAGGGGTGATGAGAGAAGATATTGACCGTTATTCGGCTTCAACCGTGACCTCTGTTGTCACCGAATTGGCAATAAAACATTCGCTGTGAGCGTGCTCATGGAGAGCGTGTATCTGTTCCTGAGTCGGAAGAGTCGGCCCACCGAATATCACTCGAGGGTGTAAGATGACACGTGTAATCGCCAGCTTGTTGTTCTGATTTTTTTCTAACAATCCAACAGCATGATCACTATAGCGATCCACAACGAATCGTTTCTTGGCTGCCATCGCCAGGAAAGTCAGCATATGACAGCTCGACAAGGCCGCCACGAAGGCTTCCTCAGGATTCACATGAGCGGGATTCCCCCGATAGGCCGGTGCGGCGGAGGCGGGAACGCGAACCCCACCTTCAAAAACCAACTCATGGTCTCGATTATACGATTCGTACGAAAAGTTCTCTGATTCCCTCTTCCATTCAAGCGTGATCTTATGCTCAGACATTGATCAACCCCTTTCGAAAACGTGACAATCTTTTTTTAATGAGGCGACTTCCCTGTGCGTGGACGATCGAAAACGAATCCGGGTACTTATGCGCATTCGCGGTAACAGATTTCAAGGCGATTGCCGCTGGGATCTTCAAAAAACAGCATAATAACGTCGCATCAACCTACACCTTCATTTCGCAGTATTTGCCGCTGTTATCCAAACTCGGGTATTTCTCCTCATTCATAGATCAACTATCGTTGATGTGTAATTTGTGCATCCAAATATGAGGCCGTTCGACTGAAGAAAGGTCCGCCAGACAATATTTTCATTGTACCGCGGTCTGGAGGTTCCATGGGAAGTTGGTCGGATTTTACCAAGCGGGCCGCCGGTTCTAATCGCAAGATTTCATTTATAGTTTATTTTACCCGAATGACTCTTACTTCCGCTCAGCCGCAGAGTCGGCAACCGCAATGGCTTCAATCTCAATCATCGCGTCGGGAGAATATAGTGAGCGGACTTCCACGATGGTGTCTGCCGGATATGGAGCCGTAAACCGTTGACCGCGAAGTTCAACGATTTTATCGAAATGGGTCATGTCGGTCAGGAAGATCGTCACTTTGATGACGTTTCGTAGGCTTGATCCTCCCGCATGCAGTACCCGCTCGAGATTATCAAAAGTTTGGTTGGCCTGGACATCAAAGTTGCCTGCGCCGACGATTCGACCGTTCGTATCGATGGCAGTCTGACCTGAGATAAAGAGCAGATCACCGACCCGATATCCCTGGGAAAGACGGTAGGGCTCGTAGGGATCCGGATCGATCCGGATTTGTGTGATGTTCATCGTACCACCTCCTTATTCCTGTCGAAAAAGACCTCAAGTACGCCTTGGCGCTTCGATTGCCTATTCATGACACACGAAGATGGTTCAGTATATCTAATCGGAGGTATTCATGTGGCTTGGTATCGGTGCCTCGAATCGTCTCACTGCTGAAGGCCAACTCAGAATTTCTACACCGACCCGAATTACGGGCCTCTTTGAAAATCCTGCTTGACTACGTTGAACATCGAAAAATTTTTGAACCCGATGAGTTCTTAGAAGAATATTTGGGGTTTTTTTCGACAGCCTGCGAGGTATGTGCGACAAAAATCTCTGTTCAATAGAGTTCTATCGGGAGCCTCGCAAATATGTTTCTTTAATGATGAAAATATCACGCAGAAGACCTCTTTCGCATAGGGTATTTTCAGTCTTCTGATAAGTGCATTTCTATTGGATTTGTTTGACAAAGCTGAGATTAATTATTAGGGTAAGTTTTCCCATCCTCTGGACATTATTCCCGTTCACAATGGGCCAATTCTTAAAAAAATTATTTCTGGTGAAAATTTCCTTTTCAAAGGGGATGAGCCAGAGATGCTTGTATGTATATGTGATCGTCAACAATTACATGTGCGATAAATGCATTTCAAGATGATTAAAAGGTTGATGAGCAAATGTGCGGAATTCTTGGACAGATAAATTTCTCAGGGTGTCCTGTAGACCCCAAAGACTTGATGGCCATGAATGCGACCATGGGCAGTCGTGGCCCTGATGGCGTGGGGTTGTACGTTCAAGGGCGATTGGGATTCGGGCATCGACGCCTCAAAGTCATTGACTTGACCCAGGCGTCTCAGCAACCCATGGTGGATTCCACCTTGGGGCTTGGCATTGTGTTTAATGGGGCGATATACAACTACAAGGAATTGCGGGATGAGCTGGAAGGGAAAGGCTATACCTTCTTTTCCCAGGGAGATACTGAAGTCATTCTCAAGGCCTACCATGCGTGGGGAGAAGGCTTTATTCACCGCTTAAATGGTATGTTTGCGTTCGCCATTTGGGAAAGAGATTCAGAGCGGGTTGTGCTGGCGCGTGATCGGTTGGGAATTAAACCGCTCTATTTTACTGAGACATCTCAGCAGTTTCGATTCGCATCGACCTTGCCGGCTCTCTTGGCGGGGGGAAACATCTCCACGGAGATGGATCCCGTGGCGCTTCATCACTATTTCATGTTTCACGCTGTGGTTCCTGCCCCTCATACCTTGCTTAAAGGCATCCGGAAATTAGCGCCCGGCACCATGATGGTCATCGAGCCAACAGGAGCACGGCGACATCATCACTATTGGCAACTTTCTTTCGAACCGCGTGAAGATGAGAGGAGGTGGAAGGAAGAAGACTGGCAAGACCGGCTGCATGAGGTCCTGCGTTTGGCTGTCCGCCGACGGCTGATTGCGGATGTGCCCGTCGGGGTCCTCTTGTCCGGTGGGCTGGACTCGAGCCTCATCGTGGGCCTGTTAGCTGCCGAAGGTGCCACGGGCCTGAATACCTTTTCCATTGGGTTTGAAACGGTGGCAGAGGAAAAGGGGGATGAATTTTCCTACTCCGATATCATTGCCAACAAATTTTCCACCCGTCACCACAAGCTTCCCGTTGATACGACGCACGTTCTGCCTAACCTGCCGGGTTGCATTCATGCCATGTCCGAGCCAATGGTCAGTCACGATGCCATCGGGTTTTATTTGCTCTCCAAAGAAGTGTCCAAGCATGTCACGGTGGTCCAAAGTGGGCAGGGAGCCGATGAAATTTTCGCAGGATATCACTGGTATCCCCCACTGTTGAACAGTCAACATCCGGTTGATGAATATCGCCAGGTGTTTTTTGATCGCGACCAGAAAGAATTTCTTCGAGTCATTCATCCGCGGTTTCACGGAGACGATCATAGTCAGCGTTTTGTGGAGACGCATTTTTCCCAACCGGGGGCCTCTCGACCGATTGACAAGGCCTTACGGCTTGATACGACCATTATGTTAGTCGACGATCCGGTTAAGCGTGTCGACAACATGACGATGGCGTGGAGCTTGGAAGCGCGAGTGCCGTTTTTAGATCATGAAGTCGTCGAATTAGCCGCACGAGTGCCGGCCGAAATGAAAATTGCGCAAGGGGGAAAAGGTATTCTCAAGGAAGTTGCCCGCCGGGTGATCCCTTCAGAGGTCATTGATCGGCCCAAAGGGTACTTTCCCGTCCCCGCCCTAAAATATCTGCGGGGCCCTTATTTGGGCATGGTGAAAGAGGCGCTTTTGTCACAAACCAGTCAGAACCGCGAGATCTTTCAGCGGGACTATATTGATGAATTGTTGAAGAATCCGGATGATCATCTCACGCCTTTACGTGGGTCAAAGCTCTGGCAGCTTGGATTACTGGAACTGTGGCTTCAGTCCCATGGCATCTAAGGATCGCGATGTTTTGAAGGCTCCGCAAGCTCTCCACATGACGAGCCCCCGCCAACGACCGATCGGGCCGACGGTTAAAAACTGGGAAGTCGGGCCGGCGACCTACCAGGGCCGGCGAGTAAAGCCCAAAGTGGTCCTGGATTGCGGCTGGGGGCGGCTCATTTTTGCCCACACCTTTGCAGGCCCCGAAGAGGTGGCTTCCACGCTGATGCAGGAACGTCCCGGGCACCGGGATATTGCCTTTTATTTACGGGATCCTCATGTGGTCCTAGCCCTGCGCCCGCACAAGCTGTTTCTGGATCCATCGCATACGTTTCGATTGTGGTTGGGTGATTATCAATCCGTTGCCAATCAGCAATCAGGCATGGTGATCACTCCCATCCAGTCGGAGGCCGATGTCACGGCGTTGAATCGGATCTATGCGGCACGGGGCATGGTTACGGCCGACACGGATCTCCTTATGAGGCAGCGCCGCTCCCAAAAGCTCTGCTATTTTCTCGCGAAAGACCAGGCCACGAATGAAGTGATTGGCGTCATCCTAGCTGTGAATCATCGCCTGATTTTTGACGACCCCGAAAAAGGCAGTAGCATCTGGAGTCTGGCCGTCGATCCTCAAGCGCACCATCCCGGAGTGGGGGAGGCGTTGATTCGTCATGCGGCCGAACGGATGAAGGCCCGGGGGTGTAACTATGTGGATCTCTCGGTGCTGCATGACAACTGTGAAGCCATCGCGCTGTATCGGAAACTGGGATTTGGACGAATTCCTGTGTTTGCGGTGAAAACGCGAAATACCATTAATGAAAAGCTGTTTGCAGGCCCCTCACCGGATCAACGACTCAACCCCTATGCCACCATTATTGTTAATGAGGCCAGACGTCGAGGCATCGACGTCGATGTGTTGGATGCCGAGAAGGGCTACTTCCGCTTGACGTTTGGGGGCCGGTCCATTACCTGTCGGGAATCGTTGTCCGAATTGACCACAGCGATTGCGATGAGCCGTTGTGCGGATAAGGCGCTGACCCGGCGCGTGTTACAAGAAGCCGGTTTATCCGTTCCCGCTCAGGTGGTGGCCAATGGGCGGAAGCCCAATGGTCAATTTCTTGGACAGTATGGATCCATTGTGGTCAAACCGGCGACGGGGGAACAAGGAGCTGGCGTAAGTGTGGATGTGCGAAAGGTCAAGGAAATGGAGTCCGCAATCGCCCTTGCCGGCAAAAGTGGTGATCACGTCATTCTGGAACAATATGTGAAGGGCGAGGACTTACGCATTGTGTTGATCAATTATGAAGTGGTTGCCGCTGCCGTTCGACGACCACCTCGGATCACGGGGACGGGGCATCATACGATAGCCGAACTAATTGATCGGCAGAGTCAGCGACGGGCACGATTGACCGGCGGCGAGAGTCGCATTCCTCTGGACAGTGAAACCAAGCGGTGCATTAAGGAAGGCGGCTATACCCTCAAGGAGGTTTTGCCAAAAGGCAAAACTATTACAGTGCGTAAGACGGCCAATCTGCATACCGGAGGTACGATCCATGACGTGACGGGAAAACTTCATCCTGATTTAGCCACTGCGGCGGTGATTGGTGCCAAGGCGCTGGCTATTCCGGTGGTGGGATTCGATTTTATCGTCACGACGGTTTCCAAACCTCACTATGTCATTATTGAAGCCAATGAGCGACCCGGTCTGGCCAATCATGAACCGCAACCGACGGCGAAACGATTTATTGACCTGTTGTTTCCTCAAACCAAGACACCCACAAAATTGAAGTAGTTTTTTGGGGTGATAGGGGATCGTATGATCGATTCAAAAATTGACACGCAGTACCTCCTTCATATTCTCCAAAAACTATTGGCGATTCCGAGTCCGACAGGCTATACCGATCAAATAGTCCATGCGGTGTCGGGTGAACTGAAACAATTAGGGATTCCCTTCGAACTCACACGGCGCGGAGCCATTCGAGCCACCATGGCAGGAAAAGTCAGTACGCCTGATCGAGCCATTGTAGCTCATCTGGATACACTGGGGGCTTTGGTCAAATGGCTCAAAAACAACGGCCGGCTGGCCATTGTGCCAATCGGAACCTGGTCCAGCCGTTTTGCCGAAGGTGCCCGGGTGACCGTCTTTTCCGATACCAGTATGCATCGTGGCACCATCCTGCCCCTGAAAGCCTCCGGGCACACTTATGGTGACGAAATTGATACGCAACCGGTGTCGTGGAAGAATCTGGAAATTCGACTCGATGAAACTGTGGCGGACGTCAATGGACGTAACCAACCCTTATCGACCGATCAGGATCTCCAGCGTCTGGGGATTCATATTGGGGATTTCATTGCCGTTGACCCCTCGCCTGAAATTGGCCCCAATGGATTTATTAACTCGCGGCATTTGGACGATAAAGCGGGAGTGGCCACCATCCTGGCTGCTGCCAAATCCATTCTTGAGTCAGGCGCCACGCTTCCTGTGGATTGCCATCTACTGTTTACGATATCCGAAGAGGTTGGGTCAGGGGCCTCGGCGATCCTACATGGGGATGTTGCAGAAATGATCACAATTGATAACGGCACTCCCGCGCCCTTTCAAGCCTCGAGCGAATGTGGTGCGACGATTGCCATGGCCGATTCAGCCGGGCCTTTTGATTATCATCTTGTCAGGCGGCTCATCGCCTTATGTGTGGAACATGACATTCCGTTTCAGCGTGACATTTTTTGCGACTACAAAAGTGATAGTGCGTCGGCCGTAGAGGCCGGGAATGACATTCGGACCGCTCTTCTCACATTTGGGGTTGATTCTTCCCATGGCTATGAGCGAACTCATCTGAGTGGACTCGAGGCCATTGCGAAGTTATTGGTCGTGTATATGCAAAAGGAACCGGTGTTTTGGAGAGATCGCGATACGTTAGGGTCCGATAATGATTTTCCTACTCAACCGATTGAAGAAACGTCTTTCCCTCACACCCTTGAGGACATGGTCCGACGTCATGGTGAACCCCAAGATGACCCATAGCGCTTCTCCGCGAAGGACAGACGACAGGATGTTCGATGCACTCGCTTTGCGGATGTTCTCCTCATTTCCCTGTCTGGCTTGATGTCTTCTCATCCCCCCACATCTACCTTTCCCCCAACCAATACGACCCATCCACAGTTGACGCTTCGTGCCATTGCCACGGGGATAGTGTTAGGAGCTCTCCTCACTCCCTGCAATATTTATAGCGGACTGAAGATTGGTTGGACATTTAATATGTCCATTACCGCAGCCTTGCTCAGTTATGCGTTTTGGAAAATATTCGAAACTACCGCCCAAACCGAGCGCTGGGGTCTTCTCGAAAATAATATCAATCAAACCACGGCCTCCTCGGCTGCATCCATTATCTCCTCAGGGCTGGTGGCTCCGATTCCCGCTTTGGCCATATTGACGGGCGAGCAATTGCCTTGGTCTCTGCTCTCTGTATGGGTCTTTTCCGTCAGCCTGATGGGTATCGTGGTCGCGGTCGGTCTCCGGCAACAGATGCTTATTCGTGACCGATTGCCGTTTCCCGCCGGTGTTGCCACGGCGGAAACCGTGAGGGAAATCTATGGGAAAGGGGGGGAAGCCCTGGCTCGCGTGAAAGTTCTCCTCACGGCTGGTGGGATTGCCGGGATTATAAAAATTTTCAACGAAGCTATTCTGACCATCCCCAAAATGGCAACGGGCCTGGCCATTCCCCTTAAGGGAGCGCTCAATAAGGCCGGGTTATCCACTGTGTCCCTTTCCAATCTTGGGTTTGTTCTCGATCCCTCTCTTCTGATGGTGGGTTTTGGGGCCATTATCGGGCTTCGCGCCGGACTCTCCCTGCTCATTGGAGCGATCCTTGCCTGGGGCATTATTGGTCCTTGGGTCCTCACTCAAGGCTGGATTCCTGCGGAACATCTGACGCCGGACGGCTATTGGTTCGGACCCCTGGTGGAATGGTTGCTCTGGCCGGGGGTGACCCTGATGGTCATGGCCTCGCTTACGTCGTTTGTCTGCTCCTGGGGGACAATGGTGACCGGCATTATACTTGCTCGAAAAACCCGGGCATCCCTGTTAACCCCGAATGATCCCTATGTCATTCCACGTCAATGGTTTGTGATTGGACTGTGTATTTCTTTGTTCTTTGCGGTGATGACCCAGATAACGTTATTCAACATTTCAATGGGTGTTGCGATTCTCGCGGTCCTTCTCTCCTTTGTGTTGGCCATCGTGGCGGGACGAGTCTCTGGGGAAACCGGGATTACGCCAATCGGTGCCATGGGGAAAGTCACACAACTCACGTTTGGTTTCCTCATTCCGGGTAATGTCACGACCAATTTGATGGCGGCCAACGTCACAGGTGGAGCGGCCGGCCAATGTGCAGACCTCCTCCACGACCTGAAGACCGGTCTGCTCCTGGGCGCCTCGCCGCGCTTTCAAGCTCTGGCTCAAATTTTCGGAGTGTTAACCGGCTCTCTTGTGGGTAGTGCGGTGTATCTGGTGCTCATCCCTGATCCTCAATCCATGTTGTTAACCATCGAATGGCCGGCTCCTGCCGTGGCAACCTGGAAGGCTGTGGCGGAAGTCTTTCAACTCGGTACAGAAGCTATTCCTCCGGGAAGTCTGTTGGCCATGAGCATTGCGGGTGTAGTAAGCGTGGGGATGGTGGTTCTCGATCAATCTGTCCCACTATCCGTTAGCCGATGGATCCCCAGCGCCTCGACGATGGGACTGGCATTTGTCATTCCTGCCTGGAACTCTCTGTCTCTCTTTCTGGGTGCCCTTCTTGGAGCCTTTTTAATGAGGTATGCGAAGACTTGGGCGGAACGATTTGTGATGGCGCTGGCCGCCGGGCTCGTGGCTGGTGAAAGCCTCGCAGGTGTCGCGAGTGTTCTTGTTAAAATACTATTTTGACCAGATCCAAATTAAGGCAGGTGGAGGTTTTTGAAAGTCTCTGTGTCCTTGCGGTGTTCTTGGAACTTTCCTGCCGGTTTTTTACTTTTCTCCAAAATCCATGGCTGTTCATGTCTGACCATCGCTCGCGGGGATCTTGCCTTCTTCTATATCCTCAGGACAGGTTCTGTCGAGAATACAATAGACCGGGCAGAATCCGGTGAACCCGCTTTGCAGCAGTGTGACTCCAAGGATTCCCGGAAGTAACAACCAAAAAGGATTCACGTAGTACCCGAGTGCGACGCCTGCCGTAATGAGCGCGCCGGCGATTCCGTCATGGAGTTGGCGTTTTCGCTTCATCTTCACTCCTCCTGTTTGTTGAAAACTTCGTTCATGGTTTTCCGGGTTTCCTTTTTATCGGAGAGGATTTTTTCTGGGTGGTTATCAATTCGTCCCTTTTTTTGTCGTTATGTTTCTTGAAAGAGCGCAAGGGAGGAGTCTAACTCCGTGTGCTTTTTTGAAAAATACGTATTTTAATCTATTTTTTCTCTTGAGTTTAAAGTTGATTAATTGCTAGGCAATGCATTGTAAATAAACAAGAATTTCATCATTTACCTCAGTAGATCTCCCGTCTTTTCCGGCAGGTTCAAGGGGTGCTACTCTTTGGGGTGCTTTTAGACCTTCACTAAGCAGAATGGAGACCAAGACATGCCTTTCGGCTATTACCACCAGCTTAACGCCAAGGCGAAGCGGATCTATCGGGCAAGCGACAAGGTGTCGGATTTTCAATTGCCCAATGTCTCTGTCGTTCGACCGGTCGTACGAAAAATATTTGAAGCTTTACAGGCCGAGAGTCATTTGCGCACGCAAAAATGGACTCAACGTCTTCTGAATAGGTTAACGAGCCAACTCCATATTCGGCCCATTCGATTTGAATTGTTGGATATCCGACCTTCCAATCCCCGGATGGAACTGTATGGCTTGTATTATCCCATGGAAGGACGGCGGATCCCACGTATTCAAGTGTGGATGCGCACGGCCAAGCGGCATCAAGTCGTCGCTTTTCGCACGTTTCTGCGCACGTTGCTGCATGAACTGTGTCATCATTTGGATTACGATTGTTTAGGTCTGAAAGACTCTTTTCATACCAAGGGCTTTTATGGTCGTGAAGCCAGCTTAGCTACTCAAGTCTTATCGTTGGTCGATACTGCCGCTTGGGGAACAGGCCACCCGTCCAAGATGGGAAAAACAAAACGAAAGATCTGATGATGCCTGGTGCCTTTTCAGCCGGTCCCACTTCCTTGTCTTGACCCCCATCTGGTGCCTGACAAGGTCTTCATCTGTTCTTTCCCGCCATTCCGTTGGGTTGGTCCCGCCTCTGACTGTCTATCTCTTTTACGGTAACGGAGGGTAGAATGCGTCACCGTGCCTATTGCAGGGGTGTTGCACGTCCCTGTGAATGATAACGAATAAAGCTTTTTCAGAAATGAGGAGTAGAAACGAAGCTATGTTGCAGGATATTCAACCCATTCAACCCTTGTCCCATCTGACCGGATCTAGCGAGAAGCTTCATACCCGTTTGTGCCGGATGGTAGGGCAGGCCGTTGCCGATTTCAACATGATTGAAGGAGGCGATAAGGTCATGGTGTGCCTTTCCGGGGGGAAGGATAGTTATGCGATGTTGGACGTGTTGATGTCCATGCAGTCTCGTGCTCCGGTGTCCTATGAATTGATTGCGGTGAATTTGGATCAGAAACAACCTGGATTTCCTGAACATGTGCTGCCGGACTACCTGACGAGGCTTGGTGTGCCGTTTCATATTGAAGAACGCGATACGTATTCGGTGGTGAAACGGCTGATTCCCGAAGGCGAGACGACCTGCTCCCTCTGTTCACGGTTGCGTCGTGGCATCCTATACGGATTGGCGGAACGGTTGGGCGCGACCAAGATTGCTCTTGGCCATCATCGCAACGATATGATGGAGACCTTGTTGTTGAACATGTTATTCAACGGAACTCTCAAAAGCATGCCGCCGAAACTGAGATCTGATGACGGACAACATGTGGTGATCCGCCCATTGGCATATGTGAAGGAATCCGAGCTGGCCCGCTATGCGGAAATGAGAAACTTTCCCATCATTCCCTGCGATCTATGCGGTTCACAGGAAAATTTGAAACGCAAAGAAGTGAAGGCCCTGCTTCAGGAATGGGATACCCGGTATCCCGGTTCGGGTGACAGTGTGTTTGCGGCCTTGTCCAAGGTCATACCCAGTCACCTTCTTGATCGGCGATTATTTAATTTTGAGACTTTCCGCGAGCCCGAATCGTAGATGGGCCTGACGGTGGTTCCCGTGCGAATGATGACCGACCTGCCAGATTCCATTCCATGGTGTGTCTTCCCTCGCCTCTCCTGTATGTGCGGTTTTTGCCGGGCATCATAATGGTCTATCTCCAGGCTTTTTTGTTAATTATGGCGGCCAATGCCGCCCCGATTTTCGGGCGACTGCTTATGAAAGGGCGTTGGAGTGCTCCTCTTGATGGGGGAGCGACCTTCATCGATGGGCAGCCGTTGTTGGGACCATCGAAAACCTATCGAGGTGTGGCTTTCTCATTGGTGGGCACGGTTCTGGCGGCGGATGTCCTAGGAATACCCTGGGACATAGGGCTGTTGACTGGAGGGTTAGCGATGACCGGCGACTGCCTCTCTAGTTTTATCAAGCGACGGTTGGGTTATGCCTCAGGCGGGATGGCCCTGGGCTTGGACCAAATTCCGGAGAGCCTTTTTCCCCTGTTGGGGCTATGGGGACCCCTGTCGTTATCGGCAATTGGCATAATGGCCACTGCGGTTGCGTTTATGGTGTTCGAACTGTTTATTTCTCCGATTTTATACAGATTCCGGATTCGTAAAAATCCCCATTAATTCGGTGTTCCCGTTGCAGAGCTTATTCCTTGGAAAGATTTTTGGTCTTGGGGAGGGTAATCCCCAATTGGTCAAGTTTCCGGCTAAACCCGGCAGGCGTGTTGAGGGTATGGATTAAGCGCCCATCCGGCTGTTCGTAGGTAATGAGGCCACCATCTTGTAGCGGCCAGACGAGTACGCGATCTTTGGCCCGATGGCTGGAAAAGGCTTGAGGGGAACATGCCATGCCGAGTAGCATTTCGAAGGAAACGGGAGGCTCCAACCTGGGAAGAACAAGCCGCCCCGGACAATTTCGAATGGGCCGCCAGGGCCAACGGGTTCGTAATTCCTCAAAGGTCATAGGAGCGCTTTCTTGACGTGCTCATTCCACTCCGACATGGATGTGTTTGGCAATCTTAGTGGAAGAGAGGATGGCTCCGGTATGTGGTTCATGTCATGGTCCATGTAAATGAGGGCTGGATGTATCAGGGACAGCGAGGCCACCGTACTGAGATCCTGGCGTGGAGATGAATGTGGACCCCTCATCTGAAGAAGCATCTTCAGGCAATTCCCGAACACCCCTCATGTCGATAGGATTCGCGGTTTTCGCCGTTCTCATCGTGCCGGTATTTCTATATTCTATGGGCCCTGATGGGCCTGCTAAAGTTGGTGACGTGGTGTTTGCCACGGATCGACATCGTGTACGGATAATGGTTTCTGATAATGAGGAGATTGGAACGTATTCCGCGATGTGTGTTCTTGAGCCACGGGTACAATTAGTGGTGCAGCAAATGGGCCCTCCCTCAGAGGGGGGTATGATTGCGGAACCGGTTGGGCTTGAAAAGACTGGTCCACCCTTTTGCGTATCGGGGAAACCGGTTATGGTGTATCCCCATCAGGTGACCTTACAACCGGACCTGTGGGGTGGTCTGCGGGACACACTTTTGCCGTTCACCTCTGGTCGCTGAGCAGGACGAGCCCAACGCCGTTTCTCTCCAGGTGCTCAGGAGGATTTGAGCTTGTCTGAAAAGCGTTGCCGGAACTTCGCCACTTTGGGATTAATGAGGTAGGCGCAGTAAGGTTGTGACGGGTTCTGCACAAAATACTCCTGGTGGTAGGCTTCGGCCATGTAAAAGGGTGACGCGGGTTCCACCTGGGTTACAATGGGATCGTCGAACAACCTGGCCTCCGTCAGCGTGCGAATGACTTCGTGTGCGGTCGCCTCTTGTGCTGAGGAATGGGTGAAAATGGCGGAGCGATATTGGGTGCCCGCATCATTCCCCTGTCGGTTCAGGGTGGTGGGGTCATGGATGCCAAAAAAGATTTCCAGGAGTTCCCGGTAGGTGATGATGCCGGGATTAAAGGTAATTTGTATCACCTCGGCATGTCCCGTGTTTCCGCCGCAGACGGCTTCATAAGTTGGATTGGGGCGACTACCGCCCATATAGCCGGATTCTACGGACTCGACACCCTTCACCTGATCGAATACCGCTTCGAGGCACCAGAAGCAGCCACCACCCAATGTGGCGAGTTCTTTTCCTGTTGATGAGGTTATGGCCAAGTCAGACATGCGTTACTCCTTGCTCATGAAAATGACTAAAGCTGTGAGGTCAACTGTAAGGATTCAGAGTTTATACCACGCCCTGCTTTTTTGGGCCACTGCTGGTTGGACTGGTGATAAGCCAGCGTAACTTTCTTGCTGAAATCCTTCGCTTTACTTTTTGCTAGGCCTCTTTATAGGCTTGGATGATTTTCTATCAGGCGGTTGAGTTGGGATGAGAGGAGCGGGGTACATGCGGATTGTATGGGCCACGGACATCCACTTGAATTTTCTGGATGTCGAGGGACGGGACGTATTTTTTTCGTCCATTTGTGCTCAACAGCCGGACGTCGTGTTTGTGACCGGAGATATTGCTGAGGCTCCATCGTTGAAATCCCATCTCGATGAAATGCGGCGGGCCATTCACGTGCCGTTGTATTTCGTTTTGGGGAATCATGATTTTTACCATGGTTCGATTTCCCAAATTCGAAATGATTTGAAATGCTGGTGTCAGATTCAGCCGGGACTCACCTATCTTTCGACATCGGGGTTGGTCGAATTGACTCCGATGACGGCGTTGGTCGGGCATGACGGATGGGGAGACGGGCGCTATGGGGACTATCATCTGTCCCCGGTTAGACTCAGTGATCAGGAGTTGATCGCGGATTTTCAGGATTTAGATCGGGAGGCGGTGTTACGCAAACTCCGTGAGTTGGGCGATGAGGCGGCTTGCTATTTGCGGGATCGATTGGATGAGGCCTTGTCATCATATCAGCGGGTCATTTGCCTGACGCATGTCCCGCCATTTAAAGAAGCCTGCTGGTATCAGGGGAAAATGGGGAACGATGATTGGCTTCCTTATTTTTCCTGTCAGGCCGTTGGCGAGGTATTACTTTACGCATCACGGGAACGACCGGATTGTCAAATCACCGTCTTGTGTGGCCATACCCACCATGCGGGGACCGTTCACCTGCGACCAAATCTGCGGGTTCTTACGGGTTCTGCCGAATATGGTGCTCCGTGTATTCAAGAGAGTTTCGACCTTGAGAAACTGTTTCCCCCATCTAATGTCGGGAGAAGGCGGTGAGGGTCATGGAGGCGCAGTGGGTAGAAACTGATGCCTCCGGAAGGCCATCAGGTCCCGCTAAATAAATCTGGTCCGTTCCTGTGGAGTAGGTACGCGGCACGAGTCGGATTTTCCCATCCATTGATAGCGATGCCGGGCGATGAAACTGTACACCATATCGCGAAGTGGCCGGGGAATGATGATGAAGGCATACAGCCAGGGCCAAGCTCCAGGAAGGCTGCGAAAAATTTTGAGAGCTGCAGTGGATTTTGTAAAGACCTTCCCGTGTTCCAGCAGTAAAAAGGTTTCATAATCCTGGGTCGAAAGATGAAGGTGGGTGAGAATGTCCTGTGCCGGTTGGGATTGAAGCGTTCCGAATTTAAATAATCCTCGGGAATCCCGCTCGAGGACAAAATTGACAAACGCATTGCAAAAATTACACACCCCATCAAAGACAATCACCTTTTCGTGCTTGCCCCAGTCATGGGATGGTAAGGAAGATCCCTGTTTCACGTACGTGCTCTTTTCTCTGATCGCGCTTTACTGTGTGTCGGTCAGTCGGCAATGAAAAACTTTCCTTCCAGTATAATACATGAGAGCCCTACAGGTTTTCTAAGGCGGTAGTGCCTAACCAGCCATGGAGGGCCGACGTTTGAAGAATCGCCATGCGTGGACTTGGAGCCATTGATGGATGGGAATAAGATCGAAAAAAATAAGGTAGACAAACGGGATTAACAAAAAATTGACATCCATGAGGATAAAGGAGGAAATGTGGAAAATAATGACGCCGGACAGAAAGAAAACCCGCAGCTTGATCGATTTAATAAAGAGGATCAATGGGAACCCGAGTTCGAACGCGAGCACCAGATGGGAGAAAATCTGAATAAGGTCTGGGCGTTGGGCCAGCTCGAAGCTTAAGCTATTTTTGACCAGTTCCCCTTCGCCTGTCATGCCCCATCGGACAGAGCGTTTGATCAGCACCTCCTGGATTCGGCCTTCGCCGGAAAACCATTCCCATCCGCTGACCCGCACTTTGGCAATAACACTCCAAAAATAAAACAGAGCCACATAGAGTTGCATCATTTTAATGGGCCAACTGGCCTCCCATTCCTGGAGGGGAGGGTATGTGTCATGGCGTGAGTCACGAGAATGGACTTCTCCGCACCTGGAGAGCAGAAATAGGAAAAGCATTTGCATGGGGATGATATAGCGATGGTGGACGTCGCCGCTAAAGCTGTCTCTCACCCCCTTTAAATAAAAAATACAGAGGATAACGATAAGAATTGATGTCCGGGTCCATCTCCCCATGATCATACCGACCGTGGCGGTCATCAGGAGTGCATAGACGATAAACGACAGGGCAGGGATATGGTACTGAATCCCAAGCAGATGAAAATACCAAATGGGGTCCAGGAAATAATTTCTGGAGCCGATCGGGTTGAGAGTCAGGACTGTGGCGAATTGATAGGTGTGAAAAAACAGAAGTCCGCATCCAATATACATCCGCAACAGACCAAGGCTTTCTCCTGAAAATCCTCTAAAGAAAAATTGATTCCAGCCACGGCTGATGAGGTTACAGAATGCCATGTTCCCACCTTGGCAGCCATTCGTCATGCCATTCGATCAAGGACTCTCGCGTGTCAATTTGAACAGTGCTAAGGTCTTTCCGCAGTAAATCTTTCTTCCGATACACACGTTTCTGATGGTCGGCCTCTATACGAACGATAAATTGAGTGTCGGAAGGTTCATGTCCTAATGTTTTGTTGAGAGTCCAAAACATTCGCCATTCCCAATCAACTTCAAACCGAGGCTCATCTTCTTCTAATCCGCGGACCCATTGATTGAGCGTCCCCAATTCAATATTTCCCTGTTTATGTTTGGGGGGGGCGGTGCCAAACATTCTCGAATAATATAAACGTCGAAAATTCGGTTTGGGAATATTGAGATCCTTATAGGAAACGTAACCGGTTGATCCGTCCCGGTGAGTAACTTTGAGGCCTTTTCGATATTTGTCTTTGTCCCATACTTTGACTGAAATGGTTTCTCGGGGCTCATACACGCTATACATGGGGACCCAGGTTAATGGAAAGTAATCGATTCGAAATATGACTGCCGCCCAAATGATGAACAAGTAGACGACAAGAATCAGAGTAATGGTCCGCTTGCTCACGAAAACCTTCCTTGCGAGTTATTGAGCGGGGTATTCATGTGGTTGTCTTACCCTTGAGGTGAAGATCCAAGTGACGCGAAAGGCCATTATCTTAAGAAAGGTGAGAGAACTCAATAGTGAGAAGGTACGAAGAAATAGTGTTCGTGTGATTCGCGATTGGAGAGGGAAAGGGATTGTCGTCGATTTTCTATGAGAATAGAAAGAAAAATGTGCGGACTAATCCTCATATGTTCTGGGATAGAACGGTTGAGCAGTAGGAATTTTCGCGAGTCTTCCTATCCGGTTTCTATAGCGCTGGGGTCGAGAAGCTCATTTTTAGTGTGGTGTTTAAGTTTGGGATTCGAAATATAAAGATTTGGGACCATATCCTGGTTGACTTGTGCTGTTGGCGATTTCTATGTTAAAGACTTTATATCGCAGGAAGATGGTGCGTCCTCTGTGATCTGCTCTGGTTGTTCCTGTCGCAGTGTTTTCTCTAGTTTAAGTGGTGCCGTATCTTAGGTTGGCCATGGATCCAATGTGTGGATTGAAGTGGGGCTGTGTCCTCAAAGAGTCCACATGTGAGGTCAAATTTCACAATTAGCTAAGGAGTGGTACTGAATGACGGTAGGTGTGTTCATTGATCGTCTCGAAGAATTTCGACAGGGAGTTCTCCAGTATAGGGAGATATCCGGGCCGGATCAGGGCTTGACCCGCAACGGCTCGGTTGGGTTGGACTCATCACATTCAAATGCCTTACGGGATTCCCTTTGCCGGCAGTTTCATTTCATAGATGAGTCTGTTGGGGCTTTTAGCAGGGGTCGCTACCGCATTCATGTAGATTCCAGGGGTCGAGAAGATATCTATGTTCGTGCGTTGTCTGAAGAATGTCAGGCAGAGCATCTTGACCTTATTCTGAGTGATCTTGAGCACATGTTGGCTGAGCTACAAAAATGGCCTCGTCAGTCTCTTCTTGGCGCACAGAAGGAATGGCCGGATAATTCGGGTACCAATTCTCAGCCTTCCTTCGGCTCGTTGGGCCACATCGGCTCTTCTCCATCTGCCGCATCCTGCCAAACGCTTCACGCCGCGTTGAATACGGTGGCAAGCGTCATTCAGCAGCGAGTTGATCAATCCCAAGACCAGGAGGAGCTTTTGGCCCATGTGCAAGCCATCCTAGATCATCCAAAAATCACCCACCTCCTTTCCTTCTCCCCTTCCCACTAACTGTAATCTTCAGTTTCTTTCAAGCCCTGGGTCTTCCACCTCCCGATCATTGTGTGGTGGTTTCAGAAAATCCTGAAGAGTATTGTGAAAGATCCTTTTGGAGCTTTTCCCATTAATGGCGATCACTGCGGTTCCTCTCCATTTTAAGTCCCATTTCCCTTTTCCTTCGAATCTATTGATGGGTATCCAAACGCATGGTTGCGCGATATGAGGTGCGATGCCTGAAGACTCTAAGGACGGCATTCGTCATAATGTACCCATCAATGTGCCTCAGTTATAGTGTCCAAGACGAATTCCTACAGAATGGCGAGATCTTCTAAACAGTTTTTTCATTGGTCGATCAGCCGGGTGGTGCCGGTTGACCGGGATGAACTCCCTGCGCTCATCTGGTCGTTTGTCTATTTTTTTTGCGTGCTGGCGGCCTACTACATCTTGCGACCGGTACGCGATGAAATGGGAGTGCTCTCGGGGGCTCATAAACTTCCGTGGTTGTTCTCAGTTGTGTTCATCACGATGCTAGCCGTGATCCCGGTGTTTGGCTGGGTCGCGGGGCATTTTCCGATTCGTCGATTATTGCCAACGGTCTATGTGTTTTTCATCCTGAATCTTTTGGCATTTTTTGCGGCTTTGCAAAGTGGAGTCGGGTTGCAAGCCTTTGGCCCCATCTTTTTTGTGTGGTTGAGTGTGTTTAATTTATTCGTCGTGTCGGTGTTTTGGAGTTTTATGGCCGATGTGTTTCGCACTGATGCAGCTCGGCGACTCTTTGGTTGTATTTCCGCAGGAGGCAGCCTTGGCGCCATGACAGGGCCGTTTATCACCGCAATGGCGGTAAAAGGGGTCGGGGTTTCCGGGTTACTCTTAGTGTCAGCGACCTTCTTAGTGATCGCGGTGGGATGCATTATGGCGTTGTTGAAATGGTACCACGGCCATCACGGGATTGATCGGGGAAACCGACACCTTTCTTCCCTCAGGAATCCTGAAGCCACTCCTCCCAGCTTATGGGCTGGAGTGGTGTGCATTGTTCGCTCGCCCTATTTGAAAGGTATTGCCCTCTATCTCGTGTGTTATTCAATTCTGTCAACATTCCTGTATTCGCAGCAAACCATATTAATTCCGCAAGTCATGCCGAGTTCGGAAGATCGCATGCAATTGTTCGCATCGGTGGATCTTGGGATCAATGTGTTCGCGTTCACGCTCCAGTTTTTCGCGACAGGCTGGCTGTTGACCCGTTTTGGCGTCGTGATCATGTTGGCTGTCATGCCCCTGGTTTCATTGATTGGATTTGGGGTGTTTGGTTTGCTGACCGTCCTGCCGGTCTTGATCGGAGTTGGTGTCCTACGGCGTGCGGGAGAATTTTCCATTACCAAGCCGACGCGAGAAACCCTGTTTACTGTCGTTTCCCGTGAAGAAAAATATCAGGCGAAAAATGTGATTGATACGGTCGTTCATCGAGGTGCCGATATGACGGGGACCGGGATTGTCTCCGTCTTTCATACCTGGGGAATGACCTTGTCTCACATGGCATTTGCGGCACTGCCCATTGCGGGTCTATGGCTTGCCACGGGTCTGTGGCTTGGGCGACGACACGAAACGATCCGGCGACGATGAGGTTTGTTTCCGAGTGAAGATCATCATGGAGCTTAATGTGTTCCCTGCAAGAGAAAGCCTTTCCTCAGCTTGAACATCAGAGATCATTCCATTGGAGCCATGAAATGAGTGATGCCTTGTTTACTTATGGGACGTTGCAATTTCCCGAAGTGATGGAAGCGGTGACCGGCCTGGCGTTGCCATGGGTGGAAGCGGAAGCGCGGGGGTTCACGCAGTTTCGGTTTAGGGACCGCATTTATCCGGGAATGGTGGCACGGGAAGGCGCTTTGACGCAGGGTCGTGTGTATACCTCAATGAGTCGTCAAACTTGGGAGCTCCTGGACCGGTTTGAAGACCCAGTCTATCGCAGGGAATTGCTTGAGGTCTTCCGGCCTGATGGCTCAACAATGACGGCCCATGCTTATGTCTTACCCGTCGCACAGCAACATCTGCTTTCTTCAGATCGGTGGCAAATGGATTTGTTCAGCCATGTGCATTTGGATGGATATGTGAGTCGGTGTCGCGTATTTTATGAAGCGATCACTTCCCAGGGCTTACCGGAAAGCTACAAGCAAACGTTGTGGAAGTTAACGGATTCTTCGCAGAACTCTCAGGCATGATGAAGTCTTCCAATCGACCGTTCCTGCTGGTGCTGCTAGTGACGCTGCTTGTTTTTGGCGGGGCCTTGGTCTATTTCACAATGGAATATCTCTCACAGGTTACCCAGCCTGGTATTCCACTGACGGAATCCACGGGTCACCAAATCAGGATGTTGCTATTGGTCGTGACCATATTGGCAGGAATGCCTGCAGTGGGAATGGGCGCCTATGTCATGTACCTTGGGGCACGAATTCGTCTCACTCAACAGTGGCCTCCACCGGGAATGGGATTTGGGGCAGAGTCGCCGGTCATGTTAGGGGATCGGGCCACGCTGGTCGGATTGGGCGTGACGGGGCTTGGGTTTGTTCTTGTGGTATGTGGATTACTGTTGCCCGTGGTGGGTTGGAAATTCGGGAACATGGTTTAATAGACTGAATGCATTTTATCTGACAGTAACCGAATTATGATGAGCCAAAACTTATGACTGGATGGGATTGGGCGATTCTTGCCGTTTTTATACTCTATGCCCTGCAAGCGGGGTTTCGAGAGCGAGCGGTCGCATCCCAAAACCTGGAAGAGTATTTTCTTGCAGGACGCAGTCTTTCGGGATGGAAGGCCGGATTAAGCATGGCGGCCACGCAGTTTGCGGCTGACACTCCACTGCTTGTTACTGGGTTGGTGGCTACTGCTGGCATTTTCGCGTTGTGGCGCTTGTGGATTTTTGCCTTGGCTTTTCTCTTGATGGGGTTTCTCCTGGCTCCGAGCTGGCGGCGGGTAGGGGTGCTCACCGATGCCGAACTGACGGAGGTGCGATATGGCCACGGTGCGGCGTCGGCGCTCCGGGGCATCAAAGCTATTTATTTCGGCACCATCGTCAATTGCACGGTGCTCGCGATGGTGCTGTTGGCGGCCACTCGCCTCGCTGAACCATTTCTTCTTTGGGATCAATGGCTTCCTGCCGGCTTTTTTGATGTGTTTGTTCACATGGTGAAATGGGGAGGGGTCCCTTTTACCGTTGGCGGATTGGAGGCGGACAATGTGTGGGTGCGTTCGGCCAATAACCTTTTGTCGATAGGGGCCATTGTGTCTGTGACGGTGTTGTATTCCACCACCGGCGGACTACGAAGCGTCGTTGCCACGGATCTGGTGCAATTTGGAATCGGGATCGTTGCCAGCGGGGCATTTGCCTGGGTGGTGGTGGATCACGTGGGGGGCCTGGCGTCCTTGACTCAACACATTCAGAAACAATTTTCGGTGGGGGTTGGGTATCCACTGACCGGGAATGAGATTCTGGCTTTTACTCCCTTCGGTGCCAGGGATGCGACCATGATGGTGTTGTTGGTCTATGGATTTCAATGGCTCTTACAAATGAATGCGGATGGGACAGGATATTTGGCTCAACGGTCCATGGCATGCCGTAGCGATCACGATGCGCGAGTCGCTGCGGTGGTGTTTACCGTGGCCCAAGTTGTGCTTCGGAGTTTGATCTGGTTGCCCTTGGCCCTGGGATTACTTGTGGTATTTCCACCCCCACCGGAAATGATAGGTCCTCAGTTCATTGCGGATCGCGAATTTACCTTTGTGCAAGGCATTCATGAACTGTTACCGCCAGGAATTAAAGGGTTGATGGTCGTCGGAATGTTGGCGGCCTTGGCCTCCACGGTCGATACACATTTAAATTGGGGGGCGTCTTATTGGACTAATGATATTTATCGCCGGTTTATTTGTGAGGGTTGGCTCAAGCGCGAACCATCACAACGTGCACTGGTTTGGGTTGCACGTGCGAGTAACCTGCTGATTCTCTTGATTGCCCTTTGCATTCTTCCGTGGTTGTCATCGATTCAAACCGCCTGGCAGATCAGTTTGTTGCTGGGAGCGGGAATGGGCGTGGTGTTGGTGCTCCGGTGGATCTGGTGGCGAATTACGGCATGGGGCGAATTAGCCTGTATTGCGGCTTCTGTGCTGATGGCCCCCCTGTTGCTGTGGGCACTTCCAGGACAGCAAGAGGAAATGCGGTTGTTGATCATGGGCCTGGGAGCCGGTGCGATTGGTGTCGCCGTGTCCTGGTTCACCGGACCGGAAGATCTCAATCGTTTGGAGACCTTTTACCGGCGTGCACGTCCTCCGGGATTTTGGGGACCCATCGAACTGCGGATTCAATCTGAGCAGCGAAATGGAGTGCGGCGATTTTGGCGGGCGATTATGGCCATGGGGCTTACGGCATTGTCCATTTTCTGTTTGCTCACCGGTATCGGAACCTGGCTGGTGGGAAGTCCTGCCCCCGGATGGATGCCCTGGCGTGAGGCGTGGATTGCCGGGCTCTTGCTGGTGGGAATCCTCTTAATTCCCATTTGGATCACCGTTGGTTTTCGTCAATCTGATTCTGTGACGCAGACCCAATAGAGAATACAGAGGAGCAATCCATAGTTGTGGCTTCGAACGCCATGAAATAAAGAGCGTAGCCCGTATTCCGGTGATGCAGATGGAGGACAACTCGTGTTCTTAAGGATCAGCTATGCCGGTTGAGATAGCAGAAGGGGTCGATTATACCAGAGAAAAATGGGATTTCTGGCCGGACGAAGCGAAGAGAAAAGAATAGTTATAGGGAGTCTTCAAAGAGGGTTTGAGCATCCGCCCACACCATCCCATCTGGAAGTCCCTTCAACCAATCTCCGGTTTCATTGGCTGGACGGTACGAATATTCTCTTCCAATTTTTTTGAGGATAATTTCTTCCCCATTTACCCAGGTTTGAATCGTATTCATTTCATCTATCCACATCACTGCCTCCCGGCTTAATATTGTTTATCTGCCAGATTACTAAGGCGGAGGGATGCGCGCCATTCCTCAAAAGTCGTGTCAAATTTTCTAGATGGCTTATGTCTAACCGGTTGAATAACGGCGCCTATCTGGAAAGGATGTCCAGCGACGTTACATGATTTCATCCAACGGACAGCAGGAAAGGGAGGAATGTCGTGGTTAGGAGCGAAATCTAACTTTTGTCTTTTGTAACGTGAGGAATTTCTGATGCTCTCATTAAAAGGGAGGGAGTGACTTATTAATTATTGTTCATCTGGATGTTTTTATGGAGTGGGAGTTTTCATGTCTAGGTTTTCTGTAGGAACGGGAGGTTCAATGATTGTCCCCCTGAGTAGATCCGGAGGATCGGTTTTATAGCGCTGGTCGATGGTTTGAGTCACGCAGAATTGTAGCTGCCTGAGTTGCATTTCATTGAGAGATTCTGGATTTTCTGCAAATTCATGCGCTAATTTTTGGCACTTCAACTCCATCTTTTCACCATCCTGGGCCAGAGCAAATACAGGAAAAAGAATTATTCCGAAGAATGTTAAAAGTATTCCTGATTT
Organism: Nitrospira marina; assembly: GCF_059568365.1. Lineage (NCBI taxonomy): Bacteria > Pseudomonadati > Nitrospirota > Nitrospiria > Nitrospirales > Nitrospiraceae > Nitrospira > Nitrospira marina. The sequence continues at coordinate 3,065,360 of NZ_JCANTH010000001.1, read as the reverse complement.
CATACTGTTCCTCCTATGTATAAAGGAATTCTTTTCTCCCGCAATTCTCATACTCCCTGAGTTTACACCTTTCAAGCAACGTATTGATGAAGGATTACTCTTAGGAGACCCGAAAAAAACGAAAAATATAAGAGATGGTGCCGAAGGCGGGATTTGAACCCGCACACCCCGGAGGGCGCTAGACCCTGAATGGAGTGAGAGGCAATTCCCCCTTGTTGCTCTCCGTAGCTTGGCATAGCTTGTCGCCTGTATTCAAGAGGATTTTGGCAGTTCATATGAAACAGGGTAACACGGCAGACCATGTCAAGTTACGGCAGCCACTTGACAATTACTTGACAATTTCTTGGTCCCTTACTTTCCTTTGGTTTTTGCTGGGAAGAATTAGTTTATCAGTAAACGTGTACCTGTCTCATATCAATCGTTTTAAAACAAAAAGGCTCTCTACAGGATTAAGCCCCCCACCCCCAATGGGCTTAGCCCCTACCCGGCCTACTTGGGCGATGGAACCACCCCTCTCACAACAGAGCTCCAAAAAGGCCCTTGTGATGAGATGCCTATGCACACCCTCACGACGGGACAAAATATTTCTGTGTTCCTCCGACTCCATCACCCCTTCTGGAAGTATTCGGCACACTGGCCAACATGTTATAGATTTTATTGAATGGTTATGTAACAGTGATTCCCTAGGTTCCCATCCAGGTCTAGGAAGCACTAACCTCTAAAAAACCCCTAACTCAAACTTTGTTTGATTGATATGTACTTCACCATCCTATTGTTCTTTTTCCTTACCCTAAGCGGCTGCGGCGAAAGTGGCAGGGCTCTTCTTGAAGGCTTTGGGGCTGGGGCGCAAGGGATGAGTGTGCCACAGATGCGGGCGCAGCAAGCCCAAGCTGAACTCATGCAGATCGAGTTACAAAGGAGGCAACAGCAGCAACGAGCTGTAGACACTTTGCAGGCGGCCCAACTGGGCGACGTCCTGGCCCAGTTGGATCTGGGCTATAAATATTACTATGGCCAGGGTGTGGCACAGGATTATGGGCAAGCGGCATACTGGTTTCGATTGGCTGCCATCCAGGGCAACGCCAAAGCCCAGTATAACCTGGGAGGAATGTACGCCAATGGTCAGGGTGTGGCACAGGATTATGAGCAAGCACAAGACTGGTATCAGAAGGCTGCCGCGCAGGGGCACGCACTAGCCCAGGATCAGTTGGGCAATCTGAAAGACAGCGTGGATGCTTCTGATCGTTCTGACTACGCAGCGGCCCTTAAAGAATCGCTCCTTCTTGCAGGACAGGGGGACGCAAAGGCTCAGTATAACCTGGGCGTCCTGTACGAGAATGGCCAAGGCGTGCCCCAAGACTTCGTCCAAGCCCACATGTGGTATAACTTAGCCGCAGCCCAAGGCCGGGAAATGGCTGCAACCGCAAGAAACAAGATAGCCGGAAAAATGACTCCCCAGCAGATTGCCGAAGCCCAGCGGCTAGCCCGTGAATGGAAGCCAAATAAGGGGGGTAATGAGGAATTGAGAACTTCAGACGACGAGATTAATCGGTCCCCTCCCTCCATTAATCCAGCTACCCGTTCAATCTTCCAATCAACGAAACCAGACAGCATCCCGTAATTCTCCACGCCTGTGTATGCCGCCCAGCCTTTCCTTTTTGATGAAAAGGCATCAGAAGCTAGAGTTGATTGGCTATGAGGTAACGGGAACCTCCCGTTGTTGCGCGTTTCTTACCTGCGGAGATGGCTGGGAGCAATCCCGGCCTTTTTCGTTTCAGCCAACGCTCCCTTTTCGCAATTTCCTTTATTCATCAATTCTTGTATGGTTCCCATTAAAATTGGTGGTATGACCTGCAACCTCTTTTCCAACTTAGGAAACTCCTATGCCCTTATATCGCACAATCCTTCCACTCATCTTCATGATATCCTTGTGGCTCTTGACGACCACAGGTTATGCCGATTTTCAAGCAGGAATTAATGCCTATGACCGTGAAGACTATGAAGCGGCTCTTAGTGAATGGCTCCCTCTTGCAGAGCAGGGCTACGCACCAGCCCAGTTTAGCCTTGGGTTTCTGTACTCTTTGGGAGATGGTGTGCCGCAAGATTATAAGCAAGCGGCAGTCTGGTTTCGAAAAGCCGCCGACCAGGGTCATGCATCCGCCCAGTTTAGGCTTGGGGTTCTGTACTATTTGGGAAATGGTGTGCCGCAAGATTATACGCAAGCGGCAGTCTGGTTTCGAAAAGCCGCCGACCAGGGTCATGCATCCGCTCAGGCCAATCTAGGAGATATTTACTTTTACGGGCTTGGCGCACCACAAGGCTATGAACAGGCCCGAGAATGGTCTTTAAGAGCTGCAGAGCAGGGGGATGCGTGGGGACAAGCTATGATGGGCACACTTTACTCTCGCGGTGCAGGGGTAACACAAAACTACATCGAAGCCATCCGTTGGTATCGCTTGGCGGCCGAGCAAGACAATATTATTGCACAGCACGAGTTGGGCGTTATTTACCAAAATGGCTTGGGGGTCCCGCAGGACTATGTTGAAGCAGCTCACTGGCTTCGGTTGGCAGCAGAGAAAGGGCTTGCAAATTCACAGCATCTTTTAGGAATTATGTACGCCATGGGCTGGGGCGTAACGAAGGACTATGTCCAAGCGCATATGTGGCTCAATTTAGCAGCAGCTAAAAACCAGGAGGCCGCTGCCATCGAAAGAGAAAATGTAGCTGGATACATGACCCCCGCACAGATTGCGGAAGCGCAAAGCCTCGCACGTGAATGGCTAGCCCAACACCAAAAATGAATAGTTTAGCCTCTTTCACCTTATGGCGGTTGGCACCCTTCAACGTTCTTCTCGACAAGACTCATCAGCCCACCTCTTCTTCTACGATGGTCCGCCTTCGTGTTATTCTTGGGTTCCTTCTGTGGTTAGGCGGGTGTGCGGGTTGGACCCATGCCGCCGACTTCCAAGCCAAAGTCATCCATGTTACCGACGGCGACACCATCACCGTTCTGAACGACGCAAAGGAAGAAATCAAGATTCGGCTGAATGGCATCGACTGCCCAGAAAAGGCCCAAGCCTTTGGGAGCAAGGCAAATGAATTCACCAAGGACCTTGTTGCTGGGCAGATGGTCACGATCAACACCCACGGCCAAGACAAATATGGACGCACCATTGGGGATGTGATTTTAGAGGATGGCCGAAATCTCAGTCAGGAGTTAGTGAAGGCTGGGTATGCTTGGTGGTTCTACAAGTACTCGGATGATGAACAGCTTGGAATACTAGAGGTCAAAGCCAAGATTGCAAAGGTGGGACTATGGGGAGACAAAGATCCCATCCCCCCTTGGATCTTTCGGCATCGCAACGAATTAGCTACTCTTCAATCTAACCAACTCATAGAAGCTCCGCTTGGCCTTATCACTCCTTCAGCCCCCTCACATTCTTTGCCTATTCTGGGCAACCGGCGCAGTCATAAATATCATCGGCCTGATTGTCCGAGTTATCATCTTATATCCCCGAAAAATCGGGTTCCCTTTCCTTCAGCACAGGCAGCAGAAAATGCAGGGTATGTGTTGGCAGGGAATTGTCCACGTTAGTTACACGAACATACTTTTGACGTCTTTTCACAAAGCCTGGCTCCTTCATGGGCTTTAGTGTGAGCAGACTAACCTTACCCTGGTGGAGGCAAGCTCTACATACAATGATCAAGCACGGGTGCTCTTGCTTATTGGGCTGCTTGGGACAGGCAACTAAACTTCTGCTCGGCCAATCCCAAAATCTCTGGGGACTGCCTTCTCCTACCGTGACACAAGAGGTCTACTTAAATATGCCATCATTTTTGTTGGCCATAACCTTACCGGCATGTATAACGCCTGAGTAAGCAGACGAACCCACAACGCGATTTTGTTCCCCCTGAATGAAGGGTTGGATGATAACAGCCTAGTGACAAATTTGCTTCCATTCGTATTGACGAGTGTGTTCGTTGTAGACCTGTTCTAGCTTGCACGTCTTGGTGCCGATGGGCGGAATGGTTGGCGGCTGTATTGGAGTAATCGAAGGGGGAACAAGCGGGCAGATACGAGGCGAGCATATAGGGCGAAGGTCTAAAGTGCTGGCACAAAGCGGGACTACTTGGCCATTGACACACTGGCAGATGCAAGCGGCGGGAGATGGGTCTGAGAGCATCAATCCGAAATAGATCATCATCAGTAACGTCAGGCTACTTTTCCAGATTTTGTTCATGTTTTTATCATGTGGTAAAAGTGGTGCTAATATACTCTTTCCAGCTTAGGAGTCAATTCCGCCTTTATTATTGTAGGATAAGGGTATATCCGCACCTTTTACCAGGAGGCTTGTCCCTATGAATTTTCTCAAACCGTCAGAACTTCGGCACACGCTCAAAATTTCTCGATCAACCGAACACCGTCTTCTTAAAAGTGGAATGCCCAGCATAGGTGGGGGACGATTGCGGCGCTATGACCAAGAGAAAGCTGTGGCGTGGTTTCGCACCCATGCCCACCAGAGCAATACGTCCACACCCATGTTGGCTCCAGGCGATTATCAGTGCGGAAATTGTAGATTCCAAGGTTCCATTCAAAAGCCCACCACACCGGGTCCCTGTCCGCAGTGCGGATCAACAGACCTGCCGATAGGAGTCAACAATTCAGAACTCAATTAGTGACAGTTAATGGGTGCTTAGGTAAAATACGTATAATCGCCAGAGGTCTGCATTCTTCTCAAATATTTTTATTCTTAACACCCTACCGTTTTAGAACATTTTTGGATTCACTGCGAGAACAGCGATTCCCCCAGAAAGAACCCTTGTACACTTGGAGCGTGTGACTGGTACGATCAGGGCAATTAAAAATGATATAGGCAGATACCGGTCTAGAACCCCTTTTTGAGTTGCTCTGGTTTTAAGGGTTAGCCCAACCCCCCCTAGCATAAGTCAGGCGTCTATCTACAATGCCTTTCAAGAAACCCTCCACTCTTCCGGTTAAACGAAAGGCTAGGGGGCGCCTCCAAGAGCCACTGCGTTCATGGTTTCAAACGGACCTGCAGGAAGCCAGAAAAGCCAACCCTCAAATTAATCTTGCTGATTTTTATTATGTGCATATGCTTGAAAGAACTATTTTGATTATTCAGGATAATACCTTTGGATTACACCCCCGAATTCTACAAAAAGCTGACAAAGATTTACTTCCCCCAGCCAAAGGGATCATCTTTGCGTATTTGCTCGTGGAGGCCCTTCGTAGATATGCCGAGTCAGAATGGGCCTGGCTTCATAAGGAGCCTGGAGAATTTGCCAGAGAGTTCTCTCAACTAGCCCAACAGATCGAGAAGTGGCAAGGCATAATTTTTGAGGGTGATGGTCGGCTGGTAAAGGTCTTGCGGGATACAGCCCGAAAAGTAAAGAAAAAATGGACGGAAGGGAAGGCAATTGAACAGGCTTTCCTTCATGCACGAAGGCGGCTCATTCAGGATATTCGAGTGCTTATCGAAGAATTCCTCCCATTACCCAAAAGGAAACAAGGAGCCGTCATAAATCGTCTATGCGCTAACCTCCTGCATGTCTTCAATATCAAGACCTCTTTAAAAAACCAAGATAACAAAACCCTTCTCACAACTGTCCGGCAAGACCGGCACCGAAATGAAGCTAATTTTATTGAATTTGATGAAATGCGCCGTTCATCCCTCAAAGGTAAAATCACTATTCTTGAACAATACCCCGATGGAAATGCTGACCAAAATTCATTTCCAGATAGTAGCCCACCCCTTCCCCCTTACCGTATTTCACCCACACCACCTGAATTTATATTTTCTTTTCCGCCGCTTTTAGACCCCTCCGATTCCAATCTCCCAGATTTCCACGAACTTTACTGAAGCCACTCTCTTTTTTTGTGAGACACTAAAGTAGATTTTTCCTTCTTTGCGCCTCGTTAGTGTCTCATTTCCTGCCATTTCAGCCTCCCTCCTTTTGTGACAACTCCATGGGTTGTGGTTCATTTGGAATTATAAAGAAACCACCCTAAACATGGAGGCACTATGAACCAAAAACTACAAGAACGTATTACCACCGCGATTGAAGAAACACCCTCTAATCAGAGTTATGTCTCGGTAAAGGAGGCTTTAGGAATTCTTCCAGTAAGCCGGGAAGCGTTTTACAAGAAACTGAAAAGCGGCGAATTGCCCCACTTCAAATTTGGAAGGAAAATTTTGGTCAATATTGAGGAAGTCATGGAGGCTATGCGGGCAAAGCACTGAACCGTGAAATGGGGAAAGTTGTGATTGCGGAAATGATAAAGCCCCAAGGCGGGAGACCAAGGGGCTCAGAGTGACAACATTTGAAAAGGTAGAAACGCCATGAACCATAACACAGAAACAGAATATTTTGAAGAGATTAAAGGATGTGTGGAAAGAAAACTCGATGCTCGTCATTGGCCATGGTCGACGTCCGATTCACTTATGATTGATTGGTGTCTCTTGAATTTGGAGGGTAGCCATGATTCCTAATAAGGACGACAGCAAGGGCCAATTGAACATTGAACAAGTTATGGCTGAACATGGGTTGAGCTGCCCCACTCCCCTCATTCCTGATGGACAGATTCATCGGTATGACGTACCAGGGGATAAACCCCGAACGCGTAACGGTTGGTACGTCTTATACGATGGCGATAACCCCACTATTGTCTTTGGTTCCTGGAAGACCGGGCAAACAATTAAACAGTCTTCCAAGCACTGGCGGGAACTTTCTCCCCTTGAACAACAACAGTATCGGGAACGGATTACCAAGGCTCAACAAGAGGAGGATCGAGAACGCAAAACACTTCAGCAGGAAGCGGCTATACGGGCCAAAGATATATGGAATGCATCGTTACCAGCATCATCGGACCATCCCTATCTTAAACAGAAACAGATTCATCCCCATGACGCCAGAGTCTCCAACGAGAGGCTGACAATCCCCGCCTACGATGAATCGGGAGCCATCGCCACCTTGCAATTCATTGGAGAGGATGGGACTAAGCGATTTCTTGCCCACGGAGCCAAGACAGGGAACTATTTTGGCTTTGGCGAACCAGGGGATCGTATTTATCTGGTGGAAGGTTTTGCTACAGGAGCCACGGTCCATGATGTGACCGGTACCTATACGGTGGTGGCATTCGATGCAGGGAATCTGAAGCCGGTGGCCGAACGAATCAGGCGGGAACATCCAGTCGCCAAGATTATCTTTGCGGCCGACAATGATATTGCCACAGAAGGTAATCCAGGCCTGATGAAAGCTAAAGACGCGGCAGCAGCAGTGGATGGAGAAGTGGTCTATCCGACCTTTCAGAATACTTCCGCCAATGGCAAACCATCCACAGATTTTAACGATCTGATGATACTGGAGGGTCTTGAAAGGGTTCGGAAACAACTTCAACCGATTCCCAGTTGCACCCTAGAGGAGTGGCCTAAGCCGATTCTCCTTGAAGACCAAAGTCTCCCTGAACTTCCGTCCGATTTGTTCCCACTCTGGATGGAAAAAATGGTCAACGCTGTTACCCAGGCCACAGAGACTCCCAAGGAATTAGCGGGCACCTTAGGTCTGGCCGCATTAGCGACAGCCTGCCAGCGAACCTTCGAGGTCGAGCCAGGCCAAGACCATATAGAGCCTGTGAATCTGTGGACCATTGCGGCGATGGAGTCAGGGAATCGTAAGACGGCAGTGTTGGGTGCGATGACCGCTCCCTTGCTAAGCTATGAGCGGGAGCAAGCCAAGACCCTGATCCCAGAGCGAATGCAAATTGAGTCGCAACGAAAAACACTAGAGCAACGAATTCAACATCTACGCTCTCAAGCTGCGAAGGGTAATTCTGTAGATTCTGTAGATGTAATTAAAGAGATTGCCGAACTTGAAGCCTCACTCCCCATTGTCCCAGCGATTCCTCAGCTATGGGCACAAGATGTCACTCCTGAAAAATTAGGCCAAGTGATGGCTGAACAAGGAGGTGTGCTGGCGTTGATTTCCGATGAGGGGGGGATCTTCGAGACCTTTGCTGGTCGCTACAACAAGGGAATTCCCAATCTGGATTTGCTTCTCCAATCCCACTCTGGCTCACCTGTGCGCATTCACCGAGCTAGTCGAGACCCTATTGATATGCCCCGTCCGCTCTTAACCATGGGACTCAGCCCACAACCTGACGTGCTACGTGGGTTGGTACAAAAGCAAGGCTTTCGGGGCCGTGGGTTGCTGGCACGGTTTCTTTATACGTTGCCCCCATCACGGTTGGGGTATCGTTCCCTAAAATCTTGTCCAATTCCCTTAGGCGTGAAGGAAGCTTATGGACAGGCCCTCCATGATCTGCTGGCCATGAAGGCTCCGCAATCGGAGGCGAACCAACCGGAACGGTTCCCGTTGCGATTTACACCGGATGCTTACCAGGAATGGAAAGCGTTTGCCCGAGTAGTGGAAAAGGATTTGAGAGAAGGAGAAAGATTTGCACACATTCAAGATTGGGCAGGGAAACTTCCCGGAGCCGCAGCACGGGTAGCAGGCTTGCTTCATTGTGCCGCACATTTCAAAAACCAGCCATGGAGTCAAGCTATCGACCTTGGCACGATGGAATCCTCCCTGACCCTCATGGCGATTTTCGCCGAACACGCGATTCAAACATTTGCGGTCATGGCCGCTAATCCCGACATTGAGAAGGCCAAAAATATTTTGGCCTGGATTCAACGGAAGGAATTGAAAACATTTACCCAGCGGGACTGTCACAATGCCCTGCAGGGAACCTTTCCACGAAGAGAAGACCTGAAGCCAGGCTTGGACGTTCTTGTAGAGCGGAACTTCATTCGGCAACCCACTGTGGCAAAAAATGGACCTGGGCGCTCCTCAGTGGTCTTTGAGGTGAACCCTCATCTTTTCCAGGAGCCATCGGTATGAGCTGGCGCACGCTGATGAAGGCTGAAAAGAAGCCTAAGCCTTCATTTTTACGCCTTCAGAAAACCTCTACAAAATCTACAAAACCTCCTAAACCAGCATCCGAACACCCTCATGAGGATAATTTTGTAGATATTGTAGATGAATCCAAAAGGTCTGAAGAATCCTCCCCTCTGTGTTCAATTAAGCCTGGGCTAAGTATTCAATTCCGAATCCCAAGGATTGTGTCTCCCACAAATTATGAATGGGAATGGCACAGGGGGAAAATTGAACTAATAGACGAACGATGGCAGATGGCCTTGGTAATTCCTGAGACCGAGCAAGAACCCTGGCGGTGGGTGGCGATGATCTATATTAAGACAGGTGAAAATGATTGATCGAATTTCTAAAGGAAAACGAATCCCCAAAAAAAGAGTGTCCCTTCAGTTTCCTCACGGCGTAACTGACCTCCACCGGGAGGCTCTTACTTCTTCTTCCGCTTTTCCAGCGATAAGCTCACTCCCTTCGACTCCAACCCTGCTAAATGTTCCTCAAACATTTGAATGAGGTAGTCCTTCATGGACATGCGGTGGAGTGCGGCGGCGGTTTTTAACTTCTCCGCCAGGTCGAGCGGCATTCCCCGAATCAAAAAGTCTTTGGTGTCTTGGGTCATGGAGCGGGGAATATACCAACAAGATACCATTGACAGCAAAGGATATAAAGATATATAAGATATCATATATTATCTTTTCTTGAAAGGAGGCGAGCTAATGGCCAGCATGACCAAAGTGTTGATCCACATTCCGGTGGTGATGAAACAACAACTGGATGCCTTGAAGACTCAGGGCTACACCACCAGCGGGTTTATTCGGGCATTGTTAGAGCGAGAATTTAATCAATCACAACAAAAGAAAGGAGCGTGAGAAATGGCACGATCAACAAAAGGGCTTTACAAACGCGGGCCGGTATGGTGGATGACCTACCGGGATACGCTCGGTCAGCAACGGTTTGAATCTTGTAAGACTGCGAACAAAGGCGAGGCTGAAAAGCGGTTGACTGAGCGACGGAAGGAAGCCTTGGATGGTGTTTCGCCCACTCGCGCCTTCAAGTCGGTTTCCTTAGAAGATCTCTTAGATGACTACCTGAAGCATATGGCCCACCAACGAGGGGTAGCGACCAAGAAGTATCATGTAGCGCACTTTAAGCGGATCTTAGGGAATCCTCCCATTCATGCCCTTACGGTTAAAGTGTTGGAGGATTACCGACAAATTCGTCGTGGTGAAGGGGTAGGCCCAGCAACGATTAATAAGGAACTGGCGACAATCAAGCATGCCCTTACCAAGGCGGTGGCCTGGAAGATGGTTCGGAAAGACATTCGACAGGATCTGAAAGACGTTCAAAAGGAAAAAGAACCGCCTGGTCGTTTGCGGTATTTAGAGGATGAGGACGAAGCCCAAAAAATCATTCAGCATTGCCACGGTAGTTTTAAGGCTTTGGTGATAACCACCCTCCATACAGGCATGAGGCGGGGAGAAGTTCTCTCTTTAACCTGGGATCAAGTTGACCTGAGGCAAGGCGTTATTCGCCTGACTCACACCAAAAACGGGGAAGCCCGAGACCTTCCCATCAATGAGACGGTTCGATCAGTGTTGGCCGGTTTACGGACGAGAATTGATGTATCTTGGGTCTTTCACGATGAGGAAGGCCAAAAGTTCCCGGATACCAGGAAACGGTTTGAATGGGCCTGCAAGCAAGCTAAAATGATCGATTTTCACTTCCATGATCTCCGGCATACCTTTGCGTCATGGTTAGTGATGAGGGGGGCACCGATTGCTACCGTAAGTGAATTGTTGGGGCATAAGTCCTTATCCATGACCATGCGGTATGCTCATCTTTCCCCCGCTCATAAAGCCGAAGCGGTCAGGTCACTTGACAAAAACTTGACAATCGAGGCGAAAACGGGTGAAAGGGGCGGTCAGGTCGAGCAAGCTGTTTGATTAGGAGGAGAGGCGTAAGTGGCTGATGTATTAAGAGAAACGGGGATGGTGCCGAAGGCGGGATTTGAACCCGCACACCCCGGAGGGCGCTAGACCCTGAATCTAGTGCGTCTGCCAGTTCCGCCACTTCGGCACGTGAATGCGATTATCATCTTTTATAGAAATGTGGTCAAGTTGTCGTAATTCCGTTGTTGAGGTTCTCTTATGGGAATCCTAGCCGAGCCATTCTTCCTGGATGAGATATCGGCGTTACAAGAATGTGGGAACTTTTCGTAAAGTTATCCCACGCTGGTAGGCTGAGGAGAAGGACACAGAAGAGTTTCCAGAAAGGCTTGTGGCCAGCGGCCAGGAGAAGATGTCGTCCCCGGTTCTCCAGGTAGCAGGTCGGAGGTGTCACCACTGAGAATGATTCGCTCACGAATGGTACCAGTGGCAGCAAGCAAAAGAGATGCAGGAATGCGTGGGGCATCATCAATAACCAGTAAATCAAACGGGACTTTTCGGAAGAGCGGGTCGGTAAGGATGCGGCCCGGGGTGCAGGTCATGATTCGTTTGTTTTGTGCGAAGGCTTGGCGGTTGGTGCCTTCTCCAGCGGACAGCATTTCCCGAATTTTTTTTGTGCCGCCCAATCGTTTGATTTCTTCTTTTAATTCATCGTATTCCGGCCGCAGGTTTTTAGGAACGGTCGCTTCGGGGATCAATTCTTTAATTCGGGTTTGTGCTACTTCGACTTCTTTCATGAGTCCAAGGATTTTGCCTTGGTAAATTTCCCGGTATTCGGCCAGGGTCTCGATGTTCTTGCCCGCCACCTGCATACTCATCCGTGTCCAAATGGGAAGGGCCTCATAGTCCCGGAGAGTTTTATCGATATTTTTGACTTTCCCTTGCCAGTCACTGAGCTGTGTGAGTAATCGCCATTCCAACAATTTTACTTCGTTCAGATCTTTTTGCTTGTCGCGTTTGTAGGCCAGTATTGGAGTCAGTTCCCTGAACCGGTCATATTTCTTTCGTAATGAGACTTTTTTGGCGTTGGCCTTGGCAAAAAAATGAGACATTTGTGCTTCAAAGCCAAAGTCCTGGAGAAGCATCCCTCCCGCATCTTTTACTAAAGGTAGTTCATACCGGCAAAGCAAACTTCGGTAGGGCAAGGCCGCCATTTTTAAGGCGTGTGCGACCGCACCAGTTAATTCATCAACTGTGTGATGATCCGGAGCCACCAGGAGAATTCGTTTATTTTTCCGAACCTGATCGACGATTAATGTGGTCAGCTTTGTCCACCGTGTTTGCCGCGTGTCTCCCCAGATAGTCGTCAGCACTGTGGTCGGGATGCTGTCTCTTGCTGCCGTTTGATTGGAGAGCGGTTCAGGGTCCAGCCAGGGCACTAATCGTTCGGCAGGTCCAAGTGTAAAGGAATCAGGTTTGCTGGCCATGTCGGCCAACCGTGTGGCCCCGGTTTCGAGGAAACCCGATGTGTCGGGAATGAGGGTGCACCGATTGAGGGTTTGGCCGACGTGATCAAATGTTTGGAGTATGAGCGATCCATTCTGCCACCCCAGAAGATAGCCTTCGGTCGGTTCCATATCGTTGCCCGGCAACAATGTCACCGGGATATCGGGTAGGAAGGTACTTCCCGGGGGAACATCACAACTATAGAGGTGAAGGGAGCCGACCGTGCGGAGGTGTCGGGCTTGGGCAATCTCCAGAGGTGCGTCTAATCCACGGCTCATGGCGACTTCCCGTTCGCTGTTAAGTTGGATGGTGGCTAAATTGAGGAGATCGTAGAGTTTCATGAAAATTATTGATTCAGTGCTGACAGTTCCAATAGTTCCTTGATACAGAGAGCGAGACATCCCAACCCTCCGGTGAGTGGAGTTCGATCAGCCTCACACCCTCGATTGTGTGCACATTCAAACAGGGCGGGTAGCTTGGGATCAAGAGGGAGAGGCTCAAGTAAATAGAGTATGAGCGCCCCGGAGTTGTCGGTCGAGAGGACGGCGACCCGTTGGCGGTGATCATCCTCAAAAATTACCGCTTGTGGGTTCGGAGCGACAAAGGGGCGGGCGACAGAGAGTCCGGTGAGTGGAATGGTATGGACAATGAGTGAATCAGGTGGGATGAGCGGGCGATTGGAAAAGCGAAGGTTGAGGTCCGAGAAAGGTTGGAGTGCGAGTCCTCCTTCTTCCTTCATTACTTCCTCGGCAATGGTTAATTGAGGAAGGACTAAAAGACCAAGGGCAAATAGGGTGAAAAGGAGAAGATTGAAAAGTGTGTTGGTTTGAAGCTGACGGGGGTTGAGGTGGTTCATAATCTCACTATTCCGACACCCAGAGAGTATGGCAAATGAAAAAGCAATCTGATCGTGTACCTTGGCTGTGATGGGGCGATGTTCTCTAGTTTTGAGCCTTAGCAATCAAGGTAATGCTTAAGTGTTAATGTGTAGTAAGTATGGAGGAGCATAGCATATTTTCGAAAGGGTTGTTGCAAAATTCTCTATGGAATTGTCTGGTTACCGTAAGCAGGTCTGTTGGTTGACCACCGATTATGAAGGAGAAGCATATTCTATGATATATTCGGCAATTACATTGACTTTTTCTATACCCAGTCTTAAGATGTTTCCCTTATTCGCTAGGCTAAGGAGACGTGTTTTATGAAGGTTATTTTACAGGAAAATGTAGAAGGTTTAGGGTATTTGGGAGATGTGTTGACGGTGGCGAAAGGGTATGCACGGAATTATTTGCTCCCGAGGAAAAAAGCGGTGGTAGCTGAAGAGCGACAGGTCAAACTGTTGCAGCATATTAAGCGGCAGATCGACCAAAAGGCCAAAAAAGAATTGGAGTCTTTAGGGGAGTCGGGAAAGAATCTGTCAAAAATCTCCCTGACGTTTGAAGTCCAGACCGGAAAGGACGACAAGCTGTTCGGGTCTGTGACATCCAAAGATGTGGCCGAACGATTGGCTGCTCAAGGCGTGGAGGTGGACCGAAGGAAAATTCACTTGCCACAGCCTCTCAAGGAGTTGGGGACCTTTTCGGTTGCCATCAAGCTTCATCGGGATGTGGTTCCCAAGATTAATGTGACCCTTGTGAAGAAAGCTGCAGAAGAGGCTACTCCTGAAGAGGGATCAGATAAAGATCAGGCCCATGAAGCGGTCGACGAGTAAGCGATGAGACATTCCGTCGGAACACTCAAAGCGATCCGTGACACTGATTATGAGGTGTATGCGGCTATCCGGGCTGAAGAAAAAAGGCAGCGGGAAAACTTAGTTCTTATCGCGTCAGAAAATTACGCCAGTCCCGCAGTCCTGGGTGCCCAAGGCTGTCTGATGACCAACAAATATGCGGAGGGGTATTCCGGCCGGCGGTATTACGGCGGATGCCAACATGTGGATACGGTCGAGGATTTAGCCATTGCGAGAGCCAAAGAAATTTTCGGGTGTGAGCATGTGAATGTTCAGCCCCACTCGGGTTCCCAAGCCAATATGGCGGCATATCTTTCAGTCCTAAAAACAGGAGATACTATCTTAGGGATGGATCTGGCTCATGGTGGGCATCTTACTCACGGCAGCCGTGTAAGTTTTTCAGGAAAACTGTTTCAGGCGTTTTCCTATGGAGTAGATCGGGACACCGAAGAGATCAATTATGATGTGGTAGAGCGGCAGGCTCAGGAAGTCCGCCCTCGTATGATGGTTGTCGGTGCCAGCGCGTATTCCAAAATTATTGATTTCCCTCGTTTTCAGGCCATAGCGAAATCGGTTGGGGCGTACCTTCTTGTTGATATTGCCCACATTGCCGGTCTGATTGCAGTCGGATTGCATCCAAGCCCGGTTCCCTATGCCGACTTTGTCACCACCACGACCCATAAAACGTTGCGAGGCCCACGCTCCGGCATGATTATGTGCAAAGAAGAACATGCCAAAGCCGTCGACAAAATGGTGTTCCCTGGAACGCAGGGTGGACCGCTCATGCATGTCATTGCAGCCAAAGCGGTGGCTTTTAAAGAAGCCCTGTCACCTGGATTTAAAACCTATCAACAACAAGTGCTGGCGAACGCCAAGGAGTTGGCTGAGGGCTTTTTGAAGCGGGGATATCGTGTGGTGTCTGGTGGGACCGAAAATCATTTGTTTCTTTTGAATCTGACATCCAAAGGCGTGACAGGAAAAGAAGCCGAAGCCGCCCTAAATGCCTCCGGCATTGTGGTCAATAAAAATGCGGTACCGTTTGATGAAAAACCCCCGGCTGTTGCAAGCGGCATTCGTATTGGCACGCCGACGGTTTCAACTCGTGGCATGCAGAAACCCGAGATGGAGCAGATTCTTTCCTGGATGGATGAGGTCATCCAACATTCTCAGGAAGCATCCCTTCATAAACGGATTTTGCGGGATGTCAAAGACCTGTGCTCACGATTTCCGATCTTTCATCCATACTAACCTTCCTCCACCGCCTCCCATCCATAAGGTAAGGGCCGCTCTTTCGTGAAATGTCCTTTTTGTGACCAATTAGAAGATAAGGTCATTGATTCGCGGACCGCACGTGAAGGAGAAGTGATCAGGCGCCGTCGCGAATGTCTAGGCTGTAAGCGGCGGTTCACCACCTACGAACGGATCGAAGAAAATCTGCCGATGGTGGTCAAAAAAGACAATCGGCGAGAGCCGTTTGATCGGGCCAAAATTTTAGCAGGACTCAAAAAGGCCTGCGAAAAACGGCCGGTCAGTATTGGAGCTCTAGGTGCGGCGGTTGATCGGATTGAAAAACGTATTCAGGACCTTGGAGAAACAGAGGTTCCAAGCCGAACCGTCGGAGAAGAGGTCATGCGGGCCTTAAAAGAATTGGATCCCGTCGCATATGTTCGATTTGCCTCGGTGTATCGTGAATTTAAGGACATCGATCAATTTATGGATACCATACGGGCCTTAACCCAAGACACCAGGATGTCCTGAGTCATGCTCATTTGTCTGTCGCGGATAGCGAGTTCCCCTTTTTTATCCGCGTCATAACGTGACAAAGGTAAGGATCTTCTCTTCGAAAGGATCTTCAACCTATTCCGATCATGAAAGTGGGTATCTATGCCATCCCCCAAATCCTCCCCCCGTTCCCCACGCATTCCCAAACGTAGCCCCCGGCGACCAAAGGCAAAAGTGACCTCCAGCCGGGTGGCGATTATTGGTGGGGGGCATGGTGGTACCGCACTTATGGAAATTTTTGCGGAGGATCCATTGGTTACCGTGGTAGGGTTGAGTGAAATCCGTCCGCACACTATGGGCGTTCGTCTCGCTAAAAAAATCGGGGTTCCTGTCCTTCGCCGTTATCAAGATTTGCTCAAGATCAAAGATGTGGATCTGGTAATTGACGTAACGGGCGATCCCGATGTGGAGAAGACCCTGCTTGAGTCGCATGCCCCACACTTGGCGTTGGTGGGGGGAGCGAGCGCCAAGTTTATGTGGCAATTGATTGAAGCCCGAATCCGGGCCTCTGCCGAAATCGAAAATACCCTCACCCGGTATCAATCGCTGTTTCGTTTGTATGTCAAAGAGGAAGCCGAAGGGGCGGTGGATGAGGAGCGGACGCGCATTGCCTGTGAGATCCATGATGGTCTGGTGCAAACCCTGGTGGGAGTGAGCCTGAAAATGGAGCGTGTCCGTGAATTGGTGGCAGAGGATCCCCCCAAGTGTTTGACGATGCTCAATCAGACGACCGTGCAATTGAAGCATGCCATTCAGGAGGCCAGGGAGGTGGTCTATAACCTTCGCCCGGGGCAATATGATCATTTAGCCTTTATTCCCGCCTTGGCAAATTATCTAAAAGCCTATGAAAGGGAGCACCGGATACGGACTGAGTTTGAAGGGAGCGGGGATGAATCCCAACTTGATCCGAAGGCGAAAGTCTTTGTTTTTCGCATGGTCCAGGAAGCATTAAGCAATGTGGCCAAACATGCCGGAGCTACCAAGGTGATTGTAAAGGTAGCGCTCAAGAAAGATGCCTTGAAAGCCACCGTTTCTGATAATGGCCAGGGCTTTGACGTCAAGGCAGAGGGGCAGAATCCTGAAAAATGGGATCATTTCGGAGTAAGAAGTATGACGGAACGGGCCAGAATGTTAGGCGGAAACGTGCAGTGGGTGTCGAAACCCGGCACCGGCACGAAGGTTGAAATTTTCATTCCTCTGGTATTAAAGGAAAAGGTGCCTTATGCCCAAAACGACTAAAGTCCTCATTGTTGATGATCATCGGGTGGTGCGTGAAGGGTTATGTGCGATTCTGGAAACGAAGGACGATATCCAGGTCGTGGGGGAAGCGAAAGATGGAGGAGAGGCTGTCGAGCAAACCCGACTGCTTATGCCGGATGTAATTCTCATGGATGTCAGTATGCCCGGAATGACGGGGGTGGAAGCCACGCGAATTATTAAACGGGAATTTCCTCACATCGGGGTGGTGGCCCTTACGATGTATGAAGAACAGCAATACATTTTTGATCTGGTGCGAGCCGGAGCCACCGGGTATTTACTCAAAGATAGTGATTCGGCCCAAATTGTGGCTGCTATTCGGACTATTGCCCGGGGCGAGTCTCTTATACATCCATCGGTGGCCAGTAAGATTCTGGTCGAGTTTTCCTTGTTGTCTGAAGGTAAAGGCAAAAAACGGGGAATTCTGGAACACGATCTCACCGACCGTGAAATCACCGTGTTGCAATTAGTAGCGGATGGAAAAACCAATAAGGAAATTGCGAACGTCCTGGATCTCAGTGAAAAGACGGTCAAAAATCACGTCCGCAATATCTTTCATAAATTGCATGTGTTTGATCGGACCCAAGCGGCTATCCTGGCCATTCGCAAAGGCATCATCGAACTCGAACCTCGCAAGATGTAAACCGCGCCGCACGTCCATCCTGTTGTCTTCTTTATACGTTGTCCTTTTTGTGGCGCGTGAACCGCGGTTTCTTCGTTTTGCCTTGCCCGCCTATTTTCGTCAGTGCTAACATGATATTAAGGAAGTTTATCAAGGAGGAGTGATTGCAATGGCGAATGTGACCTTGTTGGTGTCCAAATCCTGTTCGGCCTGCCCAAATGCGAAAACGCTCTGGAAAGGCATGCGGGTTAAATATAGTTTCAGTTACCGGGAAATTGATATTACATCGGAGGCCGGTCAGGAACTTGCGGAGCGACATGCTATTCGTGCCGTGCCCGCAACCCTGATCAATGGACGGTTGACCTTTATCGGGGTTCCACCGCGGGAGAGTGCGGAGAAGGCGCTGCAAGCGAAGGCGAAGCCAAAACCTAAAAAAGAGGAAACTGAGGAATAATCTCAGGATTTCATCTCTACGATAGCTCCTCATATACAAGCTCTGAGGAGATAACGACCGCGAAGGATAGACGAGGTTTTCACATGCACAATGAAGATGAAGACGAAATAGAATTAGATATTGAGTTGCCCGTCCTTCCCAGGGTTCCTTCCGGACCTCCACCGGAATGTTCCTTCTGTGGTGATCCCATGTCCCTGATTGACGGGGATTGGAGTTGCCCTGATTGTAATGGCGAGCTCATAGGACCAGAAACCGGCTAGAAATCGGCAGGATCGGTCTTGTCGCCTACCTCCGATCGAACGTAAAAGTCCGGATGTTCACGCTTGTCAGCGGCCCATTCTCTCCTCACCTCGAAACAGCTCTTGTCGAAACGGTCCAGCAGATCAAATCGGCCGATTCCCGCGCGCCGTTGGCCATTCTTGTGCCTTCGGCTTCGTTGCGAAGAAGGCTTCAGTGGTTATTGTGCGCCGAACATTCCTGTGCGCTCTTCGATCTCCATGTTCTGACGTTCCATCAGTTCGCTCTCCATCTTCATGCCGAGCAAGCGGCATTGGGTTCGCTGGAAGCTGAGGTGTCTTCGTTCGAACTTGTCGGCGACTTTTTCTATGAATATCTTCTAGCCGTACTTTTGGAAAAGAGTGGGCAAACTGTCGGATCCTTTGCCGATCTTCAATGTTCATCAGGTCTCAGGCAGGCCGTGTGGCGGAGCATTCGGGATTTGCTTGAAGCGCAAGTTGAGCCACGCCTGGCCCTCCGTGCGGTGGAAGAGGGGTTGTTCGATGAGATTGCGGTCACTCGGCTCGCGGGCTTACTGAAACTTCAGGAGGCCATCGTGAATGTGAGCCGACAATTAGGGGTGGGATTGCCGGAAGATTTGGCCAATTCGGTGATTCCCTGGGTAGCGGCGTCACCGTTTGTTGCCAGACTCTCGACGGTCATCTATTACGGTTTTTACGACATCACGCAAGTTCAGCTTTCGCTGTTAGAAGAAGTGGCTCGTACGAATTCCGTGAAGGTGTTCTTTCCCCTTACCGATCAACCTGCCTATCAATTTGCCCAACGATTTCTCGATCGACATTTATTAAAAGCCGGGGTGGTGTACCAACCTCTTCAGGTTATACACGAACCGTTGGGATCAGCGAATCGGACGGTACCATCCCCGTCCGTTCAGGTGGTAAATGTGATTGGGGGCCAAGGGGAGCTGGTTTTTACCTGCAAAGCCATTCTGCATGCGGTGGAAACGACAGGGCACACGTTTCAGGAGATTGGGGTGGTGGCCAGAACTCTCGATCCATATGGGCTATTTCTGCGGAGGGTGTTTGAGGAGCATCGAATTCCCTTTTTCACCACAGCGACTTTGCCTCTGTTGGAAGAACCGGTCGCTAAGATTTGGTGGCAGCTTGCCGGCTTGAGGGAAGAGCGGTACCCCTGGCAGGCCCTGCTGAATGTCGTGACCTCTCCCTATTATCGAAGCCCGTCGGTCAACGGATGTTCCACCCATGAACAAAAGCCAATCTGGAGCCAGGCCATTCGTCATTGGCGTCTTATGCAAGGTCGGGACGATTGGGAACGTCTTGCAGCTGTCGCGAATGACCCGGAAGCAATTGGTGACTGGCAGCGGAAGGTCGGATTGCCTCTGGAAGAGGCGTCTGTGGCTATACAACAGTGCGCGGACGTCGTGGGCCGCCTGATCGCCGATTGCCAGGCTCTTCCGGAATCAGGCCCGATCGGTGAACTGACCCTCCACTTTGAAGCGCTCGTGAATACGCATCTTTCCTTGCTTCAAGAAAAGACATCATCTCGAAAGGAAGAGCGAGATCAGGCTCATCAGGCAAGTCTCGTGCAAGCATTCGAACAGGTCATGACGCAGTTAAAGCAACTGGATCGGGTCGGTACTCAAGTGACCTGGGGGGCATGGGTGGAGGTGTTTCGAGGAGCATTGGAAGGGACAAGAATGCCTGTTCCGGGACAAAGCCCCTTAGGCGTGCAGGTATTCGATGCGATGGCGGCGCGAGGCCATGCCTTTAGAACTGTGTTTATTCTCGGAATGAATGATCAGGTCTTTCCACGTGTGGTTCGGGAGGATGCATTTTTGCGTGACGGGGATCGAAGGGTGTTGGCGGAAAGCCTTGGATATAAAATTGATGAAAAATTGCATGGATTTGATGAAGAGTCTTTGTTGTTTGCGTTGCTTCGGCACTCAGCCCGTGACCGGGTGTATCTCGTCTATCAACGTGCCGACCACAAGGGGCGTCCGCTGTTGCCGTCTCCTCTCCTAACGGAATGCGTGAAAGATGTCCCGGGCTGTTCTGAGTCGGAGATCAGTGTGCCGTTGCGTGTGGCTGAGCGGGTGAGAATTCCATACTTTTCTCCTGGTGAAGAGACCGGGCAGGAAGCGCGCCTGCGGTATCTGCTTCAGGGGCGGGCGATCCAAACAGATTCTTTGGAGCCAACGTTCTGGTGGAAATTGCTTCGCCATGGACTCAAAGCGGTGGCTGCTCTTGAAAGAACGTCCACAGGCGCGGGATCGTATGATGGGATCATGGCCGTCGAAGGGGCTCATTGGCAGGAGCTATTGTCCCGGGGGTTGTCACCGACGGCGTTGGAACATTATGCCCAATGTCCTTTCCGGTATTGGATGGAACATGCTCTGCATACACGGAATGTTCGAGAGGCTATTTCGCGGGAAATGCCAAGTCGGGTTTGGGGAGAGTTGGGGCATGCCATTCTTCGACACGTCTATCGCTATCTCATCGATCATAAATGGCCGGTCTCTTCAATAGAGTCCGTTCATCTCTCTTCCTTGATCGCCTCGACTATTAATCAGGTATGCGATAAATATGCGACACACTACGGAAAAGGGTATGTGGTGCTGTGGGAAAGAATGAAAACGCAATTAGGTGCTGTGGTATTTGCCATGATCGAGCATGATCAACAGGAGTACGTCGATCAGGCCATGGTGCCGGTGGATTGTGAGATAGGGGCCGAGGGAGAGATTGTCGACGGGGTGCCGGGAGGCTCGACCTTGCTGAAAATTCATGGACGAGTGGATCGTGTGGACCGGCAGTCCGATGGCCCAAGGACTCGTATTGTGGATTATAAATTTTCGGGTGGATTGGCGACTCGAACAGACCACCCCGACCTCGTCAATGAAGCCCTTCGTGGTCGACGGTTACAACCTCCTTTATATTCACTGATGTCTTCCTTGAGCCTGGCCGGCCATTCGGGGGAGCATTCTAAAGAAATGATGTCGCCACATCCTGCGATGCATTCCGTGGAATTCCGGTTTATCGGTCCATTGCATCCTGCACCTCTCACCTTCTCATCGTTTCACAGTTCGATCTGGGCCACGCAAACAGGTGACCAATTATTGCGGACCATTCGTCGTTGGATCGAAGGCATACGCACCGGGCAGTTCTTTGTTCTACCTGGTTCCTATTGTCGTGACTGCTCGTGGTCGGTGGCCTGTCGGTTTCAGCATCATCCATCGTGGGTGAGGGCGTATGGAATTCCGTTGGCGAAGGAATTTCGGCAAGGGCGAAAGCAACGGGCCACCCATGAGTAATCTCGAACGTCTTCCCGATGCCGATGCCCGACAGATGGCGGAAACCACGTTTGATCGTAATGTCGTGGTGCTGGCCGGGGCCGGGACGGGTAAAACAACGCTGTTGGTGAATCGATTGGTTCATGCGCTTCTGAGGGAGCCACACCCGTTACGTTTGACCGACATGCTGGCTCTGACCTTCACGAATAAAGCTGCTAATGAAATGAAAGCGCGACTCCGCGACCGGTTGTATGCGCTGCTAGCTGATTGTGAGGCTTCCGATGGCACAGACCTGGAGGAGTTCAAGCAACGCTATCATGTGTCCACGGCGCATGTGAAAGGGAAAATTCAGGTCGCCTTGCGTGATCTGGAGAAATCGCAAATTGCCACGCTCCATAGTTTTGCCGCTCATGTTCTTCGTCTGTATCCCTTAGAAGCCAGGGTCGATCCTCATTTCCATGAAGATGAAGGGATTCAATTTCTTGAGACATTTCAAAATGCGTGGGATGCCTGGTTGGAACAGGAATTAGGTGGGCAAGGTTCGGCGCATGCTCAGTGGCAGGACTTGCTCAATCACATGGGTTTGCATGAAATTCGATCCTTTGCCTTTTCGCTCTGTCAGGATCAGATTTCTATTCCTGAATTGGATCAGCAAGTGTGTGCCGAAGGCTTCTCGCCGGCCCTTCGGAAGTGGCTACAGAGTAAACAGCATCAGGTCCGATCATTGCTGACGAAATACGATCGCGCCAAACCTCGAAAAATTGAGAAGCTCTTATCTCTTGCTGAACGGGTGTTTGTTCGAGTGGGCTATGGGGAGCCACCAATGGACTTCCATTTGTCCGGTGAGGAGAAAGCCCTGGTTGATTCCACCATTGGCAAGGCCCCGGGAGAGTGGGATGCGTCGGATTTTCAAGATGCCAGGCGGGCGATTCAAGCTGCGCACCAGCTGTTGCAGGTCAATGGAGCCCTGTTGGGAAAGGTCCTTCATGTGCTTGGGCCCTTTGCCGAACGAATTCGCCAAAGTTTTTCGGGGAAGGGATGGATTCGATTTGATGGGCTCTTGATCCGGGTCAGAGATCTCCTACGGGATCATCCCATGGTCAGAGAGCAATTGAAGAAGACCTTTGCGGCCATAATGGTTGATGAGTTTCAGGATACTGATCCGGTTCAATATGAAATTTTACTTTATCTGGGTGAGTGCCCAAATGAGTGCGGGAGGTTTTGGCGGGATATCCAGCTTATGCCGGGGAAGCTGTTTATTGTGGGTGATCCCAAACAATCGATCTATGCCTTTCGGCGAGCTGATATCGAGGCGTTTGATCAGGTCGTGAACAAAGTGACGCATGATGGAGGGATCGTGTGTACTCTTCTGACCAATTTTCGTAGTGATGGGGCCATTCTTGAAGCCGTCAATGCGGTGTTTGACCGGTTATTCATTCCACAAGCCAATGTCCAACCCCCCAATGTCCCCCTGGCGGTTGGACGGATGCGAGAGCCGGGCTCCGGCTCGACAGGAATGGAGATCTGTGTGATGGCCAACCCTCAAGGGGAGGACGAATGGGATGCTGAGCGGGCCACACGGGTGGAAGCCGAATGGTTAGCGGGGTGGATTGAAGAACAATTGCTGCCGGGAAGCCAGTGGGTCATGGAGAAGGGCGTGAGAACCTCCTTACGTCCCGGGCATGTCGCGGTGTTGTTAAGAAAGTTTACCAATGCGCAGGTGTATCTTGAAGCGTTGCAGCGCCACAACATTCCTTGCATGGCTGATGGTGAGCGACATTTTTACCGGCGTCAGGAAGTGATTGATATGGTGAATGTGCTTCGCGTCCTGGATGATCCCACCGATGCTCTGGCCCTTGTGGGCATTCTCCGTTCTTCGTTAGGCGGGCTGACGGATCGGGAGATTATGGATGTGATGAAACTTGGCCCGTTGGATATCCGGCAGGCTCAAAGACTTGATGCATGGGCGAATTCACAGCAGGCAGTCATTCAGGGCCTTTTCCAGCGGCTGGCCTGGCTTCATACCCAGGCAAATCGACTCCCTCTTCCGGAATTGCTTGATCACCTGTTTCAACAACTTCCTCTCGTGGAATTGGCCGCCGCCTCGAGCCATGGTGAGCAGGCGGTGGTGAATGTCTGGAAGCTTCGGGATCTGATGAGTGAACAGGCGGCCATTCCTTCTCTATCGTTTTCTGCATGGGTGGAGCGATTGGTTAATTCCCTCATGACCCATCCTGCAGAGCCTGAGGCTCCATTGGCCGAAGAGACGTTAGACGCGGTGCGTGTCCTAACGATTCATAAGGCCAAAGGACTCGAGTTCCCCGTGGTGATGTTACCCGGGTTGCATCAGAAGGCTACAGGACTGGATCGCGGGGCACAAATTACCTTTGACTGGATTAGCGGCTTGTACGGTTGTACCTTGCCTCCTGTGTGGAATGCAGGCCAGGTGCCTCTGTGGGAAAAACAACGGATTCGAGAAGCCGCCGAACAGCGACGTCTGCTTTATGTGGGAATGACCAGGGCCAGAGAGCGCTTAATCTTATCAGGGGGCATACTTCCGAAAGTGGGTGGGGAAAGCCTTTTGAGTCTTATTCAGGGGATTGTTGAAGGAGTATTAGGGGATCCGGAGCTGGATATTGTGCGGGTAGGGGGCGTCTCCATTCCTCACACCGTCGTGACGCCCGCGGTATTGAAATCCTGGAAGCCCCTACAGCCCCATGCTGATCCTGAAGGGAGCGGTGAGGTGGTGGTCTCGACGCCACAGTGGGACACACGTGAAATGAGATGGCAACAGACCAATCAGGCTGAGGCCTACGTCAATCCCTCCATCCTGCATCAGGCGAAATCAGCCCAGGAGCGTGGAAAGAGGGGGCAAGGTTCTCCTGGGACCAGTCAGCGTCTTGGAATTTTGATGCATCGGATGCTTCAACGGTGGAATTTTCAGAGTGAGCATAAAATGGTTCAGAGTGCGCTCGTCGATTTTTGCGAACGCCAGTTACCAGGGCAGTCAGGGTTGGACCAGAGTGAGGTGGCCAGAGAACTTGAAACGCTCTTTGATCACTTTCTCGGTTCACCGGGGTATCGGGAATTGCAGAGGGCAACTATTCTTGGTCGGGAGGTTCCATTTGCAGTGCCATGGCCTGTCGGGCAACATGAGCCTTCCTTGCCACGGACCTGCGTGATGGAGGGGGTGATGGATGTGGTCTATGAAATCGATGGCGACGTGTGGGTCGGCGATTATAAAACGGATCACGTATCCTCTCGCACGGTGGGGCCGCGCGCGGAGACTTACCGGGAACAAGCGCAGGCCTATGCGCGGGCCGCACGCCAATGCTTGGGTCCTGCGGTCAAAGGGTGTAAACTCTTTTTTATTCGTCTCGGTGAAGTGGTCACGGTGACTGTAGGAACCGAGGGAAATATGTTTCAACACGAACAATAGATAACAAGAAGGAGGGAGCGATGAGGAATTGGAGGATGAAGGTATGCGTTGGGGTCTATTTCATTATGATGGCGGCAGGAGGGTGCGCATCGGACAAACCAGCGCCGTTGACAGCCTTGGCCCCTCCTCCAAATGTGGATACCCAAGTGTTGCAGGTTATGACCGAAGGCAAGCGCTTATTTGACGAAGGTCGGTGGGAAGCGGCACGGCAACAATTCCAGGTTGCGGTCCAACAACAAGCCGATCTGGCGGAAGCCCACTATAATCTCGCGTTGTGCATGGACAAAATGGGCGATCAAGGCGGCGCAAAGAAACATTTCATTGAGGCTGCCAACCTAGCTCCCGGTAATAAGGTGATTTGGAATTCCCCACCGCTTCGACGCTATGGCAATGTTCCCGATGCCCCTGCGCAAGCTACCTCGGCACCGGTCATGCCAGGATTCGGTGGGGGAGCGACTCCAGGCGGCGGGGGTAGGGGTTTTTAAGCTGCTTGTTGGGGATTTCTCGGAATCGGATAAGAATGCGTGAAATGGGGGAGGGTTATGCCTGTTTGTAGCCCCGAACAATCATGAAGACGCCGACTGCAACCATCGGGATACAGAGTAACTGACCCATCGTGATCCACTGGAAGATAAACCCTAAATGACTATCCGGTTCACGGAAAAATTCTACAAAAAATCGAGCGACTCCATATCCGCAGATGAAGGTCCAAAACATGGTTCCCGGTGGGGTTGACCGGCGGTTGATGATCCATAAAAGAACAAAGAGTGCAACG
Source organism: Nitrospira marina (assembly GCF_059568365.1). Lineage (NCBI taxonomy): Bacteria > Pseudomonadati > Nitrospirota > Nitrospiria > Nitrospirales > Nitrospiraceae > Nitrospira > Nitrospira marina. The sequence continues at coordinate 3,039,417 of NZ_JCANTH010000001.1, read as the reverse complement.
CCTTCCAATCCTGCCTCATAGAGTTGCGAGGGGTGTCGGCACTCCGGGCCGCCATGGGGGAACACCATGCACCATTCGACGTCGGTCGGCCGCCCGAATAATTCTCCGTTGATAAAATTCCCCATCCGTCCAAAGCCCAACCCGATTGGAGCCGCTCCTGCGGCTAAGTCGGCAATGGGCCAGACAGGAAACCCGCGGGTTTTGCAAAAGATCCAGATTGCGATACATGTTCCGATCAGCCCGCCGTGAAATGACATTCCCCCTTCCCATACCGCAAAAATCTTGAGGGGATGGTCCAGATAAAAGGGAAGATTATAAAACAACACATATCCCAAGCGCCCTCCGATAAAGACGCCAAAAGCAGCAAAGACTATAAGATCGGATAATTGTTGTGGTGGGAGAGAAATATTCTTTGTGGCGGCTCTGGACTTGATCAGCCAATAGGCTCCTGCCAATCCCAGGAGGTACATGAGACCATACCATCGGAGTGCCAGGGGCCCGATTCGAAAAAAGACCGGATCGATGTCCGGATACGGGAGCCGCGCAAGGTCCGCCAAAATGGAGACAGGGTCGAGGGCCATCATCCGGTAACGTGCCTTACCTCACGATGGAGGTGCCCGGAAGACGTTTGTGCTCCATCTAAAGGGGAACCCTCATTTGGAACCCGAATGGGAAAATGGCGGACCGCATGCTTCATCATGGGCAAGCCGGTTGGGAGAACCTCGTTCTTCTTGGAAAGTGGCAAAATGTCTATCGGCAAGGGTTTGTGGAGCAGAATAGGGTTGCCTTACACTAACAGGAACGGATCCGGTCACGTTGTTCGGAAGACATCACCTCATCTTCCTACCATAAATGCGGATGAAAGAAAAGGCGTGTTGGTGGTAATCGGAAGTCGGTATCTTGACGAGAGGCATAGACATCATGGCTGAAATGGGATCATCGTCTCGTTCGAATGGTGCAGAAATCATTCTGGATTGCATTAGTGACGGAGTGATTACGATCGACCTGCAGAAACGTGTGACCTTTTTGAATCGGGCGATGCAGAAGATGCTCGGGTACAACGTCGATGCGGCGGGGACACTTTTAGCCTGTGATGTACTGATCCAAAGCAACATCTGCTCGACTAAGGAATGTGTCCTGGAGCGGGCGCTTCAGGGAGAGCGGGTGTCGAATTTTGAAGCGATGGTTCGTCGACGTGATGGCGTACATATTCCGGTGAGCATCAATACTGACTTTTTATTGGATAAGGAAGGAAAGCTGATCGGGTTAATCGAAGTTATCCGTGATATCTCGCTGGTTCGCGAGTTGAGTGCCAGGGTGGAAGAGGTGTCGGAGCTCAAGCATCGGCTGGGAGAGCAGACCAAGCTGGATAATATGGTGGGTCGATGTCCTCGAATGCAGGACATTATGGCGAAATTGCCGATAATTGCCGCTTCGAAATCCTCCGTGCTCATCACCGGAGAAAGTGGAACGGGCAAGGAATTAATTGCCTGTGCGTTACATGCCCACAGCCCGAGAAAGGATGCCCCTTTTGTCGTGGTGAATTGCTCAAGTCTATCTGAGGGAATTCTGGAGAGTGAAATATTCGGTCATGTCAAAGGGGCATTTACCAACGCGTATTTTGATAAACCGGGCCGATTTGAAATTGCAAATGGTGGGACGATCTTTCTTGATGAAATCGGGGAGATGAGTGTCGCCACCCAAGTGAAATTATTGGGAGTTCTTGAGCGGGGGCAGTTTGAGCGGGTTGGGTCCAATGATACGGTTTCGGTGGATGTGAGGGTGGTCGCGGCCACGAATCGGAATTTGGAAGAAGCCGTTCAACAAGGACGGTTTCGAGAAGATTTGTATTTTCGTATACGAGTAATTCCGGTTGTGCTGCCCCCCCTACGGGAGCGAACGGGAGATATTCCCCTACTCGTGAATCACTTTCTCGAAAAATTTAATCGCGAAATGGGCAAGCATATTGTCAGCTTGTCTCCGCAATGTTTAGCGGCACTCAGTCGGTACCCGTTTCCCGGCAATATCAGGGAACTTCAGAATATGATTGAGCATGCCTTTGTGTGCTGTGAAGAGGATACGATTCAATTTGAGCATCTTCCAGCCGACCTCCATCGGTATTGTTGGGAGCATCGGGAATGGACCGACTCTGAATCACTGGAGGCCTTGGAGCGACAAGCCATTTGCCGGGCGTTGGAAAAGTCTGGTTGGCGGCTGAAGGAAGCTTCTCAACAGTTAGGGATTGGTCGATCGACCTTATGGCGGAAGGTCAAACAATTTGGAATAACTCAAACAACTTAAAAACGTTTCATTTTGGTCTACATTGTTACCTAATTGTGCTATTTGTATTAAAATGATATATTTTCAGTATCTTATGAATTTTTAATACATTATATCTAATTAAATTGGTTTCATTTTGAAACGTTTGCGGAGGGGTTCCTTATATAAATTCTTTAATTATCAGGTGCTTGTGCGAGATTTATTACGGCATATGGATTGCTTTTCATAAACAATCAGATATGCATTGATTTTATTATTTTTTTCCTGTGAGAAGGAGTGCTTGATATGGATTGTCCGCGTTGTCAGGGAATAATGATTCAAGATAAGTTTGGTGATGTGGCTGATGAATCCGGGGCCATATATTTTTCGGGTTGGCGCTGTATTACCTGTGGGGAAATTTTGGATCCGGTGATTTCTGAAAATCGTCGGCACCATCATGAACCCCTCATCGGTCGATCGCGTAAAAAGTTTGCCACCCAACTAGGTTAGGTGTTGCTGCCCGTCGTTCTTCTTTTCGTACCCCTATAGTCAATTGTGCATGTGTGGTGAGAGACCCGAAATTCTCTTGAGTCCATGAGGGTTTCGGGTTCTCTTTGATTCATGGTCTAATGGTATGGTGAGAAGAGGTAATGGTATACCGCGTTGCATGTGTGAAATTTATTATGAGTGTCTGTGACATAAGGAGATTATCGAATGGCTGCTGAACAAAACCCGGCCGGTCTCGCGACCCCACCCAATCAACCTGAAGGCAACCCATTGCCGGGCGTGAAACACATCATCGCGGTGAGCAGTGGCAAAGGCGGAGTCGGCAAATCCACGGTCACCGTGAATTTGGCCGTCGCGCTTAAACAGCAAGGCTATGCGGTAGGATTAATGGATGCGGATGTGTATGGACCAAATATTCCTCTGATGATCGGGGTGTCAAAAGAGCCGGGAAAGGATGGGGACAAAATTCTGCCTGCCGAGGGACAGGGAGTGAAAGTCATTTCCATGGGGTTTTTTGTGCCGGAAGACACGCCGGTGGTATGGCGGGGACCCATGGTCCATTCGGCGATCCAGCAATTTTTTCGTGATGTGGTCTGGGGGGAACTCGATTATTTACTGATCGATTTACCGCCCGGGACGGGAGATGTGCCTTTGACGTTGTCGCAATTAGTGCCGTTGACCGGAGCGATTACCGTGACCACTCCGCAGGAAGTGGCTCTGCAGGATGTGAGAAAAGGCATGACGATGTTCAAAAAAGTGAATGTCCCGTTGCTCGGGGTGATTGAAAATATGAGTTATTTTGTCTGTGGGCATTGTCACGAACGGACAGAAATTTTTTCCACAGGCGGTGGGGAACGTGCCGCTCAGAAATTTGAGATCCCATTTCTGGGACGAATTCCGATTGATCCGGCTATCCGGGAGGGGGGAGATAAAGGTACTCCAATTGTCAGCAATGATCCCTCGTCGCCCCAAGCCCAGGCCTTTCTTCAGATTGCCAAAACCCTGACGGCCAATATCGACCGAGCGGAAAAAGGTAACGGGGACGCTGCGCCCTCCATTTCCAGTTTACTCAAAAAAATTACCGATCCCTTGAAGAAATCATAAATGAAAGCATATTAATGTTGAGGAGAACCTATGGCGGAGTTAGTGCGAATCGCGAAAATGGATGAAGTGGAAGAGGGAAAAGGGATGGTGGTGGAAGCCGGTGAGAAATGTCTGGCCGTCTTTAAAGTGGATGGAGCCTTCCATGTCATCGATAACACCTGTCTCCATAGAGGCGGTCCTTTAGGTGAGGGCGATGTCGAAGGAGAAACGGTGGCCTGCCCCTGGCATGGGTGGGAGTACAATGTGAAAACCGGACATTGTCTGACTAATCCCTCCAGTCATGTGAGATCCTACCCGACCGTCGTTGAAGATGGAGAAGTGAAAGTCGATTTGTCCTAGGCATAGAAAAGGCCGTCTTGTCGTGACACGGTGGCCATGAGCGGCTACACATCATAAATGGCGGTAGACTTGTGGGTTGTAACAAGGCCAATACGTCCGCTTTTCCGTCATGTGTGGCATGAGTCAATACGATCTTTTTCCATGCCTTCCTGGCCCAGTCAGATCCAATCAGACAGTTAACCCGCATGTCTGGTCATGGCCGCCGTCTCGTGTTTCTTCCCCTTCCCCATATTAAATTTCAGAGAGCGTATTTCACCTCCGGTGCCATGATTTTGGATTACAATCAATCAGGCATAGCATCCCCTTTGGGTTCTTGATAACATTGATTCATTAAACTGTGTTGTGTTGATTTAGACTTCTATGTTTGTCAAACGTCTTTTGCTGTTCATCCCGCTGATCCTGGTCATTTTTCTGGTTCAATCCTATTTTTGGGTTCCGACCTACGAAAACCAGGCGGCCGGCAATCCCGATCGACTAGTGACCTACATTGAGGCGTCAATCGGGGATGCCAAAATTCTCAATCCTATCTTGAACGCGGATTCGGCGAGCTCCAATATTGTGAGCCACGTGTTCGAGGGGCTGCTGGATTTAGACGAAGACCTGAAGCTTCGGAGCCGAATGGCCACCGATTGGCAGATTACGGAGCAAGCCTATCTCCTGGTTAACCCGCATCACCGTTTTCCGGATGGAACGGAAGTGACAGGGAGTAGGCTCTTTCAGAAGATTCATGAGGCTTGGAAGGCTGGAACCATTGAGGGATTGCAGGAGAGGGTGCAATCCATTGAATTACTATCCTCGGGCAAACGGTCAGAGTCCATCTCCCTCCTGCTGCCCAATGCGGAAGGCAACCCCCAACTCAAAGACCTCTCCGTGACCATTGACGTACCGGAACGAGTAGCGTTTACGCTCTCGGAGGTGGACCAGGATTTATTCGACCGCTTAAAGCCGGTTCTCGGTGAGCGGTACTTTGAGCACTTCCCTTATGACAAACTGATTCATCCACAAGAGCCGGTTCCTAAGGAATTGGAAGAACCCCTGCGTGCCAAATTCCCTGATATTCTGCCCGTGGGCGAACACAATCCCACCATTCTGTTCCATCTTCGTCAGGGGGTAAAATTCCATGATGGGCATGCGTTCGATGCGGGAGATGTAAAGTTTACCTATGAAGCCATCATGAATCCCAAAAATTTGTCTCCACGGACTCCGGACTTCGAGCCGATTAAAACCGTGGAAATTCTGGATCCGTCGACCATACAAATTGTCTATAAACGCCTCTATTCCCCGGCCATCAATGCGTGGACGATGGGGATCCTCCCCGAGCATCTTTTGAATGCCGAGGCCCTAACCCGGGAGATGCAGGAGCGAGGATTGTCGGAGGAGGCTCAAAAAACATTCGGGATGCGAGAGAGTCAATTCAATCGACATCCTATCGGCAGTGGGAGCTTTCAGTTTGTGGAATGGCAGGGTGATGAATTTATCCATCTTCAACGGTATGAGGACTATTGGGAAGGGCCGGCTGAATATCATGAATATTATATGCGCATCATTCCCGAACTGTTCACGCAAGAAGTAGAATTTCGGACCGGCGCGATAGATTTTTATGGCGCGCAACCTCATCAGGTTGACCGGTATAAAAGTGATCCGACCTACCAGTGGTTTAGCAGTCCGACGTTCGCATACACCTATATTGGATACAATAATCGAAAACCGCTCTTTACCGAGCCGAAGATTAGAACGGCGCTGGGAATGGCGATTAATGTCGAGGAAATTATTAAGTATCTCGTGTATGGAGAGGGCCAACGGACCACCGGCCCCTATCCCAAAAACACAGAATGGTATGATCAGTCCATTCAACCCTTACCCTACGACCCTCAAGGTGCCCTCGCCATCCTGGAAAGTGCCGGATGGAAAATGAACAGGGACGGCTGGCTCGAAAAAGACGGAAAAATTTTTGAATTTAATCTCATCACCAACAACGGAAATCCCATCAGAAAAAATTTGATGACCATCGCACAGAATGCCTGGAAAAAGATCGGTGTCAAAGTGAACACACAGGTCTTCGAATGGGCCGTGTTTCTGAACGATTTTGTCAATACAGGAGACTTTGATGCGGTCGTGTTGGGCTGGAGCATGGGCATTGATCCCGATCTCTATCAGATTTGGCATTCCAGTCAGTCGGGTCCGCAACAATTAAATTTTGTGGGGTATAAGAACCCACGCGCTGACGCGCTCATTGTCAGGATCCGCCAGGAATACAATAGAGATCGACAGGAGGAATTGACGCACGAGCTACATCGGCTGATTCATGAGGATCAACCCTATACCTTCCTCTACGCACCCTTAAGCACCAGAGTTTTGGATAAGAAAATTGTGTTGGTGGAAAAAGGGCCTGATGGGAAAGAACAGTTCAAAAAGATTTATCCAACCAAAAGCGGGGACATCACGTTTTATTTCCGTAAATGGCGAAAATTGGAGTTGACGCCGGAGTTTTAGATGATGCCGTAACAGGGGTCTTCACCTTTTAGCAGATCAATTATGTGGAACTTTATTATTCGTAATATTGCTCAGCGTTTGGTTCTGCTGGTCATTGTGTCTTTTCTGGCCCATTCCTTTATTCATCTGGCCCCTGGGGAACCCAGTGAGGTAGATCCCATGAATCCAAGGATGAAACCGGAAGATATCGCCAAGATTCGCGCGGCCTTTCATTTGGATGACCCGCTCTATGTGCAATATGCGTATTGGATAAGGGACCTGGCTTCGGGGGAACTTAAGTCGTTCAAAGATAGTCAGCCGGTCCTCCCTAAAATTTGGGATCGATTCCTGAATTCCTTGCCTTTGTTTATTCTGGCCACCATTTTGGTGTGGACATGGGCCTTTCCAGCGGGGATTTATGGGGCGGTCTTTCGAGGCGGGTTGTATGATCGGCTGACCGTGTTTTCGTCGTATGCGCTCATTTCGGTTCCGGGGTTTTTCCTGTCGTTTTTAGCCATTTTGTGGGTAGTTGGATGGTTGGGGGTTCCGGTGATCAGTATCAAAACCTTCGGGATGGAGCATGCGCAGCCCGTCTATCAATTAATGGATCGTATCTGGCATTTGGTGATTCCATCCGTCATGACCGCGATCGGGGGAATTGCGGTGTTGTCTCGCTATGTCCGCTCTCAGATGTTAGAGGTGTTGGGTCAGGATTATGTCCGGACCGCCAGGGCCAAAGGTCTTCAGGAAGATACCGTGATTTATGGCCATGCGTTGGGGAATGCTCTGTTACCGTTTGTGACCATGTTCGGTCTTCTGCTCCCGGGGTTGATTGGCGGGGCCGTGATCTTCGAGCAGATTTTTGCCTGGCCGGGGTTGGGACGGTTAGCCTATGAAGCCATTCTTTCACGGGACTTTCCCATCATCATGACGCTCAACTTTATCGCCGCAGTTCTGACCTTATTGGGCACATTAATTTCGGATATTCTCTATGCGGTGGTGGATCCAAGGATCCGCTTGGATTGATTACGAGAACCGGAGGAACGATTTATTCATGAATCACTCGAAGGCCGACACTCCACAAAAAGCCGGTCTGGCCACCCTCGATGCGGAAGGTCTGGCTCCGCAAGAAACGCCGTGGGAAGAATTTCTACGGATATTTACCAAAGACTACCAGGCCCTCTTCGGTTTTTGGGTTCTCGTGCTGCTCTTGCTGATGGCGTTATCCGGGAAAGTGCTGACAGAATGGTGGGTCGTGTTCGATCCCGAAGCCGTAAGGCTGACAGATAAATTCCTTCCCCCCCTGTCTGTGCCTTCTTCTGATAGCATTCCGGAGGACAGGCCGTTTGGGGGTGTCTATCTCATGGGCACGGACGAATTGGGACGTGATGTGTTTGCCCGAATGTTCCAGGGTTCGTTTGTGTCTTTATCCATTGGGTTTGTGGCAGTCGGAATTTCCTTGGGAATTGGCATCTTGTTAGGCGGGCTGTCCGGTTTTTACGGACACGTGAAGTTGTGGTTTATCACGGTCGATACCCTGATTATGCGATTTACCGATGCGATGATGTGCTTCCCGACATTTTTTCTCATCCTTACTGCCGTGGCTCTGCTCCCGCCGAGCATCTACACCATCATGATCATTATTGGATTATTTAGCTGGATGGGGACGGCCCGATTTGTGCGGGCGGAGTTTTTGTCCATCCGTGAACAGGACTATGTGACCGCAGCTAAAGCGTTAGGGATACCCGAGGGCCGAATTATTTTTCGTCATATGGTGCCCAATGCTCTGGCACCGGTATTTGTGTCCGCTACGATTGGGGTGGCCTCCGCGATTTTAACGGAATCAGGTTTAAGCTTTTTGGGATTTGGAGTGCCTCCGCCCTATGCCACATGGGGGAATATTTTGTCGGATGGTAAGGGATTTGTGTTTGATGCGCCGTGGCTATTCTTTATTCCGGGTATGGCGATTTTTATCGTCGTGCTGGCCTTTAACCTTGTTGGAGAAGGCCTGCGTGAGGCCTTAAATCCGAAATTGCGAAGCCGGTAGATGGAATCTCGCGTACACCCACTCTTACAGGTGTCCAACCTCAGGACCTCTTTCTTCACCGATAAAGGAGAAATCAAAGCGGTCGATGATGTGAGCTTTTCCATTCAGGGCGGACAGACGCTGGCCTTAGTTGGGGAGTCCGGTTGCGGAAAATCCGTGGCGGCCTTATCGATCATGCGCCTGATCGCTTCTCCGGGGCGTGTGATTGGCGGCACGATTCAGTTCAAAGGTCAAAATTTGCTGGACCTTTCGGAAAAGGACATGCGCCGGATTCGAGGAAAGTCCATCGGGATGGTCTTTCAGGAACCCATGACTTCGCTAAATCCCGTGATGTCGATCGGCGATCAGATCGGTGAGGTCCTGAAAATTCATACAACCCTCTCGGATCGCGACATTCGGAAAGAAGTCATCAGCTTGTTGGAAAAGGTCCGCATTTCAGCTCCGGAGCGCCGCCTGGATCAATACCCTCATGAAATGTCGGGCGGAATGAAGCAACGCGTGATGATTGCCATGGCCCTGGCCTGTCAACCTGATCTGCTGATCGCCGACGAACCGACCACGGCTCTGGACGTGACCATACAAGCGCAAATTCTGGATCTGCTCTCGGCTCTCCAAAAGGATATGGGTATGGCGATTCTTCTGATTACGCATAATTTGGGGGTGGTCGCGCAATTTGCCCGGGATGTCATCGTCATGTATGCGAGTAAGATTGCCGAACGGGCAACCGTGAAAGAATTATTCCGGAATCCCAGTCATCCCTACACGAGCGCGCTCTTGAAATCGCTGCCTCGACCGGGTGAACGTCAGACCAGGCTGGAAGCGATTCCCGGAACGGTGCCGTCCCCTTTACAGTATCCGGTAGGGTGTCATTTTTCTTCACGCTGTCCGGACGTGATGGATCATTGTCCTCTTCAGCCCCCACCCACGGTGCAAGTAGGAGAGTCCCATGAGACCGTGTGCTGGCTGTATGACAAAAAGGAGCCATGATGGGACAGACCTTCATGTCCAATTCTGTTGCAAAAGAATTTTTTATCCCACTTTAAGATTTCGTTGTTACTGATGACCGAATCCACGACATCCCTACTCCAAGTCACAGGATTAAAGAAATATTTCCCCGTTCGGAGCGGGCTTTTTTCCCGTGTATCCGCATGGGTCCAGGCGGTCGACGATGTCACTTTCCACCTGAAACAGGGGGAAACGTTGGGCCTGGTCGGGGAGTCGGGTTGCGGCAAAACCACGGTGGGACGAAGTATTCTCCGGCTCATGGAGCCGACTGCGGGAACAGTAACCTTCGAGGGAAGGGATGTGTTGGCACTCTCTTCGAAGGAGTTACGGCAGACACGTCGCCGGATGCAAATCATTTTTCAGGACCCGTATAGCTCACTCAATCCACGCATGACCATCGGGGCCATTGTGTCGGAGCCGCTCAAGATCCATGAGATCGCCAAAGGGCAGGACCTGCAGGATCAAGTGAATCAGTTGTTTGTTCGTGTGGGGTTGCGGCCCGAGCATCAGTCACGGTATCCCCATGAATTCTCAGGCGGCCAACGTCAGCGGGTTGGCATTGCCCGTGCTCTCGCACTCAATCCAAAATTCATTGTCTGTGATGAAGCAGTATCGGCATTGGATGTGTCCATTCAAGCGCAAATTCTGAACTTGCTTCGCGATCTCCAGCAGGAATTCCATCTTTCGTATTTGTTCATAACCCATGATCTCAATGTGGTCCAATATCTTGCCGACCGGATTGCGGTCATGTATGTGGGCAAGTTCGCAGAAGTCGCTCCGGCTGAAGATCTCTTTGCCTCCCCCAAGCATCCCTACACACAGGCCCTGCTCTCGGCCAATCCGGTTCCCGATCCAACAGCACCACCCAAACGCATTATCCTTCCCGGCGATGTCCCCTCGCCCTTAAATCCTCCAGCCGGATGCCGGTTCCATCCCCGCTGTCCCGAAGTCATGGATGTCTGCAAAACAGTGGAACCAAAATTGACTCAAATCGGTCCTCCCGAAAAAGGCCATCAGGTCTGGTGTCACCTGTATCCTTAAGCAACTTCGGACACAAGCGTTGCGGGTCTAATGAGCACGCGTTTTGTAAAAAATTCAATTTGTCTGTTCAGCTATTGAACGAACCCGTGAACATTCTGTTAGGCTTTACTCACCGGGTCATCCTGAGCCCACGGCGAAGGATCTGTGCCCAGGTGCAGAGCCAGGGCCAAGCGTGGGCCCACACTTTTTTTTCTGAATCTTGGAGGGAAAGGTGTGCGACGTTCACCCTATTCGCTGACCTAGTGATTCACCCTTTCGCACTTATGATGGAACTATGCCATTCCGTATCCCACACCGTCGCTATGCGCTGGATAGCGTTGACTAGTTTGTGAATCAAGACGACAATCAAACAGAAAATTCCAGGACGTTTTTCATGTTATTCCTATCTGTGTAATCAATATTTGGCCGACCCATCTAAGAAATGACAGACTCACCAATTTCAGAATCAAATTCATTGATCGTCTCCCGAAAAATATTCGAAGGAACACGATATGAAGCCACTGATGAAGACATAAGAGATTTATCAAGAAACATAATTCTGTTGGAACAGCGAGGGCTCACCGAATTGAATCGAAGACTTATTGAGTGTCGCACAAGCGTTTGGGACACACTTGTTGAGCACAATTTTGCCGTTTCAATGGTTTCGGTGTTCGATCCCAGCGTATCTATCTCCTATGAACCAACAGAGGGGTTGCAACGACCACCAGATTTTAAAATAACTAAAAATGCCATTACATATTGGATTCAAATAAAAAACTTATCGAGATTAGAAAGAGAGAACAGGCAGGCAAAAATTATTGAAGAAATTGAGAGGCAGATATCGGCAATCAAAATTAGTAAATTGTTTGGCTGCAACCTTGCGGAAGATTTTTCCCGAAGTGACATTCCAGCTCTTATTGCTTATATTTCGAATGTAGCGAATACGGCTCCTGAAGGCGAAGAGTTTATCTTCGGAAATGAAGCATCGCCAAAAGCAAAATTGGAATTTTGGCTTCCCAACAGAAAATCTTTATCTCATTTGTCTTTGGGTGTTTCCGGTGACATTGATATGGTTGACCAAACTGGGCTTGCCAAAGAACAAATCAAGCAAAGCGTTCGGAATGCAACTGGAGCGTTTGATTGGAGTGCCAATGAAAAAACCATCAATATCGTTGCAATGGACTCTGAATCTCAAAAAGATATTGACATTTGCGAGGCCTTATTCGGTACAGAATTTGAGAGGCTTCGGGCAGGCCATCATAGTTGGGAGAGAAAGTCGGATGGCCTGTTTGAAGAGCACCCATTTAATGAAAGACTCGTTGGTTCAATTGCATTAAGGAGGAACGATAAAGGGGTGCCTATAAGTAATTATAGGATGTTGTTTTTCCTCAATGAATCATTTTTGAATTGCAAGGAAAATATAACGAGCCTTTTCTCATTTGACCAAATTATCAGAAAAGACATGCGCCCTCCTATGGGATCCGCAAACTTTGGTAATTAGGCCAACAAGAGAAATGCGGAAGAAGCATGGTCGGCTGAATAGACTACCTGTCGAGCACTGGCTTCTACACTTGGGCACAGATCCTTCGCCGCCGGCTCAGGATGACAATCTGAGTAGGGCCTCATCGAGACATCCCGTATTTGTCCAGTCTCTGAATGGTGAAATCTCAGTTTTCACAAAATATTCTTAGAGTTTCATTTTTGTTTGGGTCTGAACAAGTACGTATTGTCCGCGCCTCTTTTTGTTAGGGCACATTCCGATATAATGATTATGAGGATGGTTACATAATGACTGATTCCTACACCATTGGCACTCTTCTGCTGGACCGTCTGTACAAGCTGGGGCTGCACCATATTTTCGGCATTCCCGGCGATTATGTTTTGACGCTCTTTAAGCTCATCGAAGAATCGCCTATCCGGCACATCGGAACGACCCGGGAAGATTGTGCGGGCTTTGCGGCGGATGCCTATGCGCGCATACATGGAATCGGCGGCGCATGTGTGACCTATTGCGTGGGTGGGTTGAATATGGTCAATGCCGTTGCCTGTGCCTATGCCGAGCGGTCGCCGGTGGTGTTGATCTCCGGCTCACCCGGCCTGAATGAACGAGTCAATAATCCCTTCCTTCACCACATGGTCCGCGATTTCTCGACCCAGCGTGATGTCTTTGAAAAAATTACGGTGGCTTCCGTCGTGTTGGACGACCCTCATACTGCCGAACGGGAGATTGACCGCGCCTTGAAGGCCTTAATGCAATTCAAGCGGCCCATCTATTTGGAGATTCCACGAGACCTCGTGATGACTCCCGTGCAGGCGGCCTCAACCAAACCACCGACAGTCACGGCCTGCCAGAGTGATCCGGCGGCACTCAAAGAAGCCGTTGCAGAAGTTCGCAGCATTCTGTCCGGTGCCGAACGTCCGGTTATTCTGGCCGGCGCCGAAATTCATCGATTCGGTCTTCAGGACCAATTGACCGAACTGGTCGAGCATATGAATGTGCCCATCGCCACGACCTTGCTTGGGAAGTCCGTCCTTCGCGAAGACCATCCATTGAATATCGGGGTGTACGGCGGCCTGGTGGGGCGGGAAGAAATTCTGGAATTCGTGGAAAATGCCGACTGTCTACTGACATTAGGAACATTGCTCACCGATGTTGAGGATGTCAAAGCGCATGCCACGCTCCTGGCGGCAGGCCGGACCGTTCATGCGACGGCGGACTCCATTGCGATCAAGCATCATAAATATGAAGACGTCCGTTTTGAAGATTTTATTCAAGCCCTGGTGGCGTCCCCCTTGCCGTCGTTCCCTGCACGAGCGCTCCCGCCACGTGATAGTGTTCGTTTTGACCCACCTGGTCCGGAAGCGGCAGTGACCCTTCGCAATGTGTTCGGATATTTGGATGGTTTGCTCAACGAGAAGACGGTGGTGATTGCCGATGTGGGGGAGTCGCTGTTTGCCGCGGCGGATCTGCGTGTACGAAAAAGTGCGGATTTCCTGTCTCCGGCCTATTACACCTCCATGGGATTTAGTGTCCCGGCCGCTCTCGGTGCGGGGTTTGCTGATCCCGGACTGAGGCCCCTTGTATTAGTAGGTGATGGCGCATTCCAAATGACCGGTACTGAATTGTCCACCTGTATTCGCTATGGGCAGGCCCCCATTGTGGTGGTGCTGAATAACCGCGGCTATGGGACGGAAAGGGAAATTCTCGAAGGTCCGTTCAATGACATCCATGAATGGCAGTACGAGAAGATTTGTGATGTGTTGGGTGGAGGTGTGGGCCATCGAGTGGGCACGTTTGGAGACTTAGTCCAAGCTTTGAACCTTGCCGTTGGTGATCCGAAGCAAGTCCATGTACTGAATGTGCTGCTTGATCCTCGTGACCGTTCCACTGCCATGAAGCGAGTCGCCCAAAGACTGGCCAAACGGATGGCAGGACAAAAGACCTGAGATTCCTTTTTAACTTTGATCTGCTATGAGCGCCACACTAGGAAAATTTTTTAAAGAATTTGGCTTAGTTTTCCTCGTGAACGGAGCTGCTTTCAAGATTCAAGCGGGGTGCCTCTTTTGGATCTTCTAAAGATCATAGCACCAAACCGTTCCCCTGCGAGATTCACTGACGTGTCGTTTAACGTTGGACTGTTAATGCCCTCTTACCCGTGCCATGTCCGAGGAGAAGGGAGATATATTTGTTCAAAGTTGAAATATTGAAGGGCTAACGAAGAAGTTTGTCATAGTCGGCGTGAATTCCAATCCAAAACCACAGGACCCCATCCGAAACGTCAACGCCAAGCACGCGATAGTGTATACCTACTCGAGCTGACTAACAACGAGTGACTTTTTTGAATTGCAGAGAGGGATGACGCGGGTTAGTCTTTAGCTGCTCAAAAGCCTTATCAGCAAGTACCTGAATGGGAGAAGGAAGAGACCGATAGCAAGACCAAAATTCAGGAGAGGCGTAGTGATTCAAAACTTGGTTGATTGTCCAGCTTTGTGGGCGAGAATATTTCGCTCAGCGATGGAATCAAGTTTTCCCGCCTCGACATCAGCGGTAAACTGATCATCCCAGGCCTGGGCATCAAATGAGGCATACCATGCACGAAATTTGGCCAGTTCCTCCGGCGAGAGAGTCCTTATCTGTTGTTCAATCGATTCAACCTTACTCATTTAAATACCCCGCAATATAGAAAAAGTATATCAAGAGACATGGCTGCTGTCAGCTATCGATCATCGCATAATGGTAGCTTCTACGGGCCATTCGGGTTTGCTAGGCCTTGCTATTTTAATATTTCCACCAAATGAAACCTATGGAATCGCTGGTTATCCCTTAGCTACCTTTGCACGTAGCTCACGGGGACTCTCGTCTCACAATTCTTTGTAAACCCCTTTCATTTTTCGCTTTCACGATATTCATCAAAAACCCTTGTCCTGATTGGTTGCGGGCTTGATTCATGCGCCCGTATAATGGGCTCGTTTGAGACAAATTTTTCCTTTCAGCCAGGATAGGACCCTTCTTATGAGTACCGAGACCGTCGAAAAAGATTCCAGAAACTACCCGATTCTCCGGAATTTGCAATATTCCCCGCTGAAGCAGGGGGAAGAGCAATACATTGTGTTGTGGGACCCTTCCGGTCTGTCTTCTGAAAAGCTGGTATTGCCGCTGAATTTTTTCTATCTGTTTCAGTTTTTTGATGGAGAACATTCCCTGGAACAGGTTGGGGCCGAGTATCTCAAGAAGTATGGTGAATTTATGATGCCGGATCGCCTCACAAAATTGGTGAGCGATCTGGACGAGAAATTGTTTTTGGAAGGGGAGCGACTGAAGCAGGTGCAAGCGGAAGCCTTTGAGGCCTATAGAAAGCTTGAATCGAGACCGATGGCGTTCGACGGGCAGCAATATGAATCCGATCCGGCTAAATTGCGAGCGCAGATCGATGGGTTTTATTCCTCCAAAGAAGGTCCGGAAAAAGGGAAAGCGGAATGTGCCGGTCAGACGATTAAAGGTCTTGTCGCCCCGAATTTTGAATTAAAAGGTGCAGGGCCCATTTACGCGTGGGGCTATCAGGAATTACGGGAAGGCCAGGTCCCGGATGTGTTGGTGTTGATCGGCACCTGCCACGCCGGTCTCGAAGGGGGAATTGCCTTTACGGATAAGGATTTTGAAACGCCGTTTGGGACCGTGCCGGTCAATCGTGCGATTATCGACTTAATCCGCAAAGAAACCGGTGAAACTTTTTTTGTGGAGGATATTGCCCATCTTCGAGAGCATAGCCTGGAGTTGCAACTGCCATTTCTTAAGCATGCGCTGGGTGAAGGGCGGGAGGTTTCCATTGTACCTATTCTCGTTGATTTTCCTCCGGAGACATTGACAGGTGGCGAGTATCAACAGCTTTTTCACCGCATTGATCAATTTCTCACGATTACTAAACGTGCGATCCAGGCCAGCGGGCAACAGGTATGTGTCATTGGCAGCGCCAATTTGGCGCATATCGGGATTCGCTATGGAGACAAAACGCCTCCCACTGATTTTTCATTTCACCGATGTATGCAGATTGATCTGGAAATGTTGAAGAAGGTGGAAGAAGCGGACCCGGAAGGGTTTGCAGAATTTATCTTGAAAGAGGGAAATCAGCGGCGCATTTTAGGATTTGGGGTCATTTTTTCCCTGATGAAACTGCTCAAGCGTGATGAGGAGGATTTTAAAGGGCAGGTGCTACGCTATGATCGGGGTATTACCGATCAGTTCAATTCGACGGTGACTTACGCCAGTATCGTGTTTGTCTAACGGGTCTGTTGAAAAAAGCCGCCAGCGGCGTTCTCCCCATTTTTCCGTGCTCACGTATTGCACATACGCTCCGCGCGAAAAAATGGCTGTGGCCTTTGCTGGACGGACCCTTCGGGAAGACTCAGGGCATGCTTTTTGGAACAGACCCGAATCTTCCAAGGGGCCGTATGACTGTGCATGTTTTGCCCTCGGAGATTAGTATTATTCAACACTCCGCTTAAGGGCTATTCTTCTGCTCTGATCTTCATTGTTACCGGTTCCAACGGATTGTCCCGGCTGTCGCATGGCAAGGCGGCAATCTGATCCACCACCTCCATACCTTTCACCACCCTGCCAAATACCGTGTACATGCGATCAAGACTGCTGGTGTCTTCAACGATGATATAGAACTGCGATCCGCTATCGGAGATATCCCTGGTGGCATCGGGATTTCGTGGAACTTTGGCCATGGCAACCGTCCCGCGACGGTGAGGTCGATCACTCGGTTCGGACGGGAGGCTAAACCCCGGTCCCCCGGTGCCATGGAGTTCCCGGTCAGGATGTTTGCTCAATGGGTCTCCACCCTGGATCAGAAATTTCGGCACGACCCGGTGAAATGTCGTGTCATCGTAGAATTTCAGCCTGACGAGATTGAGGAAACTTTCCACATGTCGGGGCGCGTCGTCCGTAAAAAAGCGGATTTCTATATCCCCGAATTTTGTGGAGATAATGGCCTTGGGATTTTTCTTTTTGAATTGTAAGGGAGATGGTGTCGTCACAGTTCTGGCACTCTACCAAGGGATCGCAAAGTTCATCAAGCATCACGGACATTTGCGTTGAGGGGACACACAGAAATATGTGTTGACAAGAGACAATGTCAGCACCTCAGGCATGGTATGGCTCTGAAAACGTCACATCATTTGGAATGTCGTTTCGAGCAGATCGCAACTTTTTCCAAGGTGGTCTTCTCCCGGAAAAGAGTGCTGTAAGCTCTGGCACTGCCTTTTCACATCAGAAGAACTGAGCAGGGTCCGGATCCCCGTGGCAATGGTGGAAGCTTTGAACCTTCGTTTACGAATGATCCTGCCCACCCCTAATTTTTCAACCCGAGCGGCATTATCAAATTGGTCAAACGCCAGGGGTTGAATCACTTGTGGGGTGCCTGCTCGTAAGGCCTGGGAACAGGTGCCGATGCCTCCATGGTGGATGAGGGCCGCCCCATGCAGGAGGAGTTGGCTGAGGGGCACATAGGAAAAGTGCGTGATCCCCTTCGGGAGATACGGAGGAAGTTGTTCGGGGTATCGGGTCAGAAAAATCGCCGGCCGTCCCAGTTCCTGGCTGGCTTCGGCCGCCTCCTTGAAAAAAGATCGGCCATGTTTATTGGCCGAGCCAACGGTATAGATGAGGGGCTCCGGGTGTGCATCCAAAAAATCCTGTACGGTTGCGGGAAGGACACTGTCCGGAGCTTCATCATAGAGGGGAAAGCCGGTGACATGGGTTTTCGGAGGCCAGTCAGGTTGAGGGGAAGCAAACCACTCAGGAAACAGACCCAGGACCAGATCGGGTGAATGCAGCCAGTTGTGGAAGATCCGAGAAACTGGTGGCAGGCCGAGCTGACGGCGAAAATCATTGAGTTGGGGTTTCACGATAGGATCGATGAACG
Organism: Nitrospira marina; assembly: GCF_059568365.1. Lineage (NCBI taxonomy): Bacteria > Pseudomonadati > Nitrospirota > Nitrospiria > Nitrospirales > Nitrospiraceae > Nitrospira > Nitrospira marina. The sequence continues at coordinate 3,021,240 of NZ_JCANTH010000001.1, read as the reverse complement.
TGTGATCGAGAAATTTCCACATGCCGTCTTTGAATGCAACGGGCAACCAATCCGGAAGAGTCAGGCCGGGGATTTTGGGAGCTTGGTGGGCCGAGTGGAAGACACCTGGTGAAAAATGGACGGTGGCGTGAGGAATGTGGTGGGTTTCTTGAAGAAGGCGAGCGGCAAACCCCAGAGTGGAACTAATCAGCAGGGTGTTTCCCTGAATGATTTTTGACTTGAGGAGCGAATAGGTTTCTTCCAAGGCGCTCGAGACGATCTGTTTCATGAGGAGCCGCCAGCCTTTGTGGGGATGCCACAAATCAGGATTGTTGGCTATCGCCTCATAGTCATCGGCCGTTCCCAACGCGATAAACGCGACTCCCGCTTTGTGAACCAGTTCTTGGAAATGGGCACTGGTGAAGATTGTGACTCTATGCCCGCGTTGCTGGAGTTCTCTGGCCATCCCCACCAGGGGCAGGACATCCCCGTAACTCCCCACAGCCAGAATAAGAATCGTCATTGAGGTTGACCTGGAGTTACCCTTGGAATTTCTCGCCTGCAAATGCGAGGTTATTCGTCTGCCACCGTTTCAACCGGCAAAAGCCCCAAGGCATATAGAGTCCGAAGGTGATAATCGTGAGCACCATGATCAGGAGCCAGGTCCCAAAAAAGCCTAATCCCGTTCCGTGAAAGACGAGTTGGCGATTCCCGATGAAGGTGTGTTCTGAAATCCAGCGCTGCTGAGCGGAATAGGCCCACGGAAAAAATAAGCCAAAGGTGATCACGGTCAACACCCACGTCCAGATAAATAACCATAAACAACTGAATCCCGTGCCGCGAAAATCAAAATGCTGATGATTCATAGGCTCCCTCATAAAAATGTGGAGAATTCCCCACAGCCTACCATGGGAAGGTTTGTTGGTGAATAAATATATACATAGGGACTGTTGAATATTGTAAAAAGTTCGCCGCTTCATCAGCTTAGGAGTCAACGAGGCTCACCAGAGAAAAATAGTGGAGTGTTCAAAAAGGCGCGTCCAGCAAGGCCGCAGCCGCTTGGACGAGCGGAGCGTACGGAGGAGTACGTGAGCACGGCCAAGGGGCGAGAACGCCGGTGGCGGCATTTTTCAACACTCCCACTTAAGATTTTTCTGCGGGCGGGCTGAGAGCTGAGAGGAAGCGGTATTTGCTGTGAGAGCATCCCAAAAAGGGGAGGCCACGGAACCGGAAGAGCATTTCAGAAAATCTAGAGATTGACCTTCATCCCGGAGTCATACTAGCGTAACACTTATGACGAAATACCGGGACAGACGGGTTTGGGAGGGCTGTCCTTTCTTTGGTCTTCAGGGAAAAGGAGGAAATGATGAAAAAAGTAGCTGTGATTCTTTCAGGTTGTGGGTTTTTAGATGGAGCTGAAATTACCGAAGCCATTAGCACGCTCATTGCCATCGGCCAAAACGGAGCAACATATGAGGTGTTTGCCCCGAATAAAGAGGTTGCGGAAACGAATCACCTCACTCAAAAACCCACCGGACAGAAACGAAATGTCTTGCAGGAGGCCGCTCGTATTGCTCGCGGCGAGATTCAGCCATTAGAACAACTCAAGGCGAAGGATTTCGATGCTTTGGCCTTTCCTGGAGGTTTTGGAGCCGCGTTGCATCTCTGTGATTTTGGAGAAAAGGGAAGCGGTGGGAACATTGATCCACAGGTGGCCAGAATCGTGAAAGAATTTAGTGAGAGCCATAAACCTATCGCGGCCATTTGTATCGCGCCGGCTATCATGGCATTGGCTTTGGGAACAAAAGGCGTCAATGTGACCATTGGAGAAGACGCCGGAACCGCGTCTGAGTTAGAAAAAACCGGTGCCAAACATCAGAATTGCGCGGTGGAACAATATGTCGTGGATCACAGTAATAAAGTCATCACCACGCCTGCCTATATGTATGGATCAGCCAGGCCCCACCAGATTTTTGCCGGTGTCAGTGGGGCGATTGCGGAATTGATTAAGATGGCCTGACGGCAGGGGTCGAGTCCAGATAAACAGTAAAACTCCGCTCCCAATGCAGACCAGAAAAATTGTCAAGAAAGCCGAAAAAGGAAAAATCAGGAGGGAGCATCCGAAAAGTCCAAGCATGAAAACCGTTGCCGTGACTTTCGTGTTCTGATTGATACTGCCTTCATGGTGCCAATTTTGTATCATCGGGCCCAACAGGGGTTGACTGAGCAGCCATGAATTGATGCGAGGAGAACTTTTGGAGAAGCACGAGGCGGCAAGCAGGACAAATGGCATGGTGGGCAGGAGTGGAAAAAATAACCCCAAAATCCCGAGAGCAAGACTGGCCCACCCTATAACCAGCAGAATAAGTCGTACGGGCCAGGCTGGCATGCTTATGAACCCTAATGGGAATGAGTCATGACTGGCGAAAATTTCTTGTGATTCATTGTGAATGTTATCGGCCTCATTACGCGAAAAATTGACAGATGCATTTGGGATGAACGTGATGGTCTGTCAACGATGACTTTGCTGCGCTTGTATGACTACAACACGAGTTGTCGTCGCAAGTGGCAACCTGATTTCAAAACGGTGTGTTCACATGTAAAGGAGGTGAAGATGGGACCTACAAAAGTCATTCCCAAAGACGGTGCACTTTACGAGGTCAAGACCGGCAAACTTGTTCAAGACGGTCTTCCGACACGAACCGAGCAGGAGGCCTATGTGGCGCAACATTATCTGGTCCTGCCGGTTATTGATAAGGCGGGGAAGCCATGGGCTCTTGATGGGCAACCGGTGTATTGTCTCCACGGAACGCAATTCGAAACCGTCGACGATCAAAAGGTCCATTTAGCCCGATGCCCTGATTGTGGGGGAATGGGTATCCGGGATGACGAACCGTTGGTGGAATCCGATTGTATCCGATGTGTCCAATGCGGGCATGAGTTCGATACCAGGCTCGAGATGATGGAGAACTGAAAAATGCAAGAAGTTCTCTCCGGGTCTAGAGGCCAAAAGGCAGCTGGAAAGAAAACGTACGGGTCATTTTGGAGTAGCGTTCTTGAGGATCGCTTAAAAGGTCACGGGCATTCTGGCGGAAATACTCGAGGATCGTGAATGGAGGGTGGGGGAGAACACGGTTCTTCGTGGGAGGCGATAAGCATGCCTCCCACGAAGCGATAGGCGGGTCAAGAAAGATGCCTTTTACTTATTTTGGGCAATTTTTTCCGTGGCTCGGGGACCCACCGAAGGCATCAGAGCCAGATCCTTGGCTTCATCGCTTACTTCAAGAAGAGCAATGGCTCCCGTGAGCGCATCTTTCAGAGAGTGGGTTACGATCGGATAGACCCCTTTTTGTTCCACGACGACATCCAGAATCGCTCCATCCGCCGCGCCGATCACCTGGGTTTGGATCCCTTGCATGCGGTTGGCGGGGTTTCCGCTGGGCCAGACATCGTCCCAAATTTCTGCAATCGGATGAAGTGAGGAAAAATTATTCGGCCCGATGTTGACGAAGTAAAATCGTACCCGGTCACCCGGCTTGGCGGTGAGGAACTCTCCTCCCTTTGCTGCATGAACGGGATCATACTTAAATACCCCGCCGTTGAAGACGACATGGTCATTTTTCGCGTCCATCATCGCCGCGACGTCATCAGGATCTTTTGTGAATAACTCCGATTGCACCAGCACATATTCCCGGTCAGCCTTTGGCATCGCACTCGCATCTTTGGGATCCACAATGACGGCCCCGAACATGCCGCGGGCAATATGTTGAATCATCGGAAATGCGCCGCAGTGATAGGCAAAGACTCCTGGCCGTTTCGCTTCCCAGACATATTCCAGAGACTCTCCGGGGTTTACGTCACGATAATTCGCGAGGAAATCCGTTTCCGCTGCATGAAAGTCCATGGAATGTGGGCGACTATTGTTCTCGTGGTTTTTGAGGATGAAATGCACCTGGTCACCCTCGGTCACGCGGACGACGGGACCCGGAATCTGACCGTTAAAGGTCCATGCTTTATAAGTGGTGCCTTTACCGTCAATGATGACTTCCGTTTCTACGGCGGTGAGTTCCACCTTCACCTTTTTAGCCTCGACTTGTGAGGCAAATGTGAAAAGACTTCCGGTCATTGCTACTAGCGCAATTCCCAACCCTATCCGGCCTGAATGTCGATTCTTCATTCTTCCATCCTTTCCAACAAACATAAATGTAATTAATGCGAGAGATGGCTGGCTATATTTGCCAACAGATGCAACATGTCCTTCTTGATGTTTCAAGCAGATACTGTGCCAAACGTCAGTAAAGTATAAGATATTGATTTTTAAGTAATTAATTGCATGTATTTCAATGAGTTTGCAACAATATTTTGTTTAACACCAATATTTTGCTGTATGGCAGCAATATATTGTTTAATGTGAGAGGAACACCAAATTCTGCCTGTTTTTCCCTTTTCAACACTCCTAGAGGGACAATAGACCTGATGAGCAATACCAATGGCAGTTATCTGGCGGAGATGCGATTTCGGGCCGTAGCCCAGTCATCGCACGATGCCATCATTATCGCAGATCAATCAGGGACCATCCTGTTTTGGAATAAGGGGGCCAAAGACATCTTCGGCTATGAAAGCGAGGAGACCGTCGGCCAGCCGCTCATCATGCTTATGCCTGATCGCTACCGACAGGCGCATCAAGCCGGGCTTGAACGATACAGCACCAGGGGAGAAACGCGAATTCTCGGAGAGACCGTGGAACTGAGTGGTTTGCGAAGAAACGGAGAAGAATTCCCCCTCGAACTCACGCTTTCGGCCTGGAAAGAAGAAGAGCGCCTCTTTTTCAGCGGAATCATTCGAGATATTTCTCAACGAAAAGAAGCCGAAGAAGCCCTTCAGCGATCGGAAGAAAAGTATCGCGCCATCTTTAATCAGGCTGTGGAAGGGATCTACCAGGCGACACCTGCCGGTGCCTTCCTCAATGCCAACACGGCTCTAAGTCATTTGTTGGGGTACGACTCCCCTCAAGCCCTGATGGAAACCGTCCAGGATATCGGTTCCCAACTCTATGTCGAGCCAACGAAGCGGGAGGAGTTTTGCCGGTTGCTGGAGCACCAGGATGTCATCACGGATTTTGAGTCGCAGGTCTATCGGGCGGACGGAACACCAATTTGGATTTCAGAAAATGCCCGTGTGATTCGCAACGCGGAAGGAGCGGTGCAGTGGTATCAAGGATTTCTGGTCGATATTAGCGGGCGTAAACAGGCCGAAGCCCTCCTGGAACGACAAAACCGCTTGCAAGCGGAAAACCGGTACCTACAGGAAGAAGTCCTCGAAGCCGGAGCCTTCGGGGATCTCGTAGGCCAGAGTCCAGCCCTACACAACGTGATCCGTCAAATCGCTCTCGTGGCACCCACGGAGGCCACTGTGCTGATTCTCGGTGAATCCGGAACCGGGAAAGAATTGGTTGCCAGGGAAATTCATAAACGCAGTCAACGGAAAGACCGGCCGTTAATCCGCGTGAATTGTGCCTCCATTCCTCGGGACCTGTTTGAAAGTGAGTTTTTTGGTCACGTGAAAGGGGCCTTTACCGGCGCGGTCAAAGATCGGGCCGGGCGATTTGGCGCGGCGGATGGGGGAACCTTGTTTCTGGATGAGGTCGGCGAAATTCCCCTGGACCTCCAAAGCAAATTCCTACGAGTCCTGCAGGAGCAGCAATTTGAACGCGTGGGCGAGGAACGCACTCGTCATGTGGACGTCAGAGTGATCGCCGCGACCAACAAGGACTTAAAACAGGAAGTGGAAAACGGTCGCTTCCGGCAGGATCTGTATTATCGCCTCAATGTTTTCCCGCTTGAAATGGCCCCGCTTCGTGAACGGAAAGAAGATATTCCGCTCTTAGCCGAGTATCTTCTCGGGGTTACATCAAAGAAGCTTCACTGTGCGCAACCGAAACTGACGAAAGCCCTGCTGGGTCAATTGCAGCGTTATAACTGGCCGGGAAATGTTCGGGAGTTGCAAAACGTCATTGAGCGGGGTCTGATTCTTTCCGAACGACAGGGATTAGCATTCGATATCCCTCAGCCGGGAGGAGGACGAGCTTCTTTGCAGCCTCAGGAGTCACATGCTTCCCTCATGGCACGGAGTGTGATGACGGAACGGGAAATGCGTCTTCGGGAACGGGAAAATATCGTGGCGGCACTTGAACAGGCAGGATGGAGAATTTATGGAAAAGGCGGCGCGGCAGAACGACTTGGTATTAAACCCACGACGTTGGTTGCCCGCATCAAAAAAATGGGAATTGTGAAGGGAAGGTGAACACGCAAGGTGAATGTCGGAACGTCGTTGCTGCAGATGGCCCCGCCTTACCCCTCACATCTCTGAGTAGTCTTCACTGGACCCACAGAGAGTATAAGGAATTCGTTCAGAACGGCATGTTCTCCCCAAGGCGCTGGTAATCTCAGGAATAGACACCAGTCTTCGAGTCCCTACGCATCAAGATCGTAAAATTCCTCTACCTCACGTCGATGGTCAATCTTCACATTTGAGAAGTGGAGTCGCGTGTCTGATCTCTGACCGCACATCCAACAGACGATGATTGGCCTGTGTTGTCTCGGCTAGACAAAGCTTAACGGTGGCTGGGAAGATACATCCGGAAACCGGACATATGAAACCATACTCGATTTATCTGGTCATTGGTGGATACGGTATGGCCGCGTTGATAATGGGCGTCGTCCTTCCGGAGGTGTTGCCTGGGTGGCGTTGGGCCCATGAGCCCCTCCATTCCACATTGGAAACTGTCGGTGGATTGGCCGCCATTTCCATGGGAATTGTCCTACTTCAAAGAACCACTGACCATACCAAGCAGAAATTCTTTCCCCTCGCCGGTGGCTTTCTCGGGATGGGTATTCTTGAAATCTTTCATGCGATATCAGTACCAGGGAATGGATTCGTATTATTGCGGAGCCTTGCGAGCTTGTTGGGAGGTTTGGGATTCGGGCTGATGTGGCTCTCTGCAACGGGAAAACATCATACTACGATTAAATGGATGCCGTGGGTGATGACCGGTGGAGCCCTTGCCCTTGGCTTATGGACGATTGGATTTCCGCAATATTTACCGGCAATGGTTCGTGAAGGGGCATTCACGCCAACCGCCGTTGCTCCCAAAAGTTTTGCGAGTATGTTGTTTTTTGCCGGATCGCTTCGGTTCTTTTTGGATTATCGAACCTCGGGTCGATCGGAAGATATCCTGTTTGCCTCATTGGCCCTTATGTTCGGGTTTGCGGAATTGATGTTTACCTATTCCGTGATCTGGGACAGTCGATGGTGGTTTTGGCATTTCCTGCGGTTGATGGCGTATTTTTTAGTCCTGGGGTATGTCGGGAGAGGGTATCTGGCCACGATCTCTGATTTACGGACATCATTGATCCAGACCAAACATGCTGAACAGGCCAGTCGTCGCAGTGAACAACAGCTCCGGGCAGTCTTGGAAGACCGGGAACGTATGGCCCAGGATCTACATGACGGCGTCATTCAATCGACATTTGCGCTGAGGCTGAATTTGGAACGGTGTCAACGGCTCATTCCACAGCATCCCAAAGAAGCCCTCACCGGGATCAGTGATGTCTTGATGGAACTCAAGTTTGTAATTCAAGACCTGCGCCGACATATTAATGGTCTTGAACCAGAATGCCTGAATGGACAGCAATGGGTAGAAGAGATGCGCACGCTTGTGCATACGGTGCAAAAAGCCCAGAACCTGGCCTTCCATCTGCAGATTGATCAGGAGGCGGCCGATTTGCTCACGCCGGAGGAAGCCACCCACCTGCTGTTTGTGGTGAAAGAATCCATTAGCAACAGCGTGCGGCATTCACACGCCACGTCAGGCACGGTGTCCCTTCAGGCGCGGGAAGGGACCGTGTGTCTTGAAGTGACGGACAATGGTCTGGGCTTTGACCCTGAGAATACGTATGAGGGGGTTCACGGATTAAAAAATATGGCCGCACGCGCGAAGCGCCTGGGAGCGCATTTTCAGGTGTGGTCGAAACCTCACCGTGGGACTCGAGTTATTTTTGAGATTGCCAAGAAAGGAAGCCATGCCCAGGCGTAAGACAAACACCATCCGTCTCTTACTGGTCGATGATCATGAGGTGCTTCGCCTAGGCCTGAAAACCCTCTTTACCGAAACAGAGAGCATTCAGGTCGTTGGTGAAGCAGGGACCAAAGCTGCGGCGGTCTCAGAAGCCGACCGGCTTCATCCCGATGTGGTACTCATGGATGTCCGTCTGCCGGACGGGAGCGGTATCGACGCCTGTCGTGAGATTCGGAATGCCTCTCCTGAAACCCGGGTGTTGTTCTTGACGCCCTTTGCCGACGACCAAGCGGTGATGGCTACCATCATGGCAGGGGCGAAAGGCTTTCTGTTGAAAGAAATCAGCGGAGAAGAATTAGTCCGAGCGGTACAAACAGTAGCTGAGGGGCAATCCATCCTCGATCCTGCCACCACAGAACGGGTGCTCACCAAGTTGCAGCATTTCTCCATCCCTTCCCCTGACGGCAAGAAAGAATCCTTGGCTCCTCAGGAAATGAAGGTGTTAACACTGGTGGCCGAAGGAAAAACCAATAAGGAAATTGCCGTAGCACTCAACCTGAGCGATAAAACTGTCGGCCATTACCTTGAAAATATTTTCCAGAAACTTCAGGTGACCCGCCGCTCTCAAGCTGCGGCAGAGTTCGTCCGCAGATTCACCCCATAGAGGGAGTGTTGAAAAATGCCGCCAGCGGCGTTCTCGCCCCTTGACCGTGCTCACGTACTCCTCGGTACGCTCCGCTCGTCCAAGCGGCTGGGGCCTTGCTGGACGCGCCTTTTTGAACACTCCACTATTTGTTTTGGTGATCCTCGGTGACTCCTAAGTTGATGAAACGGCAAAATTTTTACAATATTCAACAGTCCCATAGAGGGGTCCCTTCGGTGGGACTCAGGGCATGATTTTTCAATACTCTCATTAGGGGGCATTTACCCCTATTCGCATACGGGAATAATAGTTGCCCGACTTCTGGTGTCCGCACCTACCGCTTTCCTCTCAATTCATACACAATAGCCTCAGACGATGAAGACTCCCAAACGGAGCCTGTTCTCATCCACTGTTCAATCCAAGGAGGCTGTGATGCTCAATTGCATTTCTAAACCATTCCTGACGCTCTCGGCACTGGTGTTTGCTTGTGTGTACGGACTTATTCTGAGTCCCGGTTTGGTTCAGGCAGATAAGACATCGGGCCAGGACACAGTGAAAGTGGTGTATCACCTAAATAGTAACGACCCGGCTCTTGCCAAATACACGATGGCCTTAATTAACAAACACATCGAAGCCGAAGGCGGACCGGATAAGATTGACCTGGTGCTGGTTGTGCATGGTCCGGCCTTGAAGTTATTTGAAAGCGATACGGTCGATCAGGAGTTGAAAGATAAATTGAAGGCGGTGATTGACAAAGGGATCAAGGCTGAAATGTGTCAGGTCTCAATGAAACTGTATGGGACACCGCTGGAGAAATTAGTAGCGGGGTTCATACCCACCGAGCATCCGGTAGCCGTCAAGCGGATTGCCGATCTTCAACGCGCAGGATATGTGTATATCAAACCGTAAGGAGAAAATATGCGGATGAGATTCTATATCTTGATGAGAGAAGAAAATGCCGCCTCCAGTGGGAGCCTTCCAGGCTCCCACCGGGGACGGTGGTTCGGGACAATCAGAGGCGGGGTGGCCGGGTTTGTGATGGTTGGTTTGAGTCTGCTTTTTGGAGCCCTGGCAGCTACCGCCGCTTCATCCGTGCCGGCTCCGGAATTTCAGCTCCAGGCATTAGACGGGCACACCTACAGCAAAGCTTCTTTAAAGGGTCGGCCCACCCTCATTGTTTTTTGGGCGCCATGGTGTCGGTATTGCCAAATGGAATTGCCGATTCTCGCGAAATTTTATCAGGGAAACAAACCGGACCAACTCCAGGTTTTGACGGTGGCCTTCTCGGACAGTCTGGCCCATGTGGAGGAGTATGTCTCAGCCAATACGGACACCTTTATCTTTCCCACCGCCTATGATCAGGAAAATGAGGTGGCGCAGGGTTTCGGTGTTAATGTCACCCCGACATTCGTGGTGATGAACGCAGAAGGGGAAATGATCCTTGCCCACCGTGGTGCAGGGATCAACCAGAATCCTCAGTACCAGAAGTTTCTTGAGAGTTTGAATCCATAAATGTTAAGCCGGGACGAATCGATTCGCCAGGTATAGAACACGTACGATGGAGTCCGGCATATACATTTCTCAGGTGACCTTGTCGGGGGCGTTTGGAGCCGGGCTCTTGTCAGTGGTTTCCCCTTGTGTGCTTCCTCTGGTGCCGTCCTACCTCTCCTATATCACGGGACTTTCCATTGACCAACTTCGCGATTCATCGGCACCCCACAGGATTCGCAAAACGATTATGTTCAATTCGTTATGGTTGATCGGGGGCTTTTCCGTCGTCTTCATCGCGTTTGGCTTCTCAGCCGGTTTGTTCGGCCAATGGCTGATGAATTATCAGGACCATCTGCGAAAGATCGGAGGAGGGCTGATTGTCCTGTTTGGTCTGTATGTGTTGGGGCTGTCCAATTTTAGTTTCTTGTCTCAAGAACGCCGGCTCCATTTCCAGAATCGCCCGGTAGGCTATCTGGGCTCGTTTCTCATCGGGGCCACCTTTGCCGCAGGCTGGACCCCCTGCGTGGGTCCGATACTCGCGGCTATCTTTTTGTATGCCGGCACCAGGGATACCGCTGCTGATGGACTGGCCCTCCTCGTGTTCTACTCAATTGGGCTTGGACTTCCCCTGCTTGTCACTGCTGTATGGCTCGATCGGTTCTTAACCCATTTCCGACAGATCCGGAACTATATTAGACCGCTCTCCATCCTGAGTGGATTGTTACTGGTGGCAGTCGGCGGTCTCCTCTATACCAATTCATTCTTTCTCCTGACGAGCTATTTGGAACGCTCGCGTATTGGATGGTACATCGGCCAATAGATTCTCCTTGGCTGCCGTCTCTCGTTTTCAATTCCTTTCCTGCCAATTTACGTAAATACGTTGCCTGGCCACAATAATATCGTTTACCCTTGCGACAGATGAACGCGAGGTCCGGCTCCGCGGACATTAGCAGTGGTTCAACTTTCGAGCATCCATTTAAAAAGGAGAAGAATCGTATGGCGATAATTGCGCCGTTTCGAGCCGTGAGGCCCAAATCTGAAATAGCCAGTCAAGTGGCGGCCCCTCCCTATGATGTGGTCTCCTTGCAAGAGGCGCGTGATTTAGCGGATGGAAATCCCTATTGCTTCCTTCGCATTGGTCGGGCAGAACTTGAGTTTGGTGAGGGCGTCGACCCGTATTCGGCTGAGGTCTATCAAAGAGGGGCTGACAATCTCCGGAAGCTCATCAACGATGGCGTCTTGGCTCAAGAATCACAACCACTCTTCGGGGTCTACCGGCAAAAGTGGGGCCAGCATGAGCAAACCGGCATTGTGGCATTGGCATCCGTCGACGAATATGACCGGGGCATCATCAAGAAGCACGAATATACGAGGCCGGTCAAGGAAGCCGATCGGGTGCGGATTATTGAAACCCATGAATCCCAATCGGGTCCGGTTCTGCTTTTCTTTCGCCAGACAGCCAAAATTGATCAGTGGTTGAAACAGGTGACAAGTACGAAGCCGGATGTATATTTTGTCGCTGAGGACAAAATTGAACATACGGTCTGGAGTGTGCGAGATCCATCCGCCATTCAAGAAGTTATGAAGAACTTTCAAGATCTTCCAGCATTATATATCGCCGATGGGCATCATCGATCGGCTGCGGCAAGTCGGGTTCGTGCTTCTCGCGGCAACCCTAGCGCATTGCCCGCTGGAAAACACGAAGAAGGCTTTTTGGCAGTTATCTTTCCACATGATCAATTACAAATCCTTCCCTACAATCGGGTTGTTCGGGATTTGAATGGACTCACCCCAAAAGAGTTACTCGAGAAATTAGCTCCGCACTTTGAATTGCAGGTGACCGCCCGACCAGGGGATCCACCTGCTGCCGGTTTCGATATGTATCTGGGACGGCAATGGCATCGCGCGAAACCCAAAAAGGATCCGTCGTTGAACAGTCAGCAGGATCCGGTGCGTGCGCTAGCCGTTTCAGAACTGACAGAACGGGTCTTGGATCCGTTGTTAGGCATCAAAGACCAACGGTCAGATCCACGCATAGATTTCGTAGGCGGTATTCGCGGCACCCAACAACTTGCAGCGTTGGTGGACAGTGGGGACTGGGCTGTCGCCTTCTGGTTGTATCCGACGACGGTTGAGGAATTGATGGCGGTGGCGGATGCGGATCGCGTCATGCCCCCCAAAAGCACATGGTTTGAACCCAAGCTCCGCGATGGCCTCTTCATCCACATGTTACGCGACTAAAGAAAAATGGCACTCTTGTAGGGTGAAGTCGGCCGGTGTATGATGAGTTGGTCAAGCTAGACCAAGGCGTGGAGGAATCTCATGAAAACGGTTAATGTCTATGAAGCCAAGACTCACCTTTCGCAACTGCTCGATTTAGCGGCATCCGGGGAGGAAATTATTATTGCTCGAGCGGGAAGACCAATGGCTAAGCTCATTCCCTATCAAGTTAAACAACAGTCGAGAAAGCCAGGGTCCTGGAAGGGCAAAGTCAAAATCTCCAAGGATTTTGATGAACTTCCCGAAGATCTCTCCCGGGCATTCAGAGGTGAGGCTGGGTGAAATTCTTATTAGATACCCATGTCTTGCTCTGGTGGCTGAGTGATCATAAATCACTCGCAACCAAAGCTGCTGTTGCGATAAAAAATGGAGAAAACACGATATTTGTGAGTGCCGTCACCGCATGGGAAATTTCCATCAAGCGGGCACTGGGTAAGCTCCAGGCCCCGGATGAACTGGAAGAAGTCCTGGAGTCGAATAGTTTTCAACACCTTCAAATTTCAATCCGGCATGGACTTGTTGCCGGAAATCTACCCCGTCATCATGATGACCCGTTTGATCGCATGCTCATTGCCCAAGCTCAAACGGAACAATTAACGATTATCACACATGATACTCGAATGGAGCAGTATGGAGTCTCCATCCTCTTGACGTGAGGCATTCTGGTGCAGGGCTTAATGGGGAAAAACGGGCATTGGAGGTGCCACAAGCATTCACTCATAGCCAGATCTCTCGGAGAGCTGGGGGAAGAGCAAACCTAACCCGCACCTCCAAGCATATCTCAAATTCGAGTCCACCCAATTCTAGAAAAAAGGATGGAAGGGTCTACTCGTATAAGCAGAGAGTCCGTTTAGCTCTTTAACGCCCTATGACTCCCCTTTGGGTTAGCAACCTCCGGTTCTAGCCGGTGCGCCATGAAGAGAAGTCCACATCAGAAGCTTAGAAAGCTTCTTCATAGGTACCTCCTTGTGAAGGGTAGTATTAAAAATAAATATAAAAAAAAGACAATTTGAGCAAGTTATAGCGGAAGACGAAAGACCTTCAATACATTCTCTACATGGCTCATTCATTAGAAAACAGATTCGTTTGATACTGATTAGAGACCCTGAAATTTTGGCAAACAATAAGAACATTGTTCAGTGGAAAGTGAAAACCTTTCAGCAATTGACTGTTGAGCAATTGTTTGAAATTTTGCAGTTGCGGGTTGATGTGTTTGTGGTGGAGCAACAATGTGCCTATCGGGAAATGGATGAGTATGATCGACATCCGGAGACGAAACATCTTTCTTGCCGCAATGAGGGTGGAGAACTGATTGCTTATGCACGGATTCTCCCCCCTGGACTCTGTCATCCTGAGGTGAATCTGGGGCGGTTTGTGGTGAAGGCTGATTTCCGTAAGCAGGGGATTGGGCATCAACTGTTACAGACAGCCTTGCAGGAAATATCCGGTTGTTGGCCAGAGATCCCTATGAAAATATCTGCACAAAGCCACCTTCACCGATTTTATGCGCAGTATGGGTTTATCCAAGTGTCGGATGGTTATCTCGAAGATGGCATTCCTCATGTTGACATGGTGAAAGATGCGTCAGTATGAAAACTAATCCTCTGGGGGATTTTTCACTTGAGACCTTTCTCAAAGAATATTGGCAGAAGAAGCCGTTGTTGATTCGGCAGGCCTTGCACGGGATCAAGCCGCCGATTGCGGCTGATGAATTGGCCGGTCTCGCGTGCGAAGAACAAGTCGAATCGAGGCTGATCATACAAGATCCCGTAAGCGACCAATGGGAGCTTTCTCATGGTCCGTTTACTGATGCGACCTTTTCCGCCCTGCCATCCGCCCATTGGACTTTGTTGGTTCAGGCTGTCGATCATTGGGTGCCGGCCGCCGCTGACTTTCTTGCGCAATTTTATTTTATCCCCAGTTGGCGGGTTGATGATTTGATGATCAGCTATTCCGGCGACAAGGGTGGTGTCGGACCGCATTATGATAACTATGATGTGTTTCTGGTGCAGGTTAGTGGCTGCCGCCAATGGGAAGTCGGGGGGATCTATGATGAAACGTCTCCTCGTCGCTCCGATGTTCCGGTCAAGATTTTGTCCAAATGGAATCCGGAGCAACGGTGGATATTGGAGTCGGGCGATCTGCTTTATATCCCCCCGCGTGTCGGACATAACGGGATAGCCGTGGGTGAGGATTGCATGACCTGTTCGGTGGGATTTCGCGCTCCGTCTCATCGGGATATCTTGCTCGACTATTCCGAGTCTGTTGGAGAAGCGCTGAGCGAAGAGGTTCGCTATGCGGATTCGGATCTGGTTCCGCAAGCCAATCCCGGCCAGATTACATCCGAGGCGGTTAGAAAAGTTCAGAAGATCTTTACCCGGTATGTCGAGGATGATGCGAAACTGGCTCAATGGTTTGGTTGTTATATGACTTCTCCGAAATATCAGGATGAGGAGACGACGCCGGAGAAACACCGTCTGGAAGATGTTCGTACCCATCTTTCGGAGGGAGGAAAACTTGTCAGAAATGAAGGCTCACGTTTTGCGTTTCATGAACATGGACAGAATCTCTGGCTATTTGTTGATGGACGTCAGTACACCTGCACTGCGCTCATGACCGATCTGGTGAAAACGTTGTGCGCCGAACGCCAAATCAGTTCGGAGCACTACGTCTCGTCGGAAGGTCATGATTCTTTACTCCTCGATTTACTGAGACACGGCAGTCTCTATCTTTCGGCCTAAAAATATTTTTCCGCCTTTCCTGGAAGGAGAGGATCCCTTTCAGGCCAAAGCAACTGATCGGCCCCCTGGTTGGCTGCCATCATCTGTGAAAAATTAGAGTTGTGTGGCGCCTCCATCGACGGTGAGGTCAATCCCTGTAATGTAAGATGAATCATCTGATGCGAGAAATAGCGCGGCTGTGGCAACTTCATGTGAGCTTCCCATTCGTTTCATGGGATTTTGGTCACCAAAGCTTGCTTTCATGCCTGGAACTTCTTCTGCAGGAACACCCACTTTCTCAAAAATAGGTGTATCAATTGGTCCAGGGGCCAGAGCGTTCACCCGGATTTTTCTCTCAAGAAATTCAGTCGACAGGGTTCTGGCCAGATTCCGAACGGCCGCTTTGGTTGCGCCATAGACACTGGAATTGGGAAATCCTTTCTGGTCCGCGATGGACGAATTGATAATGATCGACGCTCCTTCATTCAGAAGCGGCGAGGCTTTTTGAATATTGAAAAACAGGCCTTTAAAATTGACATTGACCATCTTATCGAATGTGGCTTCGTCTACGGTGTCAAATGGGCCAAAGATCGCAATGCCTGCATTGAGGAAGAGAATATCGATCCTTCCCGCAGTCTTGTGTATTTGTTGATACAAATCCGCGATGTCATTGAGATTCCCGGTATCTGATACGAAACCGGCACTTGCTCCTCCGATTTCTTTTACTGCCGCTTCCACCGCCTCCTTCCTTCTTCCCGTAATGATCACCCTGGCCCCTTCAGCCTGAAATAATTTAGCTGCGGCCAAACCAATCCCGCTATTGCCACCCGTAATGACGGCAATTTTGTCTTTGAGTCTTTGAGACATAGAAATTTTCCTTTCAAGGTAGATAGAGAACATTGCAATCGCATGTCACTCCAGTAAAACATTTTAGAATGAAATTTTCATCTCTCTTCCAACAACACATTGCTGAATGGTTCTGAGGTGTTTGTCATGAGACAACCCATCAGAGATCATTGTCATCTTCTTCCCATTCTCTCTTGATGGCTGCGGCTCGCTTCCGCTGTCTGGTAAATGCCCAAAAGGCCAGGAGAGTGATCGCGAGCCAAACCATTCCTGAGCTGGTGGCCACAGGGATCCAGCGATTCCAAAGGGTTTGCCGACCCCAGAACTGCTCTTCTGCTTCTGTGAGTGTCATGGAGGTGGTTTGTGCAAAGGCTTCAGGAAAGGACATGCCTTGTTGGATTCTTGCCAGAATACGTTTGGGGGTATCCTGTCCTGTGTGTTCCAGGAGGTCTCGCGTAAAGGCGTAAGCCAGCACATAAGCCCGTCGGACAGAGGTCTCGTCCTTGCTGAAGAGAGTATTGAGTTCATTCAGGGAGACTTGCGTGTCTGAGACCATTGCCCAGACTAATCGGGCTCGGTCTTCCAAATCCCACCTTCGGGCGGCCATCATCGCTAATCCCTCATCAAACCATCGGGGCAAAGGCTGTTCTCCTGCCGCCCGATGGGCCAGGATATGGCTGATTTCGTGCAGGAAGACTTCATTGAGTGAATCATTCGGATAGGTCAAACTCCGGTCAGTGAGGAGCACAATTGTGGAAGTCTGACTGACTGCGTAACCAGATATCCATTCCGGCGCTTCCTGTGCAAGGGGCGATTCCTTTGGCGCCAGGATGACTCGAATGGGAAGTCCGGGATGTTCAAGTCCCATAAAGTCCATCATTCGCTGAAGGGCTTGTGGGTTGCTGTCCTTCAAGTGGGCAGCTAAGGGTTCCAAGGATTCCGGGGCTTCAATGATGAATTGGGGGGAGGCGGCTCCCATCACTAGTCCGGGGTGAGCCATCATCACAATGATTGTCAGTAGCAGGAGTTGGAGTCCAATCTTTGCAAGCTTTGTAAAATGACACTTGGATTTGCGAAATCTTTGTTGGATTCTGCAAAAACGCATTGGCTAGCCAAGGAGTGAAGGTTCTCTGAGGAAGGCTTGAAGGCCTGGATGGATTTCCAAATGCCTGGCTTCAGATCTCTGCATGCAGGTGATCAAGGATAATGCGGGCGTCGGTGACGGGATCCGTGGTCATGGGCAATTGTGTCTGTTCCGTCACTTTGGTCAGCAGTCGTTGCGCGGCCGCTCTCACCGGTGGTGGAAACGTGGTTTCTGCTTGAATCTGCCGAAGGTGATGCATGGCATCTCCCTTCCAGGTTGCCAGATTCTGTTGCTCGGCCCACTGCTGGGCGGCCAGTGCGACGGCTCGTCGTGCGCACACTCTGGCCAACCCATCGTTCCCATCCTGGAGTCCCCTGGCGGCCTTGATGAGTTCCTGTTCGATCTGTTCGGACCGACTCATGAATCCTGATATGCGGTGCGATTGGCGTATAGTTCTCGCCTGGTCGCAATTCGATGGATGTGGACGACACGTTCGTCCGGGTCGATGGAGTAGAGAATGCGCCAGTCTCCCACGGCGTATTGGACGAGACCGGGAAGATCCTCGTGCAGGGGTTCATGCCGAAGGTTGGCGACATTCGAGGCCAACCACTTGGTCTTATTCAATAGGCGCTGGGCCATACCCTGGTCGGTTGATTGAAGGTCGTCCAGGATTGAAGGTTGATAGGTGACGCGATACCAGGCCATGTCATCTCACCACTTGAGACCCAGTCGTTCAGCGACGGTTTCTCCCGTTACCCGCTCCGGGGAATTCAATACTTGTTTTAATTGCGCCCGCACCTTGTCATCCAGAGCCAGGCCAAGATCGGGATCGCCCAGCAGTTCACACAACCGGTCATCCACCATGCTATTAACCAGTTCTTTAAATTCTTTCTGAGAGAGATCGGAGATTTTCATTGTGAAGCCTCCATTCGGATAAGTACCTGATCCTGTAATGATTGATAGTTCTTCTACCTCATTTGATGAGGCTGAACGGGATATAATGGGATGTTGGTCCTTTTGCCTCCACAACAAAGGTCGTGCTCTTCGAGACGCATCAGGCAACTTTTCAACTTCCGGACTGAAGCCCGGGATTTCTCGTCCATTCAAGAAAAATTCAGAGAACGAAGTTTAGAAACTTCCAGCTTCGACGACATCATCGAGGCTGTTAATGTCCAGCCAATGTCCGACTGTGTAAAGCACCCTGATTGAATAGTTTCTTCGTAATAACTCCTGAAATAGAATGGCCATTCCTGCTTTCCTGTGATTCGGGTCGGCAAGAAGTTCGGTAAGGACCTCATGCAATTGTGTGACACCTTGAGCCGAGACTTTAAAAAATCCCATCCATACGCCATGAATCATGTCCGAAGGCACTGCCCTGCCTAATTGCTTGAGATGAATCTGGACGTTAAAGGCCTTTCGGGAATTTGGAGCGGTACATTCAGCAAATCCACCAAGCCTCGTGTAACTCGTTTTTTCCTGCCAGTGGCTATCCACAAAAATGACAAAGTCATCTTTGGTTTGCAGCAATGCCTGAGGGATGTACGTGTTAAACAAGACATCGCCATAGGACACGATGGTGTCGTGGAATCGGGCTTCTTTTGATTGAAGCGCTTTCAATAAGGAATCCAATTCTCCCGTTTCCGCGAAGGCATCGTTATCAACATAGGTCAAATTGGGAAGATTGACGGCTTCTTTCTTATACCCCCGGACCACAAGAATGTCCTTGATGCCCACACTGTTGTAGGCGTCAACGATATGAGCAAGGAGCGGGACGCCACGAATATTCACCATGGTTTTTGGTTTGTCTTCGGTGAGGTCCCCTAACTCATCCCCACGGGAAGCGGCGAGGACAATAGCCGATGCGCGGTCGGCACTTTTAGGAAGGTAGCGTTGCTCGGCTTCCATGAGTTCATCTGCACCTTGCAGACGAAAAACCTCAGAGACGGGCACAATGTTATCCTCAATGAATAAAAGATTTTCCTGTTCCTTCAGAACGCGGGCGGTCGTTTGCATGGTGGCGACTGCGGCGCGGAGCATGTGATTCGCCCAAATCACCATGGAAAAGCCATGCTGCCGGAACACATCGGTGGGAGTGGAGTAATATTTTGTGGGCACAATCACCACCGGTGAGCGATTGCTCCATTCCCGCTTGAACGCCAGAATCTCATCCGGCACCGCCAGCGCACTGTGAATCAGAATGCCATCCGCCCCGGCCTGGCGATACGCCTCTGCCCGTCTCAAGGCTTCCGTCAGTCCCCATCCGCAGATGAACGCTTCCACCCGGGCGATGATGCAGAAATCCGGATCGGATTGCGCATCTTTACCGGCTTTAATTTTTCCGCAAAATTCTTCCATGTCGGCCATGGGCTGTGTGTCACCCTTAAGAAAGCTATTCGTCTTCGGAAACAACTTGTCTTCAATGCACACGGCCGCGATATGACGTTGTTCTAGTTTGCGAATGAGACGCTGCATATTATTGAAGTTGCCGTATCCTGTATCTCCATCGAGGAGAATCGGAATGCGGGCCGCGTCAGACATAAATTCCAGATTGTCCAGGACCTGTGTCCAACTGGCCTCGTTGTTATCCCGCACGCCGAATTGAGCCGAGATCGAGAGCCCGCTGGCCCAGATGCCATGGAATCCTGCTTCTTCCACGATCTTGGCGCTAAGCCCATTGTGAGCCTCGCAGATAAATTCAAGCTGGGGGGACAAGAGGAGCTTTTTGAATTGCGTTGATTTTGGCGGCTGGGGTTCGCTTGGCATAATCAGTAAATGTGACAGTGTTTCAGATCGTTCAATGAAGTACTGAAGTCTACATCAAGGGGATTACTGCTGCCAAACCTTTCCGTGTCTGATTGGGAAGCCGGGAAGACGTTTGGTCCCTGAATCTGTCGGATGAACGAGTGGGAAGAATGATTGACGCCAAGGCTTGTGACAGATTTTGGAAATGAAGGGGTCAGGAAAAGGGCATAGCCACGAAACCATGCCCTTGTCCATATGAACAGTGAACAATTTATGGAGTGCGGCTGGTGATCTCAAGAAGATGGTACCCAAACTGGGTTTTGACCGGGCCGTGGACCTTGCCGAGTTCTCCGCTAAACACAACCTCATCAAATTCTTTGACCATTTGACCCGGGCCGAACTCGCCCAGATCGCCACCTTGTTTGCCTGATGGACAGGTGGAATGTTCCTTCGCAGCGGCAGCAAAATCTCCACCACCCTCAATTTGTGTTTTTAAGTTTTTGCATGCTTCTTCTGTTGAAACCAAAATGTGACGGGCGCGCGCTTTCGCCATGAGCATTCTCCTTCTAAGCTAGAAAATTGGACAATGGTCCTTTTCTCATGATTGACCAGTCAAGGTCAAATTTCAGGAGAATCAGCCGGCGCAACCCGTGAAATCCTCTTGTTGATAATGTATGGTGGACGGGCGAATGTCCTGGGAATCAGGAACGGGTTTGATGGAAGAGGCCCGGTCATCGTGTGAGACGGGATGCCGGTGAAAGGGGGAACGAGTCCCGGTAGAAGAGCGCGAGATTCGCAAGAACGAGAGGCGGTAATGGAGTTGATAAATTAGTTGTCGGGATTCATCGCCAGGTAATCACAAATAAAATCCAAAACCAATTCGTCAAAATTGTTGAAAATGGTTTTGACCCCACCCGCCGTCACGACGCCTTGTTCCCAAGTGATGGCGTGTCCTGTGGAGGAGTTATGAACAAGGGCGACCAGTTGGTGGACTTCAAGGTCGATCCGACAGGCGTAACGCTTTGGGCCCAAGGGAAGAGCCGCCATATTGACATATAAATAAGGCTCTCCGGGCAATTTGGCAGCTTCGAGTTCTTTGACCAGGCGAATCCCCGCCGTTTGCAATTGTGCCTCCACTCGTTTGCGCACCTCACTTCGGTTTAATACGCCTCTCAGTTCTGGTCCCAAGTCCTCTACGACCACATAGATGCCATGTATCCCCTTTAGTGATTCTTTCCTCAGCATAGGATGACCAACCCTCTCCGTCAATTCGTTCAAGCCAATAACAAGTGTGCTGCGTTCACTCAGGGAGTGTAGACTTATTCCCTAAGGCTTGTCCTCTTTTGCCTTTCGCAAATAATCACCAAGGATTCCCCGGCTGTGTTCATCATCGTGGCAGTATACGCAGAGGTTCTCCCAGTTCGATCCGTCCGGTGGATTGTTGTGGTGATTGCCGTCCTTATGGTGCACCGTGAGGAGATGTCTGTTCTTGAGGTCGAATTCTCTGGCGCATTTGGCACAAATGAGCCCGTGAATCTTGAGTGACTGTTCCCGATAGGAGCTGTTGCTCGAGGCTGAAGGCTTGGGTCTCAATCCTTTGAGTAGTTCGTCAATGGGTTTGTCCACTGCGGGTTTTTGGAGTCGTCGCAGTTTGTGCCGACCCCGGTAAGCATTCCCCATGATGTGAGTCCTTTCACGTGATGGCATGGGTGGTCTGTCGCCAGCGATGAATAGCCGCGTGCATTCAATGTCAGGATTCTCAAAGTTTTCCTGGTCTTTGTCAATCCGGTTTGTAAGGGCACTGCGTTGAGCATGGCCGATGTGTTGTCAATCGTTGAATGAGAATTGCGACATGTGTGGGATGAGGCCTGCGAGCCCTGTGGGTTGGTGCTACTATGAGGTTGAGTTCTGCCGATAGGGTTGCTCCGATCATTCTTTTAATAGGCACCCGCGTTGTAGGGGTGCCGATACCAGGAGGGTGCCATGTTTGGTCCTATTACTCTTCCATTTGGGGCGAAAATGTTGTTTAACACGGTCAAATTGAAGCCCGGCATTACCTTCGAGCAGGTGGAGGTGGCCGTTGGAGAGATGTGCATGGTCGTCAAGGAAACATATGGCGGTGACAAAGGGGGCTTCATCGCCGGGCAGGTGTTCAAATTTTCAGGTTTTGTTTCTGACCAAGGGTCCCTCAGTGAATCAAAAACCGCAGATGACCATTACGCGATTGTGACATATTGGAGTTCATTTGAGGATCATGAAAAATCTCATGCCGATGAACTTTTCAATAAAACTTTCGCCGTTTTGGCTACGATGTGTTCTGAGACAAAAGAACTTGGCTACGATATGCTATGGCAGGGGGCGGGGAAGACGGGATAACGGGAATATCAGTCAGGTGA
The DNA here is from genome assembly GCF_059568365.1 of Nitrospira marina. Classification (NCBI taxonomy): domain Bacteria; kingdom Pseudomonadati; phylum Nitrospirota; class Nitrospiria; order Nitrospirales; family Nitrospiraceae; genus Nitrospira; species Nitrospira marina. The sequence continues at coordinate 2,998,982 of NZ_JCANTH010000001.1, read as the reverse complement.
GTAGCGTCACCACTCCTTTAATACATTAAATGGGCATTTTCTTAGGTCGAATGAAGGATAAGGACGGAGATTTCGGGTGGAACAAGAAAACGGACGGGGAAGATACTCGTGCCGAGTCCCGAAGTGACAAACAAATGGCGGCCATTTTCAATGATATGTCCGATGGCAAATCGTTCTCCGTATTGGGACGGTACGATTGGCCGGCCGATCAAGGGCAGATAGACCTGTCCACCATGTGTGTGCCCAGCCACGGTCAAAGCAACACGAGAGGGAATTTCAGGAAAGATATCGGGGTTATGTGTAAAGGCTAGGATGGTGGCATCCTCTGGAATCTGAGATAGGGCTAACGGGACATCATGCGCGCCTTCCATGTAATCGCTAATTCCTGCTAGCCAGAATTAACAGATTCCTGACTGGATTGGAACTGCGGAATCCTCCAGTACCTGAATGCCGACTTGTTGAAATGCGGAAATCGTACCCGGTCCGTCATGCCACCAGTCATGGTTACCTAGGACTGCGAACACCCCCAGTGGAGCTGACAACCTCGCAAGATGCGCGGCCGACTCTTGAGGGGAGACGAACTGTCCACCAGGGACACCATGAATGACATAGTCTCCAGCCAACAGGATGAGATCCGGCTTGGCTTTGAGTGTCAGGTCAATGGTTGTTTCCAAGTGGTTGAGATCATTGAACGGGGAGCCCACATGCAGATCCGCAAGTACGGCCACTGTAAGAGCCTCACACTTCTGAGGCCAGGATGGAATAGCCAATTTGTGGGTTTCATTATGGAGGCTGGCCGGCTCCCACCAAAGCGCCCACAAGATTACACCCAAAAATGGCACTGAGAGAACTGCGAATAGACGTTTCATGGTCATGTGAGGTTTTCTTTAAAGCGGTGTAGCCACTCGGCAAAGAACATGTTCAGGTGGTCAGGCTCCATTCTTGTATTCTTCTCCCCAACCTGCGCCATGGTTCCTCATTATAAATGGTCACTCATTAAATCAAGTTCTTGAGGGCCACCAACATGGCCATACATGGCACTTCGGCAGTGATCGCTAAAGGGGAGGTGGTAATACAATATCCCGATGTTCTTCGTCACCATTTTCCGTAAGCGGGCTTCTTGAGTTTCCTGATCCGCCTCTGTAAAGGGATTGAGGCTAAAACCCATCCGCGCACTGGACACTACGGCCATGCCATTCTCTCGGAGACTAAAGGCGTATTGCCAATTATACTTTTGAATATACATGTCTTGATCGGTAAAGATGATCGGGATCAACGGCATGTTTGTTTTGGCATCGGCGACCTGTCTTTGGATTTCTTTCAGGATTTCTTCTGCTATATATTGCCCCCGATCGGGGTCAAAAGCCGAGAGCGGCAAAGGGAGGGGAGGAGTAACGGTGACGGGAAGTCCGTATGTTTCTTGAAAGAATTGAGCATACATTTCCAGCGGCGGGATTGGAAAACGACCCACAGGAATAAAGACAACCTCTCCCGACCCGCGGAGTTCCTCGAAGCGTGCAGATTCAGGAGCTGGTTTAATGAGACAATAGAGGTTTGAGACTTCTCCAACCCAAGTGGTGATCACAAATAGGATGATTTGAAACAACCAATAGATCAGTTCAAGGGTGGACATGGGGAGAACTCAAGTATTGGGAAAGGGGTCTACGTCACGCACATGTTCCTTCCAGGAATGCTAAGAAGATGCACCTAAAATTGTCCGCACGGGCCCCGCATGGCATTACCATGGCTTTATCGGCAGGTTAGGGGAGTTCTAGAGAAATGACAGGCAGAATCAGATAATAGTATTAGAGGGAAATTCGGCTGAGCTTGCTGGCGTTAGGTATCCAGGATGGAAAGAGGCTTAGATCGGAGGCCCTCCCCCATGGGGGAGGAAATAGGATATAAACACGATAGAGATGAAGGGAATGCTCAGGCATTGCCACAGCATTTTTTATACTTTTTTCCGCTGCCGCAGGGGCACGGATCGTTACGTCCAATCTTGGCCTCGGTACGAACGACGGTTCGAACTCCAGGACTTTTGCCGTCGGAGAAATACCAGGTCCCCTCATGTTTCCGAAACTCGGCTAGTTCATGATGTATTTGAGGGCCTTCATCTGTTTCAAATGTGGCCTTGAATTCGACGAGGCCCGCTTCATCGTCCATTCCGCCCTGTTTCGTCGTAAGAATTTCTAACCCCGTCCACTTGGTGGTTTCCGCCCACTTGCGATTGGCCTCAAGGTCGATGTCGTGTTGGGTTTTGGGGTCATGGGTCTTTTCGATAAAATCCATCTGGACTTGCGTGTAGGCCGAATATCTGGCCCGCATGAGTTGCTCGGCCGTCTCTGCCTGTTTCACTCCGGTGATGACGGGCTCACAGCATTGCTTAAAGGTCTTTCCACTCTGACACGGACACTGCATGTACGACTCCTTATCTAAGGACATCCCAATGATGAATGACTCTTGTACGTCGAGAGTAGCCGAAAAGTCAAAAGGCCCGGCATTTAATTTTTCTCTTAAAGTATTGAGGGTCCGGTCAGCAGTCTTCCCGCTTCCTGTCTCTAATCGTACCCGCCCTGAATAGCAGGTCCATCTCTGTTGCTAAAGCCATGCTTGGTGGACATTTTTGAATACCACGCACCCACATGGCGCACATGGATGATTTGCCGGGAACCTCAATAGTCCTTGGTTGCTGCAAGTACTTCATTTCTTCATTTTAATAGATTTTAGGATTGTTGTTGGACGTGACGCCTGATTGGCCTCATGGGGTCCGGCGAGCCGTTGTCGTAATCCGCGCGCGTTCTCTGTAGCGATCCCTATTTGGCGAACAGCTGCCTCAGATCCTCGAACGCCTTCATCTCGACGGCATTGCCGCTGGGGTCGCGGAAGAACATCGTCGCCTGCTCGCCCGGCTCGCCCTTGAACCGGACATAGGGTTCGATATCGAACTTAGTGCCCGCGGCGACGAGGCGGTCGGCGAGCGCCTGCCACTCCTTCATCTCCAGCACGATGCCGAAATGCGGTACGGGTACATGTTGGCCGTCTACTGCATTGCCGCCCGCGTCCGGCGCCTCCATTCCGGGCACGAGATGAGTCACTATCTGATGACCGTAGAAGTTGAAATCGATCCACGTATCCGCGCTGCGCCCTTCCGGGCACCCCAACGTGCCGCCCCAGAATGCGCGGGCGGCGTCGATGTCATGGACGGGGAAAGCGAGATGGAAGGGGCGAAGCGTCATGCTGGTCTCCGTTAGGCGGTTTGAGGAAGGAGTGCTCTGGCGCCGGCCGCGACCTGATCGAGACGCGCGCGCGATGCGCCGTCACTGGCTTCGATCGACATGCCCTGGAGCAAGGTGTTGAGCGTCGTTGCAATCCCGTCAACGTCGGTGCCTGCCGCAAGCTGGCCGTCCGCCAAAGCCTGTGTCAGCCGTTCAAGGAACAAAGCGACGACCATCCTGACGCAGCGTACGCAACGAATCGGCGACCCCCTGATGTTCGGCCGGAACATTGATGGCCCCCAGCAGGACGACGCAGTCGCAGGGTGCATCAGGCGTCGTCAGAATGGCCGCTGCCGCATCGAAAAAGTCGCCGCCCGCCGCCCGTACGTTTGGCTCTCTGCCCATGCGCTCCCATGTCCAATCCCAGAACACCCCTTCATGATACTCGACAGCTTCCATGAAGAGTTTCGCCTTGTTGCCGAACGCCGCGTACAATCTGGGCAGATGGATCCCCATCGCCGCGCACAGTTCCCTGATCGTCGCCGGCGCGAAGCCCTGGACCAGAACACGCTTAGCGCCTTCTCAAGGGCCGCGGCGCGATCGAACGTCCGCGGGGGCTCTTTGGCGCGATGCGGCTCGATCGCTTTCTCAATGACGGGAGTGTGCAATTTTTTTGATTCCCGGGGTTGACGTTCTGTATCACGCACTACACATATGCTCTGTAGCGTGTGATACAATATCGATTGTGTGCTGACCAGATCAACCTCGGAGCAATTTCATGTCGCAGAATATTAAGACTGTCCCCACCAGCGATTATGACGCGGTCGTTGCGACCGCCCAGGCCTATGTCGATGGCCTGCATGTCGGAGACGCCGATGCCACGATGAGCGCTTTTCACCCCGATGCGGTCATGTTCGGCTTCACCAATGGGCAACTGCTGGGCGGCACTGCGCGCAACCTGCACGGCTTTGTCGCCGAAAATGGCGCCGCGCCGGACATCAGAACGCGCATCGATGTACTCGCAATCACGCCGACCACTGCAGTCGTGCGCGTTGACATGGAAAAGGACGCGATCGGCGCGGACTATACCGACTTTCATACCCTGCTGAAGCAGGAAGGCGCATGGAAGATCGTCGCCAAGACCTACCACCAGTACGAAAGCTGAGCGTGACGGGCGGGCCTCGCCCGATGCCCCGCTCCTCCTTCCTTTATCGACACAGTTGCCGTCATGGCCAGGGTTTTCATCATCGGCGCCACTCCGGTGCAGGGTGATCTCACCACGCTCGACGTCGCGACACTGGCGGAGATGATCGGCGATGCCGATACCATGGTTTTCTCGGCCGGTGCCGGCGGTGCCGGGATTCTTCCATTTCAAAGCTGGCCTTGAATTCGACGAGGCCCGCTTCATCGTCCATTCCGCCCTGTTTCGTCGTAAGAATCTCCAAACCCGCCCACTTGCGATTGGCCTCAAGGTCGATGTCGTGTTGGGTTTTGGGATCATGGGTCTTTTAAATAAAATCCATCTGGACTTGCGTATAGGCCGAATATCTGGCCCGCATGAGTTGCTCGGCCGTCTCTGCCTGTTTCACTCCGGTGATGACGGGCTCACAGCATTGCTTAAAGGTCTTTCCACTCTGACACGGACACTGCATATACGACTCCTTTTCTAAGCGTTTCCATAATGATGATTGACTCTTGAACGTCGCCAGTGCCGGAAAAGTCAAAAGGCCCGTTATCTAATTTTTCTCGAAAAGAATCGGAGGGTTCGGTCAACCGTATTCCTGCTTTTTGTCTCTTCTCGTCCTTTCCCTGATTAGCTGGTCCATCTATATGGCTAAGCCATGCTCAATGGACTTTTTTGAATACTGCGCACCTACTTGGCCTGCAAGGCATGATTGCATTGGGAAAAGGCTTTAATAGCCTTTGGCTGGGGCACGTAAGGCATTTCTACTTTTTAATAAATTTTAGGATTATTGTGGGGCGTTGCCTCATGGCGGAATCAAAGAAGTTGTGGAAGTTATTCGTCGGTTGGAGTAGGCTTTTTTTACCAATTTTTAATGGACTTCGCTCTGAAAGAAAGAAGCTTTGAGTAAAAACGATGAAATGCCGCAGGAATTTGAGCAGGCCGTAGACTTCCTTGTTAATCGGAATCGGGTCCGGATCACGGGAAGAAATATTCTACACATGACGTGTTCTCCACTTGGTAAGGCGCAGCAGCAATAATTTCATACATGGCTTTATTCCTAAAACTCATTCAGGGTTCTGGAGGAACACACATGAGACATTTCAACCAAATGGTTACTGCGGGCACAATCGTACTCATGCTCATATTTCTTGCACCCCTTACCTATGGGGCGGAGACGGCCCGAGTCAGTGTCAGCACTGGAAATCTGCAGGGCAATAATAATAGTTTTCTTCCGGACCTTAATGAAAATGGCAGGTTTGTTACCTACTATTCCTTGTCGACCAATCTGGTCCCCGGTGATACCAATGGGGTACGAGATATATTCGTGTACGATCGGCAAACCCAACAAACTACGCGTGTGAGCGTGGCGACGGGCGGAGGGCAGGCCAATGGCGAGAGCCTTGAGCCCAGCATAAGCGCCAATGGGCGTTATGTGGCATTTCGGTCGGCTGCCACGAACCTGGTTCCGGGGGATACAAATGGCACCATTGATGTGTTCGTCCATGATCGGCAGACAGGCATCACGAGCCGGGTGAGTGTCGCGACGGGTGGGGGCCAGTCCAATAACAATAGTTTTACTCCAGCCCTGAGTGCTGACGGCAGATTTGTAGCGTTCCACTCCTTTGCGAACAACCTGGTGCCGGGCGACACCAATGGAGTGTTAGATGTGTTCGTTCATGATCGGCAAACAGGGGCGACGACGCGCATGAGTGTGGCCACAGGCGCAATCCAGGGCAATAATACCAGTCGAGCGGGGTTTCTCAGTGCGAATGGGGGTTTGGTTGCGTTTGAATCCGATGCGACTAACCTGGTCCCGGGGGATACCAATGGTGTGCGAGATGTGTTCATTCATGATCGGCAAACAGGAGTGACGACGCGTGTGAGTGTGGCCACAGGCGGAGGGCAGGTCAATGGTGAGAGTGTGGATGCCGAATTGAGTGCGGATGGTCGCTATGTCACCTTTCAATCGGATGCGACGAATCTCGTCGCTGGCGATACCAATGGAGTGGGTGATGTGTTTGTCCATGACCGTCAAACGAACACCACCACGCGCGTGAGTGTGGCAAGTGGTGGTCTCCAAGGAGGAGGAGAGAGCTCAGAGGGGACCATCAGCGGGGATGGACGATTTGTGGCATTTCTTTCTTTTGCCACCAATCTCGTTCCGGGCGATACGAATGGAGAGGGTGATGTGTTTGTGCATGATCGTCAGACCAACACGACCACCAGGATGAGTGTGACGACTGGTGGAGTGCAGGGCAATGATTTTAGTTGTAATCCTGCAATCAGTCAGGATGGTCGGATTGTCGGATTTTTCTCCGATTCAACCAACCTTGTTCCGGGTGATACGAATGGAATCCGGGATATTTTTATTCATAACCGTACGACCAAATTTGATTTGGATGGAGATGGCAAGGCTGACATCGTGTGGCGCAATATCAATAATGGCAGCACGGCGATCTGGTTTATGAATGGGACGGCAATTGCTTTCCCAAGTTTTCCGGGCGGCGTTCCTCCGGCTTGGGAAATTGCCGGTATCGGCGATGTGAATGCGGATGGTAAGGCTGATGTGATTTGGCGCAATAGCACCAGTGGTACGGTGGCCGTGTGGTTAATGAACGGGCCGATCATCGTATCGGTAGGATTCCCGGGCACCGTTCCTACCGGTTGGGTGCTTGAGCAACTTGGAGATGTGGATGGAAATGGCACGGCAGACCTCGTTTGGCGAAACACCAATAGCAAAGTGGTTGTCGTGTGGCTGATGAATGGAGCGACTATTGCCTCATCCAAATCGCTTGGTGGTGTCCCGGGTGAGTGGAAGATTGTCGGAATGGGCGATGTCAATGCCGATCGCAAAGCCGATATCATCTGGCGGAATAGCAACAGTGGGGCCGTAGCCGTATGGTTAATGAACGGCCTCTCGGTCCTGTCGATCGGAGTCCCAGGGAGTGCCAGCTTGGTGTTTGAGGTGGCTGGGGTGGGGGATATTGATGGGAATGGGACCGCTGATGTGATCTGGCGCAATACCGGAAGCGGTGGGGTGGCGTTCTGGCTGATGAATGGACTCACTCTTGGCAGCACGGGTGCCTTGGCGGGCAAGGCCTTGGAGTGGGAGATTGCCCAGGTCAGTGATCGGGACGGTAGCGGGAAAGTAGATTTGACCTGGTTTAACACCGATACCGGTGAGGTCGAGGTGTGGCTGATGAATGGGGTCACTGTTGGCTCAACAGGTTCACCAGGGACCACCTCTCCGAGCTGGGAGATTCAATAGCAATGCCTTTGGCCTCTTTCCCAAAATTCAAACAGAGTTACAGGACTGGCCAAGGACTGGGGAGAAGAGTTTTCTTAACTGACTGGGACGGGGGAGAGGAATCTTTACCAGTAATGGTAGAAAGCTGTTCAAGATCACAGGGGGCTGGTTTTGTCAAAGACCAACCCCCTTCCTTCGTCGAACAATAAAAGACCCTCCTATCCGAGAAAACAGGCTGTTCATTGCAAAATGGTGGGAATGAGTATGGGGAAATACAAAATGACTCATTTTTTTAGAGGCGGCAACACCACCTGTTTTCTGGAGAAACCGCTCAATGACTAGATATTTATTTCATTCTGGCAACTCAAACGTCTATAACATTTCTGCGTCAGATCTGTTGAAGTGAAAGCTAATTTGAATTTTACTGGTAGGATTATCGGAATTAATATCTTGCAGGAGTAAAAGGAACGAAACCCCTATGGTGAGACACTCCCGAAAATTTGAACTTGCCAAACACCTGGCGGAAATATTAGACCGGCGTTTTACGATTCCCGGAACCTCAATTCGTATCGGGCTAGATCCGATCCTTGGGCTGATTCCAGGTGTGGGCGATGCCCTCGCAGGTCTGGCTGGATCAGTTATTCTTGTCGTGGCGGCTCAATCCCAACTTCCTAGAATCGTCCTCATCCGTATGAGTCTCAATATCGCGATCAATAGCGTGGTTGGCGCCATTCCCATTCTCGGTGATCTGTTCTCTGTCTGGTTTAAAAGTAATGTGAAAAATGTTGAGTTGTTGGAGCGATATGCTGTTGGGGATCGTCCAAGCTCCACTACAGGGGATTGGGTTTTCGTCATAGGGTTATTGTTATGCGTGGCTTTGGTGATCGCCGGAACGGTGGTAGGAATCCTCTGGCTTCTTATGCGTATCTGGGAAACCCTGCAAGGCATGCAATAAATCTTAAATTTATGACCCCGCCGGAGAGAATGCTGATGATGGGGGAGCGACGGTTCATGGTGGATTTTGTGGAATCTGATCGGAAGTTTTAAGCGAACGGCTACAGAGAAGGGGTCTACCCTTCACGATATTCCGCCTTCCATCCATGCAAAAATCTTAATGTGTTTGTGAAAACCACTCATGTTGACTCCCTCCCGAGATGCTTGGAAGGGACACATTAATTGTTGAGATTGACCTCAAGCCGCACGCCCAAGACAATGGCATTATTTCTGCCGGGAACCGTGCCGGGGTTAATGACGTATTGAAAATCCGGTTGAATGACCAGGTTTTGGTTCACAAAGATGGAATGAGTCAATTCCAGCGTGATCTCCATATTCTCAACTGATTGTCCTTCCCGCCGTTGAGACTGTTTATATTCATGGCTATTCACTGCAGCGGCCAATCCAATCGCGGTTCGATCAATTCCTCGCTCCGGAATTAATCCCTTATAAATGAGCCCGCCGCCATAATACTGGGAAATTCGGTTCACATTGGGGTCAGCCATTCCGGCTCGACCAAAGAGAATCAGTCCTTGATCTTTGTCGTCCTTTTCATGATACAGATCATATTCCGCTAACCCATATATGCCGTAAGTGCCATGTTGCGTCACAGGTTTTCCCGAACTATTGACCTTGTTGAGTTGATCCACAGAAGTGGTGTACCCCCAGAATCCGAGGGCGACTTTTGCTTCATACACAAGAGGGGCGGATCTTCCAATCCGGCGGAAGGTCAGGCGGCGAGGGAGCTCTTCGAGTGTTTTTTTCTTTGTCTGTGTTAAATCAGCCTTGCTGTATTGGTAATAAGCCAATTCCATGGACCCGAACAGGCCATCATCTTTTCTCAAACGAACGTGAGTACCGCGAGCATCATTGGGATTCCCCGGAATGCCATCGGCGACCACGGCGCGAACCATGAGAGAATCGGTGAGGATGGCTTGCGCCCTGATTCCCAGAGAGGTCGCAGGAAAGGTGGACAGGTTGTTTTGGCCACCAGTTCCAAGTTCCGCTCCAGTCCCGAAGGAGCTATTCAGAAAAAGTGTCGACGCGGATACGATGACATCAAACTCGGAGGTGATATCATACAGGCCGGCAAGCAGAGAAAAGCGTTCAAAAAGATTGTGCTGGTACCAGGCTTCGAACAGTTTCCATGTATTTGGTGCTGTAAGGTTGCTTACGCCTTGGATATCCCCGACATTGTTGCTTGGATCGTCCCCATACAAGCCCAAGCCATACAGAAAAACCGTGCCCCTCCAATTGGGAACTAATTTTTTTATATCGAGGGTGAGCAAAAGATCCAGATCCCCCGTGAGAGTAGTTTTTCGTTGGATGCCTCCGGAGACATTCGAAAGGATATCCATCGTATTGGTAGCCTCGAAAAGGATCCCCTCATCCTTCAAACTTTTTCGGGCAGCCTTCGGTTTTTCGATGATCTTTTCCAATTGCTCAACCGCCTGATTTTCTTCAGAATAGGCTGGCACCGGAATCCACAATACCAAAAGGAATAGTCCATACAGGAATGTAAGAATCATTCTTGTTGGGGAGAGTCTCATGCTGGTGAATCTGGATCGTACCGGCTTGGACCTTCAGGTTTGGTGGATGAGGCTAATGCGTGCGAAATCGAATATTTCATTGGTTCCGAAAATCAAGCCCGTGAGAGCAAGCAGGGTCAGCACTGGTTTGTAGCCTGCTACCATTCCCCATGTGTGGTTCCCGGTCCCTAGGCTTTTTCATCCTTCTGTTTGACTAGGGTCGTTAAATAGTAGTCGAGGTGTTTGGCGAATAATTGCCGGTCCCGTTGACTCAGGGCCGACGGCCCACCGGTTTCGACACCGCTGGCCCGGAGCGTCTCCATGAAGTCCCGCATCATGAGGCGGGCTTGAATCGTATCGGAAGAATGCATCTCCCCACGGGGATCAAGCGCATGGCCACCCTTCGCAATCACCTCAGCGGCGAGGGGAATGTCGGCGGTGATCACCAGGTCGCCGGCCTTGAGTCTTTTGACGATTTCGGAATCCGCGACATCAAATCCATCGGCGACTTGGATGGCCGAAATATAGGGCGAGGGCGGAGTATACAAGAGGCGATTGGCCACAAGCGTCACCTGCACCGCGGTCCGGTCTGCGGCGCGAAATAATATTTCCTTAATCACCTTGGGGCAGGCATCGGCATCAACCCAGATTGGCATGGTCGACCTTTATGGTTGAGGAATGAAAAGGGACCGCGTTCTTTGGATGTTGTAAACGTTCATCTGGATTGGGAGACAAGGAGGAGCGATCTTGTTGCTTCAGTATCTGAGTCGCTCCATCACTCACACTTTGTGACCCAGACCCCGACATGAAGCGTTGATCCTGGGGGCCCCACGAACGATCCCTCGATGGGCGGTACAGATTCGGGCAATCTTGCGACGGCCACGGCAATATGATCGGTTCCGGCCATGGTTCCACCAGTGGGATCAAACCCCTTCCACCCGGCCCCTGGAAGGTAGACTTCGGCCCAGGCATGGGTGGCGCCATAATCGGTGGCTGATGGTGGTGCATGGAGATACCCGCTGACAAAGCGCGCGGCGAGACCCAAGCACCGTGCGGCTTCCATAAACAGCAAGGCAAAATCACGGCATGAGCCGGTGCCGTATTCCAGTGTTTGTCCCACCGTTTGAACGCCAGGTTCTTCCCGCACGCGATATGACAGAGTTTGGTTGATGTGGGAGCCAAGTCGCTGCAGGAGTGTGTACGTCTGAATCGCTTCATGGGATTGCCAGAACCCGGCGATCCATTCGGTCAATTGAGTTTTGGTCTTTGGCTCAGGGTATGCCATATAGGGTAACAGCATGATCCGTTCATCGGGTTGATAGGTAAACGGGTACGCGACTGCGTAGTCGGCGACCAGAAAGTCCAGTGGAGCCTCATTGTATTGCTGGATGATGACTTCGCTTTCAATCACAAGCTGGCTAGCTGGCACCTCGAAGGTGGCCGTGGCCACCGAATTGCCTTCCACATCCCGATGCCACAGCAGGGTGGCCGGTGGTGTGAGCTTCAGGTTTAACGACTCAATGTGCAGGTCATAGTCTTCCCTCGGACGCAGACGTAGGCGATGGGGACCAAGTGTCACAGCACCCGAGAAATTATAATAGGTCCGATGAAGAATTTTATAACGCTGCATCTTTTGTCCTAAACTCTACTTTCAACGGCAACTAGGCCCTGGTTTAAGTGATCCCCGGTAGGCAGGTCTTTTTGAGTAATAAATTAGCCTTCAACCCAGAGAACCTCTTTGACGAGTTCGCCGTTTCGTCGACCGAGGATGACATGAGCTGTGTGAACATATTTTACCTGATTTCGAAAAGGCAGAAGTTTGACCTGGTCATAAATGAGACTCTCCCCGGGCTTCTTCATCTCAAGTACAAGTAAATTTTCCGTGTCCGAGTCTCGTTTATGAACAATGATTCCTGGAAACACCGTCGTCGCACGGATCTCACGATCTTTAACTTGACGGCGTTTTAGGATTAGTCGTTTGGGATCATCAAAGTGCCGATTGTATTCACAGTCGACATTGAAGCCTTCAGGCAACAATTCACTGAGGTATCGGGCGAGATGATGAGAATGCGCGCGCTCAGTGACATTCAAGTCTAGATGTTGGGGCTCGTTCTCTACGAGCTGGTCGATAGCCTTGTTGACCAGATTATTGTCGATAGCTTCACGATTCATTCGCGGTTCACTTACTAGTAATCCATAAATAGACCGGTCTGAATAACGAATAAGATATGGAGTGCAGATTTTTTGTCCGTATGACAAGTCATGGGGCTCTTGCCTAGGCCTTCTTCTCAAGATTTTCCGCCATTCAGAGTTGAAGTGCCTCAGAAATTGTGGGCTTCGCTTAGGCGAAGCCCACCGCTTTCATCAAAGAAAGCGCCTCGCCTATTTCTTCTTATCTTTTTTCTTCTGTTGGTCGGCTTTCTGTTTTTGAGCTTTGTCTTTATCCTTTTTTCCGCCTTTGTCTCCCATGGTGTACCTCCTTTCTCTTTTAGATTGACCGTCTTTCCGTGAAGAAGGGGCGAACTGTTCCGATTTTGTGGCTGCCTATTTTCGTTATCCTCAGGGGCAGCGATTTAGCTTACCATGATTCAGGGATAAGAGAACCGTTTAGACGCTCTTTCAATCCATCGACTGGATTGCCGATTTTTAGACCATCCTTTCTTCCGTCATGCCTCTCATCTTTTTTCATGGGGGGGTATCCGGATTTTGAGCACAGCGGAAACCAAGACCTCCATCCGTGTAGGTTGGTGAAGCAGAAGAGCGCAATGCGGCTCTCAGATATTCGTCCTTGGCGTTCCATGCTCCACCTCGTATCACTTTTTGGGAACCCGCGACGGTCTCATTCGCATCCCGGTCTGGATTCCGCGATTCATCCCAGGTATCTGCCGTCCACTCACTCACATTTCCGGCCAAGTCATACACTCCATAAGGACTTCTATCCTTTTCGAATGCCCCGACCGGAGAAAGTTTTGACAGTTCAAATTCTCCAAATGTTGCGAAATTTGTGTATTGGCTCGTCGGTGGCTCATTGCCCCATGGATAAATGCGTCCGTCGGTTCCTCGTGCGCTTTTCTCCCATTCATCTTCGGTCGGTAATCGCTTCTTGGCCCAATGGCAGTAGGCTTTGGCCTCCGGCCATGTCACGCCGACGACGGGGCGATTGGCATCCCGGGAAATATTGATGTGATCCCAATATTCCGGGGCTGTTCGACCGGTGACCTGTAGAAATTTCTCATATCGTTCAATGGTGACTTCATTTTTGTCGATGAAGAATTCTTCGACATAGACGGTATATCGATTCCCTTCGGTAATGTCCCCGGTTCCTGAGCGTGATTCTACATTCGTTTCAAACTGCCCTGCAGGGATCCGAACCATCGGCGCACCGTCTGCGCCTGAACTTTCTCGTGATAACGAGTCGCTCCTCGATGGTTCCACCTGCCATCCTTTCAGCGCGATCGACAAAACCAGTGTGGGGACTGCATACCCCAGACGTCCCTGAGCATCTGTCACGACTCCGATCACTTTGCCATCAAGCAGAAGGGGGCCACCCGAATGGCCTTCCTCCACTAACGCCTGAAACATCAGGTGTGGCCCTTTCCTCCCGCTGATACTTCCGGTTGAGACGGTCCAGGGAGCGAGATTAGGTGGAAATCCGATAAAGGTAATGGTTTCTCCCCCGGATGCTTGGATGGTCTGCTCGAGCGGAAGCGCCACGAGTCCATTGGGAAAGGTATCGGAAACACGCAAAGCGGCCAACCCGTTCTCATTGGTGCCATCGATACCTAATACCTGTGAGGCAAACGATTGATGAGGAAGAGGAAAGAACCACACCTGTGGCTTGCTATCTCCCGAAATCACATGTGCGGCAGTCACGATGTAGGCGGCGTCCTTGTCGAGCTTCACGATAAATCCCGTCCCGACATTGGGTTGCCCGTTTACGATCGCAGTAATTTTGACGACGCCCTTCTTAAACTCTTCAATCTCCGCGGCAGAAACAAGACCGGGAAAGAGGAAGAATGTACAGAGGACAAGGGATATGATGCGGCCGATAAAAGGTACCCGTATCCATGAATGGCCCCGCACCCTATTGGAGGATGTCAATGTTCGGTGGTTCTTGTTTGTTCTGATGGTTGGGACAATCGCTGGGTTCACCAAAAATTTTCTCTTTAACGGGGAGTGCCTAGGCTACTTGTGCTCTTTTTTTCTTTGGCCGCAACTCAGTTTACCATGATCCAAAAATAATAGAATCATTTCGGTGCCCGTCTGTATTGTGAACCGTTCAGACTCGCTCACGCTCGATCTCCTGACCTGGAGATGTTGAGACCATGTTCTGGTCGAATGAAGATCCAACAGAGTCCTCCGAGTAGGGCAATCCCCGCGGCGATGCCGAGAGAGACCGACCAGCCGAAGGTGTCAGCCAGCCAGGGCGTCAGTGTGGGCGAGAGGGTCCCACCCAGGTTGGCGCCCGTGTTCATGAGGCCTGAGAGGGTGCCGGCGTAGGGTTTGGATAAGTCCGTGGTCGAGGACCAGAACGGGCCGACCGTGAAGTAGAGCCACCCTGCGCCGAGCGAGAGAAAGCCGATTGCGACATAGGGCGCTTCGATGTTGGCGCCGATAATGATAGAAAGCGCGGCCAGAATCATTCCTGCTCCTCCCACGCTCGCGCGGCCACGATTGATCCCGTATTGTTCGGTGAGACGATCGGTCACCCATCCTCCCAATGGGCAGAAGATGGCCATCGCGATAAAGGGGGCCGAGGCGAAGAAAGCACCTTGAAGGATGGCAAAACCCCTCACATTGACAAGGTAGAGATAGAACCAGGACATATAGACATAGGCCACGTAGCCGAGACAGGTGTAACTGAGCGTGAGCCACCAGACGGTGGGTGTGGTGAGGATGGCTTTCCAGGGAACGGTGGTCGTCTTTGACTTCTGAACGGGTGCTGGTTCGCTTTTCCTTTCTGTTCGTGTTGGGGTGGTGGAGTTGGGGTTATCCTTTTTCCCACCCGTCCCGTTACCTTTTGTCTGTGAGGCTGGAGGTCGTCCTTCACGTGTTTCAAATTCGGTGAACACATCATGGACCGTTACCCAGGCCTTACCGGATCGTCCTTCCAAGGGAGCAGGAAGGTCGGGCAGAGACTCCGAATCTTCGATCAGTTCGGCCTCGGCGTTGTTGACGTGTGCATGTTGCCGGGGATGATCGGTTGCGTACCAGTACCACAAGAGGGCGATGCCAATACCTAATCCGCCTGCGGCATAAAACGCCGTTTGCCAGCCATAATTGACCATGATCCAGGCGGTGATAGGTGGCGTGAGGGCTGAACCCAAGCCGATCCCTCCGATGGTGATGCCAATGCCTAAGCCCCGTTCATTCGGGGGATGCCAGTTTGCGACGGCTCGATTGAAATTGGGCAGCGCGGCGGCTTCGCCGATGCCGATGAGGAAACGCACAACCATGAGTGAACCCATAATCCCGATCAGGTTGGCCAGTGGGAGCGTGGGAGCGACGGCCGTCAGAGCTGTCAAGATCGACCACCAGATGAGGGCGAAGGTCAATACGCGACGTGGTCCCCAGCGATCGCCCAACCAGCCACCGGGAATTTGAAAGAGGGCGTAGCCAAAGACAAAGGCCGAAAAGATCTGACCCATTTGCAGATCGGTGAGACCGAGTGCCGGCATCATTTGGCGGGCGGTGACGGAAATATTCACCCGGTCGACATAAGTGATGATGCTGATGAGGAGGAGCAGAAGAAGAATTCGCCAGCGGATTCGAGACGGTGGGGAGGGCGATGAAGTCTGGTGCATGGGGAATGAATAGACTACTTGCCGGGGGAGCCAACGGGAAGGCTACCTCCCGCTGCCTTTCCTTGCCAATGAAGGGGATTTGGAGTGTTTTCCTGAAGCGGTTTCTTGCGCAATGAAGGTTTTGGCAAGGCGATATTCATCTTCCTGTGTGGCCACCAGGCTATCCAGTTTGGCTTTGAAGATGCGATCGAGCACCCGGCGATACGCCGGACCTTTGGGAAGGCCCATGTCTTCCAGGTCGTGGCCGGTTAAGGCGATGGCGACATGTTGAAACGTGGTGAGATAGTCCCGGATCCGTTCCATGGCCGCATGAATCGTCGGCTTGCTTTGCGCCTTGGCCATGAGGAACAGGAGGAGTTCCTTCGGCCATGGTGTCAGGAGGTCGTAGATTTCCGAAGGAGCCAGGTGTTTTTTGTTGAGGGTGCGGATCAGAGCCGACTGGGCTTGTAAGAACTCTCCGGCAGTTGTGATGGTTCGTTGAGGAAATCCTAACCGTTTCCAGGTTTTGACCAGTTCGGCTTTTCCTAACGATTCAAACCAGGCCAAGGCATAGACCAGCCATCGCTCGGTTCCTGATCGGGCGTTTTCCACCTCATGCCAGGCCAGGATTTTTTCTCCGGATGCAAAGAGCGTCGGAGCCGGTTCCTTCCATTGCAGCTTGGGATGAATAAAGGGGAAGAGTTTAAATTGACTCAATCGCAGAATGCCTTTGGCCGGCTCGGGTTCCTCTAGTATGTGGATCAGTTCATTCCCTAATCGTACGCCGGAAAGCCGGTGAAACAGTTCCATGGTTTGGGCCTGTTGAATGAAATGCTGGGTTTCCTTACTGATCTGGAAACCAAACCGTTGTTCGAAGCGTATGGCTCGAAAGACCCGGGTGGGATCTTCCACGAAGCTGAGGCTGTGAAGGACCCGCACGATTCTGTCCTTAATGTCCCGCCGGCCACCGAAAAAGTCCAGGAGTTCACCGGGCGTCCTGTTTAAGCGAATGGCCAGGGCATTGATGGTGAAATCCCGCCGGTAGAGGTCTTTTTTTATTGAACTGCGTTCCACGGTCGGTAGCGCGGTGGGATATTCATAATATTCCGTTCGAGCCGTAGCAATGTCCAGGTGATGCATCTGTGGAATGTTGAGAGTCTTGGGGATGGCGATCGAGACGGTTCCAAATCGCTCATGAATGGTCCATTCGGCCTTGAGTTTCTCCGCTAACGCTTTGCCAAAGCAAATGCCGTCTCCTTCGATCACCACGTCCAAATCGAAATTGGGAATGTTCATCAGGAAATCCCGGACGAATCCGCCAACGAGGAAGGCGGCGACCTCCTGTGTGTCGGCGAGTGTCCGAATGTTTTGGAGAAGGGTGAGAAGTGGCGGAGGTAAACGGCTGGCCAATTGTTTGTGAAGATTTGAAGTACGCAAGGTTGGCGTGGGAACTACTGTAGTTGGAGGGGTCGCTCCAGCGGAGGGCTCGATCTCTCCTTCCTGGGACGGGAGTGCCTGGTGCATAGCCCGAAGCAAATCGGTCCGGCTGAAAATGCCAACGATTTGGTCGTGATCCAGCACCGGAACGATCCGCTGGTTCCGTTCGACCATATGCTGTTGGACCTCATCAAACGGTGTGCCGGGTGTGGCCAGAAAGATATCCCTGAGCATGATGTGCTCAATGGGGTGGGTGGCCAGTTTGTGATAGAGGGCTTTTTGTACCGCTTCCCGTGTGGCTAATCCCATGAAGCCGCCTTTGGCACTCACAACCGGGAGGGCATTGACTTCGTATTGTGTCATGAGGCGTTCGGTCTGTTTGATCGTGGTGTTGGGTTCCACCGTTCTGACAGGTGTGGTCATGAGACGCTTGATGGGAAGCCAGGTTTTGGCTTGTTCCTGTAGGAGGGCGTGGATCTTCCGTTCCACTTCGACGATGGTGAGATTCTTAATGCTGGCGGCGGCGGCCATCGTGTGCCCTCCTCCGCCAAATGCCTTAGTGATTTGATTCATATCCATGTCGGGATGGCGGCTGCGCCCGATGATTTGTACCTTGCCCTCCATGGCGACAGCGGCGATGATGGCATCGGCTCCATGTAGTTGCGCCAGTTGTTGTACCACCGGCGCCATGTCCTGCACATAGTCCGGCCAGGTGAGGGTGGTGAGCAAAATCCGTCTGTGTCCGAGGGTCAGTGTTTGCGCCGATCCCAACAGTGCATGGAATAATTCCAGCTGTGGGGGCGTCCAGTGTCGCGCGATGTACTTCGTGACCTGGTTTAAATCGGCTCCTGTTTGCACAAGGGCCGCGCCGATCTGAAAATCACGGGGCGTGGTATTGCGGTAGCTAAATTGACCGGTCTCCTCATACAGGGCTATGGCAAAGTGGGTGGCTTCTTCGGGTGTCCATGTGAGTGCTCTGGCCTGAAGTTCCTCGCAGAGGAGTGTGATGGTAGCCCCCACCGACTCCACTTTGCAGTAGTCTGCCCGCGGGAGCAGGGGATTCGTTGTCTCCATGGGGTGATGATCATAAATGTGAATCGAAAGGTGTTGATTCTCAAGAACTTTTTCGAGCGGACCTAACCGGTCCTGATGCTGGGCATCCACTAAGATCAGGCGGGTGATATCCGGAAAATTCAGACTCGTGAGTGCCGTGAAGGAAAGGGGATGTTCCGCGAGAAAGGCCCGCTCGCTGGATTGGGCTCCCGCCGGGAGAACGAGGTGTGCCTGCGGGTAGAGCTTTTGAGCGGCCACCATTGAGGCGAGGCCATCGAAATCCGCCTCGAGATGCGTGGTAATAATTTCCATGGAGACCCGATTCTAACAGGGATGTTGAATGACCGGAAGTTTCTTGAAACGGCAAAGAATTTCCTTCTTGAAAATATTCTGTTGCTTGAGAGGGTCTCTCCATGTTAGATGGGGGCAACTCAGGAGACGATCCATCGCAGATGGATCATTTGTCGATCACATAATCAGGAGGGTGACACATGGCTGCCATGGCTAAGCCCAAGTCAAAGGCCAAGCCCAAACAGAAGCCTGCGGGGAAGCGAACAACTCATGCGAAAGCTCAACCGAAGACGAAAGCCAAACCCAAGAAGTCTGTGAAGCCTCAACGATCACCGTCTACCAAAGCGAAGTCCAAGAATACGAAGGTCGGCTCCAAGGCTCGGACCAAGGGACCCGTTAAGTCTCAAGCCAAAGGGAATAAGAAGGCTCGAGTGAAGGGGACATCCAAAACCGTGGCTCAAGCGCAACCACGATCCAAAGCGACGCCGAAAAAGGCGGTGAAAGGGAAAGAGAAGAAGTTGACTACATCTGACAACGTTTCGAAGACGACAACTGCGGCGAAAACCGGGGCAAATCGTACCAAGTCTGCTCCCACCACAAAATCGGTGAAGAAGGCGGCGCCGTCTGAGGCCAAAAAGAAACCGGGAAGGCCTAAAAAAGAATCGCCTGTGGTAAAAGATCTTAATGCCAAAAAGAGAAAGAACGCCTTCCCCGTCGATGGGGACGCGGAGGAGATTCTTAGCCAGAAATCCGGTACGGATATTGAGGATACGTCTCTGCCCGACGACATTGATGCCGAATTGGATATTGAAGTGGAAACCGATACCGATATTACTCTGGATTCATTGACCACTGAACTCGATGATGTCACTGATCCCCTGGATGTGGATGATCTTGCGGATGATTTTGACGATGATGAGTTTTCGGAGGACTCCACCGATGATGCCGATGAGGATTTGGATTTGACGGAAGACTTATCAGAAGAATTGGGCACGGATAAGTTTTTTCGGGATACCGAATCTAATCATGAGGATGATGAAGAGGAAATTCCTCGCTCCTGGTGATTTTGGCCGTTTATGGGCCAAGGCTGTGCCAGGGTTATTCATTTCACCATCTCGATAGTTTAATTCGTATTCCCGGTTATATTTAATAAACAAGCCGGGATTGCTCCCTTCGCCTGCGGCGGAGGGGGGTAGTCTTGCCAACTGAAGGAGGTTACATGTCGGAAGAACGAGGGTTGCCTCGCATAGGGGATCATGCACCGGACTTTTCCGCGGTGACGACGCAACAGACCGATTTTAATTTTAGCGTGTGGCAGGAGCAGCATTGGGTGGTATTGTTTTCTCACCCGGCGGATTTTACTCCGGTGTGTACGACGGAATTGATGGCCTTTGCCCAATCTAGTGAGCAATTTCGTCAGCGGGGGGTGAAGCTCATTGGTTTGAGTGTGGATAGTATTCATGCTCATTTAGCCTGGCTTCGCAGTATTCACGAGAAAATGGGTGCCACGATTCCGTTTCCTATGATTGCCGATGTTGATATGCGTGTCGCGAAACTGTATGGCATGATCCATGCCAATGCGAGTTCCACCGCGACGGTACGTGCGGTGTTTGTTATTGACCCGAAGCGGGTGATTCGGGCCTTGCTGTATTACCCTCTCAATGCCGGACGCAATGTGGATGAAATCCTTCGGTTGGTCACTGCCCTGCAAACGACTGACCGCTTTGCTTGTGCGACGCCTGCCAATTGGCGGGAAGGCGACAAGGTGGTGGTGCCACCCCCTAAGACTGTTCAGGAAGTTGATCAAGCCCTGGCTAAATCCGAGTATGAACATCGGGATTTTTATTTAGCACTCAAAAATGTGTCCCCGGTTGTGACCACAAAGCCTGCGGAAGTGAAGGAGCCTCAACCTGCGGAAGCCGAGGCCCCCAAGCCAGCTCAGGCCAAGCCAGCTCAACCCGAGCCAGCTCAAGCCAAGCCAGCTCAACCCGAGCCAGCTCAACCCGCTGAGAATACCTCCTCCACCTAGGGCCAGTCCGAGATAAGACGGACGTATACGATTGTGCAGGATTTGGCCAGATTCTCTGATCCTTTTGTTCAATAACTCCGCTCGCCTAAAACGATCGAATAATTTGACTCAGTCCAACACAACCTCGTGACGATCACCTGTCTTCAACAGTCTTTTTGCGTTTGCGCCCGAGTGGAGGCAGTGGGTTTACCTGTTTGCCATATCATGCTCATGTGATGTGGGCATAAATGAAACTCTTGGGAGCAAAATATATTCTGCATCTCGGCGTGTTTGTCCTGCTGGGACTGTCTTCTCTTAATGCCGAGGCTTGCCGTCTCCTGCCGACTCCTCTCGGAAGCGAAAACGTTTTCTGGGTGCATGTTGAGGGACCCTGTCTGCCTGGAGAAGAGGCAGCCTTGGCCGTGAAGGGGGCTGATCTGCTGGAAGCGCTTGTGCAGGGCAAGCGGATTGATCTTGACCACGTGGTGGTGGTTGATCAGGTGATGCTTGATCTTCTGCCCCAACAGGCCCTTTCGGCATATCCCGCCATTCCCCCGTCAGTGCGAAAACCCCTGAACGAGAAAGGCATCACTGCGGTTCGCGTCATTCCAGAGTCAATTTCCATCCGTCATTCTCGATTTGAAAAAGTGCTTGCCACCAATCTGGTTGAAGGAGCTCTCCTGATATTGGGGACGGTAGATTTCACGGGAACCGTCTTTCAACAATCAATTGATTTTTCTAAGACGGTGTTTGTGGGCCCGGTACGGTTTTCAGATGCGCGGGTTGATTTTGAGGGATTTTTTATTGGTTCTCGATTTGCACAAGGCGTGGATTTTTCTCATGTCACGTTTGGAACGCATTCCCGGTTTCACCAGGCTCAATTTCGTGATCGGGTCACCTTTTCTGACGCGCATTTCACCGGAGTTGCTGAGTTTTTGGAAGTCGAGTTCCAGCAGGCGGCAGATTTCTCCCGAACGGCTTTTGCGAGTGGGACAGGCTTTTCCGGGTCGCTGTTTAAAGGCCCTGCCGATTTTTCAGCCATCTCGGCCGTTCATGAAATCTATTTTCGGTTTACCGAATTTCGAGAGGCGGTGACGTTTGCCCAAGCACAATTTCATACGGTGGTCGATTTTTCGAACGCCAGGTTTGATGGAGCCAAAGATTTCTCCGGAACCGAGTTCCGCACGATGCCGGAATTAACCGGGAGTAACCTCCCGCTTGATGTGGTTTCGGTCCAGAATGGTCGGAGGCTATATGGCCAGGTCGGGATCTTTTTGGGGCTGGTTATTCTGGTGCTCTGTTACCTCTGGCTTTCCAAAGGGAAGAAGACGGCTTAGAAGGCCTTAACCACTATATTTGGTTAGGATATTGCGGCTTTACACAAAAGATGGTATACCAATTTAAATATCTGCACTGTGGAACCCAGTCGAAAGGCACTTGATTGGAATCCGTCCCCTCCCTGATTGTTTCTGACCTTGAAGATGACGATGCGTATCAGGTCAAACTTGAGGCCTTTACCGGCCCCATGGATTTGCTTCTCCACTTAATTCGGAAACACCAAATCAACATTTATGATATTCCGGTGGCGCTGATTGCTCAGCAATATTTGGAATATTTGTCCATGATGAAGACGTTGAACCTGTCTCTGGCCGGGGAATTTCTGGTCATGGCAGCCACGCTGCTTTACATTAAATCCCGGATGCTCCTTCCCAAAGAGGAAAAACCGGAGACGGAAGATGAGGAAGGTTTGGATCCTCGTGCGGAATTGGTCCGGCAATTGGTCGAATATGAGCGGTTCAAGGAGGCAGCAGGGAGCCTGGTTATTCGCGAACGTCTGTGGCGGGAGTCCTTTACTCGTGATCCTCTCCCCTTGCCAACTGAGTCAGCGGTCGAGGAGGATATGGCTACGGAGGATCTTCAATTATTTGATCTTCTGAGTGCATTCCAGGACGTTCTGGATCGAGCCCCAACGAATGAAATCGTGGAATTGTCCAGGGAAACCTGGACGGTTCAAGACCGTATTCAGGTCATCCTGGAGCGGTTGGAAGCGGAGTCGACCGTTCCTTTTGAGGGGTTATTTGAACACCATTGGTCCAAGCCATTGGTCATTGCTACATTTCTGGCTTTGTTGGAACTGGTCAGGATGAACCTGGTTCGATTGTTTCAAGGAGAATGGTTGGGTCCCATCCAGGTGACCAGGCGTTTTGTTCCAGCCGGTGGGGCTGGTTCTACTGGCAGTTTTCCTGTGGATTCATTGTGACACGTATGAGCCGGGTATTGATCGGAGGACGCATGGGGGGATGGAAGAATGGCCTGAGGGATTTAGGCATGGGGCAACGTGGGATGATCGGGTTCAGTCCCCAGAGGAGGACTCAATAATCATGGACGCACTCTCCAATGGACACCAAACTTCGGACACTTCCGATGCCGAGGTGACGGAAGACCTTACTGTAAGCGAGGCCTCGGAAGTCTCAGATGAGGGCCAGGACGCAGAGGAAGTGAAGGATTCCGGGATTGTAGACCAGGAGCCGGCGTTGGATCTTGGTGAACTCAAAGCCGCGTTTGAGGCCCTGCTCTTTGTTTCGCATGATCCTCTGAGTCTTGAGAAGCTGGCGCTGGTTTTCGAAGGGGTCCCTAAATCTTCCGTTAAAAGCGCAATGCAGGATCTTCAAGCCGAGTACGAGGCGGCAGGGCGTGGCTTGCAAATTTTGGAAGTGGCCGGCGGATATGTCATGGTCACGCGACCTGAGCAGAGTCTGTATATCAAACGATTGATCAGTAAGGCCAAACCGGCAGCCAAGGTTTCCCGGTCCGCACTGGAAGCCCTGGCTATTGTGAGTTATAAACAACCCATTACCAGAGCAGATATTGAAAAAATTCGAGGTGTAGAAACCTCCGGGGTGTTGCGTACCCTCCTGGATCAAAAGTTAATTCGAATCGTTGGACGGCAGGATATCCCGGGCCGACCGATTTTGTATGGAACCGGCAAACAGTTTCTGCAACGTTTTGGTCTGCGGGACTTACGGGATTTGCCTCCGCTGAAAGAACTCAAAGAGTTGGGTAGCCCGGAACAATTCCCTATGGAGCTCCCTTTTACCCCTGAGGAACAGGAGGGAGAGGCCCGGGTTTCCGATCTTTCGGCTTAAATCGACCGTGAGGCCACGCGTCCTGCTGTGGTCTGTTTGTTTTCCTTCCTTTTTTCTCACTGACAAGGGTTGTGCGCCATCCTCATAAGGGAGCAGAATAAATTCGTATGCCGTTATTGCTACCTGAAAAGAAATCTTCTTTGGGGCCCGATTTAGCCAAAAAATTGGGCCAGGATAAAGTTCGTTGGGATTGGGCCACGTTGAAAGCCTATTCCGTCGATGCCAGTATCTACAAAATTCCACCCCAGGTTGTTGTGCTTCCTGAAACAGAAGAAGACATTGATGCCGTGATGGAGTATGCCGTCAAGGTTGGAGTGCCTCTGACTCCACGGGCCGCCGGAACGAATCTGACCGGGTCAGCCATCGGAGCCGGCATTATCGTGGATATCTCCCGAATGAATCGCTTGCTGGAAGTGAATCGAGACGAGCAGTGGGCGCGAGTGCAACCAGGCCTGGTGTTATCCGAATTCAATAAGCAGTTGGCCCCTATGGGGTTGATGTATGGGCCGGATCCTTCAAGCGGGGATATGTGCAAATTAGGAGGTATGTTCGGCAACAATTCGGCCGGTCCGCATACGCTTCGCTATGGATCGGTCAAGGACAACGTTCATACTCTCCGGATTCGGCTGCTTACGGAGGGTTGGCTTGACGCGCAGTCCGTTCATATTGGAGGCCCGGCTCATACCTCCTTGTTGAAAGGGTTTCCATCCCTAAAGGCGGTGTGGACCATGATTCAAGAGGACCAAGCGTTGATCCGCGCCAGGCGTCCGAAGGTGAGTAAGAACAGTTCCGGCTATAACGTCTTTGATGTGGTCGATGGACTGGAACGGGGCGTATTTGAAGTTCAAAAGTTATTTATCGGGAGCGAGGGAACGCTTGGCATTATGAGTGAAGCAACAGTCAAGTTGGTTAAACGCCCTGATGCCACCGTGACGGGTCTCATCCATTTTCAACATCTAGAGGGTATGGGCGAATCGGTTCCCCACTTATTGGAGTTGGACCCCAATGCCTTGGAGGTGATGGATGGAAATTCGTTGGATTTGATCGGGCGAAATCGCTATGGCATTCCATCCGATGCAGCGGCGACGCTGCTCATTGAATTTGATGAAGGCGGAGGCGCAGATCGTCCTCATCGTTTGATGGAGATGTGCGAAAGGTTTCCGCTCACCGGAGAGGTGAGGCTGGCGTCGGATCCAGCCCAGCAAGGTGAATTGTGGAAAGCCCGCAAGGCGTTGTTTCCGATGCTTTATCGATTTGATCCTCAAAAAAAACCCATCAATTTTGTCGATGATGTGGTCGTGCCGGCCTCACGCACCGGAGAATTGATCCGGTATTTGGAAGAGTACTTTGGAGGACGATCGGTGCCGGTCGCCATCTTTGGACATGTGGGAAATGGCAATGCTCATATTGTGCCGCTGCTTGATTTGCACAATCAACATGATGTTGATGCCATGGTTGAAGCTCACCGGGAGATTCACCAGACGGTCTTAGACCGGTTTGACGGATCAATTTGTGGAGAGCATGGAGACGGGCGTATTCGCGCCGAGACCGTTCGCTTGATGTATGGGGAAGAGGTGTATCAAATTTTTGTTCGAGTGAAGCAGGCGTTCGATCCACAGGGGATGATGAATCCTGGGGTCAAAATCAGTGATACCTCTTTTACGGAACATATTGATGTGGAGCGCATGGGCAAACCCTGTGCAACTTGCGCAAAATGTAATTCCGTGTGTCCGGTGTATGATGTGTTTCAGTCTGAAGATATGAGTGCGCGCGGGTGGTTCGAGATTGTAACGGCTTCGGATTATTCGTATCTTCAATCGGAACGAGTGGTCGAAGCCTGTTTGAATTGCAAATCCTGCCGGACTATTTGTCCGGCCGGGGTCGATGTGTCCGAACTGATTCTTCAACGACGGGCGGAGCAACCCAATGAACTGGCCGGCTGGGTTTTTGCCCTCCATGCCCGTCAATGGATTTTTCATCCCCTGCTGAAGCTCGTGGCATGGACCCAATCTTTTTGGGATCGACCGGTTCTTCGAGGCATGTTGGAAAAACTGACTCGCCCGGTATTGCGAAAGTTGGCTCCCACCGCAAAGATTCCCCGAGATATGGTTCTGCCGACTTTTGCTAAACGGCATTTGCGTGATCGGTATCCTGAACTTTGTCATTCTGAACATCTCCGGCAGGCCTCAATCGCGTATTTTCACGGGTGTGCGGCCAACTATTTTGAGGATGGAGTGGGGGATGCTGTGATCGGGCTTTTAGCGGATTACGGTGTGAAGGTCGCTCTTCCTCCTCAACGATGCTCGGGGACGCCGATTGAAACCTACGGGTTACGGGATTTGGTAAAAGAAGGCGCGCGAGAAAATCTAGCTCACCTGGCATCGTATGCCACCGTGATCACCAGTTGTGCTTCGTGCACCTTAAGTCTGAAAGATTATGCCACGCTGTTTCATGGAGAGCCTGAGGAAGCGGCAGCCATTGATTTACGCAAACGCGTGAAGCATATCTCTGAATTTCTTGTTGAACAGGGGATGTCGTCGGCCAATACGCACTCAACCCGGATATCGGCCGAGGGGAAGTTGGAGAAAGTGACGTACCATTCTTCGTGCCATCTTCGTGCCGCGGGTGTGTCCCAGGCTCCCAGAGACTTATTAGCCTCTGTGGCTGACCTTGAATTTGTCGAAATGCAGGATGCCGATCGATGCGCGGGCGGAGCGGGTACGTATATCGTCAAAAATTATGAAACCTCTCAGAAGATTTTCCAACGTAAGAAGCGGGCTATTCAAGAAAGCGGGGCACAGGTGGTGGCAACGAGTTGCCCTGCATGTATGATTCAGTTAAAAAATGGACTTCGTGGGATAGCAGAGGTCAAGCATATTGCGCAGGTCATGCGGGAGCATCCAGGGAGGAAGTAAAGGTATAAGATGCGGTGCTCTGGCGGGATATCATTGTGATAGTTGGAATCGGGATGGATTTTCATTTTTGCATGAGGAACATCGGATGGTAAAAGTATTGATATTTGGCCTTTCGCTTCGTGAAGCGGTTGAAGACCCGGAAGTTGAAATTAGCTTAGAAAACGCCACCACCATTCGGCAATTGCTAGAGGATTTCCCCGATCATTTTCAAGGGTTAATGCCTTTTCTCCAGGCCAATGAACTCATGTTGACCATTAATCAGAAAATCTCCACCTTGGAAGCCAAAGTGAAAAATGGGGATATCCTGAAAATCACTCACCAGGGAGGTGACAACCTTGCGGACGGTGCGATGTGGCAGAATCCTTAGTAAGGCACGGTATGCGATGCAACCTTATGTTTGGCAGGAGGAAAGTTTATGGACGAGGGAAAAGTGCGATTAGGTTGTCATTTGTGAAGGAAGAGGTGCCTCCTCGTCACATTTTTTGCAATTGACGATGGTTTTGAGGTGGGCTCGACGTCCCTCTGGTGTGAGAACCCATGGGCGAAAACTAAGGGGAGGCTGATGTCGAACATGCTGCCCATGGCCGCAAGCCAGATCTGCCACCCAATCATCCAGGTCATCTTGATGAAACCCGATAATGGGTTGGTTCATTTTTCTCCCAAGTTTTTATGATGGGGGACTATGATGGATTTGTGAATTATTTGCCAAAGACATCCTTGAGTAAATCTGTAACGCGCGCTGCAGGGTTAGTCCTGATTTTTTGCTCTTCCTGGGCTAATGTGTGAAATAGCCCGTCCAAACTTTTTCCGACCACATAATCGTTCAGATCAAATGCCGGGACTGTGACAAACGGTAGCATCGTATATTGTCCCACCAATTCCTTGTATTGCGTGGTAACCCCGACATGGCTCATCGTCTTCTCCACTTCAGGTTTAAACGCCGTGGCAAGTTGATCGCGTGTTTTACCCTGGAAATAATCAGTTGCGGCGGTATTTCCTCCATCGAGAATTTTCTTGGCATCATCAAAACTCATGTTGGTGACCGCATCTTTGAATATGGGTTTGGCCAAGGGAGCGGCCTGCTCGGCGGCCCGGTTCATACTAACTACCAATTCATCAACCTGGGGCCCGAATCCGGCCAGTCGAAGAGCTTTGTCCATAGATTGAAGTTTTTCAGGTAGTAAGATTTTAATAGCGTCATTTTTTAAAAAACCGTCTGCGTTGCCGGTGAGTTTCACGGTATTTTCCGTTCCGACGATCAGTGCTTCTTTAAGTCCAGAGATTATCTTGTCATCTCCGAGGGTTTTTGCCCCAGGCAGAGAAAATTTGTCGATCTCTTTCATAAAGTCACCAAATTGTGCGAAGGCGATTTGCGGAAGGAGCAAGAGGAGAACACTCATGATGACGGGAGATTTGATCATTGATCACTCCTCTTTTGAAAAAGGAAGAATGGATTAGGAAGGTAAATGGAGAAAAACGGGAGTAAGAGAGTAAAGGACATCAGATGCGATGCATTTCATACTCTTCCTGTGAGATGGGACCCACAAGGAAGAGGGGGACGCTTGCGCCCTGGGATTATCCTGGGGAGGATAGACTAAAAATATAAGCAGTCTTCAAATCTCAGGAGGCAAAATCCAGCTCATCCTCGTGGGTGGTTCAAAAGCACCCTGGAGTGTGAGATGCCTCAAACTTAGGCTATAGGAGTACAACTCATCCCAGATCCCCTGCCCTTATTTGATGATGCTAGGGGCCTAGAGAGGAGCGGACGGGTTTTCTTTTTCATCGCCTCGCGTTGGGGGTTGAGGCGATTTTCCAGAATGACGGGATCAATGACTTCCCCGCATTGCAGGCACCGTTTGGTCAGGATTTCCATTCCACCGGCATCATAATTCACATTCATGCACCAATGGGAGACCATAAATCCTCCACATCGTGTACAGGTGTCCGAATGCCTTGGATCCACCGTTTTAGTGCTTGGAGCGGAGTGAGCTTCTTCTCGCTTAATGGGACTTTTCCCGATTGTTGGGGTCTTTTTCTGTATTCCGAAATGTCCCATATGTATCTCCTTTTTACTGTTTATCGTAACATACGTATTAAAACGTCTTGTTGGTAGATATAGCTCTTTGATCTTAAGTCAAGATTAATCCAATATTAAAAAATCCTCATAATTGTATAATAAGAAACATCAATAACTTCCATAAATGGAAAAAAACATTTAATAATCATATAGATTTAATTTTAATATAGTTCTTATGACTAAGTTTTTAAATTTAAGTATAATTACAATAAATTAAAAAATTAATGAATAATGGGCACAGGGAGAGTTGCAGATTGAAAGCCTGATGGTTTGGGGGCAAAAAACCCGAAAATCAGGACAATTTCCGGAAGAGAAAAACCATCTTACCGCCAACGAAAGTGAACAGGAGTGGTCTTTTCTCCAGATAGTGTGATGCTTTTTTCAATAGTGGTCCCTCCTGAATCGGTTGCTTTGACAACATATTTGCCTGGAGAAAGGTTGAGGAATAACCAAGGACCTTGTACCTCTTCGCCTGGAATAGATACCAAAGTCGTCTGATCTGAGTTGATCACCTCAACCGCCACACCAGCTAAAAAAGAGCGGTCGCCTTTCACAAAGATCAACTTAAGGGAATAGGGTGGGTAGGACAGGCTCCGTTCCTCCTTACCTAATCCGGCGCTGAAATATTGAACAGAATTCTGCTCATGGAGAGGAAACCTGAGTTTATCCGGGATGCTTCCATCTTTCAGTGGAATTTCTAAAAACTTGGCGAGAGGTTTCGAGCCTTCACCTGCGGCGGCCCAGGATGAGGTTGAAAGGGCTGCCAAACTTAAGATCATCAATATACATGCACCCAATCCCAACGTCACAGACAACTCTTTGTTTCCTGCTTTTAAGCCTTTTCCCCAATCTGTTGTCGATCTGCTGGTAATTCCTGGTCCCACGGGCCACACCTCATCCTTTCCAAATAAAGGTTAATTCTTTAAACAAACCCTCAAATGACTATATATAATAACAATTTTTGGGTACTTAAAAATAGCGCTAATAGGAATTGATCAAACTTTGTCCCCAGGGAATACAGGCAGGCAGAAAGAACGGAGCAGCCCCGAATCAAGCACTATCCTTATGCAAGGGATTACGGATGTCATTCGAAAAAAGCGGGAGAGAAAATGTGCTTTCAATTTATGAAGATGCGGGTGGAAGGTCTTCGGGAGGTGGTTCCATTTCCCCAGGCGGTCTTGGCATGTGCTCGACGGATTTGAGGTCCCTGAGGTCTTTTTTTGCGCTGATTCCAAGTGTTTTGAATTTCCTGGCCGTGGGCCAGATCCGATTCTCCAATGAGGTGACCGTCGCATTATAGGATTCGACGGTCCGACCTAAAGCTTGTCCAATTCTTCCAAAATGTTCTGCCAAAGTGCCCAGTCGATCGGCGAGTTCTTGTCCGAGGATACTGATGCGTTGGGCCCCTTCCGCCACCTGTTCCTGCCGCCAGCCGTAGGCAATGGCCCGCAACAGGGCAATGAAGGTGGTGGGTGTGGCGATGACGACTTTTTTCGTTAAGGCCGACTCGACGAGGGAAGGGTCGCGTTCGGCGGCGGCAGCTAAGAACGAATCATTGGGGATAAATAAGACCACAAATTCAGGAGCGGCTGGAAATTGATCCCAATATTCTTTTGAAGCTAATTGGCTGATATGGCGTTTTACCTGGCCGAGATGTCGATTGAGGGCGGCTTCCCGATCTTCGTCCGTGTGCGTTTCCAGGCTATCTAAAAACGCACTGAGCGGCACTTTGGAATCGACCACCACATCTCTTCCTGCCGGGAGTTTGACGATCATATCGGGACGCAAGCGGCCGGTTTCGGTGGAGACACTTTCCTGTTCAAAAAAATCGCAGTTTTCTGACATGCCGGCCAATTCAGCCGTCCTTCTAAGCGCGATTTCTCCCCAGCGTCCTCGAACTTGTGGTGATCGTAAGGCATTCACCAATTTGGCTGTTTCGGCTTGGAGGGTGGTCTGGGCGGAAGCCAATTGGCGTAACTGTTCTCCCACGACACTGAGTTCACGAAGCCGCTTATCTTCTAAGGCTTGAGATTCTTTTTGATAGGTGCGTAGGGATTCAGTCAGCGGCTGCAACAAGGATTCAATGGAGGTCTGGCGTTGGTCGAAGGAAGCCGTCGCTTCATCCTTCAGGGCTTTAAACTTTTCCTCGGCCAGGGTCAGAAATCCCCTATTGTTTCCTGCCAGGGCTTCCGAGGCTAAAGATCGAAATGTATCCGATAAGGTCATTTTCGCATCCTCCAGCAAGGCTCGCTGTTCGGCTAAGTGTCGTTGTGTATTTTCAAGGTTTGTTTCGGCTGATACTTTGGCCACTTCCATCAAACGAAATTCTTGTTGAATCCGGTCACGTTCCTGCTGAAGGGTGGCGAGTTGGGACCGAAGTTCTCCAGTTTGGGCTTGGGCAGAAGCAAATTGGGTAGCGGTCTCTTGTAAGGCTTGGATCTTCCTTCCTCGATAGAGAATGGAACAGATGCCCCACGCGATTGTCCCTCCGACCAGCAAGCCGGCCACGAGAATCCATAATAGCTGAGGGTCGTAAGAGGCGATCATGCTTGAGAAGAGAGGACCTACACGGACGATAAAAGTTCCTTACATCATGTTGACTTGCAAGAGATCATGGGATTTTTTCAACTTCTGGCCCATGCTCGAACGAAGGAGAGGGCCAGGTCTGCCGTCAGGCAGGAATGATGAGTCAGGGAAGAATTTTGTTCCATTTCGATAGACGTATTTCTGATTCTTGGGTACAGTAAGATTATGTTAACGTCGTGCGATTCAGGATCAGGCAGGAACAGGGGTTAGGATAGCAAATATGGAAAAAAAATATCGTGTCTCTATTTGGTATTTCATTATTGCGTTCTGGGGACTCATTATTCTCCAGGAAATGTATTTTGCGGCCCAACATATGGATGAGGTGCCTTATAGTCAATTTAAAACCTGGGTTCAAGAAGATAAGGTGGCGGAGATCTCCATTACCGACAAAGTCATTCACGGAAAATTAAAATCTGAAAAAGGCGGGGAAAGCCCCCAGTGGTTTCAGACAGTGCGCGTAGATGACCCGGAATTAGTGAAACTGTTGGAAGAAAGGCATGTGGAATATGCCGGAGTGATCGTCAGTACGCTCTGGAAAGACGTGGCCTCCTGGGTTGTCCCTATTCTGGTCTTTGCCGGGATCTGGTTTTGGATTTTGCGGAAAATGGGGCAAGGGGCGGGGGGCGGTTTTATGCGAATTGGGAAATCCAAAGCGAAAGTCTATATTGAAAGCGATATCAAGACTCGTATGAGTGATGTGGCCGGAGTCGATGAAGCCAAAGTGGAACTCATGGAAGTCGTCGAGTTCTTAAAGACCCCGGAAAAATTCACCAGGATTGGAGGCC
This sequence comes from Nitrospira marina, assembly GCF_059568365.1. NCBI lineage: Bacteria > Pseudomonadati > Nitrospirota > Nitrospiria > Nitrospirales > Nitrospiraceae > Nitrospira > Nitrospira marina. The sequence goes on along the minus strand of NZ_JCANTH010000001.1, from coordinate 2,966,731 downwards.
GGATTCCCAAGGGGGTGCTCTTAGTGGGTCCGCCGGGCACAGGAAAAACCATGTTGGCGAAAGCCATTGCGGGAGAAGCCGGCGTGCCATTTTTTTCCATCAGCGGTTCGGAATTTGTCGAAATGTTTGTGGGGGTGGGAGCGGCCAGGGTGCGAGATTTGTTTGAACAGGCCATGGCTAAAGCGCCCTGTATCATTTTCATTGATGAGTTGGATGCCTTGGGAAAAGCCCGGGGAACAGGGCCCATGATGCACGAAGAACGGGAGCAAACCCTGAATCAATTGCTGGTGGAAATGGATGGGTTTGATCCTCGTGTGGGGGTCATCATGCTGGCCGCAACCAATCGTCCTGAAATTCTGGATCAGGCCTTGCTCCGTGCAGGCCGTTTTGATCGGCAGGTGCTGGTTGATCGCCCCGATCGACCTGGAAGAGCCGCTATCCTTGCCATACATGCTAAGTCCATCAAACTGGCTCCTGACGTCGATTTAGACAAAATTGCCGCCATGACTCCGGGAATGGTAGGGGCTGACTTAGCCAATGTGGTGAATGAAGCTGCCCTATTGGCCATTCGAAGAAGTCGGGAGACGGCCGAACACCAGGATTTTGAGGAGGCCGTGGAACGGGTGATTGCCGGACTGGAAAAGAGAAACCGCGTCCTCAGTGTGGAAGAACGGAAGCGAGTGGCCCATCATGAGGTCGGTCACGCGTTAGTGGCGATGTCCTTGCCCGGGTGTGATCCTGTCCAAAAAATCTCGATCATTCCCCGTGGCATTGCCGCCTTGGGCTATACGCTACAGCTCCCTGTTGAAGACCGTTATTTACTCACCCGTTCCGAATTAGAAAATCGTATCGCCGTCTTATTAGGGGGGCGTATGGCGGAAGAGTTGGTCTTTGGAGAGGCCTCCACAGGAGCGGCTGATGATTTGCAGAAAGCCACCACCATCGCCAAACGGATGGTCAAAGATTATGGGATGAGCGATAAATTGGGAACGGTGGCGTTAGATGAATCCGTGCAGCCGACGTTTTTAAAAAATATGGAGTCGCATGCGACCCCGACCTATTCCGAGCACACCGCTCAGCAGGTCGATCAAGAGGTGCGTCGCCTCATTGAAGAGCAAGGGAATCGCGTCCGGGAATTGCTGACAAGGCTCCGGCCGGTGCTGTTGAACGGGGCTGAGGCCTTGTTGAAGGCCGAAGTCATGACCGGGGAAGAGTTAATGGCGCTTCTCCACGCAAAGGAAGAAGAACCTATTCCAGGCTAGTTCCAACCGCCAACATGAGATTTTCGGTACCGAATACCTCGATCCTGACATCTCCAATCAATTCCTGCCAGGTCTGACATTCAGACCCGGCTGGACAAACACCATTCCAACATCCCGCAGTGTCGGTCTCCTCGTCTTGTTCGGGAGCAGATCAGGCATACATCTCACCCAATTCCAGAAGAAAGCCGGTTAGCCTCAGGGTTTCATGAAATAGAGAGGGAATCGTCGAGTCATGAATCCTTCGATGTTTTTCCAGAAGATGATATGATTTTGGTGACCGGGAGTCATGGTCTTTTCCCGGATCGTGAAATAGAGCGACCAGCATAACCGGAGGACCGAATATGTTTAATACGATCATCGAACCCTTTCGTATCAAAATGGTCGAACATATCCGGATGACGACAGAAATCCAACGCCGGGAATTAATTGCCAATGTCGGGTATAACGTATTTCGGCTGCACTCCGATGATGTCCTGATCGATCTCCTGACCGATAGTGGCACCGGGGCCATGAGTGCCAAACAGTGGGCGGCCATAATGCGGGGGGATGAAAGTTATGCAGGAAGTCCATCCTTTTACCGGTTTGAAGCTGCGGTGCAGGAACTCATGGGATTCCCGCTTGTCATACCAACCCATCAGGGAAGGGCGGCTGAACGCATCTTGTTTTCCACCATCTGCAAGGCCGGTGATGTGATTCCCAATAATACGCACTTCGATACGACCAGGGCCAACGTGGAATTTACCGGAGCCAAAGCGGTGGACTTGCCTTGTCCCGAGCTAGCGGACCTCTCCAGTGAGTTTCCCTTCAAAGGCAATATGGATGTCGAAAGTCTTCGCGCAGTTTTCCAAAAAGAAGGGCGCGACCGTATTCCGTTGGTGATGGTCACCGTCACCAATAATTCCGGTGGAGGCCAACCGGTCTCGATGGCCAACATCAGAGAAGTGGCCGAGGTCTGCCGCGCCTTTGACCGCCCGTTGTACCTGGATGCCTGCCGGATTGCAGAAAATGCCTATTTCATTAAACTGCGGGAACCGGGATATGCGGGCAAAATGGTCCGCGACATTGTTCGTGAAATGTGCGATTTGGCCGATGGCTGTACCATGTCCGCAAAAAAGGATGCCATTGTGAACATTGGAGGATTTCTCGCCACACGCAACGCCGAGTTGGCCCAACAAGAGCAAAACCTGTTGATCTTAACCGAGGGGTTCCCCACCTATGGGGGCTTGGCCGGTCGGGATTTGGAAGCGATGGCGGTAGGATTACATGAAGGCGTGGAGGAAGATTACCTCCAGTATCGCATTACCTCCACGGGGTATCTGGGGAACCATTTGCATGAAGCCGGTGTGCCGACCCTCCGGCCCCCCGGTGGACATGCCATCTACCTGGATGCGGCCCGCTTCGCACCGCATCTCCAACCGCTCGATCTACCGGGTATTTCGCTCTGTGTGGAGTTATACGTATTGGGAGGCATTCGGGCGGTGGAAATCGGCACCGCGATGTTTGGCAAGCGCAATGTCGAAACCGGGAAAGAAGAGCCGGGCCCTCGTGAACTTGTTCGGTTGGCCATTCCCAGGCGGGTCTACACCCAAAGTCATGTGGATTATATTATCGAAGTGGTGGAAGAAGCGTTCCGGCGGCGTGAGGGCTTGAAGGCGTTTCGATTTCTGGAACAAGCGCCCTTTCTCCGACATTTCACCGCTCGATATGCGATGGTGGAATAATTTATAAAAAGATTTGCGAGGGCATTCAAGGAAGCCCAAGAGGTTGAGAATCATAAAATGGAAGATGTTGTTTTGAAAACTCTAGGGACCCTCCATGTCCTGATAGAGAGCTTCCCGATCCGCAATATCGACCAGATAGCCGCCGCTTTTAAAAGTGGGCAGCGGAGAAAGTGGTTTTGGGACCTTCTGATTTTGAAATAGCAATCGAAGGGCTGTCTCGACTAATTCTGACATCGTCCATCTTTGTGTTGCCGCTTCTCGTTTGAGTTGGGCTAAAAGCTGATTATTTATAATCAAAGTCGTCTTCATATGGGAAATCTGTCATAGGTATGGTTATGAATAAATCGGTCTTTTAACAATGGACTTGTAAAATCCTGAAGTAAAAAGAAAGGGTCAGGAGAAGAAAGTTGGTGACGGCCACGCGCGTGTATCACCGGTTGTTCCCCACTTATATGAACCCCAGACTTTGTTTGGGGCAGTCTACTTTTTCTGGAAAAGGGGTAGTGAGTCATTTCTGAAGGGCTCAATCTGGACTGTCTCCAAACGAGGTGAATGCCAAATTTTCATCAGCCGGGTGCATCGTTCGACGAATAGCCCAAGCCGAGAATTAGGATATTCACGAATCGGGGAGGATGTAAAAGAGACAATCGCTTTGGGCGATTTCTTGGTTTGTCGTGACCATCATGAGCCGACTGGGATGAGCTAACCGAAGTTCCCCGTTGTGCACGGAAAAGATAGCGGAGCTGACATTTTGTCCCATCGCATTCTTGGCCCACAGGACATCCAAGCCCCGCTTCCCCACCCACCCCAGCGTTTCTTCCCGGGACCACAGTCCAAAATTCAATCGATCCACATCTGAAGGAAGGGTGAGATCCACTTCGGAAACCGGTCCACCGTTATAGGCCACGGAGGCCCCATCCTGCAGTTCCACTCGAATGGGATGATGGAGCACGGTCACCGGTGACGAGATATCTGAAAAATTCTTGGCCATGGCATACCGTGCAAATCCGCGGAAGGCCAGCTCATCGGCCTGTGGATCTTGTGCCCATCCTGCTTCAATGGTGACGGTCGGCCAGTCGTATTCCGTCGCTTCCATTAATGTGCCTAACCGCAAATCGGTCACAATGAGATGATCACAAAAGACTCCCGTCAATATTTCATGGGTTTCCCGGTTCAGGGTGGTCACACCATATGCCGGACTTCGGCCCGAGGTGTTATGAAAGTCAATCAAGGCTTCAGGTTGGGTCTGATGCAGTTCTTGGAGCATAGCTTGGGCAATGGCCCCTTCCGGCCCCTCAAACGGAGATCGAAAACACCGATTGAGATCTGTGCCTTCTGGTGCGTATCGATGAGAAAACATTGGTCTGGTCAAGGCCGCTCCGATGGACCCGATAAAACAGAGCACATTGACTTGGGGTTGTCGTCCTTCCTGTATCCATCGATGAAGGGCGCGCACCCCTGAGGGTTCATTACCGTGCAATAAGGTACACATGGCCCGCGTGCGCGAGGTGTCCAAGCCGGGAAGCCAAAGAAAGGTAGGCTCACCAAGCTTCATCAGGAAATCCTCAACCGTTGGCCCCACGTCTTGTGGTGTGGGTGCTTCCCACCTGGGTATAGGTCGTGCGAGGTTCATTCGAGGTTCAGACTCCATTGTGAGACGGGCGCGCCCGTATGTGAGGCTCGCAGATAATCTTCGAGCATGTGCGTTAGAGCCGTAGGGCGGTCATGCCCCCGGCTCTCATACTGTTCTAAGCGATGGACCTGCCAACGCGCGCCATTCATCCGGGTCTCCAAGCGACCCCGGATCACATTCAGCATGGTTTGGATTTCTTCCTTCTCCACCCCGGATTCCTCCAAGCCTTTCTCGGCTATCGGCAACAATTCCCCGGCCAGGTCACACACGGAAATTTCGCGCAACCCATGCCCTGGTTGACCCGGCCATACTAACATGGCATCCATCCCATATTCGGCCGACCGATAGAAATTCCGGTGCGCATATTCAAACGGAAACTGGTGGAGGAGCTGGTCGATCTGCTGTCGCATGCCTAACGTCAGCCCTATCACAAACGCCGCATTGGCCGCCATATCAATCGGCGTAGGTCCTGAGGGTAGAGATCGAAATTCGACGCGGAAATGTCCACCGGCATTGGCATCATAGATCGCCCGATTCCACCGCCAGACGGTTCCCTGGTGCAGGCGTAATTCTTCGAGCTGCGGCAGTTGCCCTCGACTGAGGCATTCCATGGGATCTTCCGAACTCATGACCGGCAACAAGGGGGAATGAAGCGCCACGGCTTCGGCAAATAACTCATATGCTCCTCGACGGACCCACCCATGGCCAAACGACACTCTGGCCGGTTGATGCCAATCACTTTCCTGGGCTTTTCGACTGTCGATCGCTTGCTTGAACAAGGCCACCCGCGTTTCTTCCCACAGACGATGCTGCAAAAAAATTGGACTATTCGCGCCGAGAGCCAAGGCAACAGGCGTAACCAGTTGTGCTGCGTTAAAAACGTGAGCAAAATCCTGAGGGTTCACCCGGAGATGAATTTGAAAAGAGGTCGTGGCTCCTTCCAGTGTGACATCCGGACAGGTCACCGTTAGGGGCTCCGGTCCATTAATGTGTATCGCAAATGGCCCTTCGCGCAACCGTCGAAGGCCAGACGAGAGCGCACGATAGCGTGGGAGATCCGACAGCACCGGCGAATCCAGTTCTTCGGCGCTGAGGGTCGGCAGGATGCCAATCGGCGCAATGCGCCCTCCCCATCTTTGCGCACAATATTCCAATGATTGGATGGCGTTCGCTAACTGCGCCCGGACATGGGAAAAGGGATGGCCCGCCAAGCCGATGGGAGACAAATTATATTCCAGATTAAACCGGTCTAACTCGAGTTGGAGGTGGCCATCATGCGCGCAATTCAAAAGGGTTCGGTTTATGGGATAGGCCCGGCCTTCGCTATTGATAATCGAGAGTTCGAGTTCCGCCCCGATGGAAAGAGGACCGACACCAAATCCCGGCTGCTCCACCACATGCCTAAGAGCTTTCAAGCTTTGAATCAGCCGTTGCCCGAACCGGGTAAAATCCTCTTCGTCAAACTGGTCGCGATCAATACATAAACCCATAGGAGTGTTTCATACCTGATTTCCCGGTCAAGGTAAAGAATCCCGCCTGGACGAACACGTGTTTCGGCTCACTTAAGGGTGGCGGGCTTTCATGAAAGTTATATTCATGAAAGCAATGAATACTTCCGAAATAGAGGCGAATAGGATTGTGTGAAGTCGCTCAGTGAGGCCTGCCAGTCCTCTGTCGTGAAAACAGGGCCGGCAGAACAATGAAAAGGAGGACGGAAAATGAAGTCCGTATTAAGGTTGAGGAAATCGGCTGGTGCCCTTTTCGTCCTCATGTGTGGGATCGGCATTGCCTATGGGATGGATCACAGCAGGACGCCTCTAGTGAAAATACGGGCATCCCCGGAGCGGGATGTCGCACCCAGCACTGTGAGCTTGAGAGTGTCTACGGATTCGATCCCTGAAGTGGAACTGATAGCCTGGGATTATGAGGGCGATGGAAGATTTGACGCAGAGGGGCCTCACCTCCATTCTCGGACCGTCACGTTCTCACATGCCGGCCACTTTTCTCCTCGGGTGATTGTCACCAATAAACAGGGTCAAACCTTTGAAGCGACGACCGACGTGGTATTAGAGAATCCGGAAGATCTCCAGGCTGCCCTCAATGCCCGATGGCAAGGCATGCTGGGGGCCTTGGCGAAGCAGGATATTGATGGGGCTGTCGCGTTTGTGGCGACCAGAAGGCGTGATGCCATGCGACATGATTGGACCGTGCTGACCGATCATCTAGGAGAGATCGCAAATCTCTTTTCCGTTCCCCTTCAACTGACAGATGGGCAAGGATTTCGGGTGGTGGCCAAATCAATCGACCCATTGCCCATGGGGAAAATCCAATTTCCCTTGGAGGTAGAGTTTGTGTGGGAAGCGGATCAGCAATGGTATATCAAAAATTTTTAGAATTTGAAAAACCAATCCTATCCAGCACCAGTCAACCCTTCCATTATTGAGGGTTTCCGTTGGAGAGCATTTGTCATTAATGCAGCTGTGCTTCCCAATCCATTCTTTGCAACGGGTCCAATCTGTGTTTTCTGGTCGTAACGGTGATTTCCATCCAATCACTTTATGATTTCCATTGTGCTGTGGGATTTACAGCGAATGTTTGAGAGATAACCATTCAAGCTATCTGCTTCTGATCTTTCCAAAAAATTCCAAAACACTAGCATGTCTCTGTCGGGAAGGTGAGAGTCATTCCGATTAGAGTCGACAGAATGGAACCGCTAATTCAACGGGATGGGTTTTGCCGCATATGCAGTCGGAAAAAATGGCTTATTCCTGAGCTCAAACTTTCCTTCTTAAGCCTAACTGCGTTCGACCTTTTTCCATTATTGCTTCCCCTACAACGGGGTATAGGCCCTTTTCCGGTTTCCTCTCATACTGCCCGAGCTTTCACTCCCAAAAAAATCTCTTTTGATTAATCATGGGTCTTTAGCAAAGAGGGGAATACCTTCGATGACATGGAGTTGGACAGAAAATTTTCGGATACATACTAGTTCCATATGGATTGTTGTCGCGTTCCTAATTTTTCTGAGTCTGCCTGAAAAGGCAAAGGCGGCAAATGATTTTGTGGTGCTAGGGAATGAGGGAGTTTGGGTACGGCAGGGAAGTACAATTCTCAGCGGAGATGTTGGGGCAAATCAGGCGAGTATAGGTCCCTATTTGAACGGTGAGCAAGAAATGACCATCGGTCATGACGTGGTGGTCCAAAACAGTAATAGCCAGATAATTGGGGATACCATCAAATTGAAAAGTGGATCTCAGATACAGAATATTATGGTCAATACGCTCTTAGGACCGGGGCAGATTCTAGGGGCCATGACCACACCAGTCAGGCTTCCACTTGTTTCCGAGATGCCGCCTGTCCCACCGGTTCATCCTGGATCTCAGGACATTGATATTCCGGCGGGAGGAAACCTTACACTCCAGGCTGGACGCTATGGCCGGCTCAAAGCCCGGCCTGGTGCTATTGTCACCCTTTCAGGGGGCCTTTACCACTTCCAGGAATGGGATATTCGTGAAGATGCCCAGGTTCTGGCGACTAAGGCCGTCGAGATTCGCGTGAAGGGCCAGATCGATACTCGCAGACATACGGTCGTAGGACCAGCTCCGGATGCAGCAACTCTGACTGCGGCTGATATTCTTATCATTGGGATCGGGATAAATGGAACAACAGGGGCTATCGATGGCACCCCGGAAGCTGTGAAGTTTGGGGAAGGCAGCAAGGTGCGTGCGAAGGTCTATGCTCCGAACGGCCTTTTGCGGTTCAGGGCCGAAAGCAGGGCTACCGGTGCGTTTGTGGGTAAATGGGTTCGCATGGGAAATCACTCCACCATCGCGTTGGAAGGAGGTTTCGGGTTGGGACAGGGAGGAAATAATCTACCCCTGGCTCAGGCAGGACCTGACCAGACTGTTCACGTTGGCATGAATGTGCAGCTTGATGGGGCTGATTCAACCGATGTGGACGGGAATCTTTTGACGTATAGGTGGACAATACTTTCACAACCCGCAGGGAGTAACGCTTCGCTTACTGATATTACGGGCATCATGCCTACTCTGATGATTGATATTCCAGGAGTCTACACCCTTCAACTCATTGTGAATGATGGAACAGTTGATAGTGATCCCGATACGGTGACGATAACAACCATCAATTCCCCACCTGTGGCCGGAGCCGGACAGGATCAAACCGTGTTTGTCACACAATCGGTCCTCTTAAATGGAAGGGATTCCCATGATGTAGATGGGGACGCGCTGAGTTTTCATTGGTCCTTTGTGAGCATTCCTGGTGGAAGCGGGGCTACCCTATCCAATCCAACTTCGTCTACGCCCGATTTCCTTGTTGATCTGGCAGGGACCTATCAGGTGCAACTGATTGTGAACGATGGGCAAGAAGACAGCCCACCGGACATAGTCCTGATCAATACCCAAAATTCCAAGCCGGTGGCTCATGTGGGGCAGGATCAGACGGTTCCGGTAGGAAGTATCGTCACCTTAACTGGAACCGGCTCACATGATGTGGATCGCGATTCGTTGATCTTTCAATGGGCACTTATTGCCAAACCGACAGGGAGCACTGCAACACTTTCAAACTCAACTTCTATTCAACCGACATTTGGTGCAGATCTGGTTGGATTATATGTGGCTCAGCTAATCGTCAACGATGGGATGGAAAATAGTGACCCCGTTACTGTGACCATTACGGCAGGTAACGGGCCGCCCGTGGCCAATGCGGGACAAGATCAACACGTCCCAGTCTTTTCGTTAGTCACTTTAAATGGAAGCGGTTCCCATGATGCTGATGGCGATGCCTTAAGCTTCCAATGGTCCTTGGAGAGTCGGCCTCAAGGGAGTACCGCGACTCTTTTAAATCCTACCTTCGCACAGCCCACAATTATTCCGGATATTCCTGGAATCTATGTGGTAACAGTCGTGGTTTCAGATGGAAAGGCTTCGAGCGATCCCGATACAGTGGCCATCGTTGTCCCTGCCCCCACAACTTCGGGATTACCGGCCTTGTTGATTACCAGCCCTTCTGAAGGAAGTGTGGTGGGGGTGAGTCCTATTACGGTCACTGGATTCGTTAATGATCCCAATGCTTCCGTCACGGTCAATGGAAGTTCCGCAACGGTCACGGGTGGAGTGTTTCTTGCCGATGGCGTTGTCTTACAGGAAGGCGGCAATACTCTGATTGTCAGGGGGGTGGATGGAGTAGGGCATACCAATAGTGTGAATCTTAATGTCACCCTTTCCGCTACACCGACAAATCTCACACCCATCTGGGGCCCAGTGGCATGGGTCAAGCACGCCACGGCAGAAGAAACTTTCAGCGCAAAATTTTCGAATTGCGAACCGGCGGCCCACTATCAGTTAGTCATGATCAATGGTACCTCGGGAGGGGCAAATCGGGTGACTCAGGCGACTGTCTTCCTGAATGGGATTGAAGTGATCAGTGCTCAAAATTTCACAGCAGCCCACAGTCAAATTGTCCAGCCCATCGTGGTGCATGCCCGGAATAATTTTGAGGTGCGAGTAATGGGTCCGCTCGGCGCACAAGTGCAGGCCTATATCGCCTGTACTGCTAATTGTTTGGCTGTGACCATTGACGCTCCGCTGGCCAATGCTACGATTAATCGATCAACCATGTTGGTAAAAGGGACGGTTATGACCAGTGGTTCAAGCCCGGTAGGGGTGGTCGTCAATGAACAAGGGGCCAAAGTCTTCGGTTCGACCTACGCGGTCGATCAAGTGCCTGTCCGTGAGGCCACGGGAACTCTCGGACCTACCACTGTCGTCGTGGCAGCTACTAATGCTTGCGGCCAGCGGGCCTCTTCCACCATGCAAGTGCATACTACCGACGTGTTGACCAACCAGTTGCAGTTAAGAGTATCGCCGGATCGAAATGTGGCTCCCAGCCAGGTCACTCTCCGGGCTTCTATTGATATCGACCAACCGGTGGCGAACATTCAATGGGATTTTCAGGGTGATGGAATCATCGACGCCCAGGGAACGGACCTCTTGGAGCAAACCGTCACTTTCACCCAGTCAGGGTTGTATCTGCCCAAAGTAAGTGTGACGGATGCTATGGGAATCAGATTTGACGCCACGGCAGTAGTCCAGGTGTTGGAGCCTGTGGCATTTCAAATTATGCTCAATGCCGAATGGTCAGGCATGATGGAGATGCTAGCTCAGGGTGACATAGAGGAGGCGTTGTCTTTTGTCGTGCTGAGTAAACGAGGAGTTATGCGGCATGATTGGACCGTACTCAAGGATCATTTGGATGAGCTGGCAGCTATCTTTGCTGTGCCACTGCATCTCACAGATGGACAAGGAACGCGGGTTGTGGCCAAGGCTTCGGCACCGTTGGCATTCGGCCCCATCCAATTTCCTCTTGAAGTGGAGTTCATTCTGGATACCGACGGGCAGTGGCGAATCCGTAATTTTTAAAGAGTAAAAATTAAAAGACTCCAATGGAGGCCATGTGAAGTATCCTTTTTTAATAAAGAACAGGTATAGGGTATTTGGTGCAGTTGGGTGTTCTGGCTTGTATTTTTTGTTTGTGGGTGCATGGTGGGTGCTGAGTGGAGGTCGAGGAGAAAGGTTTGGTTTTATGGTATCGGTTTTAAATTTTCCTGCGGTCGTAGTTTTTTTGGCTACTCCGTTAGAGAGATGGATTGGTAATCCTGCGTGGGTTTTTCACATAATCATTTTCATTATAGGTCCCTTGCAATATGGTCTAATAGGGTGGTTGCTTGGTCCGTTTGTAGAACGATTCGATCTTGAAGGTCAAAAGCTTCGCAAAACGAGCAGCCCAAACAAAACAAATGAGGATAATCTAAGATGAATCAGATTAAATTGTTAGGAAATTGGTCTCGAAATCAAAATTTGAATTCAATTCGATTTCCCTTTTACAAATTCTTTCTTTATGTCGAGGAAGCGCTTCCAAGGTTTTTCAAAATTTCACTTTTGTGGGCCATTGGGTTGATAGTTAGTCTGGTATTTTTTACAGGTCAAGCCAAAGCATGGGAAATAAGCACTCATCGGGAACTCACAGAGAAAGCCATTGAGATTGTTGCGTCAGATCTGAATACATTCCTGGTCAATAATCTCGGATTAGAGGGAGGGTTGAATGCATCAGTTGACGGCAAGACGGCCAAAAATTGGATGATTGAAGGTAGTGAATTCGAAGACGATTGGCCTCGTTTTTTTCGACATTTCCATGAACCCATTTCTAATTCCGGGTTGGGGAGAGTATTTGATTCTACAATCAATTGGGGTCTTAGCTCGGTGGGAGATCAGGAATGGTCTTGGAACGATGCCCGCGAGTATTACTTTAAAGCCTTAACTTCTCCTACCAAAACCGAGCGAGATGAAAATTGGGCTAAAACCTTCCGGACCTTAGGCCAAGTTATGCATTTACTTCAGGATTCCGCGAACCCCGCCCATGTTCGGGATGATCCTCATGTTCTGCGAGATGGGTTGCATGACTTTATGGATAGACATAGTGTGGCTTCATATTCCAGTGCTGGGATAATCAGTCCCGATTCATCAATGCTAGAGGTTGCGGGAGCCGTACGAAATGAACCGTTTAGCAATCTCTTTGACCGGAATATGTATTACGGATCAAACCCAGAGGTTACTCTCGGAGCCAATGTCGGGATCACCGAATATGCCAGTGCTAATTTCTTTAGCGATGATCGGATTGCTGGACAAAATAGTCCCGTTCCTCCTAATCCCAATGTGGCGGAATTGGTTCCTGCCCCTGCCCCTTCTCCCTATCTTACACTTGCACGCCTAGGAAGTGCGGCTTTTCCTGGGGCGCGGGTAGCTAGATACACAGGGAACGAGACCTTGACGCAATTTCTCAACTTGGAATTCCATCTTTTAGGGAAACTGCGACTGGATGATGTAGTTTACGACGCCTATGCCAGGCATCTTATCCCCCGCGCGGTGGGCTATTCAGCCGCTGTTCTTACTTACTTTTTCCGGGGCAAAATTCCTCTCCATAAAGATAAAGATGCCTATGAGTATTTTATTGCTCGTCATTATGTTGGCGGGCCCTTGGATGAGGAAGGATATTTAGATATAAATTTTGACATTCCTCGAGATGTGGCCTTTGAAGGAAGCACTTACTTATATTTAGACTTGCCGGGTGGACAACGAATTTTGGTAGCCGAATCCTTTTGGGATGAGTACTACCGTCCCTTTATGTTCACATATCCAGATGGAGCCATCAACTTTTCCCTTCCTGCCTCCATTCCTCGGGCCCAGCTGGAACAGTCGTTTAGGTGGACGATTGTTTGGGAGGGAAAAGGGGGAACAGGAGAGCAGGAACCCCGAATCATAATTGGACAAACCGGCATGGCTACATGGAAAGAAATATGTGTGTGTTAAAGGGGAGCTGCCCAATCCCAACCACAGCGGACGTTCCTATCCGAAAATAAAGGGAGTCGGCGGGTTATAGAGGCCCTCCTCATGATGCTGATGGATGGGAGGCTCCACCAACCGATAAGGGGAGGCCTTTCGGGGATGGCGTGCAGTCGCAAACTCCAATCAGTGCAAGCGGCCTTGACTAAAGTTGTCGTCGTGAGCGTTGCCAGAAAAGGCGAACTCGAACTCGAACTCCATCAGATGAGAGTTAAGAGGACGAAGTGCAGTGAACCGCGTCTCGGAAGGCCTTCAACGGCGTCGAAGTCGGGATCTTGGCCCTATCTCGCGAAACTGGTGAAGGAGGTATCTTTCTACCGGTAAGGGTAAAGTTTGTTTGGGAAGCAGAGCATCAATGGTATATCAAAAATTTTTAGAACCCGGAGATTTTTCCATACCTAATCCTGACTGACAATGAATTCCCGAGATTCTGTATTCGAAAACCTCGACCCTTCTAGGTAATTTAAAAACCCAAGGCTATCCAGCGCCCGTCAAAACTTCCATTCTCTCCTTCTCACCCCATTCCGCCACGACCACAGCACAGACAAAGGTGAAAAGGGCATCGCTCACGAATCAAGCTCTCGGCGATCTCGTTAGAGGGCGACTGGACATTGATGATCATGTACCGAAACCTGGCAGGGAATAGGCAAGAAACTTCTAAGTTTTGATCTGTACGTTCGTGATCGCGTGTTGAATCTATAACATTCCATCAGTGGTGATTAATTCTTCATAGCCCCCGTCCGTCATTAGTACCCACGATACAGTCGTCCTTCCTCATGACAGCGGCGAACGAGGACCATTGATGAAGGATTGACCCAATTCTCCAAATTTTGGCCAACACGATGTTGAGAAACAACCGTTGGCGTCTTATCCTAAGGCCTAGGGGGAGGACACGACCACAAGGGGAAACACTTTCCTGTCAGTTAATTTTTAAGACCAAGAATATTAAATACTTTGATAGAATTGCGAAATCCTTTTAATTTCATTTCTTCAATCGGTTCACTGTTAAAGAGCTTCGTTACTTCATTCTTAAATCTTTCAGGTACCAGGATTTGGTCATGCTGAGCTTCGGCACAGAGACGAGCGGCTAGATTTGTCACACTTCCAATAGCCGTGTAGTCTCGACGCTCCTCAAACCCGATGATACCCAAGGTGGCAAAGCCCGTGGCCATACCGATTCCTGCCCCCAACTCGAATCCACGCTTCTTCCAGGTTGTCCGCAAATCCTTAACGCGATGGTGCATGGCAAGAGCGCAACGGGTCGCTACCACGGGATGATTCGTAACCGGCAGCGGGTCGTTAAAGAAGACCATCATGCCATCTCCCGTGAATCGTTCCAACGTGCCTTGATGTTCAGTAATGATCTTTCCCATTTCGGCTTGAAATTCACTAAGGATTCCCATGACCCCCTCGGGTTCTGTTGATTCTGCAAAGGCCGTAAACCCTCGGAGATCGATGAATAACACTGTGATCTCTGCCCGGTGGCCTTGGAGAAAGTCTTCAGCACTCCCGGACAGGACCAACTCGCCAACGTGTGCGGGAAGGAATCGAAACAGCTTCTCCTTTTGCAGTTCAATCAGTTTTCTTTCGGTACTGCGAGACCTAAGGAGGTTATTGATTCGAGCAATGACTTCTTTCTCATCAAATGGTTTTTGGATGTAATCATCGGCACCGGCTTCGAGGCTTTCCACTCTGGCTTCGGTTCCTGCTCGAGCCGTGAGAAAGATCACAGGCGTTGAAGCCAGAGTGGGATCATTTCGGACGGCCCTCAACAATTCATCGCCACTCATCTGCGGCATCATCATATCGGTAAGGATTAAATCGGGGCGGGTCTCCTTAGCGAGTGCCAACGCCTCTTGGCCATTCTTCGTCAAACACAGGCGGTAGTGCATTGCCAAAATTCTTTGTAGGTACCCTCGCATGTCTGCATTATCATCTGCCACAAGGACCAAAGGAGAATCACTAGGAAGTGTTCCCGTTTGTCCAGTAGGGACACTGGAGCCTTGTTGATCGACCTTTTGCTCAATAAATTCAAGAAATGCTTCCTCCTCGATTGGCCTTATATTCTCAAGGCTGGCTGAGCCACGTGGAAGAATTATCGTGAAAATGGAACCTTCTCCCAGGTTGCTTTCAACTGAAATGGTTCCTCCGTGTAGGTGGACGATCTCTTTTACCAAAGCCAGTCCTATTCCGGTTCCCTCAAACCGCCGTGTAGCATGCCCCTCGACTTGAGAAAATCGATTAAAAACCTTATTCAACTGGCTATGGGGAATGCCAATGCCATTGTCTTCGAAGGATAAATGTAAATTTGCCGAGTGCTCGCTCAGTTTAATCCAAACTTGTCCTTGCTCTGGATCGCTAAATTTAAACGCGTTCGACAACAAGTTATAGATGACCTTTTTAAGTTGTCGAGGATCTCCTTCCATGGGAACAGGGCTTGAGAGCCCATGAAAATGAATTCTTCGACCTTTAGATGATTGAAAACTCGCCCCAACGCCACGTACCAACTCCGAAAGGTCAAATGACAGTTTTTCCAGCTTGGTTCTTCCACTATCAAATTTAGCGAGGTCTAAGAGTTCATTAATAAGAAATAACAGTCGAGATCCATTGCGTAAGCCCAGTTGAACCAAATCCTGAACCTCGGAATTTAGCGATAAACCTTTTAGTGCTTTGAAGGCACCTAGGCTTAGAGTTAAGGGAGTACGAAGTTCATGACTCACGTTGGCAAAAAAATCGCTCTTTAATCGATCGAGTTCGAGCAATTGGATACGCGCTTCAAATTCAGCACGTTGTAAACGCTCGTAAAGAAACACGGAAGTGAGAAGAACCAAACTCGTCCATACCAAAAACATGAAATTCTCAAAAGGAATTTGCCAGTTTGTTACTTGGGGGATTTGTAGGAAATTTGAAAAAAAATAGTAAGCAAGCGAACCGAGATGCGCTACCAAATGAACCTTCCAAAATACAGGGATAATGACCGCTCCGGCCAAAAACAAGAGATTGATCCCGTTATAGTACTGAGAACTAAAACCTCCCAACGCAACCGTCATTTCGGCAATACCAATATTGGGAATCAACACCACTGTTGCCAATAAAAATTTCAACTCAAGAGGGGTATTTTCATAATGTAATCTCCAGAAACCAATGAGCCATCCTATATTAAATAACCCGCGAATCAGGAGGAGGGAGTAAAACTGGCTGCCATGCATATAATCCAGCCCAATCCATATCGGATTGGATACAAGAGCTATTAGATAAAAGATGCGAAGACGTTCTTTGACAAAACCCTGACGCCAATCTTCATATTTGTTTATTTGAATTAATTCGGGAGAAATTTGGCCTGCAATCTCAGGCGGATGGGTTTTTTTGAAGAGAGACTTTAACATTGCACAAAAGACCTTATGCATTTCGACTTTTGTGGAAATTCATCCGTACTGGCACAATGCCCACGAGGGATACCCTACCCAATTCTTCGAGATACTTCAAAGGCCGCACTTCGACCAGGAAATCATTTTGCTTTGTGTCCGTTCGCAAATAACGGACAAGCTCAGTTAGCAAGATCTGATGAAGATGCCACGGGTTGTATCTATTGCATGCCAGTGTTTAGATCCAGTTTCCAGCATAATGATATAAATCCGCCGGTTAACCTTGGCCATGAGACGCTGGAGGACATTATCTAGAGTGGGCGGGGTACTCTGCTCATGCGGAAATACGCGTATTAACATAGTCCAGGGGAGCACTTTCAGTTCCACGAACTCCTCAGTGTGCTACCCTATTCCAATCAATCAGACTCGATTCTTGGAAAACTCATTTCCTTTAATGCGAATTTGGTGTTGGGTTCCAGAACTTTTCGATCTCTTCGGCATTGTAAGGTGGACCCGTCTGAGTAAATACGGCAATAATAATTGGAAGGATGACCTATTTTCCTAAGGCCTGAAGCAATAGGGCTTTCCGCATTCATCCATTAGTTGGGAACTCTTCACGGAGATCTGTGTTGTCCGCACAACTCACACGATTTCCTGAATGACAAGAAATGATTTGACCATTCGTCTGAAAAGGCCCTATCTTGCTCAGAGTGTATTTGAGGTTACTCAATAGATTAGATGCGGATTTGGCGACGGGTTAAGCGAGGATTATTTTTGAACCGATCTCTTTGTTTTGTCATAAGTTTTGGTATTTGGGCCCTGAGCTTTCTCGTGCCTCCCACCGCCAGTGCGGCTGAAGATCCTGAGGAAGTGCCCCGGTTGCCGTTGGCGATGGAGGTATTTTTAAAGAAGCCCGGCAAACATCTGTATGAATTGCATGTTCATTTAACCAATATCAGTGATGAACCGGTCAGCGTTAATGTTCGGGATTTGCCCTGGAATCCCACGGATGGTTCTACCTGGCTCTCGGCCACCCGTTTGGATGCCCACAAGAGTCCTATCAAGCAGAACCTTCCTATTGGGAGGTTTGGATCACAAATGGTACCGCTTGTGCCGGGCGAATCGATTCAGAATAGGGTGGCATTAAATCCCCGCATTCCTTCCTTGTTAGATGATATTGAGCAAGCCGGGGTGGAATTGCAGTGGGACTGTCCTCCGTCCCACCTCAAGTTTGTGTGCAAACCCGATTCACCCAATACCCTTAACATTCCAAAAGGCGATCCCGGCCAACCGGATGTGTTTGCCATTGATCCCCAAGCCTGTCTGGCTCTGGAAAGCCGTATTGGTCTTATCGATATTCCTGAAGGGCATGATGTGCTGTTTCTCCTCGCCTCCGAATCGCTCATGACGGATCTGGAGAGAATGACCTCGTTGCTTCTTGAGGTGGATGACTATGTTCAGCGCTGTCATCCGAGTTGGACGAACAGTTGGGCGGTAAGCTTTGTGACCGATAAAAAATTCGCAGGATTCCTGAGTGAGGGAGAGAATCGGCGTTATTTTGCAGAAGGCCTCTGGCAAGAGGCGAATATCGGACAGTACTCCAGTCAAATCCGCACGTTATTCCGATTTCAGTGGATTAAGAAACGAGCGGATACCGTCTATCTTTCTCTTTTTCCCTTCCAACAACAGAACGATACCTAAATAAAAGATTGGAGCTCGACCCTTCTGTTGGCGGTTCGACTGCCCGTTCTCCTGCGGCCCGGTTCCGGACAACCTTTTCGAGTGCCAGGCCGTTGCCTTCGGGACGAACGGGTGCAGAGGAGTTGTCCTACCGTTGTCAGGTTTACCCTTCTTCGCTGAATTCCCAAAACCCTATTTCCGAAAGCAGGTGTTGAAGCCTTTCCTGGTTTTTGGGGAGCGTGACGTTAGTTCGGTGAAATTCCCGGCGGACGGGATAGTTTTTGCGAAGTTCATCAAAGCGACGAGGCCGTTCTTTCTGAGGCATGGCCAGCAGTTGTTTCATGCGATGATAATCGGCCTCCAGATCATAGATTGTGCTAACCATTTCTTGAATCAACTCTTCATCAGATTGCTCGTGGTAGTCGATTGTCAAAGACGGGACGAGTGGTGCGGGCAGTACCTGGACAGGATTCCATGTGGGGGAGATGCCCAGATGTTTGCACAACGCTGTATAGATCATGAAGGTGCCATTGGCTTTGCCATCGAGGGAGTGACCGGCAATATGGGGTGTCCCGATCGTGACGGCTTGAAAGAGGTCCCAGTTAATGGCGGGTTCGTCTTCCCACACGTCGATGATAGTCGGGCCGATGCGTTTCTGTGTGATCGCGTCCAGCAGCGCATGGGTCTCCACGACTTCCCCACGGGCGGCATTGATGAAAATCGCTGACGGATTCAGCCATTTGAGTGTCTGCTCATTGAGCATGTGATAGGTTGGGTAGGGGCCGTCGGTGGTCAAGGGCGTATGAAGCGTCACCACGTCACAACTGAGGGCTTCGGCTAATGAGCGGTGCTCGACCTCGCCCGATTCTGCCAGGGGAGGATCATGGAGAATCGGGAGCATCCCCAACGCCTCCACTTTATGCTTGACCAGTCTACCGATGTTCCCGACGCCGATAATGCCAATGGTTTTCCCATTGAGTGAAAACCCCTGTTGCTTGCCAAGGAACAATAAGGACGCCAGGACGTATTCGGCCACCGAATTGGCATTCGATCCGGCCGCTGAGGTAAAGCCGATATTTCTGGATTTGAGGTAGGCTTGATCGATGTGGTCCACCCCTGCCGAGGCCGATCCGACAAATTCGACAGGAGTCCCTTTTAATAACGTGTGATCAACCCTCGTGATCGAGCGAATGAGAAGAACATTCGTATTGTGCAAATCGCTTGCTTTGATGGATCGCCCGGGCAGAAGAGTCAGGTTGCCCAGGCTGGCAAACGCCTCGTTGATATAGGGGATATTTTCCCCGGCTACCATGTTGATCAATTTTTTCATATCTTGTGCCTTTCAGACGAAATTTTTCCAAAGTCGCAGACTATCGTAACTTGCCGGTAGGCGCTAGCCTTGATTTTGGTGTTACATGGACCCGCCCGATGCTAGGGCAGGCAGGAATTATAAGGGAGAGAGGAGAGGGGGGCCTATTTTTAAAGAGGGGAGTTGAAAAGCATGGCGTCTGACTTATTCACAGATCCTACCCGCCAGGTTGGTTGATCCAAGTGGATATGTTAAGAACACGCTAGACATATCATAGCTAACTGATCCGTTTATTCCAACCAAGCACATGCACCAAATAGCTTTTCTCAAGAATTAGCTGGTCAGGTCCTTAGATGTAGATAGCATTAATGCGTTGAATGCGTATTGGCGGTTTGCCCATGCTGGTCGCTGAGGATGTCTTGCGTCTCATGGGTTGCTTGGACATCATAAACCGCTCCTTCCTTTTCCAGTACCTCGGTGCCAAACCGATAATTAGAGAACATCGTATTATGGGCCATGCGCCGGTCGATCGGATTCTGGAATTCCATTCTGGTCTTCAATGTTTCATTGGCTAAGATTACCACTTCCATTTTGATATATCCTCCCATGCCCGGGTGCCAGGCCAAGAGCGAGTAAACGCCTTCGGGGACATCAGGGAGTGTGAAATCTCCTTTTGCATTGGTAATGGCGTAATACGGATTGTCTACTGCCACTCCCCAGCTTTGCATGTAGGTGTGAAATCCGCATTCCAAGTAGAGGATTCTGCGGCCCTGGGAGAATTCAACCGTGTCGAGCATCGCCTCTCCCGGGTTATGTTGATGATCCTTGATTCTGTTTTTGGGATGGAACGGATTGAGCCGGAGTGGGCGATGAAGCATGACCTTTGAGCCGAATGGTGCCGTTTCATAAATTTGCACATCATGAATAATGGGATCCATATTGACAATGTGGAGCTGTTGTTCGTTTTGCACAACCGAGACCCAGGGCGTAAAAAGGCAATCCTCCACCGTCACTTTAGCTGCACCTCTCCGGGGAAAAGGTTTACCTTGAGAAATTCCTTCCAAAAAGACGACGGTATTCTGGAGACCACCATCCGGCGCCACTTGAAATTCATCGACGAGACGCCATCCTGTTCCGGTGGAAATACGCCCGCAAAAGTCCGTATCGGGATTAGTAATCAGACTGTACGCCAATGCCGGGGGTTCTTTCCCCGCCAGGGTCACCTTTCCGGTGATGGTGCCTCCATTGTAGACCGTGATTTCCTCATAACTAAATGCGGGAGCGATCAGGACAATGTTGAGACCTAATGTGAGAACATACGAGATGAATTTCATGGAACGATCCTTTGGTCAATTAGTCCATACGGGTGCAAATCGTTAAACCCCATTGATAAATTGATCTTAAGAAGTACCCTAAAAACATTTCCAGACTTCTGGAAAAAGAGGCACGGTCATAAAGATATGCTGGTTTCATGCCAAAGTTTGGTGCATTTAGGAGTTCATGGATTCTGTCCGGTTTTCACTTATGAAAAAGAAAACAAAAAGGCGTCTGGTTAGTCGCCACCTCAGGTTGTCAGGGCCGATTGCAGCTTGTTTGGGAAATTGCGGTTAGGGCGGACCGAGCAATGAAGCTGGGAACTTGGATGTCAACGACATTTCTATTACAGCTTTGTAAGGCATGAGTTTAAAGCCATGTCATGTCTTATCACGACAGAGCAACAGTGCCAGGGAAATTCTTCTTGACAAAACATGAAGGTCGACGCCTTCAGCCTGTTTGGTTCCGCACATTTCTGGCTCTGATGGCATCGACGGAAAGTTAGAAAAATCAACGTATTAAGGTTTATTCTAACTCTGGCCTTTCAATTGCTTACCTTTCCATAAATTATCAGAAATGCAATATTAAGCTTTGGCTCCTCCCCTGTGATCTGAAAGCAAGTCAGTTTGCGGTGTCTGGAAAAACGAGTGTGGGTGTTGCTCTATCGGGCATGTTCCATTAGCTACGTTTTACAATTTCCAGGAGGTTCATCATGGCTTCTCAGACCCTACCGTCCTCCGTGTGGTCCATCGTGTTAGCAGGTGGTGAAGGTGAACGTATCCGACCCTCAATACAACAGTGGCTCGGGTATCCGGTTCCGAAACAATATTGCACATTTGTCGGTACCCGTTCTATGTTGCAACATACGTGGGACCGGGCCGACCAAATCGGGCTGCCCAGGAAAAAAGTGACGGTTGTGGGTCGAACACATCAGCAGAGTTTGGAACATCATTGCACGAGGCAAGATGAAGGCACGTTGATCTTTCAGCCGCGAAATTGTGACACGGCCCCGGGAGTGTTTCTTCCTCTTACTTACGTGAGAGCCTGGGATCCTCACGCGGTCGTGGTCCTCTTGCCCGCTGATCATTTTATTTTTCCTGAAGATCGCTTTGTGGCCGCAGTGCGTCGGGCTGTGCGAGCGGTAGAATTTTTATCTGACCAAATGATTCTCATGGGCGTGCGTCCGTCACATCTGGAGCTTGATTATGGATGGATATCCGTCGGGGGAGTACTCGGATGGAGTGGAGGGACCGCTATCCGGCGCATTCACTCATTTGTAGAAAAACCCGAGACCGGTGATGGCAAGCGAATGATGTCGGAGGGAGCGTTGTGGAACACCCTGGTGCTGGTGACCAAAGTCGAGACACTGTGGAAATCCGGATGGTTGTGCTTTCCTGATATGATGGATCGTTTTGAAGGGCTACGAAGGCAGATCGGGACTCCGGCCGAAGGATCGACCCTCCAGGCTATGTATCAGGATATGCCTACACGAAATTTTTCCCGTGATGTCTTGCAACCTCTTGCCGGGCAATTAGGTGTCATGGAGCTTAATGATGTCACGTGGAGCGATTGGGGCCGGCCGGAACGAATTGTGGAGACTTTGCGATCAATAGGGAAAAAGCCTGCCTTTCCAATGGAGGCTTTTATGGGATCGGGTGCGCCATCCACTACCCAAATACCAAGGGACATGGGTTATCCCTATCTGAGCTGCTGAAGAGATTTTCCGGGCTGTCTAAAGGATTTTTCTTCTCTGAGCAGTCTTCCCAGTGAGCAAACATTCAATGCAGTCCATCCCATCAGGATGTTCCAGGGCTCTGTTTCAAACTAATCTCCCATATCCTTGTATGGCCCTTTTCCCCCTGGGTTGCTTCTCCTTTTCCCGATTCATCCTTTGCCCCAAAATCCTCTTCTTTTTTTTCTCCTGTTTAGGTCTATTACCCTGTCATCGGGACCTATTTTCCTTTCTGCTCTCCACTCCCTAGTGTTGCAAAAATCAACAGATTGACTGTCTGGGGGTGATGCGTTTGTCGTCAATGGCTTATTCTGAGACGGGATCCATTTCCCTCTTCTCCTTTAAATCGCTTCGCAGCCGTATGGGGTCTATTGGCACAAAGGTCGCAAGAGAGATCTCGTCTGTGTCAAAGTTCATGATACGGCGCATTGTCGTGTTCCGGGGAATGAGATCTGTGTTTTTAAGAATTTTTAAGAAGGTGAAACAATATTCCAGGGGTTAAACACAAAGGATGTGAAGATATGAGTGAGGCAGGAGATCCCGAACGGATTATCTGGGAGGGCTATCCCTCGTGGGGACAATTTACGTGGCTGTATTTTTTTAGTCTGTGGACAGGAATGCGAGGTCTCTTCCTTGCGCAGTTAGGCTTTCCTGGCTGGGAAATGTGGCTTGTCGGGGCGGGCCTGTTGTTGTGGCTCGTGGTGGTTCTTCGTTATTGGGCCAAATATCTCCTCACGTCCAAGCGAGTTGTGCTTAGGAATGGGTATACGGGCAAGGACATGGCCAGCGTGGAATTCGGGATGTTCCAATCTGTCGAAGTTATGCAGGGACCAATAGCCAGAATGTTGGGAATCGGTACTCTTGTTATTCACTCCCAGAGTTCAGGCCGGAGTGTTCGGTTCCGTGGAATCAAGGCCCCTGAGGTCATTGAAACAAAATTACGGGCGCTCCTCCCTCCTTCTTCTCCTGTGTTGACTCACAAGCCCGCCTGAACGATGAATACACCAGTTGCGATGAGAAATGGGAAAAGTTCTTTATGATCCCGTCTCTTTCCCGTCGTACATCTCTGGTACTCGGGTTGACTTTTCTCACCGTTGCCGCTGCCCTTTTTCTTGAATTCCTCTTGAGTGTCAGAGCAGACAGGCCCTTCGGTCACACGCAAATGGCTCACCTGGTTGGGTGGACCGGCCTAGTCTTCATTGGTCTGACCTTTGTGTATCCAATGAAACGGTGGTTGTATCCTAATCAGGTCTGGTCACATGCCTGGTTTCAGGTACATATCGTCTTTGGCATTGTTGGGCCCTTAATTATTTTTGTCCATGCCGGTGTGCATTTTCATGCCCTGGTGCCGATCATCGCCCTTATCACCATGGTCCTGGTGGTGATGAGTGGGATCACCGGGCAGGCCTTGCATTATCTGGCGTTTCGAACATTATACGAACGACGGCATGAGCTGTCGTTTGATGGGATGACCGAGGACGCGATTGAGGCGCATCTGCATGGTCTGGCGTTACAAGAGGAGACACTCCGATGGTGGAAATGTCTTCACGGCCCCCTAACGTGGTCATTTGTTTCCTTCACGCTGCTGCACATCGGAGGAGCCCTCTTTTTTGGCGGCTTCTAAATCATGGGATGTCGTCGACCATGGGTTGCGCCCCTTATCTGGGTTCTGACGGGTCTGATCATCGGGGCTCTGGCCTGGGCTTCTCCCTTATACACTGAAGCCTTGTGGGCTCCTGGAGATCTCAGCCGGTATCACACTGACATTGCGGGATGTCTGTCCTGTCATGAACCGTTTAGAGGGGCCACACCGCAAAAGTGCCTGGCCTGTCATACGTTGGAAGCCTTTCAATCTCGATCCGAACCCGATGTTCGCCAATTGCATCGGGATGTGATTCAAACCCGTCAAGGTTGTCTGGCCTGCCACACGGAGCATCGCGGTGTGTTAACGGCCATTACCATCGGTAGGGTCGAAAATCCTCATGGGGAATTAATTTTTCGGGCAACAGGCGCGACGTCCTGCTCGGATTGCCACGTGATAAACGCCGAGGCCGAAAAACAGAATGGCACATTACTACACAATTCGTATGTTGAGCGATTGATTCGGAAAGGAGAGGGTGCTCATCGACTCGGGCATTTTGCTAAATGTTTGAAGTGCCATCGTGGGGGACAGTTGGAGGTTGACGATGAGGACAAGGATGGTGAGAACCATTAGTCTGAAGATGGAATCAACTTTCCATTGATTCTCTCACTCATATTCATGAAAAATCAGGTTTCCCTCAGGTTGCAAAAAAACTCTTCAATCAAATTGTAGAAAAAATCCACAGGATGACCTCCCTGATATGCGTGGTTAAGACCAAAATGGGCCAACTTATGCACGTATCATCCATACGTCAGGGGCCCAGAACTTGCTCAGTATTTGTGTATTAGGAGCATTTTCAGTTCCCTAATTGGGTGTGTCATGTTTTGGAGGAGGGTGGGGTAATGTCCTCAGGTACCACACCGGTAAAACCTAGCGGGCAATCATGTACCATCCTGGTCGTGGATGATGATGAAGCGATGCGGACACTGCTTGTGGACGCCCTTCAAGAACAAGGGTGTCGCGTGATCGAGTCCGAGAACGGAACAGATGCCTTGAATGTTCTAAAGGCTGTGGTGCCGAATGTGATTGTGACGGACTTGAAAATGCCGGATGGTGGATTTCCCTATTTGCGGCGCCTCCAGGAAAAAGCGCCGGAATGTCCGATTGTCGTCATGACGGCCTATGGAGACAGTCAGTCCCAAGCGAAAGCGTTAGATTGTGGTGTCAAGGGATATTTTGAGAAACCTCTTCGTATTTCTGATTTAAAGGCGTGGATTTGTCAAATGTGTTTGGTGAATCCCTGCGGGAACCTTCCGTTTTATTGAGGCAGTAAACGAGATAACGAGATAAAGAAAGGATAAACGATGGCCGGATCGTTCGTGCATCAGGATTCTGATTCCGACAGGTCTTTAAATGCGCGGATTGAAGGATTGAAGTTTCTGGCGCAGCATGTGGATGAGCCGGTTGTGATTTTCAATCCTCGGAAGGAATTGGTGTATGCCAATCCCTCAGCCACTAAAAAAGCGAAAGACTGTCCATTAATCCCTTCATCATATTTCTCTTCTTCCAACTCACTGGCTTCCATTCAGACACCTTGTGACCCCTGTCACGCAATAGAACTGTTTCGGTCTGACGGGCAAGTTCAGAATACATTTCCTTGTCCTTCCCCTTCAGCCGTGGCCACCCCTGTATGTCCGTTTCCCCGTGCGGTGCCATTGAAAAGCGAGACCGGTAGGACCCATGTTGCGATATTGATGGGGGCTCGGGGGAGTGAGAGTATTATGATGGTTCCACAGGATGAGGATCCATCTGACCCCCCTGCATTGCCTGGGAAATTCTTCCCGGAGACCCTCCCTCCCACGATCATCGGAAACAGTGAGCCGATTCAACAATTGGTGGAAATGATTCGATTGATCTCGGCGAGCGAAGCAACGGTGCTTATTCAAGGGGAAAGTGGAACGGGCAAGGAATTGGTGGCAAAGACCATTCATGCCTTGAGTCGTCGACGCCTCCGGCCTTTTATTGTGGTGGAATGCAGTGCATTGCCCGAGACATTGCTGGAAAGCGAATTATTCGGCCATGTACGTGGATCCTTTACCGGAGCGGTCGCTGATCGAAAAGGCTTGTTTGAAGAAGCCGAAGGCGGCACGATTTTTTTGGATGAAATTACTGATACCACTCCTGCATTTCAAGCCCGCTTACTTCGCGTCCTGCAGGAAGGCGAAATCAAGCCCGTGGGGAGCAATGGATCCATCAAGGTGAATGTAAGGATCATCTCCGCCGGGAATAAACCTCTGGAACATCTTGTGGCAACCAATTTGTTTCGTGCGGATTTATACTATCGGCTTGCCGTCCTCCCGCTAACCGTTCCGCCCTTGAGAGAGCGGAGAGACGATATTCTATTGTTGGTGAGGTTCTTTTTGGAGCAATGCGCCAGAAAGCACGGGCGTGATCCGATGCAGGTCAGCCAGGATGCTCAAAGGGCTCTCGTGCACCATTCGTGGACCGGGAATGTCCGGGAATTAGAAAACTTAATAGAACGGGTGGTCGTCACATGCCCGCATTCCACAATTGAAGTGAAAGATTTTTTTGCCGATCATCCGTTGCAACCCGACAAACGCGATTTGAGTTCGATCGGGAAAATTGCTCGCCAGGAAGCGGAACGGTCAAGAATCCTCCAAGCCCTCCGGGATGCCAAGGGAGATAAGACCCGCGCAGCGCGGGCCTTGAATATCAGTCGATCCAGCCTTTACAACAAATTGCGGGACTATCATATTTCCTAATCTGAACGGTTTTTGCCCCCAAAATCCCCATTCTCAGCTTTCAATTGTCCATTTTTTTGGACACACAACTTCTTGAATTTTTGTTGAAATAACAAAGCCCGGAAAAGTTGGTCCAAGATGTTGGACATTCTGCCACGCTGTGCATTTTTCCATTCAATCCTGACTGTTCACTAAAAACAGCACCAGTAGGGGCTTCTGTGGTTTATCGCATGGATGAGTGTTTATTGGCATCGATGTTGCGGAACAAATTGATGCCGACGCTGGTTTGGGTGTGATGGACCGGCCTCCGTAATGCCCGACCTCTCAAAGAGGAATTCTGGCGTCGGCACTTAAAATCAAGCAAAAGGCCGGGCTGTTTTTCGAGAAACCTGGAATGTTGAAAGAAGTTGTCTGGTAAAAAACTGGATCTTTATTCACCCCATAAGTAAGGAGGCCGGAGAATGTTTCACGGCAATAGTAGATTTTTAACTGCGTCTATATTTTTGGCGCTAATGGGGGGAGCGGCCTTCTGGGCTACCCCGGCCTTTGTCAGTGCTGAAGATGCATCTCCTCCCCACGTCCATCAGACGGGGGTGCCGGCGCAATCTCCTGGTTGGGCCGAACAGCTCAAGGGCCAGACGATTGTGGAAGATGCCATGGAAGGGCGGGCGGAACGGGCGGCCCTGGTTGAGCAGCAGCATCATCGCATGATGGAGCAAATGCAGAAGGACATGGAGCATAAGGGCGCCGACACGGGTGCATTTGATTCCATGTCGATGATTCACCAATATGGAGCGGGGCCGGCGAATGGTCTCCTGGCAAGTACGACCGGTGTGGAGCCGGTGTCCATGAAAGGTGGGTTATGTCCCAAGACCGCACCTGTTCGAAATTATGATGTGTCAGCCATTGATGTGGAAATCAGTCTGAATCAATGGCTGGATTATTATCCCGGGTATATGTATGCCTTGACCGAAAATATTGACAAGATCCGTGAGGAGGAAGCCAAAAATGCCGAGGCTCGTGAAAAGGAAGGGCATGCTGATCCGGGAGCTGTGAAAAATGGCATCCAGGATCAGTGGATACAACCCTTGGTGATTCGCGGCAATCAAGGCGATTGCGTGAAGGTGACTCTGCGTAACCAATTGGAATTCGGCGAAGAAGTCAGTTTGCATATCAATGGGTCTGATATGGTGATGAGCCAGACCGGTCAGCCGGCACTCACCACCAATCCTGATTCGGTGGCGACAGAAGGCCAAGCCATTGAAA
Source organism: Nitrospira marina (assembly GCF_059568365.1). Lineage (NCBI taxonomy): Bacteria > Pseudomonadati > Nitrospirota > Nitrospiria > Nitrospirales > Nitrospiraceae > Nitrospira > Nitrospira marina. Next base: position 2,938,688 of record NZ_JCANTH010000001.1, on the reverse strand, counting down.
TGGAATGGTACATCCATCCCGATACTCAAGAAGGTGGAAAGCAATTTCATACCTTTAGCAATGACCGGGAGTTGACGGTCATGGGACTCTTCGGCGTCTTCGTCGTGGAACCACGTGGATCGAATTACTATGAGCCATTGGGTACGGGGCCGGCCACGGAAGCCACGAGTGGCTGGCAGGTGATGATTGATAATGGGAACGGACCTGACTTTCGGGAATTTGTCCTGATTTATCATGAAGTCGGTGATGAAGCGTTTCGTCCCGTGAATAAGCATGGAGACTTCCTGCCTCAGCGGGACCCGCTCACCGATGCCTATCGTCCGGGTGCCCGGGCTCTCAATTATCGTAGTGAGCCGTTCGGTATCAACAATATGCACGTGCAACATGAATACTTTGGATTTGAAGATGAGTCGATGGCGTATAGTTCCTATACCTTTGGTGATGCCGCCCCGACTATTCCCCGGAGTTATTTGGGTGACCCGGCTAAATTCCGTATTGTGCATGGTGGATCGGAAGTCTTCCATTCGCATCATCCTCATGGCGGGTCCATTCGGTGGCAACGAAGCCCACGTGCGACGCAGATGCCGGTCTGGAGTACGGGGCAAAACGGCCCTGTGAAATATCCGGTGATTCGGACGAAGTCGGACCGGGTCGATGTGGAAGTGATTGGGCCATCTGAGGCGTTAGATTTGGAGACCGAATGCGGCTCGGGGCTTTGCCAATGGTTGGCGGGAGATTTTCTCTTTCACTGCCATGTGGCGCATCACTATGTGGCCGGTATGTGGGGCTACTGGCGTGTGTATAACAGCCTGCAAGAGCCAGGTGTGCAAAATGACGTGATGGCTCCTTTGCGAGAATTGCCGGACCGGTTAGGCCGCATTCACAAACCCGTGACTTCCGATCAACTGGTGGGCAAGACCGTCAATTGGTTCGGCAAACAATTCAAGATTGTGGGTAAAGGCAAAAGTGATTGGAAAGCCGAGCCCGCCGTCGTGAATATCAAAGACTGGGTGGAAATGCAGCTCAGCAATCAAGGCAAGCCCGGGCATAAAGATGATGAGGCCGGTCAAATGAAGGCCTATGATGCGACCGTCATGGATTGGGTCTGGGATGATTCGAAGGCCATGAGCGAGAAAGAGCCGACGCTTGGGGAAAATCCCAAATATCGGCCGGAGTGGCAGGGATATAAAGCCGGGGAACGGCGGGCCATTTGGTTTGAACCGTCTACCGGGAAAGTCGCGTGGCCGTGGCTCACGCCGCATTTCGGAAAACGTGTGCCGTTTTCCAATGATCATAATCCGGCCCCATGGTTGGAAATGATCCGATTGAATCCTGATGGAACACGGTCGGTCGAACCGGCCAAGGCCGGCGAAAATGGCTCTTGGAGTCTGTGTCCGGATCGAGCCGGATCACAGGATTACAAGGTGCATTTTATTAAGTTGCCGATAGAATTGTCGGCTGCCGAAGGAAAGGAGTCGGCGATTGTCGACCCCAATGGGCTTCTCTATGTTGTGCATGAGGAAGAGGAAGAAGTGCGGGCCAACAACGACAAAAAATTTCCGTTGGTGGTTCGGGCGAATGTGTATGATTGCATCGATTGGACGCTGACGAGTGAATGGTTGGATGACGATATCACGAACTTCCAGTCGTCCAAGATCAACACGCATTTCCATTTCTTCCAGTTCGATAATCAGGCATCCGATGGGGTTATTTCAGGATTTTCGTATGAACAATCCATGCGGCCGTTTACCCAATTCGAGAAAAAGTCGGATAAAGGGTTGCCGGTGCCGATGAATGCGAAGGTGACGAAGGCCGCCAGGAAAGGTGACAAAACCTTGGAGGTTTCGAATGCCAAGCAATATCATGTGGGCATTCCAATTTTGATTGGTGCGGATAATGTCAAAGGCCAGGAGGTGCGACGGATAGTCAAGATTAATGGCAATACGTTGACCTTTGCCCAGCCATTAAAAAATGCGCATCCCGTCAAGGACATTGTGACCGTGGAATATGTGCGGCAGCGGTTCTGGGTGGATGCGGATGTTGGGAGTGTGTTCTGGCATGACCATGCCTTTGGTGGCACGACATGGCCACACGGGGCGGTCGGAACCATGATTGCCGAACCCTTCGGCTCCACGTGGCACGATCCGAAGACCGGCAAACGGATTCGAACGGGCCCGGTCGCCGATATCCATGCGGTAGAGCGTGTGGGTCATGACGTGGCCGGCAGCTTCCGTGAATTAATGGTGCATATTATGGATACCGTGCCGCACACGGTGAACATCGTGACCGCGGGCAATCCTCCGGGGCAACCCGTGGATGTGGCCTTAGAAGCGGGTCGGACCGTGTCGTTCATCATGCCGCCGAACGACAAAATTAAAATGACGCCTATGCCGTTCCTGAATGGCGGTACGCATACCACCGGGGGGGCGTTGAATTTCCGGTCAGAGCCGTTTGCACAACGATTGGCCAATAACCCGGAGCCGTCGCAAATATTCAGCAGTGTGGTGCATGGTGATCCCAGTACGGCTATGGTTCGGGCCTACCTTGGCGATGCCATTGTGTTCCGGCTGTTGGATGTGACGATGAATGAAAGTAATGTGTTCACATTGTCCGGCCATACGTTCTGGTCAGAACGCTATGCGCAGGAAGCCAATCGCAAACATTCGCTGCATATCGGCATTGCCGAACGGTATGACCTGGTCATTCCGGAAGCGGGTGGCCCACGCCATCAAGCCGGCGATTATATGTTTTTTAATGGCCGGAGTTCGAAGTTTTCGGAAGGCTCTTGGGGGCTGATTCGGGTCTTGGATAAGCCGGTGAGTGATCTGCAGCCCTTGCCGAATAAAGCTTATGGCAAAGAAGGCATGCCGGAGCGATTGCCGGTTTGTCCGAAAGGAGCTCCGGTGAAGAGCTTCAATGTCGTGGCCTTGGACCATCCGGGGATGAGCTTTAATAGCAATGCTCCGGAAACGATTGAAGTGGACTTTGAACGCAAGATTGAATTGCGCAATCCTGAAGCCAAAATCTATGTCCTCGAAGATGAGGTGCAAAAGGTCGGTAGTGACGTGCAACCCATGCCGTTAACGTTACGGGCCAACGTGGGTGACTGTCTCCAAGTCAAATTGACGAATAAGCTCAAAGAAGGGCGAGCGTCGTTCTCGGCCTTCGGCCTGGCCTTCGATCCCAAAGATTCCCAAGGCCTCAATTTGGGGAACAACCCCGGGGACCAAACTGTGGCGCCTGGTGAATCCCGGATGTACACCTATTATGCGGATCCCTTCAATGGCGAGACGCAAACCTTGGTGTGGGATTGGGGAAATGTGTCCATGAATCCCCGCAACGGTTTGTACGGGGGAATCATTATCGGTCCCAAGGGATCACAGTACCGTGATCCCAAAACCGGGGAAGATATTTCCCTGAAAAACAGTTGGAATGCCGATGTGATCGTGGATCGGACTATTCAGGGCAATGAGAGCCGGGCGAGCTACCGGGATGTCGCCTTGTATTTCCAGGACGAGGATAACATCATCGGAACCAGCTTCATGCCCTATGTGCAAAATGTGGCAGGGCTGACCGGCGTCAACTATCGCGCCGAACCCTATCTCCATCGGGAAGAAGCCGGTTGTTCATTGGGCCGGATGTTCCAACCGTGCCAAGTGGACAAGCCGCAGGATCCTGCGACACCGGTGATTGAAGCCCATGCGGGAGACAAAGTACGGATTCACGTCTTTGGCGCCAGCAGTGAGCAGAACGGGATGTTCACGGTGGAGAAGCATGAATGGCCGATCGAACCCTTCCTGCCTGGTGCGGATATGATTAGCACCGTGGAGTTCTCGGGTTCGGAAGGTTTGGATGTTTTCCTGCCCTCGGCAGGAGGCAAATGGTCTCTGGCCGGAGATTATGTGTGGAGCAATGGCCGGTTACCCTATTCCCAATCAGGGCAATGGGGCTATCTCCGGGTGTTGCCGAACACGGATCAACGAATTCAGCCATTGGATGGTTCGGCCTTGTCTTCCAAACAAGCGACTCTTGAGGAGTCCGGTGGCGAGCCGCGAATTATTCCCACCATCGCGAAGTAAGCCAGACCCTCATTCTGAGGGTTACCGAAAGCGGGGAAGCCACTCTTCGGCTTCCCCGCTTTTTTTTTGAGTGGGTGGTTCGATAGAATGTCCATAAGCAGAACAATCATTTTATTTTTTGTGGGAGGAGAGAATGAAGGGCCGAAAAGTATGGAAAGAGATCGTAGGGGTTGGGCTTCTAGCGCTTTTCGCGCAAACGGCATGGTCCTACGATGAAATAACCGTGACTAATGGGGGAACCATTCAGGGGAAAGTGACCATTACAGGAGATAAGCCCAGACCCATGGCCTTTAATCTGGTGACGATTCCCGATCCGGTGTTTTGTGGAACCATCTCTACGGGAACGGGTTGGCGCATTGTTGAGGATTTTATTATCGGGCCTGATCAAAGTCTTAAGGATGTGGTGGTTTATCTCAAAGATATCGAAAAAGGGAAGCCGTTTCACATGCCTAAGGTCAGGATCGAATCAGTCGACTGTGACTTTATTCCGTTTGTGAATGTATTGCGCGATGGGGACGAACTGACCGTAGTCAACATGGACCCGGTCGAGCATGATATTCAGGCCTATGAAACGGCCAGAGAGCGAGGAGCCAGGGTATTGTTCAATCGTCCCCTCCCGATGAACCCGTATCACAAGGTGGCGGGAATATTCGGCAAGAAACACCTTCCCGGTGAACCGATGGTGGAAAAAATTCATTTACGAAAAGGACGGAATGTGTTTGTCATGCAGTGCGGATTCCATCCCTACATGTTTTCCTGGGGACTCGTGTTGGAGAACCCCTATTATGCGATTACTCCCGAGGATGGAACCTTTGAAATTACCGACGTTCCTCCTGGAGACTATATGCTGACTGCCTGGCATCCCGGGATGAAGGAGTTTGTCGAACAACCCATCACGGTGACGGCTCAGAAAGCCACTGTGGCGAATTTTCAGTATGAGGCTCCACAAGGCCGGCGTAGTGCGCATGAAATAGAGGAGAATCCCCGTTTTGGATTGGAGTTATTGGAAGAAGGCCTGGAAATTGTTCCTTCGATTAGACGCCAGATTCCCTAACGGGCTGTCTGCGTGCCACGAGTGGTCACCCTGCAGACGAGGGAAATTAATGACGGAAAGTCCAAGAACAGGAGACGTCTCCCGGGTAGCCCGCTCGAAGCAAGGCAACAGGATGTTGGTTCATTCACTGAAGTATGACGGATGAAAGGAGGGCGACCATGAGTTTACGGATATTATTCATAGGAATCGTGCTTGGGGCAATGGTGTACCCGGGCGGTTGGGAGCGCGCACAAGCTGCGGGTGAGGATGAATCGGAAGTGCGGATGGCACCAGGGACTGAAGTGAATTTCTCTCCAGAGGTTGTGGCCGGGTATATCCATGCGGTGATTGCCGCGGACAGAGCGCTCTATACGACACATGTGGTGGATCGCATGCAGGAGGATCGGATCGTGGTTGCCGCAGAGGCCTGGAAGCAACGGAAGGCGCTTCCGCTCCCGGCGCAAATGCTTTTGATGGGTGGAAGAGTGGTCGAAATGGGCGGGTCCGGCCTGCGGTACCGTCTGGCCAGTCTGTGGCCTATTTATGAGGAGAATGGGCCGAGCACCGCCTTTGAAGAGGCCGGATTAAAAGTCGTGGCCGAGGATCCCGATGAGGTATATAGTGGAATTATCAAGAGAGGGGATCAACGGTTTTTCAAAGCCATTTATGCGGATCGGGCTGTTTCGAAAGCCTGTGTGGACTGCCACAACGGGCATTTGTTGAGTTCCAAGCGTGATTTTAAAATGGGAGATGTGATGGGTGCCATCATCATCTCGTTTCCGCTGCCTTCGGAAAAAAAGGAAACACCCTGAACGAACAAAGACATTCCGTCCATTATTGAGTCCGAGGTCAGGAAGGTGGCTGTGGGTGTTGAACCGGCAGTTACCTTCAGTTTGCTGTTTGACATGTTTCATGACAGTCTTCGGGAAGTCTGTTCTTTCACATCCAACCGGTCTCTCAGCCAATCTCCCAGCATGTTTGCCGCGAGAACGACCGCCATAAGAGCCAAGCCGGGAAAGACGACCAGGTGGGGCGCGACCAACATGTAGCGGGTTCCGTCGCGAATCATGCTTCCCCATGACGCGGCAGGAGGTTGAACCCCCAGTCCCAAAAATGAGAGGCCGGCTTCGGCTATGATGGCGCCGGCAACACCAAAGCTGGCTTCAACAATAAGCGGAGCCATGATTAATGGCAGAAGGTGCCGGAGAATTATACGCCAAGGCGGTGCGCCGATGGCTTGAGCCGCCAGCACGTGATCGGCGTGCTTGAGGGCGAGAACCTGTCCTCTCGCCAGTCGGGCATATCCCACCCATCCCACGATTCCCAACGCCAGAATGACATTGCCGATTCCCGGTCCCAATGCCCCGGCGAGGGCGATGGCAAGCAGTAATCCCGGGAAGGCGAGCATGACGTCTACAATTCGCACAAAGCCTGCATCGACCCATCCGCTCAGATACGCACTGGAGACGCCAAGAAGGCTTCCAAGGCTCACCCCCAGGGCGACCACGCACAGCGAAACAAAAAACGACGTGTGTGCGCCGCTGATGAGGCGGTCGGCAACCGGTCGACCTAATTCATCATGCCCCAACCAGTGCTCCAGGCTTGGCGGGGAAAGAATTTTGGTGAGATCAATCGCATCAGGGCTTAAGGAAAAGATGAAATTGAAGATGGCCAGAAAGGCCCACGCGGCGATGATGGAGAGTGGGAGCCAAAGACGCATGGGTTAGTCAGTGGTAAATTGGATGCGAGGGTCCAGCCAGGCATACAGCAGATCTGTGAGCAGATTTACCACGATATAGGTCACGCTGATACAAAGCACTGCCGCTTGCACAACCGGATAATCGCGCTGTTGTATGGCTTCAATCATCAGTAGCCCTAATCCCGGCCAGGCAAAAACCGTTTCAGTGATGACCGCACCACCAAGCAAGCCCCCGAGCTGCAAACCCAGGAGTGTCAAGATGGGTAAGAGGGCATTGGGGAGTGCATGGCGCAAAACCGCCCGGGTTAAGGAGAGACCTTTGGCGCGAGCGGTCCGCATAAAGTCCTCTCCCAGTACCTCAAGGACACTGCTCCGAATCATTCTGGCCAGGATGGCCGCCATGGCTGTTCCGAGTGTGAGGGCAGGCAGCACGACGGCGTTCCAACCTTCCCGCCCACTTACGGGAAACCAGCCAAGCCAAAGCGCCCCGACTAAAATGAGTACAGGACCCATCCAGAAATTGGGAATCGACAGTCCAATCAACGCAAACCCCATGGCGCCATAATCCAGAGGTGTGTGTTGGCGGACGGCCGCGACGAGGCCAAGGGGAATCGCTAAACCGATTGCCACCATCAGGGAGACGAGACTGAGATAGAGGGTGGCGGGAATGCGCTCAATGAGCAGATCCACAATCGCCCGACCCGAGAAAAGGGAAGTGCCCAAATCCAGATGTAAAAGCCCCTTAAAATAAATCCACCACTGTTGATGGAGAGGGAGGTCCAAGCCTAATGCATGACGAAGGGTTTCTTTATCTGTCGGTTGAGCTGATTCACCCAGCATTACTTCTACGGGGTCGCCTGGAATAAGATGAATCAACAGAAACACCAGGCAAATGACTCCCATGAGGGCGAGCATCGCGCTTAAAATTCTTGTCACCAGGAAATGGGTCATGACGACGCTGGAGAAAACGGTAATTGAAATAAAAGAAGCTGCCTGCCCCGGTCATGGTAGTGTGGCCTGGTCATGGGTAGAGCCGTGCGATGCGTTTGGGGGGAACTGTGGCCGGTCCCATCCACCGGACCTGACTGAGTCCGTCAAAATTGCCATCGGCACTCAATTGATATCCGGTAATAGTGGCGGACGTCAGAGCATAATGGTCTTCAAACCAGAGAGGCACATACGGAAGGGCGTCCTGGAGACGAGCTTGAAGGGTGCGATATAAGGCCTGCTGCTCCTGCCTGTTCAGGGTCTGTTCGGCTTGCATCATGAGACGATCCGCCACCAGATCGGCAAAGTGACCACGATTGGCGCCGACAGGAGGGATGGCGTCACTATGAAAGGCATACCGGAAAATATCCGGAGATTTCACACCGACCCACGCCAGGCTATACATTTGGAATCGACCGGATTTGATGTCACCGTAAAATGTGCCCCAATCGTGGCTTTGGATGGAGACATCAATTCCAACCTGGTCGAGTTGGTATTGAATGATTGTCGCCAAGCGCAATCGAAAGGGGTCAGTTGAGGTTTTATAGGTGATGGTCGGCCGATGGGCATGATTATATCCGGCTTCCTTCAATAAGCGTTTGGCCTCCTCCGGATCGTAGGCGTACCCTGATAAGGTGGCATGTCCAGCCCAATGCTCCGGAGGAAAGAGCGCTTGCGCGACCCTGGCTCGTCCTCTCAACACGAATTGAATAATGTGCTCACGATCGATGGCATGGGCAATAGCCTTCCGCACCCGTTCTTGACCGACCACAGGATCTAACTGATTGAATCCCAGGTAGGCAAAATTTGCCCCCTCACGCTGTTGCAAGGTGATGCCTTTGTGGGCGGACAGATACGTAACAAGCTCAGGGGCGAGATCATTTTGTAGGAGATGAATCTCGTTTGCCAAAAGCTTAAGGGTTCGAACGGTCGGATCGGGAATTCTTAAAAATTCAACACGTTGACCATCTGCTCGTCGTTCGATAACAAGCCGGGTGTCATCGGGGCGTTCAAGAAATTGAAAGGGCCCGCTCCCTATGGGATCGTCATGGAAGGGGTGTCCCTTGGCAATAAGGTTTGCGGGGAGAATGCCGATAACTAAATAGCCGGGAAATAATGAATCGGGCTGCTTCAGAAAGAAATCAACGGTATTCTCCGTCGGCGTGTCGATCCGGGTGATAATTTGCAAAATCCCGCGATGAGGAGATGCCGTGGCAGGATTCAAAATGGAGGCATAGGTGGCTTTGACATCGTTGGCGGAGAGTCGTGTCCCATTGTGGAAGAGTGGTGTTGGTTCCTGCAACTCGAATCGATAATGGATGGGAGAGAGTTCACGCCACCTGGCCAAAGCTGGAATCGGGATTGTGCCCTCGCCGAAGTCCACTAGGCGCGAATACAGCAGCCGATTGAGTCGAGCCGAAGTGGCATCAGTGGCAAAACGCGGATCTAAATTCGTCGGCGAATTGGCTAACCCAAAACGGAGCGTGTCATCGGGAAGCGCTTCGGTGCAGCCAACAATTGAAATAAGGCCCAACACCATTAGCCATAATCGCCAGTTCACCTGAAAGCCATGAAAGATTCTTTTGGCAGAACCGATAGGGGAACACACAGGGGATCGATGATGGCTGAGATGGAGATGTTCATGGAAAGAAATCCTCATGCAACCTCAGGAAATCGGCGTGTAAGCGAGATGGGAAAATAGCGTGGGGATCTATGCATGGCGATATTTTTTTAATTTTACAGGGATTATCCCTATTGTAAAAGGGCGAAAGTTGACGACTCGAAGAACCTCTGCCTCGCCATATCCCCTTATTCAAGAAATAGACTAAGCAAAGGAGATCACGAATGAGTTCGGCTGCCACGATGACATCTCATGGAAATGCGACGACCCAACCTCTCAACGCTCGCTCCTTAACGGCTCCGACAACGATTGAAGAGACCGGATTGCCGGAGGAATTGCTTGTCCAGCTTCTGGTCAGAACCCTCTACACCCAAGGAGAACTCACCGAGCGATCGGCCGGAGAGATTATGAAATTGCCTTATGGGGTCATGAGGGAGCTGTTCATCCTTATCCAACGGGAGAAGTTGTGCGAGGTCAAGGGACATGGAGAGTCGCTTGGGGTGTTACTCCGGTATGTGTTGACGGAAGCAGGTCGTCAGCGTGCCACGGCCTTTATGGATCTGTGCCGATATGTGGGACCGGCTCCGGTACCCCTCAATCAGTATATCAACATGATCAAAAGTCAGCCCGTGAATAGTTTAACCATTGACCGGCGAACGGTGACAGCGGCGACGGAACATCTGGTGTTGACTCCTGGCACCGTCGATCAACTCGGGGAAGCCGTCAATTCCGGTTGGGCCATTTTTTTGTATGGGCCTCCTGGAAACGGGAAAACCGTCCTGGCCGAAGCCATTGGGAAGATGTTGGAAGCGGTAGGCGGGGGAGAAGTCTATATTCCCTATGCCATGGAGGTCGATGGACAAATCATTCAAGTGTTTGATCCGATCACTCACGTCAAAGTCGACGCTCCACAAGAAGCGGCCAGATCCCTCATTGAAGCCAAAGTGGAAAAAGATACCCGCTGGGTACTGTGTAAGCGTCCGATCGAGTTTGCCGGCGGTGAGTTGACGATGGCCACGCTGGATCTCTCTTTTAATGCCTCTGCGAAATATTACAAAGCGCCTCCTCACATTAAAGCCAATGGCGGAGTGTTTCTGATTGACGACTTCGGACGACAATTGGTCCGTCCGCGAGATTTGCTCAACCGATGGATTGTGCCGTTGGAAAAGCGGGTGGATTATCTGACATTGCATACGGGTAAGGTGTTCCAAATTCCCTTCGATACGATTGTCTTGTTTGCCACGAATCTGGAACCGGCCAAGCTGGCCGATGAAGCGTTCCTTCGTCGGATCAGAAATAAAATCTACATTGCCGATCCGACCCCCGAACGGTTTACACAGATTTTTGAAGAAGTCTGCAAGAAAAAAGGGGTGCCGTATGATCCGGAAGCGGTGCAGTATTTATTGGATGGTGTGTATGTCAAGTATCAATTGAATATGCGGAGTTGCCATCCCCGGGATTTGATCGAGCAGATCGTCAGTATTGCAAAATTTAACGGCGTGCCGCCGACCCTCTCCAAAACGTTTATCGATCGGGCTTGCCATACCTATTTCTTTGTGGAGGCCGCCGAGTACGATCAGAACACGAGTCAGTAACGTTTACCCTACCGATGCTGTTCGCTATGATGGCCTAACTTTCCAGGGAGGGAGAGTTGGTGTCCCATCTCGCTGTCCGTTCCTCCCATTCGTACCTCACGCATTGACATTTCTCGTCAATTGACCAAGAATTTGCCTGGATTACTACAGATCCGTGGCTGAGTTCAATGTTGTTGCCGATTCGCAAAGATATCAGCGATGGCTGGCCATAAGAACAAAAACTTATGGAAGTGCGAGGATTGTCAACAGAATCGATGGATAGTGGAACTCTTGCCAATTTCGGAGGGATCATAGGCGCTTTTGGGATAGCGATGCTGTATTTCAGGATTCAACGTGAACTCCTTATGAGGCAGAAAAGGAAACGAGTCTGGATTCCTCTTGCTGATTGGCTCATTATTCTCGCGACCTTGGTGTCTCTTCTTCTTGTGATGGTTTCTCTAGTGACTCTAGATTTGGCTTCGCCTAACCACCTGAGATTGCGGATGGCTGCCCGTGGTACAGCTGCCATTCTTGTATCCGGATACGTTTTTGCGATCCTCGGTCATTACCGAATCTTCTATCGGCAGTTCTCGCACTGGCGCTCGAAGTCTAGCCGGGCCTCTTGAGATCATGTTTTCATCCATTGCGTTTTTTGGTTCGCTCGGCTTGTTCTTGTTTATTCTAGGAATATGAGGCCGCACCCAAACATAGGGACAGGCCACTTGGCCTTGTTCCGACGGGAGTGAACACCATGCTGAAACGAATTCTATCGGTCCTCGTGCTCTTTTTTTTAGTGTTGAACGTCGAGACGCTTCTGGCTCAGGGCTCATTACCCATCGTGGACCCCGAAGCCAAGTTCGAGCAGGTGTTCAGCGGTGGATTCTGGCTTGAGAGCCCGGCTGTCGCTCCGGACGGCTCTGTCTACTTTTCAGACATTCCACACACCAGTGTGAGCGGGATGCAGGCCGGTCGAATCTGGCGGTATGACCCACGCACGGGTCTTACTGGCATCTTCCGCTCCCCGAGTGGGATGGCGAATGGCATCGTGTTTGATCCCCGCGGCGACATGATCGTGGCCGAAGGTGCAGACTTCGGTGGCCGCAGGATCACGCACACCGAGATGAGCACAGGCAAGAGCCACACTGTTGCCGCTCTCTACAAGGGGAATCGGTTCAACGCCCCAAACGACCTGACGATTGATGCTCGGGGCAGGATCTACTTCACCGATCCGCGATACACAGGACCTGAGCCCATCGAGCAACCGGTGATGGGCATCTATCGGATTGATTCTGACGGAAGCGTGCATCTTCTTGCGGCCAATCTGTGGCAGCCAAACGGCCTCGCCGTCTCCCCCGATCAGAAGACGCTCTACGTCGTTGAGGTTGGAATCTATAACACCAATATCCTGGAGAAGTCTCCGGTTGTTGGCGGTCCACCAAGCGCGGTTCACGCGTATGATCTCCTGGACGACGGCTCTCTTCGCTATCGAAACATAGTGGTGACATTTCCCACGGGGACCTGGGGCGATGGGATGACTGTGGATAGAAAGGGGAACATCTACGTGGGAGTCGGTGGCCCTCCTGGTAGCAATGGGGTTCACATCTACACACCGAGTGGGCAACGACTCGCCTTTCTGGCGACCGAGGAGACGGCCGTGAATCTCGATTTTGGGCGGGGTGCCGACGCCAATTTTCTGTATGTGGTGTGCGCCCGGTTTCCCTCTGGTTCCGGACCGTGGACTCCACCCTCCAGTAACGGCCTGTATCGCATCCGGCTTCGAATGGAGTGAATTTGTACGCGGGTTCCCCGTAATGTCTTGGGAGGCAAAACTTGAGAAAACCCGCCGTCTCATAAGCGATTGCAATAAACGGCGTTCACGACCCACCGTTGCAACCGGAATGTGATGCCCTCACTTAGGGTATAAATAAGGAGAGACTGGGCATGAAGATTGGAGTCGGAGCAGATCCCTTTGGCTTGGAACTGAAAAGGTCAGTGAAGCGACATGTCCTGGCACTCGGTCATGTGTGCGTGGATGTGGGCGGGACAACGGATGAAGCACGTCCCTATTATGAAGTCGCTCATGAACTCGCCGGAAAAGTGGGTTCAGGTGAGTATGATCGGGGTATCCCGGTGTGCGGTACAGGGATGGGCATGGCGATCATTGCGAACAAGCATCCTCATGTCTATGCCGCAGTGTGCGAGGATCTTTCAGCTGCGACCAAGGCACGATCGATCAACAATGCAAACGTACTCACCATGGGCGGCATAGTTACGGCAAGAGAATGGATGGGCACTTGGTGGAGACTTTGGCGGGCTCGTTCATGACAAATTCGAAGAAATGTGTTTTCTCTGTTCTGGTTCCAACCCGGCATCCGTCACCGAGCATCGATCTGGAATCATTAAATTTTCGACACTTCCCAACCAAATCCCGCGATCCCCGAACTGAGTGTCACCCAATTCATGATCAGAGGCCGAGGAGAAAATATCGGTCCTTCCACCTGTTTCGATGTGAAGTGCAAAATTTCACCGATGTGTAGTTGCATGAACCGCCTATTTCCTATTTACACCATCAGCACAACTGGAGACTCAGAATGAAAGCCGTTGCCTACAAAACACCTGGTCCGATTGAGCGTGAAGACGCCCTTCAAGATATCACCCTCCATAAACCCAAAGCCGAAGGCCGTGACTTGCTCGTCAAGATCATGGCCGTGTCGGTCAACCCCGTGGACACCAAATTGCGCCTCCGTGCTGCCCCCGAAGGCGATTGGGGAGTCCTTGGATTTGATGCCTCTGGCGTGGTCGAGGCCGTGGGGCCTGAGGTGCGAAATTTCAAATCGGGCGATGCGGTTTTTTATGCCGGATCCATCGCGCGACCCGGCACCAACAGCGAATATCATCTTGTCGATGAACGCATCGTCGGCCGCAAACCCGCCAGCTTGAGTAACGCGGAGGCCGCAGCTCTTCCGCTCACGGCGATTACCGCCTGGGAAATGCTGTTTGACCGGCTCGATGTCAAACGCCCGACTCCGCAGGGAGGCAACGCCATCTTAATCATTGGTGGCGCAGGTGGCGTCGGCTCGATCACCATCCAACTTCTGCGGGCATTGACCGATCTCACGGTGATCGCTACCGCCTCGCGTCCTGAAACACAGGATTGGGTTCGCGAATGCGGCGCCCATCACGTGATCAACCACCGCCAGCCTTTAGCACCTCAGGTTGAGGCACTGAGTCTCGGTGCTCCCGGGTTTGTGTTCTCAACAACTCAGACCGGCAAGCATCTAACCGATATCGTCGGACTGATTGCCCCGCAGGGCCGTTTTGGTCTGATCGATGACCCGGACGTGCTTAACGTCATGCCCTTCAAGCTCAAGGCGGTGTCAATTCATTGGGAAATGATGTTCACGCGTTCCCTCTTTGGCACACCGGATATGGCGGAACAGGGCAAGCTGTTGAACGAAGTGGCCGCGCTGGTCGATGCGGGACGTATCCGTTCCACCGCGACCGAAGTCGCCGGCAAGATCGCTGCGGCGACGCTGCGTGCGGTGCATGCGCAGCTCGAAAGCGGCTCTGCGCGGGGCAAGATTGTGCTAGAAGGGTTCTGATTCGCTGCGTAGCAGAGGCGAATCACCCCATTGGAGTGTTGACATGCAGGACAAGCTGGAAGCGAATAAGCAGAATGCCATTGCCTGCTCACCGCACTGTGTACTTGGGGAATCCCGCCTAAGCTGTCCCACTGTATGTCGGAGGTGAATAGATTCAACACAATCCGCGCGTAGGGGACGGGACGCAGGCGTTAATTGATTATTTCAAGGAAAAGGCGGAGCAATACCTCACCCAGGAGATTGAGTTCGTCCGTGCGATAGCCGAGGGAGACCTCGTCGCCTTACACACTCATTTGACGTTCTCAAACAATGAAGAATCCGTCACGATGGATTTCTTTAGATTTGATTCGAACGAGAAGATCTTTGAGCATTGTGATGCCATTCAAGAAGTTTTACCTGAATCAAAGAACGGAATTAAGAGTACAAGCGGCATTACTACTTCAAATCACAGGTAACGATCTTAAAGCCGTGCAAGGCGACAAAATGATTCTCAAATCCTTGGTAGCGCTTCTATTTGAGGTGTTTGATGAAATGGCGAACATATGAACGGACGGATTTGATTAAAAACTTAATTCCAACTTCCCAATACATAAATTGAAATCCTCCTCTGATTGTGGGACATGTGCCATAACCAGAAAAATTGGGATGAGAAAGTTTTCGGGTTCAATTCTTTTATTTGATAAAGGGAAGTGTAATGGCCGGAAGTTGCCGGAAGGTTAGGCGCCGATAACATCAATGTAAACAATGCGTAAATAGAAGGCTTGAATGGAGGACTAGCAGGTCGCCCGGGATTTCGAAACACTCAAACAAGGATTGAGGCTACGACTGCCTTATCAGCCGGAGAGTTTCGTTGAAGTTTTTCCCCGTTGCGTTCTTTAACGCCTTCACCTTTCCGTTCGGTCTTTTCTGTCTGTTGTGCTAGTATGGGTGCCATCAGTGAATACAGGATTATCACCAATGTGAACATCTGCTTCGTTCCTTCCTGAAACATGGCCCGGCAACGAGTCACCGCCCAAGACCTCTATAACTACACCAAGTGTCTGCATCGCGTATACCTGGATAGCAACGGCGATCCCTCCGAAAAATCCGAGGTCAGCTCATTTGTGAAATTGTTGTGGGAGGTGGGGTTGCAGACTGAACGGGATTATATTACTTCGCTCGGCGATCAGGAGATCGTAGATCTGCAAAATCTTGCCGTAGAACCGGCATTCCAGGAAACCCTGTTGGCCATGGAGCACGGAGCCGCTGTGATTTACCAAGGCTGTCTGATCCATGAGCACTTTGTGGGGCGGCCGGATTTGTTGGTGAAACGTGAGGATGGAGCGTCTCGCTTTGGCGAATATCTTTATGAGCCGATTGATATTAAGGCTGGAAAGGGTTGGGAAGAAACGGACGGCAAGAAACCCAAGTTTAAAGAACATTACGCCTTTCAGATTTTGTTTTATCGGCTGGTACTTGAGCAGATCCAGGGAACAGTTCCAGGGGGTGGCCGGATTATTAATGTAGACAAAAAACTTGAAGAATTTGATCCGGCTTTCTTTGAAGAACGTTTTAACCAGGCCATGCAGGACGTTCAGCAATTGGTGTCCGGAGACGAGACTTCGGAGCCGGTGCTGGGAAGTCACTGTACCATGTGCGGATGGTTTAGCCGATGCTACCGATGGGTGAAAGACCAGTCCGATCCCACCGGTTTATTTTTTGTGGGCAAGCAAAAGTTTTCGCTCAGGGACCAGGGGCTTCGGACGATTCAAGATATTGCTTACATGGATGTGCAAACTTATCTCAAGCCGCCTCATAAGATTCCGCGAATGGGAAAAGTCTCACTGACCCGGATGAAAGAGCGGGCGCAGGTTCTATTAGAGGGAAAGCCGAGGATACGCTCCGGTTATTGCTTCCCGGAGGTTGATCGGGAGATCTATTTTGATATTGAAGATGACCCGACCCGTGGCGTCACCTATCTGTTCGGAATGGTCATTCAGGATGGGAAAAGACCCTCTCATTTTACCTATTTTTTGGCTAAAAGGCCCGAAGACGAAGAGCAGACGGTCAGGGACTTCTGGCAATTTATTCAATCGACGGAACAAGCTGTGTATTATGTGTATTCCCATAAGGAGCGATCGACGCTGAAACGTCTGATGGAAAAATATGATCTGGACGCCGATACGTTTGAAAAATATAAGTCCTGTGAATTTGATTTGTATCAAGACCTCATTGTGGAATACTCTGACTGGCCGACATTTTCTTATGGGATTAAACATATCGCCAAGTTTATCGGATTTCAGTGGAGAGACCTAGACCCGTCCGGGGCCAACTCCATTGCCTGGTATAACGATTATTTAGCGAATCCGGCCAATGAAGCGCTGCTAAATAGAATTTTGGAATATAACGAGGATGATTGCTATGCCATGGCAGCCATCACACGATATTTTGAAAATCACGCCCACAAGACTCAGGGGATGGCTAAAAAGCTGGCGCCTTGAGAACCACGGTTGAGGAGAATGGACTATGGCTGCAACGGTATTAGTCGTTGATGATGAAAAGGATCTGGTGGAGTTGGTCAAGTACCACTTGGAAAAGGAAGGACTTAAGTGCTTGGAAGCGCGTGATGGAGAAACGGCTTTGCAGATGGCAAGGGAACGTACTCCGGATCTTATGGTCCTGGATCTGATGTTGCCGGGGGTGGATGGTTTAGAGGTCTGCCGGAAATTGAGGAAAGACCCGAAAACGTCTTCGATCGCCATTATTATGCTGACGGCGAAGGCTGAAGAGGTCGATCGGATTGTCGGGTTGGAAATGGGGGCGGACGACTATATGGTGAAACCCTTTAGCCCGAGGGAACTCCTCGCCAGAGTCAAGGCGGTGTTGCGGCGGGGACAGGGGCAGGACATGCCGGCGCTCAAACGGGTTGGAACGCTCGAGATCGATGAAGGAAAGCACCAGGTGACGGTGGACGGAACCGTGGTGGAATTAACCGTCAAGGAATTCGATCTGCTCTGTGCGTTGATACGGGCGAATGGCCGGGTCCTGAACCGGGAACAAATATTGGAAACGGTATGGGGCTATTCCAACGCCGTGGATATAGAATCGCGAACGGTGGATGTGCACATTCGGCGGCTCCGGGAAAAGCTAGGAAGCGAATGCGCACGCATTGTCACGGTCAAAGGTGTGGGCTATCGTTTTGAGTCGGGGACAGTCTAAGGTGAAAATGATGAATGCGACCTTGATCAATGCGTAATCCTTCGCTCATTTTTGTTGGTTGGATGGTGGCCTCCATGATCGGTGTGGGTGTGTCGGTGGCCTGGGCATGGCCATTCTGGGCGATCGTGTTGTTGGGGGCTGGTCTGGTTGGCGTGGCGGTGTTGCTGACCCGGGATATCTGGGATCAGACGAGAGAAAACCATGAAGATGTCATGACAGGCGTTCGTCAACTTGAGCAGCTCAGCGGGATTGATGAAGAGAGGACTTCTCGTGTGTTGTTACCCGATGCCTTTGGAGGCCATATCCAGCGTCTGGTGGAAAACGTGAAGAAACGTATGACCGGCCTCGAGGAAGAACGCACGAAAATTATTGCCATCATGGAAAATATGGTGGAAGGGGTGGTGGCCTTTGATCCAAAGGGAAAGGTGTTGTTCACCAATTCCAGCGCCCATCGAATCTTGGGATTGGACGCCCAGGCGATTCAGGGACGATCGCTGTGGGAAATCATCAGAAATCAAGAACTGGCAGGTCTGGTTGAAGGTTGTCAGGAACTGGCGTGGCATGAGCGACGACAGGCAGAGGTAGAATTGCATCCTCCCGTCTCCATGGTGTTAGAGGTCTATGCGCTCCCTTTTCCCTTTTCCAATCAGAAGAAGGGGAGTGTGCTGGTGTTGCACGATGTCACCCAATTGCGTCGCTTGGAACAGGTACGGACGGAGTTTGTTGAGAACGTGTCCCATGAACTGCGCACCCCGCTGACGGCCATTGTCGGATATTTGGAAACGCTTGTGGATGAACCGTCATTGGAAACTCCGAACAATCGGAAATTTGTGCAGGTTGCCTACCAACATGCGGTGCGGCTCAGTAGGTTAGTAGAAGACTTACGCAGCCTCTCGGAAATCGAATCGGGAAAAGTCGTATTGCGTTGTGAATCGGTGCCGTTGTGTGAAGTGGCGCAGGATGTCTGTGAGATGTTTCAGCACCAACTGTCGAAAAAAAATCTGCAAATCTCCAATATGATCGGAGTCGAATTTCGTGCCTGGGTTGATAGAGATCGGTTGATTCAGATTCTGGTGAATCTCGTGGATAATGCCATTAAGTATACGTCCGACGGAGGCACCATATCGTTTCAAGCCATCCTTTTGAGAGATGAGCGGATCTCATTGCAGATTAAAGATACAGGCCAGGGGATTCCTTCAACGGATCTTCCGAGGATTACCGAACGATTTTATCGGGTGGATCGAGCGCGGTCCCGTGAAGAAGGTGGGACAGGCCTTGGGCTCTCCATCGTCAAGCATCTGCTTCAACTGCTGGATGGCAAACTTCGCATCCAGAGTGAATTGGGTAAAGGCACCACCGTGGAGGTGATCCTGCCGATATCCAGACCTACTCCCTCAAGCCAATCTTTGTGAGATTTCGTGTTCTCTCCCGGGTAACTCCCTTCCTCTAGTGTTTCCACCTAGTCCCCGCAAAAAAACGTTACACAGTTGTAACCCGAACCTCACAGAGGTGCAATAGGCATTTGCTAGGATTCCAGGGCAGGGTTAAATAGTTAGACTACGGAGCTTTGGATCTGTCTCAACGTAAGACGACAATGAGGGGAGAGGCCCATGGGAACAAAAAGCACAGAATGGATTGCTCCGGTTGATGTGGAACGGAAAGATCATGATCAGGTGTTAGCGGTCATTTCCGCCAGTCCGGGTGTGACGATAGAAGCACTTTTGGAGCATTTGCCATGGATGCGGTGGGGGCATTTATTTTTCATTCTTGGGGAATGCCTGCAAGAAGGGTCCGTAATCTTGTGCCAAAAGAAGTTTCAATTTGAAGTCCGGGCCATCCATTCGTCGTCAAGCGGAAATGAGGAGAATGTCCTGAGGGGAAGTATTCCTTCAAAACCGGGAGATTGGTGGATGGGTATTTAACACGTTCGTAACATTGCTGTTACATGGAAGAAACCTGTTGGACCTACACTATTTATTCACATGAGGAGGCATGATTGATGAAACACAGTCAGAAACGAAAGCAAATGTGGGTGTTGGGCTTGGGGATAGGGCTGTTCATGGGCTGGACCGGGACCGCCATGCTTGGGGCCTCCATTGTTTGGGCTAAAGATGAGATGGAAGATCCTAATTGGGTGAATTATGCCAGAGTGAGTGGCGTATCCGGAAACCTCAATAGCATTGGCTCGGATACCCTGAATAATCTTATGACACTATGGGCTGAAGGATTCCGGAGGCAATATCCGAATGTCAAAATTCAAATTGAGGGGAAAGGATCAAGCACCGCTCCACCTGCTCTCATTGAAGGCACGGCTCAATTGGGACCGATGTCTCGTAAGATGAAGGGGAAAGAAATCGATGCCTTTGAGTCGAAGTTCGGTTATAAACCTACCCCCTTTCCCGTTGCGATAGATGCGTTGGCGGTCTATGTCAATAAGGACAATCCCATTCAAGGGATGACGATTGAGCAAGTCGACGCAATATTTTCCAAGACCCGGCAGCACGGATATAAGGA
Organism: Nitrospira marina; assembly: GCF_059568365.1. NCBI lineage: Bacteria > Pseudomonadati > Nitrospirota > Nitrospiria > Nitrospirales > Nitrospiraceae > Nitrospira > Nitrospira marina. The sequence continues at coordinate 2,918,381 of NZ_JCANTH010000001.1, read as the reverse complement.
AAACCTCTCCAGTTGGGGCCAATTGGGCTTAACCGGAATGTTCGCCGATATGCCGATTAGTATCTATGGCCGGAATTCGGCGTCGGGGACCTATGGGTTTTTCAAAGAAGTGGTGCTGGAAAATGGTGATTATAAGGATGAAGTGAAGGAACAGCCCGGTTCGGCTTCTGTCGTGCAAGGGGTGACTGAAGATCAGGCAGGGATCGGATATAGCGGTATTGGATATCGAACCTCTAGTGTCAATGCGCTTCCTCTTTCCATGAAGGCAGGGCAACCCTTTGTGGAGCCCACTTATGAAAATGCCATCAAGGGGGAGTACCCCTTGTCACGGTATTTGTTTGTGTATGTGAACAAAGCTCCCAATCAACCGTTGTCGCCGATTGTTCGAGAGTTTTTGAAATATGTGTATAGCCGTGAAGGACAGAAAGTCGTCATTAAAGATGGCTATTTCCCCATTCCGGAAAAGATTATTGGGAAACAGTCGGAGCACCTCAAGTAGAAATATCTTCAGGAACATCCTGACCGCCTCCCGGAGAAACCTTTTGGAGAACGGTTGGGTGTTCTAATATCATTTTAGCCCTGTTTCTGATTTCCCTTCACACATGATGCCACCCGTATCTTCCTCCTCTTCTTCTTTAGAATCTCATAGACGATCATTGGCTGGCGTATCCCGACCTGGCACTCGAAGGCGGATCCGTCACGTGTTTGATCGCGTGGCCAAATATATCGTCGGGGCCGGAGGCCTGGCGACGATTGTCAGTATCCTTGGGATTTTTGTGTATCTGGTGTGGGAAGTCATTCCTTTGTTTCAACCCGCGACCGTCTTTCCTGAGTTGACTCTGCCTGTGGCTATTCCCGGGACTCAATTTTCCGAACGGACTCACATGATGGTGGGAATTGATGAATACCGTGAAGTTCCGTTTATTTTTGAAGGGAAACAGCTCAAATTTCTTTCCTTACCCAATGGCACGCCAATACCGGAGGCAGGAGGGGAGTTGTCGATCGAAGGTGAGCCGACTTCTGTGGTACGTGTCGGGTTAAAGGGCCATACCCTTAGCGTCGGGACCGATCGGGGACTCGTTTATCTGGTCAAGATAATGTATCGCTCGGATTTCCAAGGGGACCAACGGACCATTCTCCCGAGTGTGAAGGTCAATGATCCTGTGCGGGTGGTTCCTGACGGAACGGGGATAACCCTACATGCGCATGTCACTCGAAGAGATGAATTTCAAACCGTCGTGGCTCTCACCGGAAGCGGGGAGCTTTGGGTGACCAGGATTGAAGAACCAGGGGATTTTTCCTTTTCGGATGACGTCGTTGTCACAACCAATCGGCTGGTCCTTCCGCCGAAGGCGTATCTGAGGACTTTGGCTCTGGATAGTGTGGGAAAACGATTGGTGGCCGGGACGAACGATGGACATCTGCTCGCATGGGAATGGGAACGGCAGGGATTTGATGCTCTGCCTCAATCCGTGCCCGTTGGTGCTGCCGGGGATGGCGTGACTGCTCTTTCCTATGTGTTAGGTGAACGAACCTTGGTGGCTGGCACCACCTCTGGAAGCGTGAGTACATGGGTATTTTCAGCCGATCAGTCCGGGCCGTTCGGAAAAATCTTGAGAAAAGTTCATACCTTCAGCCCTCATGCCCGGTCGGTGACGAGTCTCTCCGTGTCCCAACGTGATAAAGGATTTCTCACTGCCGATGAGCAGGGAACCGTGTTGCTGCATTATTCCACAACTGGCGAAACGATTTTGGAAATTCCTGGGACGGGCAGTGCCATCGAGTCGCTACGCTATGCTCCCAAAGCCGATGGCGCGGTGTGGTTGGAGAAAGGTGGCACGCTTCAGACCTATGCTATTGATAATCCTCATCCGGAGGTGACGTTCAAATCCTTATTTTTTCCGGTGACCTATGAAGGCTATGATCATCCGGAGATGATTTGGCAATCCTCCAGTGGTTCGGATGAGTTTGAGCCGAAATTAGGACTCATCCCACTCATGTTTGGGACGTTGAAGGGGACCTTGTATGCCATGGTGTTGGCCATACCTCTTGCAGTTATGGGAGCCATTTATACGGGGATGTTCATGCATCCCCATCTTCGGGCTGTGGTGAAGCCGTCTTTGGAATTAATGGCGGCTCTACCGTCCGTGGTATTGGGCTTCCTCGCGGGCCTCTGGTTTGCTCCTCTCTTAGAAAAGATTTTCCCTGCGGTTGTGGCCATCGTGGGATTGCTTCCTCTAGTGATTGCCGTCTGTTGTCTGGCGTGGCAATTTCTTCCTATTCGGGTAAAGCGATTTGAGGCGTATGGCCTTGACCTAGTGGTCATGATGGTTGCCATCGTTCTCACGGTGAGTGCCTGTTTGATGGCCAATCAGTCGATTGAGGGCTGGTTGTTTGGAGGAAACTTCAAACAATGGTTAATACAAAATTTGGGGTTAACGTATGATCAGCGCAATGCCATTGTCATTAGTTTTGCGATGGGTTTTGCGGTGATTCCGATTATTTTCAGTATTGCTGAAGATGCTATTGCCAATGTGCCGAGGCAACTTGTCGCCGGATCTCTGGCCCTGGGAGCGACGCGTTGGCAGACCTTGACCCGGTTAGTTCTCATTTCGGCCAGTCCGGGGATCTTCTCGGCATTGATGATCGGTTTTGGGCGTGCGATAGGCGAAACGATGATTGTACTGATGGCCACCGGAAATACCCCGATTATGGATTGGAGTATGTTTAATGGATTTCGTACGCTATCGGCCAACATTGCAGTGGAAATGCCTGAAGCTCCTCATGGCGGGACTCTGTATCGTGTGTTGTTCCTGTCCGGTCTGATTTTGTTTGGCTTCACCTTTACGATCAATACGATTGCCGAAATCGTCCGGCAACGGCTCCGCCAAAAATATTCTCAGTTTTAAGTCGAGCGGTTATGAAGTTTTTTCAACGGTTTTTTGCATCCGGCACATTATTTATCTGGTTGGCAGGTGGTGCCCTGGCCTGTTCTCTGCTTCTGATCGGCGGCCTCCTGGCACTAATTTTCATTAATGGTATGGGGTATTTTTGGCCGAAGGATCTTGTGCTGCTGACGCTCAAGGATGACACCCGGGTGCTTGGGGAAATCGTGGATACCCAACGCATTCCGGAAACGGTCACTGCAGATTTTCCCGATGGGCAATCTCGCATTCAACTGAAAGTAGGCAACCGGGATGTATACGGACTGGATTTCCGGTGGGTTGATGAAGCTGACATTGCCCAGCGGAACTGGCCTCAGGATGTCATCGCATTTGAACGACGGGAGTGGGGGAATTTCTATGGCTGGGTCACGGAGGTGTGGGATGGGGAGACGCGTCTGGCTCAAGGCCGGGATATCGGGTGGGACGTCTGGTATCCCTTTCTGAAGCAGGCCGAAGCTCTTCACCGGGAAATTCATCATATTGAACACGATGTGATTGGCGCCATAAACGCTGACATGGAGCGGGCGCGCCTGAATCTGAAGGTTTTGGAATCAAAAGGGGAAATATCTCAGGATTCAGCCGACATTCTTCAACGGGAAATTCAACAACGGGAAGCGGCTTATCAGGAGCAGATCGAACGATTGGTGGGGTTGTATGAGCGATTGAACCGGTATCGTGTCACCCTCATTGATGTCACCGGCGAAGAAAAAACATTTCCGGTTGGCGGCATTGTAAAGGCGTGGCGTCCGAATGCCATGACTGTGTCGGACAAAATCCTGATGTATGTGGAAAACTTCTGGAACGTGTTAACCGAAGAGCCACGGGAAGCCAATACCGAAGGTGGGATCTTCCCTGCGATTTTTGGTACGGTCATGATGGTCCTGGTGATGAGTGTGGTGGTGGTGCCGTTCGGAGTCCTGGCTGCCGTGTATTTAAAGGAATATGCCAAACAAGGCGCATTGACTCGAATGATTCGGATTGCGGTGAATAATCTTGCAGGGGTTCCGTCAATTGTCTTTGGTGTATTCGGTCTGGGGTTCTTTGTGTATGCGGTGGGAGGAACCATTGATCAATTATTTTTTTCGGCCTCCTTGCCGAACCCGACGTTTGGAACCGGGGGAATGTTATGGGCTTCACTTACCTTAGCCCTCATGACTGTTCCAGTCGTGATTGTTGCGACGGAAGAAGGATTGTCGGCAGTTCCCAGGGAGTATCGGGAAGGGTCGTTGGGTTTGGGGGCGACAAAATTCGAATCCCTCATGCGAGTTGTCCTGCCGTGTGCCATGCCGGGAATTTTAACCGGGTTGATTCTCGCGGTGTCCAGGGCTACGGGGGAAGTGGCGCCACTCATGTTAACCGGCGTCGTCAAACTTGCTCCGGCCCTGCCGGTTGATAGTCAGTTTCCTTTTCTGCATCTTGATCGAAAATTTATGCATTTGGGATTTCATATCTATGATGTGGGATTTCAATCCCCTAACGTGGAGGCGGCAAAACCGATGGTCTACGTCACGACCCTGGTCCTGGTTCTGGTCGTGCTTCTTTTGAACATGACGGCAATTGCGCTCCGCACACGGATGCGGAAGCGCTATGCTGGTGCTTCGGTCTAAATGAGGTACAATTATGGAAATCGAGCAGAATTTTCTGGAACAATCTATGCCTTTGGTCAAGACCTCCGGGGCAAAGCCTTTAAGGCGGGTGGGTGAAACGAGGCAGACGGATCCCATGAAAAAGACGTTTGTAGAATCCGAAACGGCTCAACATTCATCAACGGCTGTGTCTGCGAAAATCGTCATTCAAGATATGAACTTTTACTATGGAACCGTTCAGGCTCTCAAATGTGTGAATATGACCATTCCCGCCAATAAAGTGACGGCATTTATCGGACCTTCAGGTTGTGGGAAATCGACTCTCTTGCGCTGTCTCAATCGTCTCAACGATCTGGTCGATGGGGCCAGGGTCGAAGGCACCATTCTCCTGGATGAGGAAAATATTTATCGACCTGAAGTCGATGCGACTGATCTTCGAACCCGGGTGGGTATGGTGTTTCAGAAGATTAACCCGTTTCCGAAAACAGTCTGGCAAAATGTGGCCTATGGTCCCCAATTGCAGAAGATCCGCAAACGTGCCATCCTTGACGAAATCGTTGAAACAAGTCTTCAGGGAGCAGGATTGTGGGATGAGGTCAAAGATCGGTTACATGCCAGCGCCTTGGGTTTGTCGGGAGGTCAACAGCAACGACTCTGTATTGCGAGGGCACTTGCGGTGAATCCGGAAGTGTTGTTGATGGATGAACCGTGTTCCGCTCTGGATCCGATCTCCACCGGGAGGATTGAAGAACTTCTTCATACGTTAAAAGAACGGCTCACAGTCGTCATTGTGACACATAACATGCAACAGGCTGCCCGAGTCTCTGATTTGACGGGATTTTTCCTGTTAGGGGAATTAATCGAATTCGATGGCACCAAGAAAATTTTCACCAACCCAGGCGATTCCCGAACGGAAGATTATGTGACGGGGCGGTTTGGCTGATTTCGGGTCGAACAGAATAAAGGATCACGATGAAACGACATTTTGATGATTCGTTAGCGGATCTCAGGCAGAGAATTTTGCGCATGGGAGCGCTCGTTGAAGGGCAAATTCGTCAAGCCCTTACCGCACTTGTGGACCGTGATGATGTCGTGGCCAATCAGGTCATTCAGAATGATCGTCAGGTGAATACGATGGATGTGGTCATCGACGAACTTTGTCTCGAATTGTTGGCGCTCCACCAACCCGCGGCGAAAGACCTTCGGTTTGTCACGACCGCCATGAAAATTTCCACAGAATTAGAGCGTATGAGCGATTTGGCCGAAAATATCTGTGAGCGTGCCATCGAACTGCATGCCGAACCCCAATTGAAGCCGTACATCGATATTCCGCTCATGGCCGAGCGTGCTATTAAAATGGTGGGAGAAGCCCTTGATGCGTTTGTGCGAGGGGATTCGGTACTTGCCAGACAGGTCCTCAACGAGGATGACTACGTGGATGAACTGAATGAACAAATATTTCGTGAACTATTGTCTTTTATGATGGAAAATCCCCAAACAATTTCGCGTGCGATCCGGTTGTCATTTATCTCCAAATACATTGAGCGCATCGCCGATCATGCGACAAATGTGGCGGAACTGGTTGTGTATATGGTTGAAGGGAAAATTATCCGTCATATGAATCCGACCTGACACTTCGTCTCCTTGCCTGCTGTTTTCTCCTCGTCATTTTCTCTTGTTGGTGTGTTCCCGCTCCAGCTTCCTAGCGTCTGTCACGGAAAATTTACCTGTCTGTGACAGGGGTGTCATTTCCCAAACGTATAGTGTGGGTATGAATAATCATTAATATACACCAGCGCATGGGGAAGGAGAATGGTATGCAAAAATGGATTGACACCCGCGGAGGTTCCTCAGGGTATTTCCAAGGTCCGGTTACTCCCTTACGTTCACAAGGCCCTGGTTCGCTGTGGTCTTTGGTCCTCGCAGGTGGACATGGGGAGCGCCTTCGGGAATATACCGAACGGTGTTTCGGTGCGTATCGACCGAAGCAATATTGTACGTTTATGGGAAAACGATCGATGATCCAACATACGTGGAGGCGGGCGAAAACCCTTTGTCTTCCTCATCAGGTTGTGACGGTGATGGACCAATCACACTGGGGGCATGTACGGACACAATTGATCCAGGAATCCCTGGGACGGGTGGTCTGGCAACCTGAAAATCGGGGAACCGGCCCCGGTGTGTTTCTGCCGCTCTCCTATATTCGAGCGCATGATCCTTATGCCACGGTGGTTCTGTGGCCTTCTGATCATTTCATTTTCCCCGTTGAGCCGATGATTCAAGTGGTTCGTGATGCGGCGGCCCTGGTCCGGGAACACCCGCACCGTATGGTGTTGTTGACTGTTCCTCCTCAATCGCGGGAGCAGGACTATGGGTGGGTGATTCCAGGTGGTCGTCTCCCGCATCCGGGAGGGCTCCGGGTCAGGGAAGTGCGAAGATTTGTGGAAAAACCACAGGGATCCCAGCTTGAGGATATTGCCCTGAGTGGAGGACAATGGAATACGTTGGTGTTGATTGCCAACGTTCAAACCTTATGGGAAGCCGGACGTCAGTGTATTCCGGAGGTTGTGATGCCTCTTGATGAACATGCGGGCGGGATTGGGACCTCAAATGAACATCAACGTTTACTGCATCTCTATCGAACGATGCCCACGAGAAATTTCTCGAGCGATCTTTTATCGCTGATTCCTCAGCAATTACACATGATGGATCTGACCGGGGTCTATTGGAGTGATTGGGGAAGGCCTGAGCGCATTCAGGAAACTATCGCGTGTATGAGGCGACGTGAACTCTGTGGAGTTGCTAGTGAGGGGGTTGGCCAGGCTTGTATGACCTCCCGTCAGAACGAGGCGGTTCAGGAGAAGTGCACCGTTGTTATGGGCTAGAGAATTTGATGATTCAATGAGATTTTTGAGTCGGCTGGATGGCTGATCATGAAGCTCACGTTCGATAGATATTCTGATGACCCGGCTTTTAGGAAATAGAGCCAGCCCTGATTTTCGGGCTTGGATTATGGAGATGTTCCAAGAAAAGAGGGGAATGCATGACCAGAGTGAGATTGAAATGTGAGAGAGACTGTGCCCCAAATGCTTCGTCCCAGGGCAGATCCGGTACGATCCCATTGTGGTCCCGTAGTTGTGGTTTGGAGTGGGAGTCCGCTCATTATCAAGAGGGATGTCCGCTGAGGGAGTTGGGAGCACCGTTTCTTTCGGAATATTGGTTTTTAGTGCCTAACAAAGCCACCAGCTAAGTTTGGCAGAGGCGCGGAGATGTGTTGGCACAGCTGAAAAAACAGACAACTTCTCATTTACCGTCTTCAAAAGGAAGGCGGTTTGGTGTATTTCCCTTTCCAGTTGGCAATAAACCAATCCTGGGCCTGAAATGGTGCTTCATGCTCCAAAGGCTTAATACGAGTATAGGTTCCATCGGCTTGGAGTTGTCGCGTGTGCATGTTGTCTTTCAGGTAAGGACGCAAAACGGTCTCAACAATGAAGGCGCGGAGTGTGGGATTCTCAATCGGAAACAAAATTTCAACCCGCCGGTCCATATTGCGAGGCATGAGATCCGCACTTCCCAGAAATAATTCATCCTGCCCTCCGTTACGAAAATAATAACAGCGGGAATGCTCGAGGAATCGTCCGACGAGAGACGTGACCGTAATGGTTTGGCTGAGCCCAGGAACCCCAGGGCGGAGCCCGCACATTCCACGGACCATAAGTTCAATCCTGACCCCTGCTTGAGAGGCTCGGTATAAAGCCTGAATTGAGGCTTTGTCTACGAGAGAATTTACCTTGAATGCCAGGTAGCCGTCTCCATGTTGTTGTTGGCGGGATATTTCCCGATTGATTCGCTCGATGATATTCGTTCGAATCCCGACCGGCGCAATCAAAAGTTTCGCGTAGGAGTCTTTTTTTGAATACCCGGTCAAGGCATTGAACAGATCGGTGACATCTTCGCCGAATACCGGATGACAGGTAAATAAACTGAAATCTGTATAGAATTTGCTGGTGATGGGGTTGTAATTGCCGGTTCCGAGATGCAGATAGCGACGAATGCCATCTGATTCACGACGAACGACCATGCAGACCTTGGCATGTGTTTTCAGGCCCAGGACACCATACACCACATGGACGCCTTCGTCTTCTAATTTTCTTGCCCATTCAATATTATTTTCTTCATCGAACCGGGCTTTGAGTTCCAGGAGTACGGCAACCTGCTTGTCATTTTGGCGGGCTTCCATGAGGGCGTCTACCACAGGGGAGTTGATGCCCACTCGATAGAGTGTCTGCTTAATGGCTAACACCTTCGGATCCAGAGCGGCTTGTCGTATGAAATCCACGACGGGTGAGAAGCTGTCGTATGGGTGATGAAGGAAGATGTCTTCCCGTTTAATGAGTGAAAATAATGACTCTTTTGAGGTGGGGTCGTGCAGAATATTGGGGAAATGGGGTGGAAATTTCAGATCCGGTCGGTCGATGGCGGTGAGTTCAAGGAGATTCGACAGGCCGAGGCGGAAATCATAGGTGTAAACTTGATAGGGCGCTAAACTCAGATTTCTGACCAGGATATCTTTAATGGAATCCGGCATATGCCGGTCCAGTTCCAATCGCACCACCGAACCGAATTGGCGTAAATCAATTTGTTCCTCAATGGCAGCCAGCAGATCGCCGGCTTCATCCTCTTCGATTTCAAAATCGGCATCCCGGGTAATGCGAAAATAATAGGAGGCTTGAATCGTCAAACCCGGAAACAATAAGTCCAGATTGGCGGCGATGATATCCTCCAGCCACACAAAGTTGGTGCTTTCCGCTCCGGTGGCTAACCCCATTTGTTCATCGTCTGATACCTGCGATTCGTCTGGAATTCTGATCAATCTTGGGAACAACGACGGAACCTTAATGCGTGCAAAACATTCTCCACGCTCGGGGTCGTTCGCCACGACAGCCAGGTTGACCGTGAGGTTGGAAATATGGGGGAAAGGGTGGCTGGGGTCAAAGGCCAAAGGCGTCAGCGCGGGAAATATTTCTTTTCGAAAATATCGGCGGAGGAGGGATCGTTGTTTGGGTTTGAGGTCTTGATAGGCAAGAATGCAAATATGTGCTTGCGCCAGACGCGTCAGAAGGTCATCCTGCCAGCATTGGGTGACACGGGAGAAACTACGGAGAAGGGCGTCCCGGATTTGTCCCAATTGATCGGACGGACTCATCCCATCCAGAGCGGCTTCCAGGACGCCGCTGGACAATTGTTCGCGTAATCCGGAAATCCGGATCATGAAAAACTCGTCAAGATTATTGAAGAATATCGAAAGGAATTTAACTCGTTCCAGTAATGGATGGCTCGGATCTTCTGCCTCTTCCAGTACCCGTTTATTGAACTCCAGCCAACTCAGTTCCCGGTTCAGGTACAGCTTAGGGTCATCAAGATTATCGATGACCTCAGATAGATTGGGTGGCTTCGGTTTTATCTGATGGGTCATGACCTGATCTCCTATTATGCCTGTTATGGATGAAGAGTCATTCTACCTGATTGAGGTTATTCAGGCCCATCATCGTCAGTCCAATAAAACGGGTCTATGCCGACGTAAACGGTCAAGGAGGATTTGTGGCATAAGGCTTTATAGCTTTTTCCCATGTTTTTGAAGCTTTTGCCACTGTTTCGGGAACTGTTGATACACCTGGGATTGCTGGTTGCGTAACCGTTCGACCATCAGTCCGGTGACATAGGCTATGCCGGTTGCCCGGGAGTGCTGTTTGATAGCGAGGAGCCGTTGTTCAGCAACCACCGCATCCTGATGGTGTCCCAGAAGATCCTGCGTGTATTTCGCTTGTTCAAGAAACCGTTTGGCACGCTTGCCAAGCAAGGGCTCGGCGAGTTCAAGGGCATATCTCGCGCGTTTTAAAAGTATTCGAGTGCGATGCAGTTCAGTTTTCGGGAACAAGCTGTTTGAGACATTCACAAAATCCTGAACGTTGTGAAAGGTTTTTCTTGCTAATTCCGTAATCGTCAGTGGAGACGGCTGAAACGGTAACCGGGGTAGTGAATCCTCAAGATGATTCAGGAGATTGAGATACCGGTCACTACGCAATCCCTCCAAAAGATTGGCACGGTCCATAGACCTCTGATCTTCAAATTTCTTGAGAATCGATTGAAAGACAGGCTGTTCTTGTATGGAGAGGTCATGGAAATTTTGACGAAATGATTCCAAAAGGACATCCCCATCTCTGACTTCGCCCAACAAAGAGCCAACCCATCCCAGCTCCTGGCGGACATGCTCTGTCCATTCGGGTGCGAGAAAGGTACGCACCGCTCGAATGATGGCTCTCATGCGCCGGGTCGCGACTCGCATGCGATGGAGTGCTTCGCTATCCCGACCCAAGCGGGTTCCAGGATCATGCTGCAACATCTGAAGGAATTGGGAATGGAGCCTTTCTCGAATATGTTCTGTCGGTGGGGCTGAAGGATCACTGAGTTCGAGTGTAAGCGGATAGGGAAGTTGTAGTGCTTGAAAAATCTTGGGTTGTAATGGTTTCTCCTCTGCCCCGGCATGAAGCAAGATCTTCATGATAGGCTTGAGTTGAGCGGCTGTGCCTTCCTGAAGTTCAACCTCTACTTCCTGGAATGCATGCACAATTTTTTTGTCTTTGATGAGGGCGACGGAGTCCTGGACGACTTCAGCGATGGCCTGGCTGTCTTTTTGAATGCGTACCCCTTTTCTCTTTGTCCGGAGTTTCCCGAGATGAATGACCTCCTGTTTTCTAAAAAAAGCCGTTAATAAGTCCTGAAATTCCCAGGGAATGCTGCGACTGCCGGAATCAATGTTCAACTCCACTCGAACGGCACCGCTGGGTATCTTTAATTGCCAGACCCCATGGGCTTGTTCCACTCGTTTTCGGAGTGTCAGACCCAATTGACCGAGTCGATGGTGCTCGCTGTCAAAATAGGTGGATGTGAACACGCGGGACGGGATCGGTTCCCCCATGTCGGGAGGGATTTGGAAGCCGGGGGGAATCCGAAACTTAATTTCGTTTTCAATCGCCTGGTGAATTTTCCATGGCATGGCAACTCATCCTGCAATATTCAGTGGGCGGTGGGCCGTTTGAATCAATTCTTCACGGGATTGGGTTGATTTCCAAAACATAAGAAAGTGCGACTTTCTCAGAAAACCAATAAAAAAAAAGGAAATAATCGGTCTCATTTTACCTGAATGGATCGCAAGAAAGTGTGAAATTTTCGCGTAACTACTTATCTAAACATGATAAATGTGCTGGTGTTCCTTGTAGGGCCTATACGGCCACCTTCATGCTCTGGTAATCACAGGGAGCTGTTCTTGAGCACACTTGATCTAAGGAAACGGGTATCTCTTTCCTGCAAGCTCTGTTGCACGTGATGGGTGATTGAGTCTGCATATGACTGTGAGAAAACGTATTGTGATCCAGAATTCGAGAGAAACTGTGTCACCAAATAATGAATTTCTATATACTACCAGAGGAAAAGTGGGGTTCAATACACGCAGGAGAATAATTGATGTATAAAGGTTTGCCCAATAATCAATTGACTCAATTGTTGCAAACAGCTGTCCAGGCGGCCCACGTTGCGGCTGTTCCGATTCGTGCCTATTTTGAAAAGCAGGATTTCCGTATCAGAGAAAAAAGCGATGGTTCACCGGTGACTCAAGCCGATCAAGAGGGGGAAGCACTCATCCGCAGTCACTTGCTTTCCAACGCCGCAATCGGGCCTCTCGATATTCTTGGTGAAGAAGAAGGGTTACAGGGAACGGGAACGAGATGGCAATGGGTCGTGGATCCTATCGATGGAACACGTTCCTTTATCCATGGGATCCCGTTATTCGGTACCATCATCGCCTTGGTTGACACTCGAGAACAATTTCCTGTCCTTGGAGTGATTCATCTTCCCATGCTCGGACTCACCTATGCCGCGGCCAGGGGACAAGGGACCACCCGACAAGGAAAAGCCTTGCACCTTCCCGAAGATCTTCCCATTGATAAGGCCATTATCGGAGTGGGCGATTTTGCTCAGTTTTCCAGTGTGAATCGTGAGGCGGATTATCATCAACTGTTAAGAATGTCCGGGTATGTGCGAGGGTATACCGATTGTTTTGGGCATGGCCTGGTGATCAGTGGAGCCGTTGGCGCAATGGTGGATCCAGCTTTGAACCCGTGGGATATCCTGGCTACTCAGGTATTAATTGAGGAGGCTGGAGGGGCGGCAACCCTTCGTCCCTCAAAGGTATCCGGAAAGGTTGATGCCGTATTTGGGAACCGTTTGCTCGTTCAACATCTTACTCGGGAACTCTCCTTTTAATATTTTCGGGGTCATAGCGATGGCAGATCTCTGTATCGCCGGGATCTTTTGAACCGCGTCTGGGGACCGTAGGTCACTGTCGAAGTTCGGACCGTAGACTCTCATATAGTCCGCCTCCGGCGAAAACTGCAGCGATTGGGCGATCACGGCCCCACTATTGAAACTGTCTGGGGTGTGGGGTATCGTATTTATATCATTCATGATAGTTCTGTCCCTTCCTGAAGATTTCCTTCTTGCAACATCTGATACCGGTATTGACCACGGAATCTCTGTGGGCATGAACGGGTAAAACCGAATCTATTTTTGAAGGAGTTCAGCCACATGAAAAGGCTCGCGGTTATTGATATTGGAACTAATTCCATTCACATGGTTCTAGCCGAAATTGGAAAAGGATTTTCTTACAAGATTGTCGACCGTATTAAGGATATGGCCAGGTTAGGTGATGGAACCTTTACATCTCAGCGGTTGTCCCCCGAGGCCATGGACCGTGGATTGACCGTCCTAAAACGGTTTTCCATGCTGGCAAAGAATAAGGGATTTGATCCTATTTTACCGATTGCCACCAGTGCGGTCCGCGAGGCAAAAAATGGAGGGGATTTTTTAAAGCTCGTTCGCAAAGAACTTGGTCTTAGGGTGCGGGTCATCACCGGTGAGGAAGAGGCCCGCCTCATCTATTTAGGCGTCAGGAATAGTATGGATCTCGACCATTTTCCCGCCATGATTGTGGATATCGGGGGCGGCTCCGTGGAGTTGATGGCTTGTACACCAAGGCGCTTAAAATTTGTGAGAAGTCTCAAATTAGGTGCGATCAGGTTGAAGGATCAATTTCTCAAGGCAGATGTTCCTGATAAAAAAATGATCCAACGTCTGGAAAATCTGGTCAGTCAAACATTGAAGAAATCCTTGCCATCAAAGAAACGTGAATCTCAATTTAATCAACTTGTGGCCACATCGGGGATGGCGGGAAATCTCGCGGAAATCATTTATTTGTCTAGGACCGGACGGCCACTCTCCCAAATTGATATGGCCACAATTGAGATAGATGAAGTTCGAGAGGTTGAAAGACTGCTGCGGACAAAAGATACACAGACGCGATTGAATATACCCGGCCTGGACCCCAGGCGTGTGGATACGCTGTATTCCGGGGTGTTGGTGTTGCGTATACTTATGGAGCGTATCGGGGTCCAACAAGCGCGTATTAGTGATAAAGCGATTCGGGAAGGGGTCATTTATGATTTCATCCAGCAACATCAGGAAGGGTTACGGGCGGAACAAGAAATTCCCCATATTCGACGGCGTCAGGTCTTATTGTTGGCTAGACGATACCAGTATCCAAAAAACCATGCGCATCATGTGGCGAAGTTGGCATTAAGTTTGTTCGATCAGACTCAAGCGTTCCATCAACTTGGCGACAGGGAACGGGAGTGGTTGGAATATGCGGCTTTACTTCACGATATTGGGCATCATATTAGAGAGAACAAACACCACAAGCACACCTACTATTTGATAACCCATGCCGATCTTCCCGGTTTTTCGTCTGAAGAAGTAAACATTATGGCCAACGTGGCGCGATATCATCGACGGGGCCAACCAACGATCAGGCATAAAGGATTTCGACTCTTAAATCGCGATCAGCGAAAAGTTGTGCCATGTCTCAGTGCGATTTTACGAATTGCCGATGGCCTGGATCGGAGTCATTTTTCTGTGATCAGGAAAATTTCCATTGAATCCGGGAAGCCTCTGCGCCTCCATGTATTTTTTCGCTATGACCCGGAGTTGGAATTATGGACAACGGAACGAAGGATGAAACTCTTTGAGAAAACCTTCCATTGTCGGATTGAATTAAAGCCGGCTCCCATTGCCATGAAAACTGTCGCCTAGTCGGTCATTCTATGTGTGAACCCTTCTCTGGAAATTGTTCGGGCATTTGTGGGATACTTGCGCATTTTGAAGTCCCCAGCATAGGTTAAAATTTCGGGCTGCGGTTTGTGTGTGTCGACTTCTCCTTGTGGATCATGGCGGGTCAATCCATCATTACTGCTCACCAAAAAAAACGAATAACCGGTAGGCTAACCTGGTTTCGGCTTGGAAATTGTGGTTCCTGGCCTGCAAAGTCCATAGACGAGATTTGACCATTCTGCGCTTTCCAGTTTAAGGAGAATCCTTATGTTTAGTTTTATGCCTCGGGAAAGCGGGTTTTTTGATTTATTCGAGCAAGCATCTCAAAACGTCGTGGAAGCAGGGCAGTGCTTGAAAGCATTAATGAAGTCCTTTGATGAACCGCATACACAAATTCAACACATCAAAAATTTGGAGCACAAGGGTGACGATCTCACTCGTGACATTGTGTATAAACTGAATAAAACGTTCATTACCCCGTTAGATCGGGAAGATATTCACGCATTGGCCAGCGCGCTCGATGATATTCTGGACGAAATTGATGCGGTGGCCGAATTGTTCATGGTGTTTAAAATTGACCACCCGACGCCCACGGCACTCAAGTTGTCCGAAATCCTTCATGATGCCGCTTTAGAAGTCGGGAAAGGGATTGATCTTCTTCGTCATCAAAACTGGGATATGAAGGACTGTGCCATTCGAGTCCATAGCTTGGAAAACGAAGCTGACCGGGTGAGCCGGGAAGCGATCTCCCGGTTATTTGAAGAGGAAGCGGATCCCAAGACGGTGATGAAGTGGAAAGAGATCTATGAGAATTTTGAGATGGGTACCGATTCGTGTGAGGATGTGGTGAATGTCCTGGAACGGATCGCACTCAAGCATGGATGATGACGTCTTAGCCAAATCTTTCCGATTTTTCTGATACCCCTCCCAAAGCACCTCTGTGGCCGAATTCAGCATACTTCTCATTCTAATTATCGGCCTCGCACTTCTGTTTGATTTTTCAAATGGTTGGCATGATAGTGCCAATGCCGTGGCCACCGTCGTGTCCACTCGGGTCCTGAGCCCCACCTTGGCTGTTCTTTTTGCCGGTGTCTTGAATGTGATCGGGGCCTTTATGTCTACCGCGGTAGCTAAAATGGTAGGAAACGGAATTATCGATCCTGCCGCGATCAATGATGTGGTCATTATTTCCGCATTGGGGGGAGCTATCGTTTGGAATTTTATTACCTTACATATGGGGTTGCCTTCCAGTTCCTCCCATGCCTTGATTGGAGCCATGGTCGGTGCAGGTTTTATTCATGGTGGTGTCGAGGTGTTGCAGGGTGCCGGATTGATAAAGGTCATGGAAGCGATGGTCTCTTCTCCTTTATTGGGGTTTCTTGCGGCCTTTGTACTCATGGTCGGGTTGAGCTGGGCATTTTTTCGGGCTTCGCGAGGAAGGGCTATGAGGTTGTTTCGACGTCTTCAATTGTTGTCAGCGGGGTTTATGGCTTTGAGTCATGGAGCCAATGATGCACAAAAAGCGATGGGAATCATTACCTTGGCTTTGCTTTCTGCCGGACATATTCCTTCTGCGGAAGTGCCCAAATGGGTTATTATTTCCTGCGCACTCTCTATGGGCCTGGGAACGGCCCTAGGAGGGTGGAAGATTATTCGAACTCTGGGAATGCGAATTGCCAAGTTGGATCCTGTCCATGGATTCGCCGCCGAAACCGGGGCGGGTGTCGTGTTGATGGTTACGGCCCATATTGGATTGCCTGTCAGCACGACTCACACGATTACGTCTTCAGTCATGGGCGTGGGGGCGGTGAATCGATTGTCGGCGGTTCGTTGGGGTGTCACCAGGAGAATTGCCTATGCGTGGGTCTTTACACTTCCCGGTTCGGCATTCTTAGCCGTGGCTTTTTACCTCCTGCTGTCCGCAGTCTTCTAGTTGTTCGGTGTTGCTTCATTTTCTGTGAGTCTCCAGAATCTGTTGGCAGGTCGCATCAGGAATCTGTTTTTGCTGAATTGATAGGTTAAGATTTCCTGTTCCTTGAATCTTGACGTTAGGGCATACCGTTTCTTTCTTTCCCCTGTTTGTTTTTTTTGTAGTTCTGTTGGCCTGCCCGGTTTTGTGGATACAGTCCCATCGACCTCGTCTCAAGAAATTGGTTGTCTGAAATTGCCTCAACGGTCCCTCAATTTGGGGATGGTTCCTTTCGCATCGCTCCCTTTACTCTGACGTGTTCAAAGATTGAGTCGCGGGTTCCCTTTCACACAATACGCGGTATTGTAACCATAAGGAGGAGTTATGGCAGAATCCTATCAAACAGGCGCATTGGAAGTTTCAACGGTTGGACTTGAAGAGGAAGGTTATCAAATGTATTTGGGCCAAAAGTGCCGATTGAGCGGTGTATTGAAAGTCCAGGGGATGGCGCGAATCGATGGATTTGTTGAAGGGGAAATTTATGGGAGTGATCTGATTCAGGTGGGAAAAGATGGCAAACTTGAAGCCACCGTTAAGGCTAAGGACATTGTCGCACAGGGTCCTCTTCGTGGGGACTTCGTCGCTTTACAGAAGATACAGTTGCTGGCCCCAGCGACATTGGAAGGAAAAATCGATTCCCCGGTTTTTCTGCTAGAAGAAGGCGTCTTTGTCAATGGACTGGTGAAAATGGGAATGGCGCGCCCTGCGGGCTCATAAGTTAAGGATCCGTATTTACCCAATGTACCGATTGAAAATCATGGCATCGAAAGCGTATTGATCTATTGTTAAAAAGGTTGACGAGTGGTAAATATTGTGTCGTGCACAAGGCCCCTAGCGTAGCGCTCTGAGCTGCGCAGGGGCCATCCACCATTCTAAATTTCCCCGTCCTACTCCGACGTTTCCATCAAAAGAAATCAGGCAGCCTCCAGCCTTTTTGACCGAAAGGCCTGAGCTGTTCTTTCCAAAAATCATTAATGCGGCTGTTTGGCCAAGATGAGGTTCATGCCCGACGCACATGACGAAGGCATCCTCTGGCAATCTTTGTAAAATAGCGAAAAGCAGCATGGGAGATTGGTCATATACCAGCTCAGGGCAAAGCTGAATCGTCGCCGTGGTCTGTAGCACCTCTTTGGTTATCCCAGCCGTTTGTTGCGTACGGATTAATGGACTGCACAAGAGGTGTGTAGGCTTCACTCTAATCCGTTTGAGCCCTGCAGCGACCTGTTCAGTTTTGGCCATACCTTCTTTGGTCAAAGGGCGTTCCCGTTCAGAGCGGTCCCATTCATTTGGATTAACAGCAATCCCATGGCGCAACAAAAGACAATTCATATGAACATCTCCCTATGTTGACCCATTAAGAGCGACCATGCCGGTTATCATATCTCAAAAATACCATCTCTACAGGCTCAGCAAAAGTTAAAAATTGCCAGGGTGAAACTAAGGACCAGGAACCCCAATGAGCAATACACAGAAAGTGTTCACTTGGCATTGAAGTCGCGCAACGAAAGCAACAATAGAAAGGGGCAAGGCAACGTCATGGCATTCCTCTGCCAAACATTTTGGGCAGAAAACCCACAAGCCCGGGATTTTGGCCACCTTCATAACTACTCCGACGACGGGTACGGGTATCTTTGATAACGTTACCATTAGATCGCGATTTTCTCTTACAATGTCGATATGGGGCGCGCAAAGACGTTAAAAAAAAAGAAGAGAAGAAGGGGACGAGTAGGTGCTAACTCACGCAGATAGGACAATGCTGGATGGCCTGACATAAGCCAACACAGTATACGTATTGCCAAAGATGCTGAAGGGGCGCCTGGGTACCAAAGAGACAGGGTCTTGAAATAAACCTCTCATGATCAGAGAGCATCATAATCAGGGGAAGAAAGTAAACAAGCCATAGCTCAAGAACAGGCATCGTATCCTTTGAGGATGGTTGCTATTAAGGTAGGGTTTGTAGTGGAGGGGCATTATTGTGACCGGATATTAATAGGGCCCTGACTAAATTTCTTTGAGGGGAGCGCCAATTACCCAGTCATGGCCCAATATTTTCCAATTCTGTCGGGGAAGCTAGATGTTTCAATGGCCGAGATGATCTAGTTTTGTTTGTTATCTCTCACTCTTGCGAATGAGACGTGTAATAACCATCTTGACAATTAGGGAATTTCGGCTAATAGTATCGAAAATCGATATCGGTAAACGATAACAGAAGCTTATTTCCCTAACAGTCTTTATGCCTACCAGTAATCACGAGCCTACTCGGCGCATGGTGCGCCAATTTTTCCTAGGTTTCGTCAAAATCCATATTCTGCACCATGCCGCTGAGGAGCCCGTCTGTGGGGTTGATTTGGCTCAGGAATTGGCTAGCCATGGTTACCAGCTGAGTCCAGGCACCCTTTATCCAACATTGCACGGATTGGAAGCGGCAGGATATCTCCGATGCCAACTGGAGCTTCAATCAGGACGCCGCCGAAGAACCTACCTTATCACCAGATCCGGCCGACAGGCCTTAGCTCAAGCCAGACAGCAAATTCGAGAACTAACAGAAGAGGTCATGAATCGAGAAACGATTTGACGAAAGGAGACTGCTGGAAACAGTTACCAATCAATTCCCTGAGATGGACGAAGGGTGTACAGGAAGGATGAGAAAAGAAGAAGTGTTCCAAATTTATCTAGCCCCATCCTGGGACATTCTTCAACACGTAAATGGTCAATGGTCACCATAATCATCAATAAGAAGGACACCTCAATGAATCTGTTGCCAACTTTTCTGGCAATCTTTTTTTGTTTTCATGTGGTCATAGAAGCATGTCATGCTCAACAGCCTGAACAGTTGCCCACTCACCTGACCTTGCTGCAAGCCATTGAATACGCCTTGAATCATTATCCCGCGGTGCGGGAATCCTTGGCCAAGCAAAAGGAAGCTCAATCCGGCATCGATTTGGCAGAGACAAACTATCTCCCACGGGTGGAAATCGGCGTTCAAGGGACTCGCTCGACCTTTAATAATGTTTCCGGGATGTTTTTTCCGAATTCTTTTTTCCAACCGATTTCCGGCCCTGATCTAGGACGAAGTGCTTATAGTAGTAGCTGGGGCAGTGCGGCCGGTATTCTGCTGGCATGGGAACCCTTCGATTTTGGTTTGCGGTCGGCCCAGGTGAGTACCGCCCAGACC
This sequence comes from Nitrospira marina, assembly GCF_059568365.1. Lineage (NCBI taxonomy): Bacteria > Pseudomonadati > Nitrospirota > Nitrospiria > Nitrospirales > Nitrospiraceae > Nitrospira > Nitrospira marina. The sequence goes on along the minus strand of NZ_JCANTH010000001.1, from coordinate 2,898,485 downwards.
ATGGAGCGTCATTCGAAAGCCTTTATCACCCTTACCCAGCTTGAAGTGGCATTGGCTGTCGGAGACGCCTATATCGATGTCATCATGGCCCAGGAGGCTCGCCAGGCCCTACAAGCCAATTTGGAACGTCGGGTTGTTTTTGCTAAGACCGTCGAGGTTCTCGTCCGTAATCAATTGCGGGCGGGAGTTGATGGATCCCGTGCTCAAGCCGAGACGGCGGTTGCACGCACTCACCTATTGGAAGCAGAGCAGGTTGAACGATCACAAATGGCCACATTGGCTCAGGTGCTCGGGATAGCTGGTGGTCAAATTTCGATCGGAGATCAGGTGCTGAAAGCCTTCCCTCAAGGATTTGTCTCCGATAAAAGGGATCCCTCACAGCATCCCTTGGCATTAGTCCAAAAGGCCGCAGCCGATATTCCCAAAAAACGGGAAGAAGCCTTGGCGCAGGCCTGGGTACCGAAATTCAACCTGCAGAGCAGCTTTTTCGGCCGTGGTAGCGGATGGGATAATCAGGGGAATCGAGGTGGCGGAGGGGACGGGTTATTACCGGATGTGCCGAATTGGGCGGTTGGTCTGACGGCGACCTTTTCCCTGTTGGATTTTTCAACCATCCGGGCGCAAAAACAACAGGCGCATTATCGCAATCTGGCGGAAATGGCTCGCTACGATCGTGTGATTCAAGAGCTGACGGCGCAGCAGGTGAAGGCTCGATCGCTTGTGGAGAGTACCAAACTCATTGCCGAAAACACTCCCATCCAATTTCAAGCCGCTCGCTTGACGGAAGCCCAAGCCGCCGCCCAATTTAAAGTCGGCCTAGCCACAGTCGTGGACGTCTCTGAGGCCCAACGGCTGGTAGTTCAGGCCGCCGTGGATGATGCGCGCGCGCGCCTTGGCGTGTGGAAAGCCTTGTTGGCCTTATCCGGGGTTCAGGGCGAGCTGTCAGAAATTTTACGGCTTGCGCGGCCCTCCCCTTCTTCACCCGGCCATTAAATGAAGCTGCTTCTCTTTGCCCTTCGTCGACCTGTGACTATTATGGTGCTGGTCGCGTCCATGGCCTTATTTTCATATCTGGTTGTCAAACGGATGGCCATTGATATCTTCCCGAATCTGGGACTTCCTGCCATTTATGTCGCCCAACCCTATGGTGGCATGGATCCGGCCCAAATGGAGGCCTATCTGGTCTCGTTCTATGAATATCATTTCCTCTATATCACCGGCATTGAGCATGTCGAATCCAGATCCATTCAGGGTGCCGCATTGATGAAATTGTTTTTTCATCCGGATACGGATATGGATCAAGCTTTGGCGCAGACAGTTGCCTATGTGAATCGATCCCGCGCATTTATGCCTCCCGGCACGGTGCCGCCTTTTATTTCCAGATTTGATGCCGGAAGCGTGCCGGTGGGCTATTTGGTTTTTACCAGTCAGTCTCGGAGCCTGAAAGAAATTCAAGATCTCGCCTTGTTCAGAGTGCGACCGATGTTTTCCGCGGTCCCTGGGGTGTCTGCCCCTCCGCCATTTGGAGGGACAGCTCGAACTATTGTGATTAAGGTGAATCCGGAACGGTTGCGGGCATTCGGCATGTCTCCGGAGGAAGTGGTTCAGGCCGTGCGAACGGGTAATATGCTCATGCCGGCGGGAAATGTCCGCATAGGAGACTTGGCCTATTTGACCCCTGTGAATTCTGTTGTCGAAAACATTACAGAATTGGAACATCTGCCTATTCGACTGGGGTCCGGGCCCACGGTCTTTTTGAAAGACGTGGGAACCGTGGAAGATGGAGAAGACATTGTCACCAGTTATGCCATGGTGAATGGGCGACGCACGGTCTACATCCCGGTCACCAAACGGGCCGATGCCTCCACCTTGGCTGTAGTGGAGCGCATTAAAGCCTCGCTCCCGACTTTTCGGGACTCGGTGCCTGACGATATTCAGATTAGTTTTGAATTCGATCAATCAACCTATGTTACGAATGCGGTAAAGGCTGTTGTCGTGGAAAGTGTGCTGGGAGCGGTCTTAACGGGATTAGTAGTGTGGCTCTTCCTCCGGAGTTGGCGGAGTTCCCTAATAGTCGTCATGACGATTCCATTTGCTCTCTTATCCGCCGTGGTGGCTTTGTGGGCAACAGGACAGACCATCAATATTATGACGTTAGGGGGCTTGGCCCTTGCAGTGGGTATTTTGGTGGATGAATCCACGGTCACGATTGAAAATGTGCACGCCCATTTGTCTCGTGGGAAGAGTCTGGGGAGGGCCGTCAAGGATTCACGTGGTGAAGTGGTGATCCCTCTTCTCCTGTCTATGCTGAGTATTTTAGCCGTGTTTCTTCCGTCCTTTTTCATGAGTGGCGTGGCGAAAGCCTTGTTTGTGCCGTTGGCATTGGCGGTGGGCTTTGCCATGGCAGCCTCTTACATTCTTTCCACGACTTTCGTGCCCGTTTTGGCTGTGTGGCTGTTGGGTGGGCATCTTAAGGTCGAGGTGAGAGGAGGTCCGACCATGCCGGCCTGGTACATCAATGCCTTGAACTGGACATTGAGCCATAAGAAGCTGGTCCTCATCGGCTATATGCTGCTCAGTACGGCGACCGTGGGAGTCTTAGGTGCCAAGCTGGGGTTGGATATCTTTCCTCGGGTCGATACCGGACAATTTCAATTACGAATTCTGGCTCCGGATGGAACCCGTGTCGAACGAACGGAGTTGTTGACGAAGGAAATTCTAGAAACGATCAAACAGGAAATTGGCCCTGAGCGGATAAATATTAGCCTGGGGTTTGTGGGAGTTCATCCGTCGAGTTATCCGGTGAATACCCTGTATATGTGGAGCAGCGGACCTCATGAAGCAGTCTTGTTGGTGGCGTTGAACCGGGGTTCCGATGTTTCCCTGGAGCAGGTGAAAGAACGATTGAGGGAACTTTTACCCAAGCGTTTTCCCGGGACGCGTTATACCTTTGAGAGCGGCGATATCGTCACCCAGGTCATGAGCATGGGATCTCCCACCCCAATTGAAATCGCGATGAGCGGACCGAATATGGAGGCTAACCGGGCGTATGCGGAACGAGTGCGAGAGGAACTCTCGCATCTTTCTGCCATCCGTGATCTGCGCTTTGGACAACCCCTGGATTATCCCACCCTGACCGTGCGCGTGGATCGAGTGCGAGGGGGCCAGCTTGGGGTGACGGCAGGTGAGGTGGCCAGGGCGGTGGTCTCGGCGACTTCCTCAACTCGTTTTGTGGAACCGATTTATTGGCGTGATCCCCAATCTGGAAGAGCCTATCAGCTGCAGGTGGAAATTCCCCAATCGGAATTTCAGTCCGTACAGGATATGCTCAATCTTCCGGTGAAGTTGGAAGGGGGACGTGGACCCTTGCTTCGTGACGTGGCGGAGGTCGTTCCCGGAACCTCTATTGGAGAGTATGCACGGTATAACATGCAACGAATGGTCACGATTGTGGCTAATGTGACGGGAGAAGATTTAGGACGGGCAGCGGAACAGATTGAGGTCGCGTTAAATCGGGTCGGCCCACCTCCCAAAGGGGTTCGGGTGGACGTTCGAGGGCAAATTGCCCCGATGAGGGAGATGTTCGTTAACCTTCAACTGGGATTAGCTCTGGCATTGCTGACGATTTTCCTGCTCTTAGCCGCAAATTTTCAATCCTGGCGAAGCGCCTTGGTGGTTTTGCTGACGACGCCTGCCGTATTGATGGGAGTCGTGCTTGGCCTGACACTTTTCGGGACCACACTGAATATTCAGTCGTTTTTGGGGGCAATTATGGCCACCGGGGTGGCTGTGGCGAATGCGATTCTTTTGGTGTCGTTTGCCGAACATCATCGGAAACAGGGGCTCTCCTCGCTCGAAGCTGCTCGGGTTGGGGCTGGCAGCCGGGCTCGTCCGATTCTCATGACGGGGTTGGCTATGATGGTTGGCATGTTGCCCATGGCATTGGGAGTCATGGAAGGAGGGGAGCAGGTGGCCCCTCTCGGACAGGCAGTGATTGGTGGGTTGTTGGTCGCCACCGTCTCCAGTCTGCTGATCTTGCCAGCCGTGTATGCGATTCTTGAAAAGCGAGGAGGCATTCAGTCTCCTTCATTAGATCCCGATGATCCAACGAGTATCCACTATGAACCTTCGCACGTCACGGTTCCCAATTAACCCGGAGTAACCATGTCACGCAAGATCATCGGAATCGGGCTGGTATTACTCGGACTTATTGCGGGAGGTATCATGGTCATGAGCAACGATGGCCGTGTGGCTCAGAACCCATCAGTCTCTTCCTCTACAATTTCCCCATCGGAAATACCAGAATTCCCCGCGAGCCGTACTCAACCGGTTTCGATCGAGGTGGTGGCCGTTTCCAGCCAATATTTGCAAGAGACGATTCCCCTGCCGGGGGAACTACTTCCTTTTTTGAGCGTCGACCTTTCCCCAAAGATCACGGGAATCGTGGAATCCGTCAGCGTGGATCGTGGAGCAAAAGTAAAGAAAGGGGATATTCTCATCCAATTACGCGCGCCAGAGTTCCAAGCGCAGAGAAGGGAAGCGGAAGCCCAACTTCGTGCGGCAAACATCACGTATACCCGTCTTCAAGCCGCAGCCTCGACGCCAGGTATCGTGGCTGGAAACGATGTGGAATTGGCCCAGCATCATCAGGAAGCCCTGACAGCCCGTCTCCAATCTTTACAAGAAATAGAAAAGTATTTGCGGGTGAAGGCGCCATTCGATGGAGTGATCACACAACGGAATATTCATCCTGGAGCGATGGTGGGACCGGATGGGGGAAGCGGTCGGACTTCATCGCTGTTACGGTTAGAGCAAATTGTTCACTTACGATTGATCGTTCCAGTTCCGGAAGCGTATGCCGGGTCAATTGATAAAGGGGCAACTGTACCGTTTACCGTGCCAGCCTATCCGGAGGAAACTTTTCAGGGAGTGGTGTCTCGTTTTGCTCAATCGGTCGATCCTAAAACCCGGTCTATGCCCGTGGAAATGGATGTGGATAACCAGCCTCAGCGGCTGGCTGCCGGAATGTTTTCGGAGGTCCGCTGGCCGATTCGCCGTTCTCGTCCGACCCTGTTTGTTCCGGCCACGGCCGTTGTCACCACGACGGAAAACGTCTTTGTGCTGTTGGTCAAAGAAAACCTGGTGGAATGGATCCCCGTACGAAAGGGATCAAAGAGTGGTTCAATGGTTGAAGTGTTCGGCGCTCTCCAATCTGGTGATCTCGTGGTGTTTAGGGGAACTGACGAGATCAGGTCAGGCACAGAGATTATTCCGATTCTAAAGGAAATACGTCCCAACACCAGTACGTAACTCAGCTTCCTTTAAGAAGCTTTCCATTATTAACAATGAAAGTTCTTCTTGTCATACTCCTAGCTTTTGTGAATGGGTATCAGCAAGATATATTCATGAAGATCTCCACTCCGCGATTCTGGGAAAGGGGAATTCTGAGGGTCTATCTTTTGCGGCATGCTGACTCAAAGAAACATGTGGTGCACGTGCCGTGGACTCCAGAGGAAAGCTATTAGCCAGGCAGGCTTTTGTGTCTTGACGTGGGGGAAAAAGTTTGGATGGGTACCAGATTCCATGGGCATGGCGTGAGAAACAATGGGCACTGGGAGAGAACTCAAAGCTCTGAGGGGGGAAAGTCTCTGGCAGATGTGTAATTTCGAGCGAAAGCTGGCTTGAAAAAGCTGGCTGAAAAATTCCCGGAAAAGTCGATCGTCCTTGTCTTACACGGTGATATCTGTGGGTATGCAACGAATACCCCGAACGGCACATCAAAGAAGGAGGACAATCATTCGAATAGGTCTCCTTCGCCTTCATAAGTATCTGTCTCTTCTCGATTCTTGAATTCTCAGGGATGTGTCCTCCCTGCGTAACAAGACCTCGTGGTTTCTGTTGATATTCCACCAACGGGGGAGTCCCTTCGGTGTCCCTACCCCGGAACTAATAGAAGGTTCATCCGCAATTTATAATTGTCCATGCCATTTATGACTGAGGAAGGTTACCGCGCGGTGTCAATTAAACTTGACATAAAGTATTGTTAAAATTACAGTACACAAGGATTTTTTTAAGGAGAGGGGCCTTGTTTTACTGAACATTCTGACACAAAAGAAAGGATGTGTCGTAGTGAGAAAAGGCAGGTGATGTGAAAATCTGGCTGATGGGGCTGATGGCTGGATTAGGAATGGCCATGGTGATTTGTTGCACGGTGGTTTGGGCGGCCGAGCCGGCATCTTCGAGTCCCTCTTCCTTAGCCATTGAAAAGGGTTCAGCTTTTCGTGATTTTATAAAAAAGAACAAAGTTCGGGCGGAAGCACAGAATGGAAAAAATGGGAAGGAAACGGCTGATGCCGTCCTGATCCGAGACAGAGAGACTCAATGGAATCGGTATTTGAAAGCGGCGTTGGGTCTGCCGGATTTCGTTGACTTAGGGATTGAAAACCGCACGCGCTTCGAAAGTGTAAGTCATCCCTGGCGATCCACGGCAAAAATTGGAGGTGGGCGAACGGATTCTCAGTGGCTCCTCCGGTCCAGGGTTCGCTTCGGAATGGGTAATGGCCCTCTCCGGTTTCTCTTTGAAGGACAAGATTCTCGCGAATACGGAGCCCAGATTGGGGGGTTTGTCAATACGACAACAGTCGATAAATGGGATATTTTACAGTTATTCGGATCATTGACTATAGACAATGTTGCAGAAAGCGGGTTGCGAACCGACCTGCATTTCGGTCGTATGACCCTGGACCTGGGAAGCCGTCGGTATGTCGCCCGCAATAACTTCCGAAATACTTCTAATGCCTTTGACGGTTTCCATTGGCAGATTGGGAAACCAGATAATTGGCGATTCCGTGCTTTTATCACTGAACCGGTCATCCGGGACGAGGTTCAGCTCGACGAGCAGAATAAGAAATTTTTGTTTTGGGGTGCATATATGGAAAACCTTCAGATTCCATGGATGAATATCAATGCCTTTTATTATGGACTCAACGATCAACGACAACAAAATAAAAATTTTCATCGAACGTATGGTACCTACGGATTTCGCTTCTTCAAAAATCCCGCTATTGGTGAATTCGATTATGAATTGGAGGGGGCGGTTCAAGTCGGGCAATTAGGTCAGGTCGATCATTTTGCCTATAATCCCAATGCCCAGGTTGGCTATACGTTTAATATGCCCTGGACCCCTCAATTTTTGGTGCAGTATTCCTATTCCAGCGGTACCAGGACTCCGGGAGGAAGCCAAAGCGGAACCTTTGATATTTTGTTCGGGGCTCGGCGATGGGATTTCATGCCTACGGGAATTTTCGGGCCATTTCTCCGATCCAACATCAGTTCTCCCGGTTGGAGGCTGGTTGCGAAGCCAGCCGAAAGCGTCACGATGCACATCAAGCATCGGTTCTGGTACTTGGCCCAAGGCAGTGCCGTGAATGGAGGGATTCTATTAGAAGATCCCACAGGAGGGTCAGGAAATTATTTGGGACATGATCTGGAATTACGCGTGTCATGGACTGTCAGCCAAAATCTGGACTTCGATGCCGGGTACGATCATTGGTTTAAAGGATCGTATTTCGATCGGCTTCCGGCTTCGGCGAATCTACCTCAGGGTGGGAACAAGGATACGGATTATTTTTATCTTTCCATGCGCATCAGATTGTGAACAGGTTCTCAGTCGTTTATCGGAGTCAGCCTGTTTTTTTAAATGAGCCATCTGGCGGCACTTATTATGTTGGGAGATGCCTGATGTTTTTTCGAATCTCTGTTTTGGTTTTTATGGTCTTGTATTCGGGTTTCGTCTCTGTAGCGGTAGCCGAAGAAGTACGGGTGGCCGTTGGGACAAATTTTTTGACCACCCTACACGACATTGTCACGAATTTTCAGATAGACACGGGACATACGGTTGTGGTCAGTTCCGGATCGAGTGGAAAATTGTACGCACAAATCAAAAACGGTGCCCCGTTCGATGTCTTTCTTTCAGCAGATGCTGAGCGTCCGGAATTGTTGGAAGCTGAAGGACTGGCGGCCAAGGGTAGCCGTTTTGTTTATGCCGTGGGACGTCTAACCCTATGGAGTCCGGATTCGAACTTAGTGCATGGGGATGGACAAATCGTCCTGTCGAAGGGCCACTTCGATCATCTGGCCATTGCCAATCCAAAAACTGCGCCCTATGGCAGGGCTGCCCAACAAACACTCAGGAAGATGGGTCTTTGGGAATCCCTCAAGGATCGGATCGTTCAAGGGGAAAACATCGGACAAGCGTTTCAATTTGTGTTTTCGCGGAACGCTCAGCTCGGTTTTGTGGCGCTTTCCCAAGTATTGGATTCCAAAATCAACGGGAGCGGCAGCCGGTGGGATGTGCCAACTTCCTTTCACGAATCACTTGAACAAGAAGCGGTCCTGTTAGGGACTGGACAGAATCATGCCGGTGCCAGAACATTTCTGGATTTTATCAAAGGAGATAAAAGCCGGGCTATTATTGAACGATTCGGCTATGGACTGCCTTAAACACTCCCACATCGACCCTTGAGAAAAGAACTTTCATTCCAAAGGTGATAATGCTAAATAGGGAGCCATGACATTATCTGAGGTGGATTTAGGGCCTCTCTGGCTGACCTTGCGCCTGGCCGGGGTGACGGTAATTGTGCTTCTGATCATTGGAACGCCGCTTGCCTGGTGGCTTGCACATACCCGATCCCGAGCCCGTACGGCCATTGAGGCCATTGTTGCCATGCCTCTCGTATTGCCGCCCACCGTGCTCGGATTTTATTTGCTGGTCTTATTGGGTCCCCATGGATGGATCGGGAGCGCCTCACAGGCGTTAACCGGATCCGCGCTTTCGTTTACATTCACCGGACTGGTCATAGCTTCGGCGTTGTATTCGCTTCCGTTCGTCGTTCAACCCTTGCATAGCGCCTTTGAGGCAATCGGGCGAAAGCCGTTAGAGGCGGCCTGGTCGCTCAGAGCCTCAAAGCTCGACACATTTCTTACCATTGTTTCCCCCATGGCCTCTCGCGGCTATCTCACGGCGATTGTCCTGGGATTCGCTCATACCCTTGGCGAATTTGGTGTGGTCTTGATGGTGGGAGGGAATATTCCAGGAAGAACAAAGGTCCTCTCTATTGCCATCTACGATCATGTGGAAGTCTTGGAATATAGCCAGGCTCATGTCCTGTCGGCAGGACTTCTCGTCTTTTCATTTCTGGTCCTTCTTATGGTCTATACGGTGAACCGCCGTTTGCCTATCCACGTTTCATGAGCGAGTTGACAGCCAGGTTCGAAGTGGTTTTTCCCTCATTTCACCTGAAGGTGAAGGTGAGTGTACCCGCCGAAGGGATCACGGTCGTATTCGGTCCTTCCGGATGCGGCAAGACCACCTTCTTGCGCTGTCTCGCCGGATTGGAACGGTCCCCGATTGGCTTTCTCGCCCTGGGAGAGCACGTCTGGCAGGATGAAACCACACACATTTTTCTTCCGCTTTCGGAACGTCCGGTTGGTTACGTATTCCAAGAGCCTCGCTTGTTCCCTCACTTGAGCGTTCGATCGAACTTATTGTACGGATGGAAACGGATACCGGAATCGGAACGCCGCATTTCACTTGATCAGGTCGTCGCGATTCTGGGTTTAGACTCGTTGTTGGAACGCAGGGCAACCCATCTGTCCGGCGGGGAACAGCAACGAGTGGCCATTGGCCGCGCATTATTAACCAGCCCGCGCCTGCTCCTCATGGACGAACCGCTCAGCTCCCTTGATGTTCAACGAAAGCGGGAAATCATGACATTTATCCAACGACTGGATAAGGAGTTCAGGATACCCATTATCTATGTGAGTCATGCTCTGCATGAAGTGGTGCAACTTGCCAGGACTCTCATCCTGTTGAAGGAGGGGAGCGTGGCCGCTATCGGGCCTCTTGCTGAAGTCTTTTCTCAAGTAGGCAGTCGTCGCGTCATCCCGGACAGCCACATTGGTGCAGTCATTGACACTCGTGTGGCGGAGCATGATGTGCCATACGGGCTCACTACTCTCAATTTTTCCGGCGGTCAATTGTCAGTGCCCCATCAACATTCATCCATAGGAGAATCATTACGAGTGCAAATTCTTGCCCGGGATGTCAGTCTTGTGGCAAGCCCTCCTGCCTTTCAAACCAGTGTATTGAATGTGTTAGAGGCCACGGTCCTGGAAATCGGTCCCATCGAGTCTGGGCAACCCTTTGTCGATATCAAATTGGATATTGGTTGTCCCTTGCTGGCCACCATTACCCGAAAATCATTAGCGACCCTCCAACTCCATCCAGGGCAGAAAGTTCATGCCCAAATCAAAGCGGTGGCCCTTACCCATGATTCCCTGGAATAAATGTCCCATTCTCCCTAAATTTTTTCTCGATGCGAAAGACAACACATTTTATTTCCTGTTTGCGGGTTCAACCCAGAGCGCCAAAGTGGAATTCAAACTGTTCCGATGGAGGATTGCGGCCAACAGTGGGTGGTAGTTGATGATCACGAAGATATTTATAAGGTGCTGGAGGATCGGCTGACGGCCTTGGGGTATGGCACGTTGAAAGCCAACAATGGGATCGAAGACATTGTCCTCCTTCCGGTTGTCACAAGTGGAATGTCGTGGGATAGTGATATCACGGCAATAAAGGGACTCTCTCTGCTGAGTGAACTGCACATCAATTTTTGTAACACTTTTTACAGAGACAAGACTGAAGCGAAATAAAAAAAATTGGTTTGTGAGTGAACTCACATGATTGATGATCGTATGAACTTTATGTATGTGGAGGCTCTATGAGTTTTTGGCCCATTCCTTTTGCTCATCTTGAGGTCTATCTCTTTTTGGCCACAGCGCTTTCCTTGGTAACCTGGCTCTACCTCTCGTTTGGGCATGGCCGCTTCTGGTATGCCGACCAGCGACTCGGTAGTGATGGGCCAATTACTTTTACAACTACACTATGGCCTACCGTCGTCGTCGTTGTTCCCGCCCGAAATGAAGCGGATGTCATTGAACGGACGTTGCGCTCTCTCTTAGAGCAAGACTACCCAGGGGAATTTCACGTGGTGATGGTGGATGATCAAAGTGAGGATTGTACCGGCGACATTGCACGTCAGCTTGCTATCGAACACCCAGGGGGAGCACGCCTTACTGTGAAAGTCGCCGAGGATCGGCCCTCTGGATGGCTGGGAAAGGTCTGGGCCCTCCATACCGGATTGCATTACGCTGAGCAGCACTGGCCCGATGCCGCCTATCGATATTTGACGGATGCTGACATCGAGCACAGCCGTGGAAATCTGCGTGAGCTGGTTTCCAAGGCCGAATTCGAGGAACTTGATCTTGTATCGCTCATGGTCCGATTACATTGTCAACATGCCTGGGAAAAGCTGTTAATTCCTGCATTTGTGTATTTCTTTCAGAAACTCTATCCTTTTCCGCTCATCAATGATCACAATTCAACTGTGGGAGGCGCAGCTGGAGGTTGCATCCTTGTGAGGAATCGTGCACTGATTCAAATAGGAGGGATCGCAACCATTCGGGGTGAAGTAATTGATGATTGTGCCCTTGGAACGGCAATTAAGCGGGTAGGAAAGATTTGGGTGGGTCTTACGGATTCAGAGCACAGCATTCGTCCCTATGTCGCGCTTCCTGACATTTGGGCAATGGTAAAACGGACCGCCTATACTCAACTTAGGTATTCCCCTTTGATGCTTGTAGGCACCATCCTGGGTCTGGTTCTCGTCTATCTTCTCCCACCGGTTGTCGCCTTGACCTGGCCCCTTCATGGAAGTGCTCTAGCGGGAGGGCTGGCGGTTTTCGCTTGGCTTATTATGATGTATACGTTTCAACCTACCTTGCGGCTGTACGCACTGGCTCCAACCTATGGTGTTGTGTTGCCCATAGCGGCCTTTCTTTTTCTGGGAATGACTGTGGACTCGGCTTGCCGTTATTGGTTAAAGATCGGGGGACAATGGAAAGGTCGGACTGGAATTGGCTGCACTAATTGAGTCTTAATTCTCAGTTAGTATAGGTGGCTTCCAAAGACACACAGGATTGCCGGCGCCACGGTTTTCACCCTGCCAATATTGTCAGATAAAGTTACCAGGATATTGGGTATGGAAAACCAACTAAAGGCAAACAACAACCCTCACAGGTCAGGAATACCGATATCACCCAATTTGCCCTAATAAGTTCAAACGGATTTTTATAGAACCAGGACCCTCCTGTTTTTCAACACTCTGCGTCCATAACTCCAGCACACTTCTATTTCGTGATATGGAGTTGGAAAAACTGCTTGAGAAGTATCCATCCGTGTTTGTCCTGTCTCTCGGTTTCCTTGTTTTTGTAGTGCATTATGCCGGTTCCACGTTTCAGCAGAATTCAACCAAGGGCATACTTTGTTCAACAGTTTGCCATCATCCAATCAAGGGAGAAGGCTTTAATCTTTCTTTACAAAAGCCACATCGGTGACCTTATCTTCATCATCGACAAATAGGACGACTTCTTGCCCTGAAGAGAGCTTTTTGAACTTTTCCTGAACCAGGGGGCGCACTTCATACTGGTGCTCTTTTTCCCCATCCGGTTGAACGGCGATCATATTATTTTTCAGGGGTTGCTTCAGAACTCCTGAAACCTTTTTGAAATTTCCTTTTAGGGGAGACTTTTTCTCCCCAAGATGTTGGGCTTTGTCCGCCGTTGCCTGGTTCTCAAATGTGACGTCCACGATCTGATCCATTTCGTCAATAAGAAATGTGGCTTCTGCGCCAACCGGGATGGAGGCTACCTTGCTCCTGGCCATTGAACTGATCTTATGCGATTCTTGCTGACCATCCTGCGACTGAATCACGGCCTTTTCGTGACCGGTCACCAGTGGCTGGGCCAAAACACCATGGACCGTTCGATGATGGGACTCTTCTCCTGCCAGATGAACATCTACAATGAGGTTTTGATCGTTAACGGTTATTTCAACGCGATCCCCATTTTTCAGAGGGGGAAGCCCTTTCTCTTCACGGAGATTCATGGGTAAGTAACGAGGTTGACCTTCCCCTGTGTCCACCTTAGCCTGTTCCCCTCTGACTTCTTCCACAGTTCCACTTATGACACGCTCCCCGGACAGGGATTCACTACCTTTCGTGTTATTTCCTTCATGGGCAAACACCACACCGGAAAAAACCAGACCTCCAGTTAAAAGGCACACTCCAAACAGACCTAAGAATCTGTTGGAGCCTTGTGCCGATGGGGTCTTTGACGTTTTTTGAAATACGGTCGTGAAAGGCATGAAACGCTCCTTCTGTTAATTTTTAGTTGAGGGATAGTACAGACTTGTGAAATATATCCAATTTTTCATCATGGGAGACCTGAGAAAAACCCTGGGTTTGTAATTTATGATTTTTTTAATTCATGCTTTTTAAAGGGAGAGAAAATGGCCTAGAAGAATTCAAGGAGAGGGGACCCTGAGCTATCGCTAAGAGGTCCGTTTGCCGTTGGGCGTTTTAGTTGATTTTGATAACAGGAGTAAGCCGATACAGGCAGATAGGCAGGATGCGATTAAAATGGCCAATTTAGCTGTTTGTAGATCGGAAGATTCGTGAAAAGCCAACGTTGCAATGAAAATGGCCATGGTAAACCCAATACCCCCCATAAATCCCAAACCAATGATTTGAGGCCAATGAAGGTGGGATGGAAGATCAGAACTTCCAAACCGGACCACCAACCAGGCTCCAAGGCATATCCCCAAGGGCTTGCCAAGTAATAATCCCAAACCAATTCCTAGTGAGAGGGTATGGCTGATGAGTGAAGAAGGGTTGGTGGTAATTACCACTCCCGCATTAGCCAGAGCAAAGATAGGCATGATGGCGAATGTGACCCACGGGTAGAGAACATGTTCGAGTTTTTGAAGAGGAGGTTGGATTAAATCGTTAGCCGTTTCTAGTGCATGGACTGCTTGTGTCTGTTCTTTATTTTCCAATACTGAAACCCCGGGAACCTCAGCCCTTTGAAATTCCTGACTGAATTTCTCGCTTTTGTGAGCAAATTCCCTTTTGGTCATGGCGGATGTGGCTGGAATAGTAAAAGCCGCAAGCACGCCGGCAATCGTGGGGTGAAGCCCAGAAAAAAGAAACGCCAACCAAAGGCCACCAATCCCGAATAGGCCATAAATAAATGGAGAACGAATTCCCAACCGGTTTGCACTTATCAGGATTACTAAAAATCCTAAGCCAGTCCCAAGACTGATCCATGAAATATCCGAGGTATAGAAAAAGGCAATAACGAGAACAGCTCCGAGATCGTCAACGATAGCCAGAGTCGTCAAGAAAATTTTAGCCGAAAAGGGAATCTTTGAACCCAATAGACCCAGCAGACCAATGGCAAAAGCAATATCGGTGGCCATGGGAACCCCCCAACCTGAGCTGTAAGGGGTTTGAAAATTAAGCAGGAGATACACCACTGCGGGAAAAACCATTCCGCCAAAAGCCGCCGCGATGGGAAGAATGGCTTGACGGGGTTGGGATAATTCTCCGACCAATATTTCCCGTTTAATTTCGAGTCCAATGACAAAAAAGAAAATGGCCATCAATCCGTCATTGATCCACAGTAATAAGGGTTTTTCTAATAAATAGGTGCCAATGCCAATGGTAAAAGGCAGTTCCCAAAATGCCGAAAAATGATCGCCATAGGCTGAATTGGCGAGAACCAGGGCGATTGCGGTGCAAACCAAAAGCACGATGCCACCGGAGGCATTTTGTTTGGTGAATTCCTCCAGGGGCGAAAGGAGTTTTTCCACTGGTCGGCTTTTAACGGTTTGTTTGGCTTCTTTGACTAGATCCATGGAATCGAAAGTCCTGGGATGTTTTTGCGCAAGATTGGGGATACATTTGCGGAGTCCATATGGCTTGTTGAAATCGGCCCGATTCATCTGTTGCGGGAGTGCCCTTGTCCCAAGATCGGATGAGGCGATGCATAACATCCCGGATGTGAACCTTGAGGATTATCAAGGTTCAATCCGCAATCATGGTTATGATACAGCGCAGCCAAAAGGAAATCTAAGACAAAAAATTATGATTAGGAGGCTGTTTTGTCTCTTGAGGCGGATCTACTCCAATCTAGTAGGATGAGCGATATTCATCATGTGAGGACACCTTGGAATGTTCATTTTATGGCAACAATTATTAGAGGAGGCAGACTATGTTAAAGGCCATTCAAACTTTTTTAAGTATGGCGGTGGTAGTGGGATTGTTGGTGGGGTGCCAATCTACGACCGGACAGGCCACTGGAGATTATGTTGATGATGCCAGTGTAACGGCCGCCGTGAAAACCAAACTCGCAAATCAGCAACCTTCTTCAGTGTCTCGAGTGGAGGTTGAAACCGTAAAGGGCGTCGTTCATCTTATGGGTGTAGCTAAGACTGAAGAGGACAAATCGGAAGCGGGCCGTCTGACCAGGCAAGTCAAAGGTGTCAAGCGAGTCGACAATGATCTGACGGTTCAATCTCCTTAGTCTGCCCCGCCATGATCTAAAAATCCCCGCCTCAGGGGCGAGGCGGGGATTTTTGATCGAAAGAACGGAAACGGAAGGTTCAGTCCAATAAAAAACTTCCCCTGAAATTTCGAATTCAGAAATGTTGCCTGACATTACATATTCAACGATGGGAATGACGAGTAGGGCGATAAAAAATGGGGTCTCAGAAAAAACGACCATGGTGGATCCGTGCTCTTATCCTTACGTCGGGGATCATGGGGTTCTTCCTACTACTCCTGGGGGTCACGTCATTTTTTATTGATGAATCGTTGCGGGCATACCTTGAAACCAATCTCAATAAACATCTCCAAGGCTATACGGTTGAATTAGAGACGGTTGATTTTCATCCACTTGGTTTCTCCATTGACTTTGAAAATTTGACATTAAGACAAGAGGCAAATCCTGAGCCTCCTCTAGTCAACATTCCATTCTGGAGCGCGAGTATCCAGTGGACGCAATTGTTTAAGATGAAGATTGTCAGTGATCACCTTATTAAAAATGCCAAAGTCGTCATTGCTTCCCCTCAAGCCGAAAAAGAGGTAAAGGATAAAACAGACGTAGAAGACAAAGGTTGGCAAGAGGCCTTCTATGCATTGTACCCTGTCACCATTAACACCTTTCGAATCGAAGATAGTGTCATTTCCTATCAGGGACAAGCCGACGATTCTCCACTTGAACTGACAAATCTCCAACTGAAGGTGGATAATATCCAGAATATCCGCTCCCAGGATGGCGAGTACCCCTCAGGCATTTACGTGGAGGGATCCATTCCCCAATCCGGATTTGTGAGTATCTCAGGGGAAGCGAATTTTTTAGCCCAACCGTTTCCGGGAGTATCAGTAGATTTCGATGTGAACAATGTCCAGCTTAAACCGTTTATACCTTTATCCTCCCTACTCAATATGGAAATTCATTCCGGAACGCTGAACGGGCGGGGACATGTCGAATATGCGCCTTGGATAAATATTGTTCAAATTGCCATGTTGAAAATAGAAAATCCACATTTTAATTATGTGGAGAAACATGCTCAAAAGAAAGCACAAAAAGCCACACAGGATGCCAAACCACAAGACGGAGGCGATTCAAAAAAATCCCAAAATCCGTTCAAGGTGGTGGTGGACTCGGCATCAGTAAAAAATGGCGAATTTGGTTATAAGAACCAAACAACGAATCCCCCATATAAACTATTTTTTAACCAGGTGGATCTGCTGATAACCGGGGTGGGCGCTCCAAGGATCACACAGATAGGAGAATTGAAACTTTCCGGAAAATTTATGGGAAAGGGAAAGACATCAATTGAAGGAGGATTCCGGCCGGAAGTAAAACATCCTGATTTTGATGTAAAGATGAAAATTGAAAAAACAGATATGACCACCCTAAACGATGTATTTAAAGCCTACGGTGGATTTGATGTAAAAAGCGGAAAGTTTTCTTTGATTTCCGAACTGCATGCTGATGGTGGCCGTGTCCAGGGGTACATTAAGCCATTTTTCGACCAACCGGTAATTTACGATCTTTCACAGGACAAAACCGACAATATCTTTAAACAGCTCTATGAGGGGGTTGTGGGTGGAATTGCTTCCCTTCTGGAAAATGCTCCAAGGGATGAGGTGGCGACAAAAACGGATATTACCGGGGATATGGAAAATTTAAATATTGGGACATGGCAAATGATTTGGAACCTTTTCAGGAATGCATTTGTTGATGCCATGACACCCTCCTTCGAAAACTTAAAAAAACTTGGAAAGAATGATTAGGAATGTAAAACCAACCAAATAAATAGAGAAAACCAGTCTGGGGTATTAGGGTGGCAAAGTATGGTTCCTCGGATGTTCTTAAACACAAAACACAAAGGAGGCGAAAATGAAGATCAATCATTATGTGTGGGGAGTGCTTTTGATCGCTTTGCTGGCGATAACCGGGTGCAATACTATGGAGGGTGCCGGCGAGGATGTACAAAAAGCAGGGAAAACAATTGAAAAGGCAGCCGATTAAAAACCCTCCCTAAAATGAAAGGCGGAATTTCTTAATCCCAAATTGGGAAATTCCGCCTTCTTCTCTCGGAAATTTCTTCCCCCTCCAAAGCCTACCAACCTGAGGAAATTCTGCTTTAGCACTTGCCTTGGATGCCTTTCCGCATCTCACGTTAACCATATGGAAACGAATGGGCATGGCCTCAATAATTAAAAATATCTGGATAAAAAAGAGCGAGGAGAAAACGAATTTATACGTTGGTGAAGCGGGGTTTGTCTTGATATTAAATAGTAATTAAGGGAACAAGAAGTGGGTAATTTACTCACAGGACATTTAATCACGTTTAAGAAACCCCATCAAAGGAGGTGGATAAAAAAACGAAGGAAAAGGTTTTAAAGGTAATGTGAAAGATTTCCATACTTACACAACATTTCAAGGAGAACAACATGAACAAGGAACAATTCAAAGGAAATTGGAACCAGTTTAAGGGCGAAGTGAAAAAAAAGTGGGGTAAGTTTACCGACGATGAATTAACCCAAATCGAAGGTGATTACGATAAATTTAAGGGAAGGGCTCAAGAACTCTATGGAGATCAAAAAGACGAATTAAATAAATGGACCGAGGATTGGCAGGCGAAAAACCAACCAGTCCGATAATTTCCATTTCACTTCTGGTGAAATCTACCCATCATTCCCAGGAGAAGGGAAATTATATACCCGCTCCTGGGTGTGGGGGCAAATGCGTTCAGGGATATTAAGTGCCTCAATTATTCATCCTCGGAATGTTCCGCTTACATGATTTACGCAAGATACGCGGAAGGAGCAAAATTATGAACATGACGCAACATATGCTGAAATTTAGAGTAGCCTCAACCGTGGCGGCCGTTCTTTTCATGAGTGCTCCTGCTTGGGGGGCAAACGGAATGATTTATTCCGTTCCCGCGGAAGAGGAAGTTCAAAAAGGGTATATTCATAAGGTGTATAATGAGGACCAATTCAATGGTAATTGGAAACAACTCAAGGGGGCGCTTAAGGAAAACTGGGGAGAGTTTACGGATGATGATCTGCTGGCAATTGAAGGGCGTACAGACCGTTTCGAAGGAAAACTTCAGGAGCGATATGGGGAACGAAAAGAAGAAGTCAGGGCATGGGTGGATGAATGGTTGGAAAATCATCCTTATGATGCCCGGGAACAAAAGAATTAATTATAAGAAGTCACAGGACCAAATTGATTCCGGCGCGAGAGGGACTATCCCGGTGCGCCGGAATTTTTTTATGTCACCATCAAGAAGGCCACTGTTGTTATCCATCTGAGGCAGCTTGTTCCTCAATCCAAGTATGCCGCCTATCCTTGCATATTCACAGGATTTAACTTTACCTGGGTAAATTTATGAGGTCCCCCGTATCTTTCGAATAGCGGTGGGTTTTTCCTCAGCCGAAAAACGGATTTCCGCTGTATCGCCGACTTCAATTCCTTCATCTACCAACGTCATGGAGTTTGTCTCTACACGGATTTCCTTATTATCGGAGTCCTTAATCATATAGCTTTTGTCATTAATAGACATGACTTCGCCTATAATTAATCTGGCATGATCAGAAGGTTGGTCGGGGGGGATGGGGTTCGGAGTATTAGAATTCACGGGCGGAGAGGGAATTTCCTGCGAGCTGCCGGAAACCGTGGGTTCAACCGGTGGATTATTTACAGGGGCGGTTTCATCCTGACAGCCAACGATAGCCAAAAAAAGTAACGGCACACACCACCGGAAATTTATAGCAGACTGTTGTGGGTTCATGTGGGGTCGTCTCATTTGTTATTCCTCCTTTAATTGTATTAAAACCCGAATGAATTAAGGAGAGCTTTTCGGATCAGTTTGTTATTAAGATGTGATTCGAAGCGCTCAAAAACCTGAAAGTCTTGTGATTTTTCATAGTATGGGTAATAAGTCAGGACTAGCGAAACTGTTGAAAACCCTGGAAATGATGTGATTTTCTTAACGGGGTTGAAGGGGAAAACTTTTTAGACCGGACTGCGTGCTGACTTTGAAATCTTCCCTACGACGGTAGGAGTGATGAAGGATACTTCTCTGTTTTCTTTCGGTTTTTCAGCCCAGGAGGGGAATTCCTGTTTAACGCCAATCTCGAGAAAGGTAAAGAAAAACCCCGTCTCTGAAAATTGAGGGGGCACACCCCTGTAAAATCCGGAAATTCCTGCTTTGATCCTATCTTCAATTGGTTCCATGGTTGTGCAATCATTGTAATGGAAAGAAATACGTAACCTCGATTCTTGAAAAAGGTTTGGCCCACTACCTATAAAGGCACTTGAATAATTCAATTGCGGCCTCGTCAGGATGTGTCTGCGGGTTTAGGTTCAGATACCCGTACAGGTCATGTGTACGAAGATACGCCGGGTTCAACCTGGACTCCTGAAAGGGGTTTCATAGAAGTGTGCCAAAATAAGAATTCCTGGTGAATCGCGATTGGTGATGGCTTTTAAATGAGTTACCCCTGAGGTCAATACCAAAAATGCCACAATCGATGTGTTATTGCGTGTTATTGGCCCTCATGCTCCACACGGTGAATTTTTGACGTAAGGAAACTTTGTAATTGGGCTTCGTCTTCGGTGGATAATGACGTCTGCAAAATCGTTCCCTCCACGCCTTTCCGTTTCAATTCGTTAATCACTTTATCCCGTGTCACTTTTTTTAGGAGAAGGAATAAGGCGGAATGTCCCGGTTGAATAGTGTTTCCTAGTTCTTTGATAAAAACATCGTCAATGCCAATGTCCGTTAACCATCCGGTAATACTTCCTGCTGTGGCGCCTGCCAGTCCTCCCGCGGCCCACCCGAGAATGGGGTTAAAAAACAGTACGCCAATTAATAGACCCCATAAACCTCCATAGAGCACTCCTCCTACCGTCCCGGAGGCTACCAAATTGTAGGTCTGATTGATGGTAACTTTTCCTTCCTGATTTTTCACGACAACGACTGCATCTTCTAAATCAAGAAGGTATTGTTTCTGCATGGTAAAAAGCAGTTTCCGTACTTCTTCCGCTCTTGTCTCATCGGCAAAAGCCACCACGATTAATTCGCTCATTCGTTTTCCTTCTTTTCTGTTTAACTTGTTCTTTACCTGGCACCGCTCCCGGAAATGTGTTAATCATCCCCATTGTGGGACAAGGCGTTTAGCAGAAGCCTTGCCCCACAACGGTGAATTTGTCTTTTTCCAGAGTAAAGAATTACCTCTTACGAAAGGTCCGGATCAACCCACAAACGGCTTTTGACTCGCTTGGCGCCGGCTTCATACGCATTTTCTACCGCGTCCGCAATCTCACCTTTATTCTCGACCCCACCATACAGTGTGGCTACTCCGTTTCTTACTCCGACCGAGATGTTGTCGGAATTGACAAATGGACTGCTCCACAGCTCATCCTCAATCTCCTTTTTGAGTTCTCTATCTCCCATGTCGGCCCATGGGCGTTCTTCAGTCTCACGTTGAGAAAGTTTATTACGAACCTTCCAGGCTCCGGAATCATACGCAATTTCCTGGGCATCGATCATGGCGCTCCGGTCTTCCACAGAGCCGGAAAGGGTAACGACCCCATGATCAACGGATATGCGAACATTGTCGTCATCAACAAAAGGGCTCATGGCAAAATTTAACTTGATACGTTGACGAAGCTCCGAATCCGTCAAAACGTAGTCATCATAATCGTATCCGGAATCATAATCGTACCCCAAACGATCATCGAGATATGGATCATACTCATAATACGGGTCATACTCATGGTACGGGTTCATGTCGTAATCGTCATAGCCGACTTGGCTTTGTGCGAGACCTGGTGCTGCGCTTACACCCATCAGAAATGCAATGGCTATAGATGTTCGGTGGAAAGCATGTAACAAATTCATCTTGGGGTTCCTCCTTGACTAAAATAAGGTGATATAGGTTAGCGATTGACTAAATTAAAGTGATATAGGTTAGCGATGGAATCCCCTGGACTGGGTTCTGGTGGTCGATTCAAAATAGTCATCCTGGCCGGGTCCACGGTCATATGGCCTCTGTTGTCCGCGGCCCATAGACTGTCCGCTGTAAAACTTCTCCTTTCCACGGGCATGGAGACGTCGATCCTGTTCCATTGACCAAGGCATCTGGTCTTTATAGGAATCACGGTCACGTCTTGATGATTCGATCCTTCTCCCACGATCCTCCCAAGGGTCATCAGAATAATAAAAATCGTCAGAATAATATCGCTGGGTGCCTCCGTGTTCCATCCTGAGATTTTCATCTCGGTTCCTGACATTTTGTTCCCTCTCCCGGAAAGACCCTTTCGATGTGCGATTTCGGGAACGATCAAAATTCTCCGTGTGTTGCCGGATATTCCGTTTTTGAACTCTCCCGTCGCTATCTCCGCTTCCCTGCCAATGATCGCTGGTGTACCCATCCCACCGGTTGTGGGAAAGATTCGGTTCATCCGGATTAAATAAACTGACGCCATTATCCTGTGATCGATTGGAAGACATCTCTTTATTTCTCGGATTATTTCTATTTCCGGATTTCCAATTTTGCTCGGCCTCAGAAAATCCCTGTTTGGCATATTTTAAAATTATGGCCTGGATAGGTTGGATATCCGATTCCGTATACCACCCACGTCCGGCACCCCGATCTAGAACGTTGACCGCTTTGCGAACGAGGTGACGTGCATAGCCGGGCTCCCCATTCTCCAATCCCACAGCCGCTTCATTTAATAAATTCAAAATTGTTGATTGAGGGGATCCTCCCGGTATGTTCATGAAAATGTTACGTAAGTTAGGTTTCCTGAACTCACGGGC
Source organism: Nitrospira marina (assembly GCF_059568365.1). NCBI lineage: Bacteria > Pseudomonadati > Nitrospirota > Nitrospiria > Nitrospirales > Nitrospiraceae > Nitrospira > Nitrospira marina. Next base: position 2,876,179 of record NZ_JCANTH010000001.1, on the reverse strand, counting down.
GACATCCTGAACCCAATTTGCGGACAATTCCTGTTGCGGGGCAGGCGCGATCCAGGGGGCTGCATGGACTGTTGATATCTTATGGTCGCTGCTTCCCCATGGCATACCCAACAAAGATAGTGCTCCTGCAACTAGAATTGGTCGTGCATAAGACCGGTTCATTACAAACCCTCCTTTCTTGAACGTGATTATGTAAATTGTGAATGCGATGAGGATTCCCACCGCTGTGTGTTGGTTGAAAAATAACTCTCAAATGTACGATAGCAAACCCTCAAAAACCCTGGAAAAGGCCATAAAAGTGAAGCTGAGCGTATTGAGGTTGACAAATTATCGGGGATCGCCGGGCAGTGGGTTTCTGAGTAGTATGTAAGTTGGGGCCTAGACCCTGGAGGGATGCAAAATCCAGGGATCAAGAATATATCCTCCAGGGTTAATGCCAGTATGTGGGGTTCGAGTATTGCCTTAAAGTGGTAAGATGAAGGTTAGAAAAGTTCATGTTTTTTTATGCATATGTTCTTATGTGTTCCTTGGGGCAGGAGTGGTGGGAAGCGCCCACGGTCAGGAACGAGCCATCCCCCAGGTGCTCCAGGAGCTTATTGATGAATCGCCGGTAACCTACCGGAAGGAGTTAATTGAGATATATGGTGATCGACAGTATGAGCCCTTGTGGGTATCACCATCTGATCATCTGAATGCCGAAGGACAGGCCTTATATAAAATCTTGAGCGAAGCCGAACAGCTAGGTTTAAACTCCAGGGACTATGCGTATTCCGAGCTTCACTGGTTACAACGTACCGATCAGTTATTCTCCGAAGACCGCCCCTTATTCCGTACCAATGTCCTCGCCAGAATCGAAGTTGTTCTGACGAACAACCTTGTCAAGCTTTTGAATCACGTCACATCAGGACGCTTATCGCCGGATCAAGTCAATGGAAAGTGGTATCTGCAAGATGAGAGACCATCACTGACACAAATAGTCACACAAGTCATTGATAACGGAATTGTGGTTACTCTGGAATCGCTGGCCGGCGGGCATGAAGGGTATGAGCCTTTACTAAAGGCGTTGAAGCGATATCTCCAGGTAAAGGAGGAAGGAGGGTGGCCGGTCATATCAGGCGGACCTCTTCTCGCGAAAGGGACAAACAGTCCACGCGTGAAAGTTTTACGCCGGCGGTTAGCGGCTACGGGAGATATGAACGATGGGCCGAATAGTTCGCTATTTGACCAGAAAGTGATGGAGGGCGTAGAAAAATTCCAAGCACGGCATGGACTAACGGTTGACGGAATAGTCGGACCGAGAACTTTGGAAACCTTGAATACTCCGATCGATTTTCGTATTCGTCAGGTGCTGGTGAATTTGGAGCGGCGCCGTTGGATGCCGCGGACATTGGGTCGGGACTATTTATTGGTGAACATCCCAGATTTTCAACTCACGGCCTATCAAGATGGGAAACCACAAATGGGAATGCCCGTCATTGTGGGGAAGCCAATGAGCCAGACTCCTATTTTTAGTGACATTCTGGAATACCTGGTACTTAATCCATACTGGAACGTCCCAAGAAGCATTGTCATAGATGAAATTTTCCCAAAATTTCAGGAGGATCCGGCTTATCTCGAGGAAAGCAATTTTGAATTGGTGGACTGGGATGAACAGCCCATGGAAATCTCTCAACTTACCTTAGAAAACATTGAAGCCGGAACGATTCGTATTCGACAGAAACCCGGCCCGAATAATGCGCTAGGACTGGTTAAGTTCATGTTTCCCAATGATCATGCCATTTATCTTCACGATACACCTGCCGATCATTTGTTCGATGCCTCCGAACGCGATTTCAGTCATGGCTGTATCCGCGTTGAACGGCCGACGGATTTAGCTGCATTTCTTTTGAACGAAAAGTGGTCCCGGGAGGAAATTGTGCATACGATTGAAAGTTCGGAGCGCCGTGCGATTCAACTTTCACAAGCGATACCGGTTTATATTCTGTATCTGACGGCCTGGGTGGCTGAGGACGGGACCCTGCAATTCCGTGAAGATCTTTATGGTCACGACCAGCAATTATGGACAGCGTTGCAGCCAGTCTTATCTACAGCTGGTGTTCGTTCCAATCATTCTATTTAATCCGAATCCTACAGAGTAATTTCATGTTTTGGCGGTTCAGCAGTTCTTTCATGGTCGCATGGTGCGGAATAGGAATTTTTGTGATGGTGGTATGGATTCACCATGCTGTCGCCGCACCCAGTTCACCCTATGATCCGGAACTCGTGCCTTTTACTGTCAAAATAAAGGACGAAGTCAATCCGTATCGGGTCTTAGGCATCTATGTCATGCCTTCCCGAACAATTGAGCTTGAATGCGTGTTTACCAATCCTTCCAGCTCTTTCACCGTCTCTGCTCTGGGGGGCAACCTTGAACGTCACACAAAAGAGCGATGGAAATGGAAGGCTCCCAACCAGAAAGGATTATATCCCATAACCATTACGGACACGACCACCAATTCTACCATGATACTTAATGTGTTTGTTATGGTGCCGTTTGCTCATCACGGGGAAAAGTTAAACGGTTATCGGATCGGTCGCTATCAAGAACAACCCTTAAAAAATAATCCTGTGTACAATCGGCCCCAGGGCTTTATCGAGGTAACCCAGAATAATCGCAATGTGCTTGTCTCGCCGCATTTTACGCTTGGCCAATTTGTCGGCAAACAGCCGAGCGGATATCCCAAGTACCTGGTCTTAAGAGAACGACTGATACTCAAATTGGAAATGATTCTGGAAGCGGTCAATCAAGAAGGGATTAAAGCGCGCACTCTACATATCATGAGCGGCTTTCGCACGCCATTTTATAATCATTCGATCGGCAACCGCACAAAATACAGCCGACATCTGTATGGAGGTGCCGCCGATATTTTTGTGGACGTGGATGAAAATAATAAGATGGATGATATAAATCAAGACGGTAAAATCACCATAGAGGATGCCGTCGAACTGGCGGATGTCGTGAAGAAGAAAGCTCGTGAAACCTGGTATCAACCTTTTCTGGGAGGATTAGGCATTTATGGGCCCAAACCTCATCGAGGTCCCTTCGTTCATGTTGATGTTCGGGGATTCAAAGCTCGATGGATGAAGCCTTAAGATCAAACTGCATCTTTCGCTCCTCACAAAAGCAAAACGCATATTCTTGCCGGAATCATGCCCAGTGATAATGAGGAGATTTATTTTCGGGCCCTTTCTCAGGTTTCAAATGTTAATCATTTAAAAAACATAAGCTTCTACGCTGTAAACGATAAACGGGTCAATTCCAAGCATAGAAGCGGATAGGATCTTTTTCCTGGAACATGAAGGTTGGTCTCTCACTGTCAGCCTGGCTCTTTTTTTCATATCCACAGCGGTCATCGGACTGGTCGGCTGGAAGCTTACTCAATTGGTAGACCGGCTGGCTGATCGAACAGGGATTGGCGAGGCGCTTGCGGGCGCCGTTTTTTTGGGGGCCAGTACATCCCTGCCGGGCATAGTCACTTCGGTGACAACCGCATGGGGCGGTCATGCCGAATTTGCGGTGAGTCATGCCCTTGGAGGCATTGCCATACAAACGGCATTTCTTGCCATTGCCGATATGACTTATCGGCATGCCAATCTGGAGCATGCCGCAGCCTCCCCGGCCAATCTCATGAACGGGGTGCTCCTCATGAGCATGCTCTCGCTCATTTTACTCGCCATCGTGGGTCCTGAATTCAGCCTGTGGAATATGCATCCGGTCACCCCATGTGTCGTCGCCATATACATTTTTGGTCTTCGGCTGGTGCATCATTCCCATGTTGAGCCACTCTGGAGTCCCAAATTAACGCCCCACACGAAACCCGATGAACCGGAGGCGGGCAGCTGTCATGAAAATCTTCAGAAATTATTGATGGCGTTCACTGCTTCTGCCGTGCTCATTGGAACGGCCGGGTGGATTCTTGCCGGTTCAGCCGTCTCTCTTGTGACTCATACCGGACTTTCTGAAACGCTTGTAGGGGGAGTCTTCACGACCATGAGTACTTCTATGCCTGAATTGATCACCTCACTTGCCGCGGTGCGTAGGGGAGCGTTGACGCTTGCCGTAGGAGGCATAATAGGAGGCAATACCTTTGACACGCTCCTGGTCGCGTTTTCCGATTTCGCGTATCAGGAAGGTTCGATTTATCATGCTACGACGAATCAGCAAGTCTATCTGATCGCCTTAACGATGCTCATGAACGGTATTCTACTGCTTGGATTGCTGCGTCGGGAGGAACATGGCATCGCCAATATCGGATTCGAAAGTTTCTGTATTTTGCTTGTCTATTTGGGAGGGATCACGATTCTTTTCCTTTCCTGAAATTGTTAAACTCCGCTTGACATTTGTGTCGTTGGAAAGGAGAGGGGTTGGCCTCGGGTCCTTTTTACGGCGATGATTGGGAAATCTTGTCTGAAGGGGCCACCTATAATCGATTGTGAACAAATCAGGCTCCGGCTACAGAGCATGTTCTTCGACGAGGGATCGTTGTTGCCAACTCTGCACAAAGTTTATGAGCGTCGCAGCGCCATCTTCAACACTGACGGAGATGGAGTGATCGGATAAAAACGGGCTCCATCAGAGTTGGTCTTTGATATCCTGTCGAAGCTCAGGGTCGGACTTATCCTGCCACTCAAGCGCATATTTCAGTCAGCCGGGGTTCATATGTGAAGGATGCTCGTATCGCCTCAGCTGTATGGGTGTTTGATGTGAATATGTCTTTGCGATGACGAAGCATGGTGTCCCGTGCCCACCATTCAACCTTGAGTGGGGCCACATTTACCTCCTTGACTCCACCCACCCAGGCATTTGTATAGGCACTATTCTTTTCAGCCAGGCTCCCCCAATGTACCGGTTAACGTCACATGTCCCTGGTCGACCATGATGCCGATTAGCCTTTCATGGACCCATACGTTGGATTCTAGGCGACGGAAAATTTCTGCCTTGATTTCTGAGTCGGGGCGAGAAGCCATCGGTTAAACGGTGATCCGGCTTCGGAGAGATTGAAAACCTTTTACCGATTTGGCTACCTCCTCAGTCAATTGCTTTTCCTGCCAACTTTCTACTGTTCCAGTCAGCATGACGCGACCCTGATTAACATGTACGGTGATTTCATAAGAGTCTGATGCCGGATCTACGGCTAATGCGGCAAACACCTTGCTTCGCAGTTCTTTATCGCCAATCCGGCCGGTAGGGTTCACGGCGATGGTATTTATAAGCGCTTGAACCCCTCGAATGCTGGCCACGATTTTTCCTGCACGCTCCCTGGCCAGCAGCGTAGGGACCTCTCCCGACAGCATGACGACTCCATTATCTGTATGGAATTATCTGTATGGACATCAATTCCATTTGCGGGGACCATCTGATCGACCAGGAAACGACTTTCAATTGCCACGGTAATATCTTTATCCGTAATGGTATGTTGGTCCACTTTGGCCAAACCAACGGATGGTAGGGTGACCATAAATATCATCACCCATTAAAGATCCAATATTAGGGAGTGTCGAAAAATGTTTTTCATCTGCTCATCTGGTCTTGAATCGTCCCTGCATGTTCTTTTAGGCAAGCAGTGACCTTTCAGGTTGTTAAAAGCCGGCGTAACTCCACTCGTGAAAAGATTAGACTGAACTGAATGAATTTGTCCGTCTGACGAAAAAGGAGAATATGTGTCCTATGCGAAACCCTGGATGTTCGGGATGCCAAAGATGGTTTTAGGCTAAATGCCTCATGCTGGAGAGGATATAGGAAAGTCATTTTGGGAGTGCACATCAATTCAACGGCAATTTCAATCACAAGCGCATGCTCAGAGCAGCGGGGCCAAAACTACGATACACGAAAATTTAGAACAATTGGGATAAATTCTCTTATCGTTGTTGTGAATTTGACCACGATCTGATCGGCACCGTCGAAATCGAATTTTTGGGTGAGCCTTCGATCACTTTATCGCTGTATACGAGATAGATGAATGTCTGACGCTTCTTGTCAAAGAATCGGACCACCTGCAGTTTTTTAAATATCAGTGATCGACTCTCGTGAAACACTTTCTCTCCTTCTTCAAGCTCATCAATAATGCGAATGGGACCGACTTGGCGGCAGGCAATTGAGGCATCTGAAGTGTCCTCAGCGACACCAACCATGCCTTTCAATCCCCCTGTTTTCGCTCGACTCAGATGGCAGGTGACTCCTTCAATCTTGGGATCATCAAACGCTTCAATCACAATTTTGTGATCAGGACCCAAAAAATTGAATTTTGTATCCACACTTCCGATTTCCTCCGCATGACTCGAAGAGACGATCAGAGCCGAAAAGAATAGAACGTTCCAGAAAATTGTCAGCATGTAGGCATTCTCCCTTAACCCGTGTTTTGTTGTCCAAAATAAAAAATTCGTTGCCTTTACTTTACTCTAGGGTCCTTATGACTCAAAACTGGACAAATTCGGAAACCCTTTATCAAGAACGTCCAGGGCCGGACGTTCAAGAGCCACAAGGCGTTCTGGCTTTTGCTCTGCGTCGGAGTGCCCATTAGAGGCCCCCTCCATGAAGACTATCGATTACTAAACGGATAATAGAAAAATACAGGATAAGGCTCGTTACATCCGTCGTGGATGTGACCATGGGGCTACTGGCGACAGCAGGGTCTAAACCTAATTTGGTCAAGAGGACAGGAAATAATACACCGATAAGATTGGAGACCACAACGACTGCAATCATGGCTAATCCCACACCCACGCCCACAACTATCCCTCCCCATGCATAACCGATACAACCAGCACCGATTCCCATGGTTAAGCCCAGGGTGCTCCCTACGGCCAGCTCTTTCCAGGCTGTCTTCAACCATTGTGAGACTTTCACGTCCTCAATGGCCAGGGCTCGAACCATCAGCATGGCGGCTTGTGCGCCGGTGTTTCCTCCGCTTCCCATTAACATGGGAATAAAGAATGTTAAGACGAGTGTGGAAGCGAGCGTTTCTTCATACACGGCGATGACACTGGAAGCAGTCAGATTGACCAGAATTAAGGCCATCAGCCAGGGAATACGTTTGCGATATAACATCCATATGCCCGATTCCCGATAACTGGTTTTCAACGGTTCGACTGCTGCTCCTTTTTGCATGTCTTCCGTCGCTTCTTCCTCAGCCACATCCAACACATCATCGGCCGTCACAATTCCAAGTAGGATGCCATTGGTATCAACGACAGGAAGTGCAAACAGATCATATTTTTGCATCATGCGGACGGCTTCCTCCCGATCGTCCCCGGCTGAGAGGGAGATAAAAGATTGGTCCATGATGCTCTCCACCTTCTCCAGGGGGTCGGCCAAAACAAAACGTTGTAACTCCAAAGCATCTAATAATTTCTCATTTTCATCGGTGATATAGATGGTAGAAATTGTCTCGCAATCACTGCCTTTCCAACGTATATGGGTCAGAGCTCGTTGGATGGTCCAGGCGGGAAGCACAGACACATAGTCGGGAGTCATGAGTCGACCGACACTTTCATCGGGATATCCTAGGAGTTGTTGTGCTTCCTGCCGGTCTTCCGGCCCTAAAAGGGTGAGTAAGTGGCTGATGGCGTGGGGGGGGAATTCCTCTAATATTCCTGTCCGATCGTCAGGCCTCAGCCTTGCCAACAATTCACCCGCTTCCCTGTCGGTGAGTTCAGTCAATAACGAAGATTGAATTTCCGGCGTCAGGTATGAAAACAGTTCACCGGAATCAGAACGAGAAAGAATATTGAAAATGAGGACGCGGGCCGCTTTGGGGATATTTGACAGGGTCTCAGCTGCTTCGGGAAGCGGAAGGCCGTTCAACAGCTCTCGCAATTCCGCCCATTTTTCTTGTGCAATCAACTCTTCTACCGTAGATGTCTCCATGGACGACTCCTTCCAGCCGGTCTAGCAAATGACTGACGAGGTTAACGTATTCGACAATTTTCAACATAAAGGGAACACATCATTTCTCCAAAAACCTTACGGTCAGTGCCCAGAGATACGACATGGCGTTTTTTGTTTGGTGAATATAGAGAACAAAGTAAACCAGGTTCGGGTCGTCCTGTCATGTCGTGGTAAGGTTCATCGGTGACCGTTGATGGTCAGAGAACGAAGTAAGAAATAAGAAAGCCCGCTTGTAACATACAAAGGAGGGAAAGGAGGGTAGGATGATCGTCAAAGATATTATGAGCCCTGTGGCAGAGGTTCTCAGCGGCTATGAATAGTTTTATCAGGCCGTCCTGACTATGAAACGACGAGGCCTAAGCCGTCTGGCTATAGTCGACCACAACCGGATCGTTGGAATGCTCGCTAACCACGCCATTGATATAGAAAATACTCCGGGGGGTTGGGACCTCACGAAGCCTTGCAAATTGATATTGGGGGTCTTTGAAGTCTCTTGGCACGCCCATGTCAGACTTGCAGGCGGCGAAAACTCTGCCCTTACCGTGGAAAATGGAGGATATGGATCATCGCTCAGAGGAGTCGTAAGGAATCTCTTGGGAGACAATACCATTTTCCGAAGGAGAGGCTTGATAGGTTGATTTTTCGTCCTCCAACCGCATCTCATCATAAATGAGGTACCCGTTGACTGCACGAGCGGATTCGCGAACCCATCCCATGGCTAAGAGAATGATCACCGTCAACCCTGCCAACGTTATCAACATACCCGCCATCCTTCTCCGAGCTTCGGAGACGGCTCTCGAAACGGCGACTGGTGGCATTCGCCCAAATACCCGCAAGGAGTAGAGCCAATGTCCAAATCCAAAGACTACAAGGCTTGAAAGCGCAAAATATTTATACGGTTGCATCTTCCCCAAAGAATTAATTTCCTGATCGGTCAACCGATTGAGAAGAGGGATATGCTGCAATTGATAGGGCATCGCCAAAATCAGAGCGGCGATCACGATGACAGCGAGAGACAAGGGGGAGAACCCCATGAAAGAGGGAGGTGGTTGTGACTGCGACCGAACCATCTGCCTAACACACAAAGAACCGACCAGTATTAATAATCCGTACAATAACGCCACGACATCAAAAAGCCACGAACGTTCTCCTAGCATCACGGTATAAAAGGCCTGGGGTTGTCCATATCGCAAATGAAGCAAATATTGATATCCCACCACCGGCATGACCAGCAGAGCTCCGTAGCCAATTACAAAACAGTAACTTCCTCCTTTATGAAAAAAGTTTCGATCTGTATCAATTGTAGATTTCAGATAACGGACGGCACAGATTCCACCGAGGGCAAAACCTGCCCAAGTCAGATTGCCAAACCACCGGTGAAGATCCAAATGAATCATCGTGGGATTGAACACATTCTCCCATGCCGAATGAATGGGATCCGGGGTCAGCATATAGGAAGCGGTGATATCGATCATAAACATGGCACTTAAGGCGCAGCCTGCGGCAAGCCAGATAAAGGCCAAATGCACCGTTTGTCTCCACCCATGCCGTCCCCATTCCCAAAGGTAATACCAGGCATACGCAAAGATCGCTTCTCCCAAAAATAATGCCGCCTCTCCCAAAAACGGCCAAAACATCACGTGAAACAGACGATGCCAGAATTGAGGCCAGTAGATGTTCAGAGCAAACACCAGCACGACACCAAAAAATGAAACGGTTGCAGTGGAAAGCACCAATGCAAATGCAATCAGCTTGGCCAACCGGTGGAACCATTCTTTTTCCGTTACATAGCTACAGGTTGCTGTTACCGCACCGATTAAGGATGATCCCACAATGAACGTGGCAAATAAGCTATGCGTCAGGGCGGAGCCGGCAATCGCCACACGCCCGACGGACATAGAAGTTTCCAGGGGTTCAAGAGTCATGGGAATGTCTTATCTCTAAACGTGGATTCCGTCTGACTGTTGAGAATTCCATGAATGGTATCCGGCCCTCTGGCCACTTCACGGATGGTTCCCATTGTCAAATAGAGGACCAGCGCGGTTAGACCAAGGGCCATGGCGATGAAATGAATGAACGGCTTGTTGAGTGAGGGCGGTGAGCCACGCATCCAAACAGGAAACACATACAAAAGGTACCAACCCGTTTGAAGAAGCACGATAAGATTCACGATACGCCGATACACAGGGTATGGCGCCAGAACGACCATCAACACGACCGTCAACACATAAAATATTTCCGCCCGGTAGGAATGTCCCCGCTCCAGATGCACCGAGCGAAAAATGAGATGACTGCCTAACAGGAGTAGAGCCAGGAGAGTAAATTGCCATATCACCAACAAGACCGTTTGGCCTTCATAGAGGTTCTGCAAAATATCCGGCTGGGCATGCTGTATGTGTTGCGCGAATACGAAGCCGGAGACCGGCTGAATCATCAGGCTCACAATGCCGACGGCCATGCCTGTTTTTATGAGCGTGAGGTAATAGGCATCTTCCTTCTTTTGACCCGATTGTTTCCAAAGGCGCCATCCGGCATACGCCGCCATGACGTATCCGGCGATGACCAAATTTCCAAAGAATCGATGGACCATCAAGGGCACCCATGTCGGGTTCCAAAGCCTTGCCCATCCGCTATCGCCTTCAACAGGAGTCATCATATAAGAACCGATCCCGTCCAGAATTCCTCCCCATATCAGAATTAAGACGGCGGCTACCGTACCCAACGTGATATGCCAGGTGATACTTTTCGAACGAAGCTGATCCCAAAAGTGATAATAGGGATACAGGCACAACACTTGAATGAAAAACACGATCAAAGCCAGATGCAAAGGATAGCGGAAGTGGTTAAACAGATAGGTATTCGTGAGAGGGAAAAGTCCGATAAATAATTCCAGCATAAAGACAGCCAACACGATGCTGGTGGTATACGTCACCAGCGTAAATCGTGTGGCCAGATAGGCAAAATCCGTAAAATAGGGACGGCTGCGTCCCAATCCTTCCGCGATGGGAGCCAGAACCATGAATCCCACCCCAAGACTCGCGAGGGTAATATGGGCCAAACTGAAAAAGCCGATCCAAAAGCTTGAACTCGTCATCATGGTTACCACAGACGCGTTAACTAACTCGGTGTATTCGGTTTGTGCATCAAAAGACTGGCGGATGGCGCATGCTCCGAAAAAGTCCGAAGAAATGTCACCAAGGCCCATCTTTCTTCCTGAGAAAGAAAGGGTTCAAACGCGGGCATCACATTTTTTCCATGGGTAACAATAGTATACAGCACCTCATCAGGTTTCTGTTGCACCGCCGAAGCGTGAAGATTGGGCGGCAGGTCCGGCAGATACCCGGCCACCGGTCCGTCACCCATTCCCTGTTGTCCATGACAATGGGCACAATGAATGGCAAAGAGCCGTGCGCCATCGGTCGGATTTTTTGTTTGCTCCAGCGGAGATGTCGCAAGGGAAAATGGCGACATATTCGGAGAGCTTTCCGGCGGTGACTGCAACCGGGGAGCTTCTTGATACGCAACGGAAGGCTGTTCTTTCATATCTTCCGAGCATCCCCACAGAAACTGTCCAGCCAATATGATCCAACCCAGGATACGGTACGAGCGGTTCAAAACAAAATGGTTTAGTATCATCCCCGGTCCTCATGGGTCGCTGGCTATGTTCCGTATTTCCACTTCAGAAGCCCCGGCATTTTGAAGCAGGCGGGAAATGGAGTGAGCCTTGGCAATGTCATTTCCAACCTGAATCGATAAACCTACCGATCCCTCATCAATGCGCGGATCATTGCGGAGGCCGGATTGTTGCACGAAGGCAATTTTGATTGCTGTCGCCAAAAAGGTCACGACAATCGCCATCAGCATCATGGTTTCATAGGAGATGATTCCCACCACCGGAATACTCACAATGGGTTTCCCTCCCGTCACTAAGGGAAACAGGAGCGCAGTTCCTGCGGCAAAAAATATCCCGACCCCAATTCCGACGATCCCTCCGATAATGGTCAGGCGATGGAGCGGGATGCGAACCGGTTTATTGAGCAAAGAGGTTTCCAGCGGGAGAGGGGAGAGAATTTCCATAAGGATATCGGGAATGCCCTGGTTTCGTATTTGATCAATCACAGGAGGGAGAGAAGTCGCCGGATTGAATAATCCCAGCACCACGTGTCTGTCCATCGTCTCAGTGTTCTTGGGCATGTTTTTTCCCCAGTTTTTCTTCCCAGATCGAAATCACCGGTACGAATTTCACGGCAAGCGAATACAGCAAGAGAGCCAAGGCCAACGTGCCTACCAGAATGGCGAACTCTATCAGCGAAGGGAAATACTCATCCCACTGAAATGAGAGCCTCGGATGGGCAAGGGGAGGGACAATGATCAGCATGCGCTCGATATACATGCCGATATTGATGATCAGCCCTACCATCATGAGTCCTACGGGCCATTGTCGAAAACGAGGCCATATCAGCGTCATCAGGGGAATGACATAAATACAACTCACCATGAACCAGAAGGGCACGGCATACGCTCCGTAGAGAAGAGAATTCTGCACGGCAATATGATCGGGCACCTTGCCATACCAGACAGTTAATTGCTCAGCAAAATACAGATAGGCCAGGAGCAGGGTCGTGACCAGCAACAATTTTCCGAGTTTCTCAAAGTGTTCAGTTCGAACATAATTTTGCAACTGATACACCTTACGCAGAACGTAGAGACCAATCATCACCATCCCTAAGCCTGAGTGCACCGCGCCGACCACAAAATAGGGAGCGAAAATAGTCGAATGCCATGCCGGCACAAGAGCCATGCTGAAATCAAATCCGACAATGGAATGCACCGAGATCATGACCATCACGATCAAGGGTGTGATAATGCGTATGGCCATTTCCAATGTGCGCCACTGCGCTTGAGATCCATGCCATCCTATCGCCAGCCAGCGATACACGGTTTTTCTCCATCCCTGGATTCGATCCCGGGCCAGCGCAAAATCGGGAATTAGGGGCAGGTAAATATAGATGGTGCTTGCGGTCGCATACGTGAAAATGGCTGTAGCATCCCACATCAGCGGAGAACGAAAGTTCGGCCAGAGTTCCCGTTGATTGGGGTATGGAATCAGGTAATAAAACCGCCAGACCCGACCCAGGTGATAGAAGACGAATAATGCGGTGACGAGAAGGGCCACAACGGTCATGAGCTCAGCTATCCGCGTGACAGGTCGACGCCATTCGGCATTCGTTAACCGCAAAACACCGGAAATAAACGTTCCGGAATGGCTGACGCCGATCCAGAAAACGAACGAGGCAATATAGGACCCCCAGAAAATGGGATGATGCAAATTGGTTTGTCCGATCCCGGTTTGAATTTGGTAAGTCCACGCTCCCGCACCCGCTGCGACAAAGCAGGACAACACGCCTACCCAGAGATAATACGTCCAGGTGGTCGTCTGGAGCGGCGAGAGAAGGTCCCGATTGATCTTGGGCATTTCCTCCCAAACCGTTGGCCGGTCGGTCATTCCGACAGCCTCCGCAAATACGTCACGGCCGGATGCGTACCCAGAGATTCCATAAGATGAAATCCTCTCCGGCTCTTCTTCAAGTGAGACACCCGGCTGTCGGGATCATTCCGATCACCAAAAATCAGGGCGGATGTGGGACAGGATTGCACACAGGCGGGTGTGATTTCTCCATCTCTGACCCGCCGACCTTCTTTGTGAGCTGCTTCCTTTCCACTTCGAATTCGCTGCACGCAAAATGTGCATTTTTCCATCACACCGCCGGATCGGACGGACACATCCGGATTCAACTGCTCCGCCAACGGCTCGTCCCAATGGGGATCGAACCAATTAAATTGACGGGCGACATAGGGACAGTTATTCCCGCAGTATCGAACACCGATACAACGATTATAGACCTGAGCATTCAACCCCTCCGGGGTGTGATACGAAGCATAGACGGGGCAGACGGGTTCACAGGGAGCATCGTCACAATGCTGGCACATGACCGGAAGGAATTTGGCTTTGACGTTGGGATAGTCTCCTTCCCAATATCGCTCAATGCGAATCCAATTGATCGCTCGCCCTTCGGCTGCTTCCTCCTCCCCGGAAATGCGAATATTATTTTCGGCATGACACGCCACGACACAGGCTTCACATCCGGAGCACCGGTCCAGATCGACGACCATTTCCCATTTATAGGGTGATGCGGCCGTTTTTGAATACTCTTCCGTTGCTTGAGGATCTTGACTCATTACAAACCTCCCGTTTCCTGTATACGCCCGAAGGCAGGGTTTTTTCCGGATTGCTCCAACATCGGCAACCGCGATCCGCTTTTGATACGCTCAACACGAACCCGCGTCCCTCCTGTGGCCAGAGAACCCGATTGACCATCAAAACTTGGACCGAGCAAGACCATGGGATTCACTCCACGCCCCTTGGCATATCGTCCGTACGCACGGTGCCCCTGGCCTATGGGAACGGCAATCATGTCGGGATGCAGGCCGGGAAACACCATGGCTGACGCTTCGATCGACCCATAATCCGACGTGACTCGAACCCGGTCGCCAGGATGTATTCCTAATGCCTGGGCCGTGGTTGGATTGAGTTCAATCCAACTTCCCCACATGCCGGTGGTCAGAGGATCCGGTAATTCTTGGAGCCAGGGACGATTGGCCCCACGCCCATCATGCAACCCCAGGGACAGATAGGGATAACAATACAGAGGGTAGTCGGAGGAGTTCCCCAGGAATTGCGGCGGTTCATAGGTGACGGAGGGTATGACCGGGTTCATCTGGCGCATGGGGATGTTGGAAGGCCACAACCCGCCCTCCTGCAGAGTCTCTCTCCAGCGGGTCTCAAATGATTGTGGAGAGTCATCCTTCCTTAGGAGAGTCTGCCATCGGCTCTTCAACATATCGTGAAGGGTGTTCCAGGGAACCTGTTCACGGAGAGGTTCCCCCAATCGATGAGCCGCGTCCAACCACACATCACCAATGGGCCTTGTGTCATAGAGAACACGCACCACAGGTTGCGATACACTCCAGACCGGCACGGGGTTCGTATCCTGTTGAACAACCTCCCCCCATGATTCCAGCGGGTCATGATCCGGCAGAATCAGATCAGCCATCATAGTCGAGTCATCAAGGAAGGAACTGAAGCTCACGATGAACTGCGCATGGTCGAACACCCGCTCAAATTCCAGTGACGGTGGAAGGGTGAACAGAGGATCGGCGCGATACAAATGAAGCAGCGTGCGGGATCCTTGTTCAAATTCCCGGACCAAATCCATGAGCGTCCGCTCACTGGCCAACCCGGGTCGAGCAAGATCCACCGGGGAGCTTTGAGGTTCCATCCACTGGAGTCCGCCGCGCCGCCCGATAGCGCCGATCATCACGTTGAGTGCATTAATGAGGATAAGAGTCGTTGTCCCGTTGGTCTGGGCCGCAGCCGGACCCCCACCCAGAATTAGCGGAGCATTCGCTGATGTCAGTTCATGCGCCAGTTGGGTGATCACCTCTTCCGAGACTTCGGTATTGGCCGAAATATCTTCCAATGAGAAAGCAGAAAAGGTTTGGTGAAAAGATGTCCGGTGAGAAGAAGAAAGCCCAGTCAGGCCATCCCGTAATAAGACCTGTCCAATACCCATCGCCAGTAATCCTTCTGTTCCCGGCTTAAGAGGAATCCATTGATCCGCATTCGAGGCGGTGAGGGACAGGCGCGGCTCCACCTGAATAAAACGACCTCGAACCAACGGGCGGCCCTGACGGAATTTTCCATAGGCCACACCAAAGGACACCGGTGAGAGCCAGTGTTCAAGGAATGGCGCACCGAATGACAAGAGGTAATCGGCATTTGCCAGGTCATAGAAAGGAAGGTCATGGGTTCCAAAGCTGAGATGGTTGGCTGTTCTGAGAGTCTGTTCTCCCGTGGATTCGTACATCACGAGACGACCGGATAGGGAATCCATCAATGTTGTCAACAGGCTGCATAATGTGCCTGACACCGGACGGGTAACCATGGCCGACTTTCCGGCATGCGTTCGTAGTTGCTCCACCCATTCTGCCAGTCCTTCTTCCCAGGTAATCGGCCGGAATCGGCCTTGGCCTCTTTGACCTTCACGTCTTAGAGGACCTTGAAGGCGGTCGGGATTGTACAGACCTTGAAGAGCGGCTTGTCCCCGGGCACAGAGTTTCCCCTCATTAACCGGATGTCTGGGATTGCCTTCAATTTTTTTGGCCCGCCCTTCCATGACACGAACTATGGTCCCGCAACCGGCTTCGCATTCCTGACATGTGGACGCATACCAATTCGCTACTCCGGGAACGATATGGTCGTCTGGCAACAGATAGGGCACGAGGTTATGCACCTCTCGCTCACATCCCGGCAGGGATGATCCGGCTGCTGTCAGTCCAAGAATCTTCAATAGGGTCCGGCGATTTAGGTCCATGGCCGTGTCCTTTTACTTGTGACAGGTCCAACAATCGTGAGAGGCTCCCCGTTGTTCATGGCAGGTTAAACACCAGCCCATTTCATAGGTGGGCGCTCTCGGGGTGCTCGACATGCGGGCAACATTTCCATGGCATGAAGTGCAGGACAGGCCCGCGAACAGATGCATTTCATGCGTGAAGTAGACATGATCCGGAAGACGCTGCAGTCTGACCCATGGGACCGGCCGTTTTTCTTTCCAATAGATCTGCAGTATTTTCATATCCGGTGTCGTTTCAGGAAGCGACGCATGGCACGTCTGGCACAAGGCCATGGATGGCACACCGGCCACTGAAGATTGCGTGGCATACCGATGACAAAATTGACAATGAATATTCAAAGTTCCCGCATGTTGTTGATGACTAAAACGTACAGGTTGCTGATCTTGAACAGGCAGGTCGGCACTTCCGATGGAATACAGTGCACCGATCCCTATGGCAACACCCGCAGCTACCAACGCCAAGATGACTCCCCTTATTCTTCCAGACTTCATTCTTGTCCAAGTGTGAGTACGTTGAGTGATTTATGGTTGATGCCCCTTCATTCTTTCCTCGTCGGTCCATTGCTCACACAGGCCTACCGGGCCTTGAAAATCTGAGGGATTTGGTCCGGCGTTGAGTAGAATTCCCTTATGAGGAGTTTCCACTTTTCATCCTTCATGTCCGGCCAATCATTTTTATCAAAGCCGGGTGCCTTTTCTAATTTTTTCGGCTGAATATCCAAAGTCAAATATTCGCGATCCGGTTGGTGGGCCAGCGAGGCCCAGGGCACAGCAAAGAGCTTATCTCCCACACCTAAAAATCCTCCAAAGGATAAAACGGCATACCCGACTTCACCATTGCTTCCAATAACCAATTCCTCAATCTGCCCAATATCTTCGCCTTGCAAATTCTTGACGGATTTTCCAACCAGCTCACTGGCCTTGTAGGAGCCCTGGATTGGAGAAATGGCTACAGTCTCTGAACAGGGCGCCAGGAACAGGATGAAACCGAAAAACATCCTTAGAAAGGGTCGTGGCATATAGATCTCCATATTGCCGTTGATTCATATTGCCTTCCTACTAAAATTCACTTACGGGAGAGCTGATTTCTTCAATGTAGTTCTCTATCTCACTCTCTAAAATAGATAAATTGGAATAGTCCATCAGCATTTTGTCTACCGTTTTTCTCAAGACCCCCTCACCCTTAGACAGATGGATTATGAAGGCATCACGAAATTTGCACATTCAAGGGTTTTTGATAGTGGCGGATACCATCGAAGTTCGCTAAAAAGCCCTAGGTTGAATCCGTCAAAATAAATGCATAAGGGAGGCGCAAATGATTTTCCTTGTGACAGAGAATCAAAAATTTTTGGAATCGATGACGGGCCGATTGCGAAAGATGGGAAAAAGTGCGATGGGAATTACCCATAGTAAAGATTTGTGGATGCGCCTCCGGCAAACCTCTCCCGATATCATCATTCTGGATGGGAATTGTCCTCATATTGATGCGATAGAAATTTTAAAGGATCTTAAAGCCTCGGGGTATAAAGGCCAAACTATTGTGTTGGGAGACGGATCTTCTACACCCTTCGTTCCTGAGGTCTCTCGATTTGGTGCGATTCAAACCGCCGGTCGTCCTCTGGCCGTCAATCGGGTAGTGGGCGCTATCCGAATTGCCCAAGAGCATCTGAATATGGATCTGTGTTATTCCTCGGCACACAGGCAGGGAGAGTCCTGGTCATGAGGCAGAAAACTTTTAAACGTAGGACTTGAGGACGAAAAAAATTCATATTGTAAAAAATCGGGTCTAATCGAAGGGAGTATGTTGTTATGCCTAACACCAATGCATCATTTTCGGCCTTTTCCCGGGTAGATCAACTGAAACAGCAATTGGAAAAGTTGGAGAACCTGAGTACCACACAGGTAAATCCCAAAGCGTTGGACCAGTTTGATCGTGAAACTGAGGAGATATTGAAACGGGTAGACGGAAGAGAAGGGAAAATGGCTGCCTATAATTTTGCCACCATGGCAGAAGCCGAAGCTTTGGTCAATCTTCCTGAGTCTGCTCAAGAACCGACCTCCCGTGATCTTTTACAAAAGTCTCTCCAGCAAAGACGACAGGTGTTATTGGGAATGGTCAGTGAAATGGAAAGCTTGGAAGAAACAGAAGCGGAAGTTCTGACCGGAGAAGATCACGAAGGTCCACCACTAATGGGATAATTCAAACAACCATGTGAAAAATGAATCCTATGGAGTATCGGCTGAATTCTCCCTGCCTGTTTTTACTGAGGGTGTACCCTTCAATCATTTGGCCAGCTTAAGAGAATCTGATTTCCGGTGCCAATTGAGGGAAACTTCCCCTGTCATCATGTGTGGCGGAGCCATATCGGCTGCAACCAAATAATAATGCAGCTCAATCAAGTCACTATCAGGAGCATCAGAGATGCTCGCGCGTCAGTCTTCTTCTGAGTAGTCTCTCAAACTCTTCTCTCAAAAAGTTCTGGAAATGCTATGTTCGATCAAGCCTGGCACACTCAGGTATGCGATCGTGTTGAACTCTCACTTCGAGGACAAGGATGGGTCCTGGCCTGCTTCAGGGCATACGCATACCATTCCAGTTCTTCAAAAAACTCTAGGGCCTTTTGATGGATATTTTGATCGGTAGGCGTGCCATCTTCCTGGAAGACGTCCTGTACATGAGAGATGGGGAACAGAGATGGAATACTGGACATTCCCAGTTCAGCTAACATGGCCCTGAGGGTCATTGCCGCACGAACTCCGCCAAACCCACCTGCCGAATAACATACGATTGCGGAAGGTTTTCGAAAGTATTCCTCAAGGAAATGGTCTAATACGTTCGAAAGGGCAGGAGGAATGGTGTGATTATACTCGCCCGACACAATAATGTAGCCGTCAGCCGGAATAATCAGCTCAGCCACCTCTTGGAGAGTCCGAGGTGCCTGACCGGGCTTGAATTCCTTATACATTTTATCCAACAGGGGAAGGGGGTAAAGAAGAGGATCGATGAGTGTTGCGGCATGGCCGCGGGAATGGCAGGTGTTCAGCATAAAA
The DNA here is from genome assembly GCF_059568365.1 of Nitrospira marina. Lineage (NCBI taxonomy): Bacteria > Pseudomonadati > Nitrospirota > Nitrospiria > Nitrospirales > Nitrospiraceae > Nitrospira > Nitrospira marina. Next base: position 2,856,727 of record NZ_JCANTH010000001.1, on the reverse strand, counting down.
CGGGCGGCCTTGATACCCTGCCGGTCGCTTCTCACCGATCCGTAAATGATGGCCAAATTCAGTGGCATGTAGAATTCACCTTCATTTAAATCAATTTCATCTAATGGTTTATGGATGAACAGTGCACCTCTCAAATTAGGACCTTCACTGTTGACAGTTTAGACCGTGTGTTCGGACACAGGGTGTAGACAAATCGCAAGAGGCCCTTGAAAAAAGGTCTATTGAGCGAAGGAATGAAGTAACCATAATCTTTCGATGGTATCATCCAAATGCCGGGGTCCGGAACAAGGCGTCCTAGGAAAAGCTGGCCTGGCCTACCTCGTGGTTTTTGAAGAGTAACGATTGAGAAGTGATGAACCAGGTCATGATATCTAATTGGATTGACATATCAATGCCTCTATATCCGGGAATGGTTCAAAGACCAGATGACCCACCATTTCAGATGGAACCGGTGACGGATAGAAAAAATGGGGATAAGGTTCATGTCTCCAAAATATCAATGAGTTCTCATGCCGGAACGCACATCGGCGCTCCGGTGAAATGTGGAAGTCCTTATCAAGACAATGAACAAACAGAGTTTTCAGCGACAATAGGTCTGGCTAAAGTGATTGAGATCCAAGATAGGAATTCTGTAAAAGCGGAAGAATTAAAAAAACACCGCATCTATTCGCATGATCGGATTCTCCTGAAAACACGGAATTCCGCTTCTGACCCGTACTCTACACACCGTCCTGAAGAAACTATTTTTCTTGATCGAACTGCCGCGGCATGGCTTGCTGAACGGCGGGTGAGCACCGTCGGAATTGATGCACTGTTGATTGGAGGGAAGCACGAAAATGGAAAAGAGATTGCTCGCATGCTTATTCAAGCCGGAATTGTCATTATTGAAGGACTCGAATTTTCCCGAGTGAAACCGGGTGAGTATATGCTCATCTGTTTACCCTTAAAAATTCCGAACGGAAATGGTGCTCCGGCAAGGGCCATTCTCCAACCGGTCCGGTAGTGGTGAGGGAAACTTTTACGAGGTAGCTCATGCTGAAGTATAGTTATCTAATCTTACAGAACGAAAGGATCAGGAGGTGTGTTAATGGTTCCTGTAATACATGCGTAAGTTCGGTGCCCCCATTTCTTTTGCCGAGCATGGCTCCCTCCGATGCCTGAAATTCACCAGAAGGATACCTCAGAATTCGAACGTGAGGCTTCCTCTTCACCTCCTTCATCCCAACTCGAAGCTGGTTATCTATCTCAATTATTTCAGGGGCCCATCAATATCCGGTCCATTGCCCTCACTGGACTGTTTATTTATGCATCTCTCATGGTGATGTATGTCGCCAAAGCCATCATGCTTCCTGTGTTCGTGGCCCTATTCTTGAATCTCCTGTTAGCTCCTCTTGTCCGGGGAGTTGAAAAAATTCATATTCCCCCCCCGCTTGCGGCCGGGGGGATTCTTCTCGTTTTGATCAGTACCTTTACTTTTGGAATTGTTCAGCTGTCTAATCCCGCTTCTCTCTGGCTGGACCGGGCCCCGGAAGCTTTACAACAGGTAGAACGTAAAATCCGGACCATCAAAAGTTCGGTCCTTGAAATGGGGAAAGCGACCCAGGCTCTGGAGCATGTGGCGAGTCTTTCGGAATCTCGTAAAGCGCGAAGAATCGAAGTGAAAACAGATAGTTTAGGAGGCCTGTTGATCGGTTGGACCACGGAATTTATTCTGGGGCTGGTCTCAACGATGATTTTACTCTATTTTTTTCTTGCCTCCGGGGATTTGTTTTTGGAAAAACTTGTGAAAGTCCTTCCACGATTTTCGGATAAACGACGGGCAGTGGAAATTGTCCGTGGAATAGAAAATAACATCTCCAGTTACCTCGTCACGGTGACCAGTGTGAATGTCGGCCTTGCGCTGGCAACCAGTCTTGCCATGTACCTGCTCGGCATGCCGAACCCGTTTTTATGGGGCGCCATGGCGGGTATTCTAAATTTTATTCCTTATGTGGGAAGCATTATTGGTTTGGGAGCGGTGACGTTGGCTGCGGCTATCACATTTGAACATATGAACATGGTGGCCTTGGTGTCCGGAACGTATTTGTTTTTGACCGCTATGGAAGGGAATTTTATTACACCCCATTTATTAGGACGAAAGCTGACATTGAATCCCGTCATAATATTAGTGAGTGTCTTATTCTGGGGCTGGTTATGGGGTGCCGTTGGGGCCTTGCTGGCGGTCCCTTTTGTCGCGTCTCTTAAGATTATCTGTGATCAAATTGAACCATTCAATTCCATTGGAGAATTTTTAAGTCGTTAAGTTTACAATGGGTAGGGCAAACCTTCTGTCTACTCGGGTTCAGGCGGAATGATAATTTCAATGATCTCGCTGCAAGGTAAGTAACTCATGCCGGCTTGGGTATCAAATTGGTTGAATAAACTCCGTGCGAGTCTCTGGCTCATACCCACTTGCATGACCATTGCCGCCATTCTCCTCTCGTTGGCCGTACCGTATCTTGATAAATTTTTTTCTCCCGGGAATATTGATTTTCTTCAATGGCTAAGCAATATGGGACCGGAAGGAGCGATGACTCTCCTTTCGACCATTGCCGGTTCCATGATTACTATTGCCGGTGTCGTGTTTTCCATTACGATCGTGGCCCTCACCCTGGCTTCGGGACAATTCGGCCCACGTCTGTTAGGAAATTTTCTGCGGGATCGAGGTAATCAAATAGTACTGGGAACGTTTGTGGCGACATTCCTTTATTGTCTGCTCGTCTTGCGAACCATCCATGTGGATCCTAATGGCTCTACGCCCTATTGGGGAACTTTGGTGGGCCTTATTTTGGCCGTGTGCAGCCTAGGGGTATTGATTTATTTCATGCATCATATTGCTGTTTCCATACAAGCCCCTAATTTGATCGCTGCGGTATATGAGGAATTGGAGGAAGACCTGACCCGACTTTTTCCAGAGCGTTTGGGACTGGCCGATGAGAATGAGGCAAACAAAACCCAAATTCCTCCTATTATGTCCAGGATAGAAAAAGAGGGAATGGCAATTAAGGCCGAAATTGGGGGTTACCTTCAGGCAATTGAAAATGATGCACTTATGGAAATCGCCCGTGACCAGAATTTAGTGATATTTCTTCATTATCGGCCAGGGCACTTTATCGCCAAGGGAGCATCATTAGCCAAAGTACTCGCACTTGGGCCTATGGCAGATGTCGTATCCCCACAGATCAATAAGCAATTGATCTGTGGAACCAACCGCACTCAGGAACAAGATATTGAGTTTTCCGTGCTTCAACTTGTGGAAGTGGCCGTGAGGGCACTTTCGCCAGGAATTAATGACCCCTTCACTTGCATAAATTGTATTGATCATCTCAGCGCGATTTTATGCCAGCTTGCGCGAAGAGAGTTTCCTTCACCTTTCCGGTACGATCCTGAGGGAGTCCTTCGTGTGATTGCTCCGTCTGTCAACTTTGAAGGCGTCATGAATGCGGCTTTTAATCAAATCCGACAACACGCAAAAGGCAATGTGGCGGTGCTGATCTGTCTGTTGGAAGGTTTGGGGAGAATAGGTGAAAACGTAAATCGAAATGAGGATCGTGGGGCAATCCTTCGTCATGTCGAAATGGTCCAAAGAGGGAGCCGGGAATCCATTCAAGAAAAAAATGATTTAGAGGGCGTGGAGGATCGGTGCCGCCAGGTCATGGCCTCGTTAAGTATGGGAGAAAGCCGGAGTTCCCTTTTGATGGACAAAATGTTGCATATCCTTTCCTAACGGTGCCTTTTACTTTTGCTCCTGGGACCATTGATTTGGCCCGTTTTAGCCCTCCGCTTCATAATTGGTCGATTAAGACTGTCGGATTTCCCTGCATGGTTTTTCTGTAAAGTTTGGAAAGTTGCCAGGATACGTTCTCTCCTCTGTCACCCAGAGCATTACATGACTGGAAACGCTCGTTCTGAGGGAGGTGTTTGACTTTTCAAGGAGGCTGATAAAATTTTTGTACATTGTCTTAGAAACCTCAGAAAGTGGTTAATGAATCCATAGGAAAAATTCCACTTATGCTTATTCGAAATCAGGGGACCGATCCATTCCTTAATACACATTAATTTAGAAGGAAGATTATGTTGAAAACTTTATTGGAAATGCGAGGATATGGGTTACGGGCCATTGATAAAGATCTCGGGAGCGTGGATGATTTTTATTTTGACGACCGGTTGTGGAGAATCCGTTACTTGGTGGCGGATACCGGAAATTGGCTCCCGGGAAGAAGCGTCCTTATCGGACAAGAAGCCCTGGAACGGCCTGATGGGGAAAATAAAGTCTTTCCCGTTAAGCTGACGTCGGCAGAAATCGAAGATAGCCCGGGCATAGAATCCGACTTGCCATTTTCCCTCCAAAAGGAAAAACAATTACGACTATTCTTCAAATGGAGAGAATATTGGGACGAGGATGGTTTCATCCAGCCTGCCGGGTTCACACCAATGAGTGTCCCTGGAGGGGAAGCCATTGAACTTTCCCTCAAGGACGGCATGAACTCCTCTGACAAATTGAATGGAAATCCACATTTGCGGTCCGCCAATGAAATCCAAGGATATTACATCAGAGCCCGAGACGGAGAGATCGGCCATGTGGATGACTTTATTGTGGAGGATACTACATGGGCCATTCGATATCTGGTTGTAGATACCCACAATTGGTTGCCAGGGAAAAAGGTTCTTATCTCTTTCAAGTGGGTCAATACTGTTGATTGGAATAAACAAACTGTTGAGGTTGCCATGACCCGAGAAACCATCGAGGGAAGTCCTGAGTATGACCCGAACAAACCCATAAATAGAGAATATGAAGTTCGTATGTATGATTTTTATGGGAAACCCCATGATTGGATTGAAAAATAGTCGACAATTAAAAATCTGTTTTTAAAGGCGCAATTATCTGGTCGATCATCTTCATCCCCTGAATATCTATTGAACGCCTTTGTCTATGAGATATCGCAAAGAGGAACGACCAAAATTGTATTGTGATGAAACAATCGTATTACCAGACTGGGAAATGAATTGCATAAATCGGCCTTTGAGCACTTACAAAAGGAGGGAGTCCATGTTGAATACGCTTACCCAAAATCCTGTTCCCACCGTACTTATCGGATTGGGATTGTACTGGTTGTTTAAGGATGGGGCTGAACCCTCTCACGAAATTATAAGACGTTATAGAAGTGACAATACTCCTTGGCGCAACAGTGACAGAGAACTTCAACCTCCAGTGGAAGAACAGGTGACAGAAAAACTCCGAACAGCGAAGGATGCCGTTCAGGGCCAAGTGTCGGAGTGGAAGGATGAGGCGAGTCACCAGGCTCATGAATTGAAAGAACAAGCCAGTCAACAGGCTAGAGAATGGAAAGAGGGGGCAGGGCAGAAAATGGAAGATGTCAAGGGATATCTTCAAGAGCAAGGGGCAGTTGTGCGAGGAGAAATCAATCACCTTTTGAACACTAATCCACTGGCGGTGGGAGCCGTGATGGTGGCGTTAGGCACGGCCGTGGCAGCCGCCATACCGGCAAGTCGGCAAGAAGACCAATGGATGGGAAATTCGCGGGACAGGGTGATGAAGGCGGTTAAGTCCAGCGTGGTATCGACCGTGGATGAAGTGAAACAGAAAACCGGTCAAGTTGCGGAAAAGGTATTATCGGAAAATGCAGGAAATCTTTCTTAACGGAAACATCCTATGCAGTCGGACGAAAGGAAACTTATGACTTCTTATGCCAAAAGAATTTTTTTAGTTCTGTGCTTTTCAGGATCTCTATTCGGTGCCCTGGGATGTGAACAAGAAGGTCCTGCGGAACGAGCAGGCGAAAGGGTAGATGAATCTATGGAAGAAGCAGGAGAAAAGATGGAACAGGCCGGAGAAAATATACAGGATTCGGCCAATTAAAAATCTCCTACTAACAGACGAGGGAACCATTGTCTCCTTTTTTCCGCATTAAAAAGAAGTTTTGTCCATTGTGGGAAACGTCTTGAAAGGGCAACACTGAAAATGAAAATCGGTCATTGTCTTTGGGAGAAGCATTAGGTAATCGAACTACAGAAATTTTTCTTTGAACCTGACGGAAAGGAGAAATGATGACCACTGCCAATGCTAAAAAATGTGCTCACCCTGCCTGTTCATGCGAAGCCCCTCCAGGGAAGGAGTTTTGCTCCGAAAATTGCTCATCTTCCCAACCTTCTAAAGGCGGAAAATGTCAATGCGGACATTCCGGATGTGGGCACGGCGGTTAATGGCACGAATGCTTCAAGGACAAACGTTGGTCGTAGTTCTATGGGGTGGAGCGGGAAATCCACGACTGTCCTAATGGGGGTTACTGGATTGGCTTTTGGTAGCGATCTCTCATAGGCCATGTACCTAAACATGAGAGTTCGGCGACAAATCGAAGACGGAAGACCCTCAATTGGATGAAGGTCATCCCCCTATTCAAGGGGTGGTAGAGGAAGTGAACGAAAATACGTTTCGGGTGAATGCGGGTGAGGGTGGAGAGTTAGCCCCCGATACCTGAATTTAAGTAGTCCCGAGAGGAAAAAATCAAAGTGGGGGACACGGGTCATATCCAAATTAAGGCCCCAAATAAGGTGGTAAATTACCAACAACCTTACAAGAATAAAGCGAAGATTATTCGCCATAATGGATCCGGAAGTCGAAACGGGGAATGCACGCACCATCAATTAATGTGCAGATTATGTCATTCCCGATGAACAAACCATTCCGCCCTTCTTGGAAGGGAACAAAGGAGAATTACGTATGTTAAGTTGGGCCATTACATTTTTAGTCATTGCTCTCATTGCAGGAGTGGTCGGCTTAACCGGCGTAGCCGGTACAGCGACCAACATTGCCTGGGTATTATTTGTCGTATTTCTGATAATTTTTGCCTTGAGCTTTTTTACGGGAAAAAGACCTCCCGCCTAGCAGGAGGCTTGAAGGGGATTAGTCCCGGAACATAGACAGGATGTGAAACCCGTTGGGGAGAAACATGACCCGGAGGTCATTGTTCTGGACATGTTCATTGCCGATTCCAATGGACAAACCCTCCTGCAAGAGACGCGTGCCAGAGGTTTTGGCGGGAAAATTATCGTGACCAGTGGACCCTCCAATCGCCCATTAGTAGCTCACTTCCATGAGTCAGAAGGTTGATCGAGTCATGAGAAGAACTCCTATTTGCCCCTTTATCGATCAACGGGAAAGCATTATCCGAGTGGTGTCCCGTGAGCAAATATCCAGAGAACCCTAATGAGCTTAGGGTCAACGGTTTTGTCTATCATAAGGAACGGTATTTAGGTTGATAGGGAATATTCCCGTATTATTTTTTCACCATCGATGACGGGACGAGAAAAGGATTTAGTGATATGACCAGGCCAATTTGGAAAGGGCACATCACCTTTGGTCTTGTCACCATTCCTGTTGTCGTTCATTCAGCGGAAAAACAGTTTGACCTACATTTCCGGTTATTGGATAGCCGGAATCAAGCCAGAGTCCGGTATGAACGTGTGAACGAGGAGACGGGTGAAGAGGTTCCATGGCAGGACATTGTCAAAGGGTTTGAATATGAAGAGGGTCGGTATGTTCTGTTAAATGATGCCGATTTTGAAAAAGTTGCCATTGAAGTGAATAAATCAGTTGAAATCGAAGCCTTTGTCAACGGAAAGGATATCGGCTACGAGTATTTTGATAAGCCCTATTATCTTGTTCCCGATAAAAAGGGTGATAAAGTATATGTGCTGTTACGGGAAGTGCTTCGTCGGAGTGGCAAAGTCGGGATTGCCAAAGTCGTCATCCGAACACGCCAGTATTTAGCCGCTCTGATTCCTCAAGGACATGTTCTGGTGCTGGAGCTCCTGCGATTTCATCAAGAAATCCGCAATGTGAAAGAATTGGATGTGCCTGAAGCGAGTGTGAAATCCTACAAAATTTCGGAAAAAGAATTGACTTTGGCCGAACAGTTAGTGGAATCCATGAGCACCAAGTGGGAACCCCAGCGCTTCCATGATGATTACCGTGATGCTTTGTTGAAATGGATCGAAAAGAAATCGAAAAGTGCCCGATCACGAACATCCGTCCCCCCTGTCGCAAAAGAAGAGAAAACCCGTTCAGGAAAAGTCGTTGATATCATGTCCTTATTAAAGAAAAGCGTTCAAAAGGCCCAACCCTCCGGCCGAGCCAAAAAACGCAAATCCACCTCCCCTCGAAAATCCCGCAAGGCCAGTTAACATAGCATTCACCGTGATTTGCCGGCCTGACTGAGTAGAAGGGTCTTTGTTTCAGGACTCAGACACTCGAGGCTGCTCGCAGGAAGTCACAAACATGGGATTAAAGGAATATCAGGGTAAACGTCAATTTGGGAAAACCCCGGAACCCCGAGGGACGACCTTCCGGAAAAACAGCTCTTCGTTTGTTGTCCATAAGCATGCGGCAAGCCGGTTGCATTACGATTTCAGGCTTGAGCTGGACGGCGTGTTAAAAAGTTGGGCCGTTCCGAAAGGTCCCAGTTTATTTCCTTCCCTCAAGCGTCTGGCCGTTCATGTTGAGGATCACCCCGTCGAATATGGATCCTTCGAAGGAACCATCCCCAAAGAAGAATATGGCGGTGGGACGGTCATGGTATGGGATCGGGGTCAATGGGTACCTCAAGGAAATCCGCAGCATTCCTACGACCGGGGACGATTGAAGTTTCTGTTAAAAGGCCAAAAGTTGAAAGGAGGATGGAGCCTGGTTCGAATGGGAGGGGCAAAATCCAAAGAAGAAAAAAACTGGTTACTGATTAAAGAAAAGGATTCGGAAGCCCTCCGAGGGAAACATTCCGACATTATTGACATGGCCCCCGGGAGTGTTGCCACCGGACGATCATTGGAAGAGATTGCCGAGGTGAATCAGGAAAGAAGCAGGCAGAAACCGGTTTCCCAACGGAAGTCGAAAAACAGTTTTACAAAAAGCCGTTCCTCCCGTACTCCTTCACGGAAGAATATCAACTCTGGAACTCCCCGCGTCCCCGATCCGTCAGGCCTTCCTTCTGCCGTGTCCTCTTCCCAACCCGCAACCTTTCATCCCCAGTTGGCGACTTTGGTCAAAACTTCCCCCGACGGGGAGGATTGGCTGCACGAGATCAAGTTCGATGGGTATCGTATTGTCAGCATTGTTAAAAACGGAATAATTCACCTGTTGACCAGAAACGGAAAAAATTGGACCAAAAAATTCCCCGACATTGCCGAAGCGCTGAAGGCATTGCCGGTTCAACAGGGCATCCTTGACGGGGAGGTCGTCGTGCTTCGATCGAACGGCACCTCCGACTTTCAGGCCTTGCAAAATGTCTTGAAGGGTGAAGCCTCCGATCCCCTGGTTTACTTTGTCTTCGATCTGCCCTACTGCGAAGGGTATAATCTGTGTCGGACCCCGCTCCTCAGGCGAAAAGAACTGTTATGGGAATACATCAAATCTATGCCGAAGGGGGCGGCCGTTCACGTCCGTTATAGCGATCATATTCACGGTTATGGAAAACGTGCATTTGAGCAGGCCTGTCGATGGGCTTTGGAAGGTATTATCAGCAAATATGCCATGAGTCCATATCGCCAGGCTCGGTCAAAGCAATGGGTCAAAGTCAAATGTCATGATCGGCAGGAGTTTGTCATCGGCGGGTATACCACCCCTTCGGGATCCAGAAAATTTTTCGGAGCACTGCTATTAGGCTATTATGATAAGCAGGGACACTTACAATATGCGGGCCGGGTGGGCACCGGATTCACCCACCAACGCCTTTCACGCATTTATGCGCTTTTGGCCAAGCGTCCTCGGTCCCATCCTCCATTTGCCCGGTTGCCTTCCGATAGGAACATTCGGGACGTGCATTGGGTACATCCCGACCTTGTCGCCGAGGTAGAATTTCTTGAATGGACACGTGACGGGATACTGCGCCATCCATCGTTTGTCGCTCTCCGTGAGGATAAACCGGCAAAAGAAATCATCAAAGAGACTCCACACCCTGTGAACATTATTATTTCCGAAAAACTTAAAGCTTCCAGCGGGCGATCCAATGCCTCGCCAGATATCTCTACGGAACAGCCGGAACTTGCGCTTACGCATCCTGAAAAAATCCTGTATCCTCAGCAGGGCATCACGAAACGGAATCTGGCGGAATTTTATCAACAGATCGCGAAGTGGGTGTTGCCTCATGTGGCTGGCCGGCCGCTGACGCTGGTGCGGTGCCCTCATGGATCTCAACAAAAATGTTTCTACCAAAAACATGCCTCGGGATCTCTTCCGGACTCCGTGCACCGTATTCTGATCCGGGAAAAAGAAACGAAAACAAAGAACACCTATCTGGTGATTGACGACGTGAAAGGGCTGATCGCATTGGTGCAGATGGGCGTATTGGAAATCCATCCGTGGGGATGCCGGAAGGATCGGACGGATCGACCTGATCGGCTGGTCCTCGACATGGACCCCGGTCCCGGTGTGAAATGGGAACAGCTAGTTGATGGGGCCCAACTGTTAAAAAATCGGCTCTCGGGAGATGGTATAGAAAGTTTTGTAAAAACTTCAGGAGGAAAGGGATTACATGTCGTGGCCCCCCTGACTCGCCGTGCCACCTGGGACCAGTTAAAGCAGTATACTCGGAGACTGGCCATGGAAATCGCCCAAGCGCATCCCTCGGGATTTGTGGCCACAATGAGCAAAGCCAAACGAAAAGGGAAAATATTTATTGATTACCTTCGTAACAGTTTTGGGGCCACTTCTATAGCCACCTATGGCACCAGAGCCCTCCCCGGAGCGCCTGTTTCAACTCCTGTGAGTTGGGATGAACTCTTTTCAATCTCCGGCTCCCAGGTCTTTACGCTGACCACCCTTCCTCAACGACTCCACACTCTTCGGGCAGATCCCTGGAACGGATTTTTTGATCTTCGGCAGACACTCTCCCGATCCCTTGTCTGATTTTTACCAAAACGGGTTCATGCACTTGCGGGAAGAGTCCTCTCCGATGCCGTTCATTTTTTCTTTCGAGCACGAGTCTCAGCGGCTTTCTTGGCAGAGGCGGATTTGGCGGATGCCGACCGGGAGGCCGAGGCTTTTCCGCCTTTTTCCCCGCCCTTTTTAGCAGGAGCTGTATTCATCCCTTTTCCTCGGCCGGATCCCCCTGGTTTCTTTCCACCACCGGTCATCTTGTTCACGGTAGCCCATGCACGTCGTTCCGCTTCGTCCTCCGAGACGCCCCGCTTTTCATATCCTTCCTCAATTTTTTCTGCCTGACGTTTTTGTTTTCCGGTGTATTTGGATTTGTCTCCTCTTGGCATGAAGACCTCCTTGTTTTTGACAGCGCCGAAAAGAAAATCAGTTTTTTACCTGTATGCTCGAAACTGAGAGCGGGTAGAAATTCTCAAAGTGTGTTCCGAAAAACTGGGAAACCTCGTTATACCGATGCCCTTCGTGGTGAATCAGGATACACAAATATTCTTCTGCCATTGGTGATAACCTTCTGTGTCCGGACGGCAGGTCTTTTGGGCGGAGTCCGGCGACAGAGGCCGCGCCTCCCATGCCACTGTCGAAGCTCTGGCCACCCTGCTGGCGCTGGCCATACGTATGGAAATTCCTGTCCGAAAGCAGCGGAGGCTCATTTCGCAGATGAGCTTATTGGCCTGTTCGACATCCTGATAGGCTTCATAATGAAACCATTGGCCAACATCGATACGTTTTGCGGGGTTGGTCAATGGTGCCACAGAACACCGTCACGCGAATATCCGGACGGGGATTTGCGTTAGGAAATCACCGTCCGGAAGGCGCGCCGACCAGGTTATTGTATGGTTTCAGCCGAGATGACGTGAAATTCTTTCTTCTGTGTCACCAACGCTTCAATTTTATCGCCCTTCTTTAATTCGTCTGAATGTTCGGCGGATTGGTCCAGCCGGAGACGAATTTCTTTGCCGGAAGTATCCTGAACGTAGTATACATTCCCATCGATTTTGGAAATCTCTCCTTGAATGGTTCTTGTGAATTCTCCGGCCTGCGAGGATGATGATTGCGAAGAAGATTGCGCATGCATGGATTCTCCACCTTCTTGTGCGGAAGCGGCAGAGGGACTTCCCTCCTTTTTGACCGAAACCACATCATACGTTTCTTCCCCGTGGGGGATCTGGGCTTGAATTTTGTCACCTTCTTTGGGTTGTTTCCCTTGAAATGCCTTCTCATCAAGGTGAAGCCGGATCGTCTCACCTTTATCATTTTTGATGGTGAACACGTCGCCTTCGACTTTTTCCACCGTGCCTTTCACCGTCGCCATCTGATTTTGGTCCTGACTGGCTCGGTGCGATTGTTGTTGCATCTGATCGCCGGCAGCGTGAAGGGTGGCGGCGAAACCCAGGGTAAGGACAAAAGTCGGTGCGGCCATTTTCCAAACAGGATTCATAACACTACCTCCTTGTGTGTGAGAAAAAAGAACCGAAGTGAACTATCAAGATAGAATGAGCCGCGAATACGCACAACTGTCAAAAACCCTCATTAACCAAAACGCGCTTAGGTTTTTATCGAATGAGGGTGGGTTTCAGCTGTCCGACCCAGTGTATCGGCCGAGTAGGCTTCGCGTTGGCCCATGGGTTCGGGCTCACCCTCCGTCGTGTCTACCCGCGTCTGTCGTTCCATTTCCGAATTTATTTCGGCTCCGACCATGACGATGAATGCGGTCAACCAGAACCACATCAGCAAAATGACTGCCGCGCCGAGTGACCCGTACGTCTGGTTGTAACTACTGTAATCATTCGCATAGATAGCAAACGCCGACGATCCCACTATCCACATCAGTGTGGCGATTCCGGCACCCCATGACACCCATTGCCATCTCGGGTAATTCCGGCAGGGTGCATACCGGTACAGAATGGCCAATCCCCCCATGACAATCATAGCCAAAAGCGGCCAACGACTGAGAGAGAGAATCGTTTGCATTTTCTGGCCGAATCCCAGTGCTTCCAATACTGCCGGCAGCAGGGTAATGAGAAAGAGAGTCAGGATGACAAAAATAAGACCTCCAACCGTTAATCCTAAGGCCAGCGCGGTAACTTTGATGAAACTCCGTTCCTCTTCTTCATTGTAGGCAATGTTCAAAGATGTGATCATTGCAGACATACCTTTGGACGCGCTCCAGATCGCGAAAAGCAATCCCCCGATCGCTCCAAAACTTAAAGCCGATTGCCCGCTGGTTGAAATAGTTGTCAGCTGCTCCTGGATCAAGGTTTGGGTGTCTAGCGGGAGAAAGGAACTGAGCGAAGTAATCTGTTGCTGGATATCAGAGGCTTCGGTAAACAGTCCATACAGCGAGACAATGGCGGCCAGCGCCGGAAAAAGCGCGAGGACGGCATAAAATGCCACTCCTGCAGCGACAATCGAAACGTTATCCTGTGAAATTTGATCCTTCACGCGCAGGAGGATATCCCACCACCCTGCATGGGGGATTTGACTGGGCTGAGTCGCATTCCGGCCTCTTGTGCCGGACTTCTTTTCAGCTGAGTTGTTTTGGGGCATAATATATCCTCTAGGTGTAAAACTTTTGTCCGACAGGAAAAACTTCCTTAATGATAAGAACCGGAGCCGAATATCTTAGCCAGTCATTCACTTATCCACACTAATCATCAAAACTGTCAGCTGGTGGCCCTGCTCATGCGACTGTTATGGCGTTTTTTCACTTCTTCAATTCATGCCGACTTGTTCTTTGATGGTCTCTGCCGCCACCCGCTGAGCCTCAGCAGCGGCTTCTTTGGCCTTCGGCATGATCTCCTTGGCGGTTGCTTTCGCTTCCTCCAGCAAACGGTCGCGGGTTTCACCCATCCATTGATCTTCCTTTTCAGACCGAGGCAGGGAAAGGCCGATAGCCGTTCCAATGGCTAATGTTATGGCCCCGATGGTCAGCGGGCTCTCCTGCATATACCGGAATAATTCATCCTTCATGCGTTCGCCACCCTCGCGTGTGCGCTCTCGGATTTCATCTGACCGGTGCGACGCCTTTTCTTTCCAATCTTCCAATGATTCTTGTGCCTGGTCTGTCCATTCCGAAATCTGTTCTCGTGCCTGTTGCCCCGAGGCCTGTGCTCTTGCCTTTATGGCGTCCAGGGAGCTTCCCCGACGGGATCGTTGACGGGGAATCCGCCCGGCTTCAATTTCGGGAGCATAATCCGGCCACTCTTCATGGGGATCAAGGGAATAGTCATGGCCATATCGGTCCCTTCCAAATCTGCCTCGGGCTGAGGAGGAATTGCCGGCCTCCTTCATCATCCATAGGAGACCCACGCCAATCAGGGCCGCAGGTAGGGGATTGTTCAGAACCCGTTCCACCAGGATAGATTGCCATTGGTTCACTTTCACACGGGCATGTTCTTTTGCCGTTTCGACTTTATCCATAGCTGCGGTTTTGACCTGTTCCTTGATGGTATCCGGAGATAGACGTTGTTGAAGTGTATGAACCGTCCCATCCAATTCCGCTCTGGTTACTCGAATTTGTTCTCTAAGCCGGGCAGGATCTTCAATATTTTTCGATGCTTGCGCATTTAATTGAGTACGTTGGTCGTCCACTGTTTGGTCTCCTTTAAACTGTCAATGGTTTTTTGCGGGGCGGGATCCATGGTTTTCAAATCACTGATACCTTTTTGAATCAATGCGTAGCCGATCCCCACCACGGCCAGTCCGACAATCAGCGCCGAAGCCCAGGCTGGGATGATTAATGCCAGGGCGAGAATGGCCGCATACAGGAGAACCAGCAATCCTGCATAGGCCAGCGCTCCTCCTACCGCAATAAATCCCACATCTTTGCCGGCCTGTTTAGCCTTTTGGGACATTTCAAGCTTTAATAGCTGCATTTCCTGCTGAATGAGGATTTTTGCTTCGTTCATCAGGTCACGGAAGAGATCACTTAGTGGTCGTTCTTCCTGATATACACTCATAACACCCTCCTTCTATGTTCACATTAATATGAAAAAGGATTTCCCGTTACATGGTTGGCGCGGCTGGCGTCTTTGTCGCCGTAGGTTCTTCCCTCCGGTACGATTCCTGCCGTCCATAGGAAGAGGATTCGTCTATCTTTCGATCTCTGGAACTCTTTAAAAATCTTCCGGCCACAAGCCCCAGCATAAAGGCCCCGCCTAAAAACGCTTCCGGATGACGGCGGGCAAACATTTCAGTCTCGTTCAGCAATTCCCCAACATTCCGGGAATCGAAATATTGCACCATGCGATCCATTTGTTCCGCCGCCCGCTCGGCATAGTTGGCGACGCTTTCTTTATCCTGTTCCCGCAAAGTTTGACTCGTTTGACGCACGGCTTCGGCCAGCCCGCTGAGTTCTCCGACCCCCTTTTTTTTCTGGGTTTCCAGCGTGCTTTTGACTTTCCCTTGTGCCTGTTTCGCCAATTCGGAGCCCTGCTGGCGGACCTGCTCTCCAACTTCACTCGCTTTTTCTTGAACTTGTTTTCCGATCTCTTCCGCTTTTTCTCTCATGTCATTGGCCATACGAGTCTCCCTCCATTAAATAGAAAGTTCTCTCAAATGATGAATTCCAACTGGCAATTGCAGCCGTCCTGATTACTTATAAACAAAGGGAAGAAAATCGTGAACTGTCAACAACCCTTAATTTCCGCGAAATATCAAGGGCACCCATGCCAGGGTATCTGGCTGCGTCATGCGTGCGGCCCTCAGGACCCTCGAAGGAGAATTGTGAAGACTGGGGCCGACTAAGCGAGAATACGGTCGCAGGGCAAAGGCAACAGCTTACCCTTGTGGTTTGTGTTTCAAAAAACAAAATTGAGGGTATGAAACGGCGGAATTAATAACGAAAAATGGCTGCCAATGACCTACGGCCTGGCATTTTTTCCTGGGGGAGAGCATAAACCGTGCCTTTTTTAAGTAACGTCTGCACCACCGCAACATCTAAAATCTCCAGGGATTCGGCGGACTTTGTGGGTTCCGTTTCCACCCGGTTTTGCATGACGTCGATACGCCCCCATTGTTGAATGTTCCGGGCGACGAATAGTGTATCGATTTTTCCCTCATGGGCTGCCAGAATCACGGTTTCCAGATCGTGGGAAGCTTTGGACGTACCCAAAAACTCTTCACACCTGATCTTGGCCTCTTCTATGCCGTGATCGGCATCCGCTTTCACGACCGGCCAGACCTGGCGGTGCAATTCATGAAGGCTTTTTTCATCAGCATTGCCCGTGACCCCTTCTTCTTTAGTATGAGGGTAGGTATTGACGTCTTTGTAAATCGGAATCAAGTATTCTACCCCCGTCAGATATAACGGGGCCTGCACATCGTGCAGGAACTGGTGTAGACCTTTTGCCACCTGTTGGAAAAATTGGGAAATGCGGGATTTTGCTTCGTCATCCCCACCGCCCTGTCCATGATACATGGCGGCCCGCTGGCCGCCTGCATTGGGAGCTTTGGTATGCCATTGCAACGATTGCTCGCCCGCTCCCGCTAGATTGGCTTCCTTCATACTGCGGGGAATGTCCGGTATGTGCAATTCCTGCAGACCATCCTGTGAACCCTGAAAAAACCGGATATGGTTCTGACTGAGCGCGAGAAGATAAAACGTTCCTCCATACATGAACACGGGCAGGATGGGCTTCAGATAAAACCCGGATTCCACCATCGTGAGTTCGGGAAGACTGAGAGGAAGACGAAAGACCCGATGCCAATCCTTCGCCACGTACATGGCCAGCCCCTGATCCTGATGCTGCCAGAATTGCTCATTCTCCAGGAGTTTCGAGAGAGGGTCCAGCCAGGTTCGAGCGTCTGCGCTCCTGATGCCCTGTTCCGTCAATTGCTGTTCAGTCTCTTTGAGCAGGTTGTTCAAGCGTATCGGGTCCTGTCGTGTTTCCGGTCCTGCGGGATGGGTCGGCATGAATAAGGACACGCATGGACTTTTTTTCTGTTCAAGGAGATCCTGTAGATCCTGTGTTGTGATTGACATGGTCACCCTTTCGATGGCTCAGAGGTGCGGTTGCATCTATTTACGTTTCAACGTAACACGTAAAATCTGAGTAGAAACCTGTTAATTTCCCTGAAATCTTTTCTCTTCATCACCTGACGTTTAGGTTTGTGGGGCATGGTGGAATTTCACACTTCACCTGCAGGTGTTGCAGGTGGTGAATGCCACGGAAACATCAGTTGTTGTCTGCCAATTGATCCTTTCTGGCTTTTCGAAGTGCGTCCACCATGCCCGTACAGCGGGCGCTATCGTCAGCCATCCCAAACTCAGGAGAGGGAAAAGAAGGTTCGACTGAAAATTCCGGATTTGAAAATGTGCCGGTGACGTGCAAGGGGCCGCGGGAACTCAGGATGGTAAAATCCTGAGGATAGGGCTCTATGGTCAGCTTCATCTTTTCTTGACGAAGGTCGATCGATCCATGACCTTTGAATTTGGTGTCTGTGGTATCCAGTAAGAAGGGGTGGATGGTCACGATGCCACTGCGGGCCTGCAAGTCGGTATAGGCGCATTCAATGGCGACACCTGTGTCTGTGCTTAAAAGGACTGCTGCTGATTCGGTGAAATCTAATCCGGCCAATTCCACCAACAAGGCATCGATTTTTCCTCCGGTCATCGTTAAGTACAGACCCCCATCGGCCGAGGCGAACCAATTCGCCAAGGATTCTCCTTGCATCCAAAGTGTGGCACGTCCTCCAATATCGCCAAAAGAGTCATCCGCCACCTCGAAGCGGGCAAGCAATTGACTTAAATTGATGTGATCGAAATTAGTGTGAAGCTTGGCTTGTGCTGGTGATTCATGGGCATTGACCTCAAGTTGCATGGCCACTGTCCCCCTGGCCACACCAAAATCCAGGCGATCCATCCGCATGTGTCCGTCCTGAAGAACCACATTCAGCACAAAATCATTCAGGGGGAGATCGGGGGCCATGACTCCCTTGGCGCGGTATTCGACATCAGCGTCCAATTTACGAAGTTGAGTGAAGTCGATAGGTTTGTTCGGCAAAAGGGTTTTCCGCTTTTCGGCCGCCTCGGCTTGCGCTTCCTGTTTTGGCGAAGCGGCCTCGTCCGGATCCGGTGGTGCGCCGATGAGGCCGGCCAGGTCATCGAGATCGAGTGTACGTGACTTCAATCGCGCAAATATCATCGGACGCTCGCCGCCGATCGTCACACGTAATTTGCCTGCAACGTCACTGTCGCCGATGGTGCCGTCTAGGTCGCTCAAGTTAAAAATCTGTTGGCTCTCAGCCTCTTGCTCGCGATGAACGTGTGCGCTTAATCGGTACGGGGGAAGGTGCGGAAGAGGAATGCCAATAGCTTCGCCCAGACGAGCGGGATCGGGGCCTTTCATCCCGACTGTCCCCTTAAATTTCGCTACCGGGAACAACTCACCGACATTACCTTCAAGCGTAAGAGTGGTTTCTTGTGTCGTAAAGGTCGCATTTACCGGCATTGCACCATAGTCTTGCAAGGCCTGGCGTATGGAACCCGTAGTAATGGACACCTCTACAGGGTTTTCCCGATATACAACCGTGCCTGTAACCTGAATTCCGGATGCGACACTATCTGCCATGAGGCGCAAATCCGTCTTAGCCTGTAAGGCTGGATCGTCGTAACGCAGACGCACTTCATCGATGCGCAATTGATCAAGTAAGGCGTCGGTATTGAGAAGATGTTTCGGGGTCTGATGGGCCGCGGGAAGACTCAAAGCGAGACGGCCACTGATCTGACCCAATTCTCCGGCCTCGCGGCCTAGGGTCTGCATGGCCTTGTTGAGATCAACTTCCCGGATGTCGGTCTGAAGATGACCTGACCATGATGGTTTGCGGAGGTTCAGTTGTGCGGTAGTTTTGATGGTGCCACCGCCAAGGTCAATGTTCAGGGGCGAAATGCGAAGGAGTCCATTGTCGAGGGTCGTTCGAACCGTCACATCCTTCAGCGTCGCGCCGGGCAACACTAGGTGTTCGACCTGCAGGCCGAGTAGGCCTTGGAGATCGTTCAGCCAGGGTGGGAGAAGCCTTTCCGGCGAATGGCCTTGGTCGGTATCCTGCCACGAGGATTCAGGAATTGATGCCACGGCTTGTGCCGTCGGGGTGTCCTTTCCGTTCGCCGGCATCAGCGATGGAATATTCAGGGTATTCGACCGCAGGTTTCCCTTAAAGCGCAATTCGTCGGCCGTATCGATGGTGGCTTGTCCGGAAATGTCGCTCTCACCGATGATGGCGACAAACTTTTGGAGACTCCAAAGGTGTGTTCGTTTGGAGAGTGATCCGTTGAGGGCCAATGTGTCTAAAGCAGGGAGTTCAACATCGAATATGGCGGCAAGGGTATCCGGAGATTCACTGCTCACTGAGAAGGCAAGGTCAAGCCACATTGGCGGCCAGACGGGTTCGACCATGGCAGAAAGCGAGACCGTGGTTTCCGCCAGATTGATTTCGGCCGACAGATGTTTCCGGGATTGACTGTCGGGAGGGAGATCGGAAAACGATTTTATTGCAGGACCCGTCACGGTCATGTCAATGCGTTCCTTGCGATACAGACCTTTGGCTTTGACGATCAATCTCTCCGGACTATTTTCGTCGATCTGCATCTGGACGTGCGTGTTTAAGGAGGGATCATCATACCGGATATTAAGATTCTCGATATCGAGCGTGCTCCATTCAACGGAATGAATGGAATCTCGCGGGCCGGAAGATTCACGTGAATTGTTCTTCTGATCCGATCCACGAATCGTGTGAATATTCAGAGCCAGTTCCATTCCGAGTGTTCCAGAAAATGCTTCTGTAGCATTCGTCCCGGATTCGGGGATCACTTCGTCGGGTGCACTAGCAGGCGATTTCATGTTTTCAGCTTGCAGGGACAGGCGACTTTCCGCTGTCCTCCCTTTCACGGACACCTGTGCCCCGATCGTGAGATGGGTCCCGGCCACGTCTCCGGATAATGACTCGATTGTGAGCATGTCATCTTGCAGGCGCATGGCGATGTTGACATGGTGAACTGGAATTTCACCGGTGCCAATCACATTTGCACGGTAGGTGAGGCCGGCCTCCCAGCCGCCATGGGCGATCACATCCAGAAGATTCCCTGCCTTGACCGCTAAGGGATCGCGATCTTGTTGTCGAGGTATAAAACCCTGTAACTGTGCCACATCCAGTCGTGTTGAATAGACCTCTCCTTCTATGCGAATAAGATCGGCTTCGGATATCACTCGAATCGTCCCCGCAAGATCGCTGTTTGCGACAATCGCTTTCATGGGATCAATCGACCAGATGTCATCCGCCAGGGCAAGCGTCCCGGTCAGGTGATACTCGGGGAGGGCAGGGAGCTCAATGGCCAACACCTCATTCCATCGTGAAGGGTTGCGTCCTTCCAATTGAAAATGCAGATTTGCCGTCTCGGGTGAGAGCAACGCATCAACAGTCCCTTCAATGGCCAGATTGGTTTCGACGGTGTTCACCTTTAATTCTACGTGGATGGGGTTTTCCCGTGAGTGTGGCTGTGGGAATTCCGTTCCTGCGGACAGTCCGATCGTCACTGGCTCTCCAGCGATATGTCCTCCGCCTTTAGCAACAACACGCTCTTGGTCCGTCTGTGATTCCCCCCTGGTGGCAAGGATCGAAAGGGCAAGAAAAATATCCTGTTGCGGATCCAGATATGTGAGGCGCCCGCCATTGACAGTCACTGATTCAATACGAGGCAGATTGAGAGCCGGGTCCTTTTCGCCCGACTCTTCAGTGGGTTGGTCACTGGGGGAGGAATTTCCCTTATCTGCTATTGTCCAATTGGTTGTTCCACGACCAGATCGTTCCAGATGGACCACTGGCGCTGTCGCTTGCACATCAGGAATGACCAGGTCACCTTTCAAGAGCGGGAGAATGTCGATCCCCACCTCTAACCGATCAACGGATGCGAGGGAGTGATCTGATGCCCACGATGGGTTTGCGATTGATAGATTCTCGACTCGTAAACGGGAAATTCGGCCGAAGTCCAGGGCAATTGCGCCGATCGTGACCTGTCGACCAGCTAATTCCGTTGCCTTGGCTTCAGCGAAATGAAGAAACCATTGAGAGTTCAGCGCGGCAATACCCACCGCCACCAGGATGACAAGGATGAAAACCAGGACAACAATCGACAGAAGAATTTTACGAATCCACATAGGCTGTTTTTCCGCTCACTTCACAGGATGTCACCAGTATTTCTTTCAGAATAGGTTGTGAAGTAAGGTAAGATTCCGAGAGAGCTCAGGGCAACAAAAACCATGATGGGGATTCCGTGTATGACCGTTTACCAATATCCGAAAGTTCTCGTGATCTCATCCCATGGTCTGAAAATGCATGATCGTGGATGGCCAGAGGCCCCGAACAACCTTATAGCCCTTTAAAAGGTTCAATATGATAAACATCTCTTCCATGTGTCCACTTATGAACCGGTCACGACCTTCCTGCCGAGATCGATGGCGTTCCATCGCCTTTGTGTGTGTGCTGTTCTTCACATTTATTGCGGCCGGATGCGGCACTCATCTCGGTGCAGACGCAGAGGTTTCCGACCGGAATGAGCAGATGGCCGCTGAGGTAAAAGTGGCGCTGCTTCAAGAAGCCGGATTGAACGCCGCTCCTATTGATGTCAAAGCCCACAAGGGCGTGGTGACCTTGGGGGGATTCGTTGAAAAAGAGTCCCAACGGCAGGCGGCAGAGAGAGCCGCCGGCCGTGTGAGGGGGGTCGAATCGGTCATTAATCATCTTCAACTTAAATGACATCGATTTTTGGAGAATGTATGGCATTCTTTTTAAAATCACCCACGTGTCCTCTTCAACTTCCATGAATCAACGTCTCTATTGTGCATTTCATCGGCCTGGGTGACTGCTTGGATCCATGATTAAAGGTTCCTGGACGTGGTAAACGAGAACCGACGCCATTACATTACGCAAAACTTCTGAAAAAAGCGTCAAGGTCTATTTGCTTCCGGATGCCTCGGCGGAAATGACGTGATATTCTTTTTCCATCGTCACCAATGCTTCAATGGTATCTCCCTTTTGAATATCCTCTTGGTTTTCCGTTGATTGATCGATGCGAAGGCGGACTTCTTTCCCTGAAGGGTCTTGAACGTAATAGACATTTCCCTCAATATTTTTTACTTCACCGCGGACTGTTTTCGTGAATGTCCCGTCTTGTTGAGGGGTTTGACCTTGAGATGAAGTTGGTTGGTCCGAGTGCATCCCCCCCAACTGGGACTGGGATTGAGATTGCATGGATGATTGGCCTGCCTTTTTGGTAGAAAGGACCGTATAGGTTTCGTCCCCTTTCTTAATTTTGGCTTTGACCTTATCTCCCTCCTTTAAGGACTTTCCTTGAAGTGCGCTCTCCTCCATGTGCAAACGCACTTGCCCCCCATGTCCGTCCTTAATGGTATACGCATTCCCATCAATTTTCTGAATCTCCCCTTCGATTGTCGCAAACTCCTGTGACTGCTGCCCGGCTTGAGATTGAGTATTCCCGGATTGTTGGTGGTCTCCCGCAGCATACGCCATGCCGCTTAACCCCATGATAAGTGCACCTGTCGAAACCATAAGTTTTGATGAAAACGCCATTGTGAACCTCCAAGTGTGAAAGTTGAGATGTGAGGAATTTACCCACCCCTGGTGAGGAAGGCCGATTTCATGCGGGGAAAGGTAGTTCGTACGAGGATGGGTTCTGTAAGGCATAGTCAAGAACCTTAATCCAATCCCACGAATTCCGCACGTGTTCTCAGGCTACACATCATCATTTGTTCATGGAATGGACAAATTTCTACATGACTGTTCAGAGACGTACAGTTTGCTTGGATTTCAGTCGTCATGCCTTGGAAGAGTCCATTGGGTTCGATAATCTCCCACCTGCCTTCACTGATGTGGAAATATGGAACGGGGTGGAAAGGGCTGGCACTCCCATCCCGTTCCGGTCAGTAGTTATCACGCTGATCCGCGCGTACCAACTGATGATGCCTTGCACCGGTCGGATTAGGCCCAGATCCTTCACTGCCGCCTGACAACGATTTTGGAAAAGGACCTAACCGGGTCATGGCCTCCTGTTTCCCAGTCTCTATAGGTCAAACACGAGTAGGTGCACTTTTTTTATTTATTCCGTTACGATAAGAAATCCTCCTCAGAGCCAGCGTATTTGATATTTCCCTTGGCGTTAATGGAAGGGTACCGTGGCAGGAAGTGAGTTTACGATTTCCTAATATGGAACGGCCAAGGCTTTTCAGGAGATACGGCTGGAACCGGTTATTTTTCGCCATTTGTTGCCTGTTCGGCTTTGTAGGGATTAATGCCGTATCCGTCCGATCCGAAGAGGTCTCTCAAATCCCGAAGTCGACGGTTCTGGATCAATGGGAATCCTTTCAATCTGCCATGAACGATCATGGCGTCCTCTTCCAAACCATTAACACACTCGGTATTTTGTCAACGGTAGCTGGCGGCGTTCGTCATAAAACCGGGGTGGCTGGTGACTTGGATTTATTGCTCACCCTGGACGGTGAACGACTATTGAATTGGAAAAATTCGACGTTTTTCGTCTACGGATTGGGCCTGTATGGAAATGATCCGGGCCGTAATGCCGGCGACATCCAGGGCATCAGTAACATCGCCGCCCCCAATACCTGGAAACTGTTTGAGGCGTGGTACCAAGTAAATTCCTCCCAAGAGCGGTACTCACTGCTCGCGGGGTTATATGATGTGACTTCTGAGTTTGATGTGATCCGGTCCTCATCGGAGCTCTTCGTGAATAGTTCGTTCGGAACCGGAGCAGAATTCGCTGCGAGCGGGGGAGGGGGATTGTCCACTTTCCCCAACACCTCCCTGGCAGTTCGTGGTCAAGCGATACTGGGCGATGCGGTCGCCATCCGTGCCGTGGTGGCCGATGGAGTCCCTGGTGACCCCGATGATCCCGGTACGGCTGTGATCTTACGTAAGCAAGACGGGGTGTTTATCGGAACGGAGCTGGCGTATTATGACCAACGAGAACGCCGAAAAAGAGACGCCCGGAAAGTCATTGGGAAACGTCCACTCCGTCTCGTTTTTCAACGTGTGGGGCGGGCGGCGCCAATCGAGTATCTCGGGAAATATGCTGTGGGATTCTGGGGTTCTACCAGAAATCAGGAAGATCTCAGCGCGTTGGATTCATCAGGAAAACCCATGACTCGAGATGCCACATGGGGTGTTTACGGCTTAGCTGAACAGTTTGTCTACCACGAAAAAGAAGATCGTGAGCAGGGACTGACGGTATTTGCTCGTGCCGGTTGGGCGGATCCTCGTGTGCATCGCCTCTCTCAATATTATGGAAGCGGGATGGTCTATCAGGGGTTAATCCCCGGTCGGAATGAAGACCTGATAGGAGTAGGGGTCGCTGTAGCCGTCAACGGCAGTCATTATAAAAAATCTCAGAAGAGAGCGGGATCGTCAGTCGAAGATGCAGAAATCGCTTTGGAATTGTCCTATGCCATCAATGTTCGGCCAGAACTCGTCATTCAGCCTGACTTGCAATACATTGTCAATCCATCAACCGATCCCACAGTGCGGAATGCCCTCGTGGTGGGGGTGCGCCTCGAGATAAATTTAAATTGGTTTGAGGGCCCCACCACGTCCGTTGAGATTCTTAAATAAGTCGGAGGCCTGCAGTCTATCCGAGCTGAACATCTGACTATGATCACTCACGAATACTCCGCCGCCTTACCTCTCCAAACGCCATAAGGAGCTATTGTGGAAAGGGACGGAGATTCGGCTTCCATTCTCTAAGCATGTGCCCTGCGGGAAATTATTTCCCGCTTTGAGGAAGATGGGCAATATCTACAATTTTATCATCACTATCTACCAATACTGTTACCGGCGTGCCCTTGCCAATTTCTGTCATATCTCCTTGTAAATAGTCCCAGACAGGTAATGTGAGAGATTCCTTGTCCTTGGTTTGAATAGTCAATGAATGTTTCTTCGGCTCGTCCTGTACCACTCCTTGAATATGGCGGTACACATTATAAGCGCTGGAGCGCGCCCAATCGTCTTCGGCGATCACATCGTTGGTCAACGTCGCACTCGCAATTTTATTGGTTTCATCGATGAGAAATAATCCATCCGTATCGAATGGAATCGCCGCGACCTCACTTCTGGCCAGCGGGCGTACCGGAAATGATTGTTCTTTGCCCTCTTCGGTTTTAATCACCGCATGATCCTGCCCGACCTTCAGCGGCTGCGCAAGTCTGCCTTTGATGACTTTGTGGTGACTCTGGCTTTTCTCTTTCGAGAGGTGATAATCGACAACGTGATTCTTGGCGTTTACCACAATAGTGACCTTATCGCCCTGTTTCAGCGTGAATCCTTTTTCATTCGCTCGTTCAAGGGAGAGATATCTCGGACTAATTTCTCCGGAATCCCCGGAATTGACTTTAGCTTGATCTGCTGCCACTCCTTCCACCACACCGGTGATAACCCGATGCCCGGGAAGCAGGGTAAACTGGTGGTGTGACTCGCCATCCTTGTTGCCGTGGTTCATTGTGGCCTGATGGTTGGATGTATCGGTAGAGTCTTTTTCCCCTTCTGACGCGGCCGCAATCCCCACCACGAGGTACACAAATAATGCGAGAACCAC
Organism: Nitrospira marina; assembly: GCF_059568365.1. Taxonomy (NCBI): domain Bacteria; kingdom Pseudomonadati; phylum Nitrospirota; class Nitrospiria; order Nitrospirales; family Nitrospiraceae; genus Nitrospira; species Nitrospira marina. The sequence goes on along the minus strand of NZ_JCANTH010000001.1, from coordinate 2,831,120 downwards.
AGTGGATTTCCAGCCTGGGGCTTGTTTTATGGAAAGTAACATACGTCCTCCTTTCGGGTAGTAATAGTTTACAAAGCACCGATTGCCGGACTACCTGCTACGAAATTGAGCGGAAGCCCGACAACAAGCGCCGGGTGAATGGCATTCAGACTAGAAAACTGAGGTTTTCAATGTCCGGGAGTCACAGGCATGGTACGGTCAACGGCATCTAGAGCCGACCCGCCGGCGATCGAACGCATGGCGCGATCGCGTTCTTTTCTGAGATCGGAGGTTTCCTTTTGAAGGGCATCGCGCTCCTGTAGGTACTTGTCACGTTCTTGCAGGAAACCATCGGTCTCCTGATTTCCTGATCCATCGTGTGTCGAGGCGCTGCTACTTTGACCTTGAATGGATTTCATGCCGGAGGCAGAATCCTGGGAGCCCTTGTTGGCCTGCAGAGCCTGGTCGCGTGCCTGTTTGGCCGTGTCACGATCCTGTTGGGCTTGATCCCGGCTTTGTTTTGCTTGATCCCGCTCTTTTTTTAACTGATCACTCCATTGCACGTCCGCGCCCGAACTCGGGTTTGATTGTACTTCTGGGACCGAGCCTTGTGCCCCCGATTCCGAAGGAGTCGATCCCATACCCTGGCCGGCCATTGCGGTTAAGGGCAGAATCATCATACCTGCCGTCAGCAATACACTGGAAAATGTGTGAACCGAAAATTTTGACGAGAAATTGTTCATGATCGCAACCTCCTCCTTAAAGTGATGAAATACCTTCCTCCTTGTGAAACTGAAATAAAGAACGGGGGATGCCTTTGTGTAAACCTCTTTAAACCTGTGAAACAAGGATGGCTCTGGGCCCCATGTTTTAGGCAACCGCTGTTGTCTTAAATCCTACCTTCTCTTCGTTAAATATGTGGACAGACAAATTCTCAACAGAGTGTGAGGATATGTATACGCATGCCCTAATCAAAATCTCACACTCACCACAGTAAAAGAGGGGGAGTGACATTCCCAATCATGTGGAAAGTCAGACCAAATTTTTATTGTGCTATTTTCATGCCGCTCCCGAAACGAATTTGATCGTCCAGAGGGACCCGGATTATGAGAAGAAAGGGGGATGCCGAAGGGTTGGAAGTTTATACCTACGTTAGTCCAATGGCGGATTTGACCTGTGGCAAACGTTGGTTGTGCCCAGGGCCGTCTGGGTTTTCAATTTCCTGATTTTCAGTAGTAAGAGTGCGGTTTTTAATCCTGGCGCACATCCAACTCACCATAGTCATGCTGTATCAAAGAATGCATCTACCTATCAGCATCAGACCTTAAACGGAAGGAGGAATCGGGACAATGAATCTAGACGGGGTATTGGCGTCGTTAGGGAATTTAAATGCAATAACCTAAAAAATCCGGATTTTGATGAATAGCGGGAACGGTGGAGTGCTCTCAAACATGTTCATGTCACATTCTTACTTCTGTAATTGAAAAAGGGACGAAGCCTTAATTGAGGGATAGCTTCGTTCCCATTTTCAATTGTGGGTTCAGATTACTAAAACGAATCGGCTTACCATGCCAATGACCTCCAACAGTTGCAAGACCACCATAAACACTCCTAGCACTGTCTTTAATACCTTCATGATTTTCCCCCCTTTTTTTTAAATGCGATGACTTCACGAAAATCTAGAAAACTTTCGTTACCCTTGGGGAATTATGAAGGAGATTCAGAAGACAGCTAACTAGCATAAACCCCTGAATAGCCCATAGTTTACCCTGAAATATGAAGGGCTTATCCAGCCAGGATGTCATTACCAAAACTTTTCCTGGCGATCATTACGCGACTGATTCATGAAGAGGGCGCTGCGCGATCCCAGAAACGAAGTTTCCGGCACGCCTCAAGCAATTGAGTTGATCCCTTCCCCTTATCAAGCGCAATAAACCCAGCGTCTCGATTTTCCTGCACTCCGGCCTTCTGAAAAAGGGGGGTGACGGCTTCGACGTAACCAATAAACTTCATGTGAGCAAAGGCATCAGCCACAAAATCTCTGGCGGCAGGAACCTTGGCCAAGGCCACCCCTCCTTCCTCGGAAGGTAAAAGTGCCACGGCGTCATACAGCACGGACGGCCCACCATCAATTTTTTGGTCCGCTTCAATCCACGTCCCGTCGCTGGCTTCCACTCCGCCCACGCCGGGGGCCACAATCTCCATGATCGCCCCTTCCGACTTGACGGCGGCTTTGAGTGATTTAAATAATTTTATATCCACACCGTCGGTGATGAGCACTCCGAGCTTTCGCCCTTTGAAGGTATTGGGACTATTGAGAAGAATGCTGAGCGCGGGTGATTGGTCAAGATCCTCTCGTGTTGGTTTTGCGGCATCCGCAGGCTTGGGCATGTCCTTCAGGCGCAGACCCTTGGCCACTTGTTTAGCCAAATCCTGGTGAATATTCAGCAGATGAGAAACCATACGAGTCCGTATTTCAGGATGTTCCACTTTGCTTAATTCAAAGACTAAGGCATTCGCGATGTGTGCTTGTTCGACTTCGGTCTGGCTGATATAAAATTGACGAGCCTGGCTGTAATGATCGGCAAAAGTTTCGGACCGAACTCGTACTTTTGGGCCTTCTTCATCGGCAGGGTATGAGGTAAATCCCTTCTCCGGGGATTCCCGGGGACCTCCCGCTTCGCCGGGCCAGGAATTCGGTTCATAGTTGGCTCGGCCTTTCGGATTCTGCATGGCCATATGGCCGTCCTGTTGAAAATGGCTGAACGGGCATTTGGGCGCGTTGATGGGGATGTGAGTGAAATTCGGACCGCCAAGCCGTTTGACCTGAGTGTCGAGGTAGGAAAAATTCCGCCCTTGCAGCAGGGGATCATTTGAAAAATCCATACCCGGGACAATATTTTGCGTACAAAAGGCGACCTGTTCGGTCTCAGCAAAGAAATTGTCCACACAGCGATCCAGAACGAGCCGGCCCACGCGTCGAATCGGTAGAATTTCCTCTGGAATAAGTTTGGTCGCATCGAGCACATCAAAATCAAATTGTTGAGCAAAATCATCATCAAAAAGCTGGAGACCCAGTTCCCATTCCGGATAATCACCCTGCTGAATGGCACTCCATAAATCCCGGCGATGGAAGTCCGGATCGGCTCCATTAATTTTCACGGCTTCGTTCCACACCACGGATTGCATCCCCAATTTGGGTTTCCAGTGAAATTTTACGAACGTCGATTTTCCCTGACCATTGATAAGCCGGAAGGTGTGAACGCCAAACCCTTCCATGAAACGAAAGGAACGGGGGATAGCCCTGTCGGACATGGTCCACATGATCATATGCATACTTTCGGGGGTCAGAGAGATAAAGTCCCAGAAATTATCATGCGCGGTTTGCGCCTGTGGAAAGCCACGATCCGGTTCCGCTTTGGCTGCGTGAACGAGGTCTGGAAATTTCATGGCGTCCTGAATAAAGAACACGGGCATATTGTTGCCCACGAGATCCCAATTCCCCTCTTTGGTATACAACTTCACGGCGAATCCCCGGACGTCTCTTGCCAAATCGAAGGAGCCCTTATTTCCCGCTACGGTAGAAAAGCGGACGAACGCAGGAGTTTTATCACGTGGTCGTTGAAAGAGGTCGGCCTTGGTGATATCTGCCAGAGATTCGTAGTTTTCAAAATACCCATGAGCACCGAACCCTCGGGCATGCACAACCCGTTCTGGGATCCGTTCATGGTCAAAGTGAAACATCTTCTCCCGAAAGTGAAAGTCTTCCAATGCGCTTGGACCCCGCGCTCCGATTTTCAACGAGTTTTGGTCATCCGCGACAGGAATACCTTGCTGAGTGGTTAATGTCGGATTGGTTTTTCCGCTGGTCTGGTGCACTTCCCCTCCTGTGCCGATCTCGACAGCTTGGTCTGCATATTTCGCGGTTTTGCGGGTGGAAGTAGGAGAAGATTTAGTGGGTTGCTTTTTGGCCATGCGAATCGCTCCTTCTCATGGATAATTTCGTGATGAATAAATGGGTAAACATATGACGCTAAACTCCTCATCATATCGAATCAATTGAAAAGGCCACACTGTGAGAAACCCTGGTGAGAAACTTCAAAAACTGTTATGGGAAATAGGAGAGTTTCACACAAGGGTTCATGGCAGTCACAACTTTTTGCATTCCGGGATAAGATTTGTTTAAGTGACTTGAGAGTTGGAGTTCAGATACACGCGCCCGATTATCTGCTCTGAAACACGTGTGCTTAACCATTACAACCCGGTTCCCTAAAGGAGGTCGAAACGCATGATGAAGCAGATTGGACAGACGATCACGGATGGCACATACCAGGCCTTCCACAAAGAACAAATCCGTTCACTTACCTTGTCGGAATGCCAGGGAAAGTGGTTGGTACTGGTGTTTTATCCGGGAGATTTCACGTTTATTTGTCCGACCGAATTACAAGAACTGGGGGAGTTGTATCCGGAATTTCAAAAACTCGGGGCTGAGGTTCTTAGCATCAGCACCGATTCGGTCTTTGTGCATAAGGCCTGGCACGACACCTCGCCTGCCATAAAAAATATTCAGTTCCCCATGGTAGCTGATACGACGGGACGGCTAAGCCGGGAGTTCGGAACCTACTTGGAGGAGGAAGGGGTCTCGTTACGCGGGAGCTTTCTTATCGATCCGGATGGTGTGCTAAAAGTGGGAGAAATACACGATAATAGCATTGGACGAAATGGTCGGGAGCTCTTACGTAAACTCCAGGCTGCTGTCCATGTCAGAGAAGGAAAAGGCGAAGTATGTCCCGCCAGCTGGTCCCCCGGAAATAAGACTTTGAAACCAGGCTTGGATCTTGTCGGAAAAATCTGATTCAAGGGCCAGGGTCGATCATTTATTTCATCCGGGATAGGGACCGGTGTCATTTCATTGATAAGACCATGAGGTGTCAAATTGAACCACATTACGGTGACAGCAGTGCGCACAGAGACTTCGACCTTTTGTGAGGCAGAGATCCTCGAGCTCCATCCCTGGTTTATACGACAGCAGGAATGCACCGTACACGGTTTCATACAAGGCCTATGCTGTTCACAATGGGCCCATTTTATCACTTCGAACTAGCTTTTTGTCATCCCACGCGTATAGCGAAATGGTGTATGGGGGGTCTGGGAATTCGCGAAGATATCAATTTTAGGACGAGGTTCTGTCGGCAACGCCATAATACAATCTCCCTGTCAAAAGTCCATTTCCTCAGGTTTCAGGTGAGATTCTTCTCCTGCACGGCCTTTAGGAAAGTTTTATAAAGACCTGGGCTAGCCAAGGCGACTCTCGTTTCTTCAAGAAACGAGAGTCACCTACAGCAGGCCCTCTATTCGGCAGGTGCATCAAGCTAAGGTTGAATTTCCCAGGCCGTCGACACCGTGCCGGGGAAGCCCACGGAAGTCCTGGTCACTCCGTTCATCAGCCACACCGCCACCGCCCCGCTCGAGGCATTGCGCCAGATGATGTCCGCGTTGCCATCGGCATCCGTATCGCCTACTTGTCTAATCTGCCAGACCGAGCTCACCACACCTAAGGAACCGGTAGAGGAGGGCGCTGCGGTCCCATTTAGTAACCAGACCGCCGCGCTCCCATTCGTGTGTCTAAAGACCAGGTCGGCCTTACCATCTCCGTTCAGGTCTCCGACTCCCTGGATGGTCCACGCGGTCGACGCCGTACCGGGAAAGCCCACGGAGGTCCGGGTCACCCCGTTCATCAACCACACCGCCACCGCGCCGTTCGTGGTGTTGCGCCAAATAATATCCGCATTGCCGTCGGCATCGGTATCACCCACCCCCGAAATTTGATAGGCAGAGCCCACCACACCTAGGGAACCGGTTGAGGAGGGGGTCCCGGTCCCATTCAGCAACCAGACCGCCGCGCTCCCATTCGTGTGTCTAAAGACCAGGTCGGCCTTACCATCTCCGTTCAGGTCCCCGACTCCCTGAATGGACCATGCGGTCGATGCTGTTCCGGGGATGCCCGCCGAAATCCGTGTTCCTCCGTTCATCAACCACACCGCCACCGCGCCCGTGGTGGTATTGCGCCAGATGATGTCCGCGTTGCCATCGGCATCGGTATCGCCTACTCCCGCTATCTCCCAGGCGGAACCCACCCCGCCAAGCGAGACGGTGGACAAGGGAGCTGCTGCCCCATTCAACAACCAGACTGCAGCATTACCATTCGCATTCCTAAAGACAAGGTCAGCTTTCCCATCTCCATTCAAATCCTGCCCACCTGAACCCGATGACTCAATCAGCCGAACCGCGCTGCCATACTTTCCCTTATATCGCTCAGCCACAATTCCATCAAAACTAATGGTCAGCTGCACCGTCCCATCGCTACCGGGATCAATGCCACTAAACTGGGCCACATAGCCATTATCATTGTCCGCTGGCAATCTTGTGGAAGCACTTGTCGGTCCCGTAAACAGCGACCCCCCAGGATACGTTCCCGTATCAGGATTATCCGTCGCGACGGAACTCGTATTCGTAAATGCGTCCTGGCCGGAAAGGGTCACCAGGGACGCTCGATCCCACCCGTTGTTGTTTCGATGAGCATAGAAGGTCAGATTATACGTTTTGCCCGGGTTTAGTCCGCTAAATGTCAACACAAGGGAATTATTTATATCATCGACATAGGTAACCACGCCCTTCCCGTTGACCTTGCCATCAAAGATCGTAAAGGCATCACCGGTAGTCGGGTCTTCCCCTTGCAAATCATTGACCCCGGCAATAAACTGGCCGCCGGCCACGGTCATGGTCACGCCCGTATCAAGCCCAGTAGCAAAATCTTTCAGTAGCCCGGTGGCGGGAAGGCCAGAGCCCCCATTAGGTGAAGTGAACTTCGTGATATTCGTTTCCAGTTGCCCCGTCCCCCAAGCCAGATCATTATAGGCTGTAAAACCAGCTGGTGCAGCCACAGAGGTCGTCCCCAAGATCAAGACCGCCGCCGCTAGCGACCCCACTATCCATCCCCAAGCCCGAGACGTATCCATTTTCATAAATCCCCCTTTCTTTTTCTGCCTTGAGTTAACCCATTTTTTACATGAACGCTGTTCATTTCACGATACCTCCTTTATAAGTCTACGCGGAACATGGTTGAGGGGGGTCTGGCAAAGGGCCAGGCTGGAGCCTATCTTGAGCTCACGTGAATGCCCCGCTTGCACGACGAGACGCCGGTCTTCCAGAAAAAAGAAGAGATAGTCCGGTGGGAATTTCCTCTATCCCTCTTAATCTTCCTCATCTGTTTTTTTGAGGAGACATTCAGGGTTGAAACGACCGGACATTCGTTTTTATTCCGATTGTATTCCGACACGCTTTAAGGGCAAAGAACAACTTTCTTGAACTCATTTTGGTGAAACCGAAAATTTTTATAGGCGTCCGGAGCTTCATCAAGGTTATAGCGGTGTGAGATGATAAAAGACGGATGAATCTCTTCGTTTTGGATGCGTTCTAACAAAGGCTGCATGTAATTATGAACATGTGTCTGACCGCAGCGTATAGTAATGCCTTTACCGAAGATGGCGCCAATCGGAAATTTATCGGCAAAACCGGCATACACGCCTGGTATGGAGATCGTGCCGTTTTTGCGAACAGCTCGTGCCGCCTGGCGAAGGACATGAATGCGATCGGTCGCGAGGAGACTCGCCACCTTGATCCGGTCGAAGAGGGCGTCTACCGTCGTGCCGTGAGATTCGAGTCCGACGGCGTCAATGCAGGCATCGGGGCCTCGGCCACCGGTCGCATTCATGAGGTAGTCATAGACGTCATCCTCATCAAAATTAATAGTCTCTATTCGATCATCCTCATGAAATTGTCCGGGGTGGCCACGGCGCGCCAGGTCCAGACGTTGGGGAAAATGATCAATGGCAAATACCCTTTCTGCTCCTAGCATCAGGGCACTTCGTATGGCAAATTGCCCCACGGGTCCACAACCCCAGACGGCAATGGTATCGCCTTCCTGAATCCCGCAGTTTTCCGCTGCCTGATATCCCGTGGGAAAGATATCGGAGAGGAACAATACTTCCTCATCCTTAATACCATTGTGAATTTTGAGCGGTCCCGTATCCGCAAAGGGCACCCGGACATATTCGGCCTGTCCTCCTGCATAGCCGCCGAGCATGTGGGAATAACCGAACAGTCCGGCAGGGGAATGTCCATAGGCCGCTTCTGCCATCCAGGCGTTGGGGTTGGAATTGTCGCAGCACGACCACATCTTGCCTGTACAAAAAAAACACCTTCCACACGCGATGTTAAATGGGACGACGACCCGATCGCCTTTTCGTAGGTTGTGTACGCCGGCTCCGACTTCGACAATTTCCCCCATAAATTCATGACCGAGGATGTCGCCGGCCTTCATGGTCGGAATGTATCCGTCATACAGGTGAAGGTCTGAGCCGCAGATAGCTGTGAGAGTGACGCGAACGATGGCATCACGGGAATTGAGAATTTCCGGGTCGGGAACGTTCTCGATCCTGACGTCATGTGTTCCATTCCAACAGACTGCTCGCATGTGAAGTTTCCTTACAGCCCTCAACAGGCCTTGACGTATTGTTCAGAAGAGACACGGCGTACACAATCGACTTTTTCCGGATGCGGAATTGCCGTTTTGGGTCAAGAGTGCAGTCGACAAATAAAGGTCTTATACCTCAGAGCCTCTGCTTGGGCAACTAGAGGCGTTGCTCCGCAGCCACGGGGTCGGTGATGCCAAGTTCGTCGCCTACTTCCCGTACCTTCTGCACGAGCCCAGAATGGTCAAGATCGGTTGAAGTCTGCTGGTTTCGCGAAATTTCTCCGGTCTCCATTAATTGACGAAAGCGTCGAAGATCTTCACTCGCCTGACGTGCAGGGTCCTCGGGAAGGAGCTTTGCCACTGCTGCCCCAAATACTCCTCCCGGCGGAGTCCATCGACAATCCAAGGAGAGAATCGTTCCGCGATTTCCGACAGCGCGGCGCAGGGACAGGACTCCTTCGTGTTCAAGATTTGAATGTATTTCAATCGTCCGCCATTTGATTAGTTCGTTTTGACGTTCTTCAAGAATCTCGGCTTCCCAATGAAATGGTTTATTGAAGGGGCCGCGTGCCTGCCAACGGGAATGTCTATCGTCGAGTTCCTGGACCGCGACGAGATTTTGCATGAAGCGTGGTAAATTTTTAAAATCCCGCCAATACGAATAGAGATCCTCCTGTGATCGATTGATCGTAATGGATTCTCGGAAATGAACGGTTCTATTCAAGGGATGCCGTATATGAGATCCATGCAATTCGTCAATTCCAATGGCCTCATACAGGCGGCTATGGCTTGTAAGGCCATGAATGACTAATCCGCTCCCGAATAGCAGGGGTAGAATGCCGCGCCCAGTTTTTTGCCTGAGACCATGAACAATACACACACTGCCAATACCTATGGAGAGGATTTGCTCCAGAGCTCCGATATTCGTGCTTTTCATATGACATCTCCAATACGATTTTTTCCGGCCCGGAAAATCGGGTGATTGGCATTCAAGCCATCGGAATCACGGTAGAAAATACCATACACCCGCCCATCCTCCACGGTTACTGGTAATATCCCTGGATATAAACCAAAAACAGACCAATGAAGATATTTTTTCAATCGCATGAGAGAATCAGCCCTTCATGTCCGCGCAGATCCAGACGGCCATGGATTTCCTCGCCTTCCTTGTCCAGAAAAGTCGAAAGACAGACGCGGGCCTGAAATGAAGGGTCCCGATCAAGTATTTGCGGTTCACCACTGAAGTTGAGCACCACAAGATGTTCACCGTCATGACTCTTTCGCAGGTAGGCCATAAGCGGGTTGTGAACATTGAGAAATTCCGGTCGCTCGTTCAAAAAAAAAGATTTTTCGTGACGGATGGCGAACAGCCGGCGATACAGCGTGAGGAGTGAGCGTGGATTCCCGCTTTGGGAGGACACATTGGCCGTCTGAGAATCCTCTGCGATTGGAAGCCAGGGTTCCTGGGAAGAGAATCCGGCGTGGAGGTCCGTGTTCCATTGCATCGGCGTGCGTTCCGGATCGCGGTTGCGCCCGGTCCTCCGGCCCTGGGGATCGATCGCCTGTTCGGCAGGAATCGGGACTCCACGCATACCGATCTCTTCGCCATAGTAGAGCACCGGGGTGCCGGGCAGAGTGAGTAACAACATGGCTGCCGCGCGCGTCTGTTCTCCTTGGAGACGCATGGGCAACCGCAGACAGTCGTGCGTGCTGAAAATCCACGAAGGCCATCCGTGAGGCGGCACATGCTGAATATAGGATTGTACCGAACGCGCCAAATCTTCAACGGTCCACGGCGTCCACGCCATTTTCATGGTCAACGGTAAATGCAACTCCCGTGTGTCGTTTCCGTAGTAGGCTGTCGCTTGTGGCACAGGCAAATACAGTTCACCAGCCAACATCTTGTCGTCACCGAACTCTTCCGCGATCCTGCGCATGGTGGCAACAATTTCATGGATCCCGTCCTGATCCCGCGTGTGATGCGGAAGCAATCGGCTATCCGGTCCCTGTCCGTCCTCGTACTCCGGATTCGGCGGGTTATCCCGAAACCGATCATCCTTAAGCAGCAAATCCAGAGCGTCAATGCGAAATCCATCTACTCCTCTTGCCAGCCAGAACCGCATCGTGTCGAACAGGGCCGCCCGGACATCCGGATTCCGCCAGTTCAGGTCCGGTTGTTTGTCGAGGAATGTATGAAGGTAGAACTGCGCCGTGGTCGCATCCCATTCCCATACGCTGCCTCCAAAGACACTGATCCAATTATTCGGAGGGGATCCATCCGGTTTTCCGTCGCGCCATAGATACCAATTGCGCTTGGCACTTTCTCGATTCGACCGTGAATCGAGAAACCAGGGATGCTCGTCTGACGTATGATTGGGCACCCAATCCAGTATGATTTTGAGATTCCGGCGATGGGCTTCGGTCACCATTTCGTCAAAATCGTGCAGCGATCCAAATTTGGGCTCGACGTTTTGATAGTCGGTGATATCGTAACCAAGGTCGGCCAGGGGAGATGGATAGATCGGTGACAACCAAATGGCGCGGACTCCCAGCCACTCGAGGTATTCCAGGCGTTGGGTAATTCCCCGCAGGTCCCCGTATCCATCTCCGTTGGTATCCAGAAAGGAGGGAACTAACAGCTGATAAATGGCACCGTCCTGCCACCAGCGCAACGAGTCTGACATGTACGCCCTTCCTTTTCAAATGGAGGGTTTTTTCAACATTCCGGTTCTGTCTCATAAGAGAGGGACTCTGTGAGATATTGGTTAGGACCGATTTTCTATAATACCAAGAGGGCGACCATCCACTGTTTGGCTAATTTGGAAAAGTTTCAGGTGAAAATATCCGTTGATGGCGAGTGCAAAATTGTGGTCTTAAAAGAACCGACGACGAAAAAATATGACCGAAACTCCTGACAACACTATGATAACGCGACGCCTGATGCGACACACAACCGGCGACGATTGGGAAAACTTCCTGATCGGCCGGGAATGGCTCGTGACCAATGGCTTAGGCGGGTACGCCTCGGGCACCCTGGCGGGGATAGCCACTCGCCGCTACCACGGATTATTTATTGCCGCATTGCCCGCTCCCCTTGGGAGGCAGATGACACTGGCTCACCTATCGGAACGTGTCCGGCTGGCAGATGGGACCCTAATCAAACTGAGCGGTGAGGCACATGACAACCTACCAGATCCCCATCCACACGGAATCGATTACCTGACGGAATTTCGGCTCGAAATGGGGCTTCCCGTCTGGCGTTATGAATTAACCGGCGCGACGATCGAAAAGCACATTCTCATGCCTCATCAACAAAATACCGTGTATATAATCTATCGACTGCTTTATGGGGATTCCGTCCGGTTGAAATTGATGCCATCGGTGCACAACCGGTCGCATGACGCACCCGTGAACACACCTTTGCCGGGAGTCTTTCGCTTGACAGAAGTCGAGTCAAAATATGAACTGAGTGTGTTGCCGGATCTTCCGACGCTCCGAATGCACCTGCATGGAGCTCGACAGGCATTTACCGTGAATCGCCAGACCTTGGCCGAAAGGATGTATCCGGTAGAAGAGAGTCGCGGGTATGCAGAGAGTGGAACCCTTTGGTCTCCCGGTTACTTCAGAGCCGATCTTTCGCAGGACCATCCTGTGTGCCTCACGGCCTCGACAGAGTCCTGGGAAGTTGTGACGGCCTTACCGGTCGATGAGGTCTTGCGGTTGGAACATGAGCGACGGAGACGCATTCTTGCTGCGGCCCACGAAGGTGCCCGCCGCGGGATCGGTCCGGAACTGGTGCTGGCCGCGGACCAATTTATCATTAAGCCCGTCGGCCGTATCGCGGATTCCGCGCGAGCCAGTGCCGAGGGAGACGAAATTCGTACGATTATCGCCGGCTATCATTGGTTTACCGATTGGGGTCGGGACACCATGATCAGTTTGGAAGGTCTGGCGTTGATGACAGGACGCCAGGCCGAAGCAGGGTACACCTTACGGCTGTTTGCCCATTACCTCCGCGATGGGCTGCTGCCGAACCTGTTTCCTGAAGGCGATCAACAAGGCCTCTATCATACCGCCGATGCCACCTTATGGTTCTTTCAAGCCATTGGCCGTTATCTGGAAACCACGGGCGACATGGAGACATTGAATGTTCTACTGCCTCAACTCCAGGCAATCGCCGAGCATCACCTGAACGGGACACGATTTGGGATTCGGGTTGATCCGGAAGACGGCTTGTTACGGCAGGGAGAAGAGGGCTATCAATTAACATGGATGGATGCCAAAGTCGACGGTTGGGTCGTCACCCCGCGACGCGGCAAAGCCGTCGAAATCAATGCGCTATGGTATAACGCCCTATGCCTCCTTGGCGGATGGGTCCGTCGGGTTCGAGGAAACACTGAGGCCAAGAAATGGGAGGCTCATGCTGAGCGCACACGGATGTCTTTTAACCGGCGTTTTTGGTACGAACCGGGCGGTCACTTATTCGATGTCGTGGACGGTGAGCAAGGAGACGATGCGGCCTGTCGACCCAATCAATTACTGGCCATTTCCCTGACGCATCCTGTTCTCGATCGCCGATATTGGGACGCGGTCCTGAATATCGTTCAGCATCGCCTACTGACGCCCGTCGGATTACGATCCTTATCGGCCGATCATCCCAGCTACAACGCAAAATATGATGGCAATTTGCTCGCGCGCGACGCGGCTTATCATCAAGGAACCGTATGGGCATGGCTGATCGGCCCCTTCATCGACGCGTGGCTCAAAGTGCATCCGGAGGATGTCGCAGGGGCGCGTCAATTCCTATCGGGATTGAAAGACCATCTGAACGAAGGATGCATCGGCAGCATCAGCGAAATTTTTGATGCTGAAGCGCCCTTCACCCCACGGGGTTGTATTGCGCAAGCATGGAGCGTGGCGGAAGTGTTGCGCTGTTGGATCAAAACCACTCCCGACGTTCGTGAAGCATAGGATGTAAGGCGTGCCGAGGGGAAGTTAGAATGCCTCCCACTTTCCTGCATCACGTTCCTCTCCTAATTCCCCTTAATAATTCCACGGCAAACCCCGGACGGAGGCGAGCTGGAATAGCCTGCCGCCAAGTCACTTTGCAAGGGTTATGTACAGTTGTGTTTCCGCTCGAATTCAAAAATGATCTTCCATAGAACACCTGTTGGTCGTGGAATTCTTCCGGAAACAGGATTAGGAGTTTACCGCATTCTCTTTTGCCATATAGAGAAGAAACAGAAGGTAAAAGGAAAAGTTCTATGATGACTCCCGCCAGTATTAAAGGGCATCCGTTGCACGTCATGTTGATTCCCTTGCCTCTCGGTTTATGGATTTTTTCATGGGTGGCCGATGTGATCTATATCAGCGGGTGGGGAGGAGAGGAATGGCGGCTCGTGGCCTTCTATACTCTCAGTGGAGGTGTGGTAGGGGCATTACTGGCTGCTATTCCCGGATATCTGGATTTTCGGTCGCTGACCGACTCTCATCCAAAAAAAATTGGCATCTGGCATATGACCCTTAATTTGATCATCGTGGCATTATTTGGGGTGAATGCCTGGATTCGTGCAGCGGATCCAACATGGGAAGAAGGATTTGTTCTTTCCACATTGGGAGTTTTCCTTCTGGGAATATCCGGATGGTTGGGCGGAGAACTGGTGTATAAGCATGGCGTGGGCGTCGATACGGGACATGTTTTGCGCACCACGGAAAAACGATAATACCGGAATAACCGGAGCCAACAAACAAAGCCTTGGACGGTGGCAATTCCGGGTGTCCGCCCGGGTTTGGATGCAGTTCAAGGATACTCATCATTTTCAATCAATACTCTCAATGACCACCATAGAGCAGAAATCTTGGACCTCGTGCCTTGGAGAGTTCCATGGACAGGATGATTTTTCCTCTTATGTGTGCGTATCATTTGAATGCCCTTCCTCATGGCGTGTTTGTTGTGTGACTCGTCCTATTTTCTCCTCCGAAAACGGTTACTGTTCCACCCTTTCTGCAGACGGAAAACGTGCATGTTTCTCTGATATGAAGAGGGCATGATGAACAATTTGTATATCGTGTTCGTCTGTATCTCATTCACTCTTATCGGGTGTGACGAGTTCCCCAAGGATACCCACCACACACTTCAGCATATTCAGTCCCGGGGGGTGTTACGGATAGGCGCCATTGACCAGGCCCCGTGGGCCTATCGCGAGGAGGGGGTGGCGAAGGGCATCGAAATCAAGCTGGCCATGGCTTTCGCCCGTTCCCTTGGCGCGGAACCTCAAATTGAGTTTCTCTCCGAAGCCGATGCGACTGAATACCTCCGGCAGCATCAGATTGATTTGATGGTAGGGGGACTGACAAATGCCAGTCCACGCAAAGATGAGTTGGGTTTGACGAGAAATTATTTTCAAACAGGGGATGAACCAAAGTATGAGCATGTTCTGGCTGTTCCGAAGGGAGAAAATGGATTTCTGGTGAGACTGGAAACGTTTTTAAAGCAGCAGCAACATCGTATTCAACATTTGTGGGAAGCGGAGAGCCGTTTATGAAGCCCGCACCACAGTATGAATTTACTGAAAAGCAGCATGATGCGGTTCGCCGGTCCCGGCGGTTGGAGTATGTCACATTGGCGTATTTGGGAAGTCTCATTCCTATCATGTATGTGGTTTTAGGTTCATCTCAGGCCATGAAAACAGCCTGGGTGGAAGATTGTTTGAGCCTGATTCCTCCGCTGTGTTTCCTGATCGGCACGCATATTTGTTGGAAGAAACCTAATAAACACTTTCCTTATGGGTACCACCGCGTGATATCCGTCTTATTTCTCTGCGCGGCCCTCGCCCTGTCGGGCATGGGTATATTTCTGATCATCGATGCGTCGATGAAACTGGTCACGCAAGACTATCCGACGATCGGGATGATGGAATTGTTTGGTGTCGATGTATGGCTGGGATGGTGGATGATTCTTGTTCTGTCCTGGGGGACCTTTCCGCCTCTTTTCCTTGGACGCGCCAAGCTGAAATATGCCCAGACGCTGAACGATAAAATTCTTCTGACCGACGGAAAAATGAATAAGGCCGATTGGGAGACCGGTGTCGCGGCTATTGCCGGCGTGTTAGGAGCCGGAATGGGATGGTGGTGGGCGGATTCTGTGGCCGCCGGATTTATTGCACTCGGCATATTACAGGATGGCTGGAGCCAGACAAAAGACGCCGTGACGGGATTGGTCAATCGCGCCCCCACTTCCCTCGAGAATGAATACCTGAACCTGCCCGACAAGGTGAATGATGCACTCCTCGAGTTCCCTGGGTTGGCCGCGCGCAAAACCGGTTATATGAACATGGTCACCTCATTTTTGGAGAAGGGTTTATTTCCTTGAAGGAAAATGAACATATCTCGCCTGATCAGATACAGGATGCCATTCAAAAGATACAAGATCTTGATTGGCGGCTGCAAAACTTTACCTTGACGGTTTTGCCTGAAGAAAAGGAATAATAATAGTTAGGTCTTAGGGGGACGGATTGCTGTGATGGCAATCTAATTCTTCCAGGTTCGGCGACATGTAAACGTATGTTGCGTTGCTGGGTGAAAACCGGACGTGCGTCCATCGAGAAAATCATTATCAAATGAGATCACGTGAAAAATTAGTAGGATCTTATGTCGCCGAAAAATGAAGGCAAAGGAACTCATGACCAGGAACGGCTACGAAACAATCTCACGAATGGGAGGGTCAATAAGATAATCACTGCCATGATTTCGAGTCTGCCCACCCACATTAAGAAGATGAGCGTTCCTTTGGCCGCAGCGGGCAAGTCCGGACCGGTGACGCCGACGCTGAGTCCCACGCTGCCAAGAGCCGAGGCAGTCTCGAAGAGGATATCGGATAAGTTATACCCATCCCCGAGGATCAAAAAGAGGAGTAATGCGCCTGCGACTAACGTCAGACCATAGAGAAACGCCAACGTAGCAGCGAATCCCACGTGACGCAATGCGTGTCTGTCAGCTATCACCTTTCCATCGTAATGGAACCGTGCGGTATGTTCCTCCGGCAGCCATTGGCTTTCCAGCCTCCAGCGAACACCTTTCCACAGCCATACCACCCGCTTAAGTTTCAATCCGCCTGTGGTGGAGCCCGCCATTCCTCCGGTCAACATTCCCAGTGTGAGAAGCAACAATGCCGGTTGGGACCAGCTGGCAAGGTCAACGGAGCTGAATCCACAGGTTCCCAGGGCGGATGACCATTGGAAAATTTTATCGATGAAGTCCGGCGGGAGATATCGGGACACCTCGAGTATTATCAGCAAGATCACCCCAACGCCTAAGAGGAATATGAAGGCCCGGAATTGAGATTGTCGCACAACAGTGGAAGGGCGACGCTCAACGAGGAGGGCATGGTGCGTGACAAAGTTGACGGCTCCCAGTAGTGTGATCATCATCGCAACACTTTTAACCGTGACATCGTAGTCGCGAAAGCTATGGGAGGTAATGGTAAACCCGCCCGTTGCAATTCCGGTCATCCCGTGATTGACAGATTCCCATATCGGCATGCCTGACAGGGAGAATATGCCAATAGCAAAGATGGTATAGCCAAAAAATATCGCCCAAATGCGGCGTGCGGTTTCTTGGATACTCTCTCCAAATTGGGTGGAGCGGGTTTCAGCGTCGTACAGGGAGTCATGCTCTTCGGTAGGGTCGAATAACGCCAACGCCAGGACTATCACTCCGACGCCACCGATCCATTCGGTGAAGGTTCTCCACCACTGCACACTCATTGGTAAGGTGCTGGGATCCTGAGCCATCGTCAGACCGGTACTTGTAAATCCGGACATCGATTCAAAAAGCGCATTAAGAGGCTTCCGAAATACCTGCATTGAACTGCTCAGATCGGTTTCAAGATGCGCCGCCACAAAGAGGGGGATAGCTCCGAGCAGGGCAATCAAAAGCCATCCCAGGGCCACGATGATCATGGCTTGGGAAGGCGCGGTGGGACCACCGGGCTGGCAGCTCCGGAGGAGGAATTGTCCACTTCCTATTCCAAGTACACCTGTCAATAAAAATCCAGGCAGCATCGACCATTCGCCGGATCCCAAGACGATTGCAACACTAAGGAATGCCATGGCGCCAGGAACCTGAAGCAATAATCCTACATCGTGACCAATGGCTCCGATTGAATGTGAGTTTTTCCTGTTATCCATTCCTCTCTCGAAAGCTTCATTCATGCAGCGGTGATGTGACCATGATCACACCATGTCAGACGGATGTATGTGGACATTTTTGCGAGCCCCTTCATCAATTCGTCCATACCTCTCATAAACCGCCCCGTGGTGTACTACGGAACATCATATTAATGGTTCGGGAGAAGAACTTATCATTTACTAGTGGAGGGTCGAATGGATATTTATCAGGCGCTCAGGGAAGATCATCAAGAAGCTAAGCAACTATTCAGCCAAATCGAAGCCGCGGGGAAGAACAGTGATTCACGGGAAAAACTGTTTCTCAAACTTAAGGATGCCTTGGAGGCGCATAGTGAAGCGGAAGAGCAGGTCTTCTATACTCCCCTTCAAAAAAAGGAGGAGACCAAACAAAAAATCGACCATGCCAACAAAGAACACGAAAAAGTCACCACATTGCTGAATGAGATCGAGTCAATGGATCACAATGATGAGAATTGGTTGAAGAAGGTCACCAAACTGAAAGAGGATGTGCAACATCATATCCAAGAGGAAGAAGGCGAAATTTTTAAGAACGCTCAAGGTATTCTTTCACAGCAACAGGCCGACCATATGGGTGAAGAATTCAAGCAGGTCAAGGAACAGAAGAGCTAAGGGAAAGAACATGGCTTTGCCTGGCAGACGAACATTTATGACCGGAATGGAGGAACACGATGGCGGATAAATGGGGATTATGCAAAAGCTGCCAATGGTGGCAAATCGAACCAACGGCAAAAATTGAAGATGCGACAATGGGACTGTGTATCGATGAAAACCTGCAACCGTATCGATTGTTGGTCTCCGGCAATAGTGGATGCAATCGGTTCATGAAGGGCAACCCTGCGAAAGCGGAAGGGTCCTCGTCCCGGCCTCCGACTGCCGAGCCCTCCCGATAGCATAACGGAGTCTGGCCAGCTCATGGGATGGGAAAAGTGAATGCTGTCTCTCACGTGAGAACGTCGGAACGGATCCCTCAAAGGAAAGAAATGGGAAACAGGCTTTGTTACGGCAGGTAGTCATCCATGGGTTCAAGCCTCAGTGCATGTACGAATTTTCTCCCGTTGACTTGTCATTCAGGGATTCAAGGGAGGCTATTTTTTGGCCGGGGAATGGCTCGTTCCGGCCGCTCTCAGGGAGAGTTGATTTGAAGCATCTGGTGGGGTACGGATTATTGGTCTGGTATTTGGGGTTTTTCGTATTCATGGGAATGGCTCCCTTTGATCCTCAAAGTTGGGCCTTTGCTAATATCCTCCCGCTTCTCTTCGTCGGAGTGTTAACCATTACACATCGCCGGTGGCCATTTTCAAGCGCTTCATACTTTCTCCTCACGGTGTTTCTGACGTTACATACGATAGGTTCCCACTATACTTACGCACAAGTTCCATTCGGCCTCTGGCTGGAAGAGTTCTTCGAATTGCCCCGAAACCATTTCGATCGGATTGTGCATTTTTGTTTCGGCTTGCTCTTCGCCCTGCCTTTGCATGAACTCTTCTCCCGGATTTCCGGTATGGCTGCATGGCTCCGCTCCGGCATGGTCCTGATCACCCTGGTGGGGCTGGGGGGATTGTGGGAGATCCTCGAATCATGGGTTACCAGAATCGCCCATCCCGAATTAGGTCTAGCCTATCTGGGTGCCCAGGGAGATATCTGGGATCCACAGAAGGATATGGCCGCGACATTATATGGAGCATTAGCTTCTCTGGTGATCCTGGTAGGAGCACGGAAAATCACGGGGACCCGTTTCGCAATTACCCGGGAAAGGCCGGTGAAACTTCCGCATGCAATTGACCACTGCGATAAGCGTCAATAATCAGAAGTCGTTTAAGGACCGGACTCTCCTTCACGGGTTAATGGCCTGGTATGCGGTGTTTTGGATATTGCTCGCCATAGAACCGCTCGACCGGCATGATTGGTTTCTCGAAAATATTTTAGCGATAGGACTGGTCATTGTCCTTGTCGCGACCTATCGGTGGTTTCCCTTATCAGACGTTTCCTATATTTTCCTCACGGTGTTTATGACCCTCCATGCGATCGGAGCCCATTATACCTATTCAAACGTCCCGCTGGGATTCTGGATGCAGGATTGGTGGGGATTTGAGCGCAATCATTTTGACCGTATCGCGCATTTTTCATTCGGGCTTCTCCTGGCTTATCCTTTAAGGGAGTTATTCCTTCGCCGGGTCAATGTGCGTGGGTTCTGGGCTTATTATCTCCCCATTAGCGGAATATTGGCCCTCAGTGGATTCTTCGAAATTATCGAATCGTGGGTGGCTCTTCTCGTTAGTCCGGAATTGGGGGAGGCCTATCTGGGCACTCAGGGGGACGAATGGGATGCACAAAAAGATATGACGGTGGCGGTCATCGGGGCTTTTTTCACAATTATGCTGACCTATACTCTTTCCAAGTTAGCGTCACAAAAATCTCCACCGATTTCTTCCTAGCATTTTGTCAATTTCCAATGCTTCGACTCTCCACTGCGCATTTTATACCAATCCACGCTCAAAGATATGTTTTCAGGGGACCAATCCGGCAGGAGTCTTTTCGCCAAACTCTCAACCATCTAGGCATGTTGGCCTTATGCATATGTCTGGTGGTGATTTCCCCTCGGTTCGCATCGGGAGAAGGAACCGACACGCCGCTTGCCGGAGAACCCCATCATACGGAAATCTTTGGACAGGAAATTTATGTCCCTCCGAGGGATCGCCGACATGTGACGGCGATCAATATCGGGATGAATTGGATTCCGGACGGACCCAAGCGGTTAGAGCTTCTCCCTTTCGGTGCGTTGTTTGTCTGGCGCAATTGGGAGGACGAAAACCAGCGGTTTCGGGGGACATTCTCAGGGGTATTCAATGACATCCAGTATCAGCGGGGTCTGTCATCAACCAGCCCATGGTTTGCCGCCATGACATTTGAAAATGTGATCATTCCATTCGGCCGATACGAATATGTAGAAGGACAGGCTATCAAGGACGTGGAATTGGAATGGAATTATTTCTTTGCGGGGATTGGTATCGGGTATCGCACGCCGTTATCCCCGGGGGGGCAGGATAATGCCGCTGAATTTTCTTTAACGTATGAACCCGGTTACCGTTGGTTCGATCGCAGTTCAAAAACCTCCAATAATTTCATTGTGCCCCAGAACACGTATGAAGGCCGAGTCCATGCCCGGCTTCGGATAGATAAATTCGAACGAAATCTTATGGAGTTGCTTCATCACGGATTCGCTTTCGGAGGTGATGCCCTCTACGGACATCGGGCCCATTGGCGTCAGTGGGGAGATCCGGCATTCGAGACCCCGGATAACCATGATGACCGCACATTTATGATGGCCAGCTTCTATGCCGCCCTCGCAGGGAAGGTACCCTGGGTACCGACAGAGCGGCACAGGTTGATTGTCACGATGTATGGTGGAATCGGGAAGAACCTTGACCGGTTTTCCACTTTCCGGTTGCCTGGGCGTCCCACGGGGTATGAATGGGAAGCGCTCTCCCGTCCTCTCATTCCGGGAGTAGCCTTCAATGAATTGTTTCCTCGGAAATACGCGATTGCCAATTTCACCTACCGGTATGAGGCGTTGTTTTTTTTGTATCCGTATATTCGAGGAACCTGGTCCGCGATTGAACGAGCCCGTTTCACCGGAGATGGTTCTATTCGTAATCAGGTTGATATGCTGCCGGCGGTGGGAGGCGGAATCGTCAGTGGGGCTCCCTGGGGTTCACAAATAGAGATCAATTATAGTTATAACTTTGGCATATACCGGGATCGCCATGGACCGAAGCTGGGAGGGAATAGTGTCGTGGTGTTCTGGTCAAAGCTTCTTTAAAACGAAGCGGAATTCTCCCCCAGCCGATTTTTGAATGAGGATCAGGAGGAGGTCTTTCTTTTCTCTTTTTTCTTCCGATACGGTTAGTCCCGTTCTTGAGTCGGGACCTGTGGATCGACATGCACTTCTGTTTGAACCACTCCATAGAAGATCGTCGCGAGAGACAGAAACAATAAAAAGTAAAAGGCTACACGGGCTGGTCCTAAAATAGGGGTCGTAACGACTCCAAAACCAATTAAGGCAAAGAGTCCTGCGATGATGAGTAATACGAAGCCGATGGTGAGCATGGGTACCTCCTTTTCTGGTGGGCAAAAAGCCGATCTTTTTCGAAAATAATTATTTCCGCCACGGGCCCCTCTGCCCGGCCATTCGGATAATACAGATGCTTGTGCAGCCTCTTGTAAGGCTCTTTGAAGAAGTTCAGCCGTGTGGAGGGCGGTCCGTCCGGTGGTTTGCACGATTGGTTCGCGGCAACTGAATCAATCGGCAACGACTTATTCATGTTTAGCCAATGCCTCCCGAATCTTCGGGAGAAGGTTTTGTTCATCAGATGTTGTTCCTATCCGCACCACCACCGGCGTTGTCGAATCCCAGGTATACGTCCCATCCGATTCAGACATGTCAGTGGGAATTTTATCGGCCGAGACCTCATAGTGATCGATCCAGGTGTTAGTCTGCGGCAGAGCTACCATTTATCGACACCGTTACCCATTACACGCTTCTTTTCACCGGCCTCATCGTATCCCCAATACCCCCGGTCTTGTCTTTTACGTTCAACGTATTCGTACGCAAGGTAAATGGCCGCCCCCATTGCACGCTGAGGAAGAATGGGGTTGGTGTCTTCCATGTTTTCATTGATCACCACAATTTGAATGCCACCCCCAATCCTCATAAACACTGATTTTTTTAATAATCGTGCAACTGGACAGAAACCGTGACGAAGGACAGAATGGGCCAGAGAAGAAAGGAGAGAGGAACTAAATTTTGGACCTCCTTATTTCTCCCGCGAGCGTCCCCTTCTCGAGGCGACGAATTTCTTTACCATTCGGTTACACGAGTTCCCGTACCCGATCCGACAAAGCCGTCATGGCAATTTTCACCCGGTTCGGTTCGCCTCTTGCCAACGATTGTGCAAATTTGGCGGCTTGGCTCATCGTAATGTTGGCAGGCATCGGAGGTTCAAAAGGATCGACGATGGCTTGTACCAATACCGGCCCCGGTGTTTGGAAGGCCTGGTCGATGATGGAACCACAATCCGCAGGATCGTCGACGGTCAGTCCGGTTCCTCCGCATGCCTGAGCGACGAGGGCAAAGTCGATGGGATGCAGTTCGCACCCATATTCGGGATTTCCCAGAAACACCATCTGTTCCCACTTAATCTGCCCAAGCGTATTGTTTTTGATGACG
Organism: Nitrospira marina; assembly: GCF_059568365.1. Taxonomy (NCBI): domain Bacteria; kingdom Pseudomonadati; phylum Nitrospirota; class Nitrospiria; order Nitrospirales; family Nitrospiraceae; genus Nitrospira; species Nitrospira marina. The sequence goes on along the minus strand of NZ_JCANTH010000001.1, from coordinate 2,808,169 downwards.
AACACTTTCACGGGCAATTGATATTTGACACAGGTGGCGAACTCAGCCATGAGCATCGAAAAACCCCCATCTCCCACAAAGGCGATACATTGACGATCCGGATAGGCGATTTGGGCGGCAATCGCATAGGGTAAGCCGCAGGCCATGGAGGCCAGGGTGCCGGATACCGTGTGCTTCTGCCCTCGTTTGGCCGGGATTTGCCTGGCCCACCAGGTCGTAATTGTTCCCGAATCACAGGAAACGATGGCGTGGTCAGAAAGGCGTTTACCGAGTTCCCAGGCCACCACCTGGGGTTTCATGGGTTTGTCTTTTCGGGTTCCGCGTTCTTCCATCAATGTCCGCCATTTGGCCATTGCTGTTTGTGCCCGTTCCAAAAATTTCCGGTGTTTATTCCTTTGCAACATCGGCAAGAGCTCTTGGAGGGATCTTCGGCAGTCGCCGACCAAGCCGACTTCCACCGGGTACCGCAGCCCGATTCGCGCCGGATCAAGATCGATTTGGACGGCCCGGGCCTGTCCGGGCTTGGGATAAAATTCCATATAGGGAAACGATGTTCCGATCAGAAGCAGTGTATCGCAATCTTCCAGAGCCTCCTGAGAGGGGGCGGTTCCCAGCAATCCGATGCCCCCTGTTGTATAGGGACTATCGTCAGGTACCGACGCTTTTCCCAATAACGGTTTAATAATGGGCGCTCCCAGCATTTCCGCAATTTGTTCCAGTTCATCGGTGGCTTCCAGGGCCCCGGCCCCCGCCATGATGGCAATTCGCTTTCCCTCATTCAGGACGTTGGCGGCCTGTTGTAAATCTGCTGCATGGGGTAATCGCGCGCCACGGGAAAAGATTTCCATCGAATGGTGAGGAATATTGCGTTGGGAATAGCCTTTGTCTGCCTTTGAATCTTGCAGATCGACGGGAAAATTAATGTGAGCAACTCCGCGATAACTTAAAGCGGTCCGACAGGCTAAGTCGACCACATTCTCCACATGCGTCGCGCTCATGATTCGTGTGTTATAGACCGCGACATCTTCAAAAACTCTGGTAAGATTCACATCCTGTTGGGCATGGGTATCGATCAAATCGTGAAAATGATGACCGGTAATGGCCAGGACCGGTTGTTTCTCCATTTTGGCATCATACAAACCATTCAAAAGATGGAGGCCTCCAGGCCCTGAGGTGGCCAGGCACACGCCAAGCTTTCCCGTGTATTTAGCATACCCGCACGCCATCCAGGCCGCTGACTCTTCGTGGCGAACTTGTATGAACCTCATGACATCTTTTCGTTGACGCAGGGCTTCCATAATTCCATTTATGCCATCTCCGGGAAGACCGAATATGACGTCGACGCCCCAATTTTGAAGCTTCTCTATCAACACGTCCGCGGCGGTTTTTGTCATATTCTGAGTTCCTCTCTCCTCAACGTGGAACCTATGGTATTTGCGTCTTTACGAGTGGTCGGTATAGGCCATGGTAGACAGGAGAGCATTCTCGGCCTGTCGGGAATCCAGCCTGGTGTGTTGAACTACAATTGGCACATCGGACTCAAACATGCTTGCGAAATCTGTATCCTTGGGTATGGGTTCAGGGTCTTCCAAATCATTAAAACGGATATGACTCGTCCGACGAGGGGGGACGGTGATATGATAGGGACCCACCGGCTCCCGGTCTGAATAAAAAATTGTGACAAGCACATGCGCCGGATCGTCGGAAACATTAAGGAGGCATGCGGTTTCATGACTTGTCATTTGCGGCTCCGGTCCATGGCTTTCCGCAGGAATATATCCTTCCGGGATCGCCCATCGTTTTGCCCCCATTGATTGACTCATGACATTCTTTCTTCCTCTGCGGAGGTTCCTTGAGCTTTTCCAAATTGTCCTTGGCGATGGCGGCGTTCCCATTCCCTATCCAATGCAGCCTCAAAAAGATAGGATGGTAAAGACGGATCGGCATTTCCGGAGGAATGTGACTCTTGAGAATCAATGTTGTTCGATTGTTCATTCATGAATTAATTCCTTTCGTTTGTTATAAGATGAATGAAGATAGTTCATTAGGATCCTGACGGACTTTGAGCATGGATGAGTCGGGGCTTTTTAACCGGCGGACGGCGAAGGCCTTGGCGAAGCGTTGGACGGCGTTTCCGCTCTACTTCTTTGAGCGGGACCGGTTGGCCTTTGTGAGCTGAACGATACAGGGCCTCAATAATGCGGACATCATGGAGACCTTCATCGCCTGCCGGTTCAGGAACCGTATCATTCAAAATGCTATCCGAAAATTTTAAGAGTTGTGGAGCAAATTGATCCCGTTTGGAAAAGGTGTGCTGTTTCTCTTTCCCGTTCACCGTCAGGTAATGAGTAATGGGTTCGACATATTCGTAGGCCGATGTTACCCGCAGTTGTCCCTTGGTACCCACAATCCGAAACTCGGAAACGTCAGCGGCTCCAAAACTACAAATAAAGGTGGCCAACCGGTTATCGGGAAATTGGAGCGTCACCGCGCTCATTTCTTCAACTTCGTCGAATCTGCCGATACCCTGTCCGGCGGTGTTGGCAAACACCTGAATCGGTTCCGCCTGGAACAGATTCCTGGCGGCATTCAAACAATAAATGCCGATATCCCACAGCGTTCCTCCACCGGTCTCTTCCCGTAACCGGATATTATTTTTATCTTTAACCGGGAGACTAAACGCCGATTGGAAGTACCGGGGGGTGCCGATTTTCCCGGATTGAACCATTTGTATGGCCCGAAGATTGGCCTCTTCAAAATGAAGCCGATAGGCTACCATCAATTTGACACCATGATGGTCCGCTGTGCGAATCATGGTTTCACATTCCTTTACCGAGATAGCCATGGGTTTTTCGCACAATACATGCACGCCGGCTTTCGCCGCTCTGACGGTATATTCGCAGTGCAAATGATTGGGAAGCGCGATATACACGGCATCAATTTCTTCCTTTTCCAGGCATTCTTCATATTGTTCATAGGAATAGAGACCGTTAATGCCGTATTTTCCTCCCAATTGCTTCAATTTTTTAGGATCATCGGAGATTAATGCTGCTAATAGGGAGTTTTTTTTCGCATGTGCGAATGCCGGAAGTACGGCAACTTGAGCGATATAGCCCAGCCCCACCACCGCGTAACGAATTTTCCTGGTGCCAAATGTCCTTTTGGGCGAGCGAGCCATCCTGGGTTCTCCTTGTGATCGTCAAGAGAGTAAAAACAGAACAATTCCTTCACAGCTTGTAACAATGTTTTTATTCAAAATGAACTGGAAAGAACCCTGGTTCGACTTCCTATCGGCCAGAATTACAAACAAAGGTCTTGACGAGTGGCTAAATAAAGGAGGACGAAAGGGAAGGGCCGGACGAAGTCAACGGGAAAAAGCCCAGCCGGCTTTTTCCCGTTGACAGAGAATAGAGGTATATTAATTGTTTCCGGATGATGTCTTACTATGGATTCCACCTTCTATGTTCCATTTGGGGGTGCCGTCATCTTTCCGGACCGCCAAAACTTTTCCATTTCCTTTCAGGGTAACTTTTGAGGCGATGACCAGACTTTCCCCGTCCCGCATGATTCGTGATCCGGTCACTTCCACTTTATCGCCTTCCTTTATTTCGATTCCCTGCTCCTTGAGATAGTTATCAGGGGCGATGCGAACCCGTTCTGTCCCGGATGACGTTTTGACATCCAATACTATTAAACTATCGGTGGTGGTCACTCCGGGCTCGAACATGTCGTGATCCACATTTTCCACAGTCCCTTCTACCGTTTCAACGGTGGCAGGATTGAAATCCTTACTCTGGACTATAGCAGCTTGCTGGTGGCGCTTGGCTGCGTGGTCTTGTGTTGTCTGTTTTTCGCCAATAGGGGCTTCGGCCACCTGAACCAACATCTTGTCATCCTGTTTGGTCAGCTTCACTTCTGCCCAGGGAATCGAATAATTTTCCGACCCGATCCCTAGAGTGCCGCCGAAAGTGCCTCCATACGAAAGGACAATATACGATATTTGCCCTGTGGTTTGATCAATCAGTAAATCTTTGACTGTTCCGAGTTCTTTGCCCGCCTTGTCAATGACCGTATTCCCGATGAGGGTGTTGGCGTTAAGAAGAAGTTCCTTGGATTGTTGCCCTGACTCGCTAAGGGCTAAGGACATGCCTACTCCCGTCAGGGCGAAGGCTAATGCCAGACCGAGCATGCCACTAGTTCTGCGTTTTGAGTTCATGGTGGTGTTTTCCTTTTGTAAGAGTTGTTAAACGATGGTGTTCGGGATTCCTCTTTCTGATTCAAGAATAGATTGTGTGGTCACGAGCCAATATACGTGCATTGTTTTCTCCCTGTGGATTTGAAAGTCCCATGCTGTACTTATGCCTCGCGGGTCAGAAAATTTAACCGTTAAAGCCTCTTACAGCTATTGAGAGCTGTATTTCTCTCCCGAAAAAGGTATGGATTTTCGATAAGGTTCTAATTGATTTTGAAAGTGTTCAGTAATTGGAAAGGATATATAGGAAATTTGTCCGGGGTTTTGATCTCTCAACAAATCATGAACCGTTACCGTGTTCACTGGACTGGTCGTGTCAGCAACATTAAGAAGCATCACTAGGCCTCCTCCCGCCAGGCTAAGGGTTACAGCCAGTCCGACTAATTCTTTCATGGTGATGATTGGGTTCATGGATGGTGTCCTAGTAGTTTATTTGTAAGTTTTAAGGTCCCCTGAAATTTGCTTCTTCTCGAATTGTAGAGAAACGGAAAAGAAATGGGCCTGAATAAAACCCTTGCATCGGAGGTTACCTTCCCTTAAGAACTTGCCCGGATTTTAAAAAAAAAAGGCGTTTTCCCAGGGTTTTTGTCAGATGCTTTTGATCGTTCTCCGAAGGATAATGAAAAAAAGAGACAAGAAAAAAATTAAAGAAAGAGGTGAAAAACATGAAAGAACCAAAAATGGATATGTGGCCGGTGGTGCTGGGAATTAGTGTGATTCTTCTGATGAGTGCCTCTCATCTGCCCGGGGGAGTGTCAGGATCCGGTTTCCCAAATCCGTCAACTTCAGTTGAAACGACCGAGCAACATCCACCGGGGTTGAAGAATAAACCTCAAAACTCACAGCCGATTATTCCACCGAATGATTCGGAGATGGTTGTGGAGCCCGGTATTCCGCCAAATCCGGAGGCGGTGGTGACTCCACCGGTGGTGGACCCGGAGATGGTGGTGGACCCTACCACCCGGGAGCCCATGACCGAAGAGAAACTGGAACGGCTTAGCCCGGAAGAATCTGAGAAAAACCCTTCTGACGAGAAATAACCGCAGGTTCATCACGACCAGCGTTCTGAAGGTATTATCCGTGGAGTTTGTTTTATTTTTTTTCATGACCACCCTCCGCAGGAGAGACTCGATTTGGCGTCGGGTGGGGTAGGAAGATTGGGAGCCATAGCCGGTGACAGCGTGGGTTGATGCGGCAACCGCATATGCGGCGGCTTGCTCCTGGGGTTGATGTTCCAGAATCGCCACACTGAAGGCTCCCGCAAACGCATCGCCCGCCCCGGTGGTGTCCACCGCATGGACCTCGGGAGCGGATATGACAACTGGACATCCGTTGTGACTACCGCGCATCCCCCTGTTCCCAGTTTGACGCAGACTCCCCTATTTCCGTGTTGTCGAATTTTGGAAGCCGCTTCCAAGGCCTGGTCCTGATTTTCAATTGGGATTTTGGTCAGTTGCTGAGCCTCTGATTGGTTGGGAGTCAAATAGCAACCGGATTTTAATAATTCCTCATCCAATCTCTCTGACGGTGAAGGATCCAGAACAATGGGCATTCCACATTCCTCAGCTTGTCGAACTGCTTGCTTGACTATGGGCAGGGGGACTTCCAAATTTACGGACAATACGGATCCGGGTGGTGCCGTTTGTATGGCGTATTTGACTAATTCTTTATCCTCTTCGGACCAGACGGCATTGGCATTCGAAGCCATGATGATCCCTTTCCGTCCGTTTGGTTGAACAATGATGACTGACACACCTGTGGCTTGGTTTTTTATGCTTCGAATAGTAGATAAATCGACCCCAAGTGTCCGTAAGGGGTGAAGGGCGATTTCTTGAAGTGAATCAGACCCAATTCGAGCAATCAATTGCGCCTCGATGCCCAGATACCGGGCTAGCCAGGCCACATTGGCGGCCTTTCCTCCACCGGCCATAAGAAAATCCTGACCCAACAGTGTTTCCCCCGCTTCCGGCCAACGACCCGCACGGAGTTGAATATCTACATTCACGCTTCCCAGGGATATGATTCGAGCGCTCATAAGGGAAAATCCTGTTGTGTCGGTGTTCCAAAAACATGGCGGGTTCCACGAACGTTGATGACGAGAGGAAAGCTCGGTCCTGCAGATACGTCAAGACTCAGGCTCTTTGGGGAAATCTGCACCTTGATGTGATGCTGTCGAAATTGAACCTTCATCGCTAACCCCTCAAGGGTTTCCGGAAGACGAGGGTTCATCGTGAGCACATTATTTTCACAATCAATTCCCCCATAGCAACGTTGCATGAGATCGATGGTTCCTGCCATGGCTCCTAAATGGATGCCTTCGCTCGTCGATCCTCCCTTGATTTCATGAACATCCTGTCCCAGGGCCTCAGCCAGACACTTCCATGAGCCGCTTCGGTCGGAGCGCGCGTGAATCCAGCCAAACACGACGCGACTGAGCGTCGAACCATGAGTGGTGCGTTGTTGATAATAGGCGATGTTCTTTTGCAGCAGCTTGAGAGAAAAAGGATATCCTAAATTCGTAAGGATTGATTCAAGTTCAGATACAGTCAGGAGATAGCACAACATGAGGACATCAGGTTGTTTGGAAATTTTGTATCGATTGACCGTATCTCCTTCGGCTTCGAGAATTTGATCGATTCGCCGGATATCTCCATACCGGGTTCGATAGGCGTTCACATCCAATTCTTGAAGATTTTCATAACCCGCAAATTGGCTGATGAGATCGTCCTCATGAAAGGGGACGAACATTTGGCGGGTGATGTTTTCCCAATGATCCAGGTCCGAGTGATCAATCGAAAGGATTTCCATAACGTGTTGGCGCGAGTAGTCGGGGAGGGCCTGGAGAACCTGTCGGGCGCATTGCAGGGTCCAAACAGCCATGACATTGGTATACGCATTGTCTTGAAGTCCGGGCGTAGGGCTATCCGGATATCCGGTGTGAAATTCATCGGGTCCCATGACCCCGCGAATATGATATCGCCCGCTCATGTCATCGAGTGTTGCCAGACTGGACCAGAATCGGGCGATTTGGAGCGTGAGCACTTCGCCGTGGGACTGAAGAAATTCCAGGTCACCTGTGGCCTGAAAGTATTTCCATATTTGATAGACAATAGCGGCATTCTGATGGCATTGCAGATGGGTATGGTCCTCAATCCAATGTTGGGAATAGGGATTCCATTGAAATCGGGGAGTTTGCTCGGAGCCGTCGCTGCCACTTCTCCAGGGAAACCGCATGCCCTGAAGCCCATGCTGCTGTGCCTGAGCTCCGGCTTGTTGTTGACGTCGTGACCGATACAGGAGCATGGCGCGGGCAACCCGCGGCACTCGCATAATCAGAAACGGTAAGGCAAATATATCATCCCAAAAAATGTGGCCTTGATACATTTCGCCGGTCAGTCTCTTGCCGGAAGGCTCGCATCAAGGTCTGTCAAATGGGGAGAAGCCGTTTGCAGGAGATGAAAGAGATGAAGACGCAGCATCAATTGATCTTCCGGACGGTTCTGAATCCGGATGTCGGTCATATCCCAGATCCGCTCCCATGCTTGTTGATGGGAGCGGAACAACTGTTCGAACGATCCAGCTGAAGCCAGGCTGTGGTTCACGGCCTCAAGCGGCTCGGAAATGCCACGGTCGCGTGAATGGTAAAGCGCTACGGTTTTGTCAACCTGTAGGGGAGTCTGCTCTTGAATATCAAGGACAAATTCTTCGATGGTCATATCCATTTCTTGAAAATTCCGTTGAAGAAGGAGATTGCCGCCCGAGACTTGCGTTCGAAGTCCTTGGGCCAACCGAATGTGAGATTGGAGGGTTTCCGTGACAACGTAGAGCCATCCCTGCTTATGGAATCCCGAGTCAAGCAATCGATAATGTTTGGCGTTCATCTCCCGATACCGTTCAACATTCCCATTGCTGATCACGGAATCCATGGCCGATCTCACATGCAATCGACCAGCCCAGTTTAGAGGAATAATGGTCCATTGTAGGGCTGCAAGATGGGGATGCTCCATGTGCACCAGCCGGATTGATTGGAGAATGGTTTCTCGTCCTTGAGGTTCCGTAAATTTGATGTACCGGCTGAGCACGCCCCGTTGCAGGTCCAATTCCTGGCGATAAGTGTTCACCTGAACCTGTTCCATCGAAAACCATTGGCCATTATCCATGGCATATGTTAGGTACAGCCAATTGGGCCAGTTCACGATCGTTTCATGAGAGACCGTTTCTCCCGCGATGATTCTTTCGCATCCATAGACGCCGGCTACATAGGTTCCGGGATAATGGCCGTGGTGTTGTGTGGCTTCCTCAAACGCTCCTCGTGTGGCCCAATACCCGTTACCCAGTGTGCAGAGGGCTTCACGGGCTTTCTGGTCTTTAATATCCCAATTGTCAAATATCAGTTTCCATTCATTCATACACGGCCTGCAGGATGAAGAGTCGATGTCGTCTTAATTTCAGATTTCACTATGCTCCGGTCATGGGGGACATACATCGGTAACACAGCGGTGGTATTCATGATAATGAGCAGCTAGACCATGAGGTGCCGGGATGGCACGGTACGGTCGAAAAAATCCAGCAGATGCTTTGTCACGATTTCCGGTTGATCCCACATGAGGAAGTGTCTCGCGTCTTTCACGCGAATCAGTTTCGAATTGGGGATATCGTTCGCCAGCCTTTCCCCGTAATGGATCAGCTGAAATCGATCCTGCACCCCCCAGAGGACAAGTGTGGGAACTTTAATACCCGACAGAAGATGAGTAATCTCCGTCGTGAGATTGGTATTCAGTGCAGCAGCATTTCGTATGAGGGACAGTTTCCCCGTCTCGGTGGTGTAGGGGGCCAACAACCCGTCCAATATCTTCCGGTTAAGGGAGGACGCAAATCCACGTTTTAACGCTTGCCGAAGCAACCGCACCGCAAGCGATGCCGATAATTTCCGGTGAGCTTCAGGGTGCCCAAACTGGAGCATTAATTCAATTGGCCAGGAGTCATAACAGACGGTGTTCATGACGATCAGCGCTTCCACCCGGGAGGGGAACAGGGTAGCCATCCTCAAAGCCACCCCGCCTCCGATGTCATGTCCGATGATCGTGGCCCTGGGAATCCCTAGTTGTGTCATCCAGGCGGTCATCATGTGTGCCTGGCAGACAATGGAACGGTCAAAACAATCGGCTTTATCACTAAAACCGAATCCGAGTAAATCGGGAATCAGGACGCGACGGGTTCGCGCCAGCTCTGAATAGATTCCGTGCCACAGGTAACCCCAGACCGGAATCCCATGAATAAGAATGACCGGGGGACCATCTCCCGCCTCCACATAACTGACAAATCGGTCATGAACCCGGCTGACCATTTGTAGCCGTTGAAATTCCCGCCAGGTCATGTCGATGTTTCCAGGACCGGTGAGGAGAATTCAATGGGAAAAGGGGATTTTTCTAAATCCTGACGAGATCGCCAATCCAGAAATATCAGCACAATATTGACTATCAGGGGTGGTAACAGTTGAGTAAAGTGAGCGGTCGTTTCAAGGAAGTGTGTTCGTTTCCTTCCGAGAATCCTCAACTGATCCTCAGACAGCGTCAGTCGGGGCAGCACATGGCTGGCCATTTGTTGAGCCGCTTCCCGTAAGGCCAGCGCGGCTTCCATGTAAAGGGGTTGGGTGACCACGGGCTTTAACCGATGCCATACTGAATAGAAATATTCCGGCCACAATGCCAGCGTTCGATAATCGCTGTTAATGCCGGGTAAACCCAATGTTCGTTGGATATCCCGAAAGGTTCTCCGGAGAGTGGCATCGTCCGGGGTCTCGTCGATCATTTCCATGGGATACATATGAAGGGGAATGCCTCGCGTTATAAGCTCATGATCCTTTCGTTGAGACTGGAACGCGGACATGCTCGGGTGATGGTAGGCGTACTCCACCATGGACGTGATGACCAGTAGCTTGGGATTGATGTAATGATAAAGGTCGAGAGCCGCTTGTATCTGAAAAATCTGACTCTCCCCCAACTCGACGGACGTGGCCGCATCTAACCGGGGAAGTTTTTCAGCAAGGCGAGCAGCTAACGCCCGGAGTCGATCGGATGATTCTTCAAATAGACGGGTTTCAGCCACCGGTCGTATTGACTCCCATAAGACAGGGAAAAACGTTGGATAGGTGGCCCATGTGCGGAAGTTGAGATTGACTCCAGACACACGAAAGACCTGTTTAATCTCATGAAAAATGCTGTCCAGCTCTTTCTCAGCCTCTTCTTCCGGTATGGGATGGTTTTTCATAACACACGAAAATAAGAATCTGGAGTGTGTGGCTGATTCCGTTCCCGGGTCATCCCCCTCTGCCCCAAATAATCCAAGTGTGTCCCACGCGGTCTGAATTGACTACTAGCAGAAACCCTGAAGTTTCAACGGATGCCAGGGTTTTTGTTAGTTGTTGACTCTTTTGTCTTTCCTTAATCTTCGGTACTACACAGATGTATGACACAGCACGACTGCCCACGGCATGGGAGTGCGTCGTCCCACAGAACAGAATGGAGGCCATGTATGATTACTTCACCAACGACCACACGAGTTGAGGAACATACCGACGCTGACATCAATGAGGAAATTTATAACCGCACAAAAAATAATGTCCTGTTGCATGCCTCGGCCGGACCTTCGGCCATCGATCGACGGTTAAGGGAGCTAGAGGAGGAATGGGATATCGAAAGAGTTCTTGAAGCTAATGCTGCCTCATTTTCCCTCATGGGCCTGGGATTGGGCGCTTTTCTAGATCGCCGGTGGTTTATCTTTCCCGCCGCCGTAGCCGGTTTTCTCCTGCAACATGCCATACAGGGTTGGTGCCCGCCGGTTCCCCTGTTCCGGCGAATGGGAATACGGACCGCACGTGAGATTCAGCAGGAACGTCATGCGTTAAAGGCATTGCGGGGAGATTATCGGGACGTGGCCGAAATAGCGGGCGAAGTCAATGGGGCGGACGCTCCGCAAGTGACCCAAGCATTTGAGGCGGCCGGAAATAACTCCTCCTGCTGAAGACGTGTAAGAGCAATTTCGGAACATTCATCAGCCACAACTCATGATCATTAAACAATTTCATGTGGAAAGCCTGGGGCACGCATCCTATCTTCTCGGTTCGGAAGAAACCGGAGAAGCCTTCGTGGTGGATATCCAGCGGGACGTGGAGCCCTATCTTAAAGAGTCCCGCTCACAGGGGATGACGATTGCGTATGCTCTGGAGACCCATCAGCACAACGACTATGTGACGGGAATTCGTGAATTAGCCGAAAGGATTCCTCTCCAATGTTTAGCGGGCCGGCATGCCAAGCTCGGATATGACGCGCGTCCCATGGCCGATGGAGAACGGTTAACAATGGGAGAGATAGATTTTCAAATTCTGCATACTCCGGGGCATACACCCGAACATATCAGTGTCCTGGTGACAGACCGGTCGCGGGGTAAAGAACCCGTTCTGCTTCTTTCAGGGGGAGCCTTGTTGGTTGGTGATGTGGCCAGACCCGATCTTCTGGGTGGAACGGAAGAAGCCGCTCATCACGCAGAGGTCATGTGCAAAATGCTCCAGGAAAAAATTCTTCCGCTTCCGGACTATGTGGAAGTCTATCCCACGCATGTGAGTGGCTCTCTGTGTGGGGGGAATATCGGGAGCAGATTGTCCACGACGATCGGTTATGAACGCCGGATGAACCCTCTTCTGGCCGACATGGACAACAAAGACCATTTCGTTAAACAATGCCTGGATTTGAAGCATCTTCCCGGTGTGCCGCCCTACTGGCCCAGGATGCGGAAAATGAATACTGAAGGCCCTCCTCTTCTTGGAACCTTGCTCGAGCCGCCTGCACTCACTCCGGATCAGTTTGCCCGACAACAGGAAGAAGGGTGCCTTGTCGTTGATTGCCGCCAAGCGGAAGGGTTTACGACTCACATTCCCGGCGCGCTGAACGTTGGACTGGGATCCTCCTTTGCGACATGGGCCGGTACGGTCATCCCGGCGGATTCCCGTGTCTTACTTGTTTTGGATCATCCGGCAGACCTTTGGGAAGTGTGTTGGCAGCTTCTCCGAATCGGATATCCTACACCGGCGGGTTGGCTGGCAGGCGGGATGTTCGCATGGCGTACGGCAGCCAAACCCCTTCATCAGTTAACACAGTGGTCCGTGTGGGATCTTCAAGCGCACCTAGAGACAGATTCGGACCTGGAGATTTTGGACGTTCGCCAGCCGGGGGAGTGGGCTGCCGGTCACATCAAGAAGGCCCGATTTGTGACGGGCAGCGAACTCCCGCAACGTGTCCAGGAAATCAGAAAAAATCTTCAGGTTGCGGTCATCTGTGGAAGCGGATACCGCTCGTCGGTTGCTGCAAGCTACCTTCAACATCACGGCTATCGGAACATCGTGAATGTGTTGGGAGGAATGAGCGCCTGGAAAAAAGCTAACCTTCCGATTATCAAGGATTGATCCGCCATTCCGCCCGGTAGAGGGCGCCGCAGGTTTCCCCATGAATGTTCTCTTTCAAAAGGCCTGGTCACCCTATGTGGTCGGTGGTGGAATTGGCGTGTTGAGTTGGTTTGCCTTCGCCACCGCGGATCATCCTCTTGGTATCACGACTCCTTTTGAGCATTCGGCGGCTCTTGTCATGGAAGCCGTTGATCCGACCATCACGAAACGTCATGCTTATTTTCTGAATCCGGAACATTCTCCAATCATTGGTTGGGAATGGATGTTGGTGATCGGGGTGTTCGTGGGATCCGGCCTGAGCGCCTATCTCTCAGGTGATCGTGCGCGCGAGGTCGTTCCCAATCTTTGGAAATGGCGATTCGGCTCAAGCATTCCTACTCGGGGAATCGGCGCATTTGTGGGCGGAGCATGCATGATGTTTGGCGCACGTCTGGCCAAAGGCTGTACGAGTGGCCATGGTATCAGCGGCACCTTGCAGTTAGCTGTTTCCAGCTGGTTCTTTGTGATCGTGATCTTTATTGTGTCCGTCCTCACGGCATTATTGATCTTTGGAAAAAGAGGCCGGGATCATGTTTGAATCTCCTGGTCGGTTGCTCGTGGGGCTGATCACGGGCATGATATTCGGCTTCCTGCTTCAGAAGGGTCGAGCGGCCAAATATCAGGTCATTCTCGGACAATTGCTTTTGAAAGACTGGACTGTCTTAAAAATTATGTTGACCGCTATTGCCGTTGGGGCTATCGGCGTCTATGGCCTGGTGGGTTTAGAACAGACGGGGCTGCACATTAAACCGATGTTGGGGGGAGGAATCATTGTGGGTGGTATTTTTTTCGGTGTGGGTATCGCCATATTCGGGTATTGCCCCGGCACCGGTGTAGCAGCGTGTGGAGAGGGAAGAAAAGACGCGGTAGTCGGGGTGGTTGGAATGTTGGCGGGCGCCTGGGTTTTTGTGTGGATGTATCCGCTCTTGGTACCTCTTCTTCGCGATTACGGAGATTGGGGAAACATCACCCTTCCTGAAGCAACGGGGATCCCCGCATGGGGGTGGATTTTATTGATTTGGCTGATTACCGTTGGGGTCAATGTAGCTTTGCCGCATTCCCGTCCCACCATACAGGAAAAATCTTCAACGACCACGTTGCACTAACCGAAAGGGGACATTCCAGGAGATAGCTCATGACAATCAAAGCCGTCTGCCAGCGGCCTAAGGCCGGGCGAGGCAAAAAGAGGTATACCTGTGCGGACATATTTGAGTCAGATGAAAATAGCAAAGCGCTCTTGAGCCAGCGGATGCGGTCCTTTCCGACATTTTCAAATAAAAAATTTTCTGGTTTTTGCTTTGGAAAATCCTCCTGCCATCGAATTTCTCGTCATTTATCTGGGGATTCTGTCTTACTTGCACTTTCGGAATGGATGCATACTAGTAAAACGTAAAGATGATAGACACACGAAACATCCGAGAAGCGTCAGGGCCATATAGGGCCGGATGTCTAGGGTCCGTGAGAGGAAAAGCGTGAAGAAGAAAAATTTATAAGAATGTGAATTTGATTCAATCGGAAATAAAAGACTCTTTTACCAAATGGGCGTTGGCCGATCGTCCGATCTCCCCTTCGTCCGATCGGCTCCTACCCGTCACTAGATGGCCATCCCTGTCCCCTAGTGATTCCTGTGTGGCATAAAATTGCTCTAATATTAAACTCATTACATACCGTGTTGACGTTTTTCCCTTTCTTCTGCCTTTTTATCCTCACCCGTATATCCGGGCGAAGTTTCACCTGGTGGGAGGGTGCTCGGACTACCAAAGCTGGAACCTTCCTCGCCGACTCCACCAGGACGAGCAGCCTTTTGTTCCTCAGATTCCATAGGTTCCGTATTTTGGCTAGAGGGACTCTTGGATTCTATTGAGGACCCACTGTGTTGTTTTTTTTGCATGGTCGGATCATCGGATTGACCACCCTGTTGGTTCATGTCCGCTTGTTCTGCATACACGGCGACACTCGTAAGAACAAGAAAGGCTGAGAATCCCACCATTGTCAATAGTTTTTTCATTTCAATTCTCCTTCATTATGAATATAATTTTTGTCCATCTAAGTTAAGAGCGGGGAACTCACCCCCTGGGCCGTTAAGACCCAAAGGGTGATGGCATTCCTTATGGTCGATACCCATCAGGTCGGTAATCATAATCTTTTCCGCTGGAACGCCGGGATTGATACTGATCGGCTCCCTGCCTCTGAGGATCATACTGCCTTCTGGAGGTGGTAGTGTTGTACCGGTCAGACGACCGATCTTTGGAATCCTGGTAATTTCGTTCACGACTTTGAGAATACATGGACCGCTGATTTCCGCGATTCCGGTCTTCCCCCTCATCGTAGTCCCGCGTGTTTGATCGGGACTGGTTTCGATAGTTCTCACGATCCCGGTTACTCCGGTTATAGGAGTTGCGCTGATCAGCCCCTTCATACTGAAAGGCACGGTCGTGCGGAGGGAACTCGGTCGGGCTGAAACTGTCTCGTCTGGTCCGGAAGTCCTCCGCATTTTGATCCTGGTACTGCCGTTGGCGGTCATCTCCCGAACGGCTCATGCGAGACCGATCCGAATCGTATCGGTCATAGCCTTTCCGATTCCCTTCAAATGTGGGCGTATCCTCATAATACCGATCGCGATCGGAATAGAATTGATCAAGGTTTTCATTCCATTTTGCCAAATTCTGTCGTTGCTCTTCGGTTAAATCCCAATGTTTTTGGACGTGTACACCGGCATTTTCCCCCTCTTCCAGAATGGGAAGATTGCCGATTTGATTCTGAGTCACTTTCAGCTTAAAGGACTTATTGCCGGATCCTTCCAACGCCTGCCATGGAACTGAAATTAATTGTCCATCTCCTTTTCTCACGATGGCATAGGTCAGATCTCCATTACTATTCGTCATGACTCGATACACACTTCCGATTTCTTTGCCATCGGAGGATTTCACCGAATAATTGGCATCCTTGTCCGAGATATCCAGGCCGCCTAATTGTCCGGCTGGAAGTACGAAATATTCATCTCCCATTCTTCCGGCATTAAAATTATTATCGTCGTTTTGGCCCATCGATCGGACAAAGGTGGCCTTCCCATCTTCATCGACTTTCGCCTTGACAAATTCTCCTTTTTCAAAATTACACTCGCCAAATGTAAATCCGGCTTTGGCAGAACTCTCTTGTGTCTCCGATGAAGTCTGACTTGAACCCTGCCCGCTTGCACTTCCGAACAGACTGCTACTCGAAGTCTTTTCCGTGCTTGATGAATCGTGACTCGAGGATCCTTGACTCATCTTGGATTTCTTCCCTTGTGGACACAACTGATTGGTTTCGTCATTAATGCGAAATGTGATGCGTTCTCCATTACTCGCGCGAAGGGTGATCTGGTCGCCGTTCTTTTTTGAGATTTCTCCCTGGATAATTTGTTCCATGGAGTTTGATCGTCCCGATTCCGTGCGATCCGACCGGTCGCGCGACATGCCGGCTTCGGCCAATAACGGTAGTGTCAGCAATGGAATGCCGGCAAGAATGACTGATCTGGCCATGTTGTTCCGCGTGAACATAATGTGGCACCTCCTTTTACATAGTGAAAAGTTTGTACGGTGGATACTGACCTCAGGATAAATGATTTCTGCACCGTTACAACTGGAGAAAACCCTGGATTGGGATTTCTTTTTTCAAGGGTTTATCCCAGTTTGGTCATGTAGGAAGAATATGTAATATCACAACAGATTGTTTCTTTATTTATCCATGCGAATCCACAAGGAGGGTGTTATGACCACAAAAATTCGTCAGGTTCTTTCATCAAGTTCTATTGTCGGGACCGCGGTCCAGAATATGGGTAGAGAAGACCTGGGAGAAATTAAAGATCTCATGATCGATCTCTCAGGCGGACGCATTGCCTATGCGGTATTATCGTTTGGCGGAATTTTAGGAATGGGAGATAAACTTTTTGCGATTCCCTGGGAGGCATTTCAGGTCGTACAAGAAGAGGAAGTTTTGCTATTAAACGTGGCAAAGGAAAAATTAGAACAGGCTCCCGGTTTTGACAAAGACAATTGGCCTGATATGGCGGATGTGACCTGGGGGAAAAGCATTCATTCCTATTATGGGTATAACCCCTATTGGGATTAATCCCTGGGCACACACTTGACAGTGATGAAGGGCTGCTCAGCAAGAACCCGCCATCCCGGCGGGTTCTTGCTGCGATACTCCACTCCTCTCCAAGACACGGCTCTTCCCCGTTGAAAACCTACTGGCTGAGTCCATTTCTGGTCGAATTCACAAACTCCTCCGTTGTCTGATCTAAAGCCCGGCTGGCCCGGCCTTTTCCTTTATGGATAAATATCAGGTTGGGCTCCTGCAACGAATGGCTGAATGAAGGGATGGACAGCTCATAGGTAACAGGTCGTTGATGATCCGAAAGTTGTAATTGTGGATTATAGACACTGTTAAATTTCCACAACATTTTGACAAAATTGGTCTGTCCGTGGAGGAGGTGGCCGGCTGCAATCCGCATCGTTCCTTTTAGGGCACTCCAGCCGAGATGTTTGTGGTTGAGGATTCGTTGGGTGTTGACCAGCTCTTCATAAAATTCGGGTAATGGCAAACGGGTAGGGAGCACCGAGTGTTGGATGTCGTAAAGCCGGTAATCCCGTGTCTGAACTCTCTGCGATTCCTGGTGCCAGGTTTCAGTGCCGGGGTAGGGCGTATTGACACTAATATTCACAACCTCCGGGACCTCCAAACACCATTGACGCACGGTTTCAAATCGATCCTTATCCCAGGTGGGATCGGCAATAATGTTAATGGCCACCGTGATACCCAGAGAGCGGGCAAATTCCAGGGCTTCAAAATTTTTGCCGAGTGAGATGCGTTTTCGATGTTGGATCAACCCTTCCTGATCTATGGCCTCCAGCCCAATAAACATATATTTCATTCCCAGTTTTTTCCACAGGCGGAAGACTTCTTTATTTCTCAGCAAGACATCCCCACGGGTTTCCAGATAATAGGACTTTTTGATACCCCGGCGTGCTATGGCTTCACCAATGGCCATGCCGTGCTCTGCCTGAATGAAGGCCACATCATCCACCAAAAACACTCCCGGTTCACGAATGCCCGCCAGATCTTCCACCACTACCTCAGGTCTGACCGGACGATAACTTCGTCCATAAAATGTCCAGGCACTACAAAATGAACAATCCCAGGGACACCCGCGAGTTAATTCGATGGATGCGCACGGGTCCAGGACGCCCAGAAAATATTTGCTCCGGTAACGAAGTAAATGCCTGGCCGGTCTCACCTCATCCAGAGACTTGACGAATTCAGGAGGCGGTCCCTCAGCTATGCGTGTGACTACGCCGGGAACCCGGTGCACATTAGAGGGGTCATGTTGAAATGCATGGAGAAGTGGCCCGATTACCGGTTCGCCTTCCCCTTTCACAATGGTATCGAGAGCTCCCTCTGCATGCTCCAGTACCTCTCTGGCAACAAAGGACAGGCTGTGTCCCCCGGCCACGATAAAAATATTTGCAAAGGAGGCTTTGGTCATCTTTGCGAGATCGATGATTTCGGGAACATTCGGCAAATAATTACAAGAGAGCGCCACGACCTCGGGGCACCATTCCTTCAATGTTCTGAAATAATCCCGATGTGTCTCCACCTGCAAATCGATGAGCCGTACCTCATGGCCGGCCTGTCTGGCTGCTCCCGCGACCAGTTCCAATCCCAAGGGCTCCAAGCGCAGGAAAATTTTGGTACACATCAACGGACCGGGATGAACGGCAAGAATTTTCAAGATAAACCTCCTTCACATACCCAATGAGCGCGATTTCGATTCTTTTTGCATGGGTTGCCCAGATCAGCCAGGGTTTTGCAGAGTTTAGGCCATTGGAGCAATCAGCTATGGTATCGGTAGACAATCACCTACACACAGGAGGCGTGGGCATCCATGGTCGATACCAGTGTTAAAAAAGTACAATCAGATCATTCTCCCAAGGGGTCGATGGGTCAGAAATATTTAGCCACCGGCGTTGGATTGGCCATGCGATTATGGGAACAATTGCCTGTTGGGCAAACACAGGAATCTTCATCAAGGGATTACGAAACCATCGGGTATGTGATCCACGGTCGTGCCGAGCTTCAGCTGGAAGGTCAAACCATTTTGCTGAATGCCGGTGATTGTTGGGTGGTTCCCAAAGGCGCGAGTCACAGCTATACCATTCTTGAAACATTTACCGCCGTTGAAGCGACCCACCCTCCGGCCCATGTGCATGGTCGCGATGAAGTCCCCCCCTCTTGACTTGCCTGTGATTTTTGTCCCAGGGAAAGGAGGGTGATCTATTCCTGATTGACAACGGGAAGCTGATGTTCGGGTGCATGGGCCACTTTCTGGAAAATTTTCAAGGCATCAGGCATTTCTTCTTGAAGACGCGTGATTCTCGTCTCATGGCTCGGGTGGGTTGAAAGAAATTCAGAGGGGGCTCCCTCACTTCCTTGTTGCATTCGTTGCCACACCCGAACTGCTTCCTGAGGATCATACCCAGCCCGGGCAGCCAGAATCAGACCGATAGAGTCGGCTTCGGATTCGTGCGTACGGCTGTAGGGAAGGAGGATGCCGACTTTTGTTCCCAAGCCCAAGGCAGCCATCGTGGCCTGCCCCACCACCGGGCCCGCACCACTTACCCCAAGCCCCACCGCGGCAGCGGAAAGCCCTGCTTGAACAAGCACTTCCTGACTCATACGCTCCGAACCATGCCGCGCGAGGGCATGGACGACTTCGTGTCCAAGAATGGCCGCCAGTCCGGCATCGGTTTTTGCCACGGGAAAGATTCCCGTATAGACGGCGATCTTCCCGCCCGGCAGGGCGAAAGCGTTTTTGGTCTGGTCATCTTTGATCACGGTGACTTCCCACTTGAAGGCCTTGGCGTCCTCCGCAAATTTGGATTCTTTTGCCGCGAGAATGATCCTTTCCGCCACACGGTTCACGGCTTCCTGTTCCTCAGGGGATTGAGATAGCTGGACCTTGGGATCGGAAAGAATTTGTTGAAAGGCCTGTTCACCCATTTCTGTGGCCTGAGATTGCGGAACCACAACAAGTTGGGAGCGATCGGTATACGGCACGGTTTCGCAACCTATCGCCATGCTCATTACCATAATCAAAGAATAGAACCGTCTACCAAGATGAAGAGGGGGCAACACGATTTGGTTGTGCATACATTTACTCTCACTTTAATGGCTGAAGAATCAAATCCAATGAACTTGTAAAAATCATGAGGGAACCGGATGGTGGAATGCAAAAGACAAGTGACTCTTTGAATGTGGACAAAATGTCTATCGGGCCAACAATCACTCCCACTTCCGAGATGCCGGGTCCGCAAAAAGGCCAGAGTCGAAATTGAATGAGGAGAAATGAGAATACCATGGGGGAGGAGCACTTTTGTCCTAGGAGTTTGAAGCGGCTTCGATGAGGAATGGCTGTACGCGGGTCCAGGGTAAGCCGGACTGTAGATGCCGCATCAGCGCCCAATGAGATCAAGGGCTGTTTGCAAATTTTCCAGAGAATAGGGTTTTACCAACGTGGTGGTTGCTCCGAGGGAGAACGCATGGTCAATCACAGTCCGATCAGAATGTGTGGTCGTGAAAATGATGGGAAGAGTTGAGATATCGTAGGACGTTCTTAAGGTGTGGATGAATTGAAATCCATTCATTTCCGGCATTCGATAATCACAAATCACGAGATCAAACCGTGAGGAGCGCAATAGGCGAAGACCTTCATGACCACCACCCACCTCCTGACACACATAGCCTAACGAATATAATCTGGTTATTAAAATTTCCCGATGGTCCGGATTGTCCTCTACGATTAAAATTCTCATTTTAGGTCAAGCCTTTGAAATATGTGGAGGATGGTCCAAAGGTTTCAGTAATAGGGTGAGCCATGTGAAGATGCCCTGGATCAGTCAACGCGTTTCTGTTCATTATCCTCTCCGGCAGTGAAGTGGGTTATCTATGCTGACTTACGCTTTCCTTCTTTGGTGGTGCCCTCTCCTGCTCACGATAGACGTGTATGGTCTCTCTCATCATTACCACTAATTCATGTGAATTGCCACGAACAACACAATCCAAGGATTGTTGATTTTGGTCCTAGCGGTTGACGATTGTACGCGGCATGTTCTTCTCATAAGCCCTTCCGACATATGGTATTGGCAGTCGTAGGGCTGTGTAGTCGTCCGTCCAACAATAGGAAGCCCGGACAAGACGATTCTGGTGTGACAGCCTGAGTAGTCGCATGGAGCAAACCTTATACATTTGGTTTTTTCTGATTGCCGATTTGTCCATTGGTCGGTTTGCGTCGATCGTGCTAGTTATAAGCTGAAGACGGCAATTGAGAATCTGGTATGAAGGATTCAGCTTTTAAAGGTGGACACTCAACAGTTTTTCAATTGAAAATTACATTCACTTCACGGGGAGGTGTGCGATGAAAAGATTTTTAACTGTGTGTATGGCAACCGCGTTCATTTTGGGTATGACATCCCTGGGAATGGCGGGACAGGGTATGAAGGCCGGTTCTGCTGAAGAAAATGTCCCTGACAACATTCAACGAAGCACGCCGTCCGCTGAGCCCTCACTTGACGAGGGAAGTGGGCCTGGAAGCCGGTCGGATCAATTAACCGAAATGGAAGATGTGGATCCTAAGAATCCTAATCTGTCCAAGAAGGAAGGGAAGGCCGCACAGGCCGCCAAGGACCTGAAGAACAAGGATACCCAAGCTCCAATTTCCAGTCAGAGTTCATCGCAAAAAAGTCACTGATGCACTGAGTGGAATGGCAGCGTGTCGCTGTCATGAGTTGGCCGTCAATTCGGCTCTTCGGATTGACGGCCAATGCCACGGGTTCACCATCGGTTTCGTTGTGGGAATATAGGCGCGATGTCCACTTAACCGGTGTCAGGTCGTCCGGACAAAGGTTAGGCGTTTAATGACTCAATCACGAAGAGGAAAACATGTTAAGAGATCTCAATAAAATTCAGAACTGCGTGCTCCAGGGTACAGATGGCATTATCGGTACCGTAGCAGACGTCTATGCCAATGATCAGACATGGAAAATACATTATCTCGCTGCTGACACCGGGAATTGGTTGCAAGGCCGACATGTATTGATTTCTACCCAGAGTTTCGTGCATCCCCATGAAGACGTTGGATCGTTCCGGGCTTTAGTCAGTAAAGCTCAAGTCGAGGGGGCACCGCCGTTTGAAATTGAAAAACCCTTCTCCCGGGAGAAGGAACGGGAAATCTGCAACTATTATCAATGGAGCACGTATTTTCCAATTGACGAGAGGGAACTATCGGTGTTCCCTGGCACTTTAACCAGCGCGAATGGGCTCAAGGATTTTTCCCTCCAGGCGACGGATGGTGAAATTGGAAAAATAATTAATTTTCTCATTGATGACGACAATTGGACCGTCCGCTATTTGGTCGTGGATACCTCAAAATGGTTGGCTGGAAGAAAAGTGTTGATCAGTCCAATGTGGAATAAGTCCATTAACTGGGCAGAGAGAACGATGGTCGTGGACCTCAATCAGGATCAGATTGAAAAATCTCCGGAATATGACCCAGCCGCCCCCATTGAACGCGTGTATGAAATAAATCTCTATAAACATTATGGTAAACCACATTACTGGTAGAGAACTATAGAAAAAACACCTGCCAAGTTGATGGAGGTATCGGGGAAGGCACATCCTGCTAACATCGGCTAGGCAGGTTATTCCGGGAGGCGATAAGGACCGTCCTCAGGAAAAGAAATTTCCTTCTCAGGTTATCTTGAGTGGCCTTAGGTGTAATCCGGTAACGAATTTTGTCGCTTCGATTTTCTTGAAGTGAGGGTGATATAAGGCCTTATGTATGAGCATCTGGTCATTTTTGGAGCGACAGGGGACGTCTCGAAGCGGTATGTGTTTCCTGCCTTAGCTCAAGTGTTCGCCAACCGGGGTCTTCCCTCAGAATATAGGATCACGGGCGTTGGTCGGCGAGATTGGAATACGCCTCAGCTTCAAGAATATGTGTCCGATTTACTCGCTCACCATCACGCTCCACCCCCTCCGAGATCCCGGGAAGGATTTTTGGAATCTCTGGAGTATGTACGGGTAGAAGATCTTGGGAACACTCGACAGATTCAGTCGATCTTTCATAAACAGGCAGGATCGACGCTTCTGTATTTAGGGCTACCCCCCCAGATGTATCCTCCCGTTTTGGAGTCCCTCCGACAGGTCAATCTACCGCCGGGCTCCCGGATCATTATCGAAAAACCGTTTGGGTTAAGCTATTCCCAATCAAATGAATTGAACCGGCTTGTGCATCAAAAATTTTCTGAAGAGTGCATCTATCGCATTGACCACTTTTTAGGAATGCCGATTGTGTGCACCATTTTGGGACTCCGATTTGCCAATCCGGTCTTTACACCTATCTGGAACCGGCATTTCATCAAAAAGATCGAGGTGATCTGGGATGAGACCCTAACGGTGGAAGGGCGTGCGGACTTCTACGATCGCGCCGGAGCCCTGAAGGATATGATTCAAAATCACCTCCTTCAGTTGTTGGCCGTCCTGGCTCATGAGCCATTGGAGACCATGTGGTCTCCTGATTTTCGGGACAAAAGAGTGGAATTGTTCCAATCAGTGAGAAAACTGTCAAGGTCTGAGGTTCGAGCGCAGACCGTACGAGCTCGTTACCGCTCAGGGGAGATAGGTGGTGTGCGGGTTTCCGATTATACAAAAAGCCAAGGGGTGGTTCCGGAACGAAACACTGAAACGTTCGCTCAGGTGATCCTCTGGGTTGACAATGAACGCTGGCAGGGGGTCCCTTTTGTGTTACGTTCCGGGAAGGCGTTAAGCCGGGATCGAAAAGAAATTCGAGTGCATTTTACCCGTGGGCAGACAAGTACGGAATCGCCCCTTTCAGAAGAAGGCGGGAACATCCTGCGATTGAATCTCGCGAGTGAAGAAGTCAATCTTGGGATATTTACTATTCAGGAAGCCGGTGGGGTCACACCTGCACCGATGAGGGTGGACGATCCCATTTCTCCTGAACATCTTCCCCCCTATGAACGGTTGTTTCTCGAAGCCATGTCCGGCCAATCACGACTTTTTGTGCGGGATGATGAGGTCGAAGAAATGTGGCAAATTATTCAACCCATTGCCGATGCCTGGGCAGAAAACGTGGTGCCCTTACAGGTTTACCCGGCCGGGTCCATCGGTCCACCATTGGAGGATACCGGAGAGGTGACAGAGTCCGGCCATTCCCGTTCGAGAGCGGAGACTCCTGGAGGCGATCCATTTCCATCCTATCATTAGGATCCCATGTGATCGGGTTTCGATGGTGTGGGCGTAACACGTTTTTTCACCAACGGCATGAACCGAAACGTTAAAAAATTCAATACGCTTAACACTATGGCGATTTCGTAACGATCCCAGGCCACTGCCATTCCGATGGCTCCGGTATTCCAAATGCTTGCCGCGGTTGCGGTTCCGGCCACATTCCCTCTGTCTTTGAGAATGGCGCCACCGCCGATAAATCCGATTCCCGTTAGGATGCCGTAAATCACACGAGCTTCGGCATCGGTAGAACTCAGAACATGGATTCCCGTCAACATGTAGGCGCATGACCCGAGTGCCACCAGCGGAAACGTGCGGAGCCCAGCCCCGTGCGACTCCTGTTCGCGATCCCATCCTAATGGGACAGCCAAAAGAAAAGCGATAATAAGATGGTAAAAATGTGACCAAACCTGGTCCCAGTTCAGGGCGATTAATACATCCATCATGAATCTTTCCTTGATAAGGCGGGGGACATTGGAGTGGTTATGACCGTCTGGAAAAAAGCGTCAGATATCATGCGGCACATCCTGGTCTTTCCGGTGGCGGGTGATCAACGTTTCCAAGGGTTCTTTAAATGTTAACGTGCGATAGGGGAACGGAATTTCAATTCCGGCGGAATCTAATGCCTGCTTCACGGCAGCCACAACCTTGTCTTTTGATTTTCTGATGTCCACTGGGCGGGATCCCGTCCACCAGGTCACCTCAAAGTCAATGCTACTTGCCCCAAATCCCTGGGCAAAGATTTGTATGTCTTTCTCTTGATTGACCGTGTCTAATCCTTCCAACGCCTGCCGGATCACATCACGTCCGGCATTGACATCCTCTCCATAGGCGATTCCGCACATAATGGTGACCCGGCGCAGGTCTCGGTCGGTCCGCACCGTGACGGGATTTTTAAACAGTACGCTGTTGGGAATAACCACTCGTTGGCCGTCCGTTTGACGAATGTGGGTATCTCGAATAGTGATTTCTTCCACAAACCCTTCCAATTCTTCGCATTCAATGACATCCCCTAATTGAAACGGCTCGCGAAGCAGGATCAAAATACCGGCCAGAAAATTTTCAAAAATATCCTTGAAGGCAAATCCGATGGCAATGGATCCCAGTCCCAATCCGGTGAGAATTTTTCCCGGTGTTAAGCTGGGAAAGATAATGATGGCCGCAATCAATATTCCGACTATCCAAATGCCGATGAACACAAGTTTGCGTAATAATTCTGAGAGAGATTCCCGTATATCAAAACGAGAAAACACCCGCCTCAATAGGGTCTCCACAGCCTTGGTGCTCAACCAGGTCAACGCAAGGATCACGATGGCTGAAATCACATTCGGAAGGTGAGCCAATGCCTGGCTTCCCATTTCCCGAAGACTGTTCAATATAATGTTGAGGGGTTCCATGCGTTTATCCGCCAGCAATCAGGTCAGACCTGACGAGTGGGGGTTAATAATCTTCCCATGCACTTCCGTAATATCTCCCGACTTAAGGCGGGGAATAACTAACTCCTTCGCCAGGATCTTCAAGCAGGCCGCGAAGGGGATGGCCAGAATGAGGCCTAACACTCCCCCTAGCGCTCCGCCGATTAAGACGACGAGCAGAATCGTTGCGGCACTGAGGTCGGTGGACTGACTTTGAATCCAGGGCGTGAGAACCCAACCCTCAATGAATTGAACACCCAGATAAACTGCGCTGGGCCAGACGAGGACTTGCATCCAATAATCGTCGATAGAGGAAGGCCCCATGGACATATCTAAATATTTCAACAGTAGAGCAATAGGCCACATCAAGGTGGCGGCATAGGGAATCAGGCTCAGAACGCCTGCGCAAAATCCCAAGAGAACCCAATAGGGCATTCCCACCAGGAACCAGCCTCCTCCAAACATCACGCTCATAATCAAAGCAATGAGTAATCGTCCTCTGAAAAATTCTCCAATAGCCACATCCATTTCTGTCAGCAGTTTTCCCCAGCGAGCATCGCCATGAGATTCGACCAAACTCCAAAAAGTTTGCTGAATGGATGGAAAACTCCAGGCAAAAAAGAAAAAGTAAATGACGATTAATGAAAGGGAAAATAGAAAAGAACCCAGTGTCCCGATAATGATATTCGTAAAATAAAATACCTGCCCGGTTCCTGAGAAAAAAGTTCTCAGCGTGGCGAAGGGATTACTCTTAATATTGGTGGAAACTTCATAAAGCCTGCGGGAAATGTCTTCGAGGTCCACCTCATACCGGTTGGCCAAAATGGAAAGATATGTCGGGACTTTTTCAAAGAAATTCCGCAGTTGATCGACAAGAAGTGGTCCTATCCACAGGACGAGGCCACTTAACAGCACGCACATGATCACGGCCATGAAGGCCACGGCGACCCATCGCGGCAACCTCCAGGCCTGTTCCACGTAATCCAGAGTTGGGTCAGCCAGGTAGGCCAAACCCAGACCAATTAAAACCGGAACAAGAATGGCCTGTAATTGCAAGCATAACCAGAGGAACCACACAACCACCCCGAGTATACACAATTCACGAACGGCCACGACTTCCCAGAGATGGAGATTCCTGGAAAGTTTTCTTCTGGTTGTGGGGGGAGCCGGCAATGGCATACATGGTGTCCAATACGAATGGCCTGGCAATCATTTACCATTCTCATCTCTAGCAAAGTTCAGGATGCTCCTACATGGATAAAACCTTGCGGACCCTTCGGAACTTGTCTATTTGAATGAACAACCTCAGGAGACATCATGAGGAATCAGGAAGAGATGCGTCGACAAAAATTTTTCATTCAAAGATTTCCCATTGAGAGTTTGCTCTTTTGAAGGAAGGGGCCGGAGATGGCATTGGATTTTTTAACGTGCCGGATGGAGGACAGAATGGTTAGGACATGGGCGGTCAGTCTCACTGAAGCCGGTAGCCATTCTATCCAGGGAACCAAAAAACGTTCACCTGTGACACCTCCGCCTGAACCTGAAAAAAAATCTCCGCCCATCGGTCCTCCGAAGCGGGATCCGAAACCGGAGCCGATTCACGATCCACCCATGCCTCCATCGCCGGGATCCGATCCTGACGATGAACCTCTCCCAATTGGTGACCCGCCTGATACGTCGGATCAGCCTATTCGTATGAGACTCACGGCAGGCGGCTTCCTTGCTGGATGGCCATTGAATGATTGCCGAAACAGGGAGGGGTTCGCTGGCATTCACACACGTGATCCCATGATCCGTGATCCTCTTCAACCTCGTGAAAGGAGGTCTCTATGACGATATTGAAATGGGCCGCCATTTTCTTTGTCATTGCGCTCATCGCGGGCGGGTTTGGTTTCTCAGGAATTGCGGAGGGAGCGGCCGATATTGCCCAAGTATTATTTTATATTTTTCTCGTACTGTGCGTGGTGATGGTCCTCATCGGCCTGTTTGTGGCCAAAAAAATTACATAATGTCCTCCTGGGGACAATGATTAGCATGACCGGCCAACAGCTCTGTATCACAGGCTTGCGGGAGGCGCGAACATGAGAAATTATCTTTCCTGATAAAGAGGATGTTATGACGAATCAAGAAAAAGCCAAATTGATTGCGCCGTGGATCAATCCTGCAGAACGGGTCACGGTGGATTTTAACGATGTGACAGGATTGAATGCTGAAGTGTTCGGATGTACGGACAGCGTGGTTTATTTGTTATTTCAGGAAGCGTTCCCGCATATGAAAGAACAAGTCACCATTCCGTTGAGAGCGGTGCAAGTGGAAGAGGATGATGGACATTATACCCGGGATCCCGATGCCCCTCTTCAATGGCGATTGCGCCTGCGGGTGAACCAAAATCGGCCCGAAGGAATATGACATCGCCCAAATCGTACGCTGAATAGCCTCAACTCTATTTGATCCATTGTTTATGTCGATTGGGAAGCAATGAATCCGGAGGAAAAATTAGACGATGGGCGGACATGATCCCCACAACTTGTCCATTCACAAATTGCCGGGTTTCCGGCTATCGTAAAAGTAAGATCTTCCTCATCATCCTATTTAACGAAAGGAGAGAACGATGAATTCAATAGTCAAGGACCGAATGAAAGTGGGAACTGCCGTCATGGCGTTGTGCCTGGGCATACCTGGCATGGCTCAAGCAGACTCATCCTATGACTACAGAGACCGATCGCATGTTGATACACGCGGGTGGTCGGATTCCCGTAATTATGATGCCGATCGCGACCGGAATCGCGATCGAAATAATGACAACCGGGGGTTTTACACAGACCAATATGGTGATCTGGATACCATGGAGGATCAGGATAATAATCAGAGGTATCGGCGTGACGGTTATGTGACGCAGGATGGATACCGGTCCACCGCTTCCTCACGTACTCTACGGAACCCGGACGATCGTCGGCGTGCCGACCAAACCATCCGCCGAGATATTCTTGCCGAGCTGGGCGAGGGCACCGAAAGAGTTCAAGTCAGTGTAGAAAATGGCGTAGCAACGCTATCGGGCATGGTTTTAAATCGGGAAGCTATGATGGAAGCGGAGGAGGCTGCGTATGATGGCGGCGCGCGAAAAGTGCGAAACGAAATGCAAGTATTTCGATATGATGAGCGACCGTGGGGAGAGATGAGTGATAGGAGTTTGGCCAAGGCTGTGAGGGAAGAATTGGCGTGGAGTCCATATGTGGATGAGGATCCGATTCGGGTGAATGCCCGGCGAGGAGTGGTGACGCTGCAAGGAACTGTTAAAGACAGATCGCAAATGGCGGCTGCAGTCGAAAATGCCTATGAAGCCGGAGCCCGGCGTGTCAATAATCAACTTAGGATTGCCAACTAACTCAGTAATCCTGAATGACGGAGAAAATCATTGGGATCCAGGAAATCAGTCTATGGATGGGTTATGCCTCAAGAGACTTAATTGTGTCCCGCAAAGATTTGGGAAAGGCCCCGGAATCGATTGGCCGGGCCGGGGCTTCAGTCTCGTTTGCGGTCAGAGATGTTTTGTTAAGATCGTCAGGGAAGTAAGAAATGAAGGAAACACATATGTCACGCGTTAGTCCAACAGAAAGGGGAAGTTATGCCAATTTTATTGTGGATTTTAGGAGTTCCTTTTAGTCTCGTGCTGATATTATGGTTGTTCGGAGTCATCGCATTTTAATTAACCATTTCCCGGATTTATTTTTGGGATAATGTATTTGAATAACCAAGTATCTTAAGTACACCAATAATATATTGTCTGTACCATAAGACGGGCCCGGGTATTTCGGTTGAAGGAATGTCCGGGCCCGTTTCCATTATGGAGTGCCCCTGGCTCCCCCTTTTACTTTTTTATCCAGATTCGGGAATCACTCCGGGGATTCTGGCGGACTTTTTCGCGACAGGCCTTACGAAAAACTGAAGCCAAATGTCCATTTGTTCATTCGTCGTTATATGGTAAAGCTCAACTTGATCAGGAAAATTTCGGATTCCTTCGAATTTAGAGAAAGACAGGGTTGACGCCGATGTCAGGGACAATACAACAGGCTGAATATGGAGAAGGGCGGGGAATACTGGTTTTTTTTAATGTGGTAGTGGGGGTATTGGTCACAGCTCTCCTCTGTGTTTCTCAAATACCGCCTCTTGCGGCAGGCTTGTTGACCCATTCCATTCAAGACAAATTGCCTCAGAAAATCCTTTATGGGAAAGCTTTTTCTCTGGGGACCCCGGGGACGACCTTAATCTATTCATTGCAACCCTGGGGTGGGGTCCGAGTTGACGATGCTGAAAGACCTCCCTTTGCAATGTGGGATGTTTCTAATCTACCTTGGAGGTCAGGAGAGAAAATCGTGTCAACAACCGCACCTATAAGCATGGTTGCAGAATCAGAAACGGCTACCAGGCGAAGGGATATTCGTCCGTCCGTTCAATTTATCCGAGTACGAAATCTGAATTGGATCACAACATCATGATGAATGTCTTAGTTTTCGTTTTCACTACATACGATTTGACGTCAACTGAATGGAAGACAGCAGAAGGGATTGGGTTCTAGAGATGTGGATTTCTTATTCGGATAATTCGAAGGTCAAGGGTGCTTGGCTCAGCTGGCTCTGATGGGTATTCTTCTTGTTATTGACTCCGATCCTGATTCCCAAGAGTCCTGGGTGCGTCTCGGTGATTCGTGTGGAGTCGAGATAAGGGTTGCAGGAAATCTCGCTGATGGAATCAGTCTCTCTACACAACAATCCGTCGACCTCATTGTGGTGGACTTGTTTCTCCCTCAAAAAAGCGGGTTTTCCTTAATTGCGGAAATCACGTCGAAAGAACACCATCCTCCAATTATTGCAACCTTCTCAGCCGATCAAGCCCCAAAGTTTAATATTAAACGGTTTGCTCATTTGCTGGGAGCGTCTTATACCTTTGAAAAACCTCTTAATTCCAGGTTATTTCTCCAAGCCTGTAGGGAGTTGGTGACGCATTTCCCAACTAAACCCGGTTAGAAAATATACTCCCCGGATAGGAGGCGGTACCTCCACCTACTTGAGTTACACTGCTCTCTCCTGATGAACATTCGATACTGCGAATGTTAACCAAAACATTTCTCGTACCTTGAGAGGGCAGGTTAGACCAACTGAAGGTTACGATTGAAATGATGACGTTTTTTATCCGCAGAGAAATTTTTAAGAGCCGGCCAAAACTCCTCTTCCTCCCTCAACGAATGAGGAGAGACATGAAAATTCAATGTCACGTCAGGGTTGAGAAGGAATGAGTCGCCAACTTCGGTAATGACCTTCATACAGGACAGGCAAAGAGGTAAATGCCACATCCGATAATCAAAACCATACCCCTCCCTGAACATCTCCTGCCATTTCGTACCCTCAAGGCATGGGTAGTAGGGGGGATCGCTTTTTCGATAAAATGGCAATAAGGTTTCCAGATTCTCCCTCACCTGAAGATGAAATGATTCAGGATTAGCAGCTTGATTTTCAACCAACGATTGGACCTCTTGGGTGGTTAATCCAACTTCTTCTGCCGCTTGGAACCATCCCTTTTGCCGCCATCGTGCAAAATTTTTATAGATGCGCTGGGTCTGCCCTTCTTCCAAACCAAGAAGGAAACCGACCTCGACCGGCTTCATGCCGTAAAAGTGGTAAAACAGACAGATTAAGGCATCCCGGCTGAGTACGGCTCGGTTGAGCAGGCCATCCAGAAACCGGTACAAAACGGGATTAGAGGTTGATGATGCCTTAGATTCCTGGGGTCTCCCAAAGAAATCTGATATGAACCCATCCAACAATAGAGAAGGCCGACAGGGAAGTTGGGATGGACAGTATTCAATAAATCGTTCCACTAGATCAAACGAAAGACGCAACAATAGCTTTTCATGTGCCGAATTGTCGGCCCATTGCCCCATGTCTTGCAAAATACGCCGAATCAGGCCAGAAGAACGTTCCAGAAAATAGGAAAAATTTGCCGGAATGAACTGTTTGAATTCTTCAGGGGTATTAATCACACCGTTGGTTGATGGGGTTAACGTCTTCAAGGTCGTCCTCCTTGCTTGGGGGAATGAAAATGAATGAAATAATGGAAAATCTTCATAAGGCCATCAGGCTGTCTTGTTGTACAAATTTATCGAGATGCCCCCCATTTCTGTACTGTTAAAATCCCTTGATTCTCCGGTTACCGACCCTAGGGATACCGTGGCTGGACATTGGACGTGAACAAAGAAGCAACAGAGTGATTCGAGGACAGTCTCCTAAAACAGGATGAAAACCCCTGATTTGT
The DNA here is from genome assembly GCF_059568365.1 of Nitrospira marina. Classification (NCBI taxonomy): domain Bacteria; kingdom Pseudomonadati; phylum Nitrospirota; class Nitrospiria; order Nitrospirales; family Nitrospiraceae; genus Nitrospira; species Nitrospira marina. Next base: position 2,776,347 of record NZ_JCANTH010000001.1, on the reverse strand, counting down.
CAACTGAAAAGGCGGGGTAGGTGTGATAGGGTTAGAGCCTGCCAGACCGGACAGATTAAATAGGATTTCGGCTTACGTTATTGCCGGTCGCCCACGCTCATAAAGGTGAAAGGACTTTGTTTATGACGTCGGCTAGTCGGATGGAAGAACATATTCGAAGGAAAAATTGGCGGGAAACCCCACTAGGGGACATGGCCGGATGGCCCGCTCAGCTCAAAACTTCCGTCCAGATAATCCTGGATTCGAGATATCCCATGTTTGTCTGGTGGGGGAACCATCTGATCAATATTTACAACGATGCCTATGTCCCGATATTGGGAAACCGGCATCCGCAGGCATTGGGTGCCTGTGCCTCGGATACCTGGTCTGATATCTGGGATGTGATTGGCCCCCAGGCCGACATTGTCTTACAAGAAGGTCGGTCCACATGGAATGAAGATCTTCCTTTATTTATGCGGAGACATGGATTCTTAGAGGAAACATTTTTTACATTTTCCTACAGCCCGATTAAGAATGAACAAGGAGATATCCTAGGACTCTTTTGTGCCTGTACCGAAGAAACAAGTCAGGTATTAAAAGGACGAAGGCTCAATACTCTCAGACGACTGTCATTCGTGACGGAAGAAGCCGATTCTGTGGAAGAGGTTTGTCGTCTCTCGGCTGAAATTCTCACAGACAATTCCTTTGATATCCCGTTCAGTCTCATATATCTGTGGGATAGGGACGAACGCAGTCTGTGTCTTGCCGCACAGTCAGGTTTTCAGTCTGATTCACTCCTGACTCCAGTTCGATTCGCGATGGATGGAGACAAGTTTCATCCTCAGCCATGGTGGCCGCTGTCACTTTCGCCCAAGCTAGATGAAACCGTATTCACGATTAACAGGCAGCTGAATCTTTCGGGAGTGCCGTGGCCGGAGCCGCCCGATCGGGGGATGGTGTTGCCCGTGGAGTCCTGGCAGACACAAAGACAATCCGGCTATCTGATTGTGGGGATCAGTTCGAGGCTGGCACTTGATGACCGATACCGGGAGTTTTTAAATCTCCTCGCGAAGGGGATTTCGGGAGCCATCAATCGTGCGCAAGTCCGGACCGAAGAGCGGAAACGGATTGAAGCATTAGCCGAACTCAACCGGGCAAAAACCGATTTTTTCAGTAACGTGAGCCACGAGTTCCGAACACCTCTCACACTTATTCTCGGTTCTCTGGAAGAAGCGATGGAGACCACCACTTTCACCACGGCTCCGGGTGTGGAAGTGGCCCACCGAAATGCCGTGCGGATGCTGAAGCTGGTCAACACGCTATTGGACTTCTCCAGCCTGGAGGCAGGCCGCATGCAGGCCGTGTTTGAACCGGTGGATCTCTGTGAGTTGACTATTGATCTGGCATCGTCGTTTGAATCCGCCATGAAAAATGCCGGTCTGGAATTTTTCGTGTCCTGTTCCACGCTGTCTCAACCGGTCTATGTGGATCGGACCGCCTGGGAAAAGATCATACTGAATCTGCTTTCCAATGCCTTGAAATTCACGTTGCAAGGACGGGTGTCCCTGGAAGTATGCCCTCATGCGGAGAGCGTGGATGTCCGGATTGAGGATTCCGGTGTCGGTATGAGCCGGGAGACGCTTTCTCATGTATTCGACCGATTCTTTAGGGCCAAAGAGGCCCTGGGACGAACATTCGAAGGAACCGGAATCGGTCTGGCCTTAGTAAAAGAGCTGGTAGAAATGCATGGCGGGAAGATACAGGTGGAGAGTGAACCCGGAAGGGGAAGTGTGTTTACCGTGACGGTGCCGTTCGGGTTTCATCACCTCCCCCCGGACCAGGTATGCCACACATCGACGCAATCAACGGACGAACGTTTGGCGAAGTCGTTCATTTTGGAGTCCCAGCAGTGGACCGGAGGCGCAGATCCTGAACCGGCCAATCAAAAAAATCTACAGGATGAAGAAGTTTCCCTCCAGGGAACGGATCACTCTCGTCCCACCATTTTACTGGTAGAAGACAATCGCGATATGCGGACTTATTTGACGCGATTACTGTGGGCCCACTATGAGGTGGTTTCCGTCTGTGACGGGCAGGAAGCCTTGGAGCGGATTCACACGGTCCGCCCTCACCTTATTCTGAGTGATATCATGATGCCCCGCATTGATGGAAATGGATTGCTGACACGTCTTCGGTCCAATCAGGATTTTCAATTGACGCCGTTTATCTTCCTATCGGCCAGGGCCGGCCAGGAGGCCGAAATAGATGGGCTTTTGACCGGTGCGGATGACTACCTCGTCAAGCCGTTTTCGGGGAGAGAGCTTCTGGCAAGAGTAAGTAAAACACTGGGATTGGCTGCGATGCGTCGTGCCGCGATCGAATATGAATCGCGCTTCCAGCATCTGGCCCATCACCCCGAGATCATGACCTGGATTACGGACGCAGACGGGACCTGTGTCTTTCTCAGTCAAACCTGGTATGACTTTACCGGTCAGACAGAGGCAACCGGCCTCGGGGATGGATGGATGTCTGCCGTTCATCCTCATGATCGTCCATCCATTCAGCAGGCGTTTGACGAAGCGAACAGAAAAAGACAGTCCGTTCGACTGGAATATCGCCTTCGGGATACCAAGGGGGAGTATCACTATGTTCTGGATTCCGCCTCTCCCCGCTTTGAATCGGACGGCGGATATCTGGGGTATGTCGGTTTGGTGTTGGACCTGTCCTATCAGAAAGAGATGGAAGAACAACACCGGGAAAGTGAAGAACGATTTCGTACTCTCGCCAACACGATCTCCCAATTTGCCTGGATGGGAGATGCCACGGGATGGATTTTTTGGTACAACGCACGCTGGTACGAGTATACCGGAACTACGCTGAAGGACATGGAAGGGTGGGGCTGGAAGAAAGTCCATCACCCCGATCATGTCGACCGGGTCGTTGAAAAAGTCCGCCGGTGTTTTCAAACCGGACACATATGGGAAGACACCTTTCCTCTCAGGGGCAAGGACGGTGAATACCGGTGGTTTCTTTCAAGGGCCGTGCCCATTCGGAATCAGCATGGGGAGGTGGTGCGATGGATCGGCACCAATACGGACATTACCAAATTAAAAACCACCCAGGAGCAACTGCAACATCTGACGAGCAAATTAGAAAGCCAAATTGCCAAGCGCACGGAAGAACTCCGTCATAATCAATCGCGCCTGCAGGCACTCGTCGGTGAATTGATTTTGACGGAACAGCGGGAACGACGCAGGATTGCCGAGGAACTTCATGATTTTCTGGCCCAACTCCTCGTGGCCTGCCGGTTGCGAGTCAACAGACTGGAGCAGACGGTGGGTGCCGAGGGGCCTATGCTTCCGGTTCTTCACGAAATCGATCGCATTCTCGACCAATCGTTGGGGTATACGCGCTCGCTGGTGGCCCAACTGGTCCCGTCGGTGTTGTATCAATTCGGGTTATTAAAGGCCTTGCAGTGGTTGGCAGAGGATATGAAACAATATGGACTCAGGGTGGAAGTCAAGATGGAGCGCGACCATCTGACGCTCACTGAGAATGAGGCGGTGCTTCTCTTTCAATCCATTCGTGAACTGATGATGAACGTGGTCAAACATGCCGGCGTGGACACCGTTTCTCTGGCCGTCAGCCTTTCCTCACCGGATGAGATCTGTATCGAAATTTCTGATCAGGGCGTTGGCTTCGATTCCAACCTCATCGAACAACACAGCCCTACGTCCAATCAATTCGGACTGTTCAGTATTCGAGAACGCATGACTTTATTAGGCGGACGGATGGTCATAGACTCGAGTCCCGGGTCCGGGACTCGCATCCGCTTATATGTGGCCTTATCTGAGCAGGACCAATTACATGTGACCGTACCTTTTTCAGATGGTGTGCCTTTGATAGCCACGGGAACCAATCAGGGATCGAGTCCGCAAATGTCCTCGGGTTATCGAGTCCTTTTGGTCGATGATCATGCCGTGGTTCGACAGGGATTGCGAAGTCTGCTGGATGCCTGGTCCGACGTCGAGGTTGTCGGAGAAGCCTGCGACGGGATTGAAGCCATCCGTCTGACAGAATCCCTGCAACCGGATGTGGTGGTCATGGATATTAATATGCCAAACATGAATGGTATTGAGGCCACCAGGCAGATTCGTCAGAACCACCCCAATATTCATGTGATCGGTTTATCGGTTCGACAGGATAAGGAAACGGAACAAGCCATGCGTGTAGCCGGTGCGGCTGGATATTTGTCCAAGGAAACTGCCGGACAGGACCTGTATCGCATGGTGGCCAATGTAGTCAGGCTGCATCAAAACATCACTTAAACCTCCACGCAGTTTCTGTCCCGGATATTTTCTGTTCATCCCCACCAAATTTGTCAACTGACATTCCGGGGGTTTTTGCTCATTGTACCCAGGACCATTCCTGCTCATGTTCAGTTAATGAGGGCACGCATTTGCCGGTTTACCCTGCCATATTTGTTTTGGTTTTTGGCCTATGGGCCGGTCTTGGAATGGCCGCTGAGGACGTGGAAAATACCGCCGAGGTGACCGGGGGAGAGGTTGAAGAAGTTCATGATATCGGTATGACCGTGGCCATTAAAAACCGGTTGTCCCGGGTCGATCGCCAATCTTTTTCCTCAATTGAAGTGTCGGTGAAGGATGGCATAGCCACGTTGACCGGGACAGCCGACAGTCTGTGGATTCAGCAGCGGGCCACGGAGCTTTCCCAGGCCATACGTGGCGTTCGGGGGGTCATCGATCGCATCTCAGTTGGGCCGGTCGGCACAACCAACGATTCTTCCCTGAAAAAACATCTTGAATACCTCTTCCTCGAAGATCCCGTGGTGGAACGCGACGACATTCATGTTGATGTGGTCAATGGGGTCCTCACCCTGAAGGGCCGGGTGCACTCCCGGCAAGAAAAACAGACGGCGCTCAATTTAGCCAAAATGGTCAAAGGCATTCGTGAGGTGCGGGACCTTCTGAAGGTGGAGCGTGTCCGGGATAGGCCGGATTCGGTCCTGAGGGAGGAAATCACCCATCGCCTGGCATTTGATGTCTGGGTGGTCAACCCATCTCTCTTACATGTCCAGGTGGAACAAGGTCGCGCGATTCTGACAGGACAGGTGGGAAGCGTGTATGAAAAAAGTCGGATTGCCGAATTGGCATGGGTCGAGAGTGTCCAGTCCGTGGACGTGGGCGGTATCACCATTAATTGGGTGTCGCCTGATCCGATGACGCGCACTCAGCGTCCCATGTTTACGGACAGGGAAATTTCCAATGCCATTCAAAAAGTGCTGGCGTATGATCGCCGTGTCGCTCCATTCGGGATCAATGTGACCGTCAAAAACGGGGAGGTCACTCTGAAAGGAAATGTACCCTTTCTCTCCATTAGACGTGAGGCTGAGCAAAACGCCAATAACACTGTCGGGGTCCAATCCGTGAACAATCTTATCACGGTCCAGTCCAAAGCGACTCCAAAAGATGCCGATATTCATGCCCGGTTATTGGCAGCGTTTTCACGAGATCCTGTCTTGGAGCCCTTTACCCTTGAGGGATCGGTCAAAAAGGGAGCCGTTTTGCTGACGGGGACCGTCGATTCGATTTATGAACGAAACCATGCCGAAAACGTGGCTTCCCGGATCCGAGGCGTGAGAAGCCTGACCAATCACATCAGCTTTTCAATTCCCGAAATCGAGAAAACGGATTGGGAAATTCAACTGGATTTCGAAAACCAGGTGTGGTGGAGCCCATTCTTATCGAGCCAGGATATTGTGGCGACGGTGGAAGATGGGAAGGCGACTCTGTCCGGATCGGTACAGCATATGCACCACCGGCTCATGGCGGAACAGCAGGCCTTTGAGGCGGGAGCCTCGATGGTGATCAACCGGTTGCGAGTAGGAAAATCTCCACCTTCTTCTAGTTGGTCAAGCCGGGAAATTTATGCCCGACGTTAAAATTCGTGCTGATGAAGAGCAAGACCAATTCAATTTCACGCTAACCCTCATCATTTAAAGTGCTGAATGCTACTGGAAGGCATACGATCCTCTCCACGCCGTGTTTACGTAATAAACCTCAAGGGTTAAGTAGAGTGGCGCGAATAACCGGGATGCGTAAAATTGAGAGAATTTTTTAACGTTATGGCTTTTATCACCTATAGGGAGGTCGATTGTTATGAAATGCACCATTAGCACCCCTGGCCAACTTGTGGTCCTGACACTCACCGTAGATCTCAGTATTAATACTCCTAATTTGAGTCGAACCGATTTATTGTTGGATCGTGTGGTCTCGTCGCCGATTTCCTTACTCATTTTAGACTTACGGTCCTTGTCATGTGTGAACTCTATTGGGACCTGGACCATCTTCCAGATTGTGTTTAAAGCCAGGGAACAGGGAAAAGGTGTGTTCCTTTACAACGTGCAACCTTCTATACAACCCTATTTGAAGGAGGCAGGAATATCAGAACTGTCCACCATTATTGATACCCAGGAGGAGCTCGGGAATGTATTGGAAGGGAATTACCGGCTTCCGAGGTCATGTGCAAATGGGGAACGCGTGAAGACCTCATTAGAGGAAAGGCAGGTACCATCCGCCGGAATAGCCTCGTTGTAGAAAAAGCGCCAGGCTTCAGAATGGTATGTGACCTGTGGCGGGGGGTAGAACGAAGAATTGAAGACCGACACAATTATGTTGATCACGTTCATACACCTGGTTAAGGACAATGATGGGGGAATGATATCGGATGATTTTCGGCGCATGCTCTTTCGTGGAAACCGTGAGGTAGGGTAAAATTCACACGCACTTTGCGGAAAGCCGAAACTTCCAGTGACTAGAAAAAAAACCCCGTCCAAGGGTCGATTCGTACCTTCCCCTCCCCCCTCACCGAAACAATCTCCAACTGTCAAAAAACCACGGAAATCCTCACGCAGCTCAAAGCCTCCTTCTTCTGAACCAACGCCTTCACCACGTCCACAGGGAGTGGTGGATATTACCCCGTCCAATGCCTTTCCCATCGTCGGGATCGGCGCTTCGGCCGGAGGGCTCGAGGCATTGTGCCGGTTCTTTTCAACACTTCCAGACAATAGCGGAATGGGTTTTGTGGTGATCCAGCACCTGGCTCCCGATCGCGAAAGCCTTATGCCGGAATTGCTGGCGCGGAAGACCTCTCTGCCGATTCATGTCGCGGTAGATGAAACGTTAGTCGAACCCAATCATATTTATATCATTCCTCCCAATACGCAATTGAGCATCGATGGTGGGTTTTTGCGAGTGGACCGGCCTTCACAAGTTCATGGCTTTCGAACGCCCATTGATACGTTTTTCAAATCCCTGGCCGAAGATCAAGGTCCATTTGCCATCGGGGTAATTCTGTCCGGCGCGGGGTCCGATGGAGCAGTCGGGCTTCGATCCGTGAAGGAACAGGGCGGGTTAACGATTGCCCAATCAGCGGAAACGGCCCAATTTTCCGGAATGCCGACGAGTGCCATTCTGACCGGATTAATCGATTATATCCTACCGGTCGAAGCCATCGCGGAGGCGCTGATTCTCTATGCGAAATATTTATACGATCTACGGGACGGGAAGGGCCTGGAAACCCTTCGTGCAGAAGCGCTGACTCACTTAGAGGTGATTTGTTCGCATCTGTACCGTCGGACCGGACACGATTTCCATGGTTACAAACGCAATACGATGGGTCGGCGGGTTCAGCGGCGCATGCAGATTCTGCACATTGCCTCTCCCGCGAAATATGTCAAACGATTGCGGGAGGACCCGGAAGAAGTTGATGAGCTGTTTAAGGAGCTGTTAATCGGTGTGACGCAATTTTTTAGAGATCCGGAAGCCTTTGCGTTTTTCTCCGACACGATCATCCCTAAGATCGTCAAATCCAAACACAACAATGAAGCCATCCGGATCTGGATACCGGGTTGTTCGACGGGAGAAGAAGTCTATTCGCTCGCTATCCTTTTTTATGAATACCTCCATCGGGAACATCTCAGTATTCCTCTTCAAATCTTCGGGACGGATATCGACGAGCGGGCATTGGATATTGCCCGCCGTGGACGATATCCGGAACGCATTCAGGAAGATGTGCTGCCCGATCGACTGTTCTCGTTCTTTGAACAGGACGGTTCCTGTTATCGGGTTGCCAAGGTGATACGTGAGTTATGCATTTTTTCCTTTCATAATCTCGTCGGCAATCCCCCCTTTTCTCGCATGGATGTCATTTCATGCCGGAACCTGTTGATCTACATGGAACCCAATCTTCAGAATCAGATGTTTGCCGTCTTCCATTATTCCCTCAACCTTGAGGGTTACCTGTTCCTCGGCGCATCGGAACAGGCGGAAGACCAATCCCGATTCTTTCGCCCCGTGAATAAACGGTTTCGAGTGTTTCAACCAAAAAAGATCATGCGCCGCACGTTTCCCAAATTCCCGATACAGGCACCGCGTGGCAGCATGCCCACTCCGAAACCTGCTTTTTTTCCCCAAATTCAGGATCCCTTCATTCATACCTTCGATCAACTGGTCAGAGAGGAGTACGGCCCTCCCGGGGTGTTGATCGATAAAGAGTGCCAGGTGCAATATGTCTCCGGCCGGACCGGGACCTATCTGCAGCTTCCCTCCGGTTCGGTCAACGTGAATTTGCTCAATATGGTCATACCGGATTTGCGTATGCCGTTACGATCCGGCATCTCAAAGGCCGTGAAAACCGGCAAGGAAGTGGTCCTCCCCAATATTCCATTGGCGGCGAATGATGATAATCAATCTGTGGATATCATTGTCCGTCCGCTTGTTCATGCCAAGCAATCGTCTGATCTGCTGATGGTGGTCTTCCGTGAGAAAGGGTTAATCCGGAAATCTTCCAAAGGCCCGAAGAAATCGAAAGGCGAGCACCGGACGATAAAGGAATTGGAGCAGGAAATTCACACCACCAAGGAGCATTTGCAATCGGCCCTGGAAGAACTGGAGACCTCCAACCAGGAATTGAAATCTTCCAATCAGGAATTGATGTCGGTCAATGAAGAACTGCAATCCGCTAATGAAGAACTGCAAACTTCCACCGAGGAATTGCAATCGATTAATGAAGAATTAGAAACGGTCAATGCTCAACTGTCCGGAAAAGTGGAGGAATTGGATCACGCCAATAGCGATATGGAAAATCTCTTCCGGACGACGGATATCGCCACATTATTTCTTAATGCCGATTTATGTATTCAGAAATACACTCCGGCGGCCCAAGAAATGTTCCAGTTTTTGGATACCGATATTGGCCGTCCCATTACCCAATTGTCCTCATTTTCTAGAGACGAAACGTTATTGGCGGGTATTCGGGATGTGCTGCGGACCTCACAGCCCACCGAACACACTCACCGAAATTTTCATGACCCTCGGACTTTCTTCTCACGAATGGCTCCCTACCAATCCAGTGACGGTCAGATCCAGGGAGTCGTGCTGACTTCTGTGGACATCACGAAGCTTCGCCAGGTGGAAGATCAAGTGCTCCGTTTTTCTCAACAACAGAAGGTGATGGCGGAGTTCGCACAGTTGGCGCTTCAGGAAAGAGATGTGCAGAAGGTCATGGACGAATGTGTCAGACTTTTGAGTCAGACCTTACCAATTGAAATGGCCAAAGTGCTGGAATTCTTGCCGGGAGAACAGTCCCTCCTTCTTCGCGCCGGGGTAGGGTGGAAAGAGGGATTGGTCGGCCAGGCCGTGGTGAGTGCCGATCACAATTCCCAGGCGGGGTATACGCTGATAAGCGACAAGCCGGTTGTCGTCAAGGATCTCTCCCGGGAAAGCCGGTTTTCGGGGCCCTCGTTACTAATTGATCACCAGGTGGTTAGTGGAATGAGTTGCATCATCCGGGATCAGGCAGGCAATCCGCATGGAGTGCTCGGTGTGCATACGACATCCAACAGGGAGTTTCGGGAGAAGGAGGTGGAGTTCCTCCAAGCCGTGGCCAATATTCTGGCCTCGGCCATACACCGGAAAAATATCGAAACTCAACTGCAATCTCTGACCGAATCGCTGGAACGCCGTGTGGATGAGCGGACACAGGATCTCGTCCAGCACCAACACCGACTGCGTCAACTGTCGTTAGACCTTATTCTTACCGAGCAACGGGAACGGCGTCGCATTGCCACCGAATTACATGATTATTTAGGACAGTTGCTGGTTGTTGGAAAGATCAAAGTCAGTCAGTTGCTACAAACCGATCTCTCGAATCAGCAGGCACCTCTTGTGCGGGAAATGGAAGAATCTCTGGATGAGGCGTTGCAATATACGCGGGATCTCATCCCTCAAATCAGTCCGTCCATCTTGTATGAATTCGGGTTTATGGCAGCCGTCCGATGGTTGGCCGAAAAAATGAGCCGGTATGATTTGCACGTCACGGTGACATCCCATGTTGATGAACATCAATTGAATCTTTCCGAATCCGTCTCAATTATCCTGTATCACGTCATCAGGGAATTATTGCTGAATGTGATGAAACATGCCCAAACTGAGGAAGCCTCTATTCTGATCAATCCCGTCTCGTCAGAGGTTTTTGGAATAGAAGTCGTGGATCGCGGATGCGGGTTTGATCTGTCCTCAACCCGCGAAACCCATTCCCACTTTGACAAATTTGGCCTGTTAACCGTGCAAGAACGCATAGAAGGTCTTGGAGGCAAATGTGAGGTCCTTTCCAGGATCGGGGAGGGCACTCGAGTGCTGATTGAAGTGCCTATTTCCGTTCAAGGCGCTGATAGGGAATCCATTCAGCCCTCCTCTTCTCCCATGGCGGTACAGGTTCCGACTCCCGGAAAAACGGAGGAGGGTATTCGTGTCCTCCTGGCGGATGACCACCCCATATTCCGTGAAGGATTGGGCACCATGTTGAATGCCTGCCCCGATATTCAGGTGGTCGGAGAAGCCGAAAACGGTGAACAGGCTGTCGAGCTTGTTCAGACTCTTCACCCTGATGTGGTGGTGATGGATATCAATATGCCGGTGATGAACGGAATAGAAGCCACCCGTCTCATTAAAGCCAGCCATCCGGCAGTCTATATTATTGGCTTATCCATGCATGGGGACCAAATCGTGTCCAATAATTTTGCTGAGGCTGGAGGAGACGAATATGTGTCTAAAGGAGATTCGTTCGGTTCCTTCGCCGAGGTCATCCGCAACAGTCAAAAACAACATGGTTCCGAATGAACACCCACCGTGGTTGTCATGCTGAGCTGAAGGCGAAGCATCTAGCAAACCCATAGTCCGGTCGAGTCGGGCACCAGCTCCTTCGGCGTTCCCCAGCTGTCGGAATTAAAAATTTTGAATGTCTTCCATGACCGAAGCAGGATGTTCATAAGGCCTGTCCCCGCCTGTTGTTGTTGTTCGGCTCGAGTGCGCAACTTTCAAAATCTTTCTGCGGATTGGTTTCATCGCGAGTCGGAGGATTGTCATTATTAACGATTCCCTTCACGTAGATGCGCAGACTGGTCCTGGCTTTCCCTTCATGGGCATGATGTCATCCCGTTAGCTTGAGTCCCTCTTTCCCTCATTCAATCCCCCTAATTTCATTCGACCTTTTTCAAGGGATCTTCACGTCTAGACCCAGGGTTTTGGGTAGTAGTCGCTTTTCGAGTGGGAAACTACAGTCAGACCATGAACATGATTTCTTACCTTAAGAACGAAGGAGGCCTTATGCAAACCTTTACCCTGTCTGCGATGAGAAACGAGCACCCCGATGTGTTCCCTCAATTGGTTCAGCAAATGCAACAATCACATTGTTCACGGTGCGGAGGAACGATGGTCGAAGAGACGTATATGGATATTTTCTCCGACTATGAGGATTTTCAGTTTCAGGCCAAGCACTGCATTCAATGTGGTGACGTCATCGACCCGTTTATTTTGTTGAACCGGTTGCGAACACATTCAGGTGAGGCTCCGGCCGTGAACTCCTTGTCTCAGCCGCGGCATCGTGAAAATGGATTGGTCATGACCGGGTAACAAGCCGGTCATTCATTCTTGGTGGATTCGACCACAAAATGGTCATATTAAAGGGCAAATATCATGAATGGCAAACAAGGCGGTTTTTACTGGATGTGTAGCATTCTCCTGAGTCTCGTCATGGAGGGGCAGGGCATTGCTGCAGATATGCCGAAGGAACCCGGTGAGGCCAATCTCGTCAATGAAGATGTGAATATCATTACGGGATTGTATGTGAGGGAATACTCCCTCAAAGGAGATGGAGTCGTGGATTATAAAACGGCCCGACAAATTATTTTTTATGAAAATAATAAATTCTGGAATACGGTCGTTGAAACGGTTGAATGGCCCTTGTTCTATTGGCTGGATGACAATCGAGATGGCATCTTCGACCAATTTGTCGATCAGCGGGTGGAAGGCAATGGGGCCTACATTATTCCGTATTTGCCGGTTTCGGAGAACTAGTCTATGCCTGATTTGAAAAGGACGGCTTTTATTTTCAGCATTCTGGTGTGGGCGGTTCCCTGCGGATGGGCCTTCCCCTTCGCACAGCCGGCTGTGGCCGAACAGATGTATTGGCAGAAGCAATCCGTGACCTTCCTGGGAACCACTCTTGACCTGAATGGTGAACCCAAAGGAATTGTAGCTGAACTTGACATCTCGTTTCGGAAACAGGAAGGTCAGGAAGTTCTGAATGTGACATTTGCGAGCGGCCCGGGAAAATTTTCACCATTGACTCAAGTGGCTATTCAATCCGGAATCGTCTCCGCGGCTCGTATGGCCGGTCTTGATCCTAAGACCTGGAATATATTTCTCAAATTTCCGACCCCCGGTGTGACGATTTACGGAGATAGTTTGACCGCGATGGTGAGTGTGGTGGCTCTGGCCATGGCCAATGATAACTCTATCCTCCTGAACCGGGTGATGACCGGTAAAGTGACCCGTGATGGTCATATCGGGGCGGTGGGAGGGATCCCACTGAAAATCCAGGCCGCCTTTGAGGAACATATCCCAAGAGTGCTTATTCCTGACGATCGCTTTCCCGAAGACAATGATTGGCAGACGCCTTTTTTGATGCAGATTTCTCCCGTCAGTACGGTGTTGCAGGCCTATCAGATGTTGACGGGAACGACTCTTCCGAGGCCCGAGAAGGCCTCGGGATTGATGGTGGTGCAACATACCAACAAGAAATAAGCATAGAAGGCTAGGCGGGGTTTTTTTGTTGACAATATTTCCTGACGATGGTGACTAAGCTTTCCGCCGGACCTCCCTTTGTGACAAATGCCGTCGCCCCTGCCTCCCGGAACCATCGGGCCACGTCCGGGGTGTCGTAAACGGATAATCCGATCATGATCGTATCGGGAAGGACCTCTTTGATTCTTTTAATGGCCTCCAGACCGTCCATCTTGGGCATATGAAGATCCATCACCACGACGTCGGGGCGGAGTGACTCACAGAGGGCAAGGGCATGGTTTCCGTCTTCTGCCTCTCCCACGACTTCAAAATCCACTTGAGCGTTCAAAATATGGCAAAACCCCTCACGGACCATCTTATGATCGTCTGCGAGAAGAATGCGGATTTTTTCTGAAGGAGGATGGGAAATATAAGCCTTCTTGACGGCATGCACCGGTGTCGGTTTGGCAGCACGTGGTTGGAAATCCTCACAGCTGTGTTCTATGGGAATACGCAGGAGGACTTGAGTTCCCTTCTGCGGGGCTGAATGGAGAATCATTTCTCCGCCGAGGGCTTCCAATCGCTCCCGAATACTAAAGAGTCCAAAATTTGTTGGGGATTGTTCACTTCTCTCTTCAGGATTTTCGCTAAACCCGCAGCCAAAATCCTTTACTTCGATCAGCAGATGGTTGTCCTGTTGCAGAGACAGATTCACCATCACCTCATTGACGCCGGAATGTTTGAGCACGTTATATAACAGTTCCCGAACGGATTGAAACACGAGAACGGCCTGATCCTCCGGCAGGCTTGGCGTCTCATCTGCACTTTTCAAGGTAACCGTCAATCCCTGTTTACCCATTTCCGTTCCCAACCAGACGAGAGCGGCATGGAGTCCGAATTCATAGAGACAGGTCGGACTGAGTTGGCTGACCAATGTCCGTGTATAAGTCAAGGATTGATCCAGGAGGGTATCCGCCTCCTGAATCACCTTTACGAGGGTTTCCTTATCCGAAATCGCTTGACCCTGACTTAATTTCAGTCGACAGACGACAAGGAGCTGAGCCAGATAATCATGAAGGTCCGTCGCCAAACGGCGTCGTTCGCGTTGTTCGGTGACGGTGAGATCGGAGGCCATGGCGCGAAGCCGTTCCTGGTTGCGAGTAAGTTCCTGAGTGCGTTGGATGACGCGCTCTTCCAAGGTGCGATTCAATTCGGCTAATTTGTCACTGGTATCTTTTTGAGCGCTTTTGTCTCGGACCACCTTGGCAAATCCGATCAGTTTGTCGCTGGGGTCGCGTATGGCCGTCACTGCACCGCTGGCCCAAAATCGGGAGCCATCAGCCCGTACCAGCCAATTGTCATCATCCCCTTTTTCCAGGGTTTCCGCCCTCCGCAACTCGGTGGCCGGACGACCATTGCGCAGGTCTTCAGCGGTGAAGAGGAGAGAAAAATGTTTATGCAATGCCGCGTCTTCTGTGTACCCAAAAAGCCGTTCAGCTCCGGAATTCCAATGCGTAATGTTCCCAAGCAAATCAAGCATGATAAAAGCCAGGCCGGTGGCGCCATCAACAAATAACCGGTACTTTCTTTCGCTCTCCCGGCGAATCCGCTCATTCTTTTCCCGTTCCATGGCATAGTGCAAAATTCGGGAAAGCAACACGGCATTCATCGACGATTTAGGGAGATAATCCTGAGCCCCTAATTTGATGGCTTCAAGGGCAAGCGGTTCATCCTCATGCACGGTTAACACAACAAGGGGAATGGCCGAATTTGCCGACCGGATTCGTTTCAACGTTTCCAGGCCATTGGTCTCCGGCAGATTTAAATCAAGAAGGATGACGTCAAACGGCGTGCTGTGAAGGATGGTCAGAGCCTCTTTCAGCGTCGACGCACGGGTGATATGAAAGGGGGACATGCCGGAGGCATCCTTCAGCCGCTCGCGCACTAATTCTGCATCGGCAGGATTGTCCTCCACGAGCAGGATGGAATATGTCGGGGATGGGAGATCGCTCATGACTCTGACACTTTTGGAGGAAGTTTTACCACAGAGAGCCAAAAATCTTCGAGTGATTGAATCATTTTGATGAATTGCAAAATATCAATGGGTTTGACCAGATACGCATTGGCATGCAGATCGTAACTCCGCAAGACATCTGCTTCGTCATCAGAGGTGGTCAGCACCACCACGGGAATTGTGCGGGTGTGCGTATCGGATTTGATTTCCTTTAGAACCTCTCTCCCGTCCTTTTTTGGAAGGTTTAAATCTAACAGGATAAGGTCTGGTCGGGGAGCCTGTTGAAAGGGTGCAGTCTGCCGAATGAAGGCCAAGGCGTTGACCCCGTCTTGAACCACATGAATCGTATTCTGGAGGCGAGCTTGCTGAAAGGCCTCCTGGGTAAGCCGGATATCAGCGGGATTATCCTCTATGAGTAAAATTTCAATAGGATTCTGCATGAAGATTCTCCGGGTTATTTAGGTAAGGTAAACGAAAATGTGGATCCTCTTCCCACTTCGGATTCGACCCAGATGCGGCCTCCACGGCGTTCCACGATTTTCTTACATATGGCCAGACCGATTCCGGTGCCCTGGTACTCTTCCCGCGTGTGCAGTCTTTTGAATGGAAGAAAGATCCGCTCGGAATATGCCGACTCGAGGCCGATCCCGTTATCCTGTACCGAGAAGGTCCACCCGTCGGACCTTTCCTGGGCAGATACATGAATGTGTGGCGGTTTCGGGCCGTGAAACTTTAGGGCATTGGTAATCAGATTCTGGAGAAGATGGTGGAAATGCGACCGATCGGTCTGAATGGTCGGCAGAGGGTCATGTGTGATCGAAGCCTGTTTGTCCTCAATGGCCATGCGGAGATATTCGAGTATTTCATTGAGTACCTCCTCGACGTGGACCGGAACAGCGTTCAGTTCCTGGGCCTGAATTCTCGAATATTTCAGGAGGTCTTGAATAAGGGTTTGCATGCGATTCGCTCCATCGGTCACGAATCCAATAAATTCCTGACCCTGTTTGTCCAATTGCTCTTTATAGCGCTCCGCCAGCAACTGCGTAAAGCCATGAATCGTGCGGAGAGGTTCTTGGAGATCATGAGAGGCTATATAGGCAAATTGTTCGAGATCCTCGTTTGATTGCTTGAGAGAGGCTGCGTGATTGGCCAATGTGAGGTTTTGGATAGCAAGGAGGTTTTCCAACTTCTTTTGCTGGGAAATATCCCGTGCAATTTTCGACGCGCCTATAGCGTTTCCCCATCGGTCGATAATGGGAGAAATGGTCAGCGACACCGGTATGTCCTGTCCGTCTTTCCTACGTCGAATCGTTTCAAAATTTTGAATCGGCTTCCCACTCTGGAGTTGTTCCAGGATATTCTTTTCTTCGGCAATCCGGTCTGGTGGAAATAAAAATGGCATATATTGCCCGATGCTCTCCTGTGACGAATATCCGAACATCTGTTCGGCCCCGTTGTTCCAACTGGTGACTTGTCCTTTGAGTGTTTGTCCGATAATGGCGTCGGGGGTGGATTCCACGATGGAGGCTAACCGAAGCCGGACCTCCACCCCCTGACGATATTGATAGGTGAGGAGGGCTGTTGCCCAAATCATAAAAAGCGATAAAAGACGGTTGGTCACGGCATTGCCGGCAATGGTGCTCCCCGAATACACCACGTTCACGCCGGGTGAATAGATCACTCCAATAATGGCAAGGACCGTGCAGACTCCCGCGACGATGAATGGGGATTTGGCATGGGGTAAATAGGAAGTCAGCAGAATGGCACTCACATATAACATGCCAATCGCAACTCCTGTTTTGGTGAAGAGATCCACCACAAAAATTCCGCCAATGAGAACGCTGATGGCTACCAGCAGGATGATATCCAAACTTTTTGCGTGAGAACCGGATTTGACCCGTTTTTGAACCGTCATCATAGGTTCACACTCTTCCTTCTAAAACTGAATACCAGCATACGCATTTCCGGTTCTATGTAAATGAGAAGGTGAACACAAACATGACCTCGAATGATGCGACGGATGCTGCTCTCCCTCGGCTGCGGTTAAGCAGAACAACGTTGAGGACCTGTCGTGAAAGAACGAAATTCGAAAAAGTATAGCTTCAACGAATTAGTCTTGTCTAAGAGTAAAAGCCCCAAAATGTGACCCACCGGGTCATCCAGGGTTGTTGTTTAATCAACCCAGGGTTTTTCTCAGGTCTTGCCGCCTAAACGATTCTGTATAAATAAGAAAATCAAGGATGAAGAAACACATGACAGCCTTGATCTCGGGATCAAGGATTTCAACCGATCGCCAAATGGATTCAACATAAGGAGAACACAACCCATGAACACCAGTCTTGAACAGGAAACGATTCATCCAAAGGGATTGGGGCAGACCAGAATGTCCCGTTGTTTGTTTGGGGATTGGCCGCGGCGAATGGTGCTCAAGTTGGCTCTTCCCGTTACAGACTTGCCGCCTTCCTTGGTGTCGTGCAAGGAACACATGAGCACTGATATTAAAGCCTGTTAAAAATACGGGAGGAGGAACCAGATTTATGTCTACGATCGTTTTAGTCATACTCATTCTTCTGCTGGTCGGGGCCTTGCCGGTCTGGCCGTACAGTTCATCCTGGGGCCCATATCCCAGTGGCGGGCTCGGATTGGTGCTGGTGATCGTGCTGATTCTGGCTTTGACAGGAAGATTGTAAGCCGCGCTCCGAAATCCTTTTGTTCATCATGAAAAAGAGGGAGAAGTCTGTTATGCCCTTCAATAAATCCACATGGTCGGCCATCGTATTCGGTTCATTGGTGTTGGGTTCGATGGGAGGAATGCTGTTGGCTTCTACAAACCCCACTGACTCAAAGGTGTCAGCGACCAACCTAAGTGAGCCTATAACTACTTCAGCCCTACAAATTGTCAATGAGGAGGGTAAGGTCCGTGCCACGCTGGGTCTGTGGGACGGTAATCATCCGGCACTTATCATGGGAGATGATGACTGTGACCGTCGAGCGTCTCTTGCCGTGTATGGGAAGGAGCGAACCGGATTAACTCTCTATGGAGAGGACTGCAAGCGGCGGGTGGCATTGGAAGTTCAGAGTGATGACCTCCCTATGTTCGTCTTGCGGGATCATTTGGATAATCCCCGCGTTCAAGTCGTGTTAAATAAGGACGGGAGTCCCCTGGTCCGGTTGTTTGATGCGAATGGAAAAGCCTTGTGGGAAAAGTCATAGCATCTTGAGTATTGTTTTTATTACACATTTTTTCCTGAATTTAAAAGCATCATGTCACGGCATAGGGCATAAAAGAAGGCGATCAGTGTCTACCGATTCAACATTTATGAACACGACCTGGAGAATGAAGCGAATGTTCATCACGGGAATCATATTATTGATCGCCAGTGGCCTTTCTGGGATGGTATTTGCTGCGGATCAGGACAAGCCCAAAAGCTGGAAGGCGGTGTCGGGCCCGAAAAAGTTGGTTCCGGACATTGGACCCCCGGCCGTGGTTATGGACTGGCAACGTGGAGATCCACCGTATCAATCCGTCGGAAAAGGAGACACTCAAGAGGCTCCGGACGGTATGGCTTTTTTCCTAGCGGAAGCGGCTTTAGGGGATAGTTTACAGGATACATCCCCCGGTGGACTTCAACCCAATGGGCATTCAAACACTCCGTCCGGTGAGGATTCCCCCCTCATAGGGGGAGGGATCCGGACGCCCCCCGACATCGGAGCTTCAGGTACCTCATCTTCCACTCCTCCGGTTCGAACCGAATCACCCACAGACGAACCCAACATTCTTCCGGATGTCTCACCTGTTCCCACTGATCCCTCGACTCCGGAAAAGCCTCCGGTCAAAGAGAGTGAGCCGTTGGGACAACCCAACCAGCTACTAAAGACGCCGGAAAAAATGAAACGCTTTTGAGCGTTGTCTGTGTGCCGGAAGGAGGGCCGATTCGTTGCTGAAAAATTGAAGCCGTTCGCCCTTCCTCAAGACTTCATAAAAAAAATGAGACTCAATTGGTTGTCTCTGAGCATATTGAGGAACTCTTGTATGAAGGGGGAACCTCTTTTGGCAGGCTCAATCTAATCTAATGTGGGATCGATCCATAAACGAATGCGGACATTTTTCGCTCCGGCTTCGTAGGCGTTTGCCACCGCATCTACAATTTCCCCTCGATTTTCCACTCTTCCAGAGAGGGTGACGATCCCGTCGTGAGCTTCAACACGAATGGGTATCGAATTCACAAATGGGCTCCAATAAAGCTCCTCTTCAACCGCTTCTTTCAATGCCTGATCGGTCATCTTTTTCCATGGAAGGTTCTGGTTTTTGATGCGAAGTTGATTGTTGACATTCGTGGCTCCGGCGTCATAGGCCATTTCGACCACATCCACCAAGGCATCCTGATCTTGGACATATCCTGAGAGTACCGTTTCGCCCTGTCCCACGTGAACCGTGATCTCACCATATTCAAACGGACTAACTTCCAAACGCCGTTGAATGCGATAGTGTATCTCTTTGTCTGAAAGCACAGAGGTATTGTCGGCGGATAACGGATCATGTGCTCCGGGAGTAATGGCTTCGTCAAATCCTGCTGCAGGGACAGACAGGATCTGGCCATGGGTTTGTTCCATCATAGCTGCAATGAAAAATGAACCTATTAAACATACGCTTACGAAAAAACGTTGGCATGGGAATTTCATAGGCACCTCCAGAACGTTTTTGCCATTCTCCGATTGGCCAGGAAAGCTCTCACTTCGATTTATTCCTATAGCCGGCCGTGGCCGGAGCGATGGCAGAGAGCAGACAATTTCTTATCAAAACATATCAAAATGAGAGAAAACGAAACCTGGTTTAAACCCTGGGTGTTCGAGCAAAGATCAGGGAGAAGGTGGAAACGGGGGGATAGTGAGGAAGATCCGGGCTCCTCTGAAGGTAAAAATCAAGGAAGTTGTTCTTTGAATCGGAATCGTTCGTTCGCAGATGCAAAAGCTTCTATTTTTTAGGTCGAGCAGTCAGAAAATTGTTCCCGATGCCAGGTCAATCCAGGCTTTAAAATAGCGAGCTATGTCTTCAATCATCTCCATCAGCAGGTTTTTGGGTGGTTTCGTGGGTGGCATGAATAAGCTGAACGGCTTTTTCGGGATCACTTTCCGCCGCAAAGGTTTCCGCGGCGGTAAGGAGCATCTCGGATTTGACCAATTGACTGTTTGAACTCTGGGTTGAGTGAGACTTGAGGAGTTTGAGGATATGGGTGGCTTTCAATGCCTGATCAAGCTGATTGTCGTCAAGCAGCCGATGGATTTCTTGTAGAATTTGACTATCGATTTCCGTAAAGGAGAGGTCCTTCTCCGTTTCATCGGCAGGCGGGGTCTTTGGCGCTTGGGAAATCCAGTGAATGGCCTCAGGAGAAAGAGTGAAACGATCCTGGCGAATGGTTTCCATGAGAAACCGCAATACCTTCCACGCATGAATTGTGAGATCTTCAACTCTTTTCATGCCGAGTGTAGATTGAAGAGCCAAGACGTCTTTGCTCATTTCATCGGATATGGTGAATTGGATTTTCATGTTTCACAGGCCACTTTTTTTTCATCAAATCAACTTCAGGATATAGCAGAATAGAGTTGAAAGACGACTGGGTAAAACCCTGGCCGTAGCCGTTTTTTCTGATCCGCCCTTCAAATTGGAGGTTCAAGGGTTTTTTCCAGTTACGCTGTTTCGTAATTCTTCTTATATTAGGCTCCTAGAAAAGATTGGGAGCCGATTGTTGGATATGTGTTGGGAGAACTTATGCGCATGAAACCCAGTAAAGATTATCCGGTTAAAGATTTCAAGCTCAAGGGATTAAACGGTATCTCAGATAAAACGTTAGAGATGCATTTTAATCTCTATGAAGGGTATGTGAAGGCCACCAATTCCCTTACCAGGCAAATCGGGGAGTTTTTGATTGACGGGCAGGTGGATCAGGAGGAAATGCCGGCCTATTCTGAACTCACCCGGCGGCTGGGATTTGAATATAATGGAATGGTTCTCCATGAATTGTACTTTGGAAATATGACCTCCCAAGAGTCAAAATCTCCCCAAGGTCAGGATTCCCTACTGAAAGCTTTTGAAGGCAGTTTCGGGAGTTTTGAGACCTGGAAGACCGATTTTTCAAGCGTGGGGAAGATGCGGGGAGTGGGCTGGGCTGTATGCAATCTCAATCCGGAAAACGGCAGGCTTTCTAACCATTGGATCAGCCTTCATGAATTCGGCAATATTGCAGGTTTTCGTCCTGTGTTAGTGATGGACGTGTGGGAACATGCGTATTTGTTGGATTTTCCACCGTCGGAACGAGGCAAATATATTGAACATTTCCTTTCCCAAGTTCATTGGGATGTTGTTGCCAAACGTTTAGAGGGTCGATTATGAACAACCTCATCTACAGTGGCCCGTGCGCGCCAAGTTTTGCTGTTCGATGTCCTTCTCCTATTCCGCAACCCGATCCTAACCCTAACCCGGACCCTTTTCCTAATCCTGGACCTCTTCCAAACCCTATTCCTGACCCACCGGGACCACCCACTCCTCCTCCAACACGGCCCCCTATACCAAAAATTTAATCATTTTCCCTTCCTCGATATCATGGGTTATCTTAATAAAGCATGGATTTGCTGATCCAGAGCACAAGTGAGCAACCCTGAAGGATCAAAGCCCTTGGGTGAATCATACCGTTTTCCCGAATTGGAACCCATGGGGTTGTTTGTTGTAGACTTATCTACCTGATTCTTTCATAATGTCTTGCCTAGGATTTCCATTTTAACAATGTCTATCTCATTCTTCTTTTGACATGAGTAAAGCGCGGGTACTCTTAGCTGAAGATCACGTCCTGGTTAGTGAGGGGCTGACCAAACTGCTGGAAACTGATTTCACGCTGGTGGGGACGGTTGTAGACGGTCATGCATTAGTGAAAGCCGTCAAGAAACATACACCGGACATTGCGATCATTGATATTTCATTGCCGCTATTAAATGGGTTGGAAGCCGCCCGACAAATAAAAAAATGTGAACCCCAAACAAAATTGATTTTTCTCACCATGCATTCCGAGGAACATTTTGTCCATGAGGCCTTTAAGGCGGGTGGGGTGGGGTATATTTTAAAACAATCTGCGACGGCAGAATTAGTGTTTGCCATTAAGGAAGTGTATCAGGGACGCACCTACGTTTCTCCCTCTATTGCCCAGGGTCTTGTCAGTCAAGCACTGAACCCCTCTTCTAATTCGAAAAAAGCCCCTCAGGCAGAGACTCCCGCATTGACTCAGCGCCAAATAGAAATTCTTCAATTGGTCGCTGAAGGGAAATCCAATAAAGACATTGCGGTCATATTAAATCTGGCCGTCAAAACCGTAGAATTTCACAAGACCCGGGTCATGCAAGTATTGGGACTCAAAACGGCCTCCGAACTCACCAAATATGCTATTTCCAATGGAATAATTTCTGTTTAATCGCTGCTCGTAAGTGTCATTTACCTTCAGGGGTGGCATTTCTAGCTAGTCAAGGGGAGAAATCCCTAATTTGACCGCGTATTTCGTCAGATCTGCCTTGGAATGAAGGCCAAGGGCCTGCACGATTTGCATCTTATGGAACGCGACCGTGCTTTGAGAAATGGTCAACAAGTTGGCTATGTCTTTCGCCGAAAAGCCTTGAGCCACAAGCCGTAATACCTCCTGCTGCCTGGGTGTTAATTTTCCAGAAAGTTCGGTGCCCGGCATACCATCCATCTGGGCAAAAACCGCATTTTGTACCTCCTCAGGAATAAGGGGAGAGAGGTATTTCTGCTTTTCCTGAACCTGGTTAATCGCTGATAACAATTCGTTCCCTGCCGTTTGCTTCGGGACATACCCTTCACCGCCGCTACGAAACGCCTCCATGATAAAAGTAGGCTCTAAATGCATAGAAACAAAAATTATTTTAATGGATGGACATATCGTTTTTAACATTCGAGCAGCTTCGTACCCGTTTTGGTCAGGCATGGAGATGTCCATGAGGAGAATGTCGGGTTTTGTTTGCCGGATTTGGCTGGCCAAATCGCTTGCGCTATGGGCCTCCCCAACGATGTCATGATGGGGTTCAAGCAGTTTTTTGCAGCTCTCTAACACAAGAATATGGTCGTCAACAAGAAATAATCGTGCTCGCTTAGTTGTATTCATGCCGTAAACAAGTCCAGTAAGTGACAGGTCTCCCAGGTGTCAAAGAAACATCCTACTTTAACACGTCCCTTTTAGTCTCTTCTCCATATTCTTCGTTCCGTTAAGCGAAGTACCTTACTGTAGCCAGGGTTGGCCCAGTCGCCAACTGGACAAAACCCTTGTATTGACCTGGTTGATGTGGACTATGACGACTGGCGGAATTTCCATTTCTCCTCCTTGAGAAACTGCTCGAGGTTCGTGTCCGATTTGGGAGACTCTTTTTTATTTCATTTGCGCATTGAGGGAGAGAGAGAGTCCGGGATGGCCATTTTAAACCGGGGGAATGAAACAATCATGGAGGGGAATCCCCTCCATGATTTGCTTCATGATGATGAAAATATCGTGAGGCTTGCAGCCTCACAAGGGACAGGATTACTCCTTTTCAATCTTCACGACTTCTCCTGAATGAGCATCCACATAGACTTCTCTGGTTTTTTCATTTTCGTCAACGATTTTCACTTCGAATACAGTCTTGCCGTGCTCTTTTTCCAATTCGGCATCCACAGCCTTGCCCTTCACCGTTGTCATGGCTTTTTCCACAGCCTCGACAAGCGTGATTTGAGTGCCCTTCAATAATTCGGCTTTGTCATCACCAAACAAGGCTAAAGCCGAGCTGATCGGCAGAAGACACGTGGCGAACGTGAGACTGAGAATTAAACGATTCTTCATAGCGGACTCCTTTGTTGTGAATATGATGATCAGTATGCTAGCGCAGACCTTCAAGGCAAAGTATGCCCTTACCGAACGCCTGTGGCATTAGACAAAAGGGCGGGATCCAACCTGATGTTGTCTGCCCAGGTAGGTGAATTTCAAAAGAATTGTTGGCCATTCTGTGGGAGAAAACACCCAAAATTGACCCAAGGATTCATGAATGGCTTCGCCGCTGAGACCAAACGTGGATGAGGGTATGAGGTATTTCGAATATGTGTCCTTGTCATCGGCATTGGTGGGAGATGTGTGTCTAGAGATCCAGTCGGGAAGATTTTATGGAGTGCTCAAAAAGGTTCGTTCAATAAGGCTGTACTTGCATGGACGAACTGCCGGCCAGGGACCCTCGGCTTACTGTTCAACGCTCCCTGATGATTATAAGGCAGATAAGGTATAACTAGGCCGACAATGGTATCGAGATGGTGATGGTTGTGCCCTTCTGAGGAGAGGAAATGATATCTAAGTGTCCCTTTACGGCCTTAATGCGTTCGCGATAAAAGAACAGGCCCAGATGCCCTGGTTCCTGTTCGAGTTGCTTGACTTCTGGATTAAACCCGACTCCGGCGTCCGTCACCCTTATGCGTAGCTCTTGTTCCGAAGGACATTCCCAAGAAATCGATGCCTTTGCGACTCTTGCGTGCTTTAGGACATTAAACAGCAACTCCCGAACGGTTTTATAGACCACGATGCTAATATTTTCTGCAACCTGCACCGATGGGACGACCTCAGGACCCGATACGGTTAAACCAAAGCGTTGCATATCCGCAATGAGGTATTGGAGTGCGGCCAGTAATCCCTGCTGGTGCAATATGGCCGGGTGTAAATCCGAGATCAGCGTTCGGGTAAAAGACAATGATTGATCGATTATTCCGTCAACCTCCTGAAGGAGCCTTGAATATGCTGGAGTGATGGTGTTTGGGTCAATTTGGACGAGCTTGAGCCTACAGGCGATGAGCATCTGGGCAAGATAATCATGTAATTCATTTGCCAAATGTTGGCGTTCACGTTGTTCGACAAGAGCCAATTCCACCAACATGGCCCGCAATTGTTCCTGATGGAACACCAGATCTTTTGTCCGTTCGGTGACCAGCTGATTTAAATACGAATTATTTTCAGACAGCCGGTTTCCGCTTTTGACCTCCTCTCGCATCTTGACTGTCATTTCATTTTGAATCTGCATGAGTTCCACGAACGCCCGCTGGTTGAACTTTTCCGGTTCTTCTCCGATTAAAATGAGAGCTTGAGAAGAAGTTTTTTGGACTAAGCAGTCGAATGTGTGAGGGTTGTGAGACGAATCGATGAAATTGAGCTGGACCCGCTCGTGGGAGTTGGATATTCCAATTTCAAGAACATCCTGAAGGCGATGTTGGTCCGTTGTGGTGAGAAAATCTCAGATGGTTTTGGTATCAAATTCTGTTTTGGATATATTGAGTTTATGTAACAGGACGTCGTTGTAGACCTGAATTCGTCCATCAGAACTGATCACACAATACACGATAGTATCTGTTTGATTAAGAAACGCTTCAAGGAGCAAAATTGAATCACCCAGAAAATCTTGAAGCTCACCTTGTTCTTCCCGGGGAGGAAGGCGTTCCAGTTCAAGAATTTGAGTGATGGTAGGATCCAATTTGAGGCCCTTGGGAAGCATCTCATGGGAAAGACGATGTTCGGGACTTTTATGCCAGGCGTGAAAGGTTTCACGATCGGTCCACCGCGTCACCAGGTGAAAAATACTTGGATCGGTGGGAGGATTATATACTTCTATTCCTAAAAACCCCGGAACGGCATCTACCAACCGGGGACGTTCTTGAAAAGCTTTGGCCACGTCCTGCTCCAACCCGTTTGCAACCTTGAATCGTGAAATCACAAGCACCATTATCGTGTTTTCCTCATGCCAAAAGGGACGTTAAAGAGCGTAAATCGTACGCAAACCCATCCGCCCCGATATCTTGAAAGACATCGGGTAGTGACCGAAATGCGGATCCGCCAACAAGGATGCGCGGGGTATACTCCGGGGGAAAATGTTTTCTGATGTCTTTGATCAAATCTCTCACAGTCGGGACCTTGAGAACCATCGTTGCGGAAATACCGACAAGGGCGGGCCGGAATTCCTTGATCATTTGAAGGATTGCCTGGTGGGGGATATTGACACCTAAAAACCGGATATCCCATCCCTGCGATTCGAGCAGGTCCGCCACCATGTGGGATCCGACTTGATGGAGCTCTCCTTCCACACCGGTGATGATCCCTTTCCCTTGGAAAAGTTGTGCAGATTTGACGCGGGGATAGACGTTGGCCATCACATATTGGGTGATGGCCGTAGCCACGTGTTCTTGGGCGACCGAGATACGATTGGATTCCCAGAGTCTGCCGATTTCATATAACGATTCTTGAAAGAGTTCTACATAGACATCGGAGAGAGAATCGGTGGTTGAAAACGCCTCGAACGCAATTGTTCCGGCAGCATGGCGATCTCCGGCCAAAAGAGCTTGAAGAAAGACCTCCTGATGCAATGCTAACGGAGAGCGTGGGTGTGCGGCCGTAGGAGCTACCGGTCGTGGGGACTCATGAGGGCTTTCTATTAAATGGGCCCGCACGATCTTTTTTTCGAACTCGGTAAGATGGGGGTCCAATGCATGAGAGATTTGATTCAAAAACTTTTGGAGGACACTCTGGGGAATATTCCTTGCCTGAAGCACATTGGTTGTCCAACGTACGTATTGTCTGAAAGTTTCCTCCGTTCCAAATTCAATGGCCGTTCTGAGAAAAGTCAAGTGGTAACGGGCGTCGGCGGCACAGTGTGCCTTCCCTGATTCTCCATACCCATTTGTCTCGGGATGATGTTGAAAGAACTGTGTCGTAATAACTTCAATCACATCCCCTTCAAGGAACTGCAATTTTTCTGCCAGCCGGTGTCGGTCGCTATTGGTGACGTCTTTCATAAAAATGGAGCAAAGATCATGGAAATCATAAATGACTCATTACTTTACGAAGATCATGAAAATACGAGAGAGGTTTGCAGGGTGAGCGGTGTCGGTTTTCGAGTGATGCCAGGAAAATAGTGCAACTTTGTTAGTTTAGCTCTGCCAAGACAGCATGTTCAACCTGGAGTGGGGTGATCATTAAAAACTGGTAATTTATTTGAAATAAGAAGGTTTGTATAGAGTGAAATGGGAAAACTCATGGAACAGACAGGAAAGCCTGACACGACAGCCTGAAGGTCCGACCCCCATTGCTCTGCGAGCTCTTTTCTCTCACTTAAAAACCTGGGTCTTCAGAGGAAGGCGTGGGTAAATGTATCAGCCGATGGTTGAGGCGATATCCCTGAAAGTTCAAGTGCCCACTGATTTGTAACAAGTTCACGACTCGCAGATCCCTGCTGGCGGTTCAACCCACAGTGAACCAGGTTGCTGGCAATAATTAGGTCACCCATCTGTACGTTTTGAGAATGCGGAAGATAGACAGATTTGCATGAGAAAAGTTTGGAAGCCAGTATTGGCTTTATACATTCCGATGCCGGTGAAGATTCACTGTTCAGACTATTTCATTGCATGGATATATGCCCGTTGTAAATGGAAAGTTTATCTAGTGAGGAAGAACGGATCTTCATTCATAATTGCGTAGATTTTCATCGGCAATGGTTGGGCTATGTGTTTAAAATCAAAATTGAAAGGAGGAGCTCATGCAAAGACAGAAATTGAACAGTTCATGTGTGGGGGTTGCGATGATCCTGTTCGTGGTGGCATCGGGCGTGATTCCTTATCATAGTCATGCCTCTGCACCTGACCAAAAGGAAGTGGCTCCTGTTGCGTCTGGAGTAGTGGAAGGCCGGGTGATTGAAGTAGAACGGTTGACTCTCGTGATGGAAAAATCAGACGGAGAAGTCGTTCGCGTTCCCATGCCGGGAAAAAGCGCGGAATCTTCCGCCGACTTTAAAAAGGGAGATTACATTGAGGTGGCCATATCTCCTGAGGGAATAACCACCTCTGTCAGAAAAATTGCTAAAACGGAGAACTGACAGACATAATAAGTAAAAATTTGTGCCGTGATAGGGAACCTTGGAGAACCCGGCCATGAAATTACCCTACGCTCCGTTGTCGGGAAGAAAGTGAGGGTTTCTTGCTAAATGCCGTCTGCGCTCATCCACCATGTTCATGCCAGAATTCCGAGGGTGAGGAGTACTGCTCCGAAGAATGTGCAAATGTGATTACTGCACCGGTAGGAAAATGCCGGTGTGGTCATGATGGTTGTGAGGGTTATTTGAAATATCGAGAAGCCTCGTCTTAAGCATCATCCAGGTATGCTATGTGTATGAGCTGGTAGGTAAGAGTCCGGTTTTGTTGACGCAAGAAAGTCTTTAGTACGGTGTGTGTGTCTGGCGACCCATAATTATCGGCGTAATGCTTCCCTCAATAGCAAGGGATTCCTCACGCTTCATACGAGCCGACGGCGATCCTGAAAGACGATAAAAAGAATACAGAAAATCACCAACACCTCATTCCTAGCCCATGGGCATTCCATTGGACCTCAGAACTACCCCCCAGCCACTTTCCCTCCTTCAAAATAGTTTGCCTGTAATCCTCTAGCCCAAGACCAATCATCCCAATAATTTTTAAGAACATTCGGATCAGAGATTAGCCCATAACAAGTTCAAGGACCCGTAAGGCAAACTTTTAACAAGCCACCATGCTATTCGGGAGGAGCGAATGTGGCAGAAGACTGGGAATGCCTTGAATTGCCTGCCAGAGGATTTGATGGGAGACTGCGTTCGACCTGTGGGGAACAGGGCATTTGAACCAGTGAAAAGCGGCCCCCCGATTGAGTTGGAGCATGGTTATCTTCTATTCGGGTATACCACCAACGGCCTTCTGCTTGTTTGCCGGTCGATGACAAGCGAAGATCAAACTCACCTTCGCGATCGTTTTTGGTTTGATACCATTTACCTTGCCACCGGCCATTATCGAGTTTTGTCGTCAACAGACGCCCCCCTTGCCATTCATACCCGCCCTGGCCCTCCCGATTGAGGGTTAAGCAGTAAGCACCGTTTTCATCACGGTATTCCCATGTCCCGGCAAGATCCGATTTCCTCATTGATGGTGACCGATCTTGACCCGGTGCCTCCACCTGAGGTTCCGGGGGGTTGGTTCGACAACCAAAGAACACAAATTGAAGTACAAAAAAGATTCCTATCATTTTCCATTTGCGTAAATGGACTGTTTGTAGACTCTTAAGCATGATGCGACCTTCTCTAATCTATACTAGGATTGGAAAATACTACCGTTACTCAAACATTTCTGCCGGATAGCCGAGCATTTTTTCTGTAGCATCTTTTCCCTCGTTTCCAATTTCGGCTCCATAAGCAGATTCACTCCCGTTCTTCCGCTCGATCCGATCACCGTGCCACATCAGTAAGAGGACAGCAGATACCAAGCCCGATTCCTGTCGAAAGGGAAAAGGCAGCAGGTTTTTTAGCCACTATGTACCAATTACACCAAAAAGGTGATCCATTTGCACCTGGCAAATACCCTGGGGGAGGAAAATTCATGTGCCGCGCCATCCTCTCCAGGTCATGTATGGGATCGATGTAGTAAGGAGAAACAGATCTAACCGAACTTGACTCGATATAAACGGGCCTCCAAGGTCAGGATCGGCAATGGGGACCATGAACAGCTTGAATTCGATGAATTGGCGCCCAATGGATTCCGTCTACTTATTCCTATAAATATGGGAGACCTTTCCCTATGATTGTTGGAAAAGTCTTGTTCTTTTCATGCTCATTGATGTTCAGAATGTACAATGAAATGCATGTGTGATCTGCATATCCTACGTTAGCAGAATGGAAGGGCGGGACCTGGACCCATCCAAAGGGAGACCCAAGTGTAATTCCATGAATTCTCCAGGGTTCCTTGCAGTGTTCGGGTGAATAGAAAACTATTACATTTCCGATAAAATATTTTTCATCCGCGATGAATTACATGATTCTAGTGGTCAATGGAATGAATCGGATAGAAAGTCCGGTGGGATCGCATGAATCATTATTTTACCACCACATTCATACCAGCAAGGAGTGACCGTTATGAGGAAGATGGCTTGCGAAGTTATTTCTGAAGGGCGAAAAGAAGGGCTACGCCAAATGTTGCTAGAAAAGAAAAATGAGGTTCAAAAACAAATTGATGACCTGATCCTCCAGCGTCGTGAAGAACAGGAACGGTGGCGAGGGGAACCGGGCATGGATGATCAGGATAGGGCTTACCGTGATAGTTCAGCCGATCAACTCCTATCTTTACTGGAAATCCGTCACCGGATGAGGGTAACCCTTGATGAAGCGCTGACCCGCCTTCGGGAAGGGACCTATGGGTTTTGCAACGAATGTGGAGAGCCGGTCAGTAATGCGCGCCTTAAGGCTTTACCTTTTGCGAAAACCTGTTTTGACTGTCAAAATGTAATCGAAGGACTTGAAAAAGTCGCGCGAGGTTAAGTCACCCCTTATCGTAAGGGATTGTGGGGATGAGTGGTAGCTGGATGAATCGGCAGCAATGTTCAGGGGCATCCCTCAACGAACCTGCTTAGAGCTTATTTGGGAAGTTTTTTGAATTTAGCGTTTCCGTCTCTGTATGGCCAACCCAAAGGAGGGCCGGGGACGAGGCACCCGCTCCGCTTGGGGAGGCGGAGCCAACAGTTCCTTCTGGTTTTTTAAGATTACCGGATCAATCACATTGCCGCACTGTATGCAGTGTTTGGTGGTGATCCACAATTCTCCTCCGGGGTTGGCTACATCCAAACAGTATCCCTTAATCAATAGACCTCCACATCGATCACAAGACGATTGATTCATCGTGTGAGCAATTTCATTCTCAATGGTAAGTGCTGGGCGAGTGGATTTTTTCGTCGTCTGTGGCATGACATACCTCTTCTCTCTTTAAGCACATGGGCGGGAGTTGAACTCCCAATAAGAAGATGAGATGTCACCCTAAAGTGGAATCCCTCTCATGACAACTGCATAGATCCCTTGATTTTTGGTAATAATGCCGCCCCTGGAAATCCGTCCGGTGGGGGACATCCAGGTTTCCTTAGCGGAGAAAACACTAGCTTGTATTGAGGGAACCTTGGGCGTGCCGTTCCGGATTGGGAAATCTCATTTCATACTTTAGGTTTGAGGTCGAACGATCATTTCCCCTCACTTTTGTACTCCTGTCTCCTGGGAGATCATGCCCTTTCAGGCGTGTCTTCACGATTCTCTGTGACTAAAATTTTTCCGGAGGGCGCTTTTCTAGACTTCTTCCTGAAGATCCGACTGGATTTGTCCGTTCACAGAAAAATCGCTTCATGATAAATAGGAGGAAGAGCAGGTGATTACAGTATGAACCGTCCGTTGGTTCAAGAGGGGCATGGTGTGTATCTCAATCTTTTTTGACGCACAAAAATTTATTAACATTTACCGAGGAAACTTCATGAAACAATACGACAGAGATGCCACGCCAGTAAAAATGGTCAGTGTGTTCATCACGGGCATAGTCATTGGAACCGTGGCGACATTTTTGGTATGCCCGCAATCCGGGCGGGAATCACGTGGGCAAATTCGTGATTATGTCCGTCGAAAAGGAGAAGATTTGAACGGTCTGCAGGAAAGAACCGTGGAGACATATCAGGACATCGTGTCCGGGACTCGCAAGGGATGGGAAGACATCCAGGAGACGATTCAAGAGGCCGTACATGCTGGAATGAATGAATTTCGTAAGGAGTTGAAAGATATAAGAAGCAAGGTATAGAGGATGTGTAAAAGTAGTATCGCGTGTATAAGAAATTTCGGAGAACGGTTCTGTTTTGATATTGGATTATGAACGTGATATTCCCCGTGGTCTGCCACGGGGATATTTTGATATTGGGTGTATGTGATTAGAAACTGTGTTTTGTGTTGCGGTTATACGTCCTTTTCACAAACCAATCAATCGGGAAAGCCATTCGGTGGGATTGTTGCAGCATGCACCAGTCATAGTACGGCTTTCTGTCCGCTGCAAGTCAGCTCCACCCAGGTTGAAAACCAACCAACATTTTATCTTGAAGTCCCGCTATTCTCCGTATGCCTAAAAATGGGGGCGGTTTTCCTCTCCGGGTACAAAAAAACCACCTACGCACCAAGCAGGAAAGCAGAAGTTCCAAAGCCGGTGTTGCGTGTTTAGCGCATTGGTGGACCTTCCAATTTGAGTGCTGTCGATTCCGATCATCTCAAGTTTCACCCGGCCTTCAAGGAGATTCACCCTTTCATGGGATTATAATTCATCCTTTGCAACAGGAACTAATAAATCGCGAACCGAAAGCATCCCGAACACCTGGGACTCATTGCCTACCACTAAATGTCTCGTGTGAGCCGCCTGCATGATCCCGGCAGCCTCAAAGATCGACTCCGATTCTTCAATGGAGACAAGGGGACTGCTCATAATATCTCCGACCTGGATATACTCTGCAGGGAAGTGAAAGGCCACGACCTTTCTCACGATATCGCTTTCAGTCACAATGCCCACGAACTCTTCCCCGCGTTTCACCAACAGGCTTCCAATTTTGCGGATTCGCATCAGGTTGGCGGCCACGGATACCGCCTGGGTGAACTCTACGCAGGCCAGTTCTCTCGTCATTAACTGTTCGACTCGTACCATGTTTTTCTCCTTTGTTCATATGAAGGGTCATGATGGAATGTACTGCTTTGGTATTTCATCTGTGTCGCAAGTATGTGACGCATGTGTAACATTTCGTCTGCTCCCCTCCTTTTGCGATGGAAGTCTAGGGTAGAATGCCTCGGAAAGGCAGGGCGAATGCATATGTTTGATGGGAGGCATATCGGTATGAAACGATCGGCAAGGTTGATGGGACTGATGGTGGTGGGGATTATCTTTTGGGGAGGGTGTCAGACGCCCCAGTTTCAAACGTTGAAAATTTTAGATAGTCCCAATCGTGTGGTGGCGCTACAGGCTATGCGGGATGCCTATGGTGGAAAAGGCTATGATCATCCAGTGTCTTTCACGACCGAGGAAATGATTCAAATTTTGCAGGGCATCCGGGCGGAAACAACAGGTCTATACCGTGCTTCGTCCTCCGGGAGTTCCTCGACACATCCCGTTTTCAGTCCATCAGAAATTCAATTTTTTGCTCCCTTGATTGTCAAAGGTTTGAGTCAAGCCACTCCGGAAGAGATGGTCACTTTCTTTGAAACTGCTGAAATTGAAACGGATGATCTTGAAAAGAATTTTGCCATCACCACCTCGGGTGGATTCTATGTAGCCGGGGGAAATTTTCACGTTGTGGTGAGTAATTTATCCGTGAAAACCCCCCTCTGGCAGGATACGCAGAGGTCGAGTTATGACGTAGACGCGGTTCGCACCAATTCTCTTGAGCAATTAAAACCTCAGCCCGGACTGCTGGTCTTTGAGCCGCGGGAGTTTTTGGTGGACTCCCCCGATGGAGAAATCGGGAGCTTTTTAAAAGGCAAGCCCTGGCAAGTCGCTATTCGGTATCGGGAGTTTTTGAGCCATTCCATCGCTCCCCAGTCACAGACGAACTCACGGAAATCCGATTAAGGTGTTTCCTCACACACGACTGCGGTATAGATGAGGGAAGGTTTTGGTCTAATTCCGAGGCGAAGAAAGGTGCTTGGGAAGGATGCCCGTCCCCTTTAGGAAGCCTGTTTACTGATTTTTTGACGAGGGCCTTGCAAAGGAAATCTGTGACCATCAAATATTCTTCCTCCGCCATTTCGGTCACACGACCGCCGGCACGTTCCAACCCCTTTTCGATAAATAATAGTTGAGTCCCGTCTGCAAGGTTCCTGGTTTCCTTGCTCATTGTGCGGAGCAGGTGCTGAAACAGATTGGCGTAGACGATCTAATTCCGCGTCCTCCGCCCAAGCGACATTGGCTAATGTGGCAATGTAGTGAATGTAGGACTCCCTAACCTGGGACAACATGCATTGGATGCGTTTGCCCCTCCATTGAGATTGTTCGGCCAATTGGACAAAGATGTGGTGTAACAAATGTCTGCCGCTGGGGCATACATGACGAGTTCATTTTATATTTCAGGGATACTCGCAGTCTGGTTGTAGGAGATCGCGCGCGTCTTCCATTTCATCGATAGAGACAAGGGAAGAACAGGCCTCTCTAGGATGAGAACCGGGAGAGGCCTGTTTGTGGGAGGAGGGGAAGAGTGCCTTTGCGTCCCGGTGAATTTAGAACGAGACGTCCCATTGCAGGCGGACCCGCTGCTCATGTTGGTTCTGACCTGCCGGCTGGGCCAGCGTAAGCCAGGACCCATCGAGGGTGATCTTGTTTCGATGTCCGGCAAAAAACCAATTGATGGCGGTGGTGTATTCCTGCCGCCGGTCATCGGGAGCGGAGATGTTGGGGTCGACGAATGCATAGCGGAAGGCCACTTCCAATGGTTTGGGCACCGCCGGAATGAGATAGTGGGGGAAATACCCGACCTGCGAGTAACTCCCCATCATGTTGGTCCTATAGCCCGGCGCACCTTCCGGATAGCTGTCATCCTTGACCTCTTTCCAATGGTATTCATGTTGAATGGAAAGCCCCCGCCATTTAAAGGCAAATTCCTCCACCATGCCTTGCACACGGTATTGTCCGGCTGTCGCAGCAGAATCGGACGTATAGGGCACACCGGCCGAATTGTCTTCGGGCAACGTGCCGCATCCGCTCGAGGACCATCGGGTACATTTGCCGATCGTGGTGTAGACCCCGAAGGCCACGCTTCCCGTGGGTTGCTCATGAAATTCCACGTCACTTTGTGACCATTTCAGATCCCGGCCTAAAAAGTTCCATTGGTACCGTCCGAAATACATCATGTTAGCGTCGTCGTTGGCTTCTCCCCGGCCGGATCCGGTAAAGACGCCGGCATAATACCGGGAGTCAAAGGCTGTCCCAGGCGCTACATGGCCATACAGCATGGCTCCGACCTGCCGGTCGATGGTAAAGATCTCATTGACGATTGATCGTTCCACGAACTGCTGAGTGCCGGAGGAGTCTCTCCGTTCCCGGTTATAGTCGACTTTCCATTGTCCGAGTTGGAGTGAGAGGAATTTGAACTTTTCTAAGCTAATCCGCCAGTCGATTAATCTGGTCGATCCAGGTGACCCACCGGCATTGGAAGTGGATTGCAAGTCCAACTCGAAATAGTACTTGATCCAGGGCTGATAGCCATGCCCGCCGATTTTCATTCGAACCCGGCGAAGTTCCAGAGTACTCTGAGGACCCTCATTAAAATCTGCGGCAGTTATCGGATCTCCGTTTGTGGGATATGTAAAGCGACCCTGGAACCGCCATTGAATTTGAGTGGCAAATTTGCCATCCTTCGTTTTAAATTCAAACCCCTTATTGCCCCAACCGACTTCAACGGGAAATTGATCGTCAAACGCTTTTTGTTGCTCCACAGCTTTTTTCTCTTCTGCAGCCTCAATCTTGATCCAATCTTCTTTCGTGATCACCTCTTTTTCACGCAACACATCAATCAGGGCGTCACTTGCCTGGACATTCGGCTGAAGGGAAAAGCTTAAGCACGCCATCGTCGTGAATAACCAGAAAACTCTCATGCAAACGACCTCCCCTTAAAAAGTAAGCTCCTATGGTTTGAAATCGAGTGGGAAACTTCATGCATCCTGGAAGGGAGCGTACCCCGAGTTTGTTACGAAGGCGTTAAGTTGAGGTCAAGGAGAGGTAAAAAGGTGGGTATCAGTTTGCCGGTCTACTGAGTGATTGGAATTTTGATGAGTTCGTTGGAGAAGGACGGGATGTAGCAGAGAAAATAAGAAGACAGAGAAAGTGTGAAAGCAAGAAAATGGAAGGAGGAGAGATGAACGAAAAATTTAAAACGAGACGTCCCATTGCAGGCGGACCCGCTGCTCATGTTGGTTCTGACCTGCCGGCTGGGCCAGCGTAAGCCAGGACCCATCGAGGGTGATCTTGTTTCGATGCCCGGCAAAAAACCAATTGATGGCGGTGGTGTACTCCTGCCGCCGGTCATCGGGAGCGGAGATGTTGGGGTCGACGAATGCATAGCGGAAGGCCACTTCCAACGGTTTGGGCACCGCCGGAATGAGATAGTGGGGGAAATACCCGACCTGCGAATAACTCCCCATCATGTTGGTCCTATAGCCCGGCGCACCTTCCGGATAGCTGTCATCCTTGACCTCTTTCCAATGGTATTCATGTTGAATGGAAAGCCCCCGCCATTTAAAGGCAAATTCCTCCACCATGCCTTGCACACGGTATTGTCCGGCTGTCGCGGCAGAATCGGACGTATAGGGCACACCGGCCGAATTGTCTTCGGGCAACGTGCCGCATCCGCTCGAGGACCATCGGGTACATTTGCCGATTGTGGTGTAGGCCCCGAAGGCCACGCTTCCTGTGGGGAGCTCATGAAATTCCACGTCACTTTGTGACCATTTCAGATCCCGGCCTAAAAAGTTCCATTGGTACCGTCCGAAATACATCATGTTGGCGTCGTCGTTGGCTTCTCCCCGGCCGGATCCGGTAAAGACGCCGGCATAATACCGGGAGTCAAAGGCTGTCCCAGGCGCTACATGGCCATACAGCATGGCTCCGACCTGCCGGTCGATGGTAAAGATCTCATTGACGATTGATCGTTCCACGAACTGCTGGTTGCCGGAGGAGTCTCTCCGTTCCCGGTTATAGTCGACTTTCCATTGCCCCACTTGCAGGGAAAGAAACGAAAATTTTTCGAGCGAGATCCGCCAATCGAGCAATTGGGGACTGACACCGGAACTGCCGGATTCCGAAGTGGACTGCCAATTCATTTCGAAATAATATCTAATCCAGGGTTGAAAGCCATGCCCGCCGATTTTCATTCGAACCCGTCGAAGTTCAAACGTACTCTGTGGGTCATCATTAAAGTCTGCAGCAGAGATAGGATCTGAATCCGTGGGGTAGGACCAACGTCCTTGGAACCGCCATTGAATTTGGGTGGCAAATTTCCCATCCTTGGTTGCAAATTCAAATCCTCTTCTTCCCCATCCCACGGTCACGGGAAACTCTTGGTCCATACGGGTATTGAGTTCTTGCTCTCTTTTTTCCTGCTCGGCCTGAATACGGACCCAATCTTCTTTGGTAATGATGCCTTTTTCCAGTAACACATTCTCCAGACTGTCTTCATAGAGAGGGTCCACGGCCCAGGCTTGAGTTTGGGCTAAAAGCCCGTAACATACCAATGCCATAAACAGGTGTTTCATTCCTATGTTCTCCAATGAGTCGTGACGGAAGGAGACCGAAGTTGAAGTGAGAAATTACAATATTAACAGGTGGGGCACAAGAGATTTATCCTCTTGCACCGGAAATATAGGCTGCGGTGAGTTCATGGGCAGGAGTCTCAAATATGGCTTGGGCGGTGTCATATTCAATGAGTGTGCCAACCCCGTCACATGACCAGAAAAACGCGATGTGGTCGGCAATGCGTCGAGCCTGGGCCAAGTTGTGAGTGACAATAATGACGGTAACCTGACCTCGCAAGGCGACGATCAGATCTTCAACGATTCCGCTGGACAAGGGATCCAACGCACTGCAGGGCTCATCAAGCAGAATGACATCTGGCGTCAACACCAGTGCTCTTGCCAGGCAGAGTCTCTGTTGTTGTCCTCCTGACAAGGCTTGGGCGGGATGGTCGAGCCGGTCTTTGACTTCCTCCCAGAGACCAACTTGCTGGAGGACTTTTTCCATGGCGGAGGCCAAGAGTGTGCGGTCATACGTTCCGTGTTCACGGAGGGGGAGTTCCAGATTTTTGCGGATCGAAAAAGGGAAAACGGTGGGTTTTTGAAAAATCATTCCCACGGTACGACGCAATTGAAGGACATCGGTTGTCGGGGCGAGGACATCCAGGTCCTGCATGTGCAGGTTCCCCGAAACCCGGCATCCTGGTATCAAATCCGTTAAGCGATTGAGGCTCGTGAGAAAACTGGTTTTTCCGCAACCCGAAGGCCCCACTAACGCCGTAATGCATCCCCGATGAATTTCAAGAGTGACATTCCTAAGAACCTGATGACCCTGATAGGCGATAGAAAGATTTTTCGCGCGAATGTGGGGGACAGGGTCACAGCAGGGTTCCGTGGATGGGTAGGGAAGCCACGCTCTCAATCCCGACCGTTCGTCGGGATCAGGGATTATGCGGGAAGTTGATTGACTGACATCCATCGTGTGGCCATCCGGGAAGAAGAAAAATTAATGATGAACAAGAGACTTACCAAAATGAGAGCGGTGGCATAGGCATGGGGGTTGCCTCCGGCCACATTCATGGCCAGATCGTAAATGTGCACAGCAAGAGATCGTCCTGAGTCCATCAACGATTCCGGCATCCGGTCCACGTATCCACTGGTAAAAATCAAGGCTGCGGTTTCTGCAATGGCTCGTCCGAGTCCGAGGATGATTCCCACGAGAAGGCCGGGCATGGCCGCAGGGAGGAGGATTGTTCGAATAGTGGTCGGCTTGGAAAGGCCAAGGGCCGCTGCGGATAATCGTTGTTCATTGGAAATGGCGCGAAAACTTTCTTCCACCGTGCGAATTAAAATAGGTAACACCATGCAGGCCAATGTCAGCCCCCCGGACAGAATGGAAAATCCCAATCCGAGGATTTGGCAGAACAGGACATTGCCAAACAGTCCGAAGACAATGGACGGCACGCCTGCCAGGACATCCAGTGAGCCTCGGATCAGTCGTCCCAGGACATGATCATGACGGGTGTATTCGGCAAGAAACAGTGCGGTTCCCAATCCCATAGGTAGGGCCACTCCCATACATACTCCGAGAATCAACAACGTGGATATGAGGATGGGGCCGATTCCGCCTTCCCGCCCCGCATTCTGTGGAGGAGAGAACACGAAGCTGAATGACAAATGGTTCAATCCGTTCCAGAGTAAATCACCTATCAAGCAGAAAAATGGTACGGCGACCAGGGTGGCCGCCATCCAAATAATCGCGGTCGTGCCATATTCTTGTAGGTATCTACTTTGCCGGGACATAGAAATTCCGATGTCGCAATCCCTCTGCCACGCTGACAACCAGGACGACGAGTCCCATGAGGAAGAGACCACTGACAAACAATGCGGCCCGGTGATCGGCCAACGCATAGGACATTTCCAGGGCAATGTTTGCTGTCAGGGTTCTGATCGGATCGAACAGATGGGACGGGGTTTGAACGACGTTTCCACAAACCATCAGAACGGCCATGGTTTCTCCTAGCGCTCGCGCCAATCCCAACAGGATACCGGTGAAGAGTCCAACTTTTGTTGTGGGAAGAACCACATGCCAAATCAAGGACCCTCGACTGAATCCCAAGGCTAAGGCACTATGAATATAGGCGATGGGAACGTGGGCAATGCTCGCGTGGGCCACTAACATGATGGTGGGTATGATCATGAGCGTCAGGATGAGGATGCCGGCCAGCAGACTCGTTCCTGGAGGATGCCAGCGGTTGATGATCGGGACCAGAACCACGAGACCCCAGAAGCCAAAAACGACTGAAGGAATTCCTGCCAGGAGTTCGACCATGCGCCGGTACCATCGGCTTAGTAGAGGGGGGGAATAAAAGTGACAAAAGATGGCTGACAAAATGCCAAGAGGGGCTGAGAGGAGGACCGCCCCGGCGGTCGTCAAGAGGGTTCCCCAGATCATAGCCGTTAGCCGATATGATCGATCAATAGGGTACCAACCGGGGTCATGAAAAAAACGCCCAAAACCAATATCCTGCAGGGCCGGCCAGGATTCATGAAGGAGAAATGATACGACCAGTAACAAGAGTCCACCAGC
Organism: Nitrospira marina; assembly: GCF_059568365.1. Classification (NCBI taxonomy): domain Bacteria; kingdom Pseudomonadati; phylum Nitrospirota; class Nitrospiria; order Nitrospirales; family Nitrospiraceae; genus Nitrospira; species Nitrospira marina. The sequence goes on along the minus strand of NZ_JCANTH010000001.1, from coordinate 2,736,485 downwards.
CATCAACGCGAGGAGGCGCACACTCCACGAGAGCAGGAAATCACCCTTGGAGCGGGACGAAATATTGTTTGAGGATGAGATCATTGGCCTGAGAGGACCGCGCGAAATCAATAAAGGTTTTAATGAGTCCTGTCGGAAGCGACTTTGTTACAAGTGTCAGGGGACGCGAGAGGGGAAACGTGCCTTCCCGGACCGTTTCAATCGTGGCCGGAATGTGTTGAAGGGGTAATAATCGGATCGGTATGCCGTGGGTGGCATCATACTGTGCCGTTCCAATGGAGACATATCCAATCGCATGGGGGTTGCCGGCCACGGTCTTAATGCCTTGTTCATTGTCTCCGATGACCACATGAGCGTGAATGTCGCGATTGGAGATTTGGAAATGGTCCAGAAATAATTCCAAGGTGGAACGCCCTTCTGCTTTGTTCACGACGGTGATGGGTGCATCAGGCCCGCCAACCTGGTTCCAACGGGTGATTCCCCCGGTATAAATAGCCTTGATTTGATCATCGGTTAATTCCTGAACAGGATTTGATTGATGCAGGATGATGGTGATGCCATCATGGGCAATGACGGATCCATGCAGCTGGTGTTCTTGAGATTTAAGAGCACGAGATGCCATTCCAATGTCCGCGACTCCATTGATGACGTCAGCAATGCCGCGAGAAGAACCTCCCGTTTGGATATCGACCCTGATACCCGGATGACGTGTCTCAAATTGTTTGCCGATTTCCGCGATCAGGGGAGCCATGGTACTGGATCCGGTGATGACAAGCTTGTGTTCTTCAGCCTGGACAAGCGTGTCATCTGACAAATCTATCGTGCAGAGGGCGATGGCTTCTATGGTTGCAAGAAGGAGGATGGCAATAGAAATATTTTTCACCATAGGTTTTTTCAAACAATCCAGGAACGATCTTAATCAAAAGAGATTTTGCAGCATCCAAGGTTGATGGCTTTACCGCTCGTAGAATCGGCGACATTGTCCGGGAGTGTGTAGACCATGGTTTTTCCCTCCCGTGTGGCTTCAACCAGGCCGTTATCCCGCAACACGCTTAAATGATGGGATAATAAACTTTGTTCTACTTCCAATTGTTCCATCAATTCCCCGACATTCTTTTGTCCGGACATAAGAGCTTCAAGAACCGCCAATCGTGTTGGATCTGAAACCACCTTTAATTTGCTTGCACAGGAAGGAGAAGTGTTTTTGATTTTCATATTACGGGAAAATAGTGAATGGAAAGTCTAAATAGATGAATATATATTCATATGAACAGTATTTAATATGAACGGTCGTTATGAGTCAAGATCAATTGGCTCGGGAGCTCTGGCAGGGGTGTTTCCCGTCCGAATGTATTCTGAAGGACCTGAGTGGACCGGGTCGTTCACTTCTCTCGTTATGAACAAGATGGGTTCCAGCAAAAATTTAACTCATTTGTAACATGCGTGACATTTGGCTGACATACCCGAGCGGTAAATTTTGACCTAAAGGGATGATATGGGAAGGACGAGACGGATGGCGCTCTTCCTGATGTCAAAGATATTTGGGTGGCCCCATGGCCTATTGGACCGGTCAATAATTCAACAAGGAGCAAATATGAAGTTGGAAAAAAGTCAATTCCTTAAGGGTGTGATGTTGTTTGGGTTGATCTTTATAGTGCTGAGTCCTCCTGCCATGGGAGCAGACGACTTGTTTCCCAAGGTGGACCAACAGGTTCCCCGATATTCTCCACAAAGCCGTGTGTCGGGAAAGGTCGAAATCGACGGGTCCAATACCATGAAAACGATTTTGGAAGCATGGAAAGATAGGCTGGAGAAAATTCATCCTGATTTGGAAATCAGTCTGAAGACGGACGGATCCAACACGGGCGTTGAATCGTTACTGAGCGGGAAGACCAAGATCGCGGCCATGTCGCGTTCGATGACGAATCAAGAAATCGAGAAATTCACCAAACAATTAGGTTACGCCCCCTCGGCGATTCCCGTTGCGGTCGATGCGTTTGCCATCTTTGTTCATAAGGATAACCCGCTTGACCGCATTACATTACAACAATTGGATGCGTTATTTTCCTCGGACAGGCACCGAGGGGCTCCGGAGTCCATCGACACGTGGGGACAGTTGGGTCTTTCCGGGATATGGGAAAGATCTTCTATTGTTTCTCACATTCGGGATGCGAAATCAGGGACCGGACAGTTTTTCAGGGAATTCGTCATGTTGGATGGGAAAGACAAAGAGATGAGTATTGTTCAACCTGGTGCCGCCTCGGTTGTTCATGCCGTCATGAATGATCCTTATGCCGTCGGCTATAGTGGTATCGGCTATCGCACCAATTCCGTTAAACCCTTACATGTGGCTGCCGGTGAAGGCGATGCATTTGTCGAACCGACATTCCAATCCGCAACGAATGGATCCTATCCACTTCATCGACGGTTATACCTCTATGTGAATGAACCCCCAGATATGGTACATGCTCCTTTCCTCTCCGAAATCATTAAATTCGCGTTGAGCCTGGAAGGCCAACAGGTGGTTGCTAAATCGGGATTTTTTCCGCTTCCTACTAAAGACCTCGTAGCGTTGTCCGCTGTCTGGTCCAGACCGATGGCTTCGGTCTCTAACACGAAGGGACCGAAGGATGGTAAATAGTCCCGGGAGTCAATTTCTGACAAGAAGCCGGGTGGCAGGCCGTATACCATTCATGACGATCTCGTTGAATAGAATGAAAAGGTCTTTCCTCAATACGGGTACGTGCCGGTGACATCCTTTTTGTCGACAGGGAATGGAAGAGCGAACCCTGACAGCAAATGAGGCAGGGATTCACAAATAAAAAAATTCTTATTGGTGCAGAATCGGGATTACACCAGTGAAGGATGTGGAGTGGGGCTGACGTCCACGGATACGGCGAGCGTATGTTGTCCGCCCCCAACCATGAAGCCATTGATCGGACTGACATCTCCATAGTCTCTTCCCCAGGCCAAGGTGATGTGTTCATCGCCGGGAATGATATTGTTGGTAGGATCAAAGTCGACCCAGCCAAGACCGGGACTCCAGGCAGCGACCCAGGCATGTGAGGCATCGGCCCCCACCAGTTTTTCTTGTCCTTCAGGTGGATGCGTCAGAAGGTATCCACTAATATAGCGTGCAGGCAAACCCAGGCTGCGGAGTGCGGCAATTTCCAAATGGGCAAAGTCCTGGCAAACGCCCTTCCGTGAGGTGAGGACATCATGAACCGGAGTGGACACCTCGGTCACACCTCCTTCGTACGTGAACTCCTCAAAAATTCGACTGGTTAATTCCATCACACCGGCCAGAAGCGGACGCCCGGATGGAAAACATTCACGAACAAAATCATACGTGGCATCGTCAATGGTGATGTATGGGGAATCATACATAAATTGTTGGGCTTCCAGATTCGGCGAATCCACGGGATTTTGGAGTTGGTGGACGACCTGTTCCCAAGGCGGACTTTGATCCAACGGAATCGGCTCCGGCTTGAGGACCTCCACGGCGGTTTTGGCGTCGACGATCAGTTGAGGATGGGGGGTTTGAATGGTCAGGTGAGTAATGGGATTGCCAAAATAATCCTCGCCTTCCGAACGGACCGATGGCGTGGGCTCCAATGTCACGGTCGATCGGAGGCAATGTTGTCGGGGATGGGATCGGGGAGTCAGACGTAAGACATGATGAGAAATGGCAACCGGCTGGGTGTAGGCGAAGGTGGTCCGGTGTGTAACCTGATAGATCATGGAATGCCCTCAAGCCATTGAGGCCCTGAAATCCGTTGGGCCAACGAATGACTGAAAAAGGTATGAGCCACCACATCGGAGAGTTGATGCACATGTTGGTCCAGTTGTTTAAGCAGTCGTTCAAGGTTGACTCGCACGCCGGTTTTCGTCGTGAATTGGGCAAGTTCCATCATGTCGGCCAATCGAATATCCGTGCACCCGCGTGTGGTGATCCGCTGTGCCGGATTGAGGGGGGCAGAGGCTTCCTCCCGAGGCAATGCGTTGATGTGTGCCTCGATCGTCAATAACTGGAAAATAATTGAACGGGGGTTGGTATCGTCGGCCAAAAGCAAATCCAAGACTGCAGCGAGTTTGGCTTCAGCCTTGTATCGGGTTCGGTAGGTAATGGAGGCGTCGGCTAATTCCAGAAGCAGATTGAGGGCGCCGGTCGTCTCCGGCGTTCCCCGTGATGCTAAATGATGCATGAGTTTGGATAAGTGTCTCACGCGTTCCAGGCGTCGTCCCATTTCCAGAAAACGCCAGGCATAGCTGCGGGTCATATTTTCCATGACCATGCCGTTAAGTGCTGCCAGATGTTGAATCATCCGGCTCAATAGTCGAATCGCATCATCGATGCTTTGTCCTTTTGTCTGTGCCCATTCCTTTGGCACGCTGGTGAATTCCATGAGAATATTCCAGGTGTCGAGGGACAACCGGTGACGAACCAGTTCTGCGGTGCGTCGCACATTCTGAAGAATGGTTGCCAAGCCGTCCGGCGAATCCGGGTCAAATAAAATCGTTCGAAGTTCTGCCTCCACTGCGCTGGCTCCGCCTTCCACGGCCCGTTTGGCGCGACGGGGCGATAAATGTTTTTGCATCACGAGTAGTGAAACCAAGCGATGCAGGGTCTCAGGATCATCTCCGATTCCCGCCTCACCACTCATGCGTGATACCAGGCTTCGTAATAAACGGATCGCGCCTTCGGCGCGTTCGGTGTAACGCCCCAGCCAGAAGAGATTGTCAGCGGTCCGGCTGGGTAGATCCCGTCCTCCCCGGCGAAGCTGAAGCGTATGATGGGGCAACGTCACGGCTGCCGGAATATCAAGAGGCCCGTTCGATTTCACCCAGGTGTCTTTACTGAAATCACCGGGTTCGTGCCAGTGCCCACGAGGATCCGATCGAACCGACACGCGAGCGAGTCCACCCGGCATGACGGTATAGCCGTCCTTGGTGGCTGTCAGATAGATGCGGACAGTCATTGGAACCGGTTTGAGCTCATCCTGGGATGTCCAAAAGGGAGTCGTGGAGGGCGAAACGATTTCCCGTCCCACGTATTCATGCCCACGCCGGGCAATGGCTTGAGCCAGGGCTCCACGGTCTTCTTCGTTCAAGTCAGGTCCGAAGGAGGAGAGACGGTCGTGCGTGAGGCCACGCTTGGGTGTCAAAACACGACGAATTAATAATCGGTTCATATTTTCGAGCACGTAGGCGCGCTCGTTGGCCTGTCCACACCACCAGGTGGCGACACTGGGAATTTTCAGTCCTTCACCAAAAAAGAATTTGGATAATGTCGGCAGAAAGCTTAAGAGGACTTCGCTTTCGATTAATCCGCTTCCGAGCGCATTGGCTAAAGTGACGTGTCCGGCTCGAATGGCTTGGAGTAACCCTGGGATACCCGTTGTGGATTCGGTCATCAATTCGAGAGGGTCGCACAAGTCCGAATAAATCCGGCGTAAGACCAGATCAACGGGCTTAAGACCATCGACCGTTTTCAGGAACAGCCGTTCATCGCGTACGGTCATGTCCGACCCTTCCACGATCGGGTAGCCTAAATACCGAGCCAGATAGGCATGCTCAAAATAGGCCATATTTTCCGGGCCCGGCGAGAGCACCACCGCCAAGGGATCTTCACGTTGGGAAAACTGGAGAAAACTCTCGCTGAAGGTCTGGAAAAAAGAGGAGAGTCGTTGGACCTGAGTGCGGGCAAACAGGTTGGGTAAAGACCGTGAGACAATAATGCGATTTTCGAGAGCGAATCCGGCACCGGAGGGTGCTTCAGTGCGATCACGCAAGACCCACCATTTTCCATCTGGCGCTCTCGCCACATCGAACGCCAGAAAATGTAAATAGGTGCCTCCCGCCACCGGGACACCATGGCAGGGCTGCAAAAACTGGGGATTCCCGAACACGACAGCAGGGGGTAAGGTTCCGTTTCTCAGCAATTGTTGCGGGCCATACAAATCGCTCAAAATATGGTTGAGGAGACGGGCTCGTTGAATCAGGCCTGCTTCAAGATGTTGCCATTCCTCCTGGCTGATTAACAGTGGGAATAAGTCAAGCTGCCAGGGTCTGTCCCGTTGTCGTTCACTCTGACTGGCAAGATAGGTCATGCCGTCATCTTTCAACATTCGTGTGGCGGTTTCGTGAGCCAGACGGCGTTGGGTCCCATCCAGGCTCTCGAATTGTTTCAACAGACTTTGCCAATGCGGACGAACAGAGCCGTCAGAAGCCACGAGTTCATCAAAGGTATCCTGTTGAGGCGGGTACATCGTGGTGGGTTGGATAAGGGAGTCCGCTGGTTCGGGAGAATGGAAGGACGCCATGGAATTAATCAGGGTATTTCTCGTTGAAGGATGGTCAAAATTACCTTACCGTTTCCTGGATACACTGTCCACTGTATGTGATTATACAGGCCATCGGAGGTCCAGCGTGCACGGAAATTCCGGGCGGGAGGTATCTGGTGGTTCGGCATAGAGTCCCGTGGTATGACCGAAGGAATGAAACCTGGCCAACCGGCGGCTTTCGGCTTCATAGGCGTTGACGGGGAAATGTTCAAAATTACGTCCGCCCGGGTGGGCCACATGATAGGTACATCCGGCAACCGCCCGCCCGGCCCATTGATCGTAAATGTCAAAAGTCAGCGGGGCGTCAATTCCGATCTTCGGATGTAAACAGTTGGGAGGCTGCCAGGCTCGATATCGCACGCCGCCCACCGCCTCTCCTTGTCGTCCGGTTGGTATCATGGGCACGCGTTTGCCATTGCAGGCAATAATGTAACGGTTTTCCGTTAAGCCGGACAGTTTGATTTGTAGGCGTTCGACCGAGGAATCCACATAACGTACGGTGCCGCCAGTTGCCCCTTGCTCTCCCATGACGTGCCAGGGTTCCAGAGCCTGTCGAACTTCCATCACCAGACTGCCATAGGTGATTGAACCGAAGTGAGGAAAGCGGAACTCCAGGTGGGGTGCGAACCAGTCGTCTTGCAGTTCGTACCCGGCGCGATTCATTTCCTGGATCACTTCTTGGAGATCCTGAGCCAGAAAGTGAGGGAGCATAAAACGATCATGAAGTTGGGTCCCCCATCGTACGAGGTTTCCCTGGTCCGGAGTTTTCCAGAAACGCGCAACGAGGGCCAGGAGCAGAACCTGTTGAGCCAGACTCATGCGTTCGTGGGGCGGCATTTCGAAGGCCCGGAATTCTACCAGTCCGAGTCGACCGGTCGGGCCATCCGGGGAATAGAGTTTGTCGATACAAATCTCCGTGCGATGCGTATTCCCCGTGACATCAATGAGCAAATTTCGAAAGATCCGATCGACCAACCATGGCGGTGGTGGCGCCCCGACGTTGGGAGCGGGGACTTGGGCAAATCCCAGTTCCAGTTCGTACAAGGAATCATGACGGGCTTCATCGATGCGGGGAGCCTGACTGGTCGGGCCGATGAAAAGACCGGAAAAGACATAGGAGAGGGAAGGATGCCGTTGCCAGTAAGCGATCATGCTGCGCAGGAGATCGGGCCGACGCAGAAAAGGACTGTCAGCAGGAGTGTTGCCTCCCATGACCACATGATTGCCTCCCCCGGTTCCCGTGTGTCGTCCATCCAACATGAACTTTTCCGTGCCTAATCGGCAGAGCCTCGCTTCTTCATAGATGGCCGTGGTAATTGCGACCATGTCCGCCCAATTTTTCGCGGGGTGGATATTCACCTCGAGCACACCAGGATCAGGAGTAATTTTTAAAACGTTGATGCGAGGGTCATAGGGGGGCGTGTAGCCTTCCAAGTGAATTGGCTGGTTTAATTCCGCAGCGGTGTCCTTAATGACGGCGACCAGATCAAGATAATCTTCAGCCGATTCCAGGGGCGGCATGAACACGCAGAGGTGCCCGTTACGAGGTTCCACTGTGAGGGATGCGCGAACCACACCTCCTGCGCCGATCCCGCTCTGCTGTCCCATGATCACTTGAGCTGGTTCATGTTGCCCCTCTTCTCCCCGTAGTTTTTGAAGCCGGTGTTCCGTAAGGGAGGATTCCTGAATCGGATCGGGTAAGGGTCCTCGGATGTTGAATGGGTCCGTCGGAATGATATAGGGATAGTCTTTGGGATCAATAACCGGTAACGACGGGAGGGGCAATCGAAAGCCGATCGGCGAGTCACCCGGGACCAAAAACAACTGCTGACTGCGTGTGGTCCATGCCGCGGTGACCCAGCGACGTGGTCCGTCCTTGGCATTCCAGCGTTGCAATGGCAGGACATAGCCTGCCGGTTTGCCCAGACCGCGTTCATACACCTTTGCGAGCCGGGCGCGAGCCATGGGGTCGTCGAGATTATTGGTGGCCGGTTCGAGATTTTCCGGCAGCTTTCGTTCCTGACCGATGAAATGCCAGGGATCTTCATAGACGGGCTGAATGGTTTTGGTGCCCACCTCTACCCGATTGGCAATTCCCTGAATGAAGTGGTTGGCATCATCGGCGGAAAGGTTTGAGGAATGATTTTCCTCGGCAAAGAACTGCTCTTCCTGCCAGATCGGTTTTCCATCCTGCCGCCAATAGAGGCTAAAGGCCCAGCGTGGTAACGGTTCGCCGGGATACCACTTTCCTTGACCGAAGTGCAGAAGTCCTCCAGGGGCGAAACGCTCCCGTAAGCGTTTGATGAGATTCGCCGCCAATGGTCGCTTCGTATCACCGACAGCCTCGGTGTTCCATTCAGGAGCATCGGGATGATCGATGGAGATAAAGGTGGGTTCTCCGCCGATGGTGAGCCGGACATCGTTGGCTGCCAATTCCTGATCCAGTCGTTGTCCAAATTGATCGATCGCCTGCCATTGTTCCTCTGTGTATGGCTTGGTTACCCGCGGCGTTTCAACAATACGGGTGACCGACATTTCATGAGCAAACGTTGTTTCACAAATCTCCATCGCTCCACTAATCGGCGCAGCGGTCAGAGGATGAGGTGTGCAGGCCAGCGGGATGTGTCCTTCTCCAGCCAACAGGCCGGACGTGGCGTCCAATCCCACCCACCCGGCCCCCGGCAGATAGGCCTCCACCCAGGCGTGAAGGTCTGTAAAATCCCGATCGGTACCGGACGGGCCATCCAAGGATTTCACGTCGGCAACAAGTTGAATTAAATAGCCGGAGACGAATCGACTGGCAATGCCCAGGTGGCGGAGGATCTGCACGAGGAGCCAGCCGGTGTCCCGGCACGATCCACGTCCCAGTTCCAACGTTTCATCAGGGGTTTGCACGCCGGGCTCCATGCGGACGACATAGTCGATTTGAGACTTCAGTTGCTGATTGAGACTCATTAAGAAGGGTACGGTAGGATCATCGTGTGGCGCGGTGAACTGTCGCAGCCATCCTTGCAGTCGGGGGCCTGGAGGTTCTGTGGTTAAATACGGCAGCAGGTCCTCTTTGACCAGGGGATCGTAGTTGAAGGGAAGTGTCTCGGCGTCCGGTTCCAGAAAAAAGTCAAAGGGATTATAGACGACCATGTCGGCCACAAGGTCGACTTCCACATGAAATTCCTGAACCTTTTCAGGATAAATAATTCGTGCCAGATAGTTGCCGTGAGGATCCTGTTGCCAGTTCAGGAAATAACCGGTGGGCTCAATCTTGAGTGCGTAACTCAGAATGGGAGTCCGGCTATGGGGAGCCGGCCGCAACCGGATGACGTGAGGCCCCATCTGAACCCGGCGATCGTAGCAATAATGCGTTTGGTGATTAAGTGCGACGTGAAGTGCCATGAACAATCAATAGCCCATGAAATGCCTGTCTTGCTGAAAGAAGAGCGGTAATATGAAATGACCATCTTCACATGACGTATCGGATCTTAGCACTCTCCTTCGTTCTTTGCACCATTCTCTTTCACCTGAATCATTCCCAAAAAGATCCAATCACCGCGTCAGGACAAGCTTTGTATGGTCCGTGTTCTCTTGTTGAAATTGCTATTGTGTCGGTCGCCTATGCTACACTCTACACCGGAATTTTCGGTGAGATCGTCTTATGGCCCAGAGGCCCATGATAAAGGATAGGGTTGTGAAATCGTTATTTGACCGCTATCAAATGAAGCCGGGATTCGATGAAATGTTCGAGACGACCGGCGTTCCACGGCGTCATTACCGGCGTCTCGTCGAACGACTACGGAATTTCTCTTCGAAGGATCTGGAATTGAAGCGGCGTCAGGCCGATCAGGCGTTTTTGCGGCAGGGGATTACCTTTACCGTCTATGGCGATCTCCAGCAAACGGAGAAAATTTTTCCATTTGATTTGATGCCACGAATCATCCCGGATCTCGAATGGCGGATTCTTGAAGAGGGAATTCGCCAGCGGGTCATGGCCCTGAATATGTTTTTAGTGGACTTGTATGGCGAGCAACGGATCCTTAACGATCACGTGGTGCCTCGTGAGCTCATAGAAAGTTCCGAGCATTTCCAGAAAGATTTAGTGGGCTTTTGTCCTCCCAAAGAGGTGTTCATCCATGTCTCGGGAGTTGATTTGGTCCGGAACCATGAAGGCCAATACTATGTCCTGGAGGATAATCTCCGGACCCCATCAGGCGTGTCGTACGTTCTGGAAAACCGATTGGTCATGAAGCAACTGTTTCCCAACCTGTTTGCCGACATGCAAGTCCGGCCTGTCGATCAATATCCGACGCAACTCCTGGAGAATCTCAAGTGGCTGGCTCCCCTGAGTAAAGAAAATCCGACCGTCGTTCTCCTGACGCCCGGTGTGTTTAACTCCGCCTACTTTGAACATTGCTTTTTATCCTTACAAATGGGGATTCAAATGGTGGAAGGCCGGGATCTGGTGGTGGAATCGGATGATAAGGTCTATATGAAGACGACCCAGGGTCTCCAACAGGTGGATGTGATTTATCGCCGGGTGGATGATACCTTCCTCGATCCTGAAGTGTTTCGCAAGGATTCCGTGTTAGGCGTTCCCGGCCTGGTCCGGGCCTATCGAGCAGGGAATGTGGGCCTGGCCAATGGCATCGGGAACGGGATCGCCGACGATAAAGCGGTCTATACCTTTGTGCCGAAAATGATCGACTACTATTTAAGCGAGAAACCCATTCTGCAAAATGTCCCCACGTATTTGTGCGGAAATCCGGAAGATCGAAAGTATGTATTGGAACACCTGGGTTCATTGGTGGTGAAAGCCGTGGCGGAATCCGGCGGATATGGGATGTTGATGGGACCCAGCTCAACCAAGGCCGAACAGGAGGAATTTCGGAAGAAAATAGAGACGGATCCGCGAAGTTACATTGCCCAGCCGGTGGTGACTCTCTCGCATCATCCGTGTGTGGTGGATGGAGAAGAGAATATGCGATTGGTCGGGCGACATGTCGATCTTCGGCCGTTTGTGCTCTGGGGGGAAGAGATTTCCTTGTCGTTGGGAGGACTGACCCGTGTCGCTTTGAAGGAAGGCTCCCTGGTCGTGAATTCTTCGCAGGGCGGGGGAAGCAAGGATACATGGGTGCTCTATGGAGATGAATGAGCCATGTTAAGCCGGACGGCAGAATCGTTTTACTGGATCGGGCGCTCGGTGGAGCGGGCCGAATATACGGCCAGGTTCGTGGATGTGCATTTTCATTTGCTGACGGAGATTGCGACCCAGGAAGACCAGGCCAATATTTGGACTCGATATTTGGAAGACACCGGTGAACTGGAAGCCTATACCAAAATTTTTGGGGAAGTTCGGACCAGACCGGTTATGGAATTTGTCACGCTCTGCCGGGACAATCCGAATTCGCTGACGAATCTGATTGCGGCCGCCAGAAACAGCGCACGCGGGATCCAGGATCAGTTATCCAGCGAAGTCTGGCATTTTATGAATGATTTCTATCTCAGCCTCAAGGGAAAGACCGAACTTGAACTGTGGTCGGATACACACGATTTGCTCAGATATGTGCGGAATACCTGCTACACGTTGGACGGGGTTGTCGGCAGCACGATGGTCCACGATGAGGGATGGAATTTTTACCGGTTGGGACTGAATATTGAACGGGGTGGACGGACCGCTCGACTCATTGATATTCCTGTCCTCAGTGATCCTACCACGGAACCCAGGAGGATTTCCGAATACCATCAGTGTTTAGCCGCGTTGAAATCGGCCAGTGCCTTCGAGGCCTATCGGAAATTTTATTCCACACAGTTGGTGCCGAAACGAATCGTTGAATTTCTCCTTTTTCATGATAAATTCCCTCGATCGGTCCGGTATACGACGGCGCAAATCAGTAAAGTCGTGGAACGGTTGGCGGGAAGTAGTCGAAGGGCAGAAACCCGTCAGGCGATCAGATTAAGTGGGGCCTTGGCGGCGGATCTGGAATTCGGCAGCTTGCAAGAGGTGTATTCCACAGGCTTGTCGCAATTCCTAACCCAGGTGCTTGAGCATTTTGACCAGCTTTCAAACCTGATCGCGTTGGCCTTTTTTCGCACGAGTGGTTATTCCACCGTTTCTCAATCCCAATCTCAAACCGTATAAAAGCAGTTCCCCTTGGGGAGAGGACCTTGAATCTCCCTTGAGAATTCCCGATAGCCTCTTCTGTTCTCTGTTGTAGTCCAGGTCGAACTGGGGTAAGCTTTCTCCGTTTCCTTTACAAGGCCTTGCCACTCTCTTATATAGGCCAATAGCGAATCATTGGTATTCGTGTTGTTCCCCCAGAATCTCACCACACCATGTCTGATTTATCTGTCCTGTTGGTGATCCCTCCTCTGACTCAACTCAATACGCCATATCCGTCCACGGCCTATTTGACCGGGTTCTTGCGGTCACAAGGGTATCGCACGCATCAGGCTGATGTGGGCATTGAAATGGTGTTGGCCCTCTTCTCACGTGGTGGCCTGAGCCGGGTCTTTGCCGAACTCCGGAAGACTTCCATTGACGAACTGCCTGGTGAGGCGCGGCAAATGCTGAGTCTGGAGCGGGCGTATGTCGAGACGATTAATCCGGTGATTAGCTTTTTGCAAGGTCGAAATCCTACCTTGGCTCCGCGCATTTGTCAGGGCACTTTTCTTCCCCAAGGTCCACGCTTTTCCTTAAAGGGTTCAGAAAATCAAGATGGGCAACATCGTGCATACAATCAAGCCGACCAGGCCAAGCATCTGGCAACCTTGTATCTTGAAGATCTTGCCGACCTGGTTCAGGCCACCATTACCCCCCACTTTGCATTGAGCCGCTATGCCGAATCCATTGCCATGCAGGCGAATTCCTATGATCGTCTAGAGGAAGCCTTGGCCCAATCCATGAGTCTCACTGACGAGTGGATGGTGGACGCGCTCTGGCGGCACGTGGATCGGCATCAACCCGGTGTCGTCGGATTTTCTGTGCCGTTTCCCGGCAATTTGTACGGCGCGCTTCGGATGGGTCAAGAATTGCGGGTTAAAAGGCCGGAAATCAAAGTCGTGCTTGGGGGAGGATACCCCAATACGGAGTTGCGCCGGATACGGGACCCTCGACTGTTTGAAGTCGTTGATTTCGTGACCCTTGACGATGGGGAGCGGCCCTTCCTCTGTCTGTTGGAATACCTGGAAGGAAAACGGAGAGAGCCCGATCTGTGCCGGACCTTTCTTCGTTCAGGGCAAAATGTCGTTTGGCAGAATGGAGCCAGGGAGCCGGACGTTTCGCAGGTCGAAGTGGGAACCCCGACGTATGACGGATTGTCTCTCAATCAGTATATTTCCGTGCTGGATACCTTGAATCCCATGCATCGGCTCTGGTCCGATGGACATTGGAATAAATTAACGGTGGCGCATGGGTGTTACTGGAAGCAATGTACATTCTGCGATGTGGGGCTGGATTACATCGGCCGGTATGAAGTCTCACCCGGCGAAATGTTGGTGGATCGGATCGAAGCCCTGATCGCCGAAACAGGACGTTGCGGGTTTCACTTCGTGGATGAGGCCGCTCCGCCGGCGGGCTTAAAAAATCTGGCGCTATCTCTGCTCGAACGGGAGGTCACCATTTCCTGGTGGGGAAACGTCCGGTTTGAACCGGCGTTTACGCCCGACCTCTGCCGTCTGCTCGCTTCCTCCGGCTGCATCGCCTTGAGCGCCGGTTTGGAAGCGGCGTGCGATCGTCTGCTGGCCTTGGTTAAAAAAGGTATTACCGTCGACCAGACGGTTCGGGTGGTTCAGGCCTGCCGGGACGCGGAGATTCTGGTGCATGCCTATCTCATGTATGGAATTCCCAGTGAGACGATCGGGGAAACCATTGAAAGCCTCGAACGGGTACGCCAATTATTTGCGCATGACCTCATTCAATCAGCCTTCTGGCATCGGTTTACCACCACCGCCCATAGTCCGATCGGCTTAGAGCCTCAAGCCTATGGCATTCATCTCATCGGACCGGCATTCGGAGGGTTCGCGGAAAATGATCTGGTTCATGTGGATGAGCTGGCATCCATGCCGGAATGGATCGGGGAGGGTCTGAGAGCGGCGCTTTGGCATTACAAGGAGGGGTTGGAATTGACCCGGGATGTCCGTGAATGGTTTCCGGAGCGGGTCCCGAAACCAAAGGTTAAACGCACCTGGGTCAAGCAGATCTTGGAGAGCGAAGAGCGGGAGGATCATTCCAGGTTAGAGCGGAAATTCGTCTGGATCGGCGGGCAGCCGGATGTTGATCGAGGAAGTGGCGAACAATACAAAATTATTTTGCCGAACCGAACGACGGATGAAGAAGTGAGGCTGAAGCGAGGCCAAGGGGAATGGTTTCTGAATCTGATCGAGCGTGCCGTGCCCGTGCACCAAGCCGGTGGACATCGGTATCCTATTTATAAAGAAGTTCGGGCGGGCTTTCCGTTTGGCGGACCAAAGGGGTTTGATCGGTGGTGGCAGTCCGCTTCTGCCCACAAAGCCAGAGCCGTCGGCCTCCTGTTGGTGTAAGCTGGAAGTAGTCTCTTTGGTCATACCGGATATCTTTCATCGGGAATCCAGCATTAGTCTTGTTCTCTCCTTCCGGTTGCTACCCGGGCTCCTTTTACAAAAAGCTCCAGGAGAGAGTGCAAGCCTGCTGATATGGCTGAGCTTGATCCTGTAACGGCATTTCCATTCAGACCTCTCACGAGTTATAAGTAGGAGCCACATTTTTCGTTTTCATAGATTCATTTACCAAAAGGAGTAGGAGCGATGACCACAGCACAGTATCCACGCAGTCCAAAAGAACAAGTCGGCGGGCTTTGCCATCTCGGACGGTTCATCGACAAAGTCCGGATGCGGAACGCCGGGCAGATTCAAGACTACAATTATCTCACCGTCGGCTTCGATAAATATTTGTTAGATAAATTGGAAATCAAAGGAGAGGATTTCGAAAAGCGCGTGCTGCAAGGCGGGACGGACGCAGAGATTGCCGACTGGGTGAAATCTAACGGGAAAAGCCTGAGCGATGCGGAAAAAGCGGAATGGAATGACATGGTGCTGACATTCGGTCCGAAAGCTCCAATGGCGCAGAAAGCTTTCGACGAGTATAAAGCCGGTCTGGCGAAAAAACGTGGTGTGTCGGTGGAGTCCCTTTCCCATATCACCACGTGGTTCAGTCTCATCGAACACGACGAAGGCCGGATGTAACCGGACAACCCTTTCAGATTTTTATGCGGGCATTAGGGGCCCGATAGGTGTGGAACTCAATAGATCTACAGGGGGATTTTCGGCGGACCGGAAATATCTTCGAAGGAGAGAATGTGGCGGTGGCCTTTTCCGTCGTCCTGAACAATCAGTTCCAGAGGCAGGCCTTTCGAAAGATTTGACAGTTTTTCCCATTGCTCGGAATCCCGGGGTTGGACCGCTAAGGTGGCATCCCCGGGGACGAGCTTCCATCCTGAGTCAAACAACGGTCTTTCATCTGAGCGTTGTTCCCAATTTAACCAGAGTGTCTGCCGGTCCTTTTCGATATATCGGACGGTGCCCCGGATACCCGTGGGTTGAGAAAAATTGGTAATCCCTTTTATAAAGGTGTCCAGAGGGTGAGGTTCAGTTTCGAGCTGTGCCTGAGCGGTGACAGCCGTCAATCCCAATGCCAGACATGCGGCAAAGCTTAAGAGAAGGAGACCAGCAAATGGTGAGAAGCGTCGTGTCGTCATGGGTAACCTCACAGGTGAGAGGAAGAATGACATCTCCGACTGTTTAATTTAATCATAAGCAGAGACGATTCACAAATGCCGAGATATTTCTGGCTGACTTGAATGGAGAAAGAAATGTTTTTTAAAATCAGGACTTTTAAGCTAGAATGTTAGATGGTTGGGGGTATAAAGCAAGATGGTGATTCCCGTAGGTCCAAAGAATGTGCAGATGTAGAAAGTCTACGATAGCTATAAGGCCGAGAGCGTTAAGAAGCTTGTGATCTCAGTCGATCAGCTTCCCAAAATGACCTCCTGGTTTGAAATCATCGAATACGACGAAGGCTGGATGTAACAAATAGCATGGATTTAATAAAAAGATAGCCTTTGAGAAAGTAGGAAGGCCAAAACCCATGAATGATTCGCTTGACCAAATTGGACAAGAGGAGAAACATGCAACGCTTTCTTCCGAAACTCTAGAGGGCATAATTTCGTCACATCAAAAATGGCTTGAATCAGAAGGGAAGGTCGGTGAAAGAGCAAATCTCAGTGGTGTAAATTTAAAATATGCTGATTTAAGTGGAAAAAATTTGCGCTCAGCAGTTTTAGAGGGAGCAAATCTTAAATTTGCACGGTTGAGTGGTACTAACTTAATGGATTCAAATTTGGAAAACGCTGACCTTTCAGAAGTCATTGGTCTTTTGGAAGAACAGCTTGGCGGAAGTAATTTAAGGGCTGCTAAGCTTCCCACTCATATTTCCAAATTTGAAAGCCTTAGTCGAACCACTGATTTAATAAAGAATGCTAAACAATTAAACCTAACTATAATTTTGGCATGTATGTATTCTTGGTTGACCATTGCCGCAACTACAGATGGTCGATTGTTAACCAATTTAACTTCCTCCCCTCTCCCCATTATTCAAACCGAAATCCCAATCGCAGGATTTTTTTGGGTAACCCCTTTCCTCTTGCTTTGTCTTTATTTTTGGTTTCACGTTAGCTTGCAAGAATGTTGGAAGAGTCTTTCGCAGTTGCCAGCTGTCTTTCCGGATGGGAAAAATCTGGATGAAAAAATTCATCCATGGATAACAATAGGGCTTTTACGCAAACACTACGCTTTAATTAAAGAAGACTCCCAATACTTTTTATGGATAAATTCATGGTTGAAGTTTGGAATTCCTATAATTCTTGCTTGGTATTTGGTTCCCATAACTATTTTTATTTTTTGGGAGCGTTATCTAAGTAGTCGGGATAAAGTTGGAATTAGTTTACTTGCTGGGTGGTTAATATTTGCAATTTCATTTGGTTTATATACCTATTGGCTAGCAATATCTACACTTCGCCATAACCCTTCTTTATTCTTAGGTTGGAAAAATATCATGCATTTTATCGTTATGTATGTTTTAGTTACGGCAATCAGTTTGATGGCTTTTGGAGAAAGACGTATTGGTCTTTATCACTTATTTAATAACTATGCATTCCTGGTTGAAGAGGAATTATCTATTAAGCCTGGTAATTGGGATGGCAAGGAAATTTCTCTGGTAAAGGGAGCTAATCTCGCAGCAAAAGATTTACAGAATGCCTTGGCTCAAAAGGCCTTTTTTGTGCAGGCTGACCTAAGACAAGCAAATCTTCGGGGAGCCAAAATTGCTGGGGCTAATTTTCAGAATGCCAATCTTATAGGTGCCAACCTTGAAAATGTCGATGCTGGGTGGGGTGAAGAAGATAATGATATTTATATTGATACCGAAGCCCTAATTAGGGGAATGATAATGTTCAATAACTTAACAAAATCTAATTCTGAAAATTTGGAAAACCAAGATTTTGAAAAGAAAATTAGAATGTCGTTAAATTTCAAATATGATTTAGGAGCAAACTTTAAAAATGCCAATTTGTTAGGAGCCAATTTGCAGGGATCTGTACTGGTGTTTTCTAATTTTCAGGGAGCGGATTTGGGTAGTGCAAAAATTTTAAAGGGGGATCTTAGATATTCCGATTTTACTCATGCATACCTTCAGCGCACAAATTTTAAAAATGCCTTGCTTCACGGGAGTAATTTTGAGGGTGCCCATCTTTTGGGGGTAAACTTTGAACAAGCAAAACTTGTTGGGGCGAACTTAAAAAAGGCAGAATTCTACCATCACTCCCCAATGCCTAAATTTGATTTCGAGAAAGGAAAGGTAGATAAAAGATTAGTGTACGAGTTGAATGAGGAAATTTGGAAAGGAGGGGAAGAATTTCCCTTTTCTGCAGGAAATCTCAGAGAGGCTGATCTTCAATTTTCCGATATGAGGGAAGGTGACTTTTCTCTAACTGACTTTTATAAGGCAAATCTTTCACATGCTAATTTGGAAAATGCAAGCTTTTATAAAGCAAATTTGGAAGATTGTATATTAAAAAGAGCTAAAGTTAAGAACGCCAATTTTCTATTTGCACGGCTACATGGAGCGGATCTTAGCGAAGTGGAAGGTCTGACACAAAAACAAATAAATGCGGCCTGTTTAAACGAGGCGACCATACTTCCAGATGATCTTCAATGGCCAGAACCTTGTGCGGGAGATACAGATTAAATTTAATTTTTTATCCAGCCGTAGGCGTGGTGGCTGGGGGATGGGTCTTCTTCGAGATACGCCATTTTGATGTGGCTGAGATAATCCTTCGGGACATCCTTCCGTTGGGCTTCGACATCTACCTTAAACAGTTTAGCCGCATTGAGCCCAAAGACTTTCGCTTTGAGATCCTTGGTCAGGGCCGGGTAGTGGAACTTTTCCTGGAGTTCTTCTGGAATTTGAAACCGCCGGAAGGCTTCGATCTGCCATTGGGGCGTGCCATACCAAATTGAATCCGTTCCCCAGAGAAGATGATCATCTCCGAACACCATAAGAACCTGTCCGAGCAGGTGGGCGCAGACGATGGGTTCGGTGATAACGAGTTGCCCGAAGGTGGAGCCCAGTTCCATATACACATTATTGAGCTTCGGTTGCTTCTGTTTTAAACGGCAGAATTCGCTGGTCCAGGGAATCTCACCTTTTTTGGCCTCGTCAAGATTGATACGAGATGTGCCTAGAAATCCGGAATGGTAGATCAGGAAATTCAGTTTGGGGAAATCTTTCGCGGCCTGCAGGATGTCGCGGGGATGATTGTAATCGGGCACCGGGCCAAGCGGCAGGCCTTTGTGCGCGCAAACGTTGGTGATGTTAAGGGCCTGCGCTTTTTCCAGCATGGGGTAGGCGATCTTTTCATCGCTCAGCCACCAGCCGTGCTCGAAGCCTTTCGGCGGCGAGCCGGTGTAACACTTCCAGGCATCGACCTTGAACGTCTCCGCTTGCTGGTCCATATAATCAAGGTCGACCTTGCCTAACTGGGGCATGACCAGTCCATGGGCGAGCATGCGTTGGGAAGCGGTGAGACGATTAATTTCATCACGGATATGCGTCATTTCTTTGGGCGGGACGACGGCTTCCCATGGATAGGGTCCAGGCGGGGTGCTGATGAGTCCGATAGAAGTGTCGCTGTCCAGAAAGACTTCTTTGATGTAGTTTTCCAGGCTCAGGTCTTCCATCGTTCCACGATCGCCGGAGAGCTTGGGATTCAGACCCATCTCTTTTGCCCGCCGTCGCAGGCCCAGGAGTCCCTCTTTCCAGCCCGGCTGGGTGAAGGAGGAACTGACGTAGTGCGTTTGCACATCGAAGATGAACGGGATATTTCCCTTGCGTGCCTGAACCGCTTGGGGTTCCGCTGCTTCAACGTCAAGCACATCAAAGAATTTCCCAAACACCTGATTCATGGCCAAAAAAGCCAGTGCCATTCCACCGGTGGTTTTGAGGAAATCCCGCCGGTTTATTCCGAGGCGGCTGCTCAGCCGTTGGCTGCTTTGGTGGATCAACCACTCGACCTGGCTTTGTTTGATGGACTGTGGGGGCGGAAGAAATTCTTCGCTGGAGACGACCTGCGTGGGCAGGGGTGAGGCCGAGGTGTATCCTTGCTGAATGTTGAGGGGTTTTCGATGCCTCATATGATCAATTCTGCCTGTTATAGGGCGCCGAAGGCAAACCCCGCAGAGGTGAATGGCGGCAGCGGTGCAGAAATTATTTCGACCCGAATTCAAACATCTTAATCAACGGTTTTTCCTCTCGTTCGATCATATCATAATCGGATAAGTTCCCCGGCTGGTATCGAGGGAACAGCTCAATGGTTCGTCGGGAGGGGGATGTTTTTGATTCCGTGGATTGTGGCGTTCGCCAGCCAACGGGAGGAGGCGGAGGTGGTAATCGCCAGTCCCGTTTCTCCTCTTGTGGAATCCTCCATCGGTTGGATTCGAGGAGGTTTTCCGAGAGAGGAGATCGATACGAGTCTTCATCCGGGAGCGACAGCTGGGTGCCGGATTGTTCAAGGGCAGCCGCTGCGAGCAGAGCCGGAAGGAGTAGAAGCATGCCCATCAATCCTAAGGAGAAAGAGGGTTGTCCCTCGACAGGAAACCGTTCTGCACTCGTCATGGGTTCGTGCCCACATGCTTTCTCCACTCGACTCCTTCGAACCAGTATTTGTGAGCGGAGTCCAACCAGGTATCGGCGTTATGGCTGATAATCCACGCGTTGAGAAAGTGAATGAAGTCAGGGTCTCCCTTGTTGACCGCAAACCCCGTCTTGGTCTCGAGCAACGGTTTCGATAATGGTTCATCCACGGTTTTGGGATGTTCCAGGGCCACAAAGGTCGTAATGGGCTCATGCTCGACGTAGCCATGTACCTTTCCGCTTGTGAGAGCCTGTATGGCATCCTGACTGGAGGGGAAGGTTTTAATTGTGGCTTTGGGAAATACTCGACGGGCAAGATCTTCCGCCACGGTACCGGTCACGGCGGTGATGGTGACCTTCGGTTGATTCAGGTCCTGGGGGCCACGAAAAGTTTTCGTTAACGGAATATTGGTGACCAGTCCGATCCCGGCAGAATCATAGGGGTCGCTGAAGTTGACTTTTAGTGCACGTTGCGGGGTAATGACCATGCCGGCCGTAATAATATCGATCTTCCGATCCAAGAGAGCCGGCACAATATTCTGCCATTCAAAGACATGAAACTCTGCTTGGACTCCGAGGTCTTTGGCTAATTGACGGGCGATATCGATTTCAAAGCCCGTTAATTGGTCATTGCTGTCTTTGAGGGTCCAGGGGGGGAACAACGAGACACCCACTCGTAATTTCTTGTTCTCAATCACATGTTGGAGTGTGCCGGGTTGGCTGTCAGGAGATGGGCTTGATGAGGATTTGGTGGGGGACTCCGCCCGGGCTGTTGGCAGAATGATGAGGGACCAGCAGAGGACGGCTGCGAAACAATTCAGTAGAGTGCGACAAGACCGTTGGTGTGTGTGCATTATGACCGCCATGGTTGTGGTTCGCGTTTGTGAAAGAAGGCACTGTACCATAGGGCTTCTATCCCTGAAAGTAGGTGGATAGCAGTTTGCAGTTGAATGGTAACCAAAAGCAGAAGGGGTCATGATGGCGGGAGGGACATATGAAATTTAAAGGCTTTACGAGCTGGATTTTTTTGTTGGTAATACTTTGTTTGGTCAATGTCGTATCAGCCGAGCCTGTGTTGCAACCGTGGACCAAAAATCCCTGGTATTGGAGTGATCACGGAGAACCGGTGTTACTGTTGGGGGGGAGTGATGACGACAGTCTGTTTCAATGGCCGGAAAAAGATCTTCTTGCGCAGCTTGATCGGTTGGTGGCCGCTGGTGGCAATGTCATCCGGAACACGATGAGCAGCCGACAGGATCGGGGTTTTGAGGTCTTCCCGTTTAAACAGATGAATGATGGCCAGTATGATTTGGAGCAGTGGAATGACGAGTACTGGGGGCGCTTCGACCGGATGCTGCGGGAAACGGCCAATCGCGGCATCATTGTGCAAATCGAGATCTGGGACCCTTTTGACTACATGGGCGACACCTGGCACATTCAGCCGTACAACTCGCGGAATAATATCAATTACACAGCCGAAATATCCGGACTGGCGGAGCGTTATACCGAAACCCCATATCAAAACAAACAACCGTTTTTCTTTACGACGCCAAGGCAGCGAAACAACCGCGTGGTTTTGCGGTACCAGCAGCGATTTGTCGATAAGATGCTGGACTATACTTTGCGATATGGGCATGTGCTCTATTGCATGGACAACGAAACAAATGGTGAGGAAGAATGGAGCCGTTACTGGGCGACATACCTTAAGCATCGCGCGGACAAGGAAGACAAACGGATTTTTGTCACCGAGATGTGGGGGAATAAGGATGTGACCGCCGAGATCCACCGGCGAACGTTCGATCATCCTGAGGTTTACGATTTCGTCGACGTGTCGCAGAACAATCACCAGAGCGGACAAAAGCATTGGGACCAATTTCTCCGTACGCGGCATTACCTCGCTACACATCCGAGACCCATCAATATGACCAAGACCTATGGTGCCACCGGTAACCGATTCGGCAACGACCAGGACGGGATCGAACGCTTTTGGCGGAATCTGTTGGCCGGTGCCGCATCCATTCGTTTCCATCGTCCCACGGCAGGGCTGGGACTCAATGACAAGGCTGTGGCCAATATTCGTGGGGCGAGAAAGCTGGAGTCGCACATACCATTGTGGACCCTGGAACCTGCACACGATCTGCTCATAGACCCCAAACCAAATCACGCGTATCTGTCTGCCGACACGGGCCATGCCTTCGCCCTCTACCTGCCCGTTGGCGGTGGAGTGCGAATCGATTTGTCCGGCACAACAGAGCCATTGGTGGTCCGTTGGATCGAAATTGCCACAGGTGAATGGGGACCCGAACAACCTCTGCAAGGGGGCGGGAAAGCCGATCTGACGTCTCCAGGTTCCGGCAATTGGGCGGCGGCAATTACCCGGGAACGTCCTGGGAGAACTGACTGAGTAAGCTGATTGAGCAACGGTGTCCCGAGCGGATGTCGTTGTTCTAGACAATGCGGCACACTTGAAGGACGTGAATCCACTTAATCCGAAGAAGAGGGCATAGATGAAGCGAGCATTAGCTATATTGGGAACGGGCTCCGATGTGGGAAAAAGTCTGGTCACGGCGGGCTTGTGTCGTTTATTGCATCGTGCTGGAGTCAGAGTGGCGCCGTTTAAAGCACAAAATATGTCGCTGAATTCCTTTGTCACGACGGATGGAGGAGAGATGGGAAGGGCTCAAGTGCTTCAGGCTCAGGCCTGTGGGTTGGCTCCGCATGTGGACATGAATCCGATTTTGTTGAAGCCGGAAGCCGACGCTAAATCTCAAGTGATTATTCAAGGACAAGTGTGGCGAAGTCAGAATGCCCGGGATTATTTCGAGCGGAAATCCAACTTGTTTGAATTTGTGAAGGGGAGTTTTGACCGGCTGTCCAAGCAGTATGACGTGATGGTGATTGAAGGGGCGGGGAGTGCCGCAGAGATGAATCTGCGGGATCGCGATATTGTGAACTGGCCGATGGTCGAGATGGCCGATGCGGCAGTCGTGTTGGTGGCGGATATCGATCGGGGGGGCGTGTTTGCGCAAGTCATCGGAACGATGGATTTATTAGCGTCGGAAGAACGGAAGCGGGTGATCGGGGTTGTCATTAATAAATTTCGAGGGGATCTGACGTTGTTTGAAGATGGTGTCACCATCATAGAAGAACGCACGGGCGTCCCGGTGATAGGCGTGTTGCCGTATCTACGGAATCTGGAATTGGATCAAGAGGACAGCGTAGATATTGATCGATTGCGAAAGACGTCTTTTGAAGCAGATACCGTCAATATCGCAGTGGTGTTGCTGCCTCATATGAGTAACTTCACGGATTTCAATCAGGTGGCTGTGGAACCGGATGTGGCGCTTCGTTTTGTGACGTCACCCCAGGAGCTTTATGGAGCGGATGCCGTTATTCTGCCGGGAAGCAAAACGACGATTGCCGATTTGGAATATCTGCGGAAGGTTGGATTCGAAGAGGCGCTTATGGCGCATGTCCAACGTGGAAACGAGATGATGGGTGTCTGTGGGGGATTTCAGATGCTAGGCAAAGAAATCACGGATCCACAGCATGTGGAAACCGGCGGTTCGACGAAAGGACTAGGGTTGCTGGAGGTCGAGACTGAATTGCTTGCTCATAAAAAAACCGTGCAAGTCCGTGCCCGTTCCTTACCGGAGTCTTGGGGGCATGAATATCTGGTTGAAGGGTATGAAATTCATATGGGGGACACGAGGACGGCGAACCCCATTCCATCCTGCTTTCGGATTCTTACTGGTCAGGTGCCACGTTCTGTTGATGAGACAGGATCAAGGGTCGATGGAGCGATGAGTCTGGACGGGCGCGTCTGGGGGACCTACATTCATGGGGTCTTTGACCAACCGGAATTTCGTCGTCAATGGTTGAATCGGGCGCGGGTTCGCAAAGGTCTCGCGCCACTTGGCTTGGAAATTTCAGAGGAGGTTTCACAGCGAATGTCACAGGCCTTGAACCGTTGGGCTGACCACTTAGAGGCCCATCTTGATGTGAATGTCATTTTTTCGGCATTGGGGTTAGCCGGTTCTTCCCCAGACCGGCCCCACACATCGAAATGAAAAGGTGTTGATTTTTTTAGAAGCCTGTCCTACTCAGATCAGATCCGGGTATGGGGTATAATAAAGACCGATGAGGTACGATCAAAAATTTTTATGGAAACTTGATGAGCCGGGGCCCGGCAATCATAAATCAGCTTGGCCTAGAAGGCCTGGGAGTTGGTGGGCATTGGCGAAAGAGGTGTGGGCGGCCTCATGCGAAGACGATGTGTTTGGACGGGCGGCACAGCTCGGGTTCTATTTTTTGTTGGCATTATTCCCAGCCATGTTGGGAGTGACGGCACTCATTGGCATGTTACCTAGACAGGTGGTCGTGCCCAATGTCATGCCATACGCCCGGGAAGTGCTTCCCGCAGAATCCCTGGTCCTGGTTGAACGCTATGTCGAACAGATGATTCAGGGCAGTGGGGGGGGACTGTTTTCCCTGAGTCTGCTCGGTTCACTGTGGGCGGCTTCCTGGGGAATGATGGCGATTATTAATACCTTAAATGCTGTCTATGGGGTAAAAGAAACCCGACCGATTTGGAAAGCCGGGATGACTGCTGTCTTGCTGACGCTCGGAGCTGCGGTGTTTTTTATTACGTCGTTAATCTTGATCCTGGCCGGTGAAGAGGTAAGTCAATGGGTAACAGCGGTGACGGGCTTGGAGTGGTGGTCAACGCTAGGCTGGCCCCTGTTGCAGTGGCCGATCATTGTGGTTCTTATGCTGATGGCTATTAACCTGGTTTACTATTGGGCGCCGAACAGCGCTCATGAATGGCAGTGGATGAAGCCGGGCTCCATGCTTGCGGTTTTTCTATGGATTATCCTATCCCTGGGGCTGAAATTTTATGTGGAGAATTTCATTAATTACAACGCGGTCTATGGACCCATTACGGGAGTGATTATCCTGATGATGTGGCTGTATGTCGGTGGTTTGACCCTTTTGATAGGAGGAGAGCTTAACTTCATCCTCCAACGTCCTGACACCATGAAAGGATCTGTTTCGTCAGGAAACTGACCCGTGAGTCTATGCATCTTTGCATCCACCACCGCTTGCATCCTGATGCGCAGGGCGGGGCGTCGTTATGGGCGAGCTGGTATGGAATCCCCTAATCGTGAGCCGGTTAAGTCCAGGAGCTTCGTTTAAGGTGGGGGTGGATTGCAAAGGCCGGTTTGGGGGGATCGTTAAAACAGACAACCTCGCGCCGGCGACAATCCCTGAAATGCGATTTCTTGACAAAGCGGCTCCGTCCCTCCTACATTCTCCAAAAACATATGCGGAATGAAGGATGGGAAGCAGGTGCAATTCCCGCGCGGTCCCGCCGCTGTAACTGAGGACGAACCCGCGAAAGCCACTGTCCGGATCTGGTCGTGATATTCGGATGGGAAGGCGCGGATAGTAGGTTACTCACTCAGGAGCCAGAATACCTCATTCGTTCCAAGACCAATGTTCCCTCGTGGGCTGGGGAAGTGGTGAGGATGAAGAATCGGGTGCAATCCTCAAGGTTGTGTAAGCCTTGGGGATTTTTTATTTTGAGCCTCTGTGTTCGCCATATGGTCTTGGGATTCGTGGCCTGGTGGGCGATTTTTCACTGCGCGTTTTCGAGTGATGTGGTGTTGGCCTTTGAGGGAGAGACGATGAAACGGCGCCAACAGGGTATTTTAACGGGTATGCCCTTCATGGCCAATGTGGCTCCACGCACGTTTGTCGATGATCTTGGCCGAAAGCTCTATCTGGCCAAAATCCCTCAGCGTATTGTCTCCCTTGCCCCAAGTGTTACGGAAATTCTGTTTGCCATCGGGTTGAATGAGGAAGTTGTGGGGGTGACCGAATTCTGCGATTTCCCTCCCGAAGCCTTGACCAAGCCGAAGGTGGGTTATGCCACTCCCAATCTTGAGAGTATTGTGAGTCTGCAACCCCAACTGGTCTTGGCGCCTCGATCGTTCCTGCGTGTGGACCTTCTCAATAAATTGGAACAATTGAAGATTCCCACCTTTATTTTTGACCCGCATACGGTTGAAGACATTTTTGCCCACATTCAGTTGTTGGGGCGCATGGTCGGCCATTCTGAAGAAGCCAATGCCCAGGCGGCCCTCATGCGGAAGCAATTAAGC
The DNA here is from genome assembly GCF_059568365.1 of Nitrospira marina. Lineage (NCBI taxonomy): Bacteria > Pseudomonadati > Nitrospirota > Nitrospiria > Nitrospirales > Nitrospiraceae > Nitrospira > Nitrospira marina. The sequence continues at coordinate 2,709,762 of NZ_JCANTH010000001.1, read as the reverse complement.
CACTTATCAAATCGATTGGCGGACCTGCCTCGCCCCTCATTGTTGTATGTCTTGAACTCCGAACCTTTGATCACCGTGGGCCCCGGTAGTTTTATTCACCGCCTCATTGAACTGGCGGGTGGCAGAAATGCGGCGGATCAGGCGAGCGCACCGTATCCGCGTCTGACCATGGAAGAAGTCTTGCGACAAAATCCCGATATCCTCCTCTTTCCGTCCGGTCGGCAGGAAGGGATTCCTCAGTCTGAGCAGGAAGCCTGGCGACGGTGGACAACGCTTTCCGCAGTCCAACACGGCAAGTTGTTTCAAGTGGACAGCGACCTCCTGAATCGTCCCGGCCCACGAATTATTGAAGGGCTGAAGGAATTAGTGAAGATCCTGCATCCGGAGGTCAATCAGGATGAAATGTCGAATTGAAACCTCCCGCCTGGATCATCATGATTCGGCAATGGAGCACGTCATCCTATTTCCGCTTCTGAATCGGTTACGCAGTCGTGTTTAGCGATTCAAGGAAGAAAACCCTGGTGGTGAAACCCATGGCAAAAGTTCCGCCATTCACCATTTCCCCACCTTCAAAAGTGTCGAGTAAGTGGGGGCAGGAATCATCGCCCTTGCCATTCGCGATATCATCATTGCCCACCCTGACGATCCGGGGCTGGCTCGTGTCTGTGGGTATTTCGTTGGTATTGGCTGTCTTGGCACTTCTCCTCTGTCTGGGTTTTGGGACCGAACCGATTCCCTTCTCACGGATCTGGTCCATTCTGGTTGGGACACTGCCTGGGGCCGAGCCCAGTCGTGCCGGGACAGATCCGACAACGGTCATTCTGCTTCAGGTTCGCCTGCCACGGCTGCTATTGGCATTTTTCGTTGGGGGTAGTCTGGCAATGGTCGGCGTCGCACTACAGGCCTTGTTGCGAAATCCCCTGGCCGATCCGTTTATCATCGGGATCTCCAGCGGAGCGGCGTTAGGGGCGGCGATTGCGCTGTTGTTTGGCGTGGGAATTTCTGTCCTGAGTGTGTCGGCTTTGCCGGTATGTGCCTTTGCCGGGGCGTTACTGTCTTTGGTGATCATGTATCGGATTTCATCCGTGGGGTTTGGCTTTTCGATTTATACGTTATTGTTGGCCGGGGTTGTGCTGAATGCGATTTTTTCCGCATTCATCATGTTTCTGACCAGTGTGGCTGATCCCAATCGGGCTTTCGGGATGTATGCCTGGTTGATGGGATCGTTAACCGGTCCTGATTATCCCACACTTGGTGTCCTGGCATTGTATCTTGGAACGGGTTTGATGATTTTGGCGACGCAAGCGCAATCGTTGAATCTTCTGACCCTTGGCGAGGAAACGGCCCGATCCTTAGGGGTGGAAGTTGAGCGAGTCAAAAAACTGGTGTTTGTTGCCGCGGCGCTTCTGACCGGGGCGGTGGTGAGTTTTAGCGGGATCATCGGGTTTGTGGGGCTGATCGTGCCGCATGCCGTCCGCCTGGTTTTGAGTGCAGATCATCGTCTTTTACTCCCGGCTGCGGGATTTGTGGGAGGCATGTTTCTGATGTTGGCTGATACTGTGGCGCGGACAGCCCTGAGTCCAAGTGAATTTCCTGTCGGTGTGGTGACGGCACTGGTGGGGGGACCGGTGTTTTTATACCTACTCACCACTCGTAACCTGCGGGTGGGGATGTGATGATGGACTCCGGAAATGTACTCCCTGGACCGGCGTATGCTCTTCGAGACGTGACCTTTGGCTATGGCACCCGTTTCCGTGATCACTCGGAGCCGGTATTGAAGGCCGTCACATGCTCGATCGATTCCGGAAAAATCCTTGGAATTCTTGGCCCCAATGGTTCCGGAAAAAGTACGTTACTGAAGCTCCTCGCGAAAGTTTTCCATCCCCGGTCCGGTACGATTGAGTTGTTCGGGAATCCCCTTTCCGTTCTGTCCCAGGCTGAGGTGGCCAGGCGAGTGGCGTTGGTTCCGCAGGAGACCATGCAGATTTTCCCCTTTACCATCGCTGAGATGGTTCTGATGGGACGATTTCCTCATCATCGGGGGTGGGGTGGCTGGCATTGGGAGGATTCTGATGACTGGCAAATTGCGCATCAGGCTATGGAAGACCTGGATGTCACGCACCTGGGGTCCAGGCTGGTCACGGATGTGTCGGGAGGTGAACGTCAGCGGGCGGTGATTGCCCGTGCCCTTACTCAGGAGCCTCAGATATTGCTCTTGGACGAGCCGACCGCTTTTTTGGACTTGCACCATCAGTTGGATATTGCACGAATTCTTCGGCGGCTCAATAAGGAGCGTGCCCTCACGGTGATACTGGTGTCTCATGATTTGAATCTGGCGAGTCAATACTGTGATCGACTGATGTTGTTACACCATGGACAGATTGTGAAGGTTGGATCTCCTTTAGAAGTCCTGCGTCCTGACCTGTTGGAATCGGTGTACGGGTGCCCGGTTCTTATCGATGGCCATCCTCAATCAGGATTACCCCGGGTGTCCTTGCCTGTGTAAGCGAGTGGACCATTGCCGTGTGTTGTGTGTGGGTATCGGTATTAATCATTTAATAAAGGAGTAGGGTATTTAGAGGAAAAACGACGGTTGTGACGGGGAAGCTGGTGTAAGTCCAGCACGGTGCCGCCACTGTAAGCGGGGAGTATTTCTGCAAGAGTCCATTGTGGACAGGGTGTCCATGAGAAGGCGCAGAAACGCGATGATCCGCAAGTCAGGATACCCGACGATCAGTCTCTTCCATAAGACCCCTTCGTGCGAAAGGGAGGTGGATCATGTTTTCAGGGTTTCCGTGTTCATATTCTCTCGTGGTTTGTTGTCGAAATTTGGGATTGCTCGTCATAAATCTATTCTTTCCAATCATGGTTTCGGCAGCGGATTCTCACCATTCTGAGCCTGTCACGGAATTAGACCCCATGGTGGTGACGGCTATTAAGACGCCAGTTCCTCTTAGCCAGGTCACGAGCGCAGTTGAGGTCATAACAGAAGAGAGCATGCAGCGCCGACACAGTCGAACGCTTGTGGATGCCATCAGTTTGAGCCAGGGTGTGTCGACGTTTTCCTCCGGTGGACCAGGCACGAACAATACCGTGAGGATTCGCGGAGGGAGTTCCGCTCAAACGTTGGTGCTGATTGATGGGGCCATTGTGAACAGTGCGACACTCGGGGAGTTTAACTTTGGTACCGTGACCACGGACAACATCGAATCCGTGACCGTCTTGCGTGGGGCGCAGAGCATGCTGTGGGGTTCTGATGCTGCCGGTGGGGTGGTTGACATTCGAACCAAGCGCGGTACGGGTAAGCCGGTTGCCAGAATCTTTTCAGAGTATGGGTCCTATAATTCGATTCGAGAAGGAGGAAGTTTTGCCGGACAAATGGGACTGGTAGACTTTTCTGCCACGTTGACGCGGTGGGATATGACCAAATTTTCTTCGGTGAATTACCGGCGTGGGGCAACTGAACGTGATGCGTTTCGTAATTGGCAGGCGTCTTCGTTGTTAGGGGTGAAGGGGCCGTGGGACGGGCGGTTGGAATTGGCGTTCCGCTGGATCAACAACGACATCGATCTCGATAGTCCCAGTACGTTCGGCGGTCCTTTCGATGTATTCAAGGCGAAATCCGCGAATGAACAATTTATTTATAGCGGGAGTTATCATCAACCGATCACTGACTGGTGGGACCAGAAGATTACCTTCGCGCATGCCCAGGAAAGGTTAATCACTCAGGCCGGGGATAACCAACGTAGCATTACCACCGGGCTGGAGAGTACGCCTGGAGCGTTTAATAATTCAGATATTCGAACGAAAAGCAATCGGATTGAATGGCAGAGTAATTTCAAAATCGGGAAGCCTCTCCTTTTGACCGTTGGTTATCAATACAGAGAACAAATTGGAGAAAATAAAGGCACGTTTTCTGAAAAAACGCTTTCAAGTAATGCCGGATTTGCACAGCTCCAATTGAATTTGTTTGACCGGTTTTTTGCCACCGGTGGATTCCGACAGGATTCCTATAATACCTTTGGCGATGCGACGACCTATCGTGTGACGGGGGCGTATCTTCTCAAAGAAACCGGCACGAAACTTCGGACCAGTTATGCCACCGGATTTCGAGCTCCATCGATAAATGAATTATTTTTCCCGAATTTCGGGAACCCGAATCTCAAGCCGGAAAAAAGTCAAAGCTTCGATATCGGAATCGATCAACAATTTTGGGACAAGCGAGTTACGATAAGTGGGGGTTATTTCTGGAACCGCTATCGGCAACTTATTGTTACGGCGTTTGACCCTGCAGGATGTGCATCACTCAGCCCTTTTGGGTTTTGCGCACAGAATATCGGGTCCGCGAAAAGTCAGGGGTGGGAGGGGAGCGCGAAATTTGTCCTGGCTGAAGGGCTACCCTATATGAAGTTGCTGGATCTTCAGGGGCAATACACCTATACGATCACGAGAGACCTGGAGACGGGGGCCCGGCTGCCTCGTTGGCCGGTTCATCAAGGGAGCGTCGTGGTGACCTATCAACCCATCAATCCCTTGAGTATGACCACAACCTTCCGCTATGTGGGTTCTCGATTTAACACGACTGGCGATCAACAGCCACTCCCGGATTTTTATGTCATCAACTTTTCCGTGTCGTATGACATTACACCTTCCCTGCAGGGGTATGTCCGTGTGGACAATATTCTGAACCGGCATTATGAAGAAGTGCTGTACTTTGGCACTCCGGTGCGGTCGGTGTTCGGTGGTGTTCGAGTGACGTTTGATTTACCGGTTTCAAAGCCTTCCAGTGCGAGCGGAAACTCATGAACTTTCCGAGGCTCGTCATTGCGGGCACCCATAGTGGGGTCGGTAAAACGACGGTGACATTGGCGTTGTTATCGGCCTTTCGGGCTCTGGGACGCACGGTTCAACCGTTTAAAGTCGGACCGGATTTTCTGGATCCAGGGCATCATCAGTTGGCCAGTGGCCGGGAATCCCGCAACCTCGATGGGTGGATGCTCGGGGCAGTATTGAACCGAACAATTTTTCAGGAAGCGGCTCACGGAGCCGACTTCTCGATCATTGAAGGCATGATGGGTCTCTTTGATGGAAGTTCTCCGGTCAAGGAAACGGGGAGCACGGCTGAATTGGCTCACCAACTGAACGCGCCGATTCTCCTGGTCGTGGATGGGAGTGCCATGGCCCGCTCGGCAGCCGCAATGGTCTATGGCTATGCAAAATTCGATTCCTCCTTGCAGGTCGCCGGTGTGATATTTAACCGGCTTAACAGTGAAGGCCATTTCCTGCTATTAAAGGAGGCCGTAGAACAAGAAACCCGTATTCCGGTTGTGGGGTATCTCCGCACTGATTCGGACGTGACTATTCCTGATCGGCATTTGGGATTACGGACGGCTTTGGAAGATTCCAGTACTGAATGGTATTCCAAACTCGGTGAGTTGGCTTCCGCAACCATCGATTTGGTTCGCGTTGAACAGTTAGCTCAGGCCAGTCCGGAAATGCCCGTCACGAATTCCGGCATGCCGGCAAAGGACTCCAGGCCGGTGATTCGATCTGTAAGAGTCGGAGTGGCTTTTGATCCGGCTTTTTGCTTTTACTATCCGGAGAACCTACAACTTCTTCAAGCGGAAGGTGCGGAGTTGGTCCGGTTTTCTCCCATGCATGATCCGTCACTTCCTGATGTGGATCTGGTGTATCTGGGAGGAGGCTATCCGGAGATTTACGCGGACGTGTTACAACGGAACAAGACCATGCGTCAGTCTATTCAGGCATTTGCAGCAAGGGGCGGAGTGGTCTATGCAGAATGTGGCGGTTTGATGTATTTGGCAAATACCCTCAGAGATTTTGATGGAACGGTGTACGACATGGTCGGAGTGATCCCGGCTGAAACGGCCATGAGCCGTACCCAGATGACTTTGGGGTATCGTGAGTTGACCGTGACTTGCGGAGGACCACTTGGAGAACAAGGAGTACGGATTCGTGGGCATGAGTTTCACTATTCGACCCTTCACCCCAAGGGAGATCTGAAATATCTCGGTCATCTTACCGATGCACAGGGACGGGACCGGGGAGGAGATGGTATTACGGTAGGGAATGTCATCGCCCTGTATACGCATTTGCATTTTTCCAGTCACCCTCATGTTACTTCGGCTTTGATCGAAGCGGCAAGGGGTGAAACTGCCATGAGAGGGAATAGGTTATGAGCGATCAAGTGCATCAGGCTCGCATGGAACGGTTGAAGTCCTCTGTGGATCGACGAATTGCTGCGGCACAGGAAGAAAAGGGTCTCTTGATGGTCCACACGGGTGCAGGAAAAGGAAAAACCACCGCGGCATTGGGTATGGCCATCCGATGTCTCGGACATGGCATGAACGTGGCGATGGTGCAATTTATTAAAGGGGCCATAGATACTGCGGAAGAACGAATACTGAAGAGCTTTGGTCAGCAGGTGGTATTTCTTCGAATGGGTGAAGGGTATACCTGGGAAACCCAGGATCGGGAACGGGATGCACAGGTGGCTCAAAAGGCATGGGCGGAAGTCGAAAAGATTCTTCAAGATCCATCCTTTGGCATGGTCATTCTGGATGAACTGAATATCGCCATCCATCATGAATATGTCTCGCTTGAACAAGTGCTGAAGGCCGTAGCTCAGCGTCCTCCCACACTTCATGTGGTCATTACCGGACGGGGTGCAAAACCGGAGCTCATCGAAGCCGCCGACCTGGTTTCGGAAATGAAGATGATTAAGCATCCCTTTCGCAATGGCATCAAGGCTCAAAAAGGAGTCGAATTTTGAAACAGAGTATTTCTCAACACGGGGGGGGCTTTTCCGCTGAAGAGCGGGAGGCCGTCTATCGTGCGATATTTGAACGGCGGGATGTTCGCCGGGATTTTCTTTCTGATTCGATTCCCGACAATATTCTTCAACGGCTGTTATTGGCCTCTCATCATGCGGGTTCTGTGGGATTTATGCAGCCATGGGATTTTCTGGTCATTCGTCACCCCGAGACCAAACAAGCCGTTAAAGATCTATTCCTTCAGGCGAATAAAGAGGCAGCTCTTCGGTATGAAGGACCGAAAGCCGATCTGTACCGCGGGCTCAAGCTGGAGGGTATTCAGGAAGCTCCCGTTAATATCTGTGTGACCTGTTCCCGAGACCGGGGTGGCCCATCCGTGTTAGGTCGTGCCACGGCTCCCGAAACCGATTTGTACAGTACATGCTGTGCCATTCAAAACCTCTGGCTTGCGGCACGAGCCGAAGGAATTGGGGTCGGTTGGGTGTCCATTCTGGATTATGATCTTTTAAAGAAAGTCCTAGGCATTCCTCCAGCTGTTTGGGTCGTGGCCTATTTGTGTGTTGGATATGTGAAGGGCTTTGCTCATCAACCGGATCTTGAAAAAGCAGGATGGCGGAAACGAATGTCACTTGAGGAACTCGTGCATTATGAGAGGTGGGGAAAGCGCGGTGGTGATGAATCCGCCCTTTCCGGTCCTGACCTCAAGGCCGAATAAGACGGTTGTCGTATGCTTAGAATCAGGGAGGGAATAAGTCGGTGAAGAGATGATCTCTCCACTTCAGATCGATCTGCAACCCAATTGTCTGATTGCCCGGTTTCCAGGGATGTTCACGTGTTTGAGTTGGGCGCCCTGGAATGGTGGGGAAGCTTCCGCTTCCATGGTTGCCAATTTACAAGTAGGCCTCAAATCTTCCTCGGCGGCCACGCCGGCGGAGGATTTAGGGATTTTATTGAAAGCCCACTCTCTTATTCCCGAAGAGACCATCGGATTAATGACTGCTGCGACTGTGAGTGGGTTTTCCAACCGTTTTCTCTATTCATCGGGGGCCTGGGTGCATGTCCTCGTGACTGTCGGATTATCGAATGCTCGCTCCGTCCTTGACGAGGCCGATGTTAAGCTGGGACATCAAACCCGTTCGTCCGGAACGGTTAATGTGGTGGTGGCGACCAATGCCCTTCCGACAATTGCCGGACGTATCGAGGCGATACATATTGCCTCCTCAGCAAAAACTGCAGCGTTTCGGGATAGCGGTGTCACCAGTCGCAAGTCCAACCTTCTCGCGGACCTCACAGGTACCGATTGTCTCGTGGTAGGGGCTAGCGGTGAAATTGAAGAAGATCATTGTGGTCTTCACACGGTTCTCGGGGAAATGATTGCGCGTACCGTATATACGTCGGTGTCAGAAGGGATCGCGAAATGCAGGAAGGCTGAGGTCTTGAAGTCGAAAGATTCTTAACCATACGATGGTGATAACATTTCTTTTCGCCCCTACATGACTAGGGACCAAGCGAATTATTCAACTTTTTCCTGGAGACTTCTACAATGCGGATATCTAAAGTGTATACACGTACAGGTGATGCGGGGAAAACTCGATTGGCCGGCGGGCAGGAGGTCTGGAAAGATTCCGTTCGGGTGGAAGCCTATGGCACTGTAGATGAATTGAATTCAATGCTTGGGTTGGCTCGTGTGTCGAATGATCAAGCTGCAACGAATGTTGAGGTGTCTGAGCGTATGGGCACCATCTTAAAATGGGTGCAAAATAAATTGTTTGATTTGGGTGGGATCCTCGCCACAGCCCAGGGGGAATCGTTTCCGAATATGCCGACTGTGACATCGGAAGATGTCGCCCACTTGGAACATCTTATCGATGAGTGCCAAAAAGATCTGACGCCCTTGAAAGAATTTATTTTGCCCGGCGGGGGGCAACTCGCTGCATTACTGCATGTGGCCCGTACAATCGGTCGTCGTGCTGAACGAATTTGCGTCACCCTGTCGAAGGAAGAATCAATTGACAAGGAATTGGTCATTTTTCTCAATCGGCTGAGTGACGCGTTGTTTGTGTTTGCGCGTTGGGTCACGAAAAAACAGGGAGAAGCTGAATTTCTGTGGGAACGGGAGCCGGCAACTTCTCAAAAAACGTAACGTTGACCCCTTTCAGGTATCGATGTTCAAAGCGGAGACCGGGATGTTGGCATAGTTTGATGCAAGGAGGAGTAAGTTCATGCGTTCCGTCCGTCAATCACGTCAGCGTTCGGGGAGAGATTCGTTCTCTTCGCCGGTACCTGTTCCCGGTCCTCGCCTGGCCCAGAAAAAAACTCATGTGCCGTCAAAGCTGATTTTTGTCCTTGGAGGGGCGCGGTCGGGGAAAAGTTCTTTTGCCTTACAACAGGGAAAGGTCAAATCCCCTCGAGCATTCCTGGCAACGGGAGAGCCGTTCGATCAGGAAATGGCCGGTCGAATTCAGAAACATCAGCGGTCGCGGGGCCGTGGTTGGGTGACCATTGAAATTCCCACCAGGATTACCGAATGGTTGGCCGAGCAGGGATCAGGCTATCCCAGTATTGTTGTGGATTGTTTAACACTGTGGCTGAATAATCTCTTGAGAAATAAGGTGCGACCTTCGCAAGTCCCAACACATGTCAGAGCCTTCCTTCGGTCGGCTCGCGCCTGTCCCGGTCAGATTGTCGTGGTCAGTAATGAGTTGGGACTCGGGTTGGTGCCCGGGGATGCGATCAGTCGATCATTTCGAGATGTGGCGGGCCGGATGAATCAACTGGTTGCGGCTGAAGCTGATGAAGTCTATTTTCTGGTGAGTGGGCTGCCCCTCAGACTGAAGTAATCGATGAGCAATTCTTCTCCATTCATTCAGCAAACTCTCTCGGCGATTCAACCGGTCTCCCAAGCGGGTCTGTGTCGCGCCCAGGTGTTATGGGACCGGCTGACGAAACCTCAGGGCAGCCTTGGCCGACTTGAGTCCATAGGGGCTCAGTACGTGGCGATAACCCTGTCGCTTCCCGTAAAAAATCCGGATGCGATGATGTTTGTTCTGGCTGCCGATCATGGTGTGACAGGAGAAGGGGTGAGCGCCTATCCCTCATCCGTCACGGTACAAATGGTCAAAAATTTTTTACAAGGCGGGGCAGCGATTAATGTTCTAGCTCGTCAGATTGGAGCCCAGGTTCGCGTGGTGGATATGGGCGTTCAAGAGGACATGGGTGCACCACCCGGTTTGTGGGTGAGAAAGGTCGGGTTGGGAACCCGCAATATGTGTGAAGGCCCTGCCATGAGTCGTGAACAAGCCGTCCAAAGTGTGGAAGAAGGTATACGTCTTGTCCAGGAAGCCTATGCTGACGGGATCCGGTTAATCGGAATCGGAGAAATGGGCATTGGGAATACCACCATCAGCAGTGCCATTACAGCAGTCATGACGCGTCATCCTGTGGCCCACGTGACCGGGAAAGGCACAGGAGTTGATGCGTCGCAGTTGGCGAAAAAGATTCAGGTGATTGAGCGGAGCATTCAACGAAATGCACCGGACCCGCAGGATCCTTTGGATGTGCTGTCGAAGGTCGGAGGATTTGAAATCGGCGGATTGGTAGGAATTCTTCTGGGTGGGGCGGCATGTCGCGTGCCTGTGGTCCTGGATGGGTTCATTACCGGAGCCGCCGCCTTGCTGGCCGTCGCCCTGGAACCCCGTTGCCGGGCCTACATGATTCCTTCCCATGTCTCTGCGGAACCCGGACATCGTTTGGCCATGGACTCGTTGGGGTTTCGCCCGCTGTTGGATTTGGATCTTCGGCTTGGGGAGGGCACAGGAGCCTGTTTGGCTATCGGATTGCTTCAATCGAGTTTGGCCTGTCTGACGCAAATGGCCACATTCGAAAGTGCGGGCGTGGATGAGGCCGTACGACCCTTTCCGGAAATGGCATGAGGAGTCTATGGGCTTCATTTTCTTTGGCGTGGCACCTTCTGACGACCATTCCTCTTCCAGGAGGTTCGGGTACGAAGATTCCATTAGAAACGTTCGGAGCTTCCCTTCGCTGGTTTCCTCTTATTGGATTTCTGCTTGGCGCGAGCCTTGTCATGATCGATCGATTATTGGAGAGCGTCTTTCCTCCCGTGGTCTTGAATATGGTGATGCTGACTCTCTACGTGCTGGTCACGGGAGGTCTCCATCTTGATGGTTGGGCGGATACGGTTGATGCCCTTTCAGGGGGAAGGGATCCCGATCAACGGCTGATGATTCTCCGGGATTCCCGAATCGGCGCCCTTGGGGCCACAGGGTTGCTGTTAATTCTTGGGCTTCGCTATGCCGGACTTCTGGCCCTTCCCGTAGGATTTCGAGAGGGCATGTTGTTCTGTATGCCGGCTATTGGACGATGGGCGATGGTGATCGGTTGCTGGGGTGTTGTCTATCCACGATCGGAAGGGTTGGCTGCGCAGTTTATTCGGACGGTGACGTGGCGCGATGTTCTGGTGGCCACTACGGTTGTGGGATTGGGGTTGTGGGGAATGTTCAATGCGGTCACAGCGGCTATGCTGATGATAGTCGTGTGCCTTGTGATTCGATCTGTAGTCTGGTGGATCTCCAAAAAGTTTGGCGGTATCACGGGAGATGTGCTGGGAGCGATGAATGAGGGGATTGAGGTGCTCTTTCTGATCTTGGGTCCGGTCCTCCTCGTGTATTCAGAGTTTGGGGAATAATTAACAGGGCCATTCATGGACGGGAGGCCGATTTAATATGACACGAACCTATCCTAAACAGTGCGAGCGTTGCGGTCGAGCTTTTGAGTGCGGACTCTCCCGATGTTGGTGTAAAGATGTCCCCGTGAGCGATGCCCAGTATGACAGCATCGCGAAACGTTATGATGACTGCGTGTGTCCGACTTGTCTTGCAGAATTGACTGAAAATAGCTCTGCCCCTTCCGGTTCAAAATTCCCGGTTTAACGGTGGCGGATGACCTGACGGGGTTCAAATTCCTGGCGGTGTGCGCCCTTGATCTGATGGTAGGCGATCCCCGCTGGTTGCCTCATCCCGTTCGCCTGATGGGGTTCATCATTCAAGCATATGAACGCCTGACCTTAGAGCGAATCTCTAGCCCATGGATAAAAAGGACGGCCGGTTTTGGATTGGCCGTGGGGCTTCCCCTTGGATGCTTTTTTGTGACCCAGAGCATCTTGGAATGGGCTGAACTGGTGCATGAACAATTAGGCATCGTGATATGGGTGGTGGTGGGCTCTACCACTCTTGCCGGGCGGGATTTGTGGGTTCATGCCATGCGGGTCCATCGGGCATTGAGAATGGGGTCACTCCCATCGGCTCGGGTTGAGGTCGGCCGGTTAGTAGGGCGGGACACGGCCGACCTTTCAGAAGAAGGGATTGTTCGGGCGACAGTGGAATCCGTATCTGAGAATACCTCCGATGGTATCGTGGCGCCGCTGATCTATCTCGCGTTGGGAGGACCTGCCTGTGCCATGGCCTATAAAGCAATCAGTACGTTGGACTCGATGGTTGGTTATCGTACCGATCGCTATCGTGACTTTGGATGGGCATCCGCACGAGCCGATGATCTCGTCAATTGGGTCCCTGCTCGGCTTACAGCGGTGGCTATGAGTGTCGCGGCGGCGATTCGATTGGGCTCCGGCGTCTCAGCCTGGCAAATCTGTCGACGGGATGCGCGGCGTCACCCTAGCCCGAATAGTGGATGGCCCGAAGCGGCCATGGCTGGTGCTCTTGGTGTTCAACTCGGTGGAAGTAATATGTATGGAGGGGTGCTAGAAGCACGCGCCAGATTAGGTGATCCGATCATACCATGTTCCATGGCGCTCATTCCTGTGGCGTTACAAGTCATGGGAATGGCCTATGGGATACTGGTTACGGGGATCATGGCTTGGGTGATGTGGTGACCCTGCCGGTTGTGCACGGGGGGCAGGTTCATCAAATCGCAAAGGCGCTCGACCGGCCGTTGGACTCCTTCATTGATTTCAGTGCCAGTATTAATCCGTTTGGTCCACCCTCCTCAGTGTTGAATGCGATGCAGCAAGCTTTACCTGCTTGCGGACATTATCCCGATCCAACTGCCGAAGATTTGCGAACGCGCCTGGCCAAAGAGCATGGAATCTCATCCGACTCGATTGTGTTGGGTAACGGGTCGTCTGAATTGATTCGGATCTTACCCCGGGCTCTGTCCCTTTGCCAGGGATATGTCGCAGGTCCGACGTTCATGGAGTATGAGGCGTCTCTTCATATCGCAGGTGCGCGCTGTACGTATGTCCTGGCCACGTCGGGGGAAAAGTATGCTCCTCCCCTGGGACAGCTTTCGCTTCTGGTGGACGGTATCCAAAAGCAAACGTTCAGGAACGAGGAATCATTTACGGCTGTGTTTATTTGTAATCCGAACAGTCCAACAGGAAGAGTGGTTTCGGCCCGATCTCTTCGAACCCTTTATCGGCAAATTGAACAAGCCGGGCTTTGGATGGTGGTTGACGAAGCCTTTATTGATTTTTGCCCCTCCCATTCCCTCATTAAAGAAATTTCGAACGCCAGACGATTGCTTATTCTCAGAAGTTTTACGAAATTTTATGGTATGCCAGGAATTCGTCTCGGATACTTGGTGGGGGCGCCGGAGACGGTTACCACCATCCGTCAGCTGCTCCCTCCGTGGTCGGTCAGCCATTTTGCGCAAGAGGCCGGCGTCGCGGCATTGGATGACGTCAAATACCGAGTGCGAAGTGTGAAGTTTATGCAACAGGAACGACAACGATTTATGACGCGGTTACGTGGAGTCCCTGGACTGCGGATCATTCCGGCATCAGCGAATTTTGTGATGGTGGAGTTACCTTCAAGATGTGTGACAGCCAATCTTATTTCACGACTGGCACGACAGGGGATCCTCGTTCGGGATTGTCAGACATTTTCCGGAATGATCCAGCCGGCACTTCGCCTTGCCATTCGCTACCCACGTGATAATAATAGGGTGATACATGCTTTGAAAGAGGCCTTACGGGACAGCTGAAATCAAGAACCGGCAGACTGACGGTCGCTGGATAGGCATTACTATTCAGTCAGGGAGATGTTACATGGAAAAGTTAAGCGGAGGAGGCACGTCGGAATCATGTGTGCTATAACAGCAGGAGGACGCCGGTCGCCACATGATCGGATGTCTCTGGGTCCGGAATGATGCATTCTCATAAAATTATTTTTTCAAAGACCCCAATGGATAACAGCCATGTCGACTCAATTTAAAAAGATCATCGGGTATCTTCTCGTTGTTTTCCTGGTCATAGGATTTTTTGTGCTGTATCGCTATGTCCAGCCGGCGGGGTATCACCTTCCAGATGACCCCCTTGCGTTGGAAGCGTTGGAGTTGGTTAAACAGCACCGATCCCGGCAAGGCTATACGCTGGACGAAGCGGTTCAGTTAATGGTGGATGATTTGAAAACCAAAGGTATTCCGTTTCATGAAGGAGATTGGCAGGTGGCCGCACAGGGCGAGGATAAATATATGGTACGTAAAATTGTGCGGGAGAAGGGTTCCGTGGAGTGGATCGAGCGGGAATATGCCTGGAGAGTGGATAGCAAAGAAAAGTCGATTCGAGTGATCTCGTTAGCCGCCCAACAATTGATGCCGTTTGAGAATTTGCCGCCCCTTCCCCATGGCGACCAAATTTCATCCCTTCCGGACATGATGCTGAAATTACTTGTTTTGGGCCAGTTCGAAGAAGAGTCTGCTAAGGGCGTTCTTTTCATTTAAAACAGCTTACTGAATCTACCTGGATGTCTCGGAGCTGCCGCGATCTGCGTTGTGGTGATTAGGCCGTGAAAGTTGTTGGTAGGAAGGGCTTTTTTAAAATTCCAGAGTTTTTGGTATTCTACAATTGTCTATTCTCAGGTGTTGGTGGGGCGACGTGGATAATGCCATCAACCACCTGTACTTCATAACACGGCACGTTCCAGCTCGGGCTCGGGTTTTTTTGGCAAACCCCGGTTTTAATATCAAACTTCCATCCGTGCCAGGGGCATTCGACGAAGTTTCCTTCTACGAATCCCTCTCCCAGTGGCCCTCCGGCATGGGGACAGGTATTATCAAGGGCATAGATCACACCTTCGACATTACATAAGGCAATACCGTGATCCTGGAGCTCAATACTTTGGCAGGTGCCTGGAGGGAGATCTTGAATCTTGGCAACTGGATGGAAGTTCAAGGGCATGGTCATCTATAAGCGGCCAAAACCCCTAATATATCAACTTCTTCCTGGCGCAACAAGACCCCTATGGTCTCTCTTGATTCTCTTGATTCGTCGGTGATATAGGAACAGGGTTTCCCAATCCGGCGAGGTTTTTAGAGTACGTTTGTATGGAAATGACTCTCCTACTCAATGCTACCTATGAGCCATTGCGAGTTGTGCACTGGCAAAAAGCCATCAATTTGTTATGGCAAGGAAAAGTCGAAGTCCTTGAATTTTATGATCGGGATATTCGAGGGGTGTCCATTTCCTTTAAATTGCCTTCCGTGATGCGTCTTCTCAACATGGTCAAGCTTCGTTCGAATCATCATGCGGTGAAATTTTCTCGTATCAATATTTTTACCCGTGACCGGTATACCTGCCAATATTGCTATGCACGGTTTCGCACTGAAGAATTGACATTTGATCATGTGGTGCCTATTGCCAAAGGTGGAAAGAAAACCTGGGAAAACATTGTGACAGCATGTTGGCGATGTAATAACCGGAAAAGCGGGCGTGTTCCTCATGAGGCAGGGATGAAATTACTCAAGGAGCCCGTCAAGCCTAAATGGACCCCCCGGCTGACACTGATGATCGGTATCCGCCACGCTCCGGAAAGTTGGCGGGATTATTTATACTGGAATGTGGAATTGGATGCGGATTCCTAGATCCTCCGGCTCTCCTGGTTCCTGATGGTTGTCACCGGGGCCATCTTTCTTTTGTCCCCGGTGACGGACTACCTAAAGCGGAACTTCATGCTCTCACATAAAGCGAATCCGACGCCTTGCCGAACCCAAGCAGGAATGGTGCGCGATGAGTTGAGGCATTCCTACTCTGTCTCTTTTTCCCCGATTTCCTGAAAATGTTCACCAATGACCCGAATAGGTAGGACGCTCAGGAGTTATCTGCCAATTCGGGTCGAACGATTGAGGAATCAAACGCTTGCGCTACGATACTTCGATGAGAGGAATCGGTGCCCGCTCGGCTTGTTTCCGAAGGCCACAATTAATACACCAGAAAACCAGAAGAGACATTCCTGATTCCATGTCGACTTCCCGATCGAGCAACATCGTTCCCTGGCATTTTTCACAGCGATACATAGATGAATCTCCTGTGGTTTTACCGGTCAGGCTTTTAGGAGTCGTCAGAATCAACAGGGAAAAGAGCGTACAGGCGTTTGGCCGAGAAAATGAATGAGGACCAAAAATGAATAAAGCCTTGAGCACTGATTCTTCAGACGCGCTGACTCGGAGTGTAAATAAAAAATTGCATGGTCCTGAATGAAAGAATCCTAAAAAAGAGAGGCAATCTACCATAGGCAAAAAGGTAAAAGCTATGGAATGCAAGTATGAAAATGAGAATAGGGGAGGCATGGTCGAGGTTTTGACTTATCGAGGAAATGGAGTGAAGATTTGAGCATCATCCGGCGGTTGCTGCGGAAGAGTCTGTCAAGGGAACATTGTCTGATTCACAGGAAAGTGTTTTTGATGATGATTCAAAATCGACACTGGCATGGGAGGTTGTGAGTTTGGATCTTTTGCCGGATTCTCAGCCCCCTGTCCCCGCAGAGCCTGAATGGGTTTCCTGGACTGATGAACAGTTGTTGAATCTCCGGTTGTCGGATTTGAAAATCCGCATCTCCGGAACTGAATTGGGTCAATGCGTCCGTCAGTTATACCGCGAATTGAAGGATCACGGGTTAGTGTTTCGCCCCCATGTCTGGTTGTCCGACGATTGGTATTCGCCTGACGGCACGCCGGGCCTTGCCGTGCCCTTCTATATGGGGCATCCGCGGTTGGCGAAGCTGGAACTTAATCAAATGTTGGAAGTGGAGGGCGGGACCCCCGAATGGTGTATGCGGATTCTTCGACACGAAACGGGGCATGCGATTGAGAATGCCTACCGCTTACGGCGGCGGCGTAGCCGGCAACAAATGTTCGGGCATACTTCGGTTCCGTATCCCGATTGTTATTTGCCAAAACCCTATAGTAAAAGTTTTGTGTTGCATCTTGATATGTGGTATGCCCAGAGTCATCCAGACGAGGATTTTGCCGAAACCTTTGCCGTCTGGCTCACACCGCACTCACACTGGCGTGAGCGTTATGCCGGATGGCCGGCACTTAAAAAATTGGAATATATGGACGGGCTAATGAAGGAGTTGGCGGGGGTTGCGCCAATTGTGACAACCAGGGAACAGGTTGACCCTATCCAGCGACTGCACAAAACGCTCCGGGAACATTATCAGGACAAGCGGGAACGGTATGGCCTGGACTACCCAAACTTTTATGACCGGGACTTGCGGCGTCTTTTTTCCGGGGATCCGGATCAATCGGCAAATCCGTCCGCGGAGAATTTTATCAGGAAATTCAGAAAAGAAGTTCGCCGGAAAGTCGCGGCATGGACGGGAGAGTATCAATATACCATTGATCAAGTTTTACAAGATATGATGGCACATTGCCGTGAACGGAATTTGCGGTTAGCTGTTCCTGAAGAGCAGGCCAAAGTGGATTTTACGATTTTATTGACGGTGCAAACGATGAACTATTTGCATGGTGGACGACATCGGGTGGTGTTATGAGGAAGCTTCGCGTCATGGCCCTTATGCATCAGGATCTCGTGCCCCCCGAGGATGTGGAGCATGCCGATTTGGCTGAGGTTGAATGGAAAACCGAATTTGATGTGGTCTCGACTCTACGGGATCTTGGCCATGAGGTTATGGCTGTCGGTGTCAGGGATGATTTAAGCGTGATTGATAAACTGGTAACGGATTGGAAGCCGCACATTGCTTTCAATCTGCTGGAAGAATTCAATGGCAATCCGGAGTTCGATCAAAATGTCGTGTCCTATTTGGAGCTCCTGGGAGTTCCCTATACCGGGTGTAATCCCAAGGGGCTCGTGCTCACTCGGGATAAAGGCTGGTCAAAAAAAATTATGGCCTACCATGGCATCCGATGCCCGGAGTTTGTGGTCTATCCACTGGGGCGAGTGATCAAGTGGGCAGAAGAGTTTCCCTTTCCGGTCATTGTCAAATCCATTAGTGAAGAAGCGTCTCTCGGCATTTCTCAAGCCTCTATCGTCCATGACGAAGACAAACTCAAAGAACGTGTTGAGTTTGTGCATCAGAGTGTGGGCACGAGCGTCATTGTCGAGCGGTACATTGAAGGACGGGAACTCTATGTGGGCGTGTTAGGTAATCGACGATTGCAAGCCCTGCCGGTTTGGGAGCTGCACTTGAAAAATCTTCCTCCTGATGCTTTGCCGATTGCCACGGCCCGGGTGAAATGGAGCACGAAATATCAAAAAAAATATGGAATTCAATCGGGTGAGGTTGAGGGGTTACATCCCAAGCTGGTGCGGCATATTCAACAAACGGCAAAGCGGGTTTTTCATATTTTGGGATTAAACGGCTATGCCCGCATGGATTTTCGGTTGGATCCCCAGGAGCACCTGTATATATTGGAAGCCAATCCCAATGCCCAACTGGCCTATGGCGAGGATCTGGCTGAGTCGGCTGAACGAGCCGGTATTTCCTATGAAGCCCTGATTCAACGAATTCTGAATATCGGTCTGAGCTGGAAGCCTGAAAGCCAGCGATAGGGGGGATTCTGAAAAACCTGCCAGGAGCAAAGTCGAAGGGCTGTCGGTAGGACTTTTTGCCCATTGCTTCTAATTCTTAGAATAGCCCGCAGAATGATTTCCTTGAGTATTATTTTTATTTCACAGAATAGCGAAACTTTCTAAGAATATTGTAAAAATTTCAAGAGTGAATTCGTTTATTTGAATGCAGAGCATGGTTATGAGTTCTTTAAACCTGCCTGCCAAGTAGCAAGGGCCAATAATGGAAAGTAGTGCGAGTACAAATGGTATTTCAAATAGAAAACGTTAGGGAATCCGGTTCCCGTCATGAGTTCCTCGTCCCACCCTCCTTGCTGATTCTGATGGGTGAGCAGCCAGTCGATTCCACGATGAACAGGTTTTGATGTTCGATCGCCAGCCGCTTCAAGTGCAAGTAAGGCCCAGGCTGTTTGTGAAGGTGTGCTTGATGCTGGAACAAATTCCTGCTTTTCATAGCTGGCACAGCTTTCCCCCCAACCGCCATCCTGATTTTGGATTGAGCGCACCCAGGTGGCAGCACGCTGGATTGCGGCGTTTGCAGTCGGGGAGCCACTTGCGCGAAGGCCACGCACGGCGAGGAATGTCCCATAGGTATAATTTACGCCCCAGCGTCCATCCCAACTCCCGTTGGGTTGTTGATGGCCCAAAAGAAATTGGACGGCACGCGCGATTGCCGGGTGTTGGTATGTGTAATCACGCCGACAGAGTGCCTCTAACACCCGCCCCGTTATATCAGGGCAGCTGGGATCAAGCATGGCATTGTGGTCTGCGAATGGGACCTTATTCAGTAAGGCCCAATTATTATCCACATCAAAGGCAGCCCAACCCCCGTCTGAGGATTGCATCCCTAATAACCAGTTGATGGCACGACCTTCGGCGCGGGTCTGCCGGTCGGGATCAGAGGCCTTGGCATGCTGTAGGGCCAACAAGACCATGGCGGTATCGTCGATGTCCGGGTAGAGTTCATTCGCAAATTGGAAAGGCCATCCTCCAGGCTGCAAATCCGGTCGCTTGACCGACCAGTCTCCTTTGCGGCGAATCTCTTTGCTCAATAACCAATCAGCTGCCCGCTGCATGGCTTGCGGTTCACCAACACCAAGTTCTCCTAATGCAAACATTGAGATAGCGGTATCCCATACCGGGGACAAGCTTGGCTGGAACTGCAGAGCATCTTCTTTCTCAAGAATGAGACCTTCAAGCTGGCCAAGTGTGTCAATGAAGTCCGGGTGGTCCCGCTCATAACCCAGAGCATCCATCGCCATGAGGGCATACATCATTCCTGGAAAAATCGCTCCCAATCCATCCGTGAACCGCATGTGATCGAGCATCCACTTCTCCGCTTCGCGTATCGCCTTGGCGCGAACATCCTTAAAGCCGCGCTTTTCCCAGAGTTTCAATATCTTGTCCACCTGATGAAACAGGAGAGAAAAGGGATCTTTTCTTGGGAGTCTCAGTTTTCGATTGGGCAC
This sequence comes from Nitrospira marina, assembly GCF_059568365.1. NCBI lineage: Bacteria > Pseudomonadati > Nitrospirota > Nitrospiria > Nitrospirales > Nitrospiraceae > Nitrospira > Nitrospira marina. The sequence continues at coordinate 2,689,657 of NZ_JCANTH010000001.1, read as the reverse complement.
CATGAGTTCGTCAACGGTCCAATTTCCGGGCACTGTGTGTTGTACTCCGGACGCTTGAAGAATGGAGAGGGGGACAACGATGGCCCGACTCCACGATGAAATTTCATACAAGACATTTCCAGGGATAAGGACGAGCTCAGGTGGAACACTCGGTGTGAACTTTCTTGGGAAGAGACCAAACATGCTCAGGTTATTCTTCGTGTAGCTATTGGTGGCTTGAAGCCCTCCGAGGGCAAGAATGCGTTCACGCGCACGTTGCATCAGCGGTTGGTCGGGATCATAGCCCCCAACTCGAAGCGCCACATATGCACGGGTCGTGGCGTTTACTTCGGCGGGTCCTTCCGTATAAATGTTCCATCCACCATCTGAAAGTTGCCGGTCAAGAATGGTGCGGATGGCTTCCTTGACTTTGGTCTGAATTCTTGGCTCCCACACACCGTTCTCTGGTGGATAGAGCCAGAGTAAAAGCAATACGTAGTCGGATTCCAATGTGGTGTCGGCGGTTAAATCGCCCTGCCAAAAACCTCGCGGATTTTGTTTCGCCAGTAGTGCACGCGCAGAGGATTGGGTAGGTTGGTAGGCTTGGCGTTCGAGTTCCTCCACATGTGACTTAAAGGAAGCCAATTCCGCAAAGGCGTCATTAGGCGGTGTTGGTATGGTGGTAGCGGACGTGTCTCTCATGGGTTCTCCTGATTGTGTGTGAGATTGGATCTCCAAAACAAATGTGGCTCGTTGCTCGCGCGTGGGAGGCGCTAATCCTAAGGCCTCGCTGAACCAGAGTCCTTCGACAGCCAGCCGCCCTAAAAGGGAACGAGTCGGATCAACGGTATTGGCCAGAAAAATGCTCTGCCAATTTTGGTACCGCTCTCGAATGGGCTCGAGTAGATGGGGGTTGATGGAAAAAGCTGCCATGAGAATGGATGCAATTTCTTCTCCTCGAAGTGACCGATTATGGACGGGATTGTCGACAATTTCATGGTCAAGAGCCATACTGGGATGCTCCTCATGAATGGAGCTAGTGAGAAATTCTCCAACCTGTTTCCGTTCCAAATCCTGTATGAGTAACTCTATGAGCCCCGCGAGTAACTGTTCCTTTCCCTCAAAATGATAGAGTAAGCCGCCTTTGCTGATACCGGCTTCTCTAGCGACATGCTCAAGTGTCAAACCACTGACCCCGTTTCGTCCCAACAGGTCTATGGCGGTCTCAAGGATCAAATAACGGGTTGAAGTTAGCATGGATTATTACTGTACCGTCTGGCTGGTTTAGTTTCAATCGAAAATTTTTGATTGTAAACACTAGGTATGAAGAGAGGACGATCCGGGCTGGTTTAAAGTCAGGGCCGCAAAAAATTGATGAAAATGGCATTCACCATGCCAATCAGGCCGCTTGCTGAGGTCAATGGAGGAATAGGAAGCTTGCCATGCCTTTGGTCCACAAAATAACTGCCTCGAATATCTGGGTATCATTTGGCAGAAGCTCAGAGAAGAAAATGGGGCGGGAATTAATTAAACGCCAGGAAACGGTCGCACCCGTCGATGATGTTTGAGAGAATAACCAAGCCGCAAAAGGTCACTTCCTTACCATATCCGTCGGTGGAGACGTGGTGTTGTTGGCATCCATAGGCGCACACAAATAATTTTAGGCCGTTCTTCGCCAGCTCCGGAAATCTCGGGTCCTCTAGGTTTCTGACTCCCTCATCAATGAAATACAAATAGGTATCTATCTTATTAGCTAACGCGGTTTTGGAGAGTTGGTAAACCGTCTCTGCATTGGGATGTTCGGGTGAGGTTGAGAGCAGGAGGCCTAATTTTTTATTGGCGAGAGTAGGATTGGCTGTAATGGTGGTGGAGTCCATGAGAGAAACCCTCTGAATAATAAGGTTTAACGACTGTTTATAGGTGGAATGAGCTTGGCTGTCAAGAGAATATTCAGGAGGGATGTTTTGCTTGACGTCGTTTTTCCTCTGTCTTTATAATTTACTGATTTTCAAGAGAAATTTTCATCTCTGATTATTTTTGATGATGGCAAATCTTACGCATTTTAACGAATCCGGACGGGCTCGAATGGTTGATGTGACGGACAAGCATCCGACCGAGCGTGTAGCGGTGGCAGAGGGAAAAGTGTTTGTCCTGCCGGAAACCCTTGAAAAAATTCATGCAGGTCGGATTGCGAAGGGTGATGTGCTAGCCGTGGCTCAAGTGGCCGGCGTGATGGGGGCCAAACGGACTCCGGATTTGATCCCGATGTGCCATCCTTTACTTCTCACAGGAGTGGATGTTGACTTCATAGAAGATTCCCAGCCTAATTCGGATGGACGGTGTGTCATTACGATTGTAGCAACGGTGAAAACCACCGGAAATACCGGAGTGGAAATGGAAGCCATGACCGCTGTTTCCGTGGCAGCTCTGACGATTTACGATATGTGTAAGGCGGTAGATAAAGGCATGGAGTTTGGAGGGATAGCCCTGATTTCGAAATCCGGAGGAAAGTCAGGAACATATATCCGTGTGCAAAAAGGCAGGTAGGAAAAATGATGCCCATTCTTCGAGCCTGATCGTGGGAGTTGTAAATCGTGAAGATTAAATTATTCGGGATGTTAAAGACCATGATTCCTGGAGGTAAGGATTTAGAAGTGGCCTTTTCCGAAGGTGAACAGGTCAAGGATCTGGTTTATACTATACAGAGGGAGTATCCTCAGGTTGGTGAATTGCTCGAAAAGAAAAAAGTGCTGGTGTCGGTGAACCAAGAAATTGCTCATTGGGACACGGTGTTGGACACGGCTGATGAGGTCGCATTATTGCCTCCCTTTGCGGGAGGATCAGGCGAATGATGAGCTCAGGAGAAAGGGCAATCCGATGGCTGTTGAATTAGAAGAAAGTATGCTGGTTCGGGTGCAACTGGAAAATTTCTCAATTGATGAAGAATTGCATCGAGTGAGGTCCCGGTCCCGTCGAATCGGGGGTATTGCTATGTTTTTGGGGACGGCTCGTGATCGCTCCAAGGGTCGAGACGTGAGTTCCATGAGTTTTGATCACTACGAAGGGATGGCCCAGAAAAAACTTAAAGAAATCCGAGAACAGGCACTTCGTGATTTTGCCATTATTGAGGCATTGGTCCTCCATCGCTATGGTCCCATTGAAATCGGTGAGAATATTGTGCTGATCATTGTTGGGGCTGAACATCGTGCCGATGCCTTTAAGGCTTGCCAATGGTGTATTGATGAACTCAAAAAAATTACTCCAATCTGGAAAATGGAAACGACGCCGGAAGGCGAAGTGTGGGTGGAGGAACACCCATAATGGATGGGGGGGGAGGCGTGACTCTGCCGGATGCGGTCAAAGATGTCTGGGGACGTCCCTTACGATCCTTGCGGGTGTCCGTGACCGATCGATGCAATTTACGGTGTCAGTACTGTATGCCTGAGGAAAATTATGTGTGGCTTCCTCGGGAAAATTTGTTGACGTTTGAAGAAATCGCCTTCCTGACGAATGTGTTTTCAGATCGGGGAGTTGATCGCGTGCGTATTACCGGAGGCGAGCCTCTATTACGCAATAACGTTGCGGAACTCATCAAAATGCTTCGTCAAAACTCTCGCATTCATGATATTGCGATGACCACCAACGGGGTGTTGTTGAGTGAACAGGCGCAGGCCCTTTTTGATGCCGGGCTCCATCGCGTCACGGTGAGTCTGGACACGTTGAAGCCCGAGCGGTTTAAAGCGCTGACTCGACGCGATACGTTGGACAGAGTGTTGGAAGGCATTGCTTCAGTGGAGCGGGTCGGGTTCACAGGGCTGAAGCTGGATACAGTCGCCATGAAGGGATACAACGAAGATGAAGTCATTCCCTTGATTGAATACGGCAAGCAGGTCAACGGAGAAGTGCGTTTTATCGAATATATGGATGTAGGCGGAGCCAATGACTGGTCAGCGGAAAAGGTTCTTTCCCGGAAAGAAATCTTGAAGATGGTCGGTGAGTATTATGGTTCGGTCGAGCCGGTGGAGGAGGTCAGTTCGGCTCCTGCGCAGCGATTCCGGTTGTCAGATGGAACGATATTTGGGATTATTTCTTCCACTACTGTGCCTTTCTGCTCGACATGTGACCGGAGTCGGTTGACGGCTGACGGGATGTGGTATTTGTGCTTGTATGCCAAAACCGGCCTTGACCTTCGCAAGCTCCTTCGAATGGAACGATCACGCACGGATATTCTCTCCATCATCCAGTCTGTCTGGGAAACCCGAAAAGATCGAGGGGCGGAAGAACGCAAAGAGCTTGAACAGGTCAGTGGCCGTGGCCGGTACATTGACATTGAGCGATTGCGCCAAGATCCGCATTTGGAAATGCATGCAAGGGGAGGTTGATCCCCCGCGTTTTCTCCATAATCCGTGTCGCGTCCTTCTCCTGCCAATTTACCCCCAACAGTCTGGGAGTGAGAGGCGCCTTCTTCAACTGATTCTTGCCGGTTCAACCTCCCTATGGTAATGTCGTGTGTCGTGATCGAAGACTGTGTCGGAATCCATGATTCCTTGTTGTGTTCTTTCCCTGCCTTTCTCGTATTTTCTTTATCTCAGCCAGATCTATATCTAGGTTCGCGTGCGATGCGTTCATGAGAGAAGCTTAAGGATAGACTGATTTATGGGATGGTTTAAACGGAATAAAAACACGGATCCCGAAGGTACGTCCATTAAAATCGTGGAAGGGATGTGGGTTAAATGCGCAGTGTGTCGCGCCATTATTTTCAAACGCGAGATTGAGCGAAACTTAAAAGTCTGCCCGAAATGCCAATACCATTTTCCGCTATCGGTTGGTGAGCGATTGGAATTGATTGTCGATCCTGGTTCATTCGAGGAATGGGATGAAGATTTAGTTCCAGGAGATCCCCTACAATTTGTGGACACATTGCCGTACCGCAAGCGCATTCACAAAGCCCAAGAAAAAACGGGAAAAAAAGAAGCAATTTTGACCGGGCGATGCCAAATTGGCAGGAAGCCCGTGGCGCTTGGAATTTTTGATTTTTCATTTATGGGTGGGAGCATGGGATCGGTGGTCGGCGAAAAAATTTGTCGGGCAATCGACCACGCGCTGACGGAGCATATGCCGTTTTTGTTAGTTACGACTTCCGGTGGCGCACGAATGCAAGAGGGGACTTTGTCACTCATGCAAATGGCCAAAACCGCGTCAGCTCTGGCGAAATTACAAGAGGCTCGAATGCCTTTTGTTGTCCTGTTAACGGATCCGACCTTTGGGGGGGTCACTGCCAGTGTCGCAATGTTAGGGGATATTATTCTAGCGGAACCGAAGGCGCTGATTGGGTTTGCCGGCCCGCGGGTCATAGAACAAACGATCAAAGAGCATTTGCCTGAAGGCTTCCAGCGTGCTGAGTTTTTGTTGGAACATGGCATGGTTGATCATATCGTGGAACGAAAAATTCTCAAGCCAACCCTGGAAACGTTGCTTTCGCATTGCGTCACTGAACTCTCTTCCTCTCCGGCGTAATGGCCAAAAGGGCAGGCTTTCCTTGTGCCCCGGTGGATCTCAACAGGCATGACGATGGGCTATCCCCTTTATGGTGAAAGCCCTACGTTGTAGTTATTATTGATACGAAATCTCCTTCCCTTTATCGTCTCCCGCCCAGTTTCGATTCCTGTGGCTAGCTATCCAGAAACGCTTAACTATCTTTTCTCCTTGCACCGGTTTGGTATCAAACTCGGCCTGGAAGCTATTACCGATATTCTTGGCAGGCTGGGGAATCCTCAGCACCGTTATCCTACCCTACATGTTGCCGGCACGAACGGAAAGGGTTCTTCCTCAGCCATGCTGGCCAGGATCCTTGAAGCGAGCGGGTACCGGGTTGGTCTGTATACTTCCCCGCATTTGATTGATTTCCGGGAGCGCATGCGTGTTCAGGGAACAGACATTTCGGAAGATTCGGTTTGTGCCCTGACCGAGGAGATACGGCGAACCGCCAATCCTCTCACGACCCTCACCTTTTTTGAATTTACGACCGCGCTGGCCTTTCTACATTTTCAAAACCAACAAGTGGACATTGCGGTGGTAGAAGTCGGGATGGGCGGACAGTTTGACGCGACCAATGTGTTGAGTCCCATGGGTGCTTTGATAACGGGGATTAGTTTCGACCATGAGGCCTATTTGGGAGACTCTCTTCAGAAGATTGCGAAGGAGAAAGCCGGCATCATTACACAAAAGGCTCCGGTGGTTTTGGGACCCATGCCGGAAGATATTCTTCAGATTTTTGAGACCCAGGCCAAGAAGTGGCAGGCACCCTGCTTTCGGATGGGGCAGGAGTTTTCCCTTCTGGAAACCAGCGCAACGACTTTTACCTATCAAGGGCCGGGATGGACTATTCCAGGCCTACAGACGAATTTGCCCGGCCGGCATCAGTTGGTGAATGCGACAAATGCTCTTGCGTTATTGGAGACGGCCGTCGATCGCATCTTCCCTATTTCACCGTCGGCCATTCGGACCGGTTTACAAGACGTGAGATGGAGAGGTCGATTAGAAATCGTACAACGAAATCCACTTCTGCTTCTGGATGGCGCGCACAATCTTGCGAGTGCTCACGTGTTATTTGACTTTCTCCACTCACAAATTCATGATGGCGCGGGACGAAAACTCATTTTGGTGGTTGGGATGATGCGCGACAAGAATCTTCACGGATTTCTGCGTGTATTAATACCAATTGTAGACCACCTGATTCTCACCCAGCCACGGATGGAAAGGGCGGCGTCGGTAGATGAGCTCAATCAGGCCGTCGATCGTAAAGACCTGGTGCCGTGTTTACTGGCAGATTCATGGGAGGCTGTTTGCAGGGCCAAAGACATCTCGAATCCCACAGACGTGATCTGTGTGACCGGGTCGTTATTTCTGGTTGGGGAGGTACTCAATCGGCTCACTCAGCCGGGTTTCCGAACGTGACGTGTGCGAGCCTGGGAGATGCCCGGCGTGTTCTCACGCGCCGGTCTCATGGATTGATCCTTGGTATATTGATCGTTATCACGATACTGGCAACGGGAGAAACCGTGTTCGGGCAATCGGACCTCTCCGTTGGTGAATCCGAGGAAGTTCCTGCAGCATCCTCAACTGAGAAGGGTTTTGCTGAACCAACCTCACAGGGAGTTCCCGTCACCATTAATGCCGACCGAATTGAATATGATAATGATCGGGAAGAATATCATGCTACCGGAGCTGTGGATATCACACGTGGACCCATTCATCTCAATGCGGATGAAGCCACCCTTCAAAAGCTCACGGGGCGTCTCACGGCGCGTGGTCATGTGCACTTGCGGGATGTGAAGACCGATATCTGGTCGGAAGAGCTTGAGCTCAATCTTAATACCGAAGCGGGAGTGATCACGAACGGCAATATTTTTCTCAAGGAGCAGAATTCCTTTGTGACGGGGCGACGGCTTCAGCGGTTTTCTGAAACCCATTATCGGGTCAAGGAGGGTTCCTTTACCAATTGTGATGCGAAGAATGGCGAGATTCCAGCCTGGCGATTTAACTTTCATGATATGGATGTGGAATATGAGGACAGCTTGTTTGGTAAGGGCGTATGGTTCAATGTAAACGATGTGCCGGTCATCCCGCTTCCCACCTTTCGATATCCGCTGGGAGCTTCTCGAAAAAGCGGATTCTTATTTCCTACGACCGGGTACAATACGCAATTCGGTTACCAGTATCGGCAGGGGTATTTTTGGGCCATCAACCCCAGCAATGATTTAACCATTTCCCCCCAAATCTTAACGGAGCGTGGAGGAGGTGCGGATCTGGAATATCGCTATGTGTGGAATCGGCTCACAAAGGGAGAATGGTTGATACGCTCGCTCTATGATACCCAGCAAAATCGTGGGCGAGCCGAAGTTCGAGGAGCGCATGTTCAACAATTCAATCCTGATTTGTCCTTACGAATGCGCGCCAATTTTTCAAGTGATCGAACGGTCTTGCAAAATCTTAGCAGTTCCGGGACTCAGCGGGCTTTACCCAGCCAAGAGTCGCATCTCACTATTTTGCAACGGCTTGATCATGGAGCGCTATATCTTTCTGGCCAATATATTCAGCCGTTAAGCACCGGCGGGAGTACGACCTTTCAGCGGTTACCCGAAATCGGGCATCGCTTCATGAATCCCAGTGTCTTGGGCAGTCCCCTATCGCTGACTGCGGAAACGACCGCGGTACAATTTCACAGGCAGACAGGATTCGATGTCGGTCGGATCGATGTGATGCCGGGACTGTCAATGGAAGGGCTCCATCTGGGGCATGCCTTGGGTTTCCGTCCCCAGGTGAAATTTCGTGAAGTAGGCTATACGCGGGGGCTCACGGAGAAATCGGCCCAACATCGTGAAACCTTTTGGGTTGGGGCTGAATTGTTCTCGAATGTCTCGAAACGGTTTTCCCTCGGCGAGGGGAATTGGATCCGGCATTCTCTACAACCGAATGTGATTTATGAGTATGTGCCACAGACGAAACAGTCGGAGTTAGTTCAGATCGATGCCGTGGATGATTTAATCCAAAAGAGTTTGGTGACCTATTCCTTGAAAAATCGTCTGAGCCAGATTGGTGGCGGAAAATCCAATGCCTGGTTGGATCTGTTCTTTGCCCAAAGTTATCATGTGGCCAATCCGCCACCCTTCGCCTCCCGGTTTTCGGATATCTGGACACGGGGGCATTTTCATTCACCGGTCGATTCCTCAGCCTTTATCTCGGCCTTCAATCTGAGGGTCGATGCCTTCTACGATCCGAATAGGAAATATTTTTCTCAGATGAACACCGATGTGCTCATCCAAAGCCGGCAGACATGGTATATGACCGTTGGTCAGCGGTACACCAAAGAGGGAACGAGAGTCCGCCGGGGAGATATTTGGAACCCCGTGTCGTTTAATGAGGTGTTGGCTCCGGATGAGGAAATTCTCTATCTGACGACTGGAGGTGGAGTGCGTTTGCCGCATGGTGTGACCCTGGGCACCAAGTGGTATCATGACTTACGGACGGGACAGACTGCGGAATGGGATGTGGTCGGACTCTACCAAAATCCCTGTCGATGTTTTTCCCTCGGGCTCACGTATACACGGCTTCCTGACCGCTCACAATTTGAATTTCTCATCAGCTTGACCGGGTTGTGGGGAACCCAAGGGCATGGGACGCAATTAATGAAGGTGATTCTGGGCCCCATCATGGCGGGAGAGCGTGGAATTCCTTGGGACTATCGCTAACCATCATGCATATTATACCTATGCGAATGTGCACGGTCCCGGTGATGGTTCTATGGAGTTTAGCCGTCTGGCCCCTTCATGTCTGGTCGCAAGAAGTCGTGACTGATCAGGTCACCATCACGTCCGCAAGAGGTCAGCTATTTGGCATCACGTCCGGCGAGGGAATTGCCAGAAAGGCGTTGGCGTCGGGGGAAGACGTGCTGGTGGTTGAAAGCAAAGGTGTGACGGGATATGTTCAGACAACCACACGGTTGCTCGGATTTTCAGGTCGGTTGCAACGGTGGGTTGACATGAATCTCTCCTCGGCGGAGGACGTGATTACTGCCACGGTCACTCCCAAAATAATTATTGTTCAAGGTCAACAGGCGGCCTACGGTTTTCAAAGTGATCTTGGTCGTTGGAAACGAGAACCTTGGGGAGCCGGCGAGGTGTTGGTGAAGAGTATCGTGACTGACTATGTGGCCGTGTTCATTACCAATCGACGGGCCTTGGGATTTTCTGCGTTGACGGGAGGGTTTTTTTCGCAAGATCTTCCATCCGGCAATGCGATTGACCAGACGGAAGCCAATGCGAATATTGTGATCATCCACCTGTCCGGATTGATGTTGGTGTTCCGATCCGGCTTGGCGATTTGGACGGTGTTGCCCTGATTAATTGGAGGCAGGACTACTGGCCAATTCCGGATGCTTGGTCACGCCCGGGTAATCCACCCCAATAGGGCTGTTCGAGCAATAATGGCTCCACCAGTCAATGACTTCCTGCAGAAATGGATCTTCCGGCCCCGTCGCAAAGAGGTGACCATAGAGATAGCCGGTTTGGGTATCAAAGAGGATGAATATCGGCATGGGAGCGGGTTGTGGAAGATGTGGGGTGTCCATGGGTCGTCGGGATCGTGCGTCAGAGGTTCCTTCCGTTTTTCTCTAAATATTCTTGTCGGAACGTGTTGGATTTTTCTTAAATATACCCTTGGTTCAAGGGGATTTGATCGATCATGGGGAATTTGGGTCTCTTTGATTATTTGAAGGCGAGGGGCAGGAACCCGGCAACGATTAGGGCAAATTAGAAGACAACCCTTGACCTTCCCCGTCAAATGGGGTAGCTATGTTCCTTTACCGCACAACCGGGTCAACGGTATGTGCGTTTACCTGGGCTGAGAGGGAGGCTATTCATGGATGCGTTCGATTCTGCTGGTTCAGCTATCGCGAAGCAGGTTGCCAGGATCCTGCTGGTTGAAGATGAAATCGATGTGCGGGAGTCTATCAAGTTGCAGCTTGAGGATGAGGGCCATCAGGTTGTGGACACGGAATCCGGCGGCGACGCCTTGGTCCTGGCCGAGTCTTCCCGGTTCGATATTGTCTTGACGGACGTGATGATTCCCGACATCAACGGAATTGAGTTGGTTCAGCGCATTACGCAACTTCCCAATCATCCGGTTATGATCGTCATGACGGGATATGGGTCGGTAGAGATGGCGGTAAAAGCGATTAAGGCCGGTGCCTTTGATTTTCTCTCTAAACCTTTCTCCGTGGATGTGCTGAGTGCCACGCTTGCCAGTGCCTTACGCGTCAAGAGTCTTCAGGACGAGAATGTCGAATTGAAAAAAACCGTCAAAGGCCAATTTAGTCTGGGAAAACTCATTAGCTCCAGTCAGGTGATGCAAGAAGTGTTTCAGCTGATCGATTGCGTGGCGGATACCGATAGCACCGTGCTGATTTTGGGAGAAAGTGGAACCGGCAAAGAATTAATTGCCCAAACCATTCATTGTCATAGCATGCGGCGCCAGGGAAGCCTGATTCCTGTTAATTGCGGAGCGATTCCCGAGGCCTTATTAGAAAGTGAATTGTTCGGTCATGAGAAAGGTGCCTTTACCGGAGCGGTCGCATCTCGAGTCGGACGTTTTGAGTTAGCGACGGGAGGAACAATTTTCCTTGATGAAATCGGAGATCTGAGTCCCCCGCTCCAAGTTAAGCTTCTTCGTGTCTTACAGGAGCGAACGTTTGAACGAGTGGGGGGTACTCGAACATATAAATCGGATGCTCGGGTTATTGCCGCCACGAACCAAGATCTTGAAACGCTGGTGGCTGCGAAACAATTTCGGGAGGATTTGTTTTATCGGTTGAATGTGGTGCCGGTTCTGGTTCCTCCTCTACGGCATCGGGTCGAAGATATCCCGCTCTTGCTCCAGCATTTTATCACGATGTTCAATGATCGCCGGAAAGCGGAACTCACCGGAGTGGCCGATGATGCGATGAGTCTTTTATGTGAATATCCCTGGCCGGGAAATGTTCGTGAACTTGGAAACATCGTTGAGCGGATTGCGATCTTGAAACGCCGGGGGATGATCGTCCCGGAAGATTTGCCGGAGAAAATCCGGCGATTACCCTCCTCTCATCTCCCCACCATGCCGGCGGCAATTCCCGTGGCCGGGATGGATCTTTCGAGAACGGTTGAGGAGTTTGAAAATCGGTTAATTCTTGAAGCCCTCGAGCGAACGAATTGGGTCAAAAGTAAAGCGGCTCGTCTCCTGCAAATCAATCGCACCACCCTCATAGAAAAGTTAAAAAAGAAATCCCTGGCCGAAGTGGTCGCACAACGTGCGACCCCATCGGAAGATCTGGCCGACGTGTAACAATCGATGACGTCCGGCCTTTCCTGCCGTGTATTTGCCTTCCCATCCCGAACAAGCCTGAGGTTCTGACCATTCCGTCAACTCCTTGACGTCGGCAATATTGTCCGTCGTCCTTGTCCTTGCAAAACTTCCTGGTTTTTCAACGGAAACCCTGTGGTCGATTTTTTGCCATCGGCAAGAATGACTCCGGTCTAATTTTTGCTGAAGAGGTCTATCAGGTTGGAGCAGAACCCAAAAGTGAGGAAATTTACTTGGATTACCCTGTTGTGTGTTTTCTGGCCCAGCGCAGTTTTGGGAGGCCCGTGTTCTGATTTTTCCTGGTACGTTTCCCGCGACATGGTTGTGCCGGAAAGTATTCGACAGGGACAGGATGCCTTACGCGCCGGACAACTCCTGGAAGCCAGAAATATGTTTGCCACCTATCTAAAAGAGCAGGAGCATGGGCAGTTTGCGGAAGGGACCCGTTGGGTCCTGGCCTTTCTTCCTGATCCGTTGGATGAACCGGGTAGAGAAAAATTTCAACGCATCGAGCGTCTGCAAGCGATGAAAATGAGTGATCCGGAGAGTGTGTATGTCCCATGGGCCGTGTGTGCCATGGGTAATGTGTATTGGGAGGCTGGATGGTTTTCAGAAGCCAGCGGCATATTCGAAGATTTTCTCCGGTCCTATCCGGATCATCCCTTAGCGGGAGGAGTCATGGTCGAAGCCGGGCTAGGGTATCTGAGCAATAAGCAATATTTGGAGGCAGCACTGATTCTCAAACGAGTGGTAGAAGAACCCAAGTGGAGTGGCCATCGCCTGAAGGCCGCATTAGGGTTGGCGGATGCCACGGCCATGGCGAAGGCTTGGAGGCAAGCCTACTACTGGTACCGGGTGGTCGAAGCCGAAAAGCCTGAACTCATTCGCCGATCTGGGAATTCATCGTATCAGTATGGATTAACGGAACTTGCGGTTGGAAATCCCGCCATGGCGATATCCAGATTTTTGTTGACGGTGAATCTTCATCCGCATGAGGAACCAGCCGGTATGGCCTTGAACCAAATATCAGAAAAATTACGGAAAGACGGGTATGAATATCTGGCCTTGTATTTTGCCGATCAAGCCCGACAACGTTTTGCCGACCAGGAACCCGGTCGACGTGGACAGGCCGCCCTGACCAGATGGGTCGTGGCGTTTGTTACCCAGGAGCACGCCAAGGAGGACTGGGTCAAGGTGTATCATCGGTTTGATGATTTGGAAATCTATCTCTCGCTCTCATGGGATTATGTTTTAGAAACGGCCGGTATGCTTAGTCATGCCCTAGAAAGGGATGTGGCTGATGAAAGCCTGCTGTGGATGGGGCAAGCCTATCAGGTGCTGGGGGAATACGCCGATGCGGTTCAAACCTATACCCGCCTTATTGTCGTAACCTCGTCCGAGGAGAGGCGTCAGACAGGACAGGATCGACTCGCCCGCTTGTTACAGCATCAGATGCGTTCCTTCTATGATTCGAAAGCCTGGGTGCCGTTACTCAAGTTTCACACCGACTATCAAGACGCCTTTCAGCTTGTGCCATTGGAACGGGAGCGCCTCTTTATGGTGGCCCAAGCCTATCAGCAAGTGAACCTTCCGGCAGAAGCCTGGCATTGGTATGGCCAACTTCTTAATGAGTACCCCGACAGTCCCCTTCGGGAAACCATTCGTCTTCAGCAGGTGGTGGTTGCTCAAGAGCAGGAAAACACATCTTGGGTGCGAGAGGCGGGGGCGTCCTATCTCCAGGAGTTTCCCAGCGGCCAGGGGCGTGGGCAGGTGGAGACCATTCTTGCCTTGGAAGCTCTCACGGACAAACGTTATGCAGAAGCGATACAAGGTTTCTCGGCGGCTCTCCAGCATGTGGACGGCGAAATGGAGCAACGCTATGTGCTCCGGAATCGGGCACGCGCCTATCGAGCGCTCGGGCGGATGGAGTCCGTGGTGCAAGACCTCCGACAGGTGGTGTCCATTCAACCTACGCAGGTTTCCGATGTCCTCCGTTTGGGGGATGCCATGTTTGATCATGGGGACTATGTCGAAGCTCAGCATCTGTACGATCAAGCCCTGGCCTTTGAGGCGCCAGCGGCCTTGCACACCTGGGCCAAATATCGGTTAGCAGCCTCGCTTGAATATATGGGGAAGTCCGATGAAGCGGCCGCGCTGCTCGCTGAAATCCGTCAATTACAAACCCGTTCTCCAGAATTGGAACATACGATTCGTTCAGCCGCCACGGCGGTGTTGGATGAAATGTCCTCAAATGAAATACCACCAACCAGGATTCCCGATGCCCCAATTCAATCCTAAACCGATGATCGCTTTGAGTAGCAAGAGGAATGAGAAATTGAGCTGGCCGACACTCGACTCTTTTACGGAACCGACGATCTCCAGTGAAACCCTCAGTCTGGCGCTAGAGGCCAAATATGCGGAAACGCAACGATTGCATCATCACCTGCATCGTTTGGTGAAAAGTTTTCCGTTGCCTGCCTTGCTCTATAACCGCAAAGGGCGGATTGTGACGGCTAACCATGAGGCCCATGTGCTGATGGGAGGAATCGATTGGAAAAAGATGAACTGGCAAGTTCAGGATGTCTGGACAAGCCTGGGATGGCCACCAGTACCATTTTCCGATTGGAAGTGGAAGTCAGGCCGGATGTCCTGTTGGGATTGTCCGTTAGGGGGTATGGATCAACCGTCCAGTCTGACGGTTCGTTATCTCAAATACGAAGGGGATGCGCACAGTGGACGGACGGAACAGATTCAACGTTTGGCGACCATAGGAGAACAGGTTGGGCGGCTGGCGCATGATATTCGAAATCCACTGGCGAGTATTGAATGGTTTGCCACCCTTTTGGGGCGCGACAGTCCATCCGGCAAGGGACGTCAAGAGCTGGCGGATCAATTACTTCACGCCATTCGTTCATTAGATGGACTGGTCTCGAATCTCTTAACTTCCACCACGCCATTGAAGGGAAATCGGCAGTGCGTGAACCTCTTGGAACTGTTGGATGATGTGGAGCTCTTGGCCACGTTTCCCCTCAGAACCAAACGGCTGACCATTCACCGGCAGCGAGAAACCTCGCTTCTCGAGATCTTGGGACATGAGCAGTTATTAAAACAGGCACTCTTGAATCTGCTCCTGAATGCCATTCAGGCCTCTCCGCCTGATGGTCAAATTGAGATTCAGTGCCGGCGGACTTCTCGGCCGGCTCCGGGAAGTGACGTCTCCACCGGAGTCAATGGCGTGGCATTGAGTATTCGGGATGAAGGATGTGGCATGTCGGAAGAAGAACTCACCCGGGTTTTTCAGCCATTTTATTCGAAACGTCAGGGAGGGACCGGCCTGGGACTTCCGATCGTGAAAGACATTATGCAGGTGCATCAAGGCATGATTGAGATGGAGAGCCTGACCGGCAAAGGAACGACCGTCAAACTATTTTTTCCTCAATAAAGGAGATTGGCATGATCGATACCGAGGGTGGAGTGGGCCGGGGTATTCTGGTCGTTGAAGATGATGAACAGTTGCAATCGGCCCTGACTCACGCGTTGAGTCAGCATGGGTATGCCGTCACGGTTGCCAGAGATGGCTATGAAGGATTGGAGCGGATGGAACGTGAGGCCCCATGGCTGGTGCTAACTGATCTGAATTTGCCCGGCAAAGGAGGGATGGATTTTTTACGAGAAGTCCGAAGCCAGGGTTACCATATGCCGGTGGTGGTTATGACTGCCTATGGTGGAGTGGATGCAGCCGTCGAGGCCCTCAAATATGGAGCAACCGATTTTCTTCAAAAGCCATTTCCCCTTGATCGTCTTGAAAAATTAATAGACCAGTTGAAAGATGCGCAGCCTGTTTCGGGGCTGGAGGTTCTGAGGGAACAGGAACGATGCCGCCGTGAAGAGCCGCGTGAAGGATTTCTGACCAGGGATCCGAAAGTGTTGCACACTATCACCATGTTGGAGATGGTGGCGGCCAGCCCGGCAACCATTTTGATTCAAGGCGAAAGCGGGACGGGAAAGGAAGTCCTGGCCCGGCATGTCCATCGTCATAGTCCCAGGGCTTCTCAACCATTTGTGGCGATCAATTGTGCCGCCCTGCCCGAAGGACTCTTGGAAAGCGAATTGTTTGGGTATGAAAAGGGGGCCTTTACCGGCGCGCTGGCGAGACGATGCGGCAAGTTTGAATTAGCTCACCAGGGAACGTTGTTGTTGGATGAAATCGGAGAAATGAGTTTGGGATTACAAGCCAAATTACTCAGGGTCCTTCAAGAACGTGAAGTGGATCGCCTTGGCTCGAGGCAGCCGGTGCAGGTGGATGTGCGGGTGATTGCCACGACTAATCGGAATCTGGCGCAGGAAGTTCAGGCCGGCCGGTTTCGTGAGGATGTGTATTACCGGCTGAGTGTCATGCCGTTTACCATTCCCCCGTTGCGTGATCGCCCGGAGGACGTTCAATTATTGGCGGAATATTTTGCCAATCGGTCATTGCGGCGAAACCGGCGCACGCCGTGCGAGATTTCAGAAGAGGCGATGGCTTATTTGAAACGGCGGCCGTGGCGAGGAAACGTACGCGAACTGGAAAATGTGATTGAGCGGGGCGTGTTATTAGCGGGCAATGGGCCATTACTGATTGAGCATTTTCAGTTTGAAGAACCTATGTTGGCGGCCAATCATGCCAGTGTGCCAAGTGGGACTATCTGGGAAATGGAACGGGAACTTATTTTAAGAACTCTGGAGCGCCATGATGGAAATCGGACTCATGCGGCCAGGACATTGGGAATCAGTATTCGTACCTTACGGAATAAATTGCGGGAGTATCGACAGTTAAACGGGGGGCTTTCCCTGGGTATTTAGGAAAAGGCAATCGGAAGAACATCTGAATGCCTCACTTCTGCGGGTTGTGCGGAATAGCAGGAGTAGAGCGGAAAAAAATGCCGGTGCGGGCAAAAGTTTCCTTTAAGCCATTCACGATGTTCGGTGTGAGAGTTGAGGAGCGAGAGGAATGCGGGAGGATCTCATTTCTTCCCTTCCTGTTCACTCCTTACCGGTAATTTCTGGCATTGGTGTTGCTGCCTTGAGTGAGAGCGTCAAGGTTTGCGCGGACCGGCAGCAGGATAATACAGATGAAGACACAGGAGAACATGACAACCGGGAAGGAGAAAAAGCCATGATGATTTCCCCGTGGGATGAAGGCACGCGACTCTTTGAGCGGTCACTGGATGTCCGGAGCGGCATTCAGGAAACGATTGCCTCCAACATGGCCAACGAAGAAACGCCGGGCTACAAGTCCAGGGTCCTGCCCTTCCACGAAACCTTCAATGCGGTTCTTCGAGGGGATGGTCCCTTGGAGTCAGTCGTCACCAATCCGAAACATGTGCGCACTGCCTCAGAGGATTCCCGGATATTTCAGCACACCATCAAACAGGATGCGGGAGCCGGGTTAGACGAGAATACTGTGAATTTGGAAAAAGAAATGACCCTGATGGCGGAAAATACCTTGATGTATATGGCGGTCAGTCAATTCTTAAAAGGGCGCTTCGATGGCTGGAATGCAGCCATTGATGGAGGTAGTGGGGGTAGGTGAACCCCCTTGAGCCCAGGGTTCCGATTACGCTGATCCCAGGAAAACCGAGAAAACAAGTGAAACGGGAAGTTGCTGAAGATGAGAAGGGTTGGAAGATCTGATATGGGTATTGGAAAAAGGAGGTTACGATGAATATTGATCGAGTGTTTTCGGTCGTGGGGTCCGCCTTGGATGCCCAGCGGCAGCGATTAAATATCATTGCCAGCAATTTGGCCAATGCGGAATCCACCCGGACGCCGGAAGGGGGACCATACATCAGACGTGATGTCGTGTTTCAAGCCTCACCGGCAGAGCAGCAGTTTTCCAATGTATTTGCCAATGCCTTTGGCGACCAGTCCGGACCATCCGGCGTACGGGTGACGGATGTGATCCAAGACGAGCGACCGTTAAGGACTCTGTACGATCCCAGTCATCCCGATGCGGATGAACAGGGGTATTTACACCTACCCAATGTAAATCCGATCGAGGAAATGGTCAATCTCATGTCGGCGACCCGCGCCTACGAGGCCAATTTAGCCGTGATGGAAACCGGCAAGACTATGACGCTTCGTGCATTAGAAATGAGTCGTTAAGGCTCTTCAATACTGAAGGAAGGAGAACGGCGAAATGGACTATCTTCCGATAAAAAGCATTGAGGGTGTTTCAGAACCGTTTGGGGTCACCCCGCTCCAAGGCCCAGCTAGTCAGGACCAGGGATTCGGGGATCTCTTGAAAAAAGCGGTGGAGTCCGTCAATACCATGCAGCATGAGGCCGGACGTTTAGAAGATGCCGTCGCCCGTGGAGAGGACGTTAACATCCATCAAGCGGTCATTGCCGGAGAAAAGGCCGGTTTATCATTTAAGCTGTTAATGCAGGTCAGAAATAAAGTGATTGATGCGTATCAGGAAATTATGCGGATGCAAGTGTAAGAAATGGTTGAGCGGACGCTAATGCCGATCATGGCGGAGACCACAATGAGAGAGAGCCGGCACCGGTCATATCGAGTACGACTCATCGGTATACGACTGGGGCCTATAATTCTTCTATCGAGAGCGTTGAGCAAAACCCGTTAACCTTATGGACAGTCTCCTTAGTAATTTTCAGGCCCTAACTTTAACGCAGCGGATCGGTGTGGTCGTTGTCCTGGCCTTGGCCCTGGCGACCATACCGATGTTGATGATGGTCGGAAGAGCCCCTGAATTGGTGATCCTGTTCTCCCAGCTCAATCCCGACGATACGCGAGCGATTATCCAAGAACTTGGCAAGCAAGGCGCCGTCTATGAGGTGGGTGAAGGCGGGAATACGATTAAAGTTCCGGCCGAACGGGTGCATGAGTTGCGACTCCAGCTGGCGTCGTTGGGACTTCCTGAATCGGCTGGAGTGGGATTTGAAATTTTCGATCGAACCGGGCTGGGCGTGACGCCTTTTACGCAACAAATGAATTATCGGCGCGCGCTTCAAGGAGAACTGGCTCGGACCATTGGCCAATTATCCCAAGTTGAGCGGGTACGCGTGCATCTGGTGATGCCTGAGAAGCGTCTATTCGCGACGGAACAAAAACCAGCCCAGGCTGCCGTGGTTTTGACGCTCAAGCGGGGGGCTCCTCTTGGTGGCACGCAGGTTCAGGGGATCGTGCATTTGGTGGCTAGTAGCGTTGAAGGATTAGAGCCCAGCCAGGTGACGGTCGTGGACAATCATGGCCAGGTGCTCAGTCAAAACTCTGCGGATAGTGACGCCCAACTGACGGCTTCTCAAATTGAAACTCAACGACGGGTAGAACGGGATCTGGAGCAACGGGTGCAGACGATGTTGGACCAGGTCTTGGGCCGGGACAAGTCGGTGATTCGGGTCACCGCGCCGTTGGAGTTTCGGCAAATCGAAATCACCGAAGAAAGCTTTGACCCCAATAGCCAGGTGGTACGGAGCGAAAATCGGAGTCAGGAGAAGGTGCTGGAATCCGGTTCGACCCATGGGGGACCGGGTGTTCCTGGTGTCAGGAGCAATGTGCCCAGCGAGCTCAAGGCAGGTAACGGAACCGAGCAAAAAGAAGCCAAACGAAAAAATGAAACATTGAATTATGAAGTCAATCGTAAAGTGAGCAAAATCATTGAACCGACCGGCGCCATTAAGCGGTTAAGCGTGGCGGTCTTAGTGGACGGGACCTATGAGGCGGCTCAGGGGGCTGAGGGTCAGGCGACTGAGAATACGGCGGAAAAAAAATATGTGCCACGGCCTGAACAGGAAATCCAGAATCTGGTCCAAATTGTGAAAAAAGCGGTCGGATTCTCGGAAGAACGGGGGGATCAAATCGAAGTCATCAATGTGCCATTTGAATCTCCCGCCATCCTTGAGGGTGAGGAGAGTATGACGGCAGGTGTGCAATCGTTCCTGGCCACCTGGGGTGGATTTCTGAAGCCCATTCTCTTTTTCTTCCTGGGAGTGATGGTGTTGTGGTTTGTGGTTCGACCGATGGCGCTGAATCTCACGAAGCCCACCGCAGCCGCGGTGGTCCTGCCACACAAAGGATTGCCGGCTACCGTGACCGAGTATGAAGCGGAAATTTCCGAAACTCCACAGGAGCAAGCCATTAAGCTGGCAGCAGATAATCCGGCTTCCGCCGCGCAAGTGATTCGAACCTGGATTAAAGAAGAACAGGGAGAAAAGGTTTAATCCGTGAATAGCCAGTTGTCCGGATATGAAAAGGCGGCGATTTTGTTGCTTGCCATTGGGGAGAGTGCCGCGGTGGAAGTCCTGAAAGTGCTCGACCAAAAAGACATCCGGCAAATCGGCGCGTATTTGGGGGCGTTGGTCAATGTGGGACAGGACGAACATCGATTGGTATTAAAAGAATTCCGGGAATTGGCGGGAACATCCGGTCTGTCGGTGGAAGGCAAAACCTATCTCTCAAAAATCCTCAATGCTGCCCTGGGAAAAGATAAAGCCCGTCGTATTCTGAGTTCCCTGAACACGTCGGAGAATGCCGGATTTGAAACCTTAAAATCCCTCGATGCGGCATCAATTGCGAATTTACTGGCCATTGAACATCCACAAACAGGCGCATTAATTCTGGCCAATTTAGAATCCGATCATGCGGCTCAAATTTTGTCATTGCTCCCCGCAAATAAACGGGATGCCATTGTCTACCGGTTAGCCACCACAGAAGAAGTCTCGCCCAATATGTTGGACGAATTGAATGCCGTGCTTCAGGAGGAATTGCGTCTGGGTTCCTCCAAAAATGCCGTGGCCGTGGGCGGGACCGGACTGGTGGCCGAAATCCTGAATTCTGTAAAACGCAATGTGGAAGGGGAAATCCTGACCTCCCTGGAAAGCAAAAATCCGGAGATCGCCGAAGAAATCCGTGGGAAGATGTTTGTGTTCGAAGATCTGGAAAATGTCGATGATCGCGGGATGCAGGAATTGTTGCGTGAAGTCAGCAAAGAAGAATTACTGCTGGCTCTGAAGCCGATCGATGGTCCACTTCGGGATAAATTCTTTAAGAATATGTCCAGTCGAGCGGCGGAATCTCTCAAGGAAGATATGGAGACTCGGGGCCCGGTCAAGCTGAGTGATGTGGAAACTGCTCAGCAGAACATTATTAAAACCGTTCAGCGCCTGGCCGGTGAGGGCCGCGTAGCTTTGGGAGGAAAGGGTGAGGAGCAAATGGTCTAAGGTGCGCCCGCTTATGGAACAGGATGACGCAGTCAAACGTTTTCAAATGGTGGAATTAGTCCACAAAAGTGCGAAGCAGCGCGCCGAGGAGGCCCAGCCTCATGATTGCCGGGAGCTCCAACAAGCCGCGTTTGAGCGGGGACGCCAGGCCGGGATCGCCGAGGGGCGTGCCCAGTGTCAAGCCCAAGTGGAGGAGGAGGTCAAAAGGGCGCTTCGATTAGCTAATCAAATTGGTCGGGCTCGGGTGATCGCGTTGGAAGAACATGAACGGGATATTGTGGAGGTCGCGCTGGCGATTAGCAAAAAAATTCTATTACGGGAATGTGAGATCGATAAAGAACTCGTGGTTCGGCAAGTGCGTCAGGTTCTTGGACTGCTTCCCGAGAAAACGTTAGTGACGCTGAAAGTCCACCCGCAAGACTTCAAAATTTTAGAGCCCCTTCGACACACATTACGACCGGAGTGGGCCGATGGCGATCATCTGGCGCTTGAAGCCTTTGATGAGGTGGACCCTGGAGGATGCCTGGTTGAGCAGGCCGGCCTCCTGTTCGATGCCAGGCTGACTCAACAACTGGCAATTGTAGCCAGTGAATTCGGATTGGAAGCACCCCGGTCATGAGCCTCGCCACGATTCAACAGCGTCTGGACGACATTGCTCCTGTGACGATTACCGGACGCGTCGTCAAAGCCGTGGGGCTGACTCTGGAAGGCACCGGCTTGGGAGCTTCGGTCGGCCAGCGATGCCATATTTTCAACAAACGAGGTCAGTCGATGATGGAGGGAGAAGTCATCGGGTTTCGGGAGCAACGTGTGGTGGTCATGCCGTTTGGAGCTGTACGCGGCATCGCCGCCGGAAATCTCATTCGCTACGATCCGACCTCTCCACGATTATTGGTTGGGCCTCAAATGTTGGGGCGAGTCCTGGATGGGCTCGGGCAGCCGTTAGATGATAAAGGGCCGCTGTCCCGTAGCCGCCGCTATGCCCTCTATGCCCCCGCTCCGGCGCCCATGCTCCGGGAACGCATTACTACACCAATGGATTTGGGCGTACGAGCCATCAATGCCCTGCTGACCTGCGGGGTCGGCCAAAAGCTCGGGATTTTTGCCGGAAGCGGAGTCGGGAAAAGTGTCTTGATGGGAACGATGTGCCGGCACACGTCTGCGGATGTGAACGTGATCGCATTGGTGGGTGAGCGAGGTCGGGAAGTCAGGGAATTTCTGGAACGGGATTTGGGACGGGAAGGGCTCCGCCGCTCGGTGGTGGTGGTGGCCACCTCCGATCAATCGCCGTTAGTCCGGGTTCGGGCGGCGTTTGTGGCCACCGCCATTGCCGAATTTTTTCGGGATCAGGGCAATCAGGTTCTGCTCCTGGTTGATTCCCTCACACGGTTGGCACATGCGCAACGGGAGGTGGGGCTGGCTGCCGGTGAACCGCCAACGACCAAAGGGTATCCGCCATCTGTCTTTACGCTCTTTCCTCAGGTCTTAGAGCGGGTGGGGCCGGTGGGCACGGGATCCATTACCGGTCTGTATACGGTGCTTGTTGACGGTGACGATTTAAACGATCCCATTGCCGATTCCATCCGGTCCATTTTAGACGGACACATTGTGTTGACACGTCGGTTGGCGATGCAGGGACACTTTCCCGCGATCGATGTCCTGCAAAGCGTGAGTCGGGTGATGTCGGATATCGCGTCGACCGCCCACCAGGATGCGGCCAGATTTCTGGTGCAGATGATGGCCGAATACCGGAATGCGGAAGACCTCATCAATTTAGGGGCGTATCAATTGGGGACGAATCCTCGACTCGATGCGTCGATTCACATGAAAGGACCGATCGATGCCTTTCTCAGGCAAACACGTGAGGAAGGGGTGGGAATACCGGAAAGCTGCCAGGGTCTCGAATTGTTGGCACAACAGGGCCGGCGTCTTCTTGAGAGAAAGGAAAAAACCGTATGAATTGGACGACATTACTCCGATTTCGAAAGCAAGTGGAAGACCTCGCCCGCGAAGAAGTGGTCTTGGCGGAGTGGGAAAAAAGTCAGATTGTCTCGAAACGGGATGACCTGATGGTTGAAATCGAAATGGTGGCCACTGAATTGGACCAACGTATACGAGAGGGTATCGACAATATGATTGCCGAGCAACGCTATCAGTGGTTGGATCAGATCAGTACGGCCATCGAACAACAAAGCCAACAGATTCAAATCGCGGAAGCCAAGCTCGTTGATTTACGGGCCACATTAAAAAAGGCCCATCATGCCAGACGTGTGGTGGAGTTGGTGATCGCCAAGAAGGAGGAAGAGGTCATGCAAAAAATCGCCACACAGGAACAACAGATGCAGGAAGATGTGACGGCTCATGCGTATGCCACTTCTCAACTTGAAGAAATAATCCAATAGGGAATGGAAATATGTCAAAAAAAATATCTGTTCAGCCTATGCATGCCCTTGACCATCAACCCAACAATGGAGCCTTCAACACGTTTCGGAATGGGAGCACGCCGGGGAACGAAAGGAATGAGGGGAGGTCAGGGGAAACAAGGCATCTTTTGGTTTCACGCTATACGCCTCACTCCTCCCGTTTTCCGCTTCGCGCTTCACAGACCCAAAAACGCGGCTGGCGGCAATTTTCAACACTCCTGAGTAGAACAATGTTGCCTAGTCGATCTCTCATTGTGTGGTGGGTGTTGGCCATGATCTTGTGGGCCACCACGGTTGGGTCCGTTCAGGAAACCCCGGAGGTGGGAACAACGGATTCATTTGAAAATCAAGCGGTTGAAAATGAGGGGAATGAGGAAGCGCCCAGTGCAGAAACCACATTATTGGAACAACTGCAAGCGCGTCTCAAAGAGGTGGAAGAGAGGGAACGTGGTTTGCAACAACGTGAAGAACGGCTCATGGCACTCCAGCAGGATTTAGAGGCGCTGGCTGCACGACAAACCAAAGAGGGTAAACGGTTAGTGGGAGAGGCCTCTTCCCTTGCAGAAGAACAACGCCGATATGTGGAACAGGATCCGGCGTTAATTCATTTAATTAAAATCTATGAATCCATGGATCCCGAAGAAGCGGCGTTGCGAATCGCAGAAATGCGGGAAGGCTTAGCCTTGGATATTTTGGCCGCGATCAAAGACAAAAAAGCCGCGGGCGTGTTAGCAGGCGTCGAACCGGTCAAAGCGGCCAGATTGTCAGAAGGCCTAAGGCGATATCGAGACATTAAACTGAACCAACGCCAGAACTCCAAGATTCAGAATTAAACGATGATCAATGCCGTGCCATTCCTTTTCGGACCTCTGGAAAGTCCCCCACACGTGACCGGTCAGGCTGGTGGAGTCGGGCTGGATCAAGCGGGCTCCACGGAGAATCCTTCCAGAAATTTGTTTGCTGAAATTTTTCGTAACAAGACGACAGCGGCCTCTTTTCTGAACAGTGTATCCAGGACGAGGTCAGGGGAGGACGGAGGACGAGGGTTGAACCTGAATTGGCTTTTTGGCACCCAGGCCCTCTCTGGTGACACCCTCCCGTCCCTGTACCTGGCGAGTCTCTTGCAGAACAAGGGGCAAGGGGTAACCGAAGAAGGTGCCGTAGTGGGAAATTCGTCGATTCCCTTGAGAGCAGAAGGTGTGAATGGAAACAGTACGGGGGGCCAGGTGGAGAGCCAATCGGCGCAGTTCGAGCTCCTGCCCGGGAATGTGCCTCATAATGAATCTGTGGTCAATGGGAATGTGGCGCCCCTGGCATTCATCCAGGGAAAACCCGGCGGAGAGATAAGGCAACCTGCGGTATTGGGCATTCAGGCAGGCCTGCCCCTCCTGGCGGGCGCCCCTTCAAGTCAGACAGCAGTGAGAGGGAGCACGCCCGCCGATCAGAGGGGGGCTCCTCTCGTTTCCAAGGTCGATTCGGAACGGGTTCTCCAAAGTGCCCTCGCAGCGGTTGCTGGGAAGGCTGTCACAGAATCTGATGCGAATCAGCTGAATTCAGTGGACCGCGTCTTGAGCCCGGTTCAAGAAACCGGGTCTCGTCTGCTGCAAAGTCCTCCTTCACCGATGGGGCCGCCGCAGGAGTCACCCAAGCCTGCGAACACTCCAGTCAATCAGGCGTTCCAGGTTCCAAAGCCTTTTGAAGAAACGCCCGCAGGTATTGCGGATGCGGCTCAATTAAGTCAGAACCGATTGAAATACGTGAGCGGGGTTTTGTCCGTTTTGAGTGAATCGCCGGCGAACGGGAAGGAGTCCTCGATCGGGATTCCCCTGGACCGTCTTGCTGATGCCAATGCGTCTTTGACAGGCGATCGTTCAAGAGACGTCATGGAGGGAACAGGAAAAGCTGAGGGAGTCGATTCCAATGCCGGGCAGGGGCTCAATCATGGCATGGGCAATCCGACACATTCTCAGTCGGGCTTTCAGCAGTCCTCCTCTGCTTCTTCACCTGGACAGGCTGTTCGGATGGCGGAAGAGCGTGTCCCGGATCTTCCCGGCCCGGCGCTGCAACGCCTCCAAATGGAGGTGCAACTTTCCGAAACCAATCGAGTGCAGATTGATGTGGGCGTGCAACACCGGCAGGTCTATGCCAGTTTGTTAATGGATCACGCAACTTTGAAAAATCTGGCGGTCCAATTTGTTCCACAATTGGAAGAGCACCTGACACAGGGCGAGATGGAGTTGCAGGAATTTTCCGCGGAAGTCCGCGATCACCAGGGTGGGCAGGAATCGGACACACGTTCGGATTGGGCGGGAACGCAGACCAGCCAAGGGGGTACGACGTTCCTCCATCAGACACCAGGATCGCTCTCCCATAGGGCCGGGGGTGTTGAGGACCAGGGATTCCATTTGGTGGCGTGAAGAAAATGAAATGATGCACTTGTGTAAAGAAGGCTGGAAAAAATAGGAGCCCGAAATTATGGAAGTTACGCCGACACAATCAGGAACGAATGCCACGGCGACAGGCGGTGCCAATGTGCAAGCGGCGGTTTCGGCACTTGGATCGGATGTCTTCCTTCGGTTGTTAGTTACCCAGTTGCAAAGCCAGGATCCCACCAATCCGGTCCAGAATGAGGAATTTGTGGCGCAATTAGCCCAGTTCACCACGTTGGAGCAGGCCACGAGTACCAATAAACTCCTGGAAAAATTGATCGGCCAGGATACCCAACGGACACAATTAGATCTGGTGAATTTGATTGGACGGACGGTCGTGGCGCAGGGTGATACCGTCAGTATTGCCGGGGATGAACAGCCCACGCTGGGCTATGCCTTAAGCGGAGAGGCCAGGTCGGTCACCATCAAGGTGTTGGACTCGAACAAGCAGGTGGTTCGAACATTAGAATCCACAGATGTTCAAAAGGCCGGGGCCAACCAGGTTCAATGGGATGGGTTGAATGATTCGGGGGACCGGGTGCCGGAAGGGGTCTACCAGTTCATTGTGAAAGCCGAAGACGTGAATAAACAGCCCGTCCCGAATTTCACATTCGCTCGTGAACGCGTTATGACGATTGCCTTTGGGGCGGAGAATCCGGTCGTCCTGCAAAGTGGAAAAAGCTTACACACAGAGGACATTCTTTCAATTCTTTAAAGTGGACAGTTGTAGGGGAAACAGCATTAGATTGGTCAATCGAGAAACAAGGAGTACACGCCAATGGGAATTACCTCAGCATTTTTTGCCGCGACCAGTGGAATTAACGCGACCAGCCGAGCGCTCAGTGAGATTGGAAACAATATCGCCAATGCGCAAACGATCGGCTATAAGAGCCGGTCGGTCTCGTTTGGCGATCTCTTTGGAGCCACGATCGGCGGTGGAGGGACCAGTACGGCTTTAGTGGAAGGTCGTGGCGTGCGGGTGTTGGGGATCGATCCGAGCTTTACGCAAGGGTCGCTTCAGACGACGTCCAATGCCTTGGACCTGGCCATTGATGGTGACGGATTTTTCCGGGTGAGTGATGCGACCGGAAATATTTTCTACTCCCGTGCAGGCCAATTTGATATTGATTCACAAGGAAACCTGGTAAACCCGGCCGGTCTGCGGTTGCAAGGTGATCAAGCGGATGATACGGGACTTCTAACTGGGAGCATTGGTAACTTAACCTTAACCACCACCACGCAACCAGGGGTCCAAACATTGGATGTCGCAATGTCCGGGCGTCTGGCTGCCGATGCTCCAGTCAATACCTACACCACAGCACAGGTGCTCGATCCAATAACGAATAAGGGGTTATTCCCAGGTAATACTTCGGTCCGGGTATTCGACTCAGTGGGGGTTGGGCATGATTTGCAAATATACTTCGCCCAAACGGCGGAAAATGTTTGGGAGTATAGTGTATTGGCTCAAGGCAATGAGGTAAACACGGATCCGGCTGTTCTTCCCCCGGCCAACTACAATGCCACAACGAATAATGCGTTGGTGGCAGACGGAACTTTAACTTACACAAGCGATGGGTTTCTAAGCCTAGAAAGTGGGACCACTTATTACAGTGGTGCAGGAAATGGTATTGATTTCCTTGGAGCGACAGCGCAGCAGGCAATCGCATTTGATTTTGGAACGAGCATCACGGAAGGAGGAGCCGGCACTGATGGGCTGTTACAGCAAGGCAGCTCTTTGAATCAAAATGCCTTAGTGCTGGACACCCTATCTCAAGACGGGTTTGGCCCAGGGGCACTTGCGGGAACTTCCATTGGTGAGGATGGGGTGATTACGGGCCGATTTGATAATGGAACCACCCGGACATTGGGACAGGTTCGACTCACCCGGTTTATTAATCCTGATGGGCTGCAACCGATTGGACGAAATTTGTTTATTCAATCCGGTGATTCGGGAACACCCTTGGACGGGGTGCCCGGCACGGGGGCATTTGGCAAGGTGTCGGCAAGCACGCTTGAAGCCTCCAATGTGGATTTGGGTGAAGAGTTAGTGAATATGATTACCATGCAGCGTGGATTCCAGGCGAATTCACGAATCATCACCACCACCAACGATCTACTTGGAGAACTGGTGAATCTGGCCCGTTAGATTTTGACTGAGCATGTGAGTGATCAAGCCCCCAGGCAGGTGTTCCTGCCTGGGGCTTTTTTTTGCGTGAGCGGCCTAGTGAGTAATGCGGTTGAAGATCGTGAGGCGTCAGGGATGAGGAGAGAAAACTAAAAAGTCAGGAGTTAGTAGGCAGGAGTCAGGAACCAGAAGAAAGGAGGCCTATCCAACTCCGCCTTTTTTACGCCTCACCCATGACTTTTTACTCCTTACGCCTGACTCCTCACGCTTCATGCCTTACCCCTCACGTCTGAGGCTTTAAGTCTTCACGATCCCTTTCGATGTTCCCACAGTTGTCATGCTGAGCCTGGCGAAGCATCTGGCTAAGCTGTGGGCCGGTCGAGCTGGGCACAGATCCTTCGCTTCTCTCAGGATGACAAGGCCAGAGGTGGCGCTCGCGGAGGGGTGAACAAGTAAAGAGTAGGTCGAAAAAGTGTGCATGACATCATTTGCTGAAGGCATCTTTTCTCATCACTTCTGACTCCTCACTACTTAATCCTCGCGCCTGGCTCCGCAAGCCTAACACCGTAGGCCGTATGTTTTACGTCTCACCCCCTCAGGTTCCCTAGACGAACCTGTCAAAGGTTCCCGCGAATTGCCAGGAAAATGACGAAATGGCAGGTCTCGTATTGTGGCAGGGCATAGGAGATGTAAGGCGCGACTGTGGAAGAAACATATGCATATTCATTGCGTTACAGGAATAGCCCCAGCGTGTCTACGTAGAAAAGTGGAGTGGCACAAAGGTTGCTGACTTGGGAAGTGGAACGTGAGGGTCCAATAATTTCTTAGCGTGTGAGGTTGATGTATGGCTGAAGAAGATGCCAAAGAGGAAGCCCCCGTCAAAGCCGGGGCAGGAAAAAAAATGCTGTTGATCGCTATCGCTGGCGTTCTTCTTCTCGGAGGAGGAGGAGGCGCAGCCTGGTATTTCATGAGTGGGCAAGAAGAGAAGCCGGCCGAGCACGACGAGCATGCCAAAGCCGAGACAGGTCATGAAGAGCCAGGGCCGGTGATGGAGTTAGAACCATTTTTGCTGAATTTGGCGGATCGGGAGGAGCTGCGATTTTTAAAAGTAAGTATCAAACTTGAGTTAGACCGGCCTGAAGAAAAAACAGATTATCAACACAAAATCCCGGCCATTCGCGATGCGTTGCTGGTGTTACTGAGCAGTAAAGAATCGCACTTACTCAGAACAGTGAACGGAAAGCGCCGGGTGCGTGAAGAAATTATGACGCGGGTGAATGGCGTCATGAGTAAAGGAAAAGTCGCTAATGTATATTTTACTGATTTTATTATTCAGTAGGGCGTGAGGAAAAAAAGCGTAAGAGGTCTGGAGTCCGGAATCAGAAAGAGGAGAGAAGAGACAGCAGGGCTGTTTCTTTGTGCCACGTCCCAACATGGAAAAAATTCTTAGTCAGGATGAAGTTGATGCCCTTCTTCGGGGAGTGTCCGATGGCGGCGTGGAGACGGAACCTGAAGATCCAGTAGATGCCGGACTACAGGACGGACCGGTTCCATATGATTTGGGGAATCAGGAATGGGTCGTTCGCGGGCGAATGCCGACCCTGGATGTGATTCACCAGCAATTTTCTCGGGGGTTCCGCCTCTCTTTGAGCGACGTCCTTCGTAAAACCGCCGAGGTGACGGTTACGAACCAAACGGTGATGAAGTTCGGGGAGTTCACCAAACGTCTTCCCATCCCGGCCTACCTCCAGATTATCTCCATGGACCCTCTTCGCGGTTTGGCAATGATCGCGACGGATGCGGCGACGGTGTATTTGCTGGTTGATCATTTTTTCGGGGGAGCCGGCCAGACCCATGTCAAGCCGGAAGGGCAGGACTTTACCATTATTGAGCAGCGCGTGATGAAGAAGGTCATGCTGATGGGTTTGGGGAATCTCCAAAAAGCCTGGGACCCTGTCCAAAAACTCCTCATCAATGCGGTTCGGGTAGAAATGAATCCCCAGTTGGCCGCCATTGTGTTACCGGCGGATATCGTCATTGTGGTCACCCTGGGCATTGAATTAGGCAATTCGGTGGGGGATCTGCACCTCTGTCTTCCCTATGCGATGTTGGAACCGATTCGCGAACGTCTGCAGGTGAGTTTTCAGGGAGACTCGTTTGAAACGGATCATGGTTGGTTGAAACGATTTTCAGCCAGGCTGAAGGAAGCCTATGTCACCTTGTCCGTGTGTTTGGGAGAAACGGAAATCTCGGTGGAGGAGTTGATGCAATTTTCTCCCGGCGATGTGATCGGGTTGAATCAAGGGACCACCCAGCTACTCACAGCCACAGTGGAAGGGGTCCCAAAGTTTCTAGGTTCTCCCGGAACGACAAAGGGCATGCAATCATTTCTGATCAAGGACATCATTCTGACGAGAGAGTAAGAGCCGGTGAACGCGATGAGGGGCCGGCCAGTCACTGACTGTTGAAACCCGGAGATGAACGATGAGTGAAGACGACAACATCGACATGGACACGTTTGATGCTGAGAAGGAAATGATGGAGGCGTTAGCGCAGGAAGCCGCTGCGAAAGAACAAGACGCGGCGGCGAAAAAACAGGAAGTGGCGGCGAGTCCCAACAGTCATACGCCACAATTGAATTCGCCTCAGGATCAGAACTTAAATCGAATCTTAGATATTCCGTTGGTGCTCTCTGCGCAATTGGGCAATACCCGCATGTTGATTAAGGACTTATTGCAGTTAGGACCGGGTTCCATCGTTGAATTGGATAAACTCGCCGGTGAACCGTTGGAAGTGTTGGTGAATGAGCGGTTAGTCGCGCGTGGTGAAGTGGTGATGGTAAATGAGAAGTTCGGTATCCGCCTCACGGACGTGATTAGCCCGACCGAGCGTGTGAATAAACTTCGATAAGAACGAAAGGGTGAAGGGTAAAGATGGAAGGGAAAAGGGAGAAGTAAATAAATAAAAAGGAGAGAACCAGGAAAGGAAATCTTTGGCTGGTTCTCCTTACACCTTACTTTTTACTTCAGACTTTCAACTAGAACATTATGGATCTCACCCATGAAGCGCTCAAAATGGCTGGCACCCTGGCCCTGGTGGTCCTGGTCCTTCTTGGAGGATTAGCCTGGGTTCGGCGCACGTTCGGGGAATTGCCGGGAAAGAGCGGCGATCCGGTGATGCGCATTTTAGGCGGACTCCGGGTCGGGGCGGGAAAGCACATCATGCTCGTGGAAGTGGCCGGAGAAGTATTGGTGTTGGGGACGACGGCACGAGAGATGACGTTGCTGACGACCGTTGTGGATGCCGACCGGATTCATCGGCTCCGCTCCATTGGGAATCCGCTAGTCGGGCCGCTAGGGGCCTGGTTGGGACAGTGGACCCGGCAGGCATTTGAGAAGTCCCAACGAGGATCGGTGACCTCCGAACCGCCCAATCGAATGTCCAAAAGCGTCACACCGGTGAGGGGAGAAGAGCGGTCGTGAACAACCTCCTTTGCGGGTTTCGTGGAAGACCGGACTTTTGGCGACTCTCAGGCATGAGTCTGGTCTTGGGACTGCCGTCCTCGGCCTTTGCCCAGGCCACCAAGGATCCCGCGATCAGTTTGCAGGTATCCGGATTGGACGGGACCGAACCATGGACCTTCGGGCTTCGTATCCTCTTTCTCCTGACGGCCTTAACTCTTGCGCCGGCCCTGTTGATGTTGGTGACGGCATTTACACGCGTCGTGATTGTTCTGGGTCTTCTTCGTCAAGCCTTGGGGACCATGCATGCACCGCCGAATCAGGTGATGATTGGATTGGCCATGTTTTTGACGCTGTTTATTATGATGCCGGTGTGGGAACAAATTCGTGTTGAGGCTCTTAATCCGCTATTGGAGCAGCAGGTGACACAGGAAGTAGCGCTTGATCGGGCCAAGATTCCCTTAAGAATGTTCATGCTGAAACAAGTACGGGAAAAGGATTTAACCTTGTTCGTGGAGATGGCGAAAGTTCCTCACCCGCAGACGCCTGATGATATCCCGTTCCATGTCCTGGTGCCGGCGTTTGTCACGAGTGAATTGCGAACGGCGTTTCAAATCGGGTTTTTGATTTATGTGCCTTTTCTTGTGATCGATATGATTGTCGCCAGTATTTTAATGTCCATGGGGATGATGATGCTGCCACCAATCATGATTTCGCTGCCGTTTAAATTGGTGTTGTTTGTCTTGGCTGAT
This sequence comes from Nitrospira marina, assembly GCF_059568365.1. Lineage (NCBI taxonomy): Bacteria > Pseudomonadati > Nitrospirota > Nitrospiria > Nitrospirales > Nitrospiraceae > Nitrospira > Nitrospira marina. The sequence goes on along the minus strand of NZ_JCANTH010000001.1, from coordinate 2,657,369 downwards.
GGATGGTTTCTGGTCGTGGGAGCGCTGATGAATAGTTTCCAATAGGAAAATGCCGTCAGATGTGAAGATTGAGGCGTAAGGGGTGTATCGGATGCCGGGTTGCAACGATCGATGTTCTCTTCCGTTCCTCTTTTTGTATGCCTCACGGTTTTTCTTCACGACTAATCGAGTGGTTTTTACGGCAAGACTGAAAGGGGCAAGGAGATGACAACCGAAAGTGTCCTGAGCATCGGTCAGGAGGCGATTCAAACAATCCTGCTTGTGGCGGGACCAATGTTGGGTCTCAGCTTACTGGTCGGTCTCTGCGTGAGTGCCTTTCAAGCCATGACACAAATTAACGAAATGACCCTCACGTTTTTGCCAAAGGTTGCCACCATGTTTGTGGTGCTCTTGGTTACCTTCCCCTGGATGGTGGAAATTCTTGTGGGATTCATGACGGGGGTATGGGCCAGGATACCCCAGTTTGCCCAATAATCGAGGGAGTCGAACTGCCGCATGTATCAGAAAGATGTCCGGTAACCGGTGTTGCAATGGGAAATGGCGATCCAGCAAGTGTGGCAATTCGTGGTCGTGCTTGTTCGCACGGCCGTTATCTTGTCGGCGTTACCGTTGCTGGGTGGGCAATCGGTTCCGAGTCGCATCAAAATCGGCATGGCGGTGATCATCGCCATTTTGTTGATGCCCATCGTGACGTTTACCCTTCCTCCCAATTGGTTGCAACCTGGAAATCTAGTGATCGCCTTGGGTGCCGAATTGCTCGTCGGTCTGGTGTTAGGTTTGGCCCTGCGATTACTCATGACGGCGGTGGAACTGGCGGGAAGTGTGATGGGCTTTCAAGTGGGGTTTGCCATGGCCGGAGTGTTGGACCCTGTCACGCAAGTGGAAACTCCGGTGTTCGGGCAATTACTGACCATTCTGGCAACCCTTCTGTACTTTCAAGTCGACGGGCATCATTTGGTGTTGTTGGCGTTAGGTAGTAGTTTTCTGTTGATCCCTCCCTTTGGCGCTCATTTGAGTGCCCCCCTCCTGAGTGATGTGACCGGAGTGATTCAACGCACCTATGACACGGGAATGAAGCTGGCCTTTCCCGTGATGGGGGCCACATTTTTGGTTCATTTCATCATGGGGATTCTTGGCCGGCTGGTTCCCCAGATGAACGTGATGCTCACCAGTTTTCCCATTACGATCGCGGTCGGTTTGTTGGTGTTAGGCCTGGGTTTGCCCTTCATCGCCTTGGTTTTCCAAGACTCCATTGTCGGATTGGAAACGATCTTGTGGGACTTACTACAGGAATTAGGGCATGGCTGAGAACAAAGACGGGGCGGATAAATCAGAGCAACCGAGTCCGAAACGTTTAGCGGAGGCTCGACGCAAGGGCCAGGTGCCCATGACCCGGGAATTGCCCTCGTTGTTTGTCTTGTTGGGTGGGGTTGGGCTGCTTTCTCTGTGGGCGCCTCACGCGTTTGTCCAATTTTTTGATCATTACCGACAGTGGTTGGCCCAAGCTGGAACTCTTCAGTTAGATGCGCAGTCCACACATGTCCTGTTGTTAAATATTGCCTATCAGGCCTTTGTTCCCCTGATTCCATTCGGGCTCCTGGTTGGGGTATTTGCCTTTCTCGCCATTATTCTGCAAACGGGACCGCTGTGGATTGAAAAGGCCTTGCAACCCAAGCCGTCCAAATTGAATCCCTCCAATGGATTGAAGCGCATTTTCTCCTGGAAAGGGGTCGTCGATCTTTTAAAGTCCTTGCTCAAATTAGCAAGCGTGAGTGGTATTGCCTATCTGATTCTGTCTCATAACCTGCTCGCGATTGTTCAACTTCCCCTCCTTGAGTTAACGGAGGCGGTTGGGGGTGTGTGGGGTCTCCTGGAGAATATTATGTGGTCGGTCGGAGGGTCGCTGCTCCTGTTGGCGATCATCGATTTTGTGTATCAGCGGTGGCAGCATACCGAAGATCACAAGATGACCAAACAGGAAGTCAAAGACGAGTCAAAGGATGTGGAAGGTGATCCGCAAATTCGATCCCGCCGGCTTAGTTTACAACGGGAACGTGCCCGACAACGAATGTTGCAGGCGGTGCCTAAAGCCGATGTGGTGATTACCAACCCTACTCACGTGGCTGTGGCGCTCAGGTATGAAACAGGAAAAATGGACGCACCGGTGGTAGTTGCGAAGGGCGCAGGATTTATGGCGGACAAGATTAAACAAATCGCGCGTCATGCGGGAGTGCCGATTATTGAAAATCGCAGTTTGGCTCGAGGACTGTATAAGGCAGTGAAAATCGGTCAGGAAGTGCCCAGTGCATTGTATCAGGCGGCCGCTGAGGTGTTGGCCTACGTGTATCGCCTGAAGAAAATGCATGAGGGAACGTAAAGGGGTAACGCATGATGGGCGGAGAATGTGGAAAGATCAAGGATTCATTTTTCTGTCTCCTTACTCCTCATTCTCTTCCTGTTTCGCCTCACGAGGTTGAGGAGAGTTATGTGGAAATAAATTACAACCCTATGCAACAGCGGTAACGGATCAAGGCACGTATGGCATTTGATTCTCAAAAATTACGAGACGAACTGACTCCCGCGCATTATGGGGATGTCCTCTTGCCGATCGGAGTGGTGGGGATGCTCCTCCTCATGCTCTTACCCCTTCCCTCTTTTCTTTTGGATCTGTTTTTATCCTTTAGCATTACGCTGGCTGTCTTGATTTTACTCGTGACCATGCATGCCGGGCGCCCGGCGGAATTCTCCGTCTTCCCCTCGGTGGTGTTACTCACCACGTTGTTCCGGCTTGCGTTAAACATTGCTTCGACAAGGGCCATTCTCATGCATGGGAACGAAGGCCCCGCTGCAGCCGGACAGGTCATTGCCGTGTTTGGGGAGTTTGTGGTCGGGGGGAATTATGCGGTGGGCATTGTGGTCTTCTCCATTCTGGTCATTATCAATTTTGTCGTGATCACCAAGGGCGCCACCCGTATTGCTGAAGTCGCCGCGCGGTTTACCCTGGATGCGATGCCCGGTCGGCAGATGAGTATCGATGCGGATTTGAATGCGGGGATCATTGACGAAGGCGAAGCGCGGAAGCGCCGGGAGGCCATTTCCCAGGAGGCTGATTTTTACGGATCGATGGACGGTGCCAGTAAGTTTGTTCGTGGCGATGCGATTGCCGCGCTGCTCATTATCTTCATCAACGTCATTGGTGGGTTGGGCATCGGTGTGCTGGAGCACGGGATGTCCATCATTGAAGCCGCTAAACGCTTCACCCTGCTGACGGTCGGGGACGCCATTGTGGCTCAAATCCCTGCCCTGATTATGTCGACGGCCGCCGGTATCATCGTGACGAGGGTTTCGACCAAAACCAGCCTTGGACGTGATTTAACCGATCAAATTTTTTTCAATCCCCATCTTGTGGCGGCCGTGGCCGGCATGTTGTTCTTTTTAGGATTTCTTCCCGGGCTGCCGCATGTCGCATTTTTGATGTTGGGATCGATGACCGCCGGTCTTGCGTACGTACTGTGGAATCAGAAGCAAGAAGCCGCTCGCCTGAAAAATCTCCCCAAGAAAAAAGATCCGGCGATCTCCGCCAGCACGGAATCGGTGGATTCCGTGACTCCTCCCGACCTTATGGAGTTGCATGTCGGGTATGGACTTGTGCCGTTTGTTGATCAAGCTCAGGGAGGAGAGTTGCTAGAACGGATTCGGGCTATCCGGCGACAAACGGCTCTTGATATGGGATTTGTCGTGCCCGCAGTCCATATCCGGGATAATCTTCAGCTCAAACCGCATGAGTACAACATTTTATTGAAGGGAATTCAGGTGGCCAAGGGAGAATTGGTGCCTCGACATTTATTGGCCATCAATCCCGGTCATGCCAAAAAGGGTCTGCAAGGAAAGCCGGGAAAGGATCCCTGTTTTGGATTGCCGGCCGTCTGGATTGCTCCGACAGAAAAAGAGCGTGCTCAAATGGATGGCTATACGGTCGTCGATGGACCGGCCATTATTGCCACGCATATGACCGAATTTATTAAAACGAATGGGCATGAATTGCTGGGTCGGCAAGAGGTCCAGAATTTGCTGGATAACCTCGCTAAGACGTATCCCAAGGTGGTGGATGACTTGATTCCGACGCAAATATCGTTAGGAGCGGTGGTGAGAATTCTCAAGAATCTCTTGCGGGAACGAGTGTCGATCCGCGATTTACGGACTATTTTGGAGACTGTTGCCGATTACACCACTCAGAGTAAGGATCCTGACACCCTGACCGAATATGCTCGGCAAAATTTATCCAGAACGATTTCGTCCCAATACGCCAATCCCGACGGATTGCTGCAGGTGATTAGCCTGGATCCGATGTTGGATCGCCGCTTGATGGAGGCGATGCGGCCGAGTGGTAATGGAGAGCAAGGTGGATTGCCTCCCAGTTTGTTGAATCAGGTGATTCTGTCGGTCCGTCAGGCCATTGAGCGAGTCGTGAGCCAAGGATATCAACCCGTGCTGTTATGTTCCCAGTCGATTCGATCCCAACTGTATCGCTTAGTCTCGCCGGGCGTGCATGCGCTGGCGGTACTTTCTCCGAACGAGTTGGACCCTAAAACCCAAATTCAAGCTATTGAAGTTGTGAGGATGCCACATGAAGCTGAAACGGTTTGAAGCCCTTTCATTACAAGAAGCTCTCCAAGCGGTAAAAGCCGAACTGGGACCTGAGGCGGTCATCGTCTCGTCGCGTCGTATTCAAAAAGGGGGGGGCTTGTTCGGTCTGCTTAGTCAGTCCGTCATTGAGGTCACCGCGGCGGTGGATCGTTCGGCTCAGGCGGAGGAAGGTCCTGCCGCACGTGTTGATCGATCCCTTCATTCCCTTATGGCCAAACGGTTTGTGCCGGAGGAGCCGGTTCGTCAACCGGGACAACCGAAAACGGATAACAGTTTTTCGGAGGCTCTTCAGGTGGCGACCGTGCTCGATCCGGTGACTCAGAACCTCCAGGAGATGCGCCAGGAAATTCAACGGTTGCGGGAAGAACAACACGATCCTGAACGGGTGTTAGGGCCCTTGCGACAAGAATTAGAAGGCTTGCGGATTGTGGTGGGACAAGTCCTGGAAAGCCAGATGGACAAACGTGTTGAGGGGTTACCTGGAGACGTAATGGACGTCTACCAGTCCCTGGTGAGTCAGGGCGTGAATCCTCAGACTGCGCATCATCTGATTCGTGGGGTAGTGGAAACGCTCGGGACAGCCGGCGTGGGAAATCGCGAAGCCATGAAAAGTCTGTTGTGGGAACGAATGGAAGAGACCGTAGCCGTCTCGGGTCCATCGGTGTCCAAGCATTATGGCCAAAAAGTGATGATGATGGTTGGGCCGACCGGCGTGGGAAAAACGACGACTATTGCCAAGCTGGCAGGATTGGCCCGTCAACAGGATGAGCATCGGCGAACCGTGTTGATTACGTTGGATACGTATCGTGTGGCAGCGGTAGAGCAACTTCGGGTGTTTGCAAAAATTTTAAAAATTCCCTTGGAAGTGGCCGTGTCCCACAAGGATTTTATGGAATGCATGGGACGACATCAGCATGCGGATTTGCTGTTGATTGACACCGCGGGGCGAAGCCCCAAGGATCAAGCCGGGTATGATGAATTACTCGCGATCACCAGGGGACAATTACATGTCGAAACGCATCTGGTGTTAGCCGCTCCGATGGCCGAGTCGGTGCAGATGGACACCATTCGCCGCTATCAATCGGTTCCTATCCATAAGCTCATCATAACGAAACTGGATGAGGTTTCCATGGGCGGCGGTCTGTATAACGTCTTGTCACAGACGGGACTGCCGGTCTCGTATCTCTCTGCCGGACAGCGTGTGCCTGAAGATTTAGCTATCGCCACCCGAACACGCCTCGTTGAATTGGCTTGGGGTCATTCACCAGGTCAGGTCCTTCAAGAACATGTGCCGTTGACGGGGGTGGCGCACTAATGGCCGGGTCATTATCCACACCGGTTCTGGTGCCTGACGTCTCGGCGCAACGACGACTGGATCAAGCCAGTGGATTGCGTGCCGCCATGACCTCCAACCCACAGGATCCTTCACGGATTCAGGTGATTGCGGTCAGTTCCGGAAAAGGTGGGGTAGGAAAAAGTAATGTCGTCGCGAATTTAGCGGTGGCTGCGGCTCGGCAGGGACGGAAGGTCTTGATTATGGATGCGGATCTCGCCTTAGGAAACGTTGACATCCTCCTGGGCCTGACTCCGCAATATACGATTGAGGACGTGCTCTCCGGGGAGCGAGGCTTGAAGGACGTCCTCGTGACCGGGCCCGAAGGTATTCGCCTGTTGCCGGCGACCTCCGGAGGTCAGGCCTTTACTCAGCTGACGCATGAGCAGCAACTCCATTTGCAATCGGCGTTTCTTCAGTTGGCGTCTCCGCCGGATTTGCTGCTCATTGATTGTGCGGCAGGAATTTCGGCCAATGTGCTGTACTTTAGTTTGGTGGCCCACGAAACACTGGTGGTGGTATCGCCCGACCCGACGTCTCTGACTGATGCGTATGCCCTGGTCAAAATCCTTTCGACCCGCTATCACTTACGGACTTTCCGCATGCTGGTCAACAAAGTGAAGCATACCCAGGAAGGCAAAGATGTGTTTCGGAAGTTGAGTTTGGTGACGGATCGGTTTTTAAATATTTCGCTCGATTACCTCGGCTGTGTTCCCGCAGACGACTATGTGACGATGGCCGTGGCACAACAACGCGCGGTGTGCGATGTCTATCCGCGCGCCCCGGCGAGTCGAGCCTTTTCTTCGTTGGTGAAGACCCTCAATGATTGGAGAGGAGATTGTTCCTGGCAGGGGGGCTTTCAACTGTTCGGTCCTGCTGCCTTGGGAGCCACTCGAACTGTGACGGAAGGATAACGTATGAAACGTGGCGCGGTAACAACGGTTTCAGAGAGCCCGGTTTCGGAAAAACCGGCATCGTCCAATCCGACGAAACTTTCCCTTTCCACGCAGGAACGGGAGACGTTGGTTCAGGAATTTTTGCCGGTGATTAAATACATGGCTATGCGAATGGCCATGCGGGCGTCGAGTGGGCTCAATGTGGAAGATCTCATGAGTGCCGGGATGGTCGGGCTTCTGGATGCCCTGACGAAGTTTGATCCCTCACGGGAAATAAAATTTCGTACCTATGCCGAGTTTCGTATTCGTGGAGCGATGCTCGATGAAATTCGGGCCATGGACTGGGTCCCGCGATCGCTTCGGGAACGCATCGGGAAAATTCAGCATGCGGCCAATGAATGGACGAAACGCAAAGGGCGGCCACCGACGGAGGATGAGCTTGCAGAATCCTTAGGCATGGAAGCGCAAGAGGTGGACGAGACTCTTCTGCAAGCCAAAGGGGCCGTCGTGTTAAGTCTCGATGATTTGGGCTCCAATGATGAAGACTCTCATCCCATCTTGGATGCGCTGGCGGATCGAGACCAACCCTCGCCGTTGGAAACTTTGGTGTCGGAGGATGCTCGCCAAGCGTTGGTCGATGCCATTGAGCGATTGCCGGAACGTCAACGGCTGGTGTTGACCCTCTATTATTTTGAAGAGCTGACCATGAAAGAAATCGGCGTCGTGTTGCACGTCACGGAATCCCGAATTTGTCAGTTACATGCCCAAGCCATGATTCGTCTGAAGGCCCTTCTCCATACCCGGCTCGGTCCGTAGAAATGCTTGAGGGGTAAGGCGTGAGGAGTAAGGCCTAAGCAGCGAGATCTTTTCCGTCATGCCCGACATTGTGTATCGAGTATCTACCATCACATTTCCCCTGTTGCACAATTATTGACTATCTCTGTGGGTTCAATGAAGCAGATGGCGACCGAAAACCTCCTCGATATGAAAACGTCTCCCGACGATCCTCTTTATACCATTCTCATTGTGGATGATGAAAAAGTTATGCGGATGGTTGCCAAGAAACGTTTGGCCAGACTGCCGTGTCGGTTATTGGAGGCCGGAAATGGGAAAGAAGCTCTCTCCATCCTGAATCGAGAGCCGGTGGATCTCATCCTTTCGGACTGGGTGATGCCCGGTCTTGATGGTCCCGGACTGTGTGAAGCGATTAAACAGGATGAACGCTATCGCACGATCCATTTTATCCTGATGACGGCATTGGATCACCCGACCCAAATTGCCGAAGGGCTTAGCCGGGGAGCCGACGATTTCCTATCCAAAACCGCGTCCGATCATGAAATTGTCGCCAGAGTGTGCGCGGGCCTTCGAGCCCGACAGTTGATGTTGTATGTGGAAAAATCAAATCGGTTGTTGTCACAGAAGCAGGCCGAATTAGACTCTGAACTCCGGTCGGCCTCCACCTTTGTGCGAGGTCTCCTACCCCGGACCGGTGAAGTGATTCCTGGAGTGCGAGTCGAGTGGGAATTTTTGCCGTCTTCACATTTGGGAGGAGATTTCTTTCAGATCGCCCGGTGGGGGGACGACTATCTTGGTCTCATGGTGTTGGATATGTCGGGGCATGGGATCGGGCCGGCGTTGCGGGCCGTGTCGTTATCTCTGCTTTTCAAGGGAGAACATATGCAACAATTGTTTCCCTCATACGATCCGGGTGAGATTCTGACGAGTCTGAACCAACAATATCCTATGAGCGATGACGGGGATTATTTCACGATCTGGGTTGGGGTGTGGCAATGCTCTACGCGCATCCTTCGATATGCGAGTGCCGGACATCCCGGTTCGATTGTTGTGAAAACCGACCGGTCTTCGATGGTGTTGGGCGAGAAATCCTGGCCTATTGGTTTTTCGCGTAACGAACTGTATGCAACAGAATCCATCTCCGTGAACTCCGGTGATCGGATGTATCTCTTTAGTGATGGGATTTATGAGGTGATGAATCCTCAGGAAGAGATCTGGGGGAGAAAAAGACTCCAGATGGCACTTGAGGAGATCGCCGGACACCCGATGCAGTCGGGATTGTCCCGTATTATCGAGCAGAGCCGGACATGGAATGCCAAAAGCGGGTTTGAGGATGACGTCGCGTTACTCGGAGTGGAATTTTAGCGGTGGGGGGGAAAGCGTCTGGAGTGAGGAGATAGAAGCAAGATACTCCTTTGGCCTTACACTTCACCTCTTCGTTTCACCCTGACACCTCACGATTGGCTGTTGTCGAAATGACATATATGACACACACATCCCCCCGAATCTTATTGGTAGACGACGATGAGTCAAATCTGGATGTTCTTGTCGAATGTCTCAAAGATGAACCCTATGAACTTGTTCAGGCACATAATGGTGAAGAGGCCTTAGTGTATTTACGAAAAGATGGCCAGGATTTCCATGCCATGGTGTTAGATCGAATGATGCCGGGTATGAATGGTCTTGATCTTTTGGTGCATCTGAAAGCGGATGAACGCCTCCAATGGCTTCCGGTTGTGATGCAAACCGCAGCCGGATCTCCGCAAGAAATAGGCGAAGGGATTGAAGCGGGAGTCTTTTTTTATCTCATCAAGCCCTTTGACCAGCGGCTCTTATTGCGGATTGTGAATGCCGCGGTTGAGGAGGGATTGAAATGGAAAAGGATATGCCGAAATCTTAACCAACAGTCTCAGATTGTTGAATTATTGCAGCAAGGCCGTTTTCACGTCCGTACCATGGAAGAGGCATATGATCTGGCATTCCTACTGGGGCGAGCTTGTCCCAATTCTGAAAAAGTGGTGTTCGGGTTAAATGAACTGTTGGCGAATGGCGTGGAGCATGGAAATTTGGGAATCGGGTTCGATGAAAAAACCGCCCTCCAGGCAAGTGGAACGTGGGAGAAAGAGATTCAACATCGGGCGGGGTTGCCCGAGTATGTCCATAAGGTGGTTGACGTGTTGTTTGAACGGTGCCTGGATTGCATACGGGTGACCATAACCGACCAGGGTTCCGGGTTCGACTGGCGAAAGTATGAACAGATTGACCCGGATCGAATTTTGGAAAGTCACGGAAGGGGTATTGCCATGGCCAAGGCCTTAAGTTTTTCACAAGTCGAGTATCGAGGGAAAGGCAATCAGGTTGTGTGTGTCATCAAGAATGACTTGTCGATCGGTGAAGAAGTGGGCTCGCTTTCAACTGAAATCCCTATGACCGTGTACAAATCAGATCGAGTGTGAGGAGTCATTCGTGAGAAAAAACGATTTCCGGCTCCGACACTTTTTCCCCTGGTTCCCTGCTCTTCAACTCAGATTATGGGCATCAAAAAAAAAAAGCGTTCTTCTAAAGTAAGGTCCATTGGCCTCCGAAAGGTCTCGTTGTCTCCTGTTTATTCCTTGATAGGCCGAAGGGTCCTACCTGGGAATGGAAGTGTCAGCCTAGGCAGGAAGGGTTGTTGGAATGGCCACGTTTTTTCCCCACGAAAAATGAGAGGGTAACATGGAAGAGTGCCAAGTCACGTCATTGATTCCTGAGGAGGCGATTCTCAGGCCACGAGGTGATCTCACCATTTTTGAAGCCGCACAATTTCACGCTGATTTAGTCACCTTGCATCAACAACAAGGGCCTCTTGCGATTGATTTAGGCGGGGTGGACCGTATGGACTCCTCCTGTGTGCAGCTGATGGTCGCAGCGACCCGCTCCGGGCGTCTAACCGTGCAGGGGTATTCCAATCGTATTCGTGACAAGTTTGAGCAAATTGGATTTGCACAGTTTCTCCCGACTCAAGAGTTGTAACGCGGGACCATGAAATAATTCAGTGGATATTCATCGAGATCCAAGAATGAGGTGATGTGTGAATGGTGATTGGATGGTATGGATGGGTGTGGTGGTGGCCGGAACCGGGATTGGATATGTCTTGGGGGCCAGGAGCAGGCAGATGCGAATTCATCGGCTGGAACAGCAACTGCAGGAAAGCATTCAGGCTCAGCGGCGTTGGTTGGAGAACTGGAAGGCCTTTTGCCAGGCTCTGGCACCGGTGTTTCCGGTATTTGTGGGACAAATTAAGGCAGTGATTCAAGAAACAGGACAAGCGGCCGACGGACTGATTCAGCGATTTCAGGCCATTTCACGAAATGCCAGGGAGCAGGTGGAGGAAACCGAAGCGTTGCTACATATGGCAGATGGGCATGGCGGGAAAGACGACTATACCGTCGATCGGATCCTTCATGACACACAAAAGACCATAGAAATGTTTGTCAAGCAAGTCACACAGACGACCACGGTGACGCTCGCCACGGTGAGCGTGATGGAGCAGGCATTAGAAACCACCTCTCGAATTTCAGAGGTGGTGGAGGAAGTCGAATTCATTGCCGATCAAACACGACTCTTAGCGCTCAATGCAGCGATTGAAGCGGCTCGGGCGGGAGAGCATGGCCGAGGGTTTGCCGTGGTGGCCGACGAAGTGACGAAATTGGCCAATCGGTCCGCGCAGGCTTCAGAGCAAATTCGTACTCTCGCGACGACGGTTAAAGGCACAACCGAATCGGCCATGTCGGAACTCCAGGTGTTGGCGTCATTAGACTTATCGGAAACGGTAGAAGCCCAGAATCAGGTTCTGGAGATGATTAAGATCATGGGGCAAAAAAATGAGACCTTAAAAAAGAGCGTTGGTCACAATTCTGGGCGAACCAAAGAACTGGGCAAGGATATCGGCCAAATTGTGATGTCCATGCAATTTCAAGATATTACCCGTCAAAAATTAGAGCACGTTTACGGGCCGTTGGAGCGAATCCATGCGCCGCTTCAAGCGGTGGCCGACGATACTGACGGTATAGACATGATGCCGAAGGTGCTCGAAGAAATCCGGAATCTCGAGCACACCTACACCATGGAGTCTGAACGACTCACGATGCAGGCCGCGCGTTCGGGTCAAGGGACGGTAATGGTCGGAACAGGCTCGGATGAAGGAGATAACATCACGCTATTCTGAAGACGTGAAGGGGGGACGGGTCTGGCGTGAGGTGTATTTCTTCTTCTAAAGCCTCACCGTTATGGCTTATAAAAAAACCGGGTGGAGGTCGCAAGGTCAATGCTGATCGTACAGCGTCAACAGAGAAATTCACAGAATCAAAGTGAGGTAAAGCTATGGGCAAGACAGTTTTAGTCGTGGACGATTCCGTCTCGATGCGTCAAATGGTGAGCTTTACGCTGACCGGTGCCGGCTACGAAGTGGTCGAGGCTGGAGACGGAAAAGAAGCCGTGGAGAAACTCAATGGAGGGGCGAAGCCCAATTTGGTAATTACGGATCTGAATATGCCGAATATGGATGGGATTTCTCTGATCAAGGCAGTACGGGGCATGGCCGCCCATAAATTTACTCCGATTCTCATGTTAACCACCGAGTCATCTGATGACAAAAAGAAAGAAGGGCAAAGTGCCGGAGCCACGGGGTGGGTCGTGAAACCGTTTAATCCAGAACAAATGTTAGCCACGATTAAGAAAGTGCTACCAGGATGACCAAGCGAATGTAAAAAGGAAAAAGTGAAAGGAGGAGATTAGCGTGAAATGTGCAAAATTCCCTAAAATTCAAATCTTCCCATCTTCTCCTTTTTTACTACTAATTTCTTCCTGGTTGCGTGAACAAACCGCATAGATATTTGACGGTATGGCAGAAGGCGATGGATTTAGTTTTGAAGGTATACAAAAGAACTCGCCGCTTCCTCAAATCGGGAGTATATGGATTAACCAGCCAAACTCGCAGGGCTGCGATAAGTATTCCGGGTAACATTGCCGGAGGAGCTAGCCGGCGAACGAAAAAAGAATTCTTGGAATTCCTTTAAATTGCAAAGGGCTCATTACCTGAATTGGATACCCAGTTAGAGTGGGCAAATGGCCTGGGATTTTGTTCTCTGGATTCCTGGGAAGGCTTGGATGGGGAGATGATGGATATGGACAAGATGATCAGGGGGCTCATTCGTCATCAAAAAAGAGAATAAGAAAAAGATGTTTCCCGGATCACAAGATAGCATGTTTCTACTTTTCCCTTCTCCAGACTTTCTTACATTTTACTTTTCACTTTTGACATTTCATGAGGCAATCCATGGCAGTTGATCTCTCACGGTTTCAAGAGTCATTTTTTACTGAATCCGCAGAACATGTAGAAACCATCGAGTCCGGTTTATTGGCGTTAGAGCAACGTCCGAACGACCTGGACTTACTCAATCGAATTTTTCGTGGTGCCCATTCGATTAAAGGCAATGCGGGGATGTTTCATTTTACGGCCATTGCCGAGTTGACCCACAAAATGGAAAACATTCTGGATGACCTCCGGAATGGGAAAATGCCGGTGACCCCTCACGTCATCGATGTGCTCCTACGGGCCTTAGACGGTTTGAAAAGTCTTTTGGACGCGGCGCAAGGGGGTGAGGCGGCAGATGAGACAGCCATTCACGTTCTAGAAGGTGAGCTGGAGGCCTGTCAAAAGGGAACGACCGCTCCGGGACATGAGGGGTCGTTAGCTGAAACCGGTCCCCAGGGTTCTCCACCTCAAGCCGCCACGTGGCGAAAGGTCCAGATTGATTGGAGCGCCTTACCGGAATTATTTCAACGAGGCATGGATCCTGCCCAGATCTTCAAGGAACTGCATGAATTAGGCATGGTGAAAGTGCTCCATGTGCGAACCGATGGACTTCCGGCTTTGGACGCACTCGATCCAGAACGATGTTATCTCAGTTGGAGGGTGGAATTGGAAACGGATGCCTCTATCGGGCAGATTGAGGAGGTGTTTGCGTTTGTTCGGGATGGGAGCGAATTAGCCATCATCGATTGCGCACCCAAAAAACCGGAACCCTATAAACGGGTGGGGGATATTCTGGTGGAAGAAGGAGTGGTGACTCCGGAGCAAGTCGCCGAAAGCCTGGCTAAGCAAAAGCCTCTTGGCGAAATTCTGGTAGAAGAAAAAAAGGCGTCACCCCAACAAATCGATAAGGCGCTTCAGAAACAGCAACAATTGAAAAAAAATGAAGTGGCGTCAATACGGGTCGATACGGAAAAAATCGATAAATTGATCAATCTGGTGGGAGAATTGGTGATTACCCAATCGATGATTACGGACCTGAGTGAGAAATTTACCCTCGGGCAGCTTCCGGTTCTCCAGGAACGGATTACCCAATTGGAACGCAATACCCGTGAGATACAAGAACGGGTCATGTCCATTCGGATGATGCCGATCGGCAGTGCATTCCACCGGTTCCCACGGTTAGTTCGGGATCTCGCAGGGAAAAGTGGTAAGCAGATTCAATTGGTCATGTCCGGTGAGGAAACCGAGTTGGATAAAACGCTGATTGAGGCGATCGGTGATCCGCTCACCCATCTGGTTCGCAATTCGGCCGATCATGGGTTGGAATTACCCGAAGACCGGGTGGCTCAAGGCAAATCGGAACGAGGAACCATTCGTCTCCATGCGTATCACGATGGCGGAAATATTTGTATTGCCGTGGAGGATGACGGTCGAGGATTGAATCGGGAAAAGATCATTAAAAAAGCCGTCGAAAAGGGGATCATTGCCGATGGCAGCAATATGTCGGATGAGGCCGTGTATCAACTGATTTTTCGTCCTGGATTTTCCACGGCCGAAACCATCACCGATGTGTCAGGTCGAGGAGTGGGGATGGATGTGGTGAAACGTAATATCGAAGGTCTGGGCGGGTCAGTGGACATTCAGAGCACGATGGGCAAGGGCTCCCGTCTCACGCTGAAATTGCCGCTCACGTTGGCCATTATTGATGGGATGACTGTCCGGGTCGGTCAGGATAACTACATTATCCCGCTTATTGCCGTCACCGAATCCATCCGCCCAAAACCCAATGAGTTGCAACGGATCGTGGGGAAAGGCGAAGTGGTCAATCTTCGTGGAGAATGGGTGCCGGTGGTCAAACTCTATGAGGCCTTTACCCTCACGCCCGACTTTACCGATCCTTCACAGGCTTTGTTGGTGATCGTGGAAACCGATGGTCGACGATTGGCCGTGCTCGTGGATGAACTGACGGGGCAACAACAAGTGGTCATTAAGAGTTTGGAGCAAAATTTTCGCAAGGTCGAGGCTATTTCCGGAGCCACAATTCTGGGGGATGGGCAAGTCGCCTTGATCTTGGATGTACCGGGATTGGCCAAATTAGCACGGGTTGGCCACATTGCGGCGGCGTAAGGAAGAAGTGAAAGGTAATGAATAAAGAGTAAGGAGGAAGGAAATGGGGGTGAGAAAATCGGATCGAAAATTTTCTTGCGCCCCACCCTTTACCAAGGGAATGCAGGTTGATAACAAAAATACATGACAAAGGAGCCTAATGATGACCACCGCAACGGCTGAACTGACAGAACAACGCTCGATTCGAACGACGTATGCCAGCGACGATCAACAATACCTGACCTTCAATCTGGCGGATGAATATTACGGAGTGGATATTCTGAAAGTGCAGGAAATTAAGGGATACACCACGGTGACCAGGATCCCCAATACCCCGGATTTTCTCAAAGGGGTGCTCAACCTTCGTGGCACAATTGTGCCCATTGTAGATCTTCGCATGAAATTCGGTATGGGGGTGACCGAACCCACGTCGTTCACCGTGGTGGTTGTGGTCAATGTCCGGAATCGTGTGATGGGTTTTCTGGTCGATGCGGTGTCCGATGTGTTGGATATGAATGCCAAGGATATTCAAGCCCCTCCCGACATGGGCACCTCGGTCGATGTCACGTTTATCGCCGGCATTGGTAATGCCCAGGATCGCTTAGTGACCCTGTTGGACATCGATCGAGTTCTCACGGAGGAGGAAGTAACCGTCGTGGAAAAGATTCAAGACGTGGAAGAAAAAGCCGAGGTCCATGCCTGACCGGAAAAGATTAGGACCATGGATGGTCCGACACACCGGCGGGGAACAATAACTTTCAAACAGTCAGCGAGGATTTTATGAACAGGATGGTGAACACAATTTTCAGTTTGGGAATTACAACCAAGTTGGTGCTGTTGTTTGCCATCTTTGGGATCGTACCGATGGCCGCTGTGGGGTACTTAGGATCTTCGGCCACCGGGGAAATGGAAACAGCTGCCGGTCTGCGTGTGCAAGCCATGGCGGAGACGATCGGGGATAAAATCGACCGGAATTTATTCGAACGGTATGGGGATCCTCAATCTTTTGGACTGAACAGGATCGTGGGTGAACGCTACCATTGGTATAGCAAGGAGAATAATGCTATTGCGAGTGCGATGAATCAATACGTTGCCACATCCGGTATTTATTATTTGACGATATTGGTAGACCCCGTTGGAGATGTCATGGCCGTGAACTCCAAGGATGCGAAAGGGAATCCGATCGACACCACGGCAATTTATTCCAAAAAATATTCGGACGCCCCGTGGTTTAAGGCGATGGAAGCCAAAGAATTTACCACCAAACAACCCTTTACAGCTCCCGGCAATGATAGGGCGACCGGGACCTTTATCGAAGATGTCCATGTCGATGAAGATGTGAAATCGGTGTATTCGGGAGATGACGGGTTAACTTTGGGTTTTTCTGCTCCGGTGTATGTGGATGGCGATCTGATCGGGTATTGGAGCAATCGGGTCAAGTTTTCTCTGGTAGAAGAAATCGTGCAGACCGCGTATCAAGAGCTTAAAGGGGCCGGATGGGCAGGATCGGAAATTTCACTACTCGGCGACAAAGGACAGGTTCTTGTGGATTATGATCCTTCCAATCAAGGCACAGAGGACATGACCCATGATTTTGAAAAAACGTTGTTTAAACTCAATCTCGCCGAAACCGGAGTAGAGAGCGCAACATTCGCCGTGGCCGGGAAAACAGGCTATCAATTGGCTCTCCATGAGGGGAAGAACATTTGGCAAATGGCTGGATATACCCATCTGAAAGGCGCCTTGGGCTATCCGGGGATGAATTGGTCGGTCCTGGTTAGAGTCCCTAAAGCCGAAGCTACGGCTGCGGCCATTGCCTTCAATCGAAATTTAACCATGACCGCCATTATTTGTCTGGTTCTGATTTTGGTTGTCGGGTTGTGGGTTGGGCGTCGTGGGGCTAAGAGTCTGGTTCACGTCAGCGAGGTGGCCCAACGGGCGGCTGACGGAGATTTGAGTCGGCGGGTCACCGTGACAGCCAATGATGAACTAGGAAGCATGGGTAAGGCGATGAATGCCATGTTGGATAATTTGGTGAAGGTGGTGTCTGAAGTTCGCCAAGCGGCGGAACATGTTTCCAGCGCGTCAGGTGAAATCACCCAAGGCAATGAAGACCTTTCACAACGCACCTCGGCCCAGGCGGGCGCGTTGCAGGAGACGAGTGCGTCGATGGAGGAGATGACGTCCACCATCAAGCAAAATGCGGATAATGCTAAGCAGGCCAATCAATTAGCCGTCGCCGCCCGGGAAGTGGCGGAGAAGGGTGGGGCGGTAACGGACAAGGCCGTGGTGGCCATGGATGAGATTAATAAGAGCAGCAAGAAGATCGCGGATATTATCAACGTGATCGACGAAATCGCCTTCCAAACGAATCTCCTAGCTTTGAATGCCGCCGTGGAAGCGGCACGGGCGGGCGAGCAGGGCCGGGGTTTTGCGGTGGTGGCCTCGGAAGTACGGAATCTGGCGCAACGTTCGGCGTCGGCTGCCAAGGAGATCAAGGCCCTGATCAATGAATCGGTGCAAAAGGTGGATGACGGCAGCGAGTTAGTGAATCGCTCGGGCCAGACGCTGGGCGAGATTGTAAACTCGGTCAAACGGGTGACGGATATAATTTCCGAAATCAGTGCGGCCTCCCAGGAGCAGGCGGCAGGGATCGATCAGGTGAATAAGGCGGTGATGCAGATGGATCAGGGCACGCAGCAGAATGCGGCCTTGGTGGAAGAAGCCACGTCGGCTTCCCAATCCATGAAGCAGC
Organism: Nitrospira marina; assembly: GCF_059568365.1. NCBI lineage: Bacteria > Pseudomonadati > Nitrospirota > Nitrospiria > Nitrospirales > Nitrospiraceae > Nitrospira > Nitrospira marina. The sequence continues at coordinate 2,639,541 of NZ_JCANTH010000001.1, read as the reverse complement.
AGGCAGCGGAACTGTTGAATCAAGTCGCGTTTTTTAAGTTAGAAGAGACAGGACATCGGCAGTTTGCAGGAGTACAACGCGGATCTGGAGCCACGTCTGCGTTATCAAGCGGCAAAAAGTCCTCCGCTGTGAGTAAGCCATTACAATCGGTGAAGGCTGTCTCTCCTCCCACATCAACGACCAAGTCTCAATCGGTTGGCGTGGGCAGCTCGAATGGCCATGATCGCCGTCAACGTGAGAACGATTTTTTTGAAGAGTTTTAGCAAACCAGTCGTATTATTTAACAAGGAATTAGGAGGTCGCATGGGGAAAGTCTGGAATTCGATAGGCATTGGTCCAAAAGTGGTGATGACTATTATGGTGGTCTTCTCGGGTTTGCTGGCTGCGGGAGCATATTTGCTCGGTCAGCAATTGCATTCGGATCTTGAACGGGTCTTGTCCGATCAAGCGTATATTGTTCAAAAACAAATAGAGGTCACGCGTGCCTATGTGACCAAAGAATTTGTAGTGAAAGCCAAGGCGGCTGGGATGAATACCGGCGTGGATCATAGTGCACCCGATACCATTCCCTTTCCGGCCACATTTGCTCGTGAAACCTCTGAGCTCTTAGCTGAGGAAGGCGTCTTTAATGCCAGGATCGTGAGTCTCACGCCCTTGAATCCCAAAAATGGTCCGCAAGATTCCTTTGAGAAAGATGCCCTTGCTGCCCTCGCCAGCGGTCAAAAAGAATTTACCAAAAACGATACCGTGAATGGGAAAATGATGTTTCGCCGTGCGACCCCGGATCTGGCAACCGCCCAAGCCTGTATCGGCTGTCATGAGGGTAAAAAAATCGGGGATATGCTAGGAGCGGTATCAGTACAGATTCCTATGGATGGTCCCGCCGCACAATTACAAGGGAATCTTAGCAATATGTATATGGGGATTCTGGCCGTGGGTGTCTTGATGATGGGGCTGTTGTATCTGATGATTGCGAAATTGGTGGTCCAGCCGATGAAGAGTCTGGAGTCCATGGCCGTGCGAGCTAGAGAAGGAGATCTTACCGGCCGGGCCAGTGTGAAGAGTCAGGACGAAATCGGCCGAACCAGTGAGTCGTTTAATATGATGTTTGACCGGGTGAGTGAAGTGATTGCGTCTGTAAAAACGGCTGTATCCGGTATTACGACCGGAACTTCCGAGATTAATGCGGGAACCTCGGATCTCGCCGGGCGAACCTCGGCGCAAGCAGGAGCCTTGGAAGAAACCAGTGCATCCATGGAAGAGATGACCTCTACCATTAAACAGAATGCGGATAACGCCAAGCAGGCGAACCAATTGGCGGTGGCCGCTCGGGAAGTGGCGGAGAAAGGTGGCGCGGTAACCGACAAGGCGGTGGAGGCCATGGATGAGATTAATAAGAGCAGCAAGAAGATCGCAGATATTATTAACGTGATCGACGAAATCGCCTTCCAAACGAATCTCCTAGCTTTGAATGCCGCCGTGGAAGCGGCACGGGCGGGCGAGCAGGGACGAGGTTTTGCCGTAGTGGCCTCGGAGGTGCGGAATCTGGCGCAACGTTCCGCCACGGCGGCCAAAGAGATTAAGACGCTGATCAACGAATCGGTACAAAAAGTTGGCGGTGGCAGTGAGTTGGTCAATCGCTCGGGCCAGACGCTGGCCGAGATAGTGAACTCGGTCAAACGGGTGACGGATATTATTTCCGAAATCAGTGCGGCGTCCCAGGAGCAGGCGGCGGGGATTGATCAGGTCAATAAGGCGGTGATGCAGATGGACCAAGGCACACAACAAAATGCGGCCTTGGTGGAACAGGCGACCTCGGCGTCCCAGTCGATGGCACAACAAGCTGAGGATCTGTTGCGGCAAGTCGAGTTTTTCAAGGTCCAGACTGAGTTCGGGTCTCAGCGTTCGGAGCCCTCGGCGAAAACCCGCGCATCTGTTCACGCTCAATCGACCGGCGGAACGGGGTCTCAATATCCCCGCGCGGTCTCGTCGATTACTGGCACAGCTCAGGGAAAGCATTCTCCCAATAAAAGAGAGGTCGCTGTGGGTGTTGGGAGCTCAGCGTCCAACGGGCATAAAAAGTCCGGGGATGATTTTTTTGAAGAATTCTAAGGAACGGTAAAACGTGAGGCGGAAGGCGAAAGATTTTTCTTCGCCTTCCGCCTCACAAAGGGTATTCCCGCCCGCGTTTTCCTATCTTGTTGCTGACGAAGGGTTTCCTTCCTCTCTCCTGATCCTTCCCTTTTTTATGTTCATTCTGTCATTTCCTCTGGTTTGAATTTTGAGTCTGGCCTCCGCCAATGGGGCTTCTTCACTTTTCATTTTTCCAACTTGGTGCCCTCTCAAGGAGTGGCAGAGTCACTTTCATATTGACTGTTCCTGGTTATGTCGGCTACCCTAGTGTGCCGAAGAAGTAGATTTGAACTGTTCACGTCATCTTTTTCAACACTCACAGGAGGAGGGCTGTTATGAGAAGATGGGCTGCATTCGCAATGATGTTTGTCGTCTTCGTGATCGGGCTCGCCTTGATGGTGCCGGTGGGCCAAGCCGCAGACGCGGCCAAGGAATTGGCGGCGAAGTACATCCTGGCAACGGCTAAGGCTGCCAGAACGGTGTACGTCAAAGGTGTGGTGGCCGATGCGAGCAAAGGAGGCATGAAACCTGACGAAGATTGGGTGAAGGATGACCACGGTATGATGCTTCCAGCTCAATTCGTGAAAGAACTAGGAAAGGAAATTAAAGAATTTGATCTGTCCTTGGTGGGAACCGATCCCTTGTATGCGTCCAATGCACCGAAGAGCGCAAAAGAAAAAGAAATGTTAGCGGAATTAGCCAAAGGAAAAGAAAAAATAATGGTGACGGAAGATGGCGGGGCGACCGTTGGCATGTCCGCTGATTATGCTATCGCGGACAGTTGTGCCGATTGCCATAACAAACATCCTAAGACGACCAAAAAAGATTGGAAGAAGGGTGACTTTATGGGAGCCATTGTTGTCAGACTGAAATAATTTCATTTTAAGACTAATCGTCTTGAGAGAAGGCGGGGAGGGTGTAACAACCTTCCTCGCCTTTTTTTATTCCTACCCTGGGTTTTCTATTTGAAAAAGTACTTCAGGACCTTAAATTCGGTCATGGGTGTGCCGATAAGATGAGGTGGAAGAGAAAAAGGAAGCAGGAAGGCTGAAGGATATGGCGTTAAAGCGAATCGTCCATCCATTCACGCCTCATGAGATATTATTTTTCTTACTTTCCTTACCTATTGTTTCCAGTTCATTGACTTCCTAGAACGAAAATCCTCCAGCAAAAAATATGGCCATTGAAAGTCCATTTTGGAAGTCGCCTCCGTTTCGAATGACCATCCTTATGGCTTGTCTCTTTTTGGGTTCGTGCCGACAAGCGGAATAATGTGAAAGTACACAGACATTTGATGATGGTTACTTGCGGTCTGTTGGGTCATTGACTGGTGACGTATGTCACCAAAGAATGGCGTTTCGGGTGTGACCGGTTTGGGAGAACAGTCGGAAAATATTGGTCTTAGTCAATGCCGGTTTTTGTAGTTCATTCCGGCCTCGCGATGGCCACCATAGGATTGAGATCTACGAATATGATGGATGGAGACCGGAAGGTTCGAAATGGGACGGGGGTTGGAGCGATGGTGGGAGGAGTCTGTCGCCATCGTCGCCTTGAGCGTATCCTGCAATTGATCATTGCAGGAATCCTATTGACGATGTAGGTGCTCTATGGGCTGTTTTTATTGGTTTCCAGCGAATTGAACAGTGAGGGATGAGGAGTGAGAGGTCAGTCAAACGGCAAAGTTCTGATTGTTCACTTTTTACTTCTAATTGTTCTTTCCCTTCCCTTCGCTACCCGCTCCCCACTCGTGACATTGGCGTAATTGATCATAAAGGACAAGATGATGACGGCAATGTTGACTGACAAAGAATTTGAACTGTTTAAGCATCTGATTTATCAGCAGGTTGGTATCAAACTTGATGAGCCAAAAAAAACTCTCCTAGTGTCTCGTTTGGGAAAACGGCTTCGGGATCTCCACCTTTCCTCCTATCAAGCTTACTACGACTGCGTGAGTGGGGAAGGCGGGGAAGAGGAGTTGATTAAATTGCTGGATCTGGTGTCGACGAATAAGACCGAGTTTTATCGGGAGCCGGTGCATTTTGATTTTCTTCGGGACCAGGTTCTTCCAGAGGTGCAATCGTCCAAGACCCTGAGAATTTGGTCTTCTGCGTCATCTTCCGGTGAGGAACCCTATACGATTGCTATGAGCTTGTTTGATGCGATTACGGATATCAATCGATGGGACATTAAAATTCTCGCCTCGGATATTTCTACGCGGGTGTTGGCAAAGGCTTCTTCGGCTATTTATGAGGAAGAGCGGGTCAGTCAACTTCCCCATGATCTGGTAAAACGACATTTTCTCCGAGGGAAAGGTCCGCAGGCGGGGAAACTGCAGGTGCGCCCTCAGGTCGCGCGTCTTGTGGCCTTTCGACGGATAAACTTAATGGACCCGACATTTCCCATACGCAGTCAACTGGATGTGATTTTTTGTCGGAATGTCATGATTTATTTCGATCGTCCCACCCAAGCCAAGCTCATGGAGAAGTTTTTCCGGTATCTCCGTCCTGGGGGGTATTTATTTATCGGACATTCAGAAAGTTTGCAATGGATCGACCACCAATTTACGTATCTGCGCCCAACCATTTATCAAAAACCGGTCGGCGGGAAGAATAAGGTGTAAGGGGGTGAGAAGTGGAGAAGAAAACATTCAACTCGTTTTTTCTGGGCTTGACGGTTTACTTCTTAAGGTAAGGAAATTATGTCATCGACAGGATTGATGGAATTTGGACATATTCGCCGCATGCAGGATACTCGCTTTCCTTATGAAGTGGCCGTCATTCTCCCTGGTGAATATTTTGTGAGCCGGGAGCCCAAAGTCGTTTATACGGTGTTGGGCTCCTGTATCTCAGTGTGTTTGCGGGATCCACAGGCCGGCGTGGGAGGGATGAATCATTTCATGTTAGCGGCTCCTTCAAATACTGAAGGACATGATAATTGGGCCGATTCGGGACGATACGGCAGTTTTGCCATGGAAATGCTGATGAACGATATTTTCAAGAGAGGCGGAAAAAAGGAGCGACTCGAAGCGAAGGTCTTTGGTGGTGGGAAAATTTATGATGGCACCATTGATATTGGGGCCCAAAATGCCGCTTGGGCTCTCGCCTTTTTGGAGCAGGAGGGTCTGTCTCCTATCAAAGCGGATATCGGAGATGTCTGTCCTCGGAAGGTGTACTATTTTACCGATTCGGGGAAAGTGCTCATGAAAAAACTTGACCGTATCGTGGCCAGTGAGATTGCGAAGGAGGAGGGGCAGTATCGGAAGAAGCTTCAACATGCTCCTGTGCAATCGGACGTCACGCTATTTTGAGGAAAAAGTAAGACGGAAAGGATGAAGTCTCAGTCGGAAAAGAGATAAGGAAAAAAGCGTGAGGTGTGAAGTGGAAAGGCACTCTTCGTCATATCCGCAAATGGTTTGTGGATATTCATTCAAAAAGGGCTAAGATGGCTTCCGAGGAGACCTGGCAGGCAGGACCAAGCCTGTGCAAGGAAGAAGGGTTTCCATAGTAAGGAGTCTAGACAGGGGAAAAAGGAGGTCAGGGATTAACATGCTTCCGGTAAATTTTTTCTAGCTTCTGACTTTTCACACTTATAGTAGGGAATAATTTTGGCATAGAGGGGAACCGTATGAATGAGAAAAAAATACGCGTGTTGATTGTTGATGACTCGGCGTTAATTCGAAATGTCATGACGGAAATTTTAGCTCAAGATCCTGAAATTGAGGTGGTTGGGACGGCTCCTGACCCGTACGCCGCCAGGGATAAGATGAAGGCCCTGAATCCTGATGTGCTGACATTAGATGTGGAAATGCCAAAAATGGATGGGCTCACCTTTTTGCAGAAAATTATGGCCGCGAGGCCGATGCCGGTGGTGATGGTAAGTTCCTTAACTGAACAAGGAGCCGCGACGACCCTACAGGCTTTGGAAGCGGGGGCTGTGGACTTTGTGACGAAGCCCACAGTGGATATTCAGCATGGGCTTTCGGACTTAGCTCATCAAATTATCAGCAAAGTGAAGATCGCAGCCCTAGCCAGCGTGAAAAAACGCACTCCTCCTGCTGACTGCACTGAACGGATTAAAGCCCTGGCTGCCCAATCCGCGATGATTAAAACTACTGACACAATTATAACTATTGGTGCCTCAACGGGTGGGACCGAAGCGCTTCGGGAACTATTGGAAGTGCTGCCACCGAATACTCCACCCATAATTATGACGCAACATATGCCGGAGCAATTTACCAAATCGTTTGCGAACCGTCTGAATGAACTGTGCCAGATTCATGTGAAAGAAGCTCAGGAAGGTGATAGCGTCCTATCCGGGCAGGCCTTGCTGGCGCCGGGTAATTATCATATGGAACTTCGCCGAAGCGGTGCTCGCTATTATGTTTCTCTCAATCAATCGCCACCGGTCAACCGATTTCGTCCTTCTGTAGATGTTATGTTTCGATCAGTCGCGCGGTTTGCCGGGGGGAATAGTTTAGGGGTGATTCTGACCGGAATGGGGAATGATGGAGCTGGCGGTATGTTGGAAATGAAACAGGCAGGAGCCTACAACTTGGCCCAGGATGAAGCATCCTGTGTCGTATTTGGGATGCCAAAAGAAGCCATCAAGGCTGGAGGAGTCGACAAAATTCTTCCGTTACAGGACATCCCTGCGGCCATGCTGGCTCATTTAAAAATGTTGGCTCCGCGTTAAGGGGGGGCTCCCAGGTAGGTAAGGTCCCGAGACAGGGATACGATTGCCGGTTCAACGGTCCTTAGGATTCACCGAACATTGTGAGGCTGAATTCTTTTCTTTGTACAATTCGCCAAGGGGAGGTCGTTGAGGTCTGTACCTATAACTCGTAAGCCCACATCCCATTCCTTTCTTTTTGGCTTTGTTCAATTTCGATAGATGGCATGCTGCCTCTGTGTCTCACCTTTCCTGCAGGTCTGGAAAATGTGCAGCCCGATGTATGGGCTTTAATTGAGGAGCTTCCCTTGAATAGTGCGTATTCATTCGTTTCCTTATTAGCCTCATTATCAGTAGAAGCATAGTGGTCCCAGAAATTACCTTTGAAGATGTTGCCTATATCCGGAGTCTGGTCCGGGCGAAGGCCTCGATGGTTTTAGAGCAGGAGAAAAATTATTTAGTGCAATCACGCCTTGAGCCGTTTGCCAAACAGGAAGGCTTTGGATCAATGGCTGATCTGATTTCTCACCTCCGACAGACTGCCTATGGCCCATTACACAAGCGGGTTGTGGAGGCCATGACCATCAACGAAACAAGTTTTTTTCGAGATCTCCTTACATTTCAAGCACTAAAAAACCGGCTTCTGCCGGAAGTGATTCAAACAAATAGGGCTTCCAAGCATGTACATATTTGGTGCGGGGCCAGTTCCAGCGGACAGGAACCCTATTCAATTCTCTTGACGATTTTGCACCATTTTCCGGAACTGATGTCTTGGCATATTCGTTTGATTGCCACTGATTTTTCACAGGAAATGGTCAGACGTGGTCAGGAAGGTCGATATAGACCAATCGAAGTCAAGCGGGGTCTTTCTCCCTCTATGCTGAATACCTATTTTTTACGGCAAGGGATGGAGTGGCAGATTCGTGATGATGTGCGGGACAGGATCGAGTTTTATGAGATGAACTTGGCCGGTCTGTGGATGGTTCTTCCGCCAATGGATCTGGTGTTCATTCGGAATGTCATGATGTATTTCGATATGGAGACCCGGAAGGATATTCTTCGACGTATTCGAGGCATTCTCGCCCCTCATGGTTATTTGATTCTTGGAGCCACGGAAACGACGTTGGCCGTGGATGATCATTTTGAGCGTGTTCAGGTGAACGGCACGTCAGTGTATCGAGTAAAGAAGGATTAGTGGAGGGTGAAGTAATTTATTGTCCGATTTGCTCTGTGTGGTTCTGAGAACCAATTGTGAGGGGGTAGCGGAAACTATGGGCGGTAAAATGCCAAATTAGAGGCGACCGCAGTTTTTTATGAAGTAAAGCATTTGACGCTAAAGCCATTATGCAGGAGTGTTTAATTCTTTGCGAATCCTCACCGATAAGGTGAGTTGGACGATCACAGGATTGTCAAGGGGATTTCTTGGCATACACCATGGAGGAGTATATGAATGTGACGCAGGAAAAGAGTGAAAATGTCGTGATCGTGCATCTGGCGGGACGATTTGACTTTGGCGCAAGAAAAACCTTTAAAGACAGCTTAGGAGAGGCAATGAAAGAAGAGTTGCCGATTGTCTTAAATTTTGGAGAGGTATCGTTTGTAGATAGTTCCGCCTTGGGTATTTTGGTCATTGCCCATCAAACTCTAAAAAGTAAAAAAATCCCCCTTAGTCTGGTGAATCCCCAACCGTATGTTCGCCAGGTTTTAGATTTAGCCAATGTCGCCAAAATGATTCCCATTTATCAGGCAATTGGTGAAGTCCCTCAAATGGCCGTTGTGTCATCAAAGGTATAATCGTCATTTTCCTTTGCCGGCCTGAATTATTTCCCTCACTAATTGATTTTTGTTATGGATTGTGAAACGAAAGAGGTGAGCGTGAGGGGTAAGGATAAACCGTGAAACCAATGACAACGGTTTTCCACCATCCCAGCCGGTAGGTAGCGGGGTTCCATCCGTAAAAGCGAAGATGGATTCTTGATAAACAATATCGGGAATGCCGGCCTCTGTCAGAAGGCGTAGGGGCGAGGCGGGCAGTTCGGCTGACCTTTCATGCTTCAACCATTCAAGTATTAGCCATTCTTTCGGAGCGATCCCATCTATGACGACTCGAAAACGTCTCGCCTGTTCACAGATTCGTGCAGGCATGTATTTGGTAGGAATTCTCGATTCCTGGTGGAAGTCGCCGTTCTTTCTTCACCGCCGGCTCCTTTCTTCCCATGATGTGCAGCAATTGCTCGAGTCCGGCATTCATGAAGTCGAAATTGATACTGCCAAGGGGCTTGATATCCCGACCGATGCAGAATCCTTTCCTCACCCAGGCACCCTTGAGTGTCATTCGAAATTCAAGACGCCTTTCGATCAGGAAGAATCACCCGGCCATGAGTCCTCGCCATGCTCTCCAGAGATAACAGATGAGGAAGATGGCCATCAAGAACGGTTGATACGGTTGCGGGGGGATACGATTGCGGCCTTGGAAGACATGTTCGAGGGCGTCAAAACCGGTCAGGCCATTCCACATGTTGCGATGCAGGAAATGGTCAAGGCCTTTGTGGAAAAAGCCTTAGCCCACCCTACTGTGCTCGCCGAGATCATGCTCATTGAGCATCTTGAACAGTTTGATCCCACCCTTTACTCGCATGTTGTTGATACAGCCCTGTTGTCGATTTTAGTTGGCCTCCAACTCAAGTGGGAGGTGCCGCAACTTGAAGAGATAGCCGTCGCCGCGTTGTTACATGATGTCGGCTATATGCGGCTGCCTCTCAACCTGGTTCAGTCACGATGGGGGAGCATCGGGATTGATTATTCGTTGTTGCAGCAACATGTCGATATGGGAGTGGCGCTGATTAATAAACATTCGGAATTTTCCCAGAATATCGCTCATATGGTGCAGGAGCATCATGCCTATCTGGATGAATCAGGGTATTCCACAATTTTAGGGGGGAAACCGGTCTCGGATTCCGGAATTTTATTGGGACTCACCGATTATGTTGATGAGTTGCTCGCTGTGGGGAATGTCGGCGGATCATTTCCTGTGGCCTTAGCGATTCGGCGGGTCTACCAAGAAGCACAAAAGGGGAAGTTTCCGACGCGGTTTGTCGAAGCCATGATTCGTGTGTTGGGAGTGTATCCTGTGGGCACGGTAGTTCAACTTTCCACGGGTGAAGATGCCGTGGTGGTGAAGCAGAATCCTGAGATGAGCGTGAGACCACAAGTCAAAATTTTCAGGACATGCACCGGTGAAATTCTCAAGAATCCCGAGGTGAGAAATTTAGGGACTCATTCAGAATTAAAGTATGAAGTGAGGATTACGAAAGTGCTTGATTCTGCAGATCCTTCTATTAACCTTCGCGAAATTTGCAGCTAGCTCATGTGGTGTAACCCTCTCTTGTTTCAGACACTATGGGATGGTTTGATGGTTGGAGTGTGTCTGGTGGATCGGGAGGGCCAGCTCACCCATATGAATTTAGCCGGGTCCCGCCTGTTAGGGTGGGGAGCCGCTTGTCCCACAAATGTTTCGTGTCATGACCTATTGGAATGTCTGGTCCCCTATGACGAAGAACGAACAACCGTCTGCCCATTTTCCGGCTTACTCCTTGAAAAAAAGATGCTTTGGGTTCCGCGGACTCGTTTGCGAAGGCGGCAGGGAACATGGTGTTGGGTGGAATTGAAGGGCCTTGTGGTGGATGACGTGGAGGCTTCCGGATTCCTGTTGATGTTTCGAGATCTCAGTTCAGAAATGAAATTGACCGAAGAAACCCGCCGATTAGCGTCCATTCCAAAGGAAAATCCATTTCCGGTGATTGAAGTCGATTCGGCAGGACAACTTCTGTATGCCAATCCCGCCATGGTTCGCCTGATGGAGGAAGCCCATATTGGCCAGGACGGTTTTTCCACCGCCTTGCCGGATCGGTTTTTAGAGTTGGCTGAGCGTTGTTTGTCCCAAAAACATCTGGAGATGCATTACGAAGTGAGTGTTGGGGAGAGACAATATTCGTGGACATTCGCTCCCCATGCCGATTTGGGTCTACTCCGTGGGTATGGCATGGATATCACGGAACCCAAGCGAGCCGCAGAGGAATTGTCCGACTTTGCGGATACCTTGGAAGCGAAAAACCATGAACTGGATCAGGCGTTAATGAAGGCTGAATCTGCTACCCGTGCCAAGGCAGCGTTCCTGGCTGTGATGAGTCATGAAATTCGCACTCCTTTAAACGGAGTGATTGGTATGGCGGAGGTTTTGCTTGCGTCCTCTCTCAATCACGAGCAACAGGAATGTGTCAACATTATCCGTATCTCCGGTGAGGGGTTGCTGACCATCATTAATGATATTTTGGACTTTTCAAAGCTTGAGTCCGGTCAATTGGCCCTGGAAAACATTGGGTTCAATTTGACGTCTTTATTTGAAGAGGTCGTTGATTTGTTTTCCGAGCGGGCTCATCGAAAGGGTCTGGATTTGGCTGCCTATGTCGACCCGGATGTGCCCTCCCAGCTGTTTGGCGATCCTCATCGTTTGCGACAGATTCTTTGTAATTATCTTTCCAATGCTCTCAAATTTACGATGAAGGGATCTGTCCTTCTGCGTGGTTCACTGATTCATCCATTGAGTTCCGAATGTGATGATTCTATGAATGGGATTAATCAACTTTCCGGTGATACCGACGAAGAGACTTGGTTGTGGATTCACTTATCTGTACAAGACACTGGCCTTGGTATGTCAGAAGAGGTTCAGGAAAAAATTTTTCACGTGTTCACCCAGGCGGATAGTTCCATGAGTCGAAGGTTTGGGGGGTCCGGTTTGGGCTTAGCGATTTGCAAGCAGTTAGCGGAGCTGATGCACGGGATTGTCGGGGTGAAGAGTCAACCAAATCAGGGATCAACATTTTGGTGTGACATTCCCTGTCGGGCATCACGGACAGCTCATTTTCCTAGTACGAAGGGCTTATCGGTTGCGGGCAAGGAGGTCTGGGTGATCGGTCCCCAGGAATCGTCAGGGTGGGTGATGACGAAGTTTCTTGATGAAGTTGGTGTCAAGGTCGTGCAGATCGACAGCATGCAAGAGGCGATTACCTTATACAAAAGTGCTCAAGAATCGGACGGGCTCGTCGCGGGTGTTATTCTGAGTGATCGACTGGAAAAATCGGCTATTCATGAATGGTTTGAACGATTGCAATCCTCTTCGCTGTTTCATGGCGTTAAAGTTTGGGGTATGAAGCCATTTTGGTATCGCAAGGATAATGAAGAAACCAGTGTGAGGTTTGACGGGATGATCACGCTTCCCTTGCACCGTAAGCAATTTTTTCACTGTTTATTCGGCCAATCGGAGCATCCCGGACCGTCAAATTTTCCGAGAATGACTGAGCCACATCCCGTTGAAATAGTGCAGAGATCGATTGGGGTTCTCGAGCAGCCCTTGCTCAATAGCCAAGCCGGACCTTCGGTGTTGGTCGTGGAAGATAATCCAGTGAATCAACGGGTCGCAGCCGGCATGTTAGGCAAACTCGGGTGTCAGGTGATCATCGTGGACACGGGAGCCCAAGCTTTGACTTTATTGAAAGAGTCATTTGTGGATTGCATTATAATGGACTGGGAACTCCCCGACATGGATGGGTTGGCCATTACACAACGGATTCGGGAATTGGAGCATGCTGGAGCATTGGTTCATACAGCTCCGTATTGGCATCGCCATCATGGTCCGGCTACGCCTCCGGTACTCCATATTCCGATTGTTGGGATGACAGCTCATGTGCTTTCTGGGCATGGGCAACAATGCTTGGAGAACGGTATGGATGCTTGTCTTTTTAAGCCGGTTCATTTACGAGATTTTGAACGAATACTCCAGCGATGGGTAGGGTTTGCTCCCAATGGCATGGATTCGTCCTCATCTAAGATTTATGCTGCCGAAATGGCAGGGATTCATTCGGTTGCCACCAAACAGTCCGTCACTGCTCACCAGGAGAGAACTTCTCCCCAGTGCCCGGCCAACAGAGAATGTTATAACGTCTCTGGCGCGTTGGAAGCTCTGGAGGGGGATGAAGAATTGCTGTATTCCTTGTTCCACATTTTCAATGCCACAGCCCCGGACCTAATTAAAGGGATGCATCAAACCATTCATTTGCAGAATCGTCAAGAGCTCAAAAGGCTTGCTCATCAGATGAAGGGAGCGCTGAATGCGGTGCACGCCATGCATGAAGGGAAGGAAGCGGAACAACTCGAACTCACGGCTGCCTCGGCAACATTTTCACACCTGGATTCAACGGTACATGTATTAGAGCAAATGATCAAACAGTTGATCCGTGAATTTGAACGCCTGATTGCCCTTCAAGGAGAAAAGGATGGGCGGTCTTCCGAAACCCTTTCTCACAAGAAGAGAGGTTCACAGAATGACCATGGCACAAAGGGTGAAACAAAAGGGTGAGGTAAACACAATTTCCTACTATCTGGGAAGAAGTCTCAAGTTTCCACATGATCAGTCCGATACCACAAACATTACAGACCAAACTCTAATGAGGGTGCCACGATGAAAGATTTGCTGACCTTAAGTGAAGTGTCGACGTTTTTGAAAGTTCCAAAATCGACCATCTACAAGTTAGCGAGAGAACGTCGACTCCCAGGGCATAAGGTAGGAAAACACTGGCGTTTCGTTCGGGAAGAAATCGAAGCCTGGGTTCAAAATGCCGGAGGAGATTCGGTGATGGTTGGTGCTGGGTCTCAACAGGGGGTTCGGGACCGGTTTAGTTTGAATTAACTTCTCGCTGAAGGCCTTTGACTCTCTCGCGAGAGGAAAGGCCGAGAGCCACGGGAATGACCTGCTCATATTCTGAGGGCAAGATGCCCCGGAATGAGCAAGGCCCTTTTTAGATAAGCATTGAAACTTTCAACTCATTCATTTCTGGATCTCTCCTCTGCTCACTAAAATTCTTTCTCTCCTTTCCCATCATTTCTGTCTAGTTGTTCTTGACCCTACGTTGTCAATTGTTTTGGGTATTGGCTGAATTCCGGTATCACGGATGTCAGAAAAAAATGCGTAAGGTCGAAACACCCTTTGGAGAAGGCTTACATTCATCTAAATATAAGAACAGGGGCCGACCTGTGAATTTCCAGAGACGGCTAAAGATCGCAGAGAAGTTAACCGAATTTCGAATATGCCACGTTATGATCATCACCATATGCTCGTGTACTGTTAAATAAGAATTTTCATTGGTTGGAAAACCCGAAATTGCCTGGGATTCCATGCCCCAAGGCGTAAGGAGCGCATCATGATTGATACCGGGATGAAAGTGCTGGTGGTAGACGATATGTCTACCATGCGTCGAATTGTTAAAAACGTGTTACGGCAAATCGGCTTTTCGGACATTGTGGAAGCTGAAAACGGGCAGGACGCTTTGACGAAATTAAAGGCCGGTGGTTTTGGATTGGTGGTGTCGGATTGGAATATGCCCGTGATGCAGGGTATTGAGCTTTTGCGGGCGGTTCGTGCCGATGCAGAATTGAAAACGCTTCCGTTTCTGATGGTCACGGCTGAAGCGCAAAAGGAAAACTTAATTGAGGCAGTCCAAGCCGGGGTCAGCAACTATGTCGTCAAGCCGTTTACCGCAGAAGTCTTACAAGGAAAATTAGAAAAAATATTTGCCAATGTTCAGCCGGTAAAAACGTCATAACGGGGAAGGACATCCTCCGAATATAACGATATAAAGGAGAATCTTATGCTCGTGGATCGGATGATTGAGGCCGATGTGCCAGGCGATGAAGACATATCCGAAGAGGGCTTAGATGAGAAGCGTTCGATTAAAGCGGAGATGGAAGAGTTGGCCAAGTATGTTGAAGTGATTACCCAAACAATCCGGGAAATGGAATCTCCGGTGACTTCCACTTCCGATCAACTGCCTCAAGCCACATCACATTTACATGATCTTGCCAAGATGACAGAAGACGGAACGCATAAGGTCCTCAACTTGACAGAAGAACTGGAACGAAACCGGGAGGTGGTTCAACATCATTTGGAACAATTACGGGCTAATGTGGCGGGGAGAGCGGTTAAGGATCTTGATGCAATTTTGGCTTTGGTGAAGTCGGATGAAGGACGATTGATAAATATTCATGTGGCACTGTCTTTCCAGGATCTTGTGGCCCAACGCGTGGCAAAGCTCGTGACGATTTTAAATGAAATCCAACATAAATTGTTAAAGTTGGTGGTCATTTTTGGGATTCAGCAAAAGAAGGGTGGAGCCGGTTCATCGAGTGAAGGACGGGGGTATGAAATCCTTCGCCAGCTGGAATCATCCAAGACAACCGCTCTTCAACAGGATCTGGTAGATAGCATTATGTCCGAATACGGAATGTCCTAATGGGTATGCACGAATGCTCAGCGCAACGTCTCAGGGTGTTCGATGGCTTTAAAAAAGTCTAGGATCTGTAAACAGGTGATCGATGAATGACGAAATGAAAGAAATCCTCAACGACTTTTTGGCTGAAAGTTCAGAAATGCTGGAAGCCCTGGACCAGCATTTCGTAAAGTTGGAAACGGAGCCATCCAACACCGAACTGCTTAACGAGATTTTCCGGTGTATGCACAGTATGAAAGGATCCGCCGGCTTTTTGGGGTTTACCCATTTGGTGGAAGTGGCGCATCAAGCTGAGAGTTTGTTGAACAAGTTGCGACAGGGTGAGATGACGGTTTCTCCGTTCATCATCGATATCATTCTGGAAGCTGTGGATGCCGTGAAAATGCTCCAAACCGATATTCGGGAGACCGGAGGAGATTCTCATGTCGAGACCCAGGGCATTGTGAATAAATTGGCGTTAACAATGGATAGCGCCGACGATCTGATGCTGTCTGTCTCGCCTCCCAAAAAAGCAGGGATGGACACCATCCCTTACACTCCTTCTCCACCTCCGGCAGAGATAACGACGTCTTTTATGGCTGAGCCCCCTGATACCTCTTCCTTGTCTTCTCCTTATGAGGAGCCGCACTTTGAAGGACCGGAAGGGGTTGAAGGGGTACCGGAGCCTGCGGTTGTTTCTGAGGGTCCAGTTGGATTGTCGGATGTATTACATAAAATGAAAGAAGCGACGACCCGAACTGCCCAGGCCGCTAGTGCTCCGGGTTCCAAGCTATCAGGCGGTAAGGAAGAAGATCAGACCGTTCGAGTTGAGACCAAACGATTAGACCATGTCATGAATCTGGTAGGAGAATTGGTGTTGAATCGCAACCGTCTTATGAAACTGGGGAATGGCCTGGAAGAGCAAGATGAGATCAATCCCGCTCTCCGGGAATTAAATATGACATTGGCGCAACTCAATCTGGTGACCTCTGATTTGCAATTGGCGGTGATGAAAACACGTATGGTTCCTATTCGCAAGGTGTTTTCACGATTTCCCAGGTTGGTCCGGGATTTGGCCGGTAAGCTGGGGAAGCAAGTGCGATTGGAATTAGTGGGAGAAGATACCGAAGTCGATAAGTCCGTGGCCGACGAATTAAGTGATCCATTAGTCCATTTGGTGAGAAATTCGATGGACCATGGCTTGGAAACGGCCGCCGACCGGAAACAACACGGGAAAAGCCCTGAAGGGTATGTGCGATTGTCGGCCCAGCAGGAAGGTAACAGTATTGTGATTCGGATTGAGGATAATGGGCGTGGCTTACAAGTGGAGAAAATTGCTGCAAAAGCCCTGGAAAAAGGTCTGGTGGCTCAATCCGAACTCGATTCCATGAGTCCCCGAGAAATCATGAATCTAATTTTTCTTCCAGGGTTTAGTACGGCGGACCAAGTGAGTGATGTGTCAGGGCGTGGCGTGGGCATGGATGTGGTGCGAACCAATATCAGCCGGATGAATGGGAGTTTGGAGCTAGATTCCGATCCGGGTCAAGGGAGTCGCGTGACGATCAAGCTTCCGCTGACCGTGGCTATTATTCAAGCGCTCATGGTAGAGGTGGAATGCGCCACATTTGCTATCCCGCTGGCTTCCGTGGTCGAGGCCGTCAAAGTCACCAAAGATGAAATTAAAAGTATCAACCGACAGGCGGTGTTAAACCTCCGTGAACGGATTCTACCCCTGTTGGATCTTGGTGAAACCTTTCATATTCCTAGGGACCGAACTGATGAGGAATGCTATGTGGTAGTCGTAAAGGTCGGTGAACAACAGTTTGGAGTTGTGGTGAATCGATTGCGGGCACAAGAGGAGGTTGTGATTAAATCATTGGGGGAATTTTTGGCAAACGTGAAGTGCGTGGCGGGAGCAACCATTACCGGGGATGGCAAAGTGGTGTTGATTCTGGATATGGCCGATCTTGTGCGGGAAGTGCAGGCGTCAACGTATGCCGGTATGCGCTAATTCGTCAAACGTGAGTTGGATCTGAGTGGTCAAAGAATTTTTGGAGACGGACGGACAGCGACTCAAAGATGAAGATTGGACGAATGATACCTCCTGGGTTGAATGGAAGTTTGAGGAGACCGTAATGGCAAAATGGATGGCCGAAATTGACCAACGTACCGGACTAGCCGGTGCCAATAAGATGGAACTATTAATGTTTCATTTTGGGACTAATGAGACCTACGGAATAAATGTGTTTAAAATTCGCGAGGTCATGAAACTCCCGCCTGTGGTGAAAATTCCCGACTCTGATCCTCGAATTCTGGGTCTGGTGAACCTTCGTGGAGAAAATATTGCCTTAGTGGATTTGAAACAGGCGATTGGACTTGGACCGTTGGATCCAGTTGGCGCGAAGTTGATCATTGCGGAGTATAACGATAACAAACAAGGATTTTTGGTCTCGGGCGTTGATCGGATCATTCGTATGTCGTGGGAACGTATTCAAATACCTCCACCGATGGTCCAGTCGAGCCGGCAGGGGGCGGTCACGGCTATTACCAAATTGGAAGATGGCCGAATGGTGTTAATTTTGGATGTGGAAAAGGTCTTGGCCGAGCTGCATCCACGAAGTGAGGAAGAGGTTTTCGTTGGCATTGAACTGCACGAGGAATTAGCCGGGAAACGAGTGTTAGTTGCCGATGACTCGCTGGTGGCCAGAAAACAAATTACCAAAACGTTGGAACGACTGGGCATGAAATACGAAGAAACACAAACGGGAAGAGAGGCGCTCACCCGATTACGACAGTATGCGGAATTGAGTGACAAAACGGAGCGCACCATTTTTGATTTTGTAGTGGGTGTGATTACCGACATCGAAATGCCGGAAATGGATGGGTTTTCCCTGACGAAGGCTATCCGTGAAGATCCCCGATTGCAGGGCCTTCCGATCTTGATGCATTCCTCCTTGTCCGGCCAGTGCAATGTGGACAAAGGCAAGGCTTTGGGTGTGACAGATTATGTGACCAAATTTCATCCAACGGACCTTCGGGACAAATTGGTTGAACATCTTGGAAAGACTTAGGGATTCGTGGGTCGGTTTTAAAGAGAAAACGTCTCGTTGGAGGGGATGAAAAGATTTTACTACCATCTGACGAGACACATGAAACGTGTATTAAGAGGATACCAATGATGAAAGCGACGTGGAATGTAGGCATTACAACAAAATTAGTCTGGATTCTCGTGTTTTTTTCGTTGATTCCTCTGAGTGTTCAGGTCTATTCATTGTTTCAGACTGCAGAGGTTTTGAAAAAGGAGGTTGGAGTCCAGTACCAAGAGCTGGCAGAAGTGATTGTTGAAAAAATTCACCTCTATCTCGCTGAGCGGGCTGCGGATGCTCAAATTCTGAGTCGGAGTACGTTCTCTGGTGTTCCGGAGCAATTGGGACAAGCTGTGAGTCCCGCATACGAATTAGTGCAGGCCTTGAATACGTATGTTCAGGCAACCGGGATGTACTCTCTGGTTCAAGTGGTAGATCTGGATGGAAATTTGATCGCTGTGAATGATCATGATGCAGAAGGCCTGCCTCTTCAGACGGAGGAATTGTATGGAAAAAATTATCGATCCACTCCGTGGTTTCGTGCCCTCCGAGGTGCCGGAGAGAGGGCCCGCACTACAGAGCCTTCTTCAGGAAGCAATGTGAGCGGAGAGGTCTTTGTGGAAAGCGTCATGCTAGATCTGGATGTGCAGGCACTCTTTCCTCGAGAAAGTGGTTTGACGATTGGGCTCTCTGTTCCTCTCTATGCTCAGGGCCGAGTAGTTGGGTATGGGAGCCATCGTATGAAGTTTTCAAAGATTGAAGCCTTTTTTAAAGAGGCATACCAGGATTTAAAAAAAGCCGGGTTTCCTCATGCGGAGCTTATCCTGCAGGATGACCAAGGTATGACCCTGCTGGAATATGCTCCGGCTGTCTATGGAACCGAAGAAGTGACTCACGATTTCGACAATGTGGTGTTTACGGCCAATCTGGCTCAGCTGGGACTTGATGCGGCACAATCCGCTGTTCGGGGACAATCCGGAAACGCCAGGAATTTTCATCCCGGAAAACAGACGAATCAAGTGATTGGGTTTAGTCCGATGTCCGGGGGAGCCCGATCTTTGGGACTGCATTGGTCGGTATTGGTGGAAGTTCCAGAGGATGAAGCGTTCAGTCATGTCAGCAGTCTGACAAACAAAACTCTGTTGGAGATGCTGGTGGGCCTTCTCGTGGTGGTCCCCATTGGGATTTTTATGGGAAGGAAAGTGGTGAGCCGATTGAAACCTGTGTGGGAAGTAGCGGCGAAGGCCTCGAAGGGGGATTTGACCCACCGGGTTCCCGTGAAGACGCAAGACGAACTCGGACAAATGGGTTTGGCTCTGAATAACTTGTTGGATGAATTAAGTCGGATGCTCCTGCAAACCCGGAACGTCGCTCACTCCCTGTCTCAAGCGTCGGTCCAATTGTCATCGGTTGGTCATCAGGTCGTTCAGGCCAGCCAATCACAAGTTCACCAAGCCACTCAGGTGGCGGCGGCGGTGGAAGAAATGTCTGCCACTGCTAATGATATGGCCCGTCATACACAGGCCCTGGCTTCGACGGCTACAGGAGTCAATGATTCAGCCGTCCGGGGTGGAGATGTTGTAGTCTCTTCTATTCATGGGATGGAATCGGTTTCAAGCCGGATACAGGAATCCGCCGGCCGTATTCAGAAATTAGGGCAACGCTCCAAAGATATCGGGGACATTATTGGAGTCATTGAAGATATTGCGGAACAGACGAATCTGTTGGCGCTCAATGCCGCCATTGAAGCGGCCAGGGCAGGAGACCAGGGACGAGGGTTTGCTGTGGTTGCCGATGAGGTTCGGAAGCTAGCCGAGCGAACGGGGAAGGCCACAAAGGAAATTGCGACGGTCATCGAATCGGTACAGGCTGGAACTCACGAAGCGGTTCGTTCGATGGAAGCGGGTACGGAGGAAGCGCATTCCGGAATGGCGCTGGCCAGAGAAGCCGGAAATCGATTGACGGAGATTGTGCAAGGGGTTCAACGGGTGGTGGATATGATTCAACATTTTGCCGAATCCACGAAGCAACAGTCTGCGGTCTCCGGACAAATCTCTTCCAGTATTCAACAGGTGGCGCAACTCAGCCAGGATAATGAAAGCCACATTCAGGGAGTGGCCACAGCCACCAAGCAGTTTGCGGCATTGGCAGATGACCTTCAAACATCCCTTAGTCGCTTTACGTTAAAAAGGTAAAGACATTGTTTGTTCGATGTGTCTCTCGTGAAAGAAGTGTATGCAGCGTTTAAGGATCGGTCCTAAATTCGTATTAATTCTGGGGACGCTAGCCGTCGGATTAATTGTCTGTAGCCTAGGGGTGATTTACGAACTAGAGTTTGGCCGGTTGCAGATGATTTTGGAAGAACAAGGAAGGATTATTCAAGCCCAATTTGAAGTCACGAGAGCCTATATTGCCAAAAACTATGTGGGAAAATTAAAACAATCGTCCATGGGTCCCAATCTGCATGTGTCTCGTGATCATGAGCAAGATTCCGATGCCATCCCTTTTCCCGCCACTGCCATACAGGAAATCGGCCAGGATTTGGGGGTGGTGGGAGTGTATCAGGCACGGCTCGTCAGCGATCGGCCGATGAATCCCGCCAATGCACCAAAAGATAACTTTGAACAAAAAGCTCTTGAGCGAATTAAGAATGGAGAGAAAAGTGTCAGTGAAATTGAGACGATCAACGGGGTTCCCACTTTTCGACGGGCGAGCGCGGATGTGGCTACCGTCGAAGCTTGTATAAGTTGTCATGGCGGGAAAAAATTGGGAGATGTGCTTGGTGTGTTGTCCCTTTCGATTCCGATAACCCAGGCCAAAGAGGCAATGGTCAGTTCGGTGCTCCATTCAGGAATGTGGATGATCGGGATCATCGTCATTTTCCTGGGTGCGGTGTACTGGCTGGTTTATCGGCTTGTCCTGCAACCTCTTCACACCTTAATGGGCATCTCTCGTGCCATTGCACATGGCGAAGGTGATCTGACGAAACGAGTGTCAGTTGGAAAGGGATCCGATGAATTCGTGGAACTCAGTCACGATCTCAATTCGTTTATTGTAAAAATGCGGTTGGCGGTGTCGTCTGTCAAGCATGTGACAAACCGTCTTGTGGGTTCCACTATGCAGCTTTCCACGACGGCGGATGAAGTTGTTCAGGCTGCTGAAGGACAAACTACTCGCGTGATTCAATCAGTTTCCACCGTGCAAGAAGTGTCAAGAAATGCGGGAGAAGTGGAGCAAAGTTCCATAGAAGCTGCACGCCTTGCTCAGGAAACAGCCAAAGCTGCGCGAGGCGGACAGGAAGAGATGAACCAAACCGTGATGGGCATGCAACAGATTTCTCTTGCGGTGGTGCAGGCCGCAAATATTATTACTGCACTCGGGCGGTCTTCGGACCAAATTGGAAAAATCGTCAACGTGATTGAAGATATTGCGGATCAGACCAATTTATTGGCACTCAATGCGGCCATTGAGGCTGCGAGGGCGGGTGAACAGGGGCGAGGGTTCGCTGTGGTTGCCGATGAAGTGCGGAAATTAGCAGAACGGACAACCAAGGCGACTAAAGAAATTGGTGATATGATCCGGCAGATTCAGAAGGATACGCGAAGTGCTGTTTTATCAATGGATCAAGGTACAAGCCAGGTTGGCCTTGGGGTGGTGTTAGCCAATAAAACCGGAGAAGCCTTGGCGAACATTCATTCTATGATCAATGCTACGGTGGGGATGATTCAACAAATTGCCAATGCTACAAAAGAGCAATCCACGGCAACGCGACAAATTTCCAGCGATTTACAATATATGACCCAAACAACCCGTCAGACAACCAGTGGAGTTTTTCAGTCGGCTAAAGCTTGTCATGATTTGCGATTGATGGCCGGGGATCTTCAGAAGTTGGTCGGATCAATTAAAGTGTAACTCAAGGATCCCCATGCCCGGTGATGGTCAAACAGTCCTAATGGCTGGAAGGGGGGTTCTGGTTGATCGAATCGTTGACCCCTGGTGACTGGTCGGTTGAGTTGGAAGGAGGTAATTTCTTCTTGTCGACAACCTGTTCAAGCATGCTGACCGAATCTTTGAGTAAATCCGCCGCGCAGGCCAAGGTGACATGTAATTGTTTCCAGGCCTCATCCCAACGGCCTTCAAGTTGAAGGTCCTGGAAACGTCGATGTTGGTCTTGCAGAATGGCTTTTTTTGCATCAAGGAGTAACCGATCGGCTTGTGAGCTGGCGAGTCTGTCCATGTAATGAATCCTTTATTTAGAGCCATGCAAATGAAGTAATAATGCTGTTCACCCTATCAGAGCAGTTCTTGAAGCCTCAAGGTTTGGATAATAAAGGTTGGTGGAAAATGTGTTGACTTATGCGAGATTGCTGTAGATTCTTACCTGCCTCAAAGAGAGACTATCGGCTGTTGATGGAAAACAATGGGAATCAATAACGTTCAAGTAGGAATTTCATGGCGGACGGAAGAATATGGTTGAACTCTCGGAAATTCCATCGATCAAAAAGGAACTGTCCGTAGGGAGAAAAGTGATGCCACGGAAAGCGGGGTCAATCAGGCGGTTGGTTGCGTGGATGGGCCAGGTACTTGAAGGAATTGGAGAAATAAAAGGCCCTGGCAATGTTGTGTAGGCATCGGCTCTCCCAGGGTCGGAACGGGGCATGAGAGAGACTCTTGACACGTCTGGAGGGACACAAGTCATGCAGAATACTTTGACGAAGGTATTACCTCATGATGATTTTGAGGAGGACAGTGGAGTGGTTCTCCAAATGGTAAGTTTTCAGTTGGGGGATGAAGTCTTTGCTATTGACATCTTGGTGGTTCAGGAAATTATTCGTATGCTGGATATTACCCAGGTTCCCAATGCCCCTCATTATGTGGAAGGGGTCGTAAATCTGCGTGGAAAAGTCATCCCCATTATTAATCTTCGGGTTCGCTTTGGTCTGGCCGGGACTGAACCCACCAAGGATACTCGAATTGTGGTCGTGGAAATCGCGCATATGATTTTAGGATTTATCGTTGATTCTGTCGAAGAAGTCTTACGTCTGTCCGAAGAATGTATTGAACCCCCACCCCCTACTAGTCGAGGAGGTGCTGAGGAATGTCATAAAGGGGTAGGGCGGGTGAATGGGTGCCTGGTGTTGTTGCTGGACCTTGAACGGTTGTTTAGTCATCGGTCCTTTGCCTAAGGAAGAGTGGTCCATCATGGATATTTTATCGGTATTGGGCATCCTGCTTTCGCTGGGCGCCATTGTAGGCGGACAACATTTGGAGGGCGGGCATTTAAGCTCCATTCTCCAAGGGACAGCCTTTTTGATTGTGATGGGGGGCACGTTAGGGGCGGTGATGCTGCAATTCCCTCTTCCAATTTTCCTGAAAGCTCTTTCCAGTGCCAGCATGGTGTTTGGAAATGTGAGTGTGGATATGAAGGGCATTATTGCCAAAATTGTGGAGTTATCAAATATCAGCAGAAAACAGGGACTTTTGGCTTTGGAAGGGCAAATTAAAACCTTGACGGATCCCTTAATGGCCAAAGGGGTGCAACTGGTGGTCGATGGGACGGAGCCGCACAAAATAAAGGAAATTCTGGAAGTGGAAGTCGAAATTTTTGAAGAAGAATTTGGGACGACGAGCAAGGTCTATGAAGCGTTCGGCGGATATGCGCCGTGTGTGGGGATTATTGGCGCCGTACTGGGGCTGATTCATGTGATGGAAAACTTGGCCGATCCCTCAGCATTGGGTGGCGGGATCGCGGTTGCATTTGTAGCCACGGTCTATGGGGTGGGAGCTGCCAACCTCTTGTTTCTTCCTATGGGTAATAAAATCAAGTTAAAGGCTAAAACTTTGATCATCGCGAAAATAATGGTGATTGAAGGCCTTGTGTCCGTGGCCCAAGGGGAAAATCCACGAATGATTGAGGAGAAGTTAAGTGGATTTCTATCCTCGGCGGAGAAAAATAAAAAGTAAATGGCTGACGGCCGGGCAGTTGGGGTGAGGGGCGTGTGAAGAAAAAACACGAGGAACATGAAAATCATGAACGATGGCTGGTCTCGTATGCGGATTTTATTACCTTGCTGTTTGCTTTTTTTGTGGTGATGTATTCAGTTTCGTCTGTCAATGAAGGAAAGTTCAAGGTCCTCAGCGAATCACTAGTGAGCTCCTTTAACAACAAAAAGACCGTAGGGGAACTTTCAATTGTGAATCTTCCCATAAACAAAAATATCCCCATTCAGGTTAAAACGAAATCTTCTTCAGGGGAAAATGCCGGGGCCTTCCTAAGCGTGGCCAATGCCATTACTGCAGCGAACATTCCTCAAGGGGTGCAAATCACCACGACGGAACGTGGGTTGAATATTCGGATCAAAGACGATGCGTTATTTCAAAGTGGAAGTGCCAGGCTGAATCCACAAATCATAGAGTTTATTGATCTCCTTGCCGGACTTGTCAAAGAGTTGCCCAATCGTATTTCCGTTGAAGGGCATACGGACAATCAGCCGATTCGATCGTCTCTGTATCCCTCGAATTGGGATCTTTCTACTGCCAGAGCCAATACCTTGGTCCGCTATTTGATCGACCAACATCATCTTGCTGATTACCGATTGTCTTCAACCGGCTATGCAGGGACCCGGCCTGTTGAGTTAAATGATACACCACAGGGACAAGCCTCTAACCGTCGAGTAGAACTCATTGTGCTGAGGGATATCCGTTCCGACACCGAGTTCTCACACCCCTTCCTTCCTTAGAAAATACTCCACAATTCGACCACAATTTCAGAACACCAGTTGACCCGATTTGGGCCTTTCGCTAGGCAGGATCAGGCCTATAAGGAAAGTAATGCCGGGAGGTGCCGTGTCGTGTGCGGGATGCCAACGCCTGGTTGTTTTAGATCTGAAAGGTTCAATAGGCAACAATTGCCAGTTCGAGCTCACTGGTTCCGGGTTTATGGAATGAATGCTATCCCTCCGTAGAAAAACGTTCCACTCCGGTCTTTCTTCCGATCAAAACCCGTCTCCTTCTCCTATTGGCACATGCGTTGCAGAATTTCTCAAGTATTCACGTTAAGGAGGAAGCCATGAACCGAGGTATCTATCCGCCCTTAGCCGGGGCGATTACGCTTGAACACCGCATGGAAGTCCTTTCTCATAATATTGGGAATGTGAATACAACAGGATTTAAAAAGGACAAGCCGGTCTTCGCAACCATCCTGGGACAAACCTCAGGGCCTTCCGTGGCCGGAATAGATTTGTTTCCCCTGATGGATGCGCTTCCCCCCGACCGATCGCAAGGCACCTTGTATCAGACGGGGGAACCGTTAGATATAGGGCTGGAGGGTGAGGGGTTTTTGGTCGCCCAAACATCAGATGGATTGCGGTATTACCGTGGCGGAAAATTGTATCGAAATGTAAACGGAAACTTAGTGACCCATACCGGGGATCCACTTATGGGAAAGAAAGGGCCCATTACCCTTCCTCCTGGTGAGGTCATGGTTGGCGCTGATGGAACACTTTCCGTCAATAATCAGGTTGTAGACAAGTTACGGTTGGATAGGATTGCGGATGGACAAGAAACAGCCAAGGTGGGCAATTTGTTCTGGACCGTTCCAGCTCAGACCGTTCCGGATAAGCAGACAACGGTGCATCAAGGCATGTTGGAACAATCCAATGTCAATCCGTCCCTGGATATGGTTGAGTTAATCAAAGTGACCAGAGAATACGAACAAATGCAAAAAGCGATTAAAGCCATGGATGAACTAGCCGCCCAAGCCATACAAGCAGGCCGGGTTCAAGGGTAAACCGAATCAGGGATGAGGAATGTCCCAGGCCCTATGGCTGTATGAATAGTTTCTCGGGGTGAGCGAATACAGATAAAAAGGGGGAGCAACCACAATGATTCGAGCGATGCATACCGCATCAACAGGCATGTTTGCCCAACAACTTAATATTGACACGATTGCGAACAACCTGGCCAATGTAAATACAACAGGGTTTAAACGAAGTCGCGCAGAATTTGCGGATCTTCTTTATCAAATTTCCCGTTTGCCTGGAGCGAGTGCTTCGAATGTTGGAGTCTTTCCTGTGGGGATGCAGGTCGGATTAGGTGTGAGGCCGGTCACCGTGGCAAAGGAGTATGTGCAAGGAAGTCTCAAGCAAACGACGAATCCGTTGGATTTGGCGATAGAAGGGGTGGGATTTTTTCAAGTCACACGCCCGGATGGGACCACGATGTATACGCGGGCTGGATCCTTTAAACAAGACAGTACGGGTAATGTGGTTTCGGGTGACGGCGATCAGCTCATCCCGAGCATTACCATTCCGTCCGGAGCACTCCAAGTGGATATTGGGCAGGATGGAACGGTGTCCGCCTTGCTGCCCGGGGTGTCCCAAGCCACCCAGGTAGGGCAAATCCAATTGGTCCGATTTGATAATCCGTCTGGTTTGATTGCACAAGGTAATAATTTATTTTCAGAGAGTTCGTCTTCAGGTCCTGCACAACAGGGGACACCTGGCTTTTCAACCGGCTTTGGAAATATCCAGCAAGGATTTCTTGAAATATCTAATGTGAATATTGCCGATGAAATGGTCAATATGATCATTGCCCAACGGGCCTATGAACTGAATGCGAAAGCCATTCAGGCATCGGACGATATGATGCAGGTTGTTAACGGACTCAGACGTTAGAGGGTAAGACTTTGAAGATCATCATGATATTTCTGGGATTGTTCCTGTGCGGGAATGGGTGGGGGACACTTGGAGGAATGTCCTGGGCGGAAGGACCGGTCTCACCAACACCTGTTCGTCCGGATAGTCAGTCGTTGGATGGAAGAGATTTCGAACGGGTGATCCTGGCGGAACTGAAGCGCCGCTATGGACGTTCGCAGCACCAGGTGTCGTTTCGGGTATTGTTTCCCAAGCAAGGGGTTGAGGTTCCCAATGGAAAAATCCACCTTGAGATTGGAGATTGGTCAGGGGGCGGGAGGACAGGACGACGTGCCTTTCGAGTCGGTATTTTTGTGAATCAACAATTTCTGCGAACGGTAAATGTTGTGGGGGAGGTGAAGGCCCAAGTCGAAGTGGCGACACCAATACGCTGGTTGAAACCCAAAGAGGTTGTGACCGGCGAGGACCTGTCTGTGATGCTGGTGGATGCCCCTTCACTGACACATGATTTTATTCTTGATCTTGACGAAGTGATAGGGAAACAGGTCTTACGCCCATTACCACCACGACAACCGATACGAAAAATCATGTTGGACTATCCGCCGATGATTCATAAAGGCGATCGGGTGATGATTGAAGTCAGGGGTGATGGGTTGCTGGTTCAAACCGTAGGAATAGCCAAAGCGGCTGGTAAAAAAGGGGAAACCATTCCTGTCAAAAATCAGACATCGGGCCGGGAGGTGTTGGGTACCGTTTTGGCATCGGGACTCGTGGAGGTTGGATTTTGAGCAATGACGTGTTGAGGGCGAAGTCTTGGGCGTGGGGAGTCCTGTTGCTGGCAGTCGTATTTGGCGGGGTCGGATGCGCCAAGGAAAAGACGATTAGACAGGTCGAAGCTGAGTCGAATCTTCTTGAAAAGAGTCCGCCATCCTCCATGGGGTCCCTCTGGGACCCGGGGAACGGCCGAGCGTACATGTTTGAAGATAGGCGAGCGGGTCGAATCGGGGACATTGTGGTCGTGCAAATTGTCGAACAACACAAGGGCTCCAAAAAAGCCAATACGACAGCAGACCGGGATTCCAGCCTGTCAGCTGGAGTAAGCGGGGGATTGTTCGGGATTAACTCCCTCAGCCAGAAGTTTGCAGAATATTTTAATATTGATGCTGGGACTTCCCATGAATTTGAGGGTGACGGATCGACGAGCCGGGAAGATACCTTGACGGGCACCATTGCCGCCAATGTCATTGAAGTCTTTCCCAACGGTGACCTCCGGATTCGGGGGAAACGGGAGGTCACGGTTAATAGTGAAAAGCAAACAATGACCATTAAGGGCATTGTCCGCCGGATCGATCTGGATACGCAAAACATGGTCTTGTCATCTAAAGTTGCCGATGCAGAAATTTCCTATACCGGATTAGGAGTGGTGGACGATGTTCAGAGACCGGGGTGGGCCACCAGGATTTTTGACTGGTTGACGCCGTTTTAAGGTATTTGGGGATGAGTTCATTTTTTTTGAGCTAATTGGAGAATGTGGTGATTCGTCCATCATTTGTTAAAAATCGCAAAAAACCTTCAAGGAAATCCGGACGAGGATGGTTTTCCGGATGGGGTGTAGTTTTGGTTTTGATCGGAGGATGGCTCATGGTCAGTGCCAGTGCAGTTATCTTACCGGGAGAAATTCAGGCAGCCCGGATCAAAGATATCGCCTCCATTGAGGGCGTGCGTGAAAACCAGTTAGTCGGGTATGGCTTGATTGTTGGTCTGGATCGGACCGGTGATTCCGTCGTTGGTGGTCAATTTACGGCGCAAGCCATTATTTCCATGTTGAATACCATGGGGCTCAAACTCAATATAGATCCCATTCAATTGTTAACAAAAAATACCGCGTCAGTGATGGTGACCGCCAAATTGCCTCCGTTCGCCAGACCCGGCATGAAATTGGATGTGCAGGTCTCCTCCATGGCCAATGCCAAAAGTTTGCGAGGGGGAACGTTGTTGTTGACCCCGCTGAAAGCAGCCAATCAACAGGTGTATGCTGTCGCCCAAGGACCCCTCTCCACATCCGGATTTGAAGCTGGTGCGGGAGGGACCACAGTGAAGAAAAATCAACAATCCGGGGGGATTATTCCTGGTGGAGCGATTGTCGAACGAGCGGTGGATGTGGACATGCAAGCGTGGGAGAAATTTTCTTTGACCATGCATCAGGCTGATTTCATCACGGCATTGCGGGTGTCTGAGGCCATTAATGCTCATCTCGGGGATGGTGTGGCCTCGGCTGTCAATTCCGGACAGATTCACGTGGGCATTCCCGAACGGTTCCAGGGCAAGATAGTCCAAATGATTGCTGCGGTTGAAGGGCTGGATGTGAATGTGGACGTCCTGGCCAAGGTTGTGGTGAACGAACGAACGGGAACGATTGTCATGGGTGAACATGTCCGGTTGGCGAGGATGGCCATTTCCCATGGCGATCTCACGATCAAGGTGGGAACGCAGTTTAATGTCTCTCAACCAGAGACCGGCTTTATTGGGCGGGGAGCACAGGGTGCCGGTAGAACTGTCGTGACTCCGGATGTGCAAACCGATGTGCAAGAAGAGGATGGTCGAGTGATTCAAGTAGACAGTTCCGTGACGCTTGGGGATTTGGTAAAGGCGTTGAATTCATTGGGTGTTACACCTCTCGATTTGGTCGCCGTATTAACGGCGGCTAAGGCAGCAGGTGCCCTTCAGGCCGACTTGGAGTTGATCTAGATCAGGATCTGAAGAGGGCACCTTGTTCATGACCGTCTGGTGGAAAGGATGTGGTTTATGAATGCTGACATGTTCCCTATGGATATGACGGGTCTCGCACACTCCGTCACCACTGGAAGGATAGATCGGGTAGAAAATTCCGTACGTCGGGGAGAATTACTGCGTGCGAGTCAGGAATTCGAATCCTATTTTTTGTCCTATCTGATGAAGGTGATGCGAGAGACGGTCCCCAAAGGCGAGATCACAGCCAACCCCATGGGGGAAATGTACTATTCCTTTTATGATGAAGAAATTGGCAAACGTGCGGCTCAAGCGGGAGGGATTGGCCTTTCTGCGTATATGTTAGACACGGTGGCCAGGAATGAAGATCTCACACGTTCTCCCACCTCAGATCCCCCTTTTTTGAAATCTTGAGAGGTTCTGTAAAGTTTAACGGCGTTGCTTCCGATACATACAGAGAAGGAGGCAAGAAGCCATGACCATACGGGGCCTTGATCCCAGTGGAGAGCTGGGGAAACTTTTTTTTCACGTCCAAGCTAAAAACCTTCAGACGCAGGAGTCCAGCCCACCAAGCGCCACCCAGCGTCCTTCGTCCGCTGACCCGGTTGATCTTTCCGTTTTGGCCCAGGAAATACGCGACTATTCCACTCGAGTGGCGCAGGTTCCTGAGCTGAGAGAGGAGAAAATCAGGCGTATTAAGCAGGTATTGGAGGCGGGGGCACAATTGGCGACCTCCAGTCAGGTGGCTGATGCCTTGACCCGAGAGACGATTCTTAACGAGCTAGGCTCGAAATAAACACCTGACGTTTGTGAGAGAAATGGCTGACCGATGATTCATACCCAACCGGAAATGTGGGAACGGTTGCTGGAAATGTTGGCTGAAGCCCAATCGGTGTTTCAGCGGTATGGTGTGTTGCTTTTTCAAGAAGCGCACAGCATTCGGATCATGGATCGGCCCAAGTTGGTCGAGGTCAACGGTCAGAAGGAACAAACGTTGGAGACGATGTGTCAGTTGGAACAGCAGGTAGAGCGTGAGCTTCATCGGTTGGCCGGGTCTGCCGCACATGAGTCAATTTGGAATTGGTTGAAAGCCGTTCCGGACCCACGGGCACAATTGGCGCAAGGAATGTTGACGGACCTTCTTCGTCTGGCGCATTTGATTCAGGAACAAGGGAAAAGGAATGATGCCCTGATTCGTCCAATTTATCATAGGGTCCGTGAGGCAGTTCAAGTTATGTATACAGGGTTAGGTACCGGTCCGGTGTATCAGGGATCTGGAATATTACATTTTCCTTCAGTTCCTAGCTCGGTTCATCTCCAGGGATAGGGGTCTTATGGCGGGCATCAGTGACATTTTTAATATCGCGCGTTCCGGAATTCGTGCCAACCAACAAGGGCTCGCGACCACATCCCATAACATCGCTAATATTAATACCAAAGGCTATTCCAGACAGGAAGTTGTCCTTGAGACTGCGCGGCCGGCTGAAGGGACGATTGGGAGCGGAGTCCGGGTTGCCGCTATTCGTCAGTCCGTCGATGATTTTCTGGAGAACCAGTTGACCTCCGTCCATGAGGACCTTGGATCTATAACCGCCAGGAATAATTACTTGGTTCAAGCGGATGGGATTTTTACCGAAACGGATAACTCCGGACTATCGTTTAGTCTGACAGAGTTTTTCAATGCGGTTCGGGATTTGGCGACGAATCCAGAAAGTACCATACAGCGGACGGTCCTGTTGGCTAAGGGGCAATCCCTCTCGGACCAATTTGTGACGGCGGCTCAAGGATTAAATCAAATCCGCTTGGATGCCGATGGGGAGATTGCCAGGCATGTCGATACTATAAATGGGTTGGCCACAAAGATTGCCTCTCTGAATGATGTCATTTTTAAAACGGAATCCAGTGGACGTGATGCGCTGGATTTACTGGATCAACGAAGGGTTCTCATTAATGATTTGGCGGGTTTGGTCAATATTGAGCAGGTGCCTCTGAACGATGGCATCGGCATTAATGTTGGAGGCCAACTCTTGGTAGCGGGTAATCATACCAATGCGTTGTCGACCGAAGCCGACCCGGACAATCCTCCAATGCATGATGTGACATTTGTGCGCAGTGATGGGAGTGAGTTGTCAATCACCCACAATATTCATGGAGGGCAAATCGGCGGATTACTCGCCCAGCGTGATGGGGATATGGTGAAATTTCAAGACCAAGTGGATCGATTGGCCGCCGTTTTGATTAATGAATTTAATCAACAGCATCAGGCCGGATATGGCTTAGATGGCACCACGAATAATAATTTTTTCTCCGCCTTAAATCCTCAAGCGCCTCTGGCTTATGACCGGAATACGGGAAGTGCCTCCGGCGGTTCGGTCACGATTGCAGATCCCACTCTGGCGACCTTTCAGGAGTATGAGGTGCAGTTTTCCGGAGCCTCTGCCTATTCTGTGGTCAATACGGCGACCGGTGCGACCGTGACGTCTGGTGCGTATACCTCCGGATCGCCCCTGAGTTTTGATGGGTTAGATGTCGTGATCAGCGGCACGCCGGCTGCGGGGGATGTGTTTTATGTCAATGCTCAAAAAGGTGCGGCCCAGCAACTTGGTCTGGCCCTCTCGGATACGGATAAGATCGCGGCTGCTTCTACGGTCGCAGGGATTCCCGGTAATAACATCAATGCATTAAATCTGGTGGCGATTCATACGAATCGGCACGTGGATCTTGGGAATGTGACACTCAATGATTACCACACGATTACAATTGGAGATGTCGGGAGTGCCACCCAGCAATCGACGCAGGCGCTGCATAGTAAACAGCTTGAAATTGATCAGTTGACGGCCTTGCGAGAAAGTGTCTCAGGGGTTTCATTGGATGAGGAATTGACCAATCTCCTAAGTTTTCAGCGCTCATTCGAAGCCTCAGCCCGGATGATTACGGTAGCGGATGAATTGATGCAGACGATGCTGGCGATGGGCCGCTAACCTTCTTGATGAGGCAACCACCTGAGGGTAAGTCTCATTGATGACCGGTCGAAATCTGTCGGATAAGGACGAACAATCGTATGCGTGTGACTGATCGTCAACAGGTTGATGCGCTGCTAAGGGCGATTCAAGGTATTCAGCGAAATATCGGGGATCGCCAGGAGCAAATTTCTTCGGGAAAGCGGGTGAATCGCCCTTCTGATGATCCTGCGGCATCCGAACGGATTAATCAGTTTCGGAATGTTCTGCGGACCACTGAACATCGTTTGAACACGGTTAATGAAGGAATGGGACGGCTCAATTTATCCGATAGCGTCCTGGAGCAGGCTGGGAATACCGTCCAGCGGGCGAAAGAACTGGCGTTGAATATGGCGAGCGACACGAATACGTCCGTGGAGCGACGGAATGCGGCACAGGAAGTTCAGCAACTGATCCTAGGCTTGGCCGGCATTGCCAATACCCAACTTAATGGACGATTTGTGTTTGCTGGCAGTCAAACAAAAACCGAACCGTTTGTCCCGGGCTCGGCCACGGGATCAGCCAGTACCAGTAATGGGGGAGGTGCCAGTGTTGGCGTATCTGTGGCGTCCGCGCCGGCATTACAACCGGATGCGTATCAAATCCAATTTACCTCCTCGACCCAATTTGATGTGCTGAATCTGACAACGAATCAGACCGTATCCTCAGGCAATACTTATGCATCCGGGGCCGCATTCTTGTTTGATGGGTTGGATGTCACCATTACGGATGGAGGGGGTCCCCCTGCCGCTGGCGACCAATTCTTTGTACGAGTCGGCTATACCTATCAAGGCGATGGTGCGGGGGTGGAGGTGGAAGTTGGTGATGGTCGGACCGTGGCAAGCAATGTCCCTGGGGACCAAATTTTTTCGGGCCCCACGGTGGATCTGTTTCAAAACCTTCAGGATTTTCATCAGGC
Source organism: Nitrospira marina (assembly GCF_059568365.1). NCBI lineage: Bacteria > Pseudomonadati > Nitrospirota > Nitrospiria > Nitrospirales > Nitrospiraceae > Nitrospira > Nitrospira marina. Next base: position 2,606,013 of record NZ_JCANTH010000001.1, on the reverse strand, counting down.
CTTGGTGACCAATGATGGGTCGGGTATTCAAGCGGCCATCGGTCAGTTTGATGAGGCTCTCTCCCAGGTAAACGATGCCAGGGCTACGATCGGTGCCAGAGTCAATCGACTGGATACCATCAAAGATGGTTTAGACCTCTTGAGTGTGAATACGCAAACTCTTCGGTCCAATTTTGAGGATGCCGATATCGCCCAAGTGGCTTCTGATTTGGCTACGCTACAAAACACGCTTGAAGCGTCGATGAGCACACTTGCACGGCAATTTCAGACGAATTTATTAGATTTCATTAAGTAGGCCGTGAAGGTTTCTTATTTTTTAGACTAAAGAGTGTCACCCCAGTGATTGAAAAGGTACGAAATCTTTATGCGAATTCTTGTGGTTGATGATGATCCTCTCACATTACATATGGTGGTGTATCGATTGCGGCAATGGGGCCATGATGTCATTTCCTGCACTGACGGGGATTCTGCATGGAAGGTGTTAGCACGAGGATCCGTGCCGAATGTGGCGATTGTGGATTGGATCATGCCGGGGCTCAATGGCCCTGAACTGTGTCAAAAGATCCGGGGGAGAACCGATTGCCCCTATGTATATATTGTCATGTTGACGGGGCGGAATAATCCTGAGGATCTCATTGCCGGATTGGATGCGGGAGCGGATGATTATCTCACAAAGCCTTTCCATTTAGGGGAATTGGATGCACGGTTACGAGCAGGGAAGCGAATTGTCGATTTGCAAAATGAATTGATTTCGGCTCGAGAAACCCTTCGGATTCAGGCGATGCAAGATCCCCTAACGCAAATCCTGAATCATGGTGCCATTGTGGATACGTTGTTGCGGGAAATTGATCGGGCCCATCGGGAACAGCAACCCTTGAGTCTCATTCTGGCTGATTTGGATGGATTTAAGAATGTGAATGATTCCTATGGGCATGTTGCGGGCGATCAGGTGCTGGTTGAGGTCGCTAGACGGATGCGTTTTTGTTTGCGTTCCTATGATGCCATTGGCCGATACGGCGGAGAGGAATTTCTCATGGTGTTGCCCAATAGTGATGCGGCCCAGGCCGTGCGGCTTGCTGAACGTATTCGAGTGGCGATTTCCCAGAAACCCTTTCGCGTTCACAATACTGATCTAACGGTGACGGTCAGTCAGGGGGTCACGACGTGGACCGATCCCTGTCCAATTCCCATTGAACATTTAATACAATCTGCAGACGGTGTCCTCTATTTAGTCAAAAATAGCGGTCGAAATGGCGTGGAGTTTGCGCAATTTCATGGGCATGCGGATGAGACTTTTTCGCGCCTCACGAGTTCCCCAACTTCATTGAAGCAATGATTATGGCTTCCATTCTTGTGATTAATGATGATCCGGTCCAACTCCATCTTCTTGCGAGTTGGCTTGAGAAGGATTACTTTGCGGTCAGTCGTTTCGTCTGTTCTGAAGAGGCCTGGCGATGGCTCCAAGAAGGTAATGTGCCGGATGTCATTGTTCTTGATCTTCATATGCCGGGAATTAGCGGATGGCGTTTTTGTGAATTATTGCATTCGTTCTTTGGGTCGACACAGGCAGTGCCGCCTGTCCTTGCCGTTTCCGCCACGTATACCGGAATCGATGCTCAAGACATTTTAAAGGACCTCGGAGCTTCCGCATTTCTTGCCCTCCCGACGGATCCGCAACGCTTTCGTCAGCAGGTACGCCAGCTGGTGGAAAGTCCTCCAAGTCCCCTGCGTCCACAGATCTGGATGGTTTCGGCTGACAATTCGGCCATTCAAGGAATTCATCACCTCTTCGTTGAACGGGGGTGGCGCGTGGTCGAATGGGAAGCGGGCAAGCAGGTTCAGGTGGCGGTGAATCTTGTGGACCCGGATATTATCCTCATTGACGATCCTCTCTTGGATATGACAAGCGATGAGTTTGGGATTTGGTGCAAAGGCCAATTTCCTCAGGCCATGTGTATTATCCTTGGACACGAATCTATGGCAGGAAGATCCCTTCCTGAGGCGATGCATGTAGATGCGTATCTACCAAAAGCCTGCGATCCATTAAATATCATTTCTTTGTGTGAAAAAGGGCGTTGGGAACGCGCATTCTCCCGAGTGGAACATTTACTGGATATCCGCACTGATGATTTACGCGAATCTGAAGCTCAATTTAGGGAGCTGTTCGAAACGCTTCCGGATATATTGGTGATTTATGATCATCGAGGAATCATCACCCACGTTAATTCCCTCGGAGCACAACAATTAGGATATCGCCCCCCGGTCTTGATGGGGAAAGCTTTTTCATTAATTAAACCTGAGTCAGCAGACGCGGAATCCAGTCCCACGGTGCCAAACCCTGCTCATGGGGTTCGGAGATGGGAGGAAACGTTCCTTCGTCAAAAAAGCGGCAGCAATCTTCCAGTAGAGATGATGGAACGAATGGTTCAGTTTCAAGGCCAACGTCAAACTCTGTTCATTGCCCGCGATTTGACGGCAAGAAAGCACATGGAGGAAGAGAAATTTGCCCTTGAACATCAGTTGCGGCAGGTTCAAAAAATGGAAGCTATCGGTCGACTGGCCTCAGGGGTTGCACACGATATGAATAATACATTAACGGCAATTATGGCCCATGCAAGTTTGTTGAAGATACAGGATAAAGCGGGAACCTCCTTGTGGACAGCGGGTGATGTCATTGAAAAAGCCGTTCGTCGTGGAAAGGAATTGACTTCCCAGCTCTTGGGGTATGCCAGGCAGGGTAAACATCATCATGTAACGGTGGATACCCATGAAGTGATTCAGGAAGTGATGAACCTGCTCGGAAGAACGATCCATAAAATGATCACATTTCGAGCGGATCTATCGGCAACAAGGTCTCATGTGGTAGGGGATCCTAACCAACTCTATCAGATTCTCATGAATTTAAGTGTCAATGCCTGTGATGCAATGGGTGAACGTGGGGAATTGCTTGTGAAGACTTCGAATGAAACGGTCACACCGGAATATGCCTCACGTGTCCCGGGACTGTGCGCAGGGAATTATGTATTGATTCGGGTGACGGATACCGGGACGGGAATGTCATTAGAGACTCAACGACATATTTTTGAGCCGTTTTTTACCACGAAAAAGCAGGGGCAGGGAACTGGAATGGGATTGGCGATGGTGTATGGTATCGTCAAAAATCATCACGGCTATATTGGGGTGACGAGTTCCCCTGGGTGTGGAACGACCATGCGTATCTACCTTCCGGATGCACCGTGTGCGACTCGCATGACCAGATCGATTCGGAAGACGGAACCTTCCCACGGGACCGGACATATTTTAGTGGTGGATGATGAGAAGGAGGTGGGAGAAGCTGCTCAGGCCATACTGGAATATCTCGGCTATCAGGTGACGGTAGTGGTCAATGGGAAGGAGGCCGTGGACATTTGTCAGGACTTGACGATTCCTGTGGATGTTGTGCTGTTGGATATGGTGATGCCGGTAATGTCGGGGGCGGCATGTTTTGAAGAATTGCGAAGGATTCGACCAGATCTTAGGGTCATTCTCTGTACGGGTTATGACCGGAACCATGCTGTACAAGATTTATTCAATCAAGGTGTGATCGGGTTTATTCAAAAACCGTATGATGTCGACGAATTGGCTCATGCCTGTCAGGTTGTCCTGAAAGATGACAATCGGGTCGAACCCTGTGGTACGGGGAGGACGTGCTAAGCATAGATTTCTTTGAGAGGGAACTCGAGGGCAGGCTCACTTCAGCATGAAGACAAAAACATTGACCTATGTGGAGACCATCCCATCATGAAAATTCAGACTAGTCGGTTCGGTATGCTGGATGTGTCCGATGACACGCTTTTAACCTTCCCGTTTGGGCTCGTAGGGTTCCCAGCTTTCCGACGGTATGTGGTGCTCGACCCACCAGAAGATGCCGATTATCGGTGGTTCCAGTCCGTGGATGAACCAAGCTTAGCTTTTGTGATTATGGACGTGCATCTTTTGCAGCCGGATTTTCGCACCAATCTATCGGAAGAAGGGCTGGCGGAACTCGGCATGACTCCGACCGATTCCATTTCAATCATGGCCGTCGTCACGATTCCCTCTGATCAGCCCGATCAGGCTACTGCGAATCTTCGTGCCCCTCTTGTCGTGAATGAACGAACACGACACGGGAAACAACTGATTCTCCATGAATCAATCCCCTTGCGCTATCCATTATTCCAAGATTCTATCCAGGGCCAATCTTACTCCGGGGCGGCGAGAGAGGCCGCATCGGTGTAATGGATGCACACACACCACCGGCGCACAGGGCCAACCGGTTTCGTGCGTTTATAATGGCAGGATTTTTTCTACACGTGAATTTTACCTCAAAGCCAAGGAAGGCACCATGCTCATACTCACCAGAAAAATTGATGAAGCCATTCGTTTAGGGGATGACATTCGCATTGTCCTCGTCCAAATAAAGGGAGGGCAAGTGCGACTCGGGATTGAATGCCCGTCGCATGTCCGGGTACTTCGTGAAGAATTGTATGAAGCCGTCCGTCAAGAAAATTTAAATGCCGTATCCTCGGATCCGAAGGATTTGGCTCACCTACCCAGACCGAAAAGGCCGCAGGTTAAACCTACCGAATAAACCAGATCAGGCTCGTGTTTTTCGTCATGTAGGGCCGCCTAAGGAGGGGAACCCCCTCTCAGTGTCAGAGATCGTTTTAGCTCACCGGAAGCCCAGTACGGGGATTGCTATTCCATAGGCGTTGATTGAAATGGATTGAGGATCATCGTCGCAAAAGTAGGCCGTATTCGGCCTTATTCCGTAGTTCCATAATGGCCATGGGTCAATGTGGTCCCACCGGTTTCTTCAGTCCTGCGATCAATCAGCGTTTCTCTTGGTAGGCAAAAATTTCCGAGTTTATCAGCAATGTATTCCTAGTAGGGGAAAATGTTGTGAATGACCTGGAATTCGCCTGCCTTGGGAGCTGGATCCCGGCCGTTGTAACGTGAACTGCATGGCATAGAACTTGAACTTCTTTACATCGAAAAAAGAAGACGTGTAGCTCTTCAACGGTCGGTGATGCATGGTTTGAAGCCGGTGATCCGGGCCGACAAACAATCGAAAAACAATATGGAAAAATCTCGGAAATTTTGTGAATTGTTCTTTCAGGCGCTTCGTATACGCCTGGTGGAAGAGCGGATCATCGAATTATATCCTAGTGATGGTATTCAAAGTCCGGTGCATTTATCGATTGGACAGGAGGCTGTTGCGGTAGGGGCATGTCGGGATTTGAAAAAAACAGATTTAGTCTTCTGTACCTACCGTAGCCATGCTTTTTATCTGGCTAAAGGGGGAAGTTTGGCGGAAATGTTTGCCGAACTGTATGGAAAAGTTACCGGGTGCGCGCGAGGAAAGGCCGGTTCCATGCATTTAGCGGCACCCGAGGTAGGGTTGATGGGTGCCTCGGCTGTGGTGGCCAGTACCATCCCTCATGCGGTGGGAGCGGCTTTGGCGGCGAAACGGTTGGGCCATGATCAGGTGGTGGTTGGTGTGTTTGGAGACGGAGCCACTGAAGAAGGGGTCTATCACGAATCATTGAACTTCGCGGTTCTTCATCGCTTACCCGTGATATTTCTGTGTGAGAATAACGGTTTGGCCGTGCATTCATCACAAAAAGCCAGACAGGGCTACCATATTCTTGACCATGCGCGCTCATATGGCCTTCCGGTGTACCACATTGCGGAGGGATATGATTTTGTGAAGGTGGCGGACACAATGTCAGACATTATTCAACGTGTTCGGTTAACCCGAGAACCGGTATTTGTAGAGATCCGGACCTATCGGTACAAGGAGCATGTCGGGCCTGGCGAAGACTTCATGTGTGGCTATCGCCAACCTGATGAGTGGATGGCTTGGAAACGACAGGATCCTCTCGAACAGTATGGAAACCTAGTCGAAACGTTTCGCCCAGCCATCCTGAAAGAAATTGACGAAGCGGTACATTTTGCCATGAGCAGTCCATTTCCCTCAGTGGAGGAATTACTTCGCGATGTTGTGTAATGCGGCGGTCACATCCCGTGTGAACGGTCAAGCGGCGTCGGGTCTTCGTACCGCGGCCGGCACGGAGATCATGAGCTATCGGGACGCGCTGCATTGGACCATGCATGACGCCTTACAGCGGCATGATTCCGTTCTTATCCTGGGACAGGGGGTGGATGACCACAAAGGGATATTTGGTTCCACCTCAGGATTGAGTCAAGAGTTTGGTCCGGATCGAGTGATGGATACGCCGCTTGCCGAAGAAGGCATGACAGGGGTAGCCATTGGGGCCGCGTTAAATGGGCTGTATCCGATTCAGACCCATATTCGTGCCGACTTTTCCCTGTTAGCCATGAATCAGATTATTAATTTAGCCGCCAAATATAAATATATGTTTGGTGGCCGGTTTGACGTGCCCATGTTGATTCGCATGATCGTGGGGCGAAGTTGGGGGCAAGGTGCGCAACATTCACAAAGCCTCCAATCTCTTTTTGCGCATATCCCCGGGTTGCAGATTGTGATGCCCTCGAGTTCGCAATCGATTCTGGACACTTATCCGGCGGTGATTGATCGCTACCGGGGTCCCGTCATCTCATTCGAGCACCGGTTGATGTACGATCTGCAATTTTATGTGGCTCCGCCATCCACGCGACAGGAGACCGAACCCTTTGGGTCCCGGTTAGTGCGACCAGGTGAGGAGGTCACCATTGTGGCCACCTCCATCATGGTGTTGGAAGCCATGAGAGCAGCAGAACACTTAGCCCTGGTGTCCGATATTCAATGTGAGGTGATTGATTTGCACTGCGTGTCCAGTCCTGACTGGGATTTGGTTATGCACAGTGTTGAAAAAACGGGACGGTTGGTCGTGGCGGATACGAGTTGGCGGGAATATGGCGTATGCGCGGAGGTGTGCCGTGTGGTCGCTGAAAGAAATCCCGGATGTTTGAAGGCACCGGTGGTGACCTTGGGTATGCAGCCCGCTCCCTGTCCTACGGCTAAGTGTTTGGAAGATCTCTTTTATCCCGATTTACGCCAATTAGTGAATGCGTTGGCTGTCCTCGTCACCGGGAAGGAGAGCCATGGGTTGCCCTTGCCCGATACCCAATCGATGGCAGATGTGTATAAACGGTTCAAAGGCCCATTTTAAGCAGGATTGTCGGACCACCTCATCAAAGGAATGCGAAGATGAAAGTGCTCATTACGGGAATTTCAGGAATGGTGGGCAGTCACTTAGCGGAGTATATCCTTGCGGATCATCCGGACGTGGACCTTCATGGATTAATTCGATGGCGAACCCCTCTTGATTATCTTGTGGCCATCAAAGATCGCATTGCCCTGCATTATGGTGATCTTCGGGACTTGAATTCGCTCATTGTCGTGATCAAAAAAATCCAACCTGATTGGGTCTTTCATTTGGCGGCACAATCCTTTGTCACGACAAGTTTTGACGCGCCGGTCGACACGCTGTCCACCAATGTGCTCGGGACGACCAATTTGCTTGATGCGCTCCGTATTACCGGAGTAGATGCCAAGGTGCATGTCTGCAGTTCCTCTGAAGTGTACGGACAGGTGTTGGCGCATGAAGTGCCTATCACAGAGGCCAATCCCTTTCGTCCGGCCAGCCCGTATGCGGTGTCAAAAGTCGGGGAAGACATGATTGCCTTTCAATACTTTTTGTCCTATGGCATTCGAACCGTCCGTACCAGAATGTTTACCCATACCGGCCCACGGCGAGGGGATGTCTTTGCGGAAAGTGCCTATGCCAAGCAAATCGTCGAGGTGGAGTATGGGCTTCGAAAAAATCCGATCCGGGTCGGAAATTTGGACAGTATTCGGACATTTGCAGATGTTCGCGATGCCGTCAGGGCTTACTGGGTGCTGATGGAAAAGTGTCCAGCCGGGGAAGTTTATAATATCGGAGGTAACCGTACGATGACACTGCGGGACATGCTCGAGATTCTTAAAGGCATGGCCACCTGTCGCATCGAGCATGTGGTGGATCCCGCATTGTTGCGACCGTCGGATGTCACCCTGCAGATTCCCGATACGTCAAAGTTCAAAGCGGCGACCGGGTGGGAACCACGCATTCCCTTTGAAGAGACCTTAAAAGGTATTCTGGAATTTTATCGAAGGCGTTACCACAAGAGGAGCAAAGCTGCGTGATTATCTCTCGGACCCCCTATCGGTTGTCGTTTTTCGGAGGAGGCACGGACTATCCTCAATGGTATCTTCGGGAAGAGGGCGCTGTTCTTTCCACCACAATTGACAAGTATTGCTATGTGAGTTGTCGATACCTTCCTCCATTTTTCAATATTAAACACCGGATTGTCTGGTCGCATATTGAAACAGTATCGACTATTGGAGAGATTCTCCATCCTGCCGTTCGAGAAGGCCTGCGGTTTTTAGGTTTTGATGATTCTCAGGGAGTGGAAATTCAGCATCAGGGTGATCTGCCGGCCCGGTCAGGCATTGGATCCAGCTCTTCTTTTTCGGTTGGTCTGGTGAAAGCTCTCACGGGGTTGAAGGGAGAGATGTTGGGGAAAATGGATCTGGCCCGCCAGGCATTCACGTTAGAGCAGGATATCTTAAAAGAAACAGTTGGCTCCCAGGATCAAGTCGCAGCCGCCTTCGGCGGATTTAATGTTATTCATTTTCTACGAGACGGCCAGATTCAAGTCGAACCGCTCACCTTATCATTGGGGCGACTGGCTGAACTGGAGCAAAATCTCGTTCTACTGTATACCGGGACCAGTCGCTTAGGTTCAGACATTGCAAAAAGTGTCACCAAGAACTTTTCTCTCAGGTCTGCCGAACTGAAAACCATGCGTGGAATGGTGGACAGGGGGTTGGGTATTTTGAGTGGAACGAATTCGCTGGAGGAGTTCGGGAAATTGCTTCATGAAAGCTGGATGCTTAAGCGGGCACTTTCCCACGACATTTCCAATTCCACCATTGATGAAATTTATAAAAATGCTCTGGGCAATGGGGCGATTGGTGGAAAGCTTTCCGGGGCAGGAGGCAGTGGGTTTATGTTGTTTTATGTTCCGATTTTCAAGCAGCCACATTTTCTTTCAGCGATGCATCCCTATATTTGTGTGCCATTTTCTTTTTCACAATCAGGAAGCAGCATAATTTACTACGATGGGCCTGATAGAAGGGTATCCGGCGGATATCCTTCCGAGAGAGAAGGGGTCAATAAGGAAATGGAAAGAAGACGGCTTCCCTCTCTCAAGACCCCTAAAAAGGCAAAGGAAAAAGTTCTTGTCGGGCACCGATCCTGAGAGGCAGGACCATATGCCGTCACGAACTTCCGTTTCGCCACAAATGAGGATGACCAAGGAGGTATTCGGGTGTCCGTGGTTTCGGGTACATGAAGAAGCATGGGATGACTTTTCTGACTTAGACCGTCAACCGTTTTATCGTATTGAAAGCTCAGATGGTGTCTTAGTGTTAGCCCTGACCAAAAATGAAGAGATTATTCTGGTGCGTCAATTTCGCCATGCAATTAGGCGTACAACTCTTGAATTCCCTGCCGGAACGGTTGACGGTTCAGAAAGTCCAGAGATGGCGGCCGTACGGGAGTTATTGGAAGAAACCGGATATCGTTCCCCTCGGTTTGTTGGGTTGGGGACCGGGCATATGATGGTCAATCGGTTTAGTTCAAAGGGGTATTTCTTTTTGGCGCAAGATTGCGAATTAGATAATTGTGTTTCACTTAGAGAAAGTGAAGAAGTGGTTTTGGTATCTCCAGGCCAATTCAAAGAAATTGTATTGGCAGGGAAATTTGACCAAATGTCCGCGTTAACCCTTTTAAGTCTTGCCGAATGGACTACTGGGTTGCGATTGCTAGTTTAGCTATCCGGCCACAAAAAATAAAAGTAATGAAAGCTTTTAATCTCCAATTTTTCCAAGAACAGGGATATTGTATCGTCGACGATGTGTTCACCCCGGTTCAATGTGACGAATTGATTGCGTCATCTCAATCATTTCCCTCGTTTAAGGATGACACGCTCATCCCAGTCATGAATCCTCATAACCTTAATGAACAGTTTTTTCAAGCCATGCGATGTTCAAAAATTATTGAGATGATGGAGGTGGTTCTTTCTGGAAAGGTGAGTGGTCTGCAAAGTCAATTTTTTTTCTGTCGACCGGGAACACGGGGGTTTACTCGACATCAAGATAATCATTATGTGCGAGCAAAAGCCGGTGCGTTTGGGTCAGCGTGGATGGCTTTGGATGATGTAACTCCGCAAAACGGTGGTTTAATTGTGTTTCCAGGAAGTCATCGGGAACCCATTTTGCCGACCGAGGCCGTTCCTCAAGTGGAAACCTTTGGGCAGGATCCCAATGCCAATTGTCGGCAGGTGAGTATGCCCACGAAATATTCTTCCATCGATCTGTCTCTTCCCAGAGGAAGCATGGTGTTGATTCATGGGCATATCATTCACGCCTCACATACAAATTCGACAAAAGACCAATTTAGACGCGTGCTACTTTTGACCTTTATCCGAAAGGGTGAAACCTTCCGATCGGGTTTTTCTGCCAAACGTCGAGAAATTGCTCTATCACCGCAGTGAGTTGGTGTAAGCCTATGGAACAAAATTTTCGTGATACGCTAACGAACAATCCTCTCTTTCAATGTATCGCGCCCTATCGGGCACTTATGGAGCAACCTTTGGGGTTTGTGGATATCGGAGCCAGGGGTGGAGTTCATCCACTTGTGGACCCTTTGGCGGAGGTCACCGGAGTTTTAGGGTTCGAACCCGATAAGGATGAGTGCGGACGTCTGCGGGAGGTCCAGGTTACAGCCTCACCCTGGGCGATATGTGAATTTGAACCCGTGGCCTTGGCAGACCAACCAGGAATGTCTCGGCTTCATTTACTCTCGGCCGAAACCAATCACTCCCTGCGCCCTCCTAACCAGGATCTAATTGAACGGTATGGCATGATTAAGTTTGAAAAAGTCGGCAGTATTGAAGTGCAAACCACCACCCTGGATGATGTGCTGTTCTCCCGTCGAAGGACCGAGTCCCTTTGGGGAGAGTTCCTGAAGCTCGACACACAGGGGACCGAAATGGAGGTTCTCCTTGGAGCCAAACGCACCCTCACCGAACGAACAACAGCCATTATTTCTGAAGTTGAATTTTGTCAAATCTATCAGGGACAACGGTTGTTCTCCGACGTGGAATTTTTCCTTCGGGACTGTGGGTTTTCTTTTTATGGATTCACTGACATGTTTTATCGATCCTGTAAGCAACTCAATAAATACACGGAAAGGGGTAGGGAACGAATCCTTTATGCGGATGCTGTGTTTTTCAAGGAACCTAAGCCATTGGCTGTGCCCACGTGTCCGAAGGAACTGCGACAGGTTTATGTGCTGTTTGTGACGGCCGTGTTGTTGGGGTATTTGGATTTCGCCCTGGAAATTGCCCTCAAAACTTGGGCGAGGGATGAGGAAGGTAAACGAGTTCATGAGCTTATCCATCATTTGGCCGAAATTCCCGAAGGACAAAGTTTGGCCGAAATCAAAACTCTGGCCGACTTGGTCCATGCGAAGCCAAAGCATGCCAATGTATTGAGAGGGCAGTTCATCGATCGGTATCGACTAGTTAGTGATTATGGGGATGTGGTTCTAAGGTGAGGAGGCAAGGTCATGTATGTGAATTTATTAAACGGTCAATTCAGCCATTGGGTGAAACCTGTTTCAGTCGCGCTTCCGGTCCCACTATCTTTTTTGATCAAGAACGATTTATTCCCTATAAACTCCGATTTGTTTTGAAAAATGGAGATATGAAACCCACCATTCTGGAATACATCGGAGAGAAGCCATGGCGTCGCATTCCGTTATTAGCCTTTGACGCGGATTTATATCCCCCAACACAGGCCGGGCCCCAATATTTGTTGCCATTGATGGTTCCTGGAGACGTTGTCCTGTTCGATGAATATTGGATGCCACCATGGGAGGGGGAAAGTAAACCGGTGGGTGAATTCTTCTTTCAGCATTCCGTACCTATTCGACGACTGGATTGGTGCCCTCATTGGGTTGGGTCTAACGTGATGGGAACTTGTGCGTAAGCCCAAGGGGGAAGGAAATCCGACTAGATGAGGAAGATGGATCTTATGGTAGAGAAGGAGGGGCCACTTCAGATGTCCGGCTCATGTCGGGAGGCCGAAACGCGATTGGGCATTTCCGAATTTTCTCAGTTACTGGGTGCATCGAACACCGACATACCATCTGAAGTCTGTGGCCTTCTGCGCAGCCATGACTTTCGATATGTTCCCTTGGATCAAGCTCAGAAGGAATCGGTTATTTTAAAAATTCTAAAAAATTTGAATTCGAAGGTGTTCGCTCCTGTTGGCCCTGCCCGATATGAAGTGTGGAATACGACATGGGAAAAAATTTCCCACCAGTTTTTGGATAATACTTGTTCTGCGCGATTTTTGACTCCAGATTTTCTTGACGCCCATCCTGTATTACGACTCAAGCAAGAATTTATCCAACCCATTGATGCTGCCTTTGAAGCCAATTTCTTTTCCGTGCTGCGTCATTGGTTATATCAGACCTTTCTTGAGCAGGTTGACACCTTATATGAATTTGGGTGCGGAAGTGGTTTCAATCTATGGGCAATGGCGGACTTGTACCCAGAAAAAACTCTCTATGGGTTAGATTGGGCGAAATCCTCGGTTGAGTTAATTAATAAAATAGGAGAGGTAAAAGGACTGAAGATTCACGGTCGACCGTTTGATTTTTTTCATCCAGACCCTCATCTGCATTTAGCCCCCAATAGTGGGGTGCTGACTGTTTGCGCCTTGGAACAAGTTGGGGAAGCATTTCAACCTTTTGTGCAATATGTGTTGAACCAACATCCGCAGTTGTGTGTGCACATAGAACCAATTTACGAATTATATGATGAACACCACCTTCTGGATTATTTAGCTATGACCTATCATTCCGACCGAAGATATCTCCGAGGGTTCTTGCCGTATCTGCGACAACTGGAGGTTGAACGACGAATTCAAATTGTTCAAGTGAAACGGTTAGGGTTTGGGAGTTTGTACCATGAAGGTTACACGGTTGTGATATGGAAGCCACTCTAAATGGACTTTGGCCTTCGTGGTAAAAAGGCATTTGTGACGGGGGGAAGCTATGGAATCGGGCGCTCCATAGCTTTGGGATTGGCCGATGAGGGTTGTGACGTAGCGATTTGTGCGAGACAAGAAGCGCCATTAGAAGAGACGGTGAAGGCAATACGGGCGCGCGGGTGTCAGAGCCTGGGCTTTCAAGGTGATGTGACGGAACAAGACATGCCCGATCGTGTCGTGAAAGCCATGGTGGAGGCTTGGGGAACAATTCATATATTGGTGAATAATGTTGGAGGAGGTGGACAACAAACCAATCAATCTGTCGAAACGATTCAGGACGAGGTTTGGGAACACATCCTTTCTGTGAACACCTGGGCTGCCATCCGATTTACCAGAGCCGTTATTCCCGTTATGCAGCGGCAGCGATGGGGCAGGGTAATTACAGTCGCTTCAGTTCAAGGGCGGGAAGGGGGAGGAAGGCCCTGGTATAACATGGCTAAAAGTGCGGAGATCAGCCTAATGAAAACCCTCGCATTGGACCCCAAACTCGTTCAATCCGGATTAACCTTCAACAGTGTTGCTCCAGGAACTATTCTCCTGAAAGGCAATGAATGGGATCGATTCAAGAGTAGAGATCCGGCAGGATTTCAAAAAGTTATCCAAGGAAAATGCCCTATGAATAGACCAGGGTACCCAGATGAGGTCGCTAATGTTGTCACCTTTATGTGTTCCATAAAAGCTAGCTTGATGAATGGGGCCTGTGTGGCAATTGACGGGGGGGAAAGTCGGAGTTTTTGACGTTCGACGGGACGCTTAAGAGTCCTATGCCCATGGTGGGAAAGATCAGGGTGCCTAGAGAACCAAAAGGTCACGAACGAACCATAAATGAATGGGTAGATTTGAAAGGCACGAAATGGTATCGGAACAGCTTTTAAAGTTTTTTAAAGGTAAAAACATTCTTGTGACCGGAGGAAGCGGCTTGATCGGACGGAAAATTGTGAGTCGGTTGATCGAGGCAGGGGCCTCCGTTCGAAGTGTGTCCCTTGATGAGATTCAGGTTGAAAATAAGGTGGAGTATGTGAAGGGCGATTTGTGCGATTTTGAATTTTGCCAACGTATCGTGAAAGATATGGATTGTGTTTTTCATGTGGCGGGAATCAAAGGTTCCATTGAGGTCACGAAATCCAAGCCGGCAAGTTTTTTCGTCCCGTTGTTGATGATGAATACCAATATGTTGGAGGCCTGTCGTCTGAATAAGGTTCATCGGGTGGTCTATACCTCATCTATTGGAGCCTACCCGAGTGCGGAAATTTTTAAGGAACAGGAAGGGGAGGATGAAGGGCCACCAATGGATATGTTCCCTGGCTGGGCCAAACGAATGGCTGAATTGCAAGTTCGTGCCTATCAAATACAGTACAGTCTGACGCACTACGCCGTGGTGCGTCCCTGCAATGTGTATGGACCAGGAGATAATTTCGATCCTGCCAATGCCATGGTAATTCCCACCCTCATGCGACGGATATTTTCTAAAGAGGATCCGGTAGTGATTTGGGGAAATGGCACCGCCATTCGTGATTTTGCCTATAGTGGGGATGTCGCTGATGGAGTGATTCTTGCTTTGTACCATGGCACGGGTGGGCGGTACGTCAATTTAGGCAGTGGTATCGGCTATACCATCAAGGAATTAGTAGAAGTTCTGCAAGCAGTTGTTCCCTTCCGGGCTCAATTCGATCATGCCAAACCCACCGGATTTCCCCGGCGGGTGATGGATATTTCTTTGGCCAGGAAACTTCTCGGATACGACCCACAAGTGAGTCTTCAAGAGGGTTTACAGCACACATGGGATTGGTACCTGGAGCATCATGATGAATATCTTAAACGGCAAAACTATTTCGCCGCCTCATAAGTTACAGGTCTCCTCCTGCCGTTTGGAAGGGGTGAAACTGGTGATCCCACCGACAATATTTGAAGATTTTCGGGGAACCTATGTTGAAACGTTTAACGAGGACCTGTACCGGCAAGCGGGAATTGATATGCCATTCGTGCAGGATGACATCTCCGTGTCTGGCAGACATGTGTTGCGAGGTATTCATGGAGACCAGGAAACCTGGAAGCTGGTGTCATGTTTATGGGGAAGGTTTTATTTGGTCGTCGTCAATTGGGACCCCACGTCTCCACAGTATCAACAGTGGGAATCGTTTACGCTATCAGATCGCAATCGACGACAGGTCTTGATTCCACCCAAGTTCGGAAACGCCCATCTGGTGCTGTCAGATCAAGCGATCTTCCACTACAAGCAAACGACCAATTACAACCGGGAAGCGCAATTTACCGTACCGTGGAATGACCCCACTTTGGGAATCTGGTGGCCGGTCAAACAGCCGATTGTTTCCCAACGGGATGAAGGAGTGACTCATGTTTAAGGGTAGCAACGTATTAGTGACAGGGGCGGGAGGATTTCTGGGAACCAATATGGCTAAGCGTTTAGTGGAAGAGGGGAGTCACGTACGTGGGACATTGCATACACGTGGCCCGCAATTCGAACACCACAAACTGGAATATGTCAAAGCTGATTTGACGAACATGGAAGAGTGTCGACGGGTCGTAGAGGGCATGGATTATGTTTTCATGTGTGCAGCGAATACCTCAGGCGCGGCGGTCATGGCTACCCAGCCATTAGCCCACGTGACGCCGAATGTGGTGATGAACGCCCAGATGTTGGAAGCTTCCTACCAGGCAAAGATAAAGAAGTTTCTCTTTATTAGCAGTAGTGCCGCCTATCCACCCAGTGGGGATCGGTCAATCTCCGAGGAGGAAATGTTTGAGGGGGATCCGTATGAGGCGTATTTCAGTGTGGGATGGATGAAACGGTATGGGGAAGTATTGTGCCGTATTTATTCTGAAAAAATTAAGGATCCGATGAGCACGGTGGTCGTGAGGCCCTCTAATGTCTATGGGCCATATGACAAATTTGATTCTGAACGTTCCCATGTGACCGCAGCACTTATCCGCAAAGTGATTGAGCGCCACGATCCTCTAGAGGTATGGGGAACAGGTGAAGATGTCCGAGACTTAATTTATGTTGATGACTTCATTGACGCCGTGATGTTAGCGATGAACCGGTTAGACCGGTTCGACCCAGTGAATATTGGATATGGTAAAGGGTGTCGAGTTCGGGATGTGTTAACGACTCTTCTAGATATTGATAAATTTGACAATGCCAAAGTAGTTGTGAATCCCACAAAGCCCTCCATGATTCCTATCCGCTTGGTTGATGTGAGTAAGGCTCAAGCTGTCTTAGAATTCAAAGCCATGACAAATCTCAGTGATGGATTAAAACATACGCTTGAATGGTATCGACAGTCTTATGTGGAAGCCAAACATTCCCCGGTACCCGGGTCAATAGTTGGCCAGGTTGCCTAATAGCAAAATTTTTTAAGGGTTTTTCTGATGAAACAAATGTTTCCTGAAAGTCAATTTGCCCACCATTGGCTGGATGGACTCTCGGGGTTGGAAATTGGACCGTCTACTCACAATCCATTTGGATTGAATACACGAAATGTTGGACTAGGAGGAGAAGGGTATACGGAGGAACAATTGTCCTTGACCGGAGCTGTCGCATCGATTGACGTGTTAGCTGAGGCTGGTGCCATTCCGCTTCCCAGTGAGTCGGAAGAGTTTATTCTCGCTTCCCATGTGATAGAACATTGTCCTGACCTTATTAAGACCTTGCTGGAATGGTATCGAATTGTGAAAAACGAGGGATATTTGTTTATGGTGGTTCCTCACCGTGACGCAGCGCCTTCAGATCGGGGAAAGCCGCTGACCCAATGGATGCATGTGGTTCACGATTACATGATGCATGCTAATCAAGATTCGGAGCCAGAAGCGAAAAACTTCCTGTATTGCCACTACCATGTTTTCTCTCCCGACTCTATGAAAAATTTTATTACAAGGATTTTTGGAAAACGGATGACTTTGGTTGGCGAACAAGATCCTGATGATAAGGTGGGGAACGGTTTTGTACTCGTGTATCAAAAACAGATTCCCCTCCAGAAAGCCTTTCCCTGGTCCTTCCAAGGAGGAGACGAAACCGTGAATGTTTCGAGACCGGCTGATTTCTATCAGAAGACACAAAAGGAAGTTATGGCCCAGCCTCTAAAACAAAGGGATTCTAAGCTCGGCCAGCCTGAGAATGGACATATCTGTTTGTTAACCAACCCAGATGTTTCCCCGAGAGATAGGGAAGGAATTCTCGTTTCTGCCATTGTCCCGGCCTATAATTCTGAACGTTTCATGCGGGGGGTTCTTGCTGATTTGGTTAATCAAACCATTTCTCACCGAATGGAAATTATCGTTGTAGAAACAGGGTCTGAAACACACGAGATCGATATCATCCGGGACTTTCAAGATCGTTATCCTAATATTGTGTATCTGCGGATGTCGCAACGAATAAACCCGCCGGCGGCCGCCAATCAGGGTGTGCGGATAGCCAGAGGGAAGTTTATCATGCTAGCTCCCACCGATGACCGGTTGCGTTGTGATGCCTTGGAAGTGATGGCCCATGAGCTTGAAGAATACCCTGATGTGGGCACGGTGTATGCCGATGTGTTTATGACCCAGTTTGAGAACCAGACTTTTCATCGTTTTATTCGAGGGGGCTATTCCATTCGCTTCGAATTTAGTCCTGACATGATGTTAACAGGCTATCACATGGGACCCTTAGTCATGTGGAGAAAATCGGTTCATGAAAAGGTTGGATTACTTAATGAATCATTTCTCTGTGCCAGTGATTATGAATTCCATTGCCGTGTTGCGCGACATTATCCAATGCGCCATATTCCTGAGTTTCTGGGTTTGTATCAGCAAAATCCAAAAGGGATTGTAAATTCCAATCCGGAAATTAGCCAGAGAGAATTTCGAGCAATTATTCATGCGAATCGACCGTATTTTCCTGTGGCTATTCAGAAACCCCTGACAATCCATCAATACGAGAAACCCGTCTTTCCTGGTAAATATGTCAATATTGGTATGGTGACATTTAATCGGCTGGAATTTACGAAACAGGCTATCGCTGCGCTTTTCCAGCATACCTGTTTCCCCCATGTCATTACGGTTGTGGATAATGGAAGTACCGACGGCACGCCAGAGTATTTGCAAACGCTTCTCAAGCAGGGATTTATTACCAATCTGATTTTGTTGCCAACCAATGTTGGCATTGCTAAGGCTTCGAACTTGGCCTGGAGTCAGGAGCCTGAAGCTGAATACTACCTCAAGCTGGACAATGACATTGTTATCCAAAAGCCCGGCTGGTTATCCAGGATGGTTGAGGTCATCGACCGTATCCCTGAATTGGGCGCTATTGCTTATAATTTTGAACGGGAAAGCTATCCCGTCCGCGAAATTCGGGGATTCTCTGTCCGTCCAAAAATTGGGAATTTAAACGGGGCTTGTACTCTTATCCCCAAAAGAACTCATCAAACATTGGGGTTTTGGTGTGAGGACTATGGGTTGTACGGGGAAGAAGATGCGGATTATGGGCTGAGAATCCATTTGCATGGTTTGAAAAATGCCTATATGGAGGATGAAGAAGTGGGATTGCATCTACCTGCTGGAAGGGCAGCCCACATCGACGCACAGACGTTTAAGGCCACTGATGGAATTGAAGAAGAGACCCATGCGGAGTACCGGGCATTCAAAGATGAATGGAGGCGAAAAAATGTTCAGGACATCGCGAAAAAAAATTGGGATGATTATCAAACGGGTGGGAAACCACTGTATTGTTTGTCTCCCTTCGTGAAGGAATTTCATGCTCGAGAGCAACTCGAAGGATCTGAGGTATCCACTCGCCGACGGACTCAGATTGAAGAAAGTCCAAGGAAAGTGATGCTTGATAGCCCACGAGATTCTTCTCCAGAGCGTTGGCAAACCGTTTCTGTGATCGCGTCTGATTATATTTGCGGTCGTATCCGACTCCTTCAACCCCTCCTGAGCGGTGAAAGGATTTGGGGAAAAGGCTCTATCGTTAATGATGCCAATATTCTTTTGGGGGACGTCACACTCCCGCTTATGGGGGGCGGGCAGATTTGGGCCATTCAGCGTAATTGTAGGCTGCCAGAACAAATGCTCGCAGAGGCCCAACACCATGGCACACGAATTATCTACGATTGTGATGATTTGCTCTGGGATATTCCGGTTGATAATCCGAATCATGAATACTTCACTTCCGAATTACTTCAAAGAATGTTTAATGTCATGTCTATGGCGGATTGTGTGACGGTTTCCACAGAACCTATTCAGAATGATTTGAACAAACGCGGAATAGCATCGACGGTCCTTCTCAATTGCTTAATACGGCAGGAATGGGAGAATTTCAAACCTCAACGTCGAGCGGGGTCTCGTCCTCGAGTTGGATGGGCAGGGCAAGCGAGTGTGCATAAATGTGATACGGCGATTTTGGAAACGATTATTGAGGCATTGAGAGATGAGGTTGAATGGGTATTCCTGGGGGATGCACCACGCATGGCCAGTAGTCCAGGTGTGATTAGCGAAAATTTTTCCATGGTAGACGTGGCTCAGTATCCAAAAAAATTGGCGAGTCTCAATCTTGATCTTGCATTGGCCCCATTGGTCTCAAACCCCTTCAATGAAGCCAAAAGTGACATCAGGATTTTACAGTATGGCATATTGGGCTATCCGGTTATAGGCACGGATATTTTTCCCCATCAACATGCGCCCATCATACGGTTGCCTCATGAACCACAAGCCTGGATCAAGGCGATTCGCGAACGCATTCATGATTTGGGTGCCTTAGAAAGGGAAGGGGATCATCTCCGAGCCTGGGTATTGAACCATCGTCTTATGGACCATCTGCTTCCCCAGTATGAACAGGCCTGGTTGGGCCGTGACGTCAAATCCTCACATGGGGTGCCTCAGACGAAAAACCAGAGTCCACCAGTGCCCTCTTATCTCCCGAGCAACCAGGGCAAGTATTCCTTTGATTGTTCAATCATTATACCTGTTTGGAATAAAGTGGAATTGACCCGACAGTGCTTGACTCATTTGGCGGAGGTCACGGATGGCTGTTCGTATGAAGTCATTGTCGTCGATAATGCATCCACCGATGAGACTCCAGGATTCCTGTCTTCTCTAAGTGGGGATATTCAGGTCATTACGAATCCGGCCAATTATGGGTTTGCCAAAGCCTGCAACCAAGGGGCCGCTTCCGCCAAGGGGCGCTTTTTGGTCTTTTTAAATAACGATACGATTCCGAAGCCAGGATGGTTGCGGGCGTTATTGAATGAAGTGGAGAGCCATCAGGATGTTGCCATTGTCGGGAGCAAACTGCTCTATCCGGATAACACCATTCAACATGCCGGCGTGGTCTTCGCAAAAAATTGTTTAACGCCCTACCATATATTTCGTGGTGCTCCAGGAGACCTGCGCGCGGCCAATGTTCGTCAAGAGTTTCAGGTTGTCACTGCGGCTTGTATGCTCATTCGCCGTGAGGAATTCAATGCGGTCGGGCAATTTGACGAGATCTATCAGAACGGGTTCGAGGATGTGGACTTGTGCCTCAAAGTGGGCAAACGGGGCAAGAAAGTCATCTATCAACCGGAAAGTGTGCTCTATCATTTGGAACATCAAACTCCCGGAAGGAAGGATCAGGAAGCCGAACGGCACAATGGTATTGTGCTCATGGAACGGTGGGCTTCCTCCATTGTGGTCGATGAGGATTTTCATATGGTTCCGGCAGGCTATGCCAACCGGTATTCCTGGCGTGACGGTAGGCTTCAGCCGTCGCTCGAAGCACTTCAGGGCAATAGGGAAATAACGCAATGGAAACGAGTTCAAAGGGTGCAGGAGGTCCTATTACGACAGCGACATGTTGCAGGCGCGGGTTTGGATTGTCAGGACGACCCTGAATTACAGGCTCTCCTTTCCGAGTATCGAGATTGGCCGGATGATGGTGAAGTGCTTAGATGGGCGGCCAAGCTTTGCCAATCGTTGCAGCTATCAGACGGGGAACGGGCATTTTTGAAACGGATACTGAGTATGGGAGAAGATCGAGCGGCACGGGAACGTCTCGCTAAGCTGGCGCTCAGTGTAAAGGATCTATCCGAGGCGACTGATCAAATCCAGGCGCTCCTTCAATCTGATCCCAGCAATGGGTCGGGTCACTGGTTGCAGGGAATTCTGTTGATGCAATCGCAACAGTGTGCCGAGGCGGCCCTGTCATTTCGTCGAGCTCTTCAATGTGGCGCAGATTCTCGAAAAACCAGTATCGGTTTGGGAATGGCGTGTATGGGGATAGGAGACGTCGAAGAAGCCTGGAGGGTTTTCGAGCAGATTGTGGCGGATTATCCTGATGATGTAGAAGCCATGAATGGGTTAATTCAGGCCGGAACATCTCTGGAACGATGGAAAGGCTTGGGGGATCGGCTTGGACGGTATGTCGAACGAAATCCCGCAAACTGCGATATGCGTTTTGCTCTGGCCGGGGTGGAATTTCGTGCCAGTCGACTCGATGTGGCCAAGCAACAATTTGAGATGTTAAGCCTCTTGAAGCCCGATTATGAGGGATTACACGATTTAGAGATTCTTCTGCAGAAGGCACCTCTTGACGGTCATGCGCTTGCAACTTAAATAGAAGAACTTTTTGCCTAGTCAAGTTAACCTATGTCCCGAGCCCTCTTAATTCAATTAGCTCGGCTGGGTGATCTGGTCCAATCCCTTCCTGTTCTGACCGCTCTGCAAACTGCCTATCCTGAACGGCCTCTTGATCTCCTTTGCCCTTCGCCCCTGGTGGGCCTTGGAGAACTTTTTCCTTGCGTGGACAGGGTTTTCCCTTGGAATGGGGAACAATGGCATGAATTGGCCACGACCAAGATGACGGATTGTGACCAACAACTTGCCCGAGCCACACGCTATTTGGCTGACCGTGCCTTTCCTCCGTATGCATTGGCCTATAATTTGAATAACCATCCCCGAGGGATACTTGCTGCCCATGTATTGAGTGGTCTGGTCGTCGGTCCTGGCGAGCATGGACCATTGAATCAGACGCTTCCGGCATGGGCGGGATATTTACGTCGAATTGCGCAAGATCGAGGGAGCAACCGGGTGCATTTAGCGGATGCGTTTTGCGGGATGTGTCAGGTTTTTCCGCCATTGGACGTTCCTTATTTGAAGGCCCCTGAGGAGGCATGGCCCTTTGAGCTGGAACTGCCGGTGAATGGTGAACCTTTGACTCTCATCGGAATTGTTCTTGGTGCGGGAGATGCCGACCGGCGAGTTCCCCTTTCGGTGTGGCAAGACCTGATTGTTGCATGTGCTGAGCACATTCCTCAGTGCTATCTGCTTTTGGTCGGGGGTGCGGGAGAACGGGAAGCGGCATTGGCCTTAGAGCATCGCCTTCCCGCCCAATATCTCAATCGGGTGGTGAATGGGTGTGGTCGGACTTCGTTGCCCCAGCTTGTGGCTCTTCTTAATCGGTGTCAGTGGGTGGTCGGATCGGATACGGGACCATTGCATCTCGGAACGATGTGTGGGGCTCGGGCGATCGGCTGGTATTTCTCCCAGGCCAGAGTCCATGAAACGGGCCCCTATGGGGTTGGTCATTATGTGTGGCAACGCGCGGGAGCGCGACTTCGGGAAAGTCAGGATGTTCGTGACGCAAGCGCTGTAGGATCATCCTCTGCCTATTGGCCTGTGATGGAAACCGTTAATTTAATACGGGAAGACACGGTGAATACAACAACGGATGAGTGGGATCTCTGGACCAGCAATAGAGATGCGTGGGGGGTGTTTTATACCAGGGATGGCCTTCCTGACGAGGCTGTTCTCCGGCGAAAAGATACGTGGGAGGCGCTGTCTCAGCTGGCGAATCAAGATATTCGGATGGAAGTCTCGAAGTAGTCGAAAATGCTCCGGTAGCTTAAAGGCAGGGGCTGTGTTTCCAGGGCAATAAACCAGGAACAGATAAATGGACGTGTTGAAACAGAATATCGATATACTTCGCGATCAGGATCCGATTCTTGCCGCTCAGATCCTCCAGGTACCAGGAGGAACTCTTTCGATCCAACCATCTAAATCTGGAATGCCCACCGCGCTTGTCAACTCCCGATATCTCCATAGTGCGTATGATCCGGTTCGCGAGGCGGAGCGCTGGGCTGAAGAACGCGTGAAAGACTGTCAAGCAGGGGAAACTATTGTCCTCCTTGGCGTGGGACTGCTCTACCATGTGCAAGCCTTACGTCAGATGTTGCCCCGTGACCAGGGCATAATGGTCGTCGTGCCCGATCTTTCTGAATTCGCGGATTGTGTCTCGGTCCGGGCGCTGGAAGGGTGGGGTGAAGGGGTGATGTGGCTGACGGGTTCCACGGCTGATATGGCTGTCCAAGTGACAGAGAATGCCAAGCGGGTGCGCGTGCTGAGCTACGAACCTGCCGCCACGGTTCATCGTGAGATTTATGAACACTTTCGTCTGCAGCTTCGCGAGCATCTCGCTCACCAATTAAGCGGGACGCTTCACATCATGGTCGTCGGACCTATTTATGGCGGGTCGTTGCCGATCGCCCGATATGTGGTGAACGCCTTGGAAGGCCTTGGACATCGTGTGAGTTGGGTGGATCATAGTCCTCATTATGCGGGATATCAGAATTTGGAAACGATCCATGATCACCGGTTGCGGCTCACCGTCCAACAACGGATGAGTGAAACGCTGGCGGTGATAAGCCTTGCTCATGTCGCAGAAGATCCCCCTGATCTAGTGTTAGCCCTGTCCCAGGCGCCATTGACCATGGCTGTTTTAGAGCAAATGCGTCGAAAGAAGGTGTTAACGGCCATGTGGTTTGTAGAAAATTTTCGACATTTAACCTATTGGCAGCAGATGGTGACGGGGTATGACTTTTGGTTTGTGATGCAACAAGCAGCATGCCTCGACGCTTTCAGAAAAGCCGGCGCCAAACAGGTCTCGTATCTTCCCTTAGCTGCTGATCCGGCCATTCATCAACCGATGGCCGTTACCGAAGAAGAGCGACGGGAGTTTGGTGCCGACGTCTCGTTTTTAGGAGCAGGGTATAGAAATCGGCGACATATCCTCCCATCCCTGATCGGCCATGAATGGACATTTAAATTGTGGGGGAATGAATGGGACAATCCGGGGGTGTTAGCGCCGGTGCTTCAGAGAGGGGGCGCACGTATTGATACCTCCACCAGTGTGAAAATTTTTAATGCCACCTCGGTCAATATCAATTTGCATTCGTATACGGGAGACGGATTCGATCCGGAGGGAGATGGGGTGAATCCCAGGACATTCGAATTAGCCAGTTGCGGAGCGTTTCAAGTGGTCGATACTCGCACCTTGCTTCCGGCCCTCTTTGATGAATCGATGATGGCGGTAATCAATAATTCGGGTCAGCTCCTCCCAACCGTCCAAACCTATCTCCACGAACCAGCCAGGCGAGTGGCCATGGCTGAATTGTCCCGGAAGCGGGTATTAGAAGCGCATACGTACGGACATCGGATGAAGACCTTCCTAGGCGCCGTGGGTATGGCGAGTCCTGACCGGTTAGGAGGTATCCTTCAGGGAGACCGCTACCCGGAATCCTTAGTGGCTCGAAGTGGGAAGACCCCGGAATTAATTCCAATGCTGAAGCAATTTTCTCCAACCGATCGTGTGGAGTTAGTGGATGTGGCGAAAAGTATTCGGAATAAAGGGCCTGAAGCCCGGTTGAACCGGGAGGAACTACTGATTCTGATGATGGATGAATACCGCCAGGAAAAACGGGATTTTCTCTGACCCTGTGATGGAATAATTTTCCGTTACCACCAATTTTTGATGAATAAACAAGTCCTCATTATTAATATTACCCGGATGGGTGATTTAATTCAGATGGTTCCCCTTCTTTCACGGTTAGAAGAAGAATGGCCGGGTGTGGCCATTGATCTGATTGTTGATAAAGAGTTTGCCCATGTCGCCAGCCTAATTCCTGGCATTCGACAGGTGTTGATGTTTGACTTTCAGCTGCTGATGGATGAAAGCCGGGTGCGAGCGCGAGACGTGGTCACCCTCTACCGGGAACTTGCCGGTTGGGTTCAACCGTTACTTCAGGTGGGATACGACCGTGTCGTGAACCTGACCTTTAATCGGCGCAGTGCGTTTCTGGTGAAATATTTCGGGTGTGCAGATGAGCGAGGAATGACCACGACCCAGGATGGGAGTTTCGTGGTGAAAAATCCTTGGATGAAATATTTCGTGGATTTCCATGTGTATCGACCATTGAATCGATTTAATATCGTGGATCTTTTTTCGCTTGGTGGGAGCGGGCCGGGTTCGTTTTCTCCTCTTCGCTTATCTGTGCCCCAGCACATGAAAGAATGGGCACGGACCTATGTGAGACAAGCAGGGACGGCCGATGAGTGGATTGGTATTCAAGTCGGCGCCAGTGATCCGATGAAAGCCTGGCGACCGGAATACTTTGGACAAATGATGGCTTACCTCAGCCAAAAACGGCCAGTCGGATTTGTGTTAATTGGGACGAAGAAAGAAGCAGCGGATGTTCAGGAGGCCATTCGTTATTACCGGCAGGCGGGAGGATTGGGAAACATCTGTGAAGCCGTTGGCCAAACCACTGTGCCACAACTGGTGGCCTTGCTTGAACATTGTGTCTTGATGGTGACCAACGACACGGGGCCCATGCACATGGCCGTAGGAGTGAATACGCCGGTTCTGAACGTGTCGGTGGGGCATGTGAATTTTTGGGAAACCGGACCGTTTGGACCAGGGCATTGGGTGGTTCAACCCGAGATCATTTGCGGCCCATGCGGATTCGATAAGGTCTGCCCCCACCATGCCTGCAAAGACCAGATCATTCCTCATGAGGTGGCCGAGCTCTGCTTACATCTCTTGGGTAATCGTCCCTTTCCCTCGTTTTCGTCCAAGATACGAGTATATGAAGGCGGAGTTAATGAAGACCAGTTAGGGACATTCATGATAAGAGCGGGAACGGAAGAGCCACGCGTCTCCTGGTATGCGGAGTATTGGCGGCAATACTGGTATGAATCCTTTACCGGTACCCCTAGCCTGGTCCCTTTTTCCCCAACGTCTCCACCGGACTTTTCAGACTGCGAGCAGGTATGGCGTCGTCTGGCTCCCCAGCTCGATCAGTTGTGTATTCAAGCCGACACCGTAGTGGATATGTGTCGTCAAAGGCCTATCCCGGTTAATAGATTAAAGGCGGGCCAGTACCAATTAAAAGTTGACACACTCACGATGCAACAGATCGCCAGACCGTCATTGGCCTTTGGCCCTTTGGCGATGGCCTTTTTTCGAGATACCTTTAGCTTGGAGTCCTTGACCCTTACCGGAATGGCCGAGGAACATGCTCGAGCGTATCATGTATTTCGCACTCGCGGGGAAGAAAATTATAGGCGGTTGGAAGGAATGTTTTCTCATGATCCAAGGGGGGTTCTGTATGCACGTACAATTGGATGAAGAAATCTGGGAAGTGGGTGATCGTGTCCAACTAGGGGAGGTTCTGGCAAATTTGAGCGACCGCGCTCAAGCCAAAGGATGTTTGGTGACGGAATTAATAGTCGGTAATCGGAAGATGACGGATCGGGAGTTAGTGCCCCCCACCCTGGCCAAAGTGGCAAGCTCGTTTGGATCGATAGCAGCCGTGAGCAAACATGTGGAAACCATCGTGCAATATTCTGAAAAAACGGGCCAAAAATTCGGAGCACAGCTACGCGATCAAGGACAGAAGTTTGTTGATGCTTTCCGACAAGGGGATGGGAGATATCACCAGTTAGACCAATGGTTCGGCCAAATAGCCGATTACCTTGAATGGCTACAGGTTCATGAATCTATGGGGCTAAAAAAGCCCGAGGTCACCCATGACCTAACGTTCTGGATCAAGGAATTACTGAATGCTCGAGAAAACGAAGATGGGGTTCGAATTGCAGACATGTTGGAGTATGAAGTGATTCCTCGTCTTTCCCGAAATATTACCCCTCTCCTGTAACGCAAGCTTTCTCTCTCCTTCCATTTCCTGTAGCTTCCTACGGAGTTACCACTGGAGGATGTGGAATGAAGTTATCTCTGTTTACTCGGTCAGGTCACTGCGTGGATTCTCAATGGGGTGCTGGTAGAAGACAAGTGATTGGCTAGCATCCCCTCAAGTTTTCCTCTTGATGGTCGATACATACCGGTGGAAGTAGAAATTGGTTCATTTCACACATTTCGAGGAGGCCAATCGGCTCAACTCATTTATTGTCTTCCTCAAGGGACGGATCCTTTGAGGTGCAGCCATCAAGGAGGAAAGTATGGCACTTGTCGTTAACAACAACATCGCATCACTCAACGCTCAACGGAATTTGGGCGTGTCCAGTTCTCAATTGGAAGGGTCCGTCGCCCGTCTTTCTTCGGGTCTACGAATTACCCGAGCTGCAGATGATGCCGCAGGTTTAGGAATTTCCGAAACTTTGCGTGCTCAGATTCGTAGTATTAATCAAGCGGTCAGAAATTCCAACGACGGTATAAGTTTACTGCAAATTGCTGACGGTGGTGCGGAAGGCATCGGCAATCTGTTAGGCCGCCTTCGGGAACTAGCCGAGCAATCAGCCAGTGGAATCCTTGGTTCGAATGAACGATCCTTCCTTGATCAGGAATTTGTGGCCCTTCGCTCTGAAATCGATCGAATCTCATCTGTGACAGAGTTTAACGGAGTGAAATTGTTAAGTGGAACCGATAATGACTCCTTGAGTATCCAAATTGGTTTCCGGAGTTCAGCGAATGATACGCTTTCTCTGTCACTCAATGATTTGAACACGAATACCTTAAACCTCGCCTCGACCAATGTGTCGACTTCCGGCAATGCATTAGACGCATTGTCCAACATCGATAGCGCCATTAGTGCCGTGGCGTCTGCTCGTGCAAATATCGGGTCCTTGCAAAACAGGATTGATGCTGCTGTCGGCAATCTGCAAGTGGCCGGTGAGAATATCACCGCTGCTGAATCACGGATTCGTGATGCTGATATTGCCTTTGAGTCGGCCAAGTTCGTCAGGAACCAGATATTGGTTCAGGCAGGAACCTCAATATTGGCTCAAGCCAATACGTTGCCTCAGCAAGCCCTCGCCTTGCTGCAGTAATCCGTCATAAGGAGAAACCGGGGCTTAGCCTCGGTTTCTCCTTTAAGAAAGTTGGGGTTAACCCATTATGATTTCAACACTTTCTGACAGCACCTTTTTCATAAATATCTCAATTGGAAATGAGATTCGCGTACGGGATGGACAGAAGGCCATCACGGGGGATACTCATCGCAAATCAGAGACAAAACAGCCAGTTTATGCCTCAGAAATTACTAAGGATTCAACGGCCAATGAAACATTGACGGCGGAGCAAGTCCAAGCAACGGTGGCTCGCCTTCAAGAAAGGGTGAGGCAGGTTGATCCCCGGATTGAGATCTCTTTGGAAAAGGATATTAATCAGGTGATTTTTCGAGTCGTGGATAAAGAATCAGGTGACCTTATCCGACAAATACCTTCAGAACAGATGGTAGATCTTGCGCGATTATTTTCCGGACAGTCAGGCCTGTTTGTAGAAGAGAACATTTAGTCTACGTTTAATTCACTTGCAGTTCGTGAGCCCAGAGACCCTGCCCCTGAGAGAACGAGTTCTCGTGAAACAATGGAAGACCGTTAAGCGTTTCGTCATGTTTTAGAGAATGACGAAAGGAATATCGGATGGCTATTAGTTTTGGTGGGCTTGGGAATGGCGTTGATTTTGGACCGGTTGTCGATGCGCTAGTTCAAGCAGAACGCCTTCCCATTGATGCCCTGACCCAGAAAAAGCTTCAGGCCCAAAAAAAACAAACCGAATTGGGTTTGTTAGGGGCTAAATTACTCAGCTTTCAAGGTTTGGCGAGCAGTCTGCGCAATCGAGTCAGTTTTAATAAAAACCAAGTTAATGTGGCCTCACCTAGTGCCCAAACCCCTTTATCGGCAACTGTTTCTTCATCTGCGGCCCCAGGCACCTATCAGGTAACTGTGAATCAGTTGGCCTCCGCACATCAAATAATTTCCAAAACTTCCACGGCAGTTTCCCAAACTGATGCGGATATTGTCGGTGGCGGATCCGGGACATTTCAATTTAAAGTGGGTACTGGCTCGATTCAAACGGTAAATTTAGATGCCACGGGGACTCTGGATGATTTACGAGCCGCGATCAATGATCTGGGAGCCGGAGTCAGTGCTTCAATTTTGAATACCGGGAGTGAAGCTTCGCCCCAATTTCGTCTTGTGTTGTCAGCGAATGAGACTGGGCTTGACCAGGCCATCACAATTGTGGCCGACGATACAACATTGGATACGGCGACGACGGGAGTGGATACATTTCAAGCCGCTCAGGATTCCGAAGTTGTCTTGGGGGTAACGGATGCCGGAGCCGGGACCACGGCCATTACGATCAACCGTTCGACCAATACACTCACCGATGTCGTCGCAGGCCTCACCATCAATCTTCAAGCGGTGGATGCCACGAATCCTGTCACGATTTCGGTGAGTCAGGATAATGGAGCTGTCAAAGAAGCGATCTCAGATTTCGTGAGTGGGTACAATGAGATCGTAACATTTGTCAATGAGCGAACCTTTTATAATACCGAAACCAAAGAGCGAGGGATCTTTGTTGGAGAAAGTTTAGCTCGAACCGTTCTTGATCGGGTCAGGGAATCCGTTTTTTCCCAAATCAACGGGTTGACGACATATTCAGGCGCTTCCCAAATTGGGTTTGAGACCCAAACTGCCGATGGGACGATTAAGCTGAACGAAACAACATTAGATTCGGCCTTGAGTACAAACTTTTCCGCCGTGCGTGATCTGTTTGTCAAAAATGTCACCACCGGTACCAGTGGAATTGCCGATTTGGCGGTGAATGCCATTGATGGATTAGATGATATCGAAACGGGCTCTCTCACTCGTCGCCAAAATGCCTTAACCAAACAAGTGAATGATTTTACGAATCAAATTTCTTTAAAGGAAGAAGCCTTGGCCCGTTTTGAGGAACAACAACGTTTAAAGTTTGCCAATTTAGATGGATTGTTGGCCTCATTGCAAAGTCAATTAACACAGTTGCAGAACGCATTCCCGTCGACTAATGGCTAAAGAGAGGATGATCGTATGATGGTTGGTGCTCAGGCTTATGCAAACACGCAAATCCAAACTGCGTCTAACGTTCAAGTGATTGTGTTGCTATATGATGGGGCCATTTCTTCTATGAAACTCGCACAAGAGGGAATGTCCACCTTGAATTATCAGGATAAGGCCAGATTTCTCGATCGTGCCCTTCGAGTGATCGGGGAATTGTCGGCCTCCCTCAATATGGAAGAAGGCGGGGGGATCGCAAAAGATCTACGCCGTATGTATGAATACATTCAATTTGAATTGACTCAAGCCAACCTGAAAAACGAACCGCGTCGCTTAGAAGGCCCTATCCGTTGCCTAACCCTTTTACGAGAGGCCTGGGTGGATTTGGCCGTTCAAGGATCCAAGCCCAAGGCCGTTGGGATATAAACACGGGGGTACTATGTCTGAAGTTAGTAGTCTGGTAGAGCAGCTTACTCAAAGTGCCTTAGAGGCTGCTCGAATTGGTCAATGGGATCAGGTCATTGTGCTCTATGATCAGCGCCTGTCCCAAGGACCACAACAATCCCTCTCTTTAGATACCATCCAATCCCTCATGAAATCGGATCAATGGCTCATTGCCAGAATTAAAGAAGTGCAAGGGGCAATCAACCAACAACTGAATGATATTCAGGATCAACGCCGGAAGTTAGGGGTTCTTAAACGACAGTGGGGAGAAGACCCCACAATTCCGGCTCGACATCTTCTGACCATCTGACTGTGGAGGGGAATGTTGAAAAATTTTTCATGCGTTGCACCATGGGAATCCCGCCCAAGATCAAACTTCCAGTTTTTTCCTGAGATGACGGGATTTCCCCGTCACGATTTTGACGAAGAGAGTCAAGGTACTCCTAATCGATAAAGAAAAATTTCCCCATGTTTTCTTCTGCCCTACATTTTTCTGGAAAAACGGCCGAAAAGAAAGACAGGCTGTCCAGGTATGACAATTGCGAGATTGCATCCCATAAGGATGAGATATCCATTTTTAGGGGATGCCACGGCTGATTGTTCAGCTCTCTATTTAAAGGGACGACAGAATGACACAACAATCGGCATCATCTGCGAACCCTTTGTCAGTATTGACGGACCATTCTGGACAAAACAGGAAATTATTACATTCGCTCTCCAATAAATTACTGCCTATTGTGGTGTTTTCCCAGTTAGCGTTACGTCGGTGCGAAGATGAACAGCTGAAGCGACAATTGGAAAAAATTCATGGCGCTGCCGAACAAGCCAGGGATATTCTTTTGGAGATTCGCAGCCTTCACGCCGCGGGGAATCCCTAATATGAAAGCTGTGTTTTAAGACTTCTTAGTGTTGCTATTCCTATTGATTATGTGTGATGACAGGGCGATTATAAAGGTGGCTTATGGATATCGTGGCTTCTGAGGATCGACGTCAAGATTGCCGTGTGGATGTGCCTGTGTGTCTTTGGGTTGAGATTCCTCTAGCCTTTTCTTATGAAATGATTGATCTTGATGGGGCAGAATTCAGCCAGTGGCAATGGGATGAGCTAGCGGTCTCCCCGGATTTAGTGAAAGCGATGGTGGATGAGAAGGACCTTACCATCCGTGATCCTTTACTCTTACAGATGGTCACGCGTATTGACTGGATGTTGACATCCATTCTCCGGACATTGGGAAAAGACAAAAATTTTAAGGGGGCAATTCCAGAATTAACGAAAGTGAGCCTATGTGGTTCCGGAATTAAATTTTATTCTGAGGACTCATATCCCCTTGATTCTTTTCTCGTTCTACGCCTCATTTTGCGCCCATTTATCCCGATTCAGGCCGTTGGGAAAATTGTTAGGGTAGATGCTAAACCAAAAGGCAAGGAACAAGGATTTGAGATCGCGGTGGAGTTCACCAAAATTTCTTCTGATGATCGCGAAGCGATTATTCGACACACACTTCGGTCTCAAGCCACCATGCAACGGCTTCGCCTCAAGCAACCTGTCGATTCCATCCTTGATTAGGGCTCCAGTAATTTTCTGGTGTCTGGTGTCCTGTCTCGTGCTAATGTCAGGATGTCAGAGGCCACTTGAGGTTCCCGTTTCTCCGACTTCATCGTCTTCGTCCACCATTCCCTCTGTACACCCGCGTGTTCTCAATCGACCGCATAGCGTGGCAATCCTTCCTTTGGAAAATATGAGCCGATATTCCCACCTAAACTGGCTGGGCCGCGGACTTCAGGAAATGCTTGTCAGTGATTTGGCACGATGGCCCCAACTTGAGGTGGTATCGCGAGATGCACTGGGTTCGGTCTTACGGGAGCAATGGCTTCAACAAAGAGGATTTTCTTCAAGTGAGAATCCTGTCGGTCTTGGACGATTAAAAGGAGTACGGTATCTCATTCAAGGGAGAATTTACTTGCAGGAGAACACGCTCTCCGTGGATCTGCAGATTGTCGACGTAGAGACAGGGGTAGTCGTGGACTCAATCAACGCTCAGGGGGTAGAGTCGGATATTCCTGGTTTGGAGCAAGACCTTGTGACTCACCTCATTGGTGTGTTTGACCCTTCTCTTGATGGCGTTAACGGATTAATGGTTGATAAAAGTTCGGAAGACCCGAAGCCGCACTTCAGGGGGGATTCTGGAGTTGACACGAAAGGGGGGCAGGTGATTTCCTCCGAACCAAATTCTTCATCTATGATGTCTCATATTGATGCATTTCTATCATTGGAAAAGCTCACGTATCAGCGCAGGGAAGCGTATCGGTTAGCAGAAACGATTTGGGATGAGGGATATGTTATTGAATTGGGGCAGCCCCTGTATCAGGTATGGCACTTTTCGATTGCTCCCACAAGGTCTGTGCCGGTCATGGCTATTCCTCTTTCATTGTTTTTTTCTCCACACCGGATTACCAATATATTCGACCAAGCGCAAAAGTCAGGAACCGATTCGGGGGGGAATGTAGATTCTGATGGATTTAGAACAACGCTAGATGAGGGTTCAGGAGCCCGGTCATTATTTATGGAATATTTTCAAAAGCCCCGGCGCGTATTTATCCGTGCTCTTAATGAAAAACAGGATGTGCTGGCGATTTATTCCGATTGGGGGTGGCGGACCGAACACAAATATTCAATGCGAGGGACTCAAGGAGTATCCATACCTATGTGGCCGAAACCGTTTGTCACCGGGCTCGTCAAATTCCCGGTTAATTGGGTTGAGCGGGAAAGGCAGCATGTGACATTTGATAGCGTGGTGGTTCCCGTGCCGGACGAGCACGTTCTTGTTGTGCTGGAGCCCATCGGAGAGTTCAAAGCAGAGAACACCCAGATTTCGCCACTGGTTGATACCCAAAACATTCTTCTTCAGGGGTTAGAAACTCTAATCAAATCCAATTGGGCTCCTGCGATAACGGAAGGGCTGCCAATGCGAGGGTATCTTCCAGGTAATAAACGGACGGCAGTGGGTGTCGTTCATGTGCAAGAAGGGAAAATTCGTGACATCCAGTTTCAACATTGGCCTGAGGATCCCTTTTTTCTTGAAAGCTTACAAGATCTTCAAATAAAGTTATTGGGGGCTTGCCTGAAGTGTCAGGATTCCGGTCAGGTTGTCCCCCTTCTCCCCGATCCAGGTAAAACATTTCGCTTACAACTCACCCTGGTGAAAGACATTTCCGCCCTCCATCTTGGCAGTCGCTCTCACTAACCTGGCCCGCGATTTTCTCTCAATGGATGTATATGTGGGGGAACTGTCCCTGTTATAGGCACTTAAACCGGTTGAATTAAAGTTGGCCAGTGCCGTCGTAGGGTTTCCTCGGCAGCTTTGGCTAGGATCTTATCGATGGAATGATCCTGGCTGAATACTCGCAGAGTGATCATTCGGGCTGGAAGATACTGAAGGTATTTTTGAAGGCTGTCTTTTTCGACCGTGCCTTTGGCCGGGTTCCAGACAAATATTTGAAAGTTTCCCATGTTGAGCAAATTAATGGGGCGAGGGTCCTTATGAGCAAAATCTACCCGAATATCTTGTTGACGATATTGAGTAGGTAACAATCGACGCATCCGGCTCAGAAAGACCTGAGGTTGAAAAGATGATGATGCCGGCTGAATGATGGGGAGCAGAGTGCTGAATGCCGTTTTCCACTTCACGTGTCTTCCGATAATTTGACTCCACTCCATCCCCAGTTGTCGTTTGTGTATGGAACGAGCGTGCTTCCATGAACGCACCGTTTCGATGACGTGCCAATCGGTTAAATGTAGATAATGAGGTAAGGATTGAAGAGGGTTTTGTTTGCACAGGATCTCCATGGTGGGTTGAAAAATTTCCTGTAGATGTATGTCGATCGCCCGTGTGGTGCGATGGTAGTAGACATTAGCGTAGAGGTAAAGCCTGGCGTGTAAAAACATTTGTAATGCCGGTAGTCCTGATTGGTGGATCGTGAGTCCCTGTGAGGAAAAGAAGGTGTAATGAAGGAGTCGTTCTATATCTACAGGGCCAATGGCTACTCCGCACATGTAGGAATCTCTGAGGACGTAGTCGCAATTGTCCGGGGTATAAATTCCGCCAAGAAGGGGTTGTAAGGCGACAACCCATGGTGGGAGATGCTTTGTCGGTTTATGAGGATCCTTAAGAATAAGGAAGGCGATATGTTCGGGATCCAATTGCTCTCCTGGAGCAAATGGCCCGGACGGACTCCGACAGATCTTTTTGATAATTGGCCCCAAATGGTCACGAATAATGTGTTGACCGACCACTTCATGCGTTAGGTTAAATTGATGCAGAAAATGATGGTCAAAAAAATGGCAGAACGGCCCATGTCCGATATCATGGAGCAGGGCCGTTATACGAATAAATTCTTCTAGAAAATGACACGAAGGTACCTCGGAGACGGTTTGGCAAAGTGACGGGTAAAGGCGAGCCATAAATCGACCTGCCAGATGCATGGTCCCAAGGGAATGCTGGAAGCGGGTGTGCTCGGCGCCTGGATAGACCCAATGCGCACTCTGAAGTTGAAGAATATACCGAAGACGTTGAACCCAGGGAGAATCAATCAAATCCTTTTCGGTCTGTTCTGTAGGATGAGGTTCTTGATAGGGAACGGTGATGGAAATATAGCCGTGAATAGGGTCGGCTAGAAGCGAGACGCCATCAAACGGGGATGAGAGTGGTTCGGACACGGGCATGGGCTAAGCGTCTGTTCCTGAACTCACGCTATCCCCTGTTGGAGTGTGCCGGGTAGTCGGAAAATGCATGGCATAAAACGTATTCACGGTTAGGGTTTGTTGAGGTGACATGTTTGTTTTTTTTCTAGGAATTCTTGAGCCCCCGGTATCGGGTGATGACCCATCGCATGACCGGGTAGGCGATCAACGATCCGACAATCGCCAGGGCGCAGGCTCCAACGAGAAAAGGAATGAGGTAGGGGGAAAGCATGTCAAATATATTGTCCACCCTCATCTGATCCCACTCTATCGTGACTGAGGAGGATGCGCCTATCAACAGCATTCCGGTATAGAGACTGGCAGCTAGGATTGGAATAAGTGTCCAGGGATTGTTGATCAATGATCCCAGAAAGAGCGCTAAAAAATTCAGCCGGAAGGCCCAGGCGCAGAATACCACGCTGGCGGTGTGGAACAAATAATGTGGTGCGAAGGCGATAAACACACCCAGAGCAAATGCCAAGGCTGTTCGGTGAGGAGTTTCCCGAAGATGTAAGACCTGCGTCAATTGTTGGCGGACAGACTCAAGCGTTACCATGGACAGGTTCCTAGCATTCTCTTACTTCGAAAAATGCACATAACTTTGAGATACCAATTTTTGAGTTCTGCCGTCTTGATGCGCTATTTGAACTCCCGAACCACGAGAGGTAATGACACCAATGGCGGTGGCAGGAATTCGTAGTTGTTTGACTGCCAATTCCAGGCGATGTTGTTTCTTGGGAGACACGGTAAACAGTAATTCATATTCTTCTCCTCCATGGAGAGCCCAGGGTAAAGGATCGATCCTCATCTTTAACGCATATGCGATGAGATGACGTGACATGGGAAGGCTGGCCTCCTGAATGAGTGCACCCACACGGCTTTGTTGGCACAAATGTTTGATATCTCCTGAGAGGCCGTCGGAAAGGTCCAAGGCGGCCGAGGCCAAACGGCGTGAAGACAGCATCCGTCCTAATGCAATACGAGGGGTGGGCTGGAGATGGCGACCAACTAAAAACTTCATGGGTTGTCGCAATTTTGAAATCTTTCCGCGTGAACGGTGATGGGTCAGATAGTCCAATCCTGCAGCTGAGTTCCCTAACGATCCACTGACATAGATGATATCTCCTTCTTGAGCCCCACCCCGCGTTAACGCCTGACCGGGTTTAACCTGTCCGAGTATGGTGATTGCCAGAAACAAAGAGGAATGTGATGCTGAAGTATCACCACCCACAAGTTGAACCCCATGGGCTTTGCAAGGAACGGAAAGTCCACGATACAGGTCTTTCCAGTCTCCATATTTCACA
This sequence comes from Nitrospira marina, assembly GCF_059568365.1. Taxonomy (NCBI): domain Bacteria; kingdom Pseudomonadati; phylum Nitrospirota; class Nitrospiria; order Nitrospirales; family Nitrospiraceae; genus Nitrospira; species Nitrospira marina. Next base: position 2,569,289 of record NZ_JCANTH010000001.1, on the reverse strand, counting down.
TGAGAGGGAAGGGCAACGGCCACCAGGATATATGTGGGAATGGCCCCCATGGCGGCCATGTCGCTGAGATTGGCTACGGCTGCCTTGTAGCCAAGGTCAAAAAACGAAGAGGTATTTTTGGAGAAATGGATGTTTTCAACGAGGAGGTCGGTGGATATGACGAGGTGGGCTGATGAGGGGTGGGCCAGAACCGCTGCATCGTCTCCCATGCCAATGAGGGTACGAGGACCGGGTGGGGAAAATCCTCGAGTCAGGGCGCGGATAAGTTGAAATTCCCCTATGGTTGACACGGACGCCTGGCGGCGGGAAGGGGACATGATAAAAAAGTCAGCGTGTCTTGGTGATGGATTGTCGTAAAGGGCGACGGGTGACCGGGGACGCAACTTTTTTTCGACGGCCGGATGAACTATGTCCATGAGTCGTTGACGAGTTCAAATCGTGTCGGTTTTTGGTGCGAAGGGCGACTTTGAGAACTTCCGACATATTCTCCACATAAATAAACTCAAGGCCTCGTAGTAGATGTTTGGGAATGTCATCGAGGTCTTTCTGGTTTCTTTTAGGCATAACGATGGTTTTGATATGGGCCCGTTTAGCGGCTAGAACTTTCTCTTTTAATCCGCCAATGGCCAGTATTCTGCCGCGAAGCGTGACTTCCCCTGTCATCGCCAAGTCTCGTTTGACAGGTTTATTGCTGAGACAGGATGCAAGGGCCGTCGCCATCGTAATGCCTGCGGACGGTCCGTCTTTGGGGATGGCCCCGGCCGGAACGTGAACGTGAATGTCCTGCTTTGCGAAAATGTCAGGATTGATTCCCAATGACTTGGCCTGGGAGCGAATATAGGTAAGTGCGGCATGAGCAGATTCTTTCATGACGTCGCCAAGATGCCCTGTTAAGGTCAAGAGGCCTTTTCCCTTGATGGCCGAAGCCTCGATATACAAGACATCCCCACCGGTTTCTGTCCATGCGAGTCCAGTTGAGACACCGACTTCATCTTTTTCCTGTTCCTGATCCGGCACATATTTAGGAACACCGAGGTAGTGATGGAGGTTTCGGGGAGTGACCTGATAGCGTTTGATCTTTCCTTCGGCAATGCGTTTCGCCACTTTTCGCATGACGTTGGCCAGTTCACGCTCCAGATTGCGAACCCCGGCCTCCTTGGTATATTGAGAAATGATGCGCGCCAGGCACGGATCGGTGAGGAGTAAGTGCTCTTGTGTGATTCCGTGTTCCTCCAACTGACGCGGGATCAGGTAGCGTTGAGCAATGCCAAGCTTTTCTTCCTCCGAATACCCTGGGATTTCAATGATCTCCATTCGGTCCCGTAGTGCGGAGAGAATGGGATCCGTCAAATTTGCGGTCGTAATGAACATGACTTTGCTTAGGTCAACGGGGACTCCGAGATAGTGATCGACAAACGCATGGTTTTGTTCCGGATCGAGCACTTCCAGTAAGGCAGCCGAGGGATCCCCGCGGAAATCGGTTCCAATTTTATCGACTTCATCTAGCATGAACACGGGGTTATTGGTCCCTGCCTGTTTGATCCCTTGGACAATCCTTCCTGGCAATGCCCCCACATAGGTTCGGCGATGTCCTCGAATTTCGGCTTCGTCTCGTGTTCCACCTAGACTCATGCGAACGAATTCCCGTCCCATGGCACGAGCAATCGATTTACCTAAAGAAGTTTTGCCGACTCCAGGAGGGCCCACAAAACACAAGATGGGTCCTTTCATTTTGTCTTTGAGTTTGCGCACGGCGAGATATTCCAGAATTCGTTCCTTGACCCGTTCCAGATCGTAGTGGTCCTCCTGGAGCACCTGGTTTGCCTGGGGGAGGTCGAGGTTATCCTCAGAATGACGGTTCCAAGGTAATTCAACAATCCATTCCAAGTACGTTCGGATCGTCCCGGCCTCGGCCGTATCCTGGTGTGTCTTTTCCAGACGTTTCAGTTGTTTCTCCGCTTCTTTCAGAACCTTGTCCGGCATGCTGGCTTCTTGAATCTTTCGACGAAATTCGGCCACTTCTTCAGATCGGTCATCGAGTTCTCCCAACTCTTTCTGGATCGCTTTGAGTTGTTCGCGAAGGAAGTATTCTCGTTGCGTTTTATCCATTTCCCCCTTGGCTTCAGCTTGGATTTTCTGTTGCATGGACAAGACGTCCTGCTCTTTACCCAGGATTTCATTCACTCGCCTCAGGCGGAGAAGAGGATCGTCAGTTTCGAGGACTCCCTGAGTGGTCTCAATGTTGAGCCCAAGATTGGAGGAGATAATGTCTGCCAGACGGCCAGGATCGTCAAGATTTTCAATGACGGTGAGCACATCCGGCATCAACACTTTTCCTAATCCGACAATTTTTTCCAAGGACTCTCGGGTGGAGCGAACGGTGGCCTCTTTCTCCAAGGAAGGAAGCGCTGTGGGAGATTCCGGCATTGTTTTGATGCGGGCGGAGAAGAATGGATTGGTTTGGGTAAAATCTTGAACTCGGGCTTTTGTGAGGCCTTGGACGAGTATTTTAATGCGGGCATCCGGGAGTTTCAGCATGCGCATGATGACGCCGACCGTGCCTATTTGATAAAGGTCTTGGGTCTCTGGCACTTCCACGTCTTGATTTTTTTGGGTGGTTAAAAAGATTAAGCGATCGGAGGAGAGAGCGGCTTCAATGGCTTTAATGGACACATCGCGCCCAACAAAGAGGGGGAGCACCATATAGGGAAAGACGACAATGTCCCGTACTGGCAGGAGGGGTAATTCCTCTGGGATCTGTTCAATAGACGGTGCGGGAATTTCCGGATAGTCTTCAGTCATCAGTTTCATTTCTAACGATGAACGAATGGGTTCATCAAAGATTTGGCCAAAATGGTGAACAGTGTGTCTCTCAATCTCTTCATCGGAAAGGGGACTTGACCAGACAGAGCAGGGATATCTTCCGACCCATTGTGAGCGTTACGATGGTTCCGGCTGGCAACAATGCCGAAGATTGTCTGGGGTTAGGAATGGGTCTCTGAATGAAATTCCATTACTCGTTATTTTAGAAAACCTACATTATTTTAATTGATTTTGATACTAGGAGAAGGTGAAAAATGTTGTCAAGGTTTACGCTTGCTCCCCTCTTGGGATGTTTCTGAGAATAGAGCATGCCTAAAGATGTTGCCTTTACAAGGAATCCTATCAAGAATATAATCTGGCACCTTGATCCCAACATGATGATTGTCTCCTCATTTCTCTGGCTTCCCCCCATTATCACCAGCATCTCTAAGGTTTAACCGTTGGGGACCAAATTGAAGGGGCAATTCTGCTGTCCCGCTGACCATACAAATTTTTTGTGATACACCCTTCTGGTTTCTTCCATCGCTTTAGAGATGCCCCATGGATCTAGTGTTGCCTGGGTCACTGGGTCTTGGGCACAAGATGAGGCGTTTCGGGATTTCTCTCCTTCCATCTGTCAGCCTTTTCCTCCTTGTTGGCCTTCTTGTGTTAGGAACACTTTCGTTAGAGAGGCCGGTGTTGGCCCAATCTTCCCAGTCCCATATCGAGGTCATTGAAATTGAAGGAAACCAGCATATTGAAGATCTGGCTATCTTAGGAAAATTATCCATCAAACCAGGTGATGTATTTACCCAAGAGTCCATTCGGGAACAAATTCAGCTTATATATGGGATGGGGTTTTTTGAAGAAGTCGAAGTCTCAACCGAGGTCAGGGCCAATGGAGTCCTGGTGGTCTTTCGTGTAAAGGAAAAGCCGTTTACGATCGAAGTGGTGTTTGATGGGAATGAAGAGTTGTCAGACGATAAACTGAACGAAAAAAATACCGTAAAAAATCAGGTGTTTTTGGATAAAGAACAGGTAAAGATTTCTGTAGAAAATTTTCGATCGTTGTATCACGACAAGGGCTTTTACCATGCTCAAATTATTCCTATCACAGATATGATCGAGAACAATCAAGTACGATTGACCTTTTATATCGAAGAGGGGAGTCAGGCCCATATTCGTACAATCGTATTTGAAGGCCGTAATGTCATCCAGAAGAAGGAATTGACGTCCTTTATGGCCAATCGAGAATATTCCTGGCCCTGGTCAATTTTTTCGGATGCCGGCATCCTTCATCGTGATGAGCTGCCGAATGATGTCGAACGGATTAAAGAAGTGTATCTCAATAAAGGCTATTTAGATGTCCAAGTGGGGATGCCTCGAATGGAGTTGGATGAGAAGAAAGAATGGTTTAGTCTGGTATTCCCGATTGTCGAAGGAGAGCCCTATGTGGTGAGTCAAATCGAGTATACCGGAAATACGCTCTTCTCTGATGCAGAATTGCGGGAAGGATTGATCATTGAACCTGGTGAAGTGTTTCAGCGAGCTAAAATCCGTGATGAGATTACCCGGTTGACGGATTTATATGGCAGTCGTGGTTATGCGTTTGCGGAGGCCAATCCTTCGGTAGAGCCTGATCCGCCCACTCGGAGCACTCGTATTGGTTTTTCCATTGAGGAAGGGGAAATGGTCAGGATTCAAGATATCCGCATTACCGGGAATAATAAGACGCGGGACAATGTGATCCGGCGTGAATTGCGGGTAGATGAAAGGGATATGATCGATTCCCCGGCAATAAAGCGAAGTTTCGAACGTCTGAATAATTTGAATTTTTTTGAAACTGTGGAGATTCTTCCCAAACAGATTGCTCCGGGTGAGGTCGATTTAGAGGTTAAAGTCAAGGAAAAACCTACCGGCTCCTTCAGCATTGGCGGGGGGTTCAGTACATTGGATCAATTCACATTGATTGCGGATATAACCGAGGGAAATTTATTCGGGCGAGGGTATCTAGCCAGGATTCGAGGGCAGGTAGGAGGACGGCGTACTCTGGGAACTATTACCTTTCGAAATCCGGCTATTTTTGATACCTTAACTTCCGGCCAGGCAGATTTGTTCAGCTCGCGAACCAATTTTCTGACGTACCTTGAAAAAAAGCAAGGGGCCAATCTGACGTTTGGTCGGGGTTTTTCTGAATACCTGACGGGTACCTTTACCCTTGTGGCTGAGAAGATCAAGATTGATGATGTGGAATCTGATGCCAACGATCTCATTAAAGACCAGGAAGGCACGCAGTCCACGACGGGGTTCCGTGCCTCTTTATTCAGGGATTCGCGTGATTATTATTTAGACCCCCGGCGTGGCACTCGAATCGGTGTCATCGCGAGTTTTGGAACGGATGCCCTTGGGGGGACAAATAATTTTTATAGTGCATCGTTTGATGCCATGAAATTTACCCCCTTGCCATTTTGGGATTTTCGTCATTCCATTCGGGGACGGATTGGATACGGAGACGGATTTAATGGTTCGGATTTCCCCATTCCGGAGTTTTTCTACGTGGGAGGCATCAATACCGTGCGGGGATTTAAATATGGTCGTGCCGGGCCGGTGACCGATAGTAACGACCCTGAGGGTGGCAATAAACAAATCATTATTAATAATGATTTGATTTTTCCGGTGTTGCCAGATGCCAAGTTGAACGGAGTCATTTTTTTCGATTATGGAAGAGGGTTTTCACAAGGAGATAAATTGGATTTTGATCTTCGAATGGCTGCAGGTATGGAGGTGAGGTGGATTTCACCATTTGGTCCTCTTCGGGCGGCGTATGGCCGACCGATCGATGGCCCAAAGGATGACAGAAAGTGGGTATTTGAGTTTTCCGTGGGATCGGTCTTTTAGATAGGTTTGCACCAAGACCACGTGGGATGGCGAGGGGGAGGAGAGAACATATAATGAGGAAGACAGGGGTTGGGGGCATCGGAGGGTGGATGACTTTGGGAAGTCTGGTCCTGAGTTTTGTCTGGGGTTGCACGGCTATAGCGCCAAACAATCCATCGGATCTCCCGGTCGGCGTCGTTGATCCTCAGCGGATATTGGCTGAAACGGTCAAGGGAAAACGGCTGTCGGATGCGCTGAATGCCTTCATGAAGGATCGGCAGACACTTGTGGAATTAGAGCAAAAGGAATTGCGTAAGTTGGAAAGTGAATTGATGGCCCAAAGTACGGTGTTAAGTCAGGAGGCCAGAGATCGGAAGGAAGAACAGTTCAGGGAAAAAATGGCCGGGTATCAGCAAAAGGTAGCCGATTTAAACAGAGAAGTCCAAGAAAAACAACGCGAATTGCAAAACGAATTTCGTCTCCAGGTCCAAAAGGTGGTAACGGAAGTTGCCGGTCAGCGTGGCCTGGGTTTGGTCTTAGAATATGGTGTGAATTCCGGCACGTTGTTTTATCAACCCGGCCTGGATATTTCTACTGAGGTTATTCAGGCGCTGGATCGGGAGAGCGGAGAGATTCGTATACCCTAGACAAATGGTGGCTCATGGTCATAAGAACCAATGGTGTCAGAGTTACATTGAGAGAAAGGGGTCAGTATGGCTGAGAGCGAGTTAGATATTCTCCAGATTCAGGCATTACTTCCGCACAGGTATCCCTTCTTATTAGTGGATCGGATCCTTGAATTCCAAGATGGGACGCGGATTGTGGGCATTAAAAACGTCACGGCCAATGAACAGTTTTTTCAAGGGCATTTCCCCGGGTACCCCATTATGCCTGGTGTGTTACTTCTAGAAGTGATGGCACAAGTTGGCGGAGTATTGGCTAGAAAAACGGCAATGGGGACGGGGCGCCCCACCGTTTTTCTCACCGGAATTGAAAAAGCCAAGTTTCGTCGACCGGTCGTTCCCGGCGATCAATTGCGGGTTGAGGTCGAGGTGATCCGGAGAAAGGATCCATTTTGGAAAATGGCCGGGAAAATCCTGGTCGAGTCCTCCTTAGTCTGCGAAGCCGAAATGACCGCCATGGTCAAAGTCGAAGAAAGTGAGGCCTAGCTACAGGCAACAGGATTGTTGCGCGAAGTCTGGCTTTGAATTCATGTTCAACGCAATAAAGTGAGAATTTGATGAATATTCATCCCACAGCAATTGTCCATCCCAAAGCTACAATAGGTGAAGATGTCGTAATCGGGCCCTATTGCGTCGTGGGTGAACATGTCACGATTGGAGATCAAACCGAATTAGTGGCTCATGTGTGTATAGAGGGGCATACGGACGTTGGCCGGTGTTGCCGGTTTTTCCCATTTGTGTCGATTGGAACCCCTCCGCAGCATTTGCAATATAAAGATGAGCCCACCAGAGTTTGTATCGGGGATCATAATATTGTTCGTGAGAATGTGACGATTAATCGAGGGACAGCTTTTGGAAGCGGAGTGACCAGAATCGGGCACCATAATTTTTTCATGGCCTATACCCATGTGGCTCATGATTGTGAGCTGGGTAATTATATTGTGATGGCCAATGCGGCAAACTTGGCCGGCCATGTCTCAGTGGGAAATTCTGTCGTGATCGGAGGCTTAGTCGGGGTCCACCAATATGTACGGATTGGGGAATATGCGATGGTGGGAGGGTGTTCCGCCTTAGGACGGGATGTCCCGCCGTTTGTTCGTGCGGCAGGAGGTTATCGTGCACAAATGTTTGGGCTGAATACGATCGCCTTGCGACGCCATGGGTTTTCCGGAGCACGCATGAATACCTTAAAGGCCGCATTTGAACTCTTATTCCGACAGGGACATCGCCTGCAAGAAGCCATTAAACTTGCTCGTAACGAGTACGGGGAAAGCACAGACGTCATGACGTTACTTACCTTTTTGGAAAGTACCAGTCGCGGGATCTGCCAGGTGTCCTCACGGGAATTGGATGATGAAGAAGAGTAAGGCTGGTGTTGACCTGGTGCGAAGGGTATGATTTCTCCCGAGCAAGATGAGCGGATTGGACTGATTGCGGGCAACGGGCGCTTTCCGATTATTTTTGCCGATAATGTCCGGCGGTTAGGGTTTTCGGTTTCCGCCATTGCGCATGTGGGCGAGACTCTTCCGGAACTTGAATCCCATGTTGATCGCATTCATTGGCTCAAGGTCGGGCAGTTTAGTAAGGCCTTGGCGGCATTAAAGGGTGATGGCATCCGCCAGGCCGTCATGTTGGGTGGCATCCACAAAACGCATGTTTTTACGGCACTTCGGCCGGACCTCCGGGCCTTGGCCATTTTTAGCCGTCTGAAACATTGGAAGGACGATGCGATCCTCAGGGCGGTGGCTGGAGAATTAGAGCGGGAAGGGATTCAGATTCGGGAGTCCACGTTTGGCCTGGAAGGCATTCTGGCGAGAGAGGGCAATCTCGCCCACAGGAAACCGACGAGCAAAGAGTGGGACGATATTCAATTTGGTTGGGATACCCTGGCAACCTTGGGAAAGTTAGATATTGGGCAATGTGTCCTGGTGAAAAATCGGGTGATTGTCGCCGTTGAAGCCGTTGAGGGAACGGATGGGACCATTACTCGTGGAGGGACACTTGGTGGCAAGGGAACCGTGGTGGTCAAACGCACGAAACCGCACCAGGATCTTCGGTTTGATTTGCCGGCTGTTGGTCCTCAAACCATACAGTCCATGGTCGCGGTTAAGGCTTCAGTTCTCGCGATTGAAGCCGGGCGCACCGTCGTTCTTGATCGAGAAGAGATGTGTGCGAACGCCAGATCAGCAGGTATCGCGATCGTGGGAGTTGCCCCTACAGGCCCTTTTCCGCATGCCGCGTCTTCCAATGCTCCATCACGGTAAGGGGACGGGTTCCCCATCGTGGTGTTTCGTGTGGTGTAACTGGAACCGCTGTCTCTGTTCTCCAATTCAGCGACGACCGATCTCTACATGACACAATCCTTACGAGTTGGGGTGATTGGTGTTGGTCATTTGGGCCGACATCATGCCCGCATTTATGGAACCCTGCCTTCGGTGACCTTAGTTGGGGTCTCTGATACCGATACTTCACGCGGGCGTCTGGTGGCGGATGAATGTGGAGTGTCGTATTTCCAGGATGTGGACGAGTTGCTGGCATTGGTCGATGCGGTGAGTGTGGCGGTCCCGACCTCGGCGCATGGTGTGGTGGTCACGACCTGTTTGCAACGCGGGTGTCATGTTCTGGTCGAAAAGCCAATTGCCAGCCATGTGTGGGAAGGTGAGCAGTTAGTCGAACTGGCAAAAGTCCGGGGGTCCATACTGCAAGTTGGGCATATAGAACGATTTAATCCGATCGTAGAAGTGATGCGTCCTCTCGTGAGTCAGCCTGGCTTTATTGAATGTCACCGTCTAAGTCCGTTTCAGCCTCGAGGGACCGATGTCGATGTGGTACGGGATCTCATGATTCATGATTTGGATCTGTTGTTATCCTTGGGGTTAGGCCCTATCCTGCAGGTAGAGGCGAGAGGCATGCCGGTGTTTACCGATCTGCCCGATATTGCCAATGTGCGAATTCTCTTTGAAAGCGGGTGTCTGGCGAATTTGACTGCCAGCCGCATCTCGACTGGACGACTGCGAAAGATCAGAGTATATCAACGGGATCGCTATCTCTCGGTTGATTTTGGTGGAAAAGAGGCTGTGATGAACACCAGGAAAAGTTTGGAAGGTGGAACGTTTGAAGTTGAAACGCAACATATCAAGGGTGATGAAGGCGATGCCCTGACTCGTGAATTGGGTTGCTTCATTCAATCGATTCTGGGAAATCCTTCCGCCCGAGGTGTCTCAGGAGAAGAAGGGGTTGAAGCTCTGCGAGTCGCAACCCAAGTGGTCTCGCTCATTCAACAACATGCCGGGCACTCGCCACGGTAATCCGCGTCAGGGCGGGCTATGTGCTATGAGCGGTCTGTTAGAGTCCCGATGTCAAAAATCTTTTTAGTGACCGGTGAAACGTCCGGGGATATTCACGGAGCGCACTTAGCCCTGGCACTTCGGGAACTGAATCCCGGTGTGGAATTAATCGGTGTGGGTGGCAGTCGGATGTTGGCAGCCGGAGTCTCGCTTCTTCCGCATGTCAAACGGGTCGATGCCATGGGCGTTCCGGGAATCCGGCAGCTCATACAGGGGTGGATGACCCTACGAACGCTAACCAGTTACCTCCAGCGCGAACGGTTTGATGTCATTATCCTCATCGACAGTCCGGGATTGAATCTTCGCCTGGCCAAGGCCATTGCAAAGAGGTCACACAAAATCATCTATTATATTGCTCCTCAGGTGTGGGCATGGGGAAGCCGTCGTTTAACACTCATTCGAAGGGTGATCAGCCATGTGTTAGCAATTCTTCCATTCGAAGAGGACTATTTCCAAAAAGCCGGCATTCCCTGCACGTATGTTGGTCATCCATTATTGGATGAGCTAAAGCCTGCCTATGATATGGTCCATGAGCGTCAGGAATTAGGATTGAACAGAGAGGATCTGGTGATTGGCCTGCTGCCTGGGAGTCGTGTCCGGGAAGTCCGGGAAGTGTTGCCGGCCTTCCTGCGTTCGGTTGAACAGATTCGGATTCAATACCCTCGAGTTCAAGTCCTTCTTGCCCAAGCGCATTCACTGTCCGATTCGATAGTGAATGAGCTCCTTGGAGCTTTTAGCCAACAGGTCAAGGTAGTCAAAGGGCTGCCAAATGAGGTGATGGCGGCTTCAAATCTTTTACTGGTGACCTCCGGGACGGCGACGTTGCAAGCGGCACTGATTGGAACACCGATGGTCGTGGTCTATCGAACATCCCCCTTGACCTATCATATTGCCAAACGTCTGGTTAAAATTCCTTATATTAGTCTCGTGAATATTTTAGCCGGTCAAGAAATTGTTCCGGAGCTGATTCAGGATCGTATGACCCCGGATTATATTGCCCATGAAGCCTTAGGCATCTTGCAAGACGTTCGCCGCCAACACGACATGACCCAGGCTTTCCACGCCATTCGGAGGGCTCTGGGTGGGGCGGGAGCGTCGAAACGGGCTGCAGCATGTATCCTTGCTGAGGCGACCGTATGAGGACCTTTTGGCGAATCGTGTCTTATCTGAAGGAGTATCGCCTGCGGTTGCTTGGCGCCTTTGTCTGTTCTGCCGGGGTGGCAGGATTATCAGCGGTCTATGCCTGGCTGGTCCAACCGGTTCTGGATGGAATTTTCATTGAGCGGAATCAAGAGATGTTGCTTATCCTTCCGTTGGCTGTTCTGGGTGTCGCGATTTTGAAAGCCTCCTTTGCCTATGGACAGGGTTATCTCATGAGTTATGTGGGCCACTGGCTGGTGTCCGATATTCGCCAACAACTGTTTATTCATATCGTGCGCCTGCCTATTCGTTTTCACGATGCGAATTCGTCAGGACGGTTGATGGCCAGGGTGATTAGCGATGTCAACGAAATGGCGAATGCCATTCCCAGTGTGTTGAAAGATATCTTTCAACAGGGGCTGACGTTTGTGGCGATGCTGTCCGTGGTCTTTTATCAAAATTGGAAACTCGCGACGATTGTGTTGGTCGTATTACCCTTCTCCTCATTGGTGTTGGTCCGGGTCGGCCGGCGGATTCGTAAACTTTCAAAACGTGGCCAGGAATCCATTGGAAAAATGGCTTCCGTCCTAAAAGAAGCCTTTTCCGGTATCAAGATCGTGAAGGCCTACGGTCAGGAAGAAAAGGAGGCTGACCGATTCTCGCTGACGAATCAAGCTTTTCGGACAGCAAAAGTGAAGTCGTCTCAAACCTCAGCGATGGCCTCTCCACTTCTGGAAGTCATTGGAGTCTGTGGTGTGGCCTTTATTATCTGGTATGGGGGAGGATTAGTCATTGCCGGAGAGATGAAGCCGGGAGAGTTCTTTTCCTTTTTGGCCGCCATGTTCATGGCGTATGCCCCTCTCCGGAAAATGTCCGGAGCCAATGAGTCTGTTCAGCGTGCGCTTGCGGGGGCTCAGCGAGTGTTTCAAGTCCTCGACCTGGAAAGTGAATTAGCGAAAGACGAAGGCAAAAAAATTCTTCCACCCATGGCGAAAAATTTGGAATTTTCCGGTGTCAACTTCAGATATGAAGGCTCTGACGAGGCGGCCTTGCACGAGATCAATTTCACGATCAACGTCGGGGAAGTGGTGGCCTTCGTCGGGGCCAGTGGTAGTGGAAAAACCACTCTCGTGAGCCTGGTCCCACGGTTTTATCGTCCGACGGAAGGAGCCGTGAAAATTGATGGTGAGGATATTCGCCTGGTTGATCGATCGTCTCTGAGGCGGCAGATTGGCATCGTATCTCAAGAAACTGTGTTATTTGATGATACGATCAGAAATAATATCGCCTATGGCCGTCTGGATGCGAGTGAAGAGGCTGTCATTGAGGCGGCTCGCGCCGCCTTTGCCTGGGAATTTATTGAGCGACTCCCTCAGGGACTGGATACGCTGGTTGGTGAAAATGGACTACGATTATCGGGTGGACAACGTCAACGACTCGCGATTGCCAGGGCAATTCTGCGGGATCCCCCGATTCTGATTCTGGACGAGGCGACGTCCGCTCTGGATTCGGAATCTGAGAAGTTGGTGCAGAAAGCTCTGGCAAATCTGGTAAAAGCCCGAACGACGTTGATCATCGCCCACCGATTGTCCACGGTTCAACATGCCGATCGTATCGTGGTGATGAATCGCGGAAAAATTGAAGAGATCGGCACTCATGCCAGTTTGCTTCAACAGGGAGGTCTTTATACTCGATTGTATCAGACGCAATTTTTACTGACTCAACCCGAACCGTTACCGACGACCTCCTAAATTGAAGAACGCCGTTCCTATGTTGAATTGGATTAAACTGTCCGTCGCTCCGCCATTGGCCGCTCACATGATTCGTCTTTTGGGGCATACGATGCGTCTATCCACTGTCGGTGAGGAAACCGTGGACGAGTTGTACCGTCAAGGGCGACAGATCATTATTGCCTTTTGGCATGGCCGTCAGTTGATGATGCCGTTGGCTTACCGTGGGCAACAGGCCGCAATTTTGATTAGCCAACATCGGGATGGAGAAATCATCGCGCGAATCATGGGATATTTTGGATTTCAGTCCATTCGGGGGTCGAGCACACGCGGGGGACTTCGAGCGACCAGGCAATTGTTGAAGGCCGGGCGGAATGGTGGAGATCTGGTTGTGACGCCCGATGGTCCGAAGGGACCAGCCTGCACGGTACAATCGGGAGTGATTTATCTGGCAAAAATGACGGGATTGCCCATAATCCCTTTAACCTTTGCCTGCTCAAAAAAAAAGTCTTTACGAGTTGGGATCACTTCCAGATTCCCTATCCCGGTGGGGTAGGGTTGTTTGTATGGGGCCCACCCATCTGGGTAAGCCGGGATCTTTCCAACGAGCAGCTGTCCGGTCCCGGGTTGGAGCTGGAAGGTTCGTTGAACCGGCTTACGGCTCAAGCGGAATTGGCTGTTCAGGATTCCAACCCGGTTGAATCATTTCTCCGCCGAATGTCTTCTTAGAATCTGACCGATATGAATGAGACCTTCGATCGGTGACCGACTCATGTATTATGTAATGTATAATGTGCTGCTGGTTCTGGCCTTTCCCGTTATCATCGGACTCCTGCTGACAAAAAAACGCAGTCAACGCGGCCTATGGTGCCGGCTTGGGGCGGTTCCTGTCGAATTGCGGAATCTGCAAAAACCGGTCATCTGGATTCATGCCGTCTCCTTAGGCGAGGTGGCCACGATCGTTCCGCTGCTCCACGCGATGAAGGAGCGGTATCCTCAATGGCCCTTGGTCGTGTCCACGGTCACGGAGACTGGTCGGGAAGTCGTGATCAAGCGTTTGGAGGGTGTGGCTGTTCATTGTTATGCTCCCGTTGATTTTTGGTGGGCAGTTGACCGGTATATCCGGATACTTCAGCCCCGGCTTTTTATTTTGGTCGAATCAGAATTCTGGCCCAATCTGCTGAAAAATCTTGAAGGGCATCGGGTGCCGATCTGTCTTGTCAACGGGAGAGTTTCTTCACGATCCTTTGCCAGATATCGCTGGGTTAGAGGTATGATGAAGCAGGTGTTGAGCTGTCTCGATCTGGCCTTAATGCAATCGGAACACGATGCTGAACGCATCGGACACTTGGGCGTCAAGCCAAATGCCATTCATGTCACCGGCAATATGAAGTTTGATCAAGGGTTTGAGCAAGCACAGGCTGCCGATGGCCATGTTTCGTTCAGGGCACTCTTTAGGTGCCAAGCCGCTGAGCGGCTGGTTGTGGCTGGAAGTACGCACCCTCAGGAAGAAGAGTGTTTGTTGGATGCCTACCGGCAGGTGATTGCCCAACACCCTCAGGCGGTATTGGTGATGGCTCCACGCCATATCGAGCGTGTGGCTAAGCTTGAACAGGTTATTCAACAGTATGGCTTCGCTTGTGTCCGTCGCAGCCGTTTGGCGCAGGATGTCGGAGATCAGGCTGTTCAGAAGGGCCCTCGCGTCATCGTGTTGGACACCAGAGGGGAATTGCCCTTTGTCTACCGGGAGGCCTGGGTTACTTTTGTGGGAGGTACACTGGTTCCGGTTGGCGGACATAATCTGTTGGAGCCTGCACAATGGGGTCGCCCCGTTCTATTTGGTCCCCATGTCGATCATTGCCGGGACATTGCCGGACGGCTTCTGGGAGCAGGGGGAGGCATACAAATTCAGAATCAGGAGGATTTGGCCTCTCAATTGGTTCGTCTGATCGCACATCCTTCGGCAGCCGAAGAGATGGGCCAAAGGGCGTTGGAAATGGTCCGCACCCATCGGGGCGTCGTCACGAGGAATCTTCAATGGATTGATCAATTGTTGAACAAAGACAATTCGGCTTTTTTCTCTTTGTCGGCGAAAGGGTCTTCACGAACATCTCAAGAAGTGCTCCGATAAGCTTCCGTTAGAGCCTTGAATAAGGAGAGAATATGATCTCCGCCATGTGTCCTTCGTGAACACGACGTCTCCTTCGCTTGGTGTGAACCCGGAACGGCTCTGGCGTTGGTTGGACCGGCGTTGCCCATGGATTCTCCGGTGGTGTGCCGTTCCCTATGGTGCAGTCGGTCATTTACGGAGGACGGCCTATCAACGTGGCTGGTTTTCTCAACATCGATTGCCAAAACCGGTAATCAGTGTGGGCAATATGACCGTGGGGGGAACCGGGAAGACACCATTGGTGATGTGGTTGGCCGCCAGACTTCATGAGCGGGGCAAGCGGGTTGCAATTTTAAGCCGAGGGTATGGAAGACAACGTCCGGTAGTGAATAGGTTGGTCTCTGATGGCGTCTCGCTGAAAGGAGATTGGCGATCGGTAGGGGATGAGGCCATGCTGATGGCACGCAAGTGCCCATGGGCGATTGTGGCTGTGGGAACCGATCGGTATCGCCTGGGACACTGGGTGTTAGAGCAGGCCTCATGCGATTGCTTTCTTCTTGATGATGGCTTCCAGCATCTTTCTCTATATCGCGATCTGGACGTGCTCGTATTTGATGCGACCGATGTTGAGGGCTTAAGGGGAGTTGTGCCCGCCGGTCGAATGCGTGAACCGCTGTCCGCAGCAAAGTGGGCCACGACGATCGTCTTCAGTCGAACGGAACGAGTTGTATCGGTATCATCACTTCTGAATCGAATCGAACAGAGCGTGGGAAGGTCCATTGTCCCCTTGCGTCTGGAAACCGAACCTGGAATGTTCACGCATATTGCGACAGGGAAACCTCAACCGGCCGGGGCCTTTAAGGGGGCATCCTGTTTGCTCTTTAGCGGGATAGGCAATCCCGCCTCCTTTCGATCGAGTGTGGTCTCCTGTGGGTTGACGGTGGATGAAGAGATTCAATACCCCGATCATTTTGCCTATTCAGAAAAAGATGTTGAAGCTATTCGTTTAAAGATGGGACGGTTAGGGCTTGCTCTCGCGATCACAACAGAAAAAGATGCTGTGAAAATTAGAGAGCACCTGAAATGTGATGACCCTCTATGGGCGCTGGATGTGCAAGTTCGGATAACTCAAGGGGAAGACCAGTTACGTGGACAGCTCCATACCATCTGTCCATAGGACACAGATATGGGTGGTCAGATAGGGTCAAGCAGACCGGTTCATGTGAGAGGGCATATCGTTTTCTGATGAACATTCTCGTCCGTGTTCCCAACTGGATCGGAGATGCCGTGATGTGCTTACCGGCTCTCATGGATTTACGGAATCATGATCCGCATGCCAAGATCACGGTGTTGGCCAGGCCGATCATCGGAGAATTGTTGGAAGGACATCCGGGCGTGGATGAGGTCATGATGTATGTCCATCAAGGGGAACATCAGGGCCTTTTCGGCATCTGGCACCTCATTCAACTTGTGAAAAGAATGAAATTTGATCGTGCGGTGTTATTCCAGAATGCCTTTGAAGCGGCCCTCATTGCCTGGGTGGCCGGCATCCCCTCCCGCATCGGATATGCGACGGACGGACGGCGTTGGCTTCTGTCCGAGCCTGTGCCCAAGCCGGATCGGGCTACCCTGCATCATACGGCGTATTATCAGGAACTCGTGAAGTCCATCACACACTCTCCCGGGAAAAACGACGGGACCCCTCAACTTTTTCTCTCTCCTGAGGTGCAGCATGCATGTGCAAGACAGTTTCCTGAGATATTTTTTCCATTAGAGGGTCTGGTCATTGGGATCAATCCCGGTTCGGTGTATGGATCGGCCAAGCGATGGATCCCGGATCGTTTCGCAGAGGTGGGTGATCGGCTGGTCGAGCGAATGAGAAAAGAATTTCCGGGGGCTCCGTTTGTCCGCTGTGTCCTGATTGGAGGCAAAGGAGAAGAAGCGCTTGCGCAAAACATCGCCAGACGGATGCGGTATGAGCCGATTGTCCTGTCAGGAAGAACCACCATACAGGAATTAATGGGAGTGTTGACACGCTGCTCCGTCTTGGTTACCAACGACACGGGACCCATGCATGTCGCACAGGCTCTTGGGGTACCGGTCGCGGCGATTTTTGGTTCAACAAATCCCTCCACGACAAGTCCTCAGGGACAATTCAGTGGCGTGGTGACGGCATCGGTCCGTTGTGCACCCTGTCTATTGCGCGCCTGCCCGATTGATCATCGTTGCATGACACAAGTGTCCGTTGAGCAGGTTGTGGACGTCGCGCTGTCTCAAATCAGGATGTCATCAGGCTACTCGAACGAGGGTCGGATCAGAGGGCATGTTGGATGAGAAATGATTCTGCCGCACCGGGTACGGCCGTGTTCTTGGATCGGGATGGCACCTTGAACCACGATACGGGGTATGTCACTTCTCCCCAACAATTGGTGTTGTTTTCCGGAGTCCCTGAAGCTATCGCCCGATTAAACCACTTAGGGGTTATGGTGCTTCTGGTCACCAATCAATCGGCCATTGGTCGGGGGATGATGACCATCGAAGGGTTGGAGTCGATCCATGAGAGGCTGGCCGAGTTGATTCGTCCTTATGGAGCCAGGATTGATGGTATTTTCTTTTGCCCTCATCATCCTCAAGACGGATGTGGATGTCGAAAGCCCAAAGCGGGTTTAATTCAGCAAGCGATCACTCGATTTGCTCTCGATGTATCGCAGTGTTATCTGGTCGGGGACAAACGCAGTGATTTAGAGGCGGCTCGCACCGCCTCGGTACCCGGTGTCCTGGTCATGACGAGTTCGTATAGTGCGGACGTGGTGAGGGCGAGAGACGCGGGACAGGTGCCCATTGCCTATGTCGCGAACAGCTTTGTACATGCCGTGGACTGGATAGAACAGCAGATCATGAACCGAGACAGCCGAATCAGGCAAAACCGATGAAGCCGCTAATCCATTCATGCGCGTTATGGGAATATTGTATGTTCTCGATGGGCTAAAGGTTTCTCGCGGGTACGTATGGACATCACTCCTCAGCGCATCCTGGTCATCAAATTAAGTTCGCTGGGCGATATTGTTCATGCTCTTCCAGCGGTGGCTGCGTTGCGTCAGCGGTTCCCGCACGCCCGACTGACCTGGATGGTTAAAGAGATCTGGGCGCCGATTCTGGAAGGGAACCCCGATATCGATGACATTTTGTCTGTGAATGTGTCTTGGCAGAATTGGCCGCATATATTTCGTACACTCCGAAGAGGGCAGTTCGATCTGGTCGTGGATTTTCAAGGGCTGTTTCGTTCAGGGATCTTTGGCGTGATGACTGGGGCTCGAACCCGCGTGGGTTTTGCACGAGCCAGGGAAGGGGCGACCTGGTTTTATACACATCAGGTGCCTTTGCCCGAGACGAAACCTTCTCCCTGGCGTTTGCTGGAGGTCCATGCCGTTGACCGGAATGTCGCGATCACCACATTTCTGGGCGCACGCGCATCTACTCCGGTGTTCCATCTGCCTCAATCCTCTACCGATCGTCTCACAATCGAAACGATGCTTCAGGATGCACACGTCCTGGACCATGAACATTTGATTGCTTTGGCACCTTGGACACGGGCTGCCATGAAGTCCTGGCCGTTTAAACGGTTTGTGGATCTGGCCATCGAACTGGTGCAGTGGCCCGATGTTCGTGTTGTACTTTTGGGTGGGGCTTCCGACATCTCTGCTGCCGGGGAATTTGACCGTCTCGCGCCTCAGGGTCTGATCAATCTGGTCGGGCGACTGTCTCTTCCTCAATTACCCTCACTCTTGCGAAGAGTGCACCTGCTCATTGGAAACGATTCGGCGCTCATTCACCTTGCAGCGGGAGTGGGCATTCCTGTGGTCGCGATCTTTGGCCCTACGCATCCCAAAGCCACAGGTCCCTATCCCTTGGGAAAGCATGTTATCGTGCGCAGGGAATTGCCCTGCAGTCCCTGTGGAGCACGAACATGCAGAAATCCCAATTATCTGGAATGCATGGAATCGATTTCGCTCGAGAATCTCTTTCGTGAGGTCAAAGGCATCGTCGGGGGCTTCTCTCCTCGAAAAGACGATCGCATGCCGGCAACCCAATTCTGGGCGAAACCGTAAATTTATGAGGAGGTCGAAGGAAAAAACCGCATGACGGAACAACGCACGAGAGAAAAAGTTTCCGCTGTGGTGATTGCCTATAATGATGCACCGAACATGCGGAAATGTTTAGAAAGTCTTTATTGGGTGGATGAACTGGTGGTGATTGATTCTCATAGCACGGATGGAACCACTGATATCTGCCGTGAATTTACCACCAAGATTTTCCACTATCCCTTCCAGGGGTTTGGGGTGCTTCGGAATCACGCCCTGACCCATGCCACGCATGATTGGGTACTGAGCCTGGATACGGATGAACGGGTGACGCCAACGGTGCAGGAAGAAATCGAACAGTTGCTCCTGGAGGGGCCTTCGGCACAGGCATATAAGATCCCCAGAAGAAATTTTTTCCTTGGGCGGTGGATCAAGCATTGTGGATGGTACCCTGATTACCGGCAACCACAGTTTTTTCATAAGGGACATATGCGCTATCGAGAGGAGCTGGTCCATGAGGGCTATGAGCTGAAGGGGAAACTTGGGTATCTTCATGCCAGTCTGGAGCAGATTCCCTTTCGGGATATCGATCACTACTTTCGCAAAATGGATCGGTATTCCAGCTTGCGGGCGGAGGACATGCATCGTGAAGGCCGGATATTCCGCCCCCATCAGTTGGTGCTTCGTCCCTTATTTACCTTTCTGAAAATGTATGTGTTTCGGGGAGGGATGTTGGACCGAAAACCGGGGCTGATTTTATCCATCTTGTATGCCTATTACACCTTTGTGAAATACGCCAAGTTGTGGGAAATGCAAAAAAGTTGATCCTATGGACCTTCTCTGCGATCCCGTTGATCCTCCAATGTCGATGCCGCTGGTAAACCCGACTCTTTCTCGCCATCAGAGACCCATGCGCATTCTTCACACGGAATCTTCTTCAGGGATGGGAGGGCAGGAATACCGCGTGTTGGAGGAAGCGCAAGGCATGGACAAGCGTGGCCATACGGTCGTCGTCGCTGCCCCTCAGGGGAGTCAATTGGCCGCCCTGGCAAAACAGCGAGGGCTCCAGGTCAAAACAACCACGTCCGGCAAGCGAGGGTGGATCACGTTAATCCCTTTCTATTTGCGAATCTTGAAACACTATGAGATTGATGTGGTCAATACGCATGGGTCTCTTGATAGTTGGACTGCGTCGATTGCCGGACGGATTTCGTCCCGATGCCCCATCATTGTCCGGACCCGCCATAAAAGCACGCCAGTCTCACGGACGTGGCGGCACCAACTCCTCTATGGAAAATTGCCGCATGTCGTCACCACCACGGGTGAGGCGGTGAGACAGGGATTGATGACAGGAAACCGGCTGAGCCCTTCCCGGGTCATTTCGATTCCCACGGGAGTTGATTTGGACCGGTTCCATCCTCAACCCCCGGATGCGTCCTTACGAATGAGTTTGGGGCTTGGAAGCCAAGGCCCTCTGATTGGAGCTGTCACCTTTCTACGTCCGGAAAAGGGCATGGCGGTCTTGATCGAGGCGGTCCGGTGGCTCACGCAACGTTTTTCCACCGTCCAGTGCCTCATCATCGGAGATGGCGGAGAACAGCCGGCACTGTTGAGTCGCATTCGAGAGCTTGGCTTGGAGCACTGTATGCATCTCATCGGGTTTCGGCAGGATGTGCCAGCTCTGTTGGCGATACTTGATGTGGTAGTCATTCCTTCTTTTGAAGAGGGTATTCCTCAATCTCTCACTCAAGCCTTAGCCATGGAACGTCCTGTGGTCGCTTCTGCGGTTGGAGGGGTGCCCGAAGTGGTGCAGGATGGCCTGAGCGGACTGTTGGTCCCTCCAGGAGACCCCGAGATTTTAGCCGAGAAAATTGCCTGTCTTCTATCTGATCCCATTGCCGCGACCCGAATGGGAAAGATCGGGCGACAGGTTATTCACGAACGATTTTCCATGGATCACATGCTGACTCAAACGGAGTTGGTATATCGGCAATTGATACAATCACACTTCCCCGTTGTCGTGAAGAGGTCTTGAACGGGTGTGGAAAATGCCAGCGACTTAGCGGGGTTGAGCCCCAAAGGATTCTCGAACATGGTTTGTCTGACAGGGGATGTCCACCAACGTTCGTATCGGGGAACCGATACGCCATTTTCCTCTCAAACAGAAGTCGCATTGGCCGCGAAATATTGTGATATTGCCGGGAAATACGGAGTGAAAGTGACGCTGTTTTTTACCGGAAAAGCCTGTGAGGAAGAACCGGACACGGTGAAAATCCTATCGGGCCTGCGGCATTGTGAAATTGGTGGCCATACCTTTGCGGCTTTTCGAGATCCGTTGTCTCGAATATTCAAAAAAGTGTATGGAACGCCATGGGGAACCACTGCGCACCAACTTCGTGATATTCAGAGGACCATTGCCAGCATTCAACAGGTGACGGGCCAACGAATTCAGACCTGGCGAAATCATAGTTATATACGAACCGCTGATACGGATCACTTGTTAGAATCCTGTGGAATCCATGTGGTGTCCGATGAGGTCTCCGATTTGAAAATTTCCCCCGAATGGGTGCGTCCCGGCTATCGTTCGGTTCCGATGAATGTTCTTCCGGATCACGAACATGTGTTACATGGAAAATATCAACATGGGAAAACCAAGCCGGAGCGTCTTACCCACCGAATGCCTATCACGGAATGGGCCGATCGGGTGAAGGCGAGTATACGGAGTATATGCGAGCAAGGAGGAACCGCGACGGTCCTTGCCCATCCGATGTGCATGGACGTTGCCGATGGCATGGTGGTGTTTGAGGAGCTGTGTCGATATATCCAGCCGTATGGGACGGTTTGGCTATCTGAAGTCCAGTGAAGGAAATGTGATTGGAATATGAAACATGCCGGTTGAAGAGAAGTGGGGTGGGATACCTGATGCGCAGGGATGGACCAACAAACGATAATGCAAAATCCAGGATTCTGTGCGGCCATAGGCTTTTCTTATTAAGTGATAACGGATCATACATCTTATGAAGAATCAGAATAGTCCGGCCCAAAAGAGTGTCACTTCGGTCAAGCGGGAAACGGTCTCTTGTGCCGTGGTGGCATTTAACGAAGATAAAAACCTCCAGCCGTGTTTGGAAAGTGCAAGGTGGATGGATGAAATCGTCGTGGTGGATTCATTCAGTACGGATCGCACCATGGATATTGCCAGAACGTTTACGAACAAGATTTTTCAACGCCCCTGGCGAGGGTTTGGGGATCAGAAAAATTATGCGATGGATCAAGCGACCACGGATTGGGTGTTTATTTTGGATTCCGACGAGCGAATTCCTGCGGAACTTCAGGCTGAGATAGAAGCCGTGCTGTCTGCCGGTTCGAAGGATGGGCCTGTGGCCTACTATGTCCCCCGTCATAATTATTATTTTGGCTCTCTGGTGTTGAACGCCGGGTGTTATCCCGATTATCAATTGCGTCTGTTCCGCCGGGGAATCGGCCATTTGGATGACGCCGAGCCACACAATAAATTCATCTTTTCCGGAGAATCCGCTTATCTCTCGTGTCCATTGGTGCACCTCACCAGGCCCACGCTCCACAATTATTTTGAAAAATTTCCGAACTTTACGACGTTGGCTGCTCAAGACCGGGCCAGAACCAAACGCCATGTGCGTGGCACAGACCTCCTGTTTCGTCCGATCTTTACGTTTTCGAAATACTATTTCGCCCGAAAGGCTTATCGTGATGGCATGGCGGGGTTTTTAGTTAGCGCCCTATCCAGTATGTATACCTTTGTGAAATATGCCAAGCTCTGGCATATGAGACAGCTCGAAGCACAGGAATGTTCTCAGGTAATAAATTCGCGAGCGGCGACCCTCCCGCCAGAATGACAAAACTTGGCGATAAGACATTGTCCGATGATTCACAACAGTTCAGACACCTGATGCGCGTCGGGTTTGATGCCGGGCCCATGCGCTCCGCCTATAGCGGGATTGGACAGTATGTCCGATGTCTCTTCCCTGCCATGTTTTCCTTTTCTCAGGATATTGAATGGGAGGCTTTTGCCTCATCGAGTGGTTCTTCCCAACCCTTGCCGATTCATTTCCCGTCGCATGTCTCCGTGAAATGCTCCAAGTCCCCGTGGGGGTTTGGCCGAATGGAGAAAGATCAATCCCCGCTCGATATCTTTCATGGGACCAACTTCAAGGCTCCCGATTATGGCCAACGTCACACCATACTCACGATCCATGATGTCTGGTTGGCACGTCATCCAGAGTATTCAAAGAAACTCCTTGGCCAAGCGCTTTCCTCCTGGAAGTTAGGTTTGCGTGCCAGGCAGGTCTCTCGCGTAGTTGCAGTCTCCGAATTTTCTTCTCGGGAAATTCAAGAGGTGTTTCATCTCCCGTCCGACCGTATTACGGTGATCCACCACGGGCCGTCTCCCGCCATGTTACCTGATCGGGATGTCCAGAAGTTTCAGGAGGTCCGGACTCGATTGCACATTTCCGCCCGTCCGTTTGTGCTGTTTGTGGGGGGAGCTGAACCCCGGAAAAACCATACCGCAGTTTTTAGGGCGTTTGCCCGATCTCCACGACTTGCCTCATCGTTCTCTCTTGTGGCCATCGGTGAGTTAGAATCACGGGGCGCCAGCCTGATGGTGACGGCCAGGGATTTGGGGATCAGTGATTGTGTATGTTGCCCTGGTTATGTTTCCAGCGAAGAATTACGGCTACTGTATTCCCATGCGGAAGCCTTTGTGTTTCCGTCCTTCTATGAGGGGTTCGGCATTCCACTTCTTGATGCCATGGCGTGTGGTGCCCCGATCATTACCGGGACGGGAAGTGCTTTGCCGGAAGTCGCAGGGGATGCCGCTCTTTATGTCCACCCTCAGGATCCGGAACAATTGGGGATGGAAATAGAACGGCTGGTGAGTGATCGGGACTTACAAACGCAATTACGCAACAAGGGGTTCGAGCGGGTCAAGCAATTTACGTGGGAGCGGGCGGCACAGGAAACGCTGAATCTCTATAGGGATGTGCGTGGCTAACCAAAGGTGCTTTATGAAAATGGCAATGGCTTGGATAACGTCCTGGCCGGCTTGGATGGTATTGCTATCGGCAGGTGTCACGGTTGGGCTTCCTCGCGTTCCGTATTATCAGGAGGGACTTCCGTATATCTATGACCTCGGGGGGATGGCTTTGGTGGCTTGGTTTATTGGGCTCGCATTTCTCATTCTTGGACTCTATTTCGTCGTCATGGGATGTGTGAGTGCCGGATGGTTTCTGAGCAGGAGGCTCTCTGCGGTACTCTTTGGAGGCGTGGCGTTGATTCTTGCCGGCGGCTGTCACTGGTTCTATCTGTTTTTGTTGGAGATGTCAGTCAGAGTCACATGAGACCGGGATTCCTTCAAATGCCCTCGGACAAGCCTTCACTCCTCGGGGATACACGTCAAGGGCAGGCCGGGCTGTGTTGGAGGAACCTTTTGGAGGCGCTCTTTTTTTGTTTGACGATGACGCTCCTGGCAAAATGGTCTACCAATCTGCCGGGGTGGGGGGACGTCATTGCCTCAGAAAACGGGCCGGTTGAGATGATGAGTGCGGGCGTATGGTTTGTCGCCATGGTGTGGTGCCTGATTGCGGGCCTCAGTCATTCCCACCATCGCATTGAGTGGTTGGGGCTCACGGCTCTCTGCCTTCTCTTTGGGCTGCGGGAGTTAGATGCGCATGTCTGGGCGACCGGATGGAACTTTGATAAGTTTGCGAATTATTGGAACTCGAGCTTTCCGCTTTGGGAACGGCTGTTGGTGATTGGGGGTATGATTATTCCCGTCATGGGTATTGGAATAGTCCTCTGTTCTCGAATCTGGTTACGACTGGCGGCAGCATGGAATAGTCGTGCTCCCTGGATTGGCCAATTGACCCTGGGAGGCCTGCTGCTGAGTTTCTGCGTGGTGGTGGATAAAGTGCATGGCTATTATCTTCCCATTCTTGGGTTGGAAGACGCACAGCTATTCTTAATGGGGCTGGAAGAATTTGGAGAATATGTACTGGGAATCTATACCGTGTCGGTCTTATGGCCTTACTGGCAAGCAACCCTTCCGTTCCATCAGACGGATTCATGAAATGAACGCCCCTCGAAGTGTAACCCGAACCGTTCCCCTGTAGAATTATCCTTTCAGGATAATCTCGAAGTCTCGATTCACGTGAAACGTCTTTTACTTATTAAACTTCGGTATATCGGGGATGTCGTGTTATCCACCCCTCTTCTCCCCATTCTGCACAAGCGATTTCCCGGTGTGTCACTCACCTTTCTGGTGAATCCTGGAACGGAGAGTGTGTTGTTCGGGAATCCCTATCTGGAGACAATCATGGTGTTGCCTCGTGAAGGATGGGGCCAACAATTTGAGTGTTACCAATCGCTGCGTCAGGCTCGTTTCGATGGGGTCGTGGATTTAACGGATGGGGATCGCTCCGCATTTCTGACCTATTGGACCGGTGCCGGTGTCAGGCTGGGGTTTAATCGGGAGAATCGGTGGCGTGGAAAGCTGTATACGCATGTGCTGCCATCAGCCTATGGTTCCATGCACATGGTGGATTATCATGCCCAGGCCTTGCCCGCCTTAGGGATCAGTGATCCCGTGGGCAATCCGGAATGGTATCTGCGACCTGAGGACCATGAGCAGGGCGATCACCTGATGGCCTCGCTCCAGATCGGGCAGGCGCCATTGGTGCTCCTTCATCCTCCAGCGCGATATGCCAAAAAAGCCTGGCCTCTTGAGCGATTTGCCGCCTTGGCCGATTGGCTGGCCGATCATGGAGTGGTCGTGGCCTTGATCGGGCACCAGTCAGAGATGCTGATAGGACAACAGATTGTCAATTTGACCAGGTCCAAACCGCGTAATGTGATGGGGCAAACCGGTTTGCGTCAACTGGCGGCAGTGATGAAGCGAAGCGCCTTATTTATCGGGAACGATGGGGGCCCGATGCATATGGCCGCAGCAATCGGGTGTCCTGTTCTGGGGTTATTCGGTCCCTCTGATCCTCATGTGTGGGGTCCGAGGGGAGGAAACGTTTCTGTGATTTATAAAGGCCTGGACTGCGAAAAATGCTTTCATGACGCGTGTTCCCGGGGAGAAGAAGGTTGTATGCGGCAAATATCAGTCGAGGAAGTCTGCCGGGCCGCGCGCCCGTTCCTGGAGTAAATGTTCGTGGTCACCCAGGAACTCAATACATTTGTGACGGGAGGTGGTGAATTCAATTATGTTGCCTTTTCATCGGTATATGAGTGACAGAGGCTAACCTGAAGACAATGAGGGAGTGTTCAAAAAGGCTCCTCTTGTAGCCCGCCCAGCCCCGACATGAGACACGCCGTCCCCGTGGCAAGGCCGCAGCTGCTTGGGCGAGCGGAGTGTACGGAGGGGTACGTGAGCACGGCCAAGCGGCGAGAACGCCGCTGGCAGCCTTTTTCAACATTCTCTTACGGGAAGGCGGGTAGCGGTGCATAGATGAGAGGATGACCAACCAGTTCCTCCAGCCATTGTTCCGTGGCCTGATGAGGAAGAGGTCGTTGGTTGAGGCGAATCTCCAGACGAAAGTCACCATTTGTTCCCACCAATCCCACGATGGCCGCGACGTCTTCCCCTTCAGGAAGGAGGTAGTCGGTCTGGAATTCTGCCAGGCTCCCATACACCCGCCCTTGCGGCTCTAAGAGCTGAAGCAACTCAGGCAT
This sequence comes from Nitrospira marina, assembly GCF_059568365.1. NCBI lineage: Bacteria > Pseudomonadati > Nitrospirota > Nitrospiria > Nitrospirales > Nitrospiraceae > Nitrospira > Nitrospira marina. The sequence goes on along the minus strand of NZ_JCANTH010000001.1, from coordinate 2,542,805 downwards.
ATCGGACAGTGTGCAGTGAATAGAACAGCGATACATGAACCGGGGGTTGGGAGTGATTCCAGTAAAATCCAAGAGGGCGGGTTCGGGAAACCCTGTAAGATACACACGCAAATTCGCAGGTTTTCCCTGGTAGGTCGCAGCCAATTGACTGGCCGGCACCAAAAACTCAAAGGGATCCGGCGAGTTGAGTTCGAATTGGCAGGGTCCAAACGCATCCGGCCATGAGCAAAAGAGCGGAGTATCCGTTCGGTCTGTCTGCAGCAGCACTCGTGCGCCTTTTTGCGTCACCTCAATCGGAAGATCCAGGATCTGAATGGCGGTCCGAAAGGCGTTTTCCCGGTCCGTGAGCCAAAACCGGTCCCGTGGTTTGGCGAGGGTTTCCCCTGGTGTCATGACTTCGGTGGTATGAACCCGGACCCGAATGAATCCATGCGTATGCCGGAATCCGAGCCACAGCCAGGCCTCCGGCAGGAGGGTTGTCAGCGGCTGAGTCATCCGCCAGGGATGTGCGATCGAACAGTACGTGTTTACCGATTGATGCGTTTGAAATATGGAGTGGTAGTGGCCTGCCAATAAAAAAAAGTCGCCCTGCCAGTTGTCGAGGAGATGTAATAACGTAACATCCTCGGTGGGCCATGGGGCGAGGGCCTGGATGCGCTGTGGATGGTCCACCTCCCATTCTTCGATATAGCCGATCATCTCCTTGTCCTCATGGATGGAGGTTAGGCCTAACTGCCTCAATTTGCTCGCCACCGATAAAATGTCCTCGAAGGAGAGCGTCGATTGGGTTTCCCAACGATGTTCACGCATGGGTCATATTCAGCAAAGCGAAATGCGGGGCAGGTGGATTATTCGGTTCCAACGATACCGGGTAGAAGTGGCCAGAGGAAGGGGTGAAAGTTAAGGCACGAAGGCAGATCCGGAAAATTTGACGGAAAATATGGCGGAGAGGGCGGGATTTGAACCCGCGGTAGGCTTTTGACCTACGACGGTTTAGCAAACCGTTGCCTTCGGCCACTCGGCCACCTCTCCGCGCAAGTGTATGTCAATTGATTGAGACTACTTATAGAGTAACAGCATGGGTAACTTCAAGAGCAGATTGCATCCGGATTGCGGTTGAACCGCTTGTTGGAAAATCCAATCACCAAACAATGTGCCAATGATTTCCTCACATACATATTCCTATCCGCCGGAATGGTGATCCTACCATGCCCAAACTGTTTTTGGATATATTTTCCACAAGCTTTTTGTAAGATGAAATGAGTCGCAGAGATAGGCTGTCGGGTCGCGGTTATCATCCCATCAACCATCGGACAATGGCAGGTGTTGGGGACCTATGTGATGACGCCGGGCCAGAATCAATCGCGTGATCTTGGCCAATCAACTAAGAGGGACCGTCGTGGCCGATGCGGTGATGGTGGTGCCCAAGTGGCATGAGTCCGCATCACCTCACCTATACGACGACGTTGACGAGTGCAGGAACGGTGGACACCTATGCGAAATGGAGGAAAGTGCCACGCGAGCGCAGGCGGTGACCTCCATCGTTCAGCATTTGGGTGGTTTGAAATCTCAACCAGGTTTTTCGTAGTTGAATCGAAAGCATCTATCTCACCGGCGTATCTTGTCCTTTTTATTTTCCGGCAACTGAAGGTAGTGAAGCTTAGAGGCTTATGGTTTTTTGCGAGAGTGGAGCTGACTAGGTTCACACACGGGGCTTTTATGTGGAAGCTAATTTCGCGAGTTCGGTATCCACGAATGCCAGAATTTTTTCGGCATCTTCAACCAGGCCATCCGTGATGTTTAATCCAAGAGCGAGATCTTCTTCGTCCAACGTATCGGCCAACCCGTTATTTTGTAATAAACTGACATCCCAAAATAATATCCCGGCAGTTGCCTGTTTCCCTTCGATCGTAGCGGCCACATTAATGTTATCGCCATGTTCGGTTGGAGTACTGACAAAGGTAGGCTCAGCCTTGTGTTGCTTCGCTCGCCGGACAAGCTCCATGAACGTTTTGATTCTTTGTAGGCTGGCAGGATCGGTCCCCATAATATCATTCCCTTCTCGTGCGAAGTTGTAATTGGTCCACCGGTAATTTTCATGTTCCCCACTTCGACGGGAAGGCCTGCGAGGAATCAATCGAAGGTGTAGAGCCTATGAGCCAATATTCGGAATTACGCGGTTCCGTGTTGGCCTGAGGTCGAAGGATCTTGCTGGTTTCGTTTCCGGGCTCGGGTGGCAATGTTTTCCATAAGCCCAGTAAGCTTTTGATATTGAGGGTGATCGGGAGAGAGCGGTTTGCCATCTTCATCGCACATCAGTTCCTGCATCCCTTCGAGCATTGCGGCCATTTCAGGGAAAAGTTCGTCATCAGATTTTTTTCGTCCCATGGTGTCATTCCTTTGCTGTCGATTTGAAATGGATTGATACATTTATCGTTTACATTAAGATTTACTGTCCTGGTTGAGAATGCTTTCGATCACTGTTTTGAGGTTTTCGGCGGTTAAGTTCGCCACGCGAATGTTTCCATCCAAGAGCACGGTTGGCGTATGGGTGACCTTGATTCGTTCCCCCCACGTCCGGCCTTTCGCTAGGGTTTTGAAAGGCTTTCCACTGGCGAGTCCTGTTTCAAATTCTTTCGGATCGAGCCCGATCTCTTTTAGAAGGAGGGAACGCATGGTCTTATCGAAGACTTGAATATCTTTTTCGTGAATGGCCTGAAAGAGGAGTTGTTTCATTTCCGGCCCTTTGCCCATGGTGACGGCCTGATTGTACATTTCAAAGGCAGTCGGAAGTTTGCCGGGTATGACGGGAAACCCCACCATTCTAATCTCCAACTTGTCGCCAAATTCCTTTTTCAGTTTCGTTCCGACAACCCGTTCGAACATGTGGCAATGTGAGCAGTAAAAGTCAGCGAATTCAAACAGAATGACCTTGCCGGCTTCATGTTGGGACGGCTCCCCCTCCATCAGTTCGTATTCGCCCTGTATCTTGCTCAAGGCCACATTGGCCCATCCGAGCAGGCTGATCAGGAGTATTCCTCCAATAATGCGGGAAACCTGCGTCTGTCCTGATTTCATGCTTGATCCTTTCTTGATTTCGATCCTATTTTTGGACTTTTTTCTCGAATCCCTGGAGCCTGTTAGGGTAACATGCTCCGTTCTTGGAGACACGCCCACGTTAGGCCATCATATCAGACTGAACCTAGGGTCCTTCAAGGTTTCTGGAAAGGGGCTGTTGAAAAAAGGCGCCAGCGGCGTTCTTGCCATTTTTCCGTGCTCACGTACTGGAAGTTCGCTCTGCGCGCAAAACATAAAGTTGTGGCATTCGGGAGACGGCAGGCACTTCGCGACCTTTCCTTCGACACGACTCAGGGCAGGACTGGACAAATTTTTTTTAACAGCCCAGAGACCTCTGATAGGCAATGTGCCTGTGGGTCAATATGCCTTTGGAACTTAGTAGTATTCAACACTCCTAGAAAGTGAAATCGCCTCGGGGAGATTCGGGATGGTGAGGGATTATTCGGGGTAGGAGAATTTTTTTTGGATTATGGAGAGAATGGTGGAGGCGGTATCGGCATTGTTCAATTGAGGAGGGCAATAAAGTGAATGTGGTGAATGTCAAAGACTATGGCCAGTTTTCGAAGGAAAAGATGAAGAAGCAGAATGTGTTTCAATCACCGAGATTTTTTTGTGATGTGTATGGTTTTGAGCCCGGTCAGGAGCAAAAAGGCCATGTGCATGCCGACCAGGACAAGGTCTATTTGGTCTTAGAAGGGGAGGGCACGTTTCGGGTCGGAAGTGAAAGCCGGGTCCTGGGGGAAGGGCAGGGGACGATGGCTCCCGCTGGTGAGGAGCATGGGGTGGTGAACCATTCGAAGAACCGGCTTCGAGTGCTGGTGTTTATGGCTCCCAATCCCGGCTAGAGACTAAAATATTGGAATTGGTGAGGCTGTGGAGAATTGATGATGTTGACTCAGAAAGACAGGCAAGGAGCGGAATTGAGTCAACGTTTGCTGGTGGAGGCATCGATTGGCATACTTAAACCAATTGTTTAACTTGCTCGACGATGGCCCTAGCACTAATCGGGTAATTGATCAGGCTTTCCGCTATGAGGGATTTGGCCAGTGCCCATTTTCGTGAGCCGTATGCCTTCATCCGCCACCGCGATGGGTACGGCATCAAGGGTGTGGTAATGACATTTGAAGAAGGCCAGGACCGTACCAGGCACCTATCATTCAGTCGGTTCAAGGCTGTGTATTGATCGATGTTCAGTGTCCGATGTAGGGTATGATGGCTTCACTGTTCTAAACATACCCATCACGGGTTCAATTGATGCTGGAGGCAAACGATCATGAATTGGAGTAATGCCACAACTCAGGTGACTGTTATCATGTGTTCTGTTTTCTTGGTGGGAGCGATGATGGTGGGGTGTTCTTCCGCACCCGAATCTCAATCCGACCCGTCAAAAAAGGACATTCAGCAGGATTCCGATCGGTTCTTTAAAAAAATGGGCCAGGAAGAAGGCCAACAAGCTCCCGCACGTTAAGAGAGAGCTCGGGGAGGTATAGGGTTCATAATGATTGTGACTATCTGTTGCTCTTGAACCTGCGCAAAATAAATAAGTAAACCATTTCAGGCCTGAAGCGGCGATGAAGGAGTGAGCAGGAAGTCTATTCGGTTGAGCCCGCCTGCCGTATCAGTTGTGTTTTGGAGGGAATTTGATCAAGAATCGTTGATCGCACCTGGTATAACCCCGGCAGGCTTGATCCTTTTGCGAAGACCAGGCCTCGCTCTCTCTTCCCCAAAATTAATTGTCCGATTTCCTGTCCCTTTCGGTTCATGCCAGAAATTGTGGCGTTGGGTGAGGCCATCCCATGGTCTGTTGAGGCGGAAGAGGAATCAGGGTGGAATATTTCTGCTGGGACGTCCACGATCCGGCTGACAAAAAGTTTCACAACTTCCTGATTTACCTCTGCTGAGGGATTGTCCTCCAAGATCCACTCATCGTGTTGATTAATGAGAACATAATGATCCTGGGGGGTGTGGACTGTCAGCATCGCGATATCGGCGATTTCCATACCAAAGAGACGTTTGTCCTGAAAATGAAACATGCCTTGCGTGATGGGTTTTAAGATGCCCGCTGGGATCTCATAGAGAGGGCCGGAGGCGGACGTGATAGCATAGGCCTTTTCTGGATCAGCAAATTGATAGAGTTCCAGCTGGTGCGTGCGTGCGCCTTCTACGATCTGTATCTCAGCCTGAATGCGCGCCGGTTGGCCCAGAATCCGTTTCTTTTCTTCCTCGGTGTCAATGAATCCAGTGGCGGCCAGGCCTCCTAAATCCATGAGGAGTGTGCCCACGGCGGTTTTGTCTGCCGGTCCCTTCACCGGACTTTGGAACATCCAATTCGGCGTCAAACTATGGGCTCCTGCCACTCGTGTCATGATCATGGTAGTTGGTCCGAGCTGAATGTGAAGTTCCAGGACTCGATCCCGTTCGAAAAACAAGAGGTCTTTAAGCCGAAAGTTCGTGAGGGACTTTTGGGCGAAAGTCATCACATCCAGAGTTGTCAGCACGACCTGATTGTCAGGTTTCGTTTGGACGTACAAGGACGGAGCAAAGGGGCCGGCATCCCCTAGAGCCATTTCCTGCGTCTCGGTCGGAGTGGTCAGGGTGAGGGTCAGATAAGGGGGCTCTAATCCGTATTCGGACAAATTGCTTGGACCATCCTCGATATGTCGTTTAATTTTTCCTATCGTCAAGGCTCGCAGGATCCGACGAATTTCACGCGAATCCGCGGGGGATCGCATGGGTTCGGTTATCATCCACCGCCATTGGTCATCACGTTCGAGGTGGATGGTCTCCGTGGGCGTGGCCCAGGTGATCTGCGTGATAGCCCGGTCATCAAACGGCAGGATCTGTCGTTCCTGGGTCTCCTGTTTTTCCAGTTGCCGGGATTGTGGAATATCAACGAGGAGGATGTAGCCCCCCAAGCCTAGAACGACCAGAACCAGTATGAGCGTTACTCGAACGGGATTTATCATATTACAAACTTCGCCGCCTTTTCCAAACAGATAGACCGATAAACAAGGTGAGGAGTGGAATGAACAGGACCTGAAAAAATACGAGCGCTTGTTCCTGTGAGGGATTCGGTATGAATGGATGAAAGGCCGGATCTTTTGGTGTCAGAGAAACTAAGGCGTCCTCCTGCGCAAGCCAGGCAATGGCTTTCAAGAAAAAATCCGTGTTTCCCGGATAAGTCAGATACCCATTGGTCGCAAAGGCGGCATTACCCACGATGAGGACGGCAGATTGTGCTGTTGGGGACTGGTCGACCGGTTTGCGGATCAAGAGGCCCGCGATGGTAAAGGGGCCTTTGGGATCTTCCCCCGCAGTAAATTCCGGTTGCGGACTGTTCAGGTCCGTTTCTTCCCAACTTTCCGGAGATGTTTGGGCTAAGGCGACATACTCCCAGGTCTTTCCTTGTGCCGTGTCGAAGGTCACCGAGCGAGACACGGGAAACAGGATAGGTGTGGTGAAGTCTTCGGTGATGTCATGTGTGGTAAAGGTTCGAACGAGCAAGGCGGTGGGACTGCCACGTCCTAAGCGGTCTTGTTCATCAGCCAGGATGCCAGTTCCCAATTGAATGCCCCACGGCGTGAAGAGGGGATCTAGGGACGTGCCGCTGCCTGGATCATCCATCACCAGTACCCGTCCTCCTTTTTCCAGAAATTGACTTATCCGTTGTTGGTCATCAGAGGATACGGCTTCTGTGGAGGAGGCCACGATGAGGACTGCCGCTTCGTGGGTAGCCGTGTCTTGCCAATCCACTGTTCCGACCTCATAGCCCTGTTTGGCCAGGGCATCGCCGGCACGAGATAATCCTGACGATTCGGTATCGGAGAGACTTTTTTCGCCATGGCCTGTGACAAAGGCAATGCGCTTTTTCTCGTCCTGTGTGACGCGGAGTAGCGCATTGGTCATGTCGGCTTCAGAAGATCGTTGGAGATGGACCTTTTGGGGACCACTTTCCACGACGACGGTATCGATTCGAGTCACTTGATACTCTTTGGCCTTGTCTGGCTGGCGTTCGGGATCGATGAATGCCAGTGTGATGAGAGGACTCTCCTTCGCATAAGTCGTCAATAGGTCCTGATAGCCGCCATAACCCGGGCTCCCTTCATGGGTGAAAGCCGTCATTTTCACTTCTCTTGGAAGAGTGCGAAGGACTTGATAGGTCTGTCGGCTTAAGGTGAAATTTTGCGTCTCTGAGAAGTCCCATTCCGGCGCATGTTTGGCTGCGAGAAAATTGAGTAAGACCACGACGACGCCGGCAAGCAACACCGAAAACAGGCTGTGAGCGCCAAGTCGAGTAGACCGGGTTCGAGCTAACGCGGTGAGGCTCCGAAAATGGAAGGCAAAATACCCCAGGAGGCAGAGCGTTCCCACTCCCAGCAGGATTGAGGAGAGGCTCCCTGCAGCAGGATAGACCAAGGGAAGCCCCAGTCCTACCAGGGCTATTATCGTTCCCGCTATCCCGAGAATTGAAGACACACGCGTTACTTCCATCGGTAGGCGTCGACGGCTTGGTGAGCGGCAAACCACATAAACGCTATGCCGGAGACGTAATAAAGAATATCTTTGAGGTTGAAAAGCCCACGAATCAATCGTTCAAAATGTTCGCTAAAAGAAAGATAGGACAGAAAGTGCCCGATTGTGGTGTCCCCAACAATGCCCCCTAACGCCCCGAGCATCCAGAGACCTAAGATGCAGCCAAAGCTTAAAAAAGCCGCAATAATTTGGTTTTCGGTCAATGCCGAGGCAAACAGGCCAATGGAGATTAGAAGAGCTCCTTGGAGAAACAGAGCGACATACCCAAGATAAATCGGTCGCCAATCAAAGGTTGCATAGGCGGAAAGCGTTATCGGGATGAGGCTTGTCAGTGATAACAGGCCGCTATAAACGATAATCACGCTCATGAATTTTCCAGACACAATTTCATTGACGCCAATGGGAGACGTGAGAAGAAGTTCAAAGGTTCGAAGTTTGCGTTCTTCGGCGAAGAGACGCATGGTGAGTAATGGGAGAATAATCATGAGGATGAGGTTAATGCTTCGAAAGAGGGGTCTGAACAGCATATCATTGAGATTGAGTTGTGCGTAGGTGTTTTGTACTTGCATCAGGCGGATAGCCTGGTTACTCGCATTGGCCGCCGCGGAATAGGCCAACAGCCCCACGATAGCCAAAAAGATGGCCGCAATGACATAGACTACGGGAGACACAAACGCACTTCGTAATTCTTTGGCAACAATTGTGTGAACGGGGGTCATAATGAGAGTAATCCGGGTAAAGGCGGTTAGTGTGGCCCACCAGGGGTGTTAATGTTGGGTCCGCCGGGAGTGTTGGTTTGTGTGAGCACCTTAAACGCATCCTCAAGCGTGAGAGGTTGGGTTTTTAATTCCAGAAGGCCCACATTTCTGGAGACGACTAATTGGGTCAATTCCTCCCGGATATCCCGCCCCATCTGCGTGTCCAGAAGATAGGTGTGAGCCGTTGCTCCTTGAGAGACTCGGATGACTCCAGGAATATGGTGCAGCGCCTCCAACAGGTCCGGGTCGGATTGCTTCACGGTTAGACTGAGCGTTTCCGATTCACGAAGTTTGGCTCCTAACTGTTCCGGGGTGTCCACCGCGACAATTCGGCCGCGGTGAATGATAATGACCCGCTGGCAAATAGCGGTTGCCTCGGCCAATAGATGTGTACTGAGAATGATGGTGTGGGAGCCCGCCAGGCTTTTAATGAGTTCCCGGATCTCAATAATTTGATTCGGGTCTAGCCCTGTCGTTGGTTCGTCCAAAATCAAAACGGGAGGATTGTGCAAAAGGGCTTGTGCCAAGCCAACGCGTTGTCGATATCCACGGGATAGATGTCCGATGACTCGGCCCCGAACATCGGCCAGGCCCGTTTGGGTGATGATGGTATCCATCCGTTCGGCCAGTTGGTCCTCAGAAAGTCGTTTAATTCTCCCCACAAAGGTCAAATATTCAGTGACGGTCAGTTCCAGATACAGAGGGGGAGTTTCGGGGAGATACCCGATATGTTTTTTGACCTCCCAGGGTGCTTCCAGGCAATCAAACCCTGCAATGCGGACGGTCCCCAGGGTTGGGGGCATGAACCCCGTCAGAATACGCATAGTCGTGGTTTTTCCTGCGCCATTTGGCCCGAGAAACGCCACGATTTCCCCCTTGTTGATGGAGAATGAGACGTCATCCAACGCGGTTGCGTTCCCGTAGCGTTTGGTCACATGTTGAACGTCAATCATACGGATGCCCAGCAAATTGTGTCGTGAAATGGCGAGAAAAGTGACTTTAAAATGAAATAGCTCGACAGGAGTCCGATCATACCTATGTGAAAAAAAATCCGTCAAGTTCAACCATGATGGCAGCTCCGGGTGAGATTGACTCTTTTAATGAAAGTTGTATGATAGCTAGTATTTATAGGGATTTATGAGTTATGCCAGTAAGGAACCTTCTACCCTGCCTTGGAAGAGTGGAGTAACGGCCACCATTGAGGAAGTCGTTTCAGGGGAAATATGCGATTCTTGGGCTGTTGGTTGCTATTCTGAGCGGGTGCAGTTCCTGGCATCATGTGTCCATCTTCAGCCATGGGGCCGAGCCAGGTGAGGAGTCTCCCGATTCTTCTCCTTCTTCGGTGGTGAGTGCCCCTGCCGTTTCTGTGCCCGAACCGGAACCCTCTCTTCCAGTCGTTTCCCAGCCTCAAATATCAGCAACACCGCCGGCTATAAATGACATCCATTCGCAAACGGCCAACCCCCCTCTTCCCTCGACGTTGGAAGATGTTTTTTTTGATTACGACCAATATTATATTCGGAGTGAGGCTGTTCCTATCCTGATGCAGAACGCTGAAGTACTCCTGAATCGGCACGCTACTCGTACTGTCCTGATTGAAGGACATTGTGATGAGCGAGGAACCGAAGAATATAATCTTATTTTGGGGGAGCGTCGCGCGATGGCGGTGAAGAATTACCTGGTGGATTTAGGGGTGAGCGCTTCATCTATTCGAATCCTAAGCTTGGGAAAAAATGAACCGTTTTGTCTTCAACCCACCCGTGAATGTTTTCAAAAGAATAGACGGGCACACATTGTGTTGAAGTAATACTGTAAAATTTCCACCTACATATGTGTTTAGGAGTTCGTCTTTAGAAATCATATGAATCGGGTTATCCTGGCTGTCCCTCCTTTTAGGTTATTGATGGGGTCAAAACCGCGGGATATTTTGGGAGAAAATTTGCAAGTCTCTCAACAATATTTTTGCCCTTTTCCTCAAGATGAGGAGGATGTCTATGCGGGTTTGGTCCTTAATAATCTGGTTCTTCCTGTTGTTTCCCTCGTCGGCTTTCTCGGAGGTATGGGAGTTTTCCTGTACCGAGGCTGTTTCTCTTTTGAAGGCTGCCCAGGAACAGGTCGTCCGGAAGCATGACCAATTGCAAGAAGCTAAATTTAGTCTCCGGCATGCTCCCAAGGAATTTGATGGATGCAGGCGGAGCCGTCGTGGATTTCAAGGGGGAAAGATTCATTGTGTGACCCATCAATCCCCCCAAGGAAATCTATTGAGAGATATTCTTGTTGCGCAACGAAGCCTTGATGTCTCTATCCAGGATTTCAAAAAACACCAAAAAGGGCTGGTTCTTTCCTGCTCGGAGTCTTCTCCTTAATCCGATATTCTTTTTTTATACCTCCAAATTTATCCCGCGCGGTAGGTATGCCCTCTCAAGGTGGCGGTTCATCGATCCTGCTGTCAAGAGTTTTCCTCCATTGAAACCAAGGGCGGCCAATGCTTTTTTTAGTGCTTCCCCGCGGTGGGTCGCTTTAATCATCGCTTCCCGCACCCATCCCGTGAAGAGATTAAGGTTGTTTTGGTCCTCATGCTCGAAGTGAATGATACTGGCTCGGGGCCAATACACCTTATGGCAATCAGAAGAAAAAAAATGGAAAAATTCGTATAATCGTCGATCTGTGCCACGAAATGGATAGGCGCAGCTTTCCCTATCATCAACATCGATAGGAGGAAAGGAACATTGGTGCTCAGTCTTAAGAAGATTTTGGCCTCATTTTTTTCTCCTCTCTCTCTGTGCATAGAGATGATGGCTTGCGGGCTTGTCTTTTTGTATTTTTCCCGCAAGCAATACCTTGGGAAAGTCCTGGTTTCCCTGGGATTCATTCTGCTTGTCATCAGCGGTTATGAAGGAATCTCAGGGCGTATCATACGTACGTTGGAATCACAATATCCTCCTATTAATCTTTCCCAGGTTCTGACTTCTGGGGATATCGCAAATACCCAAGAATCCCTGAAATGGATTGTAGTCCTGGCCAGCGGTACTGCCGGAGATGCCACGTTGCCTTATCAGCTTCGAGTGTCTCATCACTCCCGTGTTCGATTAATGGAGGGTATCCGGCTTCATCGCATGCTGCCCGGAAGTAAAATCATTCTGACAGGGGGCACGGGGTTTGAGGGTTCTCCTGAAGCGACCACCATGAGTCGAGTCGCCGAGGAATTAGGCGTCAATCGGGCAGATATGGTTCTGGAGGTTGAATCCCGTGATACCAAGGATCATCCTCTGTATGTTCGGGATATCGTCCATGATGAGCCTTTTATCTTGGTGACAAGTGCTTTCCATATGCCACGTGCGGTCAAATTATTTGAGAAACAGGGTCTATATCCAATTCCGGCCTCCACAGGACAATGGGTTCCTCCTATGCAGTTTTGGTCTTTAGTGAACTTTTTCCCGAGTTCCTCCGGAGTGCGTCTTGCCGAATTGGCCTATCATGAATATATGGGTTTATTGGAGGCCTGGGTTCAAGATCAGATTTAATCAAGCAGGGGGAGGCCCTGAATCTTGACCTTTTAAGGGGAATAAAATCAATTGAGAGGGTTAATGTCCCTGCGCTGGTTATGGATAACGAATGGCCTAATTTCTTAGGTCAGGCTATCCGATAGAGATACAAGCGATGTCGTCTATTGTTTGATTCACAATATGGCTGGGACTTTTGGGAGATTAGCAAAGTAATGAATTGGCAAAGATGGGCGGGAGGAGCCCTCATTATGTGTCTCAGTGTCTTTTTTCTGGAGGGGTGTAGTATATGGGAATCGTATTATCATCCGAACCACGGTTCCACTCGTGCGGATCGTATTTGCCATCCCTATGGAGACTGCCTACAGGGGGAGTGGGTTTCCACTGATGGAGAAGGTGCGGATCCCATTGAAACGCATTCAACCTGTGTTGCGCTGGTTTCTGCGGAACAGGGGAGTGATTGGAAGAGAGATTCGGTTACCCAGGGGTTGGAAATAGGTGAGTGTATGGAACAACACGGGTTTACTCTCAAGCCGTGATAGAACGAGAAAGCTTTATGAAGTCATTTTCAGGAAATGACTTCCCATTACCCATCTGCACACCACTCTCCTGGCTTCTCCACGTTGAATGAGGCTCAAGAAATTGGGGAATCAGCCTATACACGCTTAACTCTCCTGGCCATTTGTATCCGTTGCGGTTATGCAAATTGTGGCCTGAATGGTTTCCTCCGGTTTAAGGCTGAACGAAACTTTCTCTCGAATGGTTCCCCCTCCTCCGGGATTGGTCGCCCTGATCTCTTTATATTTGAGTAATCCTTTTCCTATATCTTGGTAAATGGTAGTCTTGGCAAGATTTGTTAATGCCTGGCCGTTGGCTTTTGTTGTGGGTTCAATATACGAAATGCTGACAACAGGGTTTGATTGCGTAACGGTGATTTGGGCAGATGTGAGACAGTTCGAGACATCTCTTCTTTCAAAAGACGAAACCTGCGGAGATAGGGGTTGAGACTCATCTGAGGAAACGGCTGGGTTAATTGGCTCTGAGGCTGTATCGGCTTGTGGTACGTTTTCGCTGGGGGATGGAAGGTCTGAGGGAAGGCAAGAGGGGCGTAGCCAACATAATGCCGTGTCCAGTCTTTGCTGAGATTGGGGGGATGAACAGGAAAGAAGACTGGAACAAAGAGCCAAAATATTGAGGAATCGAAAATAAGAACTCACAAGTAAGCCTTGTTTAAGCCGGTTTTGCAAAAATACAAACGGAAAATGGATTGTTAAATTTGGCTGCCTACGAATTTTATCCCTCCTGTGGTCTTAACGGAAGACCTGCCTTAAACTTAAGCGTATATTGAGGATTGCCCTAAGAATGGTGAAATAGAAAGGTAGAATTGAACAGGTGAGAAAAAACCACGGAATCACTTCTTTATCCAAATCCAAAGGGGAAAAAACAGTACGTCCTCTCAAAAAAAAGGATTCTCCAAGGGCGGTAGTTAGAACAGAGGAAGTTTTCAAAGAGCTGAGATTATTTGCAACGGATGTGGATGGGGTTCTGACCGATGCCGGCATGTACTATGGGGAATCGGGCGAAGAATTGAAAAAGTTTCACACGCGTGATGGTATGGGGATTAAGCTCTTACAGGCCCAAGGGGTGATCACGGCTATCATTACCATGGAAAACACCAAAATTGTCGCTCGCCGTGGAAAAAAATTAGGCATTCCCGAAGTCTTTCAAGGTGCCAAGGATAAGGTGGCAATTCTGCGCCATTTGTCTGAAAAGTACGGGATTCCTTTTTCACAAATGGCCTACATTGGGGATGATGTGAATGACGTGGAGGCCTTGAAAACGGTGGGATACGCTGCGGCTCCCGCGGATTGTGTAGCGCAAGTCCGTCAGGTCGTGCATTATGTCTGCAAGAAAAATGGTGGTGAGGGAGCTGTTCGAGAAATAATCGATAGAATTTTGGCCGCAAAAGGCCCTCAGTAGCCCTACAAGTATTTAGTGGATTTTTTAGTGTCACATTCCGACAATCTTTCTTATGAGCTTTGAACCTTTGTTTGTTGAGTATGGTGCATAGGGTCCATTTAAGCATTTGAATCGATTGGAGGAGAAGAACCGAACATGAATCCTCATGTCTATGGAGTGATTTTAGCCGGGGGGAGTGGTACCAGGTTTTGGCCGTTGAGCCGGGAACGATTTCCTAAGCAATTGTTAAGAATTTTGGGAGAAGGAACCCTCCTGCAGCAGACGTTTGAGCGTCTATTACTGAATATCCCCGCGAATCGGATGGCAATTGTCACCAATGCCGTTCAAGCGGAATCCATCAAACTTCAACTCAATCAGTGGAAAGATGACATTGCTGGAAATGTCATTCTTGAGCCGGAAGGGAGAAATACGGCACCGGCGATCGCTCTCGCGGCCTTACGATTGATACATCAAGATCCTGAAGCCGTGATGGTGGTGGTGCCGGCAGATCATGTCGTGAAGGCATCCAAAAAATTTATGCGAGCCGTACAATTTGCCAGTGAATTGGCGATGAGTGGGCATCTGGTGACGTTTGGGATTCAGCCGACTCGTCCTGAAACAGGGTATGGCTATATTCAGCCTTCGAAGCGAAAGAGGATCGGAGCCAAGGGTCCCTTCATCGGGTATTCTGTGGCCCGGTTTGTTGAAAAGCCGAATCTCACAACTGCCAAACGATATTATCGATCCGGAAATTATTTTTGGAATAGCGGTATTTTTGTCTGGAAAGCTTCCCAAATTTTATCAGAATTAGCCTTTCACCAACCGGCGTTATCCAAATTGTTGACTGGTTTACAAGGCGAGATGGGAAGTGAGGATTTCCCCTCCCACCTTCGGAAGGTCTATGCCAAAGTCGAATCGCTTTCTATTGACAAGGCGGTGATGGAACATTCTGCCAGAAGTGTGGTGATACCGATAGACTTTGGATGGTCGGATGTGGGGAGTTGGAGCAGCTTGGAAGAAGTGGTGCCTTTGGATAAAGATGGAAATGTCCGGAATGGGAATATTATCGATCTGGGAAGCCGCGATTCGGTGCTGTTTGCGGATCGAAGGGTCGTAGCAACGATTGGCCTTGACAAGATGGTGGTGGTGGATACGCCCGATGCCACCCTGGTCTGTCCGAAGGATCGTGCGCAAGATGTCAAAGCTATTGTCAATCTGTTGAAGCGACAGGGCGCCCCTGAACATTTAGAACATCGAACCGTGCATCGTCCTTGGGGTTCCTATACCGTCATGGAAGAGGGTAAAGGTTATAAAGTTAAACGGATTGAAGTCGCCCCTGGAAAACGGCTTTCCCTTCAACTACATCATCAACGCAGTGAGCATTGGGTGGTCATTGCAGGGACGGCCCGGGTGACTCGTGGCGAAGAAGTCTACGACTTGCAGGCGGGAATGAGTACAGGGATAGCCAAAGAAACACCGCATCGTCTAGAAAATCCCGGGCAGATCCCTTTAGAGATTATTGAAATTCAAAATGGGCCCTACCTTGGAGAAGATGATATCGTTCGACTTCAGGACGATTTTGGTCGATTGCGACCTATTAGATAGATTCGGAAGGAAAGAAAGCCGGATGGGAATTTTTCGAGAATATGATATTCGCGGGATTGTAGCCCATGATTTAGGTCCTGATGTGGTTGAGCGAATCGGCCGTGCCTATGCGACCCTGGCTAGAGCACGTGGTGTCCACAATATCGCCGTGGGCCGGGATGGCCGTTTAACTTCATCAGCACTTCGGAATCATCTCGTTGCCGGCCTGACCAGTTCAGGGGTCAATGTACTTGATCTCGGCCTGTGTGCGTCCCCCTTACTATATTTTTCTCTGTTTTCCTGTGATGTTGACGGGGGCATCATGATTACCGGCAGTCACAATGCTTCGGAATATAATGGGTTTAAGATGTGTATAGGGCGGGAAGCACTGTACGGGGCTGATATTCAAGAATTACAGGTAATTTATGAGAGCGGCGAGTTCGCATCCGGGTCAGGCACGGTGTCAACGCAAACCATCATTCCCGAATATCTCAAGTTTTTACAAGAACGTTTTTCTTCGCTGAGAGCCCAGGGACTTCGGGTTGTGATTGATTGTGGAAATGGTGCGGCGTCTCTGTTTGCCAAAGAAGCTTTGGAGCAATTGGGATGCGAGGTGACCGGATTGTATTGCGATCTAGATGGTCATTTTCCGAACCATCATCCCGACCCCACTGTACTGGATAATCTTAAGGACCTGATTAAGAAGGTCAAAGAAACCGGAGCTGATGTAGGAATCGGGTACGATGGTGATGCTGACCGGATTGGCGTCATTGATGAACAGGGCCAAATTATGTGGGGTGACCGGTTACTGCTCCTTTTTGCCCGGGATGTGCTGGATGATCATCCTGGATGTTCCATTATTTCAGAAGTGAAAGCCTCTCAGGGGTTGTATGACGATATTCAAAAACGGGGTGGACGGGGTATTATGTGGAAAACAGGACATTCCATTATCAAAGCCAAAATGAAAGAAGAAAAGGCTTTACTTGCCGGGGAGATGTCGGGACACCTGTTTTTTGCGGATCGGTACTATGGATATGATGATGCCATTTATGCTTCCTGCCGGCTTATCGAAATTCTTGTGAAACGGAAAAAGCCCTTGTCGTCGCTGTTGGCCGATATTCCTCAAACCGTGGTAACTCCTGAAATTCGAGTAGATTGTCCGGATGATCAAAAATTTTCATTAGTCGAAATTGTGAGAAACCGTTTGAAGCATGCGGCTGACACGCAAAATCCGAAGACATCAGTTTTGCCCATTCGTGACATTATCACCATTGATGGCATTCGTGTCCGTTTTGACGAAGGGTGGGGTCTGATTCGGGCATCAAATACTCAACCAGCATTAGTCCTTCGCTTTGAAGCCTCTTCCCACACTCATCTCACTCAAATTCAGGCCTATTTGGAAGGACAACTTTCTGAAGCCACCGTAGACCTCACCCCCTAACCTCTCGGCGGGTTAATCCACTTTTGTATTTCAGATCGTGTCTGTGGGCATTCTCAACCACTTCTGGTGAAGTCATCCTCGATCAGATCAGGAACACTGTGCTATCCATCAGCATGAAGGCTCGGCTTTTAATATGCCAGCCGGATGCATCCGTGAGAATATTCTTTCCCGACCGAATGCGAATTTCTCTCGAACGTGCGTTGCTCCTTTATGCGAAAAAGCATATAATGAAAATCCTCTAGTATAGTCTATGGATCATGATTGATGACTCCGCGTTTTTCCTTATCGACACATACCTTTCGTGAGCAAGCGCCTATTCCGGGAACCTCCGGGGAATTTTCCCGCATTATCATGCAAATTGCTTTAGGTGGGAAACTCATTGCCCAGGATCTTCGAAAAGCCGGATTGAGTCAATTCCTTGGTTCTACGGGGCTAATTAATGTTCAAGGCGAAGAGGTCCAAAAGTTGGACGAACGAGCCAATCAGATATTTTTGGATGTGTTTGAGCACATGGAACTGGTGAGTACGCTGGTTTCAGAGGAAATGGAAAAGCCCTACCTCATCAAGGAAGCCGATGGTCAAGGAAGGTATGCGGTCTTTTTGGATCCTTTGGATGGCTCATCTAATATTGATGTCAACGCGTCTTTAGGGTCCATTTTTTCCATTCACCGACTTTCCGTTGAGGGTTTCCCCACCTCTGAAGATGCCTTGCGAAAAAAAGGGTGCGATCAGGTGGCTGCCGGATATGTTTTGTATGGATCGAGTGTGCTTTTAGTGTATACCTGCGGCCATGGTGTGCACCAATTCACGTTGGATCAGGAGGCCGGGGAGTTTTTCCTCTCAGCCAAGAATATTCAAATTCCCAAGCAGGGGAAAATTTATAGTGTGAATGAAGGTAATTACCAAAAATGGTCTACCGGCACCCAGCAATTTCTTCACTATCTTCACGAAGTCGATGTTCAGACAGGCAGACCATACACCAGTCGTTATTCCGGGTGTTTTGTGGCTGATGTGCATCGTGTGTTGTGCAAGGGTGGTCTCTATATGTATCCGGGAGAGCAGAAAAACACTGAGGGAAAATTGAGGCTCATGTATGAAGCCGCACCCTTATCATTTTTGGTTGAACAAGCCGGTGGTATGGGGAGTACGGGTGTTGAGCCCGTCAATCAACTAATACCGAAAGCCCTTCACCAGAGAGTCCCTTTATATATTGGCAGTCAGGATGATGTGACTAAAGCTGAAGCGTTTCTGCGGTCTGAGTCACTGATCTAGGGAAGGAGAATCTCCTATGGTGTTGCGAATGATATTTCTAGGCGTTGGGGTGGTCTTAGGTATGGCCTTGGCATGGGGAGCAACCGACGGCCAAATAGGTGTTCTGCTCATGGGCGGGGGAATCGGGGCAGGGGTTGGTGCAATTATTCTGGCTGTGGAACACCGATTGAAGGCGGCGCCCTTGCCATTCGTCGTGTGTGGAGGGGGGGGATTAGTTGTTGGTCTCCTTGTGGCGGGATTAATTGCCTCGGTGACGGGATTAGTCGCACGTTCTCCTAATACCGTCTTCAACATTTTGGCCAGCTTGGCGATCTTTTTGGGAATTCCCTATTGGGGATTAATCATGGGAATACGATTTGCCACTGAAGGATGGGCCACATCAGCCAAATCAACAGGCGATACGGAGTCGGTTCGTATCAAAAAACTGCTGGATACCAGCGTCATCATTGATGGTCGGATTGCAGATTTGTGCGAAACGGGCTTTATTGAGGGAACCCTTGTCGTTCCACATTTTATTCTCCAGGAGTTACAGCATATTTCGGATTCCTCTGATGGATTAAAGCGGGCACGTGGGAGACGAGGGTTGGATATTTTGAATGTCCTTCAAAAAGTCAGCAATATTAAGGTTGATCTGGTAGAAGATGATTTTCCTCACGTGAAAGAGGTGGATACAAAGCTCATTGAACTCGCGAAGCAAATGGATGCAAAGGTGCTGACTAATGATTTTAATCTCAATAAGGTTGCCGGGATTCAAGGCGTCAGAGTGCTGAACATCAATGACTTGTGTAATGCGTTGAAACCGGTGGTTCTTCCCGGTGAGACGATCCGAGTTTTTGTTTTGAAAGAAGGGAAAGAGGCCGGGCAAGGTGTGGCCTATTTAGATGATGGCACCATGGTGGTGGTTGACCATGCCAAGCGATGGATCGGCAAAAATGCGGATGTGATTGTGACGAGTGTTCTGCAAACGAGTGCCGGCCGAATGATTTTTACCCGCCTGAAAGAAGAAACTGAACACGAGGAGTTGAGCTTTTCGCGTGTTTAATTCTGTTGTGGCGGTGGTTCCTGCCGCGGGCCTTGGTACCCGCATGGGAGGAAATACTCCCAAGCAATATCTTACTCTTGGGAATCTGCCTCTTTTAGTGCATTCACTCCAGGTTTTTCAACAACTCGAGGAGATTTCCGAAGTCATTCTCTCCGTTCCGGCATCGGACCGGGAGTATTGTTGGCGTGAAATTGTGAAACCTTTCGGTCTGGAGAAAGTCGCCAAAGTTGTGGCGGGAGGAGCGCGGCGACAAGATTCTGTCAGAAACGGACTTGCGGCCATTTCCGACCGACCTGACGGGGTTTTGGTTCATGATGGTGTCCGTCCCTTTATTGACCAACGCATGGTCAGGAATGTGATCGATTGTGCCGGAAAAACTGGGGCGGCGGTGGTGGCAATGCCGATCCATGATACGGTGAAGCGGGTTGATGCATCTGGGATCATTCAAGAGACGCTGAAGAGGGAGGAACTCTGGCAGATTCAGACGCCGCAGGTGTTCCGGTATGATTGGCTGGTTGAGGCACATCACCAGGCGCAACAACACCAATGGGACGTCACCGATGATGCGGCCCTCATCGAACGGATGGGTTACCCTGTTTCCGTTGTGGAGGGGAGTTGTTTTAATATAAAAGTGACCAAGCCGGATGATCTGATGTTTGGGGAAGCGATTTTGGGAACGATTGGAAGCCGAAGGTGAAATTTCAGGCTAGCCTTCATTCAAATGGATTTTTTTCGCTCGTCTTTGATGTGCTATGAGAGTTGGTCAAGGGTATGACATCCATCCCTTCCGTGAAGGCCGTCCCCTGATTTTGGGTGGCGTGGTCGTCCCCCATTCTCAAGGGTTGGATGGCCATTCCGATGCTGATGCCTTAACCCATGCCGTTTGCGACGCCATTTTAGGAGCCATGGGAGAAGGAGATCTCGGAACACGGTACCCAAGTAGTAATCCAGAATACAAAAATCTCTCGAGTTTGGTTATGCTAGGAAGTGTCACTCAAAGCCTTCGTGATAAAGGATTTTACTTGGTGAATCTGGATACGGTCATTTTAGCCCAGGCACCGAAATTAGCCCCGTATACGGCCTCGATGCAAGAAAGTCTTGCGCAAGTGCTGCAGGTTTCCCCTTCTCAGGTAAATGTCAAAGTCAAAAGTGGTGAGGGAATTGGAATGATCGGGCGGACGGAAGGCATTGCTACGATGGCCGTTTGTCTCATTGAATCCACCACGCCCTTATGAAATGATGCCGGCTCCTTTTCCTTGGGGTATATCCGTATGGTGGGCGTATGCGATGGGTTAAACGAATTACTGAAGATCTCCATGCAGTTTTTGAGCGCGATCCGGCGGCAACCAGTCGATGGGAAGTGTTGCTGGCCTACTCAGGTTTTCATGCGTTATTGGCTCATCGGGTGGCTCACTGGTTATGGGGGAAAAACATTCCGATTGTTCCGCGGTTAATTTCGCAACTGGCTCGGTGGCTAACCGGTATAGAAATTCATCCAGGCGCTCAGATTGGACGTGGGTTTTTCATTGACCATGGGATGGGGGTCGTGATTGGCGAAACTGCTGTTCTGGGCGACTTTGTCACTCTCTTTCAAGGCGTGACGCTGGGTGGAACCGGCAAAGAACGTGGTAAACGCCATCCAACATTGGGAAACCATGTGGTTGTTGGAGCCGGAGCAAAAGTGCTGGGGAATATTACGATCGGAGATTTTGTCAAAATTGGAGCCAATTCGGTGGTTCTTCGGTCAGTGCCTTCGAATTCAACGGTCATTGGGATACCCGGCAGGATTATTAAAACCATTGGAGATCGGGTGCCTGAAGCAACTATGGATCATGCCAATATTACAGATCCGATAGCTGAACGGTTTGATGCGATGGAACAAGAACTCATCGCCCTACGAAAACAGGTGGAACAATCTGAAAAGGAATTGTAACGGATACGAGGAAATGCTCCATATTGTTTTAGGGGGAGAGGTCTTCTAAACTACCCCAAAAAGTCTGACCGCTGGAAATAATTTGTTGAAAGGGAGGGATATTTTGTGAAGGGATCCAACGTTATCACACCACGAGTCAAAGAAATATTACGGAATTATGATGGTAATGTTCCTGGAGTTCTTGCCAATATTGCCAGGTTGTTGATGACGGGGCGGTTGGCCGGGAGCGGTCGTCTGGTGATTCTGCCGGTGGACCAGGGCTTTGAGCATGGTCCTGCAAGAAGTTTTGCCCTCAATTCTGAAGGGTATGATCCGCACTATCATTTTCAGCTGGGAATTGATGCCGGATGTAATGCTTACGCGGCTCCTCTTGGGTTTCTAGAGGCGGGGGCGGCAGAATATGCCGGTCAAATTCCACTCATACTGAAATTGAACAATAACGATTCACTGTTTGAAAGCAAGGATCCCAATTCCGCAATTACCGGGAGTGTTCACGATGCCCTTCGCTTAGGATGCTGTGCAGTGGGATATACGATTTATCCAGGGTCTGCCCATAGCCAAGAAATGTATAATCATCTGCGGGAAATTGCCCAGGAGGCCAAGTCTCACGGATTGGCGGTGGTGGTGTGGTCGTATCCACGTGGAGCAGGACTCAGCAAGGAAGGGGAAACCGGAATCGATGTCGTCGCCTACGCCGCACAAATTGCGGCCCAACTCGGAGCGCACATTATCAAAGTGAAGGTACCTTCCAACCATATTGAGCAGGCGGCGGCAAAAAAAGTGTACGAGGCCGAAAAGATTCCTATTAGCACGCCAGCGGAACGTATCCGCCATGTGGTGCAAAGTACTTTTCAGGGGCGACGCATTGTCATCTTTTCCGGCGGGGCCAAGGGGGAAGATCAGAAAATTTTCGATGAAGCCAGAGGAATACGGGACGGTGGAGGGTTTGGATCCATTATTGGGAGAAATTCCTTTCAACGGCCGAGACCGCAGGCTCTTGAATTTCTCTCGACCGTTATGAAGATCTATGCCGGAGAACTTTCATAAAAATTCCAGCAGTCGGGGTGAGAAAGCTCTCAACCATCTAGACAGGTCCAGGAAGGCGGTGGAATCAGGGATATAACCCCCGGCATTGGTGGGCTTGAGCCACTTCCTCAATTCCTGCGATCAATGCGGCGGTTCGCATTGTCAGTTTTTTCTCCTCCGCATGATAGAGTATGCGGTGAAAAGCCGCGGTGATGATGTTCCTGAGTCGGCTGTGGATATCCGATTCCTGCCACGAAAATCGTTGGGCGTCCTGTACCCATTCAAAATATGAGACGATGACTCCGCCGGCATTGGCAAGAATATCCGGGACAACAAAAATTCCTCGTTCCTGCAAAATGGCATCTGCTTCGAGAGTTGTTGGGCCGTTAGCTGCCTCGATCAGGTATTGGCATTGAAGGCGCGATGCGTTATTGACGGTGATTTGTTCAGATACGGCAGCTGGAATGAGCACATGGCAGGGTAGCAGGAGTAAATCGTCGTTCATAATCTGCTCACCAAATTGCGTGAGAGAAGGAATCGACGCTTTCTCGGTGGCCAAGTGAGAGAGAATGCCTGGAATATCCAGACCTTTTTGATTATACAACCCGCCCATCTGATCGCTGATGGCCAGTATTTTTACGCCTTCCTGATGAAGAATTCGTGCAGTATGGGATCCGACATTCCCAAACCCTTGGATAACTACGGTCGTGTCTGAAGTGGACAGACCAAAATGACGTAAAACTTCCAATGTGACATCCACCACACCACGACCCGTCGCTTCTTCTCTGCCCAGGGTGCCTCCAATTGAAAGGGGTTTGCCCGTAACAACACCACGGACGGTAAACCCCACCTGCTGACTGAAGGTATCCATTACCCATCCCATGACTTGCTGATTCGTGCCAATATCCGGGGCAGGGATATCTTTGTCCGGTCCCAATAAGGGAAAAATTTCTGCGATGTAGCGTCGAGTTATGCCTTCTAACTCAGCTGGTGAAAGAAGCGAGGGGTTGACGGCGACTCCTCCTTTGGCTCCACCAAACGGCAACCCCGCTAACGCCGTTTTCCAGGTCATCCACATTGCCAAGGCCGCGACTTCTCCAAGGCTGACATCGGGATGATAGCGAATGCCGCCTTTTGTGGGGCCGCGGGCTACATCATGATGCACTCGATAACCACGGAAGACTTGAACCTTTCCGTTATCCATCCGGACAGGGATGCTGACGCAGAGAGACCGTTGAGGGGCTTTGAGCCGATCGAGTAGGCCTGAGTCCAGATTCATATGATGGGCCGCCTGATCAAATTGGGCCACAGCCAAGCGGAATGTTGGATGGTTAAATTCTGGAGCCAAGTCAGTGTTCATACGAGCTATCCGGTGAGATGGAAAGTTGAAGTCCCGATTCTTAAGTATATCAGGAATTTCAGCGTAAGTAGTTTCTTTCCCTGGAAAAAGTTTATGCCTTCTGAGGGATAAATAGTCAGCTACCTATGGAATTAAAAAAAAAATCCTAAAAGGCTTGTGCGGTCCGTGGCCTATTGCGGGAATGCCAAACGGTCCAGATGGGCCATTCGGCAGGATTCCTGGCAGGGTTTTTTATATCTTCGTGAGGGTTTAGTAGAACACCTGAAGGAGATAAAGCCCTTGGGGAGGAGCGGTTTCTCCTGCAGCCCGTCGGTCTTTAGCCTGAAGAATATCTTGAATGGAATCCGGTGATCTTTTGTGTCGTCCGACTTCAGTCAGCGTGCCAATAATTGCCCGAACCATTTGCTTCAGGAATCGATTAGCCTGAATCTGAATGATCAGGGACATGAGATTCGAACTGAGGGAAACTTGGGACACGACGCACATGGGATCCGAAGTACTGGCATGGGGGCCTTGAAATGAGGTGAAGTCATGACAACCTATCAATCCAGACAGGGCCTGCCTCATGGCCGGGATGTCCAGGTCATAGGGTAGGTGCCAGACACGATTCCGATCGATAGCCGGGCGGGCGGGATGTCTGGAGATTCGATATTCGTACAATTTTTCTTTTGCACTATAGCGAGCATGAAACGATTCAGGAACCTCTTCACTCGACAGGACAGAAATGTCGTGCGGAAGGGCGCTATTAATTGCGAGTCTCCACTTATGAATTGGAATGGGTCTGTCAGATTGAAAGCTGACGACTTGTCCACGGGCATGAACGCCAGCGTCGGTTCGTCCAGCAGCGATGACAGAAATGTGTTGTTGGGTGATGCGTGTGAGCGCAGTTTCTAGTGCGGCTTGTATGGTCGGCTGATTGGGTTGTCGTTGCCATCCAACGTAAGCCGTGCCGTCATATTCGATTATTAGTTTAATGGTGGCCATGGTTCGAAGGGGAATGAGGATGACGAAACGGGCTTCGGCGTCATGAAAGCTATGGACGTGGAAATCATGAGATGACAGTGTGCTGATCGTTATGGGAGCGTGAGGCCAGAGGAAGCCAATTGAAGAAGGCGGGGACAGTCCCGGCTATCGGGAAGCGGTTTGTAAAGGGGTGATGTAGGATTGTAGTCCCTTAAATATGCCCTCGGCCACTCGCTTTTGATAGGTAGAACTTTGTAAAAGCTTTTCTTCCGTTGGATTGGAGATAAAGGCAATCTCCGCCAAGATGGCAGGCATGGTAGTCATCCGTAGCACAAAAAATGGAGCTGTTTTAATTCCATGATCCTTGATTTTATAAAAGTTATCCAAAAATTTCACCAGGGAATTTTTGGTTGTCCATGCTAACTCACGGGAATCATCAATTTTTTTATCATTAAGTTTATCGGCAAGGATAAATTGCCAGGGTGCAGCATTTTTTTCAAGAGGAGTGCCATTTTCCCGTGCAGCAACAGCAAGTGCTCGTGGGTCACTGGCTTCACCAAAATGATAGAATTCCAAACCTTTCACGGAACTCTGGGAATGGGAATTAATGTGAATCGAAACGAAAAGATCCGCCTTGTGCGTATTGGCGAACGCTGCCCGATCTTCCAATTCGATGAAGACATCCGTTTCCCGAGTCATGAAGACTTTCGTGGAACCTTCCTTGGCGAGCAGATCTCGCAGATGATTCGCCACATGTAAAACCACATCCTTTTCTCTCGTGCCTTTGCGTCCCAAGGCCCCAGGGTCTTTTCCTCCGTGTCCCGGATCAATCACGATCACCAGATCTTTTTTTACGACAGGCGGTGGTGGAGTTGGCGGAGGAACCACTGGAGAACCCGGTGTGCTCCTCTCCGGCGCACGGGCGAGAGATGACGCCTCAGTTATGGGATACAAGTCAAGAACGATTCGAGCAGGATTTTTGAGGACATACCATTTATAGCGTTTCCAGCCGTCAATGGGTATGGTGAGAAGAATGGATCCGGAAGAAGTGGTGGAAAGGCCCAATTGCAAAGGAAGGGAATCTGCTGTTGATTTGGTAACGGCAGGATTCGCAAATTTGGTGTTGGGAAGTTCCAATTCAAATGTTGTGGCCGTTTGGTGCTCTTGGGGCGCTGGATGGACGGAACGAGTGAGGTCTAATACCACACGGGTATAGTTTTTATGGCGATGAGCTCGAATATTGCGAATGGAGGTTGACGGGGGTGATTGTGCAATAAGATGAATCAGTGGTTGGGCTTCATCGCCGGCGAATGGTCGAGTTTCTGTTGCTCCCCCAGCCAGGGGAAGAGATCCCAACAGGAACACTATGCCGATGCAGGAATAAAGGGATATCATTCGGATGGAAGGCATAGATAGTAAACCGTTCCTCTCTTTTTTCGCAGAAGATCGCCTTCTTGTCAAGGGAAGAAGCGCTTTCGAAGCAGGTCCTATTGCGGGTAGACTCCATCATTATGGGTAAATCATGCATCGCATCGTGAAGGAACCACCGTGGCACCGAAACATTTGATCATCGACGGATATAATGTGTTGGGCGCAATGGGGCTCCCGCCCTATCGGGTTGTTGAACAGGGGGAGCATCGCCGAGAGGAGTTTATTGTGCGGGTAGGCTTGTATGGGCACAAACTCAACAATCTGATCACCTTAGTTTTTGATGCCTGGCAACAATCGGGAGCCAGTCGGCAGGTCATCCACCGAAATGGTGTGACAGTTATTTATACAGGCCAGGGTGAAAAGGCAGATGGGGTGATTCAGGATTTTATCCGGAGCCATGGGAAAGGGGCCGCAGTCGTCTCTTCGGATCTTGAAGTGATAGCGGTTGCGAAAGCTTTTGGGGCGTTTTCGATCAGGTCTCAAGAATTTGTTACACGCCTGGCTACTTCCGGTATTCAAGGATCACCGGTAAGTCGATCCCGAGGGGGACTCTCCCGAAAGGATAGTGATGAGGAGCCGGTCCGATCCAAGGAGAAGAAGGGCAATCCCCGAAAACTTCCCAAGAAGTTGCGTCAACGCAATCGGATCATGAAGAAATTTTAAATAGCTGACAGGCATTATTGGTGGTCAGTTCGGCTACTCGTGCCAATCCTGTGTCAGAGTCACCATATTTAATTTTCGCAATCTGTTCTGCCACATAGGTGACATAGGACGATTCGTTACGTTTTCCTCGAAACGGCACGGGGGTCAGATATGGGGCATCGGTTTCAATGAGCAACCGGTCATCGGGGACCGTGCGAATCACTTCATGTAACTGAGAGGCATTGCGAAAGGTGATAATTCCTGAAAATGAGAGAAGAAAGCCCAGGTCCAAAGCACGTTTGGCAAATGCCAGATCCTCTGAAAAACAATGAAAGACGCCGCCCACCTTTTCGGCATGTGCATCTTGCAGGATTGATATCGTATCCTCTTGGGCTTCACGTGTGTGAATTACCAGTGGAAGGGAGAGTGATTGCGCCAATTCAATTTGTTCACGAAATCGTTGGCGTTGTGTTTCTCGAGGAGAGTGATCGTAATGATAATCAAGCCCGATTTCGCCGAAGGCGACTACCTTTGGTTGCTGGGCCAGTCGCCTGAATTCCGCATACCAATTGGACTCAATGCGTTTTACTTCATGGGGGTGGACCCCGATGGTGGCATACACATTGGGTCGGCTTGTGGCTAATTGCACGGCTGCATGACTTGTAGAAAGATCGCATCCAATAGTGACAAACTTTTCAACACCGGCTTCCTGGGCACGTTGAAATATAGCGTCTCGATCTGGGTCATAACGGGGATCGTCCAAATGA
This sequence comes from Nitrospira marina, assembly GCF_059568365.1. Classification (NCBI taxonomy): domain Bacteria; kingdom Pseudomonadati; phylum Nitrospirota; class Nitrospiria; order Nitrospirales; family Nitrospiraceae; genus Nitrospira; species Nitrospira marina. The sequence goes on along the minus strand of NZ_JCANTH010000001.1, from coordinate 2,515,513 downwards.
ACATGAGTATCGATCAGCATGAAAAAGGCCTTTCTTGTTAAAAAACTGTACCTTATCATATCCGTCCAATTTCTTGCAGGATATTGTGTCCGCTGAGGACAAGTACGGAATAGGTACGGGACAACGATGAGTATTGATGAATTATGGTTTGCGTCGATTAATGGGTGGGCCGGTCAGTTTGCTGGTTTGGATTGGTTCATGCTTCAAGTGTCGCAGGAAAGCAATCTGGTGATTCCTGGCATCTTGCTCGTGGGGTATTGGGGGTGGATGAAATGGGGCGAAGCCAGACTCGCGATTCCCTGTTTAGGGCTCCTTATCGGCTTGAGTGATTTCCTGGGTGGCCAGATGAAAGTCTTGATTGGTCGTCCACGGCCTTGCCAGGTTCTCGAGCACATTCATGAATTAGTCGGGTGTGGGGGGGCTTTTAGTATGCCGTCCAATCACGCGTTGAATTCAAGCACGGCTATTAGCTTTCTTGTCATGCTCTATCCCGCGTTAGGGTGGGTATTGTGGCCACTCCTTGGCCTGATTGGATTGTCCCGTGTGTTTCTGGGTGCGCATTATGTTACAGACGTGTTGGTCGGGGTTGGCCTTGGGGCGCTGTTAGGAGGTGGGGTGGGATTTTTACTCAAGACGCGGGTGTTTCGAAGGAAACCCCTTGTGAGTTAATGATGGTGCAGATGAGGAGGTATGGGTTCTGCGCCAGTTGAGCCGTTCGTCAGGTAACTGAGATTGCAATGCAGGTCCTCTTGCTCCTGGCATTCGGTTTCCAATTGAATGGTTAAGTGATGAATGCCAAATTTCGAAGAGAGTGTTGATTGAATGGGCTGGAGTAGTTGATCTTTATCGGGAACCGCCTCGGTGTCGACCAACACGTGACACGTCAACATCACAATGCGTGGTTCAACCGACCAGATATGGAGATCATGAACTTTTCTGACACCAGGAACGTTTTCAATGGTAGCCACAATATCTGATGTTTTGAGGTGAGGGGGCGTCGATTCCAATAAAATATCCAGCGACTCACGAAAGAGTGGCCAACTGCCTTTCACAATAATGATGACGATGAGCAGGCTGATTAGAGGATCTAAAATGGTGAAACCGGTCAGGACGATCCCCAACCCGGCGATGATGACGCCAAGAGACATCCAGGCATCCATCACCATATGAAGAAAAGCCCCGCGAATATTCAGGTCATCTTCGGCTCCACGACGCAATAACAGGGCGACGGCCAGATTGGCGATCAAGCTGATACCGGCGATCACCATCACCCAAAAGCCAGGTACGTCAACCGGTGAAAACATCCGGTCGAGAGCCAACACTCCAATAATTCCCCCTGTGAAAATTAACAAAAGGCTATTGAGAAACGCCGCAATGGTTCCGGCGCGGTGGTAGCCAAACGTCCGATGTTCCGTGGCGGGTTGGGTGGCCAGAATATGTGCATACAAGGCTAATAAGAGAGAGCCTTGATCGATCAAATTGTGCCCGGCATCGCCCATGAGTCCAAGACTATTGATCGCATAACCGCCGATGAATTCAGCGAGAATGATAATGCCGTTGAGGACGAGGCCCAGCTTAAGACGATACGTGAGTGGGGAGGCGTTCAACTCTGAAGGTGTCATAGGATCTACTCTCGCATGAATCTCAATTCTGGACAATGGGAAGAGGCAAGGCTTCCTTCGTCTTATCACAAACGGAATGGAGCGATCCCGGCACTTGCGAGGTTGAGAATGGTGAAGGGGGAAGTCCCCCCTCCCTTCTAGGCGGCGGGTGCGATATTTACACGTCGAAGGAGTCGGTTTTGACGGCCTGTTTGGTGGCATCCACAGCGGAGTTGACTCGAGTAGCCGCCTGTTTCATGGTTTTTTTGGCCTCTTCAGACCAGACATGCACGGCCTCTTTTGTTTGAGAAGCCATATCTGAAAATTCGTCCTGTGCGGTCTTCGCACCTCGTGCCAATCGGTCACGCACGTGAGTCCCTGCCTCAGGGGTCAGAAGTATGGCGCTACCGGCGCCCAATAGAAATCCTGCAATGAAGACAAATGTATTAACCCAACATGAGTCGCCTTGCGTCGTATGTTCATCCATCGTGAAATTCCTCCCTCGTAATGCTTTGTTTGATTGTTATGACTGGTCCTCATGAATCTTCGATGAGGCCATTGCCATGATGGCTCCTCCCAAGAGAACTCCAGAGGCAAAGATAAGACTGTAGGATAAGCCCGTTCGGAGTTCAGGCCATGTGTCCAAAACCCGTTTCCATAGTGGGACGTCTCCAGAAAAATGGACATGTCCCTCCCAGCCCAATCCTCCCTCCGGTGTGGACTGATCAGAGTATGATTCTTGGTCCGCAGCGTGTGCCGTGTTCAAATTGCTCATAGTCATGAGGCGGGCTCCAATAGGGCAAAAGGAAAATGTTGAAAAAGCATTCCTAGGGGTAATCCTACCATGCTCGGGCCATTTTGTGGAGTGACAATTTCTTGGGTCAAGAGATTACGAAACGTGTGGGTCGCGAATTCCGGAGGGAGCCGCATCGAAGTTTGTCCCCATATGGATTCGCCGAGCGGACTGATGGTCTGGTCGGGGATAAGCGTCGTTAACAGTCGTGGCAAGATGACCAAACAGGTATGTGAGTGATTTTGTCTCATGAATCCGCACACATGATGGGCCTGTTCCCCCTTGAATTCCAGGGGCAGATACGATCCTTCCAGAAACAGTTGGGGGTGGCTCTTCCGGATATGAAGCGCGGTAGTGGTCAAATACATTTTGATCAGGCCGCTTTCCGCATCCTGTAATAACGTATGGACAAGGTCGAGAGGAGCAGTGGTCTGTTGCAAGTGTTGTAATTGGGACAGCCGTTGTTGTCTGAAGAGGTAATCCACGGGTTGTCGGTTGTCTGGGTCGACCAGACTGAAATCCCAAAGCTCCGTGCCTTGATAAAAATCGGGGACACCGGGAGCAAGGATTTTAATAAGGACCTGACTTAGAGAATTATAGATGCCATATTTGGCAATCCGTTGTTGAAAGGGGATGAAATCTTGAAGAAAGACATTTGAAGACCTGAGAGAAAGAATGCGGGAAAGAAATTCCCCAACGGCGGTTTCCCAGGCTTCGTCGGGGTTTAACCAGCTGGTGTTTACTTTCGCTTCCCGTAAGGCTTTAACCATATACCCCTGCATGCGCCCCAAGAATTGAGGTTGAGCCGGTTCAGAGAGACCACCCAATGGCCAGGTGCCGAGCAGTGTCTGGTAAATCAAATATTCTTCATTCAAGCTCGGGGCCAGTTGATCATTGAGTCTTTGTTTGGCTTTTTTGTTCAGCCGATTCCATGTTCGAAGATGCTGCCGCCATTCTTTGGGAATTTCCGACAATACATTGATTCGGGCCCGGACATCCTCGCTGCGTTTCGTGTCATGGGTGGATGTGGAGGAGAGACTTGCCGGCCATTGGATGGCCCGATCCTGCATGTATTGATGAAATGTTGTAAGCGGGACCCCAAAGTGTTGCGGCTCGCCACCGACTTCATTGAGAGATGTGAGGCGGTTGTAACAATAGAAGGCGGTATCTTCAACGCCTTTCGCGGTGACCGGGCTGGTCGTTTGCTGGAATTTCATGACAAACGGGCGAATCACCTCCCAATCAAGATCCGGTGAATTCTGGGGAATTCTCAAAAGAAGATCGCGGATAAAATCGAAGACCAGGTTACTGATGGCAGGATTGCGCCGTTTAGCCCGGGCCACCGCCAGCCGAATATACGCGCGATCACGATCCAGGACGCCTTCGAGAGGATCGGGTCCAATATAGGTTCGATATACCGGGAAACAGGCAATGATTTCGCGGATCGCATGGATCAGACTATTGAGCGTAAAGTCCCGTGAGCGCCGGTTTCGCTCGGAGAGGACATTCAGCTGATGCCCTAAGGCATTGATTTCTCCTGACATGGAACTGGTCATGATGAGGTTTTTGCAGTCGTAGATCAGATCGTCATAGTGGAGCGACTGTTTGGTAAATCGGCTGTAGATCTGTTCGATCTGTCGTTGGTGGGTTTCCTGGATGAATAATTGATTGACGAGGGCAAGGTAGTCGTATCCAGTTGTGCCATGGCACAGCCAATCGGAAGTGAGACGTTCATCTGTACCCAGGATTTTTTCAACGAGAAGATAGAGGGAGCGGCCTCGGGTGTCGGCCTGCACCTCCAAGTGCTCAGCCGCCCATTGTTGCCATTGGTCCAGAAAGGCTCTTGGATTATACAGCCCGTCGACATGATCGATTCGCAGTCCATTCACGGCACCGGATGTTAATAATTCAAATATTTTTTGATGGGCCGCTTGGAAGACTTCTGGTTGCTCCATGCGAATGGCCGCCAATTGGTTAATGTCAAAAAACCGGCGATAATTTATTTCTTCAGCAGCGACCCGCCAATAGGCCAGGCGATAGGCTTGGTGACTCACCAGGCGGTCGAGGACATCGAATGTGCGGGGAGAGTTCTTCATGCCATTCAGTAAGCGAATGTTCTCCAGCAGAAAATCGCGAATAGTTGAATTGTCGGCAATCACCGTGGAGAGGCGGCGGCGGATCACCTCTTTCTCCCGGTATCGTTCGGCAACCCGCTCGGCCTCCGTCTCGGTTCTGGCCGGCAAATGGGAAAGAGCGGTGATAATGCTTTGGTATTCATGCAAGTGCGGATCAGGATTTTCCAGGCTCTGGTTGAGAGTGTCTTGCCTGAAGGTCAGAATGGTACTCCAAGTGCAGGGATCAATGGGCAGACGATTTTCATAGTAAGTGAGGAAAAATTGCCCGTCGTCATAGTGGAGGATGATTTCCTGGTTTTCAAGAACAATGCCGTATTGATCACCAAGAATGGGAAGAAGTACCTTGTTTTCTAATTCCGGTTTCACCGGTGTCCAGTCAATATCGAAAAATGTGGCGTAATGTGAAGAAGGACCATTTTCCAAGACATCCTGCCACCAAAGATTTGTCGACGCGGCTATCCCCATATGATTCGGGACGACGTCCAGTATCTGACCCATGCCATGTTGGTGGAGTGCTTGGATAAATGCCTGATAGTCGGCCTCCGTTCCAATCTCCGGATTCAATTCCGTGGGATCGACCACGTCGTATCCATGAGTGCTCCCTGGAGTGGCTTTCAGATAGGGAGAGGCGTAGCAGTCGGTAATGCCGAGTTGAGACAAATAAGGGAGAATGCGAGAGGCATCCTGGAATGTGAATGACGCGTTAAATTGAAGGCGATAGGTCGAGAGCGGAATGTGCAGAGGCAGAGGAGTCATGCTCCCTCCTTTATGTTAAAGAGGAGGGTGAGGAATGGATGGCCCGTCCGCCATATGATTGTCCACGAGGGAAGAGAGTGAGGCCGAGCTTCCCGGCTGCGGATCGTCGACTGTCTCGTCCCTGTTTGTCGCCTAGTGTGGTTCCGGACGAGATGATGTTAAATCGGTCAATGATACAACGATGGAGATGGCAATTGGAGCCAATGAGTGTCCCATCAAGAATAATCGATTCTTCAATGGTACAGCCTTCTCCGATTCTGACATTGCGTCCAATAATGGAACGTCTCACCGTACTGTCTACGACGAGGCTGCCTTGGCCGACCATGGCATCATCCATGTGGGATCGGACTAGACTGGCAACGGGTTCAACGGACGCATCGGTGAGAATAGGCCATTTGACATTTCGTAAGTCAAGGATCGGCGACTCTCCCAATATATCCATGTTCGCTTGCCAATAGGCCTCCAGGGTTCCCACATCGCGCCAGTATCCCCATTCTTCGTAAGGATGGATGCCGGGAACCACATTTTCCATAAAGTCATAAGCGAGGACCCGGTGAGATTTGATAAGCGACGGAATAATGTTCCTGCCAAAATCGTGCGTGCCAGCTTGACTGGCATCTTGTTCCAGGATTTTCACAAGAATGTCGGCGTTAAAAATATAATTTCCCATCGAACTAAACGCCATCCCGGAATTTTCTGGCATGGATTTGGGAGAGGCCGGCTTTTCCTCAAATCCGATAATTTGATGGTCGGCATTGACTTCGACAATTCCGAACCCCTTTGCCGCCTGAATCGGAACGGGAAGCGACGCGACGGTCACATCCGCTTCCTGGTCAAGGTGAAATTGGATCATCTGCCGCACATCCATCCGGTAAATATGATCGGCTCCGAAGACGGCCACCAATCCTGGCGCAAAATCCTGGATAAGATTAATATTTTGATAGACGGCATCCGCTGTCCCCTCATACCATTTGCCGCGTCCCTTCATCTGAGGAGGGACGACCGTAATAAAGTTTTGTCGGTTGGTGCCACCAAAGCGCCAGGCCCTTCGCAGGTGTTCAATCAGGGATTGTGAACGGTATTGCACCAACACGTACATGGACTGAATGCCGGAATTAATAAAATTGCTGAGGACAAAATCGACAATACGATAGGTGCCGGCAAACGGCACAGACGGCTTACTTCGTTGTTCCGTTAACGGCATGAGCCGTTCCCCTTTGCCACCGGCCATGATCATGGCAAGGATTTTTTGTGGCGTCCGTTCAATGATTTTTTTGCGGCGAGGTCCGGAAGAGCTTTTCATACCGATTTAGGTGTTGGACGGAGGATTGGTGAACTGGGCGATGGATTGTTCCAGTGTCGTAATTGTTTTTTGTTGCTTGGCGATCAGGCGGATTTTTTTTATATAGATGGGCAATGCAGCTAGTACGGTTAGGCCGACACCTAATGCCAAAGCTGAGAGCAACATCAGGGCCCGGGACCCTTGAAAGGTCCAGGCGAAAAAGTTCAGAATAATGGGTTCGGAGTTTTGTATTGAAAAAGCAACCGCAAAGAACAACAGAAGCAGCAAGGCTAACAGTGCAGAATACATAGTCCCTTTTGTTATGTTAGGATGGTGTTAATTAACACAGAAAGGAGTCATTGGCAATGCCAACGCTCTCAAATCGTTTTCAACGTCTGGTTTCTGCCACTGAATGGGATCCTTTTTCCGTGTTGGGTCCCCATCGCGGGGAATCGACGGATTCTTCTGGTGTTTGCATCAGGGCTTTTCTGCCTGACGCTGCCGAAGTTGCGGTGCTTCCCGGCCGAAATGGCAACACCCCTATTCCTATGAAGCTCGTGCATCCTGCTGGAGTTTTTGAAGCTCGATGGGAGGGGCATTCTTTGGGGACGGATTACCAATTTCGCATTGTCGATCGGCAGGGAAAATCCAGTCAACGTCACGACCCCTATGCGTTTCTTCCGCGTATTTCAGATTTTGATTTACATTTGTTCGGTGAGGGCAAGCTATATAGAGGCTATGAACAGCTTGGGGCGCAAGTTTGCACCCATCAGGATGTTCCGGGGGTCAACTTTGCTGTGTGGGCACCCAATGCCAAACGAGTCAGCGTGGTCGGAGACTTCAATGAATGGGATGGGCGTCGGCATCCGATGAGAAGTCGTGGAGGTGGTGGCATTTGGGAGTTATTCATTCCTGATATGAATGATGGTGCGGTGTATAAATTCGAAATTCTACCGCAAAATGGGGATGCCCCGTTTTTGAAAGCCGACCCGTACGCTTCCTCTGCTGAATTACGACCCAAAACGGCCTCTGTTGTTCGTGATCTTTCGGGATATGTATGGCGGGACAATGAGTGGATGGGATCCAGGCGCAATTGGGATCCCCTCGCTCACCCTTGGTCAATCTATGAGGTGCACTTGGGATCCTGGAGACGTGTCCCAGAGGAAGGGTCTCGATGGCTGACCTACTCAGAATTATCCGAAACCCTCATTCCCTATGTGAAGGACATGGGGTTTACCCACATTGAGCTGATGCCGGTGACGGAACATCCCTTTGACGGGTCTTGGGGGTATCAGGCCACCGGGTATTTTGCACCCACAAGCCGGTTTGGCACTCCTGCCGAGTTTATGGCTTTTGTGGACGCCTGTCATCAGGCCGGAATCGGGGTCCTGATGGATTGGGCTCCTGCGCACTTTCCGGAAGACCCCCATGGCTTGGCCTGGTTTGATGGGACAAATTTGTATGACCATTCGGACCCGCGGCTCGGATTTCATCCGGAATGGAATAGCCGAATTTTTAATTACGGTCGGACCGAAGTCAAAAACTTTCTGATCAATAGCGCACTCAGCTGGTTTGACCGGTACCACATTGATGGCCTTCGGGTAGATGCCGTGGCATCGATGCTCTATCTCGATTATGCCCGAAAATCCGGCGAATGGATTCCCAATAAATTCGGAGGCAGAGAGAATCTTGAAGCAGTGGAATTTTTGAAAGAGCTCAATACCGTGGCTCATCAGGAACATCCCGGCATTGTGATGATTGCCGAAGAATCCACGGCATGGCCTGGGGTCTCCAAGCCGACTTATGTCGGAGGGTTGGGATTTACGTTTAAATGGAATATGGGGTGGATGCACGATACCCTGGATTATTTTAGTCTGGATCCTATTTATCGGAGGTTTCATCAACATAATGTGACCTTTGGATTAGTCTATGCCTTTACCGAAAACTTTGTCCTCCCGCTTTCTCATGATGAAGTGGTCCATGGCAAGAAATCGCTCCTGGATAAAATGCCCGGGGACGAATGGCAGCGATTTGCCAATTTGCGGGCCTTGTATGGACACATGTGGGGGCATCCTGGAAAGAAAATGCTCTTTATGGGATGCGAGATCGGCCAATGGTGGGAATGGAACCATGATGATAGCCTTCAATGGCATCTACTTGAGTATGATCGGCATCAGGGTCTCCAGCGTTATGTCGCTGATCTCAATCGATTATATGCTTCACAAGCCGCGCTCCATCAGGTTGACTATGATTGGACGGGGTTTCAGTGGATCGATCTTCATGACAGTGATCATTCGACGCTCACGTATTTCAGGCGCGCAAAAGATCCTTCCGATATTGTAGTCTGTGCCCTGAACCTCACCCCTGTGCCTCGGGAAACATATCGAATGGGTGTGCCCACCGCCGGATATTATCGAGAGCTTTTGAACAGTGACTCTGAGGCGTACGGTGGAAGTAATATGGGGAATGCTGGAGGTGTACAGGCCGAAGACATGCCTTGGCATGGCCAGCCGTTTTCTGTAGTGATTACCCTTCCGCCTTTAGCCGCAGTCTTTTTTAAGCCTGTTTAGGCTTTTAAGATCTCTGTGAAATGGCTGTTCTTCCTCTTCCTTTTCGATTAGGTTGGGATGGTGAGCCAACAACGACATTTTATCATCCCGGACAGAGAGGGAGCGATCCTTATCCGTATGCTCGCCCTCATGATCTTCACCTGAACCTAGTCAGATTTCAGAAAAACCCAGGCCGGATAGGGTGGAAGCTTGAGAGAAACCTGCTCCACATTCTGAACGGATAGGTTGGAGGGAGCCAGGAGTTCTTCCCGATCGCCAGCGGCGAAGGTTCCACTATCCAGGCGGGATTCCCAATTCCCTTTTGGAAGCTTGACTAACGCTAAGGAGGCCTTGTGGTGATACCCCAGGAGGACCAGTGCCTCGGGGCCCTGTTTAGCACGGCGATGAATGATCAGCAATTGACTTTTCGCATGTGACCCAATCTGGATTCTGTGGCCTTTCGCTCCGGTGCCCAATGCGGGAATAGATTTGCGCAGGTGAATCAACGCCTGGCACCACTGCGCGTGGGCGTGTTGTTGGGGATTGGTCTCAAGACACGGATGAATGGTAGAACGATCGAAGGTTTCTTGAGCATAGGGATCAGGAATGTCCGTCCATCCAAACGCGGCAAATTCCCTGGCCCTCCCCTGTCGGACGGCTTCAATTAACGCAGGATCCCCATGGTCGATGAAATACAAAAAAGGAGCGGTTTCGCCGTATTCTTCTCCCATATATAAAAGAGGAAGATATGGTGAGAGCAGCACGGTAGCATTGGCGACTTTAAGGGCTTCAAAACTCACCAAGCTACTGAGTCGGTCTCCCTGTGCGCGATTGCCGATTTGATCATGATTTTGGGCGCATACCACAAGTTGTGTTGGTGAGCAGGATTTAAAGGAATTGCCATGTTTCCGTCGCCGATGTGGAGAATATTGTCCTGAATAGACCACGCCTTCCCGTATGGCCTTACCCAGGTCTTTGAGTTGTCCAAAGTCTTCGTAGTAGCCCTTACGCTCATTTGTGAGCAGCGCATGCAGGGCATGATGAAAGTCATCGCTCCATTGCCCGTCCAACCCATATCCCCCTCGTGAGGGAGGCGAAATGATGCGGACATCATTTAGATCGCTTTCGGCAATGACCTGAACCTGGCGCCCGAGCCGTTTTCCCTCCGTATGAACGGCTTCCCCGATGTCCTGAAGAAGATGCTTGGCGCTGAAATCGAAAATGCCGTGAATCGCATCTAGGCGTAACGCATCAATGTGATATTCATGAATCCAATAGACCGCATTGCTGATCATAAAATGTCTGACAGCATCACTATCGGGTCCATCGTAGTTGAGGGCGCTCCCCCATGGGGTTTTATAGGTGTCGGTAAAGTATGGACCAAAATCACCAAGGTAATTTCCTTCCGGACCCAGGTGGTTGTAGACCACGTCCATAATCACCGCGAGACCGGCTGCATGACAGGCATTGACCAATCGCTTGAGGCCATCGGGTCCACCATAGTTGTGTTGCGGAGCAAAGAGAAAGGTTCCATCGTATCCCCAGTTTCTGGACCCAGGACATTGCGCCACCGGCAAGAGTTCAATGGCAGTGATGCCAATCTGGTCACGCAAATATGGCAGACGGCTGATGATGGCATCAAAGGTTCCGTCCTGTGTGAAGGTGCCGGTATGGAGCTCATAGATGATGTATTGATCGAGGGGCAGGCCACGCCAAGCTGTATCCGTCCAGGAAAATGCCAGAGGATTGATAATTTCCGAGGGACCGTGAACGCCGTCCGGTTGTGATCGGGAAGCCGGATCAGGGCGTTCAATGGCGTGATTTAATACATATTGATAGCGGGTGCCTGGAGAAAGGTCTTGCACGGTGCCTTTCCAATATCCCAAGGATTCCTGGCTAAGGGGGGTCGCTTCCCCGGTACTTCCTGTGATTTTGACGGCCACCGACTGGGCATTGGGTGCCCACACCCGAAACTCCACGGATGAGGAGTCGATATATGAGGCGCCCAGGTCTAATTGCCATCCTACTGCCTCTAATTTTTCCAAACGTGGTGCCTCCCTGATGGTATTTTCCGATTAGATTGTTGGCTGATGAGGGATGGGATATGAATGAAAGTTTAACAAAAAAGCCGACGAGCTGTATATCGAACGGCAGATGCGTCTGATGAGGTTTGCCCCATTTTGAGATATGCTGTATTATCGTCCCCCGCTATTCTCGATATTCGAAACCCCACATCCAGGAGACCAGAATTTTATGAGAATTTGGCCAGGTCGATCATACCCGCTCGGTGCCACATGGGACGGGCAGGGAGTCAATTTTGCACTGTTTTCCGAAAATGCAACGGGTGTGGATCTTTGTCTGTTTGATAATGAGATTCAGGAACAGGAAACCCACCGGATTCCTATAGAGGAACGAACTGATCAAGTCTGGCATGTATATTTACCTGAGGTGCGTCCCGGCCAACTCTATGGATATCGGGTGCATGGGCCCTATGATCCCGGGGCTGGGCACCGGTTTAATCCTGCCAAGCTTCTTATCGATCCCTATGCGAAATCCTTGACGGGTGTTGTGCGATGGTCCGATTCCATGTTTGGTTACCGTCTTGGCGATCCGGCAGGTGACCTGTCATTCGATGATCGGAACAATGCGGCAAACATTCCTAAAGGGGTGGTCGTCGACCAGGCTTTTAGCTGGGGAGGAGACCAACGTCTGAATATTCCCTGGGAGCAGACGGTCATCTATGAAGCCCACGTCAAGGGAATGACGATGCGGCATCCGGATGTTCCTGAAGCCCTGAGGGGAACCTATGCAGGCTTAGCGTCTCCGGCGATTCTTGAGTATTTGCAATCGCTGGGAATTACCGCTGTGGAATTGTTGCCGGTTCACCATTTTGTGAATGATCTCTATCTGAAAGAGAAGGGCCTCACGAATTATTGGGGGTACAACTCCATCGGATATTTTGCACCTGACATCCGGTATTCGGCCTTCCCCGGTGGAGGAGAAAAGGTCGATGAGTTCAAATCCATGGTCAGAAAACTTCATAGTTCCGGCATCGAAGTCATTCTTGATGTGGTCTATAACCATACCGGAGAAGGGAACCACTTCGGGCCGACGTTATCATTCCGGGGGATTGATAACGCCTCCTATTATCGAGTGTCACCGGACAATCCACGCTATTACATGGATTACACCGGCTGTGGAAATACGTTGAATGTCCGACATCCACGGACCTTGCAGTTGATCATGGACAGTTTGCGGTATTGGGTAAATGATATGCATGTGGATGGTTTCCGGTTTGACCTGGCATCCGCGCTGGCACGGGAATTACATGATGTGGATCGACTCAGCGCCTTTTTTGACATCATTCACCAGGATCCGGTGTTGTCACAGGTGAAGCTGATCGCCGAACCCTGGGATCTGGGAGAAGGCGGCTATCAGGTGGGAAATTTTCCTCCTGGCTGGGCCGAGTGGAATGGGAAATACCGCGATTCCATTCGCCGGTATTGGAAGGGAGATGGTGGGTTGCTTGGGGAAATCGCCAATCGTTGGTCCGGGAGCAGCGATCTCTACGGAGAGAGTGGACGACAACCCTATGCCAGTATCAATTTTGTGACCGCTCATGACGGATTTACCCTCCAGGATTTGGTGTCGTATGACCACAAGCATAATGAAGACAATCAGGAAGGAAATCGGGATGGAACCGATGATAATGATAGTTGGAATTGTGGTGTGGAAGGCCCGACGGAGGATCCCGCGATTCAGGAGTTGCGTGACCGCCAGGTCCGGAATTTTTTCGCAACCTTATTGTTATCCCAGGGAGTACCGATGATCTGTGGCGGGGATGAATTAGGTCGTACGCAACAAGGGAATAATAACGCCTATTGTCAGGATAACGAGTTGAGTTGGGTGAATTGGAACCTGACGCGATCCCAACTCGGATTGCTGGACTTCGTGAAGATGCTCATTGACATAAAAAAAACCCATCCGGTGTTTCAACGGCGAAGGTTTTTTCAAGGGCGCCGGATAGAAGATTCGGAAGTGAAGGATGTGGCCTGGTTCGGATCGCATGGAAAAGAAATGTCCCATGAAGATTGGCAGATGGGGCATCGAACCTTGGGAATACGGTTGGCCGGGGATGCCATCGTAGAGAAAGATAGTCAAGGGCGACCGATTGTGGATGAGACGTTTTTAGTATTGATAAACGCCCATCATGAGGATGTGGAATTCATACTTCCTGCTCATACCAAGTCGGTGCGGTGGGAGTTGGAATTTGACACCGCTGTACCGGTTGACAAGAAGAATCCCAAGCATTCGAAATTATTGAAGGGAGGCCAACCCTATCATTTAATTTCTCGAGGGCTGGCCTTGTTCCGAACCCCGAAATCGTGACGAATCACGTCATGGCTACCTAACCTTTGGCCCTATGTAACGGTTGTCCACAGTAACGAATCACCAACTGGCCAAGGGCACGATGCGACATAGGCCTTGAGGAGAACACGGCACATCTGGCCTCAGTCCGCTAGACGACAAATTTCTTGCTGCGCTCAACCATGCCGGTGACCGCTTCTTTGGCATCTTCTGCAAATTCTCCGGCCCGTTCGCTGGCGTCTTCCATCATATTTTTTAACTGGCGACGGGTCCGGGATCCCGACTGGGGAGCCATTAACAGACCAAGTCCGGTTCCGAGAACCACTCCGACCATAAGGGAAACTCCAGCGAGCAAAACATATCGAGTGTCGTTATCCATGTGAGATGCCCTCCATTCGTGTGAAGTCAGTGAGTAATAGTGTTCAGCAATCAAAATTCCACTTGTCTACAATGGTGGCGGAGGCTGTTGCAAGAGTATCTCACGCTCGGCTTGAAGCCAATCTTCCCAATCACTGCCATGCTGGCCTCCGCGACCGTGATGAATTTCATAAGCGCGTTGGGCAATACGTTCTCGCAATTCTTCGGAAAGGGCCATTGAGGGACCGGGATAGGAGACTTCGGGCTCCTTGTGAATGGCCTGAGAACCCGGGCGTTTAGTCGTAGGTGAACCCCCAGATTTGCTGCTGGGTTTTTTTGCCGTCTTGGCTACAGGTGTCGTTTTTTTTGTGGTGGACGGTTTTTTCTTCGGTTTTTCATCTGGTGTTTTAGGAGGCATGTTTCCTTTCTCAGCTCCTCTGCTTGTCTGACTTTTGAGGGACTCCATTCCGACTCATTTATTGTTTGATTGTACCGGAATTTGGGCTCTTCGTCCAAGCTGTGGGGCGAGGTTTTGCTTTTTTTCGAGGCTATCGCCGTGTTGTGAAAGGACGAAAAGGCGTTTTTCCTGGGAGTGGGTGGAACCGTTCCCATGGAAAGAATCAGGTGTGTATGGAACGCGGCAAATTTGGGTTTTGCGGACCGGTATTTTCAGAAGTTAACAACGAGGTTTATAGAAGACACAAGATGGCTCTTCCCGTACAATTACAACGAAAAAGTGTTAAGGGAGGGAAGAAACCGTTGGGAAGGGAGAGAGAGACTTTCTCAGAGTGGATGATTGAGAAAATCTTTGGATCTGAAGTGCCGAACCAAATATGGTGGATGCATGGTCCATAAGCAAGACACTCTCATGACCCGGATGCAACAAAGCTGAGAAAGAGGAATGGTTAGTAGCGGTTTCTGCAACAACTGCCATCACGAAGAGTATCTTTGTTGAATGACAACGATGAATAACTATGAACCTGCCACGAAGCCGATTTGGCAATTAGGCCGGCTGTATGGCATCGAACCGGTTTATTGTGATGGTTTAGGTGTAGAGCGGCAGGTTACCGTGCCTCATCTTCAACAAGTCCTGACAAGCATGGGAGTGAAGGCCTCATCGAAGAAGGACATTCTTGACTCGCTTGCTCATGCGGATTCCCGAACCTGGACACAGGTCATTGATTCAGTTGTGGTGCGGTATCCTTCTGATGCTCCGTTCATGTTGGCTCTGTCTCTTCCTCTTGGGGACATCAGTTTGAAGAAGGTTTCCCTTGTCATCCAGGTGACGGATGAGAAGGGGGGCAGCCGGCGCCTATCTCTGCCAGGATCCAGGGGCAAGGTGACATCCGAGAAGACGATCCATGGTGTGAGATATGTCCAGGTTCATTTTCCTCTTTCGGAAAGTTTTTCACTCGGATATTTCCGTCTTTTGGTCCGTGTAAAGCTGCATGCAGAGCGAATAGTGGAGGGACAGGCTCTGCTCATAGTGGCACCCAAGAAATGTTATCTCCCCCCTTCACCCAAACGGGCTTGGGGAATTTCGCTCCAACTCTATGGGTTACGGTCACACAGAAACTGGGGAATTGGGGATTTTCGAGATTTAGAAGAGGTCATGAAGGTGGCGGGGACTCGTTGGGGAGTGGCCACCATTGGAGTCAATCCTCTTCATATCCCGGCGGTGGGATTAACGAGCCCCTATTCCCCGTCCAGCCGTCTCTTCTGGAGCCCTCTGTACTTGAACCTGGAAGGGGTGGAGGAGTGGCGGACGTCTGCGGGGCTTCGTCAGAAGGCCAAGAGTGTCAAATTCCAGCGTCTCCTCCAACAGTTTCGGGAGAGTCCACTGGTCGATTATGAGGCCGTAGGGAAACTGAAATGGACCATTCTCGAAGAACTTTTCCGAGTGTTTCGACGACACCATCTTCAGCCTAAGCACCTCACGGCACGTGGAAGGGCATTTACCAGATTTGTGTCCGGGTTCAATCCCCATCTGACAATGTTTTGTACATTTCAGGCTTTGATGGAGCGGCTGGGAACGGGGGCTTGGCGTACCTGGCCGAACTCCTTTCGGCATCCCCAGTCACCTGATGTGGAAGCGTTTCAACGATCCCATGCTACCCGGATCCAATTTCATCAATATGTTCAATGGTTATGTGAGTTGCAATTACAGAACCTCGATCGTGTTGCGAAGAAACATTCGTTGTCGTTCCGGCTGTATCACGATCTACCGGTTGGTATTCATCCCGAGGGAGCCGATGCCTGGGTCTTTCAAGGTCAGCTTGCCTCAGACATTACCGTTGGCGCCCCGCCGGACTCCTTTAGTCTCAATGGACAAAGTTGGGGACTGGTTGTTCCCAATCCAGTTCGATTGCGGGAAGATGGCTATCGCTTTCTTCGAGAAACCTTACGGCAAAATATGCGACATGGAGGTGTCCTCAGAATTGACCATGCCTTGGGGCTGTTTCGAATGTTCTGGGTTCCCCAAGGCGGAACAGGAAAGGATGGCGTGTATGTCAAGACCTATGTGGATGAAATATTGGCGGTCCTGGCTTTAGAAAGTGTGCGACAAAAAGTGATGGTGGTTGGGGAAGACCTGGGTGCGGTCACTCCTGTCATTCGGGAAAAACTAGATGCCGCCGGGCTTTTATCCTATCGCCTGCTATTTTTTGAACGAGAAAATGGGGGGGAGATGACCCTTCCACATGCCTATCCTGAGCAGGCGCTTGTGGCCGCAACAACACATGACCTACCTACGCTCAAAGGTTTTTGGGTTGGACGAGATATCATGATTAAGCAAGCAGGGGGGATATATCTCAGAAAAAAAAATTGCCAGCAAGACTGGCAGCAGCGAGCGAATGATCGGAAACAATTGTGGGAGGCCTTACATCGGGAGGGCCTCTGTTCTAGCGAGCCAATTCCCCCTAATCTTTCGGACGATATGCTTCAAGCCATGTACCGGTATTTAGCCAGGACACCCTCGCGCCTGCTCATCGTCCAGCTTGAAGATTTGTTGGCGGAGCTTGATACGCCTAATCTACCTGGAGCACCGGAATCAGTTTATCCTTCCTGGCGTGTGCGGATCGGGCGAGACTTGACTGCTTGGCTCAATGATCCGTCCATCCTGAGCTTTACTAAGGCGATGCAGCGTGAACGACGGAAAGGTGGACGTAGGCACCAAATAGGCAGGGAATAGGTTTCCTGAGCGCTTAGTAGAAGGATGGAAAGGCAGATTGTATCCCATGAGTCAAATACGGTGCCCTGCCGGAATGTCAGTTGCGTGATGTGTAGGAGGATACTATGATCAACGATTGGCGTGGTCCGATGCCCATCGGGTCTGATGGGGAAAACAAGGCGTTTCGTCTAAGTTAGGTCGATACCGAAGAGAGGACGATCCTTCATATGCAAGAGAAAAAGTTGACGATGGCCGGGTGGGTGGATGGCTTAACTGACGCGGTTACCGCGAGCCTGGCTCAAATTGTTGCCTATTTGCCAACCCTGATTTTGGCGTGCATGTTGTTGGGCCTTGGTTATGTGCTAGCCAGGCTGGTTTCTGTCGTGGTGACCCGCTTGTTGCAATTGATGGGGTTTGACCGATTGCTGAGTCGAACTGCCGTGCAAACCTTATTGGAGCGATCAGGAACCAAGCAGAAAAGTTCTGAAATTTTGGGGATGATTGGTTTTTGGATTATTTTCCTGGTTTTTCTCATTCAAGCGTCCGACACCCTCAGCTTGACGATGGTCTCGGATGCCTTGACGAGTATTGCCTATTATATTCCCAAAGTCGGGATTGCGGTGTTGGTGCTGGTTCTGGGTTTAATTGCCGCGAATTTTGTTCGTGAGTTGATTACTATGACGTGTAGTTCGGCAGGAATTACCCACGGGACCATGGTGGCCCAAGCCGTCTATGTGGCGGTCGTGTTGTTGATTGTGGTGACGGCCATTGACGCACTCGGGATTAATACGGAATTGTTGAACAATACCATTGTTATCCTCTTAGCAGGATTAATCGGGGGTGCGGCATTGTCGTTTGGGTTAGGGTCACGAACGGCTGTGGCCAATCTCATTGCCGCCCATTATTTAGGATCAATGGTTCGAGTAGGCATGACCGTAAAAATTGGAGAAAATCAAGGAACCGTGGTTGCAGTCACACCAATTTCGGTCGTGTTAGAAACCCGGGAAGGCCGGGTCATCGTTCCTGCGACTCAGGTGACCGAATCAACAGCCGTCATTACCCATCCCGAGCATTAGCATATGGAACTCGAACATCGGCTGACGCTGGGCTATTTGCAGGCCCATCCCGTGGAAGCGGCTCGTCATTTGGAATCGCTGGATCCTCATGAAGCGGCTTCGCTCCTGGAGGCCTTACCTGGGGAAGAAATCGCTGGTGTTTTAGAGCATTGTTTGCCGGTGTCCACAGCCAAAATTATCGAAGAGCTTTCGAAAGATCTTGGAGCAAATGTCTTAGGCGCCATGAATGCCACATCCGCAATCGGGGTTCTTCGACAATTTGAGGAACCTGTTCGTCAGGACGTGTTGGACCGGTTAGATGATCCCATGGGAGCTACCCTTCGCCGTGCTTTGCGGTATTCGCCCAACACGGCCGGAAGTTTAGCGGATCCTCAGGTGTTCACCCTCCCACCTGATATTGCCGTCGAAGAGGCCATCGACCGTATTCGTACCTATGGCCAGAAAGCCATGTACTATGTCTACGTCATCGATCGCGATAGTAAATTGGAAGGTGTCATCACATTGAGGCAACTGCTGATTGACCGGTCTGATCATTTAGTCGGAACATTGATGGAAACCCAAATCACCACCTTATCAGCAGAAGCCAACCTGGAAGAAATTCTCAAACATTCTGAGTGGAGCCGGTTTCATACCTTGCCGGTGGTGGATCGATGGGGAACATTTTTTGGAGCCCTGCGATATCGCATGTTACGCAGGATTGAGAAAGATGTCGGAGGCAAGGCCCCGTTGGGGTCGGTAAGTGATTCGCTCATGCAACTTTGGGAAGTCTATTCGTTAACCGGCATTCGCTTAATGACCGATGTGGCGGAGACGCTACAAGAACGGAACAAAATAGGGTGAGGGATCTGACCACGCAGAGGAGTACGAAGGTTCGGGGACGTGGGCATCTCCTCAACGAGGCATTTTTTCAGAACCATCATGAGGAAGCCGCACGAATTCTGGAAGGGTATCCGGTGGAGGATATTCTGCGAGTCCTGCAAGGAACCAGTCCGAAAAATGCGGCGAATCTTCTAGCCTGTATTACTCCTCCCGTGGCTGCGGATACGTTGGCGATCATGCCCACCGATTTGCTGAAACAGGTTGTGCCGCATCTCTCGCCGTCATTAGCTGCATCCCTGTTTCAACGGTTGGACGACGATCTGCAACGGGCAATTCTTTTCAGAGTTCCTGAACGGTATGCCCAGGAGATCCGGTCCTATATGACCTACCCCGAGGAATCCGTCGGTCGTATTATGGATCCCAAATTTTTTGTGTTGCAGGAAGAAAGCACGGTTCGAGAAGCCATGGTCCAGGTGCGGATCAGGGCGCAAAAAGATGTCCATGATGTCTATGTCATTGATCGAACCCAAAAGCTCGTGGGCCGGATTTCCGTCCGTGACTTGTTGCTGGTGGATCCGGAAGAAAAATTGCAGTCGGTTATGGTTCAGGATCTTCCCACCATTCATCCTTTGGAGTCGCGTGAAGAGATTGTCGAACTCTTTGGTGAACGGCATTTTTTTACAATTCCGGTTGTGGATCTGGACGACCGGCTCTTAGGCGTTGTCCGGAACGAAGCCATTATCAAGGCCAGTCAGGAAGATGCGAGTGCAGACCTGCTGACGATGGTGGGTGCCAATAAAGATGAGCGTGCGCTTTCCCCCGTGTGGTTTTCCGTCCGAAAACGATTGCCGTGGTTGCAACTGAATTTGTTAACGGCGTTCTTGGCCGCATTCGTCGTGGGAATGTTTGAAGGGACCATTGCCAAATTTACCGCTCTGGCTGTTTTACTACCCATTGTCGCCGGGCAGTCAGGCAATACCGGGGCCCAGTCCCTCGCTGTGGTCATTCGCGGGTTGGCTCTGCGGGATATTCGACCATCCCAATGGCTTAGGGTCAGCGGGAAGGAAGTCTATGTCGCATTTTTAAATGGCCTGGCTGTTTCTGCGACAGCCTGTCTCGCAGTGGGATTGTGGAGCCGGTCGTGGGGATTGGTTTTTATCATCGGCTTGTCTATGATTATTTCGATGGTCATTGCAGGGTTATCCGGTGCGATCATTCCCATCGCCTTGAAAGCACTCAAACAGGATCCGGCACAATCCTCCTCCATTGTGTTAACCACCGTGACCGATATAGTCGGGTTTTTCAGTTTCTTGGGACTAGCCACCTTGCTTTCAAGTTTATTGGAACCCTGATTATTGATCGGTTTGTGGACAGGATCCTCTTCATGTCCGCAACCCCAAGCTCCCATGCCTTTCGCGGACCCATTTTCCTTCCAAGGAAATTTCTGATTGCCTACTAATTGAGGGTAGGGTAGTATCGTTTTTGCTCTCAATTTTATCGTATGTCATTGAGGAAAGGAGGCTCTATGGGATCACAGAAGATGTCTAAAACGGATCGGGTGGGGACATTGGACCAGGATATTTCCCGGATACGTCAACAGTTAGAGATCCTGAAAAAATTCCTGATAGATGAGCCTTCCACGGTCACATTAAACGAATTTGATTCCGCGACAGAAGACATTCTCGCCGATGCGTTAGGCAGTTCCTCTCCGCTCTTAGATACCTATGAATATGCCCAACTAGGAGAGGCAGCGGGGCTGATGAATCTTTCTGAAGAGGCACCGGAAGGCACCACCCACCACTCACAGCGGGAAACGGTCCGGCAACGGCAGCGAGTGCTGGAAAGCGCTATTGCGGATCTTGAGGCCAGGCGAGCCTCCCTCTCGCAGGAATCCAAGAAACGGAAAGCGTCCGGGCCGACCGTCTCCGATTATATGGCAAAAACTGTGAGATCTGTATCGCTGGATGCCACCTTGCAGGAAGTCGGACAGTGCCTTCAAAAATGGAAAATTGGGTCGGTGTTAATTCAAAGCGGAGATGAGTACTTGGGGTATATCACCGAAACCGAATTGACTCGAGAGGTCGTCGCGTCCGGAACAGACCCCCTTACCACCACAGTGAAGACCTGCATGCGCGAACCGTTAGTCACGGTTGAGACCAGTGATCCAATTGTCGAAGCCGTGCGTCTGATGAAAGAAAAAGGTACCAGACACCTTGCGGTCACAGAAAGTAGCAGGATCGTTGGGGTAGTCTCCGTTTCAGATATAATCCGTTATTATTCTGGAGTTGTTTGAAGATTGGTCTTCTGAAAGATTATCACTCGCCTTCTAGCATCGGGCTACCAGGCTCTCTTCCTCGGGAACACACGCAGGTTTTGTCGTGGTCGTGTTTCTCGAGGAAGGTTCCACATTTTCCCATAAAACTTTTGATCCGTCATTGAAAGAAGCTTTCGGAGGCAGCGAGCGTAAGCCGAGAAAAATTTGCCTGAAGGACCTCTAGGGAAGTTTGTGTTGTAGTCAATCGGATGATCTATTCCGAGATCGCAGACCTTACATCAGAAACCAATTGTGGGGATAAAATGGGTAATAGGAAATGCCAGGTGACGCGTCACTTTCCCAGGCGTATGCAGATCTTGAGTTCCGTCCTGGCCATGTGGATCGGTTGTAGCGGTGTGGTTGCGCTGAGTCTTGGAATGGACAGGGGTGCCGGATGGGCAGCTGAGTCCTCAGGGTCCTCCCTGGAAAGAATGGAGGAAAAAACATTTAAGCAAGCAGGATTTGCCGACGTGGCTCAAGGCGTGACCCCGGCAGTTGTGAATATCACGGCAACCGTTGATATCGTCGAATCCCGTGGAGGAGGCGTTCCACTTCCGTTTAGAGGTTTTGGTGAGGGCCAACCGCCACGGGGTATACCCAAACGTCAAAAGGGTTCAGGATCAGGCGTCATCCTGTCTTCCGACGGATATATTATGACCAATAATCATGTGATTGCCCAAAGCCGTGATCTCCTTGTCACTCTTCCCGATGCACGTGAATTTCCAGCCAAGGTTGTTGGGGCGGATCCCGAGACGGATCTGGCGGTTATCAAAATTCAGGCAGACAAACTTCCTGTGATTCCCTGGGGAAATTCCGCCTCATTGGCCGTTGGCCAATATGTATTGGCCATTGGCAACCCGTTTGGTCTGAATTCGACCGTGACGCTAGGTATCGTCAGCGCTCTTGATCGGGGCGGGATGGGGTTAGCCCGCTTTGAAGATTTCATTCAGACCGATGCGGCAATTAATCCAGGAAATTCAGGTGGGGCGTTAGTGAACACCCGAGGAGAATTAGTTGGCATCAATACAGCAATAGCCTCTCAAAGTGGAGGGTACCAAGGAGTGGGGTTCGCTGTGCCTTCTTCGTTAGCAAGGCCTGTGTTAGAGGATTTGATCAAACATGGCAAAATTGTCAGGGGGTATTTAGGGCTGGGGGTACAGGAAATGACGACGGAGCTAGCTCCGTGGTTTGGACTGAAAAGCGGGGAAGGCGCCCTAGTGACGGATGTGGTTCCTGGTGGGCCTGCCGACAAAGCCGGGATACACCGGGGAGAGGTCATTTTTGAGTACCAAGGAAAAAATGTGAAAGATGGGCAAATGTTGCTGGAACAAGTGACACGTGCCCCTATTGGAGAACAGATTGAACTGGGTATGGTCGAAAATGGAAAAGAACGTAAGGTCAGAGCGGTCATCCGTGAGCAACCACCGACTCCTCAGGCCGGGCGTACTCGTACGCCTCGCGTGGAACATCCTCTTGCCGGAGTGGAAGTGGCCGATGTCGATGAGGCGGCCATTCAGGAATATGGGTTGAATCCTGGCACCAAGGGAGCGGTGGTCTCATTCCTTGAGGAAGGGTGTGCCGCTGAATTGGCGGGGGTCATAGAAGGAGACGTCATTATTGAATTGAATAAGCATCCCGTGGAATCCGTCAGGGAGTATTCCTCCTGGTTTAAACGGCTTAAGAAGGAACACGCGGTACTGGTGGTGCTTGTCCGCTCCTCACGTCATTTGTATGTGGTGGTGAAATCTTCCTGAAGGAGTCAGGAGGAGAAGGGTTTCTGGTGATTCACGGATTTATCAAGGGAGCTGTTGTCTGCGGCATTTAAACTTTTTGACCAATGGTTCTTAGGTTATTCCCAATGGGCCGGGGATGATGGAAGGACTCCTGGTTGACAATAAGAGCACCAGATCAAAATGGAGCAATCAAATCGGTAAACTCGAAGTCGAAGAAAAACAAGATGGTATATTCGTTGAAGTAGGTTGACCCCTGGAACCAGGGAGTGGAGCGAACAAACTGTCCCGTCGCCGTCTCATAAATATCCAGGCGGAATCGGGTATATCCTGACAGTTTTTGAGAAGCGTATATCGCAATCTCGGGCAAGGCAATTGGGAGGAGCGCACTCTGTATTGGTGGTAACCCGAACAAAGAGGACCGTTGCTCGACCCCTAAACCCTGAACAAGGATGTGGATCCGGTACTTGGCTTGAGCTGGATCCATGACGATTTTCAGTCCATTTTCCCCCAGCCAACCCCCAATCGCACCCTTAAAAAATTTTTGTGCAACGGCCAACCCTTGTTCTACGCTTAATCCAGCCATATCCAGACTTACTGTATCTCCAGTGGTTAGGGGAATGGGCATGGTGTTTTTTCCATGCAAGCTTCGCTCAACAGCTTGAGCCATGAGGAGTTGTTGGACTGCAGTTGGCGATTCGGGAAGGGGTATGGCATTCATGGCACCGCAGCCTGTCAATATACCCACTAACAGGAGAACTTGTAGGTTCCATAGCATGGACCTATTCAATTGACGTGCTTCGGTTAACCAAATCACTTTCACCTCTTTTTTTGATAAGACAAGGGAAATTCGTGAGTCGCCTTCAAGGAAAACATGTGTTCGATACTGCCTCGTTAGTTTAGGGAGCAGATCCTGGGGAATCAATCATTGAGCCGGTTCCTTTGTCGGGGCAGATGGAACGAACGAATTCGGAGGTGCCGCAAGGGCAGGGTTCATCTCCTTGTGTTTTGTGACCCGAAGCAATGTGGGGTCGTGAATAAAAGGTTCGTATTTTTGCACGTCTAATGTCACCAGATCTCGTTCCTCAATAAGAAGCTCAATCTCAGCCACCTGTTGTTGAAATGTGGCTAAAATGCTTCCGTCTTGAGTCGTAATGGTGACCAGTAAACGATCCTCCTGGCGTTGTTTGTGTGTCACCGATCCCT
This sequence comes from Nitrospira marina, assembly GCF_059568365.1. Taxonomy (NCBI): domain Bacteria; kingdom Pseudomonadati; phylum Nitrospirota; class Nitrospiria; order Nitrospirales; family Nitrospiraceae; genus Nitrospira; species Nitrospira marina. The sequence continues at coordinate 2,491,358 of NZ_JCANTH010000001.1, read as the reverse complement.
CAAGTGGATGCATGGCGTCTTTTAAAAAAGCGGGAAGATAGGAATTCAAATGCCGTGAAGCTAACATCGGGCCACTTAAGCCAAGGCCTAATCCGAGAAAAAATACCGCTGCCGGTATGACCCATGGTCTCATGGTTTCCGTTCCGTGGTCGGAGGTTCGTCTATTGGTTTTTCCGATTCTGTTAAAGGAAAGGTCGGCTGTGTGGTTGGAGGTTCGTCTATTGGTTTTTCCTGCTCTGTTGAAGAAAAGGTCGGCTGTGTGGTCGGAAGTTTGTCTTCCAGGGGTACCTGCTGCGATGGCGCAGGTTTCTGTTGTCCACGAATAAACGTTTCCAGGCGGCTGAGGGCATCAGCGGTCATGTCGCGGGCCCCCTTGGTCGCATGTTCGGATTTTTCGGTGAGGTCTTCTATTTGTCGACGGAGATCGCGCATTCCCCCGCCGGTTCGTTGAAAGGCCATGATCGCAATCACTAAGGCGACGATAGCGATCACGAGAGTCAATATTTCCATGATGTCCTCCTGTTCCGGTCAAGCCGTCCTTTTAAAATCTGAAAAGCGTTGACCCCCATGTAAGTGCAGTTGCAGATTGAGGCATCTATGCTGAAAAGACCGTCATTTTGTTCTTCTGGATGTCGGTCTGTCTGTCCTCTATACATTATTGTGACACGACATTCATTGGGAATCTACCGTGAACCTGTTTTTGTCTGTACACGGACACCTTAAAAAGTCGATGTTGATCCTTCTCATGGATGTGTCCAAGGTCGATTCAGGAGGCATGCCCTGTTTGCTCAATTGGGGAAAATGGTTGCCCTCGGCCTTCGGATGACATATGGCGCAGGCGCCTTTCTTCTGGTTAGTGACTGGGTTGTTGCCGGCCCTTGATTTCTTAGTGGAGAAATGCGTCAGGATTATCTGTGGTGTTGGTGTGCGAGTTGTCCTTATCTAAAGGGGGGACTCCTTAAGGCTGCGAACATATTGACGGACTTATCAAAGGATCGTGTGAAAATTAATCAAAATTAATAGTCAATTAATCCTCAGCTTATACTGAATAGATAGGATGTCTCTACGAAATATTTTAGGGTCGGCAATCTTACTATCAAGGAGGAGTGTCAATGGGTACAAACAATCGTGGTTCTCGTGGTTGGCGGTTTCAATGGCCGTTGTCCTTTACCCGAATGAATACTGGGAAGGCAGGACTGGCCGGCATCGGCTTCCTGGCTGGAATTCTACTGCTCGGGTCATGGAATATGCCGTTTCATTCGCAAGCAGCAAATTCCCACCCGGCAGATTTTGCATCTATTGGATCCCCCCCCAATATGGATAAAGGAGGATTTGCTGACATTGCCCAGGCGGTGACCCCTGCAGTGGTCAATATTACGGTTCGAAAAGAAGCGCCGGTTCCCATGTCTGGGATCCCGTCTGATCCGATGAGAGAGTTTTTCGGCATCCCAGGAATGCCGGAGATGCCAGGAATGCCCAACAGGCCCAACGGGCCTCCTGCTCCGGAAGGGCAGGGAGCCGGGTCCGGTGTCATTATCTCTCGTGATGGATATGTGCTGACCAATGATCATGTAGTCGATGGGGCCAATGAAATTATGGTGACCCTTCCGGATAATCGGGAATTCACGGGAAAAGTGATCGGCCTTGATCCTCAGACTGATTTAGCCGTCATTAAAATTGACGGGAAGGATTTACCGTATGTTCCATGGGGAAATTCCGGTGAGCTTCGGGTCGGAGAATATGTCCTGGCGGTCGGCAATCCTTTTGGACTGAATTCCACCGTCACGCTGGGGATTGTGAGCGCATTAGGTCGAGGAGGCATGGGCATTACTCAGTATGAAGATTTCATTCAGACCGATGCGGCGATCAATCCGGGGAATTCCGGTGGCGCGTTGGTGAATACGCGAGGCCAACTGGTCGGAATTAACACCGCAATCTTTTCCCAATCCGGCGGCTACCAAGGCGTGGGATTTGCGGTTCCCACCAATCTTGCCAAACCGGTCTATGACAGTTTGGTCAGTACCGGAAAAGTTGTGCGAGGATTTTTGGGCGTCGGTATACAGGCCGTCACGACGGATCTGGCAAATTCCTTTAAATTGGATCAATCCAAAGGTGCGCTGGTCACCAATGTTGTTCCCGGAAGTCCTGCGGACAAGGCGGGCCTCAAGCGGGGTGATGTGATCGTCGAATATCAGGGCAAACCCGTATTGGATCCCCGTAGCCTTCAACATCACGTCATCAGAACCACTATCGGAACGGAAGTGAAGATGGTGGTGATCCGGGATGGTCAAAAGCATACTCTGAATGCGGAGATTCGTGAACAAGATAAGCCTGTCCAAGTGGCACGAGCAGGCCAAATGGGCATGACGGAAGGACCGCTTGCCGGGGTGGCTGTTCAGAATCTCAACCCTGGTATGGCCGAGCAATTAGGGGTGGAAGAAAATGTGAACGGGGTGGTGGTTATGGATGTCGCGCCAGGAAGCTATGCCGCACGGGCAGGGCTGGCTCAGGGCGATGTGATCAGCGAAATCAATCGTAATCCGGTTCGGTCGGAGGAGGATTTCAGAAAAGTGACATCCAGCTTGACGGACAAGTCCTCCGCCTTAATTTTTATTCATAGGGGTCAAGGAGCCTTGTATCTGACTGTAAAAGTTTAATGGACCAAATGTATAAACGGTAAGTCGTAACGGGATACCATACTTCCGAAACCAAAAAGGAGGGGTGTGGTATCCCGTTTTGTTTCAGGAGTTGGTTAGATCATGAGCCAAGATGGGTTATTCAATTGGACATGAAGCAGAGAGGTACGGGGTGAGGCGCATCGCGTTGGTAAAAGACTTGCTGAGAATGCGCGGGTGTGTTTATCGTTGACCCTCAGACGCAAGGAAGAGTGCCGAGTCTTTGGGTAAGGAGTAAATTCTCAGAAGCATCGACCGGGCAGTCGATGATTGAAAGAGTATTGGAATCCAACGCCTTTCGCAGCACGGGTGCCAGTTCCTTTGCTGATGCGATGCGATACCCTTTCGCACCAAAGCTTTCCGCGTATTTCACGATATCCATATTGTGAAATTCTACGTATGTCGATCTGCCGAATTGCTGCTTTTGTTTCCAGCGAATCAGGCCGAGACCGCCATCATTGAAAATAAGCACCACAAAGGGAGTAGCCATGCGTACGGCGGTCTCCAATTCCTGCGAATTCATCAGAAACCCTCCGTCACCGGTGACCGCCACGACATGGCGGTCCGGGTGTGCCAATTTGGCCGCCACCGCGCCGGGCAGGGCAATGCCCATGGCGGCGAACCCGTTCGAGATGATGCAGGTGTTGGGAAGAAAGCATGGGAAGAGACGCCCCAGCCAGACTTTGTGCGCGCCGACATCCGAGATCACGATATCATCGTGGGCCAGCGCCGCACGCAGATCCGCGAGGATTCTTTGCGGCTTAAGAGGAAATGACGTGTCCTGACCGCCTTGTGCCAATTCCTCGTGAAGCATTTGGCGAAATCGTGAGGAACGCTTAGTAGCGGGCGCGTGGCCCTGATCTGTCAGCGCTTCAAGTGACGAAGTGATCGTACCCACGACCCCGACCTCGATGATGTACGACGCGTCAACCTCGGCAGGCGACATGTCCACGTGCACAATTTTCTTATCGCGGTTGGGGTTCCAGGCATGGGGCGCATACTCCACTATGTCATACCCAATCGCGATTACAACGTCTGCGTCCAGGAATTCGCAGTTCACATAGTCCATGGTCTCCAGTCCAATGGCACCGAGCGAGAGCGGGTGGGTATCGGGAATGGTGCCTTTGGCCATAAAGGTTGTGGCAACTGGAATGTTCAGCTTTTCAGCAAAGCGCACCAGCGCTTCGGAGGCCTGTCCGCGAATGACGCCATTGCCCGCAAGCACGATCGGAGCCCTGGCCTCCGCAATGATACGTCGGGCCTTGTCGAGTTGTTCGGGTGCGGCCCCCCCGGGGTGAAACGATTGCACGAGCAGGGGTTGGCCGCCGGTTTCCATAGAGGCGATGTCTTCGGGAATTTCAATGTGTGTGGCGCCGGGTTTTTCGGCCAGCGCCAGCTTAAAGGCTTTCCGAAAGACTTCAGGAATGATGTCGGGAATGGGCAAGGTGGCATTCCACTTGGTCACGGGACGAAACAGGGAAACGATGTCAAGGTGCTGGTGGGATTCCTTATGCAGCCGGTCCTGATCGGCTTGGCCCGTCAGCGCGACGAGTGGCGCACGATCCATGGTGGCATCGGCCACGCCACTGATAAGATTCGTTGCGCCTGGTCCCAGCGTGGAGAGACACACGCCGGCTTTGCCGGTCAATCGGCCGTACACGTCGGCCATGAAAGCCGCGCCCTGCTCATGGCGGGTCATGACAAAGCAGATAGAAGAACCGATCATCGCATCGAGAAGATCCATATTCTCCTCGCCCGGCACACCGAAGATATATTTCACGCCTTCGTTCTCCAGGCATTGTACAATGAGTGTAGCGGCTTTCATGCGTGCTTCCGGATTCAATATTCTTGAAAAATTTGATTAACGCTGCCAGAGAATATGAGCTTTTCTCAGGATAATCGCGACCCCGTCGCAGTGCGAAATTACGCGCGCCGTAAAGTCCGTTGCCGGGCGAGCCGCAGACACTGCCGCGCCGAAGACATGCCCGCCGACCGATCCGGCCAGTTGCCGGATGTGATCTATTCAGGGAGAACTTTTCTTGAGGCGGCGGTACCGACGGATGAGCGCGTTGGTCGAACTGTCATGCTTGAGCTGCGGCTCACCCGGGCTTTCCAGTTCTGCGAGCGTCCGCTTTGCCAGCACCTTGCCCAATTCAACGCCCCATTGGTCGAATGAATCGATATCCCAGATTGTCCCTTGCGTGAAGACGCTGTGTTCGTAGAGCGAGATTAACGCCCCGAGCGTTTCCGGCGTCAGACGCTCGGCAAGGATGGTGTTGGTCGGGCGATTGCCGTCAAACACGCGGTGCGGCACCAGCCAGCTTGGAATTCCGTCGGCTTTGACTTCCTCGGCGGTCTTCCCGAAGGCCAACGCCTCAGTCTGTGCAAACAGATTCGCCATCAGCATGTCATGCTGATGGCCGATCGGATTCAAGGTTTGGGAAAAACCGATACAATCGCAGGGGATTAACTTTGTTCCCTGGTGAATCAGCTGGTAGAAGGAGTGTTGGCCGTTGGTGCCGGGTTCGCCCCAATAAATCGGAGCTGTCTGATACCCGACGCCTGCGCCTCCGAGCGTGACATGCTTGCCATTGCTTTCCATCGTCAACTGCTGCAGATAGGCCGGGAAGCGCTTGAGATAGTGGTCGTAGGGTAAGACAGCGACCGTCTCTGCCTTGAAGAAATTGTTATACCAGATGGTGAGGAGCCCCATGAGCACGGGCAGATTGCGGTCGAATGGAGCCGTGCGGAAATGTTCATCCATCGCGTGAAAACCGGCGAGCATCACCCGAAAGTGATCAGGGCCGACGGCGAGCATGGTCGAGAGGCCGATGGCGGAATCCATCGAATACCTTCCGCCGACCCAGTCCCAGAACTCGAACATGTTTTCCGTGTCGATCCCAAACTTTGACACTTCTTCGGCATTGGTCGATACGGCCACAAAGTGTTTGCGCACTGCTTGTTCGTGTCCGATCTGGCGCACGGTCCACGCGCGCGCGGTATGGGCGTTCGTCAAGGTTTCCAGCGTCGTGAAGGTTTTCGAACAGATGATGAAGAGGGTTTCTTCCGGGTTGAGGTTGCGGATGGTTTCGGCAAAGTCGGTGCCGTCTACGTTGGAGACGAAGTGGAATGTCATGTCGCGCTGGCTGTAATGACGCAGCGCTTCATAGGCCATCACCGGACCGAGGTCAGAGCCGCCGATGCCGATATTGACTACGTGGCGTATCCGCTTGCCGGTGTGTCCCCGCCATAGGCCGTTGCGGACCTGATGGGAAAATTCCGCCATGCGGTCGAGAACCCTATGTACCTCAGGGACGATATTGACACCATTGACGAGGATTCGTTTGGTCTCGGGCACGCGCAGAGCAGTGTGCAGAACGGCCCGTCTTTCTGTCACGTTGATCTCCTCACCACAGAACATGGCAGCGATGCGCTCACGCAGACCGCAGTCTTCGGCAAGCTGAAGGAGGAGGCCTAATGTTTCGTCGGTGATGCGATTTTTCGAATAATCGAGGTAAATGCCGGCGGCTTCAGCGGTCAGGCGCTCGCCCCGACCGGGATCGTCGGCAAAGAGCTGGCGCAGATGCAGACTGTGGATCGTCTTATAATGCGCGGCCAACGCTTTCCACGCGGGCCGCTTGGTTAACTCCGGGCGAGCCCTGCGAGTGGTCGGTTTCACGCGGCTCATGCTGATGCGACCTTTATCATTGTGGTGATTTTTGCGGGAATCTTGGTCATCAGATCATGCCAGGATTTGGCAAAGGAGCCGTACCTTTTCGTTGGAAGTTTCGTGCAGGTGTCCATCTGCCGACATGCTCACTCATTGGTCCTAACGTCATGGATGTCGAGCGTACCAGGAAACAAAGGCTCTGAAAAGGGATCGTTCACGAGATAAGGAGTAGATCCTGCCATTTTTTTTAGTTTGGGCATATGGCTTATGAGATGCATAGGGTGTGCCAAGAAAGATTGTGTAGGCCTCTGACGGTTCATCCCAGAGGGATCATGATTTAAAACAGGAAAGGCAACGGGGTTCATTTCCATGTTACCTGCGTGGGAATCCTGACTTATCGGAAGGGTGAGTAGATGAATGGATTACCATGGATGAAACTCAGATTGTCAACATTTGAGACCAACGCTTCAATTTGGGATGTGACGAAATTTCACAGGTTCTTAATCTCCTTTCGATAGCCCTGACGTGATTTTCCCCTTCAAGGCGTCTCCTGTTCCGTATGGCCGGTATCGACCATGCCCATCAAGGCGGGAAGATCATATTTGACCAGGTCGCCGATGCGCTCAACCGTAAGGTCAGCCGGGGGGTAGGCCTTGAGATTATTTTGATCCAGCGCGTAATGGCCCTGGCGGGGGAAGATCGTTGTCAGACGATCGCCCCAGACCTGTTTCATGGCTCCAAGAATGCGAAGCTTGTCGTCTATCATGATGTAATGTCGAGCTGGATAACGTCGCTCTACATCCGCGAGCATCTGTTCCTTGTGCACGTAAATTAACACCCGCCCTTCGACTGCGTCCCACAATCCCGAGCGTTGGATCTTGCGGGGCTGAAAGACCACATCACCATCCGAGAGGATGACCGTCCGGCCCCAATGATCAAGATGAGCGAGAAGGTCGAGGGCGCCCGGATAGAGGCGTTCTCCAAACGGATAGTCAAACAGAAATGAGGACATCATCAGCAACCGCGGGTCATTCATGGTTTCGACACGGTAGCGTTGCAAAGCTCCCAGATAGTCCGCATAACCGAGATCCTTTCTCAACGCCTCAAAAATGTCCCAGTATCGATTCCGGTTATTCTCGCCAAACTCTTGCGCAAGATGATGGTTGAGGTCTGCGCCGATGTGGTCGTTATCCAATAGGGTATTATCTACATCCAATAGGAAGACGACCTCTTCCGGGACGGTCATGTTCTTACCCTCTCTGGCATGGATATGCCAATCTCCGTCTATTTCGATGAGCGCATCTGCCTCTGACAGTTTCTTACTTCGTCAACAAGATCGTACAATCTCCCTGCGCGGTCTGTCCAACCCTCAGGGCAGTGATGACACAACGTTCAGAGATGACGCAGATCAATAATAGGCAGTTGCTTGGCCAATCATTCCATCCGTAGATTCTGGTGACTCCACATAAGCGCTTAGATGGCGGGTTTCCGCTCAAAGCTCTGTCGTCGAGAGATCCTGGTCGTGAAGCTGGTGTGGAGACGAACTTACAGAATGGACAGATTCAGTGTGCCCCGAGTTTGACCTTCCCCCGGAACGCCTGGTGGGCGCAAGCTTGATAGGCAATGAGCAGAATGAATCCGACCAGAAACCACCAAAGGCCGGTTTGCAGGCCATAGACGCCGGCGGTGGCGTTGTTTACGGTCAAGCTATTGGCCGGATTTTTTGTCGCAATCAGGATGTTCGGGTATGACCCCCAGGCAGTGCTGGCAAGCATCGTTAGAATCAAGAGACTCGTTGCGGAAAATGCTCCCGTATCCCAATTGCGCCTTCGTATCACGAGAGCCGATAACAGCGTCGCTATACTGAGAACGGGGAAAATGTATCCGATGGGATGGGCGGCATAATTGAGAAATAATAAGGGTTGGACAAAGGGAACGGAGGTCAGGGCCAGCCCGACCAGAATAACGACCGCCGATCCGGTCAGCCAAGCCGCACGCCGTGCCCGGTTCCGCAACTGGCCCTCCGTTTTCATGGCCAGAAAATTGGCGCCGTGCATGGCAAGGATCGTTGCGCTTGTGGCTCCGAAGAGGACGGTAAACCAATCCAGTATGCCCGGCTCCGGTCCGGTCATAAAATTTGTCCAGAGAGCCACGAAGAAATAGCCTTCGGAATTCAAGGGCACGCCGCGAATGAGGTTGCCCAATGCCACGCCGAACACGACAGCCAGTAAGAGGCTCGCACCGGCAAACGCCACGTCCCAAAATTGGCGCCACAGTGCGTGATCCACATGCGAACGAAGTTCGAGTGCGAGTCCACGGGCAATCAGCAGCCACAAGACTAGATGTAAGGCCAGATAAAAACCGCTGAACCCTGCCGAATAGGCCTTGGGAAAGGCAAAGAATAACAGACCACCGGCAGCGATCAGCCACACTTCGTTGCCGTTCCAGATGGGACCGATGGCGGCCAACGCCGACCGCCGGTCCGTTTCATTTTTCGCGACAAAGGCATAGACGATGCCCAGGCCGAAGTCGAAGCCGTCAAGGACAACAAAGACAGCCAGCATCAACGTGACGGCAACATACCAGAAAGTTTCCATCGTACCGGTTCCTATGGGTTTGCAGACTCAGAGAATGAGCCCGCCGGGCCATGCCGTATGATTTCAGCCATAAGGAAAAGGAAAAGCAGTCCCAACACAAGATAGATGCCGAGATACCCGAGTAACGTAAACAGTGCGTTTCCGGAATGGACCAGCGGTGAGGCACCATCAGCCGTGCGGAGCAGGCCATATACCAGCCAGGGTTGGCGGCCGAGTTCGGCGGTCATCCAGCCGGCCGTGGTGGCGAGATAGGGAAACGGAGCGGCAAGCATGAGCATCCAGAGCAGCCAGTTCGCCGTAAACAATCGCCCCTGCCATAGCCAGAGCAGCGACAGACCCATGATCGATACAAGTAGGGTTCCGAGCCCTGCCATCACATGATAGGCATAGTAGAGCAGCGCGACATTGTCCGGCCACTCTGCACGTGGAAAGGCCTCAAGCCCTTTAACCTCGGCGTAGAGTTCGTCAAAAAGCAGAAGACTCAAGACATCCGGCACGACGAGCGGATTGTCGATCGTCAGGGTTTCGAGGTTCGGTTGGCCGATAAGCACCATCCCCGCGCCACGCTCGGTTTTAAAGAGCCCTTCGAATGCGGCACCTTTGACCGGTTGGTGTTCAAAAACCTGTCTGGCATTTTCGTGGCCGGTCGGGAAGATCATCAGTGCCGTGGCGATGGCGCCTGCCACCACCCCGGTGCGGAGGAACGTCTTCGCATATTTTACGTGCAGGCCGGATAGGAGGTAGAACGAACCGACAGCGGCCACCACGAATGAGGCGGTCACGACCGCGGCCGTCATGTTGTGGGCGAATTGCCAGACTAGCCAAGGATTCGTGAGCAGACCGGAAAGACTGTCGACGAACAACCGTCCGTCCGGAGCCACCGTATAGGCAACCGGATGTTGCATCCAGGCATTCGTTGCCAGAATGAAATAGCCGGAAAGCCAGGATCCGAGAAACAGCATCAGCGATGCGGCCCATTGCACCCGCTGGCTGAATCGCCCCTCGCCGAACAGCAGGATGCCGAGAAACGAGGATTCCAGAAAAAACGCAAACAGGCCTTCCATGGCCAGTGTTTGGCCAATCACCCCGCCGGCGTAGTTCGAAAATTTCGCCCAATTGGTGCCGAATTGAAATTCCAGGGGAATACCGGTCACGACACCAAAGGCAAAACTCAAGGCAAAGATCTTTGTCCAGAATCGGGCAACCTGATTGTAGTGGTCGTCGCCGGAAATGAGCGCACGGCTTCGCAGGTAAAGCAGCAGTAAGGCCAGCCCTATCGTCAATTGCGGAAAGAGATAATGAAACGTGACGGTGAAGGCAAATTGCAGGCGGTCGTAGAGTAGCGCGCTGGCCATAGAAATCCTTCGAACTGAACAGTGACGCCCCTGAACGAGAATCATCCGGCTAAAGAACTTCTTCTAGCTAGGGAGTCTTTCCCCTAACCGTGTTACCGGCGTAACACATCCAACAGGTAGAGTGAGAGTGGGATGACCCAGTCCACTCCATACACAAACAGTTTGCCAAGAAATGAGAAGTATCTCCGGACAAAGATCCTGACCGTCGTCTTATCGGGAAAATTTACTCCAATGAATTCACATTGAGCCTTTCAAAAAATGCCTCTCTGTCTTATACGGGTGAAGATACCTGTTCATCATGGTGGGTGGAAAACTTGTTTGATGGTTGGAAAGGATTCAAACGACAACCTTCCAATATAAAAACTAGGATTCGTCAACGATCCATCAACGTCGTCGTGGGGTGTTATCCTATTTGTGAAATTTTATTAAAGGCATTTAAGGCGGCCACCTTGTAACATTCCGCAAGAGTCGGATAATTGAAGATACGGTCAAGAAAATAGTCCAGACCTCCCCCTAATTCCAGCACCGCTTGCCCGATATGGATGAGCTCCGTGGCACCAGTGCCAATCACATGGACGCCGAGGAGCTTTCGGGTCTCTCGATGAAACAGCATTTTGAGCAAACCACTGTCATCTCCCATAATTTGCCCGCGAGCGATTTCCTTATAGCGGGCAACGCCGGTTTCATAAGGAATTTTTTTTCCGGTCAGCTCATGTTCATGGGCGCCGATCATGGAAATCTCAGGAATGGCATAGATGCCGAAGGGAAAGTGTGTATCCATGGGACCGGCACTGACCCCGAAGGCATGGCACGCAGCCCGTCGACCTTGCGCGGCGGAGGTGGAGGCCAGACTGGGGAACCCAATGACGTCTCCGGCGGCGAAAATATGGGGGATCTGCGTTCGAAAAGCTTGATCGACCGCAATGCGCCCACGATTATCCGCCGTCAGGCCCGCACCAGCCAGATTTAATCGATCGGTTGCGCCGATTCTCCCAGCGGAATATAGGACCATGTCGGACACAAGGCGCTTCCCTGACTCCAGTTGTATCACAGCTTGTTTGGGAAGGCCTTCAGTTATGGTCAATTTTTCCACGGTTTCTCCCAATCGGAAAGTTACATCCCGGTTTCTCATTTGATGAATGAGTTCCTCAACGATTTCGTTGTCCAGGAATTCCAGCAAGCGCTCCCGTTTGTCCACTACGGTCACATCGATTTCGAGTGCGGCAAACATTGACGCATACTCCATCCCGATTACGCCCCCGCCGACTACCACCAATCTTTTGGGCAAGGATGTGAGATGGACCATCTCGTCACTGGTGACAATGATTTCACCATCCACGCCGGTACCAGGTGGCGGAGCGGCTACGGTTCCAACGGCAAGCAGAATATTCTCAGCCGTGACGGTTTTCGTCTCGTGTTCTGTGTGAATAACAAGGGTATGGGGGTCGGTGAAAGAGGCTTCGCCGGAAATGAGTTCGATATCATTCCTCCAAAGCTGGTCCTCCACGACGTCGACTTCGCGATTTCGGACGAGTTGCACACGAGAAAATAATTGTTCCGCTGTGGGACGGTGCCGTTCCCGGTTTCTTGTCTGTTGGACAAACGGATGGTTGGTGGCCATGAAGGATAACACGGCCTCGCGCAGAGTTTTGCTGGGAATGGTCCCGAGTTCTATACACACGCCGCCCGCGCATTGCTGACGTTCAACTACTCCCACCCGCTTCCTGAACTTGGCGGCTTGAATCGCCGCTCGTTGGCCTGCCGGGCCGCTGCCGATGCATAAAAGATCAAATTCGAATTGGTTACTCATTTGAATCCAAGATATATCACAATATATTTGATGCCATGTGCCAAGATGATATCCGGATGTTCTTAAGCATCCTCGATGTAAACATAGAATGGGGAAGAGTCTCAAGCATTTTCACTCTGCCATTCTCCTCAATGCGAAAGGACTGATCCCTCGCGACTTGCTGATTACTGTTGTACCTCTATCGGTCGGTTGGGAATGCTGTCCATGCCCCTCTCACTCGTGTCGGTATTTGCCCCAACAAGGCCGGGAAAATACCGACTCCATAATTGTCACCCTCAATTCATTAGCATTGAGTATGCTGTCTGACTTACAACCTTACGATACTCAACTGAGCAATGCCGATGTGTGCACAGGAAAGCCCCCGGCCATAAATATTCCGAAACCGAGGAATCCCATAAAAATCATGTCCATCCCCGTAGGGGATTTCTTGATGGCATGACTTAGATTCAAGGTACCGCTCAAGCATGTGGCTTTCTGTCATCAGTGGCCCTCTTCGACGGTATTCCGTTGTCCGGGTGTAGCCTTCAAAAAATTATCCTGCATTGGTTTTCATCCCTGCGCCATGCCGGCTTTAACTCATGGTGCCCGCAGGTAAGTTCCTGAACTTGTCATAACTTGGCCTCCGGATATCGCACATGTTCAAGTTGGAGATTCCATTGGTCCAGGTGCCGAGCCCACGCATAAGCCATTTCCATTGATCAGGGGTGAGCGTGAATCAAGGAGTGGGTGGTTTGGTCAAATCATTATTTACCGCGTTATTGTCCGCGTTGACATCGATTCCCCCGGCGGGTGGGGGTTTGTCAAGATCAAAATATTGGAACGTATCGAAGGGCTGGATCTGTTCATCGGCGGGCAATTGGTTGCGGTTCCAGCCCCCGCCCAGCGCACGAATGAGGGCTACGGAAGATTTCAGCAGGGTGGCCTTAATGACCACAGCGTCGATACGCGCCGCGAGCGTGTTGACCTCGGCGTAAATGAGCTCAAGGCTGGAGGCCAGTCCGCCAAAGTAGAGGCTGGAGGTCAGGTCTTGCGTTTTGAGAAAGGCCCCGACGGCCGCGTCTTGCCGTTTGGCTGCAGTGGTGAGCTGGTTGGTCAGGCTCAGATTGTTCTCGACTTCGCGAAAGGCGTTGAGCACTGTCGAACGGTAGCGGTCTTCCGTCTCGCGATAGACCGACCAGGATTGCTGTAATTGGGCGCGGCGAAATCCACCCTGGAAGAGCGGTAGCTCAATGGCCGACCCATAGGACCAGAAACTATTGGCAAGCTTGATCAGATCGAAGCCGGAATCTTCGAACCCCCCGCCGGCTAAGAACGTCACATTAGGATAAAAGGCGGCGCGAGCGATGCCGATGGCGCGGTTGGCCTGGGCCATCCGGCGCTCCATCGCCGCGATGTCGGGGCGACGCTCCAATAAGGTTGATGGAATTGTCTGGGGCACCTCGAAATTTTCCACACGAAGGTCGTTGACCGGGTCGATCGTGAAACTGGCCGGCGCCCTATTGAGAAGGATCGCGATTGCCTGCTCCGTCACCTGTCGTTGGCCTCGAACCTCGGCTTCTTTTGTCTCAGTGCTGTACAGCAGCGATTCGACACGGGCAATGTCAAGTTGTGACGCGATCCCGACGGTGAACTGGTTCGTAATCAGTTCCAGCGAGCCCTTATAGAGATCGATTGATTTGGTATAAATCGCAAGTTGCGCGTCGAGACCGCGTAGCGTGAAATAGTCTGCCGCAATTTCGGCCTGTAAACTGAGTCGCGCAAGCCCATATTCAGCGGCACGTTCTTCGGCCCGGTACATCTCTACACGCGTGGCGTTCCGGATCGCCGACCAGAAATCGGGTTCCCAGGATGCAATCCCTCCGATTGAGACCGTCGATGCGGTGTCCGAGATATCGGGATCGCGAAACAGATGATTTTCGGATTGCCTATTGCGGGAGGTGCCGAATCCCAGGCCCACTTGGGGGATGCGACGTGACCGGGCTTTCATCATCATATCGCGGGCCTGGACAAACCGTTCAGCAGCCGCTTGCAGATCCGGATTAGCACCCATGGCCTGTTCTTCAAGGTTGTTCAATACCGGATCGTTATACAGCGTCCACCAATCTTGTCGTAATTCATTATCCGAGGGTTTCGCTTCGACGAAGGGACTGGAACCGTGCCATGAAACGGGGACGACGAATTCGGCCGGTTGGTAGTCCGGCGCGAGATCCACGTGTGGCAAGCATGCCGATAAATGAAGAGCAATTATTAAAACGCTGCTATGCCATACCCAAGTCAATAACATACATGGAATTTCTGGTGGTGTTCGCAAACCTTCCCTCAACATGTTTCGAGGGCCGTTATTTTGATGATTGGTCATTTGATATAGGTGCGTCGGTTTGGTTCTTTGCCCCAGGTGTATAAGCCTTGCCCTTTGACATTGATGCGTCGATTTGGTCCTTTGCCAAAGGTGTATCGGCCTGGCCAGTTGATATTGATGCGTCAATTTGGGCCTTGGGCATCGGTGCGTCGGTGTTGAGACGATCATATCCCGGAGCTGGTGTGACGATTCGCACTTTGTCGTTTTCGAGCAAAGCCGCGCTGGGATTATTCACAATGCGGTCGGTTGGGGTAATTCCCTCTGTGACCTCAACCGTGGCGTCAAGAATTTTCCCTACGGTGATCGATTTAAATTGAATGCGATCGTCATCCGTCACCACCGCGACTTCTGTGCCATTTTCCTGGAACACCATCGCGCTGGTTGGGATCGTGAGATAATCAGAATCAACGGGCGTGGTGAGACTTACCTTGGCGTATGAGCCAGGCCAGAGGGCTCTATCCTCGTTGTCCAGCACGAATTCGGTAACCGCGGTCCGTGTGCTCACATTGAATCCTCCTGCGACAGTCAGGAATTTTGCGGTAAAACGACGACTGGGCAATTGCGGCACAGTTACCTCAGCCGTCAGGCCTGGCTTGAGGAATGCCCCGAAAGACTCCGGCACAGAGATAAAGAGGCGCACCTTGCTGACGTCGGCCACAGTAAAGAGGTTGCTGATCGCACCGGGAGAACTAATCGTGCCTTCTTTGTTGACATAGTCACCGACATTGATGTTGCGATCAATCACCACACCATCAAAGGGCGCCACGATCGTTTTGAACCGAATCAGCGCCTCGAAATTTCTGACATTCTGCTCTGCGGAATTGACCCTTGCCGCTTGGGCGTTCGCCTCTGCCACTTTTACTGAAATCGACTGCTCGGAGACGGAATGATTATGGCGGAGAGCCAGATAACGTTTTGCGGTCAATTTGGCGAGACCATATAGGGCGCGCTCAGACGCCAGGTCCGCCTTGGCCTGGCGATATTGAGCGTCAAGAGCCGGCGCGTTGATTTTGGCCAGGACATCGCCTTTCTTCACCTTCGCTCCGTAATCCGTGTACCACATTTTCACATAGCCCGAGACCTGGGCGTAGATCGGCGCCTCAAACCAACCCTGAATATTGCCTGGGAGGGTAATGGTCTGTGTTGACGGTAACGGTTTGGGATTGATGATGGCTACGATTGGGACGGCGCCGGCAAGGGTCTCCTCGCGTAACGCAGCGGCGCTGCTGTTGTGTGCATAGATTCGATAGCCCATATATAGAAGACCCAGCAGGATGGCGAGGATCACAAGGCCTTTTCCACGCAGGATCTTCATATTATCCACTGGCCTTTTGGCCAGACCCTCGCCTGTTGTAGATGATGGCATAGACGCAGGGCACAAAAAACAGGGTGAATACGGTCGCGACCATCAGACCGCCGATGACAGCCCGGCCCAACGGCGCATTGGGGGAGTTGCCCATCGACATCGGCAGCATGCCGATGATCATGGCCGATGCCGTCATGAGCACCGGACGGATGCGGGCTTTTCCGGCTTCGACAGCAGCCACAATTGCGTCTCCATGCATTTCGAGCCGTTCACGGGCATAGGATACGATAAGAATCGAATTGGCGGTTGCGGTGCCCATCGTCATGATGGCCCCCGTCAGCGCCGGCACGGAAATATTCGTGTGTGTCAGGAACAATGCCCAGGCGATACCCGCCAGAGCCCCGGGCAATGCTGTAATAATGATAAAGGGATCCAGCCAAGATTGAAAGTTGACGACGATCAGGAGATACACCAGCACGACGGCAAAGATGAGACCGACAATCAACTCGACATATGCCTCGTACATGGTTTCCGCCTGCCCATGAATTTCAAGCGCGGCACTGCGTGGCAACTCGTCCTCCAGATCCTTGGCAGCCTTCTCGACATCCGCCAGAACGCCTCCGAGGTCGCGCCCTTCGGCAGACACATAGATATTGAACAGCGGCATAATGTTTGCGTGCGAAATCAGGCCTGGCGTACCGATCATTGAATGTGTGGTCACATTGCCGAGTAGCTGTACGTTATCTTGCGACGAGTCGAGATTGTTCTGATCGACAGGCACCGTCATGAGATTTTTAATACTCGTGAGCTGAGGCTGCGGCGTATAGATGTTGATCTGATAGGAAATGCCCGTTTTGTGATTAAGCCAATATTGCTGGTCGATTTGTTGACTCCCAGAGGTGGACAACAGCAGATTGTCGGCAATTTCCCCCTCGCTCAGGTTTGTGCCGAGACCGAACGTGCGCTGGCCTTCAACGAAAAGGGTGGGTGTGCGCATCGTCTGCTGTATCGTCACGTCGCTGGCGCCGGGAATTTTGCGAAGTTCTCCTGCCAATTTCCGTGCAAACTCGTAGTTGGCATACATCTCCATCCCATTAATTTGCACATCGATCGGCGCCGGCGAGCCAAAGTTGAGAATTTTTGCGGTCAGATCAGCCGGCTGAAACGTGAATTCTGTGCCTGGATATCGCTCTCGTAGACCTTTGCGGAGGACACGCCGATAGTCCCAAACCGGGGACTTTTCATTTTTCAGGTCGATCGTCAGGTCGCAATCCTGCGACCCGATCGTCGGTGTCGGTATAAAAGCGAGGTTATGCGGTCCGACCGGCAGACCGCAATTGCTGACGACCCCTTCGACCTGCCCTGGAAGCATTTGCGCGATGTCCTTCGAAACGAGAGAGCTGAGACGGCTTGAGACCTCAATACGTGTGCCGAGCGGCGCTCGCATATGCATCTGCATGGTTCCCGACTTGACCTCGGGAAAGAAGTCTCGTCCGTTGAAATAGAACAGGCTGAGGGAGACAAGTGCGAGCGAGAGAGAGATGACGACGAAGGTGCGGCGATGGGCAATGGCTTGTTCGAGGCGGGCATTGTATCCCTCACGGAACCGGTCGAAGCCGCGTTCGAAACCTTGCTGGAATTGGACGAAGAAGCTTCGGCGTTTATCCGGTTCGTCGCCTCCACCCTCCTCAGCGGCCTCGTGGTGATCCGCAAGGATATATTTCGCCATGGTTGGCACAAGCGTCCGGGAAAGGATGAACGATGAGAGCATCGCGAAAATGATCGCCTTGGCCATTGGTGCAAATAGCCAGCCGGAAACGCCGCTGAGCTCGAAGAGCGGGAGCCAGACGATGGCGATGCTTAACGTGGCGACCAACGTGGGGACGATGATCTGATTGGCGGCGTCGACGATCGCCTCATCGAGGGGTTTGCCCATGGCGACGTGGGTGTCGATATTCTCAATCATGACCGTCGCGTCGTCGACGAGTATGCCGACGGCCAGCGCTAATCCACCTAGCGTCATAAGATTCAGCGATTCTCCGGCTAAGTTTAAGCAGATGAGTGCTGACAGGATCGAGAGCGGGATTGAGGTGGCGATGATAACCGTTGGTCGCCATGAACCAAGTAACAACAGAACGATAAGGGCAACCAGTGCGGAAGCTGTGGCCATTTCTTTCACCACGTCCGCGATCGATTCCTTCACGAAGAGCGACGCGTCGTTGAGAATTTTAACCTCTACGCCCTTGGGCACAATCTTTTCAATTCGCGGAATCGCCTTCTTGACCCCATCAACAACTTCCAAGGTCGAAGCCTCACCGCTTTTCATGACGACGAGGGTGACGGCTTGTTTGCCTTCCACCAGCACGGCATTCGTTTGTGGCGGGCCGGCAAGGGTCACATTGGCGACATCACGCATATAAATGAAGGCATTTCCGTCTCGCTTGATCGGGATATTGTTAAAATCCTCGACCTGCAACGGCATCGCGTTTGTCTGAACCATCCAGTCGGTGGTGTTAATCTTTTGGTCACCCGCCGGCAACACCTTATTCTGCCTATCGAAGGCATGGAAAATATCTGCTGGAGTGAGGCCACGGGCAAGT
The DNA here is from genome assembly GCF_059568365.1 of Nitrospira marina. Classification (NCBI taxonomy): domain Bacteria; kingdom Pseudomonadati; phylum Nitrospirota; class Nitrospiria; order Nitrospirales; family Nitrospiraceae; genus Nitrospira; species Nitrospira marina. Next base: position 2,472,986 of record NZ_JCANTH010000001.1, on the reverse strand, counting down.
AGTTTTTGCTGATCGAGCGAGACCAGGAGTTGTTTCGGTTGTCCTCCGTATGGATGCGGCAGGATCGCTCCGGGAATCGTCACGAGAAGAGGCCGGATTTGGGTAAAGGCAAGGTTATAGAGTTCCGCGGGCGTTAGCGTGTCGGAGGTGACTTGCAGCATGGCCACCGGCACTGAGGACGCTTCGAGACGCATGATCATGGGGGGAGAAATATCCGGGGGCAGCGCCTTCACGACTGTTTGCGAAATTGCCGCAACCTCGGCTTCCGCCCCGGCAAGGTTGACTCCCTCTTGAAGAAAAATATTGATAATACTGATGCCGAAATAGGATTTGCTATCAATCTTCTTGATGCCTTCGACAGTGGAGGTCAAGGCGCGTTCGAAATAAAACGTAATACGTCCGGATACATCACTCGGCAGCAAACCTGCGTAGGACCAAACCACGGAGATGACGGGAATTTTTATATTCGGAAAGACATCGGTTGGGGTTTGGAGCACCGACTTCGTCCCGAATATCACGATAAGAATGGCAAGAACAACGAAGGTCAAAGGCCTTCGCAAAGCAATGAGGACAAGCTGATTCATGCGCAATCTCTGCTAAATGCGGCTATAGGCGGATGCCGGTTTTTGTCATTGGGACACTGCGTACCTCATGAACCGTACAAGATACATCCCCTGACGCAAGCATCTTTTCTGGCGAACAGCAGAACAATTACCAAATTGATTACCGAATAGCAAAACAAGCCCCAAATTGGATTCTCTGGATATTCGAGTCACAGTTGCTGTTTCAGAATAGAATTGGCAACGCGGAAATAGAGGATATTCATGATCTCCTCTTTTCCGAGGTAGTGGGCGATGCGGAAGATCCAGTCCTCCGGGAATGCAGATCGTGCGATACGGTTTGAGCTTGCGCGCCCAGGCCAGGTCGCGTCCGAACGGCTTTTCAACAATGATCCGCGCTTGGGGGGCCAGACCCGCGGCATTGAGTACTTTTGATCACGGTTGCAAATAAAGCTGTTGGAATGGCGAGGTAGTGCGCCGGGCGTCGGGCACTGCCCCGTGCTTGGTTGAGCGCGATGAAGATCGCCGGATCATTGTAAGGGAATCGCCGCCCACGTACTGCATATGAAAATGCAGGTGACCGAGAGCGCCACGGTCATCGATCTTGCCGCCTGCTTGATGCTATCCCTCGCGTGTTTACGTAATTACGGCAAGCTCCACTGTGGGGCCACAATGCGGCAGTGCACCGTCAGTGCCTTATGTTTCGCCATTCGTAAAGCCCAGGAAAGATCTTTTTATGCCCCAGATTGCTCGATATCCCGAAGAACACCAGGGCGTCGGACCGAGTGTCATCGCATTCGCTCCTGCTTATCTCAGTTTCCTCATTCCTTCTTTTCATCATGTCCGCCGAACTGCTTTCGCATGGCGGAGAGGAGTCGGTTGGCATAGTCGGCCTCGCCCCTGGATTCAAATCGTCCGAAGAGCGCTGCGTTGATCACCGGCGTCGGCACACCCTCGTCAATCGCAGCCAGCGCCGTCCAGCGCCCTTCGCCGGAATCCGAGACTTGCCCTGAAAACCCTGTTAGCTCCGAATCATCAACCAGCGCGGCCGCGGTCAAATCGAGCAGCCAGGAAGACACCACACTGCCCCGACGCCATACCTCCGCGACCTGGCCCACGTCGATCTGATACTGATAGGCCTCCGGGTCACGCAGTGGCGTCGTCTCGGCATCCTGCTCGCGGGGGTGTAGCCCGACATCCGCGTGCTTGAGGATGTTGAGGCCTTCGGCATAGGCCGCCATGAGGCCATACTCTATTCCGTTGTGGACCATTTTTACGAAGTGTCCTGCACCGGTCGGGCCGCAGTGTAGATAGCCCTGTTCGGCGGGAATTGAGGCACCGCTCCTCCCGTGGGTGCGGGGCGCCGACGTGATCCCCGGCGCAATAGTTTTGAAAATCGGCTCCAAGTGCTTGACGACAGCTTCCTCCCCGCCGATCATCAGACAGTAGCCGCGCTCAAGTCCGAACACTCCTCCGCTGGTGCCGCAGTCGACATAGTGAATGCCGCGGATTTTGAGGGCCTTCGCTCGCTCAAGATCGTCGCGGTAATACGTGTTGCCGCCGTCAATGATGATATCGCCTGCCTCCATGCGCGAGGCCAGTTCCTGGACTGTTTCGCCGGCCACACCGGCGGGCACCATCACCCAAGCCGCGCGTGGTTTGGACAGTTTCATAATGAATTCGTCAAGCGAGGCGGCGCCCTGTACGCCTCCGCCCTCAAGCTCTTTCACGGCAGCGCGGTTTCTATCGTAGACCACACAGGTATGGCCATCTTTCGTCAGGCGCCGGACCAGGTTCGCGCCCATTCGTCCAAGACCGATCATGCCAAGTTGCATCGTGTCTCTCCTTCCTAAAATAGGTATTCGTGTCTTCCGATCTTCAACGTGGCGTTTCCAAGAGAGCCAGAGCTCTTCTGCATACATTGGCGACGGTGAAGCCATACTCTCGCATTACAATTTCCCCCGGGGCCGATGCACCAAAATGATCCACGCCGAGCACATCACCATGTTGACCGACATAGCGAGACCAACCCTGTGTCACTCCGGCTTCGACTGCAAGTCTTACACTGATTGACGGCGGCAACACTGTGTTGCGGTATTCCTGTGCCTGGGCTTCGAACAGTTCCCAGCTCGGCATCGAGACGATGCGCACCTGGTATTTTTGTTCTTGAAGTTTCCGTCGTGCTTCCACGATCAGAGAGACTTCAGACCCGCTGGCGATCAGAATGAGATCGGGATGGCCATTTGGGGCATCAGCCAGGATGTATCCGCCGCGCTTCAGGCCATCGGCAGCGGAAAACTCTGTGCGGTCGAGCGTCGGCACAGATTGCCGCGTCAGGATCAAAGCCACCGGCCGGTCCCGCGTTTCGATCGCGACGCGCCAAGCCGCTGCCGTCTCGTTGGCGTCGCCGGGTCGGATTACGATTAGGTTGGGAATCGCCCGAAGACTGGCGACCTGCTCAACGGATTGATGGGTCGGGCCGTCTTCACCCAATGCGAGACTGTCATGCGTGAACACATATATCACTTGGATTCCCATCAGGGCGGCGAGGCGAATCGGCGGTCGCATGTAATCGGAGAAGGTCAGAAACGTCGCCCCGAATGGAATGGTGCCGCCGTGCGTGGCCAGGCCGTTCAAGATCGCACCCATCGCGTGCTCGCGAACCCCGAACTGGAGATTACGCCCGGCATAACTCCATCCGCCGCCCGCCGATCCTTGTAGATCTCCGATAGCCATGGAGGAATTCCCAAAATTGCCGGCTTCGCCCAGTTCCGTGAAGGTGGACGGATTCAAGTCAGCCGAACCCCCGATCAGGCCAGGGAGTGTTTTGCTGATAGCGTCCATGATTTTTCCCGAGGCGACGCGGGTGGCCAAGCCTTTGGTATCGATGGGGAACTGTGGGATGGTCGTGTCCCAGCCTTGTGGTAAATCGGCGTTGATGAGTGAGCGAAGTTCACGGGCAAGGTCCGGATATTCTTTTTCATATTCCGCAAATGTTTCGTGCCATTTCGCCTCCGTTTGACGGCCCTGGTCAATGGCCTGGCGACAATGCTGCTGAACTTCCTCCGGTACATGAAATGGCGGGTCAATGGGCCAGCCGAGGTTCTGTTTCGTCAATTTCACTTCCTCCTCACCGAGCGGGGAGCCATGCGCGGCAAAGGTACCCTGTTTGTGGGGAGAACCATAGCCAATATGAGTCCTTATTAGAATTAGTGAGGGCCGGTCTGTGTCCTGACGCGCGGCATGGATAGCGCGATCGATAGCGTTCACATCGTTGCCGTCGTCGATCGTTTGTGTGTGCCAGCCATACGCCGCAAATCGTTGGGCGCGGTCTTCGGTGAACGTGAGCTGGGTGGATGCGGCGAGCGTGACCCGATTATCGTCATACAAATAGATCAGCTTTCCCAGCTTCAAATGACCCGCAAGGGAGGCGGTTTCGGCCGCCACGCCTTCCATCAGGTCACCGTCGCTCACCACCCCGTAGGTGTAATGATGTATGATTTCGAAACCGGGCCGATTGTAACGGCCGGCAAGATAGGCTTCGGCGATAGCCATGCCCACTCCATTGCCGAATCCCTGACCGAGCGGGCCTGTGGTGGTTTCAACGCCGGGTGTTATTCCTCGCTCGGGATGACCCGGCGTGAGGCTGCCCCATTGGCGAAACTGTTTGATCTGCTCGAGCGGCAAGTCATAGCCGGTGAGATAGAGCAAGCTGTACAACAGCATCGATCCGTGGCCGGCCGACAGAACGAAACGGTCTCGATTGAACCAGTGAGGATTGGAGGGGTTATGTTGAAGAAATCGTGTCCATAGGACATAGGCCATCGGGGCTGCGCCCAGCGGGAGTCCCGGGTGACCACTGTTGGCCTTTTGCACCGCATCCACCGACAAAAAACGAATCGTATTGATCGACAATTGCTCCAATTGCGCCGGACTCAGAGTTGTTGCTCTTGTGGTATTCATCGTACGTTTTCCTTGCAGGCTTCTTTTGGTGGCCCCACCTCGATGGATTCCAGGTCATCCAATAAGGTGAGAGGTTTTTTTGAGTTCTTTTTCTTCAATATTTTCTTTACCGATCGCTACCGGATACCTCGACTTTGAAGTACTTTCAGGACATCTCTAAAAAATTCTGACAAGCGGCTTCCTCCTTGCGGTACTTCCATGACAAGGGGATTGTGTCAGGCGATCCCCGACAACTCAGCCGTGTTAATCCTTCCACTCGTTAGGATGTCCTGCTCATGTTTAAAATCCTCGCCCTTCAAACCTTGTCCTATTTAACCGATGACCCAACGGAAGATCAAATTCGTAACCGGTCGTGCCGCGATTGTCCTGTCTGACATTTTTCGGAAATGTTCATATTCCATCCCACAGGTCGTTGGCCCAATGCGTACCCCCCGGTCGAAGTCAGAACCCCGTAAGCCCAACTCTAAAGGCCAATATGGAAAACGCCTTCGCCTCTCTAAAAAGTCAAATTCTGTACGGGATCCCCAACTTGCCCGAGAGGATTCCCAAGAAACGAACGAATTCAGTCGAGCTGGGATATTTTTGCTAATCCACCATTTATCCACTATCTTGCGGCCATCCTCTGAAAAGCGACGAAAAGGAAGGAAAGGTGGCTGGCTATACACAGGCACCATGTCTTTGACCGTCCCGAACCGCAGAACCGTCAGGGAAAAATTAAGTTAATCAATACAATTGAGAACACAGTGTTTTCTTCATATGTTATTCAATGAGAAAACAATTCAACTCTTACCGGCGTAAGTTCATTTGATAGGAAAAAATTCCACCGGGAAGCCTCGTTAGATTTCATGGGGTCCGCGAAAATGCACTTTAAGAACCGAGCCAAATTGCTCAAGGACAGCGTTTCAAACTTGTTTATTGCAACCTGGATTGAATGTGACCGGGTACTTGAGGCCTGATCGTGCAAAAGAAAAATGCTATGAGTAGTGCAGGGAAGGCTTCCTTCTTTGTAATGTTTATTCCGACTTGGCGGACATGTCTACAGAGGGAATTGGGCGAGAGAGGTTAGAGAGGTGATAGAAAACCAATTGAATAAGAAAATTAAGATGGCGGCAGCGGACACATGCCATCCCCGACGATTCCGGCAAATTATTGCGAGGCGTGAAAGACCATTGCTATGGCGAGTGAGACTTCAGCAGTAGATTGGCCTAAAAAGATCGGTCTTTCACTGTACATGGAAGTTCTCGAAGAGCACCCAGAACTATTCCATCATCCATCGGAGTTCTTAAGATGAACCGGAGAGGAAAAGTGTGTTGCTTTTCACCCGAACACAGGCTGAATACCATAAGGTAGGGTGATGGAAGGTCTCTCATGACAATTTCCTGGCTAATTGGTCAGGTGTTGCCATGCCTCTCCTCTTAACCTATCGCAACTTTGGCTTGAGGAAAACGATAGAGCATGCGGACGGGTGGAGTGAGGGAGACGAGACCAACCAGAAGAGGTCCGAATCTCCCGAGAAACATACTGCATAGAATAATGACCTTTCCAAAATCCGTTAGTATCGCGGAGAGACTGAGCACGTCTCCGTTTCCGACGGAAAACCCAACCGTTCCCAATGCGGAGGCCACTTCAAACATGAGAGCCAAAAAAGGCTTATTTTCAATTAAGGCGAGGAAAAAGGTTAACGTGGTGACGGCTCCAATGGCCAGGAACATGATTGCCAGAGCTTGCAAGACAAGATGGAGAGGCATCCGTCGGTAGTGAAACTCCACATCCAGTCGTTTACGGAAGACGGCCCAGACTGATAGACACACAATGCCGAACGTGGTGGTTTTAATTCCTCCAGCGGTTCCTCCCGGTGATCCCCCGATGATCATTAACAAAATTAGCATATACAACGTGCTGGGTCGGAGGAGGCTCAGGTCCAGCGTATTGAATCCTGCTGTCCGGGCGGCTCCCGAGTGAAAGGCGGCGACCATGGCTCCTGCTGTAGGAGTTTGCGAGCCAAGCGTGGCCGGACTATGCAATTCCAACAGATAAAATCCTATCGTTCCAATCACCCATAAGCTTACCGAAACGAGTAAGGCCAGCCTCGTATGGGTTTGAATGCGATACCGTTCTTTTCGGTAATAACTCAGCAGGTCGCGGAAGACAATAAACCCGATGCCCCCCAGAACGAATAGGAGACTAATGGAAACATTCACCAGGACATCGTCCCGATAGGGTATCAGATTTTGAGAAAACGTCGAAAATCCCGCATTGTTAAAGGCGGAAACGGCATGAAAAATACCATGCCAACAGGCTTCTAATAAGGGCATTTCCTGGGAAAACCGCGCGGCGAGGATGGATGCGCCCACGCCTTCAAAGGTAAAGGTGATGATCAAAATGGTTTTGACAAAACGAATAGATCCCGCCAAATCCAATGAACTGAGGGCCTCCGCCACCATCATGCGGTTTCGTAGTCCGATGCGTTGTCCCACGGCGATGAGCATGACGGTTGCGAGCATCGCGTACCCTAACCCGCCCAATTGGATGAGTGTCAAAATGACGATTTGTCCGAATACGGTGAAATCTTTTTCCGTGTCCGCCACAATCAAGCCGGTGACCGTTACGGCCGAAGTTGCCGTAAAGAGAGCGTTGAGAAAACTTAATGGTTTACCAGGAATGGTGGCCCATGGGGTCTTCAGTAGGAACGTTCCGATAGTGATCAAGGCAATACCGCCTAGTGTGACGAGTTGGCCGGCTGACAGTTGGCCCTGGGGAAAAAACCGTCCAATCGTGGTGGTTGGGTACCACGAGCATGGACGAGTAGGAAGTGGTAATGAAGGCAACATGAAGGCTAAGGAACGAATTCTCCTACCTTCTCACATGAGCAGGTACGAAAAACAATCGAAATTCAAAGCCGCTCAGCTGAGTCAATCGGGTGAGAAGCCTCCTTCAAAGCTCTGCTTCATGGCAGTCCCTTAAAGGGAAAAACAAAGGAAGGAGTGAAATTATGGGGCAGCGGCCTGCTAACCGTGTTTAATGAGCGTTTTTCCTGTCAAGACGGTCCGAATCAGGCCGCTTGAATGGATAATCCTTGTTCAAGAAGTTGGATCAGTTCCCCGTGGTGATAGGGCTTGGCCAGGATCGCAAAGGCCCCTGCACTCATGCCCAGGTGCTGGAGCTGATCTGACCAACTCGCCGTGATCAGTATAAACGGGATTTTTCGATTCATGGGGTTCTGCCGAAGGGCTTGAAGCAGTTGCAGGCCATTCATTTCCGGCATCATGTAGTCGGAAAGGATCAAACGAATGGATGGGTGCTGCTGAATAAGGGCCAAGGCTTCTCTACCGTTTGCCGCTTCCAGGCACGTATACCCATTCATTTCAAGTCTACGTTTCAGTAGCCATCGGAGGTCAAATTGATCCTCCACCAGGATTATGGTTTGGTTCTTGGGGAGGATCTGAGGGGAGACCGATGAGGTCGGTGCCTCAAAATCCCTCCAAGGTGAGATTGTCATTTGCATGACAGCAAAGAAATGCAAGGAACGTTCCATGAATATTCTTCAGAGTCGGTTTCGGGAGGCTAAGAGACATTTCTAATTACTGGGTATTTAAAGGTATATTCGGAAATGTCAAAAACGGTACCGAGAAGCGAATGTGCCTGGCTTCCAAATAAGAGATACGTTGTCTCAAAAGGAGACAAACTGTCTTTTCTGTTGCTGGGGTTTTTCTCTTGAGATGGCCTAATCGGGAGGCTTTGGGTTTTTCTGTTTCTCATTATCCTCGCAGATGAGTCGCGGGGATCGACCTGAGGTGCGTCAAACACGAATGCGTGCTTAAATTCGTCGGTTATGTGGGAGATGAGGTTCTTGTTGAACATTGCGCCCATGAAGTCTCTGTCGAAGCTCAGACCCCTGCCAGGAATTGGCAGGGGCCGATTTTTCATTGTGGGGTAAGTAAACCTGCGGAGCGTTCCCTGTTACATGAAATAGTCAAAGTCGCTTTCACGGCGAGTCCGGCGGCGGAGTGCGAAAATAGCGGCTGGTTCGTCGTGAGGGTCCAACCGAATGGTGTAGTCACCTCCCACGACTTGATGGCGATAATCTTGAATGAGTTCATGCAATTGATACGTGTCCTGTTCTCCAATGCCGCATTCTTCAATTGGAATTCGGAGGCGAGCCTCATGGATGGTATAGGGATCCATATTGATTGCGAATAGAAGAATGTCTGTCTTGTCGGCATTCATTTTCCCATAGAAGAGAATGTGGTCGTTGTCGGATTGGTAAAATTGCAGATTGGTGAAGGTGTGCAGGGAAGGGTGATCCCGGCGGATCTGGTTGATGCGGGTGATATAGTCACGGATGTTTCCGGGACGATCCCAATCCCAGTGCCGGATTTCATATTTTTCCGAATCCTGATATTCCTCGGTTCCGGGAATTGCCTTATTTTCGCACAGTTCATAACTATTATAGATCCCATAGGTCGGGGAGAGCGTGGCGGCCAGCACGAGCCGGAATTTAAAGGCCGGCCGACCTCCCTGTTGAAGAATTTCGGGCAGGATGTCCGGTGTATTGGCGAAAAAGTTCGGCCGGAAATACTCTTGCATTTGGGTCCGGGTTAATTCGGTCAGGTATTCGGTCATTTCTCCTTTGGAATTTCGCCACGTAAAATACGTGTAGGACTGGGTATAACCGGCTTTCGCCAAGACCCGCATCATTTTAGGTCGGGTGAAGGCTTCTGCCAGAAACAGGACATCCGGGTGCTCCAACTGGATTTCCCGAATGAGCCATTCCCAAAAGATCACGGGTTTGGTGTGGGGATTATCCACTCGAAAAATTTTGACTCCATGGTCGATCCAATAGAGGAGGACCCGCTTCATTTCCTGCCAGATGTCCTGCCAGGCCTCGGTATAGAAATCAAATCCATAAATGTCCTCATATTTTTTGGGAGGGTTTTCGGCGTATTTGATCGTCCCGTCCGGGCGTTGCTTGAACCAGTCAGGATGTTGTGTCACGTAGGGATGATCCGGGGTGGCATTGATGGCGAAATCTATGGCGACTTCCATTCCGTGGTTTCTGACGGCTTGTTGAAAATGGTCAAAATCGTCCATCGTGCCGAGAGCCGGTTCGACCGCATCATGTCCTCCATGTCGACTTCCGATGGCCCAGGGACTGCCCGGATCGCCCGGCTTGGCCTTCAAACTGTTGTTGCGGCCTTTGCGGTTGGTCTCTCCGATGGGATGAATAGGGGTGAGATAGAGGACATCGAATCCCATATCCCGGATGGCCGGAAGGCGTTGTTCACAATCTTTAAATGTTCCCCCTTTTCCCGGCACGGTTCCTTCCGACCGGGGAAAGATTTCATACCAGGCGCCATACCGGGCACGCTCTCGGTCGACAATCACTTCCAATTCCTTCTCATAGGTGGACCAGGCAGCCCGTTGTTCGTGTCGGTCGACGAGTGTGGCCACAATCGGATCCAGGGCGACGGCGATCCGGGCTTCCTGGTCGGAAGCCGACTTCCACTTTTCCAACCAGAGTTTCAGCTCGGACTTGTCGGGACCTTTCGCCCTGGTCATCGCCTCTTTGACTTGCACTTCTCCCTCCAATAATTCACTGGAAAGGTCCGGAAGCACCCCATGTTTCTTGGTCAGTTCAATTCTCCAGGTTTCAAAACTCCTGACATAGGCTCCCACGGAATACAGATATCGGGTATTTTCTGCAAGGTGAAATGATCCAGCCCACCGGTCATTATCGACATGATGCATGGGGGTTTCCGACCATTCCTTCTGTCCCAGCAATTTGTAACGAAGTACGGCCCCAATGGTGTCGTGTCCTTCCTTGAACACGTCAGCTGTGACGTCCAGGTTCTCCCCGACGATCCGTTTGACCGGATAGCGTCCCCCATCCAGTTCAGGTTCGACATGTTCAATGATCAGGGTTTGTAAGGTTTTGGGAATATTAGGCATGACGCACTCCTTCGTGTGTGGCTCTTTGGATACCTGTAGATGACGATTGGGAATTGTTTCCCGTCAAGAAGGCCTGATAAGTCTGGACGTTCGCCATGAGTCAGCCGGACTCCCCGTTCAAGGCTCGGTTTGTGAAATATCAGTCGACTTCTAAAATTTGGAGAATGCCGTCCAGGGGGATACGCACCCAATCGGGACGGTTATTGAGTTCATAGCCGAGTTCGTAGATCGCTTTTTGGAGTAAATATCCATTCAGCAAAATTTGAATGTCGTCGGATGACGGGGGCAGAATGTCACGGACTTCTTTGATGGATAGGTACGCCTTGAGGTAGCTGACGCTGACCCATATTTGCCAATAGCGGGCCCAAGGTTCAAGCAAAGAAAAGTCTTCCGGTCGAACGCCTTCGACCAATCCGATAGAGGAGGCATGCGCCGCGTAATGAAAGGATCGCAACATGCCCGCGACGTCGCGCAGGGGGGATTCCTTCAGTCGTCTGACATTCAACGGCCTGGCCGGTTCGCCTTCAAAATCAATGATGATGAAATCCTTTCCGGTATAGAGCACCTGACCGAGATGGTAGTCGCCATGGCATCGGATGCGGGTGCAGGTGAGTTTCCGGTCCCGTATGGTTAAGAGCCGTTTGCGTAACCGGCCTTCTCCTTCCAGCACGTGTTTCGCCAGGGTGTGCACGGGTTCCTGGAGCCCTTTAACCTGAGTGCGAAGAAGGGGGAAGTTCATGTTGACCGTTCCCAACATGCTCTGATAAAGGCCCCGCCGGTAAAAATCTGTAAACGGTTCAGGTTTAAATTCCGAATCCTCGGAGTCGGAGCCGAGCGCGGCGTGCAGTTCTCCTGTTCGAAGGCCCAACAACCGGGCCTCCTCCAGATAGGGGCCAATCCATTCGCGGGCGCCGGTCGGTATCTCCTCGTCGACCAGGGCCATCAACGATTTTTGAGGAATGGACGAGGTCGTGATGGCTGTCGGATGGGTGAGCGCTTCTTCCAGATATCGACTGAGTTCATCCAACGTGAATTTCCAGGCGTCTCCTTCGTTTTGAATGAATTTCTGTAAGATCCCAAATGTCAGGAGGTCTCCATTGTCCCGTTGATATTCGATGGCTCCAGCCAGAGGGGCGATGTGGGGGAACCCTTTATTGGTTAAAAACCGTCCAATTTCAAAGTCAGGATTCACGCCGACTTCAGCCCGGCGGTAGAGTTTTAAAATGAAGTCATGTCCAAACAAGACCGAGGAGTTGCTTTGTTCACCCTTAAGCAGTGTGGGTTCAAGGGTCGGGACTTCTTTCTGAAGCTGCCGTCGAAAGATTTTCATGGCTTGGGTGATTAAATCGCCGGCCGGACCATTAAACCGGCGGTTTCGGGAAATACTATCCAACAGCATTTTTTGAAACTCCTGATCCCACATAGCATCGATGAGCAGGCCTTCCTGCTCACCGTCTTTCATTTTGACTCGCACGCGTGCAATGGCTGCCGGAGAGTCCATGAGTGGGGCCATACGATCGGCCGGGAGATACTTGAAGGGGAGGAGGTACATCTCCGGTTCTCCTTCGGTGTATTCCACGCGTATGAGCGCGAGGACGGCCAAAGGATCTTCCTGCGGAAGGGGGATCGTTTCCGTAATTTCCACGAATTGCATGGTGCGGGCCTTGCCGCCAAACCATCGTCGGCCTTGTAAGTACTGGGGTAACACATTTTCGAGTTTGACCTTTTCCCGTTTATGGATAAGGTTATCCCAATCTTTGGAGATCGTGATGGTGGGTAAGCCGTGTTCCGTTTTTCCCTGAGCCTCAAGTTGTTTGGATTCAATCGGGTCCAAGGCAAACCAGTAAAAGGCGTGCCCGGTTAGTGTGAGCAGATAAGGCAAATCGCCAATGGCTGGAAATTTACTTCGTCCGAACAAGGTCATGGGACGTCGTCCTTTGAATTCAGCAAGATCGAGTTCGACCCATTGGGCATGCCGGGATAAATTCACGGCCACCAGAATGGTTTCGTCCTGATACCGCCGGAGGAAGACCAGCACTTTCCGATTGGACGGATGAAGAAATTCAATGGAGCCTCGTCCAAAGACCTTATAGCGTTTACGCAAGGAGACGATGCGCTTCATCCACCAGAGTGGAGACTGTGCGTTATTTTGTTGAAGTTCGACGTTAACGGCTTCGTAATGATATTCAGGGTCAATGATAATGGGTAGATACAGTTTCTGTGGATTACCGTAGGAAAATCCGGCATTGCGGTCGGCACTCCATTGCATGGGAGTCCGGACCCCGTTCCGGTCGCCTAAATAAAAATTATCTCCCATCCCGATTTCTTCCCCGTAATAGATGACCGGTGTACCGGGCATCGAGAATAACAGGCTGTACATCAGTTCAATCTTTTTCCGGTCATTGCCCAGGAGCGGAGTCAATCGCCGCCGGATTCCCAGATTGATCCTGGCCTGCTTATCATGGGCAAAGACGCGATACATATAATCCCGTTCTTCATCCGTGACCATTTCAAGGGTAAGTTCGTCGTGATTCCGCAAAAAGAGCCCCCATTGGCAGGTTTCCGGGATCGCGGGAGTTTGATCAAGGATATCGATAATCGGAAAGCGATCTTCCATTTGCATCGACATAAACAGGCGGGGCATCAAGGGAAAATGAAAGTTCATGTGGCATTCATCGCCACCCCCAAAATACGCTGCGGCGTCTTCAGGCCATTGATTGGCTTCCGCCAGAAAGAAACGATTTTTGAACTTTTTATCGACATGCGTTCTCAGCGTTTTAAGAAATGCATGCGTCTCCGGGAGGTTTTCGCAATTCGTGCCTTCCCGCTCGAAGAGATAGGGCACGGCATCCAGGCGCAAGCCGTCCACACCCAGTTCCAGCCAGAAATCCAGGACCTCAAAGATCGCCTTTTGCACCTCAGGGTTGTCGTAATTCAGGTCCGGCTGATGAGAAAAAAAACGATGCCAGAAATACGCTTTGGCTACGGGATCCCAGGTCCAATTCGAATGTTCCGTATCTTTGAAAATAATTCGTGTGTCCGAATACAACTCGGGCGTTTCACTCCACACGTACCAATTCCGCCATTTACTGCCGGGGGGTGCCTTACGTGCACGCTGGAACCAGGGGTGTTGATCCGAGGTGTGATTCACCACTAATTCTGTAATCACCCGTAATCCACGACGATGGGCCTCCCGGACAAACGCCTGGAAGTCACGCCTGGTTCCATAATGTGGATGTATGTTGGTGTAGTCGGAAATGTCATAGCCATCGTCCCGGAGGGGAGAAGAACAAAAGGGCAGGAGCCAAATCGCCGTTATACCGAGGTCATGGAGGTAATCGAGCTTTTGGGTGAGCCCTTTGAAATCGCCGATGCCATCGGCGTTACTATCGCAAAACGCCCGAACATGGAGTTCATAAATTATAGCGTCTTTGTACCAGAGTGGATCATTCTCAAGTGTGTCGACAATCATGGAGTGGCCTTTCCTGATTTCTGACTAAAGTGTTCGTTTCACGGCCGTAGACAGGGGGTGCGGCCGCGATATGGGTCTTGAGATCGGCAATGTATGGATGGATGACCGTTCAGCGAGGATGCTGAAATATAAAAACGAATGGAAAGTGTTTACCATAGGAACGGGTGAAAAGGCTAATCTACTGTTAATGAGAAGATTGAGATTCCTGTATAATCAGGCGAGGAGCAAAGGAAAATTCAGCAAGAAATTTTCGAAGGATGGCTTGTTCCAGACGGGAAGGATATTGAGTCGGGCAGGGCACGCGGAGTAATAAGTTGATGCGGCCGGGTTCCGGCAACTGAATCGTGACCCGGGGTTCCACGGAGGGGGAGTCCAACCACAATTTGCCTTCGAGTTTTTTAAGATACGTTCTGGCCTCATCGATATACGGCGCGGCTTCTTCCTCGCCGGCTTGTAGCAGCAGACGTTCCGCGGTCTTCCAGTCATCATCGGTACTCAGCGGGACCGTCACAATATGAAGGCGGTATTTTTTGGTATAGGTTTCATTGGTTAAGGGGTGATCGAAAATAAAGCTGTTGGGGATGACCATGGCCCGGCCGGTATATTGGTGAGAGGTTTGGCCAGGGCCGATTTCCAACACTGTGGTAGTCAGGGCGTTGTGGTCGACCACATTTCCGCGAATGCCCCCGATTTCGATCCGATCACCCAAGGAATAGGCTTTGGTCAACACCCGGAGTCCTGAGCCGCTCAAGCAGTCAATGATTTCCTTGGTGGCCAGGACAAAGGCGACGGCAACCGCAAACACAGAGACGGCAAAGGTTTGGAGTTGCGGGGCCCAAATGAAAATCATCCCGAGGATAAACAGAAAGAGCAGGCCGTTTCGGAGGTTAACCGCCCATCGTCTCCGTGTTTCTACGGAAAGCTCGGTTGACCGAAAGAGACTATGGTGGATCCCCATCCTGACGATGATGATGATTAAGAAGAGAAAGAACGTACTCAGGCCGTACCGGATAAATATGTCACCGGGTGAATCTAGGATTTGTTCCACGTGTGGCTCCTCATGACGTATGTGTGGTCTGGACGCGTTGGGATCAATTCGACAGGCATAGCGGTCTCAGGCATCATTCCAGGGCTGCCCGATTGGGGGAAAAGGCGTATGCCGAAACGTTTGCAGATAAACGAGGAACACAGGTGAATCACGATCCAACGAGTCAAGCTGAAGGCGTATGGCTAAGAGCCGTGAATAGGCAGATCCGATTGAGAAATGCCAACCGGCTTCTTCAGATCATACTGTATTTGTTCTCCTAATCAAAGGGGTTTGGAGGAGTCACCGAGCTTGAGAACTATTCCTCCTTTCGTGGTCCTGAAAGAACAGGTCCCCGTTGGTCAAACGGTGCCCCTAATGGTGGCTGTGGACTGAAAGAAGAGGTGGAGGATCTCCGTCTGACATCGAAGATTTCTGTTTTTCTTCTTTGGCCAGAGAGAGGGCTTGATGGGCATCCGTTTGTGCCAACATAATTAACCGGGTAGCCATAGAATAATCTCGAGCCCAGAACATTTTTCTGGATTGTTCGTGAAATTCTTCTTCTCCGATTGTCAACTCACTTTCCGCTAAACTGTAGAGATCAGGTGCGAAGGTCAAAGCTCCTTCCCTCCTGGCATGTTCCACCGCTTGACGGGCTTTCTGTAATTCGTGAATCGGCGGATCCTGACAGCCGGTCATTATTAGGATACTCAAGCCGAACACGGCTGCGGGTATTCCTGCACCGAGACGTCTCTGAGTTTTCGCCACGAGTTGGTTTATCGGGAGTTGCTCTTCTTCCAAAATGGGACCTTGGTCTAGAAACGTTCTGGGGAAAGGCCGGTCGCGCTTCTCCTTGGCTCAATGGCTGATGTAGCAAATCCTACGCCAATGGCGAATGACGAAAAGGTTTTGGTAGATGCCGGATTTGTCAGTTGTTTTTTATGACAGGGGTCCCGGTGTGTAGGACAGCTTGGCCCATGGTTGGACCCTTTGTCCCGATCTGGTTCGTGAAGGAGAAGAGGCCACAGGGTGTAATAGTGATCATTCACCGTGGAGAGCCTGGTTGCCCTAGAGACCGCCTGCGAGGAGAAAGTTGAGGTGCCCCGTGATGTCCGAGACCGTGCGTCTGAACTGGAAGTTCCCAGGAGAGTGAAATACTCTCACAAGGAAGGTGGGGTGCGGGGAAAGGTCTCCTACAAGATTTGGCGCGATGAACCGGGGAATTTCCCGTGAAGCGTAGGTTTATGGCTTAGGGTAAAAACCTTGATCTAAGTATTGCATTTATGGAATGATATTCCGCAACCTCAAACCTTTTCCACGAATCTGCTCCCTCTCTCTATGTCAGGTCTCTCACAGGAGATAGCCTATGGAAGGCAAATCGGAATCGCTGTTTAATCCTCAGGTGTTCCTCAAAAAAGTCGGAAGCGGTAAAACCAATCTGAGGTCTCCCAAGAAGCAGGTTATCTTTTCGCAAGGAGAGAAGGCAGAGGCCGTATTTTTTATTCAGTCTGGCCAGGTCAAGCTGACTGTGGTTTCGAAGGAGGGAAAAGAAGCCGTCGTTGCCATACTGGAGTCGGGGGCTTTTTTGGGGGAGGCCTGTCTGGCCGGACAGCTGGTGTATATGGCTACGGCGACCGCCCTGGAAGAATCTACTCTCGTCCGTGTTGACAAACAGGTGATGATCCGATTGCTTCACGACGAACCCGCTTTTTCCAAAATGTTCATGGCTCACCTCTTGTCCCGCAACATCCGCATTCAGGAGGATTTGGTCGATCAGCTCTTTAATTCGGCTGAGAAGCGGCTGGCGCGCATATTGCTGCTAATGGCCCATTTTGGGAAAGAAGGCAAGCCGGAGGCGGTCATTGCGAAAATCAATCAGGAAACGCTCGCCGAAATGATTGGTACCACGCGATCTCGCGTCAGTTTTTTTCTTAATAAGTTTCGCAAACTGGGCTTCATTGATTACAACGGCGGAATGCACGTGCATAGCTCCCTCCTCAATGTCGTTCTCCACGACTAGGTTCCCCTTCCGTTTCCGTCCACTCCGCTACCTTTCCAATCTTTTTTTTCTTGACCTTTTTGGACAGACTGCAAGCTGTCCTTCCGTAAACTCAATCTATATTATGCCGTTCTCTACGCCAATACTCTGAGCGAGTATGGTGATGACAGGATGACCTGTCGAGTCGCCAGGATATCGGCATGATTCGGACGTGGCTCGGCAGAATTACCGGCCAGCTGACGGCCAAATTTCACTATCACTCTTGGATCCTGGCCGATGAGGCTCCGAGTTTTGTGCACTATGAAGGGCCCTTGCAACTCATGGAGGCGATCGTGCGAATCGAACTCGTGAGTTCCAGCGTATTCACAAAGATTTGAAGACAACTAAATTCATTCACAATAACATCAGACCCGGGTCATTTCCGAATAGATGGCTGCTGAGTCCTTTCGCGGAGAACTCGAAATTTTCTAACCAGCCCACTCCTCCCGCGACTCACTTTGAGCAAGAAGATACGATGGTGATACGCATTCCGATGATCAGCCAGGACGTGCTGTTTAACGTGATTCGGCACCATGTACGTCCGCTCGTCAGTTCCTTCCTGAATATGTTCAAGAAACCGGGCTTTATTGAGTCCAAGGGCAGGTTGCCGGTGCATTACTCCCTCCTCAATATCGTTCTCCACGACGAGGCTTCCCTTCTTCTTTGCGGGTTAGGATTAGTGGAAGGAGAATCGGGCAGACGGTGTTCTAGCCGTGCCACCGTTTTTATTCTTTTTTCCCTGAGCAATATTGAACAGACGACCTCCGGTCATTAAGTCATACTTGTAAATCATCGGCCGCAGAGGAACTCAAGGAAAAGAGCATGGAGAAATCGGACAAAGACATTTCTGCTCAAAGCTCTCATAAAGGCATGAAAAAAGACATGAAAAAAAAGTAAACAACGAAAGATTTGCAACATGCCGATCCCCCCGTAATGAAGTAAGCGCGCTGGTATTCTAGAATGAAACCGCACAACGCCTGGCCAGCCAGTCAACCGGGCAGACAGGTCGTTTCGCCTCTTGAATGAATCGGGAGGCTGTCTTCATGCCATTTCAAGTATGCGACATCCGGGCCATTCCGGTTGAATCAACCAATGGCCCGGAACCCCTCTTCAGACTGTAGTCGGGGAGTGTTCCCCTGGGCTTTCGGGATTTGTTTCAGAAGGTTTGATGGGAACGGTCTTTTTCCACACGTCTAACGTGTTGAGTGATTCTGACGGTCCTATTCCAATGCGCTTCCTGCTTTCTTCCCGCCCAATCGGCTCTCCAGTCTCCGCCATCTCTTCCACAGTTTTGCTGAATGCCGGCCATATCTGTTGGGTTACCAATAAAGACGGGAACGATAGTCCCGGTTGTGTGCAAAAATGAACGGACGAGAAAAGCTGAGGGTGATAGGGTAGAGCATGGTCGGTCGTGCATTCGTTGTCCTCGGTCAACAACCAAACAGAGGTGCCAGATGAGCACCATACTTCTCGCTATTCTGATCCTGCTCCTTATTGGGGCGTTGCCCACTTGGCCGCACAATGCAGACCGGATTTGTCCCCCCCAGCGGAGGGTAGGGTTGGTCATCTTGATTTTGGTTCTCTCTACGGCTGACTGGTCGGCTTTAAGGACGGCCCAAAGTCTAAGAAGTGATCATCCCCATCTGAAAGGGGTGAAAAGTGTGGGGAATGATATGACTATACAACCATAGCCTGTATGAAGGGTCGGGGGGCTCATACATTACCCGGTCCAAAAAAGAAGGCCTAGCGGTGCAAACCTCGGCGTGTGAACACGATGAGTCGGGAACGGTCGTTCATCCTCAATCAGAAGGGGGCGTAATGAATTGTACTCAAATAAACAAAGCCAACACCCATTCCTCGTCTTACTCAGTTCTCCCACTTTCTCTCGGTTCGTCATTGACCTGCCCCAGATGTCAGGAACTGTTCGTTCGAGTATTTTGCATGGACATATATGACGGCACCGGGGACAATGGGTTTTGGGCCCTTCGGTGTCTTCAGTGTGGAGAACTTATTAACCCCGTGATTCTCCAACATCGTATCTTGAAATCCCAGTCAGTCCAAAGGTGACGTCCCATCAGCAATCCCCCCATGCCCCTCCCTGTCCCAATCGGCAACATTCGCGGGTTTGTATTAAACAATCCAAGGGCCGAAGGCATTGATCTTGTGGATGACGGTGATCATCCTGAATGTTGGCAACGACGAGCCCACCATCACTCGATGTTGTTAAACGACTTCTCGGTCAATGAGGACAAACATGCAACGGATCTTGGCTTTCTGTTGGAAGGGTTCGGCTCAAAACCTCATTCCCGTCGTGCAATCGGATAGGCTGCGCCGAGCGGTTCCCGCACCAATTTTTTCAGGGTGAGCAATTTTGAACAGACTGGTGCCGGTCTACACGCCATAGTAATCAATCACCGGGAAAAGAACAGTTGCCAGGATGAAATTTCGCGATGACACCTGAACGATCATTCTTTCACACGGTGGGGAGAATCTCGTGCACGCCGGCTGCACTGAAAAAGCAATGGATGCCAAGACGGATGACCGGATTCAAGAAGAGCAGGCATACCTCACCGGCACCATAAAGGAGATACCATAATCATGGTCCCGGAAACGCTTAACCCCCGCGTCTTGTGTTTGCACGGACCGAGCAGGATATCCGACCGCTCCCTGAACATGTATATAGGCCTTTGGGAAAGTTATGTCAGCGCCACCAATGCGTTGAATGAACATTTCGTCGATTTCATAAACGATGGCAAGCTGGATCATGAAGAATTGCCGGCATATTCCGAACAGGCCAAACGGTTTGGGGGTGTGCAACCTGAACTCGCTGAGCCACCGTTTTTCCAGCCATTGGATGAGCCATCATGATCATGGGGAGGTGGCGGGGTTCATTTCAATCCTCGTCCTGGATGGGTGAAAAACCCCTAATCTTCTCGATTGCCAACTTTCCAAAAGGGGGTCCTGTATCGAGATTTCCCCATTATCGATTGACAGCTAATGGAGAAGCGGTTGCTGCGTTGTGAGAGGATGATAAAAGGGCCTTGGGGGTCCTGTACGCGGTAGAAGTGAGCCGTCGGCACCCCACGAAAGGAGGAAATCGTGAAAAAGGATGGAATCGGGAAAACTATCGCTCTGACTGAGATGAAGACGTCCCAGGCTCGAGAACGAAAAGGGCTTAAACATAGCACCATGACATCTGGATACAAGGCCAAGGCGAACACGGTGGTCAAGTTGCTTAATGAAGCACTTGCCACCGAAATCGTCTGCGTCCTTCGCTATAAGCGCCATTACTTCATGGCAGCCGGAATCAGTTCATTCAGCGCGAAGGCTGAGTTTCTCCAACACGCGATGGAGGAACAAGCCCATACCAATCGATTGGCCGAACGCATTGTTCAACTTGGGGGAGAACCGAACCTGTCTCCCGAAGGGTTCCTAAACCGGAGTTACCCGGAATATGTCGAAGGGGAGTCATTGAGGGAGATGATCACGAAAGACCTGATAGCCAAACGGATGGCGATCAATAGCTATCGTGCAATGGTCGCCTCTATCGGCGCTTATGATCCCACGACCTGTAAAGTACTGGAAGGGATCCTTGCCCAAGAAAAAGAACATGCAGAGGACAGGGCAAGTCTCCTGAAGATATTGGGCCCCGAATTGTTGTCTCATCGACCGACCCGCTAAGCAGCTGGGATAACAGGGACCATGAGGAGAATTAGTTTATTCTCGTACAGCGCAGATACTAGGAAAACCGGAGTACGAGGGACTCAGAGTTGGGAAACCTGGCCGGCATGGAAACGAGCATTAAAGTCAGGTCCGGCACCATCACAAGACAGTTTTGTACCCCGGATCTTGCGGAATTTCAGGACCTGAACATGACACAAAAATTGGTCGTTCTCGCCAAGATCCAATCTGCCCTCGAGTCGGTTGGTCCCGACTGATACTCGGCTGTTCATCGATGACTCTTCTATGACGCAAGCACGTCTCCTTGGGTTGGTTAAAAAGCCTTTGCGGGACTCTCCGGATGTCTTTAGCTTTGATAGAGAACCATAGCAAGGCACGAGGCAAGAGATGCAGTAACCCAAACTATCTGTGTTGTCTAAAATAAAAGCTGCCCCATTTCACGTGAGTGAGGCTAGGCCGGCTGCGGAAAGAATTTTCCACAGGTGTGCAATTTTGAACAGACGGCGAGCGGCCGCTGGTTTAGCGTGCAATTGACTGCCCAGGAATCCGTGGCAATACGAACGTGGCTGGTTTAGCAATGGAAAGATCTATGGAGGCCTACGAGAGAACCTCATGACGATTATGTTCAAGCAATGTTATTGCTGTCGGGTCATCTATGACCACGAGGAAGCCCCAACGCCATTTGGCAATATCAGTCATGGGCTTTGCGGACTTTGCCTTCCGAAAGAATGGGAGCGCCTTGGTCTCCAGACCAAGAAGAAGTTGAGTTTGCCCTCAGATCTGTCATAAGAAGCCACAATGGAACTGATGGACCCAACACAGGCCTCTCGGATCACCGAGTACACATACACGAAGACTCTTGTTGGTGGATCCCTATCCCGGAAACACCCCTATTATCTGACCGCGTCGGAACGGCGCACGGTTTGGTTTCCGAAATTAAGCTTGCCGGTCATCGCGGTTTACGCGCTTGAATCTGGGCACGGGGATCTCGTCGATGAGGCCGTGGAAGACGTGAATTTCGACCACCCGTGCGATTTCGTTGGGTTAACGATTATGACCAGTTACGCTCCACGCGCCTAAGAGGTTGCGCTCCTTCCTTAATGACGTTCTCCACGACTAGGGTTTTTATTACTTTTTGCCGCGGCGATTCGATGGACCCAAGTCAGTTGGTATACCGTCACCATTTTTTACAATAACTGAGCAATGTTGATTAGACTTTGGTATGTCCTCTTGCCGTAAAGACTGCTTTAGATTGGCCAAGAGGAATACTCGGTCGGGCTGAAACCGAATTATCTAGGGGCCTGTCGTCGGCTAAACGGGGAATGCTCTCATGACAAAAACGGTTTTTCCGAAAACGGTTTTGATATTCTTTCTATTCATGGCCACGATGGCTCATGGAGCGACAGAAGGGGAATTAACGGTGAAGGATCCACGCCTTGCCCGGTGTCCAGACAGCCCGAATTGCGTATCCACTCATAGTGATTCGGAAAACCATGCCATAGCACCCTACCGCTATGAGAAGACGCTGGCTGAGGCCAAAGTGGTGTTGAAACAGGTTTTCGGTGAATTGAGTCGCACGGAGTTGGTTCAGGAAGAGGAGATCTTCCTGCATTACGAAGTCAGAAGTTTTCTGTTTCGCTTTGTTGATGATGTCGAAATTCTCTTTGATGACGCGACAAAGACCATTCATTTCCGGTCGGCATCACGGGTTGGCTATTCCGATTTCGGTGTCAACCGGAAGCGGATGGAGAAAGTTCGAAGTCTGCTGGAGGGCCGACTCTAGCCACGTGCAAGCTCATGGAGACAATCCGCAAACTCTGAAGGGAGTCGGGAAACAACTTCTTCTCGCCACATCTTCGTCCCGGCTTGCCATAACGTCAGTGAGAAACAACGGAATCGTACGCAAACTATGGTTTTGGCCTGACAGCTTAGATGATGTTTAGGAGGAATCCGTTTTGGGTTTTCCCCCTCGAAAAAGCGCTGGGCGGTGAACGCATTGCAGTAATGTTTCCACCTCTCGTGTTGACGTGCTTTTCTGTGTGGCCGGGTTTCGCCCCGGCAGGCGACGCACTTTTCTTTCCGCAAAAGGCCCCAGAACCAGTGACGCCCCAACTAGCCTTATGAGATGGGGCGAACGCCGGCCAGGGAAGGACGGGCCAACTCGCGGAGTTTGTCATGAGTCCTGCCGAAGGGCTCAGACATGGCCCGGCAATCTTTTTGAACGTGCCTCCCTTGGGCGGATGGCAGGCGTCGGACCATGGGGGACAAATATTTGAGTGCCCCACATGAAAGAGACAGGAAATGTTCTGGATTCAGACTTGAAATGCTGGATGGGGAGACCTCTTACCCAAACCCAAATGACGTACTCACCGCCTATGAAGAGTGGGATTTCCGCAGGCTTGGGATACGGTGCCACTCGACGGCACCGTGGCCTTTCCGATCAGTGAGCAATTTTGACCAGATCTCATACTGTCTCCTTGCTATGGTTTGAATGGACTGACAGACGCAACCCCTCTCGCATCCTTCGCTGTAGGAGGAGACGTTATGACCTGCCGACCTGCTCGACTGCTTTTAAACCCAGCCCTCCTGAATCTGGTTTACTGCCGTATGTGTGGCTCGACCGATTTGGAATTGTTCTGTACATCAAAAACCTTTGGACCACACATATGTTTAAGTTGTGTCCAGTCCCTGATTGAGTTGGGAACGACAAAGCAATGTAGCCTTATGCCATGGCGTGAACTTGTACGTTCCTGAGCTATGTGCCGCACGGGAGCCTGGCCGAACTCACTGGGCGCTTGATTGAACCCCTTGTGGCCGCGGGGCCGCTTCTTCGAACCGAAATATCCAAATTCACGGACTCATTTCCATTCTTGTCATTTGAGCAATATTGAACGCCAGTCACCGGAATGTGAGGGATTTCAGGGTGCTCAAAAACCGGAACAGGTATAACCGAACAATTTTTCATTCCAGAAAAGTCAACCATCATGCATCCACGTGTGTGTTGAATGAGCTTTCTGTGATCGCGAAATAGGGCGGCAACGGGGAAGACGCTCCGAACACGATGAATTCATAATGGTCTTTTTCCCCTGAAAGGAGAACACCGTGAAAACGCTTACTTCTTCACTCAATGGGCTGGTGACGAATCAAGAAGAATTCCAGCAAAGTATTTCGGCCGATTTTCCGTTTTTCCTGGAACGGTCATCGGGGATTATCAAACGAAATTTGCAGGACATGGGGCAATGGGTCGACGACACCTCACATGTGAAATTGCTTCGCAGGCTGTCCTTTGACCTGGTTGGCTGGTTTATTGAGTATTGCCCATCTCAATTGCCTGGTCATCCAACGGTGTTGTTGGATGAATTTGTTTCGGCATTCCTTAGAAGATTCCAGGAATCAAACGTCTCCCTGACTTCCAATTCCATTTTGTACCGGTTCATCGAAGGATTGCTCCGTTGTGCTGTGATAAACCATGATGCCCTCATCTGTCTGTTTTATCATTTTTATGGCATGAAACCCGCCGAGGTGGGCTTATTTTTAGGATTGGAAGAAGGAGAAGCCATGCAGGTCTATAAGGGTTTCGAACGGTGGAGGCAAAAAGGATGGCACCAGGCGGTTGAAGAGGTCGGATTGACCGACCAGGAATTGCACTCGTTAGCCGAGACGCAACGGAGTCAACCTGAAGTCTTCCATGAGGACGTCGGGAAAATCCTGAAGACGTTAACGCCATTTTGCCGTAAAAGCGATCCTCAGTATAACCGGTGTGTGAAAGAGGAAAAATGGTATGGGATGTTCAGGGAGGGGTATGGATCCGAGTACCGCATGTGGCATTTACCGTTATGCCAGTCCTGTATGAACACTATTGCCAAGTTTAGAGACGTATTTTGGCTCAATGCCACCATACCATCACAACTCCATCTGCATATCTCCCCTCATGTACTGAAAAAGGAAAAGGGACCCCGGCTTTCCGTGGCGGGAAACATCCCTTTTTCGGGGAGCAGTCACTCCCAGTGCCCTGGAGACTTTCAGGCAGCATTAGGCAATGGGTGAGGTCATTTTAAAAAGCATGAAAGAAAAAACCATTCTACCAAGTCAGGAAAGCCTTATAGGGATAAGGAAGGATATTCAATGGCAAATGACAGCCTGTGTGTCCCGGCATAGGTTGCGATCCCTCCGAGTGGAAGCGCTTTGGGTGAGTAGTTCAAGTTTTGGGACACGACGTGATGAACACACGGGGGTTAAAAGGAAATTGGTGAGTTCGTGAGGAGACAAGGGCTGGAGCCATTCGTTGAAAAGATCCATGAGGATGGAGCGTTACGGCCGCAAAAGGTCTTATGAAGAAGGTTCCTGCGAAATTCCCACTTGCATGGTGGCTCACAACACCCACCCCTTCAATAAAACGCCATTTCCTCAAGCAAATGGAGGAAAGGAACGATCCACTTGTGAAATGAAGAAGTGGGAGGCAGACGGCCAGGTCTACTCTGTCTAGTAGGCAGGGAGGGCTTGTCCTGAACAAATCGCCTGGCTGTTGTCGGGCAACTGGTGGATGACTAGAGTATGCGATAGCCAGGCTATCCCGGTCTTGTTAAGTCATAATTTCCGGCACGCCTTGCGTGTCAGGTCCAGGATTTCACATTCCGCGATTGGCAGGCTGGACTGTCTGTGTCTGAGCAGGCCGTCCTTTCTGAACGTTCCACCAAATCCCTTCCGTAGGGAAAATTTTCCAACGTGAGCAATATTGACCAGACATTGCCCAGCTTCCCCTCCATAGTGACATAGCAGCGGAAGAATCGGGATAGCAGGGACCGATCCAGACCGTACCCCGGCGAATTCGATTCTTTTATGGAAGGGAGAAAAATATGAACGGCGATCAACGCAAAGGAAAATGGAAGCAGTTCAAAGGTGAACTCAAGCAGCGGTATGGCAAGTTCACCGATGATGCCTTGCAGCAGATTGAAGGAATTGACCTCACGATCCTCGGCAAGGTGCAGGAGCGGTATGGTGACAAAAAGGATGAACTCCCGAATGGCGCAAGCCGTATGCGGTTGAAATCACAAAGCAAAAGACCTGCTGACGAGTAATTTCGAAGGAGAGAGCAGTGCGCAAGCATTCCATTCAGGCAATGAGAAATTCATGAACATACCCTATCTCATAATTGTGTGCACCGCCTCCATGCCGGCTGTGTCCAATTAACCATTTTCTTCTTGTGCCTTATTTCGATAAGACCAATTAGGTATGCATAAACGAGCGTATGACGATGAACGCCAATATGGCTATTCAGGCCATAGCGAAAATGGTCTCGCTCACGAATTAGGTCCCGGGTACTCTGATTCGTTGCTCAAGGGGTCGGAACAGCTTGTCCATCTCAAGAAGGTAGTTTTCAGTGAAAAGTAACTCAGTGAAAGGAGAAAGCTTTACGCGGAGGGAAGCGCATCGTTCGTTTCGAATTAAAAGGGACGATGCCTCGCAGTCGCATGCAAACCATTTCTGACAGGAAAGGTTGCCTTTCACAATGATTAGAAAACACATTCTCGTGGTCGACGACAACGTTTCCATTCGGGATTATCTGAAAATTCGCCTGGAATATTCCGGGCACACCGTAGACCTTGCTGAAAATGGCCGGGAAGGGTTGGTGATGCTCGGACAGGCGGACTATGACCTGGTCCTCCTTGATTATATGATGCCTGGGATCACGGGGTTGACGGTCTTACAGCATATGCAGGAGCGGTACCCGTCCATACCGGTCGTGATGCTCACTGGCCATACTGAATGCCACCTGGAGGCCCAGGCAATTGCGGCAGGGGCGCGGGCCTGTCTGTATAAACCCTTTAATTGGGTAGAGTTGGAAGGCGTCCTTCGTTGCTCGGTCGGCGCGGCTTCTTAAGAAAAATGGTTTTCAAGTGCCTGACGTTATCATGAATTCATTACCCTTCTTATTCCAATAGGATGCATGGCACCTAAACGACGAACCTCATTCAATTCAAACGCATTTTTGACGCAAGTCGGGGAGGGTAAAACCATCCTGTCGTGCCGAAAAAACCAGGTTCTTTTTTCACAAGGTGAGAGGGCTGAGGCCGTTTTTTATATTCTGGAGGGCCAGGTCACGCTCACGGTAGTCTCCAAACGCGGAAAGGAGGCCGTTGTGGCGATTCTGGAGCCAGCGACCTTTTTTGGGGAAGCCTGCCTCACCGGCCAGGTATTGCGTCTGGAGGCCGCGACCACGGTCGGTGTGGCCAAAATCGTTCGCATTGGCAAAACCGCCATGATCAAAATACTTCATGACCAACCCACTTTCTCTGAACTATTCCTCACGCATCTCCTGGCACGCAATATTCGCATCCAAGAGGATTTAGTCGATCAACTCTTCAATTCCAGCGAGAAGCGGCTGGCGCGTGTGCTGCTCCTCATGGCCCATTTTGGAAAAGAAAGCAAGCCGGAGGCCGTCATTGCGAAATTGAGTCAGGAAACGCTGGCGGAAATGATCGGCACCACGCGCTCTCGCGTCAGTTACTTTATGAATAAGTTTCGCAAACTGGGCTTCATTGAATACAACAGCAAAGCGGACAAGGAATTGCACGTGCACAGTTCCCTCCTGAATGTCGTCCTTCACGACTAGAATACCTCCTCCGTTTGGTCTCCCTTCCGCTTCTCTTGCCGTTCAGTCGGTTCAATAAAGTTGAGCCGGAACACCTCCTCGCGGTGCCATCGTTTTCGTCCACACCACTGAGCAAAATTGACCAGACAGACCTTCCACGGAGGCCTATGATTATGAGTTAGGGCATTTCACGCCTGTCAAACTGTGTGCTCTCGCGCTTCGCAGAAAGGGATTGATTGTTAAAGGGGCACGCCATGGATACCTCTTCGGGCTTATCGCCAATGATGAGTGTGCTATGGGTTGCATCTGTGGCTGAAGCATGTTGGGAGAGGGAGGCGATGCCTGTGTCGTAGGCCGAAAAGATGTCGACCTTGTAGAGAAAAGGCTTACGGAGGAACAATTATTTCATAACGGAGGTTGTAGTCAACAAGGAGGCAGATATGAATTGTCTACGTTGCGGAGGATTTCAGATGTCGGATCAGTTTTACGGTCTAGAAAACAATGGATCTGTCTGGATGTATGATGCGGTGCGGTGCATCAACTGTGGATCCATAGAAGAGCCCATGAGGAAAAAGGGGGAGCCGATCTCATCGCCCCGGGCGGAACGCATCAATCAATATGCCTTGACCGTGCGGGCAGTGGCTGCCCGCAAATAACGAGCGGGCTCGTTTTCCATAATCACGCCATTGCCACCTGCCGGACCATGAATGCAGGGGCAGCATGAACCACGTCCCACCCCGTTTGTTCAGGATTCTCAACATTTCGAAATACGGAAACACCGGGAGAATGTCAGTCCGAAGCCGTGTAGGCCCTCAGGGCCCACATGACCTCAGGCGGGGTTGGGTAGTCCCTCTCAATCTAATGCTGTGAGAGATGTGGCGGCGAACCATGATCCATGTATGCGTCAATAGTACAAAATCCTGTCCTTTCAGGATAAACTTGGGGAGGGAAGGAAAGCAGAGTAATTGTCTATTATTTTCAATAATTCATACATTTTTTTATTTTCCTAACTAAGGGGGAATAGCGCATGAGTACTTATTTCCGTCATTTATATCGTTTTCTTAAAAGGCCGCGGCTCGCACCGACACACCTCTGTCTCTCGTCCGAAACTGTCGAATGGGATCTACGGGAAAACCGGAAGCCGTTTTTCTTCCATTCCATACGGGGGTTGTGTGTGGCCATGCTCATGGGCGGGTTCTTAACTGGATGTATTACCGATGCCACGGTTGATTTGACCAAGGCCCCGTTTGATGCTTCCACCGAGCTGACTGACGCCTCGACAGATTCGATTACCAGACTGACCGACGGGACCAGCCAAGCCACATCCGATCTCACCGAGCCCACCAGAGAATTTCTTTCCAGCACGACACCCGGAGCATGGTTCAATGCGGATGGCATGCTCAACCCTGATCATAAAAAGATTGCGTTTGTGGTCGTCAACTTTGACAATTTGCAAGAGGACATATCCAGGGGATCTGGAGAATATCTGGTCTCTCTGTCCGTGTTAATGGGTATCCCACCAGAAACGCGAGACAATTTCTTACAATCCGCACAACGCCAACATGCCTTTATTTTTGATGAGAGCCAATCCCGGCCGGAATCGTTTAGACGTCTGATCAAAACGTTACGCGTGACGTCACCCTACTCGTAGGGGAAGGCCTCATTGGATGACCCTCGGACTCTAAGTTTGCCTCTGCATGGTGTGAGGAAGGGGCACTCTCTCGTTCCCGCCGATTGCAAACGGGAATGAGAAAAAATATGACGAGGGTTTCTCCTACGGCCCTCACTTTTAGGTTGCTAACCGGGCTGACGTTTTTTTCGTTAGGGACCTTGTTTTGAGCCTTGCGAGTTGGCCACCCTTCGTGGGCCCACGTGGGCCAATTCCATCTGGCTGAGCTGGGTAAACATGGTTTTGGGTATCTTTTTCGAATAAAATGGGTCTTAGCTGCAAGGAAGAAAATCCAGCATCGATCAGTCATTTTTTTTCTTTCCGCAATGCATTATCGGGAATCCACCTTTCCTTTCTCCATCAATTGGCGAGAGGCATAGGCGCACAATCATCCTCTCCTGGCCTTGCCGGCTTGGCATAGTTCTATTTCATGGACGCCAGATCTAATGACTCCCCTCTCGCCCAACTCGCTCCGCTCAAACAGGGTCCGTTGCTGAAAAGAGCGCCCTCCTTGGGGCCAGCCGGCAGGCGTCGGATCACAGAAGACGAACCCTTCAGGACCTTCCAGGAAAAAGCGCGGACCGTAAAAATGTCTTGGTGATTAAGAAAAGAGGGAAGTGAGGTTCCGGGGTTTCGCCCCCGTACGGTAAGGTCCTTTTGTTTCGGGAAAAGTCGCCAAGCAACGGTTGCGCTCCTCGAGACGCAACAATCATACTTTCACCCAGGTCGGCCTCATTGAATCCAGCTGACGTGGGCGCAGGGAGGACGGCCCAACTCGCAAGGGTCAAACAAGATCCGCCTGACGAAATACACGTCAGGCTGGTTAGCCGACCTGAAGGTGAAAGGTCAGTGAAGGTTACTTGTAGTTTTTGCTTCCTGCTGGTTTCCTTTTCTGATGATGAGAAACACGGGTGGATATCGGATGCGGATGACGGGGAGGGCGGACTGAGGCTAGCGGAGGCCATATTCTTTGAGTTTGCGTTGGAGGGTTTTCCGGTGGATGCCCAGAAGTTCCGAGGTGCGGTTTTCATCGCCTTGCTGGGCATCTAAGACTTTAAGGATGTGTTCCCGTTCGAGCTGTCCGAGTGTTTTCCAGTCTGGGTGGGATGGCGATTGGTCGGGTAGGGCTGGAGGGGCGACAAGCGCTAACGGGAGGTCGTGAGACATGATAAGCGAGTGTGGAGTCATGACCACGGCTCGTTCGATGGTATGTTCGAGTTCACGCACATTTCCCGGCCAGGAATAGTTGGTGAGCAGGGCTAACGCCTGGGGGTGCACTCCGGTGATGACTTTATTGTTGAGCTGGGTATATTTGGTGAGAAAGTAGTCGATGAGTGTGGGGATATCTTCGACCCGTTCTCTCAGCGATGGCAGATGCAGTGTGACAACGTTGAGCCGATAATACAGGTCTTCCCGAAACTTCCCGGATTCCACCAGCTTTTTAAGGTGTTTGTTGGTGGCGGCAATGATGCGGACATCGACTTTGATCGATTCCATGCCGCCCACTCGGCGGATTTCATGCTCTTGTAGAACCCGGAGAAGTTTGCTCTGCAGGTTCGGGGAGATATCGCCGATTTCATCCAGAAAGCAGGTGCCTCGATTGGCCGATTCCAGGAGTCCTTTTTTGAGGGTGATGGCTCCCGTGAAGGCGCCGCGTTCGTGACCGAATAATTCACTTTCCAGAAGATTTTCTGTGAGGGTGCCGCAATCCACGGCGATAAACGGCCCGTCGCTTCGGAGACTGTTGGCATGGATCGCCCTGGCAATGAGTTCTTTTCCAGTTCCCGTTTCACCATGGATGAGGACGGTGGATTCCGTTGGGGCGACCCTGGCGATAAGTTTGTATACGGCCACCATCGGCGGACTGTTGCCTTGTATCTGGTTGATGCCATTTCCTTTTGGCAGAAGTGGCTGAATCGATACGCGTGCCTGCTCCAGAGTGTGTTTATGGTCACAGGCCCGTCTGACGACGGAACGGATTTCTTCCAATGCGAATGGCTTGGAGAGGTAATCGAAGGCCCCGGCTTTGATCCCTTCCACTGCGGTCGACAATGATCCATAGGCGGTGAGGAGAATGACCTGGGTGAGAGGGCTCCGCTTCCGTGTTTCAGCCAGAAGGGCGAGCCCGTCCATGTGTGGCATTTGAATATCCGATAACACGACATCGGGCGTTTGATCGACGAAGGTGTGTAAGGCGGCTTGACTGCTAGTCGCGGTGTAGACCTGATAGCCTTCTTTTTCCATGATTTCCCGAAGGAGGATCAGTGTGTCCGGTTCATCATCGACGATGAGGATGGTAGCTTTATGCATGATCCGAGTTCCCCCAGGCCGGCAGCCGAATGAGAAAGCGGGTGCCATGGCCCTCTTCGCTGTGCACGGTGATGTGACCCTTATGCAATTGAATAATTTCGGTGGTGATGGCCAACCCAAGGCCCGTTCCTGAACCCACGCTTTTGGTGGTAAAGAAGGGGTCAAATATTTTTTCTATGTGTTCACGCGGAATCCCTGGTCCTGAATCGTGAATATCAATGATGACCTCCGGTCCTGCCTGAGGGGTATCTTCGGCGTTTCGGGCCCGAATGGTCAATTGCCCGCCGTCCGGCATGGCATCGATCGCGTTATCGATGAGGTTGTTGATGGCCTCCTGAAGATGAAAGGCATCTCCCTGGACCGACCACAAATCGGGTGCAAAATGCGTAAGGCCTTGAATGCCGTGCTCCTGGAGAAGGGGGCGAAATAATAGTAACGACTGGTCGATCAGGGTCGGAACCGAGACTTGTTCGACGGAAATGGTGGGTGTGCGCGTAAAGGTAAGTAAGTCCTGGATGCTGTGGGTGAGCCGGTCGGTTTGTTTGAGCATGGTTCGCACCCGCTCCAGGACTTCATGGGAAAGATGCGGGTCTTCCTGGAGCAGTTGCAGGTGTCCGAAGATGGCCGTTAAGGGTGTGCCGATCTTGTGGGCGATGGTGGCGACCAGTTGCCCCAAAACAGCCAACCGTTGTTGCCGGAGAATATCACGTTGCGCAATGGAGAGGCGCTCGTTGACGGCGGCCAACTCTTCATTCCGTTGCCGGAGTTCTGCCGTCGCATCCTCCACTCTGGTCTGTAGGGCATCCCGGGCCTGAGCTAATGCCTGATTCAATGACGCATTTTCCCTCATGACCTCCTGAATCTGTTGTGCCATGGAATTGAACTGGCGGGCTAATTCGCCTATCTCGTCTGTTTTTTCGATCGGGACCAGGGTGGCCCATTGCCCCTTTTCAACTTCAGCCAGCCCGGCTTTTAGCCGTCCAAGTGGACGGATCACATGTCGATAGAGAAAGAAGTTTAACGCCACCACGATGCCGAATCCCATGATCAGGCTGATGACGAGGGACCAATTGAGAAAAAATCGCGTAATGGTGGTCAGTTGTCCAGTCCAGTATTCGGCGTAAATGACCCCGCTGGTTTTTCCCTGTATGGCAAGAGGCGTGGATAGTTTAAGCCGATCATCGCCGGGTTGATCGTGAAAGCGGCCTTGGGGTTCTTCAAATTGGAAGGTGTGGGTGACCATCAACGGGATTTCACTTGAAGCGTCCTTGGTGTCTCCAACTTGCGTCAGCAGGATAGGCGGTTCATCGGGTTTGGCGCTTTTCCCGTAGACCCTGAGAAAGATGAGATCCGGGTTCCGGCTCATTAAATCGTTTAAATATTTCTCCCGCAATATCGCATTGTGAAAATGCTTTTCTGATTGAAAGCGCGCCCCGATTTGGCGGAGAAGAACAAGAGATTTTGAGTGAATGACATCTTTTGCCAATTCCGCCACATAATACTGATGCAAGAGTTCCGTGACCAGAATGGCCCCGCCTACAATGAGGATGATGATGAAGGAAGCTTTGGCTTGGAGCTTCCAGGGATGTTGCCAGGAAATCATTGCTTAAAATTCCAACGGATTGTTGTCATCTTTTGGAAAGGATTCCAGAAATGTCAAAGCCCGCATGCCCGATGGAGAATGGTGAATGCGTCAGGTACGTGTCCATATTTTGAGTCATCTTAATACCCTGAGAAAAACGAAAGATCTTTCGGAGGGTGTGGGACTGTTCGACCTGGGCCAGATTCTTCGCCTCCGGCTCAGAATGGTCAGATGGTGCGGGCGTTCCGGTTCACCTTGCCAATGTCTTATGCCGGTGCCTTGCAGATTGCCACATGACACAGCCCGTCACTCTTTCCCGTCTCATTGTCTGATTCCTTGCCCTATTATTTACGATTTTTTTTTGGTTGGACAATAGGGGAGGGGTTGAAGGCCGACTACGGATTTCTTGTTCGCTGATAGTGTTGGCAGGATCGGACGAAGGCCCGCAAGAGCCGTTGGGTGGTTTGGCTGCGGAGTTGTCGTTCCGGATGCCACTGAATGGTAAAAATATGAGGGTATTTGGGATGTTCCATCGCCTCGATGAGCCCGTCGCTGGCGATGGCGGCAGGAATGAAATCTGGAGCCAGTGTCCGGACGCCCTGGTGATGTTCTGTGGCCACTACCTTGCGACCCTTTCCGAGAATTTTTGCTAATCGAGTGCCCTGAATGACTTTGACTGGGTGCAGCCCGTTTTTCTTTCCTTCATGGTCCACATTGTAGCCCTTCTTGGGCGGGTGAATATGTTGATGAAGGGTTCCGCCTTCCAGGACATTGATCAGTTGCATGCCATAGCAAATTCCTAAAATGGGTAACCGACGGGTTTTCCCGGCCTTGTATAACCAGGCTTCAAATTTGGACCGGTTTTGAAACGCAACTTTTGTGCGTTTTTTGGGGCGTTCTCCATACCAGGTTGGATCCAAATCGTCTCCTCCGACAATGACTAACCCGTCGATGCCTTCCAGATAGCGGTTGCGAAGGGTTTCCCTGTGGTTAATCGGGAGCAACACGGGATGGCCGCCCGCTTCGGTGACGGCGGC
This sequence comes from Nitrospira marina, assembly GCF_059568365.1. Taxonomy (NCBI): domain Bacteria; kingdom Pseudomonadati; phylum Nitrospirota; class Nitrospiria; order Nitrospirales; family Nitrospiraceae; genus Nitrospira; species Nitrospira marina. The sequence goes on along the minus strand of NZ_JCANTH010000001.1, from coordinate 2,439,109 downwards.
CGCATAGCGGTGATCACATAACAAGTCGTAGTTGGCGAAGTCCTTACGTTTAGACACGGCTTCACAGGTGATCCCGATTAACGGGGCGGGATAGCGTTTACTCATCGATGGATGCTCGTTTTCGACCCAGCCATACTCGTTCGGTGCCGGGAAAGGGCACTTCCAGTTCTGCGGCAAAATCCTGCAAGGTATTGCCACTGAGCAAATGCCCCAATCCTGAGCGATAGCGTTTGGCGAAACGGCGTTGCCAGGTTTGCGGGTGCTCGCGAATGGCCAGGGCCACCGCATCATGAATGAGCCGGGCTCCGTTATATCTGCGTTTGAGCAAGCGCAGGACCTCATAAATTTCTTCAGGAATATCCATGGCGTCGAATTCCTCCCGGTGTTCCCACAAGAACTGGTCTAAATAGTCCGGAGCCGGCATCCATTCGCGTTTCCAGGGAAGCCTGGCTTTCATGCCTTTCGTGGCGGCTTCTGTCCGGGCGAGGAGGTAATCGGCATGGCTCATCCGATTGGCCGCGGCTTCTCCCCGCAGCCATCGCAGGCAGACCGCCTTGACCAGGCATAAATTAGCCACGACAAATTCTGGAATATTGGAATCGAATACCCGTATTTCCAGAGTGGGCGGTTTGGTTTTCCGGCCTTTGCTATAGACCAGTTCCCTGGTATCCACCGATGTGAGATCCCCTCGTTTTGTGGGGGTGAAGTAGGTGGCATTTCCACGAAGAAACCGGTTGGAGGCTTTGCCCGTGACTTTTTTGTCCCATATGGGAGAATTGGCTCCGGTCGCGATGAGCAACGGAAGCTGGTCATGGAGATGCCAGCTGAGTGCGGTGGCTTCTTGTTTGGTGAGTTTACGATTGGCGACAGAGATGTGGAGGTGGGTGCCGGCAAATCGGTTCGTCCAGCCTCCCACAAATAACGGCACACGATAGTCCTGTTCGTCTTCTCGACTGCGATACAGGCCTCGCAGATATTTTCGCAAACCGGCCTTAAGTAAAAACAGGCTTTCCCGGATGGTCGTGAATGGTCGGCTATTATATTCACTGCCGATGGAGGCATCCCGGGTAAATCGTTCGCCGGATTCAGAAAGACCAGGCCGGGGTTTTGACAGGCGTCTGCCGATCTTGTGATCGGTAACATTGATGCTGTACGCCTCAATTTCGACGCCGATGACGATTCGTTGATGAAACGGAGTTTGTGTTAGGCCTGGCATGGCAAAATCGTATGTCCTTATCGGTTGTGGTGGTCCAAGAACGGGATTGGTTTTGTGTCCGGTATCTAATCAGATTTGTGCCACCTTCCCTTGGCGGAACTATCCGTCAGAGAATGAGATTTTCCTGCGAATGGGAAGAGGTTGGGCTTGGTGAATGTACAGCAGACCACTGCAGCGTATCCCGCTCAAAGTTTCGGGAATAACTTGTAATGTGGAAACACGTTCAAATAGATACCGAAATATTGGAAGGTCAATGGTACAGACAACAGGAACTAATTGTATCCCCCTGGGCAGGAAGAGTCTAGAAAAAATATTGTTCCTCGATTGTTTCGGATTGTTCCTGGGGTCCAAGGCAACAGGGTTTGAGGTAGGTTTGGAAGTATGTGTACAACCAGAGATACTCTAAACCAGGCAGGCGACAAACATCTGCTGTATTGGCGAGGCCCTCTCCCAATTTGTCGTCCTGAGCCCGTGGGAAGGTCTGCGACAATAAAGATTAGCCACAACTAAGACTGAGGGCCTTCGATTGAACTCGGACTGATCCCCTTTGACTGCGCTCAGGGCAGGCTTGTCGAACAGCTCTGGAGGACAAGGTCGCTCAAAATGGCATCGCCTCCCACGGCGTGTTCGCTTCGCTCATGGTTAAATATACCGTGAACATTGTCTGACCACTCGCCTACAAAAAGTGCCGGAATTAGGCGCCCATGACGGCCGCTTTTCCTCTTTTGACAAAGTCGTCAACTGTTTCTTTAGTATTATCTAGCCAGTCTTCGGCTTGATCCAATGTATCGGACGCAAGATCCTGTAGGTCTTCTCTGGTTCGTTTCCCGGACTGTGGGGCCCACAACAGCCCTGCTGCGATTCCCAATGTAATTCCGGACACAAAGGCCATGGTTCCGATTGCGCATCCTGAAGACATCCTTTTCATTTCGACCTCCCTGGTTTTATCCGTCTGCTGAAAATGGTAAATATTGCCCGTCCCGTTCGGTTTACTTTCTCACACACACAACCTTTATGTAGAAGCAACTGACATGCCAGTGATGGTTGTTCTGTTCATTATAAACGATGACCTGATTTTGAGCATTATGTGAATTTCCAGTTCGATTCTGTAATCAAGATGGAACAATTTGTCTTTGTGTGAGACGGTTTGTTTTGGTAAAGGATAGACTTGCTGGGTTTTGGGGTAAGAAAAGTTGCCGGGACATGCACTGCCCTCGCTTGAGGTCTATGGACTCTACCAATTCCGAGAAGGCGTCATGGGTTTGATATGGCCTGTGGGCCGTGCTTATTTGTTCATGGCAGGAGGGCTTGTGTATGTCAGATGACATGTTGAGTTCAGACATATCCGCTTTTATTCAGATTCACCATGCGACGGTGTACCGGGGCACTCAGCCTGTCCTCCATGATCTGTCTCTGGCGATTGCTCAGGGCCGTTCGACGGTCATCCTGGGTCCAAATGGTTCAGGCAAATCGACACTCATGAAGCTGCTTTCGAGGGAACTGTATCCCGTCGCCGGGTCGGATCGTTATGTCCGGCTGATGGGGAAGGAGCACTGGAATGTGTGGGACCTACGTTCACAGATCGGGTTAATTTCGGCGGATATGCAACAAGCTTATCCCTGTCATACAACCGGGCTGGATATTATTCTTTCGGGATTTTTCTCTAGTTTGGATGTGTATGAACATCAAACCATCAGTCTCCGACATCGCACCAGAAGTTCTGAGATGTTGAGCATCCTCGGGATTGCCCATCTTCGGGATCGCCCTTTCGGGGAAATGTCGACAGGAGAACAACGGCGAGCCTTGTTGGGTCGGGCTTTGGTTCACGAGCCTCAGATCCTTGTGTTGGATGAGCCAACTACCGGGCTGGATGTGCAGGCTTGTTTTCAATACCTTCAAATCATTCGGAATTTTATACGCCAAGGAGGAACGGTGATTCTGGTGACGCACCATGTCCATGAAATTCCTCCGGAGATTGAGCGGGTTGTGTTGTTGAAGCAGGGCCGGATCATGAAAGATGGTCCTAAGGGGGATGTTCTGAATGATCAGAGTTTGTCTGCCCTTTTTGAGACTCCGGTTCATCTTCTTCATGATCAGGGGTGGTTTCAGATTGTTCCGGCCTTACCCGGATAAAATCGGGTCATGAAGACCGTGTAATGGGCTGAGGATGACATTGCCTTCCGGGACGTGTTCTATTCTCTACAGGTTTCTCGTTCATCCGGTATGGCCTGGGCCCGAAGTTTTCCAATTTTTTTTAAATCATGTGTTAAGGAAAGAGAGCGGATATGGTTGACGGATTTCTTCTCTTTACGGTCTTGGATGTATGGCGGATGGTGTTGCCGTTAGGGTTGACACTTCTATTGCTGATGACGGACCTACTGTGTCGATGGCAGAGCGATTCTCCCCATAAAGGCCTGCGCGACGTTCTCAGCCCCTTGGTCCTTCGCTTAACGCTGGGTTTATTGGTACTGTCCGGGATTGTCGGTCTTCTTGTGCCCGCCATCCTTGGGTATCCGCTGCCGGAATCTCATATTGCCGGGGGACCGTGGAGCTATGAAGAAATACTGGGTTTTGTGTTGGGGGGAATCTGTCTTTGGAAAAGCCGGCCGCCGGAATTTCCTGGAGGAAATTCAGGCCTTGTCTGGCTGACTGGTGCAAGCATGCTCTTCTTTGGAGCAGGTGTCGTATGGATTGGGCGATGGGATGCGATGGCTCATGAGGGGTATGTGGGCGGTGGGTGGTTTCTCCTTGGATTGTCGACCGTGGATTGGACTCGTGTCATTCCGAAAAGCCTTCACCTCCTTTTTGCCAGCTTGGCGGCAGGGGGGTTGGTGGTGACGTTGCTTGGTCTGCTCGGATGGTCCGGTGCGTCGAATGGTTCCGCCTCCACCATTCTAAACCGCTACCGCCCTTCTGATGAGCGTGTTCGATATGGTGTTGGGTGGATGTTAACGGGGCTGGTTCCGCAAGTGCTTATCGGACCCTGGTTGTTTCTCGTTTTGGGTGAGGTGCCGAGGGGAGGACTGATTGACGGGGCAGGTTTGCCCTCTGTCTTCTTCTTTGTGGGGGTAACGACTGCGTTGCTGGCCATGGTCTTGTTGAATGCGTCATTTATGGTTCCCCAGGTCAAAGGGCTTGTTTGGGGAGGGCTCATTTGTACGGTGATTACGCTGGTGCTGATGGGGATGATTCGGTATGTGATGTTTCTGGGCACCCTGCAGGCACAGGGGATTCCCATTGCGATTGGAAATCTGACCCTGTTTCATCTTCTGACCGTTCTGATCCTAACAGGTCTTGTTGGAGCGATTCTCGTTCGTTGGTGCGTATGGCCCATTGCTGTTCTTCAAGCAGGGTCAAACCGTGCTGGAGACTAGACAAATCTTGGTGAGCAATTTAAGGTAATGGCATGCATATTTCAGAAGTGTTGCGGACGTATAATCCTGCGATTAGTTTTGAGTTTTTCCCTCCAAAAACGGAACGGGGTTTTCAAGAACTGTTTGAAGCGATTTCAGCCCTCATGCCGTTAAAGCCTGCCTATGTCAGTGTGACCTATGGTGCTGGCGGATCCACCCGTGAACGCACGCATGATTTAGTGGTAAAGCTCCAACGGGAAACCGACCTGACCATTGTGTCGCATTTAACTTGCGTGGGGTCTAGGCGTGATGAAATTCATCATATTCTTTCGAAATATCAGGGGAGCGGTATTCATAACATTATGGCTTTGAGGGGAGATCCTCCCAAGGGAAGCAAGGATGTCCAGATTCCCGAAGACGGCTTTCAGTTTGCGTCTGACCTTGTGCGGTTTATTAAGCAGCAGTTTCCTGAGATGGGCGTGGGCGTGGCAGGATTTCCCGAGGGGCATCCCGGTACGCCCAACCGGTTACAGGAAATGGACAATCTGAAACGAAAAGTCGACGCGGGAGCTGATTATATCTGCACCCAATTATTTTTTGATAATCGGGACTTTTTCGATTTTTGTGAACGTTGCGAAGTCGTGGGCATTAAAGTTCCCATTATTGCCGGAATTATGCCGATAGTTTCACGAAAGGGCATGGCTCGGATGTCTGAGTTGGCGCTTGGAGCCCGTATTCCTGCCAAACTGTTACGGGCTATGGATCGAGCTGAAAATGATAACTATGCGGAAGGGGTTGGCATTCATTGGGCAACCGAACAGGTGGTGGATCTTGTGGATCATAAAGTGAAGGGAATTCATTTTTATACCTTGAATAAATCAAAAGCGACCTTGAAAATTTATGAATCTCTCGGCATTCAAAGTTCGGAAAGTTTGCAGCATCCGGTTGAATAAGTCCTGCCTCAGTAATCCTGTATTTTCCTCCACTCATCAATGATGGGCATTCGGTTTCTCAGAGCTCTCTTGGCCTGGCCTCTGTTTCCCTCTTTTTAGGTTTTGTGGTGGCTGTGACCTATCTAATTGGGTGGGCCAGGAGATTGGTTTTTCCCCTTTCCCCTTATGGTGTATCTTGGGTAAGATGTCTTGGGTTCTAAAGGAGGATACTCATGACGAAGAATGCAGGATTTCAAGTAACAGTTGATTTGGATGGCCGCCAGTGTATGGTAATTGGTGGTGATGAAGAGGCTGTGGAGAAGGTGCATCGCTTGTTGGATGCCGGAGCAAAAATTACTGTGGTCAATCCCACTCTTCATGTTGATTTGCGGAAGTTGACCGCCTCAGGAAAAATTATCCACCGGGGACGGACTTTTCGATCGGGAGATGCCCAAGGGGTTGTGCTGATTATGAATGTGTTGAAGGATGATTTGGACTTGGCCAAGTCCTTATTTGAGTTGGCGAAAACCGAACGTTTCCTGGTGTGGTCGATGGATTTGCCTGAGTACTCCACGATCATGATGCCGGCGCTGGTCAACCGCGGGAATCTTCGAATAGCGATTAGTACGAGTGGAACCGCTCCGGCTCTGGCCAAGGTGCTTCGGCACAATCTTGAATTGCTGTTTGATGAAGAATTCGATCAGTTTCTGGATTGGCTGGGCGCCCTGCGTGAAGAGCTAAAGACCACTGAAGTGAGCGATCTGCGACGTCGGGAGCGCTTGGCGGAAGCGGTCAATGGCTTTCAATTGTCCGGGGAATTGCAGTATCCCAATAGTTGGAAGTTGTCCGGTGAAGAGCAGGTGGAATCCGTTGGAAAGGAAGGTGGGTAATGGTGCTGTTGGAATTTAGCATGTCACCTCTTGGTAAGGGTGAAAGTGTCGGAAAATACGTGTCACGGTCACTGGACCTGATTGATAAAAGCGGGGTGGAGTATCGCCTCAATCCCATGGGGACGGTGTTGGAAGGGGAGTGGGATGACGTGTTTCGAGTCGTGAAGCAATGCTATACCAGAATGAAAAAGGATTGTCCGCGGATTTCTTGTGTAATTAAGGTTGATTACCGGCGTGGCCACAAAGGCCGGTTAACCGGAAAGGTGGCGAGCGTGGAGAAACATTTGAAGCGTAAGCTGAAAACGGCATGATCCTGAAACGGTTTGAACGAGCCAGGATGGCCGTGTTGAGGAGTTATTCCAATATTTTTTTGGCTGACTCCGTTGAAGTGTGTGAAGGAGAGGAGTCAAGTGTAGGGGGAAGGTAAATCCGGTTCGCTTTTCCTCCGATCCCGCACAACACTTCATAGGGAATCGTATTCAACCATCCGGCATGATCTTCAGCTGTTATTTCCCGTGTTCCCTGTTTTCCCAGTAATACGACCTCGTCTCCAACCGTTGGCTGCGGAATGTCCGTGACATCCACCATCATCATATCCATGCAAATTTTTCCAATGATGGGGGCCTGTTCTCCTTTGATGAGGACATGTCCGACTCCCGTGAGGTGTCTGGGAAATCCATGGGTATACCCCACCGGCAGGACCGCGATTTGAGATGGCCTCCGTGTACGGAATAGGGCGTTATATCCTACAATTTCACCAGGCTGTAGAGACCGGAGATGGGCCACGTATGTGGTGGCACGCATCACCGGTTCAAGAGTGAGGGATTGGGGCGAATTCTTCTGCGGGGGTGCGTATCCATATAACATTAATCCAGGTCTGACCATTCCCAAGTGGGCGGTTGGATGAAACAGGATTCCTGCGCTATTGGCCATATGCAGTATAGGTGGTTGGACTCCCAATTGCTTTGCTTGGTCGATAAAGGCCAAAAATTTTTTGATTTGAAGATTGGTTAAGGTGTGATCCTGATTGTCGGCATCTGCAAAATGGCTTAAGAGGCCCTCTATTTCAATGAGAGGGGGCGAGAGCGATAGTTTGTTAAGAAGGGAGAGGGCTTCATCCGCCTCGAAGCCGAGTCGGTGTAATCCGGTGTCGACTTTGAGATGTATGGGAAATGGGGTGGCGCGAGGAAAAAGAAGCTCGATAAGTTGTTGAACGATTTCTGCACGAGAAATCACCGGAGTAAGCTGATGGCGAATAACTTCGTTTAGATGCTGAGGGAGGATAGGCCCCATGACCAGGATGGGGCAGTGAATGTGGTGTTCTCGAAGGGTTATCCCTTCCATCACGGATGCCACACCAAATCCAAAGATTCCCAGGTGCTCCAGAGTCTGAGCCACAGGAATCGCCCCATGGCCATAGGCGTCAGCTTTAATGACGGCCAGAATTTTTGTAGATGGATCGACCCATTGCCGGATTTGTTGGAAATTCCTGGTTAACGCATCAAGACTGATAGAAACGGTAATCGGTGACGAGACGTGTCGGAGATTGGAAGGTGAAGGTGGCCTAATCGGTATCACAAATATTCCTCAAATCGCGAGTATTTCTTCCTCCTTTTTCTTGGTGAGATCATCGACGGTCTGTATAAATTTATCTGTGAGTTTTTGAATTTCTGCCTCTAGCCGGTGCTGGGTATCTTCTGTCAGTGAGCCTTCTTTGTGAAGGTGTTTGAGTTCGTCATTGCCTTCCCGACGAAATCCACGAATCTGTACCTTGGTTTCTTCCCCGTATTTTTTGCTGAGTTTGACCAAATCTTTTCGTCGTTCTTCACTCAGTGGGGGAATGGGAAGCCGGATGAGTTTGCCATCATTGGATGGAGTGAGGCCAAGCTCTGAACTAATGATGGCACGTTCAATTTCTCTGATTTGGGAGGTATCCCATGGCTGAATGGTGATCAGTCGGCTCTCAGGAATCGCAAGGTTGGCAACTTGCTTGAGTGGAGTGGGTGTCCCGTAATAATCAACGGTGATATGGTCGAGTAATCCCAAGGAGGCGCGACCGGTTCGAAGGGACATGAATTCCCTCTTGAGGTGCTCAATGGCTCCCTCCATTCGCTGCGTGGTTTTAAGAATGGTTGGATCGTTCATGATCATTCCCCACGTTAAGTGACAAGCGCATTTTTGGAAACAATGGTGCCGACCGGTTCCCCTTCAAGGATTTTTCTGATATTTCCTGATGAGGTCAGATCGAACACAATGATAGGCAGATCGTTATCCATACAGAGTGTAATGGCTGTGGCATCCATGACTTTCAAGCTTTTATTGAGCACCGATAAAAATGGTAACTCCGTGAAGCGTTTGGCCGAGGGTGTCGTCATAGGGTCCGCGTCGTAGATGCCATCAACCTTAGTGCCTTTCATGATAACATCCGCACCAATTTCCATGGCTCGGAGCGCGGCGGCGGTGTCGGTGGTAAAGTAGGGATTCCCGGTACCGGCGGCAAAAATCACCACGCGCTTTTTTTCCAAATGCCGAATTGCTCGGCGACGAATGTAACTCTCGGCTAACTGCCGCATTTCAATTGCCGATAAGACGCGTGTAGGGATATCTTTGCTCTCTAAAGCATTTTGTAAAGCCAGAGCATTCAGCAAGGTAGCGAGCATGCCCATGTAATCGGCCGAAGCTCGCTCCATGCCAGAGGCACTGGCAGCAAGACCTCTGAAAATGTTGCCACCTCCAATCACAATGGCCATTTCGACCTTCAGGGTCAGAACGTCGGCAATTTCGGCTGCGAGATTTTGTAAAATTGAAGGTTGGATGCCGTAGGTTTGCTCTCCGGCGAGCATTTCTCCACTAATTTTCAAGAGGACCCGACGATATTTGAGGGGCATTAGTCCTGGCCGAGTTGGTAGCGTGTAAAGCGACTGATCGTGAGGTTTTCTCCTAACTTCCCAATTTTCTGCGAAAGGAGATCTTGAATGCTGATGCTGGGATCCTTAATAAAGGCTTGTTCCAAGAGGCACTGCTCTTGATAGTATTTTTCGAGTTTCCCCTTGATGATTTTCTCCCAGGTCCCTTCGGGTTTTCCGGACTCTTTCATCTGTGCGAGATAAATATTCCTTTCCCGTTCGATCAAGTCCACCGGAATGTCTTCCCGTTTAATGTACATAGGATGAGAGGCAGCGATTTGTAAAGCCACTTCCTTAACGAAAGCTTGAAATTCTTCATTGCGTGCGACAAAGTCTGTTTCACAATTGACTTCAATCAGGACTCCTATTTTTGATCCTGAATGAATATACGAGGAAATAATACCTTCTTTGGTTTCTCGGCCTGCTTTCTTTTGTGCAGCGGCCAACCCTTTTTGACGCAATAGATCGATGGCTTTTTCGACATCATTTCCTGTGTCTTGAAGGGCTTTTTGGCAATCAAGGATTCCGGCCCCTGTTTTGCCTCGCAACTCCTTCACCAAGGCACTCAAACTAGACATGTGCATGCTCTCCTACTGACAGTGGTATAAATTTCAGTTTTATTAGATGAACCCAAGATCCTTAGACAGGTTGGGTATTCTTGTTTGGCACAACCGATGGATGACCTTGCTCGGTGTTGTCGGGAAGAAACCCTTCGCCATTCGCCACTGACTCCTGGCGCTTCCGGCGAAGTTCCGTACCTTCTATGCAGGCGTCGGCAATCTGTCCGGTAAATAATTTGAGGGATCGAATGGCATCGTCATTACCGGGTATAGGAAAGTCTACGCCTTCAGGGTCACAGTTGGTGTCGACTAACGCAATAACCGGAATGCCAAGGCGATTAGCTTCCTTGACCGTAATGTGCTGGATCCTGGTGTCCAATATGTAAATGCACCCAGGAATATCATTCATGCCTTTAATACCGCTTAAATATTTTTCCAGTTTGGCTTGCTCTTTTTTCATGCGAACGATTTCTTTCTTTTTGAGTCGTTCGTATGTGCCATCGGTTTCCGCAGCTTCAAGTTTTTTAAGTTGGTTAATGCTGCGACGGAGTGTCTGGAAATTCGTTAACATACCACCTAACCATCGCTGGTTAACAAAAAACATTCCACAACGATTGGCTTCTTCCTCCACAATACCCATGGCTTGCCGCTTGGTCCCCACGAATAAGACGGATTCCCCGGCAGCCACTGTATCCCGGGTAAATTCGTAGGCTTTTTGAAAGCATTGGAGAGAAATTTGGAGATCAATAATATAAATGCCGTTTTTTTCCCCAAAGATATAGCGTTTCATCTTCGGATTCCAGCGATTGGTTTGATGCCCGAAGTGAACCCCAGCTTCTAATAACGATTTAATCGTGACCATAACGGACCTTCCCACCCCCTTTCAGAGATATTCGAATTAACACAAAACCGTGGATTTTTTAAAGAAACACAAAACAGTAATTTGGCTCAAATGGGACCGGCAGGAGACAATAGAGGTGGATTGTCTTATCAGGCAGGCTGTTCCAAGTGAAGAGACATTCATGCAATTATAGAGATGTTCAATATTTTTCCATTAAACCAATGGAGATTAGCATAGGTGAAAATTATAATTCAACCCTGACTATTTTTATGGGTATGCAACGCGCTTTTAGCTTCGGAGAGGGATCGTAGAATGAACTGAAAGTGTTCTGAGGAAAATCTTTTTTGAATCAATGCTATTTTTGACTCTGTGAGCCTTCATGGCTATAGTCAGTCCGCATTCAGATATTTTTATAATGAAGGAGTGCGAAGGATGGTTGAAGTACCTCTCAAATTATATGTGCAAGCGCTCTTGAAAGGAGCGAAGGAGGCTGCTCGCCCCATGGCGTGCCTGTCTTCCAGTGTGAAAAATCAGGTCTTAAAGGCGATGGCTGAGAGTTTAGTCGATCATACTCAGGAAATATTGGAGGCCAATGCCAAAGATCTGGCTGGCATTTCTAAGGAAACCGATCAACAAGCCCATCGTGAGGCGTCAGAACGGATTCGAATTTCAGAAGACACGATTCGCCTCATGTACCAAGGATTGTTAGATCTGCAAGCTCTTCCTGATCCAATCGGAGAGGCCAGTCATGCCTGGCTAACTCCAGATGGAATGCAGGTTCATACTGTCCGTTCTCCGTTGGGTATTGTCGCGGTGGTGTCGGATATGGGGCCTTTGATGACCACGGAATCGTTTGGGATGTGCATGAAGACCAACAATGTCTGTGTCTTTCGTGGTGGGACCGAGTGGTTTCACACTAATAGTGCGATTGTTCACTATCTCCAAGCGGCGGCGGTGTCCAATGGTGTTCCTAAAGGGGGGCTGACATTTCTTGACCGGAGTTCCCCAGAGGCGGCCCTGGAAATGGTGCGATATCCTCAGTATGTCCAAACCGTCATTGCACGAGGGAGTGCTGGTTTACGAAATGGGATCTTGGAGCATTCGAGGGTTCCTGTCATTGGATTTGAGGGGGGGCTGTGTCATGTTTATGTCGATCAGGATGTCGATATCCCTTTAGCTCAAACCATTGCGGTGAATGCCAAACTTCAAATGCCATCTGCAGCGAATGCCATGGATACTCTCTTGGTTCATCAGGGCGTTTGTCGGCATTTATTGCCAGGGTTAACACGAAGACTTCTTCAGGAGTATCGTGTGACTTTGTGTGGCTGTCCTAAAACGGTTTCCATGATGGGTATTTTGGAAATGACCGGGCATTTAGGGATTAAAGCGGCGGAGGAAGCGGATTGGGGGAGGAAATATCAATCCTTAACTCTGAATATTAAAGTGGTGAAAGACAGTCAAGAAGCTATCGATCATATTGGGACCTATGCCCCAGGGCATACCGATACTATTGTAACTCGAGACTACCAGTTAGCCATGCGCTTTGTTCGAGAAGTCGATTCGAGCGCCGTTATGGTGAATGCTTCGACCCGTCTTCATGGCGGGCCCCAGTTTGGTCTTGGTCCAGATATCGGGAGTAATAGCACTCGTTTGCATGGGCGAGGTCCTCTTATTCTCTCGAAGCTCACGATTGAAAAATATATGGTATTGGGAACTGGACAACTTCAACAGCCACATCCAGTTCCTCAGATCTACCAGGATGCGATGATGTTATCTGCCAAGTTCTAGCTTTTCAGATGAAGCATGAATGGCCGGCCCTTTCGTGTCGGCTGTGCATATACCCAGGTCTCCGTTCCCCATTCCTGTTAGTGGTCTTTCTTCTATCCCTGTGTTTCTTTTGTTTCCCAACATTTCCTGTATTCATTTTTTAGAGGAATTATCTTAATCTGGTTTATTATGGGATATAAAAGGGAAGAAATTTCTGATTACCCTGTGGAGCTTCTCCCGTATTTGCTGTCATGGGGATTGCGAGAGTTTCATGATGAGGCGTCATATTATGACTGGCAACGAGAGACTCTTTCCAAAGAGGAATTGTGCGACTTTCAACGGTTACTCGAGCATCGAGACGATGGTGAAGACGGAAAAGGCGACATTGATTTTTATGATGAATTGGCACGTCGGGATTTTATCCCTGTTCTGTATTCCCAACGGTTCCATTATTTTTTGACGGTTGGAACCTCTGTGTGTGGCAGGATTGCTCCAGCAAACCAGGTATTGGACTTTGGTTGTGGAGTTGGCATTCTAACCATTTTTTTTGCCCAACAGCATCCTGACATTGAATTTGTAGGAATCGATCGGTCCTCTCAATCCATTAAAGTAGCTTGTTTCGAAGCAGAAAAACGAGGAATCCGGAATGTTCGCTTTGAGGTCTCTCAGGTGCCACAACAGCAGATCTCGGGAACTTACGATCTTATTCTTTCGACTCATGGGTTATTTCAGGCGGAACGGGAGCCAGGGCTTCCAAGCCAAACCTGGAACACCTTTCAACGTGCCTTTGACCTTCAACGACAGGAGCAACTGGAAGTTCTGACGGGAATACGGGAACGCTTAGATGCCTTGTTGCGGACGTTAGGGCCAATGGGACGTATGATCCTTTTTGAGAAAACTTGGAATCTTGGTCGACGAATTTTATTTCAACGAGCATTAGATGCCAGAGGCGTGTTTCCCATATCTTCTCCGGTTTTCTGCCGATATCGGTCAGTTGATGAAGAGGTGATCGATGGACCTCTGTATGAAGTTGCCCGACTCTCACATGGTGTGAAACCTTTTGAGTGGAATGAGGAACCGTATCGGGAAGCAGGCGAAACACTTTATCGTTGTATCGGAATTGCCGCCGAGCGAATGGGGCAGGTCCTGGTTAAGGATGACGTGATTGCCAGCATTACTGGTGATCATTCCAATTTGGGCTCCTGGATGTTTCGTTTCGGACTATGGAAGGAGGTCTTAGCTTGGGGTTTGTGCGAGCATTCTTCTGGTTTGACAGGGTTGGTTATTGGGGGTGAGGCAGATCGGGATTTATTGTATCAATTAGTTGAAATTGTTACGCACATAACCGAATCCGATTTTCAACAATTGGTTCATGACTTTTGGGGAAACATGATTCACGCTCCTGAGGATCCGTCCTTGCCTTGCTATGAAAACCACCATTCCTCTGCTCAAATCATTTACGAGGGTCTTCCCTCCAAATGCATTCAACAGGAGACGACCTGCCGGGATGGTGGGGGAAGAGAAATGCATATTGAGTTAGGGACCACAACCCGATTGACGTATCTGTATTGCGCCAATAGTTTCGATCAACGACAGCTCGTTCTTATTGATGAAGGACGGGCTCAGGTCCTATATGAATATTATCGAGAGTCTCTGCAGCGCCCACCCGGTCCACCTGCCTGAGTTTATTCAAGCTGAGTCGTTCGTCCGGTTCTTTATTGCGTTTCAAAAACCTGTAGTGTGCGCTGTTGGGTTTTTGCATAGCAGGTGACTGCTTCATATGTCTCCTGCTGAACGTCTGGGGGGAGGGATGCCCAATCAGATGGGAGGCCAACAGTGAGTATGTGCCCATTATCCCTTATGCCCTTAATCCTACCGATGTATAGATAATCCAATAAAACTTCTCCATTGGCTTCTCCTGAACAGGCTTGCGCTGTGGAAGTGTTGCCGGGATTTCGATTCCCATACTCAATCGAGATGGTCATAGACCAGAAAAGAAGACTTGACAAGAAAATAAGGATAAATCGCATATGACTAGATCTCCCTACTGCGAGGAGTCTGTCTGACCTACCCCTACAGGTAAATACCTCAAAGGTAGGACCCTAGAATTAACGGCATGTCATGGCGGCAGGGTCTTGGGAAGGAAATTGGACTGGAGTTTATTGTCAAAGCAAAAAGCCTACCTCAAAGTGATTGGGCATCCGTTTTCTTAAGATGCCTTGGGAAATTTCCGACAAAGAAAGAAAGTGAGGTTATGAAATGCACCCGGCAAGAATTGTAAATTTCGTGGCTTGATCTGTTCTTGCCATGGCCCACATCATTGGATTTCACGAAACACAGTGAACAGAGAATGGCTCATACAAGGTGAAGAAGGAATGTCCGGGTATCACGAGGGAAGGATCTCTTAGGTAGATGGATGGTGGAAGCTTCTTGTTTTGGGTATTGATCGCAACCTGCCTGATGCATTGGTTGACGGTCTTTTTGCTTCTTCGTCGGGTCCGTTCGACTGAAAACCCCCTGGTGTGGAAACTCTTAAGTGCGGCAGTTGGGCTCCTGGCCATTCAAAAAACCTATGGGGTATCTATTCCTTTTCTTGAAATCAATCCTCCTCCATTAAATTTTGTGAGTACATGGCTTGGTTTTGTTATCGCGGGATTATTGCTAGGCGGAATCGTGCAGTTGTCTCCATTCCTGTATCTTCTTCAACGCAATAAGGAGTTGTTAGCCGTCATTGATGAACGAAATGCTATTATTCTGCATTTTCATGAACGAATAGCCCTCGCCTTGCATAAAATTCAAATGGCTATGGAAGTAGGGCGTCCCACCACCTTCATTATTGAGCAAGTGGCGGAAATGTCAGAAATGCTCCAGGTGTTTTTGGAGAATCTCAAGGCAGGAGTTTTGCTTGGAAACAAATTTGAGGTGGCTCTTAAGACTCTTGTTGAGGATTTGAGTCGAGAAGCCCCATTCCCGATATTGGTCTATGTTGATCCTTCCTGTGAGAATCATCTGTCACGGGAGCAGGGTGCCCAACTGTTACATATTGTACGAGAAGCCGTTCGGAATAGCGTACAATATTCGCATGCCAAACGAGGGCAAGTGTCTGCAAAGACGACGCCTACAGACACAATTATTGAGGTGTCAGATAATGGAAAGGGCTTTGAAGTTGATCTTGTCGGGGCTCAGGGACATGGATTGGGAATTATGGTCAATCGGGCAAAGAAGATAGGGGCTCGTCTAAAAATTCACAGTCAACCGTCTAAGGGGACTTCGGTATTCATTGAAGTGCCATTTAATGAATCGTCGCCTGATAGAGGACATTCCGCTTCATTAGTCAATGTCTCATTGAATGCAAACAAAAACGTTCATGTTGGGTGACGTTTGTGTCCAATGCTTCCGAAGAGAGAGAGAGCCTTCGGCTTCTTCTGGGATCAGAGAGGCAAAGGGGAAGAAGGAACTTGGTGGCGGTGGAGGGATTTGAACCCCCGGCCCGCGGCTTATGAGTCCGCTGCTCTACCACCTGAGCTACACCGCCGTATTTCACCTTGAACAAAAAGATCTATACCATAGCTAGAGAACTTGGGACAAATCTTTTTCTGAAAAATGATCAAGTTTTAGGTGGATTTCTTAGCCCAGCATCCTGGATTCAATGAGAGCCGCCCTTACTTGATCCTTGTAAGTCCTAGGGATCGTGGAGATACTTTTAAAACTCTTATTTATTTTTCTTGGAAGGTTTTTATGACTTCAACGGCTGCTCCAAACATCAAGCAATCCGTTCTGGTTGGGCGACAAGCTATTTTTGATCGTCAAAATGGAGTTTTTGGGTATGAACTCCTGTATCGAGATGGTCAAGGCAATAGTGCGCAAGTAGTTGACGGGGATGAGGCTACCGCCAGGGTCATGGTGAATACGTTTTTAGAGATGGGAATTGACCAAATTGCTGGGACGAGTCAGGCGTTCATCAATCTGACAGCAAATTTCTTTTTAAGCCAAAATTATGAAGTCCTGCCAAATCACAATGTGGTTCTTGAGGTGTTGGAGTCCATTGAGCCTACGCCCATCGTCATCCAATCTCTTCTCAGGGCTAGGCAACTTGGCTACAAAATTGCGTTGGATGACTTTATCGTTCGAGATTCTCATCGAGCATTATTAGATGTTGCGGACTTTGTGAAGGTGGATATATTAGCATTAACGAGTGATCAGCTTCTTGAGCAAATTGATGTGTTGAAGCAATACCCGGTTCGATTGCTTGCAGAAAAGGTCGAAAATCAAGAAGTCTATGCGCTGTGTTATGAAAAAGGATTTGAATATTTTCAAGGATACTTTTTTTGTAAACCGCAAATCATGGAGGGAGTCAAGCTTTCCGGTAACCGCATGGCGATAGTGCTTTTATTGGCCAAATTGCAAGATCCTGATATTCAAATAAAAGATCTTGAGGAATTAGTCGAAAATGACCTGTCACTAAGCCTTAAACTTCTTCGTTTTGTGAACTCTGCGTCTGTTGGCCTTCCTCGAGTGGTTAATTCAATTGGACAAGCCGTGGGGATGGTAGGCACCGAACGCATGCGGCAATGGGCATCCTTACTGGTGCTGGCTCATACTGGTGGAAAGCCAAGCGAGCTGATGCGCATTGCCCTCATCCGGGGACGAATGTGTCAAGGTTTGAGCCGGTTGCAAGGAGAGTCTACCAGCCAAGGTTTTACCGTTGGCCTCTTTTCTGTATTGGATGCCTACTTTGATTGTGAGATGAAGCAACTGTTGGCAGACCTTCCTCTTGCTTCTGAAATTCTGCTTGCTCTGACCGAAGGGCAGGGTTGTTTAGGGGAAATTTTAAAATGCGTGATGTCCTACGAACGAGGGGAGTGGGATCAAATTGAGAACAGTCGTTTTGAACCCCATGTGGTGCGACAAGAGTATTTTCTCAGTACGGAATGGGCCAACGAGGTCATGAAGACAACTCATGCCGGGAATGAAAAATAGCGGAGAAGAATGAGGTGGCAGGTTTGGAAGCGAGGATTATCCCCTTCGTTTGTCGTCTGGTTCTCCTACGAAATAATTCAGCACACCTAAGCCCTTCTCGCTAAGCTCAATAGGCTTATCATCAGATTCAGGGGCCAGTTGGTCATCAGGGAGTTGTGGATAAATTTTGATCCGTAGGCTTTCTTCCAACCCTTCATCTGAAAAATCCATATCATTAATCAGAGCGTGTAATCGTTGGAAAGCTAAAATAGAGCGAGCATGGGATTTCCATGTTCCTGAGAATTCCGTGTCATTTACCTTGGTAATGCTTGTCCAAAACTTTGATTCTTCAGGCTCTGACATGCTTCCGTCGACGAATGCTCGTAATTTATCAAGTAACGCTTCCTCTGTTTTTTCCAAGCCATCGTATTCAACCATTGACCTTTCAATAGGACGTTGGGATAGGAGGGCAAGAGTTTCTTGCCAGAGGTTAATTGGTTGCAAGGACTCATTCGGTGCGGAGAGTTTTTCCTGGTGTTTTTGTAATTCAGTCAGAAAATGTTGAAGGGCCTTGACCTTCCTGGCCACTAAACTCCCTAAAGGAATTCCCCAGACATGAGCAATCTCGTGATCCTTTAACGGGGAGTTTCCGGAAGCAATGAATTCATTTTGAGCGAACTTCAAGCGACGTCTGAAGATCCCACGTCGTCGCAAAAAGCCCTGATATTCCAGGAGCAGTCGCTGTATTTGATATTCCTTCGTGGAGAGTTCCTGATTATCCCATGCACGCTGTAACTTCCGGAGTTCCTGTCGAAGTAGAATCGAGGGTGCTTGGGTTTTAGCATCCTGCAAAACATTCTGGGCCAATCCAAATTCTGAAATGAGCAACCGTTCTGCAATTTGAATGGATTTATCAATGGTTTTCAATGCTTGAGTCAGGAATTCAATGTGCATTCCCGGGCGTTCTCGTTTTTGTCGGTAGTAACCTTTGTACTGGTTCGCCCGGGATGTGATATTTCTTTCGGCCTCAAGAGAGAGCGGGTTTCCTTTTGGCTGATTGCCTGCCAGGAAGCGGGAATCGGGTTGATCGCTGACCATATAGTCGATGGCTTCAGAACTCAGGTTCATGTACTGCAACAAAAGAAGCTCCAGCATGGTGCGGCCTTGAGTGGGAAGCGCCTGAATGGCTGATTCAATGTGTTCAAAACGCAGTGTTGTAGACATAATTATTTATGAGCTCAAGGACAAGATTTGTAATCCAACCTTTAGTTTTATGTAGTTTTATGGAGTGCCATTATCAAGAGATTCGAGGCATGTGGCTGCGTATTCTCTTAGTTGCTGTACTGTTCCATTGGCATAGAGTTCTCGGGGAATTTCAATTTTGACTAATTGCGATGGATCGACCCCCCGTTCTGCGGCCCAATCTTCGTCAATATATAAAGTTACCGCGCCATCTTTGTCCCGGCGCACAAAAAGAATATCTTTTTCCCCTTCCATCTCTGACACTCCCAAATGAAAATTAGACTTTGATTTTCTTGATAACACACCTCTTTGAGGCCTGTCAAAATGGTCGGGTGCCTTGAAGGAGGTTAACCAAAGGTTCTGAAATCCAATGCATTTTAGAAGAAATTTGTCGCTGCAGGTGGGAGAATCGGTAAGGCAAGATGCCGCTGTTGTAACTGATGAAATCATCCGTACGCACTGTCGGCAGGAGCACCATTAAGCGTCAGCCCTATCTCGGAGAGAGAAAAGTTTGAATCTATCGGGAAAATTGGAATTATAAGCACATACAGATACCCTTCAATTGAAGGGTATCTGAAAAGGGATTATGTTTGTATGAAGTCTGTAGGCTGGTCTAAAGGGCATTAAGAGAATGATTGAGAGAGATTACCCTCCGAGAGTTTCAACAGCTTCTTTAAGACTTTTCATAATACAGGTAAAAATTGGAATATCACGTTTGACATACCGGCTGCCTTCGGTAGAGCGTAATTCCATGACGAGGTCTAGAAAGTCCTGTGGTGAATCGGTTTCAAAGGCGACCACAAATTCCTGATCATCCAATCCAAATGAATAGGTGGTATTGAGTTTGACTGAGGGGTATTTATGCCCAATAGCGATATGTTCATCCATCATGCCTTGTCGAGCGGCTTTGGTGAGCAGGTACCATTCTCTGGTTTTTTCGAATGGATATACAAATATATATTTCGCGCGGCCAGGAGAGATTTTCAATCTTCGACTTTCTTGGCCCTCATGCACGTGATGATCGACGTATATAGATCGTTTTGTCATGGAAAGATATGAGTACGGCGTGGTAAGGTACCGTCCCAAGCCTGTAGCCAAAAGCTTTGAACTCATTTCTTGAAACATTTCAAGATCATAGCTAATTCGCCACAACATAAAGTCGCAATCACCTCGTATGCCTGTTGTGGTGTAAGGCACGACAATGACTTTGCCGGAATATTCTTCCGCAGCGCGGATAAATTCTTGCTTGCCGAGGTCTCGCTCTTCTTTGGGAAGGCGTCTCCACAAAGGATCGACTTTATAGAAAGCAAAATTGACAAATTGTTGTTTGGCAGCCTCTTCGGCACCAGCCATAATCATACCTCCCCTGGAAAGAAAACCCGTGTTTTTTTAATCACTTAAAAAAATAGGTCTTAACATCGCTACTGCAATATTGTCAATGAGCAGGTGGCGTGATGGCTGTTAAGATCCATTCGGAATAGGAGGAGTCAGGAATAGGACTTGAATCTTGAGGGGGGAGAACATTTTTAGGTCATAGCCAATGAATCAAATCTTGTTTTTTCAACAATTTTCCCAATATGTGGGGTCTTTACTGGGGTTGGTAAGAGACGCCGGTTTTTGGTTTCTTTTGCTTTTGGAAGCGGGGCTGGGCATCTTAGTTTCCTCTCCGGTGTGGGGTATTGTTCCACATCCCTCGGAATTTCAAATTCTTGAAGCCATCAAAAATGGTCAGGAGGGAGCCCGAAACCGAACTCCACCCAATAGGCTGTATTGGCATTTCGGTGTATCTTCTGATGAGGTTCCTCAGGCCCATGGATTTCTTATGACGAAATTAAATGGAATTGCGGTGATGTCCAGTCATTTTGCTCTTCGAGGAGAACGTCTCGCATCCCAGGATATTCAACGAGTCCTGGATGAAAAATCCCTTCAAGTCGTGGTGATAATTTTTGGGGATTCCCCAAGCTTTGCCAAAGATAGTTATCTTTTGCTTAAACAAGGAGATCGGTTGATCAAGCCTGATCGTGTTCGGTTTGATGCCAGAGCGACGCTGCACAACCCAAGCCAAGGCCCTTCCATGTATCGTGCAAAAATTGTGGCGTCCTTTAACTATGACGTTTTTGATGCCTTGGCTCAAACCACCGTCAAAGCCTTCCCAGGAACAGGAGGCGAAGTGACCTTTGATCTAGATTTTGCGTCCATTCCCTAAGGGTCATGGGAATGGGTGAACAACTGTGTTTGATACAATTGGGCTGAATCTTTTGAACATGAAGTCCCTTCATGCTGACATCATTGCTGTGGGTTCAGAATTGCTTCTGGGCGGACGCCTGGATAGTAATTCGATATTTGTCGCACATCTTCTCGCTGAGTGTGGCATTGAGGTTCGGAAAAAAATCTCCGTTGGTGATCAAAAAGGTGATATTCAAGAAGCCCTTCGTGCCTCGCTGAAGCGCGCTCATGTGATCGTCTTGACGGGTGGACTCGGTTCCACATTCGATGATTGTACCCGTGAGGCTGTTGCCGCGACGCTTCAATGTCCACTGATCAAACGAAAAAAAGCCCATGACAATCTCAAGGCTTACTATCAACGCTTTGGAAGACCGGTCACACCGCTATTGGCCAGGCAGGCTTTTCTTCCTTCCCGAGCCATGATGTTGGAAAATGCCGTGGGCACGGCGCCCGGTTTTTTGATGCATAGGGGGCGATCAGTCATTATTGCGTTACCAGGTGTTCCTCGGGAGGCCAAAGTTATGATGGTTTCTCAGGTTCAGCCGATACTCCGAAAGTTATTTAACAGCAACAGGCGCTACTGGCATCATACATTTCAGACTTTTGGAGTGCCCGAATCGGATGTTCAAACACAATTGAATCCTTTTTTAAAGGACAATCGAAGCTTCCAGCTTGGTATCTTAGCTTCGCCCAGGGGAGTGACGGTAGAGGTGAGTTGTTGGATGTTCGACGGCTCTCCCTTCACTGTAAGGAAAAAATTCCCAAGCCTCCTGGAAAGGGATCACATGATTCATCAGATCCGTGATTGTTTAGGCGCCTGGCTCTTTGCGGAAGGTGAACGTACCATGGAAGAAATCGTCGGGGAAGTCTTACGAGCCCGTTCCTGGACCATTGCAGTCGCCGAATCCTGTACCGGAGGATTAGTGGCCCATCGTTTAACTGGCGTGCCCGGCAGTTCGCGTTATGTAAACCGGGGAGTCGTGTCTTATAGTAATGAAGCGAAACGGGAACTCGTGGGAGTTCCCGCCTCGACGCTTCGTCGATATGGGGCCGTGAGCTCACAGGTAGCTATGGCCATGGCCAAAGGAATTCGAATGCGCAGTCGAGTCGATGTGGGAGTTGGAGTCACGGGAATTGCGGGTCCTGGAGGAGGGACTCTGAACAAGCCAGTGGGGCTGGTGTATGGAGCGATTGATGGTCCGCAAGGGCCTCGGAGTCAATGTTGGAGATTTCATGGGGATCGAGCGGAAATTACATTGAAGTCATCTCAGGCTGTTTTGGATTTGATCCGACGATACGGCAATGAAGCGGTATTCTAATCAAAAGAGGCTGCGAGTCTTTTTTGCTGTTGAACTTTCCTCGGACTTGCGTCGGAAAGTAGTGGAACTTCAACGTCAGCTGCGAGAAAACTTACCAGTGGTCAATTGGGTTCGCCCTGAGTCGATACACCTCACACTGAAATTTCTTGGATATGTGGAGGCTTCCATGGTGGAACCGGTTTTGACTGCCATTGAGCCTCTCCGAACAAATCAGCCTCCTCTCACATTAGGGGTTCAGGGACTGGGGGTTTTTCCGCATCTTCGACGTCCACGGATACTGTGGATCGGATGTACGGGAGACATTTCTGCCTTGGTCAATCTGGTTTCACGAATCGAAGGTGCGGTGGAACCGTTAGGCTTTCCTCCTGAGGACAAGCCCTATTTCCCTCATTTGACTTTGGCCAGGATCAAACATGACCAATCTCAGGTTGGTGGCGTACTGACTCATTCCGGCTTACTGGAGCAACCTCAGAACCTTGGGATACTCCATGTTGACCGTATCACACTTTTTCGCAGTGAGGTGAGCCAATCCGGTGCGGAATATACGGCTTTGAGGACGGTGCCATTCAATGAGCCTGGATCACATTTTTCAATCTAAGTTAGGCATTTACCTGTTAAAGAGTGTGGGGTAAGATAGCCGCCACTTTGCATGCTCAGAAATATTGAACAAAAGGATACCCAATGGCAGAACGCGTAGCTCCTCAAAAAGAGACCCAAAAAGACGGAAAAAAACGAGCGCTGGATTTGGCTCTGACCCAAATTGAAAAGCAATTTGGCAAAGGGGCCATTATGAAGCTAGGGACAGAAGACGTTCCTCGTGATATTCCGGCCATTTCGACGGGGTCTCTCGGGCTTGATATGGCCTTGGGCATCGGAGGGTTGCCTCGAGGTCGAATCATTGAGGTCTTCGGACCGGAGTCGTCTGGAAAAACCACGTTGTGCCTGCATGCCATTGCCGAAGCGCAGAAAGCCGGCGGGGCGGCAGCCTTTATCGATGCCGAGCATGCGTTGGATATCACCTATGCTAAAAAGCTAGGGGTCCACACCGATGATCTGCTGGTGGCCCAGCCGGATACTGGCGAACAGGCTCTGGAGATTGCCGAAACGCTGGTTCGAAGCGGGGCGTTGGATATCATTGTCGTTGATTCTGTTGCAGCTTTGGTCCCTCGTGCCGAAATCGAAGGGGAAATGGGAGATTCCCATATGGGGCTTCAGGCGAGATTAATGTCCCAGGCCTTGCGAAAACTAACCGGGGCCATTTCCAAGTCTCAAGCTTCGGTGGTATTTATCAATCAGATTCGCATGAAAATTGGGGTGATGTTTGGTAATCCCGAGACCACGACCGGCGGCAACGCTTTGAAATTTTATTCTTCAGTGCGGTTGGATATTCGCCGGATTGAATCGATTAAAGAGGGGCAGGAAGTGATGGGGAGTCGGGTGCGGGTGAAAGTGGTCAAAAATAAAATGGCGCCACCCTTTAAACAAGCCGAATTTGACGTCATGTTCGCCGAAGGTATTTCCAAAGTCGGGGAATTAGTGGACTTAGGCGTTGAGCGTCGAATCGTAGATAAAGCTGGAGCGTGGTATTCTTATAAGGAGGAACGGCTCGGTCAGGGCCGGGAGGCGGTCAAAACCTTTCTGAAAAGTAATCCGGATATTGCCCAGGACATCGACACGCAATTACGAAACAGCTATGGCCTTTCCGGGGAGCCTCAAAAACAAGAGGAATCATCCACGCCGGTCAGTCCCAACGCAAAAAAATTAGCAGGGGATCGTGACTGATCTGGCCTGGAGGCAAAATCATCTTGAGCAAAAATCATTGATATGATAGCAACTTCACTTGAACTTCGGCAGGCGTTTGTAAGGTACTTCTCGAGCTGTGGGCATACGGTGGTGCCCAGCGGGCCACTCATACCGCAAGCAGATCCTACTCTCCTGTTTACCAACGCGGGTATGAATCAATTTAAAAGTGTGTTCTTGGGTGAGGAATCCCGACCGTATAGCCGGGCTGTCTCCATTCAGAAATGTCTGCGGGCAGGGGGAAAACATAATGATTTGGAAAACGTAGGTTTTACCCGCCGCCATCACACGTTTTTTGAAATGCTGGGCAATTTTTCCTTTGGAGATTATTTTAAAGAGGAAGCGATTGTGTTTGGGTGGGAATTTCTCACTCAAATTGCCGGACTGCCGGCTGATCGATTGTGGGTGACGGTGTTTCGTGAAGATCAGGAGGCCTATGATCTATGGCATACACGAATGGGTATTCCAGAGAGTCGCCTTGTTCGTCTGGGTGAAAAGGACAATTTTTGGCAAATGGGAGAGACGGGTCCCTGTGGTCCTTGCAGCGAAATTCTCATTGATCAGGGTGAGACATTCGGATGTGGGCGGTCAACCTGTGCCGTTGGGTGTGACTGCGATCGATATCTCGAGATTTGGAATTTGGTGTTTATGCAATTTGATCGGGATCCTGTTGGCACGCTCAATCCTCTACCCAGGCCCAGTATTGACACCGGAATGGGGTTAGAGCGTTTGGCAGCGGTGACCCAGGGAGTCGCGTCAAATTATGATAGCGATGTGTTCAGCCCTATTTTGGAACGGATAGGGAAGAGCACCGGACAGGTGTATGGTGCCTCCCCAACGGCTGACCGGTCGATGCGGGTGATTGCGGACCATCTGCGGGCGATGACCTTTTTAATCACTGAAGGGGTGTTGCCATCGAATGAGGGGCGTGGCTATGTCCTGCGACGGATTATGCGTCGAGCCTCACGGCATGGACGGTTATTGGGGGTGGAGCGAGAATTTTTATATGACCTCGTATCCTCCGTGGTTGATCTCATGGATTCGTTTTATCCGGACCTCCGTTCGATGCAGGATACGGTTTCTGAGATTGTGCAGGGGGAGGAAACACGCTTTATTGGAACCTTAGAACAGGCCTTGCCTCTCCTTAATCAAATCCTGGAGGAAGCCAAGCAACAGGGGAGCCACATCTTAGGAGGGGAAGCGGTTTTTAAGTTGTATGATACCTACGGGTTCCCCCTTGATTTGGTGGAAGATGCTGCACGAGAAGAAGGGTTGGTTGTCGATCATGTCGGTTATGAGCAAGCGCTAGAGGCCCAACGTGATCGAGCCAGAAAAACTGCCAGGTTCAGCCAGGCGGAATCTCGAAGCGACCTGGTGAATGCTCTCGGGCAGTTCCCTTTGACTAAATTTGTGGGTTATGCCAGTCAGGAAGATAGAGGGAAACTACTCGCCTTGGTGAAGGACGAGCATGTCATCAAGGAAGCCAAGCAAGGGGAAACGGTGGAGTGTGTCCTGGATACCACGCCTTTTTATCCCGAAGGTGGTGGACAGGTCGGGGATCAAGGAACCTTGGTGGGCCCATCGGCAAGAATTCTCGTCCATGATACTACAAAGCTGGCAAAGGGGTGGTTTCTCCACAAGGGCCAGGTCATCGAAGGATCTGTTCACGTTGGCGATGTTCTCACCGCCACGGTACAGGGTCAACTAAGGCAGAGTGCGGCACGAAATCATACGGCGACCCATCTTCTTCATGCCGCATTGCGGGAAATTTTAGGTCCTCATGTGAAGCAACATGGATCTTTGGTGGGCCCAAATCGATTGCGGTTTGATTTTTCACATTTCAGAGGATTGACCTCCAGAAATATTGAAGAAATCGAAGGACTGGTGAACGAACAAATCCGTCAGAACCTGTCTGTTAAGGTTGAAGAAATGGGAATTCAGGATGCTCTGAGTCGAGGAGCTCTGGCTTTTTTTGGTGATAAGTATGGTGAACAGGTTCGGGTTGTAGAAATGGGTTCGTTTAGTCAGGAGTTGTGCGGGGGAACACATTGTGCTCGAACCGGAGATGTCGGTCTGTTTCGTATCGTGTCCGAAGGAGGTATTGCGGCAGGTGTCCGGCGTATTGAGGCACTCACGGGCGAGGGGGCTGTGGCCCAAACTCAGCATCAGGAGGCCGAATGGAGAGAATTGGCCGCCGTGCTGAAAGCCGGTCCCAATGAAGTCGTTGAAAAAGTCAGGAAACTTGTTGGAACCCTCCGTGATACCGAACGCCAATTAGAGCGTGCGAAACAAAAATTGCTTGATCAGCAGGGTGCTGGTCAGGGAGCGTCGATTCGGGACATAGGCGGAATGCCGATCCTTATCCAGCGAATCGATGGTTTGACTATCCAAGAATTGCGAACCTTCTCTGATAAGCTCCGCCACAAAGTGCCTTCCGGTCTTTTGGTTTTGGGGTCGGTCAAAGAAGGAAAGGTTTCATTGTTGGTTATAGTGGCCAAAGAACAGACTCACAAAATCCCTGCAGGAAAAGTCGCTCAACATGTGGCTCAACTTGTTGGGGGGTCTGGAGGCGGCCGACCAGATATGGCTCAGGCGGGTGGCAATCAACCAGAACAGTTAGATGAGGCCTTGCGGAGCGTATATGATTATGTTGCCTCACATTTAGGTACATTGAAGGAGGAGTAAACTTCCTGATGATGTGGTTGCATGGTTCCCTCCCATGGACCGACGGGGAGCAGTAGGAAAGGGGACGTCGTGACGTGATCCTTGTTAGCCGGACCGTAGTAAGTCTTCTGACGGTGGCAGTACTGGTCTTGGGTGGTTTTGTGTGGATGAATCAACCCATGGGTGGATCAACCCAACCGGTTCTTGTCGAAATCCCACCCGGTACTCCTTTTACGCAGGTATCCCACATTCTCGATCACCATCACCTTATTGGGTCTGAATGGTTTTTTACTCTTTTGGGGCGTGTGCAGCGGGTCGATCGAAATATCATTCCAGGCGAATATGAATTGGATGCGGGAATGCAACCCACCGAATTACTGCACAAACTTGTGAAAGGCGAGGTCTATCAATATGCCATTACCATTCCCGAAGGCTATACCGTGGCACAAATTGCGGACATCCTGGATCAAAAACGTCTTGCCCTCAAGCAGGATATTTTTCGATTAAGCCATGACCCGGTATTTATTCAGAGCCTGAATATCCAGGCCCCTACATTAGAGGGTTATCTTTTTCCTGATACCTACCATTTTTCTCGCTTTACTCCGCCAGAATCCATCATTCGAACATTTGTTCATCGGTTTCATAATGTGATGATTCCAGAACTCAAAAACCGGGCAATGGTCATGGGCATGACTCTTCAACAGGTGTTGACCCTAGCCTCCGTGGTGGAAAAGGAAACCGCTCTGGCAGCCGAACGACCCTTGGTTTCCGGAGTATTTCATAATCGTCTCCGGCTGGGCATTCCCTTGCAAAGCGACCCCACCGTCATCTACGCCCTCGAATCGTTTGATGGAAATATTCGGAAAGCCGATCTGTCGGTAGATAGTCCCTACAACACCTACAAGGTACGCGGGCTTCCTCCAGGACCCATTGCCAATCCGGGTTTGGCTGCAATTCATGCTGCGCTCTATCCTACGACAACCGATTTTGTCTATTTTGTGGCACGGAACGATGGGAGTCATCAATTTTCTGTGACATTAGCGGATCATAATAAGGCGGTAGACCTTTATCAACGACGATCAATTAGTAAACGTGCTTCGTAAGTGAGTGATTGTGTAATATCCGCTATGGGTGTTCATGATGCATTAAGCCGACTGGGATTAAAGCTGCCTGTGGCACCTTGTCCTGTCGGATCATATGTTCCGGCTCGTCAGGCAGGAGACTTAATCTTTGTGAGTGGGGTGCTGCCTTTTCGTGACGGGCTAATTGTGCATCCTGGAAAACTCGGGCGAGAACTGACGGTAGAGGAAGGAGCTGCCGCTGCTCAATTAGCCATGCTAAATGGGTTAGCCATCCTCCAGGAGATGATGGGAGATCTTGCCTCTCTTAAACAGGTGGTGCGTTTGACGGGGCATGTAGCGTCCGTGGAGGGTTTTGTGGATCAGCCTGCGGTGATTAACGGGGCTTCTGATTTGTTGGTCAAGCTGTTTGGAGATGCCGGGCGTCATGCCAGATTGGCTCTTGGGGCCTTCGAATTACCTCTTCATGCTCCAATTGAGCTTGAATTGATCGTTCAAGTGTCTCACCTCTAAGCTGGTTCGTATTCCTTAATCATCCCTTCAGCATGTGCAACCCCGACTCCTGCTTTTGTAAGGATTGACTCCCCTTGGTCCTGTAGCCGGTTCATTTGAGATTTCAGGGGTTGCTATGGCTCGATATCTGAATTGGTTTCAGCGATGTTTTTTCATTTTGGGTTGTTCAAATCGGAAGACCGCCATTAGGAGGGTCAGGAGATCTTTTCATAATGTGGTGTGAGACTTTTTTACTCCCATTTGGTCCTAAAATGGCATTTGGTAAACAAAGAGTTTTGCTGAAAATCTATGATATGAAATGGCTGTGACTGTTCATCTTTCTGTTGGTGCAGTTCTCTAAATTGACGCATGAAAAGATCGCTTGATATAGTCATTTTGGACACCCGCTCTGACTTGGTTCCATCCCCTGTGTTGGTAGCCACGAAGTTGGGTTGGCTCCTCTTCCCAGTTTGATTTAATGAAGAAGTCCATTGTTCATACCTAATTCATTTTTTGGATCAATAAGCAAGGTTTGTTACCTATGAAAAGAGTTCGAAGTCTCATGAGCGTTGCCTTAAGTTTTTTTCTTTTTTCATCAGTGGCCTATGCTGAAATGTTCCCTTCCAATGGACCTCCGGGCACGACAGTGACCATTAGTGGGGAAGGGTTTGGTGAATTCCAAAATACGCAGGCTAATCGAGTGGAATTTCAGGGGGTCTCGGCGCTCATTCAATCCTGGGAACCTGATTTCATTCTGGTTAAAGTGCCTTTGCAGGCTCGCTCCGGCCCGGTAATGGTTATCAACGGATCGGCCAAAAAAGAAGCCGGAATTTTTTCTGTTACCAATGTCCGTATTGCCAGCTTGAATCCTTCGAAAGCCGAAGCGGGTTCCTTGCTCACGATTGTTGGTGAACATTTCGGCAATACGGCTGGGTCTCGTGATCCCAATACCATGTTCGGGGTCAATCAAGTAATAATCAATGGGATTCGGGCGGAGGTACGACGGTGGCGGCCTACTAAAATTGAAGTTCTCATTCCGGCTAATGCCAAGTCCGGTAATGTGGAAGTGCGCTTAGCGTCAAGCGACCCACTACCGGATGGATCATGTTGTGCTCCTGTTGAGTATGCGGTCAGTAATGCCGTCCCTTTGACCATAATTCCTTCTATTGCCTTTGATCCTACTGAGGGCCCAATCGGGAGTAAGGTCATATTGTCGGGTCTGGGGTTTGGAGAAAGCCGACCTGAAGATGGACGAATATATTTTGGGGGAAAGCCTGCGATCATTGCACAGTGGTCCGATCGAACCATCGTGGCCCATGTGCCGTTAAATGCCAAATCAGGCTCTTTGATGCTCCATCGAGAAGGAAAGGAGCGGGAGATTGGGACCTTTACCATATTGACTAGTCAGATATCAGGAATGACTCCCCCTCAAGGACCAATTGGAACACTCGTGACGATTAAGGGGAAAAATTTTGGTGTGTATTCAGAAGCCGGCGGCACTGCATATGCCTTTGATTTTCTTTCCGGGGGCAACGGGGTGGAGATTGGGGGAGTGCCGGCTGTCATTCACCGTTGGCTTGATGAACAAATCGATGTATGGGTGCCATTCAGCGCAAAAAGCGGGCCGGTGATTGTGAAACGTGGAGGAGCTACTCCTAAAAATGATGGCACCTGTTGTGAACGACAAGAGATTGTGACATTAAAGGCCGGAGATTTTACTGTTGTTCAGCCGGAAATTCACTCCTATTCCCCTAAAGAAGCCGGCTTGGACGAAGTCGTGACTATTACTGGTAAGGGATTTGGTGAATTTCTGAAAATCTCCGAAGCCACTCGTTTATCTCTCAATCAGGATGCCCATGACTGGCAAAACTACAGATTAGGGCAGGATGTGTCTCGCAGTGAGGTGCTGGTGAACGGCATTGCAACCCATGTCGAATCATGGACCGATAAGGAGATTAGGATCCGTGTCCCTCGCCGTCCGGCCTTTGGTTTTGGAAACCCCGAAGGTTTTGAGCCTGACCTCACTAAAGGGGAACTGATTTTGAAACGAGGGTCATGGGATATGCTCGATACCGGCGAATGCTGTACGCCAAAAAAGTATATTACTATCGTGGGGGGGCCATTTACGATTTTACAGAGAGGCCTTCCTGACAAAGATTATTGGAATGAAAAAGGGCGAGCACAGTAATGAATTCTGGCATAATTGGGAAACATGATCTAATGAAAAATCGCCCTGCCTGGAATCGAATGGTGAAAGGTCTGTGTGTGTTGGGAGTCCTTGCTGGTATAGCCTTAGTTGTGGACCCTCAGCCAACCTTTCCTCAAACCACTCCGTCTGCTCTCACACTCCAGGCCAGTCCTACCAAGGTAACCTTTCTTGGTGTGCATTTTCTGGATGCCAGGAAGGGATGGATCGTTGGAGCAGGAGGAACGATTCTTCACACCGACGACGGTGGAGCTACCTGGAATTCGAGCCCTCGACGCACCAATGCGTTATTAACTGCGGTGACCTTTGCGGGTGCAAAGCACGGATGGATTCTTGGACAAAACGGAACGATATTGCATACTGTAGATGGTGGAAAACGGTGGATTCCGCAGGAGAGTGGGACAAATGGAACCCTCTACGCGGCTGATTTTCTTACACCTGAACATGGATGGGTGGTCGGTTCCCGTGGCGTCATTTTACACACTGAAGACGGGGGAGAGAGCTGGGCTGATCAGGTCAGTGGGACGACAGCAGATCTGTTTGGAGTTCATTTTCTTAATGAAAAACATGGTTGGGCCGTTGGTGCCCTGGGTGTCATCTTGGCGACTACTGACGGGGGAAAGAGTTGGGGGCTCCAGACCACCAATAATCCCGCCACATTTTTTGATATTGTGTTTACGGATAATGTGGCTGGATGGGTTGTTGGGACGCAGGGAACTATGTTCCAAACGCTGAATGGAGGCGAAGTATGGGTTGATCACACTCGACCATGTGGAAGTCCATGTATTAAACCCGCCGATTTGGTGAATATTAGTTTTATAAACCCACTGGTTGGTCGAATTGTTGGTGAGCGGGGGACCATTTTAGAGACTCATAACGCGGGCTTTACATGGCAGGAAATCGAACCCCTTAACTCTGAAACCCTATACGCTCAATCATTCCTTGAACTTTCCAATGGGTTTGCTGTGGGAGACCATGGGACGATCATTCGTTTGAATTCTTCGCCATCTCATCCCTAGTGCTGGGCCCTTCCGTTGTATTCTTCACAGATAGTTCAATCTGGCCTGTAGAATGACTAATGAAGCCAGGCTGGCTGTCTCTGCTCGTAAAATTCCCTGTCCCAACGAGGCAAAAACAACATTCCGGTTTTTGGCCATCTGTCGTTCCTCTTTAGTCCAACCTCCTTCTGGGCCGATGAACACCGTAATGCCGTTTGGATCATCAGATGGTAAGTCTATGGTCGATAGTGAAGCCTTCTCCTGCCTCTCGGCCAACATGATTTGTACCCCTTTATTTTTCTGCCGTAGAAAATCCTGAAAGGTCTGTATGGGGAGTATCTTTGGGATGCTCCATCGCTCACTTTGCTGTGCCGCTTCCAAAGCAATGCGATCCCATCGTTCCTGATAATTTCTTGCATGTGAGGGAGACACTTGTGGAATGACTCTTTCGGTAATCAGTGGTACAAGCGCATGGACCCCAAGTTCGGTGGCTTTTTGGATGACCCAGGCCATTTTCTCTCCTTTTAAAATTGCTTGTGCCAAGGTGATAGGGGTAGTGGATGAGAGTGGGGATTCTTGAATACTCAGAACCGTCGAGTAGATAGCCTGCTTGGTTATTTGAAGAATTGTTGTATGGTATCGAAAGTTTCGCTCATCATTAAGAATCAGCTGGTCTCCCGGTCTCATTCGTAAACTTTTTGAAAGATGGCTGAATAAGGGGTCGGAGATCGTGATTCTTTCATCATCAACCTGGGTTGAGTGGATGAAAAAGACGGGCATCTGTTTCCGTGAGGATGGAGAGGCAGTAAAAGAGGCAGGTTAATCAAACATGTTTTTAACTTTATCGAACAGGCCTTCTCCTTGCGTGTCCGTAGATATTCCGCACTCCTCCGCATAGGCGGAAAGGAGTTCGTGTTGTTTTGGGGTCAGTTTGGTAGGAATTTGAATTTTAGTCCGAATCAGTTGATCCCCACGAGTTTGGGACTTAAGCCCAGGAGCGCCCAACCCTTTGAGGCGGAGAATTTGATCGTGTTGGGTTCCACTAGGTATTTTTACCATAGTTGTTCCACTTAATGTAGGCACTTCGACTTTTCCCCCAAGTGTCGCTGTTACGAAATCCAGGCGAAGATCATAGAGTATCTCTTGGCCTTTCCGTTGAAAGTGCGGATGAGGCCGTACATTGAGTGCCACATACAAATCTCCAGGAGGTCCGCCATTCATGCCATGTTCGCCTTCATGGGAAAGTCGAAGTCTCATGCCGGATTCGACTCCAGCTGGAATGGTGACTGCTAAAAGCCGTTCCTTGTGAACGCGTCTTTGTCCTCTACATGTTTTGCACGGGTCAGCAATGACTTGACCTGTCCCTTGGCATTGTCCACAGGTTCGATTAATGGTGAAAAAACCCTGTTGTAACCGTATTTGTCCGGCCCCACGGCATGCGGAACAGGGTTTGACGGCTTGATCGGATTTCGCGCCAGTTCCATTGCAGGTTTCACAGACTTCCCAACGAGGAATTTTGAGTTTGGCTTCCTTGCCGTTAATGGCCTCTTCAAAGGAAATTTCTAAGTTATATTGAAGATCATTGCCCTGTTCGGCTCGATTATGCCCCCTGCCTCCACCGAAAAAGTCCTCAAAGATATCCCCAAACATATCTCCGAAGCCGCCACCTCCAAACCCGAATCCATCGGCTCCTCCTCCCTGGCCAGCCGCTGCATGACCAAACATGTCATATTTTCTTCGGCGATCTGGATCGCTGAGCACTTCATAGGCTTCCCCGGCTTCCTTAAACTTTTCCTCAGCCGCTTTTTTCTGAACTGGGTCGGCATGCAGGTCCGGGTGATGTTGCCTGGCAAGTTTTCTAAAGCCTTTTTTAATGTCTTCTTCCGAGGCATTGCGGTCCACCCCGAGAATTTCATAATAATCTCGTTTTTGGGTCTGTGCCATCAGCGTTTTCCAAAGGTGGAATAATGTATGCCCATGTGGATCAATCAGTTCAAAAGTTTTTAATTTTTGCCTTTATCAACTTCTTCAAATTCTGCATCTACAACTTTTTCCTCACTGCCAGCGCTTTCACCGCCAGTGGTTCCAGGGCCGTCTTCTGGTCCAGAGCCGCTGCCAGTGGCATCCGTAGAAGCCTTTTTGTACATTTCCTCTGCTAATTTATGAGAGGCAGTGGTGAGGTTTTGCATGGCGGTTTTAATCGCTTCGAGGTCCGTTCCCTCCATAGCTTTTCGAAGTCCGTCTACCGCCTCGGTGATGTTGGACTTCTCCGTTTCCTCAATCTTGTCTCCATGTTCGCTCAAATTCTTTTCTGTACTATAAATAAGGGTATCGGCTTGGTTCTTGACTTCGACCAATTCCCGTTTCTTTTTGTCTTCTTCGGTATGACTTTGAGCTTCCTTAACCAAACGCTCAACTTCTTCCTTACTTAATCCGCTAGATGCCGTGATCTTGATTGATTGTTCTTTTTGGGTGGCCATATCTTTGGCTGAGACATGCACAATGCCATTAGCGTCGATATCAAATGTGACTTCAATTTGCGGAACACCTCTTGGTGCCATCGGAAGGCCCACTAAATCAAACTGTCCCAATAGTTTATTGTCATTGGCCATTTCCCGCTCACCTTGGAAGACTCTGATGGTCACGGCAGTTTGGTTGTCGGCAGCGGTTGAAAAAATTTGACTCTTTTTGGTGGGGATGGTGGTGTTGCGTTCGATGAGTTTCGTGAAGATTCCCCCTAATGTTTCGATGCCGAGTGAAAGCGGGGTGACATCCAATAACAGGACATCCTTCACATCTCCCTTGAGGACTCCACCCTGAATGGCCGCACCGATTGCCACGACTTCATCAGGATTCACTCCACGGTGGGGTTCTTTTCCAAAAAATTGCTTAACTCGTTCAATCACTTTGGGCATCCGAGTCATTCCACCTACCAAGACAATTTCATTGATGTCGCTGGTGGTCATGTCAGCATCGGCAAGAGCTTTTTTGCAAGGTTCGATGGTCCGCTCAATTAAATCATTCACCAATTGCTCGTATTTTGACCTGGTGAGTTTAAGTACCAAATGTTTTGGTCCACTGGCATCGGCGGTGATGAAGGGTAGGTTTATTTCGGTTTCTTGGGAGGAGGAAAGCTCGATTTTTGCTCGTTCGGCTGCTTCTTTCAGTCGTTGCAGGGCCATTCGATCATTCCGTAAATCGATTCCTTGATCTTTTTTGAATTCTTCAACCAACCAATCCATGACCCGAAGATCAAAGTCGTCTCCGCCCAAAAAGGTATCACCATTTGTGGATTTGACTTCAAAGACTCCTTCTCCGATTTCTAGAATGGAAACGTCAAAGGTTCCACCCCCAAGATCGTAGACCGCGATACGTTCATCTTTTTTCTTGTCGAGTCCATAGGCCAGTGATGCTGCAGTCGGCTCATTAATGATGCGCAAGACATTTAAGCCCGCGATCTTCCCTGCGTCCTTGGTAGCCTGGCGTTGGCTATCATCAAAATAGGCTGGGACCGTAATGACAGCATCTGTCACCTTTTCTCCTAAATAATCTTCAGCGGTTTGCTTCATTTTTTGAAGGATCATGGCTGAAACTTCTGCTGGACTATAGCTTTTCCCTCGAATGATGACGTGGGCATCCCCATTAGCACCTTCGGCCGTTTTATAGGATAGCCGGTTTGCGGCATTTTTGACCTCGGAAGAAGAGTATTTTCTTCCCATCAGACGTTTCACCGAATAAATAGTGTTCTCCGGATTGGTTATGGCTTGCCGTTTGGCAATCTGTCCGACCAATCGTTCGTCTTTGTCGGTCAAAGCCACAACCGAAGGGGTGGTCCGTCCGCCTTCTGAATTGGCAATGACCGTTGGGTCTCCACCGCTCATTACGGCCACGCAAGAATTTGTTGTTCCTAAGTCAATCCCAATAATTTTGCTCATACGTGTATTCCTCCCTCTTCACCAGATTCTTCAGTCGAACCAGGTTCTGTCAGTTCTGATTTTTCTTTTGCCACGCTTACCATAGCCGGACGTAAAATGCGATCGTGCAATAAATATCCTTTTTGAAATTCCTCGATGACCGTGTTCGGCTCCATATTTTCCGATTCCACCTGGGTCACTGCTTGATGAATAGCAGGATCAAAGGCGTTTCCTGTGGTGCTGAGTTGTCGAACGCCAACTTTGCCCACGGTTTCCAGAAATTGTTTGTGGGTAAGCTCTACCCCCTCTAGTAATGGGCCACTCGTTCCTGCATCTTTCGCGCATTGAATGGCTCGCTCAAGGTTATCAATAATAGGAAGTAAATTTTTCAATAATGATTCATTGCCAAATCGAATAGAATCGCTCTGATCCCGCTGGGCTCGGCGTTTGTAGTTTTCAAATTCTGCGGCCAGGCGCAAATATTTATCTTGGAAAATTTGAAGTTCCTCTTCAGGCGTTCCGCCATTTTCAGAAGCACTTTCTGATGTGTCCTCGGTCGAATGTTCTTGAGGACTGACTTCTTCTGTAGTCACTTCTCCAGTAGGTTCCTCTGTTGAGGACATGGTTTTACCTTTTCCCGATTGTTGCGTCATAAATGACCAGTAAGAAGAGAGAGACATTTCAAATTGCTTATCGCAAGTTAGATAGTCACTTCATCTGGCAAGTCAACCCATCTTCTTAAATTTCTTATGATTTTTGGTTAAGCTAAAGTAATTAAACATCAGGAGATGAGTTATCCACAGGAATGGTTCATGCGATCATAGAGGAGCTTTAAGCCTTCTAAAGTAAGGTTGGGTCTAACCTCCTGAATAGTGTGCGAAATTGGAACGATTGTTTGGGCCAACCCGCCAGTCGCGATGACAAGCGGGGATTCTCCGATTTCCTGTTGAATTCTCC
Source organism: Nitrospira marina (assembly GCF_059568365.1). Lineage (NCBI taxonomy): Bacteria > Pseudomonadati > Nitrospirota > Nitrospiria > Nitrospirales > Nitrospiraceae > Nitrospira > Nitrospira marina. The sequence continues at coordinate 2,402,788 of NZ_JCANTH010000001.1, read as the reverse complement.
TCACGATTTCATCAACCAATCCAGCATATCCATACATGATTCCTGCCTGCATACTGGAAGTCGTGTCTTTGCCAATCACGGATGCCGGGATAACCAAATCAACTTTTGGAAGCTTTGCTGTTTTGGTGTGGAGGGTATCTGCTGCGCTTTTTAAGCCAGGCGCAATGGTTCCACCTAGGTACTCGCCTTGTTGAGTGACAATACAAAATGTGGTCGCGGTCCCAAAATCCACAATAATCAGATATCGTCTATACCGGGCAAATGCTGCAGCCGCATTGACGAGACGGTCTGTCCCGATTTCCTCTGGGTTACTGTACCGGAGGATGAGCCCATGAGGACATGCGCTGGTGACGATGAGAGGTTGTTGTCCGAATAGTGATTGGGCCAACATGTCGAAAATATGTGTGAGAGGGGGGACCACACTAGTGACAATACAGCCTAAGATATCTCCGGGCAGGATTTTATGAAATTGAAGGAGGGAGCGAAGAATAATGCTGTATTCATCTGGAGTCTTGGAATGGTCGGTGGATAAGCGCCAGTGTGAGATCAGGATGCTGTCTTGAAAAACCCCACAGACAATTTGTGAGTTTCCAATGTCGATGGCTAAAAGCATAATAAAAAGTCACTCCTTGTGAGCAGTCCTTCAGAGATGGGTCATGGTTGGGCGGTTGTGCGAAGATGAAGGATTTCGCCGGAATGAATATCTCGAATCCTAGCTGATTGATCGTTTGGGTCGGAAGGGGAAGGAATGACTCGGAGTTGGCCATGTTCTCCTATGGAATGAGCCAGCCCCTGGAGTTGGCTTCCATCAGGAAACTGAACTTGAATGGTCTGTCCAATGGTGCTACACCAATGCTTATATTCCACAAGATAAGACCGAGGCCCGTTGGACCTCAGATTGTCCCAGTTTTTTTCCAGCGAGGTGATCACCTTCATAATGAGCTCTTCTCGGTCCACAGTACAATGACATTGGATCTGAAGAGAAGTCGCGCTCGTTTGAAGTTCTAAAGGGAATTCCGATTGAGTGAGGTTAACGTTTATCCCAAATCCGATTACCACGCAGAAATGGTTTGTTGGATTCCGAAAAGAATCACATAAAATGCCACCCAATTTACGTCCTCCAATTAATAAGTCATTGGGCCACTTTAGATCGACACGAATAGATGTCTGTTGTTCGAGTGCCTGGGCAATGGCCACTCCGGCCATGAGAGGAGCCCATCCTAAATATTGAATGGGTGTCTCATGAACAAAAAGGAGAGATCCGTAAATATTGGACTTGCCTGGAGAAAACCAAGACCGATCTAATCGACCTCGTCCCGCGGTTTGTCTGTCGGCCAGAATGACGGTTCCAGAAAGTGCTTGGTTCTTGGCTTTTTCCATCGCAAACGCATTGGTTGAGGCTAATTCATCAAAAATATAAAGGGTTTCGCCAAATTTTTTTGAGGGGAGAAGGGCGGCTAGTTTTGTGGAGGATACCACTGGTAGGTCAGGGGGTTAGAGGAAAATCAGTCTCATGGTTGGCGGTTTTGAGGACGTCTTTTTGTTCGGAGAGGAACGATCTCCATGGAGAGGTCCATGGATGGGGCGGAATGTGTGAGTGCTCCAATCGAGATGAAATCCGGTCCGGCTTCTGCCATATCTCGAACATTGTCCAAGGTCATGCCTCCTGATACTTCCACCAAGGCCTGCTTTTGGATGATGTCTATGGCCTGTCTGACATGATCGGGGGTCATGTTATCCAATAAAAGGATATCGGCTTTTCCCTTCAAGGCCTGTCGGACCTGAGCAATCGTTTCGACTTCCACGCTAATTTGAAGGCCATGCGGGGCATGTTGCCTGGCCCATAAACAAGTCTGCGTGATGTTCATCCGTTGGGATGCCATAACCATCAAGTGATTATCTTTAATGAGAATGCCGTCATGGAGTGAGAAGCGATGATTTTTACCCCCGCCAAGGCGGACGGCCCATTTTTCTAAGGCCCTGAGTCCCGGTGTTGTTTTTCGTGTGTCCACTAAAGCGACTGGATAATCACGAACAGCCTCGCAGAACTGATGGGTGAGCGTGCTGATTCCCGAAAGCCGTTGGAGGAAATTCAGGGCGATTCGTTCGCCCTGAAGGAGCGATTGCGCCTTTCCTTTCATGCTCAGGATAGTGGTTGACGGGCGCACCATGTTTCCATCGCCAGCATGAGTGGTAAGTTCAAGGGTTGAATCGACTGATTGGAACACCTCCCTGGCAACGGCCACACCTGCCACGACCATGTGGGTTTTCGCGATGATGTCGGCGCGAGCTAATAGAGTTGGTGGAATGAGAAGGGTTGAGGTCAGGTCTCCGTAGGCAAGGTCTTCTTCCAGCGCAGCGCTGATTACGCGCCGAATGGAAAAAAGAGGAGGAGGCGAGGCGAGAGAAGATGCACCCATCAGGTCGTCATGGAAACCAGTTGTTGTTCCGTCATATTCAGAATTCCCAACTCATCGATCAGCTTGGTACGGCGGTCTTCTGATTCCTGGATCACGGAAGGCTCCGCTTTCTCCCTGAATTCAGAAGAGGATAACCGGCTGCCAAGGCGCTGCACTTCCTTCTCTTTTTCTCCAATTTGTTTCTGAATTTTTTTGACCACTTCATGAAGGTTAATCTCATTGGGAACAGGGATGCCAATAGTGCTGAAATGACCAGAAGGCAATTGTAATGTACGGAGAGAAGGGATGCCCTGGTCTGTGATGACCGATGAGCGCAGAATTGACTCGATATAGGGCGCAAGAAAGGTCAAAATGGCCGTGTCATTGACCTGGGTGCTTGCTCCATAGATCGAAGGGGTTTGAGCGGAGGAAATATTCAGGAAGGCTCGCCCGGTTCTTGCCGTGTTGACAAACGCTTGGAGAAATAAAAAAGCCTGTTCGGCTTCAGCATTGACCCATTCCGGCTTTTCAGCGGGAAAGGGTTGCGTCATGATTGATGGCCCTTCGTGCGGGAAGGATTGCCATATTTCTTCGGTAATAAATGGCATCACGGGGTGTAACAGCCGTTGGATGATTTCAAATGATTCCAAAAGTGTCTGGCGGGTGACAGGCGCATCAGGATGGTTTTCCTGTTGGAGGCAGGGTTTGGCGAGTTCTATGAACCAATCACAATATTCATGCCAGACGAATTGATAGAGTGCAGAGGCGGCTTGGTCAAAGCGATAGTCTTCAAAGGCATTGCTCACTTCACGGATCGTATGGTTCAGTCGGCTGAGAATCCATCGATCTGGAAAAGGACGGAACTCTGCTGCGAGTGATGTCCGGGGTCCGTCCGCATAGAGATGTATAAATCGTGCGGCATTCCAGAGTTTTGTGACAAAATTTCGATATCCTTCAATGCGTTCCTCGGCCAGTTTAATGTCCCGGCCAGGAGAGGCCATTGAGGCCAGGGTGAACCGCAGGGCATCCGTTCCATATTGTCGCATTTTGGTTAGGGGATCAATCACATTTCCTTTGGATTTGCTCATCTTCTGACCCTCGGCGTCTCGAACCAGGGCATGAATGTACACATCACGGAAGGGGACCTGCCCCGTAAATTTCAGGCCCATCATGATCATTCTGGCAACCCAAAAAAAGAGAATGTCCAGTCCGGTGACTAGGGTTGCTGTTGGGTAAAATGATTTGAAGTCATCTGTGTTTTCTGGCCACCCGAGTGTAGAAAACGGCCAGAGGGACGATGAAAACCAGGTATCCAATACATCAGGGTCTTGAAAAAGGTTGGTCCCGCCGCATGTTGGACAGGATTGTGGTGGAATTCTCGAGACAATGGGTTGGGCATCGGGTGTGATAAAGCAGCTCATTGTAAGGTCGGAAGAAATCATTTTGTCGCCAGGGGCTTCGCCAACCCGGCTAGTTTGGAGTAACTCGTCCTTGTTGCAGATTCGACAGTACCAGGCGGGAATTTGATGTCCCCACCAGATTTGGCGAGAAATGCACCAATCTTTGATCTGGCGCATCCAGCCCAGATAATTGTTTTTCCATCCATCGGGAATGATTCGAATGTGTCCGGTTTCGACCGCTTGGATGGCAGGAGTTGCCAAAGGTTGGATTTTGACGAACCATTGCGGTGAAAGATAGGGTTCGACAACGGTTTTACATCGATAACATTTCCCGATAGCCATGGCGTGATCTTCAACCTTTAAGAGAAGTTCTTGCTTTTCCAGGGCTTCTATCACTATGGTGCGGGCTTTCTGGACTGACTTGAGGTTGAGTATGGTTTGAAGTCTGGAGTCTGCTTGAGCTTCTTGAAGTCCTGAAGGGCTCATTCGAGCTTGGAAATCGAGTATGGACAGGCGCGGAAGACCGTGTCGCTCGCCTGCTTCAAAGTCATTAAAGTCATGAGCAGGTGTAATTTTGACGGCTCCGGTTCCAAATTCCCGGTCAACTAATATCGGATCAGCTAAAATGGGAATGGTTCGTGTCGTTAAAGGGACGCGAACTTCTTTGCCAATATACTGCTGGTAGCGAGGATCCTCAGGGTGGACAGCCACTGCGGTATCTCCCAAGACGGTCTCTGGTCTGGTAGTGGCCACCATAAGAAATTCTGTTGGATCGTCAGCGAGGAAATACTGAATGTGATAAAGCTTTCCTTTAATTGGTTCGTGCTCGACTTCAATGTCGGACAGGGCTGTCAGGCAGCGCGGGCACCAATTTATTAAACGTTCCCCTCGGTAAATAAGTCCTTCCTCGTACAGACGAACAAACACCTCTCGAACAGCCCGGGAAAGTCCTTCGTCCATGGTAAACCGGAGACGAGACCAATCGCAGGAGGCTCCTAACTGTTTTAATTGTTCGATAATAGTATCTCCCGATTGGTGTCTCCACTTCCAGACCCGGTCGATGAAGGCCGAGCGCCCGACGTGTTCTCGTGACTGACCTTCCTGCGCGAGTTGCCGCTCGACTACATTTTGGGTCGCAATCCCCGCATGGTCTGTCCCAGGAACCCAAAGAGTCTTTAATCCCTGCATGCGTCGCCATCGAACGATAATGTCCTGGATGGTCGTATTGAGGGCATGGCCGATGTGGAGTGATCCGGTGACATTGGGCGGAGGAATGACCAGGCAAAATGATTGAGACTGGTTGCCGAGGTCAGGCTGGAAGAGATGGTGCTCCATCCAATAGGACCCCCACCGCTGCTCGACTTCATTAGGATTGTAGGTTTTTTCTAACTGTGAAGATGACATACTATTATTGATAGGGTGTTTTGATTTGGCAAAAAAAGTCTCCGATGTTATCACGGGCCCTACAGGCCCGCAATACGACCTCTTGTTCCTCCTATGATGCCTGTGGTAAAAACAAATTCCATTAAATTTCTTAAAATTTTCAATTCACTCAGGAGAATCACCCATGCCACGTGGTCGGCAAAAAGATCGTGATTTGCGAAGAAAACATCGAAAAAATCAACAGCGGGTAAAAGGTTTAGAAGTGGCCCGGCGCGAAAAGGGCAAAAAGAAATAGGAACCTGATTTTTTGAGGCCGTGGCCTTCATTCCATAGAGCCTCATTTCTCTTCTTGAATTTCCATCCTTATGATTTTCGTTTGATCGAACGAACCTACAAGGCTATTTTTGGGCAGAGGACAGGTCATCGGTCCCTCCGCCCTTGATCCTCTTCCCTCCTCATTATATTGTATGAGTTCCTCCCCCATAAAAGTCATTTTTTTTGATGCCGTAGGGACTTTATTCGATGTGAAGGGATCGGTAGGGGAGGTCTATTTAACGTATGCCAAAAAATACGGGGTCCCGGACACCGAACACACCCAACATGCATTGAATGCCGCATTCAAGCAAACCATGAAAGACATGCCTCTTCCGGTTTTCTCGGTGGAGCGGCCGGAAAAACTCAAACAGTGCGAGCGGTTGTGGTGGTTTGATGTTGTGCATGCCGTTTTTTATCGGGTGGGGATGTTCGAAGGATTTGACGAGTTTTTTGAGGAGGTATTCGAGGCGTTTGGGAAACCTATCCATTGGGAGCTGTTTCCTGAAACACTCGAAATATTAGCTGAATTGAAGGGGCAAGGCTTTGAACTCGGAATTATTTCCAATTTTGATAGTCGGTTTTTTCAGGTTTCGCGTGGGCTTGGTCTCAGCACGTTTTTTGATTCTGTGACCATTTCCAGTTTGGTCGGGTCTGCCAAGCCAGCCAAGAATATTTTTGCTCATGCCCTCGATGAACATATGGTGATCCCTCAAGAAGCACTTCATGTGGGAGATCATCCTATTGAGGATTTCGAGGGGGCTCGACAGGCTGGTCTTCATGCCGTCTTGATTGATCGTTCAACAAATAGCCTCCCTCATCATCCACAGACCCTTTCAAATTTGATTCAACTGTCTTCATACGACCTCTTGCATCTCTAAAAACCCACCCTGCATTCAAACTTTTTCATAACCTTCCCGATTGGGAATTGAAAGCCAGGTGCCCGTGCCTTTTCCTAACCGACGGGTAAGTAAGAGGGGGAATCCTGAAAGGCCGAAGGGCGGCCAGTGGTCAGGCACCAAGATCACAAGGCAATCCTTCACGATACTAATGAGCCTAAGAAGCCCAAAGAAAATCAAAATGAGAATACTTGACCATTTTGGCCATTCAGGTTACGGTTCAGAATCAAAGTAGACCCCTTCTAAGGCTGGTGCGGCCTTTTTTGACATGATGAACTCTTTCCAGGTGTGGAATCCGTAAGTTAATACTCCTTCGCCATAAACACGAAGCCCGTGGAATTTTTTGCCATCAGTGGATTGTTGAATGGATTGGCCGCTAGCGGGTTGGCGTCCTTTGTCTACTTCCGCGCTCCAAAGGATCCCAGGCATTGGACGTTTGGATTATTTGGAATCGCCACTGCTTTATGGAGTTTTGGTTATTTTGCCTGGCAAGTCGCGGATTCCGAGTTTTTTGCCCTCCTCAATCTTCGCATATTAATGGCAGGGGCTATCTTTATTCCCATTACATTTCTGCATCATGTTTTGTATTTACTTAAGAAAGAGAATATTTATCGTTCCACCATTACATGGAATTACCTTGTGGGAGGGGTCTTCCTTCTTGCCGATTTTACACCTTTCTTTATTCAAGGTGTCCGCCAAATTTCCGTTTTTCCGTTTTGGGGTGTGCCTGGCTTGGTCTTTCACTTTTGTTTGATTTGGTGGGTCGGTCTTGTAATCTTTGCCCATCTTCTTCTTATTCAAGCCTATGCGAAGGAAAGGGGATTGCGTCGAAGACAATTTTTGTATCTTCTCATAGGCTCTGCAATCGGATACATAGGTGGGGCTACTAATTATCCCTTATGGTATGGGATTGAAATATTACCCTACGGGACAATTGGCTTTGCGGTATATATTTCAATCGTAGCCTATACCTTGTTGCGATTTCACTGGTTGGAATTTTCAGTGTATGTTGAAAAAGGTTTGTCCTATTTTGCTATTTTATTGTTTGTCTCACAGCCAGTGTATCCGATGCTGCTACTGGCCCAGAAATCCCTCCTGGGTGCCATTAATGTCCGGTTTTCCGTCGTGCAACTTGTACTCCATCTCATGACGGTTGTGGGAGTTTATCAGATGAAAGTGGGAACGAAGGGCGCGGTCGCGAGAACCATACTCAAAGGCCGGGAATTGAGGACTCAAGCTCTCTCCAGATTTTCTTCAAAAGTCGCTAACATGCATAATATTCAGGATTTGGGTCAGGCCATTCTTGAAACGGTCGGAAGGAGTGCTGGAGCGTCGAAGGCCGCAATCTTTGTTTTGCAGGTTGAAGAAAATCGGTATAGGGCCGTTTCAAATTTCGGATTTTCTCCTGATCATCCTGTTATCCAGAATGGATGGGCTATCTCCGATAATCTGCCACAATTATTACTATTTACGCAGGCAAAAGTCTCCATTGGGGAATTAAAAGGTTTAGATTCCAGTGAAGGCGAGAGGGGTATAGCCGAAATATTAGAAGAAGCCGGATTAGAGTTGTTCTATCCGATCTTTGGGAATAACCAATTATTAGGCGTTTTGGCGCTTGGTCCTACGTCTAGTGAAGCTATTCGGATGATGGGTGGAAAAACATTTTGGAATACAATTATTCAGGAATCTGCCTTAGCTTTAGAAAATGCTATTTTGCGCGAAGAAATTCACCGGTCCCAAAATTTGCTTTGCCAAGTGGATCGCCTACGGTCGCTTGAAGCCATGGCCAATGGATTGACTCAGGAACTTCATAGTCCATTAGTCTCAATTAAAGCTTTTGTTCAAGTGGCTGAAATGCGACGGCACGACGGTGAATTTATGGATAGGCTTCATCGGATAGTCGGAGAAGATCTTGCGAAGATAGAAGCCTTAACAAAAGAGATGAGAGAATATGTCAAGCCCTTATCGGGATCATTGAATGCAAAAGCCCATATCCACGATATCATTGATTCCTGTCTTTTGTTTGTAGCGAGCAATCCTTCTTACCATAAGACGATGATCGAGAAAATATTTAGTCAGGATGTTCCGATGGTCTCTGTCGATCGCCAAGGGCTCATGCAGGCCATTTTCAATGGCCTGTTATTTCTTTTAAAGGACCCCTCGCATTTGTCTGGAACTTTGCGAATTGAAACAGAAGCCGATCGACAGGTTTTGGGGCGAAATTGGCTTCAAGTTTCGGTGTGGTGGAAAGCTGAAAAAACGTCAATGAATTCTGAGCTGGTTTCAATAGAGGAGTGGGACTTTGACAATCGCTTAATTGATGAACCTGACCTTTCCGCCACGCAAGGGTTATTCCTTGCACATCAAATTATTCAACGTCATTCTGGACGTCTTCAGCTTTTGACCAATGAGCGTGGCATTCTCGGATTTCAAATCCAACTGCCCCTCAGTCTACCCTATGGCAATGAGTATTCCTTGACTTCTTTTCGTAACCCCGCCATTCCTCTTAAGCAGGTGAAGGTAACCCCAGACGCTGGCCATCCTTTTTCGTAGGAAAAATTGGTAGAATCCGGGAGGTTGGTTGCTGACTCCCTCTGAGTCAGGTCGGTAGGTGAATTGCGTCATGCTTCCTTTATGAATAGCTTCTCTCAAAATGAGCGTAACGTTTTCGACCATGTACCAGTGGTTGTCTATCAGTGCACTCAACAGGGGATTGATCGGAATTTTGAGTTTGTGAGTCCGTACGTTTATTCATTGCTAAACCTAACTCCTGAGCAACTCACCCAAGATTCCAAATTATTTTTTTGCCGGATTCATCCGGAAGATCGGAATATGTTTTTGAGAGCTTGGGAGAAACACACCCATTTGCCTGTAACCATTCGGTTAGAATATCGAATGTTCGGTGAAGGAAATCGAGTGGTTTGGGTTCAAGAAAATAGTGTGATGTCTCAGGGGAGTATCGAAAATGAAATGATCTGCCATGGGACGTTAATTGAGATCCCTGATCACCAACATATCAAAGAGGAGTTGCAGCGCTGGGACCGAGAGCTTCAATCCTTGACCGATAATCTTCCCGATATTATTGGACGATTTGATCGCAAGAACCGTGTTATGTATTTAAATCGGTGGTGGGATAGCGTTGACCCAATTCCTCCAGAAAAGTATTTGGGGAAAGAACTCATTGAGTTGGGGGTCTCTCAAAAGGTCGCAGGTGTGTTTGAAGAGAAAATTCAATCGGTTTGTAAAAAGGGCATATCAGAATCCCTCGAGATTTCCCATCCTACTGGAAAAGGACTGAAAAATTTTGAAATACGATTTTGTCCGGAGCCAACTATCGGTGGGCAAATTTTGACCGTCTTGTTGATCTGTCGGGATGTGACAGACGTTCGAATGGCTGAGCTGGCTTTCAGAGACAGTGATGAAAAATTTCGCCAACTGGCCGAAACGGTGGATAGTGTATTTTGGATCTGGGATGTAGACTTACAGCAAATAGTCTATGTGAGTCCTGCTTACCAACGACTGTGGGGCGGTGATCCGCAAAAACTCATGAATAATCCCTTTGATTGGTTGACCATCGTTTTTCAGGAAGATCAGGCCAAGGTGGAAAATTTGTTTTTAAAAAGAATTGATGCGAAAGGCCTTGATATTGAATATCGAATCGTCACTGGTCACCATGAGCTACGCTGGATCCATAACCGAACCTTTCCGGTGAAGGATTCATCAGGGAGGATTCATCGGATCATTGGGATAGCTCAGGATGTGACGGAAAGAAAGAAATGGGAGGAGGAGCGGTTGAGGGGGGCAAAGCTCGAATCACTTGGGCTCCTGGCCGGAGGACTTGCCCATGACTTCAATAATCTGCTCACAGCTATTTTAGGCCAACTGTCATTAGCGAAATATACGCTGGACTCATCCAACCCCCTATTTAATCGGATTTCTGAGGCCGAACATGCCTCTTTGAGAGCACAAGATATTGCGAGGCAACTCCTGACTTTTTCTAAGGGCGGGGCCCCGGTAAAAAAGACTGTTTCCTTGAAAGAAATCTTGCATGAGAATGTCCGGTTGGTGCTTGCGGGCTCTAATGTCCGTCCAATCTTTTGCATTCCCGATGATTTGTGGCCGGTCACAATTGATGCAGGCCAAATATGCCAGGTGATTCATAATCTTGTGATCAATGCGAGGCAGGCGATGGAGGAGGGAGGGGAATGTATCATTCAAGCTCAAAATATCACAGGAGATGGGGTTGAACTATCTGGTTTGGGAGCAATGACTTCGCAGGCTCAGGATTGGATCGAAATCCGCTTCATTGACAATGGGATTGGGATTTCAAAGGACAATCTAGAAAAAATATTTGATCCCTATTTTACGACCAAGTCCACAGGGTCAGGGTTAGGACTTGCGACGTCCTACTCCATTGTGAGGAATCATGGCGGATTGTTGGCTGTGAAGTCCGCACTCGGTGAAGGGAGTACTTTTTCTCTATTTTTACCCGCTATCCCCATTCAAGAAATGTCTCCAGAATTGCCGGAGCGGAGCGTGAAAGTAGGACAAGGCAAAATTCTGATCATGGATGATGAAATCCAAATACGAAACGTTCTTGGTGAGATGGTGGAAACCTGTGGTTACAGCTACCAAACAGCCAAAGATGGCGACGAAGCCTTGAAGAATTTTTGCGAGGCAAGAAAAATTGGTTCTCCATTTTCAGCCGTCATCCTTGATTTAACTATACCTGGCGGGCTAGGAGGAAAAGAAGTCATCAGCCGGCTCTTAACTATAGATCCCCAAGTTAAAGCTATTGTGGTGAGTGGTTATTCGAATGACCCTGTCCTTGCCAATTATCAGGAATATGGTTTCAAGGGTAGAGTAGCCAAACCTTTTAACCTTGTGGATCTCAGTGTGGTACTTCATTCCGTTTTAGAGAAGACGACATCATAAGGGTCAAGGTGGGTGTTTTGGCATTTGCATAATTGTTCGGTAAAAACGGGGGAATATCTACTGGTGACGGATTCCCCCGTTTTCTGTTTTTATGACCACTGTCCTTAAAAATGCCATGCTCCCGGGCGATGCGAAAGGGGGGGATGGCCTTTTGTTCTGATTAATTCTTTGTGATTACCAAAAATAGGTTGACCCCTTCAGGTTCTTGTTCAATACGGATTTGATTCTCTGTAAACCCGCATTCCTGCGCAAGCATGCGAAGGTGCATTTGGCTTCGATGAAATAAATCCCATTTGAAAAGTTCCATATAGCCGCGACTGGGATTCTCAGTGGTGAAATTCCCAATCACCATTTTTCCATTTGGTTTGAGAAGAGTAAAGAACCTTTTTAAGGTTCGCTTAAAGATATTGTCATTGAAATAATCAAATAATCCCGCCGACCAAATCAGGTGGTAGGTTTTGGTCGGTGAAAAACGAAACACATTTTTGTGCGTAAACTGAATATGAGAAAGAAAGTCACGGCAAAGGTCCTTGGCATAATCGATGGCATGTGCGTCCTGATCAACGCAATCAATCTCGAGTTTAGATGTCCCAAGAACCTTGAGAGCTTCATACATATCCCGCCCAGGGCCGGAGGCTAAATTGAGAATATGGGTGGTTGACGGGGTTTCCATTTTGGTTTTCCACAATGAGTCAAGGAAAAAAGATAATCGGTTTCTGACTGCCTTAGGTGCTTTTTGGGTATGAAAAAACTCGTCCCACCTAGATAGATGAGGGTTAGAAGATGTGTCGTAATTGTATATTTTTTCAATAATTTGATAATCGCCTGCATATCCTAACGGTTTATGGTACGCCCAACCCTGGATGGTTGCGGGTGAAAGGGCTTCTCCAAAAGCCGCTCGAATCAATCCTAATTGATCAGCGGAAAAGATCTTGTGTATATTTTCTCGGGAAAACTGTTGAAGGAGTGTATTCAGCAAAGGATAGTCTGTTAGGGTTGGTCCTCCTTTTTTTGAGAATCCGGAAATGAGTTCAGCCGTGCTTTGGGCAAGTTTTTGAATCTCTGTGGTTTCACTTGGATAAAATTTGGAAAGAGGGATAGTGTGTGGGAGCATAAGAAACCTCCTGTTTGGTGTTAATGAAAAATATAATGTTGAACATTGAACCTATCCCTACACGTCACAGACGGTAGGGATGGGAATGCACGGAATGAAAATGGGGAAAAAATGTGAACGGAAGAATATCTTAATGTTCCCCTGAGAGGGGGCAGGGGAGGGGCAGTTCCTGGTCCGGAAATCGTCCCCATAGTTGGACAAAGACCCGGGATTCCTGAAGGTTGACCGCTAAGAAAGATTTAGAGAAATCATAGGACCTCGTCTATTCCCTCAGTTTTTCAAATAGAAGGAACCTGTGGATGGGGGGACACATGAAAAGGAACAAAACGGTCCTGCTCAATGTGCGGGACATTACCCGATCTTAGAGACCCCTGTCTAGAAAATAATATGACGGCTTCATGGAATCTCATGTAGTAGATGAATTTTTGTGGCTTGTTGGGATAAAGTGATGTTTTTGTTTAATTTTTGAGAATGTATTTCGAATGTGGTGAAGCCCTGGCCTGTTTTGGCTAGGATCAAAACTTGGAAAAAACTCTGGTTGATGGCGAAGATAATCAAACATCAAAGTAAAAAAAAATCCAGGCCTTATGCTAAGGCTATTCAGGGCATTCCAAAATCTAAAAAAACACAATTTCAAAAACGTCTCCTGACTTGGTATGGGGAATTCGGGCGGGATCTTCCATGGAGGAGAACCAGCGATCCGTATAAAATTCTGGTTTCTGAGGTCATGTTGCAACAGACACAGGTGGATCGGGTTATACCTAAATTCCATGAATTTCTTGGGAAATATCCTACTCTGCAGGATCTAGCGGTCGCTCACCCGGATGATATTCGCAGGACGTGGTATCCCCTCGGGTACAATATTCGACCATACCGTCTTCATGGCATTGCCTGTGAGACGATTGAGCGTTATGGCGGAGCTATTCCCAGTAAGGCAGAAGAGCTGCTTTCTCTGAAGGGCATTGGTCGTTATACCGCAGGAGCCATCAGATCATTTGCGTTTAATAAAGATGCGCCTATTTTAGACACCAACGTGATGCGGGTATTGCACCGGATATTTATTGGGAAAGGGGAGGCCAAGAAGCAGAAGACCGAGTTATGGGTTCTCTCTGAAACACTTATTCCCAGAGGCAAAGGGTATGATTTTAATCAGGCGTTAATGGATTTTGGGGCCATGATGTGTACGGCCAGAAAACCCACTTGTTTATTGTGTCCAATGAGGAATATTTGCCTCACTGTTTCTTCGGACGAAAGGTAGGAATCTGCAGCAGTCGTCGACTATTGTTGTGGCTGCCGCCATTATCTGCCGGAAAGATATGATTCTTTTGGCAAGGAGAAAGCCGGAATCCCATCTAGGGGGGCTTTGGGAATTTCCAGGGGGAAAAAAGGAAGTTGGAGAGACTCTGGAGGAGTGCTTGCGCAGGGAGGTGAGAGAGGAGTTAGGAGTGGATATTAGTGAGCCTCTTCCGTTTTATGCCCTCCATTATCGGTATCCAGAAAAAATGGTGGATTTGAATTTTTTTACCTGTTCCATCATTCAGGGCATTCCTCAAGCGTTAGAATGCTCTGAGATCGCCTGGGTTTACAAGCATGAATTGAATTCATTTGCTTTTCCTCCTGCAGATATCCCCGTTGTACACAAAATCCTTCAATCTGGGTACCTGGCCGAAAAAGTTTTTCTGGTTTTCTCAAAGAGGTACCCATAAAGGAAAATAAGGGTTTGACGCTTTCAAATTGATCGAGCCCTCGGTCGATTTGTGAGCATTGGTACCGTGGCTTCTCAGATGCCATGGTTCCCCAATTAGCAATTTTTACGCTTCCCCAGTAAGCAGACAGTACGTAAGTAGAGAGGTTGGATGTTTGACGTTTTTGAAACCTCCCCGAAAACTTGACCGCGCCATGTTGGAAATGCGATGCCTTCTGCGGTCCGGCTTGAGATGTCTGTTCGGCCAACTCCTGGGCCGTGAGATTCTCTCGTGACCAGTTCGCCCGGTGTTCATTGTCGTTCACCCCTGGGTTCCTCCGCCTCGCTCTGGGGTGCCATTTATCCCCATACAAAGCAAAGAACTTTTGTGCAGGTTTAGGTAACCGCCGTTTGAAATCAATCTGGAAAATTTCGGACTGAACCCATGTACGAGACTGTGACCGTTTGAAGTAATTGGGATATGCGGAATGATTTGTCTATTGAGCGGAGGTGTTTTGAAGGCGTCGTATTTCTTCAGCTTGTTGGTCTACAATTTTTTGAAGGTTTCGCAACTGGGAGTTCAGTGAATCTATGGTCATGGGTGGTTCAATATTTTTATGAGGGGTCGTCTGTGTGCTAGGCTGGGTTCGTTTATTCTCTTTCTCGATTGGGTTTAGAGGTTCGAGAATTTGATAGTTGATGATAATACCATGGGACGTCGAGGGAATCGTCATGAAGTTTTGGATCTCTTCTGCCCTTATGGAAGCCTGATGGGAAAAGACCAGAGAGGTTGGCTGGAGTTTTTGAGGAGAATTTTGCATTTTTGGAGATACCCCAGGGTAGGGTTTTAAATTTTCCAAAGTCAACAGAAGAGTGGATGGAGGAAAAGCAGCGAGCATTCCCTGGGTCGGAAAATGCTGCTCATTAGTCGGTGGACACTTAAAATGGATAACTTCTTCTGGTGTGACCTGAGAAAATGCCATGGATACGTGGGGTGCCAAAAAAATTATTTGAGATGGAGAAAATGCTGGAACGGGGCGGTGATTTGAAAGCAGTAATTGTTGGAGTATGCCTTCCTGTTGGCTGATGGTCATGCCATTTAAAATCTTGGCAATAAGAGATTCAGAAAGAAATGCTGGATGCGTCGGAGCCTGCTTTAGAGCGTGAGATGTTTTTAGGGAAATAACGCACTCAGGACTCTCATAGAGAACCGTTTCTACTTCAGGAGTCCAAGAGCACTGCAAATTAAAGATTGCCAGGATAGCGATAATCACACATCGTTTAGTGAATCCTAGCGGCTTAAAATGACCTAAAGACGGTGTGAATGAATGTGGCAGTGCTTGGATCACTTCGCCAGGTGTTCAGGAAACAAGAGCCGGAATTTTTGTGACCGCAATGGAGACCAAAAACAGATGGAAATGATCAGGTTTGTCGAATACCACAGGCACGGGCAATTCCCTCCTGATATCGTGACCACAAGTTTAATGCCTCTTCTAGTAGCGAGAGTACCTTGATCTGATCACCGCTTTCATCGGTATGATGCGTCACCATGTCATACACCGTTTTCCGAGATCCTGCGGAAAACATATGTTGGGCACGAATATAATCCATAAATCCCGGTGATAAGCCTTGGTGCTGACTGAGATAATGTTTCCGGACAATATCTTCAATCTCATCCTGGTTTTGTGCTGGCTTGGGATATAGCACTTCCTCCGGATCGTTGGCCGTTCCTTTTATAAAAATTGAAAGAACCGCCGCTCCCACCGACCACTCTTCGTCTTGGCATATTTGATTTAACCATTCTCGATATCCACGGCTTGATGCCAACAGTTCCACATCCCGGAATCCAGCCCTATCAAATCCCAATCCATTCATCATGTGAAGAAATAGTTCTTGGTGAGGCTGTCCAAGAGAGAATCCTCCGGTTTCCTCTTCGTAGATAATTGTGGCAAGCAGCCGGCGTGCCTCCCATGGAGGATTTTTCCCAAGAATCTGAGCGAGGAGTACAGAGAAATCGCGAACATAGACGACGTATTCCTGATGAAAAAAAATATTCAATTTTTCTTTAGTAATCGTGCTACCTTCAAGAAAGGCGGTCGCCCAATGGTGTTTTCGGCGCAGCACATCAAATATTCGGTCACGAAATTGTTCTGGTGAAAGTTTTCTCATACAGAGGGGTTATCCCTTATTACGGTCTATTTGCTTGAAATGAAAAGGTGGGCTTTTTAGTAAATATGAGATTATGATAGACATCCTGCATGCCTATTGTAATGATATCACATTATCACATATCAAAGGAGTCAGTAACAATGCAACCAATTAACCTGGCCGATCCAGATGCCATTTTAGAATTTTTAGCGAACGTGACTCTACGGGGCGAAGGGGTCACAGCCGAAAATTTAATGGATTACGTTATGGATGAGGGATTCACCGAGCCCACGTACTTAAGTGCCAAAGGCGAAGATCCTCTGGCATTTTACCAGGGGCAACCCAATGCCTGGGGGATTTATCAAATTCGCGAATGGAAACGGGTTTTAATTATTTCTGGAGGAACAGGAAAAGTAAGGCGAGCCCAAATTACCGAAACTCCTTAAGCATATCCATACATTGAGAAAGGTTTAGGTTTAGTGAGGAATGGCCCAGTTTTTTCTGATGAGTCGCGTTTCACTCCAACCTTTTGTTGGAACAGAACGTTTCTCAATACCAGCCTCCTATTAATTTCCCTTCTTCAAAGTAGAGATATCTGTGCTTAATCGTGCTTGAGTCCAGCCAGTCTTCATATATCCATTCTTCTCGTCGTATCCCTTTTTCCGTATAGCTGACATTCATTTGATAAGGGGAACCCCAGGCATCCATCACTTGCTCGCGACTCATCCCAGCCATAACAGATTTATCTTGTAGGTGCTGTTCAAAGGTTGGGTCAAGTAATCGTGGTACAACGCCCCATCCGACCATCCAGAGCCCAAAAGCTACCAAAAAACCATATATTGTGAGCCGAACCCGGCGTCGACAGATCCATGGGGTAATGTGAGAATCGGTGCTTGTCGGCTGGGAGAACTGTTCAGTCTCCGGACGTGAAATGTTTCTCTCTGCAGATAGTGACGGTGAAGACATTTTGAGATTTTCGTGTGTTATCATAATTAAGGTAATTTACTCATTAATCTAACAGTGGATTTCCAGGCAGGTCAAGGTAGAATTGTATGTTTCTGGAAGTTGAACAGAACCCGAATTTTGAGGGTTCATATTTTATAAGGTTTAAGGAATTAGGACCTCCGCGGCGGGTGTCCCATGTAAAATCCTATGATCGGATTTCCCAAGGAGAATGGTGTGTGGTGACGGGGTGGTGTGATGATCCTGTTCAACCGCTCTGTCCTGCTTTTGCGCAAAGGGTAGAAGATTCAGGTGCAGGTTCAGCCTTTATTGTTTTTGGAGGAAACTGGGGTATTCGACTAAAACTCGCAAACGATGTCAATGATTGGAATATTGAGGACACCAATCAATGGGGCGAGGGCTATTTATCATTAGGAGAAGAACGGGATCTTAGATTTGAGTAAGGTCGACGAGGAGTCAAACTCTAAACAAAATTTAGGCAGAAGATCAATCCTCATAGTGGGGTTGAGGAACGGATTTGATCGGTGCCGATGGAGCAGGAAGACGTTTCTGGAATTCTGGTGAAAAGGGGTTGAGGATGGGTTCATGAGTTAATCGTTGCTGAGTTCTGACGAGTTGAAGGCTTTGAGTCGTAATTTCCAGCCGGTCAATCGGGATGTCGACAGAGAGGATATTGGGAATTCCATTAATGGCAAACATTTGGTAGGCCAGTGACCAGGTAAGCTTTTCTTTTCCTTGTTCTTTGACAATGAAATCGGCTTCCGGTGAAGGAGACCCCTTAAACAGCAGGACCCAGAGATTGGATCGGAAGGTTGGCGCTGACGGATCGGTCGGAGGAACAAATTCAGGGACAAGGGAAGGAATATCCTGTAAGGGAACCGCAGGGGAAAATTCCACTTCGCATCGCTGAACATACAACGTCGGAATGTTCTTGCCTTCATTTAAATCGGGAATATAGGAGAAGGAATAGCGAACTTGGATGCCATTCCGGGAAAAGGTGTAAACATCTTCGCCATTTCCGGGTGAAACCAAATTTTTGAAGTACTTTTCCCAATCAGGGAACGTATAGTAGCTGAAAACACGGAGGGCGGCTTTTCGAGAACGAACTGCCATCGGAGTTCCTAGTGTTTGGCGTAATTCTTCTTGTGTTAACCCTAAATACCCGTCCTCAAAATAGGGTTTGGCCGAAACAGGGGTAGGCCACAAGATTCCCCCTATGCTACAAAGGATTGTAAATAATGCGGCAAAGGCCACCCATAAAAGTGGCCTTTTACAAAGTGGGAAGGAAAATGTCATAAAAAGATAGTGAATTTCATAATCCTATTTCTTGAAATTCATAGAAGTCAAGAATGGGGATGAGAAATGGCTGAGAAGTCTTGAGTTGTTGACTGTGAGCTGGGATGTTTTTTGAATGATGAGGGGGTAAGAATGAGCACATTAGAAGCGGCCTTAGAATCTCGAATCCTTGTGCTGGATGGGGCCATGGGTACCATGATTCAGGCTCATAATCTGAGTGAAGGGGATTTTCGCGGGACGCGTTTCGTGGACCATGCCTGTGATGTCAAGGGCAACAATGACCTATTAAGCCTGACGCAACCAAAAATTATTGAAGATATCCATGTGCAATACCTTCAGGTTGGTGCCGATATCATCGAGACGAATACCTTTAATTCCAATGCCATTTCTCTAGCCGATTATCGGATGGAGGATTTGGCCTATGAGTTAAATCTGGCAGGGGCACAATTGGCCAAGCGTGCGGTGGATCGGGTACAGGCAGAGAAACCTGGTCGGACGTGTTGGGTCGCAGGGGCCTTAGGCCCCACCAATCGAACTGCATCGATGTCGCCTGATGTGAATAATCCGGCATTTCGAGCGGTCACCTTCGATGACTTAGCCGCAGCGTATTATGATCAGGTTCGGGGTTTGGCGGAGGGTGGCGCCGACCTTCTCCTGGTCGAAACGATTTTTGATACGTTGAATGCGAAGGCCGCTTTTTATGCTATTGCTCAGTACAGCGAAGAAGTGCACCGCCAATTCCCCGTTATGGCGTCGGTCACGATTACCGATCTCAGTGGGCGGACGTTATCAGGGCAACTGATTGAGGCGTTTTGGAATTCCATTTCTCATGCCAACCTTTTAAGTGTGGGGATTAATTGCGCCTTAGGGGCCAAACAAATGCGCCCCTACATTGAAGAGCTTTCCAAAGTGGCGCCCGTCTATATCAGTTGTTATCCCAATGCGGGATTGCCTAATGCCTTCGGCGGGTTCGATGAGACCCCAGAGCGAATGGGTGGAGATCTTCGCGATTTTGCCAGACAAGGCTGGGTCAATATTGTGGGTGGGTGCTGCGGAAGTACGCCCGAACATATTCGAGCGATTGCGGGAGGGGTCAAAGATTGTGCTCCGCACAAAAAAACCCATGTTCCGCGCCTCACTCGGTTGAGCGGATTTGAACCACTGACTATTCGACCAGAGGGGAATTTTGTCAATATTGGTGAACGGACCAATGTAACGGGTTCACCGAAATTTTCCAAATTGATTCTCAACGGGAACCTTGAAGAAGCCTTGGCTGTGGCGCGCCAGCAAGTCGAAGGAGGTGCGCAAATCATCGATGTGAATATGGATGAAGGGCTCTTGGATTCCCAAAAAGCAATGGTAGAATTTTTAAATCTGATCGGATCCGAGCCGGATATTGCCCGTGTTCCCATTATGATTGATAGCTCAAAGTGGTCAGTCATTGAGGCGGGACTCAAGTGTATTCAAGGCAAGGGTGTCGTCAATTCCATTAGTCTCAAGGAAGGCGAGGACCAATTCCTGGAGCAGGCTCGGAAGATTCGTCGCTTCGGTGCTGCCGTGGTGGTAATGGCATTCGACGAAACAGGTCAAGCAGATACGCTTGAACGAAAAGTGGAAATCTGTACGAGGGCCTATCGTCTC
Organism: Nitrospira marina; assembly: GCF_059568365.1. Taxonomy (NCBI): domain Bacteria; kingdom Pseudomonadati; phylum Nitrospirota; class Nitrospiria; order Nitrospirales; family Nitrospiraceae; genus Nitrospira; species Nitrospira marina. The sequence goes on along the minus strand of NZ_JCANTH010000001.1, from coordinate 2,382,614 downwards.
CTGACTGAGAAGCTGAATTTTCCACCGGAGGACATTATTTTTGATCCCAACATTTTGACCGTCGCAACTGGCATGGAGGAACACAATGCCTATGCCGTGAATTACATTGAGGCCACGAGACAAATCAAAGCCACGTTGCCTTTCTGTAAAGTCAGTGGTGGAGTCAGCAATATTTCCTTTTCCTTCCGGGGAAATAATACGGTTCGCGAAGCTATACATTCCGCGTTTCTCTACCATGCCATCAAGGCGGGGATGGACATGGGAATTGTGAATGCCGGCCAATTGGGAGTTTATGAAGAAATTCCCAAAGATCTCCTCAAACTAGTAGAGGATGTCTTGTTGAATCGTCGGCCGGAAGCAACTGAGGAATTGGTTACCTTCGCGGAGACGGTCAAGCAACAGGGCAAAGCAACTGTGATTGATGATGTGTGGCGCCAGGGCACGGTAGAAGAACGTCTTTCGCATGCGTTGGTGAAGGGACTTGTCGAATTCATTGATGCCGATGTGGAGGAAGCCCGTCAGAAATACCCTAAGCCTCTGGATGTCATTGAGGGGCCTTTAATGGATGGGATGAATGTGATCGGGGAGTTGTTTGGCGCGGGAAAAATGTTTTTGCCTCAGGTGGTCAAAAGCGCGCGAGTCATGAAAAAAGCTGTGGCGTATTTGTTGCCGTTTATGGATGCGGAAAAAGTTGAAGGTGAGAGTCGAAGCCAGGGTAAGATTCTGCTCGCGACAGTAAAGGGCGACGTGCATGACATTGGAAAAAATATCGTCGGTGTCGTGCTAGCCTGCAATAACTATGAAGTTCTCGATCTGGGTGTGATGGTTTCCTGTGACAAAATATTGCAAACCGCTCGCCAAGAAAATGTGGATCTGATTGGCCTTAGTGGACTGATTACTCCTTCCTTGGATGAAATGGTTCATAATGCACGAGAAATGAGTCGAGAAGGCTTTACCATTCCTCTGCTAATTGGCGGAGCCACCACCAGCAAGGCCCATACAGCGGTAAAAATTGCGCCTGGGTATACCAGCCCAGTCGTGCATGTATTAGATGCGTCCTTAGCGGTTAATGTCGTACGCAAGTTAATGAGCCCTGATGATAAAAACGCTTTTGTGCAGGATGTGCAGGCGAAACAACAGAAAACGCGGGAAGCCTATCTATCCAAGACAACGGCCAAAAAATTTGTATCATTGGAAGAAGCGAGAAAGCAGCCCTTCGACATTCATTGGGAGACAGCGTCCCTTGCCAAGCCGAGTGTTCTTGGTTGCAAAGTTCTTGAGGATGTGGCACTTGAAACGCTTGTTCCCCTAATTGACTGGTCCCCCTTTTTCCACGCATGGCAATTGCGCGGGAAATTTCCGAAAATTTTTGAAGACTCCGTGGTTGGGCCAAAGGCCAAAGAACTCTTTGACGATGCTCAAAAGCTCTTGAAAGAAATCATTGATCGAAAATTGCTTACGGCCAAAGGTGTCTATGGATTGTTTCCAGCCAATAGTCAGGGCGATGACATTATTATCTACAAAGATGAGACGCGTTCGGAGCGTGTGTCAGTCTTTCATACTTTGCGCCAGCAAATAGAAAAGCCTCAAGGAGATTTTTATTTTGCATTGGCTGATTTTGTGGCCCCGCAGTCCAGCGGAAAGGCGGACTATATCGGTGGTTTTGCCGTCACGGCCGGCATCGGGATCGAAGCCCTCTGTCAGCGGTTTGAACAGGATCATGATGATTATAACGCTATCATGGCTAAATCTTTGGCCGATCGATTAGCCGAGGCCTTTGCCGAATGGCTCCACCGTGAAGTACGGCAGGAATGGGGATTTGGCCAAGATGAGCAATTGACCAACGAGGAGCTCGTTCAAGAAAAGTATCGTGGAATTCGCCCCGCGCCGGGGTATCCGGCCTGTCCGGACCATACTGAGAAACAGCATTTGTTTGAGTTGTTGCAGGTTGAGAAAACCGTAGGTATTCAGCTGACCGAATCCTTTGCCATGTATCCGGCCGCGTCAGTCAGTGGTTTTTATTTTGCGCATCCCCAAGCCAAATACTTTTCCGTTGGAAAGGTGCAGAAGGATCAAATCCAAGATTATGCCAAGCGGAAAGGGATGGATGTCTCGGTGGTGGAACGCTGGCTTTCCCCAAACTTGTCCTATGATCCTACTTGAGGATATAGAGAATTTTGATTTTCAATTTTTGAGAGTGGCGGGATCCCTCTAATAAACCCTTGGGAGAGGGACAGGAGGAGTGTAATAAAGTTGGTCTGAAATCTACGAGTGCTAATCAGGATCAGAATATCGTTGGCCACTTTCACCCGACCAACGGCTGATCCCAATTTCTTGAGATTCCCATAAGGCCTGAATTTCTTGAGCTGCCAAATCCGCTTCTTTTGTCCGCTCTTCACCTTCTGGTAATTCCTGAATTTCTTTTGAAAGAGCTTGGCTTGGCTCTGGACCGCGGCCTCGCGGGGAGTTTTTGAGTAACACATTGATTGGCATAGTTACCTCATGTTGTATCGTAATGTTTCAGGGATAGCGCCTCGTCAGTTGGACTGTCAAGTCTGACAAAGAAAAGGACTTGTCTGGCTAGAATCGCCGCTTGTGAATGTCCCATCTACGTGAGACTTTCTTTGTTTCTTGGGGAACATACCTTTCAATGAAACCCATGAAAAGAAACCCATGAAAATTATTATCCCGGGCTGGTAGCGTTTTAGCCAAGGCTTCCTTATTGTCCAATAGCGGAGAAAATTCTGCCAACTTCGCTCTAACGTCTACCTCCTGATAAGCATGCTTAGATTAGACCAGGATCGGTTGGAGGTTATCGGGGCATTCAAGCATTGAAGATTCAATTGGGTGGCTAATGCTCTGAAGGGCTTTCACGATCCATTGATATCGTTCTTCAGCCCAATTATCGAATGCAGAAGAATTTTCAAATACCAAGTCCCAGGCGGGGACTGAGTCCAATAGCAACAATTGATGGGGAGCGTTGTGTCCTGGAAAATACACCACCAAGACTGCCGATTTTCCCATGAGACTGATATCCGTAAACATATGAATCATGGCTTGGGCTGGAAGCTCATTTGTGCGGGAGGCGGCTTCAACGATTGGTCCATAAATACGATGGAGGAGTTGTTGTGTCGTTTCATAAGGCGATTTGCTTTGATGGAGGTGGGGATTTGGCGCCTCACCAAGCAGGTTCGTCACTAGATATTGGAGGGCTTCCCATGAGGGCATTGCCCCAGAATTGACTAGCGAATCCATTAAGTACGACATCCAGTTGCGACATTCAGGCTTGCTCATGGTCATTTCCTCACAGCCATTTCCTAGAAATTCTAAGAAAAATTAGAGTTGTTGATGAAGAGTACGCTACCAGACAAGGAAGGGGTTCCCAGGGCAGATGAGTGATTCTAATATGAAGATATTATTCGGTCAAATATTAATTTCTTTCAATATCGTTTGACCGTGCGATTGGCCTTGACCATGGTTTTTTCAAGGACTTAGAATGTGGAATCTATCTAATGAAAAAAACTAATAAAAATCAATGAGTTATTTTATGACAAGAAATAGTGACGAAATAGGTTGTTCAAGATTTCAGTTTGATTGACTTAAACGCGAATAAATAATTTTACCTAGGGTGTTAAAATGAGGATAAATTATGATAAAGGTGGGTTGATTCGCCCCTCTAAGATTCAATTACCAAGAGCGACTGATTTCAAAGAGTCAACCAACAAGGCCAAGATCCTGTTGGTCTTTCCCCCAGACTGGTACCCATCAGAACCCTATTTGAGCCTTCCGACCTTAACGGCTTTTCTTCGATCTGCCGGCCATGATGTAGTCCAAAAAGATGTCAATCTAGAAATGTACGACTGGTATTTTAGCCGGGACTTCCTCCGTCGCATTCTTAAAAAAGTTCCCCAGCAACTTGATCGTCTCAAAAAGATTAAAAAGAGTCGTGAGTTAACGGATGAGGAAGTGGACCTTCAGTTAGCTCTCTGCAATTGTACCCGAGGCTACATCAGCGATTTAGCTGAAAGAGCTGAGAAAGCAAAGGAAATTGTTCGAACCCAAGAGTTTTACCAGAGTGACAAGCTGGAATGGGTGATGAACACATTCAGGGAAGTGACGGCCACCATATCCTTGGTGTATGCCCCGGCAAGAATCTGCATGCCTCCAATGGAAACCGATTTATCCTATAAACTGTTTATGTCGTCTGAAGTGCTTGAAGCCGTTGAAGATACCCAAGTCAATATCTATCGGGATGTGTTTGAGGAAATTTTGAAGCCGGCCATTCTGGCCGAAAAGCCTGATGTCATTGGGATTTCAATTGTTCTTCGCCAGCAATTGTTTTCCTCTATGACATTTTGTGCACTCATTAAGGAGCAATTTCCCGATATCCATGTGACCATCGGAGGCAATACCGTCACCCGCCTGAGAGAAGTGCTTCCAGATATCCCCAATCTTTTCGCATTATTTGATAGCGCGATTGTCTATGAAGGTGAAACTGCCCTGTTGCGATTAGTGGAAGCCATAGGCTCGGATGGGGATTTATCACATGTTCCAAATTTACTGTTTAGAGATGCAGCGGGGATTCATGTGAATTCCGAATCCTACGCCGAAAATATGGGCGAGTTACCTCCTCCAGATTTCGACGGATTGCCATTAGAGAAATACTTTGTACCTGAGCCGATTCTTCCCTACTTAGCCACTCGTGGATGTTACTGGGGGCGGTGTGAGTTCTGTGATCATGGTGAGGGTTATACAGCAGGGTATCGGACCAAAAGGGATTGGCAGATTATTGAAGAACTCACCTATTTGAAAAATAAGTATCAGGCACGACATTTTCATTTTACCGATGAGTCATATCCCCCTGCCTTGTTTCGGAAACTCACCAAAAAATTGATTGAGTCAAATTTAGATATTGCCTGGACCACACATATCCGTTTTGAAAAGAGTCTTCTTGAGGACCAAGTTTGGGCGGATGCCCGGACATCGGGATGTAAATTCCTCCATATGGGCTATGAGTCCGGAAGTGAGCGGGTGCTTCAACTTATGGATAAGGCGACCACGACGGAGGTGATCCAGCGGAGCTTGGAGTTGTCCTCTAAACACGGGGTTTGGAATCATGTCATGGGATTTTTTGGATTCCCAGGGGAAACTTACCAAGAGGCCAAATTTTCTATTCAATTTTTAGAAGATAATCGGGAACACGTCCATTCGATTGGATTTGGGACCTTTGATTTGAGCAAACATACCCCCGTCGCGAAGAATCCTGAAAAATTTGGCATCACCTATTATAAAAACCCGGAATGGGATTTGGCCTTGGATTACTATTTTACAGTGAAAGAAGGATTGAGTATTGAGGATGCCGAACGGGTATTCGAGGAATTTGAGCAAAATCACTATGCTGGGTGGGATTTGAAAATTTTCGTGCGGGAGTATGTGTTTTTATACGTGGCCCATTTCGGGACCAATAAGTTACCTTCGCTGCAATTTCGGCTCGACTCGCACGATTCCTCAACGAAATTGGCCTCTGTCTAATGTCAGGAGTGTGGACCCTATGACTGATACCTTAATTGAAATCGAGCGTGGTGGTTTGACCGATAAATCCAGACGGACGTTTAAAACGATGTTGCTCTTTCCTCCGGAATGGGTTCCTACCGCTCCATACCTTGCTTTACCCAGTCTGACCGCCGTACTTCGGTCCTATGGCCATGAGGTGGTACAGAAAGATGTCAATATTGAAATGTATGACTGGTTTTTCAGTGATACCTTTTTAATCTGGGTAAAGCTTCGGATGGATCAGCAGCGGCGAGATCTGAACGAACGGAAAGCCCGCAATGGTTTGACCGATTTGGAACGAGACCGACTGGCGTGTTTGACGTCGCAAGATGCAATAGATGTCATGGAATTGGCTGAACGAGCTATAGAGGCCAAAGCCATTGTGCGAGGCGAGTTATTTTATGATGCAGGAAAACTGGAATGGGCCCTACAAACATTTCGCGATGTTATGCAGTTTATTTCTGCCGCCTATTTCCCCGCTTCCCTCGTATTCTATCCCATGGAAAGTAATTTAGGGTATCGCTCGGGAGTTTCAACTGAAGTGTTGGCATGCCTGGATGACGATCTTGTTAACGTGTATCGGGATGTGTGCCGTCAGTTAGTGCTTCCTGCTATTCAGAGAGAACAACCGGAAGTGATAGGAGTTTCCGTCGGAACCCAAATGCAACTTCTGGCGGGTATGACCTTTTGTAAAATGATTAAAGAGGAATTTCCTGATATTCATGTAACCGTGGGTGGCAATGTGATTACCCGGTTAAAAGATGATCTCCCAAAACGGAAGCAATTTTTCACACAAGTCTTTGATTCGGCCATATTGTACGAAGGCGAACATGCGTTGGTTTGGTTGTTGGAGGCGCTGGCAGGTGAACGGGACTGGGGCAAGGTCCCTAACTTGATGTGGCATCAAGAGGGGGAGATTTGTGTGAACGATGAAATATATACCGAAAAGACGACGGCTTTGCCTCTTCCGGATTTTGAGGGATTACCCTTGGATGCCTATTTTGTCCCGGTTCGAATTTTACCGTACTTGGCCACTCGAGGGTGTTACTGGGGACGATGTACCTTTTGTGATCATGGGCAGGGATATTTCGATCAGTACCGTGGAAAACCCGCGCATGATGTAGTCCGAGAAATCAAAGCTTTGAAGGAGAAATACCAGGCAGAGCACTTTTTATTCTCAGATGAATCCTATCCTCCCGCGTTATTAAAAAAGGTTTCACAATTGCTGATTGAGGAGCAGGTGGGGATAAAATGGACGACCTTAATCCGGTTCGAAGAATCATTGCAGGATCCCGAAATATGGACACAAGCCGTTCGAGCTGGCTGTTGCACGCTATATTATGGGATGGAATCGGCAAATGAGCGTGTATTGGAACTTATGGATAAGCATGCGAAAAAGGCGGTGATTGAAAATAATTTACGGGAAGCTGCTAAAGCCGGAATCTGGAATCATGTGATGGCTTTCTATGGTTTTCCGGGCGAAACACGGGATGAAGCCGAGGAGACCAGGGAATTTCTCCTGGAAAATAAACGCTATATTCATTCGGTGGAATTGTTTTATTTTGTGGCCTACCGACATACACCAATGGTTCGGAATCCTGATAAGTTTGGTATCACCATTCATAAGCAGGAAGAGTATGATATGCCTCTCGATTACTATTACACGCTGAAAGAACCAGGTGGGATTACTTGTTTGGAGGCGATGCAATTAGCAGAGGAGTTTTATCAGAAGGATTTTGAGCCATGGGCTGTTAGAGTTAATGCCCGGGAACATGTATTCCTCTATATTTCCAAATTTGGTACGAATTACCTGCCCCAGATCTATGCGATGAAAGCCGGGCAGAATGAACCACGAACTGATGGGGTGCAAGGTTTGATTACCTGGCCTGTGTCTAATGCGCCTTCCGAGAAAAATTCAAAAGGTGAATCAGGAATGTCCCGTGTAGTTAGTCATGCTGCTCCGTGATCATCCTGTTGTCGAGAGGGACGGCGATTCTGCAGATGAGTGGATAGAATTTGATAGGCTGCATGTATTTCCTTAGTTTTGGCCTCTCCCTTTTTATACATTTCCATATACTTCGCTGGGTTATTGGTGAGGCCTGCGTAGCGTGACGGATACCAGACTCGCCTGGCTTCCTCATATCGTTGCTGTAAGGCATCAGGCGAAAAGGGCTCTGTTAGATTCAGGAGCAGCAGTGCCCGTTCGACGGTCATCGAGTTTGGGTCGCTTGAGGAGATCATGAAATTTTCATCAGAAGGTTTTATGCGGCTCAGCAACCTGATTGATAGGCTCAAGTGTTTCAAAAGAGCAGCGATGCTGTCAATTGGATTTTAAATTTAACCACAGCCGGTCTTTTTCTTAAAAATTTTTGACGATGCTCCGTGAACTTCCCATCCTAGAAGCTCCAAAGTTATTTGGCAGCCAGGATTACCGCGATGTGTTGATGCGGGAAATGGATGCAGGGAAAATTCCGTTGAGCCTAGGGAAAGAATGTCCCGTCAAATGTGCATTTTGTTATGAATTAGACCATTCCTACCGAGAAACGCTAGATCCACCAAAAACCTCCCAGGAAGACTGGGAGTTTATGTTGAATTATATTAACTCCAAGCCAACAGATCCTCTTCAGTTCTGGTGCCTGGGCGGTAATGAATACATGGAATGGACCGATTTGTTTCTTCATCCAAAAGCCATGGAATGGATCGAAGATTTTTTGAAATTTACCGATAAAAGCATTCAATTTTTCACAGTTGGTTTTGTCCATGTTCCCAAGATTCATCGGTTGGTCGAGCAATATCCCGGGAGAATAAATTTTGAGTTATCCGTCATTACCCTTGGGGAGTATAGGCAAAAACTGATGCCGCATGCTCCATCTGTTAAACATCTGATGAAGGTCCTGGATGGCCCTGCAGTTTCCTCTGCAAATTTTTATGCCTTTGATGAAAACACGATGTCTGCAGATGCGAAAACGATTTCCCGAATCAATTCTCGGTGTGTACTGTGGATGGGATGTTTGACGCCGGTGGGGGGAATTCAAGAGACAACAAGTCGGGTGATGAGGCAAGGTCGAAAATATCTTGCTGTTGAGGCGGAAAAGATATACGATGCCGGCCTCCCAAATTTTACGACCATTCATACTGAAGCCTATGTGACGGCTTTTTTGAACCGAAAGCGAATTCTTAGTCTATTTGACTCTTTGGAATTAGAAAAACGGGATTCGGTCGTCATGGCGGGAAGTGTGTATCGGATATTGTCTATGTTCAGGAAAAATCGAGCAAGGTTTCTTCATGTGCCGAATGCCACCCTTGGGGGAGATTCTGATTGTACGGTGCTGTTGACGTTGAATGACATTGCCAAACGGCTGACAAAAGAAAAATATATTTATGTTCCCCAATGTATTGTGGAGTCTGGCAGAGGTCCGAATCGCGATATTGCCGGGGTTCATGTTGACGACTTTGTAAATAAGACCGGAGTGAAGGTGAGGATTTTGCCAAAAATTAGCACGAAGTTTGCCAATAATCGATTATATCGAAATGGGTCACTACAAAATTATGTGGAGGATTTTGTGCATAATCCCTTGGCACGTTCTTATGAAGCGACCCCATTACTAGCATAAGTTGATGGGAACATAGATGATCCAGATTTACTGATCCAATCAAGAGTTTGGAGTTTATATTGGTGAAAAGATTAAGAGGATTGTTCTTTTTTTTGTTATTAATGGGTGCTATAGGGTGTTCCGGAAATTTGGAAAGCCAAGAGACATTTAGTCAACAAAAAAAGGAAAACGATTCGTTAATGTGTGAAAAAATCACTGATGGAAGAATGGGGGGTAGAGGAGTTCCTGGCTGGCAAAGAGCTTATGAGGAATGCATGGTTACGGGAGGTCAGTAAAATTCCCTCTATAGATGAAATACCTCCTATGGTTTTGTGATGTTGAGATGCATCTGAGATATTTTTAATCCCACCTGAAATGTTTTGATCATGGATTCTACTAAAAACTGGCTTCAATTCTATCAGGTTGATGTATTTACAAGTGAGCCGTTTGGCGGCAATCCTTTGGCAGTATTTCCGTCCCCAGGAGAGCTTAGCGAGCGGGAGTTTCAGCAAATTGCGCGTGAAATGAATTTGTCTGAAACGGTGTTTGTACTCCCGCCCACCGATCCCAAGGCTGCGGCCAAGGTGAGAATTTTTACCCCTCTTCAAGAAATTCCGTTTGCGGGCCATCCTATTTTGGGAACATTTTACGTGCTTGGGACACTAAAGCATCTTGCCTTGCAGGAGCCCGTGACGAAAGTTTTTTATGAATGTACCCTGGGCCTGTATGCGCTTGACCTTATTGTCCTGAAGGGACAAATTGAACAGGTCATTATGTCGCAACCCTCACCGCAATTTATAGATGTCATCACACAGGCGGAAGCCATTTATGATATTGCCAGGGCTTTGGGAATTCACAGATCACTCATTGCCGATACCCTTTTCCCTGTTGAATTGGTATCGACAGGATTGCCGGTACTAATTGTGCCCATTCGGAGCCTGACAGCTGCAAAATCCATGGAAGTTGATCATGCTGGAGTTTTAGAGATTTGTGCTCGATTTGGGGCTAATGGAATTATGATCTTTACAACGATGACAGTGGAGGAAAGCGCCACTGTTCACACGAGAATGTTTGCCGATCCCATTGGTATTTCGGAGGACCCTGCAACAGGCAGCGCAAGTGGCGCCCTTGGGGCCTATTTAGTCAAAAATGGAGTGGTAGAAGTTGGTCCGACTACTGAAGTGGTTATGGAACAAGGGTATGAAATTGACCGGCCGTCCCGTATTTTGGTGCAGATTTTTTCTGATGATGATGTGATTAAAGAGATTAAAGTGGGAGGCCAGGTGGTAATGGTGGCGGAAGGAAAGATGGTCTATTAACCTTTAAAATTGTTTTACGCCAGCTCTGCAATCTTGAAAGATGGTTGTCTGAATGGGAATGGAAGAGGAATTTTTCTAAAGATGCCTATTTGGTGAGTTCTCCAGCTATATGTCCCATTTCAGGTAGAATAAGTTTCTCCATTGCGAGGCGAACAGCTCCCTGAGACCCTGGAATAGAAAATACTACCAATTTCCCGTAGGTTCCTGCGGTGGCCCGACTTAACATGGCAGACGATCCAATATCTTGATAGCTCAAATACCGAAAAAGCTCTCCAAATCCATCAAGTCGTTTTTCTAATAAATCATCAACGGCTTCAAATGTGGAGTCTCGCCGGGAAATACCTGTCCCGCCATTGATAATAATGACCTGAAGCGCCTCTCGACCACTGGCTTGGAGGAGCATGCCTTTGATATCAGCCGGTTCATCTTTAATGATTCGGTACTCTGAGATGGAGTGACCCTGCTTTTTTAAAAGATGGCAGATTAGGTTTCCACTGGTATCGGAATCTGGCGTTCGGGTATCACTACATGTGAGCACCATGCAGACCAAAGATGATGACCTCTGTGCTTTGTGTGTGAGATGAGACGGTTGAGAGTGGTCGGTATGTGATCCTTGTTCTTTATGATGTTGATGTTCATCCATGCTTAACCCATATAGGCAAAACCTGACAATTAAGACCAAACGGAATCCGGTTTGAGCTGGGCCGCAGGCTCTCCTTTTTTGATGTGCTCATCCAAAATTACCGCCACATCGGAGTCTTTGACCTGAGAGTACCAGGTTCCTGTCGGATAGACGACAACGTTAGGGCCACTTTCGCAGGGCCCGAGGCAAGTTGTCCCAGTGACTAATACCTCGCCAGGTTGGACGCCACGTTCAATCAAGCCCATATTGAGTGCCATCAATAAATTTTGAGCGCCCGCAGCTCCACAAGAAGGCTTGGGATGACCAGGAGGACGGGAATTCGTGCATACCAGAATATGATACTTCGGTTTTGGCATAAATACTCCTTCTCAACGAATAGGTGAAAAGAGAAAAATTCAATCGAAAAAATAAACGAAAGGCTCAAGGAGAGCGAAACAGATTCCACATGTCCACGCATTCATCCGGTAACTTCCAATGCTTAACTCCCGCAAGAATCCAATCTAAATAATGATCTTTGGCTTTAAACTTTCCAATGCTTTGAGCTACGTGGGTGCTTACGAACTCTTTTTCTCCTTCCTGAGTGAACACATGGACCTCGACATGACGAAATGCTCCCTCTGGAAGATCGCCCTCGAACTTGTCCATTTCTTGGACATCTTCCTGGGTGAGCTCAAAAACCCCTCCCCACACCCGCTCGCCAGCAGAAGGGGCAATGGTGGCTAATCCACAGCGCCATTGGTTGGACCACCGTCCAAATTTGATGGTATGGTCTGGCAGGTATGCCATAAATAAAAATTGTGCTTCAGGAGCTCGTCGTTTGAGCTGTGTGGGATTCAGATTGTCCGCATAAATGAAAAATCGCATGGGTTAGGTCCTGTCTGTTTAGGGGAAAGGTAGTATTACCATACTGCCTTCGAGAACTGTCAAGGACTGATTCTCTGTATCTTAAAGGTAGGAGCTTTTTTTTAAGGTGAGTAAGGATGATGGAAAGTTTATGCCCTGGACCCAAACTCCAAGTCAAGGGATGAGGGATGGGACCTACATCAAGATTAAAAGCCAAAAAATATCAAAGTAGAGGGAGAAAGGACTCTGGAGCCTAAGTTCTTGGCGAGAGATGTAACTGTTTGTTGGAATGGTCCAGACGAACAAGAAAACGATCAAAGAAACTGAGTCCGAGGAGGCCATCAATCCCGTCTGGGAGGTTCGGTATAGTATGTATGACCACTTGGACATCATCTCTACCTGTATTTCCCACACGAATTCTTCGTGCGACGCCTAGCTCGGCTTGAACCCTTCCCCCGACAGTAAGGAGGTTAATTGGCGAATTGGCCGTATCTGAACGAATTCCCGCATCAAATGCCAAATCTTCTGAAATGGTTGTAAATGTTGCCCCCGTATCAACTATGAGTCTGGCTTCATGGAAATCATTCACCTCCACGTTAGCTACCCAAACACCTCCTAAATGTTCCAGGGAAATCACAGAATCTTCAGCTCCAGCCGCTATTTGGTCTGATTTGGGAGGAAGCGAGCGAGTGGGAAGAAGAGATTGGTCTAAAGATAATCGACTGAGAATAGTCTGCCCACCCACCACTGTACCGATCGCTATTACCATAAAGGTGATTAAAAGTTTGTTGGCAGTCCCCAATTCTTAAATTCCTCGATCAAGGAGCAGATTGTAACGCTAGTATCCTTAAGATGGACCTCAGTAGGCTTTTCGGTTGGGACCGAGCAAGCCTTGAAGACTGAGTTGAACATTGGAAATGGTAATCATTCATCTTGATGGGATGGTCTGTGAATTTTATTGACTTTATTGGCGTTGACAGGATTTTCATCGAAGCTAATCCATGCAAGGCAATGTTGTGGTTGCCGTATGCTCAAAAAGTCTTTATTGCAATTTAGTTGCAATTAATGTTGACACACCTAAAGGCCTTTGGTATTTTTGGCCGCAAGGGTTCTATTGGCAAAGAAATTGATGATCCGAAAACCGCCCTCTCTCATCTCTCGATGTAATATCAGATTGGCTCTAGCGCTTGCCTTGGTATTGTTGAGTTCAATACCGTTTGTGCAGGCCTTAGAAATCCATCATGTCTTTGCTGATGTGGAGTATGATGGGCATCAACATTCTGATGATGATTTGTGCCAATGGGTACAGCACCATACTTCCAATTCTCTAGTTTGGGATGCCTCAGGTTTATCTCATTGGTCTGTTGTTGCCGGCTTCCTTTCCTTTGATCGAAAAGAGACGTATACGTCTCTGACCCTTTTCCTCGGTAACCCTCGAGGTCCACCAGTTTCCTCTTTCTCCTAATTGTCTTTTTTTACAACTGTCTTTCACCCTCGAGTCAGCCTTGCGCAGCCTTCCAAGGCGGAAGGGTGCTTGTGAATGACGCAGGGGGAGACATGCGGCTAATCGATTGTTAGATGCTGGAGGTTTCCGGATGTTGATTAGGGATGATAAATGGGTAGTATGGTGTGGACTTGTTCTCTGGATTTTCGGATTGGGGACGTGTGTGGGTGTTAGCCTTGTTCAAGCTATGGAAAAAGACAATAACAAAAAAGTCTGGATTGTAACCGGTTTGGTGCAATATGAGGATCTTCGCCGAGTCCCTCAGGCAACAGTAGAATTGCGGGATCAAGAAGGCACCCTCATTGAGACTCAAGTGACGAATGAAGGGGGTGAGTTTATTTTAGCTCCTCCGGAGTCTGGTATTTATTCTATTCGAGCCATTCAATCAGATTTATCGAGCGAATCAACGATTCTTCAGATTGAAAACGATCCATTGCTTGAGGTCAATTTAACCCTGGCACATCGTCAGGAGCTTACTCTTGAGGTTGTGGCCTCTTTGCCTCCTATTCAGCATCGGCTTTCCGGGGAATCCTATTCGGTTAGTCGCAAGGATATCGAAGAATTACCCAGAGGGAATAATATCGCTCTGAACGATCTGCTTTTAACCCTTCCTAGTGCGGTAGACGGGGGATTGAAGCAAGTTCACATTCGTCAAGATCACGCCAACTACCAATTCCGGGTCGATGGTGTTCCGATTCCCGATACCGTCTCTTCGGTGTTTACAGATGTCATTTCTCCACGAACTTGGGAGCGTGCAGACATTATTTTAGGTGGCCCGGAAGCGCAATTCGGAAATAAAACCGCAGCCGTGATTGACGTGACCACTAAAAGCGGGACAAAGCCTGGCTTTGGTTCCGTTCAATATTTTGGAGGGTCGAATGAAACCATTAATCCGGCTTTTGAGTATGGGGGCACGGTCGGGTCAAGCTTTCGCTACTATCTGCAAAATAGCTTTACATCCACAAACCGAGGGATTAATCCTCCGACCTTGGGAAAAACCATTTTTCATGATCAAAGCAACCAAAATCAAACCATGCTGCGCGGGGACTGGCAGATCGATAACCAGAATACCGTGACGTGGTTATTTCTTAACTCAATTGCCAAATTTCAAATTCCGACTCAACCAGGGTTAGCGGCAAATCCCACTATTGTGGGGTTAATCCAAGGGACTGATTCGGGTTTTGAACCGGTGACTTCTCAAAATATAGATGAATTCCAAAAGGAGAATAATCAGTATTCACACATGGTTTGGCGACATGATTGGGGCCAGGATCAATTTCTCAGCCTGTCGGGGTTTTTTCAGCATTCCCGAGCCACGTTTACGACCGACCCTTTCAATGCCTTATCCTATACAGAAGATACTGACGAGCCTTTTTCGGCAAGTGATCAGGACCGGTGGGCCTATGCTGGAGGGATACGGTTTGATTACAGTCATCGATTAAATCCCGATCATTTGATTAAAACGGGATTCCAGATTCAAAGGACCCAGGCTGTCAATAAAACTCGGCTCTCGGCTTTTTTGAGAGATGGAGCAGGCGATCCGATAGGGGGAGTCATTTCTCGCAATGCCGATAACCGCACCATTGGATGGCGCGAGGAATTCTGGATTCAAGACCAATGGACCCCCTGGGCTCAATGGACCTTTAACCTTGGCGTTCGCTTCGATCAAATCCAGGCGTTGACCAATGATGGACAAGTGAGTCCTCGGGTAGGCGCCACTTATGCCATGACTCCTAATCATGTCTTTCATGCCTTTTATGGAAGATTATTTACTCCTCCAAATCTGGAATCTGTTCCATTCCTTCAATTGAATACCATTGGGACCACGGCAGAACCAGAAAATTTGACTAATCGAACGGTGGAACCTGAGCGAGCACATTATTTCGAAGTCGGCTCCGCCCATGCCTTGGGGGATTCATTGTCAATTGAATTAACCGGATATTATAAATTGAATAAAAATCTATCAGATGCCGGACAATTCGGGACGTCTCCGCTCCTTAATTATTTTGCGTTTAAACGTGGGTGGCAGCGGGGAGTTGATCTGACCGTTAAGGCTAAAATTTCGGAAAACCTCTACGGGCGTGGAAATGTCGCTTGGGGTCAGTGTCGCGGGAAAAATCTGCAGTCAGGTTATTTTTTGTTGGAGCAAAACGAAATTAATGATATAAATTCCAATAGCGGAGTGTATTGTGATCATATGCAATTGGTCACGAGTTCGGCTGTTCTTACCTATCGCCCATTAGCACATACGACGATCACGGGACAAATGCTATTCGGATCTGGACTCCGGTCATCGAATCCTGGAGGCAAAACCAACGCGACCCATAGCCCTTCGTATACCACTTATAATCTTTCCATCGAGCAACTTCTTCCACTTTGGGATAACTATAAAGCGTTGTTGGGGTTTGATGTCATCAATCTCCTGGACCAAAACGTGTTTCTAAACAATGGGGAGGGCAGCATTGGCCTTGGTGTAGCTCATGCCAACATGCCCCGTTCATTTTTCTTTCGCGGACAATTCTTTTTTGGTGGGTAATTCTATGAGCGTTTCCCGGAATCTTGGTTTCTTCATGCAGGTGCTCTGGCTATTAAGTGGTCCCGCGCTTTCCTATCCGGCCGAGTCAGATTTCGCGACGCATCAATCTGACCATGAAGAAGACGTCCAGGTGGAGACCCTGGATACAGTCCATGTCCATGGGCTACGACTTAATAAAGACCAACAAATTGGGCCGGTCCCACAACGAACTCCCTGGCCGACAATTCCATCTACCTTAGACGGGCAGATTTTAGATGATTGGCTCAAAGCTCGAATATTGGTCAGTAAAAATTCAGATGTGACGGTGGTTATTCTTCAACCTGCCGCACATCGGGAGCTCACTCAAGCTTCTTTGCTGGCTCTCAAGCAATGGACGTTTTTGCCTCAAATGAATGGCGAGGAACCTATCGATGGTGAAGTCTCGCTCCGTATTCACTTTCGTACTCAGTAAATCATATCTGACCCGTATAGCCACTAAACGGGTGGCAGAAAAGTTTCCTCAAGGTGTTTAGGCCTAATGTCCAATGGGGTTGGAGAACCCTGAGCAGGGCTTTTGTCTTCCTTCTGTAACCATCCTCCCATGTTGAATTTTGAATAGACATTTTTTGCGCAAAAGCATAGGATATTCCCTTCACTTTGTGGATGGTTGGTGACTTCCATTCGATTGAGGGAGGGAATCATTGATTCTCTTTGGCGTTCTTCCTCGCGCTTTTACGCATGGTTCCTGTAGCCCTGCTCCCTATCCTGCCTTTCTTTTCTGTTCCATTGCCGGTGCTTGATGCTTCCTGCTCAGCCAAGAATCCTAAAAATCGTTCTGATGGTGGGAGTGTTGATCCTGTCCCTTAGCGTTTTTGTGTTTATTGGGCTTTATGTTGAAGCCGTCGAAGATGAAAAAGATCGGCTGACTCATCTGACCGGCATATACGTTCATTACTTGGAAGCCATGAATCAATTGACTCCCGGGTGGGACGAAGGGGCAATGCCTCAAGAATTCTTCACAAATCGCATTCAACAGCAATTTGATTCTCTGAGGGATCAACATCACTTTGGGCAAACAGGAGAGATGCTTCTAGTTCGCCGGCATGAAAATGGAGGGCAGAGTTCTTCTCAATTTCAACCGGATTTATCCGTCGATAGCGGGACGCAAATTTTGCCTGATAGTCGGGGGAACAGGGTCTTACTAGCCTATCAACCCCTTGAAGGTCTTCCTCTTGGAGTGATAGCGAAAATTAATATTCAGGAAATCCAATTTCTCTATTATCTTGGTGGAGGAGCCATTGGATTACTGCAAGTAGGGATCATGTTGGTGATCGGATTTATCCTGGTTCAAGGTAAAAATGCCAGTAGGCAGTATTCGCCTAAAAATCAAGAAAAAATCCGAGAAGTCATAGCGAGTGAGGGCGAGGGAATTGTGACCTTCAATGAAGATGGGAAGATCGAAACATTTAATGAGACAGCGGAATCGATGTTTTCCTGGCAAGCCTCAGACGTAAAAGGCAGGCCGTTTAAAAATCTGGTTGTTCCCGCGGAACAAGACGTGTGGGACCATTTTGTCTTGTCCTATGGGCAATCGAGAATAAAACGTATTGGTGGTTTGTTGAGAGAATTCAAGGCCCAAAAAAAAGATGGAACAGTTTTCCCTCTGTCGTTGACCTTGAGCGAGTCGTCGCTGGCAGGCCAGCGCCTGTTCACAGCGTCATTACGGGATGAGACAGAACAAAAACTAGCTGAACGCCGGTTAGCCGCACAATATGCCATCGCCAGGGTGTTGGCCGATTGCACGACCATTCAACAAGCCACTCCTGAAATTCTTCAGGCGGTCTGTAAAAGTTTAGGATGGCAAGTGGGGGTACTCTGGCAAGTGAAACCTGGGACCAAAATCCTGTTTTGTGTGGAAGTGTGGCGAACCTCCCATGAACGGTTTTCTGAATTTGTTGCTGTGACGCAAAGTATGTCCTTTTCGAAGGGAGTTGGCCTGCCTGGACGGATTTGGGAGACAGGTAATCCGATATGGATTCCTGATGCGGTCAAGGACCCGAATTTCCCACGTGCACCCATGGCCTCTCAGGCAGGGTTACACGCGGCATTTGCCTTTCCTATCAGGCTAGGCGAGACAATTCTTGGAGTAATGGAGTTTTTTAGCCGGGAAATCCAGGAGCCGGATGAGGCCTTGTTGCACCAAATGGTGTCTGTTGGAAGCCAGATTGGGCAGTTTATGCAACGAAAAGAGGCAGAGATGGCTTTACGGGAAAGTGAGGAACGAACACGGCTCATTCTGGACACGGCCCTTGATGCGGTGGTTACCCTAGATGAGCTTGGCTATGTTATTGGGTGGAACTCACAGGCGGAACGCATGTTTGGATGGTCCAGGGAAGAAATCATTGGGCAACAAGTCGTAACTACTATAATCCCACCGAAATACCGGGATGCCTATCCACAGGGAATTCAACACTATATCACGTCAGAGGTCAGTGCAATATTAAATAAACGGATTGAATTGTCCGGGTTGCATCGTGATGGCCATGAGTTTCCCCTGGAATTGGCGATTACGGCTGTCCAATCACAAGGGAAAGTAATTGTGAGTGGGTTTCTCCGCGATTTAACCGAGCGACGACAGACAGAAGAAGCCTTGTTGAAAAGTGAAGAACAGCGTCGTCAAGCCCAAAAAATGGAGGCGATTGGGACCTTGGCCGGTGGGATTGCACATGATTTTAATAATATCTTATCGGCCATAATAGGCTATACCGAATTGGCCATGACTCAAATTGGGGTGGGAAGCCCGGTTTTGCCCCGATTGCAAGAAGTCTTACGAGCAGGTTATCGCGCCAAAAATCTTGTTCGGCAAATCTTAACTTTCAGCCGGCGAGATGAATCTGGGAAAAAAGTGATGCATTTACAGCCGATTGTTCAGGAAGCGTTGAACCTCCTTCGTGCTTCTCTTCCGTCTACGATTTACCTACATGCAGAACTCCAACCAAGCACTGCGCCGGTTCTGGCTGATGCGACTCAAATCCATCAGGTGGTCATGAATTTGGGGGCTAATGCAGAGTATGCCATGCGGCCGATGGGCGGAAGGTTGACGGTCACATTAGATGAAGTAGCTGTTGATGAAACGACCGCTTCTCTTGTTCAAGGGTTGCATGCGGGGCCTTATATCCGCCTAAAAGTTGCTGATTCCGGGCAAGGGATGTCACCGAGTGTTACGAAACGAATTTTTGATCCGTTTTTTACCACCAAGGATGTTGGGGAAGGCACAGGGATGGGGTTGGCCGTTATTCATGGGGTCGTGACGAGTCATGGAGGAGTGGTTCGGGTCGATAGTCGGAAAGGTCAGGGCACGATCTTTACCATTTACTTCCCTTGTTCCTCTCTCCCAGTCGAAGTTCAGCAGGTCCCGTCAAAGTCTTCTTCCTATTGTAAGAAGGGAACAGTGATGTTTGTGGATGATGAGGTGTCTATTGCCAGATGGGCCAAGGATATGTTGGAAAATATGGGCTACCTGGTTGTCGTATTTACCAATGGTCCTGAAGCGCTGCAGGCATTTAAAGAGAATCCTGATCAATTTGATGTACTTGTGACGGATCAAACCATGCCAGGCATGACGGGAGAATTGCTGGCTCGTCAAATAATGAGCATACGTCCAGGGTTTCCCGTTATTTTGTGTTCAGGGTTTAGTTACACAATGAATAAAGACAAAGCCTTGTCGATGGGTTTCCGAGCCTATTTAGCCAAGCCGGTGTTAATGGGGGATATGGAGCAAGCGCTTCAAGTTGCATTGACTCCTTCTGTCCCTCATTGAGCCAAGGGATTCGATTCTGTATTTAATTGTTCCCTCGTGCCAATACTATCTGGCGGAATTTTAAGTTGATTCTTCGTGGTTTTTTAATTTCCGTAATGACAGAGCATGAAGGGATCGGAAAAGGTTGATTGATCCTATGTTTTGACTCTCAACTCAAATATTTCCGGTTTCACTATCGTGTAGGTTAGGAAAACAAGTCTGGAGAATCCCTGGTAATAGATCCGTGAGGAGGATAATTTTGATCCGCTACCAGGTGGTGGTGACTCCATTAGAATGCAATGCCTTTGAGAAAGTTGCCCATATTGGTTGCAGGTACCCTTTTCACAACGAGTGGACGAATCGCAAAAGATACTTTCTCATTCCATGAGATGGGGGGGACAGAACGCTCGCACCAGTGGATAGGGATTATCTTGGAATTGTTGATTGCTCTGAGCATCACCAACTATATTTCGTTTTTTCCTCTTTTGCTCTTATTTTAAAGTCCATTATCTATTAGGCCTTTTGGGGCATTTATTGCAAACTTGTCGTGTTGGTTGACAGTGTCTGTGGCTGTTTTTTTGAATATCAGAAACTTAGCTTTCGATGGTGGTGGACTTACCTGTGCCATCGCCGAAAACGTCGAAGTGTTTGTCAAAAGAAGAAAGGACTGCTGGTTTAACGTCTTCCTCGTAAGGACTAGGTGGGAAAAGAGAGTCAAGGCAAGCAAGGGAAATTAATGAAAATGGGGCGCCATGTGTGTTCGGTTTACCATTTGCATATTGCATATAAGGTTGGGTGGAGGAAGCCCCACAATAGAGAGAACGTAGTTTCACAAGGAGATTGCGAAATGGGTGAATTTTTATTCAAAGAAGATGGGGCGGCAGCCATGGAATATGCCTTACTTCTCAGTTTGATCGGTATGATCATTGTCGGATCTCTTCAGGCGTTAGGCTCCAGTGTGTTTGATGGTCTTTCGGCTCTAGACCATGTTTTTGTATCGACCCAATTCAAGGATGATCTATTGCATCATCCATAGGTAGAAAGTTCCTACCATTTCTTAGCACTCTGCCCTCTAAGGTTCTACCTTCCATGTGCTTTTCTTCACTTTGATTCAAAAAAACCTGGTTTAATTCGTCGTTTTTTCGGGAAAAGGGTTTTTGAATTCTTCAACGGTGGTAAGGCAATTTTTTTCTAAAATCTGTACATGGGATCAAATAGTCCACTTAAAAAAGACTGTCATCTTTAAATCTTAAGTCTCGGGGGTGCTTTGCCGAAAAAATGAGAAAAAGAAGGGAGTTTAGATATGTTTGTACGATTTCTTGGAATTCTTATGGTGTGTGCGACATGGGGCTGTGAATCGCTTTCAATGACCCATCAGTCTGCGGATGTCCTGACGCCAGGGCCACCCCCGGCCACATTGACCTCTCTTTCGACAGGGGAAGCTGAAAGCTCCTCGTCACTTGCCCAACGCATGAGCATTCCTCAAGGCCCGAAGACGGGAATATCTCAGGAAAAGCCCTCAATAGATCCTTTCCCCACTGTGTATTTTCCATTTGATAGTTGGGAGATTTCATCAGATGTTCAAGATCGTCTGGATGCCACGGCTAGTTGGATGAACCGCTTTCCGAATTATGAACTCATAATTGAGGGGCATACGGATGTACGTGGAACAGAAAGTTATAATATGATTCTGGGCGTAAGACGAGCAAAAGCCGTCAAAGAATATCTTGCCAATTTAGGAATTTCACGAAAACGTCTTGATGCGGTCTCCTTTGGGAATACTCTGGTCCTGTGTGAAGTCGATGACGAACATCGATGCCATCAATTTAACCGACGTGCTGACTTGCTTCTGGAGTAAAGCTCTTTCTATCGGTAAATGCCCTTCCCCCTAGTCGAAATGCGTGAGTCTGACTTTTTGTAAAGTCCCCATCTGATAGGTCTTCCAGTCTTTCTTCCGGAATTTCCCGGATCCAAATCAATTCTTGAGAATTCAATTCGTAAATGTTGTATGTATGTGTTGGGTGGCATCGAGAGTCCTTCTTGGTGAAGAGTTGTCTTGAGCCGGCTTTCACGGGTTTTTTCTTCGTAATTGACAATCATTTGCCGATATGGTATTTGCAATGGACTTGCAATAAGGTATCGCAAAATTAGGCTTACATCCCTTGTTGAAATTAGAACCTAGCATCAAAAAAGGTCTACGAGCTACAGGGCGACGCATGACCCGTACACGCCAAGCCGTCCTGGCATTATTACAAAGGACTCGCCAACCAATAAGTGCCGCGGAAATTTTTGAACAATTGCACCAGGAAAAAGTGGCGATTGATCTGGTGACCGTGTACCGAACCTTGCATGTGCTGAAAGATTTAGGCCTGGTTCTCCAATTGGACCTTCACCAGGAAGGTCTCGCCAGATATGAACTGAAAGAGGGGCGGGAACATCACCATCATATTCGTTGCCAGATCTGTGGGCAGATTGAGGATTTGTTGTTATGCCCGTTAAAAAAAGTCACAAAATTGATTGAACAACGGACCCAATTTATCGTGGATGATCATACATTGGAATTCACGGGATTGTGTCCACAATGCCAATAAGATGATTAAAACTCTTGGACCGAGGCTTTCAAAAGCCGGCTCTATCGCTTCTCTGGTATGTGCTGTGCACTGTGCGGTGACCCCTTTGGCATTGCTTGCCCTTCCCGTCATAGCTGCACATTCCTGGGATGGTCTTGATGGAGTAATAGGAGCCTTTTGGGCCGATACTACTGAATGGATGTTTTTGGGAGTGATAGCTCTATTGGCAGGCTTTGGATTGTTGGCGACCTATCCTAGGCATCGAGATAGCCGTCCTGCTCTTTTGACTGCTTGCGGACTTGTGGTGTTAATGACCGCTCATCTCCTGATCGAATCAGGCGGTGGGTTAGAGATATTCCTTGATGTGACTGGAGCCTCGATGATCGCACTGGCTGGATTCTGGAATCGCCGGTTATGCCACCATTTAGGCTGTCATACTCATAAGCACACGCATGAAACCAGCAGTTCTAAAATTCAACCCCTTCCTGATTTATCCTCCAATTCTTAAGCCTCAATACCTTTAGCGTGTTTCCCGCAGGCTTCATCTAGTGGAATTTTCTTTGTGAAATCCACGGAATCACGGTGTGTCTTTTTTCTACCGAAACGAGGCCTGTGGGGTACGTAAGGGTTGGAATGAAACGCCCGTTTATAAAATGGGGGCAGGTATCATGGGTAACTAAGGGGAATCATGAAGATTCTCGATACTCGTCAAGGAACCTTAATTTGGTTATGAAGTCAAAATCTTACTTTTAGCCGACTTATCCAAGGCTTCCCCCAAATCATCAAGAAGTTGTTCCGTCTCTTCCCATCCGATGCAGGCATCTGTAATTGATATTCCCCACTCCAAGGGTTTCCCTGCTTCCCATTTTTGATTGCCCGGCTTCAGATTACTCTCAATTAACAAGCCCATGATGGCGAGTTGGCCCTTGGTGAATTGCTTGATAACTGATTGAGCCACGGGAATCTGCCGCGTATGGTCTTTTTCTGAATTGCCATGAGAGCAGTCAACCATTACCGGACGACGAATCTCTTCATTCGTTATGCAACGCACGGCCTCAGAGATATCTTCCGGATTATAATTGACTCGTCCACCGCCACCACGAAGAACAAGGTGTCGGTCCGGATTGCCATTTGTTTTGATTACTGAGGTGAGGCCGTCGGCGTTCACTCCAATGAAACTTTGAGGATGTCGGGCTGCAATCATGGCATTGAGAGCGACTTGGAGACCCCCATCCGTTCCATTTTTGAGGCCAACGGGCATGGATAGGCCACTGGCCATTTCTCTATGGGTTTGGCTTTCGGTGGTGCGTGCGCCAATAGCCGCCCAACTAATTAGGTCGGAAATATACTGGGGCGTGACAGGATCCAGAAATTCCGTAGCGCATGGCAATCCTAGGTTATTGATCCGGAGTAGAATAGAACGGGCCAGTTCAAATCCTCCCCCAATTTCGCAGGAGCCATCTAAATGGGGGTCGTTGATAAGTCCTTTCCAACCCACCGTTGTGCGGGGCTTTTCAAAATAGGTTCGAAGGACAATCAGGGCATGCTCCTGAATTCGATCAGCGACCAGTTTGAGGCGTTCGGCATAGAGAATGGCCGCTTCCGGATCGTGTATCGAACATGGGCCAATTATAACTAACAGGCGATGTGAGTCTCGTCCATGAAGAATATCTCGAATGGCTTGCCGAGATTGGAGAACCATTTGCCCGGTTTTTTCGGGCAAGGGCAAGGAACTCTGCATCTGTTTTGGGGTCGGAAGTGGAGAAATATCGATAATGTTTCTGTTATTGATTGGTTCGGCCATGCGAGACGTCCTGGGTAAAATGAGAGAATATCTGGAATTGCAGAATTACTACCGTAACCAAATTATGCGGGAATTAACAACATTGTAATAAGAAACCCTATATTCAGGCAACTGTCAATGGCAATCTGTCATACGTCAAATAGAACAGGATTGTTGAGAGTGGCTAGGAAAACCATTTAAAAAGGGTGAGATGTGAGGTAGGTGAAATAATTCCCTGGCAATTAAATGGGAAGAAATCAAGAACTCTTATTCTTGGAGCACAATGAGGAAGGAATTTTTAAACTTCAAAGCCCGTCAAGCTGTGGTGTTGATCAAATTAGCTTGTTGAGAGGTATACCACCGCATGACATCTTGGTTGGCGGGGTCTTGAATAGAGGTAAATGAAAATTTGGTGCCAATGATTAAATCCGTCGTGGGGTCAACCCACTCAATCGTTCCGGAAAATTTGGAAAAGTGGCTGAACCCTGGCAAACGACAACTAATGTGGAGATGTGATGAGGAGACGAGTGGCCATGCGGAAGGGGCGACGCGAAACTGGCAACCCGTTGGGGAAAGATTGCTGAGCTGAACAGGTAGCACAGCAAGGATTTTCCCCTTGTCACTGAGGGGTCGAACGGCTCCAGTCATATTGACCGTTAAACGAGGAAATGAGCGAGGGTGTTGACGTGAAACGTTTGGGGGGGCACCTAATCGAATCGTCGGGGGCTGTGTGAGAATTTCTTGAATGACCGTTTCAAATTCATATATGTCCTCATCAATACATGAACGACCTTTACAGGGAATCCCGCATCTGAGACTGCTGAGTGCCGGATCTTTTGGGAGTGCACAAAGGAGGGAGTGATCCGCTCCCAGTCCCAATAAATAGGTTTGGATTAACAATTTCTCAGGTGTGGAGGGAAAGGTCAACCAAATGGAGTTTGAACCTATGGATAGGTGCGGAGATGTCGAATTCATGATTCCCTTTTCGGTTGTGTGAGGCCATGTTACAAGGCCAAATTCCGACCGACAAGATGAGGAGGAGAGAACGGAAAAGGACTGACCTTAATATACAAGAACAGGTTAAAAACTCTAGAATGTTTTTTGAAGGCTTATTGCCCATGGGTGGATCGACACTCCATCGGCTTGGAAGGGGACTAAAGGAAAAGCTCTGCCGTTAAGCGGCAATGAAAACTAATTGTGGTTGGCTGTCAGGGTTCTTCTGGGTGCGGATGAAGGTCTTGAATGAGTGAATCCGCTAATTTTTCAGCAGAGATGACATAGTGCTGTGAATCGATGGCTTTTTGGAAATGTGCGATTTTGTCTTGTCGAACATCCGGAATCTGAGACATTTGTTCGAGGTAAAAAGTAACCTTTCGGCTAGGAGTGGAAGGGGATGTTCTGTCATCTTTGTCAGAGTCTGGAGTTAAAGCGGAAACCTGGTTGCTAACATCGGGAGATGACAAGGCCGTTGCCTTAGGAGGACGCGATGGGGCATCTCCTGATCGGGCATCTCCTGGTGGTGGGATGGAGGAATGTTGATTCATCGGTCGTTAAAAGGTATTCCAGAGTGAAGTGAAATCTTAAATAAATATGTATAGAAGAATCAAATGGCATCATCGTCCCTCTTGGCCGTCTAGTTCTTCCGATGATATCCC
Organism: Nitrospira marina; assembly: GCF_059568365.1. NCBI lineage: Bacteria > Pseudomonadati > Nitrospirota > Nitrospiria > Nitrospirales > Nitrospiraceae > Nitrospira > Nitrospira marina. The sequence continues at coordinate 2,356,837 of NZ_JCANTH010000001.1, read as the reverse complement.
TCGTCACCTTGTGAGCGGTTCTCATGGAGGATTGAGATAATAATGGAACATGTTGTGGGCGCACGTATTCATCAATTACAGACCATTGATCCAGGAGAAATCCGGCTGATCCAGTTAGCACTGCCTGAGGAGGTTGAGATAGGCGGAAAACTATATGCTCTCCAAGATACCATGCGTCCAGGAACGGCCTTTCTCGCAAAACCCTGGGGAGACCGGACGGGCAAATATCGAAGACGGATGTATACCCGGTCAAATGCCTCCTTCAACGAGCCACGATTGTTGGAGACGTTCATCAATTATACCCATCTCGACCAGTCTGATACCTCCAGTTGGTGGCAATCGGAAATGGCAACTGACTGGTTTGAGAAAGGAAAGACTGTAGAAGTACGTCTACAAATGGATGAAGAGAAGGGGAGCGTGTTGGTATACGAAAATACCAAGGTATGTAAGGCTACGAATCTTCGCTTGGAAGACGATGGGATATGGGAGGGAATGCGAATGGTCTGTGTGGCCTTCGGCACGGGAATTACACCATTCTTATCGTATGCCCGTTATTTAAAAGCCAAAAATTTTGGTCGAAATGGAGGAAGAGTTGGAACCCACCTGACACTGGTGGCTAGTGTTCGCCATGAGGGGCAGTTAATGCTGCACGAGGAAATGGTTACCCTTGAGCAACAATTCCCCGAACATTTTCGATATCAACCAGTGTTAACTCGATCCTGGCCGATTTCCTGGGGATATCCGAAAGGTCGAATCCAGCGAGTGGTACACTCCGTGTCCGGACACGAGCAAGTCGACATTTCATCGTTTCGAACTATTGTGCCGAATTTAGCCCAATCGCATTTACGGATATGTGGGAGCCTCACGGCCTGCCGGCAGCTCACTCTTGGACTTGAACAAGGCGGGTTGGTTCCGCTGACGCTGCGCACGGAGTCCTGGTAGAAAAAATCCATGCTAAAAGGCAGGGGAATTTGGTTGGGTGATTCCCTATTCCCCTGCGGGCCGTGTAATGGAATCTGGAATCGTCACATTGGGACGGCGTAATAAGCGGATCACGGGGCGACCAAGGAAGGTGTAATGTCCACAGATCAAACAGTGCAAGCTGAGTGTGACAAGAAGTTCCTGTTCCAACTGTTCTAAGTGTACTGTTCGAGACCCACATCGAGAACAACGAGGATACTTGTCGGTGGGGGTCTTTTTGGTCACGGTCTTTTTGGGGGAAGTCTTGCGTGACTTGCCGATTGGTTGGTCCGGCTGTGCTGACTTTTTCATGAATGAATCCTTGGTCAAGGTAAGAGAAGAACTCATTTTGTTATAACCAATTCCTGTGCCAAAATTTCAGAGGAAAAAGTGACAGGAAAGTCCAAAAACGACCTAGAAATAGGAGGAAGGAAGCCGACACTGGGTAAAATTTTCCCGAGGAACAGGGTCAAAAATGCTGTGCTGGAGAGCCGGTGTCCGGCTAAAGTTTATTGGCTGGAAATGGGAGTTGAGGGTCGAGAGAGGATCGCCTCAGAACGAAGGCGGAGATTGGCTGCTTCCGATGGTCGATTCGCTGCTTGTAACATTCGAGCATATCGTTGAAGGATGGCCGCCACGTCTGGGTGGTTCGGGCCATTCGCGGTTTCCTTTAATTTAAGAGCTCGTTCATATTGCGCAGCGGATTTGTCATATTCTTTCCGATCTTCGTAATAGGTGGCCAAACTATATAGACTACTTAAGAGCAGGGGATTTCCCGGTCCTAACCCCTCAGCATGTTTAACCGTGGCCAATAACTGGTTTTCTAACGCAGGGGTGGTTGCCTCTCCGGTTGTTGCCGGAAGCGAGGACCGAGAAGAAGGCGAAGGTGTTCTTGAAGGGGAGGTACATGCGCTGAGTAGGCCAATCAAAAGCATGGTGGTCCAGATCATCCTAAAAATAGATCGTATATTCCGGTTCATAGAACTACACCCTGACCAACGCATCTTCAAAAAATCCTCGAATAGAAAGTTAGAAGTGATTCTATGAACTCTGAACCTGTTCTCGCAAGTGAACTCCCCAGTTTATAATTTATCAAAAACCAATTCATAGTGATTTTGAATGGAGAAAATTACACGATGACGGTCCTGTGGTGTTCGATCTCGGCCCATGGCTTTGGGCATGCCGCGCAATTAATGCCAATTTTGAATGAATTAGGTGGGGCGATTGATGACCTGCATGTGGTTCTACGCACCCAAGTACCTGCCGATTTCTTTCAACGTCATCTCCGGGTGAGTTGGGAGTTGCAGGATGTCCAACAAGATGTGGGATGTGTCCAGCGAGGGCCCTTGGATATTGATGTGGAGGAAACATGGGAGGCCTACACCAAATTTTACACACAGTGGGAGTCCAAGGTTGAGGAGGAAGCTCAGGCCATCCGATTGTCCAAGGCGCGTCTGGTCATTTCCAATATTTCGCCTCTTGCCATAGCCGGCGCAGCTCAAGTGAAGTGCCCGGTGGTGGGAATTGCCTCTCTATCCTGGGATCGGGTGTTAGAGCCATTTGCCCAGGCCGATTCCGGTATTCACCGTTCGATTCTCGAAACCATTCGTAACAGCTATGCGTTGGCAGACTCTCTCATCCGCCTTCATCCGGGTATTGAGATGCCGGCCTTTGGTTCGACGGTTGATGTAGGACCTTCGGCACCCTTGAGGAAACCGAATGGCTATGATCTGCGAAAAGCCTTGGGGGTGGGAGAGCATGAATTGATAGTCCTCATTGCCTTTGGGGGTGTGCCGCTCAACCGTCTTCCGCTTGAGGAGATGGCCGCAATGGCCGGGTTCCACTTTTTAGTAAGCGAACTCCCATCTTTGTCTTCCTATGCCTCGGTGCATCGTGTCGAAGATCTTGCGATGCCATTTGGAGAAATCAGTCAACAGGCGGATATCATCATGACCAAGCCGGGGTATGGTACTGTGATCGCTGCGGTCCAGGATAAGACGGCATTGGTCTACGTCCGTCGACACAATTTCATTGACGAACAGATCCTAGTGGATTATATCCATCGACACGGGCAAGGAATGGAGTTATCCCGTGATGACTTTGAATCGGGCAATTGGGAACCGACTCTTCGAGCTGTGCTTACCGTAGCGGTTCCGTCTGAGGCGCTTCCGTCACCGGGCACGGGTGACGTTGTTCGTCAGTTAAAAACATATTTGTCGTCTTGAAGGGAAACGGGCTGGGGATCTTTTCAAGCACTATCCGGAATCAGAGAGGGATAGGGAGAGACTGTAAGGGCCTCAATCGTATTGAAAACTCGTGATGCATTCAATTCTCGTTCTTTCCAAAATACTCCGATCACTTCCACGGAAAGATCCAGTGAAATTGACGGTGAGCCTTGCGTGCGATCGTGTTGACCAAAGATGACAATGGATTGTTCCCCCTCGGCCAGACGAAAGACAAAGCGTATGGCTAACCTTGAGTCATCAAGGTGCATTTCCGGTTGAGTGATTACTCCACGAACGGCCACGAGTTGTTGATGATAGGAATCCGGTTGACTCAGCAGCATGGCAATGGAGACGGGTTCGGGTGATGTGGTAAAAGTGGAGGAGGGGAGGCGAGACGAAAGGTGCCAAAAAAGCCTGGGCGTGGGTGGTGCCCAGGCAACTCCCTCATGGGAAGCTTTCAAGGGAAATACCGGTTGATGCGTAATGTCCGTCCCAACAAACATGAGAGCATTCCATGCTCCAATCAACAGAACTTTTGAAAAAACGGTCATGAAGGAAACGCTGTTTGTTAAAAATAATATTCAGGGACCAGTGACCGTGGATATTCGCCAAAGCTGCGCAAATAACCAGGGCAAGAATTTTCTTCTGTAAGGAACATGTCAATGCCAGTCGTCGATTATTATGCGGTTCTCGGTGTTGTTCTTCAAGCATCGCAAGATGAGATAAAAAAAGCCTATCGCGCATTGGCCCTTCAATATCATCCTGACCGCAATCGAGGGAATCGTCAGGCTGAACAAAAAATTCGTGAAGTCAATGCCGCCTATGAAATCTTGGGTGATCCGGATGCCAGAAAAACGTATGATCGAATGCGTTTGGGTTATGTCGAGCCGATGGTGCACCGACGGGATAGGGATCCGGATCCCGAGCCGGAAGAATCCATTTCTCCCTCAGTGGTCCTGCAACGAATGGAAGAAACCCTTCGAGAGGAATCCCGCAAGCAACTGTTTATGGTCTTGATACGCAATACACAAAGAATTAAAGAAGAATTAGGCATTATTCGGGAACGGGTCATTCGTGCCCAGGGGTATGATACCTTTCTGGAGAAAATCGTCATGCAGCGAGGCCAGGAAGTATTAGATGAACTCGTGTCCGTGGAGCTCAAACAGCGCCGAGAGCGACTCGTAGATGTAGCCGTAGAGATGGTGTGCTCGGCCGTTCCAGGTTCGTTTCGAGGCGAAGAGCAAATGGATCAGGTACGACGAAGTTTAGGACAGGCGTATCAGGAAGGATGGATCCAAGGATACGAACAAGCTTGTGAACTCCTTTACGAGCGCCGGTAATCAGGACGGATACATTGAGAACAACACAAATGGAAGTGGATAAGGGAAATGATCAACAATGAGGAGGCAAACCTTACTCAGAATTCGATGCCAGCAAATGGGATGCCCCATTTGCCGGATTATCGCCATTTTACAACCTTCAGCGATCAAAGGGAGAAGAGGGTTGCTGGAAGGAATTGCCTTTTGAGGCGTGATGCCTTGATGTGGACAATGCCTGAGCCTCCTTCGACAAGGTCACCTGGTCCTGGATAGGAGAGGGGACACCTCGTTCCCGATGGCTTTTGGCTTTGCCACTCTCCTCATCGGAACTCACGGCGGTCACCTGTTTTCGTGAATGATCTCCCGATGATGCGGGTTGCAGAAATTGAATAGCTCCTATTTCCGGTAAAGTCATGGCCAGTACTCCTTTGCTCTCCTGAATGAGTTTGAGACTATCCTTACAATCTCTGTATCGGTTTGTGCTCATAATGCTTGCGGCGAGGGAATGGGTGGATTTAATCAAATGACACAGAATGTGAACTATTTGCCAAAAAGGACAAGGAATCAATTGGGACGCTCACAACGCCAATGACAAGTGAATGGGCTATAGAAGAGCAACAGGCATGTCAAAACAACGGTGTGATTGGGCTATCTTTGAAGTCGAGCGGTACAAAGGAAGGGTCAGTTTAATTGATCGTGTGCCTCCCTTTCATGAAATCCACGAGTCTCTCACTACCTCCCGATTATTGTGTATTTAGGGAAAATGGGTGTTTGCCTTTAGCAGGAATCTTTCAAAACCAACTGATCTATCCCTCTTCGTTTCCTGACAGATTCGCTAAAACACTTGGGGGATCAGAAATCCTTGAAATGCGGAGTGCGCTTTTCTAGAAAGGCCGCCAGCCCTTCTTGTTTATCTTCGGATTCGCAAAGGTCTCCAAACAAGGTTGCTTCTAGCAGCAATCCCTCGCAAAGTTTCAAATCCGATCCCATTTGAATGGCCTGAAGGGCTGCTCGAACAGCACTTTGACTTTTTGAGGCAATCCGACTGGCGAGTCCGATAGCCTGCGGCATCAAATCTTTATCAGAGAAAACCCCAGATATCAGTCCACATGTTTTGCCATCCTCTGCCGAGAGAGAATCCCCGGTCAGAATCATTTCAGTAGCTTTCGATTGGCCGATGAGACGGAGCAGGCGTTGGGTCCCGCCGAACCCAGGGATCAGACCAAGATTAACCTCCGGAAGCCCGAGTTGAATTCCTTCAGCAGCTAATCGGATATGACAACACAATGCCAATTCCAAGCCACCGCCGAGGCAGATACCATTGATGGCTGCGATAATGGGTTTCGGCGAAGCCGCAATTTTATTTAAAATTCTTTGGCCGGTGAGAGCCAGTTTTTTGCCTTTTTGCCTGGACCCGATTTCTGCCAACATCCGGATATCGGCCCCTGCAATGAAAAACCGCCCTGTTCCGGTGATGATGATGACCTTGACTCGATCATTATTGGCCAGATCGTCCAGGGTTGATTCGAGTTCACTAATCCCTTGGGGTGAAAGCACATTTGCGGGAGGATGGTTGATCGTCACCGTCGCGACATGATCTGCCAGCTGTTCGGTGAGCCATATGCGAGGAAGTGCGCTCATGGTCTTGTCTCCTCTGGAGAGTCGTGCATCCTTGGCCTGCATGCCCTAGCCGAAGCCTTGGGCCATACTTTAATAATATAACTTTATCCTAGCATAATGATAGAATATTATGAGTTCAATATCCTTGCTTGCGGACTGTAAAAAAGGAATTCTTTAAAAGACCATCTGGCTGAAAAACCTATCGAGTATCCTGAGAGAATTCTAGAGTTAGATGTAAAACTGGTTTCCCCCAGAATTCACAGTAAGGAGGTCCGGACATGTCACAACTGTTCAAAGGCATGGAGCGAATAGAAGAAGCGCGCCAGGAAAAGGCCGGAGAGAGTTTTATGGCGGGCCTGTATATGGGAAATCCGGACTTCAATCTGCTGTTTCCGCCGGAAGAGCCAGAAGAGGAAAAGCAAATCGGCGAAGAATATTGCCAGAAAATTGAAAATTTTCTAAAGCAGCATGTGGATCCGGACAACATCGAACGAACCGCTAAAATCCCGGAGCATGTGATCAAGGGCCTGCTGGACCTTGGGGCATTCGGGATGAAAATACCCAAAGAATATGGCGGGCTGGGATTTTCGTATACGAACTATGGGCGGGTGCTGATGCTGATGGCCAGCTGGAGCAATATCCTGGCCCTTACCGTTGCGGTGCCACAGTCCATCGGTATTGCCATGCCGATTCTTCTATTTGGAAACGAGGATCAGAAAAAGGCATTTCTTCCCCGAGTCGCGAGAAAGGAAATCTCGGCTTTTGCGCTCACGGAACCCGACACTGGATCGGATGCGGCCAATATTCAAACGAATGCCGTCCTCAATACCTTGGGCACACATTTTGTGGTCAACGGCGAAAAACTCTGGTGCACGAATGGCTCCCTCGCCAGCCTGATAACACTGGTGGCCCGCGTGCCGGCAAAACGGATATTCCTGGACGGAAAGACCAAATGGGTCCCCGTACCCGAAGGAAAGGGGGCAGAGGCTTCCATACACACGGCGTTCATCCTGGACATGGCCAGCCCGGGTGTGAAGATTCAACAGCGATGTCAATTTGAAGGGTGCCGGGGTATAGAAAACGCCCATATGACATTCACCGACGTGCAAATTTCAGTGGATAATCTCATTGGAGAAATCGGGAAAGGACTGAAATACGCGTTGACCATCCTGAACGTCGGCCGGGCCATCAGTATTCCGGCTTTGTGTTTAGGAATGGCCAAACAGGCCTGGCAACCCACGTTGGATCGGGCAAATTCACGTGTCACTTTTCAGCAGCCGCTAAGCCGGCGGCAAACCCAAATGAGGCGCGTAGGACAGATGGCTGCGGATCTTTTTTCCATGGAGGCCCTGTCCTGGCTGGTGTGGCGTATGGCCGATCAACATGCATATGACATTCGAATTGAAGCCGCCATTGCCAAAATCGCGTGTTCGGAAAAGGCGATTAATTTTCTCAAAGGTGCGCAAACAATCTTTGGAGGGATGGGATACGAAAAGGCTGATTCCAAGCGGGTTCGGGGGGAGCCCGCCTTCGGGATTGAACAATTGGTTCGGGATATCGAAATGTACCGTATCGGGGAGGGAGCCACGGATATTCTGCGACCCTTTGTGGCCCGTGAGGCCCTGAACCCGCATTTGGAGCAAGCTAGGAATTATCTGGATGCAAAAGGCAAAGCCCTTGAACGTATCCGGGAAGGGGTGCAGGTCGCGCAATGGTATTTTCCCCGGTACCTTGACCTGTGGAAACGGAAACCACTTCCTTCCCGTCCACCGATAGATCATCCCAAAGTCCGCAAGCACTTCACATATGTCGAACGGGCGAGCCGCCGTCTGGCCAGAGCCATTTTCTACATTCTGGCGATTCACCAGGAAGGGATTCGTGAGGACCAGGGCAGGCAAAATAGGATTGAGTCAGTCGGGGAAGATATGTTGATCATTGCGGCCACGGCGTTATGGGCTGAACGGCAGTATAACCGGGAGGGGGATCCCCGGGTCTGGGACTTGTCGGATGAAGTATTTCATGCCGCTCGTGAGCGGATTGACCGGATGATTCCGGGAATTATTCATAATGATGATCCCGTCGCCGCATCGGTCGGAAAGCGGGCGTTCCTGGGGCAATATCCATTTCTAAATCACGGCATTATTCAACGGGGACTTACCGATTACCTGTCTCCAGAGCCGGGGGCCGTTCGGCCAGAGAAGGACGCTTATCACGAGCAATCCTCAGAAAAAACCGTTCTCACTCCCCATGCCTGATCGCCTGTAGGCGGAAGTGAGAGACAAGGGGTGGGCCGGAGCACTCCTCACGAATCCCTAAACCATCATGCCATCCACAACGGCGATGCCGCTTCTTTGTTTTAACTTATTCCTTGCAGTAGTCGTTGGCTGGAGGATTAAGTACCTCCTGCCATTCATCGCCGCTCCTTTCGAATCATACTGAAAGAAGGGTTCCTCGTTCTTTCATGTGTGTAATTGAAAGATCTGTTTTCCTGGTCCGACGCCTGCCGTCTGGCCCAAAGGAGGGATGCTCTTATTGGCTGGCGGGCCTTGTTTGAGCGGAGCGAGTTGGTCCGCCCTCCTTAGGTTGGCATCCGTCCGCTCCAATGAGGCCAGGCGGGGCGTCAATGGTTTTGGGCCCTTTTGCCGAAACAAAAGGACCTCGGCTGCCGGGCCGAAACCCGCCACGTGCATTTTTTCGCTTCCAACAACGGGAAATTTTATTGAAATGACTTCACACGCTGGATCACTGCCCAATTAACTTGGTTTCATCCAGATGTTTCTTCAGGTATTCCATAAACGGGGTGCCGCCGGTGCCTACCGAGGTGGGATTGCTGGATTGTTTCTCGCTTTGCTGATGAATATAGGTTGCGGCATAGTCCAGATGTGTGGCTCGAAATCGTGCCAGAAGTTGGACGCATTCGTGATAGGCATGCCATAAGTCGGGCTTGTTGGATTTGTGATCCATAATATATCCGGGCAGCAAGGGACGGCCGGCATGGTCCTGCTGATGTTCCAACCTTTCGAGAAAGGCGCGGTGGGCCGGCGGCATGTACTGGCGCATTTCGGCGAGAAATACGGTTAAGGGATCTTCCGCGTGCGTGATGCCCAGTGCGGCATCAAGCGAAGGAATAATCGTGCTTTGAGCTCCGGTTTCTCCTCGGAAATATTGCGGTTCCTCCCGGTACTCTTCCACACCCCCATACACGATTCCATTGGGAAGGGCCGGATTGTTTTTCCACCCGTGAATAAACGGTCTTACACGGTGGTAATAAATATAGGGATCACATCGCTCGGGCATGCGATCCAGCGTCTGGCACATGCCTTCCAGTGTTGACGCCAATACCGATAATTCCTTCGTTACTTCATCGGCGTGATCCCGTTCCGCGGCTTCCTGCGCGCGAAGAATGGCGGCCATGGCTGGTCCCGCTTTCGCTTCAATGTCTACGTGGACAGCCACGAACCATTCTTCATCCAAGCCACCCAAAAAATTTTGCAACAACACGATATTATCGAGTTGGATCGGGCGGTCCGGGTCGAGACGGCGCCAGTTGTCCAGGGCGTAGGAGGCATAGGAAAGAACCGGAGGCCGGCCTAACCTGCGTGATATCTCACACCAGGGCACGGCCAGGTTGGCCGGAAGACGATCGAGTGGTTGATTCGGATTTTCCCAAATGTAGCCATGCGCAGCAAAGGAAAGGATGCGATTTGCGTATCGGTAGGTGGCGACGGTCCAGTCGTCCTTCTTACCGGGAATGAGGTCTTGCATTCTGTTGATGGTGTTCCGGAGTTGGCGGGCCGCCAGCAGCTTAGGTAGTTGTTGCCCCAGCCATTCCAGATCAGGGCAGAGTGAGCAGGAAGAAAGAGGGTCGGGAACAGACAAAAATCCGCGCTCCTCTGACATCTCAAAATGGGATAACGAATGTCGTTGAAGTGGTGCAGGTTGCATGAGAGTTAATTGTTAAGTCGCCGGGTTTCGGCCCGGCAGCCGAGGTCCTTTTGTTTTGGCAAAAGGACCCAAAACCATTGACGCCCCACCTGGCTCATCAGATTGGACGGACGCGACGACTAGGAGGGCGGGCCAACTCGCTGGGCTCAGACAAGGCCCGCCGATTGATTCCAGCGTCCGCCCAGAGGCCAGGTAGCAGGCGTCCTACCTCTAAAGGAACCAGGAGCGGGGTAGCCAATAGAGCAGTCAACCAGGTCATTCCTCTCTCCTGTCTTTCGCCTACCAAAAGAGTTTGAACCTAACGAACGCGTAACCCATTCTCCTACCCACAGAAAAACCAGAAGAACCCTTTTTAATTTAGATCCCCGCAGCAGGGAATATGCACATTCAACCGGAAACGGGTGTCTCAACTTCAAGGGACTGTTGGTGGCGGGTTATGGCCTCCACCAGCGATGGAATGCCTTCTCCGGTCGTGGCGGTCACCAGCAACACCTCTGGCACCCATTCCCGCAACGACTGAAGGGTTTCGTGGGCTCCCTGATGATCGGCCTTATTGACGACGACGATATGGGCAATCTCAAAAATCCCGGCCTTCATGGCCTGCACGTCATCGCCAAGACCGGGAGCGACGACGTCTACCACTGTTTGGGCTACCTGGGCAATTTCACCTTCTTCTTGTCCCATCCCGATGGTTTCAATCAGCACGACATCATACCCGGCGGCGTCGAGCACATGAATGGCGTCCTGTGTCGCCAGGGCCAGGCCACCCCGGTGTCCTCTCGTGCCCATGCTCCGGATGTAGACACGCTCATCCAACGAATGGTGCTGCATGCGAATTCGATCTCCCAGAATGGCGCCGCCGGTTAATGAGCTGCTGATATCCACGGCCAGCACGCCGACCTTTTTCCCTTGTGACCGGTACGCCGTAATCAATTGGTCGATCACGGTACTTTTTCCTGCGCCGGGATATCCGGTGACCCCGATGGTGCTTGCATGGCCGGGGAAAGGCTCTAGCCCCTCCAGGACCGCTGTTCTTTCCGGCCCATTCATTTCCAGTAACGTGATGGCGCGGGATATTGCCCGGATGTTTCCCGTTCGGACTTCCTTGAGTAAGGAAGGAATCGTGGGAAATTCATGTACGGTCAAGGGGTTCGAACCAGACATCGGTCACCTTGTAAGTGGGGGTGTCGGAGAATTGTGGACGAATCGGGAGTCCAATGTGAATCTCTTCCGGTGGCACGCCTTTGAGCCGGGAGAGAAAAAGCGTATTCACCTGATCAAATTCCACCAACACCAACAGAAAGGGGGTTTCTTTCAGAAAACTCTCCCCGCCGTAATAGCAGACCGTGAAGGTATGCACGCGTCCGGTTGGTGGAAGTGCTTCCCACGTCGTGGGCGCCCCGCATTCCATGCAATGTGCCCGTGGTGTCGCATACATATACTGGCACCCCGTACATCGCGATCCCAGCAAGCGGCCTTGACTCAAACCCACAAAGAAGGGGGAATCCTGGGCATAACTATGCCGGTAGTCGATTTCGTAGTGGTCCTGGATGATCAACGGGGCGCCTTCCGGTAGATTCGTCTCCTGGCGTTTCTCCATGGGTTTGCCGGTTGTTTCAGAGTGTTTCATGGTGTGGTTATGTCCTCTCCAAGATCGACACTGTGATATAGGTCCCGGTGCCCGCATGACTATGGATGAGTCCACGTCGGGGATCGCGAAGTTGTAATGCCGGACTGCCTAAATGCTTCTCGATCGTGCCTTGCAGTTGCCAAAACGCAAAGACGGCCTGCATCAGACCTGTGGCTCCGACCGGATGGCCGCAGGCCAACAGTCCCCCGGATGGATTCACGGGGAATCGCCCTTGATCCGGTAACGGCAAGTCATACTCAATCCCCGGCATGAACGGGATACCCTTTTCAATAAAACTGCCGCCTTCCCCATATTTACACAACCCCAGGTCTTCATAGGTTTGAATTTCAGAGGAGGTATACGCATCGTGAAGTTCGACAAAGCTTAAATCTTCCAATGGATTCCGGATGCCGGCCATTTCGTAGGCCAGTTTTGCCGCCATTCGACCACCGCGAAAGGAATGCACCCCGGGGTATTTGAGCCGGGCATAATCGGATTCCTGCTCGTGCGGAAGCAGCGGAACTTTTCCATGCGGCCGGTCAGCCATGCGCATGGCATCTGACCCTGATCCTATGCCGGTGATGTGCACCGGCCGGTCACAGACCTGTTCCGCAATGTTTTCGTCAGTCAGAATGCATACGGCTGCTCCATCGGACATGGTGCAGATATCTTCCATGGTCAATGGGGTGGCTACCATGGGAGATTCCCGAACCTGTTTGACGGTGAGACGTTTTGCCTTCTGCGCATAGGGATTGTACAGGGCATTCAGATGATTTTTGACGGAGACCATAGCCATCTGTTCAACCGTGGTGCCAAATTCATGCATATGGCGATTGACCATCATGGCATAGTACCCGCTGTAAAACCCGCCGACCGGAAAGTCGAAATTCGTATCGGAAGCCAACGCAATAAATTCGTTGCCCTTCCAGGTGTTGACCCGGGACATGGTTTCAAAACCATACGCCACACAGCAATGCATTCGTCCGGAGGCGATCGCTTCCCAGGCCGATTGAAAACACAGGCCTCCCGTGGCTCCGCCCCCTTCGACCCGTTTTGACGGTTTAGGGCACAGTCCCAGGTAATCGTGTGCCATGCTGGCGGCTTTGAGCTGTCGGGTGAAATGATCTGAAAAATAGGAGCCGACCCCGCCATCAATCATGTCTTTCGATAAGCCGGGTACGTCCTGGAGGGCGGCATCATAGGCTTCTTTGACCATCAGACGGAAATCTTTATCCGGATGGGCTTTGGCGAATTTTGTGATCCCACCACTGATCATATAGACCGGTCTCATCGGGGCAGTCCTTTTACGAATTCCACAATGCATGACATCGAGGTGCCGGGAGGGAACAGGGCCCGCACACCGTTTTCCATCAGAGGGCCGACATCATCAGAGGGGATAATGCCTCCACCGAAGACGACGATATCCTCGGCATCATGCGTTTTTAGTAAATCCAGTACCCGTGGAAACAGAGAGGAATGGGCACCGGAATGAATGCTGAGGCCTATCGCGTTCACGTCTTCTTGAATGGCGATATTGACGACCTGCTCGGGGGTTTGATGTAACCCGGTATAAATGACCTCCACGCCGGAGTCTCGTAGGGCTCGTGCCACCAGTTTCACGCCGCGATCGTGGCCATCCAAACCAACCTTTCCGATCAGGACTCGAATGGGCGTCGTCGCTGTGGTCATGCTGTTCTCGCTTCCTCTGCAGGTTTCAAGAAGTATTTGCCTTCCGTGTCTTTGTGGACGTACCCCATTTCGATCCGGGGGTCATGTTCGAAAATCAGGAGCCATCCTTCTTCGTAGGCTTGATCAAGAATCCATCGTTTGGTTTCCAGCGTCTGTAGCGGAAAGAGGTCATAGCCCATAATGTAGGGGAGGGGCAGGTGAGAGACCGTGGGAATACAATCCCCTAAAAAGAAGGCCGTGTGTCCTTCGGATTCAATCTTAATGCTTTGGTGGTATTTGGTATGACCTGGAGTGATCACCATTGAGACACCGGGCAGCCACTCGGTCGTGCCTGTGACAAACTCACATTGATGATGTTCCAGAATAGGAATGAAATTTTCCTGACGGTAACTGGTCTTGGTCCGTTCGTTCGCCTTGATGGCATCCTCAAATTCTCCGCGTTGCACCAGATAGCGGGCCATCGGAAACGTCGGGATCGTCTGTCCTTTTTCATTACACCGCGTGTTGCCTCCGGCATGATCGAAATGGAGATGGGTATTGATCACGATATCGATATCCTTCGGGGCAAGGCGGAAGTGGTGTAAGGCATCATGAAGGGAGGAGGATTGATCCACGGCAAACATTCGATGAAATTTTTTGTCCTGTTTTGAGCCCAGTCCCGTATCGACGAGGATGTTCTTCCCATGTGCCTGGATCAGCAGACAGGTCAAGCTGAGCGGGATGCGGTGGTGATCGTCGGCCGGACAACATTTCTCCCAGAGCACCCTGGGGACCACCCCGAACATCGCTCCGCCGTCAAGCCGGAACCGGCCGTCTGTCACAGGATAAATGTTAAATTGTCCAAGTTTCACAGGATTGGTCCCTTCTGTTTTGAGAAAAGGGTTATTCGGCTACAGGAACATTGGTGAAATCTGTATGCCGGTTTGCTCTGTTACCTCCTTACCAATTGAGTCATGAAGGCCAACATGCCTTATGGTCCCCAAACTGCGACCACAGTTCATAGCACCACCGATTCACGATAGGTTCCGAAGACTCCCTTTAAGGCTCCACACATTTCTCCCAATGTGGCCTTGGCTTTGACCGCGTGCATCAGGTGGGGCAACAGATTTTCGGCGGATTGCGCAAACAATTGAATTTCATGAAGCGCTTCACCCACTTTCTTGGGATCCCGTTTGGCGCGAAACGAACGTAATCGTTCCAGCTGATACTGTTCGGCTTCCTCCCTGATTCGCAGGGTGGGAATGGTGTGCTCCGACTCAACGTACTCATTGACGCCGACGATGATGCGTTCTTTCCGGTCGATTTCTTCCTGGTAGTGCTGGGATGCCTCCAGAATTTCTTGTTGTGGGAACCCCCGTTCGATGGCGGCCAACATGCCACCCATGGCATCCAGCTTGCGAAAGTATTCGCGGGCACTTTCTTCCATCCGGTTGGTGAGGTGTTCAATAAAATAGGAACCGGCCAGAGGATCAACCGTGTTGGTGACCCCGCTTTCATGAGCAATGATCTGTTGGGTCCGTAAGGCCAGCGTTACGGCCTCCTGAGTGGGCAGAGACAGCGTCTCATCCATGGAATTGGTATGGAGCGATTGAGTGCCGCCGAGCACAGCTGCCAGAGCCTGAAGGGTTGTGCGCACCACATTGTTCATGGGTTGCTGGGCCATGAGGGAACAGCCTGCTGTCTGGGCATGGCAGCGGAGCTGAAGCGAGCGTGGATTGTTGGGGTGGTATCGGTCTTTCATTTCCTGCGCCCACAAGCGTCGTGCAGCACGAAACTTGGCAATTTCCTCGAAAAAGTCGTTATGCGAATTAAAGAAAAAGGACAGTTGTGGAGCAAAGGCGTCGATCGGCAATCCTGCCTGAACGGCGGCATCGACATAGGTCAGCCCGTCATACAAGGTAAAGGCCAATTCCTGCACGGCGGTGGATCCTGCTTCCCGGATGTGATACCCGCTGATGCTGATGGGATGCCATTTCGGTACGTGTTCACTGCAGTAGCCGATGGTGTCCGTGATCAATCGCATGTGGGGAGCAGGCGGAAACAACCATTCTTTTTGTGCGATATATTCTTTGAGAATATCGTTTTGAAGCGTGCCATTGAGCCGATTCAGCGGAATGCCTTGCCGTTCAGCCAGAGTGAGATACATGGCGAATATCACCGCGGCCGGGCCATTAATCGTCATGGAAACCGATACCCGATCCAAAGGGATTCCGTCGAAGAGTGTGGCCATATCTTCCAGTGACGAGACCGCGACTCCACAATAGCCTACTTCCCCAACTGCCTGCGGATCATCAGAATCCAGCCCCATGAGGGTCGGCATATCAAACGCGACGCTAAGACCGGTTTGTCCCTGATCCAGGAGATATTTGAAACGGGCGTTGGTGTCCAGAGCTGTCCCGAATCCCGCGAATTGGCGCATCGTCCATAGCCGACTGCGGTACATCGTCGGATGAATGCCACGTGTGTAGGGAAAGTCTCCAGGAAGCCCGAGGTCACGTTCAGGATCCCAATCTTTGAGGTCTTCCTGCGTATACCGATCGGCAATCGGCAGTCCGGACAAAGAAGTACACGGCGTCTTCCTGTCCTGAGGATGGTGAGAGGCCGGACGTTCCTCAGCCGAACCCTTTTGCTGAACCATCGGTGAATCGTGAGCAATCTTCATAGCGTCATATCCTGACAAGGGGATCAAGGTTGATAGGTGTAAAATCCTCTTCCTGATTTTCGACCCAACCAACCCGCCTCAACATATTTCCGAAGAAGCGGACACGGGCGAAACTTTTGATCCCCAAATTCCTGAAATAAAATTTCGCAAATGTTGAGCACGGTATCCAAACCGATCCGATCGGCTAACGCCAGTGGCCCTACGGGATGGTTGGTGCCATGAGTCATGGCCTTGTCGATCATGTCCGCAGTGGCAAGGCCTTCGGCTAATGCAAAAATGGCTTCATTGACCATCGGCATGAGCAGGCGATTAACGATGAAACCTGGAGAATCCTTGGATTCCACCACAATTTTTCCCATGCGGTCGGCAAGTCCGGCGAGAAGAGAGATGGTTTCATCGCTGGTTCGCAAACCTCGAATGAGTTCCACCAATTTCATGACCGGGACCGGATTCATAAAATGCATGCCGGCTACCTGAGCATCCCGCCCCGACATAGCCCCTAATTTTGTGATGGATATCGAGGAGGTATTGCTGGCCAGGATCACATCCGGTTTGCAGATTGTGCCAAGCTGCCGGAACAGCTCGCATTTCATTTCAAAATATTCGGGGGCGGCTTCAAGGATCAGGTGACGATCAGACATGTCCCCGAGGGATTGGGTGGTCCGGATTCGTTTTAAGGCCGCTTCGCCTTCCGAAGCCGGGATGGTGCCATCCTGAATTTGTTTGTCGAATCCCTTGTGAATGCGTTCAAGAGCGGCTTCCAGGGATCCGGTGTGGATATCGTAGAGGAAAACCTCACAGCCTGCGAGCGCAGATACGAACGCAATGCCCGCACCCATTTGGCCGGCTCCTACGACACCCATGGTTTCTATGGCCTGTGATGGCATGTGCGCGTCTCCTCCAGTCAAAACAGAAACGTGAGCAGGGCCGCCAATATCATGAGCTAGGTCATGCGTTCGATCACCACAGCCAGGGCTTCCCCTCCACCAATACAGAGACTGGCAAGCCCCAAACGGGCACCTCTGGCTTCCAGTGCGTAGATCAGGGTGGTCATAATCCGTGCGCCGGTAGCTCCGATAGGATGTCCAAGCGCCACGGCACCTCCGTTTACATTGACTTTTGCCGGGTCCAGCTTGAGTTCCCGGTTAATTGCAAGAGACACCGAGCTAAAGGCTTCATTGATTTCAAAGAGATCAATCTGCTCGATGGTCAGACCTGTCTGCTTCAGAACTTTTTGGATGGCGTGAACCGGGGCGATGGTAAACCATTCCGGTGCTAATGCGGCGCCGGCATACCCGATGATTCGTGCCAACGGTTTGATGCCATGGTGTTCGGCCTCTCTTTCTTCCATCAGAACAAGGGCTGCCGCACCGTCATTGCAAGATGGAGAATTGCCGACAGTCAACACGCCGTCTTCTTTGAACACCGGCTTCAAGCTGGTGAGTTTCTCAAGATTCACGCGATTCGGTTCCTCATCGTCTGTGACGAGAAGGGGATCGCCTTTTTTTTGAGGCAGTTCGACGGGAACGATTTCCTGTTTGAATGCGCCGGTCGCAATGGCCATGCGGGCTCGTCGATAGCTTTCAATCGTAAATTCATCAAGGGCCTGTCGGCTCAATTGATACTTGGACGCACAGAGTTCCCCACCCTGACCCATATGGAAATCGTTATACACGTCCCAGAGGCCATCCTTGATTAGGCTATCGATCAGTTCCCCATGGCCCAGCCGGTAGCCTTGTCTGGCCCTGGTCAGGAGGTAGGGGGCGCCGGTCATGCTTTCCATGCCTCCGGCAACCAGAATCCGGGCTTCCCCTAATTTGATGGCTTGAGTGGCCATAATGATGGCCATGAGACTGGACCCGCAGACCTTGTTGATGGTGGTTGCGGCCACCGAGTCGGGCAGGCCGGCTCCAAGCGCGGCTTGCCTCGCGGGTGCCTGTCCGAGACCGGCAGCCAGCACGCAACCCATATAGACCTCGTCCACCAACGCCCCTGACAGGCCAACGCGATGTAAGCTTTCCGCAATGGCCAGGCTTCCAAGTTTCGTCGCGGGAACCGGGCTGAAGACCCCCTGAAAGCTTCCCATGGGAGTGCGGACCGCATTCACAATAACCGCATGTCTAAAATCCTTCATGAGGTGACCTCCCAGGACGGTTGTTCCAGGACAGATTTCACCATGAGCATAAATTGATCGGCCGTGGCTCCATCGATGACCCGATGATCAAAGGCAAGACTCAAGTAGGCCATGGGGCGAATTTCAATGGACTCGTTCACGACCACTGCTCGTCGCTGAACAGCGCCAACTCCAAGAATGGCGATTTGCGGTTGGTTGATGATCGGGGTGCTGAAAAGACTGCCCGTTCCGCCGTGATTGGTGATGGTGAAAGTTCCTCCTTGGACTTCCTCGGGTTGGAGTTGTTTGCTTCGTGCCCGTTGAGACAGATCGGCGACTTCTTTACCCAATTGTCGAAGATCTTTTTGATCGGCATGTTGGACAACGGGAACCAATAACCCTTCTTCTACGGCGACAGCTATACCGATATGCACGGCATGCCTGAGGATCAGACCTTTGGCAGACCAGGAGGAATTAAGAATCGGAAAGGCATTGATTCCCTGCGTGACCGCTTTGATCACAAAAGGCAGATAGGTCAGATGCAACTCCTGTCTGGTGGGTTCGACTGTTGTGAAGTCGGCTTCAAAGAATGTCACCACGTGGGCTGCGGTCTGTCGACTCTTGACCATGCGTTCTGCAATCGTTCGTCGCATGGAACTTAAGGGAATCACCTCTTCTTCAGGGGAGGGGGGTACTGATGCGGGTTGTCCCTTTAGCGTATCGCCGGACTCTTTTCCGGGCAGGCCCTGCTTGTCCAGAAACTCCAGAATGTCCTTTTTGGTAATCCGTCCATTCATGCCGGTTCCGGTGATGCGGCTGAGGTCCACCTGGTGCTTCGCAGCAAGGTCTCGAACGGCCGGTGAAAGGAGGTCAGGGGATCCTGAGATCGTTGACTGACCGTGATCGGACGATAGCGGTGATTGAATTGTGCTTGTCGCGGAATTACCGTTTCCGGATTCGGAATGGTAATCGAGTCGCGCAAGAAGGGTGCCCACCGGGACCGTTTCCCCTTCCTGGATCAAAATCTCGGTTAAGGCTCCGGTCGCAGGGGAAGGAATATCCAGTGCCACTTTATCGGTTTCCACCTCTAACAGGGATTCATCTTTTTTCACCTGTGCCCCCAGCGGAACGAGCCATTTCACGATAGTGCCTTCGGCAATGCTTTCACCTAACTGCGGCATGACGATGTCGGTGGCCATGAATTGCTCCCCTGTGTAATCAATAGGCCGCCAATTGGCGGGCGGCAGTGATGACGTCATGAGCTTTCGGAAGAAAAAAGTCCTCCAGCGGGGGACTATAGGGCACGGGAATATCGGGGGCTGCGATCCGCATAATCGGCGCATCAAGCGCATTGAAGCATTCTTCAGCCAGAATTGCGGCAATCTCACCACCGATTCCTCCGGTCTTCGTATCTTCGTGGAGAATAATCACTTTGCCCGTTTTTCGAACCGAGTCTTTGACCGTGTCGGTATCAAGGGGGCTCAGGGTGCGAAGGTCCACGACTTCCATGTCGATCCCCTCCTGCTCCAAGGCTTCTGCTGCCTCTAATGCCACGTGGACCATGCCTCCATAGGTGATGACGGACATCTCGCTTCCTGTCCGTTTGATCTCCGCTTCTCCGATCGGGACGATATAATCTTCAGCAGGAAGCACCTCCTTCACGCGCCGGTACAGAAATTTATGCTCAAAATAAATGACGGGGTTATGATCCCGGATAGCGGCCTTCAACAATCCTTTGGCGTCATAGGCGGTTGAAGGCGCCACCAGTTTCAACCCCGGGGTATGAAAGAACCAGGCTTCCGGACACACGGAATGGAACGGCCCTCCATGAGTCCCTCCCCCGAAGGGTGCGCGGATGACCAGAGGCACCTCTGCTCCCCAGCGATAGTGATTCTTGGCGGCCATCTCGGTAATTTGATCGAACGCGCAGGAGATGAAATCCGCAAATTGCATTTCTACCACGGGTCTCATGCCCATCATCGCCGCCCCAATCGCGGCGCCGACAATTCCCGATTCCGCCAGAGGGGTGTCCAGCACTCTCCATTCACCATACTTATCTTGAAACCCTTCGGTGACACGAAATGCCCCGCCGTAAGGGCCGATATCCTCTCCCATCAGGAAGACCCGTTCATCCTGGCTCATTTCTTCATCAAGGGCTTGCGAGATGGCTTCCAGATAGGTCACTTCATGTGTGATGGCGGATGTGGTCATATCAGTACCTCCACGGGATTGGCGGCAAAGACGCCTTCCAACGCTTCCGGACCTTCCGGAAGAGGGCTTTGTTCCGCGAACTCCAAAGCGGAATCAATTTCCTTTTTAACCCTCATATGGATTTCCTGGAATTCGAGTTGACCGGCATACCCCAATTCTTTCAGCTGACGTTCCGCTTTCAAAATAGGGTCTTTCTTCTTCCACTCCTCCAGGAGTTCTCGAGGCACATATTTGGCGGAATCATGTTCCGAATGCCCGTGCATTCGCATGGTTTTGCATTCGATAAAGGTGGGACCTCCTCCGTCCCTGGCGCGTTGAAAGGCCCGTTGTGCGGTCAGATAAACAGAGGCGACATCGTTACCGTCTACAATTTCACCGGGTATGGCATAGGCTTTTGCCCGCTCGACGACATCTTTAATGGCCATCTGATGGTGAAGAGGGGTGGAGTAGGCGTACTGGTTGTTATTGCAAAAGAACACCACCGGCAGCCGGCGAACGGACGCGAAGTTCAACGCTTCATGAAAATCTCCGCGACTGGTCCCTCCATCTCCAGTATTCGCGGCCACAATACGGGATTCACCACGGAGCTTAAACGCCAGAGCTACTCCGGTCGCGACGGGAAGATTGTCAGCCAGATGACTGACAAAGGCGATGATGCCACGTTTCAGGTCGCCCATATGCACGTTGCCGTCCTTCCCTTTGGTGGGTCCGGTGCGCTTGCCAAGATATTGCGCTAAAACCTCACCCGGCGTAATGCCTCTGACTAAGAACGCGCCCATATCCCGATGGAAAGGGGCGATAATGTCATCGGCCTGCAGGGCGGAAGCATAGCCCACCGAAATCGCCTCCATTCCATGGCTGGTGTACACACCACCGACGATGCGACCTTGCCGGTACAGCGTGGTCACTCGTTCCTCCAACGCTCTGGTGAGTTTAAGAAAATAATAGAGGTGGAGAAATTCAGATTGTGAAATCTCCATAACACTCTCCTTTTGTCTAGACTTGAATAATTATCCTCTTGTTGGTCATTGGGTGTGGTTTGGGTGATACGTCATGTCCACTACTCATTCAATGACGGCCTCCTCAAGCCGTCTGATGTTTTGAAGTTGAGCCGCGTTGCAAAGAGCGGAATTGGACGTCCCGGTAGCGTGCCAATGTGGGACTCAACCGGGCCTTTAACTCCAAACGTTTGGGTTTCCCCGTTGTCGTATAGGGCACTTCCTGGCCAAACATGATGACCTTGGGGCACTTGGCATAGGGCAACGCCTGGCGACACCATGTGACCATCTCATCTTCCGAAGGTTGCGGCATATGTTCTTTGAGAACGAGGTATCCGGCAATTTCTTCTCCGTAGAAACGGTTTTCAAAGGAAACGGCCATACCGAATTTGACGGAAGGGTGCCTCCTGAGCACTTCATCAATTTCCAAGGGCGAAATATTCACACCGCCACGGATGATTAATTCTTTCAGTCGCCCGGATATGAAAAAGTACGGGCGATCAGCCTGATCACGAACGAAGAACCCCTCATCTCCCGACCGGAACCATCCCCACTGGAAACTTTCCTCATTCGCATCCGGTCGTTTCAAGTAACCTGAACACACCGTTTGTCCGCGGATACAAATTTCCCCCTTTACCATCTCGCCGACCGGTTGTCCTTGGGGATTGAGAATCGCCATGTCGTTGTGAGGGATTGCGAGGCCAATGGATGGATAGTCATACTCCGTAAGCCAATGCCTGTGTTCCTGTTCGGAAAGGTTCACGGGGAGAAAACTGGCATAACACGTGGTTTCAGATAGGCCGTACCCATGACGAACCGGAGCATGAAATTGATGCTCGAACCGTGACACCGTGTCCTTTAAGAGAGGGCCGGCACCACAAATCAATCCACGAAAATGGTCAAGCCGGTAATCCCGCTTATCCCGGGCTCCTTCCAGCAGAAATTCCAGAATAGTAGGGACCACACTCACGCAGGTAACGCCTTCATCCCGGATTCGGTTCCAAAACGCGGACTGACGAAAACGCCGGTTCAGCACGGATCTGCCCTGTCCGTAAAATGGTGTGATGAGTGTGACAACAATTCCGTTTACATGATGGATCGGCAGCACACACATGAGGCAATGACCCTTTTCCAATCCGTGCCATCGTGCAATGCCGTGGGCATCGACGAGAAGATTTTCAATCGTGAGCACAACCCCTTTCGGCGGTCCCGTCGTTCCGGAGGTGTAGACAATCAATGCTTCATCCTGGAGAGCAGCTTGATCGAGAGATCCGTGGCTGTGTGATCGAGCTGGGCGAGGTTGACCCATTATGTCCATGAGCGGTGAGGTTCCATTCCCGAGAGAGACGAGATGCCGGAGGTAGGGCAGTCGATTCCGGATATCCTGGAGGGCTTCGTATTCGGTTCCCCAACAAAAGGCCATACAGGCCTCTGAATGTTCCAGAATGTAGAAGCGACGGTCTTCAGATTCATTTATGTCAATCGGCACCATCACAGCTCCCAGGACCCATGCGGCGTAATATATCACCACGGTAAAGTCATGATTAAACAGCAGGGTGGCAATGCGATCACCCCGTTGGATTCCCAGTTGCTCACGCAGGAAGGTTACGGTTCGATTGACGGCGTTTCCGAATTCCTCATAGGTATAGCTTCGAACCATTCCGGAATCGTCGTAATGCGTTAAGTACACTTCTTTCATGAGTGCCGGATCGCCCACCCGCTGCTGAAAAAATTGCGTAAACGAAGAATAAGGGAATTCGAGGAACGGGTTTCCGTTCCGATGGGCTTCCTGAATACTGTTATTCATGGAAATCGTTTCAATCATCCGTTTTACTCTTTAAGGAAAGGACTCATTCCCCTGTGAGCATGAAGCCTCGCGAGCGATAGCCGTTCTCACTCTTAAGTAAGCGCTCTTTCATCGCGCGTCCCCGAGTGTGACCTGCCTGTTCCTGGAATGCGCCCCGTGGTGGTTGGAGAAGTTCATCGTGCGTTGACGCTCGAGACCCAACCAGAACCCCTCTAAAAAGTTCAGAACCTGTCGGACGCCGTCGTGAAAATCCTGTCGCTCTTGAATGGAGAGTGTCCCCTGGGCAGAGCCATGCCCTTCCATTGCCGCAACTGCATGCACCATGGCTTCCTCATGAGTGGATTCCAGTTCACGATGGAAGGTGAAATACTTCATATCAAGGCCAGGGAATCTTTGACGACGCAAAGACTGTAAGCCGGGAATTAGGTGATCCCACATGGTAATGGCCATGTTTTCCAGGCCAAAGGAAGCTCCTAGGGCTTGTTCATGAAGTCCGCTGCTGTACAATTCTTCCATCCCTTCGATATAGGCGCGGGTAGAAGGCATCATCGGTGTAGTCAAGGCTTGATGAAGATCGATGTCGATGGAACGCAGGAAATGCCGATAGAGTAACTCATGTCTGTTTTCAGGATTTCCCTCCCCCAATTCTGAGTACAAAACCCGTGTCAATTCCTCAGCGACGGATTCATCCTCGGTGTTGACCAGTTGTGCGACAAGAATTTTTGGAAAGTACCGGGCAAAGTTATAAAACTCCACCGCAAACGCATGGAGTTCTTCATCGGATGCGTCACCCTTCTTAAACCAATTCAGATAAGAGTTATTGATGGCACCATGATGAAGTACGAATTCCCGCATCTCCCGATAAAATCCTGACATGGTGGCCTCCTTAGTCTGAACATATAAGTAAGTCCCAATTTTTCAGTAATTGTTCTGTGGTAATTGCCGGTCAAGAATTTAATGATAAAATATTATTATTATAATAAAACTTTTATGGATTACAAGCAATGATAGGGAATGGTAAGAGTATCGTATAGGTCATTATATTCAATGCCTTATAAAAAGATTGCTAATAATTATTTTTTAATGGTAAATTAAAATTAATTTTGGTAGCTAAGGCTCATAACGGACCGGAAGATGCTGGGAAACATGAAAGGTCTGCAGAAGTCCTTTCGAATTATTGATAGGGAAGGAGAATCCAATGGGTGACACGGTTGGAATTGATCACATTACCCTTTGTGTGAATGATCTTCATGCTGCTGAACACCTGTTCAACAACATTCTCGGCTTTCGAACGATCTGGTCTGCCGATGATGTGGGGTCCGATAGATCAAGCATGGATACCATTGTGGTTCAACGGAACAATATTCGAGTGGCCCTTATGCAAGGCCGGGATAAAACCGGTAAATCACAGATTACGGAATTTGTCGAACGGTTTGGGCCAGGTATACAACATGTCGCATTGGAAGTAGACGATATCGAAACCGTCTGCCAGGAATGGGAAGCCCATGGCGTGAAGTTCAGCGGACCCGTAAAGGAAGGTCGGGATGGATTCGGTCCGCTCCGTCAGCGTTTTACTTATCCACTGTTTCCCGGCAGTGGAATTTTCTTCGAACTGACTCAGCGTAGACAGGGACAGGAAGAGTCAAAGACTTTTGTGAAGAGCACAGTCGAGTCCTTATATCAGGATATCGAACGGGATCAAACGCAGGGCGTGGAACAGACTATTATTGACTTTAAGCATATCCCCTAAGCAGCCATGGCCATGGTGGATTCATGCTGACAGAAAGGACCCCATGTACTTAACACGGAAAGGTCAATCACCCCGGCAAGCGCACGTCAATATTCCGACAGGTCTGTATGAAGAGGAACATGGACGCAAGGGATTTGCCGGTCCGGCTTCCCATCTCTATCGTTCCCATCCTCCCACCAACTGGCTTCGGATCGATGGGCCTTGTCGGCCTCGCGCCTTCCAGTGCAGCGATCTGACCCCTCCAGATTTTTTCACCAGGGAAAGCCGACCGGTGGAAATATTACGAAGTCCGGATGTCCAGGTGTCTATCTCCCGTCGGAAAGAAACGATGCCGTATTACTTTCGCAATGCGGATGGGGATGAAGTGCATTTTGTACATAAAGGGCGTGGTCTGCTGGAAACCGATTACGGCGTGCTGACGTATGAACCCGGAGACTATCTGGTCATTCCCAAAGGGACCACCTACCGGATGGTGGTCGAAGAAGGACCCGGTGTCATGTTGATTATCGAAACTTCTGAACCTGTCATGCTGCCCGAACGGGGTTTGTTGGGACAGCATGCTTTATTCGATCCCGAGGTCCTTGTGGTCCCCGAACTTTCAGCGCCCGTCACTACACAGCGTCAACATGAATGGGAGCTTCGCATCAAACGTGATGGAACGTATACCAAGGTGTTTTATCCTTTTTCTCCATTGGATGTTGTCGGGTGGAAGGGAGAGGTTTGGCCGACGAAACTCAACGTTCGGGATTTTCGGCCGGTGACCAGTCCCCGCTATCACTTGCCTCCGAGCGTGCACGCGACCTTTCAGGCGGGTAGGGTGTGGATTTCGACGTTTGCCCCCAGACCGCTGGAGAGTGAGCCGGGTGCATTGAAAATTCCCTTTTATCATCGGAATACGGATTTTGATGAAGTCCTGTTTTATCACGAGGGAAATTTCTTCAGCCGGTCGGGCATTCATCCCGGAACCCTGACCTTACATCCTCAGGGCATACATCATGGGCCCCATCCAGGGGCGGTTGAGGCCAGTAAAACACAAACACAGACGAATGAAATTGCGGTGATGGTGGAGTCACGGCAGCCCTTCTGCGTGATGCTTGAGGCTGAGGCTGTTGAATTAAAAAACTATTCCATGAGTTGGAGCACACCATGAAACTTGTCACTTTCCAGGTTCACACACCAATAGGAAAATTTGCGCGGGTCGGAGCATTCCACCATGAGTCCATCGTGGATCTGAACATGGCATACACGAGGATGCTGGCGGATCAAGGGGAGGCACAACCCTACAGGCTGGCCACATCGGAAGTCCCGTCCTCTATGCTGGAGCTTCTTCAGGGGGAAGTGTCGGCGATGAATAGAGCCCGGGAGGCTTTTCATTATATTAGTGACAACGATCATCTGGTCCATGGCCCTGATGGTGAAACGATTGTCTATAACAGGGAAGAGGTCTCGTTGCTTGCGCCGATCCCTCATCCCCCTCTTCTTCGTGATTTTATTGCCTTTGAGGCGCACATCGCCGCGACCTCCAAAAAACGAGGTCAACCGATACCCCCGGAGTGGTACAAGGCGCCGGTCTATTATAAAGGCAATCCACAGACCATCATCGGGCCCGAAGACGTTCTGGTGTGGCCGTTACAGACACAAAAACTCGATTATGAGCTGGAGTTGGCCTGCGTCATTGGTCGAAAAGGTAGAGATATTCCGGCGGATAAGGCGTGGGACTACATTGCCGGCTATACCATCATGAATGATTTTAGTGCCCGGGATATTCAATTCCAGGAAATGGCCTGTCGGCTCGGACCCGCGAAGGGGAAAGATTTTGCCACGGCGTTGGGACCCTGCCTGGTGACGCCGGATGAGATTCCAGACCTGAAGCAGGTCGCCATGGTGGCTCGTGTCAACGGAGAAGTCTGGTCGAAAGGGTCGTTTGGGAC
Organism: Nitrospira marina; assembly: GCF_059568365.1. NCBI lineage: Bacteria > Pseudomonadati > Nitrospirota > Nitrospiria > Nitrospirales > Nitrospiraceae > Nitrospira > Nitrospira marina. The sequence goes on along the minus strand of NZ_JCANTH010000001.1, from coordinate 2,329,977 downwards.
CATTTTCTGGTCGTTCGCTCAAATGATTGAACATGTGTCCAGGGGAGAAACGGTCTATCCCGGTGAAGTGTTCGGCTCTGGAACCGTGGGTGGGGGATGTGGATTGGAGCTGGATCGGTTTTTACAGCCGGATGATGTCGTAGAGCTGGAAATTCAGCCTATTGGAACATTGAAAACCAAGATTACCAAGGAGCATTGAGCATGAATCTGGTGCTTGAGAAACACAAACGACTATCGGAGTTAATCGATTATCAGCGAAGGCTCTACGCGGATTCAACCGTCGAAGAACGGCTTCAATCGATTGTCGGAGAATCCCCATCCTCTTCCCTGTCGAAACATGAGGTCATTCGGATACTTCGCGATTCAATGGCGATTCTGTTTGATACGCATGTATCCGTCGTGTCGGGCCACCATACCTCGACTTATTTAGGATTTGAGTCCATCACACGTGATGCGGATCTGCTTTCCCTTATCAGTGCGGATATGGGCCACTGGGTTTTAGGCCTGAGCCAACACCATCGAATCGACGGACTCCTCGTGCCGGCATCGGATGCACGTTTGTTGGCAGAGGGTATCGCGACCAGCATTAGCCCTCAGATGACGATGAGAGTGGTATATGCGCCTTTCAATCAGGATACAGGAAAGATTGGAGTAGAGATTCCCGAAGGCTCGATACAAAAAGGGGATAATTTTGTGGTGATCAATGACGTGACCGCGCGAGGGAGCTGCGTCAATAAACTCAAAACCATTGTGAACGATCATGGCGGACACGTCGTAGGAATGATGGTATTTGCCCGTCGGGATAGCGGGCAATTCCCATTAATGGACGACTTGATGTCTCGCTATCCATTTTACTACGGGACGAACGTGACGATGCCTCAATGGGAAATTCAGGACTGCCCGAATTGTCGAGCCGGAGAAGAAATCTTTTCCTGGAAGGAGATGCCGTCCGATCTCAGGGCAAGAGGGGATGATGCTTGCTGACCGCCTGGCCGAGTATGCGGAGTTTTTGACCTTCCAGAACCTTCCTTCGGACGTGATCCATGAGGTGAAGCGACGGGTGTTGGATAGCCTGGCCTGTGCATATGGTGCCACCACCGCACCCCCATGCAGGATTGCGAGACGCCTGGCGACCCGGGTGATGGTCAAAGACGGCGCAACGGTATGGGGAACCCGCCATCGAACCAGTCCGGATCTGGCCGCCTTTGCGAATGGCACGGCGGTGCGGTATCTCGACTGCAACGATACCTACCTCTCCAAGGAGCCGGCTCATCCGTCAGACAATATTCCGGCCTGTCTGGCGGTTGCCGAAAGTCTTCATGTTCATGGCCGGCAATTCATTCAGTCCATCGTGCTGGCCTATGAGATTCAGTGCCGTCTTTGTGACGCCGCCGCGCTCCGCCCTCGAGGATGGGATCACGTCACCTACGGAGCGTTTTCTTCCGCGGCCGCTACAGCCAGGTTGCTCAAACTTCCCAAAAAACAGATCGTGCATGCGCTCAATCTGGCGGGAATTACGGCTGGAGCACTTCGTCAGACCAGAGTGGGAGAAGTTTCCCTATGGAAAGCCTGCGCGTTTGCCAATGCAAGCAGGAATGGAATCTTCGCAGGGTATGCAGCTTGCGAGGGTATGACCGGACCTGAGGCCATGTTTGAAGGAGAAAAGGGGTTTATGAAGGTGATTTCCGGCCCATTCTCTTTACCCGAAATGGGAGGACGTCACGGCTCTTCCTATAAAATTCTTGACACCTACATCAAGCCCCATCCGGTGGAATATCATGCACAGTCGGCCGTGGAGGCGGCATTCGCCATTCGGGAACAACTGATTGCTGCGTGTGGGGAATACCCTGTCCACCGGATCAAAGCCATTATTGTCGGCAGTGGTGATGTGGCGATCGAAATTATTGGACGGGATCAGGAAAAGTGGCATCCCAAAACCCGCGAAACTGCTGATCATAGTCTCCCTTTTTGCGTGGCAGTCGCTCTGACGGATGGGAAAATATCTCCCCGGTCATTTTCCCCGCATCGCCTGAACGATACCGTTCTGTTGAATCTGATGCAGAAAATCCGTGTTGAAGAGGTCAAAGAGTTTTCCGAGCGTTATCCCGATGCCATGGCCAACAGAATTGATGTCACCCTGATGGACGGCAGGACGTTCACGGCTCAGATTGACCATCCCAAAGGTCATCCACGACGCCCGCTCACTGATCGCGAACTGGAATTGAAGTTTCAAAAGTTGTCTTCCCGGAAAATCGGCCGGAAAGATATGTCGAACGTTATCCAAACCGTGTGGGAACTGGACCGTCTGAAAGACGTTAATGTCCTGGTGTCGGCATTACCAGTATTGGATAGCCGATGAGTGGGAAACCAATAACCTCCCAGAGTCGGGCGCGCCGCTTTCGAACCGAACTTCAACGGGACACGTTGGCGGTGCCGGGCGTATTTAATACATTTTCGGCTCGATTGGTTGAGGATGCCGGTTTTCCGGCAGCATACCTGTCAGGAGCGGGTATGGCGGCTTCCCGGGCACTACCCGATATCGGGCTGTTAACGATGACAGAGGTGGTGACAGAAACTAGGTACGTGACTCAACGGGTTCAAATTCCGGTCATCGTCGATGCCGATACGGGCTTTGGAGAGAGGCACCAGGTGTATCGCACGGTTCAGGAGTTAGAATCGGCCGGGGCGGTGGGAATTCAATTGGAAGACCAGGTATTGGCGAAACGTTGCGGCCATTTGCCCGGAAAAACCCTGATTTCGTGTGAGGGCATGTGTCAAAAAATTCATTCGGCAGTTGAGGCAAAACAGGATCGGGATCTGATCATCATTGCGAGGACGGATGCCCGGGCTGTGGAAGGTCTGGAGGGGGCCATTGAGAGGGCTCGAGCTTACAGGGCAGCCGGCGCTGATGCGATTTTCCCGGAGGCCCTACAGTCAGCCAAAGAATTTCAAATGGCAGCCAAAGCCCTAAAATATTCCGGGGGCATTCTGGTCGCCAATATGACTGAATGGGGACAAACTCCTTATATGACCGTCAAGGAATTCTCCGGAATGGGATATCACATCGTGCTGTTCCCCATGACCGTATTTCGTGTGATGGCGAAGGAAGGCCGAGCAGTTCTCCTGGAATTACAAAAACAGGGAACCCAACAAGCTTTCCTCGATCGCATGCAAACCAGACAGGCATTGTACAAAATGTTGGATTATCAAAAGTATGAATCTGTCCCAACGGAATGAAGGAGGAGCGTTAAATTTTCCGAACTCTGGGAATGCATCTGACGGCCTCTTGGGATCGCCTCGGAACAAAATTTTTCAACAAGGCCTGTAAAGAAAGGCAGGTGTATCATGGAAACGGTTGTTCATAATCCCGGCCTTGATGGGGTGGTGGTGGGGGAATCATCCATCTGCCAAATAGACGAGATGAGGGGAAGTTTACGATATCGAGGGTATGCCATTGAAGAGCTGGCCGAGCATGCGACGTTTGAAGAAGTGTCTTATTTGTTACTGCATGGAGACCTCCCGTCATCCCGCGATCTTCAGGAGTGGCAGGCTGAGGTGGCTCATGTCGGGTCCTTACCCCCGGTCGTCAGGCAATTTCTCCAAACGGTTCCAGCTTCTGCGAATGTCATGGATGTGCTTCGAACCGGGGTATCGTTTCTCGGGATGATCGACCCTGAAGCTCAGGATATATCCCATGAGGCGAATCTCCGAAAGGCCGTCCGTTTACTCGCACAAATGCCCCTACTTCTTTCCTGGGCGAGTCGGACTCGATTCAAGCATCCTTTTTTTCAGGCTCCTGCCACAAAATCGTTTGCCCAAAACCTCTTGTATCTGTTGACAGGGAATCTCCGGGAGGATCATGCAAAAGAACTGGAGGTTTCTCTTAATCTCTATGCCGAGCACGAATTGAACGCCTCAACGTTCGCTGGTCGGGTCACGGCCTCAACTCTGGCTGATCTTTATGGGGCTGTCACGGCGGCTATTTCGGCACTCAAAGGCCCCCTTCATGGCGGAGCGAATGAAGCTGTGGCCGAGATGTTCCACGCCATTCGGGACCCGGAAAACGCGCAAGGGTGGGTCCATTCCAAATTGTCCGGGAAGGAACGGGTCATGGGGTTTGGCCATCGAGTCTTAAAACACGAGGATCCGCGTTCGGTTATCATCAAACGACGAGCGAAAGCCTTGAGTCAACATGCGGATGGGACGCGGTGGTACGAAATTGCGGAAATCATTGAACAGACGATGAAGGAAGAAAAGGGGCTCCTCCCGAATCTGGATTTTTACACGGCAGTGGTCTACCTGTTCATCGGAATTCCCAAAGAAGCCTTCACGCCCATTTTTGTGGCAAGCCGGCTGAGTGGATGGTGTGCCCATATCATCGAACAACAGGATCACAATCGTCTGATCCGGCCACGAGCCTCCTACGTCGGCCCTCCTGCGCGGGAATTTCTCTTTATCGAGGACCGATAAGAGAAAAGAACCGCCCCATCCCTCTGCTGTCATCAAGGGTAAAGCCAAGGAACTGTGCTGAGACGTGCGGCCGCAGCCAACCTTTTTTGTGAGGGACTTGGGTCTCAAGAAAATCCAAATTTCGGGCTAGAGCCCTTCTGCCGCCTTCCGCGCAGCCGTCGAACGGCTGGAAGAAATAATTTAGTTCTTGTCTTCACCGTATGTCCGAAGAAACCGACCGAGTTGTGTTTTGAATTGTCGTTCTCCTTGATATTCAAAGACAAAGCGGGTTTCAAAGAGGGGGCTTGGATTCAGATCCCGTAAATGGTCCGGTTTCCAGGAAATATTCAACTGGTCAATGACGGTGATAGAGATGGAACTACTGTTGTTCATGCCCAAATTCCTAGAGGCATAGGATCGGGAAAAGATGAGAATTTCGTTATCGAATAACGCGGCATTGATCTCTTCTTTGACGCCACGGGCTCGAAATTCTGCAACCAATCGTTGATAAATGAGGGTCGTGGCCAGCTGCTCACGAAATCCGTAAAACGCGGCAATCCCCGCGTGTCGTTGATCATTTAATACTTGAAGGCAGTCTTCGATTTGAGAGGCATCGTTCATCTGCTCTCTGTTGAAGATAAACACCCGACGAAGTTTGACTCCCCGCTGAACCGCTGCCTGATTTGCCAATAAATAACTGGGAAAGAGGGGGCCATCCCGTTTCCATATCTGCCATCGTTCCATCATCGAATCAATGGTGGACTCCACGGTATTCAGTAGTTGAATGGCTTCATTCTGAGCAATGGTTCCCTCATAGGACAGCATTTGGGATTCAAGCTGGCGGAGTTCCTGGCCTATGGCCTCCACTTTTTGCGGAATGTATCTCGGTCGTTCCGGCACATGCATCATGACATCGACGGCTGACAACGCCATGGCCCAATGGCTCTTTTCTTCGGGGGCGGCCCGGTCTTTCTGGGCAACGATTAAGAGTTCGACAGGATTTTTTTTGAGAAGGTTGGCTATCCGGATGCAAACCGTGGCATTCGGTACTTTTTTGCCGCGGCGAAACCAGTTGGCCTCAGGCTGGCTCACTTTGAGTTTTTTTGCCAGGGCGTAATCGTTCGTGATGCCATAGGTTTTTTTGATCTGCTCGATAAACTTAGGAAAGTCCATGCTCGGCTCCCAAAAAATGGATCCAAATGAATTAGTGGAATGCAAGAAAGATCATTTTTCACTGCCGGATGAGGGGCATGCAATCCGGTCTTGCTTCAGAGAGGTGATTCTAGACGAATTCATCCGGAATTTAAAATGCAGGCTTCTTGAAAGTTCAAGCCGGCCTTACATTGGCTCCGGGTAATCTGGTGCTTTTGTGATGGTGGGGAAGTATCCGTTGGTCAAGGTGAGTGACCAAGAGATTATTAAAGGAAAGGGTAACTGGAGATGGGTGCTGCAAATGAGGTGAAGAGCATCCCTTTGTGGTTTCTCATTGGGATGTTGTTCTGTTCAAAGGGATGCTATCTCTGTTCATTTTCCATTTTTCTTTCTGGCTCCCTTATTCATGTGCGCTTTTCCCTTTCCAAAATAGAGCACTGATGGCCAGTCGCCCTTATTGATGTGATGTGCGGCAATTTCGCTTAATTTTTTGCAGGCGGTTTTTAAGCTTGGTAATGTGTAATGTCGCTTTCAAGAGAATAACCTCAATCGGCAGGAACCTACAATAATGCAAGACTTTAATGCCCGTGTCAGTCGAGTCAAGGATCTGACCCATGATGTCCGTGAGTTGGCACTCACCCTACTCGCCCCTGATGCAATCGACTTTAAGGCGGGGCAGTGGATATCTCTGAACGTCTGGAATCCGGGATTGAAACAGCACGTTCCGCGGCAGTATTCAATTGCCTCCCCACCAAGTCAATACCATCAGATCACCCTTCTTTTTAACCGGGTACCTGATGGCCCAGGCTCAAACTATTTGTTTGGTCTTCACGAAGGGGATCCGGTAACATTTCAAGGGCCCAATGGATCGTTTGTTCTCCAGGAGAAATCCGGACGAGACCTCGTCTTTGTGGCCACGGGAACCGGGATTGCGCCATTCCGTTCAATGCTCTCTACCTTCTTGGAGGAACCTGAAGCTGGAACCTTGACGTTATATTGGGGCTTGCGGAGCCAGCGAGATCTTTACTACCAACATGAATTGGAAGCCCTTGCACGGCGGCATCTGAATTTCAGTTTTATCACAATCCTGTCCAGGCCAGAAAACGGTTGGAAAGGTCCCATGGGACGCGTGACAACATTAGTTGAAAACCACATTGCCTCAGTGAGCAATGTGACTTTTTATCTATGCGGAAATGGCGGCATGATACGTGACACGACCGCCATTGTGAGAAAAAAAGGCCTTTGCCCCATTCGCACTGAACAATACTATGATAAAGCCGTGGCCGGAACAGACGTCTGAATCTGGTCCGACTCTAGGAATGAAACAGGAGATGGCAATAAATGTCGAGCCAAACAACAAGTGGAGCTTTTCAGAAAACTTCCCCGCCATTTTTGGGAACCCGGGGTCTATTTTTGAGTGCCGGAGGGTTCAGTGGTCGTTCGCAGCGGTTGGGAGAAAAGGCGGGAGACTAACCGTCAATCAACTCGAAAACTCATAGCCCAAGGCCCATATGAACGCTTCATCCGATTTTTTCTTCCCTGGCTCCGGGTCGCTGTTGTACCGGTATTCAAATGCCACCTTCAGATACAATTTCCCATACACTTCTATGCGAGCTCCCTGCTCGGAGGTCCACCGTAGGGCAGTACTTCCGCCCACTCCCAGGTCGCGAAATCCTTTTTGGCGGTGATACACCCGTATTCGATCTGAAATCAGATCATACTCCCAATCCACCCCCCACGCAGCGGTAACGGTTTTGGTTGTTCCGGTCTCTTGGAATTTTTCGTAAACAAACGCTGGACCGATGGACCCACTTAAACTATGGCTTGGGGTATCAAAAAATTGATACCCGAGCCCCAGGCTGGTCGTACTCCGAAGATCCAACCCTTGGAACTTATCATATTCGAGGAATTCGTAACTGTTGGCAAACAATCTTTTGGTGAAAAAATAATCATAGCCTAGTGTGCCTCGTGCATTTTTGGCCGTGTTCTCTCCATCGGCCGAGGCAAAGGCATACTTACCGTTTAAAAGGCCACGGTGTCGTTCGGTCCAAATGGTATTGTCCGTTGAGGCGTTCACAGCCGTAGTGTCCGTATTTCCCTTCGTACGATTACCTCCCAGGTCGAAATTTCCTTTATAGCGAAGTTCTGGAATATTGATGGTCTTCACACGCGCGGGCGATATGCCTTCACTTCCACCTAACGCGGTCACAGTCGTACGGGAGGTTTTTAGAAAATCATCTCCATCGGAATCTTTCTCTTCCTCAAAAACTTGAACGGAAAGCGGTGTTCGGGACTGGAGTTGTTCCACCTCATCCCACTGAACCGATATATCTCCCGCATATGTCGTTTCGATAGTAAGGGTCTGTTCTTCCATCGAGACAATGGTTCCGATCAGATGCATGTCATTCTTGAGAGTGATCTCATCTAACTCTGCACTCTCTTCCCCCGCCACGGTATCCTCTTTTGAGCTTTTGATAGCCTTTACGGAATTGAGGGTGATCATCAGGGGAGCCGAGTCCTGGTCTCTCAACACCTGGATTGTCCCGGACTCGGCCAATTGGATTCGGCCTTCATAGATTTCGCCGGAATCCAGAACCACCGTGACCGGTTCTTCAGTCGTTAACCCCGTCACCTCTTTCCAACGGAGCGGAATAGGATTGTGCATACTCGCCGACGCTCTTACCCGGAGGACGCCATTCGTCATGCCAAATATCTTGCCCTTAAGAATGGTGCCATCTTTGAGCGAAATCTGTCCTGAGACGGCGGCATAAAGAGGACCTCCCCCACTGATCAGCGTAATGCTAAGAAGGACGATGAAGAGCTTCAATCTCAATGCAATGATTCTCCCTGGTAGAGAAAATAGCCTTGTGTGTAATTAATCGGATGCTTCATCACAAATCACGGGCAATCAACAATCACTCCTATTAAATGTGATTTCGGACAATTTTACGAAAAACTGTGTAGAAATTGGGTCTGCAACTGAAAGATTTGGCGTGAACGGAAGTTGAGATGGAGCCCACTAACAGTGCACGGTACCCGAAAAGTTTGGGATTATAGCCACAGATTCAACACAAAGCTACCCCGATATAGGCCAGACTGAATAAATTGTGTAACTTTCGAAAAAGGGATATTTCACTTTTATTCAAATGCAAAAAAGGGATAAATCTTTTTTGACGACTGGCGAGGAAAACAAAAGGTGTCCCACATTGTATTTTGGAGAAATATAAGGTTCCTTGGAAAGTTTCGACCGGAAGAGTGACTCCATTAGTCGAGAACAATACTGCGGCAGTGAGCAATGTGACTTTTTTCTGTGCCGAAATGGGGGCATGATTCGGGACACGACGGCAATTGTGACAAAAAAGCCTCTGCCCCATTCGCACGGAACAATACTATGAAGAAGCCGGCGCCGGAAGGGACGAGTGAGTTTTTCTAACCGATTCCGATACCGCCAGTTATTTGTCTGTTCGAAAAGTCACTCAACTCCTACTGTTTTGCTGAGGAGTAATTTAGCAAGCGCCCCGGTGTTTCCCGAGAGTGAATCGGGATTGTACCCAAGCCGTATTGTTTTGCGGATAGTCTGTGTTCCTTGATGAACTTTTCGCCTCAATCAAGTATCCATTTGTGGTGCACAGGACAGATTCTCTGGAGGTGAATGCTTCGCACGTCTGTACTCAGCTCTAGTGTCATCGTGATTGTTCTGTGTTGCCGGGTTTCGCCCCAGCAGGCGAGGCCCTTTTGTTCCGGCAAAAGGCACCAAAAACCAGGGACGCCCCGTCCGGGCTTATTGGAGGGGACGGACGCCAGACAGAGAAGGGCGGACCAACTCGCTCCGCTCAAACAAGGTCCGCCAGGTGGTCAGAGCGTCCATCCCTGTGGCCAGACGGCAGGCGTCGAAGAATTCAGTGAGATTTGGTTGAACCACCAGTATCGCCGAGTGGGTTTTAACGGTCCTTTCAGATGCAACTGTAGCTCAGGCCCTTCGCTTATATCACTTAGTTTGTCAGGGAAAATTCTGAACCGTATTAACAAACTTTTCACGCCTAATTAGTATGCATGGCGCTACGTTTCTTTTAATTGAAAGAAACAGCAGATGGGGTTTCATCTTTTTTTTAAATTTAAAATTCATCTTTTAAAGGCTCGATTGACTGCTAGCACAAAAAGGGTGGCTTGAATGGGAACGAGGATTCTAGCGAGTATGGTGAAGAAATCTCCCCATTCAGATTCGGGTGTGAAGTACAATGGTGAACCGAATGTTACTATCTTGAGAGTATACGCCCATAAAACAGTCCAAAAATCCACACGCTCTAAAGGGGCATCTGCATTTACAAACATTCCGGCTTCAATGAATAATTTAGTAAACCCAACTAAGAGGAGGCTAAGGAAAAATCCTGCCTGACTTGGCTTTTGCCCGTATCCACTAAAAATCCAATAGAACCAGCTTAAGGAAGGCAGAAATCTACGCCACCGGTTTCCTTTTCGTTTTTGGTCCATCTCACCATAGTAAAAATCCCCTGCCCCAGGATAATTCTTCCTATCCTCAAAACTTTGTCTTATTTGCCGATACGCATTTTCAAGCGCCTCCGGCCTTTTATGGTTTGGTTCATAAATGCATTTTCTTTTAAAGATTTTAAGCCGAACTGTTTCTGGCCACTTGACTCTATGCAAATCGACTCCTCGAATGTCGATTCCAACAAGAAGGCATTTGGAAAAGTTTACATCTTGGAATAGTACAAGGTGAGGTTGAAAGAAATACCCACCATCAAAAGATACATTTGAGACTTTTTCTCCATCCGTAAATAGCAAGTTTTCTTCTGTTCCGATAAAAGAGGCACGGGACACAAAATAGGCACCCATTAAAACATCGCCATTGAAGCTTGTTTCCCGGAATGTTGCGGCAGCCTCAAAGAAGGTACCATCAAAGTCGACATTTTCGTGAAATTTGGCATAATTATAAGAACACATTTTCCTGAAAAGTGCTTTTTTAAAGGAAACCTCTCCTTTGAATATAAGGTTATCGAAGGACATTTCCTTTTGGAACTGGGCACCATCAAAATTTAATTGGCCCATGTCAGAGAAACTGACGGTACCATAGGGGGAAGAGAAGGAGACCGGTCCTTGAAATTCGGCATTTCCAAAAAGGACATTTTTTTCAAAATTAGTAGCAGAAAAGGAAACATCTTGTAAGAATTTTGCCCCTTTAAAACTGACATCTTTAAAAAAAGATATTGCCACGTCACCTCCAATAATGACCTTGTTCTGAAAACAAGCTTTATCGAACCGTACATTTTGGAAGAATGTGACGTCCTCTCTGATCACAACTTCTTTTTTAAACGTGGCGTGGGAAAAGGAGATTTCCCCCTCTATACCGCATTGAACGATAGTGACCTTTTCCTGAAATGTGGCAAAATCAAAACTTGTTTCACTGCTATTTTCCCAACCGTGAAAAAAAAGTATCTCCCCCTGGAATGTTGCCTCCGTAAATGATATGGGCCGCCCCCATATTGAGGGATCCTTTGTAGCCACATCCTCTTTCCATTTGTGCAAATCCCATTTCGAAGGGAAAACGAATCCATTGAAACAAAGCCTTCCAAGCTTTTGGGCTCCTGCTTGAACTTCACCTAAGGCTTCTTGAAAATTATGGAAATCCTTTTCAGGATTGGGATCATGTAAGATACAAAAGCAATCGGGATCGTTTGTTTTCCAGGCACATCCAAGGTGTTTACAATGAAATTCTTTTTGGCTCATAAAAAGTACCATTTATAAGAATTACGGAAAACAAACGAAAAAATCATACCAGGAACGGGGAAGCATATCATTCACTTTTTTTAAAGATCGCCTGAGAATTCGCTCAGAAGAAGATTATTTTCCTTTCAACTAGATCTTTTGGAAATTAAGACGATATGTAAGAAGCAATCGGTTTTTTCGTCCCACTTAAACGCCTGGCATATAACAACCCATTCCCAGATGAATTCTTGCGGTAGGTTGGTGCGTTTGACTGTGGGCGCATAAGATTTAAGCCTCAAGGCCGGGATGCTAAGAAGCTGGCACGGTGGTCCCAGGAGGAATGGGCGAATTCGGGTTGCTAGATCCTGGGAAGTTTCTGCTTATTTCATTTAACTCTATTGAGCCGTATCCGATAAAAATATAAATGCGTATGTGAAAGTCTATGATACTCACGATTGCGTTTGAAACGCTCCAATGGGCGACAGGATCGAGCATTCAATGTACTTCAAGCAGATTATTCGTCTGACGAAAAATTATGGCATCATGCTTCTTTTTGTCATGTGGGCCATGCCGCTGATGTCCGGATGCGCTGTTGCGTTGTTTGGTGCTGGGGCGGGAGCCGGTGTCGCAGGCGCGTCCTATGTGATGGGCAAGCTGGAGGATGAAGTCCACGCTCCCGTTTCAAAAGTCCGCCGGGCTACGGTGGCCGCTCTGAAATCATTGGAACTTCCTGTCAACAAAGAGCGGGGAGATAAATTGGCGGCGGAGTTGGAGTCAGAAACGGCTGATCAAAAGAAGGTATGGATCTCGATCACTTCGCTCACTTCCTCCCGGTCAACAATCGTAATTAGGGTGGGACTTCTGGGAGATGAAGCCCGCTCCCGACAGATCTTACAAGCCATTCTTACGCGGTTGTGAATTTCTCAAACCCACCCCTGTTGTTTTTGCAATTTGATGATTCCCAGGTTTGGTTATTCTTTTAAATCATAAAAAACGTTCAGACGGTTTTTCCCTTCATCATGAAAAAGGCTTTACCGTGAAGGATCTAAGGTAATCCCTGGATGGATTCCGTAGGGTGAGACCGAAGAAACGCAATATTTAAGAGATCCATTTAAAAAAGGCTGGGAATTCCCCTGGTTTATGTTATTGGTGCCCGTCAAATTGAAAATTCTTCCCTTTATTTACGAAATTTTGTAGGGTTAGGTTGGATTGGAAATTTAAAAACCCCCATTATGTGCGGTCGCTTCACACGCAAAGAGAATTTCCAGCATTTGGCGGAACAGTTGGGTCTAAAGGTCCTTCCGCCATTGAACCCTCGCTACAATATTGCTCCATCGCAGTTGGTGGCCTGTGTGCGCACAAATCTTGAATCAGGACAAAGAGAATGTACGGAATTGAAGTGGGGACTGGTGCCCTCCTGGGCTAAGGACCCTAGCATCGGAAATAAGTTGATTAATGCCCGCGGAGAGACTGTGGCGGAGAAACCGGCTTTCCGCAAAGCATTTAAACAACAACGCTGCCTGGTCTTGGCCGATGGCTTTTATGAATGGAAACAAGAAGGGAACACAAAACAACCCTATCACGTCCGATTCAAAGATCAACGGCTCTTTGCGTTCGCCGGCTTGTGGGAACGGTGGAAGAAAGACGGGGCGGACCCTCTGGAAACATGCACACTCATTACGACCGCTCCCAATGAAGTTATAAAATCTATCCATCATCGGATGCCGGTCATTTTAACCTCTAAAGATTATGCCGATTGGCTCGATCCATCTTTGCAAGCTATTGAGCGAGTCAACGCGTTACTCCGACCGTATCCACCCGAGGAGATGGAAGCCTATCCCGTCAGTCAGCTCGTGAATAATCCACGACATGATCGGCCTGAATGTGTGGTCCCTATTTAATGAAAGGGAAACTCGGCTGGCATGCTGCGAGAATTGGAGGATGCGCCGGTTGGTGGACTGATATTCACAGAGAAATCTGATCTGATTCTTCGTTTGTCGTGAATTGATCCGTGAAGTTGCCATCTGGAAGTTCATGGGGAGGTTGTCCTGCCATCGAGAGCAAGTCGAATTTGAGGCCACCTGAAAAATAACGATTCCCGATTATGATGGAAATCTATTTCATTATTTGTGTTCTGTAGTACCCTCCAAGTTTAGTAATTCCCATTTTAGTAAGAGGAAGGAAAAGACTAATCTCATTTTGGAATAAGGCCTGTTCTGCTCACTTCGTCTTGGGGAAGGGCCCACCATGGCCAGTCTGTCTCCATTGTCCCCCATCTTATAATTTCCTTCATTTTCCGGGTCCCTAGCTCATTGCTTGTGGGCCGCTACTTCACGGGTCCGTTCCCTTTTAAACATCGGTTTTTATGGGAAAAACCAGGCAAACAAGGGTTTCTGCCAGTTTGTCTGCGCATACTGTCGTGGTACTTATACCCACAGAAAGAGTTTCACCCCCGGTCAGAATAAACCACTTAAGCCCAAATGGAGGTTTTATGAAGATGTACACCTTGAAGACTGTTTTGTCTTTCCCCCTGTTTATGGTGTTTTTCCTTGGTATAGGGTGGACCAGTGCGGTTGCTCAAGAATCTGAAACTTCAAAAGACTCGGCAGCCTTTTCAGACGTCGGTCCTTCCCTTAAAGAACTGGGTGAAGCCCAACGGGACATAGATCGATATGAAGAGGCTCAGGACAATTTCAATGAAAATGTTGATCGATTTATGAATGACCGGATGCGGTACAACGAAGCCAGAGCGAAATTCGATCGAGCCAGATCTCTGTATGAGCAGGAAGAACACCAATTTAATAAAACGTATGAAAAATTTAGCAGAGAGCGGGATCGGTATTTAGAGGCTCGTGATAAATTTGTGGGTGCCCGAGAGAGATTTCAAGATGCACGAAGTAATTTTTTTGGGAGTTCGATAAACGCATCTAGCCCGTCCAGTGCTGGACGAATGGAGGATAGGCCTGATGGCCGATAAGTGAAGTTGATGTATTTCAACGAATTAATGACAAATGTCTTTTTCTTTCACGACAAAAAGGAGCGATACTTTATGAAACAATTACAGACTATGAGATTAGTTGCTTGTCTTTTTATTGTTTCCTTGATGGTGGGATGCGCGGGTGGGCCTCAAAAGGAAAGTTTTGGAGAGCACATTGATGATAGTGTTATCACGACCAAGGTTAAAACCGCTCTCTTGAGTGATCCGGAAGTTTCCGGGATGGATATTAATGTGACGACCTTCAAAGGTCGTGTACAATTAAACGGTTTAGTGAATGATGCTCAGCAAATCGATCAGGCTGCGCAATTGGCAAGGCGAGTCGGTGGGGTCCGGGCAGTCGAGAACAATCTGTCCATCAAATAATGTGACTCTTTTCGCATGGGACACCAGGGATAGCGGAACTTTTTACTGAGAGGAAACGTCAAATATGCAAAGCGGTTTGCTTATGGTCGGGCTTTCTATCATGATGGGGATTTCCATGGGTTGCGCGAGCACCCACCTCCATGAAAGCACGGGAGAGTATGTTGATGATAGCGTTATAACGACGAAAGTAAAGACCGCTCTTCTCCGTTGTCCCATGGTGTCCGGCACTGCAGTCCATGTCGAGACGTTTAAAAATCGCGTGCAACTCAGTGGCTTTGTTGATGAAATGGAGCAAATAGAACAGGCGATTAAATTATCCAGAGAAATTGAGGGAGTGGGTTTGGTTGAAAATCGAATGAGTGTAAAATGAATAATAAATTTTTGAATCAAACCCACTCTCTCATTAGGGAGAAATTGGGAATTTTGTTTTTTTGCTCTCACTGGAGTTCCATTTTTTCTAAATAAGAGCAATCAACCTACCCAGGGTTTTCCTGCCCCCTCTTAGCCTTCCATTCCCTCTAACGCGACAGATGGCGCCGTACCCACTCTTCGGCTCACAAATTAAACACCTATTGCCACATCCAGTGATAAGCTGACAGGCTTTCGGGCGGTGCCATACTTTCCAGATAATGAGTAGCAAATATAAAAAACAATATCCCGAAAATAATTAAAATTATCCGTTCCGTGAATGATGGGGAATTCTTCCGCGATCGGACCATATTTTTTTGAAATTTATCCCTCCGTTCAAGGAGGATTTTCCCGCGATCCTCCCGGAAAAAATAGTTCTCATACATAACGATTTACTCCATTAGAAAGTGTTGGAATTTCAGGCGAAGTCTTTCGGTGTTTGATTACAGATCCCATGGTTAACGTCTCCCGCTCTGGTTAAAGTAAATATACGCAAACACCGTACCCAAATATCGAAAAAGTAGATTCCACTTCAATTTCATAGAGCAATTATTTTATCCCGGTATATCTGTCCAAGAAGAGATAAAAAATCTTTAAAAATCCCCATTCCTAAAAGAAATTTTAGGCTGATTGCGAGAAGTCAATAGCAACTTCCTGGATAAACGTTTGGGTCGGGGTAGTGTTCACTATGCTTTCATAATTAATTTCAAACGGGATAAGTACAAAAATGAACAGATCGCATGTTGCAAAATCGCACATATTTATCGTGATACTCTGAGAAAAAGAAATTCCACTATGTTGAATGGCCTGTCATCCAAATGTCTTTGATTCAAACACATGGCTAGGCCGGAACAAGCTTGCCATGTCTTGTTGATTGGAAAAACCGCTTGGGGCTGATAGTGAGATTTAATGGAAAGCCAGACAGAGCCCACAGTCTCCCTCTTCTCTAACCTTCAAAGGAGAGGGAGGGATAAATCGGAAGGATTTGAGGGTGGGCATATCACATGAAATAATCACTCTTATACTAAGGCCATTGTGGGCACTTTTAAAAATCATGATCCAACTAGTCAAGGAAGGATTATGACTGTGGGGGAATGAACGGGACTTTATTGTATGGGGTTGAGAAGAATGATACGGGACTTGCCGTCGTGAGAATTTCCAATGCCGGCAATTTGGTTGCCATCATTTATGCAACAGGGGTGAATGGATTTCCAGTCTGCTTTTTGAGCCAGTAACAATTTGAGGTCCAGCATTTTCCCGTCTCTATAAAGAAAGCCACGGGAGCCGCTCATCCCCACGATGTATCCTGATTGATTGATATCCAATGCGGTGCTTTCCTGACCATCGAGGGTTCCCAGGTCAGACATTTTTCCATCCGCATAGAGAAAAGCATGGGGCCGATTGGAGCCAGCCACAGCGGCGCTGCCGACCACCTTGCCCAGGTCGTTAATACTATTGGCCCTGCTTTCGGTTCCCCCAAGCGTCCCCAAATCAATCATCCGGTCTTGTGTGTACAAGAAGGCATGAGTTTCATCGCGATATGTGCTCGAATAGCCGACCACTTGTTCGTTATTATTAATGTCTGTGGCCACGCTTTCTTTCCCTCCGAGGGTGCCCAGGTCCGTGAGCCTTCGCCCGCGATAGAGGAAGGCGTGTCGTTCTGATGGAGCGGTTGAATTTCTCTCTAAATGGGGAATGAGTGTAAACCATCCCACGACGAACGCGGCATTATTGACGGCAAGTGCCATTCCGGGAGACTTGGCAAAAAGTGAAATATCTATAAATTTCCCATCACTGTAAATGAATGCATCACGTCCAATATTTCCCACTATTTGAGATCTGGAATTGATGCCCATTATCCGACAGCCAACTCCACCACATGCCCCGAGGTCGATGTTCTTTTTTCCGTCGAACCACCAGCCATGGTTTCTCGTCAAACTGAGCGGTGCTGTGCCAACGATCTGCCCGTCATTGGTCAGATCCTCAACTGTGCCGCCAGGCACGAGCACTCCGATATCCCGGATTGCGTAGGTTTCCCCGGCTGTGGCAGGAGTGGTAAAAGCAATGGAACCCGTGAAAATAAGCATAGGCAAAAGAAATCGACCGACCAACAAAGTCATTTTTTTATCCCTTTCACTGTCCAATGCCCGATGGCTACTGATGAGTTGGCATATTGTTCCGTTGACCTATCTGATTTGTTGCTTTCTTAAGGTAATGGGAAACCCCGAGCCGCTCATCGTTGGTCCATTGGCAATGACACACTAATCGCCCCGGCTAAATCACCTTCGTGCGCTCCTTCTTTTGGGTATCCGGAAATGTCCAATTGGCCGGCTGGTTCCCCATGACATTGTAGGCAATCATTCTCAAAATAGATCGGAATGAGGAGGCGGAGGTTGTTATCTTCTCCCGGCACCTCGCTAATCGTCACAGACTGACTTGGTTGGGTCAACAATCGTTGTAACACGGCAGCTTCATAAGGATCCGGGGCATTCTTCGGGTTTCGTGGTTGCAACGTGGTCTGTTTGAGCCCAATGCCAGATCTACTAGAAAACCGCTCAGAGACGCGGCTGCCAAAAGTGGCGGGAATGAAATTCTTAAACCCGACTCCCGTTTGATTAATAACCGGCTGTGCTTCAGCGACGACTTCTTTGCTCGATTTCAATAACTCGCCTAAGACCTTTATCACGCTTCCACGCAGATGGGTCAGGGCTGGTTTCGTGAGGTCGACTCCGGTACGGATACGAAATTCCTCAATCACCTGTCGTTCAAACACCTCAGGGGTGAATCCTTTGTTGTCTCGATCGGGATCATTGATTAGGGATTGATTCCGGTCAATGACGACCCGACCTGCGCTTAGGAGCATGGCAATAAGCCGGGCTTCTTCTTCTGCTTGATAAACCGACATGTTCATTCCAGCAATCGGATTCGATAAGATAAATAAGCTGAGAATGACACCTACCAATAATCCTCGTCCATAAAACTGCATGACATTCTCCTTTGTCTCATGCCTGGTAATCTCCAGAGCTTTCCCGGTTTCCCTTTTGTGCAGGAGGTGCCTGCAAGAAGTCATGAATAAAGGTTTATTTTCCACCAGGACTCCAGTTCTGGCTTCGGCCAGGACGCTCATGTTGGAATGAAATAGGTTGGTTAATTGTCGACGAGGGGCATGAGGACGTCAACCTCATGTCTGAATACTGTAATGGCATAGAAAGGTTCCATTGTTCGTTCGATCTCTTCAAAGATCCTATGCGCAACTGATTGGGAAACCACTAGGAGCATCTTGGTTGTCTGGTCACTTTCCAAATTGCCGCTCCGGTGTCCATGTGTGCCGCATCCTGCAGCGACCTCTTCGATCGTATAGCCCGTCGCTCCCGCCCGTTTCACCAGATCTTTGAGATTCGGTACCACACCACTTTCGGCAATGATGGTAACCAGTACTGCCTTAACTGCGGGCATTTTGCACCTCCAGGTTTTTCATCATTTAATTAAAGTACGATGATCATGTTTGGATATGAACTACGTCGTTTTTCTAAATGAATTCCCCTTGATGAAGAGCGAGTGCTTGCTCATAATTTTTTCTTAACCATGTTCTGTCTGAATGGGCCGTCCTCCATATTCGGGCGGTCGGGGAGTTTTAGAATCTTGCATATGGCCATACTGAACATTCAGAGATCCCCATTGCAGGAGGATGAATGGCAACTCGAAACGAGGCTGAGGTCCCCAGCAAGAAATTGGAGATTGTTAAAGAAGTCACACTATTTGGTGGAGAAGTTTACGAAGCCCTTAAAGAACGTGTTTCAATTATCCAAAGTGTTTCAGATAATATCTACCCTAGCGCCCAATGGATGTTCCACCCCGTTCCCGTGGAATGTGAGAAAACCTCTCCTTTGGATTGATTTGTTCCAAGAGGCATACCTATTCACACAAAAGATGGTGGCCGTTTTTTACTTTTCCTTAAGCATTCCTTGGTTAGCCAACAGGTATTGCTCTGGTCAGTGCCGTGGCAATCATAATATAAACGGGGATGCCGATCGTCACGTTATATGAAAACGTCAGACCTAACGAGGCTGCCAATGGCAGTGTTGGACTCGCTTCCGGAATCGCCAGCCGTTGAACCGCCGGAACTGCAATGTAGGACGCTGCCCCACACAACACAGCAAAGAGCGCATAGGTGCCGAGTGTAAAGGGTACTCCGAGGAGCATACTGTAACTATGGGCCACCACGATCCCAACCGTGGCAAAAACGTTTGGAGCGATGAGGCCGAATAAGATGAATGATAGCCCTGCGTGTTTAAGGTCTTGGAGTCGTCTGCTAGCGGTCATTCCCATTTCCAATAAAAAGAGAGATAAGATGCCGTGGAAGAGGGCAACAAAGAATCTGTCGTCGACTTCTGTGACCTTCACACCTTGGAGCCGGCTGATAAATCCAATCAGGATGCCCCCGAAGAGCAAATACAGTCCAGGGTTCAGGAAAATCTCGTGTAGCATTTTTCCACTAAAGATCGGTTTTGGTTCCGCATAGTCGGCTGCGGCTGCTGCACCCAGCGATTGGGCCGGCAAAGAAACCGGGAGCTGTTCGACATGGTTAGTGTGACTGTCTTCGCCTTCAGTTGTGGGGTCTACGAGTTTGCGGGCGTAAGGATTATATCCCGGCTCATCCGGCATATTCCCAAGGGCGTCCAGCCTGCCGGAGGCCCGAAGGCGCGATACGAGGTAAAGAGCCACCAGGCAGCCGGGGATTTCCATGACGGCAAGAAGAACAGGCATATAGGCTGCGAAGGCGATATTCGCCGCGGCCAGCACTCCGAGACAGGTGACAAAAGTCCCCGCTGAGTCAGAGCCATAATATCCGGCTACGGTTGCAGCATCAATTCGCCGCAACTTTGTTTTTCGAAGGATAATATAGGCGGCGATGCCGATGATCAGGTTTGTGAAAAAACCAATTACCATGAATCCAAGAGCATGTTGCAATTCGGCCATTGAGAGAGAAGCCAGTTCTTCGCCTCCGTGCCAACCGATAGCGATCAAAAGATAAATGGTTAATCCCTTATACAGGACGTGTGGAAATTCAAACGGTACTTTGAGGATGGGGACTAAAAATCCAAGATAGAAAAATAGCAACAACGGTTTGAACAAGTTATGGGTAAAGTTGTACATAAATTCTTCAAGCATACATCGCTCCTTTAACTATGAAGTCTGCATTGCATGTTCAGGTATTGGTTGAGATCTCGGATGCTTTCGCAAGCCTTCTGAAATAAAAGGTTTCATTGTACGGTCCTCTAATATTTCCCCTTCCAAAGTCTTTTTGCAAAATTAGGTCCAAGATTATTCATTGAGATGTCACCACAGGAAAATCTGCCTAATCCCACTAAATACAGGCGTTGGTCCATCGAGATGACTTTTTAATTCTTGGAATTGGAGGTTGACTTCCTCCTATTCTGAGCGAAAACGCAACCCGCGCACTGTTCAAATTCACTAATTTGCAAATAACCGGGGCAGAAACTTTTGATGAGAGATCTACAGCTGAAAGCAGGCTCGTTGAAATGGACAAACTGGTGAGGAGAATATTCGGCATGAAAAGATTATCCCGGTGCCAAGGCAATAATCTTTTGAGGCACTAGACTCGAATATGGTAATATAAGTACATGCGTTGTCGGATTCTCACCGGAGTATTGATCGTCAGTGCCTTCTTTTCAGGCCTTGAGGCTTGGGGACTGGAATTTACTGCAGATCAGATCCTTAAGTTCGGGCGGCAGACTCAAAAGGCCAATCTGTACTATCGGGATGACCGGTGGCGGTTGGAACATCAGTCGATGGGTCCGGTCAATGTCACCATTGTGCGTAAAGACAAGCAGCTCATGTGGCTGCTGCTCTCCCGCGTGAGACACTTCAAGACGCTCCCCTACGATCCTGCTCAGGAGCCAAAATTGAGTGAGCATCTGGAAGGAGAGATCTCGCGCGAAGAGATCGGCAGGGAGACGCGCGAGGGCCATCCGACGATCCTATATGAGGTGACGGTGAAGCAGGGCGATGAGACCGATGTCTACTACCAATGGTTTGCCACCGACATTCAGTTCCCGATGCAGTTGACCAGGAAGGACGGAAGCTGGAGTGTCGAGTATCGACATGTGAAGCTGCGGCCCGTAACCGATTATTTATTTCAACTCCCAGTCAATTTCCAACCGCTGGAAGAGTTCGACCCGCCGAAGAAAAAAGAATCTTAAGGGATCGCGATGTCGTTACCTATCCCTTTGAAGGCGAGCTGGCGCCTCTGCAGGCTGCAATATCTCCTAACAAATAACTTCTCTATCTGAACATAGACCCCTTCCTGTTGGCTCAGGGTGACAATATGGTGTGGGGGGCCTGAACCAGGATGTGTTCGGCCCATGCTTAACTGTGAAGGCTATGTTTGGACAGCTTGGGTGTTAACCGATCACTCGCATATGCTGTACCGTCAGTGTGGTGGCGGTGAAGTCTTCCTCCACCAATCCCTCCAGAAGAAGCGGCCGTTCGTTCGTGAGTAACGGTCCGTATCGTTGGAATATTTCGGGGAACAGCGTGGCATCGTAAAGTGCCGTGGTATCTTCCAGCGTGATAAATTCCATGGGTTTGCCATGTTTCGTCGAGGCGGCCTTTTCCGTGATCAGCCAGCCAACCATCATGATCCGACGGCCGATATGCATAGCCATCTCTGTTGCGGGAGTGATTTGCAGGCATTGCAAATGTTTCGCATAGAGCGTCAACGGATGACAACGGAGGGGGAAGCCGAAGAGCCCAATCTCATGCTGGATCAGCCGTTCTGTGTCATATTCATTCGGAATCGGGAGCAGACGAACGGATGGCAACAGCGGGGTGGCGTGTTGTGCAACTGATCTGGGTGAGGAGATGCCAAAGGTTGGATGCTCGGCGTAGACCCGCCAGAGCAGGCCGGGGCGGGTGACCTCACCGGCAATAGCATCGAAGCAACCTGCCAGAACCAATAACCGCGTCTGCGCCGGTTCGGGGTTGAGTCTGCTCAGAAAATCATGAAACGACTGAAACGGGCCGTGGCGAGATCGTTCTTCGAGAAGCCGATCAATGAATCCCCGTACGATGCCTTTGATTTGCATCAAGCCCATGCGGATGGTCGTTCCTTCTCCCTCATATGCCCATGCGCTGACATTGATGTCCGGGGAGAGCACGGTCAATCCCATCCGGCGGGCTTCTGACAGATAGGCGAAGGTTGAATAAAACCCACCTTGGTTGCTGATGACGGCGGCCATGAATTCCCCAGGATAATGGGCACGGAGATAGGCCGACTTAAATGACACCTGCGCATAACTGGCCGAATGCGGTTTACAAAAACTATAGCCGGTAAAACTCATCGTCATTGCCCATACCCGCTCGATCGTTCGCGCATCCACACCGCGCGCGCGCGCGCCGTCGACAAATTGGCGTTGATAATCGCGAAGCCGGCGTTGCTTATGTTTTTTGCTGAGGATTTTCCTGAGTTGGTCGCCATCTTCCACGGAAAACCCCGCCAGACCCATGGCCACTTTGGTCACGTCTTCCTGATACACCATGATGCCGTGGGTTTCCCCGAGCACGCTTTCCACTAACGAATGCAAGGGGCGATAGGCGCCGCCATGCGCCCGCCGGACAAATTCTTGAATGAACCGGTTCGCGGCGGGACGAATCAATGATGAGACGATGACGAGATACTCAAAGACATCCGCATGCATGCGCCGATCCGCCGGCATGCCCGTCCAGAGTTTTTTGAGAAGCAGTCGGGTAGCAGGCGATTCGATGTAAAAACATCCAATTGTCTCACCCCGTTGAATGAGCTGTTGCGTTTTGGGGTCGGTTAATGGGTCCCAGGTGGCATAGTCGATCTGTCGGCCGGTGTGTTCTGCAATTGCCGCAAGGGCATCCCGGATGACGGCTAAGGATCGATTGCCCAGGAGATCGATTTTGACCAGGCCGGCATCTTCCGTTTGATCTTTCTCCCATTGAATGACCGGAACACCCTTTGCGGCCACTTCCACCGGCACATAGCGGCGGAGGTCATCAGGGACAATCACGATGCCCCCGCAATGCAGCGACAGATGACGAAACCGTCCCTGAAGTTGAAGGGCGAGTCTGACAATTTCCGGCCATGGCTCGCGCAAATCGATGAACGCCGAGGCCTCATCAAGGTGTGAGGGTGGTTTTTTGCCATTGTGTGATCTCGAAGACGGCGAAGATGGAAGAGAGCGAGGCTTCTCATTTTCTCGAATATTGGGAAGGCGGGGAGTCTGCCGGATCGCAGATTGGCTACATGGGGAGATAGAGGACTCTTGAGCCGGAAGATCAGTGAGCGGGAGGCGAGTCAGCAGTCGACTCACCTGCTGAATTTCCGCCGGAGGCATGCCATAGACTTTGGCGACTTCCCGCACGGCTGCCCGAAGTGCCAGTGTATTCTGATTGGCCACCATGCCGGCCTGCCGGCTGCCATAGCGCGCAAAGACAAAATCCACAATGCGGTCGCGCTCATCCCAGGGAAAATCCACGTCGATATCCGGCGGATCGTGACGCCCGGGATTTAAAAAGCGTTCAAAGAACAGATTGTGCCGGATGGGATCCACATGGGTAATCCCCAGGCAATAGGACACAATGGATGCCGCTGCCGATCCCCGGCCACAGGTGCGAGGCGCCTGGCGGACAATCTCGTCAACCACCAGAAAATAATGGGCGTAGCCTTTATCCCGGATGACGCTCAGCTCGCGTTCGATCCGATCAGTCACGACCGCTGTCAGTGAGCCGTACCGCCATCGGGCCCCGTCGTAGGTCTTCTCGCGTAGCAGAGTGAAGGCATGCGGGTCGGAGAGCTGGCGAAAACTTGGAAAAATCGTCTCTTTGAACGACCACTCGGTCTGGCACTGCTGCGCGATCTTCCAGGTATTGGCCATCGCGTGAGGCACATGGGGAAACTGTGAAGCCAGTCTCGCAGGTGGCATCAACCAATGATGGGGTGCACAGCATGCCTCCGGCGGCAACTGAGAGAGGGTGGTATTTAAGGCGATCGCGCGGAGAATTTGATGGAAGGGGAATTCCTGGTGGGTCACGAAATGCACCCGGTTGGTTGCGACGGGAGGAAGGCATGTGCGGCGGCTAAAGGCCAGGGCCTGGTGCATGAGTGCGCCAGGCGAGAGCTCTACGTATAGATCGCTAGGTGAGTGGCGTTTCCAGGCCGTCAGCGCGGCAGGGTCATCAGAGAGAATAATCAGTCCTTGGCGATGCTCCTGAACCGCGGCGATGCAGTCAAAGTCGTCATCGCAATGGCGTTGGGAGAGCAGGCGGCAGAGATTGATATAGCCAAAAGAATCTTTGACCAGGAGCACGGCGCGGTGCCGGTTGTGGGTCAGTTCGGCTCCCAGGATCGGGCGTAAGCCATGGGCCTGTGCGACCTCGATAAAGCGAATGGCACCGTACAGCCCGTTCGTATCGGTCAGGGCAAGTGTCTCGGCTCCCTGTCCCTTTGCCGTCTGGCACAAGGTTTCCAGTGAGGACACTCCTTGCATCGGGGAGTACTCCGAATGAACGTGTAAATGGACAAAGGCTGACATGAAATAATGCGGCAATAATGATAAATTGCGTACCCATTTTTAATTAAAGTATCGGTTTACTTTATGTTCATGTTGATAACCTGTTGATTGAAGTGATGCCTTATTTTTTCTATCTGTGGATAAATCATTAGTTAAAGTTTTTGATTAATTTCAATCATTTTAAAATACAAAACACCTATTATTCATTGCTTATTTTGCATATTAAGTAAGGCCAAAAAAATGAGGGTGCTCATGCCCCAGAGGGTAGCATCGCTTGAGAATTTTTCAAGATTCACCCTATTCAATCTAAACGAGAGGCCAGGTGTGAGCGTCCCCATTGAATGACTTTCATGCCGAACCGGGTATGCAAACGATCAAGGGCTAATGCCAATCGATGGGGACGGGGGAGTGCCTGAGGTTCTTCCTGGTCATGTAATGGGAAGAGCGATAGTTGTTCGGGTGGAGGACGAAAGCTATTACTTCGAATGGTCAGTGAGCGCACGCGGACGCGTCGTTGGAAGCACCGACGGAATAAGGTCTGAGCTGATGGAAACATATCAACCTCCCAATGTGTGGGTGTGGATAAGACAGATGAATGGTGAACCGTGAGCTGATCACTAGAGAGCAGCGTCAGTCTGAGGCGATGACACAGGCGCTGTCGCCGACGTAGATCATGGCAGAGAGAATCCAGAAGACATGACAGGCCTCCAAGGAGCCGGTCGTGGTCAATCGTATCAGGCTCAAAGAGATAAGAATGGGTCAGCGATAACGAGGCCTCAGGAGCAACGACCGGCAAAAAATCAATCCCGCGTGCCCACTGATAGAGCCGGTGGCCCCATCGACCGCAGACGGTTTCCAAGGCTTCCAAGCTCACGTCGCTCACGTCGCCGATGGTCTGTAGATTCAAATCGGTCAAGCGTGTGTGGAGTGCGGACCCTCCAGGACCTTGTAGCCCGGGAAGTATTGAGACGGGTAAAGGCGATAAAAAGTCCTGTTCGGAGCCTGCCCGGACATCACATAATTGGGGCGGCGTGAGGATGGAGCTGGCCATTTGCGCGACAAGCTTATTGGTCCCGATACCGGCGACGGCTTGTAGCCCAAGTCGCGATGTCACATCGCGCTCTAAACGCATCGTGGTGTCACAGGTTGCGCCAAAGAGCCGTGTGGTGCCGGTCAAATCTAAATAAAAATGCCCAGGCCTAAACGACTCCCAAATGGGTGCGATCGGTATCATGCACGACACGAGGGCATGATGGGCTTGGGCAACACGAGTAGGGTTGGGAGGCACGAGTCGAAGCGAGGGACAGCGTCGTCTGGCCCGATCGGCCTGAAGTCCGGGTATGACTCCGGCGTCTTCAGCTTCGGGAGAAACTTCACGGATGATGGCACGGGACGCATGGGCGGAAGCCACGGCGACAGGTCTGGTGCGTAAGGAGGGGGCGTCGACGCGAGCCAGGGCCACTTCGAATCGAGGAATGCATAAACAGACAATTTGACGGTCCATCATTTTGCATCTAGCCACAATGCCGAATGACCCCGATCACCACTCCTTCGATCACAAATTCATCCTGCGGCGTCACCAGAATCGGAGTCATGGTTGCGTTCGCCGGATGCAGTTCTATTTGCCCTTCTTTGTTGTAATATTTCTTAATCGTCGCCTCCCGATTCACCAGCGCGACCACGGTTTGTCCATTTCGCGCCATTCGTTGCTTGTGTACAATCACCAGGTCACCCGGCAGGATGCCTTCATCCCGCATCGATTCACCTTTCACTCGTAATGCGAAATTGTCTCCCGTTCGCAGCATGGAAGGTGGAACCTCCACCAGCTCAGTTTGGGGAATGGGCTCAATCGGGTTGCCGGCCGCGACGATGCCGGCCATGGGAATCTGTGTCGGAGAATCCAGTTGGGAGAGGATGGCTTCGACCACTCCGGGAATCCGACGCATTCCGCATTCATAGCGGGTAATGGTCATACGAGTGGTGCGGAGACGTTCAGCTAGTTGGGTTTGGGTTAATCCCAGGCGTTGCCGGATCTGTTTGAAGGCTTCAGGCGTCATGTAACCAATGGTTACATTGTGGCATGGGAGGTGTCAAGAGAGGTGGTTGCCACCGACCCACTCATGACTACATCGAGTGCAAATATTGTAAGTATTTGATTATTATCTGTTTTTTATAAATCACTTATGCTGAATAGGGTGGGTCTCTCATGCCATCTAGGGACAGTTTCGGGAATGTCACTCTTAGGACAGCTCATCGTGGGAAGACAGGTCAGCACTGTTTCCTGTTCACGAACCAAGAAGTGCAGGATCCACCCTAGAAAATGGCGCACATATTCATGCCGGCGCATCCTGCATGGTCGCACATCGCTACGGAGGAATGTTGCTGCCGGCATGGCTCAACGCATTCGATGATCAAAAGAAAGAAGAGGAGAATCTGATGTTTGAATGGCTGACAAGTCCTGAAGCATGGATCGCATTAGGCACGTTAACCGCGTTAGAAATTGTCCTGGGGATCGATAATATTATCTTCATCTCCATCCTTGTCGGACGTCTTCCCGAGAGTCAGCGAGGGTTTGCCAGAAGAGCAGGGCTTGGTCTCGCCATGGTGGCACGCCTGGGATTGCTGTTTTCGATTTCATGGGTCATGGGGTTAACCGAACCCTTGGTGACGGTGTTCACCCACACGATTTCAGGGCGCGATATTATTCTGGTCGGCGGTGGATTGTTTCTCATGGCGAAAGCCACGCATGAAATTCATAACAGCCTGGAAGGGCTGGAAGAAGAGAGGGGGCACACGATTGTGGCTGCGAGTTTGGGAATGGTTCTTGTCCAGATTGCGGTTTTGGATATTGTGTTTTCACTGGATTCGGTGATCACGGCGGTCGGTCTGGTTGATCAGGTTTCTCTCATGGCGATCGCCATCATCCTGGCCGTCCTCGTGATGCTGATGGCCGCAAAAGCGATTGGAGATTTTGTCGATGAGCATCCGACCATCAAGGTTCTTGCCCTCTCATTTCTTATTCTCGTGGGTGTGACCCTGATGGTGGAGGGGTTCGAGGTGCATGTCCCGAAGGGCTATATTTATTTTGCCATGGCGTTTTCCATCACGGTGGAAATGCTCAATATTCGCATGCGGAAAAAACGGACACCGGTCAAACTGTACAAGACGCTTTCCGAATAGCCGGAAATACGCGGACGCCACAGGACGCGTGTGAGGTCCTTCGCGGAAGAGGGGAGAGGAGATGATTTCGGCACTTGTCTATGTGAGAGAAGTCCCAATGATGTGGTGCAAGATGCGCTAATGCGGATATTCGTGCTCGCGGCAGATTAATTGAATGTCTTGCACACTCAGCGGTTCTCGTGTCAAACCGCAGACATACCCGTTCTTTTCATGATCTTCATTGAAACGACAGGTGTGGCAGGCACCAAAGGCTTTTCGTCCATTGACCTGCTGCATTCCTCGCAGGATTGAGCGCAAAGCAGAAGTCAGTTGAGCGATTTTTATTGAATCCGTCCTCGCCAGTGCCGGTTCCAGACTTCTGGTGAGAAGGGCCTTTTTTATGAGATTGCTCCCTTTGGTGGTCGGCGCAAGGCGTACGATTCGTTTGTCCTCATTATCCGTCTGCTTCCGTAGGAATCCCTTCTGCTCTAAGACCTTGAGCGATTGTGAAACGGTTCCCTTCGTGAGTCCCAGATACTCCGCCACGGCTTGCGGCGTATTTGAATAGCGATTGCATTGCGTCAGATACGTCAGCGCTTCCATCTGCACTGGTTGTAATCCGTAACGCAGACCAAACGCCCGTGCCTCCAT
Source organism: Nitrospira marina (assembly GCF_059568365.1). Taxonomy (NCBI): domain Bacteria; kingdom Pseudomonadati; phylum Nitrospirota; class Nitrospiria; order Nitrospirales; family Nitrospiraceae; genus Nitrospira; species Nitrospira marina. The sequence goes on along the minus strand of NZ_JCANTH010000001.1, from coordinate 2,301,510 downwards.
CCGTTGCAGGTTACACAATCGCTCTAAGACATCATTGGCTTCTCGGGCACTCATAGATCAATTGTATCGTCTCGATACAGATTTGACAAATGCGAATACCGCTGGTAAATTTCAACTAGTTTCGACTCAATACTAATTTCAATCTTTCAAAAGGAGACAGTGTATGAAGAAAGCCGTGTTTTATCATGCAGGGTGCCCGGTCTGCGTTTCTGCGGAAACCATGGTGACTCAGGCCATCGATCGTCAGCAATACGATCTGGAAATCGTTCATTTTGCACGGACCCCCGATCGGGTGGGTGAGGCCGAAACGGCAGGTGTGAAGTCTGTTCCTGCCCTGGTGTTAGAGGGGCAGGTATTTCACGTGAATTTTGGTGCATCCATGGACGATGTGAAAGCCAGTATTTAAGGCGAAGGATTTTATGTACGGGAGTAAGACGGGTTTCCAGGGATAGCCTGAACGCCGACTCCCGGTTACCAACGAAAGGAGCAAATAGTATGCGTGCATGGGTGAGGAATGTGTGTCTCGGGCTCGCTCTAGGGTTGTCCCTGAGTGGGGCGGCCTGTTCAACGGTTGAACCCCCGGCGGGAAAGGCGACGACATCGTTGTACGAACGGTTAGGGGGAAAGCCGGCTATCACGGCGGTCATCGATGAATTTGTGAGCAATGTTGCTAACGATGACCGTATTAATGGTCGCTTTGCCACTACCGATATTCCGAAACTGAAGGGACATCTGGTGGATCAAGTCTGTAATGCGACTGGTGGGCCCTGCACCTATACGGGCAGGGACATGAAGTCGACGCATGCGGGAATGCGGATTACCAATGCCGACTTTACGGCTATGGTTGAGGACCTGGTCACGGCACTCAATACATTCAAGGTTCCGAAACCGGAACAGGATGAATTACTTGGGCTGCTCGGTTCCATGAAATCTGATATTGTCGAAATTCCATAATCCTGCCTGGAATATTTGGTTCTGTAAAAGTCTTGGGGGGATGAGGTCTCATCCTCCCAAGTACCCTGGCTCTTCCTTATAGAGCACATCGGCGGGAAATTGTTTCAGACTCAGCCATTCCTGAGAATGACTGTGTGATTACCCTGAGAGATCACTATTTAAAAAAGGAGAGTAAGAAGTGACAAAAGTTTTGCAATCCGAAATGGGAGTCATTCAGTCGTTGTGGCGCTATCCAGTCAAGTCGATGAGAGGTGAAGCCTTGTCCCTTGCCCAGGTTACTGATCACGGACTTGTCGGAGACCGTGCCTATGCCATCCTGGATCGTGACGATGGCAAAGTAGCCACAGCCAAAAATCCCAAAAAATGGCCCAATATGTTTGCCTTTGAGGCAACTTTCTTGGAGCCGTCAGGAGGCAAAGAATCCGGATCTCGCATCCGCATCACGCTGCCTGACGGCACAATGGTTACCAGTGAGCAACAGGATCTGCCCCAGGTCCTTTCCAAAGCTCTGAACCGTGAGGTCACCCTGGCGCTCATCGAGGGTGGGAAGATGACCGGCGTCCAATCAGCCATGCCTGAAAAATGGATTGCGCAGTCTGAGGAATACTGGCCCGACATGGATGGTCGCGAGAAACGGGACACCGTGACGGATTTCTCTCTTCCGACCGGCACATTTTTCGATGCCGCGATGGTACACCTTCTGACGACGGGCACGCTTAATCAACTTCGTGAGGCATATCCGGAAGGGCGTTTTGAGGTGCCGCGGTTTCGGCCGAACGTTGTTGTGGACACTGGAGCTGATGAGCAAGGCTTTATCGAACAGGGGTGGATTGGTCAGACGCTAGGCATTGGGAACAACGTGCGGTTGAAGATTACCGGCTCATGCGGTCGGTGTGTCATGACGACGCTAGCGCAAGGAGAACTTCTAAAGGACCCCGGGATTTTACGCACAGCGGTCCAACACAATCTTGGCAATGTCGGGGTCTATGCTTCAGTCATACAGGGCGGTGCGATTCGAATCGGGGATGGTGTACGATTGGAGAAATGAATGATTGTGAAGTTATGTCTGCCTGTGTCGGTATGAAAGAGCATCAACGCCGTTGGATTTGTGTTAGGTGTATCAGGAGCTGGAAATTTCCCGTTTGACTCTGCAATGGTTGACGAAGTCAGAGCCTATTGAGGGGAACCGCGAAGGTTCTTGAGCTGGCCATGTCAACGGGTTCAAATGTATCTCCTGAGTTGGTATTGGTCTGTTTTCCTCTCATTTAACCCGCTTGTGGGTATCCGTGGTTTTTGAGTTTTTCAGCATGCATCCGTAAGATGCGTGTGAAAATGACGTTTTCTCTTATCACCGATCCTAAGAAAAAGCTTCTTTCCATCATTGCGTTCTTTCTCCTGCTGTATGTGATAGGTACACTGACCGGCCTGCGATCTCATCTATCGCCTGATGTCATTCAGTCATTATTTTTTGCGTATCCGGTTTGGGGTCTTGTGCTGTTTTGTCTGGCCTTTAGCTTCGGCAATCTCTTGTATGTGCCAGGATGGATCTTTTTAGTCGGGGCCGTCTTTGCGTTGGGTAAAGAATGGGGTGGGGTTGCGACCTTGATGGCCGCGATGTGTTCTTCCACGATCAGTTTTCTCCTGATTCGTGCGGTGGGTGGAACGGCGCTTCGCAGCTTTAATCATCGATGGGCCGACACGATTTTTGCGCATCTGGATGAACGTCCAATTCTATCGGTGGCGTTCTTGCGCCTGCTGTTTCAGACCTTGCCCGCTCTAAATTATGCCCTGGCCCTTGCGGACATTCGCTTTCGCGATTATCTGGTTGGAACTGCTGTAGGGTTGCCGCTTCCTATTTTTCTGTATTGTTATTTTTTTGAACTGATTTTCCAACATCTTCTGAATAGGTAAGCAAACATAGACATGTGTGGAATGTAGGTAAAGAGGGGAAAATGGTTACACAAAGGCTTGAAATGGGCTTCCTCACATGGGGTAGACGCATGGATTTCGCAATTATTATGTTGGTCATGAAGGAAGCTATCCACGGACCATTGTCCCACCCTGCACTTTTCTGTCACATCTGATCCACAAAGATGATTACTGAATTTATCGTGACGGAGGGTGAAACCCGCAAGCGCCTTGATCAATTTTTGGTCAACCGTGAGCGGGACATATCCCGTTCACGGTTACAACGCTTGATTGAGTTGGGACGGATCCGGGTCAATGACAGGATGGTCAAGCCGAGTCACACCATTAAACCAGGGGATCACATTACGATGGATGTTCCCCAGCCGGGACCGCTTCTGGTTGACGGGAAGGCTATGACTTTGGAAATCCTTTACGAGGATGAAGTCCTCCTGGTGTTGAACAAGCCTGCCGGTGTGGTGGTGCATCCCGCGGCAGGGAACTGGGAGGGCACCGTGATCAATGCGCTGTTGGCCCATATTCCCAACCATGCTGATGCAGAAATATTTAATGGGAAAAGGGCGCTACCACGGCTGGTTCATCGACTGGATAAGGACACCTCCGGAGTGATGGTGGTCGCCAAAACCGATCATGCCCATCGTACTCTGGCGACACAGTTTGAAAAACACTCGATCAATCGGATCTATGAGGCATTCGTCTGGGGCAGACCTCGCCATGAACAGGGAGTGATTGAGTTGCCCATTGGGCGGGATCGGGGAGAACCGAAAAAGGTTTCATCCAACACCGCACAGCCACAACGAGCGGTCACGGAGTATCGGGTGGAACACATATTTGGTGACCTGGCCTCACAGGTCGTGTTGTTTCCACGCACAGGGCGGACACATCAGCTTCGGGTTCATCTGGCGTCCTTAGGGTGCCCCATTTTGGGGGATGAGACGTATGGCGGTCAGAAAGTATGCCGGATGATGGAGATCGACATACCACGGGTGATGCTCCATGCACGTACACTAGGATTCCAACATCCCGTATCCGGGATGTTTCAGGAATATTCCGTAGGCTTTCCGTTGGACATGCAAGGGATCTCTCAGGCGTTCCTCAACAAATAATAGTGAATGGACATATCTTTGTTCATCTCCTGAATATTTCATTAATCCTCGTCAAGTTTTTTCTCATCTGACCGTTACAATCGAAAGAGAGCCCTGAAGGGAGTTTCACCTGACTTGAGCTTCCATGGGTTGGGACAGGTGGGGCGGCTAGGAATTACCGTAATCAATACATATTGAGAAAGAATGAATCAGAATGTGGCGTAAGATCCTCGTACTGTTGGTAGCGGTGATGGTAGGGTATCTGTCCATTGTGGGGCTGTTGAAAAAAGCCGCCAGCGGCGTTCTCGCCATTTTCCCGTGCTCACGTACTGGAAGTACGCTCTGCGCGCAAAACATAAGTTGTGCCCTTCGGGACACGGCAGGCAATTTGCGGCCTTGCTGGACGAACTTTTTTGAACCGCCCCGAGGCCTCTGATATGCAACGTGCCTGTGGGTCAATATGCCCCTGGAAATTAGTAATATTCATCACTCCCATTCTGTCCAGTCAAGCCGCCTGACTTGAGAATGCCACCTTCTGGTATTCCCACGTGATGATGTCGAGTCAGCCGTTTTTTGTGAAACTGGAACGGGGGCAGGATCATGTTCGTCGAGCTTTGGATGCGGTCGATTCCTCCTATACCGTGTTGCGTTCCGATTCGGAGCAACAAGCCTATCCACGAGTCGTCATCACCACCAGCTTCTGGATTCCCTTCATTGTTTCCGAACATTTTCATACCGAAGGTGATGCTGCAAGGCGGGTCGTTTTCACTGCTCACTATCTGGGGTTGTTTGGCTTGGCCCTATCGATAGGCGATTCGGTTGAGATTGCCGCATAAATCCTGTGTGTGTATGGACAGGCATTTCCCATTCACTGCAGTTTTAAAAAGCAGGGGCTTTGCAATTTCAATGAAAATAGGGATTACGCTTGGCGGACAGATTTGGCTTTCTGTTGAATTGTAAGAATAATGAATTCAGCTGGTTTGAGTGGAGCGAACCCTACCCTGATATTGACGATACCGGCAGTCTGGTCAGAGGACGAAATGGTATCCGGTCCGCATTTGACAAAATAAGCCTCCTGGGATTTTTGTCCTTGGAAGGCCCCCTTCCGGAAGAGTGTTTGGAGAAATACGTCAATTGCTTGCCGAATATGAGCCCACAGGGTTTGGTCGTTCGGTTCATCTACTACCCACCCTAATCCCTGTTGTAGGCTTGATTCCAGAAACAAGGCCAGACGCCGGACGGAAAGATACTGCCATTCTCTGTTGGGTGACAGGGTTCGTGCACCCCAGGCGACAACCTGTGACGGAGAGGTTTGCCGGATTGGATTGATCCCCAATTGAGTGAGTTGTCTCATTTCCGGTTGCGTCAGTGTCTGCTCGATACCCTGAATGCCATGAAGGATGGCGGCCGTTCCTGCCGGGGGTTTCCATACTCCTCGTTGTTGATCGGTCCTGGCCCATACCCCAGCCATGGCGCCGCTGGCGGGGATGTGCAGAGGTGCCTTCTTAAGGGACGGAGGGACTTGGACATGCGGAACGTACATGGCCACATTTGGATGGTGAATTCCTGATTGCTGATTTAACCAGGTGGTCAGAGCCCTGACCGTTTGTCGGGGGGCATCGCGTTGAGGGACATCCAGGACATACATCGCACGGCGTCTGGCAACAAGAGCAATGGCTGCTTGCATGACTTTGCTCGCATGGGTATCCGGGAGCTGTTCGGTTTGAGGAATGAACAAAATATTGAAATCTCCTATGCGGTCGAGAAGAGAAAGGCCTTGCAGAAAGCGAGACACGCCTTTGATCTGTCCTGTTCCAATACGTACCACCCAAATGGCTTTTCCTTCATTGTCAAAGAATTGTTTGATGCAAAGGGAGGAAAGGGCCTCTGTTTCAAGTCCCCCATATTCTTTCTCAAATGCTTCCCATGTCCGGACCTGTTGCGGAGACGTCATCGACCCCTTGGAAAATGAGCCGATGATGGCCGCGGTTGAGGTGGAGGCTGACTCGATCACGGGAGGGACGATCGACGGTTTGTGGATAGATGCGCCAGGAGTCGAGTGAATTTCTTTCATAGGAAAATGTTTTATCTCCTTCTGTGGAGCTTAGACTCAGGAGGAATAACCTCATACGGCCTTGATTAGCTTGCTAGGGCTTCCGCATAGGTCTCTCCTCGACGGAACTGATTTTCCAGAAAAAAGGCTGTAATCGTCAGACATTCCATCCCGAATGGCAAATAGCCGGCATAACCGAGGATCGGCATTTCCCCCATCTGGAGTGCGTGGACGTAGGGAATCGAATATTCCCAATGGACCAGGCTGTCGGCATTCCACATTTCCCAAAAGCCTCCACAGACCAGGGCTGCCAGAGCCGAAAGAACCAGGGGACTCCAGTTTCCTTTGGCTAATGGGGACAGAAGGGTTGGAACCCTCCGTATTATTTGTATGCCTAACATGATCAGGAGCGGACCCACCCAGAGAAGAGAATACAGCAGCGTGGGCCAAATCCCAATCATTACAAGCCCGAAACAACCAAGGCTGAACATCAGCCAGCCGGTGTGCGATTCATTGACTGAAGAGATGGCCAGCCAGTTTTCAAATGGTGCTCTTATCCAAGAAATGGAAGACAGGTATTCATAGGTACCCAGAACGGCGGGTAGAACCGTCGAAAATGAAAGAGTGAACCAGGAATAGGTCAGAAGCGGTTGAGTTGATACCAGACCGACATAGTGCCAGTTCTGTACATACTGATTAAGATATTCAAACGTCCACCAGAAGCCTGCACTGAGGAGAAAGAGTTTGAAAAGATAAGCGGGCTGGTGGGTGATCATGCACCTGCCGGTTCGAGAAAAGCATAAGGCATTGATGACGACAATATAGCCGAACCAAAGGAGCGGGAAGGTATAGGGTTGCCATTCCTGGAACCAGGAAAAACGCGTCCACGCGAGGATTGAAGCGAAAGTCGTCCATCCTACGGCCATCCATCCCCACCAGGGAAACTCTTTGGCAGAGGCGGATTTGCATGGGCTGTGGGAACGGGTTTTCCCGTATCGCCAAAGAAACGGGGCAACCGTTGCGGAGATGAACAGGGCCAGGAGTCCGAAGACCGGCCAGGAAAGAGAGGCGTCTCCTGATTGCAGAGGAATGGGTAATAGAGTCAAATCGTGAGGAAGCGCTTGGCCAGATAAGACAATCCCCAGAGGAGGCAGCCCAAGAAGCAACGAAATAAAAATGCTGCCGTTGATTACTTTTGTGAAAGACATGGGACTGTAAAAAAATAGATATCCATGTGTAGAGATTGGAGGCACACATGAAGTCTTGGTTCAGCTTAAACCAGACCGGCCTCCTGAGCCAACGGTAAAAAAATCTTGGTCAAGATGAAATAGTCTTGGTGAGGCCAGGCTGAATTCTCTTACCGTCTTTCCAGCCCGCACTTCCAGCATGTGGTGAATTCTTTTTGATGCAGTTCTCCGCATCCGGAGCAGGTCCATTTCGTTGCTTCCAGAGGTTTAGCGCACTCCCAGTCATTGAGTAAGGTCCGGGCGCGGTCAAGGTCCTCGTCTTTCAGCACCCACAATTCGGGGAAGACTTCAACAAATGGCACTTCCCCTCCCAACATCGCTGAGCGTTGGTTCTTGATCGTGGACGGTATCTGGGCCTGATCCAACAGTTCTTTTCGGGATTCCACTTCGATGAGGCTTTGTGAGACATACAGTTTTTTCATGGTTTACCTATACGATGGTGGATGTGAGGCAATACACAAGTGAGGATACCGCATTGGCCATACCTTCATGTTGGCCTCATTCAGAGGGTTGCAAAAGCACTCCCTCACATATCAATGGATCTATCAGTAACATACCATGTTCCTGTGGAATCTCGGAGGGTCCGGAAATACATCTTTCTGGAGGCAAGACTCCCAAGTAAGTTGGGAGTTTCATTCCCGTGTCAGGGTGCCGGTTATTGATTATCCCTGGAGTAGAAGCGAAGGATTCTGAAGGGGATCGTCAAATTCCTATCCGACCATCAATCATTTCCATCACCCGTGATTGCCAGGCGAGGACGGCCGTGCGCACGTGCATCTTCTCGGCCAGTTTCGGAAATTCCGTGCGGATGACCTCGGTGGCAAATCCTGACAGGAACGCGCTCTTGAGTTCGGCGCAGGCGCGGTCAACACCGGTTTCATGGTAAGGCGCCTTGGCGAGTAGCAGGAAGCCATCATCTGGGATACGTCCTGTTTGCATGTTGGCCTCAATGATGCCTGCGGCTTTTCGAATAGGGTCGGCGAGGTCCGGGCTGTAGGGTCCGATGATGAGCGCCAGATTGGAGGTATGCAGCCAATCGAAGCCTCGTCCTACGCAAATGACCCATTCGCGATGCTCGATATTGAGTTGGCGGTTGGTTCGCTTGATGTTGGCGACATGGGTGATGTTGTCACGCACTAAAGGCAACAGGTCTTGAAGGATCTGTTGGGGCATGTCGGGATACAACTTTTCCAGCAAAGCGGGCAAGTAGTCCTGATCGAGGGGGGATACAGAGGAGAGATCTAAGAAGTCTTCTTTCGTGCCGTGGAGGATTAAAGCGTCTTCGTCGGTCTCAAACCCACATACGATCGGATACATCGTGTCATGCCCAGTACCGAAGACCGCCTCCATCTGTTGTTTGATACCAAGACTGTAAGTACGTGCGGCGACGGTGTCATAATTAAATCCGGCACATCCGCGGTGGGGATGGCCTTTGGAATAATGGTAGGTAATGAGCGCCAGGGTGCGGCGGCCTTGTCTGACCATACTCTGCACATGCTCTGTTATGACTTCGCCGAGGTGTGGCCACCCCAGGTTAAAACGCCCACCTAGATTACGAAAGGGGAAAATAATGCCGCGTGGGGTGTTCGTGGCGACGGGAATATTGATGCGCCCATCCATGCACATGAATGCGGCGATCGCGGTCGGGTGCTGGGCGACGTACCGGCTGCGCGCGAGCCATGCTTCGGGACTTTGGAATTCCCTGGAGTGTTGACGAGAAAATTCGACGAGCCAGTCGATGCGTTGCCCTATGCTCAAGTCGTGAATATCTACCTCCTCCTTGAGCTGGTCTAGGCTGACAGATTGTGGTGTGGAGAGGATGGGCATCACCTTCCTCCTTCCCAGAACCGCGTGACGACGAAAGAAGCCGTCTTGGAGATGATCTGCTTCATGATCTCAATGGCCCTCATCGCACCCTCCTTCAAGAAATATGGATAACTAACAGCCATTATGCGAACACCAGAAGACCGGCGCGGAAGTGCTCACTTGGCAAGAATGGAGAAAGCCACCATGGGTGCCATGGTGGTTCATTCTGATAGGAACGTACATAGGTATGGACCGCCCCGATCCATTGCTCAGGGAAATGCTGAAAATAATACTCCATCAGTGTGTGGCCGATACCGGGTCCTGTCAAGAAGGTCCCGTTGCGTTCGAGGGGAGCGATACGTGTTGTACTTGGCACCTTATCCAGTTTCATCCGGGTCATGCCGATGACCAGTTGGAGACGTTGACCTTCCTCTGCTTTCTGGCTGACGTCTTCAACGACGGTCGGCAAGTTTTCTCTTCATCTGGAACAGTCCCAGGTTGTCAGATTTGTGTCCCAGAACACTGGAATCGTGATTCCTGTATTTAGTCTCGAGGGTTGTCTCTATTTTTCGGGAGAATGAGTAAGAGTATCGGAAAATTCATTGCATAATAGATGCCCTAGAAGAAAGACTGTGGACGTGTCGTCCCCACAGGAGCAGAACCCAGAAAAAATTTGCCCCTTTACTTATCGGGATTCAGTGAGCGGTTTTAAGAGGCGCGTGTGGTGCGAACTCGCACTTTTTGCCAGCCTTGGCAGTGGTCATGATGAAGCTGTGGCGTGTGCCATTTTGGCGATGGGATGGTGTGCGGAAGGTATGAAATAGTTGATTCCTGTCAGGACGGGTTACGGTAATCAACCATAGTCCGGACACTCCCATGCCCATTCATGATACGCACAGTTAGGTCACATTTTTCCTTAGAAGGAGTAACACATTCGTGTGTGCCTGACTGGTCTTCTTGCCGAGGACGCGAGGCTTCGGTTGTCAACGCGTTTAGGCCCAGGGATTCTATGTTAATGGGGTATCATTCATTGATTGGCCTTGTTAAAGCCAATGGGTTGAAGATCAACCGTTTGAGCGTACGACAAAGATTGGTCTCTGGTCACGGCTGATTCGCATTTGTCTTTGAGCCATAAGATCGATGGCAGCGTCAATTGGTGTGACTCATTAGGTATGTTGGCATGCCGTATGTGGGAATCGATATCTAATTCTTCCCTAGAATAATTTGGCAGGGTCTTTCCTAGGACTCTGTGTAGAAGAGTAGTTGCACGCCGATGGTGGTGACCAGGAGAGCCCAGAGGATTTTGAATGCAAATCGGACGCGGGAGGTGGTCTGCATCCCAGCATGAGATCGTGGTATGAACTCGCTGGCAAACCAGGCTAGACCGCCTGCCAGGGCCAATGTGCCCATGATGTTATGGTGAGTCTGAATGTCATGGCCGCCTGGGTGAAGGCCATGCATGTGGCGAAACAACATAAGCCCACCGACCAGTGCAAAACCCGGCAGAAGTGACCGCCAGAACACGTGAGAAAATTTCCCAGCCCGAAGGAATCCTTCCACCAGGCCGACAGCCAGGGCCAGGATGCCGAATATTTTGTGTTGCAGCATTTCAGGATCTTTTCCGGATAAGGTTTCGGCTAATGTCCATGAGCCAATGGGCCATGCCAAATGATCGCTCCAGATCAACAGGAAGATTCCTGATCCTATTAGTGAACCCGGCAAGAGCCAACGAACCCACATGAATGCCTGCCAGCCCATTACTCTTTGCCATTCACTGAGACCCATCAGAATGACACCGACTCCAACGAACGCATGGTTGAATTCGCTATAGGCAATCCCTTCCGGGGAGCCTTCCCATTGTCCAACCTGCGGAGCAGCGTTCTGATGGTGGACGGTGTGATCGTGGGGAGTTTCTTCCTTCGAAATGTTGCCTGTTTCGGCCCAGGCGGAAGGTAGTCCAAGGTGCAACTTGTGGTTTATTGGTTCCCATAGGCCTAGAATAAGGAGTAACCCGAAAAAAACCCGATAGAGCCAGATAAACAGGACAGAAGGCATGATGCTCACGTTTTCCTCACTGAAGATTTTCCTTTGGTTATGATATTGCCAGGGTAGGGGGTTGAAGAATGATCTCTTTCTACAACTGGAACATAGGATTCGAGCAATTCGCTAAATATGATTGATCATAACGTTTTTTCAGAGTATGGACCGGTACTGTCTGATGGTGTGCGGTGGTTTTAACCTGGAAGAAGCATTCTACTGTGGTGCCCTTCGATCCATCCGTTCTGCATGGGAGAAAGTGACCAATTCCTTTCCTTCTAGGCTTTGCTGAACCAGCTTGGGAATGTCGAGGGCTTGCTCGACTTTGAGGATATGGGGTAGCTGGCATCGTGTTTGTGGATGTTTTGGGACAAAGAGAGTGCAGCAGTCTTGGTCCGGTTCGATGGAGGTCTCGAATGATCCTAGCGCTTGAGCTTGTTGCGTAATTTCCAACTTATCCATTCCGATGAGCGGACGAAGGATGGGAAGTGACGTGGCTTCGTTAATGACAGAAATATTTTCCGGCGTTTGGGACGCCACTTGCCCCAGGCTGTCTCCGGTCGTGAGGGCCCATGCCTCCTCCTGCTCGGCAATTCGTGCAGTGATGCGGAGCATCAAGCGACGGTAAAGCACGACGCGCACAGGCGGCGGCGTGTTGAGGACGATTTGGCTTTGAATATCCCCAAAGGGAATGAGGTGAAGACGGGAAGACAGTTGGTACTTCGTGAGTAACGCGACCTGATCGCGGACTTTTTCCTCAGAAACCCGTGAAAGATATGGACGACCGTGAAAATGCACAAAGACGGCTTTACAGCCACGTTTCATTATGCGATAGGCTGCCACTGGAGAATCGATACCACCGGAAATGAGGCAAATAACTTTTCCTCCGGTCCCCGTCGGTAGTCCCCCGGGTCCTGCCTCCCGTTGATAGGAGTAGTAGGCGTAGGGCGGGACTAATTCGATAAAAATCGACATATCGGGGTGTGAAAGGTTGACTCGCTTGCCGGTATGGTCGGCGACGGCGGCCCCGATTTCTCGTTCCACGTCCATTGAAGTTTTGACGAATCGCTTGTCTGCCCGTTTGACACTGACTCGAAAGGTGGCATAAGGATGAGTGGGCAGGTGTGCAACGATCGCATCTTTGAGAACCGTGAGATCGGATTGGTCGTAAGCCAACGGCACGGCTCTGCTCAAAGAAAAATTGACGATACCGAATACGCGCTTGATCTGTTCCTGCAAGCGCGGCCACGCCGCCTCATCCTCGAAGCTCACCCGTATTCGTCCCTGGAGTGCTGCGACATGCACATGCGCCAGGGGTTTCAGGGCTCCTCGCAGATGGTGGACTAACCGGTATTCGAAATGTTTCCGGTTGCCTCCCTTGAGGGCGAGTTCATGATAATGCACTAAGACATGAAGCATTAGTGGAGTGATTCTAAATATCGCTCGGCGTCGATAGCCGCCATGCAGCCCGATCCGGCAGCCGTAATGGCCTGGCGATAATGTGAATCCTGCACATCACCTGATGCAAAAACCCCGGGGACGTTGGTGGTAGACCGATTTGGCTGAGTGCGGATGTAGCCTTGCTCGTCCATATCGATGAGTCCGGTAAACAGGCTGGTGTTCGGCGTATGACCGATGGCCACGAAGACGCCAGATAACGGAATCTCTTCAACCTGGTTGGTTTGTACGTTGCGGACCCGGATTCCTTTCACGACGTCATCACCCAGGACCTCTTCAAGGGCACTATTCCATTGAAAGGCGATCTTTTCATTGTTGATGGCCCGGTCCTGCATAATTTTTGATGCGCGCAATTTATCGCGACGATGAACGAGGGTGACTTTTGATGCAAATTTTGTCAGAAATGTGGCTTCTTCCACGGCGCTATCACCACCGCCAATGACCGCAATCTCTTTGCCACGAAAAAAGAACCCGTCGCAGGTGGCACATGTCGAAACACCATGACCCATGAGGCGGCTTTCGGAGGGCAGGCCCAGTAAATTGGCCGAGGCTCCTGTCGCAATAATCAGGGTTCGGGTTGCCAGCGTGGCTTCGTCATCAACCGTGACCTGAAAGGGGCGCACCTGGAGATCTACCTTGGTGACATGCCCTTGGCGAAATTGCGTGCCGAATCGTTCGGCTTGGGCCCGCATGTCTTGAATGAGTTGAGGTCCCATGATGCCTTTAGGGAATCCGGGAAAATTTTCCACATCGGTGGTGATGGTTAATTGTCCGCCAGGCTGCGAACCATCAATGAGCAAGGGGGAAAGATTGGCTCGAGCGGTATAGACGGCGGCGGTTAATCCAGCCGGGCCCGATCCCAGAATAATGACGTCATGCACCATGCGTGAACTCCTTACAGTTAGACATGTAGGTGAACGGTCTATGGAGTATTGAGGCTGCGGCGGGCCGTTCGTGACCTCGCCTCACTGACATATGTCCTATACAATGACTGGACCGCATGGCGCAACTGTGTACGTGCCCATGTTCCATCCAATACGGCGTCGGCATAGTCGAGCTTCTGCCGAAGGGGCATTTGTTGTTTGATTCGCCGGAGCGCTTGGGCCTTGGTCAGGCCATCACGACGGCAGGCGCGGGCGAGCTGAGTGGCCCGGTCGGCGGTGACCACGATGACATGATCCATACGTTTGTGTGCACCGGCTTCCAATAATAACGCAGCATCATAAAGGATAACCGCATGGGGATCTTTGTGTCGCATGCTTTTAACCTGTATGGCCTGCTCTCGGGCCACACGGGGATGAATGATCGCTTGCAAAAGGTGTAATTTCTTAGGTGATTTAAATACGATCTCGGCGAGAGCTTGGCGATTGATGGTGTGGTCCTCGGCGAGCACTTGAGTTCCGAATGCCTTAACGATATCCCTCCAAGCCGGTTTTCCAGGTTGAACAACGGCTCTGGCCAGTTCGTCGGCGTCAATAATCCTGGCTCCAAGGGATTGAAATATCTTGGCGACGGTCGTTTTTCCTGATGCCAATCCTCCAGTTAACCCGACGACGACCATAGCCAACCATAGCATAGGGGGTTGGGAGCGACAATAAATGAGGAAAAATTTTGGCACCAGCTTGACCCTGCCAAACCCCTTGGGTTATTGACTCGATGAGAGTCCTTTCGTTTGGGTGAGCCGATCGACGGGCAAGAGCATCACAGGGGAGAATGAACACCGTGAGAGTTCAACACATGTCGACCACCATTCGACCAGTTTTCTTTTTATGTGCCCTAATTTTGTGTGTCCTGCCTGGATTGGCGCCTGCCAATTCTGAGGAACTTGCGCCCTCTGATGCCGTTGTCTCTTCGGTATGGCAGGTTGCCTTGGATGGATCAGGGCATTTCACCTCGATTCAAGAAGCGATTGATCAGGCTGCATCAGGTGATACGATTTTGATTAAACGGGGAGCCTATGCCGAGGATGTTACTGTGCATAGCAAGGAGGGTTTGTCGATTATCGGTGAAGGCATGGACTTGGTAGTTTTGACCGGGAAAAAGCGTGTCGGGACTCTTCATATTGGTAAATGGCCGTATGGGGCAACGAATGTGACGATTCAAGATCTGTCCGTGATTCAACATGGAGGATTGGGAGTTGGCATTTTTAATGGCAGTGGCGTGCGATTAACACGGATTCGTGTCAATGGCATGGTGTTTAGTCAACAGGTGCAGGATGTTCTTTTGGAAGATTGTGTGATTGGTGACAGTGAGACAACAGGGGTGGCATTTGCGGATTCTACAGGCACCCTATTGGGTAATCTGATTTACCATAATGACCATGGCGTGGTTATCGGAGGAAACTCTGATGTGACCCTCAGACAGAATGTGATAACCCGAAGTCTTTATGAAGCCGTGTTGATGACTGATCAGTCCAAAGCCCGGTTGATTCAAAATACCCTGGCTCAGAATGGAGGTGGGGCTGCTTTTCATGACGATGCTCAAGCCGATGTGCAGGGAAATATTATTAGTCAGAGCGCAGTAGGCTTTTTATTTTTTCCGGGGAGTCACACCACGCTGGCCTTTAACGCCTTGTCAGACAACCAGGGAAATTATGTCATGACCGGAACTCCACCCACACCGGCTCCGGATAGGGCAGGGAAAACCGATGTACAATTTGCCCCCGGCTTTGTCAGTCCTGAAAACGGGGATTTTCGTCTTCAGTCCGATTCTTCCATGATCCAGGTTGGTGCCTTTCCATATTTAGGGGCTTTGCCTCCGGTTTCTTCCAACCCATAAATTCTCTTTCAGTTCCATCTGTCCAAATGTCTGCGGCCTTCTCTTCGAGAGGGCTCAGTGCATGACCGGACGAGTCTTTTTCAACACTCCATAAATTTTCTTCGGTTGGTTTTTTTCGCCCATGCGTGAATGTGAAGACCGAATATTAAAATCTTTGAGAGTCCTTTTTGTGGAGGGACAGCGTTGGAGCAGGAATCCATAATCTGCCCCTCTCTCGCCTCGCACCAACGCTATGCCACACAGACCCAGGGATTCTGCACATCCCGGAACTACGGTATTTTGGATTAGGGTTTTTGCTTGGGGCGGAGAATCAATTGAGCATGCTCCGCATCCAGCGTCACGAGAAAGTGTTTAAGGAAGGACATGCCGAGCAGACCCTCAATGTGTTCCGGAATATCCGGGAGATCGTGAAGGGCTACGGCGACATTGGTGGCCCGTGCGGTTCCGACCGTGATGGAAGAGAGATAATTCATATTGACCTGGACTGACCCTCCTGCGGTATTGACGGTCAAAAGTTCATTGTCGGTGGTTCCCAGGATTCCGAGATCAATGGCGGCCTGAGTCGAGAGGACGGTCATGGAGGCACCGGTATCTACAATGAGTTGAGCCGGTCGTTCTTGATTCAACATGACAGGAACGACAAATGACCCTCCACTTTTGGTGAGGGGTATGGTGATTTCCTGATTAACAGGTCTGTCCTGCTCTTCCTCATTCAATGAAGACACCTGGGTAGAAATCTGGGTGTCAGGAGGTTCCGGGTCAGGAACGGATTTGGGGGTTGTTTGAAGTGTTGCAGTCGGGGATGACGCTTGATTGCTGGGAGAAGGGGTTTGTGTTGGCAATAGCGTGCAGTTAAATAGTTGGGCTGGATTGTCTGTTAAAACGCGTGTT
Organism: Nitrospira marina; assembly: GCF_059568365.1. Lineage (NCBI taxonomy): Bacteria > Pseudomonadati > Nitrospirota > Nitrospiria > Nitrospirales > Nitrospiraceae > Nitrospira > Nitrospira marina. The sequence goes on along the minus strand of NZ_JCANTH010000001.1, from coordinate 2,285,275 downwards.
CCGGATTCATCAAAACAGTCATATGTCGCTGAATGCCCTGGAGACACCAATAGGGCAATGTATACCATCAATCCTGGCACCCACCAAAAGGTGGTGTGGTGAGGATTCCGAAGAAACGAAACACGGCGACATTCATACATAGTGGGAAAAGAATACCAAGATGCGGGGGGAAAACGCTATGAAGGAGATTATCCGCTGGTATCGGGTGTTAAGGGAATGGTGGCCTGCACATGCGAGCCGGTTTCCAGCACCTGGGTGGACAGAACTACGGTTTCTGGTTCGATCTTGTTCACCTGCACGCGACCTTCCAACATCTCTCCCTGCTTGACGATATAGATGGCTTGCCCATTGGTGAGGAATGCCTGGCTTTCCCCCCCTTTGGTTAAATATCCCAGGAACCGGAATTGGTTAAGTTGTTCCCGGGCCCGTTGCCCTGCAAGATCGGCCAGAGAGGGACCTGGGGGTGGGGGTGGGGGCGGAGCTGGGGAGGGTGCTGTTTTGGGAAGGCGAGAAGTGGGGGGAGTGTCTATTTTTTTTTGGTGGGCGATCTGGGACATGCCTAGAGGTGCAAAGATGTTGCGGGGTAGAGAGAATTTTGCGGTTTGGCGAGGGTTAGAAAATGCCGGATCTAACTCCAGATCTTTAATCGGTGGAAGTGGCACCCCTGAAGTGGCCGAGGAATGCAGGGGATCAGTTGGCGTAGAGTCCCACATTTGGAAAATCGTCACCATTCCCCAGGCCAATAACAAGCCTCCTAACACCAGCCATTTTCGTTGATTCGTCATTAGGCTTTTGTTTTTTTAACCGGTTCAGGGAATTCTTTCAGAAAGGTGGAGACCTTCAGTTTAAAGATAACCCCTTTCTGTTTTTTAGATGTTTCAACGGACAGTTTTTCGATAAAGAGATAGGGCCAGCGTTGCTCCAGTTCGAAAATGAATTTTCGAATAGCCTCATAGGGGCCTGCGGCTTCAAACGCAAAGGTGCCTTTTGTGGCCAGTTTATGGGCGAGGGGTTTGAAGTCGTATCCCATGCCAGGAATTTGTACATGATTTTGTTTTGCCAAATCGGCAATGTCTAAACTTAAATCTGTGAATTCACCGGAATCCGGAAGAGCATTCCACATGGTGGATAGAATGGTTTGGGTCTGCCGGGCTGTCTGCATGGTTGTCTGTGTATGCAAGGACGCTTGATTCAGTGCCGTGATATGGTAAAAACGGTCCTGGGCCGGGTAAAAGATGAAGGCAAACATCCCGACCGATGACAATCCGGCAAGGACCGTCACGATGAACAGCGGACCTAAATATTTCGAAATGCGGATCGTCGTCTTTGATCCTTGTATGATCTGGAAAGAATTCATCGTTGCCTGGGAACCCCTGTCAGGTGAGAAGTTGGGTGTCGGACATCATAGGTGACGGTGAGCGAAAATACGCTATGTGAGCCACCTTGCTCCTCTTTTGTAGTTTTTGTGGAATGCTGCGATAGCAACACATTCTGAAAGGCTGCATGCTTCTCTAACTGGTGAATGAGTCGATTGAGGTCGGGTAAAGATGCTGCCGATCCTTGGAGAAGGATTGTGTCGGTTTTTTCATCGAGAGACACCGAGTTCAGGGTGATATCCGAAGGAATCGCTGTTTCCAGATCCGTCAATAATTGTGTCCAGGAAAATCCCACCCGTTCACGAACCTGTTTCACAAAAGTGACTTTTGAGGGAATGCTTCGAATGGCCTGGTGCGAAAGGTCAAGTCCGGCCGCCCTGGCTTGGGCGACCAATTGTTGGTTGGCGGTCTCGACACCGGCAGCTTGCTCTTCCAGGACATCAATCTGTTCATGTAATGAGTTTCCCTCCCACCAGAATGAAGCTGTAAGGGCAAGGGCACCGGCGGTGAGAAGGGTGAGTCCGAATTGGGACAATTGAAGAAGAGGAATGCCGGGTGCAGATAAATTCCTATGTACACGTGGGATCATCATGCCACCATCAGACTGGCATAGCCTGGTAATGCCGCTTCTTCCTGGTGGCTCACCGCCAGGTGTGTATTCAATAGTTGGAAATGTGAGGCCGGGGATAGCGGGGTGATTCGAATCTGAGGCTCATGTCCTCCACTGGCCTTCAGGGTCTGTTGAATATGGTCGAGAGGCGGCATAAGGCTCTGCCCGAGCGCCAGATCAGTGGTCATGAATAGATTAACCGGGGAAGAGGCCGTGGCAGCAGATATGGGAAACATCTCGAAATAATATTGCAGGGTTGCCAGGATTTCCTTTTCCACCTTCATCGCGGTATACGAAGGGTAGGGAGTATTTCCTGTGGCGTAATCTCGATGTGTGTCAGAAGAGGGATCTCCTGACGATGTCGGACGATGATCTCCGGTCTCCCCGTGCTCCGACTCAGTCTCCAGTGAAGGGTCTTGATGATCATGGCCCTCCGTTTTAATGGCAAGAGCTTTCGTGCGAATGAAGCGTGGGCTACCATCCTGAAAGGCCAAAAATGTAAACCCCCAATGACTGATGAAGAGGAACATGAATGTTGGGGGATGAAAGGACTGAGAAGAGTTTTCAGCCGTGAGTCGGTCCTGAATGTTGGGGCGGTACAGATCAAAGACATCGAGCCCCGACATTCCAACAGCAGTTGGGATGAGATCTGCCTCTAAGCACAAATTCTCATATTGTTCAATAATTTCATGGCGAATGGCCGTGCCTAACACTCTGACATGTTCCGTGGTATCCGGGGAAGTGGAATCCCTGACCGAAGTGGGCACATAGAGACCGAAGGCCAGCCGTGATTGGGAGGTATCCAATTTGAGGTCCTGTTGAAAACGCCAATTCACCAGTGCCGTCTGCTCCGGTTTTTTTGTGGGAAAGGATGCAAAATCAAAAATACTCGTCCGGGCGCATATATCCGGGAGACTGAGTGCAATGGAAATTGGGCGACGATAGGGCTTGGCCAGCGCCTTGAGTTGAGTAAGAAACTCATCGGTATTGGCAATATTGAGTTTGGTCGAAGAGAGCCTAAGGACCCCCGGGGAAAGCGGGAGTCTGGCGATGTGTCGGAGCGAACTTTTACGCCAATGCTTTTTGATTTCCACCAGGCATAGCTCCTCATCCGAAAGAGAGAGCGCGACGGTGGGGGCCGAGATGGGGAAAAAATGCATTAGATTTCCTCGATCGGAGTGACCCGATTAATTTCTTTGAGCGTCGTTTCTCCTCGGTAGACTTTTTCAAGGGCTGCTAGCCGTAGCGAGGTCATTCCCTGAGCCATAGCGGCCGTGCGAATTTCTGAAATAGATTTCTCGTTTAAAATCATTTCCTTGATGGAGTCGGTCATATCTAAAAATTCTGTAATGGCTTTTCGACCTCGGAAACCTAAACCGTGGCATTCATTGCATCCTTTCCCTTCGAAAAAGGTCAGGTGTTTCACGTCTTCATATTCAATGCCGGATTCCTGGCACTGCTCAGGATGTATCTGGACGGGGATCCGGCAGGTTGGGCAAATGGATCGCACCAGGCGTTGGGCGAGAATACAACTCAAAGAAGCCACAAAATTGTAAGATTCAATGCCCATATTCACAAACCGGCTGATGACGTCAAAAGCATTATTCGCATGCACGGTAGAAAAGACCAAATGCCCGGTGAGTGCCGATTGGATGGCAATTTGTGCCGTCTCTAAATCCCGGATTTCTCCGACCATGATTTTATCAGGATCGTGCCGCAAAATGGATCGAAGCCCTCTGGCAAACGTGAGTCCCTTTTTTTCATTGACAGGAATTTGTACAATTCCCTTTAACTGATATTCCACCGGATCTTCAATGGTAATGATCTTATCTTCGTCGGAGTGCACCTCATTGATCGCGGCATACAGGGTTGTCGTTTTTCCGCTTCCTGTGGGTCCGGTCACCAGCACCATGCCATAGGGGCGGGTGATGGCTCGCCGGAATCGGCGAAGGTCTTCTCCGGTATACCCAAGGGCTTCCAGGCGTAGCCCCTGGACCCCAGCGGATATATGTTGTTTATCCAAAATTCTGATGACCACCGATTCTCCGTACACACTTGGCAATATGGAGACCCGGAAATCAATGGTTCGGTGATTCAGCAGCAGCTTGAACCGACCATCTTGCGGCGTACGACGTTCCGCAATATCGAGTTCCGACATGATTTTGAGCCTGGAAATGAGAGAGGGGTGAATGCCGGTATCAAAAGGATCCATGGCCAAATAGAGGACGCCATCAATCCGGAACTTGACCTCCACCGTGCGTTCCGTGGGCTCAATATGAATGTCGCTCGCCTGCTTTTGCAGGGCGGTTAGGATAATCGTATTGACCAGTTTGACTACCGGGCTGAGGTCCTTGGTGATCCGTTCTACGGAGAGGATTTCTTCGCCTTTCTCGTCTTCTTTAATCAGCACTGGATCCAATTCCGCTTTGATGCGGGTGAGCACCTGGCTATTGCCTTCGCTATTGCTCAAGGCTTCAGCTATAGCCGAGTGAGATGTCACCACTAATCGCAACTCAAATCCCAATTGGTGCTCCAATTCATCGATCATTCGCAGGTCATGTGGTTTTGCGAGAGCGATGGTCAAAACCTGCCCTTCTTGTTCAATGGGCACGAATTCATACCGATGCATGAGTTCGACCGGAATGGACTCCATGAGCGGTGAGGGGATACGAAATTCCTTAAGCGTATTCCATGGTAAACCATATTGATCAGCCAGGACCTGGCCGATCACCTCTTCCGTGTGGGTGCCTCGTTCTAACAAGATGGTGGGAATAGTCTGATTGGTTGATCGGGCCGTTTCGATCAACGTCTCTTTTTCCCGTTCCAGGATGAGCCCCTTTTCCACCAAGAGGTCCTCGAATGGCATGCGTTTAACTGGTGTGGTCATGGTTTTTCTCTCGTCGAGGTCACTGGGTCGTTACACCGCTCCTGCCATTTGGAAAATAGGAAGATAGAGGGCAATGACCACCCCTCCTAAAATTACGCCAATCAGAATGATGAACATAGGCTCGATCCATGTCATCAGTCGAGATAATTGAAAATCCAATTCTCCTTCATGAAATTCGGCGACCTCAAAAAGCATGGCTTCCAGTGAACCGGTCGTTTCACCGACCTCAACCATTTCCAGAGTGAGGCGAGGGAGAAAGTTTTCTTTTTTTAATGCCGCGGAGAGGCTGGTACCTTCCCGGACATGGACAATGACTGATTGAAGCGCTTTGGCAAAAACTTTATTGGGCATGGATTTCGCTGTGACTTGCAGGGCTGATAACAACGGGATTCCGCCTCCAAGAATGGTTGACAGCGTTCTGGCTAAACGTATCACTTGATTTTTTAAAAACAAGGGCCCAAGTATCGGAGCATGGAGAAATAACCAATGTATTTGCCATTGACCTTGAGGGGTGTTTTTCCACCAATAGATCACCATCCCCGCAAGCCCTAAGAAAATCAGCAGTCCGATGATCCATTGAGTGGCGGACTGGGTTAGATCAATCAAAAGCTGGGTGGCCCAGGGCAATTCCACGCGACTTTCTTGATAGACTTCCGCAAATGACGGAAGCACAAAAAATAACAGACCCATGGTCACCAGGAGACCGAATCCCAATAAAAATATAGGGTAAATGGTCGCTTTCACGACTTTTTCCCGAACCCCAATAAGCATTTTTAAATACGCAATATATCGGCTGAGGACTTCCGGGAGGTTGCCAGCCTGCTCCCCGGCTCGTAAGGAAGCCTGATAGAGTTCTGGAAAGTAGGTTGGGTGATGGGTCATGGCTTCGGAAATGGCCGATCCTCCTCGAATATGCTCTCGGACGGATTGCAGCGCTTGTTGAAACCCCCCCTGGGTGTTTCGTTCTGCCAGAAGATCAAAGCACCGCAACATGGGCAATCCGGCTTTGAGCAGGGCTAAAAATTCCTGATTGAAAATCAGGAAATCTCTCAGCGCTAAAGGACGTTGCCGTTTTTTTCCTGAGACGATCTGCCTGGCGCCAGAGCCTGCCAGGTCAAGAACAAGCAGTCCTTGAGCTTCGAGTTGAGAGCGTAGGCTTTGAGATGTTTCGCCGTCTCCATCGGTTTCAATAATCGTTCCATCCGGACGAGCGGCTTTGTAATGAAACCGGGGCACTAGGGTGACTCAGGTAAATGAGGATTGCCAAGCGAGAGTATATGTTTCGGCTCAGGGGCACTTTCCACACGATTGTCCTGTATGGGAAGGCTTTCATGCTGTACCGGTTCAGCCAGGGCCTCTGGGATGGCAGGAGAATTCGCTGGCTCACTTGGATGACTCGATGTGTTTACCGCATTCGGCTGAGATGCCATCGGGGAGGTGACCTGAATTTTGAATCCGGTCATAATCACGTCAGAATCGAGGTCATTCCATTCATGTAATTGGGCAATGGAGACATCATATATTTGGGATAATTTCCAGAGGGAGTCGCCATTTTGAATGACGATCCGTCCTTGGGAATCCGGCATGCGTTTATTCATGGACGAGGATGGTGGTTTGGGAATTATGTGTTTCGTTTGCAGGGGTTGTCCCTTACCTGAGGATTGGTGGAGTTCCTGCTTAATCAGCGTGATATCAGTGGAAAGCTGTTTCATGCTCGTCATAATTTGCTGGAATGATTGGTTGAGGATTTGAATATCCGACACGAGCTGCGTGGTATCCGGCATGCTGGCAACCTGGCCCTCAAGTTCCATGTTGTGCTTTCGCAGTTGATCTCGGTCGGCCTGAGTGTCCAGAAGTTCTCCACGAATATGTTGCAGCTCAAGCCCCTGATCCTGTTCCCGATGCTGAATGGATTTCGTATGGCCTCTCAGCGATTGCAGTTCACCCGCTTGTTTGGCCATGAGAATTTTTAATGCCCCAATTTCCGCCCGTAAATTTTCATTTTCTATCCTGGCTTCCTGAAGGAGCACCTGTTGGTGAGAAGTCTGGGAGACATACTCTATCGATGAATCAACCGCGACCGGTTTGGTCGGTTTTTGAGCACAGCCGCCTAAAATCAGGATAAATGTGCCACTCAGAATCATTTGCGTCCATTGATTACATTTCATTTCCTACCTACCATTCTGTATAGGGAGTGCCATCCAGCGCTTGGCCGTCACTCCCACTTTTAACATCAAATATTCCAGCAGGAGAGTCCTCGCCCTCCTCCTGTTCTTCATAAATTTCGGTCCACGTGGTCGAGGAGTGGGTAAAAGGATCCACGGGGATGGCTCGAAGATACTTCTCTTCCACCAGGTCCTCTAAGGTCGCCGGATATTCCTTTCTGTCCGCATAAAATTGGTCAATGACCGCTCGCATTGTGAATAAATTTTGCTTCAGAGCCGCTTCCTTGGCTTTTATTGCCGTATGTTGAAATGTGGGGATCGCGATAGAAACCAGAATCCCCACGATTGCCACGACAATCATGAGCTCGAGTAAAGTGTAGCCCTTTTTGCCAATAACTACAAAGTGGGTCATTACCATTCACGATAGGGGGTCCCATCAATTGCCTTTTTTTCGCTGGTGGTATAGATGTCAAAGACATCTTCCCCGCACCACCGGGATTCGTCTGGTTCATCCTGGAAGCACCGGAGCCCCCATTCCGTGGTCTCTGTTATTGGATCAAAGGGAATTTTCCGGAGGTATCGTTTTATTTCCGATTGCTCGCCGAGTTGGGCTTTCTCGCCGGTTAATTTAACCTTTAGGAGAGTTTCCAAGGTCTTAGGGTAACCGGTCACTCCCGTGGACTCCTGGCAAGTCGTCACGTTTTCCACGCAGAGTTTTCCCGTACGCACAGTCCCATCTCTCGCCCAATCCTGTTGAAATGCATCAATAGCGGTTCGTACCGTTCGTAAGGTGTGGCGAAGCTCCAACTCTTGCGACCGTTTAATGCTGACTTTCGCAATGGGTAGGGCGACGGAGGCTAATATGAACATAATGACCAATGTGACCAAGAGTTCGATTAAGGTTACCCCCTCTTGAGCCGGCGAGAATTTATTCCACCTGCACTCTGCCATGTTCCACCATGACCGGAATAGATTGGCCATTGGCTCCCAAGAACGTTGATTGTTGAATGTGAATGCTTGAGGTCCCCGGCCCCGTGGCTTCGAAAGCCACCGTGGCAAGTGAGCCGCTTCCTTGGACGGCTGTTCCCTCCTGGCCCATCTGAAGGACCAGTTGTCCTAAATGTGGCACGGCGGAAACGGTCATACTTGGAACCATCTGCTGAGATGTCCATACTGTCCCTTCACTGGCCTGCGCAAAGGAAAGGACCGCTGGGTCATAGGTCAGCGTAAGAGAGGTTTTTCCAACCGATGACAGGTTTTCCCCTTGAATGGTGATGGATATTTGCTCCCCCACTTTAACTGACGCCGCGGTCGGCAGGACTTGTAGACGAGGTCTATCGGTCACAGACTGCGATGCATCCGCCGAGCCTGGTTCCACGGATGCTGACATGGGTGTCTTCCCCTCGGTTAATGGGGAATCTTTGGGGAACGCTGCCGAATCGGAAGAATCGGTCGTGTCTGTGAGCATGTCCTGGGTGTTCAGAAGAGACACAGCCGGGTTGGGTGGTGAAAACATCGGTTTCGTGCTGTACTGGTTGCTTGTGCCTGACCACATCGTGTGTTTCGCTAATTGTGGGGGTGTGACGCTGCGTACGATGTGCGGGGTAATGACCAAAATGACTTCGGTCACAACTTTATTGGTATTGGTGTTACTAAAGAGTTCCCCCAGGACTGGAATGTCATCGACTCCGGGTACGGAATCCCGCGTCTTTGTGTTGTCTTCTGAAAGGAGCCCGCCGAGAACGACGGTTTCACCATCCCGCATATTGAGCGCCGTGTCCGCGGTACGGGTTCCAAATTTGAATTGGGTAATTAGGGGAGAAGCTTGAAGAATGACCCGCTCGCCGAGCCGTGTGACTTCTATTTGCAATCGAAGGGAAATGGTTCTGTTTAAATGCACGGTCGGTTCAACGGTAAGTTTAATGCCCGTATCCTTAAACTCGATGGAGGTCACGGTTGAAGTCGTGGGAACGGCGCCCGTGGACGCCTGTCCCGGTAAGACATTGGTGGTTGAGAGAAGAATGGGCTGCTTATCTCCGACATTGATGGAGGCCTTTTCATTATTGAGCACTCTGAGTTTAGGCGAAGCTAACGTTTTGGCCTGAGACTCCTGTTTGAAAAAATTCAATAACACACTGCTGGGAAACCGAAAAAGAAAAGACTCCTGACCAATGTCTGTCAATTGTTTGAACGAAAATGTTGATGGGAGGGAAAATGCGGCGGAATTCGGAGACTCAGTGCCTGGTGGAAAAATACCAAATCCAGCCTCTTTGGCAAACTGCAAGCCCAGGTTTTGGGTGTTGGTACGGTTGACTTCCAAGACCTCCACTTCAAAAAGGACTTCCGAGTCGTTACGATCATTGGCCAGAATGATCTGTTCCGCCAGACCGACTTTGTCCGGTTCGTCCCGGATGACCACCGTGTTCAAGGGCTCATTCACATAGACGCGTTTCGTTTCTAAAATCGTACGAAGTAAGTTCGCCATGTCTTTGGCTTTGGCATTGGAGAGATAAAATGTGCGAATTTGCAGGTCATCATATTGCTCCCGTTTTTGCTTGGTATCCGGGATGACCAGGAGCCGGTCGGGGCCCACTCGCTTGGCAAACAGTTGATTGGTCGTTAAGATGAGATTTAAGGCTTCGTCAAACGGCGTGTCCTTCGTGAAAATTGTAACCAGGTCATCTCGCACGTCCTTATCGAATAAAATGTCGATATTGGCGGTTCTCGCTAAAATTTCAAAGACTTGTTTGAGACGGGTATTCTGGAATCGAAGGGTTACCGGCTCCGCTGAGCCGCCGATGGCTTGCGAGGCTTTCTGCAATTGGACCACTCTGGTGATGCCTTCAACAGCCTCTACCAGAGCGTGATCCAATTCGACGGCCGATTCATAGAGTTGTAAAGACTCGTCATATCGTCCGAGACTTTCCATACTTTTGGCGTCCAATAAGAGTTGTTGGGCTGTTTTGGAGCGCCAGACATCGTTGAGGGCTGTATGATACTCGGGCTTTTCAGTATCGAGCCCTACCGCTATTTGGAATTCCTGAAGAGCTTCTCCAATTTTCTGCTCTTTCAACATTTGCTTTCCACGGGAGAAATGTTGTTCTGCCGCCCGGATTTTTACCGTTTTCAGTTTTTCATTAAGTTCTGTATTAAAGGGGTCTTTTCGAACAGCTTCCCGGTAGGCCGCCACGGCACCGTCGAAATCGCCCTTTTGTTCAAGTTCATCCCCAAGTTGTGTTTCACGAAGAGTGCAGGACATCAAAGCCATCATAAAGACCATGGCCAACACGCAAAACGGATTCAATCTAAGCATTGGAACCTTCGCTATATTTAATGAGAATGACGGGGGGGTAAGACAGAAGAAATCAAAAATCCTCCTGAACATAGCATATCTGTCAAGTTCGAGCTAGAGATACCTGCTCGTTTCTTTAAGCTACTCTAGTTTCTGTATCGGATATCGCTTCGTCAATATTGAGCCTGAAAAATGTTGTCAGAAAAAAAAGGGTGTGTGTTTAGGTATTACCGAGCCGGGGAATGTTTACGCTCCTTGGGTGATTACCGCCCCTTGAAATACCTGAAGGAGGTTCGAATAGGAGCATTATCACAACATAATCTGCATGGAAAATCTAATGGTTTAATCTTACTGAAAAGTTGGGGTTTCCTCTGCCGGGGCTTCTGTCGATGGAGCTTGAACCGGGGATGTTGTCGAAGGAGTATCACCTAGGGAAGTTTCCCCAGAAGGAGGTGTGTTCGCTGGGGGAGCACAGTTGGTCGGCGCATTAGGATTGAGCGGGTTGACCTGGCAGTTGGTGTTTCCCTTGGCTTCGAAGCGGATGGCTTGGTACGTCTTGGCACCCTTGAAGATATCCTGGTTGTAGGGGGTCTCGGTGCTGGTACTTTTGACTCCATGAATCTCCTGGCCAATTTTTATTAGCGCAAATTTGTTCCCGGTTATGGGGTCAGCGTAGACCTTCCGGAGATACCGTTTGGGAGCCTTCTTCGTTAATTCTTCAAGCGTTCGCGGCCATTGGTTGGGTCGTGTGGCTCTTTGAATTTCCCAGTCCGCCACAAATCGCTCAATGGCTTTCGCAATACTGGTCCCACGAAATTGTAGCTCAGCCTCTCGATCCCGTTGCATGATGACCGACCATGGTTGAGTGACTTCCAACGTGGCAACGGACATGACGACAACCAGTATCATGACGAAAAGATAGGTGACCCCATTCTGGTTCGCGAGAGAGGCCATCCGGCTTTCCGAGAATTCCTTGAAAAATTTCCTCATCGAATGATGCTGTCTGGGTGTGGGGGTGCAGACATCAGTTTCATGACCACAGTGCCATGGGGTTGAGTGGGTGTTACTTGCGGGTAGTCAGGCGTCTTCGTCCTTTCTCTGTGATGAGCACCCAACCAAAAATTAAAAATGCGGCACCAAAAGTATCGGCAACTAGATCCAAAATGTCAGCCTGACGCTGAGGGACAAACCATTGATGGATCTCATCGGAAATCCCGAATGCAATGACGCAGATGATGGCGAGGCCCATATTTCCCGCGTTCGGGGTGGTATATTTAAATGCGCGATAGAGCAAAATCCCGAGTACGCCATATTCGCAGGCATGTAAAAATTTATCATTAATATTGAATATAAAGGAAGGGAGGTGGAGTTGTTGGGCAGGATTGGATTGAGAGGAGAGATACACAATAGCGAGCGCATAGAGGACCACTGGTCCCCAATACTTCAATATCACGAATGGTTTTGATATGGTTTGGGTCGGAGAAATCTGACACGTCCTTTTTTAATGGTGGCTTAATTGTTGGATGATAATGGGTTTGGCCGGGTAATGAAATACCGTACGTCTTCGATTTGCACGACGGGCAAGATCATCCCGTCCCCTTTCTGATCATGAGAAAAACTATAGATGAGTGATTCATCGGCAACCAGAGTACCAAAAAAAAGGACGCCGATGGCAATTTGCTCACCCTTTTGTTGCTGACTCCGAATTTGCTTGGCCGATTCAAGAGAGGGGATGGCCACAAGATAGTCGGGCAATCCCATGGGCTTGAAGCGAACAATACCCCATGATGTGGATGTGAGTTCTGGGCCAAGGGCCACCAAAAACCCTTGGTATTCGGGCATATATCTACGGAGAAAGCCTGACCATAAGAAGGCAATGGGATGTTGAATGATGTCCTTGTGACTAAGGCGGGCCTCGTCTCGTGCGCGGTTCAGTTGGAACAGGCGTTCGCTTTGCTCCGTGTGATCCAGGCTCTGTAAGGTGTGCCAATCCGGCGGCTGGCCTTCAAGTTCCTGAAGAAATTGTTCCTGTTCTTTTGGAAGTAGGAGGGGCCGGATATTCTTAGGGATCAGGTGGTGAAAGGACTGGCTTTCCAGTTGGATAAGGGGTTGGATTCCTTTAGCCATGGGAGGTTGTCCGCTGACCTGATCCGGAAACTGGAGCCCTACCAATAAATTGAATAAGGCGAGAGAATAAAGTAAGGCATTTGGGCTCCTTTTCATGTGTTTGCGTTCTCGAAGCCAGGCGTTGGGTGAAAGAAAGCTCGGAGTGTTGGAATGGATGAATTCAGCCCACGTCATGGTATAAAAAGATAAACACACCCCATCAGCTAGACGGGCCATTTTTCTTCCCGCCAGGCCATATCCCAAAACATCCATTCGTATTGCGAACTGATGAGAAAGGCTTCCTCCATCCTGCCTTTTTCTGCCCTGCCTGCGGTTTTCGCGCAGCGATCGACGACTTCGCGCAGCCATCGGGTGACTTCCGCAAATTCGGGTGACCCATAGAGTTGCAACCATTCATAATACGGATGTGAGGGTTTAGGTGTTGCCTTTTCCAGGAGGTGGTGTCCGACTTCACAATAGACCCATGCGCAGGGGAGAGCCACCACCGTAATTTCCCCGAGTGTCCCGGTTTGAGCCACGCTTCTCATATGCCGACAATAGGCATAATTCGTTGGAGAAAGGGGGGTGGATCGCATGTCCTTGGAGGAAAGAGCCCATTGTTTTCCATACGATTCATGAAGCCCTCGTTCGACGGTAATCGTGTCTTCAACGAGTTTGGCAAAGCGAAGGGCCGTATCTCCATCCGTCGCTTTGGCCGATCCTAGAGCAAAGACTCTGGCCAATTCTTCTAAATACCTTGCATCTTGTAGGATGTAATATTGAAACTTTTTTGCCGGTAACGTGCCTTTGCCCAATGCCACGACGAAGGGATGTTTTAACTGGGCTGCCCAAATAGGCGCTGCACGATTTCGTAATTGTTCTGAAAACGTCATGAGCCTCCGGGGTGAGTTTTTCTGAGTGTGCGCGGTGCCACTAGTTTTGTAGAACGGAGCGAGCCACTTGAAACGCTCTATCCATATCCGGCATATGGCCGAGATCAGGAGTGACCTGGAGATAGCGAATCACATTATTTGCATCGACAACCATGACGCCTCGTGCCAGAACATGGGGCCCTTCCAACAGTAATCCATGGGACAAGCCAAATTCTCCGCCTCGAAAATCTGACAGAAATTTAACATTGGTAATGCCCGCTTCTTTCGCAAATCGTTCTTGCGCGAAAGGGGTATCGACACTAATGGTTATCAGTTGCACCTGCTGATCAAGACCCTGGTTTTTCTCACTCAGATAATGCGTTTGTTGTTCGCACACTTTCGTGTCCAGGGAAGGCACAATATTGATGATGCGGACTTTCCCTTGCGTTTCATGAATGTTTACGAGTGATAAATCGCCTTTTGCCAATGGGACCGCACGAAGGGTTTCTCCGGCTTTCACTTCATTACCACTCAGCGGCAAAGGGGTGCCTCGAAATAGAATGGTCGAACCCTCTCCTGTTCTGGCGCTTTCTTTGTCAACTGGAATGTTTTTGTAGGAGAAATCGTGTTCTGACTGCCCATTAAGGGTCGAACAACCTGGCAATGAAACAGCCATTAAGATGAGAAGTAACGAAGTAATCGAAATTTTTGGCATAATGATGCTCCTTCTATACAGATCGGTGGCCCGAGTTTGAGGTGCCGAGGTGTGTACAAAATATCATTTTCGGTCAACCATAGGGTGATAGCCTGTTGGATAATGTTTCTTCAGGATTTTCGTTCTAAAAATGAGAGGATGTATTGATTCACGATAGTGGGTGCTTCCCATTGTGCAAGGTGCCCGGCCTCAGGAATGACATGCCATTGAACATGCGGTAACTGGTCTTTTACCCGTTCACCGACTTTGAGTGGAAACACCCGATCATGCTCCCCCCACAAGAGCAGGACCTGATGAGAGATCGTTTGAAGCCTATTTCCATATTGTCCCTCCCATGTCTTGATATTGTCCATTAAAGAATAGAGAGGGGCAAGAAAGTCGCCCCGTTGGCGATTGTGAAATGAACGGTCAATGATAGTAGGGGAAATGAGTGCTGAATTATAAATGATTTCTTTGAGAATATGTTCCGTGGTTCTTTTCCCTGCCATCCAATTTCCCAATTTTGCGAGCCAGAGGGGAGGGCGGTGATAGAGAAAGCTTTTGTAGTGCGAAGAAGCGATACTGTTTTCAACCTGGGCAGGAAATCCCGAAATGAGCACAAGTCGTTCCACACGTTCCGGATAGTCAAGGGCCATGGCCATCGCCAACCCGGCTCCCATGGAATTCCCGATTAAGGTGGCTCGTTGAATATTGAGGGTATCCATGAATTCCCGAAAAAACTCCAAGAGGTATTTTGGGGTGTATGCGGCTTCCGGTTTATCAGAGAGCCCAGAGCCGAGTAAGTCCAGGATGATGACCCGATGAGTATGGGCCAAAACAGAATATTGATGTTCCCATTGCCACATCGACCCGCCAAATCCATGAATAAAGATAAGCGGTGGACCTTGCCCGACGTCAAGGTAGGCAATGCGATGGGTGTTGACTCTGGTGATCTGATAGGGCACACGTTGGATCAGTTCGATTCCGGAGGGAAGTGTCCTGAGAGAGGAACAACCCAAGACCGTCAAGCATCCAAGCGAAGCCATGAAAAGGAGGAAGGATCGAAAGTCAGAACGGCCCCGCATTATTATTCCAGATGAATCAGGGTTTCATCCGGATTCACTTCATCGCCTTCTCTCACGTAGATGGTGATGACAGACCCGGCAATAGGCGATTGGACGCGATTCTCCATTTTCATGGCTTCCACCACCAACAGGGAATCACCGACGTTGACACTTGAACCCTCGGTCACCAGGACCTTGACCACCCGGCCAGGCATGGGTGTGGTCACGTCCCCGGGTTGTGATGGCTTGGGGCGTTTTTCCGTCTTTGATGTGTGGGATGGTGGTGGGTCAGGTGACCCGGCTAAGACTTCTTGAATCGGTTCGAGATACACTTCTTCAAGTTTGTCATTCACCTTAATATAATAGGGTTTCACGCCGTCAACCGTCTGTCCTGATCCCGACACGCGAATATGATACGCTTCGCCGTGAACCGTCACGTTAAATTCTACCGGGGCTAAATGAAGATCGTGAGCCACAGCCGGTCCACTCTCCGAAGAGTCATGAAGGGGTTCGGGTTTTAACTCCCCTCGCTCCCGTTCATCAAAAAATTGCAACGCCACTGAGGGGAGGAGTGCATAGGAGACAATGTCTTCTTCAGCCATCTCTCGCCCCACGAGTTCCTGTTTGGCATCGTCCAGTTCAGGGTCGAGGTTGTCAGCGGGACGACCGGACACGGGGACATCACCTTCCAATGCTTTTTGTCGTATCTTGGAGTTGAGGGTGCCAGGTGGTTTCCCATACAAACCTTGAAAATAATTTTTGGTTTCATTGGTAATCACTTTATAGCGTTCGCCGGTTAAAATATTCAGCGTCGCTTGCGTTCCGACAATTTGGCTGGTGGGGGTGACGAGAGGAGGATACCCCATGTCTTTCCGCACGCGCGGGATTTCTTCCAGCACTTCTTTGATTTTCCCCAGCGCATTTTGCTCGGCCAATTGGGCTGCCAAATTCGAGAGCATTCCACCAGGCACTTGGGAGAGAAGAATGTCCGTGTCGACACCGGTAAAATCGCTTTCAAATTGGCGATAGCGTTTTCGGGCCTTGCGTAATTTATCCGCAGCCGGAGCAATTTGTTCAAGATTCAATTTCGTGTCATACGGTGTGTTCCGCAGGGCGGCAATAAACGATTCGGTTGGAGGGTGGGAGGTCCCGCCGGAAAGGGGAGATAAGGCGGTATCTAGAATATCCAACCCGCCCATAATTGCCATCAGGGAAGACATGGAAGCCATACCGGAGGTGTAATGTGTATGCAGGTGAATCGGGACTCGAACCGTGGCCTTTAATCGTGAAATCAGTTCATAGGCTTCAAAGGGAGGAAGGAGTCCGGCCATATCTTTGATGCAAATGGTGTCGGCCCCAAGATCTTCGAGTTGTTTGGCTTGTTCCACAAAATGATTCAGGCTGTGGACCGGACTGACGGTATAACAGATGGTGGCTTCGATATGCTTGCCACAAGCTTTCACCACTTCCATGGCCGGCCTGATATTTCTGATGTCATTCAGCGCATCAAAGATCCTGAAGACATCAATGCCGTTTTGAGCAGACAATTCAATGAATTTTTCAAGGACGTCGTCAGCATAGTGTCGATATCCTACAAGGTTTTGCCCCCGCAAGAGCATTTGAAGACGGGTTTTCGGCATGGCCTCCCGGAAAGCTCGTAGGCGCTCCCAGGGGTCTTCCTTCAGAAACCGGAGGCATGAATCGAAGGTGGCTCCACCCCACACTTCTAGTGACCAAAATCCGACTTCGTCTAGTTCGGATGCCACGGATAAGAGATCCTCTGTGCGCATGCGGGTCGCCAAAAGAGATTGGTGTCCATCTCGGAGAGCCACATCGGTTAAAAAGACCTGGCGCTTCGGAGATGCTTCGATATCCAGAGCGGGAGCGGCATCCAATTTTGTCCGGGTAGGGACGGGACGACTGGGTTTCCTGCTTTTATCAGAGTGTGCGGTTTTTCGTGACATAAGGCGACCTTTCACATGTGCAACGGGATCACAACGTTATCATGACGGTTGTTATAATCCTTCAAATGCGGCGATGGCTGCCGACAGGGCAATAACCAGATCCTCCGGTTCTTCTGCTTCCTCATATTCAAAGAGTTCCGGATGGCGTTCAAGATAGGAGGTGTCAAATCGCCCGGCTCGAAAATCCGGTTCTTCCATGAGCTTCGTCATAAATGGAATAGTGGTTTTGACACCCCGCAGGACAAATTCTTCGAGTGAGCGATGAGTTCGGCGAACCGTTTCGTCCCAGGTTCGCCCATGTACCGTCAACTTGGCTAACAGGGCATCATAATACGGAGGGACGGTATAATCTTTGTACACCGCTCCGTCAATGCGGACACCAACGCCGCCAGGGGATAAATAGGCCGTGATTTTTCCCGAGGAAGGTCGGAATCCGTTTTGGGGATCTTCCGCATTCACCCGACATTGAATGGCATAGCCCTGGAGATTGACCTCATGCTGCCCGAAGACCAGAGGGCGTCCTGCGGCAATCCATAGTTGGGATTGCACAATATCAACGGTGGTAATCTGTTCCGTGACGGTGTGTTCCACTTGAATGCGGGGGTTCATTTCCATGAAATAGTATCGTCCATCGGGATCCAACAAAAACTCCACGGTCCCGGCATTATAAAACTGGGCGGCGCGAGCCATGGCGATGGCCGCTTCTCCCATTTCTGCCCGTAGTCGAGGGGTTAACACAAGTGACGGGGCGATTTCTATCAATTTTTGATGGCGCCGCTGAATAGAACAGTCCCGTTCTCCCAGATGAATCACATAGCCGTTTTTGTCTGCCAGTAATTGAAATTCAATATGGTGGGGTCGTTCCACATATTTTTCAAGAAATAATTCCCCGTTTCCAAAGGCCGCCAGAGCTTCACGGGCTCCCGCCTCCATGGCATCTTGTAATTCATCATCCGAACGCACGACGCGGAGGCCTCGCCCTCCACCCCCGGCGCTGGCTTTGACCATAACCGGGTATCCCGCCTTATGGGAGAACGTGAGTGCCTCCTCTAGGGTCCCCACACTGCCATCTGTCCCCGGAACAACGGGGACGCCAATTTTAATGGCCAGTGCTCGAGCCTGGACCTTATCGCCCAGTAGTTCAAGTGAATGAGGAGATGGGCCAATAAAGAGAATGCCGGCTTCTTCGCAGAGCCGGGCAAAGTCGGCATTTTCTGCTAAAAACCCATATCCTGGGTGTATGGCATCCGCTCGAATACGCTTGGCCAATCCTACAATTTGTCGAGCATCAAGGTAGCCTTGTACAGGGCCTGGACCCACTAAATACGCTTCATTGGCTTTTTTGACGTAAATGGCGGTGGCGTCACTTTCTGAATAAATCGCCGCCGTGGCGATGCCGAATTCTCGACATGCCCGGATGACCCGCATCGCAATTTCTCCTCGATTGGCAACTAAAACTTTTTTTAACATTCGTTTCTAGTGTTGTGTCGTAAGAATTTGAGATAAATGCCCGTGGCAGGTGATGCTCCGGTCTTTTTCACAAGGCTGAGATGGTATCAGAAGATGGACAACCGAATCAGGGTTTCCCGCCAATTATTGGCTGGTAAGAAGTGGATAAAATTTGCCTTTTCGCATCAAGCTTTGGCCTTCCCGTGAGAGGGCAAATTGTTCAAAGGCCTGGGCCTGAGGTGAAGGTTGGGCATTGGTGATGAGCATCACGGGTCGTTGGAGTGGGTAGCGATTATCCAGGACCGTTTGTACTTCCGGCTCCACGCGATTAATAAACAGAAGATTGATCGCGACTCCATCTTCTTTCGCCCGGAGAGCCGGAGTCATGGATACAAACGTGATGGCTTCAAGATTTCCACTTACCGATTTAATGGCTTCATCCTCGGTTCCAGCTCGATAGGCGGAACGCGGAATCCCATCTGGAATGCCTAACGTCTTTTCGAAACCTTGTCGAATATTTTCATTCGTGGTTCGATTGATCAGCACGATTTTGGTTTGAGGGGCTTCTTCATAGACCTGAGACCAATACCGGATTTTTCCGGAAAAGACATCCGCCACCTGCTGGGTGGTCATTTCTTTCACCGGGTTTGAAAAATTAGTTAAGACAGCGACCCCGTCTCTGGCAATTGCCGTAGATCTGAGAGAAGGAACCTCTTCCCCCGTAATGCCAATGTCGGCTTCGTTGAGTTCGATAGTTCGGATTGGCTTGGCGTTGGGATGCCAAAAAATATCAACGGAAACAGAGGGATGACGGGACTCAAATTCCGTAGCCAGAATTTCCAGGAGATATCGCTCTGGTCCATTTCCAACGATGAGAATGGTCCCTGAAATCGGAGATGGAACCGTAAGGGGAGGCTCTGAGTTAGGAGATTCTTTTGAATGAACAGGGACCACTGGAAGAATGAGTCCCCAAAGAAAACCTATCCCGACCACAAAAGAAACCTTGCCCACAATATTGTTAAAGAGCCTGGTGGCTGCCATATTTCTTAGGTTCCTTAGCAAGAACTACCGTTGCGCAAGTGGTCGAAACTACAGAAAAAGTTATCACCAAGAATAAAAAACGGGCACATCTTTCCGGTTTATGGAAATAAATGTCAAGGGGAGAGGAATGTGGAAGTCAGAAAATCTTGGGCGACGACCATTCAAAGGGCCGCCCAGGCTTCATCCTATTCTCCTCCGGAGGGTTGGGAATTGGCCTCGGTCGGGGCCGCGCGCTGGCCCATAATGGGGGGGAGTTTGGAAAACTTATCCATTCGTTCATTCAGCATATTATAGGCTTTGCCTTCAGCGAATCCTGGTTTATGCGTTCCCACAATTTTCGACGCAAACGAGGACATAATTCGTCGGCTTTGGGTTGTGTTGCATTTTGGGCAAAGCGTTTCTTCCGGTTTTACGCTCAGGGCTTGCATGGCCTCGTAATGATGATCGCACCCTTCGCAGACATATTCATATAATGGCATACATAACTCCTTTGAAATTATACGAGGATGAACATGAATGATATCTCCGTCAGAGTTCGAGTATATCGAAGATGGTATTGACGTGGCCAATAGTTAATTGAGGTGTGTCTGAATTTATTCAGAAAAGATTGACGGCAAGTTTATGATTTCACTATAATTTTTCGTTGGTCTTATTACAGACAATTTTTGGAGGAATGAGTCATGTCGGTGTTAATCCGGAAATTTAAATTGCCCACTGGAATGGTCAAGGAGGAGCGCATTGACGATCCAGATCGCATTGAGCGGTATATGCAGTTTTTTGATAAGGAACAGCAGGCCAAGCTTGATGCCGGCCAAAAGGTTTTTTTGGACAAAGATGAGTGGCAGTTTGTTGACAACTGAATTCCGGCAGGGCAGGCTCCCTCTCCGTTATATTCCTGGCAGGTTGTTCCAACGTCCATCTTTGATTGTGCCTATGGGGCAGGTTCGGCTCATCATCCAGTGAAGGAGCAGCATGACTATGGGGTATTGGATCCATTTGAAACGATCACTTGATGAAGCGACGATCCATCGGGATCGTTGCCCGGAGGTGCCGTCTGGCCCGCATCGGTCTGACTTTTGGGAGGGTGGGTGGACCGAATATCCGGATAAGGATACGGCTCTGGAATATTTGGAAAATACTGATGCCTCCCTCCAACTCAAATGTCCCCTATGTAAACCGTAACTCGTGTTTGCGGATAATCGGTTCATCAATCCATGAACAGGATTCTTCGTTCTTATTGAATAATGTATTTGTATGGCTGAGAAATTTGCGAATGCCCGGTGGGTCAAGGAGGGATTTTTAGACAATCGGATTGTCGGATCCGTTATTGGGCAAATCACCTTTGCCGGGCTTGAGACCGTGGATGTGTATTTAGTTGGTGATTTTGTTGGAGAGATTGCCGGAAAGGCGATTGGTTTTCGTAACCCTCGCTTTTTAGATGATCCTCAGGCAGGAGAATCGTTATATGATTTTTCCGTCCCTCAATTAGGAAAAGTCAGTCTCATGTCGTTTGATCCGCATCCTCTTCTTGAACCCCATCCCTACTTTGAATGGTTTTCTGCTCATCAACAACATTATCGCATTGAGCTGCAACCAGATGAGGCGTGGCTTCTGTCTGAAGTTGAACAAGATGCCGTGGAAGCCCAGGCTCAGCGGATCCGGCAAGAGCTCACACCTCTCCTGCCATGACCAGATGCGAGTTTGTGTTGTGGTCTTGTGTACCCCAAGGCCAGGGATGAAATTTTCATGGTAATTGGTGGTCTCAGAAAATTGATCTGTGCATATTGACCAGTCACGCCACCCGTGGTCGTTATTGATTGACTCACTCTTTTGCCATTCGTAGAATGCCCGCCATGAATGATCGATTTTTAAAAGCCTGCTTGCGTCAGCCCGTAGACCGAACCCCTGTCTGGTTTATGCGGCAAGCGGGCCGATACATGGAAGAGTACCAGGCTATCCGGCGCAAGCATTCTATTTTGGAGGTATGCAAAACGCCTGCGTTAGCTGCCGAGGTCACGCTGCAACCTATTAATCGCTTTGATCTGGATGCGGCGATCATTTTTGCGGATATTCTATTGCCCCTCCAAGCCATGGGATTACACCTGGAATTTGTTGAGGGGAAGGGTCCGGTCATTGATAACCCGATACGAGGTGAGATGGGCATAGTGGATCTGCGTCCGGTCGATGGCGAGGCGTTTGCCTATGCCGGAGAAGCCATTCGCCAGGCACTTCAGGCTCTCGATAATCGAGTTCCATTACTGGGATTTGCCGGAGCGCCGTTTACATTAGCCAGTTACGCCATTGAAGGCGGAAGCTCGCGTGACTATGCCCGAACTAAGCACTTAATGTTCTCGCAGCCGACCGTGTGGCATCAATTGATGTCCAAACTGTCGGCGGTTGTCGTGGAGTATTTACGAGTACAAAGTCGAGCAGGCGCACAAGCCATTCAACTCTTTGACAGTTGGGTCGGTTGTTTAAGTCCTGGCGATTATGAAGAATACGTCCTTCCTCATGTGCAAAATATTTTTTCTGCCTTACGGGTTGAGGGGATTCCCCTCATCTATTTTGGAACGGGGACGACCGGACTTTTTCCGCTGATGCGAAAGGCGGGAAGCGATGTGATGGGTGTCGACTGGCGGGTTCGTTTGGATGAAGCATGGGGCACTATCGGGTTTGATGTGAGTATTCAAGGCAATCTGGATCCCCTGGTTCTGTTCGCCCCAGAAAAAGAAATCGAGCGTCGGGTGAAGGATATTATGCAGCAAGCCGGCGGCAGACCCGGTCACATTTTTAATTTGGGTCACGGAATTCTTCCCAATACCCCTTTACACAGCGTTGAATTTGCCATTGAATGTGTTCGCCGGTATTCAACGGCTTCCTCACGTGAATGATGTAGCGGGACTTTTCCCCTGTCCGATTTCTTCCCTTCCTCCATGAAAACCTGTTTACTTCAAAATCTTAGCCACATACATGCATTTCCTTTCTGATTACTTGGGACTTCATGAGGAAAATTCCATATCAAGTCGTCATTGTCGGAGGGGGGATATCCGGGCTGGCCACGGCCTATGCTCTCACGGAGGAGGGTGCGAAAACACAGACACCCGTTCAATGCACAGTCGTTGAACGAGAGCCTCGGTGGGGTGGAAAAATTCTGACACATGTGACAGACAACTATCTGATTGAAGGTGGACCTGACTCGTTCCTGACTTCCAAGCCCTGGGCTCTGGAAATGTGTTGCACGTTAGGACTTCAGGATCAGTTGATTTCTACCAACCCCCAACACAATCGGACATTTTCATTTTGCCGGGGAGCTTTGCGAGAACTGCCACAAGGCTTATTGGCCTTTCGGCCCCGACGGATTGATACGCTTGTTTCCAGCGGGCTCTTATCCTGGGGGGGGATGCTTCGCATGGCTGCCGAACGGTTTTGGCCAAAGCAGAATCCCTGGACGGCAGACGAATCTTTGGGAAAGTTTTTTCGTCGACGATTTGGCACCGAAGCCTTTGAAAATGTAATCGAACCGTTGGTGGCAGGTATCTATGCCGGGGATGCAGATGAACTGAGTATTGAGTCGACCTTTCCTCGATTTCGCGAATTAGAGCGCGAACATGGCAGTGTCATTAAGGGCATGCGAAAGGCTCTGGCCAGCGCGCCCCCGGCCCCGCCTTCCTCCGGCGCAGCCATGACCATGTTTATGTCGCTTCGTGGTGGATTAAGTGAACTCATTCAGGCTGTGGTGGAGGCGTTGCGCAAACGTGGAGTAGGGTTGATGGCAGGGGTCAGGTGTCTGGAAATTCAATCTCCGACTCTGGAGTCAGGGGAATTTCACGTCATGTTGGAGAATGGAAATCGGCTTCCGGCTGATGCGGTCGTGTTGGCCACTCCGGCATATCAGACCGCTCGTTTACTTCGTGCAATTCGCCCCGAAACAGCGAACCTGTTAGATGGGATTCCCTATGCTTCGACCGCGACGATTTCTATGGCCTATTCCGCTGAGTCTATTGCTTCACAGATACGAGGATTCGGATTTGTGGTGCCTCGGAAAGAACAACGCTCATTGCTAGCCGCAACCTGGACTTCGTTGAAATGGCCCGATCGCAGCCGGGCTGGAGAAACGCTGATCCGTTGTTACCTCGGAGGGCGAGGGCGAGAGACGGTTGTGGAGCAGGATGATAGCTCCCTTGTGAAATGTGTTCGTGGAGAATTGCTCTCTATGGTCGGAATCACGGCTGCCCCGACCTATACAGAAGTCCATCGATGGCGCCAGGGAATGCCTCAATATGTGCTCGGACATCGGGACCGGTTGGCTAGGGTTCAGGAACAGTTAGCCCATTCTCCAGGTCTGTATGTAACGGGAGCAGGCTTGTATGGCATCGGTATCCCTGATTGTATCCGGGAAGGCACGAAGGTTGGAAAGCAACTGCTACTGGATTATGCCGCGAACCATGGCATAAAAAATTCTGGGAGCACAGAATCCGGTGGAAGGGGCCAGGTCAAATAACGTGGAAGAGCAAATGGAAGCGATTGTTCGGGCTCATGCCCGTGTCAGTGGAAAAGTTCAAGGAGTCGGGTTTCGAGCGTTTGTGCAAATGCAGGCCAACAAAATGGCATTACATGGGTGGGTGCGAAACCGTGCTGAAGGAGGAGTCGAATTGGAAGTAGAAGGGCCTCAAGCATCTGTTCATACCTTTCTTGAAGCCATTCACGATGGACCTCCTCTCTCTCAAGTTCTTCAGGTAACGGTTGACTGGAAAGACCCAAACAGGCAAACTGAAGGGTTTAATGTCCTTCGTACTTCTCTGTAAGGGATGGAGGCATGGGGATTGGGTTATTCCAATCTCAAAAATGGAACCATTCATGGTCGTTATTAAGGTCGAGTCGTTATTTTATGAACTATAAAGCACATATTCGGGAAGTCCCGGATTTTCCTAAGCCGGGTATTCTTTTTTACGATATTACGCCCTTATTAAATAATCCTGTTTGTTTTCGTTCCATCATCGATGAGTGCATTCGTCACTATCAGGATGCCGGTATTACCAGAGTGGTTGGCATTGAATCGCGAGGATTTATTTTGGGGAGCCCATTAGCCTATCACTTGAAAGCCGGTTTTGTTCCTGTTCGGAAGCCCGGCAAATTGCCGGCCGATGTGTTTGAAGTCAATTATAATTTAGAATATGGCTCGACGACTTTGGCGATTCATCGTGATGCGATTCAAAAGGGAGAGCGAGTGCTTGTGGTTGATGATCTCCTTGCCACTGGAGGGACGGCCGGGGCGACCGTCCACCTGATTCAGCAATTGGGTGGCGATATTGCCGGCGTGGTATTTTTAGTCGAATTGCTGAAGCTCGATGGACGAAACAAATTGAACGGGTGTGACATTCACTCCCTGATTACCTATGAGTAAGAACATGGACTATCGTATTGCCGCATGATGCAACGGGGAAGGTGTCCGCAATACATCCTCCTGTCGTGTGAGAGAATGGTTAACTTTGGAAGGAAGAAAGGAATGTAGTATGGCCGAAAGACCAGTCAAGAAAGAAACCAAAACAACGGCCTCCGCCGGAACAAAAAAAGGTCCGGCAAAAGGCCCCTCAAAAGCCACTTCCCCAACTCCCGCCTCGCGGAAGCCCGCGAAAGCGCCAACAGAAGATCGTCATGTCGCATTAAAGGAAATTCTCCTGGCGAAACGAGAAGCGCTGATTCAAGAAATCAAACAACAGCTTGGACAATCAGTGACAGAAGAACAACAACGCCGGCTGGAAGCCGCCATGGATAGCGGGGACCAGGCGCTGGTGGATTTGGATCGCGAAATGGGGATTTCGCTTCAGGAAATGCGAAACCGTGAACGACAATTGATTGATGACGCCTTGGATAGTTTGGATGAAGGTACCTATGGCGTGTGCGCGGAATGTGGCGGAGAAATTAATGAAAAGCGTTTGCAAGCGCTTCCGTTTGCCCGTTTATGCGTCGAGTGTAAATCTAAACGTGAACTGATGGAAAAGATTGAACGATCGGAACAGCGGCAATAATTATCAGGTTTGCCGCTTCTGTTCTTTCATGTCTAGCTGGAATTGGCTTACACCCATCCAAATTGGCATTGGTGTTTTTCGCCTTCAACTATCCTCCCACCAACACTTGAGCCTGTGACTAATCATTCCTGTACAAAAAAATCCAGATCCATTTGATAGGCGGGAGAAAAAGAGTGCAAGGGCGGCTCTGATAAGCTCATGTCAAAGATTGTTGTTCTGGCAAGTGGCGGGTTGGATTCGACGGTGACGGCCGCCATTGCCAAATCAGAAGGATATGAGCTGTATTTCTTAACTGTTGATTATGGGCAACGCCATCGAACGGAAATCGAATGTGCGCAAAAAATTTCTGAATATTTTGAGGTCAAAGAACACAAAATTATTCAATTGGACTTGCGAGCCTTTGGTGGATCCGCGCTAACCGATCAGATTCCCGTCCCCACCAATCGAACCGGACGGGAACGTGCACAGCAAATTCCCGTCACCTATGTTCCGGCCAGAAATACAATTTTCTTGAGCCTGGCGCTGGCCTATGCGGAGGTGTTGGATGCCACCAGCATATTTTTTGGGGCCAATATTCGTGACTATTCCGGCTATCCGGATTGCCGTCCGGAATTTATTCAGGCCTTCAAGGAGGTGGCTCGTCTTGGCACCCGAATGGGATTGGAAGGCCAACCGGTCGACATTCTCGCCCCGCTACTCTTTTTGAGCAAGCGTGAGATCATCGAAAAAGGGCATGCCTTAGGGGTGCCTTTTCAATGGACCAATAGTTGTTATAATCCAGGTCTACAAAACCAACCATGCGGACACTGTGATAGTTGCGTGATTCGTCGAGAAGGATTTAAGGAGGCACAACTTCCTGATCCGCTACTCGCCGGATAAATGTGGGACCGTGGCCCCCTCTGATTGCGAACGGGTCTGGTATAAAGGAACGTGGACATGAACAATTATTCTAGGCGAACAATACTCAGCGGTGTGGCAGGGGTTCTTTGTTGGATTGTCGTTGGATGTTCTGAGAATGGGACGAATGCCCGGGAATCCTCTCCGCCTGCTACCATCGCCCAAGTATCGGTAGAGAAAGACCTGCCAGAAGATTTCAAAGACGGCGAGACAAAATTCAATACCTTTTGTTCTCCTTGCCATGGAGTGCAGGCCGTGGGAACGGCTCAAGGTCCCCCCTTGGTGCATAAAATTTATGAGCCCAGTCACCATGCGGATTTCGCTTTTCAGCGAGCTGCGGCTCAAGGGGTCAAAGCCCACCATTGGAAGTTTGGGAACATGCCGAAGATCGAAGGGGTGACTGCGGATGACGTCACGCAGATTATTGGTTATGTCCGGTGGCTTCAGCGCCAAGCTGGAATTTCCTAGAGCGAGTGTTGAAAAATGCCGCCAGCGGCGTTCTCGCCGCTTGAACGTGCTCACGTACTTCTCCGTACGCTCCGCTCGCCCAAGCGGCTGCGGCCTTGCTGGACGAGCCATTTTGAACACTCCCTTATTTTTCCTCGTTGGGGTTTCCGTGATTCATCTAAGGCAAAATATGAGAAATATTCAACAGCCTCTCAGACATCGCAGGATGTCGTCCAAAACGTTCACGGCATACTTCGTTCCAGTTCATTGACCAGCCCACGGATCCGTGTAAATCCCGCCTGCCAGAATGTCGTAGAGGTAATATCTACCTGTAGGGGTTTGAGCAGGTCTTGAGGACTGGCCGACCCACCTCCTGACAGCAATTGTAGGTATCGTGGGACGAACGAAGGCCCTTCTGCTTGATAGCGTTGAAACAACGAGAGGACTAATAGGCTGCCAAAGCTGTAGGCGTAGCAATAAAACGGGCTGGCAAAGATATGAGGAATGGCTAACCATTCCCATTGAAACTCCTTGTCCACGGGTAGGCGAGGCCCGAATTGCTCCCGAAGAAGCGTCAGGTAGGTTTGAGCGAGAGCATCAATGGTCGCGCCTTGTTGAATCATGTGATGGGCTTGCCGTTCAAATTGAACAAAGTAGGCCTGTCGCATAATGGTGGCATACGCATCGTCGAGTTGATCGACAAGGAGTCCCGCCTTGACCTTCGGGTCCTTTTCCTGTTGGAGAAGTAAATCGGAGAGCAGGTGCTCGCCAAACACAGAGGCCGTTTCCGCCAGAGGGAGCGACGAATGAAACGTGAAGATGGAATGCTCCCTTGCCATCATCGCGTGGACGGCATGACCCAGTTCATGCGCCAAGGTCGAGACATCACGGGGTTCTCCGGTGAAATTCACCAGGACATAAGGAGTTTGCGTGGGGAGCACGCTATAGCAAAAAGCCCCGCCCATTTTGCCGGGCCGAATCGCGGCATCAAGGTGATTCTCTTCAAGAACCCGCTTCGCCCGTTGGGCCAATTCCGGGGAAAAGGCTTGATACGCTTCCATCACTAACTCTTTCGCCCTGGCAAAAGAATATTTGGATTTCTTCGCCGCGAAGGGAGCATATAAATCGTAACGTTGAAACTGTTTTATCTTCAGTAGCCGTGCCTTTAACCGAAAATATTCCTGGAAAATGACGGCATTCTTCCGGCAGGTTTTAAGCAGAGCATCAACGGCTTTTTCGGGGACATCATTTGTGACATTACGCACGGCCATAGGCGAAGCGTAATGCCGCAAGGTGAGGCCTTCATTTCCCCAATCCTGAACCAGGCTCTTATACATTTCTCCAAGGACATCCCGGTGTTCACCATAGACCTTGAATAGCGCGTGGTAGGCTCCTCGACGAACCGAAGCCAATGGATGGCGGACATATCCCATGAGTTGTTCGCGGGTCAGACGGGTCGTCCGGCCTTTCATTTTCATGGGAAATGTCAAACTATTTGTGGTGACGCCATACAATGTTTCGAGAGCCTGGCGACCCGTCGTACTCTTAATGGTCAAAATCCGTTCTTCAGATTCACTCAAGGTATGCGGTGTGAAACGAGTCAAGGTCTCCAGATGATACCGAAACCGCTCGGCTTTTGCGGTCAGCCGGGCCGCGTTGGTGGGATCGAGGCTTTGCCACCAGAGGTCAAGAAAGACCAGACGATTGGAACAGTCTGTCAGTCTGTTTCGTACCTGGGTGTCAAATGCCCGGGCTTCTTGATTTTTTGTATTTTCTGAAAACCATAAAAACGAAAAAGCCCGCAACGTCGTCATGTGCTCGGTGACGGTTTCGTATTGCTCCCAGATTTCATTGAAACGGGCGGCAGAAATATCGGGCGATAACTGCGGTCGTGCTGCCTCGAGTTCGGAAATCAGGGAGTCAAGCTTTTTGGTGATCCGCTTGAAGTCTTTGGTTGGATGGCGCAAGAGGCCGTGAAGGTCCCAGGATGGAAGAGTCTTCGACATGTGTGCTCCTTAATGGGGATATAGTGAACAGTATATTCTATTGTCTTAATCCAGTATGACTAAAAAATAATGTCACGTCGTGGCTCCGGTCACTTTATGAAGGGGAAATATCCCGATTACCACAGTCTTTTCTTGGCGAATGCTCTTTCTGACCCGGTTTTGAGGTAGCGTTCCAACGCAAGTGCTTTTGAGTCCTCAGAAAAGGCGCTAAAGGTTATGAGCTTCCAAGGCTTGAACTTCGACGTATGAACAGATCCGCCACCGTTGTGAATGGCCAGTCGTTGTTTAAATCGGAAGTGATACCGATGTAACTCTGCTTAAGATGTGAATCGCTTTTGATGAGATAGCCATACTTCATTGTGAAAAAGTGGCTGTGTCCTCCTTCGCTCTCTTCTGTGCTGGCCAGCTGGGCAAAGTCTTCGGTATTTTTGTGCTGGCCTGCCAGCCGAAGCCTTGGCGAAGGCTGGCGGAGGGGGTGGGATTCGAACCCACGGTGGCTTTCACCACGCCGGTTTTCAAGATCTAAAATACCAAGAATTAAGTGAAGAAGAATCTTCCAATAAATCAGAGGATTCTTCTGATAAATCAATCGAATCAGATTCTACCGAAGATTGCATCTAGTTGCATAGAGTTTGGGGGAGTTGTCTCAATTAGGTTACATTTTTGGGTACAGTTTGGTGAAGGTAGCCATTCGATGCTTTTCCTGCCTTCTTCTTCAACATAGCCCTTCATGTTTCAGAAATAAGGCCTTCAAAGCAGCCTGTCCGCTCTACTGCATCAGATAAAAAAAGCCAAGGCCTATTTGGCCCAACTTCTCAATTGAAGCAGAAATTTCCCAAAGGGGAATGGATGTTTGAAATATCCGACCTCACCTCCCTCAATATAAACCTGGTGGTTTTCTGAGCAAACCAAAGAAATATGTTTACAAGAGAGGAACCAAGCTAAGGGTTCAAGAGGGGTTTTGATTTACCTCCGTTATCATTCCGATGCTCACCCCAATCTCCGCCTGTGCATGGCGAATTCCTAATCACCATGCACAGCTCAGGCTACTTGGTACTTCCGATCAAAACAGGAGTTTCGAGTTTTTTGACCATACGGGATAGCAAGCTAAAAAACAGATATGCTGTCAATCAAGGGCATGTAATAATTCTTATTTGTTTTCTCAAAATCTGGTGCCCTGGCAGTAAAGCTAATGGTTTGAAATTTGTTATTAATCAAAAAATTAATGGATTTCTGCCTCAATGTCTTACCCATTTTTGAGGATTCAAAAATATATTCAACGGCGTTCACGTTAGCGACGGTTATGTTTTGGCTCGATAGTTTTTTAAATTTGATGACGTGAGATGAGTAATACTCCTCAAAGTCACTAGCCATCCGATCTAATTCGCTTTCCGTAAGAACACCTTTCTTCTCCGTTTTCATAACTTGGAAATTAATATTTTTGTCTGGATCTGCTTTGTTAACAACGAAAATTACAGATGTGGCGCTGGGTTTAAAAGCCCCGTTGGTTTTTTCTAATATTTCCGTTGGTGAATAAATAATCCAATCATTAGAATAATTAAAAGAAAAACCATAGACTTCATTGGAATACACAGTGAAGATTTTTAAATACTTAGATTTCTCTTGTTCCTCTTTTGGTGAAGAAGAGACATCTGGTCTTCCCCTGCTTTTGCGGACACATCTAAAAAGAGCCACAATAGGCCAGGAGGTGTGTCATGGCACAACAGCGGAGGAGATTTTCCAAAGAATTCAAACAGGAGGCGGTGCAGATGGCGAGGGGGACCGATCTGTCCATCAGCCAAGTCGCGAAAGATTTAGGGATTCATACGAATGTATTAAGTCGGTGGTGCCGAGAGCAGGAACGGGATGGGGGAAAGGCGTTTAGAGGACAAGGGGTTCCACGAGATGAAGAAGTGGCCCGACTGAAACGGGAGTTGGCTCGTGTGAGGCGAGAGCGAGATTTTTTAAAAGACGCGGCGGTCTTCTTTGCCAGGGATACGCCGCGAGGTATGCCATGATTGCCTCCTGTCGCAGCCTGTTTCCCATTCGTATGATGTGTCGATTCCTGCATGTCTCGGCGAGTGGCTACTACGCGAGGCAAACTCGGACGAAAAGCCGTCTGGCAACGGCCAATGAGGAGTTAACCCAGGCGATTCGACAAATTCATACGGAGAGTGGTGAGGTGTATGGCAGTCCGAAGATCTGGCAGGAGTTACAAGAGCGTGGGCACGCCTGTGGCCAGCATCGAGTGGCTCGGCTGATGAAACAGGAGAAGATCCAGGGCATTCCCTCGAAGAAGCGTTGGCGGAGTCGAAAGTCAGGTGAGCGCCCTCAGGATGTGACGAACCACCTCGCTCAAGATTTTGGAGCGGAGACCCCGAATACCAAATGGGTCACCGACATTAGGTATATCCGCACGGCCGAGGGCTGGTTGTATCTGGCCGTCGTGCTCGATTTGTTTACCCGACAAGTCATTGGTTGGTCCATGCAACCCCAGCTAGGCCGTGAAATCGTCCTCCAAGCCGTCCTCATGGCGGTGTGGCAACGAACGACTACAGAAGCCGTGATTCTGCACTCCGATCGAGGAACGCAATATACGGCCCAGGAGTTTCAAGCGTTCCTGAAAACACATGGCATCGTAAGTAGTATGAGTGGCGTGGGCAGTTGTTATGACAATGCCGTCGCGGAGAGCTTTTTCGGGTTACTGAAACGGGAACGGGTTCACCGGCGGTACTATCGGACTCGGGCGGAAGCGCAAACCGATATCTTTAACTATATTGAACGGTTTTATAATCGGCAGCGTCGGCATTCCAACTCCAAAGGATTAGCACCGGGGGTATACGCCGAACAGATTTAAAAAACTCTTAACTAACCCGTCCACAAAACCGGGGGAAGACCACTTCCATTCAAACGAAAACCAAGACGCCTCGGGTAATATTTATGGCAGATGATTTCTATCAAGTCTTAGGCAAAGCGAAAGAGCTACGAAACCGAGATTTTCCAATTTGCCCTTTTGTATGTCATATCAACGGGAAATCCTTTGGACAACTCCGTCATGGGTGGAATGTCGCTTGTAAGCGGATTGAGTTGGAGGGAAAGACCTTCCACGATCTTCGACGAACGGGGGTTCGGAATTTGGTGAGAGCCAGAGTATCTGAAACCGTGGCGATGAAGATTTCAGTGCATAAAAATCGGTCGGTGTTTGATCGCAATAATGTCACAAATGAAGCGGACTTGAAGAAGGCTGCGGACCAGATCAATCAATACTTTTCGGACCAAAAGGTTACAAATATGGTTACAGTCGGTAAGTTGACCGATTGGGATTGGGAGAAGACCACGACGCAACCCATTGAAAAATATGGCGGAGGGGGTGGGATTCGAACCCACGGTGGCTTTCACCACGCCGGTTTTCAAGACCGGTCTATTCGGCCACTCTAGCACCCCTCCGAATTATTTAGAGTCAAAAGCCTGAGGATTGTTTGGTAGGACTGGTTCTCACCCAATTGCGGCCTAACTCCAATGACCTGACAAGACCTTCTGTTTGACACGGAATGCAATGAATCTCACAAGGCTTATATCCATTCAAGCTTATAGTAGCCGACTGTAGCAGGAATGTGAACTCTCTAGCCTAATGAAATTTGGTGGGAGTCCGCTAAAATTTTGTGTCATCCAGGAGCTGAAAGATCCCACATGGGAATAGGGTTCATCAATTTTTCACTTATGGAAAAGCAACCGGACGAATGACGCTGACTCCATTCATATAGGGTTGCAAGGCTTCAGGAATATGCACGGTTCCATCGGCTTGCTGATAGTTCTCCAAAATGGCGACCACTGTGCGTCCAATGGCCAGACCTGAGCCATTTAACGTGTGGAGGAATTGAGGCTTGTCCTTTTTTGAACGGAATCGAATATTGGCTCGACGGGCTTGAAACGCGTCAAAATTACTACAGGATGAAATCTCTCGATACCGTTGCTGCGAAGGAAGCCAGACTTCAAGATCATAAGTCTTTGCGGCGGAAAATCCCAGGTCACCGGAGCATAATGCGACGACACGATAGGGAAGTCCCAGTTTTTGAAGAATGGATTCCGCGGCTTGGGTCAGGCGTTCCAGCTGGTCATAGGAGTCCTCCGGTCGGACAAAGTTGACCAGTTCCACTTTTTGGAATTGGTGCATGCGAATCAGGCCTTGGGTGTCCTTACCATAGGATCCGGCCTCTCGTCGGAAACAGGAGGTATAGGCCACAAGGCGCAAGGGGAGTTGCTCTGCATCCAGGATTTCTTCTCGAAACAGATTGGTGACGGGAACTTCCGCCGTCGGAATGAGAAAGAAATCTTCTTCAGGTAGATGAAAGAGATCTTCGGCGAATTTGGGTAATTGCCCGGTTCCGGTCATTGTTGGCCGGTTGACGAGCATAGGTGGAAGCACTTCGGTATAGCCATGTTCTTGGATATGACAATCAAGCATAAAATTGGCCAGCGCTCTTTCCAATAAGGCCCCCAGGCCCATCGACACGCAAAACCTGGCTCCGGCGATTTTTGTGGCCCGTTTGAAATCGAGTATGCCGAGGGCTTCTCCCAGGTCTTGATGGGATTTGACTGGAAAGGGAAATTCCGGTGGAATTCCCCATTTTCGCACTTCAACGTTCTCGTGTTCGTCCTTCCCCGGTGGGACCGATTCGTGAGGAATATTGGGTATTCTGAGGGCCTGGTCTTGTAATCGTTCTTCGGTGGTGCGCAATTCCACGTCCATGGTCTGGATGCGGTCGCGAATTTCTCGAAGAGCGGTTGTGGCATCCTCGCACGGTTGTTTGTTACGCTTCAGTTCGGCAATCTGATCCGATCCCTTTTTGAGCTGGTGGCGAAGCTCTTCGGTTTGAGTGATGAGGACACGTCGTTGGGCCGCTAAGGTCTGGACGGTTTCCCAGGGAATATCGCCAGCCCGGGCACCGAGTTGGGAGCGGAGAGAGTCGAGTTGGTCGCTAAGGATTCGGATATCGTGCATGGTGGCCTGGCAGGGAGACCGAATCTATCATGAGTCCCCATCTCAGTCAATGAATGCAAACCAGAAAACCTTTGTCATTTCCGCCGCAGCCTAGCATCCATGCCGTATCTCTTTCCTCATGAAGACGTGTTTGTTGTCGTGGTGAGTGTGATCATAGCGGGATTGCTGTTCTTTCGCTGGTATGTCGTTCAGGATCGTAAAAAATGATTCATCCGGCTCTCAAAATTAACGATGCAGATTGTTCGTCATTGCCATCCAAATAGATCAGTCATTCTTTCAACCTCATGTGGACAAGGTGTCTGGTGCATTTGTGTTTTGCAGGAGCCCTCTTTATAATTCAACCCTTTTTTTTTAATGTGAGGAATAATGTTACCGACACTTGGAATCCCGCGTACAGATAATCGACGGGCGGATGAACTGCGGCCTGTCAAAATTACTCGTCCCTTTACCAAATATGCCGAAGGGTCGGTGCTTATTGAAATGGGAGAGACGAAGGTCGTGTGTACGGCCTCGGTGGAAGAAAAAGTTCCGCCTTTTTTACGGGACAAAGGACAAGGCTGGATTACCGCTGAGTATGGGATGTTGCCCCGGTCGACCCATGATCGGATGTCCCGTGAAGCCAGCAAAGGCAAGCAGGGCGGGCGAACCTTGGAAATTCAACGGCTGGTGGGACGATCGCTCCGGGCTGTCACGGATATGCATCAAATGGGAGAACGCTCCATTTGGATTGATTGTGATGTGATTCAGGCGGATGGAGGAACACGGACCGCCTCGATCACGGGCGCCTATATTGCCCTGGCTGATGCCTTTACGACTTTGAAAGAGAAAGGGCTGATCAAGCAATGCCCGCTTCTGGATTATCTGGCGGCCATCAGTATTGGAAAGATTGCCGGGGAAATCCGGTTAGACCTGGCCTACGACGAAGACTCTCAAGCGGACGTGGATATGAATTTAGTCATGACCGGGAATGGGCGGATGGTTGAGGTGCAGGGAACCGCTGAACAATCTCCATTTTCCAAAAAAGATCTGGATGAGTTTTTGGCCATGGGATGGGAAGGGATTCAACGCTTGATTAGCTTACAGAAGGAGCTTATCGGCTCTATTGCCTGAGTCGGATAAGGGTGATGGTCATTGATTCTTTAGTTCTGGCAACCGGGAATCGGCATAAAGTTGAGGAAATTCAATCCATTCTCAATGATGTGGGCATACCCATGCTCACCTTGAATGAATTTCCTGATTTTCCGGCTGTTAATGAAGATGGGCTTACCTGTCAGGCCAATGCCGTGAAAAAGGCCGTGGCCACAGCCAAATTTACCGGACACTGTGCCTTGGCGGACGATACCGGGTTGGAAGTGGATGCGTTACAGGGACGTCCAGGGGTCTATGCGGCCCGATATGCCGGCGAGCATGCAACATACGAGGATAACTGTCAAAAACTGTTGCAGGAATTACACGGGGTGCCTTCAGACCAGCGAACCGCCCGTTTTATCACCGTGGTGGCGCTGGCCAACCCGGATGGTGAGACGGAAACCGTTGTAGGCGTGTTAGAGGGAATTATTACCCAGGAGTTTCATGGAACTGGTGGATTCGGGTATGATCCGGTATTCTATGTTCCTCAACTAGGAAAAACACTAGCCGAGATGACTTTTGCAGAAAAAAATCGAATCAGCCATCGCGCTCAAGCGGTGACCAATGCCAAGAGTCTTCTCACCACACATCGCCATTTAGCACAAGAGTCGGGGCGTAGCGCAGCCCGGTAGCGCGCCTGCTTTGGGAGCAGGATGTCGGAGGTTCAAATCCTCTCGCCCCGACCAATAAAAATAACCACTTACGCAATCTCCTTCTCCTCGTTCACTCCTGCGGTCACGGTTTTTGTCTCGGTTCCGTTTTCCATTCCTTCGGAATTAGGCTGAGAGTCAACCTTAGTCACCCCCTTCTTTTCTTTCACCGTTCCATACCTCGCGACCCCTTCAATAGCCTCCTTCAGGTGGGTAGAGGACAGGTGGGCATAACGCTGCACCAAAGCTGTCCCGGTGTGTCGAAGCAAGGCTGCGATCGTGCAGTCACTTTCCAGTCAAAGGTATTATCATTCTTGGTCTTACTCAATCATTCTCTAGGGCAATCGTCCAAGTTCGCCCTTTTAAGGCGAGGGTGGTGATTTCAAATAAAAACCTCGAACTCACTGTTTTTCGAGGATGTACCTCAAAGCTTTAGCAATCCTTTTCTGTTTGTCTCTGCCCAGCTCTACAAAAGGGTTAATCAGCGGCGGACTCCCTATGTGAAAATCGGCGGGGCGTTAAAATTTAATCTGGCCCAAGTAGAACGATGGGTTCAGGATCAAACCGTCATACCCATGGCTAGGAGGTAGTTAGGAAGAAACGGAATTGGGGGCAGGATGGTGACTGATCGCTTCAGGAACGGAGGAATAGATCGAAATGAGTTCCGTCAAATGAAGAGATTCCATCGTATTGCGGACCATGGGGGACGGGGCCACGATACTGAGGCGAACCTGATTGATATGCAAAGCGTGGTACCAGGTAAAAAGGTTGCCCACTCCTCCAAGGTCCATGGTGGCCACGTTGGAAAGATTGAGGATGACGTGGCGGCAGGTTCCTTGGTGGGCCTCCTCAATGAATTTTTCAAGCCTCAGGGTTTGAAGGGCATCCAGGTGTCCAGAAAGAGTCAATACTCTAGTGGTAGGGTGGTTGGAACTATCGAAGTCCTGCATAAGAGGTTTATCGGCAACAAAGAGAGGAGAGTGAAGCGTGTTTGTGGGAAAAGACAAATCATGGATGGAAGGAGCGGGCATATTTGGTTCCGCAATACAGGACGATTGCATTAAACAACAAACCATGGGTGTGTGGTGGTAGAATCCCCGGATTGTGAGGCCAGGCTAGTAGATCGTGTCATCATCCCCTCCTGTTGAATTTCTGAATGCGGAAGGGGAGGCACGAGGCCAGGTAACCACCGCCGACCTAGGATCAGCTAGCCCATTGCCTCTCTTGTTTTGGTGTATCTATTTAACAAACATCTTCAATGAAAAATTTCCCTTTTGATGGCAATTGGGGGGGCAGTTAGACCGTAATACTTTCGGCAATACGAAACGACAATAAACGACTAAACGCCTTGTCAGTATTGACGTTTCTGTGGTACGGTCTAGAAACGTGTTGACTGGCGTTGCAATATGTAATCACCTTTGGGAGCAAGCAGGTTGTCGGAGGTTCAAATCCTCTCGCCCCGACCAAATACTCCGTTAAGACGACCTCTCCTGATATCACCCCGAAAGATTGTAACAGCAAACTTTGCGCCTCTCGCTCAGTTGGATAGACCAGTTTGAACAAAGCAGGCGTTATGTCTCTATGACTCCTCTAACTTTATCTCGTGTTGAGGACGAGAGCGATCGCTTGCTCGCAGTGGTCTAGCTAATTGAGGTAGGATGACGTTGTCCTGACTTGAGCAGCCGTGATTTCATCACCTACTGGATCTTGAGGGTACAATCCATACACAAAAAACGCTCACCAGTCATGTCTACTCTTTCTACTCATACCGTTCGGTCTTCCATTTTCGCTAAGTATCAACCGATCATTGATCTCACCACAAATCGTATCGTTGGCTGTGAAGCCCTTGCTCGGTGGCGAGCGGATGGTGGACGTGAGATCAGTATAGAACCCGTCATTGACGAATTCGAATCGCAGGAAGACTTAGCCTTAGAGTTAACCACCTGTATGTTCGCCTGTCTTAAAGCGGATTTAGGCACCCTGCTGCTCGAACATCCCACGTTTTCAGTGAGCGTGAATCTGCCCCCCATTGTGATGGGGAAAAACAAGATCTTGCCGGTCCTGGAACAATTAGGTTTGATACCCCATCTTCCACAGCTCACCGGGGAAATCACTGAACGGCAAGCACTCAATGAGAAAGGCCGGGATGCCATCCGCCTGGCTCGGCAATTAGGTGCCAGAGTGGCCATTGATGACTTCGGCACCGGGCATTCAGGACTGCAACAACTCATTGACTTGGAAGTGGATACCCTTAAAATTGACCAATCCTTTATTCAGCAGTTGGGAACCAATGTTGCGGCGGAACGTCTGGTGCGTGGGATTGCAGCCTTGGCCACTATTCTCGAGGTGGATATTGTTGCCGAGGGCATTGAGACCCCGGAACAAGCGGACTTTCTTCGGGCTATCGGGATCGAAAAGGGACAGGGATGGTTGTGGGCGAAAGCCCTCAACGCCCATGAATTGTATGCGTGGTTGGACTAGCGCTGCCAAGTGTCATGTATGTTCATAAGCAAAGAGGAATCGCCTTCCATTAACAGCCAGGATTGATTCCTTGGAAGTTCTACCCGCTGTCTCTTGACGGTAAGCCGACAGGCCACAGGATACTCCTCATTTCATCCTAATTAAAAAATATATTCGCCTAGCAAACAGGTGTGTTGAAAAGCTGTCGTGGGGCAGGAATGGACCGAAGCGGTGTGTGACTTTACCGTGCTTTTGGCCTGGTCTATACTCAGCAACTATCAATCAGAGTTAGTTGATCGGTAAGAGGAAAGGGGTATGGTATGGTACGCTCAGGTCTATCTGCATGGAGGCCTCCTGTCTTTCTACTCGCTCTTTTAAGCGTGGTGCTTTTTTCGCCATTCGAATTGGCCTTTGCAGGAGGAGCTGAAGGCAATCCTGTGAAGGTGACGGATGTCACCCACGGAGATCCCGCCGCGAAGTTCCTTCACAAAGGTACTCTTCCATCGGTCGATGATGTTCCTGCCGGGCCAAAGGGCGAGGCCATTCGGTACGGATTTGAACTCATTGTCCACACGCAGCAGCATTTAAAGGAGTATGTCGGAAACAGTCTGACATGTCAGAATTGCCACCTTGGTGCCGGGCGAACTCCCCATGCCGCCCCCTTCGTAGGGCTGTATTCTCTGTACCCCATCTATCGAACAAAGAATGACAAGGTCACGACCCTCGAAATGCGTATTAATTCCTGCTTCCGACGAAGCATGAATGGCAAGCCTCTCCCATATGACAGCAAAGAGATGACGGCACTGGTTAGTTACATGGCCTGGCTGTCTGAGGGAATTCCAGTTGGGATTGAAATTCCAGAACGCGGGTTCCCACGCATTGAGCCAACCCGGCCGCCGAATCCAACCCAAGGAAAGAAGCTGTTTACGGCGAAGTGTGCGGTGTGTCATGGGCTTCATAGCGAAGACACCGCTGTTGCTCCTCATTTATGGGGTCCATATTCTTTTAACAATGGGGCTGGTATGGCACGAATTCCCACGCTGGCCGCATTCATCAGACACAACATGCCGCGAGACCAGGGAGACACGCTCACGAAGGATGAGGCCTATGATCTAGCCGCATTCATTTTGAGCCAGCCTCGTCCGGATTTTCCCGATCGAATTCATGACTATCCGAAAGGGCATGACCCGGACAAAGCGCCACTGTTCTGATTCAGAATCAATAGGGCCTGGCCCCTTCAGGTGAGTAACACCCTGATCTCTTGCCAACGCATTTTACAGGCCAATCAAACGACCTGCCTCTTGCCCTCGAAGGACATTCCGCCAAGACAGCATTAAAATGTTAATGTCGTTGACACATAGAAATACGTTGAATTTTTGTTATTGGGTTTTCCCGGTTGTTGCAGGTTTTCAATGAAACTTCCTTTCAATAAATACGCCAAGCCCGTTTCGAATACCACGTTTTCTGTCGCGATCCAATGAGCTCGTGCCTCGAAGTGTTGTCCCAGAAATTTTCCGGCCTTGCCTGAGCGATCTTGTAGGCCCGTCCCGACCCATTGGTCCTTGGCTTGGGCAAGCCAGAAAAAACGATGCGCCACAAAGAAGGAAAAATCCTTACTGGGTGTCAGGTGCAGACGATAACCGGGCGAGTTGATATTCGAACGACGGAAGGGGCCCCAAATACCAGCCGGATTTAATTCGAAGTTCACACCTCCAAAGAGGGTATCGAATCGTTGATCCTTATTGTCGTTGGGATTGCGGTCACCGCTGGCATAATCATATTGGACCAAAAAGCGGGGAGTCCAGGGGATGTCGAAGGTATAGCCCACCTCAAAATGCTGGAAATGTGCAAAATGATCAATCGTCTGAGCGCTCCCGGGTGCTTCCGCCAGATTCCCGAATTGCCAGATTGATTCAATTTCGTAATCCATCTGTCCTACGGCATTCGGCTTAAAAATGCGTAACCCCGGTGTCTGGAAATGACGTCTTCGGCTGTCGGTATTGGGGGGGCGATCTGTTTCATTGAGAAAATACACATATAAATCGGTTTGGAGCCAGGAGATCTGTCGCTGTCCAAGAAAAAATCCCCAGAACATCGTTCCGTGTTCTTCAGTATCGCCTTTATTCTCATACTGGAATACCGGTTCGACGACAAAGCTTCGGAGATGTAATTTCTCTTCTCCCAGGGCCAAATGCAGTCCGGTGAATGAAACCGGGACATTCCGGAAGTTTCCTCTTCTGATCAATCGTCGGTTACCGAAATCCATGGTGAACCGCCCAACCGTGAGTTCGGCCGGGACTCCGAGTCCGAACAAATTCGACGAGCCCAAGCCCCCATAGAGTTGGAGGATGTCTGTTTGATCTTCAGTCCCACTCGGAATTGTGGACCCGTTGTCGGTTAGGAAGGCGCGGGCGTCGATAAATTCCGTAAAGAAACGGATCGGATCATATCGGATTCCCAATCGCACGAGGGTATGAAGGGGAAGCTGCTGATCGCTGCCAACCTGATTGAGTCGAAACGGCTCATTATAGGTTTCGTACCGCGTGCGATGTTCAACGCCCAGATGCAACCATCGAGGTCCGTCGATCGTGTTTTCGATGGTGAAAGGGCTTTTTCGCAGCACGCGTATCGATCCATCAGGTCGCATGATCGCGCGCTGCTCGGTGGTTCCTTGATCTAAAATTTCCCGGTTTAATCCCGGAGACGTCTCACCGGGTTGACCTGACTGGTTGGCGGGCGTTGTGTCAGAGAGAGCTCCAATCAGAGGGCCCCCTTCAGTTTCTCCGACTGCAGTGCCTTGAGTGAAAGATAGGAGCACTGCGATCCCGGAGCCGATTAACACCGTGGTTCCTGCTTTCCGTACTACCTCAAACACGCCGACATCACTTTCTTGGCCTGATAGGGTCGATGGAAGGTACCGGGCCACTTTCCTTGCGACATGTCACCATGTCATCTATTCTCGACATGATTGTATGTTGAAGCCATTGTTCATAAGGCAATTCGTCTGGTGGTACCTCTCTCCCCGCAGAGGGGAGTCGAAGTCAATGTCCGAAGGATATCTGAGTCTATTTTTGGTGTGATGCCATGTCAATGAGG
Organism: Nitrospira marina; assembly: GCF_059568365.1. Classification (NCBI taxonomy): domain Bacteria; kingdom Pseudomonadati; phylum Nitrospirota; class Nitrospiria; order Nitrospirales; family Nitrospiraceae; genus Nitrospira; species Nitrospira marina. Next base: position 2,244,040 of record NZ_JCANTH010000001.1, on the reverse strand, counting down.
CCATGTCAGAATAATGATGATTGGGTTGTGGAGGTGGACACATGCCTCTGTCTTGGCCGGTGCCATTAATTACTCTGGAGCGAAAAAACACTCTTTCATTGGGTCCTGTAAATCCTTATGATGCTCACCTAATGAAGCGGTGGATCTCATGCGTGGTGCAATCCACAGTGCCCGCATGTGTTTGGGTCAACCAGGAAAAGGAGACGTGGCGATGGGACTGAAATCGTGGTGGGACAAGTGGCTCCGGCCTATTCACATCACCGGTTGTATGCTGTTGGCGATGGCAGTAGATGGAACGGCACTCGCCAAAACGCAGCCGGTCAGAGATTTTACGGTGGTTGTTCAGGAAAAGACCATTGAACTGTTAGGCCAACCCAAAAAAGAAGTGACCGTCTGGGCATTTGGCTTGGAAGGCCAGGAAGCCACGGTTCCGGGTCCGGTTATTCGAGTACCCATGGGGACCAGGGTGCGAGTCCATTTTAAAAATACCCATGTGTTGCCTCATAGTATGCACTTTCATGGGGTACACCCCTTCAATATGGATGGAAACGGTATCCGAGAATTGGGCAAGGAACAGTTACAGATGCCCGGAGAAAGCTATACCTATGAATGGACTCCCGCTGCACCAGGTTATTACCTCTACCACTGTCACTTCGATACGGCTAATCATATGGACCATGGGATGTATGGTTTTTTTATTGTAGAAGATCCTGCCTGGCCTAAGGTGGACCGCGAAATACTGACAGTTTGGGACGAGTGGGACATAGATGGCGATGGACGGTACGACACGCATACGATCAATTCCAAATCCACGCCGGACGAAGAACCGTTGACCGCCAAGGTTGGAGAGACGGTTCGCCTCGTTATGGCCAATGTCGGTGCAGAGGTCCATGCGCCCCACATGCACGGTGTCAAATGGACCGTCCTTGACCCGGATGATCTGACTCCCATTGACAAGGATTACAATGGGGTCGTCAGCCTGGCTTCCGCTCAGATAAAAGTGGTCGAATTCGTCCCGTCAAATTTGGGCACGTGGCTCTTCCATTGCCATGTGTTGCCCCATGTGGCGGATGATGGACTCTATCATCGAGGAATGCTCACCCGGCTCAACGTCCTGAAAGGACCATCGTAAACGATTCAGCCGAAAATTCGCTCTGTCATCGCCGGTTAAATTGAGTTTCGGCTTTAATATGACATTCGGATCCTGTCCCTCATGTATGGCCAGGAAAATCTCCAGGTGAATATTCTCTCTATGGTCGTGAGATTGGCCTGACCCTAATTTTTTATCTAATTATTTTCAAATATCGGCGGTGAGGCCTCCATATCGGTCGTTCTCCAGTTGAAAAAGAAAAATGCCGTATAAACAGTTTGCGTCACCGATCCTACCTGCGGCTCGGTGGAGAGCACAAAACGTCCGGATGCTCTGTCGAAAATATCAAAATAAAAGCGCACATAGCCCTGGCTTTTCACACGTTTATAGAAAGCCAATTCGGGTGTGGCTATGGGAAATATCGTTGCCTGAGTGGCCGGTAGCCCCAACAACCTCGCGTTTTGGGTCGTCCCGATGGACTCCACGATTAAATGCACACGATAGGTTGCATCCTCTTCTTCTTCCCGAATGATCACTCCCTGTTTTCCTAGCCATCCGGCCACGACCTGCTTCATGTGATGATTGATGACATCTCCATTTAAACTCTGGTCCACCCTCAGATCTGTAGCGGTCAGGAGGATTGAGGCTTCTTTGAGAAAGCCCACATCATAATTCTTCAGGCCTTTGTTGATTGCTGAGCTGAATAACAATTGCTCGGTGGGGGTCAGGGGATCCGTCGCCTTTTTTGATGGTATGGCGCAGCCGGACAGACTCAGGATCAGCCAACAAATCATGATGCCTCGCACGGTCTTTAATCTGGTCATCTTTCCTTATTTCCTCGTTTTAGAGTAATGGTCTAACGTAAGTTTTTCCTCATACGAATAGGTTTGCACATGCTAGTGAGATCATGAACGTCAGCACAACCAATATTGTCTATACAGGCCTTGGATAAACCGGTTCCCGCTAAATGGCGCCGCAGTCCGCGAGCAATTCTTGTATCGTTTTGTCCACCCCCTTGCCCGGCAAATCGTCGACCCAGCACGGCTGATCAGAGCCGGCAATACATTGCTGCATGTATGCCCAATGTGCGACCTGGGTTGATTGAGTTCCCGATGCCATTTGCATAAGGAACGTCCATGAGCCACGCTGTTTGACGAGTTCGCCGGTGCCAGTCGTAATGGTTGGGCTTTTCGGGGCGGGAAGCCCCGGCATGCCATTGAAGGAGATTTCCACTCGCCCGCCTGGTTGACCCGGTGTACTCGGTGGACCCGGTGTCACCGAGCCGAACATGTATTGACAGAGAGAAGGCTGGCCTTCAAATTTGACAACCACAGGCCCGAAGAAAAATCCGTCATCGAATTTTTCGATATGCCAGACCGTCTGGTCATCGATTGGCACAGTCGTATTTGGATTGCTGGGATCATCCGTGTCCCACATATAGGCCTTGAGATACTCAGATGGCACGTACCAGTAGGTGCCACCGTTTGCTCCCAGCCAAGCCCACGGAGAATTTTGTGGCTTTGAATTTTCACCCTTTGCCGTGGCTTCACCATAGAATGCGGTGACCATCATGACCGCACTCGACACCATGGCAACAAGATATTTCGATGGTAACATTTCGTTTCCGTCCTTTTCAGAGAGAATCTTTTATTTGTCCTTGTTGGATACCGTCCCAATACCTCCAGACTATGTTCGCGTAATCATTTAGGCGTTCTGATTAAATGACAGCGAATTAATTACCACAGAGGGTGTGATTAATTTCGCATTGGGTCATAATGCCGGCGCCTATCTGTTCGGCATTGAGGTTCACGATCGCCGCATTTGTCTGCGCGCTGATATTATTGCACCCGCATCATGTATTCCATAAAACGGATCCGATGCGGACCAGGATTTTTTGTCTATACAATACGCATCAGGCTTTTCCTGTTGGTCCGTTGCCGATTACCTGCAATGGGGCAACGCATCTGAAGTGATGCCTTCCCTGTAAGTTCATCTATCTGACCAGAATAAACCGGTTGATTTTTAATCGGTCGGCAGTAAAAGTCAAGGAAATTCTCGTTGAGCTCGCTTTCTTGTGGTTATGCAATCTGTGTTGAACAATCTCATGGCATGCCTCGATCTTCATCCCGTGATTTGTTACCTTCTTTTTGAGAGTGGATTTTGATCGAGATGGGTTGTGATAAAATTTGCACGGCAGGCTGTGCGATGAATGGGCAACTTTTTATTGCAAGTTATGAAAAGGCGGATATGAATCGACAAATTCAGGGAATTGAGAAACCGGAGAACAGCCCAGGAGGAAATAGCAGACTCCTCCGAGGACTAATCGGCCTGCTGGTGTGTGTCGGATTGCTCATGATCAACCCTGGATCGGGCCGGGCCGCCGTTGAAGAAGATGTCCGGGCCCTTCGTGAAGATATGGAGCAGGTGAAGAAGGATCTTGCTGAAATTAAGAGTATCCTTCAGAGTGCGATAAAACGGCCAAGTCCCGAGAAAAGCACTGGCACCGTGGGTGTGACCGGGGGTGCGATGCTGGGGGAAACCGATGCGCCGGTGACGATCGTGGAATTCTCGGACTATCAATGTCCATTTTGCCAACGGTATTCATTGACGGTGTTCCCTGTGCTCAAACGTGAGTATATCGATACAGGAAAAGTTCGGTATGTCTTCAGAGATTTTCCTTTGAGCAGCATTCATCAACAGGCGGGAAAGGCTCATGAAAGTGCGCACTGCGCCGGAGAATTCAATAAATACTGGGAGATGCATGATGCGTTGTTTCAAAACCAGAAAGATCTCACCGTTCCCTCGTTGAAACAATATGCGGCGGACCTCGGACTGGATTCCACGACGTTCGAGGAATGCTTAGATAGCGGGAAATACCAAGTTGCTATTCAGAAGGACGTTGACGATGGCGGAGCTGCGGGAATTAGAGGAACCCCATCATTTTTTGTCGGGAAAAGCGGCTCAGGAGACTCCATCACCGGAACGATTATCCGTGGAGCCCAACCGCTGGCGAAATTTCAAACCATCATCGATCAGCTCCTCAATGATCATGGGTCGGACGCTGGTGTTTCCCCTGAATCCGATGAAAGTCCACCCGCTCGTCTACCTTAAGCCCTTAATGGAGGCTGTTCGGTCATTCACCCACTCGTTAGTTCATTTTCCCCAAGTAACCACCTCACCCGACTCGTTATCAATAACCCAAGCTCCCGTCGTTCAGTCGAATACCGCATGGGCATGCTCATCTATTTTTACCAACCATTAAACATCCTAGTTGGTGCCGCCTTTCAAACGATTCAATCGATCTTCTTTCAATTCAATCCAGAGCGACTTTTCTCTCTCTACCGTGACAGAACCGGGTTTGAAGCCTTTGCCTTTCCTGACGAATTTCCGGAGGATATAAAACAATATGAGATGCCTGCTGTTCATGCGGATAGGCGACCTTTAAGGTTAGCTGATCGTTATCCTTGGCCGTTTCCCAAATAGGATCGGGAGCCCATCGGTGGACGTATACGTTCGTTAGCATATCATTTTCTTCCATTTTCTAAATCTCATTCTTGAAAGAATTACGAGGAAACGTCAAGGTGGGAGATGGCTTATTATGCAGTCATAGATTCATTGACAGGATGGAAGGAGATTTCTAAAATGAACCATATGTCCAATATTGCCACTGTTCTCTCATCAGAAGAATTATCCCAAGTTTGGGCTGACCTCGCGCAGAATGATCAGCTTCCAGATTGGTATGAGCTCACCGAACATGGAGAACTGATCATGAGTCCAAAGCCCAGCAACCGTCACCAGGTTATTTGCGCAGAGATTGCCTATCAACTGCGCGCACAACTTGGCGGGAAAGCGGTCTCTGAGGCTGCGGTCCTCACCACATCAGCAGGCGTTCGGGTTCCTGATATTGTCTGGATGCCTGAAGACAAATGGCAGGTCGTGACCATCGAAGAGGGATTGATTCGTGCTCCAGATTTCGTCGTTGAGGTGCTATCACCTGGAAATCGGCAGGTCGAAATCAACTATAAAGTCCAAGCCTATCTTGCTTCGGGTATTCAGGAAGTTCTCGTGGTTGGGCTCAAAGGGTCTCTTAAATTCTATCGCCAAGATGGGATTCATACAACTTCTTCGTTTAACGTCAAGCTCTCACTTCCCCCACACCTCTTTCAATAATAACAAGAGAACATCAGCTTATGACTTTCTGAGCGAGCCCCCAATGGGTATCGGAAGATTGTAGTTAGACCTCAGGTCTCTTTCTTTGTGCACCACTCCTGTTTTTTTACCTCCATCAAGTGAGCAGATTAATGCCTGATTTTAGGAAGAGAGTCCTTTGAGCCGATTCAATCGATCTTCTTTTAATTCAATCCAGAGTGACTTCTCTCTCTCCACCGTGACGGAACCGGGTTTAAAGCCTTTTCCTTTCCTGACGAATTTCCGCAACGTATAAATCACCTCACCTTTCCCGCTTTTTCGCAAGTCACTAAACCACAGGGTCAGCGTCGCCGCATCCTTTAATGTCTCCGGAGGCACCGTGGCGCCCTTCTCCAAGCGGACAACCACGTGCGAACCGGGTGTCCCTCGAGCATGAAGCCAGAGATCATCCGGGTTGGCGACCTTCAATGTCAGATGATCATTATCCTTCGCCGTTTTCCCGACTAAGATAGGAAGCCCATCGGCGGATGTATAGGTCCGGTAGCCCTGGGCTGGAGCCGGTCGGCCCTTGGATGCCCGCGTCCCCTGGTAAATCGAGGAATCTGGTTTCTTCTTCGTTCTTGGTAAAACCTCAGGACCCACAATCCCTTGTTCCAATTGAGACAACTTTCTCTCCAATCGGGCCACCTCCTTTTGGGCCTCGTCCACACGGGGTTGGAGATGTTCCTGAGCTCCGATATATTTATGATATTTCCGAAAGTAATCTTCCATATTCCACACCGCATCTTTAGCCGGGTCAAGAGGGAGCGTCAGGGTAGGCAGGGCCTGATCATAATAATCAACCATGATGATGGCCTCTTGTCCCTTTTTGATCTCATGGAGATGACTTTTCAGCAGTTCTCCATACCGGGCATATTCCCGAAACCGCTCGGCCTTTTTGAAATCTTCTTGCAACCCCTGAATTTTTCGTTTGGCATGCTTTAGCGCCTTCCGAGTCTGAACCAGTTGTTGTTCAAGGATGGTATCCCGGCCTTCCTCCTGTTCTCGCTGGCTATATCGGGCTTCCAGTTCCGCCGACACCGGACACATATCGCCAAAGGTACCTGTTCTTTGAGTGGCAGCTTCAGAAAGCGGTTCACGAATTTTCTCTTCATGGGTGATAACAATCTCGTCCTGAGGGACGCGATCATCCATGGCGGAAGGAGGGAGAGCCTCCTGGGAGGGCACCGGCCTCAACCTTGGGGGCGTATAGCGCTCACCCGCCTTCACACGGGAATCCCGTAAGGATTTCAAGACCAGTTTTTTCTCATTCAGGACATGCACATTCGCCTGATTGCCGGTCAAGGCTATCACCAATACAGACATCTGCCGGGCTTTGGCTATTGTGATAAAAACAATCCGGTCTCCCGGCTCTTGGGTGATCTCTGCAATGCGTCCACCCTCCACATGAGAACGCAGAAAGGCACAAAAGGGCGGGGGAGTCGGCGGATTTTCAAACTTCTGAGAGGTCAGATGCAGGCGGGCAAACCGGGGATCCACACACACAAGTAAGTGGCTTGTCTGTCCCTGGGCGCGAATATCGAGGGTTAAGGTCAAGTCCCGGGGTTGGTGGATTTTCTGAACAAACCCACCGATCAGAGCCTTGCGTAATTCCCTGACAATGGACTCACATTCAGTAAGGGAAAGAGCCATAGTTGAATTTTACCGGATCGAAAAAGAGGAATCACAGCAGATATGAATGTTGTATTGTTTCAGGAAGCTGACGGACAATACTCTTCCCATTTGCCAAGAGAGTATTCACGTGGGGAAATGCTTGAGACCATGAGCTACACATTTTTCCCCTTTGTAAGGGGTTTCATTCAAAAGAGGAGAAAGGTGAGGTAGAGATTCAGGTGTGTGCCCATGCCATTGCGCCAGCAGCCCACGCGACAAATTGGCATCTGGCGTTTCTACCTCCCCTCGCCCCTCCTTACAAAGGAGGGGGGGGCTCACAAATCCATATTATCCGAACAACCAACACGAATTCCTGAAGAGCCAAGGGATATACTGGGCATCAGATCGGTGGAGACACCATCCCTTATTCTGGGTTCTTTCCGACCAAGTAGGCAATCCATGAGGGATCGGAATCACCTTTCTCGACGCGATGATACGTACCGGTCCCCTCATTCGCCTCTGCATTGAGGCCTTCCCATAGAAAGTGCACGTCTTCAAAACCGGCCTCTTGCAGGAGTTCCGTGACTTCGGGAATCGTCCACAAGCGCCAATCATAGACAAAGGCATTCCGAAGCTCACTGCCATCGCGGAAGAGAAAATGAATCCGGGTGGTACAGAAATACGTGGAGGGTTCAAAGACATCCTGATCCCAAACGAAGATGAAATCGCCAATGCCGTCGTCAGCAGGATTGTCGATGTCTCGATGCTCCTCTTGTTCCACCTGCGTTTCGCTTCCCCCCCAGATATCCAGCACAAACAATCCCCCGGGCTGAATCGACCGCCTGGCATTCCTGAAGTATTGTAAAAGGGTCGGGCGTTCACGAAATACCATATAACTAAAATTCATGGCAACGGTGAGTTGCGAGAGAGGATGATGGACGTTTAAGACATTGTCATTCACGAGGGTGAGCCGCTGCTGTTGGTCAGGAGTCAGATGAGAAACGTTGTGTTTGATACCCCAATTCAGCGTAGGCCAATCCAGGTCAATGCCCAGGGCATGATTGTCGGGATGCCGGGTCACGAAATGGGAGGATAAAAAGGCGGTTCCGCAGAAATCCTCCCGAAACTGGCGAAGGGGAGTGTTGGTATAGCTCTCGAAATATTCGGTGAGGAACGGTATATCCGCTTCAGGGCTTTGCACGCTCTTTTGGTATAGAAGATGGGCATCGGCCAATTGAGCCATTAAAACTGGTGGGGGAGAGTCATATTCGGGAGAAGTCATTAAAACCTCGTTTCGATTAAGAGAGTGAATTTAGTTTTGAGATTTCGCCAAACAGTCGGGTGGGGTATGATTGAAATTCGGACACTCTCAAATTATTGCTCGTTGTGCTGGTCAATATTACGTGAATGCGGTGGTCTCTTTCTAGGGATATGGCCCAGGAACGGTTGAATCTCATTATACTCGTTCCATGTGCACACTTGTTTCCCCTTTATGAAAGCCATGGTTACTGGGAGGAAGGATGGAGAAAAGGGATGTTGCACATCACCGGTTCCAATTGAATACGCTGGCATCCAACTGGGCGGTTCATGGTTACCCTTGATTCTTTGGTTTCACACAAGATCGAAAAGGAAAATTTACATGGATGGTACATCGTTAGCTATTATTGCGAGCGGGGTATTAGTGGGTATGGGTGCCTCCTTCACCGGGCTCGGTGGCGGATTCTTGATGGTCCCCCTGCTCTTATTTCTCGGTTTCACGGCACAAAAAGCCGTTGGCACCTCATTCGTCGGGATCCTGGTGATTGCCGTCTCGGCCTTGATTGCCCACGGGAGGATGGCCAACGTGGATTACAAATATGGCCTTCTCCTCGGTCTGGGCGGAATTATCGGGGCACAAATCGGTGCACGCCTTGTTGAAGGTGTTCCCACGGACCTGTTCAAGAAAATTTTTGCGGTCATGCTCATGGGTTTGGCCATTTATCTCTTTGTCAAGAAGTAAAACCTGGTGATCTGTCGAACAACCGGTGTGAAAAGGTTAGGCCTGCGCATCATTGGCCCTTTGTGCGATAGTTAAAAATCGAAATTCACGTTGAGCATGGAAAAAGGAAATTCAGATGACTGAGAAGTTTATACGGGATGCCTTGATCTTATGGACGACAATAGACCCGATCGGGACATTGGCCATTTTTACCGCAATTACCAGCAAATTGGACCAAAAGCAACGTAAAAAAACGGCATGGAAAGCCATCTTGTACAGCGCAGCCATACTCCTGGGGGCGATTGTCATCGGTCAGGTTTTGCTCTCAGCCATGGGCATTCGGCTCCTATCTTTGCAAGTGTCCGGAGGAGTCATTCTGTTTTTATTCGGCCTTCAAATGGTTTTTGGAAGCGGGGTCACGAGCAACCAGACAACCGAGGAGCCCGGCCACGATATCGCCGTATTTCCTTTGGCCGTGCCCTCTATAGCAACTCCGGGTGCGATACTGGCTGTCATCCTGTTAACGGATAACCATGTGTATTCAATTCCTACGCAAGCGACCACAGCAGCCATTCTTTTATGCATACTGGCCGTAACACTTGTTTGTATGCTCGCAGCAACCCCCATACTCAAGGTGATCGGAATGAACGGGGCTTCGATATTGGTTCGGGTCATGGGAATGATTCTTGCGGCGTTATCGACTGAATTCGTCATGGAAGCCTTACGTATCCCTCAGTGGATGGGTGCCGCACCGTAACTCCACGCGTCCTACCCAATTCTGTATTAAACCTCTTAGGAGCTTCCTAGCCATTCCTTTGACAAACGTCTACATTTTCAGCATATTGCTTTTAGTTCTTCATCCGAGCTAACAGACCTTTATTGTTGTGAGGCATTTCTATGGCACCATGGCTCATTCCGGCCCTAAAAGCCGTACTTCCACATATCGGGACAATTATTTCGGCCACCGCACCCGCATTTACAAAAAAAGGAACGGCACCCCCCACCGATCAGACGCATCTGTTGCAGCAACAGATCAGTGAATTACAAGCAGCCGCCTCCCAAAACGCCATACATGTCAAAGAACTCGCCGAACAATTACAAAATACGGTTGCGGCCCTCGAACAGGCCGCTTTAGTGGCCACATCCAATCAGCAGCGCGCCTTGCAACTCAGTTTTGCTGCGATCGCCATTTCTACCATCTCCCTCTGTGCTGTGATCTTGCATGTTCTCTTCTTCTAAGACCGCATCAGTCCACTAAAAGTATCGGCCATCCCACTGAACGTTGATGGAGTTCGGAGAAGTGCCATAATTTCTGATACCCTCCTGCATTTTGGCAACATGTACGTACAGATGCGTCATTTTATGAACGCAACCTGAACGCTTGAATAAGTGGGCCGGAGCGGGTTACCAGGGTGAGTATGTCGCCAAAATACCCAAAAAGGTATGGGTTTGTGCAGACACGCGTGGATCTTGTAAGTTTCAACCACTTGTTCCACCTCCGAATAGCATCTGCGAAAACACTTGTATCAAAGCACTACCACCAAACTGGAAAACGCCGCACTTCTAATCTCTATAACCAGGGAAGAACGTACTTATAGCCCGATTTCCTATCATGAACATTGAGGAGAAATGAAAAGAGTGATCGAACCAAGGAAAAGAATATCTATCTTGGAAATGCAGGTGTTATGGGAGATAGTGTTTCAGTATGGTTACGGACGGCATGTTGCACGTTGACCAGTGGCCTGGCTAAAGAGAACCGGTGGGGAATATGCCGCCCCGCGAATGGGAACAGCCTGGGTTTGATTGTTTGAACCTACATGAAGATCGATCGAATTCAGAGCACCAGAATGAGAGGCAAACGGCAGAAGGGGACTGGCCAACAAGGTTCCAGGAGTAGGCGCGATGGTGTCGTCCTTGGTATTTACAAACGAACTAAACCGGCCTTGCTCCGCCACACATTTGGTCCCATACAAAGTCGTCACCGGAACTAGATTTTGCGGCAAGGGCACAATGGTACTACTGAGGAATTGAACCGGGGATTCAATGTTGATCCTGCCGCTTCCCCCGAACTGCGAACGGGCATCCAAGAACGTGAATGGGTCCATCACAATCGCCGAATTGGCCGTGAGGGTGATATCACCTCCGGATCCTGCAACGGCGGTACTCAAAACCTGACTATTTTGGAGTACGATAAAGTCGGGGTCGAAATTGATACTTCCGGCCGACCCGGATCCTTCCTGAACCCGGCTGGTCACCTGACTATTGGTCACATCAATGCGGTTATCGGCCGTGAGTTTGATATTTCCACCCACCGCCGACCCCGCCTCTGTTGTCACAGAAGCCTTGTCAAGCAGGATTGAGTCACTGGCCGTAATAGAAATATCTCCGGCATTTCCCGTGCCGGTCGTGGATGCACTAATCGCGGCTCCATTTTTCATTTTGAACACGGGGGCGGTAATCCGCAGATTCCCTCCTAATCCAGGTCCTTCCGTGCTACTAAAGATTCCACTTCGGACAACCTTGGTTCCCTCAAGAATTCCCACTCCTTTTGCCAGGAAACTTTCCGTCGCCACTATCCGAATATTGCCTCCTGCTCCCGCGTCAATCGCATTCTCGCGAGGGATACTACTGGCGGAAATCTGCCCTCCGCTCTGTATTTCTATCGTTTTCGAAATAACCTCAATTTGCCCAGCGTCACCTGCCCCGTCAGTACTGCTTGAAATCTTACTTTGCAGGGGTCTACCGATGGCATCCGGGAACGGGACCATACCCGACATGATGAGCTTGTCAGCTGTGAGAAGAATTTTTCCGCCCGGCCCTGCAGTCTCAGGCTGAAGATTGGTTGTGCCATTGGTGATTTGCGCGCCATTTGCAATTGTCAGATTTTTGGCCGAAATAATAATATCTCCAGCCTGATTGATTCCGTGCGTTCTGGTCCCAATGCTGGTTGGTCTAATCGTCCGCCCATTGGCTTCAGGAAAGGGATCCGATCCTATTGGATTTTCCGGGAATTCAGTACGCATAAGGTATCCGGAGAGAGTTAAACTGTCATGGGCCGTAATCGTCACGTTCCCCCGCTGAACCCCCGGAGTACCGGATTGAGATTCAGCGGTGACATCAGCTCCATCACGGATGACAATAGTATTGGCTGTTAGCGAAATGTTTCCGGTTCCTGCCGGTCCGATTACTCCAGCCCGGATGGTGGTTGGAGCCCAACCGAATTTCCCCGATCCCCCAACCGTTCGCGCGCCTGATAGGATTATTGTGTCAGCTTTAACAGTGATATTTCCTGCACGTGGGCGCTGTTCCTTTGGCATGTTGGCAACGATTTTCTCTATGGCATCCGTTATGGGTATCACTCTTCCGGAAGATGACGGGGCTATGACTTCCGCCCCATCTTTCATCACCACATTTTTTGCTGTAATCGAAATATCGCCGGCATTACCAAGAGGTAAATCCGCTAGCCGATTGTCGTGTTCCTCTGCGCGCGCAATAATTCGACTTGATATTTCCTGGGTTTTGCTGGTGTTATTGATTTCTGGATCATACACGCTCATGAAGCCCGAGAGAGAAACAGTTTCTTCGGCCGTGATACTCACCCGGCCGGCATGACCACTTCCCCGGCCTCTTGTTCTTGATGAAATCCATGCACCATCCAGCATTTCAACATTTTTGGCCGTGATGGAAATGTCACCACCACGACCGGGACCCTCTGTGCCACTGGAAATCTCACTTCTAAAAATTGTCCTGTTCTTGTCCACTTTTTCGTACGCACCTGACAATCGAATCGTATCTCCCACGTCAAGGTGTATGTTTCCACCAGCTCCCGCTCCATTTAGAGCCGCATTGGAGATGAGGCCTCCGTCGGCAACAAATAGGTTTTCTGCACTGATTTGAATATCGCCTCCGCGATTCACGCCCTTTGTCTGAGCACGAAGTGCACTCGGAACGACGGTTCGGGGGTTAAGAGTGTTTTGTGGAAGAAGATTCGGTGGAAACTCCGTTCGGACCGCGGTTCCCGAGATAGCAAGATTTTCTTTTGCCTGTATCTGGATACTCCCGGTTTTTTCTATTCTGGTTATGGATTCCGTTTCCGCCGTGACAACCCCTCCATCTTTAATCGTGATATTGTCTGCTTCCAACAGAATGTGTCCCGCCGAAGCCGGGCCAGTCGCGCTGGCTGTCATCTCACTCGGAATAATGTCGATGACCTTGCCGTCAATTTCGGCTCCAGTAAGGTCCAGCGTGGTCGCCTTAATGTTCACGGTCCCGGCAGATGGAGCATTATCGAGCCTGTGCATGTCCGGTTGCTCCTGTCCTATTGAGGCGACATGTATTTTTGCTCCATCCAGGATCCGGACAGTTTGACCGGTCATGTTGATCGTTCCGCCGGAACCCAGAAGCCCATTCCCGGGAAGAGTCAATTCACTGGCACCCGCAAAGAGACCCGATGAGGCGATGCCATTGGCATGTGTGCCTGAAAGAAGAACGTCTCCTGTAGCCGTAATAAAGATTTTTCCGGCATCGCCGCTGCCTCGTCCAAAGGTGCCGGCCGAAATGCGAGCCCCTTCACTTATGGTGAGATTCCCGGTCTGCACCGTGATGGTACCCGCCCGACCTGTTCCCACCGTGTTGGCAAACAAGCCGCTAACGGCCTCTTCCCCAGGGGAAAAATCAGTTAAGCGATTATCACTCCCGGATAGGATGATCTCGCCATCAGGGGCAGTGACCATGATGTTTCCCGCATCACCTTCCCCTCGGGTGCTCACGGACAGGTGTCCCCCATCGGTCAACTCCACAGTGTGTGCACTGATCGTAATCGTTCCCCCCTTCCCGGTCCCTTCTGTCCTGGCAAATATTCCACTTGGGGTGTCCGTTTGCATGCCTGTACCCGCTACCAGGACATTCTCGCTTACCTCAATATCGACATGGCCACCGTCCTGCGCTCCCAGCGTATTGGCACGGATTTGTGATGCATGATCAAGGACCAATCGACCGCCCCGAATCACCACCGTGCCATCATGTTCTCCGCCGGCATCGATGCCGGACCGGTCCGAGACCCGGATGGTGCCACCCGACTCCATGGTTTGCCCATGAATATTAGATGTCTGGTCCAAAGTGTTCGCCATAATTTCTCCCGGCGAACCGACACCAGCCAGGGCAATCTGCCCTCCGGGTGCAGTGAGATTGCTACGGCCAATGGTGATGTCGCCGCCTACGAGCGAAAGCGTTTGGCCTTCCGATACTGACAACGTGGTGCCCTCGACCGAAATGCCGGCTGGATTCGGACCGAGAAATCCAAAGGCCGCAATCGGAGCAATGCTGAGAAGAGAATCCTGAGCACCGGGTAGGGCGGTAAACTGTGCCCCATCTGCAAGTCGCACATAATCAGCGGTCGTAAAATGGGTGGCCCCGCCCACGTTCAAGGTAGCATTGGGGCCAAAGACTATTCCCGCGGGATTCATCAAAAAGAGATTGGCATTGCCGAAGCCATTGGTTTGAATAGTTCCAAAAATATTGGATGGATTGCCGCCGGTGACGCGACTAAGGATGTTTGAAGTCGGAAGCCCCGAATCGTTCAGGAAGTTGGCAATATTGTCCGTGGGAACACCAAACTCCCCAAAGCTATGGAAGAGATTGCCTCCGCCACCCGGTCTTGTTCCACCGGTAATATCATGTTGAACCGCTCCGCCGGGAAGATGCCTCGGCGCACTGATCTGAGTATTGAGTCCGGATGAAGTAATGGGTGGTGTTTGAGCCGGAGCCAGCCTGCCATCCACAACCACGAAGATCCCAACGAATAAAAAGGCAACGAGTATCCTTCGCAATTTTCTTTGGAAGATATTGAAAGGAAAGCGAAGCACTAGGTTCAGTCCTTACTTTTCTTTCTGGGCGAAGGTGATACTATTCTATTCCGTTCGGCTTAGGAATCAAGTGGACGTATTAATGGAACAGCCCGACCCTGGCCCATGGGATCAGGGTTTACCTGCCCGGACGTTGCCTTATAAGCAAATGTTCCTAAGTGCCTCATGCCCTTTTGAGGTAATAAGCCAGGACGTGTAAAGGTAAGAAGGGTGGGATTCTCTTTCAGAGATGGGGAGTGTACCCGGGAAAGTAATCTTTTGCTCCTCGTTTTGTGTTTTTCTAAGGTCTCGAAAACCGTTTCCAGTGGTCAGACACGTTTCATTTTGACCCACTTTCAAAATCTGTCCATCAGAAACATCGTCATGCCCGACACGTTCAATCGTGCATCCCTCTATAGTCGTCATTCTCGGTAGTAAGCGGGAATCCATCTTCACTCTTTCAACCTATTGAGGCCGGAGAAAATCGAAGTGAAGTATTCCCTCCCGATTCAAGGATCTCGCCCAATAGAAAACAGGGAGGAAGAAAATTTTTGAGTTGACCAAGGCAAAGCGCTAAAGAGGCCGTATGAGAAGACCTGCTATTAAAAACAGAACGGTGATAGGGCGTGAAATTTTAATTTATCGCGAAGCGAGCTCACAAGCGTGAGTAATCTCGAGTTTCCCACCACGAACTTGCAGTACTTCCAATGGTACGACTGCAGCGTTTTTTCTTCCGAGGGCAGAGAAAATTCCTTTCTTGAAGTTCTATGATCTTGCTAAGTCCAACTTCCGGAGGTGTGTCAGTTATAATGAGGAAGGTATCAAATGGCTAATGGCTCAAGATTTGAGAGAGGAGAGGTCGTGGAACTTTCTTACAACTGCTTGCTTTATTAAAGACCTTGTTTGAGACCAGTAGACACCATACATTCCCTAAGACCATACAATCGGAAAGGAGTTATTCTCTGAAAACATTCCAGTGTGTCCTTTTTCTCTATGTCGTCTTGCTAGGCACTGTCACCTCAGGAACCGGATTTGTGAATGAACCGATCCGGATGGAACATTTCCCTCCCTATTATTATCCGCATGAAGCATTTGTCTGGGCCGGTGTTCCCATTCAATGGATTAATGCGACCGCGTCCCCTCATACCGTCCAGCATGATGATTGTGGAACGGAGAAACCGTGTCCGTTCGATTCCGGGAAGGTCGCACCCGGAAAGACCTACACCCTTCCAGGGCTGCCCCCTGGACGCTATTCATATCACTGTCAAATCCATCCGATTATGGGCGGAACGTTAATCGTAGAAGATCCGAAAGGCAGAGATTTTACGCCGCGAAAAGAAAGTACTCTCTTTCCAGGTATTGACCATGATATGAGTTTTGTAAACAATTGACGAGACAATTTAACCGAGGAGCTCGCATGCCGGATACAACATGGGTCGATGTCGGTGTCGCAGACGAGTTGAAACATCAGCCGGTGCAGCAGGTGCTGATCGGACGCACACCAGTGGCGTTAACTTACTGCAATGAGCAGTTCGGAGCGATCAATGGCGCGTGCAACCATGTGGGCGGCCCGTTGGGTGAAGGTACATTGGAGGGAGAGTATGTGGTCTGCCCTTGGCATTATTGGAAGTTTCATTGTCGGACCGGCAAAGGGGAACCCGGGTATGAAGAAGACGCGGTGCCCGCCTATGACGTGAAAATAGAGAATGGGCGAGTCCTGGTTCGATCCACGGCGATTTCGAAGCGAACGCGTCGAGCACATGAACCCCATCCGCTTGCTCGAACTCCTCGCAGGGAGGACGGTCCGATTCGGGTTCTCGGGCTTTCCACGACGGTCATGACCCCTGATCACCCTCGCTACAGTACTTCAGAAGATTTGCTTGAAGTCGGGCTGACCCATGCCTCGGACAATTTAGAATGTGAAACGCGGTTGTTGCGTCTTCGGGATCTGTCCTTTCGCCCCTGCGAGGGTTTTTATTCCAAATCATCACGGGCTTGTACCTGGCCCTGCTCAATTACGCAGATGGATCCCCAGGATGAGATGGACCAGGTCTATGAAGCACTGGTGCATTGGGCTGATGTCCTGGTCCTGGCCACTCCCATTCGATGGGGGGCCGCAAGCAGCCTCTATTTCAAGATGGTTGAGCGGATGAACTGCATACAGAATCAAGAAACGATTTCAGATACACATCTGCTTCATAATAAAGTAGGCGGGTTTATCATTACCGGCGGGCAGGATAATATTCAGGCCGTGGCCGGGCAACTACTCGGATTTTTCGCCGAAATCGGTGTGCAGTTTCCGCAGTTTCCCTATATTGCCCATTCCCGGGGATGGAGTGCGGAGGATATGCAAAACAATATGCGCTATGTGCAGAAGTCCCGATCACTCCGGGAAGGCGCGATCGCCCTGGTAGAGCGCTGTGTTCAAATGGCCAGCCTGCTGGTACACGGAGATTTAGGGGAATGCCGGACGGCGAGAGGCGGGCGAAAAGCCCACGAGCTGGATACCAGGGCTCAGCTGCATGGTTTGACAGACACTGAAAAAAATCCAGCGGTCAAGCCGGATTAATTTTCGGGTAGGATAACATACCTTCTCCGGTACTTTCTGGACGTCGCGGCCTATTGGACAAGTCAGGGTATAGACGGATAGCGGTTGGATGCCGTGGCTGATGTCCGGGGCCATCAGTTTGGGAAGGCGCTCTGGCAGAAGGTGAAGACCAAAAACCCATCGTCATATATGGTAGCAGAAATCTGGGGCCCTGGTCGTGCTTGGATTCGGGATGGACAGTTTGACGGAGGAACGAACTACGTACTCCGTCAGATCTTCTTGGACTACTTTATTCACGGTTCCATTTCAACCAGGCAATTCGTGTCACGGGTGAGCAAACTTCTTCGGATGTATCCATGGGAAAAGACCTTAACGATGATGAACGTGTTTGGGTCCCATGACACTGAACGCCTGTATACTTTAGCCCGGGGAAATGTTTTACGACTGAAGTTGGCCATGCTGTTTTAGTTTGTTTTTCCAGGAATACCGGCAGTGTATTATGGGGATGAAATCGGGATGAGGGGAGGGAAGGACCCCGATAATCGTCGGGGCATGGAATGGAATCAGCGCAACTGGAATCATGAATTGCGGAATTTCACCAAGCAGCTTATTGCCATCCGGAAATCTCTTCCAATGTTACGCGAAGGGGATTGGACCGTAGTTCAGATACTTTCTGATCTCCAGTGCTGTGTCTTTGTGAGAAAGACGCAAAGAACCTTTGTCTGTCTTCTTATTCATAATGATGATCCTCCCATCTCTATTCAGATTGATATCACCCCGTGGGTGGGGAAGACCTCTCGATGGCTTGAGGACCAGCTTACTGGACACACGTTCAAGTGTGAACAAGGAAAGGTTGTCTTATCCGGCCTGGGGCCACGCTCAGGAATGATACTGACTCCGGTTAAACCGGCTGTCGTGTGAAAAAGGTGAGTGGTGGTGTCTGAGGACCAATTTTATAAATGCAATTTTTTTAGTGAGGGCCCGTGGATTTCTCGGGCATTCAATGATTTCTCCACATTCTGCCGTCCTTGGCCAGCAAGGCATCGGCTTCCGGCGGTCCCCAACTCCCTGAGCTATAGGGACGAATGGCATGCGAGCCCAGGCTCTCCCACACTTTGACAATGGGATCGACGATACTCCAGCCAACCTCGACGCTATCACTTCGCTGAAATAGTGTTGCGTCTCCAGCCATCACGTCGTGCAGGAGTGTCTCATACCCCGTGCTCGGGGCATCACCGAAATATTCCGCATATTGGAAATCCATATCCACTGTCCCGACCTTGACCTTGGGTCCTGGAATTTTGGCTCCAAAACTTAGGGAAATGCCTTCATCCGGTTGAATGCGAATGACCAGCACATTCGGCGTAAGCTTGTCGACTGGAGTCTTACGGAATAGCATCAGCGGGGCAGATTTAAACTGTATGACCACTTCGGTCACTCGGGTGTGTAACCGTTTGCCGGTCCGAAGGTAAAAGGGCACGCCTTCCCAGCGCCAGCTTTCAATACCTAAGGTCATTGCGGCGAAGGTTTCCGTCAAGGAGGTTGGTTCGACATCCTTTTCCATTCGATAAGGAAGGACACTGTGACCATGAATCGATCCGGCCTCATATTGTCCGGCAACCGTTGATTGTAAGACCTCGACGGGGTTCATTGGCTGGATGGCACGGAGCACCTTGGCTTTCTCGTTCCTGACCGCTTCGGGATCAAATGTATTCGGTGGTTCCATCGCCACGAAAGCCAAGATTTGCAGGAGGTGATTGGAGACCATGTCTCGGAGCGCACCGGCTTTTTCATAATAGGCCCCGCGATGCTCAACCCCTAACGTTTCCGCAACAGTGATTTGGACATGATCAATATATTGACGGTTCCAGATTGGCTCAAAGATGCCGTTCGCAAAGCGAAATATTAAAATATTTTGAACGGTTTCTTTGCCGAGATAATGATCGATCCGGTAAATCTGGCTTTCATCGAGCACCTGTCTCAGGGCTTGATTGAGCGATCGGGCCGATGGCAAATCATGCCCGAAGGGTTTTTCAATAACGATACGACGGGAAAAGTCTTTTCGATGTTCGACTAATCCTTTGGCGCCCAGTTGCGCAACGATTTCCGCAAAAAATGTTGGAGCCGTGGCCATGTAATAGAGGTAATTCCCCTGAGTCCCATGTGTGGTATTTAACTGTGTCAGCAAAGACTGAAGGCGTTCGTAGGTTTGAGAATCCCGGAAATCCCCTGCCAGGTAATGCAGGCGATCAAGGAGCCATTCTTTGATGGTGGCATCGATGGGACGGGGACATAATTCATCGATGTCCTGACGGATCTTCTCCCGAAATTCATCCGTATGCATGGGAATCCCATCTATCCCAAGAATGGCAAATTCCTGAGGGAGATAATGACTTGAGGCCAGGTTATATAACGCGGGAATTAATTTTCTCTTCGTGAGATCTCCTTGTGCCCCAAATATGATAAATAACGTGGGCGGTCGAGTTTGCCCATTACTGGGCTGTTGGAAGAGGGCACTTTCTTTCAGTTCATCGGCGTGGTCGAACACAGGATGGGATGGTTTCACTGACTCTTTTACCTTTCCGGACGTGTCGTTCGCATTGGGGGTCCATGGGGTACATAATTTAACCGAGGAATGGGATTTGATTCCTCATAATGATCTTTACCTGATAAAAAAGGCTGCGACCGTGCGCCGCAGCCTTAACAACCGTGACCGGTCTACTTATTACTATACCATTTCCAGAGATAAGCGCTATCCACAACTAACAGTCCGGATACACCATACGGGATGGAGGGACATAGTATCTTTTGAATGGAGTGATCATTTCTAAAAAAGCTAGTTCGACCGAAGAGCCATGCAAGTTTTAATAGGGTTCAGACGCGGGGGTGGTCAGGTTCCCGGATTAGGAATAGATCTCTTCCTGTTGCCGGAGTAAATCGACCTGGTTACCCGTGGGGAGACCCAACAATTGTCAAACAAGTCTCTGACAGGTGGCGGGGCGGGCAGGGTGATATGATTCAGAAGCCCATGTTGGACATATGATACTTATGCTATGATAGATCAAAAACTTTTCTTTTACGCAATTCTGTTTAGGCCTATGCCGCCTTTTCAGTCATTCCCTTTTCTTCCTCCCAAAACAGGCTTTTGGAAAAACGCTTGGACGCATTCAAATTTATTCCCCGGCTATTTAAGTGCGTTAGCGCTTGTAATTTTGCTTGGGGATTTCGCAGCAGGTCCAACCATTCAGTTTCCCATTTTGTATCTTATTCCAGTGTCGCTCGCCTCCTGGTATAGGGGATTTTCCTGGGGGCTGACATGTGCCGTGGCATTGTCTCTTATCAGATTACTTTTTAATATACAGTTTTGGCCGGTTTCCCTCACCCTATTAGATGCCTCCATTAACACGGTGATCAGAATCCTTGTTCTTGGGGGGGCGGCATTCCTTGTAAATCGAACCGCTATCCAAACACGCGCATTAGCCAACAGAGTCAATATATTGGAGGGTTGTCTTCCTATTTGCAGTTTTTGCAAAAAGATTCGTGACGACAATAATAACTGGCAACCGCTGGAACGATTTATTAGTGATCGATCTAATGCGCAATTTACCCATGGGTTTTGTCCGGAGTGTGTCCAACGCCATTACGGGGAATTTTTTAAAACGGGTGATCGACCGACAATAGCTCCTGATTCGCAGGATGAGGGGATCGAATAAAAGAAAGCAGATGATCGGGATTATTTCTGATACGCACGGGCTGGTGCGCCCCCAAGTGATTGCAGCTTTGACCGGTGCGGAATTGATTATCCACGCCGGAGACATCGGAAGCCCTGCCGTCCTGAAGATTTTGGAGGCGATCGCTCCAGTGGTTGCCGTTCGTGGGAATAATGATCAGGACCCTTGGGCTGCGAAGATTCCCCTGACGAATGTCGTCGAACATCAATCGTATGTCTTGTATGTTGTGCATGAACTGGATCACTTGGATTTAGATCCGGTTGCCGCGGAATTTTCTGCGGTCATTTTTGGGCATTCCCATCGTTCCTCTGCCGAGAGACGCAAGGGAGTACTCTACCTCAATCCTGGCAGTGCCGGCCCTCGTCGTTTCACTCTCCCGATTTCCGTGGCCCGTCTTCATGTGACGGAATCCGGTCTTACTCCTGAAATTATCGAGATTACCAAATAAAGCGATAGAGGGGATAAGCGATGAGTCTTCTGGGAGCGCCCTGGTCAACTCTTGTCAAACCCTTGAGACTTGAGTGCTTTGCCGATTGCTTTCTGGTCAAGGGAGTTCGCTTTACCAGAACCCTTGGAGATGTGAACACGAAACCAGGATAAGTCTATGAAGTTGATTGCTTGACGTCATGCAAGAAGGCATTGAAGAGAGTGAATTCGTGATTAGGTTTCTAGATATAAACGAAGGGTATTTTCATGTCCCAACGTGACATGTCCGATTTTGCATTCTCCACTAAGGGAACAGGTGCGTTTGATCGCCAGCACGACCGCCGGGCTTTCATCAGAGCGATAAATGACATCTTCAATGCGAATTTCCACCGCTTTTTCTTGATCTTCCTTGTCTAAGTATTCGGTTTCACCCATGAACAACCCCTTGTTAATTATGGACGTTTTAGCATGTGTCTAACTTTCAATAGACCAAGAACCGTGCCAGAAATTCCTGAAAAGAAATGAGTGAAATGCTTGAAAACCAGGGAAGTTTTAGCTTTTTTGTGCTGTGAGGATTTTGACACCGGGCAAGGACTGCCAGGGCTAGGTAAAAAAGATTTGCTGGATCTTGGCTGGATGATGACCCAGGGAGAAGGGTGAAAGGTTTCTTAGCCTACTTTTGAATGACCGAAGAACAATGGCCACGCGACAACCTCCTAGTAGGATTGAATAATTCAGGCCAACTTAAGTTGAGCATCGCTCCCGTTTCCCATTCTGCCAATCAGATCTCTTTGACGCTATCAAGACTTAAGACCGAAAGCTCTCATTCAGAAATTGGATGTCGGAGTTCTGTCGAGCCAGGATTTTGTCGCACAGGGTCTTTAACAGTATAAGATTTCGACAAGAAAAAATTCCCAGTGGGATCGACTTGAGTAGGTTTCTTTAATGGTTGGTTAACTTGGGACTTGAATCGTTACCCGTTCAAGGATTCAATGTATCGGTTAAAGACCCAGCCTTCGAGATCTTGTCCGGACGACAGTGCGCCCGGGTCCACATCCACTTTGGTCCATCGATCTTGTTTCTCCAATGCGAGGAGTTTCGTTCCCTTGGTGAGGGGAGAGGCTACAAGGTCATATTCCGAACCGGGACCTGAGCGAATATTTAACGCAGATGCCATCACCTGATACCAATCCTCTTCTTCCTGGGATCTTCCCAGCACCAATGCGTGGATATGGTCTAGAGGAAAAGCGGGGCCAGGATCCCGCTTCCGATCCGGGGCAATGTCGTCATGTCCAAGAATTTCCTTTAGGCCATACTGTTGAACCAGTATGATGGCTAGTTCCACCGCAATGAGAATTTGTTTCTCGGAAAAGGCCTGCCACCACTTTGGCTCGGGGTCTAATTTATGGGTTGCAAAAATGGCCTGCGACTTTGGATAGGATTTCCCAAACCAAGCCGTCAATTTGTCTCCCACTGCGATTAATGGCCCGGCATTATCCATTTCAATCCCAATCGAATGTTGATTCAGGCCTCTCAGGCCATCCCAATGACTCACCCCCGCATGCCAGGTCTTCGTCGTAAAGGATGCAAGCTGGGTAACCGTTCCATCCCGGCCTACGACCAGATGGGCTGAGGCTTTTGCTAGGGGGTTTGTCAACCAGGCAATCGAGGATTGGGAGCTTCGTCCGGCTGTATAGTGAAATACCAAGTAGGACGGTTGTATGGTTCCACCCTTATTGGGAGTCTCTAAATAGTTGACCTTGTTTCCCTCTAACCAGTGGTTTGCAAGGCGAAACGGTGAAGAGTGAGTCAAAGGTGCAGAGTGTCGCTGCTTGGCCGTCCCCGTATTTACTGACATTCGAGTGGAATGTTTGCGAGGTCTTTTTCTGGCAGAAGCCATACTCACCTTCCTGGTTTAAGGAAGTTTTGAAAGATTCCCTGCGTCGGAACGTCTGTCCCGAGACGAAGCATGGATGGATTCAATTCCGAGAAATTTTCGTCAGAGAGCCGCCGACAATAGCTCACGAGTATATCGATTATGAGCATTGAAGGTGCAAATTCAACACTGGCAGCCTTTATGAATGCGCGGACACCTTACGTGTTTGGCTTTCGTCTGGCCGACGATATTGCCGTGACGGCAAGAGGACGGATTTCCATTGTTGTGCCATGGCTTGAATGTCAGTGAGAAATGTCGGGGCGGAATGATGTTCACCAATGTGCCGGACTAGGGCGCTCCCAATTATGACTCCATCCGCAAACTGTCCAACTTTTCTGGCTTGCTCGGCTGAGGCGATTCCGAATCCCACTGCCACAGGTTTTCGTGAGGCTCGTTGAAGCTGTTGGACGCTTTGGCGCACCAGGCTGAGATCGGTCAGCTTTGCACCGGTAATACCGGTAAGAGAGACATAATAAATAAAGCCATGTGATCGCTTGATCACAGCACGTCGTCGTTCCGGCGTGCTGGTGGGAGCCAGCAAAAAAATACTCACCGGTCCTCCCGCCGCCTGAGTGGCGTGATAAAGAAGGTCAGATTCTTCCGGAGGCAAATCCGGTACGATGAGTCCATCGACGCCCGCGTCAACGGCATTGGCACAAAAGTCTTTGATCCCCATGGCCATGAGGCTGTTGTAATAGGTCATCAAAATAAGGGGAATAGACGTTGTTTTTCTCAGGTTGGCGACAGTGGCAAGGATATTTTTAAGGGTTGTCCCTGAGTGCAGGGCCCTTTCTGCGGCTTGTTGAATCACCGGACCATCGGCGATAGGATCCGAAAATGGCACACCCAATTCGATCAGGTCGGCACCACCCTGTTCCAACGCTAATACAAGAGATTCGGTCATTGCTAAGGTCGGATCGCCAGCCATGATGTATGGGATGAGGGCTTTTTGCCCCTTGGAGTGGAGTTGTGCAAATGTGGCTTGAATGCGATTGCTCATATCAGAATATTTCAAATGTGCCGCAAGACCTGATGGCCTTCCCAGCCTGATGATTCTCTGGCCACTGAGTATGCCCTCTCCTAGAGAGGAATTCCGCGCATTTTGGCTAATTGTTGAACATCTTTATCTCCGCGTCCGGAGAGATTCATGATTAAGATCTGTGACCTTTTCATCGTGGGCGCCAGCTTGACGACTTCTGCAATCGCATGGGCACTTTCTAGTGCGGGAATGATGCCTTCTTCCTTGGCGAGTAAGTCGAATGCGGCTAAGGCTTCAGCATCCGTTGCGGAGGTGTACCGGATTCGTCCGGTATCATGATAGTAACTGTGTTCAGGACCGACTGCGGGATAGTCCAATCCGGCAGACACTGAATGTGTAGGATTGACTTGACCGTCCTCATTCTGGAGAAGATAGGTCATCGTGCCATGCAAAACGCCGGGTTTTCCTCCTGCAAAGCGCGCGGCATGTTTCCCGCCTTCTATCCCGTACCCGCCGGCTTCCACGCCGACCATCTTGACTTTTGTATCTTTGACGAACGGATAAAATAATCCAATGCTATTGCTGCCACCGCCGACACAGGCGACAAGACAGTGAGGCAAACGACCTTCCAGTGCTAGGATTTGCTTTCGGGTTTCTCGACCAATCACGGATTGAAAATCCCGAACCATCATGGGGTAGGGATGGGGGCCCAGGACCGATCCAAGCAAATAGTGAGTCGTGCTGACATTGGTGGTCCAGTCACGCATCGCCTCACTGATGGCATCCTTGAGTGTGCGACTTCCGGAACTTACCCCTGTCACTTTTGATCCAAGTAACCGCATTCGGAAGACATTCAATGCCTGTCGTTCCATATCCTCGGTGCCCATGTAAATTTCGGCCTCCAGACCGAACATGGCCGCTACAGTAGCCACCGCTACTCCATGTTGTCCGGCACCGGTTTCGGCAATGACGCGTTTCTTTTTCATTTGTCTGGTGAGCAAGGCTTGCCCGACGGTATTGTTGATCTTGTGCGCACCGGTATGACAGAGGTCTTCTCTTTTGAGGTAAATTTTGGCTCCACCAAGTGTTTTGGTGAGACGTTCGGCGAAGAAAAGGGAAGTCGGACGACCAACAAATTGTTTCAGGCAATTCAGAAATTCCTGCTGGAAGAGCCGGCTTTTCTTCGCCGCACGATACGCCTGTTCCAATTCATGGATGGCGGGCATCAGGATTTCCGGGGCATACTTGCCTCCGAATTGCCCGAAGCGCCCGTGTTTATCAGGTATGATTGCCATAAAATGTTTTACTGAAAGAAGACGTAAAAGGAAAAGAGTATAGCGATGGAATGGCTAACACACAAGACGAACCGATTGGATAAAATCCCGAATTTTGGCCGGATCTTTACGCCCAGGACTCTGTTCCACACCGCTACTCACATCGACCCCATAGGGTTGCACTTGGCAGATGGCTTCTTGAACATTTTCAGGAGTTAATCCTCCCGCCAACAGCATGGGAACGGCTTTGGCTACTTCGCCCGCAAGTGACCAATCGGTCGTGTGCCCGGTTCCTCCGTATGCGGTAGTAGAAAATGCATCAATGATAAATCCTCTCACGCCCATTCGTCCTTTCCATTCTGCCAATGCAAGATAGCTGCTTCTATCCCTTAGCCGAATGGCGCGTAGCACCGGACGCTGTAACGATTCACAAAAACCGGGAGATTCATCACCGTGAAGTTGTGCCAGATTTAATCCGCAGTCATCAAATACGCGCTTCACCATATCGAGATCGTGATTGACGAAGACACCCACCGTCACCACAAAAGGGGGAAGGCTGGCAATGATATGTTGGGCGGTAGCAGGTTGGACATATCGAGGGCTTTGGGCGTAAAACACAAAACCCAATGCGTCGGCCCCTTCCTGAACTGCGAATTCGGCGTCTTTCTGATTCGTGATGCCGCAAATTTTTATTTTAATGGCCATAGGAACATTCGCTGCTTGTTGGGAGGTTCGTAAGTACCACGGTATATGGCTTCAGGCTCATTTTTCTGTCCTGTCTAGAGAGGCTTCTCAATAAATTCGGCCGGTCTTTCGCAATAGAGAACAGGTGCAGTAGAGAGTTCCCCGCAATTGAATCCTAGACCCAACGAGTGGTGGATTCTTCTTTTTTGGGAGGTGACGGGGGATGTAATAATTCCTGAATTTTGGCTTGAATCGAGTCTGCGCGCAATAACGACTCACCGATCAACATGGCTTTGGCTCCGGCTTCCAGTACCCGCACAACATGCTCACGGTTGTGGATCCCACTTTCACTGACAATTAGTGTGTCTGCCGGCAGACGTTTGGCCAGCCGTTCGGTGACACTCAAATCAGTTTGAAAGGTTTTGAGATCCCGATTGTTGATGCCGATAAGTCTAGCCAAGGGCACCCGTTCAAGGACGGTATCTAATTCCCGTTCATTATGGATTTCAAAGAGCACATCAAGCGACAACTCTTGCGCAACTGTAAAAAAGTCTTCAAGCTGGAATCGATCCAACGCGGCCGCAATCAGCAACACACAGTCCGCTCCATAGGCCCGCGCTTCATAGAATTGAATCTCGCCAACCATAAATTCTTTATTAAGCGTAGGAAGGTGAACCGCCTCTTTGACATTGTGCAAATACTCCAAATTCCCCTGAAAAAAATCCTGATCGGTGAGGACGGACAGGGCACTGGCTCCATGATCTCGATATTGAGAGGCGATGGCCACTGGTTCAAATTGATCGTGAAATTCCGGTCGCATCAGGCCTTGACTGGGTGAAGCTTTTTTGACTTCGGCAATTAATGCCGGAGCTGTCGACGTCCGCCCTGCCTCTAATGCTTGAAAAAAGCCCAGAGGTCGAGTTCGATCAACAATGCGGCCCTTGAGTTCAGCCAGGTACCCCCGACTCTGTTTTCGCCGCAATTCGGCTTTTTTATGTTCGAGAATACGCGAAAGAATCATGCCGCCAACTTTTTGGTCAGGGAAATGAGTTTGTCCAACTTTTCAAATGCGGCTCCGTTGTCCACCACACGACCGGCCTCTTCATATCCTTCTTTCAGCGAGGTCGCTTTCTGGCAGGCGATAAAGGCCGGCGCGGCATTCATCAACACGATATCCCGTTTGGGACCCTTTCGTCCTCGAAAGATATCGAGAATAATCTGGGCATTGTCTTCCGGGTTTCCTCCCGCCAGTTCTTTGGGCGAAACCGGGTGAAGACCGAAATCTTCCGGCCCGATGGAATAGCTCAGTACTCGTCCTTTTTTTCCTTCAGCAATCCCTGTGCGGCTGGTTAATGAAATTTCATCCAACCCGTCCATCCCATGAAGGACAAAGCAATGCTGTGTGCCTAACCTTACTAGAACCTGAGCCAACTTTTCGTTGAGGGCTTGATCATACACTCCCAGAATCTGAATCGTAGCTCGTGCCGGATTGGCGAGGGGTCCCATGATATTCATCAAGGTACGAATCCCCAATTCCGACCGGGGTTTGGCGCAATGCTTCATGGCTCCGTGATAAAGCGGTGCAAAGAGAAACCCAATGCCAATTTCATTGATGCAATCGGCAACCTTTTCTGGAACCAAGTCGATATTTACCCCAAGAGCGGCCAACACGTCTGCACTCCCTGATTGAGAGGACACGGAGCGATTCCCATGCTTCGCAACCGTCATTCCCCCTCCAGCCACGACAAAGGCCGCAGCCGTCGAGATATTAAACGTGTGGCTTTTGTCCCCACCGGTTCCACACGTATCCACTACCTGAGGATCGGCAATTGGGATCCGGATGGCCCGTTCACGCATGGCTCGCACTGACCCGGTGATTTCATCAATCGTTTCGCCTTTCATGCGTAACCCCATTAAGTAGGCTGCAATTTGAGCCTCAGTGGCTCCTCCTTGCATGATTTCCCGCATGGCCTCTTCCGCTTCGAGTTCTGAGAGGTCGAGGCCCTCAGCTAATTTGGCGATGTGGTCTTTGAGTAGTGGCATGTGAACAGGCTCATGGACAAATGACTGGGAAGTCTTGGTCTAGTGGTCGGTTGAGGAGCAGACGGGTAATAATAAAAAGTTCCGCAAAAGATCCATCCCGGCCGTGGTGAGAATCGATTCAGGATGAAATTGCACGCCTTCCGCTCCGGTTGGGGTATGTCGAAGTCCCATAATTTCGCCTTCCACGGTTTCGGCTGAAATTTCAAAGTCCGTGGGTAAGGTTTCACGCTTGACGATTAGGGAATGATATCGGGTGGCTTCAAAGGGATTCGGGAGGCCTTCAAAAATTGTTTTTCCGTCATGATGGATCATGGAGGTTTTCCCGTGCATGAGTCTCGGGGCTCGAATAATTTGACTTCCAAACGCATAGGCCAGGGATTGATGCCCGAGGCAGACACCAAATAGCGGAAGACGGCCTGCAAAGTGCTTGATGATTGCAACAGAAATGCCGGCCTCGTTAGGCGTACAGGGGCCGGGGGATATTAATATTCGCTCAGGTGCCAGGCGGTGAATGTCATCGATTGTGAGGGCATCATTTCGAAAAATCCTGAGATCGGCTCCCAACTCTCCAAGATATTGGACAAGGTTGTAGGTAAACGAATCGTAATTGTCGATGACCAGGATCATATGGGTTCTTCTCAAGCCTTTTTACGCTAGACCATGTTCGGCCATTTCAATGGCTCTCATCATGGCGCCGGCTTTTGTTCGAGTTTCTTCATATTCACGGGTTGGGTCAGAATCGGCGACAATTCCCGCACCGGCCTGAATATAGGCCTTTTGTCCTTGAACGACGACCGTACGAATATTGATACAGGTATCCATATTCCCGGAAAAACTAAAATACCCGACCGCTCCTGCATAAGGTCCCCGACGAGTGGGTTCCAATTCCTCAATGATTTGCATGGCTCGGATTTTCGGCGCACCGGACACGGTCCCGGCCGGAAAACACGCCTTCATGACATCATAGGCGGTGTATCGCGGATCTAATTCTCCCTTGACCTGAGACACAATGTGCATGACATGGGAATACCGTTCAACTTTCTTGAACCGTTCAACTTTGACTGTTCCGGTTTTGGCCACCCGGCCCACATCATTGCGGCCTAGATCCACCAACATGACATGTTCGGCTAATTCCTTGTGATCGGATAAGAGATCCTGTTCCAATGCCTTGTCAGCTTGTGGCGTCTGACCACGGGGACGGGTTCCGGCAATGGGGCGGACCGCAATGTTGCCTTCTTCGCATCGCACAAGGATTTCGGGAGAAGATCCCACGAGTTCGATGCCGGCAATGCGTAAATAGAACATGTAGGGTGAGGGATTGAGTACCCTCAAGGCTCGATAAATCTCCAGGGGATCAGTGTGGATAGTAGTCTGCCAGCGTTGGGACATGACACCCTGGATAATATCCCCAGCCTGAATATATTCTTTCGTCCGAAGCACCATTTTTTCAAAGTCCTCAGGAGACAGGTTGGATTGAAATTTGAGTGGCGCACGTCGAATCGAGGCCGTAGGTCGCCGGCTTGGTTTATGAAGTTTGGCAATGATTGATTCAATCCGCTTGATAGCGTCTTGATAGATCTGGCGAAGTTGGGTCTTCTTTGCAGAAGTAATATGGGCATTGGCCACGACTTTGAGGGTATGGGCGACATTGTCAAAAATGAGTAAGGTGTCCGTAATGCAAAACGCAAAGAGGGGAGTTTTTATCCCGGGTTTCGCTCGAGACGGAACCGGCTCAAAAGACTTGACCACGTCATAACCCAAATAACCCACCGCACCACCAACAAATCGGGGCAAACCGGGAACAACAACCGGATGATACTCTGCCATAGTATTCTGGATATGGTCCAAGGGGTTGCCCTGCAGCGGGACGCGGTGCTGTTTGCGGCCTTTTTGGGTGACCACTTCGCCGTTCTCCTCCCACAACATGACGGAAGGGTGACTCCCCAGGAAGGAATATCTTGCCCAGTTTTCTCCCCCTTCGATACTTTCAAATAAAAAGGCATTGGGTCCCGTATTAATTTTGGAAAATGCCGATACGGGCGTCTCGAAATCCGCCAGAATTTCTCGATAAAGGGGCACGAGGTTTCCTTGTGAGGCAAACTGGCAAAATTCCTCAAAACTCACTGAATAATAAGCATTTTTCATGAATTTGACGGTAGCATATGGCCTATGAGGTGTCAACGAAAGTGTCAGTGAGACACACGTCTTACGTGAGTAGAACAAGAAAAGGCCGGAACCGAAGGAAGCGGCTTTCCTTGGGATTCCGACCTTAGCTTGAAAAATGAATGGAGCGGAGATTACCGACCGCTGACGATAAGCTTTTGTCCAACGTGAATGGTGTTATCAGACAACTGATTCCAGGCTTTGAGATCATTAATCGACACGCCGTACTCTTTGGAAATCCGATAGAGGGTCTCGCCTTTCGCTACAATATGTGACCCTTCATCGAGACTTCCCATGGTATCCATTGGTGAATCCAAACTTGTTGAATCCAAAGGAATGGTGTCCCCCAAATTCAAGTCCGAATCAAGTTTCGTCATATCTGAATCTTTAAAGTCAAGATCATTCAGCCCAAATTCAGAGATCGAAGGTTCGGAAAGTTTCAAATCATCTGATTTTCCCATCCCTCCCTCTCTTACACGCGAAAGTTCGTCATGGGAACGGTTCAATTGGTCGCGCAAGGCTTCTAATTCGGCATTTAAATCTCGGTTTTGCGATTCCAATGACCCCATTTGTCGTTGCGTGTCTTGATACTTCACATTTAATTCACCGGTTCGTTTTTCTTCTTGCGCTAAAAGCCTTTGGAAATTTAACGCACGTGCCTTTTCGGCTTCGAACTTTTCTGTACTGACGCATCCGGTCAAGATTCCACTACAGACCACCACGCCAGCTGCAATTTTCAGGTATCCAAACCAGCCCGATGATTGGGGATCTTCTTGATGTCCCCCGAACAATGGTTGCGCCATATTACGCGTTCCTCCTCTGAGGTTCATATATATCCCTCCTTTAGGGACAATGGTCAATAACGAGAAGGGGAAGATCTCTACGATCTGGTCACCTTTTGCTACACAATAATTCGGAATAGGGATAATGTCAAACAACTATTTTGCACACCGGTAGAAGTTACCGAACACCACGATTCATTGACCATCGAAAAATGGCTGTGATAATTTCACTTACCATTTGTCTTCGTCCTTTTCTATGACCTCTCCATTTTCACATTCTGCAGATCATTCGGTTATGCACATCGGGCAGGTTGCGCTTCGCCTGGCTCGTCCGCTGACACAGACACAAGCCTGGATGGGCAATCAAGAAATTCTACGCCAGCTTCTCGCCTGTTGGTTTATCGTGGATGAAAAAGATGTGCCTCTATCACCGAGAATTATCGGTCAACCGGGCGTGGGGAAGACCACACTCGCCATGGCGGCCACTCAGGAGCGGAAGCAGGAACTCTTCATCTATCAATGTACGGCTGATACAAGGCCAGAAGACCTTCTCGTCTCCCCGGTCATTTCTGAGGGAGGCACGATTACCTATCAAGCCTCTCCTTTAGTCACGGCTATGGTAACCGGCAATGTCTGTCTGCTTGATGAAGGCAACCGGATGAATGAAAAGAGTTGGGCCTCCCTTGCCTCCCTGCTTGATCATCGACGCTCGGTCGATTCGGTCGTGGCGGGTGTTCAAATTCATGCGCATGAGAATTTTCGATGTTGTGTCACCATGAATGAAGATGCCTCGACCTATGAGGTGCCGGATTATATCCTGTCCCGCCTGCAACCGACGTTGAAAGTTGAATTCCCTAACAAGGAACATGAATTGGCCATTTTGCGGTATCACCTCCCGTTTGCATCTGCTGAATTAATCACGCTCACCGTGAATTTTCTTCAAAAAGCGCATCAACTGGATCTCCCGTTCTCCATTCGGGACGGGATGCACATGGTGCAATACGCGATGAAACGGATGGCCCAAGACCCTCACCATCCCGTGGCCCGTGATCCGGCATGGCGGGAAGCCCTGATCAATGTTTTGGGAGAAGAAGCACAAGATCTGGATGTGTTAGCGAAACGCCGGTCCCAAACATTGCACGGACATGCTCTCCCGAAAGGATTGGGGGATTTCTTCTTTGAAGAGGATCATCCCTTGCACCCTGACCAGTAGGCCTTCAGCCCTGTAATCCTTGGTGACCCAGATGCACGGCCCATCCTCTAATTCTTGAGTGGGAAAGCCTTACCGCATTTCCTCCAGGACGCCCCATGACTCTCTCAGCGTTGACCCCAGACACGATCTTTGCTCTCTCTTCCAATATTCACGTCCTGCCTGTCGTGCATGGAAGTGGAGATATGGCTCATGTCGTCCGTGAGATTATTGTGTCCCGCCACATTGATTGTGTGGTCCTTCCTCTACCACCATCGGTGCAATCCCTCGTAGAAAATGGGATTGACCAGTTGCCTGTTATCAGTCTGGTGGTCCTTCCAGAACAACATGATGATGGAACCTCGAGCTGCTCTTATGTGCCGATTGATCCCTGTCAGCCGGTGATTATGGGGATTCGATCAGCCATGTCGGAAATGATACCCCGGGCCTATGTAGATCGTGAGGTCCGGCGCTACCATCCCGTCTCCTGGGTCGGGCCTGATCCTTATTCCTTAAAGGCTGTGCCTTTGGCAGCCTTCTCGGCTGCCACCATGCCTTTTCTGCCGCCTCCTCAAGACCCATCTTCTCGTTGGGAACGCATCCGTTGGATGGCATTTCGACTTCATGAACTCGAACTGGACTATTCGGCCATTCTTTTTCTCTGCCCAATGACGGATTGGCCCTGGTTGCGTCAGGCCTATCAAGAGCGGATGCCATATATTTCACCTGAGCAGAACATAAGTCTTCCCGAGTGGTGGAAGGTCGAACCATCTTCCATCTACTTTGCGTTGAGCGAATTACCCTATCTCACCTATCTCTATGAACAACGAAGGGAAGAAGCCCGTGCTGATACGCATTTGGCTATTGATGGCCTTAAAGAACTGGTTTTGGAAGCACGGGCCAGGTGGTTGGCGTCTCGTTCCACGACCATTGCGCACGAAACTCATTGGGTCACCCCACAATTATTGCAACGCTATTTTCAATATGTGCGGAACCTGACACTTCTCGAGCATCGTCTTAAACCGGATTTGTATACCTTGGTTCTAGCTGCCAAGCAAATGGCTGGAGATGAATTTGCCCTCAGGTTATTGGAAACCGCCAAAAGCTATGACTACCAAACTCAATCATCCGTATTGGATACCAGGCCTGGTGTGTTGATGGGAATTGCCGAACTTCAAGACCCTGAGGGCAACATTCTCCCGGCTGTGAACCGGCTGCAAGGAGACCCTTTGGTTTGGCGCCGTGTCACCCTCCGGCCGGATCCCTCAAGGCCCAAAACACAAGCTTGGGCACAACAGTGGAATCCCAACCGCCAGTGTTCCTGGCCACCGGAGGATCACCGCATTGAATCTTTTGCGGCGCATGTTCGACAGCATAGTCGACAGGTTTTGGGGGCGGATTTAGGCAGGATTGAACGATTCACCAACTCGCTGGAAGATGGAATTGATCTACGGGCGACTTTGCGCCAGTGGGCTATTAACCCACAACGATCCGTGCGCGATATTCATGTCAAAGTGGTTCCTCCAGTGCGAGGAGCCATTGAATCCTTGGTGTTTTTCTTTGAGGTGCCGGCTGATCCTCAGAAGTTTTCCTGGCAAACGACCTGGTATGCCGAACATCAAGAAGAGTCCACTCTCAGTTTTTACGCAACCCCCTTTTCGCCGAACATGGTCGGTCCAGGAATCGGACAGGCATGCTATGGCGGCGCGCTTTTCCTGTATCCGCCTCGGCTTATTCCTGATATTTGGGAAAATCCCCTATTCGATTGTGCGACATCGCTCGAAGAACGATTGCTGGCGGGAGCCTGCGCCCATTCACAAGAACCCGTTGTGGCCGTCGTCTCGCCGGTTCCGCTGACTTGGGCCTGGCGAAAGATGGCCCGTCGCTTCGGCCGGCAGCTCCTGCCCATTCCCTTGCATCGGTTTTCAGGGCAAACGATTGCTCGTCTACGGCAATTTCATGTGTTAAATGGGCACGAAATCCGAAGTTATGCAGCCAAATTTATTCGAGAATAATCCTGACGAGACAGGAGTAGAGGATTCTTTCAAGACTCCTCAAACTCGTGCGGTGCCATCCGCCAAGGTTCAACTGAAACTTGAAAAGTTAAAACACGCCATCCGTCGACATGATGAATTGTATTATGTTCGAAGCCGACCGGAAATCTCTGATGCTGAATATGACCAACTCTTTCGAGAACTCCAAGCCTTAGAGAGCCAATACCCGGACCTCAGGACACCTGATTCGCCAACCCAGCGGGTCGGGGGTGCGCCACTTGCCCAATTCAATAAAATTACACACGAATTTCCTCTTCTGAGTTTGGACTCGGAAATGGATGAAGCGCACGTCTTAGCGTTCGATCAGCGGGTTTCCCGGGAATTGGACGTGCAACAGCCGAGCTATTCGGCCGAACCCAAATACGATGGATTATCTGT
Source organism: Nitrospira marina (assembly GCF_059568365.1). Lineage (NCBI taxonomy): Bacteria > Pseudomonadati > Nitrospirota > Nitrospiria > Nitrospirales > Nitrospiraceae > Nitrospira > Nitrospira marina. Next base: position 2,209,140 of record NZ_JCANTH010000001.1, on the reverse strand, counting down.
GGCCCTTACTTACGACCATGGCATATTTGTGCGAGGAGCTACGAGAGGAAATGGGACTATAGGGGAGGACGTGACGCACAATCTTCGAACCATTCGTGCCTTGCCATTACAGTTGAAGGAAGGCGGGACTTTTCCCTCCCATATGGTGGTGCGGGGTGAGGTGTTTATGAAGCTCCAGGATTTTCACACATTGAATCGACGCTTAACCGAACAAGGGGAAGAACCCTTTGCCAATCCGCGCAATGCGTCATCGGGAACATTACGCCAATTGGACCCGGCTATTACCGCGACCCGCCCGCTGACCATCACCTGCTACGATTTCATGAGCTCGGGGTCAATCAGACCCAGCACCCATTTTCAAGCGGTCACGTGCTTAGAGGCATGGGGATTGCCCGTCCCTCAATTCCGGCGTCACTGCCCCTCCATCCAGGAAGCTCTGGAATTTCATCGGGAAATGTTTGAACGACGGGACGTCCTGCCGTTCGAAATTGACGGCATCGTCATTAAAATTGACCGGTTCGATTGGCAAAAGGCTCTTGGCGAAAAGTCACGCAGTCCCCGATGGGCCATTGCCTTCAAATTTCCTCCAAGAAAGGAACTGACCAAAGTTCAGGCGATTGCCCTGTCGGTCGGTCGGACCGGGGCGCTCACTCCCATTGCCCTATTGGATCCGGTGGAAATCGGTGGTGTGACGGTGAGTCGGGCCTCACTGCATAATGTGGAGGAAGTCGCCCGTAAAGATGTACGGGTGGGTGATACCGTAAAGGTCGAACGGGCAGGGGACGTCATTCCAGATGTGGTGGAACGAGTGCCTGTGCAGGGTGAAGAGCGGGGGGCTCCTTTTCAGCCGCCAACGACCTGTCCGGTGTGTCAGTCCCATACCAGTCAGGAGGGGCCAATTCTGTATTGTACTGGCCAAACGGTATGTTCCGCGCAACTCAAAGGATCGCTTGAACATTTTGCGTCAAAAGGCGCCTTGAATATCGAAGGGCTTGGAAAAAAAACGGTAGCACAGTTGGTCGACAAGGGCTTCGTCAAGGACTTATCAGATCTGTATACATTAGGTGTTGACGACCTTCTTCAATTAGAGGGCTTTGCAGACAAATCCGCGAGGCAACTTTTGGAAGAAATCGAGAGAAGTAAGGAGGTTCCCTTCGCGCGCCTTCTGATCGGCCTCGGCATACGTCATGTGGGGACTCATATCGCCAGAGTTTTGGCCCAAAATTTTGGTTCACTCGACAATTTGAAGAAGGCTACCGAAGAGGAACTTTTGCAAATTCGTGACATCGGTCCAGAGATTGCTGTGAGCGTGACTCATTTTTTTCAAGAATCCCGTAATTTGAAGGTTTGGCAACATATGGAGTCATTGGGAGTTCGGGTTCAACAGGAAGCAAGTATGTCAGAGCCGCACGCTCAACCGTTGAGGGGAAAAATTTTTGTGTTAACCGGAACGTTGAACGGCTATTCCCGTCAGGAGGCGACCCGCAGAATTGAAGAGTTAGGTGGACGTGTCACTGCCAGCGTCAGTAAACAGACAGATTACCTCGTAGCCGGCGAAGACCCCGGCTCTAAATATGACAGGGCCACCACATTAGGAGTCAGAATTTTAGATGAAAATGAATTCTCTTTATTCATGCGATCCGGGAACACTCTATCTTCATCATCCAACGAGTAATGTTCCTATCGAATAATCATTAATGAGGTTTTGTCTCATCATGAACTAGAGTGGGTTGCAAGATTGAGGCAGACCAATTTCTTTGCTGGGACTGAGTAGGGGAGACGATGTTAAATTTTATCAGCAGGACAAAGGATACAACCGGGAAGTTTTTGTTAGGATTCTGAAGACACCGTAGACGGTTCGGTGGGAGGCGCTTCGGGAACAGGTTCTTCCTTTATGATTTGGACGCCTTTAATAGAGCGTTCATCAGCTTCTTGGACAATTAAAAGGCAATTGTCTGTTTGCACTTTCTCACCGACAGCAGGTATATGGCCTAATTCTTCGAGGATCAGTCCGCTAATTGTATTTTGTTCTTCGTCGAGTTCGACCTTAAGAAATTCATTGATACGGCGGACTTCGGTTCGCCCATCCACTAATATTTGATTTTTTCCCGTCCGGCGAATCCATTCTTCGTGGAGATCGCCTTCGTCGAGAATCTCTCCAACTACTTCTTCAAGAAGATCTTCGACGGTAATTAACCCCATCACTCCCCCAAACTCATTGACCACAATCGCAATATGTCGTTTTTCTTGTTGGAATTGTCTCAATAAATCATCAGCCGTTTTGGTCGAGGGGATGAATAATGGCGGTTTCGCTAATGATTTGAGGGTGAGGTTTGTATGACTTTGAGCCAGTTCCATCAAGGCATGATTGCGATAGAGAATGGCGGTGATATTGTCCGGATTTCCTTCGTAAATGGGAATCCGTGAATATTTCGCTTTAAATAACTCTTCCCGGGCTTCCCCAAGTGTTTGATTGCCATCGAGCGCGAACATATATATCCTCGGCGTCATCGCATCTTCAGCCGTCACGTCATTGAAATCAAACACGTTTTTAATCATTTTTACTTCATCTGTTTCCAGGACCCCCGCTTTTCCTCCGGCATCGAGCATGATCTTGAGTTCTTCTTCCGTAATAAACGGAACGGTTAACCCTCGACCACCTGTGAGTTTTAAAATAAACGGTTCCAGGAAATAGAGAAACGGAAAAAATAATTGTTCGAGGAGATATATGGGGTATGCCAGTAATTGCACAGCCGTTTCAGAATATTTGGCACAAAGCGTTTTCGGAACGATTTCACCAAATAACAGGACCATAAAGGTTAAGAGACCCGTAGCGACAGCCACGGCCTCGGATCCAAACATGCGGATGGCAATCAAGGTTGCCATGGAGGCCGCCATAATATTGACTAAATTATTGCCAATCAGAATGGTCGAGAGAAGGCGTTGTGGATTTGACCGTAATTTCAGAGCAAGTTTTGCCCCTTTATGGCCTTCATCGGCCAGGGCTTTCAACCGGCTTTCCGTTATTGAAAAAAATGCGATCTCGGCCCCGGAGAAAAAAGCGGAAAGTCCCAGGCAAATAAGGACGGCGATAAAATCCATAGAGGGCTTAACGAGCTCCGACGTGACAAAGATATGTCGTTACAGCAGAATCAGCTGCAAGAGCTTGAAGTCTGGTCTTGGAGGAAGTTGGTATCAGAAGAGTTTGAGAGGGATTCATAATAAGGCCAAAAGTCTCATTGTTGATGAGAGGTTTTGAGCCCTCAATGCTTGATTGGAACCAAAGTACCATAGGGTATTGGTTTAAGGCAATTATACCGGATGAATTCTCAGATTAGCTCTTTTATTTCAGTCAGTTACCTTGTATCAAAAGAGGGTCGAGATCGAATTGTTTTTCCAGTTCTATCGCCACGATTTCGGCCTTTTCCTGAGAGGGAAATGTCCCAATCTGAACACGGTGCCATTGTCCGGATGGAAGGTCTACGGTCGTCAATCGTATATTGGGATAGTGGTAGGCCAGTTGTTCATGCAAGGCGACCGCTTGGGTTAAGGTCGTGAAAGAGCCTACCTGCACCCAGTAACTCTCAGACCCTCCACCCGTATAGCCTGAACTTGCGTTTGTCGATTTGAGGATCGTTAAACTGACATTCGCCGTTCCTCTTCCAATCATGGCCAGCTCCCGGGCAGCTTCATAGGACAGATCAATGATCCGGCCCCGAATAAAAGGACCACGATCATTGATGCGAACAGTCACGGATTTTCCGGTATCGAGACTGTGAACAAGGACCCGTGTTCCAAAGGGTAGGGTACGATGTGCGGCAGTGAGTGCCCACATGTCGTAGGGTTCACCGTTGGCGGTCGGATTACCATGAAAACTTGGGCCATACCAGGAAGCCACTCCCTGTTGAAACGTTTCCGAGATCATCGGCTCGGGACGGGATTGGCCACCTGCACATCCAGCCATAAGCAGGAAAGTCAGGATAAGACAAATCCTTTTGACTGGAATACCGCTATTCATGACCCGAAGGTGTTGTTTTGAGTTGTATAATCTTGGGAAGCGCATGAGTCCCATGGACTCACCAGTTAGCCATGGATCCCTAGGGAGCCTGGTCCATCGTTCGGCGGTCGACAAAGCGGTAGCTCTGTCGATTGAACACCGGATATACTGAAAAGATCGGTGTTCCACAGGGGACAACGGCACTGTCAATGCCACGGCTTAATTGAAGATGGAGATTTATGAAGTTAAAACTCAAGCCTTCTTGCCAGGGTTGAGATAAATTGTGCACATATGATTCAACTTTATCGGAAGCGTACGTTCTGGTCATGAGGCCCGCTCCTCCTTGCAATCCATAATCGGGGAGATCCGGCGCACCTTGGATGAGGAGTGAAACCATAGAGGCATCGAACCACACCTTGATATTACAACTGACCTGAATAAAGGGTCCCAAACTACCGGTGTGTTCTAAGACGGCCATGGGGTAGACCAGTTCTGGTGGGAGAGAAGGGTCGGTTTGAGAGGCTTGGGTGATAAACTCTGGGTCCTTGATGCCCGATACAGAGAAAAAGATAAGATTCGGATCGTGGAGATCCACATCCAGTACTTGGCCGTCGTGGTAACTGCATAATTTCCCCATCTCATAGCGTAAAGGAAATGAATATCCCATTTTTCCATAAAAAATTCGAATTCCAGCTTCCAACGGATCTTCCGGACTTCGACTGATTTTTATGTCAAAAGGTAAAACAATATGAAAAGCATTCGTCCGGGCATTAATAAATGGAGCGCAGGCACCGGGAAATTCTTTATGGATTGCCAGATTGTCCGGTTCAAACTTTTTCGCTGCTCCACCAAAATGCTGGGCAGTTTTTGCCTCTTTGGTTAATCGATATTTTTCTTGATAATAGGCTGAGGCTCGCTTTTGTGCGGTTTCGAGAAAATATTCTGGGATATCGGTTTCGACAATCAAGCTTTGTCGATCTGGAGATTGTGCCCTGGCAACCTTCATCGCTTCATTGTAGCGATGAAGGTCACTTTGAGTTTTTCTGATTAAATGCTCAAGGTCCCGCCCTAATTCAGGATCGTGATAGCGTGTTTGCGGTAGAAGTTGGTAGGCTTTTTGCAGTAATTCTAACTTCATGGTGTAACGTTTGGGTTCAGCTGAGAAGACCGTGGCTATGGCCATCAACAAGTTAAATTGTTCCTCAGGAAGGAGGGATAATTTGTTCAGGTCGTTCTCCTTGACAAATGCTAAACCTAACGGACCAAAGGCTTCCTCCTGGCGTAGATGGAGGGTAAGGAGATAGTTGAGATAGGCGCGAGCGTCTTCTTGAGTCATATGGATCCTTATTTTACGGGAGGGCATTCTAAGGTAAGTTTGTCATTGGAGCAAGGCATCGTGTGGGTTTCCATGCAATTTTTGTGGAATCCTCGTTGCTGTGATAACCATGAGAATCATCAAATTTGAACTTGCGAGAAAACAGGGTTTTGGGAGGAAAGGATTTATATGCACCAAGCCTTTTTGCTAAAAACCAGAGGTGCCGCCTCTATGTTGGGAATGGGATGGATTTTGGCCTGCCTGTTCCTGGGAAGCGGCGCGGCATTTGTTTCGGCAGAGAATACAGCTGGCAAGAAAACAGGATCGGTTGCAGCCAGAGGAGATGAATTATCCACGGAGAGTCTGAATAAACAAATTACTGATTTAGAAATACAAATTCAAAAACTTCGGGATCAAAGCATCGAGCTACAAGAAAAAACCCGAGCCAAACTTCAAGCCCAACTCGATAATTTCAAAAAGCAACAAGATACCCTCATTCCTCGTATTGAGCAACTTCGTGACAATAGTGAAACCGCTTGGCAGGACATCAAGGAAAACATTCAAAAGGCCATTGAAGATCTCAAGCTTTCGGTTGATTCAATGAAAAAATAACGTTGCGCCGAACTCTCGGGTAGTCTTCACGTTTGCAGTAAATTACTTGCCAGGGACCCTTGGCTTTTATATCCTTCCCGTACACCTTGCTTATTCACTCTTTTTCCTGAAAATCTCACGGTTAAATCCAATGTTTGTATCGATTGGAACGTCTTTTTGACCTGACGCGCTATAATAAATGGTGCCTCGCATGGTTCAACACACAGAACAGGTTTTGGAATGGCCTGTTTTAATCGATTGTCTTGCTAATGAAGCCGCCTCCACGATAGGGGCCGCGCGCTGTCGTGCGCTCGTCTTCGCAGCTGACCTTCAGACTGCCCGTATTCAACAACAAGAAACCACAGAAATGGTTGATATCCTCGAAGGCACTCATCCTCTGCCTTCCATGGTGTTTCCCGATATCAGAAATGTGCTGGCACGGGCTGAAAAAGAAGGCGTTCTGGACGGGCCGGACCTTCGAGATATTGCTTTGGTTTTAGGCCTGGGGCATACGATCAGACGCCACATGGAAATTCATGGCTCCCTCTTTCCGATGATCAGAGCTCGTTGTATAAACCTTCAAGATCTGATGTGGATCAAGCAAGTGATTGATTCGTGCATTGATCTCAACGGCCGTCTGCGAGAATCCGCAAGTCCTGAGCTCTATCAATTGACACAGAAACGTCAGGGGCTTCGTCAAACCATGCGTCGACAGTTGGAAGGGATGTTGGCTTCTCAAGAATATGATGATCTTCTTCAGGGACAATACTTTGCTGAACGTGAGAGTCGATATGTCATTCCGGTAAAGGCCGAACGACAACACGCGATTGATGGGATTGTTCATGACATTTCCGGTAGTGGAGCCACGGTGTTTATTGAGCCCCGTCATCTTATCGAATTAAATAATTCCATTAAATTTGCCGACTTGCAGGTGGCTCAGGAAGAACGGCACATACTGCAAGATTTGTCCAGTCGTGTCGCAGAACATGTTTGGGCCATCCGTGAAAACTTGTCCTGCTTGGCCGATATCGATTGCCTGATGGCCAAAGCACGCTTAAGCATTAAAACACAAGGCTCTCCCATTCACCTGAACCAAGAACATTGTATTGATCTGCAACAAGCCAGGCATCCACTCCTGGCGTTGACTAAGGAACACGTCATACCTAATTCCATTCGAATTAAGGGCGATACCACAGTTCTTATCATTTCTGGACCAAATGCGGGTGGGAAGACGGTGTCATTGAAACTGGTGGGATTATTCGCGATGATGGTGAAAGTTGGGCTTCACCCGACTTGTGGCCCCGATTCTAAGATGGCCCTGTTTGGACAGGTGTATGCCGATATCGGGGATTCTCAAGATCTCAGTAAGGATGTATCCAGCTTTTCGGGCCATATTCTCAATATGATCGCCTTATTGAAAAATATCGGATCGCCAGCGAAACCAGCGAGCAGGGATATCCTTGTACTTCTGGACGAAGTCGGTAGCTCAACGGATCCTATTGAGGGCGCCGCATTAGCTGAAGCCCTCTTAACCCGTCTTTGCGAATTCGGATGTACAATTATAGCGACCACACATTATCCCACCTTGAAAACCCTTGCTTTTCGAAATCCTCATGTTCGAAATGCCAGTCAGGAATTCAATACGGTTACTCTCGCTCCAACATACCGGCTCATAGACGGAATTCCTGGGGGGTCTTCAGCCCTGGAGATTGCCGAACGATTGGGGTTGGATTCTACAATCATTCAATCTGCCCAGCTTTTGATACAAAGACAAGATTACGATCTTGATGCTATCTTTCGGGCGCTGCAGAACACACATACTCGATTAGAACGTGAATGCGAAGAGGCCCAACACCTTCGTCAAGAAGCACAAGACTTGTTTGATGAGGCGGAAGTCACTCGCAATCGGTTGCAGGCGCAGGAACGAGAAGACCGGCAACGATATCGGAAGCAGTGGCAACAAGAATTTTCCAAAGCACAACGACAACTTAATCAAATCATCAATGACTTAAAAACGGACAAGACTCTTTCGAAGGTTCGGTCTATCCAGCAAACCATTGGTTCGGTGAATCAAGAAATACTTTCCCGCCTCCCCAATATTTCCCTGGAATCATCTGAGCCGCCACACGAAGGGGACCTTGTGGAAATTGATCCATTGGGGACGATAGGGATCTTGCAGGAAAGTCTTGAAGGGAAAAAGCAGGTATCCATTCGTGTGGGTGCCCAGACAATTAAAACCGCTCCTTCAGCCGTACGTCGAGCCACGGCTTCTTCCAGCAATAAATCTTTGTCAGGTCCACAACAATTGAGTCGGAAACGGTCTCTCTCCACAATTTCCACTGAGACAAGTCACCCACGCTCGCATCAGGCAACCGGCCAATATCAACAGGAACTGTGTATTCGTGGGTTCCGGTTGGACGATGCGATGGAGATGACACTTGCGGCCCTAGACCATGCCCTGGTCACCCAAGCCAAATATCTTAAAGTCATCCATGGCCAGGGTTCTGGCGCACTCAAAACAGGAATTCGAACTTTTTGTCAATCCTCTCCCTATATTCAAAGCTTTCGACCCGGTGATCCAGCGGAGGGAGGAGACGGTGTGACCGTGATCGAATTACGATAAAGGAATCCGTGGGGGTTGATTATCGAGGCCCATCTGTACATTTCGGATAAAGCCCTCATGCTTAGGGCGGCGCAAGGGGCTCCCTGTCGTGAGTGATTGAAATTCATCTTTGGTCAGATTAACCAATTCAGGTAATTGGGGATGTAATGTCCATGGAAATGGCTGGAATCCTGGCTCCGTAGTGGCTTTTGCATTCACATTAAACGGACAAATATCCAAACAATCGTCACAGCCAAAAATCCTATTGCCTATTTTTTTTCTCAGCTCGGCTGGCAGATCATCTGCACGACCACGATATTCAATCGTCAAATACGAGATGCATCGTTCCGCATCAAGGAGGTAGGGTTCCACGATGGCTCCGGTGGGACAAGCCTGAATACAGAGCGAGCATGTTCCACATAAATCCATGGCGGGTTCGTCACAATCCAACGGCATGGTCGTTAGAATTTCTCCGAGCAACAGCCAAGACCCAAACTCGGTGGAAACAATATTAGTGTGTTTGCCGATCCAGCCAATGCCGGCCTCCTGGGCCCACGGTTTTTCCATGATGGGCCCGGTATCCACATAGCTCCTGGTCTGAATATCCGGTACGTGTGAGTGAAGGAAATTTTCTAACTCTCTAAGCCGGTCCTTCATGAACCCGTGATAGTCCTTTCCCCAGGCATATCGAGCAATTCGTCCAGCAGCCTTTGACTCATCCGGAGTATGAGCGGTGTAGTAATTCATCCCCACGACTACCAGGGATTGGCAACCTGGAAGAACTTCTTCTGGGTTGGAGCGGCGTTTCGGATCCTTGGCCATCCATTCCATAGTTCCATGAAAGCCTAAGTCCAGCCATTTTTTTAGGCGTCCCCATAACCGCCAAGTAATCGATTCCTCTGGATGGGAAATTGTATTTTGAGCCGGAGGGGAAGGTGTGTCGGGTAGAGGCGGTGGTAGATGAGCAATACCTACTGAATCAAAACCTAAACGGATGGCCTCTTCTTTGATTGCATTGGCCGTGATCAAGCGAGGAGACATGAGTGCTCCTTCTCCTCCGGATAAAAACAAGATTTACTTTTGTCCAGGGGTTCCCGGATTAGCAGGAGGAACATTGTTCGCACAATTAAACATCACGATAAATCTTCCCGTACATTGCTCGGTGGTGCAGGCTTGGCATGATCCGACAATTGAAGTTTTCCAGTCGGTTTGTTTCGCGTCAAATTGGCAAGAGGTTCCCCCTCCTTTGGAAATATCAACCCACGGTTCGGGATATCCAGGAAACTGGGCAACAGCACAGCCATTCGGAATGGGAACTCGGCATTCAGCCTTGGCCTCGCCTTTTACCATACCAATGGTACAATTCGCTTCTGTTCGCGACTGGGCACCGGCTGCTTCACCCTTATTGATAAGTCCAAGCAAGTCGTTTCCGGTCACGAGAAAAACCACAATTGCCCACATTAATATCCGATAGGATTTTGTTTGACCAAAAAATACATTGATTGTGTTGGAGTATAAATTCATAGTTTGCTGAATCTGGAGCAAAGGATGGGGAATGCTGCACCAATACAATAGAAAGGTTTCATAATGATGGAATTCTTTATACCACATCACACAAACAATCTGTCAAAAAACTATCTCCTTATGGAGGGCAACTATCGATTAACCTAGGAGTTTACTGTCTGATCGGCGAAAGAATTAAAGATTCAGAATTAGAAAACCCCCTGGAGGATTGAATCCTCCAGGGGGTTTTTCACTATTTTCGTGAGTCGGATTTTAGAATCCGCCCATGCCGCCCATGCCACCCATGCCGTGATCGTGGCCGCCAGGCATCCCAGCACCTTCTGATTTCGCTTCTGGGATTTCGGTGACCATAACTTCCGTGGTGAGCATGAGAGCCGCAACACTAGCAGCATTTTGCAACGCGCAACGTGCCACCTTGGTTGGATCAATCACACCGGCCTCAACCATATCCACAAATTCTCCGGTGCCGGCATTGTATCCTCGATTTGTGGATTCAAGTCGAACTTTTTCCACAATAATAGAACCCTCGGCGCCGGCATTGATGGAAATTTGTCGAATTGGCTCTTCCAGGGCACGCTTGACGATATTCACTCCCACTTGTTGATCGTGGTCTAATTTCATTTTATCCAGAGCCGGAACACAACGAAGGAGAGCAACGCCTCCGCCAGGAACAATGCCTTCCTCCACTGCGGCCTTGGTCGCATGAAGAGCATCTTCCACACGGGCTTTCTTTTCCTTCATTTCTGTTTCCGTTGCGGCGCCTACATTAATTACAGCAACGCCACCAACCATTTTCGCCAATCGCTCTTGTAATTTTTCCCGATCGTAATCGGATGTGGTTTCCTCAACCTGTGTTTTAATTTGCTTGACACGACCTTCAATTCGTTTCGGATCTCCAGCTCCTTCCACGATCGTGGTATTGTCCTTGTCAATGTTCACCCGTTTGGCCCGACCGAGGTCCGTCAGCTTCACACTTTCGAGTTTGAGGCCTACTTCTTCAGAAATGACTTGCCCGCCTGTCAGAGTGGCAATATCCTCCAACATGGCTTTTCGTCTATCACCAAAGCCAGGAGCCTTAACTGCTGCCACATTCAATGTGCCACGAAGTTTATTGACAACCAGCGTTGCCAGGGCTTCGCCTTCGACATCTTCAGCAATAATGACTAACGGTTTCCCCATTTTCGCAACTTGCTCCAGAATTGGGAGTAAGTCTTTCATGGCGCTGATTTTCTTTTCCACAATCAGTAAGAACGCGTCTTCCAATGAAGCTTCCATGCGATCTGCATTGGTCACGAAATAGGGAGAGATGTACCCGCGGTCAAATTGCATTCCTTCGACTACATCTAAGGAGGTCGACATGGATTTGGCTTCTTCTACGGTGATGACGCCATCTTTTCCCACTTTATCCATGGCTTCGGCGATCAGGTCACCAATGGTGTGATCATTATTGGCGGAGATTGAACCGATCTGAGAAATTTCCTTTTTGGTCTGGCAGGGCTTGCTGAACTTTTTCAATTCTTCAATCGCAACTTCAACGGCTTTATCAATTCCCCGCTTAATCTCCATTGGATTGGCGCCTGCCGTGATATTTTTGACCCCTTCACGGTAAATGGCCTGGGCCAATACTGTTGCAGTCGTGGTCCCATCACCAGCGGTATCACTTGTTTTACTTGCCACTTCCCGAACAAGCTGCGCGCCCATGTTTTCATACGGATTCTTTAATTCGATCTCCTTGGCTACCGTCACGCCGTCTTTGGTGATGGTTGGAGCACCAAATTTCTTGTCGAGAATCGCATTCCGGCCTTTTGGTCCTAATGTCGCCTTCACTGCATCCGCTAATTGATTCACTCCGCTCAATATAGACGCACGTGCCTTTTCACTGTATTGCAACTGCTTAGCCATACATATCCTCCTTTAAACATATTTTAATGATGTGGAATGCCACTTAAAAAAGTGAGTTCGAACTTGATGGTGGTGTTAATTTTCGAAGACGCCCAGAATATCCTCTTCTTTCAAAATTAAACAGTCATCGTTTTCAACCTTAATTTTGGTCCCGGAATACTTGTCAAACAGGACTTGATCGCCAACTTTCACATTTTCAACATCAGGGCCTGCGGCTTCGATTGTACCTCTTTGTGGTTTTTCACGAGCTGAATCCGGCACGTAAATTCCGCCTGCTGTCCGTTCTAATTCTTCGGTGTAGGCTACGAACACACGATCCCCTAAAGGACGGAATCCCTTCGCGCTGCTCCCTTCTTTGGCTTCCTTTTTTTCCTTCTCTTTTGTGGCTGCCATGTCTGCCTCCTTCTTTGGTTGTTGCTAATTGAATAAGAAAATGGTGAGTACTAACTTTTAGGATGACGCACACCTGTTTGATGTTTCAAAAATGTGTCAACTTGCAGAGAAAGATAAGTCTGGTTGAATTGAAGTCAAGAGGGATAGATAAGATTTTCAATAAGGACGAGGGGCGGAAGTCCAATTTTTAAGAAAAGAAACCACCTTTAATTCTTGAGAGAATAGATTTTGTACGTATATGAACTTACAATACTATTTTCTGAGATATTCAAAATCCTGAATATCTTTTTTCATAAGCTCTCGTAACTTCTTAATTATTTTAGCCTCCAGTTGACGAGTCCGCTCTTTGGTAATCATATATTTTCTTCCTAAGTCTTCTAAGGTCACGGGAGATTCCGATAGGAGTCGATTGCGAAGAATGTCCTCTTCTCGCTCTGATAGTGTTTGTGCAAATTCTGCTAACTTTTTTCGGAAGAGAAGGCGCAACTGTGTATCAGCCAATTGGTCATCAATGGGAGCTTGGGTAGAGGGAAGAAGATCATGAAAGGTGCCTTCTCCGTCCGAAGTCATTGGCTGATCGAGGGAAAGTTCCCAACTTCCTAAACGTTGATCCATTTCCACAACATCTCGTTCACGCACATTTAACCGGTCTGCCAGTAACTTTGGATCGGGGACATAGCCTTGTCGTTCCAGCTTGGCTTTTTCCCGACGAAGGTTATAGAAAAGGCGTCGCTGCTCCTGGGTTGTGCCTATTTTGACAAGACGAAAATTATTGAGGAGATACCGCAACACAAAGGCTCGAACCCACCAGGCTGCATAGGCATAAAAGCGAACATTTTTTGTCGGATCGAATTTCTTCATGGCCTGCAAAAGCCCGACATTCCCTTCCTGGATCAGGTCCATTTGATCAATACCGGCAAGACCATATTCCGAGGCGATGGAGACACACACACGAAGGTTAGCTAAAATCAATTTCACTGCAGACTCTCGTGTCCCTAACGTCTGATATTCATGAAAGAGTTGAAGTTCTTCCTCTTTCGAAAGGAAAGGATACCGGCGGACTTCGGCTAAGTATCGACTGAGCGTTGTGGTCGGAGTCAGCGCGGTTGAGACTGGATCCCACTTCGCGTGGTTTTCGGAGTCCTTTTCACTTTCAGGATGGTTCTCTTGTTCCTTGGCATCATCCAGGATGATTTCTTCACGGACCTTTTCATTAGGTGGTTCAGAAAGAGACTTTTTCACCTCGACGTCGATTACATCGGGAGTCCGCTTTTTCGATGATTTCTGTGTCATGCTTTGGCTTACTGATCTAGAAGGCAGGGTATGCCGCATTCTTCTACATTGTAATGAATTTTTCTTGGATCACCAAACGCATTGATGAATTTTTCCAATTCCGAGGTGAAAAAGGGGTCTCAGATATTTCCAATTCAGAGAAATATTGTCTATTTCAGGGAAATCTTTTTATAGTCTGGTTTTGCCCACAGGTTTGAAAAATTAAACAGAAAGGCCTTCCATGCCCTTGAAAGAACCATGTTGAAAGAGGTATGCCAGTCACTTCGTTCCGGGCATTGGCCAACTCTCCTAGGTGCATGGCTCCACTTTGAAATAAGTTTTATGGTGTGGCTTCTTATTGGCGCCATGGGTATTGCCATATCTGAAGAATTTTCTCTTTCTGCTTCTCAAAAGGGGCTATTAATCGGCTTCCCATTGCTGGGTGGCGCATTGCTTCGAATTATCGTGGGGCCGCTAGGAGACCGATTCGGGGCTAAAGTTGTGGGATTGGGCATTCTGGGCTTAGAAGGCATCGGGTTACTGTTGGGATGGTTAGGTGGAACCAGTTTCGAGTCTATGCTGGGAATTGGACTCTTTTTAGGATTTGCGGGAGCCAGCTTTGCGATTGCTCTGCCTTTGGCTAGCCAAGCCTATCCCGCAGCCCATCAGGGGTTGGCCATGGGGGTAGTGGCGATTGGTAATAGTGGTGTGCTGTTGGCTGCGTTTATGGCCCCGCGCCTTGCGGAAGGGGTTGGATGGCATCAGGTTTTCGGTATCATGCTCCTACCTGTTATGGGGACAGCCCTCCTATTTTTCTGGTTGGTACAATCAGCTCCCGTAAGGAATAAAACCGACCCCTCAAAAAATGACAGTATTGGAATTTTTTTGCGAAAAGGGGTTCAGGACCCAGTCATGTACTGGTTATGTTTTTTGTATGGTGTGACGTTCGGAGGATTTGTAGGGCTTTCGAGTTATCTCCCGATTTTTCTTCACGATCAATTTCACGTCGGCATGGTAAAGGCTGGAACATTGACCGCACTTGGCGCGCTAGTGGGAAGTGTGGTCCGTCCTCTGGGAGGATTTCTTGCAGATCGCCACGGGGGCATCGCCTTATTGCAAGGGCTCTATCTTATAATAGCCGCTCTATGCCTGATATCGGGGATTCTTGATAGTTTTGTCTTGACCTATGCCATGATTCTCCTAATTATGCTTTGCTTCGGATTTGGAAATGGAGCCATTTTTCAGGTTGTTTCCTATCGATTCAAATCCGTAATGGGTACGGCTTCCGGTTTTGTTGGTGCGGCAGGAGGTCTTGGAGGATTCCTCTTGCCATACGGGTTTGGATGGTTAAAGGAACTAACCGGAACCTTCTCTTCAGGATTTTTCACCCTGGGCATGGTTTCAGGATTGGCAGGCATTAGTGTTATGATGTTTCAGCGTTCGGCTCGGTTAACCAAACACAAATCCATTCCAGAAATTTAACGAGCTTGACTGAAACGTTTGCCCGTCAAGGGAGTCACCCATGAAAAAAGAAACGACCCCAATACACAAGCCTCAATTTCACACCATTGCCGAAACTTTGCAGGATATTCAAGCTGGCAAATGCATCATTCTTGTTGACGATGAGGATCGGGAAAATGAGGGCGATTTGGTCATGGCAGCTGAAAAGGTCACGCCGGAACATATTAACTTCATGGCGAAATACGGCCGAGGATTAATTTGCCTGGCCCTCACCCCCGACCGAGTTGAGGAGTTGAAACTCCCCCCACAGGCGAATGAAAATACCGCACCTTATGGCACAGCCTTTACCGTATCGATTGATGCCGCCAAGAATATTACCACTGGGATCTCCGCTGCTGATCGAGCCACCACGATTCAGTTAGCCGTGGATCCAAAAGCCAAGCCAACCGATTTTGCCAGACCTGGGCACATCTTTCCCCTAAAAGCCAATAAAGGTGGAGTATTGCGCCGTGCCGGACAAACCGAAGGGTCTGTCGATCTTGCCCGGCTGGCCGGGCTGTATCCCGCCGCAGTAATCTGCGAAATTATGAATGATGATGGCACGATGGCCCGGGTTCCTCACTTAATGAAATTTGCAAAGCACCATGGCCTGAAAATCATCACAATTAAAGACCTGATTCAATATCGATTGCATCGAGAAACGTTTGTGAAGCAGGTTGCCACCGCAAATCTTCCCACACGTTTTGGTCATTTTCAGTCGGTCGTGTTTGAAAACGAACTTGATGCCGGAACACACATCGCCCTGGTAAAAGGGGAGATCGATAACCTTCCAACGTTGGTGCGAGTCCATTCAGGCTGTCTGACAGCTGATGTTTTTGGATCATTGCGCTGTGATTGCCGGGAGCAACTCCATCGAGCAATGGAAATAATTGAACGGGAAGGCAAAGGGGTCCTGCTGTACTTAAACCAGGAAGGACGGGGAATCGGACTCACCAATAAAATTCGGGCCTACCACCTTCAGGACCAGGGCAGTGATACAGTCGAAGCCAATTTACAATTGGGGTTTAAGGCTGATTTGCGGGATTACGGAATTGGCGCTCAAATTTTAGTTAATTTAGGTCTTAAAAAAATCAGACTCATCACCAACAATCCAAGGAAAATTGTGGGAATCGAGGGTTATGGGTTGGAAGTGGTGGAAAGAGTGTCCATTGAGATTACTCCCCAGGAGTCGAATGTGCACTACTTGCGTACGAAAAAGGCCAAATTAGGCCACCTCTTGAATAATGTGTAGTGGGGACTTGCGGTTCTTTCTGGCAAGTGGTACACACTGAATCGCGGATCGCGACTCTCTTGATTTTTGTAATGAGAGAGTGAGTTTCAAAGGGATGACTTAACCAACATGGCGAATCAGGAGCGAGGTGACGAGGCAGACTGTCAGGTTGCGATCGTGGTCAGTACTTTTAACGAAGTGGTGACCAGCCGCTTATTGGCTGCAGCTGAATCCACCTTGACCCAATTAGGCACCCTACCAGACCACAGGCAGGTCATTCGGGTTCCTGGAGCATTTGAGATTCCCTTAATTGCAAAGACACTGGCCCAATCTCATCGATTTGATGCCGTTATCTGTTTAGGGGCAGTGATCCGCGGAGAAACTCCACATTTCGAATATATTTGTGCCGAAACAAGTCGCGGGATCGGCCAAGCAGCTCTGGAAACTGGCATTCCAATTATTTTCGGAGTGCTGACTACGGATACGGTTGATCAGGCAATGGAACGTTCTGGGTCACCTGAACGAAATAAAGGGGCTGATGCAGCACGTACGGCTCTTGAAATGGCCGTCTTAATGAAACGTTTGAGTAAAACCACCCTCCGTCAGTCTGGCTTTTTAAGGGAATCCACAACATTATGACCATGACTGTTCCATCCGATACACCGCAAGCCAATCAAGCCCATGGACGGCCATCCAGACGCCTGGCACGCCAGCTTGCGTTGCAAATGCTTTTCCAGCATGAATTTCAGGATCAAAACCCTACATGGCAAGAAAAGTTTTGGGCAAGTCAATCGGCTTCACCGGAAGTCCAAAAATTTACCTCTAATCTTTTTCTTGGTGTCATCACGAATCAGTCCGAAATTGACCGGATCATTCGTGATTTTGCCATCGACTGGTCTTTGCAGCGGATGCCGGTCGTGGATAGGAATATCCTCAGATTTTCCATTTACGAATTATTGTGGGAGCCCGATATTCCGGCCATGGTCACCATCAATGAAGCAGTCGAATTGGCTAAGTTATTTGCAGACGATGAGGCCAGACGATTCGTGAATGGACTGTTAGACCATGTGCTCCGGGCTGAACCAAGGCTTGCCATCAAGCGAAGCCAGATTCAACAAAAAAATCCTGCGCCGAAATTCTCTGATCCGTCACCTACCGCTTAATTGCCCTGTCCCATGATTGACCGCTACACGTTACCCCGTATGGGGGCCGTTTGGACTCAGACCCACAAATATGAGTTGTGGTTGCAGGTTGAACTTGCCGTGTGCGAAGCCATGGAAGAGATGGGTCATGTCCCTTACGGCGTGGCAACCCGCATTCGAAAAAAAGTCACGATTAATCCTTTACGAATCGCGACGATCGAACAAGTTACTAAGCATGATGTTATTGCCTTTCTGGAATCGGTGTCCGAGCAGGCAGGGAAGGACAGTCGATTTCTCCATGTTGGGCTCACCTCCTCGGACATTGTCGACACATCCCTTTCGTTGCAATTAGCGGAAGCAGCCCATGTGATTCGTGAGGATGTCGGGGGATTGCTCAGTGTCTTGCGGGATTTAGCCTTTGCGCATCAGAATACTCTCATGGTGGGGCGTTCGCATGGGATCCATGGAGAGCCTATTTCCTTCGCATGGAAGGTGGCCATTTGGTATCAGGAGTTTCAAAGGCAGGAACTCCGCCTAAAAGCGGCAATCGCCGACATTGCAGTTGGCAAGCTTTCAGGGGCCATGGGCACATTTGCCCATCTTTCTCCCTCGATAGAAAAAACGGTATGTCAACGGCTAGGATTGAAGCCAGCGCCTATTTCAAATCAGGTGCTTCAGCGAGACCGGCACGCGGCCTTCCTTTCGGCGTTGGCCCTGATGGCGGCCAGTATTGAAAAGGTGGCTACGGAAATTCGTCATTTGCAACGAACGGAAGTCTTGGAAGCGGAAGAGTACTTTGAGCCTGGACAAAAAGGCTCGTCTGCCATGCCTCATAAACGAAACCCGATCAGCTCGGAAAATTTATGCGGTCTTGCTCGAGTGGTTCGCAGTAACAGTCTGGCTGCCATGGAAAATGTTGCTTTGTGGCATGAACGCGACATCAGCCATTCATCTGCGGAGCGGATCATCCTTCCCGATAGCACGATTCTGATCGATTACATGTTGGTCCGTTTAACGAACATGTTATCCAGACTGGTGGTCTATCCCGAACGAATGATGGCCACTCTCAATCAAACCGGTGGCCTCATCTATTCGCAACGACTACTACTGGCGCTGGTGGATAAAGGTGCAATCAGAAAAGATGCCTATGAGCATGTGCAGCAACATGCCATGGCTGCCTGGAGGGGGGAGGGAGTTTTTCAAGTCCTTATTGAGCAGGATCCCTTTATTGCCAAACATCTCAGTACCAAAGAGATTGCGACATGCTTTAATCCCAAAACCTACTTGCGCCATCAACAGCAGATTTTTACGCGCGTGTTTGGGAGGCAAGTTCGACGAAAGAGCTCAACACCAACCCGGCTTACTCCTTCAAAGAAAACTTCAAAAAAGAGGAAAATACATTGACTAAAGGAAATATGCTTTACGAAGGAAAAGCCAAAAAGATTTTTCTGACCGAAAAGGACGACGAGCTCATTCAGTACTTCAAGGACGATGCCACTGCCTTTAACGCCGAAAAACGTGGAACGATTCTGGAAAAAGGCGTTGTCAATAATGCGATTTCCGCAAAATTGTTCCAACATCTTGCCGACGCCGGAATTCCAAGTCATTTCATTCAGCAAATCAATGACCGGGAGATGTTAACGCGGCGGGTAAAAATTATTCCGGTTGAAGTGGTAGTGCGTAATCGAGCCACGGGCAGCATTGTTAAACGTTTAGATTTAGAAGAAGGCATGATTATTGATCCTCCCTTGATCGAGTTTTTCTATAAGGATGATTCACTGGGCGATCCTCTTATCTCTGAAGACCATATTCGATTGTTGAAATTGGCCACACCCGGGCAAATCGAGGAACTCCGACACCAGGCTCTCAAAATTAACGAAGTGCTCAAACCTTTTTTTCAGAAAAAGGGCATGTTTCTGGTGGATTTTAAGTTAGAATTTGGATTATGGAATGGTCAGATTATTTTAGCAGATGAAATTTCTCCGGACACATGCCGTTTTTGGGATATCCAAACCGGAGAACGCATGGATAAGGATCGTTTCCGAAGGGATTTGGGCCGGATCGAGGAAACCTATCAAGAAGTTCTCAAGCGTGTTTGCGGATAATTCACGAAGTAGGGAGCCTTGTGTTCATGCTTTGCCACCGACTATCTTGGTGACAGATCTATATCGTAAAGCGTTTATTCACCGGGTGCATGTCACTTCTTCCGGAAAATTATGAAAGCCAAAATTTACATCACACTCAAAAACGGTATTCTTGATCCCCAAGGTCGAGCTATTCAGCAATCTCTTCAAACCCTTGGTTTTGGATCGGTTGGAGAGGTCCGAATTGGAAAATTTATCGAGGTGGATCTTTGTGAAACAGACGCGACGTCCGGTGAAACGACCATCAAAGCGATGTGCGAAAAACTTCTTGCCAATACGGTCATTGAAGAATATCAATACGAGATCCTTGAGGCATAATGGTCGCTGCATTGTTCCTTCTGATTACATGCGATCTTTTCTTTCCTGATAGCCCTTATCTCAGTATGAATGTCCACGAGCAGAGAGCGATATGAACATCGGCATCATTGTCTTTCCCGGATCCAATTGTGATCGGGATTGTGCGCATGTTTTTTCGGAAATTATGGGACAAACGGCTGAGTTTATCTGGCATCAAGAAAGATCCGTCAAAGGCATGGATGCCATCATTCTGCCAGGGGGGTTTTCTTATGGTGACTATCTACGCACGGGTGCCATAGCCAGATTTTCTCCCATCATGGAGGCCGTCGTTGATTTTGCCGGGCGGGGAGGAATGGTCCTCGGCATCTGTAATGGATTTCAGATGCTTTTAGAGCTTGGAATATTACCCGGTGCCATGTTGCGCAACAGGGATCTTTCCTTTATTTGTGAAGATCACTATATACGCGTAGAAAATGCGAATACTCCATTTACTCATGACTGTAAACCCGGACAGATTCTAAAGCTCCCGATTGCACATGCTGAAGGAAACTATTATACCAACCCTGTGACGTTGTCCGCCTTGCAGGCCAATGCGCAAATCGTCTTTCGATATTGTGATCGTGAAGGCAAAGTGACTTCTCAAGCCAATCCCAATGGATCGCTGGATAATATTGCGGGAATTCGCAATGCGGCCGGCAACGTCCTTGGTTTGATGCCTCATCCAGAACGAGGCGCAGAACACCTGCTCAATAATGAGGATGGACGATATATTTTTCGATCCATGATTTCAGCGTTGGAAACACACAAAAAAACACCCCAACCGGTATAGGTTTGATTGCCATTATCCGCCCTCCCTTGTGGGTCAAAGCCATCATGGAAGTTTTTCCAGGAATTACGATGACTCCAGACATCTGCCACGGGAAACCCTGTGTGGCAGGCACAGCCGTTGATGTGGCTACCGTGGTAGGAACCCTTGGGATTGGAAAATCTTTTCATGATGTTCAGGAAGCATTGAATCTGACATATGAACAAGTGCTCACGGCGTTGCGCTATGCTTCGTATGTCACGGACCATTTGCCCCTTCGCCTCCCTTCAGGTCGTTAACCCACAGGACAGTATGACGGTGTTTATGCTAAATTCTTTTTTATGGAAATAAGGACTCTCCTGACTTTCCAATGTGCATTTCTGAACCATTAAGGAAGCCAACCTCGTGGATTTGTTCCGAATTTTATAGCGACCCATTCGATTTTCACCTCTTTCATCCCCTTTTTGCTCATTGGGAATAATTTTCATACAAAATGAGTTGTTTGCCATGACCCAGGAATCAAAAGTCTTGCCGCAGGTACCTCTTAACTCAAAAATTATTGAACAGCATGGTCTGTCCGAGGATGAGTATCAGCAAATCCTCAAGCATCTTGGTCGTGAGCCGAATCTCACTGAGTTGGGTATCTTTTCTGTGATGTGGAGTGAACACTGCAGTTATAAGAGTTCGCGCATTCATTTAAAACGATTTCCGACCGAGGGTGAGCGAGTGGTTCAAGGGCCGGGCGAAAATGCGGGTGCTGTGGATATTGGAGAGGGCCTTGCGGCAGTGTTTAAAATGGAATCGCACAATCACCCGTCATATATTGAGCCGTTTCAAGGGGCGGCAACAGGTGTCGGTGGAATTCTACGCGATATTTTTACCATGGGAGCACGCCCGATCGCGTTATTGAATTCCCTGCGATTCGGTGAATTGGACCTTGCCAAGAATCAGCATATTCTTAAAGGAGTCGTTTCTGGAATTTCTTCCTATGGGAACTGTATGGGGGTGCCAACGGTTGGTGGGGAAATTACGTTTAACGATATTTATTCAAAAAATCCATTAGTCAATGTCTTTTGTCTGGGTATCGTGAAAAAAGACCGTCTCCTGCGTGGCTTAGCGAAAGGTACCGGAAATCAAGTGTTGTATATTGGTGCAAAAACAGGACGAGATGGGATTCATGGCGCCACCATGGCCTCGGATAGTTTTGACGATGCATCTGACCAGAAGCGTCCGAATGTACAAGTCGGTGATCCCTTTTTAGAGAAGCTATTACTTGAAGCGTGCCTTGAATTTTTAGAAC
Organism: Nitrospira marina; assembly: GCF_059568365.1. NCBI lineage: Bacteria > Pseudomonadati > Nitrospirota > Nitrospiria > Nitrospirales > Nitrospiraceae > Nitrospira > Nitrospira marina. The sequence goes on along the minus strand of NZ_JCANTH010000001.1, from coordinate 2,187,125 downwards.
AGGACCTCTTAGTTGGGATTCAGGACATGGGGGCGGCCGGGCTGACCAGCTCCTCCTGCGAAATGGCCTCACGCGCTGGAACCGGTATTGACATGGATTTAGCTAAGGTGCCTCGCCGAGAACCGCACATGACTCCTTATGAAATTTTACTATCGGAATCCCAGGAAAGGATGCTCCTGGTGGCTCAACCTGGAAAGGAAGAATCAGTGCTCGCAATCTGCCGAAAATGGGGAATTGATGCCGCCGTGGTCGGGCAGGTGACAGATGATGGATTCCTACGAATTAGAGAGGGCAACCAGATTGTGGCGGAAATACCCGCGCATGCTCTCGCTGAAGAAGGTCCACGCTATGAACGGCCTGTTGCGCCACCTCCGTATCAAGAGTTTTTGCAATCCTTGAATATTGATACTCTTCCGGATGTCAAAAATCCTGCCGAGGTGCTATTGAAATTATTAGCTTCACCCACTATTGCGAGCAAACGTTGGGTCTTTCGGCAATACGATCATATGGTAGGAACCAATACCGTTGTCTGTCCGGGCTCCGACTCCGCCGTGGTCCGTATTAAAGGGACCACAAAAGCCTTGGCCATGACGACGGATGGCAATAGTCGTTACTGCCTGCTGAATCCCTATTTGGGAGGAGGATTGGCCGTAGCTGAAGCGGCGAGAAATTTGGTCTGTGCGGGTGCTCAACCGATCGGAGTGACCGACTGCCTAAATTTCGGCAACCCGGAGCGTCCCGACATTATGTGGCAATTCATCATGGCCGTCGAAGGTATCGCCGATGCCTGTCGAACATTCCAAATTCCTGTAGTGAGTGGAAACGTAAGCTTTTATAACGAGACCAATGGCCTGTCCATTTACCCAACACCGATTTTGGGAATGGTGGGACTTATTGAGCGCCCGGAAGACATTACCACTCAATGGTTCAAACAACCAGGCGATCATATTTTCTTGCTGGGGGAGACGAAAGAGGACTTAGGCGGGACGGAATATCTCAAGGTCATTCATTCTCGCGAACAAGGCAATCCCCCTTGGTTGGATGTGGATCGCGAAAAAGCTCTCTATTCCTTCCTACTCACCTTAATCCAGAAGGGGCTTGTGCAATCAGCGCATGATTGCTCAGAAGGCGGGTTACTCGTGACATTAGCCGAATGCTGTCTGACCAATCCTTCCGCCCTATTCGGAGCAACTGTTATACTAATGCAGGATCGTTTGCGTCTAGATGCTTTACTTTTTGGAGAAAGTCCTTCACGGGTTGTCGTCTCGGTTAAATCGGAGCATGTCACGCAGTTGCTGGACCTGGTTCAAAGGTCAGACGTGCCATGCACAGAATTAGGCCAAGTCACTCAAGGAAATATGGACATTACTGTTCGCGGAACTCATGACCAGCCAGTGTGTCAGATAAGCCTGCCCATTTCTGAAATGGCAGACCAATGGCATCATGCTCTTGCACGACAACTTGGAGCCGAAGCATCGTGAGCAAGGTTGGTTATTCCTTAAACTTGAATTGGTCAGTTCTTATGGCCGCTCCAGACGATCTGCCCTTTTTGAGGACACCATGAGAAAGTTACCGATGGTACAGTCTATGCCTTCCCCGGACGGGTTTCATGAAGAATGTGCTGTTTTTGGAATTGCGGGATCGAAAGAAGCTGCCAATCTTACGTACTTAGGACTCTATGCCCTACAGCATCGGGGGCAGGAAGGCTCCGGTATTGTCTCCTCCGACGGAGAGCAATTCTTCCAAAAAAAAGGCCTAGGTCTCGTCGCTGATATTTATTCAAAAAAAACGTTACGCGAACTTCCGGGAACAAAGGCGATTGGGCATAACCGATATTCCACGGCAGGCAGTGGACAGCTGCAAAACGTTCAACCCTTGTCCGTCAACTTCGCATTTGGCAATTTGGCGTTGGCCCACAATGGAAATTTAGTGAATGCCGGGGTGCTTCGAGGTGAACTCGAGGCCTATGGGGCTATTTTTCAATCGGACTCCGATAGCGAGGTCATCATTCACCTGATTGCTCACTCCAAGGGAGATACGATTGTGAATCGGGTGATTGACGCATTAAGTCTGGTTCGAGGGGCTTTTTCCTTGGTGCTGTTAACGGATGATCAATTAATCGCTGCCCGGGATCCGTTTGGATTTCGCCCACTGTGTTTAGGGCGGTGTAAAGGCAGCTGGGTCGTGGCATCCGAGACGTGCGCCTTTGATCTGATTGATGCCAAGTTCGTCCGTGAAGTTGAACCGGGAGAAATTATTGTTATTCAGGGTACCGAATTGACCTCTTATCATCCGTTCCTGGAACGTTCGCGCGCCGAGTGTGTATTTGAATACGTCTATTTTGCGAGACCGGATTCGAAAATTTTTGGCCCGAATGCGGTGTATCCGGTTCGTAAAGCCTTTGGGCGTCAACTGGCTAAGGAGTGTCCAGCGGACGCAGACATGGTTATTCCTGTTCCTGATTCCGGCGTTCCTGCGGCCTTGGGCTATGCCGAAGGGATGGGGTTACCGTTTGAGATCGGACTAACCCGAAATCACTATGTGGGACGGACCTTCATTGAGCCGCAACAAGCCATTCGCCATTTTGGCGTAAAGTTGAAACTGAATCCGGTTCCGGATGTCCTGGAAGGGAAACGGATTGTGGTTGTCGATGACTCCCTGGTTCGAGGCACGACCAGTCGGAAAATTGTCAAAATGCTTCGACAGGCCGGTGCTCGGGAAATTCATCTGCGCATCAGTTCTCCACCGGTCATTGCCCCATGTTATTATGGCATTGATACGCCGACACAAAAAGAACTCATTGGGTCAAATCTCACCATTGAAGAAATTCGTCGTTATGTGACGGCTGATAGTTTGGGGTACCTTAGTTTAGAAGGTATGTTGGCAATGGCTCCGGGGTTTTCCCATCATTATTGCAATGCCTGTTTTACGGATAATTATCCCATCATGTTGACCAAAGCCGAGCAACTGCAACTTGGATTATTCGAACCGGATCAACTCTCTCGCTCTTAAATGTATTTCCGCTTTGTTGCCGCCCCAAAAATTCGTGTGTTAGGCTTTTAAGGGATGTAAAGGTTGAATCTTTGGTGATCAGCCTTAGGAGGCACCATGAACAGGAGGAGCCTATGAAAAGGAATATTCTTCAGGTATTGAGCGTAGTCATCTTAATACTGAGCACCGGTTTTATCGTACAGGCGGGAAGCTTCTTTAAGGTCGGGGAGTCCGCTCCTAATTTCTCACTGACGGGTCTGGATGGAAAATCTCTCTCCCTTGACCAGTTTAAGGGTAAGGTGGTGGTTCTGGGACTCTTTCATATTTGCGAGCCGTGTTTAATCCAGAGCACCAATCTCCAGAGAGTACATGATGCCACCAAAGACAAGCCCGTAGCGGTGATCGGAGTTAATTCATCTGGCGATTCTCTGGCAGACGTCAGGGAATTTATACAAGGATTTCCGTTGAAGATTACGTATCCCTATCTTTTAGATCCCGAAAAGAAAACAGATAAACTCTATGGCGGGGGGAAATTTATTCCCAATGTGTATGTCATTGATCAAAATGGCCTTATTCGTTGGCAGCGTGTTGGGAATTTCTTTACTGACGGCACATTAGCCGGACATGAAGCGATCCTTCAGGAAGTGGAGAAATTGTTGGAGGCACCGCCTGCTTCCTCGACCATGTAGGGCGATCTCTCCGGTTTACACAATCTTGACCCGAACGTTAGGGCACTATGGACGAACTAGAAGACGGGAAACAAAAATTTCTTGAGATCGTGAAATCCCTTGATGAGGCCGTTGAGGTCGTCATTCCGACCACTCCTTCGCGCAGTCTGTTACTCATTTCCCTTACTAAAGGCTCCAATCGTAAATTTATTACGGTCCATGAGGATGACATGTTGGATCTTCCAGAAGAACCAGGCGTTCAGGCCAAAACCACAGCCCTTCTCCAAGAAACCCTGGAAACTTTATGAAAACCATTCTGCCCAATATTTCTGAATGGTCCTGGTTCTCTGAGGAAAAACAGCTTAATTTTAACGGGCATTTATTGGCCGTGGGAGAACATCGGATATTAGTGGACCCACCTCCCATGAATGCCAGTGATAGGGCCATAACGCAGCGGGGAGGGGCTCTAGATTATATTATCTTGACCAACCGAGACCATGAACGGGAAGCAGCCAATTTCCGGAAAATGTTTAACTGTCAGGTAATGGCGCCGGAATTAGATGCCAAGGAGATGACCATTCCCGTTGATAAAACCTTTAAAGATGGGGAATTGCTTCCAGGGGGAATTTGGGTTGTTCAGCTTTCGCATCAAAAATCTCCAGGAGAAAGCGCGTTATTTTTGCAGCAGGGTCAAGGGGTACTTATTGTGGGAGATGGGATTATTGGAGATCCTCCAGGTTCGCTCCGGCTTCTGCCTTCCGAAAAATATGTTGATATTGTTCAAGCCCGCGACAGTCTTCGTCGATTATTAAAGTATACCTTTGATAGCCTCCTGGTGGGAGATGGAACATCCCTGCTAACCGGAGCCAAGTCTGCACTTGAACAATTAGTGGCAAATGATTGAATCGAAAACCTCATAATGGCCTGGAAGGTTTTTCATCCGCGCTGTGACCACACGTGAACACCTATGGCCTGGTCTCAATCCGCCAATCTCAACTCTTTAGGCAATCGCCATTTTTCTAAAGGCTTTTATACAGAGGCTTTTCAATGTTATGCGCAGGCTCTGGAAGTTGATCGTCAAAATGGAGACCAACGATCGTTGGCCACCACACTGGGCAATTTGGGTAACATTTGCGCCGTGAGTGGTCGTCGGGAACAAGCCAGATCCTATTATAGTGAGGTATTAGAGCTTCAAAAAATTCTGGGGGATGAACGGGGGATTAGTACGACTTTAGCCAATTTGGGTAACCTTTCGGCCGATGCTGGTGAATGGGAACGTGCCCAGGCCTATTATCTAGAAGCTTTGGATTTGATGAATCATTTGTGCGACTATGCCGGAAAGGCGGTTTTACTCTCTGATTTGGGATTGGTCGCGAGGGAAACGGGCAAGGAAGAGGATGCGCTCGCCTATTATCATGAATCCCTAATCTTAATGCGCCGGGTCGGGAATGAAGCTGGACAGTCCGATGTCTTTCGTATGATGGCACGGTTGTATTTAAGTCAACGACGATTTGAGGAAGCGCAATCCTGTACCTTGACCAGCCTGGATGTGGCCCGAAGGTTAAAAGATGAACTGCGAATGGGCGGTGCCTGGTATGTTCTTGCCAGTTGCCATGAAGCCCAGGGTCAATGGAGCCAAGCCGTGCACTACTTACAAAAAGTTGTACGCATAGACCAAAAATATCAACTGCCAAAACTCAACGAGAATACCCAGCGACTACGGGCTTTAGAATCCCAGCTGAGCGCCAGAACGGGAACAACGCATGAGTGAGTCTTGCATCCCTTCAACTCTATGGCCTGATGCCAAAATTTATCTTGTGGATGAAATTCACGGGTGGATGGATATCGATTCTATGGAAGCCTTAACCCTTCCCTTACCGGACGAGGACTGGTTGCTTGAAATCACTGCCGACGGCAAGCTGGTGTGCATGGCGGGATACGATCTGGAGGATATGAAAAGCATGCTGTCGGATGGGACGCCAGAAGATTTAGGAACCGACGAACTTGCCAAACAAGCCAAATTTTACCTACAACAAACTGTTTCTAAATACCGGCCAAAACTCATGCGCCTCGGTTTCACCGAACGAATTGAGATGAATGAGTCGCATGTTGCCGCTTACTATGAACGCCCGGTCGACTTCGGAGACCTTGCTGACCTCCATCAACAAATCAAGACCTGCCTGACATGGTTCTCAACGCACTAACTACATATCCGATTCTCACAGCGAGCCATTCACTCAGATTGGCCAAATCTCTGTGAAACCGATTCCAGTTTCCATTAAATCCTTCAAGCAATTTCGAGAGGCCGTGTATGCCTTTCGATTGCCAAGAATTATTTTCTCAGCATTAGATTTGAATTTATTTACGAAGATGAATGATCGGGTTTGGACGATTCCGGAGTTAGCCAAACGAGTACGGGTGAGCCAACGTGGACTCGCAATCTTGTGCCGGAATCTTGCCAGTGTAGGGTTATTAGTCAAATCACAAACCGGATACCGACTGACTCCGTTTTCCAAACGCTACCTACAAGAGTCAAGCCCGGACTTTCAAGGGGACTATCTGATGCTCATGCAGCGGCAATGGAGCGAGTGGTCTCATTTAACGGAAGTGATTCGTGTTGGTCAGCCACTGGACAGCCAGGAACCGGAAACCACGGAATATCGACGATCGTTTTCCTGGGCCATGCATCACCGGTCGATCCAACCGGCCAGGGAGGTTGCCCAACAGATTTCTCTGAAGGCAGATCGCACCCTACTGGATTTAGGCGGGGGACCTGGCACCTATGCTCTGGCCTTTTTAGCACAAAATCCAACACTTCACGCTACAGTGATGGATAGGCCTGCTGCTCTGGATGTCGCGCGTACGCTGGCGGAACAGTCTTCTTTGGGTAGTCGCCTGACCTACCAAGCTGGTAATTTTTTAACAGCACGCATTTCAGGAACCTATGATGTTGTCTGGTACTCCAATGTCCTCCATATCTATTCCCCCGCAGACAACCTGAAAATTTTCAAAAAGATTAAACGAATTCTCCATCCTGGTGGACGGCTGCTCATCCAAGATACCTTTCTGCAGGACCCCAACGAACTTCAGCCCCTTGAAGCCAATCTCTTTGCCGTCTCCATGTTGCTCTATACCCAGCGGGGCAACACCTATTCCGTGCGAGAGGTTCGAGAGTGGCTTCAAAGAGCTGGACTCACTCGTTCACGGCTTCTTCATCTGAAAAAGGGAACCGGAGATTGGGAGGGTCAATTGGTTGAAGGACGCCTTCCGCGTTCTGGATAACCGTTCTGTATGGCTAGTCAACCCCAATTCCTTATCCTCATAAATCGTGAATATGCCCTGATTTAGAATTCTTCCCTTCCGTGGCTTTACAGGGGTGTTTCAATCAAGATTGGGGAGTTCGGACTTTGGGGACACACTCTGGGCTGGAGAAACTGATGTGGGTGCTGGAGAACTTGGGAGATTTACAAGAAACGTGGTTCCCCCTCCCTTGACACTTTGGACCTCAATACTTCCCCGATGTTCTTGAATGATTTGATGGGCAATGGCCAATCCCAAACCCGTTCCCTCATGTTCCTGACTCAAGTGCTTTGTGGTGAAAAAAGGATCAAATATATGCTCGATGTCTTCCGGATTTATCCCTTTTCCAGTATCGTGTATGTCCATCTGGACCCAACCCTGAGCCACACCTGAACCAATCTTTCGAGTCCGCACCGTTAACACCCCACCCTCAGGGAGCATGGCTTCAACGGCATTAAACAACAGATTGAGGAACACCTGCTTCAATTGCTGCCGATCGGCAAATACCTTTGGTAACCCATGAGCCAAATCGGTTTCGACGACAATTAATTCATGAGAGGGTCGAATTCTGAGGGTATACAGACAGGATTCCACAATATCATTGAGATCTTCTTCCTTGAGGAACGGTTCCATCGGTTTGGCATAATCCAGGATCTCTCGAGTGAGCCGCTCAATTCGAAACACATCTTCTTTGACAACCTTACTGAATCGAACCAGAAACTGTTCATCATCCTTTCGTTCAGGTGCCAGATCCACAAAGGCTTTAATCGAGGTCAAGGGATTTCTAATTTCGTGAGCCAATCCGCCGGCCATGGTCTCCAGAGAACGAAGGCGATCCGTTCGACGAACTAACGATTGGGAGCGCTTGAGCTCCTCATAGAGCAAAGCATTGTCTAACGCCACTGACGCTTCTTGGGATAAGGTTGTTAATAAATCCAAATCCTGGGTCGTATACCCTCCTCCACTTTTCGTATTAGGTCCAAACACACAAAAACCTAAAAGCCGGGTTTTGTTAACCAAGGGCAAACAAACTTCTGTTCCAATATGGGCGAGCTGCGCGATGACGGCTTCAGAGTCGGAGTTGATGGTAGAGAGTTCCAATTCATGGAGGACAAAACAGGACGTGCCTTGTCTCCACATTTCTAGCAACGTAGGCGTTTTATGCAAATAGAGAACTGGAAGATCTGTGGTGGATTTTCCAAAGCTGGAGACCGGTCGATAATCCTGACTGCTGGAACTTCGTAAATATAAAACTCCCCATTGCAATCCTAATGTGGGACAAATGGATTCCACAATAGTCGCCGTCAAATCTTTTAATTCCAATATGGAGAGGAGGGACTTAGAAAAATGTACCACCGTTTCATGTCGATTATATCGTTCCTTGAACAGTGATTTCGTGATTAATGTTTTTGCTTCCCGCTTTAAGGAGGACGCTCCAAGCACCAAGATGAGCAACACGGTGAGTTCAACAAAAGAATAGGCGATATTAATTTGCCCAAAATACAGACTCTGGCCAAGGAGGAGGATCGGATAGGCAGGGAAAGCCACGAGTGCTAACAAGAGGCCTCCCGTGATACTTCTTTCAACAGCCGTCCCGAGATCCATGAGTCTGTATCGTAGGAGCGTATAGGCGACGACCGATGTATAGACCGTCAGTAGGATCGTGCCGTTTGGTGGAATTTCAATTCCATACCAGAGCGGAAAAGTCGTCATCCCCCCTAAGTATGCAACGACTGATCCGATAGTGAGGAGGAAAAATCGTGAACGTTCAGGACCGGTTCTGGTCCGAGCACCCCGATAAAGCAACCACGTTCCATAAATGGTCGATAGGCCAAACCCCAGGAGATAGACATGGAAAAAGGGACCGGGTTGCGGCCAAAATGGAAAACCACCGACCTGATGAACATCAGCCACGAAATAGGTGGTGAAATTCGCGCCGAAATAAATAAGACTAGTTCCCCATCCAAGACGAACAACCCATCTGTTGGCTTCTACATCATCCAATAAGGTCAGGACATGCCACAAATAGGCCGGCGGAAGAAAAATGGCTCCGGCCATTAACAATCGAACAAAGAGAAGGGCAAGATCGTGAGTGGAGGAAAGGTGCCATGCGCAATACCCGTATCCCCAAATGGCGGCAGCTAAACAATACAGGGCATAGGCTTGATGCTTGGAGCTGTGAGGATTTTTGGCATAGACGATAAGGCCGGAGGCTGTCGCGGCCAGACCATTCAGGAGTCCGCTGAAGGCGTAAAAATTCACGTCTAAAACAAGGACAGATGAGAGATCACACAGATCATTGACTCTGACATCTTTGAGGGCCTATTGGACAATAAATGCAGGCAGAAGTCAAAAAAGTTGAATCCAGGAATGTCGGGGGGACATCTTCTGATGCTTCCATGTACAACACTCTTCTGTACAATCAAAAGCAGTCATTGTCATACGGAGGTCCCATCTAGGCCATGCGGTTCTCCTGAAAAATATTTATAGATAAAAAGGGGCCATCCTATGCCACTTGCTTCAGAATCCCTGGCAGCTGCGTTCGGGTAGAGCATGGTTCTGGATTTTGGACGATTAGCTTTTGCGCTGGTGTGCAGACATTTGGTTTGTCTAAAACAATGAGATACGCTTGTCCTGCAAAAGTTGAAAAAATACCAGCATTCGTACAGCCCAAGGTGGCGACGATCGATTCCCATTGGGTTTGATCATAAAAACAAAATTGCCCTTCTTTTTCGGCCTGTCGGATTTTCCCGTAATTATTCAATAGATCCCGTGCTTCCTCTCGTTGTTGTGGGAGAGCAGCACTACTGACCAGACTCTGGTAAATGCCGGAAAAGTCACCATTCGGTTTTAAATTGGAAATAACGATTCGTCCCCCTGGAGCGAGAACACGATACAGTTCCCGTAAGGTAGCGCCTGGATCCTGGACATATCCAATCACCAGATTGGAGACAATCCGGTCGAATCGGTTGTCGGGAAAGGGGAGGGGCTGAGCTAAATCTACCTGCGCCCATGCCTTTGTAACGAAGGGTGTCGGAGAGGTCATCCTATGTTGCCATTTTGTGGTGGCGGCACGCATCGCGTTGTTAGCACGTTTCAACGCGTCAGGAACGACATCTATCCCCACGTATTGAATGGACTTCTCTAGGAACGGGATCACATTCGAAATGGGAGAGGAAAGCTTATCCAAAAAATATAACCCGGCATTACCATTTCCACAGCCGGCATCCAGAAACCGTTGGCTAGGAGTGATGGGCCCTAAGGCATGAAACACATGATCAAGAAGTTTCACATATTCCCGGCATTGGGCTACCGACTGGAAGTGGCCCAAGTAATCCTGCCAAAAGCCGGCCCCGACGTCGGTCTCGGCCTGTTGTTGTTGCGCAAATTTTTCTCGTCGATTTTGACGTCCCAAGTCTAATCGATTGGGAGTGTGGATCACATCAGGATCTGCTTTCTGATTCACTTGCTCATGGCATTGCGCAATGAGTCGTCGATAGGTTTCACGGGCTCTTTTGGGGTTTTCTTGTAGACGATGCAAAGCATCTGGTACCACCATCCAATGCTCAAGACGTTGATCCAATGCATTCCGAAACGCTTGAAGATCATCGGGAGCAACCCAGGCATCCTTTTCAGCGGAAACCAGTAGGACAGGGGAGGTTAGGGATTTCGCATCAATCAGTGTGTGCTCAAGCGTGACAAATTTGTTGGCAATGGCATCACCCAAAAATTGATTACCCACATTAAAGCCCAAAAAATTTGCCGAGGCAGGGCACTGCTCATTCCCATAGGTTGCAAAGAGATCTTCCTGATGAACCATGGCTGCAGAACGTTGGACATTGACAATGCTCATGAGCATGATCAAGAGGGATAATGAGGGACATTCAGCCTCGGCTTTGAGAGCGACCCGCGAAGCTAAGCTGGCAGCTACACCAATTATGGCTGAGTGCGGCCAAGTGGCCCTCACATAACGGGTTACAGTTTGCCAATCATTTTTCATGGATGAAAGGGTTACCTGATAGTGCAGGCCATCACTCTCGCCGACATGATTGGTGTGGTCATAGCGCACGACATGAAATCCATTGCTGGCAAAGTAATACGCCAAGGTCAAATAATCCCGTTTGGTTTCCCCATATCCCGGGGCAATAACGACGACAGGTCCTTCTGTTGAATTTTCCTCAATCGGTTGGTCATGGTAGGCACTAATCCGCTGCCCATTGCCTTTTTTAATAGTGAGACGATTGCTGGATACGCCCGTGTTTTGAAGAATGAGGGACCCATTCTTCATGTCGTCTTCCTTCTCACGAAAAGAAACACCTGATATTGATTCGGAGAGTTCGTGGTTATGAATTTTCCAGGCCGAATTGAACAAACCATTTAAAACATGTCCATGCACCTTGAGGCTCTCTTCTTGAGGGAGCAGAAATCTCGTACCTGACGAAAAGGAACCAATGGCATCATTCTCTGTTGGGCAGTCTAAAAGAATGTCAGTTGTCCCTTCCCAAGCGGTCTGACCTGGTTCCACTTGTATATTTTTAATCATTCCATGAAACATTTTGAGGGGATGATCCTGACCTGAAATGCCATATTTCAACTCAATGATCTGTGAGAGTTCTATGGGAGGGAATCCGGTCAAACGCAAATGCATTTTGTCCTCGTGCCATCCAACAAGATACCCTTCCCAAACCCCTCCCAGGCAATGTAAAGAGAAGGGAAGTGGCGGGAGGTCACGGATTCCAGAAGGATCACCAGGAACTAGCTCCTGAGTTATCTGGTTCAATCCAGCAAATTGATTCATTGAAGTTATACCTACCAACCCTGGTGTCAATGTGCTCATGCGGTCCCCCACCGAAAAATAAGTGTTAATACCTAATTTTTTACGCAAGACTTTTCCTGGATCTCAATGGATCCTGATGTCTGCATAAGCCTGTACTAAAAGAGGGGCGAGAGCTGAAACGACTTACATCGTTTCGTTCATTGATTCCGATGTACGGCTACCATGGAATTGGTATCAATTTTACTCTCTTGGATACGACACTAGAGCAACCTGAGTGCCAGAATTTTCGAACAAAATGCTCGAATCCATTTTCAAGAGAAAATCTCAGAATTTACTAGGAAAATTTTTCCTGAATATTTTTTACCGCGCATCACCGTGCAGATTTTTGGAAGTCTTATCTGTCGGTCCACTGACGATAAAATCAAAAAGAGCGTTGGTCTCCTGACAGGCCATTATTCTTTTTCATTGACACTCCTTCCTCTCCTACCTAAAATTCAAGGAAATTGAGAGGAGGTTCGCATGCCACACGAATCGGCCCCATCCATCCGTAACGTGGTCATTTGTTCCTACCCGGGGGCAGGAAAGACCACCCTTTGTGAAGCACTGGCCTTTTCCACGGGAGTCATCCCTACCATGGGATCCATTCCTCAGGGAAATACCATTGGTGATTTTGAACCTGAAGAGGTCCACAGGCACCATTCCATTAGTTCGACCATCTGCCAGTTCGAATGGCAGGGCACAAAAGTCAATATTATAGATACACCGGGAATGAGCGATTATGCCTTTGAGGTTCAATCCGCTCTCAGGGCGGTGGATGGCGTGGTGCTTGTTGTAGGGGCCAGTACAGGGCTACGGTCAGAAATCGAACGAGTCTGGGACCTTATTCAGGAACACGAACTTCCTTGTCTCCTGTTTATTAATGAACTGGATAAAGAACGAACGGACTATCGCTCGATTTTGGCAGAGTGTGAAAAAACATTGGAATTTACCGGAGTTCCAATCACCATTCCCGTTATAGAAGAAGCCACGCTGACTGGTGTCATTGATCTCATTTCGAGGAGCGTCATAACTCCGGCTTCCGGCACGCCCAAAACCCACCAAACGGAGATTTCTCCAGAACACCAATCCATGGCGAATGAATTCCGGCGCCGAGCTATGGAACAGGTGGCAGAAACGAATGATCAATTGGTGGAAAAATATCTCTCCCAAGGTGAGATCTCAAATGAAGATTTACAGGATGGATTGACGCTCGGCACATTAGAGGGGAAGCTTGTTCCGGTGTTGTGCGGAGCTGCTATTGGCAATATTGGAACCACAACCCTGTTCGATGCGATACAACGTTATCTCCCGTCTCCTTCCGATCGTTCCAGTCTTCATCCCAACATCGGCCTGCAACCTCAGACGCATGATGAAGGTCAACGAAAATCTGATCCACAAGATCCATTTTCAGCCTTCGTCTTTAAAACCACCATCGATCCATTTATGGGGCGTCTATCATTTGTGCGAGTGCTGTCCGGGACCTTACAGGCAGATTCAGGATTTTATAATGCCTCCCGGCAGACCAAGGAGAAGGGTGGACATCTTTTTTTCTCGGTGGGCAAGAAGCATCACCAGGTTAATCAGGTCTCCGCCGGAGATATTGTGGCCATCGGTAAATTAAAGGATACTCAAACCGGCGACACCCTTTGCGATGAACGACATTCCATTATATTCCCAGGCCTGAAAATAGCGCGGCCGGTTATGTCGTATGCTTTAGAGGTAAAAAGCAAGAATGAAATTGACAAGGTCAGTTTAGGTCTTCATAAGTTAGTTGAAGAAGATCCCTCTCTCGAGTTTCTTAGGAATGAAGAGACAAAAGAAATGCTGTTAAGTGGAGTAGGGCAGAGCCACATCGATGCCACTTTAGACAAACTGAGACGCAAGTATGGTGTTGAGGTGGACTTGCACATGCCGAAAGTCCCCTATAAAGAGACGATCCATCGTATGGCTCAGGCCCAGGGAAAATATAAAAAACAAACCGGTGGGCATGGACAATATGGAGATTGCTGGCTACAAATTGAGCCCCTTCCCCGAGGGGCCGGATTTGAATTTCACAACAAAATTGTTGGTGGGGTCATACCACGAAATTTCATCCCTGCGGTGGAAAAGGGCGTGATCGAGGCTCTGCAACATGGAATTGTTGCCGGATTTCCTATCGTGGATATACGTGTGGCTGTCTATGATGGATCTCATCATCCCGTTGATTCTTCGGAGTTGGCCTTTAAAGTGGCCGGATCAATGGCCCTCAAGCATGCCCTGGAGGCCGCTCAATGCACGATTCTTGAACCCATCATGTCCGTAGATGTGCTAGTCCCGGATGATTTGGTGGGGACCGTGATTGGAGATCTTAACTCGCGTCGTGGACGCATACAGGGAATGGCGACTAAGGGACACAACCAAATTGTGAAGGCCTTTGTGCCGTTAGCGGAAATGCTGAAGTATGCTCCTTCCTTGACGTCCATGACGGCTGGAAAGGGTAGTTATGTGATGGAATTTTCGGGCTACGAGGAGGTACCGAAGGATTGCCTTAATCGTATTGTGGAAGAACATAAAAAGGAAAAGGAAACCGTTTCGTCCCACTGAACCCCTCTCACACAGTGAGAGGCTTTAGGGCTGCGTTTTGATCACAATGAAAAATGCCCTTGTCTTGCGAATAATCCGAAGTAATATAGTTTGACCGGGCTTCACTTTGGCGACTTCCTCGGAAAATTGCGTAACGGTCCGGACCGTTTTCCGATTAACCTCGTTAATCAAATCTCCTTCCTGAATCCCCTCGGAGTTCGCGAGACCGCCTGGTTCAACCTTGGTCACAAGCACGCCCACGGTTTCTTCTAATTCAAATTGCTCAGCGAGGGCAGCTGTAAGCCCTTGGACATCAAGCCCTAGGGTGACCTCTGATTTTTGCAAGGGGAGTGAGGCCAACGTGGATTTTTCCTGCCTTTCCACTATCGGCACCAAATAGGTCAACTCTTTTCCGTCCCGTAACACAAGGATTTTGGCATTCTCACCAGGCCCAACACGCGCAACAAGTCTCGACAGTTGGTTGGGCGAATCAACCGAGCTGTCGTCTACCGACACAATGATATCCCCTGGTTTAATCCCGGCCACATGGGCGGGATCGTGTTCATACACTTCGTTGACGAGAACCCCATGGCCTTCCTTAATCCCAAATTGTTCCGCAAGTTCTTTCGTGAGAGCTTGAATCCCGACACCCAGCCACCCACGAACCACTCGCCCCTGGGACACCAGTTGATCGACCACCCGCGAAACCATATCGGCTGGAATGGAAAATCCTATACCTTGTGCCATATGGATAATGGCGGTATTGATCCCGATCACCTCCCCTCGAAGGTTAAAGAGCGGACCTCCTGAATTCCCTGGATTGATTGCGGCATCTGTTTGAATGAAATTTTCATACCGGGATAAGTTGAGTCGTTCCCTTCCAATCCCACTGATCACGCCTAAGGTCACTGTGCGGTCTAACCCCATCGGATTTCCGACAGCCAATACCCATTGACCGACTTTTAAGGCATTGGAGTCCCCGAAATAAGCAACTGGAAATTTCCGGTCAGATTCAATTTTGAGGACGGCTATATCGGTTTCTTTATCACGTCCGATTACCCGAGCAATCATGTTGGACTTATCGGATAGCCGGATATCTGCCTCCCTGGCGTCTTCCCCAACCACATGATTGTTGGTTACGATAATGCCATCCTCCCGCACGATAACACCTGAGCCACTCCCTTGAGAAAATGGCGCCCGTCGCTGAAACCCTTGTCCCTGAGCGATTTCACGAATCGGTGTAATATTGACTACCGTAGGGGTCACCCGTTCAGCCAGGCTGGTGATGGCCTGTTCGATATCTCCCAGAAGCTCTAGTCCTCTAAGTTCTTTGGCTGTTTGACTGACTGCGGGTGACGGAGAAATACACAAAATAAGACAACATAATGACAATATTAAAGAAAAATTACCTAAATTCATCCTAAACCTTAACTTTTAACAGAGTCGGATAATAAATATTATGTTAAATAGAAAATAGCCTCATTTTGCTCTCGGTCCCCTGGCTAAGACGGAGAATGTTTTCTTTGTGACAGAAAAAAATGACACCAGTCACTCCGAAAGCAAAAAAGCAAAAATAGAAGTCGAAAGTCATGAAATAGGCCAAGAATGGAAATACACTAAAAGCCAGCAGAGCGCCACCTGAGGAATATCCAAAAACCAATACCGCTCCCAACCATATACCAACAAGAAGCCATCCAATCAGCGGATGGATACCAAGAATGGCTCCTAAGGCCGTGGCGACTCCTTTTCCCCCCTTAAATCTTAAAAAAATAGAAAAGATATGACCAAGAATGACCGAAAAGCCTATGACAAGAATCCAGAGCCAAGGAAATCCGACCAATCCAGCGACAACGGTCGCAACCGTTCCTTTCCCTAAATCCCCAATTAGAGTTAATATACCTACTTTTTTACCTGATACTCTCAGAACATTGGTAAAACCGATGTTATGACTTCCATGTGTGCGGGGGTCATCTGCTCCGAAAATGCGAGAAATGACTAGGCCAAATGGGATAGATCCTAAGAGATAGGCGCCGACTACTCCTAATAAATATACTTCCATTCCGGGCGACTTATGAGCACTCCTACCAATATTGCGGACTAATTTTCTTAAAGATTTGCATGAGATATCGCCAGCCGGAAAATAAAGAGAAAAACAAGGCAATATACAACAGTCCGGTGCCAATAGTACTCAATGGGCCCTCACTTTGAGCCCAAACGCCTTGGAGAATAAGGCACAGAATCCCTCCGATTTGCCCGATGACTTTGAATTTCCCAAGAGAGTCCGCTGGAACCACAAATCCCTCTTTCGCTGCGACCACCCTGGCTCCGGTCACAATCATTTCGCGTGCAATCATCACAATAGCCAACCACACCGCAACACGCTGAAATTGCACAAGAAGAATAAGTCCAGAGGCTACCAGGAGTTTATCGGCAACCGGATCCAACAATTTCCCTAAATTGGTTATCTGACCACTTTTTCTGGCCAGATATCCGTCAAGAAAATCCGTGAAAGCTGCACAAGCAAACACCAGGGCGGCCGCCAGTGCCCGGTCAGGACTCGATTCAGAGAATAACCAAACAAAGACAGGAATTAACAGGATGCGCAAGAGAGTGAGAGAATTTGGAAGATTGAGATAGACTTCTCC
This sequence comes from Nitrospira marina, assembly GCF_059568365.1. Taxonomy (NCBI): domain Bacteria; kingdom Pseudomonadati; phylum Nitrospirota; class Nitrospiria; order Nitrospirales; family Nitrospiraceae; genus Nitrospira; species Nitrospira marina. The sequence continues at coordinate 2,170,143 of NZ_JCANTH010000001.1, read as the reverse complement.
CATAATTACATCATTTTGTTCAGACTTTTCTTTTACTACTTCAGATTGATTCATGAAGATTTAAATATTTCTTTGTAAAAGCTCAAGTAAGAGGAGAGATTTCCCCTTTTCCGGTTACCTGCCAAATGGCTTGAAGTTGTGCTAATAAACCTCGCAACTCACTCAATCTTATCATGTTTGGCCCATCGGATAGTGCTTCTTCCGGACGGGGATGGACTTCCATAAAGAATCCGTCACATCCAGCCGCGGCCGCCGCACGGGCTAATGGCGCCACAAATTCCCGTTGTCCTGAAGAGACCGTCCCCCCCCCGCCAGGCAATTGCACGCTATGGGTTGCATCAAATACCACCGGGTATCCCAGATTTCTCATAACGGGTAATGAGCGCATATCGACGACAAGATTTTGATAGCCGAAGCTGGCCCCCCGCTCAGTTAAGAAAATTTTGCTACTTCCGGCCTCTTGCAGTTTATGGACAACATTCGCCATATCCCAAGGGGATAGAAACTGTCCCTTTTTCACGTTGACCACCCGACCGGATTTTGCGGCAGCAATTAGCAAATCGGTCTGTCGACATAAAAAAGCCGGAATTTGTAATACATCTACAATCTCAGCAACCTGAGAAACGTCCTGGACTTCGTGAATATCCGTTAGAATGGGGATACCTAGCTCACGGCTAATTCTCTTGAGGATTTTTAATCCTTCCTTTATGCCCAACCCCCGGAATGAAGAAATCGAAGTGCGATTGGCCTTATCATAGGACGCTTTAAAGATGTATGGGATGCGAAGATCTTTGGCAATTTCCGCAATTGCAACAGCGGTCTCCATAACCAATTTCTCGCTTTCGATCACGCAAGGCCCCGCAATTAAAAAATGCGGGCAACTCCCGCCAACGGAGAACGGGCCGATGTCGACTTGAGTTGGCTGAGCCATGATAAATCCAGTTCGTTATGTGCCGAATTTTCTTTGAAGTGCGGCGCCAATGAATGCAGAAAAAAGAGGATGAGGAGAACACAGTCGAGACTGAAACTCTGGATGGAATTGTGTACCCACAAACCAGGGATGCCCGTGCAATTCGATGATTTCTACCAGCCTTCCGTCAGGAGATGTCCCACTAACCGTCAGACCCTTTGAGGTTAAAGCTTCCAGATATTCATTGTTAAATTCATAGCGGTGGCGGTGTCGTTCACGAATATCCGATTGCCCATAGGCCGCAAAGCTAAGCGTATTGGGAATCAATCGACAGGGAAAGCCTCCCAGCCTCATTGTCCCGCCCTTTTCTTGGATAGATCGTTGTTCGGGAAGGAGGTCGATGACGGGATACGGCGTCTCCGGATTGAATTCCGAACTATTGGCATGCTGAAGTCCGCCCAGACTTCTGGCAATTTCAATCACCGCGCATTGCATACCCAAGCAAATGCCCAAAAAGGGAAGATGCCTCTCCCTGGCATACCGTATCGTATCAATTTTTCCTTCAATCCCTCGAAGGCCAAACCCTCCCGGTATTAAGATTCCATCCACATCAGCTAACAAACGTTCAGGGCCGTCCTTTTCAATGTCACCCGACTCCACCCATTGAATATGAACACCTGTTTCATCGTGTAATCCCCCATGAGTCAAGGCTTCCGACACACTTTTATAGGATTCTCGAGATTCTACATATTTGCCAACCAGTGCTATCGTGACTTCATGTCGTGGCCGCTTAATCTTCTGGACTAAAATATCCCAATCCCGAAGGTTCGGTGGGCGCGTCTCAAGATGGAGTAACCGAACAATAAGTTCATCCAGGCCTTCTTTTCTGAGGATAATCGGTACTTCATAGATGGAATCCACATCCTTGGCCGTGATGACAGAACCTTTATCCACGTTACAAAACATGGCAATTTTATCTTTCACGCCGGGAGGGAGAAATCGATCGGTCCGACACAACAGGATATTGGGTTGAATGCCGATTTCACGAAGTTTATTGACGGAATGCTGCGTGGGTTTGGTTTTGAGTTCCCCAGCCGTTCCGATATAGGGCACTAAAGTGAGGTGGATATATAGGACGTTTTCCCGACCAACCTCATAGGGCATTTGTCGAATGGCTTCTAAGAAAGGCAAACTTTCAATATCACCGACAGTCCCGCCAATTTCAACGATCACCACATCCACGTCATGGGCCACATTGAGAATCGTCTGCTTTATGGCGTCCGTAATATGGGGGACGACCTGGACCGTCGCTCCAAGATATTCTCCTCTTCGCTCCCTTTGAATCACCGATTCATAAATCCGTCCTGTCGTGCAGTTATTTTCCCGATGCAACTGAACGGTGGTAAATCGCTCATAATGTCCCAGGTCCAAGTCAGTTTCCGCTCCATCATCGGTGACATAGACTTCCCCGTGCTGATAGGGATTCATCGTACCCGGGTCGACATTAATGTAGGGGTCCAGCTTCAGAAAGGTGATAGTCATGCCACGGCTTTCCAATAAATGCCCGATAGCCGCAGAAGACAATCCCTTCCCTAGGGAGGAGACTACTCCACCTGTCACAAAAAGAAATTTACTCATAAGGTTTTCTGGTTAGTTGAATAATGACCCCCTGGGCCTTCCTTTGATCTGTCGACTCCACCATATTGTTCTATCTATTTTCAACCCTCTCTCCGGTCCAAAATTCTCTCTTTCGGCTTACAGGAGTTCTTGGATAAAAGACCCTCCGCAGTCATAACATCTTCAGGAGTATCTATACGAATCGATTCGTGTTCCGTTTCCCAAACCGTTATCGGAAGGCCATGTTCTAAGGCCCGCAATTGTTCTAATTTTTCCGCCTCTTCAAGATATCCCGATGGCAACCCGGCAAAGCGTAATAGATCTGATTTCCTGAAAATATATACTCCCAAATGCATATAGGCAATTTGACTATTCCCAGAAGGTACTCCATCGCGCCAGCAGGGTATCGGGCTCCGTGAAAAATACAGGGCCTGCCCATTGATATCGGTTACCACCTTTACGATTGACGGATTGGTTAGATCCTGTGTGCGGTGTAGCTGTCTTTTCAACGTCCCCACCCCTGCTGGAGAAGCTAAAAAAGGGAGAATGAGATCATCCAGCAATCCAGGGTGTTGAGGAATTTCATCAGCTTGCAGGTTCACAATTACGTCATATTTCAATTGGGAAGCCACTTTCGCCACCCGGTCCGTTCCGGTTCGACAGAATTCCTTAACGAGACAGACTTCTCCACCAAAACTCTTAACCCCTTGTTCAATGGATTCCTGATCGGTAATAACCAGGATCTGCCCCACTTGCGCAACCTGTTGAACCGCTTCATAGACATGCTGAATTAGGGGCTTTCCGGCTATAAGGGCAAGTGGTTTTCCAGGAAATCGAGACGATCCGTAACGAGCAGGAATACACAGGCTGACGTGGGAATCAGTTGTGGCCATGGAGCAAAGCCTCTTGAAGTTGCGCCCGTGTCACTGTGGCGGTACCCACCATGCCCACCACAATACCCGCGGCATGATTGGCTAATACCGCAGCTTCAGGAAGTGTGGCTTTTGCACTCAGCGCTAATGCAAGAGTGCTGATGACCGTATCGCCTGCTCCGGTGACATCATAGACTTGCCGAGCCACGGCCGGGATGGTCCATGATTGGCCCGTCTTTTCAAAAATACTCATTCCCTCCTCTCCCCTCGTGACCACGACTGCCTGGCACTGTAATCGTTGTTGGAGAGCCGGGCCGATTTGTTCAACCGGAACATCCTGGCTTGGGAGGAATCCTGCGGCCTGTTTGGCTTCGAAATGATTGGGTGTGATAACCGTCACTCCCTGATAATACGCCATATGCTCAACCTTCGGATCCACCACGACCGGAACGCCGAATTGCTTAGCCAGAATATGAATGGCCTTCATCAGGTCAACGGTGATCATGCCCTTCGCATAATCGGAAATCACCAGGCAGGAAACTTCAGGAAGACGGGAAGCCACATGTTTTATCATTTTTTTTGTCTGTTGAGACGAAATGTCATGGCGTTGTTCCACATCAAATCGAACAATTTGCTGATTGTGGGCTACCACTCTGGTTTTTTTAATGGTTGGGCGACTAGAGTCGACGAATACACCGGCAGTACACGGGGACGACCGTCGAATGTCAGCAAGGAATTGTTTCCCAGCATGATCCGCACCAACCATGCCACACAATTCAGCTTGTCCACCTAAGGTCAGAATATTATGATACACATTCGCTGCCCCACCCATTCTGTACGATTCAGAATCCACATGAACAATCGGTACAGGCGCTTCCGGAGAGACACGATGCACCTTGCCCCAGACATAATGATCGAGAATGAGATCTCCGACAACCAGAATGCGAGCACGGGAGAAGCGTTGAATGTACTCCTTGAATTTCCGAGCGGAAATCGATGGGACAACGGATAGCGGTTTCATCCTTGAATCAGCACAAGCCTGAAGTTTGATTGAGTCGAGTGAGTGGGTCCTCACTATTCAATGATCTTCCCGATTCGTTCCCATCTGATCCAATCGGTCCAAGCTCCCTGCCCATTCCATGACCAATACACGAGAAATGCCCTGCCTTTAATTTTATCCATTCGCACAAATCCCCAAAATCGACTGTCCAAACTTTGGTCACGGTTATCACCCATCACAAAGTAGGAGTCCGGAGGAACGGTTAAGGGCCCAAGATTATCCCGAGGATTGATACGACCATCAATAATTCCAGGGTCGACCCTCTGCGTAAAACCCTCATCCAACAAAGGCTGTCCATTCACAATAACGTGTTTATTTTGAATATGAATGGTATCACCAGGAAGCCCGATCACCCGCTTAATAAAATCCTTATTTTCATCCTCGGGGTAACGAAACACGATGATATCTCCACGCGACGGAGGATCAAAATTCATCACGATCGTAGAAGAAAAACACGTCACAGGTGGGAACGAGACCTGAAACTCACAGTCTTTCGGTACCTGAAACCCATAGGCCAGTTTGGAAACGAGGATATGATCGCCAATCATCAAGGTCGGAATCATCGACCCTGATGGGATCTTAAAGGCCTGGACCACAAAGACCCGAATGGTTAGTGCCAGAATAATCGCAATGATCAAGGCCTCGGCATATTCTCGAAAAATGGATTTTTTGGATATCTCCGTATCCTGTGAACTTGAGGTAACCGAAGATTCCTCTTGAAGATTTTTTTCGGAAGATTCGGTCATTTTTGGTTGGTGCGGATCTTGAGTGGTCATCAGCGGTTCAGTTCGGATCGGTCTTTAAAATAGCCAGAAAAGCTTCCTGAGGGACTTCCACACGTCCTAATTGTTTCATCCGTTTTTTCCCTTCTTTTTGCTTTTCCCACAATTTGCGCTTTCGGGAAATATCCCCACCATAGCACTTGGCCGTCACATTTTTTTTGAGTGCGCCAATGGTTTCCCTGGCAATAATGCGTTTGCCTATGGTCGCTTGAATGACAATTTCAAACATTTGCTTGGGAATGAGTTCTTTCATTTTTTCGGCTAATTGGCGCCCGCGGCTTTGCACTTTATCTTTATGTGCGATAATGGAGAGCGCATCTACTGTCTCCCCATTCAGCAATAAATCCAATTTCACTAATTCAGACTCGCGATAGCCGAGCAATTCATAGTCCAAGGATGCATACCCTTGCGTGCGGGATTTCAGGCGATCATAGAAGTCTAACACAATTTCATTGAGCGGGATCTCATAGATTAACATGGATCGGGTTGGATCCAGATATTGCAGCCCGACTTGAATACCACGACGTTCCTGACACAACTGAAGAACATTTCCGATATAGCGCTCAGGCGTAATCATGGTGGCTTTAATATAAGGCTCTTCAATTCGTTCGATCTGTGAAGGATCAGGAAGTTTGGAGGGATTATCGATGACCAGGGTTTCGCCTTTGGTGGTCGTCACACGATACACCACCGTCGGGGCAGTACTGATCAGATCGAGTCCGTATTCCCGTTCCAAGCGTTCCCGAATAATTTCCATGTGGAGAAGCCCTAAAAACCCACATCGAAACCCAAATCCCAAGGCCAGGGAGGTTTCCGGTTCATAGACAAAGGAGGAATCATTCAGCTGCAACTTCTCCAGAGAATCCCGCAGGTCCTCAAACTTGGCATTGTCGGTGGTATATAACCCGCAAAAGACTACCGGTTTGACATCCCGGTACCCGGGCAAGGCCATGCTTGTTGGGCGCTTTGAATCGGTAATAGTATCGCCAATTTTGGTGTCCGATAGTTCTTTCATCCCGGCACAAATGTACCCGACTTCCCCAGGTCCCAGCCGGTTCACCTTGGTTCGTTTCGGTGAAAAGACGCCTACCTCCAGGACTTCGAATTCACGTCCGGAAAACATGAGCTTAATCATCATATTGGGGGTAATTTCTCCATCCATGACTCGAAGAAGCACTACGGCGCCCTGGTAATTGTCGAACCAGGAATCAAAAATCAGGGCCTTTAACGGTTGATCAATGGAACCGACGGGAGGCGGGATAATCTTCACCACTCCTTCAAGCACCTCCTTTACCCCTCGTCCATCTTTGGCACTGACTAAAAATGCCTCTTCACTCGATAACCCCAACACATCTCGAATTTGGACTTTGACCCCTTCGACATCGGCACTCGGCAAATCAATTTTATTAATGACAGGAATTATGACTAAATCATTCGAAATCGCCAGATAGGCATTGGCGATAGTCTGGGCCTCCACGCCCTGGGTGGCATCGATCAACAGAAGTGCTCCTTCACAGGCAGCCAGGCTGCGTGAGACCTCATAGGCAAAGTCTACATGTCCAGGAGTATCAATGAGGTTAAACTGATATTCCTGTCCATCCGAACTTCGAAATCGTGCTGTGACGGCATGCGCTTTGATCGTAATGCCGCGCTCACGCTCCAGGTCCATGGCATCCAGATATTGTGCACGGGCCTCACGTGGAGATACGGCACCGGTGATCTCCAAAAACCGGTCGGCAAGAGTAGATTTGCCGTGGTCGATATGAGCAATAATTGAAAAATTGCGGATGTGGGTTTGAGGAAAGGCTTTACTCATTCGAAGTGACTGTGATTGTAATGAGACCCTAAAAGGTTGTCAAAATTCAATGGATTCCGCTAGGTTATTTCCTTAAAAACGACCATGACTCTCAAGACGACCCGCACAGCATTAGAAAAAGACGACCGGGAGTACCTGTGGCACCCTTTTACCCAAATGCAGGAATGGGAACGCCAGCCTCCTCTCATCATCAGACGTGGAAACGGTTCGTATGTCTATGATATGGATGGCAACGCTTATCTCGATGCGACGGCCTCCATCTGGGTCAATATTCATGGGCATCGACATCCTCGCATTGATGAGGCCATTCGTCATCAACTTACCCAGGTGGCTCATACGACGTTGCTGGGACTTTCCAACCCACCAGCCATTCAATTGGCGAAGGCTCTTATTCGTCTGGCACCCAAAGGGTTACAAAAGGTCTTCTATTCCGATAACGGCTCCACCGCCGTTGAAGTTGCGGCAAAAATGGCTATTCAGTATTGGCAACAATGTCCGAATCCCCAACCACGAAAAACCCGGTTTATCCATCTCGGCATGTCCTATCACGGGGACACGGTGGGAGGAATGAGCCTCAGCGGAGTCGAACTGTTCCGCAGATCTTTTTCTCCACTCCTCTTTGCAAGCCATGACGTGGAGCCCCCTTATTGCTATCGATGTCCCCTTCAATTGCATTTTCCTGACTGTCACCTCGCCTGTCTTGATCCGCTTGAAAAACTTCTTTCCACACAGCATCAAGAAATTGCAGGCCTCATTCTTGAGCCCATGGTGCAAGCGGTCGCCGGGATCATTCCTTCGCCTCCGGGATACTTGAAACATGTCAGGGAGTTATGCACGCGGTACAAGGTCCTCTTTATTGCCGATGAGGTTGCCACCGGGTTTGGACGAACAGGTCGGATGTTTGCCTGTGAGCATGAAGGCATTTCTCCGGATATCATGGCGATTGCCAAAGGTTTAACGGGAGGCTATCTCCCATTGGCCGCCACACTGACGACAAACGCCATTTATGAAGCGTTTTTGGGCGAAGGGCACGAAAACAAAACATTTTTCCATGGACATAGTTATGCGGGGAATCCCTTGGGATGCGCGGCGGCTCTGGCCAACCTTGCCATCTTTAAGAGTGAACGAACGCTCGCAAAGCTTCAACGACGGATCCCTAAATTTCGCAGAGCTCTTGATTCCCTAACCGAAGACCCTTGGGTTGGGGATATCCGGCAATGTGGCTTTATGGTTGGGATTGAATTGGTTCAACAAAAATCCAAAAAAACGCCGTTCCCTGCCTCCGAACGTATTGGCCAGAAAATAGCCATGACCGCGAGAACATTAGGACTGCTGATCCGTCCCATCGGGACCATTATGATTTTCATTCCTCCCCTTTCGGCAAGTGCCAAGGAACTCGAGCAAATGGTGTCTATTTTAAAACTGGCCATATCAGTGGTCCGTGCATCCAGCACATCTTTCCCAATACCATCACCTCCGGAAGTATTGAAGCGTCCCTTAGACTAGATCAGCTCAACCGTCTGACCAATGCGCAATTGACATCTGTCCACGGCCCGTCCTTGCTTCACAAAAATCTCGATATGCCCATTACTATTTATGAGACCTTCCGGGTATCCCAAGGCACCTTCTTCATAATGCGTTTTTATTCCCTTGATGACCACCTCTCCAATTTTGAGCCCGGAGAATTCTTTCTTGGTCACTGATCGAAACGTCTCTATGTCGGTCAGGGTCACATTCGTTATGGCATTGCCAAAATGGTCAATATAGACAATTCGCCCATGTAGGGCATGTCCTTCCATACGTGGGGGATCAAGGGGAAGTCTGACATAATCATGAATGAGGCGCCCGTACGAACCGGGAACCTGCCCCTTCGTCAACCAGGCCGCCGAAGGCGCAAATAAATCCCTTCCATCAAACGTCGCACCCATGGAGTCCAATCGATATTGTTTATTTTCAATCGATCGAACTTGAACAGCGGTTTCCTCTTGAAGTACGTACGTCAAGACCCCATTATCCGGAGCCAGGAAGAAATGTCTGGAAGTTGAGGCCAAAATCGCCCTTCGAGAGCTCCCCACCCCGGGATCTACGACCACCACATGCACCGTTCCATCTGGAAAATATTGGTAGCATGATTTCAAAAAAAATGCCGCTTGTTCAACCCCATGCGCCGGAATTCGATGCGTCAGATCGACGAAGCGTATTTGAGAATTAATTCCGAGCATTACGCCCTTCATACTTGGAACAAAATAATCGACATCCCCAAAATCAGTAACCAACGTAACCAAGGAAATGGCCGAAGTCATGATTCCAGCTCCTCAAAACAAATGGACTGGATTTGATATTCAATAACTCCGGCGGGTCGATGCACTTCAACAGTATCCCCGACTCGATGCCCGATCAGCGCACGCCCAATAGGCGATTGAACCGAAATCGAACCATTTTTAATATCGGCCTCTTCTTGTCCCACCAAGGTATAGCGTTTTTCTTCTTGTGACTCTAAACTTAAAATGGTGACTGTAGCCCCGAACACAACTGTGTCACTCTGCCCGGGCGAAATCTCTACCACTTGAGCAATACTAAGTTTATGCTCAAGCTCGGACATCCGTGTATCAATAAATTGTTGTTGCTCCTTGGCGGCTTTATATTCGGCATTTTCCTTAAGATCACCATGTTCACGAGCTTCGGTGATAGCTTGAATGTTTTTAGGGCGATCTTCCCGCCGCAGCCTGGCCAGTTCTGCTTGCAGTGCCTCATACCCTTTTTTGGTCATAGGAATTTTCATGAAACCTTACTCCCCCTCTCTAAATCATGGAAATCGGATGTCAATCATCCAACTCGCGTCACGTCCACTTAGGCCTACCTGCCTGGCATCGCAGAATGATATTCCTGCAGACAGCGAACCTCCATGGATGTTTTCTTCATCGCCTCTATTCCTGAGATGGCGGCTTGCGCAGCCTGAATGGTCGTAAAATAAGGAATTCCGCCGAAGACGGACGCTCTGCGTATCGGCGCGGAATCATCCTGTGAAGAGGCACCTCCCACCGTATTTACGACTAATGACAGCATTTTATTTTTGAGTAGATCTTCGATATGGGGCCGAGCCTCATTGATTTTATTCACCGTAACTACGGTGATCCCATGTGTCCGCAAAAAGGCCGCCGTCCCCTTCGTGGCATTCAGTGAAAATCCGAGCTGCGACAGTCGCTGTGCGATGGCAAGCGTCGCGGGTTTATCTCCATCTTTTACGCTGAGAAGGGCAGTCCCTGCCAGAGGCAATGGCATTCCCGATGCGGCCTGTGATTTGGCAAACGCCCAACCGAAACTTCGATCAATCCCCATGACTTCGCCCGTCGAACGCATCTCGGGTCCTAACAATACATCGGCGACGCCAAGTTTGGTAAAGGGAAAGACGGCCTCTTTAATGGCAATGTGGGGGAAAAGTGGGCACTGCGTAAAGCCTACGTCTTTCAAGGTTCGCCCTGCCATGATTTTCATCGCATGTTTGGCCAAAGGTACACCGATGGCTTTACTGACAAAAGGGACCGTGCGGGAGGCGCGAGGATTGACCTCCAAGATATACACCGACCCACCCTTGACGGCATATTGAATATTCATCAGGCCCACCACGTGTAATTCCTTGGCAAGAAGTATGGTTTGGTGATTGATCGTCTTCAGAATATCGGCATTAAGGGAATGGGCAGGTAAAGAACACGCTGAATCTCCTGAATGAATGCCTGCCATCTCGACATGTTCCATGATGGCAGCCACCACGACGTCTGTCCCATCTGCGATGGCATCCACATCAACTTCTATGGCGTCTTCAAGGTAATCATCAATTAACAAGGGATGTCTTCCCAAATCCATCTCGTGTCTCTGAAGGTATTCATCTAATGCGTCGGCATCATACACGATTTGCATGGCACGCCCTCCCAACACATACGATGGGCGGACCATCACTGGATACCCAATGTTGACGGCTATAATATGAGCTTCATGTGAGGACCGTGCGGTACCGTTTTGCGGCTGCAGGAGATTTAATTCAATTAACAAATCACTGAATCGTTTTCGATCTTCCGCACGGTCAATGGCATCAGGTTGTGTCCCCAAAATTCTGACCCCTTCCTGCTCTAAGGGGACGGCAAGCTTGAGAGGCGTTTGTCCGCCGAATTGCACGACGACTCCGTCCGGTCGTTCAGTCAGAATAATCCGCAAAACCTCTTCTTTGGTCAACGGTTCAAAATACAAGCGATCGGAAATATCATAATCCGTACTGACGGTTTCCGGATTACAATTGACCATAATCGTTTCAATGCCTTCTTCTTTAAGGGCCATTGCGGCATGCACACAACAATAATCAAATTCAATGCCCTGCCCAATGCGGTTCGGCCCTCCGCCTAAAATCATAATTTTTCTTTTTTGAGTAGGACGGGATTCACAGGAGAAACCCGACGTTGAATAGAGATAGGGCGTATGCGCCTCAAACTCTGCGCCACAGGTATCCACTCTTTTAAACACCATGCCATAGCCAGATCCCCTAACCTGTCGCCATTGACGAATGGTATCTTCCTCTCTCCCGATGAGTTGACCGAGCCGTTGATCTGAAAATCCAAGACCTTTCGCGTGTTCAAGGAGAGTCACCAGGGAATCAGGGCATCCTTTGCGGATGTCGTGTGAACGATCGTTCCCAACTTCCGCCGTATTTTTACGAACCCATTCCGCCTCAAATTCTACGAGTTCTTCAATTTCATGCAAAAACCAGGGGTCAACCCGCGACAGATGATACAGTTCCTCTACGGACATTCCGATTCGGAACGCATCAGCTAGAAACCAAAGGCGATCAGCGGTCGGGATTCGAACCTGAGATTGAAGACGCTCATACAACGGATGAGCCGAGCCGGCAGAATCTTTTTTCCCATTAAGTCCATGTAACGACATCAACCCATACCGGTCTGTTTCAAGGGAACGAATAGCCTTCTGCAAAGCTTCTTTGAAGGTGGATCCGAGAGCCATGGCTTCTCCCACGGATTTCATATGGGTTGTCAGCACCCGATCAACACCATCAAATTTCTCAAATGTAAACCGTGGAATTTTCACGACCACATAGTCGATGGTCGGTTCAAAACAGGCTTTTGTCACTTGCGTAATATCGTTGGGAATCTCATCAAGAGTATACCCGACAGCTAACTTCGCAGCGATCTTGGCTATCGGAAACCCGGTTGCCTTTGAAGCCAAAGCGGAACTCCTCGATACGCGAGGATTCATTTCAATAACCATCAACGCTCCGTTGTCCGGATTTAAAGAAAATTGAATATTGGACCCGCCGGTTTCCACACCGATTTCTCGAATGATGCGGATGGCCGCGTCTCGCATATGCTGATACTCTTTATCAGACAAGGTCATGGCAGGGGCCACGGTGATACTGTCTCCGGTGTGCACACCCATTGGATCGAAGTTTTCGATGGGGCAGACAATGACCACATTGTCTTTGGAGTCCCGCATCACTTCTAATTCATATTCTTTCCATCCCAGAAGCGATTGTTCGAGCAAGGCCTGTCCAACAGGACTGGTCACGAGAGCCCAATCAATATATGTATCAAACTCTTCACGATTATAGGCAATATTGCCTCCTGCTCCTCCCAGAGTGAATGATGGACGGACAATAGCCGGAAATCCAATTGTTTCAAGAAGCCGTAAGGCTTCTTCTCTTGAGCGAAAGGATCCGCTTGCCGCCACATTTAATCCAATACGTGTCATCGCCTGTTTGAACAAGTCCCGATCTTCCGCTTTTTGAATCGACTCATAGGAGGCTCCGATAAGTTGCACTCCGTACTTTTCCAGAATACCCCGTTTCACTAATTCCACTGTGATATTCAAGGCAGTCTGTCCGCCCATGGTGGGAAGCAGGGCATCAGGGCGCTCTCGCTCTAGAATGGCTTCCACAACTTCGACTGTGATCGGCTCCACATAGGTCCGGTCCGCGAGATCCGGGTCGGTCATAATCGTGGCGGGATTACTGTTCACGAGGATGACTTCAAAGCCTTCCTCCTTCAGAGCCCTGCAGGCTTGCGTTCCAGAATAGTCAAACTCACAGCCTTGCCCAATAACAATCGGTCCAGAGCCGATCAATAAAATTCGATGAATGTCGTTTCTTCGTGGCATGATGGGTTCTCAGGATTTTGAAACCGATCCAGATATCGGTTTTATAGTGGGAGATTCAGGTGATTCGGAAGGGGATGTCTCAGGATGATAAAATTTCAGTGCTTGGGGAATCCAGGCTTCAATCTGATTAATTCGGGTCACATCCGATGGATGAGTGGACAGAAATTCTGGAATCGCATTTTGACTGCGAAAACAAAATTTTCCGATCATTTTTCTCGGACATCCACTCATACGTTCCCAAAACGGCACCGCTTCCCTCGGATCGTAGCCGGCCTTGGCCATCAATTGCAGCCCGATAAAATCGGCTTCGGTTTCCTGGTCACGGGAATTGGGAAGGGCCACCCCTACTCCGTAGGCGCTCATGGCCCCAATAGCCAAGCCAGGGTCGACGCCACCGGCGGCGGCTCCAGCCAATGCACCGAGTTGACCAATTTGTTCCAAAATTCCACGACTGTATCGCTCGGCTCCATGCCGTTGCAACGCATGGGCAACTTCATGTGCCATGACTGTTGCCAGCCCGCCTTCTGTTTTTGTGTATTTTAAAATGCCGGTAAACACCGCCACTTTTCCACCAGGCAATGCAAAGGCATTCACTTGATCATCATCCTGAATGACGGCGAATTCCCAGACATATTCCGGTTTTTGGGCTGCCTTGGCAATGCGTTGTCCCACACGATTCACCATTAACGCTATTTCTGGATCCCTACTTAATGGGGCCGACTTTAAAACCTCGCGAAATGCCGCAAGTCCCAGGGCAATTTCCTTTTCTTCCGAAATATAGATTAATTGATCTCTCGCCGTCCCCGGAGCCTTTTGACATGCTGAACTTAGCAACAGGATGGCACCGACCGCACTGGCCAAGAGCCATTGGAATGCCTTTGCCGAATCCGGTGGATCGTGGGTCATGGGAACAACATTTCTTACATCAGAACGATATCGATTTTACGGCATCCACATATACAGTATTTGTGGTGTCCCTCCGGTCAATACGTTGAAGAGAGAATGCGAATCGACCTGTGGAAACCCGATAGGCCCAATCTGAGGAGGATCAAACCGTGAGTAAATATTCTGATGAGTTCCCCCTCCTCTGGTGTACGTGACGACTTTGGCCTGTTTCAAATTTGCTTCTTTTTTGGCCAAATCAACCGCCTCATCCAAATATCCAATGCTATCCACAAGACCCTTGGATTTGGCAATATCAGCGGTAAAAATCCGTCCGTCAGCTACCGTGCGAATCTGCTCCATGCTTAATTCGGGTCTTCCCTCTTTCACCACCGAAAGGAATTGCTCAAACAAATGATCTATGGTCCCTTGAAAAATAGCCCGCTCTTCATCATCCATTGGCCGGAATGGAGAACCCATAGATTTTTTAGGACCCGAAACAATCGCCGCCGGCTGGACCCCGACTTTTTCCAGCAGCCCTTCTGCATTCATGGTCACCATAATGACCCCGATACTTCCGGTAATGGTAGAAGGATGTGCAAAAATATGGTCGGCGGCCGTCGCAATGTAATATCCGCCGGAAGTGCCCAAATCCATAATGGCCGCAATGATCGGGACAGCGCGTTTTTTCTTAAAGACTTTCAGCTCATGATATACCAAATCTGAGGCCGTGACTGATCCTCCTGGAGTATTTATTCGAAGAAGAATAGCTTTGACATCTTTATCCGCTTCGGCTTTGGTCAATTCCTCTTTGATCCGTGCCGGAAGACTGGGTTCCTCCAAGATACCCGATGCTTTGCCTGTCGTCAGCATGCCCGAGATATCAATTAGCAACACCTTATCCTTTCCCTCACCAGAAATGGTGGCTTCCTGGAGTTTTCCTCCTCCGGGAAACAGATCAATATGGATGCACCCGCTGACCGTAAAAAGAAAAAGGATCAAATAACAACGAGTCATCAACATTATCCACGGCCTTTCATCATTTCCAGAAATTGTCGGAATAAATACGAAGAATCATGCGGGCCCGGGGAGGCTTCCGGGTGATACTGAATAGAAAGAATTGGACTCTCTAAGCCTGCCATCCCTTCACAACACCCATCATTCACACTCCGATGCGTAATTTCCATTCGTCCAACACAGGAGTCAAACTGTTGAGACGTCAATGTCGTACACGCGCCTTCCTTGTGAGGAAGGCCAACAGCAAAATTATGGTTTTGCGAGGTAATTTCAATCTTTCGGGTGCGAAGATCCATGACTGGATGATTGGCTCCATGATGCCCAAAGGTTAGTTTATGAGTGTGCAATCCCAGGGATAATCCCAATATCTGATGCCCCAAACAAATTCCCAACAGTGGTTTCCAACCCAATAGCTGCTTGACGGTTTCTACCGCATAGGGCACCCCTTCGGGATCTCCTGGGCCATTGGATAACACAATTCCATCTGGATTAAGGCGACGGACTTCTTCCGCGGTCGTCGAAGCAGGCACAACCCGAACCTGACATCCCAGATCCACAAGACTTCGTAGAATATTCTGTTTCACACCAAAATCCATGACTACCAGTTTCAAAGGGGGCTGAGCGGTGTTTTGAGTGAAAAGGGACGGGTCACCATTAGCCGGGTCCATAACAACGGATCTCTCATTCCATTCATAGGCGTGCGGACAGGTGACCTCCCTCACCAAATCACGCCCAATCAGGGAAGGCACGGCCTTCGCCTTTTTCCGCAGGGTGTTGTCATCGAAATCTACATGAGAAATGATTCCCATTTGTGAGCCGTGATCACGGACATGACAGGTCAGTGCTCGCGTGTCTATCCCTTGAATGGCCACAATACGATGCTCAATTAAATAATCTTCAAAAGATTGCCGGCTACGCCAATTACTCCGGTACTTGGCCGCTTCACGAACAATAAATCCTTCCGCCCACACCCGATGCGACTCATCGTCTTCCGGGGTCACTCCATAATTCCCTATTTGGGTTGAGGTCATCAGCACGATCTGCCCTTTATAGGAAGGGTCGGTCAAAATTTCTTGATAGCCCGTCATGGCCGTATTAAATACCACTTCTCCTACGGTTTCGCCTTCGAAACCGAGTGCATGTCCCTGAAAGATGGTTCCATCGGCTAACGCCAGAACTGCAGGCTTCATGGTCTTTCCTTTTTCATCTTCTTATTCCCGTTGCACCGATCAAGAGTAATTATGAGCGAGAAGCTATGGGGTGGTGAAAGAGAGCTTTCCGTACTTTTACAATAAGCAGCGAAGCCGCGAGACCAAAGTTCACCAAGTGGCAGGCTCGTACGATCATATGAAGACGAAAAAATTTTGCGTAGGCGGTATCTTTGTCTTCTTTTGAGACCGCCTCAAAGGCCTCTTCCTGTAAAGTAATTGCTTGGGGACCGAGAACCACCAGTATGCTGAACGTCATAAGGGCCATTCCGGCCAGAAGCCACCATTCCATGGAAGAAACGGCAAACATCTCGGAGGGGGTATGGCCAAAAGCCCGGAAGCGAATCACGGCCACCACACCCAATAAAATCAAAATCCAGACATTCATGAAGCCAAACCCATCAAAAACTCTCCGTAAAAAACGGCCAGCTGGTTCCATCCCGAAGGAATTAAAAACGGCAGGAATCACCAACGCAATAATGACGACTAACCCGCCCACCCATAAGATTAAGGCACACAGTTCGAAAAGAAAACCCACGACCCCCCAATTAATCCGCTTCATACTTTTGAATTATCGGGCATCATAGACCATCCTGCCATCAACCAAGGTCATCTTCACTTTTCCCTTCATTGTCCAACCCCCAAATGGCGTATTCTGACTTTTTGAGAAAAATTTAGTGGGATCCACCACCCACTCTTCTGAAGGATCAAACACCACAATATCGGCATGTGACCCTGGCTGGAGGCTTCCAACAGGAAGATGAAAAAGCTGGGCAGGAGATCTGGTCAATTTATCAAGCGCCTGTTCAAGGGACAAGACCCCCTCATGCACCAGACGGAGGGTTAAGGGAAGAGCGGTCTCAAACCCTACAATTCCAAACGGAGCCGTATCAAATTCCAATTGTTTTTCTTGGAGAGCATGGGGAGCATGGTCGGTAGCAATGGCATCAATGGTGCCATCAACCAGGCCCTGTTTAAGGGCTTGAACGTCTTCATCCGTCCGCAATGGCGGATTCATTTTGGCATTGGAATTATAACAGCGGACGGCTTCCTCCGTTATGGAAAAGTGATGAGGACAGACTTCTGCGCTCACCGGCAACCCTTGCCCTTTTGCATGACGGACCAGTTCCACCGAACGGGCGGTGCTCAAATGGGCCAGATGCACATGAACTCCGGTAAGATCCGCCAGAGCCAGGTTTCGAGCCACCATCACCTCCTCTGAGGCATCGGGAATCCCTGGCATCCCGAGTTCAGTCGATACCATACCCTCGTTCATGCAGCCGCCATCGGTTAAATGCAGGTCTTCGCAATGGTCCACAACAGGAACTCCAAAGGCCTTGGCATACTCCAGCGCCCGTCGCATAACCAAACTATTCATCACCGGGCGCCCATCATCAGAAATGGCCACACATCCGGCGTCCACCAGCTCACCAATATCCGCAAGGTCTTCTCCTTCGGATTTTTTGGTGATGGCCCCGATCGTGAATACCCTTGCTTTACCGGCCTCTTTTCCTTGGGCCAACATAAATTTTGTGATGGCAGCGTTATCATTCACGGGCTGAGTATTCGGCATACAACAAATGGTCGTAAATCCTCCTGCCACGGCCGAGGCCGCGCCAGTTGCGATGGTTTCTTTGTATTCAAATCCGGGTTCCCGTAAGTGGCAATGCAGATCGACAAGGCCAGGTGCCACAATCCAGCCATTGGCCTCAAGAATTGTAACTGATGAATCCTGACAAAGGGGGTTCGTCAGTGGAAAACCGACTTCAACAATGTTTCCATCTTGAATAAGCACATCGGCCCGTCCATTCACGTGGCCGGGGTCAATCACGATTCCACCTTGAATACAGAGCAGATGAGAAGAGGAGGGAGACTGTCCTGTCTTTTTGGTCATGTTGTCCGATTATTCGTTAAGGGTTGAACGTTCACTAGATCCTGATAATAAATACATAAGAGCCATTCGCACAGAGACGCCATTAGTCACTTGATCCAGAATCACTGCTACTTTGCTATCAGCGACCGATGGCGAAATTTCCACGCCCCGGTTCAGAGGACCGGGATGCATCACAATGGCGTCCGGTTTGGCAAGCTTGAGTCTTTCCGGCGTTAAACAAAACAATTTGGCATATTCTCGAAGACTGGGAAGTAATGCCCGTCCTAAACGCTCACGTTGCAACCGCAGCATGATGATCACATCCGTTCCAATCAATGCCTTATCAAGATCGTGGAACACCTCCACACCGAAATGTGCGAGACCGAAGGGAATCATGGTTGGTGGAGCCACGACTCTCACCTCTGCCCCGAGTTTGGTCAGAGCAAGAATATTCGAGCGAGCCACGCGGCTATGTGCAATATCGCCAACAATCACCACCACGAGGCCCGAGACGCGGCCTTTTTTCTCATTTATGGTGAAGACGTCCAAGAGGGCCTGAGTGGGATGTTCATGCCACCCATCTCCCGCATTGATCACCGATGATCTGACCGAACGCGCAAGGTTTTCTGCGGCACCGGGTGATGGATGACGCAGCACAATAATATCCGCCTGCATGGCTTCAATATTTCTGGCGGTATCGACTAAGGTTTCTCCTTTCACCATACTACTGGTCGAAGGCGAAAAATTAATGACATCGGCACTCAAGCGTTTTGCGGCCAATTCAAAAGACGTTCGAGTACGAGTACTGGGCTCAAAAAATAAATTTACCACTGTTTTCCCTCGCAGAGCCGGAACTTTTTTGATGTCCCTTCCTCCGACCTCTTTCAGGGATTCGGCTGTCGTCAGAATCAATTGAATTTGGTCAGCTGATAAGGCCGCAATGGTCAATAAATCTTTACGTTCTAGACCCATAATGATTTTATGGTGTTAATATGGAGACCCGATCGTCCTGCCCTAATTCCTCAAAAAAGACTTGGACGTTTTCTTCCCGGGCAGTTGGGATGCTTTTCCCGACATAATTAGCACGAATAGGAAGCTGCCGATGTCCACGATCGACGAGAACAGCCAGTTGAATTTCGGCAGGGCGCCCTAAATCCATCAACCCATCCAAGGCAGCACGAATGGTTCGTCCGGTAAAAAGTACGTCATCGACCAGCACGATTTTCAAATCGGATATATGAAATGGAATGGTCGTTTTTCGTATTTCCGGCTGATCTTTTCTGATGGAGAGATCATCCCGGTACAATGTGATATCCAACTCACCAAGAGGCACGTCCCGTTTTTCAATCTGCTGAATTCTGAGGGCAATCCTTTTGGCGAGAAACACTCCGCCCGTGCGGATCCCGACTAACGCCAACCCTTCAATGCCTTTATTCCGTTCAAGAATCTCATGACTAATGCGGGATAGGGTTCTGGCCATTTCCTGACCATCCATTAACAGTCGTTCGTGTGGTCGAGGAGAAGTGTTCATGTCATCGCGCCCCATGAAGACAAAAAAAACCCTTCTCAGAACAACATGAGAAGGGCGCACATAAAATGGCCAAGGTAGTGGCCGTCATCGTTTGACTCTCCTTACCCACCTCGCCGGATGGGTTTTAAAGGTTTCCCCATACTATTCGCACAACGTTCGGCTGTCAAGATCGTGAAAAGGAATGTTCATTCAACGGGCCCAACCAACCTTTGCGATTTTACGGTAGGGCCCCTTGGAACTCTAATACCGAACAGGATTTTGAATAATCCAGACCGTCAATTCAGGATTTAACCATCCATTGGGAAGTATCGTTTGGTGAATTCGGAAGGGAGGCAAAGAATCGCCTGCGGCAGAATAGAGAATCTGAAGGCCTAGACTCTGGAAATTCTCCTTCAAAACGGGGGGACCGGCCACACACCCTACACTCCCCTCAGCAAGATAGGTCCGTAAAAATTTTACCCAACAGTCGATCATAGTGGAATTTGAATAATCTGAAAAGGGAATCCAGAGATAAATCCAATCATACCTTGTCGGCAATGTTTTCAACATGAGCTGCTCAAAGGGGAAAAATTGAAAATTTGAAAACCACGCCAACCGATCCATTCTAGAAAGCCTATTCCAAATAGATTGGGCATGTTTTTGAGCAAATTGTGGCCAGGTGTACCAAATGGTATGGATTTGAGTTTCCTGGAATTGGAGGCATGAACCCAATCCCGCTTCGCAATGGGAAAGCAAGACGCGTTTTGCGTGAGATCGTAAGCGAAAGAGATCCTGATGTTCCTCAAAAAAATCATCCCAAAAATCAAAAATGAAAGGTTGACTTTCCTTTTCCCCGATCATTTCAGATTTATCAGGATACAGTAAAACCGAAGAAAAGGCTTCCTGGGGAGTCAGCAGAGGGGGGGTGATGGGAAAACCGTCCCGCCAAGTGTAGGCGAGCGGCTTCCAGGAAATCGAATGGTTCGGTTTGGTCAGCTGCCAGGATGGTCGAACGGTCAATTCCTTTTGGGCAGGGCCATCAAATAACAACAGGCCGTCCGCCGTGACTCCCGCTCCCCGATTGTCCGACACCGGCAAACCTGACTCGGGTATTCGATTAAACGGGAGGCCGGAAGGGTCATCCCACCATGTAACTTTTTGAATCATCTGGTTTCTGACCGTCACGCAAATATGCTGTTCTTCATCCATAAAGCGAACGGGAAAACCGGAAGCGGGAAGCCAGTGAACTTCATGCGATCGTTCAATATCCAAAAATACTTCCAGCGGGGATTGCCTGGAAGAAACGGAAGGGGTAAAAAATAGGCTAAAGAGCCGGAACGCCGCCTCGGAAGGATATGCCGGAATCCCCCGGTATTGCAGGGCGCGGCCGCCATTACTATTTTGATCATCGTAGAGACCTCGGATGAGTTCAAATGTAGCACTACCGGTTCCCGGCAAAAGGGACAAAAACAATTCTACCACTGGGAGATAGTCAATCCGACTCCACTCCATCCGACTCATACATGACATGAACCTGGCTTCTTCAAAGGATCCATCGGGTAACACATAAAAAGCGTCTTTAACCTGGTGAATCGTGGCTTGTCCGTTACCATGAAGGACGACATCCTCATCCCGATAGAAAAATCGGACCATTGCCAAGTCGGAATGCAAGGACCGGGCTGCCATCTGACGCAGGTCGTCTTGGGTGATCTGTTCCCAGCCTGGCCGCCGAGATAAATCTAAGGAAATGGTATTGACCAACCCTTCCGGTTTAATCCCGACCCATTGACCCCAATCCAATCGAAGGCGGGCAGAGACAAGGGATAGCGTCCCCGTTGGCTTTTGCTCCCACAAACATTCATGGAGCGGATTTCCCTCTGGATCTGCCAAAAGAATCCGTTGCCCATGCTTGCCATACAACACAAAATGACCAGTGGGCTGTTCTAGGATCCGCCCACCTGCGGACTCCCATTCCTGTCTATAGATCTGATTGGCAGGAAAACGTAAGCCTTGGGGATGATTCAATACGCATTGAAGGTTCATGATGTGGCATGAAAAAGCTTAGAAGGCAGATTACCTCTGAATACAAAAATCGGAGACGGGATTGGTGTGAGAAACAAATGTTGGGAAGACTGCATCGAACCGACCGGGCCTTTACTCCCGGACTTGCCCGGAACCGTATACCACATATTTCGAACAGGTTAAATCTTCCAACCCCATGGGACCACGAGCATGGATCCGGGTTGTGCTAATCCCGATTTCGGCACCCAACCCAAACTCATAGCCGTCGTTCAAGCGGGTCGAGGCATTGACCATCACGGTACTGGAATCCACCTCTCGCAAAAATCGCAGAGCCCGGTCATAGTCATTGGTCAAAATAGAGTCCGTATGACGGGAACCGTATTGGTGAATATGGTCCATGGCGCTCTCCATATCCTTCACCACTTTGATCGCCACAATGAGCGATAAAAATTCTTTGCCGAAATCGTCTTCTTGGGCAGGTTTGGCCTGAGAAAGGATTTGGCAGGTTTTCAAACATCCCCGCATTTCGACCCCTGCCTCAATAAATTCTTCGGCCAAGGGCGGCAAGAATTTTTTGGCCACTTTCTCATGCACCAGAAGAGTTTCCATGCTGTTACAGGTCGAGCAACGCTGCACTTTCGCGTTGAAACTGATTCGTTGGGCCATAGCCAGATCCACATCTGAATCCACATAAATATGGCATACCCCTTTGTCGTGCTTGATCACCGGGATGGTAGAGTGCTGAGTGACCGTGTCCATCAGCGCCTCGCCCCCACGAGGAATGATGAGATCAACTAACCGGTGGCTTTTGAGCAGAGCAAGAACGACCTCGCGGTCAGTCTTGTCGATAAAGGTAATGGCTCCTTCGGGAATTCCAGCCTTTTGGGCCGCTTCCCCAAGAATCGTCGCAAGGGCCAAATTGGAATGGTGCGCCTCGGACCCCCCTCGCAGCACACACACATTGCCGGATTTGAGACAGAGGGCCGCCGCATCAGCGGTCACATTGGGGCGGGATTCATAAATGATTCCGATCACCCCAATCGGCACACGCACTCGACCGACTCTCATTCCATTGGGTCGTTGCCAGAACCCCATCGATTCGCCAACCGGATCCCGTAACTGTGCAATCTCGCGAATGTGCGCCGCCATATCGGCAATTCTGGCTGGAGTTAATCGAAGTCGATCAGCCATGGCCGTCCGTAAGGGATTCTCTTCGAATGCTGAAAGATCTTCTTCATTGGCCTTAAGGATCGCTTCTTCTTCAGCCTCCAGCCCATCAGCCATAGCCATTAATGCCGCATTCTTTTTCATGGCATTCAATCCACTCAATGGCCGAGCAGCCTGTTTGGCTTGTTGAAGCAAGGGTTTCAGGTATTCCTCAGGGGAAAGCTCTTCCTCTTCTCCTGAAACTTCAAGTTCATCTTGAGATTTATTGGTTTGCATAGCCTTATGTTTTCCTGAGGTAACAATATTTTATGGACGGAATAGTGTTGAGAATACCTGGCAGTCACAAAAACCGTCAAGGAAGCGAGGATTGGACTGAGCGGACAATTGACTTCCTGCTTTAGAAAAATTGTGCACGACCCTATCGAGCATCTATCTCATTAAGAAAGAGTTGACCTCTGTAAAAAACATTGGAGTGGAGTTAGCTATCCGTCTTTTTGAGATAAAGTCGACTAAGTAGAAGAAAGATGGATTTGCCAGGGACCTTACCGGTTTATGAAAAATTGATTGATGTCAGGAAATCAAAACATGTCCACTGAAATTTCAAGATAACGGGTTGTTTTGACTCGCTCATCCGTGCAACTCATAACGAATCTCACCAATTTTGAAGCTAGCTGCCAACGTTGCCATCAAATTTTGTCTCACTCCTAGCGGGTAAAACCGGATCATTTTTTCGAATCGGTCCGGAAACCATTCATAAAGAGTCGAAAGCTTCTGAATCCGAGCATTGCGGCATACAATAAAGTGTTTCCTGAAAAAACCTGTCTGCGGCAAAAGTGCGATTGGTCAGAATATGAATGCCTGCTTAAAAACCGCAACAAAAAAAACGGTTCCGATTATCATGGCCTTCATCATTATGGTAGAGTAATCTTGGGCATCGAAGAATTTGAGAGTTTGATTATGGTGAAAGAAAAAATACCCAATCTTTCGTTTTTAGCAATCACATTCGTTTCATTTACTTCATGGTTTACCCTCTTTCCAGCGAAAGATTCAACGGTTGAGGCAGCCCTGAATTCTGAAGAAGAGTTGACCGCTAGTGACCAGGTTCCAGTGGACAATTCGACTAGAAAAAGGTCAATTGACTTGCGAAAGCAGCAGGGTTGGGAGAAAAGGTTATTGGGAGAAACATTTTCTGAGAACCATTTCCAAAAGAATCAATCGCAAAATAGCTCTCTGTTTCATCTGAAATCACCAGGAAAACTGCCAGGCATCGAATTCGGAATCGAAATGCATAGCATTCAGGCTTTTCAATCGGTCGTTCCTACAGAGAATTTACCAAAAGCCCTGGAACTCAAGCGGGAACAACCTCTTCTTCTCCCTCCCTCAATCAATGCCCCGGATTACAATGGAGGATTCCTCCGGTTCACCTGGTAACAAAAATGGCGTCACTCCTCACAAACATAAGACTCTGAGTCAGCGCCACCTTGGGCGTGATGTTTAAAAATTTTTCCAATTCCAAATCCTCCAAAATAGGAAAAAGTTGATATAAATTGGAAAATGAAGAAGCCTTTGTGTTATAAAATCGGGTCGAAGTCAATGGTTCTAGGAGTGTGCCGAGGTAGCTCAGTTGGTAGAGCACAGCCCTGAAAAGGCTGGTGTCCGCAGTTCGATTCTGCGCCTCGGCACCACGAAAACAAAAACTTCACATGTCCTCCCGACCCACCAGCATGAAGCTTTTAAACTCTCCGACAATCAGGCCTCTTCCCATTGGTACTGAATTGTTGTTGATTCTTGTCACCTCTCTTGTATTGCTAAGCCCTCAATCCATTTTTGCCACTGAAGGTGATGGTGTAAAATTGGCGCAAGTCTCTTCTCAACCATCACCTCCCCCAAAAACCAGAACCGTTGTTGCGGACCTCTTAATGGTCGATGGCGGGTTTTATGTGGTTCGAGGGGAACGTGGAGAAATTCGTATCGAAGTCACCCCGGAAACTCAACTGGCTGAGTCATTCACCTTTGGCGATCGTATCAAAGCAGTGCTTTTACCAGATGACAAGGCCATTGCCATCACAAGGGCACAGCCAGGAGAACCGATTGGGACAATAAGCAAAGCTCCCGTCACCCCAGTGCCTCCATCCACTCCATCTCCCGGCGCCAAATCGAAACCATCAACTCCCCCGACAAAAGTATCGCCGAATGTGCGGATTATCATTGCTGACATCTTAATGGTTGATGGAAATTTTTATATCATCAGAAGCGACTATGGAGAAATTCAAATTGAAGTGACGCCCCAAACCCAGGTATCTGAATCCTTCAAGTTTGGGGATCGGATCAAAGCAAGGGTCACCCCACAAGATAAGGCATTATCAATTGTTCGCGCGAGTCCAGATGATTCTCCTGGGATTCGCGTGGAGGAAGGCCCTTTGGCCTCGACTCCGACCGCTCCTCCGGTTGTAATTGCCCCCGAAACAGAACCCACAGGTTCCAAAAAGGACACGGCAACGACTGCTCCAAATGTGGCTCCAAAAGTTCGTACGATTGTGGCCGAGATCCTAATGATTGATGGAAACCTGTATGTTGTCAGGGGGGATCGAGGAGAAATTCGTATTGAGGTTACTGCAGAAACAACCCTTTCTGAATCCTTTAAATTTGGGGATAGGATTAAGGCCAAAATTTTGCCAAATGATACCGCACTATCCATTGAACGTGCCCGGTCTGATGAACCACTTGGGACCCAGACGCCCTAGAGCCCATATTTCCTTTTTCCCGAAGAATTCATCGTTTTATTTTTCAAGATCTCGAAATATATGTTTTCTGTGTTTGCAAAACCGACTGCGGAAAATGGCTTCCCATATGAATCTCCGGATGAGCGAAACAACTGGGGACAAGTGATTTGGAAAAGACTAGGCCAAGGGGAATAGACCAATGAAGAAGGCCACAGGGGTAAGGCTAAATATCAAACGCTGAATACGAAGAAGTTAAATATCCACTTGCGAGCTTTTTGCCTCACGTTTCACAACCTGTTGAAGGATGTTCCGATAGGCTCGAATCCGCTTGACATATTTAACAGGCTCCCATCCACGGGCATAACGATGAGGGAGGTCCTGATAATATTCCTTGTGAGCTAAGAGGGGAAGAATGCTTTTAATGTCTTCCCACTGATTGGAATTTTTACCTAAACGTTCAGCAAGCAATCGAGCATCGTTAATATGTCCCATACCAACATTGTAGGCCGCAAGAGCAATAAACATGCGATCCGGCATGCGAATGTGGTCAGGAACCCGCTTTTGCAAATAGGACAGGTAGCGAGCCCCACCGGCAATGCTTTTTGACGGGTCAAGCCGGTTTTTAATTCCCAGATCAGAAGCCGTGGAACGTGTGAGCATCATAATTCCACGAACCCCTGTGGGACTGACGGCCTTGTGATTCCATTGAGACTCTTGATAGGCCATGGCCGCCAACAACATCCATGAAATACCTGACTTTTTTTCAGCTTCCTGAAATTCTTCCCGGTAAGAAGGAAGCCTAGTCTCAATATGTCGCAAAAAGGTCTTTACCTCATACGCGGGCAGATTTGTTCCTAATTGCGCTGTCCGCTCCTGATGGGAGAGGAAGTTTCGATCATGATGGGGAATCTCCCATAGGACTAACAGTACTCCCAATAAGGCCATAACCAGACCGAATTGTTTACCGACCTTTTTAATTGTTTCCATGACCAGTATCATTCCTTCCGCATTTACAACGAATCGTCATACTAAACAATTGTACTGGGTGTATTGATGGAAGAGAATCCACGTCGGGTTACAGGATAAGGTTATGGTGGCATAAAGAGGGGAATTAGGCAAGGAGAATTTCCCCGATATCCCTTATATAAAAAACAAAACCTTCCAATATTCTGTTGTCGAATCAATATCTTAAAAATTCACGGCATTTTCATTTAAATAAGAAATTCGACTATGTAACGAATAGAATCAAAACTTTACTTTACTGATCTTTTCGGATAATCCAATCAGAATATTTAGAGACTTCTAACCCCATCGAACGGTCTCTAGCTTAAGACTTGTTAAAGACACCAGCGTCACAAGAAAAATACTTAATTTGCTTCAGGGGAATAATGGTGACTTCCTTAGGAGTATCAACTTCAAGAATTTCCATATCATCGCTGATGGTATGACGAATGGCGTCCTTGAATTCTAATTCTTTATTATCAACAAAGATAACCTTGACCCAATACTGCACCGTATACTCCTTTCAATAAAGCTTTATGGAATGTATGTAGAAAACGTCAGCGCGCCGCCCAGATCATTTTTGACCCAGCTCATAAGACCGAGCCGTAGCAGCTTTGACGGCTTTCATTAAGGTCGCCCGTACCCCACCTGTTTCTAGGTGTTGAAGACCCGCAATCGTTGTCCCACCCGGTGACGTCACCCGATCTTTAAGTACGGCAGGATGTTCGCCACTTTCAATCACCATCCTGGCCGCCCCTACTACCGTTTGTGCCGCAAGGACACTGGCGACTGGTCGTGGAAGACCGACCAGGACCCCTCCGTCTGTGAGCGCTTCAATTACCAGATAGATATACGCAGGACCACTTCCGCTCAGGCCCGTCACGGCATCCATTAAGGATTCCTCCACCATGACGACTTTGCCAACCGATTCAAAGATTGATTGAGCCAGGTGAAGGTGGTCCTGGGAGATCCCTGAACTTCCGGCCAATGCCGTGACACCTTCCTGGATGACTGCAGGGGTATTGGGCATCGCACGAATAAGGGAAATGTTTCTCCCGACATGCTGTTGAATGCGTGCTAAAGGATACCCCGCTGCGACGGAAATCAGTAAGTGCTCCTGAGAAATCTGGCCTTTGATCTCTGCCAGCACGGTATCCATAACCTGAGGCTTCACACAGAGAACAATGATATCGGCTGATTTCACTTCATCAGCATTATTAGATCCCACATGAACTTGAAAGGTCTTCTGAAAATGCTCTAACCGGATTGAGGAAATATCGGTAACAGAAATATTGGCGGGAGACGCAAGATGGGCTTTCAGAATTCCTGTCACCAACGCATCAGCCATGTTGCCGGCCCCTAAAAATACAAACTTTGGTGACTGCCCCATCCACCGAGTATAGCCGGAGACTGAAAGGGGTTCAACTTCACTCCCGGGAATATGAACAGAATCTCTCAACAATATTCCCTACAATTCAATGTCCTTATCTATGCCCTTTGAAACTGCTTCTAAAAAAATATTTCATTCAACAACAACCCTTTTCAAAAACGGTACCCTGCTTGAGGAAGAGCAATAGTCGCTTGCCCGGGCTACCCGGTGGATAGTTTTTCGTACGGCATTGAGTTGCCCCTCCCTTTATGTGAAGAGTATATTAGAAAACCCTGTAAATTCGTTTAGAAACGTTTGTTCCGTTGCCATTTCGCTTACGTTGCAGTCCAAAATGATAAAAATTTAGAAGCAAGGAGGAAGGGATGAAAGCCTGGCCTGTTTTCTTCATTTTCGTGTTATTGGGTGTTGGGGGCCTGGCAGCCGAAGCCCGCCAAATTCCTCTCACGCCAGAGCAAAAAGCTCAATTAGAAACGGCCCAGACGGTATTGGTAGAGGTCCTTGCCTTAACGGAAAAAGGGACGTATGACTCCAGTCCACTGGTTGCCACGGTCAAGGCGCGCTTGGAAGACATCGGGTATACGGTCACCACGGACCGCTCCCAGCCGCACGATGTGGCAGTGAAAGTTAAATGTGAAGAAGCTAAGACGTCGACCCGCACCTCTCCCTCCGGCGGGGATGTGGACCTGGCTGATGCACCCAACCGCCTCTGGAAAGGGCCGGCCTGTCTGTTGACGTATTTTCTCCAACAGAACAATTTCCAATGGAAAAAGGAAGTGCGCACGACCTTTCCGGATGCCAGGCAGGCGGCCCAGCAGGCCCAGGTTGACGATGCCGGAGCCTATGCAATGGACCAGCTCAACCAACGGCTCGCAGAATATGACTTCCCGGTTTTGCTCTCGGCCGAATGGGGGCAAATCGATCGCCTGCTTAAACTGTTGGATAACCCCAACACGCCCAAACTGCGGAAAGTGAAAATTCTTTCCGTCCTCAGCAATGTGCATGCGGAAGACGCACTCCCGCAACTGACTAAACTTCTCGAGTCCACCGACTTGCAACAAGAAACCATCAGTGCGCTTTCAGGCGCAGGAGCCGATTCCATACCGGTCCTCATTGATTTATTCCAAACCAGTCCTCAATCCAACATTCGGACGGAAGCGGCAAAATCCTTGGGGGATATTGCAGCCAGGACGGGAGATCCCCGCACGATACCCCCATTGGTGGAATATGTTTCCGAAGTCTTACCCCAATTGAAAACCTCGGAAGATATAGATTTTCCTCTGCTCACTGAAGTGGTCTGGGCGATTGGAAAATTACGATGGGCCCACTCTATGAGGCCAATTGCAGAACTACAGGATAAAGTGTGGCTGATTCATGACAATTCAAAAGAGATGGCTGAGTTGCGAGAGGCCACCAATTGGACCTATAAGGCAATAGAATTGCAAGATGCTGCCATGTTGCCGTCGTATTGTTAATATACGGTACAATTTAAGAAATTCCGTTCAACTTCCTGGTAACCAAGTCATACCCCCATGAGACCTATGAGAGTTTGGACTTGGCGATAATGTAAGGAGGTTACTCATGACACGCTGGCCCGTTTTTCTCATTTTCGTATTATTGTGTGTCGGGGCCATTGAATCCGAGGCCCGCCGAATTCACCTCACACCAGAGCAAAAAGCTCAATTAGAAACGGCCCAGACGGTATTGGTGGAGGTCCTCGCCCTAACGGAAAAAGGGACGTATGACCCCAGTCCACTGGTTGCCACGGTCAAGGCGCGCTTGGAAGACATTGGGTATACGGTCACCACGGACCGCTCCCAGCCGCACGATGTGGCAGTGAAAGTTAAATGTGAAGAAGCTAAAACGTCGACCGGCACCTCCCCCACCGGAGGAGATGTAGAACTGGCTGATGCCCCTGACCGACTCTGGAAAGGGCCGGCCTGTCTCTTGACGTATTTCCTCCAAAACAATGATTTGCAATGGAAAAAGGAAGTGCGCACGACATTTGCCGATGCCAGACAGGCTGCTCAAAAGGCCCAGGTTGACGATGCCGGAGCCTATGCAATGGACCAGCTCAACCAACGGCTCGCAGAATATGACTTCCCGGTTTTGCTCTCGGCCGAATGGGGGCAAATCGATCGCCTGCTCAAAATGTTGGATAATCCCAACACGCCCAAACTCCGGAAGGTGAAAATTCTTTCCGTCCTCAGCGATGTGCATGCCGAGGAGGCCCTGCCGCAACTGACTAAACTTCTCGAGTCCACTGACTTGCAGCAAGAAACCATCAATGCGCTTTCAGGCGCTGGAGAACATTCCATTCCCTTGCTCATTGATTTATTCCAAACCAGCCGGCATTCAAGCATACGAGCCGAAGCGGCAAAAGCCTTGGGGGATATTGCGGCCAAGACGGGAGACCCCCGTCCGATTCCCCCTTTGGTACGGTACGTGTCTACGCTATTACCGCAATTGAAAACCTCGGAAGATATAGATTTTCCTGTGCTCACTGAAGTGGTCTGGGCAATTGGCAAACAACGATGGGAGGGTTCCCTTAAACCCATGAGAGAGCTTCAGCAGAAGATTTGGGTGATTTTTGACAATTCGGAAAAAATGGCCGACCTGCGGGAGGCTACGAGTTGGACCTATAAACAAATAGACTTGGATGGCCATCTCAGTTAATACCTCACAATGTATGGTGGGAGATCAGGCATGAGGACATGGGCGGCATGTGTATTCTTTTCCATAGTATTGCTCGTTGGGCTTTTCGGTTCAGAAAGTTTTGCCCGACGGACGTATCTCGACCAAGAACAAAAGGCCCAACTCGAGGCCATCCAAACGATTATGATTCACGTCTTGGCGTTGACAGAGCGGGGCAAAGTCGATGGAACAGCCATTGAAAATGTGGTGAGGCAACGTTTAGAAGAATTGGGCTATACCGTGGTAACCAATCGCGATGCTCCATTCGATGTAAGGGTAAACGTCAAATGCGAAGAAGTAAAAAAATGGTCGGGAACCACTCGCGGGGGCGGTGATGCGGACCATTCTGGCGCCCCATCTCGTCTCTGGAAAGGCCCGGCCTGCCTCTTTTCCTATCAATTGGATGGACGGGATTTAGGGTGGTACAAAGAAGCACGAACCAGTTTTGAAGATCCGAGCGAAGCCGCTAAGGTCGCTCACGCTCCACAATCAGGTCTTTATGCGATTCAACAATTAGCCGAACGGATTCAAGAATTTGATTTTCCCGTTATGCTCGCTGCGGAATGGGGGCATGAGGCCCGCTTGTTCAGGCTACTCAATAACCCCCAGACACCAAATAAACGCAAGCTAAGAATTTTATCCCTGCTGCCTCAAGTGGAATCACACGATACCCTGCCTCTACTAAAAGAACTCATTCAAGATCCTGAACTGGCAGAAGAGGCCATCGTCGCGCTTTCAAGCACGGGGAGCGAAGGCATTCCCCTCTTAACGAAAATTTTTCAAACCCAGAAAGACTCGAAGATTCGAGCGGCCGCAGCTAAAGGATTAGGTGAAATTGGTGCCCATACCGGAGACCCTTCTGTCACCCCGCCAATGCTTGGTTATGTGGTTGAAAACCTCCCCCACCTGAAATCATCTTCGGACATCGATTTCCCGGTTCTGACAGAGGTCGTGTGGAGTTTAGGCAAACTGCGAAATGAAAAGTCTATCGGCCCGATTAATGAGCTACAAAGCAAAATCTGGGTGATTTTTGACAATTCGAAGGAAATGGCCGAACTGCGGGAGGCCACGAGCTGGACCTATAAACAAATCGATATGGATTGGCAGGTTCAGTAGACAGAGCTAATCTCAGCCAACGTCCCCCATCAACCAGATTCATCTTGACGGCCATCAGCTGACGCCATGAAACTGGTCCCCACCCAGCTTACCTGCATTGGTCTTTTCTTTATGGTAAGCATGGTTGGCTATGCGGAAAGAGGCTCCACACAAATGCTCGGAGAGCTCGGGGAAATGGACCGCCTGGAGCATCATGCCGAAGAGGCGATTGCGAATGGAGACCCCGAGGGCGCCGCACTCTCCATTGGGAAGGCCGCTCTCATGGCAAAAATTCTCGCTCAAAAGGAAGAGCACCAACAGACTCGCTCTCTGTATCAAGCAGCAGAAACCCTATTTAGAGGCCAAGAACAAGGCTATCGTGCCTTCGCACTCTTTGAACGAGCGGGAGGACAGCCTCCGGCCTCCAGGGGTGTATGCCAATACATCTCAGATGCTGATGAAAAGGTGAAACAAGCACAGAAGGACCTGAGGGCCTTGCCCGATTTCACCAACGAATCGTTGAAGGACCGCCGGCACCGGCACCTCGAAAAGACCCAAGAATGGGAAAGACTTCTCCAGGGCCTGGAGCAAGACTTGTCATGTTAGCCTGTTCTCAATTTGTTTGACTCGCCAGATTTATCTTCGTCGTCACACAGAAAAAAAGACGTCTTTAAAGAGATCAAGAAGACCGTGTGTTAGCGGGAACAGGCGTTGGGAACTCTCTGACTCAGTGACGGATCCGGTTCGACACTAAACACGGATCGAGTGAGCAGACGGGCGATTTCTTTGGAGATGACCTCCTGCATGACTTTGCTGGCACGAATCCGTGCTTCCTTTTCGGTCACATGCCCTTCCCGTCCCGTCTCCGAAATCACGCCGATGAGTCGATGAGAAGGATTTTCATAGATATCGATATCGCCACACCATCGTACATATTTGAACAAGGGATCCGGTAAATTCACGGTCCAAAATTGTCCTTGCCCAACAATAGCCAAGTCCGCAATCTCCGAGGACTTTGAATCGGCGGGACGGCCTAATAAGCCTTCTTGCTTGAGGCCCTCCAAGATCGCCCGTTCAATGTCCTCATGGTAATCTCCCTCAATAGCAACCGAGATGAGCAAGTTTTGGGCGACAAAATCCATAAATTCTCGCTGGAGTTCTGGGATGCGATAGGACGGTGGCAGACTTTCCCCACTGTTGCGGATCACCCGTAGATCCGTATTGAGGGAATCCCGATCAGCCAAGAGGATCATGGCTTCCTTGTAGCCTCGTATGCGTTGGATTTTCTGAGGATGCGTTCGGCCTTGATGGATCATATTCTCGATCTTCGTATCCCATTCCTGTAATCGTTCCAGTATGGCCTGCTCAGCTTGTTGCCGGTCGAGGCCCGCCAAAGCCCAAAAATGCCTGGTAGACGGTTGATACCAGAGGTCTAACACTTTCACATTTTCCAGCACTTTGCTTGTGGTTACCTGTGTTCGTTGATCGAGTCGTAACTCTCGTCGGGTTTGACTCCGCTCGCCAGACTCTTGAATGGAATATGTTTCATGGTCCATCGATTGGGTCTTCACCTGGGCGGAAAACACTCTGGCAACTGCGGCATACGCCCTTTTTTCGGCTTGTTCCCGCGATTCGGCCTCTCCGATACCGTTGAGATATCGTTCAACGGGGTATGATTGGTGAGGCGACATGATCCATTCAGGCGGAGTCTCCCCTCCCAACCAGGCACATCCCCCCGCTAGGATGCCTATTCCACTCCATATCACTATTCTCAGGATATTCATGATTGCTTATTGGAAACTCTGGTGAATGACAAGCGTGGTTTCGCCTTTTATAAGTTGAAGCCGATGATGTTGAGACTCTCCAGCCTTCCGTCCCTGGTAATCCATGGACTGGATAGCCACGGAATAGTCACCCGGTTCAACCCAGAGTCGTGTCAACTGAAGCTCGCCTGGGAGAGTTCGCCACGATCGAATATCGGCTTCTTCTGTGGCCAGGGCAAAAATTCTGGCAATCGCACCCACTAACAAGCCGACCCAATCCTGATTGTTCCGGCCAGCGGCCGCTCGGGCCCCAATGGTGATGCCTTCAGCCGCCGCCATTTTCATGGCGGATCGGGCAACTGCCCGGAGCACGAGTCCATTATAATCATCGGACAGGTTTTTTTCGGCTACAGCGGCAATATCATATACGCGCTCCGATTGGGTTTTAAAACTGGCAGTCTGATTTGTGCCTTCGATCACATCATGGGCTATTGAGGTTTTTTTCACCGTAAGCCGGGGCAAGGCAATTCGCGCGATTTGTCCGTGAATGCCATACAACAGAGACTCCCCGCCTCTCGTGTCCCGAGTACTCCGGCCAAACCAGGGCTTGGTAAGGGCCACCAGGTACAAGGCGTCTAGACTCACCGGAACATCAATAATGACATCTTCTTTCTTAGGTCCCTGGCCATGGTAACTGATCACAATGAGTTGGGCCTGGGAGTACAGGCTATCAGAGACTGAAGAAAGACTGACTTCCGGATATTTCTCCCGATATTGTTGGACTTCATCAGACAACCCCAATCGTTCGGCCGTTCGAATCAGATCAACTTTCAGGATATCCGGAAAAACAACATGGGACCACGCCCGACTGTCCTCATAGACTTGTTCAGCCTTTCGATATCCGACATAGGCATTATTGAGATCACCGGTAATGTCATAGAGCAGCCCGACCAAATACCGAGCAAACGGATCTTCTTGGTAGGTCTCCGTTTCCTCTTGTTTGTCATGAAGCACATTGAGACGGTGATCAATTCTCCGTCCCTCCACCAACGCCTCATCCCACTGTTGGAGGGCCGCATAGTTCAGCGCCTTCACCACGTTAATCATGACATGTTCGTAAGGAGCCCCTTCAAAGGGCCGTTGAGCCTCATTCACGAGCAGGGCTGAGGCCTCGTCTCGCAGATGCCTCGTATACAGGTCTTCAACAAGAGTATACGCCTCTTCTAGAACTTTATTGCTTTCAACATACTGTTCGGCCAAATGGAGCACCATGCCCTGATCCAGTAAATAGAGCAAGCGATTTTTGTCTCCATAGTCTGCCTCTGCCGATTGAATTGTGGTAACAGCCTGGGCTGAATTCCCTGCTAACAGACTACGCTCTACCTTGGCATAGTGAGACATAGGGCCACTACACCCGACAAACAAGATAGCCCCGAGGGCAAGCAAAAGGATTCTCGGTTCAACTCTCATGGAGAAGAGGGCACGTTGGCCAAGGTGGGCTAGTGAAAAACAAGGCCCCTGACAATTAAAGCCAA
The DNA here is from genome assembly GCF_059568365.1 of Nitrospira marina. Classification (NCBI taxonomy): domain Bacteria; kingdom Pseudomonadati; phylum Nitrospirota; class Nitrospiria; order Nitrospirales; family Nitrospiraceae; genus Nitrospira; species Nitrospira marina. The sequence continues at coordinate 2,135,049 of NZ_JCANTH010000001.1, read as the reverse complement.
GGGGAGAGAAGGACCGAACAACCAACCGCACGTCACGGAAGGGGATTGGATGACCCTACGTTAAAAGAGGAGCCGTTTACGCTCGACGACTTTTTTGATTTTTTTCTGTCCGTACCAGGATTTCACATTCGTCTCAACATTAATGAGATCTAAATCAACCTGATAATAAATTCCTTTGACTCCATCAGATTCATCCACGATAGTACTAATTGTGCCCTTCATCATAAAATCCGCCCCCAGTTCCTGCCCAGGGCGTTTCTGGGTATCTTCCCTGGCATGAACCGCTTGCTCCTGTCGTTCCTGACGAATTTCATCGCGATCCCGTTGACTTGCCACAAACAGCACTCTTTGAGAATTGGTCATTTCCCGTTCCAAGTCCGTCACAAAGGTGCCCACATCAATATGTTCATGGCTTTTATTGAGGACCGTTCCGACAATCACCGTAGGGACTCGATTGTGTTGATTTGTAAAGTTTTCCAACCAGGGCCTGCTCACCATTTCCTTCATCATGGCTTCGGCCACTAACTTTGAGTCCGTATCATTCCACCGACCACTAAAATCGGTTACGACCCCGGGGTCTACTCTGGTCACTTTTCTTTCTTTTCCGCATCCCCCCAATAAAAGAAGGCAAAGGCAGGGGACAACAACCGCGCAGGATTTGATCAATCGAGTGATGGGGAGCAAGGTGATTCCTTTGTGATGATGAACCAAGAAGGCAAAAAGCCGCCAATTAACCCGGGTCAAAGCCCTCCCGGGCGCTTGGCTTCTTCCTGCTCCAGTTTTTTAAAGGCTTTTTCGGCGTTTTTGCGGACAAAATCCCGAACCTCTTCGTCCAGTTCCTGCGCTTGTTGCAGCGCTTCCTTCATTTCCGCAAAAGACAGCTTGGTCAACACATAATAGGTAGAGGTCTCGTCGTCTTTGTAACGGTCAATGGGACGAACTCCATTTAAGGTCACAGCCGAAAAGGTCTTGACCGCCCGTTCTACGTTTTGCTCTTCCGTTGATTTGGTGAAATTCCCCGCAGAGGTTGAAGCGGCATAGTCTTGCATCAGATAGGCGGTATAGGTACGAAAAGTTTTTGCCAACTCGGCGCGTGCGCGATTTTCAGCAGTTTCCCAAGCGAGTGGTTCATTTTTCACCCCGACGACAGCCCCGACACCATAAATAGACTTGGAATCATCGGCATTCATCACACCCGATCCTTCCTGGACCCACTTGGGAGGACCTCCACATGCCACAAGCATGAAAGCGAGAAGAGCACACCCTCCGATGCGGAGAACAATTCGACGCATATCATGACCTTGTTCATTCATTAGGGTACCCTAACCTTTTTTTAGAAAATTTTTATCAGAGTTTCCTGTCAGATGGGCTAAGAAAATGCTAGCATTGGACCTACAACCTGTCAAGAAAATTGAACTTTTTACCATCTCACCCTGCCTCACATCGAATTGCATTCACCATCATTCGAGACGTGCAGGAAATCAAGGAGGATGAATTGTGGCTGATGTAACAATTGAGAATGGCATTATCCGGGTAAAAGAACTCGACATACAGGATGGAAAAGCCGCCAAGGCTTTAGCTGAATATCCAGAAGACAAATGGGCTGAAATTACCAGACGTGCGGTAAAGATTGGCCTGGGCTTTTTAAAAGGAGGGGCAGAGCCTTGACCATGCCCTCCATCCTTTTAATAGCCTAAGTGCTTTTTAGATAATGATGAATGTCTCAAATGAGAAACACTCCGTGCCGGGATGGTAAATCAACCCGGGTTATAGATTTGAGGAAGCAGAATCAATTCCGGCCTGCTGGGCATGACCGATAAACCTGTTTAATTGATCATCTCCAAGCAAAATGGGTATCTCGACCAGTACGGGATACTCGTTCTGAATTATTTCCTGAAAGTGAGCCTGGTGATGAGAAGGGACACCTAAAATCGTCCCGAAGGCCTGGACATATTCCCCGTGCCCTTGGGCGATTTCTTGAAGGAGGATGTCATGGTTGGTCACCACAAAGGCTCTGGCATGTTCGCCACGTTTGACAAGCCCATCCTCCGTCCACCAGGATTTGCCCGACGTAGAAGACAGGAAATTAGTTACTCCATCCGAAGTCGTATCAAGTGTGGCTTTGATGGTACAACCGGAGGAACTGCATAACAGGAAGACCCACAATGCCGCGAAACCTCGAAACGTTTTCAAGCTTTGTATCATGATAGTTCTCCTTGCCTGAGTTCATGAACATGACAGAGACGTCAAGACACTTTACAATTGGGTTTTTTTGTCGGATCGAGTGCATCAAAACTTTGACATTTTTCATCCATGAAAGACAACTTCTATCTGATGTGATCTCTGATCAAACTCAGTTAAACTGAATAAAACAAACGCCATGCTTACCCCTGAGGATCACCTTGAGTTAATACGCCGCGGGATTTCCACCTTCCAGGTGGAATCACAACTTCAGCGTTTGCGTCATGGAGTCCCTCCGATCACCATCATTCGTCCATGCCGGTTGAACGATGGTATTGTCCAACTCCGTCCAGAACACTTCTCCCAATACCAACAACAATTTGAAATGGCCCGTCAGGCGGATCGAGTCAGTAAATTTATTCCTGCCTCCGGGGCCGCCACCCGTATGTTCAATGACCTCCTCAAATATTTGTCCCAGGAGGCCTCACCCGAATCCTCTTCAAATCAGGCACCAACTCTTCCCCACGCTGTCGATCAGGCCTGGACGCGCTTACAGGATTTTCCCTTTATTCCTGATTTAGAACAGTATCTCCATGGTCAGGGACAACCCCCTCCAACGGATCAGCATACACATGATATCAATACGATTCTTCAAGCGGTCCTGAAGACGCCCGGCCTTGGCTATGCCGAATTGCCCAAGGCCCTCCTCTCCTTCCATCGCTATCCAGAAGGTTCCCGAACCGCACTCGAAGAACATATTCACGAAGCCATCAGATATCATCCTAATCAACTCAATTCAATAAAAATTCATTTGACCGTTTCTCCTCAATTTGAACAGGCCATTAAAACCCATTTGCATACCATCCAACAGACGTTGGGAAGACAGGGATGGAAACTTGATTGCACGGTCTCCTTCCAAAAACCGTCGACCGACACCGTCGCCCTGGACTCTGCCAACCAGCCATTTCGTGGCGAAGATGGCACTCTGGTTTTTCGACCGGGAGGGCATGGGGCGTTATTGGAAAATTTAAATGACTACCAGGGAGACATCATTTTCATTTCCAATATCGACAACGTCGTCCCCGATCATTTGAAAGATTCCATCGTCTCATGGAGAAAAGCATTGGGAGGCTACCTGGTTGAGCTCCAACAACAGGTGTTTCACCATATAGCACAACTCAGCTCGCTCCCCGCAGATGCGAAAAGTGTCCATCAGGCGGAAGCCTGTATCCTGCAAGAACTCCTTCTGCCACTTCCCCAATCGTATCGAGAATTGGCGCTTCCCGATCAAGCCACATTATTAAAGCAGTATCTAGATCGGCCCATCCGCGTCTGTGGTGTGGTCCCCAATACCGGCGATCCGGGCGGAGGGCCATTTTGGGTTGCGCATCCCGAGGACGCCCCGTCCAGGCAAATCGTCGAGCAATCCCAAGTCAATCCCGATTCTGATGCCCAACAAAAACTTTTTGCCTCTGGAACTCATTTTAATCCGGTTGATCTGGTCTGCGGAGTTCGGGATTTTCAAGGTAATCCTTTTAACCTCCTGGAGTACGTCGATCCCGGAACCGGCTTCATCGGCATGAAATCCTACCAAGGTCGTCCCCTCAAAGCCTTGGAATGGCCAGGCTTGTGGAATGGAGGAATGGCCCATTGGATTACCATTTTCGTGGAAATTCCCCGCGCCAACTTTAATCCCGTCAAAACCTTCCTTGATTGGCTTCACCCCGCCCATCAACCTCAGACAAAACAGCCGTAACTCTGCTCCCATCCGGGTAAATGTCTGTTTCGTTTTTCTTGGTTCATGTTCAATACTTAACTGCTCATTCCCGGCACGCGTGGCTGGTTAAGATGAAGCAGGTTCAGACCGAAACCTAGTGGAGGTCATTGCGCCTTAACCGGGCTCACTCATCACACACCTGGAAAATTTTTCATGAACGAACAAGAATTTTTCTCCCTTTGGCAGAATTTTGGATTCCCCTGTAAATCCCATCCGTGGCATGGTGTCGAAATAGGAGAAGAGGCACCACTCACCGTCACGGTCTATGTCGAAATTGTGCCCACGGACACGGTTAAATATGAGTTGGATAAAAAGTCCGGCCATTTACGAGTGGACCGGCCCCAGCGCTATTCCAATGTGTGCCCCACGCTGTATGGATTAATTCCTCAAACTTACTGCGGGCAATCTGTCGCAGCATTCAGTGCCGAATGTACTAATCGGCCTGGCCTCGTCGGTGACCTGGATCCATTAGATATTTGCGTTTTGACTGAGAAAAGCATTATCCATGGAGATGTTTTGCTGCAAGCCATTCCGATTGGCGGCTTGCGTATGATCGATGGGGATGAAGCCGATGATAAAATTGTGGCTGTCCTCAAGGGTGATGCGCTCCATGAACAATGGACAGATATCAAGGCCTGTCCGGTTCACTTTGTGGAACGGCTCATGCATTACTTCCTGACTTACAAAGATGCTCCCGGCTCACAAAAAAAGAATTGCGAAATTACACATGTGTATGGCCGCGAGGAAGCCCACGAGGTCATTCGCCGCAGTCAACAGGATTACGCCGCGAAATATGGACACCTCCAAGCCCAACTTGCCACACCCCGCCATGCACTCAATTAACAACGCAGCCCCTCTGAACTTCTCTCATCCATCTCAATGCCATTTGAAATAAAAGTCCCAGCAGTCTGCGGTCAGTGACGGGTTTCCTGTTCATAGTCTCCAACCCCTATTCAATGGGCACCTCTTTTTCACGGTCTTTAATCCCTGCCCTCTTGAAGCAACGAGCCAAGGACAGCATAATGGGCTTATCGACTTTCTCGCTAAGAAAACAGGTTCTTGATGGTGTCCCTAATGCGTAACTAAGGAGGAACAAACCTGATGAGTGAAAATATTGAAACACTGCAACGATCAACCCGGGTCATTCCTCCCTCACCAGACGTCACAGCCAACGCTCATATTCAAGAATATGAACGCGCCTACAAGCAGTCCATTGCGAATCCTGAAAAATTCTGGGACGGCATTGCCAAGGAACTCCACTGGTTTTCCCCCTGGAATAAGGTCCTGGAGTGGAATTATCCCTGGGCCAAATGGTTCGTGGGAGGCACCTGCAATATTGCCTATAACTGTCTCGATCGCCATGTCCAAACCTGGCGCAAAAACAAAGCGGCCGTCATCTGGGTCGGAGAAGAAGGCCAGGAACGAATCCTGACTTATTGCGAGTTATACCGGCAGGTCAACAAGTGCGCCAATGCCCTGAAAAGCCTGGGCCTTAATAAGGGCGACCGGGTGACCATTTATCTCCCGAAAATCCCCGAGCAAATTGTGGCCATGTTGGCCTGTGCTCGCATCGGAGTGATCCATACGGTGGTGTATTCAGGTTTTAGTGCCACAGCGTTAGCGGCACGCATAGAGGCATGTGAAGCACGGGTGGTCATCACCGCGGATGTGGGGTATGACCGCAGTCGGAAAATCCCCCTCAAGCCGGTCGTCGATGAAGCCGTTGCCAAATGCCCGACCGTGGAAAAAGTCATCGTGGTCCAGCGGGAACATTCAGCCTCCCCTCTGCAAGCCCCGAAAGAATTGGATTGGGAAGCCTGGCTCAAAGACCAGTCTCCAAAGTGTGAAGCCGAACAGCTTGATTCCGAAACCCCCCTATACATCCTCTATACCTCAGGCACCACGGGGAAACCTAAAGGCGTCGTTCACGTTCATGGGGGCTATATGGTGGGCACGTACATCACGACCAAATATGTCTTCGACCTCAAAGACGAAGATGTCTATTTTTGTGTGGCGGATCCGGGGTGGGTCACCGGCCATAGTTATATCGTCTATGGACCACTCTTAAACGGAGCCACGATTTTAACGGCAGAAGGCAAACCCGACTATCCTAATCCCGGGCGCTGGTGGGATCTCATTGAACGCTATGGCGTCTCGATTTTCTATACCACCCCAACGGCCATTCGGCTGCTCATGAAATTTGGAGAAGACTGGCCCAAAAAATACGACCTCTCCTCCCTCAAGGTTTTAGGGTCGGTGGGTGAACCGATTAATCCGGAAGCCTGGGAATGGTTTCATCGGGTGACCGGTGGCACCAAACCCATCATGGATACCTGGTGGCAGACGGAAACCGGCATGATCATGGTCACACCCCTCCCCTGCGTCCCGCTCAAACCAGGCTCTGCCACCCGTCCGTTTTTAGGCATCGAAGCGGATGTCATGGACCGCGAAGGCAACACGGTGGAGCATGGCGGCGGTTTTGCCGTCATTAAAAAACCCTGGCCATCGATGATGCGCACCATCTATAACGAGCCGGATCGCTATCTCCTGTATTGGAATACCATCCCCGGTGTATACACCGCCGGCGACGTCTGCCATAAAGATGAAGACGGTTACCTGTGGTTTATGGGCCGGGCGGATGATGTCGTGAAAGTCGCCGGGAACCGGATCGGTACTGCAGAAGTCGAAAGCGCCCTAGTCAGCCATGAAGCTGTGGTGGAAGCTGCCGTTATCGGCAAACCGCATCCGACCGCCGGAGAACAAATCAAAGCCTTTGTCATCCTTAAGCAAGGGCAGCAGGAAACGCCCGATCTCATCAAAAGCTTGCAGGACCATGTCTTAGGGGAATTAGGCAAGATCGCCGTCCCCCGGGAAATTGAAATTGTCCCGTCGCTTCCCAAAACCCGTTCCGGCAAAATCATGCGCCGCGTCCTAAAGGCCAAGGAGCTCGGCCAGGATCCCGGAGACATCTCAACTCTTGAAGAATAGGGAAAAATGTATGGGGAAAAAGAAGTCCGCTTGGTGGGATAGAATCAGGGCTGCTATTGACCTAAACGCTCTTTGAGCTGACGGACATCAAGTTTATCTTTTTCTCGCCCGGTGGCCTCCTTATTTTGGATAAGGTGACCTTTGGATAAAAAGGGAATCATGAGGCCTTCTAACTTGACCTGTTCTTTGTCTTTATAGGCTTCAACAAAGTCAACTCCGTCAATACTGGTGAGAAAGTCAATTCGCCTGGGGGCGACTCCAATCTGAAAAACAATACCAGGTTCCATAAAGGTTTGAGGAGTTAAGGGGGAAATGGGTGCCCCGAATGCTATCAAAGAATCGTAGATTCGCTTTGAATTCTCATTCGAACATTCAACCCAGATATCGACGTCTCCCGTCGCTCGGGGATATCCATGAACCCCCAAAGCATAAGCCCCAACCACCAGGAACTTAACCCTGTTGGCGAGTAAGAGAGACAACATTTCTTTGTAGTCTTCGTTGAACATGCTCCGGATCCACCAGGCTCCAAATTTCCGACGTCAAATCCCAGATCATGAGAAATCGTTCCGCGGGCAATGCCTGAACGAAATCATCATCATGATCGGATAACTGTTTTAGGACCACATGCCGCCGATTCATTTTCATAAGAGAAATTATACCCGATTGAAAAAATTAACCATAGAGAAACCCGAAAAGATTTAGGATTTTTAAAAATGGTTCTCTCTTGTTGTATTGATTTACCATCCCCGGCGTATACACCGACGGCGACGTCTATTATAAGGATGAAGACGGCTACTTGTGGTTTATGGGCCGGGCGGATGATGTGGTGAAAGTCGCCGGGAACCGGATCGGTACCGCAGAAGTCGAAAGCGCGCTAGTTAGCCATGAGGCAGTGTGGAAACCGCGGTTATCGGTAAACCACACCCGACCGCCCGCAAACAAATCTAATCCTTTGTTATCCTTAAGCAAGGGCAGCAGGAACCCCCCGATCTCATCAAAAATTTGCAGGATCATGTTTTAGGGGAATTAGGCAAGATTGCCGTCCCCCGGGAAATTGAAATTGTCCCGTCGCTCCCCAAAACCCGTTCCGGCAAAATCATACCCCGCGTTCTAAATGCCAATGAACTCAGCCAGGACCCCGGAGACATCTCCGCATTGGAGGAGTGAGTTCTCTATTCTCTTCCCACAACACCGTGTCACTGTCGAGCAACGCTTACCGCAACCGACACCGGGCATTCTTGTCATCGATTCTGCATTTTGTGACACTCGCTCCGCCAGCGTCGAATACGTTCACACTCCAGGCACCTCGTTGACGAGGCACGAAACCAAAAAATCCGTGGACTGAGACCATCATGGCGTGCGTCACAGTCTCGCCGTCAATTACCCTTCCCTCAAGTCCCTCGATAACAGCTGGAAGCAATTTCGTGCCACTAATGCCTACTACCATCTGAGGTGGTCGACGGCCGGTGAAGCTCAACACCTCACCCACGTGAATATGGCCGGTGAGGACGAGGTCTACCGCCGGCGGCAAGCGGCCCGCCAGGCTTGAGGTAGTTAATGCGTCCTGAGCAGTCACGTTGATATCTTCCACAGCTACGGGTGGATTCATCTGATTGCCGCACGCATCGGTCTTTGGCTCGGAGACGATCCTGTGAGCCGGCCGGAATGCCCAGATGGGGCGGTGACTGAGAAGCCAGGTGGGACCCCTTGCGAGTTTCGCTGTCCGTTCGAAATCTTGCGCATAGCGATTGACCACCACGTTCGGCGAGAGCGAAGTGTCATCAGCCTGTATGGTATCCATGACGACCAACTGCAGCTTTTTGAATTCCAAGGCGTAGGGATCACTGAAGTCACTGCAGGCTGCGAACTCAAAAGGGTCGAGAAAACGAACGTATCCCAGTCCGGCGCGCTCACATGTCTCGTGGTCACCCCTTACGAAGACGATGGGGGCCGCCTCGAGCATCGGTATTCCCGGATCGAAGAACTCCACATTCCAGGTCGCCATACGCATACCCGGACTGTTGTATGGACTGCCCTGGCAATTTCCGCAATCATCGGGGCACTTTTGCTCCCGGTAGATGTAATCTCCCAATTGGATAATCAGATCCGGCTGCCATTCCGCTACACGCTGTGCAACCTTGGCAAACTCCCAATCGTCCGGGTCACCACAGTTCTGGAAACCGTCATCGAACGCACTCCCCGCCTTCATGCGACAGCCGGTGTCTCCGACTACCGCGATTCGCTGTGGATTCCGAGAAACCGGGCGGAGTTCACGACCGGCAACTTCGATTCGGTCGGTCTCATGCGGCACGAGGAGTTCACAGACCAGAACATCAAAATCCGAATTCGGTTGCGCACGCACTTTCATCGGCGCAGGGCGGCCATCGAAATAGGCCAAGGGGCAATGTTCACCTTCGGTAATGGCGCGCACGAGTCCGCGGTGAGGCGGCACAACCTGCACCCACACATTTCGGACTTGTGAGTCAGTATGGGCGGAAGCAGATTCGAACCCGGCCCAGCCCAGCCACGCGCAAGTCACGAGTACCAGGAATTGAAGCTTTGGCAGGACTGGATTACGACGCCACCACATCCTTTACCTCCCGAAACAAAAGGGTAGACTCCTAGGCCCTAAGGTACCTCTCAATGGAGTTCATTTCAAGATGTACGTCATTTCGAAGATATGCGTAATGAGCCTAGGCAACTCAGCGCCGAAAATATTGTTTCCGACCAAATCAAAGATTGAGCAATCTTTGGATGAAATTGAAAAGGTATTTCTGAATCATGTACATAAACGGCCATCCTATTTTAGAAGTTTCCCTTGGAGACCAGCTTCATGATTGCTCAAAATATTCCCACGACACAACCCTACTTCGTAATTTCATCTACTTGCTTCAAACCTCCTGGATAATGTATCCGACTATTCGAAAATGGATCTGGTGGAACTCCTTTCAATCAGCCCAACACGTGATCTACATGATGAACTCATGAAGGCGCCATGAAATTCACTCCATGAGCGTACCCACGAGGTTAGATTCTCTTAGGCTTTCTTAGATATAAAGGAGTCAGTGCCGAGCAGTGTTTCTGATGATTCATCCTCCCCACAGTGATCACGTAACCTTCGAGGTTTCGGAGACGTAGCCATATAAATTTTCCCCATATCTGGAATCCGACATTAAATCACACTCATCCGATTCCAAAATTCTTTACCACGGCGTGACAGTATCGCCTCAATGGATTGGGAATAACGAGCCGTCTAAAGGTGCACCAAGTGGAAGTACGTGATACGATGGAGGATAAACAAACGGTTCTTATCCTATTTCTTTATGCCCAACCGAGGTTCCGTATGTTCAATCTAAACCCATTCATTGCCGGGATTGTCTGCCTGATGGTCTTTGCCTGTTCCACCATCGAAAAGGCCGGAGAGCTACCGACAGCTTCATCTATTGATCTCTCCCGATATAGCGGAATGTGGTATGAAATTGCACGACTGCCCATGTGGGCTCAACGAAATTGCGTAAGATCTACAGCGGAATATCGGCTACGTGAATCAGGAGAAATTGGTGTGCGAAACGCCTGTCTGACGACCACCGGTGAAACAGTGAGTATAGAGGGCGTGGCCACTGTCGTCGATCAAGATGATCCAGCAAAATTACATGTGGTTTTCGATCAATGGGCAGCCAAACTAATGGCGTTTTTTTCGTCATCACATCCGGGAAATTATTGGATTCTCCACGTCGATCCCGACTACCAGCTTGCTGTGGTCGGCACGCCCGATCGTGACTATTTGTGGATCCTTGCCAGGACCCTAACGCTCGATGAGGCACGCTATCAGGATGCGGTCTCCTTTAGTCAGCGACTTGGATTCCCTACAGAAGACCTAATTCGTTCTCCTGCTCCCACAGATTAATGTCATATCTATCCTCTTGCATCGCATCGCCCGCCACAGTGGAATCCCGTTTCACTTTTCCTCGAAAACCGATCCCTGAACCCGTCCGTTATCTATTGAGCGAACTTCACCGTATATCTCCTTCTCTCAATCTTTGCTTTGAATCGAAGTAGCGCCCATAGAAATACTTGGCGTCGCACTTCATGACAAGGGGCTAGGTTGTCTTCATCCGCAAAGAACGCAATAATCTCACAGAGCCCCACGACATGACATCCCACCGACCGCCCTCTCGTCAATGAGGTTAAACTGTCCGACCTATTTCTTCACTTCCCAGATCGAGTTCACAAAGTGGTTGTTGGTATCAAACAGATGCGTCACGATCCGGCACCCATTCTTTTCAGCCAACATTTCAATTTCTGATTGAGTGTACTTATAGGAGTGCTCGGTTTGCATCGGTTCCCATGCCTCAAAGTGAAACTTCTTATCCAACGCCTCGACGAAGACAACTTGCTCAAGGGTACTGTAAACAAAACTTTCGACCGCATGGGACTGTGGATTATATTGTCCCTGCTGGACATACCGTTCTTTCACAAAATTGGCCCCTAGTTTCTGATTGAGAACATCAAGGAGATGCAAGTTGAATCGTTCGAAGACTCCTGTTGAATCATTGTAGGCTGCATACAGGGTCTTCGGATGTTTCATGAGATCGAACCCGATCATGAGATAGTCCCCTTCATTCAAACTTTCCCGCAGCTTTCCAATAAACTGCTCGGCCGCCGATAACTCAAAATTTCCAATGGTCGAACCCAAGAAGAGCACAAAGTTTCGGACCCTCGATTGCTCACCAATCGCACGGAGTCCATCAAAATAATCGGCGGCCAGTCCTGTGACCGACATAGCCCCCCCTCCAAATTGCGACTCGAGAGAAGCCAAGAGTGTCTTGATCGCGCCCTCGGAAATATCAATCGGCACATACTCGAATGTCAGCCGGTTCTGTAAGCAATGCTGAAGAAGAATTTGAGTTTTCCCTCCATCGCCGGCCCCCAATTCAATGACCCTAAACGCCTGGTTCCCGAGGAGATCAGTGATCGCCTGTTTCTGATTTTGGAAAATCTCATATTCACATTGTGCGGGATGATAGCCTTCTAGTTTGGTGATTTCGTTAAAGATTTGGCTGCCTCGATCATCGAAGATCAGCCACGATGGCAGACATTTCGGTCTGCTCGACAGTCCTTTCAGCACAGTTTGAGCGAACAGGTCATCAGACGACGGTGCTGCAGCTCCCGATCGGAGATTGTGAAATTGAAATGACATCGTTTTCCTTTTCCCATGGTGAGAATGATTGGTGTTTGCTCCCCCTGCTCAGGCTTGCTAGAATGTATTTGCCCATTCTTTATACATTCTTTTCATTTTTTTATCCTCCCTGATGAGCGTTTTTTCCGTTCAAAATATTTCGGAGCTCGAATACTGCCAGGCCCATGAAGTGTTGACGCACTTCATTCAGCAGGAGGACCTGGATCAGTATGTCTCCCTCAGACCCAAGTGCCTGAATCTGTTCGAGCATGTGTTAGGTCTGGCGATGGTGGAAGCCTACGAGGACCAGCCTTCATCTTCTACGGCACACCTGTTTCTCCAGCAGATTCTCTATCGAATCAACCGATTGAAACTGTTTTGGTATGACGACCTTGAGAATTACACCAATGAGGATTCTACATTTCTCCTCTCCGTCCGGAGAAAGATTGAAACGGCGTGGCAGGCATGGGAGGCTCAACATATCGATGTCTCTCTCCTAAAGGGACTGGACATCGAGGCAGCACTTCGGGAACGCGCGGCAGAAGATCTTACCCCGGAACTCTCCCAGGCCGGGATCTTCTATCGCAACGATATGTCGAAGGAGGGATACCGTCAATTATTAGCCATCGCCTCTCTAGATGGCCTGGTGGAGGCGAGCCAATTGTCACGGGTGATTGGCGGCGTCGGGAATGAAATCCAATCCATGCTCACGAAGATCCTCTTTGAGGAGTATGGAGGAGCCAAATTAGAAAGAAAGCATACCTCATTTTTTTCGGCGATGCTGATCGAATTGGGTATGGACCCCACGCCTGAAACCTACTTCGACATCGTTCCATGGGAAGTCCTCGCCAACATCAATCACAGTTTTACCGTTTCTGAACGCAAGAGATTTTTCTTGCGGTATATAGGCAGCCTTCTCTACTTTGAAATCTCAGTCCCTGGAGCATTTCAGCATTATAAAATCGCAGGAGAACGGCTTGGCCTTAGCGAAAAAGCGATCGGCTACTGGGATATCCACATCAAAGAGGACCTACGGCACGGTCAATGGATGTTGAACGAAGTCGCCCTTCCCCTCATCACCCGCTATCAAGATAGCGCGTGGGAAATCGTAATGGGCTATGATCAGCAACGATCACTCAGCAGGCGCGCCGGTCTGGCAATCGCCAATTCCGTTCAACAAGCAGAGAAGGTCTGATCGTATCTCCTGCTTGTCCCCTCTGTTACCCCTGCCCAACGGGAACAATGCCACATTTTAAGAGGATCTAACTGAAGATCAACAAGGCATTCTCCCCGTAACCCAGGGCAAAACCGAAGTGAGGCTGGATTCAAGAATCCCACCCGTTTACGTTTCTGCTCATAAAATTGATTGACGTCGAGTTGTCCATGAAAAGTTATAACTTGGCCAACTCAGATGGCTGATCAGAGCTAATACGCGCAGTAAGGGTTGACTCCATTCGATTTGATTATTTTTCTAATGTATAAAATCGGTCTTTCACGATTTTGCCGTCGGAATATTTATCAAAGTTCTCTCCCATGGAGGCTCCGAGTTCTGCCAATCTCGTATCGGGATGAGGGTGGGTCTTAAACAGCAAGGCGACGCTACTGTCATTGAGACCAGCATGACCAATTTCCTGCAACACCATGGGCAGGCCATATGAGTCATAGCCGGCCCTGGTAGCCAACACCACTCCAATCCTGTCGGCCTGATATTCGGCATCTTTATCCAATCCGCGAGCCATCACTTCTGCCCCACTCCCAATAAGATTATTCACGGCCTGCTTCGCTTGTTCATTTTTCATTTTACCGAGTTTTTGAGAAAACAAGCCTCTTCCCATATCAATCGCCTGACTTTGTTTAATGATGGTTAGATGATGCTGTTTGACAACATGACCAATCTCATGTCCAAGGACTCCAGCCAATTCCGCTTCCGAATGAAGTTGGTGATACAAACCTTTGGTCAGAAAAATGAACCCACCCGGCGCAGCAAAGGCATTGATATCGTCGGAATCAATCACTCCAAAATACCAATCAAGGTCGGTTCTTCCACTCTGTAAACTGAGCCACTTTCCAACGTGATTGACATACCGTTGCAAGCGGTCATCCTTGACCAGGGGCGCAGCCCCAAGCAATCGTCCGGAAATCTCTTGACCGATGGCTATTTCCTCTTCTGTGGAAGTCCCTTTGACCAGGTCGGTCAGGTCTGTCAGCGAAGGAGTTTTCTTGCCCGTCTTTTTTTGGGGAGTACTTTCTTGTGTTTTTCCGGTGGTGGTTTCATCCGGCTGCCCTAATTGTTTGAGTGCATCACCCAAATCAAATGCATGAGTGATGGTTGCCAAGCCGAAGATTACCAGTGGCAGAATTAATGTACGCAGAACGAATCCTTTCAAGTTTGCACTTGCCTGTTGATTGAGAAACACCAGAGGAACAGGCCGAAAAAATCGAGAGAGTATATTTTTCTTCATATTATGCTGATTGCTCATGTGTTAATTCCCGTCTGTCGTCTGTAGGAACGGAACTTTTTGTACTTGTAACCCTGCCTGATTGGCAAAAGCTTGTGCTTGTTTCTTTGAAGTCCGATAAGTTTTCAGTGTCTGTAATTCATGTTCATTAAATTCGGCCTCCTTTAATTCCTCTTCATCTAATCCGCGAACTCCCGTAGCGGCCACAACATTTCCACTACCAGCTCTCCCAGTGGCCAAACCCAATACTCCTGAGGCTTCCGTCGCCGCGGAGGCCTTTTCCGCAGAGCCCCCCCGTCGAATATAGAGCATTCGAACCCATCCGGTTTTATCTTTACGGGACACCTCCAGCCATCCACCTTTTCTTCTCAGAATCTCCACGGGGTCGCCTTCCTTTAACGATAGCACTTCTCGGGCATCTTTAAATGGTTCGCTCATGAGCTGGCACGCTCTAACGGCCACACCAGGATCCGAAGCTTTTCCCTCTGCGGGAAAAACTCCAATAATGACTATTGTCAGGAAGGCTAACCAGTTCATCATCACAGTCCTCCTTCTAGCGTCAAACAGACACGGCGGTTCCGGGTGCAACACGGAATGGGTTTTGGGCCTTTCGGGTAAAGGATCAAGATGGTATCTCAACCGGCTGCTCTTTGAGATTGACCATAGCTTTTATCACTAAATGTTGCCACGCCTCCAGTCTCGATTCTTCATTTCCATAGGTTAACGGACCTTGGCACCATCCGAGCTTACATCCTATTCTATCATTCTCACAGATGCTGCGAACCACTTCTCGAACCAGGGAAACCGTTTGTTCACCCGATTCTTCCACCTCCCATGGCTTCGTTTTCACAAGATTTTCGACCCAATAAATAAGAAACATATTCTGAAAGGCTTTTTCAATGCCGGCAGGTTTTCGGGAGAAGGCTTCTATCGTAAACCCAACCTTTTTGCCATACAGGCCACGCTTCAGCAGGGTCAAAAATCTCCCTTCCGGGATTTCCTCCAAACTCTCCGGTTGAACCACCACCACCACGGTATATTGCCATCCGTCCACCCCCTCTTCCACATTGAGCCAAACATATTTTTCCATGATCGTGGCTTCGGCATAGGCATAGACCCGCGCGAGAGAAAAATAGATCAAGCCGGCGGTGATGGGTGCCGTTAAATCAAGATAATAAGTGGTAAGATTCAAACTCGCGAAAGTAAACGCCATCAAACCTACTTGCGAACCGGCAAACACCATATCAATGGCTTTGCGTTTGACTCCGGTCAAAAACGCCAAGGCTGTGATCCAGATGAGCCCAAGGGCCAGTGCGGTAAAGAGCCAGGGGTTTTTGGCCTGGGTAATCCAATCTCCGTTTTTGATATTCCCAATCGCCGTGGCCAAAATTTCCACACCGGGATGAATCTTCTCCATGGGAGTGGGCTTGGTGTCGAACAGGGCCGAGGCTGTAGACCCGATGATCACAATTTTGTCAGTGAATTCATCCGAAGCCCGCTGTTTATCTCTCCTCAAAAAATCGTCAAAGACGGCACTAAAGCGAACCGATTTGAAGGCCCCGAATTTTCCACGCCAGTTTAAAAACACATCTGAATCATTCGGTAGTCTCCACCCTAGCGTCTCCCCGATTTTCGCAGGCAGGGAAGGGACACGCCATCCAAAATGATCACGATAGATGGGGTATTGACGAACAATGCCATCCCGATCCGGATAGACATTGTTGGTCCCCACTCTTCCACTCTGAATAATGCCGGTGAAGGAGGGCAGAACCAGGGCAATCCCTTTCTCCTCCTGTGACTCCCCATGAACGGGTTCTATCCCGGGAATCATGGAAGGCGTCACCTTGCTAAGTTCATCGTTCGTTGGGGACAACCGCATCATAGGGAAAAATGTATTTTCTGAATCACTGACGACGTCATTGAAGTAGGAATCTGATTCTTTATTAAACACATCAGGATCACTAAATAAAATATCAAATACCACGGCAGAGGGCCTTTGCTCCTGTAGCATTTCCAGAAATTCTGCAAAGACCTGACGGGGCCAGGGCCACCGGCCATATTCTTGAGCCATGGCCTCCAAACTGGCCTCGTCAATATCCACAATCACAATGTCGGGGTCGGCTTTGTGAAACAGGACCCGGTTTTTCATGATCACATCAAATGTCTTCAGTTTCATTCCGCGAATCAGTTCGAACGAGCCGGCATCCAATACCACAAGGATGCTACAAAAAATCGCCAAATAGAGATAAAACCGACCTTGCGATTTCGTCACATAGCGATATCCCACCTGAATGAGTTTTTCAACAGAAAGATTCATCATTTCCTGAATAAAACCATGAACTGGGGGCTGGCCTGAACGGCTTTTATCTGAAGGCAACAAAGACGTGGGCTAATAAAAACCAAAACAAAACCCGCAGGGGCCATCAGGTGGGTGAGATTGGAAACGTTCAAGTAGAAATGTTAGCCAACAACTGAGGAAATGTACAGGGGAAATAAAAGGCAGAATAGTTAATGATTGGTCCTTTGAATTTCTATCCAACCTATTCACTTCTCTTTTTGGATTCTTAAAAGTGATTCGCGCACCATTTCATGCCGATTTCCTTCGATTTCCGGACTGAGCTGGGTGTTCATCGGTGGCTTTGGGCCCGTTGCTGCTCGGGCTCTGATCTTTTCAGGAAAATGAATAAGGACTATATCGATTTCCCGAGTCAAAAAATTCTATTTGCTAGTTTTGCATCCTTCCCTAGGTAATCAGATAACCCCGAAGCCCCCCTTCCGTGGCCAAGGCGTTTCAACACGATGGGGAACAGACAGAATATTTGGTCATGCACGTTGCACACCGGAGAGTTCATCTGTGGGTGAAAAATTATGTTCTTGATCGGCATGACGCAAGGCATCCAAACGAAGGTCGTACCGTTGTTCAGGTCCAATGTGATCCAACACCCCTAAGCCTTCCAGAACTTTAAGGACTCCCGGTTTAATTCCAACAAAGTATAGATTCTGGCGATGTGCCTGAACCATGCGAAGCATATCTTCAACCGCAAGGGCGGCAGTTCCGTCAATGGCTGAGACATCCGACAAATCGAGTACGACATGGGTAAAGTTGTTGAAGCCTTTTAGCGACTCTAGGCGTCTCACCATAGTTTTTGCCGAACCAAAACTCATCGGGCCATCGACATGAATCAGGACAATTCGACCGTTATTGCGTTCAAGAATGGTTTTTTCTTCAGGATGAAATGGGATCTCCTGTGTAGGCTCACTAATGACCCGTAAATTGGCCAACTCAAGTTCGGCCATCCGTTTTACAAATAAAAGACTCGCCAGGACGATTCCCACGCCAACAGCCGAGATTAGATCCACAAGAACCGTAATAATCAGCACCACCCCCATGATCAGCACATCGGTTCGTGGGGCCTTGACCAGATGTCGGACAAGCCTCCAATCAATGATATCCAGCCCCACTTTGAATAAAATCCCGGCCAACACGGCCAAAGGAATCTGTTCCGCTAACGGCCCCAGCCCCAGCAATGTGGCCAATAACACCAAGGACATGAGAATTCCCGATATGGGCGTTCGGCCGCCACTTCGAATATTGGCCACAGACCGCATTGTCGCGCCCGCTCCCGGAAGGCCACCAAAAAGACCGGCCACCAAATTGCCAACTCCCTGGCCAATCAATTCTTGATTCGAATCATGTTGGGTACGGGTCATGTTGTCACACACCAATGAGGTGAGCAGACTATCAATACTTCCAAGGAGAGCCAACACCACCGCCCCCTCTATCATTACGAGAAACACACTGGTCTCCATATCGGGGATGATAAAAGACGGAAATCCTTCCGGAACACTTCCAATCACTGGTGCAAGAGGGAAAAAGAAATAGGCCCCCAATGTGCCTGCACATAGGGCCAGAAGTTGGGGAGGAATCAATTGACTCATTCGTACCGGTGTCAGATACATGATCGCAATAGTCAGGAGCCCCAGAACTGTCGCTTGGGGGAAAGGATTGGATAAAAATTCCGGAATGGCTAACAGATTGGCATAAATTCCTTCCGCTTTGGCTTCGAATCCAACAAGCGGTCCAATCTGCAAAATAAGAATAATGCATCCAATCCCGCTCATGAACCCAGAAATCACCGGATAGGGAACAAGGGCAATATAATGCCCGAATCCGAGCAATCCGAAAAGAATTTGTAACCCCCCACCCATGATCACCACGGTAAATGCGAGGGCTGGATTGTCAGAGAATTGAACCAGAATTCCAGCCATCACAACCGTCATAGGACCTGTGGGGCCGGAACATTGCGCAGGGGTCCCTCCGAATATGGATGCGAACAATCCGACAAGGATGGCGCCATAGAGTCCGGCAATTGCACCGGCCCCTGAGGCCACTCCAAAAGCAAGGGCTAATGGTAGTGCGACCACAGCCGCTACCACCCCACCGTAGATATCTCCTCGAAGATTATTAAAATGCAGTCCATGAATCATGGGCATCGTCTCTTTTACTCCTTTATGGATGAAATTCCTCGACACTATGACTTTTGGCAAATGACTTTTGGCAAATCAGGCGACCTGCCTACTGCCGTGTTTTATGTCTGGGATGCATTGGAGAAAAAAATGATCATCGTCTTTGCGATAGATTAGCCTTCACCGTGCCTGTTGATTAAAGAAATATTGGCGAAAATGGTAGAAAAGAGTTATGAGATTGAGTGTTGTGCTCTTACTGGATAAATTAACGGAAATTCGGATGAAATGGCAGAGGGGAAAACCTGACAAAACCATACGAGGCTGATTGGAACATTGCTCAATCGGGGAAAAAGGTGGGGGTTGAGAGAGAATTTCCGGACGTCAGCACACCACAGCTCAGAGCAAACTGCACAAGATCGGCACGGCTACGAAGACCGAGTTTTTCCATAACCCTTGCACGATACGTTTCAACCGATTTGACACTAATCCCCAATCGGTCGGCAATGTGCTGATTGGTAAACCCTTGTGCGACCAGACCGAAAATCTCACGCTCTCTCGGACTGAGTTCTCCCAGCAATCCAGGGGCCCTGTCGGCAAGCCTTTTCTTAGGAGCACCGGGGAGATCCTGCCCCACCCCTACAGTCCAATCCACAAAGGTCTTTCCTTGGGCAACGGTACGGATTGCTGTCAATAATTCGGTATCGGCCGCACTCTTGACGACATACCCCGAAGCGCCGGCAGCTAATGACCCGCGAACGTAGCCGCTTTCGGTGTGCATGGTCAGAACAAGAATATTTCCGGAAGGACAGCATTTTTTCAGTTCGCCGATTGTGTCCATATGCATATGACCCTGCATGGCCAGATCCATTAAGATGACATGAGGCAACAGATCTTGAACGGCCTCAATGGCGGAGGCGGCGCCTCCGGATTCACCCACGACTTCCATATCCGATTGCCCATTAATCAAAAGACGCAATCCCGATCGGAGGACTGCGTGATCATCGACGATAAAAATCCGAATTTTCATGCCCCCTCTCCTTTTAAGGGGATGTTGACATAGATGGTGGTTCCGGTTCCGGCAGATGATTCAATGGAAATCGAACCATTGAGCAACAGGGTTCGCTCCCGCATCCCATGCAGGCCAAGATGCGCACCTGCCGCAGCCTTCCGAACAATCGCCTGCGCGTCAAATCCCTGACCATTGTCTTCCACAATAAGTCGAATCTGTGCCGGATTTTGCTGTAGAAGTATCGACACGGTGGTGGCCTTGGCATATTTGCCGATATTCGTCAACGCTTCCTGAACAATGCGATACAACGCGGTCTCCACTGCGGGAGCAAGTCGGTTCTTACTTTGCCAATTTTGCGCCACATCCACCTCTATCCCATAGGTCGAACTAAATTCGGCCCCATAGCGGGCGATGGCTTCCTCTAGTCCAAAATCATCCAGTACGCTTGGACGTAGACCTTTTGCCAGTCGCTGAACCTCCTGCAGTGTCGTACTCGTAATCTTTCGAAGATCAATCACCCGTGCTCCCATTCCATCTGAACGTGCCTCATTCTCAGCCGCCCGAAGTCCAACCAGAAGAGAAGTCAGAGATTGGCCAATTTCATCATGTAATTCCCGACTGATTCGACGCCGCTCGTCTTCTTGA
Source organism: Nitrospira marina (assembly GCF_059568365.1). NCBI lineage: Bacteria > Pseudomonadati > Nitrospirota > Nitrospiria > Nitrospirales > Nitrospiraceae > Nitrospira > Nitrospira marina. Next base: position 2,114,344 of record NZ_JCANTH010000001.1, on the reverse strand, counting down.
GCCGTCATGATTTTGTCTAACAGATGGCTATGAAGCGCCTCAGCTTCTTGAAGTTTTTGGTAGGCCAAGGCATTCTGAATGGCAATAGAGGCCACCTGCGAAACCCCAATCATGGTTTGCTGATCAAAATGTGTAAAGCCACTGGCCTTTTCTTTGTTATGGACTTCAATACATCCCAAAAGCGTATCCTTGGCATCGAGAATTGGAATGCTTAAGGCTGAGTGAATATCAAAGGCTTGACGAAAATCCTGCTCAATCTGTCTGTCCTCCTGCGCTTGATTCGTGAGATAGGCCGTCTTATGCAGGAGAAGCCAGCCGGGTAATCCCTGCCCCGCAGACCAGGAACGATGACAGAGTTTTATTGTCCGACCTTGAATATATTTTTCACATGTTAACATTTCCCCGGAAGCCAACCCGGCAAATCCGGCATGGGCCTGAACCAGTTGAATGGCTTCTGTCACCAATTCGTCCAGGAGCGTTTCCAGTACGAAAGTGGAATTCAATTTTTCACTCAGACGAAGCAGGGCTCGAATAACATCTTCTTCCTGCTTTCGCTTGGTGAGATCCCCCATCACTGCGGCAAACCCATGAAGTTGATCATGTTCATCACGTAAGACGGTGAGGCCCACATGCCCCCAAAACCTCGACCCGTTTTTGCGGACCAACCATTCCTCTTTCATGACACTCCCCGAAACTTTACCCTCAATCAGAAAATTGGTTGGTTCGCCGGAGTCAATAACCAAGGGTGCATATAACAGGCTATGAGGCCGACCTAGAACCTCTCCCGTGGAATAGCCGAAAATATGTGCCGCACCGGCATTCCAACTGGCGACTTTCCCTTCCGGATCCAGCATCACAATTCCATAATCCTTGATGCTTTCGGCGACCAAACCAAATCGATCCTCACTCGTTTGAAGAGCTTCCATCGCCCGCCTTCGTTGGAGCGCCAACAGGGTAATGGCCCAAATACCGGCGATACAAAAGGCTCTGTTGATGATGGGAAAACGGAATGGCCAACTCAATGATGAAGGAGCCCCATCCGAGGTGAATGTAAGGGCAAAGCCTATGATCGTGAGAGCGGTGCATCCAATGGCCACAACATATACCATCCTTCGTGGCAAACGTTGTGTCGCAAAGAACACCACCCCTGTATACAACATTTCTTCCGCAAATCCCCTCGGGAGCAGGAGATCAAACGTGAAAACCCCACCAGCCAGGATAAGGGTTAAGAAAAAATCTTTGGTGTTGTATAATTTGCTTGAATACATAAGGAGAAAAACCCGTTCTCCTCATTGATTGACGATTGCAGTAAATGCCTGAGTGGGAATCTACCTGGTTCGTGGACGATCGATGGCACTACAACAACCACACCAGGCGCAAATGATTTCGTAGAGTTGAACGATACCCCATAACGTTGCGGGAATGATGATAACAAAGAGCGTGACGACGGCAAATAATCGCCATAGAGGATGTTTGGGTTTTGCTGGAAAAGGTTGTGACATGGAATGTGAAAAAACTAGAGCAGCCCTCGTTTTTCAAGATAATCTCGATTGATCACTGTGGCGGGTTTTGGCGGGAGAGCCCCGCTTGATTGCAACAAGCGTTCAACATACTTTCCAATTAAGTCGGATTCCAAATTGACCGTGTCCCCTATTTGCTTAAGACCCATGGTGGTTACTTTGGCAGTATGCGGAATGATGGCTACGGCAATAGAACGATCCGACACGGCATTGATGGTCAAACTAATTCCGTCCACGGTAATTGAGCCTTTCGGCACACAATACCGGATAATTTCCTCTGGAGCTTCAATGGTCAGTTGAATGGAATTTCCATCCTGCTGCCGAGCACGCAACAGACCAATGCCATCGATATGGCCTGTGACCAGATGTCCCCCCATTCGGGCATTGAGTTTCATGGCACGCTCCAAATTGACCGGAGTCCCGACAGTAATGGTTCCTAACGTCGTGCAGTTCAATGTTTCGGTGGACACATCCACCGTAAAACCCGTGTCGTTCACGTGGCTTGCCGTCAAACAGGCACCCGCCACACTAATACTATCCCCCAGTTTGAGATCTTCTAAAGTCAGCGAAGCCAAAATGGAAAATTTTGCACCCGCTAAACCTTTATCTATTCCCTGAATCGCACCGATTTCTTCAACAATCCCGCTAAACATGTCCCACCTATTTGGTTATTGGATATCGCTGTCTTTTTTTAAGAGAACATTTTTCACGACCACGATAAAGACCACCACTAAGATCACGACCCCGATGGCCGCCACAATCCCGATGATGAGATCTCCGGTTCCCATTTCTTCATTCATGGCGTTCGACTCCTTTGCCTTCCCTTCAGGAAAAAACCCATTATAGCACAACTGGTTTTTTGATCCCCATCATTGTGACACCAAAAAATGCCGCCGTCAGTAGTAAGAGGAACCCAATACAGAAAAACCCTCCTCCATAGCCCAAGGCATGGATGAGTAGGCCGGCCAGGAGTGGTCCGCCTGCATGTCCGATATCCATAATGGTTCCCCGTAATCCCATCCCCGCTCCCAGATCTTTTCCTTCTGAATAATCAGCAACCAGGGCTGTGGTCGAAGACGTCACCACCGCTTCGCCAAATCCAAACACTCCGGCGACCACTAATAAGAGGACATATCCTTGGATCTGGGGAATACACATGACCATGAGGCCGCACAGGCAAAGCCCTCCAAAAATCAGCGGCTGCCTGGCCCCACGATCAGAAATTCTTCCCATCACGGGTTTGGCAATAAACGAAGTCAACGCCTGCACTCCAAACAAAACTCCGATTTCGGCGGCGTTTAATCCGATGGTCAATCCATACAGCGGCAAAAATGCCATCAGTGTGCCGTTGCCCATCATCTTGGCAGCTTCCACGCTACTCGTAATGAGAATGGGGGGAATCTGGCAGACTCGACGGAGGCCTTCGCGCATCTCCTTCCATAGTGCCGGGACGGAATATTGGTGGACCCGTGAGGGGGTGGGCGTCTGGGGAATCAACCAGAAGAAGACCAAAGCGAACATCCCAAATAATCCGGCTAAAAAAAACGTGGGGGCAAATCCATATTGATAGACGATAGCCCCCCCAATCATTGGACCAAGCAGGCCACCACCCTGGGTTGCCGAGGTGTACCAACCAAAAGCCTCCCCCCGCCGTTTCGCAAAGAGCTCTGCTACCATCGCTAAGGCCAGCGGCGTAAACATTGCGGTCGCTAATCCATGAAACAATCTGAGCATTCCTAACGTCCAGAGATCCGCGGTAAGCGGATAAAAAAAAGGCGGAATTGCAAAGGCCAACACTCCTCCCAACATCAACCGTCTTCGATTGATCTGGTCGGAGAGCAATCCTATCGGAAGCTTGAGTACGATGCCGGTTACTGTTGAGACAGCCACTAAGAGGCCGACAAGAAATGGGCCTGCTCCAAGGCTTTCCACAAACAGAGCCAAGGCCGGTCGACGCACCATGTCATAACTGACAAAACTACAAAAACCGACGAGACAAAGACTAATAAATGTCTTTGAATTTTTCATGCTAGAGACCAGACGAATAGGAGAGCCGGTGAGAAAAAACTGTCATTGCGAGATTCTGAGAAGGAAATCCACAGTTGAAAAATCACAACCTACACTGCATGGTCCTGAAGAAATTCATCGACCGCCTGATCAGCCGCCGATTCCCAATACGCCTTATGGGGTTGATGGGGATACGAACGTCAGCTCGAGGGTCTCCTGCCGGCCGGAAATGAGCGTTATCTTGGCTTCCTGATAACCCAGTACCGGGTGCCAGGCCCCGAGCGTATGTGTGCCCGCTGGAATATCCGTCAATCGAAAAACCCCCTGGTCGTCGGAGACCGTCACATATGGATTCGCAGTCAACAGAAGCCACCCTTCCATAAAGCTGTGTTGATCACATGTCCATTTGATAATGCTGCTGCGCCGTGCTTTGAGTGGAAGAGTGGCTTCCCCACCCTTTCCTAAATTGGAAATATGAAAAAGCGGCAGACGGCCGTTATCCAACATTTCCCACCCCCGGATCTGATGAAGAATGGGATCGCGCATGACCATACGGAGATTTTGATCGGCCAAGGTACCGATGACTCGTGGCACGAATTGACATCGGTCCACCTCCAGAATCGGCTCTTCTTTCGGGAGAGGTTTCCCACGGTCAACCTCTTGAAGAAAAACAACCACATCCGCCAAATGCCGTTTGGAAGACACACGGACTTTCGGGATATTGATGAAACCTTTTTTGTCCGCAATAGTCTGACAGAATTCGGGGTGGCTTCCCATGGTGACTTTATAGGTTTTGGGCGTTGGAACAGTTCCAGCAAATTTCATAACACCAGTGATTGAGGCTCCACCGGGAACTTCCTCTTCCTGATAGGCACTCACCGTTCCTCCGTTCAGCGGAGCCCACAACATCAAAGCCACCACGACCAAGGATAGGGGAGTAGTTTTTCTTTTCTGACTTTTGACACGATACCCATCCATCACACACATCTCCTCACTGAAAAATTTGTCCTTAAGAGTTAATTCGGACTACCGCCGCCAGGGAAATGACTAAACCGGAAAATAAAATAACTCACAACTCGGGGAACAGTGAATATTCAGTTCCCGGTGGGCCTCATCTTCAATTCCTCAGCACTTCGGCTTGGTCCTACGGGGTTAAAGGATACCTGTGAAATTTGCCTACTGATTTGGACATCAATAAAAGCCATCTGGCACGATATGTTGCAAAGTATTCTTTTTAGTGATTTCAACACCCCTTCTGTCACTATACCCTTCGCCATCGACTCACTCTACGCAGTAGTGTCTTTGGGGATGTTAAAAGGAAGCGTCCGTTGATTCATCCGTCCCTTTAAGACTCCTCACAAAAAATTATCTTGCCGTTTTATAGGCCACGCTGGCAAGGGCAAGGCACTCTCTTTCTTTCCCAAAGACAGCGGATAGTCATTCGGTATATTTTGGGTGATTCTTATCATGCATATGCAGAGAACGACTTCGATTGATAGAAGGCACTCCGTTGAGTGGGGGGAACCTTTGTAAAGTAAAGAGGAAGGAGAATGCCTTGACTGTCCGGAAACGGAGTGCCTCTTGCGAGACCGTCGGTGTTAGTATTTTAAGGAGTCAAATACCCACGCCATTTAATGAATACTCGAAAAAAGCAGAATTAGGAGGGAGAGACTGCAGATAAGGCGTCCTGTTCGGACTGGCACACTGAGATGAGTTCATGGATTTGGAGATTTTGAAGCAATTCTCCGACACATCCTTGTGGTTGAATCCAACTTATCCTTCGACGTAGTTCCTTAAATTGATAGGAACACATCACCAGAAAACCTAATCCAGCACTATCTACAAACGTTAAGCCTTTGAGGTTGAGAATCAGGTGCTCCTGTTCGGTATGGCAACATTGATTAATAATGGCCTTAACATGCCATCGGGAATGCATATCTAATCGACCATGAAAATCTACGACGGTGGCGCCTCGAATTCCACGTATAATGACTTCAATGGCCATAATCTTACGAAACCTTATCGGTCCAATATGCCAGACCTTAACGAGCGTTTCTTCCTCGCGGCACATCCTTCCCACCCCATAATAACGCCAAAGGCCTGGTTCCTTTTCTTTTATTCGACCTGTATCATATTAGTGTTTTCATCCACCGACTCCTGCTACAATTTCGTTATCCATGCCACCGGCCATTCATCCTGTTGATCTCATAGAAATACTCCGCCGGCATCGCTTGACTCCGGCGATTGTCTTTTTGACCTCTCGCCGGGCCTGCGATGAGGCAATTGATACCTTCGCCCACAGTTCCGCCAGGATGTCAACTCAACGTTCGGAGGCTATTCGGGAATTTCTGGAAAAATTCACCAAAGCCTTCCCGAGTGTTGAGCATCACCCCTTAATTCCTGTTGTGCAGGAATTTGGAGTCGCCGCTCATCACGCGGGGCATCTCCCTTCCTGGAAAATTGCGATTGAAGAACTCATGCGCCAGGGTTTGTTGGATGCCGTGTTTGCCACTACGACCTTGGCCGCGGGGGTCGACTTCCCGGCACGAACCGTCGTCATTACCCAATCCAGCGTACGCAAATCGCAGGATTTCACGGATCTGACCAACAGCGAAATTCAACAGTTGGCCGGGCGCGGTGGACGTCGAGGCAAAGATTTGGTGGGTGTGGTGGTCATTACTCCCTCTCCTTACATTGACTTAAACATCCTTGGCAAAGGACTCACAGGCTATCCGGAACCGATCGACAGCCAATTTGTGGTGTCCTATCCCATGGTGCTTAATCTGCTGAAGGCCCATTCCCTGGATCAAATTGAGGGACTACTCGCAAAAAGCTTTGCGCAATTTCAGCTGAATCAACGATCCAGCATCCATCAAGATCATCTGGATCAGATCAAGGATCAATTAACACCCTACGGCCCCCGGGAATGCGCCGATTGGATCACTCAGTGGAAAGGCTTTGATCTGGCCCGCCGCCGCAAAGCGCACCGACATCCTATTGTAACCAACGACACGCCCTTCTTGACGGCCTGCCTGCCATTTCTGACTCCAGGACGCCTCATCGGACTGCCAAAAGGTCCGGCGATTATTCTCCGTCAGTATCGAAGCCGTGGAACCTTTGCCCCAATGTTGTCTGTGATTCGGGCGAAAGGCACCTTGGGTGAGTGTCCTGCTCATTCGGTCACTCAGGTTTACGACCGCCTGTTTGAGTTTCAGCCCTCTCGCACTATTCCCTGGTGTCAGCCTCACGTGCTCGCTCAACTCAAAAAAGAGCTTTCCCAATTGCCTGCGCGTCTGCCCACCGTTCCGATTTTGCCGGAAGCCCAGGAAACAGACGATCCGCTCCTTGCAGAAATATTAACGGAGGAATTTCCCTGTCCCACCTGTCCCTCCCACCCGGCTTGCAAGAAAGACTTCCCCCTGGCGTCGAAACTTCGCCAGAAATCCCAACAATTGACCAAAACGATACAAGCACTCCGTGATGGATTGTGGCACCGGTTTCAACAAAAAGCCGACGTACTCCATAAATTCGGATATATCACCGCCAACTCGCAACTCACGGCTGACGGTGAATGGGCTAGACTCATTCGTATTAACCATTCCCTACTCATCACAGAACTGATTCGTATGGAGGCCTTCTCAGGTATTGCTCCAGGATTGTTAGCGGGCGTGATGGCGAGTATTTCCCATGATGATGATCGCCCAGGATCCTACATGCGCCTCCCGTCTGGACTGGCCTCCATGTTGACACAGGTGCGGGCCGTCGCTGATTCCTTGAGCCCGTATGAACCCCCGCCCTTGTTGCGCTCAGATGTCGCGGCACTCGTGGAAAGTTGGATCGGGAATCCCCAACTCACTTGGGCTTCACTGGTTCGTTCAACATCCATGGCCGAAGGGGATGTGTATCGCCTTTTAGCCAGAACCTTGGAATTTCTCTCTCAAATATATGGACTCAAGGTTACGCATCCCGGCTTGGCCGATACCGCCCACTCCGCGATGGTGACCATGCGCCGGGAAGTTCTGCAAGAACTTCCATAACCACAGATGGGACCATACCGCCATGCATCATGATGATCTCAAGCGTGAACTCCAAAGTTTACCGGTAAAATATTTACATCACATGGCGAGAGGTCGCATCCATCGTCATTTTCGTCTCGGGAAACATCGACTTGTTGAATTAATGCTGGCCTTTCCACCGGACCAGATTCTGGCTATCGAAACCGAACTGCAGCAGATCCTGACTACCCGTCAGGAACGCCTGGCCGCGCAAGAAGCCCGCGCCGCAGCACGCCCTCCAATTCCCGCTTCGCCCTTTCAGGCAAAAAATCGCCCCAATAAGAGGAGGCCCACCTTCGGCCCTTTTCAGCCATCGATTACGCTTAAGCAAATCTTGGAAGGGATAGGTGTTCCTGAGCCCCAACCCTTCGTTCCGGATCCCTGGCAAACCGAGGCGGTGGAACATCTGGCGCATTCAGATGTCATCGTGAGCGCTCCGACGGGAAGCGGGAAGACCTATGTCGCCATACAAGCGATCAAACAGGCCATGGCACTCAACCAAACGGTGATTTACACCTCTCCACTAAAAGCGTTGTCAAACACAAAATTTATGGAATTCACCCAACTTTTTGGACCGGATCAAGTCGGAATTTTAACCGGAGACCGGCGTGACAACGCCCAGGCCCCGCTCCTGGTCATGACGACCGAAATTTTGAGAAATTTATTCTATGATGCCGCCAGCGGGGAGATCGATTTGCGGCTGCATACTCTGGGGTTGGTCATTCTGGATGAATCCCAATATCTCGCCGATCCAGAACGGGGGGTGGTGTGGGAAGAAACCATTATTTTGTGTCCATCTCAAGCACGGCTTCTTCTTCTCTCAGCTTCTATCGGGAACCCTCAAGATCTGGCTGAATGGCTGCAAGCCATCAGGCCGATTCCCTGCCATCTTATCCGCCATGCCAAACGATCCGTTCCGCTTCGAGGGCTGTATCTGCATCCTACCGGACAACTCGTTCCGCTATTCAAAAACCAAGATATTCTCCAAGGTAAAGGTTTTAGTTTTCATCCAGAAACAAAGCAGCTGTTTGCTGAGTACGAAATTAAACCTTTTCATTAATATTTTAATTCAGCCAAAATGCGTTTCATCTATCCTTAACTAATGCAAAACATTAATTTTAATGGCGCTGACGCCTGTGACAAAAAAGCAACATATTGTGGTAATTAATATACGCTAAGACCTTCAATGTATTGTCAATATTCCAATTTTACGGGCAAAAAATCACATTCATGACGATTATTTTTTAGCATAAATTTTGCGTAATCAATATAAAGTTTATTTAAATTTGCCTTTTTTATGAAATAAGCATTCTCTAGGAATTATTTAAAAAATGAACCACAAATCTCTGGTTTCAACACATATCAGGTATATCCTGGTGAGTCTACTTTCGATCACAATTTTAGGCTGTCAGAGTCTTCAGCCAAAATCCACTGGAGAACTGGCCATGGAGGATAATGTTTTCCTTGGGATTTGGGACGCCTATAACCACTGTGTGGATAGCTCTGATATCCGGCACATGCAAGCCAATCTTGACGTGTTAGCCTCTGCACCGAAACCGATCTCACTGGACGACTCTCCAATTCCTGTCCCCGCATTTCTGAAAAAATGGTCTACCGCGAGAGGTTCCCGTCTGGCTGTCGATCCACGAGCCATGGCTGCCTCCTGCTCAATTCATCTCGCAGAAGTCGCCCAATTATCAGCAGATTGGCCAACGGCACTGCGCACATTTCAGGAAATCCTGAAAAATTACCCGGAACCTCAATATGCCTTCTACGTCAGTAAAGCCAATCAGGCGATGGAACACCTGACCACCGTTCGACCTGTCTCTCTTACTTTCCAGGAAGCCCTGGTTGACTAAACTCTTTTCCTCCCTATTTTTTCACTGAATTTTTCAGGCCTCCAGTTTGGCGTTTTTCAAAAAATCGTCCTTTAAGACCTCATTTCAGCACATCGCTGGCGTTTCCTGCGTGGGATCCTGAGCAAAAAAAAAGAAGAAACTAGAGGAGTTGCTTGCTTTTGGGTTTATGGGGCTGGCAAACCTCGCATTGGCACATGCGGCGCAGTGCCGTATAGGAATATAGTCCCGTATCATGCCCGTCACTCCATTTAAATCGGAAAGCATAGCGCCCTACCGGTTCTATATCCTTCAGTAATATGAGCAGTGGGATAGAGTCAGGTTTAAGACGCAACTCGCCGGTCCATTCGTCCGTACAGGCCGCACAGGGGCAATGTTGTCGCAAATACCGAACCGGGTAGACGCCCTTATGCCCATCACTCCACGTAATGCCTAAGACCCCGTTATCCAGCCATTCCATATCCGTCGGTTCGAGTGATGCTTGAGAAGTCATACCTGATTGTCCTTATGAGTGGGGCATTAGGAAACCCATTGTTCAAATGTTGGAAGAGCTTTTCCGACGACTGCCTGAAAATAGGCTTCAATCGCCTCTTCCACCTCAATTCTGACCGTTCCGATCGCTTTCAATCGGGACAAACTGGCCATAGGTAGGCGTCGAGCTTGTTCAATAAACGCTAAACTGCCTTTAGATATAGACAGTAACCGCCCTACACCCCGTTGACCACAACCGTGGCATACCATCCCCCCTAATCGAGGAGAAAACCACTGAGGCATGTGAGGGGAGGCATTATTTCCGCATTCAGTACAACGATCAATTTGTGGACGAAAACCAGTGTAGCCCAGCACATGAATTTGAAATAATAATGTGGTGAGGGCCAGGTCCCTGTCAGGAAGCAAGTGTTCCAGAGCATATATCAGCGCTGAATACATTTCCGGATTGGGATCACGATCGGCCGTAATCATCTCCACCATATGCACCATCTTGGCAGCGGCTGCCATCACACTTAAATCTTCTCGTAGAGCCTTAAAGTTTTTGACCAGATCTATTTGACTAATCTGCCCCAACGCGTCAGGGGTTTTTTGGAATAGAGTGACATCAACAATCCCAAAAGGCTCAAGAACCCCCCCGAAGCGTGTCTTCATCCGGCGAGCGCCACGGGCAGCGCCTCGAATTTTTCCCAAATCGGCGGAATACAGCGTGACGATTCTGTCAGCATCACCCCACCGTTGGCTTCGAATAATGACCGCGCGTGTTCTTAAGAGCGGCATGAGTAGTCTACAAGTACAGTCTACAGGTCAGACATGAATACGGATTAAATTACCACAAATTTTTCATCCATATCCCAGTTCATTCAACACTTGAATATTATCGCGCCAGCCTTCCTGCACTTTTACCCACATCCGTAGATAAATCTTCATGCCGAACAGTCGCTCCATATCTAACCGGGCACTTTGGCCAATCTCTTTGAGGCGTATGCCTTTTTTCCCGATCACAATCCCTTTTTGACTTGTTTTTTCGACAAGAATAACGGCCCGTATAGTTGTCAACCCTGGTTCTTCCTGAAATTCCTCGATCAAAACACCAACAGCATACGGTAATTCATCGTACGTCTGCGCGAGAACTTTTTCACGAATGAGCTCCGCAGCCATATGGCGCATAGGCTGATTGGTCAAAAAATCTTCGTCATACATTAATTCCGAACACGGGGGCAGACACGCAAAGGTTAATTCCACTAATTGCGGGATATTTACTCCGGTTTTGGCAGAAATGGGGATAATTTCCGTCCACGGAAACCATGTGCGGTATTGATCAATAAGGGGTAGCAGCCTGGATTTGGCGACAGCATCGGCTTTATTTAATAATAAAAATACCCCCTTAAATGGTCGCTCTTGATGAGACGACATGATCTGCTCCAGGACTTGTCGGTCCCCAGGACCCGGCAACACCTGACTGTCCACGATCATATAGACCACATCGGATTGAGTGAGGGTGCCTAACGCCGACTCCACCATCTGTGTGTTCAGGCGATGGTGAGGGGTATGAAGGCCAGGCGTATCAATGAGAATGAGCTGCCCCTCGGGGTAATGCCCGACCCCTAAAATCAGGTTTCGAGTTGTTTGTGGTTTATCAGAGACGATGGCGATTTTTTCGCGTACCAATGCATTGAGCAACGTCGACTTGCCGACATTGGGTCGGCCGAGAATGGCTAATTGGCCTGACTTCATAGAAAAACTTTCAAGTATGGGAAAACCGAAAAAGCAGCAATGAATGAGTATGAAGGGTTACAGGGGTATGGCGCAAGAAGTCTTGCCGCTAAGGTCTGGCCGTAAACGAGGAAGGGACCGGCTCCACAAATTGGTACACCACTTCTCCCTGTCGAACCATACCCAAACGATTTCGGGCCAGTTCTTCCAGTCGTTGCGGATCCCGTTGAATACGGATGATATCTTCTTCGATGGAGGCATTGATGTCTTGTAACTGCTGGATTTGTTCCGTCAAATGCTGACGCGTTTCTCGCATATGAAAGTATAAAGGCAATCCATCAGAATTAAAAAACATGGTCCCCGCGAGCACACTCATCATCAAAAAAGCCCCAACCATTGGAAGGCGATCCAACAGATCACCCCCTAGCCCAGTGGACGCCCGTTTTTTATTATTGGGACGCATACGAGAAAATTATGGTTGTACTGGAAGAACGGCTTTCCCGCGATATAAGGCCGCTGAGCCTAACGTCTCCTCAATCCTAAGTAACTGGTTATATTTGGCTAAACGATCCGTACGAGACAAGGACCCTGTTTTAATCTGCCCAGCGTTTAATGCCACAGCTAAATCCGCGATGGTCGTATCCTCCGTCTCACCGGATCGGTGAGACACCACCACTCCATAACCGGCCCGTTGGGCCATCCGCATCGCTTCAATCGTTTCCGTGAGTGTGCCAATTTGGTTCACTTTGATCAAGATAGCATTCGCAATGCCTTCACGGATCCCTCGTCCCAAAAACTCCACATTGGTCACAAACAAGTCATCACCAACAAGCTGGACACGATCCCCGAGTTGATCCGTAAGCTGTTTCCATCCAGTCCAATCACTTTCATCAAGCCCGTCTTCAATCGAGACGATCGGATACTGCTTCACTAACTTGGCATAATACTCAACCAGCTCTCCTGAAGACATTTTGGGTTTAATCCCATTCCGCACATGATACATCTTTTTCTCAAAAAACTCGCTGGCCGCCGCATCGAGAGCCAACACCACATCTTTTCCTGATCGATAGCCCGCCTGGTGAATCGCTTGGACAATGAAATCCAGAGCTTCTTCATTCGACCGAACGGCAGGGGCAAATCCGCCCTCATCCCCGACCGCCGTGCTCATGTTTTTGGATTTCAAGATGGCCTTCAGATGATGAAAAATCTCCGCTCCCATCCTGAGGGCTTCGCTGAAACTCGTTGCCCCAACGGGCATGATCATGAATTCCTGGAGATCAAGCCCATTATCTGCATGCGCACCCCCATTGATGATATTCATCATAGGCACCGGCAATTCCCGAGCCGAAACCCCGCCAAGATATCGAAAGAGGGGAATTCCCAGTTCCTGTGCCGCAGCCCGCGCCACGGCTAACGAGACGCCAAGTGTGGCATTGGCCCCTAATCTGGTCTTGCCCTTCGTTCCATCCAGTTTAATCAATCGGGAATCAACGCTCACCTGGTCTTGGGCTTCCATCCCTCGAAGAGCCGGGAGCATATGCTTCTGAATCCCGGCTAAGGCCTTAGCGACACCCTTGCCCATCCATTGTTTTTTATCCCCATCCCGCAGTTCCAGGGCTTCACGGGTTCCCGTGGAGGCTCCAGACGGAACAGCGGCACGACCAGCCACGCCACTGGAAAGATGCACATCCACTTCAATGGTTGGATTCCCGCGAGAATCCAGAATCATCCGTGAGGTAATGTTCTGAATAAGACTCATAGAAACTGTCATTCCTTTAAATCGTGAATAATGGCACCTGTCTTAATCTTGTACCCTGAGATGAGTCTTAGATCAAGATGCAAGATGCTGTTTTAATAGCGCATTGACCTTGCCAGGATTGGCTTTTCCCTGTGACGCCTTCATGACCTGGCCCACCAAAAAACCCAATACGGTTTCCTTCCCGCCACGATATTGCTCCACCTGAGCAGAATGCTGGGACAGCACTTCCTCTATCAGTTTTTTCAGGACACCCTCGTCGGAAACCTGGACCAGACCTTTCTCATTCACCAATTGCTCCGGAGTTTTCCCACTGGCATAAAATTCCGGGAAGATATCTCTCGCAACTTTCAAGCTAATAGTCCCCTCTTCTACCAATTGTAAGAGTTCAGCCAATTGTTCCGGACTTACCGGAGAAGATTCGGGACCGGTGTTAGCGGTATTGAGCTCACGAAGTAATTCGCCCATGACCCAGTTACTGACCGTTTTCGGATGGGGAAAGTGCTTCACGCAGGACTCAAAATAGTCGGCCAGATTTTTTGAATCGGTCAGAAGCTTTGCATCATACTCAGGGAGATGATATTCCGTTACAAATCGCTTCATACGGGCAGCCGGAAGTTCCGGAATAGTCTGACGCAACGATTCTACCCACTCCGCATCCATCCGAACGGAAAGTAAGTCCGGATCTGGAAAATATCGGTAGTCATGGGCCTCTTCCTTGCTTCGCATGACAACCGTATTCCCTTTCTGAACATCCCACAGCCGGGTCTCCTGCCGGATCGTTTCGCCTTCCGTTAATGCCTCTGTCTGTCTGGAGATTTCAAAATCTAAGGCCTCTTTGGCAAAACGGAAGGAATTGATATTTTTCAATTCGACTTTGGTCCCAAGAGCCTCCTGCCCCCGTGGACGAAGCGACACATTCGGTTCACAACGAAAACTCCCCTGTTCCATGTTCCCATCGCAGACATCCAGATAGACCAAAAGATCGTGAAGGGTTTTCAAATAGGCATCAACCTCATCGGACGAATGTAAGTCGGGTTCGGTGACAATTTCTAATAACGGGGTCCCCGCACGATTTAAATCGACACCACTGCCTTCCACCGGGACATCGTGAACATTTTTCCCGGCATCCTCTTCCAAATGAGCTCGGCGAATGCGCACGCGTTTTGACTCCCCGTTGACGGAAATATCCAGCCATCCTGGTCCGCAGATCGGCAAATCAAATTGCGAAATTTGATAGCCCTTCGGCAGATCAGGGTACAAGTAATTTTTTCGGGAGAATTGGTTGGTCAGCAAGATCTCGCAGTGAAGCGCGAGTCCTGTGCGTACGGCCATTTCCACCGCACGTCGATTGAGCACCGGTAAACTTCCAGGCAACCCTAGACAGGTTGGACACACCTGAGTATTCGGAGGAAGACCGAAAGAGGTCGGACAGCCACAAAATAATTTCGTTTTGGTTTGGAGTTGGGCATGCACCTCAACTCCTATAACTGGTTCATAGGCCATAACGCAGCAGAGCCACTCCTCTCGATTTCGTCTTTTTTGGAATCTTAATCCAGGGATTTCATTTCACGTTCACGGCGCATGGCATCCCGACCCGCATCTAAGGCTTCTCGCACGGCACAGGAAATTTCTTCCACCAGTTCACGACCACGACCAACGACATCTTCTACCGCATCAGTGGCCCGCTCCTTAATATCTCGCAAATCTTCACCCGTTCGCCGGGCATAGCCCGTGATTCGTTCTCGGGAATCTCTTCCCGGCTGAGGAGCTAACATGATCGCCGTCACGGCTCCCAATAGCGCTCCACTTAAAAATGCCAATGCAACCGATCCTGCTGATGCACCTGAATGATTAGTTGCCATAGGATGGCCCTCCTTTTTGTTCTTTATGTACACGTTTTCTCATGGTCGAACTGGCTGCTTTGAGTCCGGCAAGTAAACTGGAAAGACCCACAGCAAGGGCACCCCCTTTCCCGCGAACGGTCTGATGGACCTGATTTACGGTTTCCCCCACATCCCCAACTGCATTCAAGAAAATGGTGGCCCGATCCATGCCAAGCCTGGCTTGATCGGTTAACGCTAAAATGTTTTCGTTGGTCCCCTTGACGTCTTTCAATAATCCCGGCAATTCATGGTTCAGGCGAATCAGCAAGCGTTCTGATTGCCCAACGGTGCGTTTCACTTGAAGAATCATGGGGACCAGATAGCCCACCAAGACCACAAAGGCCACGGCAATGATAATCGCTGCCAAATCCACCATACCTCGCTATCCTTTCATGACCGAATCACGGGTCGTTTCAATCGCCAGTCCGTGGCTTGTTCATAGGCATACGCTGCACGCAAAACCATGGCTTCTTCATACGGACGCCCCATCAGTTGTAATCCGATAGGGAGTCCCATTTTACTCAAACCACAGGGAATAGACATCGCTGGGAGTCCGGACAAACTCGCAGGAATCGTATATATGTCAGACAAATACATTTGCAAAGGATCGTCCAATCGCTCTCCTAATTGAAAGGCCGGCGTCGGCATGACCGGACTCACCAACAGATCGACTTCCTGGAACACAGCATCAAATTCCTGTTGAATCAATGTGCGAACGGCTTGGGCTTTCCCATAATACGCCTCGTAATACCCCGCACTCAGGGCATAAGTTCCCAACATGATACGCCGTTTCACTTCCGGGCCAAACCCTTGCGACCGAGTGCTCCGATACATCTCTGCCAATTCCCGGGATTCCTTGGCACGAAACCCAAACCTGACCCCATCATAGCGAGCCAAATTAGAGCTGGCCTCTGCCGTGGCGATGAGGTAATAGGTCGCTATGGCCCGTTCAGTGGAAGGCA
Organism: Nitrospira marina; assembly: GCF_059568365.1. Taxonomy (NCBI): domain Bacteria; kingdom Pseudomonadati; phylum Nitrospirota; class Nitrospiria; order Nitrospirales; family Nitrospiraceae; genus Nitrospira; species Nitrospira marina. Next base: position 2,098,097 of record NZ_JCANTH010000001.1, on the reverse strand, counting down.
ACGTCACTTCTCGAATGGTGCCGCCTAGCTCCTGCATCACCTGTATGGCATCTTGAACCTTCTCGGAGACTTCAGAATCAAGACCCTCAGCAAAATATTCCCGCGGCACCCCGATAATAAGTTTTTTGATGTCTTTCTTTTTCACGGCTTTGGTGAAATCCGGGAGGTCACGATTAGCGGACGTGGAATCCATCGGGTCAAATCCGGCAATGGCATTCAGCAGGATAGCGGCATCGGTCACGGTTTTGGTAATAGGACCGATTTGATCTAAAGATGAGGCAAAGGCAACTAATCCAAAGCGAGACACTCGGCCATAGGTTGGCTTTAACCCAACCACCCCGCAACAAGCGGCCGGTTGCCGAATTGACCCTCCGGTATCGGAACCTAATGCCGCCACACATTCATCTGCAGCCACCGCAGCCGCCGATCCTCCACTGGATCCTCCCGGTATATACTTTTGATTCCACGGATTCCTGGACGGCCCGAACGCTGAATGTTCCGTGGACGAACCCATGGCAAATTCATCAAGATTGGTTTTGCCCAGAATCAGAGGTTGGTGAGTTCGAAGACTGCGCACCACTGAGGCGTCATAGGGAGGAACAAAGTTTTCCAACATTCGAGATCCGCAAGTCGTCCGGATCCCTTCTGTACAAATATTATCTTTAATGCCCAATGGCATGCCCATGAGGGGCTGTGTTTTTCTCCAGGCTTTCAGCCCATCATCAATCGCTTTGGCCTGCTGAAGCAATGTATCTTTCGGTGTCAAGGTAATATAGGCTTTGATTTTGGGCTCTACTTGATTGAGTCGCAACAAATAAGACCTGGCGATATCCACCGCACTAACTTCGCCGGCGGTAAATTTACCCTGAAGCTCTTTTAGCGTGAGTTTAAATAGAGACATACAAACCCGATTCTGGGATGAGTGGGTAAAAAGGAAATGGAAAGAAAAAGGTCTTCAACCGGAGCAACCCGTTCACACGGGAATTCGTTACTTTGCTTTATTTTGATGATCGACCTGGATAATTTGAGGAACATGGCGCTTGGCTTCTTCGTCATTAAATAATTCATAACAAAATATAATGACCTTATCGCCAATCACTCCCAACCGGGCTGTGGGACCATTTAAAATGATCTCTCCCTTGCCCCGGGTACCAGGAAGCGCGTAAGTCGAAAACCGCTCTCCGTTATTCAAATTGGATACCATCACCGCTTCATAGGACATAATACCCGCCCTCTCCATCAGATCTTCGTCAATCGTTAAACTACCCTCATACTCCAGACTGGAACCGGTGACGGTTGCTCGGTGAATTTTACATCGTAACAGTTGTCGATACATATTAAATTCCTATTTTCCTTGTCATACTTAAGCCGAGCGTTCTCAGTGAATCGCGTGGGCTCTATTTTCCTAAAATATTCGGGACGACAAAAAATCCATTATGTGACTCTGGGGCATTGGCCAGCGCCTTCTCCACAGACAAGCATTCGCGTGGGCTATCCTCACGGAACACCGGTTCCTCATGAGCGACAGAAGCCGTGAGAGGGACGCCCTCCGTTGATACCCCTTGCAATTGGTCCACATACGACAAAATATGATTCAATTGGTCCGCAAACATGGGTTTTTCCGCTTCCGTTAACTCTAAGCGGGCTAATTGGGCGACATGTTCGACTTCTTTTTGAGTAATGGAGGCCATATCTGATCCTTATGAAAGCAGGAATTAAAAAACATGCGGACACTGCAAGCGGAAAGCACACACCACCACGTATATTTACCATGAATTTCTCATGAAAAGCTACTCAGAACAAAGGATTGAACCAGCGGTGGGAAAAATGGGAGATCAAGAAAATCTAGAGAAAGAAGCTGAGGCAATCAATGGTCAACCATGGGTGTTGAGGAAAGAAGAAAGCCTTCGTCCGCAAAACTCACATAGCGCCCATCTCCTATAACAATATGATCCAATACTCGGATACCCAAAATTTCCCCTGCTGCCATAAGTCGACGGGTTAAGGCATGATCCTCCTCGCTGGGATGAGGGTCACCACTTGGATGATTGTGGACAAAGATAACTGCCGCCGCAGATTCTCGTACGGCCAGATTGAACACTTCCCGTGGATGTACAATACTCACCGTCAAACTTCCCTCGGAGATGGTGACATCTCGGATAAGCCCGTGTTTGGCATCTAACAACAGTGCTTTAAAGACCTCATGCCGAAGATCTCGTAACAGAGGATAATAGTGTTGATAAATATCATGGCTATGATGAATCCGTAATCCCGCAGTTAACGGAACCGCCAATGCCCGCTTTCCCAACTCAACGGCTGCGAGAATCTGGGCGGCCTTTGCAGGACCAATTCCTGGAACAACACACAGTTCCTGCAGGCTTCGATTGGCCAGACCCCGCAGTCCCTTCAGCCGGGTGAGGAGGTCCAAGGCCACATCCACTGCCGAGGAATCAGGTCGACCAATTCGTAGAAGGATGGCCACCAGTTGAGCATCTGATAAACCCTGCGCGCCATTGTTCAGAAGGAGTTCGCGAGGGCGTTCCTTCTCAGGCCAGGAATGAATGCCTTTTTTGAGTTGTGGGTCATTCATACTCATAAGACCAGGGAATGCGAGATGAGCATGGGTTGAACTATACGCAGCTATTTTTCACCCCGTCAAAAACGATCCCTCCCATTCTGTCATTGAGATTGTTGAGGTTTCCGGAATTATGATATCGTCCACTTGCATATGAAACCTTCTTCTATCCGGATTGTTGCAGGGCAATTTAAAGGTCGAACAATCCCTACACTTCCTGGGCGAACCACCCGTCCGACCTCCCAGCGAGCAAGAGAAGCGTTATTTTCTATTTTGGGTGGCCAGATTCAGGATGCCACCGTGGCTGACCTCTTTGCCGGGACAGGTGCGGTGGGACTGGAAGCCTTAAGCCGGGGAGCCACGAAGGCACTCTTTGTTGAGCAAAATCCATTGGCCGGAACGAAAATTCAGCAGATGCTTACCCAATTCAAAATCGCCTCCCCAAGCCAGGTCCTTATTGAAGATGTGTCACTCGCCATACAAAATTCAATTTTGGTAGGATGGCGTCCGTTTGACATGATATTCATGGACCCGCCTTACCGGCTCCCGAATGTTCAACAGATCTTGCATCATTTAGAAGAAGCGGACATTATGGCCCCGACTGGCCGAATCATTTATGAACATTTTCATAAAACCACTCCTCCGATACCCCTTGGGAAATGGTCGCTTATTCGAACCGCCCGCTATGGGGATACGGCGTTGACGTTTTACCGGCCCGTTCCCCTGACCGTAAAAGATTTTGACCAATGACCATTGGCATTTATCCAGGAACATTTGATCCTATTACCCGAGGCCATACGGATGTCATTGCTCGAAGCCTCAGGCTTGTCGAGCAGGTGATCGTCGCCGTGGCCCCCAACCCTCGAAAAGTCCCTTTGTTCGACTTAGAAGAACGCGTCCAATTGGCCAAAATCGCCACAAGCGACCTCAAGGGTGTCACGGTTGAACCATTTGATGGGTTACTGGTGAACTACGTCAGGAAACGCGGGGCTTTGGCTATTATTCGTGGACTAAGAGCCGTGTCAGATTTCGAACATGAATTTCAAATGGCCCTGCTGAACCGAAAACTTGACTCCAGTCTGGAAACCGTCTTTCTGATGTCGAGTGAGGAATTTTCGTATCTCACCTCCAGCATGGTCAAAGAGGTCGCCTCGGTTGGCGGTCCCCTCCACCATTTCCTTCATCCCGAGGTTGCCGAATGGCTCCAGGGTCGATTACGGAGAAATGCCAAATGAACCTTGCCTCGCGAACGACCCGCATTACCCCCTCCCCCACGTTGCAACTCTCCGCAACGGTGAAAGCCCTGGTGGCGCAAGGGCAGCAGGTCTTCGACTTTACTGCAGGAGAACCCTCCCTGGATTCTCCTGAAGAGGCCAAAGAGGCCGCCTATCAAGCCATCCGCTCCGGCTTCACCAAGTATACGGCCGTCACCGGCATTGATGATCTCAAAGAGGCCATCATTGAAAAATTTCAGCGTGACCAGGGCCTGACCTACTCAAAATCGCAAATCCTGGTATCGTGTGGAGCCAAACACACCTTATTTAATCTTGCATTGGCATTGTTTGAGGCCGGAGATGAAGTGATTATTCCCGCACCCTATTGGGTCTCCTATCCCGAACAAATCCTCGTGGCCGACGCCAAGCCCGTTTTTCTTCGGACTTCCGAGTCGTCCGGCTATGCCATTGACGTGAAGGCGCTGGAATCGGTAGTCACTGATCGCACGAAAGCGATCATTCTGAATTCTCCATGTAATCCGACCGGGAGCATGTATGACCGGCACACCTTGGAGGGTATTGCCCAGATAGCGCTTCAACATGATTTGCTCATCATTTCTGATGAAATTTACGAAAAAATGGTCTACGACGGGCACCAACACCATAGCATCGCATCACTAGGAACAGACATGGCCAAGAACACCATCATTGTGAATGGGGTGTCAAAAACCTATTCCATGACGGGATGGCGGATTGGCTATGCCGCCGGCCCCGAGACGCTAATTAAAGCCATGGGTGACATCCAAAGCCAAAGCACCTCAAACCCCAGCTCCATTTCCCAAAAAGCAGCAATCGGGGCCATCCGGGGGGCAGATGCGTTTATTGAACACATGGTGAAGGAGTTGGATATGCGACGAAAGGCTATTGTCGAAGGGTTAAATCGGATCCCTGGTATTCACTGTCCTATGCCTGCAGGCGCATTCTATGCTTTTCCGAGCGTTGCTCAACTCCTGGGCCGTCGGTTCAAGGGAGAATCCTTGTCCACGCCGTTGGCTTTTGCCAATTTTTTTCTCAAAGAAGCCCAAGTGGCGTGCGTCCCTGGTGAACCGTTTGGCAGTCCCACGCATCTGCGGTTTTCCTATACCGGCACCTTGGAGGTCATTGAAGAGGGATTACAGCACCTTACCGAGGCCGTAGCTAAACTTGAATAGCCTTTGACTCTCCGACCAGGCTTTCATTTTTTTTTATTCGGGCACCACCAAACCTTGACCTGAACAGAATCAGCCTTATTCTATATATAAACGGATGGTTACAAATCCCCTTAATTGACGTTTACTTTCTGGAGGTACCCCGTGCCCATTTATGAATATCAATGCACCGGTAGCGGTGAGCGATTTGAAATTCAACAAAAAATGTCAGATCCTCCAATTCAAACCTGCGATCAATTATCCTGTGGTTGTGGCAAAGTTGAACCCGTCACAAAGGTGATCTCAGCTCCCGCCATCATGTTCAAGGGATCGGGATGGTATGTCACGGACTATTCGGACAAACTCAAAGCGCCCGAGAATAAATCAGAGAACAAAGGGAAACCCGCTGACACCAGCACAAGCGAATCCAAAACAGACAACAAGACCGGTTCGACCGGCTCTGATAGTGGATCCAGTTCAACGACCCCCACATCCACACCGTCCGCTGGGTCTACGGGATCAGGTGCGGCTTCGGGATCCGGAACATCGTCAAATTCCAGTGCCTCCACTGGATCCGTGGCTTCTTCTTCATCCAGCAGTAAGTCCTAACTCTGATGCACTAACCGGGGTCCCTCCACAATACATCTAACCATAAACGAAATCCTGTCCTCACGATAACCAGGCCCAAATTTCAGCCCTGATTTCTCAGGGCAGCCAAACATATGTACCCATTTGGCCAAGTCATCCGCTCCTCGCAACAAGTCTATATTCGACCTTCTCCTCATGAGGAGCTAAAATCTTTTCCCTCTCGGCAGCAAGAGATAGCAGAACCCTTTGCAACGGCATTACTGTTTATCCACAAGGAGTTGTGACTCTTGACAGCTTCGCCTACCGTCGGTACTCTCATCAGGTTTACCCGTAATTCCAGCCTCTCCGGCATTTCAGGCCGCATGGAGGGTCATCCTTTAATCGCTAGAGGGAAAAGCATGAAGAAGATGTGTGTGAAAGGTTTGACAAAAATTGTTGGGGTCCTATTCATCACCGGCATCTGTATTCTGAGTGTGGGTTTGGAACAGCACGCCCTTGCCGCTGGAAAAGATTCCTTCCGCGTCGGTGTCCTTGATCCTCAGACCGTGATTGAAAAGTCTAAAGCGGGAAGCCGCGCTTTGGCGGCTTTAAAGGAACATGCCCAAGCCAGAGAAACCGTGATGAAAAACGATCAAAAGGAATTGGAGAGTCTTCAGGAAGAACTCAAAGCCGCAGAGTCCAACTCCAAGTTGAGTGAGGAGGAGCAAAAACGCAAACAGGAACGGTTTGCACAAAAATATCAAGCCTGGCAAAAACAAGGTCAGGATTTCCAGAATGAACTCGGTCAAAAGCAAAAAGACCTGGTTCAGGAATATATGAAGAAAATTGAAGAAGCCACAAGTGCCGTCGCCGCACGCCATGGCTTTGATGTGGTCATTGATAAAGGCAGTGAAAATACTTTAAAAATTGTGCTGTACCATAGAGATGGGTTGGATCTCACAAATGAAGTCGTGAAGGAATTTGACCGTCGATTTAAATAACCGTCGATTCATAGCAAGATCTTACATATTCTCCCCTGTGGGTCAAACTCACAGGGGATTTTTGTATCCTCTAGACTTTAAATTGTGTGGATACAAAGCCCCCCCGGTGTTTAACGGTCAACAAATAATTCTCCAACCCTCAGATTGGAATTGAGTCTAACCATTTCATTCAGGCATGGTTTTCTGTGGACCACAGAATTTTTTGTCTTCGACAGGCTCGAAGTTGCCAGGGGTGGACTTTTCAATCCGTTCGTCTATAAACCCTCGAATTATGGGAGGGATGAACGAAGGAATCCCCGGCAACTACTATTTTCGAAATACAGGAGGCTGGATGAGAAAATTTAAAAATACCAGAAAGAAGAAACAGGAGTTAACGTTCGCTGCCTCCGACAGCCTCTTCCTCGGTCTGATAGATGGGAATTACCTGAGGCAGGTTTGCATATTCAAGCAACTTTCTTACATGGGATTGAGGACTCACAATACTCAATCGAATGCGATCCGGCTTCATCCGATGGTACCAAAGAAACATCTGCCCCAATCCCATCGAGTCAATCCAGGTAATGTTCGAGAAATTGAGAATAATATGATGGCATCCTATTTCCTGAGCACCCAGAATGGCCACTTCGAGCCCAAGCTTAGAGTCATAATCAAAACGACCGGATAACTCCAGAACTTTTGTGCCCTGACGAATATGTTCCCTGACAGTCAGCATTTCAGACTATCCTCTTATTGACCTTTTCGGCAATCACACAGTAAAAATTTACTGATCTCAGAAGAGGACACAATAATCAGATCCCCAACTGACATTGAGTGATACAAAGTTTTGCACTCAACCCTTCCAGATATGGCTATCGATTAAACAACATCCCTTTGATTTTGGTAATCTAAAATAGACTGAGACCTTGAGGGGGCAGGTTTTTTTACTACATTCTCTTCTGTAGATTTTCTCTGCGGCAGTTATTCCTGCATTCCTGCCACACCATGAATCCAGTGTTCACTTTGGTAAGTGGGGAGAAAAAAGGGTCGAGCTCCAAAGGCATGCCATAAGTAATCAGAAGTAAATTTTCATTAGAAAACGTGGTCAGCCCGAATGGGCTGCTGGCTTTTTAAATAACGAACAGGTCAAGAACGTCGTCGCCTTCTCCTCTTCTGTGTATGATCTGGCCATTTGGAGATACCAAACGAGAACCCTTCAGCTTGTTGACCGTATTTCCGGATAACACCTTAAAGAGATGGCAGCATAGGGGACCAACCCGTTTAGCTCTATGAGAAGGTTTTGAATGATCTTTGAAACATTCTGCCGGAATCCTTCTAGGGAGTAACCGAGGCGTGAACAACGTGACCATATTTATATACTTCTCTATTTACCCTTCCGAGTGAGGTATTCGGGGATAAGGACGGGAGACCTTGATCGTGGCCGAGGGGGGATCAGGGAGGCTTTCTTGGAGATTATGAACTAATCAGGGCAGCAGACTTCTGCCTCTAGATGCAGATCGTTCAATTCAAGAAAGGATTAATCTTTTTAACATCATGGCAACTCGAGGGTGATGAGGGTGTCCTCAGGAAAGTGGCATACCCATCTAAGCTAAGCACGCCTTTATTCCATGACAAAAAATATCCCCTTGGTCTGTCTATATGGATGGCCAGAGCGAGGATTGAACAAGATGGTGGGTAATTGGAAAGCTTGAAGCAGCAATTGGATCAGTTAGCTGAGGTCCTGCAACGACTTGATTGTTTTGATGTAGGTGGTGCGCCCGGCAGGAATCGAACCTGCGACCCCCGGCTTAGAAGGCCGGTGCTCTATCCAACTGAGCTACGGGCGCATGATAGGAAAATCGCATAGTTAGGGAGTTTGAGTCAACGACCCGGCAGCCTGGAGTGCCAATTGTTGCATCCGTCATTTCAGCCCAGAAAAATCAAAACCAAAAAACTACAATTTTTGAATGAACTTATCATTTGCTCTACAGAATCAAAGCCAGTCCAAAGCTTTTGATAACCCTGTCCAGGAAACAGAGGGAAGCCCAAGTAAATCCGTTCCTATTGTCAAAAACGGCGAAAAACGAAACCAGTTCACCTCTAAACTATCCGATCTTCACACAACTTGCTTAACGTATCGTTCATGCATATATAGGATAATCGCATCCAACCGATAGGGTGAGCTATCGGAGGTGGATATGCGAAATAATTGTATCCTTGGTGTTGTGAGTTTCTTCTTACTCCTTGTTGGCTGCGCCTCGCAGCATTCGCCCAATAATACTGTTGATGAACAGATTGATCTCTATCTCAGTACACTGGATGATAAGCATTTCGTCTGGTGCGAATTAGATCTGGAACAATGTCGACGTGACTTTGAGGCTTGGAAACTTACCACACAAGGTCTCAGCATAATTAAGGAATTCGAACAGGAGAATACTGGTCAACCGGACAATACTCAGCACTTGCCGAATGTCTTTCGTACGCGATTTGTGGAGGAAGGCCAGTTAGGAGAGGAAATGGTAGACCAAGACGGCAAGGGGCAGAGCTTCGATCGGGATCCGGAGGGTTTGGGTAGATCCTATTGGACTACCGATAATAATGGAAATCCCATACAGGAAGGCGTGAGTATGGACCCGAGAATTCATGGTCCCCAATCCATGCGCTGATACCCTTGAGGAGCCGGTTAACCTCACCATTCGGTTCAGATCCCTTCGCTTGATCCCCACAACCCCCTGACTATCGAACCGACTTCCCCTTTTTTTAAAACCAAAATTTCCCTTAAACCTTGCTATTCACTCGAAAGAAAATTCTTACGTCAAATTGTATAAATTCACTTCTATAAAGTTTTAATTATTTGCTCTAACGACGACCACGTATTTAGGCCTCTTTCAACTTTGATTCCATGAGGTTTCACAGGGGAAAATGATGACAACGACTGGTCTCATCGAAGAACCTATTCCCCAACTCGAACCAGCATGCCGCGATCTTTACAGATATTAAAGGTGTGGTAGAACCATGCCACGATGATCACAAGAAAGCCAAAATTGAGGCCTGTGGCCCAAACCAAATGAGTCACCGGCACATTTCCTGTGGTGAGGACCGCACGCATCCCTTCAAAGATATGCGCAGGAGGAACCATCCAGGCAATGGATTGCAGGACAGGGGGAAGGACTTCAATCGGGTAAAACACACAGGAGATGGGTTGAAAAAGGAAGACCATACCCCAGGCTAGCACTTCGGCCTGCTGCCCAAAGCGCATAATGATTGAGGTGGTGAGCACGCCAATGATCCAGCCGGATACTACCAGATTGAGAACAAACGGGAGCAAGGAAAGGCCCATCTGGAGAATGTCATACGAATAAAAGACCCAGGCGAAAACCATCATCAACCCCCCCACGGCAGTGACCTTCAGCACACTCATGGTCATGGTGGCAACGAGATATTCTCCGATCGTTAACGGACTGGCAAACAGGTTCATCAGATTTCGAGCCCACATTTCTTCTAAAAATGAGACGGCAATGCCCTGCTGCGCGCGAAACAACACATCCCAGAGGATCAGCGCCCCAAGAAAAAATGAGAGGGCGCCATGCAGCGACATCCCAACTTTTTCCAGATAAATCGTGATAAATCCCCACACCACGAGATCTAGAAACGGCCAATAAAAAATCTCCAGCAACCGGGCAAAGCTTCGCTTGTAGAGATACATATGACGCGATAATAATGCCAGGATACGCCCGAGACTCATGGCCCGTTTTGTTCTCTAGCCAGTTTCAAAAAGACCTCTTCCAGATCCCGTTGAGCGTAGCGTTGAATGATTTCGGAGGCGGTACCTTCCGCCACAATTTTGCCCCGTTGCAGGAAGATGATGCGATCGGACATCTCCTCCATCTCCCGCATGTTGTGTGAGGTATAGAGAATACTCAAGCCTTCAGAACGTTGATATTCTTTTAAAAACGATTTAATTTTATTGACGATATCAGGATCCAAACTCGCGGTGGGTTCATCGAGAAACAGCACTTTGGGTTCGGTCATGATAGCTTTGGCCAGGGTGAGCCTCGACATTTGACCGGAAGATAGCTTTCTCGTCAGTCGATGCCGAATGTCCTCCATCTCCAACTTTTTGACAATATCATCAATGCGCTGCTGGATATGCTTGAGTTCATAGAGCCTCGCGATGACCTTGAGATTTTCCTCTACCGTTAAGGAAAACGGCATGGAAATGTATGTGGAGGAAAAATTCACCTGTTTCAGAATGGTTTCCCGGTGTGTGGCCAGATTCAGTCCGAACATGTGAATGGTGCCGACCGTCGGCGTGATCAGCCCTAACAACATATGAATGGTGGTGGTTTTGCCGGCGCCATTCGGCCCAAGGAGCCCGAGGATTTCGCCTTTTTTGATGTCGAAAGAAATATTATCGACGGCAGTAAAGCCCTGAAACCGCTTGGTGAGGTTTCGAACTTCAACGACAGGGGAATCCATGGAGTCTGAGGCAGGCATTAAAACAAAAACCCACCGATTTTATCGGGCAGGTGACAGGTTTCACAGCGATTACTCAGCACTTCACCCTCGTAATGTTGTTCCCCATCATGACAACGAAGACAATCGGCCATGTTCGCCTTCCAAAGCACCGAGTCTTTTGGATGCTCTGGCTCATGTGGTTGATCATCGAGTTTGACATGCCCCCGCGGAATCACAATGGGATATGCTTTAATTGGCGCTCCGTGCACGACCCGCCCGTGGCAGGTCGTACACCCCTCCCCTTTTCCCCGTTTTGCAAAGGCCTCCATGTGTTCCCGATGATTCATGATCAGCCCGACATCTTTGACCGGTGGGGGCAAATCCCGCACAGAGACTTCCGTCACCCGCAAGATGGCTCGATGGCAACTGATGCACACAGAAGAAGACACATGGGATTCAAGATTATGCGGTTCGGTCGGGGTTCCAAAAAATGTGATCGCAACGTCTTCTATTCCGGCGAAGACTTTATCCTGAATAAACCCGGAAACACCTGGACGCACGTGGCAATCGACGCAGGTGACGTCTTTATGACTGGATTGTATCCAGGAATCGTAGGATGGTCTGATGGTATGACAACTCGCACAGAAGGTCGGCTGATTAGTCAGCGGGATAGCCGCGGCCCCTCCTAAGGCCAGCACCAGGAGTGTGGCCGCAATGAGGGTCAGGCCTTTTCCCATGAACGTTACGAATCCCTTTGAAGGGGAAACTTTTTTATGATCAGTTGCGCCAGCCCTTGGACGTCATCCCGATCAAACCAGGGAGCCGAGCATTCAATGCGTTTCATAGAAGCCACCGCCAGTAAACCATCTAAGGAGACATCCACTTCCTGTAGCTGCTCGCGCACGACGATTACTTTCGGAAACCCCTGGCTTTTCCAGCCTTCGGCAATAATTAAATCGATTTCCCCATTAATGAATCGGTCCCGGACTTGATCGACAGGAAGTTCTTCCGGAACATCAGCAAACATGGCCAGGCTACCCTTTGATAAGACAATGACCGTACTGGCCCCAGCGCGTTTGTGGCGCCAACTGTCTTTGCCTTCAGTGTCCAGATCGAACCCGTGCCCGGCATGCTTGATGGTGGCCACACGATAACCCGCGTGAGTCAGTTCCGGAATGAGCCGTTCAATCAAGGTTGTTTTGCCACTGTTGGAGCGGCCAACAAAACCCAAAATGGGAGGTGTCATGTGAAGCCTGTACTCCCTTCTATGAGGTCGAAATATGCCAAATAGACAGCGTGACTGATGAAAAATACGTCGTATGTCTTTTAAAAATTCCGTGATAATAATTGGACGTTCACCAAATCGCCCGGCTTCAGAGATTCGACCTCTTCCGGTACATCAATGAATCCATTGGCCTTCACCATTGAGGTGAGTATGCCGGACCCCTGCCCTCCGGTCGTTCGAACCGTGAGGACGCCGTTTTCCTGCTGAAGAATGCCGCGAAGGAAATGCCGCCGATCCGTATGTTTGGAGAACGTTTCTTGAAAAAGGGCCTTTACAACCGGCCGTTCCCACTTCCGATGTCCGCCCATTTTCAACATGGCGGGTCGTACGAGTTGATCAAAGGTCACCATCGAAGAAACGGGATTCCCCGGCAAGCCAAATGCCAACTTCCCTTGGATTTTTCCAAAGGCTACCGGCTGTCCGGGGCGAATCGCTAATTTCCAGAAATTCATGTCTGCTCCGAGTTCGGCAAACACCGGCTTGGTAAAATCATAATCTCCCATGGAGACTCCCCCCGATAATACCAAAATATCACAGGTGAGCCCCTGTCGGATTTTGTCTTTTAAGGAATCAGGGTTGTCTTTGGCAATTCCCAAGAGCACAGGAATTCCGCCCGACTCCTGAACCGCAGCAGCAATACCATAGCTGTTGGAATTGACGATTTTATGCTCATCAAATGATTCATCCAGATCCGCCAACTCATCCCCTGTAGAAAGGATGGCCACTCGAGGACGTTGCGACACGAGGACAAAAGATTTGGCCAGAATGGCCAACATTCCGATTTCCCCGGAACGCAATTGAGTCCCTTTCGGAATGATGCACTCTCCTTCGGTAACATCTTCTCCTTTTGGTCTGATGTTGGAGCCCTGACCGGCTTCAGTTTTCATGATACGAACCTTCGCCCCCGATGGCTCCGTGTATTCCACTCGCACGACGGTATCAGCTCCGGCCGGCATGGGGGCTCCGGTCATAATCCGAATCGCTTCCCCTGGACCGACGGTTTTTGTGGCTACTGCCCCTGCCGCGACATCTTCCACAATATTTAATTCGGGAATGCGAGTGATGGCATAGTCCTGTTTAATGTCAGCCCACCGGACCGCAAAGCCGTCCATCGCCGAATTGTCCCATGGAGGATTGGATCGTGGGGCCAGAATGTCTTCTCCCAGTACCCTCCCGAGGGAATCAAGGAGCCCGATTTTTTCACAGCCCAAGGGATGCGCCGCATCCAGGACAATTTGTTGGGCAGAAGTTAACGAAGTAAGCTGATCCATGTGTCTTGCCTAATCATGCGGAAGGTTGAAGTGATTCTCTGAAGACGGCGACACTCTACTCAGAGTCTCGCTACGAGCATACAACACATATGTTTTTTCATTTCATTACGGCCGCCAATACACATTCAATCCTTGAATATCCAGCCATCCCCTGCCGTTCTAAACAAATAGTCAGATGGACCGGAGAACGCAGCGCAACCCGCTCTCGGCGACCTGTTAGGCCTTTTTGAATGGAGCCGGCCTGGCCGACACCTTTACCAGGGAGTCTTTCTTTTTACAGAATTCCTCGACTTTGTTCGCAATTCCATGGATAGCGTCAGCCGTGGGAAGATCCGAATGAAACAGCGCATAGGGCTCGCCACGATCACATTGGAGAACCATTTCCGGATCCAGTGGCACGCGACCGAGGAATGGGACGCCCATGTCTGCGGCCGAGGCTTCACCCCCACCTTTTCTAAACAACTCAATGGATTGGTGGCAATGGGGACAATCTAACCCGCTCATGTTTTCCACAATACCGATGATGGGAAGCTCACTATCCCTCGCGAACGTGACCGACTTCCGGGAGTCTAACAGGGCCACTTCCTGTGGTGTGGACACAATCACGCAACCCGTGACATCACCAATAAGATCAATCGTCGTTACCGATTCATTCCCGGTGCCTGGCGGCAGGTCAATCAGCAGAAAATTAAGGTCTTGCCATTCCACTCCCCCTAACAATTGATTGATGAATTCAAACTTATACGCATCCCGCCAAATAATGGGATCATCCGAATTTTGTAAAAGAAATGACATGGAGGCGATTTTCAGATTATAGGCTTGATGCGGAATAATTCCGCCGCCTGTACTGATTTTGAGTTTTTGGCCTTCGGCTCCCACCATTTTGGGAATATTGGGGCCATGAATATCCATGTCGCATATGCCCACTTCATAGCCTTTAAGAGCCAAACTAATGGCAAGATTGGTAGTCATCGTGCTTTTTCCCACCCCGCCTTTATTGCTCATGACCAATATTTTGTAATCAATGCGCTCCATGCGCTTCCCGACCAGCCAGCGACTATGTCCTTCGCGGTCCTTTTGGCAGGTTTCGGTTTCATCACAAATGGCACACGCCCACATATAGGTGCAGACATCCCCACTCGAACTCGAGGATGGTTGAATCATATTCAGTTCAGTTGCCATGAATCCCTCCACATACATCCACTACGATGATTGTTTGGATAATATAAATTCGGCCACACGCATAGGTCATGACGTGGCCATACTTCCTATTTTCTCCACCATATGCTCTAACAGCGGTAGAACGATATTTAAATTTTCCTGCACGCCGTTTATGCTTCCGGGCAAATTCATAATCAGTGTGGTCCCCTTAATTCCAGCCGTTCCTCGTGAGAGCATGGCAGTCCTGACTTTTTTAAGACTTTCAGCTCTCATGGCTTCTCCGATGCCGGGAATCTCTTTTTCAATCACGTCCCTGGTGGCCTCTGGCGCCCAATCGGTTGGTCGCACACCTGTTCCTCCAAGAGTCAAAATGATATGAGGCGCGGTCGTCTCACAGATTGTGTCCAATTGGTGGGAAATGGCTTGACGATCATCCGCCACGACATCATAGGATAAAAGGGTCAATTGGTGGTTCGTCAAGATCCTTTCCAAAGGTTTCCGATTCTCATCAGGTTTTTGGCCTGACTGTATTTTGCTGCTGATCAATACCACAGCCACCCGTATCATCAAAATGCCTCAGCTGGATTTCATTTCACCGCGGACCTGAGTCCGGAACGTCGACATATTCCTCATCCCCACCAGACCCGGCTCCCACTGGTTGTGGGGCTAGCGGAGGACGCCGAACTGCCGGCGGGCCAGAGACCGGAGCGGATGCCCCAGCATCCTCACTCTCTGGAGTTTTTTTCTTGCCAAAGACTTGGGCGCTGATAATACCCACTTCATAAAAGAAATACATCGGGATGGCCATAATACATTGATTGAATGGATCAGGCGTGGGCGTAAGTATAGCCGCGAAGAGAAAGGATCCCAGAAAGGCCCATTTCCGGTATTTTCGTAATACAGGAGCATCCACCCAGCCTAATTTCGCCATCAAGGTCAACGCGAGCGGAACTTCAAAAATCAGTCCAAAGACCAACATGAACCACAGAATAAAACCTACATAATTGGCAATAGAAATTTGTGCAATAAATCCCGAAGCCAACCCATAGGAAATCAAAAAATGCAACGCGAAGGGCAAGACGACAAAAAAGCAGAAGGTCAATCCCAAATAAAAGGCCACTGTACTAATGGCGGTGAAAGGTCCGACAAACCGGCGTTCCTGGGCATGTAATCCAGGAAGAACAAATTGCCAGACCTCCCACAACCAGTGCGGAGTCGACAAAACAACTGCACATAATCCGGCCACTTTCACATTTTGCCATAAGGCTTCAGCCGGGGAGAGGAAGACGAAGGGAATTTTTGGCAAATCCGATGGCATCCATTCCCATGAATCTAAAATGAAATAATTTTGCAGAGGGATCCGTAGCCAGGACACCAGCGTATCCGCATAAAAAAATGTCCCGACAAAAACACAGGCCATAACAATGACCGCACGCGTGAGTCGCCATTGGAACTCATGCAAATGCTCCATGACGGGCATTTTTTTGTCTTCCAGTGGCTTAAAGACTTTCTCTTCAAACCAGGAACCAATTTTGCTTTGTTTAGCCATGTGAGTTCTGCGCCACAAAAATCCGAGGGGGGCTCACGGTCGCCCCCCTCAGTACCTCTTCCTTATTGAGGATTCACTGCGATAAACAGATTATTGCCGCGCCGGTTGACCAACAAAACGGCTAACTCATCTTTGGCAATTTTTGACGCAATCTGCTTGAAGTCGTCAATCGTTTTCACACTTTGGCGACTCACTTCTTGAATGACGTCACCAGCCTGAATACCCGCAGCCTCAACGGCGCTGCCTGATTCGACTTTCGAGACAACCACACCTTTGATTTGTTCAGGAATATTGAATTCACTCCGGCTTTCCCCACTAATTGGTGCGACGGTCATTCCCGACAATACGTTATCCAGCTTGGCCATAGCCGGAGCTTTCTCTTCTTCTTCTACCGGCCCGGTCTTTGCCAGTGCTTGATCGGATGGCCGTTCTCCCAGCTCCAGAGTCAGCAAGGTCTCTTTGCCCTCGCGTAACACTTTAATTTCTTTTTTCTTTCCGACCTTTGTTCGGGCGACAATATTACGAAGATGATTGACATCCTTAACGGCTTCACCTCCGTATTCGAGGATTACATCACCCCGTTGTAGTCCGGCCTTTGCGGAAGGGCCATCTTCATGTACTTCACTGATTAATACCCCACCCTGTCGACCTTCAGGTAATTGGAATGATTGCGCTAAGGCGGGCGTTAATTCCTGAATGGCCACTCCCATCCATCCTCTAACCACCTTCCCCGATTCGATCAGGCTTGCAGCGATATCCTTCGCAATACTGACTGCGATCGCAAATCCCACGCCTTCGGAACCACCCGTTCTGGAAAAAATTGCCGTATTGATTCCGATAAGCTCACCCTTCATATTCACCAGGGCTCCACCGGAATTTCCCGGGTTAATCGCGGCATCCGTTTGAATGAAGTCTTCATATTCCGTAATACCGACACTACCTCGGCCGAGGGCGCTGATAATTCCCAACGACACGGTATTGCGTAATCCGAAGGGACTCCCGAGGGCTAACACCACATCTCCAACTCGAAGGGATTCATATTCTCCCCAGGCCACTGAAGGAAGCGGGCCATTTTCAAGTTTGACTTTAATGACTGCTAGGTCGGTCTTCGGATCAGTCCCGACAACCGTTGCTGACATTTCTCGTCCATCATGAAAAGACACCTTAATATCACTTGCATCTTCCACGACGTGGTTATTCGTCAGAATATATCCGCGAGAATCAATAATCACCCCGGACCCGGCACTCATACCTGGAGGTCCGCCGGGACCACCACCGGGAGGTCCGCCTCCAGGAGGTCCTCCACCGGGAGGTCCTCCACCGGGAGGCCCTCCAAAAGGTCCGGGAGGTAAGCCTCTAGATGGTCCACCCCCACCAGTCACTGCCACGTTGACAACCGCGGGACCCACTTTTTCAACAATTTCTGAAAAACCTTCAATGAACGCTCCGGGTATAGCCGCTTGCGTTTGGGCGGGGACAAACCACCCATTTCCCAAAAATCCACCGACCATTCCCAATCCTACAAATAGGACAAGGAAACCCCATGGAGGGGCAATTCGAAACGGCCTGGCAGTGCCAGCAAACAACCGTGACATGTGCATCATCCCGATCTCCTGTTCAAAAAATGTAATAGAAACGGAGTGAATAGGAAAATTTCTATCTCACAACCCTGGGCGTTCTCAAGAAATTCCCCAAGACAAATCGCCTCACTTCGTATAACCATTTGATTCTACAATAATTGTTTTCCCACGTTCAAAGTCAAATCCCTAGTTTTTTACTGCACCCGTACAGGCGGGTGACGAACAGAGTATCATCCATTTTGTCAAGACATTCGTTCTAAAAAAGGAAAAGACGCTCCTGGAGGACATAAACTTCTTCAGAACCGGCTGTTTGTAGGGAGAAGGACTAAACACTCCGTCATTCTCACGAGCGTAAAGCCCATGAAAATACTGCAGGAAATATTAGACGGAGTAAAGCAGTTGGATCAAATGAAGAATGACTACATTCAGGCAGGAGGCATTACTCGGTAATATCCAAGAGGGAGCCCAAAACTTTCCCCTGAATTCTCATGCTGACCATATTGGCTTCTATGAGATTCACCGCTTGCAGATTGGAAATTATTTCTTCGCCGAGATCCACATTAGATCCTTCGCGAAGACTGAACGAATTATCACTGGAGAGAAATTGGGGACCGGGGCGTTCATCTGTTTGCAAAGTTACCCTCACTCCACCGCCCCCTGACGATTCTTCTGGAAGAGCACGGATTCGTTTAAAACTTTCTGTTTGGGCATTGGCAATATTATGCGCGCCAACGCTGAGCATTCTTCCCCCAGCTTGAATTCCAGAAAGAGCAGAGGCCATACCGGCAATCATCATGACTTCTCCTTTAATTCGATGGGCAACGCCCAACCGTCCATACACGTTTACGTTATCGACTAAAGTCTCAAAACCTTTCCTGACAAGATGGAAGAGTTTTCACAACACGCCGGAGATAGAGATACCTTTACTGTGAAAATTGTTTTACTGAATATTCATAGAAATTGGTGAAGATTGCCAGCATTTTTGTTATGGTTCTCTCAGACCATTTTCTAAGATATTTTTTAAGGAAGCCAAATGCGGGGACTTGTTCTTCATCAAAAGCTTCAACTTCAAACCGACCTACCCCTTCCCCCGCGTCCCCATGGGGAAGCCAGGATCAAGGTCATCCAAGCTGGAATCTGCTCGACCGATCTTCAGCTACTCAAAGGGTATATGGCCTTTCAAGGGGTCTTGGGGCATGAATTTGTTGGGATAGTCGATGAGGCCCCCGATAAGGAATTGATTGGAAAACGGGTCGTCGGAGAAATCAATGCCGCCTGTCGCACTTGTGAAACCTGTGCCAACGGCCATCCCACGCATTGCCCTCATCGCACCACATTAGGCATTCAGGGTCGGGATGGGGCCTTTGCAGATTTTCTTACTCTGCCGGTTGAAAACCTTTTTGTCGTGCCTGACTCCATTTCCGATGATCAGGCCGTCTTTATCGAACCCTTAGCCGCAGCCTGTGAAATTCCCCAATTAGTCTCGATCAAGCCAACAGACCGGGTGGTCGTCATCGGAGATGGCAAGTTGGGGGTACTGTGCGCACAAATTCTTGGGCTTTCAGGATGTGCCGTTACCCTATTGGGCCGTCATTCGGACCATGACATCTGGCTCACCCACATGGGCATCAAGGTGACCTCGCACCCGGGTGATATTTCTCCAGGCGCAGATATCATTGTGGAAGCCACCGGACGCCCCGAAGGGTTTTCCACGGCCATGCAATTAATTCGACCCAGAGGGACACTTGTGCTCAAATCCACGTATCATGGGAACCTGTCTTTAAATATGGCGGCTTTGGTCATTCAGGAAATATCCTTAATTGGATCTCGTTGCGGCCCTTTCCCCCCGGCCATCCGCCTCTTAGAATCGAACCACATCCGGGTCGACCCCCTTATCCATGCCCGCTATGCACTCCTGGATGGCGTTCTGGCCATGGAAAAAGCCGCACAGAGTGGGGTACGAAAAGTTCTGCTGCAAATGACCTGAATCGTGGCTAGTTGGCAAAAATATTTTTTATGTATCCCATGCTGGTTGAATGGTTCAGCCTTTGGTATGATGATGCTTAAATTAGCCGAGCTGGCGTAGCTCAATCGGTAGAGCAGCGGTTTTGTAAACCGCAGGTCGGAGGTTCAATTCCTCTCGCCAGCTCCATACAACACATGGGACTGCCCAGTTTCGGCAGGAACGCAAACATACAACTATCAAGAAAGACATGACGAACTGTTTTTATATATTCGATCGTTCTCTTCAACCCTCCCAACCGTATTCATCCCGCATCTATTTGTTCTAAGCATACCCATCCCACAGGAGTCATCTCTGACGTTCCGGGCCTTGAACGTCATGATACGCGGCCTCATTTCGTCCACAATTTTTCGGGTTCAACCGATTGTCCAAATTCACGCCCGCGAGCACTTGTGTAATTCTTATTGAATTTTTACATTAAGAAAAACTGCTTTTGTTCAGGGAGTTATCTGTTAAAATAACTTGACATGACGATAGGTGGGTCTCGCAAGCCAATGTTAGTTGACTCATTCCGTCAAGATGGGAAAAAGGCCATATCCTCTAACAGGACGAACAGTCACAGAATAATGAGTAATGTTTTCAACAGGCCACCCATCTCTTATCGCATGTGCATGTTTGGATCGCGCACCCAATGAACGACGATAAGCAAACAACTCTGCCCGCGGAAAAATCTTCCCCTGTACCCCTGGCTGATCAAACAAAGCCTGACAGTCTTAGACGACAATCGGTTCCTGGCAAGCCTTCGACTAGGGCCCGACCACCCAGCCTGAATCCGGCGAAATCTTCACATGCAGAAACCGTGTCCATGCTGAAAAAACAGTATCAGCTTGCAAAGCGTCAAAAACGATGGATAAAACGAGCAGGGCTCATGGGGGTCGTTCTTATTCTATTGGGTGGGTTGGGCACGTGGTTGGCAGAGGAGAATAAGGCTTTTAAAATGGCCATCCTGAGAGTCGTCGCCCCGGTAGTGAGCATCCATCTGGATCCCGAAATGGTTTCAATTCCTGCCGGGACCTTTCAACAGGGAGATACCAGGGAAGAGAGTACGTCAAGCGAACAACCGCTACGAGAGGTCCGTATCAAAAAATTTGCTCTGGGGCGATTTGAGGTCACCTTCGAAGAATATGACCGGTTCGCCATATCGACGGGTCGGCCGCTTCCGGGAGATGAGGGATGGGGACGTGAAAAGCATCCGGTGATCAATGTCTCATGGAAAGATGCCGTGGACTATGCAACCTGGTTATCACAGGAAACCGGTTATCGCTATCGACTTCCCACAGAGTCTGAGTGGGAATATGCAGCCAGAAATATGGGAAAAGGCGAAATTTGGGCGGGAACCTCAACACAGGAACAGCTTTCGACATATGCCTGGTTCAACACAAACAGCAATGGAAGAACTCAACCAGTTGGAACCCAACAACCCAACGGCCTTGGCCTTCATGACCTGAGCGGAAATGTATGGGAGTGGGTCCAGGATTGCTGGCACGACGACTATCAGCATGCCCCGACAAATGGGTCGGCCTGGCTAGAGGCGAATGACGGGATTTGCGGAACACGGGTGAGACGAGGTGGTGGCTGGACTAACCCTCCAATGTCTTTGCGTTCTTCGTTTCGTAATGGGTACAGCGCCGACTCGCGGAGCATCCAGATTGGTTTTCGCCTCGCGCAGGATATCCAATAGTATAGGCATCTTTCGCTTGCCTTTTCCCTCTGTCCTCTTCCTTTTTCCCTAAACATGCTTCAAAAGGACAGCAGCAGCAAAGTGTGACGATTCATTTCTTTAGAACGTCGCTCCAACGCCTAACGTCCAGACCGCATCCGGACGGAGCCCTTCATTTTTATTGAGTGGAAGCTGGACGGCTGCCTGAACCAGAGTGTTGGGAAGTGGGGCCCATTTTAGGCCGGGAGCCAAATCGACGATGTCCTTTCCACTATTATCCTTATCGTCCAATTCGTGACGGCCCAGGAGGTCGAGAGAGAAAGCAAAGACCGGAATAGGGGCAATATCAAACCCTGCTACATAGGTAAAAAGATTCAATTCTGATTTGTTGTTGACGAACACGAAGCCCGTATTCACATGGGGCCCAATCATGCCGATCGGGGATGAATAATATTTAGAAGCCACAGCCAATCCCTCAAATCTGAATTCTCCGACTCCCATGAAGTTATCTTCGTTTCCCGTGGGAAAAGAAACGCCCCCGCGTACTCCCAAATCAGGTAAAATCTCATGATTTTTCAGAAAGTTATATTTGGTTCGAAGAAGAACGTCTCCGATCCCGGTTTTATCCGCAGAAGAACTGTCCCTTGAAGGGTCCCCCGTACCGGGGGCCGTCCCATTGATCACGTATATCCCACTGCAATTACCACCTTGAGTACAAGGGACCCCGTTTGCATCAAGCATGGTCGCCTTCGCTTTTGCCTTGATCTTGTTATTGATGAGAGGTACAAGAAGATTGATGTCCCAATTATCCGTGATGCCATACGTGCCGAAAAATCCCACAAAATTGGTAATCACTTTGACATCCAGGTCAATTTGTAATAGCTCATCTAAACCTGGGGCATTCGGCGGAGTTCCCGGCCCGGCGGTGGGAGAGACATCTTCACTGAGAGAAGACAGCTTTTGGCCATTAAATTTTTTGTAATTGGCGTTTGACCAGACGACCTGGAAATCAAATCGCCCTTTTCCAAGGGTGTCGGCTCGTTCCGCAAAGAGTGGACCGAGGCTTTTGGTGACTTCAACAGGAACTCCCCGCTCAACATCAAACCGATACGCCGCCACGGTAGAGTTCACCGCGAACTGCCCCGTTTGAGCCCCAATGCCATTAGTGAGTTCATTAAATGAATCGAACACCGCATTGCCAAAATCATTGGACCGATTGCCTGCAAAATTCGGATCTGTTTGAAACCCATTTCCCCCATAAAGATCAGGAATCACATCCTTTAATTCTTTGGCTTGAGTGACAGATTGACTGATGACGAGCATTGCCAACACAAGGAAACAGGCCAACCGCTGAATTCGCCTACATACCAAGTTCTGCATGAGCCAATAAGTCATTATTTTTCCTCATATAATTGGAATAAACAAAAAAGATTTCCCAAAAATTTCCACACAACAGGTTTGGCGCGATGGTCCAAGCGCTATTATCGACTTTAACTATGGGTTTGGGGGATGGTACGCTCAACACCACAGGTCCAAAAGAATGGTGTTAATCACGCCCTTCTTCAGCTTTAGTGGCTATCAGATGGAACCATATCCAAAAAACGTGATGCTGATGACGTAGAAAACCAGGCGATCCTATAAACTCTTTCTCATGAAGTCAATCCATATTTCCCAGAGGGATCGCCTGCACCTATCCCCTACTCAGGCATAGCCCCCCGAATTAGGAAAATGCCCGACAGGCTTAAAGAAGGACCGTCTCTTATTATTCAAGTCGTGTGCAAGGCCAACAATGGCATCTCCGAGGCAAGACCCAGTAAACTGGACTCGAAAACCCACGCCGTCCGGGGTCAGCACCATGCTTATTACACGTTCTTTCAATCGTTGCCGAACATAAGGATCTAACGAAACGAATCAAAAAGGCCAAAGACAAAATGCTGATGCATCAAGAAAATGGCCCTGGCTTATTTTCTTCCGAGAATTTTCATGAGTAAAATTGACATAGGCCACAGGAGCACGTGAACGGTGTCCGATCGCATTCTACATCACCCCATCCAGAGAAAAGGATCCCTTCACTCTCCCTGCATCTTGCTGCTCTCTTTCTTGTTATGCGGTTTGACCGCGTTGTTCCTCCCAATCCAGGCCCACGCAGATACCTCCAGTAGTACCGTGAACGGAAAAGTTCCTGCCCAATATATAGCCGAGTCCCAGGGAAAATCCTGGGCCGTCGTCATAGGAATTGATAAATATCTGAACCTCGCCGGCCTGGCCTATGCGGTCGATGATGCGAAATCGGTGGCACGCATGCTGGGACGTCAAGGCTTTACGGTCACATCACTCTACAACACTCAAGCCACCAAAAAAGCGATCCTTCAGGAGTTGCGCCACAACCTTGTTACGCAAGTACAAAAAAATGATCGAGTGCTAATCTTTTTTGCGGGACATATTGGAGAGACCCCCAGCAAGGGAAAGCAGCAACCTGTAGGCTATATGATGCCCGTCGATACCGAACCGGGCCTTCTTGAGGACACCGCAATCAGTGTGGACCTTCTTCGTGAACTTTCCGAATCACTTACGGCACAACAGGTTTTATTTCTCATTGACATTTGTTATGGAGGCATTTCCGGTCGCAGTCAGCGTTCGTTTCCCCCCATGACCAGTAATTATCTGAAGATGATTGCCAGTGAACCAGCGCGCCAATTGATTACCGCAGGAGGAACCGGGCAACAGGCCTTAGCCGGACCGAAGTGGAAACATAGCGTGTTTACTTATTATCTTCTGGAAGGCATCGGAAAGGGAAAGGGTGACCTGAACGGCGATGGAATCATTCCCACATCCGAACTCTTCACCTTTCTCGATGAGCACGTGCAATCGGCTGCTCTCACCCATAAACATGTGCAACGACCGGAAATGTGGGGGTTGAGTGCGGATAAGGGAGAATTTGTCTTTATTCCCGGAAAATCTTCCTCAAATCCTCAAGTCGCCAACACCCCCAATCGTCAAGGAAAGGCTGGCAATCCTGCAGCTGGAACGGTCGAGACCATTGTCGGGCTCTTAAAGAGTTTTGGAAATCCCTTGGATGTCTTCAACAACGTTCCATCTGGAAAGAGCGATCAGGCTGATAAACAAAAAACGGTAGAAGAAGAAGCTGCCGCGCTAGAGGCAGAGCGGGAAAAATTTGAATTGCAAGCTCTCCAATCTTTAAAGGAGCAACGACAGCGGGAGAGGGATCTTCAAGCGCAACTGGCCGAAGCCCAGCGCCTGGCTGCGGAGGAGGAACGCCGGCGGGTCGCCGCGGAACAGGCCCGTCAGGAACAGGAAGCTCTCCTCGCGCAACAACAAGCCGCGTTAAAAGCCGAACAAGCCCGGGTGGCCGCCGAAGAGGAGCGCCGGAGACAAATCTTGGCGGAACAAGAACAAACTCGCCTGGCGCAACTGGCCGAAGCCCAGCGCCTGGCTGCGGAGGATGAGCGCCGGCGGGTCGCCGCGGAACAGGCCCGTCAGGAACAGGAAGCTCTCCTCGCACAACAACTGGCTGCCTTAAAAGCCCAACAAGCCCGGGTGGCCGCCGAAGAAAAACAACGCCAACTGGCCCTAGCGCAACTGGCCGAAGCCCAGCGCCTGGCTGCGGAGGAGGAACGCCGGCGGGTCGCCGCGGAACAGGCCCGTCAGGAACAGGAAGCTCTCCTCGCGCAACAACAAGCCGCGTTAAAAGCCGAACAAGCCCGGGTGGCCGCCGAAGAAAAACAACGCCAACTGGCCCTAGCGCAACTGGCCGAAGCCCAGCGCCTGGCTGCGGAGGAGGAACGCCGGCGGGTCGCCGCGGAACAGGCCCGTCAGGAACAGGAAGCCCTCTTAGTGCAGCAACAGGCTGCCTTAAAAGCCCAACAAGCCAAGCTCGCCGCCGAGGAAGAGCGACGCAAACAACTCTTGGCACAACAAGAACGGGAATTTCAAACGCAACTGGCCATAGCCCAGCGAATGGTAGCCGAGGAAGAACGGCGACGAGTGGAAGCCGAAAAGGCCCGACTCGCGGCAGAGGAGCAAAAACGGAAACAACTCTTGGCGGAACAGGAACTGACGCGTCAAACTCAACTCGCTGAAGCCCGCCGAATGGCCGAGGAACAAGCCAGAATTGAAGCCGAGGAACAGCGCCGCAAGGAAGCCTTGGCCAAACAGGAACTCACCCGTCAAATCCAACTCGCTGAAGCCCGCCGAATGGCCGAAGAACAGGCCAGAATTGAAGCCGAGGAACAGCGCCGCAAGGAAGCCTTAGCCAAACAGGAACTCACCCGTCAAATCCAACTCGCTGAAGCCCGCCGGGTGGCCGAGGAACAGGCTAGAATTGAAGCGGAGGAACAACGCCGGAAGGAAGCCTTAGCCAAACAGGAACTCACCCGCCAAACCCAACTCGCTGAAGCCCGCCGGGTGACCGAGGAACAGGCTCGCATTAAACAAGAGGCCGCCATGAAGGCTGAAAAGGCCCGACTCGCGGCCCTTCAAGAAGAGCGGGAACAAGTTGCTCGCCTGAAGCAAGAGGCCGCCATGAAAGCCGAAAAGGCCAGACTTGCCGCAGAAGAGCAACAACGCCAGCAGGCCGAGGAAGCGCGGCGCCTGGCTGAATTGGAAGAAGAGCGACGACGAGCCGCCGCAGAACGGGAGCGCAAGGAACTAGAGGCGAAACTTGCGCAACCACAAATTATTGTCCCGAATGGTGGAAATGATCCGGCTGGGCCTTCTTCTGGAAGTTCGCCAACGCCTGGTTCCGTTTCCGCATCCACGCTTTCTCCCCCATCCCCCTCGGCGATTGAACCATCCTCGAAGGAGAATTCAGGGTTTTTCGGATTTTTTAAGAATATGTTCCAAAATGACTCTAGCTCACAACCAGCTGCAAGCGATCAACCGAATGCATCTCAACCGGAACCCATTCTTGAAGCACGGCTCCATCAACAGGATTTACCTGGTGCGGTGGAGTCCGACCTATCAGGAAAAGATGACGTCCCCATGATCTTGATTCCCGCTGGTGAATTTAGGATGGGAAGCACTGAGGATCAAATTTCCAGTCTTATG
This sequence comes from Nitrospira marina, assembly GCF_059568365.1. Taxonomy (NCBI): domain Bacteria; kingdom Pseudomonadati; phylum Nitrospirota; class Nitrospiria; order Nitrospirales; family Nitrospiraceae; genus Nitrospira; species Nitrospira marina. The sequence goes on along the minus strand of NZ_JCANTH010000001.1, from coordinate 2,071,523 downwards.
AAAGACTTTGAAGGAGTCCAGTTCAATGCCTTTCAAGCAGAGATTCCTCAACGCCAGATTAGGCTAAAAGCCTATTATCTTGATCAATATGAGGTCAGCTATCGCCACTATCGTGCATTTCTTGAATCGACAGGTCGAGCAGCCCCTGCGTTCTGGAAGAATGAACGATTTCACAATCCGGATCATCCGGTCCTCGGAGTAACCTGGTATGACGCAACGGCCTACTGCACCTGGGCTGGCAAACGCCTTCCTACCGAGGCGGAATGGGAATACGCCGCCAGGGGACCTCAAGGTTATGCCTATCCTTGGGGGAACTCATGGGATCCTCAACGAACCAATACGGCGAGTTATTGGGCCGGCAAAAACTTTTCATCCATGGCGAAATGGGGTGAATGGATGCAAACTGCTTTGGATCGGGGAAAAGCCGGCCCGTTAGAAGTTGGAACATTCTCGAATGGAGTGAGTCCATTTGGAATTCATGACATGGCTGGAAATGTATCCGAGTGGGTCTTCGATTGGTATACACCATACGAGAACCAACCGACCCTCATCCATAATCCCAACGGGGCGGACTCCGGAACCATGAAAGTGCATCGTGGAGGATCTTGGAGTGTGAGTTCGATTTTTGCCCGATCAACCTATCGGGCGCGAGAAAATCCTGAAAAGAGAAGTCCCTACATTGGAATGCGATGCGCCAAGTCCTCTCAATAATTTCTTCAATCCATCCCCTGCTCTCACTTAACAGGCCGTACCTGAATGGCCTTTTGGACTGAGGTAGCCCGACAGCGCTCCCCCTTGGCAAACAGGAACTACTGAATCTCCCAATCTGTGGAGGTTGAGCCTGGGAACCCCACGGCGGAAATCGTCAATCCATTCATCAGCCACACCGCTACCGTCCCATTCCGGCTATTACGCCAAATGACATCCGCCCTGCCATCACCATTCACATCCCGCGCCTCTGACATTTGCCAGACAGCCGGGACCCCACCCGGAAACCCTGAGGCGGCAATGGTGGTGCCGTTCATCAACCAGATTGCGGTACTACCGTCAGTGGTATTGCGCCAAATCAGGTCCGCCTTCCCATCGCCATTCACATCCCCCACACCCGTGACCTTAAAGGCCGTGGATGCGCTTCCAGGAAAACCCACGGCCGTCACCGACAACCCGTTCATCAGCCATACAGCCACTCCCCCACTGTTGTCATTGCGCCAAATAACATCGGCCTTGTTATCCCCATTCACATCGCCCACCCCCGTGATCTGCCAAGCTTCCGGCACTCCTCCAGGAAACCCTGAGGCGGCAATGGTGGTGCCGTTCATCAACCAGATCGCGGTACTACCATCAGTGGTATTGCGCCAAATCAGGTCCGCCTTCCCATCGCCATTCACATCGCCCACGCCCATGATCTCAAAAGCCAGCGAGGCACTACCTGGAAACCCCGTGGAAACAATCGTTAATCCGTCCATCAGCCACACGGCCACTGCCCCACTGGTGCCGTTGCGCCAAATCACATCGGCCTTGTTATCCCCATTCACATCGCCCACCCCCGCGATTTGCCAGGCCATCGGCACTCCACCGGGAAAGCCCGAGGCCGCAATCGTCGTTCCATCCATCAACCAGATTGCTGTGTTGCCATTAGAATTGTTCCGCCAAACCAGATCAGCTTTGCCATTGGCATCGAGATCTCCCAAGGCCGGGGCGGTCCTGAGTGGGACCAAGGCCAAGGCTGTCGTCACAAAAAAGTCAGGGCCTGTGAGCGCAATCGCAGTTCTGGTTTTATTGTTCACATGGATGGTTTCAAACAGCATATTCTTGGTAAATCCTGAGGTCACCTTATGCTGACCGGAAAAATGATACAAGAGGTCAGGCGACGATCCTACCCCAATTGTCTCACTTTCCCGAAAATTTGGTTGTCCGGCCACGGCTCCAGCCGAGACATTCAGGAATTCCGTAGTAGCTCCCGTCGTTTTATTGACCATATAAATCCGTGCTGGAAATACCGTCGCCCCTCCAGGCACCGGTCGATTGTCCGTAATCGCATAGAGAATCCCGGCCGCATCAAACGCCAGGTCCATGAAGTTTCCTAGAAGTTTGGCCTTTTGGGTAGCCACGCCCGTTCTGGGATTAATGGTCACTAACCGGCGGGCACTATTCACTTCTGACGTCACGACAAGCAAGCCCCAGAGCAGACCGGTCCCAGGCTCTGTAGCCAACCCCCGTCCCCCCTCTAATGATTCGCCCGTCGATAAGGACAGAGGGATTGTGGCCAGAGTGTCCCCGGTCTCGGGATTGAGCCGATACAGATTTGGCCGGGCTCCGGACTGTTGCGCAAGCGACAGTTCTTCCACGGAGTAGAGCGTGGACCCCACAAACGCCAAACCATGGGTGCGGTGTTTCAGATCCGCAATTTTGGTTACGACTCCATCAGTGCGAATACGGTAGAGGCTATTCACAAGCGGTCCGGTTCTGGGATCATTTTGTACGCCCATGAGAAAAACCGGCGGTCCGGAGGAAATGACCAGGGCCACCGCACTTCCCGGACTCACCTTTATTCCTGCCACGGGTGTTTGATGTATAACGGTGCCGCTGGGCACTGTTTCGCTATTGGCGGTCGTCACGGTTCCCGCCGTTAAGCCGGCTGCGATCAAAGCCGTTTGAGCGCTGCTCTGCGTCAAGCCCACGACATTGGGCACGGTCGTTCCCAGCGATACCACCAAAGCCACCGCACTTCCAGAATTCGTAGTTGTGCCGGCCCCAGGGTTTTGACTGATAACTCGACCGGCCGCTACGGTGGCGCTATTGGCCATGGTCACGGTTCCCACGGTTAAGCCGGCAGAGGTCAGGGCTTTTTGAGCGTCGGCTTGGGTGCGACCAACAACATTCGGGACTTGTGTTCCACGGGACACGACCAGGGCCACAGCACTTCCCGCCGCGACCTTTTTCCCTGCTACCGGATTTTGACTAATAACCTTTCCCGCTGCCACAGAGGAACTAATGGCTGTCGTGACTGCACCGACGGTCAAACCAGCCGTGGTAATCGCCGATTGAGCGGCCGCCTGGGTCATGCCCACCACATTCGGGACTGTGCTACCTAGTGACACCACCAGGTCCACCGGACTCCCAAATGCCACATTGGTTCCTGCCGTGGGGTTTTGACTGATAACCTTGCCTTCCTCCACAGTCGCGCTATTGGCCGTCGTCACCTTCCCGACGATTAACCCTGCTTTGGTCAGATCCTTTTGGGCGTCAGCTTGCTTTCGACCGACGACGTCGGGGACTGCCACTCCAGACACCACCAGATCAACCTTCGTCCTTCGGACGACATTAATTCCTGCTGCCGGGTCTTGAATGATGACAGTACCGGGCAGGACGTTGACAATATTAGCGGAGGTCACTTTTCCCACCCTCAAATTGGCTTTGATAATATCCGCCTCCGCCTTAGTCTGTGAGCTACCCACGACATTGGGGACTTGGACGGCTCTTGCTGTCTCAGGGAAGGCACAGGTAAGGAAGAGCAGGCTTCCTAGGACGACTAGCTGTAAAACCTGGAATCTGAGGCCCCGACGGGTTCCCTTGTGTGTGCGGTTCAAGATCTGCTGATGCTGAACCTTCATTGCGTCCATTTAGTGTATGCTCCATTCAGCAACAATTGACTAACCATATGACAGAACAAGGGTGTGAATCCACACTCTGGCCCCAGCGCTCCCTCTTCCGAATGGCTCCCCTACTTTTCTCGTGGCAGGAGTGGATATGCCGTAACCAATGCCTATTGAATCTCCCAGTCGGAGGGAGCAGAGCCAGGGAACCCCACGCTTGAAACCGACGCCCCATTCATCAGCCAGACGGCCACAGTCCCGCTCCGCCCATTTCGCCAGATGACATCCGATTTGCCATCGCCATTGATATCACCGACTTGAGAAATCTGCCATGCTAGGGGTACTCCGCCAGGAAAACCGGGGGCGGCAATGGTGGTCCCATTCATCAACCAAATCGCGGTACTGCCGTCCGTCGTATTGCGCCAGACCAGATCGGCTTTGCCATCCCCATTCACATCGCCGACACCGGCAATCTCAAATGCCGTGGAGGCACTGCCGGGAAAACCGACTCCCGTGATACCTAATCCGTTCATCAGCCACACGGCTACGGTCCCACTAGTCCCGTTGCGCCAGATGACATCCGCCTTACTATCCCCATTCACATCGCCCACACCCGCGATTTGCCAGCCCACCGGCACACCCCCCGGAAAACCAGGAGCAGCGATTTTCGTGCCGTTCATCAGCCAGATGGCGGTACTGCCATCGGTCCTGTTGCGCCAGACCAGGTCGGCTTTTCCATCGCCGTTGACATCGCCCACACCGGAAATCTCAAACGCCAGCGACGCGCTTCCGGGAAAACCCACGGACGTTACCGACACTCCATTCATCAGCCACACGGCTACGGTGCCACTTGTACCATTGCGCCAGATGACATCCCCCTTACCGTCTCCATTCACATCGCCCACACCCGCAATCCGCCAGGCTGCGGGCACCCCGCCCGGGAATCCTGTAGCGGCGATTGTCGTGCCGTTCATCAACCAGATGGCCGTGCTGCCATCTTGGGTGTTTTGCCAGATCAGATCGGTCGTGCCGGACGCATCCAGATCGGCCAAAGCCGGAGTACCTGTACCCGTATTCGTATTCAAGGGTGGCACCAACGTCAAGGCCGTCGTGACAAAAAAGTCCGGGCCCGAAAGCGCAATGGCTTTTCTGGCCTTCGTGGTTCGATGGATCTGCTCAAACAAAATATTCTTGGTAAATCCAGAGGTCACCTTATGTTGCCCGGAGAGATGATACAGGAGGTCAGGCGACGACCCTACCCCTATGGTTTCACTCTCGCGGAAATTCGGTTGCCCCGCTACGGCACCGGCCGAGACATTCAAAAATTCCGTCGTGGCCCCCGTCGTTTTATTGACCGTATAAATCCGGGCCGGAGCCACAGCCCCACCGGATGGTCGGTTATCCGTTATTGCATAAAGCGTCCCGGCCGCATCAAACGCCAGGTCCATGAAGTTTCCAAACAGTTTGGCCTTTTGCGTGGCGACGCCGGTCGTCGGATTGATCGTGACTAACCGCCGGAGAGTATTCACCTCGGAGGTCACCACGAGTAACCCCCACAGCTGGTTGGTTCCGGGCTCCGTGGCCAGACCCCGTCCTCCTTCTAAGGATTCCCCTGTCGATAAGGACAGGCGGATCGTGGCCAGCGTGGCCCCGGTGCTGGGATTGAGCCGATACAGATTCGGCGGAGTCCCCGCTTGTTTGGCAAGTGTCAGCTCTTCTACGGAATACAAGTTGGACCCGACATAAGCCAAGCCATGAGTACGGTGTGTGAGATCTCCAATTTTGGACACCACCCCATCAGTACGAAGGCGATAGAGGCTATTCACCAGCGGCCCGGTCTTGGGATCATTTTGCACCCCCATGAGCAGAACCGGTGGACCGGAGGAGATGACCAAACCGACGCCACTACCTGGTGAAACATTCGTCCCCGCTGTGGGGTTTTGACTGATCACATTTCCCGAAGCCACCGTGTCGCTAAAAACTGACGTCACGTTCCCCACCGTCAAGCCTACACCCGCAATGGCAGCTTGTGCCGCAGCTTGCGATTTGTTGACCACATTGGGCACGGCCGTTCCCACCGATACTACTAGCGCGACCGCACTGCCTGGGGCCACATTAGACCCCGCTGTCGGATTTTGACTGATGACGTTTCCGATAGCCACCGTCTGACTGTTGGCCGATGTCACCGTCCCAACTTTCAGCCCTGCCGTGCTCAGAGCTGTTTGAGCACTACCTTTCGAACTCCCGACGACATCGGGCACCTTTGCCCCAAGGGACACAACCAGGGCCACCGCACTGCCTGCCTCCACCTTTGCCCCTGCAGCCGGATTCTGACTTATGACCTTGCCCACGGCCACACTGGAACTATTAGCCGTGGTCACTCTGCCCACAGTCAGACTGGCTGAGGTAATCTCCGTTTGCGCCGCCGTTTGCGTCAAGCCCACTACATTCGGTACCACCACCCCCGAGGACACTACCAACGTCACAGCACTAGCTGGAGCCACATTGGTCCCGGCCCCCGGCGATTGACTGATGACCGTGCCGGCCGGCACCGTCGTACTGGTCGCCGTGGTCACTTTCCCCACAGTCAAACCCGAACTGGTAATGGCTGCTTCCGCCGCGGACTGCGTCAATCCGACCACATCGGGCACCTTCGCTCCCAGGGACACCACAAGCCCCACCGCACTGGCCGGAGGTACATTACTCCCCGCTGCCGGCGTTTGACTGATGACCCTTCCTGCCGGCACCGTGGCACTATTGGTGGTTGTCCCCGTCCCCACCGTGAGACCTGCTGCCGTAATGGCGGTTTCCGCTGCGGCTTTGGTCAACCCCACCAGATCCGGTACCGCGGTACCCAGGGAAATCACTAGAGTTACGGCATTACCCGGCAACACATTGGTACCCGCTGCGGGGGTTTGACTGATAACATTGCCGATGGGGACCGTGGCACTATTGGCGGTTGTCCCTGTCCCCACCCTGAGATTTGCTCCCGTAATGGCGGTTTCCGCAGCCGCCTGCGCCAACCCCACCACATTTGGCACCGTCACCCCAGATATCACGAGGTCCACTGGACTGCCCGATACCACATTGATCCCGGCCGCCGGGTCCTGACTAATCACTTCGCCGATGGGCACCGTGGCACTATTGACGGGCGTCACAACCCCCACAGACAATTCCGAGCTAATAATCGCGGCCTCTGCTGTTGCTTGTGGGCTTCCGACCACATCGGGGACCTCTACGGCACCTGCCGTTGCAGGTAAACCACAGATGAGAAATAGCAGACACACAAGAAAGCCGAACTGCAAAAGGATCGAGGCATGATCTTTTTGCGATTTCTGACAGGTGAAATTCAACATCGTTTCGTTTTGATACAGAACTTTCATAAGGTTCATATCGTTGACTCCATTCAGCAAGAATCAGCTGCCCAGTCCACGGCGCCCCAGGCTCGCCTGGTTACACCCGCTACCTACGCCCCTGACCCATGGATTGCCGTTGCTTTTTTCGGTGAAATGAAAGAAAAGGGCTTCGTTATCTCTGCAATGGGGGAGGATTGGTCGTGTTGGAAATCAGATGGGTGAAAAATTTCTGATCAGAAACACGGAAAAAATAAAACTCACTATAACATGAGAGGGTTGACGCGTTCCATCCTTAGCAGGTTGGCCTGCCGGTCCCCATCCGACCGGAATTATTATCTACTGAATCTCCCAGACTGAGGAAGCCGAACCGGGGAAACCCACGGTCGAAATTGACAACCCATTCATCAGCCAGACGGCCACTGTTCCACTCGGGCCATTGCGCCAAATGACATCCGCCTTGCCATCCCCATTCACATCACCGACTTGAGAAATTTTCCACGCTAAGGGTACCCCGCCAGGAAAACCGGGGGAAGCAATGGTGGTCCCATTCATTAACCAGATGGCCGTGCTGCCATCACTCTGGTTGCGCCAGACCAGGTCGGCTTTGCCATCCCCATTCACATCGCCCACGCCAGCAATCTCAAATGCTGTCGATGCACTACCGGGAAAGCCGACCCCCGTGATAGTTAACCCGTTCATCAGCCACACGGCTACGGTCCCGGTGGTATTGCGCCAGATGATATCGGCTTTGCCATCGCCGTTCACATCGCCCACTCCCGCAATTTGCCAGGCCAAGGACAATCCGCCAGGAAAACCGGAAGAAGCAATGGTGGTCCCATTCATCAGCCAGATCGCGGTGCTGCCATCAGTCTGGTTGCGCCAAACCAGGTCGGCTTTGCCATCTCCATTCACATCGCCCACGCCAGCAATCTCAAACGCCGTTGATGTACTTCCGGGAAAACCCACGGATGTCACCGAAACCCCGTTCATTAACCACACGGCCAACGTGCCAGTGGCATTCCGCCAAACGACATCCGCCTTGCCATCGCCGTTCAGATCGCCCACGCCCGCGATCTGCCAAGCCAGGGGCACCCCGCCGGGAAAACCGGAGGCCGCGATTCTTGATCCGTTCATCAACCAGATCGCGGTGCTGCCATCAGTCGTATTCCGCCAAACCAGGTCGGTCGTACCGGACGCATCCAGATCCGCCAAGGCCGGAAGATTTGGACTCATGGGTGGCACCAACGTCAAGGCCGTCGTCACAAAAAAGTCCGGGCCCGTGATCGAAATTGCCGTTCTGGCTTTATTGATCAGATTGATCGTTTCAAACAGAATATTTTTAGTAAATCCTGACGTCACCTTATGCTGCCCGGAAAGATGATACAGCAGATCAGATGTAGTCCCCACCCCAATCGTTTCACTTTCTCGAAAGTTCGGCTGTCCGGCTACGGCCCCAGCCGAGACATCCAGAAATTCCGTCGTGGCCCCCGTCGTCTTATTCACCGTATAAATTCGGGCCGGAGCCACCCCCCCGCCGGAAACAGGTCGGTTATCCGTGATCGCATAAAGCGTCCCGGCGGCATCAAAGGCCAGATCCATAAAGTTTCCAAACAGTTTGGCCTTTTGTGTGGCCAGGCCCGTTGTCGGATTAATCGTCACTAACCGGCGGGCATTGTTCACTTCTGACGTCACGACCAGCAACCCCCACAACTGATTGGTCCCAGGTTCAGTGGCCAGCCCTCGTCCGCCCTCTAACGATTCACTCGTGGATAATGAGAGGGAGATTGTTTCCAGCGTAGCCCCGGTATCGGGATTGAGCCGATACATCTTCGGCGGGGTCCCAGACTGTTGCGCAAGGGTCAGCTCTTCCACGGAATACAGATTGGCCCCCACAAAGGCCAAGCCATGCGTGCGATGCGTCAGATCTGCGATTTTGGTCACCACCCCATCGGTGCGAAGCCGGTAGAGGCTATTCACCAGCGGCCCGGTCTTGGGATCATTTTGCACACCCATAAGAAAAGCCGGCGGTCCGGAGGAAATCTCTAGAGCCACCCCACTGCCCGGATCCACATTCGTCCCCGCCGTCGGATTTTGACTAATCACGGTTCCGAGGGGAACGGTGTCGCTAAAAACTGCCGTCACCGTCCCCACCGTCAGGCCCGCCGTGATCAAAGCCGTTTGAGCAACACTCTGCGTCAAGCCCACGACATCGGGTACCTGAGCCCCTAGCGATACCACCAGGGCCACCGCACTCCCAGGCGCCACATTGCTTCCCGCTGTTGGATTTTGACTGATGACCGCGCCAATCGCCACGGTTGGACTCGTGGCGGTCGTCACCGTCCCCACCGTCAAGCCCGCCGTGGTAATCGCGGATTGCGCCGCCGCCTGCGACAAGCCCACGACATTCGGCACTGCGGCGCCCAGGGAAACGACAAGGTTCACTGCACTGCCCGCCGTTACGCTCGTGCCTGACGCGGGAGTTTGACTGATAACTCTCCCAATGGGCACCGACTGACTATTTGCCGAAGTCACCGTGCCCACTGTCAAACCGGCCGTGGTAATCGCCGTTTGGGCGGCCGCCTGGGTTAAGCCGACCACATTCGGCACCACCGGCCCCAGCGACACCACCAACGCGACGGCACTACCTGGCGCCACATTGGTCCCGGCCCCTGGATTCTGACTGATGACTTTTCCTGCGGAGACTGTCGCACTAGCCGCAGTCGTCACAGCCCCCACTGTTAATCCGACATTGGTAATTGCCGTCTGGGCGGCAGCTTGCGCCAAGCCCACGACATTCGGCACCGCAGTGCCCAGGGAAACGACAAGGTTCACCGCACTGCCCGCTGTTACACTCGTGCCTGGTGCGGGAGTTTGACTAATGACTCTCCCAATGGGCACCGACTGACTATTTGCCGAGGTCACCGTGCCCAATGTCAGGCCGGCCGTGGTAATCGCCGTTTGGGCGGCCGCCTGGGTTAAGCCGACCACATTCGGCACCGCCGGCCCCGTCGATACCACCAGGTTCACCGCACTGCCTGGCGCTACATTGCTCCCGGCCCCTGGATTCTGACTGATGACATTTCCTGTCGGGACCGATGGATGACTGGCTGGCGTGATGGCTCCTACCGTCAAACCGGCATTGGTAATCGCCGTTTGCGCAGCCGACTGGGTCAAGCCCACCACATTCGGCACTGCGGTTCCCAGGGACACCACGAAAGCCACGGCACTGCCTGGCTCCACATTGCCCCCTGCCACGGGGTTCTGACTGATGACGATCCCGATAGGCACGGTCGCACTATTCGCTGATGTTACCGTCCCCACCGTGAGACCCGCATTATTAATGGCGGTTTGGGCATTGCCCTGCGTGATCCCCACGACATCCGGCACCGATGCGCCCAGGGACACCACCAAGGCTACGGTACTGCCCGCCGCCACATTGGTTCCCGCCGTCGGATTCTGACTGATGACGTTTCCAATAGGCACGGTCGTACTATTCGCAGACGACACCGTCCCCACTGCAAGGTTGGCACTGGTAATCGCCGATTGCGCCGTGCCTTGGGGCAACCCCACGACATTTGGCACCGCAATACCCAGAGAGACCACAAAGGCCACCGCATTATCCTGAAAAACATTGGTCCCCGCCGCCGGATTCTGACTGATGACGTTTCCAATAGGCACGGTCGCACTATTCGCTGACGTCACCGTCCCTACCGTAAGACTCGCATCTGTAATAGCGTTTTGGGCCGCCGCCTGTGCCAATCCCACCACATTCGGCACCGCCACTCCGGAAATCACGAGGTTCACCGGACTGCCCGGTACCACATTGATCCCAGCTGCCGGATCTTGGTTGACGACGTGGCCAAGGGGCACACCACCATCAATGACCGCCGTCACAACTCCCACAGTAAGACCGACGTCTATAATGTCTGATTCTGCTGTAGCCTGTGGGCTCCCGATAACATTTGGAACTTCTATGGCTCTTGCTGTTGCTGGAAAGATAAAATTGAGGAAAACGAGGCTTACGAGAACCAGCAGCCAAAGAAAGATCAACTTGTGACCTCTTGGCAACTTCTGGTGGGTTAGATTCAACCCGTTCAGGTGCTGAACCTTCATCACATCCCCGGAGGACTCGGTCGTGGAAGACACTACGTGGCCGAAAGATACCTGATTATGAGCATAAGAGAAATGAAATGTAAGCTAAACTGTCTAAAGTATGAGAAACTATGCCTATAAGCCAATCAGCTCGAAATATCCCTGCTACTGAATTTCCCAATCGGAGGGGGCGGAACCCGGGAAGCCTACGGTCGAGATTGATAACCCGTTCATCAACCAGACCGCCACTATGGCACTTTTATCATTGCGCCAGATGACATCGGCATTACCATCTCCGTTCACGTCGCCGACTTGAGAAATTTGCCACGCAACGGGCACGCCTCCCGGAAAGCCGGCCGTCGTAATGACGGTCCCATTCATTAACCAAATTGCGGTACTGCCATTACCCTGATTGCGCCAGATCAAGTCCGCCTTTCCATCGCCGTTCACATCGCCCACGCCGGCCATATCAAAAGCGGTTGGGGCGACTCCGACAAAGCCTACGTCGGTCACCGACAACCCGTTCATCAGCCACATAGCTACTCCCCCACTGGTGCCATTGCGCCAAATGACATCTGCTCTACCATCCCCATTGACATCCCCCACACCCTCGATTTGCCAGGCAAGGGGCACTCCGCCCGGAAAACCGGAGGCGGCGATTGTCGTTCCGTTCATCAACCAGATCGCGGTACTGCCATCAGTGATGTTACGCCAGACCAGGTCGGCTTTACCATCACCGTTCACATCGCCCACGCCGGCAATCTCGAACGCCGTCGATGTGCTTCCCGGAAAGCCCACGGCCGTCACCGTCACCCCGTTCATCAGCCACACGGCCACCGTGCCGCTGGTATTGCGCCAGATGACATCCGCCTTGCCATCGCCGTTCACATCGCCTACGCCCGCGATCTGCCAAACCTTCGGCACCCCGCCCGGGAAGCCGGAGGCGGCAATTGTCGTTCCGTTCATCAACCAGATCGCGGTACTGCCATCACTCTGGTTGCGCCAGATGAGATCAGCCGTGCCCGACGCATCCAGATCTCCTAATGCCGGAGGACTCGTAGGTGGCACCATAGTCAAGGCCGTCGTCACAAAAAAATCCGGGCCGGTTAGGGCCATCGCCGTTCTGGCTTTTGTGGTCCGATGAATCGTTTCAAACAGGATATTCTTGGTAAATCCTGGGGTTACCTTATGCTGACCGGAGAGATGATACAATAGGTCGGAAGAAGACCCCATCCCAATCGTTTCACTTTCTCGAAAATTCGGTTGTCCCGCCACGGCACCCGTCGAGACATCCAGAAATTCCGTCGTGGCTCCTGTCGACTTATTCACCTTATAAATCCTGGCCGGAAACACCTTCGCCCCCCCAGGCACCGTTCGGTTGTCCGTGATCGCATAAAGCGTCCCGGATGCATCAAAGGCCAGGTCCATAAAGTTTCCAAACAGTTTGGCCTTTTGGGTAGCCACTCCCGTCGTCGGATTAATCGTGACTAACCGCCGGGCACTGTTGACTTCGGACGTCACCACAAGCAACCCCCAAAGCAGATTTGTCCCGGGTTCCGTGGCCAACCCTCGCCCGCCTTCTAACGATTCGCCCGTCGATAACGACAAAGGGATTCTGGCCAACGAGGCCCCGCTTTCCGGATTCAGCCGATACAAATTCGGCGAAGCTCCAGATTGTGAAGAAAGAGACAGTTCCTCAACGGAATACAACGTGTTCCCGACAAATGCCAAGCCATGCGTGCGATGCGTCAGATCTCCAATTTTGTTTACGACCCCATCGGTGCGAAGGCGGTAGAGGCTATTCACCAGGGGCCCGGTCCTGGGATCATTTTGCACCCCCATCAGAAAAACCGGTGGTCCTGACGAAATAACCAAGGCTACCGAACTGCCCGGAGCCACATTGGTCCCTGCGCCCGGCTTTTGACCAATAACGTCGCCAATTGGCACCCTGGCACTAATGGTTGTCGTCACTATCCCCACTGTCAGACCGGCCGCGGCCAGGGCCTTTTGAGCATTAATCTGCGACAAGCCCACCACATTCGGCACTGCGGCTCCAAGAGATATGATCAGGTCCACTGCACTGCCCGGAGCCACATTGTCCCCAGCCGACGGGGTTTGACTGATAACCGCACCAATGTCCACGGTCGCACTATTCACTGTCGTTACGTTCCCCACCGTCAAACCCGCACTGGTGATGGCGGTTTGCGCCGCGGCCTGCGTCAAGCCCTCCACATTCGGCACTGCGGCTCCAAGGGATACGACAAGGTTCACCGCACTGCCTGCCGCCACCTTGCTTCCTGGCTGGGGAGTTTGACTGATAACTCTGCCACTGGAGACTGTCTGACTGTTGGTTGAGGTCACTGTGCCCAACCTCAATCCTGCTCTGGTAATTGCAGTTTGCGCCGCGGCCTGGGTTAGGCCTACGACATTCGGCACCGCCGGGCCCGTCGACACCACCAGGTTCACCGCATTACCCGCCGCCACACTCGCCCCGGCCTCCGGCGTTTGACTGATGACCCGCCCCGAGGCCACCGACGCATGACTGCTATTCGTGATGGTCCCGACCTTCAGCCCCGCCTTGGTGACCGCAGCCTGCGCCGCGGCCTGCGTATTCCCCACCACATTCGGTACCGTGACCGGCGCCGGGCCCGTCGATACCACCAGGTTCACCGCACTGCCCGCCGCCACACTCGCCCCGGCCCCTGGTGTTTGACTGATGACCCGCCCCGCAGCCACCGACGCATGACTGCTATTCGTGATGGTCCCGACCTTCAGCCCCGCCTTGGTGACCGCAGCCTGCGCCGCGGCCTGCGTATTCCCCACCACATTCGGTACCGTGACCGGCGCGGGGCCCGTCGATACCACCAGGTTCACCGCACTGCCCGCCGCCACACTCGCCCCGGCCCCTGGTGTTTGACTGATGACCCGCCCCGCAGCCACCGACGCATGACTGCTATTCGTGATGGTCCCGACCTTCAGCCCCGCCTTGGTGACCGCAGCCTCCGCCGCGGCCTGCGTATTCCCCACCACATTCGGTACCGTGACCGGCGCCGGGCCCGTCGATACCACCAGGGTCACCGCACTGCCCGCCGCCACACTCGCCCCGGCCCCTGGTGTTTGACTGATGACCCGCCCCGCGGCCACCGACGCATGACTGCTGTTCGTGATGGTCCCGACCTTCAGCCCCGCCTTGGTGACCGCAGCCTGCGCCGCGGCCTGCGTATTCCCCACCACATTCGGTACCGTGACCGGCGCGGGGCCCGTCGATACCACCAGGTTCACCGCACTGCCCGCCGCCACACTCGCCCCGGCCCCTGGTGTTTGACTGATGACCCGCCCCGAGGCCACCGACGCATGACTGCTATTCGTGATGGTCCCGACCTTCAGCCCCGCCTTGGTGACCGCAGCCTGCGCCGCGGCCTGCGTATTCCCCACCACATTCGGTACCGTGACCGGCGCGGGGCCCGTCGATACCACCAGGTTCACCGCACTGCCCGCCGCCACACTCGCCCCGGCCCCTGGTGTTTGACTGATGACCCGCCCCGCAGCCACCGACGCATGACTGCTATTCGTGATGGTCCCGACCTTCAGCCCCGCTTTGGTGACCGCAGCCTGCGCCGCGGTCTGCGTATTCCCCACCACATTCGGTACCGTGACCGGCGCGGGGCCCGTCGATACCACCAGGTTCACCGCACTGCCCGCCGCCACACTCGCCCCGCCTCCCGGCGTTTGACTGATGACACTTCCCGAAGGCACCGAGGCATGGTTGGCAGACGTGATGGACCCCACGATCAAGCCCGCCCCCACAATAGCCGACTCCGCCGCCGCCTGCGTGTTTCCCACCACATTCGGCACGGTGACCGGCGCCGGGCCCGTCGAGACCACCAGGTTCACCGCACTGCCCGCCGCCACACTCGCCCCGCCTCCCGGCGTTTGACTGATGACACTTCCCGAAGGCACCGAGGCATGGTTGGCAGACGTGATGGACCCCACGGTCAAGCCCGCCCCCACAATAGCCGACTCCGCCGCCGCCTGCGTGTTTCCCACCACATTCGGCACGGTGACCGGCGCCGGGCCCGTCGAGACCACCAGGTTCACCGCACTGCCCGCCGCCGCACTCGCCCCGCCTCCCGGCGTTTGACTGATGACACTTCCCGAAGGCACCGAGGCATGGTTGGCAGACGTGATGGACCCCACGATCAAGCCCGCCCCCACAATAGCCGACTCCGCCGCCGCCTGCGTGTTTCCCACCACATTCGGCACGGTGACCGGCGCCGGGCCCGTCGAGACCACCAGGTTCACCGCACTGCCCGCCGCCGCACTCGCCCCGCCTCCCGGCGTTTGACTGATGACACTTCCCGAAGGCACCGAGGCATGGTTGGCAGACGTGATGGACCCCACGGTCAAGCCCGCCCCCACAATAGCCGACTCCGCCGCCGCCTGCGTGTTTCCCACCACATTCGGCACGGTGACCGGCGCCGGGCCCGTCGAGACCACCAGGTTCACCGCACTGCCCGCCGCCGCACTCGCCCCGCCTCCCGGCGTTTGACTGATGACACTTCCCGAAGGCACCGAGGCATGGTTGGCAGACGTGATGGACCCAACGGTCAAGCCCGCCCCCACAATAGCCGACTCCGCCGCCGCCTGCGTGTTTCCCACCACATTCGGCACGGTGACCGGCGCCGGGCCCGTCGAGACCACCAGGTTCACCGCACTGCCCGCCGCCGCACTCGCCCCGCCTCCCGGCGTTTGACTGATGACACTTCCCGAAGGCACCGAGGCATGGTTGGCAGACGTGATGGACCCAACGGTCAAGCCCGCCCCCACAATAGCCGACTCCGCCGCCGCCTGACTCAACCCAACCACATCGGGGACATCTTCAGCCCAGACTGTCGGCAAGGCGAAGGTGGGTAACAACATACCCACCACAATCATGACCTTAAAAAGATGTATCAGCCAACCATGGCTTTCACTTTGTTTGAGTTTCCGGACATCATTTAGCTGTTGCTCTGCGGCGTTCATGCGCAATGCCTCTTGGGGGTGGAAGCAAGCGAAACATCTTTGTTAAGGGATGAAAACACGGACATCCTTGCCCGGAATTCTCCCCTCAGATAAAAAATTATGGACGCAGCCTAGCCGAACACCCCTCTCATTTCAATGTACCTTTATTTCCCCATTTTTAGGCTTTTATCTACACCTGGCGAAAGAGTTAAACCTTTAGCAAAGATGAGATTCTGACAGAGAGATTGTGAAAAAATTAATTGTTGATCCGGCAAAATTTCCCATACAACCAATGCGACTGAGGACTTCAAAAGTCCTCTGGACCTTGCTCCATCTGAACGGTTGTCCCCCTCTCCTGAGATCCTTATAATGATCTTCAGTGTTCACTCAATCAGTCTGATCACATACCCGACATGACAGGAAAAGGAGCCGACGACATGGAAAAGAATACAGAAGAAAAACCAACCACCGAGGTCCAGGATGATCCAAAAGCCCGTGAGCTGTTACAAGCCGCCTTTGCCAAAACCGCCCGATGGCAACCAGACTTCAAAGGCTTTCAGGCCGACCTCCGCATTAATGTGAACGGAAAGGAAACCAAAGGGGCCGTGACCGTAAAAGGGCCGCGGGATGTGACGGTGGTCATCGATGATACGGAATTACAAACGTGGGCCCAAAACCAGATTGGAATGATTGCCGTGCATCGGGGACCCAGAACGTTCGAGGAATCAGACGGGAAACATACCCTGACTCTAGGGGGAGAAGAACAGCACCCTTTAGGTCAACGGATCACCATTCATGGAGATGGAATGGGTTCCTGGTACCGGGTGAAAGACAACCGCATTACCCAAATCAATCGAAACATGCCACAGGCGGCTTTTACCATCAACGTAGAAGATAGTGCAGTCACCCAAGATCAACATTTTCTCACCACCCGATATACGGTCTATTATTTTTCTCCCAAAGACCGGTCACTGAAAAATGTCGACAGTTTTTTGGATACACATATCAGGATAGGCAACTCAGACCTTCCGGCGACCCGAAGGATTATTTCTTATGAAAACGGGGAAATCGTCGTGAGATCCCTCACGTTTGAAAATCACAAAATGCTGTCATAACGCACAACCCCAGGCCAACCTGAAGTTGGCCTGGGGTTGGTGGATTTTTTTTGGCGATGGGTCTTCCCATCCCTGCTTTCGAAGTGAAAAGATTTTTTAGAGAACGTGTGAAAATTCTGCAGAGATCGCGAGGTTCAGTCCAGCTCCTTCAACGTAAACCCTGGCCTCCCGTTCCTCCGCCAAATCCCCCAAAGTTTCCTCCAAATCCCCCCTGCCCTGTTCCCCAATATTCTCCATTTTTCCAGCGGGGAAACGGATGACGCCGTTCGGGTCGGGTGAACCGCCATAGCGCATAAAACATCAGCACCACCACCGCGATATTCATCCAAAAAGCGGCCGATCGCTGAGGCTTTGGTTTGTCCTTCTGAATAGTAGCCCGCGCAGCCAGTGTGGAAAGGGATACGGCAGACCGATAGATATTGATCCCATACTCTCCAGACCGAAACATCGGACGCAAATGCTTGAGAGAAATCTCATCCAACTGTTGCGGAGTCACGACCGACAAAAGGTTCTTCCCGACGACCACCACCGCTTGGCGTTCTTTGACAGCCACCAGTAACAGGATGCCACGCTCCTGTTGCGCCGTCCCAATCCGCCAGGCTTCATAGAGGCGGGAGGCATACTCCTGGGCATGGGAAAGAGGGCTGATACTCGGAAGGGTCACCACCAGCATTTCAACACCGGAAGAGGATTCAAGATCTTTGCACACTGATCGAATTTGTTTGTGCCATTCCTCATCGAGCAGGTGGGCATAATCACTCACATACCCCAGCGGGGTTGGGAGGTTTTGTTCCTTGGGAGTCATCCCCATTGAGTGTGCAGAGAAAGCCAGCACAAACACCAGAATGAACGGACCGACAAACCCTCTGCTAGACCTAGTCATACGCGGCTTTCCTGACGAACGGCCTGAACCCGTTTACACAAACCCTCCACAGTCTGAAGATACCGCTCATACACCTTGGACCATTCAAGAGAACCCGGACTATTCATGCCTCGCTTCATCTGCAGTATTTCGAGGAGGACCGTCGGGTCAAACTGCAAGGCATGGGGAAGGCATTCAAGAATCTGGACGTCTTTTCCCTTTGAGGATTGGCCGATGATCCACAGAATACCTCGCACACAAGGGAGAACGGAGGTAATGGAAAGCATGAGCAAAGCTCGGATCGCTTCGGCTCGTCCTTCTCCTTCGACAAACCGTTGCCGCATCCGAAACACATTCGCCAGGAGTTCATGCTCACATTGCCATCCCAACTGCTGACGATCAACGTGCCCTGCGCCGAACGGGTCTTTGCCTGCCAAGCGCACATGATGCTCTTGCATTTGAAAATATTCCAACGGGAACAGTTCACGTGATTGGGACAAGTCCTCCTGAGTCATCATCAGCGGCGCGACGATTTGGTGTTTACCCCATTTGCGATGTAATTGTCCTGCACGCTGGAGCCCGCTCACCGATAATGCCCTGACCAACACCAAAAAATTGAAATTGGATCGGCCGGCAATAAAGTCTCCCCGGGCCGCGCTGCCATACAGAAGAAGGCCTTCTAAATCAGCGCCCCAATCCTTCTGAAGCTGTGTTAAAAATTGTTCGAGTGTTTCCCGCAGGTCTTCGGGAAGTTCGAGTGACGGCAACATTGATATCGGCATAGGATACGAGCCAAATATTGGAAAAAGGATGAGTGACGAAGATGGACTCTAACGTTAATTAGGCAGACCGTGCATGATCGGGAATCTGATGGGCCCGGGGATCCGGTAACAAGCCCGCAGCTTGAAACCGATCCATCCAACCAAAGGGTGAGGTGGTTCGCAGCCCGGCTGTGGCGGTCAATACTTGATATTGCAAACGCGGATTTTTATCCATCGTTGAGAAGACGCGGTCTCTCAACATTCCCAGGAAAGGATTTCCGGTATTCCAGAAAAAGACCTCTTCATCAGCCAGACGTTGCAGCATGGTGACCTGGGGACGCCGTTGCGTTTCAAATGCCTTAAGATTCGATGCCGACCAATTTCCCGTTCGATAGCAATCATCAAGAACCTCCGCGAGGGTGACCGCGTCTACCATCGCTTGCATCCGTCCCTGGGAGGCATGCGGATTCATCCCATGGGCGGCATCACCCATGACCACCGCCCCATCCTGAACCCAGGTTTTCGCCCGGACTCTTCCGGTTCCCATATAGGCTGTCTGATTCCAATCCTGTAAGGAGTCAAAGACCGGGGCAAGTTCCGGCGCAATCGTTTTCCATTTTTCCCGAAGGGCCGGTACCCCATCGGCCTTGACCTGATTCAGGGAATCCGACGAAACCATATAAAAGGCATAGACCTTTTGACCGGCAGCGGGGAAAATACCCAGAATAGATTTTTTCCCCACATAATACTGCGCTTCCTCCAGGGATGTTGGTGATTCCAACATGGCCACAAGATAACTGTCGAGATACCGGTGAAGCGCGGTGGGAATGCCAAGGGCTCCCCGAACCTCCGAAAACGGTCCGTCTGCGCCAACCACCACCTGAGCCCCAATCGTAACCTGGCTGCCCCCAATGTCCGCCTTGACGCCTGTGATACCTTTGCCATTCCGGACCAGAGAACGAAAGCATGCCCCATACCGAAGGCCCTCTGGGTTCTCCCGCTTCAGAGCGTCGAGAATGGTGTGATGCACGACATGAGGCCACATCACTAAAGCCCGATTGAATGGCGGGGGCAACATCGCATAGTCAATGGTACAGAGGCGCGTTCCTCCACTTCGACGGAAATGAAAGAATCTGACCGGTTTATAGGCATGAACCGGCAACTGCTCTAATAACCCAAGCCGCTGAAGGATTTCCTGCCCATTGGGTTGAAGTATTTCCCCCCGCAAGCCCTGTGGGGGCCCCGCAGCCTGTTCCAGAACGATATTGGCAATCCCTTTCCGGGCTAAGAGAAGTCCCAGGACCGCTCCCCCGCCACCGGCGCCTATAATCAGAACCTGTGTCTGTAGATCCATCGCTAATACCCTACGAATAAACATTCGCCACCTACCGGGACACCCGGGCGAGCGGGAAGCTGAAATTCACATATTCGGATCTCCGAAACCACCATCCCGCGGCGGGAATGCAGAGATCAGGTTTCCGAGAAAATGGACTGAAAGTGATCGTCAGACTCTTCCCAGGCTGGGGGATAGGTACTCGACAACCATTGCCGAAGATACAATTTCTGCTCTGATGACAACATGCTTTTGATTTGGTGGGTCCGTCCTTGAAGGGGCTGAAGAAATCCAACCCCTTTCTCGGGATCTAACGTGGCCGTTCGAACATACACCGTCGTATAGACCAGAGGCTTGGTTTCATCGCCATCCCCTTGGAGCCAGACGGAAATATATTTATCCATCTGTAAGCCCGAACTATCCAGGGCCGGGTCCGTGTCATGAAACAACTCGTTTTCGGTCTGCTCCAGGGGCACCGCCCCTTCTGCTCGAAACAAAAAATTATGCTTCCACATGAAGAATTTCCTTTGGATTAACAATCAAACCAGGTATGATAGTGTCAAGCGGTTTACGACAATGTCAAGATAGATCAGGCCATCATCATCAAGTGGCTGTGTGCCGGAATCATTCATACAGGCTCTTCACGGAAAATCAACACAAGACTAGATTAAATCCTGCGGTTTTATTATTCTTACGCTGTCTACTATTAGGATGGATGTGTGGCCTCGACACAGTAGGGTATCGGCAGCAACATCCCTCTCCCGTCACAGCACAGACGATCATCTGATATCCACTTTCTATACATGGAGGTTCCACGAGTGAAGACACAAGCCAACTGGTTTATCATGGTGTTCATTGTCAGCCTGGGAGTTGTCGGATGTCAGGGGTCGGGGCAGACGGTGAATTTTAATCCTCATGCCTTCCCGTCCACCATGAAGGCCACGACCAACCCTCACGAAGATCTGACCATTGTGGTTGAACCGTTTCAGGATAAACGAGCGCAGAAAACTCGTCTGGGTTCCCGCACACATTTTTGGGGAGGTGCGACGCATTTTAATGTCTGGAATGGAAACCTCGGTGAAGGCATGGCGGACCTTGCTCTGGAATACCTTCAACAGGAGGGATGGCAGGCCTCGCGGGCGACAACGTCTGAAGCCCCCGCAGGAAGTGCTCCGGCCGATGTCACCCTGACAGGCGATATTTTGGTCATGGAGGCGAATGCGAAAACCGGCTTCGGCTTTACGGATATTGAGGTCAAAATACGTGTGGCCTTTGAAGCGAAAAATGCGGTGGATGGCAGCACCGTCCGGATGGTGCTCGGTGCGAATGGAACCGACAGCGTCGTCACATTCGATCCCAAGGATGTGGAGGAGCTCACCAATCACGTCGCCAAAGACTTGTTCAACCAATTATTTCTAGATCTGACAGTCAAAGATCGGGCGTTTCAAATAAAATCAGATAGATTATTATAAGATGACAGATCTTTTGCCCTATCTCCCGTTGTGCCCTCTTCACATGCTACGGAGAACGACCCATCATTGTCCCCAGGAGGTGAATCGCTACTAACCATCATGCAAGCCTCGACGGAGAAGGAACGGTTTCCGACTTCATCCTCAGAAGCGAACGCTCACGGTCTCATGGACTATTTATTTTTTTTACTGTCTTCATGGGTCGCTTCACTTGGAAAAGGAGTCGTTGATGGAAACTACTGGTACCGAACCCTCTGTCCCTCAGGCGAATATTTTAATTGTGGAGGACGAGGAAGGCCCGCGCGAGGCATTAAAGGTTATTCTTTCTCCCTATTTCAATCTCTTTACGGTTGATCGGGCCGAAATCGCGCATCAAATTCTTAAAACCCATCCCATTGATCTCGTCACCCTCGATTTAAAACTCCCTGATCTGTCGGGAAACGACCTCCTTTCCCAGATTCGAAAAGACGGGAAGGATGTCGATATCATCATCATCACCGGATATGGCACACTCCAATCTGCCATTGAAGCCATCCGCCACGGAGTGGCCGCCTATATCCTCAAGCCGTTCAATGTGTCCGAGTTGCTCGACACCATCAATAAAACGCTCGAGCGACGCCGCCGATATTCATCCCTGCAATCAGCGCTTCAGGCATTTGGAAACCTCTGGGCTTCAGGGATCGATGTCGAATCCGCCCTGGCCAATATTAAAACCCTCCTGGCCGCCAAACATCCTGAGCTGGTCCAACATGGCAGCCGGGTAAATTTTTATGCGGCTCTGCTCATTGAACATCTCCAGTTAACCCCGGAGGAGCAGACGGCCATACAACTCGGGGCTTACCTTCATGACATCGGAAAAATCGGTCTTCATGATCACCTCATTGCCGGGTTGCATTCCCCGACGGAACAAGACCAGGAACTTCTCAAATGCCATCCCACGATCGGAGGGAAAATGATGAAGGGTCTCCCATTTCACCCCTACGTCGAACAGATCATCCGCCATCACCATGAAAAATATGATGGGTCCGGGTATCCGGATGGCTTGATCGGTGAGCACATTCCCTTATCGGCACGCATTGTCGGCCTGGCCAATATTTTCGACCATTTTGTGACCGGCTATGGACCCCGAACGGCGATGCCCGTACCGGAAGCCCGGGAAAAAATTCGTCAGGAAGCGGGGAAAAGCGTCGATCCGAATCTGGCTGATTTGTTTGCGAAAGTTGTCTGGTAGCGATATCCAAAGCTGGAGACACATGCGCCAATATGAGCCGGCACCATTAAGACACCATGACTAAGAACCGTCAAAAGACTTCAAAAAAAATCAGCCCTGTGCAGTCCGTCGAGAAATGGGAACAGGCGTTTGACGCCCTGACGGATCATGTCATGATCCTTGACAACTCAGGGACAATTGTCTGGGCCAATCGAGCCATTCGCGACCAGGTCCAACCGCAAATCGGCCCATTGGTCGGACATCATTACCGCACCCCCTACTATGGAACGACCATTCCCAAAAATCCTCCGCCGTGGGAAACGGTGTTGGCAGGGGCCTTGTCTGCGGTGGTGGAAACACAGTTCCCGACGATGCCGGGGGATTTCCTCGTGTCCTGCTATCCCCTCTTCGACTCGCAAGGCATTCAATGGGGTGCCATTTCGGTGGTCGTAGATATTACCGAACGCAAACGGATTGATGAAGCCTTGCGGAAAATTGCCCAAAGCGACCCGGCTCCCGGCAGCATGGCGTTTTTGCGGTTTTTGGTAAGAGATCTCTGTCAGGCCCTGAATGTGCCCTATGCCATATTAGCGGAATTGGAATCCCCGGCCCGGCCGCAGACCCATACGGTCGCCATTTGGTCCAATGGGACGTTCGGGGAAAATATGCCGTGGACCCCTCCTCCCGCGATTTTTGAGCAACTACTGAAAGTCAAAGGATGCCATGGAGACAATTTGGAATCCTCACTCTTTCCTCCGGACTCCCCGCTCGGCTCATGGTCAATCATCAGTTATTTGGGAACGGCCCTCCGTGGGCAGACAGGACACATTATCGGGATCCTGCTTGTCTTTAGCCCAATGGCGATTCGCAACATCCATGTGGCCCAATCCATCATCCAACTGTTTGCTGCCAGGGCGGCCGGTGAACTTCAACGTAAAAAGGCCGAAGATGCCTTGCGGGATAGTGAGCAGCGCTACCGGGCCATCGTCGAACATGCCTATGATTTAATCATCGAAACCACCGCGACGGGTGAATGTCAGTACGTCACCCCGAATTGTCAAAAAGTCTTAGGCTATGAGGCAGCCGACATACTGGGGAACAATTTCTTTGACTTTGTCCATCCCGAAGAACGGGGGCCGTTATCCGAGTCGTTTCATTCTCATCTCAAGACACTTCAGGAAATTGATATGGTGTGCCGCCTGCAAACGACACAATCCGAATGGCGATGGTTTGAAAGCCACATCCACCCCTTCCGAACCAGCATCGGGACCGTCGTGGGGGTGATCGTGACACGAGACATTACGGAATGGAAACGCCTGGAAGATGAACGGCTACGGGCCACCAAACTTGAGTCGGTTGGCTTACTGGCCGGGGGCATTGCGCATGATTTCAATAATATTCTCACGTCGGTGTTTGCCAATATCGGACTGGCCAAAATGGTGACCGCCAAACAGTCGCCGCCCCAGGGAGAGAAAGTCATTGAACGACTGGAGGCTGCGGAAAAAGCCTGTTTGCGAGCGCGGGATCTCACTAAGCAGCTGCTCACCTTTGCGAAAGGCGGTGCCCCGGTCAAAAGCACGACCTCCGTGGCCTCCATTATTACCGACACGGTGCAATTCGCCCTGCGAGGGTCGGCTGTCCGGTGCACTACGCATCTTCCCGATGACCTCTGGGCGATCGAAGTCGATGAAGGCCAAATCAGTCAGGTGATACAAAATCTCGTGATTAATAGCGACCAGGCCATGCCCGATGGAGGCACCATCAGCGTCGTCGCAAAGAATTGTCTGGTCACCCCTCAGACCGTGCTTCCCCTGAAACCCGGCAAGTATGTGTGTGTGTCCGTCGCGGACCAGGGCATCGGCATCCCTGACGATCATCTTCAAAAAATCTTTGATCCCTACTTTACGACCAAACAAAAAGGGAGTGGACTGGGCCTGGCCACGACCTATTCCATCATGAAACGCCATGGAGGGCACGTGGCCGTCACCTCTTCACTCGGCAACGGTACATGCTTCACCCTCTATCTCCCCGCCTCAACCTCCCTGTCCGCAAAAAACGATGAAACACCGGAAAGTCTTGTGCAGGGCGCGGGAAAAATTTTAGTCATGGATGACGAAGAAGACATTCAGGATGTCTTAGGAAAAATGCTCGAGCATCTCGGATTCGAGGTGGACTTTGCCCACGATGGACTGAAAGCCGTGGCGCTCTATACCCAAGCCATTCAGGACGGTCACCCGTATTTGGCCACCATCCTTGATCTCACGATACCCGGAGGAATGGGAGGCAAGGAGACGTTGCGCCTCATCAAAGACCATGATCCGGATGCGAAGGTCATCGTCTCCAGCGGGTATTCCAACGACCCGGTCATGGCCCATGCCGTCCAATTCGGATTCTCAGGCTTTATTGCCAAGCCGTATAATCTTCTCGATCTCTCTAAAGTCTTAACTCAGATCATTTGACGGATCCCATCAGGAAGATGGGGACGAAAAATGTTGAGCTAAGGCTTGCGGGGGGATAATCCCCCGTTCGGTAATAATGCCCGCAATCAGGTCGGCCGGGGTCACGTCAAACGCCGGATTCCAGACTTCCACACCTTGAGGAGCAATCATCCGGCCACTATGCAGGCAGGTCACTTCTGACGGGCTCCGCTCTTCGATGGGAATGCCGTTCCCATCCGCCGTCTCCATATCAATCGTCGATGAAGGGGCGGCCACATAAAACGGAATGCCATGGGCATGCGCTAAGACCGCCACAGAATACGTGCCGATCTTATTGGCCACATCGCCATTGGCGGCAATCCGGTCAGCCCCCACGACGCAACAGTGGATTCGGCCCTGCCGCATCAGGGCCCCGGCCGCATTATCCGTAATCACCGTCACGGGAATACCATCCTGCTGAAGCTCCCAGGCCGTCAGACGTGCACCCTGAAGGACCGGGCGCGTCTCATCGGCAAAGACCCGAATCTGTTTGCCCTGCTCCCAGGCTGCCCGGACCACGCCTAATGCGGTCCCATATCCTGCCGTCGCTAAGGCTCCGGCATTACAATGCGTGAGAATATGGTCTCCATCACGAATGATCGCGGCGCCAAAGCTGCCAATCGCCCGGTTGACTCGAAGATCTTCTTCCAAAATCGCCAGGGCTTCTTCCTGTAATCGTTTCTGGATATCTTGAATCGATGATCCGGAGATATCCGTCAACACGCGTGTCATCCGGTCAACGGCCCAGAATAAATTCACGGCGGTCGGACGCGTCGCGGCCAGCGTGCGGCAAACCTTCTCCATATGGACGGAAAACCCCTCAGAGTGAGTTTCCGCATATTGCCTGGCGCCTAGGGCGATACCCAAAGCCGCCGTCACCCCGATAGCGGGCGCGCCGCGGACACTTAAATTCCGAATGGCTTCAGCCACCTCCTCATAGCCCGCACAATCAAGAAACCGCACGTCTCCCGGGAGCGCACGTTGATCCAGAATCACGACATGATTATTGTTCCATTCAACTGTGGGAATCATCCTCATTTCCTTTCACACGAGATGTTAAAGCCGACTCAAATGGTGCACGGCCCTTACCGCCTTCTCTGAATGATTATCCCGCCACATCCATCGGCAAAGACGAGAGAATTATAAGGGACCGGGCCCGCCGGATCGCCCAGCATCCGGTGGAGCGGAACCCGCATCCTCCGGAGTGCCATTCAGTAAATCATAAGGCAGGGTCAACGTATTTTTTAAGATATCAAACGCCAATTGTGCTAAACCGGTCAGCCCGGTTTTCACGGATTCCATGGGCAGATACTTGACCTCAGGATCACCCAATGGCCCGTCGATCGAAAACAACGCTGTGGCGAGACCTTTCCGATCTCCGGAAAAAATTCGTCCAAAGAGAGGGATATCTTTCAAGATATCGGAATAGGCCCCAAAAGGACTGACGGCGGAAATCCCTTCAAGCCGGTCCCGTTTCCAGTCATACATGCCTGCGGCAGAGACTTTCATGATGGGACTCTGGATCAACAGATCTTTCGAGGAAAATACCCCGTCTTCCACGGTCAGCTTGCTGCTCACGGTCGTAAACGGAAATCCGGTCTCTTCAAGATCAACTTTTCCTTGAAGGACCTGGGGTAGATTCAAGAGCGCGAGAATGCGTGGAAATATCGTCCCTTTGCGGATATAGCCCTCGCCAAGAGAAATTTTGACACTCCCGTTGAGAGTGGGAATGATTCCCCGGTCATCCCGGCCATGGCCCTGGAGCATGCCACGTACCGACATGCTGCCGGTAATCAACCGACGCTCCTCGCCAAACAGACTCAAGACATGCTCAAATGGCAAATCCTTCGCCTTAAATGACGCACGCATGGCAGCCGGCCGCCCTTCCGGGAGATGGACAAAGAACCGTCCCCCGACAGTGCCGTGTTCCGCCACCATCGATTGAACTTTATCCACCGAGACCAGGTTGTCATGAATTTTCAGCACAGCCGATAATTTTTTGCCGGAAAGCGTCTTATAGCTCGGACGTTCGATATGCACCGAACCCTCCAGGGAACCATGTGCCGCTAGCCACTCGATTCCATCCCGGATAGCCGAACGTCCCTCTTTAGGAATCAGCAAATCAATATCGAATTGCGGCGAGTCAAACATCACACTGGCAATCGGTGTGGTCTTCCAATTTTTCATAAAACCGGTGATGACGGCTTCACTATTCTTCAGGCGAAACTCCATGCGTTTCAAATCAAGCTGATCCTCATCCACTTTCAAGCGAATAAAGAGATTCGAAATGGGATCGCTGACCCCGCGGAGCGCCACCACGCCTTCGGTCAACGCCACCCAACCTTTGGTATTCCACCGGGTCCAATCGGTGCCGCGTCCACTGCCTTTCAATTGCACCTCGAGAATGCCCGACTGGACGAAATCTCCCAAGACACGAATACCTTCCGGCAGCACGCCTAAATACACCGGACCGGAATCAACCCGCGCCTCCCATGTAACCCCCGAGCGATACCGGATGGTCCCCTGTCCGCGAAGACGAAGCGGGAGCATGATTAGTTCCACGCGTTCAAAATGCACACGGTTTCCGGGATGAAACTGTCCATCAAACTCAAGGCGTCCATCCTGACCGGCCTGCTTCTGTAAAAGAGAGGGCACATCCATGAAGGCCTCTCGCCCATCAATCCATCCTTTCAGTTTGGGATGACGGGTCGGTCCCGTGAGAGTGGCCGAGGCATGAAGCGGACCGGTGATCTGCATCCCTGGTGATGCTGCCCGTTCCCGGGAAACGGGAAAAAGATCTTCGCCGGAAAACCCGCCCTGGATGGTGAGCGGCTCAAAGCGAGAAGCCCCCTTGTAGGTAATGGTCCCATTCAACGCCAATGGATAGGTGCCCACGTATCCTTGTAGACCTTCTAACACCGTACTCTCGCGCGAAAAGGTAATGGTCCCGTGCCCTTGCGTAAAAGGCTGAGGTAGCCCGGGAATCTGAATCACCAACCCTTCAGGTTTAAACTCCCCGAACTGAAATTTCAATCCAGGTGATTCCAACAGATTTCCTGCAAATCGGAGACGCAGCAGGCCACTGCCATCCGAGACCTTCCAGGCATTCAACGGTCCAAAGTCGGATGGCGCTCCCAGCTGCGTCACCACCCGGTGAACCTTCTCCGCGGGCACAGGCCCTTGAAGGCCCACATCCCCCCACGGACCTGACTCTTTTAACAGAAAGACGCCTTCCGTTACCTCAACGGGAATACCATCATAGATGCCCTGCACCCCGGACAATTGCATGCGATCCGGTTCCACCACCACCGTCCCCTGTATATGATCGGTGGTGGGCCAATCGGGAATACGAACATATCCATCGGTTAAATGAAATGTGCCGGTGACCGACGTCTGCACATCCTCACGTGTGGACCCGGTCACACGAGCCTCGGCAATGTTCAACCGGCCTCCCCATTCGCCTTTCTCCCACACCGGAAGGAGGTCATCCGGAATCCACGTCTTGGGCAGATATTGTCGAATCATGGCGAGGTCAACATTCGAGGAGCGCATGGAAAACCCCATCATCTGATGTCCGTCTTCCAACATTTCCGTATTGGCCGAACCATCCAGATCAATAAATGAACTGGATACGTTGATATGAGAGAGAGAGAGTCGGGACGTTTTCGCGTTTTGAACCCAGGTTACCTGAGATTTGACCGACAGTGTGCCGGGCACTGCCATAAGCGATTGGCCATTGGGCAGATATTCTCCCAGTTGATTGATCTCCAGATGATCGGCCTTCACCTTGCCGGAAAATCTGATTTGGTCGAAACCAACCGGCTCGCTGGCAATGGAAAGCACCGGGGACGCCCAACGGGCTTCGAGTTCTCCCTGGATACGAAACGGCGCCAGCTCTTGCGTCTGCCGGATTTTCCCAGACAATTCGAAGGATGACGCCATAGAAGGCCCGTCATGGGTGGTGTCAGAGACAAAGGCCACATCTTCAATGACAAATCCCCGAACAGCTTCACGCGGCGACTCATCAATGACGATGATTTTACCGTCCGTCACCACAACCTTTCCCAGCACGAGAAATTTCGTCGCCGACACAATGGGAGAGTCGTTGCTGGCATAGCTCAAAAAACGCCATTCCCCGTCGGCCTCACGTCGCAATTCAATCTCGGGAGACTCCACCAGGAATTCACGCACCACAATTTTTTTCATGAGCAACTGCCCGATTCCCAGGTCCAAACTCATGGATTTCGCCCGAAACACCGCATGCGACTCAGGCTGTTCCTGAACCACAATATCCAATACCAAGAAATGCGGAGAGGGAAATAAGGCAAAGGACGTGTGCCCCACGGTCACGTGCGAACCAAACGTCCGTTGAATTTGTTGCAGCGCCAGAGTCTTCAGATAATCCGGATTCAAAAACAAGGGAAGCACAATCAGGGCAATGGTCAGGACCACGGCACCGAGTGCACCCCACCAGAACATCTGTTTGCCGGACCATCGCACTAGATTACCCTCTTCGGATCACCAGAATCCCAAACCGTTGTGTGTGTGATGTCAGGGATAGGAGCCATGAAAACTTGTCCTGCATCATACCGAAATCCGTGGGAAATGTAAGAATGATGCCGATACGCCAGGGACAGAGCCCCTTGCGGGCGGTCCGTCATTGGCCACACGTCCCCTGTGTGGAGAACGCCATCGATTTCTTGACACCTCCCCAGGCCTGGGATATCCTGCCCCACTGTTCAACACTCCATAATCCTTGCGCTTTTCGTTTATGAGGATTGTACCATTCTAGCCGTCGTGTCCCGGCCACCATTGAAGTCCACCCACACCGTTCTCACCCGTACGCAAGTGGCCTCGCTGCTGAAATGGTACGACCAGCCGCATCCCGCCAGGCCCGATCGCACGATTCCCGGATATGACAAGGCGCATGCGTTGCGCACGGCACGCCTCTGTGTGGCCGTCGCCGCAGCCCTAGGCCATCCACTCTCCCGCCTTCGTCAATTTGAAGCCGCCTGTCTGCTGCATGATATGGGGCGGGCCGGACTTGATCCCCTATTGTTCGGCCGGATCTGGTCGTGGGCGAAGAAACAAAAGATCCCGACCAGGCCACGGGAATGGCGGACCCGCTATCCCCACACCCCCTATGGCCGTGAATCTCACGCCTTCATCGCACAATATGGAGCCGCCTTACAAGCTCGAGGCCTGCCGCTGACCCCTACGGTCAAGGATCACATCGATATGCGATTAGGCTTTGCCCGGCGCCTCCACGCCTACCTCCGTCCGGTAAAAACCGCAATCGCCACCATAGACATCCCCTGGTCACCTTGGATGGAACGCATCATGTTGTACTATTACTATCCGGAAAAACTCGAACGCGCCCCCGCCTGGACGCAACAACTCGCGGAGATCCTCGTCGCCTGCGAGCAACTGGAAGCCTATAGCAATCACCGGCGAGGAAAAGATTATTACGCGCGCGCAGAAGAGAGTTTTGCCGCCGCCTTCGCCTATCTTCGTCAACTCACCGCTCAGCGAATCGTCAGTCACCAGGTTATGGATGTCATCTGCCGGCTCACCAGGGAAGGCCGTTTTACCACTATTTTACGGCAGGCCCGAGGGGGCACTCTATCAGCCGCCGATCAACAATTTTTACAAACCGTCTCGTGCTGAGGAGACTCATGGCCGTCATCACCCACTACCTCAACATTTCCATGACCGGCAATTCGACCATCGAAAATCTCACAAAGCCGATTCACCGCCTGCTCGCGGAATCAGGCCTACAGGGTGGGATGCTGACGCTCTTTGTGCAACATACGACGGCCTCGGTCATGATCATCGAAGATGAGCCGGGAATTCGTGCCGATACCAAAACCTTCTGGGACCGAACGATACCCGCCGATCCGCTGTTAGAACATAATACGCGGAATGCCGGCGAAGATAACGGCCACTCCCATCTTCGCGGTCAGTTACAGGGACCCTCGCTCACAATTCCGTTCGTAAATGGCGCCTTAACCCTTGGCACCTGGCAACAACTCGTCCTCATCGATTTTGATACCAGACCACGAACCCGAAACCTGGTTGTCCAGCTCCTGGGAGAATAAGCCCGGAAACAATCTTCCTATGCTGCTGCACCCTACACCACAGACTTTCCCTTCAGACGGGGCCAAAGTCCGCGTTCGACCACACAGACGGTTTGGAAAATGGCAGAAGCTTCTCCTTCTCGTCGCGGTCGCCACAGGGCTTCTGCCGAATATCACCATGGGAGAGCAATCCGTCCCGAACCAGGGGCGATCGGTTCCCGTCTCACCCTCGTATCTGCACCTCGTCGCTCAGAAACCTCTCGGTGCGGAAGAACTCAATACCATCGCCGTCTTTGAAAAAGCCGCGCAGTCAGTGGTCTACATCACCAATACGGCAGTGCGCCGGGATATCTGGTCGCTTAATACCTTCGAAGTGCCGCAAGGGTCGGGATCCGGATTCATCTGGAACCGCCAAGGGCATATCGTCACCAATTACCACGTCATCTATGGCGCGGATTCCATACAAGTGGTGTTGGACGATCAATCCACAACTGACGCGCGCATCGTTGGCGTGGACCCTGATCATGATCTTGCCGTGCTCCAGATCACCGGCAAGGCCGAGTCACTTATGCCCTTGGAGATCGGCACCTCCCAGGACCTTCGCGTCGGTCAGCGCGTGTTGGCCATCGGCAATCCCTTCGGGCTGGATCACACCCTCACCACCGGTGTCGTCAGTGCGCTGGGTCGTTCAATCAAATCGGTGAACGACCGCACAATTGAGAACGCCATCCAAACCGATGCGGCCATCAACCCCGGCAATTCCGGTGGACCGCTCCTCAACAGCGCAGGAGAACTCATTGGCGTCAACACCCAGATAGTCAGTCCCAGTGGAGCCTACGCGGGCATCGGCTTTGCGGTGCCGGTCGACATTGTCAAACGTGTCGTCCCCCAGCTCATTCAATATGGAAAAGTCATTCGCCCCGGTCTGGGCATCTCCCTCATCCCGGATTCCATCGCCGCCCGCTGGGGGATCAAAGGCCTGGTGATCGCCAAAGTCCTGCCGGGAAGTATGGCCGACAAGGCAGGCCTGCAAGGCTTAGAAGAAACCAAAACCGGACGAATTCGCTTGGGTGATGTCATTACGAATATTAATGGAGAAGCGATACGCACCTATGACGACCTCGCCCGACTATTAGACCGGCATAATGTCGGAGATCGCATCAAACTCGGCATTCGCCGCAGCGGCAAAGAACAAACCCTCTCCCTCCAACTCCAAGCCGTCCAATAAGCCATCAATCTAGATCATCCTGCGTCCAATCACCCAGCCCTAATCCACTATCCATCTTCTCGTCTCCCGCATCTCCGACATTTATTTTGGTTTTCGCCATCTAGCACCTTCAGGTCGGCTAACCGGGCTGAGGTTAGATTCGTGAGGCGGACCTTGTTTGAGCCTTGCGAGTTGGACCCCTCCATGTCGTTCGGAGACAAAAATTCATCACCTTTCACTCTCACCATCTTTCCGACGCCTGCCGGCTGGCCCAAGGAGGGACGCTCTTCGCATTTTGCGGCCCGTGTCTGAGCCGCGCGCGCTGGTCTGCCCCCGAGCCGAAACCCCGGGACCTATCTTCTCTTCACTTTTCTTCATTTATTCCTTTGCTACTTTTTCCGACGCCTTCCGGGCAGCCTCAGAGGCAACCATCCGCACAAATGGGCGGGCCTTGTTTGAGCAACGCGAGTTGGCCCGCCTTCCTACACCCGGTGTTTGCCTCTTGTAATATGGCTGAACGGGGCGTCAATGGTTTTGGGTCCTTTTCCCGAA
The DNA here is from genome assembly GCF_059568365.1 of Nitrospira marina. Taxonomy (NCBI): domain Bacteria; kingdom Pseudomonadati; phylum Nitrospirota; class Nitrospiria; order Nitrospirales; family Nitrospiraceae; genus Nitrospira; species Nitrospira marina. Next base: position 2,038,415 of record NZ_JCANTH010000001.1, on the reverse strand, counting down.
AGAAAAGGACCTCGTCGTCCGGGGACGAAACCCCGGCTTTATAAAATTCTGTACTTTAGTCAATGGGTTGGGTACATTTGTCATACAACGTATCCCTTACAGAGCAAATGAGGAGCACGCCATGTCAACGGCAGAACAAATCATGCGAGAAATTCAAAAGCTTCCAGAACCTTTGGCAAAGGAAGTCTTAGATTTCATCGGGTACATTGAGTTGAAACATGGGCTCAAAGACAGACAAGCTGAGGAACTCAAGCTCGCCCAGACTCCGGTCATGAAACATGTCTGGGACAATTCTGAGGATGAGGTTTGGAATGACGTGTAGCGCCTACGACCTTGTTCTGATTCCCTTTCCTTATGCTGATTTAAGTTCTTCAAAAAAGCGTCCGGTCCTCGTCCTGACAGCACCCGATCGCCATGGGGATTTTATTGCCTTGGCCGTTACCACTGTCCCTCAAGAAGAACCTGCCATCCCATTAACTGCAATGGATATCGTGGATGGTACTCTGCCCAAACCCAGTTGGATACGAGTGGATAAGGTATTTACCCTCTCAGACCAAAACATCGTCAAGCATATCGGAAAAATCAAAACGGTATGCATGGAAAAGGTCCTAAAAAGTCTATGCAGTATTGTCGGTTATGCGAAATGACTCCCTACCCGCAAACTTCTTCTCACTCCATCCTTCACCCTGAGCCTTCCTTCCTTTTATGCAAACCCTCCTTTTCTCTTCAACCGACGCCTGCCGGCTGGCCCACAGGAGGGACGCTCTTCGCAGCTGGCGGCCAATGAATGAGCCCGATGGGGTCATTCAGCTTTGCCCTTTAGCTTTCCTGGCCTGGTGGCATGGCCGAGCAGTGCATCCGGTCCCGGGAAAAAGGCGGGCAGTGTTTGAGCGCAGCGAGTTTGCCCGCCGCCGGGGCCGGTGAACTGCGGAGGGCACCCGAAGGGCCATCCACGGCCAAAACTTGCAAGGTGCGTCTCGAAGAGCGCGACCCTTGTTTGGCCACTTTTGCCGAAACCAAAGTGGCTCGTCGTCCGGGGACGAAACCCCGGAAGCTCTGAAATAGGGAAAGACGCACCAAGCCAGCGCTCCGCTCCCGAACCGCCACCCGGCATCCATCAAACTCTCTTATCATTCATGCATGCACGACATTCGTAATCGAGCATCCATCTTCCCATTTTTCCTATCACCTGCAAGTCCGCCACCCGGACCGACGCACAACTCAACAGGCGGACTGTTCATGGGACGCCTGCCGGCTGGCCCCAGGAGGGGCGCTCTGCGCATTTAGCGGACCTTGTCCGAGCGGAGCGAGTTGGTCCGCTCTTCAAAAAGTTAGCGGCCCTCCTCTTCAATGAGGCCAGACGGGGCGTCAATGGTTTTGGGTCCTTTTGCCGAAACAAAAGGACCTCGCCGTCCGGGGGCGAAACCCCGGAAGCTCTGAGAGACGCACCAAGCCAACGCTCCGCTCCCAGGCCGACCCCCGGCTCAAACCAACCTTCCAGCAAAAAGCCTATTCACACGCGTCTACGCCTCACCCCCCAAGCTCTCCTTCCGTTATCAACTATTGTGATGGATGTGGGGTTATACTGCAGAGTGCGACGGCCCATTGTCCCTTGTTTTGGCCTTGATTGAAGAAAAGGGACACGGTATCGTGAGTGAGGAATCATCGGCGAAGCGGCCAAGCAAATGTCCGCGTCACTGAAAGCCACACATCCCACCATCCCATGGCCTCAAAATTTCTGGATGCAGTGATGCTTCAGTCGGTCCGCGCGAGATGGAGACCCTTGGGGGTATAATCTAAATGAGGCCGGGAAAATGCGTGAATGGTCAATGAGGGTTTTTCGTTCCTCCCCTCTGTCATTCCCGACGAATGGTAGCGGAAAGCTATCGTAATTTTTTTGTTCAAAACCCAATGGAGATGATGCCGTGTCTGAAATAAATTCCGTGACATACCTAAAAGATTATCAGCAACCGGATTACTGGGTGACCCATGTGGACCTGACTGTGGATTTACGCGAGGGAGAGACGTTGGTCCGCGCCGTCTTACAGGTGAAAAAAAACGGGAATCATAACAACCCGCTGGTTCTCGATGGCGAAGAACTCGAATTGCTGGAGGTCAAGCAGAATAATCTGCCTGTCGCGAAGGGGGGCAGTCCGGCAGACGGCTACGTGGTGGATCGCACATCCCTCTCGCTCCAGCCCACGCAGGATGCCTTTACGGTAGACACGCTGGTCAGAATTCATCCTGAACAGAACACGGCACTTGAAGGCCTGTATAAATCAGGAGGCAACTGGTGCACGCAATGCGAAGCGGAAGGGTTTCGGCGGATTACCTTTTTCCCTGACCGCCCGGACAATATGGCGACCTACAGCACCAGGATTATTGCGGATCAAATAGCCGCCCCGGTCCTGCTTTCTAACGGCAACCTCATCGATCAGGGGCAACTCGAAAATGGGCGTCATTATACGGTGTGGGAAGATCCCTTCCCCAAGCCCAGTTATTTGTTTGCCCTGGTCGCAGGGGATTTAGCCTGCCTGGATGACACCTACGTGACCGCAAGCGGTCGTCAGGTCATGTTGTGTATTTATGCGGCAGCCAAAGACCTCGATAAACTCGGGCACGCCATGGCCTCGCTGAAAAAAGCCATGAAATGGGACGAAGACGTGTATGGTCGTGAATATGATCTCGACTTGTTCAATATTGTCGCCGTGGACGATTTTAATATGGGGGCCATGGAAAACAAATCGCTGAATATCTTCAACACGAAGTATGTGTTGGCGCATCCCGATACAGCCACCGATGCCGACTATGAAGGCGTGGAAGGGGTGGTGGCGCATGAATACTTTCACAACTGGACCGGCAACCGGGTAACCTGCCGGGACTGGTTTCAGCTGTGTTTGAAAGAAGGGTTGACTGTCTTTAGGGACCAGGAATTTTCCGGGGACATGGGGTCACAAGCGGTCAATCGCATCGCCAACGTCAGAACCTTGCGCATGAGTCAATTCCCCGAAGATGCGGGGCCGATGGCACACCCACCGAGACCGAATCAGTTTGTCACAATCAATAACTTTTACACCGCCACCGTCTACAGTAAGGGGGCTGAGCTCAATAGGATGTTGCATGCCTTATTGGGAAAGGAAGATTTTCGCAAAGCGTCGGATACATATTTTGAACGGTTCGACGGGCAAGCCGTCACCGTTGAAGACTGGGTGCGCTGCATGGAAGAGGCGTCCGGTCGGGACCTCACCCAGTTCATGCTGTGGTATACGCAAGCGGGGACGCCCAAGATCACAGCGCATTGGTCCCATGATCAGGCGACCAAACAATTCACACTCACGCTCGAGCAGCAGATTCCCACGATTACCAATCAGTCCAACGGGCAACCCAGACACATTCCGGTGAAATTCGGGTTGGTGGGTCCTGATGGGCAGGATGTGGCTCAGGGTGTCCTTGAGCTCACCCAGGCGACGCACACCTTTACCTTTGAGCAAGTCCCGCCTCACGCGGTCCCTTCGCTGTTCCGTCATTTTTCCGCCCCGGTCAATCTGGAGGCTCCGTATACCGACGACCAATTGCGACACCTGATGGTCCATGACCGGGACGGATTCAATCAGTGGGAGGCAGGAAACCGGTTCCTGACCACGAATCTCATGGCGCAGGTGGATCGCTATGAACATGGACAAGACATCCTCGTGGGCGACGATGTCCTGGATTCGTTTCGTCGGATTTTGCAACGCGCGGACATGGACCAGGAACTCAAGAGCCTGGCCTTAAGTCTGCCCGTCTACCAGGAAATCGCGCCGCAGCGAGAGGTGATTGATCCGCATGCCATCATCGCGGTTCGGAAGGCCTTCTTAGAAACGCTTGGCCGTCAACTGCACGATGAATTTCTCGAGATGTACAACTCCACGTATCATCCCGGCAAGCCGTATGATCGTGCAGATGCCGGTCGCCGCAGTCTACAAAATATCGCGCTCGGGTATTTATCGCATTCAGGAGATGCGGAAGTGGCCAAGCTGGCCGTCAGGCAATATAGCCAGGCCAACAATATGACGGACCGCTATGCCGCGCTGAATATCATCATCAATATGGATGAGGCGCAACCCTATCGGGATGGCGTGGCCCAACATTTCTACTATCAATTCGAACATGATGCGTTAGTCGTGGATAAATGGGTCGGAGCCTTCGCAAGATCCCAGGCGGATGATGTGTTACCGATCGTGAAATCCCTCACACAACATCAAGCCTTCACACATCCCACCCCGAACAGAATGCGAGCGTTATATGGGACCTTCTCACAGGCCAACCCCAAAGGCTTTCATGCGGAAGACGGATCAGGATATGCCTTTGTCGCGGACTTCCTCATGGAACTGGATGCCAAAAACCCCCAAGTGGCCTCAAGAATGATCGGGGCATTCGAAAAATTCAGGCAGCACCGAAAGGATCTACAAACCCACATGGAGGCACAACTCCGTCGAATAGCCGCCATGGACAGTCTGTCAACCGATCTCAGTGAAAAGCTGGAGCGGTATTTAGGAAAGGAAACATATAGCCAGCTCAGGGCTGGAAAAGGGGATGCGCAAACACCAACGCCGTCACAATCATAAAAGCCGCCTTAAGGCCAGACAAGACTCAAAGGTGAGCGACCAAACCCGCACTGTCACCTAGCCCATTGCAAGTTGGTCCACCATCCGTGAATTTGCCTCGGTAGGCTTAAATTTTGATCCGACGCCTGCTGGCTGGCCCCAGGGAGGGACGCTCTTAGCATCTAGCGGCCCTTGTCTGAGCCCTTCGGCTTCGCTCAGGATAAACTCCGCGAGTTGGGCCGCTCTTCAAAAAGTTAGCGTCTCTCCCCTCCAATAAGGCCAGACGGGGCGTCGTTTTGCAAGGTGCGTCTCGAAGAGCGCGACCCTTGTTTGGTAACTTTTGCCGAAACAAAAGTGGCTCGTCGTCCGGGGACGAAACCCCGTCCCCAATGCCCCTGAAGCTTTCGTGTTTTACTTCCGACGCCTTCCGGGCAGCCTCAGAGGCAAACATCCGCACAAATTGGCGGGCTTGTTTGAGCAACGCGAGTTGGTCCGCCTTCTTACACTCGGTGTTTGCCTCTTGTAATATGGCTGAACGGGGCGTCAATGGTTTTGGCCACTTTTGCCTCCACAACAAAGGTCGCGCTCTTCGAGACGCACCAGGCGAAACCTCGTCGTCCGGGGGCGAAACCCTGTCCCCAATGCCCGTGAAGCTTTCGTGTATGACTTCCGACGCCTGCCGGCTGGCCCCAGGGAGGGACGCTCCTAGCATTTAGCGGACCGTGTCTGAGCCCCGCGAGTTGGTCCGCGCTTCAAAAAGTTAGCGGCCCTTCCCTCTAATGCGGCCAGACGGGGCGGCAATGGGTTTGGCCACTTTGACCGAAACCAAAGTGGCTCGTCGTCCGGGGACGAAACCCCGGAGGCTTTGAAATAGGAAAAGACGCACCACTGCAAAAAACGGCAAAACAACCGCGTCAAAATTCAAACCACGACTCCACGATTTCCCTCCAGGCCAGAAATTGCCGACCCACTCCCTGCATCAATGTGGGGTCTTTGTTTTCCAGCGCCGTATCCAGGCGGGTCATTTCTCGTTGGAGTGTGTGTACCCCTTGAGCGTGAGGTGCGGCCCTCGGATCGTTTTCCCACCGGGCTAATCCATGTTTGACATTAACGACAGTCAGACGGGCGCTGGGATACAGTCCGTTTTGAATAAAATTTTTGGCCAAGGCTAGGTTGTCATAGATAATCAGGCGCGGGTCAGTGTTGACGCTTTCGTCCACAATGGCCCCTCGAAAGATTTCTCCTAAGGCGTCTTGAGTCTTCTCATAGTGTTGATTGGTAAGGTCCTGTTTCGCGGTCTTGAGGGCCGCCGCCAGGGTTCGGAGGTCAACGGAAAAATCAAGTTTCACGACGCCGGCATAGGTCTGTTTAATGTCAAATGACTGCAGGTGGCGGTACACGGTGTCATACTCGCTCAGAAGAAAGAGGTCATCCAACACCGGCACATAATAATTTTTGTTCGCGTTCCGGGAGGTAAAGGTCACCTTTCCATACTTGAGTGTGGAGTCAACCTTCATCGAAGGCAGGTCACGTGTGAGCTGACCAACCAGCGCTTCGGCCTGTTCGATATGGTGGAGGGCGTCGTCCGGCAGATCGATATCCAGTGCCAAATACGCAATATTAATATGGCCCATCATGTTATGGACTTCCAAACCCGTAGCGGACCTGTTCGGTGCCAAGGGTGACCCCGCCGCCGGTTCCACAGGATGTTGGGAACCTGGTGTATATCCATAGGCGGGTGGCCCACAGATGAGAAAGCCCAACGCAACCATAAGAAATGATTTCTTTATCATAAAAAAACGTTCGTTGAGGATAAAGATTACCCCTGCCGCTACTACCGTAAAGCCTTCACAAGCGATTCTCTAGGCAGCCGATAACGCCTAGCAGGGCGAAGGGCACGCCTTCCATATTCCAATCGTAAGCCGTATCGTGAAGAGACAATGACTACTGGTGCAAAAGAATGGGCGATAAAATCCGGGAGCGGTGTGTCCGAAACCAACAAGGGGAACCGCGATCCCTTAAACCAACCCTACTGGACAGCCTAACCTCCCACTACTAGCAAGAACCCTTGCCCTTCCCCTAAATAATCCCCTGATCTGTTGGCATAGCCGAGCAATGCAACCGGCCCCAACATTCGCTCCCCCATCATTACTCTAGTTCTCTCTCTTTCTTGAAAACTTCTGAATGCTGGATCTCCTGAATGATCCGACGCCTGCCGGCTGGCCCCAGGAGGGACGCTCCTATCCGTTGCGGACCTTGTGTGAGCCCTGCGAGTTGGGCCGCTCTTTGTATCTTTGGGGTCCCTCCCCTCCAATAAGGCCAGACGGGGCGTAAATGGTTTTGGGTCCTTTTGCCGAAACAAAAAGCCTGTCCTGAGCCCGGTCGAAGGAGACCTCGTCGTTCGGGGGCGAAACCCCGGAATCGTTCAAACCTTCTTATCATGCACGACATTCGTATACGAAGATCTATCTTTCAGCCTTGTAATTCCTCCTAGTTTCTGCCAGTAATCTCCTTATTCCACCTGTACTTTCCCTAAAAGGTTGGGTAGCATAAAAACACATCACAATCCCTATGACCCTACTCAAAAGGAGTTCTTATGTCGGAAATCATATTTTTGGTAGAAGATGCACCCGAAGGAGGAGTCACAGCACGGGCCTTGGGAGAATCAATCTTCACCGAAGCGGACGATATGGCTGAACTGCACACCAAGGTTCGTGATGCGGTCAAATGCCACTTTGACGAAGGCAAAGTCCCAAAATTAATTCGGCTACATCACGTACGAGAAGAAGTCATCGCGGTATGAAATTGCCGCGCGACCTATCGGCAGAAGATCTCGTTCAAAAGCTGAAGCATTTAGGCTACCGGGTTTCACGACAAACCGGCAGCCACATTCGGTTGACCAGCACACAAAAAGGGGAACACCACATCACCATCCCCAACCATAATCCACTTCGCGTGGGAACTCTTTCAGCAATCTTGGCAGACATCGGGGAACATTTCTCAATGACCCGTGAAGAGTGCATACAAAAATTGTTTCCATAATACCCCCAATCTCGCTTCTCTCCTCCCTCATTACAACGGTTTTCTCTCTTTCATAAAAATTTCTAAATGTTGTGTCTCCTGGATACCCGACGCCTGCCGGCTGGCTCACAGGGAGGGCCGCTCTTATCCGTTGCGGACCTTGTCTGAGCCCTTCGGCTTCGCTCAGGATAAACTCCGCGAGTTGGTCCGCTCTTCAAAAAGTTAGCGCCCCTCCAATCAGGCCAGAGGGTGCGTCGTTTTGCAAGGTGCGTCTCGAAGAGCGCGACCCTTGTTTGGTCACTTTTGCCGAAACAAAAAGCCTGTCCTGAGCCCGGTCGAAGGAGACCTCGGCTGCCGGGCCGACCCCCGGCATCTATAAAACTTTCCCATCTCCACCTTGAGCCGGCAGCCATCCCCAACTTATCCCTCAGTTGAACTTTGCTATTTTGGGGAACTGGTCTTAAGAATGGGGAAAGAGCCCAATAATGGGCAAATGGCCTGATCTGGCGCCATCATATAGAAAGGAGCCGCTTGAGCAGGATGTCTTCGATATTCTGGTGTGAGTCAAGGACAGAGAGAACAAAAACCTTGTGCCCTGAAATTCGATAGATGATTCTCCATGGAGACACGATCAGTTCACGATATTGCATCACCCCTTGGGCATGGAGTTCTGGGATAATTCGGCCTCGCATTGGCGCCTGATAGAGTCTTGAAGCAGATTTGGTAAGTTTTCGGAGAATCTGCAAGGCCCGGGGAACGCTGTCCTCTGTGATGTAAGAAACAATCGCCTGCAAGTCATTTTCCCCAATTTCCGCCCAAATGACCTCACAAACCTGTTTCATCGTCCCTGCAATCGAGACGCTAATTTCTTGAATACCTCAGCTTGTGTTCGAGTCTTGCCCCGCTTAATATCTTCTTCTCCTTGTGAAATCAGCTTTAACAGGCCAAGGGCATTTCTCATATCCTCATAACTTTGGGGATCCTGAAGGACGGCCTTGGGTTCACCATTTTGTGTAATCACGACGGGGCGATGGGTATGGTTTACTTGATCTAATAACGCGGCCGCATTCGCTTTGAGATAAGTAATCGGTTTGATGTCTGACGTAATTTTCATACAAGGCCTCCTCGGTCCTTAAATCGTACCATATTCAGTCTGGCACTTACAGGGAAAAACTATCCCAATACCACATGAGTTCACACCGGGTGACTGTTCAATAAAGTGGGGGCACCCATTTTCTTTAACTTGACCCCGTGCATTCCTCCTGACCTCGGGCATTCACCTTGTTTCTTCCCAAATCACCACCTGCAGGTCGACCACCAGGGCTGCGGCTTAATTTGTTAGGTGGACCGTGTTTGAGCCCTTCGCCGTTGGCTCAGGATAAACTCCGCGAGTTTGACTCCCACCCTTATGGGAATCCCATAAAGATTTCTTTCCTACTTTGTCCGACGCCTTCCGGGCAGCCTCAGAGGCAAACATCCGCACAAATGGGCGGGCCTTGTTTGAGCATCGCGAGTTGGCCCGCCTTCCTACACCCGGTGTTTGCCTCTTGTAATATGGCTGAACGGGGCGTCAATGGGTTTGGCCACTTTTGCCTCCACCACAAAGGTCGCGCTCTTCGAGACGCACCAGGCGAAACCTCGTCGTCCGGGGACGAAACCCCGAATTCCTTACCCTCGACTTCGAGCCGACCCAGCGCCAGCCCGTTTTCGCTTGACTGGTCTTGATCGAAGAAGGGGGAAACGGTATCGTGTCAGGAGGCTCCGCACATGACCGGGCAACCCATTATGCAAACCATACGCGAACAAATCGAAGCGAAGCGCGACAACATTCTCGCTCTAGCGGCCTCGCATGGAGCCCACAACATTCGTCTATTCGGCTCCGTCCTCAGAGGGGAAGCCACTGGCCGAAGCGACGTCGATTTTCTCGTACAGATGGATGAGGGACGCACCCTGTTAGATTTGATAGGGCTGTCCCAAGATCTGGAAGAACTTCTTCATTGCAAGGTCGATGTGGTAACCGACCGCGGGATCAGTCCATACCTCAAGGAACGCATTACTGCCGAAGCCGCTCCCCTATGAAAGATGATCGTATGTATCTCCTCCACATCCGGGATGCTCTTGGCAATATTCGAGAGTATACGACACCCGGGCGTGAGGCGTTCTTTAACGACCGGAAAACTCAGGACGCAGTCATACGCAATTTAGAAATCATCGGCGAAGCGGTCAAGCATATGTCCGCGTCACTGAAAGCCACACACAACACCATCGCTTGGAAACAAATAGCCGGCATGCGAGACAGACTCATTCACGATTATTTTGGCGTCGACCTCAATCTTGTCTGGGATGTCGTGGCCAGCGAACTACCCCAACTTGAGCGCAAAACTAACCAAATTCTCGGCCATCCAGACAAACCGACCGAACCCAATTCATAAGCAACCCACACAAAAGTAAAACATTTTTCCTCCGTCCTTCCTCCACTCTCCCCTCTCCCTTAGGATTCCCGAACAAATTCTTCCCCTATGCCCCGACGCCTGCCGGCTGGCCCCAGGGAGGGACGCTCTTATCCGTTGCGGACCGTGTCTGAGCCCTTCGGCTTCGCTCAGGATAAACTCCGCGAGTTGGGCCGCTCTTCTCAGGGTTAGCGTCCCTCCCCTCCCATGAGGCCAGTTGGGGCGTCAATGGTTTTGGGTCCTTTTGCCGAAACAAAAGGACCTCGCCGTACGGGGGCGAAACCCCGCCCCTACCAAATTCTGTACTTTATGCAAGAGGTTGGGTACATTCCAGAGTATCGGACGTTTCGCCCCCATGCCACTCTCCTCCACTTTCTCATAAATAAAAGGGACCTCCGGAATCCCGCTTTTCCCGCCTCATCAGCCAAAATCCACCCTCAAAACCTTTTCCCTTACTGAGACAACTGCAGACTAGCCATTCATTGGAAAACCAAGTATGTTAGCATCGTGGAGAGTTACACATTCACAGAATATTTTGAAAAAGAAGTATTGCGTAAACGTCCATATCTCAAAAAAGACTGGTGCATTCAAGTGGTAGAAAATCCATCTAAGAGCGAACCTCAAGAAGGAAATCGTTTTCGATTTTGGGGACCAATAGCTGAACTTGATGGCCGGATGTTACGTGTCATCACACTTGCCGATAAAAAGACAATTCACAATGCCTTTCCTGATCGAGGATTCAGACCATGAAATTGAACTATTACCCAGACACAGATTCACTCTACATCGATCTGACCGAACACCCCAGCGTAGAAAGCCGGGAAGTATCGGAGGGAATTGTCCTGGATTATGACGCTGCAGGCAATCTAGTAGGCATTGATATTGATAATGCGAGTTCCAAGGTACATCTCAAGGAATTAACCTTAAACAAACTGCCAGCTTCTGTTCATTCCATAGCCGAATAACACCCCCTTGGGCTTCCTCAAATGTGGCAGGAATCTACTTTCCCGCACTTCGCCCTTCAAGCCATATCTCTATCACAGCGCTCCCCCTTCTTTCATATGCATCTCTGAAAATCGCTCCCCCTATGTTCCACGCCTGCCGGCTGGCCCCAGGGAGGGACGCTCTTAACCGCTAGCGGACCCTGTTTAAGCCCTGCTTCACCATGCCCCTCTAATCCTCCCTGACCTGGTGGCATGGCCGAGCAGTGCAACCGGTTCCGGAAAAAGGCGGGCAGTGTTTGAGCGCAGCGAGTTTGCCCGCCGCCGGGACCGGTGAACCGCGGAGGACACCCGAAGGGCCATGCCACGGTCAAAACTTGCAAGGTGCGTCTCGAAGAGCGCGACCCTTGTTTGGTCCTTTTGCCGAAACAAAAAGCCTGTCCTGAGCCCGGTCGAAGGAGACCTCGGCCGCCGGGCCGACCCCCGGCATCTATCATTACGCTCCCTAAGAATTCCTTCTCCTATGTTCCGACGCCTGCCGGCTGGCCCCAGGAAGAGACGCTCTTCGCATCTAGCGGCCCTTGTTTGAGCCTGGCGAGTTGGGCCGCTCTTTGTATCTTTGGCGTCCCTCCCCTCCAATAAAGCCAGACGGGGCGTCAATGGTTTTGGGTCCTTTTGCCGAAACAAAAGGACCTCGCCGTCCGGGGGCGAAACCCCGTCCCCCCGCTCTTGAAATCTCAATGCCCCCCTCGCGCCCTCCTACTGCAGCAATCCAAAAAATAGATATTTAGCTGGGAAATTTCCCCAATTTCAGTTATCAGCATTTCGAAAATTCACCCTCGAAATTTCGCGGCTGGAATCCGGAAGCTTCACCCCCACAATTTTTTTAAATTTCATTTTCGAATCTCCGAAGAATCTTGGGAGAAAAAATTTTTCTCTGAATTGAATCCAAAAAGATTCCCCCAATTTTTTGTAAAACAAATCTAATGCCTTCAATTCGAAAGTTTTTTCTGTACTTAAATGAATGTCTGAGGTACATTTTCAGAAATCAACCTTGCTTCAGCATGCCAAATCTTTTGGATATTACCTGCACTACCCCCAACAGGTTTATGCCATCTTCTGAAAATTATCCCTTGGATCTAATAGAGCAGCTCCTCGCAAGTGGAGGGTTTTTTCTTGAGATCGGTCCCCAATTTTTATGCTAAATATCTTCCAACAAATTTCAAAACGCACCACACCCCACCGCCAAAATTTCATCAACAATAATTCTGTACATTGTTCTAAGGGTCCGGTAGGATTGCCTAAATAATTCATACATTACAATCAAGTAATGATGTCATCATTCTTCCAAGATGCCTAAGATTTACAAGCCAACGATACCAATTGAAAAGACCTATCGTATTTCTGGTCACGAGTCGTTTCCGTGCCGCTATACTTGGCTACCCAAAGCGGTGCGGTGCCTAAAGGAGAACCCCCAAATTTTCTCGAGCGAAGAAGAAGCTATGGTCACCATGGGCGTTGGCAAAAACATGGTCCGTTCCATTCGATTTTGGGCGCAAGCAGCAGGCATGACTACGCTGAGAGGGAAGGGCGAAGGTCATGTCCCTACACAGCTGGGCAGTATGTTGCTTGGTGAAAAAGGGTTCGATCCATTTCTCGAAGACATTCGAACGCTTTGGTTAATCCACTGGAATCTGTCAACCGACACCGAGAATCCACTGCTAGCGTGGGATTATCTTTTGAACCGCTGGCAGGAACCTGAAATCGTCCCAAGTTCTGTTCTCAAGGCGCTACAAAAGGAAGCAGAAAGGGAGAATGACCGGCTTTCGTTGGTCACTTTAGAGCAGCACTTCGATGCGTTCCTGCACACCTACGTTCCAACCCGTGGCCACAAAGGAAAGGTTCAAGAAGACAATCTCGATTGCCCCCTAGTCGAACTCGAACTCATTATCACGGTAGGAGAGCGTCAACTTGACCCCACTTCAGGCAAACGCGAAACAGTTTACAGTTTTCGTCGTGAAGAGAAGCCTGATATCACGCCCGAACTTTTCGTTTACTGCTTGAACGCATTTTGGCAAAAGCACCATGCAGTAGAAGCAACCCTGGCCCTGCGAGAAGTTGCACATGGGCACGGTAGTCCCGGCCAGATCTTCAAGCTTCCCGAAGAAGACATTCGAACACGAGTGGACGCTTTGGCACGGCAGACGAACGGTTGGTTTGTTTATCAGGAAACAGCAAGCCAGCAGCAAATTCAAAAATCCGGCGACGGGGATCATATCGGGTTGCTTAAGAAGATCTATTCAAGGGAAGCCATTAATGTCTAAGAAAAGAATTGGCGATCTATTTCAAGTTAAAAGCCGTTTCCTGCGGTCCGCACACCTTGAAAGAGATTTTGAAGATCCAGGGGTTTTGTCTGGTTACGTCGTAACGGATTTCACCCGATCATGTTTGGGACGTGTGGCCAATGGCTTGAAGGCACATTCAGGCCAGCGAGCCTGGCGAATGACAGGCGACTACGGTTGCGGAAAATCGAGTTTCGCGCTATTGCTCGCAAACTGGTTCGCTGGGCGGGACAAGGCATTCCCTTCGCAGATTCGCAAGGCCGTTGACTTTCACCAATTTGGAGTACCGCGCCCACATTTTGTTCCTGTGTTGGTAACTTGTTCTCGCCAGGCATTGGGAATTTCTATACTTAACTCGCTACACCTTACGCTCAGCCAAATTTACGGCCGTGGGCCCAAAGCGAAAATCGTTCAAAAAGTAAAACATTTCCTTGAGGCAAGTTGTGAGCCAACGGAAGACCAAATCTTTAATCTCATCCTCGAAATTAATGCTCGAATCATCATGGAATCAAAGGGCAAAGGCCTATTATTAATTCTCGATGAGCTTGGGAAATTCTTAGAGTTCGCAGCCCTTCACCCACAACGACAGGACGTATTCCTCTTGCAACGATTGGCCGAAGCAGCCTCTCGCAGCGGTGAGCAACCATTGTTTGTCATTAGTTTGCTCCATCAAGGGTTCAACGCCTATGCAAACCAGCTCAATCAGTCTTCGCAACGAGAATGGGAGAAGGTTGCAGGGCGTTTCGAAGAAATTGTCTTCAATCAACCAATTGAACAAGTCGCCAATGTCATTGCCTCTGCAATCAACGTTCGAACTCAGGAAATTCCTAAGCTTCAAACTCAAGAGCTAAGCCAAGCAATGGAGCAAACTGTCGCCCTAGGGTGGTTCGGTTCGGCACCGTTTAAATCTCTCCAAAGCCTGGCAATTAAGCTTTATCCCCTGCACCCAACGGTGTTACCTATTCTCATTCGCACCTTCCGACGGTTCGGCCAAAACGAGCGTTCGTTGTTCAGCTTTCTTCTCTCCAACGAACCGTTTGGATTGCAAGCATTTTCCGAGAAGAACCTTTACGAAGGTGAGCCCTATCGGTTGCACAACTTCTACGACTATGTACGAACTAACTTCGGCCATCGTCTAGCTGTCCAAAGCTATCGTAGCCACTGGAATCTGATTGACTCCGTAGTTGAGAGCTTCGCGACTGAAGACGAAATACAAATAAAAACCCTGAAAACCGTCGGTATACTCAATCTTATTAACGACGGCGATCTCCTACCCACTGAAGAAGCGGTTGTGTGTGCCCTAACTGGGATTGATAAAACAGCTAGGAAGCAAGTTCACTCAACGTTGGAGAAGTTACATAAGGGCAAGCGAGTTCTTTACGATCGTGGCCGGGCCCGTGGGCTATGTTTGTGGCCCCACACCTCAGTTGACCTCGAAAAAGCCTACGACGATGCACGCCGGGGCATAGATACCCCGGAACGGGTCTCCAGTGTTATCAAAGATTTTCTCGAGTCCCACCCTATGGTAGCTCGCCGGCATTACATCGAGACCGGAAACCTGCGGCACTTTGACGTCCGTTACTGTTCAGTAATGGAATTGACTGGGTTGGGGGAACAAGAGGCGCATGACGCAGATGGATTGATTATCGTTCCGTTGTGCGAGACACCAACCGAGCGTACCACAGCTCTGGAATTCGCAAAGCAGCCTATATTAAAACAGCGGCCAAACTGGCTGATAGCCATTTCCCAACCACTGCACAGCCTGGCAAGCCTTGTTCAGGAAGTACAGCGATGGGAATGGGTTTCCACGAACACGCTTGAATTGAACGCCGACAAGTTTGCCCGCGAGGAAGTTTCCCGCCAAAAAGCCGCAGCCAAGTTCCAGCTAGAAAAGCGAATTCAAAGTTACATCGGCTTCAAGCAATTCACAGGGCAAATGATGCTGGAATGGTTTCAAGAAGGGCGTCCACTCAAAATTAGAGATGGCCGCCACCTTCTTTCCGAGTTATCTCAAATCTTTGACAAAACCTACAAACTTGCTCCCCGCATCCACAACGAACTCGTCAACCGTCGCAACCTCAGTTCAGCAGCAGCAGCAGCTCGTATGCGGCTCATTGAACGTATGTTTACAAACGCAAACATTGAATTGTTAGGCATGAATTCCGCCAAGAAGCCACCGGAGATGAGTATGTACCTCTCGGTGCTTAAGAACACCGGGCTGCACCAAAAACATGGTGACACATGGCGTATCGCCGAGCCGCACCATAAAATTGATGAGAAATGCGGGCTGCTTCCCGCATTGCGATTGATTCGGGAAATCTTGCAGAAAGAACCGGACCGGCGTGTCAACGTTGCCGGGCTGTTTGCAGAACTGAGAATGCCACCCTACGGGGTCCGCGACGGGCTCATCCCGCTGCTATTAACAGTGTTCGCTATTGCGCACGAAAAGGATGTCGCCTTTTATAAGGATGGCACATTCCTTCGAGAACTCAACGCAGAGGCGATGCTGGTCCTCACCAAAGCGCCTGAGCGCTTTGACATCCAATACTGCAAGATTGAAGGTGTCAGAGCCGAACTCTTTCAAAAGTTGTTGATCGTGTTGGAAGTCAAGAGCTCGCAAGAGCGAGAGGTTGAATTACTCGATGTCGTGAAGAAGTTGTGCGTATTTGCGGCACAGCTTCCAGCATACGTCCTCAACACAAAGAAACTTCCCACCCCGGCACTGGCCGTTCGGGACCGCATTCTGAATGCTCGCGAACCCGCAAAGCTCCTATTCACCGACTTACCTGAGGCATGCGGCTTCGAGCCGATTCTGCCCGATTCGACACTTGGCAAACCGGTTCAGGCTTTTGTGAAAACGTTGAAGACTGCGCTTGACGATTTAAGAACCGCCTTTCCTGAATTACAGGAACGTCTACGAAAAGAGCTCCGTGTGGCATTCGATTTGCCTGGGACCTTTGAGAAGTTTCGGACTACACTGGCAGCACGTGCTGAACAGATCGTGCTTACTGTTAAGGAACCGAAACTTCGTGCATTTTGCCTCCGTGTAATGGACTGCAACCTTCCGGAGTCTGACTGGCTGGAATCGCTCGGTAGCTATCTGGCACTCAAGCCGCCCTCCAAATGGCACGACGCGGAAGAAGAGGCCTTCCACAATGAACTCGTCCAACTTGCGACAAGATTTCATCGGGTCGAAAGCATCGTATTTACAGGTAACAAAACTCCCACGAATGCTATTGGCATACGATTAGCTGTCACCCAGGCAAACGGCATCGAGCACGAGCAGGTGGTACATTTCACCGCAGACGAAGAGCAGCAATTGCGTGGTCTACAAACACAGTTTGAGGCCCTTTTAACCAAAGACAAACGCCTGGGGTTGGTAGCAGCCTCACGGGCCATTTGGACCAACTTGGAGAAAGGGAGCAAAGCAAAAGCATGAACAAACGGACCAGACACATTCTTTGCATGTCCGGCGGTAAGGACAGTACCGCACTGGCGCTATACATGCGCGACCGTGTCCAAGATATGGAATATGTCTTTTGCGATACTGACAAGGAGTTGACGGAGACGTACGAGTACCTGAATTGCGTCGAGGCCTTTTTGGGGAAGAAAATAGTACGTCTGAACGCAAAAGCCGGATTCGACCATTGGCTTGATGTTTTCGGAGGCTACCTTCCGTCACCAAATATGCGATGGTGCACCAAGCTGCTAAAACTCAAACCGTTTGAAGAGTACGTCGGTGAGGAACCTGTAGTCAGCTACGTTGGCATTCGCGCTGATGAAGACAGGGTGGGTTACATCAGCACAAAGCCAAACATTAAGGCCGTATTTCCTTTTAAAGAAGATGGCATAGATTACGCAGGGGTGATGAAGATTCTCGAAGACAGTGGTATTGGAATGCCCCCCTATCTCAAATGGGGCAGGACCCACTCAGGCTGCTATTTCTGCTTTTTTCAGCGTCCCATTGAATGGGTACGCCTCCTTGAGAATCATCCTGAGCAATTTGAAGAGGCTCAGAAATACGAGAAAATCACAGACACCCCTGGCAAGTCTTTTACCTGGAATGAGCGCATGCCGCTGAGTGAATTACGGAAACCTGAAAACATTGCCCTGATCAAACGGCGCTACGCCGAAGCAGAGGAGCGGAGAAAGGCCAGCCGAGGGAATAAGAGGCTCATCGAAGTCTTAGGGGGAATGGAAGAAGACGACGATGAACCTAAAGCCTGTCTAATCTGTCAACTCTAGGAAGTTCTGAACAATGAAAGCGGGAGACTTCGTTGAGGCTTTAGAAAGATTCTTCATCGACATTGTTGGGACGGTTGTACCAGGCCTAGCGATGATGGTGGGCATTTGTTACGTCACAGGAAAACCGTTTATTAGTTTTTCCAAAGTCCTTCTGAATAGGAACAGTGAATACGAGTGGATACTGCTGCTTGGATTTTCATACATACTTGGTCATGGAGTGAGCAGCCTCGGTGGCCGCATTCGAAAAAGGTTGGAAAAGGTTTGGCGCAGCAAGCTGGTTACCAAGAATAAAAATTGGCTGCTTACCTTCGTCATGCCTGAGAAAGAGCTGTCGGACAAGCTCACGCGAGACCCCATCTTCAAAGCATTTCGCGGCTCATTGTTTAATCGCATTCCATCTTTGGCCGCTGATGCCAATCAGGTTTCGAATTACAGAACTTGGAGAAATTTAGCGCTTAGCGTCGCTCAAGAAGATAGTCATCTTGTGTATAGATTTACATTCCTGTCCCTTCTGAACCTTGGTATCGCAACTGTCCTGATTTCAATCAACCTCGCGTGGCTAGGACTGTTGCTTGCAAAAGCCTTAGGAGCGTCGGTTGAGGTAATTGGCTTCAACTTCTGGCTTCCTATCATGCTCATTGCGGCCCCGCTGTTTTTTGAAAGATATTACACCTTTGCGAGAATTGCATTTCAACTACCCATTTCAATGGCCATTGCTAAGCTAAACCTCCAAACACCAAACGCCCCAAGCAAGTCATCGAGCAACGAGAAGTTGTCGTCAGCCACGCCTTTAGCGGATCGGAAGCGGCCCACAGTTTACTTAGCGGGGGGATTCCAGTCAGGCTGGCAGGACAGGGTTATGCGCGCGGTTCCTTCCCTTGATTATTTCGACCCAAGCTCGCATGGACTTAAATCAAAAAATGAATACACTGCGTTGGACTTAGAGGCTGTTAGGCGGAGCGATTGTGTCTTCGCATATTTGGAAGCAACCAATCCAGGTGGTTACGCTTTAGCGTTGGAGGTCGGATTTGCAAAGGCACTCGGCAAGTTTGTCATTCTTGTCGATGAGAAATCGTCAACCGATGAGCAAATCGCTCGGCACCTAGAAATGTTGGCTGAGACATCTGATGTTGTGTACAAAACGCTCCAAGAGGGCATCAAAATGTTGGGGCAATATAGAGCATTGGCATAAAGAACCAAAAATGGATTGAATTCTTGCGTCATTATGGGCCTGTGCCCAGGAATGACAATATGTACGACGAGACGATTCAGCGTTGGGCTCGGCGGCAGGGAATTGCCCCCATTGAATTTAAACATCGGTCTTATACCCGCGTCGTCCAGTGTCTTGACCGAACCACAGCTAACCCTGTGCCAATAATTCTTACCGGCGCAACTGGCTGTTGGTAGACTTATTTTTGTAACGAGTGTGGAAGGCACTCAATAAAAATGAGATCGATTAGGCATTTACTAACGCGTACCTCAGCTTCATGTTTCACTATCCAAAGGACTGAGAGCCGTGTTTGGACTGGAACAAGTCGCCGAGGAGAGGAGGGGCATGGTTGAGGCACCAGGAATCTCGATCCGATTGGTCTTGAGTGCCGCTCCGGAGTCGGCGCTGCAGGACTTCGTGGGATTTGCCACGGTCAATGTGCTGTCAGCATTAGCCCCCGAGCTAGTCACGCGCGACAATCTGGTCGAGCTTGCAAACCAATCCGCTGAGCCGATTGAAATATTGCGACGCAAGGAGCTACGTGACCAAATCATCAGTCTATTGCCGTTGGAAAAGGCGCAAGAGCTTGCAGAAAAGCTCGGTGTCGACAAACGCGGGAAGTCACTTTATGATCGATTGATCGCTGAGACGAATGATCGACGCACAGAATCTGCACTTCTAAGTTTTTTCGGGGTTGTTTTTCTGGATCGGGCACCTGGTGCCGCCGATGTGCCCGAGAAGGAAATCGTTCCAACATATGGCCTTTTCCCACATCAACGGCGGGTTGCTGATCAAACTCTTGCTGCACTACGGGAGCACCCCCATAAAACTGTGATCCATATGCCAACAGGTGCAGGAAAAACGCGAACGGCGATGCACATCGTGGCAGATACCATCAACCGGAACCCTACCCGATTGGTCATTTGGCTGGCACAAAGCGGCGAACTCCTGGAGCAAGCTGCAGATGAATTTGAAGTGGCATGGTCATCTCTCGGCTCACTTCCGTCTTCGGTATATCGTTTCTGGGGTCCGTATGATCTCGAAATTGCCGAGGCAAGAACGGGGTTTCTTGTGGCTGGATTTGGAAAACTTCATGCCCTCTCGAAGCGCGACGCGAACATGATCATGCGTCTCGGGGACCGAGCTGTGTTGACAGTGGTAGATGAGGCCCACCAAGCGATTGCACCGACTTACAAGGCACTGATCAGTTATTTATACGAGAAGAAGCCAGGAAACGCACTGCTCGGACTCACCGCGACACCAGGGCGAACATGGGCGGACATCGCAGCCGACGCAGCACTCGCCGAGTTCTTTGGGAATCGAAAGGTTACGCTGCATGTCGACGGGTACATGAACCCCGTGCATTACCTGATAGATGAGGGTTACCTCGCGCGGCCTACGTTCCGTACATTAAACGTGGAAGCAGGCTTCACTCTATCGGACAGTGATCTGAAGGACCTGTCAGAAGAGCATGATATTCCACCTTTGGTACTCGAACGCCTTGCCGCGGATGATCGACGGAACATCCGTATCATTACAACGGTCGAGGATATACGTCAACAGCACCAGAGGATCATTGTCTTTGCGGCGACCGTCGGTCACGCTCACTTAATCGCGTCGATCTTGGGATTACGTGGGACACAAGCCTTCGTCGTAACGGGATACACAGACAGGACAACGCGAGAACGAGTACTTACGAAATTCAAGAGCAATGCCCCTGAACCGATCGTAATGTGCAACTTTGGAGTTCTGACAACAGGTTTTGACGCGCCTAGGACGAGCGCCGCTGTTATTGCTCGTCCAACGCGATCGTTGGTGCTCTACAGCCAAATGGTGGGGCGTGCAATTCGCGGTAAACGCGCGGGCGGCAACGCGACGGCAGAGATCGTGACCGTCGTGGATCCTCAGCTACCGGGCTTCGGCGATATCGCCGACGCATTCACAAATTGGGAGGACGTTTGGAACTATGACGAACGACGAACCTGATCTCCGCGTGGAAAACGACATTATCCCAACGGAACTCGCCATTCGCGCTATGCGCGATAGCGGCTATCGTAACACAGCGTATGCCTTGGCGGAGCTGATCGATAATTCGGTGCAAGCAAAGGCAAACGTGGTCGAAGTCTTCTGTATTGAGGAGATAATATTAGTTAACCAGAGGCACAGAAGACGTATCAACAAGATCGCCGTGCTTGATAACGGAATCGGGATGCAGGTAGCCGTACTGAGGCTAGCGCTTCAGTTCGGTAATGGAACTCATCTCAATGATCGATCTGGAATTGGCCGGTTTGGGATGGGCCTTCCCAACGCCTCGATATCTCAAGGAAAGAGGGTCGACGTTTGGACGTGGCAGAGCGGTCCTGACAATGCGATCCACAGCTATCTCGATGTTGAGGAGATCCAGAATGGAAAACTCAAGCTCGTCCCAATGCCTCAGCCAGAGGCCGTCACTGCAGAATGGCGCTCTCGTGGGAAAAGCTTCGGAACGACGGGCGCCTTGGTCGTATGGAGTAAGTTTGAAGATGAGCGACTGACGTGGAAGGGCGCCAAGGCAACGCTAGAGAATACCGAAGCACTAGTCGGGCGGATGTACCGTAAGTTCATCAATAAAGGCGATCTGCGTATCCATTTGCATGCCTTGGAAGGCGCGAACAACGTACTAATGGATCAGTACGTTCGGGTCAACGATCCGCTCTATCTGATGGTTCCATCCTCAACGCCAGCACCGTTCAATAGCAAACCGATGTTCCAGCAATGGGGGGAGGAAGACCAAGTATTCGGAATCAATTTTCATGGGGCGAATCACAAAGTTACCGTACGGGCATCTTGGGCGCGATTGGAAACGTTGCCGGACGACGGGACTGATCGCGGTGCCAAGGATTACGGAAAGCACGCGGCAAGAAACATTGGCGTTTCGATCGTTCGCGCTGATCGTGAACTCGACTTAGACCCATCATGGGCCATCAGTTACGACCCCCGTGAACGGTGGTGGGGTATCGAAATCGATTTTGACCCGGCGCTTGATGAGATTTTCGGCGTCACCAACAACAAGCAAGCGGCAACAGTATTTTCCCATATGGTGAATTTCGATTGGAAGACCGAGGCGGAACCGGGAGAAGAGTTTTTGGATTACAAGCGCCGGATCACGGAGGAAGGAGATCCGCGAGCTGATCTAATTGATATCGTCAATTACATCCGAACGATCCTGCCAAAAATCCGTCAGGCCTTGGAGGACCAAGCGAAGGGAAGGCGGTCAGGTGGCAAACGGCATGGTGCAACCTCAGTCGAGGACCGCGCCTCAACGAAGTTCAAGGAACGCGCGACCACGGGCCACGAAACAGCCAGCGACATGGAGGTTTTCGATGAAGACGCTAAAGATGCCCTTGTCGACGATTTAGTGACAGGGAAGAACTACTCAGAACCGGCCGCGAAGCATATCGCCGACGCCGTTAAACGGCGAGATCGGAAGGTCATCTTTATCGAGGCATCGAGCGAGATGGATGCCTTCTTTTCGGTAGAACCGAAACCCGGCGGAATAACCGAGATAGTTTTCAATAGCTCTCACCCGGCCTATGAATATCTCCTCAGAACTCTTGACGCGGATACAGCAAATGCGACAGATCGCGATCTTGTGGGTCGAATTATGAATGCGTCCGACACCGTCAAGATGCTATTTGCTGCATGGGCACGGCAAGAAATCGAGGATATGCCGAATCGGGAAAGGCTCCGGCGAATGCGAATGGACTGGGGCCGGATGGCACGGGACTTCCTGACAGATGAGATAGAGGGCTAATGCGTGCACTCGGCGAGAACCTTGTCACAGCTGCGGCCGCTGCGCGCCGTGATGTCACACTGATCGCCCCGTTTATGAAGGTCGGTGCATTGACCACAATCCTCAAGAACGTGCGCGCAGAGATTTCTGTGAATGTGATCGCCCGGTGGATACCGACCGAGATTGCCGTCGGTGTTTGTGACTTGGAAATCTTCGACGTCGTGTCTGCGCGATCGAAAGCAGCTCTCCATGTTCACCCTTTGCTCCATGCAAAGCTCTATCGTTTCGATGATGTCGTGTTCTTTGGTTCTGCAAACCTGACGGGAAGAGCCCTTGGTTGGAAAGCGCCTGCGAACATTGAACTCCTGCACGCTTCGAAGGATCTGCTGAGTGAATTGAAGGTGTTCGAGGCCGATTTGTTGCGCTCCGCTATTCGCGTAGACGCCACATACCGGGACGTTATTCTGGCACAGGTCGAGAAGGCGAAATCCGCACCTATTGCAGCGTCGGATGTCTTGGAAACCGAAACCCACGGAGTTGAGCCAACATGGCTTCCGACCTGTAGGACGCCTGAGCGATTGTGGAGCGTATACAAGGAGGGAGAGGCCACGCAGCGCCGAATGGTTGAATCCGCTTTTAAGGCAGCGTTAGTGGACCTCGCCGCGCTCGACATTGCTCCGGGGCTTCCACAGGCTCGATTCTATGAGCATGTGACTGCGACGTTAAGGCAAATGCCGTTCGTCCAAGAGATCGATGTAGCTGCTCAAGACGGTGTGACTGCGGTTGCCGCGTCGGCCCTAATAGAAGGTATTGCACATCAGGGGACTTTGCCTTATCCACCGGCAGACATGTGGGAGGTCTTGCAGGCATGGTTAATTCATTTTTTCCCGACTCGCTATCGTCGCGAGGCGGCAACTGAGGTATTCCGCCAAGGGAGAGTAATCGGCTGACAGGAACATGGCCTTGATGATATTCGAAGGCGCATGAAATCGGCGAGGCAGGCGGAACCGGACGATGCGCAGACACAAGTACCATTCATGGATTCGGACTTTTGAGCGAAATGGTGAGGTTACTCAATCGCCCTAGTTGATCCGTAAAATGACTCTTTTCTTGGGAAGACCAAGAAAACAACAAATCGTCGAGTGAACATCGCATTGGTATTAGCATATTAAGCCTGGCGATTTTTTCGCACTGACATACCGAGTCTCGTCGGCAGAAACCGGCCTACTGTTAAGAAATGCAAAATTCTGTTTTACATTGTATACCGGATAACAAACTCCGCAGAGGTCGGACGGCCCTGCGGAGAGTCGCGTGTTCACGGCCCATCGCTCTCGCCTTGTCTGATGGAATCATCACCACGGCCACCAGCACATTCGATTATGGCTGCGGACACGGTGCCGATGTCCGGTATCTTCGAAAACGTAAGATTAGCTCTTCTGGCTGGGATCCGTTCCACCAACCAGAGGCTGCGCTCGTATCAGCAGATGTTATCAATCTCGGTTACGTACTCAACGTCATTGAAGATTTAAAAGAACGGGCAGAAACCTTGCAGCAGGCTTACTCGTTAGCGAAACGAGTTCTGATTGTCGCTGTACGGGTGGAACGTGCTCTTGAAGATGCTTCAGTATTCGGGGATGGCGTGGTCACTAAAAGAGGAACATTTCAGAAGATTTACACGCAAGATGAATTTTTGAAATTTCTTGAGAGTGTATTGGGATGTCGACCATATACCGCAGCTATAGGCATTGCATACGTCTTTAAGAATCAGGAAGCTGAGGCCCCATTTCTTGCCGCACGTGCGTTCACGCAACGCCTTGAGTATCGAACCGACTTGGTTGAGGAATTCGCCAAGAGCAAACTAGCCCGTCGGTATGTTTCTCTATCGTGTCGCCTTGGTCGGCTACCTTTGCCGGAAGAGTTTCCCAAACTCGATCAGCTTTTGGAAACTTTCGGGTCTCCGCAACGAGTTGCCCGCCTTGCTCTTCGGCATATTGATTACGACGCTTTCTCCGGCTCACAAGGCCAACGACGAGAAGACATCCTAACGTACTTTTCCATGATGAGGCTGCAGGGCCTTAAACCACCGCCTTTGCTCAAATTGCCCATATCAGTCCAAGCCGACATTAAAGAAATATGGAAGACCTACCGGACAGCATTAACAGAAAGCGAACGTTACCTTTTCGCACTGGGTAATCCCGAAGTTATCCAGAAAGCCTGTAAGTCCTCAAAAATCGGAAAGCACTTACCTAGTCATATCTATGTCCATCAATCTGCGGAAGACGAACTACCTGCCCTTCTTCGAATAGTGATTTTTGCGGCCAAGCAGATTGTCGGAGAAGTGCCTTACAACATCGCAAAGATTGCCGTGGATGGGCGAACAATTTCATTCCTGGACTATCCCAATTTTGATGAAGATCCCCATCCAGCTCTTCTCCGTAGTGTGCAAGTCTACTTACCCAAAACAAGTTTTAATATTCGTGACTATTCCAAGGGGGACAATCCCCCAATTCTCCACCGCAAAGACACTTTTGTGACTAAAACCTACCCCTACTATGCGACATTCCAACAACTTACTTTACAAGAAGAAGCTGAAGGGCTACTGTCGGCTTCAGATATCGGCTATAAACAAGCATGGGAAGCCTTGCTTCGTTCAAAAGGCCTCTGCATCATTAATCATCAGCTACAGGCGTTTGGAAAGTAGACCGCCAAAATCAATGTGAAGACTTCCAAAAACCAGCACCCACTGCTTTCATAATCCCCAATCTTTGTGAAGAAGCTAATGAGAAAACGAAAATTGTCCAACGAGCAACTGATTGCAGCGGTGGAAAGGGTATCGACAGAAACAACGCTCAAGGAAATAGAAAGCCTTATTTTACAATTATGTACAAGGATAAAAAATGGCGATCCTCTTCCTCCCAGTGCATTCCAGGCCGGCTACAGGGGATGGGAACATGTGCTCTTTGAAATCTGTCGGAACCTCCGAAGAAAGAAAAATCTTTCCATAAAGTCGATTAAAACACGCCGAAATTTGCCAAGCGATATCTTGGTTTCTTCCTACCCTGAAAATAATTCCATCACCAAAATTCTTGAAATCACTCAAGTTTTACTTCCAATGGTCATCCAAAAATTTACTCCAGGAAAGCCAGACTATTCAGGAACTAAAGAATATAAAGAATATTGGGATTATTGGTTTGAAGTACCTGGTTCCCCTGGTCAGTATGCTTCCGTGGGAATTTCAAAGAAGGATGCTTCTTTATATTGGTGTGCACCAAAACCCGCTTCAAACAAACTTCAATTTTTTCTTAATGCTGGATACTATGAAGATGGAAAGGAACTCTATAAAGATTTCATTCTCCAATCTGATTTTTGTAATCTCTCCACATCGCAACAGGAACATTGGTTTAATAATTTCATTTCAGAGCAATTAATGGAATACGATGAATTAGAAATGGAGAAATATTAGGAGTGGTTTCTGATGCCTTTTCTACATCGCCAAAAGGTCTGCTAAGGACATTCCCAAAAATATAAGAAAAGAGATAAAGTTTTCCCTGAATAAATACCTGCCCCTTAGTGCACAACGGCAAAGATGATTTTCTGGGAAAAAGTAGGAAGCAGTGGTTTTTCCTTAAAGCATGCGGAACACCCAACAGCCCATGTCCCCCGCTGATTTCATGCGCCTGGCCATTTTCATGGCGAAGAAGGTACCTCATTATCCCTTCGGAGCCGTGATCGTTCGCCGGACAACCGGAGAGGTCCTCGCGAAAGGGTACAATCGCTCTTCCCGCAATCCTCTCGTTCACGGCGAAATCGATGTCATCAATCGTTGTGCGACCGCCCATGCACCGGTCGATTGGACCACACTCGATTTATATACGACCGCTGAACCCTGTCCGATGTGTCAAAGTGCGATCGAGTGGGCCGGCATTGCCACCGTCTACTTTGGCACGTCGATTCCGTTTCTCCAACACCACGGGTGGCGGCAAATCGATATTCGGGCCGAGGAGGTGGCGCGAAGGACTCCGTTTCGGAATACGAGAGTGATTGGGGGGATTCTGGAGCAGGAGTGTAATGCGTTGTTTGAGGCAGCACGGCGGAGTGCATGTGAGAAATAAGTTTTTTGATTATGAATTGGGAAAGAATCAAAGTGTGTTGCTTAGATGCCGGGTTTCGGCCCGGCAGCCGAGCCACTTTTGTTTCGGCAAAAGTAGCCAAAACCATTGACGCCCCGTCTGGTTCATTAGAGCGGAGGGCCGCTAACTTTTTGAAGAGCGGACCAACTCGCAAAGCTCAAACAAGGTCCGCTAGATGCTAAGAGCGTCCCTCCCTTGGGCCAGACGGAAGGCGTCGAATCAATGGGCCGCTGATTGGCACACCGCCGCGCTTGGCCGACTTGAAGGTTATAATGGAAGAACCTCTTCTTATTTGTTCTGCTGTTCGCTGACTGCCTACACCAAAATTCATTTTCCACCTTAGGAATCAGAATATTGTTTATGACTACGCGTTGAACGCTTTAAGGTACAGCCTTGAAGGTGTATAGTTCTCTTGATAGGATCAGTGAGGATGCCACAATGACATTTGCAGAACTTGTCCGATTATTAGAAAAACAGGGATTCTCCTTGTTAAAAGAGAAAGGCTCCATTCGATATTATCAGAAACGTGGTCATGACAAACTCATTCGGGTCGATTATCATGGTAAAAAAGAGGTCCCATCGGGAACATGTCATGCCATTTTGAAGGCTGCCCGGATCAAGCAATAAAGGAACAGGCTATGATTGATTTACCCTATTCTCTTATCATTGAAGCAACCGACGATCCCACATTTTTCGGATTTTATTCTCCGGATCTCGAAGGATTTTCGGGCACAGGGCATTCCATTGAAGATTGCCTGTATCACGCTCGTTGGGGAATGGATGAGCATATCACCCTCTTACAAACCGAACACTTACCTGTCCCCCCAAACAATCCGCAACCCACCGTCCTCATCAAAAACGCCCAACCCGCCGGCAGTGTATCCTGAAGTCAGTCCCTTAGGCCTCTTTCGCCTGACCCACGCATTTACCGTCTCATTCAACCGATTGGCAGTGTTGCGGTTTCATAAAAGATACATTCAAATGGCATTGAGTTAACTCTCGTTATCTGGATGAAATTTTTTCACTATGAGACGCAGACAAGTCTTTGCGAAAGACCCCGCGCTCGACTAGCCAACCGAATGTCGATAGCATGGCAGATCATGAATTGGTAAGGAGACTTGATATGGCTACGATCACGATTTCACCGAGATTTCAAATTGTGATTCCGAAGGACGTGCGCGAGAAACTTCACCTGACCCCTCAACAACGTTTGCAGTTTGTAGAAAAGGGTGGAGTCATTAGCCTCGTGCCGGAAGTGCCGCTTAAAAATCTGAAGGGAGCACTGAAGGGCATGTCCAAGGCAGCCATTCGCGAAAAACCGGGACGGGCATGATCTATCTCAGATAGGGACACCTTCAGTAGTCAGAACGCGTTTTGGGGGGATAGCGATCCGGCCATCCGCCGGGCTGATTTTCCACTCCAGAATTATCAATCGTTTTAAAACCTCTTCCTCATCACGCCTTCTCGTTGCTGGCTGATAGATGTCGGGATTCGGCCCGGCAGCCGAGGTCCTTTTGTTTCGGCAAAAGGACCCAAAACCATTGACGCCCCGTCTGGTTCATTAGAGCGGAGGGCCGCTAACTTTTGAAGAGCGGACCAACTCGCAAGGCTCAGACAAGGTCCGCTAAATGCGAAGAGCGTCCCTCCCTTGGGGCCAGCCGGCAGGCGTCGGATCAATGGGCCGCGGATTGGCACGCCGACCCGGTTGGCCGATCTGAAGGTGATTGGGATGACAAAGCGAGGGGAATGCCAGCCTTACCGTGCCATGGCCAAGCCAGATCCTTCGCCTAAGGCTCAGGATGACAAAAAAATGCCAATTTACTTACCACTGTCAAATGCGTCACGTTTCGACTTGGGGCGTCGAGCAGCCGAGCATTGGCGTTAGCGGGATGCCATGGTTTTTGTTCCGGTTCGCTGGGCCGGAGGAAGGTCGAATCGATCGAGATTCATGACCTTGGTCCAGGCCGCGACGAAGTCATGGATAAACTTCTGTTTCGAGTCGGCACTGGCGTACACTTCCGCAATGGCCCGCAGTTGCGCATTCGAACCGATCACGAGATCGACGGCCGTGCCCGTCCATTTGACCTCACTCGTTTTGCGGTCCCGGCCTTCGTACATGTGCTCTCCTTCGGAAGACTTTTGCCATGTCGTGTTCATGTCCAGCAGGTTCACGAAGAAGTCATTGGTCAAGGTTTCAGGCTGTTTCGTGAAGATCCCATGGAGGGAATGGCCGACGTTGGCATTCAAGGCCCGCATGCCGCCGACGAGCACCGTCATCTCGGGAGCGGTGAGCGTTAAGAGGTGCGCACGATCCACCAACAGCTCCTCCGGCCGGCGATCCTGTTCCTGTCCGTAGTAGTTGCGGAATCCATCGGCGGTCGGTTCCAGCGGGGCAAAGGCCTTCACATCAGTCATCTCCTGCGATGCGTCGGTGCGCCCGGGCGAGAAAGGCACCTGAATAATATACCCGGCCTTTTTCGCCGCTTCCTCAACCGCGGCAGACCCGCCCAGCACAATCAGATCAGCCAGCGAGACTTTTTTGCCGCCGGTTTGCGACTGATTGAAGTCTTGTTGCATCGTCTGAAACGTTTGCAAGACCTTCGCGAGTTGGGCCGGTTGATTGACCTTCCACTCCTTCTGCGGGGCGAGGCGAATGCGGGCTCCGTTGGCGCCTCCCCGTTTGTCTGAATCCCGATACGTGGCCGCCGATGCCCAGGCGGTCGAGACCAATTCCGGTATGGTGAGACCTGATGCGAGAATCGTGCTCTTGAGATGCGCGATGTCCTGCTCCCCGATTAAGGGATGATCCACCACGGGAACCGGGTCCTGCCATAACTGCGGCTCAGCCACCCACGGGCCGAGTAACCGCGAGACGGGCCCCATGTCGCGATGAATCAGTTTGTACCACGCCTTGGCAAAGGCTTGATCCAACTCTTCCGGGTTGTCATGAAACCGTTTGGATATGGGCCCATAGATGGGGTCCATCTTGAGTGCCAGGTCCGTCGTGAACATCATCGGGGGGTGCTTCTTGGACGGATCGTGCGCATCCGGCACCGATCCCTCCCCGGCTTTATTTTTGGGCGTCCACTGCCACGCACCACCAGGACCCTTCACCAGTTCCCAGTCGTAGCCGTAGAGGTTGGTGAAGTAGCCGGTGGACCATTGCACCGGGGTGAACGTCCAGGCCCCTTCCAGGCCGCTGGTGATCGTGTCGCCGCCCTTGCCTGTTTGATAGGAATTGTTCCAGCCGAGGCCTTGCTCTTCGAGTCCGGCCGCTTCCGGTTCCGGCCCCACATACTTGCCCGGCTCGGCGGCGCCGTGGGATTTGCCCAGGGTATGGCCGCCCGCGATGAGCGCCACGGTTTCTTCATCGTTCATGGCCATGCGGCCGAAGGTTTCCCGGATGTCTTTGGCGGCGGCGAGCGGATCCGGTTTGCCATTGGGCCCTTCCGGATTGACGTAGATCAAACCCATCTGCACGGCGGCGAGCGGATTTTGGAGGTTGCGATCGCCGGTGTACCGCTTGTCGGCCAGCCACTCGCGTTCAGGTCCCCAGTAAATATCCGCTTGCGGCTCCCAGACGTCTTCGCGCCCTCCGGCAAATCCCATTGTCTTAAATCCCATCGACTCCAGGGCGGTGTTCCCGGCTAGGATCATCAGGTCGGCCCAGGAAATTTGACGGCCATACTTTTGTTTGATGGGCCAGAGCAGCCGGCGGGCCTTGTCCAGGTTCGCATTGTCGGGCCAACTGTTCAGGGGCGCAAAGCGCTGTGCCCCGGTGGAGGCGCCCCCGCGACCGTCGGCAATGCGATACGACCCGGCACTGTGCCAGGCCATGCGGATGAAGAGCCCCCCATAATGGCCGTAGTCGGCCGGCCACCAGTCCTGCGACGTCGTCATCAGCGTTTCGAGGTCCTTCTTCACGGCTTCCAGATCCAGTTTCTTGAACTCCTCGGCGTAATTGAAATTCTCACCCAGTGGATTGCTCATGGGCGGATTCTGATGAAGGATGTCCAGGTTCAACCGATTCGGCCACCAATCCTCATTCGTCCAGGCCCCGGCGGAAGTGGGCCTGAGGGTTGCGCCTGAGCCTTTACCCGACTCCATTTTTTCTCCGTAGGATTCGGCCTCTTGCGTTTGTGAGTCGGCAGCGTGAGCCGGCGCCATCCCGCCGGTGGTCCCCATGAGACAGCCAAGGGCCAGGGCCACAAGCCAGACTGAATGTGTTCGGTTGAATCGTCGCTTTGTGTGTCGTGGCGCACCTCCGTTTCTGACGGGGCACCTCTTTTCGGTTTCAATATGAGACATGTGATTTCTCCTGGTGAGTTATCTAGTGTTTGTTGGTTTGATCTCATTGTATTTAGACGGCGTATCAGTATCAGTGGTGAGGTGTTGGTATTAGCTCGCTTTGGTGTTGGCTAGGCTTATGTTGTCACTCTGATCTTTTTCCCGGGACTCGAGATCTGCAGAGGCAACGATCATAGGGAGGCGTGACGCTCAGACCCACCGGACCGTAGCGTATGCGATGGATCAACCTTATACAAACATTAGTGCAGATCCACCGTTTCTATCGCAAGGGGTGCCTTCACATTTACAAGGCGGTCAGAAGAGAAAATTTATTTTCCTTCGACAAGTAGGGAACAGGACTGTCAGGGATGGGCTCTTGGTCAGGCTCAAGACAGGTTCGTCGGCGGACGGGCGGGATGGCCGTGACTCTCGCCGTTATTCCTGGCGCTGGGTGACCTCTGTCTCCTCTGCCATCCAGGTGGGATATCGTCCCGGTTTTCCTAGAAAGGGTAAGGCCATCAACATCAACCAGGTGAGTTTGCTCGGGTCCCGGTATTCTTCCAGTCCGATCGTCATCCCTGTCTGTCCACGGCTGGGATCAGGCAGGTAGGTGCCGAGCAGGCGATCCCACCAGGGCAGATTAAATCCGAAGTTCCGGTTGGTCTCCCGGGGAATCACCGAATGATGGATCCGGTGCATGTCCGGCGTGACCAGGAACCATCTGAGCAGACGATCCACCGTCCAGGGAATGCGCACATTGCTATGGTTGAACATGGAAGTGGCATTGAGCAGGACTTCGAAGGCCACCACCGCGCCGGGTGAGGCACCGATCAACAGCACCGCGGCAATCTTGATGACCATGGAGAGGAGGATTTCGAGCGGGTGAAACCGCACGCCGGTGGTGACATCGAAATCCACATCGGTATGGTGCACCATGTGCAAGCGCCAGAGGATGGGGACCGCATGCATCAGCACATGCTGAAAATACACCACCAGATCCAACAGGATGACGGCGAGGCTGAGTTCCACCCACCAGGGCCAATCCAGTTGATGAAAGATCCCCACTTGCCCTTGCCCTGCCAGGACCGCCGCACCCACCGCCCCTGCTGCCAGAAGCACCCGGATGAAGAGGGTACTGACACCCCCCATGGCGAGATTAATGATCCAGCGTGTGGACCGGTCGGCAGACCATAGACGTCGGGGAGCCATGCGTTCCCATACGGCCATGATGGCGAGGATGCCGATAAACGCGCTGATGCGAATGATGAGGTCAGTGTTCATGGGGAGACTTTAGATTTGCCTTAACACACTAGCTCACCTTCCCGTGTCGGACAAAGGAAAAGAAGGGGAATCCTTTGACAGGGGGTCATGAGGGGAAAATCCCATTCTGAACGGTGACACTATCATTTGGCGCGCTTTGTTCTTTTTTAGTGCATTCCGGGGTTTCCAGTGCATTCCGGGGTTTCGCCCCGGACGGCGAGGTTTCGCCTGGTGCGTCTCGAAGAGCGCGACCTTTGTGGTGGAGGCAAAAGTGGCCAAACCCATTGACGCCCCGTCTGGCTTCATTGAAGAGGAGGGACGCTAACCCTTTGAAGAGCGGCCCAACTCGCCGGGCTCAAACAAGGGCCGCTAGATGCGAAGAGCGTCCCTCCTGTGGGCCAGCCGGCAGGCGTCCAACAAAATAGGAAAAGAATCCTTATCTAATTTCCAAGAAAGTGGTTGATCGCAGCAAGGATAGTGAAGGGAAGAAAGAAGCTGGGGGTTTGGCCCGGCAGGCGTCGGAAAAAAAGATGCTGTGTAGGATGAGAACGCGTGTTGTGAAACTGGGATGAAGTGGTTAGGGCTCAGATCCTTCGCTCTCGCTCAGGATGACAATGAGGAGAGAAAGGTTTGCCAACAATCTGCAGGGATAACGGAGCAGGAGAAGAGAGAGGCTTGATTGCACCCAGTGGGAATGATGCATTCAGATGGCGAATCAAGCGTAGGCGTCTGCTTATCTTCTATTTTGCGAGACCGTATGTCGGGTTGTGCGACTCCTCCCCTGTGGTTTCTTCCGGTGTTTATGGCTACGTGCTATTTTTTTGTTGACCCATTCTTGTAACGCTATCCATACGGTATCCGCCCCGCTGTTCTCTCTGGTTGCCTCTTGCGCGCATGTCAGAATCTCTTGATACGACCGCACGTGAAACTGGACCTGATCCTGTCTGACCGTCTCGTTGAATTCGCTCCATTCAGGGGCTTTGACCTTTTGGGCCATGGGCAGGTCGGCACTGTCCGCATAGACGATGACGACCGCCGGTTGCTTATTTTTCTGCCGCGCCAGCTTATAGGCCACGACGAGAGTGCGCATCCATTGGTAGGCCGGTCCCGCGAATGGACAGGGGTGGTAATCTGTGTGGGCATCGAGGTGAAAGACTTTCGGAATGATGTCCCAATATTGAATGTCTTTTTCGCTTAAGGCGCAACGACTGGTCATGTCGATGACTCGCTTGGCTTGCTGGGCATAGTTTCCGTTGCACGGGACGGAGCCATTGCGCCGCACCGTTTGCGAGCACGCCCCTCCATCCTGCTCCGTAAATTTACATTCAAACATGATCACGGAATGGGGATTTTCCGCATAGACATCCACTTGGGTCGGACGGGGTTCATTGAGCAATGATGGGCGCGCGCGCCATTCCAAGGTGATCTCCCATGGAGGGCCGGCCGGCACCCCAAGGTTTGTTGCCAGGGCATCGAGAATCGCATCGCAATCAGGGGAGGTTTTGATGGTGCCGAAGACATCAATCGCGAGTGCTTGGGATGAATGCGTGACATGCGTATCGATGGCTCCTCCCCGGCCTGTGTGCCACGGAAAGGTATCCCATGGCTCACAAGCTTGATGCGCGTGGGGAAAGATATTGCGTTCGAGGCGTGTTCTGGTGGCATGGTCCATAGGTGTTGGCCTTTAAAGTGAGCATAGAAATTGGAATGTGGTGTTTATTGTCTTTATCGGTGAATGGGGGATGAAGCTGAATGATGTGAGGAAAATTGGATTTGGGGGAGAGGTTAAGAAGAGAGAAATGGCAGGGACTGACTGCAGAAAAGGAATGCCGTTTTAACGCCTAAGGTGAGGGCTTCCGGGGTTTCGTCCCCGGGCGACGAGGTTTCGCCTGGTGCGTCTCGAAGAGCGCGACCTTTGTGGTGGAGGTCAAAGTGGCCAAACCCATTTTGGCCGTGGCATGGCCCTTCGGGTGTCCTGCGCGGTTCACCGACACCGGCGGCGGGCAAACTCGCCTGGCTCAAACACTGCCCGCCTTTTCTCCGGTGCCGGTTCCACTGCTCGGCCATGCCACCAGGCCAAGAAAGCTAAAGGGCAAAGCTGAATGACCTCGCGGGCCTCAGACAAGGTCCGCCAGATGCGAAGAGCGGCCCTCCTGTGGACCAGCCGGCAGGCGTCGGAAAAAGTAGAAAAGGAATAAATGAAGAATATTAAAGAGAAGATAGGTCCCGGGGTTTCGGCCATTGGTACCTATCCTGTCTTTTTAAGGGGTTTTTTCTTCCGAATCTTCACGGGACTCACCAAGACGAACTTGGCGAAAATGCCCCGGACTCGCGACCGTGAAAAACCCTCGTAGCTTCGGCTGAGATGAAAAGAAGATCTGCAAAAACGACATCTGCTCCATAGGGGATTGTCCGCCCAGACGAAACAAGACAATGCCGGGAGCAGACTGTTGCCGACAACGAAACACTAATTCGCCAAAATCACGATCGAAAGTCAGCAACACACGAGATTGAATGACGGCTTGGCGCAACACCTCCTCATCGGAAACCCCTATCAGTGACTCCGCTGCATAGAGGACATCGTCGCCGTGCGTTCGAAGCAATTTGACTATTGAGGCAGGAAAATTTTCGTCGGCAAGATACCGGTCACTCATGCGGACGTTCCGGTCGGCGGCAGCAGATAGAACCGTTCCTCCCGGAAGATTTCCGCAGCATACGCCAGCACAGCTCGGATTCGATCCTCAGTCAGGTTGGGGTAATTGTCACATAGGGCAGGTTGGTCCCATCCAGCCGCCAGCAAATCAAGTACGAACTCCACAGACAGACGAGTTCCCTTGAGAGCCGGTTTTCCTCCCAGAATTGCTGGATCGGAAACAATGTAGTCTCGCCAATTAATGGCGGGCATGATGCTTCTCCTTACCCTAATCTTTCGGCAATAGGGATGCGTGAGATTAAAAGTATAGCCAAGACCCTATGAGAAGTCACCAATCCCATTCCTTCCACCCCGGACGCCCGCCTTTTATAGTGAGCGTGGATTCGGGTTAATTGTTGCACTTTGATCTGACACAAGGAGAGGTTGAAAGTGCGATCAGTAGTTGGCTGATGAACAAGGTTGAAGGTGAGGAGAGAGTTTGTTAATTCCGGGGTTTCGTCCCCGGACGAGGAGGTTTCGCCTGGTGCGTCTCGAAGAGCGCGACCTTTGTGGTGGAGGTCAAAGTGGCCAAACCCATTTTGGCCGTGGCATGGCCCTTCTGGTGTCCTGCGCGGTTCACCGACACCGGCGGCGGGCAAACTCGCCTGGCTCAAACACTGCCCGCCTTTTCTCCGGTGCCGGTTCCACTGCTCGGCCATGCCACCAGGCCAAGAAAGCTAAAGGGCAAAGCTGAATGACCTCGCGGGCCTCAGACAAGGTCCGCCAGATGCGAGGAGCGTCCCTCCTGTGGGCCAGGCAGGCGTCGGAAAATAGAATAGGAGTCTTTTATGGATGATCATGAAAATCATGACAGAGGAAGAAGTGCAGACCTGGCTGAAAATTAGAAAGATTTTGAGATGGGAGGAAAGGAGGCTCTATCCCCTATTCTTCTTAAAACTACTCACCACGCGACCTCAAGCACTTCATGGTCTTGGTGGGGCTCCGCAATGGCGGCCAATCCTAGTCCGTCGGTGGTCTGACCATCGCGCACACACCAGGCGAGCCCTTTGCCCTCCAACTTGATGACGAACACCCCGCCCAGGAAATAATTCACGAGCCAGGCGAACGTGGGAGTCCCCCCGGTTGTGGACGCCGACCAATAGTTGGCCGACTGAACCTTTTGAAACGGATGCCCATCCGGCAAACAGAGTCCCCCACCTAAGCAAAGAATCGAATTGATATCCAGGAGACTCGATAGTTGTTCACGCATCGGGAGTGCCCAGCCTTTCCGTCCTCCCACCTCGCGGGTGGTGCAATGGCTGATGGCCCCGGCCCAGTTAAAGAAGGTCACCGCCGGGGAGGTTTCCCACACGACGCCCGTTTCCCGGTCACAGTAGGCAACGCCATACAGGACAGGGACAAACCGGTCTGCACCGGAGAATGTCTGTCCCCCCATCTTTGAGATACCGCACGGACCGATCGCGCCGGTGTCGGAGGTGGCAGACATGGTGTCGTTCACAATATCGTTGTGCGCATGCATGTCAGTAATCGGTTGATTGGGCGTATTCTCTGGTGGCGCATGTTTGGCCCAGATCACCCCTGATAGCGCCAGACACATTGCCAGCATCGCCCCCACCCCTACACCCGCAATGATTGCTCGTCGAGCAGACATTCCGTACCTCCCTGAATTCCGTAGTGCCGGCACCCCTCCTCATGTCTCCCACTGGTAGCAAACGAGAACGGCATATTGCCTTCTTAAATATACTGGAGGGGCCATACGAATGCTATCTGGTAAAACCCACACCCAATTACGGTAACACTGAAATGTGGCGAGCAAAGTGGGAGAATCGCAAGAAGTATAGTGAGGGGACAAAAGAAGCTGGGGTTCAGGCCCTGAGCGGAGCGCTTGCGTGGGGCGTCTTTTTCTTTTTGAGGGCTTCCGGGGTTTCGTCCCCGGACGACGAGCCACTTTGGTTTCGGTCAAAGTGGCCAAACCCATTTTGGCCGTGGCATGGCCCTTCGGGTGTCCTGCGCGGTTCACCGACACCGGCGGCGGGCAAACTCGCCTGGCTCAAACACTGCCCGCCTTTTCTCCGGTGCCGGTTGCACTGCTCGGCCATGCCACCAGGCCAGGAAAGCTAAAGGGCATAGCTGAATGACCCGCTGGGCTCATTCATGGGCCGCCAGATGCGGAGAGCGTCCCTCCTTATGGGCCACCCGGCAGGCGTCGAACCGTAACAAAAACCTTATCAGGGACTTCCATGAAAATTCGTTTTCCGCGTTCACATAAACCAATAGCATCTCTTCCTATCCCACACAGAGGCAAGGGCAGCGTCCAAACCCACTCAAGCTATTTCCGGTTGCAAATTGTCAACAATGGGGAAAGGAAACTTTTTGCAAACGACCACATGAACATGGCGACGAAAGGCGAAGATTCTTTTTTTTCGTTATTCCTTACTGGATGAATGTGAATCAGGGAGCGCTATAAAAGTATTCAGAAGCTCAGATCATACTCTGCGGCATTGCACTCATGGGACTCTGTTGGCATACTCCGGGTCTTCCGTTGCCTTTCACTCATCTCAATCAGGAGGTTTTACACACGACAGATCATCCCATTAACAAAAAAAAATTAAGAATACCTCACCACCATTGACCTAACCTTTGTCACCCCCTGTGAACTCGGATTGAAGAGTCGACAAAATTTTTCAAAAGTCTGTGCTCATGTCAACCTCAAAGGAATGTCAGGAAGGAATTTCTATGCCGATCCCACGAAAGAAGATTAAGATCGACCTGACTCGGGCTACGCCCACGGCACTCACCCCCGATGTACTTCAAAAACAACTGAACAACATCGGTCTCACATGCAAGTATACCGACAAAAAAATGCTGACGAAATTCATTTCCGAGGTTGAAGCCACCATACCTGACGGACTTATCCAAACCTATCAAATTCTTAAACCTGCTGAAAAAGGGGAAGTCCGTCTCAAAGGGCTGGTCGGTGAATGGGCCGAATCATCGGTCGGCAACTGGAAACCCGACACCACGGGGGCAGGTTATGCTGCCGACTTGGCATATTTGATCTACAAGGACCACTTCGATTGGCTTCATGCCAACCGACCCAGCTTTACCGGGACCCGCGCTCATGAGGATTTTAGCGAACGCTATGACTCGGTGGATTCGATCAAGGATGCCTTTTCCAGTCTGGCGCAAACCGCTTCGTCCGTGCTTATCAAGGGGCTGGACAAAGACTCCATTAAATCTGGGTTTTCCAACGTCATTAGTCCCCTGAACGATGCCTCTGCGAGGGATTACAACAAGACAGACAGTCGCGTCGTATTTCTTGTCGAGAATTACGATGGAAAATATGCGGATGCTATCGGGGTGCTTGCCGTGGATTGGCACCTGATCATCAAAGATTTCAAAGTAAAAAAAGAGGCCATGAAGCACGATACGACATTGACGATTGATGCGCGGGCGGTCCTCTACAGCGATCTCAACGTCTTGTATGCGGACCTCGCAGCCGCGATGGCCCATTTTAAAGGTCATGCATTTGGTGGTGAAGGGGGTCTACTTGACGGCATTCCCGTGAAGGATACCACGATAGAAATTTATGATAAACGCCCGCCGGCCGATGCCGACACGTTCCGCAAAAGTCTGCCGTTGCTGGCCGATTCCACAAAAGCACAGGTTCTGGTCCTCTTTTCTCCGGACCTGCAAAATATCGGAAGCATTGACAATACCCATTCCAAGGCCACGTCATCTTACGCGAAAAGCGTGACGACCGGCTTTATCTTTTCCAGCACCCAGAAGATCGACATCAGCGCATCATTTGAGGCGGGTGTTGTGCTGGTGAAGGGAAAATTCACCGTGGGATTTTCTATTTCGTTTACCGAACAATATTCCACGGCCACTACCGAGACGATCAATTTTTCGGTGCCGCCCGGCGAGAAGGCCTTTACCTATCAAGGCACGTTGCGAAGCCAGATCCTCGAACTCGATCCTGCCACGGGTTTGTATGATTACAAGGCGGAATCGCGCTTTCTGACCCCGATCATGGCGACAACTGAGGAACCGATCGCCAGCGGAGCCAAAGCCGAGATCGTGCGCTAGGTCCCCACTATCCGACCATGAGTCTGGTGGCAGATAAACCTAAATGTACTCTGGGCGCTCAGGCCCACCTATCGAGGTGGGCCTATGACCGCAAGGAACGCGTGCGATCTCTAGCGCGTTTGGGATTGACCTGTTTCTGTTCCTCACCCCTTTTA
Source organism: Nitrospira marina (assembly GCF_059568365.1). Classification (NCBI taxonomy): domain Bacteria; kingdom Pseudomonadati; phylum Nitrospirota; class Nitrospiria; order Nitrospirales; family Nitrospiraceae; genus Nitrospira; species Nitrospira marina. The sequence goes on along the minus strand of NZ_JCANTH010000001.1, from coordinate 1,999,274 downwards.
GGACTTGACCGAGGCCTCATCCGAGGTGGCAATATCTTCGGCTCCCTCATTTTTGAAGATTGTTCGGGCACGGTCCGTCGTATCGGGATTTTCTGAATGAACCGAGATCAGGATTTTGCCTTCTTTAATCTTTCCTTCATAGAGCTTGGCTTCATACTCCGGGATGCCCATGCCGACCAGTCCGCCGGTCAGGCCTCCCACCGTAGCGCCGAGTGCCACCCCGCCCAGCGCGGCCATAATCGGGCCGGCAGCCACAAACGGACCAATGCCGGGGAGCGCCAATGCCCCGATGCCCACCAGCCAGCCAAGGGCTCCACCCAACACCCCACCTGCTCCGGCTCCGGTGACGGCCCCCTCCGGAGCCTTCGAGTGCTTTTCATGCGCTAAATCTTTGGCCCCATGGGTGTCTGGAAAGAGCACAGAAATATCGTTACTCGAGAAACCCGCAATCTTGAGATTGTCGACGATTTGCTCGGCTTGCAGAAAAGTTGTCGCAATACAAAAAACGGCTTTAGCCATCTGATGCTCCTTTTCCGGGGGATAACGAGGGTATTTATTCGTTTACAACTTCTAGCAGGTTGATGACATTGTTCAGGCCGACAACTAACGTGGCCATGTTCAAAATCCGCCTTCGCTCATCATGCGTCTCCACCGGTCCTCGTAACGTAGCCTTTCCATTCAGGGTCACGATCTTAATATTGTGGGCGTTCATGGATAAGGTCTTATCGGCTATAAGTGACTGACGAATACGCCGGGTCAGCTCCACATCCTCCTCGCTCCCTTTGGACTGGTCGAAAGGAGTCAGCGTGGTGCCCTCACTGTCCCGAAGGTTTTGTTGGGAATTTTCAACTTCGGCGGACGCGACTTTGAAAGCGGTCGGGAGTGTTTGACCGCCAACGGAGGGGATCTCCAAAAACCCTGCCAGAGCCAGACAGCCCAGCACTATCAGACAACCTGTTACGTACTTCATAATTATTCCGTCATGGGGTGAAAAGAGTGGACATTAAATATTGGGTAACCGGGTCCAACCCCGTTGATGGACATATTCCTCATTTCCCCTCCCAAAGTGGGCCTAGATTACCCGACCTTTTCCGAAATGTCACCATGTTGACGGCAGGAAAATACCCGGTCGTAGAAGCACGGCAGGTGATCCATGTGGGGCTATTTCAGGATGGGATTTTGACGAGATTCACGCTCACCGGGACCTTCTGACACTCGTTCGATGGACTCTCTCAACTATATCGTTGACGTCGTCATCACCTGTGTCTTTATCCACTGTGCCCTGTTGAGCGGGAATGGTTCTCCACGCGGTTCGCAGTTCATCGCGACGTCCTTGTGGGGGTGGGTGAGTCCGGCTTCTTTTGGTCGGCTCACTGTGGTCATCACACACAGTGAAGATTTTCCATTCCTCGATTGCTATACTTCCAGCCATGCGACACCAGATCATCCCGGCAATCCTACGCCATGTTCCTTTGGTAAGCCCTATCCTGGTCCTTCTGGCGTTCTTCACTGCGCTCTGCCTCATCGTGCCGCCCGTATCTGCTCAATCAATGCAGACAGAGGCGGATCAGGGGGTATGGCAGACGGTCAAGCCTGCACCAACGATGCGGACTGAGGTGGCCGCCGCGACCTTGAACGGCAAAATTTACGTCGTGGGCGGGTTTGAGCAACCCGCCTTCGGCAATATCATTAATCTCGGGATCACGCCAGCCCTCCAGGAATATGATCCGGCCACCGACCAATGGACATCCCGAGCGCCAATGCCGGTGGGCCTGCACCATGTGGGTCTCGGAGTGGCAGACGACAAACTGTTTGTCATTGGTGGATACAGGCAATCGGGACTCAGCATCTGGCATCCCGTTGCCACCGTGTATGTCTACAATCCAGCCACGGACATCTGGGCCGAGCGCGCACCGATGCCGACCCCTCGCGGAGCCTTGTCGGTGGCACTGTACGACGGGAAGCTCTATGCCATCGGCGGCTACGATCGGAAGGCCAATAGCGCGGCAGTGGAGGTCTTCGATCCGGAGCGCAATGCCTGGACGATGCGCGCGCCGCTGCCGACCCCTCGCGATCACCTTGCAGCCGCAACCGTAGCCGGTAACATTTACGCCATTGGCGGACGCCTGAACGGCGACTATCGACAGAATCTCGCTGTCACGGAAGTCTACGATCCTGTCACCGACCGCTGGTCGCGAGTTGCAGATCTTCCGACTGCCCGCAGTGGTATCACCGCGTCCAGTGTGGGCAATCGGATATATGTTTTCGGCGGCGAACAGGAAGAAGGAACCTTTCGTGAAAACGAGGCGTATGATCCAACGGGTGATGGCTGGCAGACCATGGCCCCCATGCCGACAGGACGCCACGGCCTCGGGTCAGCGGTAGTGAATGACCGCATTTACGTCATCAGTGGCGGGCCCACACCGGGAGGCTCCTTTAGTGTTGTGAACGAAGTGTTTACTCCGCCGGCATCCGTCACCTCCACACTTCCCAAACCATGAGGGGCGTCTCAAACTGCCGGGGGCTGGCCGTCATGAAATTCGAGATGACATTTTTTTACACAGCATCATATAATTTGCCCATAAAAAAAGAAGTGCCTCTGTTGACAGGACTGTGTTGAAGGGTTTGAAAGGAGAACGTATGGAGTGGAGAGCGAGTCATATTCTCGTAAAGGAAAAAGGGTTAGCCGAAGACCTGAGGAAACGTTTGAAAACCGGAGCTAAATTTGCCGACCTGGCGAAGGAGTTTTCGACCTGCCCCAGCGGTTCCAAAAGTGGTGATCTGGGATGGTTTGGTCCCGGCAAAATGGTGAAAGCCTTTGAAGATGCGGTCAAACGCCTGGGACATGGCAGTCTGAGTCCGGTTGTCAAAACCCAATTCGGATATCACATCATTAAAAAAACGGGTCAGAAGGAATAACCTTCCTGACTGAGACCTCTTCCGCAATTCATACAAATCATTTCGGACAGACGTCTTGAAAATTTCTTTGCCGTACATGTTCGAGGATCATCACCAGCAAGGAGGCGAGATGAAACAAAGACTTTGTGCGCAAGTAATCATGGCGTTTCTCGTTTTTGGCCTGGCACCGGTCCAGGCCTGGGCCGAGGCCATCGTCATCGGGACGGTCAGTAAAAGTCCATTGTCCGGCTCGGCTCCCGGCGGAACAAGCACGCTCGATGTCAAAACTCTCGCACCCGATGCTTTTGCGACGACGTCCGCAAATCAGTGGGCGCTCGGCGGCCTTGTCTTTTATGAGCGGAGCGACGAGGCGTGCTATATCGGCACATTGCGCACGAGTTTAAATGGTCGCCACACCGCAGAAAGCACGTCGAACAAAGCCACCAGGCCGCCGTGCACGGGTAAAAATGTTCACGACAAACAGACGATTAAATTCGACAAGGCCGATCATGTTGTTCAGTCCATCCAGGTCTGCACCACGGACAAGAAAAAGAAAGACGACAAGATTAAAGGGGCGGAGATCTGGGCCGTGCGTGTGGGCCAGGATGGAACCCTCTTCGACGCCAGCCTCAGTGACAAGTTCAGGCGCCCAAACTGTAAACGCTGGCGCGAGAAGGTTTCCTGCCCGAGCGACCAAATTGCCATTGGCATCGAAGCCTCCTGGGGCGATGGCGGTTTTGCCGGCTTGCGGCTTCGTTGTAAAGCCGTCGGACCGATGGAGTGACCAGCGGGGATGCGTCGGTTAAGCCTGCGCCTTGCCGTGGTCGATAATGGATTGACAGGTCTACGAATCTGGTCGACGATGACATCCCCGACACACGCTTCTTCAATCTGTACATACCGGATAGGTTCCCCCGGCGAATTGTGGAATGATCACCAACGTTCTTCCTTTGAAAACGACGAGAGTCCGTTCCATCATCGAATGACAGGATCTCGTGTCTGATTGGATACAGGGTCGTATCTGATTGGATACGCAATCGACCACTCAACATCTAGACCGTTTTCCATCGGCGTTCCTTTTGTTTCATTCTTTTTCTTACATTCCGCGGGTTTATCATTCGTTCTCTCAGCGGCGCGAGAGTCATCCGTCGCGCTCGCATGAATCTTGAGTTCCTGTAGGTGATGAACCGCACGTGTCCGGCAGTTGGATCATTGTCCATTTTGAATTGTTCAACCACATATAGTTCCTTCCCCATTAGCCATGAGATGAAGCTGAACAGCCATATCCGGCAGTCATCTGGTTCCAGGGAACATTCGCGAGTGACGCATGGCCTCTGAAAAAAGCGACGATTTTAAGATTCCTGTGACGGGGTTATTAATTCTGCTCACCGTGCTGGGTGGAATTTTGTTTTACCAACAACCCTTTAAAAGTGATCGGCCCGTTCATGAACAACAAAGCGAGGCGGTGATCGTTGGTGACAAGCGAGTGCAAAGCCGTCTGTGGCAGGACCCTTTCGCATCGGTAAAGGCTCATAAACACGCCGAACCCAAAGCCATTCAATCTCAGACTGTGGCTCAGTCACGCCAGGATTCTCTCACTGGTTCACAGACCACGGACCATCATAATTTGGGCATTCAGTTACATGAGATCACGAGGGCTATAGGAGAACCCACACCCACATTCAAAACCCTGATTGTCGTAACAGAAGGCACTCCCTTTGCTTCCGGAACCGAATACCGGTTACGGCATCGCTATGCGGTGGTGTCTGCTCTTGGAGAGGCGGGGTATATCCCCGAGGAAGGGGAGTTTTTCAGATATTTTTCGTGGAACCGCACAAAACTTCAAGGAAAAGACACCTGCTGGGATGAAAGTTGTCCCGGCATGGATGTGCCTCTCGAATGGTTTAAACCGGACAACCCCGGAAAAGACCACGTGCTGGTCCTCTGGGTCAAGGATCAAGATCTTGAGAAAAACCCATTAGCGTCCCTGGAAGACCTCGTGGCCTTTGTGAACGATTCGGTACCCGACTCTCCACAGGAACGAGGTCGTCACGATTATGTTGATGCCACGATGTCGTTTACGGTGTTAGGCCCGTTTCATTCCGGAACCTTACGCGCCATGATCAGTGAAGTTCTGGGAAGACATCGAATGGGGTCTTCCTCAAATACACCCACAGAGGATTCAACAGCTATCCAGTATCTTTCCTATTCGGCCACCGCCTCTGAGGCGGTTCTGTTTGAAGGCCTTAACATTGATGAGGGACAGTGTGTCAGCGAAGCTGAGTGCTGGAAGTATATGAAGTCCTTGGGTTTTGATGTGCATCGCGTCATAGGTACAGACGAAGAGCTGGCCAGGGAACTGGCAGAGGAATTACACAAACGCAACGTGGACTTTACCGACGAACCAGATCACATTGCCCTGATCGGGGAATGGGATACGCTCTACGGGCGGAAACTGCCACTGACCTTTCTTGAAGTGACTCATCGTACTCGGGATCTTGATCTTGTCACCAAGATCAGGAATTTGGGAGACGTGGACTGGCCTGATTGGGCCCATCGCTTTAGCTACCTTCGTGGAATTGACGGTGAGCTTCCTCAAAGTATGAATGCCTCTGGTGGAAAATCCGAGAGTGACGGAACCCTTTCTCAGAACCTTTTTAAAATTAATAAGGGTCTTGAACGACCGGAAGGCCCGGCCCAGTTCGATTATTTGAGGCGGTTGGCCTTGCAAATACAAGCTGAGGATCGGAGGATTCGCGAAGAGTGTCTGGACAGTGTGGGAGAAGGATCATGGCCAACCTGTCCCGGCTTTAAGGCCATCGGCATTTTGGCTGGAGATGTCTATGACAAACTGCTCCTCCTCCAAGCCTTGCGAAAGGAATTTCCCGGTGTCCTTTTCTTTACCACCGATCTTGATGCCCGTCTCTTACATCCGGGCCAATATCAATGGACTCGAAATCTTCTCATTGCCTCCCATTTCGGCCTTCGTCTTGATGACAAGGTGCAAGGGTCGATTCCCCCGTTTCGTGATGCCTATCAAACCTCATTATTCTTGTCCACGCTGCTGGCCATTGACCCCGACGCCGTGTGTCACACGGCTTCAGGACTGTTTGCTCACGGGTTATGCGACAACTCACCAGACCAACCCTCTCTTTATCGAGCGCCAAGAGTCTTCGAGGTCGGACTCACGGGTGCGTACGACCTGAGTGACGGCACCCGCTCCATCCATGTTTCACGCCCGGACTTTGAACATGGAGAGCCGGCGCCCCCTATAGGTTTACGAACATTCATCCTGCTGGGATGTATTCTGTTGAGTAGTTGGCTGATTTATGCGGCCATGAGCCGGAAAGCGGTGTTTCTTGCGGGAGCGGCGGCCAAGTCTCCCATGTTCTGGGCCTTCCTGTTTGCCGTCGTCGGTAGCTATTCCTGGCTGTTTGTGTCCATCACCCACCAACTTGAGGATGGAGAACCCTTTGTCTGGCTGGAAGGTATCAGTGTCTGGCCAACTGAGATACTCAGATTGGCGGCGTTCTTTTTGAGTCTTTGCTTTCTTTGCCGGGGATACAGAACCCTGCAGGCCAAATTTCGTCAACTTGAGGCAGATTTCGATCTCTCTCCAGGAGAATGTACCGGATGCTTCGAATGGAAAAAGTGGATGGACTTTGGTCCGGACTTTTCAAGTGGCGGCGCACCCCCTAAACATACGGTGCGTGAAACATGGCGCATCTATACATCATTAATGGGCTTACGGTGCGCAGGCTCCCGTGTTGTCGTCCAGACAGCTGTCTACCTGATTCTGTTTGCCTTCCCTATTTTTATGCTCATCGGATTTCCCACCACCCCCTGCCGGGGTGGGACGTGCTTCATTTGGGATAAGGCGATTCTTATTCTGAGTGTGGTCACCATGTGGCTCCTGGTGTTTTTTGTGGTGTATGTCACACGGCTTTGTGCCAGGATGGTGAAGTGGGTGTTACAACCAGGCGTGGAATGGCCACCTCGGAATAGAGCACGCGAACCCTGGTTCCATAGTTCTATGAAGGATGCTCTGGACAACTTTCAACACGGTCTGTGGTTTTGTGGTCAGCTCACAGAAGTGGTCGGGACCCTAATCTATTATCCCTTTATCATTGTATTGGTCATGATTGTGTCACGTTCTTCATTTTTTGATGACTGGGATCTTCCGATTAGTCTTCTTATCGTAATAGGAAGCAACATCGGGCTGGCCGTTTTTTCAGCCTTTCATTTCCGGCGAACGGCTGAAAACGCCCGGGGGCGCGTTCTCAATGAGCTGACGTCCATGTTGAGCACAAGTGCAGGCTCTACCCGAAAAGCTCAAATACAGAAGGTCATCAGCGAGGTGCAGAACTTTAGGAAAGGGGCGTTTTGCCCGTTTGCCGAACAACCCATTTTGAAGGCCTTTGCTATTCCTTCCGGTGGCTATTTCCTCATGCTGTTTATTGAATATCTTGGCAGGTGATTGGACGGGAATCCGTTGAGGAGAACAATCCCACGGAGAGCACCACAATCATACTCCCCGTGGGATTGATGGAGTGGCGTTAGGCCTCTACATTTTCCTGGGCGGTGAGGACGAACTTGCCGTCGACCAGATCGCCCACAATGCGTTGCCCATCAACCGCTTTGCCCTGGATGATCAGCCGGGAAAGCGGCGTTTCAATTTCCTGTTGAAGCAGGCGTTTCAAGGGACGAGCTCCATAGACCTGGTCATAGCCCCGCGCAGCCAGATCGGCCACGGCCGCCGGCGAGAGTTCCAGGGACATCCGCCGGTCCGCCAATCTGACCCTGAGCCGTTCCAATTGAATTTCGACGATTTGCGCGAGTTCCTCCCGTTTTAAGGGATGGAAGACCACAATTTCATCGACCCGGTTTAAGAATTCGGGACGGAAATGCTGTTGAATTTCTTTGAGCACTAAGGCCCGAATGGCTTCATAGTCCATATTCCGTTGCTGGGCTTCCAAAATATCCTGACTGCCCAGATTCGAGGTCATGATGAGCACGGTATTTTTGAAGTCCACGGTTCGGCCTTGTGAGTCGGTCAACCGCCCGTCATCTAAGACTTGGAGGAGGACGTTAAAGACATCATGATGGGCCTTTTCGATTTCATCGAAGAGGATGACCGAGAAGGGTCTGCGCCTCACCGCTTCGGTTAACTGTCCGCCTTCTTCATAGCCCACATACCCTGGCGGGGCGCCGATCAATCGGGCCACGGTATGTTTTTCCATATATTCCGACATATCGATACGCACCATGTTGGCTTCGTTATCGAAGAGGGTATGCGCCAGCGCCCGCGCCAACTCGGTTTTGCCCACGCCGGTCGGTCCCAGGAAGAGGAACGACCCGATGGGGCGATTGGGATCTTTGATGCCGGACCGGGCACGCAACACGGCTTCAGCCACCGCTTTGACCGCTTCATCCTGACCGATCACGCGTTTGTGTAACCATTCATCGAGGTGCAGCAGTTTTTCTACTTCGCCTTGGAGTAACCGGCTCACGGGAATGCCTGTCCACCGGCTGACGACCTCGGCAATGTCATCTTCATCGACCTCTTCTTTGAGCAGACGACTGGTGCCTTGTTGATTGGCCAGCCGCTCTTCCTCCTCTTTCATGGATTTTTCCAGTTTGGGCAAGGTGCCATAGCGCAGCTCCGCCACGCGATTCAGGTCATACTGCCGCTCGGCCTGTTCAATTTGCTGTTTGACGCCTTCGATCTCCTGTCGGATCGTTTGTAATTTGCCGACGGACGATTTCTCGGCATCCCATTGGGTTTTCAAGTCATTCAGCGCGGCCTGTTTGGCTTTCAACTCTTCCTCAATATGGGTTAACCGGGTGCGGCTGGCCGCATCGGTTTCTTTCTTTAAGGCCTCCCGTTCAATTTCCAACTGCAGGACTTTTCGGGAGATCTCATCCATTTCGGCGGGCATGCTGTCGATTTCGGTTCGCAATCGCGCGCTGGCTTCATCGATGAGGTCAATCGCTTTATCGGGCAGAAACCGGTCCCCGATGTAGCGATTGGACAGGCGTGAGGCTGCCACTAATGCCGAGTCTTTGATGCGCACGCCATGATGGACTTCATACCGCTCCTTTAACCCGCGCAGAATGGAAATGGTATCTTCCACCGACGGCTGATCAACTACCACCGGTTGGAACCGCCGCTCCAAGGCCGCATCTTTTTCAATATGTTTCCGGTATTCATCCAGCGTGGTGGCACCGATCAGATGGAGCTCCCCTCTGGCCAACATCGGCTTCAGCAAGTTGGCGGCATCCATGGACCCCTCCGCCGCTCCGGCCCCCACGACCGTGTGCAATTCATCGATAAACAAGAGGATCTGTCCCTGGGAGGATTGAATTTCTTTTAAGACGGCTTTTAACCGCTCTTCAAATTCCCCGCGAAATTTGGCACCCGCCACCAGGGCACCCATATCAAGCACGATCAAGCGTTTATTTTTAAGTCCCTCCGGCACATCCCCTTTGATGATTCGTTGTGCCAGGCCTTCGACAATGGCCGTTTTTCCCACACCCGGTTCTCCGATCAGGACCGGATTGTTCTTGGTGCGGCGTGACAGGATCTGCACGACCCGGCGAATTTCTTCGTCACGGCCGATCACCGGATCCAATTTTCCCTGGCTGGCCAACCGGGTCAGATCCCGACCATATTTTTCTAATGCCTGATACGTGCCCTCGGGATCCTGGCTGGTCACGCGCTGATTGCCCCGCACTTCCTGAAGGCCGGCGAGGACCTTATCCCGCTTGAGTCCCATGGAGGTAAACACGCCCCCTTCGGCCACCATGGCCAGGATGACATGCTCGACACTCAAGAATTCATCCCGAAGCTCCTTCATTTCCGCTTCCGCCTGATTGAGCACCTTGGCCAGACGCGGAGAGAGATGCACCTGACCGGGAGGCGCCCCACTCCCCTGAACCTGAGGCACCTTCTGCAGTGCTTGTTCTGCGGCATTTTTGACGGCGGTCGGAGAAACTCCCGTATGTTCTAAAATCGGGTGCGCCAATCCACCGGATTGCTCCAGCAACGCCAGCAGGAGATGTTCCACATCAATCCCTTGATGGCTTCGTCGCATCGCGATCCCCGAGGCAGCCTGCAAGGCTTCCTGTACTTTGATCGTCATTCGGTTAAGGTCCATTGGCTTCCCCCTCAATCAATAATGTATACGTCCGGAATTTGTCTCGCACTATAAAGATAATAATCCCCAGCGGGAATTCAACCCCTTAGCACGATTCACACCCGACATTCGTCTCCTTCCCTGTAACGCAACTGTCAAACGGATGGCAAAAAAAGGATATCTTGAGAAAAAAGCGTGGAGCAGCTAGGACGATGACGAACACAGGATGCGCTCGTATAACTGATGCACCGTGGTGGTATGCCGGCGATAGTCGTTCAGGAACGTTTCCGTGGCCTGCCCCACGGTTCCCTGTTTGAGGTAACCCATTCTGACGGCGCATTTGGCAATCTCGTCCGTCTTACTCGGGAGCAGATGCGTTTGAAATTCATGGACCATTTGAAGTTTGTGCTCAAGATTTCTCAAAAACACATACGACTCTTTCAGTAGACGCGCCTCCTGTGCCGTGAGTTTTTCAATGTGCCTCAACTTCACCAACGCTTTGAGTGTTTGCCGGTCACGGATTTTAGGATACGCCTGCCCCCAACGCAGTTGAAGGGCTTGCACAATAAATTCGATTTCCCGAATCCCTCCGATGCCCAGTTTGACATGCCGGTCGACTTCCCCTCGTCGAATCATCTTGGCCAGAATTTGTGACCGGAGTGAATGAATAGCCGGGAAGACCTGCCCTTCGTCCCCTGCATTCCCATACACAAAGTTTGTCAGCCCCTTGATTAAAGCCTGCCCCACACGGAGATTTCCGGCAATGGGCTTGGCTTTGAGAAAGGCCAGACGTTCCCAGGTTCGTCCTCGACCCCCATAATAGTGAAGTGCGTCTTCAAGGGACGAGGCCAACGGCCCGACCATTCCTTCCGGACGGAGACGGAGATCGACTCGAAACAAAGCCCCTTCCGCTGTGGGCTCGGTTAAGACCGCCGTGAGTTCCCTGGCCAGCGTTTCACAATACAGGGCACGCGTAATACTGGTTTGTCCCCTCCCCGCTTTGGTCTTTCCTTCGGGGGCACGGTACACATAAATCAGATCGACATCCGAGCTATAATTAAGCTCCCATCCTCCGAGTTTCCCCATGGCCAGCACGGAGAAACCGTCTCCCATTTTCCCGGTCGATGTCTCCTCTGCAAAATCGCCAAACCGCTGCGTTAACTCCCGGTTCACCAGTTCATAAACCGCCTGAATCACAGCCGAGGCCAGATCCGATAACACCGTATAGGTTTCGACCGGCGTCGCAATGCCCAAGAGGTCGCGAATGCCGATCCGGAGCATTTCGCGGCGCTTCAGCCGTCGTAACGCTTCACATTTTGCCTCAAAACTCGTCACCGCACTGAGGGCAGCCTGCACGTGGGCCTCAAGAGCCACGCGCGTCATTCGCCGTCGCAGAACCCCATCATCTTCAATCCAATACACGAGTAACGGATCACGGATAAAGGTTTGCGCCATGGCCGGGCTATTCCCGAACGCCGCTCCCAACACTTCAACCACATGCGGGACCATCGCTAAATATTGAAACAGTTGGAGCCGTTGGATACCGGAATCGACATACCGTTCCCATTCATTGATAGCCTGATCCGGGTCGGCCGTTCGCCCCACGCTGCTTAAGACCGCGGGCAGAATGGTTGCCAGGGCTTTCCGGGTGACCGGCTCACCGGCCATGGCCTGCAGATTCTGGTCCGCCCGTTTCCAATCCTGCAGACTATAGGCCTCAAGAATGTGGGCCACGTCCTGGGAGGGAAGTCCTGAAGCCAGAAGTAAGGGCGTCGGGTCGGGAAGTGAAGCAGCGGGAGGATCACCCTCAGAAGCTGTGTGTGGTGTGAAAGCGCTCATCGTCAAAGGGAAAATTATACGGAAGCGCGGCAGACCTTACAATGCAACAATTTTTCAGTATACTCGGACACCATGAACGAAGCCGAACGGATCCAGTCGTATCAAACCCAATGTCCTGATCTTCGTCCGGCCCTGATCAGAGATTTTGTCCGGCAGATGGACCCGGATTATTTTGACAGCTTTCCTCCCGCCGCTATCTTGGAACATTTAGCTCTGGCAAACCAGCTCACGTTTGAACGACCCTGTGCGATCTCGATCCGGACTCTCCCCGCCCGGCAATACCAACTGACTCTCGTGGGATATGACTATTTTTCAGAATTTGCCATGTTCTGTGGCGTCTTATCGTCCTTTGGGTTGGACATTCGCGAGGCCACGATTTTCACCTCGCTGGAGATTACATCCCCCACTGCCCTTTCCACGAAATCCACTCCGGGACACATGCCCATGGGCGGTTCTCCACAAGGGACTCGAGGGTTGACCCGAAAAATTGTGGTGGATGTTTTTCACGTGCAGGCTCTTGAAGACTTGAAATTTGGGGAACCCGAACAACGTGAGCTTCAAGAGATGGTGACGGCCCTCCTCATCCTTCTTCAAAAGAATCAGATCCGGCAAGCCCGTCGCCAGGTCAATCGACGACTGATTGAGAATTTAGAGAACATGCGGCAGAAACCAACGGAGATGGTTCATCCGGTGCACATCAGCTTTTCCAACCCGCGTGGCGGTCATGAAACTATCCTGGATATTAGCTCAACCGATACGCCGGCGTTTCTCTACACCTTTGCCAATGCTCTGGCCATGCGCGGCATCTATATTGTGAAAGCCAAGATTGAAGTCGCCAACCATCGCGTCCGCAATCGTCTTTACGTCCGCGGGCGACAAGGTGGAAAAATTCAGGGGAAAGCCGAACAACAGGAACTGCGAACGGCGGCCACCTTACTGAAAGAATTCACCCATTACCTGAGGTGGGCACCGGACCCCGGGAAAGCGCTCGACCATTTTGATCAATTCCTGGATCAATGGTTAGAGCAGGCCAATTCCCCATCGCATCTCACCAAGCTGAGCCAGGCTTCCACTCTGGAACGGCTGGCGCAACTCTTTGGCAGCAGTGATTACCTGTGGGAGGACTTACTTCGCCGACAGCATAACAATTTGTTGCCCATGATGAATCAGTACCAAAAAGGTCCCCTGATCCGGTCAAAAGCTATCCTCAGCAAGGCCATAGAGCCATTATTGCTCAAAGCTAAAACTCCCGCCGACAAAAAGCAGCGTTTGAATCAATGGAAAGATGAAGAACTGTTTCGAATCGACATGCGTCATCTCCTGGAGAATAGTCCGCTCCCGCAATTTTCCCAGGCCCTGACCAATCTCGCTGACGTCATTCTCAATCAGGCCCTTTTGCATTCTCAACAGGCGATCAATCCCAAATCCTCCCTCACCGCTTCGCCGTCGATGGCCATCTTTGGATTAGGGAAACTCGGGGGAGGCGAATTAGGGTATGCCTCCGATATCGAGATTCTGTTCGTCTATCACATGCCGGGCAAACCACCGCGCGGTCAGACCGCGCGGGTATCATCGGATTATTTTGAACGCTGGGCACAGGAATTTCTCCAATGGATTGAAGCCAAACAGGAAGGCATTTTCCACCTGGATACCCGGCTTCGGCCGCATGGGGAGAAAGGGCTCCTCGCCAATTCCCTGGAAGAAATTCAGCGCTATTATACTTCAGAGGGCGGAGCCGCCCCCTTTGAACGACAAGCCCTTATCAAGCTTCGATTTCTTGCCGGCAATCGTGCAGTCGGAAAAGCCGTTGAGCAACATCGTGACCAGTTTGTCTATGCCCCCGACCCATGGGATCTGCAGACCGCCCTCCACCTTCGTGAACGGCAGATCAAGGAATTGGTCCGGCCGGGAACTACGCATGTAAAATACGGAGCGGGTGGCCTCCTTGATGTGGAGTATACCGTGCAATATCTTCAACTCATGCGCGGACACGACCTTCCCTCCATTCGTACTCCCAATACGCTCGAAGCCATCGATCATTTAAGCGGGGAAGGCCTGTTCAGTCTTGAGGAGGGGGCCCAACTCAAAGACCACTATGTGTATTTCCGACAACTCATTGATGGACTGAGAATTGTCCGTGGCCATGCCCAGGACCTTGTCCTGCCCCCATCCGGTTCTGATGAGATGGTTTTTCTCGCTCGCCGGCTCGGGATGCTCACCACAAACTGGCTTCAGGGGGCCGAGGATCTGGAGCATGCGATCCACTCCAGGATGAGAAACATTCACGAACAATTTCTTCGACGGTTTCCCAAACGCTAACGCCCGGGCATCAGAAGGCATGACGTCATCCCTTCATTGAATACCCGGGCGCTAGGACACCCACCGACCTTTCCCGCAGACTGGCGGAAAGGTTCACGTTCAACGTTTACACATCATAGTACATAAAATATTCATACGGGTGTGGCCGGACTCGAATGGCATCGATTTCATTAGACCGTTTATAGGCGATCCAGGCTTCAAGCAGGTCCTCGGAAAACACTCCGCCTTTCAAGAGAAATTCATGGTCATCCTCAAGCGCCTTTAAGGCCTGGTCCAGACTCGAAGGCAATGAAGGAATATTCCCTAATTCCTCCGGTTCTAAATCATACAGATTTTTATCCATGGCTTCCCCTGGATGGATTTTATTTTGAATCCCGTCCAAACCGGCCATCAGCATGGCACTGAAGGCCAGATACATGTTGCAGGAAGGATCTGGGAATCGAACCTCAATGCGCTTGGCTTTGGGACTCGGCGAATACATGGGAATGCGGATGCCCGCCGATCGGTTCCGGCTGGAATAGGCCAGCAACACCGGTGCTTCAAAGCCAGGGGTCAGGCGTTTGTACGAATTCGTAATGGGATTGGTGAGCGCGGCCAGGGCCGGACCATGTTTGAGTATTCCACCAATATAATATAAGCACATCTGCGAGACACCCGCATATTCCTTCCCGGCAAACAGAGGCTTCCCGTCCTTCCAAATGCTCTGATGCGTATGCATTCCGGTGCCATTATCCCCATAGAGCGGCTTGGGCATGAAGGTCACGGTTTTGTTGTGCCGCCGCGCGACATTGCGCACAATATATTTGTACATCATCATCTGATCGGCCATCTTGACCAGGGTATCGAATCGAAGGTCAATTTCGGCTTGTCCCCCTGTGGCCACTTCATGATGGTGTTTCTCCACCTTGATTCCGGCTTTTTCCATTTCCCGGCACATCTCCGACCGGATATCCTGTTGGGAGTCGACTGGCGAGACGGGGAAATAGCCTTCCTTGTGGCGCGGCCGTGACCCGAGGTTCTCTCCGTCTTTCCCTGAATTCCAGATGCCCTCTTGTGAATCAACAAAGTAGTAACCGGAGTGACTGTTTTGATCGAACGACACATGGTCAAAAATAAAAAATTCGGCTTCAGGGCCCCAGTAGGAAATATCTCCGATTTTCGTGCTCTTAAGATATTGTTCCGCGCGATGCGCCACTCCACGGGGATCCCGCTCATAGATGGTCCGGGTAATCGGATCTTGCACGTCTCCAATCAGGCTTAACGTGGGAATTTCCATGAATGGATCCAGACAGGCGCTATTCGGATCAGGCACGATCAACATGTCGCTATTTTGGATCATGCGCCAGCCACGGATAGACGATCCATCAAATCCAGAGCCTTCCTTAAAGAGATCCATCGTTAACTCTGATGTCGGAATCGAAAAATGCTGCCAGGTCCCCATCAGATCGACAAACTTGACGTCGACCATTTCCACCTTGTTCTTTTTCGCAAAATCCAACACTTCTTTCGCGGTCATTCAATACCTCCTTCGCCAGCACAGCTGTTTATAAAAGTAACAACACCCTCATCTCCTCAACCAATAGCACGCATGCATCCGACGTGGATCGGAAGCCATGCCCCGTTCCACCCCATCATGCCTTCTCCCACACCTCCCTGTTAGGAATAGGCCCGTTCGTTGTGTTGACTAAGATCCAGCCCCATTTCCTCGTCCTGGGCGGAGACTCTCAGTCCCACTGTCACATCCACGATTTTAAGAATGAGATAGGTTCCGATGACAGAAAACGCCAAGGTTACCAAAGCCAATACCACTTGTATACCAAACTGTCCGGGGTTTCCAAAAAAGAAACCCTGGGCCCCGATGGAGGCAAACAACCCTGTTGCTAATATGCCCATAAAACCGCCCACACCATGAATACCCACGACATCAAGCGAATCATCATAGCCGAGCCGCATTTTCCACACGACCGCGATATAACAAACGGTGCCGGCAACCAGACCAATCAGAAGGGCTGCCATCGGCCCGATAAATCCTGCAGCCGGCGTCACCGTGGCCAAACCCGCGACCACTCCACTGGCGACCCCTAACACGGTTGGTTTTCCCCTATGAACCCATTCGGCCACCATCCAACTGAGTCCCCCGGCCGAGGCGGCCGTATGAGTGGCAAGAAACGCCGCCGCGGCCACGCCATTGGCTCCTAGCGCACTCCCCGC
This sequence comes from Nitrospira marina, assembly GCF_059568365.1. Taxonomy (NCBI): domain Bacteria; kingdom Pseudomonadati; phylum Nitrospirota; class Nitrospiria; order Nitrospirales; family Nitrospiraceae; genus Nitrospira; species Nitrospira marina. The sequence continues at coordinate 1,982,871 of NZ_JCANTH010000001.1, read as the reverse complement.
GTTAAAGCCGAACCACCCGAACCAGAGGAGTCCCGCACCCAGGACGGTCATCGGCAAATCATGTGGAGGCATCGGCTCTGCACCAAATCCCTTGCGCTTCCCAAGCATCACCGCACAGACCAAGGCTCCGAACCCGGAAGAGATATGGACGACCGCACCTCCGGCAAAATCCAACGCCCCAAGCTTGGCCAACCACCCGCCACCCCACACCCAATGGGCCAACGGGGTATAGATTAGAAGGGACCATAAGACGGCAAACATGAGTAAGGCTTTAAATTTCATCCGCTCGGCCACACTGCCGGTAATCAGGGCGACGGTGATGGCGGCAAACATGAGCTGGAAGAACATAAAGACTTGATGGGGCACGGTCGACGCATACAGCGGACTCGGATCCAATCCCACACCATTCAGACCCACCCATGCCAGGCTGCCAATGAACCCTCCAACATCAGGACCGAAGGCTAAACTGTATCCACACAGCACCCAAACCAGGCTAATGACGCACAGAATCACCATCGTATGCATGATGGTTCCAAGCACATTTTTTTTGCGAACCAGCCCGCCGTAGAATAAGGCCAGGCCGGGAAGTGTCATACACAACACCAGCGCCGAAGACATCAAGAGCCAAGCCGTGTCGCCCGTATCAATTGTCGGCGAATCCTCTCCTGCCCAAACAGCAAAGGGTTGAGTCAAACTCAGGCCAATCACCAGTCCGGTCAATCTTCCCATCGTTGAGCGTGGAATCAACAGATTCATTTCCCCTCCTCGAGTAAACACGTGATGTAGTGGGATGCCAATGGTCAGACCGCTCCTTCGCCCGATTCCCCCGTACGAATACGGATAACGCTATGTAAGTCGGAGACGAAAATCTTTCCATCCCCAATACTGCCGGTTTTGGCTGCACGCATAATGGCTTCCAGAGCCTCTCCCACTCGTTCATCGGCCAAGGCGATTTCCAGTTTAATTTTTGGAACGAATTCAATCTGATATTCAGTGCCACGATAGGTCTCTTTATGACCTTTTTGACGACCAAATCCCTTCACCTCGGTGACAGTCATGCCCTGAATACCCAACTCGATCAACGCATCTTTCACTTCATCTAACTTAAAGGGTTTAATAATGGCTTGAATCAGCTTCATAAGAACCATCCTTCCATTGGATTAAAACACCTGAATATCGCTTTCCGTCGTCGCGGGCAACAGACTCTCCCGACCGCCCCTGCTCTCGAACCATGACATCTCTTTTGTCTGAATTACCCATAGGCCCGTTCCCGATGTTGGGTCAGATCACATCCGAGCACTTCATCTTCTCGAGTGACACGTAATCCGATCGTGCCGTCAACGAGTTTGAGGATGAGATAGGTGCCGACAAATGAGAACGCCCATGTTGCGCCCACTCCAATGACTTGGATGACGACCTGCGAGGGGTTGCCGAAAAAGAGCCCGGTACCTCCACCCATGCTCGCAAATAATCCGGTGGCCACTGCCCCCCAGGTTCCTCCGATTCCATGGATGCCAAGCACGTCCAAGGCATCATCATAGCCCAGTTTATTCTTTAAAAATACACCGAGATAACACACCACGCCTCCTCCAAAACCAATCACAAGGGCCCCGATGGGCCCCACATACCCGGCAGCCGGGGTGATGGATACCAGACCCGCGACGGCACCGCTGGCTGCGCCCAACACGGTCGCTCTTCCTCGATAGAGTCCCTCCACGCCGACCCAGGCTAACGCTCCCGCGGCCGTCGCCACATGAGTGGCCACAAAGGCACTCGCCGCAATCCCATTGGCTGCCAACGCACTTCCGGCGTTAAATCCAAACCATCCGACCCACAACAAACTGGCCCCGATGACCGTAAACGGCAGGTTATGGGGGCTCATATTCTCGGTACCATATCCGTGGCGTTTTCCTAAGACAAGCGCGCAGGCTAACGCAGCCACCCCCGAACTGATGTGGACCACCGTCCCACCGGCAAAATCCAAGTCACCCAGTTCTGCGAGCCAGCCACCTCCCCACACCCAATGAGCCAGAGGCGCATAAATGAACGTGACCCACAACACGGCAAATAAGGCAAAGGCACTAAATTTCATTCGCTCGGCTATGGCTCCACTAATGAGCGCCACGGTAATCGCCGCAAACATAAGCTGAAACACCATAAAGGCCAAATGGGGAATCGTGGAACCTTCAAGCGGTTCGGGTCCCACCCCAATCAATCCCAGCCAATTGAGCCCGCCAATGACGCCTCCCACATCCGGCGCAAACGCGAGGCTATACCCCCAAAACACCCACACCACACTGACGAGACAGACGGCAATAAAACTATGCATCATTGTGCTTAATACGTTTTTACTCCGGACCATCCCGCCATAAAACAACGCCAACCCGGGTATGATCATGGCCAGCACCAAGGCCGAGGACATCAACACCCAAGCCGTGTCGCCGGCATTGAGTTCCGACACTGCTCCATCTTGAGCCCACACGAATGCGCTCAACCCGTTCAAGACCAAAACAGACATGACTGCGGAAAATAGGGCTCTACTGGCCGCGTGAATATAGACCTTCATCGTCTTTTGCTCCTTTGACCTCTTCATTAAAAGAGGAAAATGGCTTCAACCGCCAGTGTCTGTTGGTTATTAGTCAAAGTATTTTTTCCATCTAGAAAGACATTTTGATTTGATTTGTCATATCGAAATTCCAATCGGGTGATCAGCGACGGAGTCGGCTTATATTGAAGGGTCACCGTGTTCTCCCAAAGGGTTTGTGCGATCGGAGCTGACACGGCACAGACATTCGCATTTCCACCGGATCCGGCCGTTCCCAAACAACTCTGATCGCCTCCGGCGTCCTCCCAAATTTCTCCACGAAACCGAAGGCCCCATTGTTCATTGAAATCATAAATGGCATACCCCGCGACACCATCCCAACGGGCATTGCGACCCGAGCTGATGGCACTTCCATTTTCCTGATTGGCATAATACGCTTCCACCACAAAGCCTAATTGATCAGTGGCCTGGTAGGTCGCATACCCGCCGACAAGAACCCGCGTGCCTGACCCGGATCTCGTATTAGAACTCTCTTTTCCAACAATGCCATACACATTCAATCCAAGCGCTTCAGTGGGGCGATACGACACTAACCCCTCCACAGATTTCGCCGTGTTATTATCCTCTGTCAAACCCGTATAAGAATTGAGAACACTCATTAACACTGAAACCTGTTCGTTGACGGCATACGCCAGACGAAGGCCGGTGATCGTAAACGGCTGACCCAAACCAAACAACCAGGATCGGGAAAAATTGTTATTGTAAGGACTCTCAATGACTTCATAGCCCACCAAGGAATTCATTCGTCCAATCCGAATATCCAATCCGTTGCCGATGGGGGCGACATATTGGACATACATTTCCTGAAAATCTATATCATCCCCGGTTCGCCCACCCGTAAATTGCGCATCCTCCCCGACATCTAATTTCAGTCGAAAGCCGGCACGCTCGACGATATTGCTGGCGTTGGTCGCTTCCTTTTCAAAGACCAATTGCGCCATATTGGGTCTGAAAGAATTGGCATCCCCGTCAAAGATCCGTAAATCATTGGCATTGGCCCCGGAATTTTTGGGAAAGTTGAAATTTTGAGTATAGGAGGCCTCCACATACCCATAGAGTTTGAAATCCTCCTTGGTTAACACCGCCGCCTCACCGACGTTCGTTCCGCCAACCACCACAAGCAGCGCAAGACCAAGGCCCAATAGCCCTCCACGCCTGCGAGCCTTCTGTGAGTGGTGAAAGGTGATACCAGGTATTAGGTCTCCAATCATGTAGCCCTCCGTGTTTTTGAGGTCGCACTCGCCCTACCACGACCAGGAATTTTCCGACTCCACCTTCCCCCAATAATGATCAGCCACGCTTCATTGACGAGACTCTATTGATTTTCCCAAGGACAACGAACCGGCATGAGGTCAAAAAGGCAAAAAAAAATCCCCAACCAATTTCTTTGGCTGAGGACTTCATTGTCCGCGTTCTATTGTTATGGGAGGTCGACCATGGGACTTCGTTGTCCTTGGCGACCTATTTTGGATTTTTTACCACCCAAGATACCATGTGTCAAGGGAGAGACATCAAAATAACCCCTGATGGTGGAAAAACGGCGCCTCGCAAAAATCCTACAGCTGAATTCTTTCTCACATTCTTCAGCCGGGGTATAAGAAACATGCCAACGCTCTCCCTTCCAGGCTTGCCAACCAGGCTTGCCAATGCTCCAATCCCTTGAAAGAATAGGCATTCTACTCTGGCTCAGCTCCTTAATTTGCCTGAGGTGGATACAGGCTTTCAAGGAACTGACTCATTTCTTTCTCTTTAAGGAGGTCATAGATGGAATCTTTTGGTTTTGAAAAGCTTACTCCCTTTCTCGCAGCCAAGTCGGTGGTGATGATGGAGGCCAGCTTGCGGCTTCTCCTTATCCTGGTGGTTACCTATGTTGGGATACGTGCCGTCCGGTTCGGCCTGCACAAACTCGAGATCTTTTTACTCAGAATAAAAGAAAACGATGATAAGAACCGGGTGGCCGCTGAAAAACGTGTTAAAACTCTCATCGGCTTGCTTCTGACGATCGGCCTGACCTTGGTCTGGGTCATTGCCGTCGTGATGGGGTTGGATCAAATCGGGTTGGACATCACACCCATTATCGCCAGTGCCGGCATTGTGGGTCTTGCCGTTGGCTTTGGCGCACAAAATCTGGTCCGGGATGTCATTAACGGATTTTTTATGATTTTAGAAAACCAGGTACGGGTTGGAGATGTGGCCGTGGTCAATGGAACCGGGGGCTTAGTCGAATCCATCAGTTTTAGAACCATTACCCTTCGCGACCAGGCAGGAACCGTCCACATTTTTCCGAATGGCACCGTCACGACTCTTTCCAACATGACCAAAGATTGGTCTGCCTATGTCATGAATATAGGCGTGGCCTACAAAGAAGACACTGACCGCGTGACGGCAATTATGCGAGAGGTCGGAACAGACTTACAGCAAGATGAGCAATTGGGCAGGAAAATCCTGGAACCCATTGAAATATTGGGTGTAGATGCCTTTGGAGAATCAGAAGTCGTGATTAAAGCCCGGATCAAAACTATGCCCATTGAGCAATGGGGAGTCGGGCGAGAATACCGGCGGCGCCTGAAAAAAGCCTTCGATCAAAATGGAATTGAAATTCCCTTTCCGCATCGCACGCTCTATATGGGAGAGGCCAGCCCGCCATTTGTCGTCAAAAACATGTTGCCTGCGACTGAAAGGTCAACGTCTTAATCATGGGGCATTAAGGACTCGACGCCTTACTCTGGTGGAGAAAATGGAGCCTTTTGGTGGGGAAAGGCTTTCCAATAGCCTCTCGCCAACAAGCCCCACCCCACAAGAAAACACAGCCCTCCAAAAGGAGTGATCATCCCCAATCCACGTGCACCCGATAGGGACATGACATACAGGCTTCCTGAAAACAACACGATGCCCAGGAAAAAGGCCCAACCCGCCCACCTGAACTGGCGAAGGGGAGCATAAACCAGACTCAGTCCGGCACTGAGCATAGCCAGGGCATGGATCAAATGATACCGCACACCGGTTTCAAAGACCCCCAACATCTGTTCAGAAAGAAATGGCTTGAGTCCATGTGCGCCAAAGGCGCCAATCGCAACACCAAGGAAAGCCATCAGCGCCCCACTTATCAGTATTTGCCGTGCCATACTTTTTATCCTTTTATGGTGAAGGGGACCTCATTCATGGTGAACTGGTTGTCGGATAGATCCGTCCCCATTGAATCTTTTGCCAAACTCGCTCATGAAGCCAATATAAAAAAATTTTCGTGACCAATTCGGTTAATCCCACCGACGCGGCAAGAAGGAGTTCTCCAGAAAAAATAAACACCAAAAGGGTGGTATCCAACGTCCCAACTGCCCGCCAACTCACACCCTTCACCACACTACGCCAATGAGTTTCCATAGGTTCCTCTTATCCTTGATCTTGCCGCGTGAGAACAGCAAAAATATTGACTAAGATGAGTTTTTCGACGGTTTTTTTTTCTTCTGCGTTGCACCTGGAACCGGTTGTGTTTTCATAGTGGGGACTCCCCCTCCCGGTTTGGAGAATACAAAATCTTCAAGGGTGTAATGATCAAGGACCGATGCAATGGCGTTCCGCACATCCAGCATGATGCGCTGAATCGGACACGTCGCCGTTGCCGAATGAGGACAATCCTGGCATTTTTGATACGCTGTCTGACTCACACAGGCAATCGGTGCAAGAGGGCCATCCAGAAGGCGAATAATCTGCCCCAAGGTGACTTCGCGGGGCGACTTAATTAAATACACCCCGCCATGGGTGCCCCGACGACTTCCAACCAGTCCTGCGTTTTTTAAGGACAACAAAATCATTTCCAAAAAACCCAATGGAATATTCTGCCGCTCCGCCAGGGATTTCCGTTGCACGAGTCCCTTCCCGAACTCCTGAGTCAGCTCCATCATGGCCCGCAAGGCATATTCGCTTTTTTTAGAAAATCGCATAATACTACATAAAGTTAACTAATATTATGCACAATTAACATATATTGGGTTAGGTTGCTAGACAACACTCCGGGATTTTATGAGGGATATGGGAAAGCGGGGGGAGAATTTTCGATGGCCTCACTGGCATCGGCCCAAGGCCATCGCTAGTAAAGGTTCTCTATCTTTAAATCACACTCCGCGATGTATGGAGGTCAGGCCCGCTTCCGGTGGATCACATAATTCAGATCTCCTACTCTGAACCAACGGTATCCGTACGATTCAAGTGCCATTTTATGGATGCCGGAAGAAGGACTGCGACTTTCTTCCTCTGCTAGAAGATTGACTAACCGATCTCCACCCTCCACGCCGGGACGAATCCGGACTTCTTGGGGTTTTTCATCAAAATTATGCAGCACCACCAGGGAATTTCCCCGCCAATCATATCGCATGCCCAGCACTTTCGAAGAACCTGTATGAAGGATTTTCCACGAGCCCCAGCCGATTTCCGGACATTCCTTGCGGACACGGATCATCCGTGCTGTCCAATTCAGTAAGGAACCGGGATCCCGTCGTTGCGCTTCAACATTAATCTGCTTGTAACTATAAATACCGGATTCAATGACAGGAAGAATCGTGTGTTCAGCTGTGGAAAACCCAGCCTGGGCCTCGTCCGACCATTGCATAGGCGTGCGCACAGCCGCACGTTCTTTTAAGGTCAAATCATCGCCCATGCCAATCTCATCTCCGTATCGGATCACGGGCGTGCCGGGTAGAGAAAAGAGCAAGCTATTGGCCAATTCGATATGCCGTCGGTCCCCCAGCATGGGCGCTAAACGTCGCCGGATACCACGATCGTACAGTTGCATGCGTTTTTCAGGTCCGAATCTCGCATACACTTTTTCTCGTTGTTCCGGAGTCAGCCGCCCTAAATCGAGTTCGTCATGATTGCGGAGAAACTGACCCCATTGTGCGGTGGGCGGAAGATCTTGCGTGGCTTTCAGCGCATGAACAAGAGGGGCAATATCCGATGTCGCCAACGCAAAAAACAGGTGTTGGTTTACGAAGAAATTGAACATCATGTGGATGCCCTCAGCATTCTCCCCGAAATATTTCCGATTCTGCTTGGGCAAAACATTGGCTTCACCCAGCAGGATGGCATCCCCACAGCGCCACTGCAGAAAATTCCGCATCTCAGTGAGGTATTCGTACCGCATCACCGGTTTCTTTTTTCCGGGGGCCGGTGTTTCAATGATGAACGGCACCGCGTCAACACGAAATCCCGCCACGCCTAATTCCAACCAATATCCCATAATCCGCCTGATCTCCGTACGCACTTCTGGATTGCCCATATTCAAATCGGGCTGAAAATCATAAAAACGATGAAAGTAGTATTCATGGACCTTCTTCTCATAGGTCCAAGTTCCCTTTTGGACACCGGGGAAAACCATGCCTTGATTCCAGTCCGACGGAAGCTTTTTTGACCATACATACCAGTCGAAATAGGAGGAGTTCGTATTCTTACACGCATGCTGAAACCACCGATGTTGTTTCGATGTGTGATTCACCACAAGGTCCATGATGACCTTGATTCCCCGTTTTTGCGCCTGGTGCATAAACTCCACAAAGTCGCCGCTCGATCCATGACGAGGATCTACACCATAATAATCCGAGATGTCGTACCCATTGTCCCGGTTTGGTGAAGGTTGAAACGGGGAGAGCCAAATCGTCCCGATTCCTAAGGCATGCAAATAGTCCAGCCTTCTCGTCAGGCCCTCAAAGTCCCCTACCCCATCCCCGTCGGTGTCCATAAACGTTTCGAGGTCGAGACTATAGATCACATTATTTTTATACCAAAGATCTTCAATCACGGTACCGGATGTGTCCTCCTAGCCTCTCTGATTCCATCAACTTACCACCCACATTCAAGGCTGTGGAAATTTCATTAAACCCACAAAGAATAAAATATTGACGATTTAACCACTTCCAGCCTCGTGGAACAATGCCTGAAGAGGAAATGGAAAGAATCATTTTCGATGACTGAAAGCCAATGACATGAAATGCCATTCACTTAATTTGAAAACTCTTAAAAATTCTGGCTAAAAATCTGAAGATGCATTCGCATCCGCCTTACTATATAGCCAGTTCTTCCTCAGTTATTTTACATGGAGAATGCACACGAGCATTCCCTTTATGGAGTTCCCCATAAGTAGCCTTCGCGTGGGAAACCTTGCCGATCTCAGTAGGGATTAAGTCCACTCGAGCGTAGCTCTATTTCATTGTGGGTCAGTTACCCTCAAGATGTCTGGGCCAGAGGCTGTTAATGGATTTGCTAAACCGCCGATACCAGAAAACAAAAAAAGCCGCTTATACAGCGGCTTTTCGTCTCATCATTATACTGTATCGGATGTCTTGGGATTTTGAAGTGGTGGGGGCACGGCTACCGAAAAGTCTGAGTAACTGTATGATGTTAAAACGTATTTGCAATTGATCGTTTAAATGTTACCCCCATAGTTGCCCCCATACTTAGAATCCAACGTCATAAGTTGACAGGGTTTACCTTCCTGGTTGGATCTTTAATCTACACTAATTTTGAAATGGCATTTTCCCAGCCCCGGCATTCCTTGCTCCCATCTCATATCGTTTGGCCATAACCAACAACATCGACAATCATAGCCTCGAAGACTCGAATTAATTCGGTGTGATCTGAAACAATTTTCAAATCCGAAGTCTCAACTGATCCCCCTACGACCAAGAATGATTAGGCAAGATAGAGAATGACCATATCCCAGTCAATGAAGACAAAACTGTTCTTTCAGGTGTGATGAAGTGCGATTGCAATAGATTCAAAACGGACCAAAGCCGGGAGTAGATTTCCCTTTTCCAAAAGAGGGCGGCGAGAAATTAGGAGGGGGGGTCATACATCTGACCTGCCCCCATTCTTTGGCCAGTTGGGATGTTAGGTTTTTCGGATAAATGCTCCCTCAAAAACAGCCGCGGGCACTTGGTAGGCGAGCGCACTGTGTGGCCGTTCGTAATTATACCGGCGTCGCCAATCCTCGATCACGACCCTGGCCTCTGGCAAGCTCTGAAAGAGTTCGGCATCGAGGCATTCACGACGCAATGTGCCGTTGAAACTTTCGTTACTGCCATTCTGCCAGGGTTTGCCGGGTTCGATCCGACTCGGGATAATCTCCTGGTCGTTCAAAAAGGTTGTGAGGTGCTGGTCAATGAATTCGGGGCCGTTATCACTCCCGATATACCGTGGACGTCCAAAGCGAGCAATTAACCGCTGCAACACGGTGATGACCTGTCGATGAGTCAATGAACGGGCCACTTCAATCGCCAAACAAAATCGTGCGGCTTCATCTTTGACCGTCAGACACCGAAAGGGTTCGCCCTGGGCATAGGTATCGTGGACAAAATCCCAACTCCAGACATCATGTTGGGTCTTCGCTCTTGGCTGGACAGTGCATCCCGTGCGAAACTTTCTGCGGCGCTTCCGCCTCGGAAGGCCCAGCCCCTGTTGTTGCCACACTCGATGAATTCGTTTGAGATTCACCGACCAGCCACGACCTTGGAGAAAGCTTCCGGCTAACCGATACCCCCACTGCGGATAGCGTGTGATCACTCCGCGCAGAGCTTGGGCCAGTCGGACATCCCGTCGCACTTTGCGCGACCGATAGTTCAGCCCAGAGCGTGGCGTCGAACAGAGCCACGCAGCTCGTCGCGTCCGAAGCCCACAGGCACAAGCCACCTTGGCCAGTTGCCGTCGTGCGTGTGGGGTTACCACTTTTTTGCCTGCAATTCCTTCATCACTTCCACTTCCAGGTCCCGTTCAGCCAGAACCTTTTTCAGCCGCATATTCTCCTGCCGCAGGTGTCGCAACTCGCGGACATCGGCCACCTCCATCTGCCCAAACTGCCGCTTCCACCGATAAATGGATTGGGCTGAGACGCCATGGTGCCGGGCCGCTTGCTCAATCGTGCTCGCTTCCGCATCTCGGAGGATGCGCACAATTTGTTCTTCCGTGAATCGCGTCTTCTTCATGTTGGTCCTCCTCAGGTTGAGGAAAACCTAACATAACGCTGGTCCAAAATTCGGGGAGCACTCCACATCCTTTATAGCGTCCTCCCTCTGGATGAGAAAAGTGATTAAGGCTGGGGCTAGTGGACGATTTTGGAACTTTTCAGATGGCTAGACCCGGACCAGAGTTCTTTGCATTCCTTGCAGCATAGGGTAGAAGAATTTAAAAATCACCAATAATATTCTCTGGTTATGAATGGGGTGAGTGGCTGAACAATCATCGAACTTTCCTTGCACAAAATTCGGAATTCCCTGGGTGGGATATAATCCATGTTTAAATTAACATAGACACAAACTCTTCAAAGAAAATTTCCCATCAGGATAAATGGCGCCCAGTAGTAGGGATGAGCATATTTAGCGGCAGGATCTACGGGGAAAGTTTGGCTCCCGTTTGCCCCCCCAGATCCTGGTGCACGGAGTGAGGTATCTGCAACCAATTCTTGGTCCAGTGACTCGCCTCGAATAAACATCTCCTGCACGCGCCGTAGCGCCTCGGTTTTGGTTAGTTTTTCTTCTTGTCGCAATTGATAGAACCACTGCATAAACTGTCCCGTGCTCCGATCCGCCACAGACCACAGGGTCGCCATGACGGCTTTGGCGCCACGCCTTTGCGCTAAGGCCCCTAATCCCTCCACCTCTCGTCCATCTTGGCCCGCTCCACCCACGCCCGTCTCACACGCCGAAAGCGTCAATAAATCCACTTGGCCCAAGGGATAGGCCATGCCTTTAAACTCCGACAATGTGAGCTTCTCTCCTCCCCCCACCAGGAAGTAGGAGTCCACATCTGTTCCCCCGCCAAAGTGAAAGTGACTGGCCAGATGCACCACAGGATAGCCCCGCCGCAAATTTCCACTGAATTGTTCTTTCGTAAAAGCTTGATCAAGATTCGTGATTCCCGGTAACACGCCGCGCAAGTCATCATCCCGAGCTTCTTTGACGATCCCATCCAATTCCTCAGGGACCGCGGGAAGAGCGGAAAAGTTCCCACTTCCCTGACTCACCCCCATTCCGGCCACACGCCACTCGTCCAAGGGGCGATCTTTCAGCTTATCTTTCGCCGCAGGGGTATAGAGCACCACTCCATACTTTTCTGCGACATAACGGGTCCCATCATGGAGGGCTGAGAGTGGCAAATAGCGTAAGGCTCCATCCAGATAAACCAGCAGTGTTTTGGCTTCAAATTTATTCAGGTCCTCGGCAACCCTCCCAAAGAGTAGGTTGTACAGGTCTTGCGCCTGGGGTAACGGATCCATATGTGGGTTTTCCATGGTTTTCCGAAAAGCGAGAATCTGACGATTCAGATTCACTTCCTCAATTGGGCTATCCCGATGGAAAGGCACCTGAGAAATCACACCGCTTGTCACAATCACTCGTAGCCGATCTTTAGTGGAGAAATAATGCAGCGCCACCGTCCCCGGGCCCAAGGTAGCCAGGGTCGATTGTAACGCTTCCAGATTCTTCAATTCGGCTTCAGGAAACTCCCGCTCTTGCTCACGCGGTGCCTCCTTAAACGCCACTTCCAGGTCCCGCAAAAACACCTCAAAGGCCTGACGGACGTGATTGAGATCGGCCTCGATCTGCTGAAATTCTGTCTGCTCATTAAAATTAAGATCCCGCTGTTGTTGATGTTGCAGAAGTTCGCCATAGCGTCTCCCAAGTGTCACAATAAGGGGTTGCAGAGCCTGATAGCGTGCCACATATTCTCGTTCATGCGGAGTAAGCGCCAGTTGTGTGAGTAGTCCTGTATCCTCCCCCTGTCGTCGAATGAAGTCAAAATATTCTTCCTCCTTCAACATGGCCAACACTTGCTGTGCTTCCCAAAGGCGCCCCTCATCAATGAGCAGATCTGCCAGTTGTTCATAAACAAAGCGTTTGCTTTCCGCAAATAACTGTTGAAGCGATTGTTCCAATCTGGTAAGTCGCCCCCGCATACTCTGTAAAGTATTGACCGCTTGCTTGCCAAAGTAGATAGCAGCTGGAACAGTTTTTTGAAGAACATAAACTTCCTGAAGCCCTTTCATCACTCGCCAGCGCGTTTCTATGTCATCGACCTCATCCACCGCCGCCAGTGCCAACTTGAAATATTCGCGGGATTCAGAAGACTTCCCGAGACGTAAGTATACTATAGCGATACCCAAGAGAGCTTTCCCCTCACTAACTCGATCACCCTGGGCCCGATGAATAGCTAGCCCCCTTTCAAAATTTTCTCGTGCACTGGCATACTGGGTGAGTTTTGTATGGACCACTCCCAGGTTAATTAAGTCTTTTCCCTCAGAAGAACGGTCCCTCAATTCCCGATCAAGGGCCAACGCCTGCTCGAAATACTCCAACGCTTGGCCATAGTCACCCACCATTCGCTCTACAACTCCCAAATTGTTTAAATTCTTTGCCACATCTTTCTTTTTTTGCAGCTGCTGATGTAGTTTGAGAGCCTCTTTTTGATACTCGCGTGCAGTGGCATAGTCCCCAAGGGCTCTGGCCACAAGACCAAGGTTCGTTAAAATTTTGGCCTCCCCCTCCCGGTCATTTACCTCCCGATTAATGGTCAGGGCTTCCGTCTGGTACTTTTGGGCACTGGCATATTCACCATTTCTCCATGCTTCGACCCCGAGGTTAGTGAGATATCTCGCCCGAGAAAGATCCCGGGTCTCTTCAGGAATTGGCATTTGTGAAACAGGCGAAAAATCCAAGGAGCGTTTATCAATGGCAGGCTGTTCTAATTCCTGCTTTTCACCGGACAATAAGTCTCGCATCCCTTCCCGATCACCAGGTGAATCTCCCTTTGCTATTGGGTAAAAATCTCCTCTTCCATCGTAGATAGGGACATTGCTAATAGGCGAAAAATCATCCGCTGCTCTTTGTGAAGCGGGACCAAAGTCTCCTACAGGTCTTTGTTCAGCTGGACCAAAATCTTGTACCTTTTTGTGGCTGCAAGCGAAGCCTGGGCCAAGCAAAAAAGCCCACAAAATGAAGAAAACCATCCGGAATTTTCTCTGACTCATAACTTATCCCTCCATATAGGGAAGGTATACTTTCCGAATTAGATAAGGCTGTGAATAATTTCTTTTCAATAAGCGGTCTCGAACTACATTCTTGAACCCAACTTGTAAATCACTCTGACTATTTACAAAATTTTCGAGAATACGGTGCAGCGTGGCATCAAGCATGTTGAGAACTTCCTTTTCTAACACCTAAACATTCAAGTTCCCAGGAATGAACCCCAATCTCAAATTCAAATGCTAGAGAAAATTTCCCATGAGGATGAAGGGGGCCCAGTAATAGGGATGGGCGTATGGTGCGGCGAGATCCATGTTGAAAGGCTGCCCCCCATTCGTCACTCCTGAACCTGGTGCACGGGTTGAGGTATATTCACCCGATTCTTGGTTTAGTGTCTCGCCTCGAATAAACATCTCCTGCACTCGGCGCAGGGCTTCGGCTTTGGTCAATTTTTCCGTTTCCCGTAATTGATAAAACCATTGCATGAATTGCCCTGTGCTCCGGTCCGCCACAGACCACAAGGTGGCGATCACCGCTTTGGCTCCTTGATTCTGGGCCAGCACGCCAAATCCCTCTACCTCCCGACCATCCCTTTTTTCCCCTTCCGCCTGGCTTTCCTTAGTTGAAGCGCTCCCGATCCCCGTTTCACAGGCGGACAACGTCAGCAGGTCCACGTGCGTCATGGGGTAGTGACCCTCTTGCAGTTCGGCTAAGGTCAGGTGCTTGCCTTCCCCCAACACCAGAAACGAATCCACATCCGAACCGGGATGAAAGTGAAAATGACTGGCCAAATGGATGACAGGATAAGGGGCGGTCTCATTCTGTAAGACCGTTTGCAGTTGTTGAGCGGAGAATTGTGTATTGAGAAACATGCGGCCCGGCAAAGCACCGTAAACATCCTGGGCATTGCCTTCATCTTTAATAATGCCATCCAATTCTTCCTCTACCGCCGGTAAGGGGTCGAACCCCTGGGCCCCGTGACTCACCCCTAACCCGGCCGCCCGCCAGTGGGCCACGGGATGGGTTCGGATTTCCGCCTTGGCTGCCGTGGTATACATGACGACGCCATAGCGTTCCGCCACATAGTGCTCCCCATCATAAAGGGCCGCCAGCGGGAGATAACGCATCACCCCATCCAAATACACCAACAGGGTCTTAGCCTTTAGCTCTTGCAGATCATGTTCGAGGGGGCCCAAGATGGCCTGGTAGAGCGCTTGTCCTTTGGCCCTGGGATCGAGCTGTGGATTTTGTAAGATCTCCCGATACTCGAAAATGAGTTTATTCAGATCGCCACGTGTAATTGGGCTTTCCCGGGGAATGGGCGGCACCGCGGCATTGGCCGTGGTCAGGATGATACGCAGTTGGTCTTCCATCGGAAGGAAATGAATGAGCACGGTGTCCTGCCCTAACCGCTGGAGGGTTCCCTGGAAGGCCTTGAGACTCTTGAGATCTTTTTCCCCGAAGGCCACAGCGGCTGTCCCCCCGAGTTGTGAAAAGGCCACTTGCAAGTCTTGGAAATATTGACTAAAGGCTTGCCGGGCGATTCGAAGATCCTCATCTAAGGCCGTGAATCGGGCTGCCTCCTCGGGAGTTAATGATCCAACCTCATTTTTCTTTTTGAGAGTTTGATACTTTTGGCCTAAAGACACCAGCCGATATCGAATTTCTTGATATCGCTCATCCCACTGGCGTTCTGTCTGGCTCATGACCGCTTGCTGATCACGCGGATCGGCCTCCCCCCGTCGGCGGATGAAGTCGAAGTATTCGTCCTCTTTGAGCATGACCAGCACTTGTTGCGCTTCCCACAGCCGGCCAGCCTCAATGAGCAGATCAGCCACCTCGCGATAGACAAAGTATTTGTCCATCAGAAAGGACTGTTGCAGGGAGGGCTCTAACGCCATTAGGTGGGTGCGCATGGCCTGAATCGTATTGACCGCTTGCTTGCCATAGAAGATGGCGGCGGACATCTGCTCCAAATCCGCATGGGTCACCTGCAACCCTTTTAGCACCCGCCAATAGATTTCTGGCATGCCCACTTCCACCCCAATTAGCAGTGCCTGCTCGAAATAATGCCGGGCCATCTCATATTGCCCTAGACTGGAAGACACAGCGCCGAGGCCCGTTAAGGCATGTGCTTCCGTCCCTCTGTCGCCTAGCCCTCGGGCCAGCGCGAGGGCTTGCTCATGTTTCTGCCGGGCTGCCTCATCCTGACCCAAACGCTGTGACAGGGTGCCTAACATGGTAAGCCGCGCCGCCTTTGAAGCTAGATCGTGCGACTTTCTGGCCAGAACCTGCTCATGAGCCTGGGCCTGCTCAAGATATCGTCCAGCTTCCTCGTACTGACCCAAAGCCTGGAAGATAAAGCCGAGATTGACGAACATGGATACTTCTAGCTCTGGATGGCTTGACTTTTTGGCAAGCGCAAGCGCTTTTTTATAATAATGTCCCGCTTCTTCATACTGTCCCAACAACTGGTA
The DNA here is from genome assembly GCF_059568365.1 of Nitrospira marina. Classification (NCBI taxonomy): domain Bacteria; kingdom Pseudomonadati; phylum Nitrospirota; class Nitrospiria; order Nitrospirales; family Nitrospiraceae; genus Nitrospira; species Nitrospira marina. Next base: position 1,966,786 of record NZ_JCANTH010000001.1, on the reverse strand, counting down.
CACAACGCCTAGGCCACTCAGCGCCTGGGATTGCTCAAAATGGCGTCCTGCCTTTTGAGCAAGCGCCAGTTCATTTTCATAATAGCGTCTCGCTTCCTCATACTGGCCCAAGGCCATGGACACCGTGGCTAAGTTGCCCAATGCCCACATTTCCATACCTTGGTCCTCCAGACCCAATACCTGCTCAAGATAGGGTATCGCTTCCTCATACCGCCCAATGCGCATTGACACCCAGGATAAATTGTACAGCGCCCTCGCCGCCATTCTTCGATCGTTAAGATCTCGTGCCATCGTCAATGCTTGCGCAGCATAGCGTTCCGCGTCAGCGTAATGAGCAAAAATTCCCGACACCATGCTAAGGTTCAATAAAAACCAAAGCTTAAATGGGAGGTTCCCCTGCACAGTGGCCACGTGGAGGCCTTCTTCCCAATCTTGCAAAGCCTCAGGGTAATCGGAACGTTCAAAGGCGATCTCACCTTCCGTTGCAAGTTCTTTAATAGATGGGGAACAAGCCGTCAGTAACCCCAAGGCTAGGCACAATGACCCCATCATTTTCCCCCAACTTCTCTGCACTAAACTCAAGAAACCTGAAAAGCTGGATGGTTTAAAATTCTTATGGTCCTTCCATTTGACCCATGAGATCATGAATAACTCCCTCAACAGTGAAACATGAGGCTATTGGGTTAGAATTGTTCGTAACTGCGATGAAAGATCTTGTTTTCGGAGTGCACTGTTGGCCCGTTCGTAGGGTTCTCCGCCTCGCTGGGTTTGCACTATGGCATCCAGCGCGCGTTGCACGTCTTCATTGACGGTATAGTGATAGAGAATTTCGGTTTCATAGGAGGACACAGCCTCTAGATCAGATCCCCGCGTTTCACCAAACAGGGCCTGGTAGTCGTTCCGAATCGTGTCCGGATTCGTTCCAGGAGCGTAGAGGGAAGAGAACAAGGGCAACTCTGGGAGTTCACCCATAGAGGCCTCCGTCGGTTCCACATCGCGAGTCTCTCCAAGAGGTTTTTCCAACATCGTCGCCACATCTAGCATCCCCGGCCCATAATTTTCATCCCATTGCGTCCCCTGACAAGAAGTCCCCTTCGGGTTTTTTGCAGGATCAGCACTCGGGCGCCAGGAACTCTTTTTTAAGATCCGACGAAATGTCTTGGTGACCAGCCCTTTGGCTTGAAGATCTTTCAATTCGGGATTATCCCGATGCCACGCTAACCAAAGAGCAGCCGATCCCGAAGTGTTGCCAGTGGCAAAGGTCGTCCCCTTCCCCATACCATTGATGTCATCATGTTGCTCATTGAGGGTGGCCCGCCATACGGATTCTCCCGGGGCGCTGATGTCCACGGCCGCTCCATTCGAGGAATGCTTCCAGTGTTGACAGCGCACATTATGCGCGGCCACCGCAATCGTGGATTCAAAGCGCGCTGGCCACACAACGGTCCGCACGTAGTTGCCTGCAGCGGCAACCATTAAAATCCCCTTGGCCTCTGCGGCTTTCACCGCTTTCCACATGCTGTAAGTGGGGGGACCGCCCATAGCAATTGAGATGAGCTTCGGGTCTCCGGAGACTTTTCCATCGGCCACATCTTGAATCGCCTGGGTCAAATTAGCGGTTTTAAATTGAGCGACCGTGCGATGGACGCGCAACGGAATTATTTGAGCACCGCGGGCAATTCCATTGACGCACTTGTCTGCACCAGACAATTGGCAACCTGGGGGGCTGACAATAACGCTGCCACTTGCCGTCCCATGAGCAGGATTGTCCAGTATTCGATCGCTGAGCAAGGGGTCTTCAGGATTGCCATTGCCTTCATAGTAGTTATACCCCTTCGCCACATCGATGGGCCGGTGGCCATTGGTTTCTGCCCAGATCTCCGGATGCATTCGATACCCAGTATCGGGATGCGCGATCAAAATGGCTTCCGCTTCCGAGCCTTCGGGCGCTTGGTATTTTTCTCGAATTTTTTGCCAGGCTTCCGCTACCCGAATCTGTTTTAAGCTCCATTGATCATCTTGTTCTGCCAGGGGATCATGGCGGTCTTCCTCCCCGCTACTTCGTTTGTCGATACCGCGTTCGGTTTCCAAATCCGGCATGGGCACTTCCAAATTGGGTTCAACTCGTTGGGCACCCAATTGTTTTTGAATGGCATACGCCCGGTCAAAGGCTTGGCCAATCGATAACACTTCCTCCCCCCCGCGGGTGACCTGACAGGGCAGAGCCTCAAATACGGTGCCATTTTTTGCCATGGGGCTAAGGTTCAAACAGGATTCTGAGGAGTCCGTTGGTCCTTCTTTGCTTCGCGTATCCTCCAAATTTCTTTTGAGAGTGTCCGCGGTTTGCGGTTGGGTAAACGTGGCCGAATAGCCGGCCACCTTGACCGTCGGCCGCGTAATCGTAAACCCTCTTTGTACAGTGACCCACGAGTCGGGGTCGGGACGCTTGTCATATCCCCCTGGGGCCCGGGTCCCATGCGTGGCAAAGGCTAAAAAGCGTTCGAGCGGACTTTGATCACTTCTCGTATCCGGGAGAGGAGCGGATCGAAGCTTGCCTCTGGGAAACAGGGCCGGGTTGATCGGTTTATTGGTGGCGATCACTTTAAGAACATCCACCACATTCGATGTGGGGTGATCTGTGGGGACGACAAAATCCTGTGTCTTCACCAACCGTTGCCCGGGAGGCAGAGCCTCTTGCTGTCCGGAGACGGGCGGGTACAGCAAATACACCGCACCATCGCTCGAGACATCTAAAATATAAATGTATAAGGGAACCGTGGCCTTATTGGTGACCTTGTACATCAGGTAGGTTCCCGAAATCACTTCTTGGGGCGTGGGAGATCCCTGTGGGTCCTCTCTGCGTTGCACCTGAAACTCAATGGGAAATTTGGGATTGGGATTTTTCAATTCTAAGACCGTCAACCAATGGACAACATCTTTCACCTGCTGAATGACGGTGTCAGCAAACCCTTGGCTGGTCACCTGCACCGGGGGCGCCAAAAGTTCTAAATCGCCACTTCGTAAGATCACTTTTCCTTTTTTTTCCTGGAGGATGAGTTGCGCGTCAATTTCCTGTTGGACCAACTGAAGCGCTTCCATGGAAGCCAGACCATCCCGCACTGGTTTCAAGGTGGAGGACGATTGATCATCGATATAGAGGGGAATTGCGGTTGATCCAAAATGAATAGCCTCGATCACCGCTTTGGATCCGAGAGGGATGGCCTGTTCGCCTCCCACTACTTCGGCTTTGGCCGAAAAATCCTCAACCTCAAAAACTTTAACGGTGGTAAGCGGCGTGGTTTTATCAAAGTCGACGGTTTTGGGTGAATACACCTCTAGGGTCGAGCCTTTTCGAAACCCATAGACCGTTCCCCCCTCGAGCTGCACTTTTCCTTCCCCCAAGGGATTCGCCAGCACATAGGGACGTGTATTGATTTGGTCCGTTCCGAACACCACTTGATTGGTTCCCAGTCCCTCGAGTTGAGGTGCTTGGGTAGGAAATTTCATGGTGACGTCTCGTTTTACCTCATCCATTAAGCTCTCATAGGTGGTCGTGTCCCCTGCGGCTTGTAACGCCTCAGCCAGAAACCAGGTCAACACACCATGCCGCCGGTCATTGAAGACCGATTCGTTCGACAGTTGGGTCGATAAGCAGCCGGATATCAGGACGTAATTGGACCCATTCAATCGAAAGTCCGCGTCCCCTTCTCCCACTGCTCGTGAGCTCCGAGCATAGGCCGGAGCAGGGGGAGGAATCCGATCATCAGGATCAATTTCCCTTACCGTTGTGCCCCCACGGGCCGCGGCTCCTGAATGGCAACTGTCAAGAATCACCGTCACATGTTTTGTCTTCTGGGTCAGCTGTGCCAGTAGGCCATTGATATCGTCGTCACTAATATCGAACACTCCTTCTGTCCGACTATCATGGGGGACAATGGTTTCATCCAGGCCATCTATTTCGTCTCCGTCGGTATCCTTCATTTGTGATCCGTGTCCGCTGTAATGGAGGATCACCACCTCATCCGGCTGGGATTTGGCGATCAAATGTGTCTGAATGGCCTCAACGATTCCCGCATGCGTCGCTTGTTCATTTTTTAAAACGGTGACATTTTCGGCTGGCACATTAAATTTTCCTACTAAAATATTGCGCATAAGTTCCACATCATTTACACATCCACGTAGATCAGAAATACGATCAGATTTGTAATTATCAATACCGATTAACAGAGCCCGCTTACTTTGTTGGGCCGAAGCATCGGAGGTCACTACAATGAAGAGGAATAAACCAAGTGCAGCCGTAAAACTATGAAGGGATGGAGAAGGAAGGGTATCCATTTCATAAGCCCTCCTTGGCAAGGGGTGAGAAACGCAGGATCTATTCTAGCTGGGGAAAATCCCATTTTTTATTTTTGAGTCATAAAGAATTTCCCATCAGAATAAAAGGCGCCCAAAAATAGGGATGGGCGTAGTAACTATTGGGAGGCAAGATTAAATTTTCCATGCCTTTATTTCCTGGAGCTCTTGACTCATTTATACTAAGTAATTCACCAAAATCTTTTTCTCGAATGAACATCTCCTGTGCACGTTTAAGAGCGTGGCTTTTTGTTAACTTTTCCTCCTGCAGAATTTTATAAAATAATTGCATAAAAATCCCTGTACTATGATCAGCAACTTCCCATAAAGTGGCTAACACAGACTTTGCCCCCCGCTCTTGAGCCAGGGCGCCCAAACCCTCTATTGTTTGCCCATCTATCGTAGGACCACTTATACCTGTTTCACATGCAGATAGTGTGAGTAATTCGACATTATAGAGAGGATACTCAGTCCCCCTTAATTCGGAAAGAGTAAGCCTATCTCCGCCACCTAGCAGAAAGTAGGATTCACTTTCCGTCCCACCACCATAACGAAAATGACTTGCAAGATGGACTACATTAAATCCGTTTCGCAAGGCATTACTCAATTGTTTTTTGGTAAAATATTGATCAAGATGTAGAATCCCCGGCAAGACTCCTCGCACGTCATCCGCTCGATTCTCTTTTACAATTCCATCCAATTCATCAGGCACAGCTGGCAAAGCAGCAAAGCTCCCACTTGGCAAACTGACGCCCAACCCGGCGACTTTCAATTCCACAAATGGTCCCCTACCTAATCTATCTTTGACTGCAGGAGTATAAAGAACTATTGCATATTGTTCGGCCAAGTAATTATTCCCATCATGAAGAGCAGAAAGAGGTAAATAACGTAAGGCTCCTTCTAAATAAACTAAAATCGTTTTGGTGTTTAGCTCTTTAAGATCTTCAGCAATACCACTAAAAATTATGCTGTAAAGTTCTTGACTTGCAATCAATGGATCCAAATGCGGATTTTGCAATATTTGCCGAAAAGCGTAAATCCTTTGATTTAAATCGCGCTCTCCTATCTGTGTTTCATGATAAAATGGAACCTGCGAAGCATCACTACTCGTAACAATCACGATCAGTCGTTCTTTCGTTGACAGAAAATATAGTGCAACCGTCCCCTCGCCCAAAGACCTCAGAGTGGATTTAAATGACTCTTGGCTTTTAAGTTCTTTTATAGTAAGTTCCCGTTGTTGTTCCCTAGTTGTCTGTTGAAATTCGACCTCCAGTTTTTTAAGAAACTCATCGAAGTTTTGACTTGCATTATTCAAATCAGTTTGAATTCTTTCTAGCTCTGACTGTTCAGCAGTAGTGAGTGAACGCTTTTGGCGAAGTTGAAGAAGCTCTTCATATTTGTGCCCCAACCATACTATTCTAGGTCGAAGAGCTTGGAATTGGTCAATCGAATTACGCTCCTGAGTTGTCATAGACACTTGAGTTTCAAGTCTCACCTCCTTAATCTGACGTTGCAAGAAATCGAATAATTCTTCTTCTTTCTGAATATCTAAGATCTGCTGTGCCTCCCATAGGCGACCTTCATCAATAAGGGAAGTGGCTAAAGCCTCATAAACATAATATTTATCTTTGATGAACGAACGTTGGATTTTTTCGCCAAAATTTATGAGCTCCCCTCTCATATTTTGAATATCATTAACCGCTTCCTTTCCCCAAAATATTGCAATCGGCCTCTGTGAAAGTTTCGCATATGTTTGCTGCAATCCATCCAATACCTTCCATCGCTCACCTTTCAAGCCTAATTCTTCATCTATCAATAACGCATCCTTAAAACTACGTAAAGCATCTTGGTATTTTTTTGCTTCAAAGAAAAGAACTCCAGAATTATAGAATAAAGTCCCTAAACAAGTTCGATATTTTAGCTCTGTACAAATAGATTTGGCTTCATCATAAAATTGTTTTGCCTCCTCTGAATTAGATGCCACTAATCCTAGATTAAGAAGCGCACTTGCTATACTTTTCTTGTCCGGAGGATTTCTGTATATCTCCAACGCTTCTTTAAAATGAAGTCTTGCCATGTCTTTATGTCCTAGCTTTCTTTCTGACCTTCCTAAATTTATTAAAGCGGATGCTTTACCCTTTGGGTCCTTTAAGTCCTCTTTAAGAGGTATCGCTAGTAAAAAATAATCGCGTGCTGAGGCATCTAGTCCCACATGCTGTAACAAAATGCCCAAATCTATGAGGACTTTTGCTTTTCCTTTTAAGTCATTTTTTTCTTCAAAAATATTTAAAGCGTTTTTGTAGTGTTTTTCAGCCTCACCAAATTCACCTAGTTTATCTTTCACCACCCCAAGATTAAGCAAAACTTTTCCCTTATGTTCTTCATATTCCAAACGTGCTTCAAATATTAGGAGAGCCTCAGTAAGATATTTTTCTGCCTCTCTGAAGTCTTCTCGTTCAATGGATAAAACCCCAAGATAATTAGAAAAGATTCCAATGTATTTATTATTTTTTCTGGCTTTCGCGAGTTGATAGCCTTCCTTCCATTTCTCATATGCTTGAAGGTAATCAAAATTTTTCCCTGCGGAATCGCCTTCCATTTTTAGTACTTCCAACTCACTATCATTTGCCTCCCCTCCCCATGCGAATAGAGGGAAAACACAGAGAATTGCCACTAAAATTATAAATGTCGGGATCAAATAAAAGGATTTTTCCATACAAAGCTTTGTTTTCCCGAAAGACCGATATGAATACTTTTTATTTTCCATATCTTTTCCTCCTTCATTTTAAAAAATGATTGAAGGAATCTTTTCCTACGGTAAAAAAAATTTTCAATAAAGTAAATAGGACTGATCCGATGCATTTAAAAGGGCAGAACTCAGAACTTAACTTTCTGACTGGATTGCTAAAAAAAGACTCGCTTGAGATGAGAGGTAACCTCAATTTTTGATGAGGTTCCGTCAAATAGTGTGTAAACAGAGTTAGGCGGCCACCTCAGTTTTCGATTGTTTTCCATCCACAAATTCCACTCCGCGATAGACTTCGGCCATCAACTCCGGATATTTCACTCGACGAAAGCTCTGTTCCGCGACCATGAGCAGTTTCCAAATCACGGCGGTAGCATTAGCGACTTTCTTGTACCGTTTGGCCGCATCCGTGCGTAAGCGAACGGCGGCAAACGGCGACTCCACTGGATTCGTCGTCCGCAGATGTTGCCAATGCGAGTGTGGAAATTGATAAAAGGTCGTGAGCCGGTCCCAATCCCGTTCAATACAGGTGGCGGCTTCCATGTGACCCCCTTGTTCACACCACCGCACAAACTGCCCTTTTCGCCGTTCTGCCTCCCGGCAGGTTGGCGCATAGGGAATCTGACAGAGAAGAGTCTTGGCTTCCGGTTGTGCGCGCTTGGGAAGTTTGTCGAGCACATTCAGGCTCTTGTGATTCCAACAGCGCTGTTCCTCGACATCCGGATAGACATTGCGCAGGCCCGCCCAAATCCCCAGATGGCCATCGCCAATTACCAACCGGGGGGTACGTAACCCACGAGCTTTCAGATCCCGTAACACGGCACTCCAGCTGGCGGTGGATTCTCGGTGGCCTGGCACGACAGCAAGGATGACTTTTTGCCCATTGCTCAACGCCGCCAACACCACGAGGAGGGCTGCCTTGTCTTTCTCTAACCCCGCTTTCACATAGAGGCCGTCTCCCCAGAGATAGACGACCTCCAGGTCCTCCAGCGACCGGCTTTGCCAGTTCACGAATTCTGCCTGCCAGTGTGTCTTGAGTCGGGCGATGGTGGAACTCGAGAGCGGCGCGTCTGCGCCTAACAATCCACCAAGAGCCAGATCAAAGTCACCCTGAGCCAGACCGTGCAGATATAACTCGGGCAAGAGATGATCTACAGCAGTGCTTTTTCGCTTGAAGAAGGGGAGTACACGACTGATCAAGCGTTCATCGCACTCGCGGACCCGTGGACGCCGCACCATGATCGTGCCGCAGCCCAAGGTTAACCGCCGTGGTTGGCCATACCCATTCCGGTATCCAGGGGACCCATCGAGGCCCCCACGCCGGACAGATTTCTGTCGGCCAAGCAACTCCGTTACTTCCTCTTCCAAGACGTGTTGAATAAATTGTTGGACATGACCCCGAATCCAGACCTCTAAGGTCTCCCAGGTTGGGCTTGATTCACCAGTCTGCGTTGTGCTCTGCTCCTTCATGGCGGTGCCTCCTTTTGTTAACCGGATTTTCCCGGTGGGTTTGGTCACCCGAGAGGATACACCGCCTCTCTCCTATTTACACATTTTTTGAAGATACCTCTTTTTGATATGTGTTTCGTGATAGATCCTTTTTGCAACCATTTTCCATTTCCAATGAAATCAATCACTCGCATGTTGCAAAATTCTGTTGCAAATAAAACCCTTAAAATAAAGATTTGAACCTCCCTATCGAGATGGGATAATGCTCTTCCGTATTCCCCTATGAAGGATAAAGGGGTCGGTTTTAAATGTGACAACCAGGAAGGGAAAATCCTGGCAAATTGTGACTGGGGATGACCCTGACGGGGGTAACTTTGGGGGCAACAGCTCAACGGAACAAAATAAATCCCTTTTACTCTCAACGAAATGTTACGACGTTTTGGTAGCTAGGGCAGCAATGGATGTGGGCAGGGTACGGGGAGCGGAGAAGAAAGGGCATTTTGCCCAAGCAAGGGGAAGGGATAAATGAGCGCTCCTCAGGGTGCCCACACATCAACTGGCGCATAGGGATTGATGGGCCGCACTGCACTATTGAGACGATTCGGATTCGTCGGGTTTACCGTCACATCACCTTTATACTGTCCGTTCTGGAAAGCCTTCGGTGGAGTCGAGGTATACGGGTTGATAGGACTCTTGGGGCTATAGGGACTTTCGTATTGCCCATATTGGTTGTTCATACTATCCGACGAATAGGGGCTTCCATACTTGCCATAGGGATTCTGTGCGCTGTCGGGGTCGTACTCTGAGCAATTGAGGCAGCCCAAATATTCACCCGCCCACGCACCTCCGCCCAGTAGTACAAATATATAAATCCTCATTAGGGATTGCATCATCGCCCTCCTTTGATTGAAGGATGTAAAGTCCAGATAATTTCCTAATTAGATCTTCGTCTTGCTCTGCGCAGAAAACCGGGAACCAGACTCCGCTCCTTATGTGAGATTACTCCTCTGGTTTTGCCTTCCGTAGTTCCTGCGCGACAGCCTTTGCGATTTTCTCGAAATCTGTCTCCGCTGATCGCATTGGTGATCTCAGCCCCTCAAGAATTTCTTGCTGCCTCCGGTTTGAGACCTCGCCATAACTACAGAACGTGGTTAAGACTTTCTCGTGCCCAAGGTTTTGGCTCCAGGCTTTGAAGGCTTCTGGTGTCTGGCAAACTTTCTCCCCGAGGTGGACGAGGGTATTTCTGAAGCTGTGTGGATTGAAGTAGGGCAACCCTGCGTTGGAAAACGCCTCAGCAAAGATTTTACGAATGGGAGTAGCCGTGCTCCAATGTTCCCGCTTTAACCCTTTGACGGTAAAGTGGTGGGTATTGTCTTGGCTGACATTCGTAGCGGGAAAGAGGGGATCGTCGTGACTCCAGAGTTTTTCTTCCCTCAGATACTTCACCCAGTCGGCCACAATTTGGCGAATCTCGTCACCAACCGGGAAGAAATACGTGCTAAATGTCTTGCTGAACTTGGTCCGTACCTCACGCGCATCCTGAAAAACGCTTCCCCCAACCATATCGACATGCTTCAGTTTCATCGAGGCGATGGCACTATCCCGTGCTCCGGTCAGGAGCGTGAAGGCAATCAGCGCCCGATTCCGTCGTTCGATTTCGGAGTTTGAAGGCATTCCAGAAATGACGTGTTTGATCTGCGCCAGAGTCGGGTAGCGCTTCTCACGCCGTGCGGTCGCAACCCGCGTATCCTTTTCGGACAGGTTGAAATACTCGGCGTCAGAATACCGTAAACGCGACTTATAGCCCGGTTGGCCCGCCAACCATTGAAAGAATCGCTTGAGGTTCGCCAAGGTGGCATGCAGGGTCGCTTTACTTAGCTTTTCTCCTGTCGACCGGCTGTCCTGTTCGGCAAGGCATTTCTTGAAGGCGATGGCTTGTTCGAAATGAAAAGCCTTGAAATCTCGGAACTTCGTATCGGCTTCGAACCTGGCCAGCGCCTTGGCGACGGCATCTATCGTCGCTTCATTATGCCGCTTTGCCTCCTTCAAATACGTGAGATAAGCCCGTTTGATTCGCTCGTTATTTGGATTGTGTTTAGGCATGGTTCAATTCTCCCTGTCTCAAGTCACTGTTTACGGAGGGCTGAGCGCTCTCATCTATGCGTGGCCGTGCTTGCGGCATCGTGATGTCCAAGTTACCTCGAATTTGCTCCAGTTTGGTCGGGTTGACCCGTCGGTACATCATGGACTCGCAGCGAGGGCAGATGCCTATCAGGTTTCCAAGCTTAGGGGTCATTGCCTTGTATTCGGCCATGTCGCCGGCTGGGTTCTGCGGAGTGCGGCAGCGGACACAATAGATTTCGCCTGGCTGACAGGGTCGCTTATTCTTCTTTCGGCGCTCCTGGAGAAAGGCGACAAGGTCCTGGCCAAGGATCAGCAAGGGCCGTCTCCTATCAACTGTTTGAAGCCCCCGCTTGATCCATTCGCGTAGGGTGTTCCGGTGAACGCCAAGTCGGGTGGCGATCTCCTCAACGGTGTAGTTGCGGTGAATCTTGACGAGCCGGTGATTCGGGTGGCGTGTTGGCATCGCTCGCCCTCAACGCAAGGTCATCTGGTAGGTAAAGAATGAGGGTGGCATCAAGCCTCAATCTTGCGGCTTGCCTGAATCCGGTCCTCAAGCCAACCTTGGATCTCTGCTTCAATCCAGCCGACTGCCCTACCACCGAGAGAAACAGGTGCAGGGAAATTGCCCTCCGAAATACGGCTATAGATGGTGCTGCGAGACAGTCCGGTGCGGGCCTTGACCGCGGGGAGTCTTAGGATGTGGTACGTCATCGTTGAGCCTCTCGATGGTGTGGAGTCATAGCCTTTAAGGGGTCTATCGAGTCGGTTTGTGGGAAGTTTTCATTGGGGGCGGTGGAACACACGTCCACCGTCCCGATTTCAAATTGACTCGAAATGTTTCAGGATCGCCGCAGTAGGGGCATGAGCCTGTGGCCCACCCTTCTGGGTCAGGATGGCTGAGGTCAGGGACAAGTTTTTTGAAGAGTGATGCGTAGGGATAGTAGTGTGGGTCCATTTCCATAGGTGGTATCTCCTTTCACCTATAGAAATGGAACGAATAAGGGGGGGGCTTATTTGTTCATTCGTCGTCTAACTGGTCATGGCGGGGATCAGAGGTTGTTAGCCAATCTCCGTCGGCAAAAGAAATAGAAGGGGCAATAGCTTCGTCATAAGGCCCCGTTCTAAAAGGTGCGGAAGATTCCACTGGGCTGACAAGGGCTTTTCCGGTGGGGCACCAATCTTCTACCCGATCGGCTCGGCTGCATCGGCTACAATTGGGGACATGACTTAGGTCATCCAAACCCTGAATCCGGCGGGCTTTCTGAGTCCCTTGAAGCCTCTCACCATGAATATCCTGGTAAGCCCGAAGAAAATAGTCTCGTGCCTTCTTCCCAGGAATTTTCAGCTCTTTTCCCACAGCGGCAAAAGACCGTAGCTCTTGATACCGATCATACACTGCCAGGCGGGTCCCCAAAACGGTGTCATGCGTGCGTGATCTCGTAGTCGAAGAGAGTGCTTCTTTCCATTTTTTGATCTGATCCCAACTCACATCAGTTTCGACAGTGTGCGGCCAAATGGGGATCATGAGGACAGCCTTCTTACCTGCTTGAATGAGTGTCCGGTTCCATTCCCGCTGGTTTATCTGAAGTTGTCCGTGGGCCATCCCCCGGATTTCTTGTATGGGGGGGATCAGCAAAGCGGGGAACGCGTTTCCACTGGTCAGATCTCCGCTGGTAAAGACCTCGCCGCTGACATGTGGCCATTGTTTTTTAAGGCGATTCAATTTGCGTTGATAGGTCCTGCCTACTTTCCCAAGTGCCTTAAAATAGGAAGTACCCTGGTGAGGTAATAGCCGTTCCCACCTGTGCCGTAATAATTCAATTTCTGCACTCATACTATGGAGTTTCCTAAGGTCATCCAAAGAGGTGAGCGTGCCAACGTAGAGGTTGGGACTCTTCAAGGTAAGCAGGTGGAGGAGCCAAGCCGGAAGGGCTGAAAATTTTCGACCTTGCGTTGCAGCTAGGAAAATGGGAGGGAATTCTTGATGAAATTGAAGCAAGTCCTTTTGAAATGTGGGAGATCGGTGCAGACAAGCATCACGATATTCGGTTCGTGAGAGGTTGGGAATGGGGTGTTTCCGTAACGTGTTCAGCCGATAAAATGGCAGAACCCCCCACAAAGGGTTTAGGACAGCTTGGGCTAACTCTCGCTCCTCAACTGGTACTCCAGTCTGCTTGAAAGCGAGCAGACTCGATAGATTTCGGGTTATCTGATCTTTGATCTTGTTTCGTTGCGGGTCTTCCGTTCCGGCCCCATCAAAAATCTGGTTAAGGAGTGCTTCTAATGGCTCTGAAGAGGTATTGGGCATCTGGGAATATTTGAGGGAATTGGTCCCGTCTGTCAATGCGGAATACTGAAAGACTCAGACCTCAGGAGCGCCATATTGTATGTCGTCAGCACAATTTGGCCACAGGGCTTGAGAAATTAAAGAAACGAAACAACAGCTATACAACGCTTTTTATGCGGCGCTTGCTGCATCAGCGCCGTAGGTTGCAATAAGGACCTCATGCAGTTTGTGCATATCTTCATACTGGGGTTGGGCGGACAGGCTGGCAAGATCGAAATTGAGGCAAATCTCGATATCCCTCTGTGATAAATAGTTCCCGTGTATCAGCACTTCTCTGATTTGGTCGCCGGAGCCAGGGTACTCTCGTTCGTCGGGGTCGTGATTTTGAAGTAAGAACTCCCGATAACAATGCTCGATAACGGGCTTCGAGTGAGTTTGGATCTCGTCTACCACGCGCAGGATTTCGGTGATTTTTGCATCCACCGCGGCCTCGGTACTGAAGAAGATGTTGCCGTTCGGGTGGGTGGTTTCGTTGCGGTCATCCACCAGCTTTGCATAGGTGCCGATCTTGCTGTTGTCACAAGCGATAAGTTTGAGAAAGCGCAGGATGGTGCGCTCATTTACTGTGCTAAACACAAATGGTGAGGTGGCTTCGAGAAGGTTCTTCTCTACATCTTTCCCGAAGCCGATTAACCCCTTTCCGAAATCATCTGGCTCGGTCTGTTTAATTTGCCAGATGTTAAAATAGACGCAGCTCATCGCGAGCATGTGATAGGCCAGGAAGGCAAACTGGTACTTGCCGTGGGTGTAGTTTGTCTCGAAAGCATCCCACAGAAAGGCGATGTAATCCTGTTCGCTACGGGTTTTGTAGGAGAGCGGCAGGTAGTTGCCCAGTTCTAGAGCTTCATCCATATTTCAGGTCTCCGCTGGGGATTGTTTGTCCTCACCCCACACGCGAGATAGAGTATTCTGGATCTTTTTTTCGAACCGTTCGATCAGTTCGCGGTTGGAGGCCACAAGGGCTTGCTCGGCTTCGATTTCGGCGACGATGGCTTGCTGGGTGGCGAGGGGTGGTAGGGGGATTTCTACCACCCGAAGTTCTTCACGATTGAAAAGTCCATTCACATTCATCCGCATGAATTGCATGTAGCGGCCTTCCCTCCGGTAGATGTTGAGGGTGTGCCAAAGATAGCTGCTGTCCACCCGCTTACGGTTCGGCCGGATTCCAAGGAGGAAGGATGCGAACAGGTATTCGCCGTCCAAGTCGAACATCGCCGTCTTTCCCACCAGACGCTTGCTTCCGTTGCGCCAATTGAAAAGAAGGTCGCCCTTTTGCAAGTAGTTCAGTGTCTTTGTCGGTGGCTTTATCCACCGCAATCCTTCCAACGTGAGCTTGCCATCCTCGGTGACGTTATTGATCGCAATGATTGGGGTTCCACCTTCGGCTTCGACTTCGGGGATGGAGACCGTGAGGCCACTGACGAACTCAACAATGTCATCAACAGTCACTATTGGCCAGTCGGGGTGGATGGGGATGTGGGGGCGGTAGTTGTCGAGGACGGCGCGGGCACCATTGATGACTTTCTGGTAGTCCTCGATCTCCGCCACGATCTCCTTCTGCATCTCCAGCGGCGGGAGGGGGATTTTGAATCGGTAGAGCAGCCCTCCGCTGAGATTGTTGATGTTCGCTCCGGCAATCTGTTCCCGCAGGAAGTCATTGAAATGGCCGGTCGTGAGCTGTTTGAGCAAGTAGCCGGCATGAAGTCGCCCCGGTTTGACGCGGATCGCTCCCATGAAGCCGCCAAAGTAGTAATCTGTGTCCGCATTGATGAACGCGACTTTGCCGACGTGATCTTTGCTGCCGCTCGCGAGGCAAATGAAGATGTCGTCCTTTCGGAGCTTCTTCTCGTCAGAGAAATCAGCTTTCGGCGACACTCGTCGGATGTCGTCCAAGTTAAGCTCGTAGCGATCCTTGTTGATGTTGTTGGCTCGAAGGACTTGGACGCCGCCTTCAGTTACTTCGTCCTCCTTTGAGAAGACAACGCCACGCACCAACTCGCACACTTCGCCAAGCCCAACAGAGGGGAAAGACGAGTTGCTTACTGCGCCCTCCCGATACCGCTCGCCGCTGAGGTTGTAGTCCCCATTCGCGGCCATCTTTTCTTTCGGAACGATCAGGCCACACACAAGCTGGAGGTCGGTGGTGGGTTGATGGTTGCGAAGCGCTTGGAGGTAGGTGGCGAGTTCGGTTTGGACTTGTGGGAGGTCGTTCTTTTCGATGGCGCGGCGCTGGGCGCCGAGGCCGAAGCCGTCGTTCTCCACTTTGAAGAAAGCAATGGTGTCGCTCTGCCGTGCTAGGCTTTTGTCGAGGATGAGGATGGATGTCTTGACGCCAGAGTAGGGATTGAACACTCCTGCTGGAAGTGAGATAACGGCAACGAGGTATTCCTCGACCAGCATCTTGCGTAGTTGGGTATAGGCATTTTGGCTCTGGAAAATGATGCCTTCGGGTACGATGATGCCGGCACGGCCAGTGGGTGTGAGGTGCTCAGCCATGTAGTCCACGAACAGGACTTCGCTCCGCTTGGATTGCACGGAAAATCGGTTGTGAGGTTTGATGCCTCCCTTTGGTGACATGAAGGGTGGGTTGGCGAGAATGACGTCGGCATAGTCGTTCCATCGGTCCTGGCTGGTGAGCGTGTCGTATTCGACGATGTGTGGGTTGGTGAAGCCGTGCAGGTAGAGATTCACCAGGGACAGGCGCACCATATCTGGTGAGATGTCGTACCCCTTAAAGTTGGTGGCCAGGCGACCCTTTTCATCGGGGGTCAGCAGGTCGCCCTTGGCGAGGGGAATCTTCGAAATATGAAGAGCTGTTTCGTCGCCGTTCTTGCTTCCGTTCGGTTCGATACCTTCCGGGGAGCTGTTTGCTTTGAGGATGTGCTTGTAGGACGAGATGAGAAACCCGGCGGTCCCGCAGGCGGGATCGAGCACGGTTTCGGTCTTCTTCGGATCGAGGATGGCGACGATGAAGTCGATGATGTGCCGCGGCGTGCGAAACTGCCCGGCCTCTCCTTGGGAGCCAAGGACCGAGAGCAAATATTCATAGGCGTCGCCCAGGCGCTCGGAGTGATCGTAGGCGAACTCATCGATAATCTTGAGAAAGGCGCGCAGGGTTTCGGGGTCACGATATGGCAGATAGGCATTCTTGAAGATGTCGCGAAAGAGCAACGGGATGCCGGGGTTCTCCGGCATCTTGGCGATGGCTTCAGCATAAAGGGTCAAGATTTCGTGGCCGCCAAGGCCTGAGCGCATGAGTTTGGCCCAGCCGTAGCGGGCAAACTCTCCGGCGAAGAACTTGCGTTTTCCCCCGAACTCCTCGCTCTCGGCATCCATGTCGTCCATGAATTTATAGATGAGGGCGATGGTGATCTGCTCGACCTGGCTCTTGGGGTCGGGCACCTTGCCCACGAGAATGTCCCGGGCGGTGTCGATGCGGCGTTTGGTATCGGTATCGAGCATGAATCTCCTCTAGGCAACAAATTGGTTCAAGGAGACGTAATCCTTGATGTATTCGGGGATAAGGGCGCGATATTTTTCCGGCACGGCCTTGAAGTCGCGTGTCGAAAAGACCGGGTTGGTGGCCAAGTCTGTAAAATGCCGATTTTCAATAATGGAGCGAATCTGGTTGCTGCTGGCATAGGCCTTAAAGTAATTTTTAATGGCTAGAATGCCTTCAGCCTTGTCGGGCTTGTGGTCGGCGACGAATTTGGCGAATTCCTCTTCCAAGAGTTCGTCCTTGGATTTGAACCGTGGGATGAGGCCAAAGATTTTTTCCAGAATCTCGCGCAGCGTGAGGCGGCGATCCACTGCGGCAGCTTTGCGCAGCTTGTCGAGGTTGTAGTATTCCTCGGGTTTATCGAAGACCTCCCGGTTGACGTAATCAATTACCCTATCCCATTGTCCAGACTCGACGGCTTGAGCAATGTTTTCGTTCTCGCGCATAGCGTCTCCAAACCTCTCAAAGAACATGCGGTCGATTTTCATGCCGTATTCATTGATCTTCTCCGCTTGAATGCTGGAGAGGATGTCTTGCCCCAGGTGCTCGTAGGTGCCTCCCACCACGACCGGGCCAGTTCCCTCTCCTTCACCATCACTTTTTCCCCGAGTAGGTTTGGGCAGCTTTATGACTTCATCGTAGTTGTATTCCTCCTCAAAGTATTCGCAATTGGCGAAGAAGTCGAAGAGTTTATACGACGTCTTATTTGGTTCCTTGACCCCTCCTTTGATGGTGTCGTCGAAAAGCTGCTCCAGGAAGTTATGCTTACGGGTGCCTCGCCCTTTAATTTGGATGAAATCCGTGGGAGAAAAGATTGGCCGAAACAAGCCGAGGTTGAGAATGTCCGGGCAGTCATATCCGGTCGTCATCATGCCGACTGTCACGCAGATTCTGGTTTTGCTGGTTTTGTAGCCGGGTAGGACGTTGGCCGAACCGAGCAAGTTATTGTTGGTGAAGTTGATCGTGAACTGTTGGGCATCCGGTATCTGCGACGTCACCTGGACGGCGAAGTCCGACTGGTACATGCCCGGAAACATGCGGTCGGCTATCTCATTGAAAATCTGCGCCAGTTTGGCCGCGTGATTCTGACTGACAGCAAAAATGATGGACTTACCGATTTCTCCGCTGACCGGATCGCGAAGGGCATTATCTAGGAAGATCTTGCAAAAGAGTTGGTTGGTGGACTTGGAAAAGAACTGTTTCTCGAACTCACGTTGCTTAAAGGCTTCCTGCTGATCTTCTCCTGTATCGTCTTTCATTGAAACCACGAAACCCTCTTCGGAGAGCAGCTCGGTTGTGACGACCGTCCGCGCATCCACCACGATGGGATTGATCAGGAAACCCTCCTTCACCCCATCTAGCAATGAGTAGCGAAAGGTGGGCTGGCTATTTTCGCACCCGAAGGTCCGGTAGGTATCCAGCAGCAAGCGTCGCTCCGCCTCACGCGGGTCCCGCGTGGTTGGGCTGCTCTGGTCAAACCGCTTCAGGTAGTCACGGGGTGTGGCGGTCAGGCCAAGTTTGTAGCCAATGAAATAGTCGAAGACGGCGCGGGCATTCCCGCCAATCGAGCGGTGTGCCTCGTCGGAGATCACCAAATCGAAGTCGGTTGGAGAGAAGAGCCTTTGATACTTGTTGTTGAAAAGCAAGGACTGCACCGTGGTGACGACCACTTCGGCGCGTCGCCAGTCGTCGCGATTTTCTTTGTAGATATCCGTTTTGAAGTCTGCGGAGAGTAGCCCCACAAAGGCCTTTTTCGCCTGGTCCTCCAGTTCGAGTCTATCGACGAGAAAGAGCACGCGATGGGCATTGCCGGACCGGAGAAACAGCTTGATGACGGCGGCGGCAATGAGTGTTTTGCCCGTGCCTGTAGCCATTTCGAAAAGGAAGCGATCTTTTCCGTCTTTGACAGCCCGTTGTAGTGCATGAACGGCCTTCAACTGATAAGGGCGTAGAAATCGCAATTTGTTGGTTTGTATGTAATTTGGTCGTTCGGATTCATTTTTCCATGCCGCTTCGGAGGCATAGGTCGGGCGTTGGGTGAGGACAATATAGTCGTCCCCAATTTGCTCATCGATCAGGCGCTGTGGGTTTGGCGTGACTTTTTGATAGCCGACCACCGAGCCTGGAGTGGGAAACGAGGTGATGACGTAGGGGTTGCCCCGTTCAAGATCCCAGAAGTAGTGCAGGTTGCCATTTGAGAGAATGACGAAACGGCAGTTTTGGGAGCGGGCGTATTTGCGGGCCTGCTCTTTGCCAACCAACGGATTTTTGTCCTCCGACTTGGCCTCAAGAACAATGAGCGGAAAGCCTCTGGCGTCAAGCAGAAGAAAGTCGACAAATCCTTTCTTGGTTTCTTCGAAGTTGTCACCGAGCGCGGCAAGGTCGGTTGACTTGATTGTGACGCTCGGTTCGAGGCTGATGTTGGCAGGGTTGTTCCCTTCGGCAAAAAACCGCCATCCTGCTGCTTCGAGCAGCTTGTTTATTTTGATACGGGCTGTGGCTTCTTTCATCGATTAAGGCGTGGTCGCTTGATGGTTTAGGGTTCGTTCGGTGGGTTTCCCATAGGTAGGACATGCTACCCAACCTATTGATTAAAGTACAGATATTTGATTCCTCAACCTTAGGAAACAGGAGAGAGAATAATTGTCAACAGTAATCACCATTATTCCCTTGGGTAGGGTTCGGACAGACTTTTTTATGAATTAGATCCCGCAATTCGTCTAGAGAAAGCGTCTGACTTTTGTTGCGATAAATTATCGCGTGGCAATTTGAGCAGAGGACGAATAGAACGGTTTGTGGATTAATTCATATAGGCCTGATTCGCTAAAGGACTTATTCTGATGCCCACCAAATTGAGGGGTTGTTGATTTTTAAGGGGAAAGGGGTAGAGTATTTGTGTTTTTTGGGCTCAGATTCGGCTTTAATTGATTCAAAGCGGAGCCTTTACATACACGTCCTTGGAAATAGGTGCTGGTCCTGGTTCATCTGCGAAAGGGATGTTTCAATGGATTTTTTCGACAAGATACTGAACCGAATTGACGTTGGGACGTCGAAGCTGTCGCGTGCGTCCCTTGAAAGCAATTTGGAGCTTGAAGAGGAAGAGGTCCGGAGGATCCTGTGCGAGGGGTTTCTAAGATTGGCGGCCCATTTTACTAGTGGGGACGACCTTCGATGGTTTGCTATGGAAATGCCCAGCAACTTGGTGAAGCTACTGAAGGAACTGGGCAACGCGATGCGAAAAAGGGGGCTCAAGCTTAGGGCAAGTGATCCTATACCGACATATGACGAGCTTATTGAGCAGATTGTGGGAAAGAATGAGGATATAGATGAAATCGAAGAGAGATATATTCAGCTGATAGCCCCATATATTGAGCAGCTAGTGGTTGCCGCTGCGAGAAAGCCCCTCAATTCCCTTGTACCACCGAAGACCGTCCGCACAGTGGTTTCGGAAATGGCAAAAGCTTTGGACCAATACGTCAAAGAAATTGCCACAATTCAGGAGGAATTAACTAACGCCAAAATTGAAGTCGAAAAGGGCGAAACCGAATATACGGCTATGGGTGAAAGCATTTCTGAGGAAATCTTACGGCGTGGGCAAGAGGTGGCGGGAGAGGCAAATAAGCAATTGGATAGGCTTGCGGGCAAGGAGCTTCTTGCGGTCGTTCAGGCCAGACTTGACCTCCAGGCGCGTTACAACGATGTGCTTGCAACAAAACTAGAAGAGGCCCTGGCCAGAATTGAGAAACTTGAACGGCTCCCAGGAGATATCACCGATGCCAGCCATTGAGGATTTTGTGAAGCGTCATGGCCCAGATGCCCGCCCCATATCTGAGATTGTGAAAACCTGGAACAATACCCGTTTGGCGAAGGACCTCGCCGACGCTGTTGTGGTTGGGGGTGCGTTGGCGGCAGACCTCATTCAGGGAGATGGATTTCGAGATCAGGTGCCGGAAGAGGTTCGTGATGCTGTGGCAAACCTAGCAAGAGAACCAAAAAATTGGGGAGCCTACGATGAAGCTCGGCGGAAAATTCAGGAGGTTCTTAATAATGATCTCATTACTAATAGTAAGGAGAGTAGCAAGGGGTGGATAAGCAAGTACAAAGGTCAGTTGGGGGAAGATCTCTTTAACAAACAATTTGATGGCGCTAATTTGGCAAATAACCCCAATCAGCCTGGTTACGATGTCTTCCGTGGTCCCGAAGACGGGCGAGAGTACATTCAGGTGAAACTTTACTCTGATCCGAATCAAGTCCTAGAAAAAATGAAAGAGGTTCAACACCGTGTTCTCAATGAACAGATCCTGGGGGAAGACGGCAGAGTTCCAGTGCGAGCTATCAACTGGGCAGTACCGGACGATAAGGTAGAGGAAGTGCGACGCCTTGTCGCAGAGACGCCTGAATTGGCCCAAATAACCGTTTACCCAATTGGTATTACCACGGAGCAAGCGACCCAACTTTTTCGTTCCGGAGTTGACGCCGTTGGGGCTGAGGGCCTCGAAAACTTTGGTAATCTCTTTGGAGAATTGTCTAGTGGGGTTACTTCCGCAGTTGTCTTACAATCGGCGTTCGTCGGATTTTTGTGGTGGAAAGGACAACGCGAGGCTGAAGAGGCGAAAAGCCAGGTCGTTGATACCGTGTTCACATCCACGGCCAGCTTTACTGCTGCCCTCGCTACAGAAGAAATTGCCGGTTCCCTTATTTTTGGTGGACCCCTAGGATTTGTCCTGGGGTTTACTGCCAGACAGATTGTGAGGAGGGCTCTGTCTTCGCGACGAGAATTTGTCAAACACAATGAAGCTGTTAATAAAGAGCTAGAGCTGCTCCTTGCCAAGTTAGCGACGTGCTAATCCCTTAATAATTTACCAATATAGGTTTATTGTGGAAAATTCATGGTTAATATCCCTAAAAGCATCATGATGGTGGGTACGTTGAGGTGCGGATGGTTAGCGTTCACCAGCTGATTCTTGCCCGGTTCCGTCCATATGACGTGCATACAATTCTGCTATACGGACTTGATCAATTATTTCTAGGGTAACCTGTCGGTTGAGTTCCTGACTGAGTTGCTCCTGCCTTTCCTGCAAGTGTTTCTGAAATTCAGGTGTCAGGTCACCCAATATAAATAGAAAAGCTAAATCCCCCCTAGAATTTTTGATACACCTTTCTAAATCATCGATTGCATCGAAAATGTTGACTTTCCCAATGTAGTTTTTGCATTGGACTGGAATGTTGTCGAGCAAAATCTTCCCTGTAAGTGGGTTCAAAATTCTTATTAATAGGTCCCACCCCTTATGTGAGTCTTTGATTTCAGAAACCTCAATGTAACTAATACTTTTACATAACATTCCACAAAAGATTTCAAAATTCTTAGCTGGCCAATTTCTGGATACTATTTCGATAATGCGGTTTTTTACCAACTGAGATACTTGGTCTTGAGTGACCTCATCAGTTCTTATCGAGTGCAAATCCAGGGTCTTATCTATGGACTTTTTGACAAGCAGGTCTAATTCACTGATCGATTCCTTTGAATAAATTTCATAGTAATGCCCACGCTTGGACAGGTCATGCTTTAGAGCCAGACTTACCTCTTTCAAATTAACAGATATCGGCTCTGGAGTAAGTGGGTTCACATGAAGCAAATGGTTAAAGTCATCCAGATCTCCAGGGGCAAAATCGTATCCAGGAGCTATAACCTCTCCAACAAGGATGTCCTTAATCGGCTGGTCCCGTTGTATAACAATACGGTGACTTGGAAGAATTCTTTCAATCAGAAATTGGGTGTAACGCCAGGTTATTCTTTCTTGTTCTAACCAAGTATCCCATTTTTTATTTTTGATCTTACGAAGATCAGTATTGGGTGGACTCCATCCAAATCTCGCACGACCTTCTTGGAAATTCCTCAAAATGAATTGGGGGTCTTCATCATGGAGACAAACAAGTTTAAAGTACCTTTGCATAGGAGGCCTCCCAAGTTGTGGGGGGAGAGCCTACTCAAAAGGGCTTTTGTGGTCAAATGAAAAATCTTGGCGCTTAGAATTAGGAAGGGAGGAATTTGAAGAATTTTGATATTGAGGCTTCAGTTTTAAATATAATGAATCGTTCCGTCCGCCCGATCTGAGGCAGTCTCGAGGTTATCCTTCCATTTATTATCAAAGATCTACGCACATTCGATCAGGCGGTTCGATCCATGGGGATGACTTCCGCCCCAGCTTTCAGTTTGTCCAGGTAATCGGCCCACTCCTGCATCATTTTTCGCCGCTCGGGAAGGTGGGCTGTGCGGTTATAGGCTCTCCCGTTTGGATCGCGTACCGCGTGGGCCAACTGGTGTTCGATAAAGTCAGGTCGGAAGCCCAGCACTTCATCCAGGATGGTTCGTGCCATGGCTCGAAACCCGTGTCCGCTCATTTCCTCTTTGCTGATACCCATGCGCCGCATGGCGGCAAGAATGGCATTATCACTCATGGGCCTCGCCGTACTACGTGCACTAGGGAAGACATAACGCCCACGCCCGGTAAGGGGGTACAGCTCGCGCAAGATTTCTACAGCTTGCGAGGAAAGGGGAACAATGTGCTGGGTGTCGGTCTTTGTGATGGTATACCGCCACTCCGCCTCCTCCAGGTCAATATCGGCCCATTCTGCTTGACGCAATTCTCCAGGCCGAACAAAGACCAAGGGCGCGAGGCGCAGCGCACAGGCCACTGTCAGTGTGCCTTCATACCCGTCCATGGCTCTGAGCAATTCGGCCACCTTTTTCGGGTCGGTGACTGAAGCGAAGTGCACACTTTTCACTGATGACAGCGCCCCTCGTAGATCCTGGGTCGTATCACGTTCAGCCCGTCCCGTGGCCACGCCATAGCGAATGATCTGGCCACAGGTACTCAGAGCGCGGTGCGCGGTTTCCAAGGCTCCCCGCTCTTCGATTCTGCGGAGGACTGCCAGGAGTTTCGGTGGAGTGACCTCGGCAATTGGTTTTTCACCAATCCAGGGGAAAATATCCCGTTCTAACCGTCGCATTATCCGGTCAGCATGATTCGCAGCCAAATTGGGCGATTGTTTGGCGAACCATTCCCGCGCCACGGCCTCAAAACTGTTTGCGGTTCTATCGGCACGGGCCATCTTCAGTGCCTTGCGGTTTTCCGAAGGGTCGATCCCAGCGGCAACTTGCTTACGGGCCTGGTCGCGCCGTTCACGGGCCTCTTTCAATCCCACATCGGGGTAGACACCTAACGACAAGAGCTTTTCCTTATTGTCGAATCGGTATTTAAATCGCCACCATTTGCCCCCTGACGGAGTGACCAACAGGAAGAGACCGCGCTCGTCAAACATTTTGACGGGTTTTTCTCGGATCTTGACCTTACGGATGGCAGTATCGGTTAAGTGCATTTTGGGGGTAACTCCTTTCCGCAATATGGCAGTTACCCCCAATGTTGCCCCCAGTTACTCCCGGCTGTCAATGGATTTTTTAAGCCGCTACTGGACAATAGACAACAAAAAAGCCGCTTATATTGCGGCTTTTCGTTTTATCATTATACTTTATCGGACGGCGTTGGATGATGAAGTGGTGGAGGGCACGGGAGTTGAACCCGCGACCCCTACGTTGCGAACGTAGTGCTCTCCCAACTGAGCTAGCCCCCCACACTTGGGATTCGTACTATGTGAAGCGTTGGAAAAAAGAAGTCCTTATGAATTGAAAAATATCACAGGATTATAACTGACTGTTAGTCGAGTTGCCATCGCTGACCTGTTTTTTGCCTGCCCGCAGTCCCCTCACGCGCCCATTAATCGTTTAGGTCTGATAATTTCTTCTATGAAAGAATGTGGACCTTGCGCCCTTCCAGATGTAACCGTTTTTGTGCCATCAACTGAAGAGCCTGCGGATAGCATTCGTGCTCTTTTTCCAAAATGCGAGCGGATAAGGATTCAACCGTATCCTCCTCAAGAATGGGCACAGCGGCTTGTACAATTATCGGTCCTTCATCGACCCCTTCTGTCACCAAATGCACCGTGCAACCGCTGACTTTTACGCCCCACTCCAAGGCTTGACGTTGGGCATCGAGTCCAGGAAAGGCCGGTAGAAGCGAGGGATGGATATTAAAGATCTTCGATGGGTACATTCGAATTAAGGCGGCGGTCACAATCCGCATATATCCCGCCAGGGCCACATATTCCACTCCATGTTGCTGGAGAAGGGCACCCATTGCCAGATCATAGGCCTCACGCGGGTTGGCGTCCTGAGCAAAAGGTTTTGGATCCAGATAGACCGTGGGAAGCCCTCGTTCCTTCGCGCGCTCTAAGCCCGCGGCATTGGGCTTGTTACTGGCTACGACCTTAAGAGTCGCATCCAACGAGCCACGATCAATTGCATCCAGAATGGCCACCAGATTTGATCCGCGGCCTGAGATTAAGACCCCAAGGGCAAGCGACACAGTTTCAACCTTCTAATGCGAGTAGGAAAGTTTTGGCTCAGAAGACGGACGATCTCGAACTTCTCCAATGACACAGCCCGTCATCCCTTGTTCCTGAATAATGTCCAATATCCGGCTGGTTTCTTCAGGGGGGGCCACCACGACCAGACCGATTCCCATGTTAAACACGCGAAACATTTCGTCTTGATCAATGGCACCTGCTTCTTGAAGAACAGTGAACAACGAAAGTGGCGCCCACGTGCTTCGATCGATGACCGCCTGGCAGGACTCCGGAATGACCCGTGGCACATTCCCGGTAATTCCACCACCGGTGACATGCGCCAGGCCGTGTACTCGGCTCTTGGACAGCAAAGCTTTGACCAGTTTCACATAAATAAGCGTCGGTTTCAGTAACGCCTCCCCGACTGTGCCCGGTAAACCCGGCACCCGGGTCTCAGGAGACCATTCCTTCAGCTCAAGAGCGACTTTCCGCGCCAGGGAGTAGCCATTACTATGAAGCCCACTCGACCCGACTCCAATCAACACATCCCCGTGTGTAATTTTTTCCGGGCCCAACATTTCCGACCGTTCCACCACCCCTACCGCAAAACCCGCCAGATCGTATTCACCCTGCGGGTAACATGACGGCATTTCTGCGGTTTCTCCACCGATCAAGGCACACCCCGCTTGCCGGCATCCCTCGGCAATTCCCTGAATAATCGCTTCTCCGACTTCCACTTCAAGATGACCCGTCGCGAGGTAATCCAGAAAAAAGAGCGGCTCCGCCCCGCTCACAATAATATCGTTGACGCACATCGCGACCAAATCAATCCCGATCGAGTCATGTCGATTCATTAAAGTGGCCATTTTAACCTTGGTCCCGACGCCATCCGTCCCGGACACCAGGATCGGCTCACGATAGCGGTCGGAAGGAAACCGAAAGAGGCCGCCGAACCCTCCGATGTCTCCCATGACTTCAGGACGGAAGGTGGAGCGAACCATGGGGCCGATTCGTTTGACAAAATCATCGCCTCGTTGAATATCAACTCCCGCTTCTCGATAGGTGGCCATGGCGTATCCTTAATTTCCGTCGTTCGGTTCAGTTGCTGAAAGCGTCAATTCGACTAATGTTTCAAGGTGTGCCGTCTGGGGAAACATATCAAAGGGTTGCATGCGCTTAACGGTATAGCCCTTTTCACATAACGATTTGATATCCCGGGCCAATGACGGGGCGTCGCAAGAAAGATAGAACAGTTTCGGGACTTGCAAGATTCCCAAGCGGTCTATAATTTTTGGATTGAGCCCCGCACGTGGAGGATCCAGAAGGATAACATCGTAGGCGCCGGATTTGACAGTCATGAGATAGGATTCGACTGAACTGATCCGCACACGGCACCCTGTAATCGCATTCAAGCGTAACGATTCGCGGGCATCGTGGATGGCAAACGGATTCCCTTCCACACAGGTTACTTGAGCGCCCTGACTCGATAAGCTCAGACCCAGAGGGCCGGTTCCGGCATACAATTCCAAAATCCGTTGCCCTTTCAAATTTCCCAGCCATTCTTCAACCATCTTTCCCAACAATTGAAAGACGTCCCAGTTGGCCTGCATGAATGATCGAAACCCCATTTTCAAGCGCAACCCTCCAAAGGCTTCCCATACATGATCCGCTCCTCGTACAATCGGCTCGTGCCGCACACGGCGCCTCGAATCATGTTCCGGTGCATCCGCGCGCTCATAAATCAACCCCTTGATGTTAGCGATCTCAGAACAGGCATGCATCAGACGTTCGACGTGTTCTTTGGTCAGGGCCCGACCGCGGAATACCAACAGACCGCCTTCCTCCAGTTGGGACCATCGGATTTCCACACTCTCCAAATTCATTCCCTCCATGACCAAGGAGCGAAGGCTGGAACGGACAGAGTCAATCACCGATCGCAACCTATCGTCCACCAAAAAACACGTGTCAACCGGTAGCAGTTGTTGCGTTCCTGATTCGAAAAAACCCAAAAATAATCCGTCGGGCCCCTCTCCGATTCCCATTCGAAGGACCTGCCGATAGCCATAGGGCCTTGGAGAGGGGATCACTGGAGCAATCAGCACATCGGAAATTTTTCCAATCCGACGGAGGGTATCTTCCAGAATCAATCGTTTTTGAGAAAGTTGGGATTCGTATTGGATATGCTGAAGCTGGCATCCTCCACATCGCCCGACGACCGGGCAGAGGGGAACAACCCGGCTCTCAGCCGGATCGTGGACCTGGAGGATTTTCCCTTGGCTCACGCCTTTGCGCCGACTGAGAATCTCCACCTGAAGAGCTTCCCCGGGAATGCCGCCGCCACACAACACCACCTGACCATCCACTCGTCCGAGACCGAATCCGCCGGCCACCAATTTTTCAAGGTGGAGGGGATGGGAAGATCCGGGAGACAACGTTTCAGTAGAAGAGGGAGAAGGAGTCCTGCGAGGCTTAATGTTCAGGCCGGAGTTCAACATGAAGTAACTTAATCTTTCTGTGTAAATGACTACGCTCGATTTTCAATTCATCAGCGGTTTTGGAAACATTCCAATTATTTTCCCTGAGTTTGAGAGATATGACTTCCCGCTCAAATGCATTTCGGGCTTCCCGGAGCGAATCATAGTTGGTGCCCACGGCAAGGGAGGGCACCCCGCTTGGGGCCCGACCCTGAAGGAACATCTCAACATCGGCCGCATCAATGATGGTTTTCGGCACCATAATTAATAAGCGTTCAATCAAATTCCGGAGTTCACGAATATTGCCCGGCCAATCATGACGCTGCAACGCCTCCATGCCTTGCGGACTAAATTCTTTCGGTTTCATGCCCTGTTCTTCAGAATGCAGTCGCAAAAAATGCTGCGCGAGTTCAGGGATATCGTCTCGACGCTCCTTGAGTGTCGGAACCACAATCGGCAACACATTTAGCCGGTAATACAGATCTTCACGGAATGTCCCTTTCCCAATTTCTTCCGCCAGATCTTTATTGGATGCAGCAATGACCCGGACCTGGACATTGATGAGTTTGGTTCCCCCAACCCGTGTAAATTGTTGCTCTTGAAGGGCACGCAACACTTTGGCTTGCGTGGCCAGACTCATGTCCCCGATTTCATCCAAAAACAGGGTTCCTCCGTCCGCCAGCTCGAACTTGCCACGTTTCATGGAGCTGGCGCCACTGAAGGCCCCTTTTTCATGCCCAAATAACTCACTCTCGATTAACGTTTCCGGAATCGCCGCGCAATTGATTTCCACAAAGGAACGATTATGCCGTGGACTCTGCAAATGTATGGCGCGGGCAACCAGTTCTTTCCCTGTCCCATTTGCCCCGGCAATTAATACACGACTATTGGCTGGAGCCGCCATTGCGATCAGTTCGCGAAGCCGCTCCATAGGAGGAGAAGAGCCCACCAATTCAAATCGTCGCTCCACCTGAATTCTGAGATTCAGATTTTCCTCTTCCAGCTTGCGTTGGTGCAACGCATTGCGCACTAATATGGTGACTTTTTCCAAGTCTAAGGGCTTTTCCAAATAATCATAGGCGCCCAATTTTGTGGATTTGACGGCGGTTTCAATGGATCCATGACCCGACATCATCACGACCAGGATGTTGGGAAACTGGGTGCGCAATCGTTTCAATGTCTCCAGCCCGTCCATCTCCGGCATCCAGATATCCAAAATGACTAAATCCGGCACCTCACTTCGGACAAGCTTGAGCGCCTCAAGGCCGCTCTTGGCCACCAGCACTTGATAGCCTTCATCCTCAAGAATGCTACTTAAGGTATTGAGAATGGCTGGTTCGTCATCAATCAGGCAAATGGTCTCGGCCACAATACTCCCTCCATCAGGTATGGAATGAAT
Organism: Nitrospira marina; assembly: GCF_059568365.1. Lineage (NCBI taxonomy): Bacteria > Pseudomonadati > Nitrospirota > Nitrospiria > Nitrospirales > Nitrospiraceae > Nitrospira > Nitrospira marina. The sequence continues at coordinate 1,937,992 of NZ_JCANTH010000001.1, read as the reverse complement.
GGTCTCTCACGTGTGTCACGCGAGACAACCCTTCCGGAGAAAAGACAGTCCAGCCACTGACGCTCCCCTCCCCTACAACGGCAATTCGAATGTAAATAACGCACCTTTTGGATGATGATTCTCCGCATGAATGGTCCCATTGTGATCGGAGATTATACGATGCACGATGGCTAATCCCAACCCTGTTCCCGTCCGCTTTTTTGAGAAATACGGCACGAACAACATTTTGTGATCATCCGGCTGAATCCCCATCCCTTCATCCGCCACCCTGACCACGGCCCGATGCCGCCGCCAATCGCACTCCGTCGTCACCCAGAGACGGCCGTGATCGTTCATGGCCTGGATTGCGTTATCAAACAAATTGACCAACACCCGGTGCATCTGCTCCGGATCACAATTTAATGTGGGAAGGTCTTCATCAATTTCGACAATAAATTCAATGTCACGATGAGCCCCGGTATAGAGGGAGATCACTTTCTCGATGATGTCATGCAGGGATGCTTTCCGCATCTGGGGAAGCGGCATTCTGGCATATTTCGAAAACTCATCGACCATCCCTTTTAACCGGGTGACTTCGCTAATAATGACGCCGGTGGCCTGATCAAATATTTCATCAAATCCTGTAGACTTTTCTGCGTATTTTTTTCGCAACCGTTGGGCCGACAATTGAATCGGGGTTAAGGGATTTTTAATTTCATGAGCAATGCGTTGCGCCACTTCCTGCCAGGCCGCCGTTTTTTGCGCCTTAATGAATTCCGTTCGATCTTCAAACACAAACACAAAACCCAGGTCCAAACCGGCATCGTTCTGCATTCTGGAAATATTGAGGCCTACGGTCAAGAGCCGGCCATTGGGTGTTTCCATCTGGCCATCCATGGACACACTCTCCGTCTGTTCCTGGAGCATCTGGTCATAGGCTTTCTGAAACAGTTGCAGGTTAAAGGACTTGAACGCGTCATGGACCGGTCGTCCACGCAAGTCGTCTCCCTTCACCCCGATTATCCGTTCAGCGGAGGGGTTAAAGGTGGAAATCAGACCGGCCATATCAATCGATAACACTCCGGCGGCAATGGTTTCCACCACCGCTTCGGTGTAGGCCCGACGTTGATCGATTTCCACATTGGATCGTACCAGCGACATATTCACTTCTTCCAAACTGGATTTACTGGTGCGCAGATCGGCGGTCATCCGATTGAACGACTGAACCAAGGTTCCAATTTCATCCGTGGCCTTGACGTCGATATTCACATCTAAATTACCTTTGGCGACCGCTTCGGTTCCTTCAGCCAGTCGTTGGATGGGGACCGTAATCCCTCGAGCCACATAGAACCCGAACCAGGTGGCGCCAAATAAAATCAGCACCGTTACCACGGCCACAAACAAATAGGCTCCACCCTTGATCGGATTTTTCATGGAGATAATCTGCCGGTATTCTTCAAATTGTTTGGCAATTCCATCCATTTTCATGACCAAGACTTCCGGCACATAGGACGACACCACCACCACGCCAAACACTCGGTCAGTTTGACCATTTCCCCGGATCGGCGCCGCTGCCCGGATAAGTTTCCCCACCGGAGCCTCCTGGGCCGAAGACAGGGGCTGACCCGTATCCAAGACATGGAGCACCAATTGCCCCACAGGAAGGCTCAACACCGCATCAGACAACTTGGGATCCATCATGCGGGCCAGGGTCTCCATTTTTGGCGAAAAGACCTCCACGCCCGCTAAATGATATTCCTGTTGCATACGGGCCATAATGGCTTTCAATAATTCCCGATGTTCCGGCCTTAATATATCTTCTCGATAAATTTCCTTGCTAATGGCGCGCGCCGTATCCGCTGTTAATGATTCGCGTTCCTCTTGATAGAGATGGGCGACTTCTTCCGAGTCCCGTAAGACCTGCATAATCTGATCATTAAACCACACGTCGATGACTTCACTGATGACCCCGCTGGCCACCAAGGCCAACAGCACAGTGGGAATCAGGGCAAAGCCGATAAAGGCCGCGACCAACTTTGACCGGAACCCCTTCCCCAACAGCTTGTGACGCTTTTCGAAAAAGGCCCGGATTAAATTTCGAGACAACAGAAGGGTGAGCGCCACCAACCCGACGCTATCCAGGTACACCAGAAAAAGCACCAGGGCATAGCTGGGGCTTGGAAGTATCGAATCCGGTTGCAGGGGTCCTGATAAGCCATACCGCGCGTAATAGAGGGTAAGGGCCAGGCACGGCAACAACAAAACCAATACAATCCAGACGGGCCTATAATGATGCCGTTTTTGCTTCGAGGCGGAACTGTGGGAGGGAACACCCGGCTCGCTCGACGTGGACGACAACCCCGTTCGAGGAAATTTCCGGGATTCAGTGAGCGGTTCTGAAAGAAGGTTCACGGCATGTCAGTGGGAGAATATCATCCAAGGGCCAGTCAACTATGATCATTATTGATCAAGAACAGGAACAGCGCAAGGCGCGACCACATCCCCACTATCGATTCGTCTGTCTGCCTATGGGCGACATGAGGAGCACTCGCCTGGAAGCTTGCGGGAAGGAAGAGGGTTCGCCGGGAATTAGGGAGAAACCGTACTGCCCTTCCCTGACGTGACGCTGACATATTTCATCCGCAGGGTATAGAGCATATCTCCTAAGACGGACGCTTCTTCAGACGTAAGATTCCCTTTGGTCTTCTCTTCCAGCAAAGATAAGATATCAACAATTTCCTTGGCCTGGGGAAGATTCATGGGCGGTGCGGGCTGTTGGGGATCCAGAGATTCTCCCATCAGCATGAGAGATGAGGTTCCGAGGGAAAAGACAAAAGATGAAAATGACAAGGGAGGATGAGGCGCATGAGATGATTCGGCCGAAGAATGGGGTTGCGCCATAGAGGAATCTGGCGGTGGTGGAGGAGAGGCTTCTGGCTCCGATCGCCCTCGTTTATCCCGAATCACAAACCCTGGTTCTTCTTCGCTCATCGGACACCTCCCATAGTGGGAAAACACTAGCACTAACCGATGGTCTCTATCAAGAATCCAGGACTTACACTGAGGGAGAAAACGGGTATAATGCCCTGGCACCTAACTCTAAATTTTTGGCAATCTCATGAAACAACCATCTCCGGAAAAATTCTCCTCCGCTTCTCCGACCACATGTTTGTCGGATTTACTGGCGATCATGTCCAGATTGCGTGGACCCGACGGCTGCCCTTGGGATCGTGAACAAACGAGTCAGTCCCTCAAACCCCATCTTCTTGAAGAAACGTATGAGGTGCTGGAAGCCATAGATGCCGGAAAGCCTTCCGCCCTCAAGGAAGAATTGGGGGATCTCTTGCTACAGATTATGTTTCATACACAAATTGCCTCAGAACAGAATCAATTTTCATTCAATGACGTGGCCAACGGTTTAGCCGACAAACTGATTCGACGGCACCCCCATGTTTTTCAGCAGACCACCGATGCTTCACCTGTCACAACAGCCCAAGATGTAAGCCGGCAATGGGATCAACTCAAACAACAGGAACAAGCCACTCAACCGGGACCTCAGTCACTTTTGCAGGGGATTCCCAAAATCGCTCCAGCTCTCCAGCGTGCCTTTCAAGTCCAAAAACGCGCCTCGCGCGCAGGATTTGATTGGGAGACCATTGAGCCGGCCTTGGAAAAATTCAAAGAAGAATTGAATGAATTATATGCTGCCGCTGCGGATAGTATTCCGTCGTCTTCGGAAGGGACTCTTCGACCAGAAAACCCGACGGTTCAAAGCACCATTGAAGAAGAATTGGGGGATGTGTTCTTTGCCTTAGTCAATGTTTCACGGTTCCTTCGAGTCAATCCTGAAGAGGCGTTACGCCGGGCCACCAATAAATTTATCTCCAGGTTTCATTTCGTTGAATCACAAGCTGCGTTGGAAGGGAAGGATCTACGCGACTATACGCTTTCGCAACTCGATAAATGGTGGGATGCGGCCAAACATCTGGAGCGGCAAGCACCACAGATTTCCGAACGCATCGAAGGAGCCACAACGTGAGCCAGGAAGAAGAACCAACAGAGGGTCGACGGGTAGGCATCCACCCGCTTATCGTGGTGTTTGGCGTCATTTTTGGTTTATGGCTGTTCATCACCCTCATCATTCCTAAATCCAAAAATTTACCCAATCAGGGACCGGGAACCACCCCCAAGACCCCCGTGGGTCTCCACAACATCGTATCGTCTGACCTCATTCCGACATATGAGGCGACCGGAACCGTCGCGGATATGAAAGCCATCACCATTCTGGTTCCTCCGGCCACCACAGATAGTCAGGTGGTCGCACTGTTGCAATATTTCCAAAAAGCCCGTCTGGATAATACGCTGGACACCCTTTTGCCACCCACCACACCGGGAGACAAACTCGGGGAATTCGCCATTGCCGATATCTATATTTTTTCAGAAGCCCAATACGGCGTGACCGAATCAGCCAAGGCCTTGGGCCGGGGGGCTCATGCCCCTGGGGAATTTTATCCCAGCTCCATTCCATACGAAGTGGCTATGGAAAATGTCCGCGGCCACTATGCTATTGACTTGTACAATAAAAACTCGCCGGAGCATGCGTCCCTGGGTTTTGGTGAGGACGAGACGGGGGTGTATTCCAAACGTTATCAACGCGTCTTCTAATAGATTTGGGATGTTTGAAGGGGAGAAGGGTCTCATACCTCCTGCTGAGATTGCCTTCGCAAAATTTCTGTGGCTCTCAGAGTCCCGTCTGATCGTGGATAGATTTTCGCAAGACAGCCTGTTCAGCCTTCATCCACTGATCCAGCTCAGCAAACAGAGAAATGGAATCGTCTGTGAAAGGCCCGATCATCACATCCAGACGATCAGCCAGCAATCCATCCGCGTCGGCAATCTCAAGTTTTTTATCTGCAATGGCTCGCGAAAGGATTTGATTAATCCGAAGCTGTTGCCCGACTGATCCCCCCACGATTCCCAGAATCGAGTTTTTCAAATAGTCCAGCTCCATTTCAATCGAGACCTTCACTCTGACTCCCTGTGCGGTTGCCCAATCAGGTCGCTGAACGGAATAATCATAGGAAAAGGCCGGCTCGCGTGGTTCCCGATAAGGACCCATCACATTCAAGACAATTAAATCTGACTGCATAATTTCATTCCTTAAGACGATGAATATGAAGACGATGAATATGAAGACGATGAATACGTGGATCTATTCTACAGAAGGTGAAGACACTCGTGATTTAGACGATATTTGAATGAGGGCTCCGCTCGAATTCCCTTCGAGGGGGCCCGTCCACCCTTGTAATCCATTTTTCAGAAGATAAATATTGGGATAATTATGTCGACTCAGAAAATCGCAGGCAAGACGACTCCGATCACCACCCGCGCAATATACCAGGATTTTATCAGATTCGATCGGAAGTTCCGCCTGGTACCGTATTTCTAAATCCTCGACAGGAATCAATCTAGCTCCAGGAATTCGCTGTTTGGCAAATTCGGCTTTGGTGCGGACATCCAACACGAAAACATTCGATGCAGAGAAAGATGGCCCCAGCCATTGGGCTGCATCCGCGCCGGAAATCTCATGATACAGCAGGCCATTTCTAATCAACGTATCGGAGACGCGCTGACCTCGAGCCAAGAGTGCCGTCTGGATGCGTAAAGGCTCTACGGCTGATTCAATTTTTCCAGAAAGTGCGCCCACCTTTTGCTCAAGATTATATTGTTCACGTTTCAGGCGTATAAGGTCCTGATGGAGTCGCCGAACAGACCAGAGCGCCACACTCGCGAGACACAAACCGAGGCCGCCGAAAATTATTCCTAGGCTATCCATCTGACCAATTCGTCTCTTTTCCTCAGAAACGGCCCTCTCCGATTCAAACATCGGTTATTTTGTGGTCTTACCGCCCTAAAGGGATTTGTGCCCTACAGGACGAATGTCTCCCACATTTTTTGGCGTGAGACACTCTCGCTGTTAATAGAATATGTAAAAAACAGAAAACCACTGTAGGAGAAAAACATTCAGTGGAATATTGATAACTGGTCGGGGCGAGAGGATTTGAACCTCCGACCCCCGCGTCCCGAACGCGGTGCGCTACCGGTCTGCGCTACGCCCCGATCCTTACGAGTCTACTGATCAAGAAGGAAAAGGCTCATACGGTAATCCATGAGCATCGGCAACGGCTTGGCATGTCACACGACTACTGAACACGTTCAAGCCATTTCGTAAGCCAGGATGGTTGCGCAGAGAACCTTCCAACCCTTCTTCGACCAGCTGGACTATAAAAGGTAGCGTGGCGTTGGTCAAGGCTAAAGTCGATGTATACGGCACAATTCCAGGAATATTTGCGACGGCATAATGCAGGACTCCATCGACAACATAGACCGGATCGCTATGCGTGGTCGGGCGGGTGGTCTCCGCACACCCACCCTGATCAACCGAAACATCGACCACCACTGACCCCGGTTTCATGTCAGCAATCATGGATCTCGTGATCACTCGAGGCGTTCGTGCCGCAGGGAGATACACGGCTCCAATCACCAGATCTGCGCGAGAGAGAAAGTGGTGAATCATGGACTGGGTGGAAGCCACTGTGACGAGACGACCGGGATAGTGATCATCCAAAATGCGTAACTGCCATAGATCCAGACTTAACACGGTGACGTTGGCTCCCATCCCCACCGCAATTTTGACGGCAGAGGAACCCACGACACCCGAGCCCAATACCACGACTTCCCCTGGCGGAACTCCGGGCACCCCACCTAACAAGACCCCGGAACCTCCACGTTGCTTTTCCAAATAATGTGCCCCAATTTGTACCGACATTCGTCCGGCAATTTCACTCATGGGACGCAAAAGAGGAAATTGTCCCTTTGCATCCTCAGTCGTTTCGTAGGCGATGGCTGCGCACCCGATCCTCAGCAAAGCCTCTGTCAAGGCTTTGGAGGCCGCCAGGTGCAGGTATGTAAAGACCACATGATCTTTCCTCAGAAATATCCACTCTTCCGATTGTGGTTCCTTGACCTTCACAATGAGTTGAGCCTCTCCATAGGTCGCTTCCATCGTTTGGGCCAGAACTGCACCGGCTTGCCGATAGAGGTCATCACTGAACCCACTCCCCTCTCCGGCTCCCTGTTGAATGACGACCCGATGCCCGCGACCGCACAATTCCTTTACGCCATGAGGAGTCAGTGCCACACGAAATTCATGATCCTTACTTTCTTTTGGGACCCCAATCACCATATTTTTAACCCCTTCCACCTCTCTGTGGCCCTGATGCCGGCCCACATCCTATTCACGAACTATCTATGTTTTATCCAATAAATACGAGGACTTTCCAGCCGACCTGTTCCCGTGACCTGGACAGGTTCCTGAATCCTCAGGTAAGATCGGCTCTTTATTTTCCCTTTGCTTTTTCGGTTATTTTCATGAGAATTTAACGAGTATGAGTAAATTCACCCATCATATTTTTGTGTGCATCAATGAACGGCCCAAGGGAGATCCACGAGGATGTTGCTCAGCCTTAGGATCTGTCGGATTACATGCTTTTTTTAAAAAAGAAGTCGAGCGGTTAGGGTTAAAAGGCATTGTCCGCGCAAACAAAGCCGGATGTCTGGACCAATGTGAGTACGGACCAAGCGTCGTCATTTATCCCGAAGGCGTTTGGTATTGGGTTGGCCAGGAAGCTGATGTCACCGAAATCATGGAGCGACATATTGGTAAAGGGGAAATTGTGGAACGGCTCCTGATGCCAGGGAAAAATGGTTCGTTACCCACAGTCAACTCCTAATGCCTTGTCCTTTTACACACGGACCACTGGTCCCCTAAACCTGTCGCCACAACCCGGCGCATGGCCTTCATCTTATGGGCAATGAAGACAAATGGAAAGCCAACTTACGAAAAGTGGCCTTTTTAAAGTCCTTTCCCGGCTGGCTCTCCTCCTGGGAACACGGGATAGGAGCCTCCATTGAACAGGTCCTCCCGATTCCGGGACATGCTCCCCATACCGTCCTCCTCCTATCTGAAGGCCGCTTTGTGGTCACCCCGCCCGCTCATGACGAACCGCAAATGGTGACAGCGGGACTCGTGGCCGCTCGTCCACATCTTGAATCCCTTCATGCCAGCGCATTTACGGAATACGATCATCTGACACGCTTGGATCAGGAATTGGGACGCATGGCCAGGTTAGAAAATATTCTGAATGCCATTGATAACAACCTTGATCGAATTCCTGAACTCAAATCGCGCATTCAGGATTTAGTCAAACAATGGGACAGGGAGAATCATCATTCACAATGAATATGCTTGAAATGTTTTCCGGAGCCCTTTTTGAAGGAGTAAGCCCTATGATGGTGAGAAGAGACTACTTGGTCCGACATCCGGATCGTTGCACCCATAATGCGATCTGCATTCCAGTTTGTCCGACAGGAGCCTGGCTTTCGACTCCTCCCTACAAATTCGATTCGTCACGGTGCATGGAATCGTGCCGTCTCTGTCTGGATGCCTGCCCGTCTCAGGCCATTTACGGAGTCTTCCGCAAAGGCGAAAAACTTCTGGTACCGAAGCAAGAGTAAATTAAATAATCCGCTTCCTCCAATATCCCCAATAGGCCGTACCCACAGTACTACAGCCACCGGTGAGTCCGGTTGACGCCACGATTTGGTAGACATCGCTCCGTGCAATTTTGATGGGTGAATGCGGGCTCAGCACAAGCGGGGACACCGACAACTGTTGTAAGGTACGGATCCCGATCAAAATCGGCCACATGCAGGCCAGCCGCAGGCGAATTTCCAGGCGGGGTATGGCCATTGTATAGCGCCATCCTTGATCTAAATGATCTCGAGCCTCCTGTATCAATTTTCTGAAGAGGGGGCGAAATGCGGGTGCAGAGGTCTCATCGAGCAGTTGCTGGGGAGTCAGAGATACCTGATCCAGCAACACTGTCGGGATATAACACCGCCCATTCCTCAAATCCCGTGGCAAATCCCGCAGAATATTGACCATTTGCAACCCCTTCCCATAACGAATGGCAAGAGGAATCATACAGGCCTGATCCCACCCTCGAAATCCCGGAAGGTGGCTGCATACCATCTTCGTCCAAAACTCTCCCACACATCCCGCAACCGCATAGGTGTAATATTCAAATTCATGAATCGCCTGTAAGGCGCGTACCGCCTGCCCTTCCGTTTTTTGGGGAAACTGATGGAGGTCAAACTCCATTCCTCCAATCAGCACCGACAGAACCTGCGCAATTTGAGACCGGTCGGTCGGACTACATTTTTGGTAAATTCGGAAACACCCCTCCAATTCTTCCAATAAGCGACGCTCATCAGGATTGCTTTGTATCGTGAGGACTTGCGTCTGGATTTTTTTGATCTGTGCCAAATCGGTGGTACTTCCCCATAGCTGCCCTTTTAACAGACGTAAACATTCCAGGCGGATCCCATCTTCTACTTCTCCAGTATCGGCGATCGTATCCGCAGCTCTGGCCAACAAATAGGCCAGACCAATTTGTGCACGAACCGCGCGAGGCAGGATAGCCAGGGTTAAATAAAAGGAGCGGGAAACCCGCTTGAGCACCTCACCGAGGAGGTGTTGATCCGGTGGAGAAAGACGCATAATCTAGCGAACGATGAGACGGCCTTCCATCCCTTGCTCACGATGCGTGGGAAAGAAAAGAAGCTGTTTATCGCAATAAAAAGGAAAAATACCGGGCTCGGTCAACGTGAGGGTGACAGCTTTCGTATCGCCGCTGGAAATATCCACATCCACCAGACGAGTCCCGCTGGAGTCATCCAGCAAAAAATTGTGAGGAACCAGAAAAGACTGATTACTCAGAGTCAGGGTCAGGGGTTGACCCGCTTTCACCACCACTTCCGATGGCGTAAAGGCATAACTTTCCATACCGATTAGTACCTGCTGCCCGAAAGGGTCCTCCACTGAAGGCGAGGAAGCCTCCGAGGATTGGGCGTATAGACGGTCGGAAAAGCTCCAACAGCCCATCGCCACAACAAGACTCAATATCAATCGTGTATAATGATTTACAGAAAAAATGTCCAGAATAAATGATCTCCTCATCAGTAACGATATCATAACGATTTTCCAGACAAGGGTCACGCCCTTCCATCTCTTGACTCTCACGAAAAAGGTGTTATCTTCCAACATGTTGAAACCTTATGTTGCTTTTTAGGACACTGGTACAGGGATCATTTCATCAACCATGAAGTCGAACATATTAGCGTGTTTCCACAAGCGAATGTGGAACAATTAAGGGAGATTGTCTATGAAAAAACTTAAAGGAATTGGTTTATTACTGATTGCCAATATCCTCATCTTTATTACCCTTTCAATTTCGTTCACCGTGTTATCTGAGATGATTCTCCCGGCCTTCGGAATCGATCTCCGTGGATCAATCGCTCAAATGGATCTGTTATGGGCGTTTGTCATTGGATTTGGTGGTGCGTTTATCAGTTTGGCCTTTTCCAAACAAATGGCCAGGGCCTTTATAGACTGCACGCAAATCACAGAACCGGGAAATCAGGCTGAAAGAATCGTATTTGATACTGTCCAAAAGATCTCTGAAAAGTTAGGCATTTCCATGCCGGAAGTATGGATTTATGAGTCCCCAGATCCCAATGCGTTTGCCACCGGACCCACAAGAAACAACTCGATGGTGGCCGTCTCAACCGGCCTGCTCAACAACCTGAATGAAGGTGAAGTGCGAGCCGTCCTGGCTCATGAAATGGGCCATGTCTACAACGGCGATATGTTTACCACAACCGTGTTGGCAGGTCTGATGAATACATTTGTCTACTTTATTAGCCGGTTTATCTACCGGCAGGTAGCGGAACGTAATGAGGCACTAGGATTTGGAGTATATATCGTTCTGCAAATTGTTCTCTCCGTTCTGGCGATGATTCCCATTAGCTGGTGGTCCCGCCGTCGGGAATTTGCAGCCGACCGGTTCGCAGCCAACACCGTAGGCAAAGAACACATGATCTCTGCTCTGGAGGGCATTGATCGTTGGGTGCAACGCACCCAATTTGAATATAGCTCCCAAGACGCGCTGGCGACGATGAAAATATCCGGGAAATCGCATAGCTTCATGCAGATATTTGCGACTCACCCTCCGATTGAAGCGAGGGTGACTGCGTTACGTCAACTTTAACTCGTTAAATAGGCGTAATTCAAAAAAGGGACTTGGCATGGCCAAGTCCCTTTTTTTTTATCGTCTTTTTGTCAATCCGGATTGTTTCAAAACCAAAGGAGCGATTTGTTGTCCACGGCCGGAGAGAATGCGAGTTAATTCAGCGTTCTGACATCGTATTCATGGGAATGGACTACTGGGAACTCCTTCATTCCATGTCGGCAAAGAACAGGAAAGAGCGAGGCCGGAGGGTGTATCAGTGCGACAGGAATACGCAATTGCTGAAGGTGATAGAGTCCATACCCACACAAAATCAGCCCCATCGGGCCCATGGATTCCACCTCAGTAAAATCAACGAGGACTTTTCGATAGTCCAGACCTATCGCTCGCGCGGCCGCCTTTTCAAACATCTCCCCGAGAGAATGATCCGGCAAACCCAATATTCGAATTACGACGGCATCCGGTAAGATCTGAAGTCCCCATTGCATTAGGAAATCCTCCTCAAGCCTGAATGATCATTGTTGACGCACCTACTCTCCTTGCGCCACCTATCCATACAGGATTGAGTAACCTCTTAAGCCATACCCCTACAATTCCCTAATAGAACTAGCGTCGCCTTGTTGGATCTAGTCCTTCGCCATGCCCACCTGCGATGACTGCTGGTATTGCCCTGATCAGGCAGTTCTATTGTGAGGACAAGTAATTGAAAGTGCAGGAATGGTCGAGGTCATGATATCAAACAGTCTATCGTAGGGTGATTGGCAAAAAAGCCGAGACAGATGGCCTTGAAGGCATTGGATATCACAATGAGAGCGGAAAGCAGGATGAACTGTCTCGAATACAGAAGCCAATTTCCCATGACAGCCTGGGTTGATTCTGGACCGAGTCCCCGTCCAACATTTTCCTGAATTCCCTACCGTGACAAAAACCGGAAATGTTCAGAACTCGACGCCAGAAGAAGATGAGGGAAGTGGTGGATTGAATTGGAGCGGGCGAGGGGATTTGAACCCCCGACAACTTGCTTGGGAAGCAAGGACTCTACCACTGAGCTACGCCCGCTCACGAGATCAGGATTCGCATTCTAGGTGTGGGCTGAGTCGTAGTCAAGGTACCAAAAATTGGCGAGCGGCCGAATTGGCTGTGCCGGAAGTCAGTCACTCCCGAATATATCCGGATAAATCTATTGCCTGAATTCAATGATCGCGAATTTTCGCTTGCCAATTTTCATCGGATAGGATCGGCCAGGCTCAAAGGTCATCATCCCGTTGGGGTCCGCAAGCCTTTCTCCGTCCACCTGGACCCCACCCTGGGAAACGAGCCGTCTGGCTTCAGATTTACTGGGCATTAAGCCGGTCCGCATCAAGACGTCAACGACAGGCATGGAATAATCTTGTGGGTTGTTAAAATCCGTGGGTGAGAGTTTCACATGGGCATCCGGCTCATCGGGAAAGTCCCGCTTTTGAAATCGCTGCTGAAAATCAGCCTTGGCCTCTTCCACGGCATCGCTTCCATGATATTGACGAACGATCTGTTCGGCCAGGGCCAGTTTGGCTTCCATCGGATGCTGATGCTTGACCTCTTCCAAATTGCGGACCGTCAACAGTTCGTAGTAGCGCAGCATCAGGACATCGCTAATAGACATCAGCTTCCCGAACATGTCTGCCGGACGATCTTCCAAGGCGATATAATTTCCAAAGCTCTTACTCATTTTCCGGACCCCATCCGTGCCTTCTAACAACGGCATGGTGAGCACCACCTGTGGTTTTTGGCCGTAATCCCGCTGCAAGTCACGCCCGACGAGGAGGTTAAATTTCTGATCGGTTCCACCCAACTCCACATCGGCTTCTAACACCACGGAATCGTACCCCTGCACCAAAGGATAGAGAAATTCATGCACGCTAATATGCTTTTGCTCCCGGTATCGTTTTGAGAAATCGTCCCGCTCCAACATGCGCGCCACGCTATAATGTGAACACAACTCCACCATTTTTTCGACCCGCATGCCACTCATCCAATGACTATTGAATTCGATACGGGTTTTCTGTGGGTCCAGGGTTTTGAAAATCTGTTGTTCATAGGTTTTCGCATTGGCCAGCACTTGCTCTTTCGTCAGCGCCACCCGGGTTTCCGACACCCCGGTTGGATCGCCGATCATGCCGGTAAAATCCCCGATGAGAAAAATAACTTGATGGCCCAACTCCTGAAAGTGCCTGAGTTTTTGGATTAACACGGTATGACCCAGATGCAGGTCCGGCGCCGTAGGATCAAACCCGGCTTTAATCTTGAGGGGACGCTGTGCTTTTAAGGACTCCGCTAATTTGGCTTTTAATTCATCGAGCTGAATGACCTCCACGGTTCCACGAAGAATAAGGTCCAGCTGCCGGTTAAGTTCTGAAGGTGTCATCTTGTAAGCCACGCTGTGTAAAAGTGAAAAATTAACTCCCGATCCCTATCGCAATGGTTGAGGCTCGGACACCAACAAAGGGGCGCAATTGCTCCAACCGTTTTTTTCCAATACCCGGCACCAGAGCCAAGTCTTCAATTCGTCGAAATGCTCCATGGGACGTTCGATGTGCCACGATTCGTCCTGCCAGGATTGGTCCAATACCAGGAAGATGCTCTAATTCAGCTAAGGTGCCGTCATTCAAGTCGACAGTAAACCCCGCGACTTCCCTTGATTGCCCACCTTCTCCTTCCACCCCCTCCTGAAGAGGATGAACCACATTTCTCCCCGCAAACGGTGCTACGTTCACAACCTCGTCAGGATCACCCGCGGAACCGGAAGGAAGGGTGTGTGATGGCTGAACACCTGGATTTTCAAGCGGAACAACTGGAGAAAGGGACGGTTGCGGCCAACCGACCCAATAGACAAAAAACACCCCCATTCCCAACAAGGCCAATTTCAAGAGGAGCGAGCTTCCCCAGGAAATTTTGCCTGAATGACTATCAGATACTTGAAGCGAGCTGGCAAGCGACCTTGGCGGTTCGATGTCTTTCATGTTGAATCAATGGCTTTGCTTCATAGCATTATCAGCGTTTTCGCGCCTGGTGAATGGCCATGCCCTCCACATCCTCGGCTGCCTCCATCAACCCTTCCGAAAAAGTCGGATGCGCATGGATCATGTTGGCGAGATCCTCGACGGTCAACCCACCCTGCATTGCCATGGCGGCTTCATGAATAAGGTCCGCCGCATGAGCACCGATAATATGGACGCCCAAAATTTTTTTGGACTGTTCATCCGAAATCACTTTGAAATGTCCAAAGGGCTCACCAACCGCCTGTGCTTTTCCGAGACCGGCATATTTAAATCGCCCGACCGCGACCGTCAACCCACCTTCCCGGGCCTGTGCCTCAGTCAGGCCGACACGCCCGATTTCCGGTAAGGTAAAAATCCCTGCAGGAATGACATCATAGTTAATGGCCTGCGGCCGGCCCATCGCGTTTGAGACCGCCACTTTTCCTTGAGCCGAGGCCACATGCGCCAACATGAATTTTCCCGTCACATCTCCAATCGCGTAAATACCGGGGACGGAGGTTTCCATTTTTTCGTTAATCAGAATCTCACCCCTGGTTCCCACCTGCACGCCAACCTGATCCAGCCCTAACCGGCCGGAGTTCAGACGACGCCCGACTGAAACCAGCAGGTGGCCTGCAACCAGTTCTTCTCCCGAAGCCAGCGTTGCTTGCACTCCCTCATCAACAGCCGTCCAATTGGTAATCTGCGTATTGAGATAGAGTTGAATCTTGCGTTTTTTCAACTCACGCGTCATGGTGGAAATCGTATCTTCATCCTCAAGTGGCAGCACGGACGGCATCATTTCGACAATACTCACTTCCGATCCCAGCCCGCTCAACAAGCAGGCAAACTCACATCCTTCTACCCCACCACCGACAATCACCATGCTCCTGGGAATCTCCGTTAGATCCAGAGCCTCCTTACTGGTCAACACGCGTTGGCCATCAATGGGAAACTGAGGCAGCTGAGGCCAGGAAGAACCTGTGGCAAGAATAATGGCATCGGCATCAATGGTGGATGAGGACCCATCAAGATGGGTAACCCGCACCTGCCGGTCATTCACCAATTCGCCTCGCCCCGGCACGTGGGTAATTTTCCACTGCTTCAACAAAGTGCCGATTCCCTTTACGAGCCCACGAACCACTTCCTCCTTACGTGCAACCATGCGAGCAAGGTCATAGCTCACAGGCCCCTCAATGTTGAGGCCAAACGGCTGGGCATGCCGAACCCGTTCGCCAAGATCAATAAAGCCCAACAGGGTTTTACTGGGAATACAGCCCCAATTCAGGCACACCCCTCCAAGCACCTGTTCCTCTAGAATCGTCACCCTGGCCCCAAATTGGGCGGCGCGAATAGCCGCCACATACCCACCAGGGCCTGATCCGATAATGACAATGTGGGGAGAGGTGGTCATGATTCCTGTGAGGCTAAAAATGCCGTGTATTGCTCCGGCGTCATCAACCCATCCACCTCACCAGGATCGCCTAATTCCAGCACCGCGATCCATCCCTTGCCATAGGGATCCTGATTGAGGAGTTCGGGATGGTCCTGAAGTTCTGTATTCACTTGAAGAATTTTTCCGGTAACCGGCGTGTAAATCGTCGAAGTGGCTTTGGTCGACTCCACTTCTCCCAATTGATCTTCAGCTTGCAGCGAGGTTCCGACTTTAGGAACGTCCACAAAGACCACATCCCCCAGGGCATCCTGAGCAAAATTGCTAATCCCTAAGGTCGCCTTTTTCCCTTCAACGCGAATCCATTCGTGTTCTTTGTGAAATCGTAAATCCTGTGGCTCCATTCCTACCCCCTTTTGTTCAAAACAATGATGGCGTTCTCTAGTTGTATAATGTCTCCCATGCACCTCATGAAGCGAGCGACCCCAGCTCAATGTGATAAGGACAGTACCGGAGCACTCAAGAAAATGCGCGAAGATCGTGCACGACACCGATTCCCGAAGGAAACTCACCGAGCAGTGAGGTACTGCTTTCCGCTGTTCCCGGCACAATGCGCTTTCCTCTCTCCGCCGGCATACTCACCCATACCCGTCGCGGATCGTCAAGGACGGGAAGCAAGCGGGTTAAGACCGCCTTCGTCGAAATGCGCCGGAGCTTCTCAATCGCCGACACTTGATCGGACGAGGAGTGACGGTCAATTTCCGGCCGCACAAAGAAAAATGAAAACGGTCGCCGGATGGCTTCCATTGCGTCCTGGGCATAGTCCACCAGAGCCCGAACCGGATCGGTCAATCCATGGGGGTGAAGTTCCAGACCACATTGAACCGTCAGGTGGCGTTTGCGAAGCTGGCCAATCAACTGCTCAACAACAGTCAATCGCTCACGGGCCTTCCACCCCGCCCAGCGCCAAAACACGGGATCTTCCTTAGGAGCGCCTGAAGGCTGGGTTGATCGACTCGCCAATTTCGATGCCCTGAGGGGATCAAACCCAGACTGAAAGGTAAGTCCGGGATCAAAGCTCACTCCAAAGGCGGTTTGAAAACGGGTCAATCCCAACCGCGACATCCCGTCATACATCCCCATGGGATAATCGTCGAGAAACACAAGACCGTCCACGCCTTCCTCGGAAAGTTGGGTGAGAAATTGATCGAGAAACCGTTGATATTCCGGGTGAAAAATATCAAAAAACCGGGAATCCTGAACCTGGCGGGTGGTCGTATTATACCTGCCGTCCCGCCATTCCGGCAGAGGGGAATCATGCCAATTGCCAATACAACGGAGATTCACTCCCACATACACCAACAGATGCAACTGATGACTGCGTTCCACATATGAGCGCAGGAGCGCCTGGAGATCAAGTAGATGGCGAGGCGCCCGCGATGTCCGCTGTTGATCGGTGTGGAATCCGGCTCCCTCACAACCCAAATCAATCAACAGGGTGGTAATTCCATCAGCCTTCATCTTTTTAATTCCCTGGTCAAACCCTCCACTGGCCGGCAATTGTTCAAGAGTTAACCGGATGGCCTGAGTATCGAGAGGAGGCATCGTAAATTGTTCAAGTAACCGTTGAAGTTCATTAAACTGCAATTGAGCACCGGCTTGATAAGGATTGGCGCTCCCCGCAACGATGAGTATGCGGTACTGATCCCTGGCGGCTTCCCATTCCCCAACCTGACGATAGGCTTGAGCCAGCAACCATCGGCTTTGGACTTCAATGGACTCTCCAGGAAGAAGCGCCAGCAAGCGCGTCAGTCCGCTGATGGCCTGAGGATAGGCTTTTTCCTCAAAACGTTCCCTTGACCGTTGAAAGAGTTGCGCATGCATCTGTTGAATATCCGGAGGAACTTCAGGTGGGGATGACACGATTCCTTCATCGCGATCTTCCGGCACGGATTCGACGGCAGGGGGAGGAATAGCACCACTCACCGGTGGTCCCTGGGGAGGACGTGTCCGCCCGCATCCGGCCAGGAGCCCCAGACACAACAGCAAACTACATATTTTCAGCCACGTTGTCATACGGCAATACGTGCGTAGATGGAAATGAACCTTAAACCCTTACACTAGATTTATGAGGAGGAACATGCCCGCCGTTTTTGGCGGGCAGCGTGCCGGAGTCAGTGGGTTTTAAAATACAGGCTCAGTATGGTCTTCCACTTAGCCCAGATTGGATTCTGCAAAAAAGTAGCGAATCTCAATTTGAGCATTCTCCGTGGAATCGGACCCATGCACCGCATTGGCCTCAATAGAAGCCCCATGCGCAGCCCGAATGGTACCCGGCTCGGCTTTTTTGGGATCGGTCGCGCCCATCAGGTCGCGGTGTGTTTTAACCGCGTCCTTCCCTTCCAACACCACAACTACCACCGGCCCCGAACTCATATAGGTCGTCAAGTCATTAAAGAAGAAGCGTTCTCGATGCACAGCATAAAACCCTTCCGCCACTCCTTTGGATAACCGCATCATTTTCATAGCAACCGGAAACAACCCGGCCTCTTCATAGCGGCGGATAATATCACCAATCGCATGTTTGGCCACCGCATCAGGCTTAATAATCGCTAACGTCCGCTCTGACATACTTCTCGTCCTTTCCAAAAAATCCCATAATAAAACCCTGTGAATAAGAAAGGAGCATTTTACGGCCCCTTCTATTCAGTTGCAATCTCAAGACCACACTTAAAAGGCTGTAATCACAATGACTTCGGCCGGCTGCAACACGACCCGCTCAGGGATGGAATGGGAACCAGGATGCTGATCCAGCGAACTGACACGCCACATTCCGGGAGAAGACGGTAGAGGGCCCAACTCACCAATGGCTACCTCAACCATTTCATGAGCATTGGTATTGAGGCAGAGGAGTGCCCAACTGTGCGGGTCTTCCAACGACCGCCGCTCCAAAACGCACAGGTTGGCGTTGGTCATTGACCGTTGAATCAAATCCCCCTCCCCTTGCCAGAGCGGCACCTCCAACTTCCAGTGATTCACCGCACGGATAAAACTCTGCAAATCCCATCTGGGGGATTCCCAATCATCCGGAGTGGTCTCCACCACATGCAGCGACCGTTGAAATCCAAATTCATACCCCATCGGGATCATGAGGCCGGTGGAGAACAGCGCGGCAAAGGCATAGCGTTGGCGTTGAACCGCCTCATTTCCTCCCGACTCAGCAGCCAGACGCGGGGTATCATGCGATTCAGGAAACCCAATAGACGGCATAGACTGAAATTCCTGATGCTGGTTCAAACACCAGGCGTCCTTGAAATTCCACCATTTGGAGCTGTTACAAAAAAGGTGAAATCCCGCTTCTCCTAGCGCGCGCGTCTGCTCCAAGGTACAACCAAGATTTTCCGCCCAAAAGACGGCCTGCGGATTCACGCGTTGCGCCCGGTGAATAAGAAAGCGCCACAACTCACTAGGAACTTTATAGGCCGCGTCACACCGAAATCCCTGAAACCCTAATTCAAGATACCGGTCAACCAATTGCCCCCAAAACTCCCAAAGATGCTCCCGGTCCGGAGAATGCCGATTATCAATTTCGGCTAAATCGCCCCACACCGTTTTCTTGCCGGGGTCATCAGGATCAACCGCATACGGATGTTCAACTTTTCCCTGACCATCCCGCATGTACCAGTCGGGGTGTTTGGACACTAAAGAGGAATCGATGGCCGTGTGGTTCAATACGAGATCCACCATTGGCGCCAGGCCACATTGGGCAATACCTTGAAGCGTGGGACGTAACACATCAAGTCGCTGGTCCTGAGTCCCTTCCGGTAGAAATGCCGGATTCAGGAGATCATATTCTTTAATCGCGTATAAACTTCCCGAGAATCCCGGGAGATGAATGGGATTCACAAAGAGCCAATTAAACCCCATGCCTGCGGCCCGTTCCGCGTGCGAGACCCAGCGATCACAAGGACCGGCCAGTCGAGGGAACAAATTGTAGATGAGAGGAACCTGGGGCGAAGTCTGCATAACATTTATTCTTTCTCTGGACAGACTTGAGGTGGACGGCTATCTGAAATCAGACCCTTTGAAAAGATGATTTTGCCAACCTGTTTCACATTGGCGCACAAATCACCCAATCCTGGAGTGACCACTCGAAACGGCCCGCCTCGTTCGGAAGGAAACGGCGCGCCATTCTGTTCATACACCAGAATGCCGAATTCTGCAGCTTGCTTGATGGTCAGACAGGCTGAGAATTTTCCGTCCTGCGATTCGAAGGTCACATGGTCGGCTCCCACATTAAGCGTTATAACATCAAGTATTGCTTGAAATTTGACGCCACAGACATTCATTCCTGGCATCAACGTAGGCAATTCAGACACCTGATGCGTGGCAGGAAGTTGTGCCAGCGTCGTTCGCGTGAAGTCGAGAGTCTGCAGAATGGCTCCGTCCACCTGTATCATGGCCTCGGTGGAAGGCGTGGATGCGGTGATGGCCTTAATGAACGCCGCCAACATGTCGTTCATAGGAGTGGGCACTCCAAACGCCTTGCCTTGTTCGCTAATAAAACCATTCAGCTCATCAATCTCAGTGGGCCGTCCAGCCAACCAATCATCATACATCGACGTATGGATATCTCGAAGTTCTTGGGCCCACTTGACGACCTTCTCCGGCATATCCTCATCCAACGGCACACGGTGCACCGCCATGGCCACGGCCGAGACTTCCCGCACGATGGTTGCGATGACCGGTTGAAACTCGGGATAATCCAAGGCTTTTGCCACCCGATCATTCAGCAACACCGTCAACGGGTTAAACACACAATTCCAACACATTTTCTCCCACTTGGCCCGCCGGATATCAGGATTAATGAAACAGGGAATCCCTGCCCCTTTCAATAACGCCAGGATGGCTTGGAGTCTGGGAGTTTCCATCCCCAACGGTTCCCCAATAGTCAGCATGCCTTTCTTATAATGGTCGATAACCCCCGGCTCGGCGATCTTGGAATAGATAAATGCCACTCCGCCCACAATCCGCTCCCGGCCAAATCGGACCATCAGGGTATCCTCAATCGTCACCCCATTTTGCAGGGTCAGGATAATGGTATCCGGTTTCAGCACCGGCTCAATCTGATTCATTGCCTCATCCAGGTCATAGGCTTTGATCCCCAGCACAACCAAATCCGGGCGGGGCAGTTCCTCGGGATCGGAAGCTACGGGGGGATGCACGGTAAAGCTCTTACCAATCGCGCTCCGGATGGTCAGCCCCTTTTTAGCCACGGCCTCCCTGGTACGCGGTCGTAGGAGGAACGACACGTTCGGATTGTGGCGAGCAAGGTGCGCCCCAAAATATCCCCCAACTGACCCCGCCCCCACAATTAAAATCTCCTTCATCCGTTGACCTTTCCTAATAAAAAAAATTCGTGTGATTGTTTAGATATTGACTAGCCACATCTTTGTCCGATGAGGCCTCAACTATATTGTCATCCTGAGCTGGAGCGAAGGATCTGATTCCGAGCAAACAAGCTTCAAGATTCTAAATGTATATATGCGAGATCTGAATCCCCTACTCTAGCAGAATTAGCGATGCTCGCCTACGGATCGTTGCCTTATTTGGCACCATGAAATTGCAGTTGCCGCCAGGCTTCATAAACGACAACAGCAACAGCATTGCTCAAGTTTAAACTACGAGAATCAGGCCGCATCGGAATGCGTAACCGGTGGTCTGGAGGAAGCGCTTCTAAAATATGGGTAGGCAAGCCCCGCGTCTCGGGACCAAAATACAAGGCATCGCCAGGCTGAAAAGCCACGTCGTGATAGGGTCGCTGGCCTTTTGTGGTGATCGCAAAAATACGGGGGGGCTTGTGAGCATTCAGGTAGTCTTGCAGGGTGGGATAGTCCTTCATCCGGGCCAATTCATGATAATCCAATCCGGCCCGACGGGCCCGCTTATCATCCAACTCAAATCCCAACGGATGGATCAGATGCAAGCCGAATCCAGTATTGGCACACAGACGAATAATATTCCCGGTGTTCGGAGGAATCTCCGGTTCATAGAGGACAACATCTAACATGTATGAAATTTCAGCCAATTCATTTTTGGGAAGGCCAGTGATTGGCTCCATTCTTCCTGGGAGGTTCCCGGATCATCCAAGCCAACAGAAACAGAAGACCAAGAAGCACAAGTGGAACGGGAACAGCACCCATTTCTCCAGCCCTCAGGTGTGTCAACGCCGCACCAACCATGGTAATGCTCAAGACCACAATGCCATACCATTGCGTCATCGGTATAAATAAACAGATCCCGCCGCCGACTTCAATGATTCCGGTTAAATACAGAAACCACAAGGGATACCCCCATTGCACAAAATGTTCAACCTGAGACTCACTGCCCATGAGCTTGGCTCCCCCCGCCGCAATAAAGAAAATCCCTAACAACACACACAAGACAATGTTCATCACGCGCTTCATGACATCTCCAACCCATTTAAAAAAGAAAGCTCTGAGCCCAACACAGCCCTTATCTTAAGCCTTTTTCAATTCGACAGAACAACAGACAACTCGTAGCATAATGCAACACTCACACATGTTGTTCCAATTTCTGCAACCCCTTGCCATCTTAACGACTACGCCGGTTAGAGACAGTTCTTGATTGTGGCCTTCCGCAAAAGTCGAGCGAACGTAGGTGCAGCATGCTGAAGGAGAGATTTGATAAGTCAGGTTCGCTCGGCAAATCGGAATGGTTGTCGATGAGACAATCGGCATCGACACGGGCCAGAATTCATTCACCCCTTCAGCGGCCCACGTTCATGGTCGAGCATCCCACGCAGGCCAGGGCAAAATTTCTGCTCAATGAGAATAGGGAACGCAAGGCCCACACTTGGTTTCCCCTTGATGAGCGGGCGAATTTCTGTGTCGACGCCGAACGATAGGGCTGAGAGGCGCCGCCTTTTTGCGGCGTCCTTCTCAAGCCATTGATTGAGTGGGTGTTTATCGTGATGCGAGATCAAATTTAGCCTAATTTGTCAGGAGTAACTCTAAGTTTCTTCTTGTACAATTTGCTCAGTCGAGGTTGTCAGCCATTTTTTACCAGCACTACTTTCAACGTAATAGACCGGCTTCTCATTACGTAACATATCGGAAAGATAGACGGCATTCTCCTTTGCGGGAAACCAATTCACATTTTTCCAAGCTCCAGCCACTTTATAATGAAAAATAAACCAAGGACGCTGTTGTTCCAAGGCATACCGAAGAACATAGTTTTCGACCATATGTACAGCCATAATAAACTCCTTCTCCTAAAATTTAGTATGACGGTTAACACAAATCTCGGAATCCTACTCCTGTGCTATCACCCCCTTTTTAATCCTGCTAAGCAATGATTAAATGGATTTGCATAGTATGCGCATCATTCTTATGCTGTCGGTGTAACACGACTTCGATTTTTCTGAAAAATACACGATAGTCGGTTTAAACCATACTGTCACTGCTGCGGAGCGGAATCTGCTCACGTCATATACCACTCAGCTCCACGGCCTTGCTTCAATGCGTAAGGTGCCGGTCAGGCCGGGGCGAGCGTTTTGTTCGATGGGGATATCGAAGCTGATGCCTGCACTCGGTTTTCCCTTCATGAGAGGACGGGTTTCTACATCTTTGCCGGGCTTCCCGGGATTCATGTCCTGATAGCCATACTTGATGCGCCACCCACTCGGACTTCCCTTATCGGGAAAGGCCTCGACAAGAATCAACTCACGATAGATGAAACCACCCTCATAATGGCGCTTCATGAACAGTAGACCATCCACGACGTAATCGGGTACCAGCACCTTGATGTCGAAAGCAAAGCTAACGGACTTGGATGTTTTGACACTCTTACTGGGATCCAGAAAAATGGAGAAGAGATGCGGACTGTTCGAGCGGTCCGGCTTGCGCTTGCTGCGATCCTTCCCCGGGAACAGTTCCTCGTAGCTGCGAAAGATCGCTGAGTTCTCGCGCACCTCGCGCCGCGTCATCTGCCACTGACAGCCGCGCACGCTGGCCGCAATTTCGAACTGGTAGGATGCTCGTACCTTCTTGCCGTCTTCGTGCGCCTTTTGCACTTCCACGGGTAATGTGATGTCATCGACCTCCAGAATGCCATCCACTCGCAATTTACCGAACAGGAACCGCGTAAGATTCTGGTAGCCCTCCTCGGAGTTTACGATACCGTAGTGCCCGGAATGGCTCCGGTGCACAAACGCGCGGGGCGAACTCACATCCTTGCCGTCGGGACCCACGCCATGCGTGGTGGCATTCTCGAGACGCACGAGGCCGTCACTGGCATCCCCTGCCGCCCATGACGAAATGCCGCCGGCCACAGTGTAATCGCGTGCATCAGTGCCGACCAGGTTGAAGATGCGCTCGGGGGGAAAATTTTTGACGACCGAGACATCATTACCCTTCGGTACCGCGAGGTATCCGGCCATCTTGTCGCGATTGAAGTTATTGATATCGCCGAATGAAAGCCAGCCAGGCACATTGCGCACGATCCGCATATCAATGCCATTGTGGGGCGTGGCATAGGTGAAGAGCTTGTCTACCGCGCCGCGCGCCTCCGCTGAGCCGAGTTTTGTATTCTGCAGAAAAGCCCGGCAGATCAGCCCTCCCATCGAGTGAGCCACGAGATACACACGGAAGTCTTTAGGCGTGACCTTATTGGCCTTATTCGAGCAGACCTTTTCGCGCAGGCGCAGAATGAGAGTGCCAAGGCCTTTGGCGAAGTGCTCAATAGGCGGCGTCTTGCCGTCCCCAAAGTCCTTCGAAGCTTCATCGTAATAGCGGTAGATGATAATCGAGCGGTATGGGACGGGATAGTCGGTACGCTCAGCTAACACGAGATCGTCTCCATCCACAAAGACATCCTCATATTCGTGATCGCCCATTAACCGCACGAGGGGCGACTCAAAATAAAAACGCCTCACGTCGCCGGTCCAGGCCGTGCGCGATTTGGTCGAGCCGATATTGAACCCCATGTAAGGATCGGCCACCGTTTCTTCAATCTCGCTCGAAGTGGCCGCAAAGCCGCGGACATAGATGATGGGGTGGTAGGGATGCTGCGCGGATGTCGTCATGAATGTACCTCCGAATGAGATTTGCACGAATGTCAGTGTGAGCAAGCCTTATACTATCTCAATTTATTTCCCATGGCAGACGCCGCGTTCGAATGAGAAAAGATTCTTGGTCAATTCAGGAAATTAGTCAAGGTATGAATCTATCGGGGCTAATACCGTATAGGACCTGAAATCCGGTTCGCAGCGTCTCAAAACGATTGTCATGATACAAAACTTCAGCCGCCCGACAAGACGCCCGTTTCACCAGATTCGCAGAGATCGCGCCACGCGTCTCACGGACACTTCGCTGACCGGCGCCTGCGAGATAGCCGGAGAGAAACGCCAGCAATTCGCTACGTTCACCCAGTCCAATTCGATACATTCCCTTGGCCCAGATATCCCCCAAGCGAATTCCGCATTGCTCTATTGAAAGTCCCATCAAATACGGTCGCCCATGTTCGCGGTCAATCACCACAAAACAATTTCGAAAATCTTTATAGTTATCGGAAACACAAATGAGATCTTGGGGTCGAACCTTGGAATCGATTCCTATACGATGTAGCGTCCCCATCAATTCACCATACAGGCGAAACAGGCGCCGACGAACTCGTAGAGATGCCCCTAGGTAGACGTCCACAAACTCCTGACCCACCACCTCCTCTACTAAAATAAAACCCCTCACAGGCCAGCCCAAAACCCTGTGTTCTCCCCAGGCGACGGCCTTCATCACCGGAATGCCCTGGTCTCGAAATGATTTAAGAAGCAAAAGCTCTCGGGCCGTGCCCGAAAGAGGCACTTGAAGTCGGCACCATGATTTCAAAAGCAGATGAAAAGATTGAAAACCGCTTTGCTTGAGAAAGTACTTCTTTTTCTGTCCCGCGACCTCAAGAGAAAGTCTGCGGACATGTCGCTTGGCAGGGCGGGACACGAGCGTCCCAGCAGAGTAATCGACAAAATCTTGAAATTGGGAGATCCCAGCATTGGCCAGGAAGGGCTTTATGCTTTGATCGATATGCAGACTCTTATGAAAAAGATGTGTGGGAGAGAGGCAAGCAATAGTCTTAAGCCAAGTCAGTGGGAATGTCGAAAATGGCCTCCAGCGAAATTTTTGCCATTTGGCCGTTCTCACGGACTTAATATACCCCGTGCCCGTTATTATGGCTACAGTCTTTTTAGACGGACTTTTGTAGAACGTTGCCCACTAACGGATGATGGCCATCTCTTCTCGGGTCTGTATGGGCAATGGGCATATTTTTTAACAGCACTATATCCCAAAACTACACAAGTAAATATTGGCATTTTCTGCCGACTCCATTACATGAATGTATCCCCTCCATAGCCCCGGTTAATTTCATAGGCGGAGTCCAGAAACATAGCTCACTCACGCGCTCACACAAAGTCTCATATATACGAAATCATAACCGTACTTTTCTCTCAGTCCTTCAAACTGTTCTCACAATAGCCTGCAAGAGAGACTATGGCTTCGATTGATTGCATGGGCTTGCCGTATGAAAATGGAAAAACCGGATTATCAGAATCAGAAAGATTTTGAATTCCTCATCAACTCTTGATAGGGTATAACTACTACGTCATTGATGGCCGGGAGAGACCAGATTCGTCCAACCCAATGGAACGTTCTATGCTTCACCGTCTCAGCCGATGGAATCCTATCAGAATTCTTTTCTTTTTCTCCCCACCAAACGAACATGAACGAAATGCCGAGCGGCCACGGCAGCCATTAGCGATCCGATACCTGAGGCCTGCGTGGAGGGCCTCTGTCCTTCTGATCAGTCTGACCCTGACGATTTCTCTCACGGATAGACTGTTGGCATATGATGAGCCACTGACCAAGCCCCCATGGTCTCAGGAGGATCAAAAGATCCTCCAAAACATTCGCACCATACTCGTCGCCGGCACCGTCCAAACCTGGCTGAATGTGCCGAGTCCACCCTACAATGTGGGGGTAACCTTGAAACTCAAACTGGAAGATGCCGGGTTTCAAGTGGTCTTTGATCCCAAGCAACCGCATGATGCGATGCTTTACATTCAATATGAGGAAATACCCAGTGGACAGTTTCAGGTATTGGAACAAGCGACAGCTATCCGCTACGACATGAAGCTGGTCCATGACCGCTTGGGCAAAATCTTTTCACATCACTTCGAAGCAGAACCCAACGCGATTCCCCTCGGGAGTCTGTATTGGGACGCGATTGGTAATCTGGAGGAAGATCCTTATTACTGTTTTGTTGGAGATCTCATTCGGGGACATATTGATCGGGACCAGAATGAACAGGAGATGTTAATGGAGGTGTTGGTAAGGCCCTTTACCCAAAAAGAGTTGGTAAATGCGGCCGGAGCCCGGGGAGCGACTCAGGCTATTGTGCAACAACGCGCCAGGATGAATATCATTCAGGAACTAGGACAGGGGGCGTTTCATACCCCTGAAGCGCAGGCAGTCTTATGGACGGTTGCCAAAAAAGCGCAAGCCACTGAACGGGGGGCGGCCATGACTCAACTTGGCCAGATTGGCGACACCACGTTTCTCTCTCCACTCACAACATTATTGGAAAAAGAAACCGATCCGGAAGTCCGGTCGGCTGCGGAGCATGCGATCCAACTCATTCAATCCCGGTAACCCCAACTTGACGAAGGGTCAACTGCGGATGGCCATCCAGTGTACCGAGCAACATGGGCGTTTAACCATGCTGGAGGGGAAATAAGATATCATATTTTTAATGTGTTAGACAGCATCTGGAATTCTGTTCCTATAACGGTGGCTCTTTTTCGTCATTCCGGCCAAACACTCCGGAAATGACCGTAAGAAAGCGCCTCCCAGAACAGCCGCCAACGGGTTTCATTCTCCCCTCTTCGGACATTGTCCGAAAGAAGAAATCAGTTATTTATACGTTTTTATAATAATCGCTTGGCTTTTTTCTTCAGTTATTCCAAAATAGCCACCGGGCTCCCAACAAACCTGTTTAAATTTTCCCCGATACCGCTTGTATAGGGTCGGTGAAGCGTTTTCCATTTTACTATTTCAACAATTTCATCGTCCCCTTCCTCATGGTTCCCATCGATGATTGAATTTAAAGTCTCTCTCAACCAGGTTTTTATCCACAAAGTCCAGATTTCAAAAAATTCTGTGACCATTGGTCGTTCCTCTGAAAATGACCTCATCCTGCCTAATCCTCACGTCTCAAGATTAGAGGGAGTCATTACCCAAGAAGGCAACAGCATGAAACTCGTCGACAAAAGTCGTAACGGAATTCTTTTAGATAATAAAAGAATTCCCTCTGAAATTACCCTTCCCCCATACTGTCGACTCACTATCTACCCGTATGAACTGGAGTGCGCTATTCACTTCGAAGAGGAAACGATCACCATCCCTCTGCCTAAAAATGAGACTTCGAAAAGTGTGGCCATTCAGGTAGGGTCCTCCGAATATTCGCAACCACCCCGGGAAGTTGTGGTGCACTTTTCAGGAATTATTGGTGAGTCGGAGGCCATGCAAAATCTTTATTGCCTCATCCAAGATATAGGAAATAGCCCCGCGACTGTTCTAATTACCGGGGAACATGGAACGGGAAAAGAACTAATTGCCCGAGCCCTCCATCAGGTGAGCCCACGAAACGGAAAACCCTTTATCCCTCTTAATTGTGCGGCCATCCCTTTTGATCTCATAGAGAGCGAATTATTTGGTTATGAAAAAGGCGCATTTACAGGGGCCAATATTGGAAAACTGGGAAAAATTGAGAATGCCAAGTCAGGCACCATCTTTTTGGATGAAATTGGCGAACTTCATTTAACAGCTCAAGCCAAACTCCTTCGTTTTCTTCAGGAAAAAACTATCATGCGGGTTGGTGGATCCCAGGAAATTCACGTCGATGTGCGAGTTATCGCCGCTACCAACCGGGAACTGGAAAAGGCTATCAGCAATGAGGAATTTCGTGCCGACCTGTATTACCGTGTCAGAGTGGCCCAGATTCACATTCCCCCGTTACGTGAACACAAGGACGATATCCCAAGCCTTGTCGACCATTTTCTTACAAAGATTTCCTTAGAGCTACAACTCCCGCAAACCATGGTTATTACCGATGAGGCCAAAGAATTTCTTCTGACGGGCTCTTGGCCCGGCAACGTACGCCAATTAGAAAACAGCTTATATAGCGCCTGCCTACAAGCTCGTCGAATTGGAATCATAGACAAAATTCTTTTACAAAGGGATGCAGAAGCCTGGCTGGGGAAACATTCGAATAAGATAGGGGAAGCTCCGCTTGATTCACTGAACAAGCAGGCATTACTAAAGACCCTATCTGACTGCCATTGGGATACGACAAAGGCTGCCGATATTCTGAAGGTAAGCCGTGGGACCATCTATTATAAAATGAAAAAATATGGGATTGAGGGGACCAAAATTTCCGGACGAGGGACGTTTTGACCACCAGCCTTTAGCCGAGGGAACCTGCCTCCGGTCCTGCTGACATTCTTCTCAACTGACCTCGCGTGGAGATTCGAAATTAAATCCAAATAGAGAAGGATTTTCCCCTATGACCGCTGCCGAAAAAATATAAAAGACATAATCTTTGGTCTGCTGGGGAACCTTGAATTTCTTCAACAACTCCCAAAAATTCCGACTTTTCGGGTTGGGCGGAAGCTGGTCAATGAAATCATTCACCCGGGTAGGGCCCCAATTATAGGACGCAATCACCAAAAGCCCAGAGGCCTGAGCCCTTGTGGTGTACAGAAATCGAAGAAACTTGGCTGCCGCGTGAGTGGCTTTATCAAAATCATGACGTTCATCCCTGGGATCATATTTTTCTATATCTACTAGAGGCCCCGTTTTCAGCCCATATTCTAACCCAGTAGATGGTAAAAATTGCCATGGTCCCTTGGCGATTCCAAAACGAGTTGGCGGCCCTACGGCTTTAAGATCAAAGTTACTTTCTTGGAGACACAAATAAAAAAATTCCGGCAGCATATGCTGACTCAGCATCACCTCTTGGACCTTACTCTGATACCCCTGACGCACTGCATGCTGGAAGGCTTTTTCCAACCGATCAGTTGATTGCCATTTCTGAATATATTTTTTGACTTCAGCCACAAAGCCCTTGGGCATTTTCACTTCACTCTCTCCGAATAACCTGGTCATTCGAAGAATGATCCGATCCTCTGGGGGCATATCTTTTGAATAAATCCCAATGTCCTCCAAATAATTTTCATAGGTGTTTTCCAAACGGGAAAGGGTGGATTGAACAGCATCCCTTTTTGAGAGGATCCCTTTGACCTGATCCGGAGAAAGATGCTCCAGCACCAAATCTTCAATTTGAGCCAACTCTAATTCGACAGTTTTCATCGTATAAAAAACATCAGCCGCTTGGGCTTCAAGTTGTCGCAATTTGAGGGTCTGAAAAATAGCCACTCCTCCTAGGACAATCCCCACTCCGACAAATACCGCGATCACTTTCCAATACCAACGCGCATGCTGTTTTCTTACCTGACTATAAGCTCGTTTGACCATTCGAGTATGGTCGCCTTCACCTCCAACTGCTTGATTGCGAAAATATCGATCGATATATATTTGCGTTTGTGAAGAACTTTCTAGTGAAGGAAGGGGAGCAGAAGATGGGACACCCCTTTGGAGGGAGGAGTTGTTCTGAAGGCTATCAATATTTGCACCCCCTTGATCAGATAGACGATCGGCAGGCGACTCCGGACTGACTGGCTTGCCTGCTTCCTCGGCTGGAATAGAACCCTTCCCCCTCTCTAAAGGCATGGAAGGGTTTGCGGCCATGTTGGATGAAACGACCTTCGCCGTTGGAAGACCAGGCATGGCGAACTCTTGACTCCCCTCTTCTGGAGATTGGATGGCGAAGTGTAATACTGGGCCACTGTGGCCTAGTGTGATAGTACCTTGAAGGGGTAAGGCTTCTTTGGAAATACGTTGTCCATCTAAAAAAGTGCCGTTTCGACTCTCCCAATCCTGAATCCACCATTTTCGTCCTTCAAGGAAAAACCTGACATGCCGTTTACTCACGGAACGATCAGAAAATTGAACATCATTTTCAGCCGTCCTCCCCAAAGTAAAATCATAGGAAAACCGGTATTCTTTTTTTTCGGTCGTTCCCTTTTCAACCCGCAGCGTTAATGGAACGAGAGAAGAAATAGCAACAGTCCTATCATCTGCCATTCTATTTCCCCCACTCTTGAAAGGATTTAGCCGTCAAGGAAATACCTTAGACCAGGAGGCTCAAAACAACTCCCCCAAGGATTTCATCAAAAAAGGATTTTATCTTGTGTGAAAACCCCTTGCTAAGCGTCAGACTTTCGCACGAATGATTATTGGAGTTACCATTGAGGCTTTCCCCATTCCCCGCCTTGATTGGGGATATACAGCACTTGGCGTCCGATGATTTCTTCCTGATGAGCCTTAGCCCGATTTCCACGTTTATCAACCATTTCATGCAATTGGACGATCACTTTCGCAGAGTCTTTGTCAATTGAATCAATCTGAGTGTGCACCGTGAATGACGCCCAATTGGCAAATAAGGCTCGGAGAATCTCCGCTTGTTTAGGTGAAAGATTGGTACCTAGTTGCAACGCTGCCAAATCCCGGTTTTGATACCATTGTTGAATATCCCCTACGATTGTTTTTAATTCCTGAATGTTCGTTTTTTCCCCATTTTGGTCTTTTTTTGGTTGACCTTGTGCTAAAGCATGATGAGCTTCTTGGAGGCGATCCTGAATTTTCGCCGCATCTTGACTCCAGGCAACACTGGTTTCCTTTTGACTGACTTCAAGTTCTCCAAGCATAGTCTCCAGGGTTTGCACATGGGTCATCACCTGCTTGAGCGTCGAAGCTTCCACCCCGGCCGTTTTCAATACATTCAATTCATTCGAAACGTCCTGAATGTTTTGATGGGACTGTTTCAACTCATCACGATAACGTTCCTGATCCCGAAAAAATTCCGCATTTAATTTATCCAGCGTCTGGCTCAGCATATCCAATTGTTGTCGGGTAGGGGTGGAAAAACTTCCGACATTTTGTTTCAAATCATGGATTTGTTTTTGAAAGCTTTGCAAGGACATCAAGAGGGTTTTTCCCATGCCCATGACCTTTTCTCTAACATCAGATATCCGTGCTGTCAACGCGACAACCCGTGGCTGGAGGTCACGATCCTCCTGTTTGGGCTTTCCACCTTGAGGCTTGAACTCCCGTGGCTTAGGTTGAGGGTCACGTTCCAGATTAACGACCCGGCGATTCACGGCTTCCACATTTTTTCGAAGCGCCACCATACGCCTGCCCCAGGTCCCTTCGAATTCCTTTTGATAACTGGTCGTATGTCTCGCGAGATCTTGTAATTTTTTGCTAGCCTGGGAAAGCCGGTCTATGGTTGGCCCATTTGGGTCTTGACGTGTTACCACTTCCATCTCGGCCAACAAACCGTTCATGGAAATCTGAAGTTCCTTCACCTCGCTTTGATATCGGGAAGAATTCTCCTGAAAAGCCTTATCGACCTCTTCCACGCGCTGTTCAACTGTCCCCACCGTCTGAAGTTTTAACAGTTTAACTTCTGAACTTTCCAATCGGGACACCTGCCGTTCAACCGCAATTAAATCAGCATCAGATTGCTGAACCCTTGCCTTGTGTTGCACCAATAATTCCTCCCATTGGTCGGCAAGCTTCTTCATTTTCGCGGCCAATACATCGACCAAAGGAATTTCCGATGTACCAGGTCCCAACTCCCCTGGCTTGGATGAAACCGGAGAAGAAATGGATTCTGGAATATCCCCATTCTGACTTCCGGGCCATTGCTGAAGAAACACCAACACACCCGCAATAACAAAAACCGATGCGACTACTGCCAGGATGGCAGGAGACAACCACCAATGACGAGTGGAAGTTCCGGAATCTTCATTGGTGATGGGCTTCGCTGGAGATGGGGGGGGAGCTTGGGAGGCGGAAGGTTCTTGAGGACCAACTCCTGAAGCTTCTCGGGGTTTGGGTTTTTCCGGTTCTTGTTGCGGAAAAGTCTTGGTTCGACTAGAAAGGAGGCGTGTGGATGAACTCAGGTCAAGGGTGGCATCGTCTGAAGGTGGAGATGAAGAGGGTGGAACAAGAGATGTGAGTTGATCTAAATGACTTCTCAGAGTTTCCAAGATTAAGCTGGAGTCGGTAAATCGTTCCTCCCGAATTTTTTTGGTCATGCTACAAATTAAATACCGGAGAGAGGAAGGGACATGTTCAGGAAACGGCCATTCCACTTCTTCCTGGGAATACGCAAGTTTCCCCACAATAGTTTGTCCGGCCAATCCCTTATACGGAGTACTGCCTGTGAGCATTTCATAAAGCACCATACCCAAAGAATACATATCGGTGCCGGCATCTATCTGGTCACCCCTTGCTTGCTCAGGAGACATATATTCGGGTGTCCCCATAATAGTTCCCGTCACTGTGGCACTGGATTCCCCCAGCGCCGCCGCAATTCCAAAGTCAGTTAATTTGAGAAGATCGCCCTCCCCAATCATCATATTGCCGGGTTTAATATCCCGATGAATAATACCTTTTCCATGGGCATAGGTGAGAGCCCGAGTCATGGCAATAGCGAACCGGAGAGCGCCGCCGAGATCAAGTGGACCATTTTCCTTTAGCAATTGTTTGAGTTCCTTACTCGGAAAATATTCCATCACAATATAATGACTACCCTGATCTTCCTCGACCGCATAAATTTGAATAATATTCTCATGGTTTAAACGGGCCATCGCTCGGGCTTCCCGCAAAAATCGTTGGGCGAAAGAAGCATCTCCCATATAGTGAGCATGCAGCACCTTGATCGCCACTTGCCGATGAAGAGTTTGATCCAGTGCAAGGTACACCACACCCATGCCTCCACGGGCAATCTCACGTTGCACTAAATATTTTCCAGAAATAATCTGCTCAGCCATGGTGCCGTCCTTACATGACTATACGCCTTATACTGCAACGACTTTATCATATACGGACTTAAAAATAGATAGAAAGAGGAACCCCGCAATCCACGCCATGACAGCCGCCAGAAACTCCCTGAAAGTCTCCTGCATTTCATATCTCTGTGGGGCGTCACAATCCACGTCCCGGAACCAAGGAACCTCATCTGGTTGGCCCCGTACCCCGATGAGATTAGATTGGGGACCTGATGCATCTATGACCTTCCCCGAGGGGATGAATCCTGTAAATTTTTACTATCGGCAAATGACTTTTTTCTCACAGCTCTTGACGAAAAATTAAAATTCCTATCCAATAGCCTCGGAGATAACGCCCAATGACACGATCAAACACCCCGCACAGTTGCCTCGTCATCTCAGGGAAGATACCTCGCTTCTGGAAAATTTCCTACGGCCTGTTCAGCATTCTAATGATCACTGCCGCGTGCCTGGTTTCTGTACTTTGTGCGCAAGAACCTTCACTGACCCTATCCCAGGCCATAGAACAGCAGGGTGAAGGACACATTAATTGGACTTCAGGAACCCTCTCTGCCAGAGGATTTGGATCTGCTTCATCGACAACACCATCCGCAGCGTTCCAAACTATGGCGGCCCGCGCGGCAATTGCCGTCGCTCGCAGAAATTTATTGGAATTGGTGCAAGGCGTACGTATCGATTCTGAAACCCTGGTAGAAAACTTTATGGTGAAAAGTGACACCATCCAATCCCGCGTGCAGGGCTTGGTAAAAAATGCCTTTATCACGGAGGAAAATGTCCTTTCAGATGGGAATGTGGAAGTCCTGCTGACCATGAACATGTGGGGAAACGAATCCCTCCTGTCCACCATCGTACCCGAAACAACACAATTCTCTAGTCCCTTGAAAGGCGCTAGGGACAATGGAACCTACACAGGACTCATTATTGATGCTCGAGAGCTGGGTGTCCAACCAGCCACGTTTCCGACCGTGACGGACGAGCGGGGCCACATGCTCTACGAAAAAAAGACGGCTTCACACGACCTGCTAAGAAAAAGGGGAATGGTTCAGTATTTTGTCCAGGCCCCCCAAACCTCCTCTACTCTTCCCAAACATTTTCTCTATCCCGTGGCCGACAAGAAACCCCCACCTGTCGCTGAAGAACGCGTCGGGCCACGTCCCCTTCAGATTGAAGCCATACAAAAAACAGGCGTCCTGGGAACGGATATTATGGTAAGCGCTGCCGATGCAGAACACATCCGACAAGACCCGATACTCATGGACTTTCTTCACAACGCTAACGTAATTATTGTAATCGATCCTCTGGTGGCCGGCGTGGAAGGAAGCCTCAGACCGGCAAACGTGCTGCCCGTAAACTACCCGTAGCCCGACCGACTGCGGCAGACTTTCCCACTTGATATCCGATTCTTGGCGGAGGTCTCCAACGGCATATTGATTTTGACAGCTCCCCTTAACCACCCTTTTGCCGGCTTCTTTCCATTCTTCTCGAAATACAGTACCTTTTCGAACAATGAACGCTTTTGGGAAAAGTGAGCGGGAAATATGGGTAGGGATTGGATTGAGTCTGTGCGTGACCCTCACGATGATGGCCATCTATGGGTTTGGCGGATTTCAATGGTTGGAACTGCACACCTACGACATGCGCATGAACCTGAGGGGAGCCCAGTCCGTTAAGAGCCCGATCCTTCTGATTCTCAATGATGAACAAACCGTGACCCACTTGGGGATAGCCCCCAGCCAAGTGTCACGCACACTGTATGCCCAAGCCATTCAACACCTCCAGAAGGCCAAGGCGCGATTGATCGTCCTGGATATCTTGTTTTCTGATGCGGGAGACCCGGATGAAAATCACCTATTCGTAACCGCGATGACACAGGCCGGCAATGTCATCCTAACGCGGTATATCGGCCCGGACCAGACTATGACCCCTCTCCCCATTTTTCAGCAGGCGGCGCTAGGAGAAGGGCTCATTAATATTATGCCGGATGCAGATGGCGTACTCCGTTCCATGCCCCTCCTGGGCGTAGGATATTATCAAGATCAACTCCGGCCATTTGTCACGCTGGGAGCGGAGGCCGGCCGTCTCTATCTTGATCCGGATGGCGCACGTCCCCTGAACGTCGACACCCCAGGGTTGGCCAAGTTGGGGGATATCGATATCCCCGTTGAGCACAACACTACCCTGATTAATTTTGCGGGTCCTGCAGGAACCTTCCCCTCTTTACCGTTCTGGAAAATCGTCAAAGGAGAATTTTCTCCTGAGCAAATATCCGACAAAATTGTCTTGCTAGGGTCATCCGCCGCCACCCTGCAGGACTTTCATCTCACGCCCTTCGCTCAGAAAGAGACAACTACACTGAAAGCTCAAACTGCCACCGTCTGGGGGACACGCATGCCGGGAGTCGAAGTGCATGCCAACGTGCTGAACATGTTCCTCACCGGGCAATTTATCACCCATTCCCCTTCAACTCTGATTTTTTTCCTGATTGGAGTCCTAGGATTGGGATGTTGCCTACTGGTCACCCTCCTCCCCAAAGGCGAGCTCGGCGTCGTCCTGGGAGTCATCGGATTATTAGCAAGCGTGATTGTTCTCAGTATTGTCCTGTTTATCTACAACAATTATTGGTTGGACGTGATGCCCCTCATCGCTGTCATCAACGGCCATTTTGCCCTGGCAACCGCATATCAACGGTATCTCGTCGTCCGCCAAAAAAACCGGTTGCAGGCGCTGCTGGATCAAAAAGTTGGAGCGGAAACACAAGAGACCAGAAACAGAGCCATCACCTAGGTACACTCTCACCTACTATTCGAAACACCAAACAAGCCTTCTTTCAGTCCGTTCATCGCAATAAATGGTAGGACGCGGGAAGACGAGTGCAGGAAGAGAGGGCCTCCCAATGCAAACTCCTAGGCCTAGAGAACAACGATGCGACCATCCACAATCCATACAAAAAGCCAAGAGAAAGGCTTACAAGCCCGTCTGGAAACAGGAGGACGCAGTCCCCGGAAGCCAAACGGTTACAACTCACCATTCTTTCCGAAGCCCTTTAAGTCGGCGTTAAGGAAGTGTATTTTGCAATTCCGGAAAAGACTGAAAACGAAATATGGATATGCGAAGAGGCTGGAAAATTTCACACAGAATAACGCCTACCTCGACCTGACCCCCGGATTACAGTGCTCAACTCAATACCCAAATAGTGCACCCAAAAGTCATCGCACCCCCGGAGAACACCTTCTTAAGAGAATACCCTGATACAGCATTCTTCCCGTCTAGAACCAAATGCGGTACAGCAGGACCCAAGAGATTCCAATCGTGAGACAGGTGGTTGTTAAGATCATCAACATTGTGTCGCTCCTTATTGAGAAACATTTCTTACCAGGATTACCTCTTCCGACAATATGAGAGAGCAAGCCACATGCCGAGGGGTCACATGAATTCACCATTAAATAAAGACTTCAGAAGTCGTTGATTTTCATCAACATTAAAACAAATGGAAATCCAGAATGGCTTTCCAAAAGAAATCGGGATTTTCAAAAAGTGGAACAGGAAGTTAAAAGATTAAAAAGAAAGAAAGGCAACCGGCATGGGAAGAATTTGGTGTTTGAAGGAAGAACTCAAGGGAGAAGAACCCAAAGAATTGGGAGAGGCCTCAAAGTAAAAGGCCTTCCCACTCGAACAAATTATCACCATACCGTAGGAAGGCATGTTCTAATCTTTATAAACTCCGAAAGTTTGAGTCCATTTCCAGGCGGCGACATGTTCAAAGATTAGGCAAAAACTTCTTTCCTTGAATACAGGACTGAAGTAATTTATCCCATTTCTTTTGTTTTTCCGCAATAATTGTTTGATCATCCGAACTTTTGACGTCCAAATCATATTTCTCCTGAAGCCGACTCACCTTTTTGTTGATTCGGTTATAAATTTTGTCTTTTTGCTCCAGCAATTCTTTAGATGTTCCCGTCCGCAACTTCCTTAACGATTCATATAACTCCCGTCCCCCAACCAGTCCCGTGATATCGTAATGTCCCTGTTCATGATTCAATAATTCCGGATGTTCTTTGCCCTTCACAACCCAGGATTGGCCCTTATCCACTGACAATTCTACGACCAGTTTCTCCAAGCGCCAACCCTTTCGATCCTTGACCGGATTCGAATAGTGAAAAGAAAACAGTGAATAAATATAGGCTTGTCCGGTTTCTTCACCTGGGGGAGTACTGACTTCTCCAAAATCATTCCAAGTAATCTTTTTAGGCCAACCCCTAATGGACATCATAACTCCCAATATTGATCAAAAAATAAAGGCAGATACCAGAGAGATCGCTAAACAAGGCGGAGGGAACAAGCTGAAATTTGGTGCCAGGCTGTAGACTCATCGCCATACTCCTTATGAAGGGATAGGCCAGACCATAATATCTTTTTCTCTCTTGTGGCTTCCTCTTCTGAACCGGATAGAATTCCCCTCTCGTGTCACGGAGAGACAACCCCTACTATTGCGCCACCTGTTGCCGGGCAACATCAAGGAGATACACACCGGCAGAATTATACAGCCACACCAACCCCTTCCGTTCATAGAACATCTTGCAAAGCAGAGGATTGGAGTGGTGCTCCCCCACGTTATTGAAAAACACGGCAAAATGGTCGTTCATGTTGACCCCTGGATTTTGTGGAGAGCAATAATCGTCCTGACAGCCGTGCTGAATCCGGGACACGAGGCGGCGGTTAAGGCCTTTGATAATGGCCGTGGCCTCGGGTGAATACGGACCGCGAGGGGCACCATCCGCAGCCGACGCGAACACTTTTCGCCAACCAACCCCATCCTGCCGCCAAAGACTCATGAGGTCGTAATCCGACACCCGCATATGGCCGGGCTGTTTGACCGCAACCCCCGACGACCCACTCTTGTCTTTGATCGAAACCGGCTTGGGCGGGATGAGTCCATGCCAGGCCCGGGCCGCCGTTTTCGGACAACGCACAACAATCAGAAACCCCTTACCGGAGAATTCTCGAAAGACACGGACATCCATCGCATCAATGCCGCTCTGCCGCGAGAGATCGATATCCCGCGGGGAAACCCCCGCCCGCAAGGCCTCGGTTTCCCGCTGCACTTCCATCGCTTCCTGTATGTTATAGGTAAGGCCCATGTGATCCTCATGGCTCAACGAGAAGGAACTTTCGCGGCCTGTCGAGAACAATATTCAAGCAAGACGACCACCTTCCCCTCGATGTCATACGGCATCCGAATCGTAGGTCAGTTGGCCTTAAAAACAAAAAATGAGTTCGAGTGCCTTAAAGCCTTCAACCAACCCAGGGCACTCACCCCCAGCATCCTGAGTTCCAATGTACCCGTCCCACATTTCATGGTGGGCCCGTCGAACCTTATGCCACTAAGCAGGACTCATGGCAGGTCAATCAAAAACATGCCACGTCGTCACTCCCACTACTCCTTCCCTAAAAGCCGTTGTTGAACAAAACCGGGGGCGCGGGTTTCGAATAAAGGCGTTCCGGGTTGGTGAATCGCTAGTTCCATCGCCGCGGCAATCCGTTGGCGCTGAAAGCCAGTGCGAAGCACCTGGTTCAAGGAGCCAATCGTCATGGGTGGCCCGCACAGACACCGCGTCCCGTTTCGAAAATCCTGCTTGTGTTCTTTCCACCATTTGTGAAGTAATTCCACGTTCGGCCAGGGCAGATCTTCATCGGTATCCATTTCGACATTCTCATCCTCCGGATTTTCGGTCGGCCCGGCTTCAAACCCCTCCGGCCATTCCCCATCTAAATCGTCATAGGCCAAATCCAGCCCAGTGATCATGCTAAAGGATTCGCCAGCCACACGCGCCACTTTAGGAATGGCCATCTGTTCAAACAACCAGGGCAATAACACCGGGTCGCCAATCACCCCCACACCTTGTACCGCCAACCGATGCAGGTCTGGCCGGGCAATCAACTCTCGATGCCAGGCTAACGCCCGCTCCAACCCCAATCCTCGTAAAGCCAAAGCACAAGCACGTTCCTGATACCGAGATGGTGTAAAGGTGATCCGTTGGAGCACAGGAAAGGATGCCCCATCGCCCAATAGAATCCCAGCCCACGCGGCCCAAAACCGGCAAGCCAGATTTTCACTCGCAAAGGAAGTTTTCACGTTTCTCAGCAGATCCTGCCGGCGCAATTCCCCAGCAGCTTTCAGGGCACGGGCCTGAAGAAGGGCATCATCCGAATCCAGGAACTTCCCAAGCAAAGGCCCTGGATCTTGCCGATGGACAGCCATGCCGGCCATCCCCACGCGACGGAGAAACGGGGATTTCGCATTCAGAAAACGTTTAAGAATACTCGAAATTGACGCATAGGGAATCCATCCGAGAGCCGACACCAACCCACGGGCTAACTCATACGACTTGGCGCCCACTTCCAACACGGCCTCAATACGGGAGTCCTCCCCGCTTTCGAAAGCCAAGATCGATGCGGCAAATACCTCGCCCGCTTCCTCTTGACCCAAGGCTTCTTGACAAATTTCCCAACCAGGCTCACCAGCAATATGAAGCCCGTCAATATGCGCCTCAACTCGCTCATCATGCTCAACCAAATCTTTCAAGTTGTAATGGGGAGCATAGATAGCATTGTCACGAAGGAGCCAAAGAAATGCGGCTTCTTCTGCATGTTGGGTGACAATTTCAGGAATTACGCTTTCCATGGTTTTATCCATAAGCAGATAATTACTCAGTTTTGGATACGGTGGCCAAAGAAGTACCGGACGCCTTCAGTGTACCTCGAAGGCTCAGGCCCCTCCAAGAAATCCTCGATAAGGGCCGCGACGGCGAGCCGCTGAAGCTTGCCGTTTTTGTAAAAGGAACTGCAGTTGATCCCGGTCATCGCCTCGAACTTGTGACGCATTTCCTCATGAAAACGGTGCCGACCGCCCAGGTCCTCCAGCATGCGCTGGCAGATTTTCTTGATATCAATCACCTCGCCACGAAACACTGTCACATCATCGGTACCCAGCTGGTCGCAGAGTTGGTGGTATCGTTCCTTGACCCTTTGACAGTATTCATTGACTGTGTCCCTAGATTCGTCTCTTGGAAAACGAGCAATTTCGCCAATATCTTTTTCAAGAAGACGGCTTAGCCCGGCCCCAATATACATTGAATCTTCACTAAAGCTATATCGGTCAAACATATCGATGAGTGTTGGGATCACTGATAAGTGGCCCCAAAATACTAGGACGTTTGCATAGTAAAACTCTAAAGTGATGTCCTGCCCAAGGGGAATTGACTCAAGAATTTGACTAAGAATTTGATTCGAACCTGCATCGCCAAGAAGTTGGGCGTACTGGCCCCAAAGAACCCAGCTTTCAGCATTGGCGACCCGATCCACAAGTAATGGAATTCGGCGGAGATTTCCTACCTTGGCTTCGCGGAGCAATGCATCAAATTCCATCCACTTCTCATAGTTTGGAACGCCAGCGTCATTTGCGGTCAACGGAAACGCATGATAGCCGTTGGCGGTCCAATGGCGCCGTTTATACAAGTCTGGTAGCGCTTTCATTCATAACCCCAGTGCTGCGCGGCGACGTACGAGTTCCTGTTCGCTCCGTCTATCGAGCAAATTATCCACATCCTGACAGTTCGCGCAAAGAATGGCATGAGCCACAGTGTTGTCGTCTGATGTCGGACAGCCCCCAGCCGAACGCGGTGTTCGATGATCAATCTGGACCGCGTCTTGTCTGGCTTGCTGAGACTGTCCGGCCAGTGAGGCATCATCGGAACGGGTTGGAACGCCGTCCATTTCTCGAAGATCTTCCTTACGGAATTGAGTGATTCCCGCGTTATTATCTTGGCTCTCTTGCGCGGTCGTGACCCTGAAGACGTCACAGGGGGGATCTGACTTTCTGTCGTCATCGGCTCTCCCTGCATTAGGACAGTCACCCCCTGCACAGGGACGCGCGGCCATTTGGGCAGCTGTGTCATTGACTGGATTTCCGGCAGCGTCAGTTTCGTCCAGCCGATGCCACTCTCGAAATGTGTAGGCCACTCGTTTTTTTTCGTTACCGGCAGTATCAGTGACATTCTTAGGCAGAGCCGCCGTACAGCCCTCAGAACCACAACATGGGCACGCATCGTGGCGGAGTTGAATGAGCGCAAATTCCTGCTCCGGCGTCGGCGGAGTGCTGCCTGGGTAGCTCGCGTGGTTGGATGTTGTCAGATCGAGGTGGCGAGGTACGTTGTACCCTTCTACCTTGACGTCCATCGACCAGGCAGCGAAATAGGTTTTCCCCGTGATGGTATGGGTGATGACACTCCCTCCAAAACTGCGGGTCGCCGCTTCATCACCGAGCGGGGACGTTTTGAAGAACGACTTATTCTTGAGTCCCACCTCCTTACCGTCGATCTTCACTGTCTTGCTGCCGCTCTTCATGTCCTTCGAGAAGGACGTATCCGGATAGGGAACCGGGATTGGGCCGGCAGGCGGTGAGGGAGGACTCAGGCAGACGTCTGGGAAGGCAGCAATCACCTTACCAGCACCCCCCTTACATGCAATCTCGTTTCCATTGACGAATACCTCGTTGCTCATACGTTACGTCTCCCGCAATGGCTACTGATTTAGTGCAAGCAGTGCTACGGCGCACTCGCCCGAATCGGCACTTGTGAAGCACATGGCGATCTTGCCTAGGGCATAGCATTTCTGGAATGCGTAGTGTGCGACGAGCATCTGAATGATGCCGACGGCAGCGCCCGTATCACCAAAGTTTTCGGCGCAATGCCAGAGCGGAAATTCCTCCCTACGAACGCGCATAAGCCTAGAAAGTACCAGGGCCTGCTCTTTGTAGCCGTAACTCTCGCCGGTGACATCGGAAAGGCGAAAGCTAATTTTTTCTATCTGGATCCCCGCCTCGGCCATAGCGGTGCGGGCCGCTTTCGTCAGGCCCTGCCCCAACAAGGGTTCTTCTGACAAGACACTAGCCCTCTCTTTGCCAAATCCCAGGCCAGCTATCTTAATGCTAGCTTTTCCCTCCGAGGTTCCTTGGCGTTGTATCAGCACGGCGGCTGCAGCTTCGCCTGGAATGACACCATCCGAGTTCTCTCCGGTTTTCAAGCGCAAGTTCTGATCCAACCAAAGCAAGGAACGGGCGTTTATATAAGAGTCCACCCCACAGATCAGACATGCGGAAACTTTATTGACCTTAAGCAACTCTCGGGCTATCTGGAGAGCCTCAAACCCAGCCGTATGACCTTTGGATACCGTTCGAGACAGTTCCGGGTGGAATTGAATGTGCAGTTTCTCTTGCACTAAACCAATAATACGCTCGGCCAAGGAATCTTGGACCCCTGGCCTTCCAGATTCGGGCAATCCCACTAACAATGGAATCGTTTCAAGTGGCGTCGATAGCTCTTCTTTTAAACAATTAGAAATGGCTGCTGCCAGCATTTCTATAAGCCGTTGTTCAAACTTGAGGTCGGGATCTAACCCAGGCGTTATGGCTCCCACGATAGGTTCACCGTCATTATCGAGATAGGGGAGTTCCTCAAACTGGGCGATACCTGCTCGCATGGCGGCACATGCGGCTTCGGCATTGAGACCAACGGGACAAACCATGCCTGTGGAGGAGATATACATAGAGTCATTCATCCATTGG
Organism: Nitrospira marina; assembly: GCF_059568365.1. Taxonomy (NCBI): domain Bacteria; kingdom Pseudomonadati; phylum Nitrospirota; class Nitrospiria; order Nitrospirales; family Nitrospiraceae; genus Nitrospira; species Nitrospira marina. The sequence continues at coordinate 1,894,785 of NZ_JCANTH010000001.1, read as the reverse complement.
GTTACCCTTCTGATCCCCGATCGCCTCTCTTCCAAGCCACCAAGTCATTGATGGAATCAAATTGCAATTTTCCGGATTGAGTTCGCTGTGGGGAAACCGGAGCTGACGGCTTGCCTACGATGACTTCACGAAGCGCATGGATTTTTCGGCCTAGCGACACCATGGTTCGCCAGGAGACCATGATTTGACCCAGGTCAGGTTCAATCATCAGTGTGTCGAGTTTTGATTTTCCTTCTACCTCGCGGTCACGGAACTTATACAAAATTGGAACCTGAAAGGTTGGCACGACAAACATCCAGGAACCCTTAGCCGTCATTCCTGTACATCGAACGACTTCTCCACCCGTGAAGTATGGAAATTGTTGGTCGGTAGGGGCTGATTGAAAGTATTGATAGTCAAAATTGTCCGGCAAAAAGGGGAAGCGATCGTTTAGCCACTGATCATCATAGGTGCCCGCATGTTGAATCCGAGGCTGCCAGCCTCGTCCCAAAGGGCCGAAACCTGTAGGGGCAGGGGCATCAGACCATTTCCGTATGAGCGATCGAGGGTCTTCGAGGTTCGGTAGCGGCGTATCCCGAATCGCCTTTGATGCCGTGTTTTTGTGGAATCCTCTCCCCACCGGATTTCGCAATTCTGTCCCCTGTTTCTTGATATTTTCATGTGTATGATCGGATCCCCCAAACGCCCGATCAAACGACAGCGGCATTTTGACAAAAGGTATCGGATTGGTGGGTCGAAGCCGAAAAAGCCCTCGCCTCCACTGGCGGTCGCCGATTACTTGAATTTCTTTTTTGACTCTCCCCACCTCTAAGGCCACGGTCATTTTCCTGACCGGTTTGCCAGTTGGCGAGTAGGCATGTCCGTTAACGAGAATATCTGTTCGAGGTTTGAACGGGGCGAAGTCACATTCGTATTTGATGGCGGTTGTACCCGGATCACCATAATGCTCATCTGCATAGACCAGTGGGGCTTGCTGCTCTGCTAAGATTGCCGTCCCGTCTTTGCCCACGGTGAACGTGCCCTTCACGACGACCACACAGTGGTCTCGCCCATCTTTATCGGTAAACATGGTGAGCCCGGCTTCCATTCCTGTGGTATTACTGGTTATTTGCATGGCCAATACCTCCATGCGTTAAACGGAAATCTCTTGACGACTTGGACCAGGAGTTTCCGCCCATTGGGTTTCATCCCTATGGGGAATCTGGCTAGCATTTTGGTGACCTTGGCAGTTCCATGTTGATTAATTAATGAACAATTAGATGCGCGTTTTCCATTCGCCCATCAATATGCTTACTGTGAACGAAAAGAACCATTGTTTATTTTCCAAAGTTCATTCATTTGAAAGTGCCATAGCAATACGCCTATTAACAAAATGGTCTCTGCCTATTCTTCCAAATAGGCTCTCACTAAATACCATCTTCCATCGATCTGTTCGAATAACCATTGGTCGATGCGAACCTGTTGCTTGTTTTGATACAATTCTTTATCCAGAATTGTTTTTTCCTGCAACAAGTCGGTAACGGTTTTCTCAATCACGTCTTCACCCTTCAGCTGGAATACCGGTTGAGCCAGCAATTGAGGAAATAGGTCGGGTATTTGGCGGGCATCGTAATGTTTCACCGCTTCGAAATCAGACACACCTTTTACTTCAAGAGGAAATCTTATCAGTGGGGTTAAGGTGTTATAGTCTGATTCGAGCGTTGCCTTTCGAAATGTTGACCAATAGGTATCAAAATTTTCGTTTTGTTGAGCAGAACAGGCCAATGGAACCATTATGATAAAAATGACTACTATGCTTTTAACGGCTTGCATACATTTCTTCCATGGGATTTCTGCCGCTATTGCTTTGCCGGCCAGCGATATCCCTTTAATGTCCAGGTTTTTTGAGGATACCGAGAGATTTTCACACTGTCGCTTTGGTTTCCACCGAGCAGTACATAATGTGTGGCGGTTTGTTTAACCAAAAAGCCTACATGATTTCCCGACCGGCTCAAGTTGCTGTTGGCAGCACTAGGATCATAAATTACCGTGATTGCTCCAGGCTTCGCGGCCACGGTTTCTCCCCAGGTTAACCAACTTGCTGCAGCCGCTGAATTTGTTCCTTTAATACCGGTCTCTTTCAATACCCAATTAACAAATGATGAACACCAAGCTGTTTCATCTGTGGTGGCTTTCAGAGTTGTGGTGGCATGATATTGTATTATCCTTGGATTGTGCTTTGAGCCTCTTATTTCAGTCTGGTCGATTTCCTGTTTGGCAACCTTCATCCAATTTGCTCCTGTCGTGTCAATCAAATCAAAAACTTTTGTGGGTTTTTTGCCACTTGCGGCGTTTTCTAATGCCGCCCAAGTTTTAGGACCTACCACCCCGTCAATCCCAATGCCAGCTATAGCCTGAAACTTACGCACCGCGGCGTCGGTCTTCGGCCCGAAATCTCCATCAGGTTTTAAATTGGCCGTTTTTGTTTTTATAAGTAATGTTTGCAAACGAGTGACCTCAGAATTTTTACTTCCCAGCTTTAAAAATATTGACATCTTGAATGGCCTTTCACTGAAGCCTCGGATTCAATATCAATTAGGAATATTTTTTTCGAAACTGAATTCAGAAAATCATCTCCTTGAATGAACCCTCTCCGTTCATCTGATTACGGCTGCAGCTCATATCTCTCGCACAAGTCAAATTACACATAAATGGCTTTGCAGTCGACACAAAACGGCATCATTTTATGATTACTGCATTGTGAGCTTTGCCGAACAACTCACCATGATTTTAATATTTATCAGCATTTCAGTTGATCTGAACGGAACCACCCTTCACTCGATTGACCCCGGAGGATCGGCTGAGGAGATAGGTCCCACGGATCAAAACCTTCCCGGCCTTTGTGAGAGTTATGCTGGCCTTGCCGCATTTGAGCACGATTTCTTTTTCCCCCTCGATGACGATCTGTTCACCATCCACTCTGGCTTCAATCGGTTTCGCTTGAACTGGAGAATTTTGTCCTGGTTGCCAGAGAAGACCCACAATAAATGGTGCGCTGGTCTCTCCCGCCTCAAAGGCCACAAGCACCTCTCGTCCCACATCAGTCCTGGCAATTGGCACAATGGATCTCGCGGCCATCGGCTCTAGGAGGGACAGACGAGGTACTACAATATGTATGGTTCCTGTTGCCTGATCGAATTCTGAGACCATGCCGCGCACTACTCCCTGCACTGACGACCGTTCTTCCGTCTGCGGGCCATTGCTTGAATCATCTCTCTCGGTCAGGAATTCCAGAACCCGTTCCGTTCGTTCCCGTTCCATATTGCTCCCCCTGCTAGTTTTGCAAAATCTTTTTGCCCTTCATGACGATGTCGCCGGAGGCCGTAATGGAAATTTTCTTTCCATTGATGCTGATTTCCCCATTTTTTTTCATGACAATGGAAGCACTTCCAGTTTTAATGGTGATTTGATCCGCTGCGGTCAGAGTCATGTTTTTCCCTGCTGAGATGCTCACATTTTTTGCGGCAGTCTCCGAAATGCTTCCTCCGGCATCGACTGATTTATTGGCTGCGACATTTTCGCTGCTTAAGGCCCCAACGACGACGGTTTTTGCCCCACCGATTTCTTCGGCCTTTAAACCACCGATGGTTTCGTTCATGGCGCCGCCCACGCTGACTTGATAGGCCGCCCCAATGGTCAAGGCTTTGGCCGCAGCAATGGTATGAGCGGCGGCAATCCCAACGGTCACGGTTTCATTGCCACCGATGGTTTCTGAATGATTGCCACCAACCGTGATCGTTTTATTAACCCCCACATTTTCGCTCTGATTGACCCCCACTTTTTTGTCGCGATTATTCCCGATAGTGATACTTTCGTCATTCCCGACGGATCGAGTCCGATCATTGCCGATGCTTTGGGTTTCATCGTGCCCGACCGTCTGGTTTTTATCGTTGTCTATGGCAATGGTCCAGTCTTTGGCTCCGTGGAGGTAGACTTCTTCGGTGCCGGCTTTGTCTTCAAAGCGTAGTTCGTTGGAGTTGCCTCCACCCTTGGAGCTATTGGATTTGATCGTGCTTTTCGTTTGTTCCTCGGGAAGGGGATACGGGGGCATGTTTTCGGCATTGTAAACCCGCCCCGTGGCAATGGGCCGATCAGGATCTCCCTCCAGGAATTCCACAATGACTTCATGGCCGATGCGGGGAATAAACATGGCTCCCCAATTTTTCCCCGCCCAGAGTTGTGATACTCGCACCCAACAGGAACTCAGTTCGTTTCGTTCGCCTTCACGGTCCCAATGAAACTGCACTTTGACCCGGCCGTACTCATCACACCAAATTTCTTCGCCACTGGGACCGACGACCATTGCCGTTTGCGGGCCCTGCACTACCGGTTTGGGCGTGACCTGCGGGGAACGAAATGGCACCGAGGCAGGGATGCAGGTAAAGGTGTTGGAATAGGCCTCTTCCACGCCTCCCCGTTTTCCCCCCGAGGAATAGGTATTCCCCATGGTGCCCATGTGGTGAACGCTGGTTAGCAGATAATCTTGATTCATCTCCTGGGGAACATAATTCTCCAATGTAAAGGTGTACCCCGATGTAAACGCCCGCACCGTACCCCCACCCGTCACAATAAGATGCCGCGCTTCTTCTTCCTCCATGCGAATTTTGGCTAAGGTGTCTCCATAGGCTTTCTTGTCGTACTCGCCGGGAAAATCATAGATTTCGTATTGACCATTTCCTCCAATACTGATGACACTGGGGACATTGGCCGACAAACTTGTACTCGGTGTTTTGAAATTATAATCGGTATGGGTGAATTTTCCCGGGCGGAATTCTTTTTCAAACTCAATCGTATTGATGAAATCGGCTTCATATGGGCCGCTCCCCCGGCCTTCCCATTCCACGATGTCCTGCGTCGGCAACTTGGTATGCACCTTCGGATGATCCCCAATGACCAGAATATGCTTATCCTCTTGATGTTCAAAGAAATAGAACAGCCCATATTGTTCCATCAGCCGGCTGACAAAATTGAAATCGGTTTCCCGGTATTGCACGCAATATTCCCGGGGCTCATACGTCCCTTTTAATTCCAGGCGGTAATCGGAAAAGCCGAGATCCGAAAAGATTTTTTTTATAATGTCTGGAATCGTTTTATTTTGAAACATGCGGCAATCGGCGGTCCTGGTGAGAAACCACAACCATGGAACCATTTCCGCACTATAGTGGATGACGCCCGTTTCACCGCTGGTTTGAGCAAATCGACTGATATAGCCATGGAAATAGCGTTCCTTCTCATCGAGCAGTTCCACAGTGACCGTGACGGGCTGGCCGATGATGGTTCCGAAATCAATGGCGGGACCTTCGGTCAGCAGGTCTAACTCGAATTGATACAGTTGAGAAATACCCTCCTCTCCAGTGAACCCGCGCAGTAACAACACATCGGGCCCTAAAGGGGTGTCAATGCGTAACAGGCGATCTGCTTGTGTAAAAGGCATTGCCGTTCTCCCAGTGTGGTTCTCTAAAAATTGGTCCGTCTTCCGAGACCTCTGTCAGGATGAAGCGATTTTCACTTTTGATATGTATCAAGCAAGGCGAATGCCAAAAACGGAAATAAATTATCTGAAAAAGACCAATCAGAATCTCCCAAACTTTCAGTGAGTTAAATCGGTCCCCGACCATGCATTTTCTCAAAATAGGTGTTTTAAAATGCCTCAGGTGTTTCAATTTTTTAAAATATTTGAAATTGATTTTCACATGGTCTTGAAAAAACAAGTGATTGTTTTTTCTATCGTCTTTTCCCCTATCATCCTTTTCCCCGGATCTCTTTACACAAAATTGTATTGAAATTTTCCGGCATCCACTCCAATGTGGACCTTAGTAATTCCTTCTCCTCGACTCATTCGTGAGAGGAATTCTCCCGACATTTCCGGCAACAAGGTGCGGGTGAGAATATGGTCGACGTTTCGTGCTCCGCTTTCGACCTCCTTGCATCGGTTCCCAATCTCATTGATCACCGCGTCATCATAGCTAAATTGCGCTGCATGGTTTTCTTGAAGCCGTTGACCGATGCGCCGCAATTGCAACACGATGATTTCCCGCATAATGGTATCGGAAATCGGGTAATAGGGCACGACGACCATTCGACCGAGAAGGGCCGGCTTGAAAATTTTAATCAGTTCGGGCCTGATAGCTTCCACCAATCCCTCCGGCTCCGGCCGGGTATCCGGATCTGCACAGAGTTTCATGACGATATCCGTCGCGGCATTGGACGTCAGAAGGATCACCGTATTTTTAAAATCAATTTCGCGTCCTTCCCCATCCTCCAACATGCCTTTATCAAAGACCTGATAAAATAATTCCATAACATCCGGATGAGCCTTTTCCACTTCATCCAAGAGCACCACCGAATAGGGTTTCCGGCGAACGGCTTCGGTGAGGACACCACCTTCCCCATAGCCCACATACCCTGGCGGGGACCCTTTGAGAGAGGACACCGTATGAGCTTCCTGATATTCGCTCATATTAATCGTAATCAAGTTGCGTTCCCCTCCATACATGGTTTCCGCCAGCGATAGCGCGGTTTCGGTTTTGCCGACGCCACTCGGACCGACTAAGAGAAACACGCCGATCGGCCGTTTGGGATCGGTCAGGTTGGCCCGCGCTGTTCTGATCCGCTGACTGACGGCTTCCAAGGCCTGGGACTGTCCAATCACCCGTTGCTCCAGTCTGTCTTTCAAGGACAGCACGGTTTGGATTTCGTCCGTCAACATTTTTCCTACGGGGATGCCTGTCCATCCCGAAATAACTTCACCAATCGTCTGTGACGTGACACACGCTTGCATGAGCGGTTGCTTTCCCTGCACCGCTTCTAACTCTTTATTCAAGCGTTCTAATTCGGCGCGAAGCCCATCCCGATTGCTCTTAGGCTCTGGAGACGCAGACTTCTCAGCAGATGCCTTCGCTGACGCCTGATTCTCGAGTTGGGACCGGATTTCTCTAATTTTTCCTACCAACTCGGCTTCTTTCTCCCATTGCTCCTTCAGTTGAGCAAAACGCTCTTCCTCTTGGCTTTTTTTCTGCTTCAGACTGTCAATCCGCTCTTGGTGATTCGTGCCCGTGACAGCTTCCCGTTCCAACGCAGCCATTTCGACGCCCAGTTGGGTAATTTGCCGTTGCGCGTCTTCGACCGGTCCCGGCGTGGCCGCCTGCCCAATGGCGACCCGAGCGCACGCGGTATCCAAGACACTCACACATTTATCCGGCAATTGGCGCCCGGTGATATAGCGATGTGACAGCCTCACGGCATCTTCAACCGCTTCATCCAAAATTCTGACCTTATGATGGTTTTCCAAGGTTTCGGTCAGCGCTCTCATCATCACAATCGCTTTTTCTTCTGACGGCTCCTCCACCTTCACGACCTGAAAGCGACGGGTCAATGCCGGATCTTTTTCAAAATACTTCTTGTATTCGGCCCAGGTTGTCGCCGCAATGGTGCGCAATTCTCCACGGGCCAGGGCGGGTTTCAAAAGATTCGCGGCATCGTTCTGACCCGCCTGTCCGCCCGCCCCAATCATGGTATGGGCCTCATCAATGAAAAGAATGATGGGTTGTGAAGACCCCTTCACTTCTTCAATCACCGTTTTCAACCGGTTTTCAAATTCGCCTTTAATGCCCGCTCCGGCTTGCAACAGGCCCAAATCCAGTGTGCGAAGCGCGACATTTTTTAAGGGCTCCGGCACATCTCCCTGAGCAATACGCAAAGCAAACCCCTCCACCACGGCAGTTTTCCCCACTCCGGCTTCACCCGTCATGATGGGGTTGTTCTGTCGTCGTCGCGTGAGGATATCCACCACCTGACGGATTTCAAAATCACGTCCCAATACCGGGTCAATCTGTCCCGCCTTGGCCTTGGCCGTCAGGTCGACGGTAAATTGATCCAAAGCTTTGGTTTTTCCACCAAGCGGAGCCTGTCCACCTTCCCCCGTCGGCTGCTCGCCCAATCCCATTGCCGATTGCGCTTCGGCAGACCCAGCCGTGATTTTATCGAACTCCTTGTCTAATTTTTCTACTGATATAGCCGCAAATTCCTTCGAAATATCTCGTGCCACCCGTGCGAGAGTATCCTTGCTTAACAAAGCCAACAATAAATGCCCGGAGCGAACCTTGGCCGACCCGAATTCCAAGGAAGCCAACAGCCACGCTTCCTCAATCAGCGTCGAGAGTTGCGGCGCGAACGCGGGAGTCCGGGCATTTCCTGTTTTAAATCGATCCAAGGCCACGGTCACATCTCGTTCAAACCGTGAGGCATTCACCTCAAAAGCCCTGAGAATTTGTTGGAGATCCGAATTGGGTATTTCTAAAAGTTTCGCAAACAGATGCTCAAGATCGACCTCGTAGTGAGTCCGGGTTAAACACAGACCGGCTGCCCCCTCCAGCGCGGTCCGGCACCCATCATTTAATCGTCCAACCAATGATTTTAATGTGACCTGCATAATCTCACCCTTGTCCGTTTAATAAATGGATGAATAACAGCATAATCTGAAAAGTATGTGACGATTTCCCTTACGGGACCAACCAGATCCTTTTATCCTTCCTCATGCACCCAACTCTATCGGGCGTGCAGAAGCGGCGAGTTCCCCCTTAAACACGACATCGTCCGCATCTTGCGTAAATTCCTGACATTTCAACCACGTCGTCCATCCCAACTGAGGGGAACAATCCGCTCTCTCACTCAGTCGACAATAGGGCACCTCTTTCCCTTTCAACCCGAGCCGAATATCAAATTGAAGGTGCTGCCCGGCAAAAAATCTGATGAGCTGCACCAAGGCATGATACCTCGTGCCGGAGGGAAGAAATTGAGAAAATCGTTCGAGTGACAGGGGGCCCAACTTCACCTGAAACCGTGCCTGTTGATCCCAGATGTGACTTCCCGCGAACGCCGTTTGTCCCAACAAGCGATATTGTTTCGGACCGCCCAACCGTGTTTGATCTTCCGGCTCCAAAGCCACCCACTGGCCAACAAATTGATGGATGTGAGTCACGACCCCAAAAAAATGTGAGAGGACCTGACCCAGGGCATGGGCGGACCGTGTCCGAAGCCCCATGATGCCGGCATAGCCCAGGAGGGCCTGCGGTGGAAAGGGTAATTGTTCCACCAGGCCTTTTGTGCCTAACCCCAGGAGGGATAACATAATGTGGGCCACCCGATCCGTTTTTTTCTTCTGAAACGTCGCGCCTTCGAAGGACACCACCACATGATATTTTTCCCACGCACGATAAAATAAGGACACTAATCGATGGGTAAAGACATCAAAAAAATCCAACATGGTTCGGTCTTGATGCCGCAATTGCTCCATGATCAATTCGGTGTAATATCGGGGCAATACCCCGAGGGGCCCCGTTAAGCCCATAAAGGCAATGGTCATGTGAAAGGGGTCCTGAGGATTATCCGATCGGGTAATGTCGTAAATCGCACTGGGAGGGAAATTGAGATTTGGGAGCGAATGAATGCGAAGGCATTCCCGCCCCGGAAGAGCGGCATACCCCAAAGGGTCTCGATCGGCCGACGCACGATTGATCAAACGTACAGCTTGGAAAAAATCAAACCGGTACCCTTCGGTCAACAACTGGTTCAGGATGCTGGGATCACGGGATCTCATAAACCTGACGCCATGGGTTCACCATGCCCTCGTGTTATAGGAGAATTTGATGACCTGCTCGTGGGGGCCATCTTCTCAATGGCACTTCCCGCTGGGTCGTCCTGGCCACGAACTCCACAAAAGAATTTAATGAGGTGTACATAGCCAGAAATTTTTCCAATACGGAAGCAAACAAAAAGACACTGCTTCCCACATATTTCTCTTCGTCAAACACCAAAGACACCTCCAGGCCCCGACAAAAACCATCCCATCCCATCCCTGGGGGGCGGCGCACGACCGACCGGCTCGAGACCTTGTTAATACCCGCGATTTGCTGTCGGACCGAAGCCGTCCCGGAATAGTCATAGAGCTTTAAAATTTCACGCAATCCATCTTCTCCCCCTTCGATCAAGGAGAGGTAATTCAACGAAAGATGCGAAATCAGGCGCCACTGGCCGGCACCCCCAATCGGAGGGCGAAGGGTTTTGGTCGGCTTGACCAAATACCGGATTCTTGACAGCGGCGCTGATCCCTCTAATTCAAAATACCCCCCCTCCTCACTCATCGGAGGTAATCGGCCGGCCAAGTCCCGATTTGTACACGTGGTATGCAGCGTGAGCGTATCTGTTCCGGGCTGGGAAGGGTGAAAATTCAAGTCGACCAGAGAGAGATAGAGCTCCGTCCCATCATCTCCCTTACGCGTCGACGGTCGCCGCTTGGCGTACCAAAAGGTTTTCTGGGGAGAATCCAGAGCGGCATGTTGCAAGGAATATAAGGGAAGAACCGGTTCAACAATTTCCTGATGAGGCGAGGTACAGATCACAGAATTGATAGAATAAACTTCCATGGCCTCCTGCCGTCGCACATCAGGAATCACCCGGTATTCATGTTGCGTGTGGTCGATTCGAATGGGCTCGGCAATATGGTCAAACAGATTTGTAATGGGGGTGCACCCCAGACGGAAGACCCCGGCATCCACCGATTGCTCCAGGTGCGGCACCCGATCCAGCAGAATAATCAGGTCAATGGTGTCACCAAATTTCTCTCGACGGACCGCATCCAATCCAACCAGATCTACAAACAGAAATTTCTTCGGGAAGGTAAAGTATTCTTGCAATAATCGATACCCGACAAACGAATGCTGGGTATAGGGAAATAAGCCTTCATCTTCCTGAAAGCCAACGGGTTGAAGACTCTGCGGGGGAAGCTCAAGAGTTTTCGTCTTCCCCGATTCCACCTTTCCCCGAACGAGGACCCCACATTGCTCACTGAGTAACAGAGAATTATTGAGCAGCAATTCATACATCGCATGGACCAATAGATTTTCTCCATGCAAGTAGAAACGGAGCTGTTCTAATTCAAGATCCTCAAATGTCACACCTCCCTGACATTGTAGGGTCATCCGGATCGTCGACTCAGCGGAAACACCACGGGGAAGACGGTCAGGTGGTTCTAATTGGGCCGACACCACCTCGATGGGCCATAAGGTGGTGGGGTAGCAGGTCTGAAACCGGCATTGCGTCCCTTTCACGGGCCGCGAATACAACAACGTCCCTTTATCAATGGTATAGCCCGAGGTCAGTTTACCCTGCATAGGATCAGGAACAAACTGCACAATGGACATCGAAGGGACGGGAGCCAAAAAATGGGGATAGAGAATACTTAACAACCCATTCGTCAGTTCAGGAAATTCATCATCCAATTTGTTGTGAATGCGAGCGGCTAAAAAGGCAAATCCTTCCAACAAGCGCTCCACATGAGGGTCTTCCCCTTTTCCCGCCTCCAATTGCAAACTTCCGGCGACATTGGGGTATTCCTGGGCAAATTCCTGCCCCATTTTTCGTAAAAAGGTGAGCTCTTGTTCGTAGTAATGGAGTAATCGATCTTCCATCGTTAAGGACTCTTGATTTCATATTTGGCGGTACTCAATTGCAGAACCGCATCAAAGCTCACGGCTTCCGGATTGGGGTCCACCCGTAACAGTGCGTCAATCCGAAAATACAGGGCTTGTTCAAATTTTTTAGGATCTTCGATAATCACCTTTACGGCCTTCAACCGCGGTTCAAAGAACGCAACATTTTGCTCAATTTCCCGGCGAATAGATTTTCGATCAACATGATTTTGGAGACTCCTGGACGTAAAATCAGGCAATCCGTAGGTCAGGAGAGAACGAGGTAATTCCTGATATTCAGAAGGGAGATTGGTCAACAATTCCCGTCTCGTATTCAATAAAGCCTCAATATCCCGCGACACGGATTGTTTGAGTTGTTGCACGGAATAGGGTGTGTCACGAAAGCGTCGCGACCGGAGATGACGCGGATAAACGTCTTCCAAAAACATCCGATTTAAATGCATCAGGCCTCGTCCCTTCGGTTTCTCTTCATAAAGCCGAATGACCTCCTCTGAAAGCTTGATGCCCTCAAACCGCTCGGCCTCATAGATACAGGGCCCATCCACCACTCGATTCAATACTGCCACCAATCCTTCCTGAAGAAATCCAGGCACGGGGTTCGCGATATCATAGGCTTCAACGTGAGCCGCAACATCAACGGGAAACTGATCTTTCAGGTACCCGGAGATCGGATCCTCAGCTTTACGAAGTAACGCCACCCATCCATTCGCATTCAGAAGATCAAAAATAGAAAACAAGGGAGACGATTGATGCTGGTCGGCACTCAGCAACCGATCCAAAATAGAAGGGGAAATTCGGGAACGAGAATCAGAGGGTTTCATACGTTTTGCGCCTCGAAACAGGGTTCAAAGTATGAATGGTGGCTTAGGATACCCCAACCCGTTAAATAAAGGAAGAATAGAACTGACAAAATTTAACGATCGTTCAGGAATCCAACATGTTCCCTCTGGCAGTCAAGAGAAATGATATTGAGCTGTTATGCCGTGGCATTCAATTGGACTGCAGATAACGAGGCTTCACGGACTCCACAAAAATTTATATCAGCCATGAGCCCCTTCTAATACACAGGCCCATTTTGGTACAGAAGTATCATACAGCAACGCTCCCTCTAATTTGCCGGGTGTTGGGAATCGCCTCGATGAACTCTTTTGGAAGTGGGCCTTGGCAATTAACCAAACGAGGGAGAAATGTTCGGCCAGTACAACTAATCCGACACCAACGAGAAAGGCTAAATATTATTCGATAAAGCAGATTCGATGTTTACAGTTCGGTATTTTTTATAAAAAGTGAGATTTCATCATTCGGTCATCAGACGAAATTTCTGGGACTACAGTGAACATCCAACCAGTCTATCGCCTAAGGCTTGTTCAGTTGGTGACCAGTACAGGATTCATCAATCATTGTCCTGACAAATTCCGTTTATATTGGCACTTCAGTGCACATTCGTTCCCGCTCGGAAGGGAGACCGCCGGTCCTCGCCTGCGCTATTGAATCTGCCAGACCGTCGCCACCGTCCCGGGAAAACCCGTGGTGGTCACAGTGATCCCATTCATCACCCACACTTCCACATCGCCGGTGCTGCTGTTGCGCCAGATGAGGTCCGCTTTGCCGTCGCCCGTCACATCCCCGACCTGAACAATACTCCACTCCAAGGCCTGGCCCGTTAGGAAGCCCGCCGCGGCCCTTGTGGTCCCGTTCATCAACCACACCACCACGCTCCCGCTCGTGGTATCTCGCCAGACCACATCGGCCGTCCCATTGCCATCGACATCGCCCACCCCATTGACCGCAAAATTCAGGGGGGCAGTGCCGGGGAACCCCACCGCGGTGATGGTGAGCCCGTTCATCACCCACACGGCCACCGTGCCGTTGGTACTATTCCGCCAGAGAATATCCGCCTTCCCATCGGCATTCACATCGCCCACCCCCACGATCTGCCACACCGCTGGGACGCCGCCCAGAAAACCGGTTGAGGCAACCGTGGCCCCATTCATCAACCAGATGGCCGTTTGCCCGGTGAGGGTATTCCGCCAGACCACATCGGCCGTGCCATTGCCGTCCACATCGCCCACCCCCGCAATCTCCCAGTTCGTCGGCGCACCGCCGGAAAAGCCGGTGGTGATCACGGTGGTCCCCTTCATCAGCCACACGGCCACCGCGCCGCTGGTGTTTTTACGCCAAATGACATCCGCCTTCCCATCGGCATTCACATCGCCCACCCCCGCAATCTGCCACTCCAAGGGCACGCCACCCGGGAAGCCCGAGGCGGCCATCGTGGTGCCGTTCATCAGCCAGATGGCGGTACTGCCATCACTGGTGTTGCGCCAGACCAGATCGACCTTCGCGTCGCCATCCAGGTCGGCCAGATCGGTCCCTCCCATTACGGCGCCAGTAAACGTGGCGGTCACCGTTCGCGCCGCCGTCATGGGGACCGTGCACGGATTGATCGTGTCCGAACAGGTGCCCGCGCCGCCGCCCCAGCCCGCAAAGGTTGAGCCCGAATCGGCACTAGCCGTCAGTGTCACCGCGATGCCGGGGTTGTAGGACTCCGTGCAGTCGTTGCCGCATATGATGCCGGCGGGCGCACTACTGACCGTGCCACTGCCTGCACCAGCTTTGATGAGCGTGAGCAGGTGTTGCAGGGGAGCCGCCGGGGCGGACTTGAGGAAGCCGTCCGTGGCCCACTTATTCAAGATAGCCCGTTCACCGGTAGTTATCGGGGTGGCAGAAGAAGGGGGCATGGTGAGCGCATCCGTTCGATTCACCCGGTCGATAATCGTTGGCCCTTTGGCAAACGCATTCGCATAGGCCAAGTGCCAGGTATGAAATCCGGCCGGCATATGACAACTGCCCGAACATTTCGCGGCAAAAACCGCCTGGGCATCCTGATCATAGGTGGTGACCGGTGCGTTCCCATTCTTCGGGGTGAACGTAGCGCCCACCATGCGAGCTTGCGTCATAGTGACGGTACAGGAGTTGGTCGTGCCTGAACAGGCCCCGCTCCAACCCCCAAAGGTCGAATCCGCATTGGCGACCGCCGTCAGCGTCACCTTTGTGCTGTCTGCGTAAGCTTCCTTGCAATCGCTCCCGCAATTGATACCGGTGCCGGTGACGGTGCCACTCCCCGTGCCGGCTTTTGTGACCGTGAGAGTATGTTGAACAGGATCCTCTCTGAACATAGCAGTGACGGTGCGGTCACCCGACAGGATCACGGTGCATTGATTTCCGGAGGTAGAGGTACAGCCGCTCCAACTGACAAAGGAAGAGCCTACCTCAGGAGTCGCAGTGAGGATTAGCGAGGTACCATCGTCAACGGTGTGCGTGCAGTCAGCCCCACAGGTAATGCCGGTGCCGGTGACCGTACCCTTCCCGGTGCCGACCTTGGCCACAGTTAGGATTCTGGAAATGGAAGTAAACGTGGCGGTGACATCGCGAACCGATGTCATGAGCACCTCACAGGTGAGGGCCTTTCCAGCACATCCGTTGCCGCTCCATCCCTCAAAAGTTGATCCCCCACTCGGTTTCGCCGTCAGCGTCACCGTTGAGCCGTCACTATATCTATCCGTACAATCGGTGCCGCAGAAAATTCCCGCTGGCGCACTCGTCAGGGTGCCACTCCCCGTCCCTGTTTTATTAACGCTTAATGGCCAAAAAATGGGCGATGGCGGAGCTACCTCAGAAAAATTGGCCGTACAAGTCCAGGATGAATTCATTGTTACCGTTCCACTGAAACAAGCTTCGTCACCACTCCATCCATCAAATTTGTACATAGCATCTGCATGAGGCGTCAAAATAACGGAGGTGTCCTTTGTATAAAGCGCACAAAATCCCGTGTCACCCGGCAAATTACAAGGGGTGCCCTCTGGTGCAGTGGTGACATTACCCTTGCCCGTCGTGGTAATCCTCAACCTACTGTAGGTGCCCTTATGAAAAGAAATAAAATTAGCCGTGCAGCTCTTCGATTGATTCATGGTTACCAATCCATCTAGACAATCGGGATCTCCAGACCATCTATCGAAAATAGGGCCAAACGACCCCAGCCCCGCCCCAGCTATAGGAATTAGCTTTACAATCTGGTAAGGCTCAGCATCCTTGTACTGCTCATCACAATCTTCGCCGCAATCGATACCGGAGGGGTCACTAGTAACTGAACCATTCCCAGTTCTTTGGACATCCAATCTATTGATACCTACTTCCGTAAAGTTTGCGGTGATAATTTTATTGCTCACTTGAGATCCGTCTTCTTTTGTCACCGTACATTGGTTGCCTGAAGCATTTGGGCAATTACTCCAGCTTGCAAATTTTGTCTTAAGATCATTTTCCTTAGCTACCAAAGTGGCCCTAATGGTGGACTTGTCAAATTTAATCTCCGGTTGACACTGCGACTCTGCCCCTCCTTCGACTAAAGTCGTACAGGAGACCGAGTCAGTGCCTGCACTATTTAAGTCAAATCTAAACGCAAAGCGGAGATAACCATCGTCTTTCCAGAGTTTCAGAAGATTTTTCAAATCTGGCGGGAGAGCTCCACCAGGCGGCATATTGCCTTCCTCCACAGCCCGCACAATAATTTGGTCCCCCCTTGGTTGAGCTGAAGCATAGTCATCAAGAGGAACATCGTTTTTGGAACCATTCGGATTATGGCAGTCAGTGCAGTGATCCCTAAGAATCTTTTGGGCATCCGAAACATAGGTGGTTACAGCCCATGCCGGAACAATTCCGACTCCCCACCACGTGCTCAGCATGGTCCCAAACATCAAAATAAAAATATGGAAGAGCCGGAGCCGGTTACGCTTAATTGGCATGCCAAATTCCATAAAAAACCTTCTATAAAAACTTAATAGAACTTTTGCAAAATTCTTTTCTTTGTGTTTTTTCGCCTACCTCCTTGTATCCCTGCCTTTCAATGGGTTTGAAAATCTGTGCCACCTACACTTTTTTTCCTCTGTATGCCACAAAAAAGAGCGTGACAAGAAAAGAAAATTTTTCCTCTCGCCACGCTCTTTAATGACACCCTATTGGGTACCACATGACCGGAACCGTCCTCTTTTGTTTTACAGCGTAACAGCTATCAAGTCTGCGACCTGTGTGACGGTATGCTTATTTTTTTGGTGAATAATGTCAAGCCCCCATGCCCCTTAGGAAAACCCCATAGGCCATAGGAAAGTTCAAACCATGCCAGTAACGACAGACACAAGGGCCTTCAATTTTTCACGTGCACTAGGGATACCTTTCTTCAGACATGCTTAGAGTCCCACCCCTTTCCCTAGATGCGCACCCGGGCTCATCCAACGTTGTCCAAATAGACCCGTGTTGGAAAAAGAAAGTTTCGGTGGGACCCGAGAAGTTTGTAGGAGAATGTCCAGCACCTATTGAATCTCCCAGACCGTCGATACCGTCCCGGGAAAACCCGTGTTGATCACGGTGGTCCCATTCATCACCCACACTTCCACGGCGCCGGTGCTGCTGTCGCGCCAAATGATGTCCGCGTTCCCGTCGCCCGTCACATCTCCGACCTGAACTATGTTTACCGCCAACGCCTGGCCCGTCAGGGAGTCAGCCCGAGCAACCGTGGTGCCATTCATTACCCACACCACCACGCCCCCGCTCGTGGTATTCCGCCAGATCACGTCGGCCTTGCCATCGCCATCGACATCCCCCATCCCCGCGATCTCAAGCTCCGTGGGCTCGCTCCCGGGAAATCCTACCGAGGTCCTGGTGAGCCCGTTCATCACCCACACGGCCACCATCCCGTTGGTACTATTGTGCCAGATAATATCGGCCTTGCCATCTCCCGTGACATCGCCCACCCCCGCGATTTGCCACACCGCCGCGACGCCGCCCAGGAAGTCCGATGCAGCTATTGTGGTCCCATTCATCAACCAGATGGCCGTTTGACCGGTGAGGGTGTTCCGCCACACCAAATCCGCCGTACCATTGCTGTCCACATCGCCGACGCCCGCAATCTGCCACTCCAAGGGCACGCCGCCGGGAAAGCCTGTGGTGCGCACCGTGGTGGCATTCATCAGCCATACCGCCACGACTCCATTGATGGTGTTCCGCCAAATGACATCCGCCTTTCCATCGGCATCCACATCGCCCACTCCCGCAATCTGCCAGGTGAGGGGCACGCCGCCGGGAAAGCCCGAGCCGGTCATCGTCGTGCCGTCCATCAACCAGATGGCGGTGCTGCCATTATTGGTGTGGCGCCAGACCAGGTCGGCCTTCCCATCCCCATTGACATCCCCATCGGCTCTTTTTCCCGGCGGTGGCGAGGTAGAGCCCGGTAACGCCGTCAAAGCCTGGGTCACAAAAAAATCAGGTCCGATGATGGGCGTGACAATGCCTTCTTTAATTGTCGTTCTCGCCTTGGTCGTCAGATTGATCGATTCAAACAAAAGATCCTTCACCGCAACACCCTGCCCTGGCATATTTTGACCGGACAGATGATAGAGCAGTCCGGACGAAGGGTTCAGGCCAATCGTTTCCCCCTTTCTTTCCTTACCATCCCCCACATTTAAAAAGTTCGTCGTCTGACCCGTGCTCTTATTCACCCTAAATATTTCAGCCTGTGCAACATTGCTGGGATTATTCCCCGAGACGGCGTAGAGTGTGCCGGCCGCATCAAAGGCCATGTCCGAAAAGCGTCCGGTAATTTTCGCAATCTGAGTGGCGACTCCCGTCTGAGGGTTTAGAGTCACCAACCGTCGAGAGTCGTTCTTTTCCCCACTTGCCACGAGTAAAGCCCACAAGGTGTTGGTGCCCGGTTCGGTGGCGAGGCCGGTACCCCCTATTATCGTTACTCCGGCTAAAGTGAGGGAACGACTGGTCAAGGAAGCCCCGGTGGCCGGATTGAGCGTGAATAAGGTCGGAGGTTCCACAAATTCATTGAAATTAATGGAATACAGGGTGGACCCGACGAAGGCCAAACCATTCGAGCGATGAGTGAGATCGCCAAGTTTGGTCACCGTCCCATCACTCGTCAGTTGGTAAAGGCTCGGGTCGAAAGAAAGGTTCCTCCATCCCGCCATCAGGAAAAGATCAGCCGCGGTCACCCCATTCGGCATCATTAGCACAAGACACAGACTTAGCGCGCTCAACCAGAATTTTCTTCCTCGACGAACTCTCTCACCTTGACCAAACATATGGATTCCTTTCATGAAGGATTTATAAATACATTTAATTTTAAATTGCATTTAGAAATTTTTTTCGCCGAGTTGCATCCTGCAATGTAAAAGCCTCATCCTCATGAAGTTCGACTCACAGTAATACTTTCTTCGAATAATATCCACAGGGACAAAAGAGAATGTATGGCCAGGGACCCATACACAAAAAGGAGGGGATTTAAACCTTCTTATATTGTGACGCATCTCGTTCACAACAGTATTAAGGTGTAGGGAATGGTATAACTTATGCTTGCATTAAAGAAGTGGCATACGTTTACAAGATTTAGTGAATTTTTTCCAACTGTTGGAAAGGTGGAAGTAAGGAAAACTAAATGGGAGGAGTTCGTTTGGAAACAGACGCAATTCCTTTAGAAAATCTGCTGAAAAGGATTCGACTTTATTGGAGTGGTTTATGTGGGGAATATTTTAGCTGGTTAATATTCAATTTTTTATCTACAATCTCTTGCAATTCACAATTCCTCAATGAAAGTAAAGTCACTGATTAGGTCACTCCTACCTTTCAAAAAGAGGCTCTATGAACTGGAAAACTTTGCCATTCATCCCATTGGTCGCCTTAATTATCATGCTAGGCACCATGGTCAAAGGACAAGTTCCGACTACCGTAATCGGAAATCTCACGCAGGCCAGCGACAATAATCCGGCCACGAATGTGTTTGAAACCACCCTAGAGGCCAAGGAAGCGGTGGTGGACATCAACGACGGGAATGGTGCGGTGACGAAAGTGTATACTTTTAACGGGAAAATTCCGGGACCCCAAATAAAAGTCAAAGTCGGGGATACCGTCATTGTGCATTTTACGAATTCATTACCGGAAGCGACGAGCATTCATTGGCATGGCATTGAGGTCAACAATGAAAGCGATGGATCTTCTGTTTCGCAAGATATGGTTCAGCCAGGTGAAAGTTTCCTATATCAATTTCAGGTTACGCGGCCAGGAGTATTCTGGTATCACCCCCATTTCACGGCGACGAATCAAGTTTTCAAAGGAATGTATGGACCTTTTATCGTTACCGATGATACTGAGACAAAAAAACTGAGAGACGAGTTACATCTTTTACCTCCTGAGAATCAAACCCATAGTTTGATTCTCAGTGACATTACGGTTTGTAAAGCTCCAGGAACCAATGACACTGCCACCTTCTCTCCCGAACGCCCTTGGGTTGGGGGGGATTCTTTTCTAGGTCATACCTTCACTCCCAACCCAAAGGATCTTTGTGAAAATTCAGCCAGGAATAATGAGGGGACGACAATCCCCGGTCCTTTATCACAAGGGACGGTTCCCAATGTTTTTCCAGGGATGAACTGTACGGGTCCAGGTGGAGCATGTCGAGTCAACGAGGGTCAAATCGTACTGGTGAATGGCCTTCAACCAGGTGGCAGAGCTGGTTCACCTGACGCGCCGGGAACCCTGGAACCGATGGCCAAAGTGCTGGACGTTAAATCTGGTGACGGCCTTCGATTACAAATCATCAACGCCGCCATTACCCGATATTTTCGTCTAAAGCTTAGCGATGGAACCGGCCAACCCGTTACCCTCTTCAGGGTCGGCGGAGAAGGAGGAATATTGGACCGCGTTCGGGTAGAAGGAGGAATTCAACAATCGTTGGATACGAAATATTCTCAAGGGGAAATTTTACTCACGCCTTCTGATCGAGCCGATGTCGTGATCAAAATTCCCGATGGAAACGAAGGAAAAGTCTTAACGCTGTGGACTCAAGACTATCCCCGAAATGGTCCCCGACAAGGACCGTTTGCCAACATTCCCACGGTTCCGATCCTCCATCTCATGGTAGGCCCTGCCAATGGCAACGAACAGTTTTCCATTGCTGAGAATCAGGGACTACTGGACGACCCTAGGGTGAATGGACCGATCGAGAATATCAAGAATCAAACAATTTTCAATCATTTGCTGGATCCCGCAACGTTATCGCCAGCACAACCTGGGACGGCAAATGAGACCATTCAATTTACCAATACCAGCGGCCAGCCTTCTATTGACGGGATTGCCGGAAATCTACATGCCGCTTCAGGAACAGATTTTCAGGGAATATCTCATCTGGATTCCAGCCGTTATGCACGAGTAGGAGATCTCTTAGAGCTGAAGGTCACCAATTTAACCCAGGCCCATCATCCTTTCCATTTGCACGGCTTTTCTTTCCAACCAGTAAGAATTGAGGAAAATGAAATCCTGAAGTATGCTTTCGATTACCAAGAGTTTGTGGATACAGTTGATATTCAACCGAATCACACCTTGGTGTACAGAGTACGGCTTGATGATAGAAAAATGCAGGATGGTCTTAGGCCAGGAGGAGCCATGGGACGCTGGTTGTTTCATTGCCATATTTTTCACCATGCAGAGATGGGCAAAACCTCAGAATTAGTGGTGTTGCCGGGTCTTTCCTCTCTCCTATGGCGCAACACGAATACTGGCGCTGTGGCCGTGTGGCTGATGAACGGGACCACAAGGGCCGCCTCGGGCTTTCCCGGCAGCGTGCCCCTTACGTGGCAGATCGCGGGGAGCGGCGATGTCAATGCCGATGGCAAGGCGGACATCATTTGGCGCAACAGCAGCACGGGCGCGGTGGCTGTCTGGGTGATGAATGGCCTGGCCGTGACCACCATGGGCTTTGCCGGAGGCACCTCCCTGAACTGGGCCATTCAAGCAGTGGGCGATGTGGACGGCGATGGCAAGGCCGATTTGGTCTGGCGGAACACCCTCACCGGGCAAACGGCCATCTGGCTGATGAACGGGACCACGAGGGCCGCCTCGGGCTTTCCCGGCGGCGTGCCCCTTACGTGGCAGATCGCGGGGAGCGGCGATGTCAATGCCGATGGCAAGGCGGACATCATCTGGCGCAACAGCAGCACGGGCGCGGTGGCCGTCTGGGTGATGAATGGCCTGGCCGTGACCACCATGGGCTTTGCCGGGAGCACCTCCACGGACTGGTCCATTCAAGCAGCGGGCGATGTGGACGGCGATGGCAAGGCCGATGTGGTCTGGCGGAACACCCTCACCGGGCAAACGGCCATCTGGCTGATGAACGGGACCACGAGGGCCGCCTCGGGCTTTCCCGGCGGCGTGCCCCTCACGTGGCAGATCGCGGGAAGCGGCGATGTCAATGCCGATGGCAAGGCGGACATCATCTGGCGCAACAGCAGCACGGGCGCGGTGGCCGTCTGGGTGATGAATGGCCTGGCCGTGACCACCACGGGCTTTGCCGGAACCGCATCGACGGTTTGGGAAATCCAAGGTTAAAGGAAAAAGGCCCTATCGTCGATTATATTATTATTCTCTCTTCCAAACCGTTCAACCAGAAAGACCGGGAAATTTGAACCGATGGTTTACACCGAACCCTCTAAAAATCACGTCGCCTTGGCAAGCATTATTCGGGTTTCGGCTATGGGCGGAATTGTTCCAATGATTATGAAAGGAAGTGAAGGCAAAGCGAATTTCAGGCCACCGCTAAATGGTTACGGGTTCATGAACCACTTGTGTAAGAGGTGTTTCGGGATTCACCCGAAACACCTCTTCCTCTCTTATTCTTATACATAAATCTATAGATAGATCATATTCGAATTCAGTAAACACAGCCCCCTCGGGATTTTTCACAAAAATGAACCTGGAAGTCCTACTCGTTAAGCGTGGTTCTTTGCTGGACCATCGCAACTCTTCTCGGTAAAGTCAGCAGTCATATAACTCACCCCATCCAGCAAGTGTCCTGTATTATGAAAAGAAATCCATCAACACTTCACCTTCAGGTCTCCCCATGCGGTGGCGAATGATTTAGGAGGATATTATTGTAAAATGAGGATCGGTAAATTTAGAATGTGCCTCCAAATCCTGCTGTCCAGGTCTGATTGGCGCGGAGCCCTTCATTAATATTCAGAGGGAGGATGACCGCGGCCTGCACCACAGTGTTGGGATAGGGCACCCATTTAAACCCCGGAGCCAAATCCACGATGTCCTTTCCACTATTGTCCTTGTCATTAAATTCATGGCGTCCCAACAGATCTAAAGACACAGCAAGGGTAGGGACCGGCGCCACATCGAAGCCCGCCACATAGGTAAACGCATTTCGTGACGATTGATTATTGACAATACTGACGCCCGTATTGACGTGGGGTCCAATCATCCCGATCGGAGAAGAATAATATTTTGACGCAATAGCCAGAGCCGCAAATCTAAAATCCCCTAACCCCTGGAAGTTATCCTCATTACCAGTCGGGAAGGAGACATCTCCCCGAACAGCCAGATCGGGAGCGATGGGATGCTCCTCCAAAAATCGATATTTGGACCGGAGAATAATATCCCCGATTCCTGTGGATTCTGACGAGCGAGTATCCTTGGCTGGATCGAATTGATTAGGAACAATAGAGTATCTACCGCTGCAATTCCCAGTCCCTCCTCCCGGCTGTTGGGGGCAGGGTATTCCGTTTCCGTCAACTAATTGGGAGTTCGCTTTCGCCTTGAGCTTTGTCGTGACGATGGGAACAACAAGATTCACATCCCAAAAATCCGTTAGGCCAAACGTGCCATAAAACCCTACAAAATTAGTGATCACAGTTACGTCCGTAACAGTCTTTAGTTGATCGGTAGTGGGTTGCTGACCCGGTTGTAAACTGGCTTGGGCCGTTGTTTCAAGGGAAGATAAATCCTGCCCGTTAAATTTATCATATTTCGCATAGGACCAGTTAATCTGGAAGTTCAATCGCCCTTTGCCAATGGTGTTCGCCAGTTCCCCAAAAAGTGGACCGGGACTTTTGCTCACCTCAACCGGAATACCCCGTTCCATGTCGAACGTCACCCCGCCCACGGTCGAGTTGACCGCAAACTGCCCGAGCTGTGAGGTAATTCCATTAGTCAAATCATTCAGATCATTCAAGGAATTCAGTGAAAAGTCGGCAGGACTTGCATTGGGCCCACTGGCCGTCACCTGAAATCCATTTCCGCCATAGAGGCCTGGGATCACATCCTTCAATTTTTCAGCCTGTGTCGGACCGGGAACCAATATTGTCACGGTCATTGATACAAGCAAAAAAAGACTAAAAGTCGAAGCGAGTTTCAGCACATTGTGTACCCATAACCGTTTAGGCATGTGATCCTCCTCCTACTAGTAGATCAATGAAAAATGGTAATCCTGTGCTTTCCGACAGCTAATCTCCCCTGCTACTTGAAAAACATTTGTGGATTAGTATGTGCTTTCCCTGGCGTTCTAATTAGAAATCTTGTGTAAAAAAATGCCAGCAATCACTCATGCTTGGACTATTTTGAGAGACGGTTTTGAGCGGGACACCGTGGATAGATAATGAAAACACGCAGATCGTATAAACTCCCTAGAATTAAGTCAATTATTTTCTTTGAGAATCTCTGCGAATCTAATCAGACAATCCCTCGACCAATTCCCTTGCCAAAATTCTTTTTTTCCTTGTAGATGTTATTCAAAAAAGTTGCTAGGCTTTTTGCCATCATCCGTCTCAGCAAAGTTATCGTGAATTGAGATTTAGAAAAGAGGTCATCCAAATTGCCGCGAGGAATGGTCACCCAGCTAAGGATTGGTGCTTTGATACAGTTCTCCCTAATCAGATCTCTCATACAAAAAAATCAATATACCCTGGAAAGGCAAGGCAAATTTTTCGCAGAGGAACAGTCTG
This sequence comes from Nitrospira marina, assembly GCF_059568365.1. Classification (NCBI taxonomy): domain Bacteria; kingdom Pseudomonadati; phylum Nitrospirota; class Nitrospiria; order Nitrospirales; family Nitrospiraceae; genus Nitrospira; species Nitrospira marina. Next base: position 1,870,421 of record NZ_JCANTH010000001.1, on the reverse strand, counting down.
TTGGGGAACATGATGTTTGGAAGTTATGCGGATAATGTTCAAAGAGGTGATCACGGTCGATCTATTTTTGAATTCGCGGAATACCCGGGTTTCCTATTGCCATGTTGAATGCCGAGGTCATCTTGGGGATACCATCTAAAGACCATCTTTTAGAAAGAGGGGAACTTAACTTTATTCTTAAGGATATTGTTGGGGAAGCGTTGGGACAGAAAATGGAAGGTTGAACGGATACGGCAGGAGAAAAACACGAAGGAAGCCCAGCGCGGAAAAGTCTCTCCTAAATGGCAATGCTAAGGAGGATGAATATGCCTATCTATTCGTCGCGGACTCAATTGATAAGGATGTTGCTAGGTTTTACCCTCATATTCCTCGGCCTGCCGGCCAAATCCTCAGCCACTGATTGCAGCGCGGTAATTGATACCCCAAATTCCAAAACCATTTTCGTGGGCGAAACGCTTAATTTTACGGGAACTACAACCGAAGCCCATTCATTTCATCTACCCGTCGGACAAACCTGGTCTTTTGGGGCAGGATCCGGCATTCCGGATTCGACAGCGGAAGATCCTGGTAACATTACTTTTAATAATCCCGGAATTTTCACGGTTACAATGACCCCACGGAATTCAAGTGGCACTAACACTGCTGATACGGTGACTATTATTGTGAAAGAGCCTCCTATAATATTACCTCCCTCAACACATTTCCTGACGGTAATCAAAGCTGGGAAAGCCAGCGGGACGGTAACCAGTGCGCCCTCCGGCATCAACTGCCCGACCGACTGCACGGAGTCTTACACTGACGGTACGGTGGTGACACTCAGTGCTGCCGCCGGCGGTTTCATATCGAAATTTGCCGGGTGGAGCGGCGGCGCGGGCACCTGTGCCGGCACGACCAACCCCTGTACCGTCACCATGAATGCAGCCAAGTCCGTCACGGCCACCTTTGACTCATTTCCAATATCATTGGACCCAACGCTAACGGTGACCAAGAATGGCAATGGCACAGTGACCAGTAACCCAGTCGGCATCTCCTGCGGCAACGATTGTTCGCAGATATACGCCAGTGGCACCTCCGTAACGCTGACGGCAGCGGCGGCGGCGGGCTCTACCTTTGCCGGTTGGAGCGGCGGCGCGGGCACCTGTGCCGGCACGACCAATCCTTGTGCGGTCACCATGGACACCGCCAAGTCCGTCACAGCCACGTTTACTGCCATTAAACGAGCGCTGACCGTTACCAAAACCGGGTCGGGCAGTGGAACCGTGTCCAGTGCGCCCCCGGGCATCTCGTGCGGGAGCACCTGCTCAGCATCGTACGATCATGGCACCAGCGTGACCCTGACGACCACGGCGACGGCGGGCTCCACCTTTGCCGGCTGGGGGGGCGGCGCGGGCACCTGCGCGGGCACGACCAACCCCTGTGCGGTCACCATGCAAGCGGCGCAAACGGTGACCGCCACATTTACTCTCGCCACTCCCGTCCAACGGACGTTGACAGTGACCACGGTCGGCACCGGCAGTGGCACGGTGACCAGTAATGCCGGGAATATCAATTGCGGGAGCGCCTGTACAGACTCCTATGATGACGGCACGATCGTGATCCTTACGGCGGTGCCAAACCCGGGTTCAATCTTTGCGGGGTGGAGCGGGACTTGTACGGGGACCGACCCCTGCACGGTCACCTTGACGCAAGCTCAGAATGTGACGGCCACGTTTACCCAGGAGGGTCAGCCCCCAGATCCCGTGACCGGTACCTTTCTGATGGTGGCCTGGAGGAATCTCAACGCGGAGCCGAGCCTCTATCAACTGACCAATCCAGGTGTGGTGACCAAGCTGGGCGATCTCGACCATCGCTCAAACGGCTTGGCTTTTGTCGGCTCCACTCTGTTTTCTGTTAATTTCAACGAAGGGAAAGAGACTCCTACCCTGTTTACCCTCAATCCGACCAACGGGATGACCCTGACCACCCGTCCTCTTACCTTAGCCGGAGTGCCGATTATCGGGAGTACCGGTCTCGCCACGGAACCACGGACCAACACCCTGTGGGCCTTACTCGTCACAACCGCAGAAAAAAACACCGCTCGTCGGTTGGTGACCATAAACCCACAAACCGGGGTCGCCACTCAAATTGCCTCAGTTTCCGGTCGCTTTTCGGACATGGCCTTTGATGCCGCCGGGATCCTTTACGCCGTTACAGGGAACAATCCCAGCAATACCGCCCCCGCTCAAATCTTTGTCGTGGATAAAAGCACAGGGACGACTACCCACTTTTTGAATGTCTCGGATGGGAAAAAACGAAAAGGCGACACGATCGGCTTGGAACCCTCGACCGGCCTGCTCTATCATTTGTCCGGACAGAATATGTCAGAACCCGGTACCCCGAGGGATCTCTTATTTGAATCAATCAATCTGGCAACTAAGACGAGAACAGCCATTACCGATGCTGGTACTGCCAAGCAAATCATTGGTCCAGAGTTTTTTGTGACCCAGGCCTTAACGGCACAGTCATCGGGGCAACTATTTCTCAGGGATAGGTCCGACCTGGATGGCGATGGCAAAGCCGACTTGGTCTGGCGGAACACCCTCACCGGGCAAACGGCTATCTGGTTGATGAACGGCACCTCCATTGCCTTGTCTGGCTTCCCAGGTGGAGTCCCGCTCGCCTTGCAGGTCGCAGGCGTGGGCGATGTGGATGGGAATGGCCAGGCGGATGTGATCTGGCACAACAGCAGCAACGGCGCCGTGGCGGTGTGGCTGATGAACGGGACCACCGTGCGCACTACCGGCTTTCCCGGAAGGGCATCGACCGATTTTGAAATCGCGGGCGTGGGCGATGTGGATGGCGATGGGAAGGACGATCTGATCTGGCGCAATACCAGGGATGGCAGCACCGTTATCTGGCTGATGAACGGGCCGGCCATTGGATCGTCCGGCTCTCCCGGCGGGGTGGCATTGACCTGGCAGATCGCGGGCGTGGGCGATGTGGATGGCGATGGGAAAGCCGACCTGGTCTGGCGCAACAGCACAAATGGCGCGGTGGCGGTGTGGCTGATGAATGGGACCACCATGCGCACTACCGGCTTTCCCGGAAGGGCATCGACCGATTTTGAAATCGCGGGCGTGGGCGATGTGGATGGCAATGGGAAAGCCGACCTGGTCTGGCGCAATACCAGGGATGGCAGTACCGCCATCTGGTTGATGAACGGGACCACGATGGCCTCATCCGGTTTTCCAGGCGGAGTGCCGTTGGCCTGGCAGATCGCCGGCGTCGGCGATGTGACGGGGGATGGCCAGGCCGACATCATCTGGCGCCACAGCGGTAAGGGTGCCGTCGCGGTGTGGGTGATGAATGGCGCGGATATCAGCACCACAGGATTTCCCGGGGCCGCGCCTGCGCATTGGGAGATTCAATAGCCACGTTTGTATATAAATCTTGATGATATAGAGGGCTTTTTTAGATGCTTTTCAGAAAGGATGAAAACCTGTACCGCCCACCTGGGTGATGGGGAATAACCCTAGAAACAGGGAAAACCAAGATGTACGAGCGCCTTGATTTGACGGGAAAGCCCTCATCATCCCAAGCGAAGTTGACGGCATGCAGGTTGGTTGCACTACCCTTATCTTATCTATCTATATCTTATCTATCTATCACGGACCCCTTTTGGCCTAGGAGATGGCCGATTTTTAAAATATGTGATGCCTCCAGCCCACATCTTGAGTTTGTTACCCAGCAAATAAGCCCCTAACTGGTCCCTGCGCCAGCTCACCCAGACAAAAGTCTGAAGAGCTTCTTTCCCTTACGCCTTATGAGGAGGGAAACCTGCCTATTTCTAGTTAGTCTTCATCGGAGTATAATGCCTTTCTAAGTTTTTCCTATCCCTCTAGGTGTGCCGTGTTGAAATTAGTTGAACTCAGGGCAGTCCTCTTGAAATGGAGGCAAAGGCTCCTGGGCCTTTCCTATCTTACCAGTCTGTCGCTTCTCAGTTGTTCGCTCCTTTTTCTGCCGTCCCTAGCGTGTGCTGACACGCGCGGGGTGACTGTGGAAGGGAAGACCCCACCCCAATATGTCCAGGAAAAGCAGGGAAAATCCTGGGCCGTCACCATTGGCATTGATGATTATCAAAATCTACCTCGACTTTCTTACGCCGTTTCTGATGCGGAAGGAGTGGCTCGTGTCCTGGCACGGCAAGGATTTGAGGTGACGCCCTTACACAATAAAAAAGCCACCCGGCGTTCTATCCTTCGGGAATTAGGACGGGATCTGTTAATGAGAGTCCAAAAAGAAGACCGGGTGGTCATTTTTTTTGCAGGACATGGGGAAACAGAAAATATTGGTGGTGGGCAACCCATGGGATATATGATGCCCGTCGATAGCGAACCGGACCTTTTGGCCGGAACGGCAATTAGTATGGGCCTTATTCGTGAACTTTCCGAGGCGATCCCGGCTAAACAGGTATTATTTCTTATTGATATTTGTTACGGAGGCATTGCCGGGCGTCGGCTTCGCTCGTCTACTTCTCCTACCATGAACCAGGACTATCTCCAAATCATTACGCGAGAGCCGGCCCGCCAGCTAATTACGGCGGGAGGGCCCGGACAAAAGGCCTTAGAAGGACCGGAGTGGAACCATAGTGTGTTTACCTATTATCTTCTTGAGGGTTTAGAAAAGGGGTATGCGGATCTTAACAGCGACGGCATCATTCCCGCATCGGAACTCTTTTCCTATATCGAAGAACATGTGCAGTCTGCTTCCGTCATGCGCAATCATGTTCAGCGTCCGGAAATGTGGTCCTTGACGGCGGCCAATGGGGAATTTGTCTTTGTCCCAGAACCACCATCGTCAAATCCTCAAGTGGCCCAGGCTCCAAAAAACGCAGGGGGAACCAGAGATTCCGAAGCCAGTACCATTGAGACATTTGAACGCCTATTAAAAAAATTAGAACAACGACTGGAATCGTTCGAAGCGCAATCTCCTTCTTCTGAGCAAGCTCCCGTAACTGATCAGGGAAAAAAATTGCAAGAAAATCAAAAAGCCTTGGAGACCCAACGGAAGCAGTTTGAATTAGCAAGCCAGAACCTACGAGAGGAACAACTAAAACGGGAGGAGGCCCTGGAAGCTAAACTGGCGGAAGCACGCCGGCAAGCGGCCGAGGCCGAACAACAACGCCGTCTGGCGGCGGAAGAAGCACGCAAAGAACAAGAAATCCGGCTCGCAAAGGAACAGGCTTCCCTAAAAGCCCGGCTCCTCGAAGAAGAACAGCAGCGACAGCAGGAACTCGCCAAAAAAGAAAAGGCTTTCCAAGAGCAATTAGCAAAAGCCCAAAAGATAGCTGAAGAGGCGGAGCGTCAACGCCTAGCGGCGGAACAAGCGCAAAAACAACAGGAAGCCCGACTCGCCAAAGAACAGAATGCTTTGAAAGCTGAGCGAGCCCGCTTGGCCGCTGAGGAACAACACCGCCAGGAGGAATTCGCCCGGAAGCAACGTGAACTACAAGCCCAAGCCGAACAGGCCCAACGAGCCCAAGAAGCCCGCATAGCTCAGGAGCAAGCCGCCTTACAAGCTGAGCAGGCCCGCCTGGCCGCCTTGGAGGAGAAACGTCGCCAGGAAGAACTTGCCCGTCAAGAACAGGAACTGCAAGCCCAAGCCGAGCAGGCCCGGCGCGTGGCCCAAGAAGAAGAACAAAAACGTCAGCTGGCTGCCGAACAGGCCCAACGAGCCCAAGAAGCCCGCATAGTTCAGGAGCAAGCCGCCTTACAAGCTGAGCAGGCCCGCCTGGCCGCTGAAGAACAACACCGCCAGGAAGAACTTGCCCGTCAAGAACAGGAACTGCAAGCCCAAGCCGAGCAGGCCCGGCGCGTGGCCCAAGAAGAAGAACAAAAACGTCAGCTGGCTGCCGAACAGGCCCAACGAGCCCAAGAAGCCCGCATAGCTCAGGAGCAAGCCGCCTTACAAGCTGAGCAGGCCCGCCTGGCCGCTGAAGAACAACACCGCCAGGAAGAACTTGCCCGTCAAGAACAGGAACTGCAAGCCCAAGCCGAGCAGGCCCGGCGCGTGGCCCAAGAAGAAGAACAAAAACGTCAGCTGGCTGCCGAACAGGCCCAACGAGCCCAAGAAGCCCACATGGCATCGTCTAACAAGCCCGGCACGACTCCAGTAGAGGAAGGCCTTGAACCGCCCACAGGAGCAGAGGGGTCTGTTGAATCTCAGAACGGAGTTGTGACTGGAGCTCAACCATCCTCTGATGAAAGTGAATCCGGCTTTTTTGGTTTCTTTAAGAATATTTTCAAAAATCAGGACACTGACATTCCCGAAGTAACCTCTTCTCCAAATGACCCAAGTTCAAGCCTTTCAGGATCAACACCTTTCGAGACTGAGAATACTCAACTTTCTGAATCTTCGGGCATTCAGAAAAAAAATTCTCAACCTGAACCTGTTTTGGAGGCACGACTCCATCCTTCTGATTTATCTCGTACATTTTCATCTGAAGTGGTCGGGAAGGACGATACTTCGATGGTTCTTATTCCTGGTGGAGAATTTAGCATGGGGAGTTCCGCAGAGGAGATTACCATCCTATTAAAGGATTTTGAGGGTGTTCCGTTTGAGGCTTTTGGAGGGGAACTACCCCAGCATCAAGTGGTCCTCCCCGATTACTCTATTGATAAATATGAAGTGACTTTCAAACTCTACGAGCGGTTTTTAGAAGCGACAAATCGGACCCCACCCAAATTCTGGTCGAATCAACGATTTCATCAGCCTGAACTTCCTGTGGTTGGAGTGTCGTGGTTTGATGCGGAGGCCTATTGCCAGTGGGTAGGAAAACGGCTTCCCACTGAGGCTGAATGGGAAAAAGCCGCTCGTGGTACCAAAAAAAATCTTTACCCGTGGGGAAATGACTGGGATTCTGCTCGTACCAATACCGCAAGCTATTGGTCCCGAGAACCATTTCGCTCCCTAAAAATATGGGCCACGTGGATGCAAGCGGCATTGGAGAGTCCCACATATGGGCCGTTGAAAGTTGGAACGTTTACAAAGGGCACAAGTCCCTATGGGGTTCATGACATGGCGGGTAACGTGGGCGAATGGGTCGCTGACTGGTATGCCCTGTATGACACGTCTCCTACTCTGGTCCACAATCCTCAAGGGCATGATTCCGGAACAATGAAGGTTCACCGCGGGGGCTCGTGGAGCGTGATGTCGGTCTTTGCCCGCACAACTTATAGAGCCAGAGAAGATCCTGCCAAAGGCAATCCCTATATTGGATTCCGATGCGCCAAAACTCCATGAGAGAAGGTACTCATGAAATATGGAAATGGTTCTGTGGTCTTGTACTAGATCTGAGAACAGGCCGCCTTTTCTCTGCCTTACCTGCGTAACATATCCCTACATCCAATCACTCTGCTGCAGACTCATTTCTCTCCTTACAAAAACAGAGTGCATCCTGAGTTGTATGAAAACCTAAAATCCATCGCTACATCACAGCAAATGAATGTTTACCTTTGAAAGAGACCGTATGTCATCAATGCTGCTATTGGATCTCCCATTCTGTCGGAACACTGCTCGGGGAACCGCTCGCGGTCACCTGGATGCCATCCATCACCCACTCGGTTAGTGCTCCCGTCCTGGTGTTGCGCCAGACGATCTCCGCTTTACCATCGCCGGTCATATCGCCCATACCCGCTATCACCCACTCTAATGCCATCCCTCCCGGGGAGCCGGACGAATTAATTGACCCCCCGTTCATCAGCCAGATCACCGTGCTGCCATCACTACGATTACGCCACACCAGATCGGCCTTGGCATCGCCATCGACATCATCCACTGCCACAACGGTGAACACCGTCGGGGCGTTCGCGGGGAAAGCCACGCTCGTAATGTTTACCCCATTCATCAGCCACACGGCCACCGTTCCGGTGGCACTGTTGCGCCAGATGACATCGGCCTTGCCATCTCCCGTGACATCGCCCACCCCGGCGATGTGCCACACCGCCGGGACGCCGCCCAGGAAGACCGACGCGGCTCTTGTGGCCCCATTCATCAACCAGATAGCCGTTTGCCCGGTGAGGGTGTTCCGCCACACCAGATCCGCCGTGCCATTGCCGTCCACATCGCCGACGCCCGCTATCTCCCAGTCCACCGGCGCATTGCCGGGAAAACCTGTGCTGGTCACGGTGATCCCATTCATCAGCCACACGGCCACCGCGCCGTTGGTGGTATTCCGCCAAATGACATCCGCTTTCCCATCGGCATCCACATCGCCAATGCCGCTAATCTGCCACGCCAAGGGCACGCCGCCCGGGAAGCCCGAGGCGGTCATCGTCGTGCCGTTCATCAGCCAGATGGCGGTGCTGCCATTATTGGTGTGGCGCCAGATGAGGTCCGCTTTCCCATCGCCATTTAGATCCCCCAGATTCGCCGCACCCGTCTGGCTAGCCGACTCTTTGAAACCTCCCGCTTGCCAAGCGGTGAACAAGTCACGGTTGGTCTTACTGAGTGGTCCGCGAGGAATTGGTGGCATGAAATTATCCGGATCATTGATTCTTGCTACCGCGCGGAAGGCATTGTTGCCTTGGGTGGCCGAGGCGTAGTTCTCGAAACTGATTCCTTTTTCAGATCCATTGACTCCATGACATTCTATGCAATGCGTATCAAACAGTGGTTTTATGTGGGGCTTATAGAATACAGCCGGAATAGGATCAGATTTCTTATTGAAGTTTGCCGTCACTATCGTATTATTCGTGAGTGTCACCGTGCAGATTTCTGCACTCCCACAAGAAACACCGCCCCATGCCGCAAAGGTGGAGTCGGGATTCGCTGCCGCTGTAAGCGTGACCGAGGTGCCGGAATCGTATAACGCCGCGCATTCGCTCTCGCATTTGACGCCTCCTGGCGAAATCGTAACTATCCCGCTTCCGGACCCGAATTGGGTAACTTGTAAAGAAAATTTGGGTGGTGTGGGGTTTTTGGATTCTTCAATCAGAGCCTGAACCTCCTGGGCAGACAGTGGCCGACCATAGACGCGGACGTCGTCAATCCTCCCTTGTAGTGCCTCGATACGTGCCTCTAATGTCCCTCCGTTATTCCCAATGTCCGCGAAGGCATTCAACGTTGAGAGACCACTGTATTTTCCATCCGCTTCTTCAGAGCCATCAACATAGACACTATAATTTGTCCCATCCCAGGTCAGAGCAATATGGGTCCATCCTCTCGTGGCCAGTGCCTTTATATTGGCCCGCCTGATTGGCTGATCACCCAGGCCAAGTGTGAGTTGCCCCCTGGCATCGTGGTACAGTTGGATTCTATTGGCAAATTGGGGCTGTGTGGTGTGGCCAAAAACGAAGCCCTTCCTCGCAGGAAACCCGTCAAACCAAGCCCAAAGGGCCACGGTCCCCTGGGTTGCAGCCCAACCGTTGGTTCCCACCCGGACGTAATCGGTGACATCATTAAACGCCAGCGCGTTGCTAATGTTCCCGTTAGTCCACGACGCCCCAATCACTGTTCCTTTGTTTCCCTGACCCGAGGAGTCAACCGCAACTACTCCCTCACCCTCATCAAATGCCCAGTGGCCTCTGAGCAGGTTCTGATTCCCCTTTGGGGGTACGAGTCGTCTTATCTTGCCATCTTGTTTGGACAGAACGTAAATCTCTCCCTGTTGATCTATGCCGAACCTCAAATCAACCGCTTTGCGGTTAGAAGATGCGAGCTGAGCAGATACCAATTTCAACATAGTAGTTTCGGAGCCGTTTGCATCACGAAGGATGAGTTCAGTTATGTCAGACTGCTTTCCCTCAACCAAATCATCCACGTTCACATAGAAAATTCGACCGTTGACAATGTCACCAAAAATGTATTTTCCAACTAATTCAGAAATTTGGTTGCCACGATAGACGAACCCCCCCACGATAGCTTGGCCTTCGGTGTGATCATATTGTGCAACTGGATACGTAAAGGCAAAGGTATTATCATTGGGGGGCAAGGGGGAAATTTTCCCTCCATTGTCCTTATCAAAAACAAAAGTCCCCTCTCTCTTGTTCCAGCCATAATTGGCACCGACCTTCCCTAGTTCAACCTCTTCGACCTTAGCCTGACCAATGTTACCAATCAAAAGCTTTCCATCCCCACCAGTGTCCCAACTAAACCTGTGTGGATTGCGGAACCCATAGGCCCAGATTTCATCTAGTGTCCTGGGATCGCCATCGTTTGCAAAAGGATTGTCCGAAGGTATTCCATAGGCACCATTCCGGCTGTTCATGCCAAGTGGGTTGATGCGTAGTAGGGAACCATGGGGAGAGCTCAAATTTTGGGGATCGTCGGTGTCACGTTCTCCCCCATCTCCATGTGCGATGTAAAGCATGCCAAAATCCGGATTGCCTGGCTTCGCATTGGGGTTAAATCCGATTTCCTGGATGGAGTGAGCACCTGTAGATTGTGCGGTGCGTAAGATTTCACGGGAGGTACCCCTGAATTCATTATCCGAGGGAACGACGGCTGTCCATTCCTTAACTACGTTGTGAAACGGCTGAGATTTAGAGACTGTACTACGCATGTCTGGTGGGTCATTGGCTTCTAATTCTGAGTGAGCCGTATAAAATCTTCCATTAGTTGAGAAATCGGGGTGAAATGCAAAACTATAGAACCCCATACCTAGCCCGCCAGATTTGGTAAATTTAGAGTGGGAGGAAGCTAAATCCAGATAAGTGGTGATTTTACCTTTATCAATCACATAGAGTTTTCCGTTCAGATCATTGACAAATAGTCTTCCAGTATTGTCCTTAGAATGATAGAGCAAGTTGATACGCGCCAAGGGTGGAGCGCCACTGCTTGCCGGTACCTGGACGAAATCTTCAATCTGTACGGATAGTCCTGACTTGGTTATCTTCGGAAATTTATCTGTTTGTGCAACAGCTGCCTGGTTAAATGCCAGGAACAATAGAACGGTTAGGAGGAATACAAAAAGTGGTTTTGGGAGCATCTATTTTCCTCCATTGAGTGGTGGATTAGGCATAGATGTGAGATATCATTATGGAGAGATCAGAATTCTCCTTAAAATCCCATAAATTTTAACCTTAGTAATTATTCCCCCCCTCATACTCATTACGGCCAAGGAAGCATTGGAACTATAACTCTTCCATCTTAAAAAGCAACTCCTATAATCTTCCCCCACGAAATCGGACACAAGGGGCGATTTGTCGATGAGTTTAAAGAAGAGGCGAGCAAGCAGGTACCAGGGTACACGGTGGCCGATGCCGCGAAGCGATAAGGGTCTCTGCACAAAGCCTGTACAAGTGGGTTAAGGTTTATGCTTCCAACGCCACCGATCGATATGAGGCTCAGCTCAAAGAAGTCAAGCGCGAGAACCTGATGTTGAAGGCCGAACTCCGCCGTGCACAGGAAGAGCGTGACATCCTAAAAAAACCGCATTGAGTTCAATGGGTCGTTCCAACACTGACTTGAAGTTTCTCCGCTGGTGTCTGAAAAACCAAAGTTTTGCGTGGGCGTTAATTTAGCCGTAATGCCACGTGGTTAATTCCGCTTGTGAGTCCCGACCAGATCCGTTCCTTAGGGAAAATACTGGCGGCGCAATCGATTCGTATTTTCATTCGTGCCTCGTTGCCACGGGGACTGTGGAGATCGCAGAAATAGACCTTAACCTTCGTGGCCACGGTGAACTGCCTATGCGCCGTCCTCTCAATCCCTCGATCCCACGTCAAGGAAGGGCGGAGTGTGAGAGCCAGGCGGGGTACTATGAGGGCGTTCACAACACTCGCGGTGCCTTTGCCTGCGACTTTCACGAGTAGGGTAACCGAGACTGCCGTCGACCAGGGCGGCCATATGAGTGTTGCTTGAGCCCGAGAGTAAATCTCCCTCCCAGTGTCCAGCCATGTCCTGATCATGGACTTCAGCTGGCCGTTCAGGAATCGAAATGCCATCAATGATCTGACCTCGAGGCTGGCCGTCGGTACTCGCACGCTTGGAGCGTCGCATGGTCCGGTGTGAACGCAAACACCGAGTCATTTCTTTCTTGAGCACCCCTCGGGCCTGAATAAACTGGCTCCGATAAATTATTTCGTGAGGCGCCCCCATCTGAGGCTCCGTCAGAAACTGTCGTTTCAGCCATCCGGCAATTAGTTCGGGCGACCATTCCAGACTCAGTTTAACAGCGACAATCCGCTGTAGGATCGGATGAAGGGCAAGTCGACAGGGTTTAGGGCGGCATGCAGCTGCCCAAGCTTCTTCATCAGCCACCGTGGCATGATACCGACAGCCCGGCGGCAATGCCCCGAGAAATCTCTTCGCGCACGGCCAGCGTGAGGGCCCGGAAAGACCGTCGCCTGGGCAGCGGGGTGATGCCGCCGTGAGCGGCGATAATGCCGTGGCTCCAGCCCGCATGCTTGCCCAGCGCACGCCCAATGTCGCTCAGCGACTGTCCACATTTCCACTGTTGTCACACAACCGCTTTCTGAGAACTCATTAGACCAAGCCAGCCAAATTGTGCCATACGCCACACCCTCCCTGCCAAAAAGTTGAGATATGGTGTTGCATGATCCATTGAACTCAAGGCCGCGTACTTGGGGAAAAACCCGGAGTGAGGTACGCGTTCATCTTATAGCATCAAATACTGGACTGCGGTGCAGCCGCTGTGTCGCGTGTTGGGGGTCTCGCGCAATGGATATGATGGGTGATTGGAACGCCCCCGTCCCGGCGGTCGCAAGACGATGAACGGCTGTTGGGTCTGATCCGCGAATCGCATGAGGGCCAGTGGCCGCACCAATGGGGCTACTTGGATTCTCTGCGATCTACGTGAGGTCAGTGAGCGCGTGGGCAAACGCCAAACGGTGCGCGAACAGCTTCGCAAACACAGCCACCTGGTCCGACAGAAGACGGCTAACCTGTTGAGCGTTCAAAACTTATTGGCTTGAATACGGGACACGCCATGAACGGAACCCAAACAAAGCACCTCACACCGACAACCGTCCGTGAGTTGGTGTCGCTTCCGGAACACGCCTTCGCCCTTGAAGTGACCATGGCCGTGATGCAGCATTCCGCCGAGCAGATCGCCCAGGTGGAACGGGCAGTGCACGCTCGCGTGAAACTGCGGCCGCCGTTTTAGTCGCTTTTGACCGTCCCCGGCATTGGGCAAACGCTGGCCCACGATCATGCTCGAGACGGACGAGATTGGCCAACTCTTCACCGCGGGTCGGTTTCCTCTTACTGCCGGTGCGTCGAGAGCACGAAGCTCAACAATGGGAACCGCAAAGGCCAGGGCAATACGAAGAGTGACAAGCCCAAGTGCGAATTGGGCTTCTAGGCGCCGAAGGACAAGAGCGGAGAGCTAAAAAAATCTTAAGAGAAACAGTGGAGACGTGTGCCTACTTGACAGAGCCTGCTAGGGTGACCACCAATCCTTTAGTCCCACCGGATCAGCCACTCCAGTCAAGCGATTGGCTATGCATCGTTGTATTTCGTGCCAATTGAGTCTCGTCTCTGACTTGGCATATCCGGACCACCATACCCCTATCAACCTGGGACAGATCTCAGTCAATCCGCACTTCCTGACGCTCGTCATGGATGATCCATTGTTTAATGTGGCAATTGGCTTTCACACGGAACGGGTCTACGAGGATAATCCATTCGAGGTACTCGAACTTGCCGTTACGAACACCCACAATTTCGAGCTGGTGAACCTCGTCGCCGTCCCGAACACGGACTGGTTGGGAATCACTTGCTAATGAGAGTGTCGCAGTGAAGCCTGTCCACAAGTACCCGGCCCCGGCGCTGACAAAACCCACGCCTAAACCCAAAATTGTTGTGAGAATCGGATAGGTCTCGCCACCTGACAGATCCTTGTTCACCGACTTCCGAAATTCTTGGTTTTGCGCGCCGAAAGTCAATAGCTTGCGTCTGGCGACATTAGTCTTCTGTAGATCCACATCGCGATCTGGAATCTGGTGGTATTGCTTTCCCCAAAACCAATGCCTTCCACTTCGCACGTCAACCAGTTGGTGAGGGTCGCCTGTCATCGCGAAGCCACCGCCGGCCCGCTCCGCCTTCAGCCCCGCAATAGTTGATGACATTAGACGACGATTGACTTTCCCTGGAAGTTTGGGAAGCTTAATTAAGAGTTGCTGGCTAAGCGACATGAACTACCTCCATGAAAAAGAACAGAGATAATGTTACCTCTCTGCACATCAGGTTTGCGATCAGGCATGGTTGCGAGGAATTGGAGTCTGTCCGGAGTATTGACTTTTAGGCCGACATGCTGGCGAGCTTCGCCACCCATTGTGTATTTCGGTGGATCCGAACCCAACCATCCTGCCACCCGTATCCGCTATAGGGTCAGGTCTTGCAATCACACATCGCCCCCACACCCTTTTTACATTTCCCCGTTTCCGCCCCCCTCAACGGGCGTGGCGCCTTTGTCCCTCAAAATGCCGCAGCCCTCCGCTCGGTGAGCAGGAGGGCTGCAGACTTTTATGTTTACAGGGGGTTGCCGCGATCCGATAATCCCGCTGCGCTCCTTACACCTTCTCGTTTTTCGCAAGATCGTACCCGCCCTTGGCGGAGCCGTATTCCCACCGCCCCTTACGGAAGCTCAGCGTGAACGATTCGGTCGGGTGCGTCTCACCGGCACTGATCGACGTACTGATGGACGTCACGATCACATTATCCAGGATGAGCTTGTAATAGGCCTGTTTCGTGCCGGCCGTCACAGCAAACTCGGCTGTCGGAATTTGCGTTTTGAGGGCGCAGGCATTCGCCAACGCCGTGGAGGACATGTCCATAAGCTTGGTACACGAAATATCGGAAAAATTAGTTATCCGGCCCGACAGCTTGTCTCCCTCTTCCCATTGTCCGCCCTGGCTAATGCCGTAGGACATGTGCTGAATGACAATCTGATCCTTATTCGAAGTCGTAGTGGCGTTTCCCTTGATGTCGCCCAACTTCAAAAAAATGTACTCTTGTAGTTCTGCCATGATGCGTCCTCCTGTGATGATGGATGAAGTGAAGGAATGACTGAATGCACGGTTTCATGTTGAACCCTGTTCCGCATGACCTTCATTGTGTAATAATCCCGGGGTTGTTTGTGTGTAATAGCCGTGCCATACCCAAGAAACTCTGCAACCCAAATGCCACTCTTATTTTAGATTGCCTATTCTTCTGAACCGCTCTCCCATAGAGCGATTGCGAATTTCAAGTTAACTAAACGATTGACACGACTGACTCAAATTTTTAACCAATCCTCAATCAGTTTCAAAAATCATTTTAAGATTTTGAAATTCGATGGTGTCTGAGCAGATCGCGATCTTGTGGATCCCTCATCTTCGAGGTTTAGGCCGGCTATGCACGGCCCCTCGCTCGATGATGCTTTGCGAAATGGGTCATATATTACCTTCCTGGCGACACTGCTCCATTTCTGCAGCCGGTCCTCGCGCAGTCTTATTGCTTTGCCGGTGGCGGCAAATCGGCCACCATCCGGAGTGACACCGTGAGTTCTTCCAGTTGAAAATGAGGCTTAAGGAAACACACGGCACGATAACAGCCCGGCTTGCCTGGCATTTCGACGACGTCCACTCGAGCCTCCTTGAGCGGATACTTGGCCTTCATCTCCATCCCGGCATCTTCGGAGCTGACGACGTAATTGCTGATCCAGCGGTTGAGGTAATCCGCACAATCCTGGCGTGTCATAAAACTCCCGATTTTATCCCGCATAACCGATTTCAAATAATGCGCGAACCGGGAAGTGGCCATGAGATATTGAATTTGGGACGACAGTCGGGCATTTGCATTGGCGGCATCGGTGTCGTACTTTTTGGGCTTTTGGGCCGATTGCGCACCGAAGAAGGCTGCTACATCCGTTCCCTTGCAATGAATGAGCGGAATGAAGCCCAGATCCGCCAATTCTTTTTCGCGCCGGTCTGTGATGGCAATTTCGGTCGGGCATTTGAGGGCCACTTCGCCGTCGTCTGTGTTGAAGGTATGCGAGGGCAAGCCTTCGACCAGGCCGCCGCCTTCGACTCCCCGGATCGCTGCACACCAGCCGTATTTGGCGAAGGCATTCGTGAGCCGCGTCCCAAACCCGTAGGCCGCGTTGCCCCACAAATATTTGGCGTGGTCTTTGCCGTCCACATCTTCCTTGTAGTTGAATGCTTCCACCGGTTCCGTGTCCGGCCCGTAGGGCATCCGCATGAGGATGCGGGGCATGGTCAGGCCCACAAACCGGGAATCCTCCGAATCCCGGAAGGATTTCCATTTGGCCCATTCCACGCTATCGAAAATTTTGGCCAGGTCTTTGGGGTTGGAGAGTTCGGTAAAACTGTCCTGCCGGAACATGTGCGGGCTGGCCGCCGCGATGAACGGCGCATGGGCCGCCGCGGCCACATTCGAGATTTTCTCCAGGAGCTCCATGTCCTGCGGCCCGCGGCCAAAGTCATAATCGCCGATGAGGGCGCCGAAGGGCGCGCCGCCGAACGTGCCGTATTCTTCTTCGTACACCTTTTTAAACATGGCGCTTTGGTCGAAGTCCGTGGCTTTGCGAAAGTCCTTGATAAGGTCGCTTTTTGACACGTTCATGACCTTAATCTTGAGCATCGTACTGCATTCCGTGTTGCTCACGAAGTAATGCAGCCCTCTCCACGCCGACTCCAATTTTTGAAACTCTTCGGCATGCATGATCGCATTGAGCTGCCGGGAGAGTAGCTCGTCGATATCCGCAATCCGGGCGCTGATCATCGACTCGATGTCTTTGGAAACGGTGACCGTCCCCTTCATCACCTCGTCAATCAGCGTGGCGATTTGCTGCTTGGACGCGTCGCGTTCGCCCTGATCCCGCCCGATCCGTCCCTCATCGATTATTTTATCCAGCAAACTTTTCTCTTCGGTGGTCCCCGCCGCCCCTTCGGCTTTGGCTTGTTCTGCTTCGGCGCTCATATTCAGCCCTCCTTTGTTTCGTCGGGACTGTCGCCACCGGAGGCTTTCACGCCGGCTTCAGTCGCCAATTTCTGCAATTCATCCGAATTGCCGATGATTTCCTGCAACCGCTCACTGAGTTTGTCATTGCCGTCCGCTTTGGCCAGCAATTCAAACAGTTGCCCTCGCACGTCCAGGAGTTTTTTCAACGGCTCGACGTGCCTCGCCACGCTTTCGGGGGTAAAGTCGTCCATTTTCGAAAACTCCAACTCCACTTTCATTTTGGAGCCGTCATCTTTGAGTTTATTTTCGACTGAATAGTCCAATCGAGGACTCATCCCCCGCATGACATCGTCGAACTTATCCGCGTCAATGTCGATGAATTTTCGCTCCTTCAACGGTTTCAGGGGGTCTTTGGGTTTTCCCGACAGATCAGACAAAATGCCCACCACAAAGGGTAGTTCTTTCATTTGGATGGCGCCTCCCGTTTCCACATCATAGGTGATATGGACGCGGGGCGACCTTACCCGATCCAGTTTGTGTTGTGTACTTTCTTTTCCCATGATGACCTCCTTATTGAATGATTCGACTTTTGACTTGATCGACGTTCCGATGGATCACCCGTGCCCGGCCTTCTCCTACCCCTATTCCTGGGATGTTTTCTCCGTCATTCCCAAGGTCTCCAACACCTTCGCCAGTACTGCTGGATCTTCAATGATTTCCTCCAACCATTCCTTCAATGGCATTTCGCCCCACTTGGCGGCCCGTTGTACTAACGGAGCAACCGGACTATGGGGTTCGGTTTCTCTAAAAAATTCGACCACGGCCGCCAACCGCCGCAAGGCATCGATCCGATCAGAAGGGTGGATCCCCCCGCCGGTCGACACGATCCGTTCACTCTGGCCCCTGGCCGCCGCAATCCCTGCCCCCCCCACGGCACTTTGAAGCTCCACTTTGGCACCTCCCTTTTGTTGGACAATCCCTTCCAACACGGTCCGGCTTTCTTCTAAGACGTTTTTCAAGTTTTCGCAACTGGGACGTTCAGGATTGGCTTCTCCGTATTTTTCCTTGATCACTTGATTAAGCCCTTCGACCTCTTCCTGACTCTGCCGAAGACAGTCTAAAATGTCCACACAGGTGGCCAATGACGTGGCCTGCACCGCTTTATTAAATTCTTCGAGTGTGATTTTTTTCTCGGCGATGGCCTCCGCTTTTTTTTGGGGATCCTTGCGACCGAGATTTTCCACCGCCTGCGCTTCCTCCCACTGTAGAAGTCCATACCCCTGTCCTTCCGGTGAACGCAGAAAGGCAATGCCGCGAATGGCCATGGGCAGGGTTTTTTCCTCATTCAGCCAATCCAGGGGACCGGCCCGAAATCCCAGGTCCACCTGATCGCCCTCCTGTTCAATAGGAGGATAGAGCGTCTCCCAAAACCGACTATGCAGTTCTTTCATGAGTGTGAGCCCATCCCGAAGGCCCGGAAAGCCTTGTTCCTTCACTAAGGCCTCCACCAACCAGGCGGCAATTTGCAAGTCTTTGCTTTCCGTGGCCAGAGTCTCTGTCGCAATGTCAATAACCTTTTTCCACTCGGCGACTTTGGCATCCCCTTTTTCCTCCCAATCGCCTTTCGGAAGCGCATCGTCTTCCCGCCTAGCTTCTTTGACCATGTCATAACGGGTATACCGGACATCGGTGCCTGACGGATTGTCGCCGGGGATTGGCACCAATAAGGTATCTAGGTCCAGTACGGATTTTGCGCTCATATCCCTGACCTTTCTCCTGAAGTGGCCTTCTCATTTCCGGAAAAGGACAACTCCTTGATTTCTAATATTCCCTTATCCGAGTCATCGATGATAAAGGTATGCTGTCCAACCCCCTTAATCAGCTCCTCTTGGTCCCGATTCCAGTCCGTCATCCGCCCTAATTTCAGCAGTTCATCCATCGCGGCGTGGGAGCCAGGATAGAGCACGGGCAGCACAACGCCTACCGGCATTTCAGTTGTTTCCAGATGCGCGGGAACCCATAGGAGATCCCGTAAATGTTTTGGCGGGGTAATCGAAAGATGGGTGATCTGGGAAAGGGGCACCCAGAAATATCCTTCCTGGGCAATCACTTCCAACACCGGAGCCAGAAGATCATCGCTATCGGCAAAATCGGCAAAGGCCTTGCCGTCACAATCCCCCTGAATCGCCGGCCGTTTTTGCTGAACTTCGTCCAACAGGGCCTTGGCCTCCGCATACCGGCCTTCCCAGATATGCGCGAGCGCGTCCAGGTGGCCTTGCAGGTAGTCCGGACAGCCGGAAAAAAACCTGGGTGTCCCCTTCCCTTCAAACACCTGCCTTCGGGCCTGTTCCGCCTTGAGAACCTTTCGATAAAATTCAATGCCCAAGTCAGATTTCGGGTCTTGGGAATCCAGCGCTTCCAAATGGTTTTTGGCTCGATCCAGGTCCCCAGCAAAACAGAGTAGTTCAAATAAAAATGTCCTGGCCCGGCCATCGGCAGGATGCGCTTTAACTTCCTGAATCATCGCTTGGATGGCTTCCGCAAGCTTTCCCTTGTCCAACAATTCTTTGGCATTCATCAGTGCATTCCTTCTTCCTGAGGTCCATAGGATCAGGTCTGAGCTACCCTGCTTGGCCACCCAGTGGCCGTCTCTTTCATTTTGCTTATACGCGGCCCCTCCTGTTTCCGAACTCTTAGCCCAATTACCGCAATAAGCGGGCTAAGGTTACCCACTCTTCTTGAGGATCGGAACCCTCCGACCGATCCGTTGGGGCGACTCCGACATGTGCTTCTCCATGAACCTCCGAGGCCATCGGCCAATGCGGCCCGACGAATGAGCGGGGATGAATTAATTTTGCAAAACTTTT
Organism: Nitrospira marina; assembly: GCF_059568365.1. Lineage (NCBI taxonomy): Bacteria > Pseudomonadati > Nitrospirota > Nitrospiria > Nitrospirales > Nitrospiraceae > Nitrospira > Nitrospira marina. Next base: position 1,850,649 of record NZ_JCANTH010000001.1, on the reverse strand, counting down.
TGGTGACACGGGCCCCTCTTGCATGAACACCACGGCTGGGCCCTTTTGAGGACATTTGTTCCAAAACAAAACGGGGCAGTCCATGGTGAGGTCTGCAATCTTTTTCAAGTATTCCATCCAAAATGGGATTTCGAACGGAAGAGCGGGATCATATATCAGCGGAAAGGGCATGAGTTGCCCCCCTTTGGATGTATTCGACGGCTGATGGCTGGACACCATCTCTCGCAATCGTGATTTCACCGCAGCCATGGAGACCAACCCTGTACTGGCCTCGCACAGCTCTAACAACCCGTCCAGTGTATAGGCCCCAAGAAATTCCTGGTACAGCCGATCGAGCGAGTCCCAATTCCCAGGCTCGGAAACCTCACAATTAGTCACCCGCTCACGAAACTCTTGAAGGGAATGAGTCTTCCACTCTTCCTCGACCATCTGCTTCGCCCAGTCCAGAAATGTTTGAAAATACAGGGGGACCTTGTGGACCCTTCCCGCGAATTCTTGTGCCTCTATTCGGAGATAAATCGCCATCGGAAACCCACGCCCGGCTTTATCCTGATTCGGCGTCACCACCCCCACGAGGCATTCGGTCCCACCTGGCACGTCAAACAGAAAACTCCACGTATCCGATTGCAGATAATCTTGGATCCACTGAACACCCAAGGAAGTCCGGTATCCATGCAGCCCCTCCTGCAGCCATTGGTCTAGAGCCTGCAGAGCGGGTCCCTTGGCATTCACCCGAATAAATTCCGGAGACAGGGGGAGTTTTCCAAAACAGCCGACTTCTAGTGAAATTTTTTCCAGCATCAGATTGCCTCGGCCAAATGGGAGATGCACGAAAATTTCGAGAAAAAGTTGGGCTGGAAAGGATTCTGAGCCTTCCGAGCCCGGAGATCATACTGAATACGCAAGGGCTTTGAATCCGATGTGTTCCACGCCCAGATTACCCGATAGAGTGACTCGCTCATGGGCGTCACCTGAGCCGATTCCAAGAGTCGAAAAAGGCCCCACCATCCTTGAGCCTCACGCGACTCCCAGACCCCGTTGACCATCACCAGTAGTTGGCTGCCCGCCGATCCGGAAGGACCCGGCCACCATAATTCCTGCCATTCCCGGGGACCCATGTCATATACAAAATTTTGGTCACCGATTTTTATCCCAATATGACTGACCAGGGAGGCTGATGAGCCTTGGTCCGAATACGGATAGATATCAAACGGGACATTGGGAGTCGCTTGTTCACCTTGAAAAATACTGGCCGACAAAAATTTGGCGTACCCTAAACTCTCAAGGGTTTCTGGGGTGAGTGGCAGGTGGACACCTCTCCAATTTTTCAGAGTCCAGCCATCTTGCCCTTCCATGACAAACGGTTGAATTTTTTTATTGACGAACGACCACAGCCGCCCCTGATCAGGATGAAAGAAGCTTGCCACATCCCCAATCGCCGCTTCCTTGTCGGAAGATTGAAAGGGGTAATAGGGGGCAAGGGTTTGTTGACAGGGCTCAAACACCTCACTCACCCATTGTTGATCGAGAGTGCGTAGCGCCTGATCGAGCACCGATTGCATGACCAGAAGAACCGGTTGCAACAACATGGGCTCCAATGCTTTTTGCGTCCTCAAATCAAAATTTGCCGCTAATTGCTCAAATGTATTTGCCGCCTTCGTGATCTCGTTGGCTTCGCCCTGAACGATTCTTTGGCCCAATTGGACTGGATCGTCCATGGTTCCCCCCATGGACGACATCCCGATCATCACGGTATTCAAGCGTTTGAGTTCCGACAAATATTGGTCGAGACCGGATTGGGCCCCTTCTTGCTTTTGTGGGATCTCCACAAAGCGATGAATGGATCTGAATTCTCTGGCAATGGACTCAGGATATAATTGAGAAAATTCAGACTGGTTTTGCGCACCCGTAGCTTGATTGTCGGTAAATAATCTTTTCTTCATCCTTTCAAAAAGACCGGAAGCTCCCTGTCCCACCTGTGCCATCAGGGGATCTTGAAAGCTGGTATTTTTTTTGACCGCGTCCAAAATGAGGAAGAAGGGGGAAGGAGGAGTTGTCAATCCTTGCAACAGAGTCAGCACGTCGGCCCGGGCTCGATTGGGACGGACCTGAATAGATGACAAAAAGTTGAACCAATGCTGGCTATACTCTCCGAAATATTTGGCTTTGACCTCTTCCAATATTTCTTTATTGAACGGCTCTTTTTCTCCCAACACCCAGTATTCCTTGGCATACTCTTCCAGCACCTCATCCAACCTTCCTTGGAAAGCCGACTCCCAGCCCTTTTTGGTAAATACTCCCGGTATTTGATAGTCGCTTGTTAGATGAGGTTGCTGATATCCCTCCAACGCCGTCTGCAGAGTATAGGGGTCCAATCCCTCTGAAGCCTGGTGGAGGGTTTGGCTATACAGTCGTTCCTTGAGAGGGATCTCTCGTAAAATATTCCGAACCGCCTTCACCAAATCTCGATTGGGGGTGATCGAGTATTGCCCAGCCAAATAATGACTAAAGAATTCCAAATTGGCCTGTAAACTCCCTTGATAGGCTTTTGGAACCTTTGCATCACCCTGGGCGGGCAAGGCCGGGCTTCCTGATTTCCACAGCGCCTGGAGTTGACGAGTCAGAAAGTCGGGATCTAAATGTTTGGCATCACTCAACATAAGATAGGCCTTAAACAGGGCGTAATAATCCTCCTCTTTCCGATCCATATCCCTCCCATTGACAAATTGGGACAATTGGGCTTCCAACCCCCTTTTCGTCGGCTCCACAATCACATTGGAAAGTTCACGGTAATACAGATTCTTCACCGGTTCATAGAGCCGGTCTCCCCAATAAAATCCTTGTAAGCGCAGGGGAACGCCATGTTCCTTGTATTCCAGGATTTGACCCAGTCGACCTTGGAGGCGCTCCAGGAATTCCAGGTTATGCAAGTAATCCTGGGAACCTACCACTGGGTGGGACTGACGGGAAATTTGCACTATTTTGACCGCTGAATCCTGGACAGACCTTACAATAATCTTATTCCCCAAATAGGACGATCCCATGGCAAAAATACTCAGCCCGACACCAATAATCGCAGCCCCAAAGACCGCCACTCGCAGAACGCCACGATGTTGGAAGGCGCGTGAGGAGGGAGAAGCTAAATATTGGTCGGGAAAAATGACGTCGGTAAATAAATTTTTTATGAAATAACTTTTGGGTTCTAAGTTGGGCTGAGCGCCGATCGCCTCCCCTTTGAGCCCCGCCGCCTGACGAACGGAATCAATAATCCGGTCAATAGGACTTCCTTCTTGGGTCCCGCTCGTCAAGTAAAAACCACGAAAAAATGGATTTTCCTGATAAGGATTTTGATGAAAGAGGACTTCGATAAACCGAGTGAGAGCCGGCCGACAGGACTCCACCTGCAAGGGGAACCCTAAGATAGATAACTTGCCTGCACCCCGGGTCATCGAGAACCGTTCCAAGCGTCTGGCCTGAAGCCCCTCAATGAGATGGCTAAACTGTTGGGTGAACAGTTCGTGCGGGGGCAAAGAGGTCTTCGTAGGGCGAGGTAACGTACATCCCCAGATTTGTTCCCGTTCACTTTTTCCCAACTCACCAAAAAACTGCACAAACCCTTCAAGTAAATCGCATTTGGTGACCAATAAATAGACGGGAAAGGACATGCCCAAATGGGTCATGAGTTCATCTATACGATCGCGAATGGTTTTGGCATGCCATTCGATCAATTGATCGGTAGCCCGCAGTAGCTCATCGATGCCGATTGCCACCAGAACTCCATTAATCGGTTTTTTACTCCGGGTTTTTTTTAATAACTCTAAGAAGGCAATCCATTCCTCCCGGTCTTCATCCTCCGTCATGTATCGGCCCGCGGTATCCAATAAGACTGCATCGGTCGTAAACCACCAATCACAATTCCGAGTCCCCCCAACCCCTTGTATGCCATTTTGATTTTCCCCCAGAGAGGGAAATTGGAGCCCGGACTCCCGCAGTGCCGTACTTTTTCCGGAAGCCGAAGGTCCGACGATCATGTACCAAGGAAGGGCGTAGAGGGCTGCTTTTCCACGGTAGCCTTTCCCAAGTTTGGATTGTTTGAGTGTGGCAACGGCTTTATCAAATCGTACCCGAATCGCTTCAATATCTTCCTTTTGTTCGGGGCGGGACCGCCCGGCCTGCTCCACACCTTGTTGCTGCAAGGATTCCTCGATCATCTCCGCCCCTTGGCGTGCACGATAAAAATCGACAATGAGAAGGAGGACCCACGCGAGGATGATCCCGGCAATCAACACCAGGCGGATTTCCGGACTCCCCATGCCCAGCCTATCGCCAGCAAACCAAATGAGGGCACATAAGGAGAGAATGCCCAAGGCCACCACCAACCGGGGACGTCGAAAGAGACTCAGGAAAAGAACCCGAGGCAGACAAATCAAGGTCCAGAGCGCGCCGGTAATCCGTTTCATCATGGCTTTGACGATCCTGCTAATTCATTGAGATGGATAAAGGTGTCCTCGGTTTCCTGGACGATTAAGACTGACATCCCGACATAAGAAAAAAACACAATCGCCACGCTGCAGGCCAGAATGACCCATGCGGGTATTTCCTGTCTCACGATATCGAGCACCACTTCATTGCGTTCCCCCTGCGGAGAAAAGGGAGGGAGGTCCCCACGAACTCCTTCAATTTCCCGAAAGAGATCATGGGTGAGATCCTTCAATTTTTCTCGGCCTTCTAATTTGTATTTTCCTTCAAAACCCAATACCAAACAGGCTTGAAAGACTTCGAGAAGATCTGCATTCACGGGATGGACCCGACGCAAGGCATCGAGGCGGCGAAAAAATTCTTCCCCGCCGACCTGAGTCTGAAAATATTGATATTGCAGCGGAGACGACGCCCATAGGCTTTTTTGGTCCCATCCGGACTGAAGAACCATTTCATCTAAAAACGCCACAACCGCATACCGGGCCTCGTTCAACGTTTCGCGTGAATACTGATGCTCCATTCCCCGACGATCCGCCTCTGCAAGCATCTCTTCGATCCGCGTTCGAAACGATTCCAGTCGCCCCAAATCGCGTGAATCTTTGACATGGACTCCAAGAACCAAAAGATCAAAAAAGACATTCACCAATTGTCCTGTTCGTAATTTTTCAGTTGGTTTCATGGGGTTACTCTTTCGTCACGAGAACTTCTATTTTGATGTCTTGTAATTCAGACGGAACGTACAGCGCGACACCTTGCGATTGTTTGATGCGATCCCAAAATCCCCCTTGCGTCTCCCATTGAAAATATTGGTGTCCAGTTTTTCCCGGTATACTCGCGGGCGGCCGAACGATATGACGGAACCGCACTCCTGGCATTGCCGCATTCACAATCAAGTCCATGTCATCCATGGCACCAATCTTGACCCGTTTCAAGAGCAGAGCCCGGACGGCCTCTTCCGACTCCCCGCCACTCACCGAGAGGAAAAATTGTCCTTTTTCTAACAGCGCCCCTTCCGATACCTGTCCCACAAACATCGTCTCTCCGCGTTTTTCAAGTGGAATCGTGATATACCGAGTCGGGGAGATGTGCTCCACAATATTTCGAATGGTGATATCTAATTCCCTGAAACTTCTGGATAGATTTGTATGTTCATACAAAGGCAAATCCTTGGGACTGGCATTGGGGGACATCAACAGTAACTCTCCTGCTAATCTCGCCAAGGTGACAAAGAGCGCTTCCGGATGAATTTTTCCCACATGGTTATAATGGGCCAAGACGGGAATATAGGAAAAAATGGCATGCAACATGGAAAATCGAAGAAGGTCCATACCGCCATGTTCACGAATTCCTCTTTGCTGATCGGCCAAGGCCGATCCCATCGACACCATTAATTCCAACAGGGAACGCAGCAATCGGGTCAGCGCCTCTGACCCTGACACCCACATCAAGGGCGGAATGTAACTTTCTCGGAGCGTAATCGTTCCTCCGGGAGTCCGGACCAACTCCCCAATTTTCATGATACTGGAATCCGGCATATCTTCCCCCGTAAAAAAGATTTTGAGATTTTTCCGAGCGACCATAATTTCCTTGGTATTGTCTCCTGTATTGAAGTCGGGAACCGAGACAAGCGTGCTTTCATAACGTGGTTCTCGGGGTAAGGCCTTTTGATCCAGCTTGCAATTGGCAATTCCCGTATGGTCCATTGGAACGCCTAAAAACACCTCAAGGTAATCTGCAGATGGGGGAAAGAGTTCTTCTCCCAAAAGGCGGGTAGAGGGAATGGAATCGTGCTCAGGAATCCGGACAATCAGACCATCGGGCATTACCCCACGGCATTGGAGTAACGTAAAACTCCCATTCGCCAATCCATCCCGATCGATATCCAATTGACATAACCCCCATCCAAAGGGATGGAGATTCTGAAACCGCTCTCCCAACACGAGATCATGATACCGATCCCATTGCTGAAATAGGTGAGGCGTCAATAACATTCCCTCACTCCAAATGACCCGATTCGAGACATCCATGTAATAAAACCCTTTCTTAACGACCCATGCCCGTCAAAACACCGATTAATCTTTGACCGCTTCCCCAAGCACATTTTGGTCACATTTGAAAATGTACCGCGGCGGCCCAAAAGACAGCATGCCGGGTTTTTCAATCGGAATCACCCGGCGCCAAATACCGTCCTTATACTCGCGAAATAGCACCATAATGCCAATAAATTTTTCGTTGGCTTCCGGATCCACATTTAAGACAATCGGTTCCATGGAGGAAGGTCGTAAGGTCAATTCCTTCCGATGTAACAAATCTTTCCCCAAATATTCATAGTCTGTTTTCCAGAGCTCCTGAAAAGTAGCCTTCTCAAAACGGGTTGGATCCTGCAAGGTATAGATCCGCACCGTCACCGGAACAGCTTGCCCTATCTCCGAAAAGTTACACCGATTAGACGCATCCAGGGAGATACCAAAGTCCATTTTTGTGGACCCTCCACCACAGGAGACCAAAAATCCACACAGGATCACTACTAGGAACTGCAGAACCCGATTTTCACGAAGTTTTTTTTTGTTGGAATACACGGAGATATCCTTTCGCAAACTCAGGGCCTAATAATCGATGGAAGGTTTTAATTTCTTCCTCTCGTAATTGACGATGTTTCTCCTTGAAATGTTCCCAGGTAGGATGACTCACCAACATGCCAAAGGACTGGAGCAAAGATCCCAGATCTTTCTTTTTATGTTTGGACTCCACTTCCAAGGTCAAAGGGTCAAGCTGCTTTAAAAAAAATCTCAAACATTCTCGAAACCCTGCCATTAAACCCAAGGGGTGTAGCGCTAAGTCCTCCAAGACTAGTTGCAATTCATCCCTAACCTGTGGAAACTGGCTCTTGGCTTCCGGACTCTCAAACAAGTATGTCCGTATTTCTTGAGAGGTTTTAGCCCATTTAATCGGATTTCGTTCTTTTCCAAAAATCCGTGTCACCTCTACCTCCAGTTCCTTTTCAAATTGCCTCCGTCCATTTATGGAATCAAGGACAAAATCAAGAAGTAAGGTCAGCACCTGGTCTTCCCGTCCACCCATGGATGAGGGCCCTAACATCGGAGGCTTGTTTGCAGAAGCTTGACCGGTTTTGAGGGAGGCCGCGGCTTCGGAAACCTCAGCAGGATGAAGAAATTCCCTATGCTGAGAAGGCTCCCCCGGCGCATCCTCCTCCGAAAAAGCCTGTTCCACCATTGAAAGAATTTCTTCGCCTTTTTCCTTTTTTAGACCCGAAATGGTCTCCTGCAATATCTTCACTAATTCCGCTTCTCTTTCATCGGCAGGGACCGAAAGTAATTCCGCATATCGCCTTTTCAACCGTTCGACAATAGTGGATGAAGGGGACTCCATCGGCACCATACACAGAGTGGCATCTGTATCCTCTTCACCGATCCGATTTGAGGCATCAACAGGCACAAATTCCAACATATACCCACCAATCCCGATTTGATCCTGAGGGGCCAAAGGGAAAGGGGTACCGACTTGAATACGCGTGCCATTCAACGTGGTACCATTAGTACTGCCAACATCTATCAAGACATAATCATTCCCTTGCCGGCTAATTTTGGCATGCCGGGAAGATATTAATTTGCGCCGGTCAGGCAGACAAAATCCGGAATCTTCTCCCCGGCCAATGATGACTTCTCCTTCCCACTCCTGATTTGCAGCAGGTACCACATTTTCAGGATTGTATTCTCCCTGGATCAACAGCTTAAACGGCATGCCCGACTGGTCTCCTTTAACTAATTTCCCTACGAACCTTTTGGCATACGCTCATTATTTCTTTTCGCCGTTGCTGCCTGCTATACAGTTCCAACCGGATCCATTCACCGATGGTCTGAATTCGGCCAATCACTTCCTCCATTTGTTTGCCCGGATCGATCGTTTCTGTCGAATCCCCTTCATCTGTTCGCCGGGAAGGAAATTCACGTGCCACCAGTAAAAGAGCCAATTCCAGACTTGCATACCACACATATCGCGGGAGGTCTTGAGTCGTGCTCTGTGGTATCGGGCCAGGACTCACCAACCGGGCTGAACTAAACAGGGCTCCTTGTTCATCAAAGAGTAAACGGATTGGATCGATTCCCATACCTACCAATCTATCCGTATGCGTTGTCCTGAGAGCCTTCACCCCCTTCACCATGGTGGGAAGACAACTTTCCAACCTCCCCAGGGTTTCCGCATTTTCCCCTACAAGGGATTGAAACAAGAGCAACCCCAAGCTGTAGCAATCACAGGCACTTGAAAATGAACGAAAAAACTGAACAGGAGTCTTGGAAAACGCCCTCTCTTTTTCGGCCTCAATTTGCTCCCATGATGAAAGCGACATGGGCTCGGATTGCCCACGAAGGATAATCCCCCGCTCAGGGGATTCCACTCTGGCCATCCAAATGTTTACTACTGCATTGCCCTTTTGAGAAACCGGAAGCTTGACACAGAACACATCCTGAGATGAAAAGGACGACCCATGAAAAACGTCACTCATGAGATGGATGTGAAAAATTCCCCTCACCTGATTTGGGACAATTTCCTGTGTTCGGATTTTTTCCATGGACCGAAGAAGAACAGTAAATTCCTTGGATGTTCCCAAAGGCCATTCGCGCAATTCAGGAGCCCTGAAGACGGTATCCAAGGAATGTGGAGGTTGAAAAAGATTGGCTTGAAAGGCTGGCGGCATTGTTTCGTGAACAAAGGCCATTGCGGCTTCCTGCTCTTGAAATGGTCCCACGAAAAAGTCCCATCTGGCAGGTAAAAGCGAATCATGTTCCTTTGGAAACATCACAAGGACCCGTGAAGGTCCCAACCCCAAATGCGGTCGATGTTGGTCCCGATAGTATGCCGACAGTTGGGCACAGAGCCCGGCAAACAATCGCAATTTCAACCAAAGGGCTTCCAATGGATGAACGTCCTGTTCGTGATCGGTCATGAGAAACTGGCGCGACTGGCTAAAACGGCGAGCCAAATGAGGTAAGGCCAACCGCCGCTCCTCAGTCAAGTTTTCAAATGACCATTTAGAACAGTTTTGGTCCCAAGGACCGCCGCTTAACAAATCAGAAAATTCATCCCATTGGAGGGAAAAAAAGGAAGAAAATTTGGAGGAAAGTGAGGAGGTAACCATCGACCTGAAAGATAGATCTAGACCGGTTTACCTTTACCCTACTGGTAAAGCAGAATTTTAATCCGCTAAGTAGACGGAAGAGGGTAGCCCAGTGTTTCAATAATTGCAAGGGTAACCCATATGCCCTGAGAACAGAAAATCTCGCAGAAGACTTAAGGGTCATGGTTCAACGATGAAGACTTTATTGGAAAAGTGGATCGCACTGCAGCTTTCGGAAGCGCCCCCAAGACCCGCACTTTTCTAAAGAAGCAAGCCTCCCCAGATGGCAGGTTAACTGTAGGGTGATTTTGAATTCCGGCTAGACTTAAAAATCGGAAAAATTAGAAACCTCCCAGGCATGAATGCCCCTATTGGATTTTAGGTCCCCATTTCGAATTTTCTCCGGTTCAGACGCAACTTCCCCACCGCCCCTCAGGAATATCATTTCAACATAGCAAGAGGAGAGGAAGGGTCCTTCCTATACTTCTACTCGAGAAATCAGTGTTTAAAACATAATTGAGGGGCAATCCCTGGCTGACAATTCTGAATTATTGATTGTGTTAATTACCATCTAAATTTAAATTTTTTCTGTGCTCAATCTCTTCACGGCTTCTGGTATGAAGGGCCACTGTGGCTCCAGACATTACCGTAACCCCCCTCATGCCTTTTTCAATGCCCCGTTTCAATGTTTTTACATAGGCCTTCCCTTCACTCACCTTCTCTCTGGAGAGAAATTCTTCTGTAAAAGGCTTCGTACTGGTCAGAGCTTTGATTGTTTCATCCCCAAATGGCCCACTGATCCTAAATTGTTCTAAGGAATTTGGTCCTCCAAATTCATAGGTTTCCCCTTTTTTAATAAAGGCCTGCCGCCTAAAAAAATTTGGTACCAAGTGCACTACCTGTCCATCTGCCTGGAAATAATCCAGCTTCAAGTACACATCTTGCTCAGCCTGAACATACACAATCAGACTGTCTCCTTCTCGATAGAGACTGTCGAGATTATTAAGCCAGATTTTCAGTCCTGGACTTTCTTGCCTCACACCCTCGTTCACCGGAGTGGCCAATAACTTAACCAGTTCATTATTCAGTTCACGCTGCTCCATTCGCCGTTCGATCTCCTCCTGCATGAGACTCGGTTCAATTTGGGCCACAATCTCCACACACAGAGTCCGACCTTCCTCCGTTTCTTCCTGGATCGCCACATTTTTCAACAGCCCGGCACTGACCGATTGAATGAGATCTTCTTTTAATTGAAAATTCTCAATACTGGTTTTGTTTGAAATAAAGACCTGATGATTTTCCACGGCTCGTTCCCTGGCTAAGGCCAAGGCTTTCTTTTTCCCTTGCGCTGGAGTTTCTTGATCCCCATAGGTGTAACAATATTGCCCTTTCACTTCTTCTGCTGAATTAGCCCACCCAAAGAGAGGTAGGCTGCCCAACAGAGAGAAGGCCAACAAGGCGAATCCCTGTGCTAAGCAAGTTCGCCCCCCCCTGCCACGTGTTGGGATATGATGGAATGGACCATCTGGTCTATTCATTTTCACTCCTCAAGAACCAGGGTGATTTCGTTACCGGTCTAAGACCACTAATACCTTTGCTTTTTCTAAAAATTCCATGTGTTCGGGCACAACATGAAGTAATTGCGCATCCTCATCGCTAATGACAATATCAGTCTTATTGTCTCCTGCGACACGAAGGGCCTTGACTATGAGAGGGTTTGAAATTACCCGACTATTCGATTGGGCGGCTTTGACCCCCCGGACATACCCAACCACATTTTCCTTCCGGACAATTTCCGGCTCAATCCACTCAGAACCATAGACCACACGTCCATCTTCCATTAACACTTTTGGACTTAAAGCCTCTGTTACCGGTAAACCCTGCGCATCGATAACCAGCCCCGTATAGACAAGATTCTGGCTTTTAGCTGGCTTGGGTTCAAACTGAGGCTTGGGTTTACTTTGCCTGGAGGGAACCACCAAAGACGAGAGTTCTCCTTTAAGCGGCATTTGCAAAGTCACACGGTACCCGCCGTCAGGAAGCCTCTCTTCCTTGATTACCTGTGAATTTCTCACAATCCCCTGTACTTTATTACTTATAATATCCTGATCCACCATGAAGTTTTTGACGACGGTATGCGAATCAACCACAATCCCCTGAACAATCTCCAATAAATTCCGTCTAGCCACTACCGTGGCCGCCCTCTTAGCTCCCTCTTCGGCCAACCTGGCATTCCCAGAATCAGGACTGGGAAAACCCATTCCAGTTGCTTGAACAATTCCATTGGACCAGTCAATATTCCCATTGGATTGAGAAATCATCACGTTACCCTGTTCATTTTCCACATTTTCAGCACCTGACTGATCCATACCGACAATCGATAAATACCCCATCACCATTCCACCCACCACAAGCACACCCATTTGCTTCATAAAATATGCTTTCATGATTCCGTCCCCCTTTTTTTCAGATTTTATGAATCCAAACCAAAGCAGTGTTTTCCCCATTGCCTGTGGCGGCTTTTATCAATATTTAGCACAAATTTTTAAATTTCCTTATTCTTTCATAATTTATTAAATAAATCGAGACTCGAGAAAGCCCGAGCACGGTTTCCCAAATTTCCCATCCCAATTTTAATTCAGACCCCCCAGCGAAATGACGATGTATGAAAGACCAAAAGATTTTTAGCTGGTGTAAATTTCTTTCAAGAAATCAATGTTCAGGTCTTTTTATCGGTATTTCTAGAGTTTGTGGGCGTGGCCCCAAAAATCAATTACTCAAAAAAATGTCAAAATTCCCGGCCATTATTCAGCAGAGTAACGCCTTCTCAGTAGATCTTAAGCATGCAAGGTTTTCATCTAGGGAAATAACGTCGTCTGCACGCATATGCAAGCAGCCAGAGTAAGTGAATAACCAAACCACCGATTGCTTCCAGCATCTCCTACATAATTCACCCCCAACCAACTTTTTTAACTTCTGGAGTTTGGGCAGATTTTTCCTTGGGCATTCAAATCTAGCGAATATATGGCCCACAGCCTCAGGACGACGGGTTTAGAAATCTCATGGTCAGTTTTGGTCTCGTTGTCTTTCCGGAGAAACCCCACACGTGGATCTGTGGTTTAATATTCTCGCACCTTTAACGGTATTACAAACATTGTTTTAGCCTAATTCCATGCAAGGGACGGAATTTCAAAAGCGATTCTCGCACGAACTCCCCAATATTCCTAAGAGATCAAGGAATTGTTGGCGTATCCTCAACAATTACCTGTGACGCTTTTCTATGGGGCGCACAGTCCAGGCTGAAATAAGGCCATCGCTATCATGGTAAATGTATGTGAAAACCAAGGCATTCGTTGACAAACACTCTCAAATAATATCGAAATTGTGGTCTACGCCGAAAAATCATTGGTCGTCAATCCAACAATTTATAGATGAATATCAAAAGGATATTCGTTCTATCATCCCCGCAAGAAATTAGTAGCGATCCATCCGAAAGAGGCTGCGATGACTTCCCGATTAACACATGTCCGGAATAACCCCAATGGTAATGGATTTCCGAAAAACTGGCCCCGGGTCCTTCAGCATGCAAGGGGAAAATTCTATGAAGAACCTCGCTACACCCTGGAGCTATCTCTCCTTAGTACAGATCCTGCACGCCTGCTCAGGATGAAAATGGGATTAAACTGAATGAGGCCTACCAGAAACATAAGGTCTTCGTTCACTGGCTGGATGTTGCTATCTATGCTTTTACATTTAAGACATGACAGCCAACCTCTCGTAAAACACGGACCACAGCTTATCTAGAAAATCACCCTGCCCGCCGCAGCAGATAGTATCCCGAAATTCCACCTATCAACGAGGCCAGCAGGATGCCCAACTTGGCTTGAAGGATCAATACGTCATCGTTGAAAGCCAGTCCGGTGATAAACAACGACATCGTGAACCCCACCGAGGCAAGCATCGCAGCACCAAAGAGGTGCCGCCAGCCTGTCTGTTCCGGAAAGGAGGCCCACCGAAAATGGATCAGGATGTAACACATGCCCATGATGCCCAAGACCTTTCCCCCCAGCAGCCCTGATGCCACTCCTAATGTGACTGGACTGGCCAACTGATTCAGGAAGTCAGCCGGAAAGCAGATTCCGGCATTCGCCAATGCAAAGACCGGCATCACCACAAACGCCACGAAGGGGTGCATGCCATGCTCCAACCGTTGGAGCGGAGTCAGTGCCTCCCTGGCCACCGCGCGAATGTCTTCAAGCACATGGAGTTGCTCATCAGTCACCAGGGTCAGGTCATTGCTTTTGGCCATCTCAAATCGGTCCCCCAAGGCCTGAATGCGTGAAACGAATCCCTTATCCGAGATCTTCACATTGGCAGGAATGGTGAACGCGGCCAGCACCGCGGCAATGGTGGCATGCACTCCTGATAAGAGGAACGCCAGCCACAGGCCGCCGATTCCCAGCAGTCCATACCAGAGAATATTGCGGACACCCAGCAGATTGGATGTCACCAGCAGGATCATGAATCCCGCACCGGCTGCCAGATTGACGAGGTCAATGTTTGATGTATAAAAAACCGCAATGACCAGCACCGCGCCGAGGTCATCAGCGATGGCCAGAGCGGTAAGAAATACTTTAAGCGATAATGGGACCTTGTTACCTAACAGGGAGATAATGCCGAGCGCGAAGGCGATATCGGTTGCCATGGGTATGCCCCATCCGTCACTGGCGTCGCCCGACGAATTAAACGCCAGGTAGATCAACGCCGGCACAACCATGCCTCCCACTCCCGCTGCGATAGGGAGCAGCGCATCACGGGGATTGCTCAGTTCACCCGCCATGATCTCGCGCTTCAGTTCCAACCCGATCACGAAGAAGAAGACGGCCATCAACCCATCATTGATCCAATGGTGCAGAGTCTTGCTAATCACGAAATCGTTAAACCCGACGGAGATTTCGTTGTGCCAAAGATGGTGGTAGGCGTCCGCAAAGGGAGAATTGGCCACAATCAATGCCATCAGGGCGGCAACGAATAGCACAATGCCACTGGTGGTCTGCCTGCCAAGAAAGCTGTTAAGGGGATCTGTCAGCCAAGTATCGACTGGAGTTTTCTTCATGCTTCGAAACTACCATGAAGAACGGGAATGCGAAACCGAATGCCAGAACGATTTCTTATGACACGAAATCCGCATCCCGCAACTTCCTGATTCCCTTGAGCAGTATGCCCAATATCATCAGGGACAATGCCATCACCTCGCCTATCATTTCTCCTAACATTGGGACAGGCGCCACCACACCTACCACCGCACGGTGGGCATTCAAATCAAGATGAGGGTCATGAAGGATCAACGAGGGAGAAAATGCAATTCTCTTGTATAGAAAATTCGATCGAACCACGCAGACAGTGAACGGCGACCATATGCTTCTGGTAGGCCTCATCCACCTTTATCCACCCGACGTCCTCAGCCGGATACGAAGGATCAGAGTCCAGATCAAGAAACCTAAGACTCCGCCAGACTCTTTGTTTCCCTCAGGTTGTTTCTATTAACTTCCACGTTCTTCTCTGCTATTGCCCCATGGGAGAGGAAAGATTTTTCGGCAAGAAATCCTTTTTGACATAATCTTTGGGAGGGTCAAATTCCTTCGCTTTAACCGACTTCTCCTCCACTCCGGTCAACCGGCTTTCTGTGACAATGGTTCCATTGGAGAAAATTCTCGTGAACACCGGGTAGCCTTCAATCTTCCCAATGGATTCAAAAAACGACGATGGACCTCCAACCCCTTTGAATACCCCTTGCCATACCTCCTGAGAAAAGGCGGCCATATCTTGAAACACGCCTCGGGCTTCCTGGCTGCCGGGAACCTGTTTCCAGTCACTCACGCAATGTTCTGCGACCTTTTCGTGTTCCCGCCAAGTTTCATATTTCACACAGGGATAGCCATTGATGGTCTGCCTTTCGCCGGTTTTTTTGACCTGCATCTCGACCTTCCCGCCCAACATGGCGGGATTGATCCCCTGCCCGGCAAACATCTTTTCCATCATGGCCCGTCGTTCCGGGGGCATATTCTTTAACATCTCCTGCATTTTTTCCATGGCCGGGTTGATCTGTTGCCCAAGACTGACCATTGTGGCCTTGTCCATAGCACGCCAGGTGTGATCCTCATGATTGATCAGCAGAATTTCCTCACGATCGCCTCTATAAATAATCGTAGCTTGAGTGGTCCCCGCCTCATTCATCGTCAATTTCAGTCTCTTCCCGTCAACCGTCATCGCGTCGTTTCTGGAAGGCACCGCTGTCCGATTGGGAAAGATGGTCTCGACATGAAAAACCACGCCTGCACAGACCGTCGTCTGAATACCCAGTACCAACCCGCCCACAAGGCCCAGAACCTTCACCATATCAACCTCCTGACGCGTGATAGATGGCACAACCTGCTGCTTTGACATATGGTAAACACTGAGACCCGTCAATTTCTCAAAATGGAACCCGATTCACAAGTCATTTAATGCGCAAAAGCCATAATAAACTCTTCTCCCACCTGCCATTTTGATCCCACCAAGAACCATTTTTCATGCAGAGAGCTAGGAATTGGTTTCCCCTTCCTGGTAAAAGGAGTATAGACAGGTAAAGCTCGTTAGACGACCACCCCACATAACCGACAGGCAGACATCCCTTAAAAGAGGTCACGAGTTGTCGTGACCTTTCACGGTTTCGTCATCATGGTCAGGGACCATATGCTGCCCGGCGCGACACGACCATCGGGTCGCGGGGTAGGACAATGGTAAGAAGGCCCAGTCTCTTCAAGGTGAGGCCAACCAGCCCAAGGAAGACGGTTTAAACCGTCCCTTCTTTTCGTCTTTAACGAACATCACATATCGACAGACCGGCTCAAAGTCGGCCTGCACACAATATCAGGACCTCATCCAGAAAGGTTGCAAAACCGTCATGAAACACGATGCCTCCAACTCACCCACCGCTCCAACGATGAAGGGCTTTTCACCCGGCTTTGCCGCTCTCGGCCTTGAAGCGGCGCTGCTGACCACGCTCGAGGCATTAGGATATGAAGAGCCCACCCCCATTCAACGCGAAGCCATTCCACCGCTACTGGCCGGAAACGACCTTCTGGGGCGGGCCGCAACCGGAACTGGCAAAACCGCTGCATTCACGCTTCCCCTGCTCCAGCGTCTTGCCCATTCGCCAAAGCAGCCACATCCTTCGGCCCTTATTCTCGTGCCTACCCGCGAATTGGCCATACAAGTTTGCGAGGCTGTCCAGCGTTATGGGAAGCAGCAGGCCATCGCCATCCTCGCGGTTTATGGGGGTCAAGCCATCCGACCACAGCTCATCGCCTTGAAACGCGGGGTCGATATCGTCGTGGCGACGCCTGGACGGGCACTGGACCATATCCGGCGCAAAACCCTTCATCTTAAAGACCTGCAGATTGTGGTGCTGGATGAAGCTGATGAGATGCTGAATATGGGGTTCGCGGAAGATCTGGATGCCATTCTGAAACAAACGCCGACGACCAGGCAGACCGCACTGTTTTCAGCCACCATGCCTCCACGCATTGCATCAATCGCACGACATCATCTGCGCAACCCCATCGAGATTCAGATCATCAAGGAACCGGTAAAGGCCGGTGTGGCCCCTCGGGTGCATCAGACAGCCTACCTCGTGGCCAGGCCACATAAAGTGGCGGCCCTGGCCAGAATCCTGGACATGTCCAGTCCAAAGTCCGCCCTGGTGTTTTGCCGAACACGCTTGGAAGTCGATGAGTTGACCTCCATGCTCAACGGCCGCGGATACCGGGGAGAAGGCCTGCATGGCGGGATGAACCAGGCTCAACGGGATAGGGTGATGCAATCGTTCCGTGCCGGGAAAACCGAGCTGCTAGTTGCAACGGACGTGGCGGCCCGGGGCCTGGATATTCCTCACGTATCACACGTAGTGAATTACGATGTTCCGTCCTCTCCCGAAGCCTACGTCCATCGTATCGGACGAACCGGACGCGCCGGACGGGCCGGTGAAGCTATTACCCTTGTGGAATCCCGGGAACGCTGGCTGCTGCAAAATATAGAGCGCTTGACCAAATCCAAAGTCGAGATGGGCACCCTCCCGACGGGGGCCGACCTTCAAGCCAAGCGCCTTGAACAAATTGGCGTTTCTATTCAAGAAATTTTCAAGGCCAACGATTTTGAGCAATTCCGAGTCGTGGTCAATACCCTCACCGAAAAATTTGACCCTGCGGATGTCGCCGCAGCCGCCCTTCAATTGGCCTATGGGTCAAAGACAGGCAATCGGGTTGAAGAAGATATTCCTGCAATACGGGACCGGACACCTGACACATCCCAGACGTCCAGACGGCCAAGGCGAGGGCCATCGGATTTTCCTGATTCTAAAAGGGCTCTTAGGGGAGTAGGTGGCGGTAGGCCGGTCGGTAGGCAGGAACGTCACCGTCAATCCACAAGCATGGCGACCTTGCATGTGAACGCCGGTCGCATGGCAGGGGTCCGCACAGGAGATCTGGTCGGTGCCATCGCCAACGAGGCCGGAATTCATTCGAATGTAATCGGCCCAATTAAAGTCTCCGATCAATTCTCTCTGGTCAAAGTGCCGGAAGAGCATGTCCATGGCATTATCAAGGCTCTGGGCCGGACAAGAATTAAAGGGCAAAAAGTCACCATCCGCCTCTATAAGGAATAAGAGAATTTCTGACACCGGCAGTGAGGGTATGCTCTCAATACTGTGCTTGGGCCATACATTACAACTATGATTAAAAAATTAGCCGTGAAGTCTAACATGGCGTCTGGCTATCTCACTCTGAAATTGAATTTATGTAATGCCTAGTGGTCTGACGATTCTTGATGTGCGTGACCGTATTACCAAAGCCCGGTCGGTCACGGTTCTTACCGGTGCGGGAATTTCCGCGGATAGCGGCGTGCCGACGTTTCGCGGACCTGAAGGCTTGTGGAAAAATTACCGACCCGAAGAACTGGCATCGCCCGAAGCCTTTGCCCGGGACCCGAAACTTGTTTGGGAGTGGTATAATTGGCGGCGTGAATTGGTCGCAACTAAACATCCGAATGCGGCACACGAAACCCTCGTCGACCTGGAACGACGGATTGAACACTTTTGGCTTATCACGCAGAACGTCGATGGACTTCATGCCCTGGCCGGCTCGCAACGTCTTTCCGAAATCCATGGAAACATCTGGAAAGTGCGTTGTACGCAATGCAACCGGATTTCGCCGAACCGCGATCTGCCTTTAGTCTATCCACCCATCTGCACGGACTGTTCGGGGTTATTACGTCCTCATATTGTGTGGTTTGGAGAATCATTGGATCAGGAAGATATGAGCCGCAGTTATCAGGCATTGCGAACTTGTGATATTCTTCTCATTATTGGGACGTCAGGCGTGGTCTACCCGGCTGCTTCTTTTGCTTCGATTGCTAAAGACGGTGGCGCATTAGTGGTCGAGCTGAATTTGGACCCGACGCCAAACTCCTCTGTTGTGGACGTAGCCTTTCAAGGCCGTGCCAAGGACCTGGTGCCGCTGTTGCGCGGAGTCACCTAATCGCGCCATTTCTTGACTCCCTTCGTGGGGGTTTGTTACGTTTTTTTGTTTAGGGATTCTCAGTACTTACGTTTGGAGCACGGTATGCAATTGACGATCAATGGTAAACCTGAAACCCTGGAGGTTTCGACGGTGCTGGACGTCTTGAAAACCAAAGATATTGACCCGCAACTCGTCGCGGTAGAACTGAATACGCAGATGGTTGATCAGGAGAATCTAGGAACCACCTCCATTAAAGATGGCGATAAACTGGAGTTTTTGTTTTTCATGGGCGGTGGCGTGTGAGTGCCGCATTTCTTCGGAATATTACGGATGGCATTGGGCATACTCCGTTAGTACGATTAAACCGGCTTTCCCCCCCAGGCGGGGCCATAATTTATGGGAAGGCGGAGTTTTATAATCCCGGCGGCAGCGTGAAAGACCGCATCTGCCTCAATATGATTGATGAGGCAGAGCATAAGGGACTCCTCAAGCCGGGCGGCACCATAGTGGAACCAACCAGCGGCAACACCGGCATCGGATTAGCCTTGGTGTCTGCGGTTCGAGGTTATAAACTGATTCTCGTCATGCCGGAAGGGATGAGCCTGGAACGGGCCAGCCTGCTCTCCTCGTATGGCGCGCAATTGGTGTTGACTCCCGCTCGGGAAGGGATGCGTGGATCAATTAAAGAAGCAGAGAGTATTTTGGACCAAAATCCCGAATACTTCATGCCGAACCAGTTTTCTAATCCGGCCAATCCAGCCATGCATCGCAAGACCACGGCGTTGGAAATCTGGGAGGCTTTGGATGGAAAGGTGGATGCATTCGTGGCTGCCGTGGGCACCGGCGGAACGATTACCGGCTGCGGAGAACTGTTTAAAGAGAAAAATCCCTCGGTCAGGGTGATTGCGCTAGAGCCAGCTGGCTCTCCTGTCTTGTCGGGAGGAGAGCCCGGTCCACACAGAATCCAAGGGATCGGCGCAGGCTTCGTCCCCAAGGTGCTGAATCGCTCACTCATTGATGAAATTATGACTGTGACTGATGAAGAGGCTTACCAAACCACGAAGCAACTCGCCAGAAAGGAAGGGCTCCTGGTGGGCATTTCTGGTGGGGCCAATGTGTTTGCCGCTCAAAAGGTCGCAGAATCCTTAGGGCCGAATAAGAATGTGGTGACGATTCTCTGCGATACAGGTGAACGGTATCTGAGTATTGAGAAATATTTCAATATTTAGGGGATTTCCACTGAACCCCTTCCATGAAAAAAGAGCCGAAATGAGGAGGAGCACACAACGCCCCTCTCTCAAACAAGATAAGGAAATTTAAGATATGCGGGGGCATATCGGCTTTCTGAGAAAAATTTTCATGGCCAAGCATCATTTTTGAATATCAACACGCCTCATTCTCCTCTAATATGGGGATGACCCCATACACCGTAAAAGGTCAGAGATCATATGAGTTTCACAGAAGATCAGATTACCCGTTATAGCCGACACATTTTACTACCCGAAATGGGCGGCAAGGGACAGAAAAAATTATCACAGGCCAAAGTCTTTATCGTTGGAGCTGGAGGTCTGGGATGCCCTGTCGCCTATTACCTTGCCGCAGCCGGCATTGGTACCATTGGATTGATTGATAGCGATGTGGTGGATCTCTCCAACCTTCAACGACAAATCCTTCACCATACTTCGGATGTAGGACGGTCCAAGGTGCTTTCGGCCAAAGAAAAAATCCTGGCGTTAAATCCTGATGTCCAGGTCAACATGCATGAAGAACGATTGACGTCTCGCAATGCTCGAGACCTGATCAGCCAATACGATATCGTTATCGATGGCGTCGACAACTTCCCGGCAAAATTTTTAATCAATGACGCCTGTTATATGGAGAATAAGCCCCTCGTCCATGGCGGAATCCTCCGGTTTGAAGGACGGGTCTTCACTATTATTCCTAACCAATCCGCCTGCTATCGTTGTATTTTCAAAAATCCGCCGCCGGCCGGCGTGGTTCCTACCTGCCAGGAGGCCGGAATTATTGGAGTCGTTGCGGGAATTATTGGGACCATTCAGGCCACAGAGGCCATGAAACTCATACTCAACATTGGAACGCCATTGACGAACCGCATCCTGGATTTTGACGCACGCACCACCGCGTTTCGAGAAATTCGCGTCAAGCGGAATCCTTCCTGCGCACTTTGCGGCCCAAATCCTACGTTGACGGAACTCATCGACTATGAACAAGAGGCGTGCCAACTTCAACCATCGGCTACAACGCTAACCAACGGATAAACCCCACCGGTTAAGAGGGGAGGATGATGCTATGAAAAAAATGCAAGCTCTGGTCTGTCGAGAGTGCGGGAAAGAATATCCTACCCAGGATATTCATGTATGCGAATTATGCTTTGGGCCACTGGAAGTCAAATACGATTATGCCGCCATCAAACAGGTCATGACGCGTGAAAAGATTGCATCCGGCCCTCACAGCCTTTGGCGATATGTGGATCTCCTCCCCGTGGAAGGCACGAATTTCATCGGTCTGCATGCCGGATTTACCCCGCTGGTTCATGCCAAAAACCTTGGGGCTTTCCTCGGCCTGGACAACCTGTACATAAAAAATGATTGCGTTAATCATCCGACGCTGTCGTTTAAAGATCGCGTGGTGGCCATCGCTTTAACTCGAGCCAGAGAACTGGGATTTGAAACAGTCGCCTGTGCCTCGACCGGCAATCTGGCAAATTCCGTGTCGGCCCATGCAGCTTCCGCAGGGATGAAATGCTATGTGTTCATTCCCGGCGACCTGGAAGCCGCGAAGGTGCTGGGGAATTTGATTTATCGTCCCAATGTCGTGGAAATTGAAGGAAACTATGATGATGTCAATCGACTCTGCAGCGAAATCGCGGGAGAACGTCACTGGGCATTTGTCAACATCAACATCCGACCCTATTATGCTGAAGGCTCGAAAACCTTGGCATTTGAAACAGTCGAGCAATTAGGGTGGCGGGCTCCGGATCAGGTCGTGGTGCCCATGGCTTCGGGATCCTTGCTCACGAAAATTTGGAAAGGCCTCAAAGAATTTGAGAAGTTGGGCCTGGTGGATTCGGTGAAGACCAAGGTAAACGGGGCGCAAGCAGAGGGCTGCTCACCCATTGCCACGGCATTTCGTGAGAATCGTGATTTTTTTAAACCGGTGAAGCCACACACCATTGCCAAATCACTGGCCATCGGCAATCCGGCGGATGGATACTATGCCTTAAAAACCGCCGCGGAAAGCCAGGGGGCCATGGAGGCCGTCACCGATGATGAAATAGTGGAGAGCATTAAACTTCTGGCTCAAACGGAAGGGATTTTTGCTGAAACCGCCGGGGGGGTCACCATCGGCGTCCTTCGCAAATTGGTAAAACAAGGGCGCATTCAAAAAAATGATGTGACTGTAGCCTACATTACCGGTAACGGACTGAAAACTCAGGAAGCGGTCGTCGATTCCGTTGGACGCCCATTTCGCATCCCACCCAGTCTCAGTCACTTTATTAAGACTTTTTCCATAGAGGAGTCAGCATGATTAAGGTCAGAATTCCCACTCCCTTGCGCCCCATGACGGGAGGAAAAAGCGAGGTGGAAATAGCAGGGAACACGGTGTCGGAAATTATTGACAACCTGGGGTCTGCCCATCCCGGCATTAAGGAACGAGTCTATGATGAACAGGGAGAGGTACGGCGATTCATCAATATCTACGTCAACGAGGAAGATATTCGTTTTTTGACCGGCAAGGACACCCCACTGAAGGACGGAGATGAAGTCTCCATCATCCCCGCAATCGCAGGAGGTTCATGATGGCCAAACTACGCTTTCACATTCGCTATCCCGAAGATAAAATTCCGTCTCCCATCCTGTACGAAATCGGGCAGGAATATCAGGTCGTGCCCAGTATTCGACGTGCCGATGTCCGTGAGACGACCGGATGGATGGATGTGGAATTTTCTGGAGAAACTGATGAAATTGACCGGGCTATTCAGGGTCTTCGTCAAAAAGGCTGCATGGTTGATCCGATTGAACTGAACGTTGTTGAATAAGGATTTCACTTCTCATGGAATTTACTGAATCTCAAATCCAGCGTTACAGCCGCCAGATCATTCTGGCGGAAGTGGGTGGCAAAGGACAGAAAAAGTTACAGGATGCCAAAATCCTGGTGATAGGAGCAGGAGGGCTTGGTTCTCCGGCAGCTCTGTATTTGGCTGCGGCCGGAATAGGAACCTTAGGTCTGACTGATGGCGATGTTGTGGACTTATCCAATCTGCAACGGCAAATCCTGCATACAACCGACCGGATAGGTGTTTCAAAGGTTGAATCCGGCGGAACATTATTGTCAGCCCTTAATCCTGAAACCACACTCAAGCTGTATCCCGAACACGTAAGCGCCACCAATATCCTTTCCTTAATTGAAGCCTATGACATCATATTGGACGGATCAGACAATTTTTCCACACGGTTTCTCGTCAATGATGCCTGTTTTTTTGCGAAAAGGACGCTGATTTCAGGGAGCATTTTTCGCTTTGAAGGACAATTAGCCACAATCAAGCCCCATGAAGGATTTCCCTGTTATCGCTGTTTATATCCAGAACCTCCCCCCGCCGGCCTTGTGCCAAATTGTCAAGAAGCCGGGGTATTAGGCGCGTTAGCCGGGACCATTGGTGTTTTGCAGGCCAATGAAGCTGTTAAAGAAGTCCTTGGACTTGGAGAAAGTTTGGCCAAACATCTTCTTCTTTACGATGCCCTGGATATGACATTCAGAAAGGTTGGTCGCCCAAAATCTCCAGACTGTCCTCTTTGTGGACCTCATCCCACTATCACCAAACTTGTGGAACAGGAAGTCTCTTGTAGCATCTAGGTCCATGCTTGCCATTCCGTCCAGCATCATCAACAATATGATTGTTCATGCCCGGGAGTTAGCTCCCCATGAATGTTGCGGCATTCTCTCAGGAACCAAAAATACCATCGCCGAGGACTATCGCATTACCAATATTCTGGCTGCGTTATCAGAACAGGATCTTACACGCTTTGACGGAGCCAAATTGACCGACCTGCAACGCTTATCGCCGGAGGAGCGAGCGGATATCGCCTTTCAGATGGATGCCAGAGAAATGGCCATGGCTCAGCGGGACATTCGTGCAAAAAACCTTGATCTGTTAGGTTTTTACCATTCCCACACCTTTAGTCCGGCTAGGCCTTCTCAAACGGATATCACTATCGCCATGGAATTCGAAAGCTACAGGGCCAAACTCCACCTCCCGGAACCGTTTCACTTAATTATTTCCTTAGAGCATACGCATCAGCCCGTAGTCCGAGCCTATAAAATCCAGGAATCCACAGCCACAGAAGTTCCCATCCAAACCTTGCCCTAAGTCGGGTCCTCCAAATCACGCCTGCAATTTTTATTGGAAAGGCCATAGACTTCCACCCAAGAATCTTGAGATAATGAGAAAGGCTTCTCAAAGCAACAAAGAGGAGAAAATTATGCCAATCCCCCATCACCTGTTAGGTTTTCTGCTAGGGTTGATTGTATTTTTTCAGCCTGGATCACAGGTGTTTGCCGAAGCTTCGACCTCCCTCCAGAAGTTCAACAGTCCCATTATGAAAATTGAATCGGACAAAGGGGTATTTTTAATTACGACCGATTCTGGCATTCAATGGGTTCAAGTTGATGAAGCGGCAAAGATTCAATTGAAGACGTTGGATGTAGGAGATATCATCGACGTGATCGTCGAAATGCGATCAGATAACACCCCGCCATTAGTGAAATCCTGGAAATTAGCCAGAAGTGGTTCCTCCTGTAAAGTGTTTAATGGCAAGACCTGCAGTCCTTAAGACTTTCTCAACGGCACAATTCTACCCGCCACCTCCACCGACCTCTGCTGATGTCTATTGCCTCAATGCGCCATAATGCAGCCGAAATATTCCTGGCAGCTTTACGCAAGTAGACCATATGGCCCTTGGCCGTGACTCCGGACATACCAGGGATATAGGGAGAGAGCCAGATTTACCAATGAAGAATTTTTCCGATTTCCGTCACCGTGTATCCCCCCAGTGATTCGATTTCCCGCCTGAATGGTTGACTGACCATCGCATCAAGAAATTGAGACATGACAGGGTGGGATTTAAGAAATTCTCTGCGCATAATTAAGTCATACTGTTCTTCGCGAAGCGGAATGAAGCCAAGACCATAATGACGAGCTGCGGCTTCCACTCCAATACCCACGTCAGCCATGCCATCTCGAATCAGGCGAGCGACTTCGAGATGAGACGGCACTTCGTGGTCATACCCTAGTAACTGGTCTCCGGTTAATCCTGATTTCTGAAGCAGGGAATCCAAAAGAAATCTCGCTCCGGCTCCCAATTCACGATTGACGAGACGAAGTCCCGGCTGTCCAAAGTCATCCACACCACCAATGTGCTTGGGGTTTCCCGAATGAACCAACATGCCTTGCACCCAAGAAGCAAAGCGCACTCCGACAAAATCATGACCAGGAATATGGCGTTTCAGATAAGGAACGTTACTTTGCCCGGATTTCACATCCACAAGATGCAATCCTGCCATGTGCACTTCATCCCGTTGAAGAGCACGGAGGGCATTCGCGCTTCCCATGGTCCAATTCGTAATTCCCGCCAGAATATTAATCTTGCGGACATGCTCGCCGGCGAGAAATAACGCAGGGTCACACCCGGCAATAAGAATCCCTTTTTTGATCACGTCCAAAGAATTCAGTAATTGAACTCGCACAGAAGGCCTTTTTCCGCTGGAGGATTTCTTCCCCTGTTCCTGAATAACTCCATCAGCCGGCATCACAAAATTCAATACATCGCCCAGTTCGGCCATCGGTCTGGCCAGTATCCGGGATCCAACGTATGACAGCTTCACCCTTGTCGGCTGACCCAATGGCGTTGTCCCACCAATGAACTCAGCTTCAACAATTTCTTCATGATCTGCAAGGATAAAAAGATCCTCAACCCGGCACTTCAACGCACGAGCGAACCGTAGGGCAATGTGGGTGCTTGGCAAATATTGATTGGCTTCTATGGCGTAGACTGCTTGTCGTGTCAGGCCAACACGGACCGCTAATTCCGCCTGTGAGATTCCCTGTTTTTTCCTTCTATCCCGTAAGCGATTACACACGGATTCTTGAGGCGAGACCTTCGCCTGCCGTGAGGTTTTGGGACTTTTAGAAACCAATTTTTTCATGATCGTATTGTTCTAACGGAATATCAAGGAGGATGCCCGCTGGTCTCTATGACCTGCTCAAAACACCTTAATCATCCTTGCGCCTCCCTAAACCCAACCCCATTGCTAAAGGACTCGTAGATGGCAGTCCCGCCCCTTTCCATCCCATACCGGTCAGCTTAGGAACTCATCCTTACATTTTCATCATCGACAGTCGGGAAAGATCGAGAACAATTTCGCCGCTATGTTCGTCTCCAAAAATAGCGTCCCAAAAAATTTTCTCTTTTGGCAGCACCGTCTCTTCTGTCTCATAGAGTAAATCCACGTCAAGTGGAGCAAGAGAAAACAGTGGATACCGCCGATCATAGATCAGCCCTGCAGGGGGAATTTCATAATTAGTACGGTGATTACTGATAATGACGTGGAGATGCCCATCTCTGACATACATCCCTCCGGAGGTCACTTCCCGTTTCGTAGCATTCACCGGATGACTGATGTAAAACGTGACCAGTTCCTGGGGAACAGCTAATCCTAATCCCTCCAGCAATCGTGGCGCCAATAAGTGAATTTCTTCTTTATTGAAAGCCGGCTCAGGATCCGCGAGGCCCCGAATCCAGCGAATGGGGCCGGAACGATACTCACGCACCCGTAATCCGCTCAGGGCCTCGATCATTTGGCGGCGAGACATGGTAGCGGGATGCTCGTTCAATGTCTGAGGAACATCAGGATCGACCCAGGGGGAGACCTCAAGCCGAACAAAAGATGTGGGATTTTCGTAGACCAGGTAGGAATAAAATGGGGGAGCAACACATCCCGCGAATAGCCATCCAATAAGTAAGCAAAAAAACCAGACTCCGCGCCACGTCTTAGGCATTCGTTTCAGAGACACTCATGGTCATTTCAATTCGTTCAAGAGGATTATCATTGGCATCCCGTTTGGCACTGACGATTCGATCCACTGTCTCCATACCACTCACCACCTCACCAAACACCGTATATTGACCATCTAAAAAACTCGAATCCGCCACACAAATAAAAAACTGGGAGCCCGCGCTATTGGGATCTTGTGATCTCGCCATCGATAGCGTTCCGCGTTTATGAGGCTTGGAGCTAAATTCCGCATTGACGCGGTGGCCCGGACCACCCATTCCATGGCGTGACCGATCGTGATCTTTACTATTGGGATCTCCCCCTTGAATCATAAAGTTGGGAATCACCCGATGAAATGTCGTGCCGTCATAAAACTTTTCCTTGGCTAATTTCAACATATTCTGTACATGGTTAGGCGCGACATCCGGAAAAAGCTTTACGTGGATATCCCCCCAGGGCTCGCCGTTCACCTGGGTGTGAATAGTAATTGCCTGACTTTCATGAGTTGCGTCGCTCATCATCCCGTCCTTTCCGTGACATCGATTTATTCATAAGGGCCCTTGGGAACCAACTGGACACCCAACCCCTGGCTAATATTCGTCCAATGCGCACCCCCGTCTTGACTCCGAAATGCTCCGCTACTGGTCCCCGCATATAACTCCCCGGCATTCGATATGGTGAGACTTTGAATAGCCAGGTTGGTCAACCCGGTATTCATGCCCATCCATTTTTGCTGTTCGGTTTTCCATCGAAAAATTCCGTTTCCGGTCGCCACAATGACATCTTTATGATCGGGGACAATACTTCTGATTGAATCATTGGGAAGATTACGACTGAGGGAGGACCAGGAATGGCCTCGATCCGTACTCGTGAAAATCCCCCCATCCTGTGTCCCTAAAAAAATGTGTTGCGCCTCATTGACGGCAATGACTCGGAGATAGCGATGCGGCAACCGCTCCCGTGGATCGACAAATATGGATTGGGAGTCTACCCATGTAGAAGGAGAGGAGTGTTGAGTCTCCAGATGAAAGAGACCTTTGCCAGAAGTCGCCGCTAACAGCTTGCCATCATCCATGATGGCAAGGCCCGGAACCAGAATCCGATCCAATCCGGCTCCGACAGTGTCCCACTGTTTCTCGGCTTCAACCCACCGATACACCCCGGTTCCTGTTCCCGCATACACGACATCCTGGTGAACCAAAAATGATTTGACTTCCGACTCATGTAATCCGGTTCCAATGGACTCCCACGTCGTCCCCTTGAGTTCAAGCCGATATACTCCACCACGCATTGTCCCGGCGTAGATATGCTTCCCAGGAATCACGGCCAGACACAACAAGAAAGGGTCAGTCAAGCCTCGATTCAACGGCTCCCAGGATTTACCCTTATCCTGGCTCCGAAAGAGCCCCATTCCAAAGGATCCTGCATAGACGACTCCGTCCGGGGTCACCACGAGGGTTTGAATACTGGGGGAAAATCCTTTTTGGGTGTTTTGGGAGTCATCCGGATGAAGAGACGGAATATTCGAGACGGAAAACAGCGGCGATATGAGAGAATGACTTTCTCCCATTCCGGAAAATCCCATAAGCCAGAACGAGGCAACTGTGCCCACAAGGCAATTCCATAGAGGCCTTGAGATTCGGGTCGATTGGTGAACGGGTCTAATCCGTTTAGCCTTTTGTTGCATGGTCGGGTGCTTCTCCCTCCTCAGTCGCTTCACACTGCTCCCCCGCCGGCAGAGGAGCACGCCCAAAGACCTTTGCCCCCCAAATGCCTATTTCATATAGAATGATCAACGGGACAGCCATTAACAGCATGGTAAACATTGTCGCATCCGGGGTGATCACCGCAGAAAGAATCAACGCCACCAGAGCCGCATGCTTTCGGAACCGAATTAGGACAGATGATTGAATGACACCCACGCGGGCTAAGAGAGAAAGCACCAGTGGAATTTCAAACGCAAAGCCAAACGCCAGAAGAAATTTGACGTTAAAATCGACATAGGTGCCGACAGCTAATTCTGGAGTAATGGCTCGATCCATGCCAAATGTGACAAAAAAGTTGATGACCAACGGCAGGATCACCATATTGCAAAACCCCAACCCCAGAAGGAAAAACCCCAACCCGAGGAAGAAAAGCGGCACGGCCCATCGTTGCTCCTTCTGAAGCAACGCCGGCTCAATAAATTTCCAAAATTGGTACAGAATGATAGGGACGCTGGCAATCACCGCCGCCATAAAAGAGATTTTTATGGAGGCAAATAATGCCTCTGCCGGAGCGTAAAAAATCAGATCATCTTCAAAAGGCCGTTTAAACCAGTCGATGAGAATGGATGAGTAGGAAAATGCTATAACAAAAAACACCATGATCGTGGCTCCCACGATCAGTAACCGGCGTTTAATATCACGAATGTGGCGCTGAAGGGGATGCACCACCGCATTCATGGCCATGGTAGGGGAAAAAGCAGCCATTAGAAAGTGGGACTTAAAGTGCGAAGTAGCCGTTCGGATTATCCAGGTGTTTGGGCATTATCACGTGAGGCACGATGTTCACGAATCAATGCGGCCATTCGATCTTTCTTGCCAAGCTTTTCCTTCTGTAAATGTTTTTTAAGAATTTCTTCCTGAGGAGTCAACACATGGTGTTTCAATAACTGCTGAAGCTCCAGATCCAACCGGTGATGGGATTCCTCCAACTCCTGATACTCCACATTGGATGCCCGCAAATTTTCGGCGATTTGTTCGTCCGTCACCATCGGTGCCCTCCTGTGTTAGTAGTGAATGTTGAACTGGTGACCGTTTCTTATTTACATTCGGCCGGGATCCCCAGGAGATCGTTTTTATCAGATTTAGGCTTGAACAGAGGCTCCAGAATCATAAGGATAGCATCCTCATTTGGATTCGTATAGTAGGAACTTCTTCTGCCATATTCCTTAAATTCAAAGCTCTCATAGAGACGTTTCGCCTCTTGATTGGAGTTCCGAACCTCTAACATCCCCCGACAACATCCCTGAGCACTCCCGATGCATAAAGCTTGTAAAATTAACTGCTTAGCCAATCCCTGTCCACGGAAATGAGGGTGAACCGCCAGATTTAAAAAGCGGATTTCTTCAAAAATCACCCACACGCAGCAATAGGCCAGCAAGGCAATTTCCTGTTGGTCACTTGAACCTGAAATGACAAGAATTCGGCTAAAGGCATTCCCTTGCAATTCGGCTTCGAAACTTTTTTTCGACCAGGGGACAGAAAAGCAGGACTCTTCCAGACTCACCAATGCGTCCAAATCAGCCAATGTGGCCAATCGACTACCCTCATGGTGTAATAGTTCACTTCTCACGGCAGGGGCATTTGTGTCCATAACTCCACTCCTCTGATCTCACAGGAACAGGTATCCAAAAAGTCTCACCCGATGGGATCCAAGCTTTTCGTTTTCGAAATTTCTGCATACGATGGCTGAATATAATGTGGGGTGCAGCCTAGAGGAAGGAGAGCCCCTCGTGCCAGCAGGACCCGTCCTGCCATTCCAATCCCTTTGGCTGATGGCCATTGCTCATCCGGAGGAGCTTCGACAAGAGAAAACCCTTTTGAAAGGAGAGTCGTCCGGTTCTGCATCCACCCATCTCCGAGCACAACGGTCGGTTCGGTCAGTCCGCCACAGACCTCAATGATGTCCCCAATTTGTGACTCTTTCACGCACACCATCTGGTGATTCTCCCAACGGAACAGTGCCCAATACACGATCCCCTGCCGAATACCGATAGTACTGAGCAGAGGGAGCTCGGTACCAGGATGATTCCAGGCAAGCCCTTCGAGTGTGGAAACCCCCACCAAAGGAATTTGTAAAGCCAGCCGGAAGGCCGTCATGGTCGCCAATCCCACCCGTAATCCGGTGAATGTCCCCGGTCCTATGGACACTACCAACCCTTCAAGATTTGATAACTGCAAAGAGACCGAGGATAACAGCCGATCAATGGTGGGGATGAGTTGCGGGGTCAAAGGTTGCCCCGGCTCACAGGCCAGACTGGCTAGCAGCTGTTGGTCCCGAAACACGGCCACACTCTGATGAGAGGTTGCAGATTCTAGAGCTAAAAACAACATAAATAATGGATCCTGACCTACCGATTAATGATTGCTGGATGCATAGGGGCAACTACGAGGCCGCATTGACGATAAACTCCTGGAAGTGCAGGGTAATGGATCCTCCGCTGGGTCGATAGTCTGTCGCCCGAACCAGAAACGGCAATCGAACCGGAGCGCTTACTTCGCCCGTGGTGACTTTCACCTCTCGATAATCTTCACATTCTATAAACACGACAATGTCATCGAACGAGCGTCGGTATTCAATCGACGTCAGATCCAGGGTCTGGGCATCCACCCAGGTCCGTACGGTGAAATCATCCTGAGATGAGTGAGATGAGGATGGGTTTGCAGCCAGATCAATGCGATAGTGTTCGTTATTTTTCCATACGCGAGCCTCCTCACCGACTCCCCTCGAGACCTTACCCAACATGGCATCCAAAGCACGAAGGCTCAGCATCACGGTGTGATCCCAGGGCGAACGCTCCTGAGGTTCATCTACTCTTCCGGTGATTACCTTGTCTTCACCGGATAAATACAGTTCATATTCGTTGCCCCTACGATGAAAATTCATCACGGGAACACCCATACGGATAAAGGTTTTCAGATCCAAATTATCGGGGTGCACATACGATACCGTGCCAAGGACATTTTGGGAAAGCGGCACTCCAGAGCCAGAGATGGACGCCTGAAATAATCCTCGAAGGGTGCGAATGGTCGACTCTTTTTGACGTAAGGCTTGGAATACCTCCTGTCGGTCCGGCTCGTCTTCAAGCAGTTGTAACGATCCTTGAAACATTCCGGCGCATCCGACAAGGAACACCAGTGGAAACAAGAACAAGCGACTAACAGCATTCATTATGAAAATCCGATAGACCACGCCGGTTATGAGGCAGGACTTACAACCGCCTCCCAAATATCCCCAATATCACGAATCCCAACGACTTCCATGCCAGCCACAGGTTTCCATTGGTTAAGATTCGGCTCAGGAACCACGCAGCGTTGAAACCCCAATTTCATCGCCTCACGAATGCGTAAGTCCGCATGTTGCACTGGCCGGACCTCTCCACCCAACCCGACCTCGCCCATCACGACCAATCTGGGATCCAACGCTAACTCCCGATAGCTGGAAAGCACCGCACATACGATGCCCACGTCAACCGTCGGCTCATCAATCCGAAGCCCTCCTACCACGTTCACGTACACATCGTACCCGGTAAAGTGCAACCCCAATCGTTTTTCTAGAACGGCCAACAGCAAGGACACCCGATTCACTTCCACACCTTTGGCCATACGTTTCGGCATAGGGTAGGTGGTCTCCGCGACCAGAGCCTGCAACTCAACCAATAAGGGCCGAGACCCTTCCACGCTCGACACGACAATAGATCCGGCACCATGTCCAATTCGTCCCGTTAAAAACAGTTCCGAAGGATTCCCAACTTCGGTCAGCCCCTCATCCTTCATTTCAAAAACCCCGATTTCATTGGTCGGCCCGAAACGGTTTTTCACGGCTCGAAGAATTCGATAGCTCTGGCCTTTGTCTCCTTCAAAATACAACACCGTATCGACAATATGTTCCAGAAGCCTTGGGCCGGCAATCACGCCTTCCTTCGTCACATGCCCGATAATAAAGATAGGCACATGCGTCCGCTTGGCATACCACATCAGGCGGCAGCCGACCTCCTGAACCTGGCTGACACTACCTGGCGCTGATGTGAGTTCCTGCGTAAAAACCGTTTGAATGGAATCTACGACAATGACACCGGGATTCATCTGCTCAGCCACCTTGAAAATTTCTTCCAGGGAGGTGGCAGCAGCCACATACAGGTTGGGGGATTGAATACCTATACGATCTGCTCGCATCTTAATTTGCTGAGGTGATTCTTCTCCCGAGACATACAACCCGACTTGTTTGGCCGTTCCCAGGGAGGCCAGGGTTTGGAGCAAAAGTGTCGTTTTACCAATTCCAGGATCGCCTCCAATTAAGATAACCGATCCTGGAACCACTCCCCCACCAAGCACTCGATTCAGTTCTTCAATACCAGCCTGAAGACGAAACTCCTGAGTCTGTACGATAGAGCTGATTGGAAGAGCCTCTGGTGTTCCTCCCGCGACACTTCGCTCTTGAAGGGTTGAAAGATCTCGATCAACCTCCTCTCGTAAGGAATTCCATTGCGCACACTCCGGACACCGACCGCTCCAGCGGACGCCTTGGTATCCACATTCCTGACATACAAAACGAGTTTTGGGTCGTGGTGCCTTCACCAAGACTTCTTCCCTACCATCTGGCTCATGAGTACAAAATTATTTAGCATTCTCCATTGCCCACATCCGATCGTTGGACCGTTCGTCGACCGGCTTTTTGCAAACTGTCTCCATCAGAGATGCCGTCGGATACGTGACCAATCATTGAGGACAATGGCCCGACGTGGAAACCGACCCTTTGTCTGTGGTGGCGGTAAAATCACGGTTTGCAAGCGATTTTGAACGAGGACTTCCGCAAAATCTGCCGTGCGCCCGATACCACCACTCACTTTTTCCCAACCCTCTGTTTTCAGATCGTGGATGAGTTCGGTCAATGCCGTTGGCGTCTTCGGAAGGATTCTAATCATTCCTGGAGGGAATTGGTGCTCGCGCAACCAATCCTGAATATGTTCAAGATGCCCTCGCCCGGTCAAATCCAGATACACAAGGTTGTAATAAAATTGCGCGAGCTTGCCCAATTCTGCCGCTGCTGCTGGATGGGCATCTCCCAATATGAGGCCCGGATCCTCATAGAGTTCAGGCGGAGGCGGATCCATGACCAGCTCTCCTTCCACTAACACCGCCAAATCAATTAGCAATATTGGGCGACGACGTTCCCAGGATAGGAGGACCCCTTTTCCTTCGATAGCCTCGGTTTTAGAGGGTGTCACCACCTTCACAATGATTGACAAATTCCCCCGCATACTAGGAGTAAAGTCGAGCCGAGCCCACCCATGCGCGTCGGTATTCGCCTGACCCACTGTCCGACCATGCACAATAAATTCCAAGGGCTGGTCCGGCAAACCAATCTCGCCTTCTGCCTCGGGATTGGTTAAACGTGCCTGTAATTGAATGGGCTTCCCGGGAGATGTTAGCAAATCAGTCACCGACAAATTAGCCGCCTGAGCCATTGAAGCATTTAGCCCAATCACGGTCACCAAAATTCTCATACCCCAATCTAGCAACACCAACCTCACTAACCTCGTCAGGGGACGATCGCCTTGCTTCATTTTACGGTCTCCATGTGGCTGGCAATGGTTAAAATAATCCTCTTCCCCGCTTACCAAATGCAAACGCATCGAAGCCCGCCAGAATGGAAAATTGCATATAAATTAGCCAACCTGTCGGCCAGAAAAACTTGGAAATAATCATTAAAAGAATCCCACAGACCAGGAAAATATTCCCGCGTTTGACACCTAAGTACAGATGACCGATCCCCGGTAAAATGGAGAGGGTGGCGGCTCCAAGAGCATGCATGGTCTTTTCACGATCATTCACGAGAGTACCCTTCACAAACCATACCATTGGCCCTCAAGAGAGTTCCAGGGATAAGCACCTGCACGATAAAAGAGCTGTCGGCCCACTCGCAGAAAAGTAAGAAATCTGGAAGGGAGCAAAGAGGAGTTCTTCAGGTTAGGTTCCGCTTACGTAATTCTTCCTGGTAGGTTTTTTGATAAAGGACATCCCACTCTTGGGAACCTTCTGGAATCGGCCGTGCATATGATTGCAATCGACTCCGCACTTTTTGAACCAGCTCCTCCTCTGCTTTCATGTGCTCGGCCAGCACGCGCTTCACTTCACGAAGAGCATGAGCAGAATCGCCAATCATCTTTGCCTCGGGCATGTCGGTGACACTGGTCAGAATGACATGCGCAAGGTGTGTTTGTTTTTCGTCGCTGAGAATGGGTGTATTCATTAGCAATTCAGTCCTACGGCATTCAAAGTCTATTCTGCCATATACCCTATAAAATGACCCCGCGTTCTTTGATGAGCTTTTGCTTCACCATCGTAAACATTTTCTGATAATCCGCTCGACCTTCCGCAAACTCTCGTTCAAACTGTTTCAACATCTCCCGGACATCCGCATTCAAACGATCTTCCACCTGCAACTCGGATAGAATGGCTGTTTCCAATTTCTGAATCACCACTTCCGGTTTTCCTTGAATGTGTAACAATCCACTCGACTGTAATCGTTCAATGACTGAGACGGCCATATGATGTACGCGAACTTTATTGAGTCGCATCAGGTTCCTTCAGGAAGTTGTTCCACTCTCATAAGGGACGCCCCTGTGGCCTCCCTCAACACTTTCGGATCACCTATCACTTTTCCAATGACGTTCACCCGATCAGCAGGAACCGGATCATCTCCGAGGCTCATGGGAGTGCGTCCAAAAAAGACCGCCAACATCCCCCCCATGCCCCAAAAAGCGACATCGCCAACTTTTACCTGAGTGGTGGCAACTTCTCGATAGTCTTTGACCCCCGGCATGTTGCAATAAAACTCTTCTCCCCACTGGTTCACGGGGACCTCAATGGGAAGAGCTTCGACCACAGCCTGTGCGGTTCGATTCGGTTTGAGTTGTGCAATGACCTGGATCCCACCGATGGTCATTTTAATTTTCTGTGGACGGAATTCCATATATTCTCGCTTATGCTACGAATGAAAGAAGATCTCAAGATTGCTTCGAATGTAGCTTGTCCTCTTGGTGAAATCAAGGTTAGAATTAGGCTCTCTTCGCGTTAAGAATAATGTTACAATCCACATTTCTTTTTTTACCCGGCATTGGAGAATCCACTGAACGCCTCTGGTGGGAGGATGGCATTGGCACATGGGACACTTTCCTCGAGAAACCCATCGCTCCCCGCATTTCCCCGTTTCGAAAAGCCCAATACGATGAAGACATTCTGGAAGCACAAAAACAGTGGAAGGCACAGAATTCCCGTTTTTTCACCCGCATCCTGAAAGCGCGCGACCACTGGCGTCTTTATCCCAATTTTCGATCTCAGGCAGCGTTTCTGGATATTGAGACAAACGGCGTTCCGTTACCCGATGGCGAAATTACAGTGGTGGGTATTTACGGAAAAGGTCGCATGACCACGTTGATTCAGGGAGAAAACTTATCCGGTGAACGCTTGCAGGCGGAATTTGCCTCGTACGATCTTCTCGTGACCTTCTTTGGCTCAGGCTTTGACTTGCCTTTTCTGAAGGCCAAATATCCAGACTTGAGTCTGGATCATCCCCATATCGACTTGTGCTTTGCGGCCAGACGCCTCGGATTAAAAGGTGGGCTGAAGGCAATTGAAACCGAAATAGGCTGTTATCGCCCGACTTTGCTGGAAGGACTGACGGGATGGGATGCGGTCCGTTTGTGGGGAGAATGGCAACTCGGACAATCGAACTCTAGAGATGTACTCATCCAATACAATGAGGCAGATTGCAAAAACCTGGAGCCTTTGGCCGACCTTATTTATAACCGTCTGGTCCAACGTCATGGACTCCCTGAATATATTGCTTCCCTATGACATCCAAGCAGCGCTCTGACAAATGGACCGGCGTCGGACTGACAGATCTTGGTCTGGTTAGAAAACTGAACCAGGATGCCTTTTCACTCGAAAATTCCCTACAATTGTGGGTGTTGGCAGATGGGATGGGTGGACATGCCGGGGGCGAGGTCGCCAGCCAGATTGCGGTCAAAGCCATTCCCGAAGTCGTTCGAACTCAACTCTCGACTGAAACCTCTCCCTACGTTCGACCTGACAAATTAGAATCGCTGCTGAATCAAGCTCTTGAATCCGCCAATCAACGTATTCGAAAAGCAGCAGCAGAGGACGAATCCCTGAAAGGAATGGGAACAACCATTATCATGGTCGCCATCACGCATTCTCCTACAGGATATCATGCAAGCGTGGCACATGCCGGCGACAGCCGCGCCTATCTCTTTAGGCAGGGCACACTTTCGCTCTGGACAAAAGATCATACCCTTATGGAGGAACGGTTGGCCCTGAATCTCATTACAGCCAAACAGGTTCGCACTCACCCCCTTCGGCATGTGTTAACCAAAGCCCTTGGAATTGATCCTGAAACACGACCTACCATTCGGACCTACCCGCTTGAGCCGTCAGATCTTATTCTGATGTGTTCAGACGGACTCACAAAAATGCTGACTGATGAGGAGATTCAAACTATTATCCGCCAAGAAGCTCCACAGGCCGAAGCGATATGCCGAACACTAGTGGATACTGCCAACCGATTAGGTGGAGAAGACAATACGACTGTCGTGTTAATTGCGTTGCACTGAGGAGGGACGTGGAGAAAGTTTTCAACGGTGGGGTTTTCGAAACATGGCCGACCATCCAAAATATCCCACTGCATCTTTCATATTCGAAAACCACCGTTGGGCCAGACCCATTGACGGGTTGGTGACGTATTGAAGTGTGAGCACAATCCGCTCCTCTCCAGCCCCCAGCGGCGTAACGGCATGATGCAATTTATCGCCGTTAAAAAAAATAAATGTGCCGGGGTCCGTCAGTAGGGATAATTCTTTTACCTCTCGACCCTCTTCTTTGGTATGTAAACGACAGACCAATCGGCTGCTTGATTGATCCTGCAATCCCAATAAAACCGTAAATCGTTCACCTTTGTAATACGAGGTATCATAATGATACCCGATATGATCTCCAGCCTCGGTGTAAAAATACAGTGCACAGGAATGGGGATCCTCTTCGGGGCACAGCATTAATGGAACCCCGGCAATTCGGCTCAAGAAGTCGATCCATCCCTGGTGATGATAGAACGCAAGAATGGCCGGAGCCGACTGCTGCAGAAGATAAAAACTGACACTTCCCCCCTTTTTATGCCCTGGTATAAAGTTTCGATTGATTTGGGGCCGCACGCGCTCTACTTCCCGCATAAATTCCTGAACAACCTGAGTGGGGAACAAATGCTCTAAAGCCAAGAACTCACCCTGCTCCCAGTATTGACGCGTGGCCTCTTCAACCTTGATGCCCTGAAGTGTCTCAGTCAACAATTGATCAATCTCGGACACCGCTGGATTGAGCATAGTCACTCTCCTTCATCCCTTCAGACGCCAAACTTTCAGTCTATCCTTTTTTCAATGTCGTCATTAACCATAGCTTATCATGACAACCTTCACATTCTCACCAGGCTATCAAACAATACTTCCGCTTGACCTCACCCTGACCGACGTTTTATGGTGCCCATTTTCATCCACCAATTTCCATGTCATCTCACAATTTTTCCTCTGATCAAACACTCTGTCTGGCTTGTATTCATGAACCGACTTCCCTATCGCGAATTAATTCATGGCCAGGATTATTGGATTCAGGATCAGGCCCTTCCCAACGCATTAGAGATTGCCCAACGATGTATGGCCATTCCAACCTGGACCTTGGGATCCCCCTGGCGCCCGGAACCCTGGCCCGGCATGCGGGCTCCTGGAGCTCTGACTCCCGATGAACTGCGCACCGTGGAAAGCTACGTGACCACACATTTAGGTATTCCCAGCCTCACTCCCCAATCGCATAACGAGGCAGGACTTTCCGGACACAATCACATTCAGATATGCGGAGGAGCTGAGGGGGTCGCTCGTCCACATGTCGACTCTGCCAGAATTTGTCATTACGCCG
This sequence comes from Nitrospira marina, assembly GCF_059568365.1. Taxonomy (NCBI): domain Bacteria; kingdom Pseudomonadati; phylum Nitrospirota; class Nitrospiria; order Nitrospirales; family Nitrospiraceae; genus Nitrospira; species Nitrospira marina. Next base: position 1,811,656 of record NZ_JCANTH010000001.1, on the reverse strand, counting down.
CCGTCCTCTACCTCCATCCCAGCCCACCCACATCACATTGCGGCACATCCTTTTACCGATTGCATCTTCCCGGTGAACCACCAGACGGCAACTATTGCCCAAAAGATTATGAAAGTCTTAGCGAAGTGCCTGGGATATCACAGGAAATGGATCCTACCATGTTCAAGGAAATCCTAGAGGTCCCGTATGTCTTCAACCGCCTAGTTGCCTATAAATCGGATCTCATCCATTCTGCAACAGGATATTTTGGCTGGGACCATGCGTTAGCTTCAAAACGAATGGCTGTCGTGTTTTTTTGGAAATGCGGATCCTGACAATTCTCGAACACTAAGAAAGAGCTATCCACTCGTTTATGAAGAGCTAACCTGAATGTACCAAGCTCATTCGAATTTAGATGAGGTTTTAGCAGGTTTCTTTTTTGGCCTATTGTGACTGGTGACTACATGAGGACTGCTTCCCCGATCCAGCATTTCACCGGCGGTTTTTCTGATAGTTGGAGTTAGCGTGCCTCCTCCCAACATGCGAGCGATTTCGGTTTCACGATGAACTCCTGAGACTTCGTGGACATTCGTTAGGGTTCGGTCTTCTAGCGTTGTTTTCTCAACCACAAACTGTGCATGAGCCTGAGAGGCAATCTGCGGAAGATGGGTGATACAACACACTTGATGAAATTGAGCCAATTGCCGTAATCGACTTCCCATGACTATGCCGGCTTCCCCACCAATCCCACTGTCAATTTCATCGAAAATGACAACAGGCGTCTGATCATTTTCCGCAAACACGGTTTTTAAGGCCAACATAATTCGAGACAATTCTCCACCCGATGCAATCCGGCCCAATGGCATCAACGGTTCTCCCGGATTGGGAGCCAGTAACATCTCAACACGATCCATTCCTGCCGCCCCAAATCGATTGTCTCCGTTGGCCATTTCAATATTAACCTGCACCTCCATTGCTGACATTTTAAGAGCCGCTAATTCCTGCTTGATCTCTTTGACCAAATGCTTCGCAACTGTTTTCCTCCTGGCCGACAAGTCTTCCGCCAAGGCCTTCATCGATTCATATCGACTGGTCACTTCTGCTTGCAGATACCGCACCTGCTCTTCTCCATTTTGGAGTTGCGCTAAATCATGTTCGAGGGTCTTGGTAAGTTCCACTAAATCTTCGACCGGCTTTCCATATTTCTTTTTCAGCCGCTGAAGACCGGCCAACCGACTATCAATCAGATCCATTCTCTCAGGATCATATTCAATTCGAGTCCTATAATCCCGAAGGTTATCGGTCACTTCCCGCAACGACATGTTCGCTGTTTCCAACAACGGAACCCACGACTCACCGTGCGCATCAATTTTTGCAAGCTCTTGTATCCACTCAGTCACCTCACCCAGACGATCCAGAACCGATCGTTCGCCTTCATGTAATGCCGTAAAGGCTTGATTCGATAATTCTCCTAATCGACCGCTATGTTTCAACCGATGATATTCCTGACTGAGAGTCTCCTCTTCTCCGGACTGCAACTGCATCTTGACCAGCTCGTCATATTGATATTGAAGAATATCTTGCCTATTGGCTTGATCCCGTAACCTGACCACATATTCATCCAAAGCCGCCTTTTTCTCGACCCATTCTCGGTGCATCACCTGATAGGATCCGACGACATCCTCAAGATTCCCAAACGCATCCAGCAATTTGAGCTGGGTTTTAGGGGAGAGCAATGATTGCTGATCATGTTGGCCATGGATATCTACCAATTGAGGGCCGATGTCTTGAATCGTTTGAAGAGGGGCAAGTTGCCCATTTAAGAAATTGCGATTCCTTCCCGACCGCGATAACATCCGACGAACAATAATGTCCTGTTGATCGGGTAGGAGGTATCCGTCCCCTTGCAATCTGCTCGAAAGAGGATGAGTCGGTGGGATGACGAAACAGGCTTCCAGCAGAGCTTCATCGGCACCAAACCGAATATGCTCGGCGGAGGCTCGTCCCCCGGTGATTAACACCAGAGCATCAATGAGAAGAGATTTTCCAGCTCCGGTCTCCCCCGTTAAGACGAGAAACCCAGGGGGAAATTCCAAATGGAGTTGATCGATGAGGGCAAAGTTGGAGATACGCAGCTCGGTCAGCATAACACCGAGTCATCGGTCTCGCTGATCAGGCAGGAGACGTGGATTGAGCCAGGAGCGAGTCAATAACTTGTTTGAATTGTTGCTTTGGTCTTGCACCAACAATTTTTTCGACAACTTGGCCACCCTTGAAGAAGAGAATACTTGGGATACTCATGATTTGATATTTGCCCGCAACTTCTGGAGCATCATCGGTGTTGAGCTTCATCACTTTAAGTTTGCCCTGATATTCCTGTGCAAGCTCATCGACGATTGGGGCCACCATTTGACAGGGTCCACACCAAACCGCCCAGAAATCCACCATCACCACCTCTGAAGATTTCAGTACTTCCCCATCCCAATTCGCTGCATCGGCTTTGGCCACTAAATCAGACACTGACTGCCTCCTTGGATAAATACGACAAAATGTCCAGACTGTCTAGGCATCCTAAAACCGCTCTTATCGGACTGTCAACTCACTCAAATACGATTAACCTATCTCCAGAGTGGCATCCTGTGTGATCTGATTGATCTCTTCACTCACAGGCAAGGCAGGGATAGAATTCACCACTGCCATTCATCCGGGGTTCCGGTCCACCATGAATCAGGCTTCAATTCACGCCAACGGGTTTGTTGTGCCCACAATTCATCCGTCCGTTTCCGACTCAACCGATTAGCCATCGCTGCTGTCACATCAAATTGTTGCCGAATGCCTTCATGAATGAGTTCTTGCGCCATACGTGGCATGACATTTGGCGGATCAATGAGATCGAGAATATCCCGTGCGGTCAAATTCAGCGCTAATTGCTCCACTTTCACATAATCCTCCTGCTTTGCCAATGATCCTAAATAGCCATCAATTGCCTCATAGACATAGGCCAAATACACGTATGCTTCAACCGAGGGATTGCGGTCAATATTTTCCTGGCAAGCCTCTACTGCTCGACGGTAATCTCCGGCCATCAAATACACTTTAGCGTGCGCAAGAGATTGCATAGGTAGGATAGGCGTCTGATCTGACTGAGCCCAACCATTTGAAAGCGGTAATGTCCCAAGAAGAATTACTCCCACTCCGAGACACATCATCATTTCCCTTACTCTTTCGCTCACCGACGAAATGCTCATGTTCTCCTCCATCACTAAAATCGCGCAACAGACATCATTCTCGATAGACCTCTGTTCGTTCTGCATATTTTTCGTTGATTCACTGAACCCATTTTTAAGATTGTCAGATTTTTGATCAGTACGAGAATCTCGAAATCGCCCTATTTCCAATCACTATTGCATGAAATAGGGCTGGCCTATTCTTTGATGTCCCGAAACCACGACACAATGCTGGATAAAGGCCACTTGTTATTTAGGAAAACACAAAAAGTCTAACACCAGACTCCTCCCTACAACGCAAGACTCCCATAAACACATTCCATTGAACAATCTAAACCGTCAATGGCATGTACTTTGCGAAAGGCCGTGACCAAGAAGCATTTTTTTAAACCTGACTTCTCAATATCTAAACAAAAACAATGAGTAAAAACTCTAAACCCATCAAGATTTAAAGGGATAAAATGAAACGAAACCAAACACTGTTGTCTTGTATCCTCATCATCTGTATAGAAACCTTCTCCATATGCTTACTCCCAGTCTCACCAACTCCTGTAAATTCGGCCGATATTGCATCCGTTCTTTCGTCTCCTTCGTCTGTATCAACTTTGCCTCTAGAAATAATTTATTCGCAGGAATCTAGCCACAGCGACGACACTTTAGCCGCCCTCACTATCTATCTGGAAGCCGGTGGTGAAAGTTTTGCTGGAAAGTTAGCCGTCGCGGCCGTCATTCGGAACCGAATGGCTCTCAAATACCACAGCGATGGCACGGTCAAGGGCACAGTTCTTCGGGCAAAACAGTTTGAACCATGGATGGGACGTAATCCAGAAGAAGTGGAATTTGATCAAACAAATCGAATCATGCAGGATAGTTTATTAGCCTGGAAGGTTGTACAAGACGGGCGCAAAGTGGTGGATGGGGCTGTACTATTTTATAATCCTCAACTGGTCAAAACTCCCCGGTGGGCTCAGGTCAACCGTAAAGTGGCACAAATTGGGGGACACGAATTTTTTAATAAGCACACAATTTAATTTAGTTTAATTAGTCACGGCCAACGGGTGTTTTTCGCAAATTCCTGGGTCGAGGCGCACTGGGTCCCCCATCCTCAATACGTTTCAACTCTATGCGTAGATGCCGAATGGCACCGGAATGCACCCGGCAGACGCCAGATTCGGTCAGACCCATTTGCCGACCAATTTCTTTCATCGTCAATCCCGCATGATAATACGATTGAAGTACCTCTTGCTGGCGTGCCGATAATGTCTGCAGCGCCGCTGACAGTGCCGCTTTCATTTCTGCATCCGCACAGGCCACAAAAGGGTCCAGATGGTTAACGTCCGGCAAAACATCACGAAGGGTGCACTCATCTTCTCCCTGCCCAACCGGCTCATCCAGACTAATTAAGCGAGGATCACACCCGCCCACTCCTTCTATTTCCTCAATGGGTACGCCCAACACCGTGGCCAATTCCTGTGTAGTCGGTGGCACCCCATTTTTCTGAAGATGCTCTTCAACTATTTGTCGCACCTGATCTCGGCGAGATCGAACAGAGCGAGGCACCCAATCCATCGACCGAATTTCATCCAACATCATGCCACGAATACGATATTCGGCAAATGTGCGAAATTTAATATCGCGTGTTGGATCATAGCGCTTCAAGGCTGATAACAGCCCCATAGCCCCTGCGCTGGTCAAATCCTCGACATCCAGGGAAAAGGGATTCCTGAATGCCATAATTCCAGCCATCCGACGAATGATCGGGAGAAACTCTAATAAAACCCGGGCAACATGTTCCTGATCGAGCTGGACCTGTGCTTCCGTATGTTCTGCTTTTTTTGGACTAACCGAAGCGAGGTGAGACGAGTCGAGTTCTGTAATACCAACTACTGTCTCTGTGAAAGATTGTGCGTTTTCGTCCATATTTTGGCCTTTCCAGGGTGACCAAAAAAAGCGCCCAATTCCAGGGAATGGGCGCATGAACGAACGCATGGATCTACCAACACAGTTCGGTAACCAGACGAACCCTGAAACAACAACGTTCTCAGGGTTTCTTGGCTTTGCGCCCTACCCTCACGGATAGTTTGCCCTTGTCACCTGTTGAATTCGTTATTCGATAATTACAACCTCATGTAAGCGGTGGGTTTTTGAAGTTTTCCGAATAACTGTCTGCCTTGGATCTTCGGAATCTCCCCTACTCTTCGACTCTATCTCCATGGAAATGTTATCGGATCCGAGTCAGGGGGAATTAAGAAAATCCCTTGCGTGTTTATGAGAAAACTTGACAAATTCATACATTGCACAGCATCAAAAACCAATACGAATGGTGATCAGGAACGGATGGTCAAAATCTCAATCACACATTCCTTCCAGTGCTCTTCATGACAATCGTGGATCCCTCATTTTAGCCTTAAAAAAAGATTAATTCCGATGATCGAAAACATGACTGTGGCAATCCAACTGCCAATGATCGGCAACACCGCTCCATTTCGTCCTAAAACTATGCCTACCGAATGCGCAGCCCAGAAAAAAAACCCTATTGCCAGGGTTTGCCCAAGCCCTTTAGCTATTCCAACCTCACGCACACCACTTCCGCGGAGACTCACCGAGATCCCTAACAATATCATCACCAGAGGAACAAGGGAGTACGCAATTCGAGACCAATAATCAGTTAAAAAACGATGAGGACTATGACCATCTTCTATTAACCCTTGAATATAGTCATGCAATTGATACAAGGACATATGCTCTGGGGACTGAGCTAGCCAATTCTGAAAATCATCAGGCGTGAGAGAGAGAGACAACGTCTGCCGTGTCATACCATTCACTTGCATGCGTTCTTCATCCTGAAATGTTCGCTCAATCGCATGCTCTATTATCCATTCCTCATCGACAAATGTTGCCCATTTTCCTTCAAGAATGCCTTTGAGACTGAAGCGATCATCAAGCGTGTACTGGTGAATACCATTTAAACGATACCCATCTTCTGTCACCGAATCAATTCGCATAAGGTGATTGCGTCCCACCCGAAGCCACAAACGTTCCGGAGTAAGTAAGAGGGGCTCTGGTTTATTTTGGATTAAGACCGATTGAACAAATTCAGCTTTAATATTGGCCAGAGGAATCAACAGGGCCGTCAAACTCAGACCCACGACACTCACAAGCCCGCCAAAGACAAAAAAGGGAATGGCAATCTGATAAAAACTTAACCCACAACTGCGCATCGCCGTGATTTCACGAGTCCGATTAAGACCACAAACCGTCAAAATTGATGCCATTAGAGCCGCCAGCGGGGCTAAGAGAAAAGCAATTTCTGGAATTCGATAGACAAAAAAGCTAAAAATAACGGTTAGGTCTGCATCATATTTCAAAAACTTTCGCAATTTTTCGAAAAAATCCACGACTAGATAAATCGTCAGCACGGTTACAAGACACATTACGAAGACGCGACTAAATTTCCCAAATACATACCAAGAAATTTTTTTCATGATCTAACTTGCTTGAAAGAATTCTGGATCATTGTTTTCCAGCTTGAAATAGAAGGAATCCTGTGAGGCAGGCCAGGATAATGTTCGGCATCCACGCACCGAAAAACGGAGAGATCACCAAAGTCGTCACGAGAAACTCTCCCAATACATTCAATAAATAAAATCCGATAACCACGAGAACCCCAATCGCAAACCCACCAGCTTTCCCGGACCGCTTCGACACAATCCCCACCGGGACGCCCAACAACCCCAGTACAAAGGTGGCGACCGGAAAGGCGGTGTCTTTATGAAACTCTACTAATCGACGAAGGGCTCCTGCGTCCGTTCCCCCTGATTCCTCCAATTGCCGAGTAAGGTTTTCGTAGGTTTTTCGTTTTGTCTTATCTTTCACGGAGGTAAAAGGCGAAGATAGCCAAAAATCATAGGTATCAAAGGTGACCCGATGAAAACTATTGGCATCTTTGGGGATTTGATGAATTGCCCCCTTAAACAATCGAATGCCAAACTGCTGACGTTCGCTTTGTTTCAACATGTGAAAATTTTCCGCCACAATTATCAAGGGTTGCTCCGGATTGCGTTGGTCCGAAATAAATATGCCCTTATCGCCAGACGCATTCTCCGAGTGTGGCACATACACCATGAGTCCGGGGATCGGTTCATTAAACACGCCCGAATCAACCGCAAGAGTCAACTCATCTTCGATGACGCTCAGAGCCAAAGTCTTCAATGACACATTGGCCCAGGGCTGGCCCCATTGAGAAAGATATACAGTCAAGAGGAATACCATGCCGGAAAAAACCACCACAGGAAGGTTGATTCGCCAGAAACTGACCCCCGCAGCACGAATAGCAATGACCTCATTGTCAAACGATAGACGATTAAAGGCCGAAATTGAGGCAATTAAGCAGGCAATTGGTAAGGTTAGGACTAAAAATGAAGGAAGCAAATGCAGCACAATAGACCCCAGGGCGGCCAAACTGATTCCTCGGGATACCACTAAATCCACCAACCGTAGCATTTCCTTTGTAAAAATGATGAAACACAATCCGGTCAGGCTGGTCAGAAATGGGGGAAGCAACTCAGAAAAAATGTACCGATCGAAAAGTCTGATCAAGGTCTTGGACAATTCTAATAAGTGGAGAGTGATGAAATATGTTGGGTGATTAGCATGACCCCTTTACTCATTTTCAATCAAATATCCGAAATAATTAGCCTATAAGTCGAATAGTAGGGAATGAATTTCCTCGTGTCATTTATTGACAGATTTTGCAAACTGTGCTACATCCTCTTCGTTTTTGTAATGGGTAAAGAAGTGAGAAGAATATTACGCCGTGAAGCCGAGAGAGGAATGGATTCCTTTTTCGGCTTTTTTTTTAAACACGCACAACTTTTTTGAAATATATATCCACAAATACTCTATATATCCACAAATACTCTAATGGGGAGGGCCATCATGAGAAGTAAGGGAACGGTAAAATGGTTTAATGATCGGAAAGGTTTTGGCTTCATTCAAGTTGAAGGTGGACAGGATGTGTTTGTCCATTATTCCGCACTTCAAGAAGACGGCTTTAAATCTCTAAAAGAGGGGGAATCGGTAGAATTTGACTTGGTAGAGGGAGCAAAGGGTCCACAGGCTGCCAACGTCACAAAATCAGGAATTGGCCAACCATCTTAAGGTGGTAAACCTCTAACGCATTCCCGCCTATTATGTGCTGATGACGAAAGGGTGAATTTCTTGGGACGTTAGATCTCAACTTTTCTTCAATGGAATAATCTGGAATTCCTCGTCTTTGACTTGTTGTCAAAGAAGGTTAAGAGGTAAATAGCCTGCTGGGACTTTCCTTGACTTCCCTCTTTTTCTCCTGGTAGACTTTGCCGTAAGTCATTGTATTTATTGCATAAATTACAAATTTCACACAACTGCTTCATCAGTTTCAGGGGAACAGCATGACAAAACTTTTCGATGTTTTATTTTATGGAAATCCGCTCAATCGAAAGATGGTGACCGTAGAAAGTGGAGTGGAGGACTGGGGAGCAGGACAAAACGAGGATGCCAATATTCCACAGGCACCAGCAAACCTACGCGCTATCCCTGATCACACGCGAATTACCCTGACCTGGGATCCTGTCCCGGAAGCCCTGTATTACAACGTTTACTTCATGACCACTAAGGGCGTTCAAATTAAGCCCAACGAACTAACCAGGCCAGTTGCGGGCCAAGAGGATTTCATCCCAAAAGTTGGGATAACCAAAGAAAAAGCCAATTGCATTGAAGGAGCGATCTCTCCTTACGAACATAACGACCTAGCTAATAACTTTTGTTATCACTATGCCATTTCTGTGGTTACGGAAGAGGGTGAAAGTCTTTTATCCGAAGAGGTAATGTCCATTCCTTCTCCCTACCTCCCCGTAATGCAAATCGGGTGTGAAGGCGTCGACGATGGAGAATTCAAATCACCAACCGGCATTGCTATAGATAAAGACGGAAATATCTATGTCGGCGATACAGACAATCATTCGATTCAGAAGTTTGACCGATCGGGAAAATTTCTTGCACGTTGGGGTGACGAACCTGATTCAACCGAAGGAAAATTTTACTACCCGCGGGGCATTGCCACATCCCCCGAAGGAGATGTGTATGTGGCGGACAGTGGGAACAATCGCATCCAAAAGTTTGATTCCGAAGGAAATATTATCAACGCATGGGGAAAATTCGGTTTTGCCTGGAGAGGGGCGGAAGCGGGGAAATTTGATGTCCCCTGGGGTGTTACCACCGATTCCCAAGGCAATCTGTTTGTCTCGGATACCAGCAATGCCAGAATTCAAAAATTCCTTTCCGACGGCTCCCCTGTACTTAAGTGGGGGCGTGATGGGGGATATGACGGCGCCTTCTTTTATCCCCGCGGCCTCGCGGTTGACTTTGTCGGGAATATTTATATTGCCGATGAGGGGAACCATCGGATTCAAAAATTTGATGCACGTGGTAACTTTCTCCTGAAATGGGGAAAGGAAGGGAATGCCCCTGGCCAATTTAAAGCCCCATGGGGGGTCGCCTGCGACCCTTTAGGATATGTGTATGTCGTCGACAGCGGAAATCACCGTGTCCAAAAATTTGATTCTAGCGGGACCTATCTCACTTCGTGGGGAAATCGGGGATTAACCGAAGGGCAACTGAATTTCCCGTCAGGGATTGCGGTGGACAAAGAGGGATTTGTCTACGTCATAGACAGCGGCAACCACCGTTTAACCAAGTTTGCCCCAACTGAGGATGAACTCAATCGAGGCAAACAAGAAAAGCGGGTTGCCAGCGACCTTACCGCCCCCATCAACCTTGCCGTCAAACCCGGAGATACAGAAAACATCCTAAGTTGGCTCGAAGTTCCAAATGCTGTCAGTTACAACCTCTATTTTAGTACTGAACCAAACCTCTCAACCGATACCTCCACAAAGATTGAAGGTGTGACCACTCCATATATTCATAGTGGCCTCACAAATAACACGGCATATTTTTATGCCATGACGTCGGTGACCGAAGATGGAGCAGAAAGCCGGCTATCTGAAGAACAGACCGCTATTCCGGTTTTGATTGACATCTCGGCACCTCAAAATCCTGACATCGTCATTAATCATGGGGCTTACATGACCAATAGTCCCGATATGGTCGCCACCATCTCAGCTAAAGACGTGGACAGCGGAGTGGCTGCCTATTTCATCTCTGAAAACCCTATGACTCCAAGCGGGACCATGCCTGGGTGGGTTGAAGTGGAACCGGAACAAAAATTTGGAGCCACTATTCCTTTTACCACCTCGCCAACCGATGGCACAAAAACCGTTTACGTTTGGTTTAAAGACGCCAACAACAACGTTTCTGTTCCCGCCAGCACCAACATCCTTCTTAACACGTCTGGGTATATTTGTGCCTCCAAGTGGGGAAAACCAGGCCGAGGAGCTTCCCTACTCCATGGTGGAGAATTTATTAGCCCTCTATACGGCCTAACGATTGATCGCCAAGGGTCATTATTTGTGGTTGATAACGGGAACAACCGCATCCAGAAATTCGACAGGAATGGTAATTTTATCCTGTTATGGGGAAATTTCGGATCCGCTAACGGAGGGTTCAATAATCCCACAGGCATCGCATGCGATGGGAATGGGAATGTGTATGTGGCTGACACCAATAACCATCGGATTCAAAAGTTTGATGGGAAATTAGGCCATTATATGATGAAACTGGGATCCCGCGGGAATGGCGAAGGACAGTTTAATGCTCCATGGGGAGTGGCGGTCGACAGGGTACGCGGGTACCTGTACGTCGTAGATAGTGCCAACTTCCGGGTTCAAAAATTTGATGAAACCGGAGAGTTTATTATGCAGTGGGGAAGCTTTGGGAATGGGGACGGGCAGTTTTATTTTGCCCGAGGCATTGCGGTGGATCAAACAGATGGAACCGTCTATGTGGTCGATATGGGTAATCATCGGATTCAAAAATTTGATACCAGCTCAAACGTCCTCCCCCAATTACTTACCAAGTGGGGCGGAGGCATTGGACCTGGCCATGCCAGCAGCGCTCAGGCACAAGAACCGGGACAATTTCGCTCACCCTGGGGTGTGGCAGTCGATGAATCAGGAGACGTATTTGTCAGTGATACCGGCAACCAACGCATCCAAAAGTTTGATCGAGACGGTAACTTTATCACCCAATGGGGCGGCTTTGGCTCTCAGGATGGCCAATTCAACTTTCCCTATGGAATTGGAGCTGACTCCAGAGGACACGTCTATTCGGTTGATAGCGGAAACATGCGAGTGCAAGAATTCATGCCGGCAGAAGAAGCCGAAGATCATTTCCAGGAAGAGGAAACGATGGCCTTTATTCCTGAGGCAGCAGAATAGCCACATCGCTCTGGCAAAACCCGGGAAACAACCACACACATTAACATCAAATGCCAGAGGGTGCAGGGATTACCCTTTGGCATTTTTCATAGTGCCGAACCGGATTCCCGGTATGGGAACACATTGAGCTGCCGATCCTGAGCAGTCTTGTGTGTTTCTCGATAAACCCATCAAGTATAACCAAAGGCACATTGACTGCCTTTCAAAAGAAAATTAAGATGAAAGGCTTTTTCGCATCCACAATTCGGCAGGGGACGAAATACAAGGCCTAACGCATGTTGGAAAAACAATTACGGATGGGACTCACTTTTGATGACGTGGTCCTGGTGCCGCGCCATTCAAATATCATCCCCTCTGAGGTGGATCCCTCCACCCAACTCACTCGAAATATTCGGATTAATATCCCAATTCTGAGCGCGGCCATGGACACCGTAACCGAAGGGCGATTGGCCATTGCAATAGCACGCGAAGGGGGGATTGGAATAATTCACCGCGCGCTCTCCCCTGACATGCAAGCCTCAGAAGTCGATAAGGTCAAAAAATCAGAGAGCGGGATGATCCTTTCTCCAATCACCATCTCCCCAGATCATACCATTCGCGATGCACACCATCTTATGGCGACCTATCGCATATCTGGAATCCCTGTAACCAAAGATGGAAAATTGGTCGGCATCTTAACGAACCGAGATCTTCGTTTTGAAAATCGTTTGGATCTCAAAGTTTCTCAGGTTATGACTAAAAACAACCTCGTGACTGCCCCTGAAGGCACGGGATTAGACCAGGCCCAGGCAATTCTTCATGAGCATCGCATTGAAAAACTTCCTGTTGTAAATGATCAATTTGAGTTAAAAGGGCTGATCACCATCAAAGACATTCAGAAAAAAATCAAATATCCCTATGCTTGCAAAGATGCGCATGGACGGTTGCGCGTTGGCGCGGCCGTCGGGGTCGGACCCGACGTAGAAGAACGCCTGGAACGGCTCACAAAAGCTGGAATTGATCTAATCGTTGTCGATACCGCCCATGGGCACTCCCAAAGCGTCCTGGAAAAAGTCAAAGATATTAAATCCCGCTATCCAGACCTGGAACTAATGGCAGGAAATGTTGCAACTTCTGCTGCCACGCTGGATCTCATTAAAGCCGGAGCAGATGCTATTAAAGTTGGAGTCGGGCCAGGCTCAATCTGCACCACCAGAATCGTTTCAGGAGCCGGAGTCCCACAATTGACCGCAGTTGCGGATTGCGCCACCATCGCCAAAGAACACCAAATACCCTTGATTGCTGATGGAGGCATAAAATATTCGGGAGATCTCACCAAAGCCCTCGCGGCCGGAGCCTCTTGCGTGATGATTGGATCACTCTTTGCGGGAACCGAAGAATCTCCAGGGGAGACCGTATTATATCAAGGCCGAACCTACAAAGAATATCGGGGAATGGGATCACTGGGGGCCATGGAACGCGGAGGGAAGGATCGTTACTTTCAAGAGGGCCGCGAATCTTCAAAATTAGTCCCTGAAGGCATTGAAGCCCGTGTTCCCTACAAAGGAAACCTCGCAGTCATGGTCTATCAGTTAGTCGGAGGGCTGAAGGCAGGAATGGGGTACTGCGGATGTCGAACAATCGAAGAACTACAACAGAACGCTCAGTTCATTCAACTGACCTCTGCAGGGCTGCGAGAAGCCCACGTTCATGATGTGGTGATTACTAAGGAGGCCCCCAATTATCGGGCTGACTAAGATCTGATTCTTTCCCAAGTCAGTCAGGTCCCCCGTTGACGAATTGACCGGCACGCCATGCACTCGCACCACGATACCATTGTCATTCTGGATTTTGGATCGCAGTATACGCAACTCATCGCACGGCGGATACGCGAATTCCACATTTTTTCCGTGATTCTCCCCTCGCAGGCGACGGTTCAGGATATTCTTAACTATCACCCCAAAGGGATTATTTTTTCGGGAGGACCCGCCAGCGTCACTCAGGCCCATTCTCCGAAAATTGACAGCCAAATCTTTGATCTTGCCATACCCATTCTGGGGATCTGCTATGGTATGCAATTGCTCGCTCATCAATGTGGCGGAACCGTCAACCCCACACCTCATCGTGAATTCGGTCGAGCCGATTTAACCATTGACGACAACACGAATTTATTTCTTGATCTCGATCCCACAATTGCATTTCCGGTCTGGATGTCCCATGGAGATTCAGTACAACAGCTTCCACCCGGATTTCATGTGATCGCCCACACGGCCCATGCCCCGATTGCTGCGATGAAATCCTCCAATGACACGCAACAGCTCTTTGGGATCCAGTTTCACCCTGAAGTCATCCACACCCTTCATGGGTCAACGATTCTTCAAAACTTTGCACGTCATATCTGCCGCTGCGAGCCAACCTGGACAATGGGGTCATTCATTGAACAGGCCGTGACAGACATTCGGCAAACTGTTGGAAACGCCAAGGTCATTTGCGCACTCAGCGGAGGAGTGGATTCCACTGTGGCCGCTGTTCTTGCCCACCGAGCAATCGGCGACCAATTGACCTGTCTCTTCATCGACAATGGCCTCATGCGAAAGAATGAAGTGGCACAATTACAAACAACTTTCGATTCCGCCTATCATCTGAAGGTTCGCATTGCCGACCACGCAAACACATTTCTGGCAGCACTGGGGCGCACAACAGACCCGGAACGCAAACGAAAAATCATTGGTCGTCAATTCATTAAGGTTTTTGAACAGGAAGCGATATCCTTAGGTAAAGTCGGGTTTTTAGTTCAGGGGACACTGTATCCGGATGTCATCGAAAGTCTGAGCGTGAAAGGACCATCGGCAACGATTAAAACACATCATAATGTCGGTGGCTTGCCGAAGCGCATGAAATTCAAACTGATTGAACCTTTTCGAGAGTTGTTTAAAGATGAAGTTCGTCAATTGGGGTTGGAATTAGGTCTACCGGAGGATATTGTCTGGAGACAACCCTTTCCCGGTCCAGGCTTAGCGATTCGCATCATTGGTTCCGTGACCACCCAGCGCCTAGCCATCCTTCGTGAGGCGGATGCTATTGTTCGTGACGAAATTGAACGAGCCGGACTGTCAAGAATCATCTGGCAATCATTTGCGGTCTTGCTGCCAATCCAAACCGTGGGAGTCATGGGCGACCAACGGACCTACGAATCCGTGATCGCCATTCGTGCTGTCACCAGTACGGACGGCATGACTGCGGACTGGGGCGTGATTCCACCAGAGGTGTTGGGCAAAATGTCCAATCGGATTATCAATGAAGTTCAAGGGATCAATCGTGTGGTGTATGACATCAGCTCAAAACCGCCAGCAACGATCGAATGGGAATAGATATGGCTCAGGCAGAGAAAACAGTCCGTTTACAAAAAATCATCGCCCGTTCCGGAGTCGCTTCCAGACGCAAGGCTGAGGAACTGATCCAACATGGGCTGGTCACCGTCAACGGGGAAACCGTCATGACGCTAGGGACCAAAGTTGATCCTGCTGTCGACCACATCAAGGTCGAAGGGCGCCATTTGAAGTCCCGACCTCCCGATATGTTTCTCATGCTTAATAAGCCAGTGGGATACATCTCCACCTTGCATGATCCTGCCGGTCGCCCCACGATTAAAGCCTTGGTCCCGAAACCTTCCATACGACTATTTCCGGTCGGACGCTTAGATTATGATAGTGAAGGCTTACTCCTGCTCACCAATAACGGTGATATTGCACAAGCCTGCCTTCACCCCGCACACCATGTCCATAAAACCTACCTGGTGAAAATTAAGGGTATCCTAGAAGAATCTGAAATCCAAAAACTCCGACATGGGCTGACGTTGGAAGACGGGCCCACAGCTCCAGCCAAAGTCAAAAAGGCCGGAAAAGCGGCCGCTAATTCCTGGGTGGAAATTACCATCCATGAAGGACGTAAACACCAGGTCAAACGAATGTTTGAGCAAATCGGCCATCCCGTGATCCGGTTAAAACGCGTTCAGTTTGGACCTCTGAACCTTGGAACCCTTCCCCCAGGCCAAACCCGATATTTAACAGATAAGGAAGCGAACGACTTACGCCATTTACTCATCGCACCTGAATCGCCAGGTCCGACTGTCCGGCAGCCGAAAAATGCACAGATGCGCCTATCGAGACCTGCAGGTCCATTACGGCCACGTCCCGCAACCGCCAATGTCATCAGAAGCAAGAATATCGCGTCACCTGCCAAAAAGACCGGCCAAACACGACCATGGACACCAACTCGTCCGCTGATTAAGAAAACGGAAGATCGCTCTCCCTCCAGACCTGCGACTCCTTCTCGGCCACGCACACCAAACCCGAGTTCCATCAAAAGGAGGAGCACTGCAACGTCTGTAGGAACGATCGGCCAAGCAAGGGTGCACCGATCCAAAGATCAACCAATCAAAAAAATGGAAAATTTTCCTAAATCGGGACCCGCTAGTCAGTTTTGGCCACGCCAGGGAAACCCGAAACCCATCAGGAGTAAGAAAACGATCTCAACCCCTGGCACAACCGGCAACGCACGGCCCCGCCGACCCGGCGTCACATCAAAAAGCCGGTTCAAGTTTAAAACTTAAGCATTCCGCATTCTCGGTTTTATGTTCTGCCATCAAAAGCTTTTAGGCGTTGGAAAGGATTTTTTCGTTGAAACGATCACATCATTGCGGTGAACTCTCCTTAGACCATGTAGGCCAAACCGTGACCTTAGCCGGCTGGGTTGCCAGTCGCCGCGACCATGGGGGAGTGAGGTTCATTGATCTTCGTGATCGCTACGGCCTCACACAAATCGTGTTTGATTCAGAGCGGCAACCCACTGTGCATCAACTAGCCGATCGTCTCCGCAATGAATACGTCGTGGCCATCACCGGTGAGGTGACATTACGTCCCGAGGGCTCAGCAAACCCTCATATTCCAACTGGTGCCATAGAAATTCGAAGTACGTCCCTTGTGATTCTCAATGAAGCCAAACCCCTCCCCTTTGCCCTCGACGATACCATCACCACCACTGAGACACTTCGGTTAAAACACCGGTATCTGGACCTACGCCGGCCAAAGATGCAAGAACTTCTTCAACTCCGCAGTCAGGTGTCCCATCTCGTACGGCAATATCTTCATAACAATCAGTTCATAGAGGTGGAAACACCGATTTTAACAAAAAGTACTCCGGAGGGCGCACGAGATTATCTCGTCCCGAGTCGAGTCAACCCTGGTGAATTTTTTGCTCTTCCCCAATCGCCGCAACTCTTTAAGCAGATTCTTATGATCGGGGGAACTGATCGTTATTATCAAATTGCCCGGTGCTTTCGTGATGAAGACCTCCGGTTGGATCGCCAGCCAGAATTCACACAAATAGATCTGGAAATGTCTTTCGTTGATCAGGAAGATATTATGCAGTTGATCGAACATATGGTCAGACTGGTCTTTAAAGAGACGAAGAATATTGACCTCCCCTCCCCATTGCCCCGGCTGTCCTTTGAGGAGGCCATGGGACGTTATGGGACGGACAAACCGGATCTCCGCTTTGATCTGCAGTTACAGGACCTGAGTCAATTCGCCGCAACCTGTGACTTCAAAGTTTTTAAGAGCGCAGTGGAAAACGGTGGGATTGTGAAAGCCCTCGTTATTCCCGGTGGCAACGCCTTTACCCGCAACCGGATTGACAATCTAATCGATACCGCAAAAGAATTTGGTGCCAAGGGGCTCGCCTGGGTCAAAATTAACGAAGAGGGGAATCTGGATTCCTCTATCGCCAAATTCTTTAATCCCCAAACCCTACGTGACGCCCTCCCCTCGGCCGAAACCGGGGACCTGCTCATCTTTGTCGCAGATCAAGCGCCTATTGTCCACCAAGTCTTAGGCCGCCTTCGCCTGCTGCTGGGGGAGGAGCTAGGATTGATTGATCGAAACCGGTGGGAACCGCTATGGGTCATGGACTTTCCAATGTTTGAATATGACGATACCGCCAAACGGTATATCGCTCTGCACCATCCCTTTACGGCCCCTCACTCAGAAGATATGCCGCTTCTGGAAACCGATCCTCTCCAGATTCGAACGCAAGCCTATGACCTGGTTTTGAATGGCTTTGAGTTAGGTGGAGGAAGTATTCGAATTCATGCGCCACAGGTTCAGTCAAAAGTCTTTGACTTACTCAACATCTCCAAAACGGAGGCCCGTGAAAAATTTGGATTTCTCTTAGATGCCTTGGAATCAGGGGCACCGCCTCATGGAGGGATCGCCCTGGGACTTGATCGGTTGGTGATGTTACTCGGCAAGACGGAATCGATTCGAGAAGTGATCCCGTTCCCTAAAACACAGAAGGCTCAATGCCTGATGACCGAAGCCCCCTCCCCCGTCACAACAGAACAACTACAGGAGCTCTCTATTCGCACGACCGCTAGAAAGCCTGATAACGCCGTTTAGGCGTTCAGCACATCCAGAACAATGGAATGCAATCCTGTCGCCCCAGCTGGCTGTGGCCTCGTGATTTCCGAGGTTTGGATCTTTCCCTTCGTATCGATGGCCCTGACAGACACCATGTGCTTGCCAGGTTTTGGCGGACTCCAATCATAATTCCAAATCACCCAGGTTAAAGGAGACAACGGTGGTTCGATTTCGGCGGACACCCAGGTTTTCTCCTGATCAAAACTGAGTTGAACCTCACTGATGCTCTCCGGTCCTCCATAGGCAATCCCGCGTAATCGCTGTTGAAACCCTTGTAAAGACTGGTAATGACCGGGGCTATCGATGCGGGAAAAGATATGAATGGTCCCATCATCCGTCCAACCTTTCTGTTGCCAGTAGCCAAGGTAATCGCCGTTATAGACTTCGATTTCCGTAATCCACTTCACATTTTTAATCCCGTAGAGACCTGGAACAATCAGGCGAACCGGAAAACCGTGATCCTTAGGAAGCTTTTCCCCATTCATCAGATAGGCCAACATGACATCATCTTCCATGGCTCTGGCAAATGGAATACTGTCGGAATATCCGTCAGATGCTCGAAAAATCACATCCCGGGCGGTGTCTTCATCGGCTCCGATGTCCTGCAAAAGTTTTTTAAGGGAAATTCCTCTCCACATAGCGGTCCCCAAACTACTCCCGCCTGGAAGGGTATCAATACACATCAGCGTCACAGCCTGATCAAAAGATTCCCGATTGAGCAGATCACGCCATTTCATCACCAGAGGGCGTTCTACAGCGCCCTTTACCACCATTTTCCATTGCTCCACATCCAAGTCACGGGTAAAATTATAAGAAGCATCCATGAAATTCACAGTGTAAAATTTATCATTTGACGTAAAATAAGTGGTCTCCCTGGGAGGAACTGCAAACATGGACCCCAGATCGCATCCAGGAAATCCCATGCCGATGGTGGCCAGTCCGCCAAGTTTGAAAAGGGCCCGACGGCTCAGTGGAAAAGAAAAAGGAGAATTATTTAAAAATGACATAGACATCCTCCCTATTATCTAATACCTTAACGACTTTGGACAAGATCCACGCCACATTACAAATTACCACGAAAATGATGCGAATAGAAGGAGAAACGGCATGCGGATATTCTTGACGGGAGGAGCCGGTTTTTTAGGAAGTCATTTGTGTGAAACGCTTATCCATGAAGGACATACCGTCATATGCCTGGACAATCTCCTTACCGGACGTACAGAGAATATCGGTGCACTCATGGGACATCCGAAGTTTTCGTTTATTCACTACAATGTCTGCGATTATCTTCATGTCGACGGACCAGTCGATGCCGTCATGCATTTTGCATCACCGGCGAGTCCGCAGGACTATCTTGAATTTCCCATCGCCACCATGAAGGTCGGCGCGTTAGGCACACACAAAGCGCTGGGGTTAGCCAAGGCGAAACAGGCGCGATTTCTCCTTGCCAGCACATCCGAAGTCTACGGAGATCCACTGGTCAACCCGCAGCCGGAGTCCTATTGGGGCAACGTTAACCCCATTAGCCCACGAGGTGTCTACGACGAAGCAAAACGATTTGCCGAAGCCTTAACCACCGCCTACCATCGCTTTCATGGCCTCGACACAAGAATCGTCAGAATCTTCAACACCTATGGCCCACGGATGCGCCCAAAAGATGGGCGGGTGGTGTCCAACTTTATCGTGCAAGCCTTACAAGGACATCCGTTAACGGTCTATGGCGATGGGTCACAGACCCGCAGCTTTTGTTACGTCGATGACCTGGTCGCGGGAATTCTATTGCTTCTTCAAGCCCCGCCAGACGAATTTCGAAAGAATCAGGATGTTCAAAATTCGGTTCGCTTCGGAAAAACTCAGGCCAACCTCGGCTCCATACATGACCCTGTTAACATCGGCAATCCACAAGAACTCACCGTCATGGACATTGCCAAAACGGTGATCAAACTCACCAACTCATCAAGCACAATCACGCAACACCCCCTTCCAATCGATGACCCTAAAGTACGCCGACCCAATATCGAAAAGGCCACCACTCTGCTCAAGTGGGAACCTCGGATTACGTTGGAACAAGGCCTGGAAAAAGCCATCGACTATTTCCGTTCTCATTTGGACCTTGTAAAGTGAATCACGGATTATGAGGTTCATCGATTCCGCGCAATCTGTGACCCATGACATAACCTGTCCTGATCGTAATCGGATACAACACCATTGGCTCGACAATTCCGCGTTTGGCCAAAGCTCCGAACGCAATTAATCCGCGCGAGTGGACAGAGACACCTTGCCCCCATAAAATAAAAACCATGCAGAACATTCGGCAGGACCACATACTTGAAGGCATTCTAGTCACACTTCGTGGCTCCCTTGCGGCTTGCCCGGAAGTGGCCGGGTCAGAGGTCATGACGTCAACACTCATCACAAATTTTTTACATTCCTATCCACCGGACAAACTGTTGACCCATCTCGGTGGTTATGGGATCGCAGCGGTCTATAATGGCCAACATCCAGGGCCAACAGTCATGTTACGGTGTGAACTGGATGGACTGCCTGTGGAAGAAGCAGATAAGAACCAATGGCTCGTGCCAGGAGCAAATATCGCCCACCGATGCGGGCACGACGGACATATGGCCATCGTGGCGGGCATGGCCCCCCTGCTTTATCGCACGCCACCAACCTGTGGACGAGTGGTCCTCTTGTTTCAGCCTGCAGAGGAAACAGGGGCAGGCGCACGGGCAATTATCGATGATCCGAATTTTGAAAAGTTCCGTCCGGATTGCGCTATCACCCTGCATAATCTACCAGGATTTCCCAGGGGGCATATCGTGTATCGACGGGGGACGTTCGCCAGTGCCTCTGTCGGAATGAAAGTTCGTCTCCTTGGCCAAGCGTCTCACGCGGCCGAGCCCGAACAGGCTCGCTCTCCTGCGAATGCAGTAGGACGGCTTCTAGCTGAACTGCCCCAATTGAGCAGGGTCACGGACAATCCCTATTGTATGCTCACGCTGACGCATGCGCAGCTTGGACTCATGTCGTTTGGGCTCACACCGGGAGAAGCAACTGTGTGTGCTACGCTTCGTGCAGCTTCCGCGGCGGGCCTTCAAAATTTACGTCGCGAAGCGGAACAGTGTGTTCGTCTTTGTGCCGAGGCGGAACGACTTTTTGCAGAAGTCGAGTGGGTGCAGGATTTTCCGGCGACAATTAACGATGATGCCTTGGTTGATACCCTGGAGCGCGTGTGCCTGGATACGGGAATTGAGGCTATGGAAATTCCCAAACCGTTCCGCTGGTCGGAGGACTTTGGACATTTTGGCGATATTTGCCCCATACTCCATTTTGGACTCGGTATTGGTGAGCATGCACCAGGCCTCCATCAGCCGGATTATGAGTTCTGCGACGAGACAATCCTGATTGCGGTGAGTGGCTTTTATGAAATGGTCAAATCGCTGTTGATCGGATATGGAAGTCAAGGAGAAAAAGCCGCAACCGGTACCTGAGCAATTTCGATAAATTTGCCGAAGGTACTGCGACAAAGACAATTCAAAAAAAACAAATCTAAATAGAGCCAAAAACCGGTAGAGAGATTTACGAAGTATTCACCGGTTCGGCCGAAACCTCGTTCCAATTCGTCTGTCATTCCGCCATCCGGTTGAGGACCCATTCCGAAGTAAGGACTGAGACAATGGACCTCTACCCGACGGAATCATCCACAGCAAAAAAAATTCCCCCTATCATTTCCATCCGCCTTCTTTATGTATCTGGTTATGGGAGGGTGGATGAAGAAAAAGGCAAGAAACCCTTCTCACCGAATCTTCAGGGACTTGGGTGGTGTTGGAGGGGTTGGGGGTGTCGGGAGTGTGGTATCAACAATACCTGTCGATGGGGAAAGAGATTCTCTTTCGAATTTTTTTGATATGACGGGCGAGTCAGTCTTCCTCAATGTTTGAGCCAGACAGATTTGTAATTGCGCGATGGCTTGTACGGTAAGGGAGTTGGGATCATTCGCATAATCCGTGGCCATTTTTTTGCAAATGGCCTCTTCCACGGTTTCCTTGACCTCGAAAAGATCGCCCAAGGCCGATCCCGTGAAGACCACAACCCCATACAAAGCTCCCAATATGCCCGCTTGCACTCTCATGCATTATTTTCCGGGTTGAAGGCTATGATAAACTAGCGGTCCCATCATTTTATTTTCATAAACCGGAGCGCGAGAGTCACGACACAAGATAAACCGAGAGTACCTTGAATCCAAGGTTAAAGCGAACTCAAGATACAGTAAGGATAACGGAATAGCCTGCTCATCATATCGGTTGAAGTCTTCAACCATGCTATATAATTGGGGCTATTGAAGCTTCAACTGCCAAAGGCAAATACTATTCACCGTTCCTATCAAACACGATCCCTCCAATCTACGAGAAATCCTGCCCAATCGATCCCAATCCCAGCCTCTTGGTCACCGCTCCACATTATCCAATGTTAATTCCGGAAGTGACATCTTATTTCCATCCTCCTCCTAATGCCTTGTATATTTTTACGACCGCTATTCGTAATTGCTTGGCAAAATTGATTAATTCGAGGTTGGATTGCAAAGCATTCCGTTGTGCAATAAGGACCTCCAGGTAGCTTGCCCTGCCATATCTATAGAGTAAGTGTGACGTTTCGACAGATTGTCGCAGGACTTTGTTTTGTTGCTTTTTCAAAGCATTGATTTTTCGCAGGTTATGAATATTAGAGAGTTCATTGGCCACTTCAACATAGGCGTTCAAAATTGTTTTCTGATAATGATACATGGCAGTCAGCTGATGAGCTTCGGCAAGATGGAACTGTGCTTGTAAGGCATTTCTATTAATAAGTGGGGCGACCAACGTGCCAACCGTGGTATACGCGATTGAGGCGGGCGCCACTAATAAAAAATCGGGATTGAAGGCTTGAAACCCAAAACTTGCCGTAATATTAAAGGTTGGGAAAAAAGCAGCTTTAGCCACTTTCAAATCGAACTTACTGGCCTTGATCTGAAATTCGGCTTCACGGACATCCGGGCGGTTTGCCAGTAATTGTGAAGGAACTCCCGACGAAATCTCATGTGGAATATCTGTGAAATATTCGCCTTTGGTCCGTTCAATGGGTTCTGGAAAGCGCCCTAACAAGAAGTTTATGTGATTTTCCGTGATCGTAATTTGTTGCAAAACCTCTTTTTCCAAAATGCTGGTATTGAGCACTTGAGCCTTAAATAATTCCACGGCTAATTCGGTTGCCCTGCCGGTTTCCTTCTGCAGTTCAATCACTTCCAACGATTCGTACTGTGTGTGGAGGGTTTGCCTGATGATGTCCAATTCATTGTCCAATGCCCGCAATTCGTTATAGTAAATTGCGACATCGGCTACCAGATTAGACACGACAAAGCTCGTCCCTTCGATACTTCCCAAAAATTTGGCCATGGCGGAACTGCGCTGATTTTGCAGCTTGCCCCAAATATCAACCTCCCACGATGACTGTAGGCCCACAAAAAGATCAGGCAAATTGGTGGGAACGGTTTGTCCGGGAGTAATGTCGGTCGTCGCGTTCCCTGCCCCGTCCATGGTGTACCGTCCGAATCGGCGAATAGCGGTTCCGACGCCCAAACCCATCGTCGGCATCAGTGCTCCGGTTGCTGCTCTGACACTTGAACGCGCAATTTCAATTCGCTGCAGTGCCATTTGCAAATCAATATTATTCTTTATGGCGGTATCTATTAAGTTATGGAGAAGCGGATCGACAAAGTAATCTTTCCACTGTATGTCGGCAATATTGGTGGTATCTGTTTTATCCTTAAAGCTTGTTGGCATTTCGTTTTCCGGAATAGCCAAGTCGGTTTTAAGTCCTGTGCAACCATTAAAAAATAAAATCAGGAACAAAATGAAAAGATTGGAATACAGATAACGTTTCATTGTGTATGAGGGAAGAAATTCAAGTATTCGTTGAAATTCGACGGAACTCCCTGAGGAATCAGGAACTATTGAAGTTTTGCCAACCTGCGGGCAAATTTAAACCGAGACTTGAAACTTAATCGCGGAGCCTTCCCTGTCGTTGATTCTTCCTCAAGATTTTGTGTCGTTCCCATCGTTGCAAATACCACAAATAAGCCCGGGATAAGAATCACGCCAAAAATGGTCCCGAAAAACATACCTCCAGCCGCCGCCGAGCCAATGGTATTGTTCCCAATCTCCCCTGCACCCGAGGCAAACATTAAAGGGAGAAGCCCGGCAATAAATGCAAATGATGTCATCAAAATAGGGCGTAAACGAATGGCCGCCCCTTCAATCGCTGCTTCAAGCGGAGATTTTCCTCGCTTTTGTTGTAATGTGGCGAATTCGATTATCAGAATGGCATTTTTACCGAGGATGCCGATTAACATGATCATCGCGATTTGAGCGTAGATATTATTTTCCAAACCCATCAGTAAGAGGAAAAATAAGGCACCGAACACCCCAATGGGTAGCGAAAGAATCACCGGCATGGGCAGCAGAAAACTCTCATATTGTGCGGCGAGGAGTAGATACACGAATATTAAACAAATGAGAAAAATGTAAACGGCCTGATTGCCCATCTGGGCTTCATCTCGCGAAGACCCTGCCCAATCGTACCCAAACCCTTTCGGTAATTTACTGGCAGCCACCTCTTTGATGGCCGTAATAGCCTGACCGCTGCTATACCCGGTTGCAGGCTGCCCATTGATCATGGCTGATGGGTACATATTGTAACGGGTCACCTGTTCAGGACCATAAATTTTTTCAACGCGAAGAAAAGAAGAAAAGTGGACCATTTCACCCGCGTCATTTTTAATATATAACTTCATCAGGTCTTCAGGTTCTGCACGAAATTCGGGTAGCGCCTGTACCATGACTTTATACATCTGACCGAAACGGATAAAGTTAGTCGCATACACACTGCCAATCAGTGCTTGAAGGGTGTTCATCGCGTTTTCCGCGGTGACACCCTTTTGAGCCGCCTTCTCGCCATCAATATGTAACAGATATTGTGGAAAACGCGCATTGAAGGTGGTAAAGGCATTAGCGATTTCCGGCCGTTGGTTGAGGTCATGGACAAAGTCATCGGCCGTTTTTTGTAATTCTGCAAGGGAATCCGAACCGGTTTTGTCTAACAACCGCATTTCAAAACCGCTGGAATTCCCATAACCCGGTACGGGGGGAGGGGTAAAAAATTCAATACTGGCATCTTTAATATGTTTGGTTTTTTCTTCAAGAATGCCGATAATTTCCCTATCAGAGGCCGTTCGTTCATTCCAATTTTTCAAACTGATGAGATTCATCCCATAGACGGAACCTGTACCTTCAGACAGGATGCTGAATCCCGCAAGGCTTGAGACGGATGTCACATCCTCAAATCCGGATGCAATCTGTTGCACTTCATCCACAACTTTTTCCGTACGTTCGAGAGTCGCGCCCGTTGGAGCAGTAACATTGGCATAAATTGTTCCCTGATCTTCATTAGGAATAAAGCCCGATGGAACAAACGCCCCGACCAAACCGGTGCCTAAGGAAAAACCAAGCAGGATCCCAAAAGTCACAACTCTTCTGTTCGCTATCGCGCTAATAAGTTTTTGATAATTATCGGACAGATTGTCATACCAACGATTAAATCCATGAAATAATTTCTGCAGCCGCGCATTTTGAGGCTGTTGGCTGTTGTGAGTATCTTTAAGAAAAACGGTACAAAGGGCTGGGGTCAGTGTGAGGGCGGTGACCCCTGAAAAAATAATAGAACAGGCCATAGTCAAGGAAAACTGTCTATAAAAAATTCCCGTCGGGCCATCCATAAACGCGACGGGCAAAAACACAGCCGACATAACGAGGGTAATGGCAATAATGGCCCCGCTAATTTCATGCATGGCTTGTTCCGTAGCCGGCTGGGCTCCAATTCCTGAATTCTCCATTTTGGCATGAACGGCTTCAATCACCACGATCGCGTTATCGACTACAATCCCTATGGCAAGAACCAATGCAAAGAGTGTGATGAGATTCAGGGAAAAACCCATTATGTGCATAAAGAAAAATGTGCCGACCAGGGATACCGGTACGGCCAAAATAGGAATGATGGTGAGTCGAACATTCTGCAGAAAGACAAACACCACCAGGGATACCAAAAGAAATGCTTCAATTAACGTTGTCAGAACTTGGTTAATGGAGGCATCCAAAAACTCAGAAACATCATAACTGAGACTGTAATCCATTCCCGGGGGAAATGCCGTTGATTTAATTTCCTGCATTTTTTCTTTGATCGATTTAATCACTTCCTTGGCATTGCTGCCAGGCCGCTGTTTTAACAGAATGGCCGCAGAGGCTTGCCCGTTTTCTTTGGAAAGAACATCATAATCTTGTGAATCGAATTCAACGTCTGCAACATCTTTTAGCCGCAAAATTTCCCCTTCATCCGTACTGCTTAACACAATGTCTTCATAGGCTTCTCTTGTATTGTGCTTGCCGGTATATTTCAATACGTACTGAAGGGCCTGGACGTTCCTATCCCTACCTGAGCTCTCGCCAATTTTACCCGGTGCGGCTTCTACATTCTGGGCTTGTAATTTTTCGATAACCTCAAGAGCTGATATGTTGTACATGACAAGTTTATTGGGCCTTAACCACACACGCATGGCATATTCCCTTGAACCCATAATTTCAGCAAACCCTACACCATCTATTCTTTTCAGCTCCTTCAGGATATTGATATCAGTAAAATTGTAAAGAAATTTTTCGTCTATGGTGGGATCCAGGCTGTGAATGTTGATATACAACAACATACTGTTTTGTACCTTTTCGACGATTACCCCGGATTTTATAGCCTCTGGGGGCAACTCATCCAAGGCGGAAGCCACTCGGTTCTGAACATTCACAGCGGCAATTTCCGGGTCGGTCCCGGCGTTAAAAATAATCTGGATAATACTCGTGCCATCATTTCCGGAAACGGACGACATGTAGGCCATTCCGGCAACACCATTAATGGCTCGTTCAAGCGGGGTCACAACCGCCTTGACCACAGCTTCGGCATTTGCCCCGATAAATTTTGACGTCACATTGACCTCGGGAGGGGTAATCTCTGGAAACTGAGTGACAGGGAGCTGGGTAAAGGACAACAAGCCCAGTAAGGTAATTACCAGAGAAATAACAATAGAAAGGACCGGACGATGAATAAATGTAGCTGTCATATTTATCTAATTCTTTTACAGTCGTGAGGGATTCACATCATCGCCTTGGCAATTTTCACGTGAACAGGATGCACTTGGTCTCCATTCATGACATTCTCCACACCCTCGAAGAGAATCTGTTCGTCTTTGGACAAACCGGACTCCACAACATAAAATTTTGGCAACCGCATTTTTGAAACAATATTCCTTTGTTCCAGGACATTATCTTTATTGACGACGTACACATACAATTTGTCTTGAATTTCAAAAGTTGATTTTTGTGGGATCACCAACGCATCTTTAAGGGTTTCATTGACAATGACCTTACCATTTGCCCCTTGTTTTAACAGTCCGTCAGGATTAGGAAACCTTGCTCGTAACGCAATATTCCCTGTTGAGCTATCGAATTCACTTTCAATCATTTCTATAGTCCCTTCATACTCATATAGGGCTTGATTGGCGAGTTCAAAGCTCACAACTTTAGCCCCTCGTTCTCCAGAAGCAATGTAGTTAAGATAATCCACTTCAGAAAGGTTGAAATAGGCGAATACCTCATGATTATCAGACAGTGAGGTCAATATGTCTCCTTCGGCTATCAAACTTCCCACCTTATTTGGAATACGGTTAATAAAGCCGTCAAAGGGAGCTCGTATTCTAGCAAACGAAAGACTTAAGGCTTGCTGTTCTTTGTTTGCCAGAGCTTCTTCCACGTCCGCTTTCAATGCGTCTACCTTGGCTTGAATAACATACAGTTCCGATTTAGACACAATGTTTTTTTCTACCAGAACTTTCACGTTTGCTAATTCAACTTCCGCTACCTTTAGATCTGCCACGGCACTTCGGAATGCCGCGTTTGCTTTTTGTAATTCTTTTTCAAATACGTTATGGGTCAGGGCAAACAATAACTGCCCTTTCTTGACCGGTTGCCCTTCATCCACATAGATTTTTCCAATATACCCTTTAATTTTACTTCGTATCTCTACATAATTTACCGATTGAATTTGAGCGACATATTTATTGCTATAGGTGACGTCTTCTAAGCTGGGGTAAATCACCTTATGGGTATCAACGCTTTCTGCCTCTTTTTTATAGGTGCAGGATACCGTGAGTAAGCAGACTGCAAAACACAGGACCAAGTTAATTTTCATGTTGAGTACTTTATTCGAAGTGAAATTTTGAACAATGGAACGAACTGTGTTCCCATGCTTCACCAATACGGATGGAGATTTTCCAATCACATAAAGCCCTGAGTATAAAAATCTTTAAACCTACTCCGAACATTCACCAATCAAACAGAAAAACCGAGCCCCATCCAGGAGTAGGCGAAATTAGGGAAAGGAAGCGGTTATCCCATTAGGTAAGGAATTCAAGCGTTATATGTTTTAGGTACACTGCCTGATACGGAAAGCCAGCAAGACACCAATGAGTTTCCTCAAATCAAGACAATACCGATTTGAGTGCAGGGAGGGACAGCCACTCTTACCAAGGAGTTTCCCCAAGGGTCAAAAGGTGAATGTTAGGATTTTTCCGCACCGAGACTAGCTTTACTGAATGTTGATCCCAAAGGTTTCTGTCATGACAGACAACAGGTTATCTCGGAATTTAGTGATACCAAGACTATGGTCAAAACGTGGTGATTAAAGATTTCATCCAGATGAATGGATACCTATACTCTGAACATTCCGGCCACTTTTTTCTTATCGACAGAACAGGGCTGATTTTCATCAATAAGTATAAAATCTTAAGCCATATTCTTTTCACTCTCGATTTTGTGAAAAAGCGCACCCGATCAATTGGCACTGCATTGATTCATTCTAATGAAAGATTCGCTTAGCTTGGGTGACTCCATTGACATCTGACATCATGCATTTCCAAAATCTTGACCGCATTATAATGAAAAATTCATCTATCCTTATTTTAATAAAGAGCAAGTGATGAGCCAAATCCCTCATCGGCTAGACTAGTTAAAAGCATCTAATAAAATGCCCATAATCCTGGGATGCCATTTGAAAAAATATCCTAATCCCCCGGAGCCCCACGACTAGACACAGCCAACCACCACGAAACCACGAAAACCTGAGACTCCAGGCATGTCATTTTTCGCCTGCAATTCCCATCTGGAAAGATCAATCAGTCGAGAGCTGATGTTGCTTGAAACGATTGTAGTAACGCTCCGGACAATCCCCAGTCTGGCTTGCCCCTATCAAAGATTAAATTACCACTCAAAAAAAATGGGAGTAAAGGAGCAAAAAGATCAAAATGGCTCAGTCTCAGGTATTTTCCCTCGACCTTACTTAGGCATCTCCCTTATCCGAGAGGGATTCAAGGGAAGGACGAGAAGACCATTCTGCGCAATAATCCCGACTTTCCTGCACATAGCTGCGAAAGGGATCGGCCATGACAAAAGCCGGACTCCCCTGAAGTTGCAAAACCGACCAATTGATGACATAGGGCGGACGACGCGGATCGTGATGGCCTGTCGCCTTTTCTAAAAAATCCGCCCAACCTTCCTTGACGACATGGCGAATGATTTCTGCTCGCCCAAACGCACGAGTGTTTCGTGGCGGTTGCCCTTTCGCCAATTCGACCAAATCATTCGTCGTGAAGCGCGGCGCATCGCCTTCTTCTGTCATGCCATGATAAAGACCTGCCTGCGGATCGACATTATGATATTCCAAATCCAGACTTTTCAACCAGGGATCGTCCCATTCCAACTTCTCCGCTTTCCGAAAGTTTTCCAACAACCAGAGCTTGGAGGCCCAATCAACCCGGCCGACCACCGCTTGAAAGCCCTCTCGTAAATCCTTCACGACCGATTCCCAATGGGCCAGGACCCAGTCGGTTTCCTCATCCTGCCCGGCATACTGTTTGGCGGCAGCTTCCCAAAACTGCTCTTGAATATCCAAAGCAGAAAGATGCCGGCCGGTTGAGAGCGTGACCATCCATTTTTGCTGAGGGTCGTGAGAGATGGCTCGCAGGGTCTGGACAGGGTCATCGAAATCCAATCCTTGCGGGGCATGCCCTTCTTCGATTAATTGCAGAACCAAGCCGGTCGTCCCCATTTTTAAAAGAGTCGCTTCCTCTGCCATATTCGAATCGCCCATGAGCAAGTGCAACCGCCGGAATCGTTCTGGATCGGCCAGGGGTTCATCCCGGGTATTTACAATAGCCCGGTTATGCTGAACCCATTCAAAAAAGTCGTTGACGATATAATCCGGACGCTGGGAAATTTGGTAGATTACCCCCTCTTCGGTTGATTTTCCTGACTGTGGCCCTCCCCGTCCCTCAATATCGTCCAAGCCAATCCAGCCATCCACGGAACGCGCCTTTCCGATTCGGCCGGCGCCCGTAAAGACCTGGCGTGTGACCAGAAACGGCATGAGCATCCCCAACCCTTGATAGGTAAACGGAAAGTCCCGCGTGACCAGATAGTTTTCATGGCAACCAAATGTCGCGTCTGTCTCATGATCAATATTGTTTTTAATGATCGACACCAGTTTGGAAAGCCCAAGCTCTTCCAGACAGTCCTGCAACAGCCAATCTCCGGCGCGGTCTACAGCCACTAAATCCCACAGCGAATGACATTCCGGTGAGGCATATTCAAGGTGTCCCATATCGACATACATCCGGCCTGCATTCAGCAGAAATCCCCCATTGCCTGGCGGTTCATCATGCCCACGATAATGCCAGTCAATGACCCCGTGTTTTTTCCGGCCAAACAAATGTTCAATGATCCGGTGGGCAATCCAAGCAGAAGACATGTCCGGTTGATCGGCCTTGATAAGCAGACCATATTCGGTTTCAATACCGAAGATTCGATTATGCATAGGGACCTCGCTCTGCCGGGATTTAAATGGCAGGTTGGAACACGGTAGGAATGAAGGACTGTAGTTCCGACTGACTCAGAGTACGATAGGTTTCCATCTTCCCGCTCTCCCGATCAAGAAAGACACATTCCAGTGTCTCTTTGGACAGCGTTTCACGAATTCGGGAAGCAATTGCCTCATCCTCGGGAATGGTGGAGATGGAACTGGCTGTTGAAGAGGTGGTTGCTTCCTCTTCTGTATCCAAAAAGGGATGTACAGATTGGAGAAGACTTGCGATCCCCCACAAACGGAGACTCCGCTCCACAGCCGACTGAAGAGAAGACACAAGACTCTGGCTTTTCCATTCCTGAGTGAGCAGACCACGTATGGAGGCGGAAGCTGCCAGCAAACCGAATTCGCGTTGTTCCTCAAACATGCCATCATAATTGATGCTGAACAGGCGATCCCGTTCCTGAGAAGCCCCGACTTCTGCCAGTAGAATTTTGGCGATGTGCGGTGCCTTGAAAATTTCTTCAAACGCTTGTTTGATGACAGGTGCCAGACCATTTTTCATCAGTCGGGACGCGGTCACATCCGCAGGGGACCGTTGAAATCCTTCGACGTGGGCCATATCCAATAGGGTATACCGTAATTTCTCCAGATCTGCAGGATGGCCCATGCCTCCAAGCGCAATGCGATCGTAAATTTCATAAATTTTGTCTGTTCCACGATTAAAGGTCAGCAACAAAATCCCTTGGGTAAATGAAACAGCAACCAACGGATTGCCTTGTGTGAATTGATCGTCCAAATATTGCCGACGATTGGCGACGGCTTCAATCCATCGATAGGGTTCTTCATACATGATTCAGCACCTTTTCAGAAAACAATGATTTCAATCGTTCCGCGGGGATGGCTCTCACCCCTTCCGCGGAAATACGTTTCACGATGGGATAGAGGTGCGCCTGCGCATCCACCCCACCTGTGGCGGAATCAAACTCTGCCGCACTAGTCATCAGCCGAAGCACAAACGTCAAGGCTTCCTCTTCATTCATTCCGGCAACGGGACCATTTCCCCACCGATTCATGTAAAACAAAATTCCCCGAATCGTGGAAGACCCGGATCCAGAGACAGCATATTCCACCGCCTCGAATTCAGCTCCTAAGATGTCATAGAAAAATATTTTTCCGCATCCTTCAAGTTGGTCATACCCTGCAAAAATTGGCGCCACGGTTCCAGTTCCTGCTAAGGCTGCAGGGGCATTATTTTTCAACAACGTTGATAAGGCTCGCAACTTTCCCTCAAAACTTAAATCCTGCAATTGACTTCTCCGGTAATACTTAAAGGAATGCTCTAATATTCTGGCCATCTCAAATGCGGTGGCAGGAACACCTGCAATGGCTAAGACAGAAAACCGATCCAATTCCAAGACCTTATCGGTGCGATCATACATCACGACATTTCCGGCCGTTGCCCGCCGGTCACCAGCCACGAGGACCCCGTCAGCATACTTGATAGCAAAGACCGTCGTCCCGGCTGTAATCTCAGTATGGTCTGATGGCGTACCGCCATTGAACGGTTGCCGAAAGTCCTCGGCCGCATAGCCACGTTCTCTTAGAACCTGAAGAAAGTCCCCCTGTTGTCCCATCATCTTTATTCCCCGGTCCGTTGGCGATATTTTTCTGCCTGCTTGGGATCCACCTTGCGCATGCGCTTCATGAGATTATCACGGGATGGTGAATCCGTTTCCGGGCGTTTAGGACCTGATTCCTGATCGCCGGGTCCCGATGGTTTAGAGAGTGGATCGATTGGCCGTTCTTTTCGTTCAAGACCACCACCGGCTTGGGCATATTTATAATCGTTTATCATAAATCTCATCCTCCACATGAACTATTTTTTAATACCATGGATTCCATCATATCAAAGGGGGTTTCGGCATGCTCAATCACAGACCGACATTGAGCGACCGCCATCGGCTCAAGGTGATCCAGCAGGTCAAGATGCAGTCCCCCATTATGACCTTGAAAATGTACTCCTTCCCATTGTATCGACGTAATGTCTTGACCAAATCGTTGCACACACAACCCCCTAAGACCTCCACGCGTATCACGCGGCCCATGCTTCATCGCTTCGTGAATTTCCTGTTCCTGGGATATCCGGGTTGTTCGCCCTTCGGCTTCCAACCCGAAAAACAGGCCACGATCGGGGTCCAGATTATGATATTCCAGATCCAGACTGGCAAGCCAAGGATCATCCCAGCCGATATGCTCGGCCTGCCTAAAGGTTTCAAGCAACCACCATTTAGTCACCCAATCAATTTTTCCCACAAGTTGCCATCGATCCCGTTCGAGAAGGTCTAATACCTGCTCCCACTCACGAAGAATCCAGGCCGTCTCTTCATCCATTTCAACAAAATATTTCCTAGCCAAATTCAGGTATTCCCGTTGAATATCCACCCCGGAAATCAGGCCGCCCGATTGTTGTTTCACTAGGGTGCTCAATTCAGGGTCACGAGAGAGCGTCTGAATGGCCTGCACCGGGGAGTCAAGCTCACACGGCGGCAAGAGCCCTCCGGCGATCATATCCAACACCACCCGCGTCGTGCCGATCTTCAATGCCGTGGCATATTCACACATATTGGCATCACCCACGATAAGATGGAGTCGCCGATAGCGCTCACGATTCGCATGCGGTTCGTCTCGCGTATTGAGAATCGGTCGGTTGTGCATGGTATCCACACCCAACTCGGCCTCCATAAAATCTGCGCGTTGGGACAATTGAAACCCGCCAGGCTCAAACCCGCGCTCTTGCGCTTCCCGACCGACCTTGCCTGCGCCGGCGATCAATTGTCTGGTGACCAGAAAAGGCATGAGTCCACGAGCCAAATTCTCAAAATTGAGCTCGCGCGAGACCAGATAATTATCATGGCAGCCATAACTATGCCCATGAAAATCCGTGTTGTTTTTATACAGCTGAACCATTGGGCCACCAAGGGTCTGATTTCGGCGTTGTGCCGCCACCCAAAGGATTCGCTCACCGGCCCGGTCATGCGCGACCATATCCTTGAGAGATCGGCATTCCGGCGTGGAATACTCAGGATGCGTATGGTCATTATAAAATCGCGCCCCATTGGGGAGGACAAGGTCACTTTTCATTTCATGGAAGGAAAAAGGCCGATGGGCATCCTGCTCCGCGAACAGGTCCTCTTCTTTATCCTGAGCTAACTCAGTCACCCGAAAACCCCGTTGATCTTCATGGGGATGCTCGCCACGATAATCCCAGCGGCGGGTAAAATGTCCGTCAAGATAGGCCCGCACCAATTCCATGGATTCTACGACAGGATCGGCGGTCTCGATATCCTCCCGCGCAATCCCATATTCAGTCTCAATACCAAAGAGGCGAATAGGATTCATTTGTTCCAATCTTTCAGCTGGGAAGGTCCCATTTGTCACAGCGTACTGGAAAGAGTGATTTACACAATCTGAGATGTCCGATGCTCTTCTTCAGCCTTTCCAGGTCGTAGGGGGGATACTCCGACAACCTGGTCGGGATGATAATCCAGGAGTTTCAACCATTCCTCAGCTGAATCATCCGGCGGGAAAATTTCACTTTCCTTGAACTCCTCATTGCTGGCAATAAGTAAATCATCGAGGCTCAGACCCGAGGCTTCCTGCTCGCCCGCTTGAATCGCCCGCTCAATAGCCCGTTCCTTTGCACGCCGGACGATTCCCGCCAACACCGCTCCACTCAGTAAATCCCGACGGTAGAGAATTTCACGCCGTCCATTACGCAACCGAATGGCCAATACTCGATTCTCCTGGCTTCGCTGAAAAAGATCCTCTAACAGACCGTCGATGATCTGCGACACCGGAGCCCCATCCTCCTGTCCACTACCGGCAGCCTTATTCGTGTCGTAAGGCAGATCAGCCGTCAAATAAACACGCAATATTTCCGCCACATCGTTTCGCCCAGGTCGGCCCACCTTAATTTTTCGATCAATCCTTCCAGGTCGCAGCACAGCCGGATCAATCATATCCGGACGATTTGAAGCCAGAATAACCACCACTTGGGAAAGGCTTTCAATCCCGTCGAGTTCGGCACAAAACATCGGTACCAGGGTGTTGGAGACATTGTAGGATCGCACCGCCCGTCTCGTCCCTAAAATGGATTCGGCTTCATCAATGAAGATAAATGGCAACTTCCCGGCTTGCCGTTGTTGCCGGGCTTGAAGAAATAAGTCGCGGATGATTCGCTCCGATTCCCCGACCCACATATTCAGGACTTCCGGACCTTTGACATGCAGAAACACGCCACCCTCAATCGGCGGAAGTTGAGAGGCAGAGCCCTGCCCCGTTCCAACATGGGGCGTGAGCGTTTCTCGATCTTTCGCGAGGATTTGCCCAAGACTTGCCGCCGTGGCTTGGCCAATCAGGGTTTTTCCGCAGCCGGGGGGACCATACAGGAGAAAGCCCTTGGGTTGCTGAAATTGATACCGTGAGAACAACTCTCCATGCAGAAGAGGATATTCAATTGACCGGCGGATGGCTTGAATAGCCTCCTGCTGTCCACCGATATGCTCCCAACGGACTGTTGGCAATTCCGCTAAAAGATGCGATTGCCCTTGGGGGTTCTCTAATCGTTCAATGGCAATCCTGTGAGATGGGTCCAGTCGAACCTCATCGCCGACCTTCAATTCCGTACCGGCAAGATCATCCGCCCGTTGAATAAGAATGCCTTGCCTGCCCGCCTCTTGATCAATACGAAGACGCCCATCACCTAATATCTCTCGAACTTTCACAATCGGGCCATTCCGATCATATCCGAGAGACCGAATGACCACATACGCCTCATTCACTAAAATCTGATGCCCAACCTTTAAACCCTCTTCCTCAAGCCTGGGATCGACATTGGCATAATATTCCGCCCCGCCAACCATGATCCTCGCCACACCCTTATCAGGCTGATCAAGCAACGTCCCGACTCGATTTGCCGGGGCTGTCAGTTTTTCAAGCACTCCTTGAAGTTTCTTCATATCGGCTTCCTGTTGTTGAGAAGCCGTCGTTTGTTCAACAAGCCCGTGTCGAAGTTGATAGAGAAGAGGAATCCGGTGATCCCCTTCAGGCAAAGATGCCAAACATTGGTCAATGACCGCCAACGGGGAATTCCCAGATTTCAGGGAGGATTTCGAGAATGAAGATCCACCCGACCGAGAGGAATCCTTGGTGGAGGAAAATTCTGAAGAATCACTCATGGTGTATTGTATTCCATTCTATTTCAATTGGGACATGAAAACCGCGATGCCCATACAAGGCATCTTGGCCAACGATCAGTTTCTCATTCTACAATGTTTCCGGACCATTACCCAAGGTATAAAAAAAAGCAGGGGATCCGTTACCGGGTCCCCTGCTTCTATTGAAGAGTAGCCTGTTAGTGACTTAGCGACTTACCAACGGTCTCCACCGCCACCACGGTTTCCACCGCCACCACGGTTTCCGCCACCACCGCCACCAAATCCAGTTCGCGGTGCTTGGGGCTTCGCTTCATTGACCGTCAGGGTACGCCCTCCCATTTCGGTTCCATTTAGCGCCTCAATCGCCGCCTTGGCTTCAGCATCCGAGGCCATTTCCACAAAACCAAATCCGCGAGATTGCCCCGTATACTTGTCCGTAATAATTTTAGCCGACGTCACGGCGCCGTGCTGGCCAAATAGGTCAGCCAATTCTTGCTCTGCCGTGGAATACGGCAGGCCACCCACATAGATCTTTGAACCCATCGGGGTCCCTCCTTCTAAATGCGATGGTGTTTTGCATGGTTCGAAGAGAAGAGAAGGGAAGGAACGGCCCGAGAACGCAAACCAGGTGGCGACTTAGGACTAACTTCCAATCAGACTCCTTGCGGATTCCTTGGCAAAACAACATCAGTGATGGGCCCGTCACTCAAACATTCATCACGTGGCCCGAATGTCGTGATGAATTTCTTCTAAATAGCATAAGTCAGAATGGAAAAGAATGCAACAATCTCCGGCAAGGAAACTACGCTTCCGAGCATTATTTTCAGGAAATTAATTGGGGAGTCCCCCTGCCGTCAATAGCTTCCTCGGAGATAATCACTCGCTTAATGTTTTTCAAGGCGGGCACATCATACATCAAATCCAGCATGACTTCCTCTAGAATAGAACGCAATCCCCTGGCTCCGGTTTTCATAGACGAAGCCCTGGTGGCAATGGCTTGAACCGCCTCCGGAGTGAAGTCCAATTGCACGCCATCTAATTGAAATAAGGCTTGATATTGTTTTAGGAGAGCATTTTTCGGTTCCTGTAGAACCCGAACCATATCTTCCACGCGCAAATCATTCAGAGAGGCCAGAATTGGAAACCGGCCGACAAATTCAGGGATAAGTCCATACTTTAAAAGATCCTCCGGCTTGAGTTTTTCCATCAATTGATCAGAGCTCAATGTCTCACCATTGGAGGAAACCGCGCCAAAACCCATTCGTTTCTGATTGGTCCGCTGAGCAATAATATCCTCCACCCCTACAAACGCACCGCCACAAATAAAGAGGATATTCGTCGTGTCCACCCTGAGAAACTCCTGCTCAGGATGTTTTCTTCCCCCCTTGGGAGGCACATTGCATAACGTCCCTTCCACCAATTTCAACAATGCCTGTTGGACACCTTCCCCGGACACATCCCGCGTGATAGAGGCGCTTTCAGATTTCCGGCTAATCTTATCAATTTCATCGATATAAATGATGCCCACTTGCGCTCTGGCCATATTAAAATCACACGACTGCAATAACTTCAAGACCACATTTTCCACATCCTCGCCCACATATCCCGCTTCCGTTACCGTGGTGGCATCCGCGATGGCAAAGGGGACATGCAAAATTTTCGCTAAGGTTTTGGCGAGTAAGGTCTTGCCGGTTCCCGTCGGCCCGATCAGCATCACATTCCCTTTTTCTAATTCCACATCAGGCAGATCTTTACCGCTAAATACACGTTTATAATGATTATGGACGGCGACCGACAGAACCTTTTTGGCGCGGTCTTGTCCTATCACATACTGGTCAAGCACCTCTTTGATTTCAGGAGGAGTCGGCAAGGGACCCGCTGGCGGCTCCATGGCGGACTGGCCTTCCGTATGGCCTGATAAAAATTTTGAACATTGTTGAATGCAATCTGCACAAATCAAGACCGACCCTGGTGCCTGACATTGCGTGCAGGCCTGTTTCGTGGGGGCCTGGATCAAATTGGTTGCTCCAGGTTTTGCCCGACCGCAGAAGGAGCAGACCGCATCCGCACGATTTCGTCCTTGCTTCGAATCCCAAAAAGCCACGGCAGTTACCTTTCTTACTCGTCACCAGAAATCAGTCTAAAAGACTCTATCACTTACCCATGCAAGGAGATCTTAATCTTCAAGAGGAAGGATATCAAATCATCTCCCACTCAGGATAAACCTCAAAGGGATTCGGCCACAACCAGGGGCACAGCCTCCCATGACATTCCACGGTCACCCGTCCGAAACAATCCTTTTCCGTTGGTCCCCACATAAAGCACATCGGAATCAACCCCGCTCATGGCTAGAGCCCGAATATTAACATTCGTCAAGCCCGCACTTCGAGCTTCCCAAGTTATTCCTCCATCTTCACTTCTAAAAACACCGTCACGATTGGTCACATACACGACATGGGGGTGGGTGTGATCGAGAATGAGGTCACTCAACATCTGATCGGAGAGTGTCTCCCCAATGCGAGTCCAGACTTGTCCTCCATCCTTGGTGACGTACAGTCCACTCAGAGTCGCAGTATACACCGTATCGGATTTATGAGGGTCAACCTTTATGCGAGTCACGCCCAATGCCCTGGAGGATTTCAGCACGTCCGAGGCCACCAACCCATTATTGACCATTTTCCAAGTGCGAGCCCCGTCAATAGATTTATAGACTCCCCCGCTTGTTCCGGCATAGAGCGTTTGAGGCTGACGGGGATCGCAGTCAAGCGTCACCACCATGAGCACTTCTTTCATGCCATCCATCCGCTTACTCCAGGTTTCTCCCCCATCGTCTGATTCAAACACCCCCAATGAGGTGGCGGCAAAAATATGGGCACTGGATCCCGGAGCAAACACCAATTGATGAACCACCGAGGAAATCGTCACATCATCCAATCCCGTCCGTCGTGACACCCATCGTTGCCCACCATCGTAACTTTTATACACCGCATCCCCTTTGGTCCCGGCGAGAATATTAGCCGGAAACAGGGGATCAATGGCCAGAGCAATGACGCGAGAATGGCTCATACCCGCAGACATGTTCTGCCAGGTCATGCCTCCGTCCCTGGATTTATAAATATAATCGTTGGTGGCGAGGTAAAGAATTTTGGGGTTTGTGGGATGAAGGACAATTTCCACCACCGCCTCACTTTTCCCACAGCCAGCCAACATCATGCAGGCAAGTACTGTAGGCCAAAAAAGACGGAGACTGACGATCATAGCCTGCCTTGAATGACGATCAAATCCGTTCCCAGAAAGCGACAGAACGTTTGAAACACCATGCCAGCTCCTTTCACCATGGCTAGTGACGGAAACGAGCCGCGTTTGGCTGTTGTGGCGGGCGTTGAGGAGGAGATGGTGAAATGAGGGGCAAATTGGCCACAGGGGCCTTTGGAGCCTTTCTATAGAGCTCCATGGCTTCAGGCATCCATTTCGTGAGATCGGCAATTCGGGTTTCATGCGCTGGATGGGTGGATAAAAATTCCGGTGGAGCGCCATCAGAAG
This sequence comes from Nitrospira marina, assembly GCF_059568365.1. Classification (NCBI taxonomy): domain Bacteria; kingdom Pseudomonadati; phylum Nitrospirota; class Nitrospiria; order Nitrospirales; family Nitrospiraceae; genus Nitrospira; species Nitrospira marina. The sequence continues at coordinate 1,771,868 of NZ_JCANTH010000001.1, read as the reverse complement.
CCGCGGCCATCCGTTCCCAAATATGAATCGCTTCCCGAGGATCGTATCCCGCATCGCCCGCAAGCAATATGCCGATATAGTCAGCTTCCGATTCGTGTTTTCGGCTAAACGGTAACAGAACTCCGGTCTGCACCCCAAGCCCCATCGCCTGCATGGCTAACGCGTTTAATGCCGGATTTTGGCCTTGGGTCGAAAGTACGATCGCTGCGGCGGTCATTCCAAATTGAGCCACCAGTCCCTGGCTCATCCGCTCTCCTCCATGTTCCGCCAGCGCATGAACGACTTCATGTCCCATAATAGCCGCCAATCCGGCCTCATTTTTCGCCATCGGAAAAATCCCGGTATAGACCGCAATTTTCCCACCCGGCAAAGCCCAGGCATTCTTAGTATTATCGTCCTTAATGACCGTGACTTCCCAATCAAACGCTTTCGCCACCTCCCCATATTTTGAACGCTTGGCCGCCTCAATAATACGAGCCGCGACACGGTTAACCGGCTCAATCTCTTTGGGATCTTTGGAAATCACAACCTTGGGGTCCTGCAAAACTTCACTATACTGGGCAGCCCCCATCTGGTTCATTTGCCCGGACGGCATCAATAACAACTGGGAACGTTGCGTATAGGGGTTGGTTTGGCATCCCACGGTCAGGATGTTCAGGAGCAGGACACAAAAAAAGACCCGACGATCTGTGGCGACCCACCGGCGTATTGGCATCTCAAATTCTCAAGAATTCAGTGTCGCGCAGCAAAAGGACGCCATTACCATCCTACCGTCATTCAGACGACCATTACATTCCGGCAGTGGGCTCTGGAATACGAATGTCCAATTCCTGGATTTGTTCGTAGCGAGCCAATGCTGGTTTGGTGCCGGCACGAGGTCCCACCACAAGAACCGCAAACTCCTCCGGACGCAAATGTTTGTGTGCTGCCCTTCGGACTTCAGCCGTGGTGACTTTTTCAATACCCTGGCGAAACTCTCTTAGCCAGGTCGAAGGATACCCGTAATATTCATATGTCAGGTATTTACCAAGCACTTTCGTGGGAGAATCCACAGAAAAGACAAAGGAATTTAAAATACTGGCTTTCGCGCTCGCCACTTCTTCATCCGTAGGAGGCAGAGCGACCATGTTCCGAGCTTCTGCGACTAAGGCATCAATCCCCTTCGCTGTCGTTTCCGTTTTGGTCGACATCGAGAGGATGGCCATACCTGGATAGTCCCATTGCAATCCAACGCCACCGTTCACATCATAAGCCAGCCCTTGCTTGGAGCGGATGTTATAAAATAATCTCGCGCCAAATGACCCGGAAAGAATTTGATTGACGATCACCAAGGGATAATAATCAGGATCGTCCCGACGAATACCCAAATGCCCCATGGCAATTTTTGCTTGCGTCATATCGTTTTTTTCAACATAAAACACCCCAGCCGGAACCGTTGACTGAATGAAGACGGGAGCATCCTGTACCTCCGGACCCTTGGGCCAGTCACCAAAAATGGATTGAATGAGCGCGAGTGTTTTTTCACGTTCAAAATCGCCACTCACTCCTAAAATAATGCGATTGGGATGAAAGAATGTCGCATGCCACCGGATCACATCCTCTCGGGTGATAGACCCCACGGAGGCGTAAGTCGGCTCCCAGGTATATGGGGAATCCTTCCCATAAATTAACTTCTTATATTCTCGTGAGGTAATCTCATCCGGATCATCGTTCTGACGGGAAATTCCGGCCATCATCTGATTTTTTGCAATCTTTAACTTCTCAGGATCAAACACCGGAAACCGCAACACCTCTCCAAATACCTTCAACACTTCAGGAAAATCCTCAGTAAGAGAACCCATCGACGCGGTGCCGGACGAGTCCCCAATGTGAGTTTCAATTGCGGCGGCCTTCCCTTCCAAAAACTCATCCAGGGCATCTCCGCTCAGACTTTTCGTCCCCCCCGTGCGAAGCACGGTTCCCGTTAAGGAAGCCAACCCAATGGTGTCCTGAGCCTCCAATCGTGAACCCGTCTTGATCATGGCCGACACACCCACCAACGGTAGTTCATGATCTTCCATCAACAAAACCACCAGTCCATTATCCAGAACCACGCGTTCAGGTTCCGGAATAACCAGTTCCGGCAATGGCGGGAACTGCAACTCCTCGACTTTTGTCACTTGAGCCTGCACCCAAACGGGTACACAGAACATGAGGAGGACGACCAATCCCGCACTCAGACTTGACCATCGACCGACACTACACCACGTATGCTGATGAGCTATGCTGTGATTCATGATTGACCCTCCCCGGAAGTGACTGGTTGAGGCCCACCGGCAGGAGAAACCGTCTCAATCATGCCCACGATCCGGTTCGTTGGTTGAAACATCGTGTTGGCGACCCGACGAATATCGGCCTTGGTCACCTGATCCAATCGATCAATGGACCGGAATAACTCGCGCCAATCTCCAAACAACATTTGGTAATCAGTCAGATGCATGGCCAGACCAAGGTTGTTATTCAAAGCCCGAACCAACCCCGCTTTGGCACGGGTGCGAAATCGTGCCAGTTCCTCATCGGAGACATCCTGAGTTTTAAGCCGCTCAAATTCTTCCCGTAATGCCTGCTGTACCATGTCATTCGTCACACCCCGGCCGGGGACAGCATAGGCCATCCATACGTGCGGGTACTTGTCTCCCGGATATTCCCCGTAGGCTCCCACCGACACTGCGATGCGTTTGTCCCGAATCATGGATCGATACAATCGAGAGGTCCGCCCATTCGTTAAAATATCGTCGATCGCATCGTACACCGGTTGATCAGCATGGGTCACGGGTGGCTTATGATAACCCTCCACGTATAAGGGTTGGGAAGGATCCTGCAGCTTCACAATTTTTTCTGCGATGGACGGAGGTTCCACGATTCGGAGCGGGGGAGGCGCGGGAGTCGAAGGGATGCGATTGAAATATTTTTCAAGAATCGGGATGACTGCCTCCGCTTTCACATCTCCGACGATCGCCGTCACCAAATTCGTCGGCACGTACTGCTCTTCATAAAACTTTTTTGCGTCGGTCATTGTGTAGGATTGAATATCACTGGCAAAACCAATCACCGGATGATGATACGGGTGAGCCATATAAGCGGTCGCAACAAACTGTTCGAGCAACCGGCCGAAGGGTTGGCTTTCCGTGCGCATGCGACGCTCTTCCATGACGACGTCTCGTTCTTCGTAAAACTCCCGAAACACCGGGTGCAAAAACCGCTCCGACTCTAAGTACGCAAACAGTTCGACTTTATTTGCCGGAAGAGCATAAAAATATCCAGTGACATCAGCACCGGTAAAGGCATTTAACGCAACCCCACCCTCCCGTTCAATGATATCGCCGAACTCATTTTTCACCACATACGAAGAAGCCTCTTGTTGTCGCTCCTTAAAAACCGCATAGAGGCGATCCACCTTCTCCGGGTCAGGATCGGACGCAAACTTCTCCGTTTGATAAGCCTGATAAGCCTCTTCCAATGCCTCTAACGCAACCTTCTCTGCGTCGTAATCAGTCGTCCCGATGTGAGGAGTTCCTTTAAAGGCCATATGTTCAAACATATGAGCTAGTCCCGTTTGCCCCATGATTTCCTGAGCCGATCCCACATTGACCCGCGTCATAAAGGCAAAGACAGGCGCCACTGGACGTTCCACAATAATGAAAGTCCACCCGTTCTCTAACGTATGCCGGGTCACACGTTGCTCAAAGGAGGCCAGATCCTGACCAAACACCGTCCCCGCGCAGACGCACCACACCAGCCCCACAAGTCCGAGGCTCTTACTCCATCCCATCAATCGATTACCCGTTCCCATTCATCACCATCCTGGTTAAGCCAACATCTTCAATCCGGCCATTAAATGATCCTACCCAGTAAATGAGAATTCTGGCAAGCAAGACCTTTTTGAATGCAGAAACCGCATTCTTTAGCCTTGTCCATGTTATTGGGGGATGCAAAGCTTTCTCCAAGCTACTTACAAGAAAAGCTGTTGCCCATCGGACGGCCGCCTGTGCGATGGAGATATCTGTGCACAACAGAGAAGGTGAAAATGCTGATCGTAACGCAACGTTCCCTATTCAACGATGATCACCGATGAGGGCTCTTGGCTCATCTCCATTCCAAGGCCGGATTCCTCCCATGGCAGTAAGACCGGACCCTTATAGGCGTACCCGCCCCGTACTGGATCTATTGACAAGAGAAGCGGCATATCAAGATCCAAAAATTCAAACCCTCCCAGTCCTAGGGCCAAGCTGAGGGAACACCCCATGGCCACCCGACTTTCGACCATACCGCCAATCATCAATTGGAGACCGCACGATTTGGCCAAACGAGCAATCTCCGCTGATTCCACCACCCCGCATTTAGTAATCTTGATATTCATCACATCCACAGCCTGTTCACGAATCAACAATTCCGCATCATGAAGGGATCGAATCGATTCATCCGCCGCAATGGGAAAAGGACTGTTTCCGCGAACAGAGGCCAGGCCTTCCCGGTTATCTCGATGAACAGGCTGCTCTAACAATAATACAGGAATACCCAATCGACTTATCGACTCGATGAACTGCAGAGCCTCGAAGACGGTAAACCCCTGATTGGCATCAACCACAAATGAGGCTTCAGGGAAAGCCCTATACACGGCCTCAATTCTTCGAATGTCGGCATCAACATCCTGTCCCACCTTTACTTTAAATACCCTGAAGCCTTGAATAAACCACTCTTTGGCTTTGCACACAATTTGTTCGGTTTCTCCAATCGGCAAAGTAATATCCGTTTCGCGAACCCGAACATCCGCTCCACCCCACAGGGCCCACATTGGAGCGGCCATCTCGCGACACAGGGCATCAAGAAAAGCCGTTTCAAGGCCGCATCGGACCGAAGGCATCTCTCGGGCCACCTCCGCCAGTTGATGTGACAGCTTCCGCCAATTCCAAACCGATTGTCCAAGGATACACTGGGCGGCGGCAGGAAATGCGGCTAGGCAGGCAGCCTGGTCTTCGCCCGATATGTCCGGGAAGGGCGCCATCTCCCCATACCCGCATGTCCCGCTCTTGAGGGTCAATCTGATGAAAATGTTGTGGGCGACCGACATGGAACCTGAAGCCACCACGAAAGGAGCATTGAGAGGCAGTTGAACCGGCCAGGCTTCAATGGCCGCAATACCGAGTGCTTCCGATTGCATCATGGATAAATGAATAGACCTTCAATCACATGTGTGAAGAACAATAGGGATGAGGAAATTCTGCAATCTCGGGGGTCAATAACCAAACACACAAAATATCCCATTCCGGATGAGTGCAGGAGTCCCGACTCGTTTGAGAATTTAGAAAAAATTTCTCATGGTGGAATAGGGCAACCACTCTGACAACACCGAGAATCTCCGTCGAGGTGGGCAATAAAATTGGCCAATATGGGGTATGATGACGTTGAATTTGTTACTGATTACCAAACAATCCTTTAAACATTTCCAGAGCTTTTTGCGTTTCAGGTGGAAGATTTTCCAAATTCTGCCCTGGCACAGAAGAAGGGCCGCTTGAATGTACCGGATCGGCATTGCCGGAACAGACAATTTCTCCATTGATTTTTTGGCAGACGTTATCGACTTTTTCAGAGGATTTTTGAATTCGCTCACGGGAACCACTCAATGATGCCTCCGACATGCCGGACTCAAGAATATAACCGGCCGGTGGGCCATAAGCCACCGTCATTTTTTTTGTTCCTAGATATCGCTGTTCACTGAAGAGCGTGCTTCCCTCCTGGCTCTTCGTAATGGTAATGATGGGAAATCCTTCAATTTTTTTGTGTTGTTCATGCAACCCATTCCCAAACGGAAGTCCCTTCGCCCATTCATCCATGTAATCCATCCAGGCATGATAGAGCTCCTTGCTCCGCTCGCCGCCTGGAATGTCGTCCCATGCCGCGGCACAGATGTGCCGAACATCAAAAACCTCTAACGTATACCATTCACAAGGGATGCCCGCTTGTCGACCGGTTTCCCCCGTTTTCGTGACTTTCAGGGAGACCCCGGGAGAACTCCCGGAAGATTGCGTTGTCAATGCTTGTTCCAATCGAGTTCGTTCTTCAGGAGAAAGCTCTTTATTTTCCAATGCCTTTTCTAGACCAATGCGTTGTTGATCCCGGATCGAATTCATGACATCCCCCAAGACATTGTTCATTCCCTGATCTTGGGTGGAACCCGGCTTAACTCCCAATTTCTGCATCATCTTTTGGCTGGATTGTTTCAGAGCCTCCATCTGTTGCTTGGTGATGATCGTATAGGTCTTTGCCTGATGCCTGACGTACATCATCTCCTGGCGATCCAGAAATATCTGCATATCATTTTGGCTTTCCATTAGTGTGGAGGACGCCCGTTTGTTGTCTAACTTATCCGGAGCAACATGAAGGCGCATCCAATCTTTCGGTATGGCAACATTGACGGATCCCTCTTCCGAGGAACCATCGGGATATGTGGTTTGAAAAAGGTGGACGTGGGAGGTCGTTGATTCTTCAGCCCACACCATTGCGGGAAAAACCCCAGCCAGCAAACAGAAGAAAATGATGAGTTTCATTGTTGGTATTTCCTTTTGGAGCATCCGGAATGACACAGAAGACAACGTCAATTTTCTGAATGAAAGAAAAAAATCTTTTCGATCAACCGATTGCTTGCCAACATCGTAGGTTGAAATTGCCAAAACACCTATTCCGCTGTTCTCACATCTGACAGTTGATCTTTCCCAAAAAATTGGGGAAGGCAGAAATTCCACCTTCCCCCCTGGATGATCACACCACCGACACACGACCGCTGGACTACAGGAGGCCACCCAACGATTTGGCCAACCCTTGCACCAGGGGATCCTTGGTTTTTTCCCATTCCAAATTAACTTGTTCGGCAGTCGAGGCCACACGGGCTTGATGAATCTTTTTCCCCTTGCTAGTTTTCTCAGTTAATTGCAAATCGGTCATTACGGCAAATGTCACATCTTTAGTTAATGAGCCCGTGACCAATTCCGTCCCCCCCACCAAAAAACCGCCAATGCCTGCACCAAGAGCCGCGGAACGACCCGTTCCACCCAACCCATAGCCTACAGCCCCTCCGACGGCTCCTCCGCCCCAGGCGGAACCATAGCCCGCATGGACCGCTGTTCTCAAGGCGGCAGGATCGGCTTCGCCCACATACAAGACATTCACCTGATAAATATAGGCAGCCTCCTTGGCATTATCGACGATTTTATATCCCCTGTTTTCAATGGCCTTTCGCACCGGGGTATCAAAATCGATTTCTTTGTCTGAGGTGTTTTTGATTTCCAAAAACGCACTTTTTTCTATTTGATTATCCAAATCCAAAAAAATAGATTGCGACATCTTGGTCTGGACTTTTAAATCTTTTTTCTCCAGGGCAACCTGAGTGGCCGAACAGCCTAATCCTACAAGCATCACACTTCCAGCCGCCATGAGCACAATTTCTTGAATGCCAGGGACCCGTCCCATCATAAGTTTCTCCTTTGTAACTTGTAGGATTTCTTGAGGAAACGAGCGGGATTATGCCACATCCCTAGGACTTATTGAACCCCTCAAAAGCCCATTTTTACGACTGAACCCCGTGAGCGGCCGCATACCGTTGATCTCTCATTTCTGTTCGTTAAAAGGAAGAGGGTTCCTCCTTCGATCACCCATACCGGTCATTGTCCCATGGAAGCGCGGTATTGGAATATCCGCGCACTTCCCAAAACCCCTTTTGATCCCGATCTGAAAATGTAATTCTTTTGACCCATTTTGCCCCTTTCCAACCGTAGCGTTTGGGAATAATTACGCGTACGGGTCCACCGTGGTCTCTGGTCAATGGCCTTCCATTCCAATGGGTGGCCAGAAGCACATCCTCATCGTCGCAAACCTTAAGAGTGACATTGGTCGTATACTCATCAAACGCTTCAAATAACACAAACTTTGCCTCGGGCAAGGGACGAACCAATTCCAAGAGATGCTGAAATTTCACACCTTTCCATTCATTATCCAACATGGTCCAGGAGGTGACACAGTGAAAGTCGGCAGTCATCTGCACCTGAGGCTGCCGTGCAAAGGTTTCCCAATCCCATGTCAGTGGATTGGCCACGCACCCATCAATACTTAAGGCCCATTCAGCCAGCACAATCTCCGGCTTACAGCCCAAATCCAGGACCGGAAAATTATTCACCACATGTTGCCCGGGCGGAACCCGTTCATCCTGGGGTTCATCCACCTCCCGACAGGAGAATTCTCGCCGATGTTGGGCTACCTGTTGCTTCGCTTTCACCATCCGTTCGTTGGGTTCCATTGCAAGCCTTTCCTCCTCCAGTCAAGGAGAGATGTCTTAAGACCACTAAACAGACTTCTCATGATCAATATTTTAGAGCTGAACGCCAATCGACGCATTATATCTGGGTTGCCGGCTCAGCAATAGTCAAAGAACCCAAAACACACTCCCCCTTCACCCTCCTGCTCTCTTTTCTTCATGATTTCCTTCCTCAGTGCTTTTTGGGGACAGGTCCGGCCGTCATGCGGAATAAAGCCACAGGATATTTCCTGATCTCATAGCCAAGCTATTTATTTTTCTGATAAATTATCTTATTCGTTCACAACAGCCTGGAAGCGTCCGGTTATTTACCCCCACATTTTCAACCGCCCTCTTTTCCAGCCAACTGTTATATCAGCCATTATTTTTGCGGAGGATCAGTCTCATGGCACTGCATGTATTAGCCCGGGTTGTATGTTGCTCCTTGCTGGTGGCCTCAGCGATGACCACGTCTGCGCAGGCAGATTCTCAAGAGGGAGGCTCACCCATGACCGTTTCTGAAGGAAAGTCCATCTCAATGGAGTACACATTGACCTTGGAAAACAAAGAAGTCCTCGACTCCAACGTAGGAGGAGAACCTCTGACATTTACTCAGGGATCTCACCAAATTATTCCTGGCCTGGAAACGGCCCTGGATGGAATGAAGGCGGGAGAACGCAAACAAGTCACCGTCGCACCTGAAGAGGGGTATGGCAAGGTCGACCCTCAGGCTATTCAGGAAGTTCCCATTGACCAAATTCCACCTGATGCACGGAAGGTCGGGGTGCAATTACAAGGGAAGGACGGACAAGGCCGTGTCGTACACCCGACAGTCACGGAAGTAAAAGAACAGGTAGTGGTCTTGGATTTCAATCACCCCTTAGCGGGGAAAACACTCTACTTTGACGTAAAAATTTTGGACGTCAAAGCTGCCACTGCTCCCTAACGTTTGGCGAATATCGCATCCAAAAACCCCGCCGGAATTGGCGGGGTTCTTGGATCCCCTTCCTATTATAACTTCTCGTAAGATCATGATGCAGAGAGATCCTTTAATAATACCCGCCCCTGGTAGGCGTCCCTCCATTAATTTCTTTTAAATGCATCACCGCAGATTTGGCATGATCGGTTGCCACATCAGCATGCCCGGCTTGGCCATGTGTAATAGCCTCCCCTAATTCGGCAATGGCCGCATCAAGGTGAGGATTGGTCATGTCCTTTTTCCCGGCCTCCGCATGTTGAAGGGAGGCTTCCGCATGGGTCACGACTGCATCGGCATGCCCCATGCCGCCATGATCGACGGCTTCCTGTGCATGCGCGACGGCTTCCGCCACATGTGGATTGGTATGTCCGGTTGAATGAGCGCAAGCCGCAACGAGTCCGAGGCACAACAGACCGACACTCAGTCGAGAGATCCTAGGTAGGACACGCATCATCAACACCTCCTTGAAAAAGTAAACAAAAGACGTCTCCATCATCAGAATTGTAGTGCAAAACTCATAATAAAATCTTCCAGTCTTTCCAGCACCTGCACTAAGACACCACCACAGGCACGGTACGAGGCACAAGCGCTGTACTTTTTCATACGGGAAACCTGTAACACAGGCTTTCTACAGCTCTGTCAAATGACCACGAACGATGTGGAGTCACGACTTGGAAGAAAATGAGAAGGCAAGGGAAGTGGAGAGACGGAGACCATTTAAAAAAATGAAGCCCGGACCAGAATGATCCGGGCTTCAAGAAAAACTCGCAAGGACTCTTTTACAAATAAACAAAGAGCATGCGTGTGAGGGGCTAGGAAGCTAAGGTTGACGGACGCGGTCGACGAACGGCCGGTCGATCATGCCTGCCAGGGCTCCCCGAACGAGGAGCACCAAATCCTCTCCCCGCAGAATTAGGCCGAGGCCCACGTCTCTCCGGTGCAATGGCCGGCATTGGCGGACGGCTTCCAGGAGCGCAGGGAACCGCCTTCCCCAGCAATTTTTCAATCATTCGTAACGAACGATTGTCTTCACCGGTCACAAAACTCGTGGCCCAACCTTTGGTATTCTTACGCGCCGTCCGACCAATACGATGAATATAATCTTCAGGCACATGGGGCAAATCATAGTTGATCACATGTTGAATATCGTCCACGTCCAATCCTCGGGCTGCAATATCAGTCGCGACTAATATTTCAAAACGTCCACGACGGAACCCTTCAAGCGCCGCTCGACGTTGAGGAAGCCGTCGGCCGGCATGCAACACTGCAACACGACAACCGACCTTTTCCAGGGTTTCCCCGATTCGATCAGCGCGATGTTTGGTCCGGGTAAAGACCAGGACCGATCCCTCTGTCTCCTTTAAAATAGAAAGCAGGAGGGATGTTTTATCGGAATTGGCCGTATGATGCACGGTATGAGTCACCCCTTCAGCCGGTGTGGCCGATTTCGCCACCAACGCTTTAAACGGATCGTTGAGAGACATCCGCGCCAAATCCGCCAAGTTATTTGGCATCGTAGCCGAGAAGAGTAAGGTTTGCCGGGTTTCCGGTAACGCCTCAATGATCTGATTAAGCTGAGGGGCAAACCCCATATCAAGCATCCGATCGGCTTCGTCCAGAACAACCATCTGAAGCTTGGCAAACGAAACCGTCCCCTGCCACATATGGTCGAGGAGGCGTCCCGGCGTCGCGACGATGATATCGGGACGCTGCCGTAATCCGCGAACTTGCGCGTTCATATCCGCACCACCCACCAGCGTGGTCGCAAAAATCCCGCGCACGCGCCCATACTTATCAACGGTTTCTTGAATTTGAAAAGCCAATTCCCTGGTTGGCGCTAAAATCATCGCCCGTGGGTGGCCCTTCGGACCATCTGCTAATCGTTCAATGATGGGAATGGCAAAGGCGGCAGTCTTTCCAGTGCCGGTCTGGGCACAACCCAGCACATCCCGACCTTCCAAAGCCGGAGGAATGGCCTGGATTTGAATCGGAGTCGGTTCAGTTATACCGAGTTTGTTCAAAACCCCAACCAATGTAGCAGACACACCAAGCGCACCAAACTGTGACAACGCAGTTGAAGACATAAAACTATTCCTTTTGTTACAAGGATCGTATGTAAGCGGATTCAGAAAACCGAGTGAAGCAGAATCAGGTGGGAAGTCCGCTCCGAGCAGGATCTGGTCGCGATACGATCGCGGGGCCCGAAGATTAATTGAATGTTCCCGTCGTCGGACCGAATCGACATGAACAGAAATTAGATTACAGGACAATACATATCCTGTCAAATTTTCCTTCTTCTCTCGCGTGCCAACCTGGTATTCGAATGGTACAATTGGAAGGTGAATGTCCGGTCACACGTCACACCACAACCATTCATCCACTCAAGCACTGTAAAGGCACAAAACCCATGAGTACCTTTTACGACATCACCTGCCGGAACATTCAGGGAAAGGATGAAATCCTTGCAACCCAAAAGGGGAAGGTCTTACTTATCGTCAATACGGCCTCCAAATGCGGATTCACTCCTCAGTTTCAGGGGCTGGAAGATCTCTATAAAAAATATCATTCACAAGGACTGGAGATCCTCGGATTTCCCTGCAATCAGTTTGGAACCCAGGACCCGGGGGAGAACGAAGAAATCCTCGCCTTCTGCCAAACCAACTATGGAGTGACTTTTCCGATGTTTGCCAAGGTGGACGTGAATGGGCCCGATGCTCATCCCCTCTTCCAACACCTCAAAGCCGAGGCACCGGGAGTGCTCGGATCAGAGGCCATCAAGTGGAACTTCACGAAATTTCTGGTAGACCAAACCGGTGCGGTCAAGGAACGCTATGCCCCTGCAACCAAACCCTCAGACCTTGAGTCAGACATCAAAGCACTCCTCGACGCCAAGGCGAAGCAGGCATAAATCAGACAAGACCTTTCCAAGTAACAACATGTATTGACAGCCCGGGGCTTGCGCGCCAAACCAAAGCCCGTACCCAACCCATTCCTTCCATCCCGGCCATTTGATATCATGGTTTCCCCCATGATTGATGTCTATACCATGATCCTTGCCGGTGGCCGTGGCGAACGGCTCCTCCCGCTCACCCAACATCGCGCCAAACCTGCGGTGCCCTTTGGAGGCAAATACCGCATCATCGACGTGACCTTGAGCAATTGCCTCAATTCGGGGATTCGCAAAATTGCCGTGCTTATCCAATATAAATCCCACTCGTTGGACCGCCACATCCGAAGAGGTTGGTCGATTTTCAACCCGGAACTGGGCGAATTCATCTTTTCCATCCCACCGCAACAACGGATCAACGCCGAGTGGTACCGGGGCACAGCCGACGCAGTCCATCAAAACCTATTTCTGCTGGAACAAGAACGCCCGAATTTTCTATTGGTGCTGGCGGGAGATCACCTTTACAAAATGAACTATGCCGACATGTTCAGGTTCATGCAAGAAACGGAGGCGGATGCCGTTGTGGGCGCCCTTGAGTGGCCGGTCGAAAAAGCTCGACAGTTCGGGGTCCTTGGGGTAGATCCCTCAAACCGTGTCACCCGGTTTGAAGAAAAGCCGGCCAACCCGTTTCCCCTACCTGATGATCCAACGCATGCGTTTGTTTCCATGGGCATCTATCTTTTTCGCACAGAACACCTCTATGAAGAACTGCGAAAAGATTCCGAAATGCCCACGGCCCATGACTTCGGGAAAAATATTATTCCCAACATGATTCAGAACAACAAAAAAGTTTTTGCCTATAATTTTGAAGATGAAAACAAAAAAGAGGTCAAGTATTGGCGGGACATCGGTACCCTGGATGCCTATTACGAAGCCAACATGGATCTCGTCGGGGTTGATCCCCACCTCAACCTCTATGATGAGGCCTGGCCTATCCGCACCTACCAAGGCCAATACCCGCCAGCCAAATTTGTCTTTGCCGATGAGTTCAAGGGAGGGCGCAGAGGCATGGCACTGGATTCCATCGTCTCAGGAGGCTGCATTATCTCCGGAAGTCTGGTGCAAAATTGTGTGCTCTCACCAAACGTCCACATCGAGCATCATGCCGAAGTCCACGATTCCGTCATCATGGAAAATGTCAAAATCGGCGACCGGTCCCGTATCCGCCGGGCCATCATCGATAAGGGCGTCGTCCTTCCCCCCGATACGGTCATCGGCCACGATCTCCAGCACGATCGCCAACGCTTTCCCGTCACCGAAGACGGCGTGGTCGTTGTTACACCCGATTCACCCACAAAGTCATGAAGCAGTCGTGAAACGGGCACATCCCAAAACGGACACCCCATTACGCCAGAAACAAAACGCCTACCCCACTCACAATCAGGCCGATCCCGGCCACCCATCCCAATCCTCCGCTCCAGGCACCGACCGGCAACACTTTTTCTAAAAACACAAAGACCGTAATCGCCGCGATCCAGAGCACATTCATCACTCCACCCACAAACAACAACCCCATCAAGGCCCAGCAGCAGCCAAGACAAAATGCACCATGATGAAGTCCTAATCGAAACGCGCCGGAAGTGCCCGGGCGCCAATGCTCGGCAATAAAATGAGCAGGTGCCCGACAATGATTTAAGCACGCAGTCTTCCACGGGGTAAGTTGATACAGACCAGCGACAATTAAAAGCCCTGCACCGACAACATGACTTTGGGCCACCATCATGGGCGAGAGCATAGCCGCTGCATGCAATCCCCACTGCACGACAGTCGCGCCTACACTAAAAACACTCCATAGAGCCAAATACCCGGCCACAAATGCCCCCGTCGGAGCCATGAGTGAACCCTGCCGTTCGGCCTTGCGAACCATGCCTGCATACAACAACGTCATCGGGACGGCACCCGGCAGCATCATCCCGACCATCATGACAGCCCACATCAGAAACATAAACACAAAGTCCACCGGGGTCCATGGATGCAACTGCATAATCGCCCCGGGCACATCAGCATTCATCATGGGCATCTTCGCCCAGAGATACAGGACATACACCCAGGCCAAAATAATCACCCCAATCAGAGCTGAGAGAATCGTGATTCGATCACGCCTGGGTAACATAGGAAATGAAGAGGCGGAAGAGGGGCTCATGAAAATGGACTATAAGAACCCCTGGAACAATCAGCAACTGACAGGTTGGTCGAAGACCCGGGAAGCGGACACTTTGGCTTGATAGAACTTTTCCTTCCTCACCGGAAGGGCGAAGCCCGCGTGGGCGCTACTGTAAAGATTACAGGATTGGGGCTGTCCTGGGCCAAACCACGAGACTCACAACGGCGTGGTCAACACTCTGCACATTCAACATGGCGGAAAATGACGATGGGCGACGAAAAAGTCGTTTACAAGACAAGACGCATCCCTCAACAATCAGGGTCTGATCACTCCATCCTGATTCATGTGAAGAATATTAAATTGTCCATAGCTATGAGACAGGTTTAACGTAATTCCAGCTTGAGCCTTGGTCGAGCCGTTGCCCACTTCGGCCACGGTATACTCAAATCCTTCCGGTAAATGAATTCTGGCGCGATGATCTTTTCCGGTATGAGGATTGGGGATCGGTGTACCCTTCGATTCCACCAAGCCCGGCACATTGACCGTGGCTTGTCTTCCCTCCACATCTATGGAGAGATCAATCGGAACAAACTGGGGTTCCAACACGTTAGACATCGTACTATTGAACACAAAAAAATGGGTAGCTCCCGGGGCTGTGGACTCCCCATGGAGTATTTTCCGGAGTGCTTCGCGTTGCATGGCATCCGCTCGCGCATCGATCAAAATCTGCTGAGTTCCATTTCCTTGTGCGATTTCCCCCGGCCATTGCAAGAGCATGACGTAGTTCAATCCATCTAAACGCGTGTCATTGAAAAAACCCTCTTCAATATATCCCGAGCCCATGGCCTCGCAAAATCCGTTCGTCGAGGGGGCATTAAACTGGCATCCACACCCATAGCTACAATTGCAATTGGCAAACTCGACACCTCGCAGCATCCATTGATCAGCCATTGTGCGCTCCTTTCTGAATCAGGGTCGGACGTCCCTTCTAATTTTTCATTTTTTTACCATGACACTGGCTTTCGTTTCTACCTCCGCTTCGAGTGTATGAAGTATCCATGCAAAGGTCTTTGTCAAGAACCTGTTCTTCCGCTTTCATGCATCCACAAGCCCCTTCTTTCCCCATCACGCCACCTATACTTTTTCCCACAGGTTCGCTACCATTCGCCTCCGAACGGCACCACAGAAAAGCCGCACCATTAACAACACAAGGAGCACACCATGGGAAAGAGCCAGGACGCACGCAAAGAAACCAAAAAAAAGCCAGCGAAAACCATGAAAGAAAAGCGGGCCGAAAAAAAAGGCAAAAAATAGCACAGGGCATTCGTGCCAACCGGTGAAGACACGCGAGTTGACGAGGCGGAAGGAAACGCCCCCTCGTCAACGCTTAAAGAATTCCCCTCAGCATCCACCAAGCTGACGAGTACCACCCACCGCGAAATCCGTTGCTCTCCAATGTATTAAGCGGGACGAGGGCCCCAAAGAATCACCGCCGCTCCGACAAGACATAGCCCGGCCCCGAGCCAATCCCAACGATCCGGTGGGATCTTTTCAACACCCCAGAGCCATAAGAGAGAGGCCGCGATATATACTCCGCCGTATGCGGCATAGGCTCGACCCGCAAATGCAGCTTCCGTTCGCGCCAATAAGAGAGCGAACACAATCAGACTCACCATGCCGGGAACCGTCCACCACCCCGATCGCCCAAGTCGTAACCAGGCCCAAAAGGCAAAACACCCGCTAATTTCCGCCAGCGCGGCGCCGACATACCAATATACAGCATTCATACATTATCCCTATTCCGTGAAAACACAGTCCCCATTACCCTCGCTTTGAATGAAGGGTGTCCGGGTTATGGACGACAAATCCGAGCAGAGCCAGAGCCGTCAACACCGCTCCACTCAGAAAGGTGGCGTACGGACCGAACTGGTCCCAGAGGAATCCTGCCAGCACACTCGCACAGAGGAGTGCCACACCGCTTACGAAACTGAATATACCGAAAGCACTTCCGCGAAACTCGGGCTGTGAGGCATCCGCAATGAGAGTGGCCAGGAGACCTTGCGTGAGGCCCATATGAATCCCCCAGATCGCGACTCCAATCATCACCATGACCACATCGCCGGCAACAGCAAGAATCACATCAGCCATCAGCAAGAAAAAACATCCTGCGACCAACAACGGACGGCGACTCATCTTATCCGCAAGCCTGCCTGCGGGATAAGCGGACGCAGCATAGGTCACGCTCATCACGACCATCACCAGAGGAATAAATGTCACCGATAACCCGACATCCTCTGCCCGTAGAACCAGGAAGGCTTCGCTAAATCTGGCAAGGGTTAACAGGCCTCCCAACGCAACAATCCACCAGTAGGCCGGACCAATCCTCCGCAGATCACCCAACCGAATAATCGTTCGAGGCATTCCTTCATGCTGAGTGGATGGGGGCTCCTGGACACCGACAATAAGAAGGACCACGGCCAATATTGCGGGAATGACGGCAACCCACAACACGGCCCGGATGTCATTCGCGAGCAGAACCATCAACCCCATGGCCATCAACGGCCCAAGGAACGCGCCGACGGTATCGAGCGATTGGCGAAGCCCGTAACAGGTCCCGCGCAAATTCGGCGGCGCCAACTCTCCAATCAGCGCATCACGCGGGGCCCCACGGATGCCCTTCCCTACGCGGTCCAGAAACCGCGCGAGAAACACGGTGGTCAGACTGGAAGCTAACGGAAATAACGGTTTCGTGGCTGCAGCCATCCCATAGCCAATCACCGTCAGCAGCTTGCGTTTGCCCCAATAATCACTTAGCACGCCGGAGAACATTTTGGTCAGTAAGGCCGTGGCTTCAGCAAATCCCTCAATGATGCCCACCGACAATAGACTGGCACCAAGCACCGTCACCATATAGACCGGAAGCAAGCTGTGAATCAGCTCGGACGACATATCCATACACAAGCTCACGAGGCCCAGGGCCCAAATACTTTTCGGGATTCGTGGTCGATCGGAATGAGAAGAATTAAGAGAAGATACAGGATCGATCATAGCAGAGCGTAGAGTGTTCTATTGCACACTAAAAGGGAAGGTCACGATGGATCAGCAGGCGGGGTACCTGAAGTCATCACCCTGATAATTGCGCAACGCACTCCTCATGCATGGCATTCACTTCATCTCTTGAGGGTCCAAAGAATACCATATTACAACACATTTTCTGTTGGCAGAATCCATAGGGAATCATCCCCCGGCCAGTGCGAGGATTGAACAGCCTTGCGTCAAACGCATTCCGAAACTCTGGAAAAGACACGGTCTGAATTCTTGCAAGCATCGAAAAGAAAGCCCCAATCACCGGGAACCCGCGGTCCATTTGACGCACATTGAGATGCGCCATCAAAAAAGTTGGATAGACGGATGCATTCCACCTGGCGTTAATCTCTGCAAGAAACCACCGTCTTCTTCCGGTCCGGAGGTCCGCATGTTCCACAAAATCAAACCCGACCAACCCTGTGAAGCCATCTTCCTGCAGCCATCGTCCCAATACTTCAGCAGCCCGACTCATGTCATTCAGCATGTGTGCCCCGGAAGGGGAGACATTTCCAATATGTCCCAGATGAAGATTCAAACGCTGATCGGATATCCCGACCACATCCACCGCCCCCCCATCAGGCTGGACATCGACAAGAATATTGGGGGAGAAGGCGACCTCATACAATACCTGCACGAGATAGACCGGTGATAAGGGCCTTCGAGAGATGAGCTCCAATGCCTGTCGCTCGCTTTCGGCATTATCCTCGACAAGGAAGATACCGGACCCGCCCCTTCCTTCGGCGGATCGAATAATCACCCGGCCCGTCTCAGAAACGTAACGACGAATTGCCGATCGAAGGATAGCCACATTCTTGGCTTGGCTATCAGACCACTTAACAATTTCGCCCCGGGCAACCGGAATACCAAGTTCCTGAGCCTTCCGATACGCCACGTGTTTGAGATTCGCCACCTCGGTCACCTCAGGATTGCCGCCCATGAACTTCACTGTCTTGCCAAGGAGGTTCTCCAACGCCTGGGCCATCACATACCCCTTCTGCGACACTCCATCAGGATTCAGAACGACCTGATTTTGGGGTGAGATCCGCTCACAGATTCTGAGTAAGGAGTCGACAGAGGGACAGAAGAGGTCATTTTCCAGGCATTCGCCAGATTCGGGGCCGGGCTCAAGTTCAATGATATTTCCCAGTTCCGGCCCGACACCCAACTCGTACAGAAATTCAAAATAGGACAGGTCAATCTTACTTCTTGTCATACAGACCACATCGTGCCGCCTGGCCATGACGAGCGCCCGCTGATCGTAGGCACGGAAATTGGGAGTACGCATCTCCAAGGGAAGATTCTTTGCGAGTGCGACCGGATCATGCACAAAAATGTGCGTCACATCAGACCCACCGAGGGTTGAAGTAATAAGTGTCATTCCGCCTTTATGTCCTTCGGCGGAACGCTCGATTCCACCATCAGACAGATTCTTTCAGACATCAGCTTCCCGGCAAGCCGGTGACCGGCGGCGTTCCAGTGGCCCCTCCCTAATTCACTGTTCTGAAATCCATGCAGGAACACACCATGCTGTTCAGCATAGGTGGCGAGAGGTTCTGCCAGACTCAACAATTCGATGTCTTCCCGTTTCGCCAAGGCCTGGATGCGCCGGTCAGGATACGAAAGATCCCGTATGCCAAGTTGACGGGCCAATGCCTGGCGATGTTGCACATCGGGATGAACCTGGTCGGGATTCGAAAGGCTCACAAGAAGGAATCGGCGTCCCCCATCATTTACCTCTCGCTTCATTTGCACGATCAATTGTTCGGTAATCTTCCAGGCGCTTTCCCAGGATGGGTCCGGCTGGTCGAGATAGACCAGTAAATCGAGACGAAGAGCGGGATCTTCCCAGTCCTTCAACTGCTGTTGCTGAGCCCTATCTTCCAAAAAGGATTTTAGTTTGTATTTGGCATGGCGAAACACCTGTAGTACGCGGGAGATTTCAAAGGCTTCGTCACTCAGCGGAAATTGTTGAAGCCAAAACTCCGTCGTGTGATGGAAGGAATTGTCGAGGACGAGGCGTCCGTCGTTCATGATGAAATAGGGGATATTGGTTTTCGCGTTCAGTTCTCTCAGGTTCCCACGAATATCGTTCTCTGTATAAAATGCCAGCAGGACGAGATCCGGATCATAGGGAGTAACCTTGTGACGCAGCGCCAGTAATTCCTGGGCTGTACTGAAGCCGGACACACCGAAATTCATGGCTTCTACCTGACGCCCGGCGAGGGAGGGACAATCTGACAACTCATGTTCAAGCCTGGCCCCATAGATGTGTTCTGTCGGGACCTGCATCGCTTCCGTGTAGGAATCGCCCAGAAGCGCAATCCGGAAAGTCCCAACAGGCTTTTCCAGAGTGTGCTCACGGTCGCGCAGCCCTATACTATTGATCCGAATGTAGGCTTCACCTTCATTAGAATAAAGACCTTCAGCCCCCGGTTTATGCGCATAGCCGGTCAGATTGTCAGCAATAAAGAACGAGGGGTAAGAAATTCCGAAAAGGTAAAGGCCGAATTCAACGAGGACAAAGACCATTCCACATCCAATGAAAACTAATGCAATGTTTCCTGCCCACTTCCCTACCACTCGCTCTCATCCCCCTCATTTTTCCCTATCATCTCAAAAAACCGGCCTTCTGAAACAAGGCGAAGTTTCCCCATACTTTTACTCTATCCGTACCGGAGCTTGAGGATAAATATCCAACCAGCCAGAAACAAGGTCACCATATTGGCGATGACTAACGGCCAATCATGATTGATCAATCCATATACGCTCCAGAGCATCAAGCCCGAAGTTAAGATTGAATACATGCTCAGAGAAAGATCCTTGGTATGTTTCGTTTTCACAATTTGAATCGCCTGGGGAAGAAACGACGAGGTCGTGCAGGCCCCCGCGACATATCCCATAACCGTCACCCAATCCATGTTGCCTCCTCTGTGATGTTTCCCATTAGCCGATGCGGGTTTCTCAGTGAACCACGCTGGTCAAATTTCCAAACGTGCCATATACCGCCCCGTTGGCTTCTCGGACAACATCCTCTACAAATTATTGAGATAGAACACCCTTCTTTCGGCTGCACCTCAGTTCCGTTGCGATTCATGGAGAACGTTGAATCGCCGGAAGAAAATGACGTATGGTGTGTGGCGATCTTTCACAAATTTCCAAACGAAAGGATTCTCAATCCAATGACCTTGCAAGCCCATGCGGAAGCATTGTATGCAGGCATTCGATCATTATTGGGACAGCATGACGCAAACCAGGTTCAAGCGAAACTGGAACATGACCTGCGCCATGTGGTTCCAACCTGGAACGACACCACACCTGCCTGTCCCGGATGGTATTGGTTTAAAGCGCTGGGCGTCAGTGAACCACAACTATTGCATGTGACACATGGCCGGATTGATACCAAACTCATGGCCGATCTTGGTCCGCCGAATAATCTGGTGGATGTTCAGCGCATTAAAGGGCAATGGGCGGGGCCCCTTCTTCCCCCAACCTAAGTGGGAGTAGGGACTTTTTGAGCGCGATCCGCTGTACTCCAGATTGCTCCGTAATAAAATGGTAAGGGATGAAACGGGTGGGACTCGAGAATGATGCAACAGTCTCTCAGCGTGTCTTTCTTCAGCCAATCCCGGCTGTCACGTCCTTCACTCACATCCACTGTTTAAAGCTGATTGAAATCCTGATATTTGTGAACGACGCTTACCACATCCCGTAGTTTCTTCATCTCCGGTGAGTTATCGTAAATCAGCCACAGTCGGTCTTGGAGATTGATAATGAGTGCGACCGTTGGTCTATGGTGAATGGACCCAACTCCCCACACAACCTCAGTGAGCACCGGAAATTCAATATCAGAAGAAGACCGAATTTTCGACGTTGCGTTGGACAGATACGTCAGCAAAATTGTCATCACCTCTAGATCCCCTTCGGCTCGCAAAATCCGTCCCAATCCCTTGGCTGCCGCCGCTCGAATCGAGACCGGTTTGTCCTGGCTTTCGAACAGCCCTTGCAGGTACGGAACGACCTCGAGTCCAAGACCGGAAATGGCCGCAATGGCTTGCTCCGGAGCCTGTCCCTGTTCAACTTCTTTCAGGAGATACGGAAGGGCTTCGGGATCGGGGAACTGACGGAGCAAATCAAGAATAATCAATTGACGGGTTTGGGACGTCTCGGGATTGGTCAGCACGGACACCAGTCGATGGGTTTGCCCCCATTCACTGAGGAGCATAACCGGAAAATCAAACCGTTCAAGTTCCCGGGTGAGTTGCTCAAACACAGCAACGCCGGAGTCTAAGTCCTGCGCCTCTCGCAGAATATGAGAATCCTGCTCCATCGAGGGGTGTACTTCTTTGTGCCAACTCAGATCCCTCCCCTCAAGGAGATACGATAATTGGCAGGCCGGGCCATGCCAGAGTCGGTCGGGCGTATTGGTCAACTCATTATCTCCGCCAAAGCGAGCGACGCTTTGTTGGTGTTTACGCTCTTCGCAGATGATATGGAATTCCACATCATGCGGTTGAGTGGCATCCGTGACCACCTGAAATCCCAGCTCTTCGAATCGCCGCTGAACCACCTGGAGAATCAGCTCGGGCGAGGTAAAACCCTTTTCAGTCAGCGCCAGGGCGGAAACCCGGATAGTTTGAATGCGGGAGAGCTGTGCTTTTTGTTCAGGTGTGAAAGAGGCGCGGCGGGCCACACTGTCCGTCGGAAAAATAAGCACCAGAAGGATAACGAGATGCACCACTATTCCCATCATGGCAATCTCCCTTTTGAGCAAGAGTACCAGAGATTAATGGAATCGCAACCCCCTCTTTTGTAGAAAGAGGAATTTTATGAAAAAAGATTAGTTGTTCACAAGGGAAATGGGAACTGACACCTCCTCCTGCCGCAATCGGGCTGGCGAGCCAAAGATATCCTTCCCGAAGTTGCCGGCAATAAACACAGAAGCTCTCGTTATTAGGGGGTGTCGGTTAACGAGGCCGTATCGATGACAAAACGAAAACGGACGTCCCCCCGAAGGACCCGTTCATAGGCTTCGTTAATCTGTTTGATGGGAATGACCTCCACATCGGAAGTGATCCCATGCTCCCCGCAAAAATTCAGCATTTCCTGCGTCTCACGAATCCCGCCAATCAGGGAACCTACCAGACGCCGCCGCCGCATAATAAGCGCAAACGCCTCAACGGAGAGCGGTTCGCTCGGCGCACCGACCACAATGTATGTTCCATCGGTTTTAAGCAACCCCAGATAGGCATTGAAATCATGAGTGCCAGAGACCGTATCAATTACGAAATCAAACTGACGGGCCAAACGCGTCAAGGTCCCTTCCTGCGAAGTCGCCGCAAACTCTGCCGCCCCAAGACGTTCCGCTTCCCCCCGCTTCAGGTCCGTGCGGCTCAAGACAGTGACCTCCGCCCCAAAGGCCTTCCCAAATTTGACCGCCATGTGACCAAGCCCCCCGAGTCCCACCACCCCAAGCCTATGGCCTTTCCCTATGCCCCACTGCCGCAAAGGAGAGTACGTGGTAATTCCAGCACACAACAACGGGGCGGCACCTGCCGGCGGAAGAGAGTCAGGAATCTTGAGCACATATGATTCATGCACCACAATTTCGCTGGAGTAGCCGCCATAAGTCGGCCGGCCATCTTTGTCGAGACCGTTATAAGTCAGGATCATACCCGCTTCACAATATTGCTCTACGCCACGGGTACATGATGAACAGGTGCGACATGAATCGACAAAACATCCGACTCCGACCGTCTCTCCTTCACTCACCTTCTTAACACCTGCCCCCACCCTGGTCACCGTACCAATCACCTCATGCCCGGGGACTAGAGGAAAGATGGATCCACCCCATTCGTCTCGCGCCTGATGAATGTCCGAGTGGCAGACTCCGCAAAAATCGATTTTGATTAGAACGTCATTCGACCCGACCGGTCGCCGGTCAAAGCTGAACGGTTCGAGTAAGGCCCCGGCTTGCAACGCGGCATAGGCTTGGGTTGCCCCCATCAGTGCGCTCCTAAAATTGAAGAATTCGATCCGGTCATGGGTGAGGAGCCCTATGATTGCTGGTTGAGAAACCTGGGACGATCCCTGACGGAAATCATTCGCATCAGGTCCCTCACAGACAAAATACCCACAATCGCATGATTTTCCGTAATCGGCAGATGCCGGATACTTTTTTCGGCCATAAGATCGCTGGCATCATGCACGGTGCGGTTGATATCAATATCGATCAGCGCTTGCGTCATCACGGAGCCCGCCCTGGCCTGAGTCAGATCCCGGTTCTGAGCCATGCCTTTGTAGATCAGATCTCGCTCCGTGACAATTCCCACCATCTTTCCAGCCTGCGTCACCATGAGGGCCCCGATCCGCTTGTCGGTCATACGCTGGGCGACGGTGATGAGTGTCGCTTCCCGATCGATCGTTTCAATGTCACGCCGCATTAGCACGCTGAGCGGCCGGTACACATCATCAAGATCTCGGATCGGCCCCTTCTCAGCATACACAAAATGTTTCACCAGGTCGCGAACGGAAATCAACCCGACAACCGCTTCCCCTTCGGTCACACAAAGATGCCGAATGCCATGCTTCTCCATGAAATGGCTGGCATCCAGCATCGTTCGATCAGAGGGAATGGAGAGTAACGGGCTTGCCATAATCTGCCCCACGTTCGTTCCGGCCGCAGTCAGATCTTTAGCGATGACCAGGCGGATAAGATCGGTCTCTGAAATGAGCCCGATAATTTTTGTTCCCTGAGATTCCTGCCCTGCCGGATGAACAACAAGACTCCCAATCCGTCGTGCCGCCATGAGACTCACCGCATTCAGCACCGAGGTGTCTTCGCTCACCCCTTCAAGATCGCGCTGCATATAATGGGCAATGGTTTCCTTGAAATCGACGGTCATAATCTTCCCTTCTTCCTCAAGGGGTGAATATCCTCCATGCCGCTCTTTCCCATTCGATCATGATCCCCGGCCCGGACATTCCGATCACGTACGTTCCTGTTCCTGAATAAATTGTCGCGCATTGGTGAGTTCTTCATACAGGCACAGTTGATTTTTCACCAAGAGATGCTCAATTGCAGCAATCCGGAACATGACTTCAGGGAGCATGATATCGAGGCGTTCAGTGAGAGACTCAATCGTTTTGGCCATGCCTCCCGGTGCACGAGACCCCCCCACCCGTTGAGGCCGCGTTGATTTCCTGGGGGCGATCCCCTTTTTTCGAGAGGCGGTCCCTTTCTTGGAGGAGACCGGTCCTTTCTTGGAGGAGGCTGGTCCTTTTTTACGAGAAGGCGTCTGCTTTTTCTTCGAAGAAGGAGTGCGTTTCTTAGATGCTTGACGGATCGACTTCTTTGTTACGGCCATACTACCCTCCAATTGACCAATAATAAATCTCCCAACGAACAACCGGTCACAGAGATTTGCGTCCTTTTGTCCACGAATACGCTGAACGACTATACACCACCATGTCAAATTTTTTCGAGCACACAGGAGCCAGTCGGACTTGGGGGATCGGGAGCGAAAAAGCGGCTGAGCGAGGCCAGATTTTGACGATTTCGCCGGCCCATAGTAAGACTATGGTCCAAGAAAGCGGTGAAATATGGACCGCTTAAACGCTTTTGCAGCCGATTCATCCTAAGTCCGACAGGCTCCAAGGATTCCATTGCCATGAACCGGGCCATGGCCTGTTCTACCTGGTCACTTCAGGATTTTCAACTCTTTCTCGATGTTGCCCTCACATTTCCGACAAATCCCATGCGTCAGGGAAGGCACAACCCTGCTGCCAAGAAGATCAAGATAATTCACCACCTCCTCCAACTCGACCCATCCCTGGTTCGGGAGACGGACTTTCATACACCAACTACAGATCGTCAGAAAGGGCTCCCCTCTCTGTACATCGGGATCGAGGAACAAAACAGGGTCTCGTGGAACCACACGGATGGGGTGAGTCGAGAACATCAGTTCGTCCTCCTGAAGAGGAGACACCATGAGTTGAAAATACCGGCGACATACCGGGGAATCGCAGCGAAACTTGAAAACCGCTGCTTGCTGTTTCTTTCTCACGACCTTAAAAATATGGCGGTATATCTGACGGAGTTCCTCCCCGTCGATGAAATCCCAGAGGGACTTTCCAATGACATACGCGCGATTCAGATGCCCTCCGGCATTTTGGCAGGCAAACTGTAGCCACCCCTCATTGATAAACCGAATGCAATCGGCTTTATCGATGCTATATTGAACTGACGTGAGCATGGTGGACCTCCGGGTGGGATGGGGCCTCCCACTACAATCGTGAAGAAGGGGTCATCATACGCCAAATGGGAAAGCAGTTCAAAATCGTCATAAAGGCCGGGGCCCAGGGGATTCAGGACACCCAACACCAGCCCCATTCCGGCGTTCGTGTTCTCTTATCCTGGAAGAGATTTATTCATTCTTGCTAGAGTGCATCCGTGGTCCGCTGTGTGCGTCATCTATTATGAGGAGGGGCTGAATGAAATATGTCCACCTTGGTCGATCCGGGTTGAAAGTCAGCCGCTTGTGTCTGGGCACGATGAATTTCGGACCGGAAACCACAGAAGCCGACAGTGGAACCATCATGGATACCGCACTGGAACTCGGCATTAATTTTTTCGATACCGCAAACGTGTATGGCTGGGAAGTGGGGGAAGGCATTACCGAACAGATCATCGGTCGTTGGTTTGCGCAAGGAGGCCAACGCCGGGAAAAAGTCGTCCTGGCCACCAAAGTGTTCGGGCGGATGGGAGACTGGCCCAACCAATCTCGTTTGTCCGCACTCCATATCAGGCGGGCCTGTGAAGCCAGTTTGCGCCGGCTCCAAACCGATTATATCGACCTGTATCAGATGCACCATATTGACCGGCATTCGCCATGGGAGGAAATCTGGCAGGCCATGGAACAGCTCATGCGCGAGGGAAAAATCTTATACGTGGGGAGTAGTAACTTTGCGGGATGGCATCTGGCGCAAGCACAGGAAATGGCCAGGCACCGGAATTTCCTGGGACTGGTGGCGGAGCAGAGTTTGTACAACTTAAATGACCGCATGATTGAGCTGGAGGTCATTCCAGCCTGTGAAGCGTACGGTATTGGCTTAATTCCCTGGAGTCCCGTCGCCCGCGGCCTCCTGGCCGGGGCGCTTGAACCCGCGACCAGCGGACGACGGGCCGATGAGGATCTGCGAAAGAACGTGGAAAAATTCCGGCCACGGTTGGAAGCCTACGAAACACTGTGCCGGGAAGTAGGCGAAACGCCTGCACATATCGCCATGGCATGGCTTCTTCATCAACCAGCCGTCACGGCACCTATCATTGGGCCCCGAACCCTGGATCAGTTACAGGGCGCCATGCACACCATCGACATCGCACTTTCCAAAGAGGTGTTGAAAAAATTGGATACCATCTTCCCCGGACCAGGAGGCCCCGCACCCGAAGCCTACGCCTGGTGAGCCCCCTCGCCGGGTGTCAAAAATTTGTACCTTGTGCATAAAGGGATAAATCATCGACAAAATATTGACGGGTGCGTTGCCCCCCACACCGGCCTCACCACCATTCGAATTCCTTTCAACTCAACGGGTTGACCTCCCCTAAATCACAACCAACCGTTCACGTCATCTGTGGCATACCGGTTGCTCTAAGGAACAGAGAGGAAGTCCACTCACAACCAGGTTGAGTCGGGCTCAGGGCCTCAAGCCAAGGAGGATGTCATGCGCACGACCATCCCCATTCACGCATTCACCATCGTTTTAGCCCTTATTCTCATTGGAGGAGAAATCGTCACAGCGGAAATGCCGCCTCCCGAACCGGATGAGGCCTACCTGGTCGACGAAGATATCAATATTGTCACCGGCCTCTACATCCGAGAATATTCCCTCCGAAAAGACGGCATCGTGGATTACAAAACCGCCCGCCAAATTCTCATCTCGGAATATAATGAACATTGGAATTCGGTGGTCGAAACCAAAGAATGGCCATTATTCTACTGGCATGATGTGAACCAGGACGGACATTGGACCATGTTTGTCGACCGAAAGGTCAAAGGCTGCACCTGCGATATCGTCCCCTACGAAGTGAAGACGGAGGACGCGATGGCACAAAAAGATCCTTTTTAACTCGCAGGGTCTTAAATAAGCGCCTTGGCCGTACGCACATACCTCTCTGTACGCTCCGCCCGTTAAAGCGGCTGCGGCTTTTCCATTGAAAAACCTTCGTACAGAACTGGGCTGTTCTTTTTAAACATCCTGCTTCGCTCAAAGAAGATCGTAAAATTCTGGACTCCGATACGCTCTCAGAAGAACTTTGAGGTTTTCAACAGCCAGTTAGACACTTGCACGACTCGACCCAACACAACCCTGTGCTCCACAGGACCAGGTGCCACGCTTCCTCGCCTTCTCCTGAAAATCGAAATGTTTCCTGTCTCCCTGCACAGCAAAGGAATCGCCGGTTGACCGGTGAATGGATTCGCCTTGATGGCGAAGTACACTCTTGGTCCGGTTTCTTGCTAATCTAGTAAAAGATTCATCGACTAGTTCTGTAGGGTTTCAAGAAAAGGAGACATTCATGGGACAATCATTAGAACAGCTGCAAAAGATTGCCGATGATCTGAAACGTCAACGTGACGAGCTTCAGGTAAAATTACACCTGGCCAAAGCGGATGCGCGTGATGAATGGGCGAAACTTGAAACACGGTGGGAAGACGTCAAGACCAAAATGGAAGCGGTCAAAAAGGAAGCCAGTCACACAACCGAGTCCGTGTCCTCCGGCCTGGGACTGGTGCTGGATGAACTAAAAAAAGGCTACGACAATATTCGCAAGGCATTGTAATCCGTACCCTGTCAGTGCGTGTTTGTTGTCTAATCCGGGTACCAATACAACATGGTCAGGTCATAGGAATTCTCGGAGGGAATACCGCAACCTCTCGAAACACTCATCGGAGCCTGCAGGATGACCCGCGACGAATTCACCAAAATTATTGACCATACCGCGTTAAAACCGGAAACCACCAAAGACCAGATCCGACAGCTCTGCGAAGAAGCCATGACGTTCGGCTTCGGGGCAGTCTGCATCGCCCCGCTCTGGGTTCCGTTTGCCACGCGTTGCCTGACGGGATCTCCCGTCCGGATTGCCACGGTTATTGGCTTTCCTCACGGCAACACGCTTCCGGATGTGAAAGCCTACGAGGCCAAACTGGCAATTGAAGCCGGAGCGCATGAATTAGATATGGTGATCCAGATTGGCTTGCTTCGAGCGGGCAATCATGGAGCCGTCCTGGACGATATTCAGGGCGTCATGAACGTCGCGCGTCGTGTCTCCCGATCAAAAATCCTGGTCAAGGTCATTCTGGAAACATCGCTCTTAAATAAGGAAGAACAACAAACAGGTTGCCAACTCGTGGAGAAGGCCGGAGCGGATTATGTGAAAACGTCGACCGGATTTACCGGTCGCCACGTCACCATTGAAGAGGTGGGGTTTTTACGGGGTATTGTCGGAACACGGGTGGGCGTCAAGGCGGCCGGGGGCATCCGCGACCTGATCACTGCGGTGGCGTTGGTCAATGCCGGAGCCTCCCGCCTGGGTAGTTCCTCATCAGTGTCCATCATGCACATGTGGCCTGGGTAAAGACCGTCGTCTTTGCACATTCAAACTCGCGCACGATGTTGGATGACCAGCCATCCTTTTCCATTCAATTTCCCTTTCGAGTCATCATTCCCGCCGGGCGTAAGCGGTAAGGTATGGTTCCAGGTCGTCTCTTCCGTTAGACGTACCCGATCTTTCCGAATGCCGACCGGGCGTGCTATCGTCTCGCCCTCCTGAACGTGTTGACGACAAACTTGAATAGCCCATGAAAACCGAAGCCACATCTGAAATGGGGAAAGATGCCCAACACCATCCCCTCTTGGACGAGGTGATGAAGCAGTTAACGGATCACCGCCAGGCCTTTCACGCCTTCCTGACCCGCCGTCTGGGTAATCCCGCCTTTGCCGAAGACCTCCTGCAACAATGTTTCATGAAAGCCCTGGCCCATTTTCATTCCATCAAAAAGATGGACAGGATCATCCCCTGGTTCTATCAAATCCTTCGCCATGCGTTGATTGATTATTATCGAAGCAAAGAAACGGACACCAAGCGGTTTCAAGCCTTTCTGCTTGAGACCGAGACACTGGGCACCCATCAGGTCCCTTCGCTGGATGAACTCCAACCGACGATTTGTGCCTGTCTGGATCGTCTCGTGGTCACCCTCAAACCTGAATATGCCGACATCATTCGCCGGATCGATTTGTCCGGAGAATCGCTGCAATCCGTCGCCAAGGAGTTACACATCACCACCAATAACCTCACGGTCCGTTTACATCGAGCGCGCCAGGCCTTGCGCAAGTCTCTGGAAGATTCCTGCGGGATTTGTAGTAAGCATGGGTGCTTGAACTGCACCTGCGAATAAGCCCCAACTCCCCTTCTCCCTACATCTCCCACATCCTCTTCCTCCTTTTTGCTCAATTTTCTTCCCGTTCCAGTTTTAAATAATCCCTCGCTGTAAGAATCAGGAAAGAGTTCCGTCTATATAAGCAAACGGGCATGTCGGACACCGAACAGGACATGCACCACACACAAACCAATTTCAACAGACGGAGGTTCCTATGGAAGATCTCACACTCACGATTGAAGGCATGAGTTGCGGGCATTGTGTGCAAGGCATCACCAACATCCTTTCCAAGTTGAAGGGCGTGAAGGTGGATCAGGTGAAAATTGGGGAGGCCACCCTTGGCTTTTATCCGCAGACCATCACACCCGACCAAATTATTCACGCGATCGAGGAGGAAGGCTACAAAGCCCGGCTCAGCATGGAGGCCGTATGAACACCATCGAATGGATCGTCATCATCGGTGGGCTGACGGCAATTGCCTGGGTCAATTGGTACTTCTTCATGGCTCAAGCTGTTGCAGCCAAGCGGGTGCAGAGGAAGACGGAACTCAGGACATCAGCTCCACGATGAACGATCAATGAAACCTTAACGCCCTAGCTTCCTTGTCATTCTGAGTGCAACGAAGAATCTCGTTCAGCGTGGAAGTCTGCACCTGGGCACAGATCCTTCGCCGAACGGCTCAGGATGACAACGGGGTGGGAGGCCAAGCAAGAACGTGCAGACTTTTTACATGCCTGAAAATTGATATCAACAATCTTATCCATCAGCATCGAGCCGACAGAATAGGAAATCGGACATGAACACTGTCATCGCAAAACCAGAGAGCATACGATCACATCCACCCGTGAGGAAACAGGACGAATCCGCTGACATAAGCCCTCCCCGACGGGTCAGTCTTTCGGTCGGCGGGATGACCTGCGCCGCCTGCCAAATCCGCGTGCAACGTGCGCTGGACAAAGAACCCGGCGTCATTCAGGCCTCAGTCAATTTGATGTTGAAATCGGCGGAGGTGACCTACGATCCGGTCACCACGACACCGGATGCGGTCAGACGGGCCATTACACAGACCGGATATGAAGCGGAGATCCATTCGTCGGATCACACGGACCAGGATGAGCAGGCACAACAGGAACAAAAGCAGGCGGAGGAATTTCGATCATTTCGCAACAAGGCGGTGGTCAGCGGAATACTCGGGGTGGTTGCCATGGTGCTCTCCATGCCGCTCATGAGTGCCGCACCCACACACCCGCACGGTGGGGTGACCGATCCGTTCATGCACTGGATCATGGGATGGATGACACCCGTTCTGACATCATTCGCTCCCGATCTCTATGCGATAAATCCAAATATCCTGGCATTCACCCTGCTCGCCATGACCGTCTTCGTCATGACCTGGGCAGGCAGACATTTTTATACGCGGGCCTGGGCCGCCTTCCGCCATCATTCCGCCGACATGAATACCCTGGTGGCGGTTGGCACCGGCGCAGCCTTTCTTTTCTCCCTCCTGGCCACTCTCACGCCGGAGATCTTTTTGAGCCGAGGCATGGCGCCGGAACTCTACTATGAGGCCGTCATCATGATCATTGCGTTGATTTTGACGGGTAATGCACTTGAATCAAGAGCCAAACGCCAAACATCGGCGGCCTTGCGAAAACTCATGACGCTTCAACCCCGAACCGCCCGGATCATCCGGGATGGCCGGGAACAGGAGATCCCGGTGGAAGACATGCGCACCGGGGACACCGTGCTGGTCCGTCCCGGAGAACGCATCCCCGTGGATGGCACATTGCTCGCCGGAACCAGCTCGGTCGACGAATCGATGCTCACGGGAGAATCCATGCCCGTCGACAAACAACCCGGCGATCGCCTCATCGGAGGCACCATGAATACCACCGGGGCGTTTCAGTATCACGCCACGACCTTGGGCTCAGACAGTGTGCTCTCTCGCATAGTGCAACTCATGCGCGAGGCCCAGGGGTCACGTGCGCCCATTCAAAAACTGGCCGACCGTGTCAGCGGGATTTTTGTTCCCGTGGTTCTCTCATTGGCGATTGCGACATTTATGGTGTGGTTTGTGATGGCGGATACCGCCCCTGCCATTCGCGCCCTGGTTGCCGCCGTGTCGGTACTGATCATCGCCTGCCCCTGTGCGATGGGATTGGCCGTGCCCACGGCCGTTATGGTGGCTACCGGCAAAGGAGCCGACCTGGGCATACTCATCAAAGGTGGAGAAGCGCTTCAACGGGCAAGCCAGGCCACGACCATCGTGATGGACAAAACCGGCACGCTCACCGAAGGACAACCGGCCGTCACCGAAATCCTGTCGGCCCCCGGCGTCACACACACCGCACAAGAGATCCTTCGTCTCGTCGCCTCGGTGGAAAGTTCCTCGGAACATCCGCTCGGCCAAGCCATCGTGCGGCATGCCACAAGAGGGAAATACCCGCTGTCACCGGTCTACGCGTTTCAAGCGATGACCGGACGGGGTGCCGTGGGAGTGGTCGAAGACTACAAAGTCGCCGTGGGAAACCAGGCCCTGATGTCTGAGTTGGGAATCCAGACCGGCGCAATCCAAAAAGATGTCGAGCGGTTCGCCTTGGAAGGGAAAACCCCCGTGTATGTGGCCATCGACGGAACCGTGGCGGCCTTAGTAGCCATTGCCGACCCGCTGAAAGCCTCGTCTCGCGAGGTCGTCGACCGCTTGCACCGGCTGGGGTATCAGGTGATGATGCTCACGGGCGACCATCAACGCACCGCAGAAGCCGTGGCACAAATGGCCGGGATCACACGGGTCGTGGCGGGCGTCTTACCCGAAGGAAAGGTGGCGGAAATCACGCGGCTCCAGGCAAAAGGAGAAGTCGTCGCCATGGTCGGTGACGGCATGAACGACGCACCCGCCCTCGCCCAGGCAGATATCGGCATTGCCATGGGAGCAGGGTCCGATATTGCCATCGAAGCCAGCGATGTCACCCTCATGCGCAACGATCTGCGAGCGGTCGGGTCCGCCATCGAGTTGGCCCGGCAGACGATGAAGACCATGAAGCAAAATTTGTTCTGGGCCTTCATTTATAATGTCGTGGGCATCCCGGTTGCGGCCGGTATCCTCTACCCCATCTGGGGCATCATGCTCAGCCCCATCCTGGCCAGTGCCGCCATGGCCTTCAGCTCCGTCAGTGTCGTCACCAACAGCCTCCGCCTCCGCATGTGGTCGCCGGAGAACTGAGCATCGTCAGCCAACTTGATGGGCCCAGGCAGCCGGGAAGAAACGAATCCGTTTCCTCCCGGCTTTTCATCGTTCCGGTATCTGGCTTCAGGAATTGGAGTCAACGTTTTTTATTAGCTCTCACAACAGCAATCCGGCTGATCTGTTGTCTCAACATATTTCAAATCCTTTTCAACACTGTCGACACGCAATGCCACGCAAAGAGCTCACGAATTTGCCCTCCCCAGGAGGCCCGCCATATGTCGCGTGTCTAACCTTTTGGTTTTTTTCTCCTTTCCAAACCTGATAAATCCTCTTCTGGAGGAAGCGGAAGACCTTCGCCAACCTTGGAAGGAACGCCCATTTGATACAATTATGGGTTACCCCTGGACAGAGACACTATGACTTCTTTTGCACTTGAAACCGCATTGATCAAAATGACCCCCTACGGCCTGTACTGTCCACAGGGGAGGTTTTACATCGATCCGGTCCGGGGACCGGTCGAGCGGGCGATCATCACCCACGGACATGCCGATCATGCCAGAAATGTGGCCGAGACCTATTTCAGCACCATTGGATCGTCACCGATTTTGCAGAAACGTTTATCCAACGCCATTTCTTTGCGCACGGTTTCCTATGGTGACCCGTTTACTCTTGGGGAAACCACAGTCAGTTTGCACCCGGCCGGCCATATTTTGGGTTCGGCTCAGGTCCGCGTGGAGCATCAAGGAGAGGTCTGGGTGGTGACCGGGGATTTCAAACGGGACCACGATCCGACCTGTCAGCCGTTTGAGGTCGTTCCCTGCGATACGTTGATCAGCGAAGCCACGTTTGCCCTTCCGATTTATCGTTGGCCTCCTGCCGGGCAGGTGGCCCGAGATATCCTGGCGTGGTGGGACGAAAACATCGAACTCCACCAGGTCTCGGTTTTGTTCTGTTACGCATTGGGAAAGGCACAGCGCGTACTCGCTGAGCTCAATAAACTCACCGACCGCAGAGTATTGCTGCATGGTGCCATCTTACCCATCGTGGATATCTATCGAGAAGCGGGCATTGCCATGTTGCCGACGGAGAAAATCGACCTCCAGAATAAACGGGACTATGCCGGTGAAATGATATTGGCTCCTCCCGGCGCGCTGGGATCGCCCTGGATGCGACGGTTTAAAGGCGCTCAGACCGGGTTTTGTTCAGGCTGGATGCGGGTGCGCGGCAATCGCCGTCGCGGTGGATATGATCGGGGCTTTGTCCTGTCCGATCACGCAGACTGGCCATCGCTGCTGCAAACGTTTGACGACAGCCGAGCCAGCCGCATCCAACTGCATCACGGATTTTCCGACATCCTGGTGCGGTACCTTGGCGAGCAGGGTGTGAATGCGATCAGCCTGGGATCACCTTTTGCGGATTTGGAGTCGGTATGAAACGGTTTGCCAATCTCTACCGGGCTTTGGATCAGACCACCTCGACGAACATCAAGCTCGCCGCCCTGCGGCGGTATTTCGAGTCCGTCCCACCGGCCGATGCGAGCTGGGCGCTGTATTTCCTGTCCGGCCGCCGGTTCAAGCGCATGGTGGGACCGGCCAATTTGCGGCAGTGGATGATCGAAGCCTCGAATCTTCCGGCCTGGTTGGTGGAAGAGACTTACGCCAGTGTCGGAGACCTGGCTGAAACTGCGGCGCTGTTGACCGATACCCAAGCGCCAACTTCAATCAACCATTCCCTATCGGAATGGATGGAGAAAGAAATGCTGGTATTAGGCATGGAACCTCCTGACCAACAGCGCCTGCGGATCCAAAGTTGGTGGCAACATCTGGATTACGATACGTGCTATTTGGTGAATAAACTCCTGACCGGCTCGCTCCGGGTTGGTGTCTCCCATCTTCTCGTCGCCCGCGCATTAGCCGACAGCGCCAATTTACCTCGGCCGGTCATTCTGCACCGGCTGATGGGCCATTGGGAACCGACCCCGCAATTTTATAACCAATTGATCGCTCCGGATGACGGCTCCACCGATCACTCCCGCCCGTACCCTTTTTGCCTGGCCAGCCCCTTGGAGCAACAGAAAACACTTCAGGACCTGAAGACGCAATTGGGAGACGCGCGCGAGTGGTTGGTGGAATGGAAGTGGGATGGCATTCGAGCTCAACTCTTGCGACGGCCTGAGGCCTGTTACATCTGGACCCGCGGGGAAGAACTGGTCACCGATCGCTATCCTGAAGTGCGGGACGCCGCGTATGGGTTGCCTGAAGGCACCGTGCTCGACGGAGAAATCCTGGCCTGGTCGGAGGAGACAGGCGTGATGCCCTTTACGATCCTGCAACGCCGGCTCGGCCGCAAGACCGTCGGCAAAAAACTTCTGCAAGACATTCCCATTTGTTTCATGGCCTATGATCTCATCGAGCATGAAGGCCAGGACATGCGTCAGCATACGACGACGGAACGGCGTGCCCTGCTGGATACGCTCCTCAAACAAGCCGGACCGGTTTTGAAAATTTCACCGCTGCTGTCCGTCACCAGTTGGGAAGAGGCCGAACAGTGGCAAGCGGAATCGCGGGGGCGATTTGTTGAAGGATTAATGTTGAAACACCGGCACGCCCTGTACGAAGTCGGGCGCCGTCGCGGGCATTGGTGGAAATGGAAAATCACCCCTCACACCCTCGATACGGTCATGATGTATGCCCAACCCGGCCACGGGCGCCGCGCCAATTTATACACCGACTATACGTTCGGCGTGTGGCAGGATCAGGAATTGGTTCCGATTGCCAAAGCCTATTCCGGACTGACCAATGAGGAAATTTATGAATTGGATAAATGGATACGGCAACATACCCTCAAACGATTCGGGCCCGTGCGCTCCGTGAAGCCCGAACAAGTCTTCGAATTGGCTTTCGAGGCGATCAACCGGTCATCCCGCCACAAATCGGGTGTAGCCGTGCGGTTTCCCCGCATTGCCCGATGGCGACGGGACCTTCATGCCAAAGATGCCGACTCGCTTGCTGATGTTCATTCCCTGCCCGGGACGGAAACCGCATGAGCACAGGCACACGAATCGATGCGTATTTCAAGGCAAAAGGGTGGACCCGATTCCGCTTTCAACGGGAAGCCTGGCGGGCTTATCGACAAGGGCGGTCGGGGTTGATCTATTCCCCGACCGGTAGCGGAAAAACGTTGGCCGCCTGGCTCGGGCCGGTTCGTCGCGCGCTCGAGACCCCTGCCGACAACAAAGGGTTGCAGGTGTTGTGGATTACTCCGCTGCGCGCGTTGGCCAACGACCTGGCCACGAATCTACGCGATTCGGTCGAAGCTCTGGATCTGCCCTGGCGAGTAGAGATCCGGACGGGCGATACCGGCTCATCCGTCCGCTCCCGACAACGGCAAAAGCCTCCGGAGGCTCTCATCACCACCCCCGAAAGTTTGTCGTTGCTGTTGAGCTACGCTGAAGGAGAGCAATTGTTTTCCCGATTGCATACCGTGATCGTCGACGAATGGCATGAACTCATCGGAACCAAACGCGGGGTTCAGCTTGAATTGTGTCTGGCCCGACTTCGACGCTGGCGGCCGGGCCTGCAGACCTGGGGTCTCTCGGCCACATTGGGGAATGTCGATGAGGCGATGGAGGCCTTGCTGGGTCCGCATAGGAAGGGAATCATGATTCGGGATTCGCAGCCCAAAACCACTCACATCGAGGCGGTCCTTCCGGTCTCGGCCGGAAAGTTTCCCTGGAGCGGCCACTTGGGTCTTCAGCTTCTTCCTCAGGTCATCGAACTTTTGGAAAACAGCAACACCACCCTTCTGTTTACCAATACGAGGGCGCAGGCCGAACAGTGGGCGGAGGCCCTTGGTAAAGCTCGGCCTGACTGGACGCCGGGAATCGAACTTCACCATGGATCGATCGATCAGTCGTTGCGTCATCGTATCGAGGAAAGATTGCGGGCCGGTGACGTGCGCTGCGTGGTATGCACCTCATCTCTGGACCTTGGGGTGGATTTCAGCACTGTGGACCAAGTGATTCAGGTGGGAAGTCCTAAGGGCATTGCCCGCCTGTTGCAACGGGCCGGCCGGAGCGGCCATCAACCGGGCGCCGAATCACGGGTGGTGTGCGTCCCCACGCATGCATTTGAACTCGTCGAAA
The DNA here is from genome assembly GCF_059568365.1 of Nitrospira marina. Taxonomy (NCBI): domain Bacteria; kingdom Pseudomonadati; phylum Nitrospirota; class Nitrospiria; order Nitrospirales; family Nitrospiraceae; genus Nitrospira; species Nitrospira marina. Next base: position 1,734,660 of record NZ_JCANTH010000001.1, on the reverse strand, counting down.
TCGCCGCTGCCCGGCATGCGGCGGAAGCCGGGTTTTTGGAATCCCGCCCTCCTCTCCGGTGGTGTCTGGATGTGCTCGCGCAGCATCTCATTACCATCGCCCTGGGCAGCGGATTTGAACCCGAGGCGATGCGGGAAGAAATCGAATCCACAATGGCTTTCGTCGGCCTTCAGGACGCGCAATGGCAATGGGTGTTGGACTTTATCACCCGGGGAGGCCAAACGCTGCAGGGCTATCCGCAGTTCCATAAAGTCAACGAGAGTCAGGGAGTCTATCGGGTGGAGGATCGACGTCTTGCCGCCCATCATCGGATGAGTATCGGGACGATCACCAGCAATACGGCCATGCAAGTCCGGTGGCTACGCGGTGGACTCCTCGGTCATATTGAAGAGGATTTTATCGCCAAGCTCAGAAAAGACGATCGCTTCCTCTTTGCCGGCCGACTGGTCAAATTGATGATGGTCCAGGACATGACCGCCTACGTGCAGCATGCGACAAACGGAGCGCGAACGGTCCCTCGATGGCAGGGCGGGCGCATGCCGCTTAGTAGTGAGTTGGCCGACAGCGTCTTGGCGCTGCTCGGACGATCCCGAACGGAGAACGTCCCCGACCCCGAAATGCAGGCCATCCGGGATCTGCTGACCCTCCAAAGCCGCTGGTCTCGCATCCCCGATCCCTCCATCCTGTTGTGTGAGATGGTGAGGGGACGGGAAGGGGTCAGCCTGTTTTGTTACCCCTTCGGCGGGCGCCTGGTGCATGAGGGCCTGGCAACCCTCCTGGCCTACAGGTTGACCCGCCTCCGTCCGATGACCTTCAAACTTTCCGCCAACGACTACGGGTTCGAATTATTATCGAAAGAAGACCCCGACCTGGACGAAACGCTTCTTTCGAAGATGTTGACGACGCAGAATTTGTTGGATGATCTTCACGGATGTGTGAATACCACAGAACTTGCCCGGCGCCAGTTTCGGGATATCGCGCGCATCGCCGGACTCGTCTTCCAGGGTTATCCGGGAAAGAATAAAACCACCAAACAGATTCAGGCCTCGAGTAGTCTCATTTACGATGTGTTCACCGCTTATGATCCCCACAACCTTCTCCTCGATCAAGCGTGGCGCGAGGTCATGGAAAACCAGCTTCAATCGACCCGACTGGCCAGGATCCTCGAGCGTATCGATACCCAAACTCTCGTTCTGACCCATCCCAAACGCCTGACGCCCCTGGCTTTTCCGCTCTGGGCCGAGCGAATACAAAGTCAAACGATTTCCAGCGAAACCTGGCGGGAACGCGTGCTGAACATGATTGCCTCGCTGGAGAAGGAATCGCACGAGCGTCGGAGTGTCAGAATGGCACGCGTACTGACCGGTCATCGCAGATGAACGCCAGGCGAGCCGGTCATCATCAAGAAAGGGTCATTGACTGCGCGGGGGAAACCCTCATTCTCCATAGTCAACGAGCCATCTATCGTCCCTCCACCAGGACATTGCTGGTGGCTGATATCCATCTGGGGAAAGAAGCGGCCTTCGGACGGGCGGGCCTGGCCATGCCGTATGGGATTCATCCCTCGAATCTTCTGCGTCTTTCACAGCTCATTGCCTGGTGTCGTCCGGATCAGCTGATCGTGCTCGGCGATTTAATGCACACCGCCCCCGGGCAGGACGAAACGTGGCCGGATGAATTCTTACAATGGCTGAAATCTCATTCGTCGTTGGAAATCGCCGTGGTCGCCGGCAATCATGACCGCGTAAAGGGCCGGGAGATGTTCGGGTCGCAGGTCAAGTGGCTCCACGAACCCCATGTCGCGGCCCCCTTTGCCTACGCCCATCAACCCATATCTTCTGAGGGACTGTTTACGCTCGCCGGGCATCTTCATCCCACCTTTCTACTTGCCAGCCGTGGAGACCGTCTCCGGAGTCCGGTCTTTTGGTTTCGGCCCGACTCAGCGGTCCTCCCGGCCTTCGGGACGTTTACCGGGGGATACAATATCTCACGCATTCCCGGCGACCGAATATTTTTTATCGGCACCGGGGAAGTCATTGAAATTCCACCGCGCTGAACATCATATCCATCGGCTGGAGAAGGCCGTTCCCAACGATGAAGGTGAGCGGGTCAATATAAAGAATCGCCCCTCGAGACGACCCGAACGAAAGTCGCACAGGACGTCTGGTTGGAACGGATTGCCCATCTATGCCAAAATGAAAAAATGGAGGCGAGTCTATGGCAACAATGAATGTGTCGGTTCCCGATCCCATGAAGGACTGGGTGCAGGGTCAAATTGCAACGGGAAAATACGCGAACGCCAGCGATTACGTTCGTCATCTAATCCGGCGGGATCAGGAAAAGGTCGAAGTGTTGCGACGGACACTTCTCGAAGGAGACCGCAGCGGTGTGAGCCGCCGGAAAGTTGAGGATATTATGAACGATGTGAAAAAACGATGTGCAGACCATGAGTGAGTATCAACTCTCTAAAAAGGCAGACCAGGACCTCCAGCGAACCTATGAATTTTCCATCCAGCAATTCGGGCAAAACATGGCGGATGAATATTTCCTCTCCTTCAGGGATTGCCTGCTGCAGTTGGCCGACAGTCCAACATTGGGAAGGGACTGCAGTGAAATCCTGCCCGAGTATTTTCGCTTCGAATGTGGCCCCCACTCAATTTTTTACAAAATGGGAAAGAAGCGGATTGTGATCGCCAGAGTCATCCACCAAAGTATGAATCCGGACATCCACATGTAATCAGGTTGGATCGTTCCGCTACTCTCCCAGGAAACTTCTCTCCTCCCATCCTTCCTACCGGGACCATGTCCAAAGAAATCCGTCGATAAACACATGAAGTATTGCCTGCAATTACACAATCAACAATGGCAATTGATCGACCAGGATGCGCCGGACCTGACTCCGGTGGTCATTGACTTTGTGTCCGGCAGAACCGCCTACCGGAGAAAATATGGGCACGCCGGTGGCGAGGCCATCAGCAAAGCGGTCGGCATCAAAAAAGGCAAACGCCCGACAATTGTGGATGCCACTGCCGGGTTGGGGCGTGACGCCTTTGTCCTGGCTACCATTGGCTGCCGCGTGCATATGATCGAGCGATCGGCAATGATCGCCGCACTCCTGGAAGACGGCTTACGTCGTGCCGCAGCAGATGAGAAAATTGGCGCGCTCATCCAAGACAAACTCACACTCACCTGCGGCGATAGCCGTCAGGCGCTACTCCAGGTCCCGTTTGCACCCGAAGTCATCTATGTCGATCCCATGTTTCCTGTAAAAGACAAATCAGCCTTAGTAAAAAAAGCCATGCGAATGGTCCAGGATGTCGTCGGCCAGGACACCGATGCCGATGAATTACTAAAGGTGGCGCTCACGATTGCCACCAACCGGGTCGTCGTCAAGCGCCCCGCCTATGCCGATTATCTCGCCGGCATCAAACCCCAGGCCTCAATCAAAACAAAAAAACACCGCTTCGACATCTATCTCATCCCCAAGCAGCAGTAGCGCCCCAGTCATCCTGCGCCTCTTTGTTCTCCTTCATCCCTTTGTCTCTTGCACCCCTCCGTCATCCTGGGCCACTCAGTCCTCCTTCACCTTTTTGTCATCCTGAGGGCACCGAAGGATCTAGCAAAGCAGTGGCCGCGACAACATAAGCACCGACCTTTCGCCCTTGCACCAGCTTTCCTAATCAACCGACAGCAGTGACCGATAGAACATATGCCAAGGTCCACGGACTCATCACCTTCAGGTCAATCGACGCCTGCCGGCTGGCCCCAGGAAGGGACGCTCTTCGCATGTAGCGGACCGTGTGTGAGCCCTTCGATTTTTACTGTCCTCCTCCTCCGTCACCCCCGACAGTTGTTATCGTGGATCTATCTTCCCCTCATGAAGCTCCCCTGGCCTGGTGGCATGGCCGAGCAGTGCCACCGGCACCGGGAAAAAGGCGGGCAGTGTCTGAGCGCAGCGAGTTTGCCCGCTGCCGGTGTCGGTGAAACGCGCAGGGCACCCGAAGGGCCATGCCACGGCCAACATGGTTTTGGCCACTTTTGCCGAAACAAAAGGACCTCGTCGTCCGGGGACGAAACCCCGTCAGATTCTAAAACACCCAATTTCAACGGATGCCCTAGCGATTCGATACGCTTCACCCCCAACACCCCATCGCCAAACATTCATCAAGAATAATTCTGTACTTTTTTTTCATGGGTTGGGTAGCATGGTCGCGGGTTCATTGATGAATCAAATTCGCACCTGATCAAGACACATCAGGCGAATGGGACAGAAAAAATATCCATCGAAAGTTTCGACAAATAGAATGATGAATGGTCGTCGAATCCGCTGCGTCTCGTTCTACATATTCTGGGTCCTGCCGATGCTCCTCCTCTTCCCGCTTCCGGTAGTAGCCGAAAACAGCGTTCCCGCTTCTGCCGCGGTCGAGAAGGAGGTAGCCTACGACCCCTATCGAGGACTGGACCAGAATGGCCGGATTCCCAGGATCGACAAAGCCGCTCTTGTCACCAAGCCCGAACGCTGGCGCTATATCCCCGAGGGCCGACTCAAGCCCGGCGGGTTCTTCGAGCGCTTCCTGGTCTCGAGCTTCTTGCTTCCGTTCTTCTTCGCCAACTCCGCTGTCGGCGCCGGATTGGGCGTGGCAATCACCGACATCGATTTCCGTGCTCAACGTCGTCGTGAATTCCTTGGGGCCTTTCTCTCCCACACGACCGAGGGCCAACAGAGTTATGTGTTGCGGTGGCGACGGTGGCTCAAGCATCTCGAAGTTCCCACGGGTGGCGTGCTCCAGGAAGAACGCAGTTTCGTAAGCGCGGGCGGGGGATATCGCAAGACGCTGACCAGCCGCTTCTTCGGGATCGGGCCATCGACCAAGGAAAGTCAGGAGACAAGCTATACCGACCAGGTCGCCTTTCTCGAACTGGGTCTCTCGGAGTCGCTTGAGGGATCGTTGGAAGATGTCGTCCTCGAGCTGGATGTGCGAGGGGAACACCACTGGCTCAGCCGGGGCCGCGTTGGGGGCGCCGGGCAAACCGACACCGAGTTTCCCGGGCTCTTCGCCGAGGCGGATCCCTATGGTCTCGGGTGGGTGGGCGGCGGCATTCGCTGGGACACGCGTGACAGCCAGCGCAATCCCTACCGCGGGACGGTCCTGGGCGGGAGAGTCGATGCCGCGCTACTCCAGAGTGATTGGAACCGGGGTGCGATCTACCAACTCTTCGGCGACCAGCTGATCCCCGTTCCAGGGCTCTTTCACGATGGAGGAGGCGAAGACGAAGAGCACCCGCCGACCGACACCATCGCGCTCCACCTCGAGAGCCAACTAAGCTCCGGCGACCTGCCGTTTTTTGCGCGGCCGACCCTCGGCGGCAGCCGGGTGCTACGCGGGTACATCGCCGGTCGCTGGCGGGATAATGCGGCCTGGGCTGCGGCCACCGAATATCGCGTCTGGGTCCTCCCACGCGGTTTCCCCATCTGGCGATATCTTCGGATCGAGCGCCTTGGGCTGGCGCTCTTCTACGAAGTCGGCAGTGTCGCAAAGAACGGATTAGATTTCTTCCAGGAACGCGTGCGCCAGAGCTACGGGGTCAGCGCCCGGTTCACGTTGGAGCGTGCGGCCATCTTTCGCGCCGATTTCGGATTCTCGGAAGACGGGATGAATTTCACAGCAGGCTTCGGCCTCCCCTTTTAACCTGTCCTCCCTGAAAGAAAACCAGACTCACCATTGCTCCGACGCCTGCCGGCTGGCCCCAGGGAAGGACGCTCTTAGCATTTAGCGGACCCTGTTTGAGCAGAGCGAGTTGATTCCCTATTCTTCTTTAGGCTCCCATGGCCTTGTGACATGGCCGAGCAGTGCAACCAGCGTCGGAAAAAAGGCAGGCAGTGTTTGAGCCCTTCGGCATTGGCTCAGGATAGACTCCGCGAGTTGGACCACCCTCCGTGGTTTTGCCTCAGTACGCTTGCATTGTGTTCCGACGCCTGCCGGCTGGCCCCAGGGAGGGACGCTCTTCGCATTTCGCGGACCTTGTCTGAGCCAGGCGAGTTGGTCCGCTCTTCAAAAGATTGGCGTCCCTCCCCTCCCATAAGGCCAGACGGGGCGTCAATGGTTTTGGCCACTTTTGCCGAAACAAAAGTGGCTCGGCCGCCGGGACGAACCCCGGCACCTTACCATTGAAATCTCAAGGCCACCTCGCGAGTCCAAACTAGACCAATCATAAATTCCTCAGAACTTCAAAAGAAATTTCCTCAATTCTGGTTCTTAGAATGTTGAACAATCACCCTCGAAATTTCGCGGCACACGTATCAATTTACCTCTGCAGAATTTCTGGAAGAAACCTGTCGAGGAACCTTATCCGATTTATTAAAATTTTTTCTATTTGGATCTCAAACTATTCCTCAGTCTCCCAAAGCAATTTTTTTCTGTACTTCATTTCACTTCTGATGTACGATCCCCAAGGATTTACTAATGAACACATTTCCAAACCTTGGATATTACCTGACTCCCCCAACAGGTTTATGCCATTCCCTCCCAACCAAGTATCCAGCCAAAGTGAGAAACTCCGCCTAGTCGTTGCCATAAATCATAAGGGCACATTCGCACCATCTGTCCTGAATTTTTTCCATCAACTAAAGAGTCAAAAATATTCGAAAGGCAAGGTACTCGTAAAATATGTACCTCAATCCTTATGAATAAAAATGTCCTCGCCGAACAACGCCGCATCGTCGCCAAAGTGGATTAACTCATGGCCCTCTGCGATCGACTAGAAATTCAATTCACCACCGCCCAATCCGAATTTGAACGATAGAAATTGAGATTTGTGGCAACCATCTACCATTGTTGTTTCTTAGTTTGAATAACCAAGTATATCTGAACCAAAATTTATAGGGTTGCAAAGGATAGTCCTAAGTAAGGAACGGGTTTTATGCCGGAAGAAAAAACAATTTTCGTCTTGGGTGCAGGTTTTTCTAAAGGGTTTTTACCAAAAGCTCCTCTTCTGGTGGGAGATTTTGATATAGGTCCTCTTATAGAGCAATTTGATGAAAAACATTTTCCAATTGCTCACCGCATTTTGAATGCAGAATTAAAGAGCAAAGGGTCGAACGGTATAGATATTGAGCGATTAATGACTCGTCTTGATGGTCATATGCCATATGATTTTCAAGAAAAAGGAATTCAGGAACTTGATCACCTATATCACCATGTTAAAGACCAATTTATAAAAGGGCTTGAAAATGCCATAAAGGATTATCCTCCTGATCAGTTGTTACAAAAATTCGCAGATTACTGCATAGAGAATAAATTTGATTGTATTACTTTTAATTATGACGATGTTCTAGATCAGGCTTTATGGAAGCATAAAGAAGTTTTTCTAAGAAGAGAATATCGACCTTATTGGCATCCCGATGGAGGATATGGATTTTTTTGTCGTCCGGCTGATTCATTAGTGGAAGATCAACATTATAAAATGGAAGAAACTTCCATGCTTTTATTGAAATTGCATGGTTCAATTAATTGGCGAATACGACTTGGAGCACCTCCACCTTATGATGTCCATTCAATTATCCACTTTCAATCGTGGTATCCTCCAAAGGAGTTATTGCAACAACTTCCTTTTCCTCCTGAAAACCTCATCGAAAGGCATTTGAAGGATGAACGGCTTATTGTCTTGCCCGTCTTATTGAAATCAGCCCTGACTGCAGAGCCAATGATGAGACTTCTCTGGAGTTTGGCATTTAAAAAACTTTCCACAGCCAATAAGGTTGTATTTATTGGGTATTCATTTCCACGTACCGATATAGCTGCTAGGTTTTTATTTAGTGAGGGATTGCGTCACTTAAATGAAAATAATAACTCAAAGATTTGGGTCGTGAACCGAGCTAACGATGATTCAGCTAAAGGGGCTTTACGTGAAGTCTACCGAGAGGTTTTTCCGGATATTCCAGATAACCAATTTGAGTTTTGCGGTACCTTAGAATATTGCCGAAATCTTTTAAAGGGCGCTTAATTACCCTTTCACAAATGAGATCTATGATGACTCCTTAAACTTGTGAGGATCAAAATTCTATTTCTAAAAGACAAATACTCAGGGTCAGGCCGGGCATTTACACATCACTTCCACCTACTCCCTTGCACCCACACTTCTCCGTTCCTCGCCTCCCCCATTTCTATTGAACAACATCGTGTTGGAGTGGGAGAGACTTCTTCTTTTCGATTTTCTCTGGCCGCCTCTTCCTGACTCAGAGCTTAACCTGCCTTTGGCGTGGCCGAGGAGCGCAGCCAACTGCGGAGATTCGGCGAGGACTGTTTAAGCCCTTCGGCTTCGCTCAGGACAGGCGGCGCGAGTTCCGCTTCGAAACAAACCCCTACAAGGACGAGGGAGTTTCTGACTTTTTATTGGATTGGTGGTCGGGTCATGCCTTCATACGTTACACTGCTTCTGGCCTGGGCTTGTCCTGCTTAATGGGAAAGTCGACACGCACACGCGAAGGAACATAATGGGAATGTTGAAAAAAGCTACCAGCGGCGTTCTCGCCGTTTTGTCGTGCTCACGTACTGAGGGTACGCTCCGGGCGCCAAAATGGCTGTGGCCTTGCTGGATGACGTTTTTGAACATTCCCGTCAGCTGCTGATGCTTAAATTTTTCTCGTGTATATTCCGGTGATTTTTGAGATTTATTCAACAAGGCCAAATGGCCGGTGCTACGATCGCGTTCGCTGATGAGAAAATTCGAAACCAACTCTCACCAATTCGTGGTACAGAGAACCATGAAGTCACGGGAACACAGACATGAACAATAATTATTGCCTGCGTCGAATTCGCTACATCCTGGATTTTAGTGATTCTAAAATGATTGATGTCTTTGCTCAGGCCAACCAGACCGTGACACGAGCAGAGGTGAGTGCGTGGTTAAAAAAAGATGATGATTTGGATTTTGTGGAATGTCCTGACCCCATGTTCGCCACGTTTCTCAATGGGTTGATTAACGATAAGCGTGGCAAGAAGGATGGCGCGCAGGTTGAACCGGAACAACGGCTCAACAATAATATTATTTTCGTCAAACTGAAAATCGCTTTCAATTTACAAGCCGATGACATCTTGTCGATATTGGCTTTGGCTGATTTTCGTATCAGCAAGCATGAGCTGAGTGCATTTTTTCGCAGACCTGATCATAAACACTATCGCCAATGCCAAGACCAGATTTTGCGGAACTTCTTGAAAGGCCTGCAACTTCAGTATCGTCCCGAGATGAAACCCGACGAACTCTTACAATAGCCACCCCTTGAAGTCGTGGGGGATGCCTTTGGTTGACTCCTACTCCGCCTCTCCCACTGGCCGGCATGGCCACCGTGTACTTCGGGACGTCGATTCCTTATCTGCAACAACACGGGTGGCGGCAAATCGGTATCCGGGCCGAGGAGGTGGCGCGCCGTACGCCATTTCAGAACACGAAGGTTATGGGTGGCATTCTGGGACGCGAGTGCAATGCGGTTATTTGAAGCCGCCAACCGCGATGCCACTAAGGATTAAATCTTTCGACCATTGATTTGGGAACAATCATGCGCCGGGTTTCGGCCCGGCAGCCGAGGTGCTTTTGTTTCGGCAAAAGGACCAAACAACGGTTGCGCTCCGCGAGACGCACCTTGCAAAACGACGCCCCGTCTGGCCTCATTGAAGAGGAGGGACGCCAACTTTGAAGAGCGGCCCAACTCGCAGGGCTCAAACACGGTCCGCCAGCTAATAAGAGCGTCCCTCCTTTGGGCCAGCCGACAGGCGTCGGACGACAGAAGAAACAACGTTCGTGCTGCAGGGTCAGGGCTTCCATTCACATATCACTCCCACCTTGCCCGCAACCTCCCCACTGACGACCACCTGGAAGGACGGAAGGGCGTAATGTTTCGATACGCGGGATGAGGCTGGGCACAGATCCTTCGCTGCTGCTCAGGATGACAACCTATTTTTTCCTTTGCCAGACTGCTCTCGTCCGGGAATCATCCTAAAGAAAGGTCCTGGCCTCTCAGGATATCGAACGGGGATGGCTCGCCTTTTGGCCGGGGTCTTTACTCCGCATTGTTCATGGCTGCATGAAGATGAATGTCCCATAACAGTTGTCCGGTAGGCCACATAGTTATGGCCCACCGCCTTTGCAAAGGGAAAATACCACGGTTAAGGATGCCTCTATTGGGTGCAAGGATGGGTCTTCGCATCGACCGAGTGTGCCCTCGGCACATGCAGACGATCTGCCAAAAAATTGTGATAATGCTAACCTAAATCGTTTTTGGTAAGGTTCAGCCAGAAAAATGACGATGAATTGACAGAAGACACCTATCGGTGCCTGGAAGGCTCTGACATCTTTTTTGATGGCAGGGCGCATACTTTCATGTGGAGGCGATGTCATGAACCACAAGAATCTTGTCTCGTTATTGGGCAGCAGGCGGGAGGAAATCGTTCGCCGATTTGCCATTAAGACATTGGGTATTTTCGGGTCGGCCGCCCGTGATGAAATGCATGAGGGAAGCGATATTGATGTTCTTGTGGAGTTTCAGTCCTCCCCCACCTTCGATGCCTATATGGATCTCAAGTTTTATTTGGAGGATCTTTTTCAGACAAATGTCGATTTGGTCCTTGAGGATACCGTGAAGCCTCGCATGCGTTCTTTGATCGAAAAGGATTTGATTCGTGTCGCGTGATTGGACGTTTTTCCTTGAGGATATTCTGGAAGCCGCCAATAAAGTGCTTCGCTATACCAACGGCCTGACACTGGAAACCTTCCAACGTGATGAACTGGTTTTCGATGCCGTGGTCCGCAATTTGGAAATTATCGGCGAGGCCGCCAAACATTTGCCAAGAGACGTCCAAGAAATGATGCCGGAGGTTGAATGGTCCAAAGCCGCCGCATTTCGTGATGTGATCGCCCATGGCTACTTTGGCTTGAATGTCCACATTATCTGGGATGTGGCCCGGAACAAAATCCCAGACATCTCCAGGTCTGTCGAAAAACTGCTGACAACACTACGAAATGATCAAACTTAAGCCGTCTGATTTCTTATCTCAGTCGACAGATGAGGTGGTGAGGTTTTTGAACCACGCCTGCCACTTAATTTCCTTCAACTCTCCTGTCTTTCACAATCGGTGTCAAATGTTGTATTCCTCTGCGGGTCTTTGTGGCACTTGCATTTTAGAGGCCGGAGTTTCGGCCCGGCAGCCGAGGTCCTTTTGTTTCGGCAAAAGGACCCAAAACCATTGACGCCCCGTCTGGCCTCATTGAAGAGGAGGGACGCTAATCAAGCGAAGAGCGGACCAACTCGCAAGGCTCAAACACGGTCCGCCCGCGGATTAGGAGCGTCCCTCCTTTGGGCCAGCCGGAAGGCGTCGGACTACGGAAAAAACACTGTTCGCGCTGCAGGGTCAGGGCTTCCATTCACATATCACTCCCACCTTGCCCCCTAACCTCCTCCCCCACCTCTATTGGCCGATATTGTGTGGCACCGCGAGGGAATTCTGCTTTTCTGTTTTCTCTGGTCTCGATCGGCTTAGAGAATGGAGATAGATTACCGGTTACAACCGGACAGGGATGACGGAGGATTTGATACCTGCCTGCTCTCTTCCTACGAGTATAATAATGAGGGAAAGACGGATTGCCGATTTCTTTCGTGATGTAACCCTTCAATACGCTAGTGCCCCGCTCCCTTCAGGAAAACACTTCGCCCGGAAAGCTGCTGCCTCAGTGGATGGTGGCTGCGGAATCGGGCGTCGTCTGCTTCTGTTGATGTTGTTGCTGCTGTTGATACAGGGCTTCAAAATTCACCGGGTTGAGCATGACGGTCGGGAATCCTCCCCGCGTCACCGCATCAGACACCGACTCACGAACATAGGGAAAGAGAATATTTGCACACCCGATCCCTAACACCGGTCCCATTTCCGATTCGGGGACATGCTGAATCCGAAATATGCCGGCCTGTTCCACCTCCACAATAAACATGATTTTTTCGTTAACCTTGGCCGTCACGGTCACCGTCACGGACGCATCATACATGCCCTCTTCCACACGAGTATGTTGCGTCTTCAATTCGACATGAACCTGTGGGGCTCCACCCTCCCGAAAAATGCCGGGTGCATTGGGGACTTCCAAGGACATATCCCTCACGTAGATTTTCTCTATGGTAAACACGGGCTTCTGTTCTTCAGTCATGGGTCATCCTCTTGTGAGTGAATAGAGATGGTCATCAAGCCACACACGGGCCTGAGCAACCTGATCTTCCGGCATTCTAAAAAAAAAGAAACCCATATTGTCATCCATACCTCATGAGACGCAACCCGGCTTTCGTTTTCTTCTTCATGAAGAGGGAGATCGGAGTTCCGCCTTGCAGGCACCCATACCCCACGCCCTGTCCCACATCATCCGTTGTTAAGCCTGCTCCACTTCTCACCGTCGATTCCGACGGGAACGGTCGAACAAAGATGAGAATGGATGTCCGAGGACGAATGTCGGGCATGAGGCGTTTGGGATGGATGGCCAAGGACAATTATGTGTGGACAGCCCTGTGGGGACCCAGGTTTTTACATTGATATAATCAGGTCAAGTGCGGTTATGTGTCCGGCTTTTTTGTGCAGCACCCATACCTGCGGGCCTTGAAGGAAATCGCCAAAATGGGGTCTCACTCATCACCGGCGCGCCAATAAGTGCATACTAGTGTTCAGGTATCCAGGGAAATGGACCCATCCATTCATCGAGGAGAATTCGCCAGGCGTTCATTGGCAACCATTCTTTATACATTGCCCAATCTTTGTATTTAGGAAGTTGTACGACATTGGGAACCATCATTGGATTGGTACCCTTTTTAAATTCAGCAAAAATGGCTCCGCGTAAGTCCTGAATAAATTGGATATAATTCTTCACGTCTTGCTTGGTGCCCCCTTGTAAAGGATCGGCATTATGGTTGTGTGAGTAGACAGCTTTGTCGAAATCCATTTGTTCAATGACTTTTAACGATCGCTCCCATTCTTTAATATTGAAATCTGGCACAATATTAAACATGACCCGATTCGGGACCACGAGATCGGCCACATAAGCAATTTTTTCTTTCGGAAGAAGAAATACGGTCATGCCGAGACCGTGATTCATCCCCAAATAATGTAATTCAACGACAGTGTCGCCAAGAGTGATATCTTTTCGATTTCCCTGCCAACTTTTGTCTGGAACGATCATATCCGGACCCGTGTTTGCCTTCATCCATGCGTAGGCCTCCTCATGGGCCATGAGGGTAGCTCCGGCATCACGAAAGACTTGCCCGCCACTCGCGTGGTCCCAATGATTGTGACTGTGCAAGAGATACTGAATAGGCTGATCGGTGATTTCCTTGATCGCCGTTATCATGCCGCGGGCGTGTTGCGAACTTACGGATTCAATGGCGATGACGCCTTCATTCGTCACCACAAACATCGAAAAATAGCCGTTGGCCGGATTTCCATAGCTATACACCCCCTCCGCGATCTTGGCGGTGTTCGCGGGAAGATCCTTTCCCAATGCGATACCTGATAAAAAGAGCGCCACCACCACTAGACTCGAAAAGTGTTTCATGCCATCAACTCCTTGATTAAACAGATAATGTTGAAGTCCGAGGAATAGCATTCCTAAAAACACTTTAAGAACATACCGCATTTCAAGAGTTGAGGACAAAACACTAGAGGACAACGACCATTTGTGATCGGTGTACCGTTTTCTGGGTCATCATTGCCCACACCATCCGGGCCATTTATTCGCCAAGGCAACCAAAATGACGCGTGGTGTGCGACGTTCCAGGAGCTATCGCGCAATCCGGGTGTTTCCCGGGTTTATGAGAAAAATGCCGAAGCAAAAAGGTTAGACCAACATAGTCTTTAATCTTCCCAAACCGGGACAACGATTAACTGGCAGATAGGAAATTCCGTGCCCAGGTTGATGTGGAAGGCCAGAGATTGGCATCATGTCGTATGCTATAGAGGAAGAGACCACGGTGGCGTCGAATCTAACCGGGAGGTCTGAGCATGCGATTCTATATTTTACGCAATCAGGTCGTCGTTCCCGCTTCGAGTGCCAAGGAATTTGGCGAATGGGTGGAAACAGCTGATCGGGTTGTGAGTCACACACAGGTCGCAGACATTGAGGTGTCTACCGTGTTCCTTGGGATTGATCATCAATTCTTTGCCGGCCCCCCTCTCCTGTTCGAAACGATGGTGTTTGGTGGCGATCTTGATCAAACGTGCCGCCGCTGCTCCACCTGGGATGAAGCGGAGGCGCAACATGAAGAAATTTTGTCGGAAGTGTTAAACCGGGTGTATGGCTATCATAAGCCGGGGTGAATCTGGGACGTTTGTTTGGTCTTGAATCTGTTTGAGGGCAGGTTTTACATTCACATCTACTCGCAGTTCACTGCCTACCTTTTTGCTTATTTAGAATGGCTTACTTTTTTTCTGCGGGGTTTCGCCCCCGTGCGACGAGCCACTTTTGTTTCGGCAAAAGTGGCCAAAACCATTGACGCCCCGTTTGGCCTCATTGAAGAGGAGGGACGCCAACCCTGAGAAGAGCGGACCAACTCGCTCCGCTCAAACAAGGTCCGCCAGATGGTAAGAGCATCCCTCCTTTGGGCCAACCGGCAGGCGTCGGGTCAAAACAAATGCGTGCCGAGGCAGGTCCATGGAGGACGACCAACTCGCGGAGCCTGTCCTGATTTTTCGAAGGGCTCAAACACTGCCCGCCTTTTCTCCGGTGCCGGTTGCACTCAGAAAAGAAGTAGGACCAATTCGCCAAGCTCAAACAAGGCCCGCCTCTTTATTTGAAGGTCAGCCCGGTTGGCCGACCCGTAGGTGATAGTTTAGAGACACCTACCTTCCATTTCTCCTCTCAAGGCTTGGGATCGGAACCTTCTATTCACACATCTTCCCAGCCCATTTTCTACCTTCCTGGTTGTCTAGGCTGGTTCACTTTTGTCTGTGGGTTCTTGTGGGAAAAGTTTTGTAAATCGAAGGTGGATGAAACTTGTCTTTTAGATGCCGGGTTTCGGCCCGGCAGCCGAGGTCCTTTTGTTTCGGCAAAAGGACCCAAAAACCATTTCCACCCAGGTCGGCCTCATTACATCATGCTGACGCAGGTCTAGGAAGGGCGGCCCAACTCGCTCCGCTCAAACAAGGGCCGCCTCTTGATTTGAGCGTCAGCCCGGATGGCCGACCTGAAGGTGGTAGTTTCGGTAAACCTTCCTTTAATTTCCCCTACCAGAGCTTGAAGTCAGGCCTTCCACCCACCCATACTCCCACCTTAACCTGTACTCCGAATTCTTTTCCTCCCATTTTTATTCCCCAACACGGTTGCCTGGCGGCTAGCCCCAGAAGTGAACGCTCTAATGAAACGGCGGGCCTTGTTTGAGCGGAGCGAGTTGGTCCGCCCTCCTGAAGCTTGCGTTCACTTCATCGAATGAGGCCAGACGAGGCATCAATGGTTTTGGCTACTTTTGCCGAAACAAAAGTGGCTCGTCTGCCGGGACGAGATCCAGCTCTTTTTTGATAAAGGATGATGGCAGCGAGAGGATGGGTGCCCACAAGCCTGGTGCATGACGGAAGGCAGAAAAAATGGGAAGTCAAACGAAGCGAAGATAAATTCCCAACTACAACTTGCGGGGCTGAAGGCAGAGATGGGTTTGATGTGCGGTACCTTGGGCACAGATCCTTCGACGAGCCTGCCCTGAGCGGAGTCGAAGGGGCTCAGGATGCCAAGGAGACAGGAAGCTCAGAATGACAACTCGGATCTGTTGACTCCCGTCGGGCACGACGGAGGGGAAAATGAATACCGATCGTTTTTTCGAGTCCCGATTAAGGTCAGTTTTTGTTTTCGCTTCATGGATTTAATCGCGGCTTCTCTTTTTAATGCCTGGCCTCTTGTCTCCTGACGTTCGGTGAACACCACGGTAAACGGACCACGGTGTTTCGTATATTTGGCCCCTTTCCCTTTCGCGTGCTCGTCAAGACGACGTTTCAAGTCCAGGGTGATCCCGGTGTACAAACTGGTATCGGCGCATTCCAACATATAGACCGTCCACGCCATACAAGGCCCTTTCCTCATTATTCATGCAGCCCGGTCCGACTGTAAGTGACATGGCCCATACCCATTCGAGGCCATAGGGATCTCACCTGAAACATTCCCGTGTTGATCCGCCCAATGACTAATCGTCGAGCAGCAGATGTCCAAATACCGAAAAGATGCCGATCATGATGCCGGTCACGAATTGCGCATGCACAAAATAGGAGAACTTTTTCAAATCCTGCGGAGAATATCGCCATGTCAGAAAAAATCCAAACATGCCCTGCCACACCACCAGCGCCAGGACGGCCGGAAAAAATAAGATGTCGGCGTGCAGGCCGAGCATCGCGATGTGCAACAAGATAACCGCGATGGCCGCAATCCCCACATAAACGTGCGTGCGATTCAACACATTGAGAAGGGTGCTGAATGGCGGGATCGCAGACATGTCGTATTCGTCCGGGACAAGTCGCTGAAGGAGGCCACCCTGGCCACACGCCAACTTCAACAACGTTCTCCCATAAATAATGCCCAGTGCCCAGAGGCCGAGCGTCCCGAAGCCTTCCCCGATTTCGCGCAAAAACGTTTCGTGCTCGGGATCATCGGGCCGATTCGGATAGGGAGAGAGGAAGTATCCAAAGGAGAGAAGAAACACACTGACCGTAAAGATGAGGATACGTTTAAGATTGTTCATGTGGAGGTTCTTCCAGCCTGGATATTGGTGGTGTTACGGATACCTTGTCAATGTTATCGGATGGAAACACATATGGGAATGGGACGGCAGGCATACCTGTCGTGTATCGAGTTGTTTTCTGGTGACACACCCCGGATTCATCCCGAAACGTTTTCATTCGCCTGCTACTCTGCTTCCGGAGCCACTCCCCGACTACCGGCTGTGCGGCGGTACATGCCGACTGCGAGGGCGAGCGCGATGAGGATGAGCATCGCGGCGACGGCGAATGTGATTCGCATACCCCTGGCCACGGCCACTGGAGGCGCCGTGGTGATGTCGATCGTGGCCGAGGCGAATGCGAACACCGCACCCATCACGGATGCCCCGGTGATGCGCCCGAGGTTGCGCGAGAGGTTGAGCATGCCGGATATGACGCCCCGCTGGTCCGGACTGATACCGGTCATGACGGCGGTGTTGTTGGCCGTCTGGAATAACCCATAGCCGGCGGTGATGACAACGATGGGAGCGAGGTAGCCGGAAATACCGAGTGTCGCCGGCAGCACGGCCAGGATGACGGAACCGGCCCCCATGCCGATGAGCCCGACGATCGCCACGCGTGGTGCGCCAAACTGGTCCGCCATGCGCCCGGCGGGCACCCCGGTTAGCGCAGCGACCAGGGGCCCGGCCGATAGGACAAGTCCCACCATCGCCGCATCGAGCCCGAGCGCACGAGAGAGATAGAACGGCCCGACGACGAGCGTCGCCGTCACCACGGTGGTGACAAGTGCGCTCATGGCGAGGCTTGCACTCAGCAGGGAATCGCGAAACACCGCCAATCGGATCAACGGCGAGGCGGTTCTCGCCTCGACGTGCACAAAGAGCCCGACGCCAATGGCCGCAGCCAGGAGCAGCGCCAGATTGAGGGCACCGAAACTGCCGCGACCGAGCGTCACGGCGAGGGCATAGGCCGCGAGCGTCAGCGCCAGCAGAAACGTGCCCACATGGTCGAATCCGGCCCGATCCGGCTCCGGCCCGCGGCGATCCACGGGGAGATAGTGCTGCGCGAGAAGAAAAGTCAGCATCCCCAGGGGTAGGTTGATGAGGAAGATGGCCCGCCATTCGAATCCGGCGATCAGCACGCCGCCGAGCGATGGGCCAAGAGCCGTGCCGATTGCGGACATCGTGCCGAGCAGGCCCATGGCGCTCCCGGTCCTGGCCTTCGAAACCGTCTCACCCACAAACGCCATGGAGAGCGCCATCATGATAGCCCCACCGAGGCCCTGCGCCGCCCGCCCGGCAATCAACAACCAGAATGTGGGCGCAACAGCACACAGGACCGAGGCTACCGTATAGAGGAAAATTCCGGCTAAGAGCAGCCGGCGCCGGCCGATGATATCACCGAGCCGTCCGACGCTGACGATCAGGGTCGTAGCTGCGAGAAGATATGCGAGGATCACCCACTGGACTTCCTGGAAGGAGGCGGTGAACGCCCGGGCCAATGTCGGTAAAGCCACATTGGCGATACTGGTATCGAGCGAAGAGAGCAACATGGAGAGCGAAAGGCTGACGAGCGCCCATCGTACCGTTGGTTTCTGCTCCGCATTTTCATGGACGACCGTAGATTGTTTCGCAATAATTGTCTTCACCTTACCCTCCGCGTTTTTGGCCACTCTCAACCTGTCATGTTCCAAAATATACTCTCTGCGGTGACCTGGCGGAAGACGCACCACTTGCACTGTATTCGTGCATGAGACGCTACATCAGAAAAAAACTATGCTACAATCCCTGCATGTCGACCCCTGATTTCAATCTGCTGATCACGCTTGATGCGGTGCTCGCGGAAGGGAGTGTGGCGCGCGCAGCCCGACGGTTGCGGCTGAGTCCATCGGCGATGAGCCGCGCGCTGGCGCGCTTGCGTGAGACGATTGGCGATCCGCTGTTGGTGAGGGCCGGACGCGGTCTCGTCCCCACCCCTCGGGCGCTCGAACTCCGCGAGCGGGTCAGTCAGCTCGTGCAGGACGGCGAAGCGGTGTTGCGCCCCGCCGGAAAGCTCAACCTCGCACAGCTCGTCCGGACGTTCACGCTCCGGACCGGCGAAGGCTTTGTGGAGAACTTCGGACCGGCTCTCATTGCCCGCATCGGCAAGGAAGCGCCCGGCGTGCGGTTGCGCTTTGTACAGAAGCCCAACAAAGACAGCACGCCACTTCGCGACGGGATCGTGGATCTGGAAACCGGCGTGGTGGCTGACACGACGGCTCCGGAGGTGCGCGCGCAGGCATTGTTTCGCGACCGGTTTATCGGCGTCGTGCGAAAAGGGCACGCGCTGAGCAAGGGGAAGATCACGCCTTCCCGGTATGCTGCCGGAAAGCACGTCGTTGTCTCGCGGAGAGGTCTCGACAAGGGACCGATTGATGAGGCCTTGGAGCTTTTGGGTCTGAAACGGGAGGTCGTGACGATCGTCGGGGGCTTTTCGGCCGCGCTAGCGCTCGCCCGGGGTTCCGACCTGATCGCCAGTGTTCCCGAACGACACACCGGAAATCTGCGGACCGGCATGCAGAGCTTTCCCCTTCCGTTCTCCACCCCGGAGGTGACGGTTTCCTTGCTCTGGCACCCCCGGCTGGATGCCGATCTCGCGCATCGCTGGCTTCGCGGCCACATCCGGGATATCTGCGCGGCGATTCGCTGAAGAGGTAGGTCTCTCCAGATCCACCAGGACAAGCTTCCCGATTGCCTGCCGAATAACATGCGACCCATCGAGGTGAAGGATTAATTGTAAAGATCGCGACTGGCAATACGACGGCTTGCTCAACCCCTAGAAGCCAGGTACGCCGCTTGTGAGAGCACGACGCTGATCAAGTGCCCGGAGGTTTGATCTTCCTATCCCTTATCCGGGATACCCTCCAGACCATTCAACCCGTGGGCCGCATCAACCGCTACACATCCCGTTGTCATGAAGAATTGGTCTTCTTATGGTCCGACGCCTACCGGCTGGCCCAGGGAGGGACGCTCTTATCCGTTGGCGGACCGTGTTTGAGCCCGGCGAGTTGGTCCGCTCTTCTAGGGGTTGGCGTCACTCCCCTTCAATATGCCAGACGGGGCGTCAATGGTTTTGGGTCCTTTTCCCGAAAGAAAAGGACCTCGGCTGCCGGGCCGAGACCCGGCAATTTCTGACACACAGGAATTGTTCTCACACCATAGCCAAATATCAGCCTTCACTCGCGCCACATTTAACACTCATGCTGCTCAGCGAGACGCTTCGTAGAGCCTGCCTGCGTGGAGTCGAAAGGTCTCAGCATGCCAATAAGGACAAGGAGACATGACCACCGCGACTCAGGACTTCCCGTTTGCCGCCGCTTTCATCGACAGCGAAATGCGCTTGCGGGGCACATCGACTTCCAGCACGGTGACTTTGACCTGTTGATTGACCTGCACCACCGTGTTGGGATCACTGACAAATTTATTTGCGAGTTGACTGATATGCACCAGACCATCCTGATGCACACCGATGTCGACGAATGCGCCAAAGGCCGTGACATTGGTCACCACCCCGGACAGGATCATGCCGGGCGTGACCTGCTCGATGGATTGCACGCTTTCATCAAACTTTACGGCTTCAAATTGTTGGCGCGGATCACGGCCGGGCTTGGCCAACTCGGTGAGGATATCCATTAAGGTCGGTTTGCCCACGTCCTCGGTGATGTATCGAGTGAGATCGATCGTGCGTTGCCGGGCAGGATCCTTCATGAGATCCTTCACGGTGCAGCCTAAGTCTTTGGCCATCGCGTTGACCACGGCATACCGTTCGGGATGCACGGCGCTGGCATCCAGCGGATGCTCGCCATCGGTGATGCGTAAAAATCCGGCCGCTTGCTCAAACGCTTTGGCTCCCAGGCGCGGGACTTTCTTTAAGGCGGTTCGGCTGGCAAATGGGCCATGCTCCTGGCGATAGGCCACAATATTCGTAGCAAGTTGCGGACCCACACCGGAGACGGCCGTGAGTAGTTGTGGGCTCGCCATATTCACATCCACCCCTACCCGATTGACACAACTGATGACCACATCCTGCAACCGTTGTTTCAAGATGCCCTGATCGACATCATGTTGATATTGCCCGACGCCGATGGCCTTGGGATCGATCTTCACCAGTTCGGCTAAGGGATCCATGAGCCGTCGCCCGATCGAGACAGCGCCACGCACCGTCACATCGTGATCGGGAAATTCCTCACGTGCGACCGGGGATGCGGAATACACGGACGCGCCGCTCTCGTTGACCATCACAATGGGGATGGCGGTTGGCAATTTCAATGCGCGGAGAAACGCTTCGGTCTCCCTCCCGGCCGTCCCATTGCCCACCGCGATCGCCTCAACCTGAAAACGCTGACACAATTCCACAACCGTGTCTCCCGCTTTGGCGGCCCCGCTTGCTCCCAGATGCGGAAAGATGGTCTCCGTATGACGCAAGGTGCCCTGGCGGTCCAGACACACCATTTTACATCCGGTGCGAAAGCCGGGATCGATGGCCAGCACGGTCTTCTGTCCCAGCGGTGGAGCCATGAGCAGTTGCTGAACATTTTGCGCAAACACTTCTATCGCCGTTTGATCAGCGCGGGTTTTGGTGACCAGGCGGGTTTCGGTTTCCATTGAGAGGGACAAGAGCCTGGTAAAGCTGTCCTTGATCGCCAGAGTGACCTGTTCCAATGCCGGTCCTTTTCCTTTGAGAAAGAGGCGATGCAGCAGGGATAGCGCTTCGGATTCGGGCACCATCACCCGAAAGGTCAGAAACCCTTCTGTTTCTCCACGCCGCATGGCCAGCACCCGATGTGAGGGCGCCTTGGCGACCGGTTCTTCCCATTCGACATAATCCCGATATTTGCTGGCTTGAACATCTTTCCCCCGCACCGCAGTGGTTTTAAAGATCCCCTGCTCCAAATACAGCGCCCGCATGGAGGCGCGAGCCTGCAGATCTTCGCTGATCCATTCGGCCATGATATCGCGCGCGCCGGCCAACGCGTCCTCCACGGTCTCCACACTGAGTTCCGGGTTGAGATATTTTTTCGCCTCGGTTTCGACGTGCAATTGGGCCTCTTGCGCCCAGAGGCTCAACGCCAACGGCTCCAAGCCACGCTCTTTGGCGATCATGGCTCTCGTGCGGCGTTTGGGGCGGAAGGGTAAATAGATGTCTTCCAATTCGGTCATGGTCGCGGCCGCGAGTACCTGCCCTTGCAGCGCATCGGTGAGTTTGCCTTGTTCCTCAAGCGAGACCAGGATGACGTCCCGCCGCTTATCCAATTCCCGAAGCTGCGCGATACGATCCCGAATGGCGGTAATCACGACTTCATCCAACCCGCCCGTGACTTCTTTGCGATACCGTGAAAGAAACGGCACCGTGGCACCATCATCCAGCAGGCTCACCGTGGCTGCCACCTGCTTGTCGGAGATCTTCAGTTCCTTCGCAATGGTCTGATCATGCAATGCTGAATTCATATGTTCGTTCCATCCTTACTGAATCATGAGTGAAATGGTAATCACGAGCCGTTCGTCACAACCAAAGCCCGATTCAAGATACATACTCCCGGCAGATCACTTGGGCGGTGTTTTCGGGACCCATCCGTGTTCTCCCAAACCCGGTTCAACGTCACCCGGTGGCTTCGTGTGTGACAGACCGCACGACCGTGCCTCCAGACAAGAGCAGGTTACTCATACCAACCACAAACCATGCCCTCAAAATGGACACCCTCGTGTTCTCGATGGAGTTGATTTGAAGTGCGGCCGTAATATGGCCTTTATGGAGTAGACGGGATATACTCGTCAACTTTCGATCTCAAAAAAATGAGGATACCGTGATTCACACCTTTCCGCAATTACAACGGCTGAGTGTGCTCTTGTGCGTGATCGTCAGCTTCTCCGGATGTGCTCCCAAAATCGAGCCGTTGAATTTTTCCGGATTTTTAACCGATTACACCAGCCTTCGTCCCTCGCCGGATGACAGCGGTGCCTGGAGTTATCGGAAGCCGGGTGTCAATTTCAAAGGATACGACCACATTATTCTGGATCCCCTGGTGATCTGGCCCAGCCAAGATTCTGAGTATGGCGGTCTTGATGCCTTAACCGCCTGGAAATTGGCTCTGGGTTTCCAGGATAGTATGAGCCGGGCACTGGCGGGAGGCTATGTGATTGTGAAAGATCCCGGTCCTGGAGTCCTTCGGCTTCGAGCAGCCCTGACGGACGTATTATTGGAACGCCCTGCAGTGTCCACGCCGGACCATATCCTTCCGCTGGCCAATGATCTTCTGATCCGGGCTTCCGAAAAGATTTCCGGCATGAATGCCCTGGAGGGAGAGGCAGCTATTGAGGTCGAAATATTGGATACTCAGAGCCGGGAACGACTGGTGGCGTATGTGGAAAAGCGCATGAGCTCCGAGATCCTCATCACCCATGATAAAGATTCCCTGGGACCGGTGCTGGAGATCTTTGACTATTGGGGCAAGAAACTTCGACAACGGTTAGACGAGGAACGCGGGCTACGGGAGTATCGGAAAGATATTGAATAATCCGTGGTGGTGTGTCACGCCCCCTTCACCCGATACCCAAGGGAACAGCACAAGCATTGATTCCCTCATTCAGTCAGGATCGAAGCGTTGAATGGAGAAATCGTTCCGAGCCCATCAGCGAACCATTCCCCCGACCTGGTCACGGATGCGCTCCCGAAGGATTGTGGCGTTAGGCTCCTCCTGGCCCCATCATAACCCCTTCTCCCCAGGTGACGGTCAATGCAAAAAAGTGGAGGGTCGTGTTCTTAAAGTCACCGGATACCCGGCCGGCCAGTGGCCCACGATTTTGATCAACCGGCATATCTCCCACCCAGGTCAGTTCATAGGAAAAACCAAGATTGATGGTTCGCGTCGTTTGCCAGAGGGCTCCCAGCCCGAATTTGTAGGTTTCGCCAACAGGAAGGCTGAGGGTGCGATTTTTATCCTTCACCATGGAACTATCATAGGCAAAACCGGATGAGAGCACCCATGCGGGATTCACGCGATATTGGGTCCCAAACGCCACATGCCAGGTATCCTGATAGTTCAGGTTGGCGACAACGCTTGTGGGATTCGCCGTATTCACGCCGATATCCACCTTCCCGAATTCAGACCAGTCCTGCCATCCGAAATCACCCATGATTGCCCACTGCCTGCTCAGGTCGTGGTAGGCGCTGAACATCAGCGATTGGGGGACGGTAATACCTACATCGAGTTTATTATCCAGCAGCCCGTTATTCTGCAGGGCGGTGCCGATAGGACCAAGATTCGAGAACTTCGGTTTATCGGAAAAATTCAAATCAATAGGCGATTGATACGTGAGGCCGAAACGTGTCCCTCGTGTCGGCGTAAACATCACACCGATATTGCCTCCCACCCCGACTGCCTGATCTTTGATTTGCATTTGTCCATCGTTGGTACTCCCCAGATTGTTGATACCAACGGTTTGTTTGACCGCGCCAAGCATCACGTTGACGCCTCCGCCGACAGACAGGTATTCATTCACCCGATAGCTTGCCGTGGGCATGAAGCTGACTCCGGCCAGCAACGCATCCTTCACGTAATAGCGACCGACCCATTCCCCCGTATATTTCAATCCAAGCCCGAAATTGGAAAATATGCCAAAGCCCACTCTCCAATCATCTCCCAGGGGATGCACGTAAAATCCGCTGGCTCCCGGAAACACATCGATGGGATTCCCGCCGCCGCCGCCGGTCGGGGTAGATTTGCCGTCGGAGGTGAATCCAATATCTCCATATAACAGCTGGGCGCCACCCTGAAATTGTGTGCCCTCCAGGAGGGACATGCCGGCGGGATTTTTAAATAAGGTTGATGCGTCCTGTGCGCGGGCCGCCCATCCCGCTCCAGCGAGTCCCACGTCCGGAGTCCCGATCTCGGTCAGAAAGAGTCCTCCGGCTTGAGCCCATGAAGGCAGGAGCCATGTTCCTATCAAGAATAGACACAGAATAGACAATCGGAATTTCACCGCAAACCAGACATTCATAATTGTTCCTTATGTGAAGGATGCCTTGCCGGAATGTCCAGGGCCACGATTCGGACATGGCCCTGGAATCGCTTATTCAAATTGGACGTCGAGAATCCTTCGAGCCGCATCCTGGCCGGACGGCAGGAAGGCGCACCCGAGATACACCGTTTGATTGGCTTTCACCGGTATTTGGGAAGTCGTGATGACCTTGTCTCCTGTGATCTCGGCAACGGTGACCATGACCGTCGTCTCCGGATGTTTATTGACAAGACCTTGTTCAATCTTGGAATGCGGGCACTCCCCGTTAGGACGCTCGATCATTTGAGCATACGGTGTGGCATCCATCTGCTGAAGATTTCCTCCACCACAGGACGCCAAAGTAAGTATCACGCAACCGGACCACCAGGGCACGCCTTTCATAGCCATCTCCTTGTCAGTGAATCACACGATGATATGACCGGATCTTGTTGGGAATGCCTGGCCCTTACGCCTCAGGTTCCACACAATTTTCTCCACCTCGAAGCAGACATGCCCGCCAGCGTACTTTTTCCGCCCAATACCGGTAGGCTTCCTCGACATCGTGCCACGAATTGGTGACTCCGCTCAGACTTTTCGTCCCTCCCCGGCGATCCACCGCAGCGGCCAGCAGAGTCTTGTCCGAGGAATCCGTGACTTTCATCTCCACACTCGCCGAACCGGTAAAACCGGAAACGCCTGTCGCGAAACCTTTGACTCCGGTTAAGACTCTCAACTGAGGAACAATGCTGGACACTGTATCCAAAACGGGATTGGAGGTTTCGGCTTCCGTAATGGCCGCCTGAAGACGCATGACATCCGGACCGGGTGTGGTCACGATTTCATAATCGTCTTTTAAGGCATCATGCAATTTGACCCAGAAGAGATCCGCCATCCGTTGACGATCTTCCGCGGACACGTCTTTCAATTGGGAGTCCTTGCCGATCCAGAGGGTGACGGGATCAAGAATGATTTTCTGGTATTTTTTCCAATCGGCTTGAGGATTTTTATAGATCAAAAGGGTTTCGTCCTTTTTCCCTTCCTGTAACATGGAATAGTCTCCGAGAAATCCTGATTGTTCCACACTCCGGGTCTGCTGAGTGCCGGCACAACCCGATACACCCACCAACAGGATGAGAACCACATGTAACGGTAAACGGATCATTACGCTTCTCCCCTCGCTTAAGATTGATAAGATGCTCGTAAAAGGCAGTTGTCTTTATCGGGATTATAGCGATATCAGCATTCAAAAAATACGAGGAATAACAGGCACGGTAACGTGGTGTCCCATACCGTCAACTGAACAACTCCGCACGCAACAGTACACTCGAACAGTGGTGATTCAAGAAGCTTCCAAAGTTTAGGAAAATACCATCAGACAGACAGTCTTCCCAATCCCTTCCGGTACAAAACCATCGGCAGTTAACTTGCACACTCGCCATCGTCCATAGCCATTCTTTTCAGAAAATTGGGTAAAGACTGCCACCGACACATTTTGAATCAAGGATTTTCGTGGATTGGTTCACACATGACTACACTCGGATCACCGACTCGCCCCCTCCATCAGGGAGGAGCGAGCCGGTCCGGTCGGCACAAAACCGAGAGATCCAACCTATACGATCCCGCTGAAGGAAAAACCAGAAACCATGGCTGAATCCTCGACTAATCCATCAAGGGAATATTCGCAGCCAGGTCAAACTTGATCGCCGCCCGGATTTTATTCTCCATTTGCAGGTACCGCGCGACTTTATGAGCGGGCAGCACTTTGCTGAGTTTTTCGGCATACTCCCTTCGCATTTTGACTTCCGCCCCTTCGGTTTTGATTGATTCGTTAATGAGATCTTTGGCCACTTTATCGGGCACGGACCCTTTATTGTAGGCCTCCGCATATTCGTTGATGAGTCCGCCCAAGTGTTGATTTAAATGTTCGAGTTCTTTTTGATACCCCTCATACAGGGGCCAGAAATCTTTTGATTCTTTGTCCGTCAAATCCATATTGCTGGCGATGAGCAGCTTCTTATCCGCTTTGACCTTATCGATCAGGATTTGCAAATTGGTGATTTGCGCATTCTCCGCAAATGCTGGAGTCACAAACGTAATAGCAGCGGCAACGACAAACATGATGAACGGCTTCATAAGATAACACCCCTTGGTTGTAAGTAGATGGTGAATGCGAAGCGATCGAACGCACACTCTCATATCTTCGCCTGGATTTGCGGCAGCCAGCCTAACAAAGGCACTAATTAAAGTAAACGCTTAAGAAAAAGCGATTCACCCTGACCTTCGATTCGGTTAAAACCGACAGAACACCATGGCCGCAGCGCCGGAACCGGCTAGAGTCCTGGATGCGGAAATCAGGGGGAGAAAAGATGGGGACGAATGCGCCGGGAAAAGTCAGGAGCCCGATCGGCTGGTAAGGCCACCTCATTGAGGTGTGAACGACGTTGCAAGTCTTCAAGAGAAAAACCGGTGCCCAGTTTTCCCTGTTCATGGAGATGGGCGGGCGTGTACCCGCTTAACAGGATCTTAAAGGAAAATGGCACATGGCCGGGATTCAAACGCGTGTGCATCCAAATGACGTTCGTACAGTTGGCGGTGAGCGTATTATAAAACCTTGGTTGCTCGCACAGCCCGTTGTTGGTGTGCATGTAACCCGGAAAGACCTGTCTGGCGTTTTCGGGTGATCCCGTCAATGGATACAGATACACGTTTTCGGGTGGCTCTTTTCGGTAATTCGTCCGGACCCTGATTCATGTGTGTCAGAGTTTGTGTGTCAGAGTTGAGGTGTCTTGTTCTCCTGGTTCCTTGCGGAGCCTACCACATAATACGCGTCACAGTGGCGAATGCCACAGAAGATCCGGAAAACCCGACATACGCGAGAAATTTCAATCAACGATCCGGATATTTTCAAAAGTATTCAGATTTGGAACTGAAAGATTGAGTTGCCGGGTTCAAGAGGTGTGCCGGTGCAATCGGCTTTATGTTTGAGACGTGAATACAGATCTTCCAAATTTTTTTTGGCCGGTTCAGGACGGCTTTCGCCGAATTCCTTGGAGACTTCACCATCCCGTTTGATGAAAGCGAAGAAGTGGATCTTTATTTCGCCCCGGCGGCCCAAGAAGAAAAATTAATTTCGGACTTTACCAGGTGAACCGGAGAAATCCTCCGTTATAGTCAGGACCAGTGACGGAGGGAGGAAGAACCAGCGGCAGCCGGTCACGGTTTACGGGAATTTCTTTCGGAAGGCTTCCTTCGGGGATTACCGTTTCCAAAGCCTGAAAACTGTGCATTTCAACGCCCAATTGGATTCCCGGTAACATCCCTGGATCTTTGAGAGAAAAATTTGGACCATGTTTCCACTGAAAGTCGTATTTCGGAGGAGCCTCCTGAAGGAGCGGGACGTCGAATAATTTCCTTTCCAATCTGTGGGAATCTCGCAATCTGGCTGTGCTCTTTTCCGTGAGATCAGGCATGGGACCGAATTCCTTTTCGCCCACAATGTTACCGTCGACTAACATCGCTTCTGCCTTCGAAGAAATTCCCAAGCACGACCACGACAGCAACAAAAGAATGAATGACAGTAGAATTGGGTTGGAAATGTTTGTTCTGGCTGTTGAATTCATCACGCCACTCCTTCCTTTCATTTTACCCGTTCACCATCTTTTCTTCCAAGGGGAGCCCTCTATTGTCCAAAGAAAAAACGTGAGAGGCGGGCCTTCGGTGTCTGAGTAAGAGGTTCTTCAATCACCGGGGTCCACAAGTTCGCGTTCCATTTCCTTGATTGCCACCCTCCAAGCCTCCTCCACGGACGGACACCAGGCATCCTCCACACACTCCGCAACGACCTTCAAAAAGGTCTCTGCCAGTCTGTTAAACCGCCTTCTTTCTATAGCCGGCGTGAGCTCCACAATCGGAAACGTCCAATATTCCTGCAATGCCGACCCAATATGCCGGCCTGTCTGTAAGGCGGAAACCATTGCCTCAAAACCTTTTAGAAAGGCGTTTTGAAATTCCTGAAATCCTGTGGCCATGAGAGGCTTCCTAATGACCGGATGTTCCTCTAAAAGGCGGTCATACAATTTCCTGGAAAATGGAGAAGTATCTTCACTTAACCAAATAAAACCCTTTTCAATGGACATGCGTTGGGTCTCAGTGAGGGCATAAAAATATTTTGGTTGAGAATTTGGAGTCATCGTTTTGATCCTAATATGTTCATGAGTCAATTTTTGACTTTTAGTCATTATTTCCCAAAAAAATAGTCTTTCCTAAGCCATGCCTGCTTGATGACACTCGTGTGGAAAAATTTCTTTCAGGATGCGGTTCCTGGTTTCTCCCCAATCCAGCTCATGAAAAAACGGATGCCAGCCAAACCCATCCAATAAGGCATGGATGTTTTCCCACACCGCTTTTCTCGGATCTGAAATTCCAAGGGCTTCCAAGTTCACTTCGGAAAACATGAGCACAAAGGCTCCATAAGCCCCGGTCCACAATCCAAAGGTAACCTCCTCAATGGTCACCCCCTTCCGAAGTTGGACGTGGCCTTCTTTAACAGCGTCCCGTAAAACTCCGGCGACAATCCCGATATTATCCTGCTCGGCCTTTTCCAAGTTTTTTTGGAAAACCGGAGAGGCCTTTCCCCTAATTGATTCATTCTGAAGCAATAGTTTTGATTTAAAATGATCAGGATTAAGCTGAATGAACAAATCGTATCCCAAAGCCATAGCAGCCACTCGTTCCCTGGGAGTGCCCTGAAACTGGGACCCTCTCAAGAGAAACGTGCCACATTTCTGGGCGGATTGGATAAGCATCGCGACTAAAATTTCTTCTTTACAGGAAAAATGCTGATAAATCGTTCCTTTTGAATATTCGGTAATTTCCGCAATTCGGTCCATGTTGAGTTCGATATAGCCAATCTCCAACAACAGGTGCCTGGCAGTGTCGATAATCAGCGTTTCCCGCTGTGCATACTCTCGTTTTTTTCTTTCTGAGGTAGCCATTACTGTTTTGTATAGCACAATAAATGACTTTACGTCAAATTCTGACATTATGCACGCAAACATAGATTTTTTCACAAACCTACATCATTAAATATATGTATAGGGCTTGAATCCAACCGGTCCCTTCATCACTTGGTTGGAGTTTCTCCGCTGGCGTCTGAAACGCCAGTTCTGCGTGGACGTTAATTCAGCCGTAACTTCACGTGGTCTAACTCCTTTTATAGATACCCACCCAGATCCGTCCTTTTAGGATAATACTGCGGGACCAACCGATTGGTATTACTTTCGTCCCTCGATACCGGCGACAATGTAAATCACGATAAAAGACTTTTACCTTTATCCCTGCCTTCAATGGCTTGTCTGCTGCCGTTTCCATCCCTTGATCCCACGTCAAGGAACGACGGAGTTTGACGGGCAAGCGGAGCACTTGGGGAATCAGCGCATTCACCATACTGGCCATATGTATTTAACTGTCCCAATCCTTTTTGATAGCCTTCGCACGGAGGCACACCTTCTTAAACTTCTGATCCGTCGAATCTATATAAGCGGCGATTAAGAGCTTTTTATCCCTTTTCACTTTATCGATCAGGATTTGCATGGTGTTGGATTGTGCATCCTCAGCCAGGACCGGCGTCGCCATTGCAACAAAAGGTTGGATTGTTGATGGAAAATGGTTGAATATCAGGAATCCCAAAGCCAAAACTCAGCACCTTCGACACGATCCATAACTTAAAAAAGGAAGATAAGCAAAGGAGGAAAATGTATGCACGCGAGAAAACGGGTGACGACTTTTATGTGTCAGGTGTTGGCACTGGTGATCGGCCTGTCCTCGGCTGGCTTCATGTTGGGAGGCTTTGCTCTCGGACAACCCACGTTGAAGGAAATCGTGGCAGGAAAGGAGCCCTCGACAAATGAGGAATTAGAACAAGACAAGAGCGAAGATACAAACAACTCGAAACTCCCGGTTCCGGATGACCCATTCGGTCGTGGGACTCCGCGTGGCACCGTGGAAGGCTTTTTAGCCGCCGGCAAGGAGGGTCAGTACGAACGCGCCACGGAATACCTCGATTTTCGTTACCTGCCAGAGAAGATTGCCCAAATCCCGCAGCCCTATCTCGCCAGGCAATTCGAAATCGTACTGGATCGGGCTCTTTGGATTGATCCTACCGATTTGAGCATTGATGCAACCGGCAAGCAAGAAGACGGCTTACCCTCCTACCGAGACTCGGTGGGACACATTGAGGTGAGAGGACAAACCATCGATATTCTTCTTCAGCGGGTGCCCCGCGAAGATGGTGTATTTATCTGGAAATTTTCTAATGCGACCGTCGCTCAAGTCCCAGGGTTGTACCAAGAATACGGATACGGGTACCTGGAAAATATCTTTCCTGACGCCTTTTTCGATCTAAAGATGTTGGGGGTAGAAATCTGGCTGTGGGTCGGCCTCGTAACCATCGCCATCATGGCTTATGGGGCGGCGTATGCCCTCACTTCTCTGATTCATTTTTTTGTCTACTCTCGCCCATCCGCTTCCCGTGATCAATTGTCACGCCTGGCGAAAGGTCCCGGACGCTTTCTTCTGTTTCTCCTGATAGGGAGAGTCTTAATTGAATATATTAATCCTCCCATTTGGTTTCAAGCCGTTCTTCAGGCACGAACGGTGATGACCATTGCCCTCGTCTGGTCGACATTTTGTATGGTGGATTTTATGCTGGCCCGGTTGACCCAGCGATTCGAACGGCAGGGAAAGAGTTCTGCCGTAGTCATTTTATCCCCGTTGGGTACGGGTCTTAAAACCCTTTTTGTCATTATCGCCGTATTAGTCTGGCTCGATAATCTGGGATTTGAAGTGACCACCATTCTAGCAGGGCTCGGCATCGGAGGGGTGGCAGTGGCCTTGGCCCTGCAAAAGCCCATTGAAAACCTGATTTCGGCCATCACTTTGTACACCTCGCAACCGGTAGCCGTGGGAGACTTTTGCCGGTTCGGCGATAACATCGGCACGGTTGAGGAGATCGGGTTGCGAGCGACGAAAGTTCGAACCCTTAGTAATACGATCATCACTGTTCCTAACGTCGACTTCGCACAAACGCAACTGGAAAACTATTCGAAGAGAAAAAAGATTTGGTATCACCCGCAAGTTCGATTGCGACATGAAACAACTCCGGACCAGATACGTTTCATTCTTGTTGAAATCCGAAAGCTTTTGTACGCCCACCCCAAAGTCCTTCCCGATCCTGCCAGGATTCGTTTCCAGGAGTTTGGCTCATTTTCCTTTAACCTTGAAATCTTTGCATATGTCGACGTCACGGATTATGGAGAATTTCTCGAAGTGGCTGAGGATTTGAACCTACGCATCATGGACATTGTGCAGAAAGCTGGTGCAAGTTTCGCACTGCCTTCACAAACTCTTCACATGGAAAAGGGGAAAGGCCCGGACACCCATTTGGGGGATGCAGCGGAGGCTCAAGTCAAGGAGTGGCGGGAACAGCAGGCGCTGTATCTTCCGAATTTCCCTGCGGACAAGATCGCCGAACTCCACGGGACGTTGGAATATCCTCCCCCGGGTGCACCGGTTTCCGCTACTGCTTCTTAGGGTAGGATGAGGAACATGGTCCAGGGAGTAAAAGACCTGGCAAAAGAATCAATTGAAGTTCCGTGCCGCTTGAGTGCACACCGTACTGGATACTATTTCCAGTGTCCTTTCGACGGGCTATCTCATTTCAGGCACGAAATCCCTCGCAACAGGAACCGGATCGTTTGAAAGCAGCGCCGGCGTACACGCCGGAATTATCGATGCAGAACGCGGGACTCATTTTTCGGCCGCTTCTGTAGATCGCCGGGGGGATACAAAATCGTTGTCAGAAGTCATCTCAGAATGAAATGACGTCGAAGAATCATTTCAAGACTGGGCCAATACTCTCCGCTATCGCTAAGCCTCGCTGATTGCTTAATGTTGCAACGCTGATTTCATGGCCTCTTTTTCCAAAATCAGACGATACGCAATAAAATATTTGTAAATATTACTCACGTATTGCACGGTCTCGCGACCAATATGCTTCGCGGCCACTATCTCCACATTTTTAAACCACTTATTCGGATTCAAGCCCATCGACGGAGCCTCAGCTCGGAGTTTCGCGACCCTGGCAGGGCCCGCATTATATGACGCTATCGCAAAAAGCCATTGGTTTAACTGGCTTATGTCCGGATCCGTAAAATACCGGTCATGCAGGAAATGCAAGTATTTGACTCCGGCATGAATATTGGGTTCAAGCTTATTTATATTGGGAATATTCACGTTGGGATCCCGAGCAGTACTGGGCAGAAGCTGCATCACACCGATTGCACCCGCAGAACTTCTTTTCTGTTGGTCCAACATGGACTCCTGGTAGCCAAGGGCCATGGCGAGCACCCAATTAAATCCATAGGGCTTGGCGGTCTTTTCAAACACGTGCATGAGACTTTGAAATTTCTTGCGTCCCTGCTTTGCCAGGGCATGTTTGACATACGTGGTATTTTTCAAATACCGGGTGAACAACATATTTCCGACTAAGGTGCCCTTCTTATGGTTCCTGACAAACCGGTTGACCACCTTTTTCAGCTTTGGACTGTTTTTGCGAAAGGCCCAAGCGATCTCCCCGCCTGTATGGATGGCAATGTCGGGATGCAGACGAATATTTTTAAAGATTTTTGCCCAAAATTCCGCTTTTGGGCTATCCATGACGAGCATCGGCAATAAACCCGCGTTCACCATTTCGAGAAGATCTTCGTCTTCAAGGTTCTCCTCCTCAGGGATGAGCGTAATCTCCGGCTTTCCGGCACTGAGAAATGAGGCATTCAAGCGAACAAGGTGTTCGTAAAAACTACTGGACTTCCGCACATGGATGGCCTTGCCGGCCAAGTCGTGAAGACTGGAGAGAGAGGGGCTACTAGGCCCCGTGACAATAATCTCGCGAACGTTGGTGAGAACCGGTTCCGAAAAATCAATGAGTGCCTTCCGTTCGGATGTAATCGTGAGGCCACCGGCGGCAATATCACCAACCCCATTAAGCAAATCCGGAATGAGTTCATCACGGTTCACAGGAATGAAGACTAACTGAACCTGCACGACCTTCCGCTTCAAATCTTCGTTAATCTGTTTTGCAAATATTTTCATAAGATCGTAAGTGAGCCCACGCTGTCTGCCGCCATCCAGAAAGAAAAAGGTTTTGCTAAAGGGGACAAGCACCCGAATTTGGTTACGATTGACCATCCCGTCCCAATCACCTGTCCACGGCTTCAGTGCCTGACGGAACTGAGGGCCGAATTGCTCATCCTCCAACTTCTGAGAAGCGCCTGATTCAGAGCCAGAGATGAGAAACAGGAC
Source organism: Nitrospira marina (assembly GCF_059568365.1). Lineage (NCBI taxonomy): Bacteria > Pseudomonadati > Nitrospirota > Nitrospiria > Nitrospirales > Nitrospiraceae > Nitrospira > Nitrospira marina. Next base: position 1,700,543 of record NZ_JCANTH010000001.1, on the reverse strand, counting down.
AGCGGTCAACACCACAAGATAAGAGAGACACCTGGTTTTTTGTCGCGTTAAAATCATCATGGTCATATATGAGGAGCCTATCATGGGCAATTTCCGATATGCCATTATGAATGTATTCGATAGATGAAATCCAAGACGGTATTGAGTCGGCATTAAGAAAACCTGCGAAAGCCCTTGGTTATTCCATCTTAGTGGCGATATTTCCCGCAATGCTTGATGAATGGCTCATTTGTTAAATGCTAACGCGAAGTCTCCCATCCATAATTCCCGTGGGAATCGAAAGTTTTTCATTCCCCTTATTCCATCATTTTTTCCGGTCTTCCTTTTTTTACCCAAGATAAGCAAACCGGGAAAATAGAGTCTCCTCCGCTCGTCCTGAGAATGTTGATGAGAGATATTTTTTCGCACCAGTCCTGCTAAACTACACAAAAAATAATTGCCTCTTCTCCTTATAGTACCCATTGATGGTCAATTCGACTACACCTCAACCGAGGCTTAGTTGCGCAAAAAGAATGTTGTTGGCCTTTCAAAAAAAAATACTTTTCAAAAACTGGGTTATGGCGGGGGTTATCCTGGGATTCCTCGGCAGTCAACCGGCCCAGGCCGAGGATATTAAAACACTTGCAGAAGAAGTACAGAACCCGGTGTCCGATCTTGTACGATTAGGATTTACCAATGGGACATTTTTCGGGGCTGGGCTCAATAACCATCTTTCGAATGTCTTCAACCTGCAGTTCGATACCACCAGAAAATGGGGGGATTGGGCGCTCCTTAACCGGCTCACGATTCCCCTCCCCTATTTTCCAGCCACGGCTTTTGAAGATAAAACGGGAAGTCTCGCCGGGCTGGGGGACATTCAGTATACGGGATTTTTGGCCCGTGATGAATCCAAGCGACGGTTCAAATTAATCGGCGGCCTGGGCCCAACCTTTATCCTCGACACCGCCACGGATGATCGTTTGGGCACTGGCAAATGGAGCGTCGGCCCGACACTCGCAATCGTGAGCGTACCGGATCCGTGGGTGATAGGGGCCGTCGTCAGTAATATCTGGTCGTTTGCAGGTGATAATCGACGCCTCAAGGTTAATCTACTTTCAGTCCAACCCTTTCTCAACTACAACTTCCCCAATGGCTGGTATCTGACCTCTACCCCGTTAATCATCGCAAATTGGGAGGCGGAGGCCAGAAGGAACCGGTGGACGGTACCCATTGGAGGCGGATTCGGGAAAGTGGTGTTTCGCGGAGAAAAACGTCCGGTCAACATTAAACTCCAGGGATTTTATTATCTGGAAAAACAGGATCGGGCACCTGACTGGACGCTCCAACTCCAGTTTCAAATCCTGTTCCCAGATAAGCCCACCTAAACGGGGCCGCCTCATTTCCATCTTGCTTTCTCATCATCCCGCGCTTTTTAATCTTGTTTGAAATCTGAGTCAGGGCCTGCTCTGTGTGAGTTGGAAGAATGGGATTAATGGGAGGAGTTGCTTTGACTCCTTCATGATTTGAAAGGCCATCCAGCAGACGATACTCAAAACCATTTTGGGATAAAATTGACATTCTGCCGGCAAATAAGACATCCCGGTTCACAATGTAACCATTTGTGTGGGGTAAGACAATGAAAGTATCATCATGTGTGGGGTTATGTTTTTTACTCTTATCGGCTTGTGGTCCTACACCACAGTGGGTCAAACCAGGCGCAACAAAGGAAGACTTGAAATCGGCGATTATCCTCTGTGATCGGGAGAACGTGCATTTTGGCCAAAATCGATTCGCACATTTCGGTCCGGAAGACGAAACCACCCGCCCAAGAAGCTATCCAAGAGGTGGAGGGGAAATGATGAGGGAGAAATGTCTTGAAAGCCACGGTTGGACACGTGAGTATGTCGAGTGAACCGTCAGCTTTTCAATACGACGCCACGATGGTTTCAGGCCGGCTTGAATACATCTGCTGCTTCCTTGCGCGCAACCTTCATACAACGATGGGAAGAGTTGTTACGATGACCCGTCAGGGTAGGGCCCTGCATGCAGGGCCCCTAATGCGAAGATGAAAGGGTAGTAATCCCCTATAGGAAGGCACACCCATTGCCGTCTATTCATTGCATAGATCAATGGGACGTTTCACAAACCACGAACTTCTTATGTTAATCCGCACAGAGTGTTCTATTTCTCGTTGGGGGATATTGGTTGTCCAACTGGCTGGAGCGGGAATCGTCTTGCCCGGTTTCCCACATACGAATACATCTCGCATTGACATACAGCAGATCTTTTCGAGGACCGAAAACATTCACCAGTGCCTTTTGAGTTCCTTCCACGGTTCCTTCTAACAGAAAGATATTCCCCCTGGTGGTATAAAATTCCCTTTCGCGTTTTCCGATAAACCGAATAAGAAAATGTCTACTCCTATCGGTTTGACCTATTTGGGGCCCTTCCTCCATCTGCGTTTTGGGATAGGGCAGCCATTCCGCTAATATTAAATATCCCTCGTCCGTTTGATCAATACTGACGACTGCTCCTGCGAGCCTCTTTTCCTGCCCCAGGTAACTTGAGGGATTGTCCGCTATCTCATCAAACTGCGAGTTGGAGGTCACCGTCTTTGTCCCATTCGAATTGGAAGATAATAAATCGGAGCCTGGTAATGCCGCGCATCCTACCTGCAACCCTAACAGTCCCAATATGCCAAGTACGATAATCCCTTTTCTCATGAAGATCCTCCTTTGTGTGAAACCAAAAGCCCTGACAATGCAGACCGCGACAGAATGCGATTGCATCCGGTTGCATGGGGAGTTTTTTCTCATATGAGAGTCCAAGCCTACCTCGAACTGATTGCAGCCGGGTCAAGAGCTTGTTACGGCATTGTTAACTTTAAGGGATCAATTCCATGAATAGCATTGACAACCGACCGGATGGATCAACCGGATTCAATGGGCCGTCCGTTTCGTCTCTGTCTTTGACCAATCTTCACCGGTCGTGAATCGCTTCGCGCAGGTCTTCTGTAGACTCCAGAAGTGCGTCGCGGCTCATGCGATCGACGTACGCAAGTTCCGATTCACGTATAGACCGGTCAGCTTGTAATCCAACATGATCGGTCTGTGTCTCGCCGCACCAAGGGCAGGATGGAATTGCCCTTGTTGCTGGATTATGCCGGCTACCTACCCGCTTTGGGTACACGGATGGGAAAGTGCTGTCCCATCAAGCCCAACCCGCCGTCGGAGGGCGGTGGTAGCGCGGCAGCCAGGGTCGAATGTTCCGGATCGTAACTGGTCTGCTGCTTGGCCCACACGCGTCTAGTCGTCTAACTCCTGCTGTTCCGGATGCTGTCATTTTCGGGGAGCACAAACATCTGCGCTCGCAAGGGAGGGGCAAGGAGAAGCAACCCCGGTCCAAACAGCAGGCCCATGATCAAATACGTACGCCTCGATGCCTCCACAAGTAGAGAGTAAATTGTTTCGTGCTTATTTCTTACCGGGATTATGAAACGTCAAATTAGACCACCCCGCGACCCCCTCTCCGAGTTGTTGGGCCGACTCAGCACCGCTGACCATCGTAAATTTCCCTCTCCTGGATCTTTGAGATCAATTGCAAAGCCTACCCCTTTTCACCGAGACATCACTTTGACACTGCCTTCTTCTGCATGGCCACACCCGCTCAGCATCAACGTGACTGCAATGAGAACTGTCATGGTCACGGTTCCGCCACCAATCGCTTCTGGATTCTTTCTCCTTGGTTTATATTAAAATGTAACGGATGCACGCCAATGTACCAAACATTTTTACGCGGGGAAAAGCTGGGTTTCCCCCATCCTCACCAATTTCCCTGTTCCCCATCGGCACATCTCGGAGAGACCTGGACTCAAAAAAAAGGAAGAAATAACACGTCATATAGGAAAGGAAAAAATTCGTTGGCTGACCGGCGCTTCGACTTGTCATCTGCCTGACAGCCGAACAGCAGCCATTGATTGCCCCACCCCGATGTTTATCGCCCCAAGAACCTTCTATGGGTTCTGATTTCTTTTAGCAGGCAATTCCTCAATCTCCGAATTGGTCTCCAGAAAAATGTTCAACATAAAAGCATGGGGTACATCCTCGATTTTTCCTGCAGTTTACCCTACAATGCCCGATCCATACCCATGACGGGCTTTCTTTTATACGATTGAACGGTCAATACCAACCATAGAAAATCATTCTTACTGACGTTATGACCTGCAGGGAAACCCGCAGGGACAGAAAATTAAAAACATCCAAAATCCACCCAATCACATGGAGGTCTGTCATGAGGTCCCTCACAGGTATCGTCCTAGGAGTCTTTGCCATTACTATGGCAGCAGGGTGCTCCTCTACCAAGATCACCGAAACACATCCATTGTATGGCAAAGAGAAACTTCCCCAGCCGGAACGCATCTATGTGTATCCCTTTGCTGCCACCCATTCGGATCTTCCCGCCTGGTCCTCGGCAGCCAAACAGCATGACCCACCCGGCGCACCGCCATCGCCTGAGCATCTCGAAGTTGGGCGCAAATTGGGTCTCACCGTCGCGGAGGAATTGGTATCCAAAATCCAACAAATGGGCCTACCCTCCTTGGTGGCGGGCAAACAGACGACCCCCCGGATCAACGACCTGTTGATTGTAGGGTATTTTGGCACGTTCGATGAAGGCAGTACCCTCAAACGTATGGGCTTGGGTTTCGGATCCGGGGCGGCTGAAATCACGACGGCTGCGGAAGGGTACCAGTGGACAGCCAATGGTCCCCGTCAACTCGGATCCGGGAAGATGGATTCCGCGGGAAATAAAATGCCCGGAGTGGCTTTACCTATTGTTGTCCTGGCAGCTACCGCTAATCCAATCGGACTGATCGTCGGAGGAGGTGCAAAGGTGTACGGGGAGATGTCAGGAAAAGATACGATCGAGGGCGCTGGGAAACGAACGGCAGATGCGATCGCCGAACACCTTGAGGGAAAATTCAAGGAGCAGGGGTGGATCCGGTAATTTGGGTCGGCAAGATCCAAATGGCACGAATAGAAGCCGATTGAAAATACCACCGGTCACGGTGCGTGGTACCGGCAGGCATTTCGCAGACGGAATATCACGCATGTCACCGGGGCGAGTGAAAAGGAATTCTGCCATCATGTCGAATCGCACCCTACACGAAGCAGGACGGTTCACGCATTCGTCCTTTACGAACGTGCCATCGGGGAAGATATGAGAGAACCGCCACGAAACCACCAACGGCCTGGGAGCAAAATGAAACGCATCTCCTCACGAATCAGACAATACGCATACGGACCTTGAAGCGTCATTTTGACCGGCTTGACTTTATCCTGGGGATGTTGAAATTATTCGCCCAACCCCACAGTGGAGAGAAAACACATGCGGTTAAAGACAAACCAATCCCACATTTCCAAAGTTCTGGTATGCCTCTGCGTCACCCTGCTCTTCCACGGCCCTATCCCTGAGGCCGGAGCTTTGCCGACAGTCGATGAAGTGCTCAAGGAGTTGCACCTCTCGGATAGCGACGGAGAGGACATCCGGCAGGGAAAGATTGTCGATTGGTCACCCAGTGAAGGATCAGATCGGGAATTGGCGCTTGGCATGGCTTTTCTGGTGAACGCTAAACCGGAGGATCTGGAAAAGCTCTATCAAGAGGCCATTATTCTGAAAGAAGTTTCGGTCATCACGGCGCATGGCCGGCTGACGGGCGAAGGGACCATGGCGGATTTGGCAGGGGTAAAGTTGCAGCCAAATGCAGAAAAAGAAGCCGGGCGTTATTTGAACGTGGAACCGGGCGACAAACTAAACCTTGATGCAAACGAGATGGCCGCGTTTCAAGCTCTCAAGTCAACCCACAAGGGTAACGAAGTGCCGGTGAAGGAGGTCGAAGACCTTATCCGACAGAAATTACTCGCCCGCTACCAGGCCTATCGGACAAAGGGGCTTTCGGGCATTGCGCCTTACGAACGTGGTGACGGCAACCAACGGAATGCCGGCGATGAATTGCTTCTCTCCACGAAGGAACTGACAGGCGTGGCCAAGTATTTGCCGGCCTTCCATCAATTCTTGCTCACCTATCCACAGGGACTTGATAAGGATGAGGCTAAAAACCTGGAGGAAATCTTCTATTGGCTGAACATTGACGTGTTTGGTCGACCGACCTACGTTCTGGTTCACCGCATGTTATACCATGTGGGTGAGGCGGCATTTGCCGTCGAGCGTCAATACTATGCGAGCCACGATTACAACAGCATGTTGCAAGGCATCGCTGCTCTTCCGACCAAGGACGGCACATTCTTGTTTTACATCGGCAGGGTTTCGACCGACCAAGTCGGAGGATTCGGAAGTTCCGCTAAACATCCCATTTCACGAGCGATCACCGCACCGTATATCAAGGACATGTTCCGAGAGCTTCAAACCAAAGTAGGGAAACAGTAGACTCTTTCGGCCGAGTATTGTTTCGGACCTGGACGGTGGCGTTGGGAACGGCGGCAATCCTTTACCAAAAATTTCCATGGATTTCCTAATCGGAGAGCCCGCCCCCTGATTGACCAAGATTCCTCCCTATTTCCAGATGAAAACCGATATCCTCATAGTATTCCAGTGACCGGTAGGCTTGCTCCTTTTGCTCCCAATCCATCTGAATCGTCGCCTCGACCTGTGGCCACGACCGAGAACCCTCCATCGGTCCGCCCAAATCCTATCAAAGCTCAACACCTGGACTTCTTTCACGGCTTTTTCGTCGTTGGCTGCGACGGACCCGATCTTTTGAAAAAACGACAGAGACGAAACGACTCATCATTCACTTTCGGAGCCGTTGAACCATCGGCCTGCGTAGTTGGGTCGACAACGTCCGAGTGCAGCTATTGGGCACATCTGAAATAATCCAATCCTAAACCTCAATATATAAAAAATGGATTCGTCCAATCATGAGTAAGGGTTTTTGAGCATGCTGATTAAAAATTGAGTGTTTATAGATTTTTAACAGGAAATGGCAAGAAGTCACGATGACAATTCTTGTATAGTAATCAACCATAAAAGAGCTTTCTCCGAGGGAGAGCATCTATAGCCCAGAAACACACCAAGGGATAAATTTAGGAAACTGCTTATTCCGGAATTGTGAGAGATGCCCTTCACTCAGTCCATGAAAAATGTTTTTCCCAAGCCATTTTCCCGGAAGTGTAAGATTGTGCATCATGAGACATTGGCTTAAAGAGCCCCTGGTACATTTCCTCATAGTTGGTGGGCTGATATTTGCTGGTTACACTTGGCTCGATCGCGCGCCCGCTCATGAACCGCGTATGGTGCGCGTCACTTCGGCCGAAGTGAATTGGCTTAAGGAAACCTGGGAGCGCCAATGGCAACGTCCACCAGACGACCAGGAACTCCGTGGCCTCGTGACTGACTACCTGAAGGAAAAACTGCTCGCACACGAGGCACGCGAATTAGGCCTGGACGAAAACGATACCGTTGTCCGCCGTCGGTTGGCGCAAAAGATGGAATTCCTGGTTCAGGACACCGCCCTTCTTGCTGAACCGGTTGAGGACGAACTGCGTCAGGTGTATGCGGCCCACCGCGACAACTACACAACCCCGGTCCACATCTCGTTTCACCAAATCTATTTCAAAAGTGAAGCAGGAGCTCGTCAAGGTTTAAAAGAGCTCCAGACGTCCGGCACTGGTGACGTTGGTGACCCCATCCTGTTGGAGCGCGAATTTATCCAAACCGACGAGCAGACGGTGACCAGTCTGTTCGGACCAAAATTTTCTGAACAAATATTTACTCTCGAATCAGGTCCGTGGCGGGGTCCGATTGAATCCGGGTATGGCTTTCATCTGGTGCGGATCGGCGAACGAGTGCCTGCAGAGCTGCGTCCCTATGAGGAGGTACGCAGCCAGGTCGTCAACGAGTGGCATCGTTCACAACAGGCGAAAATCCAGGCACAGTTTTTTTCGGAATTGCTGAAGAAATATGACATCATCGTGGATGAGAGCGTCAAACCGCTGATGGGGCCGCCCGGAAACATGGAGATGGCTCGAAGATGATCGGTCCTACATGGGCCGTTACGTCCCGGTGGGCGTCTGTCCAACGGGGCATCAAGGCCGCTATCTCTTGGAAAGCTCCCGTCTCCAAAATGATCTTCTCTTTGCCCGAACCTCGCCGTACAAAAGGGCTGGAGCTCGTTGCTTGCTGCGCGGTTTTATTCCTGCCCATCCTCCTGCCGACACTGGTCTTCGCCCACGAGGTTCGTCCGGCCTATTTGGAACTTCGAGAAACCACAACCGGAGAGTTCAGCGTGCTGTGGAAAACACCCGCGCGCGGAGAGAGGCGTCTGGCGTTGTCACCGGAATTCTCCGCCAGCCACAAAAAGATCACCCCCTTCGTGACCCGCCGGACAGAAACGGCCGCCGTGCAAACGTGGAATATCCGGACCATCGATTCCCTACGCGGTCAAACCATCGGAATTCGCGGGCTTGAACGGACGATGACGGATGTCTTGGTGCGAATTGAATTTGCCGACGGCAGTTCGTGGATCCAACGGCTCACCCCATCCAACCCCGTGGCCACGGTTCCCGTGGAGCAAAGTGTATGGGAGGTAGCCGGCCAATACTCGAAGCTTGGCGTAGAGCACATTCTTCTCGGCATTGACCACCTGCTCTTCGTGCTTGCGTTGCTGATGATTACCAGGGGGACGATGCATCTGGTCAAAACCATCACCGCCTTCACGGTGGCGCACAGCATCACACTCGGACTGGCGACGCTGGGATTTATCCATGTGCCATCGCAACCTGTCGAAGCACTCATCGCGTTGAGTATTGTGATGGTTGCCGCGGAAATCATTCACACCCGGCGTGGCATTGAAGGAATCACGGCGCGTGCGCCGTGGATCGTGGCGTTTACGTTCGGTCTGCTGCACGGATTCGGGTTTGCGGGCGCATTGAGCGAAGTCGGTCTACCGGAGGGACATATTCCAGTGGCCTTGCTCTTCTTCAATATCGGAGTGGAGGCCGGTCAATTGCTATTCATCGCTGCCGTAATGGGTGTCATGACAGTTTTCCGACAGGTTCACATTCAAATACCACCATGGACCCGATATATCCCGCCGTACACCATTGGCAGTGTGGCGATGTTCTGGGTCTTTCAACGCCTTTCAGCATTTTAAAAAGGAGAATGCCTGATGAAAATACGAGTTGTTGGTCAAACGATCCTCAGCGGAATGATGGTCTTTACCCTGAGCTTTCCTCTGGCCGATACCGCTACTGGCGCCTCGCCGGGACTCAGTGCCCCTGAGAAGGAAACGGTGGAAAAGGCGTTTCCATCTAAGCCCCCCTACTCGCCCTATGCCGGCCGCAGTTTTCCTACGAGACCCTTCTTCGGCGACACCCATCTGCACACGTCGTTCTCGATGGATGCCGGGGCGTTTGGCGCACGACTCACACCGCGTGATGCGTATCAGTTCGCCAGAGGCGAGGAAGTCATAGCGTCGAACGGCCAACCGGTTAAACTCTCACGGCCGCTGGACTTTCTTGTGGTTGCGGACCATTCCGACAACATGGGGTTTTTCCCCGATCTCTTCGCAGGAAAGCCCGAGATACTGGCCGACCCGACCGGACGGAAGTGGTACGACATGCTTCAATCCGGCAAGGGGGCGGAGGCAGCCATCGAGATTATCATGTCATTTTCCCACGGAACCTTTCCGAAGACGTTGATGTATTTTCCCGGTACCCGGCCCTATCGAAACGCATGGCAGGAAACGATCAAGGCCGCCGAGGAATTCAACGAACCACGCCGCTTTACCGCCTTTATCGGGTATGAGTGGACATCCAACACCGGTGGCAATAACCTGCACCGCAACATCATCTTCCGCGACAATGGTGATAAGGCCAGCCAGGTTGAGCCATTTACCGTTTATCCTCCGATGGGTAGTGATAATCCCGAGGATCTCTGGAAATGGATGGCCGCCTATGAGCAAAAAACCGGCGGCAGCGTGCTGGCGATTGCCCACAATGGCAATTTGAGCAACGGCCTCATGTTTCCGACGATCGAGACGTTTGGCAAAACGATCGATCGCGAGTATGTCGAGACCCGGGCGAAGTGGGAACGCCTCTACGAGGTGACTCAGACTAAAGGCGACGGGGAGACTCACCCCTTCCTTTCACCCAATGATGAGTTTGCGGATTTCGAGACATGGGATAAAGGCAATCTTGACGGGAGCGTGGCCAAAACAAAAGAGATGCTCGAATTCGAATATGCCCGCTCAGGCCTGAAAAATGGCCTTATGCTTGAAGAGAAGTTCGGCACGAATCCATTCAAGTTCGGCCTGATCGGCAGCAGCGATGCCCACACCGGTCTATCCGCGCTGGAAGAGGAGAACTTCTTTGGCAAAACCACGCCCCAGGAACCCAGTCCGGAACGGATGACCAAAGCCTTTTTTGATAATCCCAAAACCGGGGTGAAGGTGATGGACTGGGAGGTCGCTGCGGCGGGATACGCCGGGGTCTGGGCGACAGAGAATACTCGCGAGGCACTCTGGGACGCGATGGAACGAAAGGAGACGTATGCCACGACCGGACCGCGTATGTTTGTTCGCTTCTTCGGCGGCTTCGATTTCGAGCCGGCTGACGCACACAACCGGATGCCGGCCAATATCGGCTACACAAAAGGTGTTCCGATGGGCGGTGATTTGCGCGATGCCCCCCAAGGTAAATCGCCCACGTTTCTTGTCGCCGCGCTGAAAGATCCTATCGGCGCAAACCTTGACCGCATCCAAATTATCAAAGGATGGTTGAGCAAGGACGGGGCTCTTCAGGAAAAGGTCTACAATGTTGTTTGGGGAGACGCCGATAAACGCCAGCCCGAATCTGACGGCAAGTTACCACCTGTGGGTAGTACCGTGGATCTCGAACACGCCACCTGGACCAACACCATCGGCGATCCGGAATTAATCACGGTCTGGACGGATCCGGATTTTGACCCATCGGTTCGTGCCTTTTACTATGCACGTGTCCTTGAAATTCCGACGCCTCGTTGGACCGCCTACGATGCGAAACGTTTTGGCGTGAGACCTCCACCGAATACCAGAATGGTCCTCCAGGAACGCGCATACACTTCACCCATCTGGTACAACCCGGGGACATAAACCTCACAACAGAAATCGCCTTACCAATCAAAACGGCCATAATCGACCAGCAGGAAATGAATAGTCGATCCATCGAGTTACTATACTCAAAATCTCATGTGCGGCGAGGTCCTGATCCTGGCCCGTCCGAAGGTCCGCCCGATGTCTGGTGTGAAACCGAAGGCGATGCACATGCCCTCTGACCAAAGGAGATCCGCCATGAAGCTCTTAATCCAGTCCACGGTATGTATGTTGTCCCTCGTAGTTACAGTCGGATGCGCCTCGACCGAGACCTCGAACCGCGAGATACTCGTGACCGAAAAAGTCGCTCGACCCGCTCACATCTGGGTATACGACTTTGCCGCCAGCTCCGCCGACGTTCCGGCCGACTCCGTGCTCGCCGGGCAGCATACCGATCATCCGACTCCCCAAACTCCCGAACAGATCGAGGCCGGTCGGCAGGTGGGTATTCACATTGCAGAACAACTGGTCGAGGAGATTCGCTACATGGGACTGGCAGCCAGACGGGCTTCGAGTGAAACCACCCCCCAGATCAACGACCTCGTAATCCGGGGGTACCTCCTTGCAATCGATGAAGGCAGTGCGGTCAAGCGCGTCGCGGTGGGATTTGGCTCCGGTGGGTCGGACTTGACTGTGGCGGCCGAAGGCTTCCAAATGACGGCCCAGGGGCTGCGAAAACTTGGATCCGGCACCGTACATTCCGGAGGAAGTAAAACCCCCGGAGCTGCGGTAGGGACCGCCGCCCTCATTGCCACGGCCAACCCCGTGGGCCTTATCGTTGGAGGCGGGATGAAGGCGTACGGGGAGTACAGCGGTAGCGCCAAAATCGAGGGCCGGGAAAAGGCGATTGCCAAAGAAATCGCCGATAAGATCAAGCCCAGATTCCAACAACAAGGCTGGATTAGGTAAACCGATCGTGGCGTTTCCGCGGGACACCCCGGCGGACACGGCAAGGACAAACCCGAACACCGGCATCAATCATGCGGCCTGAGACCGATGCAAGAAGGACATCGCCTATCTCCAGCCTCAATGCCAACTGGAATTCTGAGAAACTCACCCCGGCAAGAACGGGCATTTACTGCCCCGAACGAATTCCATGCGAGAAAAAGGAGACTGCTATGCAGAACCGTGTCCTGTTTCGCGTGCACCTCGGCTCTATCTTCACTACCCTATTGTTAGCCGGAATCTTAATCCAGACGGGTCAAGCGGCCTTCGCCCAATCCGCACCGGAACGGGAGGCCTTTTTCGGCGAAACGCATGTGCATACGAGCTGGTCGCTCGACTCCTACCTCGGGTTCGGGAACACCATCGCCGGGCCGGAAGAGTTTTACAAATATTCGTTGGGACAGCCCATCACGCATCCTGGGGGATTCACGGTGAAGATCACGAAACCGCTTGACTGGGGGGCGACGACCGAGCATGCGGAGTATCTCGGAGCGGTTCAGGCCGCGCTGGACCCCGATTCGCAGCTCAGCAAGACCCTGCTCGGGAAGTCCTTGAAGTTCGGCAGCCGGGTAGAGGCCGAGGCCACATACAAGCTCCTCACGGTGACCATGCTCAAAAATCACCCCCTCACTGATTTGATGGCCCCTGATGTGTTGGGCACCTACTGGAAGCGGCTGGTGGAGATCGCCGACAAATACTACCAGCCGGGCAGGTTCACAACGTTTGCAGCTTACGAATGGACCTCGACACCGAACAGCGCAAACCTGCATCGGAACATCTTTTTTCTGGATACCAAGAAGGTGCCGGACATGCCGTTCAGCGCGATCGACTCGGACGATCCTCGTGCGCTCTGGAAGTGGATGGACGCCCAACGCAAAGCCGGCAACGAGCTCCTCGCGATTACCCATAATCCCAACCTGAGTAATGGCCTGATGTTTCCAACGGAGGTGGACGATAGAGGGCGACCGATCGACAAGGCGTGGGCGGAGACCCGCATGCGCAACGAACCGCTGGGGGAACTCAAGCAGGTCAAGGGTCAGTCAGAGACGACGCCGGGACTTTCACCCAACGACGAGTTTGCCAATTACGAAGTCGTCGTCTGGCAGCTCCTGGGTTATAAAGGCGATCCGCGCAATTTTGGCAGCTACATCCGCCAGGCGTATAAGGACGGACTGGCCATGCAGGACAGGCTCGGTCTCAATCCTTACAAATTTGGTGTCGTCAGCGGCTCCGATTCGCATAGCACTGCGGTGTCCTACCGGCAGAACAACTTCTTCGGCATCCACGGAGGCAGCTTTGACGAAACACCGGAGAAGCGCCTGGAAGGTGGCCATTTTGGATTCAAGAACCTCTGGGCCAGCCCTGCAGGCTTGAGCGTGGTGTGGGCGGAAGAAAATACGCGCGAGGCCATCTTCGCCGCCATGCAACGCAAGGAGACCTACTCCACCAGCGGCGTGCGCCTCAGGGTACGGCTATTCGGCGGATGGGAATTCGGACCCGATGTGCTCAAACAAAAGGATTGGGTGAAGGCGGCTTACACCAAAGGCGTATCAATGGGTGGCGATCTGCCGGCTGCAACGGCCAAGGCCCCGTCATTTGTCGTCTGGGCGGTGAAAGACCCCGACAGCGGCAACCTCGATCGGGTTCAGATCGTCAAAGGCTGGTCCAAAAATGGTCAGACCTTTGAAAAAATTTATGATGTCGCCTGGGCCGGCGAGCGGAAACCGCACCCGGCCACCGGCAAGCTGCCCTCCATCGGTCACACGGTGAACCTCGTGACGGCAACGTATACGAACACCATCGGCGCAGTGGAGCTGAAGACTGTCTGGACGGATCCGGACTTCGATCCCAGTCTCGACGCATTTTACTACGCCCGTGTTCTGGAGATTCCGACCCCCCGATGGAGCACCATCCAAGCCGTGAAGTTGGGCAGAGTACCGCCTGACGGTGTGGCCGCGACGATCCAGGAACGGGCCTGGACATCGCCGATCTGGTACACACCAAACGAGGAAGCACGCAAAACGGCCAAACCGGGGATCACCGTCGCCGAACTCACACAGAAAGGCGCGACCGCTCTCGGTGACGAGGAGTTGAAACAGTTGATCGTCAGCAAAACCATCCTGGTCCGCAATTCGGTCACCGGGCAACGGTTCGAAATCCTCCATGGAGCGGACGGCCGGCGTCTCATCACAGCCGTAGACGGGAACCTGCCTAGCCTGGATGTCATGGGCGAATTGGCGCATGGCCGCCAAATGCAGTATGAAATCCGCGACGGACGCTACATGGTCGATGTTGCGGGGACACCCTTCGAAGTGATCGTCTATAAGATAGGCAACAAGCACGTGGCGGCACGCAGCAATGAGTTCGGTTACGCCAATTATGAGATCGAAGCTGCACACGAATGATCGGTCTGAGCCGGCGTGAAGAGGTGCATTTGGAAGAACGTGTTGATCCGGATCAGGATGAGCCCGCTTCCGTCGGGCGAACTCCATCGCGTCTCATGCGATGGGGACGCGAGCCGCTGCTGCACTTCCTGCTGATCGGCGTTGCAATATTTGTCGGGTACCACCTGCTCCAACCGGAAACGACAGGGCCGGATGTTTCCGACCGGATTGTGCTGACCGGGGACGACCTGCGCCAGCTCAAGGCAACGTGGCTTGCGCAGGGACGCCCTTCGCCCACTCCCGAAGACATGCGTCGTCTCATCGGGAACAAGGTCCGGGAGGAGATTTTCTACCGGGAGGCACTTGCGCTTGGCCTGGACAAGGAAGACATCATCGTCAAACGCCGACTGGCACAGAAGATGGAGTTTCTCATCGAAGACCTCGCTGCCCTTCGTAATCCTACAACTGAAGAACTTCGGGCCTGGTACGAGAAGAACCCCGAACGCTTCACGCCGGTCCCACGTGTATCGTTTCATCATCTCTATTTTTCACCCGACCGGCGTGGCGCAGGGGTAAAGGACGAGGCTGAATCAGTGCGTGAACAACTTAACGGGAAGCCATTGGGTACGCCCGTCCGGGCGACGTCGGCCGATTCTTTCATGTTCAAGGATTCCTACAATGACCGGACGCCGGAGCAGGTGGCCTCAGTGTTCGGCACCACGTTTGCCAAAGCCTTGCTCCTGATGACGCCGGGATCCTGGCAAGGCCCGATTGAGTCCGGATTGGGCTGGCACATAGTCTGGGTGGAGTCGATCACACCAGGTCGCATCCCCGCCTTCGAGGAAATTGAACAGGACATTAAAGCTCAATGGACCGAGGAGCAACGAATCGAATCCAGCCGCCGGACATTTGACGCGATGAAGGCCCGCTACGAGGTGATTCTGCCTCACGTTCCGACCATGGTTGACAGGACGAAGGGCGGGTGAGGGGGAAGGGTTTGCCATACGGCAGGCAGAGGTGCATGCATGTATTTTCTGGCACTACTGTGTGTACGACTGCTCAGAGATAGGCTCTGATCGCCTGATCACAGAGCCAAATGACAAGCCTGAAGTATGGTGCCGGCTGCCTGCGCTTTGCGATGCTGTTACCACCCCAAAGCCTTGAGTCTAGTTTCGTGCAGAACAATCACACGTGCAGATGCAGGAGACATTTATCATAGGAGGTCTGTTATGCAGTCGATCACACGTCTTGTCGTATCTGGTTTAGTCGTCATGCTGGCCGTTGGATGCGCTTCAACCAAAGTCACCGACCGTCATCGGCTTATGGGGACGGAGAAGATCGCGAAGCCAGAACGTATCTATGTATATCCCTTTGCGCCAACCCATGAGGATATCCCACCCTGGTCCACCGCAGCGGAGAAATATGCCAAACCCAGCAAGCCCCTCACTTTGGAGGAACTTGAAGTTGGTCGCAAGCTGGGCACGCTGGTAGCCAAAGAACTGGTGACGGAGATTAATGAAATGGGAGTGTTGGCATTGGAGGGTGATGAGAAAAGCCTTCCGCAACTCAACGATCTCATGATTATTGGCTATTTTGAAGGGGTCGAAGAAGGCAGCACGGTCAAACGCCTCGGACTTGGGTTTGGCTCCGGGGCTGCTGAGTTACGGACAGTGGTGGAAGGTTACCAGATGACAAATACAGGCCCACGCCTGCTCGGGACCGGCAAACTGGACTCCGGTGGAGGGAAAATGCCAGGCCTGATTGCCCCAATAGCCGTTCTCGCCGCCACCGCCAACCCGATCGGCCTGATTGTGATGGGAACAGCAAAAGTGGAAGGTGAAATGACAGGCAGGACCAAAATCGAAGGGGCGGCCAAACGAACGGCTGAGGCCATCGGTAAAGAGCTACGGATCAGATTCAAGGAAAAAGGTTTAATCAAATAGGTCCTCGTCTCTTTTCAGGTTGAACCACAATATGGGGACGAAATCCCTGCCAAACGCCGATCATGCGATCGGCGTGAAACAGGTAGAAAACATCTACAATTCCTGGTAGATTCGTGTGAGTCCCTATTCACCGCACAAGAATAAAAAATTTGCTCAAATAATGTGAAGCCATCATGAAAGCCCGTCGTCGCGTGAAAGATAAAGGCAAAAGGTTGCAATACAATGGGATCAAACCAATTGGCGCTGTGGCCTTCGTCGTGCTCTTGGTCATCGGAACCTGGTGGTATAGCACGGCACAATCAGACCAGTCCTCTGTGCCGGATCCACAGGTCGGCATGACCTGCGATATGGGTATTTCTGCCGCGAAGTCCGGCCGACCTCTGTCAGTGACGAATGCGCAACCAACCCTGCCTGCAGGCCAATCGGTCTCATCCGCAGATGTATCATCAGATGCTGTACACTCGTCGCCGCCCTCCGATCCGGCTCTTGAGGGAATGGTTTGGATTCCCGGTGGTGAATTTTCCATGGGGGCAGCCGATTTATCCGATGAGGAAATGAATGACGTCGGCATGCAGGCAACGCGAGATTCCCGCCCGATCCACCGTGTCTACGTCGATGGATTCTGGATGGATTCAACCGAGGTCACGAATGCGCAGTTTAAACGGTTCGTCGACGCCACCGGCTATATCACGGTCGCGGAGCGCACACCGCGTGCGGAGGATTTTCCCGGTGCCCCCCCGGAGAATCTGGTGGCCGGATCCGTCGTATTTTCTCCACCGGACCATGCTGTGCCGCTTGATACCCATTTTCGATGGTGGAGTTACATTAAGAGTGCCAACTGGCGTCATCCGCTTGGTCCAACCAGCGACCTCAATGGTCGCGAAGCATATCCTGTTGTGCACATCGCGTATGAAGACGCGGAGGCCTATGCCACATGGGCCGGAAAACGGCTTCCCACCGAAGCGGAATGGGAGTTCGCCGCGCGCGGAGGATTAAGCGGCAAGGTCTATCCCTGGGGCGATGAGTTTCGAAAAGAGGGCCAATGGATGGCCAATAGCCATCAAGGCCATTTTCCGAATCAAGATACCGGTGACGATCAATATATGGGCATCGGGCCGGTGGCAAAGTTTCCCCCGAACGGGTACGGACTCTATGACGTAGCCGGGAACGTATGGGAATGGACGAGTGACTGGTATCGGCCCGATTATTACGCACGACTCGCAATAGCAGGCGGAGTCGCACACAATCCCCAAGGGCCCGACTCCCCGTTCGATCCCACTGAACCCGGCGAAAAAAAACGCGTGCACCGTGGCGGGTCGTTTTTGTGCACCGATCAATACTGTTCCCGCTACATGGTCGGCACACGCGGCAAGGGTGAAATCAACACGGGAACCAATCACCTGGGATTTCGGTGTGTCATGTCCCCAAAATAGAAATCTTGAGAGCATGATGAGCGATCATATGGCGACACGACAGGCCATCGGACGAAAACCGTAAGCAAGAAAATCATGAAAATACAGATACCAACTTATGACATGAATGAGAAAAGGAGAAAATTATGAAGGGTGTCCTTGGTGTTTCCCTCGCCATTCTGGCGGTTTTATCCCTTCCGCTGGGTGCAGCGGCTGAAAGTCAGCTTGATCGGACAGTGCTGCCGATTCACGAGCCGGAATATCCACCCATCACAAAGTTGGATGCTCGAAACGCCACTCCTCCCCCACGATTTGAAGTAAAGGCCCCTGCGGACGCGCCCAACGTACTGCTCGTGATGATTGATGACATGGGGTTCGGAATGCCCAGCGCTTTTGGCGGGCCCATACACATGCCAACCGCAGAACGATTGGCTAATCAGGGACTCCGCTATAACCATTTCCATACGACCGCTCTTTGTTCGCCGACCCGTGCCGCCCTATTGAGTGGCCGAAACCATCACATGAACAACATGGGCGCCATCACGGAAATGGCCACGCCATTCCCCGGCAATACCGGCCGGCGTCCGAACAATGTGGCCCCACTGGCAGAGATGCTGCGGCTGAACGGTTACAGCACTGCGTTTTTCGGCAAGAACCACGAGACGGCTGCCTGGGAAGTGAGCCCCTCCGGTCCGACCGACCGCTGGCCGACCCGGTCCGGATTCGACAAGTTTTATGGCTTCATCGGCGGAGAAACCAATCAATGGGCGCCCTTACTCTATGACGGCCTGTCGCAAGTGGAGCTGTCAAAAGATCCGAACTACCATTTCATGAACGACATGACGAACCAGGCAATTCACTGGATGCGGTATCAAAAGTCGCTTACGCCTGACAAACCATTTTTCATTTACTTTGCGCCTGGGGCCACCCATGCGCCTCACCATGTGCCCAAAGAATGGATCGAAAAGTACAAGGGCAAATTTGATGGAGGGTGGGATCAGTTTCGCGCAGAAACTCTGTCCCGTCAAATCAAACTTGGGGTGGTGCCTGCCGGTACGAAACTCGCATCGAAACCCGAAGCCATCAAGGACTGGGACAAATTGACAGCGGATGAAAAAAAGTTGTTTGCACGACAAATGGAAGTTTTCGCAGGATTCGGCGAATATACCGACAGGGAAATCGGGCGGTTGGTTCAAGCGGTGGAGCAGACCGGCCACATGGACAACACCCTGATCATCTACATCATCGGGGACAATGGCACAAGTGCGGAAGGTGGCATGAGCGGCCTGTTCAATGAGATGACGTATTTTAATCGAGTACCCGAAACTGTCCAGGACATTCTGGAGCATTACGATGATCTGGGGGGACCGATGTCGTATCCTCACATGGCGGCCGGGTGGGCGGTGGCCGGTGATACACCCTTTATGTGGACCAAACAAGTGCCTTCCAACTTCGGCGGCACCCGGAACGGAATGGTCATTCACTGGCCCAAACGAATCAAGGCCAAAGGGGAGATTCGCCAACAATTCCACCACGTGATCGATGTAGCACCGACCGTGCTGGAGGCTGCCGGCCTGCCGGAGCCGAGCATGGTCAACGGAACGAAACAGGCTCCCATCGAAGGCGTGAGCATGGTGTATACATTTGATAATCCGAAGGCAACAGATCGGCATACCACGCAATACTTTGAAATCATGGGCAATCGCGGCATCTACGCGGACGGCTGGTTTGCCGGAACGGTCCATCGGGCGCCGTGGGAATTCGAGCCGCGCAGAGCACTTCTCGATGATATATGGGAGCTATACGATACGCGCACTGATTTCAGCCTTTCGAACGATCTGGCGGCCAAGAATTCAGACAAGCTGAAGGAACTGCAGGCTCTGTTTTTGGAGGAAGCCGTCAAATATCGCGTGTTGCCCATAGATGACCGCCTCCTGGAGCGCGTCAATGCAGCTACGGCGGGCCGACCGGATTTGATGGATGGCCGCACATCCCTTACCCTTTATGAGGGCATGGAGGGAATGTCGGAAAACGTCTTCATCAATACCAAAAATCGCTCTCACACTATTACTGCTCAGTTGGAGATTCCCAATGGAGACATTAACGGCGTGATTCTTGCGCAAGCGGGCCGTTTCGGCGGCTGGAGTCTTTATGTGAGAGACGGGAAGCCGACCTATACCTATAACTTCCTGGGCTTACAGCGGTTCACCGTGGCGGCTTCACATACTCTTGAACCCGGCAAAGTCACGATACGGTACGAATTCGTCTATGAGGCACCAGGTATGGGCAAAGGCGGCGTCGGTACAATTTTTATCAATGATCAGAAAGTGGCCGAGGGAAAAATCGAGCGCACGCAATGCTGCGTGTTTTCCGCGGACGAGGGTGCGGATGTAGGGTTGGATGAAGGGACGCCTGTCATTGAGAACTATGGAATTCCGGCGCCATATCGATTCAACGGAACAATCAAGCAGGTCACAGTTGATCTTCAAGATATGACAGCTGCCGACCGGCACGAAGCAAATCAAGCTCGCATTGAATATACTCACAAAAAAGCTTTGTCCGACTAAAAATGCTGCATGGTACGGACAGGGAAAGGCTTGCGACTTTTCCTACCTGTTTTCCTCTTCCGTGAATATGGATGGGTGAAGAAGTAATGCCTAGAATTTGCATGGCTGCTGTTACGGAAGATGACGAGACCCGCGATAGTTGAGGATTACGAAATCACCCTGCCTTATCGATTGACGGAGAAGATCAAAAGAATTTTCATCGAATTGAAGTACATGAAATTGTCTGCCCGACCGGACATGAAGAAGGACCTGCGGCCTCCAGACCTGGGGATGAACCCACTCCTCAGTCAGAAAGGTACGACTGAAATCCCCAAAATGGGAAAAGGCCTATTTCGAGATCAAACTAATGCACTGCAACGAATGTTGGCCCTGACGAACGGATTTATGGCATTAGGGAAGGAGAACGTCTTCTGGCACAGTTTCCTGCATGTGTTTTATCTATTCCTCATTTTGGTGTTTCGCTAAAAATTACAAGAAATTTTTAGCAGATGGAATCGAGCCGCCTTATTGAGGTATAGTCTGACCGCACTCCTCATCAAGCGAATCTGATTTTGCCAAATTTTCGCAAGCCCGCTCTAAGTCGTTTGGGATAAGAGGCGGTTACCCGCAGGAGGACAAGAACGCGACAAGATAATGACGCCATTCATCTGCCCAAAATAGCCCACAAAAAATCACCCCCAAATTTCACAGAAAGGAACACCGCAGCAATGAAATCATTACTGACCGCTTGTAGGCTGGCCGTCTTGCTGACATTGAGCGGGCTGACGACAGCCCACGCTGCTGAAACAAAACCGAACATCATTATCATCTGGGGCGACGATATAGGACAAAGCAATGTCAGCGCCTATTCACGAGGCATGATGGGCTACCAGACGCCCAATATTGATCGTGTCGCAAAAGAGGGTATGATGTTCACCGACTATTACGCCGAGCAAAGCTGCACCGCCGGGCGATCGGCCTTTATCACCGGCCAGAACGTTTTCCGTACAGGCTTGAGCAAGGTCGGCATGCCGGGCGCCCCCATCGGCATGAGGAAGGAAGACCCGTCCATCGCCATGTTGCTAAAGGCACAGGGGTATGCCACAGGCCAATTCGGTAAGAATCACCTGGGAGACAAGGACGAGCATCTCCCTACCGCCCATGGATTCGATGAGTTTTATGGGAACCTGTATCACCTGAACGCCGAAGAAGAGCCGGAACAGCCCGATTATCCTAAAGAAGCCGACTTCCCCAACTTCCGCAAAAAATTCGGTCCGCGCGGAGTGATTCATAGCTTTGCCAATTCTGACGGTACCCAGAAAATCGAGGACACGGGTCCTCTCACCAAGAAGCGTATGGAAACAATCGACGACGACATTGCCGACCGTGCAGCGGAGTTCATCGAGAAACAGGCCAAGGCCGGCAAGCCGATGTTTGTCTGGGTCAATTTTACTCACATGCATTTCCGCACCCATCCCAAGCCGGAGAATGTGGGCCAGTCCGGGCGATGGCAGAGTGAATACCACGACACGATGATCGATCACGACAAGAACGTCGGCACCGTACTCGACAAACTTGATGAATTGGGTCTTAGCGACAACACCCTCGTCGTGTATAGTACCGACAATGGACCTCACATGAATTCCTGGCCGGATGCCGGGATGACACCTTTCCGTAACGAGAAGAACTCCAACTGGGAAGGAGCCTATCGCGTCCCTGCTATGGTGCGCTGGCCCGGCCACATTCAGCCCGGCACCGTAGCCAACGACATTGTGTCCCACCTTGATTGGGCACCGACCCTCTTGGCCGCCGCCGGCGAGCCCGACATCAAGGAAAAATTGAAAAAGGGCTACCAGATTGGAAAAATGACGTACAAAGTACATCTGGACGGCTTTAACCAGTTACCGTACTTTACTGGCCAGCAGAAGAAGAGCGCTCGCGAATCATTCCTCTATTTTTCTGACGATGGGGATTTGACAGGTTTGCGCTACGACAACTGGAAGGTGATCTTTGCTCAGCAACGGGCAGCTGGTACCCTGGCGGTCTGGAGCGAGCCTTTCGTGAAGACCCGGATTCCCTTGCTCATTAACCTACGAATGGACCCCTATGAACGAGCACCGATTACGTCCAATACCTACTGGGATTGGTATATCGATCATGCCTACCTCCTGCTGCCGGCACAGGATTATGTCGGGAGATTCTTGGGATCTTTTAAAGAATTTCCGCCCCGTCAAAAGGCGGCCAGCTTCACCATCGACCAAGTTCTGGAGACACTTCAAACGGGCGTAGGCAGCAAGTAATGCCCGATACCTTGACAAACTGAATCAACCTACCGGCCCGCATCCCCCCAATCGGAGGATGCGGGCTAACCCAATACACGCACATTGGAAAACTCACGGTGCAACTCAGATCTCTGTTCATCCTGACAGCGATGCTTGAGGCGGGACAGGTTTAGCGTGAGTCCTTTCCCCATCGGCACCGGCTGTGATTCTGGTTGGTACTTCCCTCGATACAGACGGCGGTCTCATCGCAGAGTCTTTCAGTATGCAGGCACAGGCTCTCTGGAACCGGTCTTTAGCCGGCAGCTGTGCTTCACACCGTGTATGGTGCCTCGGTTGCCTTCAATCACCTCTGTGAACCTGATCAAGGGATCGTCGTCCAAGATCGATTTCAAACACAGAAAGGACTCCGGATGAAAACGAACCGCACCCATATTTTTGTTGCCGCCAGTGTCTTTTGCATCTCGGTTTTCCCGGCAACCCTGATCTACGCCGCAGACGAGCTTTCATCCTGGAACGACGGCCTGAACAAACAGGCCCTCGTAAGCTTTGTCAAACGTGTCACCACACCAGGTCCCGACTTTGTCCCTGAAGCTGCTCGCATTGGTGTGTTCGACAATGATGGCACGCTATGGGCGGAACAGCCCATGTACTTCCAATTATTCTTTGCACTTGACCGCGTCAAAGCCTTGGCGCCACAACATCCCGAATGGAAAACCACGGAGCCGTTCGCCTCCCTGCTCCAAGGGGATGTAAAGGGCGCTCTGGCTGGCGGTGAACACGCAATCCTCAAAATCGTCATGGCCACCCACGCGGGGATGACGACGGCGGAGTTTGAGACAATCGTGAAAGACTGGATGGCGGCTGCGAAACACCCCAAGACCGAACGTCTGCTCACCGAAATGGTGTATCAGCCCATGTTGGAGTTGCTGGCGTATCTTCGATCGAATGGTTTCAAGACGTTCATTGTTTCCGGCGGCGGCATCGAGTTCATGCGACCCTGGACGGAGCGCGTGTATGGAATCCCACCCGAACAGGTCGTCGGCAGCAGCGGCAAGTTGAAATATGCGTTGCGCGATGGAGATCCGGTACTCGTCAAGCTTCCTGAAATCAACTTCATTGACGACAAGGACGGCAAACCTGTCGGCATTCAGACACACATCGGCCGGAGGCCCATTCTTGCCATCGGCAACTCAGACGGCGATCTTCAAATGCTCCAGTGGACGGCAAGCGGAAGCGGAGCACGATTCATGGCTCTCATCCACCACACGGACGCTGAGCGTGAATGGGCCTATGACCGCAAGTCATCCATCGGCCATCTAGATACGGCACTGGACGAAGCGAAAGGCAATGGGTGGACGGTGGTAGATATGAAAAAGGATTGGAAGGCCGTCTATCCGTTTCACAGGCATAGCGGTGATATGTCTATGTCCGAATCCTCGGATAGATGAATTTCATATTGCCGATTTATCGGAGGATGAGCCAAGGGAACAGTACATTGCTGGACAACGCTTTCCTCTTGAAATGCATGTGGTCCACCAAACCCGGTGGGCCATCTGCCGGTCATCGCTGTATTGGTTTAAAAATGGGGAACTCCATCCCAACCCGGTCACGCCGGGCATGGATCAAAAAAATTCGGATGATCGCTTTCCATTGGAATGGGAAGATATACGGTCCTGCCTTAAAAATAAAACCCTTCTGCTGAAGGACTCGAACCATTCCTCTTCTGATGAGGGATCAGTGACGAGATACCCTGTTCTTTAAACATGCCGTGGATTATTCTGAAAGAGTACAGCGTTCTCTGAACGGCAAGTCCAGAGGCTTGCCCCCCACTTTCAGTCCCAACGCCAGCCCAACTTTGAAGAGTCGTTTATAACATTCGTCTCTTCCTTCATTTCACTCCTCACGCTATTCCAACTCATTGGATTCTCATGCTGTTCTCCATGGCGGTTCCGATGCGTTTCAGGAGTGACCGGCAAGTCGGCAAACAACCGAGGTAGCACTCCAAGTCTTCTATGAGGTAATATTTTCAACATTGCATTGGGCGCCCACTTCAACGTCGCACAATACGTCACTCACACTTCTGGATACTCGAGACATAAAATAGTGGGGTGAGCGTCTACTCATTTTCAAGGACACCGCAGGATTATGAGGAATTGGAGTCGAGGCATATTTTTAGGCCATCTCACCACACTGGAACGTCTCAATGCCCTCACCGACGGTGTATACGCAATTGTGATCACCCTTTTGGTGCTGGATTTGAAGGTGCCTGAAACTCCAGGACTGACCACAGGGCAGCTTCTTACCGACCTGCAGAAACAGATCCCAAATTTTGCTGCCTGGATACTCAGTTTTTATATGGCGGCGTTTCTGTGGATGAGGAATTTCTGGATTCTCAAGCATCTCCAGAAATGCGATGAAAAAACAGTCTGGTTGAACTTTGTTCATCTGATGTTTGTATCGCTCATCCCCTACGCGGCCTCGTTGCTCGGACATTACGAAGAAGATGCCGTTGCCGTCATCATTTTTTCCTCAACTCTTGGTCTGGCAAGTTTTTCCTTACTTATCCTCCACCAGTATGTGGCCGCCAAACGCGATTGGCATCTGGATGGTGCTCCCAAGCTCTGGACGAACCCGAACTTGTGGGCCATGTACCCGGCACCAATTTTCGCGATAGGTGCTATTCTCATCTCTTTCAGCAACGTCAATGGCGCGATTGCCTTCTGGTTCCTCGCGCCGCTCTGGGCACGTTTTTTCTCACAGAGATAATTGGACCCCGAGGCAAAAACGATCCACTTTGAGAATGAATGATGAATCCCTATCGACGAAGATTGGCATGCTTGGGGCGACTCTGGTTGACATTCACTCTATTCTGCGCGGTCGGGATTTTTGCCTGTGCCTCGCAAGACCTCCTATTAACAGGATCGTGGGCAAGCACTGAGATTTCCCATCATTCTCCCTTTTTTTCCGAGGCGCTGGCCTCTAACACAGCCAGGAATGTCAGCTTGGTCCTGGACCGGCATGGGACATTTACATGGGTCGAACCTGAAGGCGTTTGCCATTCGGGAACCTATCGCATTCAAGGCCACGCTCTCCTTTTGATCCCATCGCCAGAAAAGGAACGAATTCGCCTTGACTATTCCTTCCGTGGGGATGAACTCCGATTGAAAACCCCGGATGGTTTTATGTTCGAGTTTCGAAAGACACCGCAACAGGTTGATGCGGGACCCAAGCCCTGCAATCGATAGAAAGGAGATGCAGTGGGAGCCGAAGAGGAGGAGTTGGCAAAAAAAATTCGTCGACTGGTCAAGGAAAAATTTGATGGTGACTTTCGCAAAGGCTTCGACCATTACGATTCCATCGATGGCCAGGATTTAAAGATCGGGTCATCCGCGTTGGAGCAACTTCTCGCGGATGCCAAGATAGGAAATTTCCTGACCCGAACACTATGGGTGGAAGGCGTTTTAAAGGCACTCGACAAGGATCAGGACGGAGCCATTTCCTGGAATGAGTTCGCATCAATACTTGAGGACAGCCCGCCACCCAAAAAAGAAATGGCGAAGGAACCGGGCGAGGGTTCATCCCAGGACAAATAATTTTGCCTATTGAGAATGGGAACGGTTCGGACCAAACCTCCGTTACATGAGCTCGGGAATCTTTGCTTAACCAATCGGCGGATGACCTGAAACAGGTCTATTGGTGAAATTTCACAAACAATTCGTCAGGGGAGGCTTTTCCTGGAGAGAGGCCATAAAAGGCTCCCGACTATTTTTCAGGAGTTCAAGACAAATCGAAAGAGACCTCTAATCAAACCAGCCCCGCACATAAAAAAATATTCCCAATCCCCCACCTATCACAGCCATGAGACCAAGAAGGATAAAATACCCGTAGGGCATCTGAAGTTCCGGCATATTGGGGAAATTCATGCCGTAAATACCGGCAATAAGGGTGAGTGGCATAAAGATGGCCGAAATCACCGTCAGAATTTGAAGTCGGTTGTTCGTGCTATTCTGGAGTGACAAATTGTAGTGTTGGGATAATCCCTGTAGCCGCCCCTCCAACCGTTCCAGCCAACGCTGCATTTGATTTAATTCGTTCATGGCTTCTTTAAAATACAATCGTACCTCATGCAAATCCAACAAAGAAGATTTCAACGTGAGGAGGCTTCCCATAAGAATGAGACGATCTTCGGTCGTTGATTGGAGGCGGCTCACGTGATTGGTCAGATTCTGAATATCATTGAGGACGTCGGTGTTGAGACACTGGTCAAAGTCATTTGACAATTCCGCAATCAATTGTCGAGTTTGCTGATACAATTCGATATCACGATTAATGCCCAATAACAGGATATGGAGAAGCAGGTCCGTGATGGTGGTGGTTCCGATCCCACCGAATCGATCGATCCTTGCGAGAATTTGATCCGGGGGCAAATAGAGTTCATTGTGAAGGACAATGAGGGTTTCTTTCACACAGATCGCGGTAATATAGGGATCCTTAAAATCATGTAAGGCCGGGCGTGGGAATCGAAGAAACAAGGCGTGCGAGAAAGTTTCCACACTGACACCCCCGGCTTGGGATTTGACTTTGTCCAGCAAAGCGTCATCCAGGTTCAAGGGTGCAAGAAGCTCCGGCAGCTCTTTGGTCAAGTCGGGATTATCAATATCCAATAAACGGACGATCCCATCCCCAAGCCATGATGCCGAAGGTCTTTCCTCGGTCAGTTGAAGCAAACCCTGCTCTTGGAGTCGGAAGCAATGTATCTGCACTGGGAGCACTCTCCAATACTAATAGTTCTTATCAAAGTCCTTGGAAGCCCGCAATCATTGGGAAGTGGAAACCGTTCAGAGCAGAATCGATACAAAGGGCGGATGTTGTTTACCTACCTGCCTATGAGCTGAAGCCTGCATGCCAATGCCAGGTCAAAAAGGTTCGATAAGTTTTTTCTCGAGGAAGACCATAGATCCATCCCTCCCCTTTTGGTGGGCCGGAAGGTGCAATCCGATCGAATCGGGCCTACCCCAGCAAGGCTAACAGGACAAGAGGCGCGAGAATCAATCCCAATGCCCACTTCAGGCAAAGATTCTCCTCTTCAAGTTCAACAAGGCGCTCCGATAATTGACCGATCGCCGGAAGCACCTCTACGTTTAATTGAGCTGCTGATACGGGACTCCCTTGGGGGCTTTTGGTTCTCCGTTGAGGCCCGTCATCCTGTAAAACCGCATGAAGCCGTGTCCCCTCTTTTTTGTCATGAGGAACACGACCTCGCACAGGTTGCTGCCCGGCAGGCCTTATTCCATTTTCCGACCTCTCAACTTCTTGAAGCGCTACTGGTTCTGAACCTTTGTGTTGGTCAGGTACCGCAGTCTCCAATGGATTGGGAATGATCTCATCCAGTGGATTGGTCCCGATGGTGCTTCGTTTGCTCATAAACCGGATCTCCTTTGCAAAATAGCGAAAATGCTTCTCTCTATGTTCCAGATCGGCTCTCCTGTCTTGTCACTTCTTTTGCCAAATCCCGATAGTCTTTGGCGCCATTACCCTGTGGATCATAAAGGGTCACGGGTTTTCCGAATGATGGACATTCCGCCAACCGAATACTTTCCCTCACCACGACCTGAAACACCTGTTTGCCAAACCGCTCCCGAAGTTGGGCAACCACTTCCAATGCATGCCGCGTTCGAGCATCGACCCGACAGGCCAGAATCCCCGAAATCGCCAAATCCGAGTTCAATCTGACACGGATGGTCTCCACCGTTTGAAGCAAATGAGCCAATCCGCGCAAGGCCATTACATGGGCCTCTACGGGAATGAGAATTTCTTTGGCTGCGACCAAGGCATTGATGGTGACAATGCCAAGCGTGGGAGAACAATCAAGAAGAATATAATCCCATTGATCAGACAGGTCAGCGAAATGACGGTGGAGGATCATCTCAGCCCCGACTTCCCCGGCCAACGCCTTGTCCACTCCAACCAGCCAGGCGGAAGAAGGGATCATGTCCACTAAGGGCACACATGTCTGATGTATGAGATCCTTGAGATTTTTGGATTCCGTAAAAGCCTCGAAGAGGCCTTTCCCCTCTTCGGTAATCCCAAACCAGTTGGAGGCTGAGGCCTGCGGATCAAGGTCAATCAGCAACACTCGACGCTTGAGTTCGCCCAGTGTCGCGGCAAGATTCACGGCGGTTGTCGTTTTCCCACTCCCGCCTTTTTGATTGGTGATGGCAATTATGCGAGTCATCGCTTAAGACAGGGAATCCTCCTGGGTAAAGGCTCAGGGGACGGGCGGTTGAACCTCAAAAAACACATGGAGGAGTTTCAGCAAAGCCCATTAAAAAGTCAAGAAGAATTAATCGTTGATCACACCATATGTCTCAGCTAATTGTTTGTCCGGCCGCACTTTCGAGGAGAAGGATATCACGTTGATAGTGGTAGAGAGCATCCAGGTAGGCCTCCTGAATATCGTTTCTTGTCAGATGGGCATCAAGGAAGGACAGAATCGCGGTGTCCCCGGATTCGTAGGACTTCTTCACAGTATCGAACAGGGACTGCGCAGCATGCAGCGCCTTGGCTCGATAGGCTTCCACTAATCGACGACTTTGGACCAGATGACGATAGGCCAAATCGACTTGAGCATGCGCCTCATTGAGAGTCTGGCGCAGGTCGGCCTCGGCTATTTGAACGACGGTGGCGGCTTCCTGTATGCCGCCCTGATTTCGGTCGAACACGGGAAGGGGCATGCCCACGTTAAAGGTCCATTGCTGTTGATTGTCAGGTCCTTTGGCTCCCTGGACCATGAATCCGAGATCCACGGTCACATCCGGGTACTGAATAGCGAGCGCAAGTTTCAATTCAGCGCGACGCTTCGCATACAATAGACGTTTGGCCCGAACGTCCGGGCGCGTATTTTCAATCTGAGATTTCAATGCGTGTATATCGGGGGCGATGGGCAGGAATGTCAGATCCGTCGTCAGGTCTAGTTCAGTTTCCGGGGGGAGAGATAAAAGCAAAAGAAGGTCGGCAGTATCGGAATCGATTTGCTGCAAATCACGGATCAACCCATATTGTGCATCCACCAGTTGTATTTTGAGCCGGATCAGATCTTTGCCATAGCCGATCCGTTGTGACTCATCCATCATTTTTTTCACCACACCCGAAAGGTGCTCGCGAGTCTCTTTATCGAAAGCCAGATGACGACGCGCGACCTGAACGCGGTAATACGCATCCTTCACGGCGAAACTGAGTTGTCGAAGCGAGTCTTCAAACCCGGCTTCGGCTGATTGCATACCGAATTCCGCACTTTCAATACGAAACCCGCGTTTGCCGGCCACGACAAAAAGTTGGCTCAGGACGGAGCTAATCGCTCCACAGTCAGAGAGTTGACAATTTTGTGTGTAGGAACTCAGGGT
Organism: Nitrospira marina; assembly: GCF_059568365.1. NCBI lineage: Bacteria > Pseudomonadati > Nitrospirota > Nitrospiria > Nitrospirales > Nitrospiraceae > Nitrospira > Nitrospira marina. The sequence continues at coordinate 1,670,503 of NZ_JCANTH010000001.1, read as the reverse complement.
ATTGATGGAGAATTGGGGGTTCGGGAAGAGCCCGGCGGTAATTCTCTTGGCCTTAGCGGTATCGATACCATATTGGGTTGTAAGGAGATCCAAATTTTGACGGAGAAACAAGGCAATGGCGTCATCCAGGCTCAGACGCTGGACCACGGACTTCCTGCTTGCAGGTCTGTTTTCCTGTTCTCCCGCCGTAGCGTTTCCGATGGTTCCCAATCCTAGCACGCTAAGAAGGCCCATGATGATACATACCTTCGCAAATAATCGAATCTCCGGCATTGACCTTGCGTGGTCGCGTAAGCCTGAAAAAAAGCAAAGGAAATAATGGGAACAAATCATAGGCCGGGATCTTTAGCTGATTGGCTGCCCGACGGCACTTTCGAGAAGGAGGATATCGCGTTGATATTCGTAGAGGGCGTTGATGTAGGCCTTATCTATATTTATTTTTGTCTGAAAGGCATCAAGCAGGTGTAGGATCGTGGTCTCTCCCGAATGGAAGTCATTCTCCACCCTATCCAACAGCGCCTGGGTGGCTTCGAAGGCACCCGCGCGGTAGGTTTCGACTAGCAGACGACTTTGGCCCAAATGCCGGTAGACCGTATTAATTTGGTGATGCACTTCATTGAGGGTCTTTTGCAGATCGGCTTCTGCCATATGTACTTTGGTGGCGGCTTCCTTGATGCCTCCCTGATTTCTATCGAACACCGGGATAGGCATGCCCAAATTGATGGTCCATTGTTGCTGGTTGTCAGGCCCTTGAGGTCCCTGGACATTGTACCCGAGGTCCACTGTCACGTCCGGATACTGGTTCGCTATCGCGAGCTTCGATTCCGAGCGGCGTTTGGCCAACAGCAGACGCTTGGCGCGAAGATCCGGCCTGACATCCTCCACGCGCTTCTTCAAAGCCACAATGTCGGGGGCGATCGGCTGAAACGTCAGATCCGTCGTCAGCGCTAATTCAGTTTCCGGAGGGAGGGTCAAGAGCAGAAGAAGATCGGATCGGTCCGAATCAAGCTGTTGAATATCCCGGATGATATCCCCCTGTGTTTTCACCGCACGAATTTGAAGACGGATTAAATCCTCCGGATCTTGCATCTTTGTGGGTGCACCCATGAGTTTTTCGATAGCACCATTGATCCGGCTCGATCGCTGTTCATCATCCGCCAAAAGGCGATGCCCCACCTGCACCCGATAGTAGGCATCCTTCACGGCAAAACCGAGTTGTCGAAGCGTGTCTTCAAACCCGGCTTCGGCTGACTGTGTCCCGAACTCCGCACTTTCAACACGGAACCCGCGTTTACCGGCCACCAGGAAAAGTTGACTAATAACCGGCATAATCCCTCCGCACTTACTCAGATTACAATCCTGTGTGTAGGCGGTGAGGGTATTGATGGAGAGTTCGGGGTTTGGGAACAGTCCGGCGGTGATCTGTTGGGCCTTTGCGGCATCAATGCCATATTTGGTTTTAAGAAGATCCAGATTTTGACGCAGAAACATGGCAAGGGCATCATCAAGACTCAGACGCAGGATCGTGGGTTTCTGCTTCTCCAAGCTCCCTTCCCCGGTTGCCGCCACCGCTGAACTCAGACTCAAGAGTCCCGGGATCATCATCACGATCGCCAAAAGCCAAGTCCCCACGCACCATGTCCCTCCGCAATTGGCTTTCATGGGATTGGTGTATTGGGTCGCCCATCTGGTCATGCGTTTCCTCCCTCCTGACAACTCACCAAGCAAAAAGATACCTTACCGGATGCCTGCTCCCCGCCTTCGCCTTGCCCGTTGAAGGGCGACAACACATCCATGCGAGGGCAATCTTCAGCGCAGGCTAATTAGGGCTGCCTTTCCGTTTCTTACCACATACACCCATGGATACATGGCGCCAGCATAGCTCAAATATTCAGTCTGTAGCCATATGCCATAGCCTCAAGATTCAGTTTCTACTTCCGAAATTTTATGTCTGCCACTGTCATTTTTGTGAGGTACTCCCGGATTAAAATATTTGTCTTTAGATAGAGACGTATGCCCGGCCGACAGGGACAACCTGCCCCGGTATCATGAGTCAAAAACGACGTCGAAGAAAAAAAATTCCAGGACCAATTGTCAGGGATGACGGAGCGCGCGATGAACTCTCGCTAGCTATTGTCGGGAATAAGGGAAGGTCTTCCATTCTCAGCACTCAACATATTCACCTTCATTAAGACGCTGCCTACAAGTTTCTGTCTCAGGGTTGTAGCCGTAACGGTATTGTTAAATCTTTCCCCTTGGCCGGCATTGAGTTCATCCCTTCTTCAAAGAGGTTTCAATCAAGCAAGGCGCGGAAAAATACTTTCTTATATCGAAGACAGGTAATGAATAGTATGGTAGGTATTTAGTACACTGCCGAAAATCTGGGTCCTCTTAACCACTTCAGCAAAAGGGAACCGATGGGTCTTAATCTACTCCTGGTCTTCATTCCCATTGCAATAGGACTTGACTGGTACGACGCCAACCCCATTCTGGTCTTCATCGCCTCGGGCCTCGCCATTGTGCCGTTAGCGGGTTTGATGGGGCGATCAACGGAAAGTCTGTCGCACTACATCGGCGCCACCCTGGGAGGATTACTCGCCGCCACGATGGGAAACGCTCCGGAATTGATTATTTCGATTTTTGCCTTGAAAGCCGGGCTTTACGATGTGGTCAAAGCCTCCATCACCGGATCCATCGTGGGAAACCTGCTGCTCGGAATGGGGCTTGCGATATTCCTCGGTGGCCTTCGCCATGAACGGCAAAAATTTAACGCGACGGCGGCAGGAATGGGTTCGGGACTGTTGACACTTGCAGGTGTCGGCCTTATCGTCCCCGCTCTGTTTCATTTCACTTCTAAACAGGAAGAGGAACTCAGTACCGAAATCGCCATTGTGCTCTTCGTCGCTTACATCCTAAGCCTGGTGTTTACCCTGAAAACTCACCAGCATTTATTTCGCACGGAACCCGCAGAACCGGTTGAATGCACACCCCCCCAAAAAGGGGAAGAGGAAGAGCCCGCATGGAGTAAAAACAAAGCCATTGGCATGTTAGCAGCCGTGACAGTCGGCATTGCCTTCATGAGCGAAATTTTAACGGGAGCGATTGAACCCGCAGCCGCAGGCATCGGCCTCACGCCTATCTTTGCCGGTGTGATTTTTCTCGCCGTATTCGGGAATGCGGCAGAGCTCATGAATTCAGTGCGATTCGCCAGGAATAATCAAATGGATCTGGTTATGGGAATCGCCGTCGGGGCGAGTACCCAGGTGATCATGTTTGTGGCACCAATGCTGGTATTCGTCAGTTACCTTCTCGGTCCCAAACCTCTGGATCTGCTTTTTGTGCCATTTGAAATTGCGGCCATTGTCATCGCGATTCTCGTCAACGGCAATCTCACGAAGGATGGCGAGTCCCACTGGATGGAGGGGGTGATGCTGCTGGGAGTCTATTTGATTTTAGGCATTGGATTTTTCTTTCTCCCGATGTAGCCAGGCAAACCCATGGCAAGCTTTGAAACAGTCCTCTCTGCACACTTTCCCAAGGCGATACGACAAGAGGACTTTGTCCAACGCTCATATGCCCTCTTGCAGGCTGAAGGATTCCGCGCCGAGAACACGATTGCCTTCGTCAGCGTATGCCGGGATGAACTGACGTTGCCTCTGGTCGAGGAAGTGAAAAAAACCTGGGGAGAAGCCTTTATTTTTTCCAGTCTGGGCGGCATGCTTTTCCTCGGAAAGACCGGATTTTTAGCGGCGCAGCACCATGCGCCGAATGAGGATGGACGTGAACGATATGTCTATTTTGCCCTACCGCACATCGGCGTGGATGCACAAGGCGAGATTGGTCGCCATGATCGTCCAGGGCGCTTTCAACCGTCCCATGCCTGCGGGGCGTTGCACGGATTTCAGATGGAACTGGCCAAACGGTGCGTCTCTTTTGGAATCGATCCTGATGACATCGAGCAAAGCCTGCTGAAACAACACCTGTTTCGCAAACTCACTTACGGTGATATCCCGAACCTGTTGAACCTCACGAAAATTGCGTATGCCGTCATTCTGGAAGAACTGGAAAGAATGATCCAATTAACCGTTGACCCCCTTCTTAATGACTATACCGTCCTGACAGGCATCCAAATTCACGGTCCCCAAGGCATGGAATACATCTGGCCTGGAGAGACCTACTGGGTCCGGGAGGGAAAGCGACAGGGTTTTGCCTTGTAGGTTGGTATTGTTCAGATAACGCTAGAGGGGCGATTTCTCCTCCGGACCATTTAAAGGAAAAAATTACCTTTGAGGCGTTGATCCATATAGCGTGATGAGTATTCTATAAAAATTTACCTATTCAATGATAAATGCCTTGCAAATCAATTTATAGATATTTATAAATAAGCCGTCAGTGGAAAAGGTGTGAACAATTATTTCTTGAAGGAGGGCTTGACAAATGGAAGCTGTAATTGGTGGTGCCGTTGTTGGAGCAGTGGCGGTCGTGGCAGCCCCATCACTCATTTCGGGAATTGGAGAGATGCTTCGTCCCTTGGCGAAAGAAGTCCTCAAAGGGGGAATTGTAGCCTATACCGCTGTGTCAGAAATGGTTGCCGTGACCGGGGAACAATTCAATGACATTGTCGCCGAGGCCAAAGCAGAAATTGCCCATCCCGCGAAAGCCAAATCCTCAAACTAGAGCAGATTGGGTCGGAACATGCCACAGCCTGATAAAGAAGATCCTGAATCAACGGACAATTCCCAAGCCGGGAGCGGTCCCGGGGGAATCTCTGGAGCGTTCCGCCCATTAGTGAAAGAGCTTGTGAAAGCCGGGCTCATCGCATATGAAACGGTTTCAGAGAAAGCATCGGGCTTCGGGAAGCAATTGAATGATCTCGTAGAAGAGGCACGCTCGGAAACGATGAAAACGCCCTCCCCTGACAGTGACCCCGAAGAAACCGAGACAAAAGGCAAAGCGAAAAAGTCTGGAAAGGCGAAGAATCCACACAGAAATGCCTGAGGAAAGCCTGGAGAGGCGTAAGACCAATGAAAATCGAAAAAGATATACAGGTTGTGCATGCTTTGCCTGATCGAGTGCGTCTTAAGCTTCACCGGCTGAAAAACAATATGGCCTATGCGGAGGAAATTCAACGCCGGCTTCATAGCCTTCAGGGGATTACACATCTGGAGACCAACCCCAAGACAGGAAGCCTTCTCATTCACTACGATCCTACTGTCTTAGAAATACTGGCCCTTCATCCGTCCATTTCATCCTTTCTGGGCCCATTCTCTCCTGAGGTCAAGCCATTAAACAAAGCTGCCCCTCCTGCCAAAGGTCGTGTTAAACCCATAAAAACTGTTCGCAAGGCCAGCACCAAAATCGAGAAAAAAACCAAATCTACTAAATTTTCCAAGAAAGCCAGAGGCAAATCTTAATTTTGACGCTAGCAGCCAGGGCAAGAAAGGTGATTGAAACCACAGGATTATACCCGACTGTATTCTTATAAATAAGATTTTTTAATTCGCACAGATGTATTCCCCCAACCTTCACTTCATTCAAAGGAATTATTCCCATGGGCGTTCATTCGGCCTCCATTGTTCATGCTGTTCCAGGGCGTCTTCGTGTAAAACTGTCTGATGACGAGCAAAATTTTGACTCCGCGGAAGCCATGGATCTCAAGCTTTCTGAGTTGGACGGGGTAGATGAGGTCACAAGGAATTTAACCACCGGTCACCTCATTCTTCACTATGATGAATGTCAGGGGACAAATCCAAATTTCTTCCGTTCCGTAGCTGAGACCCTTGGAGTCTCACCAAACGATTTTGCCATCGACCACCTCGAAACATCGTTCGGGCAAACCGTGCATGACCAGAACAATGGAAATGGAGCGAAGGCCTCTTCGAGAAAACAATCCCTCAATCTACCCGCCACCATTCCCAATATCATGGCCTCCTCAAAGGTAGTCCATTCACTTCCAGAACGAGTGCGTCTTCGTGTCCCTGCCTTGCAGATTCGTCCCCGGCTTGCTGAAACCCTCCCTATCTTTTTAGAAGACCAGGAAGGTATTCAAGAGGTCAGTGTCAATTCCAGCTGCTCGAGCGTCACGGTGATATTTGACTCAACCCTCTGGGACGGAGAAAGACTCTGCCAATTCCTGCGAGACCTTCGCCATGAGGACATTGAGGCCTACCAACCCAAACAAGTCATACAAGAACAGGCAGAGAATGCGGTCGATGAGGAATCGGGCCCGGAATTGTGGTACTCAAGCACCGGAATTGCCATCGCCCTGTTCATCGAACCACTGGCGCCGATCGCGGTCCCCGCCTTCCTCCTGGCGGCTGCACTGCCTATGCTCAAACGGGCCTACCATTCTGTCGCGGTAGACGGGAAACTGAATGTGGATGTGCTTGATGCCTCCGCGACCGCTTTGATGTCGATACAGGGTGCCTTTCCCATGGCAACCGGTATGGTTTTTTTAATCAATGTGGCGGACTATATTCGTGACCTGACCGTATTGCAGTCCAAGAAGGCTATCGAAGAAGTCCTGGCCTATCAGAAGACTCGGGCGTGGGTCATTCGCGACGGGCAAACCATTCAGGTTCCAGTCAGTGAGATTCAACGAGGAGAAACCGTAGTTGTCTACCCGGGGGAACGGATATCCATAGATGGGACCGTCCAATCGGGAATAGCCCTGGTGGATCAGGCCACCCTAACCGGTGAATCCATGCCGGTCGAAAAAAATCCCGGCGATCCGGTCTATGCCGCTACAGTCCTGCGTGAAGGGGAACTCTACATTCAGGCTGAACAAATTGGAGATGAAACCGAGGCCGCCCGAATTGTGCGTTTAGTTGAAGGCGCCCCGGCCAGAGAGACCAAAATTCAAAACTATGCCGTGAAATGGGCCAATGACCTGGTTCCCTATAGTTTTGGACTTGGCGCGGTGGGAGCCGTCATTGGCGGCGGCATTCCCGGCGCGGCGGCGGTGTTAATTGTGGACTACGGAACGGGAATCCGAATCGCGGCTCCCACGACCGTTCTCTGCTCCATGACCAAAGCGATCCGCCATGGCATTTTGATTAAAGGCGGGCGGCACATGGAAACCCTGGCTGAAGTGGATGCTGTGGTGTTTGATAAAACAGGTACCTTAACCATGGGACACCCTGACGTGGTGGACATTTGCCCACTTGGCTCCTTCACCGCAGATGAAGTCTTGACCCTGGCCGCAGCTGCGGAGAATCGCCTGACTCACCCCGTGGCTCAAGCGATCGTCCGTGCTGCCCAGGAACGAGGACTGATTATCCCGGAGCGAACCACCTCCGACTACACGCTGGGGCTTGGCGTTGAATCCATAGTGGACGATAAGATTGTGCTGGTAGGGAATCACCGGTATATGGCGGAACAACGCATCACGCTTTCAAAAAAGATCAAAAAGCAAATCAGCGACATGGAAGATCGTGCCGTCTCTCCCCTCTGCGTGGCCGTGGATGGGAAACTCGCAGGCCTGTTGTCCTATACCGATCCTATCAGGCCGGAGGCCATTGAAGTGATTCAAGCTCTCAAGGAACGTGGGGTTAAAGAAATCGTAATGCTCACAGGAGATCATGAAAAAGTCGCCAAACGCGTTGCTATGGATTTGGGAATTGACCGATACATCGCCGAAGTCTTCCCCGGCCATAAAGCGGATGTGGTGAAAGACTTGCAGCGACAAGGATATAAGGTGGCCGTGGTGGGAGATGGAATCAATGACTCCCCGGCCCTTGCCTTTGCCGATGTCGGAATTGCCGTGGAGGGTGGAACTCAGGTCGCTCAGGATACGGCCCATGTGACCTTACTCCATGGAGGCCTATGGAAAATCCCCGCGGCTATTGACATTAGTCGTGAAGCGATCAGCTTGATCCATCAAAATTGGAAAATCATTTCTATCCCGAATACCATTGCGTTGGGGCTGGCCTGCATTGGAATCCTCGGTCCCATCGGCGCGACCCTACTCAGTAATGGGTCAGCCATCATTGCCACCTTGAATGGCCTTCGTCCCATTATGGGAAAACCAGCCACACCACCACGGCCTATGCTGGTAATGGAACCACACGTGGTGAAGCATAATATTTCTGAAAACGGGTGGCAAGAACAACGCTTTGCCGTGCTAGAAGGGGAACTCCTCGACATCCCGGCGTAACCCCATAGGATTGAGAAGCTTTACCGAACGCATACTTCGAGAGTATTCACCCAAACCTGTTCAAGAAGGGAGTTAGTCTCTATGTTGCCAATCATTGGTGGTGTGGTCGTCGGAGCGATTGCAGCATTAGCTGCTCCATCGCTCGTTTCGGGAGTGGTTTCAGGAGCACGTGCGCTCACCAAGGGAGTCATTAAGGGCGGAATGGCGGCCTATACCGCGACATCAGAACTCGTTGCTGAGTCTGGGGAACACATTCAAGATCTTGTCGCTGAGGCAAAATCCGAAGTCAAACAGACAAAAAAAACACGCGTTGAAAGCTAAATCTTTTTTTCAACCGGAGATAAGAGAAAAGTTTCATGAGAGATTTAAAGAAGAGGAGGATGTCATGGAAACAGGTGTGGCGGGTTTGGTGTGGGGCGCGATCGGATTCGCGGCTACGGCCGCGGTAGGGTATTTTTCGCCCTACATCATTTCCGGTCTTCAACAAAGTGTTCGCCCTGTCGTCAAAGGAGTCGTTAAGGGAGGCCTGATAATTGAGGCGACCTTTTCAGAGCTGGTAAGTGAGGCCCAGGCGGAATTGACACATTCATCATCATAATTCTCTTGCATGACGAGAGGTCGGGCTCTGCGATATCCGGAGATTGGATTCTTCTCAGAATTTTACAACCTAACATCTTTTCGCTAGAATTCTGTGGTGGATTGAGGGTAAAAGCTTTTTTATCTAAAAGGAAATCGATATGCCAAAACGCGCAACCAGGACAGTAGAGACAGAAACACTGAGTGACTCAATTGCGGGAAGTGGCAAAGAGGCACTAGGAAGCCTGGAGGGTGGCATTACCACGCTCACCGGTGGGATTTGGGAAGTCTTTCACGAGCATCCCAATGTGGGTGGCGTCTTAACTGGAGGTTTGGGCATGGCTGCAGCCATGACCATTGGTGTCGCTGAGATTGTGGCAGGGGTCGCCGCAGGCTATCTCGGGTACAGAATTTTTGCTTATGGGGAGACGTTTACCGAGGCCATTGAAAAGACCATCGAGTTCAGAGAAGGCAAGCTCTCAAAAGAGGAGCTCTAATCATCCATTCGGTTTGGATACCAAGGACTGTTGGCTATGACAGTCGGACTTCATTCCTTCACAGTAGTCTTTTCCGGATTGTTCAAATCTAAGTGCCCTACCTTCGATCATCAGACCACATTTCCAAATAACCTCTGTCCCTTTCACAAAATAATATGCTTGGGTAAAGATACGTGACAGATCCATACCCTTTTTCATATTTCAACTTTTCCCTCAGATCATTGGAAATAAGTTGGCGGTGCTCCACGGCCATTCGGAATGAGGTCTTCAGAAACAATCACAAAAGCACACGGTGTGGGTTCACCAATGAATGGGGAAGTATGCAGTCGCAAGAAAGGAAAATGGCCTCAGCTTCCTTTTTATGTGAAAGATTACGTGCCGGATCGACAATCACCCCCAAAAAGGAGGAGTCAACATGAGTAAGTCATTTTATAATTTTATGGGTTGGGTTTCGTTAGTCGTGGGTGCGGTCTTGTTTATCATTCCAGGATTGCCTGGAACTCCGATCCTTCTTCTTTCCAAATACTTTTTTTCCATCTAAGTGGAAGAAGTCATACTGTTGCCCTGAAAGGCTGTGGACAATTTGACCATACCTGGTTAAAGGGGTAATGCCATGTCATTGCTGTCTGAAATTCTCGCGTCATTCTTGAAAGTGCGGGCGACTTTTTAGTCTGATGTCTCTTGGCCGTTTAGTCCTTTGGGTACACACTGGAGATTCCAGGAAAACATGACCCTCCCTTTATCCGAAGATTGCCGGCTGCCCTCTGTGCGGACGCGCTGATCCACGGGAATACCTTGTCTGACTCGATATATCGGCAGAAAAGGAACGAGAGGGAAAGCCTCATCCTACTATCTTGCCACAGCTAACCCAACCTACTTTCAATCAAACCGGTTCCTCCTCCAGGCAAAGCCAACATAAGGTCGGATCCACCCATTGGTCATGGGATTCTCTCCGTCAGGAGATTTCGCAGATATCACCTAGACCGAGACCCCCCCCAAAAAATACCGGCTGTGAAAATTCTTCATTGCGAGAACAAAAGAATTTATGGTGAAATGACCCCTAGCGTGGAACGTTGCGTTCGTGAAATGAAAGAGAAGATACCCACTTAACCCTCAGTTGATAGAATCCTCTCTTCCAAATCCTTTGTCAGAAAAACAAACCAGCTTCCAGAATTTCATTATTTTCCCAACCCACCTGGGTGACAAAGAAAGGCAGATGCTATGAGCATGTCACGCATGACGAACATTTTCGGAGTGGTGCTGGCCTTAACCATGGGAATCATAGGAAGCTCATTGGCCGAAAACGAGGAAAAGCACCCCTTGCCCTTCATCATCATGGATATCGAACGCCACATTGCCGAATTGACCATCAACATTGAGAAGGTTTCGGACCGAATGAAGTTTTTACGCGAGATTCCGGATTCCAAGGATCCACTCATTCAGGAAGTCCGGAATCTTGACCTGAGAGGATGGGAACTGCATCAGGAACAATGGAAGGTGCAACTCGATGGATTGCGATTCACGGAGGGGCTCCTGCGAAAAATCCAGGACCATCCCGAAGAAAAATCCGAAGCCTTACAAACCTGGCTCGGCCGACTTGAAGAATTTAAAAAGACCATGAACGATTATCGACAACAGCGGACCGGGATCGAAGTGTTACGCATAGAAACAGAAGGCAAGTTGATCGAACAATATTTGCGATAAGGCAAGGAGATTCTAATGGATTGCGTAAAACGACCGACCGCATTTTTTGCCTTATGCTTGACGGGGATCTGGATCATCATGAGCGGATGTACCTCAGTCGACACTATTCGATTTACCAACCAAACCTTTCCACCAAAAAAATCCGTTCTAGATGTGGAAGTGATGGCCCTGGAACCAAAATGTCCCCATATCGCCATCGCCCAATTGAGTGTCCAGGATTCAGCCGTGAGTTATGAGGACGAGGAAGGCGCCATACTGAAAAAAGCCGCTGAATTGGGAGCCGACGCCGTAGTGCTCCATCGAGGGACCAAACGGACAGTCGCGACTCCCGCCTACGGAGGCTATGCCTACAACTACGGCTATCCCGGATGGGGTTATGCTTCTTACGGTATGGTTGGTTACGGAGGGTACGGTACGACTGGATACACGATAGGTGGATTCGGGTATTCTCCTTACGGCATGGGAACGCCCATGATGTATGACACAACCGTGAGATCGCTCTCGGGAATTGCCATCCGTTACCAGGATGGCCCCCGTTGCGTACCAGGTAAGCCGGAATCCAGACAGATCCCTACATCCTTCCCTCTCCAATCATAAATTGAGAAGAACGGATTGTCGTCGACCCTAAGATCTTATAGGAAAACCTTTCATGAGGGACGCGCTTTCCTATGGAGGTGTGATTGTTCCGTAGAAAAAAGATGATCGGCCCCTTTTACCATTCGACAAAATTTTCGGGGAACTGGTCTTTCGCTCAGAAATAGCGACCAGCGGAGTCATACTCCTCCGCCAGCCTACCCCCTCCTCTATTCGTGACACGCCTGCAGACATAGCCAGCCGTGAGGAGTCGGATGAAAGGGTTCAGTTGTGAAAGAAGAACGGGTAGGATGAAGCCCAGGTCAATTTTCAAGCTAAAAGGATCATAGATTTCCTCATCCGGATGGGAGATTCACTGCAATAGTTGGTGATGGGATCTGCCAATGGTTAAATCTTATCCCATTTTTCAAGCTGTCAATAAGGGTACCAACCGGGACAGTAAATTATTTTCCTCCGCATTTTGCCTCTGGGGCCAGACCTTATAAATCGAAAGTGCCTACCAGGCGGTCACTTCGTAATTGGCTCACGTTCTATTGTTTATTCTGGGAACAGCTCCGTCTGCTACCGGAATAACATTTTGTAAGCTGAGGAGCTATTGCCTGAAAAGCTTAGGCTAGGTCTTCGATCATTTCTACTGCGCTTTAGCCCGCGGCGTTTTTTTATCGTGATGCTCGATCTCTGCTTTGGCTTCAGCAACTATGTCATTGAAATGTTCTCCGGTTTCAGAAACCATTTCTGACACAGCGGCGTAGGCCACAAGACCGCCTTTGATAATTTCTTTGGCAAGGGGGCGAATAACCGACCCTATTCCTGAGGCTATCGAGGGTACAGCCACTGCGGCAACAGCTCCGACGACCACACCACCAATGACAGCTTCCATGGGCTCCTCCTTTGTAAATAAAATACTTCTTGGAAAACCGTTAAAATATTAACATAACCGGAAAGTTTTAGTGAAGCTTGTGGGGCCCCATTTACACCAAAAACGAACGCGTCTCCTTCATGCCGCGCTGTCTTCATCCTATTGCACAAAAAATGGCCATCCGGTTGTTTAAGACAATGCTCCTTATGCTGAAAGAGAGTCACCAGAGTTCCCTCGGGCCATCAAACTCCACACAAGCTGAATGCGACTCATCAGGAACGTTTTGGAGGGAATTGTGCCAAAACTTTCTGGACTGCCTCATTGATCAACCCGGTTTGCCCTCCTGTAGTTCCCTTCCAATCCACCACGCCTTTAGCAACCCCACGCCAGATAATATGCTGAGGCGGCTTCGCATCAAGCAGATCGATAATGAGCGTCCCTTCCTCGTATTGGTAAACTTCTGTATAACCCATACCCATCCCCCAGTATGGCCTCATGAGCGGACCTCGCATAGTTTCGACCTGAATTCGCTCTTCCCGACCAACATAATAGGTCACATGGAAATCTGAACTTCCAGCAATAATTTCGATGTATCCTTTGTTGGCCAGTTCGGCTGCGACCGCGTCCTGAATCCTTTGACGGGCCACTTGATTGGCCCCACCCAGATCAATGTCTCCTTCCGGCGTTTTCAGCATCCAGGAAAAAGTCTTCAGCTCACTAAAGTCCGTCGACTCTCTATAATCAGAACTGACAGAAATGGTGGAGCACCCCCAAAAACCGGGTAACGCCAACAAAACAAAAAGTCTCATGAAACATCGCATTTGTCATACCCTTTCTTTTACCATACACATCGCATTCCCGAATTTCGGATTTCGTCTTTTCTTCACAGAGGGCATCTCCCTGTACATGACTCCCTGAAGATTGCCTAGTTCAAAGAGACCAGGAGCACGGCCGGTTCTTCCCCACAATCATGAAGGTAAATTGATAGTCGCCCAAACTACTTTTTGCCTGCTCCGATTTCTTAGCGTGAAACTATAGCAGACACTTCTCACCCGTTTCGACTCCCGACTCCCGGATCCGATGTTCCTCCTCAAGGGAATTTCTTGGATGAGCGGTGGGATGGTCATTGCTTCGGCATGAATAGATACGTTAAAAACCCTGGCGTCTTTTCCGACGTTTTCAAACAGGAATATAACTGTGTGTGTTTTCAAAAAAATACCAACACCAGACACGCAGGAGTGACGCAAGGAGAATGGATGTCCGCCGACAATTGCGAACCTGACGACTGATGTTCTTGAGGTGTATCGGCACAGGAGATTCTACTCACATGCCGTTTGTTGTATCTCTTCTCATTGGAGTTCTCTTTCTCGCCTCTCCTTCGTTTGCCGACTGGAGGGTCACCGGCGAGAGTAATGTTTATTATACCGACGATGCGGCCCTGTTCTCCTCGACACGGCGGCTGAGTCGAAACCAGGACCCCACCCAACCGGTTATTGATAGCCTTCTCGCAAACCAGGGAGATGATGTGGTGTTTGAACCCATGGCCCACATAATGAAATCTTTCTCGTTAATGGGTCGACCTACCGAATTGGGTGTCCGTGGGCAGGGGTTTGTGTTTACCGACAATACCCAATTCAATCACGGATCATTGAGCGTGGAGGCCTCCCATAATCTGACCTCCACCACAGCGCTCTTGATGCGCTATTTTTTCGGACCCGATTTATTTTTAGGAAAGAATGAGGTACGGCCGCTTGAAGAGTCCGACGGAAATCCCCCACAAATAAAAAATGAGGAGGTCACCACCAATTATTGGGCCGGAGGGCTTGCTCAACAAATCCCCGGTGTCGACGATCTGCGCCTTATTCTCTATGGCCGCTATGGATTGCGAGACTACGATAAACCCTTTCGCCAACGGGATACCAGGTTTTGGACGATCGGGACGCACATGGAATGGGCCCCCACTCAGAAGATCGGATTGGCTCTGGGCTACCATTATGAACGAGGATTGGCTGATGGGCGAAAGCAGCCGGAGCTACAAGATGATACCTCTTACTTCAATCATTTCGTGACCGGAGAATTCGAATATGAGTTTACAGAACGTCTTAGCTTAGAGATGGGATTGCATTATGAATTTAACGGTTGGACCACCGGTATCCAGGGGGATGAACGCAAGGGACAACATGAAAATGTGATCCAGGGCGACATTGCCTCTCGGTATCGGGTGAACGAAGTTCTTCAGTTAACGGCCGGGTTTCAGGGATCCCATCGAAAAGAGAGTTTTGAAAAAGGGTTAAAAAACCTGAACACGTGGGTAGGCGCCAAATTGGCATTTTAATTTTTCAACGCCGGAAAGAATGATCCTCTCTGAAACTCAAAGGATGGGCACATCCAAAACTTTGATTCATTTTAGTGTTCCATGAGTGCACCCTGTCTTAATGAGTTTTTTGCAAGAGGGTGCTATCTTGTGACGCCTCCACTTTGTCAGGGGTGTCATTCCGAAGAAATTTTCATGCTAAAGAAGCATAAAAGATGTGGGCGAGTCCCTGAGCATTGATATTTCTACTTGCCGATTCCAGACGAAGAGACCACCACCTCTCCAGACAAAGGAGGGGGACTGAAGAACGATCAGCTAGGACGTTTATCCATGTTATTGACGGGAAAACCAAAACTTTAGGGTAGCCTAAATTCTGGCTTCATACATCGTTGAGCTTCCATGCGGATATGGTTCACCCAATTCAGGAATGCCGGAAAGATCATACCTCTTTCCTTATGTTGGTTCCTGCTGACGGCATCCCTGTCCCTGGGAGAGGAACCCCACAACAAACCTACTCCTTCAACAGAAGATCCCTACCTGTTATGGCGATTGGATGCAGTCAGGAAAAGAACCAGAGAAATTCCTCAAAATGTTTGGGAGCGGATTCGAAACGGTCAGAAGTGGACCTGGAATGAATATCCTGATCAAGTGCTTATTCAGGAAGAAAACGTTATCAAATGGCCCCGGTATTTGTCCGCTGCCCTAAATACCCCCGAGTGGTTGGATCTGGGCTTTACCAATCGAGTTCGTCGAGAAGGATTTGATTACCCTTTTAAAGCCGACCAGAAAGGCAATACCTGGACTTGGAATCAGCGAACCCGCTTTCGGGCCACGACCAAATGGAAGGTTTTCCGGGCTGAGCTAGAGTTTCAAGGAGCGAATTCCGGTGAACAGTCCAATACGGACGTCGTTGGTTCTTCCACGTTTAATGCGGCCAGTATCCAACAATTGTTTGTGTCTATGACTCTCCCAAATTTCCTGGAGACCGGCCTTCGAACGGATCTTCACGTCGGTCGCATCAATATGGATGTCGGGTCAAGACGCCTCGTCGCTCGTTCTCGTTTTCCAAATACCGCCCAACCCTTTGATGGTATTCATTGGAGAGTAGCTGAGACCAATCAGTGGTTTTTTCGCGCCTTTTTTTCGGAAGTTGTTCCCGATAACAACAACAACAAAAATCGCTTTGGCTTGTTTACGAATGGAGGTAATTATATCTGGGGGCTTTCGTATGAAAACTCGCACTTTTCCTGGGCCAGGACCCAACTCTACTATTTTGGCAGAGATGAAGAGGAGAAGGACGGAGGAACCGAACGAAAGCATTCAACATTGGGAGTCCGGGTCTATCAACGACCGGAAATTGGAGCGTATGATTACGAAGCGGAATCTGCCTGGCAATTCGGCACATTGGACAACATGGATCATTTTGCCAATTTCCAACATATCTCCCTTGGTTATACCTTTGCCTTTCCATGGTCACCCAGGATTTTGGCCATGTACGATTATGCCAGTGGCACAAAAAATCCTAATGGGAATAAAAGCCATACTTTCGATAGCCTCTTTGGTGCGCGCAATTTTGAATATACCTCAACCAGTCTCTTTGGACCTTTCTTTCGTTCCAACATCAGCTCGCCGGGCATCCGGCTAATCACTCACCCGCTCCCAACCTTGGATATCAATCTAAAATACCGGGCCTGGTATTTGGCCCAATCACGAGATGAGTGGGTCAACTCAGGCATGCAAGATCCAACGGGAGCCGCAGGAAATTTTTTAGGACAGGATGTGCAAGTCAGACTTGTATGGCGTCCTTGGCCAAGCTTAACCATTGATGCCGGCTATGAACACTTCTTTAAGGGCTCTTATATTAAAAATCAGACTGATGTGCCAGGAAATCCTCCAGCCAATGATACCAACTACTTCTATATTCAAACAGAAGTTAGATTTTAAGGTCCTGGCAAGGACAATCGGCGAAAAAGCCATTTGGAGGGACTCGAATTTTTTCCATTCCTGGTTTTAATCCGGAAAAATTTTTTCATCGTCTGTCACCAATCCGTGCCTTTCATTCTTATTCCTCTCCCTCATCTCACAACAGCATTCACTGGTCAGGGGGCCGTCAGAGTATGCACAAATAATTGGCCATTTCCCTTGAGTTCTGAGCCTGAACAATGGAAAATAACGTTCCTCTCAAATGCTCCAATCCGGGTCACAACCCGGAAAATCGATAGATCATAAATTGATGGATTTTTTTGTAATTTCTTCGTATAAAACCCAGGAACCTTCATCGTGAAAATGCGAGTACAAATTCTACATACCCATTTCAGGAGAGGGTCAGGGCTGCTGCTATGCCTGATGTTGGCGATGCCCTCTGGGTGCGATCGTCCGGAGGCGGAATCCACCGCAATGCCCCCAGAGGTGTTGGTTGCGGAGGTGATACAACAGGACGTCCCGATTTATGGAGAGTGGGTTGGAACGACAGTTGGCTATGTGGATGCGCAGATTCGCGCTAGAATTCAGGGATATCTCCTGTCCCGACATTACACGGAAGGATCCGTTGTCAAAGCCAACGATCTCTTGTTTAAAATCGATCCACGACCCTACAAGGCAACCCTGGATCAGTTGAAGGCCGAACTCATCAGGGCGGACGCGGCCTATAAAAAGAGCCTGCTTGACATCAAGCGGAACACCCCACTTGCGGCGGAAGGGGCCATCAGCCAGAAGGAACTGGATGATGCCATACAAGCCGGCACGGCAAACCGGGCCTCGGTCGCTTCTGCGCGCGCCAAACTGGACAATGCGCAACTCAACCTTGATTGGACCAGTGTGACGTCTCCGATCAGCGGGATAGCCGGAATCGCTACCGCGCAAATCGGTGATCTCATCGTCGAGAATACGGTGATGACGACGGTCTCTCAAGTAGACCCGATTAAGGTCAATTTCCCCATTAGTGAGAGGGAATATTTACAATTTGCGGACCGGATCGCGAAAGCCGGGAGTAAGGCCGAAGCACAACGATCCAATAAACACAATCTCGAGCTGGTCCTTGCCGACGGAAGCGTCTACCCGCACAAGGGGAGAGCCGTACTCGCTGATCGCCAGGTTGATGGCAAAACCGGAACGATCACCATCGTCAGTTATTTCCCAAACCCTACCCATCTCCTACGCCCCGGCCTTTTTGCCAAAGTGCGTGCCTCTATCGAAACCCGGGTAGGAGGACTCTTAGTTCAACAACGGGCCGTCAAGGAACTTCAGGGGACGTACCAGGTTGGAGTAATGGGAGCCGAGAACAAGGTGGCTTTTCGAAACGTGATTCCCAGTCACAGGATCGGGTCACTCTGGCTAATTGACGAAGGCCTGAAGCCCGGCGAAATGGTCATCGTTGAAGGACTTCTCAAGGTTCGTGATGGAATGGAGGTCACACCCAAATTGACCCAGGCCGAATCACAACCCGGCTCTGAGAGTTCCCCCGAATAACAGGGCACGACCCAATAAGTCTTATGGCCAAATTCTTTATCGACCGCCCGATTGTCGCCATCGTCATTTCCATCATCATGGTGGTCCTTGGCCTCGTCTCCATGGTGCAACTCCCCATCGCGCTGTTTCCCAACATTGCCCCTCCTGAAATCATGTTACAGGCCACGTATGTCGGCGCGGATGCCGTCACCCTGGAGCAGTCCGTGGCCACCCCAATCGAACAGCAGATGGCTGGAGTAGACAATTCCATCTATATGTATTCCATGAACGCCAACAATGGCCAGATGACGTTACGCGTGGATTTTGACGTCGACACGATACCCAACGATGCCCAGATCCTGACGCAGATGCGTTACATGCAGGCCGAATCGCAATTGCCTGCCGACGTGAAAAACTACGGGGTTACGATTAAAAAGGCCACCACCAGCCCTCTGGCGATATTCAGCCTCTATTCCCCTGCTGGCACGTATGACGAAATCTTTCTGGCCAATTACGCATACGTCAACATCAACGATTCCCTTGCAAGGGTTCCCGGTGTGGCGCAGGTCTTGATCTTCGGGGCGGGTCAATATGCCATGCGCTTCTGGGTAGACCCCGACCATCTGGCTAAACTGGAAATCACGGTAGCCGAGATTCTGGATGCCATCAAGAAACAGAACACGGTTAACCCCGCCGGTCGGATCGGTGGGCAGCCCGTTCCCCAGGGACAGGAATTCACCTATACCGTCCTCGCCCAGGGTCGTCTGGCCAACGAGGAGGAGTTCGGGCAGATCATCGTGCGTGCCAACCCGGACGGCTCCATCATCCGGTTAAAGGATGTGGCGCGTATCGAACTGGGTGCGCAAACCTACAGCCAGATCGGCCGTCTGGACGGAAAACCCAGTGCAGCCATTGCCATTTATCAACTTCCCGGCTCAAACGCCATCACCACCATGGATCAAGCCAAGAAACTGATGGCAGAGATGAAGCTGCGGTTTCCTGACGATCTGGAGTACAAGATCGCGCTCGACACAACCCTGGCGGTGCGAGAGGGCATCAAGGAAATCGTGCATACCCTCTTCGAAGCGGTGATCCTCGTGATCATTGTGGTCTTCCTTTTCCTTCAGGGATGGCGGGCCACCCTTATTCCACTCATTGCGGTTCCTGTTTCCCTTATCGGGACATTCACGGTATTCCCTCTATTGGACTTCTCGATCAACACGCTGTCGTTGTTGGGGCTGGTCTTGGCCATCGGACTTGTAGTTGACGATGCTATCGTCGTGGTCGAGGCAGTCGAACACCATATTGAGAAGGGACTGTCCCCGAAAGATGCCACCCGGAAAGCCATGGATGAGGTCTCCGGACCGGTGGTTGCGATCGCCCTAATCCTCTCGGCGGTTTTCATCCCGACAGCCTTCATCCCGGGGATTACCGGAAGCTTCTATCAGCAGTTCGCACTCACGATTGCTCTCTCAGTCATTCTTTCCGCCTTTAATGCGTTAACACTCAGCCCTGCTCTCTCTGCCATGCTCCTGCGTCCCAAAACCCCTGCAAGAGGACCATTGGGAGCCTTTTTCAAGTGGTTCAATTACCGGTTTGAACGGGCCACAACCGGGTATGTTGGTTATTGCCACCACCTCATTCGCAAGGCCCGACGGTCCATGGTCGTACTGCTTGTGTTCATTATTGCCGCAGGGTTTCTGGGAACACGTCTTCCCACCGGCTTCCTTCCGACGGAGGATCAGGGATATGTTTTCCTGAACCTCCAACTGCCGTTAGCGTCCTCCCTGCAACGAACGAATGAAGTCGCCAAGAAGGTCGAAGCTCTTCTGCTCGAGACTCCCGGCATTCAACACGTCACCACCGTCGTGGGGTACAGTTTGTTGAGCAGTGTTTCAACGACCTATAACGGATTCTTTTTTGTCACACTCGCCCCATGGGAGGAACGCACCAAACCGGAGGAAAAACTTTTAGCTATTTTCAAGGATGTGAACCGGAAACTCGCGGCATTGCCTGAAGCGATGGCCTTTCTTTTCCCTCCGCCGGCCATACCTGGGGTGGGGACCTCGGGAGGCGTTTCCTTCGTCCTGGAGGATCGTTCCGGACAGGATGTGACCTTTCTTGCCCAAAACCTCGAACGTTTTATAGAGGCTGCCCGTCAACGACCGGAAGTCGCTTCCGTGAATACCACCTTTATCCCCGCAGTACCTCAAGTGTTTGCCAAAGTAGATCGGGACAAAGCGCTTAAACAAGGCGTGCAACTGGAGGATGTCTATAAAACGCTCCAGGCATTCATGGGGGGTGTGATGGTGAACTATTTCAATCGATTTGGCCGTGTCTGGCAGGTGTATGTGCAGGCGGAAGGAGACTTTCGGACCAATGCTGAAAACGTCGGTCAATTTTTCGTACGAAATACGTCCGGTGAAATGGTCCCGCTCTCGACCCTTGTCACCATGGAAAAAGTTTCCGGGCCCGAATTCACCATGCGCTTCAACGGCTACCGGTCCGCACAAATTTTCGCTTCCGGAAAACCGGGGTATACATCCGGTCAGGTCATGGAAGCCTTGGAGGAGGTCTTTACCGAAACCATGCCACATGAAATGGGCTTCGATTACATGGGCATGTCATTCCAGGAAAAGGCCGCGGCTGAGGGAGTACCCGCCAGTGTGATTTTCGGCTTCTCCCTCCTCTTTGTCTTTCTGATTCTGGCAGCCCAGTATGAGAGTTGGGGTCTCCCCTTCAGTGTGCTTCTCTGCACGCCGATCGCCGTGTTCGGAGCGTTTGGAGCTCTGTGGGCACTTGGAATGGAAAACAACGTGTTCACTCAAATCGGCCTCATCATGCTCATCGGCCTGTCTGCAAAAAACGCGATCCTGATCGTGGAATTCGCAAAAATGGAATATGAAAAAGGTCGTTCTTTGGTGGAAGCAGCACTTACGGGAGCCCGGTTACGCCTACGGCCGATCCTGATGACCTCGCTGGCCTTTATCCTGGGAGTGGTTCCTCTGGTTCTCTCATCGGGGGCAGGCGCACACGGGAGAATTCTTCTCGGGGTGGCCGTGATCGGGGGTATGATCGCCGCCAGCTTTATTGCCATTTTTCTTATCCCCGTCGCGTTTTATGCCGTGGAACGGCTCATGCACCGTCATGACGAGGAACTCCCGCCTGGCCCTGAGGGACCGGCATCCGACGATTTTGAGTTCCTGGAGGATAAAGGTTCACTTAAAATATCCTCACAACACAAAACCGGACAGGCTTCAATTCATCTTCAGGGAGAGCACTGATATGCAAAAATTCAGAGCTATGCTCCTGAGCCTTCTGATCGCCTTCGGCTGCACCATGGGGCCGGATTACAAGCGGCCCGATATTCCGACGTCCGATTCCTGGCGGCTCGCACCGGACACATCTGAATCTATCGCCAATATACCCTGGTGGGAGTTGTTCAAGGATAAAGAACTTCAGAAACTCATCCATACCGCTTTAGAGGAGAATCTTGACCTGCGAGTTGCGGCCGCGGCGGTTGAGGAGTTTAACAACCAACTGGTCATCGCTCAATTCGACCTCGCCCCTTCCCTGGATTATTCCGGCGATGGCTTGTTCTATCACAACACGAATAATGGACTCTCCACTGGAGGCGGATCGATTCTTCCTGGGCAGGCTGCTGGAAGAAGCGGACGCGGGAACCTTGACTATTCGAGGGAATCCTTCATGGGGGGCATCAAATGGGAAGTCGATCTTTGGGGAAGGATTCGCCGGAACGTCGAAGCCACCAGAGCGGAATTACTGGCACGAGTGGAAAACCAGCGCGGGGTCGTCATCGCGCTGGTCAGTGACGTGGCCCAATCCTACTTCACCCTCCGTGCTCTTGATCTTCAGGTGCAAATTGCCAAACGCACCCTCAAAGTCTGGGACGAAGCCGTGAGACTCAGTCGGTCGCAATATGAACACGGGTATGCTTCGAAGTTGGATCTGGATCGATTCGAGGCCGAACAGGCTGGCACGAGAGCACAGTTGGCGAATCTGGAGCAACAGGGAGTTCAAGCAGAGAACCGGATTAGCGTCCTATTAGGACACCGGCCGATGGCCATCCCGCGTGGGTTTGGGCTCACGGAACAACCTCTGCCACCGGAAATACCGGTCGGTTTACCTTCTAGTCTTCTGAGTCAGCGCCCCGATATTCTGGAGGCGGAACAGAAACTCATCGCGTCCAATGCAAATATCGGTGTGGCCCAGGCTCTACGCTTTCCTCAATTCAGTATCAACGGCGGTGGTGGGGTAGCTGGTTTTCAAATAAATTCCATGGGAACCGGACCGTTCGCAACGGTTGGAGTCGCAGGCACCTTGACCGGTCCACTTTTCAACGCGACGGCACTTGGCTACGGGGTGGGAATTGCAACCGCACAAGAACAACAGGCCCTTGCCCGGTATGAGTTGGCCATTCTCAATGCGTTTAGAGAAGTTGAGGACTCATTGATCACGATTACAAAAACCCGCGAACAACGTGAGGCACAGGAATCCCAGGTTGCATCCCTTAAGTCCGCGTTGAATTTCGCAGACAAACGTTACCGGGGAGGGTTTGCCTCCTACCTGGATGTCTTATCAGCACAACGGGACCTCTTTCAGGCCGAACTGAGCCTGGTCTCAACCAGGCAGCAACATCTAAGTTCCATCGTCCGGCTCTACAAAGCCCTGGGTGGCGGTTGGACCCCTTCCGAAGGAGAACAACAAGGATGAGAGCTCTCCCTCAACGTTGGACTGCTCCAGGAATCGGAACATGGTCGGAGAGGGTCAATTGGAAGGAAAGGATAAATTATTAGAACACGCAGTTTGTTGGAAGGATCATTCTTCTGTTCTCACAAATAGGAAGCCTCATATAAGGGTTATTGAGATTCTCCACCTGCAAGAACAGAATGTACCTTCTTCATTGCCTGAATACGTGGGAGAGGTGACAGGCTGTTCATCCCGTTCCTTCAACGAAATTTTGGATTCTCAGCATCACTCACATACTGGTATGGCCAGGTGCGGCGTGACGGCCACAGACCACGCATCGGAAATGGCTTTTTCTTGGGGGAAATTTAAACCATTTCTGGAACACATTGCGGACTGACTTTTTTCATTTTGTATGACTGTACATTCCTGGTCTGGCACATAACTCAGTGAAAGGGAGGTGAATGGTCAAACGGGTCTTCTTGTTTTTCATGCTGTCGATGGTGGGCTGGTTTTCCTCTCTCAGTCAGGCTCAGGAGGCCGGCTACGATTATCCTGATGTGAGCCCGTATGCCGCGACAGTGATTGGAACTCCGGTGGCGCTAAAAGCCGAACTTCCCCAGCATATCCCCATTGAAGACCGTGAATTGACCGTCTTTCCAGATCGCGCTCTCCCCGACATTCTCTGGTATGGGGAGAATATGCGGTATTCATTGGTGACCCAAGACAAACCCTCACCGTTGATATTTGTCATCGCCGGGACCGGCGCAGGGTATAATTCTGAAAAGATGCAGGTTCTGCAGCGAGCCTTTTTCCAGGCCGGCTTCCATGTTCTCTCCTTATCCTCCCCTACTCATCCCGACTTTATCGTCTCGGCCTCCCGAACCGGAATCCCCGGTCATCTTCTGGAAGATTCACAAGACTTGTATCGAGTCATGCGATTGGCCTGGCTGGACATTGAACACGAAATCGAGGTCACAGAGTTTTATCTCACGGGATACAGTTTGGGGGCTGCCCAGGCCGCCTTTGTGTCCCAGCTTGACGGCGAACAGGACGATTTCCATTTCACAAAAGTGCTGTTGATTAACCCGCCGGTGAGCTTATACACCTCGACCTCCATCCTTGATGACCTGTTGGCTAACAATATTCCCGGCGGAATGGATAAATTTCCGGATTTTTTCGACAACGTGTTTCATACCTTTTCGAAAGAATACCAACATGGGGAATTCTTGAGTCTTAGCGGTGACTTTTTATATTCAGCCTATCAACACCGGCATTTTCCTGATGGGCTCCTGGCTGCACTCATTGGCACCTCGTTTCGCCTCTCATCCGCCAATATGATTTTCACATCTGACGTCTTGACCAATTCGGGATATATTAAACCGAAAAATCTGGTGTTGTCGCCGACCGATTCGGTGACGGACTATTTTAAAGTGTCTAATCATGTGACATTTTTGGATTATTTTCGTGAAATGTTTTATCCGTTTTTTCAAGCCAGATATCCGGGGATGACGGAACAGGAACTTATCGCTAACCTGAGTTTGGCCACACTGGAGGAATACCTACGACACACCCCGAAAATCGGACTTCTGCATAATGCGGATGACATCATCCTCGCGCCCGGCGAATTGGATTATCTCAAGACATTATTCGGGCCACGGGCTAAAATTTATCCCCGCGGAGGACATTGCGGCAATCTGGACCACAGGGCCACCCTGAATTATATCGTGGATTTCTTTCGAAACCCTCTCCCCCTAAACATGGTCCAGCACCCTGAAACCATGTTCCCACCGCCTAGACCGATGGCTGATGGCTACCCGACCCATCGGGCAACGGGACTGAACGATCTTTCTGCCCCTCTCACCCCACAGAGAATTTCGTACCCATCGTCTCCCGACTTCCAATCTCAACTCGATCGACAAATCCGAGACTTAGAGACCAAGCTTCAAGAATCTCATGCCTATCTTCAGGCCGCACAAGCGCGGGCGACTGCCCCAGAAAACATTCCTGATGCTGAGCAAATGGTTACCCGCAGGGCGCGGGACGCTGAAGGTGGAAGGATTGAACCGGCGAAACGGCCAATAGAGGACGTCGTGCATCCTGACGCCAGATATCTCG
This sequence comes from Nitrospira marina, assembly GCF_059568365.1. Taxonomy (NCBI): domain Bacteria; kingdom Pseudomonadati; phylum Nitrospirota; class Nitrospiria; order Nitrospirales; family Nitrospiraceae; genus Nitrospira; species Nitrospira marina. The sequence continues at coordinate 1,645,532 of NZ_JCANTH010000001.1, read as the reverse complement.
TGGATATCTATGATCCCATTGAAGCGTTTAACCGGGGGACGTATAAGTTTAATGCACAGTTTGATGAATATATCTTTCTGCCTGTGGTGGAAGGGTATGAAGCCGTCATGCCGGATTTTTTCGAGGATCGAATCTCAAATTTTTTCTCGAATATTGCGGATATCCGTAATCTGATGAACGCGATGCTACAGCTCAAGGGGGAAGCAACACTGAATACCTTGGGACGCTTCCTCATCAATTGCACTTTCGGGTTAGGAGGATTTTTCGACCATGCCACTCCGTTAGGACTGCTTCAACAAACGGAGGATTTTGGCCAAACGCTCGGGCATTACGGACTGAACCCAGGCGCCTATGTCGTGCTTCCCATTTTTGGACCTTCATCCATAAGAGATACGACCGGTCTCCTAACAGATTCCGCGGCCAGCATCTTCTATTTGTACACTCCCTTGCATTTAAATCATCATTTTGAACGTAGTGTTCCCTTCAGTCTGACATGGGGGGTGGATATGAGGCATCAGTTGGGTTTTCGCTATTACCAAACGGGCTCTCCGTTCGAATATGACCTGATTCGGTTCCTCTATACCAAATATCGGGAGTTGGAAGTCGCCAAGTAGCCCGGGATGGGTACCTTTGCAGGTTTATCACATTCTTTGTAAGATGACGTCATGATGACTCAATCGCTGCAGCCCCTCATGAATCTTGGTCGAGCATGCCTGCTGCTGTTTCTTTTGGGTTATGGAGGGGGAAGTGAACGAGCCTATGGTGATTCTTCGAACGATGACCTCGTCGATCTTACGGGAGGAGTCATTCCCTTGCTCTCCTTTGATCCCGGAGGAAGTTTTTCTGGCGGAGGCGAATTGTTTTCGGGAGGAAGGCTTTCCTCTCGTGGCGATGTCCGGTATCTGGTCCGATTGAAAAATCAAACCGGCGACCCCATTGAGGCCGATTCCCTGATTCTCGTCGTAGACAAAATTCAAGAAATGGCACGGCTTCGTGATGTAACCACCAGCCTCGATATTCAAGGGACCGATGGAAATACTGAAGATGGGAAACCGTATTTTCGGGTTCCGGTTGGTGGCCAGACAGAACTCCCCCCATACGGTGAAAGTGAATTGTTCCCCATCGAAATTAAGAATCCTGACCTTCTTCGCTTATATCCTCCGGTTTTACGAGTCCGGGGAATCCGAAAGACCGCCTCTCATGCGTATCAAGGTGCGCTGCAGAATTTGATCCAGGAAGGTGTCGTGACCCCGGAGGAAGCCAAAAAGTCGATAGACCAATCGCAATAGACGCAACGTGTAAAGTCAGTGCCCGTTGAAAATCCGCAGGACTCACGAAGGGATGAGAATAGTGGACAAACAAATTCAAGCTTTGGGAATCAGCTTATTCGGTGTGGCGCTCTTCTTCATGGTCAGCATCGGAACTGTGCCGGCCTCAATTGGAGGAAGCCTGAATGAACCCAACCCCGTAAGCGGACATTCCATTTCACTCAAAGAAATCACCCCTGCCGATGTCTTGGCCCGGGTTCAGTTGCTTCGTGATACCCTGGAAGTGATCCGGTTTGAAATGGGAAAACCGTTGGCAATCCAATCCGAAGCCATCGTCACCAATGTTCACTCCCATGAAGCGTATTTCCAGGCCCTTACCCTCTTTCATAAGGCCGATCGTCTCGCGCTGGAACTCACCGGGAGTACAGGAATTTCCCCGGAACCCATCTCGCTCTCCACTCTTGCACCCTTGCATATCTGGAAATTGGTGAACGCGAGCTACCTTCGCATTCTGGCCATCAAGGAGGAATTAGGCCTGAAGGAAATTATTTCAGAACGCCCCGAAGATCCCTCGACCAGTCTGACAGAAACCGGACGGGCCATTGTACAAGCCAACCGCCAAATCAACTTACTGCAGGAGCGACACTTCTCACCCAGTGATGTGTCGCAACAAGTGCTTCTGGCCGGTCAGTATGCTAAACGGTTGCTGGCCCGGTTTCCCCAACCAAAGGAGGCTTCGGAGACTCCCCCGTTCGAAAAGGGCAAGCAACCGGTCGATGTGTTCCTCCGCCTGGTTGAATGCTATGCCACTCTGGAAACAATTGCGCATCAGTCCAGCATACCTGTTCTTCATCTTGATCTACCGGCTGCGAAAAATGTCGGTCATTCCCGGCAATTGGAACCAAGCGACGTCTATGATATGGCCACCCTTCTGGTTTCGGACCTGGCCTATCTCCACGCGCAACTAAAACAAAAGGATGCTCCAAAGTCTATTCCATATCCTGGACGCATGTTCCCGTCACATGTCTATCAACAAGCTACCGTGCTTCTGCATCAGTTGAAGACACTGGAACAATTAGTCGCAACCGATCCGAAATGGCTCTCCCGATAGACAATTGTACTTTTTTCTCATTCATTCCTTCCATCACCCGCTTGGTACCAAGGCACACCAAACTCCGGAACTCCTTGCCAAAGGCCGCTGCCCGACAGACGGCGACAGGCTCGGCATTGAATCAGGCCGCAGTCCTCAAGGATCGCTCTTACAATGAGGATGTGAGTAACATGGTCGTGCCCTTCCGATGGTCGGTATCATAGACACGCTATTATGTCCCTGACCCCGGATGTTCACTTTCAGCAGAAAATGTGGCTTGCCCCTTTGCCCACAGCCCCGGCAGCCTCGGTTGACCACCACGTTGATGGAAACCGGACTGTAGCCTTGGCAGAGTCACGCACCTAATCAGGGAAGCGCTGGAACAAGCATAAAACCTTGCGCAGGGAACCACAAAAAAGTCATCGCCTCTTATCAATCTCAAAACGAAAAAAGAATTCCAACCAAATTTCGACATTCACGACGTTAGGACCAATGAGTGATCATGTCGTAATAGGTGATCTGTTGGTTCGGTCCTCATTCAAGTAAACAGTCTATTTGAGCCATTCGGGATGAGATTGAACCTGCGTGTGTAATACCTTCAATTGAGCCAGGAGTCCACCTACCTGTTGATACACATGGGAAGGCAAGATAGGACCATGAAGTTTGACCGGGGGTGGTGGAGGAATATGAGGAAGGTGGGCATGGAGATATGCAAGTTCAGATATGACCAGAGTTGCTAAATCGTAGACATCATTCGACTGAATATCGGGGCGATCCAGGTTCTGAGGGGCCAACGTTAACATTTGAATATTGGAGACCTGAGCGATGTTCCCTAACACCATATAGCAATCAATGAGATGGTCATAGCTATTCCATGACTTACGCCCTCGCTCAAGCGAAGGGAGAGGAGCCGGGGCGGGAGTGGAAGGAAATTGGCGCAAAAGTTGAGTGGTGTATTCGATGCCCAGGCCGACCAATTCTGCCGCATCTTTCGGAGAAAACTGATGCATCAGTAAAAGGTTGAGTTGGGTATTCGCCAATCCAATAACAAAAAAGACTTGATTGGGGGTAGTTTCACCATTGGCCAAGGCTTCACTGTTCGTCAGGGAAAGCCCTAATTGTTGTTTAAGAGACAGGATTCGGCGCAAAGAGGTATCGATCATTTTCCAGACATGATAGGGACGTATATCGCCCGGATCCTCTTCTGTTCCCTCGACCTCCGATTTCTCGGTGAGTTCTGTGACCAACCTGGCCACTTTTTGATTAAGGGTTTTGGCTTGAAAGAACACCTCGTGCGGAGTCGCATTTTCAACCAGGAGTCCTATTTCGCGACTCTTGGGCTTGCCCATTTCAAAACGAATGTCGTCCAGTTCTTTCCGTACCAACTGCACCCGTGCGAAGACATCAGCCGGGGTGATTGATTCAATAGAAAGTTCATGACCACTCACGGGAGGAGGAGTGGTGAGGTCTTTGGTCATTCCAAGACTAATCAGTGGAAAACTGTTTAAAGCCGCTATCATCACTCCAACTTTGAGAATGGATAATGGCTGAATTGTGAAATGCATAAGTTGTCGCCTTTTGTGAAAGCCCCGACCTCTTCCATTGAGTGTGCCCAAGGGATTCGGTAGGCGCCAATGGTCCATGTTGCTTGGCTTAATCGATCATGCTTCTTTGAACACGTTCACCCCGACATTGGCGGCACTCCCTTCCAGCTTCAAGCCACATCTAAAGATCACCCCGAGTGAGTCAGGTCTATAATGGCCGTTGGCAGCCCAATCCACCAACAACACCGGCCCCCCCCCTGTTACAATTTCGATGATGTGTTTTTTTAGCACTTTTCCTTCATATGACGATACAAAAAACACGATTCTCTCCACATCATTTTTATTCGTTGGGATTCACTTTGTTGTCACCAAAGAGGTGACCTCCCTAGTTCAGTCCGCATAATTTTGGCCATACGGCTGCGTTTCTTTACCGTGGATTGTCTGAAGAAGATTTAGAAGATCCACCAAGATTAGTAAAGGCCCTCTTAATTTTTCCCCACCAACCGCCTTTGATATCTTCGAGAGCCTGAGCGGTTTCCTGTCGCCCCTTCAAGGCCCCCACGCAGGGATTTTGTTTCATCGTCCCCATGGTGGTTCCGGCAATTTGCGGAATCGCAATCACCCATCCTACCGGAGTGACCAACCCCAACAGTCCCCACCCGCCGCTTTCGGCTATGCGGAATTTATCACTTGACACATCCGGATCTGAAAGCGGACCGGTGATGCGCACCGTGTGAGCCAGACTGAATAAACTGGGGTCTTTGGGCCGTGGAGTCAGGAGCACGTCCAGGGTTTCGTCCCCCAGATTCAATTTTCCAATGCCCGCGATTGTCAGGCGATGGGAGTCGATGAGAATATCATTACTTTTCACCACTCCCTCTTCAATATCAAAATACCCGACAGTACAATTCAATTTGGTGACTGATTCACTTTCCCAGGCGGTAGTTAAGGCCGTCGTGATTAAATCAGCCGCCCACAAATCAATGTATTTTGTGGCCAGTTCAAGTGGGCCATCGACCAGCTCAAATCGTCCACTGGCTTGTTCCAATACTTCATGTAACGTATCTCCTCGACCCTCTAGGGCCAGCATGATGGATTGGGATTTCCCCTTCACCAGATCGGCAACCTCGAACGATCTGGTGACGCGCTCATAATCCAGGCCATGGACCTGCAAATTTACCTCAAGAGTCGGAACGTATTGGGTTCCGTCGAGGACCAGTTTCCCTTCAACTTCCCCTCCCCAAAGATTTCCAGTTACCGGTTGCAGGGCAAGCAAGCCCTCTTCAAGGGATATCTGAAATGAGGCATGGCCCAGATCCTCTTTGCCCTTTCTAATGTGTTTGATTTCGGCATCAAGTCCGAGATCAATGGCCCTGAGATCCTCAACCGGAAAAACCAATTCCGGAATTGACTTGAGCGTGGAAGCCTTTGGTTTTTTCCTTATGCCTATGGTATCGCGCAGGACATCAACGGCCGATGATCCGATGCCTTTTACCGAGTCCCCAATGGTTTTGAGCGTCGATCTCTTTTTTTCCACCGAGGAATCAACCGAAGGTGTTAATACCGCATCCAGGACAACATTCTCTGCGGTGAGTTTCCCTCTGACACGCGGGCGAATCCCATTCGTCAAGAGTGTCACATGGCCACTCACATCGCTTCCGGCTAGAGATCCTTCCAAATCGGTGACGTGGTATCCCACAATAGACCTCGTGACCAGACCGGTGAGGTCCAAGGGGCCGATATCGGGTAAACTGGCTGCCGTCAGAAAATTCAAATTCCTGAGATTATTTCCCTTCATGAGAATCTGCAGCGTAAATTCTTCGGCTGGATGAGGAAGAGTAAGGTGTCCGCTCAATTCAAGTAACGCCTCTGGGACATCCAGCCGGACCTTCATGGGCCACAATCCCCTGTCTTTCAGAAGGTCCATCATCGAACCGGTTGACGATCGAAGTCGAAATGATGTGCTGTCGTATACCCCCTCGGCATAGAGGCGTAACGGCCCACCATCCACAGTTTCAACTTTCAAGTTTGAAATCACCTGCACCGGGGCGGGATGATCGGCCTCCCGATGAAACTTGACCGAGAGTTTTTCCCCATCGACTCGAACAGTAGATTGGTTCAGCATGTCGGAAATCGTGTGGCCCACACTGGAAAATTCCGCATCCAAGTTCATGACATTCTCGGTGAGGTCTACGAATCCCACCTCGGGGAAGAGATGTTCGTACCGAACATGGTCAAGGGACACGTTGCCGGAAAGCGTCGGAATCGTCCGGGTGGTATCCAATTGAAACCCGCCATGAAAGTTTCCGTATGCGGATTGCTGATCCAGGATTGTTCCTTGAACGGATTCCACCTTCAGCCGACCCGACTGAAGCCCGGCCGTAAAAGTTAGATCGGCCACATTCAGTCTTCCATTTCGGACTTGGCTGATCACCATGTTCAGATCAACATCAATCGCGCGCATTCCCTCAGATGGAATGGCAGTCTCACTCTCATCTTCCGGCCGGGAAAGTTCAGTCCAATCAATTTGCTTCGATGTGAAAATCCCTGTGAAAGAAGGTCTGGCCTTCTGGAAATTCATTTCCATAGTTCCCGATAAATCGCTGTTTCCAAACCGACTGCGGAAATCACTCACTTCGTACCGGTCACCCTTCTTCGTCACCTGAGCCCTGAGAGAATACGGACCAACAGGAGGAAGATCGGGATCAAGCTCACTGAGCCGACGTCCTTTGAGGGAGACAGCCAAGGCCCCGGTCCGATCAGGCGCGCCGGTCTGTAGTAAACCTTTGGCTTCCAGAAAAGCCCCGCCGACTTGAGCGGATATCGACAGGGGCCAGGCCGTTCCCGGGGTGGCCAGATCAATCAAGGAAGTGGTAGCCAGGTTCACATTCACAGCCCTTTCCCGATATGCACCTTGAGCAACCATTGTGACTGGGCCGCCTTTCGTCACACGCAAGGATCCTTCTCGCAAGACCACAGGGGTTCTGGCTTCAGGCATTGGATCGGAAAACCCGAAGGTGGTGCGACGGTTTTGCAGGTTCACCGTCAGCGACTTAAAAAGATCCGGCAACAGGACACCACTCCCGTTCGCGGTGAGATCAAAGTCTGTAGAGCCCTCGATATTCATCGCTCCCCCAAGAGCCCGAAGAGCAGAACCATAGTTCAAGGATCTCACCTTCGCTTGAAGCGTGGCTTGAGCCTGAGCAGGCTTGAGGTCGACCGTTAACCGGGCTTCCCCCATCCCTCCGAAACTTTTCATTTGAATGGGATCAAGCAGAATCTGGCCTTCCCGTATACCAGCAGTGAGAGACAGGGAACCAAGATCCGTCTCGCCGAGTAACAGCCTTGCGACAGTGACATCCAGATCGACATCCACAGACGGAGACGCGGGAGGAACGGACACCGGTTCTTCCAGGGACGGTGCCTGTCTGGATGAGTGTTGAGGTGTAAGAGAGGTCAAGTCATGTATCTGTAAGGCATGAGAGGTCAATCGACCGCGCACTTTCTGACCTTCATCTCCATTCTCTATCCGTAATTGTCCGGCAAGATCCGAGGCCCCCAACGTTCCACGAATATCATTCAAGTTGATGACGTCGGAAGTCTTCACAACGTGACCTGCGAGCATGACCGGGGGAGAATCGGGAAGGTCGATCTGAAGAAGATCATTCAGCACACTTAAACGGTCCCCGTTAATCTGGACCTGGAGGTCAAAGGCCTGGTCGGAGTTCGCCCCTCCGACACTTCCTTTTAGAGATGCAGATGCTCCGATGGTAGACAGCACGCCATCAACCGGCCAGGCGTCGGTCCAGGTAAACAAATCCATGATAGGGCCGCCAATAAGCTCAATTTTGACGGGGCTGTCGTGGTAGGCTCCTTCAAAGGAAAATGTTCTATGCTGATCGTCGGGAGCAATGATCAACCCGCGATGAATCCACACGTCAGTCGTTTCCTCACCAGGGTAGGGCCGGTGCATGATTCGGGAGCGTTCGATGATGATTTCCCCTCTTTCCGCAAAAGTCATGAAGTCCGATGGAACGGCCCGTGATAACATGCCCGGTTGGGTATCCTTCCGGAAGGTCCAGTTATCTCGATCTTCGGACCCTTCCTCCAAAAGAAGTTCCGCTCCTTCCAACGCAATATTTTCAACCTCCAAATGGCGCCGGAGAAGGGGTCCCAAAGACAAACCAATTTCAAGTCGATCGGCTCGAAACAGATGCGGTTGAGAAGCCCAGGGAGGGTTAGCGACATGAACATCTTCTAGAATTAAGATGGGTTGCAGGGAGAAGGTGAGTGAGATCGGGCCTTCAATCTTAACGGGTCGCCCCATGGCTGCAGAAAAACCCGCTTCCAAAGACCCCCGATAGACGTCTTCTTCATAGAAGGGAAAGAGGATATAGGCGAGGGCAATGAACACCCCAATCACCAAAACACTCCCAAGCCCAAACCACAGAAAGCGACGACGCATGGATTCCTTTAATGATTGCCGGTTTGACGTGGGATCATTTTTCCATACACAACAGCTTGCAACTTGCAGAGCATGAATCTCAGCCTTTTAAACGGTAAAATTTTTTGACAAAAGTTTTTTTGGCTCACTTAGCCCCCATCACGTCACACATCTTCCAGAATTCTAAACCGGGCACAGTCAAAGAGACCAACAAGTGCGAAAGCGAACACAGCCAAGGAAGTTGGGTTGTCAGAGAAATAACGTGATACACGCAGCCCGCGAGAATGAGGTGACAACAACTTTTTGGGAAGACAATCAGGGAGCACTGAATACGATTCGCCTCAAGGTCCCCTCTCCTAACCGCCGATCAATACCTTGATATAGAAAAAATCCCATAAAGGCCAGCCCGATGCATATCACCTTAGCGAAAATGAGAGGAAGCTCCTTCTGTTCCCACACGTCCATGAAAGCCGCACCCAACAGACCACTCTCTCGAAACGCATGAAACAGTTTTTCAGCAAATAAAATCAGGAAGGTGCATCCACTATACACCATGGTCCGATACAGAGCAGCCGCACCAAGTGAATGATGAGCATCAAACCTGGTGCCGGCCCGGGTTTTTCCCAACAAAACCACAACCTTTGCAACGATGAGTGCGCCGACCAGTGCCGTTGAGAAGGCATAAAACTCGATATGATAACCTTCCAACATCAGTTTTTTGAGGGTCAGGATGACGCCGAAACAGAAGAAAAAATACAGGGTCACTAAACCGACTTCTTTAAGTTCATGTTTGACCGTTGAAAGCATTCCCATGAATTATTCTCCGTGTAAGCGTGCGTCTTGTCCAGCCGGTTAAACCGAAGGACCCCCACCATCGATGCTGACCATCAGAAAACATCCGGATGAAAAGTCCCGTCGGATTGTGCGTTCATGGCGGTCCATGACGACCACGGCCATTTTTAAGTGTGTCTCTGCACACAGCGAAAAACATCCCTGCCAATGGCAGCTTATGAAATTGAGCCAGGTAGGATTGTGGGAAGAAGCAACTTAATGGCCTCGGCAATCTCGCGACTGAGATCCTCAAGGTTCTGACTCATGGCCTCAACCAGCGCTTCATATTCCTGGCTTGTCGGATGATGGGTCACATGCGTTTTCTTTGTGGTGAAGATTGTTGGTTCATCCCCACCCAAAAGGCTCCACCGTACTGACAAAACGGCCTCCCCTCCCCTGGTACCATCGAACTGCAAGACATCCACGACAATTTGGAAATCCACGGGGGTGGTTCTCCTCCACGGATACTGTTCGATTCGATCCGTCGAAAGCATGACTGAGAGATTTTCCGCCAGGACGTGAGACACATTTTCGCTCAAGGGTTCAGCCCATTTATGAAATTCAGCCAACGCGACCTCATGCCCACCGGATTGAGTCACAATTTGCGGCCGGTCCAAATATTTCGGAAGGGTGACCGGCCCCAACCCAAAGGACAGGCTTGAGGCTTTTGTGTCTGATAGGCCTGAGACGGAGGATGGCGACAGGGCTCGCAACAAATAAAAATGCGAAGGTTGACTCGTCCCGCACCCGAAGATAGTCAGAAGGGTTACGCAGGCCAGGATGATACGGAAACCATGTATGATACTGTTCATGTCCACCTCATTCAATGTTTCCCTTTGACTAATGCTTCAGGATGTTGTTCGAGATAATCGGCCAAAACCCGAATAGAGCGGGCGGCAGCAGACAGCTCCTTCAGGGCGCTGTTCATATTCACCGCAGCAGGTGAATTGGGATCAATCTGCTGTATTCCTTTCTGGACCATCACCAGGGTGTTATCCAAATTCGCCATCAGGGTATCAACCTGCCGGTCAAGACCCTCAGTGAACTTTTCCACATTTCCTAATGCTGCATTAAGATTGTGGACGGCTTTTTGCGTGTCGGGAGAATTGACCAAACGGTTGCCGCCTTCGACGGTTTCCAGTATTTCCTTGGCAATTTTATCAAGAGGCAACCGTCGAACTTCTGCCATCACATCAGTAACCGTTCGTCGCAATTCATCCATCGCTGCGGGTACTGCCGGAATCTCCGGGTATTTTCCGGACATAATCAGCTCTTTCTCTGGAAGATTCTGGTGGAAATCGAGCCCGACGAACAACTGTCCGGTCAGTAGGCTCCCGGTCAACAGTTGAGCTCTCAACCCGCGTTTCACCATATGCTTTATGATCGCGTATTGATCCTCTAATACGTGTGATTGCACAAGCTGTATGGTGGTGATTCGTTCCGGCTGGATCTCGATAAGCACGGGAATTTTAATTTCAAGCGTTTTAGGGTCAAGCTTGACCGCGATATCGGAGACGATCCCGATTTTAATTCCCCGGAATTCCACAGGGGCCCCGACGCTTAAGCCCCTCACTGATCCATCGAAATTAATGACAAACGGACGCGTCATGACATATTTCTCGTCTTGAATACTGGTAAAATTCTCAAAAAGTTTAAAGGCCGTGCCCGGTTGGCTGGGTTCACCCGACCCTCCTGCGGTTGCCGGAGTGTCGAATGCAATTCCTCCTGTGAGGAGGGAGGAGAGCGATTCCATCTTCACATCAAGGCCTTCTGCCCCAAGCGAAACTTCAAACCCGCTTAACTGCCAGAATCGGCTGGTATCCCGTACCCGCTGATGATGCGGGGCTTGAATGAAAATATCAATCAACACACCCTCGCCTTCCTTGTCCAAGGCATAGTCAAGAACACGTCCAACCTGAATATCGTGAAAAAAGACCGGAGCACCGGGGGCACTCGATCCCAGATTTTCCGCCTGCAATTGGAATAGAGCCCCTTGGTCTTCCCGTGTCACTCCAGGTGGTTTCTCGAGTCCCGTGAATGTTCGAGCCGAAGGTCCTGGTCTGGGATCCATGGCAATATAGGCTCCGGACACTAATGTCTCAAGCCCCGAAATGCCGCCTAATCCCAGCCGGGGACGGACCACCCAGAACTGGGCATTTTCCGTGAGGTGAGGCTCAGCCTGTTTGCTGAGTTCTGCGGTCACAACCACGTGAGAGAGGTCATGACTGATATGCACAGTTTTGACGGTTCCGACCTCAATAGACTTGTATTTAATTTTGGTTTTTCCGGCTTCTAACCCGGCCCCATCTTTAAAGGTGATGGTGACCGTTGGCCCCTTTTCGGAGATGGTTTTGTAAGTGAGCCACCCTCCGATTAGAGCCGCCACCAGGGGAATAATCCACACGATGGAAATCCCGCGCTTTTTTTGTACTGTGGCTTCCGGCAAATCCTCGAAATCGCCGGGATGGGATTCCTGATCCTTCATGATTTCTCCTTTATGTTGTCCCAGATCAATCGGGGATCGAAGCTCATGGCGGCAAACATGGTCAGAATCACAACTGCGGCAAATGAGATCGCACCCGGACCGGGTTCAATTGTCGCCACGGCATCAAGTTTTACCAGGGCAATTAAAATTGAAATCATAAAAATATCAATCATGGACCATCGGCCAACTACCTCGGTCATCCGGTATAACTTGGTCCGTTCCCTTGGACGCCATTGAGATTTATATTGGACAGAAAGCAACAGATACGTCAGCGCCAGGAGCTTTAAAACCGGCACGGTGATGCTGGCGAAAAATACCAGCAAAGCAATCGGCATCATTCCGGCATGAATGAGTTCCTTGACCCCGCTCAGAATCGTATCGGCCTCGCCCTTTCCAAACGAAATTACCGTCATCACGGGAAGCAGGTTGGCCGGTATATACAGAATATAGGCCGCAATCAGGAGTGCCCAGGTGCGTGAAATACTACTGGGTTTTCGCAGATGGAGATGGGCCTCGCAGCGAGGGCAGATGGCCTCTCCCTCACTCAACAGAGGGGATATTCGAGTGAGTTGATGACAGGCATGACAACTCATGAGGCCCGACCGGGCTGCAGTCGGGTAAGAGGCGCTCATGAAATCTCCTCCATTTTTTCCCAAACCGTATGGGTGTCAAGCGCAGAGTCGGCGGCAGCCAAGGTCAGGATTAAGGCGACGAATGAATAAATCGCCACACCGGGAACCAGATTGGCCAAATCGGACAACTTCACCACCGCAACAATCACTCCCAGCAAATACACGTCCATCATGGCCCAGGTCCGGAAGTGCTCAACCATCCGAAAGACCAGAGCGGCGTGCCACGGTCGCTTGTTGAATTCCAGCGGCCCAAGAACGTACAACATGCCAAGAATTTTCAGGGCGGGGAAAATGATACTCGCACACAACACCAGAACTCCTAATGCCCACATTTCCCGTTCAAAGAATTCCCTCACCCCTGTGGACAGAAGACTCTCCTGGATACGGCCATTGAGCTCGAATGTCATAAACGGGAAAACATTCGCCAGGGTAAAGAAAATGAGGCTGGCCAGGGCCAGTACGATGGTATGTTCGAAACTATCCCGTTTTTTCGCATACAACGATGCTCCACATCGCGAACACTTGGCCCGCTCACCATACTGGAGCGGGTGAATACGATGAAGGAGATCGCATTCATGGCAGGCGATTAAGGTATGGGGGGCGGCCATGTCATTCCCGTTCGATTTGGCTGGAAACACATCATCTCCACGGTGTGACCTCGATGGAATGTTCTACCGTGTCGCTGATGCTTTTAACACATTCGAGAAAACTTTTCACCAACAACGAGCCAACAAACATGCGACACCAGGCAGAGCTTGGACCCGTAAAGGATGGGCGATCTGAATTGTATGGGTGGATCCGGGTATGTGCCCTGCGGGGTGGGAACGCCATGATGTATGACCCAACCGTGAGATCGCTCCGGGAGGTTGCCATCCCCTACAAGGATGGCCTTTGAGGTTTAAGGGGTGGGACAGAAATCCGCCAGATTAACGGATCAATTTTCTTAAATTTTAATGATTGAAACATACGGTTGGAGATACATTTAAACTGCCGTGTCATGAACAATAGGATCCATTTCCTAACATGCAGCCCATTAACCTATCAAAACAGCCATAAATAAGTTCTTCCTGATTGTCCAATCCTGCGTTAAAGCGGGCCTCTGGTGACACTTTGGACCACAAAGGTTTTATCATCAAAGGTGATGGTCAGCGATTCCCCCTTGTCGTGTGAGGTGCTATGAAGATCCATATACGAATAGGTCCAGATATGAATATGTCCCTCATGCGTCTGGGTTTTGAGGCGGGCGACGGGCTCTCCAAGTAGGGTTAACACCTCATCCTGAGTGGTGGTCTGCGGAATGATTTCTTTTTCGATTCCTATGGGTATCGGTCTCTCACCCATCTCATAGAGATAGGCAGGGTTTTGCGCACATGCGGCAAGGAGAATCGTGAGAAGGAACAACCATATTTTTTGTAGCCCATACCCTTGCCTGTTCTTAAAATCAGATTTTTTTCGTAGCGTCATGAAATTCCTCCCACAAATATAAAAATTTCATCAATCCTTTCCTGCCAAGGCAATGCGGCCCTCTCAGCAGAATTTAACTTGGCGTTCAACCTTTATCAAAAAATTCGACCTACCAACACAACCGTATTCATTCTGTTATAGAGCACAGGAAGAAATGTCCATCTAAACGCCAACCTCTTTGAAGACGCTCCTGAATTTTCTCTCCATTATTCTGGCGGGCGTATTATGGAGCATCCCCCTGAGTTTTGCATCCTAAATCGGGGGACCCTATCCTTTTTCCTATGATAGACTCTGCAAAATACCTGGGACCGGAAGAAGAAGTTTTGCGCACCGTCCGCATTCATTTACCCCGCGCAGCAATTGGGGGAGAAAGCCTTTTTCACAAATGCCAATCCCGCAAATCTTTGTGAATCGGATGAAGGAATCTTGAGACCGCCACCTCCCTTGAAATTCCGGACTGTTGCCCTAGGACCAATGGCGTCATTTTTTGGCCATGGCTGCCACAGTGGAAAGGTTCCATTGCGGGGCCAACCTCCTTATCAAAAAATCAGAACTGAAGGTGCGTTATGCTTATCTTACCGACCATTGGAGCGCCAGAAGACACAGATATGGCAATACAAATGAAGCCTCCCTCTTTCACCATTCGGAGAAGACACCGATGCCTATCAAAAGGATGAACTTTGGGTATTTGCTAGGAGGTCTGTTGTTCCTGTTGCTCTCGGTTGCCATCGCACGAGAAGCAGGGATCACGAGTGAGACCCGGCGTTTGTTCCTTGAACCCGCTCTTTGCCTCATGCTCCTGATGGGGATATGGAGCCATGTGAGTGAAAAAAAATGGTTGATGGTCGGAGGAGGAATTCTTACCGTAGGTGGGATCGCGACTGCCACCATCGACTATTTCTTAGACATTCCTGAGCTTCAGTTTGTCAACATGGTCATCCTATTTGTGTTCTCCCTGGTCAGCACGTGGATTGCTTCCCGACATTTGCTCCTTTCAGGCCCAATCACCCTGAATAAAATTATTGGCGCCATCTGTATTTATCTCCTGATCGGACTCAACTGGTCGGTGTTTTATCTTATCATCAACATCGCCAACCCAGGCTCGTTCCGCGGCCTGACATCCACAGCGGTAGGAATCCAGTTTTCAGAATTGCTGTATTACAGCTATGTCACCATTACCACCTTAGGCTACGGCGACGTGACGCCCATTAAGCCGATCGCCCGCACCCTCTCCTATCTCGAGGCGATCGTCGGACAATTTTATGTTGCTGTCTTGGTGGCATGGCTGGTCGGCATGTATCTTTCCGATAAGAACAATAACGGCAGAAAGCCCTAGGGCATTTTTCGACCTGGAATTGCCTGTTCGCCGTATCTTCGCCTGAGTACTTTGTCGGGGCTTCCATCCCGGGCCAGCCCCACAAACGAGAATCATCCAAACTTCCAGTTCGCCCTCCTCATACAGATCGCAGGTAATGCGGGGGACGCCGTAGATACGGTCACTGGTCTCATGCTATTACCACTCCTTTATCCAAAATACGACCGGTTTACGCGCGTCCGATCTGCTTTCGAACCCATTCATGTACGACCTTGATCATGTCCGGGGTGTGCTCGGAGAACACATGGTCTGCACCTTCAATTTGGACGATTTGCTTAGGTTGATTGGCTCTTTCAAAAATGTCGAGCGAGTCCTGGAGGGGAACAAGGTCATCCTCAGTTCCGTGGACAAGCAGCCAGGGGACCCGTATCGACGGAGCACAGGTGACGACGGTTCCGATGGCCGCGGTATCGTCGATGAAAGTCTGGGACAGCGGGCACGCCGGGTCGCCCCACATGAAGCCCACACCCGGGGTGACGTCGCCGAACTCGCGCTGCGCGAATGCTTCCGTATGGACCATACCGGCGAGTGAAACGAGTCCGACCAGGCGTGTGTCTTGGCCGGCCAGCAGAACGCCGACGGCTCCGCCCATGCTGTGGCCGACATACAGGACCTTCCATCCGTCGAGCGCGTCGAGCACGCTACGCAGGTCCGCCACTTCCTTGGAGATCGTGGAGTCCTCGAAGCGACCTTCCGAATTACCGTTGCCGGAGAACGACAGCCGGAGCGACGGAATTTCGTCGTATGACAGACCTTCTGCCAGCGCGACGACACACGGGCGATCCTTATTGCCCGTGACCCCATGCCCGAGAACAACGATGACCTTCCGACTTGTATCGCCCGGATGGAAGGTGGTGTCGATCTGTTCACCTTCGATGTTGCGAATGGTTCCGAACATGATTCCTCCTGTAATCCGTAAATATTTTGATGATCGTCACCGGCCTTAGATCGAGCCCTACCTGCTAGCCGAATCACGCTTCTTTTCGGCGCGCCCGCTTGGAGGTCTCTTCTGAGCAGATCGACGACGATCCACTTTGTTGGCGCCTTCCACTCTCTCACTGAGCTTTGCTGCGGTACAGCTTGAAGCCTCTGTAGAGAAGCGCGCCGGCGATCCAGGTGAAGACCAGGACAAGTGGATAGGCTAACAAGCGCGGGAAGAACGCGAAGAGAATCCCTAACGTCAGTAGCATCACCCCCGCCGTCACCGTGATACGCGCTTCGCGGGGTTCGAGCACACGCCGGTTCGTGAACGCCGCGCCCACGGTGTTGGCGAGGCGGAGAGCGCCTGCAGCGGCACGCCCGCCACTTCCTCCGCCGCTGGAGAGTCTTGGATGAGGATGTCGCTGCTGATTCGGCGCGCGCACTTTCCGCTGAGCATCTAAGATCACCTCAGTCGCATTCTCCAAGTCCTGCAAATACGTCTCCTCCATGAGGCGCGCGAAAGGTTCGTCTTCAACGACGACGTCCATCTCGCAATTGCCTAGCCAACTGGCGAGGTTGAGATTCGTCGAACCGACCCGCGCCCAATGTCCGTCAGCGACGGCCGTCTTCGCGTGCAGCATCGTCCCGTTCCACTCGAAGATTCGCACACCCGCTTCCAGCAAAGGACGATAACCCGCTCTGGACAAGAGCCTAAGCAGCGGAATGTCGGTTGCGTCCGGCACAAGCAGGCGCACGTCAACCCCGTCGCTCGCTGCCGCACGCAAGGCTTGCACATAGGATGTCGTCCCGGCGTAATACGCATCGACCAACCAGAGCCGTTTCTTCACAAGGGCCGCCATCAGGAGATCGACGCGAAACATCCCCGCCGTCGCCGGCACGCTCGCCACCACGCGAAGGGCCGTTTCGCCTTTCTGCGCGTGCACGTCCGGTTTGACCAGGTCGGGCTCAGGGATCGGCTCTCCCATCATCGCCCAGACCTCTGCGAACGCCTGCTCAATGACAGCCACCGACGGTCCGCGCACTTCCACGCCGGTATCGCGCCACGGTTCAATCTTCTTTTCAGGCACACCGACCCACATCTGCCCAACGCACAAGCCGGTGACAAACCCCACTTCGCCATCCACCGAGATCGTCTTGCGATGGTCACGACTGAGCCAGCCAAAAGGTGAGTCCCAGCGTGGCGGGTTATAGCCACGCACTTCCACGCCGCCCGCGCGCAAACGATTCCAAAAAGCGCGCGACGCTCTACCGAATCCGCCCATCCAGTCGTAAATAAGACGCACGCGCACGCCTTCCTGCGCTTTACCGACAAGCGCATCGGCAAACATTCGACCCGCATCATCTTCGCGAATGATGTAGTTTTCGAAGTGAATGTACCGTTTCGCCCCGCGGATTGCCTCGAGCCACGCCGGATAATTCTCGCACGCGTCTTGGAGCAGTCGGATGGTGTTGCCTTCAATCAGGGGTGCGCCGGCGGCGCGCGAGAAAGCCTGGTTTGCAAGTGAGCGAATGGGTAAAATCGCGGCGCGCTCATGGTTGGGGAGTTGTACGGCGGCGCCCATGGTCATTGTCCCTTCACGTCATCGCCATTGACGGCGGAGTTCGCACTATACGTGGAAGCTTGTTCCCGATATTCCTTTGTGGTTCCGTTGAACCATTCACCGGAAGCAAAGCTCTGTCGCCGGCAGCGCATCAACTGGGCCGACATATATCCATATTTAAAGACGTGTCCAAAAAATCCAGAAAAATCAGTGCTTTAAATTTTTCAGTTGAATCAGGTCCTCATTAGCTGCCTATCAGGCACGGAAGGGTATCCATAAGGGATCGGCCAAAGACAGGTCACCATGGGAAAGTGTGAGGAGGATAATCAGATCCATCCCATTACGAAAAGGACTCAACCGTGCCTTCACTCAAGGTGACCGAGGATAGACCTCTTTCGTTGCCCGCCAATTACGAAGCCGTTGGGACAACCTGGTTGCCCAGTACTCAAAAGCCTGCTGAACATCATCCCATGAGTCCATTGAGCCATCCAACGTTCGACCTCCCATTCGACGATCGACGGCTGCCGCCAGCAGAGTGCCGGTGTCTCCATCGGTTAATTTTCCTTCAACTGTGGCCCGTCCCACAAACGCCTGCGTGCCTGTGGCAAGTCCCGTGGCGGCCGATATCACACCAGCCGGTGGGACAAGAGTGGTAATAATATCCATGCCTACATCGGCTGGCACGGCTTCGGTCAAGGCCAGCTCTAATCGTAATGCTCCGGGTACTAATTTAGGAACGACGAGAAAATCTTCTTTGAGTGTCCAGATCATCTTTGAACGGAGATCTTCACCCAGTTTGTGTAATTGTTCTTGGGGAACCGACGATTGCTTTGACAATAAGACGGTAACCGGGTCCACGTATAACGTGCGATAAGTGGAAAAATCAGCCTGAGGATTCTTATACACGAGAAGCGATTCCCCCTCTCCTCCCTCTTGGAGAAGGGAATAATCTCTTAGGAATCCTGAAGTCTGCACGTTTCCAGCCTGTTCGGTCTTCGCGCAGCCTGCAACAACGAGTACGATCGTGAGTAGGCTTGGGAATGTGAGTCGTTTAAGCCGGACAACCTGCCTCAATCCCGCCTTTCCGCTGCGGCAATTGGAGGATGTTATGTCAACCATTCATGAATTCCTTTCATTCCTCTGTCTGGATGTCTTAAGGAAAAATGGATCAGGGATGCAGAATGAAATCGGCGAAGCATTTCGATCACGCCTTCAGGCACTAGCCTGGCCAATACTTGTATTTCTTGCAAACTCAGCTTTTCCTAAAAAAACCTCAATTGTTTCCATTGGTAGCCTTCTTGACCACTTCAAGCAAAGGATTGGCCTGGGGATTATTCACACTACGCCGCACCAAAATATCGATCGTTTTGGTTGGTGTTTGATAATAACTGGTATTTAACGCATCCCGTGCGGCGACAACGGCTCCTTCAAGAGAAATGCCCGCAAACAATCCCTTTGCCTTGGAAAAGGATAAGAGATCCGCACTCAAATTCGGCGCCGTCGATCCCTCAACCCCTCTCCCGATTGGACCAACCGCGACGGAAGCATCGGCACCCAATTTCAAGGTCGTACTCATCAGGGAATCGATGCCCTTTTGCGTCATGACTAACAACACGACTTCCGAAGCTTGTCCGCCGAATTGGAATCCGAAGCTGGCACCACCCATGGTAAAAAAGGCAGGGTAGCTCCATTCGTTGGTTTTCTCATCACGAGCGATCAACACACCGCTTCCCCCTGACCCGCCGATAAAAAAGGCCCCTTTCATAAATTGGGGAACAATTAAAATGCCCCGCGCGTCTTTCATATAATCCTGGAACCACTGCATGTCGGGATCCGCAAGAAAATTCTCCAGAGTAAAACGAGCTTTATCCACCAGGAACTCTTCTTCGGAAGCATTCTGTGCCCAACCCGAAGTCGGAATGACTAATGCCAGACATAACATGCCCCATCCAAGAATTATCCGGAACAGCCGCGAAGAATGCCTCATGGATCGTACGTGGGTAAACATAATAGACGCCTCTCCAATGCTAGAAGGATTTCCAGAAATGTACCGAGAAAAGGTTTGCAATGATAGTCATATATCGAGGTTAGCAATTTTCACCCTATCCTCGATATAGTGGGAATCGATCAAACAATGAAAAATGGTTTTTAGCAATACAAGATCACCTTTATGGAGATACGATGAACACTCGACCATACGCACAAATGGTTTTCACCCTGCTTCTCACGATCATCGGCGGCGGGTGTACCCTCCTGGTCGGGCTACATCTCGATCAACAATTCGGGAAGTCCTCGCCCCAAAACCGGTTGAACACCACACCCGGGGTCGAGGTGCGAACAGTCAAATATGTGGAGGATGTGAAGCCCATTCTTGAGAACCGGTGTATCGTGTGTCATGGCTGTTACGATGCTCCTTGCCAACTCGACCTCAGTGCGACTGAAGGAATCGAACGCGGCGCCAATAAGGACCTGGTGTATCATGCCGGAAGATTATTGGCCATGGAACCGACGCGGCTTTTTGTCGATGCTCATTCCCCCGCTGTATGGCGGGAGAAACAATTTTATCCGGTATTAAACGAGCGTGTGCAGACAAAAGAAGCCAACCTCAAAGGGAGCTTGATGGCCAAAATGTTAAAGCTGAAGCGGCAGCACCCCCTTCCCACGGTCAGTCCCCTCCCAGCCGGTTTTGATTTTTCCCTTGAGCGTGCCCAATATTGTCCAACGCTCGAAGAGTTTAATGACTTCGCCAAGACCAATCCCTTATGGGGTATGCCCTATGGCTTACCGGGTTTGTCAGACCGGGAATACGGGACCTTGAGGACCTGGTTGGAAGAAGGTGCAGGCTATGAGGCTTCACCTCCTTTGGGAGCAAGCCCTCTGGCAAACATCTCGAAGTGGGAAACGTTTTTCAATGGGAATAGTCGTAAAGATCGGTTAATGAGTCGTTACCTGTACGAGCATTTATTCCTGGCCCATCTATATTTTGAAAATGACCCCACCGGATTATTTTTTCGCCTGGTTCGATCAACCACCCCTCCAGGGAGCCCGATCGACATCATTGCCACGCGTCGTCCCTACGATGACCCGAAGGTTGCGCGCATCTATTATCGTTTTGAGCCGGTTCGGACAACCATTTTGGCCAAAACCCATATGCCCTATTTGCTTAATACGCAGCGCATGGAGCGGTATTACACGCTCTTTTTAGCACCGGAATACGACGTTCCCACTCTCCCGTCTTATGACCCGGAGACTTCTGCCAATCCCTTCGAAACGTTTGAACGCCTCCCGGTCAAATCCCGGTATCAGTTCCTGCTTGATGAAGCCGAGTTTACCCTTATGAATTTCATTAAAGGGCCCGTCTGTCGAGGACAAATCGCTCTTAACGTGATAAACGAGCACTTCTGGATTGTGTTCGGCAATCCTGATAATCCGGCTCTAGCCCAAAATTCCAGATTTCTTGAGAAGGAACAGCGGAATCTTCGGATGCCGACAGAACAGCAGAGTAATGCTGGAGCCCTGAAAAACTGGTTGGAGTATTCTAAATTAGAAAAAAAATATTTCGCAGGAAAAGTTGAGTATCTGCGGCAACATCTCTCCACACCGGAAGAAATTTCTCTCGATCTCGTTTGGGACGGGGACGGCAGGAATGCCAATGCAGCCCTCACGGTGTTTCGGCATTTAGATAATGCGACGGTCGTCAAGGGCTTTGTCGGCGATGAACCCAAAACCCTGGTGCTCCTCGATTATGCCTTGCTTGAGCGCATTCACTACCTGCTGGTCGCGGGATATGACATTTATGGCAATATCGGTCACCAGTTAAACTCCCGGCTTTATATGGATTTTTTGCGGATGGAGGGTGAGCTAGGTTTTCTCACCTTCCTCCCCGAGCGCACGCGGTCAGACGAATGGAAATTCTGGTATCGAGACGCCAGTTCTGAAATAGAAAATTTTGGTGAGGTGTACAACCAACGAGTAAATCGCCAAACAGGCATTCACTTTACCACCGCCCACCCCAAATCCGAATTGGTCGAGATGTTACGCCAACATCTCAAGCCGGTGTTATCCCCCTCTTATGCCATCGAGAAAATTAACAATTCGCACGTCCGTCAACAATTGAAAAGACTCTCGGGCATCCAAGGTGTCGCCCTTTCCTGGTTACCCCAAAATATCATCGTCTCAATCAGTGACAGCGGATCAACAGATCCCGGTGTTTCGAGTCATCAGGTGGTGACCCTCATCCATAACAATGGCTTAAGCAATGTGTCTCACCTGTTCTTTGAACAAGAAAGACGGATTCCCGCAGAAGATACCTTAACCGTGGTGCCGGGATTTTTGGGTGCCTATCCCAACGCCCTCCACCATGTCGAGGCATCGCAATTACAAGATTTTGTCAGCGCCGTGGAAACCCTCAGCAGTGAGGAGGATTATCAAGCCCTGGTGGGTCATTTTGGTGTCAGCCGAAGCGATCCCCATTTCTGGAAACATAGTGATGCCTTACGGATTGCCTATCAAAAGGAGTCTCCAATTGAGGCAGGATTGTTGGACTATAATCGTCTGGAAAACTGGTAAGAAGGCGCGAGGCACAAAAACCTAGCTGCCCCCTTGATGAAGGAAAGGTAAGCCGGTGGTCAAAAGCTCATGCCGGATTGAGCCACCAACTGAATCCCGTCTGCGGCGAGCTTGGTGTTCACCAATCACTTGCGCTTCCTTTAGGGATCACCACCTCATACTAATTAAAGTATCAGGAGAAGGATTAGGCAATTATGGCGATTCACTCGACTCCCCCCCGAAATGAGGAATTTACAAAAAACGCAGTGGAGGCTGCGATTCGGATCGGCCTGGTCGTCCTTTGGGTTGGATGGTGTTTTCTCATCCTGCGCCCCTTTGTCATCCCCATTGTCTGGGGTCTCATCATCGCCGTGGCCATCTATCCGGTGTATGGGTCTCTACGAAATCTGTTACATGATTCTCCTCGTGTGTCAGCAATATTGGTAACGGCCGGTATGTTGGTGATCCTGGTTTGGCCTGCAGTCCTGCTAGGAGGACTTCTGGTTGAAAATGGGGAAATGGTTGTGAATCATTTGAGGGATGGGACACTCTCAATCCCCCCACCACCGCAGGGCCTTGAGACTTGGCCGTTGATTGGAAAACCGTTAGCCAATATCTGGAACCTGGCTTCCGTGAATATTGAGGGAGCCTTCGTCCAACTTGAACCCCAGATCAGGATGCTGGCAAGCTGGCTCCTATCTATGGTCACAGGCACAGGTCTGGCAATCTTGCAATTTTTTGTGGCGGTGTTGATCGCCGGAGTGCTCCTGGCTTACTCCGCGTCCGGCCATCAACTCGCGCATAGTATTGGCAGACGCCTGGCTGGAGACCGGGGAACCGAGCTTGCGACCCTTGCAGAAGCGACCGTGCGAAGCGTGGCGCGAGGCGTATTGGGGGTGGCTCTGATTCAGTCGCTATTTGCAGGGTTGGGATTTTTCATCGCGGGAATCCCTGCAGCAGGATTCTGGGCATTTTTGTGTCTCATCCTAGGCATCGTCCAAATCGGCGTCGGGCCCATCATGATTCCGGTGGTCATTTACGTGTTTTCAACACAGGATACCCTGACATCTGTCCTATTTCTGATATGGTCAATTTTTGTCAGTCTGCTTGATAATATCCTCAAACCGATATTTTTAGGACGCGGACTGGATGTCCCGATGGTGGTGATTTTCATGGGTGCCATCGGGGGATTGCTCTTGTCAGGTATCATTGGCCTATTTATTGGAGCCGTGGTTTTAACTTTGGGGTATAAATTGTTCCTCGCATGGCTGGAAGTAGACCAGCCTGCCCACGAGAACAAGGTGGACGGATTATAGAAAGGTATCATTCCACCCACATACCGGAGTTTGATCAAATTTGTGAAAATGAGATGATAGGATACGGAATGTCTTCTATGGATGAAGATCGATCAAAGCCACAAAGCTGTGCTTGTAGGTTTGCCTGCACAACCCTCTGTCCTCTCAAGCCGGTTGAGATATGTGGAGGGTAAAGTCGAGCAAATCTTGATCGCGCACGAGAGAGAATTAGCCATGAAACAAGAGAGAAAGGCACATTGGGAAGACGTGTATTGGGACACGGCCGCAGAAGAGTTAGGCTGGTATCAGGCCCACCCCACCCTATCATTGAATCTGATTCAGGCCACAGGCATTCAAAAAACCGGAAGCCTCATCGATGTGGGGGGAGGCGATTCGACACTGGTAGACCATCTCCTCGACCAAGATTTCAATCACATCACCGTACTCGATATTTCCGAAGTTGCATTAGAGCGGGCCAAAGCTAGATTAGGCGATCGCGCGGATCTCGTGACTTGGATCGAAGCCGATATCACCGATTTTCACTCAACCAGAACGTATGATGTGTGGCACGATCGAGCGGTGTTTCATTTCCTGACGGAGGCGGAAGATCGAGAAAAATACTGCGAGACCATGAACAGGGCAGTGAGTGCGAAGGGCCACGTGATTATTGCAACGTTTGGTTATGAGGCTCCACCAACATGCAGCCGATTACCGGTCGTTCGGTATTCCCCTGAATTTTTGACCTTAGCCATCGGAAGTAACTTTGTCTGTATTGAGTCCTTCGAAGAGCTTCACATGACGCCAGAGGGCAACCCGCAACCGTTTATCTATTGCCGCTTTACCAGACGCCATCCCTGACATCTCAGGGGGAGAGGAGAATGTTGAAATGACTATTTCAGGGGGATCATAAGACCACAAAAGGGACCAGTCAACGATATCGAGGGTTAGCTTTGCCGGCATTTTGCTAGGGCTCGTATCGATGATGCAGGTCGGCCACATGTCCATAATCATGTTGCAATGGCGGATGCCGATGGGCGTGGGTCCCCACAACTTCCTTTTCGTGTTGGTGTTGACGATGGAGATCGATGTGGTGGTGGGCATGATCATGCTCCATGCCTGTATGGACGTGAAGGTGTTTATGATGTTCGCTGAGGAGACCCCCAACCCCTACTGCCCTCGCCCCCCCCTGCCAGATACTCCGCAACTCTACAATGTTCTCCGAGAATAGGCCCGGCAGGGCCCGAACCATACACCCCACCCAAACCCTTTGGGCTATGTAATACGCCCTTCTCTTTTTTCATAGGCGTTTTTCTTCAAACAGCGATTCAATAATAGGACAGTCAGGAACCAAACCTTCTTCGCATTGGGATGAAATCGAACGAAGTATCTTTTGAAGCCTTCTCAGATCTGAAATTTTCTTACTGACATCCCTGAGATGTTGCTCCGTCACCCCCTTCACTTCCTGACACGTGTACCGCTCCTCGTCAACCAGCCTGAACAGCGTACGAATCTCCTCAAGCGAAAATCCCAGTTCCCGGCTGCGACGGATAAAGACCAACCGTTTGAGTGGTTCCTTGCCATAGAGACGGTGTCCGCCTTTGGTTCTCGGTGGTTTCGCCAGCAAACCAATACGCTCGTAGTAGCGGATGGTCTCGATGTGGCACCCGGTTTTTTTGGACAAAACCCCAATGGTATCCATGCTCCCTCGCTCCATGAGACACCTTCTTGTATCTGTAGTTGCTACAGGTTGTACCATGAGAATCAGGAAGGGGGAAACTGGTCTAATAAAGTAGAAAAATTTTCATGAGTTCGACTAACTCTGTGGAATGAAGAATGGGATGGTACGAACCGTCATGCAGAAAAAATTGGAGAATGGCCAATGGGAGTAAGCACACAACGACAATCCGTCATACGTTGTCCGCAATGCGGCCATCAAAAGGCCGAAACAATGTCACTTGATTCCTGCCAAGTGAGGTATGAGTGCCGGAAGTGCGGAACGATTCTCAAACCCAAGGCAGGAAATTGTTGTGTCTTTTGTTCCTATGGGACGGTGTCTTGTCTGCCTCAGCAGACAAAGCATTTGGACACGTAAATCCAATAGTTGGAACAATCACGAAGGAGATGGTGTATGAAAAACATGAAATTCAGATTAGGTCTGTGCGTCGTCTTCTTGACCCTTCTCACGGGAAATTGGGCCGTTGAAGCTGACCAAATTCAGCCTCAACACATCCTGATCCATATGAAGACTTCTTTGGCCGAAGATGATGCGCAGATTTGCGCCGTTCCCAACGTGGCCTGGGCTCTGATGAAAGCCGGGCACCAGGTTACCATTCTTGTAGATGCCAGTGCCGTTACCTCTGTCACAAAGGGGTTTGGATGGTTCGGGCGGCTGATGCATTCAGACACAACTGCCCTCGATCGGGCCAAGCTACCTGAACGCGAGCGAGTCAGCCTGGCTGACCAGATGGGCGCGTCATTGGGAGAGATTCCTCATCAGTATGGAGAATACTTGGGGTTCATGAAAAAAATGGGCGTGACTATCTATGGCAATCAAACCATGATGCTCCTTTATAATATCGACCTTGATGACGTCGCATCTGAAGTCACCCCGATCGTCTTGAATCGGAAGGTTGAACTTTTTCAGTCTGCGGACCGTATCATCGTGTACTAACCAAAGAGGTTGACACATGCACAGGAAATCGCATTCGGCAGAGGTGTATCGAACTACGGCTGCCAAGGAGTTAGGCTGGTTCAGGCCAATCCCACCATGTGGTTGCACCTGACTGAGTCAATTTGAGTAGGGCAAACCGAAAGTCTCAAAACATGGGAGAGTAGAAAAAACAAGAACACGAATTCATGAATGTCCCATCACTCCTTCAGGGGGATGCTGGCCGCCAGGTCAAACTTTATCGCAGCCTGGATTTTGTTCTCCATTTGCAGGTAGCGAGCCATCTTAGTCGGTGGAAGGACTCTGGCCGGTTTTTCTGAATAGTTCCGCCGCATCTTCACTTCCGCCTCTTCCGTTTTGAGTGTCTCGTTGACCAGTTCTTTGGCCAGGTCTTCGGGCACGGCCCCGGCAGTGTACGCTGCAGCATATTCGGCAATCAGGCCGCCTCGATGCCGGTTTAACGGCTCCAAATCTTTTTGATAATTCTCGTAGAGCGGCCAAAACTCCGTGGATTCCTCTTCGGTCAAATCCATATTGTGGGCGATGAGCAACGTCTTATCTGCCTTCACCTGATCGATCAGATTTTTCATATTAGTAAGTTTCGCGTTCTCCGCGAAGGCTGGAGTCACGCCCATGATGACTGCAGCGACCGCAACCATGATGAAGGTTTTCATAAGGTCACATCCCCTGCCTGCAAAGGTAGATAAAGAATGCCAGAGGTAGAAATGATAAGCGCTCACGTCCGAGTGAGAGGGTTAATGGGAACCTTGAGGGTAGCACCGGCTGTTTTATTGGTAAACCGCAGGAAGACCTAAGACTGAAGGCGTATCCAAAGCAAGTTGATCTCCTCAACCTTCCTCCGTTGGATTATGCCATCCACCAACCTCCGCCACGACGGCCTGTGCCTCATTGGGACCCCACGTCCCTGCCGCATATTCAAAGATAGGAGTGGGCATCTTTAAAACCGGATCCACAATGCGCCAGGCCTCTTCGACTCCGTCCTGCCTGGCAAACAAAGAGGCGTCCCCTTCCATTGCATCACCGATGAGACGCTCATAGGCCCCCTGCTCATCGCCTTTTTGGCGACATACATAAAGCTCAATGTCTTCTCCACTCATCCGTTCGCCGGGTCTCTTTGCCCGGGCGCCCATCGCAATCGCAACCCGGTCCGGACCCAAACGGAAACGAATATGGTTCGATGTATCTGACCGAGTGTGGTCAAAGAGCTGATGAGGCGGATGTTTAAGTTTGACCAACACTTCCGTGGCCGTCACTGGAAGGCATTTCCCTGTTCGAATGAAAAAGGGGACGCCTTCCCACCGCCACGAATCGATGTGAAGCTGCATCGAGGCAAAGGTTTCCACCTGCGAATCCGGCCTCACCCCGGCCTCGTCACGATAGCCCCGGAACTGTCCGCGCACCAAAGATTTCCCCGTGAGCGGCCGAATGCCTTTGAACGTTTTGACCCGTTCATCGCGCAGAACTTCCCCACTGGAACTGACAGGTGGCTCCATGGCCAGGTTGGCCACCACTTGCAACAAATGATTCTGCACGACGTCCCGGATCGCACCGGTTTCCTCATAAAACTTGCCCCGCCCGTCTACCCCGAACTGCTCCGCCATCGTGACCTGTACACTTTCGACGTAGTTTCGGTTCCAGATCGGCTCAAGAAACGAATTGGCAAAACGAAAAAACAGCAGATTTTGAATGGACTCCTTTCCCAGGTAATGATCGATACGGAAAATTGCCGATTCATCAAAGGCGCTGCGCAGGGTACCATTCAGGGCTTGGGCGGATGCCAGGTCGCGCCCGAAGGGTTTTTCCACGACGACTCGTGCTCCGGAGGCACAGCCTGATTTTCCTAAGCTTTCCACCACCGCTGTAAACAGATTCGGAGGGATGGCCAAATAGAAGAGGGGGCGTTGCGCAGTGTCTAAAGTTTGACGTAAACGGGCAAACGTGTTTTCCTCCTGATAATCCCCATCAACGCATCTGAGCAAATCGGAAAGCTTTGCAAAGGCCGCCTCATCGACCCCACCGCCGAATTTCTCCAGACTGGCCCGCGCTCGCTGTCGGAGATGCGCCACGTCCTTGCCGCCTCTGACGACACCGATAATCGGAACATCGACCTTTCCATGTTGAATCAGGGCCTGAAGCGCGGGATAAATTTTCTTCTGTGCGAGGTCGCCTGTGGCCCCGAAAATCACAAGCGCATCTGAACGAGCATTCCCCATCATTCCCTCCTCGACCAATCCACAAAGTATATCAAGGCATCCGGGTTTTCCAGGATAACCCGCCAGTCTCCTGATCCTTTTTGGAATTCACTCTACTTAGAATTCCTCTCCTTTGTAAGGAGAGGCAAGGTGAGGTAGAGTCCTGGTACCCTCGAGAAGCCACGATGGGATCAGCCATTCAGTGCTGTGCAGAGGCTACCTCCCCTCCGCCCCTCCGTCTTTATTCCTCCTCAAAACAAAGCCTTACAAAGGAGGGGGACTCAAGGACGATGAACTTTACAATTTAATCATACGAATGTCTGAAGGACCAGTATAATCCAATGGGCATGAACCAAAGAAGACAAGTTATGTAAAATGACCGTTCTCACTTATCCGGCCAAATAATTTTAATGGGGCATAATACATCTTGGTGTTTAACATATAACCCTCTGGAGTGCTCTACCCTACAGTAAGGAGTTCAAGGATGTGTCCATTTTGATCGCAAAAGTACACCCCGCGCCCGCCACCCCGGTGGTTGATGGTCATATCCTCCCGCGAAGTCGGCCCGCTTCCATAGGGAATGCCTTCAGCCTGAATGCGACCGAAGATCCGGTCGAAGTCCTCTTCACCGACTTTGAATGCATAGTGATGGCTGTCGAATTTGTCGACATCATCATCATCGAAATCAAACGTGAGCGTCTCATTGATCCGTAGCGGCGCGAAATATCCGACCTTTCCTTCATCGAACACGAGTCCGAAAATGTTTGCATAGAATTTTGCCGAAGCCACTTTGTCGTGCGCCGGGACGATGGTGTGATTGAGTTCAATTGCCATGGCCTATCTCCTTCACGTCGCGATAGTCGTGCATCACCCGGCCTCGCGGCGGCAGGACCGGCAGGCGAGGAGCCGCGGTGAAAGTTTTGTCTGTCCTCTCACACTTTGACCGAGCGTTCATGTGGCCGTGTTTCATGAACATGGTCATCAATGGGAAAATCTAGCTGTTTTGGCGAAGGCCCGGCAAGCTGAAACAGGATCTTCCCTGCCGACAGGTCAGGATGAGAGATTCAGCAAGAGTCTTTCATCTGCCCAACCAGGGAAATTCCCAGTTTTCCTGAAGGGCGATAAGGAGTACAACCATGTTACACTCGGCAGTATCCTGGGCGAACGCAAAAAATTGGCGATGAGAATGGTTCCTGCACAAGACTGACGTGATCGCGACACCTGATCACAGAAAGAAAATTCGATAAGCCGTATGCAAAAAAAATGGGAGGTCGTCATTCTTGGTGGTGGATTTTCCGGCCTGGCGTGCGCCCGTCGACTCGAAAAACTTTGGGGGAAAGACACGGCCAAACGCGTGCTGCTGGTCAGCGCTGAGAACTATTTCGTCTATCAACCCTTTCTTTCGGAAGTGATTGGGGCGGGTATAGAGCCGCGCCATGTCATGAACCCCATTCGATTGGCCTTGCGCCGCTGTACGGTGCAACGCGCCGAGGTCACGAACATTGATTTGGAAAAACGACGAGTCGAATTCAATGCGGATGAGGGAATAAGCCTGGAACCCGTCGAGGCCGAACACCTGGTCATCGCGTTGGGAAGTAGCACCAATCTCCGCGCGATACCGGGCATGATGGAGCACGGGTTATTTCTCAAGACACTGGCTGATGCGCTGGGAATACGGGAACATATTATTAAACGGCTGGAGGAGGCGGATCTTGAACCCCACCCCGATATCCGGCGATCTCTCCTCCATTTCGTGGTCGTCGGTGGTGGATACAGCGGGGTCGAAACGGCTGGTGAAATTCTTGATTTGTTACATGACGCCAGACGGTTTTATCCGTCGTTTGACCCGTCTGAGCTGCGGGTCACCCTGGTGCACTCGGGCGCACATTTACTCCCTGAACTGGGCGAAGACCTCGGGCGTTTTGCACAACGGTTTCTTGAATCTCGGGGAATGACGGTGTTGCTCAACCAACGGGCATCTTCGGTGAGCGCAGGATATATCCGGTTGAACGATGGGACACGCCTTGAATCCCAGAACCCGATTTGTACCATTGGTAATGCGCCGAATCCGGTGCTCAAAGATTTGGCCGCAGAGTATGCCAACGGATGGCTGGTGACGAACGAGTTCCTACGCCTCAGGGGACATACCCATGTCTGGGGCATTGGGGATGGAGCAGCCAATCCCGACGGGTATGGGAATCAATGTCCACCGACGGCCCAATTTGCCATACAACTCGGCCGGCATGCGGCCGAGAACATCGCCTTATCTTCCTCCGGCAAACCTCTTCGTTCATTCCGATACAAAACGCTGGGTCAGATGGCCACGATCGGACATCATAAAGGCGTCTGTTCGATCTTTGGTTTCCAGTTTAGCGGGTTTTTTGCCTGGTGGGTCACACGCACAGTTCATTTGCTGAAATTGCCCGGACTCGACCGCAAACTGCGGGTCATGGTCGATTGGACTTTTGAACTTTTTTTTCCGCCGGATCTCAATTACCTGGATTTGAAAAAAACACAAAAAATTGCGCGCATACATGTGGAACCCGGGGATGTGATATTCCGCCAGGGGGAACGAGGCTCCGCTTTCTATATTGTGGAAGACGGCACACTGGAAGCCACCCGATACGATGGCGACGGGAAAGTGCTGTGGCGTGACGAAGTACTTCCTGGGGATCACTTTGGCGAGGGATCGTTTTTATATGGTATGGTGCGGCGCGTCACCGTCACAGCCAAGACCGGAGCGACCCTCATGGTGTTTAATTCAAAAGAATTCAAATCCTTCGTCGAGAGTTTCCAAACGCTCAGTCAGATCCTTCGTCACACGGCCCAACGACCATCACAAGAAGACGTCCTGGGCGACACACGGTGGACGACGGAACTGCTCTCCTCTCCCGTCGAAGCCGTGATGAAAAAGTCCGCCCCGTGTCTATCCGAAACCGCCACCATCAATGAGGCCATCCTGGCCTTTGGAAATTGTTCGCAAACCTTGTTGCCCATCGTGGATGCGGAAGGAAAAATGACCGGCATTCTGACAAAGACGGATGTCTATCGGGCCATGACCCTCGGCCAGGATTTTGGTGAGTCCGTCGAGACGATCGCCAAACATGAAGTCGCCACACTCCGTGAGGGGCAGACTGTACGGGAAGCCTTACGGGTGTTGTACATGAAAGATGTGAAACAGGCGCCGGTGCTGGATGACCAATTCAGGCCGGTAGGAATTCTCAGTCACCTGGATCTTGCCGAGGCAAGAATTCGCCTCGACCACCGGGCCGCAGGAACTCAGCACGCTTCCTCTGTAGACACACCTGAATAATTAGGGTTCTTCATTTAACAATTGGCAAAATGAAGCCTATCTAGGCTCCTTGGTGAAAAAATTGTTGGCACCTCTCTCTCTGGTGGAAGGACTGATGGCTCTCTGCCATTGAGAGGTGCTATTTGACCCATGCGGGTCCTTGCAGTTTCCTCAAAAACCAACACACTTCGCAGTGGCATCGTTATTCGAAGACCTTTCGCATGAGCACCAGGTTGTCGAGGATCAGATTCGATGACCAGATGAAGTCGGCGTCGGCATTCGGGTCATCGAACACATTGCGAAAATTCATGTAGGCCGGTTTGTTATTGACGCCAACGGTGTCGTTGGTGAAGACGGTTGCATACGGCCAGTCGCTATCATCGAAACCCGCTGCGAACCAGCTAGCAGGAATTTGCCAATGCGCCGCGGAGAATGAACTCCCGTCTCGAACACTTTCCATCGAGCAGGCAGAGCTGTCTCGAACCTGATCACGAACTTTGAGGCAAGAGCGGTCATGGAGTGGTGCAGTGTAAAATGTTTGAGCGCGCCACGTATTGTCGGTGACGGCAACGGTCTGGCCGCTCCCGTCTTTAATCACGGCCACCAACCCGGCGTCACCTGGATGATAGGCATATCCCCTGTTCTGCTCCGAGCCGAGACCCAGCTTTTTCTTCCCAGTCAACGCCCATCACAGCGAGAGAGAACGGCCGGGTCGCTTTAAAGCGAATGACGCTACTGTTAAAGGGCGTGAAGGGAACCGCATCGACCGCGAGGAGTGTGCCGTTGACGTACAACTCAAAATAGTTGTCAGCAAAAAGGTATGCCGTGAAAATATCGCTGCCACCGGCATCGATCACGGGAACCGACTTGAGATCGAGATCTGCCAACCGGTGCAACCGGATCCCGTTACATTCATTGTAAAGATCCGTTGCCTTTGCCGCGCTTTCGAAATGCGTCTTGGCCGGCACGATCCACTCTGTGCCGTCTTTGGCCTTGATCCTTCCGACTGCACTGATGCGCGCATTGGGATCACTGCACGCATAAAGGCCGGGATTGACCGTTTGCGCCAAACCGGTCGTGAAGGATGGCAGCTCTTCTGCCATGACGTCCTGGCCAAAGACGGACGCCCCAAGGGCCACAAAGACAATAAGTAATCTGAAGATTTTCATTGATATCATCCCCGAACCCGGAAAATCGTTGGCATCAGTCACCCGACAAAAAAGGTTTCAAGATTTCGTGAACTCTTATGTAAAAGATCCTATTAGCCGAGTAAATGGAGTTTCAATCGATTATATGTTCACCTGTAAAAAAGATTTACACTGCCTGTCACGAAAACCACTTCTTGCTTGTTTACTATCCATATTCCCCATTAGGAGCCCTGCTTTTCCTTGACAAGATTCTTGTTCCAGGAAGGAATTTCAACAATAAGATCCTTGGTGCCATTCGGAGCGGCTTGGCATCCCAAGCGGGACTTCAACGAGAGGTCAGGTGCCTCATCGAGTTGGTCAAGTTCATCATCCGAAGGTTCATTGCACGTCTCAAGCCCTTCGGTGATCTTCACATGACAGGTGGAACATGCCGCAACCCCGCCGCAGGCATGTTCCATCTCAATATCGGCCCCAAGCGCGATATCCAGAATGCTGCCAGGTAGCCCCGTTGATCCGTAGGGAATCTCCGCCGGATCAATCTGAACAGTGATGAGATTACCTTCCTGTAAGAAGGTCACCTTAAAGGGAGACAGAGGCGCTGCAGCTTCAGGCCTCTCCATGATGACTTTGACCGGACTCACAACTCGTCACTCCGCATGGATGCCTCCCAAAAATGTAGGTATCTCAAAACCACTTCCGCCACGGAACTCAGCTTCTGTCGGCGTAGTGCTGGGAATCCTGATCGACAAAATGGAATCCTATCGTTGCATATATCACACTTAGAGTCGAACCGACTGTAAGGAGATCTTATGGAACGGACAACTGAGGAAAACCCTCGCCAGCACACGCAAGCGGTCCGACCACGGCTCTCTGCGCTCTTGTCTCAGAAACACATGCCGAAGCAGAGCCTCGCGGAGGCCCATCGCCCCCATGGATATCAGATGCGGAAAATGGCGGACCACTTGGGCCTCCATTATTCCACGGTGAGTCGATGGATACGACAGGCGGAAGAAGAGTGTGCATGATTACAAGATCTGACCCAAAATCCGTAAGGCCCGCTGGCCCCTTGACTGTGGTTCAGCTACTTTATCCCTTTCCCTTGCTTATTCATTAGCGTTTTGAAGCTTCCTTCCTGCTGCACCCATAATCTCAATCTTTCATACGATTTGCGGCTTTGGAAGATACAAAAATAAGGACTCAGGGCATAAGAGGGCGGAAGGTTTCTAGTCCATGGGAACGCCGGTCAAGTTTGAGCAGAATACCTCCGAGAGGAAAGAAATCTATTTATGGGCTTATGCCTTTTTTCAGGAGACCTGAGGATGGATGTTAGGACCTTTCGCTCTAAAGTAATAAAGCTTAGTTCCTTCATGTTGATCATCATTTTGGGGTTTCCCTTTATCCTCTATGGCCTGGTGAAGCTCACCTCGTGTGGAGGTGGCGATGCCTGTGGGGCAATAGCATTCATGGGTGGTATGATTCTCCGCCCGCTCGCATTGGGAGTCTTTGTGATTGGTGTGGGAAAGGCCATTTCTCAACGATGTCGACATGCGCGGCTCTCCCGAGTCTGGATGATAATGGCACTCCTATGGATGATTGGGAGTTCCAGTTTTTTGTTGGGAGCCCAAAACCATTGGGGCGCAAACTTTGGAATGGGGCTGTTGGCAATTCGTCCCCCTGTTCTTCTTCTCTTACTGACGGCTTTCACCGTTTTTTTGTCGTTCTATCACGGACAGGAGTCAGGCAATGTGGAAGGGAACGACGTGCGAGTGGCTTGGTTACTTGCATGGGTTTCTACAGGGTTGGCGATCTTTCTGAATCTTCCAGCAGTCAAAGAGCCCTTTGTCATGCTCTTGCTTCTATTCGATGCACTTCCCCTGCAAAATATCGTAACTTTTAATAAAGCCTTCCACACCTTCATACGTCTTGATCCCTCTATTCACCTCGCCTTATCATGGATCGCTCCTGCCACTTTTAGCCTCGGCTTACTGTATATTTATATCCGGTCACGCCAACAGCTCATACCCGAAACGAACGGATTGGGATTCCAAAAATAGCTAAACTCTCATTTTCCCTGATTCTCTCTCAAGGGAAAAAAGATCCTGATTTGGATTTGAGGTCAGGTCGTGCAATTCGATAGGATCGCCATCCAGACTCTTCCAAGGGCCTGGCCTCTTCGACTCCAATATGCTCATGCCCTGTATCACGTGACCAGTCGGGGCAATGCCCAACAAGCCATTTTCAAAACAGGGCCGACCGCCAGGCCTTTCTCAATGGCCTCGCCCAAGGGGTGGATCGGTTTGGTGGCGCTGTCATGCCTACTGCCTGATGAACAACCACTACCATTTGCTGGTCGAGACACCTTCACCGAATTTGTCTCAAGGCATGCGTCAACTGAATGGCCCGTACACCCATGGGTTCAATCGACGGCTATGTGGTCTTGAATCCAGCCGCGCGCCGTTGGTGGATCAACCCGACGCCTGAGTGTGGAGCAACTACCGCGCGACGGCAGGGTTGAGACTTGCCATCTTTCCTAGACATAGCCTGAACGTAGGAGCAGTTTGGTTTTCGGCCCACCACCGCCCAACGCCGGTATCAAATGTTTGTGGCTGAAGGGTTAGGACAACCAGGTCCGTGGGAACGCCTGCGAGGGGTCTCTGATAAATATTATATCAATTCAAAATTGTTTAGTTATTCAAATTGCAATGATACTTGAATGTAAAAAATGTTTGAGTCTGCATTTCTTGCATGTATAGGGTAAACCTATACACAAATACTCTTATATAAAAATTTAAGATTCATTAAGGAGAAATGCTATGAGGAACTATCCAAGAACATTTTCGCATATTGGAATTTCCGTTCCCGATATAGAGAAGGCCGTTGAGTTTTATAGCAAGGTTATGGATTGGTACCTAATCATGAAACCAACCGTTATCAACGAGGAGTCGGATACACCAATAGGACAAATGTGTGTTGATGTATTTGGAACTGGATGGGGCTCATTCAAAATCGCTCATATGTCTACAGGTGATAAAATTGGGATAGAAATGTTCGAGTTTAAAAACAACGAAAAGCCTAAAGATTTCGAATACTGGAAGACCAGTACAATTCATTTTTGTGTCCAGGATCCTGACGTAGAGGGACTTGTAGAAAAAATAGTTGCTAATGGTGGTAAGCAGAGAATGCCAATTCGAGAGTATTATCCTGGTGAAAAGCCATACAGGAATGGTTTATGTAGAAGACCCATTCGGTCTCATATTTGAAATCTACTCACATAGCTATGAGCTTACTTATTCGCAGGGAGCATATTAAAAGTTAACAAAGCGATTTAATGGAAATAATTACGACTGCGTTACTGATCTACAGTTGTTCTCCATCAAAATGTCCGCTTATGGCTGTGAGTTCAATTGATCAACGCAACACTTTATCTTACCTTCTAGAGATGGAGTGTGGCGATGAAACAACGAACCCGAATCTATTATAGCGCGGAACAACGGGCGGACATTTGGAATCGATGGCAGCGTGGCGAATCCATGAGGTCGATTGGCCGCCTCTTTGAGCGGCAGTCCTCCTCAATTTATTCTATTCTTGAGCCCAGCGGTGGTATTCGTCCTCCCAAGAGAACACGATCACGATTCGCCCTGAGCCTATCGGAACGCGAAGAGATTTCCCGTGGGTTAGCCAGCCATCAGTCGATTCGCTCTATTGCTC
Source organism: Nitrospira marina (assembly GCF_059568365.1). Taxonomy (NCBI): domain Bacteria; kingdom Pseudomonadati; phylum Nitrospirota; class Nitrospiria; order Nitrospirales; family Nitrospiraceae; genus Nitrospira; species Nitrospira marina. Next base: position 1,609,044 of record NZ_JCANTH010000001.1, on the reverse strand, counting down.
TTCGATTGGAACGCCCTCCCTCAACGATCAGTCGTGAAATCCATCGCAATGGGGGGTATGATGGCTATCGAGCGTCGGCGGCAGACCAAGCCACCTGGGATCGAGCGCACCGGCCCAAACAGTGCAAGCTTGCTCAGCATCGCTCCTTAGCTAAGGTCGTCGCGGCCAAGCTCAACCAGCAGTGGTCGCCCCAGCAAATCGCCGGGTGGTTGAAGAGACAATACCCTGCGAGAGAACACGAACGCGTGTCCCACGAAACCATCTATCGCAGCCTGTTTATTCAGGCGAGAGGCGTCTTGAAAAAGGAGCTGCAGGCCTGTCTCCGAACCAAACGAGCCATTCGCCGATCGGGGGCTTCAAGTCTGAAGCGACAAGGCCTGGGGAAAATCACGCATGCCATCTCGATTCGTGAACGGCCCGCCTCTGTCGAAGATCGTGCAGTCCCCGGGCATTGGGAAGGCGATCTCATTGGCGGAACCCACAACAGCTATATTGCGACGTTGGTCGAACGCCAGTCACGATATGTTATGTTGGCCAAAATAGAAAAGAAGAATGCGGAAACTGTGGCGGCGGCTCTTATTAAGCATGCCCAGCGCCTCCCCACCGAGCTGTATCAATCCTTGACGTGGGACCGAGGCACCGAGATGGCGAATCATCGCCAATTCACTCTCGCGACCGATATTGCGGTGTACTTTTGTGACCCAAAGAGCCCATGGCAGCGTGGATCCAATGAGAATACGAACCGCCTGCTCAGGCAGTACTTTCCCAAAGGAACTGATTTATCCCTGTATACGCAAGCTCAGCTGAATAAAGTGGCTCAGCAGTTGAACGAACGCCCGAGAAAAACATTAGAATACGAAACCCCAGCGGAGAAATTTCAGGCCTGTGTTGCAGCGACCAGTTGAACTCACCGCCGAAAGCGGACATTAAAACGCGACCCGATCTGAAACTGACTTTAGGATCATCGGATGGCGACTATTCAGTTAATCTCTTCCATCCAATCCGAAACAGTAATGTGGTTGGGGAAAGGTTCCAGTTACAAGGCCCTAGAAATATTGTCTTTCTTTACCAGAGACCCACTCAGCTGCTCTGTCACGTCTTCATCCAGAAGAGCCTTCCGTTTCCCTGATCCTGAATCCAAGTTCGGTCAGTAATTACCCGCTTATTTGCTTCTCAAGGTTATTCGATGAAAACTTCAGCCATCGTCTTCTAGAAAGAAGGCATCAGAAATGGGGTTACGACCTTTCGCCCCCATTGGTTCATAGTGGACCGACCAGCATACCCAACGGCTGCTGGCTAGAATCGCTATTTACTGAGAAGAATTTTAGGAGTAGGATAATCCTCATGAGATCCTTCCCGAAATTGTTAGCCCTCTTCCTGATTGGTCTGTTCCTCGCGTTCAGCTTTAACGCCTATGCCTGCGTGGTGCCGGTCTTTGCCAAAATGCCGGTGGCTCAAGTGAGTGATTGCACCATGCCGGGAGAAGAGCCTGTTGCTCAGTTCTGTGACGGATTTAAAACCCTCGCGGTTCAATCGAGTCTCGATACTCCTTCTAACAGCCAGGCTCATGCCCCCCCCTTCATTGGCGAAATGGCCCTGCTTCTTCCTGACCTTGTCCCCTCCAGAACATTCATCTTTCCGCCCGGTACCGGCCATGTGGCCGTGCCCAAAGATCTTCTCGTGCTCATCTCGGTTTTCCGTATTTGATCCCCTCCCCGTTTCTCCGTTCATCACCAATTTCATGAATTCACGACCTCACTGATCCCGGTCTGACCTTTTCAGGCCTGATCGACAGGACCTTTTCTCCTCCCTTGCTTCGTTGGGTACGAGGCAGAACCGGGGAGAAGTCCATGGTCGTTACATACAAGCGGAGTCAACCATGCAACAGATTATTTCAAGATACGTGGTGATAGTGGCATTCGGTATGGTATGGCTTGGTCCGGCAGGTCCACTCCCGGCTCAACCAACCGGCACGACTGAACCGGCCTTGGAACTCGTGCCACTGATCCAGGAAGGGATTCAACAGAATCCTGAGATCGCGGCGACACACGAGCAGGTCCTGGCCATGAAGGAGCGCGCCCCTCAGGTGGGAGCCCTGGCCGACCCCGAATTAAAGGTTCAGTTGTGGAATACGCCTGACTCGCTGAATGTCACCAAAACGCAAACGGTTATCTACGGGGTGGCGCAACAATTCCCCTTCCCGGGGTTGCTTTCGAAGAAAGCCGAGGTGGCGACACGGGAAGCCGACCAGGCGGAACAACGCGTGGCCGCCAAAGTTCGCGAGATTACCGCTGCGGTCAAGACGGCATTTTTTGAGCTGTTGTTCGCCCACAAAGCCATTGAGGTCCATCATGAACAGCAAAAATTACTCAGGCAGTTCTTTGATATTGCCAATGCCAAATACGGAGTGGGAACCCGAACACAGGTAGATGTCCTGCGAGCTCAAGTAGAGCTTTCCAAAATTTTCCAACAATTACCCGTCCTCAATCAACAACGGGAAACCGCTCAAGCTCATCTCAATACCATTCTGAATCGTGATCCCCATGCTCCTCTTGGAATTCCACGAGCCCCACATCCTCAACCGCTGACACGCTCGCTTGAAGAACTCCAGGAGCGCGCGCTTCGGCTCCGCCCGGAACTTCAAGAAGCTGATCTGGCGGTGACGCGATTTCAGTCGGCCACGCAACTGGCCAAATTGCAGTACTACCCTCACCTTCGGGTGGAACTCCAGCGCTGGCAAAATTACCAAACTGACGACGGATTCGGAGGGAATGTGATGGTGAACATTCCCTTCGCGTTCTGGACCAAACCGAAATATGACGCCGGTGTACGGGAGGCCGCGGCGCAGGTTAGATCCGCGCAAGCCAAGCAACAGACTCTTGTCACACTCACCCGCTTTCAGGTCAAGGATCTGGTGGTGCAAATTCAGGCCACGCAAGAAGTTCTGGAACTCTATCGCACCACCGTTCTTCCGCAGGCACAGCAGGTTCTCCAAGCCGCTCATGCGGGCTATCGGACAGATCGCACGGATTTTTTGGATCTGATCGATGCGGAACGCGCGCTCATCACCTTTCGGCTTGAATATATCCGGGCGCTCGTGGACCGGGAACAGCAAGTCGCACAACTTGAACGCGTGCTCGGCGCGGACTTGTAAGAAGGAGACGCACGATGCTCACGCACACATCACGACCACGCAGGATCATCCTCGGATTATTGCTCTGTATGCTTGTGGCAGGCCTGTTCTTTTTTAAAGAATCCTGGTGGCCCCTCTTCCACTCAGCGGGAATGATTACGAACGAGGGGAGGCATACCGAACCACCCATGCCGGACATGAAAGCCATGAGCGACCATTTCTCCATGGAGATGGAACCCCGCCAGGCCTATGCCATGGTGACTCCGGCACGGCAACAACTAATTGGCGTGACCACAGCCCTGGTCAGCATGCGGCCACTCCAGACGATGATCCGTGCCGTGGGGAAGGTGGACTATGACGAACAACGTCTCACCCATATCAATCTTCGCATTTCAGGTTGGGTGGAGGATCTCTTTGTGGATACCACAGGCCAACTTGTTCAAAAAGGTCAGCCCTTGTTCACGCTCTACAGCCAGGAACTCGTGTCGGCGCAGGAAGAATATCTGCTTGCGATGAAGGCCAACGCGCAGATTCAAAATAGCCCTCTTCTCGAAACCCGGCATCAGACGGCGCAAATGGTCCAGTCCGCGCGCGACCGTCTCCGACATTGGACGTTGACGGATGCGCAGATCGATGAGTTAGCGCGCCGGGGCAAGCCGCAGACCTATGTCAAAATCTATTCCCCTGTCGACGGGTACGTAATTGACAAGAAGGTGTTTAAAGGCACGTTGGTGAAACCCGAGATGACCCTCTATGCGATTGCCGACCTTTCTACCGTGTGGGTGCAAGCGGAAGTGTTTGAGTATGAAATGCCCTTCGTCCAAGTGGGGCAAGAGGGAATCCTGACCCTGGCCGCCCATCCCGGAGAAACCTTTCAAGGAGAGATTACCTTTATCTATCCCTACCTCAACCAGAAGACCCGCACCAATACCGTTCGGCTGGTGTTCAAGAATCCGAAGTTGCGACTGAAACCGGACATGTATGGGACCGTTCAAATTCAGGTGAATCGCGGAAGCAAGCTTGTGGTTCCTGAAGAAGCGGTGCTCGATTCCGGTACCCGACAGGTCGTCTATGTGCTCAGGGGAGAGGGGATGTTTGAACCACGGCAAGTCACCCTTGGCCCGAAAGTTGGAGGTGACTATGAAATCGTCGAGGGCCTGGCTCTGGACGAGCGGATCGCCACCTCCGGCACGTTTCTCCTGGATTCGGAAAGCAAGCTCATGGCGAGTTCGAACATGATGGGCACGCTCGGGATGGGAGGTATCAAAATGGAGCAGGCGCACATGGGCAAGATGGATATGGACATGGGTGTGGACAAGGCCATGACAGGATCAGGAATGGCGCCGGCGAACAAGTCACGTGCAGGAACGAGTAAGAAGAGCGCCGGTGATCTCACGCTGGACTTTTCAACCAATCCTTCACCCGTCCGCATAGGGGAAAACCGTATTCAGGTGACCGTCTCCAATCAACAGGGCAAACCGGTCTCCACTGCGCAGGTTCAACTTACCTTCACCATGCCGATGCCGGGCATGCTCCCAGCGACGGTTCCGATGACAGCAAGAGCGGAAGGCACGTATGAAGCCAACGTCAATCTTGGGATGGCAGGCCAATGGGATCTGACGATCCTGATTCAACGTGCAGGGCAGCCCGATATTCAGGAAACGTTTTCGGTGATTCCCGGAGGCGGAGGAATGTCCGGGATGCCGGGAATGTCCGGAATGTGAGTGATCCAACATGATTGAACGAATCATTGGCTGGAGTGCGCGTAACGGCTTTTTGGTCGGAATCCCTACCCTTTTCCTGATGGGTTGGGGAATCTGGGCGGTCTATCACACGCCCCTGGATGCCCTGCCCGATCTATCCGATGTGCAAGTGATCGTCTTTACGGAGTGGCCTGGCCGAAGCCCGGATTTGATTGAGGATCAAATCACCTATCCTATTGTCACCTCGATGTTAAGCGCTCCACGCATCAAATATGTTCGAGGACAATCGTTTTTGGGTTTGTCCTTTGTCTACATTGTGTTTCAAGACGGAACCGACATGTATTGGGCCCGAAGCCGTGTGGTGGAATACATGCAGGGGCTGGTGGGAAAACTACCGGAAGGGATCTCTCCAACGTTAGGTCCGGATGCGACAGGGGTCGGGTGGGTCTTTCAATATGCCCTGGTTGACGAAAGCGGTACCCATAGCATGGCCGATCTTCGCTCGTTTCAAGATTGGTATTTGCGCTATTGGCTGCAAAGTATGCCCGGCGTGGCGGAAGTGGCGACCATCGGCGGGTTCGTGAAACAGTATCAAATCCAAGTCGATCCCGTGAAATTACAGGGATATGGTATCGGCCTTCCCCAGGTCATTCAGGCTGTCCGACGCAGTAACAATGAAGTAGGAGGACGGGTCATTGAGGCCAGTGAACGGGAATATATGGTACGAGGCCGCGGATACATCCAATCGCTTGACGATCTTCGAACCATACCTATCGGAACGGACGGAAAGGGGACGCCCATTACCGTCCACGATGTCGCGACCGTGGCGTTCGGTCCGGATCTCAGACGTGGCATTGCTGAATTGAATGGACAGGGAGAAACCGTCGGTGGCATCGTCGTCATGCGCTACGGCGAAAATGCGCTTGACGTCATTCAACGGGTCAAAGAACAAATAGCCACCATCACGCCCTCCATTCCCGAAGGCATCCGTATTGTTCCGGTGTATGATCGCTCGGAATTAATTCTTCGGGCCATCGCCACGCTCAAAGAAAAAGTCATTGAAATCACCATCGTCGTCAGCGTAATTAGCCTCCTCTTCTTATTTCACTTCCGCTCCGCGCTGGTTCCCGTCCTCTTACTGCCCGTCGCGATTCTCTTGTCGTTTATTGCGATGTATTATCTGGGCGTTTCCTCGAACGTCATGTCACTCTCCGGGATTGCCATCGCCATCGGGACCATGGTCGATGCGGTCATTGTCATGGTGGAAAATGCTCATCGTCGGTTGGAGGAGTGGGATTCCCGAGGACGTCCAGGCTCACGGGATGACGTCATCATTCAAGCCGCCCGGGAAGTCGGCAAACCCCTCTTCTTTTCATTGCTCATCATCACCGTCTCGTTTCTGCCCATATTTACCTTAGAAGCGCAGGAAGGCCGTCTGTTCAAGCCGCTGGCGTACACCAAAACATTCGCCATGTTCTTTGCGGCGCTGCTGTCCATCGGGCTGGCTCCCCTCTTGATGAAATGGTTTATTCGCGGCCGGATAATGGCTGAACGACGAAACCCGTTGAACCGCTTTCTGGTATGGATCTATACCCCTCTTCTGATAGGTGTTCTGAAGGTCCGCTGGCTGGTCGTCGGCTTGGCAATAATCGGAATGATCGTCGTCATTCCCGTCTACCAACAGCTGGGCTCTGAATTTATGCCGCCCCTGAACGAAGGCACGATTTTGTATATGCCCACCAGCATACCGGGCATGTCCATCCAACAAGCCTCCACCATCCTTCAAACGCAAGACCGGTTGTTAAAAGAATTCCCGGAAGTGGATCAAGTGATGGGTAAAATGGGGCGGGCGCGCACCGCAACCGATCCGGCACCCTTACATATGGGCGAGACCATCGTGACCCTGAAGCCTCAAGAAGACTGGCGGCCGGGTATGACCTGGGACAAGCTTATTGCCGAAATGGACCAAAAGGTGAACTTTCCGGGCATGCCGAATATTTGGTGGATGCCGATTCAAACACGAACCGAAATGCTCGCCACCGGCATTCGCAGCAGTTTAGGGGTTCGAATTCTGGGGCCCAAATTAGAAGAACTGGAACGCATCGGGCTACACATTGAAAGTCTGCTTCACACACTCCAGGGAACCCGGAGTGCCTACGCCGAACGGGTCACGGGGGGGTACTATGTCGATATCGACGTGAACCGCACCGCCGCTGCCCGTTATGGCCTCACCGTTGGAGACGTGCAGGATGTCATTGAATCCGCTATTGGCGGGAAGAATATTGCATGGACCGTGGAAGGGCGGGAACGCTATCCGATAAATGTTCGATACCCACGGGATCTGCGACAGGATGTGGAAGCGCTCAAGCGCGTCCTTGTCAGCACGCCACACGGCGAACAGATCCCTCTCGCGCAACTTTCTCACATCTCCACCACCACCGGGCCGCCTTCTGTGCGAGATGAGAATGGATCGTTAGCGAGTATGGTGTTTGTCGATATTGCAGGCGAGGATCTCGGCACCTATGTCCACAAAGCCAAAGCCCTGGTTCAGAAGCACGTCACCCTTCCACCCGGGTATACGTTACAATGGGCCGGTCAATACCAGTATCTGGAGCGGGCACAGGAAAAACTCAAGATTGTGATTCCCCTCACGCTGTTGCTTATATTCCTCCTCCTGTATCTCAACTTTCAGTCCGTCCCCCGATGTCTGCTGGTATTGCTATCGGTCCCGTTCTCGTTGGTCGGGGCCATCTGGTATGTGGATTTTCTGAACTATCCTCTCAGCATTGCCGTATGGGTCGGACTGATCGCCTTGGCAGGAGTGGCCGCAGAAACCGGCGTGATCATGGTGATGTTTTTGGACGAGGCTTGTGCCCGCCGCCAATGGGAGAATCGACTGCACTCCTTGGCAGACCTTCGTGACGCTATCATCGAAGGTGCCGTCTTACGAGTCCGCCCAAAAATCATGACCGCCTCGGCCATCATTCTGGGTTTGCTCCCCATTATGTGGTCACAAGGAACGGGTGCGGATGTCATGAAACGCATCGCGGCGCCGATGATCGGCGGAATGGTCACGGCGACGGTGCTCACCTTATTGGTCATCCCCGTCATCTATTTCATCTGGCGTCAACGGCAATTACAATTAAATCAATGAAAAGTACGAGGAGGAAGTGAAGATTCAGCCAACGTTGGCAGAGGCCCATTACAACCTGGGGATGGCCCTCTACAATAAAGGTCCTGTTTCGGCCGTACATCCCCATTTTATCGAAGCGGCCGATTTGGCTCCAGGGCATCCCGTCATTTGGAATGCTCCACCGTTCAGAAAATATGGCACGGTTGAGTCAAGCACACCAACATCGGCATCAGATGGTCATTTTGAACATCAGCATTGATCCGCGCCAAACATCTTTGGTATGCCCGGATATCATGAAAGATCACGCATGAGCATCAACAAGGATAGTCATGACACTCGAATGACGCGGCGCTCGTTATTGAAAGGGGTCGGTGCGCTGGGAATCATGGCGGCTTTGGGTCGCCTCCTTCCTTCCTATGTTCTGGCCGGCACAACCAAGGCAGAAGCGGGATATCCTTCAGAACTGCGCGGAAAGACCATCGATTTACGCATTGCCGAATCTCCGTTTCAAATCGGAGAGTTGACCGGAATGGCCAAGACCATCAACGGCACGTTACCCGGTCCTTTAATTCGTTTGAAGGAAGGTGACTAGGTGACACTCAATGTCACGAACCGGTTAATGGAAGATACCTCCATCCACTGGCATGGATTGCTTCTTCCCCCGGACATGGACGGGGTGCCGGGCGTCAGTTTCGGCGGCATCAAGCCGGCCTCGACCTTCAGCTACCGGTACCCCATCCGGCAAAGCGGAACCTATTGGTACCACAGTCATTCCGGCTTCCAGGAACAATCGGGTGTTTACGGACCGCTCATCATCGATCCGATCGAGCCGGAGCCGTTTCACTACGATCGGGATTATGTTGTGGTGCTCTCGGATTGGACCTTCGAGTCGCCGGAATCGGTTTTTGCCAATCTCAAAAAGCAAAGTGACTACTATAATTTCCAGAAGCGCGACGCCCCCGAGTTCTTTTCCGATGTGTCACGAATGGGATTGGGGCCGGCATTGCAGAACTTTCTGATGTGGGACCGGATGCGGATGGACCCCACGGACTTCGCGGACGTCACCGGGTATACCTATACCTATTTAATGAATGGAATGGCACCTGACCAAAATTGGACCGGATTGTTTCGGCCCGGTGAACGGGTGCGATTGCGCTTCATCGCCGCCACCGCCATGACCTTTTATGACGTGCGCCTGCCGGGACTCACCGTGACTGTCGTTCAGGCGGACGGACAAAATGTGCAGCCTGTGGCGGTGGATGAATTACGTATCGGCCCAGCAGAAACCTACGATGTGATCGTCCAACCCACTGAGGAGCGACCCTACACCATTTTTGCCGAAACGCTTGATCGAAGCGGCTACGCGCGCGGCACACTGGCTCCGCGCCCAGGAATGGTCGCCCCCCTCCCCGATCGTCGTCCGCGGCCTCTCCGGACCATGGCTGCCATGGGCATGGGCATGCAAATGGACGGCATGGACATGGCCGACATGAGCGAACATGATCAGCACGTCGGGACACACAAGGCGCCTGCGGGAATGGACAAGTCCAAAAAACACACCACGGAACATATGCATAACAAGCACGACATCTCAGACCTTCCCCCGGATGAATCGCGCCATTCGATGATTCCCGGCAGCACGCCTGTCAAACACGCTCCCGGTCATCATGGTTCCGGCAATCAATCCGTCGCCGAATACTCGCGTCAACAGCTCGATGAGCCTGGCATTGGGCTGGAGAATACCGGTACACGGGTGCTGGTCTACACCGATTTGAAAAGCCTTTCGCCCTATCCCGACCAGCGGGGGCCTGGGCGCGAAATTGAGCTCCACCTTACGGGCCACATGGAACGTTACATGTGGTCATTCGACGGCAAAAAATATTCAGAAGCCAAAGAACCCATTTTCTTTCGTCACGGCGAACGTCTCCGCTTCACCTTCGTCAACGATACGATGATGGAGCATCCCCTGCATTTGCACGGGATGTGGATGCACCTGGAGAACGGAGCGGGTGCCTTTCTGCCGCGCAAACACACCGTCATCGTGAAACCGGCCGAGCGAGTCTCCGTCGCGATCACGGCTGACGCCCCGGGACGTTGGGCGTTTCACTGCCACCTCCTCATGCATATGGAAGCGGGCATGTTCCGCGTCGTTGAGGTTTCCGGCGAGGAACCTTCGGTGGGTTCATGAGGACATCTGTTCGATGCCTCCTTTCACTCACGGTCATCAGTCTCCTTATTTGGGATTTCCATTCGTCAGGTATCTTTGCCCAACCCATCCCCGACGAATCAACCTCCGCGCATGAACACACTCACCACCCCCAAACGATACAGCCGGAAGTCCAGATTGACACCCGATCCGGGGTATTCCGAGAAATGTCCGACACGGGATCACCTGTATCCAAAGAAGCGGACTGGCCCAGTCCTGTCATGGATGAGCAGCGCCACGCTTTTTTCCTCGCCGACGTTCTTGAATACCGGCCGAACATTGGCGGGGACGGAAGTAACGACGACTACCGGTGGGACATCGAGGGCTGGTACGGCGGTGACTACAATCGAATCTGGTTCAAAAGTGAGGGCCAGCGGGACACGGCCTTTAAGGCCGACTACGACATCGATTCACAACTCCTCTTCGGTCGCTTCATTCAGCAGTATTACGATTTACAAGTAGGGGGGCGCGTCGAAACACAATCCTATCGGGGACGGAATGTCACGCGAGGACTGGCGGTGATCGGACTACAAGGTCTCGTCCCGTATAACTATGAAATTCAGCCCGCCTTCTTCATTAGTCAACATGGGGACCTGTCCGCACGATTGACCGCGACCAAAGATCTCTCCCTCACGCAACGGCTGATCCTCCAGCCTCGCTTTGAGACGAATGCCGCGATTCAACGTGTTCGAAAATTCACAACGGGTTCAGGACTGAATAACCTTGAATTGGGGTTTCGGCTGCGTTATGAAATCCGACGGGAATTTGCCCCCTACGTGGGAATATCCTTGGACAAAAGTTTTGGAGATACCGCCTCGCTTGTGCGGCAAGAAGGAGGAAATCCAAGTCAGATTCGCTTCGTGGTGGGCGTAAGGCTCTGGTTTTAAGAAAATCTATCCCGCGATATCCGCCCGCAAATGATTGTGTAGCTGGAGCTTTTCTTCTCCAAAAGTACACAACATCTACAGCCTCGCCATCACATCATTCAAGGGTTATCGACAGTTTTCTTCGGGAAGTCACCCAGTTATCGTGGTGGACAGGAATCGGCATTATTCTATTTTTACAATGAGGATGTGACCGGCAGCCTCGGGAAAGGAGGATTTTCAAATGGCTCATCAACACCAACCTTGTGTGGAAGCCTGCGTGCGTTGTGCTCAGGAATGCGAATCATGTGCAAATCAATGCTTGGGTGACATGCCCGACTGTGCCAGGCTTTGCATAGACTGCGCAGATCTCTGTTGGACCTGTACGGCATTTATGAGTCGAGATTCTCAATTCAGTGCGGAAGTCTGCGATATTTGCGCGACAATATGTGACGCCTGTGCCAAGGAGTGCGAGAAACATGACAACGAGCATTGCCGACGATGTGCCGAAGCCTGTCGCCGATGCGCGGAGGAATGCCGCAAAATGGGTGCAGAAGCCAAAAAACAACCTGTGGGCGCCGGGCGATAGCCTTCGTTGATTACTCATCGGGCAAAGCCTCTAAAGGCATGCCCGATGAGGTCGATCTCCCTTCTCTCCATTAAATCTAGTTCTTAAAAACTGGACCATTTCCCGAATTTGATTTTTTATCTGTATCTTGGAATGGGCCAAAACCGGTAAGGATGATCTGCCTGATTCTATCGAAAATTCGATTGAATATTTAATCAGGCATATTTTCGAAGTTATCCAGTTAGACCATGGAGAAAATATCCTAGACTCTTTAAAAAAAGACACAACGGGTTTTATAGGATTTACAAATGATCAAGATCTCCATGGCCGGGTTAGGGTGGCCAATTCTGGTTTTCGGATTGGGATTTTCCGGATGTGCTATCCCTTTCCATGATAATCAGATGGATGAACTGCCTAGACCGAACATGTATCCACAGGAGGGAATCCCGGCTCCATTTCCAGATCTCCAAAATGAGAATAACAAGGGCACCTTACCGGCAGAAGGTCAGACGCAGGTGGATGACGAGCATAACGACGGGAAAACCCTTTCACTTCAGCGGCTCAAGAAACTCGCACGGAAAAATAATCCTACTCTCATCCAGGCCTGGGTTCTGGTCGAGGGAGAACGGGCCAAGGCTCTTCAGGCGGGCCTTTACCCCAATCCGGTCGGGGGTTATTCAGGAGATCAAATCAACGTCAAGAACACCATTGGAGAATTTCAGGGAGGGTTTATCCAACAAGAATTTGTCACGGCAGGAAAACTCGAATTGAGTCGTGAGAAATATTTAGCACGAGCTTCCGCTGCTGAATATCAAGCCCTTGCGCAGGAATATCGTGTGATGAATGGGATCGTCATCCAATATTATCGCCTTCTGGGATTTCAGGATCGGGTAGACATCCAACGGGAGCTTCTCAAAAGTTGGCAGGATCAGCTCTTAACCGTCAAGGAAATGTTTAATGTCGGCCAAGCTAATGAGGCTGATCTGCGCCAGGCGCGAGTGCAACTTCAACAGCAACAATTGTCCGTGCTCATGGCGGAGAATGAAGTCCAAATGGAAAGAGAGCGCTTAATGGCTCTCGTGGGGACGTCCCTTCCCAGTCAACCGGTTTCAGGAATGCTTGCAGAAGATCTGCCTCCCATCCGATTTGAGGAGGCCCTCAAGAGGTTACTGCAGGAAAGCCCTGAACTGGCCCTGGCGCATGCCAATGTGCGATCAGATCAAATTATGGTTCAGCGGGAACAGGCGGAACCTATCCCCAACATAACCCTTCGAGGTTCGGCCGGCCGGAATTATGTCGAAACACAAACGGTCTATGGCATTCAAGCGTTTATCAAAATTCCGATTTTTGATTGGAACCAGGGAACGATTCAACAGGCCCGGGCCGATCTCCGCCGACAAGAGGCCCAAGTCACACTTACTGAGCTTCGATTGCGCCGAAGTTTAGCCGAACAGTTTCAACAGTATCTCACCGCCCTTCAACATATCACAAGTTATCGGGACCTTCTGTTGCCCGAATCAGAGGCACGGTATCGCATTCAATTGCAGAGTTATCAATCCGCCCGTGAAGCCTGGCCGGAGGTTCTGCAAGCTCAACGCGATTTCTTCACGCTTCGGATGGAATATATCAATCAGTTAATTGCCTGGCGAACGTCCAGGGTGGCAATTGAGGGACTCCTGCTCATTGACGGCCTTCAAGCCCCACAGGGTGTGACGCCGCCTGGGCACCTTGATGCGAATCCCAAACCCAGATAAGCGTCAGTTTCCCCAAGACGCTTTTTTCTCTATGGAGATTGTACAATGAGCGATGGCGTGACACGACGACAGGTTTTGGCAACCGGAGCTGCACTGGCCGCAGGAACCTTGTCGGCTCAATTGGGTCAAGGTGAGCCACTCGATCCCTCCCGGTCCCGCACAGACCAAACCCAGACAGCCAAAAATTCCACTGAAAAGTTTTCCCGTTATTCACGCTATCGCCCCAGTTTCGGAGGACCTCATGACTCCGATGAATATCTGGGAAAACTTGTTCCGGGATTGCGAAAATCCGGGATGGAACCCGTCTCACTTGAGACTCCAGACCTGGAAAAACTTTCCTGGAAGATGGTGAATGGCGTCAAGGAATTCGAGCTGCAATGCACACCGGTGATCCGCGAATTTCTTCCCGGGAAATTCATGCATGTCTGGGGCTTTAACAACAGCATGCCGGGCCCCACCATGGAGGCCTTTCAAGGGGACCGGGTTCGCATCATCGTTCATAACGAACTGCCGGAGCCGACTTCAGTGCATTGGCATGGATTGGAACTCCCGGTGGAATTTGACGGGGTCCCCGGTGTCACTCAACATCTGATTCCACCTGGCGGGACGTATGTCTACGAATACGATCTGCACCAAACCGGCACATTTTTTTATCATAGTCATGTGGCCATGCAGGAAGCTTTCGGGATGGTGGGGTTTTTCATCATTCATCCCCGCGTGGCCTACGATCCTCCCGTCGATCGTGATTTCGGCCTTATTTTTCAGAACTTTTTTATTCCACCGAATTCGACAACGGCGGATTCCATGCGCATGGACTGGAACTGGCATACCATCAATGGCCGCAGCGGCCCCTATACCACTCCCCTCGTTTGTAAGCATGGTGAACGGGTCCGCATCCGATTGATCGATTTCAGCCCAATGCAACATCACCCGATTCATATCCATGGCCACACATTTTGGTTGACAGGCACCGAAGGCGGACGCATTCCTCCCAGTGCCTGGATTCCCAGAAACACCACACTGGTGGGCGTGGCGATGGCACAGGATTTTGAATTTATCGCCTTCAATCCAGGCGACTGGACGTTTCATTGCCATATGGTGCACCACATGATGAATCACATGGTGCGCCAAGTGGGCCCGCGCATACGCGGTGAAGAAGAGGTCTCGAAATATCTGAATTCTCTTCCTAACCGTCCTCCGGCAGAATCCGCGCTGGAAAATCCGGCGTTTGGCGTACCTGGCTATCCACAAAAAATGCATGGTCAGGAGATGAATCAGGAGGCTATGCAAAAAATCAACGAGAGGCGCGAAACTTGTGGAATGCGAAAAAATTGGCATGAAGGTATTAAAGGCTTAATGACGGTTATGCGGGTCTTGCCGGATGAATTCTATGATCTCGTCATGCATAGCGAGGAAAAAATTCTTCCGGGAGCAATTTTCGAAGCCATCGCAAAAGGCCAATACCGGACTCATGGCCAATAAGATTTCCACTAGGGGACAATAGGATGGATCTGCACAGCCTTTTACCTTTATCCATATACCAATCGTCAGCTCATTCATAACTCGCCTCAACTGGATTTTTCTCCCGACAAGAATTATCCTGCCTGTTCTGTGGCCGAATGGTAGGTGCCACATTTTCCACGTGCATTCATAAAAGTTCTAAACTGAGAACAAAGCGTATCCATCATTAAGGGCGTGTACTGGCCGTTCAAAATTCAATTATGCCATGATTAAATCATACCTTCGGGCAGATAGGAGAATTGAAATGACCACAAGCACAAGATGGCGTTGGCACATATTTGGTGAATCGGAACCCTTCTAGAATTAAATTGCAGCACTGCGTACATAAAGAGACGAAACATGGCACACGCATTAACATCCCTGGTTTTTATCACAATTACTACGGCCATTATGATGACCGGGTGTGGGTCCGGGCCTCCTGCCCAATTGGTCGAAAAATATGGTCCACCAGCCCAATTAATTAAACAGCATGATCATGCTGCCTTGGCAAAATGGTACGAACAGGAAGCCGCCGCTCTTCGACAGCGCACGGAGGAATTGCGTGCGATGGTTGGGGAGGTTGGTGATTACGATTCAAAAGGATTTTATGAAGACAAGTTAACGATAATGATGCATGGCAAAGAGTTAGCAGATGATTATTCGGACGCAGCCGATACGGCTGAAAAACTTGCACAAATCCATAGCAGCCGCCAAGCGACTAAATAGACCGCGCCCCAGGCCCGGCGCAACAGACCTTACAGCCCTCGGTGTCCGGGAGTGAGTTTTTTAAAAAGAGTAAGAGGGCCGAGATCCCTCCCCTTTAGCTCAAATCCACCTCAACGAAATGATCCCTGCGGTCGTCCACCATGTGGATCCTGCCCTGAGGTCGCCCGGTTGCGTCTATGCCTACTCCATCAATCTCGACACCGTCCATCGATAGACGGCTCACATGTTCCGGCTTTTCCCCCACGCGCTTGAAGGTGATGTGATAAACAGTCTCTCGAAAGCGATAGTGGATGTTGAACCACTCCCAATGGGCCGGGACACAGGGGGCAACAAGCAGATAGTCGACTTCCAGCTGCAAGCCCAGGAGTGTTTCCACGGTTAGCCGGTACATCCAGCCTGCCGCTCCGGTGTACCACGTCCACCCTCCCCGGCTGGTGTGTGGCGGCGCACCGTAAATATCCGCGCACATGACATAGGGCTCAACCTTATAGCGTTCACTATCATCCGGTAGACTCCCGTGATTGATGGGATTGAGCATGTTGAACAATTCCCACGCCCGCTCCCTGTCACCCAACATGGCAAACGCCATCGTCGTCCAAATGGCGGCGTGAGTGTATTGGCCACCATTTTCGCGAACGCCGGGCACATAGCCTTTAATATAACCGGGCTCAAGGTCGGAGGTGTCGAATGGCGGAGTGAGCAGTTGAATGAGCTGAGCCTCGCGTCGCACCAGGCGCGTGTCCACCGCCGCCATCGCCTGACGGGCTCGTTTGGGATCGCCGCCGCCCGAAATGACCGCCCAACTCTGGCTGATCGAATCAATCTGACATTCGGCATTCTCGGAGGAGCCCAGGGGAGTGCCATCATCGAAATACGCCCGCCGATACCATTCGCCGTCCCAGGCATTGGCCTCAATGCTGTCGCGCAGCCGCGAAGCCCGCCCGGTGCACATGTCGGCAAACGGCTCGTCGCCTCGACGACGGGCCAGGGCTGCAAACAGCTGAAGGTTTTCATAGAGGAACCACGCCAGCCACACACTTTCACCCTTGCCATCGCGACCGACGAGATTCATCCCGTCGTTCCAATCGCCGCACCCCATGAGGGGCAATTGATGTTCGCCGAAACGTAATCCGTGTGTGATTGACCGCACGCAATGTTCATAGAGACTGGCCACTTCCGTCGAACGTTGCGGCTGGTCGTAGTATGCCTCCTCTTCCGGATTCAACTCACGGCCCTCGAGAAAATGGACGGACTCGTCGAGCACTCCCGTATCCCCAGTGGCCAGAACATACCGACAGGCGGCATACGGAAGCCACAGATAATCATCGGAAAAATGCGTGCGTACGCCTTGTCCATTGGGCGGATGCCACCAATGTTGTACGTCACCCTTGCGGAACTGACGCTCGGCACAACGAAGTAACTGCTCTCGGGCGAGCCAGGGCGTCGCATGAATGAGCGCCATGGTATCTTGCAATTGATCGCGGAACCCGTAGGCCCCACCGGACTGATAATACCCGCTACGGCCCCAGAGCCTGCAGGACAACGTCTGGTAGACCAACCAACCGTTGGCCAACACGTCCAACGCTCGATCCGGCGTCTCTACATGCACCGCTCCCAACGTCCGGTTCCAGTGGTTCCATACTGCTTCCAAAGCCCAACGCGCCCCAGCCGGCCCACCGAATCGTTCGATAAAATAGTGCGCCTCATCGGTATTGCGGGCCGCGCCAAAGACGAACACGATCTCACGCTCCTGCCCCTCGGCCAGTTCAATCGAGGTCTGTATGGCCGCGCATGGATCCAGACCCGCACCGGTTTTGCCGGATAAACGTTTAAGGCGCATCGCGGCCGGGCTGGCCAGGGAGCCATTTCGGCCAATGAACTCTGTACGGTTTCCGGTCACCGTGCGCTCGCGCTCGCTAACCTGAACAAAAACCATTCGATTGGCACATTCGCGGCCATACGGATTGCGCGCAAACAGGGCCCCGCTGTGTGGATCTGTTTCGGTCACAATGTGCATCATATTGGTGTGACGCCACTCACCAAGCACCAGCTCCCAATACCCGGTCAGCGACAATCGGCGCGGCCCCTTCGACTGGTTGCGCAGCTTGATCACCACAAACTTCACCGGAGCGTCCATGGCCACATAGGTGAACAGTTCCGAGGCAATACCGGCTTCGTTATGCTCGAACACGCTGTACCCGAACCCGTGCCGACACACATAGCCGGACCGACCGGATGCGGGCAATGGCGTCGGCGACCAGAACGCACCGGTTTCCTCATCCCGAACATAGAGCGCCTCGCCGCTACTGTCGCTCAGCGGGTCATTATGCCAGGTGGTCAGACGGAACTCGTGCGCGTTTTCCACCCAGGTATACGCGCTCCCGCTCTCACTGACGACCGTGCCAATGTGCGGGCTGGCAATGACATTCGCCCAGGGCGCCGGCGTGTGTTGGCCAGGTTCGAGAGTGACGACATATTCGCGCCCATCGGGCGTAAAGCCACCCAGACCGTTACAGAAAATTCGATCACGGGCCGCCAAGGGCTGGGCCGGTATGACTGCCGGTTGCCGCAATGGCTCCAAACGGTCCGGCACACGCACGACCGGGACGAGGCGCTCCACCTGCTCGAGTAAGGTTTCGGCGGTATCGGTCAGCACGACCCGGGCGACCGTCTGGAACAAGACCCGATCCTCCTCCGACAGTTCTTCGGCACGTCGCACGAAGACCCCACCCGGTCTGTCGAGAATTTGCGCTTCGGGACCCGCATTGATCAGCCCCATGATCTGGTCTTGCAGAACCGCCCGATAGCCCGAGAAATCCTCGTTGACGATGACCAAATCCGCAGTCAAACCCTTCATGCGCCAATAGGCATGGGCTTGCAGCACCTGTTTGACCAGATCAATCCGGCTCCGGTCGCCAATGCGGAGCAGAACGATCGGCAGATCACCCGAGACGACAAAGCGCCAAAGCCCGGACTGACCAAGCTGGTTGCGGGCAATGACGCTCGGTGCAGCACGGTGCAAGCCATTGGCGAAAATGACTGAGGTGGCCAGACGACCATAGACCTGAGCCTCCGGCTCGGTGGCGTTGAGATGACGCAGCACCTCCTGACTTTGGAACCAGGCCATTTCAAAGGCACGCTCAACGAAGTGCCGATCACAATATTTCTCAAGCAACCCCAATGCAGCCTCCCGGGTGTCGGCGACACCGGAGATAATCTGCACGATCGACGATTCATCGGACGACACAGCGATGGTGCGGCGAATGGCCACGATAGGATCGAGCACCGAACCATCCGTATTCGACAACGTCGACGAACGATCATCGCGGTCAAACACCACAGGGTTGGCCGCCGTTCGGCCCCGCCCGATGAATTTGGAGCGATCCGTCTCGTATGAGGGCTCATCGGCTACAGCCCCGGGGGCGGCCAACAGGTGAAACATCCACGGCATCGCTTCACCCGGTGTGCGGGCACGCCTCCGGCAGAGGATCGCCTGACGGTCCGGAAGGATTTCAGTTTGCACAAACAAATTGCTGAATGATCGATGGGCCAGGTCGGCATTCAATGGCGCCAATACAACCTCCGCGTAACTCGTCACCTCGATGTGACGGGTACGACTCGACAGGTTGGTGAGCGTGACGCGTCGGATTTCAACATCGTCTTCAGGTGACACGCTGATTTCAGTGTGGGATTCAATTCCCTGGTCGCGCCGCCGATATTCGGCGCGCCCCTGCACAAAAATTGCTTCATAGTGATCGGCCTTGCGCAATGTCGGTTGATGCGCCGTTGACCAGTACCGTCCAGAGTCGCGGTCACGCAAGTAGATGAAGGTCCCCCAACAATCGGAGGTAACGTCCTCGCGCCAACGGGTCACGGCCAGGTCACGCCAGCGACTGTACCCGCCACCGGCATGAGTCGCCATGAGGTGGTACCTGCCATTGGACATCAGATGCACTTCAGGTATGGGCGTGTTCGGGTCGATAAACACGCGCATGATGGCACCGCCTTCCGCAGCGGCCGGCCGCGCGGCGGCGCTCACTTCAGCCGCGTGCGGATGCAACGTCGCTCCCTTCTTCGGCACACGCTCCTGCAGCAACAGTTCCGTCGCCCGTATGTGGGGGGCAGACATGAAGCGGCGTTGCATCGGGCGATTAAGCAGGACATGCGCAAAGGCCAACAGGCTCATGCCTTGATGATGCGCCATGAATGTGCGCACGATGGCGTGATTCTTTCCTCGAGGCACGCGTGAGGGCGTATAATCCACCGCCTCGTAGAATCCGTAGACCCCACAGAATCCACTGGTAGACATGGTCTGTAAGTTATGACAGGCTTCTCGCGGCATCACGGTGAGCGCCAGCGCGCTGGCGTAAGGCGCGATGACCAGGTCATCTCCCAGCCCGCGCTTAAAGCCCAGCCCGGGGACGCCAAACGCCCGGTATTGATAGACGTGGTGCATATCGGTGGCGTTATAGCAGGACTCGGAAATACCCCAGGGCACCGCACGTTGTCGACCGTATTCAATCTGGCGCAACACGACGGCCTTGCAGGTCTGCTCCAACAAGGTATTCTGGTAACTCGGCATGATCAGTTGCGGCATGAGATACTCGAACATCGAGCCGCTCCACGAAATCAAACTCACGGCGCCGCCATAACTGGTCAACTGACGACCGAGTGAGAACCAATGCTTTTGCGGGAGCTGTCCCTGCGCGATAAGGAGAAAACTTGCCAGGCGTGCTTCGGATGCCAGCAGATCGTAACAGGACGGATCACGGCGCCGTTCCCCCACATCGTAACCGATGTTCAGCAAACCACAGGATGCATCATAGAGAAATTCAAAATCCATCACCGCCAATTCGCGACAACGATTCACCAAATCGTCGATAATTCTGATCCGCTCTACCGCACCCGTATGCGGGGATACGCCCACACCGGCTGGCGACAGCCCTTCCGTGCCCACGACTCTCTCTCTGGCCAAGACCGCCAATGTCGGGGTGTTGGTGAAATGCCGTGGATCGGGCACCAACCATCTCAGGTCGTCCCGCAGTGCGCAGGATTGCTGATCGAATGCCTGCGCCCACTGATACAGTTCGCCATCGATATCGCTATCCGCCGGGAGCCAGGCCACCAGTTCCTCCGCCGTGCGGTG
Organism: Nitrospira marina; assembly: GCF_059568365.1. Classification (NCBI taxonomy): domain Bacteria; kingdom Pseudomonadati; phylum Nitrospirota; class Nitrospiria; order Nitrospirales; family Nitrospiraceae; genus Nitrospira; species Nitrospira marina. Next base: position 1,588,312 of record NZ_JCANTH010000001.1, on the reverse strand, counting down.
GATGTCTTCCAGCAGTCGATCGGCAGCCGCTAATGTCTGTGGCTCCCCGTTCAGAGTGATTCTGTCCAGTTTGTCCTGAAGAACCTTGATTTGTTTCGCAAGGTCCGGGGCTGGTATCGAAGGTACATGTTCGGCAAGGACCTGCAGGGTGTCCTGCAGCCCCCGAAACGGGCACGAGGACAGCACCGGCTGATCTTTCAACTCGGCCAATCCCGCTTGCAGAGTGAGCAAGCTGCCCGCCAGGTTTCCGCTGTCCACCGACGAGACGTAGAGGGGACGAAGCGGTTTCAGCGTGCGTGTGTCGTACCAGTTATAAAAATGGCCGCGGTAGCGTTCCAGCCTTTCCATCGTCGCCAAGGTGTGATCCGTACGCCGCAACAATTCTCCGGCGGACAGGTATCCGAAGTCGTACGCCGACAAGTTCGCCAGGAGCGACATGCCGATGTTTGTGGGCGAGGTGCGGGAGGCGATGCCCGAAGCAGGATGTTCCTGGAAATTATCGGGTGGCAGCCAATTGTCCTCTGGACTGACGAACTTCGCGAAGAAACGCCACGTTCGCCGAGCCGAGCCTCGAAGAAAGGCCCGTTGCTCAACGGTCAAGTCCGGTACGGGATCCACAAGGGGCAGACTGATCCACCAGCCGACGATTGGCGACCCCAGCCACAGCAACAACACTGGAACACAAAAAAGCCACTCCTCCGGCCGGCTGACCCCTAAAGCAAAGATCAGTATGACCGCCAGGGCAGGCCCGATCCACATCTCCATAAAAAAATCGAACAGTGTCCGGCGTGCATTGCGACTGACATAGGATCGCATATGCCAGAGTAACAATCCGCGTCTCGTGAATAGCATCCGGACACCCGAGCGCAGAATCGCATTCAGGCTAATCAGCGTTTCGTAGGGCAACAAGACCACCGTGAGCACCGCGAGCATAAACGGGTGGCCTGTAGACTTGCTTTTTAAAATGAGGTGCACCAACCAATCCCGTTCTCCAGGTTTCCGGATGAGATCGATCACGGCTCCGAGCACGATGGGCAAAAACACCACCCCCCCGACCAGCAGGGTCCAGACCCATGCCGATCCCGGACCAAACAGCCATCCACCTATCAGCAAGGCCAGCAGTGACGGGGACACGAGGCTACGTCGAAGGTTGTCAAATATTTTCCACACCGACAAGGCTGTCAGCGGGTTCGGTGGCCGCTGCGCCTTCGATCCATTTGATCCTGGCGGTCCGGGCACATGCGGGAGCAGCCAGCCGGCAAGCTGCCAGTCCCCGCGTATCCACCGATGTCGCCGGCTCGCCTCTATGGCATAACTGGCCGGATGCTCTTCAATGATATCGACATCGGTGACCAATGCTGAACGTGCATACCCGCTTTCCAGCAAGTCGTGGCTGAGAATGAGGTTCTCAGGAAAGCGTCCATCGACAGCCTGACGAAACGCATCTACATCGTAAATGCCTTTGCCGATAAACGACCCCTCCCCGAAAATATCCTGATACACATCCGAGACCTCGCGCGTATAGGGATCGACGCCTGATTCACCGGCGAACAGTTTCGTAAACCGTGACTGCCCGGCACTGATCAGGCTGATCGACGTACGTGGTTGAAGAATGGCGTAACCTTCGACGATACGCCCCTTGTCCGGATCGTATACCGGCCGATTGAGAGGATGAGCCATGTTGCCGATCAAGGTGCGTGCCGTGTCACGGGGTAGTTGCGTATCGGTATCCAACGTGATGACGTACTTAATTGAACTGAGGAGGGATGGATCACCGACGATAGCCGAGAATGCCGTTTGCGCCTCTCCCCGCAGCACGGCATTGAACTGCTCCAGCTTGCCGCGTTTGCGCTCATATCCCATCCACACCTGTTCGTATGAATTCCACATCCGAGGTCGGTGAAACAGATAAAAGATGCAGGGGCGGTCCTCACGGTAGGTCTCATTGAGCGCCTGGACACCTGCGGAAGCCCGGACGAGCAATGCGTCATCATCCGGCAGCATACACTCAGGCGCGTCTCGAAAATCCGTCAGCAAGGCAAAGAACAGATGAGGATCGCGATTCCCCAGATACCGGATTTCCAGGGCTTCGAGAAGATCATCAATCTCTTGCGACCTGCTCAGCAAGGTGGGAACCACGACCATCGTGCGGTGAGCGTGTGGAATACCCCTTGAGAAATCCAAGCGTGGTAACGCCCGAGGCGCCAAGGTCAGCGTGACGACCAGATTCACCACCGAGACGGCCAGCGCCGAGACACTCATCATCCCGGTTATGCCCAAAAACCAAAACCGCCAATCATCCGGCCCGAACCCCTCGAAAGAGAACAGCACCGCCGATGTCGCAAGGTCCGTAAGCAGCAGGATGGGTCCGAGGTACAGGATCAGGCGGAAAGGCCGACTGGCCCGGCTGAACCGCAATTTCCACGACACACGGCAGTTCACCCCACGCTCCAGTAGGCCGCGTCCGTGATCGACCAGATAGTATCCGATATGGGAAGCACGGTCGTTAGAACCCATCTGCGCTGCAGCCGTCTGCGCAAGCACAATGGCGTGGCGTGCTACAGCCCATTCACTGCACGAACTGCCTCTCGCCACATCTTCGATGACATGCCGATACCGGTCGCGGCTGGCGAAATCCTGGTTGGTGTACATTCCTGTCGGATCTTCACACAAGATCTGTTCGACGACACTGAGCGACTCGACGTACTTCTTCCAATCGGTTGCACCGATGAATCGCAGACTCCCGATACTGTTGGCAATGGAGATCTGATTGGTCGCGGCCGTTCGACCGGCCGCCTCCGACAACTGCGTGGCCGTCACCCCTTGTTCAAGTAGTTTGTGTTCGACCCAGGTTTGAATGAACGCCATTGCCGGCCCCTGAGCCTGGAGTCTTGCGTAAAATTCCTCTACAAAGGGTGCGGTCAACGGCACATCGGCATTGGCGAACTCGGCGAGCAACTGAACAAGCTGTTTGGGTTTTTCTTCGGCCGTCGCGTGCATGCGGTCTGCCCAACTGATCGCCGCGTCTCGCTCCTCGCGCCGACGGGCAATACGCAACCCCACGCGACGAAGGTTTTCCAATAGCGCCAACTGCAGCATAATCGGGAATGCCCACAATTCGCCCAGTTTTAAGGGTTCAACGGTCTGGTAAGCGGCGACGAAATGGGTGGCATTGTCGCTGTCGACACGACCGTCCATATGAGAGATCAACTCCAACGCCAAATCATAGATTCTGGGAAAACCGGCTGACGGGCCATCAGCCAGTCGTGGCAACTGCCGGCTGTACCCTCGCGGCAGATGCCGACGTGCCAGAACGATCTGCTGCTCAATAAGATAAAAATTATCAAGCAACCATGCCTCTGCCGGGACGATCCGTTGTCCGGGCATCACGGCGGCTGTCACAAGATCATACGCCGCCAGCAGCACGCGCTCATTGTCCGCCAGCCGTGGTAATAACCTGTCCGGCCCAGGGTGCGGATCGATAGTATGCTGTCCAGCAAGCGTGACCGCATGACGTTTCAATTGCTCGATGCTGAACAGCTCCGAGCGCAGCAACTCTGTATCCCCTGCGTCACGCAACACATTCCGTGCAGGTAATAAATGTCCGAAATTTTTTCTGAAAATGTTAGTGACGATGACATTCTCCTCGCTCGAACTTTGGATCGTCCGCGCAGTACCGGCCTTAGACCTGGGTTTAGCAAAATGTCATGCTACGTGCTTTCAGCACGTCAGCCAGTGACCTGTCGATGGCTAATTTTTACATTGTCTTGGCTGGGATTGAGATTAACAGGGTTAAAACGGACAGTGCGTGAGTACAGCTTTTTGCTGGAACTCAAGACCAACGGTTTGAAGCTTGCTCGAAGTTGATTAAGCCCCGCACAGGCCTCAAGCCGTTCGACTGCGGATGCTATGGCTTTAGACTCACGCTCCTGTCAGCTTAAGCCATGTTAACACTATATCCATCTTTGGATATAGGGAACGCTATGGCACGGTAGCGGGTGAAGACACTGTGGCCAAATTCTGTGACTCGAACTTCGAGTTGGCTTTCCCATGACAACGGTATTTCACTATACTGAATCAATGGGTTCATCTTTTAGTGCCGACCGAACCGAAGGGCAATATCTTATGCCACTGGGGATGTCTCTCTCAGGCCAGTTCACCTTCATACTCTCTTTTGTTAATTACAAGGACAATAACAATGGCACAAGAATCTCATACTCCCACGGATAAGCCCCGGCGACGGGAATTAAGCATGGCCAAGGTCGCGCAGGTGAAAGACCCTGTCTGCGGCATGATGGTGGATTCGCTTACCGCTCCCGGAAAATTCGAGCATGCGGGAACCATGTATTACTTCTGCAATCCGCGTTGCCAGGACAAGTTCAGCCATGATCCGGATGGCTATCTCACCGGAAAACACCAGCAGTCGATGGATACCGAAAATGCGAAGCCGGGCACCAAATATATTTGCCCGATGTGTCCCGGTGTGGAATCTGCCAAACCGGCGGCTTGTCCAAAATGTGGCATGGCGCTGGAGCCGGATGTCGCAGCCGCACCGGCCACTAAAACAGAATATGTCTGTCCCATGCATCCTGAAGTGGTACAGGACCAGCCCGGCTCCTGTCCGAAATGTGGCATGGCCCTCGAACCACGGGAAATCACACTTGAAGAAGAAGAGAATCCCGAACTCAAAGACATGACGCGACGGTTCTGGATCGGTCTCGTGTTGGCGTTCCCGGTATTTATCCTGGCCATGTCCGAAATGATTCCCGGCCAACCCCTTCAGGATATCCTGCCACCTTCGGTCATGTCATGGGTACAGTGGGCATTAGCCACGCCCGTGGTCTTATGGTGTGGATGGCCGTTCTTTCAACGCGCATGGGCTTCGCTCGTGAATCGCAGTCTGAACATGTTTACGCTGATTGCATTGGGAACCGGCACGGCCTATGTCTATAGCACCGTGGCGACGCTTGCGCCTCAATTATTTCCCACCTCATTCAGAGGAGAGGGTGGTGAGGTCGCCGTGTATTTTGAAGCCGCGGCCGTGATCACCGTCCTCGTGTTATTGGGCCAGGTCCTGGAATTACGGGCTCGCAGCCAGACAGGCAGCGCCATTAAAGCCCTGCTTGGCCTGGCACCAAAAACCGCAAGGCGAATTCTCGAGAATGGCGAGGAGGAAGACGTCCTCGTCGAAGCGGTACATCCAGGAGACAAGCTTCGGATCCGCCCGGGAGAAAAAATTCCGATAGACGGAGTTATTCTTGAGGGTCAAAGTGCTGTCGATGAATCCATGATTACCGGAGAATCGATACCGGTGGAAAAAGAGGCAAAAGCTCAGGTTACCGGAGGAACCGTCAATGGCACAGGGACGTTGGTGATGCAAGTTGAACGAGTGGGCCGGGATACCGTCCTGGCGCAAATTGTTCGCATGGTGAGCGAAGCCCAACGCAGTCGGGCGCCCATTCAACGGATGGCCGACCTGGTAGCCGGCTATTTTGTGCCTATTGTTGTAGGGATAGCGGCGCTAACGTTCTTGATCTGGGCGTTTTTCGGTCCGGAACCTCGCATGGCGCATGCCCTGGTCAATGCCGTCGCCGTTCTCATTATTGCCTGTCCATGCGCGTTGGGCCTCGCCACCCCCATGTCCATCATGGTGGGAACCGGACGAGGAGCCACAGCCGGCGTCCTAATGAAGAATGCCGAAGCCCTGGAGCAATTGGAGAAAGTGGATACCCTTGTCGTCGATAAAACGGGAACCCTCACAGAAGGCAAGCCTAAACTGATGTCAGTCGTTTCTCACACCGATATGCAGGAAGAGGACCTGCTCCGATTGGTCGCCAGCCTGGAACGCAACAGCGAACATCCTCTGGCCTCCGCCATTGTGAACGGGGCGAAAGACAAAGGGCTGGAGTTATGGAAGACTCAGGACTTTCAGTCGAAAACCGGCAAAGGCGTGACCGGTACCGTCCAGGACCAAAGCATGGCACTCGGAACACGGAAGTTTTTGGAAGAAGAGTTTCAGGTAAGGCCCGAGACCTTCGGGCCGTTGGCAGACAAGGCCGAGGATCTGCGCCGTGACGGCCAAACCGTCATGTTCGTGGCCATCGAGAATCAGATCGCCGGCCTCATCGGCGTCGCCGACCCGATTAAACCATCAACGTCGGAAGCCATTCGCCTGTTACATGAAGAAGGGATACAGGTAGTCATGGTCTCCGGTGACCATCAACAGACCGCACAGGCGGTTGCGAAGAAGCTCGGGATTGATGAAGTGAAAGCGGAAGTGTTGCCCGAGCAAAAGAGCCAAATCGTGAAGCAACTACAGGCAGAAGGAAAAATCGTGGCCATGGCCGGAGACGGCATCAATGACGCGCCGGCCCTCGCCCAGGCTCATGTCGGCATCGCCATGGGAACCGGCACGGATGTGGCCATGGAAAGTGCGGGGATCACGTTGGTCAAGGGTGACCTGCGGGGTATTGCCAGGGCGCGCAAACTTAGTCAGGCGACCATGCGCAACATCCGGCAAAATTTGTTCTTTGCTTTTTTCTACAATGCCATCGGGGTGCCCATCGCCGCCGGCATTCTGTATCCGGCCTTCGGCATACTCTTAAGTCCGATGATTGCCGCCGCGGCGATGACATTTAGCTCGGTTTCGGTCATTACCAATGCCCTCCGATTGCGAACCACGACATTGTAAATTTCCCAAAACCTGAACAATAGGTAGAAAATACAGGCCCCAAAGATTGCCCTTCCCAATGGCGGGACGTCGACTCTCTTACTCTGACTGAGAATTCTTCCGGTGAAGGGTTTCCATTTGGAGGTAGATACAGGACGCCGTCCAGGTAATCAGTACCAACCCGGTCAGTGATTCTATTCCAGTAAGGAAGCGAAGCGGGCCGGTTGGAATAAGATCGCCAAACCCTAAAGTCGTATAGGTGACAAAAGAATAATAGACACAATCTTCAAATCCAGGGGCCAACGCCCCCACGAACGTCCCATATTCTTTGGCGAGAATTAACCCATAGTACCCCGCCGCAAAAATCAAAATTTCTACGATATGCGCGATAAGCGCCGATAAGATCCCCCAAATGACACCCAACCTTGGTCGTTTTGATCGAGAGGGCATGAAGATGAAAATACGGTAGACGACTTCATAATGAACCATGACGGACAAGGCGACGAGCAGCGTGGTGACAAATAAGGTCAGAAACATGTAGACCCGTGGTCAAAGACCGTTCATTCCAAAAGAAAATCAAAATCCTTTTGAGAGAGAGACGCTGCGCCGCCCTGAGGGGTGGCCCCTTCCAGGACCGCGTGATAGAGATCCAATTTCTTCTGCTTCAATTCCATCATTTTCTCTTCTATAGTATGTCGCATGAGTAACCGCATGATAGACACGTTCTGCGTTTGCCCGATGCGATGCGCGCGGTCAGACGCTTGGTTTTCCACAGCGGGATTCCACCAGGGGTCGAGGTGAAATACATAGGACGCTTTGGTGAGATTCAGCCCTTGCCCGCCGGCTTTAAGACTCAATAAAAAGATAGACGGGTTCGCTCCCTCCTGGAATTTCTGAACCAGTTTTTTCCGTGTGGGGGTCGGTGTGGAGCCATCCAATCGGACATGAGGAATCTCATGCGCATCGAAGGCCTGTTCGACGATATCCAGAAACGACGTGAATTGGGAGAAGACGAGCGCGCTATGCCCTTCATCAAGAAGCTCCTTGAGCCGATCAAGGAGACATTCAAGCTTCGGGGAAAGTTCGGTATGCGCGGGACTGAGCAATTGCGGTGACAAGCAGATCTGTCGGAGCTTGAGAATCGCCGTCAGCGCGATGATCCGGGCCTGCGCGGGCGTTTGACTTCGATAAGCGGCAGCAATGGTCGAACGAATTTTGGTGACCGTCTGTTGATATAAACTCTTTTGGCGATCTGTTAATTCCAGATACAGATCGGTCTCAATTTTTGGTGGCAGTTCTTTGAGGATTTGATTTTTGGTCCGGCGCAACACAAACGGCCTGCTCCGCTGCATGATGGTCTCTAACAACGCCGGGGAAGGCGCTTTCATTTTCCCCCTGATCTCTTCATAGTCTCCCAGAAGACCCGGCACGCACAAATCCATCAGGGCGTAATATTCTCCCACATGATTTTCCAAAGGTGTTCCGGTCATCACGCATTTAAAATATCCTTTGAGACGTCTTGCGGCACCGGTGGTTCTGGCTACAATGTTTTTGACCGCCTGGGCTTCATCGAACAGAATGACATTGAATGGGATCTGTTCGAGGATCGCAATGTCCCGTCGGATGAGGCCGTAGGTCGTGAGGACCACATCGGCTCCCGCAAATGAAGACGTGCGTTCCTTCCCGGTATACGACTGTATAGTCAGTGAGGGATAAAATCTGGAAATTTCATGCTCCCAATTAAATAAGAGGCTGGGAGGAAGCACGACGAGGTGTGGACCTTGAATCGGTTCCGGTGCGGTGATGAGGCCTTCTTTAATCCCGGCGAACAAACAAATGGCTTGCAGCGTCTTCCCCAATCCCATGTCATCCGCCAGGCACGCACCCAGGCGATGTTGATAGAGAAACCCCAGCCATCGATACCCCTCTTGTTGATACGGGCGAACCGTCGCATCCACGACTTGAGGAAGGGGAATAGCCTCAATCTGCTCAAAATGCAACAACCGGTTGATCAAGGCTTCATCCGCCGGAGGGAGAATGACGGTCACCCCCCTTTTTCTCAAGGCCACCCAATCCAGGATTTGCAGTTTCGGGACACGAACGACAGCCTTTTGTTCCCGGTGTTCCATACTGGGCTTATTGGAGAGAAAGGCAAACGCGCGCAAAATGGCCTGGGTATTCTGGTCCACAATCCGGATGATGCCGTCCGCCTCCATCATTCCACCACGTTCAAGAATTTTTTCGATATCTTTCGCTTCGATCCGCACCCCGTCACACAACAGTTCCGGTCGAAGTTCAAACCAATCAATGCTTGATGCCCGTCGCGCATCGATCGAGCAATCCCACTGCGAGGTGGAAATGGGCTGGTCTTGATAGAACAGCCCGATGCCGACTTCCTGTAATTTTGCATGAAGCTCGGGAAGCAGGGGATAGAGGTTGGTGAGCGGCAGACTCATTTCATCATGCTCCACCATTCCCTCAAAAAGCGAAGGTCCCCACAGCGTATATGGAATGGCATAGAGCAAGGCTTCTTTCGCCCAATCGTTCATCACCATACACCAGTGCCCATCGTGAACCACCAGCCGCACACTGGGCTCTAGTGCGGGCGAGGAAAACCGCTGAAGGATCTGTTCGGCCTCCGCCTTCAGTTTGAATGGACGAAATTCATCCTGGGCAATGCAGGCCTTTACCAGTTTTCTGACATCCGTTGGCTTCTGATGACCGATCAATTGGAAAAAGGTGTCATAGAGGAGTGCACGGCGTTTCTTCGCCTTCAATCCGCTCGAGACGGTTTTGGCTCGCTCAAGAAATGGAAATATCCTGAAAATAGGCACACTGGGGCGCCCCTGACTTTCCCCGAGCCAACATTCCGCGCGGAGGATTCCTGTCCTCAAATCCAACACCGAGACATCCAACGGAATGGCCTCAGGGATGAACGTGAGGCGATAGTGGTAGGTCGGTGCCTTTCCGGAATGGTGGTGATCAGAGAGTGACACCTCCTGCCCGGCACACTTGAGCAACACCGACCGCAGGATTCGGTCTTGTTCATGAAGGGGAATATCCAGTTGTAAGGTGATAAATTGTTCGACCGGAATGGAAAACGTGGGTCTTGCCATTCCAGTGGGTCGTTCCGATGAAAGCCAGCCTTCGCGATGTTGGGATGTCGCGGGCAGGGCCAACGGTCGGCTCAGCGGGTCCGCGGGTTCAATAACCTGTTCCCGCTGACTGTTCTCATATAGCAGATCGTATACGGCCCATCCACCTTCATGTTCGAGGGGCCCGAGCTTTTTGGCATTCAAATCAGCCGCAAACCCCAGACAGGCGTACGAGTTTGGTTGCACCTCTCCGTAGCGTAAACAACAGGCGGCAATTGAAACATGCGAACCGAGAATGTCCAGTTCGGTCTTGGTGGTATACAGCGCATCCGGTGCCCATTCCAAAGGAAATCGTCCGTCCGCATTCTCGTAAAACAAGGCATGGTGCTGGCCGTGGTGCTTCAGGAAATCTCGTAACCCTTCCTGAACGGACCATGCGGGATCCTGCGTGGCCCGAAGCAGCACGGCTAACTCGGTTGGCATCCCGGCAAAGGATTGGCAAATGTTCCCATGGTTGGTAATGCGAATGGATGACACGCCATGGTGGTTGCAGAGAGTAATCTCAAACCGTGGAGGAGGGGCCGGAGTGGATGGTTTTGAGGCCAAAGGGCTCCCGGCGCGTTCCATCAGTTGCCGCAAGAGTAGGGCCCGTTGAGTGGAATTGGATGAGGGCATCCGGAAGGTATCGGGAAGCAGGAGATTGACGGTAGTCAGGAGAGCACAAATGACATGCTTACAATGCGACTCCGGCGTCCACACCGGACAGGTGCAGGAAAAGGTCAGCTGCCCGTTGTGCACGATGAACCGAACCAGATATTGGGTCGCCCCCCGCACCGTAGCCGACAAGATAGACTGCGTCCGGTCCCAGCTATACGACTCGAGCCTTCCTTGGGCATAATACTCATATCCGCGAAGAACAAAGGCCTTGGAAGCCAGGAAGTAGACATGGTTCGGAGAGAGGACTTTCAGGTGTTCCAAAACACCAAAGGGTTCTACGGGCATCGTTCCCCTATCATCGCACAGGACCCTGAGCGATCAACAAACAGGCACGACCTCCGGCACCACGGCATTCCCGGTCGTGATGGACAACGCATCACTCGATGCAATTGGTAGCGGTTCTGATGAGACATATGGGTGTTCATACCTATCGAACGGATTTCCCGGGTTGAACAACTTTACGGGTTTTTCCATTCCAGATGCCGATCGGCAAAGCTTCAATTATACACCACTCATCTTCTGATGTATGCCGTCTGAACAGAGCAAATACCAACTATCGCCAGACCGGCTCAAAACGCTTGATGGGAAGTCCATGACGCTCTCATTTTGAAGATCCACGCCTCTGTTAGCCCGGAACCTCAATACGATGAAAAAAGGCCATCGCTCAGCGCAAAATGCTGGAAAATCAACGCTGACGTCTGAAGTAATCTTACACAGCCGTGCCGGGATTCATCTGTGACATCATCAGCCCGTAGAAATAAAATTTTCCACCGTACCGGATCAAGGGCCGGCTTTTTCTCGTGCAGGCATGTAGGCAGGAGGGTTGATTAAGGGATCGGGAGAGGGTCTTTAACAATTACGGTGCCCTGCATCGATCCCAAATGAAGGTCGCAATGGTAGGGAAATGTACCGGGATGCTTAAACACATGCTCGAACCGCTGTCCGGGTTTATTAAGGTTTAATCCACTGTTGAACTGCTTTCCACCACCAGAGCAATCGTTTATCCGACAATCACCACTTGTGACACTGTGGGGTTCTTGCGCGCCATCGGCATAAATCCACATGACCTTGTAACCCGGCATAATCGTCACGTCGTGAGGCAAATAAAATGTCGGGGCCCGGAACAGCACCACCACTGCGCCAATCGGAGCGTTGGCCCAACCATTCTCGGAAGGGACAGGAGCCCGGGGAGCCCTGGCTATAACCAAAAACTCATCGTGGGACGGGAGAATTTCACACCGATGGCCTTCCTGAGCGGTGACCACCACTTCATCTACCTGTTGAAAGGTTGCATGGGAAACAACGCCGTTGAATAGGCCGTCATCCACGACGAGGGTGGTGGAAGGCGTGCCATCCCCCACAGAGATTTGTACATGCAAACGACAATTTTGGGGGTTAAGTTTCCAGGTCAGTTCAACAAAAAAGGGTTCTCCGACTTCAACTTTATCTATCAAGACCGTACGGTCTCCGGATTCCAGATTCAGCCCGAAATCCAGCACCATATCCCCCGTTTCCCAGCCGACCGTGGGAAATGCAGACGGCGGAAAGCCCAACAGCCACAGTCCATTCAGCACCACCCCTAGCAAGCCATACATCCCGAATTTGTTCATCATGGCACTTCCGCCCGGGTTGAATATGCTCTGGCTGATGTCGTCTTTTGAACCACTCCAAACCCTCTATCCCATCACCAATCCTTGGGGGTCATTGCCGTCATCTTCCCTTCGCCCGACACATTTTGGAGGAATGCTCTGACCGATCGACTCTCCTGACTCCTCAAGATTTTTCTCGCACGCCAAAGTATAGGAGTCTCACCCGCAGCGAGTAAATGCATAATTTTTACGCAATTGAACCGGGATTCTGGGGAAACTCCTTCATTTCAACCAATTACATGCCGAAAAAAATGAAAGGAAATTTTTCGCAACGCACAGGCATGCCTTTTTTATCAGTAAAACTCCTTCAGCACACCGGGGAGCATCTTTTAATGGGATATCTCACATGTACGCATTCCTTCGCTCAGTAACTTGAGAGGGGATATCCTGCACGGTTTATTTGAAACCATACCGTCCCCCCAGCACATCTTTTCTCACCATCGCCACCGGATTGTTCCCATGATGGGTTAGCCAATCGTATGTCTGGCAATGCTTCAAACATTGATGTTTTATGGCTGCTGATCTGTGCGGCCCTCGTCATGCTCATGCAAGGGGGATTTACCTGCCTGGAAACAGGTCGTGTTCGAGCCAAAAATAGCATCAACGTCGCGATCAAAAACCTGGTTGACTTTTGTACCTCTTCTCTCGCCTTTTGGGTCGCAGGATTTGCCTTGATGCACGGACCAACGACAGCCGGCCTCATCGGCACGGAGGGATTTCTTTTTGATGCCCACGAGCAAGGATGGTTGTGGGCGTTTTTTTTCTTTCAGATGGTATTTTGTGGGACCGCCACAACCCTTGTCTCAGGTGCCGTTGCCGAGCGGATGCGATTTACGGGGTATTTGGTCACCAGCCTCATTGTTTCTCTACTCATTTATCCCATTGTTGGCCATTGGATGTGGGGAGGATTAGCCACAGGGCAGAATACCGGTTGGTTGAACCAACTGGGATTTATCGACTTCGCGGGTTCAACCGTCGTCCATTCCACGGGAGGTTGGGTGGCGTTGGCAGCCGTTGTGGTTATCGGAGCCCGCCATGGTCGCTTTTCCGACAAGGTTGTGCCTATCCACGGACAGAATCTGCCATTAGCCACACTTGGAGTCTTGCTGCTGTGGTTCGGATGGTACGGTTTTAATGGGGGGAGTAGTCTCGAGTTTACCCAAAAAGCCTCACAGATTCTGGTGAATACAACCCTTGCCGGAGCCAGCGGTGCGCTAGCGGCTCTTGGATTAAGCTGGTATCACCTGAAACGGCCGGATGTCAGTCATGCCCTTAACGGTGTTCTGGCTGGTCTGGTCAGCATTTCCGCTTCCGCCAATATCATGTCGCCTGAAGGCACGATTCTCATCGGCATCGGGGCCGGAATTATCTGTGTCGGCGCGACCATCATTCTTGAACGTTTGCACATTGACGACGCAATTGGCGTCGTACCCGTTCATGCCTGCGTAGGGGTGTGGGGCACCGTTGTTTTTCCTTTCTTGAGTACTCCGGACTCCTGGGGCACAGGGCTCACCGTCTGGGAACAAGCGGGCATACAAATCCTCGGCAGCACCGTCTGTTTCTTTTGGGCATTTGGTATAGGCTTCGCCATCCTCTGGCTGATCAATCAATGGGTTCCCCTGCGTGTCACGACCGAGGAAGAACGCATCGGGCTCAACATGGCAGAACATGGCGCCGGCACGGCTATTCTGGATCTCCTTGTCCAAATGGAAGAGCAACGAAACAGTCATGACTTTACCCGTCATGTCCTCTCAGAGCCTCATACGGAGGTTGGCCAGATCGCGGAAGAATATAACCGGGTATTAGACACGATCAATACGGAGCAAGGACGACGCCAGGAAATGGATGCCGCCCTGGCCTATGGGGCCAGACTTGATACCCTCTTTCAGGAGATCGCAAAGGCCACAAACGAATCCTCGACAATTGAGGACGCGATGCAACTCACTCTGGAGTTGATTTGTCAGAATACCGGATGGCCTGTCGGACACTTATACCTTCTATCTGAAGAGACCAGCCACACTCTCATTCCCACTGCCATCTGGCATTTGGAACATCCGGACTGCTTTGAGACCTTTCGTTCCATTACCGAACAAACCGTTTTTGAAACCGGCGTGGGTCTTCCCGGTCGGGTGTTGGCCAGTGGAAAACCAGGGTGGATTCGGGATGTGACACAAGATCCCAATTTCCCCAGAGCTCAAGTAGCAAAAGATATTGGCGTGAGGGCTGGATTTGGATTTCCAATTGTCATCGGGAAACAGGTGGTAGGCGTGTTGGAGTTTTTTTCGCCGGAAACGATGGAGCCGGACGCCAAATTATTGGAGGTCATGGGGTATGTTGGAGCACAACTTGGCCGTGTGGTGGAACGCAAACGAGGAGAAGCCATCTTGATTCATGCCAAAGCTGAAGCCGAGGCCGCGACGAAAACGAAAGCCGATTTCCTGGCCATGATGAGTCATGAAATCCGAACACCGTTGAACGGCATCATCGGCATATCGGATATTTTGCTCGGCACACATCTCAGCGAGGACCAGCAAGCCTGTCTGCTCACGATCAAGGATTCGGGTGATGCGCTCCTCACGATTATCAATGACATTCTCGATTTCTCAAAAATTGAAGCGGGCAAGCTGACTCTTGAGACGATAGACTTTGACTTTCGAGAGACGGTGGATGCCGTGGTTGATCTGTTAGGCCTTAAGGCGCAGGAAAAGCAGATAGAATTGATCAGCTTGATCAATCCGGAAATTCCCACCACCGTCCAAGGTGATCCCGTACGCCTTCGCCAGATCTTGATGAACCTTATTGGCAATGCGATTAAGTTCACCGCTCAGGGTGAAATTGTGGTTCAGGTTGTACCCGAAGAAGACACCTCTGGAACCGGCCGCTTACGATTCATGATTACCGACACGGGTATTGGGATATCCCCTGAAGGCCAGAATCGACTGTTCCAGGCCTTCAGCCAGGAAGACAGCTCCACAACTCGAAAATTCGGAGGAACAGGATTAGGCCTCTCCATAAGCAAAATGCTGGCTGAACTCATGGGAGGAAGGATCGGAGTCCACAGCGAATTAGGTCAAGGGAGCTGCTTCTGGTTCACCATCCGATTAGGCAGCCAAAAGTCTCACCGGAAACTCGATAAGGTTCTGCCTCGCGACCTAGAGGGTGTGCGTATTGTTCTCATCGATGATAACGACACCAATCGAATGCTACTTCAACAATATACAAGCTATTGGGGCATGCAAAGTATTCAAGCGGAAAATGGCGAGAAGGCCCTGGCCTTAATCCGGGAATGCGCCTTGAATGGAGAACCCTGTCACCTTGCTCTCATCGATATGAACATGCCTGGTATGGATGGTCTCGAACTGGCAAAAGCGATAAAAGCTGATCCGCAGTTGACGTCCATGCGTTTGATTTTGCTCAATCCTTTGGTTAACCGGGTCGATAATTCCCACAGCCTCACTCAAAGGCACTTTGCGGCCTTTGTCAACAAACCGGTTCGCTACAAGCAATTGCATCAATGTCTATTAAATGTCATGAGAAGGGCTGACGTGGCCCATTCGCCCCCCACGATTCAATTGCCCGCGAAGAACATGCGCAACGGCTCAGGGCAACGACTCCTCCTGGTCGATGATAACCTCGTCAACCAACAAGTCGGCGTTCGCATGCTGAGCACACTCGGATATCAGGTGGATGTTGCAGCAAATGGACGTGAAGGGGTTGAAGCCATCACACGAACCGCCTATGCCGGTGTGCTCATGGACTGTCAAATGCCGGAGATGGACGGATTTGAGGCTACCAGGGAAATTCGAAAACGAGAACGTACCTCCCCACACCTGCCTATCATTGCCATGACGGCCACCGCCATAGCTGGTGATCGGGAAAAATGTTTGGAAGCCGGCATGAATGATTTTTTATCCAAACCGGTGAAATTAGAAGATTTGAAACGTGTCTTGGGAAAATGGCTCATTCAACCTTCTTCAACGAGAAACCATGAGGATGAAGAGGGATCTCCTCAACCAGACAATCGAGAAACCTCACTCCGATCCGGAACATCCGCACCGGACCTTTCGCCACCCTTGGATTCGGCGATTCTCGCAGACCTCCACCGATTGGGAGGAGATGAGGATCCCGCATTTGTCATTTCCGTTATCGAGCAATATTGTCAGGATTCGGTTACACACATGGATGGAATCAATCTGGCAATTCAGGAAAACAAGGGTGATGCCCTCAGGAAGGTGGCGCATGCGTTCAAAGGTTGCTCACGAACCATTGGCGCCAAACCACTCGCCGAATTAGCCTTCCAACTTGAGCAAATAGGACAGACCCACGACCTTGAAAAAGCTCAAGCCATCTTCGTATCGTTGCAATCTGAATTCGAGCGGGTGCAAGCCGCTCTGCAAGATGAATTAAAGAAGTTCTCTGCGACCCTTCCATAATATGAGAAAAGCAGGTCCTCCGAGTCCTGACAAAAGGAGCTATCCATCTGAACGGAGGTTTAAGAACAAGGATTGGTCCCAAGCCAGATCTACAATGACCAAACAACACCCGTCTCGCCTGATTATTTTTCAAGCGGATGTCCGTGCCTTTCTTTTCACGGTTTAACACGTCCATAGGCTATCCTTGACGTGAGCCTTATACCCTCTCCATCCAAACGGACTTTTTCTATTCTTCAGATGAAAGGGGATTTGATTGGTTGGATTGAACCTGAAAAAAATCCCCGCCTTTATGCCATTCGTCGTCCGTTCCCCAATGCAGTTCCTTCTCAACCTTTTTCATCAGAGGAACATGCTTGGAACAGTGAATATAGGCTTCATCCACTTCTACCATTACCCAACATTCGGGATGTTGGCCCCCTTTCATGTGCGAAGCGTTAACCAGGGACTGTGGAATTTCTGGTATGGCAACCACTTCTTCATTGGTCATCACACGTGCCTGTCCATTCACATGCAAACCGACCGTACTTTGTAAAAAATCGATGAACAGCAGGCCGATCCGGGGATTTTCAAGAATGTTGCCGACACTCGCCATCACCCCGTTCCCGCGATATTCGGGATAGGCCAACATTTTGGCATTGAGCACTCTGACGAACCCGGCAGTCCCTGCTCGATACGAGCAATCACATTCGCCGTTGGCATTGGCGGTCGAAAGAAACACCATCTCCTGTCTGGCAATAAACGACTGCATGTTGTCGTTTAATTCTTTCGTCATCTGATTCCGATAAAAAGCCCTAGCCCGTCTGGCTGTTCCAAACATGCCTTGAGCTCGACCCTCCCCCTCAGAATTCACATACGGTGTCAATTCTTCCTGCTCGTTGTTCATCTCACGCCTTTGTTTATTGGCAAATGCCAAGCCAGGTCCTGCCTTGCCGCCCAAAATTATTGCAAACCTCCGGAGGGAGATTCACTCGCTATCTTAGAGCCACAGGCGTGCCTAAGGAAAGAACTACATGCCCCGTCACACCTCAGAATATGAAGGATGTGAGACACCTTCAATTTTTGTATGGGAAAGCTAAAGATTGTGCGGAGAAGTGAGAAAGAAAACCTGAATAACTCGGAGTACTACTATGAGGATTTATCCCCAAACGCCTAGCCGAATGCGTGATGAGGAGCAAAAGGTATGACGGAGAGAGCAAATCGACACTAAAAACCGATGCCCACCCCTACCCCGCCACCGACCCGGCCTCCGGTGCTGCCACCACCAAAGATGCTGTACCAGGGACCAGATTTGCTTTCCTGAATCAATGCCGAATCTTTCCACACATATAAGTGCCTGATCACCACTGCGGGAAACTGATAGTCCATTTCATCAAGCTTGGCGGAAACCGTCCCTGTCACCTCCCCCACGAGAGTGACCTGAGTATTCGCCGGGAACATGGCCGGGTCAAGAAAGGCTTTCTCCATGGCAATAAACCGGCCTTGTGAGTCGGTGCGAGTTGCCACGGGTCGTTGGTATTCATCCAAGGGTAATTGCAACACCTCAAGCCGGGTACCTTCCGCAAGACGCTTGGCCGACAGAACTTCCCCTCCAAGCACGAGCATCTTTCCCAGATAGCTCCCAGGATGTTGAATCACATCCGAAAATGTGAGCGTGGGATCAATTTGATTCTGAAGAATTTCCGGTATCTTCACAGGCGAGGAGGCGCATCCCCCCGCACTCCCTAGAGCGAGCACCAAACAACATATGATATTTTTTAGTTTCATCAGCATATTCTATCATAAGCCGATTGACCAATTTGAGTGTGGGACCTGACCGGCCACCCATCATTCCAGATGAACCTGATCAAAAGCCCTCTTGAATCGATCCACAGTATCGACGAAGTTGATGTGGAGAATGGACCGGCCGATTCTGAACCCGCTTACCCATGGCGTCCCTGACTGCAAAGCCTCCCCGACTTCTCACACTCACACGTTCCCATCTCATCGCACGCCGGTACTTTGCCGTCAATGGATTTGACGGCGCACTCACGATGCTGGGTTTGTTAGGGGGATTCTATGTGAGCGACGAAGTCAAATTGTTTGTGGTCATCAGTGCCTGCCTCGGGTGGCCATCGCCCTGGGGATGAGCGGCATCAGTAGCGCCTATATTAGCGAGGCTGCGAAAAAGTGCAGGCAACTCAGGGAGCTTGAAAAAGCCATGGTGAGCGAATTGAGACATTCGGCCCCTGGACGAGCCGCCCGACTCCTTCCGGTCGTCATGGCCTGGTAAATGGAATCGCTCCCTTGGCCATTTCACTGGGGATTCTACTGCCCTTGTGGGCAGCTCCACTGCTAATGCCACAATTTCTTTTTCCTTTGGAATCGGCGCTCGTCCTGACCTTGAGATCATTTTTCTGCTTGGCGGGTACCTGGGACGAATCAGTCACACGTTCCGGCTTTGGGCGGGCCTTCGAACTCTTTTGATAACCGCGGCCACTACCACCGCATTCATTCTCGCCTAAAGTCCGGAATAATCGTCCTTCAATACTCCAACGTTCCCCGGGCTTTCACTTCATCTGAATCCGACTTTTTGTTCATTCTTTGATCGATGAAGCTGACTCTCTACCCCAACGGGAGGTGCTGCCGGCCGGTTGACACGATATTTTCCACTTCACATTGCTGAAGATTTCCTCTACTATTTTTGGTCATCCGTGTGGAGCGAAACGACCCTAATGCTGACAAGTGAAAATAGCCAATATGAACAACAATGGGGAGAAAGGACCGGTCCTAGCCGGACTACTGACGTAAGAACGCGTTCTTGGCTTCAAGCGTCAGAATCTGAAATGGCCTGACGAACAATAACGAGCAGATCTTGTAAATTGTAGGGTTTTTGGAGAACCGCATAGACCCCTAAGGCACGGACCTGTTGTTCTAGCTCCGTAGTCAGCTGGCCAGAGTATAGGATCAAGGGATGGGTGGAGATATAGGATTGCTGTGCCAGTCGTTGGACGAATTCCAGCCCCGTCATCACGGGCATCTGATTGTCGGAAATCACAAGATCGAAGGACCTCCCTTGCTGAATCAGGGCCAACCCGACCGCCCCGTTTTCCGCTTCTTCAATGCTATACCCTTGAGCCTCAAGGACTTGCTTTAAGGCTTCACGGGCCATCTGATGGTCATCGACCAGGAGAATACGTTTCATCACTTCCCTCGTCCCTGCTCTCTCATGTCTTGACGGGGTAATGGTTGTTTTTGTGTATCACATGAAACCCTGCCAAATCTTGGGGATCATGATCTTTGCTTCTATGTTAATCATATCAGCTACGTCAAGAATCAGATGCTGATGAGAATCACGCCACATCATGTGGAATACCGGAGACAATCCGGTCAGTTACCACCAGCTCGACCCACCCGCTCATCCGTTGTCACGAGTGCCACCAGAGATGGCTATTGTTATTCATTGGACAGGAATGTCATCACTTTCAGGACTCGTTCCGGGGACAGAGGGCGGCATGCTTCCCGGCATTCCCAAAACCCTCGATGGCCACGGTTGCGCCTTCCAGCGTAAAGCCGTCTGAGGCTGCCGCCACCTCGGCGCGTTCGACAAGCCCGAACCACATCGATATACGCGTTCAGGTACCCGATGGTAAGGCAGCGATTGAAACCATTCAGA
Organism: Nitrospira marina; assembly: GCF_059568365.1. NCBI lineage: Bacteria > Pseudomonadati > Nitrospirota > Nitrospiria > Nitrospirales > Nitrospiraceae > Nitrospira > Nitrospira marina. The sequence continues at coordinate 1,568,096 of NZ_JCANTH010000001.1, read as the reverse complement.
AAAGGGCCTTTGCCCTCATCCTGATGGATTGTCAGATGCCGGGTATGGATGGATATGCGGCCACCAAAGCGATTCGAGCCTGGGAAAAAGAACAACGCCATACCCCGATAATTGCGGTGACGGCCAACGCCATGTCCGGGGAACGAGAAAAATGTCTTGCCGCGGGCATGGATGATTACTTACCCAAACCCATTAAACCGGATAAACTCCGGGACATGCTCCGTCGCTGGTTACCACGAGAGGAACGAATGGCCCTTCCACTCAATCATATTGACGACGGCGTACTCCTTCAAAAGCCCCTCACGAATTCCGATCCTCTCACAACCGTGTCTGGCGCAACTCAATTGTTAGATGCTGAGCGATTGGCCGAATGGCGTACGCTGGAGGGGAACGAATTTGTATGCAAAATCTTGAAAAATTTCATTCGCGAAGCATTGGAATGCGTCTCGCAGGTTCAAGAGGCTGTCACGACAGAAAATTGGGAAGATTTAACGCTAGCGGCCCATGGGCTCAAGGGAATCTGCCGAAACGTGGGAGTGCAAAAATTGGCCGAGTTGGCTTTGGCATTGGAGCAACACGATCGCCATGATCATTTGGCAGGGCCAGGCACAAAATATCTGCTCTCAAGCAAGAGTTGGCTCGAGTACAATATGCATTAGAGCATAAAGTGGTCCAACACTCTACATAAATTTCTGGTAGTTGAAGCTGTCCTCAGATTGACGGGAACAGAAGCTACGGACAATGGGGCCATCCAATAAAGACAGCCTGGAAGGATTCCGGCTCTTCTTCCCTTTCCTTTTAGGAATGTGACGGCAACTACAATATGGGTTTAAAAAAGACTGGTGTTCTGATATGCCGCTTTTTATGCCATACAGAGAGGATCAGAGGTGGCAGGAACGTAAAGGGAGGCAACTATTTCAAGTAATACTGCCATTTTTGTCAGAACAGGCTTGGATTGGGAAAATACTCCAAGAAGAAAACCGGTATTTGTACCAAACGATTAGTGAGAAATTGCAGCACTCACTAGTATTGCGGTGGTTGCGGGCCTGGGCGTATCCCAACTAAATCGGGATCTTCTCCATCAAGCACTCGAGGAGGTTCTTCGCTTTCCGACTTGCGTTGCTCACGTCGGGCTTCCTTATCCTGTTGCTTCATTCTTTTGACCATCTCACGGTTTCGTTTGGCCTGGGTCACTTTTGTCGGTCGTCCCATTTATCTTCCTCCTTTCGAATAGGGTATCACGCCTCCGGCTCCATCATTTGATGAGCTGGAAAGCTTTCCTAGGCTATGCCTCTTCCCCGGACTATCTAGTGTGAGGCACCGGTCCTCACGGGTCTCCAGGTGCCGACTCTCGTCCGGCCAAGCAGCATACCTGCGTTACGTGGACTCCCTGCGTGCCTTGGGCGGCTTTCCTGAGGGCGAGGAACGGGAAACTTTTTGAGGCACCACATCAAGACGAGTCGCGCTATCCTGATCGAACCCGGGACTCGACATCATCAGAACTTGTCGGCGAACCTCATCAATCGGCATGGGAATTTTTTCTTTAGAAGGATCAGCGAGGCCAAGGAGATCCCAACGGATTTTCGGCTCAGGTTTGAATGTTTTTCTATTTCTAACCTTGCCACCCCACTTCATTGTCAGCTTCATAAGAAGCCTCCTTCTGTCTAAAGAACCATGCGAATCATGACAAAGAACACACACCGTCCTTTTAAAACGGTACGGAAAGCGAGGAGGAATGAAGGCCATACTCCCCTCACGAAATGATCGTCGAGATCAATCCTCCTAGGAATGAAAAGGCAGGAAAGGCAGGAGAACCACCATCGCTTGTGCCGTGATTCAGGGTAGCACTCCACTGGGAGGGAGTCAAATATAGGGAGAGATTGTAGTCACGGAGTTTAGGCTTAACCTTCCAACCACCTCGCGTCTTCCAGAGTCCTTGCCTCTCAACGACCGGAATCACTCACGTCACAGGGACAAGGGGGAAAATTCTCCTCTTAATGCAGGGACGTCGGACAGGTATCTAAAGAGCAACCTCTTCACCTTTGGGTTTCCAATTCCGTGCAAGATCTGTTGCCTCAGTGATCTGAGCAGCGGTCATCTCCTGTGAGAGTAGATCTAATGCTTGGATCGACGGATCTATGCCCTGCTGCGCGGCCAGATATGCCCACATATAGGCTTGCACCAGGTCCTGCCGGACCCCTTCTCCTTTATAGTACATGAGGCCAACATGATTTTGGGCACCACCATTGCCCTGTTCGGCAGCCCGCAGAAACCATCGAAAAGCTTCTTGAAAATCCTGCGGGACCCCCAAACCCTGGCGGTACATCGCCCCGAGATTGTTCTGAGCCCTGGCATTCCCGAGATCGGCTGCCCGACGGTACCACAGTCGAGCCTGCTCAAAATCCTGTGGCACTCCCTGCCCGTACCGGTACATATAGCCCAACATATTCTGCGCCTCGGTATGTCCCTCTTCCGCTAAGGGTCGCCATTCAGACAGAGCGGCGGGAAAATTTTCCTGCAGATATGCCTCCTCTCCTTCCTCATACCCGGCCCACGCTACTCCCACCCAACAGAGCAAGAGAATTAGGCTTATTCTCAGGGTGATAGCCGAAAGGATCATAATGTCATGACTCCCTTTGCCCCACATCAGGGTCAAACTTACTATCGGGTAACGACTGACCCTGACAGACGTTCATGTACCCATCGTACTCTATGCCTGTTGCTTGGCTTCAAGTTCCGCCCATCGGGTATACAGGCGTTCCACTTCCTGTTCGGCGGACTGGAGATTTTCATAGGCTTCCTGCAGCTTATGATGATTCGCAGCAATTTTGGGATTTTCTGTTTCGATACGACACAATTCGAGGACCGCCTCGGCATCAAGGACCCGTTTTTCTATTGTGTCATATTCTTGCTGGTCACGAAACGACAGTTTTTTTGCTTTTGGCCGGTCAGCCGTGGCACGGACACTCTTGGATTGAGTGCCGGTTTGATCTTTGCCTGACCGTTGCCGGCGAAGCCAGGATTCCCATTGTCCATAATCCGCAAATTGCCCATATCCTCCCTGCCCGTCCAATCCTACAAAATCCGTACACACTTCCTCCATCATGTAACGATCGTGGGTCACCAGGATCAAGGCTCCGGGAAATTCCTTTAAACTTTCTTCCAACACTTCTCTCGTCGGAATATCCAAGTCGTTTGTAGGCTCATCCACAATCAACACGTCGGCGGACTGCAGCATTAACCTGGCAATGACCGCCCGGGCTTGTTCGCCACCGGAAAGCAACTCAATAGGGAGATCCAATTGTTCAGGCTGAAACTGAAACCGTTTGGCCCATCCAGCCAGATGCACGGTCTGGCCCCGGTACATGACGGTATGCCCCGAATCCGACAACGTCCGCCGCAGGGTCATCTTTGGATCGAGTTGATCACGATTTTGATCAAAATATACGACTTGCAATTTATCCGCATACGTCACGCTTCCCTGATCAGGCTCCAATTCCTTGGCAAGTAATTTTAACAGGGTGGACTTCCCCGAGCCATTATGACCTAAGACCCCTGTGGCGGTTCCCGGTGAGATGACCCAGTCCAATTTTTGGATAATGGTTCGCGGGCCGAACGTCTTTCGAAGCTGATGGACAACCATTAACTGTTTTGTGCGACGACCCGAGCCGACAAAATCGATGGAGGTTTCCTCTTGTCGCAAGCGCACCTGAGTCTCAGCTAATTCAGCCTGCAATGCATGGGCGGAATCTATGCGAGACTTCGCTTTAGTGGATCGAGCCTTGGGCCCTCGACGAAGCCACTCTTCTTCCCTACGAACCTTGCCCGCCAATGCCTGAGCCTGTTGAGTTTGGCTATTCAGAAATTCTTCCCGCTTGACCAGAAACTCCTCATAGCTTCCCGGAACAAGAAAAATCCCATCAGGATATCTCCGATTGATTTCAGCAATCTTATTTGTGGCATGCCCAAGAAACCATCGATCATGGCTCACCATGATCCACGGCCATGGAGCCTGGGACATCACCTGCTCCAACCATCGCATCCCTTCCAGATCGAGATGGTTCGTCGGCTCATCCACCAGCATGACATCCGGCGCCTGAACAAACCCACAGGCAATGGCGAGCCGTTTTTTCCATCCGCCTGAAAGAGGGCCCACGAGCTGATCGCCTTGAGCAAACCCCATGCGTCCCAACGTCTCCTGCACCCGTGCCACACAATCATGCGCGTGGAGGCCGGATGCCAAGGCTGCTCGTTCAATTTCCTCGGCGACCGTCGACTCCGAATCGAAATCGGCCTGTTGGGGAATATAGGCAATGCGAAGATGCTGCCGTCGAGTGACTCTTCCCTCATCCGGCTGTTCAAGCCCGGCAAAAATTCGAAGGAGGGTACTTTTCCCCGATCCATTCGGTCCGATAATCCCGATCCGGTCTTTTTCTGAAACGCCTAGGGTAAGTTCCTGGAAGAGACGCTTGGTCCCATAGGCTTTGGTAAGTTTCTGTCCATAAATCAGCGCTGACATACGTATCACACTCCTTAATAGTCCGACCTTCATAAACCGGACATCAATATTATTCCTTCCCACCTGGGGAACGCCCCTATTCCTGCCAGACCGGACTCACGCAAGAAATGACCCCTTTCAACCAACATACCTGTCTCCAGAGGCAGAAACCAAGCTGGGGGATCTGTTTGCTAAAGGACGACCTCACGCACTCTTCTATTCAAATTTTATGAATGGCAAAGGACGTTGGTCGGTGCCAATCTCAAACATCATTATCCCGACCACAGACGATTTTCACTCTCTGTCCTGTCCACCATTCTCACACTTCACCTCCCTGGCTATATACAGCCAAATGGACGTTTCAGTCGTTGGAGAATTTTGGCCCAAAGCGTCTGATACGTTTCACGTCCCTGTAAGAGTTCACAATAGCGCCCAAGCACCCGTTGATAGGCGTCGGGAAAAGTCCGGCCCGCCCACCAATGGCAAGATCGAGGTAATCCATAAATGATGGCTCCTAATCGAGAAGCCACTCGAAATTCCAATCCGAATTCAGCTTCCGCATTCCTTTCATATTCCTCCAACCGATGCCTTGGATCCCTGATAGTGGAAGCCACACTGACTGCCGCCAATTGTCCGGATCGGACAGCATAATAAATCCCTTCTCCCAGTAACGGATCAACCAAATGACCCGCATCGCCGACCAATACGGCTCGATGCCGCACCAACCTTCCAGTCCACCGATGTCCAGGGCGATACGCCGGATAATGGGCAATTGGGAGGGGGTGTCCTAGGGGGGAAGGAATGGAAAGCCCGGCCAAAGCAGATTCATGACTGATAAAATCCTCAAAACTGCGTTTAGGACGATTTCTGCCACGAATAAATTCGCCCACACCCAGCGATAGGCCTTTTTCCTTCGGAAAGACCCAGCCGTATCCTTTTTTTGCTGCGCGTAAACTGATTAATACCGTTTGTGAGCACTGAAATGCATGAGGTGTGTCTCCATGATATTCACTTTCCAAAGCAGGAATATTTACGACCTCTCGCTCAGGGAAACATTGTTGAGCCACCACACTCATCGCTCCATCGGCTCCGATGACCATCCGGCCGCGATACCGTCCTTTCCCAGTGGTCACTTCGACCCCATCCTCTAATTCCTGAATGGCGACGACGGACTCCTCTTCCCGGATTTCTACTCCAACCTGCCGGGCTTTCTCGACCAACCAGTGATCGAAGGTCTTACGCATGACCATGTAGGCGACGGGACGCGGAGATTCGACAATAAAGGAATCCGTTCCCCCGTAAATAAATTGCACACGATTCACCGTCCCTTCAATAATCGTTTTGAAATCGGCCGGAAGAATTTGTTCAATTCTGGCGGAGAGCCCTCCGCCACAGACTTTGTACCGGGGGTGAACCTGCTTTTCAAACGCCAACACGGACATTCCCAATCGGCTCAACTCATATGCAGTCGAAGCTCCTGAAGGCCCCATGCCCACAACAATCACATCGTACTGAAAGGAATGAAGAGGAGGAGTCACAGGTCAGAGATGAACCGTGGTGAAAATGGGTTTACGAGACAAACCTGAACAGGTTAGTGAGGAGGAAGCTATCCGGTTACGAAAACTGTGTCCTCTTTTAAAAATCTTTTCCTACTGTACTGGAATTCTCCCTAGGTTGACTACCCCTTTACCGCTCTCAATGACAGAACCAGGCGCCAACAGTGGAGCGTGATAACCCCGGAATAAAGAGTGATTCATCACATTGCCCCTCAAACGCTGGAAGAGACCGGGTAGGTGGCTGAGCCGTCAGAGAATCCCCAAATACCCCGTACCAAAACAGACAATGGGGAAAGGAAGAAGAAAAGAGAGATAGGAGAGCTAGAGCACAGAAAATGTCGAAAATTGCGAATCCGTTGTATACATAGGGATGATTTTCTCCATATGCATTTCGGATAATAGGGTCTTCACCGGATCCTGAGGATTCACGATAATCATGCGGCCTTTGAGTTTCTGGAACTTCTTGGCAAGGACCACCAAAGCCCCTAACCCCACACTATCCAAAAAGGTCACTCCTTGAAAATCCAGGATAAGCCCTTGTGAATTCGAGTCTGTATATTTTTCTGCAGTCTCCTTAAAAGCGTTTTTAGAAAAAATATCCAACTTTCCAGAAAGACTCACGACCGGCAAGCCATTCATGTTTCGTTCTTTAATAATCATGGCTGGGCATTGTTCCTTCTCTTTCCATGACCCGCTCGCACGTAGATTATCCCATGTTTCTTGGCTTTGGTGGACCTATCGGAACATTTAGAGGGTATCTTGAGGGTTATGGCTGATTCATGACCTTTCACCAGCGTTACGTATATCTTGGGCCTTTTCCGAGGATGAGATATGGACGCTCAAAAATCAGTGAAAGGGAAAGACAGGCAAACACCTGACCGAAAGCCAAACAAACGGAACCCATTTATTCTCAATCTGAAGGCCCACTCAGGAACGACCCAACGTCACCGAGAGCAGCTCCTGAGAATCTCCACGCTGAACCCTGAGCTCGACAACTTGGCCGGGTTCCGTTCGCTCAATCAAATAATTTTTCAATTGTGCCGGTGTGGTAATCAGGACATCATTAATGGCCATCAACACATCGCCTTTTTGAAATCCCGCATGGCGTGAGGGACCGGTGACTTTGGCCACGACCAGCGCCCAACGACTTCCCATCCTCAATGTCTGGAGCTGAATCCCCAGCACCGAAAACCCCGGCACCCTGTCAGCCAAAACGGCGGTCACCACCCGTTGAACCAACCGGCCCGGGAGCACAAAAGCCAATCGGGCACACCGTCGATCGTCATGCTGCGTTTCCGTTTGAATGATGGCATGCATAAGCCCTACCAGTTGTCCATGTTGATTCAACAGCCCCCCGCCAGAATTGCCGCTACACACGGACATATCCACCTGCATTAATCGACTGTTCACCGTCGGCAAAAACGTATTGGGATTTCCTGTCATACCAAAGTTAACAGCCGGCCCCCAACCCAGTGGATACCCGACGGTAAAGACCTGATCGCCATATGTCACATCTTCATCGGCAAACGTGACATGCGCTTGTGGCCAATCCGATTCGGAACCCTGGAGTTGATACACGGCCACATCCAGGTATGCATTGGCTCCCTTGCGAGCGGCCGCCAATTCAAAAATGTCGTCCGTCACCACATGAATGGTGTCCGGGATTATGACTTTCCCTCCCTCGGTTCGCTCTACCGCATGCCGTGCCGTCACAATCACTCCCCGGCCAATATGGATTCCCGATCCGCGAATACTGACCGGTAGCCCATAGCCATTGTCTGGAATCTCAAGTTGATCAGCCTGCAGTATCCCGACTGTCGCCACCTTCGCCTGTTCAATGGCCTGGGAAATCGGCATGGCCGAAGCCTCTCCCAACCCCACTAAGTAGCCAAGCCCTACAAAAAAAACAAGTCCAAGGAAAACCGACCTGTCAGCACTCATCCGTACCCCCAGCGTTTCATGATGGCCCGCATAGCACGCATCAATACTCATCTTTCGAACCGACTCCCTCTCTTAATGATATTCCACAAGAACACAGATAGCTAAGACTTATCTCTGAACACCTCATTCGCGAGATCAACGTGTTCCTCTCTGCTGAATGCGAACGACTGGTATTTGCCGGCAACTGGCCAGCCATACCTGCGGATCACGCAGGTTGACCCCAATCCTTTAACCCACTAAATAAAGCTTTCATATGCTGATAGGAATAATGGGCATTTCTTCCACTCGGGTTTGGCAACACACAAACAGGAGTATCCCCAAGGGTAAGAGATTGCAGACCAACCTGAATAGGGAGTTCAGACAACCGTTTGACAGCCTTGGTCGCCTTCCTGGACGAGAGAAGCATGCGAGCCATACTGACTCCTAACAAAGCCACGAGTCGAGGTTGATATCTCGTGATTTTTGTCACTAATGCCTGATGCCCCTCCAGAAAATCCCGTTTTTCCAAATCCTGAACACCGGCGGTCGGCCGAGCAATCAGATTGGTAAGGCCATATCCGAATGCGGGCAAGTGCCAATCATCCTGATAGGTCATGGGAACGGGAATCAGCTTGGCGTCAAACAGTAATTTCCAAAACCGGTTGGAAGGCCCGGCAAAATGATGCCCGACCTCAGCAGAGCGCAGACCCGGGTTAATTCCAACAAAGAGAATGGATAACCCGGGGACCAAATAATCAGGAAGACCTGAATGCGGATGACTTGTGGTCATTCGTCCTCGATCGTTGGATACACCTACACGCGTCTGCATATCTTGAATATAGAAAGCCCGGAATTGTGCTGTGTGGCCTCTAGCACGGCTGCGACAATGGATCGGAGAATACGAGGAGATTGTGGAGTATAAAACGGAAATGCTTGGAGAAGAATTTCATCCCAACCGGCCACCGGGTAAAACCCGAATCGTGACTTACTTGGAAGCCAGTTTCGTCTGAATCTCCGAAAATGTCTTCTCAGCCTCAGGGAGAAGATCATCCCGATTCCCCGCCCTGGCAAGCTCGAGCGCCTTTTTCGCTAAATCAAAAGCCTCTTGATCCTCTCCCCGCTCGGCACACGAACGCGCCACGACCATGCGAGCATTAATGGATTGAGGATCCTGCTGAATCACCTGCCTCAGCATCGCTTCGCCTTTTTCGGAATCTCCTCCAAATAACCCGGGGACTTCGATGAGAATCGTCCCTTTAGAAGAAAGGGCATCCATATGATTAGGATTGAGCAACAGGGTCTTGTCCAGTGCTTCCATCATCCGTCCATATTCGAACACCGAGAAAAGAACTTCTCCGTTGGCGCGCATCCGCTCGCCGATATTACAGAACAGGGCAAAATGCGCATCGGCTGAACGCTCGTCCAGTCCCACAGCCTTTTCCGCCAACTTCCGCCCCCGCTCAAAATGATCAACCCGAACCGTTTCCTCCGTCGCCCGCCTCCCTTCATGGCATTCATCCATCGCCTGTTTTGTCAGAACCTGAGAAGAATCTTCAGCCCAGACTCCAGGGATCACCCACCAGGAAAGCAGCAAAGTGGCCAATAAAATATAAAGCATTCGATGAGTAACGGTCATCTTGTACAAGTCCTTTGTGCGTTGCTCCGGTGAATTCCAACCAATGAAGGGTCAGACAAAGCAAATAAATATTTTATACCAAGTCAATCGCTTATGCCAACGCCTAGAATTAGGATTTTCACCTTACGGTTACACAAAGGAGAAACATTTACGTTTGGGGCAACGAGAAGGAGTTTATGAGCAGAGATCATGCAGTGAAGCGGTTGTCAGGACGTTCCCGAAATGGAATTCCGCATCGATTGAAGCCATCTTACCGCCCCAATACCCGCAGCATGGCCACTGGCAAAACAGGCAGTCAGAAGATAGCCACCGGTTGGGGCTTCCCAATCCAGCATCTCTCCCGCACAAAATACTCCCGGCACGGTACGAATCATCAGTCGCTGGTTCAAGGCTTCGAAAGCCACTCCGCCAGCCGTGCTAATCGCTTCCTCTAACGGACGGGGCGCAACGAGAAGCACGGGCAGCGATTTGATGGCCGACCCGAGCAGCACGGGGTCCGCAAAATCTTGTTTTGACACACATTCCCTCAGAAGGCCGGCTTTTACCCCTGAAATACCAACCCGGCGCTGTAGGTGGCTAGCCATCGAGCGTGAACCACGCGGCCGTGATAACTCTGCAATGAGCCGCGACACATCACGGTCGGGCGCCAGATCCAATCGAAGAAGCGCCGTGCCTGTTTTCACGATCTCGTCGCGTAACCATGCCGAAATCGCATAAATCACTCCTCCCTCAAGACCGGTCTCCGTCAGAACGAATTCGCCCTGTTGCCGGAACTCAACACCCTCGTGAGTGGTTCCCGCAACGGCAACCGGCTTCACGGGATGGCCGGCGTAGCGACCGCGGAGGTGCGGACTCCAAGCAACATCAAACCCACAATTCGCAGGCATTAGTGGTTCAATGTGAACACCACGCCCGGCGAGCAACGGCACCCACGCCCCATCTGAGCCGAACCTGGACCAACTGCCACCACCCAACGCCAACACCACCGCATCAGCAGAAACGTCACGATCGCCTTGCGGCGTGGCAAACCGTAGGGATCCGGTCTCGGTCCATCCAACCCAGCGATGCCGAACGTGAATTACCATACCGTGCTGGCGCAACCGGCGCAGCCACGCCCGCAAAAGAGGTGCAGACTTGAGGTCTGTGGGAAACACCCGGCCGGATGTTCCGATAAACGTCTCAACACCCAGTTCATGAGCCCACTCGCGTAATGCATCCGGGCCAAATCCGGCGAGCAACGATTGGAATTGTCCCTGTCTGGTCCCATATCGTGCAAGAAATCTCTCCAATGGTTCAGAATGCGTCAAGTTGAGCCCACCCTTCCCCGCCAGCAAAAATTTTCGACCGACGGAGGCCATGGCGTCATACAGGTCCACGCATGCGCCCTCGGCAATCGCCGCCTCAGCAGCCATCAGACCGGCCGGCCCCCCGCCAATCACGGCAATTTTCATTGTTCCCTGTTTCAACATCATGTCAGACCGGCACCAAGGTGAAAGTCAAAAGGTTTTCTCACGTGATGATTGTCGATTGTCCTCTCTGAGTATGAAATTTTGGATCTAGCCTGATCCATAGTCCCCAAATGAAAATTCCCCACACCAATTCTCTTCATCAAAAATGTGAATTGCCCGAAGAGAACGGTTTTATTTAAGATAGCATCAGCGCATACATCAGGATCACATCTCCCCTAGTAGACTTCACAAGACAGGAGACCGGAATACATGGAGCAGGAAGAAATTCGACAATTATGGGCCGACGGTGAGGATTGGATCATCAAGCGCCAACACCATCAATATTTCTATCGTCCGGATGGAAAATACGGAGACTGGAAGCCGGGACTTCCTCCCGGCGTGGTAAAGCCGGACGTCGATACCCTCTTCGATGATTAAACGATGGACGCTCCGTCATCATCAGAACCGGAATGCCCATATCTCAAAGAAATTTCTTTTCAACTGATCAACCATTCCAGAGAGAATCCCCCACGAACCCTATGCGATTTTCCGGACGTATCATTGGTCTGCTCAAGGAATACATGCATGACTTAGTCGAACAAGCCAAACAGGAGGAAGCCGCACATGCCAGCTTCGGATTTGCTTCCCAACCTTATCGGGCTGACGAAGCGATCTCAGATCTTCTGGCCATTTTGGATGACCGAATTGAATCAGAAGGCGTCCAGGTTGGCCTTCCCATCGAGTTTCTTCATCAGATGTGGACACTGTGCAATAAGGCAACCACGCACATTTCGGAAACCGTCTGGTTGAGAAAAAATCTGGATAAGGGCACCGGGTCGAAAGCGGAAGTCCGGCAACTCACCTACCAAGCGCTCATTGCATTCCTGGAATCTCAGCCCGAAGAAGACGAGTCGGGAAACGCGACTTCAAACTGAATGGCTGACCAACCATCCCGCCTCCTGACATGGCCTTGACGCCATCCGCACCCTTCACACTGACGGATAATCTCGGATTCATCTTCCTCCAGCAGCCCGGATATCACCAACTGTGTTTGCGGACCCCGCATCCTCGCAAATTCATCGATCACGTGAAGTATCGTTCTGCGATCCAGGTTGGCCAGAATGACATCAAATGATTGAGCCGGAAGCGTGGCCAACTGGCAAGAAGAAAGTGTCAATGCTTCTTGGATGTTATTCACCACCGCGTATTCCCTGGCACAGTCGAGCGCCGTCGTATCCACATCAATTCCCAGCGCACTGGTCGCTCCCAGGCACAAGGCCGCCATCGCAAGAATCCCGCTCCCCGTCCCCACATCCAGCACCCTCATGCCTGGAAGCCACGTGACCCCTTCCAACCATTCGAGAATCATTTGCGTAGTGGCATGATGACCGGTCCCGAACGCCTGCTTGGGATCGATAATCAATTCCACTCCATCCTCGGGCATCTCCATGGTGGCCCAACTCGGGCGAATGCCAATGCGACGGCCAATACGAATGGGCTGAACGGACGCGGCCCATGTGGCATTCCAATCTTGAGCCTTCACCGGATGAACCCGCAGCGCTCCTTCCGGAAGAGCCACACCCAATACGCTGAACGCCGACCGGACCTGCTGAAGAATCTCTGCTCCATTCTTATTCCAATACAGCACGGTGGATCCCTCCGCTTCCCATGCTCCAAGAAATTCCTGGCAATCGAGAATCCCTGCTAGCTCAGCGACATCCACGGAAATGGGAATGATGATTTCAAAGGCAGCCGCATCCATAAAAGCTATTCCATCGGTAAAGGGTTTCTAAAAGTACGCGACTTCGGCCACCCAATCCTTCGCGGAAAGTCATAAAAGCCTCTTTTCAAATCGGCGCCAGCCATAAGGAGAACAAGGGGTTCGTTGAGGGCTCTGTACCATGAGAACGCGCCTGCCTGGTTGGTTCACCAGGCACCTCCCAAAATTTCACGTTATTGACGGGATCACGCAGAGCGGCTAATGTCCGCAGGCCCTATGAAACATACCACCACTGATAGACGAGAACGGGCGATTCTTCGCCTCATTCACCGCACCGAGCGGATGCAGGCGAAAGGCACCATCGCCAGCCGGCAATTCAGCCGATGGAGAATGGGAACATTCCTAGCGGGAGCCGCCATCACGATCGGCGTGTATCAACAAGCCTGGTTTCATACCGGGAATGGTCTTCTTCTCCTCTTTCTCATTGGATTTCTCACTATATCCTGGTTTCACCAGCGATTGAAATCCCGATTGCATCGATTACAGCTCTGGTTGGAAATCAAAAAAGACAGCCTGGCTCGACTGCAACTTGATTGGCCACACATACCCACCTACGAACACCGGGCCCCTGAGCGACATCCATTTGCCATAGACCTCGACCTCACGGGTCCGCATTCCTTACTGAACCTGATCGACACCACCTTTTCCTCCATAGGTCAACACCGCGTCGCCACCTGGCTTTTCCAGTCCAATCTTCCTGAACCGGACGGTCTATCATGGACAACCAGGCAGACATTGGTGAAAGAACTTACTCCACTCGCCCGTTTGAGGGATCGCTGTCTTTTAGCCAACCGGCTCATTAGCTCCGATCGGCTAAATGGAACCCGCATTCTTTCCTTGCTCGAAGCACCCGTCTCCATCAGACATCTGCCAATGATTATCTTCGCAGCATGCTCCCTGACGAGTCTGACTATCGCCTTGGGACTCTGGACACTCCTTACGGGAGCCCCGAATTTTTGGCTGCTTCCCCTGGTCTTTTATATCGGAACCTATTTTCTCCTATCGGGATCCATCCACCCGCTTTTCGGCCGGGTGCTCACCCTCCATGAAGAACTGGAAAAACTTGTCAGCGTGATTAGTGAACTTGAACGATCCCGATTTCTTCATCAACTAACAATGCGACAGGTCTGCCAGCCCATTTTGACTCAACAGAATCGTCCGACCCAGAGCTTGAAACAGCTCAGCCGGATTTGTCAGGGGCTCAGCGTTAAAGCCCATCCGCTAATACATTTAGGCCTCAATGCCCTGGTACCCTGGGACCTGTGGTTTGTCGGAAAACTCAATCGCCTCATCTCGCGCCTTCGCACGACACTTCCCGACTGGCTGGATACCATTGGGACAGTGGATGCCGCCGGTGCCCTTGCGCGCTATGCCTATCTGAATCCCGATTACCTCTGGCCACAACTCGAAACCACAAATACAACCCCGGACACACAAGGACTGACCGCAATTAGCCTTGGCCACCCGCTTATTCCCCGTGCGCATCGCGTAACCAATGATTTGGAGTTACGAGGGGAAGGCCATCTCCTTCTGGTGACCGGTTCAAACATGTCTGGAAAAAGCACCTTTCTACGGACGGTCGGCATTAATTTGTGTCTGGCTCAGGCAGGTGGTCCGGTATGCGCCAGAATCTTTTCCTGGACTTGGATGCGCCTCTATTGTTGCATACGAGTCACGGATGCCCTGGATGAAGGCTTGTCGTATTTTTACGCCGAGGTCAAACGCCTGAAAGTTATTCTGGAGGCGGTGAAAAGCACCAATCCTCACCCGGTCCTCTTTCTCATTGATGAAATCTATCGGGGCACCAATAACCGCGAACGGCTGGCCGGAAGCGAAGCCTTTGTGCAGGCCCTGCAACAAAGCCGTGGACTGGGTATGATTTCAACCCATGATTTGGAACTCACAGGATTGGCCAGTGGAAACGGGCATATCCGGAATGCCCACTTTCAGGAAACCGTTGAAGCAGGCACGTTGCATTTCGATTATCGACTACGACCGGGCCCCTGCCCGACCACCAATGCCCTCCGGATCATGGCCCAGGAAGGGCTCCCTGTCCCACCCGGTCATGCCACAAATCCACATAAGGAGTGTTGAAAAATGCCGCCAGCCGCGTTCTCACCCCTTGGCCGTGCTCACGTACTCATCCGTACGCTCCGCTCGTCCAAGCGCTTGCGGCCTTGCTGGACGAGCCTTTTTGAACACTCCACTATGTTTATTTTGTGGGCATCGGTCACGCATCGGTGCATGAAAAGGCCATATATCTAAAATATTCATCAGCCTCACAAGCAGAATAGTAGAAGGCAGCAAACTCCCGGTCATGGCTGCCGCCAGCTGCCAAAAATCTACCTGTCATGTCATTCCCGACATTTTTTAACGGGAATCCATCGGAGACTTTTCCTGATGGATCCCCGCTGACTAAATGCGGAGACAACAGAAACAGGGTCATCACATTTTTCATTGGGAATCAATCTTGGCGTAATTCTGTCGAATTTGGCTCTCCTCTTAGTACTTGCGGGGCCACCTGATTGCACATTGTCATTCTGAGCCCACGGCGAAGAATCTGTGCCCAGGTCGAAACGCCTCGAGGTCCAGCCAGATCCTTCTGCCTCCTTGAAATGGCATACCTTTTTCTTTCGTTGCATGTCTTCTCGAAAATGGCTCCCTGCTACCGACTGCGGGGATAACGAAATACAAGGAGGAGAAGGACGGAGCCATAGCACAAAAAATCCTCCGTCAAAAAACGATGCAACCTGAATTTAAGGAGTGATGAGGCGAACTTCGCTTTGAGCCTGATCGGTTTTGGAACCGGTGGAAGTCCCGCAATGGGCACAGAGGTATTCATAGAGACTTCCGGTAGGGAGCACTAAAAGAAGACGTTCACGGGCTGGCGTCGCGGTCTGACATTTCGGACAAAACAGCAACGACGCTCGAAGCGATTCGAATTGCTTGGGTGCGCCTGGAGGAGCCGGTGAAGGAGCGCCAGCCATCCGTGGCGTTGGTCGGGGACCTGTTGGAAATGGTGGTCTAGGCATACGCAGATCTTAGCGAAGGGCCTTAGTCCGGTCAAGATTGCTTCGTAGCATTAAAAAAACCATGTTGCATGACACGCAATTTCAAGTCACACCACTCATATTTCACACCAACCCGCAGAATCTCCCGGTCGCTGAATCCGATCACTGGGGATCCACTCCTCGCCGCTTGGCAATTTCTTGCGCGATAATAGTCTGCCAGCCTTGATTAAATAAGTCTCGCGTGGCCTGTATCGTGGGAATCGGAAGGGGCCCCGCTTCATGGGCCAACCGGAGTTGCTCAAAGTTATCCATCATGAGCGTCAACTGTTTGGCCGTAAACTCATTCGTGGGATCGCTTTGTGCGCGCAATCGCAGGGAGCGAAGGTCGACAAGATAGTTCTGATAAAAGACCTCATCCCACGAATAGAGAGCCTGCGATTCCCCAGCATGGGTTTCAAGTCTGGTTAAAAAAGCATCCATTTTTTTTTGGAGCGATGTTGACGTCCGATCCATTTCCGGATCATAAGAAGAAATTAACGTGACCTGGCAACCAACCAGCCCCAGTTGCACACAAGCCAACACCCAGAGAACCCAGCGAATAGCAAATGCGGAGGGAAATGTCATAATGTCAGATACCATTGAGAATTCACCTTTTCTATTGAGATTTCATGTGGGAAACGCCCGCCGGACAGGACCTTTATGCGCCCGGTTCCGCCCCTGTCAGATGAACGACATTGCCAGGCCATGAAACAGTTGAACCTGAATCTATTGTACCCACCTGCGTCCATTTGTCTAGCAGGCTCCGACGACAAAAAACCGACTCTCACTTCACTCTAGTCAACGCCCACCCAGGATTGGTGTGTTCGAGGGCACCGCAAATGCTACACATGATCCTACCAGTGAATGGGATGCTCTCCATGGCGGCCCGGGGCTCCATCCCCATTCGCACTTGCGACTCTATTCTAGTCGAATATTATCCACGTACAGGGAAAATTCTTCCGGTGGGCTTATGGCAAAAAACATCACATTCCTGATCGCGCCGAGATCCAATTCCCGTCCAAGCGGGGCGTGGCGAATGTCATCCAGGAGAATGTGAATATAGTTGAGGCCTGGGGAAATTATGACGGCCTGGTTAAACCGATCCGCATATTCGTAATTATGATGAGCATCATCAATTCGAATGGTCAGCGATCGCGCGACGGGCAATTCGGAATACACCTCAACGCGGAAATGCGAAAACCCTCGCCAATCCGGATAGGGCTCCTCAAGGCGAATACCCGGATAGTGTGCCGGGTAACACACCATGTGTCCCACGGTATCGACCTGTGACTTCTTCCAGCCTAAGGGCGGAGGAACAATCTGAACGGCACAGTCCCTCCCTTTCACAAACATCATTTCCCATGCGGAAGTAAACTGAACGAGTGAAGGGAATCTGGTAGCCCGGTCCCAATAGGCATAGGTCCAGACAACCACCGGACTCAGGGCTATCACCACGAGCAACCCGACTCCGGCATGAACCATGTGTTTCCTTGGAGCCAACCGCCATGCGGCAACTCGTCCGGTAAATCTTGGATCGTACGTGACAGAAAATCCCAGCGCAGCCATGGCACCCGAAACATCCCGCCAAAGGTCTGACCATTCCGCAAAACGACTCGAACTGAACGATTGCACCCCTTCGGTCAATACACCCAGAGTCACAGCCCCAATAAATGCCGTGCCATATTGTCTACCCACAGACCAACCTCGGGGCGTACCAAGCTGCCGTGCCAGATACAAGAGGAGGATAGCTACGCCACCAAATAATGGAACATGACTAAAGTCGTAGAAGGCTTTCAGGAGAATGGTATGAGAAGGAACGGGGATCCAAAGGAGGGCAATACAACCAATGAGGGCCAGCGCCAGACCAGGGACCATGAACCGGGATACCATGGGTCGCTGATTGGATTTCTGGCCTGTCTGGTCTGTCACAACCTGCTCGATCAAGCCAGACTCTCGAGGGAGACGATGTCGGCAGACGGCACACCGTTGCGGAAAAAAATCGGTTTGGATGTGTGGGCGGAGATCCGTTCGCCCGGCAAAATGATGCCGACCAAATTTAACGGATCGGCGGCCGATAGACGAATTTCTTGCGCCCCGGCTTGAATATCACGGCGTACCGCCCGCAACGATTCCACCGCCTCCGGCAATGCGAACTGTTCCCCAGTAAAACCATTCACAAACCGGCCACCCCGCATCTCACCCCGCCATTCCAGCTTTCGGTATTGTACCAACAGTTCCCGCCAGGTCACTGGCAGTGATTCCCGTTTGAGCAGATCACGAAAGACCACGCCATAACGATGCGCCAATTGCCTGGCCCACTGCTCATGTGGGTGAGGACGAACCTGCGGTTCCTCATCATGTGCCCCAGGATCGCCCTGGAACAGATCCCAACGCCCGACGCTGTGCCCCGGCCGTCGCGCGCGATCCTTGCCCTCCGCTCGCCGGCGTCGAGGATCAAGCAGGGCCCGCATGGGATCAAACCCGTCAGCGGTCACCAACCCTGTGGCCACTAGTTCCCACAAGGCCTGCTCCACTTCCGCAGGCAGATGTCCCGTTCGACCGGTCAGGTCCGCAAAAAAACATGCGCCACGACGATCCAGACAATCCCAAACGGCTTGTGCCACACTACTCAGATGCACCCCACCTCCAAGCGCCCCTGCAGATGTTCCAGGTTTGGCCACCCCCAATATCCAACCCACATCCTGCCGTCGCAAAAAACTAATGGGAGCCAGCCTGGTCGGAGTCAGCGGCCGGAATGCCGGAACAGCCGCACCAGCATCTAAGGCAGAGGTGGCTGGTTCCTGCCCTGTCCCGATCACAGGTAAGAGGGTGCCCTTGCTTTCCGGAGGGGTCAGGCGTCCCCAGGCCACTTCCCCCCGCAGACACAAATGATCCAGCCATTCAGGTTTGTAGTGAGCCAGGCGGGTTGAGAGGAGCGAAGATTCCCACGCTGAAGCCGGTGCTTCAAATCCTGCCAACTGGTGAATCACTTCACGTAGCCCGGCTTCTCCGTGCAATTCTGTTCCGGGCGCCCGATGCTGCCATCGAAAGAGAAACCGCATAAAATCCGATGCGGCGACCGGCTCGATTTCCCGGCGCAAAGACGTGACCGTACGCCGATGAATACGAGCCAGAAGACTCCGGTCACACCATTCTTTTTCGACTGCATGTTTACCAATCCTCTGCTCTTCATTCGTCGGGGAGACGGTCAAAGAATCAATCCGGGAGAAGGGACGAAAATGACCTCGAAGGACCTGACCTTCTGCTTCCAATTGCAAGAGAGCCTGCTGCACGAGTAGCGCAGGCACATTCAATCTCCGGGACAATTCATCAGCAGTCACCGGACCGACGTGCGGCATCCAGCCTTGCACGACATCCCGTGCAGCAGATGCTGACGTGGCCGACGCATCTCCCACAGATAGGGCACGTGATTTCTGTAGACCGGCCACCACCTTTGCCTCCGGGAACAAGGCCTGAAGACGCGTCAGATGTTCTCTGGTGGTCCAACCCTCAACGGCTTTCGTTTCCGGAAGTTCCTCAACCGGCACCCGCAACACCAGGAGACGGCCACATGACAGTAACGCATCACCCATCTCATGCCACGACTCACCCATTGCGAATGGCAACCATCCCAGAACCTGAAGCACATCGAACAGCTCATCCGCATCACGAACGACCGGCCAGGCTTCTTCAACCACCGCATCAATCGCTGCCGCATCCAATGTCCCGATGTTCCCGTCAAAGGCAGAGGACGAGGTTCGGCGAAGATTCACGGCACGCGCGCGTCGTTCTTCCAGGGGCGCATCATCCAGGAATGCATAGGGATTGGCATTTAAAATCTCATGGGCAAACAACGAAGGCACAGGTGATTCCACCACCCGCACCTGAATCTCCTGATTCTCGATTCGCTCAAGGACCTGGCGCAGGCCCGCCAGATCCATGGCCTCCGTCAAGCAATCATGCAGCGTTTCCTGGACCAACTGATGATCCGGCACCGGGATATCCCCAACATGGTTATCGCCACAGGCGGCAGCCATCGGAAACGCGGCCGCCAATAAATCTTCCGCCCGCATGCGCTGAAGATGCACCGGCACCCGTTTGCCGTGTTGAAATCGCAACAAAGCCAACGCACGGGTCACATTCCATCGCCAGCGTGTGAGAAAAAGCGGAGTTGCCAGCGTGGCTTGGATGAGCACCTCCCGCACCGTGTTGTAATGCACAAATCCAAAAATGGTTTCCAATGGAAAACTATGCTGCTCACCAAGCGACAGCACCAACCCGTCATCGGTAGCCGCCGCCTGCAATTCAAAATCAAAATTCACACAAAATCGTTTGCGTAACGCCAGCCCCCATGCGCGGTTGAGCCTGCCACCAAACGGTGCATGCAGCACCAGTTGCATTCCCCCCGCTTCATCAAAAAACCGTTCCGCAATCACACAAGTCTGCGTCGGGACACCTCCGAGAATCTGTGTACCTCCGGCTACATAGGCCAGCAATTGATCGGCACCCGCCGCATCAACTCCGCATGCTTCATAGAACCAAAGCCGCGCGGTCTCATCTCCGGGAGCGGCACCTTGTTTAAGCAACTGAAAGATCTGCTCTCGCACGTCGGCCACGGCCTGAGATAATTCCAGCGATCGGGACGGCGCTTCCCCTCGCCAGAAAGGAATGTTGGGCGGAGCACCATGTGCATCTTCCACACGAACCTTCCCGGTTTCAATTCCACGAATACGCCAGGAGGTCGTACCCAACAACATAATATCTCCAGCCAGACTCTCAATTGCGAAGTCTTCGTCTACGGTCCCCACCACGGTTCCATCAGGTTCCGCCACGACCTGATAGGTCGCCGTTTCAGGAATCGCTCCACCGGAGGTTAACGCAGCCAACCGGCCTCCACGTTTCGGCCGAAGCCGGCCTTCATGACGGTCATAGCTCATTAACGCATACAGCCGTCTGCGCCCCGGCACAAATCCTTCGGCCACTAACTGCAACAAGGACTCAAAGCTCTCCCACGTTAACTCCCGATACGGATAGGCCGACCGGCACAAGGCAAAGAGATCACGTGCAGCCCATTCCTGCGCCGCGACCTCTGCAATGATTTGTTGAATCAAAATATCCAGGGGGGCAGACGGAATCTCAATGGTTTCCAATTGACCCTGTCGGATCGCACGGACCACCGCCGCACATTCGACTAATTCATCCCGGGTCGTACAAAACAGTCGTCCCTGGGGAACCGCCCCCACCCGATGCCCTGCCCTCCCCACCCGCTGAAGACAGGTGGCAATCGCGCGAGGCGATCCGATCTGACACACCACATCAATACAACCGATATCGATCCCCAACTCTAAGGACGCGGTCGCCACCATCACCTTAATCCGACCCGTCTTTAATCGCTCTTCCGCATCCAAACGGAGCTTGCGTGACAAACTGCCATGATGGGACGCCACCTGGTTCTCGCCTAAACGTTCTTCCAGATGATGCGCTACACGTTCTGCCATCCGGCGCGTATTCACAAACACCAGGGTCGAACGATGCGGCCCGGCAATGTCGGCAATCCGATCATAGATCTCCGACCAAATGGCCTTCGTGGCAATCGCACCCAATTCATCTTTCGGGACTTCCACTTGCAGATCCAACCGTCGGCGATGGCCGACGTCCACAATATGGCAATACGACGAGTCAAAGAGCGAGGGTTGCTGAGCCTTCGCGCGATGGGCAGATTCACCCAATAAAAAAGCCGCGACTCTCTCCAATGGTCGCTGTGTGGCGGACAGGCCGATGCGCACCAACCGCCGGGAGGTCACGGCCTCCAACCGCTCCAGAGACAACGCCAGATGTGACCCACGTTTATTAGGTGCGAGGGCGTGAATTTCATCAACAATTACCGTATGCACACCGGTCAGGAGTTCCCTGCTCCGCTTGGCCGTCACCAGAAGAAACAACGACTCCGGCGTAGTCACCAAAATGTGAGGCGGGTGCTTAAGCTGTTGCTGGCGTTGCGCGGGAGGCGTATCTCCGGTTCGGACCTCTACCCGAATCCTCGGTCCCAAAAATCCGGCAGAGAGAGCCAGCTCGCTAATCTCAGCCAATGGCAGTTCTAAATTTTTGTGAATGTCATGACTCAGTGCCCGCAGGGGGGACACATAGACCACCTGGATGCCATCCTCCAATTCTCCGCCAATCGCCTGCCGCAGTAAATGATCGATGCATGTGAGAAAGGCCGCCAGCGTTTTCCCTGAGCCGGTGGGTGCGGAAATCAACGCATGCTGTCCGGAATGAATGGCGGGCCAACTGGCCCGTTGCACATCGGTCGGTGCCCCGAGTTTCGTCGTAAACCATTCTTGAACAACCGGATGGAAAGAATTTAACGGCATAGAATTGCCCATGTCCTCAAGCGGTGAACTTCACAGACTGAGTAGAAGGGAAAAACATATTGTACCTAGGCATTTCCAGCAAGAACAAACATGAGCCGGGATGACGGAAAGCACAGGTGAGAGGGAACAACTAAGCTCATTATGTCATGTGCTAAAGCTTCTTCTTAGGCGCAGTGCAACGTATCTCTCCCTCCTTCCCGATCGAATGGAATCCTTGCGAAAATGACAACCCAATCTCATTTTCTCATGGTATTTTGAGGAATACTCTTTATAATAAGGTAGATGGAAGTCCCGATACATCAATGAAATAATGATCAAACAAAAGTCTGTATTGCTATACATCCTTTTAGCGTGTTTGGTGTATGGCAGCATTGAAGGCATTGGCTACCTCGGCTTGCTCCTCCTCCAAGGCAAGGGAGTGAGCTATCAACCCCTGGCTTCTCGGCTTTCTCAGGAACAAAAGCAACTTATTCAACGCCGCCTTGAAGACAGCCTCCCTCTCAGTGGCCACCACCCCGTTTTGGGCTGGGCACCCAAACCGCATTCTCACTCGAAGGACGTCAGAATTAACTCTCAAGGCATCAGAGCAGATCACGATTTTGCTCATTTTATTAATCCGGAAGTCGTAAGAGTATCGGCATTCGGCGACTCATTCACCTTCGGAGAGGAAGTCGCGAACGAGGATACATGGGAGCATCAATTAGAAGAGCAGGATCCTCGCATTGAGGTTCTGAATTTCGGCGTCGGGGCATATGGGTTGGATCAGGCGTATATGCGGTATATGCTGGACGGAATCTCGTTTAATTCTGACATCGTCCTCATCGGATTTATGTCTGAAAACATCTATCGCAATTTGAATGTGTTTCGTCCGTTCTACCATTCTTCCTATGCGACGAATTTCTATACCAAACCACGATTCCTCCTCGCGAACGATAGCCTTGTACTCCTCAACAATCCCTTAAGGACCACCAGCGATTATTGGCGTCTTGTCAGAAACGATGAGGCGGTGCTCCGAGAAGTCGGGAACCATGATTATTTTTATCAGATAAAATATACAGCGGGACCAATGGATCTACTGCCTTCCATGCGCCTCCTAAAGATCGCCACAGGGAGTGTGAAGGAAAAGCTCAATCCGGTGGTGACAGCCGAAGGGACTTATGGCGTCAATTCAGAAGGCTTCCGCCTCACCACAAGACTACTTGAGGAGTTCTATTGTGGGGCACTCCAGCATGAATCCTTACCTGTTATTATCATCTTTCCTGAACTGGGCGATTTCAGTAGGCATCGCAGCCACCAGGCGAAACGGTATGAACCACTGTTGGGCAATTACACATAAAAGGATTTCGTGTTCTAGACATATTAGATGCCTTAGTTGCCTTTGACTCTGCGCTGCCTACAGATCGACTCACGGTTGGAAAGTGGGGACACTTCTCCCGCCTCGGTAATTCGATTGTCGCCACGTCCATTAGAAATTACATGAACAATGAGGAAATGGTGAAAAGAAACCAGGTTAAGGCTCTCGTTCGCGCAGCCTGCGGCACAAACCATTGCTGTCCGAACTCCGCTCCATAAAAAATTCATCTCATCCGATCGAACGAATTCTGAAATATCCACCAGGGTCATCTTCACATGTCTGCCAAAAGCGGAATGATGTTTTGCAGATGTGCCCTTTTTAGCCGAAGGAGAAAAAAACTTAAAAAGGCTTGCAGACTGAAGCATGCCAAACATATCTGGTGAAAGTCATTTCGATCGCTGCGCTTCGCAGGCGATCCCTCTTATCATTCCGCGAAAGACCAGTTCATGCACCGGCCAAATCCCATACCAATACATCAAACCTCCCAGACCAATGGGATCGAAGCTGGCTGTTTGCGTAATTCTCGAGCCGGCACCATCAGGTTCCACCAGAAACTCGAGCCAGGCGCGTCCGGGCAGTTTCATTTCGGCAAAGAGCCGGAGACGCACTCCCGGCTCAATGGCTTCCACTCGCCACCAATCCACCACATCGCCTACGCGCAACTCTTCAGGGTGACGCCGGCCACGACGAAGGCCTATCCCTCCTACCAATAAATCCAACCACCCCCGGAGCGCCCACAGCCAATCGGCAAAGTACCAGCCGGTCCGTCCGCCGATCCGTTGAATCGAGCGAAACGCGTCAGGGGTTGAGACAGGCACCTGCACCGTACGCACATCATGCAACCGATTGCCGAATCGCACCCCCCCATACTGCCGCACGTCCCCTGACGCAGAAAGCGCATCCGACCAACGCGATTCCGCAAGCTCCCGTTCTTCATTGCGTAACGCGTGCGCAATGGCCTCCCGCACACTAATGGGTTCGATTGCATACAAACGTCTCGCAGAATGGTCGCGAACCACGGTAGGATATTTAATGCTTTGGATGAGCTTACGCCCGACACGCGCATACAACGGCGTGACAAGACCAAGCCATAGGCTCGACAGTCGCGGCGTGAGAACAGGCACCGGAATCATGATCCGCCGCAATCCACGCTGGTGAGCATACTCCCGCATCAAATCCCCATACGACACAATATCGTCCCCACCAATTTCCACAATCAGACTTTCCAGAAGTGGCACATCAAGAGAGGCAATCAGATAGGCCAGCACATCATCGATCGCGATGGGTTGGGCGGGAACATGAACCCAGCGAGGCGTCAGCATCACCGGCAACCGCTCAACCAGAGCGCGAATCATTTCAAATGACAAACTGCCAGAACCAATCACGATCGACGCCCGCAATTCCACGACCGGCACACCGGATTGACGAAGGATTTCCCCTACTTCATGCCGGCTCCGCAGATGTGGGGACAACGATTCACTGTCGTCCCCAAGCCCTCCAAGATAAATGAGGCGCTTCAGGCCGGCGGCTCGAGCAGCCTGGCCGAAATTATCCGCAGCCTCACGATCCGCATCCTCGAAACTACCTGACGCCCCCATGGAATGCACGAGGTAATAGGCCACTTCCACTCCACACATGGCGGTCGCCAAGCTGGCCGGGTCAAGCACATCACCGGCAATGACCTCCGTGCCGGGACCGACCCCCTCTTTCAAAAACTCGGGCCGTCGCGCAAGGCACCGTACGTTCCTGCCATGCTGCTCCAGCCGACCTAGCAGTCTTCCGCCCACATATCCTGTCGCTCCCGTCAGAAGAATCTTCATGTATCACCATTCGAGCATTCACTATCCTATCAGGAAATGTGGCGTCCAAAGAGAAGAAGTGTAAAGCCCCCGCACAATATAGCCAAAAAAGACCTCAAATTGAGATGAAGGGTTACCGAAGACGAGGTGCCTCACAGCCTGGCGAGGCCCTTCGGTTTTCTCAGGATGACATTGTCGATGAAAGGGAAGACAATGCAAGCGAGGCCTGGATTTCTTCATATCAGATCTTTTTCGACTACGAAGAAATCTGCCGTGCATAGAAGACTGAAGGGGGCTATAATAACAATATTCCAGTGATACCACTGGCGCTTAGCCATTCAACCATAAAAAGGTTGTGAGCATGGCAACCAAACTCTATTCGACGCAGGACACGACCTTTTTCGCCGATTCCGCCCCCCCGCTTGCACACGCCAGAGCAGACCGGTTAGCGATTGAAGAACCGCTTGAAATTCGACTTGAGTATTGGGCCGACGGCCAGCCTCATTGGAAAAGCATCTCGATTACCATGCGCACTCCCGGACACGATCCGGAACTGGCCGCAGGATTTCTGTTTACCGAAGGCATCATTACTGGATGGAACGACATCAAACAGATTCGACCATGTGGACCAATCGTCGAAGGGCAGGACTTTCAGAATATTATTCGGGCCAAGCTGCACTCCACGGTGTCGGTAAAAACCACGACGATGGAACGGAATTTTTATACAACCTCCAGTTGCGGGATCTGCGGCAAAACGTCCATCGAGGCCCTCAAAATCAACAATCCATTTGGCCAAAACATTAAAATTCTGACATCCCCTTCCGTCACACAAGATATGTTATTCTGCCTTCCGGAACGCATGGCCGGGCAGCAACAGCTCTTTAAGCAAACGGGGGGCTGTCATGCTTCCGCTTTGTTTGATGAAAAGGGCGCGTTGCTCTGTCTGCGGGAAGATGTCGGACGACACAATGCCCTGGATAAAGTTCTTGGATGGGCATTGATGAATAACCATCTTCCCCTGCATCACCATATGGTGCTGGTGAGCGGTCGGGCCAGTTTCGAACTCATGCAGAAATCCGCCATGGGCGGTATCCCGTTGGTCGCCGCCGTGGGCGCACCCTCCACACTCGCGGTGCAGATGGCACAAGAATTCAACATGACCCTGGTGGGGTTTTTAGACCATCAACGCATGACGGTCTATCACGACTCCGGACGCATTCAAGCCCACCAGGCTCCACAACCAGAGGACACAGGTGGACGAAGAACGCGACATACCGGAAGCCCCGTCAACCCCGACGTGGAACATCCCGATCGAAGATGGCCACGACCTTAAACTTGACGCGCCCTCCACGTGCGCCGGCGGCATCCCCGCCATTCTCACTTCACTCAAACATACCACGCACGAACTGGGTTTCATCCGCGGTGGCCAGGCCCTCCTCAAGGTCAATCAAAAGCAAGGATTTGATTGCCCTGGCTGCGGCTGGCCCGATCCCGATGGAACCCGGGCCATCACCGAGTTTTGTGAAAACGGCGTCAAAGCCGTTGCCCATGAAGCCACGACCAACGTCATCACCAAAGAATTTTTCCAACGATATTCCCTTGAGCAACTGGGCAGGCAATCGGATTACTGGTTAGGACAGCAAGGACGCCTTATCCGTCCAATGATCAAACGGGCTGAGGATACGCATTATCATCCCATCTCCTGGGACAACGCGTTTGACACTATCGCCGGGCACCTCAATGACCTCGACGATCCCAACGAAGCCATCTTCTATACATCCGGGCGCACCAGCAACGAAGCCGCCTTTCTCTATCAACTCTTCGCGCGACTCTATGGCACCAACAACCTGCCCGATTCCTCCAACATGTGCCACGAGTCCAGTAGCGTGGCGTTAAAAGAAGTCATCGGGATTGGCAAAGCCACCGTCACGCTCGACGATTTCGACAAGGCCGACGCCATCTTTATCCTGGGACAAAATCCCGGCACCAACCATCCGCGTATGCTCGCCACACTTCAACAGGCCGCCAGGCGAGGCTGCCAGATCGTCAGCATCAATCCGCTTCCCGAAGCGGGCACGACCCGGTTCATTCATCCGCAGGAAGTCACCAGCTGGCTGGGCCAGGGAACTCCAATCGCCACGCTGTTTCTGCCCGTCAAAATTAACGGAGATGTGCCCCTACTCAAAGGCATCATGAAGGAACTGCTCATGCGGGAAGCCAGGCAGCCGGGCTCCATCCTCGACCTGCCGTTCATTCAACAATACACCGAAGGCTTCGACCACTTCGCCACCGTCCTCCTGAATCTGTCATGGGAGAAAATTGAGGAAGGCAGCGGCATTGCACGCGAAGACATTCAAAAAGCCGCGGATATTGCTGAACAAGCCAACAGTATCATCTGCACCTGGGCCATGGGCATGACCCAACATAAAAACGCCGTGGCCAACATGCAGGAAATCATCAACTTCCTCCTGCTGCGGGGCAACATCGGAAAACCAGGCGCAGGCCCCTGCCCCGTCCGTGGACATAGCAATGTGCAGGGCGATCGCACCATGGGCATCACCGAAAACCCCTCTCCTGAATTTCTGAATCGCCTCGAAAAGGTCTGTTACTTTCAGCCACCCACCAAAAGAGGACATGACGCGGTGCGAGGCATCAAGGCCATGCACGCAGGAAAAGCCAAGGTCTTCATCGCCCTCGGCGGCAACTTTCTTTCGGCCACGCCGGATACCGCCTATACTGCGCAGGCGCTTTCCCGCTGCCGCCTCACGGTCCACATCTCGACCAAACTCAACCGCGCCCACCTTGTCACCGGAACCGAGGCCTTGATCCTGCCCGCGCTTGGACGCACCGACAGAGATCTTCAAGATGACATCCCTCAATATGTCACCACGGAAAACACCATGGGTGTCGTCCAGACCTCACAGGGACGACTCGAGCCGGTGTCCGAGTTGCTCAAAAGTGAAGTCGATATTATCGCCAGCCTCGCGAAGGCCACCGTCGGCAATAAAGAAGGGCCAGGGAACCACATCAACTGGGACGTACTTATTCACGATTACGATGAGATTCGTCATCTCATCAGCCAGGTCGTCCCCGGGCACGATCACTACACAGAACGGGTCAACACACCCGGCGGATTCTATCTCTACAATCCGATCCGCGATGCCCGGCAATTTCCCACTCCGTCTGGTAAAGCGCGGTTCACCGTCCACCCGATGCCGGACATACACCTGGGACCGGATCAATTGCTCATGATGACCATTCGCAGTCACGATCAATACAACACGACCATCTATGGATTGGATGACCGGTACCGGGGCATTCAAGCAGGACGACGGGTGGTGTTCATGAATGTTCGTGATATGGAGGAGCGTCACTTAGCGAAAGGCGACCTGGTGGATATCGTCAGTCACCATAAAGGCCAGACGCGAACAGCACCACAATTTGTCGTGGTCCCCTACCCTATCCCCCTTACATGCACGGCGACCTATTTCCCCGAAGCCAACGTGCTCATCCCCATCGACAGCGTGGCAGACAAAAGCAACACGCCGACCTCCAAATCCATCGTCGTCACCATCCACCCGACCACGCTCACTCCTCCTTCCCACACTTAAACGGTCAAATATACAGAACCACTTCAAAAGGTTGTCATCCTGAGGTTTTTGAAGGATCCGGCTCAGCCTTAAGCGGTTCGCGTTGGGAAAAGGTTTTTATGAGCCGGAAGTAGACCCGTTACGTTCGGCCGAACGGAAAGGTATGGTTTTGGTGGCCTCATCGAACACGAAATCGACCTCGTCTACAAAACCCAAGAAAAAACTTCTGACTCGTACCGAAGGTAATCCTCCTCTTCCTTGATCACTTCCATGCGAGGGTATTTACTGAAAACCTGTTTCAGCGGAAGTGTGTCCACGCCCGGCATGGTTAGACTGCGCGCCAGGGACTTATAAAAATGTCCTTTGAGACATGCGGTTAACTGCACTCGTGTGTGGCATATCCTATTTCTTCTTCCTCGCCTTCGAATTCGTGGGTGAGCCATTGTTGGAAGACAACCCCGCCTTTTCCATGAGTTGATCTTTCCGTTTCATGACCTGCTCGTACAAACGGTCCCAGTCGATATCCCGCTTTTCTGCTTTGGGCAGCATTTCTTCCTCTTCTTCTTTAATATGATGTTTGCACAATTCACCGAGTACGGTTACTTTGGCGGCATAACGTTCGGCAGCGGGCTTCATCTTTTTGAGTTCTCCGATAACACCATGCACGACATGGTGCTCTTCGATGGCCTCATCCATAAGATCTTCGTCATTAATTTTCGGGCGAACGGCCGGATAAATGAGTTTCTCTTCCAACTCTGCGTGGATTTCCAGCTCCATCAATATCGTGTCGACAATCTCTTGTTTCTCTTGAGCATTATCCGTTTTTTCAAATTTTTTAAAAAGCCCTTTGACTTTTTTGTGGTCTTTTCGAAGCATGTCTGTGACTTGTGCTGCCTGAGCTTTCAGAGTCTTTGTGGCCATGGACGACTTCTCCTCTTAGTAAAATTTTGAATTCATCACTCGCGCTATCTTCCTTATTGATCTATATCAGGAGAATGTCATCCGCCCAATGTATAAAACGCGTGAGGTTGCCTATCTTTTGTTCAAAGGCCTTAAGGATCTTCAATTTCCGAGAGCGTATGCTTTGCGAGGGGTTGTAAGGAAGGGGATCCAAGATTGAGGAATGCATTCACAACCAACATACGGTTTGTCTATACTGTGAGGATGGCGCTTCCTTCCGAATTATCCTTTTCCGATTCTCTGAAGAGTGATCGGCGACAGGCTTTCTACGAACACCATAAACGTATCGCTCTGGCCATGATTCTTATCGTGTTTTTGCTCCCCTTGATCGGGGTGTTCATAAGCGGATTGTCCGGGGCCATATCAGGGGTCGTGATTTCCGTGATGTCTTTTTATCTGACACCCTACGCCTTATTGAAACTGGGGCAATGGTTCATCCACTCCTGATGCCGGGTCCAACCGAGTAGGGGGTGCCAACTCTCAACAGTAGAAAAATTCCGCAGGGTTGGGCGCAGCGAATGATCTGCACCCGGATTGTTGATCTGGTGGTTTGATGGGGGTTTACAGTTTCCCCTTCCTGACTTTTACATAGCAGGGGGGGTGGGAGACCGCAAGGAGCCTGCGGCTGGGCTTTGCGTGTTGAAGTACCGCGTCGTTTCCTGTTTAATAATCTTTGCCAATAACAGCAATCCGATGAGATTCGGAATGGCCATCAGGCCGTTCATGACATCGGACACATTCCAAACCAATTCCAACCTGGACGTGGCACCGAGCAGAACCACCGCGACAAAGATCACGCGGTAATACACGATGGCCCCAGGCCCCATCAGGTACTCAATGGCTTTCTCCCCATAATAATTCCAGCCGATCAAGGTCGAATAGGCAAATAGGGTAATGGAGAGGGTGACAATAAGTTCTCCCGTGTGGCCCAGGGTTTCCCCGAAACTGGCGCTGGTGAGTTGAGCGGCATCGATACCGTGTGTCCATGGAGTCGCAGTCAGGATAATCAACGCCGTCATACTGCAGACGACCAGGGTATCAATGAAGGTCTGCGTCATACTGACCAGTGCCTGCCGGACCGGATCGTCTGTCCGTGCGGCGGCGGCGGCAATGGGCGCGGAGCCCAAACCGGATTCATTCGAAAACACTCCTCTCGCTAACCCATAGCGCATGGCAGCGGCCATCGTGGCACCGGCAAACCCGCCCCCTGCCGCAATCGGGTTCCAGGCGTGATAGAGGATACTCGCCAAGGCCTGTGGAATCTCCGTCACATGCAGGGCCAGGACGACCAGGGCTGACGTGACATACCCCACGATCATGAATGGCACCAGCACCGAGGTAAACCGGCCAATGGATGTAATGCCGCCCAATATCACCAGCCCGGTCATCCCCATCAACACCACGCCGGTGACCCAGGGTTGGATCTGAAAGGTTGACTCAAGAATGCCGGCCACGGCATTAGCCTGCGTCATGTTGCCGATGCCAAACGCCGCACAGGCCGTGAACAAGGCAAAAAGCCAGCCTAACCAGGGCAGCCCGGCACCATTGGCTAGATAATACATGGGCCCGCCACGCATCCCGTATGCCCCCTGCTCACGGTATTTCACCGCCAGCACAGCTTCGCCATATTTGGTGGCCATGCCCACCAGCCCGGTCATCCACATCCAAAAGACGGCACCGGGCCCGCCGAGGGAAATCGCGGCTGCCACGCCGACAATATTCCCGATGCCCACGGTGGCTGATAAGGCCGTCATAAGCGCGGCGAAATGGCTGATGTCGCCATGCCCACCCGGGTCCTTGTGAAAAATTAATTTCAGAGCATGCGGTAGGACACGAAACTGCAAGCCCTTCAGCAGAATGGTCAGATACAACCCGGTGCCGACCAACAAAAACAACATGGGCGGTCCCCACACCCATCCGGCTATGGTCGCTACGAAGGATTCAAAGGAGTCCATGGGGCCTGATTCTCCAATAGGGGAAAGCTCTGTGAAAAGGGCTTGAAGAAATTCTCATCAACAATGGCACGCCCACCTCTGACACGGCATAGGCGGCGGAATTATTTGCAGGAAATAAACAGTGAAACGCCGTGCGTTGAACAGTCAAGAACGGGAAGGAGGAATAATTGCGAGGCACCGCTTATTCTACCAATGAGGTGCATTGTGTAAACAGGCCTGGTGTGAATCGTTGTGGCGTAGTTCATCACAAAAATGAGGCGAGACTCATGGTAGGGTAAAACTTTCAATGGGGCATTCACACATTTTTTGACGAACACCACCACCCGGCAAGGCCCTCGCCAACTTGTCATGCTGAGCCCATGGCGAAGAATCCGTACCAAATTTGACGATGACACGACTCAGCAAGATCCTTCCACCTTGCCCTGAGCTTTGCCGAATGGGTCAGGATAACAACGCTCATGGGATATCGGGATGTTAGGTATGATCAGGACGGGGATATCAACAATTATTTTCTATCGGAAACATTGAGGGTTGGTGCAAAAGTTGGAGACGAAAAAGAATGTGAACTCTTTTGAGATGAATTGCACCATCATCCCTTTGGCTCCACCCGAATGGCAGCCATCACATAAAAAGCTTTGATTTTTGGCGTCGGCAAAATGCAGACCATGAGAAAAATTTTTCATCCCCAAATTTTGTGTATAACCTGGTGAATACTGTCATGCATGGCGTGTTTTTCTAAGGAATAAAAAGGAAATGAGCAGATTGCCTCTGTTTTAAGCATTGTATAAAGATTTTTTTATGCCCCTACAGGCAGTGGTGTAGGTTTTTTGGCGTAGGAGTAAAGGTAGAAATAGCACTTTTTTTCTTGACATGCGTCTCCATACCGATGCCCATTGATGTCCGTCAAAAAGAATACGCTGTCAATGATTTTCTTATCCACAGAATTTCCTTAAAGATGTTGATAAGACGGCCATGATGTTTGAGATTTTCAGGCCTTCGGTGAGGATTCATGCCCTGCAGAACCAATCCAAAACGGAGTCGAGGTCTGCACCCAATTCCAGGACACCGCCAGGTCGGCATGGGAAAGAATGAAGGCTTTGAATCCTCTGATGAATCTCGGTAAGGTATGCTCCCTCGCTGAAAGCAGGAGATAGCACATACATCCATATTGAACGCGGAGCGATCACCATGAAGGTCAGTGCCCTTGCAGGAAAACCCACCCAGCCGTCCATGCTCGCCAACATCCCCCGGCTAGTCACCGCCTATTACACGGGACGGCCTGACCCGTCGGTGCCGGAGCAACGGGTCGCTTTCGGCACATCGGGACACCGCGGCTCCTCCTTAAAGCTTTCCTTTAATGAAGCGCATATCCTGGCCACCACCCAAGCCATCTGCCTGTATCGTCAACAACAGCATTTTGACGGCCCTCTCTTTTTAGGCATGGATACCCACGCGCTTTCGGAACCTGCGTTGGCAAGCACGCTCGAAGTACTCGCCGCCAATGGTGTGGTCGTGATGGTAGACCGCGACAACGGGTACACCCCGACGCCGGTTATTTCCCATGCCATCCTGACCTACAATCGTGATCGGAAGACGGGTTTGGCCGATGGCATTGTCATCACGCCCTCGCACAATCCGCCTGAAGACGGAGGCTTTAAATATAACCCGCCTCATGGCGGACCGGCTGATGGCGACGTGACCACCTGGATCGAGAAACAGGCGAACGCGTTGCTGGCCGATGACCTGCGCGGAGTTCAGCGGGTTTCGTATGAGAAGGCACGACGCGCCTCGACCACACACAAGCATAATTATGTCGCCTCATATGTTGGCGATCTTGGCGCCGTGATCGATATGGAGGCGATCCGCGACGCGAAATTGTCCATTGGAGTGGATCCGCTCGGCGGAGCAGGCGTGGACTTTTGGGGACCCATCACCGAGCGTTACGGATTCCCGGTGACGGTCGTGCATGAAGGCGTGGATCCAACCTTTCGCTTCATGAATCTGGACTGGGATGGAAAGATTCGCATGGATTGTTCCTCACCCTACGCCATGGCCGGACTGATTGCCTTAAAAGATCGTTTCGATATTGCCTTCGCCAACGATACCGACCATGACCGCCATGGAATCGTCACGCGCACGGCGGGGCTGATGAATCCTAACCACTATCTCGCGGTGGCTATTTCGTATCTGTTTACCCAACGCTCCGGCTGGCGGAAGGATGCCGCCGTCGGAAAGACGGTGGTGAGTAGCAGCATGATCGATCGGGTAGCCGCCAAGATTGGTCGGCGTCTGGTTGAAGTGCCGGTCGGATTCAAATGGTTTGTAGATGGACTGCTTGACGGGTCCGTCGGTTTTGGAGGAGAAGAAAGTGCAGGCGCATCCTTTTTGCGTCATGACGGAACCGTGTGGACGACCGATAAAGACGGCATCATCCTCGACCTGTTAGCGGCGGAAATGATGGCCAAGACGGGGAGTGATCCAAGCCAACTCTACCTCGACCTCACCCAGGAACTGGGTGTCCCGGTCTACCAACGCATCGATGCCCCGGCCACACCGGCGCAGAAGGCCATACTCAAAAAACTTTCACCAGAGCAGATTCAAGCGACCGAACTGGCAGGGGAAAAGATTACCGGCATTCTGACCTCGGCCCCGGGAACCGGCAGTGCCCTTGGGGGGCTGAAAGTCATGACGGAAAACGGATGGTTTGCCGCCCGCCCCTCTGGAACAGAGGATGTCTATAAAATTTATGCGGAGAGCTTTCTAGGTGACACGCATCTCAAGCAGATCCAGGAAGAGGCGCAGGCCCTGATTACCAAGGTTTTGAAATCAGCATCGTAATCAACTCCGTGTATTAAAGATCTTTAGGTTGACCATGCCACGTTTATGCTTACTGGGTTTGGATGCCGGTGATTTCGACTATATTCAATCCCGAGCTTCTGCCTTACCGTGTTTACAGGAAAAATTGAAATCCGGAAACCTGGTCAAGCTTGATGTCCCGAAGGCCTTGAGTGGCTCCGTCTGGCCGACATTTTATAATGGAGCCGATCCAGGCGTGCATGGGATGTACCAGCACCTCGTGTGGGATGCAAAACGTATGGGGCTTCGCCGGATTGGAGCTGATTGGTCTTTTTATCATCCGTTTTGGCAGGACATAGAAAATACAGGCCACCATGTCGTCATCCTCGATGTTCCCTATAGTTTTCCAGTTGCCCTGAACAAGGGTCTAGAAATTACCGACTGGGCCACACACGGGCAAACCTATCCTCTTGGGTGTAGCCAGGAACGTGTAAAAGCCATCATCCAGGATATGGGCAACAGCCCTATTGGACGAGAAACCCCTATTCAAAAAACGTCCGGAGAACTGAAGACGATTCAACAACAACTGATCGCCAGTGCAGAGCTAAAAAGCCGTTTGATTATAGAGTTAATGCAAAAGGTGGAATGGGATTTATTCGTTGCCGTGTTTGCAGAAACACACCGTGGAGGACATGTATTTTTCAGTAATGAAGATGAAAAGGCATTTGGCCCTGACACTCCGTTATTAAAGATTTACCAAGCCGTCGATCGGGCCTTAGCAAGAATTTTTGGTCATGTAGACGAGAAGACCACGGTCGTCGTGTTTTCCGCTCATGGTATGACGAGGGATTATGCCCAGGGCCATATAGTCCGCCCGCTTATGAAAAGGATTAACGAGATTTTTCTAGAGAAATATTGCGGGGTTTCCCCTAAACGAACGTTTCGAATGAACGGCCTTGTTCCCTACCTACGTAACGTGGTGCCATCAAGATTACAATATGCCATCGGTGCCAGCTCACCGGATTTTGTCAGACAATGGGTGGTCGAAAAGGAAATTATTGGGGGATTAGATTGGTCATTGACCCCTGGATTCGCCTTGCGAACAGATATTAGAACGGAATTACGTCTCAATCTTATCGGCAGAGAATCACAAGGAATGTTGGCACCGCACAGTGAATTACATAACCACTATGTTGCTTTTCTCAAGAACGTTTTCTTGGACTTGCGCGATCGGGATACAAATGTACACCTCGTAGATGAAGTCGTTGATACCCAGGAAATATTTTCGGGAGATCGGAGTGGACTGCTTCCCGACTATGTCATCACCTGGAACGCCCGGCCATTCGTTAAACGGGTCTACTCTCCCCTGGTGGGAGAACTTACATTCGCACAACTTCCTGGCGCCCGGGGAGGGGATCATACCGATTACGGGTTTGCCATCATTCCTGATTCTGTCCGGGACCTTCACCCTCTCCATCATATTAAAGATTTAGCGGGCTGGAGTAAGCGTTTTGTAAATATGGACGGCTAAACCATTCCTCCCGCCAACGCAACTCACTCAAACCGCCACCTACCCGGTGTTGTGGTCAGAAGATTCGGGCGAGCATAATCCGACTTACCCAGTCTCGGTGGATACTGGCTTCAGACAAACACAACTCAGCCCTTACCAAAATCGAGCTTGAGCGCATGTCGAAAAGGATCCTTCAGAGGCCTCAGTGAGGAAAAATGATCTCCGTTGCAAAGATTCAATACGCTCTAGAATTCCCCCCCACGTTTCACTTTTGGGTGTCTATGAAGCCCCCGCTGGGGGCCATTGACGATTCCCGGCAACGTTGCCTTTTCGCATAGGCAATTCGGCCGACGACGAGCCGGCATAGACGTAACACTTGAAAACACTTTCAGAGATGAGGGAAACGAAGTATCTAGCTGAGTTGCGATGACGTTCGACCCGGACACCGACTATTCCCCAAAAGGGCGCAGAATGACCCAAGAGATCTTGTCCCTCTGAGGAAAATTTTGTCATTCTGCCCCATTCGTCAAGGCTCAGGGCGAGGTGAAACGAAGAATCTGGCTTAGCCGTGGACTCGTCACCCTGGGCACAGATCCTTCGCCGCTGGCTCAGGATGACCACCTGGTATGGCTCGCACTGGTCAATATGTATTCTCCTAACGTCAGCAGGGAGAACAATCAAAGTCACACACATCCCATTGAACATTGTCATCCTGAGTGAAGCGAAGGATCTAGCTGAGCCGCAATGACGGTCAACCTGACCACCGATCATTCCCCAAAATGGCACAGAGTAACCACCCGGTGAGGCCGCCCTGTTTGAAAGATACCCTTTCTTGATCCCCTCCCCTTTGCCCCCTCAACCGAATCGCCTACACTGCTACCCGACAAGCCGAACATATTTCAGGCGACCCAGGATTCGCATATCCCCATGACGAACAACTTTTCA
Organism: Nitrospira marina; assembly: GCF_059568365.1. Lineage (NCBI taxonomy): Bacteria > Pseudomonadati > Nitrospirota > Nitrospiria > Nitrospirales > Nitrospiraceae > Nitrospira > Nitrospira marina. The sequence goes on along the minus strand of NZ_JCANTH010000001.1, from coordinate 1,530,925 downwards.
AAACTCAGGATTATATGATCAACACAACGAACAAACCATCCGGTCTTCAACGACTGGCATTTTTTTCATATGGATTTCGACCGTTTTTTCTGAGTGCTGCCGTCTTTGCCGGCGTGGCCCTCCCGATTTGGGCCATGATTCTTTCCGGGGTAGACCACACCCATTTTCTCTATGTCCCGCGAGAATGGCATGTGCATGAAATGATCTTCGGTTTTCTTCCGGCCGTGATCGCGGGATTTCTCTTCACGGCCATGCCCAACTGGACGGACCGTCCTCCGATCAAAGGATTACCGCTGATGGTGCTGTGGGCATTGTGGCTGGCAGGACGCTTGGTCATCGCCATCCCCTGGCCTCCACCCTTGGTCTGCGCAATCGTTGACGGAGCCTTTCTCATCGCCCTGACCATCATTGTCTGGCGGGAAATTGCGATGGGGAACGCGTGGGATCGTTCGCCAATCGGCATATTGATCAGTCTCTATGCCATCGCCAATCTGCTTTTTCACGTCCGCGCTCTAAGCGACGCGGCCACGGATCTCCCCGAGCGGATGGCGCTCTCAGTCATCATCATGTTGCTAGCGCTGATCGGTGGACGCGTCATTCCCAGTTTTACCCTCGATTATCTGAGCGAACGTGGCATGCCCCAACAACCTCCCTCCTTTTCCCGTTTCGACGGTACGTCGATCCTTCTTGCAGCCGTCGCCGCTATCGCCTGGACCACCCACCCAGAAGCTCTGGTGACCGGCTGGCTTTTGATCGTAGCCGGATTGGTAAATCTCATTCGTCTGTTGCGGTGGTACGGCTGGATCACCTGGCGTGAACCATTGGTGCTTATCCTGCACGTGGGTTATGGGTGGCTGGCGATGTCGCTGCTCCTTCTGGGAGCGGCGATTCTAGGGTTGGGATTGCCCCCGGAGGATGCGGTGCATGTGCTCACAACCGGTGCGGTGGGCTCGATGACCCTGGCGATCATGACCCGCGCCAGCCTGGGTCATACCGGGCGCCCAAGACACGCAGGCACTATGACGGTCATGATCTACAGTCTCGTGAACCTGGGTGCAATGCTGCGGGTCTTTGGTCCGGCCACTGACCTCCCGACATCTCTGGTGCTTAGCTTGTCGGCAATGATCTGGAGCGGCGGCTATCTGCTTTTTGCCCTTGCCTATGGACCGTACCTTTTCCGCCCAAGCCTGGACGAGGAATAAATGCACACATCGCAAAAAACTTTACCTTCGTGTCGACATGATGTTTGATGTTGCCGGGTTTCGCCCCGGCAGGCGAACTACTTTGGTTTCGGCCAAAGTAGTCAAAACCATTGACGCCCCGTCTGGCCTCCCTAAAGCGGACGGACGCTAACTTTTTAGGAAGGGCGGACCAACTCGCCGGGCTCAGACAAGGCCCGCCAGCAGATGAGAGCGTCCCTCCGTTGGGCCAGCCGGCAGGGGTCGAACCAGGGCAAAGAACACTTTGGTCTACCACTGACCTCTCGACTAATTCAATTACCATTGCGGGGTGATCCAACTTGACTAATTTCGTCATTTCACCAAAAATTATTCTGCACAATCGGAAAGAAAATGGGGCACTAAGGGTTGGTAATTCCAACACGGGGAACCTAAGCACCATTTTGTTGATAGAGAGGAATGAACCCATGAATTCAAACCAAGCACTTTGGGAAAAAGGGGACTTTACCCGCATTGCCGAAACCATGAGAGAAAGCGGAGAGGCACTTGTTCAGCGACTCGGCATCACACCAGGGCTCAAGGTTCTGGACCTCGGATGCGGGGATGGCACGACGGCCTTGCCGGCGGCAAAAATCGGAGCAGAAGTGTTGGGGGTTGACATTGCCAGGAATCTGGTTGCGGCCGGGAACAAGCGGGCCAAGGAACATGGCCTCATTAATTGCACGTTTCAGGAAGGCGATGCGTCCAATCTGTACCAGTTGCCGGGTCAGACGTTTGACCTCGTCGTGAGTATCTTTGGAGCGATGTTTGCGCCGAATCCATTAAAGGTGGCCAAAGAGAAAGTGCGCGTGACCAGGCCGGGCGGTCGAATCGTGATGGGTAACTGGATTCCGAATGATCCGACCTTGGTGGCCCAGATTTTGAAAATTAGCTCCAGCTATACGCCGCCACCACCGGAAGGCTTCGTCAGCCCGATGACCTGGGGGATCGAGAGACACGTGATCGAACGATTTGCCGGTGCGGGAGTTCCAGCCGAGCGGATATCCTTTTCGCGCGACACTTTTACGTTCAACTATCCCATGGCACCCTCAGCATTCGTCGAGGAATTCAGGAAATACTACGGGCCAACGATGAATGCATTTGAAGCCGCAGAAAAAAACGGGCGAGCCGCTGACCTGCAGCAGGAACTGGAGGATTTGTTCAATAGTCAGAATAAAAGCATGCGTCAGGATTCCACTTCGATTCCGGCAACTTTCTTGCGCGTGACCGTTGCGCTGTGAAAAGATTTCGCAGGAGAAGAAAAGAGATGGTGATCCAGGCATGAACCTGGACAGGTTGATGATGTATGTCGGGAATTCATTTTGGAGCTTGCCAGGAAAAAAGTACGGATAGATTCTCAGATCGCGCGTGTGCAGCTAACTTTTGTGTCAACATGTTTTTCCGTGTTGCCGGGTTTCGCCCCGGCAGGCGAGGTCCTTTTGTTTCGGCAAAAGGACCCAAAACCATTGACGCCCCGTCTGGCCTTATTGAAATAAAGGGACGCAGGAGGGCGGACCAACTCGCAGGGCTCAAACAAGGCCCGCCAGCGGATAAGAGCGTTCCTCCGATGGGCCAGCCGGCAGGCGTCGGACCAGGGGATATGAGTATCCACCAGGATTCGCTCTCATGGGAATAGATCGCTCATCACCACTCTCGACAAATTCAGGTGCCTTTTCCGAACTCTCCAACTTGACTTCATTTGTCAATTAACGAAGAATTCGCGTGTTGTTTTTCCAGTTCGAATGCTGGACTTTGAGGCTAGGAAAGAATGTCGTTATTTTCAGAAATTTCGATTGAGTGTTTTACGGACAGATATTGGCAGATCCGGGTCTTATGCGGATTCGCCTCAACAGTGTTAGCCGGCGGTTCTAGAACTTCTCGCAGCTGTGTTCAGGGGCTGCGCGCGCCCACAATTCTCATGATATTGGAGGTCTCAGGACAATGAACGAAGGCTGGCCAAGTGCCATCGAGGACGGGTTGATCCCGACCGACAACGCGATGGGGATCATGACCGAAGAACCCTCACCCGCGGCGGAGGCGTTTATCGAACTAGCCGCCCGGGCCAGTCGTCCGCTGCTGGAAATCGGCGCCGCTTACGGCAATGCCACGCTGCCGGCCCTGCGCGCCGGAGGCACGATGATCGCAAACGACCTCTCGGCCTCCCAGCTGAGCGTGCTGGCATCTGCCGCGTCCATCGAGGATCGCAAGCGGCTCGTGCTGATCCCAGCGCGGTTTCCCGAAGAGATCCGCCTCGGCCACGGCAGCTTGAGCGGAGTGCTTGCCGCACAAGTACTGCATTTTTTCGACGGACCGACCGTCGATCTGGCCTTTCAGAGCGTTCTGCGCTGGCTCGAACCTGGTGGGGCGTTGTACCTGGTCGTGATGACACCTAGCTTGGGTTTCTACCGCACATTGCGGCCGGAGTATGAGAAGCGGGTACGTAGCGGCGAACGCTGGCCGGGCATTTTCGACCCTCGCACCGTCGCTCCACCTGATTGGGCAGAGAGACTGCCGCCCTTGGTGCATCTCTTCGAGAAGGCCGTCCTGCACCGTTGTGCGGAGGAGGCCGGATTCATCGTGGAAAGCTTGGAATATTTTTGCTTCCGCCATTTCCCGGCGGAGTACCGCACCGACGGCCACGAGTATCTCACGCTTATCGCGCGGAAACCTGCCGCGGGTGCCGTCTAATTTACATTACCCATGCACCTATTTCTCGCTTTCGATAAGTATAGTTTCGATCATCTATGTCCCGCGCCGGTCTGGGCCTTTCTGAGCCCCCACGACACACAGGTTCGATGACGGCCGACCGCCGTCGAACGAAAGAAACCGAGTCTTTTTGTCCGAGCCTTGCTGAAAAGTAGCTGGAAGATATTTTATTCAGACGATCAGAAGTGCGATCGTACAACTTCAATCGCTGTTCGACACATGGCATGTTCCAGAACCGGAGGGGTCATGGGTGTATGTGACGTTGAGGCCAACACGGGGATCTCTCTCCCCTGCTCGATGCTCTGCGGGACGTCATCGGGCCAGAATTGTTCCCTCCTGATTTCCCGGCCATTTTTATCCCGATAGACCAGCTCATCGGTAACCAGATCGTATTCCGGTATGTCGGTCTGCTCCCAACGCTGCATGAAATATTGATAACACAACGTGTACAGGCCGTGATCGTTTGCGTTGTGCCGCAACACGTATTCCGGCATCTCCTGAATATCCAGATCGGTATGGTAATGCTGCATCCAAAGATAGTCCCCAAGGATGACCAATTTCAGAAGCGGAGGATCCGAATAAAGTTTCAGTTTGACGGATTTTCCGACCCCCTGAAGCCTTTTGAGCAACTCAATGCTTTGCCTGACGCCCGCTCGATATTTCTCAATCGACATCATCGGATCCGCAATCGCCCGGATCCGTGCACTGGCACCCTGGCTAAAGGGATTCACCAGCATGATGTTGGCTCCCAGGCATTTATCCAGAATGGTCGATAAGTCTCCCACCTGATCACGCAACGTGTCATACCCACTTGACCCGATGACCAGGACAGTCCGGCCACGCCCCTGGGTCTGCCGAAGTTTGCGAATCCCATCCTCAGCCCGCCGCGCCCGTTTGGGGAAAAATGACACGAAGCCCGCATCAATGGCCATTTTGGCCAGCTTCCGATCCTGCCAACTCCGCCGGATATAGGTCATCACCACAATGAGTAACGCCGCAACGCCGATCTCCAAGGCCACGATCGACATTTTTTCCTTCTCCACCCTTGTCCAATAGGTCAGAAAACTTCTGGCCACGGTAGGGAGCGACAACGCAATTCCCGCACTCAGGCACAGGATCACAATATGATAGCCAATGTCGGAGGCATTCTTGATACCCTCACCAATTTTGGCCACAATCTTTTTTACCATCACTTTTCCTTCTTTCTTTTTACGAAAACACCACAAATAATTTACACACACGATTCAACATAATCAGATGTCGGCCCACTCCGACCACCGTTGCTGCCCTATCAGGGCCTGTTGAAAAAAGCCGCCAGCGGCGTTCGCGCCATTTTTCCGTGCTCACGTACTTCGTGTACGCTCCGCGCACAGAGATGACTGTGGCCTTGCTGGACGGACTTTTTTGAACCGGCCCGAAGACACTGGAATCCCAAATGGTCATGGGCATATTTGCCTTTCGGAAACCGTATTATTCAACACTTACTATCACGCAACTCCTGGATCCTTGTGGGATTGTTCCTGCTTTCAGGAGACCACGGAGGGTTTGCACAAAAAAATCGTGTAAGTCCCTGTTTCCATCTCGAGGGTTCTGTCGCCCCGGAAAAAAGAGGTCTTACACGATAGGCTTTACGGTATCACAGAGTTTTCACTCCGACGAGCGAGGCCTGTGCATGCCAGGCTTATTTATTCTTCTAGGTCCACTCCTTCGAATGATGAACATCTCTGCGATTCCCTAGTTTATCTACCGAAGCTGCAAGTGGCTACAACCAGTCACACCAACTCTGCATTCATTTTTTTTTAATTTGGTGGTACCAGATTGAAACGAAATAACGCCAGATACTCTATCGGTGCAACAGCGTCGGAACTTTAGCTGAACGCAACCAATCGGAGGTTTGGCTGTGCAATACCAGGCTCCGAAAAGGACAAGGGAAGAATGAAAAGGAAATTGTGGGCACCGTCCTTTCACTGAGGGGCGGAGAGTTCATCCTGGGCTACATGGCCGCGCATGGACTTCTCCGTAATATTGTCCTGGATCTCCCGGGCGATGACCCGTGCCAATATCTCAGCCGGCAGGGCACCCATGGGAAGTCCATTGGTTTCCTCAAAGAAAGGATCATCAGGCGAGGCCGATCGGTGAATATTGATCAACACCGTGGCCGGTTGAATGGTTTTGTCCTGTTCGCCTGCGGTGATGGACTGCTCTTTGGGGACCACCCGGGTTCGCGTGGCCCAATCCCGATTATTAATGTCCGCGAACGCGACATTCCAGATTTTGCCATTAAGCAGGCTCCTCACCGCCTTCGGAGTCTGTTCATGAAAATCCGGTTCCCGCACAATTTTTTGCAGAGCTTCACGCACTCGAATGTCATACAACTTGATGGTGGAATCGGGTTGCGCCGGGGAAATCCGTGCGGTGGAACCGGTTTCATAATAGGGTTGCCCTTCCAAACTATTATGCCGGTCGGTAGTGGTTAAATAGCTACGAAACAAGGCTTGAAGCACATGTTCACGGTCATCTCCTGACATTGCTGCAATCTCTTGATTGGTCTTGATCGGGGCCTGCTTAAGGTCGCTGGGGAGCACCTTCGCTTGACGTTTCGGCGTCGTGTCGCTTTTGCTCACCACCCATTGAAATTCTCTGGCCAGGACCGGCACCAGTTGTTCCGGATGATTGAGGTAGCCTTGTTCTTCGAGCCCGGATGCGCTGATGAGGAGATTGACCTGGTTGGGTTGTGAGGTGCGAGCCACCAGCAATAGGAATTCTTTCCCCTCCCGGTTCACGACCTTCGGTTCAATGATGACCTTTTGAAGGGCATCTTTGGCCAGGGCTTCTTGAAATCTGGCGTAATCAGTACGATGATCCATCATGTGATTGAACGCCCCAACAACCGTCTTGAGCGCGTCCTCGGCTCTGGCTTGTTCTGGGCTGCCTTGTTTCGTCCCGACTACCTCGGAAAGATAAACCTGAAACGGCGCACCCGCAATGGCATGCCCCACAGATTGTTCGGTGCCGGTATCCGAAGCCATATGGTGCCCTTCGGAGCCTTTATGGCTGCCCATGGCCACCGGAACGACCGCTCCCATCCATAGCAATCCCAGGATCACCCCTCCAAGGCTACTCGCCCAGGATCGCCTACTGGCGTGAGTTCCGATCAGGTGAACAGGTCTTAGACCACCTATGAGCTCTTGCCCCATGCTTGCTGTCCTATATGCCTGTGAATCGAGTGGAGGTCCGAGAAATAGGCTATGGTGCTTCACTGCTTTTTCCTTCCTTTGTGCTGTCTTGACTGGAATGACAGACCAATCTCCAATTGATACGGTACACCCTCATGATGGGTTTATGCTTTTTTCCCGTTCCACGAAACCAGAAGATTCTTTACGTTGTTGGTTCAACAAGGAGAGACCTATTTCGCTTTGAGGAATCCAGGCTGGTGCCATCCCGCCAGAAACAATGGAGACGTTATTGTCTGACCTCTCGATCCATTTTGGATCTGAGATTCGCCCGAAACCATCTCAATCGGTGTCCTCAACATGCTTTGGCAAGCCCTAGCTGCATTGGTTCTTCTCATCCACTTTGCCTTCATTGCCTTTGTATTGTTCGGGGGGATTCTCACGATTTGGTGGCGCTGGATCCCCTGGGTTCATCTTCCTGCCGCACTGTGGGCGGCGGCCTTGGAATTTGGGGGGTGGATCTGCCCTCTGACGCCCCTGGAAAACCGGCTCCGAAAGGCCAGCGGTGAGGCCGGATATACGGGAGGATTTCTCGAGCATTATGCCTTGCCCCTCCTTTACCCCCAAGGCCTTACCCCGGATATGCAATTTTGGCTGGGCTTCGTCGTTGTCCTTTTTACACTTGTCACCTATGGGTTTGTGTGGGGGAGAAAAACCAAAAGTATTTAATTTCCCTCAGCCAACCCTCAGCGTTTACGTTAAAACATTCATTATTCCATAATCATATTTCTTTAAACAGATAGGGTTTATCTTAAGCCCATTTTCGCTAAGACAAAACTTAAAGTTATTTATTAAATTTAACTTTAACTACCTACTGCTGAAAATCGTCATTTGAATCTACCATAAAGGTGAATACGCAATTCAGTCACATAATGATTTATTTCATTTGCATGAGTATTCACTCGTGGGTACCCCCACCTTAATTCTCGTTCAAATAGAATATCAAGCAAACAACTTAAAGTTAAAACTAAACCATTGCATTAAATTTATATAGAGTTAGATTGACCATGGACTCCTGTCCGGTGAACCCCTGGTTCTCTGTCGGCACACCCCTCCCCGTTAGGCAGTCTGTTCGATGTGTGGCAGAAACTTTCCATTCCAGGTCATGACGACACGGTCCTCTCCTTTGTCACCCTTAATCTTCTCGACGGTGAGCTTAAAATCAATCGCCGACATAATCCCATCACCGAACTGCTCATGCATGATGTCCAAAATGGACTCCCCATAATGGGCGCAAACTTCAGTCATGCGATAAATATGTGGCTCCTGCAGGACCGACGGATCATAGGATCGCATGGGAAATTCCCGCATCGCTTCAAGCAAATTCTCTGTGAGTCCCGGCACCAGCTTGACGAGCTTGACCTCTGTATCCTTCTTGAGTTGCGCCTGCAATCGGAATAACTGGGCAACATAGACATTACACAGCCCGAGGGCTGCTGCGAGTTGGTCGTAGGTCTTTCCTGAGGCCTTTTTCGCTGCAAGCAACTGGCCGACCAGTTCGTTTTTATTCATATTCAATCCCTTACCCTTTTAAGACTCCGAATGATTGATATTCGCGTGATCTTCCCTAGAATTGGAACACTCTTCTCTTCTCTTCTCTTCTCTTCTGCCTCACATCCGACAATACGTTAGGCGGTGAATATGGACGTGTCAATCCAATATTCCCACTCGAAGATGGGGTTGAAACGAGCCGGAGAGACCATGAAGCCTTGCAGGATTTCCTTCCTAACGAAGAATCGCTCCAGCGGTTCAAGGAGTTTCCGCGTACCATTTCCCATTACCATCCACGACCCTGCTCATGTTTTAGGCAATTTCTGGTTTTAATCTCCTCACTTCCTCATTTGACCCGTAATCCTTCCATCCCCCACCTCCTAAACTGAAGAGGCCTATATGAGGAAAAAAGAGCCTATATACAGAATTTTAAGCATCCTGACCCCTCCCTATTTGCACAAGGTTCTGGTAGGTTAGAGTCTTCTTTTTTGGAGCAAGCTATGGCAGCGCGCGTGGTCATTACGGGGCTTGGCATCGTCTCCCCTATCGGGGTTGGCGTTCAAACTTTTTGGAAGTCCGCCCTTCAGGGCAAAACGGGGATAACGGCGATCTCATCTTTTGGGGATTTTCCCATGGAGTCCTATCGCTCCAGGGTTGGGGGTCAGGTTTCCGATTTTCGCCTTCCGGATCCTTCAGAAGATAAATTCTCATCGCGCGTGGACCGCTATGCACAATTTGCTCTCGCCGCCACACGGGAAGCCATCCAGGATAGTGGACTGGACCTTGAGAAAGAGCCCGCTGAACGGATGGGAGTGATGGCCGGCGTGGGTATGGGTGGCATGATGATGGGAGAACGTGAACTCACCACCCTCTATCAGTCTCGGAAGCCACATCGGGTCCATCCGAACTTTATCCCGACCATTACGCTTAACTCTGCCTCTGGCATTCTGGCGTTGGCTTTTGGGGCAAGGGGCCCTAATCTCACCATTTCTACGGCCTGCTCCTCCAGCATTCATTCTATTGGACAAGCCATGCAGGCCATTCGCCTGAATCAGGCAGACGTCGTCATTGCCTCAGGAGCGGACGCCAGCATTACTCCGTTAGTGTTTGCCGGCTTTTGCTCATTACGCGCCTTATCCACCAAATATAATGACCACCCGGACCAGGCCTCCAGGCCATTCGACCGAGGGCGGGACGGATTTGTGATGGGAGAAGGGGCCGGCACATTGATCCTGGAATCCCTTCGCCATGCGACCCGTCGAAAAGCGAAAATATATGGGGAATTGGCCGGATATGCCGCCACCAATGAGGCGTACCATATGGTGATTCCGAGAGAGGATGGCTCCGATATTGCGCGAACCGTTACCCTGGCATTGAAAGACGCGGGGATTTCGCCCTCACAGGTAGACTATGTGAATGCCCATGCGACATCCACAGTGGTCGGAGACGATGTCGAAGTCAAAGGGTTACGAGCGGTGTTCGGAAAACGCCTGAATACCATCATGGTCAATGCCACCAAATCGCTCATTGGCCATACACTGGGAGCGGCCGGAGCGATCGGAACAATTGTCTCGGCCTTATCCATTCAAACTGGTATAATACACCCTACCGTGAACTATGATGACCCGGATCCCCATTGTGCCTTGCCGGGACTTTCTACTAAGGTACAAAAAAAATCCGTTCGGGTGGGCTTGGTGAATGCCTTCGGATTCGGAAGTAATAATGCGGTCCTGGTCTTAAAAAAGTTTTCATGAAATCTTCCGTCAACAAATCCTCTCAACTCAGTCAACAGGTGTATCACACTCTCGGCAAATACCTTCAACGCGATCCGAAAAATCTGCATCCGGAAGATTCGCTCCGTGATGATTTGGGGTTGGACTCTCTGCAAACCATCGAATTAGTCTATGAAGTCGAATCGGCTTTTGATCTTCAAATACCGGATGAGGATTTCGGGCGTTTAACGACCATAGCCGCAGTCATCCTTTATCTGGATGAACGAATACATGGTAAAGAGAGCACCCTCTCCGGCCCTCAAGCCACGCCTTTAGCCAAGAATTCACGCCCGACTCCACTTGTCAAAAAACCCAAAAGCCGTCCCACTTCAAAAAAATCGCGCACATGACGATATCGTCTTCCTCACGAACCGTGAATTTTCCCCTTCAGGAATTAGCCCAAGCCATTCATGCCACTATTCACGGATCCTCTGACATTCTGATATCCGGTCTCTCCCATCTTGAAGGAGCCTCTTCCGGAGATGTCTCTTTTGTCCTGAAGCCTTCGTTTCACAAAGCGGCGCGTCAGTCACAGGCTGCAGCCTTAATTGTGACAGAGCCTATTCCCGACGACCCTCGCCCACAACTCATTGTTCCGAATCCGCTGGTCGCCGTCACGACATTGGCCCAGAAATTTTTCCTCCCTCCTCTTCCACCACGAGGCATTCACCCCAGTGCTGTCTCCGGACTCGATGTGCGCATTGGTCCGGACGTCTCAATTGGCGCCCTCGTCACAATTGGAGACCGCGTGCTCATCGGATCCGGTGTCACCATCCATGCCGGGGTTCATGTTGGCGACGATGCTATTATCGGGGACGAGTGCATCCTGTATCCCCATGTCTCGCTGCTGACCAAGTGTGTCATCGGCAATCGCGTCATTGTACACAGCGGCACCGTTATCGGGAGCGATGGGTTCGGCTATGTGCAACACGAAGGCCGTCACCACAAAATCCCTCAATTGGGCTATGTGATCATTGAAGATGACGTTGAGCTCGGGGCCAATGTGACCGTGGATCGGGCAACATTTGGGAGCACCGTTATTAAGCGCGGCACAAAAATCGACAACCAGGTGCAGATCGCCCATAACGTGGTGATCGGGGAAGACTGTATTCTCGTCGCACAGGTAGGGATTGCGGGCAGTACCACACTAGGCCGCCACGTCATGGTGGGTGGCCAGGCCGGCCTGGTCGATCATGTCACTATCGGTGATCAAGTGAAAATTGCGGCCGGCTCGGGGGTGACCAATAATGTGAAATCCGGTCAGACAGTGGGTGGTCGGCCGGCGGTCGAACATGGCATCTGGCGACGGTCACAGGTCCTTCAATACCAACTCCCCGAATTACGCAAGGAACTCCGGGCTCTTCAGAAACAGGTCCAACATCTTGAATCGCTTCTCACGGACCAATCTGCATCCGTGTCCCCACCTGTCAAACGTCGTTCAACCTCAAAGCCCTAATCCGCCAGAGCGGATCCAGGCCCCAACAGCGGTAGAACCTCATCTCTTTTTGCGTTCCGGCAGCAATACCACCCCTTTCCAAAAAAACAACTTTGCCCAAAAATATCCTGCCCACGGCAGGGCAAACGCGGCGACCGGCTCCATAAAACCCGTAGTGACTGTTAATCCGGAAAGCGTAAAAAACATCACGATCCCCAGAAAGTACCAAAGCGGAACCAGGCCACGACCTCGATGCTCAATGTCATGTTCCGTGATAGCCTTCTTTGCCTTACGGACCGACCGTTGGCTATAGGCTTTCATGCGACTGGCAAAATGTCCGGGAAACTCCCGCAAAAGATACTGTTGGTATTTTGTTTGAACGATTCCCACAAGCACACCGGCGATGATGAGTGCCGAGCTGTAGGTAAACGTTTCCCATCCATACGTTCCTGCCCAGAATTGAAAGCCTAAGGCGATCACTCCGACGACGACCGAAATCAACCCCAACAAACTGGCAGGAAGCAGGATATTGGTTCGGACAAACTCCTGGGCTTTTTCCGTATCGTCCTCATGACGTTTAGCCGTGATCATTTTTGGCATATGTTGGTCTCCATAAACGGTCTAGTCGGAAGATGTTGGGCTTGCCTCAGAATCCGTCTCATCCAACCCATCGTCTTCTGCATCTGGAATGCGATAGCGCTCACTAAACCATCCCTCCAAATCCAACAATTGACATCGTTTGGAACAAAAGGGTCGAAAGACATTTCCTTCCCATTGTTCCACCTTGCCACACATCGGACATTTCACGGTCATGTCGTTCCTCCCGAGGGAGTGAGGAAAACACGTGTTGCACCTTTGAAGGGACTTATATCAATGCCTTTTCGCCCTTTGGCCGGGCTCACGTCCTTCTCCGCACACTCCGCTCGCCCAAAACAGCGGCGACCTCTCCTTCGAGGGACTTCAGGGCAGGGCTAAACAAGCCTTTATTTTAACCTCACTTATGATTTCCCGTGCGGGATTCTGTCACTCATCTAGTCCCTGAAAAGAAACAACACGAAAATATTCAACAGGCCTCCCGATACACCCGGCCCCTGTGTTCAACCCAGCATTCATAAACCGATAGGCCCCAAGCCTGGGCAAGTCAGTTTTGTGCGGTGCCATGTTAGACATGAAATTGGGCTTCATACAAACCGGCGTACAATCCCCCTCTCGCCAGTAGTGTTGCATGATCGCCTTCTTCCACGATCTGTCCATGTTCCAGGACCACAATCCGATCAACGGTCTGCAGAGTCGACAACCGATGGGCCACGATAAAGGTCGTCCGCCCCCGCATCAACTCATCCATCGCAATGCGAATCTCGACTTCGGTTTCAGTGTCAATATTGGAGGTAGCTTCATCCATGACCACAATGGGTGGATTTTTGAGTAGCACTCTGGCAATGGCGATACGCTGTTTTTGCCCAAAGGACAATTTCACCCCGCGTTCCCCGATCCAGGTGTCATACCCGTCAGGAAGCGCTTGAATAAATTCATGCGCTTGCGCAGCGCGCGCCACCGCTTCTATTTGATCGTGTGATGCCGACAAGTCTCCATAGGCCAGATTGGCCCGCACGGTTCCATTGAATAAAAATGGCTCTTGCTGCACAAAGCCGATTTGTTCTCGAAGGTAGAATAATGGGAGATGACGAATATCGTATCCATCCAATTCAATCGCTCCCGCCCCTACATCGTAATACCGGAAGAGCAGTTTCATCAGCGTGCTTTTTCCCACCCCGCTCGGCCCGACCAAAGCCACATGCTCCCCCGCCTCCACCGTCAGTGAAAGATGTTCATAGACCGGCATCTCCAGCCGATAGGCAAATGCCATGTCCTTCCATTCGACTTTTCCCGACAACCGGGGTTGAACGGGGCGAAGGTGTCCCTGGTCCGGCACGGCCGGCTCTGCATCTAAGATATCGAACACCCGTTCACTGGCCGCCAAGGCATGCTGCAATAGATGATTTACGGAATGAATTTGGTTGACCGGGGTATAAAACAATACAAGGTAAGACAAAAACATGACTAGCTCACCCGTGGAGAGACGACCCGCCACCACCTCGCCCGCCCCATACCAGACAATCAGGACGGTTCCCAGGCTTCCGATGAAAATCATTCCCGGAGAATAAATCGACCATAAATACATGGCTTTCAGGTTGGCCTGGCTGTACTTGTGGCTCATGTCACGGAAACGCGTCTGTTCGTAGGGTTGTCGATTGAATCCCATGGTTTCCCGAATCCCGGACAAGGAATCCTGCAGATAGCCATTGAGTTCAGCGGCCTGCTGACGGATATCGTGATAATACCGATGGACCCGGCGGGTAAATCCCACGCCTCCGATGATTAGAATTGGAATCGGCAGCAGCACAAGAACAGCCATTTTCCAGTTCAGCATAAATAAAATAGTGGTAATGCCAACCAGGGTCAACGTAGCCGTTAACATGCCCTCAAGCCCGTCAATAAAAATACGTTGCACATGCTCCGTATCGTTCACGACACGCGACATGATTTCACCCGTCGATCGGTTTTCATAATAGGTCAACGACAAGCGTTGCAGGGCCGCGAACACTTGTTGTCGAAGCCGATGCACCACCCGTTGCTCAAGCGTGTTGTTGAAACGGATTCGGAGAGAATTACAGAGATTCTTCAATCCATAGGCCAGGAACAATCCGACCAACACCCAGGTCAGGACATCCATATTTTTGGCCGGGATGACGTCATCAATCACGATTTTGATGAGCCAGGGTGGAAGCAGTTCCAGTGCCGTCGTTACCCCGGCAAAGAAGAAGGTGACACACACGAGCCCGCGATAGGGGGCCAGGTACGACAGAACTCGGAAAAGTGATTTCACGGGAAGCTTAGAAACCTTTTTCGTCGACAGATGGCGTGATCCTGATAGGAATCACGGAAACACATTCGTGGAATTGATGAGCAGAAAACGCTCGACGGTTAGCTCTATCAAGCAGGGATTAAATCACCGGGGCGGATTCTTCACGCCAATAGGCATCAAACTCGTCCAATTGGGTCAGGGTCGACATATCAGCCATCCGATCGATGAACAATTTCCCGATGAGGTGGTCCATTTCATGTTGGATACACACCGCATAGAGCCCGTTGGCTTCGAAGTCTTGGAGTACCCCTTGTCGATCATAGGCCTGCACACGGATCATGGACGGCCGGATCACCCTCCCTCGCATATTATCAATGCTGAGACATCCTTCCCACATTTCACTCTGTGAGGGACTATAAAACACAATTTTTGGGTTAATGAGGACCGTCTTGGGAAAACCATCCTTCCCCTCACATTCCATGACGACAATCTGTTCCGAATGTGCCACCTGCGGGGCTGCCAATCCGATTCCCTCATACTGAACCATCGTCTCAAACATATCATCAAGGAATGCCTGAACTCGCCGACTCCCGATTGATGCAGGGTCCACAGGCGTTGCCTGTTGCCGGAGAACCGGGTTGCCGATTTTTGCTATAGGTAATACTGCCATACACCTTACTCCTTTTCGCGATCGTCTAAGTCTGTAATCTCATATACATGGCACTCCATCGACCACCGTCCGGCGACGAGCCCAAACTACCCTTGTTAAAGAATCGGTGTTAACTCACATTCTGGTCTGCCGGTGATCGAGGGTGGTTTGCGGGTGACGGTGTCACACCCAATCGGTCCTTATTCTCTTCCCACCAAGCCCACCATTCCTTCACCCATTCCTTTCTGTCTTCGGGTGTCGAAACTTCCCAATCATGGATTGAGCCACTGAATTTGGTGAGAATCCAGAAAGAATCCCGCGCTGTGATCGACACATATTGCTCTGGATCTGAAATGGCACTGATAATAACAGGCAGCACTTCCTTTCGAGGCACTCTCCGTGATTCAAACACAGCCGTGTTTCGAATCGTGGAATTGGGATCTTTCACCATCACCTCGATGGCCGGAATGACTTGGTTGGGATCTAATCGTGTTGCCACACGCAAGGCATGGGATCGGATTCGTGATTCTTCATCCGGGTTCATGGCCACCTCCAGTAAGCCCGGGATTGCAGAAGGATCGTTCAACATGGAGAGGGTTTCCACGGCGTTAAACCGGACTCTGGGCACCGGCACCTTGAGCGCTTTCACCAAATACGGGATCGAATGTTTTCCAAAAAAGACAAACTCTCCGATGGCCCAGAATTCTTGCCGGCCCTCAAGCATTGGAATAAGCGCTTCCAGACGCTCATGATCCTGGGGCGTTAAGATGTCAGGGGATTCCGTCGCCTCAACCCCCGTGGATTCCGGAGGAGGAGGAGCCTCATAGGGCATTTGCGTCAGATAGACGGGGAAAGGACTTCTTCCTGGTTCCTGAGCCCACAACGGGGCGCCACACAGGAAAAAGGCACCAACCACCCAACATATTGTCTGTGACCAATTGGTGATTCGCTTCGTCATGAACATCCCTTTCGTGAATCCGCGTATATAAAACTTAGCAATCAGATAGTCTAGTAGCAGATGGCTAAAAGGGTCAAGCCAACCTAGTGCACCTTCAGCTCTGTCCAGGCTCGATCATAATAGCGAATGGCGTCCTGCACGTCTTCCAACCACTCCATCCGGGCAAGCATATCACTTGGCGGGTAGATAGCCGTATTCGTACGAATGTCTGCCGGCAGACGATCCCGAACATGTCGATTGGATGAGGCAAATAATAGTCGCTGCGATGTGGCGAGCGCCACCTCTTCATCTAAAAGATAATTGATAAAGTCCATCGCCAGCGCTTGTTGAGGGGAACTGGCCAAGACCGCCAGACAATCCGTCCACATCATTCCGCCTTCCTGGGGGAGGGCATACCGGATTGACGGATGCTCACGCATCGCCCTGGCGATCGGCCCGCCCCAGGCATGCGCTAACACCACTTCACCGGCCACGAGGAGTTGGTCAAACTGTTCACTCGTATAAGCCTTGACCAATGGCTTTTGCCTCATCAACTTATGTTTGGCTTGTTGAATGGCCTGGGGATCGACACTATTGAGCGAGTAGCCTAACGTCTGAAGTGCCATCCCAAAGACTTCCCGTTCATCATTCAGCAAGCTGATTCGACCGGAAAATTTCGGATCCCATAGGGCGTCCCAACTGGTTGGCGGCTCCGTCACGACATCAGCATTATACCCCATTCCAACCGTGCCCCATAAATAGGGAATGGCAAACCGGTTTGTGGGATCAAACGAGAGCTGTCGCAGGTGAGGCTCCAGATCCTGCACATGAGGAATTTTTGCCAGATCTAACTCAGCCAGTAATCCCAACCGTCCCATGATCCCCGCCATAAAATCAGATGGCACCACGACATCATACCCGGTCATGCCGCTCTGCACTTTGGCTAATAACTCTTCATTGCTACTAAAGGTATCAATCACCACCCGAACCCCTCGAGTCGCTTCAAATTTGGCCACCACACCCGCATCCACATAATCGGACCACGTGAAATAATACAGTGTAGAGTGCTTGGAAGGTGGCGATTCTGGGGAAGTGGAAGATTCGGAACATCCCCCCGCCACCAGGAGAGTCAAGAGGACGACATACAGAGGTATCAGATTTCTCACATGCAAACTTTCATCTATACGAAGATTCAGCCGAGGCCGGTGTGGACCGCTGTTGTACGAACCAGGACAACCCCACGCACAGCATGGAGACCACCACCAAGACCGACGACAAGGCATTAATCTCCGGGGTCATCCCTGTTCTGATCATCGAAAACACTTTAAGTGGTAACGTCGTCGAACCGGGACCTGCCACAAAAAATGTCACCACAAAGTCATCTAAAGATACGGTAAACCCTAACAAGCCTGCCCCCCATATTGCCGGGCGTAACAAAGGAAGCGTAATCCGGGTGAGCACATCCCATGACGTGGCACCCAAATCACGGGCCGCGTCTTCCCAGGCAGGGTCCAGCTTCCGGAGTCGTGCCCTGACGATGACGATGGTCAGCGGCAGATTGAAGACCATATGTCCGATAATAATGGTACCAAACCCCAGGTGAACCTGACACAAAACAAACACCATCAATAAGGCCACACCCAATAAAATTTCCGGTATGACCAGGGGCAATATCAGGATCATATTGACCCAGGATTTGTGCGGTCCTTGACGGGTCTCCAGACCAATGGCGGTCCCCACTCCAAGGATGAGAGCCATTCCGGTTGAGAGCAATGCAATGACCACACTATTGACGGTCGCCTCGAGAATCGCCTGGTCCATCGCCAGCTTTTCATACCACTGAAACGTGAACCCTTTCCACGCTACTCCCATCGTGGAGGCGTTAAAGGATAGCCCGATCAGAATGACCACCGGCAAATATAAAAACACCATGACCAGCAGGCTCATCACAATGAAGCTGGACGGCATCCGTTTCATGACGGATCCTTCTCAACGGACGTACGACCCAACAGAAACCAGAGGAGAAGGACAGTTCCCATTAATCCGAAAGAAAGCGCGGATCCAAACGGCCAGTCTCGTGCGACCAGGAATTCTTGTTGGATGAACGTCCCCAGCATCATATTTTGTCCTCCACCCAACAGATAGGGCGTAATAAAGGCCCCGAGGGAAGGAATAAAGACCAACACCCCACCGGCCAGAAAACCCGGCGTACTGAGAGGAAGCAGCACATGTCGAAACATCCCGGCCATGGACGCATATAAGTCAAACGCCGCATCCTCCAATTGCGGAGAAATACGTTCTATGGCCACCACCAGAGGAAGCACCATAAAGGGCAGATAGCCATACACCAGTCCCACGAATACCGACAGATCCGTGAATAACAGGGAAAGTGGCTCATCCAGCAATCCCAACCTGATCAACAGGCCATTCAGAATTCCGTCCGCTCGAAGAATTAGCACCCACGCATAGGTGCGAACCAAAAAATTCGTCCAAAATGGAATCATCACAAGAGTCAGCAATATGAGTTGCCAGGGCCGGGAGGACCTGGCCAGACAATACGCCAAGGGGAACCCCACCACCGCACAGATGAAAGTCGTCAGTCCCGCCAGGAAAAGAGACCGGAGGAATATCAATCCCACAAGCGGATCGAAGACACGTTGATAATTTTCCAGGGTAGGGATCCAGGTAATTCCCCCATACATTCCCCGACTCGCCAGACTTACACCAAAGACCAATATCAGCGGGAGAAAAAAGAACAGGCCTAAAAAGAGAATTGCCGATAGGAGGGACAGCTTGACAGGAAAAGCGGAAGATGTGTCAGAACGATTGTTCAGCATGGTGCCGGATGGGCGGGCAAGACCATTCCCTCCTGTGCACGCCATTGCACATACACCGGCTGACCAACGGCCAATGGTCTGGCCTGCGCTTCCGCGATCGGCACACGAGCCATCCAAATCGCCTCGTCCCGAAGCCGAACATGATACACCACTTCATTCCCGGAAAAAGCGACTTGGTGCACAATCGCCTGAAGCCTATTGTCATATCCGTTAGGGGACATGTCAGAGGACACGTGTATGCGCTCTGGGCGAACCATAACCGTGACGGCCCCCTGCAGAGAATCTTGCGGAGAACACGTGACCTTCACGGGTGCCAAGACTTCATGTGCAACCCGACACAATCCACCTTCACAGGAGGCGATGGTACCGGACAGGACATTGGAAAGACCGATAAACTGAGCTACCATGGAAGATACGGGGCGATCATAGATCTCCTGAGGCGTCCCCACTTGCAAGACCTTCCCACCCTGCATGACCGCAATTCGATCAGACAGCATGAGGGCCTCATCCTGCTGATGAGTCACGCAAATAAATGTCGCTTTCACTTCCCGTTGTAACCGCTTCAGCTCTCCTTGCATCTCCTGACGTAACTGCTGGTCTAAAGCAGCCAAGGGCTCATCCAACAGCAGGACCACGGGACGATTCACTAGGGCTCGTGCGAGCGCCACCCGTTGCTGCTCCCCTCCCGACAATTGCCCTGGAAGGCGCTTCTCCTTTCCTTGCAGACGCACCAGAGCCAACATGTGACTCACCGCCGTGTGAATATTGGCTTGACGTTCCCCTTTCATGTGTAGACCGAAAGCCACATTCTCAAACACTGACAGATGCGGGAAGAGCGCATAGTGCTGAAACACCATATTTACCGGTCGCTTATGTGGAGGATCTAAGGTGACAACACGTTGCTGAATAACAATGTCCCCTTGATCGGGCCGATCTAATCCGGCAATTAATCGAAGGATGGTGGTTTTCCCCGACCCGCTCGGCCCCAATATAGAAAAAAACTCTCCGCTTTGGATAGACAATGACACATGATCCACCGCCCTCACGAGGCCATGAGTTTTGATAACCTTATCAAGTACGACGCTTTCATTCACGAGCCAGAGATCCCTTCCGGGAGGAATGGACAAATCGCCAGGGTGACGATTCTAGGAAGGGAGGAAAATGGAAGTCAATGCAGGGGCAGCGGCCTTGCCATGCCAACTGCAATCTCTTGAAGGGGAGCGAGGAGCTAGAAAAATCTAGGGCGACTGTCGGGATGGCTGGAGATCCGCTTTAGGCATTTGAGGCGGGCATACGCATCAGGGACTGCTAAACCGCTATTTGAAATGTCGGATTTTGGCTCTGGAGTGCCTTTCTTAAAGGCCTAAGCTCCAGAAGTTGAGAAGAAATTTGATTGGCTCGTCCTCTTAATTTTCATCTGAGATATCCTCGACCCCAATACACCTTTTTTACTCCGTTCGCTGTGGAAGGGCTGAAGATTCCATCTGACGTTGCTCAAAGGCCACCACGGCATCAACCGAATCATAGATAGGCACGATCTGGGGAAAATTGACAAATGTTAACATTTCACGGACTGCCGGCTTTGGCTTGACCATACTGAGTCGAATGTGTTTCCGATTGAGGTGGTGATAGGTGAGAAATAATTTGCCTAAGGCACGACTATTCAGGGTGGTCAACGCTTCCATATTCAGAATGATGTGCTTGCCCTGTATTTCCTGCACTTGTAAGACAGCCGCCTCTAAAGCAGGTTCCGCAGACCCATCAAAGCATGTCCCGAATGTAATAACATGCATATCGTCAATGGGAGTGGGTTGGGTAGGCATCGTAGACATCACGGTTTGATAATTTTCATTTCGGTTTTTCTCTTCGGCAACTTAAAATAATTCAATTCTCATTCCCAGAGGATCAGGCAACGGATCGGACTTCAGGCTTTTCCTGCATAATCGGAATAATGGTGGCTAAACCCGCCAGATCCAAAAGTGCCCTAACAGAGGGCTTTGGATTGATCACCGTCAAGGCCATCCCTTTCCGTCGAAGCGAATGATAAAGCAACAACAGTCTTCCAATGCCTGCACTATCCATAGACGATACTCGTGAAAAATCCATGACGACGTGATGGCAAGGTCGTCCCTCTCCCGCCGCCAACGCCGTTTCCACCGGGACCCGTCCAAATTTATCGAACCGACCAGAAAGCATCAAAATTCTCGTTCCGTTCTCCCACCGTGCTCGTACCAACATGTACCTGTCCCTCCTTAATTAACCGTGATGCATTTTGGTATTGACTAGCCCCTGCTTTGCTATCCTTCAAACCAGATAATCAGCAACAGATGTGCCACGCTCAAATTTGAGAATATTCCGGGCTCCCCATTTTTCATTACAAAATTTCCTTCAAAAAACAGGTGTGTATAAAACATGGCATGACACAAGGCTTTCGACCTCCTACCAACCGTCAAGCAGACCTTACCCAATGGGTAAAAACGTTCTATGAGAAATCTAATGGACAGTGCAGTCTCCTGCCCCCACATGTAACACTCCAGTGGAATAATGGGGAGCCCTACAGACAAGAATGGCTATGACGGGCCTGGGTTAACGCGCTAACAGGTGGGAAGGGTGAGGGAAAGCCCAAAAAAGTGGCAATCTACTTCACCTCCTACAAACACCCTGGAATGCATGTTTTCAGAATTCATTTTCCCTCCCCCAGGTTCATCCGTTTTGGCCCTCTTCTCACCTAAAAACTAGTTTCATTCTCCTTCTTTGAGAGACCGAGAGAAGAAAACACCCTGAATCTTATCCTCGTCATCAAATTAGCTTCCCTGTGTGAATAAGATACGGTCTGTATTAATTCCGATACTTGGGTCTGCATGATTAGATCGAAAGTTCCCTTTTGCAACCATCCCCGTTTCTTTTAATAAAACAATTAGTTAGCCACCTGAAAGCCGGTCAGAGTGGATACGCGGAAATTCGTGGCATTAAGGTTGCTATTTACAATAACCAAGAACAAAAAAGAAGAAAACAGAGGAAAAAGGAGGACACCATCATGGACTGGACAACATTATGGATGATCGAAACGGTTGTAGCCTTTTTGGGAGTCTTCTCCCTTCACTGGTTCCGGGGTTAGCAAAACACATCTCTCAATTAAGAGGGGTGATCATCAAGACCGAATATTGAAAAAGGATTTTTGGACTATGCTGTCTCATGCACTCTCCTGGTGTCCAATAGAGGCCGTCAATTGGGGAAAGTTTTCACCCACCTATCCTTTTCGATTCAATGGGCCAGGATACCTTTACTGCATGTGGTGTGCACATTACATTCGCTTGGTTGCGGTCTCGAAAGAAGGGGCTAAATGTTCCGACTGCCGCCGGGACTTGGCTGTTACCCTTAGATAATTCCGGCAGAACGAGAGAAAGCCCGTAAGGTGCATGGTTAATTAACGCTGATGCGCAAAAAAGAAAAAATACATAACCAATATACACCGGAAAAGAAACATGGAAATGATACAATTTGATAACTTACGACCCAAGGTGAAGCGCCACACTATTATGCCCAAAACCTTCCACTAAACTTCATCCTCCCTGAAGATATTCATCCTCGGTGGCTATCACATCTTGCATCTGTTGCGAAGTTTTCCATGCGGATTCGTGACAAACTAAACCCTGGACATACGATACATACCCCTACCTGAAGTAGCCCTAAAGGGACATATTCCCTAAAACAAATACAGAGCTTGCTTACCGTAAAACCCCGGGACCTGGATTAGAGGATCATAGAGCAGGGTCAGGCCGATGCCTGAAAGAAGAAGCAAAGGCATTTAACCGTAGATTTCTTGTCGGACCGCCTCGTGCTCAGACGCATAGACCGGAACGCAGTCGGGAAGGTGACAGCCTTCCAGTGCGGCTCGGACATTAGGAGAAGGCCCCACGATACTTAGCCCAATGCGTTGGGGTTGTAGTTTATGGTACCAGAGGTACAAGAGCCCGAGACCCACCGAGTCAATCCCGGTGATGCCCATGAAATCCAGGATGATGTGTTGACATCCCATGCCCTTTGTGCCGAGGATCAGGTCACCGATACCAATGGTTGATTGTCGATCAAACCGTCCGGTGAAGATAATAACGGTGGATTGGTGATTCAGTTTTTCGCAGACTTGGAGCATATAATCTACCTCTTAATTTGTAAAGCACCAAAATGGGAAGTTTTAATGCGTAGAGCTATATTCAATCTTTTTCGGATGGGCCTAACAATTACTCGTTAAGACTAGAGTTAGGTATCAGTGATCTTCTTGAACAACTTTCACACCAAAAAGGTACGACTCATGGAACTGCAAAAAAGGACGGGGGATAGGGGTTATTTCATGTCGTGGGTAATTGGGAGTGTCTAGGAATTTGTGAGGGGGGGGAACCGGAGCCAAGCTCAAGCGATCGAAAATTTTCACCACGTACATGACCGGGGGTAAGCAACAACAAGTCAAGACCAAAAAGGGTATTATGATGGGTAAAATTGGCCGTGAGCGGATCAAGGGTCCAATGTCTTTTCAAGCCTTAACCGTCGGATTTTTTGAACCACAAATTTTAATGCTGGGATCTTAACGGAGGGATATTCAATTCGATGCAGCGGAAAGGCATTCAAGACTGCTTCTTAGAATGATGGCATTCCAGGACTCCGGTTTCATGATTTCCGGTAAACGGCCATCACCAATAGGCGACGTGCGGGGAAAGATCATTTGACTCTCTTGCCCATCTCCGGGCATGAGAATGGGCAACTTTACCCAATTTAACAGCTACCACGCGCCTGCCCCTCAAGCTGCGAATTCGATTGGTGCCGGAGACCGGGGTCGAACCGGTACGAGCTGGTAAGCCCGAGGGATTTTAAGTCCCTTGCGTCTGCCTATTCCGCCACTCCGGCATCGCAAAGATTGGCGACGAGACTGTACCACTCCTTAAAAACCGGTGCAAGATTTTCAGACAGAAACATCGGTAGAGGATAACCTCAAGCATCCCCCAGTCATTTCCCTTTTTTCTTTTGGTTTGATGCCGGACGTACAGGTCAAAAAACAAGAGGATGCGAATATTTCGCATCCTCTTGTTCAAGAGCCACTGATGGTCCTATGAAAGCCGGATACTTAATTGACTCGAACAACCATATGATTCCGCCGATTCTCCTGGAAACAATCTTCACTTTCGTTTTGACAAAATGGTCGCTCTTTTCCGTAGGAAACAATCTTGATCCGGTCCGGTTGCACACCTAGATTCACCAAATACTCCCGTGCCGCATCTGCCCGCTTTTGGCCGAGCACCAGATTATAATCCTGTGTCCCTCTTTGGTCGCAGTGACCCTCAATCGTCAAGGCCTTTCCAGGATTCGCTTGTAACCATTGCGCCCCTTCTTCAAGATACTTGGCGGCACTGCTGGAAATATTCCAACTGTCAAAGGCAAAGTAAATATCCTGCACCTGACCATGTTGGATCCCCATGGAACCACTAAAATTCGACTCAATTATCGAGCCATTCGTATCGGTTCTCCCAATTCCCACTGAGCCGCCCCCTGGCTGGCTTCGGCCATTGGCAATGCTCGAGTCAGGATTGACATATTCCGGAGAAGGACCGCCATGTTCCTTCTTATAGGTTTCACCCCAGGTCGCAGGATTCACTCCTCCTTGAGAAGAGCCATCATTGAGAGCCGCGGACTTCGACGGATCACCATAAAAATCCCGGCTATTTTTGCCGTTTCCCAAATAGGCATTTGCCCAAGCTTCTGGATCAGGATTTTGACTGGACGCCATTCCATTTTCAAATCCAGACACCGATCCATGATTAGGGCCAGATCCATCCACACCGGGGTATTGGTGTCCATAGTTTGAACCACCTTGGCCCAATTTTCGTTCCGCTCCCCGAATGGTGTCTGGATTCGAATTTGGATCTGCCCCATTCACTCTGTCTTGAGAATTGGAACCATCGGGATGCTGAGAAGCCTTGACTCCATTGACCAATCCACCATTTCTTCCACTTCCCTCAACTGAACCGTTGGCCTGACTCATAATTCTATCGGGATCGAATGCATTTCCATCTTCACCTGAAGCCATCCCATCCCCTTCCGAGTTGGCCCCAGTTCGGACCGAATGGCTACTACATCCCGAAGCCATAAGGACCCCCAGCATGACCACGACTATTAAGTTGCTACGATTTGGACAAACCCACATGAGATCCTCCTGGTGCAATGGTGACTGTTGGTATCATGAGGTATGGGGGAAGACTAGTCCTTCATCCTCCTATACGGAATAATTCTGAAAAAACCCGCTTAAATTTTGTTCATTCTTCCGCAATAGACACGTGCAAATCCTTATCGGTTGCTTTGCAGAAAAGTTAAGGATGCCTCATAACCAACGGTATAAAGCCCAATTGAGCACTGTACCGAGGACACCACGTATCCGTTCCACCTCAACTACATGGAGGAAATGGGAACAAACCTTCCCTCGCTGTATCTGAAGGAAGAAAAGAAAGATAAATTCCCCGGTCCGGTTGAACCGGGGAATAGGGAAAGATTTTGAATGATTAAGAAGAAATACCGCTGGAATGAGAAATTCGGGGTCAGAGGTTTGAGGCTGGATCCTGTAAAATCTCCGATTGATACCAGACCCAGAATTTACCGACCCCCTCCGGCACGGAGGTTTGCGGGTCATATCCCAATAGCCTGCGGGTCTTGGAGATATCGGCAAAAGTGTAGGCGATATCGGCATCTAACATAGGTGCGGGAACGAGCTGAGCCTGGCGCCCTGTTAATTGTTCAATCCCTTTTACAAAATCACCAAGAAGAACCGGTTCGCCTCGTCCAAGATTCAAAATTTCGTACCCCATCGGACGGTCAACCGCCGCAACCAGGCCACTGACAATATCTTCGACATACGTCCAATCTCGATGCATGTTTCCATTGTTATAGAGGGGGACTTCACAGCCGGTGAATATGTTATCTAAGACTTTATAGGCCATCATATCGGGACGGCCACGCGGGCCATAAACGGTAAAAAATCGAAAGACGGTGCAATCCAAACCATATAAGTGGTGATAGGTATACCCTAGCAATTCACTTGCTCGTTTACTCGCTGCATATGGGGCAAGCGGTTTATCACACGAATCTTCCGGAACAAAGGGAATGGTCTTTGTATTACCATACACCGAAGAGGTTGATGCAAACACAAACGTGGGAGAAGGTGAATGTTTGTCCTGTGAACCAATCCGTCCCACACACGCATCCAATAAGGCCATCGTTCCCATCACATTGACATCGTAATACAGCGCAGGATCATCAATGGACACTCGAACACCCGCCATCGCCGCTAAATGGACGACAGCGTCAAAACGATGATCAGAAAAAAGATGTGCAACCAATTCTCGATCACGAATATCTCCTTTGAGAAACTGAAACGTGCCAGGCCATTTTCCGGTTTTGGCATGTTCGGTTACCTCTCGAAGGTTTTTTTCTTTACGGACAGGGTCATAGTAATCATTGAGATTATCAAGACCAATTACTTGATCTCCACGTCTGACCAATGCTTCCACTGCATGGCTTCCAATAAATCCCGCAGCACCGGTTACCAATATCGTTTTACCCACGGACACTCCTTTATATTTCTTACAGGGTTCATATTTGGCACATCTTCTCGCTGACGGTCAAATTGATACACTTCTGCATTAATTTTTTCGGCAACTACCGTGTGCTGCTTGATAAGCAAGAGCAATTATAGTTCGAGTATCTCTAACTCTTGATCACTTAATTTACCTGAATCAGACTTTCGTCAATATGACGACTGACTCCATATTCACTTGAGGGACCTCTATTCCATTGCTACAATGGAGAATGCTCGACCCTATTGTGTGTGGGATCGTCAAAGATCCCGAAACCCTAGAAATTACCGACCTTGGAACCGGAAAAGATTTCGAAGCCGAAGTCGTTGTCTACAATTGTGATTGTCATACCTACCAACAAGTCGTCAGTCTTTTTTGTCAAGTGATTCCCGGCATGACCCCCAAAAAAGCCTTTGAATTAGCCTGGCAGATTGATCACCACGGAAGTGCAATTGTCTTTCAAGGTGACATAAAAAACGCTGATGTAATTGGAAAGCAGCTGGCAGCAGGTGGCTTGCGAGTTGAAGTCCGCTACTGAATTCTGACACCACACGACAGAATCGTCTACTTCCCCAAGTTATTTTTTCTTCACGCGGGCCGGTCTCGCAGACAAGGTAGATGTTTTTTTGGCTTTGGCAACTGAAGCAGATTTTTTATTTTTTCCAGCTTTGGAAGCAGTTTGTACCGGCTTTCCTTTTGAGGGCTTTGCCCCTTCTTTGACCTTTCCAATTTTCTTGGTGGGCAATCCCGACTTCACTTTTGACTCTTGCACTGAATTGTGGGGTAAGGGGACAGGCGTCATGTCTGCTGGAGAAGCTCTAGAGATTTTTCCCAATTTCTTCACGCCTTTGCCCGTGCCTTTCCCTGAAGATCCTGTTGGCGTGGGCAAGGGGAACGATGGAAGTTTCTTTTTTTTCAGGGCGTCACCTGAAAACACACGAACTTGATACAATTCGAATAACGATTCAACCGCCTTTTGATCCCCTTTCCGTGCAAGCGTGAGAAGGCGACGGCGTTGATTCATTTCTTCTTCTTCCGTATGGGAAGTGACGCGCCGTTCCATGCTCAACTCCTTTCCTTATCGCGAAATCAAACTTGCTGACATTCCACTGCAGGCCGCATCTTACACTAAACCTCATGACATTGGCAATATTCCCTAATGAACATTTCTAGGCTTTAGGAAGTATTTTTTTATCAGGAAAAAATCACGTGGATTTTGCTCAAACCGATGTTTGGGAGAATTACCAACAAGAGGCCAGGATACAAAAATAAAACACGGCACAATAGCCTTTGATTTTTTCGTGAATGAATTTGGTGGCCTTTCTCTCGTCGAAAAAGAGGTGCCCATCATTCTGAGTTGGCCATGATGTAAGGAAAAACTGTAGACATGATTGCCCCTTTTCACCAGAGAATATTTGCAAATTGAATCGTTCCCCTAAAGACGAACCTATAGAGAACCTTTTCGCTTACCCATTTCTATCCTGAACAACCGCTGCTTGATTGACAGGCCAAAGAAACCACCGATATAGTGTTTTGACTTTCCCCATTGAATTTTCAAAGAAATTTCCATTTTGTGCTGCTTCGTTCATTCTTATCCAAAGGCTATTCTGATGACCCAACGCACCACTCCCTATGACATTGAACAAATCGGATATACCCTTGTGCGATTCAATAGTACAGGAATATTTGAAACGCACAAAGACCACATGGTAGATCCCTATGCCGATACACGACCCCCTAAAGGCCCGCAGGTGGAGGGCATTCAATTCGCCCCACAAGAGGCCAACAAAATCTTACCGGCTATGGTCCTCCTGCATGATCGCTATGGACTCACGTCCCACATTCAGGAATTAGCGAAAGGTCTCTCTTGTCAAGGGTACGTAGTCCTAGTTCCCAACTTGTATGTGAGACAGGGTGGGATGGTGACGGCCAATGCTGAAGTGGCCAATGCCTTAATGGAGCGAGTCAATGAACAACAAGCCTTGCAGGATATCAACGCCAGCTTTGAATTTCTCAACGCCAACCTCACAGAAGATTCCTTATTGGAAAGAACCACCCGAAACGCCCATGCAGTGATCGGGTTTGGCATGGGGGGAACCCTGGCAATAAAAACTGCCGCCCATCGGCGTCGTCTCCAGGCCGCAGTGGCAATCTCTGGGACTTTGCCAACCGATCTTCAATTGGCTCAACGCTTGTATTGCCCTCTCTTACTCCAGACACCAGGACAAAGCGATCTCAATTCGGCAGAAGAACGTGACCAGTTTTCCCAAATGGCCAAAGAAGCCGGGAAAAAGATCGAAGTTCGATCTTATCCTGAAGCCTCTGATGAATTCTGGCAAAGTAGCACTCCTAGCTACCGGGCATCAGATATGGAAGAAGCCTTGCAGACCTCAATAGACTTCATCAATGCGATCATCAACAAAACCATATAAGCATCAATTTGATTTTCGAAAATCATGGCCGACTCGTTTCATCAATTCATCCATACCGAGCACTTACGCTTACGTTAAGAAATCTCATGGCTTGGCGTGGCAATCGAAATATAGGGTTGATTCTTTGGCTTATTGGCGCCCACTTTTTTCTTTTCAGTTCTCTTTCCCCCGCATTTGCCAATCAGAGATCAACCGGACTCCCCTCGGCCTTCCTTAAAGAACACCGTACACAAATACTTCAACTTGACTCTGATGACGAAGCCTTAGCCTTCTTCAAATCCACAACCACCATAGAGGCTAAAGGCTCTCGTATATACAGGAATTCACATTCGGTACCTGCGAAGGTGAACCTCCCGGCAGAGATCATCGAAGCCATCATTCACTACTTAAAATCTCTGGCCGTCTCCAACCAGGCGCAATTATTACGGG
The DNA here is from genome assembly GCF_059568365.1 of Nitrospira marina. NCBI lineage: Bacteria > Pseudomonadati > Nitrospirota > Nitrospiria > Nitrospirales > Nitrospiraceae > Nitrospira > Nitrospira marina. The sequence continues at coordinate 1,501,302 of NZ_JCANTH010000001.1, read as the reverse complement.
AGATCCTTTTAAAGCCAACAACAGGCATCCCGCCACTTTCCAACGTCATCCCCGGCGAATCGCACTTGCAATGGATCATGACACACTCCACCCTTCAAGGCTTGAAATCCATAATTGATGGCTATGGACAAGTATCAGCCTGGTCTCACATGACGACTTCCTACCCAGTTCCCCCTGACGAAGAGTTTGCCAAATTTGCTTCATATTACGACCAAACTTATCAGGATTGGGATGACAGCCCACAATCCTGGACAAGCCTTTTTACACAGTACGGCCAAAAGGGTATCGAAGATCGATTACTCGAGTATTGGCAAACATCTAATCACCCAGCCAATACGCACCAGCCCTTCCTACCCATTCAAGATGCCTATACCCAGCATTACATCCAAACCCGGCTCTTACCGATGTTTAGAATGACCCTTCTGACCAAAACCAGCGAGTTGGAGGCCACGGCAAATGGGAAAGCATGGGAGGCCTGGCAAAAAATTCAGCAGTGGCAACAACAGGAACAAGCTAATTCTGCCAGCACTCGGCTGTGCGGAACCTGGCGATGGGTGGTACATAACCACCAAAACCATGGGGATCGTAAAATGACCGTCACCTTTTCGCCCCCTGAACAATCCTCACCGTCTCAAATTGCCCCATCCGCCATTGAGATTCATGGGGATACGGTCTATCTCAAATGGACCTTTCCCCAAGGAGTTCAGGAAGATAGTTTGCTCCTCAGCAACAATGACTCCCATCTTGAAGGCACTTTCAAAAACTCCCTCGGCCCTCATGGCAGTATTTCGGGTAAACGTTTGTCGACCTGCCAACCCTAGCCTTTCTTCCCGGTTCGTTTCTCCTTTATCTCTCTTCCGCATTCTCCGAAAAGGTGTAAAATATCCCTAGGAGGGAAAAGAGGATGATCGCCCATGATTCATTAGAATCTGACATTCAACGTATTGGACAGACATTCGCGAAAAATGCTCGTCACCATACGCCAGGATTCTGGGATCACCGCTGGTGGACGTCACTTCTCCTAGATTGGGGAACCCGTGATGAACAATTCAAGGTACAGCTGTTTCGCTTTATTGACGTCCTTCCCTCCCTTCAGACGGACGCACAATTTGTGCGTATCCTGAAGGAATACTTTCAAGACCTGCCGTCTCTCCCTAGTCCCCTGAAGTGGGTCCTTAGTCGGTTTTCAAACAATTCCCTTACGGCCCAAATGGGCACACGGATATTGCGGCGCCAGTTTCTGAAAATGGCCTACACGTTTATGGCAGGGGAAACCGTCAACCATGCTGTCCCCACGCTCACACAACTTTGGCATGCAGGAAGTGCGTGTTCTCTTGATCTGCTTGGGGAATCCACGGTCAGTGAAGAGGAGGCTGATCATTATCACACGCGATGTCTTCAGACGTTGACCCAATTACATGACGTCATCCCGCAATGGAAACATCAACCCCTATTAGAAAACGATCATCTCGGCTCTCTCCCCAGGATCAATCTTTCTATCAAACTCTCAGCCTTATATTCGCAATTAGATCCGATCGATCCTGAGGGCAGTTACGCAGGCGTTGCTCCCCGTCTACGCTCAATTTTGGACCTTGCCCAGGCCTTGCCTGCCTCTCTTACGTTTGACATGGAGCAGGCCGAATTGGAGCCGCTCATTCTCATGGTCTTTATGCGTGTATTTTCTGAACCGGCCTACCAACACTTCCCGCATGCAAGCATTGCCATACAAGCCTATCTTAAACACACTAACGACACCCTGGATACTCTTCTAGCATGGGGAAAACAGCGAAATACCCCATTTGGTATTCGCCTCGTCAAAGGCGCCTACTGGGATTCTGAAGTTATTCGCTATCAACAACAAGGCTGGCCCATCCCGGTTTATCTAAAGAAAACGGACACCGATGCAAACTACGAATACCTTGCTCACCGGATTCTGGCCCATCGAGACTTCATTCGCCCGGCTTTTGGCTCCCACAATATTCGAACATTAGCCGTGGTCCGGGCGATGGGAGACTCACTTCGTCTCCCGCCGGGAACGTTTGAATATCAGATGTTGTATGGCATGGCTGAGCCGCTACGTGATGCCGTGGTGGAACAAGGATTTCGGCTTAGGGTCTATGCCCCCATTGGGGAACTCCTTCCGGGTATGGCCTATCTCGTGCGTCGCTTATTGGAAAATACCTCCAATGAAAGTTTTATTCGACGGCAATATGAAACTGCCGAGTCACTTGATCATCTGCTAGTGTCACCCTCGAACGGGAACAGGAATGGGGAGGAGGCGATGTCTCTGGAAAGTCAGTCGGAAGCCACATTACGTGATGGAGACAATTCTGACAGATTCGCCAACGAACCGCATTCGGATTTTTCTCAACAGAACAGACAGCGGGATTTCTCTCTCGGCCTCGCACACATCGCCCCTCTCCTGGGACAAATCCATTCCTATCCGCTTCCGACCCCGATGCCTTGGCTTGGGCCAGAACTGATCTCGACTAATCCCAGTTTTCCTGACCAAATCATTGCCAAATTTCCAACTCTGTCTCCTGAACAAATTGATTCCATTGTCCAGCGCGCTTACGCCCATATGAGCACATGGGCAAAAGTCCCTTCGCACACCCGTGCGCAAATTCTATTTCATGCTGCCGAGCTGATGCGACAACGTAAGCCTGAATTAGCCGCGTGGGAAATATTGGAAACAGGTAAGCCGTGGCGGGAAGCGGATGCGGACGTCGCTGAAGCCATCGATTTCCTGGAATTTTATGGACGGGAAATGATTCGTCTGGGCACTCCGGAGCGGCTAGGAACAGAGCCAGGGGAACACAATCAACGGATTTTCCAACCACGAGGGTTGGCCGTGGTGATTTCGCCGTGGAATTTTTCGTTAGCCATCCCCACCGGTCTTGTTTCGGCGGCCTTAGTCACTGGAAATCTTGTCCTATTTAAACCATCCGAGCGTTCACCGATGATGGGGTACCACCTCTTCATGCTGCTCATGGAAGCAGGGTTACCTGAAGGCGCCTTGCAGTTTCTGCCCGGTGGACCGGAGGTGGGACAGGCCCTTGTCAAACACCCCAAGATACACCTCATCGCCTTTACAGGATCACAAACGGTGGGATTGAATATTATTCAAGAGGCCAGTCACGTGTCGGCTGGGCAACGACATATCAAACATGTCATTGCCGAAATGGGCGGAAAAAATGCCATCATTGTTGATGAAACGGCCGATCTGGATGAAGCCGTGGTTGGAGCGTTAGCCAGTGCAACAGGCTACCAAGGACAAAAATGCTCGGCCTGCTCTAGAATTCTTATCCTAAAGGACGTGTACCCCCAATTTCTTGAACGGCTCAAACAGGCGGCTTCAAGCATTCCGATTGGTTCACCGGAACACCCTGGAAACCGTATGGGACCGCTTATTGACCGAAGGGCACTGGAACGAGTTCGGCACTTTGTGCAACTTGGGAAAACGGACGGTACCTGCATTCTTGATCGGCAGCTTGAGGGACCTGGGTATTTTCAAGGGCCGGTGATACTGGCAAATCTGCCACCTTCCCACCCAGTCGTTCAGGAAGAAATATTCGGCCCGGTGATGGTTGTCATGAAAGTTTCCACAATTTCGGAAGCATTGGAATTAGCCAATGATTCCCCCTATGCCCTGACTGGAGGGATATACTCACGCAGTCCTGCCAATATTCAACTGGCTCGTGACACATTTGATGTGGGGAATTTGTATATCAACCGACCGATTACCGGATCATTAGTGAGCAGGCAACCCTTTGGAGGTCATCGATTATCAGGAATCGGCCGGAAGGCCGGAGGAAGCGGGTATCTTGAGCAATTCATGGTGGAAAAGGTGATTACGGAAAACACGCTTCGCCGTGGCTTCGCTCCGACTCAATAAGGCGACATCAGATGCCACGGTCACCTTTTCTAATTCCTCAATTACTTCGACCATGCGTTCATTCTGACTACGAATGGAAGGAATGGTTTGGCGTTCAATGTATTTGAGCAATCCCACTCCTCGAGCAAACCAGGCCGTCATCGTATCCGTTCCTTGAATGGACTCCCCGCTCTCAGACAAGTGCACCTTCATGATCATTTTAGCTTCAAGACGAATGGCATCCTGATATGTGCCAGCCGGTACGACCACGGTATCCTGCCCCTGAACAGACACATTTGCCACAATATCCACGGTTTCTTTTTCTCCATCACGATCCACATCCATGCCAAAATCCAACCCGGTCCGGTGAAATTGCTCAAAAGAGCTGGGTACCTCTAAGGGGAATCGAACGATTTGATAGGGCACCAGTTGGCGCTCCAACGTCGTGCCGGGTTTCGACCCATAATACCGGATCCCTGCAATATCCCGGAAATAATAACTATCCGACGGCCCTTGATTCCCAGGATTGGTATCGTTGAAAACGGTGACCTTCACTCCTTCGAGGACTTCTGTCCCTATCACTTTTGAAACATTCGTAAACCGGGAATTCTCATTTTTAATCTGGACCATGCCCCCTTCGATCATCGTGCCCTGATACACCCATTCATTCCCTACTTGATCAGGAAAATACTCATGACTGTTATCTATTACAATTTTCGTAGAATCAGCAGAATAGACCGTGCCTGGGAGGAACACCAGGGAAAAGCCAAGGAAAACCAAGGTTCCAGCTGTGGACAGAATTCCACGCGATGTAAATGAATTTTTCATAGGCAGAAAGTGATGTGAACCTACCATAGGATCATTAAAACCGGCAAGACACCAACCAAGATCAACCGATTCAGACCGCATTCAAGGTGAAAACCCTGCAATTTTGCTTGACAGACTATTCAAGGATTGACAATTTTTCTTTCCTATGCAGTACTAGAAAACAAGGAGACCGAATGGCAATCAATGCAGGACGACACCAAGTCAGTCAAATACCACCCCCCTCATCTCGCTTCTTCACCTTATGTATGATGTGATGGGAGTGACACGTGGGGGCGCCCAGATATGAACGAACCTTATCGCCAAACACCTGTGGGCAAGGTGAACACCCGTTCGAACGTCATGGTGTTTGGAGGATCCGGAATCATCGGTGGAGCCATTGCGACGGTGTTCGGACGCCAGGGTTGGAGAGTAGGTCTTCATTACCATCAACATCAAACTGTCGCAAAAGAAACCGCCGCCGTGATCACGAAGGCCGGAGGGGAAAGTTATCTGTATCAAGCCGACGTCACCAACAGCTCACAAATTCAGGCTATTCTGCAGGAGTTCATACAGTCCCATCATTCTCTGAATGTCATGGTGTGGGCCGTGGGGATGGGCCTTTCGAAGCTCCTAGTCAAAACCTCCCCTGAGGACTGGGACCGGATTCTTCATACCAACCTGACCGGTGCCTATACCGTACTTAAAGCCATGGCCCCCCTCTTTGAACAACAAAATAACGGGTCCGTCATTTTGGTAGGCTCTCTTTCCGGTGAACACGGAGTAGCAGGACAAGCCGCCTACGCGGCGTCTAAGGCAGGACTGGTTGGATTGATGCACACAGCGGCAAAGGAGTGGGGGCCCTTCAATATTCGAGTGAATATGGTCTTCCCGGGCTGGCACCTCTCACCCGTATCAAAACCGGGATGGCATGCGGGCATGGAACTCCACAACCACACGCTCCACAGAACTCCTTCTCTACAATATGTGGCCACGTCTATCTATCACATGGCCCTATCGCCTGATACGTCTGGACAAATATGGAATCTGGACAGCCGGACTTGGTGATCCTTTCCATTCGTCAACCTCTCCCTAACCATGAGCACTCACCCTGACCATCTCGCCATATTCATAACCGCGACCGACACCGGGGTCGGCAAAACAACGATCACCGCGGCTCTGGTTCTGGGGTTGAATAAACAAGGGTATCAAGTGGGTGTCATGAAGCCTGTCGAGACCGGTATCGATCCCCAACAGGCAGAAACTTCCGACACAGTCCGGCTTCAAAGTCTACTCTCCCCTCCTCCTCCCTTCGCGTCAATCTGTCTCTATGCCTTTCCTCAACCCATTGCACCGTTAGCTTGCGCACGCGAGACTGGAACAACTATTGATCTCGCGCGAATTGCCACCGCCTTTCATCTCCTCAGGCAACAACACCCCGTGTGTCTCGTGGAAGGGGCTGGAGGATTACTTACTCCACTCTCACCAACACACACCATACGAGACCTGATCGCGACCCTGAATCTTCCCGCTCTCGTAGTTGGCCGGACAAGCCTGGGCAGCGTGAACCATATGCTCCTGACTTTGGAAGCATTGAAGGGTGCCGGGATTAAGCCGTGTGGAATCGTCCTGAATGATCCCCTGTCTACAACTCAAACCGAAAATTTTGCTCAGCAGCGAACCTCCACGATTCGCCTGATTCAAGAATGGTCGGAAGTGCCTGTATTTGGCCCCTTGGAATTTCAAAAAACCATGCAGAGGGATTGGCGAACGGGAGTGGAAAACTTAGCCGGACATCCTGAAATTCAACGGTTGGCCAGGCATATTATTGAAACGTAGCCATAAACTGGGCCAGCACCCTTGGCCGATCAGCCGCATCGAGGATGGCCGAAGCCACCGCCACGCCATTGGCCCCCGCGCCTTGGAGTGCCGGAACGGAACCGGGAACAATCCCACCAATGGCAATGATGGGAAGAGCGGTCAGGCTTCGAACACCAGCCAGCCCTTGAATACCAACGACCGCCTCATGATTCGCTTTGGTTCTCGTGGGAAAAATAGGGCCAAACCCTAAATAATCGGCACCTTCCGCCGTGGCCAATCGCACCTGTTCAGGAGTGTGTGTCGAAACCCCAATCAACATTTTCGGTCCGACGACTTTCCGCGCAAGATGCAGGGGAAGGTCGCCCTGACCGAGATGTACACCATCGGCCTCGAGAGCTAACGCCAAATCACATCGATCATTCACAATAAACGTCATGCCCCTTTCTGCCGCCATCCCTCGAAGGGCAAGGGCCGCTTCATAGGCCTGTTTCATCGATCCGCTTTTATTGCGATATTGCACCAGCTTAACTCCAGCTTCGCCAGCCTGTTGAAGGACCTCCAGCAATGAACATCGCGAGGACCAGTGGTCATCCACAATGAGATAGAATCGTGAAAAAATATCAGGAGGAAAAATGCGCGGAGTATGGACTGGAGTCATCGGGACTGTAAAGCAACAAGCCGGTCCAAAAATCGAGTCGACACTGGACCCTTCTGGAAATCAGGGTGATCAAGAATCCGTCGATGGAGAGGAATGCTGGTTTTAATTCCGTCAATTACAAATTCATCCAACGCGCGTCTGGTCCGAGCTATGGCTTCATTTCGATCTCGCCCAAAAGCAATAAGCTTCGCAATCATTGAGTCATAATAGGGATGGACAATACCGGTTGTATCCATGGCCGTATCGACGCGTATTCCTGGTCCACCTGGGGGACAAAATTTTGTGATGGGTCCGGGGCTAGGGGTAAATCGGTCCGGACATTCGGCATTGATTCGGCATTCGATGGCATGTCCGGTCAATTGAATATCTTTTTGTCGGTAGGACAGTTCCTCCCCAGCGGCAATGCGAATTTGCTCCTTAATCAGGTCAACTCCCGTCACCATTTCGGTGACCGGATGCTCAACTTGAATCCGCGTATTGACTTCCATGAAATAAAACTTTCCACTTTGATCCATGAGAAACTCAACAGTTCCGGCGTTTCGATATTTCACGGATTTGATGGCTTCGACAGCAACCTGTCCCATTTTTCGTCGTAACGTGTCGTCCAACGCTGGAGAGGGGGATTCCTCCAACACCTTTTGATAGCGCCGCTGTATGGAACAATCTCGTTCATGAAAATGCACAACATGCCCATGGTTATCCGCCATAATCTGGAATTCGATGTGTCGGGGATCTTCAAAAAAACGCTCGAGATACACGCCCCCGTGACCAAATGCTGTTTGCGCTTCTAATTGAGCGGATTCGATCGCCTGGGTCAACTCTTCTTCATGCCAGACGACCCGCATGCCACGCCCTCCGCCACCGGCTGAGGCTTTCACAATGACCGGAAACCCAAGCTTTTTGGCAATAGCGACGCAGGTTTTGGAATCGTCAATTTCACCATCGCTCCCGGGCAATACAGGGATCCCCCGCTTCTTCATGTGGGCCCGGGCTTTTGATTTATCGCTAAGTAAGGCAATATGCTCAGAGGTGGGCCCAATAAATGTAATCCCAATCGATTCGCAAACTTCTGCAAAATGCGCATTTTCAGCTAAAAATCCGTACCCTGGGTGAATCGCATCTACTCCCGTAATTTCGGCGGCACTTAACACATTCGGGATATTCCGATAGCTCAGTCCGCCTTCGGCAGGTCCAACGCACACATGCTCGTCTGCATAACGGACATGGAGTGATTGAGCATCGACGTCGGAATGAATCGCAACGGTGCGAATGCCCAACTCCCGGCACGCTCGATTCACCCGCAGGGCAATTTCTCCACGATTGGCAATCAATATTTTTTTAAACACGTCGTATCCTTAAATAAAAAGACCCGAGGGAAACATCTTATTCCTCAGGAGCAACCGACTTTTCGCATTTCCCTTCCGAAAGAACCAGAGATCAAGACCCGGACAATGGATCAATTAAATAAAGTGGTTGGCCGAACTCAACGGGAGTCGTACTTTCCACGAGAATTTTTACCACTTTCCCATCGGTTTCTGCCTCAATTTCATTCATCAGTTTCATGGCTTCGACAATGCAGAGCACCTGCCCTTTTTTGACGATATCACCTTCTTCGACATAGGGATCCGTATCAGGAGAGGGGGAACGATAAAAGGTTCCCACAATGGGCGAGGTCACAGTCAAGAAATGTGCGGTTTCGGAGGAGAGGAGAGGAACCGGCTGGTCCTGGGAAGAACCAGCCTCTACGGTCCTTGATACGTCTACCGGTTGGGAAGCAGCCGGCACATGATCCCGCCTAATGCGTATTCGCACACCTTTTTTTTCGAATTCCAACTCGGTCAGGTGGTACCGGTTTAACACTTCGACAAGGTCTTCGATTTCTCTTCTGGATGAATCAGCCATAATCTCCTATTTTGTGTATATCTGCAGGACAGGATTCCCGGATTACCGAGCCCGTTCTACATAGGTGCGCGTCCTCGTATCAATTTTTATCACTTCTCCGGATTCCAGATAGAGAGGAACTTTTACCGAGGCCCCGGTCTCGACAGTCGCCAACTTAGTCCCGCCGGATGCCGTATCTCCTCGTATACCGGGATCGGTTTCCACCACTTTTAACTCCATAAACACGGGCAACTCTACCGCGATCGGCTCATCATGATACAATAAAATTTTGACGACGGTATTTTCTTTGAGCAAATCGACGTTTTCGCCCAATTGGTTTTTATGATAGGTAAACTGCTCAAAACTACTAATGTCCATAAACGCATATTCTTCCCCGGCGTTATAGAGAAATTGCATGTCGCATTCCTCAAGATTGGGTTCGTCGAATTTTTCTCCGGAACGAAATGTACGATCAATAACATTCCCAGTTTTATAGCCTTTCAATTTTGTTCGAACAAAGGCTCCGCCTTTACCGGGTTTTACATGTTGAAATTCCACAATATAATAGGGTTGCCCATCAAGCTCCAAGCGAGCCCCATTTCGAAAATCTGCAGTCGTAATCACGGCATCAAACTCCTCATACAAGAAACGTGAACAGAAATGTTAACGGTGTGCTGGGATAGTCCGCTGAAGCGCATCAACCAACGCCCTCAGTCCAAGCAGATAACTTTGTGGTCCAAATCCCGAGATTTGCCCAAGCGAAACCGGGGCAAGGTAGGACCGCCGACGAAAACTTTCCCGGCGATGGATATTCGATAGATGCACTTCGACCATAGGAATTCCCACGCCCACAACAGCATCTCGCAGGGCAATACTGGTATGGGTATAGGCAGCAGGATTAAACACCAACCCCTCAAATTGTGCGTTGGCCTCCTGGATCCAGGTGACCAATTCCCCTTCCAGATTGGACTGACGGCTCTCGACCGAGACACCTAGGTCCCTTCCCAATTTTTCCAGTGACGCATTCACCTCATCCAAGGTGATGGTTCCATAGAGGGTCGGCTCGCGAGTTCCAAGTAAATTCAGATTAGGCCCATGTAATACCAAAATTTTCATTAGGTATTTTCCATAAATAAATGGCGTTGGCGAGGATTCAGAATATCCAGGACACAGACATCGTTGGACTGGTGGAGTCTGGGAAAGACGGAATGCGTGAAATTCTAGCAGCGACGGACGAATGGGTCAACGAAATTTGAGGCACTTTCTTAGGTTAACCGACCTCCTGCACGATCGAGAAGGACCCGTCTCAGCTCAACCATTGCCCATGTGTCCCGGCCACAATATTCATGTAAGGCTTGGGCAATATGAGCACGCTCCATTAAATCCGTTTCATGAAAGACCATTTTCTGGTACATGACCGCAGCCACCGCCCCATTTTGAATAGTTAAATCATTGTAAGCCAAGGCAGGGACCAAAGCTGGCAGGACGGTTTTAATGGAGTAGGATCCGTGAAAGTCAGGATGATAATAATGTTCCTGGATGACCGAAAGAAGATCCCACAACCGGCGAACCACCTTGGAAAGGACGGGCTTCAGCTGAGGCAGCACATCACCCAGTGCAAAAAGCAGAAATCGTTCATACTCCGAATAGACACAAATGGTCCCGGCATCTCCTACACTTTCCAACAGACTCAGGGCCACTTCTTCGCGAGGGTCCCGGCCATCTGTGCAGAGGTAATGATGATGGACAATTGTGCCATCAGGATATTCAATATGGTTAGACCATTGAAAGGGAATCGGACGATACGGACGAGTATGGGGAAAGGCCGGGATGGCCGGCATAAACGTCTCAAAATCCAAATGATGAACCGGAAACCTGACCGATTGCAGCCGAGGCCGAAGCAGAGGTGAGATCCATTCCACATTATCCTTCACTCGTTGCTGCGTTGCAGACAACTGAATATGGTCGGGAATCTCATCAATGGTTTCAATCCCCTCCTCCAGCAGGAGGGTTTGCAATTTCGAGCTGCCAGGGAGATGAAACACCCAACGCTGAGACTTCTCTTTCGTACAATGGTTCCAAAAGGGGCATTCATAGGGCTGATGGCAATGGCTATCAGGGACAACGGGGGGTGGCGTCGGCTGTTCCAATGTCATCCACATATCTTCAAGCTGTGCCTGAATCAATGGCCGACGTGCTTCCACTTCCTCGGTCTTATTTTCCAAAACAAACATTTCTTCTAAATTCAGGTCTCCGCCAAGAAATGAATACTGAGTATTCAGATGCATCAAAAAACACCCGCTGACTTCAATGCCCGCGCCTTCCAGCACTGCAGCTTGAATGGCCAGATCGTCTAGATGCGTGGCTTTTACCTTCGATGTCGCCTTCACTTCAATCAAGCGCCAGCGCGTGGCATCGATTCGTTCTAAAATGTCAACCCGAACCAAAATTCCTTGCCAGACAAACGCTCCTTCAAAGAGGGACGGGATGCCTACATCCTTCACGAGCTCACTGGTGCGAAGGAGCGCTGCAGGAATTTGACGGTGTGTGTGTTCAACCAGAACACCATGAGGAAAACATTGACGGGCCACGACCCCAACATCGGTGCCCATATCCATGATGGCCCGGCGATCCGGTGTAGGCGGTGTGGCTAATTCTGGCGAATGGATTTCCAAATACAACCGCTTGGCACATTGCAAGCCCGCCAAAAAGCGACTTTTGGATAAACGATGTGTTGAAACAGATCGGTTCAAATTCTCTGGTCCGGACATGAGGGGGATAGGAGGAATTGGGTTCATGGGATTAATGACGGCTCACCAGAATAATGCCGCATATTCTATTCTAAAACGTCATTTTTAAGCATTTTTTGCTCCCATCCAGGATTCGTTATCATTGGTGAGATCATACTGCTCAATTTTTTCATCCCATGCAACATGCCTTATTTTCTATTCTTTCAGGGACATTTCACAGATGGAATCCGACCAGATTATCTTTATCCCCATATCCTGTGGAAAAACATCATGTAATGAACCCCAATATACAATACTTCTAAAGTGATCTATGGTATTTCATTTCACTATGCAATCGCATAACTGCTTATTTTTCATCATCTTTATATTATTCTCGCCACAAATTGCAAATGACTTTACATACAAAAAAACGTTCAATTCATTGCAATTTACTAAATTCAAGAAGATATTTTATCCACAAAAGCTGTGGAAGATCTCTGCATAAAGCTGTTTATAACCCGGCCAAATCCGCCATCTACGCCCCTCTCAGCAAAACGCCTTAATAGCAGGCACTTTTGCTCAAGAACCTCGAGTGCTCAGTTCAAGTTTTCGATTCAACTTCCACTACGTTTTACATTAGCCGCATGCCAACCGTATCAGCGAATCGCCGTCCCTTTTGCGTTAATTGCACACCTGTGTCCGTCTGAAAAAGATAATCCTCTTTCACCAATGCTTCAAAAGATGTTGCCCATATTTCGTCTTGAGATGCCTGTTGAATCCAATCAATTGGCACACCCTCAAGCAGACGCAATCCGAACACAATACGTTCTTTGTCTTGTTGAGCCCGTGACAACCGTTCTCTTTTGGAAATGGGCAATTGCCCGACCCTTAGGCGCTTCGAATACTGTTCGATACTGGGCACATTGCCATAGCGGCTTTCTGAAACATACGATTGGGCACTTGGGCCTAATCCCAAATATTCCAATCCCCTCCAATACCGAAGATTATGTTGACAGGCACTCCCTGGCTTCGCCCAATTTGAAAGTTCATATTGAGACAACTGCAGCGGCTCCAATTGGATTTCAGCCTGCTGCAGAAAACACGTCTCATGATCCGGGTCCATCACTTCAAATAGCCCGCGCCGGAATTCCGTGTAAAATCGAGTCCCTTTTTCAAGTGAAAGCGCATACAAGGACAAATGAGAAGGATCCAGCTCCAGAGCCTTGTTCAGGGTCATTTCCCATGACAGCACTGTTTGGCCCGGGATCCCGTAGATGAGGTCAAGGTTAATATTGGCGAATCCGGCCTGTTTTGCTATCTGTACGCCGGATATGGCTTCCTCCATGGTTCCTGAAAGTCCCAACATCGTCCGTTCCTGTTGATCAAAGGATTGGACTCCTATACTCACACGGGTCACGCCTGCCTGCTGAAGAAAATCGGCATACTGATCCGTGAGAGATTCCGGTGTCGCTTCGACGGTAATTTCACACTGTTCCGAGAGTGAAAACCAGGATTTGATGCTGGAAAAAATTGTTCCCAACTGTCCAGCACGTAAGACTGTGGGAGTCCCCCCCCCGATATACATTGTAGACACGGTTCGCTCACGCATTCCGGGTTGGCTCGCATACAGCGCGATTTCTCGTTCAATGGCCTGTAGAAATTGTTCCACCCGTTGCTGGTCATGGAGGACAAGATAAAAGGCACAAAAATGACATCGTTTCTTACAAAAAGGAACGTGCAGATAAATACCAAGATCGTCCGCAAGCCCATCGGGTTTCCCTAAGCGCTCACTTTTCTGTTCCATAACACTCATCTCATCTTGGACCCCATCTATCGTTCAACCAATTCCACCCGAAAACCATCGCCTAAAATATGAAGGACGGGCATCAAGAAGAATCGCAAGCACCAACCCGGAAAGGTGAAGGAACAAATATGGCAATTGGCAACCAACACCTATTTTCCGTCATGATGGCGTTCTCGATAGACAGGACACATCCCCTTGCACTGAAGAAGGCTGGTGACCTCCGCAACCATTTTTCGATTGCCACAGACATACGCCGCCAGATGATCCACATTCGGAAACTCCTGGAGCAGGTGCGTTACGCGTCCCTTTTTTCCCCTCCAATGATGACCAGGCTGAGACAGAGTCAGAATAAAGGAAAAATTTTTATAGCAATCGGCCCACTTTTGCAACTCGTCCAAATAGTAGATATCCGACTCACTCCGAAGTCCCCATAGTAAGGTCATGGACTGAGGACAAGATTGCTCAAAAAGACTGGACAGCATAGACCATAACGGCGCAATGCCGGTTCCCGTCCCAATAAATAACAGATCTCGTTCAGGATCCTCATGAAGGTGAAATGAACCAAAAGGACCGGAACAGTCAAGTTCTTCGCCAACCGAGTGCTCCAACGCAAACGTCGCGCCCTTTCCTTTTTCTCCGGCATTAAAGAGTAGTACGAGCTGGTGAGAGGAACTGGGAAGTGAAGCCAGCGAATAGTATCTCAGGTATGAGAGGCCCGACGCTCCAGTAGGGATGGTCACAGCAATTGATTGGCCCGGGAGAAATTCCAAGGTCGGGCTATCCACTAACTCCAAGATCAATTCTCGAACATCCTGAGTCAAATGCCGAACGCGAAGAACCTTGGCCCGGAATCGTCTGGGGGTCATGCCTAGGAATGTAGAGAATCTTGCGTGATCTGGCAAGAGCCTAGCATCGAGGGTTTCTCCATCAGGGCAGAGAAATCAACACGGGGATGCTCCTGACGGTCGTTTTGTCTCACTTGGGAAAATGCTGTCTGGGGCTTCAGGAGAATGTGCTGGTTAATGAGATTCCTGAAAAGCGGTGGAGACCTCACAGATCAACGGCACCGGCGAGATCCAATAAAAATGCATAGATCATCGCGGTTTCCTCATAACGTTTAAACCGGCCTGAGACTCCGCTATGACCTGCATCCATATTAGTTCTGAGCAAAAGGCGTTGTTGATCGGTCTTCAAAGCACGCAGTTTCGCAACCCATTTTGTCGGCTCCCAAAATTGTACTTGTGAGTCGTGCAAACCTGAAGTCACCAACAGGTGAGGGTACGACCGGGGTTGAAGATTATCGTAAGGCGAATAGGAAAGCATGTAATCATAAAACTGTTGCTGGTTGGGATCCCCCCATTCATCATATTCTCCGGTCGTCAGTGGGATATTGGGATCTAACATCGTGGTCACTACATCTACAAAAGGAACCTGGGCCACCACACCATGAAACAATTCAGGCCGCATATTTATAATCGCCCCCATCAACAAACCACCAGCGCTTCCACCTAGAGCGAATAATTTCTGAGGTGCGGCGTACTCTTGCTGAATAAGATATTCGGCACAGGCGATAAAATCCGTGAAAGTATTTTTCTTGTATAAGAGCTTACCGTTTTCATACCATTGTCGGCCTAGCTCCTCCCCACCTCGAATGTGGGCTAGCGCATAGACAAAGCCACGATCCAGCAAACTGAGGCGGGGGGAGCTAAAGCTTGCATCCATGCTCGCACCATAAGAACCATAGCCATACAATAACAGGGGATGCGTGCCATTCGGGGCAAAACCTTTTCGATAGACCAGGGATATAGGAATGGAGATACCATCTGACGCTGAAGCAAAAAGACGTTCGGTCTGGTAGTGGCTGATGTGAAAATTCCCGAGGACCGGCTCTTGTTTGAGAAGAATTTTTTCCCGGGTTTCCATGTGATAATCATAGATGGTCATGGGGGTGGTCATCGAGGTATATCCATACCGTAGATAGGAAGTACCGGCTTCTAAATTATCTCCCAAGGTTGCCAGGTAAGCAGGCTCTCCAAAATCCAGTTCATGCTCAGAGCCATCCGTGGTCCGAATCATTCGAAGGTGGATGAGGCCCTGTCTTCGTTCTTCTAGCACCAGGAAATTTTCAAACAGCTCGAATCCTTCCAAAAATACGTCCGGGCGGTGAGGAATAACTTCTTGCCACTGCGTGAGGTTCGTCTCATTAGTTTCAGTCCGCATCAAACGAAAATTTTGGGCCTCATCATTGGTTCGAATAAAAAAATGATCGCCAAGATGATCCACATCGTATTCATGTCCGCGTTTCCGTGCCTGGAATATGTGAAAATCGCTTTCCGGATGATCCGCATTCACATACCGGTACTCATTCGTGATGGACTGATGCGATCCGATCATCAGATACCGTTTGGATTTTGTTTTTTCGATAGAAACCGAAAAGGTCTCATCTGTTTCTTCATAGACCAACGTATCCAGCGCCGGATTCGTCCCCAAACGATGACGAAGGATCTGGTTTGATCGCAACGTTTCAGGATCCTGCCTGGAATAAAGAAGTGTACAATTGTCATTTCCCCACTCCATATTCCCAGTCACCGAAGAAATGCATTCATCAATTGTCTCGCCCGTTGTCAGATTTTTAAATCCGATAGTAAATATACGCCGCCCTTGAGTATCAATGGCATAGGCCAGAATATCTTGGCCAGGACTTACCGCCCAATTCCCCAAAGAAAAATAATCATGCCCCCGAGCCAATTCGTTGCCATCGACCATGATGGATTCGGGATTCGTTAAGGATTTCTCTTTCCGGCAGTAGAGGGCATATTCCTTTCCCTCTTCATATCGAATGTAATACCAAAAATCTCCAAGCCGAAACGGAACAGATAAATCCGTTGGTTGAATGCGGTCACAAATTTCTTCAAATAGGGTCTGCTCTAAATCTCGGATATGGCTCCTCAAGGTGGCGGCATACTCATTTTCAGCCTGTAAATAGGCCAAAACTTCAGGGTTCTCACGATCTCTCAGCCAATAATACTCGTCGGTTCGGACGTGACCGTGATGTTCTAGCCGGTGTGGGACCCGTTTAGCACAGGGTGGAGTGGGCATCAAGGGCCTGGACTGGGAGGGACGCATCGCCATGAATTTCCCCGATCGTCATAATTTTCAAATTGTTACGTTTCGTCATAATTTTTGGGGTTTTGTCGTACCCGCTTCACGCGAGTACGATTTTTTTTCTCTTCCAAACGCTTCTCACGCACTCGGTGCGGCACTCGGGTTGCTACCCGGGGTTTTTCAGGACGCAAGGCGTCTTGCAGAATTTTCACAAACTTTTCCAATAAATCAGCCCGATTGGCCGACTGGGTGCGATGCCGTTGAGCCTGCAGCCTCAGAACCCCTTCTTGATTCATTCGTTGTCCAACCATTTCGGCAATTCTTCGTTTTTGATAGGAACTCAGAACGGTAGTATGCTTGACATCAAACTCTAAAATGACCCGACTATTCACCTTATTGACATGTTGACCACCAGGACCTGTACTTCGGGCAGCCGAAAATCGCACATCAGAATCAGGAATGCAAAGATGGGAATTGATCACAATTGGCATACTGGTTCCGGTCAACAACGAATCTGTTTTTCTGCCCTTGTGTCTCGGTCAGGGAATATTCCCACACCACCAAGGCTCCCTGCCGATACCGCTCGATAAGCCCAACGCTCTCAATCTTCCCTGCCTTGAATATTTTCCCGCGAAATGATGGCATACCTTAGTACTCCCGAGAACCCATAAAGAGAAAGCCTCATTCGCAAAAAGAAAAGCAGGAACCTTAGGATTCCTGCCTTTCAAAATCTTCCACTTTTTGAACCTCTACGTCAATCTGTTACCATGCTACTTTATCCTGTACAATTTGAATTTCGCAACCAAACACACTCACTGAATTTCAGCCAACATGGCCTTGACATGGGACTCTTTAAGCTTTTTTAATGCCACAACCTCGATTTGACGAATCCGTTCACGAGTCACGGACATGGACCGCCCTACCTGTTCTAAAGTCCAAGCTTCATCTACTCCAATACCAAAGCGCAACCGAATGACTTGTTGCTCGCGAGCAGTCAAAACCTGAAAAATCTGATTCAACCATTGGGCATTTGATTTACGGGACACTTCTTCGTCCGGAGATTGGCACGCCAGATCAGGAATTAATTCTCCTAATTCAGTCTCTCCATCAACGGAAGGAGCATCTAGAGATATCGGCTCCTGAAACGCTTCAATCGTTTCTTTCACCCTATCGCCGGTCATCTCTAGATGTTGTCCAATTTCTTCAAAGGTAGGTTCTCGATTAAGTTGCTGCGCGAGACGTTGCGCAGTTTTGGCGATTTTGGTGGATGCCTCATTCGTATGAACCGGCACACGAATGGTCCGGCTTTGATCGGCAACCGCTCGCGAAATACCCTGGCGAATCCACCAGGTGGCGTACGTACTGAATTTAAACCCACGGGTGTAATCAAAGCGTTCTGCCGCTTTCATCAGTCCAATATTCCCTTCTTGCACAAGGTCTAGAAAATTCATCCCTCGCCCTAAGTATCGTTTCGCGACATCTACGACCAGACGAAGATTCCGTTGCACTAAGGCATCTTTAGGTTCTTCGATATCTCCCCGGACTTCATCAATCGAACGACGAATTTCACCAAACTGCCGACTAAGCTTTTGGCCTGCCTTGCCATTCAGCGCTGAGAGAGACTCGAGGTTAGACAAACACTCCAGGATGTTTTCCACCACAGGAGCTGAATACCCATTGAGCTCATTAAATTTCATCAATTCCTCTTGAAGCGACTTAACCTCAGGCTGTGGACTCAGCCCTTCGGAAAGCTCTAGAGCCTGCTGTAACAATGAGCGAAGATCGGCCGTTCCCTGATACAGTTGAGTGGCGAGCGCTAATTCCTCCTGAGCCTTCAGAAGTGGGCGCGAACGAAACCCCCGAAAATACATGGATTCTAAATTTACCGATCCCGGTTCAGCAATGGATTTAGAGCTCTGCTCCTGATCTTGATCCATATCCATCTGTTTTATGGAATTTCGATACCTTACTGGAGTCCGTTTTTTAGATCGGCCCTTATGCAAAGACGAGGTCTGATTTTTCTGTGTTTTCGTGAATTGTGAAGCCGTTTGAAGTGTGATCATGAATTCCCCCCTCCGAACATTACAGGGTTAGAGCCAACAAGACTTGGCCGGTACATGAATTTGTCTGGACAGATCAACCAGAATGCGAAAGAATCCAGACTTTGCCATTTAACGCAATCAAGAACTCAATCTTTGGCAACAGAAATTTCACTTTCCGTCATGCCTGGTCAAGGGTCAGTCGCCTTCCTTAAGATTGCTCATTACAGGGGAAATGTACCACCCAGAGATGAAAGAGAAATTAGGGGAAAATTAAAAAGTTTTAATAGAGCGAGAAGTGTTTGTGTCTTTCACTTTCGCCGGGGAGGGAGCCAAAGGCAGGAAAACCGTAAAACAGGAACCACCATGAACGACACTTTGTACCTCAATGGTTCCATGATGAACTTCCACAATCCACTTACAAATCGCCAAACCCAGACCTGTCCCTTTTGCCGCATGAGCACGCGCTTCATCCGTCCGGTAGAACCGATCAAAAATTCTGCCATGATCCTCAGGGGCAAGACCAATACCGTGGTCTCGAACAACGAGCTTTCCCTGGTTTCCGGCAACAAGCAAAGAGAGCTCCACCGTTTGTCCTTCTTGAGAATATTTCACGGCGTTGTCAACCAGATTTAAAAGTAATTCCCGCAAACGCAGATCGTCTCCCTGGACAACGACGGGCTCAATGGCTTCGAGCACCGTGTGAATATTCCGTTCCTGGCCCAATACCAAGGCCTGCTGCTGGATTTCTCGCACTAAATCGTCCAACTGAACTGGAAACATCTTGAGCTTAATTTCTCCAAGATCGGCTCGTGATAGAAATAAGAGCTCATCCACAATACGGCTCATGCGGTCAATCTCCTCCAAATTACTCTCCAACACCGCCCGATAATCTTCTGCTTGCCGCGGTCGCCGCAACGCCAGCTCAGTCTCTCCTTTTGTAATGGTTAAGGGTGTTCGAAGTTCATGTGATGCATCCGCGCTGAACTGCCGGATTTGGCGGAACGACACTTCCAAACGTCCAATCATGTCATTAAAGGTCGAGGCTAATTGTCCGATTTCATCGTTGGAATGGGGAGTTTGAATTCGTTGGGTCCAATCCCCGGCCGCGATCCGTTGGGCCGCTTGCGTAATAGCATGAACCGGACGCAACGCCCGTCCTGCCAAAAACCACCCTCCGACCAAAGACACAAGTAAGGCCAAAGGAGAGGCGATATAGAGACCGGCTAAGAGCCGATGCAACATTCGTTCTGTAGGATAAAGAGATGTCCCCACACGTAAAATATTCACCAATTGATCATCTTGACGAATAGGAACCGACAGCAATCGCAGTGGGACCCCTTTTTCAAATTGGACGGATTCAAACGTTGATTTTCCATCGAGAGAGGCACGGAACGATGTCTGACTCAATGGAATCTCTCGGCTTTGAATATTAGCCGACTGAATCGTCACTTGCCCCGCCGGCCCAAAAATTTGAAAAAATTTATCCAAAAGCGCAATTTCGGGAAAGTCCTGAGATAAATCTTCAAAAATCAAGAACGGGCCAAACCGATGTTCTCCCAGCGTTCGAATCGCTACAGCGGCAGCCTCATCCAACGAGGCATCCACCTGTTCCCGAAGTGCGCGGGACATCACCAAATATAAAGCCACGGCAAAAAGAACCAGAATTAGAGCTAATGCAGATCCATACCATAAAGTTAATCGAACTCGAATCGAGGTCGTTTTCACCCGTCCGACCTCATCATATATCCGCTCCCCCTAACCGTTTGAATTAAACTTCGTTCTCGTCCTTTATCGATTTTGTTTCGCAAGTAGCTAATATACACATCAATCACATTAGTAAACGTATCAAAATCCAAGTCCCACACATGTTCCGTAATCATGGACCGCGTTAACACCCGCCCCGCATTTCGCATTAAATACTCTAAGAGCGCATATTCTTTCGTTGTGAACTCAAGTCGCTGGCCGGCACGAGTCACCTCTCGAGTAACAGGATTTAATATCACATCATCCACCTGAAGAATTCCGGTTGGTGCCCCTCCAGCTCGACGAAGAAGCGCCCGAGCTCTGGCGAGCAATTCTTCGATTGCAAAGGGTTTCGTTAAATAATCGTCAGCCCCCGCATCCAGCCCCTTAACCCGTTGGTCCACTTCTGAACGAGCCGTTAAAATAAGTACCGGAGCTTTGACACCTGCAGCCCGCGCACGTTTAAGCACTTCTAATCCAGGCAATCCCGGCAACATTAAATCCAAAACAATCAAGTCATAATTGACGGCCTGAGCCCAATCCAACCCTCCTGGTCCATCTGCGCATACATCGACCGCATAACTTTCTTCCTCCAGCGCACGCCGGATAAAGGAAGCCACCTTTGGTTCATCTTCCACGACTAAAATTCGCATCTTAGAAAAAGCATACCATCTACATACCCGGACCGAGAAGGGGAACACATAATGAGTGAAGAGAGAATAAAGAATATCGCAAAAAAAAAGGCCCCGTCATATCCATGACGGGGCCTTATCCATTTAAAATATACTCAAATTAGAGATGATCCACCAAACTCCGAAGTTTGTGACTGCAACTCGGGTGACGAAGCTTCTTTAGAGCTTTGGCCTCAATCTGGCGAATCCGCTCACGAGTCACGTCAAAATCCTGGCCAATTTCTTCCAACGTATGGTCCGTACTATCACCAATCCCAAACCGCTTTCGGATCACAGTCTCTTCACGAGGGGTCAGCACGCCCAAGGCATTCGCAATCTGACGTTGCAGATCATACCGGTTTGCCGCATCCATGGGAGAGACTGCATTTTTATCTTCAATCAAATCCCCTAATTGGCTATCCTCTTTTTCCCCGATCGGCGTTTCAAGAGAAATGGTTCCCTTGGAAATATCCAACATCATGCGGACCTTTTCAGGAGTTAAGCCCATCCGTTCGGCAATTTCCTCTGGGGTAGGTTCACGTCCTAATTGTTGCACCAACTGCCTTGCCGTCCGTGCTAATTTAGTATTGGCCTCAATCATATGTACCGGAATACGGATGGTACGGGCCTGATCAGCAATGGCACGTGTTACACCCTGTCGGATCCACCACGTCGCGTAGGTGCTAAATTTATATCCACGCTGATACTCAAACTTATCGACAGCCCGCATTAATCCAATATTGCCTTCTTGGATCAAATCGATAAACTGCAATCCTCGATTCGTATATTTTCGGGCAATACTGACGACCAATCGCAAATTGGCCTCAATCAATTGGGCCTTCCCTCGCTTCACCTTTTCTTCAGCGGTCTCCAGAATAGTCAGAGCAGCCGTAAATTCTTCCATCGGCATACCCAGCACCTCATTCTGAAGGCGCAAAAGGGTGGCTTTTCCCGCTTCAACTTCTTGTTTTAATTTTTCAATTTCTTCCGGCGTTAATTGTTGTTTGCGCCTCAGGGAACTTCCCTTGGTGGTAGCACGCGTTTTTTTCCCAATCACCTGAATACCGTCCTGCCCAGCAAGCCCGAGCCTTTTCGTATGACGGGCAGTCATCATTTCAACTGATCGAATTTCCTGACCAATGTCTTTAACACGTCTCAACATTTGATCTTTAACCCGCTGATGCAGATTAAGGGCTTCGATTTGATCCACAAATTGATCGGCCAAACCAATCCGGCGCTTCTCAAGTTGAGCCTTTGTATTTTTCGTTGTTTGCCCGTCCCGATTTTGGGTGTAAAGGGAAAGCAACCCACGCCCAAGCTTTCGAACCGTTGCCAGACTCTCTAGCGTTCGGAATCGGAGCTCCTCATCCTCCTGTTCGCTGGCGATGGCCTCTTCTTCAACTTCCTCATCCTCCAGGGTCTCCTGTAGAAGCACAATATCTCGAACACGGATCTCCTCAAGTTTTAATTGGTCATGAAGTGATTCCAGGTAATGGATATTTAGCGGCATACCATAGACGGCACATGCCAACTCACGCTTGCCTTCTTCAATGTGCTTCGCAAGTTCAATTTCGCCTTCACGGGTGAGCAATGGCACCCGTCCCATTTCCTTCAAATATAATCTGACCGGATCATCGATACGGGTAGGTTCACCTGGGGTCAAATCAATATCCAGGGAAGAATCGGTTTCCTCATCGGAATCATCTGAATCCTCTTGCCCCGCGTTCTTTTTTAAAGCTGCTAACTGTGAGGCTGTCCGCTTTGAAGGATCAATCACTTGAAGATTGACTTCGTGCAACTCACTTAAAATCGTATGTAATTGATCAGAAGTAATCTGATCGGCAGGGAGAATGTGCGTTAGGTCTTTTATGGTGACATGCCCTTTTGGCTTGCCAATCTCAATTAATCGCTGAATCACCTCCGGCAATGACGCTGTCTTCCCCATTAACATAGCTCCTTCAAAATTAATAGCTTAACCCAATCATATCACTTTTAGTACCGAACCAATGGATATTCCTCTCAATAGGATGAACCTATCGCTCCTCTCGTATTTCTTCTCAATGGACCACATAAGAATGCAGAATGGCGAGCTATCTTTTTATAAGTATTTAGAGAGAAATCGCACCTCTAGTCTATAGACTAAGTACGTCATATCCTCTTTGAGGCGAAACCAGGAAAAAGACCTATTGTTACACAAAATCGAAGGTAAAAATACAAGGCGCAATTTGAGGACACTATATAAAAATTTTGACTATAAAGTAAAGTTAAATTTTCTAAGTGAACAATACAATAACCTAGTATATGTTACTTATTGTCTTATCCGAAAAATTCATCGAAATATGTACCCTACAATCATGACTAAGCGTTTGTTTTTATGAGTTTATTTTAACATTTCGATCAGGCAATCGAATGATGGTACTAGCTCACTAAAAAGGACAAAATTCACAGAAACTATCAAGAAAATACTGCTATGTCCGACAAGATAACTTAGGACCCTCTTCTCGAATCTAAAAAGTCTCTAAACACAGGAACGAGCTTAAATGGGGAGAACGCCGCAATCATGATTTCACTTTTGTTGGTTGAAGATAACCCAAAAGAAGCGTTGGTTATCAAAAATATGCTGAAAGAAGGACTCCAAAACCAATTTACCTTGAAGCATAGCCGTTCTCTCAATGACGCTCTCGACCTCATTCAACAACATCAGTTTCAAGCCATTATTCTGGACTCGCATCTTCCGGACGGCAAATCATTTGAATCCATTCCTCAATTCCTGCAGTTTTGCCCGGATGCCCCGATTCTGATTTTAAGCGGCGTGGAGGAAGAAGACCTGGCGATTCAAGCCGTGAAAAGTGGAGTCCAGGACTATTTAATCAAAGGCCAGACCAGCAGCTCGACTCTCTGCCGGGCCGTTCGCTATGCCATGGAACGCCAGAGAGCCACCCAACGCATTACCCAGTTGGCTCATTACGACCATCTGACAGGACTCGCAAATCGAGGTCTTTTTTATGAACGATTAAATTGTGCGGTGGCTCGCTGTCATCGGAACGACACGGCAATCGCTCTGATGTTTTTGGATCTGGACCATTTTAAAGACATCAATGACACGCTCGGCCATGACTGTGGGGATTCCTTACTCAAAACCGTGGCCGCACGCATCAAAAAATGTATCAGGGAAATTGACACAGGTGTCCGATTAGGAGGAGATGAATTTGCCGTCCTTCTGGAACAAATTGTGTCGATCGAGGACGTGGCCTCTGTTGCACAACGTATTCTTCACCTCCTGGCTCAACCCGTCATCATCAAGCAGCACCAACTGCATGTGACCGGAAGCCTCGGGATCACCATCTACCCTTGGGATAGCGCCAATCCCCAGGAACTTTTATCTCATGCCGATGCCGCAATGTATCGAGCCAAAGCCCAGGGAGGAAATACCCACCAATTTTACACCGCCGGCATGAAAACAGCTGGCCTCGATGGCTCCACACTTGAGATGGAACTCAGTCGAGCTTTGGCCAAAGAAGAATTTCTCCTCCACTATCAACCACAAATGAATCTTTGCACCAAGCAAGTCATTGGCATGGAAGCTTTATTGCGCTGGCATCACCCCTACCAAGGCCTCATTAGACCGAATCAGTTCATTCCTCAAGCCGAGGAAAATGGCATGATCATTCCCATAGGTGAGTGGGTTTTACGTACAGCCAGCAAGCAAGCCAAATACTGGGAAAAGCAGGGATTTCCGGCTCCTCATGTCGCCGTAAACCTCTCAGCCAGACAAATTCATCAGGGAAATCTCCCTGCACTCATGCAAGATATCCTCAAACATTCACATCTAGATCCGGAAAATCTCAAACTGGAACTGACGGAGACGTTTCTGATTCATGAAACAGAAGAAACAATCCAGACGCTCCGTGAACTCAAGGCGATGGGCATCCACCTGTACATTGATGATTTTGGAGCAGGGTATGCTTCGCTTCGATACCTGAAGTCATTTCCCATAGACGGCATCAAACTTGACCAAAGCCTCATTCAAAATCTCCCACATAGTACTAACGATGCCGCCATCGTCATTGCCGTCATTTCTTTAGCCAAAGCCCTGGGGCTACAAGTCATTGCCGAAGGAGTGGAATCACAAGAACAAGTCGATTTCCTGGAAGAATTTGGATGCGATGCGATGCAAGGGTATTGGATTGCGCCGCCACTCCCCGCCAATGAAAGTACCCAGCACATGGTGCACATGTCATAAAAACAGTTGGCTCACATCTTCTCTCTCTATCCTTAAAACCTCGGTCATCCTTTCTCTGATTTTCCGTTGTTGTCTATCAATTTGGTTCTGAATACTATTGTTTCTTGCAGATTTTCCTATCGGTCCTAATTGAGTGCCAACGGGAAGAGTGGTCTAGGCCCTCTCATACTCATGGTACCGTTCGGCGTCGGTACGGTGCATTCAATTCTTTTCGTGACCGGGGCAATCCTTATTGGGATCATTACATCAGTATTACTCAGACCCATCAGCAAACTTATTGCGAATATTTGAGTGATTGCACGGCCATAATACATTCGGATCCGGGGATGGTCCCGGACTCACCATTGTGATAAAAATCGTCAAACACCCTGTCGGAATGGCTCCGCTGCGGATGATTTTCGTCCCCATGCTGCCCATCTCACCGGACGAATGCGTTTTTGAAGCCTAGAATTAGGAAGTGGCCAACGGTTATATTGTGAAACCTTTTGAAAACGATTACCCAATTAGTGCCATGGTAACGTTAAAAAAATACCGGTTACATTAGGCGTCCACTCAAAACCGGGCAAAGAATACCAACTGAATAATCCTGCGGTGATGGAGAGCCGTGCTAATGATTGACGAATGCATCTTTGCATTCCCTCTCAATCTCAATTGCTTCGTTTTCATTCATGGGATCGCCGTCAACCATGCCAAGTCGTGTTGAAAAACCTCAACTCACCACTCTCCGAATTTTTATCGTCGATGATAGCCCAAGTGACCGATCCACCTATACTCGATGGATCCGGCGCACAGCCTCCTTTCGCCTCGACATTCAAGAAATGGAAACAGGAACCCAGGCATGGGAAGCCTGCAGGATTTCCCCGCCTCACTGTCTGCTTTTGGATGACCAATTGCCGGATATGACCGGATTAGAATTCCTGGAGAAAGTACGGGGACCGCACCCACAGTCGAAAACTCCCATCATTTTTCTCACCGGATACGGAAACGACGAAATTGCAGCTCAGGCTATTCGACTGGGCGCACAAGAGTATTTCAACAAAAACACCTTAACGGAAAGATTCCTCTGGCATCATATAGCGCAAGCGATCGAGCAGGTCATCACCATACCTCGCATACGCTCTCTTGAACGTCAAGCCAGCATCATATTGCAATCATCCAGCGATGGAATCCTTGTTGTGGGACATGACGGACTGATCCGTTCTTCCAATCCTGCAGCAGAGCAGCTCTTCCAACGAACATCCGAACAACTCACCGGATCCCCCTTTGGTTTCCCGATCTCCGCAAACCAGACGACGGAAATAGGCATCATGGGCGAATCCGGACAACCGACTCCGGTAGAAATGCGAGTTGTTCCTATTGAGTGGGACGAAGAACCCGCCTATTTGGCCTCACTCAGGGATGTGACCGAACAGCGAAGGGCCGAAGACGAACGACGCCGTCATGAAATTGAACGCCAATATTCACAAAAACTGGAAAGTCTGGGAGTGCTTGCGGGAGGAATCGCTCATGATTTCAACAATCTCCTGATGACTATTGTAGCCCGCTCCGGTCTCGCTCTTCGGGCTCTTCCTCCTGACGCTCCAGCTCGGGAACACTTGGACTTCATTGAAAAAGCCGGTCTTCGGGGTGGGGAATTGGCCAATCAAATGTTGGCCTTTGCCGGACAGACCCGCCTAAACTTTCAAGTCATCAATCTTCCAAAACTCCTTGAGGACATGACCCCTTTCCTCCGGGCAACCCTTTCAAAACGACTAACGTTCGAATACGATCTTGCCCCCTCCCTTCCTCCCATTCGAGCCGATCAAGCTCAATTGCGCCAAATCATCATGAATATAGTGATAAACGCATCAGAAGCCTATGGAGAAGGAGATGGAGTCATCACCATCCGTACATTCGAATGGGAGCCTACGATTGAGAATTTTCAGAGTTGGTATGTGATCGGAGAGCTCCCGGATAACCGAAGTGTTGCCCTGACCATTCAGGACACTGGGTGCGGAATGGCCTCGGAGACAATCCCAAAAATCTTTGACCCGTTTTTTTCGACCAAACTTCCTGGACGAGGGCTTGGACTCGCAGCCCTTCTTGGACTCGCTCAAGCCCATGCCGCCACCATTGCCGTCCGAAGTCAACCAGATGTCGGTACAGAATTTACCTTACTGTTTCCCGCCACCACGCCAAATCCTTCAACAAAAAAAGGACCGGTCTTCTCAATTCCCACTCAGGAAGCCTCACTGCCAAGAAAACCTATGGTGTTGGTGGTTGATGACGAAGAAGACGTTCGGGTGGCCTGTTCGATGATCTTTGAAGAAATGGGATTGCAAACATTAGTCGCCTCTGATGGACAAATCGGCATTCAGGTCTTCGAGCAACACCAACACGAAATTATGGTCGTGCTCTTAGATCTCACTATGCCCAATATGGACGGTCAACAATTCCTCGAACACATTCAAGGGCTGAATGCAACCATTCCGGTTATCTTGTCCAGTGGATATTCCGAGGAAGAAGCGATGAAAAGATTTCTCAACCCGGACATGGCAGCGTTCATTCAAAAACCCTATCAAGTGGAAACACTCATTGCCAAAGTCGAAGAGATCAGGCAGAAACAAATGACGTCCTCCAATAAACCTGGTCTGTAGGAAGGCCTACCTCCATGCTCCACCATCTTCCAGCTCGCATGACTGCTGAAAACGACAGCCTCCGCTTAGGTGGCGTCCAAGCGGCGAGGACAATTCCAGATGTTTCCAATATAAGATAGAATTGACCATTGTCGTAATCTGAGAATCCACCTCCCCTGCCTGTCGAAATTGTCGAGTCTCTTCCTCATGGTGATTCGTCAGGTGCAGCGCTCATGGGGCATAAAACTGCCGCCTAAAAAAAATTTGGATCAATCTACAAGGCTTTGTCAATCGACTCAACGGCTTCCATTCAATATCCAGACTAATACGGATCAATGCCCGTCAAATTCAAATGAATGCCATGGGATGATCTAATTCGTAGGGAAGCCAGAGAAACGGAGATCGCTACACAGCCAATTAATAAAGCTAGTCAATACCGAAGGACACGGATCACAGGCCGTCCGACAACTGCCTTTCGTCCTGGAAACCGTTCATGCTACAAACTCCTATTCGAAATTCGACCATGTGAATTTGCTCAATTCATCTATCAGAACAAGGCTACCACATGACCCATTCTCATGACCTCATCGTTATTGGAGGGGGTTCGGCAGGCTATGCGGCCGCTCGCACTGCTCAAGCGGAAGGAGCCGATGTCGGCATTGTCGATCAGGGTCCGTTGGGTGGCCTCTGCATCTTACGAGGATGCATGCCCACCAAAGCCATTCTCCGCTCCTCCGATCTCGCGGCGCTCATCCGCCGAGCTCCGGAATTCGGGCTTCACTCATCAAATCTCCAAGTGAGCCTCGCAGCCATTATTGAGCGAAAAAACCGGTTAATCAAGGAATTTGCTGAAGATCGCATTCAAGCACTCCAACACCCTCGATTTGCCCTCTACCAGGAACATGCACATTTTGTTTCGCCGACGACCATCCAAGCCGGCCCGCATCGGCTATCCGCGAATGCCTACATCATCGCGACAGGGTCTGTGATCTCGCACATCCCCATCCCAGGCCTAGAAGAAGCCGGATACCTCACAAGCGATGAGGTATTAGAGCTCGATACCATGCCCGAATCCATGATCGTCTTGGGAGGAGGGCCGGTCGCGTTGGAACTGGCTCAATTTTTTTCTCGGATTGGCGTTACCGTCACGCTGATTCAACGAAGCGGCCACATTCTTTCGGACTCGGACGAAGATCTGGTTGAGCCAGTTGAAGCACACCTTCGGGCTGAAGGAATGACCGTCTACACCAATACACGCCTCCAACATATCAAGTCTTCCGGCGGAATGAAGACCGTCCACTTTCTGCATAAAGGCCAATCACAGCAAGTCAGCGCCACGACAATCCTCCAGGCTCTCGGCCGCCGCCCAAATATCGACCGACTCAATTTGGAAGCGGCTCAGGTTGCCCATCAAACAAATGCTATTTTCGTCAACAAGGACATGAGAACATCCCAACCACATATTTTTGCCGTGGGAGATGTCAACGGCGGGTATGAAATCGTCCATATTGCCATCGAAGAGGGCGAAATCGCCGGATGGAACGCCGTTCATCCCAATCTCCCTCCTAAATATTTTGATTCCCGCCTCAAAACCCAGGTCGTCTTTACCGATCCCCAGTTGGCCAGCGTGGGACTGTCCGAACGGGAATGCCTGGACCGTCAACTCCCCCATCTTGTCGCTTCTTACCCCTTTAACGACCATGGCAAGTCTCTCTGCCTGGGAGAAACGTACGGCCACGTAAAAGTGCTCTGTGATCCTCATTCTGGTGAGATTCTCGGTGGCCATATTGTCGGACCCGAAGCCTCTGAACTCATCCATGAACTGATTGCCATCATGTATTTTCGTGGCACAGTCCACGATCTTTTCCGCATACCTCATTACCATCCCACTCTCGCTGAGATTCTTACCTATCCTGCTGAGGAACTGATTGGAAAGTTACCGCCCATGTAGAATGGCTTTGCACATTCACGATCGCCCCTGTGTCGAGGATAAATCAAACGGTTGCCAAATCAGAACAGAACTGCCCCCTTTGCCTTTCAAAATTTCCTCGTAACAAAAATCACCAAATCAGGACTACAGCTCAATATCGCCGAAGACGCCGCTTGATAATCTGGCGTAAGGTCTACAACTGGAGAATTGCCATGAAAACCCGCATAATGGAGCCTCACATGTCCCATCCGTCCGCCACCCCAACCGACTCGCCCAATCCATTGATGGGAAAGGTTCTCATAGGAAGTATTCTGCTGGCAGGCATCGGTGCGTTTTTCTATTTTGATCTGGGCCACTACCTCTCACTGGATGCCTTAAAGGCCAATCGAGACACCCTATTAGCCTATACCGCCTCACATTATGAAATCGCAGCCGCGGTATTTATTCTCATCTATATCCTCCAGACAGCCTTCTCACTTCCCGGCGGAGCCATCCTCACGTTGACGGGGGGCTTCCTATTTGGAAGCCTGATGGGAACGCTATTCGTCAATATCGGAGCCACCGCCGGAGCCACGCTCGCCTTTTTGGCCGCCCGCTATCTGCTCCATGATTGGGTGGAGCGCAAATTTGGCGACCGGCTCGGGACCATCCAAGAAGGATTTGCCAACAATGCGTTTAATTACCTCATGACGCTTCGACTCATTCCGGCCTTTCCATTTTTTCTCGTGAACCTGGTCTCCGGCCTCACCCGGGTCAACCTCGGCACGTATGTCCTGGCGACGTCCATTGGCATTATTCCCGGCAGTTTTGTTTTTGCCTTTGCGGGCCGCCAATTGGGCACAATCAATTCCTTGAGCGAAATTGCCAGCCC
The DNA here is from genome assembly GCF_059568365.1 of Nitrospira marina. Taxonomy (NCBI): domain Bacteria; kingdom Pseudomonadati; phylum Nitrospirota; class Nitrospiria; order Nitrospirales; family Nitrospiraceae; genus Nitrospira; species Nitrospira marina. The sequence continues at coordinate 1,470,511 of NZ_JCANTH010000001.1, read as the reverse complement.
ACCGGTCTTACTCGCCTTTACGCTCCTGGGCTTGTTAGCCCTCATGCCGGTGGCTTATCAGAAATGGAAGAAGACTCAGTGGAATCATCAATCCTAAATTGTAAATAACTGAACCCTTTACCAAACTAGAGGCCTTAGATGAACTCCCCACAATCACCAGCCCATAGCGGTTTAGTCCTTCCCCAGGACCACCATAACCAGGAGTTGGTCAACAATGTGCATCCGCCACAATGGCGCAATCCCACGCCGTCCGGACGATATAACCTCGTCATCATCGGGGCCGGCACCGCCGGATTGGTCACCGCCGCGATTGCGTCAGCCCTCGGAGCCAAGGTGGCGTTGATCGAACGACATCTGATGGGAGGAGATTGCTTAAATGTGGGATGTGTGCCCTCCAAAGGCGTCATACGGGCGGCCAAAGCCTGGCACGCCGTCAGAGAGGCCGAACAATTCGGTGTGCATATTTCCGGTGAGATCAAACAGGATTTCGGTGCAGCCATGGCCCGCATGCGTAAACTGCGTGCCCGGATCAGTCATGTCGACTCAGCTCATCGCTATACCAAACTTGGAGTGGATGTCTTTATTGGAAACGGCAGGTTCACCGCCTCCAGCACAATCGATGTGGAGGGAACAACATTACAATTTGCCAAAGCGGTCATCTGCACGGGTGCCCGCGCCACCGCACCACCAATTCCAGGCTTGGCCAACACATCGTATCTTACCAACGAAACCATCTTTTCCCTGACGGAACTTCCTGAGAGACTGGGAGTGATCGGTGCCGGCCCCATTGGCTGCGAGCTGGCCCAATCTTTTGCCCGATTCGGCAGCCAGGTGTTTTTAGTGGAAGCCATGCACGGCATTCTCCCCAATGAAGATCGCGACGCTGCCGACATTGTGGAGCAATCGATGTTGCGGGACGGCGTGCAACTGCTCTGTTGCGGAAAAGACTTGAACATTCACTCAGCGAACGGCGCCAAACACCTCGTGGTGGACTCGCATGGCACACATTATGACATTCCAGTTGATGACATTCTGGTTGGAGTCGGCCGCAGTCCGAACATCGAAGGGTTGGAGCTGGAGAGGGTCGGGGTCGAATACGACAAAACCGGCGTGAAGGTCAACCACCGGCTTCAAACCAGCAATTCCAAAATATTTGCCGCAGGAGATATCTGCTCTCCGTTTAAGTTCACGCATACGGCCGATGCGCAAGCGCAAATTGTCATTCAGAACGCCTTGTTTCCTCATCCGTTCGGCCTCGGCTATGGCAGCACGGAACACCTGGTGATTCCCTGGGCAACCTATACCCAGCCGGAAATTGCCCATGTCGGTCTGTATGAAAAGGATGCGAAAGACAAAAACATTCCGATCGACACCTTCACATTTCACCTCAACGAAGTCGATCGGGCTATTCTCGATGGAGAAGATCAAGGCTTTGCCAGAGTGCATGTAAAAAAAGGGACCGATACAATAGTCGGAGCCACCATCGTAGCGGCCCATGCGGGCGATATGATTAGTGAATACACTCTGGCCATGAAGGGAGGCCTGGGACTCAACACCATCGCCGGCACCATTCACCCCTACCCGACCCAAGCGGAAGTTGTCAAAAAGTCGGCGAACGCCTGGCGAAAAACCACCCTGACGGAAGGAAAAAAACAGTTTCTCCGCAAACTCTTTGCATGGACCCGATAAGGTTATATCCCATCAAGCACCTAACCCTAGTATGTTGTGGTCTTTGAACGGCTCAGGGCGAACGGAGTCGGCCAAAAAATGATTTAAACACACTCAGGCTGTATCGGAAATCAGACATGACACGTATCACACCTCGACCCGCATTCTTCTCTGTCCTCACAGTCGTCTTCGGACTCTTAAGCCTGACCCATTCAAATGCGGTCATCGCCGCAAGTCCCGATCAAGTCGTCGTCGGCAACTTCTCCATTGCTACACCGGGCGAACCATTTCCTCAAGGATGGAAACCGCTGATTTTTGAAAAAATTCCAGAACATACTCAATACGACCTGGTCAAAGACGAACAGCAGGTGGTGGTCAAGGCCATCAGTCGTCAATCATCCTCCGGCCTGACACGGGAAATCTCGATCGACCCAAAGGAATATCCGGTCATTGCGTGGCGATGGAAAGTCGAAAATATTTTACAGAAAGGGGATGTCGCTCAAAAATCAGGAGATGATTATCCGGCACGGCTCTACATTACATTCCAGTATGACAGCAGTCAGGTCGGGTTTTTTGAAAAGGCGAAATTTGAAACCATCAAATTGATTTATGGCCAATATCCCCCCATTGGAGCCATCAATTATATTTGGGAAAGCAAAAGCCCCATCGGCACGATGGTTCCCAATCCTTATACGGACCGGGTCTACATGTTCGTCACCCAAAGCGGAAGTGCCAAATTGAACCAATGGATAACCGAGGAGCGCAATATTTATGAAGATTACAAAAAAGCATTCGGAGAAGATCCCCCAAACATCTCAGGAGTCGCCATCATGACCGACACGGATAACACCAAAGAGTCGGCCGTCGCCTATTACGGAGATATTGTGTTTAAAAAATCCGGAAAGGAATGAGAAAAAAAGAGGGGGAGAAGACATTAGGAGAGAAAACATTCCTGAATCGACCCACTTAAGGAAATCGTTGCACTCTCCTGCTCAGGCATCAACAATCCCTCCTCACATATTGTGTATCAATAATCCGGTTCATTTCCAACCTTCCATTTAATACTGCAGCCTGCACTAGGCTTTTGCACCACGGCAACAGGTTTTTTATCCAGAACGGCGTCCAGGGCCATTCGTAAATCGCGCCCGGTCACGGGCTTCCCGTTTCCCGGCCGGCTGTCATCCAATTGTCCCCGATACACCAGTTTGCGTTCTTCATTAAACACAAAAAAATCCGGTGTACAGGCCGCTGTCAAAGCCTTCGCCACCTCCTGAGATTCGTCATAACAATAGGGAAAATGAAAATCCAATTCCTCCGCCATTTCCTTCAGTCTTGTGGGAGAATCCTGAGGATACCGTTTCACATCATTACTACTGATCGCCACAATGCCAACATTTCTCTGTTGATAATCACGACCGAGTTTGGCCAATTCCTCCTGCACATGAACGACATAAGGGCAATGTCGACAAATACACATCACCAGAATGGCCTGGTTCCCCACGAAACTTTCATGGGACACCATATGCCCTGTCCGAACATCCGGTAGTTCAAAATGAGGCAAGGGCGTCCCCAACGGAAGCATCGTCGAATCTTTCAAGGCCATGGTTCACTCCTTTAGGTTAATCAAGACAGATGGGTTCGTGTGAACGAGTACAGTCAGAAAAATTGAAGTCCGGTTTACCACATCGGGTGGATAGAGAGAAGGGAGCCACGGGTCATCACTGCAAGGGTTTAATCGGTTTCAGAGTTGACGGAAGACTGAGGGGAACGCTGCTTCCAGGCTCGAAACCGCTCAAGAAGCTCCTCTTTCACATGTTGGGGGACGGGTTCAGGAGGCAATTGGCGTAGAGTCGCAATGGTGAATTTCATTTGACGTAAATAATTACGGCAGGCAAAGCACAGACCCAAATGCATTTGAAATCGAATTCGCTCCATAAGAGTCAGCGACCCATCCAGGTAATCGGTAATGAGTTGGGCGATTTCCTGGCAGGAAAAATTTCCCACCATATATCGCATAAGTTTGTGTTTCAAATTTGTATTCATTGTCCTTAGATGGTCTTTCCCTGAACATAGGGATTAAGCTCCCGGCGCACCCTGGTGCGCGCCCGGTGTAACAGCACCCGTTGATTGGTCTCACTGATCTCAAGGATGTTACAGACTTCTTCAGAGCTGACACCCTCCATATCGCGCAAGGTCATCACCTGCCGCTGCATAGCCGGCAAGTTTTCAATCGCGGTTTCAATAGCTGCTCGACATTCCTTTGACAGTAATACCCGTTCCGGTGTATCCGGTTCCCAGTTATGAGGTGGATCTTTCCAATGACCCATTCTGGAACCTTCTGCCACGAAAAGCGAAGCCTCCAAGGAAGGCCCCTCATCGGCATCCGGAGAAGAAGCGCTCAACCCGGACGGCTCATAGCGACTCTCTCGTATCCCTCGTGTTTTGGCCCGATTCGTCAAAATCCGGAAAAGCCAGGTTTTAAAAGATGACCGGCTCTCAAACCGGTGAATGCCTTCAAATACCCCCATCCAGGTTTCCTGCACGACTTCTTCGGCAACAGCCCGGCTTGGAACATAGGACATGGCTAACCGCAATAACGAACCTGAATACCAATCCATTACGGCTGCAAACACCTGATCATCACCGGCTTGAAGAGCTCGCACCAACCCTGGCTCATCAAGTTTGAGCTTATCGAGCACAGTGTGAGGAGAGGGAGAAATGAGCAACCTCTGAAAATTTGAAGCGACGCCAAACGGAGACCTGAGGATTATCCTTAGCCTGACAGCCACAATCAAGGGTTTCCTCAAAAGAAATCCCGTCCGGAAGATCCATCCTTCTAAGCAGACAAGAGGAACCTATAAAAAAATAGGCAGGCACTGCAGATTGACAGTCAAACGGATTATTGCATGATGGCAAGGTCGAAGGGAAAAAGAGAGAAGGGGCAGCCGGTCGGACGCCTGGATGCGTTAGGTATCCTGAAAGATTTGGGCAAGAATGCCCGTTCGGGTAGTGGTTTTCGTTTTCTTGAGAAGATGGCGAACATGTTCTTTTACCGTATGTTCACTAATCTCCAGGTGTCGAGCAATTTCCTTATTGGTCCATCCCTCACTGATATATTTCACAATTTCTACTTCCCGACTGGTCAAACGATACTGCTCCTTGGCCTGGTTAGACACCACCCGCCGTTCACGTCCGATTTTTTCCATGATGATGAGCATACAGGCTTCATCTTTTTCTGTATGGGCCGCTAGAGGAAAACCCCTCAGTAATACGGGCGATTTCACATCACCTGTCACTCGTCTCAATTCATGCTGGCCCTCAACCAACTGGTTCTCGGGATTGTCTAATAGTGTCCGAAGGGATTCACATAACTCCAAGACATCCGCAGGCCACATACCTCGCGCCTCGGCATCATACGCGTCTCCCATGATCTGGCGGCTTAACGTTTCTGCCTCGGCATTCATAAACAGCACGTGTCCGGATCCCGAAAAAAGCAATACCCCGGGTATTGATCGTCGGTCGGCAATTTCCTGGAGCCGGGACAGACCATTACCCTGGGTGGATTTTGGAACAGTCGTACAAGGAATGCCGATAGATCGTCGACTCAAGGTGTACTCCGTGGACCAGGTTATGTAGCGATGTAAAAATCCCCTACCAACAGCCTGCAAGGGAGCAACAACTTACGGTGCTTGATGCCCCGCTACCGCTACGAATGATCTTATTGAACTGTTTTCGGAGTGTGATAGAAGAAACTTAAATAAACAGAGGGGGAGGATAAAGAAAACTTCCACGATGCGGCACAACGCAGTGGAGCCATGAAGATCGAAGCCTTTCTTGCCTATGCCCCATGATGCAAGAAGGAAAACACGAGTCTCCCAATGAACAATCTTTTTCAAGCCGGATTCCGATTCGGAAAAATCTCCCACCGGCTCACACAGCCAGTGCAGGTCACCACCCCTCTTCCGCATAACCAAAATCAGGGGTGGGTACACATACTAACAACAATACATAACGGAAACTCGGAAAAGGGGACAGAGTCCAAACGACGCTAACCGCGGCCCCCTGCTGAAGGACTTAAAACCGGGCAGAGGTCAAGACCACATCCGCATCGCTCCATACCTGGCGAAACGACTGAAGGACGCTTTCCGCCTCATCGGTTTTTCCCTGGGCGCGTAAACTCTCTCTCAATCCAAAAAGCGCCCACCCGTTTTGAGGATGATCCTGGAGATCTTCTCGAAATATGCGCTCAGCTTCGACAGCATTTCCGGCCTCCAAAAGCACCGCACCTAACACCTGGCGCGATGGAAGATACCAGTCCTTCGGTTCCGTATAATTCAACCCGTCTTCAAGTTCGACTGCCCGCTGCAACTGCCGAACCGCCTCCTCATAATTTCCGTGAGCCGCCGCAATTTCTCCTCCCAGAACAGCCTCTGCAATGCCCAGGATATCGGAGATATTATTCAGATCAAGAATCGTCAGTTTAGCCACCGCAGGGTCACGGGCAATCTCCCCGAGTTTCATGGATTCCTGTTGGGCGGCATCCAGTTTCCCTTGACGCACCAATGCTATCCCCCGTGCATAATGCCAAATAGCCGTGGGATACCGTAAATCCACTGGAGGCGCGGGCGCAGCGAGAATGTTTGACCATTGCCCGAATGCAATTTTGGTATAGAGGGGAATAATCCAAAAATGTTGAATGGTGCCGGCGATGCCGGGAGCGCGCATCATCTCAGGCTTGACGGACGCCGCAGTCTCAAGAGCCGCCTGCATCGCCAGCTGCTGTTGCCCGAGCTTAATCGCCGCAGCCCAGAGGAAATGTGAATTGTGAGGAACATAGGCCGCCGTATACAGACTTTCCTCATGAGCATGGTTCAAATAGTGCGCATCAACTTTAACAGCATGTTGATTGGCCAACACCGCATCTCGATACCGCCCGACTCGAATATAGATATGAGCGGGCATATGGACAAGATGTCCTGAGCCAGGGACAAGGGCTGGCAATCGTTCAGCACTGGGAAGAGCCTTCTCAGGATGGGATGAGGCTTCCATGATATGAATATAGAGATGATTGGCCAACGGATGGCTGGCGGATTGGTCTAACACGGACTCCAGCGTCGAGACAATTTCCAGGGTCCAGGGTTTAGGTTCTCCTCCCCTACTCCAAAAATCCCAGGGATGCAGGTCCATCAGCGCTTCAGCTAATAACGCGCCAATGGTCGGGTCTTCGGGAAACTGCTGTGCGACAGTCCGCATCCCCTCGGCATAAGCCACGTCGAGTGGGGAACGATCGGCCATCACCTTTTTGGAGTAGCGCGTCGCCAGCGCCCGAATGAGCGCGGCCTCTTTTTCCGTGGCCTGATCCTTCAGCGCGACCGCCTTCTCCATGGCTGCGAAGGCCTGGGGAACGACAGAAGGATCCATCGGCGCATTAATATTCGGACCGAGTACCAACGCCTCACCCCAATAACACATGGCGCAGTCGGGATCGCGCTTTTGAGATTCTCTGAAAGACCTGGCTGCTTCGGCATGATTAAAGCCAAAGGACAGAATGAGACCTTGATCGAAATACCTTTGCACCATCGCTCCATTGGAGGAGATTGGAAAATGATGGCTTCCTAATCCCTCTTGAAGTGGGACAGACTCTGCCAAGCCTTGATTCGGGAAGGGCATGCCCATTCCAGACAGAGCGACAAAACCCAGGATCGTGAACACCTTTGAATACATATGAGTTTCCATATTATTACTCCTCCTCCTCGACAAACCCCGTATCAGGGATGCGTATTATAGATCTTCTTATCGCAATTGACATTTTATGGGCAACATGTTTTTTCGGGTGATTCGGACTCCTCTTCTCGTTTCTGTTTGACTACCCTCTAGGGTTTGTCCCATATAGTGTTTCAACAGTATTTTCGTTACCCTACCCAGCTAGTAAATTTTTGGCCGGCTAGGTCGGTTGACGAACAAGAGCCTCTTGCCGACATCGAAAGGATTGTGAGGATGACCTATTTGTATTTGTTTTTGGCTATTGTGGCAGAAGTGATTGCAACCAGTTCACTCAAAGCAGCCGAGGGTTTCACCAAATTAGGCCCAAGCCTGTTAGTCGTCATTGGATATTTCGCGGCATTTTTTTTGTTAAGCCTCGTGTTGAGAAGCATGACGGTCGGCATCGCTTATGCCATTTGGTCAGGTGTTGGCATCGTTCTCCTGGCGCTCGTCGGCGCAGTCGCCTTTCGGGAAATTCCAGATACGCCGGCAGTCATTGGAATGGGGTTGATCATCGCGGGCGTGATTGTCATTCATGTCTTTTCCCAAACCGTTCGGGTATAGGACGCCCGCCCCCACCCCTTAAATCCAATGCTTCTTTCTAAAAGCCCATAGCATGCCGATCGCGAGAACGAGCATGAGGCTCATCACAAGCGGATAGCCCCAGGGCCATTCCAATTCTGGCATCACTTCAAAGTTCATCCCATAGATCCCTACGATAAACGTCAATGGAATAAAAATCGTCGCAATTACGGTCAGCACTTTCATGGTTTCATTCAGCTTATTACTTAAACTCGTGAGATAGATATCCATCATGCCCCCCAGCATATCGCGATAAGTTTCCGTGGTCTCAATCAACTGAATGGTGTGATCGTACACATCCCGAAGATAAATATGCGTGGATGAATGAATCAGCGTTGAGTCCCCTCGTTCCAAATGACTCAGCACATCCCGAAGCGGCCAAATCGCTCGCCGAAGGAGAATCATCTCCTGTTTAAACCCATGCAACGTTCTCAACGTCCCCCGATCGGCATGAGCAATAATTTCTTCTTCAAGTTGTTCGATATCTTCTCCTAATTGTTCCAACAGCGGAAAGTATTGATCCACGATCGTGTCAAGATGGGCATAGGTGAGATAATCACACCCCATTTTTCTTAAACGGCCTTTCTCATTGCGCAGACGTCCACGGAGATCGACAAAAGGGTCATCGTTACCTTCAAGGAAACACAACACAAAATTCTTTCCCGCAATCAGGCTGACCTGTTCCACCATCAGTGACTGAGCGGGATCTTTCCTTGACACGGCCTTCATCACCAAAAACAGATACTCGCCATAGTCTTCAATTTTGGGTCGCTGATGGGTATTGACGATATCTTCCATCACCAAAGGATGCAGTCCGAATGCCGCACCCAATCGCTGAAGCCCTTCGATATGATGGATGCCCTGGACGGTGATCCAGACCTGTTCCACGATGCCTGCCAAGGGCACGACCTCTTCTACCCGATGAGTGTGAATTTCGTGGAATGTGTGCTCGGAATAGGTCAACGCCGTCAGGGACATCTTCTCGAGCTTCTGTTCACCAATATGCACGGGTGTCCCGGGCGGCAGCCCCGATTTACTGGATCGTTTTTTTCGATGCCCTTTCATCGTCTGCTCCTTCGAAAATCTCTATCAAAAAACGTCAGGCATGAACCGGATCCCATTGTCTCACAGACCATGATCGGTTTGCATAAAAAGAGCGATCAGGGGAAACAACGGAATCGGCCTTCCCTTCAAGAAAACAGCTACATTAAGCCTTGAACACACCACCCGATCCTGCTCAATGTTCAGACCAGATTGATCAACCTCGAACATCTTTTCGGCACGACTTCACTGTAACGTCTTCATTTAAAAAGAGACCATATCTCCAACATGCGAACCTTCGACCATACATGGATGTCCCGCCGACGGTTCCTGCAATTAACCGGGACCTTGGTTATGGCTCCCTTATTCTTGGCAAATCAACCGGCCAGGGCGGGCATGTGGAGCCAACTGTTCGGTTCCACCAAACGAACCACGAGTCCTATCACCCCAAACGATGAATTTTATATCACGTCTTACCGTACTCCTCCCTTTGTCCCTGCTGATCGATGGGCGCTGACAATTCGAGGAACGGTCATGTCCCCGTTTACCCTTACCTACCGGGATCTGCTCTCCCAACCGACGATCACAGAAATCGTCACATTGGAATGTGTCGGCAATGGGGTCGCGGGAGAAGCGATCAGCACGGCTGAATGGCAGGGAGTCCGGCTCAAGGCACTCTTAGACAAGGCCAGGGTCACATCGCACACCCAAGACGTGGTCTTTCATGCCGCCGATGGATACTCCGACAGCCTCACCATCGATCGGGCCATGATGGATGACATCATGGTTGCCTATCGCATGAACGGGGTGCCCCTGCCCTTGGGACATGGATTTCCCGCCAGAATGATCGTACCTGGGCATTACGGCATGAAGCATGTCCAATGGCTCACGGGAATCGAGCTGGTGTCCTCGGATTACAAAGGCTATTATCAACGTAAAGACTGGTCGGATGAGGCCATCGTCAAAACCAAGTCCTGGATTACGGATCCGCAAACCGGAGATACCTTGCCCGCCCAAAAACCATTCACCATACAGGGCTTTGCTTTTGCGGGATCCCGGGGGATTCGTCGGGTGGACATCAGCACCGACGGAGGGGAATCCTGGTCGGCCGCAATCCTGGCCGCGTCACTTTCTCCCTACTCATGGGTCATGTGGAGTTATCCATGGGAACCACAAAGACCTGGTGACTTCCATATTGTGGCTCGAGCGACTGATGGATCAGGGGAACAGCAAACGGCGCAAGAACATCCGCCATTTCCCGACGGAGCCTCGGGCTTGCAAGAAGTCATCGTTTCAATTATCTAAGAACAGGGCCCTGCCAACATTATGGAATGGTTCACGCGATTTTCAAGCCCGGGGAGAGCGCCCTTCATTTTTATCATCTCCTTCGTCCTTTCCATAGGCTGCTCGACTATTCCCCATACGTTTACTCCTTCTCATCCCATTTCTCCGGAGGCTTTTAGCCATGAAAACTTTCATCAAGCACTCATGGCTCATGTGAAGAACGGCATTGTGGACTATCCCCAATTCGCTCACGATGCACACTTCACTGGTTACCTTCATCTCCTTCAACATATCGCCCCCCAGCAACTTCCGACTCCCAACCATCGTCTGGCCTTTTGGATTAATGCCTATAATGCTTTTGCCATCAAAGGCATCATTGATGGGTATGCTCCAACCTCGCTGACCGGACGATACACCTTTTTTATCGACCGGACATACCAGGTGGGAGGGGAATTGTTGAATTTGTATGACCTGGAACAGCACCTTTTGATTCCCGACTTCAAGGAACCCCGAATACATTTTGCTATTGTCTGTGCCTCACAATCCTGTCCAAACCTTCAATCGGCAGCCTACACTCCCGAATCCCTTGATCAACAACTCACGGCAAGTGCCCAACAGTTTATAAACGATCCCACACGCAACCGCTTCGACCGACAACGCCGCATCGCCTATCTATCCAAAATCTTCGATTGGTTTTCGGAGGATTTCATCAATCATTCAGGGTCACTGCTGGGCTATGTTGCACAATTTGTAACAGATCCGGATCTCGCGAACGAAATCCGCCAGAACTCGTATACCATTGAATTTCTTGACTATGACTGGAGCCTCAATGGAATCCCTCCTCTTTCCCCTTCATAAAAGTATTGGGTCCATTCCCATCCCGTTCCATCCTTGTCCTTCTATTCCCATGAAATTTTGTTGGTGGGCTTATAACATCCAATACTCCACGGAGACTGCCTAAGTGAAGACGCGTTTTCTGATGAAAGGAGACAGCGCTAAACAGAGCCCTCATGCCCGGCTAAATATTGCAGGGCGCAAAAGTTTGGAGAAAATGTCGGTATGCTGGTGAAATCCGGCGAGCATGTCCACCTGGCGCAATTACTCCAATTTATGGTCCTGGGCGAACAATTGGCCCACGATTGCGCGAAAACCCAGGCCACCTTGGTGAGGGAACCAGGTCTGCAACGGTTTCTCGCCGGTCAGGCCAAGCAGGAGGGGCGACACGCGGTGGTCTTTCAGTGGGCCATCCGATGTCTGGCGCCACGGGGTCGGCAGTCTCTTGTCATTTCTCACCAGATGAATCAGTACCGCCGGCTCATCATGTCCGCCCTGACACGTGAGGACCTTGCGGAATCTCTTCTGGCGGAACAAATTATTCTAGAGGGGTTAGGCCAAGCCATTTTACAAAGACTGGAAACGGGTCTTCTCAAACGAGGCGCCCCATTTCGAAAATTACGCCAAATACTCCTCCAACAGGAAGAGGCCCATCATGGTTTTGGACTTCGGACATTGCAGAGAATGTTGGACGACGGTCACACATCCACTGACCACCTGAGGGAATTAGCCCCTGCATATTTGGAATTGGGAAAATCCCTTCTGTTTTCGGCACAGGACTCCTTCTATTGCATTCAAGAAGATCCTCACGAATATTGGAAGGACTTTCAAGGCGGCCTTCCAGAATGGTTACGAGAGCATCCTCAGGGTAGCCCCTTCCTACCGAATGGTCTTTACGTGGCCCGGTAAACAGCGCGCACAGAAGAGTGTTATGATTTGGGTCATTATTCCCACCTACAACGAGGAGAAGGCCCTCCCGCACACCATCAAGTCCGTGTTGTCGCAATCCACACCCTACCGGGTCATCGTAGTGGATGGAGGAAGTACCGACCGCACTCTTGAAATCCTTCCCCAGGATCCACAAATTTCTTGGTGTATGGCCCCCAAAGGGCGCGCATCACAAATGAATGCAGGCGCCCGAATGGTGATCCAGCAGCAGGCCTCGGCCGATGATTGGCTCCTGTTTCTCCATGCAGACACTCAACTCCCTCGCGGCGCCTTCCAGCAATTACACCATCTTGTTTCCGACCCTTCCTCTCAGGCGGGAGGATTCCGCCATCGCTTCTCTGGAAAGGATTGGCGGTTACGAATGATTTCCTGGTTGGATAATCTCCGATGCACACATTCACATATCGTCTATGGGGATCAGGCCTTATTCGTGAGACAAGGCCTGTTCACGCAATTAGGAGGATTCCCCATGCAGGCCGTTCTGGAAGATGTCGTGTTTGGACAGACCCTTCTGACGAAAACAACTCCCAGACTTCTGCCTCTGACGGTCATCACCGATTCCCGGAAATTCGTCAAAATGGGAATATGGCGAAGTTTTTTTCGCGTCCTCATGATTATCCTGCATGTGGAATTTGGGCTGCCCACATTTTCTCCTGCTTTTTTCCGGGACGTCCGGTAAACCCCGTCGGCTTGTCTCACTTTGTGGGATTTCCATAATGTTGTAATGGAGACGAGGAATCTTCTTCGCGCAGAAATTAACGCTCAGGAATTGTACACAATGAACACGTACTCCCCTGGGTAGCATGCTTCGACGGCAGAAACCCCGAAAGGTTCCTGAAGAAATTCTCCCCAAAACCTCAAGAGTTCAGGGGGCCCGCACCGATATGTTTTTCATAAGAGATTCCATCATGAGCCATCGCCACGAACCCATGCCTCATACGGAAGATTTACCGAACTTTCTTCGGGAATTCGACGACAGTGATTTGCAGCGCTATACCTGTTTCTCCAGCGAATTCCGCGATCAACGGATGGAAGCCGGCGCCATGGCCGAAGCAGGCTTTTGGAATGCCGTCGTGAACCTGTGCATCGATGAACGATTGCGGCGGGACCAGGATATTAAGCGATTAGAATATATGTATCGAACCGGCGTGGATCCGGAACACCACTCCTGAACGATTCACACCCATCACGTTCTCTCTTCCGGATTCTCTGTCTTCCAAGCCTCTAATCGCTTCCGGGATTTTTCGGCAAATTCACTCTCAGGATGTTGCTGAATAATCTGTTCGTATAATTCTTGAGCATGGGCGCGATTATGCTGTTGCTCCTCGAACTGAGCCGTCTCAAATAATTGTCGAGGATCTTCCCCACAACCCCAAACCATGACACACAATACACCAATCCCGATCCACCGATAGCAGGCGCTCATAATGGATGACATGTGTTTCATCGAGAAATTTCCTCCCAAGAATTCTCCTCACACTAAGGAACACGCAAAGAACCGCCGATACACAATTTCATGCTCGCTGTGACCAACAATCATTATGTACATCTCCAACTTCAGGAAGGCCAGTTGACTTATGCATGCTGAAGACGAACTGCTTGAATCGCTCAGAAGTTTTAACGATTGCGAAATTCGAGTGTATACCCGCTTTGCGACGGAATGGCGAGACCAACGGTTAAGCGAGGGGTCACAGGCTGAAGTCTCCTTTTGGAATTCCGTCATTTCCATGCTGGTGGAGGAGCGTCACCGCCGCAAAGAGGAAGTACAGCGACTTGAGGCCATGTTTCAAACCGGCCACGATCCCGGGTAAAAGACCCGGGTTCACGCCCTTCACACCTGCACGTGGAATGTCCATTCGCCTGGGCTCCCTGCTCAACTTCCGACACTAGGCACCGGTTCATATGCCCCTCCACATGGGTCCCTCTCCCAGTCCCGCACCCTAGCTCTCCCCAAGAACGGTTTCGTACAACGCCTTCGTACGTTTAGCAATTTTGTCCCAGCCAAAAAATTCCTCCGCCCGTCGTCTCCCGGCTTGCCCCATGGGCTCCCGCAATTCAGGATCTCGCATGAGTTGATTCAACCGATCGGCCAAGTCCTGTGCAAACCGCTCAGGATCTTTCGGACTAAATGGAGCTTCTTCCAATTGGTCAACCGGCACTAAAAATCCCGTCTCATCCTCCACAACAACCTCAGGAATGCCGCCGACGGCAGAAGCCACAACAGGCACCTCACAAGCCATGGCCTCTAAATTGATGATCCCGAATGGTTCATAAATAGACGGACAACAAAAAACCCCGGCATGAGAATACAATTCAATGAGACTCGGTTTGTCGAGGATATCCGGTATCCAATAAATATGCTTTCGATGGGCCGAAATCTGGTCAAGCGCCTCTTTCATTTCCGCGGCCATGGCCGGTGTATCAGGAGAGCTGGCGCACAACACCACGGGAAACTCCTCATCCAAATAGGAGAGAGCCTGAATCAAATAGGTAATACCCTTCTGCCGGGTCATTCTCCCTACAAACAACACATAGGGTTGTCCTGCAGGAATCCCATATCGGGTTAACACCTCCTGGCTTTGGACTTTCCGAAATTCCTGAAGGTCGATCCCGTTATGAATGACATGAATCCGTTCTTCAGGAACCTGAAACAACTTGAGAATGTCTTTCTTGGTTCCGTCGGAAACGGCGATAATGGCATCAGCCATCTCCAGGGCAGTTTTCTCTACCCATAGAGAAAAATCATACCCGCCGGCTAACTGCTCTCGTTTCCATGGCCGGAGGGGCTCCAATGAATGCGTCGTGATGACCAGCGGAATACCGTAATTGAGCTTGGCCATAATACCGCCCAAATGGGTATACCAAGTATGGCAATGAATCAGGTCCGCCCCCAATCCCTCGGCATTCATTTGCCAGCAGCGCTGCACCGCGCCAAGGACCGAATGCAAGGGCTTGGGGGCTGTAAACGGAGTGTCTCCTAAGGGAATCCCATGTACCTTCAGGTTGCCTTGATCCAGGCGTTGGTCACCAAAACAGCGGACTTCGATGGGAAGAAGATGTGATAATTCCCGACTCAAATACTCCACGTGCGCCCCGGCGCCTCCATAAGTGTACGGGGGAAATTCATTGGTGAACATCAAGACTTTCATGGGCAACGGCACTCCATTATGATCGTGAAGACTTCCAGCAGCCTGCTACATTAAAAGAAAATTCATACGAAGTCACCTTCCTTATCAAAAAAAACGTACGGAGAAAATAGAAGCACCTGATCCAGGCAACGCGCTACCGGGAGGAATGAAGGCTGTCACCCTTACAGGTTCCTTTTACAATCGCGGAGGGGACTTCTAAGGTCCGAAAGACCAAAAACTCGAGACTCACTTGAAGTTTCAATGAAAGAAAACGCACAATTGAGATTCAAATGAACACGAGGTTGCCAAACAGACCGGACAGCAATTTGGACCAACCATCAGATCTTTAAGGTTATAGGCGAAAAGGGGAATGAGAAACATGGGCGAATTCCAGTACCAGGAAATATTTGAACATCAAGCAGATACCACCAGCTATCGAAAACTCACGTCGGACTATGTTTCCACCACGACCTGTGACGGCCAGGAACTCCTCAAGGTCCAAACCGAGGCCCTCACACTTCTGGCGAGAGAAGCCATGGATGACATTGCCCACTTGTTGCGACCAAGCCACCTCGGGCAGTTAGCCAAAATCCTGAAAGACCCCGAGGCATCCGACAATGACCGGTTTGTCGCGTTAGAACTACTCAAAAACGCCAACATTGCCTCCGCCCGCGTGCTGCCAGGCTGCCAGGATACTGGAACGGCCATCGCCATGGGGTATAAAGGGCAACAGGTTCTCACCACCGGCGATGATGCAGAAGCTCTCTCCCGCGGCATCTTCGAAGCCTACGATACGCGCAACCTGCGGTATTCTCAGATGGCGCCACTCGACATGTTCACCGAAAAAAATACCGGTACGAATCTTCCAGCACAAATTGACCTCTACGCCAAACCGGGATCGGAATATCATTTTTTATTCATTGCCAAAGGCGGTGGTTCCGCAAACAAAACCTTTCTCTATCAAGAGACCAAAGCCCTCTTAAATCCCAAATCCATGCTCGCGTTTGTGGCGGAAAAAATTCGTACCCTGGGCACCTCGGCCTGCCCACCCTATCATCTGGCCTTTGTTGTGGGTGGCCTATCAGCCGAATTCACATTGAAGACCGTGAAACTGGCCAGTTGTCATTACCTGGATGATCTGCCTACCTCAGGCAACACGCAGGGGCGTGCCTTTCGTGACCTCGACCTGGAAAAGCAGATTCTTCAACTCTGCGCCGAAACCGGCATCGGCGCTCAATTCGGCGGAAAATACTTCGCCCACGACGTACGAGTCATCCGTTTGCCACGACACGGGGCCTCCTGCCCGGTCGGATTGGGTGTCTCCTGTTCAGCCGATCGACAAGTCCTCGGAAAAATCACCAAGGAGGGGGTTTTTCTGGAACAACTTGAAACCAACCCTGCGAAATACCTCCCCGAGGTGACAGACGAAGATCTGGATGGCCATGTGGTGAAAATTAACCTCAACCGACCCATGGCAGACATTCTGGCAGAGCTTCGCAAGCATCCGGTGGCCACACGTCTTTCCCTCACCGGTCCCATCGTCGTTGCACGGGATATCGCGCATGCCCGCCTCAAGGAACAATTAGATGCTGGAAAAGGATTGCCCCAATATCTGAAAGATCATGTAGTCTATTACGCCGGACCGGCCAAAAAACCCCAAGGCCATGCATCGGGATCGTTCGGCCCCACCACGGCCGGACGCATGGATTCATATGTGGATCAGTTTCAAGAAGCTGGCGGCAGCATGGTGATGCTGGCGAAAGGCAATCGCTCCAAACAAGTGCGTGAGGCTTGCGGAAAGCATGGGGGGTTTTATCTGGGATCCATCGGCGGCCCCGCCGCACGGCTGGCCGAGCATAGCATTAAAAAAGTGGAGGTTCTGGAATTTGAAGATCTCGGGATGGAAGCGGTGTGGAGAATTGAAGTGGAAGACTTCCCCGCCTTCATCGTCATCAACCACGAGGGCAAGGACTTTTATGCCGATTTGGTTTCTCAACGTCCTCCGGCTTTGGTTCAGCCAGACGACAAGGTGAAAAAATAGAGGACAATCTATCAACAGGAGGATGATGCGGGTTCGGACTTCATCAGAACCGTAAGTTCTAGAGATCGAAAAGGCAGAAGTCTTCCTATAGAATGTTTCAAGGCATGCTCGGCATGTTGGAAGAATTGTTCTTGCAAAGATATGACTAATATTGAAAAAGGAGCACACACATGACAACCATGCCAATCATCATAGGGATGTGCCTCGCACTGGGATTATCGGGTTGTGGAGGCAACAAGGCGGAAATCCCCGATGAGCGTCTGACGGTCGGGAAAGTCCAGGGAGAAATCAAAACGGGAATGAGTGCCGCACAGGTGGCCGAAATTTTGGGATCTCCCAATATTGTGACGACAGATGACAAACGGCGGGAAGTGTGGATTTACGATAAGGTCTCCACGGATCGGGTGAACACAAGTTCATCCTCCTACGGGACCCTCATCATTCTGGGCGCAAATTCTAAAGACAGTTCCAGCTCATCCCGCCAACGAACCCTCACCATTATCATCAAGTATGACGAAGAGAAAAAGGTGCGGGACTTTGCCTACAACTCGACGCAATTCTGAACGCCCCGCCATGCCAAAACCGTTGAAATGGGCGGCAGGTGGGACACTTCTTGCTCTTCTGACCCTTAGCAACGGTTGTACCACGCCGACCCAACCCGCAGAGCTCCTGCAATTGTCGCCTGAAAGTCCGAAAAACCGGGCGATGCAAATTCGTGTCTTTGAAACGTCCAATGAACATGAACTCCTGTCCGCGTCGGCTGCCGTCCTGCAGGATCTGGGGCTTCAAATCGAGGAAAGCGTTCGGCAAATGGGATTTCTGCGCGCCACCAAAGAACGAAGCGCCCGGGAATATGGGCAAGACCTCAACCGGTTTTTTATGGGGCTCCTGTCCTTAGGGAACTTTAGGATGCCGGTAGATCTCCATCAAAAAATCGCGGCCGTCCTGATCGCCCGTCCTATTAACCAGGAGGGCACAAAACATGAGGTGCGAATCATGTTCTACCGGGTGGTGTGGCAGGGAGACGGACAAGCCGATCGGCAGTATATTCCTCCGGGAGAACAAAAAATGGAGATGATCCGGGATCCGCTGATTTACCAGCAATTTTTCTTCAAGCTCTCCAAAGCCGTCTTTTTGGAAGCGTTCACCATTTAAGCGAGGACGTATGGCACACACGCAAGCTGTCTGGATTGCACTCCTTTTAAGCGGGGGCTGGTTACTTCAGGCATGTGCACCGCCACAACCCGGGCCGGATTTATTAGCTCCAACCGCGGCGCAAATGAAACTGCGCAGCTATCAATCACGTTCATTTGAGGTCACGAATCCTTCCCAAGCCATGCGCGGGGTGGTTGCCGCCCTGCAGGATCTTGGGTTCATCATCGAGCGCGCCAACGAACCCATGGGACTCGTCACTGCAGCCCGTTTTGCGGAACCCAATTATACTGATGTCCTGGGGATAACGGTCACCGTGCGACCCCAGACCGAAGGACACATGATGATCCGGGCGAATGCCATCTACAACAACAAACCGATTGAGGATCCAAAAGTCTACCAGAACTTTTTCGCGACCTTGGAGCGCTCGCTGTTTATTTCCAAAGAATAGTCAAGAGCAGATATCCCAATGCATTGCCATCTGAAACATCTTACAAATGCCCTACCGATCGGTTGCCTCATCAGTGTGGGACTGCTTCTTGGGGGCTGCATTTCCCCCTATGAGTCGCGACATGAAAATCAGTGGGATGCGAAGGAACAGATCTGGATGTCTGAGGCCAGTCAGGTCAAATTGCGAGCGGCCCAAAGCCGGATATTCGATATGACCGATCGTCGAACCATACTCAGAGCCATCCTGTCCACCATGCAGGATCTGAATTTTCAGTTGGAGGTTCTTGATGAAGAACTCGGGATTGTGTCCGGCAAATATTTTGCGCCGCTTGAACGACCCGAATATGGCTATGACCCTCTCTACCACCTCTACGACGACCAAAGTCTTCTCGTGTTCAGTAAAGCCTATCTCTCATGGGCACCGTTCTGGCACCGCAATGATGTGGTTCGACTCACGGTCACCGTCCGGCCCCGAAACGAAAAACAATTAGTCGTGCGGGCAAGCGCCCAGTTTTATTTGCGGGCGGTCGAGGATCCCGAACCCTATCAGAAATTTTTCCGGTCACTGGAACAAGCCCTGTTTTTAGAGACCAAGTTGGCACAGGAACACCCGCAGATCCAACCCAACTCCCCCTAACCAATCGTCTCAACAACTAACACGACCCAGGGGTCCCCCTTGAACCAGGCACGACTCTCCTAATCCCCTATTAATTGCCCAATAGTGTGAAGCACATCTATTCAGTGCTATTTTAGATGGCGGTTGCCGGATTCATGGACACAGGATTAATGACGCAGGTGCGTTAAAGACCTCAAGCGCGTCACATAGTGCTGAAACATTGAATGCGGCAGGTATACGGTACCATTTCAAAGGCTTCTAGCTGGTCAAGCTTAGCCGGTTGGTTCATATCCTGCCTCCTTGAGACATCGGTCCACAAAATTTTGATAGGCGGGGTTTGGTTCGGAACTGGCTGCTCCCAAAAGCCCTCGTACCAGACCCTGTGCCGCTCCAGCGGCAGCGCCAAAAGCTGCTCCAATTCCTGCATCACCCGTTAGGAGCCCTATCACTGCACCACCGGCAGCCCCGATGGCTGCCCCAATGGCCGTTTGCCCGGCAACGTGTTCTCCGGCATTGGATTGAGAAACGTGGTCATCGGCGAGTTTTTCGCATGCCACAATGTCCTTCTCCGCCTGTTCTTCACCCACTTCCTGGAAATGCGCATTCGGATGGACCCCAGGCCTTTGACTCGAGCATCCCACCAGGAACATCATGACGACAGTCAGAAGTGCAAAAGACCAGGTGAAGTAAGTCCGCTGACTGTTCATATTTTTCTCTCCTCTATCTTTTTGTCGTAAAGTTTAAAATTTTTCTCACAATCTCTAGAGCGGTATAATCCTATGACAGTACAAAGTCCATGCCATAGGCAAGTATTTGCAAAATTTTACTCATATATCAGCGATAAAGGCCCTTTCCCCCTCTCCATAAGTAGGCCATCTTCTTTCTCGGGTTATCCCATTCTCACAGGATGAAACACAAATATGTTCCTAAACTGTTCCAAATACAATTTAACCCACATGAGCCGGAGGCACTGAAGGACGGAGGACGTTTGAAAGGAAAAGGTGAAGATGGGTTCGTCACCCATCACGAAGGCAAGAACTTTTACGCCGGACTGACCACCCGGAAAACTCCCGGCCTCATCCGGATCGGCGAATTAAGGGAAATGAAAGGCATTCCGAGAAACCCGGGCACCGACCGTCATCCGCGCAATTCACAAGATAAAGCCCGTGCCCCCTTAGCGATTTCTGTTCCCTGGGAGAATAGCTTTTTCCAAAAGCACTTTGGTGAGATCATTGATGTCATGATCTTCACTCGCTCTGGGGCCGGCAACATTCAAGACGGCCGGGTGAAGATCTTGCAACCACCTGCAGACCTGTGGCACGACCTGGTCCATCAATTCTCGAATAAGATCCACATGAAAAACAGGTTTCCCCAGACGCATGGCGACTTTGAATGTAAATGCCGATCCTCCGGTCGGTGCCCCACGGGTAATCAGTATCGTGGCGTCGGAGTCCCGCACATTATACTCCGTCCGTATGTTCGGATCTTCGGATCCTGTCTCGACAAGGTTCGGATACCGTGCGGGAATGACGCCGTCCTCCGCCATGCGCCCTTTCGGAACCCACCCGCCGCACTCGATTCCAAATTGCTGCGCGAAATCAAGGGCTGCCCGGTCAACACCCGTTTGTCCGCCCGAGATAATTCGATGAACCATATCAATGGAATGTTCTGCGTTTGCGGTTGAGCAGATATACAAAACCCGTCAATTCAAAGAGAACGTCTGCTCCAGAGGATGGCGGATCTCGATGCAGTCGGCCGGTTCCCCGTTCGAGGGCAGCTAGGCAACAGCATAGTGGTAAAGTCAGGGACGGCTCTATCGTTTTCCTCTAGTCCACATCATTCATGGCGGTGCACTAATGGAAAAAGAGAACCATTCATCCCGCTGAAGCCTTCTCTCCTTCATACGTCCGAATCATCAGAACAACCAGACTCACCCGGCAACAAGATCAGTGCCGGCGGGGGCCGATGTGGCTTCAAGTGGAAAGTTCCGTTCGCGCCAGGCGTCGAGGCCGCCAGCCAGGGGGCGTACTTTCCTGATGCCCCGCCTCCGCAACATTAACGCCATCATGGCAGCCGTTGCCTCGTTCGGGCAGGCACAAAATAAAATAACGTCACTCTGTCGCGGGATATCGCCATGCCGCTGTTCTAATTCATCCGCGGTCATGCGGAGAGCTCCTGGAATAGTGTAGGGGTCCGCTTCGTGATCCAACGGACCGCGCAGGTCCAACACAAAGACCTCCTGGCCGTTGTCCATCATCCCTTTCAGCTCATCCACGGTCATGCGGGCCATTCGCAACTCGCGCAACACCCATTGCCGGTGGGCAAACTTGAAGGCGATATAGCCCACGAGGCCGATACCCAGTGCCACCAGGAAATACATGCCCGCGCGGGAATGTTGCGCGGCAAGGGCTTCGATCTCGCTGCTGAAAACATACCCCGGCAACACGAATGTCAGAGCCCAGAGCCCGGCACCCAGTCCGTCATAGCCCAGGAAACGAGTGAACCTAATTCCAAAAAGACCGGCCATCGCCGGCGCCAGGGTGCTCAAGCCCGGCAGGAACTTGGCGAGAACCAGCGCACGGATCCCGTGACGGGTAAAAAAATTCTCGGTCCGCCGCACGCAAAAATCAGGTTCCAAGGAAATGCGGCAGAGAAGGCTGAGGGCCTGCCGGCCTCGACGCCGGCCCACCTCGTACCACACTACATCCCCGGCCAGACAGGCGACGAGAGAAAGAACAATGGCGACACCGAGATCCATCTGCCCGGCACCCGCCAGGGCACCGGCCGCCAACAAGACCGGGACTGCCGGAATCGGAAGGCCGACCTGCTCGGCGAAGACGATGGCAAACAGCACGATTCCGCCATACTGGGAGACGAATAGGCTGATTTCGTTCACATTGACTCCGACACGACAGAAAGCATGTTTAGGTTACCTCAGGGGGGCAATATGCGGTTTAAGGGAGTGTTGAATAATACTAATTTCCACGTGCATATTGACCCCCAGGCACGTTGCATATTAGAGGCCTCGGGGCGGTTCAAAAAAGTTCGTCCAGCAAGCCCGCAAATTGCCTGCCGTGTCCCGAAGGGCACAACTTTTGTTTTGCGCGCAGAGCGTACTTCCAGTACGTGAGCACGGGAAAATGGCGAGAACGCCGCTGGCGGCTTTTTTCAACAGCCCCTTTAATACACCACAGAAGGCAGAAAGGCCCCGTCTGGTTCGTTATACAGCCCCATACTCATCAGGGTCATCGGCTGGACCACGCGCAGCCCTTTCTCCAAACACCAGCGAAGCAACTCACTATTGCGCGTGGGGAGCAGGAAGCCCGGTCCGGGAAAAGCGGGAGCCGCCCCGATGAGCGCCTTCAGATCTTCATTGTCCTCGGCGACCGCATGGCCGAAAAAACCAACCCCGGTGGCATAACCGGTAATGCGGCCCTCGCATTCGACCACGGTGGCGGTCTGTTGTTTGATGGCGTCCAGCAGCTCGGATTTCCGATCATGGCCATGGACCTGAATACACAGCCGATTGCAATTCGCCACATCCCCTTCGACCGCCGGACGGACGGCATGGCCGGGGATCCCGATTCCAAGAACCGGTCCTTGAATTGTCGAAAGCGGTTCACGGGCGTTGAAACCCAGCTTGGTATAGAGAGACAGTGAGCGATTATGATACGCCGCTTGCACCAGCCGGACGCCGGCAAAACGAATCTCCCCCGCCCGTTCCAACACATGCTCCATCAAACGTCTACCCACAGCTCCATTTTGGACCGCCGGGTCCACGGTGATCGGACCGACCCCGGCAATGACAGTATTCTCCCAGAGGAAATTGCTCCCAATGACGCGCCCGTCCATTTCGGCCACAACGGAATGGATATCAGGACGCGAGAACAGGTGAGAAAATAATTGAACGGCTACCTCAGGGGCGGGAAAATCAGGAGGAAAATTATGCTGTCTGGCAATAGCCGTAAACGCGTCGAAGCAGATCGAGCCGCACGTTTCAGCATCTGCAGGACCACCATTTCGTAATTTAAGATTCATAGCTCTCATTACCCCCGAATGGTCAGTCGTCATGCGCTCGAGGACGACCGGCCCTGTTGTTGTTTCCATTCATCAGTCAGCAGACCGGAAAATCCCCAGTCTTCCTCATTGATCTCTTGAATCACCACATGGATGTGGTCGGGATTTTTTCGCAACACGCGAACCAGGGAATCCGTGACGTCTTTCACCAATTCCGCCTTCTGCTCTCTGGACACACCCTTCGTTACTTGAATATTCACATATGGCATAAGACGTCCTTAGTGTAAGTCAGATATTTGAATGACATGTTACACACCTTGGCAGACAACAAAAGTCTTCATTGCTCATGGACCAAGTGGCTGACTTCAACCACACCCGGAAAAAGTCTCCTGTTCGGCGACATGCCGTCGTACTTTATAGTGGCTCTGCACCAATCCATTCGCAAATGGGCGTGTCTCAAGATGCTGCAAGTGGATCTCGTGAGAAAGCCGCCCGAACAGGGGAATGCCCGCCCCGAGAAGAATCGGAACTGTCGTAATGATCAGCCGGTGAATCAGATTTTCGCGAAGGAATCCCTGAACGGTCTTGCCCCCGTCAATATAGAGGTGCCTCCATCCACGTCCGGCCAGCCGTTGCACCACCTCATGCGGTGGTGCATGCATGGACTCCACCGTTCTTGCGATATCCTTGCCAATAGCTACCGTTCCACTGCTGAGAACCACCACGGGCTTTCCCCCATACGGCCAGGCACCGAAGGATAATACCATCTCATATGAGTGTCGCCCCATAACAATGGCATCAACGGAATCACTAAATTCGTGATATCCGTAATCCTCCGTCCCTGCCTCTCCCACCCCCGGGAGCCAGTCGATCCCCCCATCCTCACGGGCAATAAATCCATCGACGCTTGTGGCAATATAGACCGTGCCGATCATCTCTCCCGCTCTATCGGTCCTGATGTCCATATGACAATCAGTTTCTCTTCTTTACTTTTTTTACCGGCTTTTTTGCGCGCACGGCCGCCTCATACGATCGAAGAGCCCACCCTTTCGCCTCCGCAGGATCCTCAAAAATCTCCTCCGGAGCCATAAAGTACGACATCTTAAATGTCTTGCCGTGTTTTTCATATTGAAACTGGTCTAATTCCCGTTCTTCAAAAAATGGGGCCAAGGTTTCGTCGGCTTTCAGATACAACACCTCATCCGCAACCAGCCCGAACATCAATCCTTTGTGGAACAAGCCATAGCCGCCGAACATCCGTCGCGGATGAATCGGGCCGAACTGTTCGAACACCTCTTCAAGAAATGTAATGTATTCGCTCATATGAATGGGTGGATAAGCCTGTACCTCAACTCAGTGGCAGGGAGATGATACTACGACAGAACCCTAGTGGTCAGCCTCCTCTGTCGTGACTTTGAAAAAAACCATCAGGGTCGTAGGTACGTCGGAGGGTCTGAAGCCGTTGCCAGATCGCAGGTGCGAATGACCGTTCCGCACGCCTCGGATTCTCGACAATGTCCGACTCCCCCACGTAATGTCCCACGGCAAACCGGTCCAGCGAAGCGAGAGTCGCTCGATGCCAGTCGGCATTCACATCGTCATCCGCCGGCCGCTCCCAGATGGCATAGTTCAGTAGTAAGGTGGAGGCTGTCATCGAGAAGGCCGCGTCGGGTCGCAAAGCCGCACTGCCGTTCACTCCGGTGGAAAATGCGCATAGCGCGAGAGACTCCGGTGACGACGCCTGCAGAAAGGCATCGCGCACAGCCGCCAGTTGTTGCTCCGGTGGGGAGTTTGACCAAACCGTATCGGCCAGGCAGCGATGCAGCTCCGGCCAGAACCTGCCGCCCATGTCGAGCAAGGCGTCCATTGTGGCGGGCTGGTTCACGTCCTTTCCCAGGCATTCGGATAAAACGGGGCAGGCCTCCAAAAGACTCAGTGTGGCGGCGGCTTCATCGGGTGTGTCGAAGAACCCGGTCGCGCTCAGAATACACATAAAGCCGTTGCTGGCCCGACACCGCTCGACAAAAACGGGTGGCGCCTGCGCGCAGAAAATCGTCAGCTCTACTTTTCGCGGCAACTGCCCGGCAATACCCGCTGCCCATGCGCCGATTTCTTCAATGCGTTCCAACGGGTAATAATACGTGCTGGTCGTGATGGCACGCGGCAACGGATACAACTTGAGAAGATATTGTGTGACGACGCCAAAGAAGCCAGGCCCCGCCCCGCGGATCGCCCAGAGCAGGTCGGCATGTTGTTCCTTATTGGCAACGACGAGACTGCCATCAGCCAGCACGACATTGGCGGCCTCGACACTAAAGCAAGCCGGCCCCCATGTGTTCCAGTTCCAGCCCAGCCCGCCATTCAGCAAATAGCCGCTCATGGGAACCGTCGCGCAATGCCCGACAGGGAAGGCCAGCCCGTGCGGAGCCAATTGTTGGTTGAGTGCCTGTCCCGTGACCGCCGGCTGAAGCGCCGCCGTGCGAGTCTGATGATCAATCGAAACCCGGTTAAGACGTCCAAGATCAATCAACAGGCTCCCGTTGCACAGCGGGAACCCCACCCAACTATGTCCCCCGCCACGCACGGCAATTTTCATGTTCTGCCTGCGGGCAAACCGGACCGCCTCGACAACATCTTCCTCATTCGCCACCTGCACGACCACCTGCGGATAGCGCATCGGCGTCAGCTGATTCCAAATGAGCGAGCGCCTGAGATCTTCGTACCCGGCGTCGGTTGGCACCGTCACTTTGCCCTCAATACGGCTCTGCAGCGCTTTCACATCCATCCTGACATCCTAACCTCTTCGAAGGCCGACAGGCAGCATTCATAATGTGGGGGGTGGACACATCCTGGAGCTTTTCAAATAACTCGCTCCTAAGGGTTGTCCCGTGTAATTTTTTATGGTTCCTCCGAGTTTTCTGGATGCACCCATTACCCTCTGAACTTTTTGCTAAAGGGTGCTATCTCGTGATTCCTCCCCTTTGTAAGGGGAGGCTAGGTGGGGTAGAGTCTCTGATATATCTAGAAGCATTGATGTTTTCCGCCACCACTTCCAGGAGAAGACGCTACCTCCCCTCCGCCCCTCCTTACAAAGGAGGGGAAATTAAGAACGATCAGCCACGATTTTCATCCATGCTATTGTCGATATAACTTTTTTATAGAACTCATAGAATCCGTGGCTGAGGGGCGGACCGGAGGCACTTCCTTTCCAACTGAACTGGCACAAACACACAGATTGCTCGTCGGCTGCAGGGAATTGTCATGCGGCTGAAGGACCGGATTAGAACTCTTGCAACGTTCTTCCCCCACCCGCCAAGGGCCCTTCGAACCCGTTTTCCCGTAGCGCGTACCAGAAAGTCACCGCGTTGATCCCCAGGATGGGAATCCCTAGCACCGGTTCCAATTTCTCCGTCACATTGATCAAGCTCATGTTCGTTCCACACTGGACGACGGCATCCAATGCATGTTCCTCAGTCGCCAACAATTCCAGAATGGCCTTTTCCTTGGCCGGGTCCGGAACATGCGCGATATGCAGTGCGTTCGCGCAGGAGAACCCCACGCTTGATACGACCTCGTATCCCAGATCTTCGAACATCTGTGTCGCAGACTCATTCCCTTTCTTGTCGAACGGCGTCAGGATGCCGATCCGCTTCGCTGAATATTTCTTCAAAGCCGCGTGAACGGCATCATGCCAGGTGCCCCAGGACAGGCCGGAGTATTCTTCAATCTCCTCCATCGGGCCTCGAATGGCTTCAATGCCTCCAAGGATATGCTCCAGGCTCATGCCCATGATCATATATTGTGGCTCCGCCAACGACGCCACATCCACCGCTGCTCTCAGGCCGCCCAGAAACTGTTTCTTATACGCCCGCAAATCTTCTTCGGTTTCCAATCTCGGCTTCGGCGTCATGACGGTGGCCGTATGAAGACCGACCCCGCGTAGTCCGTCCGGTCCCTGGTTCTTAAAGATGATGCTCCACAGTTC
Source organism: Nitrospira marina (assembly GCF_059568365.1). NCBI lineage: Bacteria > Pseudomonadati > Nitrospirota > Nitrospiria > Nitrospirales > Nitrospiraceae > Nitrospira > Nitrospira marina. Next base: position 1,443,002 of record NZ_JCANTH010000001.1, on the reverse strand, counting down.
GTGCTCCATGCTGGTATTGGTGGCGGGAATAATCAGCCCGAACTTTCTTTTGAAACTCCGCACATCGGGATATCCGATGGACGAGTCGATCTCGTCGAAGTTCCCGGCTTTCGTACCATTGTGAATGACCCCGGGAGGCGCCAAAGCGGGCATCGGGGGGACATTCACGTCGGGGATGGTGATTGTTTTCCCGGACAGTTTTCCAATGAGAGTCTGTTCGCCGCGAGGATGTGGTCTCGGTTGATCAGTCATAGGGTCATCCTTCACTTATATATAAAAGTCCACAATAGACAACCTCTCATGGGCTTTAGAATACAAGGTAGGATCCGTTCTCGGCAAAAACCCTTTATTGTTGTCCAATAGTTTCCGCTCTGTTCGGGGCTCACTGGAGATGCCGGGTGTCGGCCCGGCAGCCGAGGTATTGCCTGATGCGTCTCGAGGAGCGCAACCTTTGTTGTGAAGGCAAAAGGACCCAAAACCATGGAGGCCCCGTCCGGCCTCATTGGATTGATCGGTCGCGAAGCAGGGAGACGGGCTAACTCGCGAGGCTCAAACAAGCCCGTCAAGTACAAGAGCGCCCGATCATGGGGCCGGACGGCAGGCGTCGGACAATGGGAAAAAAAGCGTACCGTCTCGCCTCCTTGCCAACTAAAATGAATTTTAAGGGTTTTTGCCAGTACCCAATCCCTTCATCCTGTCCTAAAAATTGGAAGAGTTAATTAATTACTCTGACGTAAGAATGTGGAACGATTGATAAGATGCATTCGGGCAAAGAAATTCTGTTCGGTGACGTGAGAGAAGGAGCTGACGAGGTGAAAACGCCGTCCAACACTCTCATCATCACCGGCAGCAGCGGTCTGATCGGCAGTTCCTTCATTGATCGCGTGGGGGAGAGCTACTGGGAAATGGGCTTTGATCGGGAAGGCCCGCCCCATCCTCCGCCTAGCACCGAGCACATCATCGACTGCGACCTTAGTTCGGATACCAGCGTGAGCGCCGCGCTTGACAGAGTGCGTCGGCTAGGCTGCACACACATCGCCTCGGTCATTCATCTGGCCGCCTACTACAGTTTCTCCGGAAATCCCAGTCCCCTCTATGAACAGGTCACCGTACGGGGCACCGAGCGGCTGTTGCGTGGGTTGCGTGACTTCGAAATCGAACAGTTTATATTTTCCAGCACGATGCTTGTGCATGCACCATGCGAACCCGGTCAATCCATCAATGAAGATTCCCCCCTCGGACCGAAATGGGATTACCCGAAGTCAAAGGTCAAGACAGAGCAACTCATTTTGCGGGAACGAGGCGACGTGCCAGTGGTCTTCCTGCGTATCGCCGGTGTGTATGACGACCGCTGCCATTCGATCCCTATCTCACATCAGATCAAGCGAATCTATGAGAGAAAGATGGTCGCCCATGTGTTTCCCGGCGACATCACGCACGGACAATCCTTCGTGCATCTTGACGACCTCATCGAGGCCCTGGTGCTCGTCGTCGAACGTCGCAAGTCACTTCCGGCCGTTACCACGCTGCTCATCGGCGAGCCGGAAACCCTAAGCTACGACGAACTCCAGCGGGCCATCAGCCGTCAGCTACACAACGAGGACTGGAAGACCTATCGCATTCCCAGGTCGGTCGCGAAGATCGGGGCCTGGCTTCAGGGCTTGTTACCAGGCCCAGGCCCGTTCATCAAGCCATGGATGATCGATTTGGCAGATGACCATTACGCGCTCGATATCGGGCGTGCCCGTACGCTTCTGGGGTGGAAGCCGCAAAATTCCCTGCGCGAGACGTTACCCAAGATGACCGCTGCGCTGAAGGCCGACCCGGCCGGCTGGTATAAGGAAAATAAGCTGAAGGCGAACAAACCTTCCCCGGATCGGCCGACGTGGCCGCATGTGGCAAACATGTTTCTCGGCCTGTGGCTGATTGGTTCTGCGCCCGCCCTCGGCATGGTAAAACCCGCGCTACTCTGGAGCGATCTGGCAAGTGGAGCGGCAGTGATTCTCTTCAGCTCATTCGCCTTTCGCCATGCGTGGGCCGCCTGGGCGGGGTGTGCGGTCGGACTTTGGGTGATGAGCGCCCCGCTACTGTTTTGGGCGCCGAACGCCGCAGTTTACAATAACGACTTGATCACCGGCGCCCTCATAATAGCCTTTTCCGTAATCATTCCCCGGCTCGGGCTTTCTCCCCCCACCCTCAACTCAAGAACAGGGAAAGGCCTGACGGGACGGATGAATGATCCGACCACCTTGGCTCCCCATCTCTTGCCTTCTTCAGATGAGAGAAAAAAAGATTCCTGGAGGGAATGGTCCGGCTCAGGTATTCCCCCGGGCTGGAGTTATAATCCTTCCGGGTGGGAGCAACGATTGGGAATCGTGTTTCTGGCGATGGTCGGGTTTTTTCTCTCGCGTTATTTGGCGGCGTTTCAACTCGGGCATATCCCCCATCCGTGGGATCCCATTTTTGGTAATGGCACAAGGCAAGTGCTCACCTCGGATATCTCAAAAATGTTTCCTGTGTCGGATGCGGGACTAGGCGCACTCTCGTACCTGTTGGACGCCCTCGCCGGATTGATTGGGGGACGTCGGCGCTGGCGTACGATGCCGTGGATGGTGTTGCTGTTCGGATTGTTTATTATTCCGCCGGGCGTGACCAGCATTGTGCTCGTGATTCTCCAGCCGGTCGGCATTGGCGCCTGGTGTACGCTTTGTCTGGTGGCGGCGGTCGTGATGCTCCTGATGGTACCGCCGGCTTTAGATGAAGTGATTGCCACCAGTCAATTTCTTCTCCGCACGCGAAACGAAGGTGGAAGCGTGTGGCGGGCCTTGTGGCTCGGGGAAGGCCACGCGGAGGAAGAACCAGCGTCCACACAAGGACGCTCATCTCTCAAGGAAGTCATCCACGGCATTGAAGTGTTCTCCGCACCATGGAACCTATTGCTAAGCGCGCTCGCGGGCATGTGGCTCATGGCCATGCCTTCGGTGCTCGGACTGAGCGGTGCGGCGGCGGACAGTACGCACATCGTTGGCGCGCTGGTCGTGACCCTGGCCGTGGTAGCATTCGCCGAACCGGCGCGCTTGGTGCGCTATTTTAACGTGCTTTGCGGCGTGTGGCTCATACTCGCGCCGTGGCTTGTGGCAGGCGGCACGTCAGCCTGGCCCTGGACCAGTGTCGTCAGTGGACTTGCGCTTATGGTCTTGAGTTTTCGCTGCGGCCCGGTAGAGGATCGATATGCCGGCTGGCAGCGATTTATCCGTTGAGGAGACGATAAATCAACGAATTGCGGAGGACCAAGGATTTTGTCTTTACTCCAATTAAGATTTGGGGAGCAAGCTGTGAAGAAATTGGCACCCGGCCTGTGCCCAATTATCTATAACTTCCTGATGGCCTGCTCTTCGTACACCAATAGATTGGTGTCTAATAATTTCCTCAGATTGGATTGCTCGGACGCGAAGTAAGGGGAGCCGAGCTAACTCGCTGCGCTCGGACAAGCCCGTCAAGAATAAGAGCGTCCGATCATAGGCTCGGGAGGCAGGCGTCGACCATGGGCCTAACCTCAGCCATTAACCCTTGGTCACAGCTACGGTCTTAAGAGGGCAATTCTTTTTTTTGCAGATTCCCCGCCTTTGTAAGGCGGGGTTAGGGGAGGTAGAGTTTTTCCCCCTTCACACAAGACACCGGCAAACAATGAGCTGGAATAGCAACCATGACCGATTTTTGGTCATAGCTGTCGTCTTAGTGTAACTGTGATGTTTTGTGTTGCCGGGTTTTGGCCCGGCAGCCGAGCTATTGCTTGGCGCGTCCCAAAGGGCGCCACCTTTGTGGTGGAGGGCAAAGGACTCAAACCCATTCACGCCCCGTCCGGCCTCATCAGAGTGCTCGGACGCGAAGAAGGGGAAGACGGGCTAACTCGCGGGGCTCGAACAAGCCCGTCAGGAACAAGAGCATCCGATCAGGGGGCCGAACGGTAGGCATCGGTCAGAAAACGGCGGAATCCTCGAAGCACCTCAGGTCCTGCAAGCAAAAAATTCGCTTTAGGCTTCACTCATTTATCCTAGATCGGAATATCCACTAATTTTTCTTGGGGCTGTTCCATAGTTTCTAACTTCTCTTCGATTATAAGCTATGCTGATTTGCGATTTACAAAATCACCGCGTGTGGGTCGATCGAGCTCAGTTGCAGAATCCTTAATGTCTTTTATTTTACTATGCAGAGACTCCATATCAATGACATGCCTAAAGTCTGCATCATTTCCATTTTCTAATGTTTTCATAACATAATTGATTTCGTCCATTCGAATCATTTTAATGCTTGGTTTAATGTCATGCTTTGCACATAACTCCAGAACCTCTTGGGTCTCTTTTATACCGCCGATAAGTGACCCTGCCAGCTGTATGCGATTGAAAACCATAGGGCCCGGTGAAAACTCCGGGAACTTGATCATATTACCAACAATAACAATTGTTGAATCCGTCTTCATAAGATCAATATACGGGGCAATATCGTGCGGCACTGGGATTGTGTTAATGAGAAGATTAAGGCTTTGCGCAGCTTCTTTCATCTCGTCTTCATCTTTTGAGATGACAACTTTATCCGCACCCATCTTTAATATTTCGTCTCTTTTATCTTCACTTCGGGTGAAAGCGACAACTTCAGCGCCAAGAGCTTTACCAAGTTTAATGGCCATATTGCCTAATCCACCAATCCCGGCCACGCCAAGGGTTTGGCCTGCTTCCAAATTCCAATGAATCATCGGAGAATAAACGGTAATTCCGGCACACATAATAGGGCCGACGTATTTGGGATCCAAATTATCAGGGATCGTAAGGCCAAATTCCTCGCGCACAACCATGCTGGTTGTATAGCCCCCGTAAGAATTTGTACCATCCGGATCTTTGGGGCCGTTATAAGTGAGTGTGCAGCTTATAGGGCCTTGGCAATAATTTTCCGCGTCTCTTTGGCAAGGGTCGCATTCTTGACAGCTATTGACCATACAGCCAACACCAATGAGATCGCCTTTTTCAAATTTAGTGACGCCCGCACCAACGCCCGTCACCACTCCTAAAATTTCATGGCCTGGTACGCACGGATATAGTGTATTATCCCAATCGTTTTTCATCTGGTGCAAATCAGAATGACAAACACCGCAATATAAAACTTTAAATTCAACTTCGCCCTCTCGCGCATCATTTCGTTCGAATGTTACCGGGGCTAGCTCTACATCGGACGATTTCGTGCCGTAGCCATACACTTTCATAATAGTGCTCCTAATTATATGATTGGGTAAAAAGTGAAATTAATCCGACGTTGCGTCATAAAAACTTCAATGCTAAAGGTACCTCATTTAACTTTATCACCTTGGACTAAGGTGCGTATGCTCCCACCGGGCTTTCTGAATTAAACTTTTTAATCTTCTAAATCTGGAAAATATACATATTCTGCTTTACCAAATATTCTTCCATCAGTTGCAGATGCTTTAGTAGTTGTGTCGCCTACAGAAACCGAAGACGAACAAAACCGCATCAACCACCAGAGTTAGTCAACGAGCAGGGTGAACTGTTCGGCGAACGCCTTTGCAATCACACAATCCGCTTTTGGCTTCACTCACCCATCCCAAAGCGTACCATCCACTCTGCTATTGCAAGACTTGACCGCAAGTGTTTACTTCAATTTCTTCCAAAAACAGAAGAGTGTTCAGATTATTGCTAAATACAGAACCCGCTTCTAGACAAACTTCGGTATAGAGCATGCAAGAATTGAACGGATTATATGATTTTGAAGGTGTGAGTTAGATGCCGGGTTTCGGCCCGGCAGCCGAACTACTTTGGTTTCGACCAAAGTAGTCAAAGCCATTGACGCCCCACCCGCCTCATGAGATTGACCGGACGCGAAGGAGGGAGACGGGCTAACTCGCGGGGCTCAGACAAACCCGTCAAGAAGAAGAGCGTCCGATCACAGGGACGGGTGACAGACGTCGGACCATGGGCCTAACCTCAGACATTAACCCTTGGTCACAGCTACGGTCTTAAGAGGGCAATTCTTTTTTTTGCAGATTCCCCGCCTTTGTAAGGCGGGGTGAGGGGAGGTAGAGTTTTTCCCTCTTCACACAAGACACCGGCAAACAATGAGTTGGAATAGCGACCATGACCGATTTTTGGTCATAGCTGTCGTCTTAGTGTAAGCGTAATGTTTTGTGTTGCCGGGTTTCGGCCCGGCAGCCGAGCTATTGCTTGGCGCGTCCCAAAGGGCGCCACCTTTGTGGTGGAGGGCAAAGGACTCAAACCCATTAACGCCCCGCCCGGCCTCATCAGAGTGCTCGGACGCGAAGAAGGGGGAGACGGGCTAACTCGCGTGGCTCGAACAAGCCCGTCAAGAAGAAAAGCGTCCGATCGTGGGCACGGGCGGAAGGCGTCGATGTCCTGGGGTTACGAGCTGGAGTATTGTTGAATTCGCTCGATTAACCTTTGATGCTGGATCTGTCTTTCCTCGTCCGGATCTTCAACCGATTCGATCGATTCGATGGAACGAATATAGGCAATGGGAAACTGTAAATGTTTGGCGCCCAGGACAATCAGTTCCTTATACCAATGAAAGGGCTTCAGACTATTTTGAATGTAAGATGGCTGAGCCAGGTATGTATGACAGGAGCACTCTTTGCCATTGAATTTTACCGTGAGTTGGCCATCATGATAACCATTCCCCTCGAAACGGTCGAGGATAGGTTTATGGGCTGAGTCTATTTGATAAATGGCCCCATACACTCCATCCGATTCTTCTCCCGTGCGGGCCAGGTTGCACTTACTCGACCCATCCTGACCCCTTTTCTGAAAAGACAGTCGGTAGTGCTTCAACTCAACCACATCAAGCAATTCGGCAGACGGCACGCGTTCCCGCAACCGGACAGGGTGAAGGTTCGAACCATAGGCCAAATAATAAAGCAAATCCTCACTCATCATTCATTCTTAATTAATTAGAAGCAAGCGGTCTTCTAGTCCGCACTACAATCCAAGAATCCCTGTCGGCTTCCCGTCGATACTGAGCTGGTTCTTTTTTTGCCAATACTCCGAGATCCCTTTCTCGCCCTTTTTCTCCGCCCACGTCGAAAGGACATGACGGTCTTCAACGTAGTTCATGAATGGCACAGCATGACCGCAGGAAGTTTGCACACGATCGATAGACACCAACACGTACTGCCGTGTTCCGGTTGTGGAAGGCAATTGAATCGAAAACTCCGCCCAACGAGCATCCCTCGGATGAAAAACCTGGGCCGTCCCATAAACGCGAAGGATTCGGGGCGGCCCTTCAAAGGCACACCACATCATGGTTATTCGGTTGAATTCGGCCAGATGGGCTGCCGTCTCGTTCCCGCTGCCGGTCAAGTTCATCCAGAGAATCTCGTGAGGGTTGAGGACACGAAGGGAATCCTGGCCCTTCGGTGAGAGATTGATTCTTCCATCCGGCGCAGCCGTGGCCACAAAAAATATCTTTTGTTCACCAATAAATTGGCTTAACTCATCACTCAGCTCTGGAAATTGAACAGCCACGATACCGCTCCATTGATTTTAATTCCTCACGACACAGCCCATTATCAGATAATACCTAAAGAGGGCACAAAGACTTAACGTTTTCTGTATCGTAGCCTAACGATAATTGCCCCGACTGTAAAATTTTGAATTTGATGCCGGGTTTCGGCCCGGCAGCCGAACTACTTTGGTTTCGGCCAAAGTAGTCAAAACCATTGACGCCCCGTTCGGCCTCATTGGATTGATCGGTCGCGAAGAAGGGGGAGACGGGCTAACTCGCGAGGCTCAGACAAGCCCGTCAAGAATAAGAGCGTCCAATCATAGGGCCGAACGGCAGGCGTCGGTTAAGGGAAGAGTGGAATAGCTTTCGTAATGATCGAAGAATTGTAGCGTTCTATCTCACTTATGTGTCTTGAGCTTCTGACTTGGGGCCTTTTTGGGTTTCTTTATGCGAACAGCGCGGGCCTCAGGAGTTTCCTTTGAAATTTTGCTCTGCAAATCTAATAACGAACCAGTAACACCTGCTAAATGAGGAGACCGAAGCTCTTTAAATATAAATAAGGACTTTTGGTACATCTCTTCCGCGCGGTAAAGTTTCCCACGCGTCCGATACAGGTTTCCCAGATTCCCATATTGATTGGCCATGCCCTCTTTGCGGCCGAGGGCCTCATTGATAGCCAACGCCTTGCCGTACATCTCTTCCGCACGGTCAAGCTCCCCACGCGTCTGATACAGGATTCCCAGATTCCCGTATTGATTGGCCATGCCCTCTTTACGGCCGAGGGCCTCATCGATGGCCAACGCCTTGCCGTACATCTCTTCCGCACGATCAAGCTCCCCACGCGTCTGATACAGGACTCCCAGATTCCCGTAGTGACTGGCCATGCCCTCTTTGCGGCCGAGGGCCTCATCGATGGCCAACGCCTTGCCGTACATCTCTTCCGCACGGTCAAGCTCCCCACGCGTCCGATACAGGTTTCCCAGATTCCCGTAGTCAGTAGCCATGCCCTCTTTGCGGCCGAGGGCCTCTTCAATGGCCAACGACTTGCCATACATCTCTTCCGCACGGTCAAACTCCCCACGCGTCCGATACAGGATTCCCAGATTTCCATATTGAGTGGCCATGCCCTTTTTGCGGCCGAGGGCCTCATTGATGGCCAACGCCTTACCGTGCATCTCTTCCGCACGGTCAAACTCCCCACGCATATGATACAGGACTCCCAGATTCCCGTATTGAGTGGCCATGCCCTCTTTGCGGCCGAGGGCCTCTTCGATGGCCAACGCCTTGCCATACATCTCTTCCGCGTGGTCAAGCTCCCCGCGCGTCCGATACAGGTTTCCCAGATTCCCGTAGGCAGCGGAAGTATCAGTGGATTTCTTATCGGTGCCACTTAGAGTCAACCATTTTTTCAAGACTTCTAAAGCAGAGTCCCAATCCCCCGTGCGATGGAAAAATTCATATCCAAGATACAAAATTCTGATATCGGACGACTCGGAAACAAGCCCTGAAAATTTCTGACGTGCGAATTCAATCATTCCTTCTTTTGCTAATTTTGCGGCATCTTGAGCTGTCTGTAACTGCATTGCTGCGACTTTCAATTGGGCTTCTTCGACTTTTGATTTTGCCAATTCCGCTTCTTTAATTTGTTGGTTCGCCTCTTCTTTGGCCTTTTCTACTTCCGCCATTGCCAATAAAGGCAACACAACAGCATCCCGTACTTTGTCAGCTTTAGGCAGTTGGCCTTTTGCATAGGCACGAAGATGGCGATCAATCTCATTAATAAAAGACTGCCCACTATCAAAGTAGTGATACAAAACTTGTCTCGTCTGCTCTAGTTGGCGTCTGAATTCCAGCACCTTTGTTAATTGAGTACCAGGGTCTGCTTCCGAAGCAGCATCCACGCGCTTAAAAAACACAAATATCTCCGGTTTTTCTTCTTTTCGCCAACGTTCTAATGCTCGATGGAACTCTTCTTCAGTATATGACGAATACGGTTTGACATCAGGCGCTTCCTGTCCCCAGCGTCGGTACAATGCCAATATGAACACATCACACTTATCAATCTCCTCATTAATCACACTTTGATTTCGGCGCCCGGTTGTTGCCAAAGTGTCCTCCCAACCAAGCGGCTCGAATAGAACATTGGCACCATCACCGAATCCAACATTTAGCTGATTAATGGCATCTCGAAATAGTGTTCGCTCTTCAGCAAGATCGCCGAGAGAGGCAATAAAAACAGATATAATTCTTTTAGGCTCTTTCATGTCATCCTGGGTTTTTTCTTTAGAATGCCTCTCCCTTTGACGTTTAAGATTACACGGCGGATCGCTTTCAATGCCCGAAATCACAACGAAACTCCAAGCCAGGAAATAATTTATTAATCGCCGAGATAAGTCAAGGAAAGATTTGTGTTTAATCGGAAATTATTCGAGGCCGAATCAAAACGCTCAAGTCCACCCCGTCCCTTTTCAAGCACAAAGACAATCGTCGGGCTGGGCACAGATTCTTCGCCGGTGGCTCAAAATGACAATTCAGTTGAGAACTCCGACGCCTGCCGCCCGTCCCCATGATCGGACGCTCTTCTTCTTGGCGGGCTTGTGTGAGCCCCGCGAGTTAGCCCGTCTCCCCCTCGCTCGCGTACGATCAATCCGATGCAGGCGGGCGGGGCGTCAATGGTTTTGGCCACTTTTGCCGAAACAAAAGTGGCTCGTCGCGCGGGACGAAACCCCGCATTGCATTTAGTGGTTGGATGTCAGTTGTAGGTTTGTTCATCGCGCTTGGCGAGCTTGAGGAGGACGACTTTTTTGTGTTGGTCGTCGATATCATACAAGATCCGATACGGACCTACCCGCAGCCGATACTCAGCCACAAACCGTGACACAATCAGCTCTCCCGTTAACTTCTTTGTGCGTTTACCCTGGGGACGGGGGTTGGTCCCGAGAGATCGAATGGCGGCGATGATGGTTATTTGGTAGTCGGCAGGAATTTTTTCTAAGACTTTTTGAAAGAGGCGCTCCACCCGTTCACTGGGAAAGACGACTTCATAGGCCATCTAGACGCCCATATTTTTAAAGAGGCGCTCGGCAGGTACGGCTTTCCCCTGCGCATAGTCTTTCCGGGCTTGCTCGATTTCCCCAAGAATTTTTTTGTCCTTTAGTTCGTCGAGCGTTTCGACAAGATCAAGCATATCTTCATAGGGCACGAGGAACGATACCGGTTTGCCATGCGAGAGCACCATGGAGGGAGACTTTGACTTAATCAACTTCGACAATTGAGCTTGTGCTTCCCGCACATTGACAGGTTTGGCTTTTCGCAACAGATTGTTGACGCTCATAATGATTCCTCCATATGTATGGCACTTGTATGTAGATTAGCAGAGGCCTGCCCCGATGACAAGGTAGAAGGCCTGAAAAAAACCCAAACAAGACTTAAAGACCACGAAAAGTTCCCTCGATTCCACACCACTCTTTTTCTTAACCGCCGCCCGCGCTATCATGCGCTAGGGACAACCGACAACAAGCGTCAGCTTCACCTGACCTTTACTGTACGATCGAGTACTGCCGGTATGTTAATGCGGATCATTTCAGCGCGTGACATGCACCGCCAAGAGAGGACCAAATATGAACAATCGAAAAAAAATTCCTGAGTTTAAAAGCGAAACTGAAGAACGTGCGTTCTGGGAAAGTCATGACTCCAGTGAGTATATAGACTGGGATAAGGCTCAGACTGCCTCTTTCCCAAATCTGAAGCTGTCAACAAAAACCATTTCGCTCCGGCTTCCCGAGGGACTGCTGGATCGTATAAAAATTGAGGCGAACAAGCGCGATGTGCCCTACCAATCCCTTATCAAAACCTGGCTGTCGGAAGATGTTAAAACTCGCTAACAACGGTCCGCTCGGTTTTTCGGTGGGGTGAGGTCTCCAGACCGAATCCGGCTCGTTTTCACCACCTACTACACCCTCTGCTGACTTCTGCACGCCCATTTGCCGAAAGAAAAGGACTTCGTCCGCCTGGACGAACCACGGCAACATGGAGCATCAAGCCGACTCCAACCCTGCAGGTAAACAGATGAGTTAACGATTGAGGTTTCCCCCCTTCTCCGACGCCTGCCGCCCGTCCGCATGATCGGACGCTCTTCTTCTTGGCGGGCTTGTGTGAGCCCCGCGAGTTAGCCCGCCTCTTCCCCCTTCGCGTCGGATCAATCTGATGAGGGCGGGGCGTCAATGGTTTTGCCCACTTTTGCCGAAACAAAAGTGGGTCGGCTGCCGGGGCGAAACCCGGCAACACAGAACATCACGCCGACCCCAACTCTTCCGTTATGACGAAAATTTAACAATTGAGGTTTTCCCCCCTGGTCCGACGCCTGCCGGCTGGCCACGGTAGGACGCTCTCATGAGTTGGCGGGCCTTGTTTGAGCGGAGCGAGTTGGTCCGCCCTCCTAAGACTGGCGTCCGTCCCCTGCATGAGGCCAGACGGGGCGTCAATGGTTTTGCCAACTTTTGCCGGAACAAAAGTGGGTCGACCGCCGGGGCGAAACCCGGCAAACCTTCCGAAACTGCAAGGCTGACGAACAAAGAGAAAAATAATTAAAAGACTCTACCTCCCCTAACCCCGCCTTACAAAGGCGGGGAATCTGCAAAGAAAAGATTGCCCTCTTAAGACCGTAGCTATGACCAAGGGTTGAAGCTTCCGGTTGATTCTTCTTGGCCGACGATGCGGGGATATCCCCGCATCCACTCAGTGGTCCCCGCAATCCCCGCAAACCGACCAACCCCACGCCACGCATAAACCACTGTTTTTCAATAACTTTTCCAATTCGTCGTCATGGCAAGCCCCTTGCGATAGGACGGTTTCAACAATCGCATTTGCAACCGGAAAGGAGGTGAACATTCACAGGTACTAAAGGGCGGAATTTTAAATGAGTTCGCAAAACAAGACGACCGGAAATGCCAACGACAACTTAACGACTTCACAAGGAGACAGCCATGAACGTGAAAATTTCTCAGCCAACTACATCCCAACATCACACGGAGCCCCCAACCCCTGCGACCGAAGCCGGTCCATCGGATACCAAGGAAATTATCTACCTCGCTTCCGGCTTACTCATCCTGGTCTTGGGGATAGGCGGCCTCTTGATGTATTCCGAGGAAACACCCCTGCCTGCGACCGCTTCTCAGGGAATGGATAAGGCGCAAATGGCGAGTGCGTTTACCTCTTCCGAAGGGCAACCCGCTTCTGAAGAACCCCTGGCATTGAGCCAGGCCTTAGCTGAAGAGCCGGTAAACAATACGATCATCCCTGCCACCGGGCCGGGTGAAAACCAGCCGATGGCAGAGACGGATGTCTATTTTGCGTTTAACGAGTCGACCTTGTCCGATGAGGCAAAGGACAGCCTCAAAACCCGAATGGAGAACAGGCCGGAGGGATGGAGCGGCACCCTCCGCATCGTGGGACATACCGACGCTAAAGGCTCGGATGCCTACAACCGTGCCTTGGGGCTCAAGCGAGCGCAGTCCGTTAAAACCTTTTTAATGTCTCTTGGCGTGGCTGAGGATGACGTCCAGGTGGACACGTTGGGAAAAGACGGATCGATCTGTCAGGAAGAAACGCCGGAATGTTTTGAACAAAACCGGCGGGCACATGTGACGTTACTTCCTGCTTCACCATCAGAAGGAAAAGATCTCCAACTGTCATTGGCTCCCGCCGACACGGACAGCCCGGCCGGTGAAGAACTGGGTCTGACCACTGACGAATCACCCATCGTCTCTTCGGACACTGAAGTCTCCTTCCAGGAGGAAGTTCAAGTGGAATCGGTCTCTTCCGATCCACTCCTCACTGTCGAATCCCTTCCCTAAGACTCGCACCCCGGGTTGGCTCACCCTGCTGTGGGTCGGCCCGGGCCCGCCCTGTCGGACAGTTTTAGCCATCACCTTTCATGACGATAAAGGAGCCGGTATGAATTTCTGGAAGCAACTTCTTCTGCCTCTTGCATTTTGGCTCACCGGCAGTGTGGTGGATTGCCTGGGCCTTCCTCCCGTGTCCGCTCAACCACTGGAACTTGACGTCACAGCACCCTCTCAACAGGCCGGACCGGACATACCACATGGCTTGTCGATTCGCCCCGTGTCGGGAGGACCCATTCTCCCCGCCCCCAACGTCTCCACCCATGTCACCACGACCATCAGCGGGCTGATCGTCCGCACCACCGTCTCGCAAACCTTTCACAATCCCAGCGCCGAATGGGCCGAGGGCATCTATGTCTTTCCGTTACCCGAGCAGGCGGCCGTCGATCACCTGCGCATGCGGATCGGCGAGCGGGTGATTGAAGGGATCATTCAAGAACGGGCCGAAGCCAAGAAAACATTTGAACAGGCCAAGCGCAAGGGACAGCGCGCCAGTCTGCTGGAGCAGGAACGCCCCAATGTGTTTACCGCGTCCGTCGCAAATCTTGCGCCGGGTGAACCCATCATCGTGGAGATTGAATATCAGGATTCTGTCCGGTACGACCAGGGCCGGTTTTCTCTCCGGTTTCCGATGGTGGTCGGGCCACGCTATATTCCCGGCACTCCCCTATCTATGGTCGAAGCGCAATCCCATATGACCGGCGTGGGATGGGCCGTCAATACCGATCAGGTTCCCGATGCGTCACGGATCACGCCGCCGGTACAACATCCCGGGAAAGATCCCATCAATTCCCTCACCTTGCAGATCGATCTGGCACCCGGCTTTTTACTTGATCGCGTGGAGTCCCCCACTCACCCCATTCGGGTTGAAACCCATTCCAACGGACGCCTACATATTACCTTGGCCGACCCATCCACGTTTGCCGATCGCGATTTCGAATTGGCCTGGACTCCGCAAGCTTCGCATGAAGCCCAAACCCAACTGTTTCTGGAAGAACAGGACGGCGAGACCTACGGTCTGGTGTTTTTCCTACCGCCGCAAATTAACGAAGCCGGGCCGGGTGACATACCGCGTGAAGTCATCTTTGTGATCGACACCTCGGGTTCCATGGCCGGCGCATCGCTCGTGCAAGCCAAAGCCGCACTGAAACTGGCCGTGTCCCGGCTGACTCCCAAGGACCGATTCAACATCATTCAGTTCAATTCCATCACGAAAAACTTATTTCCACTAACCGTGCCGGCTGACACCCGCGCAATTCAACGCGCGCGTTCGTATGTGAACAGCCTTCAAGCTGAGGGCGGGACGGAAATGCTTCCGGCTGTGGTTCAAGCATTGTCCCATCAAAAAGAAGAACAGACCTCTCTCAGGCAAGTAATCTTTATCACGGACGGGCTGATCGGCAATGAAGAGGAATTCTTTGCGACCCTTCACCGTCTCCTCGGCCAGACCCGCTTGTTTACCGTCGGCATCGGCTCCGCGCCCAACGGACATTTCATGCGAAAGGCCGCTCAACACGGCCGGGGCACTTTTACCTACATCGGCACCGCGCAAGAGGTGCAAGAGACGATGCATCGCCTGTTTGTCAAACTCGAACAACCCGCATTTCTCAATCTTGCGCTGGAAGGTTCCACCGATGCAGCATGGGATCTCCTTCCGGCTCCACTGCCGGATGTGTATGCAGGGGAACCGCTGATGGCAGCATTTCGAACAACAACCCCTCCCACCCATCTGACATTTTCCGGCACGCACGGAACCGTTCCATGGAAAAAAGTACTGCCGTTGGCGGCCGGGCTTTCCCGGTCGGGCATTGCGGTCCATTGGGCCAGACAAAAAATATCCCAACTCATGGATCACCAGGCTTCATCGCCCCCACCTGATCAATCCGAACAGCAAACCGAACTCCGACAGGCCGTCATCGATGTCGCCCTTCGACATCATTTGGTGAGTCGTTACACGAGTCTGGTGGCCGTAGAAACCACCCCTGCTCGTCCTGAACATCGCCCGCTCCACTCCCATGCCATGAAAGCCAACCTTCCGCATGGTATGCAGTACGAGGCAATCTATGGTTGGCCGCAAACCGCCACACCGTCCGCGCTCTATTTTCTGGTAGGAATTTTCATGATTTGGATGGTATGGGTATGGACGCGACAACCATCCGCACGGATGTGACACCCCATACGGGTCGGGTGTTGGCGTGCGTGTTGTTGGTCCTGGGAGGCTGGTTGATCGGACAGGGGCTGTGGATTCCCATGAAGGCCATTGCCGCCCAATGGCTCTTGCAACAGGCGTGGGCACAGACACTTAACACACAACAACCTGTCAAACCCTGGCCCTGGGCGGATACCTGGCCTGTTGGGCGATTACTCGTTCCGCGACACGGCATCGACCAGATTATCCTGGCCGATGCCAGCGGACGATCGTTAGCCTTCGGGCCTGGGCAACTTTCCGGAAGAGTGCAGGCGGATGAACCCGGTGCCATCATGATAAGCGGACATCGCGATACGCATTTTCAGTTCTTACAATATCTTCAGAAAGACGATCTCATCGATGTGGAAGGGCCGACAGGGAATCGAACGTCCTATTTCGTTCAGGAACTCATGATAGTGGATAGCCGGCACACCCGCCTTGCCAATCATGCGGATTCAGACGCATTGATCTTGACGACCTGTTATCCCTTTGATGCGATCGTCCCTGGCGGGCCGCTCAGGTATGTGGTGAGAGCAGAAAAATTCTAGCGGTGGAGAATAACAGTCGTGTAGGAGAATAGGTGGGTAATTCTCTTAGCAGGAGATGCAGGTAGTTGAGAGCATAGGCCAGAAGCAGGACGCTGAGAACAATAAGTGGCGGCGGCACCTTGACCGCCGCACCTTTGTTGTCAGTTCCGGGATCACCATCGTATCAAGATATTATATGAACAGAGAATGTTAAAGCGTTAGGATGGTCGCTTCATGGATTTGCAAGGAGATGAAAATGGGAAAAACCGATATACGCAAAAAAACGGAAACAGAGGACTCGAAACAACGGTCATGCCTCGTTCTTACACGGCCGCACTTCCTACCTTGGAGAGTGGGGTTAAGGGGACAAGAGGAGGAACCGGTTCCTGATAGGAATTGAGGTACGCATGATGATCATGCATCGTGGCCCCTTCCGGAAGCAGATCGTATAATGGGCCGAGTTTTCCACGAATTTTTCTCGCGTAAAACTTCGGCAATTCCAATGTTTCCCCTTCCAGAAAGTTGCGGACCGACACATTCGTATCCAGTAATCCCCGGATCTTCGTATGGTATTTAATCCGGCCGAACCCTTCACTCGACACCGACCGGATGAAATTAAACCATGTGGGAATCCAGCCACGATTCAGCATTATCCGCCTGGCAATCATCGGCCAGGAAAAGGCATGCCGGGACAGATCCACGACATGATCATAAAATTCCGGCCAGGCATAATGTTTGGGACGCACATTCATCGCATGGTTGTTATCCAGAAAATGAAAAGGAAAGGGCAGCACCCGTCCGTCCCGTTGCAATTCCCGATTAAAGGGGGCTGCCTGGCCAAATGCCGTCAGCAGGGAAAAGGCGGGAAAGGCTCCGGGAGCCAAATCTAAAAATTGTTTGGTGAGGTCAAACGGTTCAGGACCCTGGTCGGAATCCAGGCCCAACACAAAATTCACCTGAACATAAGGGATATAGCGGAGTATCAAATTGATATGATCGGCCACCTGCTTCACTTTTTCTTGTCCTCTATGGCGCCCGGTCCGGGATTTATCGCCCATGTCATACCACGACTCAATCCCCGGCAAAATTGCCTTGAATCCATTTTGCTTTAATCGTTTCAGGTGGGGTTCGGCCAGGAGCGACAGGGTACTTTCTGCAATGAAGTCGATACTATCGGGTGGAATCGCCGTTTCAATGGCATTCATATATTCCTGAAACCGCACGCCGAAATTCGGGTCGTGCCAGGCCACAATCGGTCGCTTCACCTTTGTCCGCAGAAATTTGAGATCCTCGCTGATCTGATCAAACGACAAAGGCTGATAGTCGACATTGGCGTCCACACAAAACCCGCAGGTATACGGGCACCCCATGCTGCCGATCATCGGCACCACTTTAAATGACGTGGGCGCCTTGGCGATGGTCGGCTCAATAAATTTCCACCGCTCCTTCGCTCCAGGCAATGCGGTCGGTTGCCGGGCTGCTGCGAGCTGAACTCCCAGAGGACGATGCTGCGCACAATCCGCCAGTATATCCTGAATGAGAGTCTTGTCGGTAAAGCCCACTACATAGTCGAAATATTTGGCCGCATCCTGCGGATAGCTCCGCGCATGAGGCCCGCCCAAAACCGTCACGGCCCCGCGAGTTCGAAACATCTGACTGATGGCATAGGCTGTCAGCGCCGATCGGGTAAAGGCCCCGATGAACACAATATCGGTTTCGTCCAATAATTCCTGTTGGAGATCTTCGCGCCCGGTGTAACACACAAAACGCACTTGATGACCCAATTCTTCACACCACACCCCGACGACCTGCGGCATGATGCTCGCCAGATTTTGATTCATCACTCTGGCATAGAGAGAATTGGTGGGACCTTTGGTGACCAGATCCAATATCGTCACCCGACGTGGGCGCATAGACAACCTCCTAAGGTGGGAGAACAGAAAATCCTGCTGGAGGGGAAAGGGGAATCTCCTGAAGCTGACTTACCGTAGAGGAAATCCTGGATGAGGTCAAGGACAACCAGTTGCATTAAGACCGATCTTCCTGTACGGTTTTGAAAGAATCGACCGTCTTGCAGGATCCAAGCCATTCTCCGGCTGTTCTGGCCGGTGCCGTAGCCCAAATCTCCTCAGACCGGCCTCGATACGCAACCTCAGCATAGAACAATGTCGTTCGTGCTTCGTCTGGTTGTGCCCAACAAAGGAACCGACTGTCATGCCGAATCAAAAACGCCGAAAAGACCTTCGCAATGTCGCCATCATCGCTCACGTCGATCATGGCAAAACAACGTTAGTAGATGCCCTGCTCAGGCAAACCGGCGCGCATGTATTCAAAGAAGGCGAAGCCGTCATTATGGATTCGAATCCATTGGAAAAAGAGCGTGGCATTACCATTTTTTCGAAAAATGCTTCCCTCCTCTATAAAGATACCCGCATCAATCTCGTCGATACGCCTGGCCATGCCGACTTTGGGAGTGAAGTCGAGCGAATTCTACGCATGGTGGACGGCGTGCTCTTGCTCGTGGATGCCTTTGATGGTCCGATGCCTCAAACCAAGTTCGTCCTGAAAAAATCGTTGGAACTGCATCTGAAACCCATCGTCGTGATTAACAAAATCGACCGCCCCAGTGCCCGTCCGGAAGAAATCGTGAATCAAACCTTTGATTTGTTTTGTGAACTGAACGCAACCGACGAACAGTTGGATTTTCCCATTGTGTATGCATCCGGAAAAGAAGGAAAGTCCACGCTGGACATGAGTGATCCCGCGGTTGACATGAAACCCTTATTAGACACGATCATTCATCGGGTCCTGCCTCCCGTGGCTGATCCGGAGCAACCGTTTCAAATGCTCGTGACGATGTTGGAATATGACTCCTACATCGGTCGTGTGGCAGTGGGACGGATTGTCCATGGGATGATTGAAGTCGGCAATCAGATCGTGGCCGTTAAACGGGATGGCACCATTTCCCGCGGCAAGGTCACCAAACTGTTGGCCTATCAGGGGCTCACCCGGATCGAAACCGATTACGCTCAAGCCGGAGACATTATTTCCCTGGCCGGCCATCAGGACGTTCGGGTGGGAGAAACCTTAGCCTCTCCTCAAAACCCGACAGCCTTACCGACCGTCAACGTTGATGAACCGACGATTTCCATGAACTTCTCTCATAATACCAGCCCTTTAGCTGGAAAAGATGGAGGGCGCTTTCTCACCTCACGACACATTCGTGAACGCCTGGCTCACGAAGCCATGATGAATGTGGGCATTAAAGTAGAAGAGGCCGATGGTGGCGAGCGATTTACGGTCTCAGGACGCGGCGAACTTCATCTGTCCATTTTAATCGAAACCATGCGTCGGGAAGGTTTTGAATTAGAAGTATCCCCACCGAAGGTCATTTACAAAGAAATGGATGGCGAAATTCTGGAACCCGTCGAACTTGTGGTCATTGAGGTGGATCCCGGTTATCAGGGTGCGGTCATCGAAGCGCTCGGCGGCCGCAAGGCTGAAATGAAAGACCTGCGGATCAGTGCGGTCGGGACCGTCCGCATGGAATTCCACATTGCGTCACGTGCCCTTTTGGGATTTCGCAGTGAATTATTGAGGATGACCAGGGGCAGCGGTGTCATGTCACAAATTTTCCATGAATACCAACCCTTTAAAGGAGAGATTCCTCATCGTTCGGCTGGCGTCCTCATTTCTCATGGTCCTGGACAAGCCGTAGCCTATGGCCTCTGGGGACTTCAAGATCGTGGAGAAATTTTCCTCCATCCTGGGGACGACATTTATGAGGGCATGCTGGTCGGGGTCAACAACAAAGGCAATGACCTGGTGGTGAATGCCATTCGCGAGAAAAAACTTACCAATATTCGGGCCTCTGGAACCGATGAAGCCATTCACCTCATTCCGCCACGGGAAATGACCCTGGAATTCGCCTTGGAATTCATTGAAGATGATGAACTGGTCGAAGTGACTCCCAAAAATGTGCGGCTGCGAAAACGCTACCTCACCGACAACGAGCGCCGCTCCGCTCGCAACCTGTCCAAGAAGGCTCAATGACTCTTGCCTTCTTCCAATTTTTAAGTTGATTTTTGGGCCTTGCCATCACCTAACCGAGACGGCGAGGCCCATGGCCATTCTCTCCTGATCAACCCACATGCCTTGTGAAAAAAATTACTGTTCGCCTTGCACAAATATCCTCTGAACAGAATTCGTCAATGGCATTTTCCTCTCAGGCCTTTCCCAATAATCCTTCGGAAAAATGGCTCACAATAGACTGGAAAATCACTCTGGTGACCTCCCTCTTATTCCCAAATTAACCGGTCCAAATGGCTATCAGGCAACTCTCCGCCCTAGTTGCCATAAGATTTTGACCTCTTAGGCGTTTTCCCTTCTTCAGCACTTTCCTCTTTCATCATTTTTACGTATAATTCAGGCCTACCGTCCAGCCGGGAAAAAGCCTTGCCGGCAAGGCCTATCGCCCGATAGCAGTCCATACCATTGTGGAGCAGGCATGAACAACAATTTCTTCAAAGGACATGGCCTGGGCAATGACTATATTGCTCTCGACCCAGCCAAAATGTCTTTTAAATTAACACCGCGAACCATCCGGGCTCTCTGTGACCGGCATTGGGGAGTGGGAAGTGACGGCATTCTAGCGCTCGGGCCTTCGAAAAAAGCGGACTTTGGACTGCGCATATACAACCCGGACGGGAGTGAAGCCGAGAAATCCGGTAATGGACTGCGGATTTTCGGCTGCTATCTGTACCACACCAAGCATACGAGGAAAAAACACTTTACTGTAGAAACCAAGGGCGGATTGGTTGAGATCCATTTGGAACTTAACGGCCATGGATACGTGAATGGGGCCACAGTCGATATGGGACGAGCCTCGTTTCAACCCATTTCTCTCCCCTGCACATTACGGGTGCCTGAATTAATTCAACAGCCGGTTAAAGCCGCAGGCCAGTCTCTCCGGTTTACCGGGGTCAGTGTCGGAAACCCGCATTGCGTGGTGTATAAGAAACAGGAAGAACAATGGACCCGCCAGGACCTTCTTGAAATCGGGCCGGAACTGGAAAACCATATCATTTTTCCCAAACGAACTAATGTCCAACTGGCCGTTCCAACCGGGCCTCGGACCATTTCTATTTTGATCTGGGAACGGGGTGCGGGAGAAACACAGGCCTCGGGCTCCTCCGCCTGTGCGGCGGCTTGTGCCGGAGTACGGTTAGGATTAGTGAAAAGCCCCGTGTGTGTAAAGGCGCCTGGAGGAACATTGGATATTACCGTTGATCCTCAGTACAACATCACAATGAAAGGGCCCGTCACCGAGGTCGCCAGAGGGGAGATCAGTCAAGCCTTCATAGACGGCCTGCGTTAAAATAGATATCAATTCTCCACTCCTCGGCTCGCTTTTGAATTTGATTCTTCATCCTGCTGGGATGATCTCCCCAACTCTCACAGAAAGACCAAGACATTCCGTTTATGCCCCTACAATGAAATCTTTTTTCCAGAAGGGCATTCAGGTCCCAGACTTTCCATCTCGAAAATCATTACCAATTTTTTCTACGATTTTTTCTGCACCGTCTCCGAGGCGAGGACAGCGGGCCTAAACCTGAGACTATCTTCCACCGGACCCATCTCCCCTACCTTTTGCCCCGTGTGGCCATTCAGGCAATAGACATAGGTCCCATACCCACTTTTCCCCTGCTCTGCTTTGCCTGTGGGGTCATCCGCAAACACCAGTTCCCTCCGACAACATGATACAGCCCATCGCGATATCAACCCGGAAACGCGCATTCACCTGCTCTCCTCTATAGGCGGGGTTACTCTGGTAACTTTGGAAACTCAAACGGAATCGGTTCGCCGGTCAATGCTTTCAGAAACGCAATTAGATCGGCTTTCTCTTGCGGCGCCAATCCCAGTGGTTTCATCAACGGACTCAACTGAGGATTTGCATTCCCGCCTTTATCAAAAAAGTCGATCACCTCCTCTAATGTTTTAAAAGCCCCGTCATGCATATACGGGGCAGATTCCATAATGCTTCGAAGAGTTGGAGTTTTGAATGCTCCCTTATCGCGCTCTCGAAGAGTCACATAATACCGCCCCAAATCTTCTTCCATCGGTCCCACTTGCGGCACGCCGAGGTTGTGAAACCGATTATCCGTAAAATTGGAACCGTTGTGACAGAGGATGCACCGGCCTTTTCCTTTAAATAGGGCCATTCCACGTTGGGCATCTTCTCCCATCGCTTGTTGGTCACCTACGATAAACTTATCGAAGACCGAATTGGTGGAGATGATGGTCCGTTCATAGGCAGCTATCGCTTCGGCGATTCCCTGCAAACTCACTCCGGTTCCGAATACTTTCTGAAACTCTTCCTGATAGCCCTTTATCTTTGCAATTTTGGGAACGACACGTTCATGGGTCTCAGCCATTTCAACGGGATTATGAATAGGACCGATGGCCTGTTCTTCCAAAGAGCCGGCTCGACCATCCCAAAATTGGAAGGGATTAAAGGCGGTGTTGTATACTGTAGGCGATTGCCGGCCGCCCCGCAGCCCTCCAACGCCCACCGAGGTTTGGTTGGGATCAGCAAATCCCGCAACAGGGTTATGACAAAACGCACAAGAGATGGCATTGTTTTTGGATAACCGTCCATCAAAATACAGCCGTTTTCCAAGAGAAAGTTTTGCCGCGTAATTGAGGTTGCCGGGAGGCTGTGGAACAACAGTCGGCAATGGACCAATGTCGGGAACCGTATGACCATCCACCGTGATCACTTCCACTTCTGAACCAGGACTCGTTTCACTCCCTATTCCAGTGGAAGTGAGACTCAGTCCTACCAGGATTGTGCAAAGTACTGTGGTCAGTTCCCTTTTGAATGCTGGTTTCATTCCGTCTTTCCCTCCTGATCAGTTTGATGCCGTTCCCGAGGACCAAAACCCATTATCCAAAACTTTAGTGTACCCTGAATGTCAGCAAAATAAAAAGACAATTGCTTCATCTATACTAAAGAGAGATGCTCCTACCTGATTTTTTCAGGTAAGTTCCTATCCAACATGGGGGCCTTGCTAAGAACCTCTGATTCGCCATTCCACCTCACATTTATTTTGCATGAAGACACACACGTATCCCATTGATGCGGTAGTTCCACAACTACAGCAGACCCTCAGGCAACACCCAATCGTCCTTCTCACCGCTCAGCCGGGTGCCGGGAAAACGACCCAGATCCCGCTGGCCCTTCTCCAAGAACCGTGGTTGATTCCAAAAACCATCATTATGCTGGAGCCACGACGGTTGGCCGCGCGTGCGGCCGCGCGCCGTATGTCCGATCTTCTGGGGGAAACCGTTGGCACCACCGTTGGATATCGAACACGGTTGGATACCAAAATCAGCCCGAACACAAAACTGGAAGTGGTAACCGAAGGCATTCTCACAAGAATACTTCAACACGATCCTTCATTACAGAACTATGGCCTGATCATCTTTGATGAATTCCATGAACGCAGCCTGCAAGCCGATCTGGGTCTGGCCCTATGTCTGGAATCCCAGAAGGTATTTCGAGAGGACCTTCGGCTGTTGATCATGTCGGCCACACTTGACAGTGCGGCCATTTCGCAACAATTGAGACAGGCTCCAGTGATCACCTGCGAGGGCAGGATGTTTCCCGTCGAAACCCGCTACGTCGGAAAGCCGGATGGGAAAAATTTTGCCATGCAGGTGGCCCACACCATTCATCATCTGCTGAAGACCGAACAGGGCAACCTCCTGGTGTTTCTTCCAGGTGCGGGAGAAATCCGCCAAGTGGAACGACTCCTGGCAGACCTTCCTCTTGGCCCACATACGCGCATCGCTCCGCTCTATGGGGATCTATCCGCTCAGGCCCAGGACCAGGCTATTCTTCCACCGCCTGCCGGATGGCGCAAAGTGGTCCTATCCACTAATATTGCCGAATCCAGTCTCACCATCGAAGGTATTCGTCTCGTCATCGATACCGGGCTCATGCGCGTACCACGTTTTGATTCACGCAGTGGTATGAGCCGGTTGGCTACCCTCACGGTTTCCCAACAATCGGCAGAACAACGTCGCGGGCGGGCGGGACGGCTGGAACCCGGCCTGTGTATTCGGTTCTGGTCTGAGGCCGAGCAGCGTACCCTCACCCCCCGAACCACACCGGAAATTCTTGATGCGGATCTCACCTCGCTCGTGTTGGAGTTGTCTCAATGGGGAAATCACGATCACCAGGAATTACTCTGGCTTGACCCTCCTCCTTCCGGCGCCATCGCCCAGGCACGACAGCTCCTTCACTCCCTTGGCGCATGTGATACCCATGGCCACATCACCGATCATGGCCGGGCGATGGCCGACCTCCCCATGCACCCGCGACTCGCGCATATGGTCCTGAAGGGAAAGACGCTGGGGACGGGAGCCTTGGCGTGCGATCTTGCCGCAGCCCTAAGCGAACGAAACCTGTTCAAAGGATCAATCGCACGAGAACATGCCGATCTTCGCACCCGATTTGATATGCTCTATGGCGGGGCCCATGTTCAGAGAAACAGCGGGGCTCCGGATAAGGGAACCATCCAACGCATTCGGCAGGTCTCTCAGTCGTGGCAACGGACACTGCACATCACCGTTCCTCGCCATGTTCCCAAACAACAGATTGATCAGATGGGTGTACTCCTGGCGCTGGCCTACCCCGACCGGATTGCACAACGACAATCAGATGAGGCCAGACGATACCGGTTGGCCAATGGGCGAAGTGCAAGATTCCATCACCCGGATCCGTTAGAACATGAAGAATGGCTCGTGATCGCAGACCTTAACGGTGCCCCGGCAACGGCACTCATCTATATGGCTGCCCCGATTTCAGTCGAAGATCTGATCTCTCACTGCGGGGATTTCATACAGTCAACGGATTCTGTGATGTGGGATGGCTCGGCGCAAGCGGTCAGATCCATCCGGCAACGACGACTCGGAGAACTCATTCTGGAGGAAAGCCGCCTTCCGCATCCGGATCCTGACTTGGTGTTGACCGCGCTCCTCGACGGCCTTCGAAACACAGGCCTCTCCTGTTTGCCCTGGAACCCCACACTCAGAAACTGGCAGGCGCGCGTCCAATTCCTGCGCCGGGCCACGGAACCGGGATCCGCTTGGCCGGATGTCTCGGACGACACACTCCTTGAGAGATTGGACCAGTGGCTTGGGCCTTTTCTCATCAATCTCTCCAGCATCAACCAGCTGAAACGGGTCGATCTTGCCTGGCCGCTTCAGGCGCTCCTTTCTCCTGAACAACGGCGCACACTCGACACGCTGGCGCCCACCCATCTCACTGTGCCGACAGGATCGCACATTCCCTTGGATTATCTCTCAGGAGAGATTCCCGTTCTGGCTGTCCGTCTTCAGGAATTATTCGGACAATGCGACACGCCCCGCCTGGTCAACGGGAGGATCCCTGTCCTCATTCATCTGCTCTCTCCGGCCAGACGCCCCGTTCAGGTCACCCAGGACCTCACAAGTTTTTGGAAAACCGGTTACACGCAAGTGAGAAAGGAAATGAAGGGCCGCTACCCCAAACACTTCTGGCCCGATGACCCTCTTCAGGCCCCTCCCACTCGCGGCATTAAAAAGCAATAATTCAAAAGGGCCTGTGATTTAAGCCGTCTGGATCTTCATCTAACTCCATATAGAGGGTGAGCATGGATTCATCCAAAACGATCCAGCCATGTCCTTCGAGTTTTGGGGGCATCAACAACTTGTGTTCCAGCGAAGAGGGGTGGCTCCCCAAGAATAGAACATATTCAGTCATTACTTCCGGGCAGGGTTATGCTTACTCATCCAGATGCCAATGGTTTTTCCAAAGACGTGACAATGACAATTTTCCCGATAGGCAACTACATCTTTCCATTATTCAGCCGTGAGAGCTCCAGGCCCATTCTGCGATTTCCCTCGTCATTCAAATGTTGGTCAATTTGCCAGTAGAGATCTTCTCTTCTCCAACCCCTTTCTTTAAAGATGGGAGCGAAGTCAATAAAGTCGATCTTTTGGCCACGAAGAAATTCTTTCACCTGATTAAAGATCTCGGCATTATTGAAATCACTTCTTGGTGGGATTAATAAAAAAATCAAGTGATATCCTTTCAATTTCGCATCTTCGCCCCAAACCGTAATCGCTTTTTTGGTTTTCTCCGCAAAAGGGGAAAGAGAAAATTGGGTCAAAACTTCTGAATCCTCAAACAACCTATAAATACTTCTTTTTTTTGGTTTGTCGGGAGAACGAATTCCTGTTGCCAGAAGCATTTTTTTGAATAGGGCATTTGAAATATTCGTCAACAATGAATGCCGTAACAAAAAACTCTTTGTTTTCCTCCATAAGGATTTTGATTCTTCGGGGTCTTGAAAAGTATGTTCATCAATTGCCCTAATTTTCGGGGAAATCTCACGAACCCGATCTTCATCGGGTATACGAATGATCTGCTCCTTTCCCATTTCATAAACCGTATCGATGAGAAAACCATCGACGACTATCGAATGTGGAAAGGTGAAATCATTGATAATATCATTAGCAAAAAAACCAACAAACACGATAGTCGGCTGACGCCCAATTGTTTCAATAATCTTTTTGAATTTACCAAATTGGTGTATTGTCCCTGTATGGCCCACTCCACATTTGGCTGTTAACATTCCGGTGTTATTTTCCCAGACTGTCGCAAATTTGTCTTCGTAACGGCCAAAACCCCAAGTAAATGAGTCCCCAGCGAAATAAACATAGCCTTCTTTGCTAGTAGAGAAATCCTCCAGACTGTTTCTATCGAAACACCCAAGTTCATTGGCAAATATTTCAAATTCCACCCCGTCCGGTATCGGCTGGGTTCCCCTAGCAAGAGGGGTAATATCAAAACCAAGAAGAGGGTCGGCCTGATAATAATAACGTGGCCCCCCCCTCAGTCCGCTCAAACGCGGGTCCTTGGGGTGGGACCGGTAATCTGGAGCAAACTGGACCCATTGGGGAGGTATCAAAAAATACAATCCGACGTCGACGAGAAAAAAGCCTAAAAAGGTTAAGAGAATCAGAGAGAACCATAGGAAGGTAGGATGAGTCAGACGAGATGTCATTGTCGAATCTTTTCTTGGTTTTTGGTTAATACAAAAAATAGTTTTAGCCTACCGACATTACAGAATTTCGGTAACGTGATCTAATGATGATAGCGTGATTGTTCGTGAGGTAAATACCCAAAAGTTGCCTTTGGCGAAGACCCGGGATCCGGAAAGCATGGTGCTTACAATCACTGTCCCCAGCAAAGCCAACAATCACGTGGCCATTAATGATGCTTTTGAACGATCATGATTCAACACGATTCTACCAGCTATAACATTATCAACATTGATCCAAAAGGCCAACTTCTCTTCCTATGTTTTGAAGCCCTCCCACCGGTGCCTCCTCCATGCCCGCAAAGACTCTCCTGTGAGCCGGCATTCCGTAGGATCCTAGGTACAACTTCATTCAAAGATAGCCATGTATGTTCTTCAGGGACCACTTATTTTTTTGGTAAACTATCCAAGTTCTGAAACTCGTTGGCCTGGACTGTCTGCGCAAATCCTTAAAAATCTATTTAGAAAAACGCGCATCACACATACCAGTTCATTGGTATGCTCATTTCACGTTTTCCTTGCAGTCCTTCGTACGAGGAAAACTTTTCACCACATATTATGCCCATGGACACACTACTTCACAATTTCGAACATTTCCCTTTCCATCGTTAGGGGGAACATCCAGACTCTCTTGCTATTCTTATGGAGAATTTTTAAGGTATGCTTGATAAATCATTCCATCTATAGGCCTTTTCATTTTCGACCTAAGGAGCCGGCCTTATGCATTCAAAATTCACTTCTCATATTCTGGTGACGGCGGGTTGGGTCCTGGGCAGTTTTTTTCTGGGATGCTCCAGCGTGGAACTCACAAAGATCCCCCAAAAACCCCTGCCCTTCCATCCCCCTCCTCTGATTGAATTACCATTGGAAATGCCAGCGGAAGGAGGTCCACGACGCCCCGTCGATTCCATGTCCCACACGACCTTATCCGGTCCGGGACCGGAAATTATCATTGTCGAATCCAACCAGCCTGCCTTACGTGCCACAGCAGAACGGGATCCGGACGTGAAGACCCAATTGGGCGATCGTTTTGCCTTTATTAATACCGAGGAAGTCCCTGCCGACCAATGCCTGGTTACCCTGCAGGGAGACGACACGGCTAACTCTCGAACGACCGAACGGGCATCGGCTTCCGATGCCTCCGCATATCGGTTAACCTACTACAGTTACACCCACAATGTGGCCCTGCATGTGTGCCTGGAAAATGACCGAATGTCTTCTGTCCAGCAGGATCCGCGTGAAGGCTACCAGCCCGAAGAAGGTGAAGAAGAAATCACCACAGCCATTGAGCTGGCCAGAGTAGATCAACGAATTGCACAGGAAGTTCAGCATCTGCACGGACATGCCATTCTGACTTCCCCTGAAGAATACCGGTATTTCTGGGTGAGCGACGAAGCGGGGTTCGGAGACCGGGTATTTTGGGTCACATTTTCTGAAACGCCGGAGAGCTTGGCCCTCTACTTTGCACGAGTTGACCTCACTTCTCAGACCGTCTTAGACGCAGGCAAGGAGGCAGGACCCCAATGACTATTCCCAAACAAGGAGCACGTCGCATGGCATCATATCGATATTTACTCGCGGGTGTCGCTTTGACCAGTGCTTTGATTGTCAGCCCCGCTTTGGCCGACTGGGAATCCAAACCATTTACCTGGGGTCCGTGGGCCTTACACCTTGAGATGAAAGATGCCGCTGGCTTGGGGCTGCGCAATGTGTCCTATCAAGGCAACCAGATTTTAGGTAAAGCGGATTTGCCGGTGATCAGGGTCAAGTATGTTCGGGAGTGGCCGGCTTGGCATCCCTTCAGTTGGTTTGGCCTAGGGCGATCCAGTGGCCGATGCGGACCATTCGAGGACAGGATCAGCCCACAGCGCCTCAAAAAAAATCCTAACTGCGATGGGAAAAAGCTCTGTCAGGCCGAACATACCATCCAAGGCGTCAAGTGGTTGGAATTAGGTGTGTATGCCAAAATTGGTCAATACCATCTGTATCAGGCCTGGTATCTGAGCGAAGACGGTCGCCTGTATCCAAGCGTTCAGAGCTGGAATCTCTCTTGTAATACCGACCATGAACACCATGCCTACTGGCGGCTGGACTTTGATATCGGCGGATCCGATCAGGATCAGGTCTTTGTCCTGAACAGGAATTCTGTAAAGGACAACGGTTGGGGACCGGGGTGGGAAAAATATTTGGTAGAGGAGGATGACAAGAAGCCCGGCACCAACAGCCAGGATCGCGTTTGGTTTGTGCGCGATTACCCCAGCGGGCAGGGTGTCTGGGTTATTCCAGGTCCATTTGATGGGGAATCGAAGAAGTTTTCAGATCGTGATGTCTCGATTCGAAAATTTTACCGTGATGAAGATGCCGGCTGGCCATTCGGTGCACGTGGAGATTTGGAATTTAAAAGTGATGAAAGCGTCCAAGAGACCAATGTGGTCTTTTGGTATGTGGCCCATCTTCCTCATAAGGCAGCGGAAGGGGATCGACCGATGCGTTACTGGATGGGGCCACTTCTCCAGGTTCACCAAGAAACTCCCTAACACAACTTGAGGCAGGCCCAGCAAGACCCTGCCAGTGAAAATTCGTGATTTCTTTCACCTGTAGCTTCACTGGGAATAGGCTCCATGGCGGGCAGGACCATCGCTTACTCAGCCTGGCCCCGCTGATCCGGCCTGAGCATTCCGAATTCCGCAAGGAGGAAAAGCATGAGCAGTGCCAAACTCTCGACAAGAGGTTTTCCCTGCACTGTCGATTGAGAGAACCTATCTAAGAAAGCCTCAATGCTCCCAATGAATTCGATACCGTCACATTTCCAAAATAATTTCACAAGCCCCCCTCAACAATTTCTTTTCTGAGTATCCCAACTCCTGGTATGGCCTCATTTGTTAGGTTGCCTGCAGTGCATCATCGCCTTTTTCAGGAAAGGTTTGCTATGGTGATTGACTCATGCAAAACAGTCGACATCACCTGGATAGTTATTTTTTTCTTCATTTCTCTAGCTTCACAAGTAAGGAATCATGTCATGAAATTACTTTTCGGCATCCTAAGCATACGAACCTGTGCGCTCCTCACCAGCGTTTCAATTGTCCTATCGGGTGGGCTGGGATTGGCAGAGCCCGGAATTGATGGCTTCCGGGATTTAAAGTTTGGCATGACGGAACAAGAGGTAACCGCCTTACCAGCCTGCAATAGCTCTAAGGAATGTCTCTATGAACTTACCGATAAAAATCGATATATTGAACTGACCTATTTACCCGATGAGGCCTCAGATAACACGGAACTAGCCGGGAAACTGGCAAAGATTACCATCGATATGGGGCTATATCGAGATGAGTGGTACCAGCAATTACAGATCATTCTTGGAGCGAGTTATGACCTCACGCAGGACCTTACTGAAGCGACCAAGCAATCGTTTCTTTCTGGACAACTCGACGAGCTGAATGCAGGTTTTGAAGATGGACAGGTGTTACTGAAGGTCGTGCGCCGCCCATTCGGAAATCTGGAATTAAAGGTCGTGTATCAAAATACTGCCCTTGCGAAAGCATTTATTCAAGAGAGTCAAAGCGCGACCATTTCCTCCAAATAATGCACACGGATAGACCATATCCGACCTAGCACTGATGGTTGAGCCATTTACCCCTATTCCTCACCCTCCCTGCCTGAGAAGGGTTAGGACGCTTGCTTGGGTACGGAAGCCATTTTGGGTATCAACAGGCGAGGCCGGAGATTTTCCTCTTTTGCAAAGAAGGAAATGGGCAGGGTCACCACCCCCGTCTTCCGTTGTTCATGCATCAACTTCCGCCAACACCGCCGGCACAGATCATGATCCTTCAACGAGACAGCCCGTCCTAATTTACTGGAATGGGGATTTCGTCTGGGAGAAACAAAAACCTTCACCTCACTACCACATTTGGCACAATAGATCGCCCCGGCCGCACTGCTTCTTGACCCCCGCTGGGTCTCCAGACCAATACTTTCAGCCGTATATTTTCGTTTTGGATTCCACGCATGTTCATGTGACGTGACGGATTCGGGAATATCCCATGTCAGCATTCGTCTCATGGCCCCCTCCTTGAAAAGAATGGTCGGTAGTTCAGGTACTCTTACACTGAGCAAGGGATATGCCTGGTAACACACCGGATAAGATAGAGACGAGAAAAGCATGTGGAAACAAAAGACAGGGGATCCAAGGACCAGAAGGCGGGGCTCAGGAAGATAGGCAGGATATGCGGTGGACGGGCATATCTTTCCTGTTTGAACTCACTGAAATATTGACACCTGTTGGAACCTTTGACAGAGAGAAAGAGAGCCGAAATACTCAACAACCATGGCGAGATTGGTCAATGAACAAGACCAGGCAATGCCGGAATATTCCACGGATCTACCCGAGGCAGACACATGCCCCCCAACTGAGGTGGGTATTTATTTTTACCTGACCGAATCACACCCTTTCCGGCGCCGATTCATTTAAAATGAGCCAATACAGCCCCAGATTTTGAACCGCTTGAGAAAACTCTTGAAAGTCCACTGGCTTGCGAACATAACTATTGGCTCCAAGTTGATAGCTTTTCACAATGTCCTGCTCTTCCTTGGACGATGTGAGCACAACCACCGGGAGATACTTCGTCCGTTCATCAGCTCGTAACCGTCGAAGCACTTCCAGCCCATCAATTTTAGGGAGCTTGAGGTCCAGCAAGATAATTTGAGGCATCTGGCTTAAATCACGACCGGCATGCGCTCCGGTTCCAAATAAATATTCCAACGCTTCCACGCCATCCCGGGCCACCACAACTTCATTTTTTATATTGTTTTTCTTGAGCGCCCGCATCGTCAACTCTTCATCATCAGGATGATCTTCTACTAACAGAATTACTTTGTTGGTCATCATCTTCTCCTCCTCCGGTTGCGTTACAACGTAAAATGAAAGGTCGCCCCTTTGCCCACCACTCCTTCTGCCCAAATTTGCCCACCATGCCGTTGAATAATACGATGCACCGTCGCCAGCCCTACGCCCACTCCAGGAAATTCTGTATAGGCATGAAGCCGTTGGAACGCGCCGAAGAGTTTATGCGCATAAGTCATATCAAAACCTGCCCCATTGTCGGAGACAAAGTAGGCGGCCTGCCCTTTGTATTGGCCATAACCGAATTCGATACGGGGATGGGCTTGTTGCTGGGTAAACTTCCACGCGTTCCCGATCAAATTTTCTAAAACGGCCCGAAGCAATTGCGGGTCAGCGGTGGCGAATACATTATTGGCCACAATACATTCGACCTGCCGGTCCGGTTCCATCTTTTGAAAATCTTCGAGAACAGCCCGGGTTAGGGCACTCAAATCAAAGGTCTGGGTATGGATTTCGGCTCGTGTCAACCGGGCCAGATTGAGCATGGCATCGATAAGCTTGGACATTCGTTGACTGGCCGTCCGCACCCTCCGCAAATAATTTCGTCCTGACTCATCAAGTTTTTCATCGTAATCTTCCAATACGGCCTGGCTAAACCCATCGATCCCCCGCAAGGGCGCGCGTAAATCATGGGAGACCGAATAACTAAACGCCTCAAGCTCCTTATTGCTCGCCTCGAGTTGGGCCGAGCGCTGGACCAACTGGGAATTGAGTTTGCGTATGTCCTCCTCGGCCCGCTTCCGCTCAGCCACTTCCCGAATGAGTTCGGCATTTGAGGCAGCCAACTTCCCCGTTCGCTCCTGGACTCGCTTTTCCAGATTATCTTTCGCCTTCCGAAGGGTATCTTCGGCCAATAGTCGATCATGAATTTCCAATTCTAAATGTGTGTTGGCACTTTGCAGTGCGCCGGTTCGATCACGAACCTGCTCTTCCAATTCACTGGCCACCCGGCCGAGCTTTACCACCACTAACCCGAATCCCCCCATCCAAATGACGACCAACATCCCCAGCAACCCATAGGTCCCTTGCCAACTCATACCCATGATCGTCTCCAACGAATCAACGGGATACACAACCTCCAACAAGCCGCCCACCTGCCCGATCTGCCAATCACGCTTTGGACTGTCCGGATGACTGTTATGACACTCCACACATTCCTTCTGCATCCGATCGGGCTTCACGAAACGGAGGGATTCATGCCCATCGACTTGTTCAAACCGATAAAATGGCTCATCCGTATCAGGATGTTGCATGAAAAATTCCCACGCCTCTTCCTGGAAGCCATCACTGAATTTTCCTGATTTCTTTTCAGGATAAAACGGGTAGGGGCTCAGTAATGCCAATCGTTCGCCTTTTCGCCCAGCAACCAATCGATTACCCAGGTCCCGACTGAGAGTCGCAGGGAGAGGAATTTCGCCTTGATGGTCCCGATACCCTGTCGAGGCTTTAATTCCCTGGCTATGAAGGCGTTGAACAATCTCGACGGTGTACCATATCCGCATCTCTTTCAGCGCTCTGGTGTAAATCTCGGATCCCCGAAAGGCCATGGCCGTCACCATTTGGGTTTTCAATTGGGAAATATGGAAATAAATCACGATGAGACAGAGCCCAAAAAGCACGGTTAACACCAAAATCGTATGCCGATGTAGGAGCTCCATGGCTCCCAGAATTCTGTTCAGACAGGTTCGCCAGAGTCCCAAAACCGACAACGGCAATTCTTTACGAGGCGTCAACTCAGATACCGACAATGGTCTTTCCTATTCTCAATGCAGGTTTTTCAATCCCCTCCCTCTTCGAGGGCGGTCCTCTGACTTACGCTATCGGATCCTTACCAACAAAATTGAGCAACCCCCCCATGAGAGGCCTCCCTCATCCCCATGGCTCTAAGGACTTTGGCTTGCGATTTTTTTCGAAGGGATTACGCCTGAATCCGACTCCCAGTGAGCTCCCACTATTCAGAAGATGATGGGTACCCATCCGGTCAAATATATTGGCGGACCCCTAAGAAGAGAAAGGAGGGAAGCACAGCAGAGACAAACATAAGCCCTTTATTCCTCGGCAGGAGTATGGCCTTTGCGCCATACGACTGATTGCTCCCACCTGGTATGCTCACTCACACAGGAGCTTGATTTTGTAAGGCAACAGCCATCAAACTTTCTTCCGGCTCTGCTATCTTTTCAGAGTCAATGTCATCCGCCGGCGTGGGTTCCAGTTCCTGATCCTCGTCATACGTTTGCCGCACATCCAGAATTTCAATGTCTAATTGAGCTTCAGGGTACAGTCGTCGCAAGTCCCATTCCGTAATCCATCCACGTACATACTCGCGCATCCGGGTACTGGATAATTTCTCTACAGCTGAAACGGGTGGCGGTGTCCAACTATAGGCCGATCCATGCAGAGACCGAAGCCGCTCATATAAGGAATCCACCATTGATTCATAGGGACGAATTAATGGTTCGCCCTCCTGTTCGATGAGCCGGATACCCTGGATCGCCTGTAATGCTTGCATATGAACTTCATCCGTCGATTCCTCCTGACACATCTGCTCGATTTTCTGGGAATCCTGCTTTTCTTCCAAGATCACGCTTTGGAAATCATCAGTCAGGGCGACAATGGCCCCAATAGCCGGACAGGTATCTTCGGCCAACACCCCCATCCACCGTGCCACCTCCCTATAGGACTTGGTCCGCTGTTTAAAAGAATATCGCCCGATGATTTCCGCCTCATCAATAAGCAAGATCCACCCTTTATAGCCAGCCGCCACCATCAAGCGTGAGACAAATCGAAACCGTTGTAAGGCCAAATCCTGACTGGAAATTTTATTGAACACATAGGGGTTTTCCGGCGGACACCCCTGGAGATATTTATTGAGTTGGCTATTACTCAACGGATCTCCCGCCCAATACCGGATCATGCGATGACTCAGCTCAGGATCATTAATCATCCGCTCATAGAGATACAGGCTGGCAGCAAAACGGGAATCACATCCTTGGTCCTTCCGATGCACCCAATCAAACAGATCGGCAAAGTGCGGGCTTTGGAAATTCAGTTCACCGGCTATTTCGGTGAGAGCATCACCATGTTTACCGGGAACAATGGCATTGTTGATGGCTGCACGAAAGAGGGGGACACCATTATACAAGGGTGTCTCTTTACTGATCACAATGGGACTGCAGACAAAATTCTTCTCCAGCGCCACCTGTTGCAACGCGTGAAGCAGATGGGATTTCCCACTCCCAAACCCTCCTTCAATGACGATACCCTTGGTAGGCGTGGCATGAGGAACGTTTGCCTCCATCTGTTGAAGCAGCCGTCTGAACTTACCTTCCAGGTCCGGTTGGTGACTTCCCAGTACCTGCACCACATCACGATTCGGCACTCCGGATCGCAAAGCTTCCATGGCGCGTTGATGGCCAACATCACCATTGGCCATCGCCGGCCGATCAGTGTAGTCCTTTTTTCCGGTATCGTGGGTTTCCCCGGCCTGTTGAGATCCAAGACGAATCAATGCCCCTAATGGGTTTTGGTATTGGCGGTCACGGACTTCGTCCCAAATACGTAATTTCAACGCTTCGTATCGGTTGAGTCCCCTCCGTTCATCTGTCAAAAATTCTTGCGGCACCTGGACCACCAACAGGAAACTTTCCAATTCATCTGTTCCATCAATAAACTGGCGAAGCATTTCGTAGGCATCTAACGTCGTGGAAATGCCATAATA
Source organism: Nitrospira marina (assembly GCF_059568365.1). NCBI lineage: Bacteria > Pseudomonadati > Nitrospirota > Nitrospiria > Nitrospirales > Nitrospiraceae > Nitrospira > Nitrospira marina. Next base: position 1,407,092 of record NZ_JCANTH010000001.1, on the reverse strand, counting down.
CAAACCTTCCGGCGAATCCGGCTTCTTACTGAGCAAACATCGACTCAGGTCCAGGGACACGACTAACCCTGTTTTCCCAACTAACCGTAACCAACGGCATAACGAAACAAACATATACCGAGCATTGGTCCGATTAATTTTTTGAAAAATTAGGGCTTCTTTGAGAGCTGAAATCTGACGAATCTCCCCGCCCAGCCATGACTTGACCGGTTCGGTCATAAAGGGGACTTCTGAGCCAGAATCCAATTGCCCCAAACACAATCGGATCATGGCCATCCGAAATTCCTGGCACATCTGCGTATCTCGATAGATAGCCCGCTCTAACCAACTATTTAAATCCCGTCGCAGTAACGGTTCCGCCCGTTCATTCATTCGGGCGACGCCAGTCATGCAAAACTCTTCCTTGTTGTTCGGGATCTGGTACCCATTTTCTTGAAGGAGTCGACGAACAAATTGTGAGGCCAGATCATCCCATGGAATGCGGCGAGCAATCTGATGGAAAAACTTATCCATCATATGAATTTTGGTGTCTTTGGCATCAACTGAGATGCACGCATACCCCTCCTGCTGAGCCAAGGTAGCCAATTGGTTTTGGATGTCGACTCGATCCGGGTCAGAATCTGTCACCACGAACTTGACCGATGAACCTCCTTGCCCAATAAATCGTTGAAGGTATTCTTGGCGAAGCGTCTGAAACCATTCTTGAGGTCGTAACTCCATTGCTCGTATCCTTCACAGGTTAGAAAGTCACATGCATACACAGATAGGTCTTACAAGCTGACGAAAAGGCAGAGACCTATGCTGATAAACGTGTTGCCCCGTCTTTGAAAAATTGATTTGAATCTGGTGATTCTTTTGTGCGAATTTTCTGATGACAGACATCGTGGTCAAGACCCAAACTAGTTCGACTCGGAGAGTGCCGGGTGAAGCCGGCATTCCTCATCCCCTTCTAATTCAGAATCTTCCGAGTAATCTTGTCGAATTTCCGTTAATTCAATGTCAATTTTTTGTGTTGGATCAAGACGCGTCAAATCCCATTCGGTAATCCAGCCTTTGACATATTCACGCATCCGGGTGCTGGATAATCGCTCAATCGTTGGGACCTGAGGTGGTTCCCACCCATACGCGGCACCATGAATGGAACGAATTTTATGATAGATTTCTTCTACAAGCTGGTCATAGGGACCGACCAAGGGTATGCGTTCGCATTCAATGAGCCGCATGCCCTGTTCTGCTTGGCGGGACAGCACCAAATCGGTTTCCGATCCTGATTCTCGCAGTTTTTCTGGCACTTTTTCCCGATCACCCTTTTCATCAAGAATCGCACTTTGAAAATCATCCGTGAGCGCCATCACCGCCGCCAATCCGGATTTATAGCCGAGATCGGCAAAGCTGGAGGCTTCCAGTCGACCAAGCCATCTGGCTAATTCCGCATAGGACTGGGCTCGTTGCTTAAAGGAATACCGGCCAATAATTTCTGCCTCGTCGATCAGTAAAATCCAGCCAGAATATCCCGCCGCAATCATAAGCCGTGAAACAAATTTAAATCGTTGCAACGCCATCTCCATGGGGGAGACTCGTTCAAATCGATAGGAAACACTCGCATCACAGGATTTGAGTAATCGCTTGATTTCAGCATCGGTCAACGGATCCCCGGCCCAAAATCGAATGATCCGGTGACGTAACTCCGGGTCATTCACCATGCGTTCGTACAGAAACACCGAGGCCGCAAAACGTCCATCAATTTCTCCACCCTGACGATGCACCCATTCATAAAAATTTGCGTATTGAGGACTCTTGAAATTTAAACCCGCTGCCACCTCGGCCAAGGCATCTCCTCGTTTTTCGGGAATATCAGCAGACTCAATGGCAGATCGAAACATCAATGCGGGACTATACAGAGGCGTTTCCTTACTGATTACCACCTTGCTACATACAAATCTGGATTCCAATGCCATACGTCTCAAGGATTCCAGCAAATGTGATTTTCCCGTACCAAATCCTCCTTCAATCAACATCCCTTTTGTGGTCCAACCCTTATGAATGCTGGCCTGAGCGTCCTGCAACATCTGTTGAAATTTGGACTTGACCATCGGCTGTGGACATCCCAGCGCTTGGACCACTCCCGGGCTTGGGACACCTGCCCTCAAGGATTCAATCACCCGTTGATGCTGCACATCTTCTTTTCGGTTACCCACTCTGGCCAGGAGACTACTCCCGGGAAAGACTGCGGTGTGGTCGGTCAGTCTGACCATCGGTGCAAATGGATTTTGACGCGTTTTATCCCGGACATCATCCCAAATTCGAAGCTTTAGGGCTTCATACCGATTCAGACCCAACCGTTGATCCGAGAGAAACGCTTGCGAGGTAACGACCACAACTAATAACCCTTCGATTTCATCGCTGCCATCAATGAATTGTCTCAGCATCTCATAGGCATCCATAACCGCAGAGGGCGAATAATTAAGGGAGGTCGCACCGGCTTCTTTGCGGCCTGTAAAGGCAGAAATATCGATGGTCAAGACCATACCGGGTTTCCCCAACAGGCGGGTCCAATGGGCTAAGGAGACTATGAGGTCACGCGCATTACTGCGGGTGACCTTTTCAAAAATCAATATTTTTTTGAGGGTAGCCATGTGTTTCAGCTCACCCCGAAGCCAGGCCTTAATTGCTTCCGACTCTTTAGCGGGACTATCCGGCAATTCCAACTGAGCCAAACACAACTGGATCATGGCCAGTCGAAATTCCCGACTCATGTGAAAATCCTGAAACAAGCTCCCTTCCAACCATGCGTTCACTTCTCGGTGCATCGTGGCTTCATCGCAACTATTGAGAGAGGCCAGAGAAGACCAGCAACATTCCTCCCGCCTTTCAGGGATCTTCCATTGATGCTCCCGAAAGAGTTTTTTGACAAACTCGAACGCCAAGGCATCCCAATCAACTTGTCTGGCCATTTCCTTAAACAAGAGATCAATCAGTTGAACCTTTGTACAATGAGAATCCGCGTGAATCGTGACAAAGCCTTCCTCCCGTGATAGCGCCCCCACCCCCACGCTCACAGCTTTCGCGTTCTGAGCCTCCTCCACGACCGCAAATTTGACGGCCGATCCTCCACGACGAATAAACCCCTGAAGATAGGCAGATTTGAGAACGTTTAACCATTCCTGTGGAGACATAAATTTTCCCTCAATATCCTGTTAATCTCATTCGTCTTCTCGGTTCACCCTAGGGAAACTTAAATACGGTGCTGACCGGTTTATCCCGACTGGACAAAGGAGATTCCATAATAGGTTTTCTCCCGTCCCCCTTGCGCAATCACGGTTAACGTTTTGTTGGCATCCCGCACGCCGGTACTGGCATGAAAGTTTGCCCGATGATTGTTTTTGGTGGAAATGGTTCCACTTTTATCCAATAAATAAACATCCCGGCCAAATTCCTGTCTGGTATATTCATTGGCCTGCCACGGAAGGAGCGTCAATAGTTGATACAATTCCAACAGTGGAATCACCGTTCCTTTGCCAATGAGGTGCTTCCCTCGACCCGCCACCACAATGGAATAGGCCGTAAAGACCATCTCTAAAAACGTTTGCGGCTTAAATCGAAGGGGCTTATTCTGAACTTCCTTTAATCGTTTGACCAAGACCGAAGGACGAAGCCGGTTTTCCCGCATTCGATCAATGGCGACCGCACGTTCTTTATGAAGAATCCGTAATAAGACTGGATAGGAAAACAAATAGCCATCGTGCTCATAGAGATTGACACCCATCTGCTGGGCAGTGGTAAGAAGTTCCTGGCGAAACGCTTTGCCCTCCAAATATCCAGCTTCATCAAAATTCAGGCGTTCCTGGGTTTTCACAAAGTCACACCCCAGGCTCAGCGTCACCGCCTTGCCTTCCTCCAGTAATTTTCGCAGATTGACCAAATCACCCACTTTCGCTGCATCTTTAATTTTTTTAAATGACGCCATCACCTGCTTCGTGGTTTTTACTAATCCCCCGGCTTGCTCTTCAATATCAGCCAAGGCCTGCTCCAAATTAACGTTTTTCGTTGCAGCCATTGAAGGTGGAGAGGCATCCGGCAACTCAAGCACACCAGTTGCCGAACTCGACCCACAGGCTTTTAACGTATTATCAATTCCTTCGGCACTCATGTCGGTTATCGAGTCCTCTGGTTTGTGGTGAATTCAGGCAATCGGCTTTCAAGAACCGATTGATCGGCGCATACCTGTTTCATTCGGCACATACCGGAAAATTCTTAATAATTTCTGGCATTTTTTAGGAGGGTGGCTCATTAAACACACACGGTTTTTTGTAATGGTAAGCGTTCCTTGTTTTCCCTATAGTTGACCCGCCAGAAGAGAGCCTTCTATGGTTAAATCATTCTTCAAACCGGACTTATGGAAAACACCTCACCATTTGCTATCATCACAGGAGCCTCACGGGGGATTGGAGCGGAATATGCAAAAGCCCTAGCAGGTCAAGGCTATGACCTCCTTTTGGTTGCCCGCGATCAAACCCGTCTAAATCAATTGTCTAAAGAAATTCAAGAGGCCTTTTCTGTCCAAGTCTGGACGGAAACCCTGGATTTGGCCAGTCCTCATGCGGCTGAAACCCTTTACAGTTTGGCTCAATCATATCGGCTTCATGTGTCGTTGCTCGTCAACAATGCAGGCTTTGGCCTGTACGGCTTGTTTGCAAACATGCCTCTCCCAACCATCCAAGACATGTTACAAGTTCATGTTCATGTAACCACAGAAAGCACCAGACTTTTTCTTCCAGATATGATGAATAGACGGCAGGGTGCAATTATCAATGTAGCTTCCGTGGCAGGATTTTTCCCAATTCCCTATATGGCAGAATACGCGGCCACCAAAGCCTTTATCATATCTTTCTCTGAAGCCGTGGCGCTGGAGACCAGGGAAAGTGGAGTGACCGTCCAGGTGTGTTGTCCCGGCTATACCGAAACCGATTTTCACCGGACAGCGGGGCATTCTCCCCGTCATATTTCTTCCCCTCACACTCCCCACGATGTCGTCCAAAAATCGTTAAACGCCCTAAGGTCCCGACAGACCCTCGTAACTATTGGGTGGCAAGGATTCGCAACTCACTGGATAACTCGATTCCTTCCTAAAAAGTGGTTCGGGCGTTTAAGCGCCAGATTTGTTCGACCACCAAACACCCTCTCTCATTAAACACACGATTTCCCATATTAAAGGAGCGCAGCATGCCCCATTCCCATTTTCAGTCCTTTATTGTCTCTCTTAGCATCTGTAGTGTCTGTATCCTGGCCTTTGGGTGCTCCGGCCCTCGCCCAATCCTTTATCCCAACGACCATCTTCATCAAGTTGGCCCCGATCGAGCTGAACAGGACATTGAGGAATGCCAACAGCTTGCAGAAGATTATGTCCCAGAACACGAGGCCTCGACGGTGGCCGGGAATACTGCCGTTGGGGCGGGAGCAGGCGGTGCGGTCGGGGCAGTCAGTGGCGCCCTTCGAGGAGGAGCGGGTATCGGAGCAGCCATAGGTGCCGCGACAGGTGCGACCGTGGGCTTTATCCGTGGCTTATTTCAGGCTTCGCAACCCACCCCCGCCCACCAGGCGTTCGTCAACCGATGTCTTTCGGAACGAGGGTACGATTCGATTGGTTGGGAATAGATCAGGGAAGGAACATGAAGGAAATGGCGGGAGGACACCTCGAGACACTATCCCTGGTGGTTATCACCTTGAGCAAATCCAGTATCGGAACGTGCACCACAGGAACATCAAGGAACATTAGGATGAAGGGCTTTCTGCACGTCGAAGCGCTCGCATCAACACGGGATCTTGATAAGCCACTTCACTTAAGGCGTCCAACATATGAAGATCTTTTTCCTTGGCGAGAGCTTTAGCTTTACTGAATTGCCGTGAGTTAAAGCGGGCCACGGATGGCTGGCCATTGATGATCTGACACGCAAGGCCTCCACCATCTTTCAGCGCAAGAGTCCCCCCGTGATCAAACAACGCACGGGTCTCCTCTAAGCTGATCCCATGCAGTTCCGCAAAATCATGGAGCCCGCTGGTCTCGATCAATCGTCCATCTGGCATGACACATTTTCGCTTAAAATGGGGAGACCAATCTTTTCGGAAATCAATATATTGAATGTCTCCACTACACGCGTTCCCTGAGTCACCTTTTGTCAAATCGATCCCTAAGTTTTTTTGCCGCAACCGATCCTGTAATTCCTGAGGAAGGCCTCGATAAAAAACCCGCTCCATGCCTTCTTCCAACGTTACACCATAACTTTGACGCATGCGCTCGGCTGCCGCATATTGCTCAAGATCCATGACCCACGTGTGTTTCGGATTTTTACCAAGAGGATCAACGCGACAGACGAATGCGCCTTTGGTGACAAGCGTACCTTCATGCGGATAGAGATAGATCCCCCCGTCTTGAAGCACGCCTGTTATAGCTTCAAGAGGAATATCATAACTTTCCGACAGGACTCGTGCATGCATCTCCAAATTTTCCGGTTCCGTCATTCCGCACACCATTACATTTCCAGGGGGATCATAATCCGTATAGTTTTCTAGAATATTATAGAGAACCGGGGGTTTCTCTTTTTTCAATGGACGTTTTTTCACTTTAAACATTCAATACGCTCCTTCACGCTGAGTTTCCTTTTGGCCTTGGACTTCCCCACGCTCAAAGGAAAGACAAGATTTCCACCACACCGGTGCATTCCCACTCCACACAAACTTTCTGCTTTTTAACACCTTATTTTTTTCCGCGCCTTGTTGCAGATCTCGAAGCGTAATGGTAGAAGGAAATCGCTTATGTCTCAACCGTAACGCTCTTCTAAACTTCCTATGCCCAAAAATGCCCTCATTCAGGCTTTCCATCAGCTGGAAGCCTTTAAATGGAACCAACAAGAGGGCTTCCGGCTCGCCTCAGGAAAAAACAGCCCCTATTATGTTGACTGTCGTATTGTATTGGCACATCCGCACTCACGTCACCTTGTGGCTCAATTATCCTATCACCTGCTTAAATCCTTAGATTTTACACTCATTGGCGGACTGGAAATCGGAGCGATTCCCCTCGCCACCGGCATTTCTGATTATGGTTATAGGGCCGATCCACAGCGGGAATGGCGAACGTTTGTCGTGCGCAAACAACCTAAGGATCATGGATTAGGCAAATTAATTGAAGGCACTATTCATTCCGGGGAAACAGCTTTAGTGGTTGACGATGTTTTAACAACAGGCGGATCCCTGATAAAGGCCGCCGAGGCAGCCCGCGCCCAGGGCTTAATTGTGACGCATGGGTTAGTGGTGGTGGATCGATCTGAAGATGAAGGAAAAAGCAATCTGGCTCACATGGGCATTCAGCTGCTCCCTCTTCTCACCCTGGAAGATTTAAAACAAACGCCTCCCTCCGTCCGGTAAATCCTCGGAATATTTCCCACCACGGGTCAAAACCTTAATCGGTTCTTCCGGCCTCAAAAAATGGGCAACCTATTTTTCAAAAATTCTCCAGTCCAAATTGATCAATAATGACCAGTTCCACTTCACAACCTCGTCGGCACTTCCCCTATTTCGGATGACTCACTTGACCGTCCCTTCTGACCAACCATACAATTTTAAAACAATTACTCAACGATTGTCTGGCAATTCCTATTCAGAGAGGACAATGCCATCTGCCTTAACTTCCTCAAGCAAGAAAGTCATTCCCAATACTACGGAGGACAACCATGAAACGCATTTCTTTTTCATTGACAATCGCTCTTCTTTTTCTTGGATGGTGGAATCCCACTATGGTGATTGCTGAGCCCTACCTTTTAACGGTTCAGCAACTCAAAGCCGGACTTGAAAAGGCATCCCAACCCAAACAAAAAGGGTTTGTGCTCGTCGACGTTCGGAGTCCAGACGAGCATATGGGTGGCTTCATTCCCGGAACGGATTTCAATATTGATTTTCGTGAAATGGAAGGACGCCACCAAGAGCTCAATGCGCAACTGGATCAGCACATCGTGGTGTACTGCCAATCTGGACACCGCAGCAATATTGCTGCTGAAACCTTAATGGGATTAGGGTATCAGCATGTTTATAATGTGAAAGGAAGTATGAATGCCTGGACCGAAGCGGGGTATCCTATCGAACACCCCAAGTAATCGAGAACAGCCTGCGGAAAAGAATGTTAGATTTCGGCTACGGTAGAATAGATGCCGTTAAAGTCCTGATGCATCTCCCGGAAAGCCTCCAAAAGGTGTGGATCAAAATGTGTCGGCTTTGTTCTGTCGTTCCCGTTTAAAATGATGTCGCATGTCTTCTCATGGGTAAACGCTGGTTTGTATGGCCTTTGGCTTCGTAGGGCATCGTAAAGATCGCACAGCATCACAATTCGGCCTGTGATGGGAATCTGTGTTCCCTTCAGCCCTCGAGGATATCCACTTCCGTCCCAACGTTCATGGTGAGTCAGCGCGACTTCCTTGGCCATCTCTAGCAAGGGAGACGCCGAGCCATCCAATAAACTCGCTCCCAAAAGAGGATGCTGCTTAATTGATTGCCATTCTTCTTCCGTCAACGGGCCATGCTTTCCAAGAACGGCATCTGGAACCCCTATTTTCCCCACATCATGCATGGGCGCAACGGCAAATAAACAACGAGCGCGTGGCTGATCCCAGCCAATAGCCAAAGCAAGCGCTTGCGAGTAATGGCTCAACCGTTCAATATGTGCCCCTGTTTCCTCGTCTTTATAGCGTGACGCACGGGCTAAGCGAAGAATAGTGTCGGCATAAGCCTGTTCCAATTCACAATTTTTCCGTTGCTCTGCCTCCAAGGAGAGCTTGAGGTCTCGGGCGTAAGCAAGCATTTGGGCATGAGCTTTTTTAAGCAGGTGAGTTTTCTGACCTTCCTGCTCCAACATCTGCTTGAGATCTTTGGCATAGGCCATGAGTTGCGAGCGGGCCGCCTGGAGTTCCCCTGTGGCAGATACTTGGGAAGCTTCGTTCTTTGTATACGGCATAAATGATGAAGGAGAAACCCCATCTTCCTCCTTGGGTTTATCCTCATTCATCAGGCAAGTACTTCCCGAACCTTTTGAATCAATTCTAATGGGCTAAATGGTTTGACCAAATACCCCGCAAGATCAAGAGAAGCTATCTGCTTACGTGCATCAAGCCCGTCTTTCGCCGTTAACATGACAATTGGAATTCTAGCCGTGTCGGAGTGTAGGCGAAGCTTTCGTACCACCTCACACCCATTTAGACCCGGCATCATCCAATCAAGAATCAATAGGTCGGGAATGTGGGTGCAAACGGCATCCACCGCCGCACAACCATCTCTAGCAGTGAGAATCCGATACGAGGGGTCTTCAAGAGTAACCTGGACCAGGAGCCTAAGATCTTCCTCATCATCGGCAATGAGGATCGTTTTCACGGGACCCACCATGGTGAACATTTCCTGCTGGTTGGCCCGAAAGGGCTCAGGGAATATCTAATCCATCACCGACATATTCATCCTCCTTGATGACATCATCGTCTTGTTGAGACGCAGGTTCAATAGCGTTGTATTGCTCAGAATTCCAAATATTATTTTCGACTTTTCTGGCCACGGTAATAAAACCGGAATGGGCAACCATTCGGTGATCGGGTCGAACACTCCGGCCTTTAATATTCCACGTCCGCAACAACGTTTCGAAATTTTGAACCATGGTAAATACTCGGCTTTGTTCCAAAGCCTGTACCGTTTGCATCACCTGCGGCACCGTCGGGACATAACTCAAATACAGACCCCCGGACCGTAATGCCCTTGCCGCATGCGGAACCACTCGCCATGGCTCTGGAAGATCCAACACCACTCGATCAAACATCCAGGAAGACGCCCCTTCCCCAATCTCGATACCTTCGTATGCATTACGAATCTGAAGGAAATGGTTAGGTACTTTTCCCATGAACCGTTCAATGTTTTTCGTGGCCGTGGCCGCAAAATCCTCTCGCATTTCATAGCTCACCACACACCCACGATCCCCCACCGCACGCAAAAGAGCCATCGTTAATGCGCCAGAGCCCACCCCAGCCTCAAAGACTCTGGCTCCTGGATAAATATCCGCCCACATTGGAATAACGGCTAAATCCTTAGGATAAATCACCTGAGCTCCTCGAGGCATTTTCAAGGTATACTCAGCTAACGTAGGATGAACGGCTACCATTAACTTTCCATTGGAAAACTGGACCACTGTCCCATCCGGTTTTCCAATAATGTCATCATGACTAATCCGATCTCCACTATGCTGAAAGATTTCTCCTGCTTTAAGTGTGACCGCATACGGCCGTTCTTTCCTGTCGATTAAATGAACTCGTTCTCCCGATTGAAATGTTTTCATAAGGCAAGCATTCTAGCAAGGCGTTTCTCCGCTTTGATACCCACCATAATGGTGGAGCCTTCTTAAGTGAACCAACTCGGCAACCAAACGACATTTCAATGGGATCATTCTTGACACCCTCTCTATTCAGACGTATGATTAAGTAACTCCAGTATCTACATACCTATCGCCACCAAATTCTCCAATTTTTTTTAGATCCTTTAATTTTCCAAGTGGCACTTGTGCGAATGTTCTCAATATACAAAAAACCAAACACCGGCTCTGGAACCGATCAGAAGATTTTCCTTAACCACAGGACTCTCGGCTACTCTTGATGCAAAAATAGTCGCATGATGAAAACAATGGTCGTTGCCAATCTACCATGAAACGCCTTTTTACAGTTATTGGGCTTGGGCGCTTCGGCTATAGCGTGGCGCAAGGATTGGTCACGAAAGGATGCGAAGTACTTGCCATCGATAAGGATGAGGAAAAAATCCAGGCGATTAGTGACATTGCGACATTTGCCGTCCAATGCGATGCGACTGATGAACGCGCGTTAAAAGCAGTCAGTGCTCAAAACGTCGATGTCGCAGTCGTCAGTATCGGTGAAAACATTGAAGCCAGTATTCTTATTGTTCAAACACTCAAGGAAATGGGAGTAAAATCCATTGTGGCGAAAGCCGTGGCCCCAATCCAGGGGAAAATATTAATGAACTTAGGGGTCGATGAGGTCATCTACCCTGAACGAGATGCGGCTATCCGTCTCGCCCACAGGCTGGTCTCACCGAGCGTACTTGAATACTTAGAATTGGCCCCAGGCTTTAGTGTGGAAGAAGTGTCCGTCTCAGAGAGTTTGTCCGGATTAAGTCTTGAGGACGTTAAGTTACGCGGAAAGCATAACTTGAATGTGATTGGGATAAAAAAACAAGTTACCAGAATGGTCAAGGGGCGTATGATGAAAGAAGAAATATTTAATTTCACACCAAAACCCGATGACGTCATTGAAAAAGGAGATGTCTTGGTCATGATTGGCCGAGAGGAAGATTTGGACCGTTTTTGCAATAACGTGTAAGAAATATAACAGTTCCGTCAATTACCTCTGCACTTTTCTGTTCCTCACCACCTCTCTCCTATAAATTGTGCGTTTTTTCCCCTTTCGCACTATCCAGGGAATGCGACGGGCTACCGATTTCTTCAATAGCTATCCTATCATTCCAAAAGATAGGAGAAATTACACAGAGAGCAGTTTTATCGTTAGTTTTCATACTGTTATTCATTTGATGAAATGAGAGCTTCACTTTATACCATCGTAATAGAGGAAATTCAGCCTTTCAAAAAATGGTATTAAGTTCCTTCCCATTGTGGATAAGGGCTGAAACATGTCATTGGCTTGGTTTTTGCTTTTGTAGCATTATTTAAGATTCACATGGATGTTGAACTATCGGCTATCGGAAACCTGAACCCACAGGGGAAACTATCATGGAATACCAAACTGTTTTGGATGAGCCCACAGAAACCGAACTCGCTACCATAAAGACTGAGGGAGTCAAACCTTCAATCAGAGGATTCGGGCCAGCTCTCGAATCATTATATTTCCGATCATTTGGCAGCCGCCCCCTTCTCAATAAAGACTCCGAGATCGAATTGGCGAAGGAGATTGACCAAGCGTCCAGAACAATCAGGGTCATTATCAAACAAAGCCTTCACCTCACACAGCCATTAAAAAAAGGACCAGAGAGAGAAGAAACGATTGCTTTACTCAAGGAAACATTTGCCTTAAGTGGTTTTTCGGCTCCCGCCATTGAAAAATTGAAATCTGTTCTGTTGGCCTTAGGCCAAATGTATCCCTCCGTGTCCTCATCTATTCAAGAGCTCTGCCAACAACTTCAAAAATCGAAATTTCAACTAGAAAAAGCGAAATCCGAACTTGTTCAGCGAAATCTTCGCCTGGTTGTAGACATTGCGAAACGATATACGGGTCATGGATTGGCCTTTTTGGACTTAGTCCAAGAGGGGAATATCGGGCTTATGAAGGCGGCAGAACGATTTCAATATCGCAAAGGGTTTAAGTTCAGCACCTATGCCACATGGTGGATTCGACAAGGGATTACGCGATCACTCGCCGACCAATCTAGAACCATTCGTGTCCCCGTCCATTTAAATGAAATCTCTAATAAGATTGCTCGTACCTCCAAACGGTTGACACAACAGTATGCCCGCCCAGTTCAGTTGGATGACATTGGAGAGGCGCTCAAATTGAGTGTGGAAAAAGTTCATGACACCATTCAAGCCTTTCAGGATCCTATATCGTTAGAAACTCCGGTTGGGGATGGAGAAACCTTTCTCACAGACTTCATTCCCGATATGGGAACTTTGACGCCCGATGGACCTGTCTCACGCCAGGAGACGAACCAACAAGTCGAACGGATTTTGGATTCGCTGACTCCAAGGGAACAAATGGTGATCCGCCTGCGTTTTGGCATTGGCCAAGACGAACCCTGGACACTTGAAGAAGTCGGGCAAAGTATGTCGGTTACCCGGGAACGTGTCCGCCAAATTGAAGCCAAAGCCCTTCAAAAATTAAAGGAGCCTGCTATGAAGGATATGCTATATTCCATTAAGTAGAAAATTGCTGCGTGCATTCCCTCATCACCTTTTGCATTCAACCATTTCTTTTAGGTGGATTTGCCTTTTCTGAGCAAGGACTTGTCAATCAGCCAATTACCGCCTTAACATAGGGCTATTCGGTGCTTGTTTCATTCATGAATAAAGACCATCGCACTTGTTGCCATCAGACCCTATTTTCAGACTTCGACAAGAATTCAGAGGCCATCTTGAAGAATTCTACACCTATCTGAATCTGGCCCCGCCATACCATAGTATTGAAAAAGCGCTTCAACATTTTTCCAATACGCTCAGAACAAGACCTGAAGAATTTTCCCGGGGACTATTACAGGATGGGTCAAAAAAATGGACTGTCTTTCAGGAAATTTTCTTAGCCTCTGGCTTACATAAAAAGCATCGAGGAATCATTCAACAATTAGCTCATACTCATTGTACGACTTTAGTTGATGCACCTGAATCGCGTCGCTTCCTTCAAAATTTTTTGACAAACTCGCAAGAATCCACTTCTAATCCAGTAAATCATCCACCACCGCAGCCAATCCTTCCCCACTGACCAATCCTTAGTAATCAATTAGTGAAAAAAGTATACATTTGTTTGGTTTCTGCAACACTCAAAAACAGAAAGGCCTAATTTTTACTACAAACACCGCCCTTCTCTAAATCATCGCGTAGTACAAATTTTGCATAATTAAATACTAAAGATTCCCAGGAACTTATGCGTCATCAACAAACACTCGAAACATCATCATTCTTATCTGGCATTGGTCTCCATTCTGGTAACCCTGCCTCAATTGCCATTCATCCAGCTCCGGTTAACACCGGGGTGGTCTTTGTGAAGCATGTAGCTGATCAAATCCAGTCATGCCCAGCCAGCATCGCCTTTTTAGGACAAACCGATCATTGCACCACACTTCAGGTGGGTGATTTTGACATACAGACGGTTGAACATGTGTTAAGTGCACTAGCTGGCCTGGAAATCGATAATGCCTACGTGGAATTGCTTGGCAGTGAAATCCCTGCAGCAGATGGCAGTGCCACTCCATTCGTCGATATGGTTTACCAAAGCGGGGTTCTCACCCAGGAAGAACCCCGCAAATACCTTAAAATTATTCAACCAATTACCGTGGAAGATGGGCACCGTTCAATCAGTGTTCTTCCCTCGTCCCTCCCACAAATAACGTATTTCATTGATTTTCCTCATCCCCTCATACAACAACAAGAATATCACCATTTTTGCACACCACAGGATTATGGGAAAAATATTGCCGGAGCCCGTACATTCGCTTTTCGAAAAGAGGTGGAGTTTTTATGGTCGCGAGGATTGGGGCTCGGTGGTTCACTACACAATACGGTCGTCTTTGGTGAAACGGGATTGGTCAATGATGATACCTTACGGTTCTCGGACGAATGTGTTCGACATAAAGTGCTCGATCTTATTGGCGATTTATCATTATTAGGAATCCCCGTTATTGGTCATTTCTTCGCAAAATGCGCCGGACACGCACTCCATACTCAATTGGTCCAAGCCATCATGCATAACCCTGACAAGTGGATCATGTTAAACGCGGGAGAATCTGGAAAGGATGGCATCTTGAACGGACAGTTCTCCTCCAATCCAACGATTCACCTCCCTGAACTCCAACCTGCCTTTCATGCATTCTAACGCCTCTCTTTCTTTTCTCACTTTGTGCCCTCAACTAACATTGCGTTTGTTATCTGCCTATCAATAAAAAGGAAGATATTCTTTTTTCCATTGTCTTCATCCCCTACGCGTGGTAGCGTCTGGCTTAACCATGAGACTCCAAACATTTGTCCGCCCTTATAGAACAAGCAGGCTTAAATTCCTTTTCATCATTTGCGTCTGCCTTTTCCCGTGGACTCCCGTCTTAAGCGCAACACCAATAGAAAATGATCCCAAAGGATTCTTCGGCAGCCTCTGGGGCCATTCTCTCCAAGATCGCACAGACCTGAAAGAAATCGATTCCATAGATTCATTGCGTATCTATACGATTAAACGCGGGGCTCCCCTGCTTGGATCTACTGAGTTGGAATCCGTCAAACTTTATACCTTAGATGGAAAGTATGCACGGGCCCTCTTTCATTACCAGGGGGAAGCTATCCACAAAGCCATCCTCCAGTACCTGAGAAATGAGTTTGGAAAAACAAACGACCCGTATGGATCCACGATCCGAGGGTTAAACCAACAGTACACCTGGCGCGGACCAGAGACCGAAATCACCCTTACCTACCATGGATTTCGAGAGCGGGGAACTTTAACTGTCGAGGGTCGGATCTATGCCCCATTGTTTCTTGACACACTTTCTGAAAATTCCTATTAATAGTTGAGTTTCCTTCGCGATCACTAACAATAAATTATCAAACATTGTGATAATTCTTCGCAGACCTCGAATGGAGGCAATCATGTGTTTCTTTTCGGTTTACCTCTCCTCTCAATTATGACAAGGACCAAACAATAAATGATTTCAAGGCGATAATTGGCTCTCCATAATCCAGGTGGCAACAACAATCGGTTAAAAAAGTATTACCTCACCTCCAGTCAGGACTTCCTGATACAAAAAATTAGTGAATTTCCCAATTGAAAGCATTGCGTTTTTACCAGAATGTCACGTAATGCTAACTCATGAATTTCGGTTTCCTTTTATCTGAAAAAGTGTCCACTCCTTTGGGATATATCCAAAGGAGCATGCCCGAGCCAAGTTAACCCGTATTACCATCGCCAACATGGTTATGATCTTAGCCTCATAATTGAGGCATCACGCCGACCACTTCCAGCTCGGCCAAGCCGACCCCATGACTTAATTTACCCCATACTAAATTCGGGTTATAGAGTGGAGCGAGCAAGGCACCATTAAGAAAAGCGATCGTAAGGCGGGGACTACACTTGTCCTTTACCGGGTATGCCCCCCATACAGTGCCCCCCAACAATACTGAACTAATTCCTGGATGACAGCCTCCTCACTGCTGTCCTTTCCAGCCTACCTTCTAGGCTTAACCGTGTGTAATTCAATTCATCACATTCCAAGAGCACTCTTCATGGCATCCATGACTTCAACCGATCTCATAATGCTATGGGTCAATGAGGAGTCATGGACTCGGTCTGAAAATGACCAAGGAAAGATCATTTACATCTGCTTTCATACTTTTCCAAATAAAGCTCCCATGCCTCAGGACTCCTTTCAAGGCGTTGCTAACCTCGTATGGTAATCGTTCCTCTCTCCAGGAAAATTTCATCAAAAGCCCTTGACTCCTCCTGAAACAAGGTTCACTATAGGCCCGTTTTTCAACGTTATCCTAGCCGAATACCAATAGGGACTCCATGTCCAATCACATTCGCTCGGATCTTCTCGCCCTCAACCCCCACCAAACGGTATCAATTCAGCGCGTTGGAATAGGCCACCATCAGGTCGTGATTGTAGATAATTTCTATCAATACCCTGATGAAATTCTGAAAGTCGCGTTAAGCCTCCCCTATACCGACCGCTTCGAAATCGTGGGAAATTTTCCGGGAGTCCGAGCCCGCCTCAATTATGAGCACCGGGAACTTGTGGAATCTCTCAGCACACTTTGGGGATGCCCTCTCTTCACATTTTTTTCTCCCCAACCAGTCGTCTTTCAAGGTATCAAAACTGACAACTACGCGCTAAACGTTGGGCAAAGGCAACCTCACATCGATCAGGATATCACTGCCATGGTCTATTTGAATCCTGCAGATTCATGCACGGGTGGAACCGGCTTATATCGCCACCGACCGACAGGACTCGAACGCGTACCACCCATACCCGACGGGACAATCCGACAACTTGCGAACCAACTGGAACTCAGCGACGAATTTTTCACCAGCCCGGAAGGATATGAAAACTTCCAAAATAGCATGATTTTCAATCCACTCTTCGCTTGTCGAGACAATAGGTATATCAACAATGGAAATGAATATTGGGAATTACTGAAACTTATCGAGATGCGTCCAAACAGATTGATGATGTTTGATGGACGATGTTTTCATTCTCAGTATATTCAATCCGGCCACTACAACCAGGCCTTTCGGGTAAACCAAATTCTGTATCTCAGTCAAAAAGAAAAAATGCTCTGATACTTTAATACCTCCGTCCCGCCCCGCTTTCCCTACCTCCTATACTACTATCGTTTTTATTCGATTTCCTACTCCTCCTCATCCAGGCTTGAACAAAAATCAGAACATCATAAGGATTCTTTGTCCACTTCTGGTTTACAGAAAAGGAGAGAATATTCATTTCAAACAAAGGGAACAAAGGAATAATGCGATTGTCCGGATGTGCATAGATCCAGGCCCTTGATGCTCTGCTCAGATCATCCCGGTCCTGTTCCCTGCAAGTACGCTTTTTCCTCGTAACCTTTCATCACCAGAAGAAATAGACAGGCAACAAGAAACATGATGCCTGCAAAAAACCAATAGTAGTCCGGGCCGATCAACGCAACAGTCCCATCTGAATTCTGAATCCAATAATTTACAAAAGCGGTAAATCCGTTCCCCAAAGACACGGAAAGCAAAAATAAACCCATCAGGAGCGATTTGAGTTTGAGTGGAGCCTGTGTATAGGAAAATTCGAGACAGGTAATTGACACCATGACCTCCGCCGCCGTAATCACCACGAAGGCCAATAACTGCCAGGCAATCGCCGGTTCCATCCCCGACTCAATTTGTTGCTCAATATAGGCTGAAATCAGAAACGCCCCAACCGCCAAAAAAAATCCCATAGCCATTTTTCGCAATGATGTGAGTCGAACCATTCTATTCAAAACCGGATAGACCACATAGGTAAACAAAGGAATAAACAGCATGATCAAGACCGGATTCACTGCTTGAATTTGCGAAGGCAGCCATTCAACACCCATCCAGACCCGATCCATATGTTGAGCTTGAAGAACCCACGCTGAGGAGGTTTGGTCATAGAGGGACCAAAAAAATGCGACAAACACATAAATACCCGCCAACTTCCCAATCGCTCGCCATGTCTGTGGATGAGAAAGCGCTTGAAGTACACCTGAGCGGTCGGGAGGAATATGCGCATAGTGGTTCCGGCCGGACCAAAAAATGATGGTCGCCACAAACATCAAAATGCCAGGCACCCCAAATGCCAGGCCAGGACCAAAATGCTTCAATAGCCAAGGGGTGAGCATCACAGACCCAAATGCCCCCACGTTAATGGCAAAGTAAAACCAGGCAAAGGCCTTGGTTAAAAGATGTCCATTGGCCAAACCAAACTGGTCCCCTAAATTAGCTGAGACACAGGGTTTAATTCCCCCGGAGCCGATCGCGATTAAAGTCAATCCAACAAGCAGGCCGAACCGGGTGTGATCTAAAGCCAAAACGACATGGCCGCCACAATACACCAGAGAAAGGAGAATGATGGTTTTATATTTTCCCCAAAAGGCATCGGCCAAGAAGGCCCCCAAAAAAGGGAAAAAGTACACTCCCGAGGCAAACAGATGGAAATAACTTTTCGCTTCTGCCTCGCCCATGGGATCCAAGCTTCCCTGTGTATTCAGCAACATCCCCGTCATAAATACCACCAGAATGGAACGCATCCCATAGTAACTAAATCGCTCAGCGCCTTCATTGACAACCAGATGCAGGACTCCCGATGGCATGGAAGCCGTGGTCATTGGCTCTGTTCGAAATTCATGTTTTTTCATGAACCAACTTTCATCTGTAAGAAGTGGACAACCAATGAAAATTCGTATAGATCCTATCCGGTGAGAACGGCTGTGTCAGTCCGACAAGCCAACCTCCGTCCCCACCGGAATGTCATTGTATAATGCCGACCCCATTCCCGCTATTCCCAGGCATAATCCTCCTGGTCAGTCTTTCCGTTATAAGAATATGGCTTCCCGCGCCGGTGCAGTCCGAGGAATCATCGGTTCAGACTCTTGATACGATGATTGTCACAGGTTCCGCCCAACCCACCCAACCCCACCAATCAACTCAAAGCATTACGACCCTCAATGCTGAACAGATTGCCCCCCTTCAGCCCAATCGGGTGACCACCATCCTCCAGCAAGTCCCAGGACTCCATACCGATGAGATGAGCGGGAGAAGTGGAACCAGCTCAGTGTATCTCCGAGGTGCCGATCCCAACTTCACCTTAATTATGCTGGATGGGGTCCCCATGAATGACTCAACCAACCAGCGAGGCGGATCAGTTGATCTTTCCACTATTCCTATTGATCGGATCGAGCGCGTAGAAATTGTTCGGGGACCCCTCTCGGCATTTTATGGTTCTGAAGCCATGGCGGGCGCAATCAATTTCATTACCAAATCAGCTACCACGGCTCCCTCCTTTCGCCTCCTGGGCGAAGGAGGCCGATACGATTATCTCAAAGGGCTTGCCCAAACCGGAGGATCACTGGGACCATTGTCCGCCAATCTGACGCTGTCCCATACCCAAAATGGAGAGCAAATCGAGAAAGATTCATTTTTGATGGACTCGGCTGGATGGAATTTTTCCATTCAGACAGATCCCAATTTCGACATTCAACTAAACGGGCAATATACAGATTCAACGGTCCGGAGTTTTCCGGAAGGCAGTGGTGGGCCGAAACTGGCTTTGCTCCGGGAAACCGAACGACGAAAGACCCAAGAATTTCTGACCGGTTTGTCAGCCTCATTTCACATTCCTTCGGGTTGGCAGCATCAGGTATTTCTGAGTGTGACCCGAAGACTTCAAGACGTGTCAAACCCGGGAATTCTTGCGACTCCAACCACCTATGCCCTGCCTCCGGCTGACTTTGAAACTCTTTATACCCGTTTTCAAACACGCATGACGACAACATGGACGATCAGCCCCCAATGGAAGTTTTCACTTGGTGAACAGCTGACTCATGAACGCGGAAGACGGAACGGGACTCAAGACCTGAGTTCCTTCGGAGGCTCCTCTGACCAGCCAGATGACTTTGCCATCCGGCGGACACTCGGAGGAGCCTTTGCGGAACTAACGTCCGTCTGGTGGCAAAAACTGACCCTGAATTCCGGTGTTCGAGCCGATATTTCACAAGGGTTCCAGCCGGAGATTAGCCCCAGAATTGGAGCAAAATATCAACTGTTGGACTCAATCCAGATTCGTGGTGGCTATGGAAGGGGGTTTAAATTGCCCAGCTTATCCAGTTTAGGAGACCCCTTAATTGGGAACCCTTCCTTACAACCCGAAACCAGCGTCGGGTGGGATCTCGGCCTAGACTATCACACATTCGATGAAAGATTTACCGCAACGATAGAATACTTTCACAACCGGTTCAGGAACCTTATTGACCTCGATCCTGACCTTCTCAATCAAGGAATTATTCGCCTGGCCAATATTGATGAGGCAAAAACTCATGGTTGGAATATTTCCCTGTCCCTCACGCCAATCCCTGCGGTTTCTTTCCAGTCTAGTCTCACCCGCCTCACCACTCGAGTGACGGAAACGGGAGCTCAACTAAGAAACCGCCCAAAATGGCGCGGATGGCTTGGGGTTACGATGAAGCTATCTTCGACCCTCAATGTCAAAAGTCAAGTCACATGGGTCAGTTCCAGTTTTGATTTTCAAGTTCCAACCCAAACCACACGAGTAGGAGGATTTGCCAAGGCAGACATCACGGTCAATTACCATCCCTTTACTGAATGGAGTTGCTATGCAGCCCTCGAAAATGTCACCAACTCCTCATATGAACAATTTGCCGGATTCCCGGCTCCGCCCTTGACCTTTCGTTTAGGATTGGAATACCGGCCAGAATTGTAAGGTCAGAAAATATTTCTCCAAAAAAGGCATTGGTTACATCATCAACCAGTTTTTCTCCATGAATCTATCGCAGAAACCTGCTTAAGCCAGGTCGTGTTTTGACCGAAAGAGGAAATGACGTTGAAAAGAGGCAGGCGAAGATGTGATAAACATCGCCTCCTACCTTACATTTCAGTAGGAATCTTACATGCAGCTCATACTTCCATTAAATCCGGTTCAGGACGAAGAGCGTTCCACAATTTTTGCCAGAATTAAAAGCTGTAAATCCTTGCCTATTCTGTCTCCCTTGGCCTCGACCATTCTTAAGATGTGCCAAAATGAGGAAACCAATGCCTCCGAGTTAGCCACGATCATAAGCCAGGATCCAGGGATGGCGGCTCAAATTTTATTTATGGCGAATTCGGGGTATTACGGCGGGTCTCGGCACAAAGTGACCAGCATCGGACAGGCCGTGACATTGCTTGGATTTTCAACGATCGCCAATCTGGCTCTATCTTTTTGTTTTTATCGTTTAATTAAAGACATGAAAGAGGTCTCAACATCCGGGATTGACCATGTAAAATTTTGGCGGCGATCCATTCTGGCCAGTGTCGCAGCTCGTGCCATTGGAACACACTTCGCCTTTTCTGATGTAGAGCTCATGTTTCTTGGGGCTCTGCTTCAGGACATCGGACTATTAGCATTAAACGAGGTGGCTTCAGGGGAAATTGCCTCACTCCAGGATTACAGTCAGGACAATCATGCCAATTTACACCAGTATGAACTTGAAAATTTGGGAGTTGATCATTCACAGGTAGGAGCCTGGTTGGCCCAACATTGGCAACTTCCTGAGGAATTTCAGGTGGCCATTCTCTATAGTCATACTCCTGAATTATTTGAGACTCCGCCGGACTTTCAATCTCTGGTGGATACCGTTGCACTCTCCGGTATCATCGCGGACATCTGGATTAATCCCGATACCGAAGGGGCCATTGCCTCAGTCCGTAAAAATAGTCAGGGTCGCTTATCGGTGCAACCGGAAGATTGGGAACCGATTCTTGGGCACATGATGACGGGAATTCCACAAATTGCCAGTTTTTTTCACAGCCGGATTGGGAACTTCGAAGACATTGCCCACATCCATCAAATTGCCTTACAACAGCTGAACTCCACTGATCCCCAATTATTCAACTAACCAGGGCCAACTCCCGCCACTCTGACTGAGCCGTTCTACCCCACCCCGTCATTCTCAGTCGCCAGACACAGTTGGTTCCGACCATTGTCTTTTGCCCGATACAACGCACGATCTGCACGTTCAAGCCAGGAAAGCACGGTTTCACCAGGAAGTAACTCCGCCAACCCGATCGATGCCGTGACCGGAATGGTGATATCTTGGTAAGAAAATCCCTCTCCTCTAACGGCATCCAGCAACCGCTCACCCAGTCGTTGACTCAGTTCCCCATCGGCTCCCTGAAGCAGGACACAAAATTCCTCCCCTCCATATCTGGCAATAAAATCAGTTTTTCTGGGAAAAGTCGATACCAGACGTTTCGCCACCTGCTGTAGCACCACATCCCCAGCCGGATGGCCATAGGTATCGTTCACAAGCTTAAAATGATCGATATCAACCATTAAAATGCAGGCCGACGTCCCAGAGAAAAAACTCATACTGGCCGTTCGTTCTAATTGAAAATCCAATGCTCCACGATTATACAGCTGGGTCAGAGCATCCAGTGTCATTTGCTTTCGCGCGCCTCCCAGTTCCTCCTCAACAAGGCGTAATTTTTCTCCGAGATTTTCCAATCGTTGCTGCTGGCGTTCTTTTCGTTCATCCACGAGAGCACTGATGCCTTCAACCACAGCCAATAAGGCCTGCTTCACATCGTGAAAGGAACCGTCCTCGGTTGCCGTGCGCAATTGAACGAGATGATTGGTCACTTTTTGATCGGTTTCCTGATCCTCGACAAACGCACGCCCCATGATATTGGTAAATTCGCAAAGAACAGTTCGCATATCTTGGAGATTTCGTGTCACATAGGATTTTTCCTGTTGACGATGTCCATTAACAAATTGCGTGAGCGCTCCCCAATCACGCCGTGGGCTGGCCTCGGGTTGTTTTGAATCGTCGGCATCAATCTGAGTGCCCACCAACACATGTCTCGCCCACCGTTCAAACTCTTTTTCTATATCCTCTTCCGACAGTTGATCGAGTTCAAATGCATGACGGCCGAGACATCGCAAAACCCTGGCTAAGGATTCTAAGGCCTTGTCGGACTCTTCGGAAATCTCTGTGGCCCGAGATCCGTTGGCGACCGGCTCTTTTTTGGCCCTATTCTCATTAGAGTGATCTTTTTTCCCAATGGACCAAGATCCTAACATTCCTTCCTCCTCTTCAATTCACTTCTGCCTCTGCCTGTGTCGGTGACCATCCAGCGAATGCATGGGGAGAGTGGGGTAACGGTTTGATTCCGTTATCGGCACTTCCTCTATGTCTCTTGAGTCACTTTTTGTTATGCTCTCCGCCAAGAGCTCCAAAACACCATGTCTCAATGACTACCTTGATATTCCATTTCATCGTTCACGCGTATTGTTTCTGAATTCTCGTGAATCAACGATACACGATCTCCAGCAGACAAAATTCCCATTTCAAACGATGGGTATCGTTACTTGACTCTCATGGGGTTAAACGTCATCACCTCTGCCTCGTTTCCGGGAATAAACTCCGGAAGGAAATCGGGACGCATTCTGGAGTGACGGTCCACGAAATCTTACTTCCCCCATTGTGGACCTCCAGAGATGACCTCCCTTCTCAGGCCCTCCAGTATGATTTATCACATTCCCTGTTTCAGGAATTGGACGTGTTTGGGACGAAAGAACCGCTCCTGGTCTGCGGTGTCCCCGAAATGTCGCAAAAAGATCTCAGCCAGGCCCCCAATGGATTGGAAGTCCTGTGCCCGATTGGAGACCCTGGGAATCTTGGAGCCCTACTCCGGTGCTGTCGGGCCTTTGACGTGCAAACGGTCGTGTTGCTTCAGGAGGCCGTACACCCCTTCCACCCGAAGGTCATTCGTGCCAGTAGCGGTGCGGTGTTTGTCCAGTCCTTGGAATGGGCAGGCTCCATCACCGACCTGGATACCCCGGAAACCTTGCAATGGATTACCGCATTAGATTTGCACGGGACGAATATGTCCACGGTACAATGGTCTAAACATGTTCGATTACTTATTGGCGAAGAAGGCGTAGGTGTTCCACCCTTTCAGTTTTTGGAACGCCTGTGTATTCCTCAAATCCATCCATCGATCCCATTAAATGCGACAGTCGCAGGCAGCATCGCCCTCTATGCGTATCGCCAACACCACTCACAGTTCTAACCAACTGCGATCCAACCGACTATGAGGCACTCGATAAATAGTGGTAGCACCATGCAAACAACGCAACACCCGCACATCTTATGCACACACCACAGCCGCTTCAGGATCAGGGTCTTACGATGATTCAACCAGGCAGATATCGTCACTATAAAGGGAAAGAGTACCAGGTTATTGGCGTCGCCAAACATTCCGAAACAGAAGAAGATCTCGTGGTCTACCGGGCACTCTATGGCGAATTCGGCCTTTGGGTCAGACCGGAAAAGATGTTTAGAGAAAAAATTGAAATAGAGGGAAAACTCGTCTTTAGATTTGAATGGATCGACGGTGCCAACGCCGGAACAGACCCCACGACCATCAAACCCTGAGGAGTGTAACCGGAATTCGTCTGATCAGACAGGGTGTCTTTCCATATTGATTGCCAGCTAGACCAGACACCTCATCTATAATTCCAGTTCGGGAGGCTCCTGTAAATTCTCAGCATCAAACACCATACCCCTTATGCACCCTATTGCAAAAACTACCTGCCTAATTCTCCATCGATACTCACAACTGTTCTGCCAACACAGCACGCGTTTGTTCTTCCCGATAGGCATTCAACCGTTTGGAGAGAGAAGCATCGGCCAAGGCTAAAATCGCAGCAGCCAACAAGGCCGCATTCACCGCTCCAGCGCCCCCTATCGCCAAGGTTCCTACAGGAATACCTTTGGGCATTTGCACAATGGACAGGAGGGAATCGAGGCCTTGCAGAGCCTTTAATTGCAGGGGGACACCCAACACCGGCAATTGGGTTTTGGCCGCAATTGCCCCGGCTAAATGGGCCGCCCCTCCAGCCCCGGCAATAAACACCTGCACTCCACCAGCTTCCGCATCACGAATATAATCCCCCAAGGCATCTGGAGCCCTATGCGCAGAAAAAACCCGATTCTCATGACTTATATCCAGCTTAGTAAGCGTTTCACCGGCCAACCGCATAGTATCCCAATCCGATTTGCTGCCCATGAGAATTGCAACCCGAAATGATGACTCAGCCATAACCTCTTGTACTCCTTCTTACCTTATTTATTCGTAGATGACGAGGGATGGGCGAAAAGTCCATGGTTCCTTAAACGGGCTTACGATAGCGCATCTTGACCCAAGTTGACCACATAACAGGAACTGTCTTACACTGAATTTCCTCTGTTTTCCTGTAGGAATTTTCCTTAGGAGCTAAAAAATTTTCTCGCGGGATTTTATATACCGGAGAGATATATTATTCACCTCATTCATAAGGGGAGAGAAAAATTATGGCAATTCGTCTAGGAGATGAAGCACCGAATTTTACAGCAGAAACGACGCAAGGTACCGTGAATTTCCATGAATGGCTTGGTGACGGATGGGGCATACTCTTTTCTCATCCGAAGGATTTTACCCCCGTGTGCACCACGGAATTGGGAACCATGGCGAACATGACGGAAGAGTTTAAAAAGCGAAATGTAAAAGTGTTGGCTATCAGCGTGGATCCGCTCGACTCCCATAAAGGTTGGATCAAAGACATTAATGAAACTCAACACTGCACGGTGAGTTATCCCATTATTGCGGACCCCGAAAAAAAGGTCGCGACCCTCTATGATATGATTCATCCCAATGCCCTCGATAATATGACCGTTCGCTCGGTGTTTGTGATCGGGCCGGATAAAAAGGTCAAATTAACCCTCACCTATCCCGCATCAACTGGCAGGAATTTCAATGAAATTCTTCGTGTAATTGACTCACTGCAATTAACGGCCAAACATAAAGTTGCCACACCGGCAAACTGGAAAGACGGAGAGGACTGTATTATCACACCAGCCGTAACGGATGCAGAAATCCCCGCACTGTTCCCGAAAGGTCATCGTGCAGTAAAACCTTATCTGCGCTTTACCCCGCAACCCAACCGTTAGAGCTTCTGAAAAATGTTGAGGCAGCGCCATACACATGTGGCGCTGCCTGGGACCACATCAATCTTCCTCTCCCCATCCCCCTCCCAATTGCTGAAGTAGTCAGGTTCTCACATGCCTTCTAGCCCTATACACCTTCATCACGACTTTTGCACGGATTACAGGGGGGTACCTCAGAATCGCAAGTGTTCAAGGACCACACAAAGTCGGAAGAACAAATGCACTCAAGTTCTGCACGGGTGAGACCGCGGACAGACAAGTGAAATATCCCCCTCAGGACTCGCTTCCGTTCAACCCTCCTCAGAAGACGATTGAAAATCGAGAAACACCTGTGGGCATTCAAGAGAGCAGTTGAAAAAGGACAAGAACGAATTGCAGGAAAATATCAGTCAAGATTGATGGGTCTCAAACAGGGCTACATCCAACTCATAGGTATGATGACAGGAGCCACATTTGAATTCTACCGCAGACTGTTCGATATGGACCAAGCTGACCCGGACATCATGAGGATGATTCTGAACACATCCTTGAAGCCGAAGTAGTTCCTGACTCGCGATTTCGGTACCCGACTCCGTGGACACGAGGGCCTGCGGAAGGGTTAAACGATGGCGCATCTGACAATTTGTACACAGCACCCCGACAATTTGCGGAGGAGAAACCAGCTTAACATTCAGACAAAGCGGATGTACCGAGAAACATTGCTGAAGAAACGCTCCGCTTTTATGCACACTCATAGGGTTAATTTCATCAATTCTCTTGTGTGAAAATTTCTATCACCATCGTGAGGATCAATTGCTGACTTCTGTGAAATGAACCATGCCTAGCCGGAAAGTCCGCGTTGAAACGGATCGGGAGGTTGGGGAATTTGGCAGAGCTCCCGCTCCCAATGGCGCAAGATCCCCTCTTTGTCAAAGGTCAAAACATACATAAAGCAAAATACTTTTTCACGTGGGCCCCCTGGAGCCCCACCCATCAGGCTTCCAGCCTGCTTACCCAAGGCTTTGACTCCGGACGGATCCAATTCACTTTCGGACATGGCAAACCTGTACGTCCAAGTAGTCTTGTCCGAAAGCAATGGATCTTTAACTATATGAGGTTTTCCCAGCTTCTCTTTGATATCCGACTGCGTTAACACCCCCACGCCATGGTCGAAATAGCTGTCACGCCAGTGAGAACAGGCTGCGAGTGCGAGACAGAGCATAAGGACTACCCAGGGATTCAATTGGCTCACAACAAGACGATGAGGCATCGCACTACCGGATGAATCAGTCATCCCCCTTGCCTTGTGAACCCGCAAAACAGGCCTTCACTAATGCAAACACTTGTGCGACTAAGCCCGTCGCAATCATCCCTAAAGCGGTCGGAAGCATGGGAGAGCCAGGATGGTCTAATCCATGAATACCCAGTATAAATCCTATCGCGACACACAGAATCCCAATGACTCTGGCAATCATAACGGAACGACGTCTCCCGGTCGATGGTGAAACAGGAGGAGACTTTTCTGAGGAAGAAGGAATATTGACAGGTTCTCTTGCCATCCTTATTCCATCAGGATTTGGTCAGTTTTCTGTAACGAATTTGATGGGGACGTTCTGCAGCCTTCCCTAATCGCTTTTTTCGATTAGCCTCATATTCACTGTAATTGCCTTCATACCAACTTACCTGGCTGTTCCCTTCAAAGGCTAATATATGGGTGGCCACACGATCCAGAAACCATCGGTCATGACTGCTGATCACCGCACATCCTCCGAAATGATTCAATCCCTCCTCTAAAGCCCGCAGAGTATTGACATCCAGATCGTTCGTCGGCTCATCCAGCAATAACAGATTCGCACCCTCTTTTAACGTGCGGGCCAAATGAACCCGGTTGCGTTCTCCCCCTGACAAATCCTTTACCATTTTTTGTTGATCAGATCCGGAAAAATTAAACCGGGACACATACCCACGCGAGTTCACTTCCATCTTTCCTAATGTAACAGTTTCTTTTCCATCAGTAATACATTCCCAGACGTTTAAATTACCATCAATCTCGCGATTCTGATCTACATAGCCCAATGTAACCGTTTCACCCAAAGTCAGAGTGCCGGTATCCGGCTTAACCAACCCGGCAATAATTTTAAACAGGGTGGACTTTCCCGCCCCGTTTGGACCAACCACACCGACGATACCCCCTTTGGGTAGAGAAAAAGAGAGATTTTCAAACAGAAGGGAATCCCCATAGCTCTTCGAGAGATTGATGGCTTCCACCACGACATCGCCAAGACGCGGGCCGGAAGGAATATAAATCTCCAAATCGTCAGTTTGTTGACTCTGCTCCTCACTCACCAATTGTTCATATTTCGTTACGCGGGCTTTCCCCTTAGCCTGGCGGCCTTTAGGAGACATACGAATCCAATCCAGTTCCCGTTCCAACGTTTTTTGTCGTTTCGACTCCGATTTTTCTTCCTGCGCCAGTCTCGCCTGCTTCTGCTCCAACCAGGAAGAATAGTTGCCCTGAAAGGGAATCCCTTGCCCACGGTCCAACTCCAGAATCCAACCAGCCACATTGTCCAGAAAATACCGGTCATGAGTCACCGCAATCACGGTGCCCTTATATTCCTGAAGGTGTTGCTCCAACCATCCCACCGTTTCCGCATCTAAATGGTTTGTGGGCTCGTCAAGCAGCAAGATGTCGGGTTCCTGGATCAGCAACCGGCACAGAGCCACCCTCCGGCGTTCGCCACCGGACAAGTGGTCGACCCTGGTATCCGGTGGTGGACAGCGGAGGGCATCCATGGCGATTTCCAACTGATGCTCCAATTCCCACCCGTTGACCGCTTCGATTTGCTCTTGCAGTCTGCCCTGCCGTTCGAGCAACTTTTCCATCTCTTCAGGACTCACATCTCCCGAAAAGGCCTGACTGATCTCTTCGTAATCTCGGAGCAATTTGGCAAGCTCGGCCCGCCCTTCTTCAACGACTTCTTTCACCGTTTTCCCTGGCTCCAAATACGGCTCCTGTTCAAAGAGTCCTATGGAATACCCCTTTGAGAAGGTAATTTTCCCGATATAGTTGGTATCCACGCCGGCAATAATTCTGAGAAGGGTACTCTTTCCCGATCCATTCAATCCCAAAACCCCGATTTTTGCCCCGTAAAAAAATGAGAGATAGATATCTTTCAAGACCTGCTTTTTCGGGGGATGGATGCGACCCACACCCACCAAAGAAAATATAATTTGTCGATCATTCGTACTCATACCGTTCGCTCCAATCAGTTCTCACACGATCCAAGATTTGTCAGGGTTGCAAGAAAGCACATGCAGATGCCAACCTTACCAAAGGCATACGAAGATTCACAATGCAGGGCGGCCAATGGGCCCCCTTTCCTTACAAAATGTGACTGGGATATGCTGCCCATAAAGAAAAGGAACCGTCATGGAAACACGCCATTGAATTACAGGCGAGACAGAGTATGATAAAGAAAAGCCCACAGGACCCAGGTCCTTCAGATTGTGAAACACGCTCAAGTATCTCGCGCAACATCTTGTCCATCTAAATTCAGATCTACCACCTTGCCCAACAACATCAAATACTGTGCTCAGTGTGGAAGCGTCGTTGAAGAAAAAATTCCTTCGGGTGAATCTCTTCTCAGAGCCGTCTGTCCGTCCTGCCATACCATCCACTATGAAAACCCCAAGATCGTGGCGGGCAGTATCCCTGAATGGGAAGACAAAATTCTCCTATGCCGACGGGCCATCGAACCTCGTTTAGGGCTCTGGACCTTCCCGGCCGGATTCATGGAATTAGGCGAGAGCACCGAAGAGGCTGCAACCCGGGAAACCCTTGAAGAAGCGCACGCGGAAATCACCATTCATAGTTTATTCGGTATATTTAGCCTTCCACATGTTTCTCAAGTCTATGTGGTCTACCGGGCCCATCTACAAAACCTGAACTTTAAACCGGGTCCGGAAAGCCTGGATGTCCAACTGATTTCCCTAGCCGACATCCCCTGGAAATATCTGGCCTTCCCCGTCATCCATGAATCGTTAACTCGATACGTCAAAGATATCCAAACCTCCACCTCTCAAACCCATTCTTCCGTCGTCCCCATCCAAAAGCCTCCGTCCTTTTATTCATCCTAATCGTCGACCGACGAGGACGTGCTCTAATCAAAATGAATAGCCGAAATGGAAAGTGGTGAGAATTACTTTGCCCTGATTGATCGCCAGTAAGGTCGCACTGCTTTTCTGTAATGCCCGCTTTCGCAGCGGCATATCCAATAATCGATCGGACAAATAGCCTGACAAAGGGTGGCTATACAGTAAATTTTTTGTTCCAGCCTTGAGGTCAACGAGGGCAGAGGGGACGTGCGAAAAGGACAGGAGGTTACTGCCTCGACTGTTCCAATGCTAATAGGGCGGTTTTGATGGGGAGCCCACCTCCGTAGCCAACCAGTTTTCCGTTAGATCCGATCACCCGATGGCACGGCACGATAATAGAGACAGGGTTTTGGCCATTGGCGGCTCCCACAGCTCGTGAGGCCTTCGGGCTGCCAACCTGTTGAGCAATTTCCCCATACGACACCGTTCGGCCATAGGGAATACGTTGAAGTGCCTTCCAGACATGACGTTGAAAGGGGGTCCCTTGAAGGTTCAATGTGATCTGAAACCGTGTCCGGAAGCCATCAAAGTATTCCTCCAGTTGCTCAAGCACCGCGTAAAACGGCTCACGCGACGGTGTCCATGTCGGCTGGATGTCCAGAGGGTGGGCTCCATCTTGAAACTGAAGGCCCTGCAACCCATCTGAGTTTCCCACCAAGAGAAGGCGGCCAACCGGACTTGGATTAATCCAGTAAAAAACCCCGGAATCCTTGGAGGCTTTTTGGGGCAATGGTGGCTTCATTATCCTGACCCTCGCGATTATCGCAGGTGAAACCGTCTAGGGTGCGGCCGAAATTGGAGATGGACAGGCTGAGGAACATTTTCCTATGATCGAACCATGTCCATTCAGCAACATTTAACTCAGTGGTGTCAAACCAGAGGACTTTCTCTGGCCGACCTTAGTCAACAAACGGGCGTGGCCCTGACGAAATTACAGGATTTCCAAAAGGGCAACTGGGACCCCCCGTTGTCCACGATGGCGTTAATTGCCGAATCTTTGAATGTGCCTGAGTCCTGGCTCCATCATGATCCCCGAACCCTTCTGCGATTATGGAATGAACCTGACGAAGATAATCCTGAACTTCCGAGCACCTCTTCTCCCGATCCCCTATTTCAACGAATTATCCAAACCAGCCGTGATTACCAAGACCTTTTTGTCTTGCTCACGAGCCTGCTGCACCACGGTGATCCTAAATTAATTCGCGCCGCTCAGGTTAACCTCCAAAGCCTTTTCAAGCAGGTGCGTCCCACCACTGTCCCCTGGGGGTCGAGACCTCCAGGACACTTCGAACCTCCCAACGATTAACCACCCAAACCCTCTTACGTAAAGGTTGAGTTGAACCTAAAGAAAGAATTGGTTGTTATGAAAATGGGACAGGAACGGGAGAAGAACTCACGTAACTGACCAAGGCCCTTTGCACGGTTTGGAGAAGCTCATCAACAGTAAAGGGTTTTTGCAGGGTGCAGATCGGCTGGAATATTTGGTGAGGGCCCTTCATCGGTTCACAAGATGCAGGAATATTTCCCGTCAGAGTGATCATCGGAATACTAGAAGATTGTTCAAAAACAGGTGCAGTGGGTTCGTTTTCTCTCTCTTCCATCGCCAACACATCCATAATAATCAAGGACGCTTGAAAACTTTCATGATTTTGGAGCCCCTCCTGGCAGGACTTTGCCGCCATAACCATATACCCGGCTGTTTCCAAAGAAAGAGAAACGGACTCCCTCACCTGGATATCATCATCAATCACCAAAATTCTATTCATGTGTTAACCAAAAGTTATTCACTTATAAAAATGCTCGTCACCAGTGAAAAGGGCAAAATTTCATCGCCACTCAGTAACGAGCAATTTATGTTCCTTCCCAATTAAAATTGTCTTTCAAGAAATTTATCATTAAAAATCAAATACTTATGCCCTTATCTCAGAAATGGTTAAGCGACCGACATGAAGGAGGAAACATGCAATATGCAGGTATCATCATTCACCGTTTTCTCCATAGTACCCCTAATGAACCTCAAAACCACCGGATTGTCCTGGAGCCATCCGAGCAACCCACGAAAAATCCTTAAAATTTGTGTCAGTGGACATCAATTCTGCGACTGTTCCTCCATAGCCAGAAAAGTTGAAATCCTAAGCCGCTCAGCATCGCGGCCAAACCCACATACAATCCGGTCACCTGTCCATAAAGAACTCCTGCCAGTAAAAAGATGGAACTTCCCAACAGATACAAACACACGGCTTGAGTAATAACAGAAGTCATCCCACGATGAACAAACTGACCTTGAAAAAAACTTTCCCATGGACTCAAAGCGGGAAAAATTACCATGAACCAGAGCGCTGTGGAGGCCAACACGGTCAGCTCAGGAGTCAGAGCCGCGCCCCATTCAAACCAGAGAGTGGAGAGAGGAGTGGCAGCAATCATAAAAAGGATTCCGCTCGTACTGATTGAAACCATCGTCACAAATTTTTTCAGAGGGCCGAGAAAATGCGGTCGGTCATACAGGGCGACAACCACCTCCTGCATCGCCAATCCTCCACTCCGAAACACAAACGAGAGCCCACCTAATACCGGCCAGACAGCCAAGGACTCTATAGCGTCTGGCATCCGACTGACGGCCGCACTGACAATCGGTAAATTCCCAAGCGAAATGAGTGGAGTAAATGCGAGAGGCCAATAAAACACGCGTAATTGAGTCAGTGTGAGAGGCGATGGATGCACAGGACTCATTCGAAGATTGGTGAGGATCGGACGCACGAATAACAGAATAAAGCCAGCCTCGACCATTGCCCCAGAAGACATCGCGACCGTCGCCACGACAATCCCTGGAAAACTCTGTAGAACTAATCCGCAGAATAAGACCGAACTGCTTATGAATAAACGGACCAAGGTTCCCAGCCCAATCAGGCGCGTCTGTCCTGCCCGAATCACCACTCCCTGAAAAAACCTTCTCACCGCAATCGAGAGCGTCCATGGCGTCATGCATTGGAGACCGATTCTGGCCGGTTCCACAATAACATCAGGAACACCTAACACGTCTTGTACGATCATCCCGTACACCGGCGTAAACGCCACGACGACATGAACGACAGTTAAAAGACTTCCCAAAACCACAATGAAATTTCGAATAAGCCGGTAGGCCAACCAATCCTTACATAAGGCGGTAGACGCAACCAGAATCATAATGACCGGTGCCTCGATCAACAATGAGAGAGGAAAAACCACCCCACCATAGGCGGCTAAATGGATCTCAGGATCGGGCAGGCGAGATACCGTGGCCGTGACCAGTGGAAACTCCAAACCCATGAGCATCCAACTCGCGGCCAAGGGCCACCACATGCGGAAAATCGTGAGGAACGGAGATGGAGGGGCAGGTAGGGCCTGCGTGTTAGCAGTCACGAAACGACAAGCGGATCAAGGGGAACCCATATTCACACTGTCCAAAATGGACAGGAAGCCTGAGAGGAGGCAAAAAGGAAAACAGGTTCATTGGCAAATGGATGCGGCTACATATCAGGGGAAAGTAAAGTAGGGCGTCTTGCACGAAAGGGAACCGCCCTTTCGTGATGAGCCTACCTTATCATGAACGCGAGGTGTTCCGCCAAAAGGTCGGAACCTGAGTTAGAAAGTCGTTTTAGGGCCATTCGTGAAGGAGTCGGAGGTGTGTGGAGTCCCGGGGGCAACAAATTCCTGGTCTTCAGATTCTCCCGCCATGGTCGAATCGGCTTCCACCGCAAAACGCCCCCCATGGCTTTTCTCCTGTTTCTCCCCTTCCGCGTTGGCTTCCTGGGCGTCTTCCTGGTCCACACAAGACGGCTTCCATGTCGAAGCTTCTATTTCACACGCTTCTCCGGGATAGAAACGAAGTGCATCCCAATGTGTCACCCAACTTTTCACATATTTCCGCATACTGGTTCCTGGAATAATTTGGGCCGGATCATTGGCCGCATTTTCCCACATATGCCACCCATGCCCCTTCAGATGAAGCGATCGGATCGTTTGATAGGATTCTTGGATAATATCGTTCGGTGGCTGTCCAAGAGGAATACGTTGGGTCTCCAATAAGCCCATGCCTTTCTCCGCTTTGTCGGCGAGTATTCGCTCGGCTTCCGAATGCTTCGCTCGAAGTTTCTCCAACAGTTTGACCTTGTCACCTTTTTTCTCTAAGACTTCTTCCCGAAAATCATTGGTTAAGGCCAGTACAGCACCCAATCCTGGCAGAGTAGGACCGCCATCTAAATTCATGAGGCGTGCCACTTCAGCATAGGATTTCGCGCGCTGATTCACCGAATATCGGCCAATTAGTTCGGCTTCATCGATCAGCAAAATCCATCCGGCATATCCCGCGGCTTGCATCAGACGAGCAGCAAACTGAAAGCGCTGAAGCGCCAATTCTGCAGCCGATATTTTTCCAAACGCATACCGCTCTCCAAATCCGGCTTCTTGCAGATACTTTTTTAAATCCCCTACCCCGATGGGGTCTCCCGTCCAAAATCGAGTCATTCGGTGGCCCAACTCCATATCCGAGCTTAATCGTTCATACAGCATCAACGTAGCGGCAAACCTGGCATCAATCTGACTTTCCGGATTATTCACCCATGTCACCAGATCCTTATAGCGCGGTGCCCAGACATCACATTGACCCGCAATTTCCGCAAACACTTCCCCTCGTTTGTCAGGAATCACTGCAGCTTCGATTGCAGAATAATACAAACGGACAGGATGATACAGAGGCGTTTCCTTACTGATCACAATCCTGCTGCAGATGAAATTGGCATCCAGCGCCAGGTTTTGGAGATACTCCAGGATATGCGATTTCCCACTGCCAAACGCGCCCTCGATCACCATACCACGCGGGCACGGACCCGCAGTAATATTTTGCTGTGTGGCTTCTAATAACCGCCGAAAACGTCCCTCCGCCTCTGGCTGAAGACATCCAAGCGTCGTTACCACATGCCGGTTCGGAACCCCCGCCCGAAGACCTTCAATGACACGACGGGCTTCTCCATCCGGCACCATTCTCCTCGGCGTAGCGGTGGCAGCATGTTCTTCTTCAGAAACCTGCTGATGATGATCCTGAATTCGGACCAACGAGGCCAATGGATTCTGACGGTGTTTCGGACGAACATCATTCCACACTCGCAATTTTAAAGCCTCGTACCGATCCACACCACGGCGGGAATCGGTCAGGAACTCCTGTGGAGCCATGACCACCATCAGCAAGCCTTCCATCTCATCAGCCGAATCAATAAATTGACGAAGCAATTCATACAAATCTATGGTGGCTGAAGGCGAAAATGACAGTGAGCCATCATTGGGCAAGCCATCCTTTTTCATAAGATACCGAGAGATATCGAGTGAGAGAATGAGGCCTCCCTGTCCCGTTAATCGAAGCCAGCGAGTCAAAGAAGACAACATGTACCGTGCATTATGACGCGAAATTTTTTGATAGATCAGCGCCTTTTTGACTCCACTCACCAGTCGAAGGTCTCCACACAACCATTCTTTCACCGCTGAGGCCAAGACACGATCGGAATCGCCGGCATCCAGCTGAGCCATACACAGCCGGATCATCGCCATGCGAAATTCACGGCACAAGCCCGAATCGCCTTCAATCGCTTTTTCCATCCATGTTTGGATATCCCGGCGGAGCATCGGCTCCTTCCGTTCATTCACCATCGCAACCTGCCGCAACGAGAATTCCTGTCGGTCTGAAGGAATTTGGTGCCCATGCTCTTCGAGTAACCTTTGGAGAAACCGATAAGCGAGTTCATCCCAATCTATTTGTTTGGCAATTTTCTGAAACAGCCGCTCGATCATGTGGGCTTTCGTGAATCGCGCGTCGACTTTTGCCAAGACATATCCTTCACGTTTGGCCAGTCCCTCTAATTCTTGTTGGCAGGTTTTCAATCCGTCTTCACCAGGAAACACAGCAAATTTGACCGCTCCACCCCCCTCGCGGACAAAACTCCCAAGATATTCATGGTGTAGAATGCCCAGCCATTCGCCTAGAGCCAGATTAAATCGGGGCCCCTCCTCGGAGTGAATCTTGTTCTTGGGCGATGGTTTCGTATCCGGCCGATGTGGTTGCCCAGATTCCGGCTTGTCCGGACATGAGTCAGAGAGCAAAGAAAGTGAGGGAGGAAGACCTTCTTCTGTTCTCACGGACTGTAAGCGATTTAAGGCCTCAATTAATTTGCTCATCGTACGGTTCCTTCCCCCATGTTCATCCTCAAATTTTCAGACTTCTCTCACTCCACACCCGATTCGTTGACCCTGCCCACACTCTGCCGGGCTCCCGTACCCTGCACCTCTTACACAGGAAAATGTACACTGATTTGACAGGCACGTTTATACAATTGATTGGCTCGCGCTTCGCATATGTCATCATCGGGTAGATGAAACAACGTTCGCCCAATTTCATGAAACGGCACGCCGAGATCCACGGCATCCAGCACGCGGAGATACATCGGCCATTCGTCACGACATTTTCGCCGTTCGAGATTTCGACCGACTTGATGTTTTTGCCATTCCATAAGATCTGCTTTGACTTTTTCAATTTGCCCCGACAACGGCTTTTTCAGATCAAACACGGCCGCCATTCGCCATTCCGACAAACACAAGGTGACCTCTTCACCTCCCCCCAGCCAATCCGGTCCCTGTCCGAAATAGATCCGACCGTAATTCGAATCAAATGACAGCATCCAGGGTTTGGCAATGGAGGGATTCGGAAGGCCACTGAGATGGTATTTTTCTAATGAATTCGGCATGCGAGCTTTAAATGCCGGATGATCCGGCGTAAAAACTTTTTTGCGATATCGAGTGGGATACTGAGGATCTTTGGCACAAGACAGATCAAAATCGTATGTTTGCAGGTAGTGTTGTTCCCAATCCTTCCGGTAATCTGAACGACGCCGGAGAAACTCCCACCGCCAAAAGGTATCGTTTAAACTCTGGGCACACGGATAAGTATCCTCACGTTTCCAGTTGGGAACGGTCCCTACCACTAGTGGATGCCGCTGTAGTTCCTTGGGCGGTCGTTTACTGCTCGACATAGCGCCGGACCTCCTGTTCGGGAGTATTCAAGGTAGATCGCGGGATATGAGGTAGGTGCCGGGTCCGAAGAGAGCCAAAGACAGTCAATCCCGGCTTACGCGACATTCCAGCAACCGACCTCAAAACCGCAAGGACTCAGGAATACTGCTAACACGGTCAAAAAAAGAATGGGTTCTCAAACTACAATACGAACAAACGAGGCAGGTGTCGGGAGATGAGCTGGGTGATCTTTACTCATGATGAGGAGAACAGGTTTTGCGCCTTGACCAAGACACTCCGTGGACCCATCCAAACCAGGAGAGCACCGTCACACAACAAGCTAAAGCAACCATGGCCAAGACAAAACAAATTTTCCCTAACATGTCGAAGACCCCCAGGATAGCGGTTCTTCATTCCTGCCTCTACTCTCTGTATCGGCAGGGTTTTTACAGGTCTTTACTCGATGCCTAAAAAAACATACCCTTTCTTTAAAGAAAATAACTCCAAAAATTCTACAATACAATGGGCAAGACTTTCTTCTCGGCAATTTGCACATTTTTTCATTAAAAAACAATGGATTATAGAAAAATTTCTCTTGAAAGACGCCTCAGGCGGCGTTTTCCATTCCAAAACACTCTTTAGAATTCATATTCACGGACCAGCCAAGGCTTTGAGCAAATCACGACTCCATTGAACCGGACAGTAGAAAAAACATATAAAATACAGAGCCCAGTTGGTTGGCACACCCTCATCGGATCCATTGGGAGTGGATCAGCGTACCGGACTCAATTAGTGATGACATTTTTCTCAAAGACCCAACCATTTGGGAAAGAAGGAGGCAGAATTTGTGTGTCCTGCGACAAGAACCACCAGAGATCTCGAATTCCTCCGCCACTGTCTATTCAACAAAAAAACAACCATGCCTGACTTCAAGGGATTGGGCCCTGGAGCAGGAACTTCTCGACGGGAGCGTACCAGCGTCATCCTGTTCCATAAGCCCAAAGGATATCTGGTGACTCGAAAAGATGAGAGGGAGAGAAAAACGGTCTATCATATCCTGCCGCCTTTCTTATTGCAGGAAGGCTGGGTACCAATCGGCCGCTTAGACAAAGACTCCCGTGGCCTCCTGCTTTTCACTCAAGATGGAACATTGGTTGACCGGCTCACCGCGCCAGGAAAATGCGAAAAGACCTATGAGGTTGAGATCCGGGGAAGAATTTCAGACGATGACTTATCCCGCGTGCTACAGGGAGTTTCCACTTCTATCGGAATATTAAAAGTACACAGGATTACAAAAAAAAGAGAAGTCGGACCCAAAACACAGCTAGAGGTCGTCTTACAGGAGGGGAAAAACCGGCATCTCCGTCGAATCTTTCATGCCCTGAAAGATCCCAAATTTCAAACGCCGCTCAAGGTTCTCGATCTCAAACGGGTACAAATCGGCCCTTGGCCCTTGGATATCCCGGTAGGGACATGGAGATTTTCGACTCCCGACGAGGAGACGCAGTTGTTGGCTATTTTCAAACTACCAATACATCGGGGTTGAATCTGGGGTGAAAGAACTCTCACTTCTTATCAATTTTCGCCCATGTATCTCGAAGAGGGACCGTCCGGTTAAAGACCAAACGATCCTGAGTAGAATCCGAATCAAGACAAAAATACCCCTGCCGCTCAAACTGAAACCGACTACCTGATGGCGCCCCCCTGAGACCGGGTTCGACCTGGCAATCTGACAACACGGTCAAGGAATGTGGATTGAGCAGATGGTGCAGGTCCTGAGCGTCACCCCCCGAACCGGGATTCGGTTGAGTCAACAAGGCCTCATACAGTCTCACTTCGGCCAAAAGGGCATGCTGAGCAGAAACCCAGTGGAGAGTCCCTTTTACCTTTCGACTTGATTGACTCCCGCCACTTTTCGTCTCAGGATCGTAGGTACATCGTAGAGCCGTCACTGCCCCGGTTTCGGGATCGTTCTCGACACCGACACAGCGAATGATATAGGCATAGCGAAGACGTACTTCCTGCCCTGGAGATAAGCGAAAAAACTTTTTAGGTGGATCTTCCCGAAAATCATCCTGTTCAATATACAGCTCACGGGAAAAAGGGATTTCCCGTGTGCCCTGGGTTGGATCCTCAGGATTATTGATCGCCTCTAAGATTTCAACCTGCCCAACCGGATAATTTTCAATAATGACTTTCAGAGGATGCAATACCGCCATCACCCGCGGCGCCGACCGGTTCAAATCTTCTCGAATAGCATGCTCCAACAAGGCCATTTCAATCACACTGTCACGTTTCGCCACCCCTACCCGCTCACAAAAATTTCGAATCGCTTCAGGCGTGTAACCCCGACGCCGAAGCCCTTTCAAGGTGGGCAACCGGGGATCCCCCCACCCGTCCACATGCTTCTCTTCCACCAACTGGTGAAGCTTGCGTTTACTCATCACCGTATGCCCGAGATTCAAACGGGCGAATTCAATTTGCTGGGGATGACACGAGACCTCACACACCAGGAGCAACCAATCATATAAGGGACGATGATCCTCAAACTCCAGCGTACACAACGAATGCGT
Source organism: Nitrospira marina (assembly GCF_059568365.1). Classification (NCBI taxonomy): domain Bacteria; kingdom Pseudomonadati; phylum Nitrospirota; class Nitrospiria; order Nitrospirales; family Nitrospiraceae; genus Nitrospira; species Nitrospira marina. The sequence continues at coordinate 1,367,342 of NZ_JCANTH010000001.1, read as the reverse complement.
AATGCCCTCCAACGAATCCGAAAGAGGATGCGCAAAGTCATAGGTTGGATAGAGGCACCAGTCATCACCGGTCCGATAGTGCGTGGCATGTCGGATACGATACAAGGCAGGATCTCTCAGATTAATATTAGGCGAGGCCATATCAATTTTGGCACGCAACACATGAACCCCGTCCTCAAATTCTCCGGACCGCATCCGGGCAAATAAGGCCAAATTTTCTTCAATGGAACGATTCCGGTACGGACTATCCTTCCCTGGCTCAGTCAGCGTCCCTCGAAACACCCTGATCTCCTCGGCCGTTAAACTATCGACATAGGCATGGCCGGTTTGTATCAGTCGCACCGCAAATTGGTACAACTGCTCAAAATAGTCTGAGGCAAAAAAGAGGCGATCATCCCAATCAAAACCCAACCACCGGACATCTTCCTGAATTGAAGAGACATATTCCATGTTCTCCTTGGTCGGATTCGTATCATCGAAACGAAGATTACACAGCCCACCGAATTCCCCGGCAATGCCAAAATTCAAACAGATGGATTTCGCATGACCAATATGTAAATGCCCATTAGGTTCAGGGGGAAAACGGGTGTGCACTCTCTTGCCAATAGTCTGGTTTTCCAGATCTGCAATAACCCTGGCTCTGATAAAGTCGATGGAAGCATGTTGGTCTGGTGATGACATAATGAACAAGCTTTCAGAAAATTAAAAGCAAATATTTTCAGCGACTCGCAGCTTCAAAAACAAGACTCCGGAAGTGATTCCGGTTTCTAGGCATAGAGAATGTCCGAAAAGGTCCGGGGACGGCCTTTCCAAACAACTTTTCCAAACGACCTGTGGGTTATTCGCCAGGCGTGGAGAGTACAGTTGCCCCCACGCTACCATGAGTCGCGCCAACTCTCAACACGAGCAAGACAATATTCGATCATTGAGGGTTACCACCCCCGTCAAAGCGGATCCACGCAGAGAAGGCATACGCGTCACGACGCTCAAGATTAACAAGCATGACAGCTAGAGAGAAAATGAGGATCCAAACTGCAATCTTCTCCTGGTTCGGTTCTCCGGAAAGCATGAGGAATCCCCTGTTATGGTGCAGGGACAAAATCAATCCGGCCTCCGGAGACAGGTTGGCAAGCCACCGCCCCAGGAATTAATCGATTCACATGGTAGATGCGAAACAAGAACCTTGGCTTGGGGCACGGAAGGTATGCCAGGGAGTGAAAAGCACTTCAACGCCCTTCAGAAGAACTATTCCGTGTTGCATGTATTGGAGATGAGGTGGAATAAATGATCCCCGCGCAAGCGGACGGGATATTCAACGGACCAATGGTTAACAGCTCACATAGGGTAACCCCGAAGCATGCTACGGGGAATTGGAGCCATTAAAAAAACGGCCGACAGCAGATGGACCGCAACCGGATTTTAGGAGAAAGTTTTGGTATACACAAAATTCTGTCGCACAGAGACTCCATCCTTGCCCGCTGCAGGGGGTTTTCCCTGTTGGGCTGCGCCCTTCTCTTTTGGCCCTTTCGAGCCTTCTTCATGGTTCGCATTCAATTCAGCGAATTCAGATACCTTTGTAGCTTTCGATTCCCCACCCTCGTCCTGACCCTTTTTTAATTGCCTGGCCCACAGGTTGGGCTGGCAAACAAGGTGAAAGTTGGGAGCAGGGACGGAATCATCAATGCGCCATAACTCAAGTTCTGCGCCATAGAATGTCAATTCATCACGGGAAACGCCATTCAGCCAATCCAGGGTTTGGCGAATCTCCGCAGAAATACCCTGGGCCACACACACCACCGTCTTGGCATCCAGGCCCGCAGCATACATAATCAGTTTACCCAGCGCGTCGGGGTCAATGCCCTCCAAATGACCCAACACAATCACGTAACTCCCGGTCTTCGCATCTTTGGCGAGAACGCCTCCGGCCAAAATACTAAGAGGAATGTCACTGCCAGCCGGCTTGAGGGGGCGCTCGATCGTCTCTCCCAGTATGTCTAAAATTTCCTCCTGCTGAAGCCATGAAGCAAACCCGTCGGCCTCATTTCCCCACACTTCACTCAAATTTATTTTTCGAAGCTTTCCAACCGGTTTTGCCATAACAACCTCAACCGAAAAAATTGTTATTTTCTACTAATTATCCAATGAGTCGTATTAGTCTTATCGACAAGTATTCAAAAAAGTTAAGACACTATATACATAGGGCACCCCCTCCCCATGAACCGTGTCCTATGCCGTCCTATTCGACCGGCACCACAATAGCCAGATTCCCAGAAGACCTCATCCAAAACGCCCGCTGTCCTGAGCCATCCCCGGCTTTTCCGGTTTCAATCAGGTCATGGTCAGAAGACATTCACGTAAAAAAATTACCTACTTAATCATTGATCTTTCTTCAAATTAGAGTACAATAGATTAAGTTCATTCACGCATGAATTGGTCCTCATATCCCATTCAACCCCTTCTCCAGACTCCAAGACCCCTCTGGAACGATGGACCAAAAGGATGGACAGCAAGGTGTTTCCCAACTTTAACAGGAGGTTTCTGCTATGAATCGATTATCCCTATTAGGGCTGAGTCTCGTTTGTGCGCTCGGACTGATGGCTTCTCTTTCAGGGTGCGGAGAAACGGAAGGGCCTGCCGAAAAAGCTGGGAAGACCATTGATCAAGCGGCAGAAAATACAACCGAATCCGTCGATAACGCTATGGAAAGCACAGGGGAAGCCATGGACGACGCAGCCGAAAAAACAGGAGAAGCCCTCGACGAGGCAATGGAAAGTACCGAGAAAATGGCAGAGGATACCGCGAAACATTAAAAAAAGTTTCCTGACCTCACGTCTCTGAGGGGCAAAACACCCTCTCAAATGTTCTAATTCGTGATGGCAACCGCCGGGAGGAGATGGGCAATAAATCTCATCTTCCTTTTGTTCTCTGGCCTTCAGGGGGCCGAGGGCATACCACAGAACCAAGGGAAAAAGCGGGTTGTGAAAACAAGGCTAAGGTAAAACGGCAGGACCAGCACTAAAGAACAGTGAGTAATTTCGACAGAAGGGAAGTGTAAGTCCCATCGCTCACACAACCTATTGAACCAAGAGGAAAACGAGACATGATGATCGATAAGTGGATAAAAACGATCTTGGCCGTCTTAGCCCTCCTTTTTGTGCTCTCAGTGGGCAATCCTTTCGCACGGGCAGACGACAAGTGGGCGTTTGGAACGGATATCGGTTTTTTGTCAGATACCACCGACGACACCGTGTTTACGCTCAGTTTCCAGGGAGACTATTTTCTCAACTCACAGGTCTCTGTTGGCCCGCAACTCTTGTTTTCTCCCGGTGGCGACCTCACTCAAGTCACCTTCGCCGGAATCGGTCGGTATCACATTCCCGTCGGTGCTGTCACCATTATTCCTTTTGGCGGAATTGGCTTTGTCTATGCAGATTTGGAACACGGCCGTCGTGATGACAGCGATGTCAGTTATAGCTTTCCTTTTGGGGCTACCGCAGCCTTCAAGATCAATCGGACCGTCGATCTGTCAAGTACCCTCATATTTACTTTCCAAGATATTGATCTGAATAATCGGAAAAGTAGCGACAATTTCAACATCGGAATGTTATTCGGCTTTCGGTTTCAACCCTAATATCCTCACCTCACCCTTCACGATGGCAGGCGGTCGTACCGTTGGATGACCATTACCATGGGAACGACGTGCTCGAAAGGATTGGGAGAGCCGACACCAAAAATAAATGAAGAATGCGTTCCCATTGTGTGAAGCTGCCAGAGAGCTTTTACTCCTTCACGTTTTCTAAATACTCGGCCATTCGATCCAACGCCATCGCATTAAGTCGCTTCCCATACCATCGGGGCATCACCCGATCGGAGTATCCGGGCACCACGTACGCGCCTGGATTCAAAATCGATTCCTGGACATATTCACGAACTGTTGTCGCCGTCCCGTGATATTGAGGGTCCGCCAATCGAAGGGGTCCATTCGTCCCCAGAACTAATGGAGGACCCTCCCGCCCCAGAGCAGGAGCAATACCTGGGATGGTATGGCACACCGCACAGCCGGATTGCACAAACAACTTTTCCAGCGGCTCGGTGCCCGTGGCCAGTGGCACATCGGTCAGCTCCACAGACGGGACTTTGGCGGAAGAGGAATCTGGTTGTTTCGGACTGGTGGATTCCCCCACGCGGGCTTCGCTAGGATCCGACGACGATTGATTGAACAGATTCACTGAAATGGTCGCCATAATCCCGCAAGCCACCACAATAAAAATGAGAAAGGTTTCCCGGCTTCCTGAAAATTGTGAAGACCTCGGTTTTTTCATAGACACTTTCACGATCCTACGGTAAAGATTGACGGAATATGGCCAAACTAGATGAGCCAACAATTAATAAAAACCTGAGGTGGTCTACCGAAAGTTCCCGTGCCCTGTCAAATAATCATTTCCCGTGCAAGGTGATCACACCCACCCGATCGGCCACTCCCTGTCTAATGCTCTTATCCTGACTTGTCTTACCTACAGGAGTTTTGGTATCCCGAATAAGAGACAATCGAAAAGCCTTCATCGTAAAGCCTCACTCCGCTCACACATGGTTAATCATTGTTTGTGGCCGTCCCAACCATTTATTCCACACCCGTGGTTAAATGGCCCGCACCGCATGACCCTTTTCCCCCGCTGGTGGCCACGTGGTCGTTTCCCATCGGAACTGCCCACACAAGACCGTATCTTTCAAGTCTCTCCCGAGGTGGGCCTACTCACAAAATGTCATTGGCAACCCTGCCCCTCACAACATCCCACCATCCTGATGGTTCATGGCCTCGAAGGGTGCACCGAATCCCACTATATGCGGGGTCTGGCCATGAAATGTTGGGATACGGGATGGAATTGCATTCGCATCAATCAACGCAATTGTGGCGGATCCGAACACCTGACACCCACCCTCTATCACAATGGGCTCAGCCAGGATTACGCCAGGATTATCCAAGAAATTACCGAAGAGGATCGCTGCACCGCGGTGTGGCTCATCGGGTATTCCATGGGAGGGAATCTTGCTCTCAAATTAGCTGGCGAGCATGGAACCACCCTTCCCTCTCTTCGCGGAGTCGCAGCCGTCTGTCCCAACATCCAGCCCGCAGCCTGCGTACGCGCCCTGCAACATCCTTCCAATTGGCTTTATCATCAATATTTCCTAAAAAGCTTAACAGGAAAATTACGCAAAAAAGCCCGCCTCTTTCCAGGTCGGTGGGATCTCTCACACCTCTCTCATATACGGACCATGTGGGAATTTGATGAAATCTATACCGCTCCAGACGGAGGGTATCGAGGGGCCGAAGATTATTACGAACAAAGCGCCGCTCGAAACACGCTGCCCTTAATCACCATCCCGACCCTCGTCATTACGGCCCAAGACGACCCGTTTATCCCCTACAATATGTTTGCCGACCCTGCTCTCGACGCTAATCCCTTCATCCAGCTTGAGGCGCCTGCTCATGGGGGCCATTGCGGGTTTTTTCAACGGCACCATAAGTATGAGGATCCTTTTTGGGCTGAAAATCGTCTATGCGACTGGATTCATGCTCAACTCAACTCAGCATGACCACGATCGGTTCCTGGACTCATTCCCTTTGAACGCCATTCAAACCCCCCTTCCAACACTCATCGCCTTCACGCCTATTCTCCACTTGCCTGAGACCTCTCAGGTGAGGTAGAACTCTGTTCAAATGCAGAGCCAATCCTTTCCGGCACGATTCCCACCACAAGTCTTCACGCATCCATGAAATTAAAACCCGGATCCCCAGGAAAAGGTATTCTTCGCCAAATGCATAAGGCGCAAGAAAAATATTTGGAAGGCTGGTTGGATGTTCCCGCCCATGTGCATCACACAGCCTATCGTATGGCGAACCCGGCAGTTGAACGTCCCCAAAGTCGCAAAGAGTTTCAACAGCTTCTGACCTGCCTAGAGATCGATTCCGCCCACGCCGTCATGGAAGACAAAGTTGGATTCGGAGTAAAGAAAGGCACGAATGGGGACAAACTGATTGTCATTTGGGAGGCTCACACTGAATATTACAGTTATCAGGTTTGGCATATTCCCTCTAACGCAAACCAGCCATTGGGATTCGGACCGTTGGGTTTTTCCGAATATGTCTTTCCCTTTTCTCCGTTGGGCATCCAAGTCAACGCATTGGATCTCTTGGTCATTCCTGCGCGTACTTACGACCAGGAGGAATTAAGAACCCTTCTCCCCGGACCACAATTGTATGCCAGCCAGGTTCTGGGTGAGGACATCTGCGTGGCCACCAGCTTTACTCCAGACGAACATGATCGGGAACGATATCTCATTTGGGCTCCTGATCCTGCTTTGCTTCGGCAAAAACTCGCCAGACTCATGACAATTTTAACGACTCTTGAAAATTATACTCATCTGATTTTACTGCCCTATCCAGCCTTTTCCCGGTCGGTCGATCAGGTTCAAATTTTCGAACAGCGGCATCTCTATCAACGGACCCTTATTACGAAAGAACTGAACCGAGCCACGCATAGCACGCTTCAACAATGGCTGGAAGGGTTAACCCATGACTTTCTTGAAGTGGGACGGTTGACCGCTTCGCTGCGTTATCGCCTTTCGGCTTCGGTCCCCTATGATCGAATTGTGCACAGTAATACCCTGGCACTCCAAGAGCAACCGCTGCCCTACGGTCGAACGCTCATCGATTATTTTCAATGGAAAATTACAGGAGTAGCCGATGGATACCAGCAATTGCTCTCACGTGTTCAGGCCTTAGAGCAGGACTTTGAAGGCACCATTGCCGTCTTGCGCACCAAGGTGGAGCTACTCTTACAAGAGCAAAATTTGGCGCAACAAGATCAAAATGTGAATCTCCTGGCCAGCTTGGACAAGACCACCAAAAGCCAAGTCGTTTTGCAACATACCGTGGAAGGCCTCTCCGTGATCGTGATTGCCTATTACCTGAGTGGCCTAGCCAACTACCTCTTTAAGGCCCTGCACGAAATCGGTTGGCTCGACAAGTATGCATTGGCCTCTGGAATCTTCGTGCCCATCGCTCTAGGTCTCTCATTTGCCATCATTACATGGGGAAGAAACCGCATCCAAAAAAAAATTACAGCAACGCCTCCTGCCTCCACGTCTCATACTCCCGATGGTGCCTAATCGTTCCTCCCACTTTCCTCGTTCCTGCACTTGTCTGACCGCAGCCTGATCCGAACCAGGGACAGGCTCTCTCCAAATTTTTCAAAAACCAAACGTTTAGCCCTGCCCAGGGTCCCACAGCCAACCCCAAAAGGGAAAAACGATTCATTTTAAGTACCTCAGGGAAATATCCGAGAATTATAAGAAAAGGTCGACGTTCAGGACATTGAACACCAGAGCTGCACCAGAAGGGATCACCATGCTAACAGCCGAGGAATTGGTAAAAAATTGCACAAAGCTCTTTACCCTGCCGGAAGTCTATCTACAAGTCAAAAAGGTCATCGATAATCCAGAATCCACCATGGCGGATCTGTCCAGGGCGATCAGCATTGATCCCGGCATGTCCGTCGCCGTCCTCAAATTAGTGAATAGCGCATTTTATGCCATGCCTCGCAAAGTCGAGACCATTTCGCGGGCTGTCGGAATCCTTGGTATGCAACCGCTCCATGATTTGACGCTCGCCATCTCGGTCACCAAAACCTTCTCAGGCCTCAATCAACACGTAATGAGTATGAGTGTCTATTGGTCCAACAGCTTCTTTAGTGGGCTGGTCGCACGGGAATTAGCAAGAAAATGTTTTCTGGTGGATAGTGAACGAATGTTTGTAGAGGGCCTGTTGAGAGATATTGGACATCTCCTCCTCTATGAGCAACTTCCCGAACCGTCTGAGCAGGTGTTACGAGAGTCGGCCAAAGATGGCTCTCCCGTCCATATATTGGAACAACAGTTGTTGGGATTCGATTATACCGAAGTGGGTCAGACACTCATTGAGGAATGGCAACTGCCAAAAAATTTCGGGATCGCTATTCGATATCAGAACAATCCATCCGGGACCAGCGAGCACGGATTTGAAGCGGCGCTGCTCAATATGGCCGGCGCCCTCACGGAAGGATTCCAATCACCCAAGGGACATGCCCGATGGCAAAATCTCGTGGCTCCTGAATCGTGGAAATTAACAGGGCTGGATGAGGAAGGCCTCCAGGAATGCATGCTGGAAGCAGGCAAACAGCTTTCCGGTATGTTAACCCTCATGGAAGAAGCACGCCAACCCGTTGGAGCCTCATAATGACACGAGAGACCTGAGTGTCAACGGGTTCAACGGAAAATCCGGACACGGGAATGCACCCTCAACAAAAAAAAGGCTGAGTCCTATGACCACAAAAAGGCACTCGTCCGTCATGTACCAAAAGCCTCCGTTACTCGATGTCACCTTCCAAATAACCTTCCCACAAAATTTACAAATATCCTCCGCTCCGCCGGTCAATTTTCAAGGAAGAGTCAAAAATCTTTTTCCAAATTTCTCTCTGACACAGAATAAAGCATCCTATAATTTCCTCAGTGCCGATCAGCGCTGGCAACTGGTCTTAAGCCCGGGATCTCTTGCGGTGATCGCCAGACATTATGAAGGCTGGGACGCCTTTCAGACGCACATCCGGTTGGCGACGAACGCAGTGGAGAACGAATATCCCCCACCGTATCTCTCCCGTATCGGGTTACGTTTCAGAAATATCATCCGGAAGTCCGCCCTGGGCCTTACGAACAAAGATTGGAATCAACTGCTACCGAACAAGTGGACAGGGGATCTCGCCTGGGCCGAGGTGGCCGGAGCCATGAAAGCCACACACAGTGAAGTGGTGATGGGACTGAATGGTGGAGACGACCTGGTGTGCGTGCGACATGGACTCGTTCCGATCGCGCAACCTGTACAAGAAATTGGGTATCTCATCGATCATGATTTCTTTGTGAATGGACAATTTGCGATGACAGAGATCGCAGGAAAACTGACAGAATATCACCAAGCCGCCCAACGATTCTTCAAATTATGGATCACCGATTTGTTGCATCAGGCCATGAAACCGCAGATCTCCTGAAAGAAGACGCCCATCTGCTGAACACGCTCAAAGAAAATAAACCACACGTCGCACGAACTGCTTAATCCCATCAGTGCGCGACTTCACATAAGGGAGTGATCCAAAAAGGCTTGTCCAGCAAGACCGTAGCCGCTTGGATTAATACAGCATACGGAGGAGTATACGAGCACGACCAAGTGGCGAGAACGCCGCTGGCGGCCTTGGTTAGCACTCCCTGTTTGGGAGGCGACTCCCTCCCCAACTCCCGCTAGGATACTGAGTGACTCATCAATTTCTCATCTTGAGCTGACGCTGCGACCGCTTCATCAACCGTCCACTGTTCCACCCGATTCCGCCCATTATCTTTGGCCGCATACAAGGCTTTGTCGGCTTGGGCCACCAATTCCAAATAATCAGAAGCTCCTAACGTGGCGGCTGACACACCAAAACTCATCGTAATTTTCTGTCCGGACGTCGTGCGAATAGCCGTACTGGCCGAAAGTTCAATGGTTTCCCGTAACCGTTCGGCCACTAACATGCCCTCAACGCAAGTCTGACCAGGCAGGAGAATGCAAAATTCCTCTCCCCCATACCGACCAATAATATCCAAGGGACGCAAAGCTGTTGATAACAATTTCGCCACGAGTTGAATCACTTGATCCCCCACCGCATGGCCAAACCGATCGTTATACGATTTGAAATGGTCGATATCCGCCATAATACAGACCAAATCGCTCCCATCATGTTGAGCCCTCTCCCATAGTTCTTCAAACGCCTCGAATAACGCTCGCCGGTTGCAACAACCCGTCAAGGGATCCCGGTGAGCCAGTTTCTCTAATTCGGTTTTTGACAACTCTAACTCCCGAATCGTGCCTTCCAATACCGTCACATCATTGAAAGACACTAAAATGCCTCGGACCTGCTTGCGTTGACCCAAGATGGGAGTGCAATTGACTCGAAACTTCTTCACGGTTTTCCCCATCCTCTCCCAAACCAGGGGCACATCCAATTTCAAGCATTTTCCCTGTCGAGCTGTCTTCCAGGGGTAGATGTTCAGCGGGTCACCCATGTCGGATGACGTCCATTCAAAACTATCCAGTGTTTTTCCGATCAGGTCGTGAGGAGACGCGTCGACAATGAGGCTAAAGGCCCGATTGGCCAACACAATACGGTCCTCACCATCCAGGAACACCACACCCTCTGCCAACACATCAAACGCGGCTTGCACCCGCATGGGCACCACTGAACTGGGATCAAGTTGCCGCAACGTTCGCTTCATATACAGAAAATAGCCCACAAACCCGTAAGCCATGACCAGCGCAAGAAATCGCACCCAGGCATTATCAAGGACACGGGTCCAAATACTCGTATCCAGAGAAGGAAACCGGAGTTGTAAGGTTCCCCAATGCTGTTCCCCGTTAAAAATGGGAATCTGAATGTGTTCAGGCGTAGAGTGGTCTCCTGATGGTTGGGTCCAGAGAGCATGATGGGGCCCGGCCATGGCCATAATCTCCCCACTTTCCAAGACCAAAGCCACTGATTGGATATCCCCATTCCGTTCAACCAAGAGATCCAAAGCCTGCTGGAGGCCCTGATTGTCACCCCTCTGCGCCAGGATGGAATACTGGACAGCCATCGCTTCGCTAAACTTTTGCCGGTAGGTAAAGATTTGGGCAGCTTGGTCCGGAATGAGGCCCACCATCAGGTCACTGATTAAGAGGATACTCAGGGTAAGGGATACCAGACCCAGACTCATCCAAAAAATGGGTGTCAGTCGTTTCATGAGGATCCGGAGGAGAACTTGGAGGAAGGTCGAACCGATTGATCACTATTTTTGTCCAACATCCGATCTAATCCGTGATGCTCCCGGGTCTCCTTTGCTGCGGCCTCCCGCATTTTCTTTGTCAAGATTTCCCGACTCTTTTGATCCATATCCAAAATTGCAATAGGGTCAAAGTTCCGCCAGGCCGGGAGCGTCGCCAACACGCTCGCCAAGAGCGTGCCACTTCTCACCAGCCACGCCAGAAGAATTCCCGATACGCCCAGCCCCGTGTATTCCATCATCTTGATGAAAAAAGAGCGTTCGTCAATGGTTTGTTGGGTGCTCTCTTTCAAATCATCGGCAAAAGAGTTCAACTGCTGAAGGAATTCCTGGCTCAGCTCAATGCTTGAAAGCAGCACCGGGGCCGGAGCATATGCACGCATTTGGTCTGAGGTGGTTCCAAAAACGCCTGGACGCAGAAATGGGGCGACCTCCAGGACCCTATTCCAGTCAGAAACTGACTGAAGATCAGGATTACGGGTAAGATCCCGCCCCGCTGGAGATTGACTACCGAATGAATTCGGAAACCCGATTGGGGGTGTTCCTGGGGGCGAAGTATTGGTATCAAGCGGCGACTCCGGAGTTGGACGAGGGCTTGGTGCAGGCGTGGGCGTGGGACCTGGCTGCGGCGTGGGCGTTTGGGGCATGCCTTCCTGGATATCTGTGACGGTCACTTGAATCAGTTGAGAATCCACTCCGCCGTTACCATCGCTCACCTGTACCACGACCTCATAGATATTATTCGCATCGGCATCAGTGGGCGTCTCAAAGTCCGGGGGCACGGTGAAGGTCAACACCCCGCTGGCCGGATCAATGCTGAATAACGCCGCATCCGCCCCGCCAAAAATCGTATAGGTCAACGTATTTGCCGGCATATCTACATCCGTGGCCGTCACGGTCGTCACGATCGTCTGGTTTTCTGATACATTGACCGCCGCGGTCGGCCCTGCCCCATTACTCGTGATGACCGGCGCATCGTTGGCATCCGTCACCGTGACGGCAATCGCTTGCGTATCTACACCCCCGTTGCCGTCACTCACCTGTACCACCACGTCATAGACGTTGTTGGTGCCCGCATCGGTCGGGGCATCAAAGTCGGGGGCGACAAGGAACCTCAACACCCCGCTGTTGGGATCCAGGCTGAACAGTGCTGCATCCGCCCCACCGATGATGCTATAGGTCAAGGTGTCCGCCGGCACATCCACATCGGTCGCCGTCACCGTCGTCACGGCCGTTTGGTTTTCTGGGGCATTGACGGCCGCGGTCGGCCCTCCCCCATTACTGGTAATCACCGGCGCATCATTGACCGCCGTCACCGTGATTGAGGCCGTGTCGGTGGCGGTGCTAAAGGCCGTCGTCCCGCCATTGGTCGAGGCATCCACCTTCGTCCCTTCCGTCCCGCTCGTCTGATCCCACGCCCGGTAGGTCACCGTCGCACTGTCGGCATTGAGCCCGTCCGGCACAAACCGCAAGCTGTCGGTCGCGCGCAGTAAGAGCGCACTGGCATCACTGACCACCCCCACCGCCGTCCAGCCGCCCCCGATGTCGTACTCCCACGTGCCGTTGCCCGAGGTGAGCCCCGTAATGGCAATGCCCTCCACCGCCCCCGTGTCCACATCGGTAATCGAGGCGCCCACGATGGCCGAGATCAGGTCGCCGCTGTTACTCGTGTCATCTTCGGTGATCGTCGTCAGGGACGGACTGGCCGGCGTCAACACCGGCGCATCATTGACCGCCGTCACCGTGATTGAGGCCGTGTCGGTGGCGGTGCTAAAGGCCGTCGTCCCGCCATTGGTCGAGGCATCCACCTTCGTCCCTTCCGTCCCGCTCGTCTGATCCCACGCCCGGTAGGTCACCGTCGCACTGTCGGCATTGAGCCCATCCGGCACAAACCGTAAGCTGTCGGTCGCGCGCAGTAAGAGCGCACTGGCATCACTGACCACCCCCACCGCCGTCCAGCCGCCCCCGATGTCGTACTCCCACGTGCCGTTGCCCGAGGTGAGCCCCGTAATGGCAATGCCCTCCACCGCCCCCGTGTCCACATCGGTAATCGAGGCGCCCACGATGGCCGAGATCAGGTCGCCGCTGTTACTCGTGTCATCTTCGGTGATCGTCGTCAGGGACGGACTGGCCGGCGTCAACACCGGCGCATCATTGACCGCCGTCACCGTGATTGAGGCCGTGTCGGTGGCGGTGCTAAAGGCCGTCGTCCCGCCATTGGTCGAGGCATCCACCTTCGTCCCTTCCGTCCCGCTCGTCTGATCCCACGCCCGGTAGGTCACCGTCGCACTGTCGGCATTGAGCCCATCCGGCACAAACCGTAAGCTGTCGGTCGCGCGCAGTAAGAGCGCACTGGCATCACTGACCACCCCACCGCCGTCCAGCCGCCCCCGATGTCGTACTCCCACGTGCCGTTGCCCGAGGTGAGCCCCGTAATGGCAATGCCCTCCACCGCCCCCGTGTCCACATCGGTAATCGAGGCGCCCACGATGGCCGAGATCAGGTCGCCGCTGTTACTCGTGTCATCTTCGGTGATCGTCGTCAGGGACGGACTGGCCGGCGTCAACACCGGCGCATCATTGACCGCCGTCACCGTGATTGAGGCCGTGTCGGTGGCGGTGCTAAAGGCCGTCGTCCCGCCATTGGTCGAGGCATCCACCTTCGTCCCTTCCGTCCCGCTCGTCTGATCCCACGCCCGGTAGGTCACCGTCGCACTGTCGGCATTGAGCCCGTCCGGCACAAACCGTAAGCTGTCGGTCGCGCGCAGTAAGAGCGCACTGGCATCACTGACCACCCCCACCGCCGTCCAGCCGCCCCCGATGTCGTACTCCCACGTGCCGTTGCCCGAGGTGAGCCCCGTAATGGCAATGCCCTCCACCGCCCCCGTGTCCACATCGGTAATCGAGGCGCCCACGATGGCCGAGATCAGGTCGCCGCTGTTACTCGTGTCATCTTCGGTGATCGTCGTCAGGGACGGACTGGCCGGCGTCAACACCGGCGCATCATTGACCGCCGTCACCGTGATTGAGGCCGTGTCGGTGGCGGTGCTAAAGGCCGTCGTCCCGCCATTGGTCGAGGCATCCACCTTCGTGCCTTCCGTCCCGCTCGTCTGATCCCACGCCCGGTAGGTCACCGTCGCACTGTCGGCATTGAGCCCATCCGGCACAAACCGTAAGCTGTCGGTCGCGCGCAGTAAGAGCGCACTGGCATCACTGACCACCCCCACCGCCGTCCAGCCGCCCCCGATGTCGTACTCCCACGTGCCGTTGCCCGAGGTGAGCCCCGTAATGGCAATGCCCTCCACCGCCCCCGTGTCCACATCGGTAATCGAGGCGCCCACGATGGCCGAGATCAGGTCGCCGCTGTTACTCGTGTCATCTTCGGTGATCGTCGTCAGGGACGGACTGGCCGGCGTCAACACCGGCGCATCATTGACCGCCGTCACCGTGATTGAGGCCGTGTCGGTGGCGGTGCTAAAGGCCGTCGTCCCGCCATTGGTCGAGGCATCCACCTTCGTCCCTTCCGTCCCGCTCGTCTGATCCCACGCCCGGTAGGTCACCGTCGCACTGTCGGCATTGAGCCCGTCCGGCACAAACCGTAAGCTGTCGGTCGCGCGCAGTAAGAGCGCACTGGCATCACTGACCACCCCCACCGCCGTCCAGCCGCCCCCGATGTCGTACTCCCACGTGCCGTTGCCCGAGGTGAGCCCCGTAATGGCAATGCCCTCCACCGCCCCCGTGTCCACATCGGTAATCGAGGCGCCCACGATGGCCGAGATCAGGTCGCCGCTGTTACTCGTGTCATCTTCGGTGATCGTCGTCAGGGACGGACTGGCCGGCGTCAACACCGGCGCATCATTGACCGCCGTCACCGTGATCGTCGCCGTATCCGTCGCCGTCGAGAAGGCCGTCGTCCCGCCATTGGTCGAGGCATCCACCTTCGTCCCTTCCGTCCCGCTCGTCTGATCCCACGCCCGGTAGGTCACCGTCGCACTGTCGGCATTGAGCCCGTCCGGCACAAACCGCAAGCTGTCGGTCGCGCGCAGTAAGAGCGCACTGGCATCACTGACCACCCCCACCGCCGTCCAGCCGCCCCCGATGTCGTACTCCCACGTGCCGTTGCCCGAGGTGAGCCCCGTAATGGCAATGCCCTCCACCGCCCCCGTGTCCACATCGGTAATCGAGGCGCCCACGATGGCCGAGATCAGGTCGCCGCTGTTACTCGTGTCATCTTCGGTGATCGTCGTCAGGGACGGACTGGCCGGCGTCAACACCGGCGCATCATTGACCGCCGTCACCGTGATCGTCGCCGTATCCGTCGCCGTCGAGAAGGCCGTCGTCCCGCCATTGGTCGAGGCATCCACCTTCGTCCCTTCCGTCCCGCTCGTCTGATCCCACGCCCGGTAGGTCACCGTCGCACTGTCGGCATTCAAGCCGTCCGGCACAAACCGTAAGCTGTCGGTCGCGCGCAGTAAGAGCGCACTGGCATCACTGACCACCCCCACCGCCGTCCAGCCGCCCCCGATGTCGTACTCCCACGTGCCGTTGCCCGAGGTGAGCCCCGTAATGGCAATGCCCTCCACCGCCCCCGTGTCCACATCGGTAATCGAGGCGCCCACGATGGCCGAGATCAGGTCGCCGCTGTTACTCGTGTCATCTTCGGTGATCGTCGTCAGGGACGGACTGGCCGGCGTCAACACCGGCGCATCATTGACCGCCGTCACCGTGATCGTCGCCGTATCCGTCGCCGTCGAGAAGGCCGTCGTCCCGCCATTGGTCGAGGCATCCACCTTCGTCCCTTCCGTCCCGCTCGTCTGATCCCACGCCCGGTAGGTCACCGTCGCACTGTCGGCATTGAGCCCGTCCGGCACAAACCGCAAGCTGTCGGTCGCGCGCAGTAAGAGCGCACTGGCATCACTGACCACCCCCACCGCCGTCCAGCCGCCCCCGATGTCGTACTCCCACGTGCCGTTGCCCGAGGTGAGCCCCGTAATGGCAATGCCCTCCACCGCCCCCGTGTCCACATCGGTAATCGAGGCGCCCACGATGGCCGAGATCAGGTCGCCGCTGTTACTCGTGTCATCTTCGGTGATCGTCGTCAGGGACGGACTGGCCGGCGTCAACACCGGCGCATCATTGACCGCCGTCACCGTGATTGAGGCCGTGTCGGTGGCGGTGCTAAAGGCCGTCGTCCCGCCATTGGTCGAGGCATCCACCTTCGTCCCTTCCGTCCCGCTCGTCTGATCCCACGCCCGGTAGGTCACCGTCGCACTGTCGGCATTGAGCCCGTCCGGCACAAACCGTAAGCTGTCGGTCGCGCGCAGTAAGAGCGCACTGGCATCACTGACCACCCCCACCGCCGTCCAGCCGCCCCCGATGTCGTACTCCCACGTGCCGTTGCCCGAGGTGAGCCCCGTAATGGCAATGCCCTCCACCGCCCCCGTGTCCACATCGGTAATCGAGGCGCCCACGATGGCCGAGATCAGGTCGCCGCTGTTACTCGTGTCATCTTCGGTGATCGTCGTCAGGGACGGACTGGCCGGCGTCAACACCGGCGCATCATTGACCGCCGTCACCGTGATCGTCGCCGTATCCGTCGCCGTCGAGAAGGCCGTCGTCCCGCCATTGGTCGAGGCATCCACCTTCGTCCCTTCCGTCCCGCTCGTCTGATCCCACGCCCGGTAGGTCACCGTCGCACTGTCGGCATTGAGCCCATCCGGCACAAACCGTAAGCTGTCGGTCGCGCGCAGTAAGAGCGCACTGGCATCACTGACCACCCCCACCGCCGTCCAGCCGCCCCCGATGTCGTACTCCCACGTGCCGTTGCCCGAGGTGAGCCCCGTAATGGCAATGCCCTCCACCGCCCCCGTGTCCACATCGGTAATCGAGGCGCCCACGATGGCCGAGATCAGGTCGCCGCTGTTACTCGTGTCATCTTCGGTGATCGTCGTCAGGGACGGACTGGCCGGCGTCAACACCGGCGCATCATTGACCGCCGTCACCGTGATCGTCGCCGTATCCGTCGCCGTCGAGAAGGCCGTCGTCCCGCCATTGGTCGAGGCATCCACCTTCGTCCCTTCCGTCCCGCTCGTCTGATCCCACGCCCGGTAGGTCACCGTCGCACTGTCGGCATTGAGCCCGTCCGGCACAAACCGTAAGCTGTCGGTCGCGCGCAGTAAGAGCGCACTGGCATCACTGACCACCCCCACCGCCGTCCAGCCGCCCCCGATGTCGTACTCCCACGTGCCGTTGCCCGAGGTGAGCCCCGTAATGGCAATGCCCTCCACCGCCCCCGTGTCCACATCGGTAATCGAGGCGCCCACGATGGCCGAGATCAGGTCGCCGCTGTTACTCGTGTCATCTTCGGTGATCGTCGTCAGGGACGGACTGGCCGGCGTCAACACCGGCGCATCATTTTCTGCCACTGCTGTTTCATTCAGGGAAAATTCGGAGGTTGACCCATAGTTGCCGCCCCCTAGATCTTCTGTGGCGGTGGCCGTCACGAATTCTCCGGCAGAAACAGCTGCATTCAGTGTCAGATTAAAACTCCCATTCCCGCTGCCATCCGTGGTGACAGTCGTAAAACCGAGGTAGGTTTCTCCTTCCCCATGACTCGACGCATCTTCGCCGGTCGCAATGGTGTTTTTGAAAAACTCAATCCTGAACGAAGTGCTAGCCGTGCTATTAAATGTCCCGTCAATGGTCACCTGGGTGGGTGAATCCACATCGGCGGTGGCCAGCACCGGAAAATTCTGCAGGTCATTAGCACCTGCGTCGGCATCACCCGCATCGTTAGCAGTAACTCCGATACTTCCTAACTCAATGCCCAAACCGGTATTTGAATGAATCTGGTTACCAAGGATACTATTGTTCGTCCCTCCGTTGACGTTCACACCATTATTGGTGTTATGTGCGATCAGATTGCCTTCCCCGGCATTCACACCCCCAACCTGGTTACCCGCGGTGAATATCAGAATGCCATCGCCGACGTTTCCCAAGGCGGCGGTTCCCGCGGCATCGGTACCGATTTTGTTGCCCAGCACACGATTTCCCGTCCCGATAATCCACACACCCCATTGATTATTGCCGGAGATGAGGTTTCCCTCTCCCGCATTTGAGCCTCCAATCGTGTTGTTACTCCCGTCTACAATGATTCCTCCCCAGTCCCCCACACTGACTTGTCCATTGCCGACAGCCGCAATGCCGGCAATATTGGTGCCGATATAGTTTCCCTGAATGACTGTCCCGGAAATGCCAGGATCAACATCAACACCCTCGTCATTGTTGCCGGAGATAACGTTGCGGTCCGCAGCGGCAGCACTGCCAATGGTATTATTATTCCCGGTGATCGTAATGCCATCGAAGGCGTTCCCCTGATCAACTGTCCCGGTATTATCCAAACCGATCCAATTGCCCACCACGACATTGTTGGCACCACTGAGTTGAATGCCGCTGAGGTTGAAGCGATTGATGATCAAACCCTTGATCGAACTGCCCCCGCTCCCAGATCCAAGTGTAAGTCCATTTGCACTACCCGCACTGGTGCCATTGAGTTCAATTAGCAAAACCGCGTCATTCCCAATGGACAACGTATTGACCGAGGAACCTGCCTGAGTGTACCCGTCAATCACCACGACATCTGTAAGCGTGGGTAAAGCTGATGAGGGACTGATCGTATGCGGACCGGCCCCCGCAATATTGAAATTGATTTGGTCTTCTGTGCCGTCATTTCCCGTATTATTGGTCGCCAAGATCGCTTCCCTCAGAGAAATAAACCCATCAAACCCCTTATCCGCCAGCAAGGCTGCGATCGAGGAGGTATCCCCGTCGGCCGTATCGGAGGTCGTATCGACTGTCAATGTGCCGACGTTATCGACCACGGTAACGGAGATCGCTTGCGTGTCGAATCCGCCGTTCCCGTCACTGACCTGCACGGTCACTTCATAAACATTGTCTGTGTCGGAATCGCCTGGGGCCTCAAAGTTCGGAGGGGTATTAAAGGCTAGGACACCGGTGCCACTTCCAATAGAGAACAGACTCCCGTCCGCCCCTCCGATGATGGTGTATTGCAACGTATCGGCCGGTACATCAACATCCGTCGATATCACCGTTGTGACTGCCGTAATATTTTCACTCCTCGTGAGGGCTGCCGTCGGTCCGCCTCCATTGCTAATGATCACCGGCGCATCATTGACCGCCGTCACCGTGATTGAGGCCGTATCCGTCGCCGTCGAGAAAGCCGTCGTGCCGCCGTTGGTCGAGGCATCCACCTTCGTCCCTTCCGTCCCGCTCGTCTGATCCCACGCCCGGTAGGTCACCGTCGCACTGTCGGCATTGAGCCCGTCCGGCACAAACCGCAAGCTGTCGGTCGCGCGCAGCAAGAGCGCACTGGCATCACTGACCGCCCCCACCGCCGTCCAGCCGCCCCCGATGTCGTACTCCCACGTGCCGTTGCCCGAGGTGAGCCCCGTAATGGCAATGCCCTCCACCGCCCCCGTGTCCACATCGGTTATCGAGGCGCCCACGATGGCCGACACCAGGTCGCCGCTGTTACTCGTGTCATCTTCGGTGATCGTCGTCAGGGACGGACTGGCCGGCGTCAGCACCGGCGCATCATTGACCGCATTGATCGTCAGACTGGCTGTGTCGGTCGCGGTTGAAAACGCGGTCGTTGCCCCGTTGACAGAGGCATCTGCCAAAGATCCGTTGGTTCCGCTGGTTCGATCCCAGGCACGGAAGGTAATGGCACTCGCGATGGTACCGTTGTAGTCGGCATTGGGTTGGAAATAAAGTCGCGTGTTAGCAGGATCGGCCGTGAGCAGACGGGCGTTCGTGTCACTCACTGCCCCTAGGGCATTCCAGCTCGACCCGTTGTTGAGGGAGTAGAACCATGACCCGTTGGTCGTGTCAGCCGCTGTCACGGCGATACCCAGGAGAGCCCCTGAATCGGGATCGGTCACGTTGTCCACCTGTCCGGCGGGTGAGGCAAAATCCACTAGGTCGGAAACTAGCGTACCAACCGCACCGGAAGGAGCTCCCGCATCCTCATTTTCAGCCGAGAGTGCAGGACTCTTTGTATCGTCCAAAGTCGGGGCCGTATTTGCCGAATATTCGACAAATAATTGTGGCCGTTGACTAACGGTTCCGTTCTCTGACGTCGAAAAATCCCATCCATCGGTATTGTCGGTGAGAATTACCCACCCGTTATTAGTTCCCCCGTCCGACCAACTTTGTAGCCTGCTGGCCAATCCGGTAAACGTCACAAAATCGTTGCTGGTGGTCGGTGAACCCAGTGTACTGTCAGGCGTGCTACTGGCTTCAATATCGTTCGCCTGGATTCCGTCACCGGTTGGAGGGGGGAAATCATCCCAGGCCGATGCTTCAGTCCAGGACTGCAACATTTGATGCAAGGTAATTTGGGCCCCGCCAGAGCTCTGGTTCGTGACATAGACCGTTAATGACGCGGATGTAATAGTGGACCCGAAGGGAATTTGACCGGGTCCTGTTCCGAAAATGTTATTAAACTGGATCAGGCCCTGGGTCTCTCCGGAACCGTTGTCCAGATCAATATTGATGCTTACGTTATTTCCAAAAGAGTTGGTCGGATCCCCTTCTTGGATTTCGGTATCTTCATTTCCCGTATAATCCCCGACCCCTTCTTGAAAGGTTCCCCCATTCGCCACAACATTGGCGGAAAATTCCGACGTGTCCGTAAAGGTCGTGAATGTCGCGTCAGTTTTGGTCGCCGTGGCACTGACAAATTCGCCCGAGGCAACTGAGACCGTTAATAACGTATTAATCGTGCCATTACCGGAACCATCCGTACTTACATTGGTAAAGCCTAAGTATGTCTGCCCCTCGCCGTAGCCGCTTGGGTCAGCGGCGGTGCTTTTAAAGAATTCGACACGGAAATAGCTGTTGGCGATCGAATTAATCGTTCCAACGATATGAACCTGAGAACCATTGGAGGTCACCTGAGTGAGTACGGGAAAATTTTGGAGGTCATTGGATCCCGTATCTCCATCACTTGCGTCGTTGGCGGTGACACCGAAACCGTCTTCAGTACCTCCCTCGAGATTGATTCCCCGGAGAGTGTTCCCATAAATCCGGTTTCCCAGAATGGCATTGTTAATGGTAGGGGCATCGCGTACTTCAATCCCATGCAGATCATTCCCGAAAATCAAATTCCCTTCGTTCGCACCTGTCCCACCGATTAAATTTCCTGTAGACCCGTCCCCCGTATCTTCATTAATATCAATGCCATCACGGACATTCCCAAGATCAAGTGTCCCCGTATAGTCTGTCCCGATATAGTTTCCTTGTATGATGTTGTTATCGCCATTGTCGATTTCGATCCCATCGCTGTCATTGCCTGAAATCACGTTCCGAGCGCCGGCGGCAGAACCTCCGATGGTATTCCCGGCGGCATTGTCGATTTCAATTCCTTCCTGGGTATTCCCACGATCAAGTGTCCCCCCAGCGTCGGTCCCGATATAGTTTCCCCGGATTTGATTCCCCGTCGCACCGGCGCCTGCAAGTGCAATTCCGCTGAATATGTTTCCGGATATGACATTGCGATCAGCGGCAACAAGACCACCGATGGTATTATTGGCTGATTCAATCCGGATACCGCCTTGAATACCCGTACCCGACGTATTGTTTCCCGCCGTCGTCGTACCGTCGGCATCGAGACCAAGGTAGTTTCCCGCAATCAGGTTATTCCCCCCTTGGAGGAGGATACCGTTCTGATGAAAATTTTGAATGACAAGCCCACGGAGAGTCGATCCGCCCCCCGTTCCACTAATTGTCAACCCATTCACCCCAACGCCGGCGCTAGTTCCATCAATCTCAATAATGGGTGTCGTCCCAAAGTCCGGCTCGGTGGTCCCATCAATGATGACGGCCTCCGTGATTGATGGCAGAGCCGAAAGGACGTTAATGGTATGTGCACCCCCCGTCAGAGCAGCGGTGATGTTGAAGACGATGGTATCGGTCCCGCCTGTCGCATTGGTTGCCGCAATGGCTTCCCGCAGTGAGATGCGGCCATCGCCGCCGCGCGCGTTGCCCAGGTTAGTGATAGACGTCGTGGTGCCGTCACTGACATCGCTCGTCGTGTCGACGACGACGATGCCGGTCGAAGTTGCGGTGACGTTGGCGGCGAATTCGGACGTATCGCCGTAGTTGCCGCCGCCGAGATCACGGGTGGCTGTCGCCGTGACGCGATCCCCGGCGTTGATCCAGACGCCATTCAAGGTCAAGTTGAAACTCGCATTGCCTGAACCATCGGTGGTGACGGTTGTGAAGCCCAGATACCGCTCCCCTTCTCCGTTGGGACTATCCGCAATAGATGGTCGGCTCGCAAAGAATTCGATCCGATAGTTCAGACTCGCATTCGTGTTGAGCGTGCCGACGATCGTCGTGCCGCTGGCGTTTGAATTTGCCGACGTGACTACCGGGAAGTTCTGTAAATTGTTGGCCCCGGAGTCAGGGTCACCTGCATCGTTTGCAGTCACGCCGGCCGTGCCGAGATTGATACCCAGCAGGGTGTTGGAATGAATCTGATTCCCAAGAACCCTATGGCTTGTGCCATTCACCACATCCACGCCGTTGGTCGCGTTGTAGGCGATGAGGTTGCCCGCCCCGGCTGCCGTCCCGCCGATGAGATTGCCGGTGGAACTGCCTTGAATCTCGACCCCGTCGCTGGAACGGTTTCCCCGGTTGAGCGTGCCAGTGACATCCGTACCAATATAGTTCCCCTGCACGATGTTGTTCGACGTGTTGATCTCGATGCCTTCGAAGTTTTTCGAGATGACATTCCGCGCCGCCGCGCTCGTGCCACCTATCGTATTGCCGGAACCGGTAATGATAGCGATACCCACATCGGTATTGCCGCCGCCGGTCGATCCGTCCGGATCGACCCCGATGTAATTCCCTTGAATCAGATGCCCGGTTACTCCAGATCCAATAATTTGTATGCCTTCGTCACCATTGTTTGTAATGACGTTACGGTCATTCGCGCCTGTACCACCGATGATCGCGTTGGAACCGGCGATTTCTATGCCGTCGTCGCCATTTCCCACACCGGTCGATCCGGTCCCGGTCGTGCCGATCCAGTTGCCCACCACGGTGATATTGTCAGCACCCGACTGAATAAGAATCCCATCCCTGGAAAATCCGGTGATCATCAATCCCCGGACCGTGCTATTGTCGCTGGTCCCGGTAAACACGAGGCCATCCCTGTTCGGCCCACCGATCGAGGACCCGTCTACTCGAACAACTGGGTTCCCGGTAAAATCTGGTTCACTCCAACCATCAATAAGCACGGGACCAGAGATGGGATCCAGTTCAGAGCTGAGTGTGATGACGTGTGGCCCCGCACCGGCAATACTAAAGGTAATAGTGTCACTCCCTGCATTGCCATTAGCATCTAAAATGGCCTGTCGTAACGATCCGGCACCGGAATCATTGATGTTGGTCACCGTATAGGTGGCCAACACCCCCTCCCACGCCGCTTGGGTGGACTGATCGACGACGACGGAAGTTTCGATAAACCCCGTGGAGACTTCCAGATTCCAGTTGGCATATTCGCTGATGTGTCCGGTTCTGTCTGTGCTGGCCGCAATATCCGCTCCCGTAAGATCGGCCAAGGACTGGATGGCGAGCAACCCGTCTGTCCCTTTTCCAAAATTACAACCGTAAATTAAAAGGTCGGCGTTGGCCGACAAGCTGTCTCCGAATTGCATGAACAGCTCCGCATATTGGCCGTGGATCGAATCAAGGGTGACAAAGGCCGTCCCCAGATGCATCTCTGCTTCGTTACCTTCTCCGATGAGATGAATGGCATCGATATCGCTCCGGTTCTTGAGGGCTTCCGCAATTTGTTCGATCCCGTCCCGTCTCGCATCCAGAAGAATAACTTCCGCGGCCGGATCGATCCCGTCCATAAGCGTCTGGTAATTTTCAACACGTGTATCGATGAAGACAATTTCTTTCCGATCAGATGGGGTTGAGAGGGAAAGACCAGAGGACCAGATGCCGTCACTCTTGGAAGAATCGGTGGTGGTGAAATCGGTACTGGTCTCACTCTTGACATCGGGAGCACCCGGTTGATCTTGCGTGGTGGTGTCTTGAACGACTTCCGCTCCCGTGGCAAGGGCGGCTCCATCGAAGAGGATCCGCGGCTCTAAAGCGAGACAGGTTCCGGTCAATCGGTTCGTGGGAGGTTCTTGGGATGGACGGAGCTTCCGCTTCTTTCGGGCGCCAGGTTTCACCACCTTGGCGTCTTTCCGGGCTTCAAGCGTCGCGGGCTTGCAGCGTAAGTGCTTCATGTGACGATCTTCAATCATGATAGAAATCGGATGACAAGTAGTCTCAGGTCACAAATTGTTGAAAAAGCCTTGATATCCCATAGGTCATCGATTAACAGAGTCGTCCCCTCAAAATGGAGGAAATTCCTAGATCCCTTGTCGGACCTTGGAGAAAGACTCTTGATGCGGATTAAGAATGGTTTTAGGGGGTTATTTTCCGGTTACTGACTGTTAGTTGAGGTTCTGTCACGTATCGAAAATATATTGCAAGTTGGGTTACAGGAAAGGGTGTCGAATACCACGTCATTCCGGATATCGATCAGTCTCTTCAGCCTCTCAGGGATGCATGAGGAACCGGCTTGCCATTGTATGCTTTTCTCCTTAAGAGCATTGACGCTTTTTCCGATACAAAGGCACACCTCACATCACCGGGGAATAGGTTCAGACTTCTCACCACAACACCAAGCCACTACGGACACTTTGACCGGGTGACAAACCAAGGACAATCCGAAACCTACCATAGAGAAGGAAATGGGGATGGAGATTCAAAAAACCGTACAAGCGTTTCAGCGATTGAAAGGACAGGAAACTATAATACAGCCGGCTGGCGTCGATACGGCCGATACAAGCGAGCCAACATCACCCTGCCATGTGATCGGCTTTTCCGGTGCCAAGGGAGGAGTCGGAACGACCACGGTAGCACTCAATGTCGCCATGACCCTTGTTCATGGAGGCCACCGCGTCATCTATGTCGAGCTGAGCCCTCATTTGGGAACTGCCACGCGGCTTCTTCACATGGCACACCAATCGCCTTTGCGCCATACATCGACAACGTTAACAGACATAAATGAAGCGGTTGTGAGCCAACTGCTCATGCAACATTCGACAGGACTGCAAGTTCTCTGTGTATCCACCTGGGATCAAGAAGTGGGGGCTCAAGTCTCCACGGAATTCCTGACTGTTTTATTCCGGGAACTCAAAGGACTCGCAGACTATCTGATACTTGATTTTCCGTTGGAACCCTCTTTTCCATCCATGTGTTTTCTCGGTCAATGTCAGGTCCTGGATCTCGTGATGGAGAGCGATGCCATTGGTATGAATTTAGCGAAAAACCAATTAGCGTTTATCCGTAGCCACTGCGAAACTCCCGTTTTTGTCACCCTCGTGAATCGCTCGGGTATTCCATTAGCTGACGGGATTCAGGGTATCCAGGAAGAAATCGGCTATGAAATCCCGGTCGTCATCCCCACGGCCTCGGAGTTATGTTATACCGCCGGCATTAAAAAATTGCCGATCGTCTGCTTCAACCCCGAAAGCGTCCTTGCCATGCAGTTTGTCAAACTGAGCGAACACCTGCTCGGCTACTTTTCCGAAGACGGTCCGGAGCCCAAACGAGACCGACGAGGCCGGGACCGCCGGAAAGGCAACCGTCGAGACCGTGGTGTCTGGTAACCTCTTCTCCCCTTTCTAAAGAAAGTTCTGGAAAAGAGGACGTCACACAACCGCCCCCTGTTGTCATATCGCCCATCCTCGCGCAACACAACTTAAGGAAATACTCGGGTAAGAGAAACCCACCCCGGACTCATCCAACAGGTGGGCGTCAGTCGTTTCTTGACGGTCGTATGCGGGGAGAAACGGAAGGCGTAGAAGATGTACCAACTTCCGGGTCCAACATCTGGTCTAATCCTTGATGCTCTCCGGCCTCCTTTTGTGAGGCTTCTTTCATCTTTTTTGTCCAACTCTCCCGACCCTGTTTATCCATATCCAATATCGCAATAGGGTCAAAATTGCGCCAAGCCGGGAGGGAAGCTAACACGCTCGCCAACAGCGTGCCACTTCTTACCAGCCACGCCACAAGGACTCCCGATACCCCAAGCCCCGTGTATTCCATCATTTTGATAAAAAAAGACCGCTCATCAATGGCTTGCTGCGTGGCCTCTTTTAAATCATCGGAAAACGCGTTTAACTGTTGAAAAAATTCCTGGCCCAGTTCAATGTGTGAAAGTAGCACAGGGGCCGTAGCATACGACCCAATTTGTTCTGAGGTGGTCCCAAACGCGGCAGGGCGCAGGAACGGAGCGACATCCAAAACCCTGCTCCAATCCCGGACCGGCTGAGGGCTGGGCCCACGGGAAAGATCCCGCCCCGGCGAGGCCTGACCACCAAAGGAACCCGGAACCTCGTGAGAAGGCGTCACCGTTGTCGAATTATCGATATCAGAAGACGGGTCCGAAGTTGGCTGGGGCGCAGGGTCAGGCGTGGGGATGGGATATGGCTGAGGTAGAGGCTGTAGGGGAAGGGGAAGAACTCCTTCTAGCGTATCTGTGACGGTGATACGAATCATTTGTGTATCCGCTCCCCCATTGCCGTCACTCACGTGGACGGTGACCTCATAGACATTATTCGCATCGGCGTCAGCGGGTGTCTCAAAGTCGGGGGGAACCAGAAACGTCAACACCCCGCTGATGGGATCCAGGCTGAATAGGGCCGCATCAGCCCCGCCGGTGATGCTATAGGTCAACGTGTCCGCCGGCCTATCCGCATCAGTTGCCGTCACTGTCGTCACGGCAGTGGTATTTTCACCCATGTTGATGACCGCTGTCGTCCCGCCCCCATTACTGGTAACCACCGGCGCATCATTGGCCGCCGTCACCGTGATGGTCGCCGTGTCGGTGGCGGTACTAAAAGCGGTGGTCCCGCCATTGGTGGAAGCATTCACCTTCGTGCCCGCACTGCCACTGGTCTGATCCCAGGCCCGGTAGGTGACTGTCGCACTGTCAGCATTCAGCCCATCCGGCACAAACCGCAAACTGTCGGTGGCGCGCAAGAGCAACGCCGTCATCTCACTGACCGCTCCCACCGCCGTCCAGCCGCTCCCCATGTTGTACTCCCACCTGCCGTAGCCACTGGTGAGGCTCGTGATGGCGATGCCTTCCACGGCGCCGCTATCCACATCACTGATTGTGGCACTGACAATACTGGAGATGAGGTTGCCGCTATTGGTGTTTTCATCCTCCGTAATGGTAGTGAACGTGGGGCCCGCCGGGGTCAGCACCGGCGCGTCATTGGTACCATTAATGGTGACATAGACCGTCCCTGTATCTGTGCCCCCGTTGCCGTCGTCGATGGTATAGGCGAATTGGTCAACCGTTTGCTGCCCACTCACCAAATTGTCGAACTGTCCATTGGGATCGTAGTTGAAACTGCCATCAGCGTTGAGCGTGACCAACGCCCCCGACGCAAGGAGAACGGGATTTCCGACATTTGCGGCATTATTGTTGACCTCACTTACCACAAGTGGATCACTGTCGACATCGACATCATTGGTGAGCACACCTGCCACCGGGATATTGAGAGGTGCGTCTCCATTTGTGGCATAGCCGACCCATGTGGGCTCCTGAGAGGGCGTGCCTCCACCCAACGTGCCATTGTTGCTTGAGGTTGAGATATCTATCGCCACGGCTCCCGAGCCTTCTGTCAACCGCCAGTTACCGACCAACCCCGTTTCCGCACCCGTGAGCCACTGATCATAGTTGGTGGCAATCTCCATCCCGGTCCTCGCGACGTTCCAAATTCGAACCTCACCAATGGATCCCTCGAAATACTGACCCGATGGATTGTTCGAACGACCACCGATACGAAGATCGTCGAGTGTGGGGTGAGCATCGCCAATGGACCCGGAACCGTTGTAGGTGTCGACGGGTGATCCATTGACATAGGTAACCACAGTGCCACTGTTATAGGTAATGGCCACATGCGTCCATTCATTGAGGGACACCACATAGCCCGTGTCATACCAACTCCATCCAGGGTCCGAATTGGCAAAGCCCCAACGAATGCTTCCGTCAGGAAACAGGGCCACTTCATATTCCCCTTCCTTATTGATAATGAGCGCACTACTACTGGCTGGGAAACTTGTTGGCCGGAACCACGCCTCCATCGACATCATATTCGTCATTTCCAGACTCGCATCATTGACCACTCGTACGAAGTCATCAACTCCATCGAACGTGAGTCCCGAGCGATCATCTGCTGCGATCGGTACATGGTTGGCCACGACGTTGGCGGAGAACTCAGAGGTATTGTTTGACACATCGGTGGCTGTGGCCGTCAAGCGGTCACCGGCGACCAGCAGGCTGGTCGAGAAGCTGAAGCTGAACTGACGCGCGGCAGGGTCTATACTACCCGGCGTCGATCCGTTCACGATGCCGGTGTCCAGGTAAGTCTCCCCTTCCCCGTAGCCGCTCGCGCTCGGGGCCGCTTTGAAGAACTCGACGGTCGAACCCGCCCCGGCCTCACCAGTGACCGTGACCGTCGTACCCGAAACCTGCACGCTGTAGATCACGGGAAAGTTCATCAGATTGTTGCCGCCGGTGTCGGCGTCGCCGGCATCATTGGGGGTCACGAAGGGAGCCGTTCCCAGGTCGCCCGGGTCGCCCGCCGTCAGGAGATCGATACCAATTCCCCCCCCTGGACCCGTGCCGTTGCCGTAAATCGAGTTCTGCGTGATGAGATTGCTCGTTGAGGAACCGGAGCGGATCATCACGCCGGCGCCGGCGTTGCCGCTGCTGATGTTCTTGCTGATCGTCAGATTAGACGAACGGGCGCGAATGCCCGCGGACTCATTGCTTGCGCTGCCATTGTTGCTGACCGTGTTGTTCTCGACCAGCGATCCGGTGGCGGTGATGAGGTCCAACGCCGGCCCTGCATTGGCAACAATCAAGTTGCCCCGGACCGTCTGCGCCAGGCTGTTGCTATTGGTGGCAATCGCGTCGGCGCGCATGTTGCTGCTGCCGAAGGCGTTGCCGCGTAATTCATTACCCGTGATCAGCCAGTTGTTGGAGCCGCCGAGTAGATTGATGCCCGATTCGGTCGCGAAGCCGATCAGGTTGTTGCGGATGATGCCGTTGTCTCCACCGGCCGAGTAGATATTGGAGCCTTCGGTCTTGGCCCCCGGCGCCGGCGCACTGAAACTGCTCGCATCCGAGCCAATGATGTTGTTTTCGATCAACGCATTGGCCGCGGTGCTGCCGATGGTGATGTTGCCGTTGCTCGAGGTGCTGCCGAAGCCGTAGATCGCCACGCCGCGAATCGTCACGTTGCTAGCGTTAACCGCCAAGCCCGTGGTAATGCCGGCGCCGTCAACAATCTCAATCTCCGGTCGCTCGACCTGCGCCAGCACCAGAGCATCGACGCCGACGGTGCCACCGGCACCGAGCAGCCCGGCATTGGTGTTGCCGATGTTCAGAGCCTGCGTGCTGCCGTCGATCGTCAACGCGTCGGTAATTGCCGGCAGCAGCGACATGACATTGATCGTAAATACGCCACGGCCTGCATCATACCCGGCATCCCCCGTAGGAATGGCAAAGGCGATACTGTCGGCTCCGGCATTAGCATTCGCATCAGTGATGGCTTGTCTGAATGAGCCGGCGCCCGAATCATTGGTGTTGGTCACCGTATACGTCGCCAACACCCCTTCCCAGGCGTTTTGCGTGGCCTGGCCGATCACGATGGACGACTCAATGAACCCGGTAGAGATTTCTAATTCCCAGTTGGCATATTCGCTGACGTGCCCGGTTCGGTCCATGCTTGCCGCGATATCGGCTCCGGTAAGGCCCGCTAACGTTTGAATGGCGGAGAGGCCGCTTACTCCACGACCAAAATTGCAGCCGTAGATCAAGAGATCCGCGTCCGCAGATAGACTCTTCCCGATTTGCTCAAACAGTTCGGCATATTGCCCGTGTATGGAATCATTGGTGAGAAAGGCCGTGCCCAAATGCAATTCCGCCTCGGTGCCTTCCCCGATGAGGTGGACAGCATCGATATCGCTCCGGCCCTCCAGCGCTTCCGCAATTTGTTCGATTCCGTCCCGTCTCGCATCCAGAAGAATAACTTCCGCGGCCGGATCGATCCCGTCCATGAGCGTCTGGTAATTTTCGATACGGGTATCGATAAAGACGATTTCTTGGCGGTCGGAAGAGGGAGCGAGGAAAAGCCCAGACGACCAGAGAGCGTCATTGTCGGAAGAATCCTTAGTGTTGGAATCCGCGCTGGTTTCACCATTGACTGCGGGAACGCCCGGTTGATCTTGCGCGGTGGGGTCTTGAACCACTTCCGCTCCGGTGGCGAGAGCCGCTCCATCAAACAGGATCCGCGGCTCTAAGGCAATAAAGGTTCCGGTCAATCGGGGCGTGGGAGTTCCTGGGGATGGACGGAGCTTCCGCTTCTTTCGGGCGCCGGGTTTCATCACCTTGGCGTCCTTCCCGGCTCCAAGTGTTGCGGGCGTACAGTGCAGGTGTTTCATGTGACGATCTTCAATCATAAAACAAATCTGAATACGAATAATCTCGGGACACAAATCGATCGAAATGCCGTGGTATCCCACAGGTCATCGATCAACGGGATGGAGGGTCTCCATATCCATTGTCGGACCTTGGGGGAAGACTCTTGATGCGGATTAGGGAATATTGCTGTCGTTTTCTTGCAGCTACGGAATGGAGTTGGACGTGATGTCGAAGGAAGGAAATTTTCAGATGTCGGGAAGATAAAGGAACCTACCTCACACACCTAAAATTGACATGCTCCCTTACTCTATAATAAGGATTTCATGTAATTGAAAGGAGGATGTCATGCCTGTTGCCACCTTGACCAGTAAAGGGCAAATTACCCTCCCAAAGGAGATCCGAGAACAATTAAAGTTACAACCCGGGGATCGGGTGGAATTTCTTGTGGGGACTGATGGGCGGATTACCGTTTGGCCGGTTACCTCAAATGTCACAATCTTAAAAGGTCTGATTCCCAAGCCAAAACAACCAGTCACTCTCAAAGCTATGCGGGCTGCCATTAAACAGCGAGGGGACCGACCATGAGGGGCCTCGATACGAATGTGCTCGTCCGCTATCTCCTCCAGGACGATCCCGCCCAATCCAAAGCCGCGACACAATTTATTGAAAAGCAATGCTCTCAGGAAAATCCCGGATTTTTAATTCACTTGGTGTTGTGTGAAACGCTTTGGGTTCTGGAGGGCTGTTACCAACAATCAAAGGAGACGATGGTGAAGACCATCGAACAGGTACTGAGTGTCGCTCAATTACGGGTGGAAGATTCTCAGGTGGTCTGGCAAGCCTTGGACGATTACCGAAAGCGCCGTACTGATTTTTCCGAACACTTATTAAGCCGAATTAATCGTGGTCATGATTGCACCACTACTGTGACGTTTGATCGTGAGGCCGGGAAGTCTCCAGGATTTTCCTTGTTGCAGTAGCAAAAAAAAAGGTCGCGAAAATGAGCGCATCTCCCCCAACCCCACTTTTCCTTCTAACAATCAGGCGCCGCTTTCCCGAATGAGGATGGAGGCCGCCCGTGCCCAGAGATGCCCCATCACACTTTGCCCATTGCCCTTCACATGGACCACCCCTCGCACAACCTGATTCCAGGATGGATCCCTGTCCGTCACATCCAGTTCCACCCGGTACACGGAATGCTCGGGAATCAATTTGCCCCGCGCATCCTGGCGCACGGGCACACCACCGGAATAGGTGGAGGCTAAATACGGCAAGGCCATTTCCGATTCGTCCACATAACGAAGGTCCCGAAGCTGACCCTGTCGGGCAGGTCGCGTAGGGTCGTCCGGATAAAACCATCCTTCATTCCCCACCGAGAGCCGGGCTTTTTCTTTTTCCGTGGCGAGGGCCAGCATCACGGATGGATGTTCACCAATCACATGGGCCATCGCCATATCGGTATTCACCCACAGCCCTGGTTGGAGTGACGAGGCCAGATCCGTGACCACGCCGGAGAACGGAGCACGCAAGATCAACTGCTCCCGGAGCGTGACCAGGCCGGCCAGCGCCTTTCGTTCGCCCACCAGCATCTCCCAAATGACCAGATGATCATCCCGGTCATCCTGATAAGCGACTTCCCGTTCCGCGCGCAATTCTAACGCCGCAATGCGATGTCTAATAATGTCAATCTGATGTTCCACCTGTGGCGACTGTAACATCAAAAGCGTTTGACCGTGTTCAACCCGATCTCCCTCCTCAACCAACACCTCCACCACCATTGCCGGAGCCGGTGGAAACAGAGTCGTGCGTTCCGGAGCCTCAAGAATCGCGGGAATCTCCACTGTCGTATCCAAGGGCATCACGCTCATCAGCAAACACCCCATTAGTGCGACTCCGATTCCCCGTCCTCGCCAGGATTTGGCCACGGCCGCCCGGCGTGTCCACCAGACCTGCAGTTCCTCATAGACGGGCCATGCCAGAAACCAGCCTATTTCCACGAGAAAGAGGATGACGCCCAAAACCTTGAAAAAAAAGTAATACACCAGGACCGCAATACCGACAAATACGACGGCCCGGTAGACCCACACCGCCCATGCATAGGCGATCAGCACCGATTGCCGTTGCGGGGGCATGTGTTCCGGAGGAGCATCTCCCCAGGCAAACAACCATTCCCGTAATTTCCAACGACCAAACCCGAAGGCCCGCGATTGTAAATTCGGGACACCCAGCCAATCGGATAGGACATAGTAGCCGTCAAACCGGAGCAGCGGATTCAAATTGATCAGCAGCCCCGTCACCCAACTGGTGGTTGCCAACACAAAGAGCATGCTTTTGACAATGCCCTCAGGACAGAAGTTCCACAAAAAGGTTGCGAGCATCGCCACACTAAGTTCCACCATCATTCCCGCAGCCGCAATGGCCGCGCGTTGCTTCCGGACCGTGAGCCGCCAGGAATCGGTCGTGTCGGTATAGAGGACAGGCACCATAATGAGGAATCCGAGGCCCATCGTGGGGACCCGGCACCCGTATCGAACGGCGGTATAGGCATGCCCCAGTTCATGCAATATCTTAATGGCCACCAACCCGATGATATAACCGGTCATCCCTTGAAACGTAAAAAAGTATAAAAAGACATTGGCAAACGATTCCCACTGCCGCACGACTCCCATACACCCGATCACACCCAGAATGACCACACACCATAACGCCCAGCGACTAAACAGCGGGATGACGAACGGAAGCGTTCTTCGTAAGAATTTGTCGGGATTACATAGGGGAATTCTGAAAAATAAATAGTTGTGGAGCACTCTCAGCAGCCAATGTTGTTTCGCCTGTTCGGCCTGTCCTAAGAACCCCTGACTTCCACCGGCTAAGGAATCCCGGGTTAAATTGTTCCGATAGAGAAACTGGACCAACTCCATCACATTCTCGGTTGAGACCTTGGCCGAGGTGGTTCGGGTCACCAGATCCACCAGTCCCTCGGCCGTTCCCGCCTGCCAATGTGAAAGCAGTTGGAACGCGGACCATTCAATTTGGAAAAATTGATTTCGAACCGTGTCTACGATCGTCCAGGTGGGGACACCATCAGGCGTGGGGGTACCGGGCAGGATCTGAAGATCTTCGCGCAAGGGTGGAAGGGAAACGTCTTCTTGAGGCTTTGGCTGACCCATTTAGAAACCTAACGTTTGTCGAAGAACCCCAAGGGGGCGCCGGAAGAGATGGAAAAAGAGGGTGACCGGTTCCCCATAGATTTTGGCGGTGCCTTGCCAGCCGATTCGAATATCTTCAGGCGGATCCATGAACTCCGCTTCCACCCGATAAGCCAGGACATTGGTCGGGAGAATACTCGCATGGTAACTGGCATGAATTAATTTGGCAGGTATGGCTCGTAAGGGATTGGCATTCAAAAACACCTCAACCTCGGCGCCTTCCCGTAATACGATAGCGTCCTCCACCGGTAGATCAATTTTCAATTCAAACTCCTGGGGATCGGCCACTTCCATAATGCGTTCGCCCACCACCACCGGCTTGCCGATCCATTCGGATTTATCCGTGAAAATCACAATACCCGCCCGGGGAGCCTTGACCTCTACCTGCTGTAACATGTCCCAGGCGTAATCCCGTTCGGCTTCTTTCAGCCGGACTTCCGAGGCTTGCACGGGCATGCCCGCACCGGTGTCATGGTCGACAAACGCACCCTGCGACACTTTGCGATACTCCATCCAGGTAACGGACAGATTCTTTTCCGCCACTTCAAATTGATTCCGGAATGTGGTGTCCTCATAACGAAAGAGGGTTTGCCCCGTCTGAACCAGGGTATTCGGATGGACAAGGATTTCCCCCAGCACCCCATCCAATGGGGCTGTCACCACCGACGGATCCCGCGGCACCACTTCCACCGGAGCCAGCGTGGACAATCGCACGGGCAGCCACATGGCCGCCATCACGACCACCAGCACTCCCCATAGCCAGTTCTTGAGAACCTTCCAGTTTTTCACTCTCCGTTTCGTGCCCCCGAGTGCTTGCCAGGCATGAGCCACCGTTTCGGCAAACCGCCGGATCAGTTGCACTTCCCCGTCTTGCCAGGGTATCTCCCTGGTCAACCACAGGCCACCAATCACCTGCTGATCCGCGCGAATTAATGGACACCAGAGGACATGCGGAAATGCAAAGGACTTCCAATCACGTTGGAGTTCTGTCGAACAATGAGTGGAGGAGAGAGGACCGGGATCTTTGAGGCTGCCTTGTTCCCATAATTCGGAAATGACGCGTTCGATCCAAGTGATCATCGGCGCATTCCGGTCAACCACGGCCACACTGGACACCGCTTCCACCATGCCCCGCATCCGCCCCTTCGGCGTGATTGAAAAAATACAGGCTTGTCGAAAGTCCACGAGACGTCTGGTCTCATTGGCCAGAAGAAAACAGAGTTCTTTTACCGTTTGAGCCTTGCGAACCTGACTTTCCAGTTGAAGAAGCGCCAGAAAAATACTGGAATCTTTTTCCGTTTTGATCTTTGACGCGATAGAAGGGCCGCCGGCCAGACCGGAGGAGGGCCTAAAGTCCTTCCCGGTCCCTCGCGAAGGGGACTCTGTCTGGGTTGCTGGTTGCACCACGCTCGTTTCCCTCCTTTGGATCAACAGAGAGGTCGATCCGGGAAGGAGTTAATGTTTGGCAGTCTGTTTACTTGTGGACGTCGGTGAGGCTGCAGGCTTCGTGCTTGGCGAAAATGTTGATTGAGTGGGAAACGTGCCTTCCGGAAATTTCGCGCTTCCACTCATACCGGCTAAGACACCTGTGGGATGTTTGTGAAATCGGCCAAAGACACGAATAGTTTGACTCACAGGATCAACACGAGGACCAATTTCCACCACTTCCGCCGAATAGTCCTTTTGCGTCTCATCGATACTAAATGAAAACGGACTGTTCTTGGCGATATACCGTAGCGAAGACGACGGGAGAATCAATTCAATATCCAGATCCTGATTACTGACAATACTCACCAGATCATCGTACGGATTCACACTTTCATAGGGGTGGACCAACGTTTTGACCACATGTCCGGCAAAAGGGGCAGGAATCCGGCAACCTTGAACAATTACTTGTGCTCTGGTGAGAACCGCCTGAGCCTTTTTTAATTCGGCCAGCGAAATGTCCACTTCCAACCGGCCAATCCCGTGAAGAGCGGCCAGCTCCTCGTTATTGATGACGGTCTTTTGCCTTGCATCCAAATCCGCTTGGGCGGCCGATAATTCCGCCCGGTATTTGGCACATTCAAATTCAACGAGGATATCTCCCATTTTAAATGCATCTCCGTCTCGAAACGGCATCCGCTTCACTAACGCCTGGATTTCACTGGCCAGCACCGCTTCAACGACAGGTTTCACGATGCCCCGAATCGTCTGAAGATCCGATGAGGGCATACTACTGCGTCCTCCACCTTTTGCCAGACTGACGCCTGAAGGCAGCATGATCAGACTCAGGACCAAACACAGAATAGTGATAGGGTGTCGATGTATCATGGATTAACTCTCTCTTGGGGTTGAGTGGTTGTCTCTTGGGATTGCGCCATAGTCTCTTGAGATTGGGCCTCAGGCTCTTGAGGTTGCCCGCCAGTCTCTTGGTGGTGGACCTCAGGCTCTTGAGATTGCGCGACAGTCTCTTGAGATTGGGCCTCAGGCTCTTGAGATTGGGCCTCAGGCTCTTGAGATTGCACGCCAGTCTCTTGAAGTTGGGCTTCAGGTTCTTGGAATAGCGCGTCAGCCTCTTGGGATTGCCCGACCGTATCTTGGGGTTGAAGCTCGGAGCCTTGCGATTGAGTGGTTGGCGCTTGAGTTTGAGCGTCAGTTGGATGAACCTGCGCAAGGACCTCGGGGCGTTCCAGCCATTCCCAACGTTCTTGCAAGGCCACGGCCAATTCTTCGACACCGTCTCCCGTGATATCCGTGGGGAAAGGATCTTCTCCAATCGCGGCTAACACATTGGCATAGGCCATTTCCAATTTGGCCAGTGCCGATTCATACCGTAATTCAGCTACCAGACCTTGCATTTTTTCCCGGATGACCAGGTGCTCACTGAGCCGGTTCAAGGACCAGGCACGTTGGACCTGTTCGGCAATGGCCATTTGAGTCTCGAGATAGCGCTTCCCCGTGGCCGCATCCTTCATGGCCGCATGATATTGCGCCACCGACACATGGACTTGACTCATCAGAGCCATCGTCAACGCCAGGCTTTGCATGTCCAACACCTTCTCCTGGGCGTCAATGACCTGCAAGCGGACAGGATGCCGGAACACATTCAACAGATTCCAGCTGACTTTGGCACCGTAATTCAGCCAATTATTATGAAACAGAAAATTGTTGCTATCGTAATTGCCTCCCATATACACATTAAGGTTGGGGAGCAATTCCAGGATGGCGGCTTTGGTTTCTTTGGCGTTAATGCGTTTTTGGTAGTCGACCTTTCGCAGTTCCGGACGATTCATGAGTGCCCGGTATTCCAAATCTTCCAGCTTCTCAGAGACCTTCGACACGAGGGGTGGATGGTCCGGCACCGCCAGTTCATAGGGCTCACCGGGATCCAGATTCATGAGTTCGGCCAGGTGAATTCTGGAAAGCGATAATTCCTGATACAGCTGTTGAATTTCCCGTTGCGCGCTCAGGAGTTCTCGTTCATATTGTAGTGAAGTGAGTGGATCGGCCAAGGCCCGCTCCCGGATCAGATGAACTTCACCCAGCGCTTGCGTCACCCAATCTTGAAGAAACGCCAGGCGACCCAACGCCCGTTCTGCTCCCACGGCCTTCCAAAAGGCTGCACGGACATCCTGAATAACCCGATTGGCAATGCGACGTTTATCCTCTTCGGCAATAAGCACGTCGTTGGCCGCCTGTTCCGCCCGGACATAAGACAGTCCGAAATCCAGCACATCCCAGCTTAGGGCTAAATTGGCCGTGAAAATATTCTTGTCAGAAGACGTGGAGGACACGAGAGATTGTTGCCCTGTTTCTAACGACCGGCTGCTCGCTCCCGCGAAGTTGCTGCGTCCATTATAGGCTGCATCAGCCACCACTTTTGGCAGCATATCGTAATGCGCCAGATCCAGCTGACGATGCGTGACCATTTCCTTTAACCCCTGCACCCGCGTTTCCAGATTATATTTCAACGCCCGCGCCATCGCTTCAAAGAGCGTAATGGGACGAGCCACGGGTTCTTGATATTGCGTGAGTTGTGCCAGGTCCTCCTGGACCCGCTGTTGAATTTCTTCCTGAGTGAGTGGAGTGGGCATAACGGCACAGCCGGATTCCAGCAGGACGAATCCCATCACCACCACACCGATCAGACTTTTTTGAATGTGAAACCCCATAGTTAAAAAATGCACGATCAGTCGCTACAATTTATTGGTGCACCGATCTCATGGCCCCCAGCACTTGTTTGCGGAACGTTACCACCCGCATGACTCCGCAGATCCGCATGTCAAATCTTCCGCAACTCAAGTCCGTCTTCCCCTATCGGCCTTTTGACCATTTTTTTTCACGATAGATATCGGAACTACCCCTTTGGGGCATTCCAGTTCTGTTTCTCGGTTTTTCTTTTGTCAAGATTAAATAGCGGGAATTTTTTGGTTATTAGATTTCTGTAAAATGGTGAAACAATACACAACAATTTCTCCCAACTTCCTATATCATCATCTATAGAAGGCCATCCCACTCCCAAAAAAAATTACATGTTTACCTCATTTTCCCCTCAAGTCTTGTTTTTCACTATTCTTATGAAGCAGATCCCATCCAATTTGTTGTTAACCAAGTACAAAACCCCATTTGAACAATCGCGCTCCTTCCTGCTGAACATCCCTTACATCCCCGACCGGAAGAAATGTCTATAGGCAAAATTTTCCATTTTTCATACAGAAAGCCAAACCAATGACCGAATAAGGAGACGGCGAAATCTCGGGCCAGGGGTATGTTTCAAAAGAGGCAACAAGATGTCAGATGTGCCATGGAATATCGGTTGTAATTATGTCTGATGGTGAAAGACGACAAGAAGAATTGCGACATCAGAGGAGGCGCGTGATATTAGGGGAACCACCACAAGCAGAACGAATACTTGCAACACGAAACGTCTGCGCCAGCACCCACCGGCAATTGGAATTGCATTGAAATGAAGACTCTGTTAGCGCTTGAACCCAGGATACTCTTTGATGGAGCCGCCCTTTCCACGGGGGCAGAAGTGGCTCAAGATCAGACCGCTCAAAATCAAACTATACCGGGTACCGATGGCCATGCAGACACCGATTCCGATGCCGTCATTGACGCCGACCTTGAAACGGGTTGGGCCGAGAGCTTCTCATTTGCCGCCCCCACTCCATCCGGTCGTCGGGAAATTGTCTTCATCGATACGAGGGTTGAGGATTACCAGACCCTCATAGAAGTGATCGATTCTGCCGCGACGGTTATTCTTTTGGATTCGACGCACGATGGTGTAGAACAAATTGCCGCAGTCTTGGCCGGACGCACGGACATTGAGGCCATCCATCTCATTGGGGAAGGCACCGAGGCGGAATTGCATTTGGGCGCGGCCTTTCTCACCAATGATTCGATCAGGGGTCACTATGCGGCGCTGTTCAGTCAGATTGGGCAGAGTTTGTCTGCCGACGCGGATCTCCTGATCTATGGCTGTAACTTTGGACGTGGTCAGGCCGGCCTATCCGCGATGCAAACCTTGGCCGAATTGACAGGGGCTGATATTGCCGCAAGCACGGACCGCACCGGACACGTGAGCGAATTTGCCAATTGGCAATTGGAAGTCTCCACCGGGTTTATTGAAACGTCGGTGGTCATCGGGCAAACGACCCAAGAGGCCTGGGAAGGCGTGTTGGCCACCTATACGGTGACCAACACGAATAATGCAGGCGCAGGATCATTCAGACAAGCCATCATCGATGCCAATGCCAATGCCGGTTCC
The DNA here is from genome assembly GCF_059568365.1 of Nitrospira marina. NCBI lineage: Bacteria > Pseudomonadati > Nitrospirota > Nitrospiria > Nitrospirales > Nitrospiraceae > Nitrospira > Nitrospira marina. The sequence goes on along the minus strand of NZ_JCANTH010000001.1, from coordinate 1,327,910 downwards.
GACAACATCCACTTCAACATTGCCGGTGCGGGCGTGCATACCATCAGTCCGACCTCGGCCTTACCAACCATTACCGGTGTGGTCACGATTGACGGTTACACACAGACCGGTTCCTCGGTCAATACGTTGTCGATCGGGAATGACGCGGTGTTGCAGATTGAACTCAATGGCACAAGCGCGGGTAGTACGAATGGACTCACTCTTGGCGCCGGCAGCGGTGGCAGCACGATTCGCGGACTGGTGATGAATCGATTTTCGAGCGACGGGATTCGAATCGCTGGTGTTAACAACAATACAATTGAAGGCAACTTCATCGGCACGGATGCGACGGGGACATTGGATCGGGGCAACGGTCTGGACGGTATCCGCATCGACAATGCCGCAAGCAACGTAATCGGCGGCACGACTGCCAGTGCTCGCAATCTGATTTCGGGAAATAACATCCACGGCATCCGAATTGTTGGAGTTTCTTCGACCAACAACACCGTCGCAGGAAGCTACATCGGCACCAATGCGGGCGGAACAGGGCCTATAGGGAATACCTATAACGGGATCTGGATCGCTTCGGGGGCCAGCAGCAACACCATCGGGGGTACCGCACCAGGGGCGGGCAACGTCATTTCCGGTAATACTGATACAGGCCTTGAAATTCAAGACAGTACGTCGACCGGCAATGTCGTGCAGGGCAACTTGATAGGTACCAATGCCGACGGCACCGGTGCCCTGGGCAATCTGGACGGAATCATCGTTGAAAATGCCCCCGGCAATACTATCGGTGGCGTTGTGACGGCTGCCCGAAACGTGGTCTCGGGAAACACGGCGGCCGGTGTGGTGATCTTCGGGACGAATGCTACCGGCACTCTCGTCCAAAACAACTTTATCGGGGCCGACATCACGGGGATGGCGGAATTGGGTAACGTTCTAAATGGTGTGCATATCAGCGATCAAGGGGATGGTGGTGGTCCGATTGGCGCGGCCAGCACGAGCACCATTCGGGACAATGTGATCTCAGGTAATAACGCCCATGGGATCTTGATCGAAAACGGTGCGAACAACAATCAGATTTTAGCAAATCTGATCGGCACTGCGGCCAATGGGATCGGGGCTTTGGGGAATAGTGGAAACGGGATTCTTGCCAGGAACAATGCCACAGACAACTTCATCGGCGGCATACTGGCAGGTGAAGGTAACGTAATCGCCTTTAACGCGGGTAGCGGTGTCGGCCTAACGGATAATGGGACCGATCGCATTACCATTCGTGGAAACCAGATTCACTCCAACACCGGTTTGGGCATTGACCTGAATGACGATAGCGTGACGTCCAATGACCCGGGCGACGGTGACAGCAATGAAAACAATTTCCAGAATTTTCCCGTCCTCTCCACCGCTATCGTCAGCGGCACAGATTTGACCGTGACCGGCACGTTGAACAGCACGGCCGGCACGTCTTTCAATATCGATTTTTACGCATCGACCATAGAAGATGGGAGCGGATACGGCGAGGCCGAGCGGTATCTTGGCTCGGCCAGCGTGAACACCGATGGAAGCGGCAATGCGACCATCAGCGAGGTCCTGATTGGTGTCGGAGTCGTGGCAAACGAATTCATTACGGCCACGGCCACGGATCCCGGCGGCAACACATCCGAATTCAGTTTGAATGTCACCGCCACTGGCAACACAACTCCGGCAGCCACACCCGACAGCTACACGATCGATGAAGACACTTCGCTGACGACTGAGCCGATCTGGTTTAACGAGGCGTGGCTCAGCAGACAGAAGTTGACATTCAACAACACCGCTCAGGCCGAAAACTTAACGGATTTTCCGGTGCTGGTCACCCTGAATGCCGGGAACATTGATTACACCAGGGTGCAGAACGCCGGGGAAGATCTCCGGTTTGTCGATCCCGATGGCACCGAGTTGGCCTACGAAATTGAAAGTTGGAATGAGTCGGGCACATCCTATGTCTGGGTCAAAGTGCCGCAAATCGATGCGTCGTCCGGCACCGATTACATTTGGATGTATTACGACAACGCCGGTGCCACCGACAACCAAAACGCGGCGGGTGTGTGGTCCAATAACTTCGAGGCCCTCTCACATCTTCACAATGATTTCATGGACTCAACCGGCAACGCCCACAATGGTATCAACAATGGCTCTCTGGACATCACCGGCACCATTGGTGACGGACAATCGTTCGATGGCGTCGATGACCGGATTGACATTTCGTCCGGAGCCGGCATTGACAACCTCTTTACGGGTGGAGCCACGGTGTCCGCTTGGATTAACCCCAGCGGCTGGGGCGAGGGAGGCTTTGGCCGGATATTGGATAAGGGTAATGCCGTCGCCGTCACAAGCGGTTGGGCGCTCCAGGTTGAAAATACCGGCAATCGACTGATCTTTGAACTCGGATTTTCGGGCAACACGGGACGGTGGCGGTCATCCATCAATTCAATCTCGTTAGGCTCATGGCAACATGTCACGGTGGCCTATGATAGCAGTTCGGCCGCAAACGATCCGACGATCTATGTGAACGGCGTGGCCCTTGGACTTACGGAATCGAGCACACCGAGCGGAACAGCCAATTCCGATGCGGGGCTTGATCTGGCGATCGGCAATCGATCCGGTTCAACGGACCGCACGTTCCAGGGGATACTGGACGAAACGCGGATTGAAACTGCAATTCGTTCCGCCGATTGGATCAAGGCACAATATCTCTCGATGAACGGTGCCTACGTCACGTTCGGCACGGGGGAAGGTCCAGGCGGTGTGCTGGCCAATGACACCGACGCAGATGGTGATCCGTTGACGGCCATCCAGGTAAGCGCCGATCCCGCCAACGCCCAATCCTTCACCTTCAATGCGGATGGTTCTTTCTCCTACACGCCGGTGGCAAATTTCACCGGCGTCGACACATTTACTTATAAAGTGAACGATGGCACCGCCGACGGGAATACGGTCGTGGTCACGATTAACGTCACTCCCGTGAACGATCCTCCCCTTGTTGCCACCAACACGGGAACCACGGTGAGTGAAGCCTCCTCGGGCAATATCATCACCACGGCGATGCTCAACGAAGGCGATCCTGATGATGCCGGCACCGGTCTGACCTATACGGTGACCGCCGTCACGACCAACGGCACCCTACGACTCTCCGGCACGCCACTGGGCCTGAACGACACGTTCACACAGGACGACATCGATACCAATCGTGTGACCTACGACCACAACGGCAGTGAGACCACGACCGACTCTTTCAGCTTCTCCCTGGCTGACGGCGGTGAGGGCGGTGCCACACCTGCGACCGGGGTGTTTTCCATCACGATCACTCCCGCGAACGACCAGCCGGTATTCAACGGTCTGGATAATACGCCGACCTTCACCGAAGGTGGCGCGGCGGTGGTGCTCGACAACAATGCCACCATTGCCGATCCGGAACTGGATGCCGCCAATAACTATAGCGGCGCCACGCTCACGTTGATCCGCAACGGCGGCGCCAACGGCGACGATGTGTTTGCCCACACCGGCACCCTGAATGCCTTGACGGAAAGCGGCAGCCTGGTCGTCGGCGGCACCACCATCGGGACGGTCACCACCAACAGTGGCGGGACCCTCGTCTTGACCTTCAATGGGAATGCCACCACGGCCCGCGTCAATAGCACCCTGCAGCAAATCACCTATGCCAATAGCAGCGGCGCGCCCCCCGCCACGGTCCAGATCGACTTCACGATCAACGATGGCAACTCCGGGGGCCAGGGTAGCGGCGGCGCGCTGAACGATACGGGGTCCATCACGGTCACCATTACTCCTACCAATGATCCCTCAACTATAGATCTGGATGCCAACGACAGCTCCGGCGCGACCGGCAACGACTATGCGGTCACGTTCGCCGAGGGCAGCGGCCCCATCGGGATTGCCGACAGCGACACGGATTTAGTCGACCCGGACAGCACCACGTTCACGTATGTGAAACTGGCCGTGAGCGGCCTGCTGGACGGCAATGCCGAGACTCTCCTACTCGATGGCGACACCTTTGCGTTGGCAACCGCGGTGGCCGGTCAGAACACTACCGGCGGAAACTATCACGTAGTGCTCGCCACCGGTGCCGGAACCGCCACCCTGACCATCACCAAACAAGGCGGCGGGAACTTCAGCGAGGTGGAAACCGAAACCCTGATCCAGGCCGTAGAATATCAGCATACCGATACAAATGCGCCCACCGACGGCAATCGGCTCATCGACGTCATCGTCAACGACGGCACTGCCGACAGTGCCGCCGCGCGAACGACGATCAACGTCAATCCCGTCAACGACCCACCGACGGCGACGATCATCGCCGCATCCTTCGGCGTGAACGAAGATGATGCGTATAGACTCATGGCAGGCGTGAGCGTTGCAGACAGCGATGCCGGAACCAATAACTTGTCCGTCACCTTGTCGGTGAACGACGGTCTCTTGAGACTGGTGACGACAACAGGTCTCACGTTCGTCAGCGGCACCAACGATAGCGCAACGATGACCGTGACCGGAACAGTTACTGATCTTAATAATGCCTTGGGCACGCTCAGATACCAGCCTGACCCTGATTTTGCCGGGACGGATCTGTTGACCCTGATGGTCGATGATCTGGGCAACACGGGTGGCGGCTCATTCACGGCCATGGATACGGCAAATATTGTCGTGGCCCCCATCAACGACCCTCCGTCTTTCACCGGTCTGGACCAAACCCCCACCTTCGTGCAAGGTGGCCCGGCGGTGGTGCTCGACAACAATGCCACCATCGCCGACCCCGAACTGGATGCCGCCAATAATTACAATGGTGCCACACTGACTTTGGTTCGCAACGGCGGGGCCAATGCTGATGACCTCTTTAACGGCAGCGGCACACTCCTTCCCCTGGTCGAAAGCGGGAACCTGGTAGTCGGCGGCACCACCATCGGGACGGTCACCACCAACAGCAATGGGACACTCATCTTGACCTTCAATGGGAATGCCACGACCGCCCGGGTCAATAGCACCCTGCAGCAAATCACCTATGCCAATAGCAACGGCGCGCCCCCCGCCACCGTCCAGATCGACTTCACGATCAACGATGGTAATGCGGGCAGCCAGGGTAGCGGCGGCGCGCTCAACGATACCGGCTCGATCACCGTCACCATCAATGCAACGAACATTCCTCCCGTGGCCGTGGCCGATGGCTTTACCGTCACTCAAGGCTCGACCGCGATCCTGAACCTGGCCGGAAATGATACCGATGTGGATGACGGCCTCGATCTGACCAGCATCACCATTGTCTCCGGGCCTACTAACGGCACCATCGATAGCATCAATCCCGATGGGACGGTGACGTACACACACAATGGGTCGGCCACGGTCACGGACAGTTTTACCTACACCATCAATGATCTGGCCGCCGCCACCTCGAACACCGTCACCGTGAGCCTGGTGGTGAATCTGCTGAATATGCCACCCGTCGCTCTGGCCGATAGCTTTACCGTCAACGAGGGCTCCACGAACACCTTGAACCTTGCCGGCAATGATCTCGATGTCGATGACGGCTTGGACCTGACGAGTATCACCATTGTCGCCGGGCCTACCAACGGTACCATCGCCAGCATTAATCCCGATGGGACCGTGGTGTACACCCACAATGGCTCCGAAACCCTCAGCGACAGTTTCACGTACACGATCCGGGATCAGAGCGGAGCGACGTCCAACACCGTGACTGTGAGCCTGAATGTGACGCCGATCAATAATTCGCCGATACTCAGAAACGTGCCGGTGGCGCTGAATCCGGGAACCGAAGATAACGGTCCGCCGGTGGGAGCCGTCGGTACGCTGGTTTCAAGCCTCGTGGATTTGGACACGATACCCGGCGGACACGACAACGTCACCGATCCGGATCCCGGCGCACTAACCGGGATGGCCGTGACTCAGGTCGACGAAATGAATGGCGCGTGGTTCTACAGTACGGATAACGGGGTGAACTGGTTGTCGCTAAGCGGGGTCAATCCCAACGCGGCGCGTCTGTTAGCCGCAGATGGGGCAACCCGTGTCTATTTTCAGCCGAATCCTGACTATTTTGGGACGGTCTTATCCGGGATTACCTTTCGCGCATGGGATCAGGTCAATGGGAGCAACGGGGCAATTGGCGATACAACACCCCCTGGAGGAACGTCAGGGTTCAGCACGGCCCAGGCCCGCGCCGCTATCACGATCAATCCCGTTGGCGATCCCCCCATCATCACCTCGAATGGCGGGGGCGCCACCGCTAATGTGACCGTTCTTGAGGGGAGCACGGTGGTGACCGATGTGAATGCCAGCGATGCCGACGGGGATCTTCTGACCTATAGCATTATTGGTGGAGCCGATGCGGCGCTCTTTCGAATCGACCCCTCGACCGGTGTCCTCACTTTCAGCACAGCGCCCGACTTCCAAACCCCGGGCGATGTGGGAGCAGACAATGTCTATGACGTGATCGTCCAGGCCTCCGACGGTACCGCCGTCGATACACAGGCCATTGCCATCACCGTAACTAACGTCCCACCAACCCTATTTACCCCGCCTCCGGCGTCCTCTCCTACACCCACACCGGATCCCCCGCCGAGAGAATCCGGCGACGACACCATGGAGAATCAGTCACCGGGCAATGGGGGCAGTATTGATTCCAGCTCGCCCGGACAAATCACTCACGGCGGCCAGGGTTTCACAACCACTGGTGCCAGAGAGGCAGATACGGCTAATACTCCGGGACAACACGATTTGTCCGCTAAGCCAAAAATTGGAGAACGGACCGGTACCGTAGAGATGATGAGTGACATAATGGGGTTTCTCCAGAAGCCCTTTGACATCACAGCTCTGAAGAGTGAAATCCGGTCATTGCTGCACCGATCAGGATTCCTTCAAGACCTGGATCGCGTCCGCGAGGAGGTTCAGGAATTCTCGGCCACCGAAAAAACCTATGTGGCCTCCAGCATTGCGGTGTCCACCGGGCTGTCGATCGGTTATGTCGTCTGGCTCCTTCGCAGTGGGGTGCTGTTGACCGCCCTGCTCTCCTCCGTACCTGCCTGGCAGTTTGTGAATCCGCTGTTGGTGCTCGATTCGGCTGCAAGGAAGAAGCGTCAAAAGGGTCAGAAGGATGTGAAAGACGATTCGGTTGAGTTCCTGTTTGAGAAATCAGCGGCGTCTACCGGGATAGTTGAGGAGAAGACCGTGGATCGCGCCAGGCATCCTCGAGCCCGGTGGTTCCAGCGAAACAGACCATAAACATCTTTTCGAAAAATCTTGCCTAAGTTTTTTAGGTTTGCCGTCTTCCAGGTTACCTAGTGAATTCTTTTTTTCATGAGGTTTCTATCCGGAAGTTGAACAACCTCCAATAACTTTCATGACCATCTACCCATGTCACCAAATCTGAACTGAACCCCCCCACGATATTTCAAGGGCAACTCCCTCCATTTTTGACACGTTGAGTCAAAAAGGCTCCTCCAAGCCGTCGGTTGAAAATCACAAACCCGATTCAGCTCGCTCAATCTGCCCTCTCGTTTTCTCCGGAGTCCTCCAATTCTTGAATGAGGAAAAATAGGGGAATGGGAAAATTTTTCCTGATGACGTCCAGTAATCATATAAATGGCCGAAAAGAAAGGGAAAGTCTTCATCTCTTTTTTGGGGAACAGAGAACAAATAGGGAGACAGGATGAGCCAGGCAAAATTTGCCGTTCTTACCGTAAAACGTCAATCCAACGACCAAACGACGTTGAACTTTTCAATTGAACAAGGATCACAAAGACCCATGGATTTGGAACCACACATCTTGGCGACCACGCACACGGGGTGGAGGCGGCCAAGGGCATGAAAACACTATTAGCTCTCGAACCAAGAATTCTCTTTGATGGAGCCGCCCTTTCCACGGGGGCAGAAGTGGCCCAAGATCAGACCGCTCAAAATCAAACGATGCCGGGTACCGATGGTCATGCAGAGACCAATTCCGATGCCGTCATGGCCGCTGACCGTGAGGCCGATTGGGCCGACAGCTTTTCACTTGCCGCACCCACTCCTTCCGGTCGTCGGGAAATTGTCTTCATTGATACGCGGGTTGAGGATTACCAGACCCTGATGAACGGTATCCATCCTAGCGCAGAAGTCATTCTTCTGGATGCGGGGCGGGACGGACTTGAACAAATTGCCCAGGTACTCAAGGGTCAGAGTGCTGTGGATGCCATTCATCTCATTGGAGAAGGCACCGAAGCGGAACTGCATTTAGGCACGGCCTTTCTCACCAATGATTCGATCAGCAATCATTATGCGGCGCTGTTGAGTCAGATCGGGCAGAGTCTGTCTGCCGATGCCGATCTGTTGATCTATGGCTGTACCTTTGGACGCGGTCAGGCCGGCTTCTCTGCGATCCAAACCCTAGCCGAACTGACAGGCGCTGATATTGCCGCGAGCACGGACCGGACCGGGCACGTCAGCGAATATGCCAACTGGGAATTGGAAGTGGCAATCGGGTTTATTGAAACGTCGGTCGTCATTGGCGAAGCCACCCAAGAAGCCTGGGAGGGTGTCCTCGCCACCTTTACCGTCACCAATACGAATGACGCCGGAGCAGGGTCACTGCGTCAGGCCATCATCGACGCCAATGCCGCACCCGGAACTGACACGATTATTATTCCGACCGGCACGTATGTCTTAACCACAGGAAAGCTGGATATTGATGACAGTGTGATCATCACCGGAGCGGGCGCGGATACCACCATCATCGATGGCAACGCGAATGAACGGGTGTTTGAAACTAAGGGCAGCATTACAGTAACAATGAGCGGCCTGACTATTCAAAACGGCCGGGAAAGTGGTGGAGCGGGAGTCTTGGTTGATGGCTCCAGCATCCTGAATCTCAGCGACGCCCGATTGACGAATAACGACGGTATAGGTGGCGACGGCGGCGCCTTTCACGTGCATGGCACGCTGAATCTTAACCGAGTCCTCATTGACAATAACCAGGCCAATAAAGGCGCGGGAATCTATTTTCACGGGGCCGATGGGGGCACCCTGACCAACGTCACGATCAGCGGCAACACCGCGACCAACGAAGGGGGCGGAATATATACAGAAAATCCAATCACGATTATGAATTCCACGATCGCGTTTAATACGGCACCTGTTGGCGGTGGCGTATATGATAAGGATGGCCTGGAAATCACGATCACCAATTCCATTCTCCATAATCCAGGATCACCCAACAGCTTTGGCACGTTAATCTCGGGTGGAAATAATATTGATAGCGACGGCACGGCGGGATTGGGAGATCCGTTGGATGGCGTCGATCCCATGCTCGGGGCTCTACTTCCTAACGGCGGCCCCACAGATACCCACGCGTTGCTGGCCGGCAGTCCTGCCCTTAACTCGGGCACGACATCCGGTGCACCTGCCGTCGATCAGCGGGGATTGACCCGTGATGCCGCACCGGACATCGGCGCGTACGAATATAAGTCCTCCGCCTTTGTCTCCAAGAGTGAATTCATGGTCAACGCTCCTTCAGGAGACAACGAAATGACAAGCGGCCCGCTACGCGGGGCCGAGCGCGCCGTCGATATCGCACCCAACGGCGATTACGTGGTGGTGTGGACGAACGGCACGTCCAACGACAAAGTGTATGCCAAAGTCTTAGACGCCAGCGGCAACCAGAAGGTCGCACAATTTCAAGTCAATATCGGTGGTGGGACCAACAATTGGACAGATGTTGCCGTAGACGACAGCGGGAATTTCGTCGTCACCTGGACTCAAGGGGACGATGTGTTCATGCGCCGCTTTCTGGCCAATGGCACCGCCGTCGACGCTGGAGACGTGTTGGTCAACACCGGCACTGCCAACACTCAGCAAAACCCGTCCGTGAACATGAACGGTACCGGGGATTTCGTGATCGCCTGGGAAGGCGATGGTGGGGGCAACGAAGGCATCTTCGTGCGACAGGGCAGCTTTGGGGGAGGGTTAGTCGGCAGTGATATCATTGTAAACACCGCCGCAGCCGCTAAGGATCCGTCTGTGGGGATTGACGATTCGGGAAACTTTGTCGTCGTGTGGGATAACGGGTCAGACGTGTTCTTTCAGCTCTACAACAACGCGGGTGTTTCACAAACCAGCGGCCAGGTGGACATTGCACTTCAATCAAATGCCGGAGGTGCCGCGGTCGAAATGAGCGGCGATGGCCGGTTCACCGTGGCCTATCGGGCCACGGTCTTGAATGTAGATGTGTATGTCCGGCAGTTTGACGCCACTGGAAACCCTCTCTTTCTCCCACGACTCGCCAATACGTCCATCCTTGGCACGCAGACCAGCCCCTCGATCACCATGGATAATATTGGTGAATTCATCGTCGTGTGGGAAGGAGCCGGCAGTCAGCTTGGGCAGAATGACGCGGCCGGTGTTTTCGGCCAGAAGTTTAACGCCAGCGGGCAAAAAATCGGGTTCGAGTTCCTGATCAACCAAACCACTGCCAATGTGCAGGACCGTGCCTCCGTGGCCATGCTTGACCGCGACAACTTCGTGGCCGTGTGGACGGGCAGCGACGGGGCTCAAACCGACATTTTCGCACGGCAGTACGGGGCCACGACTTCGCCGACATTAGATCTGGATGCGAACGATAGCAGCGGGGCCACGGGTAACGACTATATGTTTACATTTACCGAGGGCAACGGTCCCACGGCGATTGCTGATTCCGATACGAATTTGGCGGACGTGGACAGCACCACCTTCTCCTATGTGACCTTGTCCGTCAGTGGTCTGTTGGACGGGAACAGTGAAGTCCTGATACTCGACGGCGACACGTTCGCTTTAGCTACCGACGCGCCCGGCCAGGACACCAGCGGCGGAAATTACCATGTTCGCGTGTCGACAGGCGCCGGCACGGCAATCGTCACGATCATCAAACAGAGCGGCGGAACATTTAGTGAAGTCGAGGCGGAAACGTTGATTAAAGCGATTCAATATCAGCACACAGATACCTCAAACCCTACCGATGGGGACCGGCTGATCGAGGTGCGAGTCAACGATGGCACCACCGACAGTGCGGCAGCTCGCACGACTATTAACGTGGATCCCGTCAACGATCCTCCGGTTCTCACAACCAACAATCCTCTGACGGTTCCGGAGGAGTCTACCAGAACGATTACGAACGCCTTTCTGTCAGCGACGGATGTGGACAACACTTCGACTCAACTCGTCTACACGCTCACACAATTGCCCGGCGGAACCGGTGAAGTTCGGCTAAACGGAAGTCCACTCGGGCTGGGAGGGACTTTCACACAGGACGACATCGACAACAACCGCGTTACCTTCAGATTTACCGATGATGACGAATCCAGTGCGACCACCTTTCAATTCACCTTGAGCGATGGGACGTTTACATCAACGAATATTACCTTTTCGATCAATGGCCAACCCCTTAACGACCCTCCGGCATTCGGTGGGTTGGACAATAGCCCTACTTATACGGAAGACGGGGCAGCCGTGGTGCTCGACAACAACGCGACCATTACCGATCCTGAATTGGATGCTGCCAATAATTATAACGGAGCCACGCTGACACTGGTTCGCAATGGCGGCGCCAATGCCGATGATGTGTTTAGCAACAGCGGCACACTTAATCCTTTGGTACAAGGAGGCATATTACGAGTCGGCGCCACGACCATCGGCACTGTCACCACCAACAGCGGGGGCACGCTGGTTTTGACCTTCAACGGTAATGCCACCACGGCCTTGGTCAACAGCGCCTTGCAGCAGATCACTTATTCCAACAGCAGCGATACTCCTCCCGCCAATGTCCAGATCGACTATACGGTCAACGACGGCAATACAGGCGGACAAGGCACCGGCGGTGCCCGGAGCGATACAGGCGCCATTACCGTCACCATTATTCCTAACAATGATCTTCCATCAATAGATCTGGACGCCGACGACAGTTCCGGCGCCACAGTCAACGACTATGCTCTCACCTTTACTGAAGGCGCCAGTCCGATCGGCATCGCCGATAGTGATACGGATCTGTTGGATCCGGATAGCACCACATTCGCCTATGTGAAACTGGGCGTGAGCGGTCTGCTGGACGGCAATGCCGAGACACTCGTGCTCGACGGAAACACCTTTACTCTGGCGACCGCCGTGGCCGGACAGGACACCACCGGCGGGAACTATCATGTCATGATTGCCACCGGGGCCGGAACAGCCACTGTCACGATAACCAAACAAGGCGGCGGGACGTTTACAGAGGTCGAGACGGAAACGTTGATCAAGGCGATTCAGTACCAGCACACGGATACGAACGCTCCCACCGATGGGGACCGATTAATCGACGTGTATGTCAATGACGGCACGGCAGACAGTGCGGCAGCCCGTACGACGATCAACGTCAATCCCGTCAACGATCCGCCCGCATTTAGTGGCTTGGACAATACGCCCACCTTTATCGAAGGCGGTGCGGCGGTGGTGCTCGACAACAATGCCACGATCGCCGATACCGAACTGGATGCCGCCAATAACTACAACGGAGCCACGCTCACTCTGGCCCGCAATAGTGGCGCAAACGCCGATGACGTGTTCAATGGCAGCGGCACGCTTCTTCCAATGGTGGAAAGCGGCAACCTGATGGTAGGCGTGACTACCATCGGCACCGTTACCACCAACAGCGGTGGCACATTGGTGCTTACCTTCAATAACAACGCTACCACGATGTTGGTCAACAGTGCATTGCAGCAGATCTCCTATGCCAATAACAGCAGTAACCCACCAGCTAACATACAGATCGATTACACCTTCTTTGATGGTAACACGGGCAGCCAGGGCACCGGTGGCGCGCTCAACGATACCGGATCCATCACCGTGAACATCACCACCGTTAATAATCCTCCAATCGCCTTTCCCGACAGCCTTGTTGTAAACGAGGGCTCATCCACTACCCTGAATCTGGCCGGGAATGATCTCGATCTCGATGACGGCCTCGATCTGACCAGTATCACTATTGTCTCCGGTCCGACGAACGGCACCATCACGAGGGTAAATGCCAATGGAACAGTGGATTACACGCATGATGGCTCGGAAACCCTCACGGATAGCTTCACGTATACGATCCGTGATCTAGCCGGTGCTATCTCGAACACCGTCACGGTGAGCTTGACCGTCATTCCGGTCAACGATGCGCCGATCATTACTTCAAATGGGGGCGGTGCCACCGCCAATATTTCGGTCATCACCGGCACCACCGGCGTCACCGATGTCGATGCCATCGATGCCGAAGGCGCGACACCGATCTATAGCATCGTTGGGGGTGCCGATGCGGCGCTGTTTAGCATCGACCCGACCACCGGGGTCCTCACTTTCATCACGGCCCCTGATTTCCGAACCCCGGGCGATGCGGGTGGCGACAACATCTATGACGTGATCGTCCAGGCCTCCGACGGCACTGCCGTCGATACGCAGGCCATTGCCGTCACGGTTACCCAAGCCAATGTTCCGCCGCAAATTTTCATTCCACCGCCGTCGGATCCTTCGCCTTCATCAGATCCTTCCCCGAGAGATGCCGGTGAAGACACTTCGGAGGACCAGGCGCCGGGCAATGGGGGCAGTCTTGATCCCGGCTCACCAGGGAATATCCCTGACGGCGGCCAGGGCTCCACAATCACTGGTACCAAAAATTCGGTGATGGAGAATACGCAGGGACGACAGGAATTGCCGGCTAAGCAAGAGGATGGAGAACGCACGGGCCTTGTGGGGATAGTGAGTGATATGTGGAGTGTGCTCAAGAAGCCCCTTGATATCACAGCCTTCAAGGAGGAAATCCGGTCATTGCTGCACCGATCAGGATTCCTTCAGGACCTGGATCGCGTTCGCGACGATGTTCAGGAGGTGGCCGCCACCGAACAAACCTATTTGGCCTCCAGCATTGCGGTCTCCACCGGGTTGTCGATCGGTTATGTCGTCTGGCTCCTGCGTAGTGGGGTGCTATTGACGGCCCTGCTTTCATCGGTACCGGCCTGGCAGTTTGTGAACCCCCTGTTGGTGCTCGATGCCGCGGGGAAGAAGAAACGACAACGGGGGAAGAAAGGCGTGGACGGCGATTCAGTAGAATCCCTGTTTGAGAAACCCACCATATCTGCCGAGATAGGTGAGAAGAAGACCGGGGCCCCCGCTAAGGCTCTTCGATCCCGTTGGTTCAATTGGAATAAGGGATGAACATTCTTTCGACAAAATCTCGTCTGGCCTTCGGCCAGGTCAGTCTCCTTATCAGTGTGTTACTGACAGCGAGTTTGTTTGGCTTGATGCCGGATCGAACCGGAGCGGTTCGCCAGGGACGTGCGGCCTTGGCCGAGTCCATTGCTGCCAATAGCACGATCCTGATTACCCAGGATGATGTCGATCGCCTGGAGGGGATTTTGCAGTTGGTCGTGGACCGTAACCCAGACCTGTTGTCTGCCGGATTGCGAACTGAAGCGGATGATTGGCTTGTCACGATAGGTGACCATGAGAACCATTGGCGGGACGACAATTCGGACTATTCTTCTAATACCCAGGTGACGGTCGCGATCTGGGAAGGGGAAGACAAATGGGGTCAAGTCGAACTTCGATTCACACCGTTAAGTGACGACGGCTGGATAGGGTTTATCACCGGGCAACAGACACAACTTCTGCTGTTCGTGGCTCTGATGTGTTTCATCGGCTTTTATCTGTATTTGGGAAAAATGTTGAAGCAACTCGATCCTTCACAGGCTGTTCCTGAGCGTGTGCGATCCGCTCTGGATACGATGGCAGAAGGGCTCCTGGTGCTCGATAACAAAGGGCAAATCATGCTGGCCAATCGGGCCTTCGCCACGTTGTTAACCAAGACGCCTGAGGCGCTCTTGGGTCAGGCGGTCGGAGCGTTTCCGTGGTCGGACATCGAAGGCCATCCGTTGGGACCGGGGACACACCCCTGGCATATCGCATTGAATTCGGGAGAGGCTCAAAAGAACGAACGCGTCCGATTGACTCTGCCCGACGGCACACGGCTGACGTTTATGATTAACTGCTCCCCTATCCTTGGCAGCGGCGCGAAAAATGTGGGGGTCCTGGTCAGCTTTGACGACGTCACGCAATTGGAAGAAGCGGAAATCGAGTTACTGAAGTCCAAAGAAGAGGCCGTTGCGGCCAATCAGGCCAAAAGCGCTTTCCTGGCCAATATGAGTCATGAGATCCGCACACCGATGAATGCCATACTGGGTTTCACAGAACTGATTAAACGGGGTTACGGGCGTGACTCGGTTGAAACCCGTAAACACCTCGAGATCATCCATTCCAGTGGGAAACATTTGCTTGACCTCATTAACGATATTCTGGATCTCTCGAAGGTCGAGTCCGGGCGTCTGGAGATCGAACGGGTACGATTCAATCCCTATCTCGTGATCATGGATGTCGTCAGAGTCCTGGGTGTGAGGGCACACGAGAAGGGCATCGAACTTGAACTCAAGATACCTGATGACGTCCCGGAGACCATAATCGGCGATCCGGGCCGGATTCGCCAGATCATCACCAACCTCGTGGGGAACGCGGTGAAATTCACTGAGCGCGGCGCGGTCACGGTGACCGCGCACGCCAAGCAGGTTGCCGGAGAGCTGATCCAATTTCATATCGATGTCGCAGATACCGGGATTGGAATGAATGTGGAGGCCACTCAGCGAATTTTTGAAGATTTTGTCCAGGCCGATGCGTCGGTGACCCGAAAGTTTGGAGGAACCGGCCTTGGATTAGCTATCAGCCGCAAGTTCGCACGCGCCCTGGGTGGGGATATTACAGTGGAAAGTCAGCCGGGAGTCGGCAGTGTATTCAAGATCACACTGGATGCCGGCAGTGCGGTGGAGGTGGCCTGGGTCACACCCGAGCAGGCCTTATCGATCGACGAATCGAGCAGGATGCAGGAACACACCAACTGGGTCTTTCCATCGGCCAGGATCCTGGTCGTAGACGATGGCCCGGAAAACCGCGAATTCGTAAAGGTGGTCCTGGAGGGTTATGGTCTGAGCATCGACGAAGCGGGAAATGGTCTGACAGGAGTGGAAATGGCTATGGCCGGCGAATATGACATCATTCTCATGGACATGCAGATGCCTGAGATGGACGGGCTCACTGCCACTCGCACGTTACGCGACAGAGGCCTGCAGATCCCCATCATTTCGCTCACCGCCAACGCCATGAAAGGCTTCGAGCAAGAGTTATTTAATGCCGGGTTTTCCGACTATCTCACCAAACCTATCGACATCGACCGGTTCCTCGCTAAATTGGCTCAATTCCTCCATGGTCAACCAGTCGGTGAATCATCCAGACAATCTGTCCTCCCGGAGTCCTCGCACCATCAAGCCTCACAGATTGAGGATTCCTCACCCATCGTTTCCAAGCTAGGGTCAGCCAACCCGAAATTTGCCAACGTAATTGCCCGTTTTGTGGGTCGCCTGGGCGAACAACTGCAGGCAATGGATGCCGCCTATTCGAATCGGGATATGGAGACCCTGGCCAAGCTGGCCCATTGGCTGAAGGGTGCGGGTGGGACTGTGGGGTTCGATATGCTGAACAAGCCGGCTGCTGAGCTTGAGGCCGCGGCCAAGGCAGCCGATCTGGCAATCATCGAACAGCACCTTCACCGCATTCACCTTCTGGCGACGCGAATAGCTCATGGAGCTCAAGGCACTCCAGAGCCCGTGGCAATGGGAGTGCCCTCTGCATCCAAGTCTGTCGGGTAGAGCCTCGGCAGACCCTTCCCACGTCGGGGGCTGCCCCGGCTGACCTTCCAGCTCAATAAATGCCAGGTGTCCTCAGGATGTCTCTATTTAGTCGGCCACCATTTTTTCGGATTTTTCGCTTTTTACACTTTATTTTCCCTTTTGGAAGACCGAAAAGTTTCCATAGAAAAAGAACACCCTTGCCCTGAGGCCGGAGATACCTGCCTTATTAAGCGTTTGAAGTGATCGAAACATGGAAGCAGAGCAGACAAACCAGAGAGCATACCAATCACAAAATAACGACGGGGTGCTCCTGGCGAAACCCGTCCTGAATGAATTGGGATGCGATGAAACCTCTCTGACTCAGGCCACGATTATGATGGTCGACGATGAGGAAACGACCATGGAGATCATGCGGGCCTATCTGGAGGATGCCGGTTATCAGAACTTTGTGCTGGTGGAGGATTCCTCTCGGGCCATGCAACAGATTGAAGAGTATCGACCGGATATTCTGTTGCTTGATCTGATGATGCCGAACGTCCCGGGATTCGAAATCCTGCAGCTAGTGAGGGACCATCCCAAACTGAAACATCTTCCTGTCATTATCCTGACCTCTTCCTCCGACGCGGAGACCAAACTCCAGGCTCTTGACCGGGGTGCCACAGATTTTCTCGCCAAGCCGGTCGATCCCAGTGAATTGAAGCTTCGGGTTCGCAACACTCTCGCCGCCCGAGCCTATCAGAACCAACTTGCCTACTATGATGCCTTGACGAAATTGCCGAACCGGAGTTTGTTTCTTGACCGATTGGCTTGGTTTATCCAGCGAGCGGAACGCCATCATGACAACCTGGTTCTGCTCCATATTACTCTCAACCAGTTTAAGCGCCTCTCCACGACCTTCGGGCCGGAAATCTCGGATCAGCTCATCTCACAGATCGCGGAGCGGATGAGTTCCTGCATGCGCCGATCAGATGTATTTGGGCGAGGAATACCCGATTCGACTGAGCTGGATAGCCTGTTTCGCGTGGACGGGGATGAATTCTCTTTATTATGCCCGACAATGGCCCATGCCGAACATGCGACAAAGTTAGCTTCTCGTATTCTCAAGGTCATGGAATCTCCATTTAATGCCAATGGGACCGAGGTCTACATTTCCCCAAGTATCGGTATTGCGAGTTTTCCTGCGGATGCCACAGATGTGACCGCCCTCATCCAATGCGCTGTTGGTGCGAGCACCCAGGCCAACTTGCATGGAAAGGGAGGCTTCAATTTTTATTCGAGCGAACTGAATTCTCAAAGCCTGGAGCGCCTGCGAATGGAAGCAGACTTGCGCCATGCTATCGAGGGAGACCAACTGCTGTTGTACTATCAGCCGAAGGTTGAGGTGAAGAGCGGTCACATTATCGGGGTCGAAGCGCTGGTTCGATGGCAGAAACCGGACGGCACGCTCATCTTTCCGGATCAATTCATTCCCTTAGCCGAAGAGACCGGCCTGATCATCTCTCTGGGTGAATGGGTGCTCAAAGAAGCGTGCGCGCAATTAGCACGATGGCAGGCTCAGGGGATGCGGCTTCAGGTGGCGGTCAATGTGTCGGCAAAACAATTTAATGACGGCTATCTGGTGCAGTTGGTGAGGAAGACCCTACAGAGCACGGGGATCGATGCAAAGTACTTAACACTCGAACTGACGGAAAGCCTCTTAATGGGAAATGCCGAGCAGGCCGTGGAGACCTTGAACCATTTGATGGCCTTGGGACCAAAAATTTCTATGGATGACTTCGGAACAGGCTACTCCTCTCTCAGCTATTTGAAACGTTTCCCCATTCATGAATTGAAGATCGACCGCTCCTTTTTAACCGATATTACCCATAACCCTGAAGCCCGAGCCTTGGTCTCTGCCATGATTTATTTGGCGCATGAATTTTCTCTGACGGTTGTTGCCGAAGGGGTAGAGAATCAGGAGCAACTTGATCTTCTCAACACTCTGAATTGCGACCAATACCAAGGTTATTTCTTCAGCCGACCGATCAGGGTTGAGGCCCTGGCTACCCTGCTCCACCCCTAATGCCTTTCAGGGAAGGCATAGACTCTTTCGCCGGAAATCTCGAATGTTCGCTGGGCATCGAGTTCCGTTCGCTCAGATGCCATGGCCTGTCATCCGGTTGAGCCGTCTTTCCCCTAATTCGCCCCCCCATTTACCACCCTAAGGAGGCCAAGGAAATCCCTGAACGCAGGCAGATTTTTACTCCTCTCATGATTTCCCTACCCGATTGGTGTTTGTGAATACTCTATAAAACTGGCTGGACCGTCTAACAAGTACAACGACCGAGTCAATCGGGAAGTCCTCGGATAGCTGGACGGCGTGCATGACAAACGGGAATTTCCAGATCCCGGCCAACGACTTCCTTTCCTTTTGCTGACTTCAGTGCATTTTATTGATTTCTTAATTCATGCCTGTGAACGACCGACAATAATGAAAGGAAACCACTACCAGAGTGGAAATCTCAGATGAGAATAATCGGTCTCACCACAGGCATGGGCATGCCCCTTCCCTCTAGACAAAATAACACCGCTAATCTTCGCCCGTAGTCATGAACACCGGCGTTGCCAACTATGGAAATATCTTCGTCGGTCGCCAGCCCATTTTAGGCCCGAATCTGAAGACCATTGGCTATGAGGTGCTGTATCGAGATTGTGAATCCGACTCCGCGAACATCCATGATGAAGCACTTGCCACGGCCCAGGTCCTCTTAAATACCTACCTCGATATTGGTCTGGAACATGTGGTGGGAACCCACTTGGCCTTTTTGAATATTCCCAAACAATTTTTATTAGACAGACATTGTGAGGCGCTCCCGAAACACCGCGTAGTCTTGGAGATATTGGAGACGGTGGAACCCACCCAAGAAGTCATTGAGGCCATGACCTCCCTCTCTCAGCAGGGCTATACCATTGCTCTGGATGATTTTGTCTTCCATAATCGCTTTCGACCGTTTCTGGAATTGGCTGATATCGTAAAAATCGATGTCTTAGGTAAAAGCTCTGAACAATTACAACATGAGACCCACCAGCTCCGGAATTACCGTGCACGCCTCCTCGCCGAAAAAGTGGAGACACGGGAGACCTTTGAGACCTGCAAACAACTTGGCATTTTCTATTTTCAAGGATTCTTTTTTTATCGCCCTGATATTATTCGCGGGCACAAAATCCCCGCGAATCGTGTAGCCCTCCTGGAATTATTAGGAAAAATTCAGGATCCGAATATCTCCTTTGAAAATCTGGTCGAGTGTATCCGAAATGATCTGTCGTTGAGTTACAAGATTCTTCGATACGTGAATTCGGCTTCCGTCGGACTTCCCAGGCGGGTGGAATCCATTGAGCAAGCTGCCTGTATGGTAGGCCTCGACCGGATACGCACTTGGGCCTCCCTCATTGTAATGGCCATTGGAAAGAACCGGCCGATGGAAATGCTGGTGATTGCCTTGGTGCGAGCAAAAATGTGTGAGAGCTTAGGACAGCAGCTCGGCGCCGATTCTCCAGAAAAGTATTTCACCATGGGCCTTCTGTCGGTCTTAGAAGCCCTGTACGGATCTTCTATGGAAAAACTTGTGGGGAACCTTCCGCTCCCGGAGGATATTCTTGAAGCCTTAATACTTGAGAAGGGAACAATGGGAGCCGCGTTGAGTAACGTGAAAGCCTACGAAAAGGGGGAATGGTTGCAACTCAAAACACTCCAACTCTCTCCTGGCACGATTCGGGATTTCTATGTGAAAGCCATTGATTGGGCCAACCACTTCTCTCCTATGATTGATGAGCCCGCATGACAGGCTGATAAAACCGCCCATAGGCTCACATTCGCCACCTGCAGCCCTCATCGCTTACTAGAATCCCCTCGCTCCTTGAGGCTCGGGCAGATCTTTTCGAGAAAATAGGCATCCCTATATTCACGTGTTAGAATAGGCCATGGGTATGAGGTGCTTGGTTCCCTCGATGCCATTTCAAAACACCTTGTCAGGTCCCTATACAATCGAAGACATATATGACATTTATTCCTACTTCAGAAATCACTCCCGTCTCTTCTTCCGGAAAGACCTCACGCAGGAGAAACCTCCCTTCCTGGTTTAAAGTCCGTTTCCGGCCGGGTCCCCACTACCAGGAAATCCGTCAACTGATGAATACGCACCGCCTGCATACTATTTGTGAAGAGGCACGATGTCCGAATATATGGGAATGTTGGAATAATCGGACGGCAACGTTCCTTATCCTTGGAGATATTTGTACCAGGCGTTGTCATTACTGCTCGGTGACCACTGGACGCCCGTCCGCAGTCGACCAAGAAGAGCCTCAGCGCGTGGCAGATGCCGTCAAGCTCCTTAAACTGCGGCATGCGGTGGTGACATCGGTCAATCGAGACGATCTCCCCGATGGAGGAGCTGCACTGTTTGCCGAGACTATTCAACGAATCCGACATGAAAATCCCGCATGCACCGTCGAAGTCTTGATCCCGGACTTTCAGGGGCATCAGACTGATCTGGAAATAGTCATGCAGGCCAAGCCGGATATTTTGAACCATAACATTGAAAGCGTCCCTCGCCTCTTCCCTTCCATCCGTCCACAGGGAAAATATCAACGCTCGCTTCAGGTTCTTGATTGGGCTAAAACCATGGGAGGGCGAACCAAATCCGGGCTAATGGCAGGATTAGGGGAATCCAATGAAGAAATTCGGCAGGTGATGCAGGATCTTCGAAAAGTGGATTGTGACATTCTCACCATCGGCCAATACCTTCAGCCGACTCTTCAGCATGCACCGGTTTCTCGATACTATAGTCCGGAGGAATTTGAAGAATTCAAACAGGAGGGAACGGCATTAGGTTTTCAGCACGTAGAGTCCGGACCCCTCGTCAGGAGTTCTTACCATGCAGAAGAGCAAACTCACAGACAAACTGTTACCTGAAACTCAATCCCTCTGTATGTCCCAAGCCACCTGATCAGCGGGGCCGCAAACCCTTGGTCAGACCGGTTGGTGAAGATCTAATCGGGAAACAGGCTTGTCTGACTTGGAATAAGAGGAGTTCTGCTTTTGGGCGAGGGAATCCAAATACACATGTTCGCAGAGGTTTCGCAGAGTGACGAAATCAAATTGCGTATACTCTTGACAGCAGGTTTCACATTTCATCATTGGCCTTCTCTCCAATAATTTGCTAGTATGCACCTAAATTGATTAATATTAGCGGAAGGACGAACACTCCGAATCACACACCGTATCTCCCCCAAGTGACAAAGTGAACAATTCTGAAATGTCCATCCTTCCCGCATTCATGACATCGTGGTTTCTTCCTTTTATCTCCTTCCGCCATACCTTCTTCCCATAAAATTTTATTTTACAGTTTCAGGCGACGGATTTCTGCCCTTCCTGTTATCGAATGATCAACGCATGTCCATCCTGGGCGGAGACCAGGGCATTTACGGGTTGCCCGAGTTCTTTTTGCCCATTGGGAAAGGCGGTATCTTTCCCCACCTGGATTTTAATCTGTTTTTCGGCTGACGCCCCTTCAATGATAAACAGGTCTCCCTGAATAGCCTGAAGGGTCCCTTCCACATTGACATACCGTGAAGTCGAAGTCGGCGAATTCGTCTGTAATTGCTGCCGAACTTGAGGTACTTGAGACATTTGTTCTCCCTCCATGGCAAGCCCCGAGAGAACACCCTGGAAACCACCCATCACCAACATCAAGATACAAAGTTTAGTTAATGGTTTCATTTCAACCTCCCTCCACGACAAATACATGCGACTGAGGACCTTATCGTGTTTCATTAAATAGATATTGCAAGGCTCATTCCCTACCATGACGTATTTTTTTTCATGAACAACATCAAGTGGTTAGATTCCTCCTGTGGAAAACCGCAACAGGATTCACATGAGGATGTGCAGGCAATCCCCTACAACTTCACCAGTAACCCTGTAGGGAGATAAATGCAGATGGGCAGATACATGAAACACGACGAGCCCCTCCTCCTGTTGATGAAGAAGGGGCCCTTATGAAGGATGGCTTGATCTGGACGCGTGATGCGCCCAAACCTCACGACGTCCTGTCAGGTCCACAAAAAAACGAAAGAAATCATCTCAAGAGGAACTTTTTATGATCAGGGGTGGTTCTTGTCTATCCCACCACCATGAAGATTTATCTGGGTACTCGGCTTGGTATTCCTCCCCTTCTTGTTTTTACCCTCCATGATGGGCCTTACCCTCCATTTGTGAACGCAACTGTAATCGGAATTGCTCATACTGCTCAGGAGACAACACCTCTTTGACTTGCAGAAGGACCTCCACACGATACATCATCATCTTTTTTCGCAACAGGCTAATTTCATCGACCTTGCCGGCAATCGCAGCCATGTCCGTTTTCTTCGAATCCGTGAACATCCCCAAATCCACCATGGCCACCCGTAAATCGGCCCTATTCTGAATCATGGTCTTCCGATAGTCCAATTCAAGCGGGCGGAGCCGGGTCACCTGATCCTCAGAAAGACCCAATTCTTCTTTCATGTCTAATGGAGAAAGACCACCATGATGCTCCATTCCTTCATGATCACTTTCGCCATATCCCATTCCCGCATGATGAGCACTCCCGTCGGCTTTTACCAAGGATTCTGTTCCCCCCATGACAAGTGTCACCATCCCTACGACGACCATGAAGAATTTAAAACCCTGCATACTCAAATCCCCTTCCTTGACAGTAAAATTACATGCTTCCGAAACCAATGATTAATGTCTCTTTCGCAGTCAACACCTGATTTCATTTTATTTTCCCAAATTAACTATACCAAATTCATAAGGAAAGTTGGGGGGAAGATCATAAGCAAGGTATACTGGGATCATAAGCCATTATCGGAGATGACCTCTAGGAGAAAGAGAAGGTGACATGGAAGATTTTTTGCCAGGCCTAGCGGGGGTTCCTGCTGCGAAATCAACAATCAGTTATGTCGATGGAATTCAGGGGATTCTAGAATACCGCGGAATCCCGATTGAGGAACTTGCAACCCGAAGCTCCTTCACCGAAACGGCGTTTTTATTATTATTCAACCGGCTTCCAACCCAAGCAGAACTCTCCCGGTTTCACGAGGACCTTACTCACCATCGCCGGATCAAATATCGCATCACCGATCTCCTAAAATGCCTCCCGGAGCATGGACACCCGATGGATGCCCTTCAAGCGGCAGTGGCCGCCCTGGGCATGTTTTATCCGGTGCCGGATGTCCGGGATGATGCCACCCGGTATTGGACCGCTGTCCGGCTCATCGCCAAACTCCCCACCATCGTCGCGGCGTTTGCCCGCCTGCGTCATGGTGATGAGCAAATCCAACCGCGTGACGACCTTTCCTTCGCCGAAAACTTTTTGTACATGCTCACCGAGAAAGTTCCTGCTCCCGACATTGCCAGGATGTTTGATATCTGTTTGATTCTCCATGCCGAACACACCATGAACGCCTCGACATTTAGCGGACTGGTGACGGCTTCTACACTGGCCGATCCGTTTACGGTAATCGCCTCCGCCATTGGCACCCTAGAAGGCCCATTACATGGCGGCGCCAATGAGGCGGTCATTCACATGCTGGAGGATATAGGAACCGTTGAGGCTATTCCTGCATACCTGGATCAGAAGTTTTCATTAAAGGAAAAAATTATGGGGTTCGGGCATCGGATTTATAAGGTCAAAGACCCACGCGCCACTGTGTTACAAGAATTCGCCCAAGAATTGGATACCCGACCGGATGGCAATTCCTTATTCACTCTGGCCAGGGCGGTTGAGCAGGAAATGGAAAAACGTGTGGGACCAAAAGGTATACGGCCCAACGTGGATTTTTACTCCGGGATTATTTACCATCGAATGGGCATCGATACTGATTTATTCACTCCGGTCTTTGCGATGGCCAGGGTGGCAGGGTGGTTAGCGCACTGTTTTGAACAATATCAGGATAATCACTTGTTCCGGCCTGACCAGATTTATGAGGGCCCCCGCCATCGTTCTTATCAATCAGTGGAAACGCGTGAAACCCGTTAATCAGGTCACAAACCCGGCCGGCGTCATCGCTGTGAGAATTTTTGTGCTTTTGGTTGAGGATAATGAACGCCCCCTATTCTTATGATGTGCTCATCATTGGTGCCGGGCTGGCGGGAATGCGGGCGGCTATTGCCGCGCATACCCAAGGGGCTTCCGTGGCCATCATGACGAAAGTCCATCCTGTACGCAGTCATTCCAATGCCGCGCAAGGCGGCATTAACGCGGCCCTGACCGACCGGGGAGACCACTGGGAAGACCATGCCTTTGAAACGGTAAAAGGCAGTGATTATCTAGGCGACCAGGACGCCGTTGAGGTCCTCGCTCAAGAAGCCGGCCAGGATATTATCGCCTTGGAGCATATGGGGGTTATCTTTAACCGAAACGAGGAAGGCCACCTCGGGACGCGCCGATTCGGTGGACAAAAACGGGCACGAACTTTTTTTGTGTCCGACTTTACCGGGCAGGCGCTGCTTCACGTGCTGTATGAACAAACTTTGCAGGCAAAAATTCCCGTCTATGAAGAATGGTTTGCGACTTCCCTGGTGAAAGACGACCAGGGACGGTGTGCCGGGGTGGTGGCCTTTGAAATTCGTACAGGAACATTTGCGCTATTTCGAGCCAAAGCCGTGATCATGGCCACAGGCGGCTTAGGCCGGGTGTACGAACCCAGTACCAATGCCTTGATTTGTACGGGTGATGGCATGGCTGTGGCCTACCGGGCCGGGGCTCCATTAATGGATATGGAAATGGTGCAATATCACCCGACGACGCTGAAGGGGAAGGGCCTGTTGATAACAGAAGCCGCCAGAGGAGAAGGGGCCTACCTTCTCAACAGCAAGGGGGAGCGCTTTATGGAACGCTATGCGCCCAACATGCTTGAGCTGGCTTCGCGTGATGTCGTCTCCCGTGCGGAACAAATTGAAATTAATGAAGGACGTGGCATCAAAGGCTGCGTCTTGCTTGACTGCCGTCACTTGGGAAGGGCTTTTCTTCAGGATCGTCTCGGACAGATCTATGCCGAAGCCAAAACGTTTGCCAATATTGATTTGGCCGAAGAGCCGTTACCCATTCGACCGGGCATGCACTACCAAATGGGGGGCATCAAAACCGATACCGAAGGCCGATGTTGGGATGTCCAGGGCCAATGGGCCGGCGTGCCAGGCCTCTTCGCTGCGGGAGAAACTGCTTGCGTGAGCTTGCATGGCGGCAACAGGCTGGGCGCGAACTCACTATTGGACACCGTGGTATTTGGTCGGCGGGCTGGAACATGTGCCGCAGAGTATGCCAGCACGATCCCTTCTCCCACCATTCCAGACAGCGCGATGGACGCAGACAAACACCTGGTGGCCGGCATCGTGTCACGGAAAGGACCGGGAGAACGCGCGGCTGCAATGCGCCTGGAGATGGGCACCACCATGAACCGTCATGTGTCGGTCTTTCGTGAAGAGGAAGGCATGGAGACCGCCCTCCACCAAATCACTCAATTAAAAGCACGTTGGCCCGACCTCACCATCCAGGATAAAGGGCAGGTGTTTAATACCGGATTGATCGCGGCACTGGAACTGGGGTTTATGTTGGACTGTGCGGAAGCCATCATTGTGGGCGCGCTCACCAGACAGGAAAGCCGTGGGGCACATTTCCGGACGGATTATCTTGATCGGGACGACGAACACTGGCTCAAACATGTGTTGTTGTATCATAGACCCGAGGCTCCTCCACACGTCGACTATCTACCGGTGCGAATCACCCAATGGCAACCTCAAATTCGCGTCTATTAATGAAGTCAAATGCCCCATTATGGTCTTTTCGGAACCGTCTTAGAGTTGCCAAGCCACCCGGTAACGGCTTAAAGGAGGTATACTGTACACATAAGCCGAGGAATCATCCCCACTGATGCACACCACTCTTCGCATACGCCGATTTAATCCGGAACACGATCGTCCCTCCTCGTACTATCAGGAATATGATCTGGATATTGATCCTTCCGACAGTGTCCTCGATGGACTCATTAAAATCCGGGAAACCATCGATGATTCCTTAACACTTCGTTGTTCCTGCCGCGGAGCCATTTGCGGGTCCTGCGGCATGCGCATCAACGGGCACGCCACACTGGCCTGCAAAACCAAGATGATCTCGGTCGCCTCGGAAGGAGGGACGATCCAGGTTGAACCCATGAATAACATGCCGGTCATTAAAGATCTGGTCACGGATATGGCGCCGTTCTGGTCAAAGATTCGACAGATTCAGCCGTGGCTCCAACCGGAAGGGCCGCCTCCCACCGCTGAATACACTGCCTCCCCGGAGTCCATGAGCCACCTCTCCGGAGTCATGAGCTGTATCATGTGTGGCGCCTGCGTCTCCGACTGCACGGTGTTGGATGTCGATAAGACGTTCGTCGGGCCTGCTGCCCTGGCGAAAGCCTATCGGTTTGTCGCCGACCCGCGGGATGCGGCTACTTCCCAACGACTGAATTCCCTTAATCAGGCGGGGGGTATGTGGGATTGTACCCGATGCATGGAATGTATTCAGGTCTGCCCCAAAGGGGTAGGCCCAATGGACCGAATCATGGCGTTGCGGGCAAAAGGTCTGGCAGAAAAAGTTCCTGCCACCTGTGGCTCCCGACATGCCGAGGTCTTTTCGGACATCATCAAACACAAAGGGATTCTTGACGAACCCATGCTGGCGATCAGAACCTTCGGCCTTAAAAATATTGGCCGATTACTCGGTATGATCCCCATGGTTGTTCAATCGGTCTTCAAAGGCAAAGTCCCCCTCTCGGGTCCCCTTCACCGGCCGATTCCTGGAATCCACCATATCCAACGGCTCTTTAAAGAGGTCAGGATTAAACGATGACATCTGCCAAAACCATCTTATGTCGTTCTGGGAACAAACCTTTCCTCCCTGATATCGCGAGAAAAACGCAAGGAGGACAGCGATGAAATATGCCTTTTTCCCCGGTTGCGTTTCAAAGGGTGCCTGCCCGGAATTGTACCAATCCGTCATGCAGGTCTATCCCAAATTGGGAATCGAACTTGCGGAAATGACGACCGCCTCTTGTACCGGTGCGGGTGTGTTGCAGGAAAAAGACCTGCGGCTTGGCGATGCGCTGAATGCCCGCACCTTTGCGCTGGCCGAACAACAAGGCCTCCCCATCATGACCATCTGTAGTACCTGCCAAGGGGTGATGAGCCAAGCCAACCATCGTCTCACGACTCAACCACATTATCTTCAGGAAATTAACGACTTCCTCCGAGACGAAGGATTAACCTATCGGGGAACCACCACGATCAAACATTTTTTGTGGATTCTCCTGGAAGACGTGGGGGAGGAAACTTTGCGACGCCACATTACCCGTCCCTTATCGGGGCTTCGTGCCGCGCCGTTTTATGGGTGCTATATTCAACGGCCGACCAATGCGCTGGAATTCGACCGGCATCCTGATCGGGGAAAGTCCCTTGAACGGATCATCCAAATATTAGGAGCGGAGGTGGTGGACTTTCCTGGGAAAACCCGATGTTGCGGGTTTCCCATTTTGACCATTAATGAAAAAAACTCGCTCACGATGGTCGCCACGCATACGCGGGATGCAAAATCACACGGAGCCGATATTATGGTTACCCCCTGTCCGCTCTGCCATCTCAACCTCGACGGCATGCAGTCCAAAGCCGCCAACCAGGAACAGACTTCTATCGATCTCCCGATTCTCCATCTTCCGCAACTACTAGGCCTTGCCATGGGGTTGGATGCCAAGAGCCTCGGATTACAACGAAACCTTATTTCTCCTGAATCGGCTCTGGCCAAAATTGGTGTCGGCGGATAATCACAGTTTTCCTGATAATAAGAGAGGTCTGCAGTGTTAGAACGGCACCTCATCGAAACTTAACGCAATCGCATAAATACCGAATTGGGGCACCCAATGTCCGTGCTTTCGGTAATCATCCCGCCAATACTGGGGCATGTGCATATGTGTCGCAATATGGTTCACGTACAGATCGCGGAAGACCGGATCCTTCGTATGCTGATACACGGTCCACAGGCCCCAGCTCCGGCTGAAGTTCAGGCCTGCTGAATGAACCGTGGGGAAAGTGCTCAGAGGAGCGAGTCGTCCGATTTCCTGGGTATGGGATGCCAGCCATTTCCCAGAGTCTTCAGGTGGAAGGATCGTGAGCAGTGCCCGGCATCGCTGGAGCGCCGCTGGAAAAAATTCATCCGTAACCTGGTCAAGGGAAGGAGGACATTCCTGATTTAGCGGCAACAGGCGAATCCGCGTAAAATTTGCCAGCTCTTTCAGCAAATCAGAATCCTGCTTCCATTTTCCCCAATGCCAGAGATTCACCAGCGGCCAGGAAAGATTTCCGTATTCGCGACGTTGCGCATGTTTCGCAAGATCCTCATTCGACAAGGAAAAGAGCCAGCGTCCCACACGCAATGCGATCTCCGTGGCCAACGGTTGGAGCTCATTTTTCCCACAGCCTTGTTCACGCTCCTGCGCAAGCTTGAGAAGCCATGCAAAACCATAGGGCAACTCATGATCCAATTCGCCTCGTTTGAGCGCAGCTAACTCGCCTTCCAGGCAATCAGGTGCCAGTGCAGCATCCACAACCCTGACCCACCGGGGTTCACTCGTCAGCCGCGAAGCCGTTAATAACGCGTAGGCGCCATGAACACTGGAATGCCAATCGATACACCCACAGAAACTCGGATGAGTCGTGTCCCGCCGGAGAAAACTCTGTTCCACTGTCTCAGCCAATGCCCTCACATACTCCAGCCGGGCTCCGCAGAACGCCTCCCACGACTGATAGTGTTGACCGGGTTGTGCATCCACCATTGAGCTCCTTCCCTCATCAAATGGCACCCTACCGGACGCCATTACGCTCCGGATAGAAAGTCTTGCTCCTATAAAGATGTCGTTTGTGACTTGCCCGATTTTGGATACGCAAACTTGTCAGAGATCTGCTACACTCCCTCGAGGTTCGGATATCTCATATTCAGACAAAGGCATTTCCCATGAATTTTGATCCAGCCATCGCTGCACTGCAAGCTCTTCAACAAGCTGAGGAACAAGGGGAACTTGGGGATCTTGAATCGGACATTTTAGAAACGGAAGCATTATTTTCCACCGATCAAGGGCCACAAGCCAAGCGCGCATTTGATACCCTTCAGGAATTGGGCGCACAGCTTCCACAGGCTCGATACCTGCAGGAGTTCCTCATTTACATTACCTGGCAGCAAGTCACCGAAGGCCCCCTGCCCCGATATTTTCAACTTGGGCTGGACCTCTGCGATCGGTTCCTCGATCGATTCGGGAAGCAAATTGAAGGCACTCCCTCACATCAACACGTGGTCGCCATCCGGGAATCGTTTCAGGGCGGATTAGGCATCGAAGAAGAAGAGGATCTCATGCCGGAACATGACGAGGATGCTTTCCTGGGCGGTGATTAACTTTGAGACATCCCCTGTGCACTCGCCGCTGTTTTCGAGAATGATCAGGCCTCCTTCCGGTTCGTCCGATCGAGTGAATGAACTTCGCCGGAAAACACGTGCCATCTCCTTTCCCTCCATCTCTCCTTCATCCTTGTCTCGTCAACTTCCCATTTTGTACAGTTCTCTAAAATCCGATTCACTATAAATAAGCAACGTATTGCTTCTTACTCTCCTCTTCGAATGCCTCCAACTAATCGAACTTCGGCCCGCAAAACCAGATGGCCCGTTCCGATGGAAGTCAAGCCCAGTGTCATTGAGGGTCGCGGCCTATTCACCAAAGTGCCATTGCGACACAGACAAAAAATTGGAGAGTATGAAGGGGAACGCATTTCGCAAAGAGAAGGACGAAGGCGCGCGAAAATACAAAAGTGGATTGCCATTGTCGAAGTGAATAATGGAAAGTCGATCGATGGGGCAGAAGAGATAACAGGATTCCGATTTATCAACCATTCCTGCAGACCCAATACCTTTATGCGCATAATAGGTGAACGGGCAGAGTTTTATGCCTTACACCCGATCAAGGCCGGGACCGAACTCACGCTCGACTATGGCGACTCACACCATAACGGGAAACTGCCCTGTACCTGTGGAAGCCTACAATGTCGAAAATTTCTTTAGAAAAGCTGATACGCTTTTATTTCATATACGTGCCGACTGGGTCGCCTCGGCCAGTGCTGTGCAGCCCAAGATCTTTGGGATGGAGCTTTTCGCAATCCATAAGCATTTGATGAGGGTGCACGTCTGGCCCGACGAACCCTTGAAAGAGAAAAAGACAATGCGGAAGCCCATTATTTATCCGCGGCGAACCTGGGAAGTTCTGCACAAATCGAAGGCGTCATGGCCTCCGCCCCGATTACATACGAGCGAGACTGGATTTGGCTAAAACCTCTATCAAAAGGCAGAACCATCGTGCTGCACGGGAAGAACTGCGTCACATAATAGATGAATCTCCTCGATCTCCTGCATCGGAATCCTGGCAACACAATCATCAGAAAGCCCAAATCCTTCTTGACGCCCTTCCCAGCCTTCGTTAAGCCGAGCATGGCTCCATGACGCCTCACCGCTGCATAATCAGCGTAGATTCTCGAGGACCTTTCATCTTTTTTCCCCACAACCCTGTACAGTAAAGAGTCAGCGCTTTCTCCTCGGACAGCCGCAATCCTGAAGACATCTTAACCTTCGTCAAAAATTTTTCATTTTCATACAAAACTTTTTCATTTTCTACATTCGTCTGTTGTGGTGGGATCTTTCCTAATTGAGACCACTTATAGCCATCGGTGGGACTCGCACGACATTCCCCGCTTTTGAACTTTTTGGCCTGGGCTGATTATGAGCAATATTGAACAGACTAGACCCGGTCTTTTGATCATACTGGAATCAGCATGTGGGCTTTCTGGATGAGATCCACATTGGAGTTCCCACATGCGGGAGGCCATCAAGAGTCCGCTGAGAGAACAAGCCATGCCGGAGGATGCAGAGCCATACACACCATTTATTCCGGCGAGAATCTGTTCCGTCCAAGGCGGATATGTATCTGGCGCTTGCTTTGGAGAAAGAAAGGTAACCCCAAAAAGCGAATCCATGCTGAATACTTCGTCATGCTCCTGATCCGAAATGGACCAGCAAACGACACCATTTATTCTAAATTTATAATGCCGAACAAAAATGCGCCGACTATACACCGGCCATTTTTGCAGGCCTAAACGGATGGGAGTTGGAAGACAGTTGTCCCCAAGAATCCGCCCGCACGAACGTCCCGGACTACTCAGCCCGTATGATGCGGCACTCTTTCGAAACAGGAATTATGAATCGTTTTCTTATCCCACCTGCCCTTTTCCGGCTTTTCAGGCATCCCCGGTCGTTTTCGTATCTGTTGTGCTGGTGGGGGGTAATTCTTATCGGCATCCAACAAGCCGAACGGTGGTTTCTTCTTCCTCTCGTTATAGTAAGAGAACCACCGACCATCAGTCTCTTGGGCAAAACTCTTCTCGTGGGGGGCCTCAGTGACGGCGTGACAGCCAGTGCGGGAATTCTTCTGGCTATGATTCTCTCCCTAGCTGGCATACCCGTAAGCGTGTTTCTGGAAAGACCTCCCGGCTCGAGATGTTTGATTTCCGTCTATCGACGGACACTTCAGTGGGCTCTCGTACTATTAGCTGCACTGTTCTTGATAAGCGCCATGGTGGACATTTCATACTATCGTTTGTTTCACCATCACCTGAATTTCCCATTCTTTGAATACGTGGATGAAGCCTTCCAAGCCAGTCGCCACTATACGGAATCTCAGGGCTCCAACCAAACCATCGCGGAATTGGCTGAAGCCGGGAATTGGCTCAGGTATCTCATCCCATATTTCGTCCTTCTCGCTTTGATCATCCTGACAGGAGTCTGGGGAACGAATCGCCTCTGGTCTCATTCGATATTCGCCTACGCACACACCACTCACTTTCAGTTCCGGGCAGTCCTGTTTGCCGTTCCATTTGCCCTTGGAGCGGCCGCATGGAGTCCCTTGCTTCCAGAGGCTTTTACCCTGCAAATTGAAAGTACGGCCTATCATAACTTAGCTCAAAATCCAATCCTCTCTGCCTCACGCCCGCTTCAAGAGTACATCCGATCCCAAGGGATGTGGGCACCGGCGCAGCTTTCCCGACCCATGAGTGCGAACAAGGCATTAACCGTCACCCATCAGATTCTCGCTCCATCGGCACGATGGCCATCCCTTCAATATCCTCTGATCAAAGAACAATCCACCATCCCGCCATTCATGCTTCCCTCACGAGTGAATATCCTCGTACTGTTGGTTGAAGGCCTGGATCGACGTTTTCTTGGAAAGATTCTATCCCTTTCTAATCCGGCACAGGAGGGAACGAACCTTCCCTCAAGAATCGCTCTCACTCCATTTCTTGATTCCCTGCGGCAAGACAGTGTGTATTTTGAACATTTTTTCAGCAATGGGGTGCAAACCACCAGAGGCCTCCTGGCCACCCTATGCTCAGTATTTCCGAGGCAAGGAACCGCCGTCATCAAGACTCGCAACACGCATGAGTATCTTTGCTTTCCCTCTGTGCTCCAGAAGGCCGGGTACCGGACAGAAATGATGATGGGCATCGATAGCGATATTCCGGGTTCACGTACATTTTTAGCCAGAAATGGAATCGAGCAGATCTCCGGTGGTCAGGACTTTCCCGCGGAGGCGGAGCGAATGGGCATTGGCCTCACGGACGGCGCATTGCTTGATGTCCTGTACCAACGAGTCACCGAATTGCAGCAGCAGCCAGACCCCTATTTCCTTGCTGCCCTCACAACCGGGACTCATCATCCTTTTACGATTCCCTTGCGGTACCCTGAAGTTCGGGCATTGAAAGATCAGCCTGATCCCTATCTGGCAGCTCTTCGAAATTTTGATCTTGAATTTTCGCAGGTATTTACCCGTCTCAAACGTGACGGGCTGTTGACCAACACCATACTCTTCGTCCTGGGAGACCACGGCCGACATGAATCGGTAGGCTTCACGGAAGGCGAACGGGTGGCAGGACATTTTTCGACCCCTCTATTCATCTGGATGGATGAGGCGCTCAGAACACAACTCCAGATCGTGCCCCATACCGTGACAACCGTCGGCAGTCAGGTAGATATCGCACCGACGATATTGTCGCTCACTGGTCTGACCCCGAACCGCACCCCTTTTATGGGAAGAGATTTGACTTGCCAACTCATCAGGAACTGTGCGTCGGATAATCTGGCGTATCTCAGCAATATGTATGATGATGCGGTAGGAATTGCCGATGCTCAAGGAATCTGGTGGTATGCGTTTGATACCGGATTGCTCAACCATACCGATCTGGATCTGCAGACACCTGTCACGCACCCCTCCCTTGATGATATAGATGCGGCGCACGCTTATCGTTCCATGATCGGTCTCTACCTCACCGCCAATACTCTCATCGAACACAATCGGATCTGGACGTGGGGGGAATTCGACTTACCATTCACTCCACCCGGAACCTTGCATGCCGTATCTCCATTTCGCATCCCTGATTTGACTCCTGATGAAACCCATTCTCTCCACTATGAATGAACATCATGACCACTCATCCGAAAACCATGAACCATGCGCCGACAATTTTCCGGGTCTTTCAACAAGATCGTTACCTTCGTGACTTTTGTGATGTGCGGAGCGGGTATTTTCCCAGAAACCTCCCTGGGGCAAAACGCTCCTGATCCTGACCGGGCCTCTCAGAAGCGGCAGGAACGATTCAAATACGACCCGGATTTTCCAGTACAGGGTACGGAAGGACAGAGAGGGGAAGCAAAACAGGAAAAAGCCAAAGAGGAAGCGATCAGGTCTCTTCCGACCAAGGGAGAATTTACGGTGTTTCCCGTCCCGGCTTTCGCCTACAGCCGCAATGAAGGGGCCTATTACGGTTTCCTCGTCCCGATGCTCCGATCAAATGCGAATGGCCATTTAGAAGACATTATTGCTCCCCAATATTTGCATAATAAGTATATCGGTGAAACATTGACCTTGAACTACTATGGATATCCTTCTGATACCACGCAATACAGTGCGATCCTGTCCTACTCCACTAAAGTTCAGCGTGATATCGATCTGTCTTACAAAAATGTTGGGGCAGGAGGGGGGCGGTATATCCTGGCGGGCCGGGCCTCCTGGTTTAAAAATCCCTTCCGGCGATTTTTTGGCATCGGGAGCCAAACCAATGAATCCGATGAAACCTCTTATACGTCAAAGGAAATACTAGTGGATCTCACTGCCGGGATCCATTTAGCTCAGGATATTGCCCTTATGTGGAGCGAGCGGTACCACCAGGTACGCGTCGACGACGGAATCATCAATACGCTGCCCGACATTCAAGAGGATTTTCCAAACACTAACGGCATTGGCGGAGCAGATATTCTGGGACATAAACTGACATTTCGTTATGACACAAGGGACCGCCAATTAATCTCCACGCAGGGAACCTATTTGAACGTGTCCGTCGAATGGAATCAGAATTTCAAACAACAACCTGTGACGGACTGGTGGCGAACCACCATTGATGCCCGCCATCTTGTCCCACATTTCCATAACCGTCTGGTTTTTGTATCCCATTTGTATGCAGACACTGTTAAGGGGGGAACACCGCCCTTCTATGAACGCCCAACCTTGGGAGGAGAGGATTCCCTTCGAGCCTTCGGAAGAAGCCGATTCATCGACTCCACCGCCCTGGTAATTAATCTGGAAGAACGGGTGCTGATTCGACAACAAAAAATTTTCGGATATCTCCTGGACTTTCAAGTCGCGCCATTCATCGATATTGGTCGTGTAGGATCCAATTTTAGCAGCAACACCATCCTCCACCCTCAGGTCAATCCTGGGATAGGATTCCGGTTCCTAGCCCGCCCCCATATCGTGGGTCGGGTTGATGTGGCGTATGGGAAGGATGGAGTCAATGTGTATGCCGGATTGGATTATCCCTTTTAAGGTGGTCAAGGTTCTCTTGAGTGATTGGGGATGAAAAGACATCCAGCCAAAGGACCCCTCATGAACAGGTACGTCTATCGTCTTGCCTACCTGGTCATGGCCTTGATTCTTTCGGGATGCGCCTTGTCGTATTTTAACGCCGCCACCAACGGCGACACGGAAAAAGTGTTGGCTCTCCTCAAGGATGGAACCGATGTCAACACCACCTTTCCCATTGTCAGGACCCACGCCCTAATGGTTGCGGCCGCATTCGGTCATGTGGACACAGTCGGCGCACTTATTGAAAGGGGAGCTGACGTCAACGCGAAGGATGTGACAGGGTGGACTCCCCTGCATGCCGCAGCATTTAAAGGCAACATGCAAATCATTCGCCTTCTTCTTGAAAAAGGCGCGGTCGCTGAGCCATCTACCTGGTTTTTGGAAAGTCCGTGGGTCATGGCGGAGGAGTTGGGATATACGGCAATCGTTCCCCTATTGAAACAAGCTGAATGGCAAACGGTAGCAAGCCGCCATCCCCTGCCCTGCATCACGGTGGATTCCGTGACGAATGACGCCCTCATGACCGCATCGTCTCAACACGTCTGTTAATCATTCTTGGAAACCCACCACACAGCTTCTTTCGGTTCTGATATACTGGATAGTTTTCCCATAACCGTTCACCCTGTGTATCATTTCTTAATCTAGGAGGTATGTATGAAACATTCACTCGAACACCAGATCACCCAAGCCGGTCAACGACCATGGCTGTGCCGACTGATGATCGCCGGATTGTTCAGCAGCGCATTGATGTTTGGTGCCGGAGCAGCCTGGGCAGATGGAGACGGGCATGGTTACGGGCATGATCCAAAATCCATGCTGGAGAAACTCACGCAGAAGCTGTCGCTCACACAGGAACAACAGGACAAAATCCTCCCCATCATTGAGGAAAAACACCAGAAGATGGAGGGTCTTCACCAACAAATGAAAGAGATGCGCAAACAGGCCATGGCAAAAATTGAGGCCGAACTGACGCCGGAACAACAAGCGAAATGGAAGGAAATGCAAGAAGAACGGGAAGCAAAGATGAAGGAATACAAAGAAAAGCATGGCAAAGATCGTGACAAAAAAGGCAAGCACGGCAAGGGCGAAAAGCACGATTAAGCTTAATCAAGAGTGGGGGACGGATCTATCCACTAACCCGTGCATATCCGTCCCTCTTCCCTAACCTTTCAGCATACTCCTGCTTCCTATCCTCCCCTGCAAAAGTAATCTCAGGCCATAATCTGTCTCTTCTTTC
Source organism: Nitrospira marina (assembly GCF_059568365.1). Lineage (NCBI taxonomy): Bacteria > Pseudomonadati > Nitrospirota > Nitrospiria > Nitrospirales > Nitrospiraceae > Nitrospira > Nitrospira marina. The sequence goes on along the minus strand of NZ_JCANTH010000001.1, from coordinate 1,290,869 downwards.
AACGACCCCACCGTGGTTTGCAAGGCTTACCGGGCTGGTATTTCCACGACTATCCATCCGTGACGTCACGGGCTCAAATAGAGAGACAGAAATCAACCGGGATGTCCGAAAAAAAATCAGGCATGAGGGTTACGGAGGGGTAGAAGGCCAAGCATGTCTGGCAAGACAGAAACAAAAAATTCCCAATGGCTCTTCTCAATTTCACAATAGACGCCATTATTGTTAGGGTATAACTTTCCAAATAGGGTTTATTCGACTACACAGGGAGATCAAGACATGCTTGAGGTGGTAGAGATTCGGGTCAGTTATCGATATGTGAAAGAGCATCCCTGGGTGGTACAGGGCATCACAGGGTTTCTTTCTGCCTATTTCATGGAAAAACCAGGATTTACTTTAAAACGACACTTTGACGAATTGGAAACCGGCATGCACGTCTGGTTGTGTGATGTTCCTCCCAAGATGAAAGTTCCCACGCTTCTGAGGCGGCTAAAGGATGACATTCCTCCCTGTCAATATACACAGCTCGAAACGAGTCCCCCGGCGCCACCGCGATTTCTCATCGATTCACTGGAGCCGGAATCCGCCTCTTCCTCTTCTACTCCAAACGAAGATTTCGAAGCGAATGAGGATGGAAGGACAACAGGGTAACAACACGGAAAGCGCCACGAGGTGAGCTGAAATTCACGCTCGCTAGGCTGAGCAGACTAGAGGGGTTGATTGGGATCGATGCGCAAAGCGGATCGAAGAAGGTGGACCCGTTCGGACAGCTGTTCAGCGGAAAGCCGGACAGGCTCATGCGGCACACACCACACCGGTTTCAATGGATCGGGATCGGTCTTGAGCCTTGGAATCAGATGCCAGTGGATGTGAGGCACCTGATTCCCGAGCAGTTCATAGTTGATCTTCTTCGCGTCAAAAACCTGTGTCAGTATCTGCGCCACGTGGGTGACTTCCTCCATCAACATGCGGCGCGCAACTCCGGATAAATCAAACAGTTCGGAAGCATGGTCTTTCAACACCAATACGGTCCAGCCCGAAAAAAACTGGTCCTCAAACACAAACGCTCTGGTCAGACCACAATCGACAAGAAAATGATCCTTGAACGGCCATGCTCCAACACATATTTTACAAGATGGCTCAGTCACGGCAACAGAAAAAACGAGGGGATCAAGAATTCACCAATAGAGAGTAAAGATTTCAGGGACACCACACAGAAGAGACGAAGCCGATTGGGCCCATGACACCTTCTGTTATTCCGGGACAACATACCGCACATTCACTTCATCTTGAAAGGCTACATCCTGCATCCGGTATTTGAAAGTACGGAGAATATATGAAAAAATGACCGAAGAAGCGAACGGTTTATCCACTGTCCAGAGTTGTCACCCGTCCGCCATCAGCCTTACGGTTACCATAGTCTTGCACTTCCAAATTTGAAGAAGGAATCCCTATGACAATAGAACCTCATAACTTGTCCAGAAGAACCCTGTTAAAGCGGGGTATGGGCATCTTCGGCTTGTTAGCTGGAGGCCTCATTAGCTCCTCCAGCCTTGCAGAAATACTCAAGGAACCAACTCCACGTCAATCCCTGGGACCATTTTTCCCCGACGAGGGAGACCCAATAGATGCCATTCGCGAAAACCACGGGATCGGCATTCCCATAAGTCAGGCGAACGATCAGGATCTCACGTTTGTCAAAGGTCGCAGGGGAAAAGCCAAGGGACAGGTCATTTATCTGAGAGGAAAAGTCCTGAGCGCAAAAACCGGAAAGGCGATACCTCGCACTGTGATCATCATGTGGAGTGCCTCAGCCTCCGGCCGATACAACCACAAAAAGGATGACAGTATGTTGAAATTTCCCCATCCCACGACCGGAAAGATCATTCACCGGAACTACGATGCGTATTTTCAATACTGGGGACGAGCGGTCACCAATGAGCAGGGAGACTATTGGTTCAAAACCATTGTTCCCGGCTTTTACCCCATTGACCTGGAAGCCGGACTGTACCGCCCTTCCCACCTGCACTTTCAACTGTTCCCTCCAGAGCATCCAAAACTGGTCACACAGCTCTATTTCCGGGGCGACCAAATCCCCAACAATGAACTGAACCAGAAATTACTGCCAATGGATGTGGTCATTCTGGATGCGGGACTCACAACAATCGATTTAGAGAGGGTCATCGTGGACTATGCACCGGACGCATCGGGAGAGATATCAGATGGCTTGATCGGTCACTACGATTTTTTGGTGCCAAACTAGGAGAAACAGGGTTTTTCTGAAAAGGCTTTTGAGCGCAAGACCGGCTAGATCCGTTCGGGGAAGTTAGAAATAATTCCATCGACCCCCAGTCGCTTCATCCGTGCAATATCATCAGGCTCGTCAATCGTATAGACAAACACTTTGATATCTTTCGCCTGAAGCGCCTGCACAAGCCCAGGCGTCACAATATTCAACGCCAATCCAGCATGAGTTGCTTGAGCTTCGATAGAAAAGGCCGTGGAATGTATGGGCGCGACCTCGATTAGCGCCAACGTGAAAGCATTTTCCATCAATCTCCTCACGGTCAACAGTTCTTCATGAAAAAACGAGGCATAAATCACTGTCCCATGAAAGTCGGTCGCCTCCACTTTCGCACAAACATCCGCGGCGATTCCCCTCACCTTCAGCTCAATCATGGCACCGGCCCTTCCACTGAGACAGGCGAGAGCTTCTTCAAGGAGAGGAACCCTCTCGACCCCTCCCACCTCCAATTCCCGAAGTACGCTTAGCGATAATTCCTCAATTTTTCCCTCCCCGTTTGTCATCCGGTCAACCGAATCATCATGAAGGAGCGCCAGGGCTCCATCTGCCGATCGCCGGACATCAAACTCGACCATATCGACACCAAATTTGATTGCGAGCTCCAGAGCAGCCAGCGTATTCTCAGGTGCATGGCCCGCCGCACCCCGATGTCCGATCCGAAGAGGCATTCGGATGTGATCCCTTTCGTGGGTCATAAGCGGATTATTTGGAGGTGTTGAAGGAACTGTATCCCGCATCGTGCCGAGCTATGACCATAAAAGTGCCCACGCTGAAATTGACGCTGTCCCCACCAAGTTTACCATGCCACCTTTTCAACATTCCGTTACTGGTACGATCCATACCTACCTCCTATCTACTTTCTTAGTTTGACCATCTTTATCAGTTTGTAATGACATTACCAGCTACTGTTGAAAATCGTTTCATAACTTGGACAGTAAAGGACTGGCGAGGCGCTTTTTCCAGTTTCGCCGCGAGTCAGACCTTTCATCTTAATAGATTTCTCCGCACCGACAACTGAGAAATTCGGTAAAAAAAATGCAAAAACCTCCACCAAGTGTATACCGAACTTTCTGGCGAATCCTTAGCCTAACCTTGACTTAAACGAACTTGAATTAGGATCTGTGATGATTTGGAAAGGGTTTTTAAATCATGCCGATAAAGGTACCAGAAAATTTACATAGGCAACCTCGTCTGAAAAGATGAGGGTACAAAGTTACCGGCCTAAGGGGCGAAATGCCTTATGGCAGCGGGATTGCCGAAAGGTTCGAGAAAACGCATGGTAGAATCTGCCATATTTCTTTTCTTCTGCCCGTAGTCAGCGTTCTTGGCCCGCCTGTCGAGCCATCCTGTCCTTTTGGCTTTCTCAAATGAATCCAGGGCTTTGCGCCAAGGAATATTCACGGTTGTCTTCTCATTCACCCGGGACATTCGGCCGGTGGAGCACGATTATTAAAGGGAGCGGTTCGTGCAAGTCAGCAATGATATTTTCGCAACTGGGTTTTCTCCTATTTCTTTGGCGCATGCGTCTATTCGAACGCATGCCATTTCACAAGCGCCACCTCCCTCTGTCGCTGCGACCGAAACCGAGGACGAACTTCGCTTACTTCGACAACACGTTCTCTCTTTGAAAAAAGCTTTAAACTCCTTTAAGAATCCCTTTCCGTTATTCCACCGGGCACGAGTAGGCGGCGAACAAGCGCAGGCAGCCACCACAAGTTCTTCCGCCGACCTGGGGTTGGGATCCACGCCTGCCACCGCAACAATCCGCCAATCGACGGAAGAAGTGAATACCACCCCGACCTCTTTTTCTCCCTTTGGCCCCACATTTACCGGAAGTTCAACCAGTACGGCTACTCTCAGTGGTGTTTATGATGGCGATAATGGCAACGATACTTTAACGTTTCAGGTCACCAATGGGGGCATTGTAGGAGTTTCTCCCGTCCTAGGCCTTGAGGTACGCAATAGCCAAGCGCAGTTGGTGGAAACCATTAGCCTGACTCTCTACCAACCCGATGATCCCTACACGTTGCAAAATGGGCTGGTGCTGAGCCTGGGATCAGGATCCCTCACTCAAAATGATACATTTACGGTAGCCGTCTCGAATTCGGTGGGAAGTGCGGTTAACCCCGACAAACCTTTTAATGGAACGAGAAACGACAATCCCAACCTGGAAGAAGGGTTTGGGGTCTCTGCCGGCTCATTTCAGGTGAACGGGACGACCATTGATGTTTTTGCCGACGACACCATCAACATGGTGCTAACCCGGATCAATCAGTCGGCCGCCGGAGTAACGGCCACGTTTGACAGTGACAACGAGACGGTCGTCCTGACTCACAACACCCTAGGAGCCTCCCCGACCATTGCGCTGGGAAGTGATACGTCGGGATTTCTGGCTGCAACCAAACTCACCGGATCTTCCTCGGTTCAGGGACAAGATGAAATACCGGACGAAGAAAAACCGTTAGGGACCCTCTCCCAGTTTTCCTCGGTGCAAACAGGGTCGATCTTACTCAATGGTGTCGCGATTTCAATCGATGTGCTTTCAGATTCTTTAGAGGATGTGCTGACCAGGATCACCACCTCTGCCGCAGGCGTCACCGCTACATTGAATGCATCTGGGCAGCGGATCATCCTCACTTCCCCGAACCAATCCCTGGAGGTCAACAGCAACGGCACAGGGTTTTTTGCCGCGGTTGGCATTTCTGAAGATACCTATGATCCAACCGTGGGAACCACAGCTTTCATTAAATCCCGACAAGGGCTTTCCCCTTTTCAAGCCAAAGAAATTGCGGACACCCTTCAAAAGGTCGCCAATTCCATCAACACCATTTTTCAAATTCAAAAAGATAAAAAAGTACTTGGACCATCCTTCGCCAATATTCAATCAAATCTTAAAACCGCGGTCTCCGATTCCTTTCATTCGGAAGGACCACGTTTTAAAAGTCAGGCCGGGATTAATTTCAACTTTGGAAAAGGCGCCAAACACGTGCTTGAGTTGTCGTTGTCTGGATTCTCCAGAGAGTTTCTGGTGTCCAAGCTAGAACGAAATCCGTCGTTGGCTAATGATCTCCTATTTGGCCGTTCATCATCCAATAAAAAGGGACTTGTCGATAACCTACTTGCTGTAGCGGCCCAAACGGCAAAAGACCTTAATGCCAAACTGGGCTCAACGGGTGTTTTTGTGGATGTGCACGTCTAAAAAAATTATAGTGAACTCTTTCTCGTGAGGGGCAGGCAGATAAAAGAGACTCGTAGCCCTCTCCCATCGCTGTGCTTTCCGGGTGTATAATGAATCGTGAGGTCTAAGCTTTGGTCTCTGAGATGATCTAGAGTAATCAAGGACGAAAACAACGAGAAGGCGAACTATAAATTCCGGCAACAACGTATGGGAGCAACAGAAAAATGATTGTGGGAAAAATGTCTTGTGTGTTTAAGCCATTACATATTGGAGGAACGGTCATTTTTTTAATGATGGGCATTGCTTTGATTGTGCCTTTTACGTCAGCGGCGACTCCTACATTTCGGATTACCCTGAACACTTTCTCCCCGTATTATTCCCCAAAATTTGTTGAACTTGCCGCTGGCACCCTTATTTCTTGGGAAAATCCAACGGCCGATATTCATTCCATTACCCACGATGGGTGTAAAAGCGGTGGACAATGTGACTTTGATTCCGGACCTATTGGACCCAATCGAACCTTCACGGTCAAGCATTTACCTCCAGGTTATTATCCCTACCACTGTTTATTTCATCCCATCATGCGAGGAACTCTAGTGGTGCTAGAGTCCCCTAGCCCAAGAAGGACCTGATCCGGCGTTTTCCTGAATACGGTTGTCACGTGGGTAAGATTGAGAATGAACCTATGGGCATGGCTAGGGTTAGTCGTTAGAAAGGTCTTTGTGGGTTCATAGGTATCTCCATTTCTCACACCCAATTGAAGTTTTTCAATTGCAAATCATGCTTTGAATTTTTTCCACGGCTGCGATTCTCCTTTGACCGTGTTCGGACCAATGTGTCACCCCCTCGGTTAGCAACTATAAAAATTAGTTGGTTTTTCTGGAATTAGCCGTGAGTAAGGATAATACCGAGGGCGACCACAACACCGCCGCCCATGGCTGCCAGACTGTAGGGACGATCTTCCCGCTCGGCTAAGGGCAGAAGATGCGTGGCTCCCACATACACAAACGCCCCGGCTGAAACCGCCAACATCGCGCCCAGGACGGTCTCATTGATCTGATGGATTATGGGGATGGCCAACAATGTTCCAATCGGTGTGGTCAGAGCCGCAGCCAGAAAGGCCAACAGCCATGACTTTTTTGGACTGAACCCGCTACGAAGTAAAAGCACATAGGTGACGATCCCTTCAGGAAACTCATGCAAGACCATACCAATCCCCGCTAACGTTCCGGTTAAGACGCTGACGCTAAACGTGATGGCATACACGACTCCATCCAATGTCGAATGCAGGCCGATACCGAGCAAAGGAATCAGTCCAATGGCTGTGTCGGGAGTGCTATCGCAGACATAGGCATGAATGAACCGGTTGATTAAATGAAAGGCCAAATAGCCCGCCAGCAAATACACGGGCGCCTGGTCGTTCATGTGGAAGGCATGAGGAATGATATGGAGAAAGGCTACCGAAATCAGCACACCTGCTGCGAAACAGGAAAAATACGTGGCATTGTATTGTCCCCATGTTCCAAACCGACGAATGACATAAAGGCCTGAGGTGGTGACTCCGGCCGCGAGGAAACTGGCCAGAATGGCATAACCGTAATGAGTATTCGTCATGAAGTCGGGTCACTTCTGGGATGGTTGTGAAAAGATACCTGCTATACCCAGCAGGCATGACAAATTCAGGTAAGAATTCTAGTCGTTACCAGGAAGAGAAACAATAATTATTGCACAAATTTGCATTAATCCTGCAAATGAAAGACTTAATGGCATTTCACGCAAGCATGGATGGTCTGCTCGAGATGAGGGAGGATCTGCTTGAGGTCTTTGGTCGGGATCACTGCGCCCAGCGCTTCCGCAGCCTGATGATGGGCCATCGCCAACTCATGGTATTCCGGCCGGGAAGGTGGCACCCTGCTCACGCTGCATGGCCTCATGGTGTTTTCGAAACCCAGTTCCTCTTTTGTCAAAGTAGCCCTGTTATGGTTGTGTGACGGCATACACTTTCTGTCTATTAGCGATTCATCATCATGCCCCGGCCCTGGTGCCGTCCGCCTCCCTGAGGACCTCTCCCTCCCCCATGTGATCCTCCGGAAAAACTTTCCTCATATTGCATCACGGTCCAAATCTCTTCATCCGATAACATCCCACCAAAGGGAATCATCCCGGTTCCCGGTGATCCGTATTTAATCACCCAAAAAATCTCTCCTTCAGACCGATGTCTCCAAAACCCATGTGACCGGAACACCCGAGGCGGCGGGTTGAGAGTCGAAGCCCCTGGGCCATCGCCGCGTCCACTCACCCCATGACAATTGACGCACGTGCCCTTGCCCTCATAGATTGCCTGGCCTTTTTCGACGATTTCCGGGGAGGACGGCAACGGGCTCTGCAAGGCTCGGGCTTCATCCAGCTTGTCTGCAGGGACGCGGGGCATCATCATCTGCTGATGCCCGTGTTGTTGTGCCAACAGCGGCGATCCACCCACCGCCAGCGCCAAGATAAGTCCACTTGCCCACTGAAATATCTGTCTCATCACTCCTCCTTGTGTATTCCCTTCATTGAATGCTTGCAGCCACATTATGGGATATGACCACTTCATTTCCTTGAACTAGGCGTCACGCCAAAGACGTTCTACTTACATCGAGGTTACCGGCTCAATAATTCCACAGGCATCACGAGCCCCACCGGCACATCCAGGATTGAGTTCGCTATCCTGATCGCAATAGAGATCTTCATTGGTGTGGATGATGAATGAACTGCCATCTTCATCAAACACGCTTAACCGGCCATCCGATAACGCAACCCGGGTGGTTACTGCATGCAGTTTCCCTACCCCGTTGACTACCGTGATATTGACCAAATCCCCCATGTGGAAGGGATGATTGAAGTCCGGCGCGTCAGGTGTGGACTTGCCAAAGGGCCCGGGATCATGATGACCTTTCGCAGCCCCACACGGCTGACAACTGGCAACCTCATGAATATGAACCGCATGCTTCCCATCCTTTAATCCCTTGACCTCCATCTGGACATAGAGTTTTTTGATGCCTTCTTCAGATTCAAATTCTTTGAGAGTGGCGGTTCCCGTAATGGCCGGATCCGTGCATCCTTGAATGGTCGCCTTGGCCGTCTTGGATATTTCGTGGTCTCCGTAATGACTACATCCCCCGACTACCGACAACATAAGAGCCGCAAACCCGACCATCTGACTTGTTCTGAATTGTTGTTCCCGCATGATGTCCCTCCTCTATGAGAATATATAAAAATTAGAGATGAACTCCTTTCACACCACTGCGTGTGTTCTTAGGAACATAGATGGCAACCATTATGTTCCTCTGAAAGTACGGAGATAGGCGATGATCTGCCAGGCCTCCTTGTCCGTAATATACTGCGGCATGTACGCCACCATATCGGTTCCATGACTCCCATGAATCAGAATCCAGAACAGCTCCCCATCACTTCTGGCTGCCTGCCAGGCCGCATCCGCAAAATTGGTTGGCATTTTGATATCAGGAGGAAAGGTTCGACCCGCGGTCGGTGCCCCCGTCCCCTCCCATCCATGGCAAAAGGCACACCAGCCCTTGCCTTCATAGAGTGTTTTACCGCTCGCAATAAATTCCTCGGTGAGGGTGAAGGGATTCGTAAAGGAAAGGGCCTGCTCCATACGATCGGATGGGACTCGTGGTTGAAGATCTCCGGCACTGCCCGCCCAAGCCGAGGCACAGGCGAAAGAAACCGTGGCAAGGATGATCCAGACTCTCAATTGCATCTTTTGCCTTAATATTTCCATCAGAACTGTCTCCTTGGTTGGTGATATAGACTCGGCTCTTACCCTGTCTCCGAAGGTTATTCCAAATTACGTGCCAATGTTAAAGTGGGGTTTTTCTACTGTTTTCAGTTTTCAATCATGGAAGTGAGGCAGTTTGCCTCACTCCTTAGAGTACGCAGACGGACAAATTTCCCCAAACCAGTGTCGTGTGGTGTGAGGCCACAATCCGCATGAAACTGAAACGGAACCTCTTCCATCCATTCAGCCATGTTCTTTTTTTTAAGGATGCGATTTGGCTTTACAGGCCGAACCTATTACAGGAAGGCCTAGTCCCCTAGAAACGAAAGCAAAACCAGAGAAGGCAGGAGCCCTGTGTTGATGGAAGGGTGAGAAATGTTGATGGATAGCAGAATGACTGAGGATAATTGTGGTATCTAGCTGTAAGACCACGGAGAACGAGTCGATACGGGCTTGATCATGCTAAGACCAAGCCTTTGCTGATGTTGAAGGAAGCAGAGACGGAAGTTCTTACAACAATTTTCCGTCGGATTCGTCCTTGGGCGCATCTAAGGCTTGGAGTTCCAGCCCTTCAATTTCCTGCAACGTTTTCCCGGCGATGCCTTGCAGGTCCCCGTACATGCCCACGGTCGCCATCATCACCCGATCGATTTGCTCTTCACGTTTAGCCCATTGCTTCATAATGACTTTCCGCTCTCTATCAAGATCCTCCTTCATCGAGGAGAACCCTTCGACGATCGCTTGAACCCGTTGCCGGAAGCGCGGACCCATTAAATACTGATAGACCATTTCCATTTTGGTTTGCTGTCCTTCCGAGGCCTGCCGGGCGCAAGCCACCTCCATGAGCGTATTACGCATGGCAATAGCCAGGGGAAGGGCAACTTTGGGATGAGTGACCCAGACGCCGTCGATGAATTCGAATGTGTCCACTTCTTTGGGTAGAGCCTGACTGACGATGATCGCAATTTCAGCTTTGGCCTGCCGCTGATCCTCACGTAACTTGATGAGCCAGACATCACTCCAGTTCTTGGTTCGCTTCGATTCCCACAAGATGGTTCCGCAGGCTTGGCCGAATGAGCTGGCAACCCGGTGCAGTACATCGCCGCCATGCTCGCCTTTGGCCACAGGTGAAATCTGATCCAGGGGGAATTTCGAGGTGAGCATGGCTTCGAGTTCGAGCTCCTGGACTTCGCCCTGAAGTTGTTGAGACCCCTGTTCAGCACGACGCTTGAGTTCTTCAATTTGTTTTTGCATGGAAGCAATGGTCTGCTCTTTCTCCATGACTTTAAATTTGAGCCCTTCTTCGGCTTCTTTTTTGGCCTGATCCCGGGTGACAGTAAGTCCCTCCTGGACGCGCTTTTCTATAGTGAGATCCAATTCGCGTTTGGCGTCATCCAGTTCCCGTTGCTTACGGAGCAGATCGGCTTGAACTTTTTGTGCTTCCGCAAGCTTTTCATCCTTTTGTTTAAGTATTTCTTGAATCTCACGTATTTCTTTAGATTTCTGGTCGAGATCATTGGAGAGCGCCAGCCTGGCCTTTCTCGCTTCTTCCGCCACAATTTTGCTGCGTTCGAGTTTTAGTTTGTCAGCCACCTGCTCTTCGAACCGCTCCTGAGATTTGGCAAGCGAGGCTTCGCGCTCACGCAAGGCCACATCCCGTTTGACGGCATCAGCATCTTTTTGAGCAAGTCGTTGCTCGAAGTCTCGCTTGGTGGCTTCGAGAAGAGGCGCAGCGAGCGACTCAGTCAGTTTAATTTCCGTTTTGCACTGTGGGCAGATGATCGTGGGTTCAGTCATAGAATTTCTTTTTGCTCTTCAATTGAATAATAGAAATATCTTCCGTCGGGATAGGACCTGAATACTCCTAAGGATTATTTGGCCAGGATTTTATCCAAACGGGCCTCGACCTGCCGAAACAATTCCAGCGCAAATTGATCACGATGAGAACCCGAACATTCCCCGTAGGCTTTCGGGGAGGCGAAACGTGGGCGATCCAGCCGAAAGATTTGCGTCTGGAGTAAACCTTTCAGATCATGCCGTTCCAAATCGATTGGTTGCAACATGACCGGAATAACGGATTGACCTCCACTCTTCACAAACTTGGGAAGTTCGTGATCCTGAATATATTGGGACCCGAGCAACGCAGGGCTGATCAGGACCAATCCCACGTCGCACTCTCCCAAGGCGTGTTGAATTTCTTCGTGCCATTTTTCGCCTACCAGGATATCGCTATCCCGCCAGAAGGTATAGTGATACTGTTTGGAGGGCGCGGCCTGCTCTTTAAATTTTTTTAAAAATCGAGTCGCCAAATCACGATTGGCGCGGGCATAGGACACAAACACGGTGATGTTCTTTTTCATACTCGTGTAAGCAGGGGCGGACGATCTGTCGAACCATCCTAGCCAACACATGCCACAATGTACAGGTCAGGGTCCTTCTGATTGCTCCCTCTTCACTTACAGACTTTTTCATGCCAGGATTGTAGCTTTACCCACCATCTCAGTTGGCCCTTGAATGACACGGAAGATTCTCCTAATCGGCAATTCTGATGGAATCGGAGCAGCAGTAACCAATGCGCTTTTCGCTCGTGGTGAACATGTCGTCGGACTTTCGAGAAGTCCCAGTCCACTTGGTCCGGATGGCCCACGGCATATCGTACAGGATATCGCCACTCCCGAGTATCCGCAGGTTCTACAAACTCTTCTTGCCCAAGAAGGGCATTTTGACGCCTGCATATTTTGCGCGGCCATTGGTTCGCGATTGACATTTCCTGACCTCTCACAGGAAGCCCGCGTCGTTGACGTGAATTTCACGTCGATGGTGCGAACCCTGGCCGCCCTCGCCCCAGGCTGGCTTGAGCGAAGACAGGGGCACTTTATCGGCCTATCAAGTCTCGCCGATGATTTTTACAACGCCGACGCCCCTTCCTATACGGCATCGAAGGCCGGCTTTAGTAATTATTTAGTCTCCATGGGATTAAAGCTCCGATCGCATGGCGTGTACGTCACCAATATTCGCTTTGGGTTTGTGGATACGAAGCTGCCCAGGGCGTCCTGGAAGCCACTGATGATGACCGCCGATCGGGCCGCGGCCCATGTCCTACGATGCTTGGAAACAAAACCCTTGCAACTGAGCGTTCCCAAATCCGCAGGTCTCGCCATTCGAGGTATCCGTTGGATGCAGTCAATTCGAATATGGTGGTCCTAAAAACGGGTTAAACAACTGGCAAGATTTGACACAATTCGGAGCCTGACACAAAAGAGTTTCACATGGCCGCTGACGCGGGAAACGGTGTGCATGGAATTCTCTCCAATCCCTATCTGGATCAGGCTGCGAAAACGGTGCGATATGAATTATCAGTCACCATTCACGAAACCTGGAAGTTCAGCTATAAGCAAGATACGAAATTACAGATTCCAGGATGCCCTGAGGTGCTTCACCATACTGATCAAAACACCCTGATGCGTGTGTAAAATCCTCTACCCGTATGATCGCGAACAAAGGATAATTTTTGCCGCTTCTCAAGAGAGACATACTTTGTGATCGGAATTACGTCGTTTAATTTCTCCACTTGCTCCCCCACTCCAATCCCGTCAATCCTCCACACGACCAGAAGGCCTTTCCTCAAGACGTGTTATGGGACCAAGACTTATCCTTTGGACATAATCCGGGTTCTTCTAACAAAATTATCCCTACTGTCCGGACCCATTCGTTCATTACCATTCAATTAATTCATCGTCTCTTTTAAATATTCCGGAAAATGGCCGCTCTGGATAGCCTTTCCACCAACTCCCAAGAAAAGGTAGAAGGGCGTGAATTGACAGTATTTTTTAATTAATTTACCCGCGTGCTTAACGTAAGGAGTCTGCCAATGAAACGATATGGAATTATTACAGCCATGTTTCTTCTATTCAGTAGCACTTTCGCCACATATGGGTTGGCTCAAGACAAAGTGAAAACCAATGATTTTTGTCAACAGCATGCCAATCTGTGGGACAGTGAAGGGAGAATCACCCTAGAGGGGCATAAGATGTTATATCTTCAGCAACCGGACTGGTGGTTTGATTCAGAAAGTAAGGAATGGAGAGAATGGCCCTCACAAAAACCACAGTGGTCTCTCGACGAACATCAGAATCTGAACACTGATGGACCGGACTGGTGGTTTGATTCACAAAGTAAGGAATGGAGGGAATGGCCAAACAATCACCAGGAAACCCTAGAATGCCATAAACGAATCTATTTAAGTGGCCCCCAATGGTGGTTTGATTCACAAAGTAAGGAATGGAAACGGTGGCCAAAATAATCTGTGGATGCTGACTATCGAGTAAGTTTCTCAAGACTTTTCGTCACATCTATCTGGGCAGCCCGAATTGGTAATGGCTCACACCATTGCTAAATTCGGGCAGTCTACTTAAAAGAAATAGCCAAAAATACACGCCTCAATTCGAGATCCATTGATAGCGCATACCCATGCCCTGTACTTCAGGAATCGCCATCTGGTCAAAACCCCATCCTCTTACCTCCAAAATTCCGCCCCCACGAGGCAGGAGATGGTGAACGATTTTAAACCGGATCAAATAATGGTTGGCCCCATCTTTTCTCTGGGTTCCATGAAACAGTTGTTCTCCCAGTCGTACACCCACACGTCACCCGTCCCGATGGAATAGACCCATCCATGCAGGCGCAAATTTCCCCGACGCAATCCTGTTGCAACCGCCGGATTCGTCTTAAGATGATGGAGTTGAACCAACACAATTTCCCATATGGTAGCGGCAAAAAACTTGTCTTCCTGTAAATGCGTGTATAGATCTTTCATAATTCGCATTGTGGTCTCAACATGTTGCAGCCACGATTTGACAGCAGGAAGCTCCTGAAGTTTTTCCTGATGCTACAAGGCTGCTATCGCACCGCAATCCATATGTCCACAAACGATAATATCTTTTACTTCCAGGAGGGAGATCCCATAGTCAAGAGTGGCAGTGCTTCCCCCCATGGCCGCCCCAGACGTCGGAATTAAATTCCCCGCATTTCGATTAATAAACAAACCTCCCGGTTCCGTTTGGGGGAGCAGGGTAGGATCGATCCGTGAATCTGAGCAGGTCACCAATACGGCCCTTGGCTTTTGGTGGGCGGACAACCTCGTACAGCGCTCTTTGCTTTTTAAAAACACCTCTTCCTGAAACGTGATCACCCTTTCAATAATTTTTCCATTTGCTCTCCCTGCTAAATGATTCCTCTTATTTTCTTTTGTCGACCATTGGCCTTTCACGGTCTGGCTGGGGTACATTGAATTGACCATCGACCAAACCCAAGGCTGTTCATTGCTTATTCCCAGGTATTTATTTTATACGACAAGAGAGACATCGTCCTTTTTTCTTTTGCCCTCATGACACAGCCAACGCCTGATTACGACCATTTTCGTACAACGCTCCTAACCCTCCAGAGAGAATTGTTGGCCGTATCCTCCACCGGGCAGGAAGCAGCCCAACCAGTGGAACTGGACCAAACCACAGTCGGGCGCGTCTCACGAATGGATGCGCTCCAACAACAAGCGATGGCTCAAGCCGCCCAACAACGCCGGCACATTCAATTGCAGCGGATCGAATCAGCCCTCCAACGTCTTGAAAACGGCAAATTCGGCTGGTGTGTGAGGTGCGGGGAAGAAATTTCCAGAAAACGATTAGACGTGGATCCCACCGCCCCCCTCTGTATCGCTTGTGCCGATGGAAGAAACTTATAAGTGTCACAGTTCCTGCTCACCGACCCGTCTCCCACCAGAATCCACAAACGAAGGTGGAAACCTGCCATGAAGAAATCTCATACTAAGACGGTTGACCAAGCCTGGAGAGCCATTTTTTATCATCCCACTCCTTGTTCATTCTGAATCCTCACGCGGGGAACTTATCGCCATTTCTCCTGCCTGCCCGCTGTGTTTCAAACCGGAATCCACATTAGTGGGAAACGACCGGTGCCGGTCATACTTCTCCTGCGGGCACTGTCGGCTCATTTTCGTTCCACCCGTCTATTACATATCACTCGAACAGGAAAAGGATCACTACGACCACCATGAAAACCGTTCTGACGACCCGGGCTATCGACAGTTTTTAAACCAATTAGCCGAACCACTCCACAATCGCCTGAGACCTCATAGTTCCGGATTGGATTTTGGCTCTGGTCCCGGTCCGACCCTCTCTCTCATGCTTCAAGAATCCGGACATACCCTGTCGATTTATGACCCCTTTTATGCGTACAATCCTACTCTCCTAAAAAAGACCTATGATTTCATCACAGCCACGGAAGTGGCCGAGCATCTTCACCATCCCGGACTGGAATTGGGCCAGTTATGGGCCCGACTGAAGATTGATGGCATCTTGGGAATCATGACCCAACTGGCGCCATCCGATCGACCGTTTCTCAATTGGTATTACATTAAAGACCCCACGCATGTCTGCTTTTTTTCACACGGGACCTGGGAATGGCTGAGCTCGCGATGGGGAGCGGAAATCATCTACTTGAAAAAGAATGTCGTCTTGTTTCGTAAACGGTCGGACTCCCAACCCAGATAGATCTTCACTCGCTCCAGATGTTGCCTATGCCTTCCGACATCGACATCGCCATCATCGGCGCAGGAGCAGCCGGGCTGGCAGCCGGAATCTTTGCGGCGGAAACAAACCCGAATCTCTCTATTGCCCTTCTGGACAGTGCGAAAACTATCGGGGCCAAGATCCTGGTGTCTGGGGGTGGACGCTGCAATGTCACCAACCAACGGGTCACCGCTTCCGACTTTCACGGGAACAGAAAACTGATTGACCGGATCCTTCGACGCTTCGACGAACAGGCCACCGTTCGATGGTTTAGTTCTTTGGGGATCCCGTTAACAATCGAATCCACGGGCAAACTGTTTCCCGTGAGCAACAAAGCCCGAACAATCCTTGATGGGCTCCTCAGACGATGCGAAGCACTGGGCGTTGCTCTTTTAACTCAACATTTCGTTCAAGATCTGACCAGAGAGGGAAAGGAATTCTTGATCCGACATTCCCAGGGAACGCTTCGGGCCAAACGGGTCATTCTCGCAACTGGCGGCCGGTCTCTCCCCAAAACCGGATCCGATGGATCAGGTTGGGGGTTGGCGCAACAGTTGGGGCATACCGTCACCGCCACCTATCCTGCCTTGGTGCCTTTGCTCCTTGAGCCTTCGTTTTTCCATGCCACCCTTTCGGGTATTTCTCATGACGTAACACTCACCACTACCATTGCGGGAAAAAACTTCGATCGACGCACCGGCAGCTTGTTGTGGACACATTTCGGCGTCAGTGGGCCGGTGGTCTTGGATGCCAGCCGGGTTTGGGTTCGCGCAGCCGCAAAAGAAGAAGCTGTCCGCCTTCATCTCCATTGCTTTCCTCACCTCACCAACCAGGATGTGGAGAAATGGCTCATGCAGGCCGCCTCCCTCCCCGGGCGAAAACTTGTTCCCACACTGTTAGCCGAGCGGTTACCCACGCGTGTAGCTAACACGCTGGCCGGCATCCAAGAACCTGGACTTTCTGACACTCCAATTAACCTCTTGTCCAAAGAAGCTCGCCGCAATCTGGTCCGGACACTCACCAATCTTGATCTTCCCATCATCGGATCACGAGGATGGAACTTTGCCGAAGTCACGGCCGGGGGTGTCCCCCTGGAAGAAATATCTGCCCATTCCATGGGTTCTCGGCACATGCCTGGGCTCTATGTGATTGGAGAAATGTTGGACTGCGATGGCCGCATCGGCGGATTTAACTTTCAATGGGCCTGGGCAACAGGGTATCTGGCCGGATGCCATGCGGCCGTGGATATCATGAAACGACCAGCAGCAGCAGAGGGACAGCGATGAATCAGTATCTTTTCGACAACAAATCTGAAGAGCGGGAATTTCAACGATTACAATTGGTCGAAGCTGCGAATGATCCGGTTACCATCAGGCTATTGGAAGAAACGGGGATTCAACCGGGTTGGCACTGTCTGGAGTTAGGCGCAGGGGCAGGCTCCATCTTGCGTTGGCTGGGAAGTCGTGTGGGGCCGACGGGACGGGCTGTGGGTGTCGACAAGAAAATCGCGTATCTTCACAAGGATGATTCTCCCCCTATTCAGATTTATCAAGGCTCTTTTCTTGATGTCCCCTTAGAACAATCCTTTGATCTCCTTCATGGCCGGTATGTCCTGATTCATAATCAAGAAGAGAGGGCCATGTTGGAAAAAATGTATTCTCTCCTCAATCCGGGAGGCTGGGCCCTCTTCGAAGAACCGGACTTCACCTCGGCGACATTGCCGGACCCGGAGCAAGAGACACCCCAAGGCAGGGTGAACCGAGCCATTTGTCAGATGTTCATCAATCTCGGATTAGATCCGGCCTATGCCCTCCGGCTTCCGCACAATCTGCAAGAGGCAGGTTACCATATCGTCAGAGTTCAATCCCTCATGCATCTCTGTCCTGGAAATTCGTCAATGGCTAAGGTGATGGCGGAATCGGCGATGGTACTCGAACAGGAATATTCAAAGACCGGCTTATGCTCACCCAAAGACATTCAGGAATATGTCAGGCTCTCACAGGACTCCACCCATTGGGCGTTGTACCATTCCACCACCTCCGTGATCGCTCGGAAGCCCATCATCTAATCCCCCACACACGGCAGACTCATTCACACGCGTACAATGGACTCGCAGGCATTTTCTCCGGCTTCTCTGTCTGCTCCAGAAGATCAATGTCTACGATGGGTGCCCAGGTGAATACTCTGTAGACATCTTCAATGACTGTCCCTTTTTTCCTGGTTATAAACGCTCCAAGCACTCTTTCCATTTTTCCTATTTATTTCCAGGACTGTTTTCCAAAAGAGGGCCATATAACCTTATCAGCCCATCAAGGCACACTGATTGCAAAATAATAATGGACATGAATGCTTCATACCATACAGATGGATTCAGAGGTTTCTTTGGGCAGAGAGACTATTTCACTGCATACGAGACTTCAAGGAGGATTCGCCATGAACACGAATTACGTATCAGACACGACTCAACGAACCGCGGGCATGTTCTCCGGCCAGAGCTATCGGGGCGGAGTCCTGGTCATTGATGATGAAATCGCCATTTGCAAAGTCGTTCGAATGTCCTTGGAAAAAGACGGCTACTACGTGGTGGACGCGGAAGACGGCGCCCAAGCCATCCGCATCCTTAACGAAGGAGAGCATCCAGTGGTTATTGATGTCATTATAACCGATATTCGGATGCCCAATATCAATGGCCTAGAAGCCATAAAATATTTTCAACGGGAATATCCCAGCGTGCCGTTGATCGTCCTAACCGGGTTTCCCGATATCGATTTGGCCACACAGCTCATGAAACAAGGAATAACCGATTATCTGGTCAAGCCGGTCGATCGAAAAAAATTACACACCGCTGTGGCCGATGCCATAGCCTCCCGACAGCTCAACTGGTTTGCTTGAGGTTGTTCTTGCATTATTTTGGATGGTCTGGAGGAAAAGCCTTTCACTCGCTCCTCCAAGCGAATCCGGGAATTCGAAGAGGCCGCTTGTTGCGTTGCCTCTTCCTATCATTCTTTTACCATTTTAGCTTTATCCTTCCCGCGAATTCGGGCATAATGTGGTATTCTTATTCTTAACATTATGACCTTCCTTGATCATTTCTTTGATACCCTGCCAATCTTTCTTCCAATTTTATTGGTCCTCGCACTGGTCAGTACAGGGTTATGGGTGGCCCATTGGTTCTTCTTTCGCCGAAATGGCGGCTTGAAGGAGGAAGACCGATTTTCAGCCCGTGTGGGGATGTTACTACTGGTGGGAGTTGGGATTGTTCTCATTCTCCTGGCCCTTCCTGTCGACAAAGAAACTCACAAAGAACTTTTTCAGCTATTGGCGCTGCTGATCACCGCGGTGATTACCCTCTCTTCCACAACCTTTGTCTCGAATGCCTTGGCGGGTTTCATGTTGCGAGGCATGCAAAGCTTTCGGTTAGGTGATTTCCTTCGCGTGGAAAATCAATTCGGGCGGGTCACAGAACGGGGATTGTTTCACACGGAAATTCAAACAGAAGAACGCGACCTCACGACTCTTCCCAATTTATTTTTGGTTTCTCACCCGATAACCGTACTTCGTTCCTCGGGCACGATTGTCTCCGCCACGGTTTCTTTAGGCTATGATATTTCCCACCAAACTATTGAAAACCTATTAGCGGAAGCCGCTCTCGCGGCCAAGCTCAAGGATCCGTTTGTCCACATTATGGAGCTCGGAGATTATTCCGTGACCTATCGAGTCTCCGGATTCTTAAGTGAGGTCAAACAACTACTCAGTGCAAGGTCAAACCTTCGTGCAAAGATGCTCACCACGCTGCATACTGCCGGAATTGAAATTGTTTCCCCCGTCGTCATGAATCAACGCAGGTTAGAGGATGGCATTCGAGTCTTGCCGCCCCAATCCTCAGAATTGCCGCATGTCGAAGAAAAAGCTGTGGAGAGTAATCCTGAATCACTGATTTTTGACAAAGCCGACGCCATGGCACAGATAGAGGCGCTAAAAGAGCAGCGTGATGCGATTCGAGAGGAAATTACTGTTTTGGAAGGTCAAGCCAAATCAAAAAAAGAACACATCGGCCCCTGGATTGCACAACGGATAACGCGCATTCGACAGGAAGAAGAGCGTCTCTCCCTCCAGATTCAACAAGCCGAAGCAGCAAAAATTGAGTAAGTTCACCAGAAATGCCTCATCACCAGTAATCATTTCAGAGGTCTCATACTTCTCTGATTAGGGATGATCGAGCTCACCTATCCTCTTCAGATGTTTTAAGGTTTTTCGCTACTGTCTTAAAGTAGGCCAAAAGGTCTCGCACCGATATAATACCGACAATGTCTCCATTTTCTCCGGTGACGGCCAAGTGACGAATTTTCCGATCGGCCATGAGATCCCGGGCATAATGGACGGACATATTCCTGTCCACGGTTATGATCGGGCTGGACATCAGCTCCTTCACCTTCAAGCGTTCAACTTGGCCAGGGTGTTCAGCTACCGCGCGCACGACATCCGTTTCCGTCACAATTCCGGAAAATTCAGATTCCTGCTTAACCAACAAGGAACCAATCCGCTGGTTATGCATATGTGTAGCGGCTTCCTGGATGCTGGCATCTTCAGTCACAAAACTCAGATTCCGTGTCATGAATTGCCCAATGGTGGCCATGTTCTTTCCCTCCTGCTTCTGAATGAAAAAAGTCTATTGTGGAGGAAATGCCAAAAAAGATCCAGATTAAAAACGTTTCCGTTTTCTTTTAAACTTTACCCATAACACGTGAAGCGTCGTCGTATCAGCGGACTTCACTCTCGTTTTTCTTTAATCCACAAGCACGAGCCACTCCATCACGATAGCGAAGCCAAAGGTGAAGAGTTTTTTTAACCGCGGCCAGAATTTTATCTTGGTGGGAACGAGAGCCGGCATAGTGGATCACCATCGCATAGGCATCATGACGATGACCCGTCTCAACCATTTGATGCGCTCGGATAAGATCCATGGCTTGGTGCGAGACTCCCTGATGCTGAACCAGGGGATGATGTGTAATCTTTTCCTGAATATGCTGGGGAGCTTTGGATTGAACCGGATGGAGGAGTTCATGACGATCATTGACGCTGCCTTCGACAAAAATCGTCAAAACGGCGGCGCTTAAGACCCAATCAGAACTATTAGAAATTCGGTCCAACCAGGACCGATAGCGCTGGGTAGCAGGCAATAACCGAATATTCTCAAATTCGCGTGAGCGACACCCTAACCCCTCCATCATTCTCATAAAGAGTTCAGGATGTGAAGTCCCCAATGACAGCATCCCGGTATCTTCCTCATAAATATTTTCGGCTAACATTTTTCGGACTTCTAACGGAGGATTTTGCCCGTGAATACGCGCCAGAAAAACGGGGAAGTCCCGGACATAGACAGCGTACTCTTGTTGATAATGAATTTTGAGTTGCGCTTTGGAGATGGTTGGCCCAACGAATTGAGGCCAGGCCCAATGATGTTTCTGAGTCATGAGATTCAGCAATTTCAGACGAAATTGCGCTGAAGATAGTTTCTTGATAGACATCCTGTATTTCTTGCTAATGATTCGGTGAATTACCAATCTCTCAATGCTCAGATACCTTTCAACTTAATAACCATTCGGATTTCAATCGATTTTCTGGAGTCTTTAATTTTTGCGGGATTGACAAACACAAATTCAGCCGTTGAAGAATGATTTTTGGCTCGAATGAAGATCTTGTCCAACCATTCAGAATAGCAGAATGAGTTGAATACGCAACTTAAAGAAGAAATTAAAGAAACCCCTAGAAAGCACGAGCATCTCTACCATATCAAAAACAAATAATTACAACTCAAACCGTATCATATCCAGTGTCATCACCCCCATCCTTTCTCTTTCTGGATGTAGGGAATCAAAGCCCCAACATAATAAAAATAGCATAAAAAGAAACAAGATCGGAAAAATTTTGCCAGGCAACAATCAATGTAAGGCATTCTACAAAATATGCCAATCTGCATAAAAATAGAAAGGGCCGTAAATCCAGTATTCGTCGAAAAATTTTTTCACGTTCTTGGTGCTTCACCTCAGATGTACTCAAGCTTATGTTGATGCTTAACAATAAATGAATCCGTCTCTGCTGATGGTAAAAAACAGTGACCGTACTCAGCCATTTCAGGAATCGAGCATACACCAGATGGATAATTAGTGATGGAAATTCATTGAATCATCAAGGCTTTAGGTGTCAAATCCTGAGGAAAACGGAATGTGGCAACAGGTTTGCTTTTGCCCAATAAAGTAACGGGCAATCGGATTAATGCATTGAAGTATTAACAGTCAACACACGGAGGGATCAACCAATGATGTATGTGGATAGCCGGTACATAAGCCTGGCTCGCAAAAGCGAATTATTACAACATGAGCACGCCATGAACCAATTACGCAGACAGGTGGCGCAACTCTCAAAAGCGGTTGCGTGGGAATTGGAACAACACCACTCCCATCTCAAGGAACTCCAACAGGTGGAGGATACTCTTACTGGTAAAAGGCAGCCGGCACACGTTACTCAGCCGAACTCGGAGCCAACTCCTTCTACTACCGGCAGATGGATTAAACAGCGAAAAAACAATCACCGATCTTTTCAAAAACCAGTAGCCGAACTCGTCGGATAATATTTCCCCGTTCAAAGTTCATCGGTTGACCCACGGAATTTCCGTGGGTCATCTCTGTTTCTTCCTCAGGTTCCTCCCAAAGCACCATAGGCAAATTTTCAGCCATCCTCACACAGCCCCTCAAACAAGTTATTGCCCTCTTTCTCCCCCCTGACGACATGATGAGGTCGCTCGAAACCCCTATGCGCATATTTTCCCATAAGCAAGAGAACCAAAAACCTCCAACTCAATCGGGAGAACTCGCATTGTGCAAACACAGATTGGGTATTCACCTATCGCCCTGTTCTGCACTAACTACCGGTGACTTCCTCTTTCCCAACGCACCGTCTCCCTTTTTCTCAACCTACAGCCTTTTGTCCACCATTCAGCATTTAACCTGGACAACTTGTCCTGATTGGAAAGCACGTCCACCAACAACCGGAAACATCCTGGCGCACAATTTACCAAGTTCACCCAGATGTAGGTTTACTAACTTAGCTCGCCAATTCACTTTTTCAATCAAAGGAACCTGCTTTGTCATCGCACTTGGCCATACCGGCAGCATATGAAATTCATAAAGCATTCGTACATTTTTTGCACAAATGTATTTCGAAACACTTGGCTAGGATGGGTTACGTTCCGTTATCACATGTCCATGCTCTTACACATACAGACCGGACCTTTCCGTAAAACAGCGACTTTTCTGGTATCTCTTCTCCAATCAAGAAAGGCCCTGACCTTTCCTCCTGCCGACTCCTGGGTGGGCGCTGAAACCACACCCGGTAATTCCCAGCAAATCGAGAAATGGCGAAACCTTGGTCGCCTCCTTCAAAGCCTTCGCCCCCCCTACCAAACCACGCATATTGTCTTCCTGGCCACATTGACTTTTTTGGGCTGGGCGATATTTGAACTGAACACTTCCTGGCTTCAATCCCATCTATTTCATGCAATCTCCGCTCAACTAACATCCCAAGTAAAACCGGGGCCCTCCCCACTCACAGTGTTTCCATCTGCAGGCCCCTTGGACGAACGGCGCGGGTATACCCGACTCCCCGATATGCTCTCCAAGCTCCAAAAGAAAGGATTCGTCATTCAGGCGCAAGCCCATCCATCGACTGAACTCACAACCATCTCCAATCTGGGTTTCCCTCCCATCTACCGGGTAAAGGCCCAGGGCGGGTTACACATTGTGGATAGTCATGGTCAGGACCTGTTTCACCATGCAGACCCGAAGCGAGTATTTCCTAATTTTGAAGCAATTCCCCCCTTGTTGGTTCAAACCCTCCTTTTCATTGAAAATCGAGAATTACTTGATCCCTGCTGTCCCTATGCCAATCCGGCCGTGGAATGGGACCGGTTAGGGCAAGCATTCCTCACGCAAGGCATTCAATTGGTGAAAAACGACCAGAACGTTCCCGGGGGAAGCACTTTGGCCACGCAATTGGAGAAATTCCGGCATTCTCCCGGAGGACAAACCTCCTCCCTGCTGGAAAAAGCCAAACAGGTAACGGCCGCCAGTCTCCGGATTTATCACGACGACGTTCGCACGCAAGAGGCTCAAAAACATTTGGTCCTGGATTATATGAATTCATTCCCGCTCGGTGCGTATCCTGGTGCCGGGGAGGTCCATGGCTTCGGTGATGGTCTATCGGCCTGGTTTCACATGGACCTCAACCGGTTTGATCAGATTCTGGCTGGTGCTGACCCGGCATCTCTGGAAAAAATGGCCTTGGCTGCAGCCACCTACAAAAAAGGAGTCAGCCTCCTCCTGGCTCTCAGGCGACCCTCCTTTTACCTTACACACATTGATGCCCTGAACGAGAAAACCAATACCTACCTTCGCCTCCTAACAAACGCCGGTATTATTTCCCCTGCTTTGCGAGACCTCGCCCTTATTTATCCCTTGGTCTTTGCGCCAGTATCATCAACAAATTCAAGCAACACCTCCTTTCAAGATCAAAAAGCACCAAATTTCATACGCGCCCATTTACAAACTTTATTAGGGCTTCCAAGTCTATATGCCTTGGACCATCTGGACGCCACCGTGGAAACTACCCTGGACCGCGATCTCCAATTGCGAGCGACCACCCTCCTACAACAACTGGCAGATCCCGCCTTTGTGACAGACTCCCAACTGACTCAACCTCATATGCTTGCTCAAGGAAATCCGGCGGATATCATTTATAGCCTGACTCTGTATGAGCGAACCCCCCACGGCAATCTCCTTCGAGTTCAAACAGACACCCTCAATCAACCATTGGATATGAATCAGGGCTCAAAAATGGATCTGGGCTCAACGGCCAAACTTCGTACATTGGTCACATATCTGGAAGCCATTGAACGCCTCCATCACGCGTATGCAGGGCAGTCCCCTCAAAAACTCTTGGAGCTCAACCGGCAATCCCTGGACCCACTGAGCCGATGGGCAATAACCTATCTGCAAACTTCTTCAGATCAATCCCTCTCCGGAATATTAAAAGCCGCCCTCGATCGACAGTATTCAGCGAGTCCAACCGAACGGTTTTGGACTGGGGGCGGGCTTCACACCTTTGCCAATTTCAACAGAGCCGATAACGGGAAAGTGTTTACTGTCCGTGAAGCTTTTCATCACTCAGTGAATTTAGTCTTTATCCGCTTAATGCGGGATCTCGTCCAGTATCACACTTTCGCCATACCCGGATCGACCGCGATGGTCCTCAAAGACCCTCTCAATCCCATACGCCGGCAATATTTACAAAAATTCGCCCAACAGGAAGGTCGAATCTTTCTCTATCGTTTCTACGACAAATACAAAGGACTTCCACCGGAAGAAGCCTGGCAGCTGGTCCTTTCCCAGACTCGGCTCACACCGCTCCGACTGGCTGTCCTCCTGCGCTCAATCGAACCTGAGAAGGATGTCCGGACCTTCACCGCATCTCTGCAAAAGACATTTCCCACCATCAAGCTCTCCCCCGAGCAAGCCGACCGGCTTTTTACACAGACTGATCCCCGCGTGCTCAGCCTTGCTGATCGAGGCTATGTGGCCCGCATCCATCCACTGGAATTGTGGACGGTTGCATTCCTCCGGCAACACCCCAATTCCGGCAAATCCGAACTCACCAACGCCAGTGAGCAGGAGTTGTTGGAGGTATACGCCTGGTTATTTAAGACTCATCGTAAAGCCGCACAGGATAGTCGGATTCGACTTATTCTGGAACAAGAGGCATTCATGGAAATCCACAAAGCCTGGAAACGGGTCGGATATCCCTTTGCAACATTAGTCCCGTCGTTAGCGACCGCTATTGGCAGCTCCGCCGACCGCCCGGCGGCTTTGACGGAACTCATGGGTATTCTGGTCAACGAGGGAAGAAAAATCCCCACGGTGACAATTCGACAATTGCACTTTGCGGAAGGAACCCCGTTTGAAACACTTGTCGCACCTCAAGAACCAGATCAGGAACAAATTTTGAACCCGCTGGTCGCTCAAATTCTCCGTCAGGAACTTATCGAAGTGGTGGAGCATGGAACAGCGATCGGCGCGAAAGGCGCCTTGCCGCCCTCAGAGGGTATGACCATCTCGATCGGTGGGAAAACCGGAACCGGAGATCATCGTCAAAAAGTGTATGAGCGAGGCTATCGATTAATTGAATCCCGCCCCATCGCCCGAACAGCCACATTTGTGTTTCTCATTGACAACCGTTTTTTTGGAACCATTACCGCCCAGGTATCAGGTCCGCAATCTGGTGACTTCAGCTTCACAAGCAGTTTACCCGTCCGCATCTTTCGTTTATTTGCACCGCATCTCCACGCGTATGTCAGGCCATACTCCTTAGAAGCCAAGTACCCCCAACCCTTTCAACCACGAAGTTGATCATTCTGGCCGTCACTTGTTTTTAGGCTGAACTTCATACCTGCCCAAACCTCTCTTTTCATTACTCCCTTGAAATTTTGCACGAGATCTGCGTTTGAACAGGACTTGCCCTGAATGTGAGTCCAACGGGCCGCTTCTTCGGTACGTTGGACCTCTCCCTCAACCAACATCAAACCGATCACAAAGCTTTTGTGAGCCCTGGAAATTATTTGGTGCTTCGTTTACTGCCTTCTATAAAGAAATTCACGGACAAAGTTTCTGTTCTCAGACATGATGTCCATGGGTTCTCACACATGATTCAGCCTTTTTCCTGATTTTGCATGCAAAAATAGATCTTTTAGCTGTTCATACTTATCATCCCCGCCTTTTGTGATCACCTTTCTTTGGCATCTTCTTTGCTCATTAAATCTTTACTTGATGAAAAAGCCGCTCAGGAAACCGGAGGGGAACAAAAGAACGCCCGCCTCTCGTATCTGAATGTCTTACCCAAACATTCCGCGGATACACCAACGCTGTACTTTCCAGACAAGTCAGTGGAATTCGTACACGAGGGCAGGGAATTCGCTCCTTTCACCAATCGTGGGCCAGGCTCGTACAACCATAACCAACGGGGAGGAAATCTTCTCTCTCCATCATAAAGGAGGAAACTGACAAACATGGGAAACGTGATTCAATCATTGAAAACGGGTACTCTCGTATTGCTATTCGGCACCCTGCTTATGGCCTGCGCCGAAAAACCCATTCAAGGGACTGACTCGGCCTTGCAAGCCCTTCAGACTGCCAAGCAAGCCGGTGCGGAGAAATATGCCTCTGAATCCTTACGCGTTGCGGAGGACGAATATCAAAAAGCCCAGGAAGAAATCGCAGCGCAAGACGATACATTTGTCATGACGCGCAACTATGATGCCGCAAATGCCCTCTTAGCGAAGGTTGTAGCGGATGCCGAAAAAGCCAAAACCGAAGCCATCGCCAACAGGCAATTGTTTAAAACCGAAGCGGAAGGAGCCGTGGTGTTAGCCAAAACCTCATTAGAGGAAGCCAAAAATCAGTTGGCCCAAGCACCTACAGGTAAGGGAACCCAGGCCGATCTGCAAGCCTTACGTGGCGACCTACAAGCCGCAGAAACCACATTTGCTGAAATTGACGCCATTATGGCCATGGAAGACTATATTGGAGTCAAGGCTAAAGCCGAATCAGTTCAAGCCTTGGCAGCTCGCGTGAATGAACAGGTCGCGCAGGCCATTCAGAAGACAGGAAAACACAAGAAAGCCTAACACATGCGAGGGTGGAGCTCTGGCCGACAACCAGCCAAACGACCAGCAGTTTGGCTGGCGGCTGGAGCTCTCATCATGCTTTCATTCCTGATTGTTGCCTGGTGGAAGTCAGATCGCCTCCCCGAAATCTTCCCACCTCAACTTGAATCGCTTGATCGCCAGGCTTGGAGCCACGGCGCGGAAGCCTATTTCCCGGAACGATATCGCGCATTTCACCAGGACATCATCGATCTTCGAACGCAATGGCGGAGAGAACAAGCACGTTGGTGGCCAACCACCGACACCTATACACTTCAAGCAACCTACCACAACCTGCTGCAAGAGGGCTCGACCCTTCTTAAGACCTCCACACACCAAAAATTCACCCGACACCAGCAACTGGCAACCGCCCTGGAGTCGGAACGTCGCCAAGTCGCCCGTCTACGTGCATTAACCGGTATATTTGATGTTCGACGAAATCTACGGACCCTATCGGTAACGGAGGGGTTACTCAATCAGGCAGCCTCTCGACTCGCACAAGACAGCGACAAGCAAGCTCATATTCTCCTCAGACAGGCAAGAGAATCTCTTGTACCCGTCGAGGCTCATGCCATTTCCCAAATGGAACGGTATGGGACCGTCTCACAACTTGCCAAGTGGACTCATTGGGTCACCAACACCCTGGATTGGTCTTCAAGGACAGGTGGCACAGCTATCGTGGTCATTAAAGCCTCCCGCCACCTTGTAGTCTATCGGAATGGAAAACCGTTGCGCCGTTTTTCTATTGATCTCGGCTTTTCAGGACTTCAGGACAAGTTGCAGGAAGGGGATGGCGCGACACCGGAGGGACAGTTTCGAATCCTGCAAAAAAAAGGACCGGGATCCACCAAATTCCATAAGGCCCTCTTACTCAATTATCCAACCAATGCCCATCGTCAACGCTTCCAGGAAGCCAAGAACAAGGGAGGCTTAGCGGCACACCGCGGCATCGGAGGCCTCATTGAAATTCATGGCCAACAACCTGATGGCAACAGCACAACGAATGGCTGCGTCGCCCTCCATAATGCAGATATGGATGCCGTCTTTCATCTTGCTGAAGAGGGGACTCCGGTGACAATCGTCGGAGCTCTACAACCGGACAATTGGGTGGTAAAAGCGCTTGGCGACATTACCAACCATGCCCGCCAACGAATCGCTCTTTCTAGAGATTCCCTTGCCGTTCGACACCGATACGATCATTCCAAGGGAATCCTTTAAAGTGGTGCCTTCGACGAGGGACCGTCGGATGACCGCTGCACCCGCCTCATCAACATTTGCGGTTCTACCAGTTCCACATCAATTAGATCACGCAACTTTGCAATACCTTTAAGCGCCGTGGCAATATTTCCATCCTGGCTCTGAAGCCATGCGGCATGAGGTGCATAGGAAAGTGATTCACGAATGGAGAAGCCGCACGCTTCTATGTCTTTTTGCCGACCCTCGACGGAAACCTGTGGCCGGAAACGAATAAACACATTGCCGGTCGGCACTCCTTGCGGACCATTAGGCTCAAGGCGATAGACCGGTGTCACTATCAGGTCGGAAGGTAGCCCCGACAAGGCCGGGACCTCACCTCGGCACACGTTGATGACCGGATCATCAAAAGCGTACAACACCGAAGTGGCCAAAGCCGAAGGCACGGGCCCATGGACCGCAAAGCAGTCAGGTTCACGAACATAGACACGGGACAAGGCTTGGGCTTCTACCTTCATCCTTAGAGGAAAGTGAGAAAACGGATCGTTCACAGCCATCAGCCATTCTACGAAGGAATGCGAAGCAAGTCCACGCATCATTATGTAGTCAAACCGAAGGAGAACACCCATGCTGTCATATCGTTATGGAGGACAAAACGGGAAAGCGTTCAAACTGAAAACCGATGAAGAGCTCGTGGTGGTGCGAACGGAGAGTCGTCGACCATTGGAAGCCGCCGCTCAGTCAACGCGAGCTCGGCAGGCACTGGACATTCTTGAGCCCCTGCACCGGTTTCACCATGCAGGAGTGGAAATCTTTCGTTATCCTCAAACCGTTCGACGCGCAAGCGTGCGAGGAGCCATCCGCACTACCATACAATCCGTAAAAGACGTACAATTTGCGGGACGGGTCCTGGTCGATCCTCAGTCAAAACAACCTGTTCTGTACACCGAAAATCTTTTTGCCAAATTTGATGATGACCTGGCCGAATCCACTTGTCGAAAAATCTTAAAAGCCTCCGGACTCGGAATTAAACGGGTGTTGGAATATGCTCGCAATACCTTCTTTATCGAAGCGCCCGAGGGTATAGGGCAGGAAGTGTTTGCCATAGCCGAAAGTCTCTTGCGGCATAAACATGTGGAGCTCTGTCACCCTGAACTTGTCAGACAAATGGGATGGCGCACAGCGTTCCCACAACAATGGCACCTGAAAAAGACCACGATTGATGGAACGGTCTATGATGCCCATGCCAACGTGGAGGCGGCCTGGGCACTCAGTGAGGGAGAAAATATCACTGTCGCAATCATTGATGACGGCATGGATCTTGACCACGAAGAGTTTGCCGGTTCAGGAAAACTTATCGCTCCTCGCGACGTCACACGCGCCACTGACGATCCTCGACCCGGCAGCCGGGATAATCATGGAACCGCCTGTGCAGGCGTCGCCACCGGCAATGGTTTTCATGGTGCCTCCGGGGTGGCTCCCAAAGCCCGATTGATGGCCATCCGTTATGTATCTCCGTTAGGCTCACAGGCCGAGGCCGATGCATTTATCTGGGCCGCCCAACATGGCGCAGATGTCATTTCCTGTAGCTGGGGGCCGGAGGATGGCGCCTGGTGGGATCCACGCGACCCGCTCCACCACACGGTCGTTCCCCTGCCGGATTCCACCCGCCTTGCTATTGATTGGACCGTCGCGAATGGACGCAACGGAAAAGGGTGTGTGATCACCTGGGCCGCCGGAAACGGCAATGAAAGTGTCGATAACGATGGTTATGCCAGTTATGAAAAAGTGATTGCCGTGGCCGCCTGCCATGCCAAAGGGAAAAGGAGTGCCTATAGCGATTTCGGCAAGGCCATTTGGTGTACCTTTCCCAGCAACGATACCATTCTCCCCATCCCGGGAATCTGGACCACCGATCGCTCAGCATCAGCAGGATATAATCCCGGACAGGTCAGTCGAGGCGATGCGGCAGGCAATTATGTCAACGATTTTGGCGGCACATCAAGCGCATGTCCCGGTGTCGCAGGGGTGGCCGCCCTCATTCTCGCTCGCAACCCCTCCCTGCGATGGGATGAAGTCAAAGATCTGCTCAAACGCTCGTGTGATCAAATTGATCCAAGCGCTGGAAAATATGACACCAACGGCCATAGCATTTTATATGGGTATGGACGGATCAATGCCAAACGCGCGCTAGAATTGGCTGCACCGGCCATTCCCACTCCCACCACCGTTCATACCTCCACGGCCATCATTCCCATTCGCGATCTTCAAACTTCACGACTCTCGGTTCAAGTGGCCGAGACCACCCCGCTCACCTCCGTCAAAATTGGAGTGGATATTGAGCATTCGTATATCGGTGATTTGATCATTAAGGTGGTACCCCCCAATTCAACAGGAGTATCGTCCATTTTGCTCCATAATCGGATTGGTGGCGGCACAGACAATATCCACACCACCTATGATGTCACCACGACACCGGACCTCCTGGCATTCGTCGGCAAAAATCCAAAGGGAAAATGGTCACTGACGGTTCAGGATAAAGAGAAACTTGATACCGGGCGCATCTTACAGTTCTCGGTGACGCTGGTTTTCTAAGGAAGTTGACCGGCATGGCGTGTGGAAGAGTGTATCCATGCATCGGCCACCGTCTGATATGAAGGTGACCGATGCCATCTGACATGAAAGTAGGACTCCTCACCGGGGACTATTTTGGAAAACTTGATCTGATTTAAGCGCTCCCAGTATATTTGCCAGACTGACCACCACATTCAAGAAAAGAATTTCATCCCTTTGCTTCAATTTCGTGCTCACCCACCTTCCGTATCAATCTTGATCATTCCTCCTCACTCATAAAATTTCTTTCCTACCAACAGTATTTGATCAACTTGGAATGATGTGCCTTCCTTTTTTCTCACATCAAATTCTACGCCAACGATCACTCTTAGAACGTTTAAAGAGCATTGTTCGCATGCGTTCCTACCACGGTCATGTTCCCAGAAAGACTGGAGAGCTTTAAGCGTTGATTCAACATTTTTTCAAAGGAGGTTTTTATGGCCCAATCCCCGACTTCACCGGATTCTCCTATCGGTTCCACACCGGCAGACATTCCCCATTGGATCGAACACGTATTCGAAATGGGCATTTTTGCCAGCCGGTGGATACAAGCACCCTTATATGGTGGATTGATCCTCGCTGAAGTGCTCTATGCCTGGAAATTTCTGACCGAACTGTGGCACATGGTACATGAAATTGGCACCCTCACCGAAACCGTGTTTATGTTAGGAATCCTCACCCTGGTGGATATCACCATGGTGGCCAATCTGCTCACCATGGTCGTCATCGGAGGATATGCGACATTTGTCAGTAAAATAAGTCTGGAGAGTCATCCTGATCGACCGGATTGGCTCAGCCATATTGACCCGGGCACGATCAAAGTGAAACTAGCAGCCTCGTTGATTGGCATTTCCAGCATTCATTTACTTAAAGCCTTCGTCAACATTGCCAATGTGCCAATTGAACACATTCAATGGCAAATCATCATTCATCTGACCTTTTTAGGCTCAGCCGTGTTGTTAGCCTGGACCGATAAAATCATGACCAAAGCGAAGAACCATTAACCGCTATGTGAATCTTGAAATATTTTTATGAGTGGCGGCCAACCGGCTGTGACGATGGCCATAGAAGGCGTAGACCAGGAGTCCGATACATGTCCACGCCCCAAAACGAATCCAGGTAAGTGAGGGGAGAAAGAGCATAAGCCCAAAACACGAGAGTGTTCCCAACACGGGGATCCATGGCATCCAGGGAAGCCGGAACGCCCGTGGATGCTCGGGTTGGGTGACACGGAGCCACAGCACGCCAAGACAGACAAGACAAAACGCAAAAAGGGTTCCAATATTCGTCATATCAGCGGCTTCTCCGATGGGGATAAACCCAGCGAGAAGCGCGACCCCTGATCCGGTCAGGATGGTGGACAGGGACGGAGTCTGATACCTAGAATGAATCGTGGCCAGGCAAGGACTGAGGAGACCATCTCGAGACATCGCAAAGAAGATCCGGATTTGCCCGAGCATCATGACAAGTAATACGCCGGTAATCCCGGCCAAAGCCCCAACGGCAACCAGGGCTCCGCCCCACCGGTATCCTGCTCGGCTGAGAGCGTCTGCCACAGGTGCATGAACATCAATGGATGTTACAGGGACTAACCCCGTCAGAACGGCTGCCACGGAGACATAAATAAGCGTACAGAATCCCAAGGATATCAAGATAGCCCGAGGAATGTCCTGCTGGGGGTTTCGAGCTTCTTCGGCCGCCGTCGAGACCGCATCGAAACCCACATACGCAAAAAACACAATGGCTGCGGCTGCTGCGACGCCGGATAGCCCATTAGGAAGAAAGGGAGTCCAATTCTCGGCGTTCACCCCTCCTGCTCCAACAGCCAGAAAGAAAAGAATGACCAAAAGTTTCACGACCACAATCACACCGGTGATCTGTGCACTTCGCTTGGTTCCCAATAAGAGTAGTCCCATCATCACAAGAGACACGAGCACGGCCGGAAGATTGATCAGGCCACTGCGGCCTGCTTCTGGAGCATGAGCCAGCAGATCCGGCAGTTCAATGCCCACCAACTTGAGAACATTGACAAAATACCCGGACCAGCCAATGGCCACAGCCGCACTCGCCACGCCATATTCCAAAATCAGATTCCACCCCACTAACCAGGCAATCAATTCTCCCAACGTGGCATAGGTGTAGGAATACGCGCTGCCGGCCACTGGAATCATAGAGGCAAATTCCGCATAACAGAGCGCTGCCAGCGCGCAGACCATTCCCGAACACAAAAAGGACAGGATGATGCCGGGCCCCGCACCCGGTCGATGGGAATTGCCGACCGTGGCCGTTCCTATTAAGACAAACACTCCGGTCCCAATAATGGCGCCAATCCCAAGCGCGACTAAATGCCACACAGTCAGATCCCGTTTTAACCCTAATTCATGGGAATCCTCGGAGCGCAGGTGGCTCAGTAAACGTTTCGTCCGAAATACTGTCCGAAATACTGAACGATCCATCATACGTTCAAGCATCGTTGTGGTTCGACTTTTCTTGCCACGATGCGGTTTTTATGCCTTAAGGGAAGAACCGGGTAAGAAAAATGAGATTTTCAATCCCTAACCACGACCCGACTATGCTATAAATGTGCCTGGTGTCAGCCCCCTGGATACAAGAAGCCCATTGGAAACAGAAGGACTTGTATATGAATTCTTTCTTCCTCAAGAATTGAAACTCTCAAGGAAAAAGCCTGGGTATCTTGTAAGGCCCATGATTCTCTTGGAATGGCGTCATGCAAAAAATGATGCCCTCCCCCGGCATATCGGGTGAACCCAAGCCATCAGCCTTTCCTCCAAATAGGGTTTCTTCTACAATTCAATCTCCGGCTCACCTCCAGGGCAGTCACGGCCGGGCAATGACGTCTATTAACGTAATCTGTTTAGTTGATTATTCCTTCATAAGATTTTCCCATGAATACCTCCGGACCTCACGAATCGTACAATCTGGATATTCAAACCCCTGCCGGAGATCTGACCGCGTCGGTTTCGGTACCGACCGGATTCATTCCCATTACCGACATCCTCCCCCTCATGCGATCCCTCGGAGAACAAGCTCACCAGCTGGCCATCGACAACACCACTCAAACCGGTGCCACCATTTCCTGTCAAAAAGGCTGTGCCGCCTGCTGCCGCATGATGATTCCCGTTTCCCCTCCGGAGGCCATTGCGCTCCTGTCGATTGTTGAGGCACTCCCTCCACCCAAAAAAGAGCGATTGCTTAAGCGATTTCAGGCGGCTCAAAAGACCTTGCGTGAAGCGAGCCTGGAGGATGGGTTGCAACGATTGGCCTTTTCCGAAGATCAAGGCACCGACGAAGAACTGGAGCCTCTTAATCGCGCATACTATGCGCTTCGAATGCCTTGTCCATTTCTGGAAGATGAAATTTGCTCAATCTATGAACAGCGGCCGTCCGCCTGCCGGGAATTGCTGGTCACTTCCCCTGCCGAACTTTGCCAAGACTTGATACGAAACCCCATCCAGCTGATTCCTTCCCCGTTTCGAATCGGGACGGTTCTGAGCAAACTTTGGACGGATTGTTACCAGGGCCCGGTTCGTCTCATTCCCCTCCCCTTTGCACTGGACTGGGCGACAGTCCATAAAAGCGAGACCACCCGAACCTGGGCCGGACCTGACCTGCTGAGCCGGGCCTTGGATGCCGCAGCGCAATATTTACAACGCCAATCCCCCTAATAGGCACAAATTCCCTCCTGTTTCATACACGAATCAAAGGTCCTACGGGCAGGTCTACCTGGCATCAACCAGCACCGGGAACAGAAAGGTGGAAGCGGGATCAACCCTCTGCCTTTAAGATAGAAACCAATCCCGGACCTCCATCGAAACGCCGGAAAATTATGCTACGGAGACACTCCAAACCTGAACCAGAATTTTCAGGAAAAATGGACAAGATTTCTTTCATTGGACAGGATGTCTCTGCGCATGATGTTCTTACAAGAAATTTCACCGCCTTAACTGAAAAAAATGCAGGAATTCCTCCTGTCCAGCAGATCAAAATCTGGCATTACCTTTGCTGATATATCCAAGAGTAGTAAGCCATGACGGCTTACCTAACCTTTAAAGGAGGTGCTCCTGTGAACCAATCAAATCAAAAAGACCCCAAAAAGGGTATGCCAATCGGGAAACCGACTGCCGCCCCTAGCCCTGCTAAGCCACAACAAAATCCGGCCAAAAAGCCACTAGGCAAATAGGTATCCGGACGATACCCGATACCTGCAATTCACGACCTTTTACCATCAAGGAAAAGGCCCCACCTGTCCAGGTTTTGATTCGGGCGAACAACAAGAGGGGCCGGAATGGTTCGGCCCCTCTTCCTCTTTAAGAAAAACGACCTTCCGGACTGATAAGGATATCCCGATCATCGTGACTGAAAGAATCCAAATCAACGCCGGCTGGAAATCCCTCAACGGACACATGCCTCGAACCGTTGACTTTCCCTGGGGCAGACATGTGTTTTTCCTGACCTGGCTGCTCCTGACCGGTTGCGCAGAACCACCTATCTCCCAATTGAACGCAGCCACCCAAGCTCTTGAAGACGCGAAAATATCAGAAGCCGAACATTACGCAATTGAGAGATTCACTGAAGCGGAAACGGCATTTCGACAGGTACAACAACAACTGGATCGACAGGGAGATCGGCTGCCGCTTTTTCGTAATTATGATCCTGTCATCACCATGCTGTCGGAAGTCTTCAACAACGCCACGCAGGCAAAAATCGAAGCCATCGCCAATAAGAAGGAGTCCAAAGCCAATGCTGAGGTGGCTCTCGCCTTTGCCAAACAGCATCTTCAAGACGTTCGTGCGCTCCTGGCAGACGTTTCCGCTCCCACCCCTGATCACGGGGAGTTGGACCAACTTCTACAAGCCTTTCAGGACACGGAAACCCTCCTCGCTGAAATCGAATCCATTATGGCACAAGAACACTTCATCGACGTGATGACCACCTCCCATTCCGTAGAATTTTTTGCCACTCGAATTCAAGCACAGATTATCTCTGTCAAACAGCTTGCCGCAAAGCAACACGTCTGATGATGGAGAACACTATGACCACTCCGTTCACCAGGTTTCAGTCGGCCTGGCGTCGGCGCTGGATGATAACGCTCGTGCTGGTCCTGCTTCCAGCGTTGACGTTTGCCTGGTGGGGACACACGGACTATCCCGACACTTTTCCTTTACTGGTCGAAGAGCTGGACCGACAGGCATGGGTCATCGGCGCAGAGACATTGTTTCCTGATCGATATCAACAATTCCATACACACGTGCTCGAACTCCGTTCCCAATGGCGGACAGAGGCCAATCACTGGTGGACAACCGGCGACGCTGAACAGTTCAGCCAGACTTATCAACAACTGGTGGAAGAAGGCTCTCTGTTGATTGAAGCCTCTCGACAAAAAATCACCGCACTGCGCCTGGAGGTCGAGGAGCTCCTTCAGCCTGAACAGGCGCAGCTCACACGGTTGCGAGAGCTTTCTCATGTATTCGATCTCGAAGACGACATGCTGGCACTGTCCCAGGCAGAGGTATTGCTTCGAGAAAGTGTGGTGAGATTGGAGCAGGGACAATACATGCAGGCCAGGTCGGCCGGAGAGCAGGCAATTGAACATCTTCGCCGCGTGGAAGCCCATGTCGTCACACAAATGAACCGCTATACAAACGAGGCCCAAATTGCCCGCTGGGAGGAATGGGTCACGCAGACCATACATCGATCCGCCGGCACAGCCGTCATTGTCCTCAAGGCCCCCCGTCGCCTCCTCGTCTACCAACACGGCCGGGTCGTTGCGGATTATCCGGCACGGGTGGGATTTTCAGGATTGGCCGACAAGCTCTACGAGGGGGATGGCGCCACACCGGAAGGACAATTTCGCGTGATGCACAAAAAAGAGGGATCGGGGACTATTTATTATAAAGCGTTACTCTTGGACTATCCCACAATAGCCCACCAACAACGATTCCACGAGGCCAAAGCCAAGGGCCTGGTGCCCCAGAACCGGTCAATCGGCGGCCTAATTGAAATTCATGGTGAAGATCCCAATAACGAAGAAACCACCAGCGGGTGCATTGCTTTGAAAAATTCCGCGATGGATGACGTATTCGAGCGGGTAAACGTCGGAACGCCTGTCACCATCGTAGGGGCACTGAACCAGGTCAATGACGTCGTGACCTCCTTACACCAGCTGGAAGTCCATATTCAGGAACGGAATGAACGGTGGCACAAACCCCGCACGCTTGCCGCCTCTTTCACCCGCCCAGAATAAAATGACACCCTTCATGCCCCCCCACTCACGCCAGACGCTTTTGCTGAGCCTGCTCATCGTCCTGACAACGGCACTTGGAGCTTCTCCTCCTCACCCTCCCAAACGCACCCCAACCGTGGTTCCTGTGACGATCCAACCCCAGGAAGAACACATCCCGTTTTATCCTTCCGCTCCCGGTCTCCTTGCCACGGCACCCAAGGGCCTCTACCTCGTGGTCGATACGGCTCAAAATCGGGTATCCCTTCGAAAGGGCAATCGAATCCTCTACAGTGCCGTGGCATCAACCGGCAGCGGGGCACGGTTGCAAGATCCTCGCAATCCCGGCAACGGATGGGTGTTCGATACTCCGCGTGGAGTGTTTACGATTTCCAGTAAAATTAAAAATCCCGCCTGGAACAAACCCGATTGGGCCTTCATTGAAGAAGGGCAGCCCATTCCGACCAAACCCCAAGACCGGATTGAAACGGGCGTGCTGGGAGACTATGCCCTTGGTTTCGGCAATGGCTATTTCATCCATGGCACGCTGTATACGCGAATGCTGGGCACCAACGTCACCCATGGCTGTATCAGACTTGGAGATGAACCCCTTGAATATGTCTTTCACCACGTGCCCCTTGGCACCACCCTGATCATCTATTGAATCCCCTCAAGTCTTTTCTCATCCACTGGCCACTCCAAACGACCAGCTCCTATTTGGTGTGGATGCTTCTCCTCATGCTTATCCTGGGAGAAGCCTGTTCTTCCCAAAGCGGGGCTCAACAAAAACCCTCTTCTCCTCGCGTTGAACAAGAGCGGCAAATGGCAAAAACCAAATCTCTCTATTTCATCGTCGATACCGACAAGAACATCGTCTTGCTCAAAGCCCGTGGCATCCCCCTGCGGACATTTCCTCTGGCCGGCGCCGCGTGGATCGGAGCCCCTCTCACCCACTCAACCGTCCTGCACCTCCAGACGAAAGACCCATCGGTCTCCCCCCTGCCCATTTCTCCTCCATCAGATGTATCTCAGAAATCTCCGCCGGAAGATCCCATCACTCCGTTAACCGTCAGCAACATGCCCACTCGCTATGAGCTCACCTTTCAAGAATCCCTGACCATTCTAGTCCAACCCCCTCACCTCCCCTCCTTTTGGGCAAACCTGGAGCATCAAATAGCCGGCTGGGGGCGACGGGTTACAGCCAGAATGGCGACCTGGGGAGGGTCACATCAATACCTGGTGCTCTCACTTGATCCTGCCGAAGCGCAAGCCTTGTATTGGGCCGCCATCCCGCCTATGACGTGCCTGGTGATTCCGGGAACTCCCGCAGACCAATAAATCCCCTTCTCTCATTCAGCGACCAAAGGTTCCTCTCCTACCAGGACTTGGAGGTTCGCCAACTGTATCGCCAGAAACATGAAAGCTCGGAATCTACCAACTGCCCTGGGCATGGGACAGGATGAAAGGAATACTATCCGAAAGATTGAAGGTGGCATACAAGACCACAAGGGAGACGGAACCACAAAAATGCAGCAACCGGAGAACGGGAATTTCAAACCGATAGGGAGCACCTCAATCCAAACCGCTAGAGATCAACAGCACCGGGTGGAAAAATCCTTTCGTTTGGAGCGACACGAAAGTCGAAGGGAGAGAGGCTACGTTTCTGAGATGTTTGAAAATCAAGCAAGTTTCAAGCGAATGTACAGGCTTCCACTGGCGATAAGGATGGTTACTCTTTCAACATCACATACAATTGACCATCCTGAATTTTCATATCCTTCACCCCCTTGGAAAATTGATCCCAAAATCCGCCTGAGCCACCAAATTCTTCCACCAAATTGGTATTTTTAATATCTCCCCACCAGGCACTCGGAAGTGGAATGCCACCGAGACTAATACCCCGCATCGCCACCACCGGCTTCCCATTCGTATAACTGAGCTCCAGTCCAAAATTGAGTTTCAACATTTTTCCACCCACAATGGGCATCTCGTGATTAATCGGGACCACCAGTTGGACACTGACGAGGTTGTCCGCCATATCAACAGCCACATGTCTGGCCATATACGAATCGGTGGCAATCAAGGCATTCACCTCCCGCTCGGTTAACTGAATCTCTCGATTTCCATCTATTTCAGCATACGGCACTGGCTCAAGAGGAAGGTCTGTTGTGGAAGAGGAAGGTTTGGATCCAGATGAAGAAGAGGCATCGGCGGTCTGAAGCATGTGAGTAATTTTGGCATTCAGGACCTGCTGTTCCAACTCATCCAATCGGGTCGGCTGAAACATCGTGGCATACACGTACTGGTTCATCCACCACACGACCGCCAACGTTGTGGCCAACACCGCAAGCCCGATAAAAACAAAAACCTGTTTCCCACTAAACTTTCGCCGTGAACCCACAACCTGGGATGTCTCAGTATTCATACCATTTTCTCCCTTTCCAAAGTGACAGTGAGCCACAACGTTAGCCGATTAAAACCCGAAAGATTGCATTTGCCATGAGGATCTAATTATCATAGAATCGTTTTTACCATTTCCTTTCCCCCATGCATTTACAAATACGATAAAATCCCCGTAGCCACAGGAAGGTGACGAGATGTTCAGTGTAAGGTCCATCTCACATCCTCACGTGATAACCCCGTAGCAAGCTATGGGAATGAGCAAGTGAACAAGAAATCCAATCTGTTCATACAATTTTTAACGATCATTGTATTTTCGTTCCGTCCTCATTAACAAAACATACGACTGAGGACTCCCCACAAAGATCCCAAGGAAAGGCACTGAAGAAATGTTGCTGGAACTATCTAAGATTTTACCCCTAACAATTAGAAAAAAAGCCTACCGGCTTGTCATACAGATCGTGAGGCAGCATGAGCAGGAAAGCGCCAAAAAACTAGAGGAAAAGCTGCCCAAAATAGATTTAACGAAGGAACATATAAAAAACTTAAAGATTTTAACCAATAAGGCTGCCCTCCTTGATGTGTTGCCTAAGCATTCGATCGCAGCGGAAATTGGCGTTTCGCGCGGAGATTATTCTGAAAAAATTCTTTCCATCGTCCAACCAAAACAGTTGCATTTAATTGATGCCTGGGGTAGTGCACCCTACCAAGTCAAGAAAGTCATCGAAGAACGGTTTCATAAAGAGATTCAATCAGGACAAGTGCTTATTTGTCAGGGAATCTCAATTTCAGAACTGGAAAAGAAGGATGATGGAATTTTTGATTGGGTGTATATTGATACGGATCACAGCTACGAAACCACAGCAAAAGAATTAGAGATTTGTCGAAAAAAAGTTAAAAAAGGTGGCATCATTGCGGGTCACGATTATGTGACAGGGGCCTGGATGTCCAATCGCAGATACGGAGTTGTTGAGGCGGTGAATGAATTTTGCATCAAATACAATTGGGAAATGATTTATTTAACGATCGAACATCATCGGCATCTCAGTTATGCGATACGGGAAATTTCTTCCTGAGATTCGCACGTGCTCCGATCATGAGGCCAAACTTTGTTCATGTACATGAACAAAGTTTCATAATTGGAGCAGTGTCCCTACAACTCATATCCCACCTTGGAAAGCATCTGTACCGTGGGGTGAAATGGTTGTCCCTCTAGTTCACGTTTTAACCCACCTAGAAATCCGGTTTTCTCGCCGGGCAACTCCTCAAAGATTTCCTTAAGACACATCGCAAGACAGACATCTGACCCCTAGCCAACCATCCTCAATCCGATAGGCTCCAATATCATGAGAGACCGGTAAAGCCTGGCCTGGTTTATCATGAATCGGAGATTAGGAAGCTTCCCTTTCCATAAAGTATACTGCAATAATTTCTTATTAATACTCTTGGCGGTGGGTGCGGAGAGAATATAAATGCGACCCGGAATATTTGGGAGAAGTAGGGGAATAGGCGGACGAACTCGCGGCCGGATGAGTTGGAAAATGCGGGTCATCCCGCTCGTCTTATTCGCGATATACGGACTGTATTTTTTCGTCTCGAACCAGGAAACCGTGCCGTTGACCGGCCGTTCCCAATTGGTGGACATGACCCATGAGCAGGAAATGGCCTTGGGACTCCAGTCCTACCAAGAAATCCTCAGCCAGTCCCAAGTCATTCCGGAAGGACAGGTCGTAGATCTGGTCCGGACCATCGGCCGCCGTCTGGCAACCGCGGCAGCCGATGTCGATCCCGGATTCGAATGGGAATTTAATGTGATTGACTCTCAACAGGCCAATGCCTTTGCCTTACCAGGCGGAAAAACAGCCGTGTATACCGGACTCATTCCAGTTGCGGAAAACCAAAACGGATTAGCCGTTGTCATGGGCCATGAAATCGCCCATGCCATCGCGCGGCATGGTGCCGAGCGCATGGCCCATCAAAAATTAGTCCAGATGGGCACCATCGCCGCCACGGTGGCCGTCGGCGATATGGATTACGACACACAGAGAATGGTCATGGGCGCATTAGGAGTCGGCGCACAATATGGCGTGCTCCTCCCCTTTTCCCGCGACCATGAGTCGGAGGCCGATTACATGGGTCTGCTATTTGTCGCTCGGGCCTGTTTCGATCCCACGGAAGCTCCACGACTCTGGGAGCGCATGGGAGAAGTCAGCAAAGGCAAACAGCCGACCGAATTCATGTCCACCCATCCCAGCCATGGGACCCGCATCAAACAATTTCAAGAATGGATGCCCGAAGCCCTG
The DNA here is from genome assembly GCF_059568365.1 of Nitrospira marina. Taxonomy (NCBI): domain Bacteria; kingdom Pseudomonadati; phylum Nitrospirota; class Nitrospiria; order Nitrospirales; family Nitrospiraceae; genus Nitrospira; species Nitrospira marina. The sequence goes on along the minus strand of NZ_JCANTH010000001.1, from coordinate 1,248,521 downwards.
GCTCTTCGCGAGCAACATTGCAGCCAATCCTCCCCCTCCTCGTAGAAATCTTCTATCAAAATATTCAAAATTTTTACGCCTCACCCCTTTTTTCGGCACGACGCCTGCTCCCTGGCCTTAGGCGGACGCTCTCATTCACCGGCAGCCCGTGTCTGAGCGCAGCGAGTTGGGCTGCCATCCCCAAGTTCGCGTCAGCACTCTCCGATCTGCCCAGGGAGGGCGTCACGGGTTTTGGCTACTTTTGCCCGCCCAAAAGTAGCTCGGCTGCCGGGCCGAAACCCGGCAAAACTCTAACAGGTAAATCATCCTCAGGTAATAAAATCATGGGCTCAAACTTGTTGGAAATTATTCAGAAATACTTTTAGGTGGAGAAGGACCTAGGGGGAAAAATTGAAGAGCCTCCGCAAACGTCCAATAGCCTCGTTGATCAATTTTTCCGTTATAGAGAGGGAGCGACACCCGAGGCAACACGGATTGAATCAAACTTCTGTACGTGGTGAACCATTGGCAAGCCTTATGAAAGGCGTCCTGACCCTCAGGGTGATTCTGCCAGGGCTTGAGGTCGAGTTGATCGTTAAAGAGAATTTTCAGCCAACGCAACCGCCTGGCCCGGGGGACTTGAAGAATCGCCTCAAAAGTATTCAACCCCGTATAGGCCGATAAAATTTTGAGAGTAGGAGATAAGGGGAAGATTGAATGCTTTCCATTCCATCAAGCGTAAGCCAATAATGCCTTTCCATCAAGCTCAAACTGAGTTCAATTCCAGTTTCAGTTGCAGAGTCGTAAAAAGATTTTCTCCTTCTTTTAATAAAACTCTGGAATAAGGAAAATGGTTGACATCATAAGGAGTTGTATTTAGATTCCGTGACACACGGCACATTAAATCTCATAATATAAAGTCTTCTAAATTTTGTCGATCAACATGTCCGATCCCGTCTCTAACTCCAGATATAGCCTCGCACATGCACGACGTCACATGGGATCTTTGGAATGCGAGCTTGATGCCTTTCACAAACCAAAGCCCTTTAAGCTAATTGTGGAACAGGTCCCTGGAAGCGAGTACGACTTACATAAGATTAGACTGAAAAAGCCCTTGCCGGAACCGCTAGCGGGTATCACATTTGACACACTGAACATTCTCAGATCCTCCCTTGATCAGGCCTGTTATGCTATTGGCATCGCCAATGGCACGAACGGCAAGAAATCCCACTTCCCGTTTGGTGATACCCCAGCAAAAGTAGAAAGTCGTCGCAAAACTTCATCGCGCGATCCTCCCCAATCGGTATTCGACCTCCTAGCAGCTATAAAGCCATACAAAAACGGCAACGATCTCCTATGGTCACTAAACAAACTATGCAACCGCCAGAAGCACGAGATCGTGGTCCCCATACCTATCGCAACAGGTGGAGGTACCAACCATCAATCTCGCTTCGCGGGAATGGTCACCCAATACTTCCCTCCGCAATGGGACCCTCAACTTAACGAAATGATTCTTGCAGAAGTTCAACGCGGAACCTAATACACCTACAATAGGGAAATTCAAACTTTTGTCACCTTTGGAAAGATTGAAATTTTAATGGGTAATCCACTAATCCGTGTACTAAAGGCAATGGCACAAGGAGTAGAGAAAATTCTTCCCGCCCTTGAAAAAGAAGCGCGCACCTTGTCCATTTTTCAATGAAATAACGGGACGAGGAACTTAGGTAACGAAACACTTGAAAGTCTGCACCAGGTTGTCAAATTTCCTGGATGAGCGTTCGATTGGAAATTTTACTAGTTCTAAAAAATTCCCCTTCCATTCGTTTCTATATCGATGGGTTTGCTGAAATCTACCAAACCCTGATTCACAAACCTTAGCGGCGAATCCAGTTAGCATTGGAGTTTTCTTAAAAAATTACCGTAACTCTCAGACTGAATCTGATCTACGGATATGAAGAAAGACCTATCAGGCCAATTGGTGTTTTCGCCGAGCGATCTCATCTGCTATCTGGCCTCACCGTTCGCATCCTGGATGGACCGATACGCCTTGGAGAATCCCGGCGCGGTCACCCCTGATGAGGAAACCGAGGACGGACAACTCATAGCACAGACAGGCGCACAACACGAACGCGCGGTGCTCGATGAATTCGAAGCTTCCGGTGCCAACCTGATTGAGATTCCAAGGACCGATCCTAGCGTTGCCCGGACAACGACCATCTCCGCAATCAACGCAAACGTCCCCGTTATTTATCAGGCCTTTTTGGAACATGAGCCGTTCGCGGGGTTCGCTGATTTCCTTCTACTCGATGAAACCGAACGGTATCAGGTGTGGGACACGAAACTGGCCCGCTCGCCCAAGCCCTATTATGCGATTCAACTTTGTTGCTATTCGGAGCTACTCGCCGCTGTCACCGGGGCCACGATGCCCGAAAAGTTCGGACTCATCCTCGGCACCAAGGACAAGGTTGAGTTTCGCATCGAGGACTTCATTCACTACTACCGTCGCATCACGGCGAATTTCCTGACTATGCAGAAAGGCTTCACCGGGAAAATCACGGATCGCCCGGAGCCTCTACCGCGAGCCGATCACGGCCGATGGACTTCCCATGCAGAAAATTTCTTTCAGGATACGGACCATCTTGTGCAAGTGGCGGGAATCACTGTGGGCCAGATTAAAAAGCTGAAGAAGGGTGGGATCGCCACAGTAGCCGATCTCTCCGAGGCGTCAGGCAGGTCCATTCGCAAACTGGCTGCCGACTCACTGGAAAAGCTCGTCGCACAGGCGCGCCTGCAGTGCCAGACCAGGGCAGACCGGATCGTGAATCCTGATGCCCCGCCGCGCTATGAGGTCCTATCTCCCATTGGTGCGAATGGCGAACCCGTGGGCTTGGCCGCTCTTCCGCCCGATCATCCGGCGGATGTCTTCTTCGATATGGAGGGGTACCCGCTTGTTACCGGCGGACTGGAATATCTGTTTGGCGTCTGCACGCGAAACGAGCAGCCGGATTCATTTGAGTTCATGGACTGGTGGGCACACAACCGGGAGGACGAACAGGTCGCCTTCGAGGGATTTGTGGACTGGGTCTTCAATCGATGGCAGCGTAACCCCGGCATGCACATCTACCACTACGCGCCCTATGAGGTCAGCGCGGTGCGGCGATTGAGTACCCGTCATGATACCCGTCAAGACGAGGTGGATGCGCTGCTCCGGAACAAGGTATTCGTTGATCTTTTTCAGATTGTCCGTCACGGCCTGCGCCTCGGGGAGAATAGCTATTCCCTCAAGACGGTCGAGCGCCTCTACCGACCCAAACGCGCCACCGAGGTTGCCACTGCGGCTGACTCAATTGTGCAATACGCCAGGTGGATCGAAAGTCAACAGCCGGCTGATTGGAAACACAGCCCCATCCTGAAAGATATCCGCGACTACAACGAGGACGATTGCACATCCACGGCAGAGTTGCTGCAATGGTTACGGAAAGTGGTGGTCGAACATCAGATCACTGCGGTCCCCCTGGATTCGGAAAACGCTCCGTCGGCGCCCCAAGAATTGCCACCGGAGGTCGTGACGCGATTGGAGACCGCTGCACGGCTTCGCACGCAAGGAGATGCCATTTCCCTGATTCTTGCCGATGTGGTCGACTTTCATCGCCGTGAAGAAAAGCCCATGTGGTGGAGAATGTTTGACCGTGCCACCGCGACACCCGAAGAACTCCGGGATGACCCGGCCTGCCTCCAGGGGATCTGCGCCGTGGGACCTCCCATACCCGAAAAACTTTCACTGGTACAAGAATACCGTTTCGACCCCTCTCAGGAATGCAAATTGACCGCCGGTGATAAGTCCAAAGTGATGTTCACCTATAACCTGAATGCGAAATTCACACTTTTGGAGCTGGATATATCCACGGGCAGTCTGAGCCTTAAGATCGGCAAGAAAGCTCTGAACGAAAAATTTTTAGGCGCGTTCCCCTCGCAGGGTTCACTGCTTCCGGACGAGCATGTCTCGGCAACGGCCATTCAGCTTGCGCTGACGGAAGTGGTGACCAGACACCTCTCACACAACCTCAATGCCCCCGTGGCCGCCTTGTTGAACCGAATACCGCCCGTCACACCGCTGCAACAGAACGGTGAGTCTCCAACCGAAGCCGCCAAACGGGTGGCGGGATCGATGGGCGGTGGATGCCTGGTCATACAAGGGCCTCCCGGAACCGGCAAGACGTTCACCGCTTCACACGTCATCACGTCGCTTCTCGCTTCCGGCAAAAAAATCGGTGTCGCATCCAACAGCCACAAGGCCGTGATGAATCTTCTCACCGCCTGTGGCGACGCCGCTCAAGAGCGTGGTTCTCAGCTCCAGGGCATAAAAGTCGGAGGTGACGCCGAAGATTCATTCTTTACCCGTAACCCCCGCTTGCAATACATCAAGGACACCAACACCGCGCACCAGGCCTATACTGGTGGCCTTGTCGGTGGAACGGCTTGGCTCTTTACCAGACCTGAGTGGGAAGATGCACTCGATTTCTTGTTTATCGATGAAGCCGGACAGGTTGCCCTCGCCAACGCCATCGCGATGGCTCGATGCGCGAAGAACCTTGTTCTCCTGGGTGATCAGATGCAACTTGAACAGCCGGTGCAAGGCTCCCATCCCGGCGATGCGGGTCTTTCGGCCCTCCAATACGCGCTGAAAGATCTGGAAGCCAGCCAACCCGATTCTCCTATCATGCATGCCGTGATACCCCCGGACTACGGGCTTTTCCTCGGCGAATCCCGGCGTATGCACCCATTCGTCTGCCGATTCATTTCGGAGAGCATGTATGAGGGTCGCCTTCAGTCACATTCCGACTGCGCCCGGCAGACGATCGTGGTCCCGCCTGGCGCCAACAGCCTCATCGATTGCGAAAGCGGGATCCTCTTCAGCGGCGTGGAGCACGATGGCAATATCCAACAGAGTGACGAAGAGATTGAACGGGTCACGGAGATTTACCACGCACTCCAAGGACGTCTCTACACCAACAAGGACGGCGTCACCAGACCACTGGCATTGAAGGACTTTCTTTTCATCGCCCCCTACAACGCACAAGTCCGCGCGCTTCAGGTCGCCCTGCCCGACGGCGCACGCGTCGGAAGCGTTGACAAATTTCAAGGACAGGAAGCCCCTGTCTGCATCCTCTCACTCTGCTCCAGTTATGGTGAATACGGTTCACGCGGTCTGGCCTTTATCCTTGACCGCAACCGGGTGAATGTCGCCATCTCCCGGGCACAATGCCTGGTCATCGTGGTTGGTGATCCCCGAATCGCCGGCACTCCTCCCGGCTCCCTGGACGACATGAAACTCATCAACCTATTTTGCAAATTGACCGATGCAACCACCTCCACATGAATTTAGTCGGGAGGTTAGGCAGAGCAAAGGATAGGCCTGCGCCTAAAAACTTTCTGGCCTTAGAAACGAACTATACAAAATATATGGTTCATGTCTCTTCCATGTAAGTTCCTGAAAAGTTCGGCTTCCCTGGACCGACGCCTGCCAGCTGGCTCAGGAGAGGGACGCTCTCATAGGCTGGCGGGCCTTGTTTGAGCGGAGCGAGTTGGTCCACCCTCCCAAGGGTGGCCTCCCTCCTCTCCTAATGAGGCCGGCCGGGACGTCAATGGTTTTAGGCCCTTTTGCCTCCACAACAATGGTCGCGCTAAATTCGAGACGCATCAGGCAAAACCCCGCCATTCGGGGCGAAACCCGGCAACACGGAAAATCACGTTGACACGAAATTTGGGTGGACAAATGCGACGCAGGCATTGGCCGGCGCTTTTTCCTGGCAAACCCCAAAATGGCTTCCCAATATACATTGTAAAGCTATAAGTCCGGAGCTATAAATTCTGTTTAATCCTAAAAAATTCTCTTATGGAGAATGAACAGCGGTGACGATTATGGTGGTCCCACATTTTGCCGATACAACACCTAATTTTTGTTGAGAGGAAGACGTGCCCAACACCCTAGCCCACATCGGCGTGCAAGGCTTTCTGAATCAGGCCGTTAAACCGGGAATCGACCCTAAACTAGTGTGCCTGGGTTGCTTGCTTCCGGACATCCCATGGATCTTTCAAAGAGTTGTGCTGGGAATCATGCCGGGAGGCGACCCTTATACCATTCGACTCTACTGTATCGCTCAAGCATCCTTATTCGTCACGTTGGTGTTATGCGGAGCCTTGGCCTTCCTTTCAAAAACGCCTAAAGCCGTATTCATGATTCTCGGCCTAAACGTCCTGCTTCATCTCGTGCTTGATGGCCTTCAAACAAAATGGGCCAATGGCGTTCATTTCTTTGCCCCTCTGTCATGGGACTTATGGAATGTGGGGTTATTCTGGCCGGAAAGTCTTCCAACCTATATTATGACCGGAGGAGGCTTACTCTATATAGGATGGCAATGGCGAAAGGGGATATCACAGCCTCTCCCAATCTCGCCCTTGTCACCTTACAAAGTGACGGTATCGACGTCGTTACTCATCCTGTATTTCGCCCTGCCTTTCGTCCTTTTAGAAGGACCTCGAAAGGCTAATAACCATTTCGTCCGAACACTTGAAGAAATGGAGGCTCGTCCGGGGCGTCCTCTGGAATTGGATCGACCATCCTATGTGAAAACTCCGGGAGGCGATATGATTGGCCTATTCAATGGTGAAGAAATCAGAAGCACTCAAGAACTACTGGATCACTCAGCTATCGTTTCGATTCGTGGACGTTTTATCACGCCCACCCAACTGGATGTTCTTGCATTTCACGAACATTCCAGTTGGTTCCGTGATACGGGTAGTTACCTGGGTATCCTTCTCCTGTTAGGCATGTGGTTGGGAGCTATCATAAAACAGGGCCTGCTCCACTCCTCAAGCAAATCGGGTCATCATTCTAGTTGACAGCAGGAAAAATCGACCAACCAGGCTGATCCTGTAAGGCCACTACTTCTCATTCAGGATATCAGGAGAAGGCACATCTATGGTGAGTTTGACAGGAAAGAGGGTGTGGGTGTCAGAGCGGTGTCGTACTTCCTGTAGAAGCGTTTCGATGCGAGGCTCGACGATTTCTTCAAAAGATTTCCCCCCATTCGTTTCCACGATGATTGGTTTTGAAAAATCTACCAAATCTTGATTCAAAAACAGGGTATAGCGGCGAATACGATTGGTGCTTACCACGATCTTGTTGGGCGATGTAACCTGAGCGTGTAATTTGGCATACACCCCTCCCGTAATAAACTCATCTCGGCTGTCAATCAGGTTTTCGGTAAAGGCGGCAATCTGATCCGTCATATCAATCCGCACCCACGAGAAAGGTATAAGGTGGGTTGCATCACGAACCAACGAGACGGTCCGTGGCAATGGCTCTCGTTGTTGAGCATCGAACCACGTCATCAATTCGGGCAAGGCTTGCTTGGGAAAGAAATGCCCTCCCGCATGGGGATGCGTCCAGTTATGTTCCTGGTACTGATAGGGAATGCCGCGGCGCTCCATCTCTTTCACCAAATCGCGACTCAACTGCACAGGCATAATCTGATCCGCTGCGCCGTGAATAACATAGACGGGCGTGTGAGCTAAATTTTCAACGAAGGGAAACAGGACATCATCAATACCACTGGCCATCGGCGCGATACCCGCAAGACGATCCGCATGATGCATCCCGATAATCCAGGTTCCAATACCGCCATTAGACATGCCGGTGAGAAAAATCCGATCCGGATCGATATGGTAGTCCTTCTGAACTTCATTTAAGACCTTTAACGCCAGATCTTCGCCGTATCTGGTCCACCATGACCCCATGGTCACCGAAGGACAGGCCAAAATATATTTTTCACCCAGACGTGGAATCCAGCGATCCAGGTAGGCTTCACCCGTGAACCCTGCCCCATGCAAACACAGTATGAGTGCCATCGGCTGTTCAGGTGAATAGGAGGGAGGAACATACAAGGCGTACTCAGCATCCACTCCTCTCACCCGAATAGACCGACGGGGTTGGGCCCCGACCGGTTGAGCCTCATGCGGGGTCGGCTGCTGAAGAATTTTTGAAATGGATTCAACATTGGCCTCAGGCATATGTTGAATGTCAGCTAACAGCTCGTTGGCTTTTTCCGGAGAGTCTTCCTCTACATATTCTTGCACCAATGAGGACAGACTCCTGCCCGAAAGCTCTAAGGCCTCGCTCTTTTCAATTTCGGGAAAAGTATGAGCCAAAATGGGAAGAGCCACCAGGGCCACCATTAAGCATGAAAGCAGAATAATAAAAATTTTCATACGATGTTATCCTAACAATTTTGCCAATGAAGCCTTTCGAATCACTGAGGGTTCAGTACTTAATCTTCTCATATTTTACCGCACATTCCTATGGCCTCAGTGCCACATGCGAACGATAAAAATTCCTGAAAGCTTCAAACGAGAATAGAATCAATATTATGCGGGATTTTCGTAGAAGATAGAGGAAGTGGAGTAATCGCTGAACTCAGATAGTTTTTTTCGCCGGGATCTTGTCTGCTGTTCAGCGTGGGATCCAGGACACTAGAGCCAAATCAGTACGCGCGAGGAGATCATTCTGCGTTTCCATGGCCGTTGCCAGTTTATCAATTTTTTTAAACGCTTGACCGGCTTTTCTTCGCCATAGACTTCTCACGTCCGTTGGTGCCGGTCCAGCACTGGCCAACTCGCCCGAATTTATTTTGTGATTCTTGAATGCAAGGAGTAAGTAGAAAGATCCCCCGGCAGGAACAAACCAAATGACCTCGTTGTTTTCACGGATTGCCCCCTCAAAAATTTCCCCAAAGCTTTCTCCCTGAATGCATTCAGATGGACACCTGCGAGCGCCCGGCGGGGATGACACACCAGAACACGACGAATTTAATTCCTGGCGGCAAATTTTCGATAGGCCTCTTGCACGGCCTCTTTACCATGAGTACGCTCCAACCGCCGCACGATAAAATGGCCACGTGCCATATTTTGAAAATGATCCATAAACAGCAAATTGATGGTGGCTCCCCCTGCGGCCCCTAACAACGGGATCGCCTGAGCGGCAGCTTTTTCTGATACTTGAATACTGTACCGTGAGGCAATTTCAGACAGAAACCGGACCAAAGCCGGGGCGCCTGAACTCGTCAAACCACGTTCGAGCAAATACTTGCCCGCTTCGGTCATTGCACCCGCCAACGCGGCCCTCACCGCAAAGTACCCCGTTTCCGCCCCGTCATCCGCTTGACTGGTGCCCCCCATGGCAAAGACCTCCAAGCAGGCCAGCTTGCTCCCAGCCTCCATAATCGGTTCTCCCTCACTTCTCGCGATATCAGCGATAGACCGCAACATCAGCGTCGTAGAGATCGGCAATTCGACGCTCAAAGCCATGAGCCCCATCGCTCCCCCGATTGCACCACTGACGGTCGTCAATACCCGGTGAGCCCCATTGGCAGGTTCACCTCGATACCGTTCGTCTATACTGGAAACGGCCAGATCTAACGCTTTATTCAGAGCCTTTTGCGTGGTCGTCAGGAGCTTGTTGGAAAATCCATCGGGCAGCATGGTGATGGCCCTTTCAACCGGCCCTCCGATGAGATTCGTGACTTTGGCGGCAAAGCTGGGGTTTTCTAAGAGATCTACTGCTAATGCTAAATCCTGCCCGTCGAGTTGATTGAGAGTGGTCATGAGCGCGATCTCCCCGGTTTATATGTGCAGTACACAATTGGAGTAGTAATATGTTAATGGATACCAGACACCGTCAACCTGCCTGTTGTCGATGACTCAGCAGAGCCTCACTGTCGTGACTCAATTTTTCCCGTGATGAGCCAATCCTTCCCGATCTTTTTCAGTTGGCAATCAGCTAGTGGCCAGGCCCGATCAAGCTTTTTCGGCGACTGCCCGCCGATGAGGCCGATGGCATCGTGCCCCCCAAGCAGCATGGGAGTCATATACAATCTTACCTGATTCACCAGTCCCTGTTGAAACGCAGCAGCATTCACCCTACTTCCTCCCTCGATGAGCACCGAGGTGAGACCCTCTTTTCCTAAACGGGATAGACAGGCCTTCAAGGAAACTCGTCCGCCTTGCCCGGGCAACACCCACACCTGAATGCCCCGTTTTCTCAAGAGTGCGATTTTTTGGTGTGGAGCCTGTGTGGTCGTGCACAAAATGGTGGGCTGCTCACCCACCCATTGCAAAACCTTGGCATTGAAAGGAATGCGCAATCGGCTATCAAGGACGACTCTTACCGGTTGCCGGCCCACACGTCTGTTTGTCATCGTTGTTCCTCTGGCCGACAATTCAGGATCGTCGGCAATGACCGTTCCGACGCCAACCAGAATGGCATCCATCTGGTTACGCAAACGATGGACATCCTGACGTGCAGGTTCCCCTGTGATCCACCGTGACTCACCGGTGGCCGTCGCGATTTTTCCATCCAATGTCATTGCCCCTTTGAGAGTCACCAACGGGCGTCCCGTCGTGATCCAATAGGCATAGACCTTATTCAAATGCCGTGCAGCCTGCTCTAACACCCCAACCGATACCGGAACATGGGCTTGCTGGAGTTGTTGAAGCCCGCGCCCATTGACCTGTGGATTGGGATCGACCATCGCCACGCATATTCGGGCTAAACCGGAATGAATGAGGAGTGGGACACAGGGGGGCGTGCGCTTGTTGGTGTGACAACAGGGTTCTAACGTCACATAGAGAACAGCCCCTCGCGCTCGAGGGCCCGCTTGATGGAGCGCTAAAATTTCTGCATGAGGTTCGCCGGACTTACGGTGATAGGCTTCTCCCACGATCTGCCCATTTTTGACAATCACCGCCCCTACCATGGGATTGGGACTTGTACGCCCTTTCCCCTTGGCGGCGAGGGAAAGGGCTCGCTTCATGTAGGTGTCATCTGATGGGACGGACGTCACCGCCGTTTAGCAGCCGTAGTGCGTTTTTTACGGGGAGGAGACGAAGAAGCCATTTTCTTGGATGGACTCTTTTTACTCCTTGCCTTCGTCACGGCTTTCTTCTTCACTGCGCTCTTCGCTGCCGGCTTCTTTGCGGCTGGTTTCTTCCCGGCCACGACTTTCCTGCTCGTGACTTTTTTTCCGGTTGTTTTTGTGGAGGGTGCCTTTTTAGCCGTTTTGGTGAGACCGGATTTGGCCGCCACCGTTCGGGGTTTACCGCTGTTACTCGACCTTGAGCGAGGCTGTCGTTGAGTCTCCTCACGTTCGAGCACCGCCACGGCGGCTTGAGCCGCAGCGAGCCGTGCGATGGCGACACGATAAGGCGAACAGCTCACGTAATTCAGGCCTAATTCATGACAAAAGGCCACGGAACTTGGTTCACCCCCATGCTCTCCGCAGATTCCAAGTTTAATTAACGGCCGAGTCTTCCGCCCCTCCTGAATCGCCCATTTCATGAGAGCTCCAACCCCTTCTTGATCCAACACGGCAAAGGGATCGGCGTCCAAAATATTTTCGGCTTTTTTTTCGATCGTGGCCTTACACATCCGGCACACCATTTTTTTCCAATCCACGTTGGTTCGTTGGCAGACCGGACACCGATCCTGGCGATCCAGGTAAAACCCGATATAGGGTCCTGCGTCATCACGGGAAAACCCGAACGTCGTTTGCGTCAGATCATTGGTTCCAAAGGAAAAGAATTCAGCATGTTCGGCGATTCGCCCAGCCGTCACCACCGCGCGAGGCAGCTCAATCATGGTGCCGATCAAGTAAGTCAGCTTCATGCCATATTCGGCCATGGTCTTTTCCGCCACTTCTTGAATCAGTTCCTTTTGAGCTTTCATCTCTGACGGCATCCCCACCAACGGGATCATAATCTCCGGCACGATCTTCTTCCCCTCGCGCGCGACTTCACAGGCTGCTTCAAAAATTGCTTGAACCTGCATGCGTGTAATTTCCGGCATGGTTATCCCAAGCCGGCATCCACGAAGACCCAGCATGGGATTATACTCATGCAACTCTTCGACTCGATCCAGTATTCGTTGTTTCTCCTGAATGACTTGAGGATCTCCATTGGTCACTTCCAACTTTGCGATTTCAACCAGGAGATGTTCGCGTTTGGGCAAAAATTCATGGAGGGGTGGATCGAGTAACCGAATCGTGACCGGAAATCCCTTCATTTCCCGATAGAGTCCAATAAAGTCCTGGCGTTGAAGTGGTAACAGCTGCTCTAAATACAACTCCCGCTCTTCTCTGGAGGATGCCAGGATCATTTGCTGCATGATGGGTACGCGGTCTTCGGCAAAAAACATATGTTCGGTCCGGCAGAGCCCGATCCCTTCGGCCCCAAACCCTCGTGCGATGTGCGCTTGTTCGGGAATGTCCGCATTGGATCGAATCTTCAGCACTCTGAACGCATCGGCCCATTTCAAAATCGTCGAGAAATACTGATACTTTTCAGAATCTTTCTGATCCATTCTTCCCTGAATGACTTGGATCACTTCAGAATCCACCACGGGAATGTCTCCCGCATAAACCTGTCCGGTAAACCCGTTCAAGGAGAGAAAATCTCCTTCAGACAGAATCATGGATCCAAATTGCACCTTTCCGTTCGATAAAACTTCCACGGCATCACAGCCGGCTATACAGACTTTTCCCATTTGACGGGCCACCACCGCCGCATGCGAGGTCATCCCGCCCTTGGCCGTCAGAAATCCTTCCGCTGCATGCATCCCATGAATATCATCAGGACTTGTTTCATGACGAACCAGGATGGTCCGTTCCCCCTTGGCTTTCATGGCCACAGCTTGATCCGGGGTGAGAGCAATACGGCCGGCCGCAGCTCCCGGACCCGCTGGGAGCCCTTTACCGACTGACTGAAATTTCGCCTCATCACTGCTTTCGAAAATGGGGTACAGATATTGGGAAAGTTGTTCCGGGGCAACCCGCTTCACGGCTTCTCTCCGGTCGATGAGCCCCTGCCGAACCATATCTACGGCAATCCGAACCGCAGCAATACCCGTCCGTTTTCCAATCCGGGTTTGCAGCATATATAATTTTCCCTCTTGGATCGTGAATTCCAGATCGAGCATGTCCCGATAATGTTTTTCCAGGGTACGCTGGGTCTTGATGAGATCCTTATACGCCTCCGGCAACGTGTCTTGTAACGCGACGACCGGCAGGGGAGTTCGAATACCAGCCACGACATCTTCGCCCTGGGCATTCAACAGACACTCGCCAAAAAAGACCGGGACCCCGTTCGCAGGATTTCGGGTAAAGGCCACCCCTGTCCCACTGGTATCGCCCATGTTGCCGAACACCATCGACTGGACATTGACGGCCGTTCCCCATTCATCGGGAATATCGTAGAGCCGGCGATATGTGACAGCACGATCCCCAAACCAGGAATCAAACACCGCATCCACCGCCATCCGAAGTTGTTCGAATGGATCTTGCGGAAAATCTCGCGCGGTTTCGGTTTTGACCAATTCCTGATATTGCACCACTAACTGCGCCAAGGCGTCTTCAGTCAAATCGGTATCGTGCTTGACTCCTTGTGCTTGTTTCATCGCCTCCAGAGTGTGTTCAAAGCGCTCGCGGGGAATGCCCATCACCACGCTGCCAAACATCGTGATGAACCGCCGGTAGGCATCAACGGCAAACCGGTGATTGCCGGTTTTTTTGCCCAAACCCTGAACCGTCTGTTGGTTGAGGCCGAGATTCAATACCGTATCCATCATACCGGGCATCGACGCTCGTGCCCCTGACCGTACCGACACCAGCAACGGATTGTCCGGATCGCCGAGCCTGGCCTTCATAGTTTTTTCGACCTGCCGCAGGCCATTCAGCGCCTGATCCCACATCCCCGCGGGGAAACGTTTTTTGGCATGAAAGTATTCCACACAGGCTTCAGTGGTAATCGTGAACCCGGAAGGAACAGAAATTTTCAGGTTGGTCATTTCAGCCAATCCCGACCCTTTCCCTCCTAAGAGTTCCTTCATGTTGCCGGATCCTTCGGCTTTGCCGCCGCCAAAGAAATAGACATATTTTTTGTGCCGCATTTCTTCGCTCTCCTTTACCCGACCCATCGGCCATTCGAAAAAAAAGACGTCGTCACAGGAGGAGACTGAATGTCTGACATTCTTCTCCCAACCATTCTCCCCGATGAAGGGAGACCCTCACGGGCAACCGTCTTTTTTCTCAAAGATGCCTGAGACAGGCGTGGTGTATGAAAATAAATATATGAGCTGGCTGTCAGAACAAAGGTAGGATACACGAGCATTCAGGTTGAATGATGATTTACAGATTGAAGACGGTCCTGATATTTGGCTATCAGCATCTGCTTGATCCACATGCCGGAAATTATGACAACTATGGCAAAAATCATGAGCGCAATCAATCGGTAATTCTCGGCTGGGTTCCCGGAGACGTATAGGTTCCCATCCGGCCCCATCGCGAGAGTTTTTCCTTCCGGCAACAGATGGGTTTCACCCGAGATATCAGAAAAATCAAGCCATTCGGAGCAGACCTTCACTAACCCATCTGCGCCCACAACCTTTACCCAGGTGACCTGGACACAATGCCCATTCACGGGATCATAGAGTTCCGATGTTGAGAAAATTCTTTCCAAATTAACTCCGCTCACCCAAAGACCTGCCAGGATTAAGGCATTGCAGCCGATAATAAGGGCCACCGTGACGACCAGAGTAAAGCGCTTCAACCGTCTTGAAATCTCGGGGCTCTCTACACGGTCCGTCCCATCCCCCATCGGATGTTCCTTCTCATGACCGTCTCGCTTGCACAGGGGCGGCCAGGAATCTTCTTCGATTAACGACTGTTATCCACTTGCCGATTGCAGACAGGACAAATCGGCTACCGTGAGAAACAGGTCATCCGTTGCCTTTAACAGGGAAAGGCGATTGGCCCGTGTCTGTGGGTCTGAATCATTGACCATCACGGCTCCGAAGAACTCATCAATGGGGCCCTTGAGTTCCAACAACGCATGAAGAGCCTTTCCGTAATTCCGGTCATTTACTGAACTACGAACTTGTTGTTGTATGACCCCCAAGGCCTGAAACAGCCGACGCTCCGATTCATGCACAAACTGTTCAGGCAGGGCCTGCGCGTTGGTCCATTGTTCTTTTTCAACAATTCGGTGAGCCCGCTTAAATCCGATCATCAGCGGATCAAAATCCGGCTGAGGCACCATGGCCTCCAAGGCCTGCATGCGTGCGACCAGATCACCCATGTCACAGTCCATCGCACGAGGAACCCGGATGACCGCTTCCATGACATCTTCCCGTAATCCCAGATGTTGCCTGCCATAAAATCGAAGCCGGTCGAAAATAAAGGCCACTACTTCTGCCCCGGTCTGAGGGGTGCCACGCACCCGCCCGCCTTGTCCATCCAAGATCTGCAACGCCCGATTCACCACGGAGGTGATATCCAGCCGGAGTGGCGTTTCCGCAAATATTCGCACCAACCCATACGCGGCTCGACGTAACCCCAACGGATCTTCAGAGCCGGAGGGGGACATTCCGGCCGCAAAAAATGCCACGATGGAATCACACCGATCGGCCACCGCGAGGAGGACACCAGGTAGTTCAGTCGGCAACTGATCTTCTGGAAATCGGGGAAAATACTGTTCGCCAAGTGCGCGACAGACCTCTGCAGATTCGCCATCGTGTCTGGCATATTCTTCTCCCATCACCCCTTGCAGGGTCGGAAACTCTCCAACCATTCCGGTCGTCAAATCCGCCTTGGACAGAAGAGCGGCGCGCCGACACACCTCGTCCAGATCTTTTCGCCCAATCTGCTCAGCCATCCATCCGATCAAATGACCCACCCGATCCACTTTTTGACGCACGGTTCCCAGCTTGTGATGAAAGAGGACGCCTTCTAAAGCCGGCACTCGCTCATGCAGTGGGCGTTTCGAATCCTCTTTAAAAAAATGTTGAGCGTCACTCAGGCGAGCTGCCAGGACTCGTTCATTCCCCTTGGTCATGAGCGGGGTATTTCCCCAAGGCATATTCGTCACCGCAATAAATTTTGGGAGGAGCGCGCCATCCTTTGTCATCAGCGAGAAAAACCCTTGATGCTCTTTCATCGATGAGATCAGGACCGGCTTGGGAACCGCTAAAAACTCCTTCTGAAACGTTCCGAGAATGGTGTGCGGGTATTCCACGCCAAAGACGGCTGCTTCAATCAGCTCATCCCGGTACATGGGGTCAACCTGGCCCTTAGCAGATTTAGCCAACAGAGAAACTTCTTGCGTAATGAGACGCCGACGCTCTTCCGGATCCACCAGCACTCCCAGTCGCTTCATGGTCTCGATATAATCGTTGGCGGTGGTGAGTGGAAACGTCTGCCCCCGTTTTTTGCCTTTCGCCCGATAAAATCGATGTCCTCTTGTCATGGCGCTGGCTTGAATTCCGGCAAATTCTACGGTGAGCGATTGATTCCCTAATAGGGCAACCACCCAGCGAATCGGCCGACCGAATTTTGCCCGCGAGGCATTCCAGCGCATCGCCTTCGGGAAGGCCAATTTACTTAAGATCTGCGGAAGCGCCTCCGTGATCACCCGTTTGGCCGACTGCCCTCGTTGGTGCGTTTCGACCGCCATATAGGCCCCTTTTGGGGTTTCTTGAATACGAAGCTGGTCAACAGGCACTCCTTGGGATTTGGCAAACCCCCATGCCGCCTTTGTGGGCTGTCCCGAAGCATCGAAGGCTGCAGAGACCGGCGGGCCCAATATGTTTTGAGTCAGGGAAGCTTGCTGAGGTTCCACCCCTTTGGCCAGCAAGGCTAAACGCCGGGGTGTACCAACGGTCCTCAAGGACTCATACTTTAACCGACTGTCCGCAAAGAGCCGTTGCCCAAGATTTGCCAGGTCTTCCAATGCCTGCGGAAGAACAGCCGACGGCAATTCCTCCGTCCCAATTTCTAACAGAAAAGGTACGGTCTTGGGCTGAGATTTTGAGACCGACTTAGCCTTTACATTTTTGCGGGGTGCTCTTGATGGTGCCATACGCGTATTTGCCATAACCCCGCATCGGGGCATCGATTCAAATAATCTTTTGTTTTCTATGAGGACGGGCGGAAGCCGCCGCGTGGTGTAAGAGTGGGAAGCCCATCTGCTCCCGTTGCCCAAGATAGGCTTGGGCACATTTCCTGGCAAGATTTCGGACCCGGCCGATATAGCCTGTCCGTTGGGCCACACTGATCGCCCCCCTCGCATCCAACAAGTTGAAGAGGTGGGAACATTTCATACAGCAGTCGTAGGCCGGTAACACCAGTTCCCGTGGATGCTCCAGTAACTGTTGGCATTCCTTTTCGTAGCGATCAAAGCTGGTCTGAATCAAATCCACATCCGCCGCTTCAAAGTTATAGACGGAAAACTGAACTTCCGACTCATGATAGAGTTCGCCGTATCGAACGTCTTCTGTCCACATCAGGTCATATACGTTATCGACCTGCTG
Source organism: Nitrospira marina (assembly GCF_059568365.1). Classification (NCBI taxonomy): domain Bacteria; kingdom Pseudomonadati; phylum Nitrospirota; class Nitrospiria; order Nitrospirales; family Nitrospiraceae; genus Nitrospira; species Nitrospira marina. The sequence continues at coordinate 1,231,126 of NZ_JCANTH010000001.1, read as the reverse complement.
TAAATACATGGCAATGCGTTCCAACCCGTAGGTTAACTCCACCGTCACCGGATCTAGCTCCAACCCCCCGATCTCCTGAAAGTAGGTAAATTGCGTGATCTCCATTCCATCCAATCGGACCTCCCAGCCCAACCCCCAAGCCCCTAAGGTAGGAGACTCCCAGTCATCCTGAAGAAATTGAATATCGTGTTGATAGGGATCTAACCCCAAATGGGCAAGACTTTGAAGATACAGATCCTGCGAATCCGCAGGAGCCGGTTTCAACACCACCTGATATTGGAAATAGTGCTGAAGACGATTTGGATTATCTCCATATCGTCCATCGGTTGGTCTTCGACAGGGTTCAATATATGCCGCGCGCCAAGGCTCAGGGCCGATCGCGCGAAGAAATGTCGCCGGATTAAACGTCCCAGCCCCTTTTTCAGTGTCATACGGCTGAGTCAAAATGCAGTGGTGGGATTTCCAAAACTGATGAAGGGAGAGAATAATATCTTGAAAGGTCACAACACTTGACCTTGGCCCCTAGGTTGACCCTGGAACAGCCGAGCAATGAGGTATGTCATGAATAATTCCGTTCGTTCTCTATACCTAGAGAGAAAAATTTTACCGTAGCAATAAACCCTATACCAGTCAAGATAATCAGATTGGACAACTCCATACGCGAAAGAGATCAGGAAAGAAGATTTTGACGTCCGCACCTTGTTTTTTTCTGAAGTCTCAAGTATATTTCGCGACTTGTTTATCCATTGAGGAGGGGTTCGACCAATGAAACCATTTTCTACAATGTTCCTCTATGCTTCCTTCGGCCTCGCAACCTTGACCATGGGCTGCGCTGAGATGAATGGCGGCGCAACTGGTGCAAGTGGCTCGGCAGCTTCTCCAGCTTCACCATCGTCAAAGGCTGAAGCCAAAGCCGTAACGACAGGACCGACTCGAGTCTCCACTGGCACGCAAGGCGACACGCTTGAAGCATGTCTTTCCCGAATTCCGAGTGATGCGACTGCTGGCCAGAAAATGCTCGCCACGATGAGTTGCGAACGTGACGCCAAGTCCAGAACCTCCATTGACGCTGTCCCAGGAAAATAAAATATCGCTTGCTGGTGACTGACTAACACCAGCAAGCATTCTGTCAGTTGTCTCCATTCGCATTTCTAAATTTCGCTAGACAATCGAAGTCCCTCAGGTCTTTTCGACCTAAGCCAATAAAAAATCCAAGGCATTGCGGTTGTCTGACGATTTTTTTGTGATTTCCTCGATAAAGCATTCATATTTTTGAGGAAAGATCTTTGACGAAAATCGTTCCCTCCATGCCGGTGTGTCCTTTTATCCAACAGCGAAAGGGATATAGACCGGCAGACGCGGTGAAAGACAATTCAATCGATTGACCAGGCTCAAGGACAACGGCATTGGCTTCTTGAAGCGCCACCATTGGCTGATGCCATAGGACGCCAGCCTCCGGCCCGAACAATTCCCGGCTATGAAACACATGTCGTTCCCGTCCCTGATTCCGAATCAGAAGACGAAGAGGCTGGTCGGCTACCCATTCAATCCTGGTAGGATTAAATCGAAACTCTTCAGCCGTCACAATGATAGTGGATGAACCACCCCATTCACAGGAACCCTGCAGCACGAGGCAAGAGAGGACACCGATGATCCACCCCAATCTCGGATGGGTCTTGCGGCGAATCCACCGCGGGCGGGAGATCCATTTCCCGAATTTCATCAACACCTCCCGAATGAAGCCCATCCAATCCCTCTATTCCGGAACACGATCCAGATTCCGAATCGCCTCCTGTTAAAAATCACATGCACAAGACAAGGAAGTTCTGACATAATGGCCCATGTCCTCATCTATCGTCCTCAAAGGAATCCAGTTGTCCGCACGATGCGGGGTGACGGAGACGGAAAGAGAGCAACCTCAACCTCTTCTGGTCGATCTTACCTTCCGATGCCCCAATCAATCGGCCTTTCAAAGTGATCAAATTTCCGATACGGTCGATTACGGAACAATCACGCAACGAATTCTAGACATTGGGGAAGGGCAGGCCTTTTCGCTGATTGAAACATTGGCGGAGAGAATCTGCCAAGCCTTGCTTCATGAATTTCCCATTACCCGTCTCAAAATATGGGTTAGAAAAATCCGCCCTCCGTTGAAGAGCATTGAGGGGTCTGTCGGGGTCCAATTGATTCGATCGCGCAAACCAATCGCCTCCACTGATCTCAAACATCTTTCTCCATTTCTAGTAGACCAAATCTCCCGACTTCCTCACGGACCGGTATTGGATGTGGCAACGGGACGAGGTCGTCATGCCATGTATTTGGCTTCCAACGGGTTTTCGGTTCATGGCATCGATCGTGATGCCGACGCGCTCCATGAGCTTCAGGAGCAAGCCCAAGAAGCGGACCTACCCTCGATAACGACGGAATGCATAGACTTAGAAGCGAATCCGCAATATCCCCCGGACTTGGGCACAGCCGCGTATGATGTGATTATCGTCTTCTTCTACTTGTACCGGCCGCTCTTTCCTCAACTGGTTAACGCCCTGAAATCCGGCGGCGTCATCATGTATGAAACGTTCCTTCTGGACAACCATATTCATCGGCAACACCCGCGCCGAAAAGAGTTCTGCCTGGAAACCAACGAATTACTCACACTTTTTCAAGGGCTCAGAATTCTCCATTACGACGAAGGGGATCATGAAAGCTCTTCAGCACGGGCGTTTACCGCACGCATTTTGGCACGCAAACCATAAAGCGCAAATCTTATGAGCCGTATCGACCTGCATACTCACACCCATTTCTCGGATGGGAGTGTTTCGCCCACCGCACTGGTGGAACTTGCTCATCAACAAGGCGTGAATATCCTGGCCATTACCGACCATGACACCACTGAGGGGCTCCCGGAAGCCATGGACGCCGCTCATCATCTCCCGATTGAAATCATACCCGGTATTGAATTAAGTACAGAGTTTCAGGGGCGGGAAACACATATGCTCGGCTATTTCATTGATCTCGCTGATCCTCAATTTCAATCCAGACTCGAGCAGCTTCGCGCGACACGTGTTGATCGCCTTCACCACATCCTTGACCGTCTCCACACCCTCAAAGTGGAGATTTCTTTCGCTGAAGTGGAACATGTTGCCGGAGGCGGAACCACGGGTCGCCCACATATCGCGCAAATGTTAATTGAAAAGGGGTACGTAAAGGGGATGAAAGAAGCTTTCGACCGATTCCTGGGAGTCAGAGGCGCCGCTTATGTTCGGCGAGTTGTCCCCGAGGCGGCTGAAATCATGACGTGGATTACTGAGGCCGGCGGCATCCCAATACTTGCTCACCCCTATTGGGAGGGATTAGGTGCCGATAAGACGACGGACTCATGCCGGACGTTGGTTGAGCAGGGATTACGAGGGCTTGAAGTCTTTTATGGAACGTTTTCCGCTCGCCAAATTTCAATCAATCTCAACTTAGCCCGCAAATTCGATTTACTCATGACGGGAGGCAGTGATTTTCACGGCGCCTTCAAGCCTGAGATTTCGGTCGGAACGGGGCGCGGTTCGCTACGGGTTCCTCCCAAGTTGATCGATCACTTACGTCAGGCGGCTGGCCGGTCAGATCCCCTAAAAATGAACGAGCTTCCAAGACCGCCCCAGGACGATATCTAATTGTCAGTGGCTTCCACAATGTGATTTTCAAAACGCGTGCAGCCCTCAGCCAGCAGGCGATTGGTTAACAATTCCCCCGGCCATTCAATTGGCAAATCTGCCGTAAATACCCACACATCCGGCGATGTCCAAATCGGTCCATGGTCTTCAGGAAGATCCGGATCAAACAGATCGGTCCACACAGGCATATATACGCCATTCCCGCACTGGGTATGCAGATGCACCACGGTTCGGCTTCGAATTGGGCCTTCCAGGTCATGCCACACGGCAGCGGTTTCATCAGCCAATCGGTGAAGCCGAACGGCGTTTTGTGCATCATACAAGGCATAGGCCGCGTAATTAGGAGCCTCCAGGAGTTGCGGCGCCTTGGCGACTTCGGGGCATTGACTCACCAGATGATCCATAATAGCCTGACAATCGTCTTCGGAAAGGGCTTCCGGCAACGTCGTATCAGGAACGCCAAGAATTTCAAAAAATAAAAATGCGGTGGCTTCAACGGGTGGATGAAGTCTCGCCGCAATCGTCTGACGTGGCTGTCCTTCAGCGAGGTTGGAAATATGGTCGTGAATTTTCTGCAAGCTTAAAAATTCCAATGTGGAATCGGTGAGAAGCCTCGGTTCGACCGTAATCACCGCCCCTGGCGGGACATGCAGATGCTTCCGCAACAAATCCGCCGTTTCCACAGGATCAATTTTCAATTTCAAAGGATACTCCAAATTGGCTTGGAGTGATAATTCAAACGAGGCAAGAATCCCATACATTTCGCTGTCTTCGCTCTCATCCTCCATTAGACAGGAGCTGGCCGCTTCCGCCAGCAAATCAAACAACCACTCCGCCATACTTTCATCTAAGGCTGCAAGAACGGTGAGAACCTCATGCTCACGATCCTGATCTAATAAGGCCTGCAACACTTCAATGGCCAAACTGGGATCCCCATGTTCATGCCGCCGGGCATTAATGAGGTGAATCAAATCCCGGGTGAGGGGATCAGGACGATACCAACTAGACATTGCATTCATGGGTGTTCACGATTCCAGGCGAAGGTAAAAATTTTCTGAGAAAGCCGATCATCAAAAATTCCAAAGTATTTTCACATGACTGCAACCCGTTTGCCAACTCACTACTCTCCAATGATCTTCACCAACACCCGCTTGCGACGTCTCCCATCAAATTCTGCGTAAAAAATTTGTTCCCATGGACCAAAGTCCAATCGTCCCTTGGTGATAGCCACAACAACTTCCCTGCCCATGATTTGACGCTTGATATGAGCGTCACCATTGTCCTCCCCGGTTAGATTGTGCCGGTAGGTTCCCGTCTCCGGCACAAGGCGCTCAAGGAACTGTTCATAATCCTGCAACAACCCGGCTTCGTCATCATTAATATAGACACTCGCAGTGATATGCATGGCATTCACCAGAACAAATCCCTCTTGAATCCCACTTTGTTGTACCACACGTTCCACCTGAGAGGTAATATTCCGATACTCCCTGCGTTCTTTGGTCTGAAACCAAAGTTCTTCCCGATACGATTTCATGTTCCCTCCCCAACCACAGATTGCATCCGAGGTGTATTTTCCATAAGGCTGATCCTGATATCAATCCTCATGGCCAGGGACAACGGGCCACTCGAATCATTTTATCCTCGGAATGGACTGGATCGTTTCATCCTCTGCGCTCTGTTCGCCACTCTGTTCGCCATAAGAAGTGATCATATTCCCTCATCAATATGCTGGGAAGATTTGACAGGAAATAGAAGTGATGTTAATAAACTTTATGAATGGGTATTTCTTCGTACACGACCTGCTGATTTGGCAATTTCATACCACGCCAATCCGGCACTGACACTGCTTGCAGACCTCACGACAAAAAGGAGATAGGCATGATGACCTCGACAATCGGTGCGGTGTTCTCCCCAGAACAACCTTCTCGATGGAACGTTCTCTTTGCCCAGGACCCTGACAAAGATTTGGAGTTTGACGAAGGATTGGAAGAGGACGATCTCAACCAATCCAAGCCTCCTTCAAGGAAACCGCTTCTCTGGATTGTACTTCTTTTGTTGATTGTTGGAGTGGCCTATTGGGCTCTCAACTCAAATACCTTTATGCCTCAAGGGACCACCACCGATACGGCTGCCAGCACCAGGAATCAAGGCCAGACTGGCATCACACCTCCAACGTTTCACGAGAATCAGGAAGTGTCGCTGACAGGAACTCTCGGAAGGTCCCTGCTGATGGGTGATCCTGCCAACACCATGCCCGGTCCCATCGTGAAACCGGGAGAAACACTCACGATTCTGGATGGAGCCTATCAGTCAACCGGATGGGTCTACCAGGTTCGAACGCCCACGGGAAAAACAGGTTGGATCTCTTCCGAAAAACTCAAGTCACAGACCCAAAATACAGAAAAGGGTTCCACCCAATAAGAAGGAACCCTCCAAATTTTTCAATGTGTTGGTCGCCTTGCGTCACTTAAAGGATCAGGAATTGGGTTATCGAGAATCATCCGGTGTTCTGTTGTGTCAACTGCAAAACCTTCCACAGCATCCTGGACATTACCCGCTCAACATGCATTGAAGAGCTTCGCAATCCTTGCTACCCTGGACTCTTGCTCACGGTGGTGTCTTCGCCAGTGAGATCGTTGTCATTATGGAGCCCGGTGCCCCACCTATGGGTCACCAAGTGCTATGCGAAAAAATAAGGGAGTCCTCAACATCTCCTTCTAACGCGGTAAGGAGCGAAGACGCCGTTGGCGGCTTAATCCCACACTCCTTGTTTTGGGATAGAAAAATCGCCGTCATCCAGTTATTCATTTGTCCCCTCGGTTGATGATTATTGCCTGACCACCGCCTTTGGAAAATACTCCATGAAGCCCATGACTCCTATCGAAGCACAGACGTTCTGCACCAAATATACAAAAGAAAGTGGCAGCAACTTCTACTACTCTTTTTTGTTCCTGCCACAGCAACGGCGTGAAGCCATGTACACCATCTATGCCTTTTGCAAAATGGTGGATAGCGCCGTTGATGAACCGGCCCCGGGAAGCCATCCCATCGAAGAAGTCCGCAAATGGCGACAAGAGTTGACGGCCACCTATCATGGCCATCCGACCCAACCGGTCACAACGAGCCTCGCCGCCCACTTGCAGACCTTTGACATCCCGGAAACTCTCCTTCAAGAATTAATTTCTGGTGTAGAAATGGATCTGACTTCCAATCGGTTTGCGACGTTTGCCGATTTGTATCAATACTGCTACAGGGTCGCTTCAGTGGTTGGACTGATTTGCCTCAAGATTTTCCAAACCAAATCCCCTGCGGCGGAGGACTATGCGGTCAACTTGGGATTAGCATTTCAATTAACGAATATTCTTCGTGATCTCAAGGGGGATGCCGAGCAGAACCGCATCTATCTTCCGCTCGAAGACTTACAGCGTTTTGGTTATTCGGAAAATGCTCTTCTGCAACAACAAAGGTCGCCGGCGCTGGTTGAACTTCTGAAATTTGAATGCGAAAGAGCTCGCACCTATTACCGCCAAGCTCAAGAAATTCTCCAATCCCTCCCCCCCTCCGATCAAAAATCGCTGGTGGTTTCAGAAATCATGCGTGGAGTCTACAGCCGCATCCTCAAACAACTCGAAGACCCGCACTACCAGGTGTTCGGCCCACGGGTTCGAGTCGCCCCCCTCCAACGACTCGGGATTGCCGCTCATATTTGGATTCGGTCTTATCTTTCCCATAACATTGCCCCATCAGTGTGACACACCACATTCTGATACTGAGCGGAAATCTGCCAGGATTACTCGTGGCATATCGGCTCATTCCTTACGGATTCCGGATCACCATTCTCGAGGACGACCACCCTGTCTCTTCGGCACCATCATCCCCCTATTTGGCAAAATCGATAGAACCGGATCATTCCCCATCCCTTCAACGCCTCACGACGCAGCCCTCCCCACTTATTCTTCCACGGTATTACCATGCCACATGGGGACTTTTTCAGGAACTGGCCTTCGGGCAGGCAGCCCAATGCATTCAACCGGTCAACCTGGAGTTTGGGACATCCGAAGGTCAAACAGTCACCCTCTCCAACGCGAAGGGCATTGCGACTCTTCACCCCATGATCCGACTCGCCGGCTTTCGGGCTCTTCCCTGGTCAGATCGCTGGCACTTGATTAATTTTTTAGAAAAAAAATGGGAAGAACCCCGTTCACCAGATCACCACCCTGATATGCTTACTGTTGAATCCTGGCTGATTTCCGCTCAACAATCGGCTCTCGCACGACAACGTATCTGGAATCCATTCTGTCGATTGTTTTTAGGATGTGATATGACCCAGGCATCACTCGGGTATTTCCTGGAGGTACTTTCTCGATTCTGGTTATCCAAATCTCATGGACCAGAAACATTCTTAGCTTCACCTGACATGCAGAGCCATCTTCAACAAAAACTCAGACATGTCTTAATAGAAAAAGGGGTCACGTTTTATCCCTCAAACGCAACCACCGCCATCCATGCCGACACCGAACGGATTCAAGCCATTGGCCTGGCTAAAGGCGAACGCCTCAACGCCGACATCTACGTCTCGACCCTTTCCCCTCCAGAGCTTCTTCGACTCCTGCCGGAAAGAGCCCCGGCTCGTTTTTCGTGTTTTTCCCATTTGGCTCAACTGCAGGAATCATCAGGAACACTTGTCCGATTGACCCTTAATGACACACTTCTTCCTACCCGGCTTATCCTTAATACCGGTGTATTTGATTGGGTTACCAGCCAAGCCGTTCCATACACGGATGGTCCAACGACGTTGGTTACGGGCATCAACCTCTCATCTTCCCCATCGTCGTTACACCCCGGCGACTGGTTGAGAGAAACCGTCTGGCCTCATTTCAATAAGATATTCAACATATCCCCTAAGCAGTCATTGTCACCTTGTGAGTCAACAGACACGGCATCCGTTTACCGGTATAATCCTTGCCTGACTGGCTTCCGCACCTTTCGTCCTCTGTCCAACACACCCATTCCCAATCTCTTTCTTGCCGGGCCCTGGACGGCCACCCCACTCCCTCCTTCTCTGGAAAGCACAGTCCTGAGTGCCTATGCCTGTGCCAGAGCTGTGACTGAATGGGTCCAGGCTTCTTCACATTGACATCCTAAACCGTCAAACCTAAGATCCCCCCTCAATGGATCTTCATGAACTCAGATCATCCCTTCACGACTGCCAACGGTGCGGATTGTCTTCAGGACGCACGCAGGTGGTGTTTGGGACAGGGCATCCTCAGGCTGACATCATGTTTGTCGGAGAAGCCCCGGGCTTTTATGAAGATCGCCAGGGAGAGCCTTTTGTCGGGGCGGCAGGAAAATTACTCAACGAGTTACTGGAATCTATCGGGCTCAGTCGGGGGGATATTTTTATTGCCAACGTCATTAAATGCCGGCCACCCAACAATCGAGATCCTCTTCCAGAGGAAATCGAGACATGCAAACCGTTTCTGCTTCAACAAATCGAACTCATCAAACCTAAATTGGTTTGCACTTTAGGAAACTTTGCCACACAAACGTTATTGGAAAGAAAAGTCGGTATCACCAAAGTACGTGGCCAGGTCATCCGAATGCCCAACTTCATCGTGTTCCCACTGCTTCATCCGGCAGCCGCACTCCACCAGGGAAACCTGCGAATTCCTCTCAAGGAAGATTTTCAAAAACTCAAGACGGTTCTGGAAGAAATGAGCAAAACTCCCACGCTTCCGGAAACCGCGTCACCGCCAACCCTTCCCTCCTCCAAAGCCTCCTCCAAAGAAGAGACCTCAGCCGAGCCTCCTACACAAATGAGCCTGTTCTAGAAACCATTTAATCAATTTACTAGCAGATGCTGGGGTTCGGCCAAGCAGCCGAGGTTTTGCCTGATGCGTCTCGAAGAGCGCGACCTTTGTTGTCGAGGCAAAAGGACCCAAAACCATTGACGCCCCGCCCGGCCTCATCAGATTGATCAGACGCGAAGGGCGGAGACGGGCTAACTCGCGGCGCTCACACAAGCCCGTCAAGAAAAAGAGCGTCCGATCATGGGGCCGGGCGGCAGGCGTCTGAATTCTCAACTACTCTGTCATTCTGAGCCACAGGCGAAGAATCTGTGCCCAGCCTCGTGCTTAAAAAGAGACGGGTGGATCTGAGCGTTTTCTTTCGGCAACGAATAATCTTGAAGAGACACGAATATTTCCTTGACATATCTCGACGATTATTAAAATATCTCCTTACTTGAAATGGTCAGGGGAGTTATTGGTTGGGAATACAGGCCAGAGGTTTGAAGTTGAGGTAAATATACGAGAGCATGTTATGCGTTTACGCATAACATTCCGCGATAAATAGACCCTGAGGTGAAACTCATTGAAACGGCGACAAACATGGAATTTTTTCTGTAAATTGGTTGGCGTGTTAGACGGACAGGAATACACAGAACCGGCTCTTATGCGGATCCACCTACACATTGTTAGGCGGGCATTAAAACGCTATGGAAATACATGAAGTGAAAAGGCGAGTCGATGAGGCGCTGGCGGCCTTTATGAATGTGGATCTGTATCTTCTTCAGCATGACCTTCGAGAAGAGGCAATATCTGCGCGCCTAGCATTCCATCTGCAGGCGGTATTCAGGGATGCGAAATACATGGTCGACGTTGAATACAATCGTCTCGGTGAGAGCGACGACCCAAAGCGGCTGGCGAATCTAGAAGGATGCGCCAAGAGATTCGACCGCAACAAGCGAGCCATCGTTCTCCCGGACATCATCGTTCATCGGCGTGGGCCAGCTGGCCCAAACCTGCTGGTACTGGAGCTCAAGAAGACCAGCAATCCACTTGGTAGTGGCTGCGATCGGAGACGCCTGGACGGATTCCGATCGGAGCTCGGCTACTTGTTTGGTGCGTTGGTCGAGTGCCAAACTGATGGGGGCGCGGATCCGAACATTCGTGTGATCGACTGGATCCCAAATGATGCCGCCTAACAATCGGATGAACCTGACAAGGTCTACCCAACAAACGGATTACCGCGGCCCTTGGAGGTTATCCGGGCGTTCAGCCGACGGCAAGGCGGCAGACGGGATGCTGACGGGGACGATGACTGCTCAATGTGGGCGAGAAGGCACATGGTGCGTGGTCGGCTGAACGGAGTCCGTGTCTGGTCATGCGTTTCAACTGCCTGCGGCACCCGAACGCGCAGCTCGACTCGAAGGCCTTCCGGCCCGCCACTCAGCCGCGGACTCGGTTGGGCGGACCAGCCATGATGACAATCGATGAAGAAAAGTACGTCCACTTCACACACTCCATAGAGGACCTCAACGATGCTTGGCGCGTGCTGAAAGCGATCAAGGGGCGCGAAGAGATTGGCGGCGTTGAGGCTGCCGCTTTCAGGTATGCGCTCGTCGCGTACGCGAGGCCTTACACGGCATCACGCGGCGATGCGAAAAGGACACACTGCTTGGGCAGGGAATGTGTGCCAGCCAAGCACTTGCATCTGCACTCTAGGCTCGTAAGTGCGAGAAAGCAGATTCACGCACACTCTGACCTCACCCTCCGGCAAGCGATTCTCTCCGTTCGTGAAGTTGCAGGCAAAAAGCTCGGGTCGCAGGTGAGAAGTGGTATCGACCCGCTAGAGGAATTAAAGAACCTCGATGAGATCATCGAACTTGTGGAGCAAACACTAGAGCGAATGTATGCAGAGGCTGAGCAGATGGAGCAGGCGCTTCCTGAGAACCGATGAGGCGGCACACGAGCGAAGAGAGGCCGCCCAACAAGCCGATTCAGACCGACCGCAGGCGGCGGACGGGGTGCGGACGGGGTTGAAGAGGACCGTGGCTACTCGATGTGGGATGGAGGGGAATTGATGAGCGGTCGACTGAACCGAGTCCACGGCTGGTCGCACTTCCAGCCGCCTGCTGCAGCCGAACGCGCGGCTCGAATCGACGGGCCTCCAGCCCGCCACTCAGCCGCGGACTCGGTTAGGCACAAGGGAAAGAAAAGATGGAAGTATTAGTGATCTTGTTAATCGGCTTGGCCGTGGCGGCTGCGGCGGGATGGATGCGCAGTTCGAAACGACAGGGTGGCCTCCCTTCCCAACCTGCTAAAACCCCAGAAGGTGATGCTTATCACCAATCAATAATTGAATCCGCGCACCGCCTTGTGGACGTGATTAAGGAATCTTTGAAAATTCCAAACGAATCAAAGAACGCTAACACAAAGATTTCTCGATTAGACGTAGCAAAGCAGCGGCTCAGTGAATTGAAGCGTCTATCCAAAGATCATTCATTTATCAATCTCACCCAGCTTCCACAGGTCGAGCAGTCAATCGCAGATCTGGAGCGGGAATTTAGCCAAGCTCAGTATCGGGAGGCTGCCGAGGGCAACATTTCCGGGCAGTCCTTAGAAAAAGGAGAGAGAATTGACGAAGCGATTGTAGAGTATAAACGCCTTCTCGATGCCGGGGTCGATACACCATTTACTTATCGCCGGCTCGCTATCATTTACTCAAAACGGAATGAACGGGAAGAAGAGCTGCGCTTGTTGCGGGCTGCCATTAAGAACGTACCTGCTCAGAATAGCAAACACTACCAGTGGTTTGCTGAACGGCTTGCCAAGAAATCGTCAAATAAATGAAAGTCCTTGCCGCACCGTCGCCTAACAAGAAAATCCAACCAACGCGAAGAACGCGCGGGTGATTTATTTCGTTAGGAGGCACAGAATGCAGCCTGGGGGCGGGGTCTTGCAATCATACATCTTTCCAGTCGAGACCATCTGAGCTGGTCCAGCCAGATCGGCTCTCATGCCTGCTTCCCTGGGGAAGGATGACTTATTTCCAAAAAAATGAACCGGCGCATTCTTGATATCTTTTTATACCGGGGTTCGTCCCGGCAGCCGAGGTCCTTTTCTTTCGGGAAAAGGTCCCAAAACCATGGTGGCCGTGGCGTGGCCCTTCGGGTGCCCTGCGTCGTTTGCCGACTTCGGCGGCGCGCAAACAATGCGCGCCTTCCTCCGAACCTGGCTGCACGACTTGGCCTCGCCACAAGGCCACGGGAATCCAATGATGCTCTGATCTTCTAAGACAAATCGCGCCAACACAAAAGCTGCTCGTGCGGCTTTGGAACGTGGTATTGGAAAATTCACTTAACCCTTCCCTCTTTGCCTTATTCGACGCCTGCCGTTCGGCCCTATGGGAGGATGCTTTTTTTCTTGGCGGGCCTTGTCTGAGCCTGGCGAGTTGGCCCGCCCTCTTCGCTGCATCCGCCCAATCCAATGAGGCCGGACGGGGCGTTATTGGTTTTGGCTACTTTTGCCGAAACAAAAGTAGCTCGGCTGCCGGGCCGAAACCCGGCAAAACGTCAACATTAGGTGTGGACATAAATGATGGATACCCGATTTCAAGTGCGGATATCACGGAAATTTGATGGATGCCCACCCTACCAAGAACGGCAGAGCAGCTAGGCTTCAGGAGGCACCCGACAGCAGACTTTCCCTCAACGCTTCAATCTGCTTCATAATTTCCTTCGTGCACAATTGAAGGGAGTCCTTCCTTGGACGAACCTCTTGAGGGAATTGCAGGAATTTCCCATACCGAATCCTGGCCTTACTGGGAACCAAGAGCGTCTTGACCATCGACGTCACCGAATGGGGTCCGTCCCAGACAATAGACGCCGGGATGACAGGCGCACCGGACTTAATCGCCAGATAGCCCACACCCAAATGCCCCGCATCTAAACGATGCCGCCAATCCAATCCGCCTTCCGGGAAAAGGCCGATCACCTCCTGCGCGGCCAAACCCTCTAACATCGTGCGAATGGCACGGATATCCCGCCTGCCTCGTTGTACCGGAATACAACGAAACGCCCGAAACACCCAACGGATATGCGACTTGGCATAGATCTCATTCGCCATTAAGAATCGAATGGGACGCCCTGCGGTGGCCAATAACACCAATGGATCTCCCATTGACGTATGGTCACAGACAATCAACGCCGGTCCGTCTGTTGGAATCGGGAATGGCTTCATCACCGCCACACCATACATGAGTCGACAGACCCAGGAGTTTAATCGATGCAAGGAAGGATAGACGAAGCCCGGCTGTGTCGCTGGAACGGTCAACGATGAAGAGGGAAAAGGCAGGTGAGTCGGATGAGAATTAGGTCCCTCTATGCCATTACTTTTGAAAATAGGCACAAGAGACCTGAGAGAAGCCTGACTGAGAATAACTTAGATGGTGGTTTTTTTAGCGTGAGATGGATTTTCTTTAGAGTCGGAATCATCCTCGGCTTCAGCAGATAGTTCTGATTCCTCAGATGATCCGTCCTCCGTGTCGTCTTCGACCTCTTCTTCTGGTTCTTCAAACCAATTGACGAGCATGTCTTCCCACCAGGCCTCATTGACTTCCGAACCGGGATCTTCTCCAAAAAATTCTTTCACCTGATCTTTGGTAAAACTCGGATCAATGACCGTGGGCTTAAACAATGCCCGGTCAATCACTTCCTTGGTGGCAAATCCGCCCACAATCCAAGAAGGTGGATCGGCCCGGCGGGATTTGTAGGCTTGTAGCCCGACCTTAAGATACAGAAACGCTTTGCGTTGATCTTCATCTTTCAACCCTGATGGGGGCAAACTTAAAGTCTTTTCAATTTTTTTTCTCCATTCCCGTGCATTGTAGCGGGAAGTGATCAACTGGAGAACTTTTGCCCCATCCTCTTTTTCCAGTGGCATCCTGACTCCTTATGGCCCTTGGGCCGCTTTTTTGAATTCATATAATAGAGAGGTAATCGATGAGCTCTTGAAAGAGTTCTTGTCCTGTACCACTAATGACCGGCAACCATCATCTTGCGAATTTTAACCGTAGGACTGGCCACCCGGCCCCGAAATTCTAAATCATTCCCGACCATTTCAATATCCTTCAGGATCTGTTGTAAATTCCCGGCAATGGTGACCTCTTCCACCGGATGGGTCAGCTCTCCATTTTCAACCCAAAACCCCACCGCCCCCCTTGAATAGTCTCCCGTGACAAGGTTGACACCAAATCCAATCAGATCCGTGACGTACAACCCTCGCTTCATTGACTTGAGAATTTCATCTGGTGAATAGGAGCCTGGCGAGAGAAATAAATTCGTGGCACCCACTGTCGGATTTTCGCCCACCGATCTTGATGCATTGCCCGTGGATGCCATCCCCAATTTTCGTCCTGAATACGTGTCTAACAGATAACTCGACAGCACGCCTCGATCGATCACTAAAGTTTTTCTCGTGGGCAACCCTTCCCCATCGAATGGCCGAGATCCCAGCCCTCCGGCTAATCGACCATCATCAACCACTGTCACCAAATCTGAAGCAATAGTTTTTCCAAGTTGTCCCAACAGAAATGAGGCCCCCTTATACAAGGAGTACCCGGATACCGCTGAGGAAATATGCCCGAGGAGGCCTTTGGCCGTTTCCGGATCGAAGATCACGGGAACCTCTTGTGTCGTAATGGCCCGACTGCCTAGCCGCCTCACGGTTCGGCGAGCGGCCTCCTGTCCGATCGATTCCGGGCTATCCAATTCATGGAATTTCCGCTTCACGGAGTACCAATAGTCCCGCTGCATACCGCCATTTTGGCTGTCCAATGCGATGGGCGACATGGAGAGTGAGTAGGAAGAACTGGCGTACGATCCAACGAACCCATGGGAATTCGCTAACAAAATCGATCCATAGCCAGCCGAACACTCGGCCCCTTCAGAATTGGTGATGCGGGGATCTGCGGAAAACGCGGATTGTTCAGTTCGCTTGGCCAGGTCTATTTCCTCATCAACTGCCAATTGCCGATCATCTTTCATATCCATGTTGGGAATATCGACCACCATTTGATCCGGCGCTGGCAGTCCTGAAGTCTCATCTTCAACCACAGCTCTGGCCAAACTGCATGTGTCACTGACTAAACGATCCAACGAGGCTTTGGAAAAATCCGATGTAGAAGCACTGGCTGAACGCTTGCCAAAAAACACCCGAATCCCCAAAACCTTCTCACGGGCCTTGGAGAGCCGATCCACCTCCGACATCCGCACCTGCACCGAGACGGAATCGCCTTCCGCCACAAGTAGATCCGCCTCCGTCGCCCCTAAAGCCTTGGCTCGCTTAAGAACGGTGGCGGCCAACTCCGGGAAACGGTCACCATGTGTGGTGGGAAGATTTGACATTATTAAATGGAAAGAAACAAAACAGGAGGGTTATCCATCAGCCCATCGCCGTGCCACCGACGATCATTTCATTGATTTTAATGGTAGGAAGTCCCACGCCGACCGGAACCGATTGACCATCTTTTCCACAGGTCCCGATTCCTTCATCTAATTTCATATCATGTCCAACCATCGAAACTTTCTTGAGCACATCAGGACCGTTCCCAATCAACGTCGCTCCCTTGACCGGTTTGGTCACCTTCCCATCTTCGATGAGATAGGCTTCGCTGGCTGAAAAGACAAATTTTCCACTGGTGATATCAACCTGACCTCCCCCAAACGACACGGCATACAACCCGTTTTCTACCGACCGAATGATATCCTGCGGATCGGATTCTCCTGCTAACATAAAGGTATTGGTCATACGTGGAAGAATAATACTCCGGAAATCTTCCCGTCTTCCATTTCCTGTTAACGGGATGCCCATCAAACGGGCATTGAGTCGGTCCGTGATATAGCCGCGCAAAACACCTTTTTCGATTAACATGGTTCGTGACGTCGGCGTACCCTCATCATCAATGTTCATCGAACCACGCCGAAATGGGAGCGTCCCGTCATCCACAATTGTGCATAGTTCGGACGCGACGGTTTTTCCCACTAAATCACTAAAGGCTGACGTTTTGCGACGATTAAAATCCGCTTCCAACCCATGTCCGATAGCTTCGTGAAGCAGAATGCCCGGCCATCCCCCACCTAACACAACCGGCATGGTGCCGGCAGGAGCTTCGACCGCGCCTAGATTCACAATCGCCTGACGAGCAGCTTCTCGGGCAAACTCCATCGCGCGGTTCTGTTCCAGATAGAAGGCAAATCCGACTCGTCCCCCTCCTCCAAAAGACCCAATCTGGCGATTGGCCCCATCTTCGGCAATACAGGTAATCTGAAGGCGAGAAAGAGGCTGCACATCTCCCACCAGTTGTCCTTGGGAGTTGATGACTAAGAATATTTTCTGTTCCGTATTAAAAGAGGCCATGACCTTGGTAATTCGCGGGTCATATCGTCTGGCTTCCACGTCAATTTTATTGAGTAGATCCACTCGGGTTTCTGTTGAAATATCGGTAAGCGGCTGAGCCAACGGGTAGAGATTCTGGGAAGGCTGAGAACGATGAGTGACGGCTATGGGGTTGTTCCCTTGGGGAGAATCGGCAATATACCGTGCGGTATCAGCAGCAATTTCCAGGTCTCGGACAGATAGATCATCTGAATAGGCAAACCCGGTTCGTTCTCCCGCCACCGCACGAACACCCGCCCCCTGAGAAATACTTTTGACTGCGCGCTTAACAAGGCTTTCCTCCATCGAAACGGAATCGGTCACGCAAGACTCGACATACATGTCCACGTAATCCACTCCCCGAGCGGTGGCCTTATTTAAGGCCTGGAGGACATCCTTTTCTTGGAGGGCGAAATCTGAAAGGCTGGGTACCATAGGACATCAATTACAACGAAGTACGTAAAAAGAACAAAACAAAAATTGAGTATAGCCCATCTCCCATGTGGGCGCAATTTTCAGTAAAGATCGTCTCGTCGATCATTTGACAAGAATCGCTTTCATTATTAGACTGAATTTGTTGTAAAATTTTGCCTAGTTCCTAAAATCTTTCATTAGAATTCCAACGCGGTTCTTACCCATACGATCGGGTTCAGCACAATTCCATGGATGAATTTCAGGCGGTGGAAGCAAGACAAGTTGCTGAAGGCGAATTGCTGGATCAACTTGACCTCACATCCCTTCCACGACATATCGCAATCATCATGGATGGCAATGGACGATGGGCCGCTCAACGCGGGTTGCCTCGAATTGCCGGTCATAAAGAAGGTCTCCGGGCACTTCAAGAGGTTCTGGAAATTGGGCATGAACTCACAATTCCTTATATCACCATCTATGCATTTTCTCAGGAAAATTGGAAACGGCCTCATTCCGAAATTCGACTCCTCATGGGTTTACTTGAGCAGTACCTGCATCAAGAACGCCAACGGTTTCAGGAGCGCCAGGTACGATTTCTGCCAATCGGACGACTGGAACAACTGCCCCCTTCCGTCCGTTCGCTGGCCTTGGAGGTTGCAGAGGAAACCCGCCATTTGACTCAGCGCACGCTGGCAGTCGCCCTCAGTTATGGGGGACGAACCGAAATTGTCGATGCGGTACGGAAAGTTGCAATCGAGGTTCAGATGGGATCGCTCACACCAGACCAAATTGATGAGTCCTTGTTTGAACAATATCTCAGCACATGGGGTCTACCGGATCCAGATTTGCTCATCCGCACTTCTGGAGAGGCGCGAATCAGCAATTTCCTTCCCTGGCAAATTGCTTACACCGAACTCTATTTCACCAAAACCCTGTGGCCTGATTTCCGTCGTATTGAGACTCTTCTCGCCTTACTCGATTATCAAAAACGGGAGCGTCGTTTTGGTCGAATCACTCAAACTGTTTCGCCATAAAACCATCTGTGACTTTTCTGCATACCCGGCACCCTTCTTCTAGCTTATCTGACGCACTGCCCCTTTTACTCCTATAAACAATGGATCCCCGTCGACTGTACTCAGCCATTGTATTTATTCCTTTGCTCTATGCGGGAATACGCTATTCTCCACCTTGGCTGCTTTCTCTCCTGATTGGCACAGCTTCTCTCCTCGCATTATGGGAATTTCTCACCCTCTACTTCGGACCAACCGGCCCACTTGTTCCCAAGGTTGCCTCCTGCCTTGCTGCCGTCATGCTTCTTGTGGCCATGTACACCGGCTCCTCCCAAGCCTTGAACCTCTGGCTCTTGTTAATCGTTATGGTTGTTTTAACGGGGTTTTTTAGATCCCCGACTGCCATGAGGCAATGGCTCCCTTTATGGGCGGCCTATCCCTTTGGAATACTTTATGTCGTGGTCCTGCTCGGACATTTTATACTCCTCCGGCAACTGCCCGATGGAATCGCCTTAATCTTTTTCGTCTTAGCGATCACATGGTTAGCTGATACCGGTGGATTTGTCGTAGGCTTATCTTTTGGACGACATGCCCTGGCGCCAGCACTGAGTCCTAAAAAAACGATTGAAGGCTTGATCGGAGGGATACTTTTTTCTGTGCTGGGAGCCATTATCAGCCACTTTTGGTTTCTCCCCTTTTTCTCGTTGGGGGAATGCGCTATTCTCGGCATGGGTATGGCCATAATCGGAGCACTTGGTGATCTTGCAGAATCCGCGATCAAACGTAGCGTGAGTATCAAGGATTCAGGCACAATCATTCCAGGGCATGGGGGAGTGTTGGATCGTGTGGACAGTCTGCTCTTTACCGGCCCGGCCTTTTACTACTATGCCCTATTCGCTGGCTCATCCTAATACCCAGACCATTCACAACCATAGGGAGAGAATCTGGTGAAACACATCGTCATCTTAGGATCTACCGGATCGATTGGGAACAGTACATTAGATGTGATCTCCAGATTCCCTGAAGAGTTTCAAGTAGTCGGGTTGGCCGCCGGGTCAAATGATCAGGCCCTTGAGGAACAGATGCGCATCTTCAAGCCAGAAGTGGTTGCGCTCTCCTGCCGGGATGCTGCCAATCGATTGCGTGCACGGGTGGGTCGCACGTCCACGGAAATTTTGGACGGAGAGCAGGGGCTCTGCGCCGTCGCCCGTGCATCGAAAAGTGACTTAGTGATTTCTGCGATCGTCGGTGGAGCAGGACTCAAGCCAACCTTGACAGCCATTCAAGCAGGCCGGCAGGTTGCACTTGCCAATAAAGAGCCGATGGTCATGGCGGGCCGTTTGATGCAACTGGAGGCCCACAAGCATGGCGTCACCATTTTTCCCATCGATAGTGAACATAGCGCCATTTTCCAATCGATGGAAGGCCACCGAAAGATAGATATTCGCCGGATCGTGTTAACCGCCTCCGGCGGGCCATTTTGGGATTGGCCTATCAATGACCTGGAACACGTGACCCCCGAACAAGCGATGCAACATCCGAATTGGAAAATGGGTGCTAAAATCACCACCGACTCCGCCACCTTGATGAATAAAGGCCTGGAGGTGATTGAAGCCCGATGGCTCTTTGATATCCCTCACGATCAAATTGATGTCGTCATTCACCGAGAAAGTATTATCCACTCTTTGGTAGAATATTGTGATGGCTCAGTCATCGCGCAGTTAGGGCACCCGGACATGCGAACACCAATTTCCTATGCTCTCAAATACCCGGAACGCATTCCTTTGAATCCTCCACTCTTGGATTTAGGAAAAATTGGGAAATTTACGTTCTACCCAACTGATTCGAAAAAATTCCCCTGTCTCCAGTTAGCCTATGACGCACTGGCAGGAGCGGACGGGCTTTCACCCACATTAAACGCGGCAAATGAAATCGCCGTTGATGCTTTCCTTAAGGAACAAATTGCCTTTTTGGATATTCCCAGAGTGATTCAGGAAACAATGAATGCCTATGCCGCGACTCCCGTCACATCCATTGAAGATGCCTTGGAGGTAGATCAATGGGCCCGACGCACAGCCACAGAAATGATGAAAGCCTGTTCCACTTCACCAATATGAACCCGCGATAAACACCCATGAATAACCTCCTGTCATTTTCTCCAGATTCCATCTTTTTATTTGGGCAAAAGTTATGGTGGTTCCTGGTCGTACTGGGAGTCCTTGTAACCTTTCACGAATACGGCCATTATCTAGCCGCTCGATGGGTGGGCGTCAGGGTCCTCAAATTTTCCATCGGTTTTGGACCAAAACTCATTGGTCGCAAGATTGGTGATACAGAATATCTTTTGGCAGCGATTCCCCTTGGAGGATATGTCAAATTATATGGTGAGGAAGCTTCAGAGGCTGTTTCAACTGCTGAACAACGTGAATCCTTCATTCACCAGTCGCTTCCCCACAAAACGTTGATTGTGGCGGCTGGCCCCGGATTCAACTTTATTCTCAGTTACCTGATCTTTACGGGAATGCTGGCGTTGGGGTCACCCCTGTTTGTGCCCAGCATCGACAACATCACACCGGTCATTGAAGCTATCACCCCCAACTCGCCAGCCGAAACTGCCGGATTACATATCGGCGATCGGGTAATCCGGGCCAATGAAGAAGACATCTCGACTCTGGGTGAACTATACCAACAGGTTGGTAAGGCCCATGGGCGGCCTGTCACACTGGATGTCATTCGTGGGGATACCGTCAAAACGCTGATCATTACTCCAACGGTTCAAGTGGTGCCTGATCGCCCGGACGAACCTCAATACACCTTAGGCATTGAGGATCATGCTCCGCTTGTCGGGGGAGTCATGCCGGACACCCCTGCCATGGCCGCGGGTCTTCAACAAGATGACCGAATTATCCAAATTAATGACACCCCGATTGTCACCTGGTCTCAGATGACCGAAATCGTTCGCCAACACCCTGAAACCCCTTTAGCAGTTCAGGTCGATCGCGGAGGACAGATTGTCTCTCTTCGCATCACCCCTGAAGGCCAAACCGTTACCTCTTCCGATGGGGAAACCAAGTCTGTTGGGCGCATTGGGATTAAACTAGCCGGTGCGGGTACCGTGCTCAAAAGCACCTCTCTATTGCTCGCCCCCTGGGATGGACTCAAGGCCACATGGAAATGGTGCGAACTCACCGTTATTGGTTTATACAAACTCTTGACGGGAGAAATTTCTTCAAAGCATCTCGGTGGCCCGCTGATGATTGCCAGTGTGTCAGGCGAACAAGCCCAACAGGGCCTTGCCAGCGTCGTATGGCTTATTGCGATCTTAAGTATTAATTTGGGGATTTTGAATTTGTTACCCATTCCCATTCTTGATGGAGGGCATCTCTTCTTTTTTGCCTGCGAAGGCATTTTAGGTCGCCCGTTAGGAGACCGGTCGAGAGAAATGGCTCAACAAATTGGACTGGTCTTATTGGTCTTCCTGATGGCCTACGCGACCTGGAATGACATTAGTCGCCTACTCCAATAATTTCCACCCAGTTGAACGCCTCGTTGCCTGTTGCTATCCATGTGAATACTCCCCTGCGACTCAGTCTGTCCTCAACCATATAACCAGGTGTCTTCATGCGTGTATCACAAACATTAATTCCCACGATGCGACAGGATCCCGGGGAAGCCGAAGTGGTCAGCCACCGACTGATGCTTCGCGCGGGCATGATCCGAAAAGTCGCCGCCGGTATTTATTCCTACCTTCCACTAGGATTGAGAGTCATTCGGAAAATTGAGACCATTGTTCGCGAAGAGATGAACCGGATAGGAGCGCAAGAACTGTTACTGCCGATTCTATCCTCGGCCGAGCTTTGGAAAGAAACAGATCGCTGGGATTTCTACGGAAAGGAACTATTCCGATTACATGATCGCCATGATCGGGATTTCTGCCTGGGCCCCACTCACGAAGAAGTGGTCACCGATTTATTCCGTCGAGAGGTCAGTTCTTATCGTCAATTGCCCGTCACGCTGTATCAAATCCAAACGAAATTTCGCGATGAAATCCGACCCCGGTTTGGCATCATGCGAGGGCGTGAATTCATCATGAAAGATGCGTATAGCTTTGACCAGGATGTGGAAGGAGCCAAACATACGTACCAGGACATGTACGACGCCTATTGCCGCATTTTTTCTCGCATGGGCCTCGAATTTCGTCCAGTGGAGGCCGATACCGGCTTAATCGGTGGCATCTCTTCTCACGAATTCATGGTCCTAGCCAATACCGGCGAAGAACTCATCGTTTTTGATCCGGACACGCAATATGCAGCCAATGTCGAACGGGCCGAAATTGCCCCACCCACCATCGGGGAACCTGAGGCCGCACTACCGCTGGAAAAGGTCTCCACACCCAATGCAAAATCAGTTGAAGAGGTGTGCGCCTTACTCAATGTGCCTCCTTCCCGCCTGGTGAAAACCCTTCTGTATCAGACTGGCACGAATGAGATAACCGCAGTCCTGATCCGAGGGGACCATCAAGCGAACGAAATTAAAATTCAACGACATCTTGGTATTCATGAATTATCATTGGCGACCCCAGAGATGGTCCTCCGCTTCACAACGGCCCCAGTCGGCTTTGTCGGCCCAATCGGTCTTCAGAAAATTCGAATTCTGGCTGACCAGGCCGTGGCCGTTTTAAACAACTTCATTGTGGGTGGAAACGAACCGGACGTCCACCTCATTCATGTCAATATTGACCGGGATGTTGTCATTGAGAGCATAGGAGATTTTCGCCAAGCCCAGGCCGGTGACCCTTCCCCACGCGGAGGCAGCTCGCTCCAAACAGCCAGAGGAATCGAAGTGGGACATATCTTTATGCTAGGGACCAAATATAGTGAAAAAATGGGGGCAACCTACCTGGATGCTCAAGGTCAGACCCTTCCCGCTGTAATGGGATGCTATGGCATTGGTGTCAGCAGAGCAGCAGCAGCAGCCATTGAACAAAACCATGACGACAAAGGCATCTGTTGGCCCATGCCCATTGCCCCATTTCAGGTCCACATTCTTTCGGTCACCGCATCAGAGAATGTACGTCAAGCTTCCGAGCAGCTCTATCAGGACCTTTCACAAAACGGGATAGAGGTATTACTTGACGACCGTGAGGAACGGGGTGGAGTTAAGTTTAACGATGCAGATTTGCTCGGCATTCCTTTCCATATTATTCTTGGGGATAAGGGATTGGCACAGAACACCATTGAAATTAAAGACCGTAAAACGGGCGAAAAGCATCACATTGCCCGTGGGGAGGCATGTGAGTGGATAACTGCCACGGTCAGAGCAAAACTCGTATTTCAGACCTGATACAATAAGGAAAACAGATCAAAAGCAGGTTGGTTACCGATGGCCACTCGTGCATGGTATAGTTTTCTGAAACCAAAATGCTTTCTATCTTAAGGACGACCAATGACGAGATCCCAATCCAGAGCATCAGGAGATAGACAAGCCCTTATTTTCATTGACAATACCTATCATCGAATGCTACTTTTCAAGGTTTGATTTTCAAGTAAGATACAAATCCCTTATCTATGACTGGCATAGCGTATGTTGAATCAAATGAACGTGAGGGGTCTTTTATTTGACCCCTATAACAATGCCTATATTGTCATCCTGAGAGATGAACAAAATTCTGATATGCTCCCAATCTGGGTTGGGAAGGCCGAAGCCAGCGCGATTAGTTTTGCCTTAGAGCGGATAGCTCCTCCAAGGCCGATGACCCATGATCTCATGAAAACGGTACTTGATAATATGGATGCTAAGGTCATCAGTACGGTCATTACAGATCTGAAAGACAATACGTACTTCGCCAAAATCCATCTCCTTTTTGGAGATTCCGAGTTCACCGTTGACTCTCGGCCAAGTGACGCGATTGCCGTGGCCCTTCGCACGGATGCTCCTATTTTTGCTTCAGGGGAAGGGCTCCATAAACAAAACTCGGAAGAATTGGAACGATGGCTGGAAAACCTCAAACCTGAGGATTTTGGGAAATCAGACGTCTAGCTGATGCTCATGTGGCCATCTAAAATATTGACGATTGATAGTGAGTGTGCGGGTGATGACTGAAATAAACACATTAATTCCGTTAAAGGTCCATGGGGTTCTGGTTGATCCGAATACCGACACGCAAATCGTGGTCTTACGGGATGAAAAGAATTCAGAGGTTCTTCCCATATGGGTCGGAACCGCCGAAGGAACTTCAATTCGATTGGCCTTGGAGAACGTCATCCCACCACGCCCCATGAGCCATGACCTAATTTGCAGTTTTGCCTCGCACCTTGGTTTTACCCTTAACAAAGTCGTCATCACGGAAGTCAAAAATAATACGTATTTTTCGACGCTGTTTTTGTCCAAAGATGACTTGGAAAAATCCATCGATTCAAGGCCGAGTGATGCGATTGCCCTAGCTCTCCGATGTCAATGTCCCATTTATGTTACTCCTGAGGTGCTGGAACGTCGCGGTGGTGAAGATCTGGATACCTGGCTTTCCAAGCTCGATCAAAAGGGATTAGAACAAACCGATATCTAGACATGTAATTAAGTAGAGGAAAGGAACTCAGACACTCATGCGATCTTATCAAGCTAAACCGCTGGAAGTTGAACGGCAATGGTTCTTAGTCGATGCTAAAGGGAAAACCGTTGGACGCTTGGCCGCGAAGGTTGCCTCTATCCTTCGTGGAAAGCATAAGCCGACGTTCACGCCGAATGTCGATACGGGCGATCATGTCGTCATCATAAATTCCAGTGAAATTCAATTCACCAGCAATAAATTCCGCTCAAAGATCTATTATCATCACACCGGCTACCCTGGGGGCATCAAAGCCATTACCGCAGAGCATCTTCATGCAAAGAAACCAACCGAAGTGCTTACCAAAGCCATTCGTGGGATGCTTCCAAAATGTACGTTGGGGAAACAAATGGCCAAAAAGCTCAAAATTTACCCTGGTGCCGAGCATCTGCATCGAGCGCAAAGCCCAACGCCTTTGAATCTTTAAATTCATTAGTAACTGTTCCAACGAAAAAAGGAGACTTATTCTCACATGGTCGATACCATTCAATATGCAACCGGAAAAAGGAAAAACGCGATTGCGCGAGCATGGGTAGAACCAGGGCAAGGCGATATTCTCATCAACGCACGATCAGTCGATTCATATTTTCCACGATTGACGCATCAAATCCAGATACAAACGCCATTCGAGGTCACCAAAACGGGCGGGCAATTTAATGTTAAGGCCACGCTGACAGGGGGAGGCGTCTCAGGTCAGGCGGGAGCCCTTCGCCATGCGATTGCCAAGGCATTGGCCCTCTATAATCCTTCGCTACGGGATCCCCTGAAAAAAAATGGATTGCTCACCAGAGATAGCAGGGTGAAAGAACGGAAAAAGTACGGGCAAAAAGGCGCCAGAGCCAGGTTCCAATACTCCAAACGATAATTGGCCGGTTCACCATTCACGCAGAATTATGGGGGAGGCCTTCCAGCCTCCCCTTTTTTTAATCCGACTTCTGTCTGATGCCGTTGCCACTCCAATCTTACTGTTCACAAATA
Source organism: Nitrospira marina (assembly GCF_059568365.1). Taxonomy (NCBI): domain Bacteria; kingdom Pseudomonadati; phylum Nitrospirota; class Nitrospiria; order Nitrospirales; family Nitrospiraceae; genus Nitrospira; species Nitrospira marina. The sequence goes on along the minus strand of NZ_JCANTH010000001.1, from coordinate 1,205,241 downwards.
ATCAATTGGCACAAAGAAAAATCATTTCCCAACAGGTAGCCTGCTCAACCCTGCTCCCCCCTCAATCACCTTTCTTGAAAAAAGACCATGGATAGAAAAATTCGCGTTGCTGTAATTGGAGCTAGTGGCTATACAGGTGGTGAATTACTTCGATTACTCACCCTCCACCCTCAGGTCACACTGACCCGTGTGGTGGCGTCTGAAAAATCTGAGGGCCGCGCTGTCGCTTCCTTGCTTCCTCATCTTACGAAGATTTATGACTGTTCATTGTCTTCGTTGAATATCGACTCGATCGCCAAGGAAGTCGATGTGGTTTTTCTCGCCCTTCCTCATACGCAATCCTTGCAGCCAGTAGCCGATTTTCTCTCACAGGGGAAACATGTCATTGACTTGAGTGCCGATTATCGTCTTCAAGATCCGTTGGTATATGAGCAATGGTATCAAACCCCACACATTTTCCCTGGCCTGCTTAAAAATGCGGTGTATGGACTACCAGAACTCAATCGCGCGGCTATCGCCAAAACCAACCTTGTCGCCGTTGCCGGGTGTTATCCCACCGTCGCCATTTTGCAACTCGCGCCCTTTGTGGCCCAAGACCTCATTGAGTACAACTCGATTATCATTGACGCAAAGTCGGGAATTTCAGGAGCCGGTCGCACACCTGCACTGGGCACTCACTTTCCTGAATCGCATGAAGCTATTCATGCCTATAAAATCGGCAAACATCGCCATGTGCCTGAAATCGAACAGGAGTTGGCACGACTGATTCCCGCCTCATCTACAAAAACAGCTCTCCCCAGTCCATCTATAATTTTTACACCTCACTTAATACCGATTAACCGAGGCATTCTGAGCACCGCCTATGCCAAATTGAAACCTGGCATTGAACAAACCCATCTGGATGCAGCTTACAACAGTCGGTACCAGGACGAATATTTTATTCGACTCTTTCCCAGTTCCGAGGGGGTAAATCCGAAAAATCTGCGAGGATCAAATTTTTGTGACCTCAGTTGCACCTATGATCCTCGAACCGGGTATCTCATCACCACAGGTTCGCTGGACAATCTCGTAAAAGGCGCAGCCGGACAAGCGATTCAATGTATGAATCTTATGTTAGGACTTCCCGAGACACTCGGATTGACCGCGCCAGGCCTCTTTCCCTAGACCATTGTTCACCAGTTTCTCCTGACGAGAAGGGGATGTTTTCATGTCTCAACGCATAAAAGGCGGGATCACTGCCCCAAAGGGATTCCTTGCCGCAGGGATTCATTCAGGAATTAAAAAGACCAAGCAGCTTGATCTGACCTTGATTGTGTCAGAGAAGCCTGGACCTATTGCCGGGGTGTTCACCTCCAACAGGCTCCCGGCCGCTCCCGTGATTCTCGACCGGCTTAATCTTAAGAGAGGCACGGGTCAAGCATTTATTGTTAATAGTGGGAATGCTAACGCATTTACCGGACCGGAAGGATTAATTCATGCCAGGGAGATGGGTCGGAGAGTTGCCGACCAACTTACAATTCCCCTTCACCATGTATTTGTCGGATCCACTGGTGTCATTGGGGTCCCGCTACCGATGCCGGCAGTGCGAAACGGCATTCCCGTTTTGATTTCACGTCTACGCAAGGCTGGTCACCAGGAAGCTGCTAAGGCGATCATGACGACAGACACCTGTCCTAAGGAAATCGCGGTTCAAGACCGAATTGGCGGAAAAATAGTGACCATAGGGGGAATCGCCAAAGGTTCAGGAATGATCCACCCTGACATGGCGACCATGTTGGCCTATGTCACAACAGACGCAGCCATTGACCAAAAAACACTACAAACTACCTTTCGCGCCGTCACCAACCAAACATTTAACTGTATTTCTGTTGATGGGGAAACCAGCACCAATGACACGGCATTATGTCTGGCCAACGGGGAAGCCGGAAACTTACCCATCAAAACAGGAACGACGGCACATGGCAAATTTGAAGCACTCTTATTTCAGGTCTGTCACCATCTGGCCATGGAAATTGTTCGGGATGGCGAAGGTGCCACCAAAATCATTGAAATCCAGATCACTCAGGCTTCCAGTGACCGGGCCGCCAAACAATTTGCCAATACTCTCGCCACCTCCCCTTTAGTCAAAACCGCTATATTTGGTACGGATCCCAACTGGGGGAGAATTGTGGCCGCATTAGGACGGGCCGGTGTCCCTGTTAAAGCGGAGAAACTTCTCATTGGATTCAATAAGATTCCCATTGTCAAAAATGGAAAAGGGCTGGGACCTCAGGTGGAGCGCCGAATTAAACAGGAAATGAAGAAGCCCTTCCTGACGATCTTTATTTCACTCGGAATGGGTCAAGGATCATCCAAGATCTGGACCACGGATCTGACCTACGATTACGTGAAAATCAACGCATCCTATCGATCCTAACTTTTTTCTCTGTTCAATCAGGAAATTGGAAATGGCCTATTGCCGAGGGATAGTTATTTTTTTATGTGGTGGCGGGAAATTAAATCATGGAGGGTCGGTCGACTCACACCAAGGATGGTCGCAGCCTTCGTAATATTTCCACCTGTCTTGGCCAGCGTTTGCTCAATCACTCGCTTCTCTACCGTGTCTCTGGCTACTTTCAGGGTAAGGCCAACTTGACTCTCATCGGGAGGGGCTAAATCTAAATCTTCCGGAGCAATCCTTGGGTTGTCGGTTAGCGTCACGGCGCGACGAATCCTGTTTTCTAATTCTCGAATGTTCCCGGGCCAATGATATTGCTCGAGAGACATCAGAGCTTCCCGCGTAAATCCGGAAATCTTCTTTTTCGCTTCTTCTGAATAACGCTGAAGCAGCGATTTGCCCAACATCACGATATCGCCACCCCGCTCCCGTAAGGGAGGAGCCGTAATGGTCACGGTATTCAATCGATAATACAGATCTTCCCGGAAGCGGCCATCTTTCATTGCCAGTTGAAGATCCATATTGGTGGCTGCCAGAACCCTTGTGTCAACTGGAATTTCTACGCGTCCGCCTACCCGCTCGATACTTCGTTCTTGTAAAACCCGAAGTAACTTGACTTGTAATGCAGGAGAAATCTCACCAATCTCATCTAGAAAAAGCGTCCCGCCCTGGGCCGACTCAATTCGACCTGGACGCTGGAGATGGGCTCCGGTAAACGCCCCTTTCTCATGTCCAAACAACTCACTTTCTAGCAACGTTTCGGGAATAGCCCCACAATTAATCGCGATAAACGGGCCATCCTTTCTGTGACTTTGCTGATGAATCGCCCGAGCCACCAACTCCTTTCCTGTCCCGCTTTCTCCGACGATCAAAATAGAAATATCCGAACCGGCCACTCGCCGGATGGTATCGAAGACTTTAACCATGACCGGGCTGCTCCCGATAATTTCAGGAAATCCCCGTTTCGCCTCACGATCCAGAAGTTTTTGGTTTTCTTTTTCCAGGCAGGCCAAATACCCGGCCCGCTGCAGAACAACTTTTAACACTTCCAAGTCTACCGGCTTTTCCATAAAATCATATGCGCCAATTTGAATAGCCTTGAGCGCATTCGTACGATCTTGATTTCCCGTGATGACGACTACCTTCACCAAAGGATTTACCGCAAGCAATTGTTCCAAGGCAGACAATCCCTCCGTCACCCCACCGGCATCAGGTGGCAAACCTAAATCTAAGGTGACCAGTGAAATCTTTTCCCGTTGAAGAATATCGACAGCTGCGGCGCGATGATCTGCTTCATAGATCATATAGGAGGACTTTAATCCCCACTTCATCTGTTCAAGAATTTCCTGCCGGTCATCAACCAGAAGAAGTGAAGGAAGATGTGAATGTTCAGCAAGCGGATCAGACTTCATGGTCACTGGTTTTTTCTTGAGTCATATTCTACCCCGACTTGAGACACACCAAACACTTTAGTACTTGCGTTATCGGCACTTTGTACGGGAAATGTAATCATTACTGTTGTGCCTCGCCCTTCCTGGCTCTCAATGTGAATGACGCCATGATGGTCCTCTACGATTCGCTTACATTGAAACAGTCCTACACCCAACCCATTCTTTTTGGAGCTTTTGAATGGCTGAAAAATATTTTCAAGCTGGGCCACGGACATTCCACCCCCTGTATCGACCAATTCAACGATCGCCTGCTTGCCATCATAGGCGGTGGAAATATCAATCGTGCCTTGCCCCTCAATCGCCTGGCGCGCATTAAGAATGAGATTTAACAACACCTGTTTGATTGCCTCCCTTTTGAGCTGAAGCACCGGAACCTCTAGCCCCGGGGAAAAATTTGGTTGGCATCCAGGGCCATTGACGGCCGCGAGAATATCCTTGATCAACAGGTTCACATCCACCGGCTCTTTCGGGACTCCCTCACTCAAATTCGGTTCGTTCGCCTGACGAGATAATTCTCCCATTAAATCGATAATTCGTTGAGACGTATTTTTAACGGTCTGCATGGCCGATGCCTGAAATTCAATGTTACTCCCGTATTGGGCCGCATTCTGAGCCACCATAGATAAACTCGACGCCAAATTCTTTAAATCATGTAAATAAAAAGCCGAGAACCGATGCACGGCTTCCCATTTAGCGGATGAACTACGCTCTTCCACTAACTCAAATTGAATGAGCAGCATCGTCACATGGTGCGCAATGGCCCGCAGTAAATCCAAATCGTCTTGATCGTATCCGTCACGCACCGATTCCTGACTTAGCGTACAAAACCCAAGCAGTCTGCCTTGCTCCGTCACTAAGGGCACACACACATGAGCGTGAGTGACATCAAGAAATTCCCTCCAATCCTCAGCCGCCCGCTGACCCACTTGCACCAACAAGGGTTCTTGCTGTCCTTTCAGTTGGTGAATAAGAGGGTGAGTTTCAGGAATCGGAATCGGCTCTGACACATTCGGTGACCGATCATTTTCCGTCAATTTCCTTCGACGCCGTTCCTTCCGTATTTGATGATACCGTCCATCAACATCAAAAAGTTTCCAAATTGTGACCCGAGACGTTCCAAATGTTCCACTGAGCCACTCAAGGTATCGGTTCAAAAGTTCAGAGACATCCTGACAGGCCGAAAACGTCTCAGTGACCTCTAACCATTTCTCTCGATAATCATATTTCGACTTAAAAAAATGACGAGAAACGACTTGCAGAAATTCGACACGAACACGCCTGGAAAGCATGGTGACCACCAATCCCATAACGGCAAGAAACATGAGAACCATTCCCAGTGATTCCTTGACCTCCCAATTGGTATGTTGCACCACTAAGGTCACCATGGCTACAAGAACGAAATACCCACTAACACACACCACGACCAGGGAAGCATATAATGCCTGGTGACTGATTTGAATCTTCTGGATCACCTGCGGTCCTCGCCATCTCCTCAAGCCCAGTGCCATAACAACCAGAGAACTAAACGATGCAAGCCCCCCTGCCCACACATCTTCCGGTCGCCACACCGAGACCATGACCAAATGAAAGGCCTGCGCGATGGAAATGCATGCCAAACCTCCCAATCCAATCAGCACGTATTTCAATCGATATCGTAGAGGATCTGGAAAAGACTGAAGGATACGTTCCAGCTGAAATATTCCCACACAGGAGGCCAATACGATAAACCCCCAAATCGCCAATCCCTCTGGTCGTCTGAACACAATTTCCCCCTCAGGATTGACCTGCATGAACCCATCTGGAGTACCCACGATCACCATTGCTACAAGAGCAGCTCCACAGGCAATAATCTCCCACCATCCTCTGCCCAATGCCACAGAATTCGCAGAAAATTCATGCAATAATGAAAAACCGACAAAGCCGATCAAGACCGGCAGAAGGACCTCACCAATGAGAATAAGTTTTTTGAAGATAATGAGATGGCCTGGAAACACTTCTTGTATCCCATTCAATCCATGGATCAAAATCATAACGGCCATCAGCAAGAATAAAGGGGAAAAATGTGCCCCATCTTTTCTCTTCACAAATATGATCGTGGCCAAAAACAGGGAGACTCCTGCCGTGAGAATAGATGGAATAACCCACACACTCATACTGACCCTTAATACCTATTGAGAGTTTGAAACAGACACACGTTCATTGCTCGCTGCTACCAAAGGACACAGTCTTGTCATTGTTCTGATTGATAGAGGCATGTCGCATAACACATGTTTTAAGCATTCGGGCGCACCTGGGTTTATGAAAGAGGCATCCGACTATCAACGCTGGCCATCAAGCCCTTAGCGTATCAAGGTAAGATTATCTTTTCTGGCCAGGCTCATGAGGATTCAGTCGAAGCTATTAAAGCTTGGTTTAATAGATGAAGGGATTTCTCCCAACAGATTGCTATAACACCTTTATCATGGAGAAAGAGTTCAAGATGGAGCACCACCCTAGCCTGCCTCACAGGGTATTAATCAGAATGAAACTGTAGTAGTTTTTTCGGAAAATGAGGCGGGGGACTGTAGGGCTCGGCTTCTCAAATCGACCTCGCTTCTCGCTGGAAAAGGAAAGCTAGGGTTCGATGCTGATGAAGAAGAGTATTGTTAGCTGCTCCATCTATAGGACACAGCCGTCCCGTTTCAACCAATAAATTAAATCATGCAGAAATGGGAACATGTGGCTATCCGACAGGAACGAGGTGGCAGAATTGCTGGGATGACATACCAAATATATATGGGCCTTTCCAGCCCATTCCTGCCGAGATTTTCGAGGTATGAACGAGGTGAGACTACTTAACTGCCGTTTTTAAAATGAAGCGAATCGGGCGCCTTTCCGACCCCCATGCTGAGAAATAAGCCTCTTGACAGCTGTACCAAAATTATTGGAGTCCTGGTTGGCCGTTTGAAGGAGACGCATCTTCCTGTCTATCGGAGGGATGCAGTCCATATTTTTTGAGGAGTTTATAAAAATCTGCCCGATAGCGCCCGGCAATTTGTGCCGCCTTAGAGATGTTTCCTTGTGTGGCTTTCAGCAAATCTTGAAGGTACTCCTTCTCAAATGCCTCTTTCGCATCAGTTAATGGCTGAAGGCCACCTGGCTTGCTTTGTTCTTGTGGAGAAAGTGCAAGGAATTCTGCCGTAATAATGTCTTGAGGAGACATGACAACCGCGCGTTCAATCATATTCTCAAGTTCTCGAACATTCCCGGGCCAAGGATACGTAATTAAGGCCTGCATGGCTTCCGGAGAAAATCCTTTCACGATTTTACCGTGATGCTCTATGCTCCGTTTGAGAAAAAACTGGGCGAGAGAAGGAATATCCTCTCGTCGTTGCCGAAGCGGAGGAATCCACAATGGCACGACGTGAATCCGATAATACAGATCTTCCCGAAATCGTCCTTCCCGAACCGCTAACTCTAAATCTTTATTGGTTGCGGCCAGAATTCTCACATCCACCTTCACGGGCACTTGCCCTCCGACGGGCACCACCTCTCGATTTTGAATGGCCCGCAAGAGTTTCCCCTGTAATGACAGGGGCATTTCACCAATTTCATCTAAAAACAATGTTCCTTTATCAGCACTTTGGATTAATCCTCGTTTATTTTGATGGGCCCCGGTAAAGGAACCCTTCATATGCCCGAACAACTCACTTTCGAACAAGGTTTCTGGAATAGCAGCACAATTGACAGCCATAAACGGTTTCGAAGCTCGAGGGCTATTACAATGAAGCACGCGTGCAATAACTTCTTTCCCGGTTCCGGTTTCTCCGGAAATACAGACGGTGGTATCGGTCTTCGCCACTTGCGCTACCTGCTTCAACACCGTATGCATTTCTGCACTCCGGGCCACGACATTTTCAAGCCCATATAATTCGTTCACAAGCAATTGTAGTCGATGAATCTCCTGACTCATTCGTTTGGTCGTGAGGGCTTTATCAATACTCTCCAGTAACTCTTTGTCATCAAACGGTTTGGTTAAATACCCATACGCGCCCTTTTTCATGGCTTCCACCGCATTCGGAATACAGCCATGGGCCGTTAAAATCAGGATCGGAAGATTTGTTTGATGTTGATGCAATTCTTCCATTAAATCCAAGCCATCAGCATCCGGCAATCGAAGATCCAAAATGGCAAAATCATAGGGATCTTCTTGAACGCGGCTCAACGCATCCCCCCCGGAGCCACACGCCGTCACCACAAACCCCATGGAATGCAGGCGCATTTTCAGGAGGGTCAGTAAACTTGGATCGTCATCAACAACAAGAATTCGTTCATCAGCCATCACAATTCCTCTATTTTTTTCCTTCACCTTCATTTGGAAATTCTTTCTCCTCGGCTCTTTCGAGTTTGGGGGTTGGGGCCATTTTTTCAGACGGGCGGGTCGGTGGGGCCTTCTCGCGAATTTCCTGATCGATACGTCTTAAAGCCTCTAATTGATTCGTCAGTTCTTGAACTTTTCTCTCACTGGACTTCAGTTCCTGCTGCACATCTTGGCGGAGCGCCTGCTCCTTTTTTAATTGTTCTGTCTGTTTGGAAAGATTCGAGAGGGCCTGATTCAATTCGTCGACAGCCTTTTCCCGGTTTGTCAGTTCTTGTTTCAGTGCGTCGACCGAATCAGTTTCCAATTGACGACTTAATTCATGGACCAGTAATTCCTTATTCACTATTTCACGAACCAATCGTTTAGTTAAGCTCTCGGAAGCGATCCCTCCTCCTGGAGCATTCAATACGTCCAATAACCATAACCAAAATCGGCTCTCACCCGCCAATGCGCTATTGGGGTTGGAGGCCACCACTTTTCGAAAATGCAGCGCCGCTAATTCCCTATTTTCATATAATGCGACGACTCCACGAAGAAAATGAACCGCACGGCATTCATCTTCACTTTTACAAGTACTCAGCTTCTTTTCCTGATCATCTGCAATGGCCCGAAAAAATGGAACATCTTCAGGGTCAGGAGTTAACACCGAGGACACTGTATAGAATCCGCTTGGAACAGATTGAGCCATGGCAGACCGATTCCCATCGGTGAGGGTAGACCCACCCCATTCAAGAAGACTCAGGACCTCTACGGACAAAAAAAACACCAGGATCAACGACTCAGATTTTTTGCGTGTCAATGGACATTCCCCGTATGTTTTCGTTTGGGAATGGTAAAATGCAATGCAGTCCCGGTCCCCAGAATACTTTCAGCCCAAATTTTTCCACCATGGGCTTCGACCACCCGCTTCGCCAAAGCCAGTCCGATTCCACTCCCCACATACACACGGCCTTCTTGGGTTTTCCCCTGGTAAAATCGTTCAAAAATATGAGGCAAATCAGCTTCGGGAATTCCCGGTCCCGTATCAGACACTGAAAATTGCAATCCTTCTCCGGCACTATCCGGCCTTGATCGAATCAACACCGTCGTTCCTTCAGGACTAAATTTAATCGCATTCGATAAAAGGTTTTCCAACACTTGTTCCATCCTTGGCCCATCCAGATCATAGAACCTTACCTTGTTCTGAAACAAATCGAGAGTCAGATGAATATTTTTTCGTTCTGCGAGAAATTTGACTTTTTCTGTCGACCGGACAACCAAACGATTTAAGTCGGTGGGACTAAAATTATAGGAGACCATGTCGGCCTCCATCCGGGATAAATCCAAGAGATTCCCGATTAAGTGATTAAGCCGTTGACTACTCTCAGAAATAATGGTCAGGGTTTCTCGTTGGTCTTTCGTCAGCGTTCCAGGAATTCCATCCAACAGAAGCTGTGAGCCCTCACGAATAGACGTTAACGGGGTCCGTAACTCATGGGAAATATTTGCCAGGAATTCCGACTTCATCTCATCTAACTTTTGTAGTTTTTCACCCATCCAATTTACCTGGCCAACCAGTTCACGTAACTCCTGAGGGACAGAAAGGGAGATCGTCCCTCCAAATTGACCTTGTCCAATTCTGCGGATTTGAGCTTTGACTCGTCGAAGGGGCCGAAGGATACTATAGCTGGCGATCCCGGCCAAGCCAAGACCTAGAACCAACGCCATCACCAGAAGCTGTTTCGTAATTTCCTGGGCTTGCACCGAACGAAGATGGGAATCCTTGAGAATCGCGCCGACACTGGCTTCCTGTGCAGTGATATAGGCGTTGATCGATTGGGTTATGGCGGTAATCAATGTATCCCGATTTTGCTCATAGCTGGCGATAGCCTGAGGAGAACGGTCGGCTTGTTCAACGCCAACACTCAAAAATAAGGTATGAAATTCTTCATGAAGTTCTTTTGTTTTTGCAAGTGCTTCCAGCGTACTGCCGGGATTTTCCTGATCTTGGAGAGCTTTTAAGGTTTTGCGAAAGTTTTCAGCCTCCTGAAGAAAATCTTTCAGAAGGGTGGTATCCCGAAGTACCAAATATTGCTTGTCACTTTTTAATTGCGCATACAGACTGGTAATGAGTCGCTTAGCCGTTTCCACAGCTGGAAAGTGATGGGTCGCTAACTCGGCGCCTAATTCCGTTAAGGCACGAAATTGATGGAGAATATATAAATTCACGCCAACCACCAACGCAAGGATTGTCAGGTACCCAAGGGTTAATCGCCAAAATATAGATAGACGTGTCAACATTTTTTACACATCCAAATTAATAGAACCTTTAAAAGAAAAATAGCTGTGGGCTCCAACCTGGAGTGAAGAATTTTCCTTATAACAACCCGCTTATTTTCTTCCCCCTGAAAATTGAAAGATATCCTTCCTTAGCATCACCAGGGAACTTTCACATAAAAGTTAGCTACGTAGCAATGCTGAATTGTATTTCCTACATGAGATTGAGTAATCCTACACCAGAATTCCATTATTTCATGGAATTTCTATATACCCAACCAACAATTTTTTTGTTTATAAACAAACAAATATTTAGACCATGGCCTCACTGGTCCCCATATTGCATAAGCCACCGTAGCTAACTTAATCATTGGAAAGATCTTCAAATTCCATCAAAAGCCCACTTCTTAAATTTTTCATCTGTCTGGTGAAAATTTCACGTGGGCATGTTTATCATCGTGAAAATTACTTCAACTACTAATTTCGTGTCTCTCTATTTCTCCCCCCAAAATTTATCCATCGTCATAATTTTTCATCCTCCTCCCCCTGAATTAAAAACATCTTCCAATTTTTCTTAGGTAGTACTTGGACGTTTAGATTTTATTCCTGGATTAAATGATTCGGCTTGCCTTTCTCCTCCTGGGAGAATTTTGAGGACAAGGACAGCTATCGTTCCTTACTCAGATCGAAACGACGTTTGAGGGAACGATTTAAAAATATGCATGTGCAAGAGGAAAGACTAAATCGAGAGAACAATAATTTTTAAACGTGAAGCTCCCCCCCCCAGCAAGCTGAGGGGTATCCTGCACTGTTTTTATGAAATGGAAAAAGTCTACCAAAAACAGGAGATGAATAATGAAATACCGAAGCACCTGCCCTTTATTTAAAAAAAGCCTCCTTACAAAAAATCTTAGAAACCCGATTTTTCAAATAGAGCAATCCTTTCAACGGTTTCCCAAAAGTGTCGTACAGGCTTTTACCAAATCCATCAAGGGCTTAACTTCCTTTAACTCCCAAAAAATTTCATTTTACATTCTCTTGTTTGCATTGATAACTGTCATACCTGCCTCTCCGGTTTTTTCGGCTAACGTTTCGGTGACCTGGAACAAAAACACCGAATCGGACTTAGCAGGATACAAAGTTTACAAAAGGACGCTACCCTCTCAAGATTTTGGACAACCCACATTTTCAGGTATGCCCAGTAATCCGTCCTCACCCTCAACGACCATAACGGGACTTTCTGAGGGAAAAACCTATGGATTTATTGCAACCGCTTTTGATACCTCCGGAAATGAAAGTTCCCCATCTACAGAAAAACAAATTTCCATAGCCACAGGACCGCCACCGCCGCCTTCATCACTGAACATTTCAAATCTGACCGTCGCCAGTGGAAAACCCTATGTGGTACCCTCCTCCGGTCTTCAAGCCGGAAACACGGTCTATATTGACCGCTCCTATACCTATACGACCGTCCCTACTCTCGTACAGGGAGCCAGGTATATCCAAACCGCCAACAATGACAAAGCGGCGACTAATGCCGCCTTCCTCAGCTTTACGGTCAATCAACCCGTAACCGTCTATGTCGCCCATGGTGATCGTATTACAACGAAACCCTCGTGGTTGAACACTTTTACGGATACCGGCACGAATCTGGTGACCTCGGATGCGACATTCAGCCTGTTTGCGCGATCCTTCCCCGCCGGGACCGTTACCCTCGGGGGCAATGCTAGCGGTGGATGTTGCAGCATGTACTCGGTTATCGTCAAACCAGATGGCGGCGCCTCAGCGGACACCACCGCACCCACGGTTACGCTCACGGCCCCCAGCGCAGGCACCGTTTCCGGCACCGTCACAGTTAGCGCCACCGCCAGCGATAATGTCGGCGTGACCGGCGTCCAATTCCGCCTCCAGGGCGCCAACCTTGGCGCGGAAGATACGACCAGTCCCTATAGCACCAGCTGGAATACCACCACTGTGCCCAATGGCTCCTACACTCTCACGGCTATCGCACGCGATGCCGCAGGCAATACGAAAACCGCCGCCTCCGTCACGGTCACCGTGAGCAATACCAGTACGCCGCCGGCAGACACCACGCCACCGACGGTCACACTCACGGCCCCCAGTGCGGGCACCGTCTCCGGCACAGTATCGGTCAACGCCAGCGCCAGCGATAATGTCGGCGTGACCGGCGTCCAATTCCGCCTCCAGGGCGCCAACCTTGGCGCGGAAGATACGACCAATCCCTACAGCACCAGTTGGAACACCACCACTGTGCCCAATGGCTCCTACACCCTCACGGCTATCGCCCGCGATGCCGCAGGCAATACGAAAACCGCCACATCTGTCACCGTCACCGTGAGCAATACCAGCACACCACCACCCTCCCCAGCTCTCAGCATTTCCAATCTGACGGTGGCCAGTGGGCAAACGTATGTTGTGCCCACCTCTGGCCTTCAAGCCGGAGGCACAGTGTATATCGACCGAACCTTTACCTTTACCACGGTCCCTACCAGTGTACAGGGAGCCGCATATATCCGAACCGCTAACAATGATAAAGCGGCCACCAATGCGACCTTCCTCAGCTTTACGGTCAATCTACCCGTGGCCGTGTATGTCGCCCATGACGTGCGCATCACCCCGAAACCGTCGTGGTTGAACACCTTTACGGATACCGGCACGAATCTGGTGACGTCTGATACGACCCTCCAGCTGTTTGTGCGGTCCTTCCCGGCCGGCACCATTACCCTCGGGGGCAATGCCGGCACTGGGAACAGTATGTATTCCGTCATCGTCAAACCAGATGGCGGCACCTCCGCGGACACCACTCCCCCGACGATCACCCTGACAGCCCCCAGTGCAGGCAGCATCTCCGGGACGGTGACGGTCAGTGCCACCGCCAGTGATAATGTCGGCGTGACCGGCGTCCAATTCCGTCTCCAGGGCGCCAACCTCGGGGTCGAAGATACGACTAATCCTTACAGCACCAGTTGGAATACCACGACCGTGTCCAATGGCTCCTACACTCTCACGGCTATCGCCCGCGATGCCGCAGGCAATACGAAAACCGCCGCCTCCGTCACGGTCACCGTGAGCAATACCAGTACGCCGCCGGCAGACACCACGCCACCGACGGTCACACTGACGGCCCCCAGCGCGGGCACCGTCTCCGGCACAGTATCGGTCAACGCCAGCGCCAGCGATAATGTCGGCGTGACCGGCGTCCAATTCCGCCTCCAGGGCGCCAACCTCGGGGTCGAAGATACGACCAATCCCTACAGCACCAGCTGGAACACCACCACTGTGCCCAATGGCTCCTACACCCTCACAGCCATCGCCCGCGATGCCGCAGGCAATACGACCACCGCCGCCCCCCGCACCGTCACGGTGAGCAATACCAGCACGCCTCCGCCCCCATCAGCTGCAAATATTCAAGTCAACTTCCAACCGGCCGCCGCCACGGTGCCTTCTGGCTATCAGAAAGATGACGGAAGTGTCTATACCAGCAGTCGTGGCTATGGCTGGGCCAATGGCGGCAATACCATGCGCGAGCGCAATACCAACAGCGACCAACGCCTGGATACTTTTATCCAATTAAAGCCGGGCCAGGCGAATACCTGGCGCTATGATATGCCGAATGGGGACTACTTCATCTCCTTGGTTAGTGGCGATCCCGATTATGCCCTAGACCCCCAACGCATCACTGTCGAGGGGAAGGTGGTCATAGACAATCTCGACACCTCCACCCCAAATACTTTTCTGACCGTCACCGATGTGCCCATCACCATTGCTGATGGTACCTTGACCATTACCCTTGGCCCTAGCACTAGCAATGCCAAGCTCAACTATATCCAAATCAAATCTTCTAACCCACAGTAATATTTATGAAGGAGGAGGAACACCCGCTGTAGACTGGAGGACCACCGATTAAAATCCTAGTGGCAGTTTGAACTCCAGTAGGGATTATCGGAGTTTTCTGAGCCTACTAGATAAAAGTACCATACCCATAAACGGAACGACGGTCCAACTGACCTTAAATGGCCCGACTGCAGGGAATGACATCGTCCAGTGGATCTCTATCAATGGGGCGAGGGAGGAATACCCTCAATAGCTCGAATGTGCCAATCGCTAATTCACATTCGGTGGGACCTGGAATCCGGAAGTCACAGTGTCAGCCGAGAGGACAGTTACACCTGACTCCATACCATTTGACCTGATCGCTGGAGAGCAGGTGACCTACAGGATGCTCTCGAGTAAGGGAACGGTCCTTCGGTCTTGAGGGGGCAGTCCAGTATGGAAGATAGAGGGAACGGACCATACATCTGAGAGAAAATCTTTGGATAACAGGAACTCGGTTCAAATAATAATTGCCGAGCGCTTGGAAGTGATTGACTAATGGAATTTGAAACCAATTTTTTACCTTGCGACGCCCCATAGCTCCCTGTGGAGGGTCCATCAAGTTTCCCATTTTTTAAAGGGTAGCAAGGAGTTCAAAATTCTGTGTTTCCTCGAAATCCCCTATCAGGTTGCTATGGAATGATTTACCCAGCTAAAGAAATTCTTTATTTTACCGACAACACAGAAGTTACGGAGAGGTGACTTGAAATTTAGCATTCGGTCTCCGAAAGTCATCTGTTTTAGAGTAGAACACAAAATTTCTCAAATCCATGTGAAATTGATTACCAATGGAGGAAAATAAAATAATGATGCGCCTTTTCCAATCACGGCAAGCGGTGCTGTTTGTGCTATCTAGCCTAATTACCCTAGGCATCAATTCCTTCAATCCCACGCTCGCATCAGGTACAGTATTAGGGGACCTGGCCAATTCCATGCAACCCGGTACCTTTAAAACTTTACAAACGAATGGATTCAGCAACGGGGCTATTTTGGCGCCTGGTGGGCCTTCAAATTTTATCACTATGTTTAGCGACAGCGCAGAGTGGGACCCCAATTATAAGACAGTTCATTTTATTGGGGCGTCGCACGATAATAGCATTACCACCTATGTGCGATACGCGGATTCCACTAACTCCTGGGCCACGGTTCCAACTCCTATACCAAATGGTATCCTTCACGGTTATGATCACAATGCTGTCAACACAACCACTGGTGATTTTTTTCACAGACCATTTAACAACTCCACTATTCATAAATTCAGCCCATCTAGCGGAAAATGGTCACAGTTCGCCTTACCAGAATCCAATTTTCAAATTACCGGTGGGCTCGAATTTTTTCCAGAAATGAACAGTTTGGTGTATGTCGATTCTCACATTGGAGTATGGACCCGTCACCTCGGCACCGGGTCATGGACCAAAAGAAGTAATGCCCTTCCAATGGGGTCCTACCATACGTTTATTGAATACAATCCCGTACATAAGGTTGTCATTTTTGGCGGAGGCCAAAATGACAGAACGATTCACAAAATGGATTCTGGGGGTTCCATCACAAGGATGAGAGATGCTCCAGTTGGGTTGGGAGTGGGAACCAATGAAAGTCGAGTATCGGTAGACCCAGTCAGTGGTGATTACATTGTATTGAAGTCGGATAGAAAAATGTATGCCTATAACGTCGTAAACGATCAATGGACTACCCTTGGAGTCACCTACCCTTCCGGCAACCCCGCTTGGGGAACTATCGAAGCCTCAATAGCCACTTATGGAGTCATTATGTTTATACATTATGACTTCAGCAATTCCGCTGTGTACCTGTACAAACACTCCTCTGGGGGTGGAGGGGGAGGGGGAGGGGGAGGGGGAGACACTATACCACCAGCCGCTCCACAAAATTTAAATTTGACTGTGCAGTGAATTACCAGTACAAAGCCAGCGAAAAGGATTTGGTGGTAAAGAAATTAGATTCTTCACCAAATGTTGAGTAAAAATTGCATACCAAAGGGCAAAGTTTCTCAAAAATCTTTAAAGATAACTTGGGGGAATATGTCCTCCCAATGTAAGCTTCCCCGTCAAGCGGAGTTTCCCATCGGTGATTTCGGATAGAGTCACAGGGCTGTCCCTGTCATGTGTCATGGGGTCGGTGTTCATTGTAGACTCTCACCCACCGGGCCCTTATCTCCCGAACGTCTTCCAAACTTCGAAACGAATAAAGATTGAGGACTACCTTCCGATAGGTGCGATTAAACCGCTCGATAAAAGCGTTCTGGGCGAGGCGTCCGGGTTGAATGTGATAGATCAGCACGCGATTGGCCCCGCCCCGATCTTACAGGCCCTGCGCGAGGAACTCTGAACCGTTATCCACCCGAATCCTATGCGGTAACTCTCGTGATTCCCTCAACGGGTCGAGGACCAGAATGACCCGCTCGGCCCGAAGGGAGGTACCAATTTCAGTGGCTAAGGTCTCCCGATTCAAGTCATCAATGATTTTGAAGGTTTGAAACCGCGTGGCGTGGTGCCGGGCATCGTTCATGAAATCGGCCGCCCACACTTCGTTGGGGCCCTCGGGCATAAAGACCGAGAGGGAGGGCCGCCTCGGCAGCCGGCATTTCGTCCCGCGCGACTGATTGAGCCCCAATAGCTGATAGACCAGGAAATCTGCTTGTGATTCCACGGCTAGGCTAAGGCGTGGACGCCCCCCGTTCCTCCGCCGGCGTTAGAGCTTTGTTTCGAGGAGATATCCTTATTGGCTCGATTCTCTATGGCCCAAATCGGCATACAGCCGCTTGAGCTTTAAGAGATCGCCCTCCATCTCTTTAATGCATTTCAGGTCAGAGGCTTCGAGTCCACCATATTAGCCTTCCAATCGTATTGTGTCGCCTCACTGATCCCACGCGTCCGACAGAGCTCGTTGACCTTGATCCCCCGCATCGGCTTATTGCTGGATCCCCATAATCTGCGTTTCACTGAAGTGTGTGCGTTTCATGAGAACATCCTGGCGGCATTGGGCCAGAAAGCTCTGCTTCTTACCTGTCCTCGATTCGGGAAGCTTACAGCACGTTTTGGCGGAATGTCTCGATGTCAAATGGTTTCATAGTTTGACGGAAGCTTGCGTGGGCATCGAAGATTGGGGGTGGCCATATGGGTGTTGTTCCACCTCAACAGTCAATCCCCTTCCCAGTGCCTTAGAATGGCCAGATTATTAATGGCCGCTGGCCGCGCCCTGATCGAAATACCGTCAATAATCTGTCCCCGGACCTACCCATCTGTACTCGCAGGCTTGGCGCGTCGCATTGTGCGACGTGTCGCACATGCCGAATCCGTTCTTTCTTGAAAACTCCGCGGGTTTGAATGTAGTAACGGCGATAAATCGTTGCGTAAGCAATCCACATGTGGGTGTCCGCTGGCAATTTGCGCTTCCACCATCCGGCAATTTTTTCGAGCGACCAATTCCCAGCCAGCTTGTCGGCCACCAGCGGTCGCAGACGGGGCTGAGCAGCGAGGCGACATCGTTTGGGCCGACGCCCCCTGCTGTCAGGCTGATACATCAGTCAGTGTCGCTCGATAGCCCTGAGGCCCACCATGTCGAGCCACTTCGCGACTCACGGTGAAGGGCGGTCTTCCGAGAGAGGCCGCGATGTGCGGGAGTGAATAATGAGCGATCAGGCCTCGGGATCTTTCCTTTCGCCCCGCCATGCCCAACGAGATCGGCGTCGGGGCACCGAAAAATTCTCCCATGACCGGAGACGCCCCGGTGGACAGACCCCGCAGGCTTGTCCCGATTCCCACCGATGCGCTAAGGGACTGGCCTTCTTTCCATTCTTCCCCAACCGTGGCTTTCTGCGCCGTTGACAGTTCAGGAGGGCCTAATTGGGCCCTACGCAACACCCTCCATGGCAAAAAGTTTGGACATGGTGTAGCGTTGATCCATTGAACTCAAGATCGCCGTGTGTAAACCTTATTCAGCAATCGAATCCAGAAGTTTGGCTAACTCCGCAGTCCTGGCTTGCCGAGAATGTTTGATGACTTCAGTTTTATTTGGAATTGGGGCGTGACCTTCGCTAATCAGGGAGAGAAATTCCACAAGTCCTTGCATAATTTCTTCCTTGAAATCTAAGGAGACGATCGTTCCGATGCCAGCGTCGGTCAACACTTTTGCGGTATCTCCTCTCGGGTCGGTTAGAGCAAATATGGGGCGACCAGCTCGAAGGTATTCATAAAGTTTGGCTGGAATTTGATGATTGCAGCTTGATCCTTGAAATAACAACAATCCATCACAATGCAACATTTCATGGAGAGCATCCTGGTAGGATACGGCGCATTCAAATAGTACAATATCATCAATTCCAATGTTCTGCACATGGGAACGATAAAACTCCTCATTACCACTGGCCCGTAAGATAATCTTTAAATTCGATTGGGAAATTATTTGCCTTTGCTTAAGATCAGCCAAAGAGGAAAAAAAGGGAAGCGGATTTCGTTCAGATGGGTAAAGTAGCCCGCTATGGACGAGAACCAGAGGTGTCTTGGAACGGTTGGGGGGAACAAATGTTTTTTCAATTGCGTGGAAAGTTTCTTCATCATACCCATTACCAGTAATCACCAATTTATTGGAAGGTACTGATGGAAAACGTTCTGCGTACATTCGACGTGTCCCTGGAGTTGTGAAAACAGCCGAATGGCAGCGTTTAATCGTCATGCGTTCTATGAATTGGCATGCCTTTCGTATGGTAGGGTCAGCGGGATAGTTGTCTTCCGTCATGGAATCTCGGAAGTCTGCAATCCAAGGAATTCGACAGAGATAAGATAATGTCATGCCGATCAGATGAGCTGTGGCGATAGGGTAGGTTGACCAGATAACATCCGGCTGATATTTGCGTATGATCCGCAATCCTACATACACACCGCCAAGCCACCAACTTACCCATCGATCAGGGATTGCCAGCCACTTACAATACGAACCGCGAAACGCCAGATGTCGAGATGAATCCAAAGCAAAAGCCCTAAAAACAGGAACAGCTTGAGGAATCTCACCCAAACTTGAGGTCAAGGTGCGAGGGTGTGCTCGTGTATGGGCCGTTAAAATTAATGGTTGCCAATTATGGTTAAGAAGTTCCCGAGAAAAAGTAAGGGTTCTTTGGATACCACTACTTCCAAAAGAAGGTGGATAATGAAATGCGATCATTAAGAGCTTTTTCAAACTTACCTCAATAAATATTATAAGGTTTTCCCGTAGAGGTTAACCGAGAACAAGTGGCGGATAAATTGTATTTACTGAAAAGAGTTCAAAAATAATCAAGATTTCTATTTTCCTTGTAGGGAGGGATTTTGATGGTTAATAGAGGATGAAACAACGATGGGGTATTGGGTGATAGCCGAACGCGCCTTGATGCTTTTCATAATGATAATGATACCCACCAACTGATAGAATAGATCGAAATACGCCGTGTCTAAAAACGTTCCGGCAATCATATAGGCGATAAGGCCAAACTGTACGATATTCACATAGGGGATTACCCACGTGTTGACGTTCCCCCAACGTCGGAGTCTTCGAAGACTGATGAAACATGAAAGAAACAAGAGGATCCAAAGAATGAACCCGATGACTCCATGCTCACCGAGGATGGTGTACCACATGCTATGGCAAGACCATACTTTGTCTTTTCCATACTTTTCTACAAACTCTGGGAAGTAAATGGGGTAGAGTTCGGGTTCGTAGAAATTGAACCCTCCACCAAAGGGCCGGGCGAGTCCAACCCGCTGACAAAATTCCCAGTTCCAAAATCGGCTTACAGCAGACCCTTCGTTTTCCCATCCCACAAGCTCATCAAATCGTCCTTCCACTCTTTCGGGTGCTGACATGAGTCCCGTCGCGAATAACCCAATCACAACAACAACCAAAATGCCTCCACCGCTCACTGTGAGTGCTTTGCGTTCGGAATAGAGTGCCATTAGGCCAGTCATAGCGGCCAGAGTTAACCACGCTCCGCGAGAGAACGTGCATATGATGGCAGGATAGGAAAACACCATCATGACCATCATCAGCCTGCGAAGCCAAATATTCGTCTCTGTCTTGGCAAGGTAAAACAAAATTGGAACGTTGAGGGACAAGGCCAGACCTATAGCATTGTTTGAATAGAGAAAGCTTTCTTCTGGCCCCCAAACCATGAATTGTCCACCGCTGGCTACCGCCCAGAAGCCACTCTTTAGGCCATAAAATCCCAGGGAAAGCGCTATAACCTTAAGCAGTAAGCGGAGCCGGTGCTCTGAATTAATGAGGATAGTGGACAAAAACACCATCAACAGAATTTTTGATATATAGATGAGTTTTTCTAAGGATGCATCGGGGTAAATCGCAAAAACAGTCGAAATTCCAAAGATTCCCCATAAGGCAAATAACAGCACAGTTTCTGAAGATATCGGAAGTTTCTTGGACTCATTCCAAAATATAATGCCTAAAAATGTCCCTATGGCAATATACTGTGCTGAAGGGAAAAAACGGGCGAATCCCCAAGTCATACTATTGGGATTCAGAAGTGATACACATATGAATGCAAGAATTCCAAAGGTAGGACGACGAAGGGCTAAGAGGGCACAAGAGATGACAATCGCAATCAGGATGATATCCCTCATTTCTCATTGATCCTTAAGCTTGCTATTCACCTTGGCCTGTTAAGGGGTTGCCGCGTAGCTCGCCCTCTGGGAAAGGGGGTTAGGAAGATTTGCAAATATTTTCTCCTCTGAAGACCCCATGGTCTTGCCACGGGGATCTTTGCTCGGTTTGAACATTGTCATAGCTAGAAACGTTAAGCGATCGGGGGAGCAATGCACCCGTAACGTGTATGGGTAACATCATTGCAGGAATTTCAGCGAAAGCCTCACAAAAGGCTTTTCATAGTGGTGATCATGCAATTCATATCCTTTTCATTCATACCTTGGTGGATGGGGAGAAGGATCAGGTTATCATAAAGAAATTTTCCGTCAGGGTAATTATGAAGATTTAAAGACGGGTGTATGACACCACCCCATGTAAAAGCGGGCACCCCTCTTGAGCGAAGGAGAATATGAAAATCTGTCCGACCTGGTACCAAAACTGGAACGACCCATGGACACATTCCAAGTGGGATTTCCTTGAAAAATGGAATTACTCCTGGAAGCGCTCCTTTCGTGATTGTGTCAAGCAAGTAGGCGGCATTGAAATGCCGCTTTTCTATTATTGAAGTTAGATTTATCCGTTTTAAGAGGTATTTAGAGATTACCGACATGCCTTGGTTTACAGATCCGATCTGAAAAGATGGGCTGTCGTAACTGGCAGGTAAGTATTGGGGCGAAGATTCTCCCAATCTGATGATAGCTTTATACGCTGAAGATAACATGTTAAACGCACGGACAATCAGTTTTTGAAAACTAGGAACATGGTCGGCCAATAATTGTTCGAGAAGATTGATGGCCACTTTAGCTTGGGTAAAATTATTACTGTTTTCCTCTAGGAGATCTGCCGTAATGTTGGAATTGTTAATCACAAGCATGCCGCCGTCTTTGATAGGAAGAAATTTTCTCCAACTAAAAATACTGATATCGCCGGTACTTCCCAAAGGAATTCCGTCATCTTCACCGACAAGGACATGGGCGCAATCCTCTATTAAATAGAGGCCATGGTGCTTGGTCAGGTTTAAATATGGTGCCACAGCCTGGGGAAATCCGAAATAATGAATCATGACAATGGCTTTGGTTTTCGTATGAATTTGTGATTTCAGGTGTGCGACATCGGCTTGACAATCTCGACGTATATTGTAAAAAACAACCTTTAAGCCAAATTGAATGATGGGCTCAACGAGCGTATTACAGTGGTAGGCAGGAACAAGTACCTCATCCCCAGGTTTTAGTCGAAGTGCCTTAAGACCTTGATAGAGAGCATTTCTTGCTAAAAACCAATAAGAGGTTGGATGAGTAGGAATGGGGGATGGCAGTATGGTTTGCTTGGGAAGGGAAAAAAGTGTGCTCCAAGGCAAAATAGGGTCATTTGGAAAAAGATAATCCATATTTTTTATAGGCCGCTTTTCGACCCGCTAGTTCCGAGGCTTTTCCCAGAATGACCCAAAAGATGACGGATTTTGTGATCCTCCGGAACGAAAAATATCCTTTTATTATGGCCGGCAGCATCCACGGAGAATTTTAAGCCATTCAAGACGTTTTCGTGGAATGTTTCACCAAGAGAACATTGCGAGCGGATCTGTGTTGAAATATTCCACCAATGTGTTTGTCGGTATAAAAGATAGCAGCCTTAAGGGGGAGGTCTTGAAGATGTCGGGATGGCAGTTGAATCTTATCATAGTGTGCGCCGAATGCGGTCGTCCAACGTGTCGGATTCATACGGTGGACCATACCCTCCCCGGAGGCTACGTAGAAGAATCGAACTTGACCGACTACACCAACTCTCTGCGGCTTGCACATCACTTGCGCCGTTTCACTCAGCATGCTGCCAGTAGCATTCGCAGTGTCGAGACCGCACTTCTTGGCGAGCGCTACCAGTTCAGTGCTTTTATGGTGTCCACCCCAACCGGCTTTTCAGAGTAGACATGTTTGCCTGACTCCAATACGCCTTTTTCAAGTGAAAGCGGCTGCGTGGATTGGCGAGATCGAGGACTGTTTCGACGGAGGGGCAACCGAGGATTTCTTGAAAGCTCTTAAAGCCTAGCACCGTGGAATTTTGTAAACGCCGAGAGCCCCTCGGCCTGATTGTTGTAACCTCCAGTGAACCGGAGCGCAAAGTGCTCCCCCAGCATGGTCATGTATAAGTCGGCGACGTAGCTGTATCCCACAATAGCAGTCCACATCGGCTCGGTGCGTCGGCTTTCAGAACGCCGTGCGTTCGGGCATAGTTAGAGTCCTTTCATCGTCAGTCCCTCAGCAGATTTTGAAAAAATACCGCATGGAACTCCATGGTGTGCCATTCCCGAGTCCATCTGGCTTTGAGAGAATTAACTTTTTTCACTTGACGCGAACTATATCTTATTATCCTCTCGGTTCACCGCATCTGGACCTCGATCACCGTTCTTTCTCTGACGAAGTTGCTCCAGCATTGCAGACATCGAGTAAAGAAACTCAAACAGAAGATTGGGGACCTGTTGGTAGAACATGATGTCTTACGGGAGGCGTTGAAGCCCTACCCTTTGGGGCGAGAGATGTCCGACGCGTGAGGGTGCAGGTCCCGGACATCTCGGAGCACCATGCCTGTCGAGTCTTACGTGTGGCACGATCGGCCTTGCATCGGGTAGGTGCCACGCGGGCCACATCGCTCAAACTCGCGGAGGATTTAGCGGAAAAACGGCAACAGCTCATTTCCCAGCATCCAACCTATGGGTATCGTCGTCTGTGGGCGCGGGTGCGGTACCGGAGGGTTTCGTGGTCAATCGGAAAGCGATGTATCGGGCCTTACGGATCAAATGATGGTTGGTCCATCACCGGCCTCGGACGCCCCGCCCGCGGGCGCAGCGTCTGCGCAGCCGAACATTCCAAAGTAATCAGCGGTCGGCGATGGATGGGACGCACCTTCCCTGCGGCCGGGACGGCTGGGGGCATTTAACCGCCGTGATTGATTGCCATGATCGAGAACTCCTTGGCTACGAATTCGCGTGGCGGGGACGGACCAAAGAAGCCGAGGGGGCCATGGAAGCCGCCTGCCTTACGCGGTTTGCCACAGACCCTATACACCAGAACAGAATGGCTTGATTGAACGCTTGTTTCGAAGTTTCAAACGGAGGAGAATCAAAAGATGGATCCACTGGTATAGCGAGGGGCGCCCGCATCAAGCGTGACAATATCAAAGACCTCACCGGTGTGGGCGCCAATAAGGCTCACGGGTGGCCTGATTTCAGGGGAGCACTACAGGATTTAACTGTTGGATCATCCAGATTCATTCGTATTGACCTATCAAACCAACATCGCTGAACTGATAATGAGGCCCATTAGGACCCATTCGGAACCGGCAAGGCTAACCATTTTTTAATTCCCAAGAGTGTTCAAACTGGATCAGGTGGGATTCTTTTGGGCAATTTTTTTTGCGAATAGCTTTACGTTTTTTGCAAAATCGATGGTCATTTTGATTATTTCGCTGCGATACACATTGATATCATACCATTCCCGACAATTTGTCGCCCAACCGAGATCAGCTGGAGACGCCTTGGTGTACATCTCCGCAATTTTGTATTTTCCGCTACCGCAGTAATTCTTTAGGAAGAAATAATCCAACAAACGTCCAGGACTCAGTTTTGACATTTCCTGTTTATAAGTCGTTTTCAGTACAATGACTGTACGGTTCCCGCCGACACAAATAAGCGACGCTGCGGGCTGCTTATCCAAATATAGCTGAGCAGTAATCGCATCTCCTGTGGCCGAAAATTTCTTTAAAAGTTGCTCATAGAATTCCCCTTGTTGATTATTTCCGTGTATCGCTGTTCCAGCCGCCCCTTTCCAACCTAGGCTTTCAAGTTGGCCATGCAAAACAATGGCGTCGCTGATAGTTTCCCAGTCAGTATTGAACTCAACACTTATTTGGACATCCTCCGCAGCGATGGATTCCATTGCCTTTCGTAACTGTCGGCGCAAATTTTTAGACCGGCTGGCCCAATAATCGTCAAAGTCCTGCCTTAAGTCAATCGAATAGGTCGTACCGTAGGGATCAACATCGGTGGTGCCAAGCTCCACTAGCTCATCAAATGGCTGTAAGCGTGGGTCAACCTTTGGGATTTTTAACAACCAGCAAAATCCAGGCAATGCCCTCATCAAACTGGACATCACCTCTTTCGTGTTTATTCCAGGAGAAATAAGGAATGGACTCAGGCAGGCTTGTCCCGGAACGAACATAGTCCAGATACCAAAATGCAAGGGCCTGACCAAGGCGGCTGCAATACACTCACCTTTATCCGAGCAAATGCCAAGTAATTCGGATCCGTTTCCGAAATAATTCGTAAGCGGACCAAGAAATCTGTGGTCAAGAGCCGGACCGTTTCCCGTTACTTGAAAATTGAGCTTTTGCCAACTGTCCAGAGCATCTTTGTGGGCACTAATGTATGCGCAAAAACTCCAATCCATGGCTCGATTCCTATGCGATATCATACCTTTGATTCAACCTAAGCACTAACTTTGCGAGTTCTTTTAGGTCCACAGGACTGATGACAGATTGCACAGCAATTCTAACTTGGGTAATCAGAATTAAATTTGCGCACATCAAATAACTTGGTCCGCTATAATCTCCACGCTACTTCTCAAAGTGCTTTTTCCAAGATAGGAATATTTGTTACTAATGGGAACATATCCACAAACCCGAACATGTGTTTCGTGGAGGGAACGCCTTTAAATTTCGAGTAGCCTTAACACACATACATAATCGGTTCAATCACAATATTGGTGGAGTGATTTCAATAAACCCGTTTTATGTTATTCCTGGAAAGGTAGGGAACCACGGCACCGGGAATCTCTGGCTAAAAGACCGCATATCTGCATACTTATTTCCTAACCGGAGATCTGATAACGAGAAATGAAGCCGCTTTTTTGAAATACCTGAAAACCTCGTATACAGTTTACCCCCCTGATAGCTCTGCTCTAGATTTCCCATTGACGTTAAAGAGCCACGCGACTCCATCTCAACACGGGTCTCCATTGTCAGGCATCACGTCAGATCCCAACCACTCCACACAGATTGCGATTGATTTCAGAATGGCAATCAATTAAGGCTTGCGCTAGCCTTCAAGGATGGACTCCGTTGCAATTGAATATTTGAAATTGCATCCAAATGATGAGCAATATACATTCGGTTCAGCCATAAACGATCCTTAAAGACTTGGTCTCGGTGAATACCACGCCATCTGTCAATTTTAATATTTTCATTAGCATCATTAAACTCCGAAATTGCTAGCAACTCTCCTGCAAATTTATGATTAAAAAAGAAATCAGTGTCATCAAAATAAAGAATAACCCTGTCAAGGTTCCTATGGGGATTTACAGAAAGGATTTTCATTGCGTCCACAGTTGAAGAATACAAATCCAAATCAAACGAAACAAAACCGATGGGAATAGTGTTTTTGGCTAAGAATTTTGGAACGGTTTCTTTAACATTTCCAAGTATCAAATCAGTTCCTTCACTAAGACGATTCCTCAATTTTTTTTCATCCATGGGATAATCACAAGCTCGCCATTGATCCGGGTGGTCCCGAAAGTCCGGAAGAAGGAAAGGGAGACCTGACCCAGAATCAAAACCAAATAGACGCACCTTAATCCCAATATCCTGTTCAATTTGCCCAGCATACTTCTCCAAGCATAAAAGTCCCCCTCCTGCAGCTACTCCAAATTCAATGGCCACAATTTCCTTTATGTTTTGGGACAAGGCTTGATCTGCAGCTTTCAAAAGGCCACTTAAATAATTAGGACGCTCCACCGCCTCCCATCTAGCTTTTTGTCGAAGTGAGACAAAAAAGTATTTCACAAATTTCTGAGACAAAATTCGAAAAGGAGGTTCTTCTGCAATTCTATTCATCAGATGTGAAAGACTTCCAGACATTTACGCTCCTCCGTCGCTAAGAAGGGGAATATCAAAACAAGAAATATCTTCACGAAAGGGAAAGTCCATATTAGTGTTCCTGCAGAGGCAGAAATCCACAGCACCGGGAATATCGGGCTAAAAGACCGCATATCTGCATACTTATTTCCTGAGGGGAGATCTGAAAACGAGAAATGAAGCCGCTTTTTTGAAATACCTGAAAACCTCGTATACAGTCTACCCCCTGATAGCTCTGCTCTGGATTTCCCATTGACGCCAAAGAGCCACGCGACTCCATCTCAACACGAGTCTCCATTGTCAGGCATCACGTCAGATCCCAACCACTCCACCAAAATTGCAGGGGTTCCATATTCATATTACAGAGTTCTATAATTTTTTACTCAAGTTTCGCGAGAGCTTCCTTAAGACGTGGAGAATTAGGGGAATGTTTTAGAGCACGATTAAGTACTTCCCGTGCTTCTTCCATTTTTCCATTTTTCGAATATAACTTGCTTAATTCAATGTATGAAAATACATAATCTGGCTTTAGTTGAATTGCAGAGAAAAAAGCATGAGTGGCTTCAGCATCTCTTTCAAGCGAAGACAATGCCATACCCCTCCTTGAAAGAATTTCGGGCTTTAAAATAAAACTATCGGATACACGTTTCAAAACATAATCAAATTCTGTTAGTGCGCTACCAAGATAATATTTATACTGATTTTCAACAGCGATGTTAAGGGTAGCTAGAAGCATTTTATCAAGTCCCCAGCAATAGTGATGGGTATGCCTCCAACCTTCTCCAAGATATTCCTTATACCTATGAGCATTGGGACTTCCAGCCCGTGAACCTCCCTGCATATACGCACAATACTCAGGCAGAATTTTTAATTTAATCTTTCTTTCAAAATCATTTATCTCCCAATTGTCTGAATATGAATTATTTGCGGAGAAAATCATACTAAATGCGGTAAAACCAAATACCAGAAGAAGCTTAAAGCGTGTTCTAGGTAACATGTTGAAGTGGACGCCCCCTACAACCAGAATTTAAATGCACTCAATTTCTAATATCACTGCATATCAATAAATAAATCATCAATGGTTCCTCGCCGACGTATCAGGCGGGGAGTCCCATTTTCAATGAGGACTTCTGGTGGTGAACAATGGCTTAAAAAGCTCATTGGACTTGAAGTCCGGCCATAGGCTCCAGACTGGAATACCCCGATCAAATCTCCTAATTGTGGAACCGGAATACGAATATCTCTAGCAATCGTGTCTAAAGGAGTACATAAGGGACCGACAATATTCACGACCTCTTCTGCTGGTTGATTAAATTTAGTCAGGACTGCAATGGGAAAATTTCTTTTGATGACTTGGCCTAAGTTGCCCGAAGCAGCCAAATGATGATTCATTCCACCATCAATTACGACAAATGTTTTGTTGCGTGAGACCTTTATGTCAATAACCCTGGCAATATACACTCCCGCATCTCCCACCAAATAACGGCCGGGCTCGATCAGAAAACGAGTTCCCTCAAAATTTTCATCTGATCTAACTTGAGCCATAAGATCCAAAAGTCCATATTGTAACGCTCCCATATCCAAAGCATTATCATTCGCGAAATAGGGAATCCCTAAGCCACCGCCAAAATCAACCGTCTGTAGTGGGCATTGCAGTTGGCTGGAAATTGACCTGGCAAGCTCTAGCCCCTTTCTGTATTGGTTGAGCAATACCATATGGTCAAGAATCTGTGTGCCCGAAAATAAATGGATTCCTTGAAATTCAACATGGGGAGTATTCACTATTGTTTCGAGGGCACGGTCTAACAATTCTTCATCAATTCCGAACTGGGTCGGCTTCCCACCCATTCTCATAGCACCGCCTTGAGCTTGCTGATTGAGATTAACTCTGATGGCAACCTTGGCCGTCACGCCAAGCTTCTTGCTGATATCTCCAATGCGTTCAATTTCCACGAAAGATTCTGCATGGATCTCTCCAATATTTTTGCTTAAGACTAACTCCAAATCGGATACGCTTTTGCCTGGTCCCGCAAAAAGAATATCCAAGGGTGAACAGCCAGCATCAATTGCCTGGAAAAACTCCCCTGAGGAAGCAATTTCTAACCCACAACCCTTCGCAAGAAAGAACTGAATGAATGCGCGTGTTGGATTGGCCTTCACTGAGTAATAAATTCCAAACTCTGGAGGAAAGGTCCTCCGCAAGAGCTTCCATTTGCTCTCAAGAATTTCCCTATCATACGCAAAAAATGGTGTCCCAAAATCTGTGGCAAGCAACGAGCTTGAAACTCCACCAATTTCTAATTCTCCTCCTGCAATGGAAAAATTTTGCAAAATCTGATTGAAGAGATTATCCATTAATTGGCTGCCCCAATTTGTTTTGTAAGAATGGATAATCGATTTTTCCATGAGGAGTCTTAGGCAATGTGGCGACGATTTCAATCGTTCTAGGCACCATATATCCTGGCAGGCGTTCCCGACAAATAGTGATCAAATCAGAGGGATCTACATGTCCCCCATCTTTTCCAACAACAAAAGCTTTGATAGCCTGGCCTAGAAACTCATCAGGAATCCCGATAACGGCCGCTTCCTGTACCCCTTCAATGTGGTGAAGCACCTCCTCAACTTCCGTCCTGCTAATACGATACCCGGAGGATTTAATCATTGAATCCCGGCGGCCAATAAAATATAGGAATCCCTCTTCATCCGTTTTTACCAAGTCTCCAGAATAACAAACGAGTTCACGGCCACCGAGTTCTGGCGGAAGCAGGGGATTAGGACGTAAGATTTGGGCTGTGAGCTCTGGTTGCCCCCAGTATCCCATAGAAATGGTGGGTCCTCTATGAACAAGTTCCCCGATTTCCCCAACCTGACAGTGCACTCCTTGCTCGTTGAGCACCAGAATTTCAGTATTAGGTATGGCTTTTCCCATGGAGGTGGGACGAACATCCAGCTCTTCAGGTGGAAGATACGTCGATCTAAACGCTTCTGTGAGTCCATACATCAGGAAAATTTTTGTTCCAGGAAGGACCTGGCGAAGCATGGCCAACACTTTCTGTGGCATAGCCCCACCAGTATTGGTGATATAACGGAGATGTGGAAGAACTTGGCTGTGTAAAGTGGACTTGGGCTGCGTGAGAAGATTCCATAGCGTGGGAACTCCTGCCAGACCAGTAATGTGCTCTGTGATCAGTTTCCGCACAATCTCCTTGGCAAACACAAAATTCATTAAGACCAGTGTGGCACCCTGCTGAAACGCCGTCATCAACTGGTTCAATCCAGCATCAAAACTAAATGGAAGAACAGCCAAAATACGGTCAGTTTGTTTAATTGAAAGATAATCAGACACGATTGAGCTTCCGGCCACAACATTGGCGTGGCTCAACATCACTCCCTTTGGTTTTCCTGTGGAACCGGATGTATACATAATCGCTGCCAAGTCCCGGTCAGTCCCTTCATAATGACCTGCCTCATCTCTTGAACTGGTGCACAACTCGTCAAAGTTTATCAAGCGAAGCTGGGATTTTGCCGAGCATCCGTTTCCAACAAGGATAACGAGTTCAAGATACCGAAAATCCTGTATCACATCGTACAGTATGGCAAATTTTTCTGGATCCATTATCAGCGCTTTCATCCCACAATCATTGGCGATATGTACAACTTGGTCAGGCACCAATTGGTGGTGGATTGGGACAAACACTCCACCTCTTTGAGCAATCCCGAAAAATGAAATCACTTGAGGAACTGACGGCTGGAGCCATACACCAACCCGGTCTCCCCGTTGCACACCCACCTTGGGCAAACCACCAGCCAGCCTTGAAGCCTTTCCCGCCACTTCGGCATAGTTCAATCGCTCATCCCCACACACTAACGCTTCTTTATCCGGAATACATCGTGCGCGTGTATGAAGTAAATGACTAATTAGAAAATCCATGTTCCCTCACATTCTATTGACACCCAACTAATAAAATTTCAAGACAAGAGAGAACCAAGTAATGTGGTGATAGTTCGAAAAGATCTTTGAATAAGCTTTGGCCCAGGCACCCGTTCAAAAATATGCTGACCGACCACGATTGCGCCAATTTTATTCAGATTCTCCAACCCTTTTCGTGAAAGAATCCCATGGTTCGCCTTAAACCATTGGACAATATGAACCAAGTCCGCACAACCTCGTGCGGATCAATATTCTCGGAAAGGCTCCTGTCTTTCACATGCCTTTGCTCGCACCTGACTCTGCAGCACCACGCTTTTTATTTATGAAGGCAGAAATACTTTCGATTGATTCAAAATGTTCTGGAACCAACTCTTCATCATCCACGGTGAGGTCAAATGTTTGTTCCAAAATCGTCACGACATCCAAAATCCCCAAGGAGTCCAAGAGGCCACCACTCAAAAGTTGATCAGTGCTGCTTAACCCTTCCTTCCTAGATTTTGGGACTCGTTCAAGAATAATTTCTCTTACACGTTCTTCAACGGCATTATTCAACATGTCCTCTGCCTTCCCAAATAGCATTGTCCGCCTTATCAACCATCACGGTCACCCTCAACCACAAACCACTTTCCCTCAGCATCTGAATTGCAAACGCCATCAGCCCCCCCTGTTAATATCTGAACCACAAACGGACTGGCTTCACGAACTTGAAACCCCAACTGCTGGAAAAGGGAGCGCCAAGGATGATTTCCAAGAAGCGGAATAGACAGTGTCATCATGCCCTTATCTCGACTGCGTTCAGTTATATAGTCAAGGAGTGATTGAATGACTGTGACATCTTCATATCCAAATATATCGACAACGGTCACATCCTCTTCCGTACAACGATACACCGCATAAGCCCTCAGCGATGGACCTCTCCTTGCTGTTATTAGTTCATATCGGCAAAGTGGATTTCGAACATAACGCCAGTTCAGATAGCTACCTGATCTCTCCAAACATACTTCATGTTTTTGGCCAATTTCAGAAGACAGCTGAGTAAACTCCTCACCACATTCGTCTGACTGGACCTCGATCGTGACATCCTTCCGCTTAAGGGATTCTGCCCTATGCATTTGTTTTAGAATGAAATTTGCGATAGACGTCGCCCCGGAAACAAGAAGAGGTACCTTAAGATAGGCACGAACTTTCCGATCGACCCGAATAGGTTTGGCTAAGCGAAGAACAGAGTTTTGAAAGAATGGGACGCGAAGACGCTGATATATGGCCATCATACTCGAACTTGGAAAGTCGTACCACATTCCGGATCGGTCAGAGTCAATGCCAGCGAGACACGCACGTTGGAGTTGGATGGCAGGCCCAAGGCTACGATATTTTTCGTGAACACAAAAATCCCCAAGCACCCAGCCGTCTTTGATTTTTCCATTGATGAACACTCGTCGGGGAAACGCACTCGCCACTCCAAAAACAGTTCCATTGGCTTCATCGAACCCCAGCCAAGTTAAGGCCGGACCGGAAGGATTTTTTGTATAAAGCCACTCAAACCGTTCATTATTAGAAGCAGGAGTGAGATAGTGATAAAGCGTCTCAATAATGGCAGGCTTATCCACTTCCAGATCAGCTGTTCGAACAGAAAGATCCAAGAATGTCCTTTAACTTTAATTAATGTGGATTAATTTGATAATCAACCGAACCCGAGGAACCCAGCTGTTCCTATAAAAGTCAACATGAAACATAGGTCGCATTTCATCAGTCCATTTCCGATGCCAATCCTGAACGCGGCCATAAAATTCAAGAACTGTTATGTGTCCTTCCTCAAAAAGTGTCTTGATAATTTCATATCTCATCAAAAAGCTTGGCGAGAACTTCTCAAGAGTCTCATCGTAAGTAGTTTTTAACACGATCATGACTTTTCCTCTTTCAAGGCACAAATCACTGGCTACTATCCTTCCATTCAGGGCCAATTGATATATAATGCCTTCATCCCTTTGACAAAAATTTTCAAAAACCTCCTGATAAAATCGACCTTGTGGACTTTTCGCTCCCACAGCAGTCCCTGAAATTCCTTTCCACCCAGCTTCTTCTAATCGTCCATATTCACGCAAACACTCGGCAACTCTCCTTGAGTCACGGGTTACCAGCAAATTCATTTCGATTCCTGCTTCTTCAAGGCGACGCCGCTGTTTGGCAAGATTCTGCCTCAGATTTTTCCCTCTCCTTTTCCAATATTCTTCGAACATCCCTTCCAATGTTATTTTTGACGTGGTGATATAATTTAATACCCTTACCTTTCCATTCTCCTGAACATTGAATGGGGTAGAATCTGAGTCTTGCTGAGTT
Source organism: Nitrospira marina (assembly GCF_059568365.1). NCBI lineage: Bacteria > Pseudomonadati > Nitrospirota > Nitrospiria > Nitrospirales > Nitrospiraceae > Nitrospira > Nitrospira marina. Next base: position 1,172,026 of record NZ_JCANTH010000001.1, on the reverse strand, counting down.
ACAGAAAAAGCCAAGGCAAATCCTGGAAGGTCAAGAAGAAGCCTTTCAATCTGATCTAAGACAGCTTCGTGATTTCCCAATACAAGGGGACCTAGCGGTGCCTGGGAAGGTTGAAACGTTTGCCAGAATCCTAATTTGGTCTTTTCAATAAGAACCATGCCTGGATTCTTTTTATCATTACAGACGCCTAGCAGGGTATGGGAATTTCCAAAATGTCGCAAAAGGGGTCCAAGAAACATTGAATCCAACAACAGATGATTCCCGTGAGCACGGTTAAGGTCATCCCACATTTCTTGATAGTAAGGAAAAGCTTCCGAAGCGAGCTTAAAAGACCAACCCATTTGTTTCTTTGCCTTACAGAATTATCATAACTATCAGGAGGTACATTTATAATAGGTCAATCTCGCCCCAAACATGTGAAGATTGTCATCCTGATACTGCGTTCTTCTCATTTCAAACAGATCAGTTCCGACAAAGTTCGTTCCATGAATCATGGAAACCGCACATTCATAACCGCTTTCCCGTAAGAGATCCTTTGTGGCTTCTGAAAAATCTTGTCTTCTTCCACTGGGGTACGCAAAAGACTTCACTCGAATCCCTAACATTTTTTCCATCAACCTTTTTGATTCCAAAATCTCTTCCCGTGCCTCCGTTTCGGATAAAAAGGAAAGTATGGGATGGGTCACCGAATGGGAACCAAATCCAATACCATGACTTTGCATAGCTTTCACCTCAGACCAATCTAAATACACCCTTGAAGATCCTAAATTCATAGAAAAGGCAAGGAGCCCAAATAGACGCTTAATCTCGTGGCATCTTCGAGGAACATCTAAAGAACGAAAATATAACGAGATAGAATCTTGTGCCCGTCGCTTATCTTGCAAGGTCCTTAAAGGAAACCGAGACCCGTTTTCAGGGAAACCCTCTATCAATGGGACCTTGCTTTTAGACAGGGCGGAAAAAACTTGATCATGCCAGAGAACCCTCCCCGTCCCAATAACATCCGTTGGCAAAAATATGGTAGCTGGGATGGACAGTCTTTTCAGAATGGGAAAGGCATGGATATAATTATCGGCGTACCCATCATCGAAAGTGACCACCACCGCATTATCTGGGACATCCTGTGCCTTGATACGCTCAACCGCTTCATCCAAATTCAGGACATTACAGTAGGTAGCCAAATATGTCATTTGTGTTTCAAACATCTTAATAGGCATCGGTGGCAACATGGAATCACATGCATCACTCACCCGATGGTAGGCAAGTAAATGAACATTGGCATTTCGCCTCCGTTTAATATACGGCCAAACACATCGACCTTTTTGGCCGTATACGGGAGCCCATCGTCCCACAAAATCCATCATCGGTTTGAATAGCTTCAATCCATCCAGGATTCTGAAGAATACGATTAGCATTTTTTGCTTCCACCCCATACAGTTGCTTCTTCCTATTCTGGGCTTTGAAAACTTTTTGAAGGAACGTTTTATAGAAATGACTGCACAGGCCATCGGACTTATCGAACAACGAAGACCAGATTTTTACGATTGACTATAACGTCGCATCCAAAGTTCGAGCATCATAATATTCCAAAGCACTGTTCCAAAAAACGAGGTCTGGTCGGATTGATGTTGGTCGACAAAATATTCAAGCATTTTTTTTTGGAAGAACCCACGTTGGGCTAGTTCCGGACCAAGAACCGCATCTCGCATCATCTGGTTTAGACGTTTGTCTGTTCGAAGCCATACGGGTATAGGAAGACCAAAACCATGTTTGACTTTTCCTTGTATGGCCTGGGGCAAGAGGGGAGCATATGCTTGCTTAAAGAAGGTCCGAAGCTTGAGCCCTCGCATTTTGAGACTGGCTGGCACCGTTGCGGCAAATTCCGCTAGCCGACTATCTAAAAATGGGAAACGCACATTGACGCCGGCAGCCTGCCCCATCCTGGTAACTTTCAGTATATCATTATCTCCAATGGCGACCTTGAGATCCACATAGAGTTGCCGATCTAATTCATCCTCAGCCAATGCCCGGCGATAGTGATCATATAAAATTTCATCGGGGTTGTACTGGTGGGCTAAGTTCTTTACCAGGTCATCATTGAAGATATCGGTCATGGGGATCACCTCTAGAAGGCCCCAAGAAGAAAGTCGTAGAGGATATGGCATATTAGCTCGCTCGATATATTTTTTTCCCTTGTGAAAAAGGCCAACCTTCAGATAGTTCGCCAAGGAAAAAACTGTCGGCTGTAATACATGCTCTCGAAACCAAGAAGGGATTTTTTTATAGTAATCAAAAACACGTTGGGTCGCATACCGTTCATTTCCCGCAAATAGCTCATCACCTCCATCACCAGCAAACAAAATATCAACCCCATGCTCCTTGGCTAGCTTTGCACAGAAATAGGTGGGAACTGCAGAGGCATTTCCAAAGGGCTCATCGAAAGACTCAAGTAATAGAGGAATGGCATCATACGTATTTGCGGGTGAAACAAAATACTCGTAATGCTCCACCTTAAACGCTTGAGCCGCCATCCGTGCATAATTGATTTCATTGTATCCAGGAACATCAAAACCAATGGAAAAGCTCTTAATTGGCCAAGAACAGTTTTGTGCCAAAATGCCAGTAATCGTGCTGCTATCAATGCCACCACTCAGAAATGAGCCAATGTGATTCTCATGAAGTTCATCCCCCAACCGACAGTTAACCGCATCCTGAAAACAAGAATGTAATTTCTCGATAAGTATTTCCTGCGGGCTTAGATCTGATGTCAGATAATTCATATCCCAGTATCGTTCTAATGTGACTTTTCCACCCTGATACCGCAACACATGCCCTGGTGGTATTTTTCGAACTTCCCGAAAAATCGATTTGGGCGTGGGAACCACTGAGTTACAGGTCATGTCAATTATTGCTTCAGAATTAATCGTCCACTCTAGGGGCAAAGGGCAAGCCCGTAACGCCTGCATACAAGACGCAAAAACAAGGTGCGATCCCTGTTGAGAATACAGTAAGGAATGAACTCGAAATCGATCAGTAGCCAAGCAAAAGATTTGCTCCCTTCCATCCCATACCACGATGACAAAATCACCACGAAGACGGGATAAGAATGACATCCCATCATGAAGATAGAGATGGAGCAGCCAGTCGAAAGGATCAGTGGTTTTATCGTTGGCGCCAAGTTCTTTCAAGTTATAGACATTCCCATAGAGTCCCAGTCCAACTGTTTCACCATGAACCCTGATCGTAGCTGTGCCGGCTAAAAAAGTCGGAGTGTGGCACACACCCAAACACATCGTCCCCCAGCTTTCGACCGAACTAGAGCATTGGTGCGTCTTGTGCAATTGAACGATCATAGGAGAAAGGAGCTTGGGATCAATTCGCCCGTATGGACTGTCTTGCACGATTCCACAAATACCACCCATTTCATTTTCCCTCAAAACCGTTCATGACCATTACGTAATTCATAAATTCCAGAGCCCAATGTGCAGGAAATTCCTTCATTGACCAAAAACAATTTACCTAGAAAAATAATCATACAATGAAACTCCTGTTACATCATCATCAGGAAAACCTTCAAGCCCAACCCCAATAATATCAGCCAAGATATGCCCTCATACTGTTCTTGACTCCCTTTGAGGTTCGTCGATCTACTGATTGATCGCCCCATAGTTAAAAATATGTTCAGGGAAAATTCCATCTCGAATCAAAGACCGAGGATTTTTCAAGAAGTTCTGGGTCAGACCGTAAATCCCTATCAGGACTTCAAACCTCACAGCACAATGAAGCTTCATCGCCATGGAGATTTTATAATTGCGCCTTTGCCTTTCTTCCGATATAGCTCATCCTCAGAGAAATTTCCGGGAGATACTTTAAATTGCTAGTCACCACATTATTGGTACTTGGGCTATTCCAAATACTGGAAAAACCGATAGTCTAGGGTCTTTTTCAACACATGTTGCTCCAGACGAGATCGAGGGGGAATTATCAGTAAAATTCCAACAAGATCAAAATTCAATAAAGGAGCACATACCTCAAAAAGATATCGGTCGACATTAGACGAATATAAACTCGTTCTTGGCTGGAACAATAACTAATTCCAACTATAGCCAATATTTAATGGATGTGAAGTTTGCAGATTTTCGAAGCTTTGAGAGCAATGCTCCCGTAAGCAGGGAAAGGTTCTATTCCCCGATGAGCCATGAAAATGGTCTTAGCACGTTGGCAGAACAACAGAGAATATGGTTTAAAATCTCTGTGTATGGTTGTTTGACGGGCCCACACATTAATTACAACCCATGTATGGCATCCCCAAAATCCTCTTAAAAACCCGGCAAAGACAATGTCCACAAGAGAAATAATGAAAAGGTACTCCTGGATTGATGAGCTTTAATAAGAAGGAATTGCCGAACCTTAAGAGCGATTCTCTTTTCCCTGCGAGACCAAAATGATCACTTTTTCTGCATTGCCTTTCCAGGAAAGCTTCCTTGATTGAACAGCAGAAAAAGCTCGCATTCCCGTTTCATCCCGCAACTTCTTGTTATTTATAAGCGTAAGCATGACCTGTCTGAGATTATTTTTGTCCTCTGGTAAAAAAAGAAATCCTGTAATTTTGTCTTCAAGAACTTCGCAAATATTGGGCTGGAAGGGTGCAACAATACATTTACCCATTCCCATATATTCCAAAACTTTCATTGGACAAGCGTAACGAGGTGCTCTAGGTTGAACAGCAATATCCATTGCCGCAATATGGGAAGGGATTTTTTCATGAGGTAAAGACCCTGTAAATCGGACAGCATCCCAAATGCCAAGGCCTTTTGCCTTCTGCACTAGCTCGTCATAAATTGGCCCATCTCCAATCATTAAAAACTTAACATTTTTATTAGCAGAAAGAAGGTCCTGAAGAATATCCAGAAGCATTTCCACCCCATGCCATGGACGGAACCAGCCCACGAAACCAATGACGACACTATCTTTCAGGCCGTATTGCCTGCGTACCTCCACTCCAGAAACATCCGGATTGAAATTCACAAAATCAATACCATTGGGCATAACCGTAATTTTGCGAGGAGGCACACCTTGACTAACCAAAATTTCTTTCAAAACACCCGATACAGCCAAGGCTTGAGTTGCATGCGAGCAAATCCAATTCTCAAGAATTCTGGCAACCCACTTGATGGCTAGCTGGCCGAGTTCGGCCTGTTCCACATACAAAGGGGCATTGACCTCTACTATAATGGGAATTTTCCAGAGTCGGCTGACAACTACTCCCGAGAAATTGTTAAGAGCATATCGTTCATAAATAAAATCAGGTCTTTCATGGATTACGGAACGAGCAAGCATGAATACCCCTAAAACATTGTATCCCAAACTCATGAGATCATAGACAAAATGTGGGACCTTCTTCCGCAACAAACTCCATAATCCAGTTCCCGCAGACTTCGAATTGAGACTTTGATAATTCACCAATCCCACCACTCGAACCTGGTGACCTAATTCACGAAAGGCCTTAATTATTTCATGGACATGGACTCCCTGAGCATCTCCCAATTGAGTCCGATGGTGATAAAGAATTTCCATACAACTAGTATCCTAGGCTTACCTTCACAAGACTTAGCCTATTCTCCTATTTGAATCATGTCACCGCGACACACCCAACCAAGCAGACCTCATTTTTAAGCCCACGGAACTCTAAAAATGGCTCTTCGGTAGATACTCAAGGGCTTACGCCACGTGGCCCTTAAAATCCAAACTTGAGTTGAATCAACTCTATTCCCCGCGGGATTTTCAAATAAAGGGAAGTGCTTGAGAAACCGTGGTGTCTCATAACCAATCATATATTTTTTGAATACCCCGTGGTCTTGCCACGGGGATATTTAATCTGCCCTTTGTCCACTTGTCCTTGTTGATCCACCTACTGCCGTATCCCCGCCTTATTTAACCCAACGATCGCAGAGAAGAACCCGGGATATCATAACACCGTTCCCCAGTATGTCCGCTTCAACTCGTGATACCGGAGCCGAAGTTGCCGACTCAAATTCGCATTCATCATGCCCACGAAACTCGAAACCGCATCTTTCGGAGGAATCACCAGCACGACATGAATGTGATCGAGTTGCACACTCCATCGTTGTAGCTCTACTACGGGGGGATAGTGCTGAATCTGAGATAAAGGCTCCTAGACAAAGAGCGGGATTACCCCCCCAAATACGTCGAGGATATTTAGTTCTCCACACCACATGATATTGGTGCTGAGAGGCGCCATGAGCACTGAGGCGAACTTTCATGCTCTAGTGCCAGCAAAAACCCCTCATGTGGCAGGGAGTTCCCCGCCTTCGGCGGGGAGCGCTTTCACCCATGGGCTCACGCCCCGTGGTCTTCCGCACTAGCTTTGAGAGGTAACACAGACTGAAAAACCTCCTTGACCGCATCAGCGGTCTGACACCATCGGAATTGCTGGGCATAATCCAAAATTTCTGATTGGGACCAATTACGCTCCAGACTGGTCTTCAGAGCCTTGGCCACGTGCTCCGGTTTTCGTACCACCAGCGTTCCCACCTTGGGAGACTTAACAATTTCCGGAATACCTCCTACCGAAGTGGCCAACACGGGAGTACCACAGGCTAACGATTCCATAATCACATTAGGCCATCCTTCCCGCTCACTCAGCAAACAACAAACATCCGCGGCATTATAAAACCAGACCAGCTGCTCGTGAGGCACCTCTCCGCAAAACCTAACACGTTCGCTCAAATTTAAAGATTGCACAAGATATTCCAAACGCTCACGCTCTACCCCCTCACCAACAACATAGAGGGACCAAAGGAGGGTCGAAGACTTTTTACTTAAGAGAGCGAGAGCGTGCAATAAAACATCAAGGCCTTTGTTTACATTCAAATGACACACCGATAAAACCAATGACTGGCCCTCTCTGATGAAACCGATTTTCTTTCTCGCCTCCGCTTGAGGGATGAAGAAAAACTTTTCCGGATCCACTCCATTGGGAATAACACGAATTTTCTTTTCATCGACACCCAACTTAATAGATATTTGCCGGAGGGCCTCTGAGACCACAATGACCGCATTAGCCTTTCGAAGGGTCCAGGTTATAAGTTGGCGAATAATCGGGAGGTCTTTAAACAGATTCACATCTGTCCCCCTAGCCGATACCACAACCGGGACACGAGTGATTAAGCTTAACAGAGCAGCCGCAAACCCATCCGGATACACATAATGGGCATCGATAAGCGCGAAGGGAAATGAACGTTGAAGTGCCCGTACCTTCCAACAAACCGATACAAACAACAACAATCCTTGCAAGATCATCCCGATCTTAGGGATCATGACATAACGGGGATGCCACACTTCCATGCCTTCACGCACTTCATGGCTGGCGACCTTTCGATACGTGGCACGCCATCCCCCTAACCCTGGTGGATAATACGGAACCGGCGCCACCACCTTCACACTCCACCCGTGCCGGGCCATACTATGTTTCAGTCGTTGATGAATGAAAACTCCATGATTGGGAAATTGGTTATTAGGAAATAAGCTGGTAAAGACAAGGATTTTCATCATTAATTACCGCACCACATTCACCGAGGAACCAAATTGTTTTTGCCACATACGGAACATCAATAAGGTCCATAATTCAGTCGCCCGATTATGCAAGCCGGATTGATGATCATTCCAGAGCTTGGAAATGGTAGGACCATTCAAGATGGGGTCCCCAGGGCCATCAAATAACATACTGTAAGCCATGTCCTTCAACTCCACTCGAAACCATCGTTCCAACGGAACCGCAAATCCCATTTTTTTTCGATACAGAATGTTATGGGAAAGAAAAGGAGAGAACGCCTTCTTTAAAATATCCTTCCCACTGGTTCCTTTTAATTTCAATGACGTGGGAATCCGAGCTGCAAGTTCCATAAATTTCCCATCCAGCATGGGCGCGCGCACCTCTAATGAATTGGCCATACTCGCTCGATCCACCTTTACTAAAATATCATCGGTCAAATAGGTCTTCACATCCACATATTGAATACGTGCCATGGGATTGGCGCCACCGGCCTTGTCATAGTAGTTTCGAAACACGTTGGCTGTGTCATAGCCACCCAACTCTTTCCAGATATCCGGATGCAACAAGGTCTGTTTAATTTCTGGTGAAACTGCCGAAACTGATCGAAAATATCCCTCAATATGAGACCGAGCTAAATTTTGAAAGGTGGCCTTGCCACGAAATACCCTTGGTGCCCAATCGGCTTTGGGATATAAGGATGCCAACGTTCCAAAAAGCAAGGTCCGCATGCTAGAAGGAAGGAACCCACGTATTTGCTCCTCTCGATGGTCAAACATATACCGCCGATATCCGCAAAAAAATTCATCTCCCCCATCACCTGATAACGCAACAGTCACATGCTCCCGAGCCAGCTTGGAAACATAATAAGTAGGAACCGCTGAGGAATCTGCAAACGGCTCATCGTAATACCAGGCTAATTTTTCAGAGATACCCACCGCATCGGGGTTAACCCTTTCCTCATAATGCCGAGTATGGTATTGCTGGGCCACCTCTCGGGCATACTCAACTTCATTAAATTCTTTTTCTTGAAATCCAATTGACGTGGTGATTACCCCTCCCCCAGAAATCTGCGACATCAAGGCCACGACGGAGGATGAATCAATCCCCCCTGACAAAAAGGCACCCAAGGGCACCTCGCTAATTAATCTGAGTTGAACAGCCTCCCGAAGAACCTCCACGATCTCATCACACCATTGAGCCTCGGACCGCTCCTCTGGCTGGGAAAAATCGATATCCCAGTATTCGCTCTCGCGAAGACCTTTCGGAGAGACAACCACAAAATGTCCTGGCCGCACCTTCCGGAAAGACCTGAAAATGGATTTTGGGGCAGGCACATAAAGCAAGGAAAAATAATCACATAAGGCCTCAAGGTCGAGTTCCTTGTTTATACCAGGGATAGCCAATAAGGCCTTCATCTCGGAGCCAAATGCCAATTGAGCCCCGTCAAAACTATAATAAAGCGGCTTTTTCCCAACACGATCTCTGGCCAAAATCACCGATCGGTTTGGACGATCCCAAATGGCCAAAGCAAACATGCCCCGTAACGACCCAAAACACGCCTCCCCTTGCTCTTCATAGAGATGCACAATGACTTCAGTATCAGAGCGAGTCTTAAAAACATGCCCTTTCTTCTCCAAATAATCTCTCAGTTCACGAAAGTTATAAATTTCACCGTTAAAGACTACCCAAATAGATTGATCCTCATTGCAAAGGGGTTGGTGCCCGCCTTTCACATCAATAATAGAAAGACGCCGATGTGCCAGGCCCACGGGCCCATCGAAAAAGAACCCTTCATCGTCCGGGCCCCGATGCACAAGGGTATCCGCCATATCTTTCAGGATGGAGGCAGAAACAGATTCTCCCGATCCAACATTGAACAATCCACAAATCCCGCACATAGCGACCCGTTCCCCCGGTTTAAACCTCAATGGGATTCAACTTATTAAGGAGTCGGAGCTTGCTTTTCTGGATGTCCACCTCCTCAAGCCTGACGAATTGGCTGAATACGTCGTGCTCTTTTCCACGGACTCCTTTTTAACCCTACACCGACACTACCTTCGGTTGGGAAAACGGAAAAGAATGTGATTTTCCCATTAACCCGTCATACACCTGAAGGTAGTTTCCCACCATGGCCTGCATTGAAAATTCTTTTTCGACTCGCTTCCTCCCTGCGAACCCATGGTTCCGCATCGTCCTTCGGTCTTGAAGATAGGCCAATAATGCCAAGCCCAAAGCTTGAGGATTTTTTGGAGGAACAAGCCAGCCAGTTTTGCCCTCCACTACCAGCTCCGAATTTCCACCAACCCGTGTGGCAATAACCGGAAGTCCAGTGGCCATCGCTTCCAAAATGGTGTTAGAGATACCTTCAGCTTCAGAAGGCAAGATAAATACATCCATGCTCTGTAACAGACGAGGAATATCGGTTCGCGCACCAGCCATCCATACCATATCGGTTAAGTGAGAGTCGCGAACCAATTGTTCAAGTTCCTGCCTTAGGCACCCGTCGCCAACGATGACGACACGGACCTTATCGACTATTGTCGGGTCCATTTTTACGAGAGAGGTTATACCCCGAATCAACGTGGCTTGATCTTTCACATGTTCCAATCGCCCCACGGTTCCAATCACCACCTCATCCGAACTGGCAAACCCCTCTGGGAGTATTTCCCGTCCATTCCGCGTATTGGAATGGAAAATTTCGGTATCAACTCCGTTATAAATTTGACTCACTTTACTGGGGACAATCGTCACCATATTCTGAAGCCATTGCTCAAGATCTCGACTCACAGCCACATAATGATGAATCGCGATATCCAGAATTTTCCGAAAGATCAGAAATTTCTTGCTCGTTCCATAGGCATCGTGAAGATCGCGCCCATGTTCCCCATGAATTCGATTCGGCACGCGTGCCAAAACCGCAATGGCCGCCATTTCAAGAGTTGGTAAATTTCGTGTATGCACAATCATCGGTTTCATGTCACGAATGATGGTCCACAACTTCCCATAGGCTGACCAATCCATTCCAGGTTGTTTATGGAGAGCTAGCACAGGAACCTCCGGGGAACAAATCCGTTCTCGAAAATCCGTAAAATCAGTCAAGCATACAATGGCATGCCGGTAACGCCCGGACGGCATATGATTAATGAGATTGACTAATCCGTTTTCCAGGCCTCCCATCGCCAAACGGTAGATAACATGCATGACTAATGGAGGGGAGGACGACGAGCTCATACGCCTATCAATCTAATGTTGACAGCCCAATCGGGGGATCCAGAAAATTAGCCACTTTTTCTGGTTGGGAATGTATCTTCATACCGTCACTCCTTCAATTATCTGTTCAAATTCTTGAAGGATATTGGACCAATCGTAATGCGATGTCACGAACTGCCTTGCTGAAAGCCCACAAACTCTGGCACGTTCAGGATTATCTAAAAGCCTCACAACCGCATCCGCAAATTCACCGGGGTCGTCAGCTACATGCATCCCATGCGCGGTGGCCACAGCCAAACCCTGAAAAGCAGAAGTCGTACCAACCACGGGCAATTCCATTGCCATGGCTTCGAGAATTTTATTCTGGACTCCTCTGGCAATTCGCAACGGGGCCACCGCCACCATGGCCTTCGACAGATACGGACGAACATCCGGCACGGTACCGGTCACCTGAACCTGTGGTATTCGTTCCGCCATTCGTCGCAGAGCAACCACCGGATTCCGGCCAACAATAAGAAACTGTACGTGGGGAATGGCTTGATGAATTCGTGGAAGAATTTTCTGACAAAAATATATGGCTCCATCGATATTTGGGAAATAATCCATGGCTGCGGTGAAGACAATTATCGATTTGTTTCGTTGTACATCAGAGGCGAGGGAAAAATACTCAGAGTCCACACCATTGGGAATAACCTTCGGTCGAACTCTCTGCTTTGACCGTTCCCGAAGTACATGAGTTTCCTCTTGTGAAATGACGAGAGATTGTTGACATGTAGTTGCCATCTCCAATTCATACTGCCCCAAACGATCCGCTTCGATCCTATACAGCAAAGAAAGTGGAAATGGTTTTATTTGGGCATAGGCCCTCCACTTCTCAGAATCCATGTCGACAAAATCTATGATCTTGGGTATCGAGAACACATGCTTCACATACTCAGCCATAGGAGAAGAAAAAATTACGATGCGATCAATGGACTCCCGCTCTAAAATAACATTGACTTTCTCCTGTAGAGCAGAAACGAAAAACGCCCCAAGGGACAGCGGCTGACCAACAAGTAACGCCTTTCCGATTCTCCACCACTCCTGAAACCCTTTCCGGCCAACCACCTCGACCGTACGACACATGGAACGCAAGGGATCAACATACCGCCAATCCTCAGGATCATCAATTAAACAGGCTAAATATATGGCATGATGTTGCGATAAATATTTAATGTGATGATAGGATCGTATTTTGTCGCCCTTATCAGGAGGATACGGAATCCTGTGACACAGATATAAAATATTCATCTTTGAAGAAAAGGAAGACAACACCTACCACAAAGGCCCAGGATATGAAGTTTATACGCAAACAACTCTTTGAACCTTGTTCTCCTTATTGTATCTGATTCGACCACTCAGGGAAGATACTTGATAAGAAAGGGCCCCAACTGATTGGCTATAGGTAAGGGCAGACGCTTCCACAATGCAATAAATGGCTGGAGCTTGGGATTTGAGGGATTGACGTTAGGAATTGGTCCCCCTTTCGGCAAAAAGTATTGATAGGGCAGAGCCTGTGGTTCAAATCCCCAATGACGTTTAAAATGGAATGGTCCAGTCTCCTGCTTGCTTCGACCAAAATCAAAGACCTTATACCCATGCTCCCATCCAAAACGCATGAGCTCCCAATACATAAAATCGTAAATAGCGTACCGCTGATACTCCGAAAGCCCTCCCCCATAATAGGGCATCACGCGGTCTTGATAGAAAAAGGTCATGACGGCCGCCACAATTTTGTCTTCATAACTGACAGTGAGAATTTTGCATTGTTCTCCTAATTCTTGAAACAAATGCTTAAAGTAGATAAAAGGAAAGGCCGGGGTTCCCAAATTCCTTAAACTCGAGGAATACACAAAATAAAAGTCTTTGAGTAGTTCAGCCCCTCCCACCTTTGATTGCAAGCCATGGCTAATACCCTGCCGAATCATCCGTCGTTGTTTCCTGGGAATGGCTGACATGTTTTTTTCTTCGCCGTCAAAGATCTCTCGAATAAAGGTGAAATACAGATCTTTAGTCGGAAGTGCCTCATCAATTTTTTCCATTTGACGAAACTCGAGAGAATCCGCCATTTTTTCTACCGCCAGCTCTTTGGCAACATTCAAAAGTTTTTTAGTCACCTCGGGATTTTCCGACGCAACTCCCCCATAGACCCCAAAGGGAACCGACACCATCACATGGCCTTTCAAGGGTTTCGGAACAACAAACAACGGCAATATTCCACAGATTTCTCCCGCATCATATGCGGCTAAAAAAACAGACCTATACGCAAAGGTTTTCTCCAGAACTTTTTTCCACGCAATCATATGAAACAACGAGCCCTGATGGGTTGTAAGAACGTAATCATCCCATTGCTTATACTCTTCATGTGACAGGGCACGAATTTTCATAACTCATCCAAGGTATGATGACTGATTTAATTGTGGTCCATTTTGTTTTGTCGGTCAGCAACCAAGAAAAATTAAAAACAATTGGAATCCAATGTCTGTGTAGAGGACGAAATCCAATATCCTGGTTCGATCTTCATTTGGATAATCCTCAGCCTAGACTTTGGCTACGTTTGCGTTTGCTCGATCGACACAATCTGCTCCGAATCTTGGCGCGACTAGCTTGGATTATCCCGCAGGGGGGTGAACCCTTATGTATGGCTACATGACCCCTAGGTAAAAAATGTGATGATTTGGGGACCCATGAACTTCCTTACAGGTAGTGGTTATTATTTACAAATCCGGATAAATGGCTCAAATTTTTTTATTCGTGTGTCTAAGAGTATGAAAGAGTTTCTACGAATGAGGTGTAGGTAAGTAGGTAGGCTGGTTGAAATTTAAGCGGCCCCTCTGCGGTGGAAAAGCATTCGACGAAAAAGCCCCATCTTTCCCAACAACAGGAAAGAGTCCGTGACGAGTAACACTACGGAAACAAAAAAGCGAAGGTAAAAGACCCGCTGGTTTGGACCCGTGTAGATCCTTCGCTCAGAGTAGTATGAGATGTTTGATGTGGAAACGAAAGTCGAAGGTATTAGTGCCTTCCTCCCCCTAGACCTCATGCATCTGCACGTGCCGAGCCATTCGCGAATGGACAGCGCTTGCGGGTACTGCCCGTGCGGGATGTCTACACCCCAGAATGGTTACCGATTCACGCAGGCACGAGCTTACGCAGGGACGACGTCCTAGCCGTCCGCAATCTCCATCTGAAGGAACGAGAGGCTCTCCAGAAACTCTGTTGTGCCAACGGGAGCGAATGTACGAGTCGGATGGTGGATCTGTGGGCCTATCAGCATCGAGTCCAGCTCGATTTCTCTCGCCCGGCCAAACCCACCGCACCTTACGGCGAGAAAGCTTGAATACGCAGTGGGTGCTATCCCTGGAGGATGGACCGGGGCAGTTGGACCGGGGACGGTAGGAATTCAATGAGAGTCGCCCTCACAGGGCGTTGACCGACCAAACGCCACTCGCATTCATCAGAATCATGCGGAAAAGGACATACCGGAGGAAGTCAAACCAGCAAGGAGCTCGCTCACCAATTTGCCTAGAAAAAGGAAGACCGACCAGCCTCCAACTCCCCTGGCGGCGGCCATGGGAGCAATCCTGGTAGCGTCCAATTGGCGGGGCAACGGCATCCGCTTTTCCTTCCGCGTGTTCACCATAAGACGGGTGGGGAAATTTCCTTAGAGTATCTGGACCGGTATCGGAAGAGCCGACAAATTAGATGGCCGGCTCCAAAAGCGTGTGCTGTATGGCATTTCCTGCCGTAATTATAAGGTCGCCGCGGCGGCGGTCCCAGGAGCAATTGGGTTATCCAGTTTCACAGTTTTGCGCGCCTGTACCCAAGCCAGCGCGAAGCAGTTGCAGGCTCTTCAAGACCGGGATCTGCGCCCATTGAATATCGCGACCATGCTTCTTGATGGGATGCAATTTGCGGAAATGACGATGGTGGGGGCCGTGGGCATTAGGATAGCTGGCGACAAAGACATTCTGGGATTTGAAGAACCGGGCCCAGAAAACGAACAGGTCTTGACCCGGTATCTCCAGTCGGTTTGTGCCTAGGGATTGAACCTCGTTGAAGGACCCTTAGTGATAACTGATGGCAGCAAAGGCTTGCAGGGCGCCGTATGCTAACCCTACATCGTTTAGGGATGCTTGGCTCCTTCAAAACCACTAATTGCCTAGAGTCGATTAATGCCCTGGAGAAGCCACGTTCTTGCATCAATTCTTTGACGGCCCGGTAATTGAGGGAGCATGCGAGGTACCAACATATGCTTTGCAGGATCATGTCTTACTGAAAATGCCTTTAGAGGAAATGCCTGCCATGATAGGCTCTTCCACTAATAGCCTCAAGGTAACACATCAAGCTATTTTCGACAGAGCCAAAAACCCTATAATGCCATGATGTTTAGCCCGGTGGGAGACAAAGGCGGGGTTACATCCTCCTCACTGCCGCTATCTTTGAAGCTGTCCTGAATGGGCCAGCCCGGGTTGCTCGTGAGGCTTTCGGTCTCATAGGCACCTATGTCGAACGGACCTTGGCGACTCGTCCCATTGAAGTCGTTGCTCGGAATATGGGCTGCGTCAGCGGCGCCAATCAATGGCGAGCCAGGGGCTGGCCAAAAGTCCCGGTTGTCCGGGTCCACGAATATACTGCTCGCGCCGAAACTATATTGGAGGTTGGAAGAAAATGTGGCTGCGCTGGGTTGATTGGTAATCGAACCTCCGTAAAGCACGTTGTTGGCGACGCTAAGACTGGCCGGAATGTTGCCGCCTCCCCAGCCTCGCAGAGGCATACTTCCCATCACAGTGTTGTTTACGATGGTCACGTTTCGCATAACCGGAACTTGTTCATGGCTCTGGGTTTCAAGGGTACCTATATCGATGTTGTTGCGAACGATGGCATCGGCTATGACAACGATGCCTTGCCCGCAATTCCACACCACATTGCCCTCTATGATGTTTGGGCGATCTATGTTGGCATCCGTAACGCCGTATGCCAAGATGCATGGATAGTTTGCGTCGTGTATGACATTGTCTCGAAGGATGTTGCCCCAGGAGCCGTATTTTATCTCAATACCGTCCCCTTGGCTCCCGCGCGTATCGTGTATCCAGTTTTGTTCAATGATAGAGTTTGAGACCGCGCAGCTGGCGTTGTTGCAGCCAACATACATACCCTCAGCGGTGCCAGAGGTATTGTAGATATGGTTGCGGCGAACAAAGATAGAATCCATCGAGCTGCGGAAGTTGATACCCACGTCGATGTCGTGGATCTCGCTGTCTTCAATAGTGATGTGATGCGGTCCTCCCTTCAGATTAATCCCATCACCGTTACCGGTAATCTCGAGGTGCCGGATAGTCACATAGGTAGCTCCCTCAATGTTGATTGTGTTCTGCGGCGTCGAGCTCGCGGGCCGCGTGATCAAAGGTCGCGCTTCACCGTCAGCGCCTTTGACAATAATCGGCTGCGATTGGGTGCCTTTGGCGCTGATCCGGATACGTGCTCCGGATTCCGAGTACGTGCCTTCGTGCACAATTAGCGTATCGCCTGGACCGAGCGACTCAAATGCTCCCTTAAAACTATTGCCGGGGAAGATTTCCTTCACTTCCGCCCAGCTAGTCGCAGCTATAAATACAACAAGGACCGTAAGGTACCTGATTTTTGGGAAAATGAATCTCATGGTAGGGCGTCAAATATTAGGAATTTTAACCGTCCTTTTTCCTCCGCAGCTAGCGAGTGGACTTGCATCGTTTTCGTAGACATTCGGCCTAGGGTAACATCTCAAGTTAATTTCGACTTAGTTCCGACAGAACCGAAATTTCTCATTTGGCCTTTTACGTACAAACACTGTATTATAAATCATGCAGTTTATTTAGAATTCCTACACCAATAATTTATGATGTTTTTTAACCCAACTTACAAAATTTAGGAAGAACGCTCCTCTTTTGAGTATCATCGGCAATAAATGGGTTTTTCTCAATAGAGCCTTGTCAGGTTAAAAAATAAGATTCCCTGTCCATTTCAAGTGCGGCATGGAAATTTTCTTCTTCCACGGTCCGAGGCCTGTTATCTTGCCCGAGGAGCAAACGCTTAAAAAGATTGCGGACATTGTCTGAACGGAGAGAATTGGCCCCTCTTTTCCTAGCCAAAAACGCGCCCATCGAATAAGTCCAGGCAGGATTTTTTGAGTCCTTTTGGTAATCCCCCCCACTTGCCAAAGCGAAACCCGGCTTCACAAAAAACCACGAGAATCGGGAGGTAAAAGTGCGATGCATTACCGAGGGGCGTTTTCGATGAAAAAAAACCCAACCAAGATTAATCCTCCATATATCCTAAAGCTCTAAGACCAAAATCATAAGTTCCGAATGATCCCCTCTTTTCCCTGCCTTCACAATGGCCCAAATCTTGCTTGACATAAAATCCTATATCCTTTGTCCTGCAAAACAGTAAATCGTCCCCAAAACCTTATAAGTATCCTTTGCCCCGTCGGCAAGGCAAGCATCAGGATTATGACAATGAGGCAAGGGACAAAATGAAGGCGTTCTTCTTTCTAGTACCTTCTGCAGTAGTCTAAAAGGACATCTCAGGAGATTTTTCCAATTAGAAAACCCTATAAAAAAGTTTCTTCCCGTTAATCCTGTAGAGTTTCGAAACCAACAAGAACATTGGTTTTTCTTCTTAGAAGCAGTGTTTCCACAAAACCTTTCCCTTAATTCGACAGAATGACCCCATTTGTCATGTTAAACGGTCGGTCTCTACTGAAAATTCCCACGCAGATTGCGGCGGATTTTTTATCCAGCTAAAGAAATTCTTTATTTCACCGACATCAAAGAAGTTACGGAGAGATGACTTACGACCCCCGAAAGACCTCTATTCAGAGAAAAAACAGAATCTCCCCAAGCCATATGATAATTACCAAAGGGAGGAAAACCATGTGCCAAAAGTGTGAAAAATTTAAAGATTATACAGTTTTTATAATTTTTATCGGTCTATGGTGCAGCCTTTTTTTAACGACCACACAAATAGGCTTAGGGACGGCTTTGGGAGAGACCAGTACGGGTCTCGACTTCCCAGGGAGTGCTGCTGTACCCAACTCAACGACCATGCGCTTCAAGTTTACCAATCCCCAAAATAACGGTCTCCCTATTTACGGGCCCGGAGGGAATGGCCTTACCTACATCTGGCGTGCCTACCCAAGACAACAATCCGGGTACTATACGGCGTTTTTCTGGGGAAACGATGATGGGCGGGGCGATCTCAGCACGTTCTTGTGGACAAGTAATGGGGGAGCCGATTCGTATTATGGGGCTCACCCATACCCCCAAAATCCACCAAACGGCAATACACACAATTGGGAAGTTTCCGTGGAACAGGCTGATTATACAAACGGTGCCGTGGTGTATAACCGCTGGCATACCCAGGCGCTCCGCGTCTGGGCAGATTCGACAGGCAGAAAACACCATGAGTTCTATTGGGACCTCCCGAATACCGACTCCAATCATGTGGTGAATCGTACCTCACCACCCGATTGGGGTAACGTCAATCCTCCTGCTCCAGCGCTTACGTGGGGCGATGCGCCGTGGCAACCTGGCAACGAGGTGTGGAACGGTATCCTGCGTGGCATACAAGTCTACTCTGGTCTCTTGACCACGAGCGAGATGTTGAGCGAAGCCAATGCCCCCCTTTCCACGGCAGCTGGCGCCAACACTATTTGGTATCTCAACATGAACCCGACACCGACGGATATTTCAGATAAGAGCGGGAAGGGCCACCACCCATCATGGGTGGGCAGTATGCGTCCTGCGCTCTATTCTGATACTAGTTCACCCGACACTACCCCTCCGGCTCCACCAACAGGTCTTCAGATTCAATTACAATAAGAATAGGAGAACCTTCTATCATGGGAAAAATAAATGGATCAATGGTTGCTCGTCTGCTTTTTTTTGCGGCTTCTCTTTCTTTTCTTAATGGTGAATCCGTCCACGCTTTGCCGTCTTTTCCTGGAGCAGAAGGCTTTGGCACGCAAACCCCAGGCGGGCGAGGAGGCCCAGTCCTAGTGGTGACCAACCGTAATTCTTCCGGTCCCGGCTCTTTTCGGCAGGCCATGTTGACCACCGGACCGAGAATAATCGTTTTTCGGGTTTCGGGTGTGATTGACTTAGGCGGCCCCATCGAGTTGACAGAGGCCCATAGTAACGTGACGGTCTTGGGACAGAGTAGCCCCGGCGGCATCACTTTCATTAATGGGTCCATTGGAAACTATAAAACCAATGTTCATGACGTAATCATCCGGTTCATTCGTATGCGCGCGCAGGCAGAAGACACCATCGCCTTTAATCCCGTGTACAATCTGGTTATCGATCATTCCGACTTTTCGGGTGCGGCGGACGAAACATTCGACATCGACGCCAGTCACGATTTTACCGTGCAATGGTCGACAATTCTGAACAGCATGAGTGGAGCCAACAGCCAAAATTACGGCGTCCTCATTGCGTACCGGCCAACCAACAACATTACGTTTCACCACAACTTCAGTGCGCACCACTTTAACCGCTGCGGCGCCAATATCCATTGGGCTGGCGGAGGGTCTGTGCCAGCGGGTGGCGCCAATCTCGACATCCGCAACAACATTTTCTACAACTGCGCGTTTCAGCAAATTTATCGTCAGGAGCTTCCCCCTGCCGAAGGGATTAACTGGAACCTGATCGGTAACTACGCCAAGAGCGGGCCCAACACCCCCGCGAACTCCATGATGTTTGGGTTGGATGGAACCATCTACCTGAGCGACAACTTGTACCCGGGTCAGTCCATTATGTCCGTCTACTCAAATCCTACCTATCTCACACAGCCCCATGCCTTTCCTTCAATCACCACGACCTCCGCTCTTCAGGCCTATGACGATGTGTTCACCTGGGTCGGCTCCTGGCCCCGGGACGCCATGACAACCCGCACCATCAATGAGGCCAAGACAGGCACCGGCACCCTTGGCAAATTGAATGACCCGTTGAATACCAACACGGGGCCTGCCCCGCTTCCAGACGCCGACGGGGACGGTATTCCCGATGGATGGGAATCCTCTCACGGACTGAATCCGAGCAACGCCCAAGACTCCCGACAAATTCATTCCAGCGGTTACGCTCATATAGAAGTCTATTTGAACGAAGTGGCTCAGCAAATAACCGGGCAAATACCTCAACCTACAGACACCACTCCCCCAGCCGCACCCAGTGGGCTGGATGTGCGGACTTTTTGATTCCCTTCGCAATCGGCTGATTATTTCGGGCGGAGGCAAAAGTTGCATTATCCAAGTGTTCGTCGAACTAGGCCTTCGCAATGACTGGCGGGAAAAATGTCTAACAGGGAAAGACTATATTTGCGATTTCCACAGCCCCTCGCCACGGGACACGAATGAAAATACCAACCGGTTGCTTCGGCAGTATTTTCGCAAGGGAACGGATTTGGCGAGGTACGCACAAGCGGACATAGACAGGATGGCCTTACGGGTGAATCAGCGTCCCCATAAAACGGGGGCGTTTCAGACACCAGTGGAGACACTACAAATCAATATTGCAATGACGGGTCGAACTCAAGGCCGCTTTTTTTAAGATTTCTTTCTCCATCTTCAGCCGCATATTTTCGACTTTGAGCCGACGAAGTTCTTCCTGTTCGCCTGTCAATCGACCAATGCCTCGAAAGACCTGCCTTCTCCAGCTTAAGCCTCTTTGACCCATCGCCCCTGCAGAGAGGCATGAATACTCAGGCTTCGGACTGCCTCAGCGCAGCTAGAGCCCTGATGGGCGAGGAGACTCACGGCATCCAGTTTGAATTCTTTAGAATATTTCTTTCGTGTGTTCAACATTGATCACCTCCAAGTGGATTATCCCTTAACTAGGTGGTATCAATCTATTAGACCACGTCAAAACTCTTTTCACCTATTTCCACAGGGTGAACGGGGATAGGTACTTTCTATCCACGGTAATAGACAATGATTCCCGTTACAGCATCACCAGGCGATTAACCACAACGCTAGCGCACAGTGACGTCACCGACATGCTCAAGGACGCACTCGATGCTACGGGCCTGGACAAGCCCCCTGTGTACCAGAAACCACAACTGTTATCGGATAACGCCCCCCACTACGCCTCAAGCGTAGCTAAAACATTTGCCACAGAAACAGCAGAACGAACACACAAAAGATTTGCCGAATTATCTGATGACACAAGGCAAAATCAAACGCTTTCACCGGTCAATGAAAAACGTGGTTAAGCACGAGTACTATTACTTTCCGTTGGAACTGGGAAAAGCAATACTGAATGGAGCAATGCACCCATGAGCGCTATCACAAATCACCGAATAACGTCACCGGGGAATGTATACTACTGGTGAAGAAACGATAATCAGGATATGAGTGCCATCATTAAATTTAGGACAATGCCACAAAAAGGGGATAGGATATTCAGGGGAAATTTGTTCCACTGGTGTCAGCAATAAAGAAAAGTTACCCAGGGCATTTTGTATACACAAAAAGTAAACCATGACAAGATACAACAACACAACACGAAACAGGCATTCAAAAGAGTGATTTGATGAGCACTATTGAATCGATAATATTTAAACCTATGGGTTTTATTATAAGGCAGCTTAAATCAAGTAAAGCTTTCATGAACTTTTACGAACGCATGCAGTATGACGAAGCAAACGCTGATATGTTCGCGAATATTCAAGAGCATGATCGCATGTTGTCTGATAGGGTTCGTCTCGAACCCTATCACCAAGCATTAACTAAGTACGTCAAGCAAGATGATGTGGTTATTGACTTGGGTACTGGGACAGGAATTCTCTCTTTTATCGCTGCCAGTAATATTCCGAAGAAGATATATGCTCTCGATCATTCAAGCATTATGGATGTCGCTAAGCTTATTGCACAACACAACAATATCCGAAATATAGAGTTCGTGAACATGAATAGTCGAGATTTTACACTCGATGAGAAAGTCGACGTCATCATTCATGAACAAATAGGCGACTTTCTTTTCGAAGAAAACATGATCAAGAATGTTACAGATTTGCGTGATCGATTCCTAAAACCTGGAGGAAAGATACTTCCAAGCAAATGTGATCTGTACTTCGTACCTGTAATGATCAAAGACGAGTTTCAAACACCTTTCATTTGGGAACAGAGAGATATTTTTGGTGTCGACTTTTCTTGTGTTAAAGAAAAATGCCGCAATATGGTGCGAGATAGTTACTACTACCGCGGTATAAATCATTATCAGATCGAGAAATTGCTGAGTGAAGGTGGTAGCGGGTTCACATGTGATCTGGAGAAAATTGAGCCAAATGAAGTACCTAAAAGAATCAGACTTCGTCATACTATCAACATAGATGGTCGATTAGATGGATATGCTGTTTATTTCACTGTTAATTTTGACGATGATATATCCTTTTCGACGCACCCTCTGGGCTTAAATACGAGTTGGGCGGGGCGATTACTCAGAGTAGAATCAAGAAATTTGCAAAAAGGCCAGTCTATCGAGTTCGATATGAACATTGAAGACATAAGTGATCCGAACTCCTGGCGCTGGTCGATTAACTAGCGAGGCGTGGAATAACCAACTGTCTTGATTGATGCCACTCGAAGGACAATTCCTTCTGGTTCAATCTCTGAAGAAACTATCTCCCTTGCTCATAGTATAATCTAAGTAAACGACGGCCTTCACAACACACATAGTGTGTCAACATTTCAATTCGGCAAAGTGCCAGCTCGGTCTTTTTTCTGAAAAATATTTTGCAATAAACCTGCGAGGTCTTTTATCAAGTCATGTCGAGAGCTTACCAAGCGGCGTAGATTGTAATGTTGCACCCTCCATTTATCCCACATACCCAGGGGCGAAGAGTGGACAGCCTTAACAATTGCGATATTCTTTTTCCAAGTCGGCATTGTAAACTTCGACCGGCTATTGCCTGTCCAAAAAAGTTGCTGTTTACTTTCATCCCCTCGTTCAGAACTGCTTGCCTCAAAATGCATTCGTCGGTAAAACAGCTGCTCTGGAATCTCAATAAATTTGCCATAGAGTGTCAGTTCTGCCATGAAATTTGTATCTGCAGCAGGGTAACTGCCGTTTCCCATTAGCGAGGTGTGTGCGACGGCCGATGTGCGCATGAGCCCGTATATGACATTCGTTTGACCGACCGCCTCAAAAAACCTCGAGAGCCTCTCAAAGGCCGTTGACTGTTGCAGGTTGAGATTGTCATCATAATCATTAGAATAGTTACCATCTTGATCGATCAGACATGTTTTTCCGTAGCAGAGAACTGCATCTGGATTATCTTCTAATACAGCAACACATTTCTCATGCAACTCAGGTGCACATAGATCATCTGCATTGAACCATCGAAAATATTTGCTTCGAGCTAGCCGGAAAAGTCGGTTGTAATTGTTGCTAGCACCCATATTTTCCTGATTGCGTAAGTACGTAATGCGTTTGTCTTCCAAGGTAAAGTCGCGGCAGATTTCCTCGGTCCTATCCGTAGAAGCGTTATCCGAGATAATTAAGACGAAATCCTCGAAAGTTTGCCCTAGTATCGACCGAATCGCTTCTTCAATGTAGCGTTCGCCATTATAGACTGGCATGCCCACCGTTATTACTGGTTCAGAAATCGTCATAAGGAAATCTTAATGCATCACTTCGATTTGGTGTTTCTGAATGAAGATAGGACCGAATTCAAGCTGTAGCTGCCTCGCAAATGCCCATTGATCAAGTTTCTATACAGTCAATTAGGAGCATACCGAATTTATGGACCGAGCTTCGCCAAGCTCCGGTCAGAATGACAGCAGCAGGTTTTGCGGTCTCGTGCGATCATGCCGCCAAGTCTTACTTCTTCCTCGATTTGGCTCCTAAAGCGGACCTTTACTTGCCCGTCCTCATCCCAAGCGAAATCGAGAATTCTCAAATCCTTCCGACCCTCAATGGCCTCGTCAGGATTTATCTGTTTAGCCTAGGAAACCGATTGGGCTAAACCCATGTTTCCAAACTAGCCACCCATGGGAGTCAACGATTAGTTGTAATCTTGGTTCTGACCGCTAGCCATTATAATATGGGCACTGTTCAGGCCGTTAACGAAATGTGAGATCAGGAGACAGAAACTAGCATATGACAAAGGTCAAGAGTTCCAAACCGCCTGAAGTAGCGACAACCAAAACCAGAGCTCAAAAAACTTTTACTTCTGGTATCGGAACCACAAACTGCGCTCCCCACTTTCGTGTGTAAGCCAATTGCTCACTGATCTCATCTTTCAGATTCCAGGGCAGGATCAAAATGTAGTCGGGCCGCGTGTGATCGATGTGCTCTGGTGTATGAATCGGTATCCTCACACCCGGCATGTAACGACCATGTTTGTATGGATTACGATCGACCAGATAATCGATCATGTCGGTCCGCACGCCGCAGTAATTCAAGAGCGTCGACGCTTTGCCCGGGGCGCCGTAACCAACAACCGTTTTGCCCTGCCGTTTTGCCTCCACCAAAAAATGCAACAGTTTTCGCTTGGTCTCCGCTACCCTATCGGAAAATCCTGCGTAGAATACCAGATCGTTGATTCCGGCCTCTAACTCCGCCTCCATCGTCCGGCGATAGGCTTCGGTCACTGCCCGCGCTTCATTATCGATATGTCGCCCATAGATTCTCAGCGATCCGCCATGTGTCGGCAAGGTTTCTACATCAAACAGTATGATGCCGTGTGCCGCGAAGACCTGCTCCACAGAATACAGCGAGTAGTAGCAGTAATGCTCTTGATAAATCGTGTCGAACTGGTTCTCTGCCATCTGTCGTATCAGATGCGGAAACTCTACGGTCAACACCCCATCATCGGCTAGCAAGATCTTCATGCCCGCGACAAAATCATTTAGATCTGGCACATGCGCCAACACGTTGTTGGCGATCAATAGACTGGCCCGCCGCCCTTGACCTCTCAGCTCTTGGGCGGTTTCGACACCGAAAAACTTCACTAGACAATTCACGCCCAACTTGGTCGCCTCGGCAGCACAATTGGCGGCCGGCTCGATCCCCAGGTTTGGAATTCCCCGGGCCACAAAATTTTTCAGCAAATAGCCATCGTTAGAAGCCAACTCCACCACCAGACTCGAGCCGTCCAGATTCAACCGTTTAGTAATCATCTCTACATACCGCGCCGCGTGCTCAAGCCACGATGTTGAAAACGAAGAAAAGTAGCCATAGTCGCCCCCGAATATGTCTTCGCCATGCACGTATTCTTCAACCTGTACTAGAAAACACTTTTCGCACACAAACGCGTGTAGCGGATAAAAAGTCTCAGGTTTGTGAAGATCTTGCTCGGAGAGCCAGTTCTCGCAGAGCGGAGACAGACCCAAATCGACAAGTGTATAGCGCAGCGCGTGGCCGCAGAAGATGCAGTCCCCCTTAGCCTTTCCAATTTTGGGCAGCCGTCCCGAGGCCGGCACTCCAGAGTTCTCTATGCAAGATGTTGTTAATTCAGCCATGGATAGATTCCTTACTTAAATTCCTTAGATAAAAGCTTTTTTTGTTGTTGATTTTTTTGCAGGCAACCATTGCCCCTGGCAAACCGGGATAATCTCGTGGTTCGCGTCAGACTTGAGACTTGTCGCATGGGAGGATCAATTTGCAGGCTACCAGTTTCTCAGCCGCCTCGCGCATCTCAGCCAGCGGGAGACCGCTTCGTTGGGCAATATCAAGCAACGAATGGTTTTGATCGGAAAAACTCAATATCCATTGCGCCGCCTCCTGCATTATCGCTCTTTTGGGATTGTCGCTACCGTACGTGTCGTACAAACCGGCCGAGCCCAATCGCGGCTCACACCAAGGGTGTCTGTTTTGATAAACGATGTTCGCGTCTAAAGCCGCGAAAATCTCCATGCAACAATCAAGCGAGTTGGCCAGGTATTCTGGCCGAACAAGCTCTAGATTGTCACTCGAGCTGTGATATTCGGCGAATTCCCCCTCGGGTGTTCGCGTCAACCGACCGACTGGTAGATTGTAACCGGGCGAACAATATTGTCGCTCATCGAAGCCAGTCGGTGAAAAATCGCGAATCTGGTACGGAGCACATCGGTCGCGTAACACCAGTTCGACCGCCTGATCGATAGCGGCCTTGCCCTGCCGGCTCCGCTTATACGTCATTGGGCCCGCATCGCCCAGACAGGCAAGCACCAACCCATGGTGGATGTTCGGGATTGTCTCCCGATTCATCGCTAGCCAAGTGATCGGACCGATCGTCCCTGGCAGAAATAGGAATCGATATGACAGCCGCTGCGGAGCCTGTTGCAGCTGGGCCGCCAAAAATGCCGCCACTACGATGCCCGACAGATTGTCGTTGGCCAGCGATGGATGGCAGGTGTGCGTCGAGACAAGCACCTGCTCGTCTATTTCGCCCGGAAGAAACAGTTCGCCATAAGTAAGCGACCCGGGCCGCAGATCAGCGTCGATACACACCTCATACTCGGCGTCCGGACCTGCCTGACGGAATTGATCAAGTTGAGAGTCGCTCAAGCAAAATCCCCAGCCTTCTTGAAAATACTTCGTGCGGTATGGAATCCAGTCGGGGTGCTCCGGCAGCGAGTGTAAATAAGGTTGCAGGTTAGCGAAAGTCATCGTTTCTCGAATTCCCTGACTGTATGCCACCACGTGCAAATTACTAAGTTGATAATCGACCAAACGTTTGCCTTGTGCGTTACTAATCCAGGCGTCTCGAATTGTCCACTCGTTAGGCACAGTCCACCCGAAAACGGGAGTTCCCGAATCGACTTCATGTACTTCCACCGGCACAATGCTCTGTAACAGCTGGAGTGACTGCCGCACACCAGTCCCTGTTTGGCTACGATGCAGTGGATACAACTCGCGCATCAGCGCGTGCATCTGCTCACCGCGTCCGCCCTCGAGAAGTTTGTCTGACGGTCGGGGGTTCATCGTTGGAATGCCATTTCAGATTTGTAAAGAGAGACTTCGGTCAGGTGAGCCGCAAGATTGGCCAATAACACACACAAAGGCATTTTATCTAAAATGGCACTAAAGCAATTGTCCACCAAGGCCTCCGATCCACATTTCCGCTAAAGTGATATAAGCAAGGCAACCATTTGCTGGTGCCACAGGGGAATCATGTTGGTTTTACTCTCCATCGCATGGTGTCATCTAACTGACCAGTCTCAAGTAGATGTTTGAGCTGAGAAATCCTTTTGTATTTGGGGCCTTCATAATCGTCAGCATTGAGGCCTATATTCCGAAAAGACTGATAGATATGTTCCGCACCGCTTCGTGCATTCCATTGCAACGGATGATCCGGGAATGTAATGTTATACTTTGAAAAATCTACACGATAATTCCGCTTGTCACCTCCAGCATCCGCCGCAAACCCTAATTGACATTCAGGAATCGTATTTAGCACTATTTCTGCGAGCTGCTTAATTTGATAGTTTTCCGCATTTAAGCCGACATTAAAAGCCTCGTTATGAATTAACTCGCGCGGTGCCGATAAGGCAGCCAGAACTGCACGCGAGATATCTTCGATGTGCACAATAGGGCGCCAGGGAGTTCCATCGCTTTTGAGATGTACTTTACCTGTGGTATACGCCCAGGCCAAAAGATTATTTAGTACGACATCAAAGCGGATTCGTGGTGAAACTCCATAAGCCGTCCCATTACGCATGAACGTCGGACTGAAATCGGAATCCGCGAGTTGCTTGACATCCTGTTCGACTCGGACTTTTGAGATTGCATAGGGCGTTACTGGATTAAATTCTGCAGATTCGTTAAGAATTTTATCTCCCGCAGCTCCGTAGCTACTGCAAGAAGAAGCGAAAACATATCGGGAAATACCGACCTCTTTAGCCATCTCAGCCAGACGAACACTCGCGAGGTGGTTTATGTCGTAAGTCATTTGAGGATCGATATCGCCAAGCAAGTCATTGGATAATGCCGCGAGATGAACAACGGCGTCCAGATCTTGAAGGTCTTCCTTCTCGACATCACGTATGTCTTTGATAATCTCTGGAACGGGGGCTGGATCACTACCGTACGTGCTGTTTCGATAGAGATCACTATCGAGGCCAACCACCTCATGCCCAGCAGACCTTAACATCGGCACCATCACCGTCCCGATAAATCCTTTATGGCCAGTGACCATTACTCTCATGCTTGTTCCTCCTGATAGAGCATTGCCTACTACGCTGACACCACAAATATTGATTGATGTCGCGTTACCATTGGCAAAGCAGTTTTCGAAAATAGAACGCCTCAGCGTACCTTTCCTGTCCGCCAGATTCTAACCCCCGCAAACACAGTAATGCCTGAAAGGTTTCCACAGTAAACCAAGGCTTGGAATGTTGTGTTTTAAAGTTCGTAAGGAGATGGCATATTTTTTTCTTGGCGGTTGAATCGTCGATTGGGGAGAAAAAATTTGGCGTGCCGACATCCCCATCGTACTTGGGGATTTCATACTCCAGTATCAAGTGGTCCCTGAAGGTATTCCAAGTAAACTCGGATACGATACGATGATCCTGATGCAAGTCATGGCGATAATGCGTGAAAATGAGGTCCGGCTGGAAGGATGCTTTGATCTCTTGAAAAAAGTTTTTGATATCCTTGCCTGCGAACGGAAAACAAGTATCTTCGAATGCCTTCACCACGATGGTTTTGTTTTCTACTTTTTCCAGCAACAATTCCGCACTGTGGACCGCTTCTTGTCGCCTCTCGTTATCGTTGGCACCAAAAATAACCCAAAAAAACTCTATGTTCCGGTACTCTCTGATCAACTGGAGTATCGTTCCGCCGCATCCAATTTCGATGTCATCACTATGAGCCCCAAGGCACAAGACCTTTAGCCTCGCACCTGGCTCCTTTGCGCAGGTCATTTGCAACATGGGACTCCAATACTTATAGCTATAAACCTAACTAGGCCTTGTTCCATAGTTGCCAAGGCGTATCGCCGGCGTCCACTAAGTTATTGAATTCTCTCTTGTCCGCGAAGGTATCCATGGCCTTCCAAAAACCGTCGTATGTGTAAGCGAGAAGCTTGTTTTGCTTGATGAGTCGCTGGAAGGGTTCCTGTACTAATTCCTCACCATCGTGAATATAGTCGAATATTTCTTTTTTGAAGGCAAAGAATCCGCCGTTGATACGATGATCTGTAAATTTAACATTTTTAATCGTCGTGACCACGCCTTCTGGTGTGGTAGTAATGAAATGGTAATTGAGATTTGGCCTTACGCTAACGAAGCAGCCAACCTTGTCACTGTTTTTCAAGAAGTCTACTAACTCTGGCAGCGGTAGATTAGTCAGGCCATCGCTGTAGTTGGCGAGAAAAATATCGTCGTCCCCAAGATATTTTCTTACAGCCATTAAGCGTTGCCCAATGTTCGAGTAGATTCCTGTATCGGCGAAGGTAATGCTCCAGTCGTGAATGTCATTATTGTAAAGGTGTAGCGTCTGGCCTCCGTTATACATAACGAAATCATTCGACAGACACTCGTCATAGTTCTGAAAGTACGCTTTGATACTCTCCCCTTTGTAGCCAAGGCACAGAATAAAGTCCTTGTGGCCAAAATAAGCGTAATACTTCATAACATGCCATAGAATTGGCCTGCTTCCTATTTCAATCATGGGTTTAGGCAACGTGGAGGAATAGTCCCGCATCCGCATCCCCTGGCCACCACAAAACAGAACAACTTTCATCAAATGTCTCTCCAATTGATTTTCATTTTAAAGCTGAAGAACGGGACAAAAATTTTTATCGGCAAACGGGGGCATCGACTTAAACAATGGCCGGAAAGGACGGCTGAACATCCGTAGCAGACACAGATCCCTCCAGATGATCCTGTAAATCGTCCCTAGTTTTAGCGTGTGGTAGAACTTGAAGATGGCGTCACCCTGGTTGCGAGTGACACGAGAAATATTGAGAACCGCCTTTTCCCGGTCTAAAACCTGCTGCAGTTCGCGACGGGTCAAGACTGTCGCGAAAACGGATTTCCTAAACGCCAGATGCTCGAGCTTACCCCACACCAGGAAAACAATGTACTCTTGTTTCTTCGTGCAGATAGATGGGTTATGCGAGGCGTTCATTACCCACCTTGATGGAGTCGTTTGGCAGGGTCTGTAAGGACCGCTCGTCACCGCATCCAGCTTTTAACACAATGTCGAGGATCTCTCGCCAAAAGTGTTGGACGAGTAGGTAGATCGGAGCCTTCTCGACGAAAACCCAGCAGGAGTTGAACATATCGGCCATGTCCTCCTGAACGTTGCAAAGAAAAATGGGGATGGGTGAAACTATAATAAAAAGCAGTGAACTTCAGGCGCCTCCAGACGAACTGTGAAAACTCCACGGCAGACTGGAACCCGAAGCAATTAGCTGAATTCTAAGTGCATCATAATTTAACTAGGGAATTAGATGTATTCCCCCAATGGGGCATAAGCAATTTTCGGATGGTTTAAGTATTTGTTTACAAACGCGTGTGCACTTGATCGTTTCCCTTAAGTGTGGGGGAGTTTCCCTCACAGGGTGTTTGGAATGCACATCAACTTAAAATCACTTTGTCAGATATTCGTCTGATTTTTTTCGGAGAAGAAAGACTGCAATTTTCTGTGTATGATTTTTTGGTTGACCATTTCTTGCCAAGCCTGGAATGGTGGACTATCAAGTTATCAAGGGTCAGAAAAATTTTCTTGTTCTCCGTCTTGATCAGCTAATTGAAAAACTTAAGTAGCCGTAAAGCGTTTATGATATCCCTGTAAATCATGAACGAGATCTTGGCCTGGCTTCTCATCGTCGAAATCATTGCAATATTAATAATGGTGCCGATCGGATCGATGACAAGCTGCAGACATTTTTCTGGTCGGCAGGTGGGAAGGACTTTACTTTGCAAGCTTGGCGTAAGGATGGGGCGGACATGCAGGCTATTTGACAAGCCTTAATCAACTCCGTTGAAAAGCGACGCTTGGCGCTGAAAATGCGTGGGCACCTGTATTCCACAGACTACATCTACATAGTGATTACGCTGTCACAATCGGGAAGCGTCCGGGTTTAAATCCGAAGCGATTCGGGTCCAATTTGATTGATGGGGGCTGGTGGAACGACACGGAGCGATTCGCTCTCGCAACGCGCTGATCTCCGTCTATCCGTCTATCAGGTTGAAAACTGTGTCGTATTGGGCCTGAACCGCGGAATTGAATTTAGGCATCTGCTCTCGAAGCGAGTTTGTAATGGAGGCGGAATGCACCTCCAAGGCTATGAAGCGGTCGGTCAGTTCGTCAACTCCGAAGGTCTCTCCCTCAATCACGTAGTCGCCCTGGCCAAGCCATTTCATCAAATCTCGCGACTTATCGTGATAGGCAATCGCTAAAACGGGTTTCTGAAGCGCTAGGGAGAGCAGAATTCCGTGATAACGCGTGGCGACTACGATGTCCAGCTCTGCCAATGCGCTCAGTAAATCGTCCAAGCTCTGAAAAGTTGGTTCTACGATGAGTTGGTCATACTCCGCTTTGCCCTTGGTCTTCATCTGATTGATTACGTGGGTGGCCACTTCGGGGTCGACCTTGAGTTGAGTCGGTATGAAGTGCACTTCACAATCACGCTCTACGAGCCAATCCGCGAACCTGGCCAACTTCGCGACATAGGACTGATACTTTGCCGCGTCGCTGTCGAACCAATAATCGCCGTAGAAGGGCAGTAAGTTGATTCCAACCACAGGCAGTCGGTCACTGGGATCGGACTCTTTGGAGCGGATCGAGGATCGGAGACTGAAGGCCAGATCGGGAACGATCTGGTCAGCATCGAATCCCTGGAGGGTGTCCACCCAACGCTTTGAGGTCACATCCCGATAGGAGCGATAGCTGGCCTGTTGCAGTGCATGCCGAAGGAAGCGCCGACCGAGCCATGTTTCAATTGGACCCGCTCCCAGACTCAGGAAAACCACTTTTGCTCCAGTATTACGCGCGAGAAGCGTCCACTTGAGAACGGTATAGGGGAAGGCCCACGGGCCACCCACGAAATCATTCAGCTGGTGGGAACCGGCGATGATCAGCAGATCGAGGCCCTCAATGCGTTGGCGGCTTTCGCGCAGGAATCCAAATTCTTTGGCGATCGTGGGAATTATTTTCAACGCCACCATGGCACCACGCATCAGCGAGGACAAGATTGGAATTGTTTTCACAAATTCCTTCACGCCCTGAAGCAATGATGAATTCGGTGCTTGGGCCACCACTGCCGACCCCGATGACGCCTCGGTCGCCGCTGCTACTGGAGATCCGGCAAAGTCTGTACTGGGCGAGGCTGGAAGCATTGGGACCGCCCCGCGGCGAATCGGAAAGGATGGAATCCCGTGCCTCTTTTGTGTGTCGACCGGCGTGATCGTGAGACCACATATCTCTGCGTCAGGCCAACGATCGCGAATGTTTTGTATTACCGCGGCAATAATCGACTCGTCTCCGAGATTTTCATTGCCCACGTGCCCCATGATTCCAACCCGCTTAGGGCGCGACGAGGAAACCTGGCCTAGAGATCTTGCAGTTGACACGGCACCATCCTCCGTCACGACTTCTTTTGTCCTAACACGATAATCGAGTAGCCGAACCCCATCTGCTCCTTCAACTCGTCCAGGCGGGCCGGTGTGATGAACCAACTCAGTGCCCTCGCGAGTTTGGGCGAGTTGATGATCCGCAGCCAACCGCGGTTGCCCATAGGTATTACCGACGTGGAGTCAAGGACATTGAAGTATGGCTCAATGATACCCTTTAGCTCTTTCATGTCGAGCCATTTCTTAATGTGATCCTCCGGGTCCTCACCTCCAACGCCCACGCCATCGGAATCTCTCATGCGCTCCATTACGAAACGATTCGCGGCAGTAATAATCAAATACCCACCAGGCTTGATGACATCCATGATCCGCTTCATTAGCAGAGCTTGATCGCTGACATGGGGGATCACCTCCTGGCAGACGACCAAATCGACAGGCTCGCTAGTCAGCTCGATTTCGTAGAGATCGCCCGCAGTATACTTGATTCCGGGGAAGTCCTTCTTGGCTGCCTCGATCGCCGCTTCGGAAAGGTCGACACCCTCTGCCGTACCGAACTCGGAGAGCATTTTGGTCATCCAGCCGGTTGCACAGCCGACATCGAGAATTCTCGGATGATCGAGCCGGAGTCCCTTGAGCATCTTGATGATTACTTGGGATCGCCTTTTCTGCCATTCGTTGGGCGTTTCCTGCTTCCCCCACCGGTCGTCCCAGTATGCTTGTTGCGCCTCAACCGACGGATTTGCTCCACCCTTTGCAATATTATCCATAACACTTCTCCTTTCGATGAGCGGACTTCAAAATCTTTTCCCGCCCCCATCTATCTCAGTACTTCTCGTCGCTCCGTCGTCGTTTCTGAAGGCGATAGGACAGGAGAGCCAAGACAGGTCAGTCGGAGCTTTTGCTCACTATTTCCCTCAAAAATCCAGGGGGGGCGAGGCGATTTCTTTCCGAGGGCGTCAGGCTTACGGCCCAAGCTCCGAGCGCCGCTAGCGGCAAGACGGCTGCCACCTGAGCGAAGTAGAGAATCAGGTTATCGGCTGGCCAGATCTGCTCGATTTGCCAGGTCGCAAGCGCAAATGGGGTGATCGCCACCGCTGGTCGAATCCACACGGTAAGCCAGAACTTGGGAATCGATGTCCCCAACACTCGATTTACGTACCACGGCGCAAATATGATGGATGCCACCAACCGCGGTGCCGTTGTTCCCCATGCCACGCCGACAATACCATACGATTGAAGCCAGTACAGACTAAGGCCAATGTTGCATACCGCTTCAATAATAAATGCGGGGACGAGCCCGGCATGTTTTGAAATACCCATCATAGTGGCCACTACGACCTGATATCCGATCGCGAACCAGAGAGCCAAACTCAATATCCAAAGAATTTCCCCAGAGGGCTTCGCATACTCTTCGCCCATCCACAAGCCAATGAAAGACCCGCCTCGAAAGATGAAGGTCACAACAATCGGCAATACTATCAGCGTCGCAATGCGAGCGCTGACGAGTAGGATGCGCTCCAACTCGTCTCCTTCGTTTTCGGCCTCGAGCGCACTTGCTGATGGCGTCAGGGTCTGTGAGATGCCACTGACTGGCGCTCGTGCATACTCGGTCAGGTTGGACGCGATTGCAAACAACGTCACCATACTAAGGGGCAGGAATGAACCGATAACGATCGAGTCGGTAAACAGGATAATCGTCCCGGAGGCCTGCAAAAGGAGCACTGAAACGCTGAACGAAAAAATCATCGTCACGTGAGAGCGATGGCACTCCTTAAAGCCAATGCTGAGCTGTGGATACAATCGACGACTGAGCACAAAGCTCGCGAATCCCCGCAGCCCGGACACGCCCAGCTGTATCAATGCCAACGCAATCAGCCCGTAGCCCGTCTTCAGCGCGAGGACGACCAATATCACGCGAACTACGCCGATTGCGATTTCGAAAAGATTGGCGATGTCGAAGCGCTGGAGTCCAGCTACAACGCCACCATAAACTCCGCTGATCATCGAAATCGCCATGTTGACGCCGCCCAGGATTAAGACTACACGGGCGACGGCGACGAGTTCTGGTGGAATTTGAAAGACCCGGTCGATGACGATGGCCAAGACCCCGGCAACGGCGATGGCAACGAACCCCACCAGGACGAATACGACCAGGGCCGAGGAGGCGACCCGTGTTGCCTCCAGATGACTCTCCTGAGCGTGAAATTTGGCGATGTAGCGCGTAACCGCCCCGCGAACGCCGAGATCGAGTAATCCGAGGTATCCAACGATCGAGCCCAGAAGCACCCAAATACCGTAGGATTCATCCCCCAAGCTGTGGACGATGAACGGAGAGAGAACAAAGTTAACGCCGACTGCGAAAATGTAGCCGCCCCAATTCGCTAGTACGTTTCTGATGCGGCTTATTTTGCCTCCAACACGTATGCCCATGGCGTTGATTTCTGATTGACTCACAGAAAATGTTTACTGGGGAATATGATTTTTAAAGACCTTTTTGCCTGGGAAGAAAAGAAACCATTTCTATGATATTCTCCGAGTTTAAAAAACATAAACAAAATTTTTCAGAAGAAACATTGTGAAAAACATTTAGTAGATCATTTTTCCTGGATGTCGTTAATAAACACGTAGGAAATTTTTATGAGAAAGATGTTTTTGAATGATTTCATTTCGTAGAATAGCGAATACCATTGAGGTGTCATTTTTGCGGATACCTACCTTCCCCAAAAAAGGAAAATATATATTTGTTCACTATAGTGTCTGGAGTGTCTGGCTGAATGAGCTCCGAGCCGCTTAAGCATATGAATTACTTTTTTTAGCACGTTGTGGTTTTGTCGACACGGAGACTACCCCCATCTGCCTTAACCTCGCCCGATGCCTGAACAAGCAAGCCCAGATCCTATACAAAACAGAAGCCCCTGGCCTGAGCTTTTCGAACAGGGGGCATGCCCCGATCTACGGATCCTTAAACCTGGAGTAATTTACTTCATGGGCTATGGGCGCCTGGACAACTGTTCAACCTTCATCTTACCTAGGCCTTTTTTGTTACCTATCCCAAGTCAAATCCCGATTGTCGCAGCATCTATTTCAGCCCTCAGCGATGAAGAATAGGTGACAATGATCAGACCATGGTGTTGCCCGGGTTCTACACACAACAGAAGTACCCCATTCATCTCCCCGTATCGGATCAAGATCTCGAGTCTTGCAAGACGCTCATCTCACTAACCAACCTTGTTGATCTGACCGCTGCCATCTATCCGTGCCCGGTACCAGGTGCGGTGGCACATTAAGTTGTTTATCAAATGGATCGACCAGTATCTGCGGAGTAAAAAAATCTCAGTCACGCCAGAAAAACGCCTAGAAAGTACAAACCTGGACCGCCGTCTCGGTCTATGTCCCTGTGTCTATCGTCAAGAAGCGGTCCACCCTTAAGGCCTCACTCAAAGAACTACTACAGATTTGCTCAGTGAAAATCCCTTTTAAACACAGCCTTTCTGGACGGAAATACCAGAAGTGAGGATAAGCTGTTTGACAACCAATTGAATCTATTTGATTTTTGACCAAAAACTAGTGATATTGATTACAATATGGCATTTTTTTGACAATGCTTTTCCCTAGGATAAAGATGATGATGCAGCTGTGACACTAGTTTTGAATTCTTCCATTCAACCTAAGATGGGCTGAAAGCGAATAAAGGAAACTGCTTGAAGAAGCTGAAGGGTGTTGAAGTCTTGAGAAATCAATGAAAGATCACTCGGATCCCTATTACAAGATATTCCTGATACCGTCCGACATGGTCTATGAACGTCTTTCCAAAACCATCGCCGATCTGAGCAAAGCCTATCATGCATCCATTTTTGTTCTCCACGTGACTCTATTGGGGAATCTGTTTGGGTCTGAAGATGAGATTACCCTGCAAGCATTGCAGTGTGGCCCGTCAAATTAAACCATTCAACATTCAACTCACACATCAAGATTACGAGGAAGGTTATTCTAGATGCCTTTTTCTGAAGGGTAGAAAAGCACCAGCTATTCTAAGGGCCCATGCTCTTGCTAAAAGAGCTTTCTTTTTCCACCAGGATCCACGCTACATGCCTCACTTAAGTCATCTTTATGGGTTTTCCCCGGCTGAAGTTAAAGGGGTTTACCTACAAACCTGAATGTAATGAGAATTGAGGACAAGAATCCGGATGATTGGTCTAAAATCCTCACAATTCCCTTCCCATTTTTAGAGGAAACCATTTTTTTATAGCCTCCTATTCAACGTAAGATAAAGATAGTAAAACTCCAGGCTGGTCAATTTCTGATGAGAGGTACAAAATCTGACAATAGCCCTATTGGCGCGAGCAATATTAGCCTGCTTCCCATTGCCGTAGCACTGATCATCGGCGCAACAGCCATACCGGTCGATTTCCGCTCTCCTTCGATCAACTTTGTGTCTTGGCGTCCGGACTTCATGGACGTGCTCAATAACTTACTCCTTTACATCCCGATCGGAGTAGCCCTACGAGGAAAACGACTGCCTTTCGCAATCGTCACAATTGCTATACTCACCTGCTTCGTGGAAATCATCCAGCTGATTTATCCAAGCCGCCATCCCAGTGTGATAGATATGACTGCAAATATTTTGGGAGGAATTGCTGGTTGGTATCTAGCTAGCATTTATCAGTCGCTCAATATATCCCCGCCACGGCCAGCGACCGTTCGAGCATTGCTTCTAGTCAGCAGTGCCACGGGAATGTTTATATGTTCTGTTGTTATTTCCCAACCTGGGCTTGACACGGATTTTTCAAATTGGGATCCGTCATATCGGATTGCAATCAACGATGAACTGACTCGCGACCGACCTTGGAGCGGGACCGTTTATGCGCTTGGACTTTTCGATCAGGCTTTAAGCCGAACCCAACTGTTGACTCTCAGCGCTGTTTTTTCCGAGTCAGGCCGTTTAGTGAAGCCAAGCGTGGGGATCAAGCCGATTTTCGCGCTCATCCCACCAAGGATTATTGAGCAGGAACGTGGTACACCTATCCTTCAACCAGATCAGGAAAAACAGATTTTTGATGCTCTGGTGAAGAGGGGGACAATGACGCTTGTAGCGTGGGTTCAAACCAATAGTCTTGAACAATTCGACTCTGCCCGTATCGTTACTTTTTCAAGAGATCAATACAATAGGAACTTTACGCTGGGACAGGAAGGAGGTCGAATGGTTTTCCGACTGCGGACCCCGGCCACTGGCCCGAACGGGTTCGATCCTGCTTTACGAACTCCTGAAGTGCTGAAAATAGGAAAAACACTATTTGTAGCAGCGACGTATGACGGTAAGATATCGAAAGTATACCTCGACGGAAAACTCGTTGGCCGACTGAATATCGCTGCCAAAAGAAAGATTGGAACGACGCTATTTGATTACGATGCTCCCTTGATGGCAATTCTCGCCGGCGCATTCACTGCTACCTTGTTTCTAAGTGTGATCGGTTCGACATCAAATCGTCCATTTTGGTGGATTCTTGCTGGGGTTGGCGGTTTTTGCGGTGCTTTTTCCATTGCAGCGATGGGGGGGCTTTCCGCGCTTCCTGATTTCGAAAACTGGAATTTGTTACTGGGTGTAGGCGGTGGGCTTTGCGTAGCCTCGGCTATACACAAACGGGATGTATCAACACCATAATTCTCGTGGACAGGATCCCCCTTGAATTTGTCCGTCTGACTCACCATGCTTGACATCGAGACAGTTACCAACCTTCCCTCTCCCTGTCTGATATATCTAGAAGAAGGACATGTTGCCATGCTTGGTCCGTACCTGAAGGGCTAGTGCCTGGTTGATTCAATAAGTGTGTTTGCAAACCTGCCCTTCGGCCTGCATCAAAATTAAGGAGCATCAAATAGCCATACCCGGTACCGCTGAAAATTCCAAACCAGCGCCCCCAATTGGTCCCTGTGGGCCGATGGCCTACAGGGAAATCGAACGATACGCACCAAAGATCGATGCAAATTGGGCGCCCGACAGGCGCGTCAGTTACTGGTGTCCTGCGTCTTGACCATATGACCCGCCACGCGGTTTACGAAGGATAGGCCTACATCTCCCCAATGCGCTCCACGCGCACAGCATCGGCAATGACGTAACTCCCAGCCGGACCGGCCAGGTCACTCAGTCGCACCACCAAGGTGTCACCTGTCAGTTCATACACTCCGACGTCCTGCCACAACACCCCGTTCTCGACCAAGCCAACCGGGTTCTGACGCTGATCAACACTCACCGTTCCCAACGCCGTGGCCCCGTCCAGTACCGTATAGCGCGCATCTATGGCTCGATTGGTGTACGCCTGCCAGGTCACCGCCACTTGGTATTGCCCGGGGAGTAGCCCGCTCAGCGTCCATGTGGCCGTTTTCGTCCCGCTGCCAACCGCCTTATACGCAAAGTCCCCTTGCGTCCCGACCCCGGTGTACGTGGTCCATCCCGCACTGGCACTGTACCCCGCCTCCCCATCGTCAAGGATTAAAACGAGGGGCACCGTTCCCCCCGTTACGGTTCCAGACACGCTGAAATCGAAGGGATTCTCGTCCGCATCGTTGGAGCCGAAGCTGAGCACTCCCCCATACGTGCCCACCACAACCGCATCCAACTGCACCACAAAGTTCGTCGTCTGACCGGGACCCACCAGCGTCGTTCCAAAGCCCGTGACCAGGCTATACCCGGTGGGTAACGTGATCGTGCCCAACTCGAGATCGACCGTGCCCACGTTGCTTACCGTAATCGTCTGCGACACCGGTGTGCCGACCACCGTACTGCCAAAGCCCACCGACCCCGTGCCGTCGGGCACCTCCCCACCACCCACCCGCACCTGAATCTCCGGGCCCACTGGCCCCTCCCCTACGCGCTCCACGCGCACAGCATCGGCAATGACGTAACTCCCAGCCGGACCGGCCAGGTCACTCAGTCGCACCACCAAGGTGTCACCTGTCAGTTCATACACTCCGACGTCCTGCCACAACACCCCGTTCTCGACCAAGCCAACCGGGTTCTGACGCTGATCAACACTCACCGTTCCCAACGCCGTGGCCCCGTCCAGTACCGTATAGCGCGCATCTATGGCTCGATTGGTGTACGCCTGCCAGGTCACCGCCACTTGGTATTGCCCGGGGAGTAGCCCGCTCAGCGTCCATGTGGCCGTTTTCGTCCCGCTGCCAACCGCCTTATACGCAAAGTCCCCTTGCGTCCCGACCCCGGTGTACGTGGTCCATCCCGCACTGGCACTGTACCCCGCCTCCCCATCGTCAAGGATTAAAACGAGGGGCACCGTTCCCCCCGTTACGGTTCCAGACACGCTGAAATCGAAGGGATTCTCGTCCGCATCGTTGGAGCCGAAGCTGAGCACTCCCCCATACGTGCCCACCACAACCGCATCCAACTGCACCACAAAGTTCGTCGTCTGACCGGGACCCACCAGCGTCGTTCCAAAGCCCGTGACCAGGCTATACCCGGTGGGTAACGTGATCGTGCCCAACTCGAGATCGACCGTGCCCACGTTGCTTACCGTAATCGTCTGCGACACCGGTGTGCCGACCACCGTACTGCCAAAGCCTACCGATCCCGTGCCGTCGGGCACCTCCCCACCACCCACCCGCACCTGAATCTCCGGGACTTGCACCGTTCCCCCCGTTACGGTTCCAGACACGCTGAAATCGAAGGGATTCTCGTCCGCATCGTTGGAGCCGAAGCTGAGCACTCCCCCATACGTGCCCACCACAACCGCATCCAACTGCACCACAAAGTTCGTCGTCTGACCGGGACCCACCAGCGTCGTTCCAAAGCCCGTGACCAGGCTATACCCGGTGGGTAACGTGATCGTGCCCAACTCGAGATCGACCGTGCCCACGTTGCTTACCGTAATCGTCCGCGACACCGGTGTGCCGACCACCGTACTGCCAAAGCTTACCGATCCCGTGCCGTCGGGCACCTCCACTCCACTCACCCGCACCTGAACCTCCGGGCCCACTGGCCCCTCCCCTACGCGCTCCACGCGCACAGCATCGGCAATGACGTAACTCCCAGCCGGACCGGCCAGGTCACTCAGTCGCACCACCAAGGTGTCACCTGTCAGTTCATACACTCCGACGTCCTGCCACAACACCCCGTTCTCGACCAAGCCAACCGGGTTCTGACGCTGATCAACACTCACCGTTCCCAACGCCGTGGCCCCGTCCAGTACCGTATAGCGCGCATCTATGGCTCGATTGGTGTACGCCTGCCAGGTCACCGCCACTTGGTATTGCCCGGGGAGTAGCCCGCTCAGCGTCCATGTGGCCGTTTTCGTCCCGCTGCCAACCGCCTTATACGCAAAGTCCCCTTGCGTCCCGACCCCGGTGTACGTGGTCCATCCCGCACTGGCACTGTACCCCGCCTCCCCATCGTCAAGGATTAAAACGAGGGGCACCGTTCCCCCCGTTACGGTTCCAGACACGCTGAAATCGAAGGGATTCTCGTCCGCATCGTTGGAGCCGAAGCTGAGCACTCCCCCATACGTGCCCACCACAACCGCATCCAACTGCACCACAAAGTTCGTCGTCTGACCGGGACCCACCAGCGTCGTTCCAAAGCCCGTGACCAGGCTATACCCGGTGGGTAACGTGATCGTGCCCAACTCGAGATCGACCGTGCCCACGTTGCTTACCGTAATCGTCTGCGACACCGGTGTGCCGACCACCGTGCTGCCAAAGCCCACCGACCCCGTGCCGTCGGGCACCTCCCCACCACCCACCCGCACCTGAATCTCCGGGACTTGCACCGTTCCCCCCGTTACGGTTCCAGACACGCTGAAATCGAAGGGATTCTCGTCCGCATCGTTGGAGCCGAAGCTGAGCACTCCCCCATACGTGCCCACCACAACCGCATCCAACTGCACCACAAAGTTCGTCGTCTGACCGGGACCCACCAGCGTCGTTCCAAAGCCCGTGACCAGGCTATACCCGGTGGGTAACGTGATCGTGCCCAACTCGAGATCGACCGTGCCCACGTTGCTTACCGTAATCGTCCGCGACACCGGTGTGCCGACCACCGTACTGCCAAAGCTTACCGATCCCGTGCCGTCGGGCACCTCCACTCCACTCACCCGCACCTGAACCTCCGGGCCCACTGGCCCCTCCCCTACGCGCTCCACGCGCACAGCATCGGCAATGACGTAACTCCCAGCCGGACCGGCCAGGTCACTCAGTCGCACCACCAAGGTGTCACCTGTCAGTTCATACACTCCGACGTCCTGCCACAACACCCCGTTCTCGACCAAGCCAACCGGGTTCTGACGCTGATCAACACTCACCGTTCCCAACGCCGTGGCCCCGTCCAGTACCGTATAGCGCGCATCTATGGCTCGATTGGTGTACGCCTGCCAGGTCACCGCCACTTGGTATTGCCCGGGGAGCAGCCCGCTCAGCGTCCATGTGGCCGTTTCCGTCCCGTTGCCGACCGCCTTATACGCAAAGTCCCCTTGCGTCCCGACCCCGGTGTACGTGGTCCATCCCGCACTGGCACTGTACCCCGCCTCCCCATCGTCAAGGATCAATGCGGTTGGAGGTGGTAACAAGCGAAAAACCACAGTAAAACGATCATGAAGGCTCTCCCCGATACTACCGTCCCTGTCCTGATCCATAGATCGACCTAGGTTGTCCTGAATTTCTGGGCCTACATGCAAGGTGTAAGGACCGACTGTAGCTTGCAACGGGAACACTACCTCGAATATGAAGTCCGTGATCTTATTCACGGCCGTGGGGGTAATAGAACCTAAAGGTCCGAGGATTTCAATGTCGTCTGTTGTGAATGTCTGAGCCAACATGGCACTATCAAAAGTGAGAAAGACTCGATCGGTCGGCCCCAAAACATCGCCAATTGGGCTTGCTATAACAATTCGAGGGCCTGCGAGGCTCGGCGTGTTCACCGCCGAAAAGGCGTCTACCATACCGCCGGTGCGTGTCTTGAACTCGAGGTCTGGAAGCGTTTTAACGGTTGATAGCACTCGGTTGACAAGCCAGTCAGGCGATTGATCTGGGAAAAGTCCAGCCAGAAGCGAAACTGTGCCAGAGACATGAGCCACTCCCATGGATGTCCCGCTCCAAAGAACATAGCTTCCGCCAAGCCCTGTACTTAGAATACTTGCTCCCGGGGCGGCAAGGTCGACCGCATTTAAGCCGTAGTTTGAAAACGAAGACAGGCTGCCGCTGGGATCCACCGAAGCGACGCTAATGAGATTGGTCAGGTCATTATAAGCCGCCGGATAGTAGGCGAAAGCCGGGTCACCTATGTTGTTCGACCCATTGCCAGCTGCCGCGACGAATACCACACCGTTATTTCCTGCCCACTGGACCGCTTCTTTCAGCGCCGGGTTATCGATGACTGTCCCCCAACTTGCGTTAATCACGTCTGGATTCAACAACACAGCATATTCTATGGCCTGAATCGCATCTGAGACCGACCCACCGCCACCGTCATGAAACCGCACAGGCAGAATTTGGGTTCGCCAGTTTACTCCTGCGATTCCAATTCCATTGTCTCCTCGCCCGGCGATAATGCCGGTGACATGGGTGCCGTGCCCATGTGTATCCATCGGATCGTCGCTATCGCTTAGGATGTTCCAGCCGGAGAGGTCATCCACGTATCCATTACCATCGCCATCAATCTGGTCACTCCACGTTGGAACCTGCAAATCGCCCGCGTCGATGTAACCGTTTCCGTTGTGGTCAGATACAAGGGCCTGATTAAACTTTACACCGGATTCATCGAGAATGATGTCACCATTCGCATCACGCGAATTGAGATCGTAGAAATCGATCAACCCATTTGAGTTAGTATCGATGAGTTGGCCTAGCAACGAGGTGGGAATCTCGCCATTGTTGATAGCAATCGCTAAATACAAGTCCGGATGTGTATAGTCAATTCCTGTATCCATCACCGCCACAAGACTATGGGCGTTGCCAGTTGTTTGGTCCCAAGCAAATGTAGCACGGATGTCGACCCCCCCCGTGTTTTTGAGTCCCCACTGGGTGTCAAACTGTGAATCGTTCGGCACATATTGGTCGAGCTTTATGGACTGGTCGGCGACGGCATATCGGATCTCAGGCAAAGCCTGTAATCTGTCCAAGGCGACTTGATAATTCACTCCGGGCGCCAGCTCAACAAAACCGAAACGTCCTTCTAGCCAGGTCTTCGACAACTTGGCCCCAAGCGAATCCATGACTGCCAGTGAAGCCGCAGACAATGGTAGCGATCCCTTCTTATCATTTGTATCTATCTCGAAGCGTACAATTACTCTATCGACCCTGGTCATGACCTTCCGCCCACCATGGCGCTCCACCCTGACCTTGGCATTTCCCGATCTGGCATCTGATCGCTTCGGATTAATCGAAACCTCAACCTCGGAGATCGACTCCTTCTGTAGGCCATCGGAAACGATCACTCGCAGCGTATAAATACCGGCAACGTTGCCTCGGAACGTGGCAGTCGTGATGTCCGCATCCTCATTACCATTAGGCAGGAAGGTTACCTCTCCTAAAGGTGGGCCACTGACCTTAATCCACCGATACGTCAACGGATTCAGACCGTGATGGGCCTGGGAAGCCGCAACCTGCAGCCTTGTCTGGTTTGACGGCAACGTGAGTTCCGCATCATGCGCCCACGCCTTGATGTCCACGACCGGAAGTCCGTCGGCCAAAGCTTGATTGAGCCCAAGAATATACGACCCGCCTAATGTGAAAAAAAATAAGAGAAAAACAGAAAAAATCACGCGCATCGTACAGTTCATAGTTGCCAGACTCCTGCCATGTTGTTAAAGAAAGTTCCTTGACAGATAGGTTACGGTCTAATCATTGGTTAAGTTTTATGGATCCTCTGTGCGGACTGTACAGCCAATTCCTATTATTAGAAATAACCCATAGGGTGGGCGATCAGCCGGGAATGGGGATTAAA
This sequence comes from Nitrospira marina, assembly GCF_059568365.1. NCBI lineage: Bacteria > Pseudomonadati > Nitrospirota > Nitrospiria > Nitrospirales > Nitrospiraceae > Nitrospira > Nitrospira marina. Next base: position 1,127,710 of record NZ_JCANTH010000001.1, on the reverse strand, counting down.
AAGGCCTTTTGCCTTGGCAGAAAAGAATGGAAAAATCATACGGAATTTAGGGTTTTCGGAGGACCATATGGATCATTCACCAAATTTGTGGTTTGAAGCCCCAATTTTGTTTTTAAATACTGCTCATTTGCTAAAAGCCAAAGGTAAACATGGATCATGACAGGACACAGAGGATTTCACACTCAGCACCTTCCCGCGCTACCGGACATAACGGTCCTAGTATCAAACGAGTGAAGTCATGCGGTTTCCTTCGCAAGACCTGATTGGGGTTCAGGAAGTCCTCGCTACGAAGATATGCGTTATTGAGTGCCATCAAGAAGGCTGGGTGGTCGCAATGGGCAGAATCCTCTCCCACTAATCGCCTTCAGCCGACCCAGCCAATTATGCCAGGGAGAGCCAAAAGTATTCGCTCACATAGGTCATCGAGCTACCTCTAAAAAAATATCAATTGGGCCGCGCCATTTGGCCAGATGGTAACCCTTCCACCCGCCCCCCACATAGCACTGCCGCTGATCCGAATCCGCATCATGGGCGCTTCTGACAAGCTAGCCACAAGGCCCAAAACTGTTGAATTTAGCCCTGGCCATGGGTGAGTTTATCAAGCGCCCACTGCCGCGCACCTTCCATGAGTCGCTCCGTCAGTTGTTTCACTAACTCATGTTTGACGAATATGTCTTCGGGTGAGGCACATTCTTCCAACAGCTCATCAAACAGCACATCCATTTTGTTTGGGGTTTTGGCTCTGATCATCAGTCCTCCTTCTTGAATGAAACGGTCATAATTGCCAGTTACACAGTTAAGCTTACACAAGACAATGAGTCCCCAGCCTCCCGCAATCTGGAATTCACCAAGGCCTGTGCGGGGCAGATGCACAAAGATAAGGGAATTGCTCATGTGCAGGCGGCTAGTGCGGCATACCAAACGGAAATGTTCAACTTGTGTGAGAAACACACGGTAACCTTTGCCATTGGAGGGCGTGCAGGATACAGTCGTGCAGGACGCCATTGTTGCTATCCCTGACACTCAGTGGCCAGCCCTAAAGCCATAGGCACCTCGCCGAAACCGCGCATTGCATGGCAAAAAGAATCGCATCTAAAGAACTAAAGATTGGCTTTGGGATGGAGCGACTACCATGTGGGACCTTCGCAGCCAATGCCGTGTTCTTTCGCATTAGCGTGTTGGCCTACAACCTGTTTGTGCTGTTCAAGATGTTGGCCTTTCCCCATGGTCTGGAAGCGGTGCCAAGTCGGAACCGTGGGCTGACTGCTGTATCAGATAGCGGGGAAAGTGGTCCGGCATACCAGCGCGGCCATTCTCAAAGTACAGTAATGTCGGTGGCGCCTGTGTGAGGAGATTCGGACGCGCTGTGCGGAAACCGCTCAGAGGTAAACTGAGGTAGGGGTGAGCACAGGGAAGGAGGAAACATGAAGGGAGCAGTCTGACCGAAGGGACGGAGCGAGGGTGAAAAACACGTGGGTGACGCCACACGGCCTCTGTTGACCAAACCACCCGCGGATTGGGGCGACACACAGTTGACTTGACAACCCCCAGAACGCTCGATCAGACGATTTAAGAGACAAACTCTTTAGGGACATGAAAAAACAAACCCGCAGTATGCCGATAGAGAATTCCGTGGAAACACCGGACCGGTAAATCCCCCTGACACTTTGAAAGAGGGGGCAGGAGGATTTCGTAGGTTACTCAAGGGGCTAGGAACATGTAATATTTATATTTTTGAATAGCTGTTAGTTGATCACCCCCAAGCTCTCCGCAATATAGAGATAAGACCGAGTTGCTGTAATCGCCAGACTTTCCCAGTCAATCGTCGAACTCTGGTCCGTTCCATTTATCGTCCAGGCTGATGTGTTGGCTCCTCCAGACCGATAGACCGTCGGATTCCCTGACGAGACCCAGTACGTCAGAAATACATCCTGCCCCGCGATCAGGTCAAATGGGATGGGGTCACTGGTGACAGTCCCCCCGGCTGGCACGGTGACTCCTGCCTCCCACGTGCCACCGAAGGTGACTTGGCGATTGGTCCCATCCACGCCATTGAGCGTATTTCCCTCTCGCTGCACCAAAGAGGCCCGCTGCACGGTGTAATTACCCGAAGGCCGACCCCGTAAAGTCAGTTGGACCGTCGTTCCGTTTGTGGTGATAGCACTCCCATCAAGTAGGACCCGAAAACTCCGATTTGCCCAAGTGGAATTTCTCCAACTGCCACTAGGATTTTGATCGGCCGCTGTCCATGCTATAACGGGGGTTCCTGCGCTTGGGGGTGGCGGTGTGTCGGTATTGCTCACGGTGACCGTGACGGAGGCGGCGGTTTTTGTATTGCCCGCGGCATCGCGGGCGATCGCCGTGAGAGTATAGGAGCCATTCGGCACGGTGGTAGTATTCCAGCTGGTGCTGTAAGGATTGGTCGTATCTTCGGTGCCGAGGTTGGCGCCCTGGAGCCGGAATTGGACGCCGGTCACGCCGACATTATCGCTGGCGCTGGCGCTGACCGTCACCGTGCCGGAGACGGTGCCCGCATTGGGGGCCGTCAACGTGACCGTCGGGGGCGTGGTATCGGGTGACGCCGGGGTGATCATCACATAATTCAAGATGGTATGTGTAGAAGAAGTCCGAGTCAATTGCAGACTCAATTGCCCATCCGAGACGGTGATGGGATGGTTCGTGATGGTAATGAATTGATTGCTGGCAGTCGTCTGGTTGTTAATGACCGTGATGCCTTCGATCGTAATATGATGTGGGCCTTGCTCATAACTGGGATCGCCGCTGGCTAGCGAAACGAGATAGTCGCCATTTGGGAGATCGTATTTCCAGGTCACACTGGTGCCGGAGTCAAAATGAATGAATGTGTCGAGCCGTTGATCGGTGTGGGCATCCCGCTCGCGGATGTTGACGAAAGTGGTCCAGCCGTAGCCACGGCTGCTGGTGTAGACACTGCCGTCATCTTTTTGATAGCCACTGGGGACGGACGAGCTGGACGGTTGAAAATTGACGAAGAGGGACGAACCGGAAGGCGGTGGTGGGGTGGTATTGTCCACGGTGACCGTGACGGAGGCGGCGGTTTTTGTATTGCCCGCCGCATCGCGGGCGATCGCCGTGAGAACATAGGAGCCATTTGGAACGGTGGTAGTATTCCAGCTGATGCTGTAAGGATTGGTCGTATCTTCGGTGCCGAGGTTGGCGCCCTGGAGCCGGAATTGGACGCCCGCGACGCCGACATTATCGTTGGCGCTGGCGGTGACCGTCACCGTGCCGGAGACGGTGCCCCCGCTGGGGGCCGTCAGCGTGACCGTCGGGGGCGTGGTGTCGGGCGGCGTCGTGTCGGATGTGGCCACGGTCTGCTCAGCACTGACGGTAAGATTGCCCGAGGCGTCCCGCGAGCGCACTCGATAGAAGTACGTGGTGCCGGCTTGCAGCCCCGCCAGGGTCACGACGTGATTGGTCGTCAGGGTCGTATCCAGCACTGAGAGGGTTCCCAAGGTGCTATTAAGACCATAGTCAATCTGGCTGTCCGCAGCTTCATTTGTAGTCCAGGTGATGGTCGCGGTCATTTCTGTACTGCTGCTGGCAAGACTGGAAATAATCGGCGGCGTCGTGTCCGGCACTCCCGCAGCGAGCTGCTGAATTTCAGCTGGCGTCAGCGCACGATTGTAGACGCGAACGTCATCCATGAGTCCGTCAAATGAACCGTAGCCATTGGGGTTCTGACCGATGCGAATTTTCACCGTATTATCTGTACTCAATGCTCCCGTCTTACTTCTGCTTCCTACCTCGACGCCGTCTTTATAGAGCCGCATTTGGCTGCCGTCATACACCGCAACTGCATGTATCCATTCGCCGACAGTCAATGTGCCAGAATTTGCAACAAGAGTATGGGTGGTACCATCGGTCTTCAATCGAAAACGTAGTTTCATCCCGCCGCTTTGAATCGTACTGAGCATAAAGTAGTGGTCCTGCTCTGCGGTGTTGGTGGATTTCGTCAAAAGGCGCGCGTCGGAATTCCCGAAATTATCGGCTTTAAACCACATGGCGAGGGTTATTGCACTTCCCGATACGTCCCATGTTCCTACATCGACGAAATCGTTGTTACCATCAAACTTGAGACCGCCATTGAGTTTTCCGGAAGTCGTCCATGCAGCCCCATCTACTATGCCGTTGTGGCCATTTGCTGAGCTGTCGAATGCCGTCACGCCGGTACCTTCATCAAATGTCCAATGGGCCAGCGGTGGCATTGAAACAGTCGGTGGGATTGTACCCGATACTTGTGTGGCCACGGTCTGCTCAGCACTGACGGTAAGATTGTTCGAGCCATCTCGCGAGCGCACTCGATAGAAGTACGTGGTGCCGTCTTGCAGCCCTGTCAGTGTCACGGAATGATTGGTCGTCAGGGTCGTATCCAACACTGAGAATGTTCCCAATGTACTGTTTAGACCATAGTCAATCTGGCTGTCCGCAGGCTCGTTTGTTGTCCATGTGATGGTCGCGGTCGTTTCTAGGCTGCTGCTGACAATATTAGAAATCGTCGGAGGGGTAGTGTCGGGTGAACTAGTATCAGAATAGAGCGTTGGACGTGCACTGCCCACCCATGATGGGTGATGCCCCTTCCCGCTCTTATCTGAGATATCCGTCGGTGTCGGGTTCATGTTGAGATACCAAATAGTGTTGGCGCCAGCTGCCGTGGAAAGGGGGGCATTGGCTTCGCTCAACATCTCGCTCGTGGTCAAGAGACCGGAGTAGACTTGTATGCCACGCAGGATACCGTTCCATATCTCGTTACCAGGTGCCCACGGCGCATCGCCCCAGGTGAGTGCTGGAGCAGGAGGATTGACGTTACCCCAATCGGGTGGTGAGGTACGATTCACCACATGACTGGAATCGGTATTCGGGAGGTCCCAATAGAACTCATGGTGCTTGTTGCCGTTCGCATCTGCCCAGACGCGAAGGGCTTGGGTATACCAGCGGTTATATACCACGGCACCGTTTGTATAATCAGCCTGTTCCACGGAAATTTCCCAATTGTGGGTATTGCCGTTTGGCGGATTTAGCGGGTATGGGTGAGCGCCGTAATACGAATCGGCGCCCCCATTACTTGTCCACAAGAACGTGCTGAGATCGCCCCGCCCATCATCGTTTCCCCAGAAAAACGCCGTGTAGTATCCGGACTGTTGTCTGGGGTAAGCACGCCAGATGTACGTAAGGCCATTCCCTCCGGACCCGTAAATCGGAAGACCGTTATTCTGGGGATTGGTAAATTTAAAGCGCATGGTCGTTGAGTTGGGTACAGCAGCACTTCCTGGAAAGTCGAGACCCATAGTGGTGTCTCCCAAAGCCGTCCCTAAGCCTAATTGTGGAGTCGTCAAAAAAAGGCTGCCCCACAGGCCGATCAGGGTTATAAAAAACATATCACCTTTAAATTTTCCACATTCTTGAGACATTGGTTTCCTCCATTGTTACTCACCATCATCCAAATGGATTTGAGAACTTTTGTGTTCTATCTCAGGGGTCTGGGGTCGGCGGTTACCTATTAAGTCACCTCTCCGAAACTTCAGTGGTGTCGGTAAAATCAAGAATTTCTTCAGCTGTATAAAACAACCTGCAGGAAGAATTTCGATTCCCCACAGCCTGTTCAATATGACAAGTAAATTCATTGCGTCAGAAAGGAAAACCTATTGTCGAAAAATCACTTCTAAGAAAATGTCCAATATTCTTATGGTTTCTATCCTTTACAGGCACAACGAAAGAACTTTTTAAATCATGGTTTCCCCAGGTAGGGAAATCTCCTGAGTCTGCCCCATCCATAGGCCCCTAGCAGAGGGTAGAAGAAAGGAGAGAATCTTTATGTTGCCTCCTTGCTATATCCTCTTGCTTGAATGCTCGGGGGGTTCTTGTAAGTTTATGTTCCTGCGGTTTTTGGGACGAATTCAAGTTCTGTGGAAGTTGGGAGAATTGGACTATTGAAAGGGGGTAAAGGGGGAGAGTTCTTTGCCATTTCGCTAATGTTGGGGGTTGTTTTATGGAAAGTCCAGATACCGATGTAGGATTTCTAAATATAGTGAATGCATTATAATACAGTGCTTTCTACCTAAACAATCAACAAAAAATTTTCTTGGTTTACTAAAGGGGAATATCATTTTTAGGAGAAATTTAAGGGCTGACCTAATTTAGGCGATAGTAATCTTCCCCCCACAACATCGGAAAGGAAGTTAAGCTATCACCTCAAATATCATCGGGATTTGATGTCCCATCGCAGAATGAATTCTCTGCCGATTGAAATATTTTTCGATGGATTGTAAAGATGCGGAATTGGGATTCCCGTCGAGTGATGTACTTTTCGCGATGGACAAATTCGACTTTCAGTGCGTGAAAGAAACTCTCCGTAACGGCATTATCCTAGCAGTTAATTATCTGTCCCATGTTTCAGCGTAACCCATTAATTGTCTGCAGGATCAGAGTGGAGGATCCGTGCCCTTTGGGCGTGTATTATTCGTGGATCAAAAACAACCAAGAAAAGATATTCCAAGTATATGAAAAAAACCATCCCTCTTCCCTTCTTTATCTTATCAAAACCCAGGGATCCGCAACGGCAGTGAATCCAAAATATATCTCGTTGACTTTTACATTACCAGCCGCGGAGCCCTTTGAACGTTGGTCGATGTGGGAATAGATCAGATTGCCGAAAAGCCATGGCAAAAAACCATACCCAACTCCAGATTGGATCCGATACGTCTTTGTGTCCAAGGCATCTCCATCACCGACCGACTTATTCTGCGCGTACCCAACAGACGCAAAGGTATTCATCTTTAAAGTCAGAGCATGTTGAATACTTCCCGTAAGGATCCGCGTTTGGGTCGCTTGAGAGGCTAATCCTCCGCCACTCCCAATGGTTGAAGAAGCATCAAGGGAAATGCTCCCATTTCGATATGTTTTTGTCAGCGTCGCTCCGCCAATGGGATTGGTCTGCCACTTATTGGAAAGGTCGGTCGTAGAACCTCCCTCATTAAATTCTTCAGCTTTTTTTTGTTTGGTAAACGCCATTCCACCACGGATAGACCCGCTCAACGAAGAAGTAAAACTATAGGAAATTTGCAGTTGTACATTGTGGCCAATAATTTGATCCGCAGAGGTGTTTTCGGTGGATTTACCAATAAATTCTGTTTGCCGATAGGCATATAAAGCACCGATCGTGGCATTCGTCAACTCATAAGGCAGAGAAAATGATCCCATGTGTATCATGGAATCTTGAAATTGATTTGAAAAAAAATGGCGATATTGGTTGTTGTACGCCAGAGTGGGAGTCATGCGAGGTGACCAGGTATACCCTAGCGTAACACCGGCCCGATTCAAGAACGAACTCGCACGGCTCGTATACACCCCCTGCGTCCCACCAACACCTTGTGAAGAAGTAGAGGAGACCTCGGAGACCCCCCCAGTCCCAGCTCGCACTCCAGGCGTGGTGAAGGCATCCTGCGCCCCAGACAAAGAGAAGGCATCTAATTGAGGGGTGAAATTCATGTCTTCATCGATTTTCACTGTTAAGTTCTTATACTGTTTGGTTAAAAACGGGAGCTCCAAGATAAGATTGGCGTTTTGGATATACCGATTTTGGTCAGGGTTGTTGACATATGCAACGAACCGGCCGAAATACGTCCCGCCAATCACAATGTCAGGGTTGGCATATTTAAGCTCAAGATTGGGTCCCGAATAGGTTCCAAAATCATCCTCTCTGTCCTTATCAGCGTAAAAAAGATTGTCCGTATACTGTTGAGTGACGTTAAAGGAGGATTCCAGAGTAAGGGCAGCTGAGACGAGACTCGGAGGGTGAGCCATCACCCAGAATACGACGAAAATAACCAGACGTAGTATACCTCGATTAACCATACACTAAATTACATCCCCCTTCATCTGGCTACAATCCTAGACCTGCAAGCAAAAACCGCCCACGCAAGTTACCCCGTGAAAACAAAGATCACCGCAGACCCTGTCAAAATGCTGGCATCAGGATCCCATGGATAGGCTTAAAAAATTTAAGTCAAAAAATGTCGCCCTCAAATTAAAAAACAAAGAGGCTTTGGGAAAAATCCTCCATAAGGTACTCTATCGGTCATAAAATTAAAAAATTCAGCCACAAGCTGAAAAATCTTGACGACCACAAAATAGACCTATTGCTGTTTTGCTCTGAAATCATGAACTAAGGACAACAATCTTGTAATAGCACCACGGTGATTTTCCTAAAGGTTGAACTGGCCCTTTAGACAGACAACTCGTAGGCTATATCAATCTGAACCGTCAATTCTGATGGGCGGATAGTCAAAAACCCTTACCCAGCCACATGGATAAGGTAACCCCCAGCGAGACATGTACGTCGCTTCCAACGCCCTAATAACATTGCCCTCTAGAAAGCTTATTTTCGTTCTGAGCATAACCATCTCAAAATTTAAGGTCCGTACCCGCACCTGCAGTGGCTCAGATTCTTGCAGCTAGCTCTGCGAATAGACTTGCCAGAGGACTTAAAATTGGAGATCATTTCAGGAGGTATAATGAGAATCGAAATAGATAATGCGGGGAGTACCGACAGACACGATCTACCATTTAATGGGTGAGGAGATTGCGATACGGTCCGAATGAAAAATCTTGCAACAGTTGAGTGAGGCGGCTTTGAACCTTTCCTAGATTTAAATAATGACGAAACTCAGAAAGCATCGTACCCTTCATACGGGGTTGAAAAGGATCCAGCTCCCACGGATGAAGGTACATAATGAGAGGATGCCCCTGGGACTCGATTCGCTGCAAGAATGGCTTGAGGAGCCGATACGGAAATAGACGAAAATATCCCCCTCCGGCAACTGGAAACGTCATCCCGGCCCATTTACAGATCGAAGGTGGCACCTCCCAAATGGGTCCAGAGTCGGTGGAGATGGTATGGATGGTGGAGATGGCTCCGGGAATTCCATAGTAATCATGGACGAACGCCATAATACTGGAATCATAGTGATACCCTTCCTCTACTAGAATCGACAAAGCCCATTCTGATTCCCTGGTAATAGAAAAAGTCGGAGCTCGGTAACCCAAAATAGGCCTACCTCCGATATCTTCCAAAATATGTTTGGCCCGCCGGATATCTTCCCGAAATACCTGAGGCGTTTGCCCTGTAATGAGCTCATGCGCATACCCATGTGAGGCTAATTCATGCCCCGCTTCCACGATGCGCCTGATTAGACCTTTATGTCGTTCCGCCACCCATCCCAGCACAAACATCGTGGCATGAATCTTCCGCTCCTCCAGAAGATCAAGGATAAGGTGGGTGTTGCGTTCAACCCGGCTTTCATGGCTTTCCCAATGCCGTCGTCTTGCCACACAATCAAAGGCGGCCACCTGAAAATGTTCTTCAATGTCGAAGCTCAATCCGTGGATCATGGCAAATGCTCATCTTTCAATTTACGTTCAAATCCTTTGGCCTTAACGTGCACCCTCGCCCTTGAAGACGACCCTAATTGTGCGGACAAGGATTCGTAGGTCCAACCATAAGGAAAGATTTTTGACATAGTAAAGATCGTATTGCAATTTGACATGCGAATCTTCCAGAGACCCGGCATAGTGGAAACAGGTCTGCGCCCAACCAGATATTCCTGGACGAACCGTGTGTCGAAGGTCATAATATGGAATAGATTTTCGTAGTTCCTGAACAAAGTGCGGACGTTCGGGTCGAGGGCCTACCAGGCTCATATTCCCTTTCAGGACGTTAAGTAATTGGGGTAATTCATCCAAGCGAAGCTTTCGAAGCCAGGCTCCCGTTTTCGTTACACGCGCATCTCCCAGGGCCGCCCACTGGATACCTTCGGCTTCGGCATCAGCTCGCATCGAACGAAATTTTAATAATGTATAGGGATACCCATGCTGCCCTACCCGTGTCTGCCGATAGAAGATCGGCCCGGGGGAGTCTGATTTTACCAATAAGGCTATTAGGACAATCAGAGGGGCTAACACTACGAGGCCAAGGAGCGAACCTGCTATATCCCCAAGGCGCTTAAGAAACATAATGATCGGTTTTCGCCTGAATCCTGAGGAGAAAATAAGAAAGCTCGGCTTGAGCTCGTCGATTGACAGGCGTCCACACTCGGTCTCATATAGGCGGTGCCCATCAATCACCTCCAGACCCATGGACTTCACATCCAAGAGGGAATCCAGGGGCAAAGTCCCCCGACGATCTTCTACACAAACTGCAACCATCTCTATTTGGTGTTTTTCGGAAAGTGCAAACAACTCATTGATCGTCCCAATCACTTTGGGATTGACCATTGAAGTTCCTAAAAGTGCAGGATTATTTGACAGAAACCCTTTGACGTCATACCGATAAGACCGGTCGAACACCAAAACTCGTGCCAGGTCTTGGGCCAGATGCCCGTCTCCTATAATGAGGACACGCTTTTTGATCCACCGGTTTGGGGCAAGATGAGGAAATAATTTCCATGGACTTCCCATAAGAGACCCCGAGGGTGCAAGGCAAACCGTATTTATTGCCGAAACAATCAAAATATTTTGTCCATCCTTGACCGGTCATTGGATCCGCCTCCTTGCTTGATCCGAAGTCTTAGAAAAAACGAAACGTAATCAACAATGGAAATTGTAAAACAAATCCTGTATGTATCTTATTGAGTGAAACTTTATTCGGTAATAGGAACTCAGGCATTTCGCCATTTAAAGAACACTAAAACCAAAGTTTTCGCGGTAAAAATTGAATCAATACCCCTATCCCATCTCTGTGTCTTCTTGACTCACAAGCATGAAAGTTTCCTCCCCAAAAATTCCTCTAACTCTTACTGTCCAACGAGTAAGACGTGGGGTAAATTTTCCGTACATAGTAAGGCACCCCCTGGGTCCATGCATCAGTCATTACCAGCCTCATATTCCTTGTTTTATGAACCATCTCGAGGGCTTTCTGCACAGCGTCTTTGGGTGTGACTCCGGATCGAACGACCATCAGCACAATATGAGCCAATTCGCTTAATATATTGACATCCGCCAATGGTAATACGGGAGGGCCATCAAGAATAATAAACCGATAGCGTGATTTCATCTGCTCCAAGATCGTGGAGATATTTTGCAACTTGGAAAAGGGAACCGGATAGCGACTGGCATTACCCACTGACAGGCACCACAGGGGCATATCCGGCATGCGTTGAAGGCAAGCCTCTAGGGGTTCAACCCCAGCAAAATATTCTGCAAGGCCCGGCTCTGGACTAAGCCCTAAAATATTGGTGAGATTCGGGCATTTAAAATCACAATCAATCACCAAAGTCGGTTCATCCAAATCACGAGCCAGCGTGTAGCCAATATTTGCGGATGTGGAAGTTTTTCCCTCTCCCTGCATGGCGCTAGTAATCAGCACGACCTGGTGGGACATGCTGGTATCCAAAAGGTCCAGCCGGGTCGCAGCGATCCGGTACTGCTCGGCCACAATAGATTGAGGTCTCCATTTTGTTACCAAATTCAACTGAGGTGAAAACGCTTCCGAAGAAATTTTCCTGTAGAATCCCGAGAATTGACCAGCACCTTCTGCTCCAACATCATTGGAACCTTTGGATTTCATTAAAGAATCGGTATATTGAGAGAATGCCATATGTTTGCCATTGGCTCCGATCTTGAACACCGGCTCCCTTGCAACCATCTTCAGCGGTTTTCCGTAGGCCACTGTGAAGCTAGGGATGGTAGCCAGAGTTGGCAATCCTAACAACACCTCCGCATCTTCGGATCGGCGAAAAGTCGGCCATAACACATCCAGAAGGAAAGCGAGGCCAAAACCCAAACCAGCCCCCACGCCAACCCCACCAATGGCTATTAATTCCCGTGGGAATCCCTCTGGCTTGGTGGGCAAATGGGCAGGATCCAGGATGCGAAATCGTTCTCCCTTTTGCCGTTTGTCGAGATTTTCAGAAATTTTAGCGTTAATCCGATTTTCATGCAGGCGTTGATAATGCTTCTGCATATTGTCGTAATCCCGTTCTAGTGCGAGCAATTCTTGTTCATGATGCGGAGTTCCTTCAATCCGCCTCTCATAGATATTCATATCCTCAGAAATTTTTTTCAAACGACCACGAAGAGTGCCCAGTTGAAACTTTAATTCTTCATGGGTACTTTTCAATTCGTTTAAATATGGATCAAAGTCAGGCTTGTCATTTTCAAAGTCTAGGGATTCATTTTTCTGAACAAGAGATTCTTTTAGATTGGATTCTTCTGCCCTTCGCTTAGCTTCTTTTTTTTCTAAATTTTTAATTTGGGTTTTAAGAGAAATCACATCGGGATATTCAGCCGTGTATTCACCCAACATATTAGTCAATTCTTTTTTCAATTCTTCAATACGCTTTTCCAATGGATCCGGGGAGGGCGCATCTCCAACATTCAATGGGACATTTTCAAATCTCATAAAAGTCCCTCCCATTGCCTCATAATCATGAATGGATCTTTGCAATAGATCCAACCGAGGATTAAGGGTATTTATGGATTCCTGCACCTGAATTTTTTCGAGTTGCAACCGGTCGAGCGTCCTCAGGTTAACATCCAGTTGCCCTGGCAATTCGCCTAGATACTTCAGTTTATATTCCGACAATTCTTTTTCCTTTTGATCTAAGCCTGCTTTCGCTATCATAAGTTCTTGATCCAAAAATTCCATGGCCCCTTCGATAAACTGTTCCCGAATTTTGATATTTTCATCGATATACTGGGAAGCCAACTTGGCCGTGACCTTCATAGCCACCATCGGATCAGAGTGCGCAAATGATATCGTAAAGGCCTCGACTTCTCCCCCACCCTTGGTTTGAATCTGAATGTTTTTTCGTAAACCTGCAACCACATCCTCATAACCTTTGTCCTTAATAGCCTTAGGATATAGATGAAACTCGTCGACGACCTTTTGAAGATTGGTCCGGCTTAGGACTAGCTGTGTCATCGTGGACACTCGTTCTGCTGTACTACCTCCGACAACTGATGGTACATATTTTTCAGGTATTTTTTGTTGTTCAATGAGAATTACCGTCTCCGATCGGTATAATTCCACCTTTAGCCAGGCCAGAATTCCACCAACGGTAAGACCCAATAACACAAAACCGAGAATCATCCACTTTCGCCGCACACCCAAGTCCAAAAATTCCTTTAGATATTGTTGGATCGCAAGTGCGGGATCGGTGTTTGTATGCGCTGCGGGGGTACCAGCCATGGAGCCTAGGAATTCCTTTTATTGATAAATTGTGTAAAATTTTCAGGATCTACGTAGTCCCTCCGATTTTTGGGCGGGATCCTGATTACGGAACAATGACGGTATCACCGGACTTCAGGGTGAGGTTATAGATACCCCCATCTTCCGAAATAAGGTCGGAATATCGAAGAGGTATACGTATTTCTTTGATTTTGCCCTCCTCATCTTCAACATTTCGGATAACGAGAATGTTATTTCGGGAGGCAAATTGGCTAAATCCCCCGGCCAGTGAAATCGCCTGAAGAACCGTCGTATAAGATTTCAATGGCAACTTCCCCGGCTTTACCACTTCTCCAACAATAAACACATAGTAACTATTAACCTCAATCACATTAACGGACACCGAAGGGTTTTCTTTAAACGCCTTGTATTTTTCCAAAATTTTTTGTGCTAATTGATCAGCGGTCAACCCGCTCGCTACCACATCCCCGATTAAAGCCAACGAAATTTTTCCGTCCGGACGGATGACGACTCGCCTCGATAATTCCGGGGTTTTCCATACCACCACTTCAATGACATCCTCCGGCCCCAGTACAAAACCTTCCGCCGGATGACCAGGTGGGATAATGACGTCAGGCTTGAAACATCCAAGCCCCGCGATAATATTAACTACAAGCAAGGCTTGGACTATGACCTGTGCGTAACAATATTTCATGGATCTCCAAACGGCTGATATTCCTTTTTGAATATCTCTATCGGTGAAAGTCTAAGGAATGAAAGGAAACGAGCAAATAAACATGTCTGCTATTCTCCTCTTCCTTTTCTCTGCTCAAGTTTCTAAAGATATTTGACTCCATGGACGCTAGGGTAGGAATATCTGGGTTTGTGAGGGAACCACGATGGTATCACCGGGTTTGATTTCAATATTTTCCGCATCCCTCAAAATAATATCTTCATAATTTACGACAATTTTTTTCGGTGCCTCACCATTAATTCCTAATCGAAAAATCGTGATTCGACTCCTGACCGCATCCGAACTTAACCCACCGGCTAGACCAATAGCTTGAACAAGGGTGGTATGGCTCAAGAGAGGAATTTTTCCGCCCCCGCCCCCGCTTTTGCCCTCAGCACTTCCGCCTCCTCCAATAGCACCTTGGACAGTAAAGAAATAGCTCTTAATAGCTTTCACAATAATGGCCACCGTAGGATTTTCTTTGTAAACTTTCAGTTTCTCAGTAATTTCATCACGAAGCTCCGCCGTCGTACTTCCCACGGCCATCACTTCTCCAATAAGCGGGAGTGAAATTCGTCCGTCCGGCCGAACCACAATTTCGCGCGACAATTCGGGAGTGCGCCATACACTGACCTCCAGAGTATCCTCTGGGCCAATAATATACTGATCTGTAACAATCAACGCTCTTTTCTCAGCACGAATTTCTGCTCGATTTACCTCTTGGGATATGTCACCCATATTGGAATCAGCAAAAGTCAACCCTGTAAAACCCATGCTGATCAAACTAGCCACCAGGAAAACGACCTGGCTATTCCTCCGATACGCAATCCGAATCATAACGCACCTCATTCCCCGTAAAAGATCCCCTCACAGACTTGATGGAAAAATTTCTTGAGCGATTTCGTTAACAACTGATACGCCAAAGAAAAGAAGTTTTACTTTAGCGAAAGGCTAAACCAATCAACGATAGCAATTCGGTTGTAAAAAGTTATACCCCCCAAAATGACTGGTATTACTACGTGGGTGGTTTATGAAAGAAGCCGCGCTGGCACTTTTGACCCATATAGGTTCAATATTCTTTGACCGCCTCATCACCATGATTGCACTGAGCAAAACTTTCCGGCGATCGTTCGAATTCATCGCATTTTGATCACTTCTCAACTTATCAGCCTGGTAAGCCCGCATCAGAAACCTCTCAATACACTATACAATCGGTGGGAGGAGCCTGAAAGTTAACAATACTAGTCAAAAATTTGGTAATTGTGTTCTTCACAAACATAATTGCAAACAAAAGAGGTGAGACATTCTCAAAAAAGTTCGGGAGCCATGAAGGCCCATAAGCATAAAAATGGTGCTGGATTTTTCCTACGCACAAGAGGACCCACAACTTATCCTGTAGAATTGAACTTTTTTTGTAGTTATAGATCAGACCCTAAAAGGGACAACAATGAAAGGGAGAACGTAGGAAAGACAAGGCATGAAGGGACTGAAGAGATTTACGGCGGAACTATTTTGGAAATTATAAAAAATTTGGTGCCCCCGACACGAATTGAACGTGCGGCCCGCGGTTTAGGAAACCGCTGCTCTATCCGACTGAGCTACGGGGGCAGCCTTTAGTTTGAACATGGTACAGATTTTTCCCAGTAAAGGAAATTGGAAAGCGCTATTCCGGTGTTTAGTTTACCCGTTGACTTAATCCAATCCATCTATTGAGGTTGCTGTAAAGAATTAAATAATTGGGCGTAATGCTCGTTTTGTAATTTATGACCACAGCTCTTCCGACAGTCCCAGTATCCAACCCAAACTTCTAAGGTTCGGCATTGTTCAAAGCCTCAGATCATAAAACCAAAAGTTCTGAACACCAAATTATCTGAAGCAATCTTGAACGCTTACCAATAGAACCATCGCAAGAGCCAGCGCTTCGCCAAATTATACAAAAGAACATAAATAGTTAATAGACTCCAAGTCCTAACTTATACAAATTCCCTAGATATTGTCGAATATTGGTGGTCAGAGGCACCAATAGTGAATTACATTTGGTGGTGTTTTTTCTGATAATGGGATAAATCCCCATTGAAGGCCAAACTAATTTTGTATGTCAGATTTGATCTTTCCCAAAGCAAAATCCCATGTCAGGCCCCAAGGGCAAAACTGATTTTAAGGGACCAGAAGGATCTTACAATTTGTTCCATTCCCCTTCACTGAGCACCAGGCCCTCTCTCTCTTCGGAACAGGCATTCTCGCCATTTAGGGCCATTTATTCCAATCCTTCCCATTCAGCAAATGTAATTTATGTTTCAAAACAGTAAGTCTATTATTAATTGGTTAAAGGCTGAACACATCCCCCTAATTTCAAAAGGCAACTTGTTATTTCATTATCATTGAGCACCGGGTATCGACGACATCAAATGCAATGAAGCCAATGGGGGGAACCGGAGGATTCTTAAAACACCTCACGCATTTCAAAATCCATGCTCTCGCTAGGAAAACAATCTAATCGCCTCCAGACCCCTTAGGCAAAACCGTGGACCTGTGTAGAATCATGAACCAAGACACATTCTCCTTGCATACAACTGGACACTTAGGAGAGCCAGATAAGAATACTCCGCGAAAAAAAATTTAAGATCCTGCTAAAACAAAGTGTGCCCTTTTCTTTTTAAAAAGAAAAGGGCACAAAAGGTTCGCATCACAACTCTAATGCCAATTTACAAGCTCTCCAGGGTTTTCCTGGCTTCCTCCGATCCTGGAAAAGTTGGACTCATCTTCAAAGCAAACTCTAACGTCTTTTTGGCATTACCTGTCTCCCCCTTTTTAAACAGGGCCATGCCTAAATGATACCGAACCACCGGGTTTTGCGGCAGTTTTTCAACCGCTTCCGTTAAGTGGGAAACCGCCTTAAAATGGGCATTTTTTTTATAATAGATCCAGCCCAAGGTATCCGCAATATACGGGTTATCGCCTTGCTGAGCGAGGGCATCTTCTGCATGTGCTAACGCCTCATCTAAATTGCCACCATATTCTGCCATCAGCCACGCCAAATTATTAGCCGCCGGCGCAAATTTGGGTGAAACCTCCAACGTCTTCCGATAATACCATTGAGCCTTCTCGACTTCATTGCGTTGTTCAGACATGATCCCCAGGAACATATGGGCAAAAGCCACCTTGGGGTTTTTGTCCAACAGACGTTCATATTCCATGACCGCCTCATCAATACGATTCGTTCGATGGTATAATTCTGCCAAGTTCAGATAAGAATCTTGCAACTGATCGTTCAAATCAAGCGCTTGTTTAAACGCCTTCTCCGCTTGACCGGTCTGCTTTTCCTGCATCCAGATGCGTCCTAATATATTATAAAAATACGGGTTTTTAGGAGAGCGTTCAATTTGCTGTTGGACCCGTTTTCTAGCTTGCGGTGCTTCTCCCATCGACATTCGGACATTGGCTATGTGACTCAAAGCTTGCACAAAATCGGGATTGTGTCTAAGGGCTTCCTCAAAATGGTCGATGGCTTCTTTAAATTTCTTATCCTGTTGGTCAATGAGGCCTAATTGAAAATGGGCGATCGCGTCTTGAGGGATTTGGTCAATGATCACTTGATACACTTTTTTCGCCGCTGAAAAGTCTTTTTCACCAAAGTAGGCCTGTCCCAGGATATGGACGGCTTGGACATCACGAGGATTGAGACGAATGGCCATTTGTGCTTCCTCAATGGCCATCTTGTATGATCGCTCAGCCATACGGGCCACAGCCAAGGCCTTTCGCACCTCTCGATCCTGTGGAGCTAATTTCTTGGCTTCTGTGAATTCTTGAATCGCTTGGACCGTTTCATTTTTTTGCGCAAACGCTGATCCCAAATACTGATGGGCCATTGCCTGGTTGGGCTCATCTTTAATAATTGCTTGAAATAAGAGAATGGCTTCATCCACGTTTCCACGCCCCAGTATGAGTCGCGCTTCAAAAATCTTAGTCGCAATGTTCCTTGATCTGGCTTCTAACAGTGGCTTCATAAGTTTTTCAGCATCATCCCATTGCCGGTTATCCAGGTAGAAATTGATCAGAGAATTTCTAGCTGGATCAGATTTGGGGTTCAACTCCACTCCCTTTTGAAAATGCGCTGACGCTTTGGCACCATCCCCCATAAACGTATAAAATTCACCCAACATAATTTGGGGTATTTCACTCGTGGGTTTTCGTGTGGCGAGCCGTTGATAGACCTCTTCCGCTTCCTTCCATTTTTGATTAGCTTGATAATAACCAGCAAGTTTCGCGTAGTAATCATAATTCTCTGGATCTAACACCAGAACTTCCTGAAAAAGGGCTTCCGCTTCAGAATTTCTTCCTTGCAGCGAGTAGAATTCGCCCTTGGCCAAAATAAGCGTGGGCGAATTTGCCTTCTTTATTAAACCTTGGTCCAGAATGTCCTCAGCTTCTTCAGGTTTTTCAAGGATCAGATAAGCACGCGCCAGATCGACGTATACCTGCTCATTGTCGGGACCAAGCTCCAAAGATTTTTTAAGTTCTTCAATGCCCTTCTCGAAATTCTTTTCCATAATCAAGCTACGGCCACGTAACAGATGGCCTTTAGGATCGTGTGGAGAGGAAATCAACACGACTTCCGCATGTCCTTTCGCCTTTTGGGGCTGTTGGGAAAGCAGATACAATTCACCGAGTTTAAGTTGGGCATCCTGAATAGATGGATCCAACTCGACGGCTTTGGTAAGTTCCCCGAACGCCGACTGAAGATCGGGCATCCCACCCAATTTGAGGTGAATCAGAGCTAATTGATGATAGGCCTTAGCATCCTTCGGATCGAGTTGGACGACATTTTTCCATTCGATGAGGGCTTCTTGATATTTTTGCTCCTCAAAATAGGCTTTTCCCCGTTCCTGGTGTCTAGCCTTTTTTTCCTCGTCCGATAATTTGGTACAATTGGCTAAACTGACGAGCAAAAATGGAAGAACCAAACAGCACAAAACTACCATGATAGGTTTATGTGTCATACATACCCTATCGTAAAGTCGTTTCCCATTCTTCAGCATTTCCCCTCTATAATTAGACGTATCAGACAAAATTAATTAGGTAAACCATTGTAATTCTAAGCGAAATCATTTTTCTTAGAGTTGCTCTGTACTTGGCTTCGAAAGTTTTAAGGACCTCAAATCTAATAGAATCTAAACATTTAGAATGGACAAAAATCCTTTTGACAGGTCCTGATTGAAGAAAATGAACTCTTAAGCCTACAAACAAAGGATGATAGACCGTGGGCATTTTGCACAAGCTTGCTCGCCAATTTGAATTACATGAATTTTGGAGTTTGTTGCTCACAGAGCCGAGATCTTCTTTCACACCACAATGATAAAATGACATGCTGCAAAAAATTTGGGAATACGTTGAAAGTCCGGAAAGGTGGGTGCCAAAGGAGTGGGACCAGAGCGAAAGAGAATAGGATTGAATGCTCAAGAGGTGAGACCATTCGGCAAAAAAACTGGGCCTTTCACCAGCTGAAAGCTGTAGCCATATTCTGAGAGCGAAGCTCCCGCCCTCAAAAAAGCGAGGTTTTCTAAAAATCTAACTCAACTTTATTGGTTCCGCTTCTGTAGTGGTCAAGTTTTTTTCCACCGGATCAGGTAGTTTTCAGAGCTACTCCGGCATCTTTAAGGATGAGGTAATTGTTGATGTGCAGCCGCTCCTGATTGTAATAGCCAATGAAATATGCACCCATATCCTGGCTACCCTCCTGAAAGATCTCATATTCCCCTGAATAAATCCATTTAGTCTTGAGGCTTCGGAACAACCGTGCAATCGGGTCAATGTCCCAACAAATGGCTTTCCGGCTCATGCGTTGCCAATTTGCCCTCTCGCCAAATGGTGTCGATAGGCCCGACTTCGTGACTCCACTCCTTTGTCACATTTGAAGCGTAGCCCGCCCTCGGGGTTGACGAGTTTGCACCGCTCGTCTGGGTGCCAAGACCTTCTACCCGGCGTCCGGCGTTGGGACACAATCCAACCCACCATACGACGGGCATACAGATCCGGTACGACCGAGAGGTATACCCAACGGCATGGAATGAGCACAAGGAATATCTCCAGGCCAGAGGATGGAAAGCCCGATTGAGTTGATTGGGAGCGGCCTCGAGTTCATTCTGGGCAAGCCGGAATTTCAGTGTGCCTAGTGGTTTACTCCGCAACTGGCTAGACTGCATTAGCTTGCGGACCCCCTCCGACTCACTCCCAACGCCCTCGAGATTATAGGTGAACCCGCTGGGCCTCAACTGCATTGTTCACCGCGTGCGATTTCACCCACAAAGAAACTTGTTGGGTCCGAACGGGGCGATCCTGCCAGGCTAACTACTTCGTCCGAAGGCCAACACTGCACCCAGCATGATGATGGGATAGTCCAACTGCAACTGATCGATTAGGGCATAAAGAGCAACATGTCCTAGGGCAAGAAGGTGGCCGCTTTTAAAAACTATCTTTCCATTTCCAGACATTTCAACTCCTGCTCGAAGAGCTGAATGCGTTGGTGCTCTGGAATAAGGGCTTGGGGATGGGGAGTCTGTCCTGGAGGTATAATTAGGTACGGTTTTCTGGATACCACTTTGGAGGTATTGCTTCTAGCGATTGGATATATTTTATTAAAAAGACTACATCTAAAGAAGGCGTAATCTGACAGATAAAACATTTATGAAATTAACTGGATACCTCGTCGGAGGTATTGCTTCTAGCGGTTGGATATATTTTATTAAAAAGACTACATCTAAAGAAGGCGTAATCTGACAGATAAAACATTTATGAAATTAACTGGATACCTCGTTGGAGGTATTGCTTCTAGCGGTTGGCTATATTTCAATGACCTGGAGTTTATCTAACATCAAGAGACGTAAGCTGCCATTGGAAATTTCAAGAAAGGTTAAATGTTCTATTAAACGTGGAGGGAAATGCATGAACCCCAAAATCTTACTTACAATGTTGTTAGGTGTGGCCTTTTTGTTTGGTACGTTTGGGCAGGCACACGCAGTTCCCATGCCGTATGACATTTCCGGCACTCTTAGTGGTGGCGGCTTACTGACGGGATCTATGGAGATAGATTCCGATGCTGGACCATTTAATTATATAGTTCCAACAACGTGGACGTTTATGACATCAGGCGGGGTGGATCCGATTGGAAACCCAATAAGCAACTTTACATACAGCCCTCTCTCATCCAGCTTGATATTCAATTTTTCCGCTTTATCGTTAATTTTCACTGACTTTGGAACGGGCCGATCACTGACTTTTACGGACTATAGTCCTTTGCTGAATCAACCAGGGCCTTACTCGGTTGGCTTAATAGCGGAAACTTACAAGTACTCTGCCTCTTATCAATTTTTTGGCAAAACTTACACGTATGACAAATTTGCTGTACGAGACGGGTCGGGCACTGCTGCTAGTCTTCCCGAACCCGCCAGCGTCCTTCTACTAGGCTCAGGGCTAGTTGCACTGGGGGCTTTGCGATTTCGAAAAGGTAACAAAGCCTGATCAAAGAGAAACTCATAGATTTTTCTAAAAGCCTGGCTCCATATGGTGTCAGGCTTTTTTGTTGATGTGAAGTTTGGAAAAACGCTGTTTTTGTCCATGAGAAACTATATTGTTTTTATGAAAAAAATACACACCCTGGTACAAAAAACCTCACAATATTTCCTACCCTTGGCTCTTGTTAAGTGTGAGAGCTAGGACAATGAATTCAGAACAAATGACTGAGAGAAGCGCTATTTTCACATAGGTGTCCGAGCCGTTACTCACACAGCGACTGAATCACTCAGTTGCACTTCAAGGCCATCGACAAACTGAAACCCCTCTACCACTTTTTCGTACTCCCGGAAAACTCGCAGTCCTCGCCACGTTTTTCCGCACACTGATCCACCCAACCTATTTACCAATTTTCCCGATAAATTGGCCCTTAAATCTAGTCCCGGAAGGCTGACTTTTTTAGGGCAGAGTTCGTGGCTTGAAGGAAGGACGTGTGTTGGAGAAAGTCTTCTAAAACGTTCACGGCTTCCGACGAGGAATAGCCGTAATCGGCGGCGATCGCGATGACGGCCCCTCCCCTCGCCTCTCCCAAAAAATATGCTGTGGCTTGCAGGAGTTTGGCCATGTAGGCATTGGAGGTCATTTGATCACCTAACCAATACCAACTCCACACCAGACGAGGCGCCATCCCGGACCGAATATGACTCTCCCTCACTGTTAGAGGGTAATTCTCCACAAGGGTTTCTCTGCGATTCTCGGATACCAGCTTCCAGCGGTTCTTATCAATAAGGGTATTGGTCTCACTGACCAATTCACTCCCCTGCTGCTGCTGTGTATACACTGCCAGGAACAGATGCACCTCCCGGTGCCCATCGGTGTAACTCCTGTTGAGGATGGTGTCGGCACCCTCAAAGTGTGGAGTCCAATTGCCGGCATAGTCGGACAGAGCATGCCAAGGGGAGGAGACCGCCAGGGAGAAGGGAGAAGGACCCAACGAGGTCGGAGGAGAAGAGGATAATGCCATCGCCCAAAGAGGCGCCAAGGCTACCACGCCCACACCACACCCCGCTACCATAGCCATCTGGACAAAAGATCTCCTCTGGGTGCCCCGACGAAACCATTCTCCGCCTTGTGAGGAAAGGTCCGCCTCCCCGACGGATGACGCACTCACCCTCTCCTCGAAGAGGGAAGGCTCAGGTTTATGTATCGCCAAGCCCACCCCAAAGAGCAGAAACATGACCACAATAAAAAACGCCCAGCCACCCAGAAGATGGTCCACTCCCGCTGCCAGTTCGTGATCCACGAGATACCCAAAAAGCGCAATGCCATATGCGCGCATCCCATTGGCCAGAATGAGGACCAGAATGGCAGCCAGAACAAATACCACGCGCCTCATCCAACTCCGGTAAACAACGCCCGCAAAAAACACCCCCAGCGTGGCGCCGGAAATAAGAGACCGTATTCCCGCACAGGCTTCGGCCACGTGCCAGCTGCCTGAAGGGGTCATAAAGTAGCGCCCTTCCCAGAAGACCGGAATCCCCGATAGTTGAAGCGCATTGACAGCAAAGAAGGCAGTAAAGTCTTGCAGGGGCGAAACCAGATCCGCTCCGACAGGGACAGCCAAGAAAAGAAACGCCAAAGGGAAGAGCAATACCTTAGTAACCTTATTGCCAGCCAGGGCCCACACCATGCAGGCGACCATAGTAACCCACGCTAATTGTTGGACGACTATCACCGATGTCACACGACCCAGGAGCCAAACCCCAGCGGACCCGCCGAGCAACAATAGCGCACACGGGTTCGCCCTGGGCACCAGAGTAGCCAGACGATGCCGCTCCCGCCATACAAGATACACACTTATGGGAAAAATCAAAAATCCATGGCCATACGTATCCGAGCCAGACCAGGTTTTGACTAGGGAAAAGGCCGTTGGGAAATAGAGGCCCAGCAGCGCGGCCCACGCTATTAGGAGAAGGCCAAGGACCTTGGCCCACTCGGAAGAGAGAAAACGAAGGGAAGACAAAGAAGAATGGGGAGTGCTCTCGGTCTGCATCCGAACCCTCCTACGAATTCCGGACGATGTGTGGACGAGGAAGATTTTGTTGGTGATGCGTAAAATTATTCTACGGGATATGGGTGGGTTATTCCACTTGATTCCCAAGCCACTTAAGCCCCTTACAATGGGTAATGATGCTCATCCAGGTCAAAAGGAGAGGCGCAAAAAACTAAGGGTTGGTTTGGTGTGCTCACCACCGTCAGGTTCCAATTCACCCCCTGAAGGGCTGAGTCAAATAACAACCTCCTGGAGGTTTCGGGAAAGTATGCGACCACATCGCCTGAACGAACAGCCCAAGCGAAGATGCGGTTAATCTCGCCGTTAATTTTGATGTTTCACTTCTAGCTGACGGTTCATTAGATAATTCCCCTGAACTCCGGAGATTTGGGGGGAAATGGTCGTCTTACAATCAAGATAAGGCCCTGATTATCAGTTTACATCAACAGAACGTTTGATCCCCATGAAAATACATCGGCTTTAAACAGGCCGCAGTTGAATACCTTCACGGGGGCGAGGAGCCCAATCGAGATTCCGATCATTATACCGCTACCAAAAATGGGCGTAATGACGATTAAATTCGACGTTTTCCTAAAAATATCTTTGCCCACGTTTCTGTATTGGAAACATGGTCTATTCACACTTGCGTTTCACTTCCCAATGAAATCTCCGGAGCCCCATTGAAGTCAAGAAGTAAGCACCAGGTTACTATTCCCAGTTTTATATGCCTCTAGGGATGTGCTTTGATAACCAGATCATCTGTCTCACCAGATCCGCCTTCGCATGACTGGAATCCTGGTCATTTACTGTAAGCCTCAAACGTTTTCCTCTTCCTCCTGAAAAGTAAAACTCAGGCGTTCGTTGGGAATTGGGATTATGTTCTGTGGAAAAGGTAGACTGGTGAAGGGGTGGAGTGTCCCCCGGAAACTTGGACCACCTGATAGGTTAGGTTTTCCTCCACCAAATCTGGCGCCCGTGCGGAGTACAGGTGCCGAATCGGAAGCACGGAAGAAAATCAAAACAGGGATGACGCTGCAGCCGACGGCCAAGTCAAAAACGCGGTGTGAACCTGGGATTTTGTCCACAATGTGACTCGGGACGACCACGCATTTTTGCTGTCTGACCGTGACGGATGAGAAGACGCGGTGGTGTCTGGCCATTGAGTGAGGCCAGCTCCTTCTCACATGAGGGGATCCTCGCGTCCCTCCCACGGTTAATCGCGCAGTAGGGATGCTCACAGTATATTCGCAGTGAAAATGGCCCAGAGTTGGTGGCTGAGGCATTGCTCCCGTTTTTTGAGGAGCAGAGCCTCACTCCGAAGCGTATCACACAAGGGGAACCGTGGCAGAATGGGAGCAACGAAAGCTTTAATGCTAAGTTTCGATGGGAATCTTTTGATGGTCGAGCAGACTTTTCAAGCCAGGCAGGGGAAAATTGATCGCACACAAATGGCTTTTAGGCGACGATTATCAGGCAGAGTAACGGAAAGGTCGGAGTAAAGCCAGCTTCTGTGACAACCACGGAGGCAGCATCACTCAGAAAATCAAACATGCCGAATGACCAAAGAAAGGGGGCAGGTCAGGGGCAGCTAAAAAAGAAGAGTTTTAAAGTAGGAATAGAGGTTCCGTGACGCATCAAGCATTTTTAATTTCTTTCCAAAATGACTAAAACTCCATAGCTTTACCCAACTGACCGATTAGGCTAGGGGGCCACGAGTTAAATGTGCAGAAACAGTTGCATTCATTTACAATCCTGGCAGACCTTATACATTCCGAAATATCCAAGTCGTATACAGCAGACGTGAATGGATACCTTTTTAACTATCGAGAACCCGAGGACGCAGCCTATTCTCTAGCCTGACATGAAACCGATCTCCAATCCCCAAAATCCCTTTTCTCCGGAAGTTCGCGAGCGCCTGGAGCCGCCTGCACCCGTGACCCCGGACATCTACGAAGAAACGGTGAAGACCATCCTCAGCCACAATACCAGCCCCGACCTCCCCTTTCGATGGAGCCTGAATCCCTATCGTGGGTGCTTTCATGCCTGCGCCTACTGCTATGCTCGCCCCACCCACGAATACTGGGGGTTTGGATCTGGAACGGACTTCGAATCCAAACTGGTCGTCAAGGTCAATGCTCCTGCTAAGCTTCAGGAATCATTGCTCAAGCGATCCTGGCAAGGGGAATTGATTGTTTTTTCCGGTAATACCGATCCCTATCAACCCTTGGAAGCCACCTACAAACTGACCCGATCCTGTCTACAAGTCTGTGCAGAATTTAATAATCCGGTTGGACTCATCTCCAAATCCGCCCTCATCGTGCGAGACATTGATGTGTTGCAAGAACTGCGTGACAAAGCATGGGTGCGCGTCTTTTTGAGTATCCCCTTTGCCTCAGATGACATCGCCCGAAAGGTTGAACCGCAAGCCCCCTCAATTACGAAACGGTTTGAGACCTTAGAACAGTTGTCCAAAGCCGGCATTTCAACCGCGGTCTCGATTGCCCCCGTCATTCCGGGATTAAATGAACACGACATTCCACAGATTTTATCGCGAGCGCGCGATGCCGGAGCCAAACATGCTGCCTATATTCTGTTGCGTCTCAACGATAACGTGGAACAGGTATTTATTGAACGGATGACGCATCATTTTCCCGATCGAATCCAGAGAATCCTCGCCCACCTCAAAGTAGTTCGAGGAGGACAAGTTGGGGATCGAACGTTTTTCAAACGCCATGTTGGGGAGGGGAAAACATGGAATGTCATCGAGCAACTATTCGACACCTCCTCAAGGAAACATGGTTTTCAAGACAATCCCGATACACCCATTCCTTCTACTTTTCGACGGCCAGGACCCACACAACTCTCTCTGTGGGAGTTTTGAAAAAGGCCACCAGCGGCCTTCTTACCCCTTGGCCTGGCTCCTTTACTCCTCCGTACGTTCCGCCAAACCAAAGAGCTGCGGCCTTGCTGGATGAACCTTTTTGAATACTCTTGAATCTTTTCAAATGGCTTTAGATCACCCGCATGTGGGTCTAAATAGGAATACTATTTCAATTTTTATGCAGACTCTCCGTTAGAGGCTCCTCCATCATAACTCCAACCGGGAACACGCCGTTTGGCAAGACCATGAGTCCTTCAGTACAATCCACCTCTGACCATTCTCCTTGCTCATTCAGAACCAAAGGACACACCCTATCTCATGATTCTTTCTTTACGGCCCTCACATATCTTGTGGTACCTGCCCCTAACCCTGTTCATCATAATCCTCATGGGGTGCAGCGAAGACAAAACACCCTGGCAGCTCCACACCGAACAAGGCACAGCCATGATGGAACAGGGAAAGTTCCCGGAAGCTGAACAGGAACTGAAAGCTGCGCTTGAACTGGCCGAACAGTTCGAAGGCCAGGACCCTCGCCTCACCCAGTCCATCACCAATCTGGCGATTCTGCACAATGCGAAAGGGGAGCCCGAACAGGCTGAAACCCTCCTTTTGAAAGCTGTGGCCATTCATGAAGAAGGGCCAAATCCTCAGACAGCCGAGTTAGCAGCAAGCCTCAGTAATCTTGGCGCGTTATATGTCACTCAACAGAAGTTCGACCAGGCTCAAGCCTCATTCGAACGAGCCTTAACCGTTCGGGAACAGGCTTTAGGTCCTGATAATCCCGAGGTTATACGTGACCTGGAAAATCTCGCAGCACTGTTTGTCCGGCAAGCCCACTATGCCCAGGCGGAACCCTATCTGAAGCGCGTTCTCGACAGCCGGGAAAGAACCACAGGACCGGAAGCGCCTGAACTCATTGAACCACTCAATAATCTCGCGCTCCTCCATCGAGCCCAGGAACAGTATGACCAGGCAGAGGCGTTATTACTCCGGGCTCTAGCCATCAAAGAGAAACAAATTGGCCCCACCAATCCCCATCTCCTCGGCAGCTTGAACAATCTGGCGCTTCTCTATAGTACGGCTAAGCAATTTTCACAAGCGACGCCTGTGTTGGAACGAATGCTGACGATTAGCGAAGAGGGGTTTGGCAAGGACCATCCCCGGGTTGCCATCATCCTCAATCAATTGGGAGAAATCCACAGACTACAGGACCAACCTGAGCAAGCCATCCCCTTAATCCAACGCGCCATTGCCATTATTGAACAGGCAGAAGGGCCCGAACATTCAAGCTTGAGCGGCCCTCTCAATAATTTAGCGTTACTGTATGTCACCACAGGACAATATGATAAAGCCGATCCCTTGTTTCAACGGACTATCACTCTCACGGAACAGACCATGGGGAAAGATCATTTTCGGGTTGAACGAGCGCTTAGAAATTACGCCACCCTATTGCGAAAAATAGGTCGAACCGAGGACGCCGTCACGCAGGAAACGAGGGCCAATTCCATTCACGAAAAAAATAATCCTACACTGACATCTTCTCCGGGGTAGGACGCTATCCTGGATACATCCGACGCACGGACCTTCACACGCAGCGGCCTCTGATCCTGTCTCAGGCCGCCTCCACGATATTCCGCCCCTATGTTTCCCCCCTCTCAGGGCATCTGGGGTTATCTAAATATGTAGGTGAACCTCCATGTGTGAGGCACCAAACACTTTCCTCTAAAAGCGTACCCTGCAAATAGGCGAATTAAGGTGAATGCTGTGCATCATCCCCACGCCCTTGCTACTGTTCACATGACATGTAGGGTCCCATTTTTCCAAAGCATCCGAGTCGATACCTGGTAAGATTGTCATCTCCTAAGCTTTCATGCCGTCATCATTTTTTTGATCTGATTTTCATTCTGATGAGGAACGTGAATTTCTCTTGACACTTTTTTGACAATCCCCTAAGGTTGCACCTCAACGATGACATCCCCGACAACATCATGGAGCTTCTTCTCCGGATGGAATTGACTACAGGCCGAATGATAACACGTCACGCTGACCTCTCCTTCTTGGGCTCTCTCAAAATCGTTCTCAGTGCCATGGTTTTGGTCGCCTTCACACAAGGCTGTTCGACGAACCTCAAACCGATTCAAGATTTCGCAAATCTTTCGGCAGAGTCGGCTCAGTATACGACCCTGGTGGATGAATACCTGGATTTTCCGAATCGGCAAAAACGCTATCAACCCCCAAGCCGCCATGCCAATCTTGATGCTATGGCGCAGGACCGTGCCACACAAAAAACGTCTTTACTCCTCCGCCAATCAATTATTGAGACATACATGAAATCCCTGGGGCGTCTCGCGGCTGATGAAGTGGTTGATAACACCGAAGAACTGGCGCAACTCTCGACTGTCTTGGAATCTCATGCATCCGCCAGTCCACAAGAGGCAGAAGCGTTTAAAAAAATAGCCGGCATCGTGACCACCGTGGCGGTGAAACGATGGCGACAAGATCAACTTCAGAATCTTATCGAACAAGCCAACACGCCTATTCAACAGGTACTCGAATCCTTACACCGCATCGTGTCAGACGGATTTGGCGGAGATCTCCAAACGGAAGAAGCCGCCATCCAAAATTATTACATGACTCTGACCATGGAATCCCAAGATCCCGCAGGGAAAGCCGCGTTAGCCGAATGGAAAGACCTCAGAATGTCCCAGGTCCACGAACGATCTGAAGCCGTCCAAATATACGGGAAAGTCTTGGACCAAATTTCTGATGGGCACCAACGACTTTTTGATCAACGTCAGAATTTGACAAAGAAAGAGGTCCTACAACAGGTTGGGAAATCCGTCAAAGACCTTCGGTCATTACTGGAAACCATTAAAAAACTGTAAGCGAGGACTGTGATGGCCTTGAGCGCTGAAGACGCCTTTGAATTATCCAAACAATTCCGTGATCTCGGCATTAACCTCGGAAATTACCGGTTTGCCAATTGGAATAATCTGACCCCGACACAACGGCGTGACTTGGAAGACGAGGAATGGTCGCTTTTGAACTCCTCTTCGGACATGACCACGAAAGCCGTGGGGTTGGCTTTGGAAGAATCAGAGATCAATGCCCAAAGCATTAAAAGTTCGATAGGCAAAGCCAAGCGGGCGATTAAAAAATTAGAAAAGGTCGGTGAAGTGATCAAAGTCGCTACCGCCACGGTCGGCCTTGCTGCAGCAATCGTGGCTAAAGACCCAGGCGCCATTGCCAAAAACGCCAAACTCGTCCTGGAAGCCGCTGACGTGTAGGTCGCCCGGTCTTTCCCGTCCCCTTATGCAGCCGTCATCGGGCCACAGTCGATTGCATGAGACTATTGGCTTGCGGCGGAGAAAATCCTTGAAACCCCCGATGACGCTCAGCCAATTCTAAGACTGAAAACGCGTGACCGTTCACGTGCTCGGGCACGGTAAAAATCTGCCGAAGATCTCCTCCCCGTTCCCCCACAATCTGTCCCGCAAACTTCACCCCTTTGGCGGTCAACCGTTCCATACCGGTTTCAATCTCCGCCACACGCACGGCAATATGATGCAGCGTGCGATCCCCGAATTGCTTGACCCATCCGGGAATAATACTCGTCTTTCCCCGTTCATCCGTATACGCCTGATCAACAAATAAGGCGGGACATCCGGGTGCCCGGTAGACCTTGGCCCACCAATCGTCATACTCCAACGTTTCAGAATAGGCATACCCCATTAACAGAAATTCCTCGGCCCGTGGATCAATCGACGACGTGCGCACGGTGATATGATCCACAACCGGGAACAGTCCGATGCCAATCTCCTCCAACGCATCTTTGACAATCGCGGCCGCATGGTTTTTGGCAGCATATTCGTGAATGTATCGCGTAATCACCTGTTCGAGTTCGGAACGCTGATTCATCACTCTCCTCCCTGGTTACTCCACAGAAAATGTGATTCCTTGCGCCAGCGGCAGTTCCGCCCCCCAATTAATCGTATTGGTTTGCCGACGCATATACGCTTTCCAGGCATCAGAACCGGCCTCTCGCCCCCCGCCTGTTTCTTTCTCTCCACCAAAGGCGCCTCCAATCTCCGCCCCTGATGTGCCGATATTCACATTCGCAATCCCACAGTCGCTCCCTTGCCCAGACAAAAACTGTTCGGCATGGCGCACATGCAAGGTAAACAATGAAGAAGACAACCCTTGCGGCACCTGATTTTGGAGGGCAATCGCGTTGTCCAATGTGACATACGGCATGACATATAAAATCGGCGCAAACGTCTCCCGCTGCACCACCTTCCACTGATTTTCAGCACGTACGATCGTCGGCTCGACAAAAAACCCGGGACCCTCGATCACACCCCCGCCATAGAGAATCTGTCCACCATCCTGCACCACTTCCTCGAGTGCAATACGATATTCCTCCAAAGCCCGCTCATCGATCAGCGGCCCCATTAACACCCCTTCGTTCAACGGATTACCCACCCGGACCTGCTGATAGGCCCGAAGCAGACGTTCCACGACCTCCTTATACCGTGTCTCCTGCACAAACAACCGGCGGGTCGTCGTGCATCGTTGCCCGGCAGTGCCCACCGCCCCAAAGACAATGGCAGGTATGGCCAGATCCAAGTCAGCCGTCTCATCGACAATCACGGCATTGTTCCCGCTAAGCTCCAACAGGCTACGCCCCAATCGCTGGCCCACGACTTTCGCAACCTTTTTCCCCACGGGCACCGAACCGGTAAACGAAATCAATGGCAAGCGTTCATCAGCCACCATCGTCTGCGCCAATTCAACCTGGTCCGTAATGAACACGGAAAAAATCCCCGGTGCATCCTGTTCCTCCATTACCTGGTTACAGATATGCTGAACGGCTAAAGCACAGAGGGCGGCCTTGGGGGAAGGTTTCCACACCACCGTATCGCCGGCGATCGCGGCCAGGAAGGCATTCCACGCCCATACGGCAACGGGAAAATTGAAGGCCGTGATCACCCCCACCACGCCGAGTGGATGCCACTGTTCATACATCCGGTGTTGTGGCCGTTCGGAGTGCATCGACAAGCCATACAGCATGCGGGATTGCCCTACCGCAAAATCCGCCATATCGATCATCTCCTGCACTTCCCCGTCACCCTCAGCCTTAATCTTTCCTACTTCCATCGACACCAGGGACCCTAGCGCATCTTTTTTCGCGCGCAGGGCGTCGCCGATCAACCGCACCACCTCCCCGCGCTTCGGAGCGGGAACTTGCCGCCACTCTCGATATGCCCATTGCGATTCCTGAACGAGGGTGTCGTAGTCCGCCCCGGAGCACCGGTTCACTTGAGCCAGAACCTGTCCCGTCGCGGGATTCACCGAATCCAGGAGACCCTCGGTGGTCGTCGTCATCCAACGCCCCTGGCCGGAACACGCACCGGCATTTACCTCTTTTAACCCCAGTTCATGGAAGACATCCATCACGCGCTCCATTTTTTTTGACACACCATCGGCTCATCACGAACACGAATCATCCGGTTGAAAATACTGCCCGAACCGGTTATCCAGGATTGAGGGCAGATCAAACGTCTCTTGGGTCACAAATCCCCGATACGCCCCGGGACGCCTAAAGACCAGGTCGACTACACTGCACATCCCGGCTGCCGTCGTCACCTGAATCGCAGACCACAATTTACCGGCAATCATCTGTGGATAGATTTTCTGTACAAAATTTTCTTCATAAAGCTCTCCTTTTCGAAGACCCGTCACCGAGGTATAGATCAGGACCACATCCTGCAAGGTCTTCGGCACGGCCTTTTCCAAAATACGCTTCAAAGTCTCCCGGTCATCATTGAGTTTGAGGTCATTCATCAACAGATGAATTTTTTCACAATGGCCGGGATAGCGCAGGGTCTTATAATTCATTGTCCGGACCTCGCCCGCATACGTATCCGCCAATGTCCCCAGCCCACCCGAGGTATTAAAGGCCTCGTATAGCAGGCCATCGATCGAAATGGTTTCGTATCCTTCCAGAGGCAGCAACGGCACTTCCTGGCTATTCTCAATGCCATAGCACGTATTGCCGTATTCATTAATCAAGCCATCCGTCGACCACGTCAGCGAATATTTCAACACATTGCTGGGATTCACCGGCAACGCCCCAACCCGCATTTTCACCATATCCACGGTATCAAACCGGGTCATGAGTTCATGCGCGACAATGCTGATAAATCCCGGCGCCAACCCGCATTGCGGTACAAATGCCGAGGACGCTCCCTCACTGACCTCACGAATCTTCCTTGTAACTTCCACATCCTCGGTTAAATCAAAATAATGCGCCCCACACGCGCGAGCTTGCTCTCCGACCGCCTGGTTGCAAAAATACGGAAGACAGGAAATAATGCCTTCCGGTCCGACCGAATCGATAAACCGACCCAGGGCTTTGGCATCCTGGACATCGACAGATGACACCTGAAAATGGTCATGGCCGATATCCTGTTTCAGCCTGGCAACCACTTCCGGATCGACATCTCCCAGCACCACTTCAAAGTCTCCACACTCCACCAGTAACGTGGCAATCAGCGATCCGATTTTGCCTCCACCAAGAATACACATTTTACCCATAGACATTCCTTTCTCAGAAAATCTTGCCTTTTTTCTATTTTACTCCTTTTTGGCAGTCATGGTAGTAGCCTGAGGGTGTTTAAAAAATTTTTGTCTCCATAATCTGTGATTCAGGAAAAAAGCTGGAACATGTGGTTAGCCCAATATGACATTGACACCTCACTCAACCCAA
Source organism: Nitrospira marina (assembly GCF_059568365.1). Classification (NCBI taxonomy): domain Bacteria; kingdom Pseudomonadati; phylum Nitrospirota; class Nitrospiria; order Nitrospirales; family Nitrospiraceae; genus Nitrospira; species Nitrospira marina. Next base: position 1,094,561 of record NZ_JCANTH010000001.1, on the reverse strand, counting down.
GATAGTGCCATCACATTTCAAACAAAAAAACACAGTCCGATGAATTCCACCGTCATCGTGTGGTCCGACCATGTCTGCCCGTATTGGTTTTCCACGGAGGCAGACTCCGACACGCACAAGAAGGGATGCACATCACAGCCGTTCAAACCTTTGTGAGGGCAACGACAGACTTCAGGGGCTACCCTCTCTTTCACAATTTCGATCATTCCCAGGAAAGCACGAAGAATGAGTCTTATGATGAGGCGGGAAAAAGGATGATTGTAAAAATAAGGAATATAATGCAGACAGGCTTTGCTGCCTGATGTCTAGTATGGGCACCCGCCTTAGACTTTGGAGGCTACAAGTCCAGTTGGACGACTTTTAACCTCGCATGGGAAGATCGATACTCCGGCATGTATGCCGGTTGGCTCACAGGGGACTGTTAAAGGACTGGACCCGAATGAACTCCGCGAATGCGGAGATTTCACTTTATTATAAGGCAACTACATGTTTTACCCTATATTCTCTTAGAATGACCTTCCTATAAAATTCCCTATCATATTATTCACTTTTTTCGGGACCCATAGATTGACTAAAATCAATAGTCCCCTGTTATTTCCTTACTTCTCTGAATCAATTGACAGTCCACATTTAGATGTGAGGATAAGAATGTCAGAGGGATCATTAGTGAAAACCTATCACTTGATAAGATCCACTTTTCAAAAAAGGCCCGCTTATTATAATATAATCCGTCAGGTCCAGTAGTCAGGTACACATCTGATTTCATCGGCCACCCAAGGAGGGGGTAAGCCTTATGCAGAAGATTTTAACCGCAGTCCGAAAGTCAGAGGGAATAGAGTATGCCCCGAAAAATACCCTTCTTGAGCTTTGCAACCAGGCATACGATTGGACTTTTCTTTTTTCTCCTCGGATTGCTTGCTAGCCCCGCTTTCTCAGCTTCCTCCATTCAACTAAATTGGGATGCAAATTCAGAAACAGACCTGATGGGATATTATGTGCATATGGGCACATCCCCAAGGTCTTACAACACCAGGGAAAATGCCGGACTCACCCCATCATTCACATTTCAGAACCTGCCGGAGGGGATCAGGTATTATTTTACGGTCACCGCGTATGACCGATCAGGAAATATTAGTGATCCCGCGAAGGAAGTAGCGATAGCCCTTCCGACGCATAATACGAATCCCAATCCTTCCAAGAATCAGGACCTGAATGGGGACGGCAAGGCCGACCTAGTCTGGCACAACACGAAAAACGGCCAGGTGGCAGTTTGGCTGCTCAATAGCGCGAGCGTCACAGCCTCGGCCTTTCTAGGGCCGCTGCCCATTGAATGGGCCTTAAGTGGAGTGGACGATCTGAATGGGGACGAAAAGGCCGACTTCATCTGGCGCAATGACACCAGCGGGGCAGTGGCCGTATGGCTGATGAACGGCTTGACCATCACCTCCACCGGCTTTCCCGGCAGCACGTCGACGGCTTGGGCCATTCAGGGTGTTGGGGATGTCAACGGCGATGGGAAAGCCGATCTGGTCTGGCGCAACACCACTGATGGCAACACCGCCATTTGGCTCATGAATGGGACGGCGATTGTTGCAACGGGGTTCCCTGCAGGTGTCCCTTTAGAGTGGCAGATCGCGGGAATAGGCGATGTGAATGGGGATGGCAAAGCGGATGTCCTTTGGCGTCATGGCACCAGCGGCACGGTGGCCGTGTGGCTGATGAACGGTTTGACCATCTCCTCCACTGGCTTTCCCGGCAGCGCGCCCACGACTTGGACCATTCAGGGTGTTGGGGATGTCAATGGCGATGGCAAAGCTGATCTCCTCTGGCACAACATCACAGACGGCAACACCTCCATATGGATCATGAATGGAACGACGATTGCCGTTCCCGGATTCCCGGGGGCAGTGTCGGTAGCTTGGCAGATCGCGGGAGCGCACGATGTGAATGGAGATGGGAAGGCCGACGTCATCTGGCGCAACAACACCAATGGCGCAGTGGCGGTATGGCTAATGAACGGAGTGACCATCACCTCGACCGGCTTCCCGGGTGCCGCTTCCACAGACTGGAAAATTCAGTAAGCAGGATTGTAGAAAAATACAAAAACGCTTATCTGGATTGGGCTTGTAAACTATCGCAGCGAATGGATTCTTCAGAATAAGTACTAAAAAGGGGATAGGTCGTCGACTCCAACTGGCAAAGGAAAGAAAACTGTCGAACGGACTAAACCTCACGTCAACTTCGTTTACCAACAACAAAACCCCCTATCCGATTCTCCATAAGGAATAAGCCCCTCTCTAAACAGGAAAAAATTTTCTCCAATATCATCGACATCCTGTTGTGTTCCCCCGAAATCAAGCCCCCTGTAAGACGTGCTTCTGCCGATATTGACGAGGGCTCCGATATTGTAACGCTTGATGGGTCGCTCCTCGTTGTACCATCGGATCCATCCATTGATCCGTTGATGGGATTTTTCAAAGCTAGCCAATTGATGTTGCCAAACGCACTCCTCCTTGAGACTTCGAAAATACCGTTCAATGAGCCCATTCTGTTGGGGCGTATACGGGGTAAAGACTCCTGACCCTAGCGATAGTCTCGACAGGCTTGTCGAAAGAGGCGGCTCTGAAAGATTAACCCGTTGTCACCGCCCCCAACCCTCCTGCCGACAGGGGATATGTGTCACATCCATGGCCCAGCGACCATTACTCTCTGTCGTTCGACTCAAACGGCACGGCACTCGATGCCGTGAAATGGTGGTGCGTTGATGTACTCACCAGCGTTTGAGGCGTAATGCCCGATACACGGCCTTGCGATTATGGATCTGCCCATCTCGAAAGCGTAACAAAGCCCACAGGCGACGATACCCGTACGTCAGATACGCCTGAATGAGTGGCTCCAGCTGAGCGACTCATTTCTCAGAGAGCGTCGCGCGAGCTCGCTTCCCGTTGGTCAGCCGATGCCGGGCCGATTGGCTGACTTGGAGAAGACGACAGGCGGTTCGTTCCAAGATGTCCGTACTCGCGGCGCTCTCGCGTCGGACATCTCCCGCCTTACAGGGTATGGTGTCAAGGCCTCCAGTCACACGTCATTCTCGACCACTAACTCTCCGATCTTTTGTTTCAGTTTTTTGATCTGCTCTTCTTACAGTGCCTCTTCGTCCTTGGGGCGACGACGCCAGCCATTTTCCGCGGCACGAAGGAACTGCTCCTGCCAGTCTCCTACGTCCCTGCCCGTCAGGTCATGCTGCCTGGCGGCTTCCGCCATCGAGGTTTCCCCTTTCAGGATCCGCAAGACAAGGACAGCTCGTCGCTTTGCTGTCCACCGTTCAATTGGTTCTTCCTGGACTATGCATGAATAATCAGGAGTTCATCTTCCGTCAAATGATTCAATTCTTCTTGATTTCGGCAGAGAGCCCCCGCCAGGCACAGGAAACCTTCATCATTGAAGTATTGATTGAACCAACATATTTCGCAGCAGGCGGGTATTTCTCAAAACGCTAAAGACCAGCCGATCCGGTTTTCTTATCTAAACTCCACGTCATTTTCATTTCCAGCATCTTCCCAATTATAGAAAAGAGTTAATATCGTCAAACTTTAACTGGCAGATTCACTCGGTTTTCAATTCACAGAGGGCCCAATGACATCAATATTTTTTCGAATGATAAGGATGTAAATATCAAATGAAAGAATTCAAATTTTTCATAATGTCTATGATCCTTCTATTCGATTACTTTAGTTTATCGTGTTTGCCGTAATACGGTAATGCCCAATGGCATCGCCATCTTCGCTAAAGTTTTTCTTTACTTCTCCGAAATGTCCGGCAGACCGTTTAGAGGTGCGGAAAAAAAGAAGGGAAACAGACATTGATCATTCATAGTTAAAACAATCCTCTTCCCGAAAAGGCACACCTACTGTGAAGTAGGGCCGCAATGCCAGGAGTCAGGTAGTAACGCCTGATTGTCCGGCTACCGAAGGAAGATCTAATCCATAGGGGGAGGAGAAAATGCGGACTTCGGTCCAAACACGACAAGGAGTAGAGTATGATCCGACCAACCACCACCTTGGGTTTTGTAATCGCGCATACGGCACACCTTATGCTTCTCCTCTTCGGCTTGTCTGTTAGCCCCGCGTATTCGGCCTCCTCTGTCCAACTGACCTGGAATGCAAATACCGAATCGGATTTAGCAGGATATAAAATTTACAAACGGACGTTACCTTCTCAAGGTTTTGGACAACCCATATTTTCAGGATTTCCCAATAATCCATCCTCCCCCTCCACAACCGTTTCCGGGCTCAGTGGGGGCACAACCTATGGATTTATTGCAACAGCATTTGATACAGCAGGAAATGAAAGTACCCCGTCCACAGAAGCAACAATTACTCTACCCACAAATACCCCGCCCCCAGATACGACCGCCCCGACGGTCACGCTGACGGCCCCCAGTGCGGGCACCGTTTCCGGTACGGTGACGGTCACCGCCAGCGCCAGCGATAATGTCGGCGTGACCGGCGTCCAATTCCGGCTCCAGGGCGCCAATCTCGGCACCGAAGATACGACCAATCCTTACAGCACCAGCTGGAATACTACCACCGTTCCAAATGGCTCCTATACTCTCACGGCGATCGCCCGCGATGCGGCGGGCAATACAAAAACCGCCGCCTCCGTCACGGTCACCGTGAACAATACCAGCCCACCACCGCCTTCCGGTTCGTCCCTCTTCGTCAATTTTCAACCGTCCAGCTCATCCGTCCCCAGTGGCTATCAAAAAGATGACGGCAGTGTCTACACCAGCAGCCGTGGCTACGGCTGGACCACCTTCGTCAACACCCGCGAGCGGGATGCCCACACCGATCAACGGCTCGACACATTCATTCATTTTGACTCCGGCACCAGTGTGACCTGGAAATACGATCTCCCAAATGGCGACTATCTCGTTTCGCTAGCCAGCGGCGATCCCAGTTATGAGCAAGGCCCACATCATATTACGATCGAAGGCATCACGGCCATTAACAACCAGACGACTGCCAGTAATCAATTCATTACCATCACGAACCATCCCATCACCGTCTCGGATGGGCAATTGAGTCTGCAATTGACTCGGACTTCTTCTACACATACCATCCTGAATTATGTGATGATCACCCCGGCGTCACCCGATACCACGCCCCCGACGGTCACGTTGACGGCCCCCAATGCGGGCACCGTCTCCGGCACGGTGACGGTCACCGCCAGCGCCAGCGATAATGTCGGCGTGACCGGCGTCCAATTCCGGCTCCAGGGCGCCAACCTAGGCGCCGAAGATACGACCAATCCCTATAGCACCAGCTGGAATACCACCACCGTGCCGAATGGCTCCTATACTCTCACGGCGATCGCCCGCGATGCGGCGGGCAATACAAAAACCGCCGCCTCCGTCACGGTCACGGTGAGCAATACCAGCACACCGCCCGCAGATACGACCGCCCCGACGGTCACGTTGACGGCCCCCAGTGCGGGCACCGTCTCCGGCACGGTGACGGTCACCGCCAGCGCCAGCGATAATGTCGGCGTGACCGGCGTCCAATTCCGGCTCCAGGGCGCCAATCTTGGTGCTGAAGATATGACCAATCCTTACAGCACCAGCTGGGATACTACCACCGTCCGAGATGGCTCCTACGCTCTCACGGCGATCGCCCGCGATGCCGCGGGCAATACGAAAACCGCCGCCTCCGTCACGGTCATCGTGAGCAATACCAGCACACCACCCTCACCCCAACATCACGATCTGAATGGGGACGGTAAGGCCGACCTGGTCTGGCGGAATACAAAAACCGGGCACGTGGCTGGGTGGCTGCTCAATGGCACAAGCGTTGCCGACTCGGGCTTTCTGGGCCAGTTAACTATGGAATGGGCCCTGAAGGGAGTGGGGGATCTAAATGGAGACGGCAAAGCGGATGTCGTCTGGCATAATAGCACGAGCGGCGCGGTGGCAGTGTGGTTGATGGACGGCGTGAACATAGCCTCCACAGGCTTTCCCGGCTCCGCATCGACGGATTGGGACATTCACGGAGTCGGGGATCTAAACGGTGACGGCAAGGCAGACCTTATTTGGCGCCACACGAATGGCAGCACCGCGGTATGGTTGATGAATGGGACGGCGCCTCCCTCCTCCACCGGCTCACTGGGCGGTGTGGCCTTAACCTGGCAGATCGCGGGAGTGGGGGATGTGAATGCGGATGACCACGCGGATATCATCTGGCGCAATGAAACGAGCGGGGCGGTGGCCGTGTGGTTGATGGACGGAGTGAGCATAGCCTCCACAGGCTTTCCCGGCACCGCGTCGACGCTTTGGAACATTCACGGAGTCGGGGATCTAAACGGTGACGGCAAAACAGATCTTATTTGGCGGCACACAAATGGCAGCACCGCCGTATGGTTGATGAATGGAACGGCACCTCCCTCCTCCACCGGCTCACTGAGCGGTGTAGCCTTAACGTGGCAGATTGTGCAAGTAAACGATGTAAATGCGGACGGGCAGGCGGATATCATCTGGCGCAATAAAACGAGCGGCGCGGTGGCCGTGTGGTTGATGGACGGCCTGACCAGGAGTTCCGTAGGCTTTTACGGTGCTGCTTCCCCTGACTGGGAAATTCGGTAGACACGGAGGTTAAAAACACAAGAAGGCCGAACTGGGATGGTCTCATGGGCCATCCCGCCAGGCTGTTAGTAGAAAGCCCCTGCCGGGAATAATCATTCGTGCCGCTCCCTCGCGCAGAACACGAATACCCAACATACCCCTTGGTCCTAATATAGCTTCCAATGATACGCAAAAACACATTCGACAACTAGTCCGGCATTGGCCTTACCGCCATCATAGTTTGATGGGAGGTGGCTCCCAGAATTCCTCGGAAGGTCTCGGCACAATCGACTACACTTTGTTTGTGAACTAAATAGCGTATAGATTAATTTTGACAGACAAAGTTAAGGTTTTATCAGGATACCACACCATTTCCTCATAGCCACAGAGTATCCTACAGAAGGCGTGGCACTTCGAACTTGAACCCACCTCTTTCTTGCTGCCAGATGGTTTCCGAGGCTATTCTAAATTGGGCACTAGTTGGACTGTTTTGTTTTGACCTGTAAAATGATTTCAAAAGTTTTTCTTGAGATGAAATATTGAGTGTTTAGCGATTTTGCGATTTCATCTTTTGATATAGAAATCCAACGACTTCACATTGTTTTCTCCATCCCGGGCGACCTATCATTATATTGGTTCGTCCAGGGTACAGAAGTTTCGTTGGACATATGGCAAATTTATGGCAAGTACGATATCAATCAGTCAAGCGTGCAACAAAAATGAGGCCAATGGCAGGCCATTAAACCTGGGAAAAATTTTGACGAGGGAAAGTCCCCTGTCGATGCGCCCTTCAATTCACGAACAGGAGGTCAATCAAACAGTATGGCTAAACTGATCGAGCAACCCACAAGAATTAAACCTGCAGGGAATAAACCCAAACTCATCGATGAATTTATCGGACGGGTCAATAGCGGCACAGACCAGATCAGCATTGCGCGAATGCAAAGTCCTTCCGGATGGGAAGAGCCCGGCCAGACACCGGAATTCGATGAATATACGCTCGTCCTGTCCGGTCAATTACGGGTGGAAACCAAAGAAGGGGTGATTGAGGTGAATGCCGGTCAGGCGGTCATCGCCTATCGCAATGAATGGGTCCGATACAGCACCCCTGGCCCTGAGGGAGCTGAGTATATCGCGGTGTGTACCCAGGCCTTTTCCCCGGAGACCGTGCATCGCGATCCCTCGTGAATCTTTGCCGATTCACACCGGCTCGGTTTCATTAAGTCGACGCATCAGAAGGAGTTGGACTGGATAATCCCAAATCCAATAATGCAAGAGCAAAAGGGGACGCGTTACTCCATAATGTGGATTGGGAAGTGCCACCACTCGCCATGTGCAGAAGGGACAGTTTGGTGAATAAGGGATTGATCGAAAACTCACCCCCTCTGAAACAACACAAGCCCTAGACACAAAATGGAAATGTCGAGACCGATTAATGTCTATGCCTATGGCCTCTGCCATATCGGAAATTAAATGACAGGCCTGGCTGTCCCCAATATCCCGAACCAAACCCATAATATTGTGAAGCGGTCCAGGGAGGCTGAAGATAGATTCCGAATGGCCGCAACGGCGCATAGGCATAGGGGGGGACATAGGGAGGCCGTGAGTATCGTGGAGCTTTTTTATAAACCCGAGCGTCACGAGAGGCGAACGATTCCTGACGGTCCACCTTCTTTTTGAGGTCTTGCACAGTCCTCTCCTGGGCATTGAGTTGTGCTTCTATCCTGGCAATGCGATTTTGTTGAAGCTCCAGCAACACATGCATACATCGAGTTTGAGCCTCACCGGAGTATTCGGAGCATTCCCAGGGAACATTGGGTGCTTGAGCGATGACGTGCGAACCACTCATCACCACCCACAACCCGATTCCCCACATGCAGACGGATGGGACCCACCCTCTTGATCGAAAAGACCTTGTCAGTCGTTGTAAAATCAATGGATGCATGATTCCCCTCCTCTGTGAAGATACAATGTTATTGTATCATGGCATTCCAAAATCCGACAACGGACAACCTCCCAGTCCTAATCTATGTGATCCCTCATATTCGTTGACAGGATGGGCAGAAATTCGTAGCCTTTCCCACACACCACATGCTCACATTTCTTTCAACTTATAGCTAATAGAAAAGGTTCAGGCGCACCAGTCTTCCGAGAGAGCAAGAAATTTTCCATGGGACGCACCCCACACTTACCGGCTCAAGAACCCATCCGTTGTGGATGGGTGGGAACGAAACCCCACTTCATTTCCTATCATGATGAAGAATGGGGAATTCCTGTCCACACAGACCACCGCCATTTTGAAATGCTGACATTGGAAGGTGCGCAGGCGGGGCTGTCCTGGTCGACGATCCTGTTACGCCGGGAAGGGTACCGCCGGGCGTTTGCCGGATTCGATCCCTTGAAAGTGGCCAAATTTGATAACAGAAAAAAGACGGCACTCCTTCAAGATACCGGGATCATCCGAAATCGCCTTAAAATTGAATCCGCCATTACCAATGCCCGAGCCTTCCTGAAGGTGCAGGAGGAGTTCGGCACCTTTGATCACTATATATGGGAATTTGTCGGGGGGGCACCCAAGCTGAATTATTGGAACACCATGTCTCAAGTCCCGGCCACAACCCCTGAAAGCGATGCTCTTTCTAAAGATCTCAAGAAGCGTGGTTTTAAATTTGTGGGGAGTACCGTGATCTACGCTCACATGCAAGCGGCCGGATTGGTCAATGACCATACAACGGATTGCTTTCGACATCCCTCAAAACATTCGGCGCAGACGAATTTTCAAGGAACGGGCCATTCCCGAGCAGCAGCCCCCTCGACCATCAGGATCAAACGAGTATACGACGCCCCTGCCCCAGATGACGGATGTCGGATTCTCATTGATCGGCTGTGGCCACGTGGACTTTCAAAAGAAGCGGCTCACGTCAATCTGTGGCAAAAAGATCTTGCCCCGTCAACAAGACTGCGTAGCTGGTTCCGGCATGACCCGGCCCGCTGGCAAGAATTTCAGACACGGTATTTCATTGAGCTTGATCAGAATATCAACGCCGTTGAGGACCTTTGGCGACGAGTCCGATATAGCCCGGTAACTATTCTTTTTGGGGCCAAGAACGAGAAATTCAATAATGCGGTCGCCCTGAAAGCCTATCTCTCCCGTCACTTTAGATGAGGGGCTTGTATCCTTCCATGGCTTTTGAACCAAACCACATGAAGGCGGTTCCTCAGAAGGATCTCACAGGATACGGAGTCGACTGTGTGGCCGGTTTAGTCAACGTCTCTTACCAAGAAGTTAAACCCGTGGCAATGCCATGGGGCATGACGTCGGAGATACGCGTCTCTGGTCCAACACGGCCTTCGTTCAAATATTGTTAAACCATTGTGAGATTCAATCCCTGCCGGGAGAATCCCCCTTTCGATCCTGGCAGGCTTTTCCTTCACTCGCCCTTCTCCCATAAGAAATCTTTTAGCAAGTTTGCCTTCTTGTATTGAATGCATGTTCCTTGCGAATAATAAAAAAAATCGTTACTATTTCGCATTATTTAAATTATTCTTAATTCCCATTCATCCTGCCTTATTTTTATCATGTCGAGAGATGTCATAAGTTCGATCCCATTGCTCATGGAAAGGAGCATTAAGATCGAGGGTTTGCCAATGTACCGGCAAATTCAACCTTCTTCTCAAAAATCGGCTTGATAGAACAATCATTTTTCTCAGGTGCGCATTCGTCATTTCCTTAAGTCATCATTAACCAAAGGTCGAAGGATGGTGGTGTTCATCTTTTGACCAAAACGAGTCCTGCGTGAGGACTCCACATTATGGCCCTGTGGTGCGCCGAGCATGAACCGTTTCGTCCAGTTTCTGCGCCATAAACTACCTCCAGTGATGATGTTCGGAGGGTTCAGGCTGCCATCAGATCCAGCTCCGGCAGTCCGGATAAGGCGATCCCCTGAAATCAATTTCCCCCGTGCATCGAATCATCCCGGGCTTCCTGTTATGACTCATTCATTGTATGGACCAATGGAAAAAGCGAGTCAATAACATGTCATTTAAATCTCTGACCATGGGGATTCCCACCGTCACAGCCGGAATGCCACAGCCACATCTTCAGAAGGCTCTCATTGTGGGACTGGCATTGGGGATCTTCGTGGCGGATTGCCTGACCCCGCTAGGGGTCGGAATGGGTAGTCTGTACATTCTGGTTGTCGTGGCCACTTTCCCCCTCAACCATCTCTGGACTACAAGAATCGCGATAATCGGCGCAATGTTTTTAATTATTCTCGGCTATTGGGGCTCTATTTCAAGGCTAGGATATGAAACAGCCGTTATTAATCGCTCCCTATCGACTCTTTGTGTTTTGGTAACTGGATATATGACCTTGAAAAATATCTCTTCCCGACAGGCACTCCAGACGGTCAAAGAAGATCTCGAAATGAAATATGGCTTGCAGACGAAGGAACTCAAAGAGCAAAACCAAACGATGTCTGTTCTCCTCGAGGATTTGAAACTGACCAAAAATAATTTGGAAGACAAGGAACGTCGGCTTCGTGTGCTGGTTGATGCCTTCCCGAGCGGGATGTTGATTGTGGATCATCTCGGCAAGGTCATCTTTGCCAATAAATTAATCGAAACCCTCTTTGGGTACGCACAACATGAATTAGTGGATCACTCTATCGATATGCTCGTCCCGCATCGATATCAGAAGGAACATTTCCAACATCGGGCTGACTTTTTCCATCATCCAAGTAGCCGGGCCATGGGCGCCGGACGGGACCTATTTGCCCGCCGCAAAGACGGGACTGAGTTCCCCGTAGAAATCGGCCTAAACCCCATCAACACACCGGACGGGTTCATGGTCCTCAGTTCAATCGTGGACATTTCAGCCAGAAAACAACACGAAGCCGAGCTCAAACGCCTCAATCAACAACTAGCCAACCAGAATCAGGAACTGGAGGCCTATAACTATGCCGTTTCACACGATTTACGAACACCCTTGAGAGCAATTCATAATTATGCGGATTTTCTGCTGGAAGACTTGTCCACAACGGTTTCCTCCGAACAAACCGAGTACTTGAATGGCATTACCACCGCCGTATGCGAGGCAGAAGAGCTCGTCTCCGATCTCCTTGAACTTTCCCGTTTAAATATCAAAGATTCTGTTCCGCAGGTCTGTCATGTCGGGAACATCATTGCCAAAACGCTTTTCCTGCTGAATTTCGACGAAGACGTGAAAATCCAGCAACCAGCTGAATGGCCAACAGTCCTTGGCCATGAACATCTGCTGAAACAGATTTTCCAGAACCTCCTTGCCAATGGAGTCAAATTCAACCACTCCTCCCCAAAAGTTCTGAACATGAATTGGAGGCAGGAACCTCATGGCGTGATCACCTTCACCGTCGAGGACAATGGCATTGGGATCTCTGAACCCTACCAGGATAAAATTTTCCAGGTCTTTGAACGATTGCATACGACCCGGGAATATGAGGGGACCGGCATCGGCTTGGCTATTGTCAAAAATGCGGTGAGCAGACTTGGCGGAGAAATCCGCGTGAAGTCCGAATTGGGCAAAGGCAGCCTTTTTTCATTTACGGTACCGATTGGAGAAAATTATGATGATGCATGAAACCAGGAATTTAACGATTTTAATGGCGGAAGATAATCCCCACGATGTCCTGGCCACCAAACGTGCCTGGGAACAATTCGGCTTTGGGAATCATCTGCATATCGTGTCGGATGGCGAAGAATGTCTGGAATACCTGTTTCATCAAGGAAAGTATCTGGAATCGAACATCTTTCCTGATCCTGACCTCATCCTTCTGGACCTCAAACTTCCAAAGCTGGATGGCCATCAGGTTCTCAAAACGATTCGGGCGAACGATCAGTTCCGATTTCTACCGGTCATCATTCTCACGAATTCAACCCTCGAAACCGACCGGAACAAAGGATATGAATATGGTTGTACGGCGTTCCTCAAAAAACCGGTCGGGTACGCCAACTTCGCCAATCTCCTAAAATCCCTGCGGACGTTCTGGAGTTGCGTGGAACCCTATGCCAAGCCATTAACAGCCTAAACGAACGGGTAGCCCATGTCCCCAGTCCAGGAATCCGGATTATCAGCTCTCCTCATCGAAGACAATTCCCATGAACGAATCGCGATCCGCCGTTCCCTGAAGAAGGACGTGCATACCCTTCTTGAATGTGAAAGTGCGGAGGAAGCCATTCGCCATCTGGAACACGCTCCTTCAAAATTTGACGTCATCATCGCCGACTTCAAGCTCCCAGGCATGGATGGCCTCACGCTGTTTCGCACCCTGCGGCAGATGAAATGCGTATCTCCGTTTATTCTCTTAACAGGCAATGGATCCGAACAGATTGCCATTGAAGCCTTCAAAGCCGGAGTGAATGACTATTTGGTCAAAGCGTCCGAGAGCGACTACTTGGACTTATTGCCGGCGCTAGTGACGGAAGTCATCCAGCATCATCGCTTGAAAATTAAAAATGAGTTATTGGAATTGTCACTCAAAGAAGCCCAGGAACGGTTTCACCAATTCATGGAGCACTTTCAGGGGATTTTCTGGCTGACCGACTTTCAAGAACCAAGAAGATTATTGTATGTCAGCCCGACCTATGAACGGATTTGGGACCGCCCGGCTCTTCAGCTCGCTCACAACCCGTTGGACTGGCTTGAAGCCCTTCATCCCGAAGATCGGGACCGTATCGGGAACGCCTATTTGAAATTGAATATCAGCGGAGAATATAACGAAATTTATCGAATCGTGAAATTAGACGGGTCGACACGCTGGATCCGTGAACGCGGCCTCATCAATCACAATCAAGGGGGACATCCGTATCGGATCACCCGGCTGGCTGAAGATATTACCGACCGCACCACGATGTCAGAAGCCCTTCAGGCCAGCGAGGAACGCTTTGCACAGTTCATGGCCCATCTTCCGGGTTTGGCCTATATGAAAGACGAACAGTATCGTTTAACATATCTGAATCCGGAATTTGAACAGGTGTTCAACATTGATCTCAAAAACTGGATAGGCAAAACCGTTCACGACGTCTTACCTCCCGACACGGCGGCAAAGCTCCAATACGATGATGACTGGGTGCTCTCTCATGGTCAATCCCTGGAAATCATCGAGGACATTCCACTCAATGACGGCCTCCATCAGTATTTGACCTGCAAATTTCCTATTCTCCAACATGACCGTCCACCGATACTGGGAGGAGTATCAATTGATGTCACCGGCCAATTCAAGGCGGAAATTCAACGGGATCACATTTTTTTCCTCTCCCTGGATCTCATGTGTAGTATCGGCATTGACGGGTATCTGAAAAAAACCAATCCTGCCTTCGAAAAACTTCTTGGATACACCCAGGAAGAACTGCTATCCCAACCATTGATCTTTTTCACTCATCCGGATGACCGGATATCCACCCAGGCAGCCTTCCATCAACTCGCTGAAGAGAAAGATGTGGTGGATTTCCAGAACCGCATCCGTGATATCCGTGGCAATTACCTTTGGCTGGAATGGCGCGCCACTCCCCAGCTTCAGGAAAAAACCATCTATGCCGTTGCGCGGGATATCACCCAGCGGTATCACGCAACCAAAGCGCTCCGTCGGTATGAACAAATTGTGTCAACCAGTTCCGACTTTCTCTGCTTTTTAGATGAGAAGAATTGCCTGCAAGCCGTGAATCATGGATTTTGTGAATATTTCAATCTTCCTGCGCGGGAAATTACCGGTCGTCACATTCGGGATTTTGTAGGGACGGAACTATTTGAATCTCAGCTCCAAAGCCATTTAGATGACTGTCGAAAAGGGCGAGTCGTCTGCTTTCATCAGCATGTGACCTTTCCTGAAGAAAACGTGCGTTTCATGGAGGTGAGGCTGAATCCCTATGTAGAGTCGGACGGCTCGATTTCAGGCGTGACCGCCATATGGAGAGATCTCACCGAGCAAAAACGTCTGGAACAGCATGTGAGACAGACACAAAAAATGGAATCAATCGGAACCCTGGCAGGGGGAATCGCCCACGATTTCAATAATATCCTGATGGCGATTCTCGGATGGGCAGAAATGGGGACATGGAAACACCCGAAAGGCGATCCCGCATACAAATATTTTGAGCAAATCGGAATCGCGGGGAAACGCGGGCGGGATCTCATCCAGCAAATCCTCACCTTCAGCCGGCAAACCGAACACCATCCTCGCCCGGTCGATCTGGGCCCGGTTATCGAAGAATCGCTTGCTCTTCTCCGGGCCACCTTTCCCTCAAACATTGAGTTGCATTTTGGAATTCATCACAACATGAATATGGTATTTGCCGACCCCGTTCAAATTCATCGAATCATCATGAACCTCTGTTCGAATGCGGAACATGCCCTTCGCCCGCATGGCGGAACCCTGACCATCGACCTTCATGCCATCATCATTGAAAAAGGCGACTTTCAATTCCCACCGACACTGATTCCCGGAAGGTATGTGCAGATCGTCGTCAGTGACTCCGGTCCTGGGATTCCCGACCATATCCTTCCAAAAATTTTCGACCCGTTCTTCACCACCAAACCCGTGGGAGAAGGAACCGGAATGGGATTGTCCGTGGTACATGGCATTGTAGAAAATCTCCGAGGACACATTTCGGTAAAATCTTCCAAAAAGGACGGAACCACCTTTCTCATCGCCATCCCCGAGTACCAGGTCCCCACCGACTCCTCCCTTCATTCAAAGTCTTCCAACATCAGTCCCGGATATGGACACGTGCTGATTGTGGATGATGAAATATCAATTACCGAAGTCTTGAAAGAATTTCTGGAGCATCTGGGCTATACCGTCACGGTCCGGACGAATCCCTTGGAAGCCCTTGAAGAATTTCGCATGAAACCCCACGGATTCGACTGTCTCATCACCGATCAAACAATGCCCAGACTTGGAGGAGACCAGTTGTCTCGAGAAATCCTCAAAGTACGCCCCGATATGCCAATCATCCTTTGTACGGGGTTCAGTCATACGATTGACAAGGACAATTCTTTGGAACAGGGGATTACCGCATTCCTCTATAAGCCCATCTTATTGGATCAACTGAGCCAAACGCTGACCCACATCCTGTCACATTCCAAACCCGAAATTCCTAGGGTATAACTAATAACCTCAGGCTTCACTTCTAAAACACTTTTGTCTGTCGTGTCGCGTTCAGATACCCGAGAAGGATATCCCGTCTTGCGACGACACCAAGGAGTTTTCCCTCCTCATCCACCACCGGCATTCGGATCAAATGTCTCCCTTCCAATCGATCAATAATCTCCATAGCCGGCGTCTCCCGTTTTACTGTCACCGGGGCAGGAGTCATCAAGTCACTCGCCGGGACGCCTGCCAAAGACCGCTCCTCCTTAATTGCATGGAGAAGATCGAATTCGCTGACAATCCCAAGCAAATGCTGGTCACGGTCGACAATCGGCACACTCCCAAAACCCTCCTCGGTCATCGTCTGCGCCAATGTTTCTGCTGAATCATCAGGATGATAGGCATACACGGCATCTTGCATGAATTGCTCGGCAATCAGTCCCTTAAAGTCACGAGCCCCGACAATGTAATCAACGCGTCGCATAATCCATTCCTCCTTCGACAGGGAAATCGGGTGAGCGTCTGTGTTGAAAGAACAACCAGGCACCACAGATCCTTCAATCCAACACCACTCTCCACATTCCCAAGGCCATGAGGCTAAAAATAAGACCTTCAACCATTCCTTCCCCCCAAGCAGCCAAACGGGGGCTGAATAACCACAGTTTCATCATCATCCAGCCCGGAAACTCTTTTCGCATGGTCTCACCTCCTTCCGTTCCTCGACCACCCTTCACTCAAAGAATTCAATGTTAGTCCTTAAAATTGTTCATGTTTTCCCCATAATAAAAACACGAAGGCCTTCCGGACATATGCATCCCGGAAGGCCTTGGTATGGATCACTTTCGATCGGGTGAAGAATGAACGATTTACCCCATGACGACCTCGATTTTTTTGGTATTTTTCTACCATGCGCTTTTTTTGAATAAAAGTAAAGCGCCTCATTTTGGGGAAACAGGGGCAGAATGAAAGGGAAAGTTCCCTGAGGAAAAAGGCCACGACCAGAACCATGAGAAAAACCTCTGGCATGTTTCTGAGCATTCCGGTAAATTCTTGAAGATCCCGGATGACATGGTCCACGAGAATATCCCTCCCCGACGAAAATGAGGTAAGATTTCCTACGTGTCCTTTCACTCAACTCAGAATGAAACTTCGTCGCCCACAAGAGACGTTAGCGGGTTGTTGTTGGCTCGCCCGTATGGCGGATAAAGTGCGGGCTTCTCAAGAGGGGAACTTTCCGCTCCTCTACCGCTTGTCTTTGGGCAGTCCAATTGGAATTGACGGCTATTTCCTTCGACACTTCAGGCTGTCTTTTCGTCAATTTCGCAATGCCGTCATAGAAACTCATTCGGACCAAGACCTGGAACGGTGGTTCCTCAGTCAGCCGGGGGTACATTCCTCAACTATTTCGACTTGGAATGACTTTGCCCCCAAGCTAGGCACTCCAGGCTATCCTGTCTCCTTTGTGCGCCATCTCATAAAATGGTTTGTCTATCCCAAATCCATCAAAGAACCCGTGAACAGTCTTTTTGACATGATCGAACAGGATGAAGCCCCGTAATTCCGCTCCCTGCCTGGGTGTTATGGCACCACACCCAAAACTCATGGATCACCTGCATGAACGATCACACCATTTTGGATGACATTCATCAAAAAATTCTGCACCTGTTACCATGCGGAGCCGTCACACCTAGATCCCCCCAACTGGCGTCGGTGTCCCCCTCAAAGTTTTGGAATGACTACCCACACCCTTGGGGGAAAAGTCCCAGCTAGGACAGACATTAGAGCCCATCTCAACTCAAAGCATTTCAAAGGCTTTCTCTTTTTACCCAATAATGGGCATGGTTTTTGGACCAATCAGCAGGTCCTCACCTAGAGTCAAGCTAAGAGAGGGAAGACCCTTAGGCTGACCTGCAGGACTTATGATACGGCGGGAAAGTCTGCCTTCAATGTCGGGTTGCCGGGAAAAGATGGCGTGGGTGGGGAAATTTTCGGGAAGATCTCAAACCGGCCAACGGTTGCCGTATGGTCTCCCGGACTCAACGAAAAGGGCAATTCATTCGCAGTTCCATACGAACTCGAAACATTTACCGCCACAATCGTGGTTTTCTATTTTCTGATTCGTGATGATGGCAGTTTGTACGGGCGGATGAAGCCGATGCCCGGCATTCGTTTAGGAGACTAAGAGGAACGAAGAACCAGACGACGAATGCCCTCGACGAGTTGGCTGGCAATGCCATTTTTGGTCAAATACAGGGTAGCTCCCGCTTCCAGCATGAGTCCTTGTACGTGTTTATCTTCCTGGACAGACAGGCCGATAATAGGCATCGAGGGGAATTCCCGCACAATGTTTCGGGTCGCCTCAATGCCATTCATCTTTGGCATATTCACGTCCATCACTATAATATCCGGGTGAAGCGTTCGTGTGTTTTCAATGGCTTCGAGACCATTTTGTGCCTCTCCCACAACAAGAAAATCCGGTTGAACCTCCAATAATCCCCGCATGCCTTGCCTCACAAGGGCATGATCGTCGACGAGGAGAATTCGGATTCCCTTCTCCCGTGTCGTGGTGGAAGACTGAGATCCCATGAAGGTCAAGGGACCCGACCGGCAATCAGAAATTTCTGATGGAGTGAGAGAATCATAAGGAACATGAAGTGTGATGCAGGTCCCCTCCCCCGGTTTTGACTCGATCTGAATGTCCCCCCCCAAGGCTTCGACACGCTCACGGATACTGAAAAGTCCGAATTTTCCGGGCCTGGCAAGATCATGCGATTCGCTTGAGAACTGGAATCCTCTTCCGGCATCCTCCACCTTCACTTGCAGTCCGTGAGGTGCGGTCTTCTTGAGTGCAATCGTGGCGTGTTTCGTGTCGGCATGCTTCAGGATATTGAAGAGAAGTTCCCGTACAGCCTGAAACACAAATATGGCATGATCTTCCGGGAGTGAAATATCCTTATCTTCCTCCTGGACATCCACATGAAGATCATGTCGTTCAAATTGCCCTCCAAGCCAGAACAGGGCAGGCACAATCCCCAATTCATACAAAATACTGGGACTGAGCTCCGCAATGAGGGTCCTGGTGTACTCAAGGGAATCCGTCAGGATTTTATCGATGTCCTCGATGTTCGTTTTCAATTCTGGAGCCCACCCTGCCCGATTCAGTTGGGCAAGTTTCATGCGACAGACAACGATTAATTGGGCAAGATAATCGTGAAGTTCATTGGCCAGACGTCGACGTTCCCGCTGTTCCGTCACGACAAGCTCCGACGTCATCTCCCGGAGATGTTTTTGATAACTCAGCAAGTCACGCGTGCGTTCCACGATACGTTGTTCAAGGGAATCGTTTAAATGCTTCAAAGCCTGTTCAGCCTTTTTTTGCTCGGTAATATCCACCATCGTAATGATGGCCCCGATCGTATTCTCGTCTTCATCCAGCAGGGGTCGGCCACTGAGGAGCAACGGCACGGTTCTGTTGGCAACGTGCAACGTCACTTCCACCCCATGGAGCGTCCTTCCTCCAATCACGTCCTCGATCACATTCCTCCCTTCATTCCATGGCTCACTTCCGCAGGCAGGCATTCCGGTGATAGAGGACATAAATTGGAATTTCTCATGAAACCAAGTATGGAGTGTGGATTGCTGAACGAGTCTATCGGTCGCACGACTACTGCGAATAATTCGGCCGGACGGTTCACACACAACCACCGCTTCACCCGTTTGTTCCAGAATCATTCTGGAAAATTTTTCCTCCACCAGGGCCCGGTCGTATTTTTTCTGTTCCGTCAGGTCGGTCAAAATCGCACAATGCAAATACTGGTTATCAATCTTAATGGAGATAAGACCGACAAACACGGCAAGATCATGTCGATCTTTGGGCACCAAACGAATAGTCCCCGTTCCCCCGGCGGAGTGGGAATGGGAAGAAGACAGAGTATTAAAAAACTCCCGATCTTCTTCAACAATAAATGAGTCGAGCGAATAGCCGAACAGCTCCTGATGGGAGTGATTGACCATTCCGGCAAATGTGGCGTTCGCATAAAAAATAATCCCGCCATCATCAAAAATCACCGCCCCTTGAATCATATTATCGATGATGAGTCGGTACGGATAGTCGGCGCTCTTGAGGGTAAAAACCTGATCCCCCTCCCCCGTTTCGACGATGAGGGCATCCACCCCTCCTTCACGGATTGCCTGGAGCGTGTCTTCCGCTTCCTTCAACCGTTGCTGTAATATTTCCTCCTTACCTGAAGGAACGTATTTGGCCAGAGACAGTTTACGTTTGGAAGGCATGGATATTTCCCGATTATCTATCCTTACGAGATCAGAGGAGGAGACTGTGACAATCCCAGAGAACTTAGCACACGGTCCTTTTTTGAAAGATCCCCGATGATCCGGCAACTGGGAAGAGGGAATTCTTTGATGAGGGTGGGAGCGGCAAAGATTTGGTTGGCCCGGGCGGAAGAAGGATTGCGATACAAGTCGATAATTTGTAGATCAGGATTCAGGTCTTCAAGATAGTCCCGGCAAATGGATTTGATATTGGCCATGGCACGGAGCGACAGGCTGGTCGCGCCGGTTACATACAGCCGAAGACGAATTCCGGCCTCTTCCCCGTCAGGTACGACCTTCCCGGTGGTTGATGGCCTGCGAGGAGTCATGATGGTGGCTCCATGGCGCTTGACATAATCACTTCACCTGACTCGTCAGACAGATCGAGCCCCACCAACACTTTTTCTGTGTTCGATAAATCCCCGATGATTTTTTTTAAGGGAGGCGGCAATTTTTTGACCAATGTCGGAATGGCCAAAATCTGGTCAAGCCTGGCCCTCTTGGGCTCCCGGAGAAGGTCCACAATTTCCACCGTATACTTTGAGGACAGATGGGTGTCGCACAATTGTTGTAAATTACTCATGGCCAGACGCGATTTTGGAGAATGTCCCGCAACATAGAGGGTTAAGTGGTAGGGAGAATTCTTTGCACCATGACCCTGGGGTTTTGTTGTGCCTTGTTTGGTATTCCTCATAGTTGGGAGACCCTTCTCGATTCAGCTATTCATCAGGTTGACACACCACAATTTCTTCAAAATATTCTTCCTGCTGTCTCTTGTTGCTGTGCAAACGGATTTTGCCCGCCCACATGGTTTAATGGGCATGGTGAACCGGCCAGATTCATGGTCCTACCGGTTATCTCCAGACACCTGTTTGAGATGCCAGCCACGATGACTCATCGTATATCCCCGAACCTGATGAGAATGCGACATACCGCGGGATTTCAAAATATACAGATGCCGCTGGTGTTCACCATCAAATTCCCGGTTTGACAGGAGAATCCAGGTGTCGGCCAGGGAGGAAACCCCGATCTCCGTCTCCTGAGCAGGTTCCGAAGGGGCGCTGAGGCCCGTGCAAACCAGGGTGATTTGTTGGGATTTCAGAAAATCCACCATCCGTAAAAATAACGCCTTGACCTCGCGAGTTGAACCAATGGATAAAAAATCATTAATCGGATCCATGATCACCAACGTCGGGTGATGAGTGTGTACCGCATTGTAAAAATTCACCAGATGGGATTCCAATCCGTATAGGGTTGGACGGGAGGCTTCAATATGCAACAAGCCCTTGTTCACCCATTTCTCCAATGAGAGCCCGATCGATTTCATGTTCCGGATAATCTGAGGACTGGATTCTTCAAAGGCAAAATACAGGGATTTCTCTCCCCCCCGACAGGCGGCATCAACAAAATGCGAGGCCAAGCTCGTTTTCCCCGTCCCGACTCCTCCTGTCACCAGAATCGTCGAACCCCGATACACACCCTCTCCCCCGAACATCTCATTCAACCGGGGAACGCCGGTCGATATTTTGTCGTTTGAAACTTTGTGTTCAAGGACTAAGGACGTGATGGGCAATACGGACAAGCCATGTTGTCCAATGAGAAAAGGAAATTCATTGGTGCCATGCATACTTCCACGGTATTTGACCACCCGCAACCGGCGGGTGGACATCTGGTCGTTCACTCGATGATCCAGCAGAATGACGCAGTCGGAGACATATTCCTCGAGCCCTTGACGGGTTAAGGCCCCCTCTCCCCGTTCGCCGGTGACGATGGAGGTCATATTTCTCTCTTTCAGCCATTGAAATAGACGCCGCAACTCCGACCGGATAATCCCCTGATTGGATAACCCGCCGAAGAGGACTTCGATGGTGTCCAACACAATCCGTTTGGCACCGATGGCGTCGATGGACTCACCCAGCCGTACAAACAATCCTTCGAGATCGTATTCTCCATTCTCTTCAAATTCTGTGGCCTCAATGGGAATGGTATCCAAAATTAATTTGTTATCCTTAATTAAGCCATTCAGATCAAACCCCAGGGACCGGACGTTTTGGGTCAATTCTTCCGCCGTTTCCTCAAATGCCAACATCACACCGGGTTCGCCCATTTGGACAGCGCCACGAACAAGAAATTCCATTCCCAGAAGTGTCTTTCCACAGCCAGGGCTTCCGCAGACCAGGGTGGTTCGTCCCCTGGGAAGCCCGCCCGCCGTGATGTCATCCAAGCCTTGAATGCCGGTTGGCGCTTTAGGAAACTCTGAATGAACCGGTTTACTTGATGATTTTTTCCTGGGCATAATTTACAATTTCCTGTGAAAGTAAAAAATGACGCCAAAATTTAACACAATCCCTTTAGAAATAATACCGATTGGCGACAAACTTCAAGATTCCAAGAGCAACGGGTGGTAGGTGATTTCCCTAAACACATCAATTTGTGAACACATCTCAAATCCCTTTCAGGGTTAGGCAGTCACTTTTATCCGTCACTTTAGGAGTTTGGAAGACACCATATCAGTTGATATGGACATAGAAGAATGGACGGAACAAACCGAAGCCCGGTTACTTTGTCGAATCTTCCGATCAATTCTGCCCCATTCCCTCTATACCGTCCGTCTCATGTCAAAGAACTTTTGCCCTTCATCCCCTAGTGATTTGGCACATGGATACTCGTTCACCTTCTCGGGCGTCCAACTGTTGCCAACCCATCCTCCTGCTTTTTCTAGCGATAGGGTTTGTCGGTCCTCCACCTTCCATTCATCCGGAAATCCTCCAGGGCGTCCCTGCCGATCAACCTTCGTCCGAGACCTGCACGGCCCACGCACCGGTCACGAACGAATGCGTGGAAGCCGGTCTTCGGAGGAGGCGTGAATTGCTTCGGGCGGAACCCGCATTCCAGGTCAATTCCCCCGCTACTCATCTCAAATTGGCGGAAATACTCAACCAGCAGGGAGATCCGAACGGCGCCATCGAGGAATATCGGGCCGCGATTCAACTTGATCCCGATCTCGCCGGTGCGTTTCAGGGTTTGGGAGCCGTTTATCTTGATCAACACGAATGGAAACAGGCCGAAGTAGCGCTTGATAGAGCCGCACAATTAGGGAGCGGGAATGGTCAGACTGAATTCTGGCTGGGTCGGTCACGATTGGCACAACAAAAATTTTACGAGGCTCAGCAGGCATTCAGCACAGCTACAAGATTGAATCCCTACGATGCAGAGGCCTTCTCCGATTTAGGTCTGACCTACATGGCACAAGGTCAACCCACGGATGCCATCAAGGCTCTTCACCAGGCCATTGGCTTGCGCCCGGATTATTCAGAGGCCCACTCCCGCCTGGAGCTGGTGGATGCCTTTAAACACAACCAGGATCGACTCGTCCTTGAGACCGCAAAAATTTTACACCTTCTCTTCAGAAGGGAATAGAGGTCTCCTTCGTTCCCGAGCTCAACCATAATGTCAGGTGAAGGAACGACGTCCTCCGCCTTCTTTTCCAATAAGGCTAAAATCTCCACGAGATTCCCGCCCCCGTCAAAAAATCATCGCTTCCATGAGTCAGGCCCCCTCCGACGCGCACATCCAGTTGAAGATTGTCTGTCAGATGATAGAGCACTCCCGTTTGAAGAAAATTTGCGCTCCCACTCGCCACATCTCTGGGATACAATCCGAAATATTCCACAAACCCGGTTAGTCGATCCCGAATGGCTGCGCTAAGTCCCAGGGACGAAGAAACCTGCACAAACCGCGTGCCCTGAGAAGTAGGACTGCCGATATTCACCGTCCCGAATAACCCCACCCTTTCATTCAACACATACGTCAAAATCGTCCGGAATAGCGGGTCCACCCGATCCGAGGAAAAATCCTTATCACCCGTGGGAATCGACAGTCGGCCGACGAAACTCAACCGTGGTCTAAACCCCTGTTGCTGAAGGGCCTGAACTTTAAATCCCAGGGCAAGGTCATTGAACCCATTCACATCCTGGCCATTGTCAATGTAAGTCAGGGTTGGCCATTCCACGCGAAACTCCACAATCTCGGTCAATCCAATGCGAACAAGGGTCTCAGGGAAGTTGTGGGTTCTGACATCGGGAGATGCCTTTTCAAAAGAAAAGGTATATCCGGTTTCGATTTGAATGCGTCCCTTTGGGATGGTGGCAGGACTCAGGCTGAATGTCGGCCGATCCGTCGCAATCGGTCCCGAAAACGAGCCGGCCTGCCCCATGATCCACGGACGGGAGGGAGTCGGTTCGCCTCCATTGTCCTGCCCATAACACCAGGACTGTCCAAGCAGGATCACACACAGTGACCATCCTAAGACTCCAGGGAGCGATCGTCCAATTCGGTTGATGTTGGAAAAACAGGATACGCGCATAGAATTAGGCAATTTGATTCACGACTTGTCGGATGGCCTCGACCAGTTGGCTGGCGACGCTCCCTTTGGTCACGTACATGGCGGCGCCGGCTTCGAGCAGCATTTTTTCGATCTGCTTGTCCTCATGAACCGACAATCCGATGACCCTGATTGAAGGATGTTCTTGGGTAAGCCACTTCGTCGCCTCGATGCCATTGATCTTTGGCATGTTGACATCCATAACCACAATATCGGGAAGAACCAGTTGGGTTTTCTCTATAGCTTCTTCTCCATTTTTTGCTTCTCCCACGATGACAAAATCTTCATGGTGTTCCAACAGGGTTCGGATTCCTTCACGAATCATGGCATGATCATCCACCAGGAGAATTCGTACAGCTTTTTTCCTTGATCCCCCTTGCGCGATTGGATCGAGCGGTTTTTGAATGTCTTTGGAATCTGAGTTCGACACAACCGTTGGCGAGACCGGCTGAAGCGGAACCACGAGGGTCGCCTGAGTTCCCTTCCCTGGTGCGGATTCGATGTAAAAACGGCCGCCCAGGGCTTCCGTTCGTTCTCTAATACTAAACAGCCCAAATCTTCCAGGCTTGGAATAATCTGTTGAAATCGGCGATGGGTGAAACCCCTTTCCAGCATCCTGAACCTTTACGTGAAGTTCCTGGGATGCGGTCCTCTTGAGGGAAACAATAGCCTCGCTCACACCAGAGTGCTTGATGATATTAAAGAGCAATTCGCGAACGGCCTGAAACACAAAAATAGCCTGATCCTCTGAAAGCTCTATGGCTTGGTCTCCATGCTGTACCTGTACACGCAGATCATGGCGCTCCATCTGCTGACCCAACCATTTCAGAGCGGGAACGAGCCCGAGTTCGTAGAGAATGCTGGGACTCAGCTCGGCAATCAGGGTACGGGTGTAGGAAAGCGAGTCTGAAAGGATTTGATCGATTTCTTCCAAATTGGTCTTTAAGGCAGTCATGCTCCATTCATTGATGGCCTGAGCCAGTTTCATCCGACAGACCACAAGCAATTGCGCCAGATAATCATGCAGTTCGGTGGACAAGCGTCGCCGTTCCCGTTGTTCCGTTACCACCAACTCGGACGTCATGGCTCGCAGATTCTCCTGATAGACCAACAGATCACGAGTCCGATCAGACACCCGTTGCTCCAAGGAATCGTTTAATTCTTGCAGGGCTCGTTCTGCCTGTTTTCTCGCCGTAATATCGGTGGCTATTCCACAAATGGCATAGGGCGTTCCTGCTGCGTCGAATAAAGGAAACTTCACCGAAAGGTACGTCTGAATTCCATCAGGAAGTTGCACCTGCTCTTCAAATTCTTGCGGTGTTCCGGATTGAAGAACTTTCTGATCGTTGGCAATAATCTGGCTGGCTAAATGGGGATTCAGCAGATCCTGATCTGTTTTTCCAATAATGGCTTCCCTGGATAAATGAAAAATCGTTTCAAACCGTTTATTCACCAATTGATACTTCCCATCGAGATCTTTTACAAACTTCACCGTTGGCGAATTCTCCCAGATAGCCTGGAGACGGCCTTCACTAGCCTCCAGCGCGGCACCAATTCGTTGTTGTTCGGAAATATCTCTGTCAATGAGAGAATGTCCGATCAGCACTCCATCCACGTCAACAATAGGAGAAATGGTTAATGAAACAGAAAAGACCGAACCATCCTTTTTCATTCTAAGGA
Organism: Nitrospira marina; assembly: GCF_059568365.1. Classification (NCBI taxonomy): domain Bacteria; kingdom Pseudomonadati; phylum Nitrospirota; class Nitrospiria; order Nitrospirales; family Nitrospiraceae; genus Nitrospira; species Nitrospira marina. The sequence continues at coordinate 1,068,427 of NZ_JCANTH010000001.1, read as the reverse complement.
ATACCCGTTTAGATTCCCCATTTTTGGATCTCAGGATATCCAATAGCCAAGAGGCTTCCTGTTTAGCCTCAGGAAGGAGGAGACGGGATAGAGACTGACCAAGCATTTCGGAGGCCATGTACCCGTACATGCGCTCCGCTCCCTTGTTCCAACTGCTAATTATTCCGTCCGTATTGATGCTATAAATGGCATCCTGAGATGATTCAACAATTGAGGCGAGTCGTTTCAAATTTTCCGTGCTGCGTTTTCGCTGTTCGATTTCTTTCTGAGCGGATTGGTATAAGCGCGCATTATCAATGGAAATGGCAGCTTGCGAGGCAATCCCAACCACCATGGTTTCGGCCATTTTGGTAAACACATTGGGCTGTGAATGGCCGAAAAATAATCCCCCAAGAACTTCCCCCGACCGGGAAACCACCGGCACCGCAAGATAGCTTCTGACGGGAAGATGACCCGGAGGCATGCCGTGATAGGGAGCCATCTGTCCATAACGAGGATCGTCCTTCACATCAGCAATTCGGACGACGGCCTCCCCGGAAAAAGTCGGCGCGAAAATCGGTGTATTTCTGGGCATCGGGAATTGTTCAAAGGCTTCGCGAGGAACCCCGGAAATCGTATACAGGACAAACGATTCTCCTTTTTCATTTATCACATTGTAGAAAAACGCCGCGAATTCCCCTCCCGTTAATTCACGGCACTCATCCGTGACAGACTGGAGCAGTTTTTCTAAATTCAACTCCGCGGCCAATATACTGCCAATGCGGTTCACCACCTCCAAGGCATGTGTCTGTTGTCGAAGCCGTTCCTGACCTTCAACTTTTTCAATGGCAATGGAAGCCGAATGCGCAAGAAATTCCACATATTCTTTTTCCTCACCCGTCGGTGAACGGAGAACCGTATAATACAGGGCGAAAGTGCCAAGCACACGACCATCGCTGGCCATTATGGGCATTGACCAGCATGCCCGTAATCCATGGCGCTCCGCCAAATCCTTAAATGGGACCCAATTCGGATGTGTGGTGATGTCGGGGATGATGACCGGTTCCTTCAGGTAGGCGGCGGCACCACAGGCTCCGACTTCCGGACCTATAGCCACACCATCAATCCCTTGCCGATACGCTTCAGGGAGGGAGGGACCTGCACCATGGTGCAAATTACAGCCTTCCTCATTTAGCAGAAGTATGGATGCCAGCGTATCTGAACCACAATGCCGCTCAATTTCCAGGCAGAGATTGTCCAGAATCTCCTGCAGAGAATTACCATTGATAATTTGCTCCAGCACCTCATTGTGACTTTGCAATATGCGTTCGGCACGATTCTGAACATCGCTATCCTTCAATGTCACGATCGCGCCAAGAATCCCCAGGGTTTCGATTCGTATGGGGCGGGCATCGAACATGACCTGGGCAAACGTTCCATCCTGTTTTTCGAGGAATACCTTTTTACCGCAAAGGGTCTCTCCGTTTAAAACCTGCGTCAAGAATTTTCCACTGAGATTTGTAACAGAGAGGTCTGAAGCCTGCTGTCTCCCGGTGGAATAAGAAAGTTGAAAAATTTCATCAAAAGGCCTGTTCAAGCACAGACTTGGAGCGTAGTAATGTTTGACGGCGGAGCTGGTACGAATGATGGTTCCTGATCTATCACAAACGATCAGGGCGTCTCTCGTTTGATCCAGGACTTCACAAAGTAATCGTTCTTCAAAATCACCCCCGCCGTTTTGCTGGGGCTCAGGTCCAATCTGACCCATAGTCGGATCGGTAGACCTGACTTCCGCTGCCCATTTAGCCTCTTCGGGAGGTATTTTTGAATTTCCCATCCTGGTCCAATTTCGGTTAAAAATACTATTCAGTCGAATCCCTATGGACCCCAGGTCTTAATATTTAGGTCAGTCAATCATCGTTTTGAAGCTTCTTAGTTTCGAGCATTAGCATGTAGGCACACCACACCTTTGTCCTGAACCAGGATCAAAGAACACCCTCCATAACAATGTAGTTTCATTGTTTCAGTTTTCCTATGAAAGAAAAACTATCAAAAACCCTTGAATCATCATCCTCAAAGCAACAATGGGACAGAGCTACCAGAATACATCTATATATACATTTGGGTAGTGGTATCCAGGAGCCTGGAATCGGTCAAATGAACGCTACCATATAGATAACCATCTATAAAAATAAAGGGGAAGGAATGAACACTCGTCGCAAGCCAGCGATGGAGAGATGGGAAAACCATGCGCCTTGGTCGCCATGATTTTCTCAGGAACGAGCACCATGGCCTGCCACCCTAAAGTCCTTGGGGGGACCGATTCTTCCCTTGAGAGAAGGTGACTTGGTTATTAAGATTAGAGTTGTCTCCTTATAGGAAATCACTAGCTATATATTGATATTTTTCGTTATAATCGTTAATTATTCATACAGTACATATTATTAATGTTTTTTTATCCTCGTGATCATACCTTTTTTACCCAAAATGGCGTATCTGGATAGACTAAACCTCTCAAAATTATTTCATCCTTAAGTGCGGTGCATGCGAAGAAGTTTGCGAAGCTCGAATCTTCGTTCTTTCCCCCAATTGCAGTGTCCTAACTCATTTTGGAAAGCCATGTGGACATCGGTTTGATTGTGGACTGAGAGAATCAAACGCCTCTACATCAATTGACGATGTTCCCCTAAATTAAGGGCATTTCGAACGAAAGCAACAAAAAAAGTTGTTGCTCCCTTTCCTAAATTTTCGTAACTGTCACCTGTGTGGCCTTGTTCACTAAATATGAAGCCGAGGTTAGGTAACCGAAAGACAGGAAAGTTGCAGAAATTTAGGTTTCCATTTTTAAGCGAGCGATGATCAGAAACGTATAAGTAGGAATACGCGATGTATTTTAATTTTTTCGGGTTACGGACCAAACCATTTAATACCACCCCGGATCCGGATTTTCTATATCTCAGTCCCGGCCACAAACAGGCGTTGGGTTCGCTGATCTATGGAATCAAGGAAAAAAAAGGGTTTATCGCCGTCACCGGCCAAGTTGGTCTGGGAAAAACGACGATTCTCCGATCGTTTCTGAATCAACATCATCAGGCCAATCAGGAAACGGTATATCTCCTCAATCCTAACCTGTCATTTACCAACTTACTCAAGACCCTGCTGCGTGAACTGGGACACTCCCCTATTGAGGGGGACGATGCCGAAGTGTTGGAACAACTGCATTTCGTCCTCATAGAAAAATATCGAGAAGGCCGGATCGTGGTGCTCTTGATTGACGAAGCGCAAAATATGCCGGTGGACACCTTAGAACATCTGCGGATGTTGTCAAATCTGGAAACCCCCAAAGACAAACTCATTCAAATCGTGCTGTTGGGTCAACCGGAATTAGATGGCCTTCTGGATCAATATGAACTCCGGCAGTTAAGGCAACGTATCGCCGTGCGAGCCATCCTCCAACCCCTCTCCAAGCCGGAAAGTTTTGAATATATCCGGCATCGGTTGGACAAGGCCGGCGGAGAAGGGAAAAAAATCTTTACAAACTCAGCCTTAGCCCTCATTGTGCAGGAAGCCAAGGGGATTCCCCGGCGCCTGAATATTCTCTGTGATAATGCCCTGGTCACCGCCTTTGGGTACAACACAGCCTTGGTGACAGCAAAAATTGCCAAAGAGGTGATCGGTGATCTGACCGGCCGACCCGCCCACTCACTCTGGAAATTAGTCCCGCTGATTGGCTTGGCTCTCATCCTTGTCCTTGGACTGGTCGCGCTCCTGCCTCTGACTGAATCAAAATTTCCGGATATCCCTTCAATAAATAAGATTGGACTACCGGTTACAGATAAGGAGAATCCGAAACAAAACCTTGTGCCGGATCAAGACCTTGGCAGTGTAGGGGAATATATTCCACCCCCTCCTCAAACTGGTCCGACCCTGACCGAAAGAGCACAGGCGTTCCTAACGCAATCAGTATCTGAAGTCTTTGCGAATTTAAAGAACCGGGCCGGCTCGAATTCCGAATCAACCACGACTCTACCCTATGTCGAAAGACCTATCGACCCTGACAACCAGCAAGACCCCCTGCTTGCCGGTATGCCGCCGGATAACTTCCAGCTTGAGGCACCTCCAGTTTCAGATGAGCGAGATGTACCCTCAACCTCAGAAACAGTATCGCCTGGAATCCTTCCCCTTCAACAAGAACATTTCGATCTCCCCTCGCAGGAAGACCTTCTAGCGAAGGCTGAAGCAGACAGTCCGGAAACTGAAGCGAGGCTTGGTCAGGATGAAACGAAAACACCATCTATACAGTCGGCCCAACAAGAACTGCCTGAGCTCTTCATTCAGGAAGAAGGGATAGCGACCGCTGAAGCAAATAGTATGTTAGAAGATCCGGTACTGCAGGATGAAACAAAGACAACATCTGAGAATGTCAGTGAGGACAATCTGGTTCGAATGAGTCCTGAAAACCTCAGCGAGCATGCAGGACAACCCACAGGAACCGCTGAAGAACGAATGAGACCACCTAGCCAAGATGATTCTCCCTCTGTCCCTGTCCCTCCAACACGTTTAGCATTGCAGGAAAGTCCAAGTAAGCCAGAAGTGGTTGCCTCATCTTCACCTGTTACCAGGATCGTGGAAAAAGGTGACACAATGGCAAAATTATTGCATGATGTGTATGGGTCGGCTAGTCCATCTACCGTTCAATTCGTTCTTGAACATAATCGGCATATTGCAAGCGTGCGAAGAATGTATCCGGGGCAAAAGATTATATTTCCGCCTTTACAAAGCGTTGAGGGCCAAAAAAAAGTGGCTCAGGCTGACGAGCATTTGGTGTCGGTTAAGAATAAGGAATTACCCTCTTCGAAAAAAATCTTTGCCCGCTCTTCCACGCAAACCAAACCGATTGAAAACAAGGTTGAGGCCAAACGCGATTCCCCCTATGCGGTGGCCACCGTACAAGAGGGGGATACCTTAGAAAAATTGGTCAAAGTAATATATGGATCGTCTCATCCGAGCTATGTTCAACGTGTCCTGGAGTACAACCCAAAAATTCGGAATCCCAAGAAAATTTTCCCGGGGCAGGACATTGCCTTTCCTAAAATTCGTAAAGATGTGAAAACGCAGACAAACCCGGCATCTCAAGCCAATCCATCTGAATAGACCGTGAATTAATTTTGCCAAAGTACCAAAACCTTGAATATTTCTTTATGAGAATCCCCAAATGAGTAAAGTATACGAGGCCTTGCAACAGGCCTACGAAAATCAACTTGAAGTCATCAAGATCCATCCGATAGAAGAACGCCCACGTTCGCAACCGGTCGTCGTTTCCAATTTACCTCCTCTCAAAATGAGGCGAGAGATGGTGCAACTGGAACAACGCCTTGCCGGCCTTCTTCCTGATTCTCACCACAACATTATTCAATTTATCAGTAGCAGGAACCAGGAAGGGGTCTCCACCATTGTTCAGGAGTTCGGAAGAGTCCTGGTTGAAACACAGGGAAAGTCCGTGTTGCTGGTGGATGGAGATTCTCAAAAAATAACCCAACATCAATTCTTTGGAGTTCCTCCCAAAACATCTTTGCAATATATTATGCGTAATGGGGGAGATTTAGATCAGGCCATCACGCCTGTTCTCCATTCCCGTTTATTCCTCGCCTTGCTGTCCGGAGATGGCTCAGAAACCGTTCATCATGAAGTCACAACAGGCAAGCAAGATTTATGGACCCATATACGAAAACAGTTTGACATGATTATCATCGATACCGCACCGATCGATATTTCTGATGAGGGCTTGGAGTTGTGTGCAGCCGCTGATGGGGTAGTAATGGTGGTAGAGGCAGAAAAAACCCGGTCACAAGTCATATCAAATCTCAGAGATCGGATTACACACAGTGGTGGAAATCTTCTTGGCATGGTCTTCAATAAACAGCGTTATTACATCCCAAACTGGATCTATTCGAAATTATAATCCCATAATTTAGGGGAAGAACTTGGATCGAGACTACAGATAAAACGAGGGTCCCCCCCCTTCCAATACCGATACATTAATTATGAGTACAAATCCCTCCCAATCCTCACGCCATAACCACGAGATTGATTATTTCAGTATTCGAGATATCCTCACAATCCTTTTCAAGCATCGACGTGAGATCATCGCCATCTTCGTATTTTTTACGATTATTTCTTTGATTATTGCGATGAAGATGACGCCGATTTATCGAGCAGAGTCAAGTCTTATGGTGAAAGTCGGCAGGGAGCATATGTACAGCGCAGAGGTAGGAGATCAAAACCCCAAAATGGTGTTTGATCTTGAGACGCTTATTGATCCCGAAATTACCATATTGACAAGCCGAGATCTCAGCCAAAAGGTTGTGGAGGCAATTGAGGTGAAAAACTTATATCCAGAAATCCTTGAAAAGGATGAATTAACCATTTCGCCTCTTGAAGCTGCATTAATAAATTTCTCAGGAAATCTCTCTGTAACCAGGTCCGGGAAATCGAATGTCATACTCGTGAATTTTGAACACGCCATTCCAGAGATAGCTGCCAGAGCGGTAAACTTACTTGGTGAATTCTGGAAAGAAAAACACCTTGCTATTTTCAGCAATCCTCAGGCCTCTTTCTTGGAAGATCAAGTTGAAACATTTCGTGAAAAGTTGGAACAGTCAGAAACCATTTTACAAGATTTTAAGAGAGAGAATAGAATTTCCTCCCTATTAGACCAGAGGACTCTGTTACTTGAACAACGACAAAATTTAGACAGCAGATTGAAATCTAATGAAGATGAAGTAAGGGGATTAGGCTCAAAGATTTTTTCTATAAGGGACCAATTAAAAGATATTGCCGAATACATTCCCATCATGACTGTCAACGAACAGCTTCATCAACGAATCGCAGAAACACGAAATGAGTACTTGGCTCTCAAGCGAAAGGAGCAGCAACTCCTGGGAAAATATCAGGAGAGCAGTCGAATAATTACTGACATTCGTGAAGAAATAGCACTTATTCAGGCTTCGATCCAAGACCAAGAAGATCAGCTAAAAGATCAAGTCACCCGGGGAAGAAACCCTGTCTATCAGGATCTTCAGCTTGCTCTTCTTAAAACCGAATCTGAAGTAAGCTCTCTCAATACCAAGCAAGAAGTTATCTTGGGACAAATAAAAGAGGTCGACACTCAAATTGTCCACTTGAATGCATTGGAGAAACAGTTTGATGCCCTTCAACGTGAGGTTCACAAAGATCAAGAAAATTTGCGGATGTATGTTGAAAAATTTGAAATGGCCCATGTTTCCACAGAAATGGACAACAGACAGATGGCCAATGTAAGCGTCATTCAGACGGCTTCTATTCCCATCCAACCCATCAAACCCAATAAGTCTTTTATATTGTGTTTTGGAATTTTGTTGGGGATGCTGAGTGGAACGGCCTGGGCCTTCGTAGCAGAATTTTTCAAAGGGGGGTACACAAGGCCAGAACAGGCTTCACTTGAGCAGGGAATCCCTGTCCTCACCAGTATTAGATATAGAAGCTAAATCCAGCGTAAGCCCAGGCGAGGACAACATTCTGCAGGCTTGACACCATCATCGTTTCGGTATCTCTCAAAAAAAAACACAAGGGGCCTTACTTTTAAGAAGTTCAACTAACTTATGAGTTTATGTCCGCCAACACCTGACGGACAGTTTCCGTATGCTCCAATTCCGATGACCGATTCATCGCTTTTTCAAGATACTGTTTAGCCATAATTCGATCACCAGCTTTGAGTGCCACCATTCCCAAATGATAGTTAAGTAATCCATGATCGGGTGCCTTACTTAATGCTTTTGTTAACACCCTGGTCGCCTCCTCATTGAGCCCAATTTTGAAATACACCCAGGCCAATGTATCAAGCAGAAACGGGTTCTGCGTTCTGGCTTCAAAGTTCCGGGTCAGATCAACCGCATATGCCAAACTTCGGACATCCCCCTTTTCTTCTGCCAATAAGAAGGCTAAATTATTTGCTGCCAGGACATCATTGGGGGAATGATTCAACACCAATTCGTATTGCCGAATCGCCAGGTCAATTTGACCATTGGCTTGATAGAAGGAGGCTAACGCCTTCAACAGAATGGGAGATTGGACATGAATGGTTAACGCTTCATTCAACATATCAATCGCTTCTATTTTTCTGCCCAGAGACCAACTTACCATGGCCCAATCTTTCCAGGGCTCAACCCACATGGGATTTCCCTCCATTTGCTTCCGATAGGCAGAGAGGGCAGACGGCCTATCATGCAATTGAACGAACACGGCACCTAATAGCCCCCATGCAAATGGATGGTCAGAATGGCTTCCCACTAGCTTCTGTAGATAATCCCGTGCGCGCTCTGGCTGTCGTTGCTCAAGATACGCATGGATTAACGCTGCCAAAGGAGGCATCGCATGAAGGTTGGTTTGTTGAGCCCGACTAAAAGCTTGCACGGCGAGGTCCCATTGTTGAAGTCCCGAAGCGAGAATTCCTTTTGCTAGGTCCACCTGATAGCCAGACCAGACGGATTCCTCGAAACGGGCAATCATACCATCTCCCTCTGCCCATTGACGTTGAGCCAATTTTATCTGGAAAAGCGACCATGCGGCTTCAGAATGAGTGGGAACCACTTGAAGAATGGATTCCAGATATTGTTGAGCCTTTTCTAAATGGCCCTGTCGACCAGAGAGGCGGGCCAACGCTGAAAAGACGTCAAGCTGTCGGGAATTGAGCGACACAGTTTTTTCCAAGTTTCCCTGATTCATCTCAAACTCTTGGGCCAACATATGCGCCTGGCCCATTACCCTCTGAATATCCCTACTATTAGGCTCATCTCTTAAGACAATTCGAAATGTTCCGACGGCCGGGCTGCCCTCATTTTGCGCTACGCTTAATTCCCCTTTCAGAAGCAACGCATCAAATTGACCGGGGTTTTCTTCCAACACGCTTGCCAAGCGGATCTGGGCTGCTTTTGGGTTCTCCTCAACAACATCAATCTTAGCCAGTTCAACTTCCGCCTTTATGCCCTGCTCACTCGTCTCCGCTTCAAGAACAATCGCTTCGTACATCTTACGGGCCTTTTGAAATTCTTGAATATGCTCAAAATGCGCTCCTAAAAGAAACCGGAGGGTGAACGAGTGAGGTAAGACTTGAAGCGACTCTTCCAGCAAAGCTTCCCGCTGTGAACTATCAGCAAACATAACCAAACTCTTCCAACGCCGCTCATCGTTCGGATCCAGCGCCACCCCTTCACGCAAAATGGCCAAGACTTTGTCGGGCTTCCCCAGGTGCCGATAAAGCCCAGCCAGCTTATCGCGATGTGCATACCCACGCGGTTCTTTGGCAAGCAATTGGAGATAGATAGCTTCCGCCTTGTCAAAAGCCTTCATCCCGATCGAGATTGTCGCCAGATAATTCAGGAGATCGACATGATCGGGGTGGACATTCAACCCCAACTGGAGAACCGATTGAGCCTTGTCCAATTCACGATTAGCAGAAAAAATAGCGGCGAGCATCAACAGAATGTTGGAATCAGTGGGAAGTTGCTCAAGAAGAGAATCCGCTTTTGTAAGGGCCCTGGAGTGCTCTCCGCGGAGAAACCACACACAGACTTGAAGAGTATGTCCAAAGACATCATGAGGATCACGGGCCAATATGGAATCGGATAAGCCCTGCAATGCCTTGATGTCTTTCGCGGCTAAATAAAATCGCGCCAATCGTCCCACAGCCGCCTGGTGAGTGGGATCTAATTCGACGCCCCTCGCATACTGACGAAAGGCTTTTGGCCAATTGGCCTCTTTCTCCGAAACTTGCCCAGACAGGAAATACACCTGAGGGTCCTTGGGATCAATCTTGAGGGCATTTCGCAAAGCCCCCCTGGCTTTTGGAAAATTTTCCTCTTGAATGAACTTCTTAGCCTTGGTCACGAAAGAAGCTTTCCGCTCTTCCGCACTTCCACATCCACACAGAATGATGACAGACAGAAAAAGATTGCCCCATTTGGTCAGAGAAATTGGCATACCCTTACTGGATTCATTCATGGATCAACAAGAGGCCATGAAAAACTTTGAGGGTGGCTGTTTCATAAGTGTGGTTAACTCGAGACGTGTGGAGCTAAAAACAATCAGGCCCCCTCCGGCACATGACCCAACCGGCCAATAGAATGAAAAAGGCAACTGATAAATGCTGGGCAGGCAATCCCGCGTGGAATTAGCAAGAAAAAATGCGGATAACACAATACCCCTGTCAGTTGAGAACAAGGGATTTCCTAAGGGATACCTTAAAAACTACCAAGCTGAGACATTATCGGACAAACAGGCTTCTCCGTGCGATCACAATCAGCCCGATGATCCCGGAGCCAACCAACAAAGCTACCGGGGGGATGTGAACAGGAGCCACAGCAAGACCATCCAAGTGGCTACCTGAATGGAGAACGGGCTGACCAAAATCTAAGAATGGGATATTCCTTGCAATTTGTAATGTATTGAAATATGGCGTGATCCCTGGGAAATTCACATCAATTCCAGAAACCTGTTGAAGAAATTCCAGCGTACCAAGACCTTCTGATATTAAAAAAATACTTCCAGCACTGAGATTCTGCTTTAACCCAATGTTCACCACATCATCACTAAACGACCAAATTCCCGCACTTACACCAAAATTACCGGGATCAGGGACATTTTTACTTGAAACAATGGAATTGAAAGTAAGTGACCCAGGCAATTCCCTCTCAAATCCAAAATCATTGTCAGATGAAGACGAAAGGTGTAAGGCAAAGGTGGTCACCTGATCTCCTGAAGCAAATTCATTCACATTATTATTAAGCACTCCGCTTAGGTCCGTTACGACCATCGCTAGTGCTGCGTGCACGGGCAGCCACAGAAACAAAACGAAATTCAGAAATAAAATTATTCTCCAATCCCGTATCATATAGGCTTGTTCCTTAAAAATTAGAGCTCACCACACATATACTTTAAAATGCTGTGCAGCGTAGCTTAAAAAAGCAGAGACACTAGAACCAATATTTTTACGAGTGATGGGGGGAGTTGAAAACCGAAACTATTGACTGAATAATAGAAGTATGAAACTAAAACCACAGGACAAAGAAAAGAAACGCAACATTGAAAACGGAACAGATAGCAAAATAATAAAGTGGATAGAGGTTTATGTCAAGAAAACTGGAATGCCCCAGAAATGTGAACCAGCGCGAGGTTCGGTTTTCCGCAACCTGAGGAGGACCGACATGGAGAAGAAGCGATTCCTTAAAGAACAGATCGTGCGGATTATACGGGCGTCGGAGACGACCCCCATCGATGCGGCCACTCGGCGACCGACTTTCAGCCATCGCCAATGGGGGGCGAAACACCCTTTGATCTATGGCAGTCACCCCCTAATCAATTCATGATGGCTAAAATGGTTACTAACACGTAGTACTTTTTACGTAAAAAGGAGGTGCCAGATAACCGAAACTTGTCCAACCTATTAAAAATTGGACAGGAGATATTAAAACACACTATCTTTCGACTCCACAGATCTGAAAATGACTCCCCTATCGATTAAAACCTACCAAAATCGATATCATCGTGAACGACTCAGAAATTTCAGAAAAATTCGCTCGTACGCAGGAAAAATTATTTATGACGTTGAATGAGGCTATTGCCCTCAGCCGGACGGTTGCACGTCGGGTTTCAACATTTCCGGACCGACCCGAGCTGATCATCGGAATTGCCTGTGGCGGATTTTTAATGGCGAAGGTGATCGCATTAACCCTTGACATCCCCATGGAAACGATACGAATTCAAAGAAAAGGAAGCCTGATCAAAGAGAAGTTTTCAATGATTCCAGGGTTAGTGACCTTCACGTCGGCATGGTATCAAGTTCCCATCCTCAATTTTCCGCTTAAATATGCCATGAATCGATATTCATCCTTAGCCCCGTTTTCACCTCAACTGACTCCAAACGTTTACAAAAAGAACATTTTACTTATTGACGATGCTATCGAAACAGGTCAAACCCTCATCTCAGCAAAGGACATACTCAGCACGGCTGGAGCAAGTTCGATCAAAACTGCAGTTCTCGCCTGGTCGAATCACCCCGATATCACGCATAAGGAAGAAATACGACCAGACGTATTTATCGGACGGAGAGTCCAACATTTCCCTTGGTCGAGAAATAGCCCATACCGGCAGGACTATGAAAGCTGGCTCGTCCAACCTCATGCATGAGGCATGTGTTGCTAAGACCGAACAAGAAGTTATTATTGGTTGATCTTGATGGCGTTCTCGTCACAAGCATTGGAACGAACGGCCGAAACGACGCTGCGCTTTCTCCACTTCATGGCATGGATACCGGCGAATGTCTAATTAATAGCGGTGCGACAATTGCGATACTAACCCATCGACACAAAACCGAAGCGGAACAAATACTGAAATTGCTGAAGATCGATGCAACAAAAAATGTTCGGTTCTATGCCGCACAGGAACTTTGGGATTGCGCAATTAAATACAAACAAACCACACAGACCTTACTAAAAGGATTAAGAAAGAGTTTGATTTTACCGCGCATCAAAGATGAGCTCGGGTATGGCCCGGAAGACATTGCCGTGATAGATGACCGCATGGAAATTCTGTCGGACATGTCAAATGAAGGAGTAGGGTTGACTCTGTTAGCCCCCTTTCGAATGACCAATTCGAATGGGCACGTTCATCTGATTACATTTGACTTGTTAGAAGCACTTCGAGTATTCGAAAGGTGGAGCAAGGACATGTCTCTAAAGACCACGCAACACATCCACCTTAAAGAACGTGTGGTGGAAAACCAAGCGCTTCTTGCACAGAGCACCGTGATTGCTTTGAACCGCTGGGATTATTTTGCGTTGACACGAAAATTTGCCCGTACCCTTCGCCGCTCCATCTCGCAATGCCTGCCTACGACTTTTCGATCCTAGTATTTCTTCCATGAGGGATGGAAAACATTCCGCCGCCCCATTCATAGGACACACGAAGTTTATCGACAGACACGTTCCATGAGATCAGCAAATCGCCGCGCCAAGACCCGGCGGTCGAAATGCTCCAGCACATAGCGTCTGCCACTCGCCCCGAGCACGTGGCACATAGCCGGATCGCGAGACAGTTTCAATACTTGGCTGGCTAATTCTGATGAACTTTCCGGTTCAATGCAGATCCCCCCTCCCGCTGAGATGACAAGTTCAGCGCTCTCCCCTTCCACGCCAAGAATGACCGGCCGCTCCATGGCCATACTCTCGAAAATCTTAGAAGGAATTACCGTTTTAAAAATGGGGGATTTTTTGAGCAGGACAAGACTAACATGCGAAAGAGACCAGATTTCCGGCATCTTATCCTTCGGCTGCTGATCGAGCATCACGACATTGGACAATTTCATCCCATCCCGCATGGCCACAAGCCGACGCCGGTCGGCGCCGTCGCCGACAAGAAGAAACACAATATCCTTCCACTCGCTCAGGTCTTTGGCAGCCTCCAGGATCGTTTCAAGGTGGTGGGCCATTCCATGGGTCCCAAAATACGAGGCTACGAACTTTCCCTCAAGTCCTAATTCATGTGCCAAGCGAGTGCGGGCTGCGCTGGTCTTATACAAGGTGAAATCCACCCCGTTTTTAATGACCGTCACCTTTTCAGGGAGGATACCTTTCATGCATATATGCGACCTAAAGGCATCAGTGACGGCCACGATGTGGTGAGCATGGCGATAGGCAAACAACTCCAGAGCTTCTAAAAACCGAATCACTGGTCGATTGGTGATCGCTCCGACCGCCACGATAGACTCAGGCCAGAGGTCACGAATCTCAAGGATCCAGGGGGCACGCTTGAGGCGGCTGACCAGATAGCCTGCGAGCCCATTGAAAAATTGCGGAGAAGTGCTAAGGACCACATCACACCGTGAGAGAAACGGGGCGACAAGCACAGACGCAACCATATAGGACAGATAGTTGAGCGTCCGTTTCAGAAACCCTTCGTTGGCCGTCACATAGGTCCATAGCCGAATCACCTGAATGCCATTCCGGTTTTCACGGTGAAAGAGTTTGTTGCGATACCCCTCATAGACAATGCCGCGTGGATGGTTGGGTGCGCAGGTCACGACCGTAACCGAATGACCATCATTCACCCACTGCCGGCAGTGCTCAAAAGTGCGTGAGGCTGGAGCATTGACCTCTGGCGGGAAATAATGTGACAAAAACAGAATCTGCACGGGGTGGCCTTAGACAGATGCGGAGGTCTTGGTGATTCGGTAGGTAAGTGACAGGGGCAATGGCCCGGTACGGGTCAAGACAATTACACTCTGGTTGCACGCCACACCAAATTCAGGGAAGAACCATCCCTGTTCGACCTTCATATCGCCTGACCCAAGGTTCTCAATGCAAAGGAGTGCAATGCCGTCCTTGTCAGATATTCTGACTGTCTGACCAATCTGAGTGGCCTGGCACTCAGAATGTAAATGAACATAGCTGTCTATTTGGTGTGTCCCTCCCCCTTGAACTTCATCAGTAACCTTCCAGGACGAGGAACCATCGAACTCAATTGACCGTTGGTGAATCACCTTCCCGGGAAGCCGGGCGTATCCATTATGGGCACCTTTAAATTTCACGTGCCCATCGCCCGAATGTGTTAAATGCGCAAACAACGGATTGGCCCGCCGGGCCACGCGAAACACTCCCCAAACTTCGGATTGCTCCTGCCCGTCCACAACCACAGTATTATGTGCCTTCGTACTGCGGGCATAGGCGCGTTGGGGGCTGGGCTCATAGTCAAACACGCCGCTGTCCACAATAATGCGGCGACCGTTGAGGGACAATTCATAACTCAATGTATCGCAATGAGCGTGGGCAGGATTATAGTCAGGCCCGATTGACCCGCAATCGATGACCATCATATCTCCTCCTTTGCGTATGACAAAATATCCGCTGTCAGATTTGGCACAAGAGAAAAGACCTGCTGTAGGTGCCGGCACATGGTACCCCATGACCTCCCTGGCGTACTCAAAAATTCGTGACGGAGACAAGGCAATCTTGAATGCGGAATCGTTATACAATGGGATGTCTCCATCAGGGAGACAAATGTCATGTAAAAATTTTAGAGCCTGCACCGTCTTCTCCCTCACATGATCCATTTCGGGAAAGACCATGGCTTGTCTGGAAGACATCATCAGATTTAAGACATCTACGTAATCCATGACGCTAATCGAATGGTACATAGGGCTTCGCTCGAAGTGCCCGCCATCCGCCAGAAACTGTTCGTCGATTTCCTCGCGCAAAATCCTTAAACCCTTCTGCAACCACCGTTCGGCATCTCGACCTTCAAAAAACATTCCGGCAAAAAAAAGGGCAACACCATTTTTCAGATAATGGTTGGCCAGAAAGTGGTATTCAATACTTCGTTCCAGCCATAGCGCCTGCTGGTACAAACTCTTCAGCCATTCGGCCTTAAGTACTCCAGAGGAAGGCTCTTGCATTGTCCCCTTGCCTTCTTCCCGGTTATCAATGGAATCATGTGCCAGTGAAAGAAAGAACTTCACCCAATTTACAATCCGCAATGATGCCGCATAGGGTTCCCAGGCATCCGGCGTTCCAGATGGATTCTGTTCAATCCAATCCGAAATGACGTGGCACCGGCTTTCCACGGAACGATGAGGATCTTGGAGATAATCGAAATAATGCAGGTTGTAGCGCCAGAGTTTTGATCGGTCCCGGCACACCCAATCCATCTGGTCCTCATTAAACTTCACGCCTTGATTAAGAAAAACGAAACGGTAATCTTCTCCAGACGATTGTAAGACGGAAGGACTCGTCTTAATGGCAATGTTCGGTCGCCTCACAATCTGCTTTCGGGCGTGCTGAAAGGAAATCTGTGGAACAACCCGACGGAGGAAGAGATAGGCAAGTTGAGAAATCTTCAGATAGGCCAGAGTCCTGGCATACAGCAAGATACGGTTCATGAGGAATATCAGTCAGGTCAAAAGTTTAAAAACATGCACGGTCCCCGAAAGGGTCCGCTGATCTTGAAGATGTGCGCAACACGTAGCATAGAAATAGTCTTGGACCGCTACGGTTGAGAGGAAACACCCAAAAGAGTTCGGCGGACCGCCTCAAGATCAGCAGATTGCCAGCTCTCGAGTGTTTCCGGGTTTATAGTGCCCAAAGATTTTTGAACGCGCTGGCTTTGCGCAGCGAGTAGTCTATAGTCTTCGAGGCCCTCTCGGAAGGCCTCCCAGCGACGGCTGCTGACAATGCCATCTTCCGACTCATAGACCACGGCAAAGTCTGAGCGGTACCCATCAATATCAAGCCAGGCTGAGCTTCCCGTCGTATCACTATATGACCAGAACCCCACGCCCTTTGCCCCATAGTGCCATGCCCACCATCCAAGCATTCGATATTCATGCAACGGTGAATTAAGCTTCGCTGGTGACTTTGGGCTACTAATAAGCCACCATTCCTTGCGGAGCCCCTTATAAAATTCACCCAAAGGACCATGGAGGGCTGGTATTTGAGGTTGCCAGAAGTCTACCAGTGGGTCCAAATTCCGGAGATCGGACATCTCGATAGGCGAACTTCGTTGTACAATGGGATTCGCGTAAATCTGTATAGACGAATTCCACCTTTTAACTGTTTCAGCAAAAACCTTCACCAATTGTAGACCCGTGCGGTTCGGCTCATCGGTGGGATAAAAGGCCCATCGGTCTGGAGGCAGTCCTTTGGCAGAGAGATAGGCAAATACTTTTCCAACCCATGCAAGCAGCCGCTTTTTCGCAGCAGGATCAATCGTCTGTTTGGTTTTTGAAAACCCGAGGGGATTCCTTCCTGCATCCCAACCCATATAAAGGAGTAACATCCCATGTTGTTTGGCCAGCTCCACATTATTTACAAATTGACCTCCCTCTCTATCTTCCCAGGTGCCATCGAGGGCAAAGCCAGGAATTTCTTCCGGCTGCGTCACGAAAACATTGATACCGTGATCCACCAGATCACGGACAGCAGCTTCGGGATTATGGAAGATTGGCATATCTGAAGGGTACGCCCAATTGATCGCGCGTAAAGGTCTAATGGGGGTGACATCAGTGGCCGTGACGGTTGCGCTGCCGGGCACCGAGATAACACTACTGCTACTTTCAAAGCGAAGTTCGAAGCGATGAGTGCCGGGGCCAAGTGCCGTCAAATTCACATCCAGCCAAATATAGCTAGGTATGCCAGGCTGGACGGTCAATTGCCCCAGGTCGTTCAACGGGACAAGCGGGTCATAGACACGTTGTCCATTGGCCGCCACAACCAGTTTCACCTCAAATATTTTCACAGATCCGGCTGGAAGACCATCGATCGTAACGCGCAGACCGCTTGTGACGACCGCCTCCCCTACCACAATCCCAAGGCATGCAGACTCACGTTCCCCCGCGTACCCTCGTATATCAAGCTCAGACAGCGGATCGTTTATGCGTTCTCTCGCGTCAGCGGGCTCGATCTCTGCCCAGGGGTCCTGGACCCATGCATGCATCGCCCAGCGGTCCAAAGGCACAGCCATTTTCCTGGATTCCGCTTCTAGGATCCTTAAAAGGGCTTGACTAGTTCGATGCGTACTTTCTTTCAGGGCAGTTTCGACATTCGGGACGATAGATGTCTGTGCGGGCATTCGCCCAAGACCAGAAGGACGCCACTCGATCTCGTCCATAAACAAAAATTGGCCAGTGGCATGCACGACCATAACTAAGGCGCCGGTGGCTGCACTGATGTCGATATCTAGCCAATGCACTTCCTTGTCTTGTAGCTTCGCTGAATCCGAAGCCAGCGACCCGACCAGTTGGAGATTGTTCTGGCGGTCTGGCGCATATACATCAACTTGCCTTGGCACATCTACACCTGCATACAAACCTTTCACGGTATGCACCCGCAACATGCCGGCTTTGGGGGACTGCACCGAACTTCCATCATCAAGACGAAGTCGTATGGTGACTGGCGCGCGTGCGGACCATCCCACGGCCTCTTTTCTCTCCCACATGGGAAATGATGTGATTCTCCCGTCGGTAAGCTGACCGATGTCGCCTTCATCTGTAGAAAGGGAGTAGTTAGGTTTCTGCCCAAATTCCATGACAGTCAGCACGCCTGCCACGGCGTTGTCCGTAATACCGCTCAACACCATGATACTCATCACCATGTACAGAGACAGGATATGGAGCCGACTTCCCTGAAATGTCATTCTTTCAGATTGGCCAGGCTTCACGTCATCCGCAAATTGTCTGCAGTCCATCGTGTAAATTTTTCCTTCATTATTCACGGACAAAGTTGCATACCGCATGGGTTCACCCTCCCGAATAAAGTTTGTGACAATGATGGACAAACTCCTCGGTCCATTTTCCGGACGAAAAAGCCTTTGCGGCTTCCCGCGCGCCGCGTCGTAGGGAAGTTAACTGCTTCGGATTGTCACGGAGCATTTCCATTGCCACGACAAGTTGAGAAATCTGGCCCGGTTCAATGAGGATCCCGTTTCGTTCGTCCACGATTTCCGCTATCGCACCAATGCGGGAAGCAATGACCGGCATTCCAACAGTAAAAGCTTCCAGAATCACGCCTGGGTACCCCTCAGTCGGAATGCGGCTGGGAAGGACAAGAACGTCATAGCCGCCCAGTACCGTTGGAACCTCTTCAGGTAAGACTACTCCACAATATTTCGCTCCACTCTCGGCAAAGTCGGTCTCACCGACATTCCCAGTTAAGGGGCCGTACACGTCGACTGTCACATTCTTGACTGCCTTTGATGCCTGAATCAGATTATCCACACCCTTCATTTCGCTTACATGGCCGAGGTACACAAAATGACGTGCCCCTCGTTCATTCATTTCTTTGATCGGGGGCAACGCGGATGCCAAGACACGACTATTGGAGTACCAGTACACCGGTTGTGAAGAGATAGCGCTGAAGAATTTAACGGAACGATGCGTTTCAAATAAGACAATGTCCGCCGCCAGCACCGTATGACGAAAAATCCAACGGGCAGGCGCTGAAGCTTGAAGGTACCAATCAGGATAAAATCCGCCAAAGCCTCTGAAAATCCAGGGCCGCCGGAAAAGGCAACAGACTACCGCAAGGAGAGGACCGAAGAGCGCAGCACCAAGAATCGATGCATGGAATCCGACAACATCAACCTTACGGATCCGCCGCAACAGTGCCGAAAGATTTCGCAACGCGTGAATAAGGTTTTTCATTGTTGTGCGTTCAATCCGCGTCGTATTGATGACCTCAACCACCAGATCTTCCCGCTTACCTAATTCGCCGACGAGCTGACCAAATAGAACCGTCGCACCTCCCAGCGGTGGCGGCAAAGGTCCGACAAGAAGAATTTTCATCACGTACGTTTGGTTACCAAGGATAGACAGTAGGGGAAGGCCGGATGGATGCCTTTACGGGATTTTGCAGCAACACCTCCTATGAGGCAGCTTAACATTTCCAAACCCTGTTCGCCGGGCTTCCACCATAGAGCAGGCGATACTGATTAAGATTCGCCGACATGGTGAGTCTGTTTTTAGCGAAACGAATGGCCTTGTCTCTCAGACTTCCAAAATTGTTTTGATGGATGAATTGGAGGACTTGATCGGCAATATCGGTTTTCTCATCCAAAAGCATTCCTACACCGGCTGCTGGAAGCATATCACTGTAATCACCAATACCGCGTGTGAGGATGACCGGAAGCCCACAGGCTAAGTATTCGCCTACCTTCACCGGGCTCGCCACATTATTGACGGGAGTGTCGTGCCGCAAAATGATACCAATGTCGGCTGCTGACAAATACCGGTGGACGTCTTGATGGACACATCCCCGAACAAAAGACTGACCCGCCGGGAACTGGACCGTCTGAAGTTGGCCAGTCACTTCCGCTTGGCTTGTGGTTAAAAACAGTGCTTTACACCTATTATCAGCCGAACAAACCCTCTTCAAAAGGGATATGATGTCACCAATTCTTTGCCAGGCACTCATTCCGCCTGAGTAACACAACAGAATATCATTCTGATTGAGATGGAGCGACTGGCGAATCTCACTCCGAGCGTTCGAGTCAAAGAAAAATCTGGCTTCGTTAAAACATGACGGGATCACGGTCACATCGTGACGGCCGATCTTATCTTCCAGATATTCTTTGAGGTTCTCTGATACCGTAGTGAGGCGATCAGCTCGGCGGCCTTGCTGCAACTCGAGATGGGAAATGAACCGGGATTTCATCGTTGAGCCACTCGTGAGTTGTTTCTCCAACCCAACCAGTCCCCGGACATCAAAGATCGATATGGCATCGAGCTTTCGCGCCAACCTTCGGGCCCACATCGACCCGATAAACGACCGTGCATAGACATGGGTAATACCGGCACCTGCGAGTTCCGAGCGCATGGAGGCATAGACCTGCCAGCAGGAGTGCCAGTAACCCCAAGCACCGGCATGCGGCAAAAGAACAGGGAGCACATCAGCCCGTACATGATATTGCGCGGCGATCACTGCAACAGCCTCCTGCGCGCGCGATGGTGTAATTTCAGCACCTGCAAAACGACACGAATAGCCTTCCTGATTCAAAAACGATGCGACCGAGAGAACCTGCGCATGCAAGATCGCGCTATCAAGCGCTGGCCATTCTGGGACAAAAAACAGGACATTCTTGTCTGACCTATTCATTCGTTACCAAACTGATTGAGGGGTTAATACGGCCATTTGTCAAGGCCCCGGTGCATACCCGACAGACTTTGAACCTTGCCCTACAAGTGAAATGGCGGCATACACTCCCAAGGCCAACCAAAAAAGTTTTACATCCTGATACGTGACCGTTGCAATCATGAAACAGAAGCCAAGTACTCCGGAGAGAGCGATGCGACTTAGATGAATATCATTTGATTCGCCGCCTATCGCACTTCCCATCCGTAGTTTTCTGCCGGCAAAAATGGCAACGACAATAACACCGAGAAATAGCGCAAATCCCACCACTCCCGTTTCGACAAGAACCTGTAAATAGCTATTATGAACGGCAACATGATACCGATCATAAAAAGCCGACATGCCATTCCCGAAAATCGGGGAATCAAACCACATTTCCAGTGCCTGTTTCCATAATGTAAATCGTCCGGTTGCGCCCTCGTTGACGGCATCCCCAATACCAAAAATGCGCTTATTCAGGGCCGGAATGAACATGACGGCCATGGCGAGGGCTCCGGCGAAAACGCCAACTGGAATGATTCCCTTTACAAGGTTTCCACGCAAGAGATAAAGCCCCACCACGAGAGTAGTCGCGAGGAAACCGCTTCGGCTGTATGTGCCCACACATCCAATCGCCGTCATGCACGCAACGAAGGTCCAAAATAGCTTTCGTACCCCCGCACTTGCACTGTGAAAGGCCAGCGCGAGCGCCAGGGGAAAGACCAGACCCGTGCTGGTATAATTCGGCTCTTCACCGGGCAATACGAATCGCCTTCCGCTCTCACCACCATGGAGAATATTGATGCGGTCTTCAAGACCGAACTGATCATGAATATGCCTGGCTTCCATCATGCGATAGAGCACCGTCTGGTCTCCAAGCATGATATGAATAGCCTTAAGAATCGTGGCCAGTCCGGCCACGATCGCCCACCACATCAGTATTCTGCCAAGATCAACGGGCGTTTTTACCGTCAAGATCAGAATCACGAGTAAGACAACACCTTCGACATACTTCAAGTAGTACGGTAGAGCCAAGGTCATGTTTTCCGAGAAAACTGTTTGCACCGCCCCGAATAAGACGAAGGCCCCGGCAGCGAAAAGAACCTGGCTCGAACGGTGCAGAAGCCGCCCAAGGGAAGCGGGATACAAGACCACGTTTAATCCCAGAGTCAATGCCACCACAACGGAAAAAACATTCGGAACACCCACCGTCACCGCTGGAGCGTAAAAGATGAGCAGCAAGATGAGCAGCCCGTTACTGGGATTTCGAAAGATTAGGATCGTGGTCAATGCCAAAAATGCCGCAGGTGCGACAACTCCAAGACTCAGGACCGAGCACACGAAAACCAGTCCCCACAACGCCAGCAGCATTGCCATGTCCAGCCAAGCAAAACCTGAATAGATGCCCCCATCCAACGTTGCTAAAACCTTATCCTTATGCCAAGGCTGACTTTCGTGGGAAAATTCCATAGTTAGCATGTCGTGCAATTGCCTGCTCTCAATTTTTCATAAACTAACGTCTGTCTCAGACAAAATACAGAATCTATTCGACAGAATAGATCAAACATCTGGAACTTCTTTCTTGCCTCAACACTCTTCCGTATCTACCAGGTGGAAATTCCGACCTGATAACGACTACCTTGTGCTGTCCCCACGTGAATGAAAGATCGCGGTCTTATAACTCTCATGAATTTGTTCGCATACCTGTTGCCATGAAGGCATGTCCCGCGCAACGGATTGCAGTTCCTCACTACGGGGCTTTTCCATCTCTGTTGTGATGAGTGAAGCGAGACCTTCCGGAGAATGGGGATCGAATACAGAAATTAAGTGTTGTAAAGGACTTGCCACCGGAACATTTTTCGAGGCAATGACCCGGCAACCGGCAACAGCCGCTTCATACAGGGTTAACGGCATGACCTCGGAGAAGCTGGGAAGCACAAAAAGCTTAGCTGCACGATAGGCCGACGCCAGAATCGGATCATCATGGGCCAGACTTCCGGTAAAAATCACCTGCTTATTGGCTTGTGCACGGCAACGGGAAATATATTCCTCCTGTTCTGAACGAATGTTACCTATGATGACCAGGGGATACGGCATACGTTTCATAGCACAAATCAGGGTGAGTTGATTCTTCCGCTCTTCAATGGACGCCACGTTGAGCACAAAATCCTTTACGCCATATTTTTCCGCAAACAGCAATGGGTCAGCTGTTGCAAAAGATGACTTGAGTCCATTGGGAATGGTAGCAATTCGCTCAGAGGGGAGAGAAAAAACCGTGGATAAGAGCTTGCGTTCATTTTCATTTAAGGCGATGACCCTCGAGGCCGCATGGAGCATCAGATTTGCCCGTTTGAGGTCAGAATACATGCCTGGAATGAACGCCGACGATAAGACTTTCATCCGCATCAATGACGGGTGCAGATGAAATAGGTTGAGTACGGAAGAGACGATTACCGGTTTACCGGTTGCCATCGAACGTTGGACGTGAGAAACCACCGAGCCGTCAATACTGAACACATGGCATATATCCACATCAGGAATCTGATTGCGCCAGGGATCGTAGAAGATCACTTCGACCCCACGTTCCTCCAATCCCTTCGCTGTTTCCTCAATCTGAATTTGCAGTCCGCCCCTATTTAGTCCGATTCGCGGGTATGTGAGAAACAACACTTTCATTGGAGACCTTTTCCTATGATTTCCCGCTCCTGGCGCCGACATCGAGTCGATCGGCAAAGATACAACACAACTGCCGTACATCTTGATAGGTGACAGCCCGGAGCAAGACGAGAAAGGCTAATGTTCCACCCACCATACCCATCATCAGTCCTCCCGAGTAATCGATCATGCTGACTCCGATAAGGAGCGATAATAAAGGGATAGCCGCTCTGAGATGAGACGCATTAAGTGAGAGGAACATTGCGCCATTTCTTCCGGCCGCCACCCAAGCCCCAATAAAGTTCCCAAGCAGGGACGTGATAATTAACGCCATCGCGGCCCCCAGACCTTGGAATGTCGGAACAAGCCACAGTGCTGTGCCGATGCTGATGATCACTTGCGGAATGATCAACACAAACGCCTTCTGCGGGTGACCGGTTCCCACTAAATTTATTGAAAAGTAATAATTGACGATTGAAAGAGCGGTCCAGGCACACAACGCTTGCATGATGTTTACGCCACCACTATAGGCGCTTGAAAAGAGAATGGTCATCAGCGGATCGGCAATTCCAATAAGAACCGTGGCTGCCACGGCAAGTAACCCGGCGCCGATACGAATCGATTCGACCAGGAGGTCCGTCCCGGTACTCTCCCTTGAGGAGGCATACCCCAAAAGAACCGGCCTAATCGAGTCAAATAGGCGCAGCAATGCGCTCGGCAATTGCATGGATGTCGAAAAAATCGCCAGTGTGGCCGTACCCAGGTATGTCACCAGGATCGTGTCAGAGGCCTTCACCATAACCACCGATAGTAACGAACACCCGTACATCCACCCTCCGAATTTGATTATTTCCATCGCTGCCGGATGTCGAAGCACGAGACCAAACTGCTCGGGAAGCAGTCGCCAGGCGAGGCCTATTCCGAACACACGGGCTAGGATCATCCCCCACAAAAGCCCGGCCACGCCAAACCCGTAAAGCAATGCCGACACAGAAAAGACCGCCCTCAAAATTTCTGTCCCGACTCCCAAAGCCGATAATTCCCGAAACTTACCTGCCCCGACAAGCAGAGAGTTCACCATTTGAAAGTTAATTGCAAGGAATGCGAGTGGAACCCCCAACCAAGCATACTTCCTAAACTCAGGATATGGCCAAAGGGTTTCGAGAAAAGGAAGTGCGACCATGACCACAAGTGCGGTCATCATAGACGAGATGAATGCAATAGTCACAAAAAATCTGGCCGTTTCGATTACATCAGAAGGTTTACTTGAAGAGAGCATTTTTGTCGCAGTGTTTCGCAGTCCAAAATCTCCGGCGATCGCCGCAAAGTGGGACACCATCATAACCAAAAAATATACCCCCAACTCCTCTTTAGTCGTTAGACGTGCCGCCATGACCATGGTCATGAGCGCAGCCACCATCCCCAGAAGGTTTCCTGAACCGACCCAGAAAACTCCGGACAAGTATTGGAGAGCAGTTTTTGCCATGGATTACACTTGCAGACTTGTTACGGGAGCGATGAATATGTGATCGGCATGCCCCCTGCCTCCCACAAAAGACCCGTGCCAGAAACCTTCAAATTAATTTTCAGTGTCTTCCGAAAGATGTTGGTCTACCGGAAAGGTCGACTCCATGAAACAATTGGACCATATTCATAGTATTTTGTCCTCTTTGACCTTGTCCAGGAAATGGACAATAGCCTCTCCATGCCTGCCACTGTAAGGCAGCGAATTGAGGTCAGCGCAGAGGCTTTATATTTTTTACAGCAATCGTTCCAAGTGCTCAACGATTCGTTCTGCCGCCTTACCGTCCCATTTCGGAGGAATAGCGCCTTTTTTCCACTTGCCCTCCATCAATCGTGCAAGCGCCGGAGGGAGCTTGTTCGGATCGGTACCAATAAGTTCATTGGTTCCAATCGTAATGGTCTCAGGACGCTCCGTATTGTCACGCAGGGTCAAGCACGGCACCCCTAGTACCGTGGTCTCCTCGGTAATGCCTCCGGAATCGGTAATTACCCCACGAGCATGTTTCACCAGGTAGTTAAATTCCAGATAGCCTAGCGGATCGATATAGTTGAGTTGTGGGGTCCGGCTGTCGAGATCGCGAAGATTCTTGGCGGTGCGGGGGTGCACGGGAAACACCACAGGAAGCCCGTGTGTGCTCTCGGAAATAGCATGCAGAAGCCGCAACAATTGCTGATCCCCGTCGACATTCGCCGGTCGATGCAAGGTGACGACAAAGTAATGCTGCGCCTCAAGCCCGAGTGCTTCCCAACAGGAGGGTGGACGCAAGTTCGGAAGCTGCTTGAATAAGGTATCGATCATCGTATTGCCCACAAAGAAGATGCGGGAGTCCGAAACGCCGGACTGGCGTAGATTGTCGTTAGCCGTCTCGCTCGTAGTGAAAAACCAGTTGGTGATGGAGTCGGTGACGACTCGATTGATCTCCTCCGGCATGGCCCAGTCGCCCGAGCGGATGCCTCCTTCAACATGCGCCACCGGAACCTCCAGCTTACGGGCCACGATGGAGCAGGCCATAGTCGATGTCACATCCCCTACAACGAGAGTCAGGTCGCTTTTGTCCTTTAACAGCAGCCTTTCATACGCAACCATAATGGCGGAGGTTTGCTCAGCCTGCGTGCCTGACCCTACTTCCAAATTTATGTCTGGCTCGGGGATTCCGAGATCCTGAAAGAAGCTTCCGGACATAGCCCGGTCATAGTGCTGTCCTGTATGGATCAGTCGAAACCGTAACGGTCCACCCTGCCCCTCCGCCGCCTTCAGGGCGTCGATGATTGGAGCAATCTTCATGAAATTCGGCCTGGCTCCGGCAATCAGATCAATTCTTTTCATGGGTTTACCTGAAAATGAATAAAAAAGCTTGCATGAGGAACTGCTCCCCTTCGAAAAAGCCCGCGATCATGTGGGGTTTTTCAATGTGAGACGGGGACGGATGTCCACGTTTCGAAAAAAGTAATGATTAACAGGCTCGGAGAATTTTATGAGCCGGGAAATGGTTTCATCTCATTTTGCGCATGAGAAGCAACCACATCAACCCCCATCAACATCTGAAATTGGTTTCAGTCGATGCCGGGGAGCTCTGTATTTGTCACTATTTCTCTTTCTTAGCCTCGCAAGGATAATGTCTTACCTCTCAAATGAGCATGCGCCCTTACCCAAACCGCGTCCCTCTTCCAACGAAAATCTCAATGTGGATAAAAATTTAAAGCATCTGAATCAGCCGTTCACGACTAAACCAGTCAGTTTTCATACGACAAAGAACAGAATGGATGGTGTGTGTTATGGAATCTTCATCCTAGGCACAGATTCGCGGTTGGATCAGAATGGAGTGATCGAAGCATGCACCGGTCATTCATTGTTCATCCACTGCCTGATAAAGACGGGCCGATTTTTATGAGTCCGGTTTCCTCTTTACCAAAAAACACGGATTGCTAGATTCAGCAAGACCACCCCTGAGACGTATCTCAAATGGCGCATCTTGGACGAATATGCCTGCAGCAAGACCTCACAGACAAAGAAGAGAACAATGAGTTTAGCCATCATCTCGCCTACATGCACTGCTCCAATTTGAAACTTCAGCACTCCTGGTAACATTAATGCCAGGAAAAGTAATAAATAATCCATGGGGTTAGGCTGAAACCGTTTATCTTTGTCCAAATAAATCGCTAACAACAACCCGATGATCAGCAGAATAAAAAATCCCTGAAACAGTCCCGCTAGGGGCGATGCCGCTTCTGATAGGACATCTTCGACCCAATACAGAACGAACGTGGATCCCAGATAGAGTGCCATCCTGGTAGTGAGAAGAATCGATTTCTCATTCCCCAGCATACCAACCAACACCAACCCGACAAGTCCCAAAGCAAGATACGAAATCTCCGTAGGTATGGAAAAAGAAGAAAGCACCCCCAGCAGAAAAAATCCCATCATGCCGACCAACAGACCATATAGGCACCATTGGGAAAGCCAATGGTTCGAATCGACCCAATTTCGCCAGTACACTAACGCCTTACTCCATTTTCGAGAAGTATTTGGGTGCAATCGACCGGATCCCACACCATAATAAAACCCACCAAACCCGGCCAGCATGAGAAGATACATTCCCATTAGGAACTCATCATTACTCCAGCGGGCTCCATAAGCCATCATAACCAACATTAGTTGCAAGCCATAGAGAATGAGAACGACCTGATGATGTGAAAAACCGAGCGATAACAACTTATGATGAACGTGTTGCCGATCAGCCTTAAATGGAGATCCCCCTGAAAGCAGTCGTTGCATGGTTACTGCGACCAAATCCATCAACGGGACAGCAAAGATAAACATCACTAACCAGGAGCTGATCGGAGAGCGATCAGACTGCGTCAAAAGCAACGCCGACACACCCAATACAAATCCCAGAAACTGACTACCCCCGTCTCCCATAAAAACTCGTGCAGGATAGGTATTAAATCTTAAAAACCCCAGTAACCCACCCATGACCGGAAGCGTAAGATACAGGACTAAACTGTCATTGATTTGGTAGGCCAAATAAGCAACCAGTGCGAAGCTGGCAAAGGATAGGCCGCCCGCCAATCCATCCAGTCCATCCGAGAGATTCATGGCATTCGTCATCGTAACCAGAAGGAATATCGTCAAGGCAATGGATGCCCAGGAGGGCAGATCCACGCCAAATAGGGACGAAAGTGGTTGCCATGAAATTCCGGTGGATAGGGCAACTACTCCAGCCGCCAACACCTGCCCCATAAATTTGTAACGAACCGGCAAATCGAAAAAGTCGTCCAGACTCCCCATACAAACGATGATGAGGGCACCCGCCAACGTGCCAAGCACCACCTGATGGTGAGGTGCCCAATAGCCAATGGCAACCAACGCACCTAACGCAAAGGCAATGCCCCCAACTCTGGCGATTGGTTCTTTATGAACTTTTCGCAGATCCGGCTGATCGAGTATTCCCATTCTGGTTGCACCAAGCATGAGACATGGGGTCAAGAGGGTGCCAATCAAAATAGAGAGTAAAAATGCATAGAACAGGATCCCTGTCATTCACGCCTCAAACAGATGAGATAAATAAGGGCAATTTATGATTAAAAAATAACGCTGTGCGTCCGAGAACTGGGATCGAATTTTCGAAAAAATTTTTCACTCCAGCCCCGATAACCAATGAAAGGTCCTTGTCAGATCAACAATGATACCTTTCGACAAGAACAAATTTGTAAACACTTGCCGGGGGAGCAAGCAGAAGTTATAGGTTTTCTCTGAAGACGAATGAGCTAAACACTCAATTCAAACGCAAAAGTTACACCAAAAGTTTCAACCTGAGTTTATCCCGAGCAATTGATAAAAATGATCCGGATTCCGTAACAGCCCTATTGATTCAGCAGGTGAATCCGAACGAATTTCCTGTTCAAAGAGATCATTCGCTTTCCCTCATGACGGTTTGCTCGCGACCTTTTTAGAGATGCAGAAAAATCTCGACGAAAAGCCAAACAGTAGAATGCCCTGCACTCATTGAAAAACAAATTTTGAAACCGACCGATTTACCTGCCCCGAGTATTACGACGCAATATCGGGTAACACATCACCAGTTCTACAAGGATTTGAAATGGAAAAGGCGGAAATGAATTGAGGAAGATAAAAGAATTGAGGTGAAATTAATACCGAACCCATAGCACTTATGAAAATAATTATATTATTATAAATTCGTAAGATAAAATTATTAAGTGCAACAGCTGATAAACATACACAAATCGAATCGTGCATAGCAACTATTTATTAAAAGGAACAGCTAATAACATTCCAAATAAAGCAAAATATATACCGAATAGGTAACAAAAAATCGTGCAAATAAATTTATATTAATAACAAGTATTTAGGTATGAATTTTAGAAAAAACTAATTTAAAATCTGAAGTAATATGTATTATTAATATAACAGTGTTACTACGTAGTTATCAATTTCACTCGATTAATTTCAGACATATGTCTAGCGTTTTCAATGTTTTTTGACCATCGTAGGGGAGCTTTAAGCTG
This sequence comes from Nitrospira marina, assembly GCF_059568365.1. Classification (NCBI taxonomy): domain Bacteria; kingdom Pseudomonadati; phylum Nitrospirota; class Nitrospiria; order Nitrospirales; family Nitrospiraceae; genus Nitrospira; species Nitrospira marina. The sequence continues at coordinate 1,039,052 of NZ_JCANTH010000001.1, read as the reverse complement.
CGCAGGCTTCCCCCTACAACAATCCATTAAAATCGTCTCTGAAAACAATTCCCGGTTAGAGGATATGGCATACCATAGGGGACGTCATCCGACAGGCGAATGGATCGATTAAGTGGCCGGTATCGAAACCGTTAATCGAGGCATATAGACACAGCGAGCATCATGTTGAGATTTTGTCACCAGCATACGGTTGATCGACATCGATCGTGGGGCTATTGAAAAAAGCCGCCAGCGGCGGGTTTATTTATTGGATGAGGTGACCCAGATTCGGCTCATTGCGCATTTCCCCTTTTTGGCCTCAGTTTACAGCCTTAACCGGTGTCCAAATTTATGAGACCACTACACTTGAGTGCTCACATATCTCATGGCAACATGTTACCATGGTGCCACATTCCAGGAGAGAATAGGCATGGCTTCTCATACTCCCACCAACAAAAAAATACAGGATTACCGGCGTCGGCTCAGGGCTGCAGGATTACGCCCTATTCAGATTTGGGTGCCTGACACAGGATCAGCGAATTTCGCCAAGGAAGCCCGTCGCCAATCTCTCTTGGTCAGCCTACACGAGTCTGAAAAGAAGACTCTTGATTTCATTGAAATCGTCGCCGACATGTCCCCACCCCAATGAAACACGGCCATCTTGTTATCGTATCAACACCAGAAGACCACGAAAAGCCTCGCCCCGCCGTTATTATTCAATCGGATATTTTTAATGAGACCCATGCCAGTATCTTGGTCTGTTTAATCACAAGCGATCGACTCGATGCCCTGTTGTTTCGGATTATTGTCCAACCAAAAGAAGAAACCGGTCTCAAGATAGCCTCACAAATCTTGATAGACAAAACCGTGGCTTTACGACAGGAACGCATTGCTCAGCACCTTAGGCACGTCAACGATGCAACCCTGATTCGCCTCAATCGCAGTTTAGCGTTATTTATCGGGTTAGCATCCTAACAGGAGCGTCGCGTTTCGACGGGTGTGCAAAACGGAATCTCCATCGCGAAAAGACTACTGTCATCCTGCTCCATTCGGCAACGCTCAGGACAGGAACCCGAAGGATCTGCCCGAGCGATAGTCTCGTTACCCTGGACACAGATCCTTCGCTGCGCTCAGGATGACAAGAGAGTTGGGCATCAGCGGGAATTTAAATGCCTTCGGCGAAGCAGCTACGAAGACGGAAAGCGCGTCCACCTCAGTCAAAGATGGTGCCCCACACAACAAGGAAAATTTCGGAAATTATTTGGAATGCCTTTAGTATTCATGAAGGTTAGAGTTGGCCACGTATTCATGCCACAGACTGTCGGATTATCGATCCAGCCCTGGATGTTCACCTTCTTCAGCTGTCATATCTAGCTTAGGATGCTGAGCCGGGGATTGCGATGGTCTGTCCGGAGGATCCGGGGACCATTCTCCCCCCAACGATTTATTGAGTTGTACAATCGACAACGAATGCAGACGATGAGTGGGCGTGAACTCGAGTTTGGAAACGAACAAGTCTCGTTTGATGAATTATGATTTTTTAAGCACTTGCTCTAAATGCTCGACGATTCGTAGGGCCGTCTTGCCATCCCATTTTGGGGGGATGGCCCCTTTTTTCCATTGGCCCGCTAACAATCGTGCCAGCGCCGGCGGCAGCTTGTTTGGATCAGTCCCAATGAGTTCGTTGGTTCCAATCGTAATGGTCTCTGGACGTTCCGTATTGTCACGCAACGTCAAGCACGGCACGCCCAAAACGGTGGTTTCCTCGGTAATACCTCCGGAATCGGTAATCACCCCACGAGCATGTTTCACCAGATAATTGAATTCCAAATAGCCCAGTGGGTCGATGTAGTGCAGTTGCGGCATCTGGGTATCGAGTTCACGCAGACTCTTCGCCGTACGAGGATGAACAGGGAACACCACAGGTACCCCGCATGCGCCGTCGGCAATGGCATGCAGAAGGCATAACAACTGTTGATCCCCATCGACATTCGCTGGTCGATGCAGGGTCACCACAAAATAGTTGCCTGACTCAAGCTTTAGCGATTTCCAACAGTCCGGTGGACGAAAGCGCGGCATCTGTTTGAGTAGAGTGTCAATCATCGTATTGCCCACAAAGAATATGCGGTCGTCTGTGATGCCGGATCGGCGAAGATTGTTGTTAGCCGTCTCGCTCGTGGTAAAAAACCAGTTGGTGAGAGAGTCGGTCACAACCCGATTGATCTCCTCCGGCATAGTCCAGTCGCCCGAGCGGATCCCGCCTTCAACATGCGCCACCGGCACCCCGAGCTTGCGGGCGACAATGGAGCAAGCCATGGTCGAGGTCACATCCCCAACCACTAAGCACAGGTCGCTTTTTTCCTTAAGTAACACCTTTTCATAATTGACCATGATCGCTGCCGTTTGCTCAGCCTGTGTGCCAGACCCCACTTCCAAATTGATATCAGGATCCGGGATACCGAGTTCCTCGAAGAAACTCCCTGACATGGTCCGATCATAGTGCTGGCCGGTATGGATCAGGCGGAAGCGTAAGACCCCTCCCCGCATTTCGGCCGCTTTTAGGGCGTCGATGATGGGCGCAATTTTCATGAAATTGGGCCTCGCTCCGGCGATCAGGTCGATTCGTTTCATCATGGAATCAAGAGAAAAAACAGGCACCCCATATGATGTGGCTGCCTCGCTCAGTCATGAAAGATTGTTTGGTGTGGAAGGAGAGGAGGTCTACAAGTCATATAAGCTATGCAGAGCAATTCTGTCTTCTTACGTTTTCTCACTTTTGTGATCAATTCGCGTGGAAGTGTGTAACCCTTTAATGAAATCTTCTCCCATCGACCCACGCAAGCGAGGTTCCGCGAAGATTCTCGATGAGTCCTAGCAATTAGAGCCTGGGAACAGATCCTTCGTCGTTGTTTTAGAAAGGTCGATGACTTCCTGGAAAACCCCCTGGCCACGCATTATACATCTAACGCCCAACAAATACGATCCTGGGACTTCAACATTCTCAGTTATGGCGCTTGCTTTAATGAACTGGAAATGGCGATGGTTTCATCAGAAGATTCCGGAGACCATCCTCCACCCAATGCTTTATAGAGTTGCACCATCGACACCAAATGCAGCCGATGGGTGGACGTGAGTTCGAGTTCGGACACGAACAAGTCTCGTTTAGCGATAAGCACATCAACATAACTGGTCAGGCCGCCTTTATAACGAAGGTCGGCCAGATGCAAGGCCGACCGGAGAGCCGTCACCTGTTCCTGCTGGGCTATCCGTTGAGAATCGGCCGTGCGCACCGCCACCAGGGCATCCTCCACTTCTTTGAATGCCACAAGAATGGTCTGCTCGTAGTGCGCCAACGCCTGTTTCGCCTGAGCCACTGCGGCCTCTTGTTGAAATCCCAGAATTTGCGCATTGAACAAGGGGCCGGTGAGTCCCAGGCCGGCTTGTCCAAATTGACCGGTGCCGGTCACCAAACTTGATAGTTGAGGATCCGCGGCGCCAAGAATACCCGTAATCGAGAACTTGGGAAACCGTTCCGCTTTGGCGACACCAATGCGGGCCGTGGCCGCGGCCAGTTCGTGTTCGGCTTGCATGATATCCGGGCGGCGCTGGAGCAATTCCGAAGGCAGGCCGGGCGGGACCGTTGGCGGAAAAACCTGCTCGGTGAGAATCCGGCCTCGTGGAATCCTGGAGGGGTTCCGGCCAAGAAACACACTCAGTTCGTTTTCCTTCTGTACCATTTGCCGCTCGAATTGAGCGACCCGGGCCGCCGCATTGGCCCGTTCCGACTCGAATTGGTCGGCATCGAGTTTGGAAGTGATTCCCTGTCGTAATCGCGCACGGGCAATTTTCACCGATTCTTCCCAGGAATCAAGCGTGCGTTTGGCAATATCCAATTGCATGTCGAACTGCAACAGATCCAAATACGCCGCCGCCACTCCACTGACCAACTGAAGGATGACAGCCCGTCGATTTTCTTCACGGGCAAGCAGATCGCCAAACGCCGCCTCATTTGACCGACGAATCCGGCCCCAGATATCAATCTCCCAATTCAGATTCCCGATACCAAAATAACTAAAGTTGCTCGGAAATCCCGGTCTGGCAAAACCGCCGAACTTCCCTAAGACCGGAGCATTGAGTTGCGTACTTAATTGAGGCGCAAAATCCATTCGTTCAATGAACACTCGAGCTTGAAATTCCTCGACACTGGCGGCGGCTTCCTGAAGATTTTTATTTTCCTCCAACGCCACACGAATGAGTTTTTGCAATTCCTCGTCGTGCAGTAATTCCCACCAGGGAAGATTGGCGATCGATTCCCCCTCGCTTTCGGACATGCGAAACTGGTCGGCCGTTTCAATATCAGGCCGTGAGTAGTCCGGTCCCATGGCGCAGGAAATCAGCAACACGGACGACAAAAAGAGGCCACAGACAGAACGCATGTTACGGTTCTCCATCCAAGACGGACTCGGTCAGATCCTCAGCGGGAGAGGACGCAGACCTCCTCCGCATTCGGTGAGCGAGCTTCCTGATCAGCACAAAGAACAACGGCACAAAAAAGATCGCTAATAGTGTCGCCGCCAACATTCCGCCGAAGACGCCTGTCCCGATAGATTGGCGACTGGCCGCGCCCGCGCCGGACGCAATCACCAGGGGCACCACGCCAAAAATAAATGCCATCGAAGTCATAATGATCGGTCGGAATCGAAGACGGACGGCTTCCAAGGCTGCCTCCACCAACGGCATCCCTCCCTCGTAGCGATGATTCGCAAATTCAACAATGAGAATCGCGTTTCGTGCCGCAAGGCCGATTAAGGTCACTAAGCCGATTTGAAAGTAGATATCATTGCTCAAGCCCCGCATCCACACGGCGGAGAGGGCCCCGAAGAGGCCGAACGGCACGGCAAGAATCACCGCAAAGGGCACCGACCAACTTTCATACAGCGCGGCAAGCACCAGAAACACCATCAAAAGGCCAAAGGCAAAGGCAAAGATGGACTCCGTTCCGGTCTGCCGTTCCTGATAAGAAATCCCGCTCCAATCGATATCATACCCTTGTGGGATCAGAATCTCCTGAGCCAGTCGTTCCAACGCATCAAGGGCGGCCCCTGAACTATATCCGGGAGCCGCGGCACCCAACACCGAGGCGGTATTAAATCCGTTGAAATGGGTCACCGTATCCGGCCCGCTCGTAAATTCCGTACTGACCACCGTATCAAGCGGAATCATCGTGGACCCCTTGGCATTTCGGGCACGCACATAAATTTTCGAGATATCATCCGGACTCGACCGGAACTCCGGCAACGCTTCGGTCTGCACGCGATACACCCGTCCGAACTTGATGAAGTCGTTGATGTACAAATTCCCAAAGTACGCTTGCATCGTATCGAATACCTCGGAAATGGGGACGCCAAGGGCTTTGGCTCGTTCCCGATCCACCCGGGCATACAGTCGCGGGGCCGACACGCGAAAACTTGTGCCGATCGCACCAATGGCCGGATCTTGTTGGGCCTTGTTCACAAATTGTTGCGTGATGGCGGCAAATTGTTTGAAATCTCCACCGCTGGGATCCTGTAATTGTAATGAGAATCCGCCGGTGGCCCCCAACCCGCGAATAGAAGGTGCATTAAAGGCCAGGATTAACGCTTCGGGAATCTCCGCAAATTTCTGAAAGGCTTTGCCAATCAGGGCTTTGACATGTTGGTCCGGTCGAGTGCGATCATCCCAATGGTGCAGGGGCACAAACATGGTGGCTTGATTCGCCCCGCGGGTGTTAAAGACAAAGTTCTGCCCGACAAGGGCATCAGTTGAATGAACCTCGGGCACTGAAAGAAAATAGCTTTCCACCTGCTTGAGGACTTCAATCGTGCGTTGTTTGGAGGCGCCATCCGGCAATTGAATGATCGAAATAAAGTATCCCTGATCCTCTTCAGGTAGAAAACTGGATGGAAGGGCCTTAAACAACCCGCCGCTGACAACAAGCAAGACGCCAAAGATGGCAAGGGACAGCACGGCATGCTTAAGAATCGTGCTCACCGTCCCCACATATCGATTCTGCACCCAATCGAATCCGTCATTAAATTTCTTCCAAAACCGGTTCTCCCCGTCCTGCTTCGGCTTGAGAATCAACGCACAAAGAGCCGGGCTCAACGTCAGGGCCACGATCCCGGACAGGACCACGGACAGCGTAATGGTGATGGCAAATTGCTGATAGAGTTCTCCGGTAATCCCCCCCAGAAACGCCACCGGCAGAAAGACCGCCGCCAGTACCACGACGAGCGCAATGACCGGTCCGGTCACCTCCGTCATGGCCAGCTTCGCGGCTTCCTTGGGCGGGTGTCCGTTCTGAATGTGCCTGGCCACGTTTTCCACCACCACAATGGCATCATCCACCACAATCCCGATGGACAGCACCATGCCGAACAGGGTCAAGGTATTAATCGAAAATCCCAGGCTGACCATGCCCGCAAAGGTGCCGATCAATGAAACGGGAACGGCCACGGCCGGAATTAATGTCGCACGCCAGCTTTGAAGGAAGAGGTAGACCACCAGAATAACCAGGATCAATGCTTCGCCCAGGGTCTTCACCACTTGTTGAATGCTAACCTCAATGAATCGGGTCGTATCGTACGGGATGTCGTATGAAACTCCAGCCGGAAAAATTTTCGTGAGGCTGTTCATCTCGTCCTTGATGCGTTTCATGGTTTCAAGGGCATTGGCTCCCGGGGAAAGAAATGTCAGCAGGAAGACATTCGGTTTGCCATTCCACCGTCCCTCGAGGTCGTAGGACTGCGCGCCGAGTTCGACTGTGGCCACTTCGCCCAGACGCACCATGGAGCCATCCGGATAAGCCCGGACAATCATGTCTTCGAATTCTTTGGCCTCGCTCATTCGGCCTTGGGTGATCACGGGAATGGTCATCTCAGTACCACTGGGGGCAGGCTCACGCCCGATCCGGCCGGCCGGGAAATCCCGGTTTTGCTCACGAACAACAGTCGCAATGTCGGTGGGCGTCACATCCATTTGCGCCATGCGAATGGGGTCTAAAATGAGACGCATGGAATAGTTCTGTCCTCCAAAGATCAACGCATCCCCCACGCCGGGAAGCCGTTTGATGTTGTCCACGATGCGGAGGATCGCGAAATTTGAGAGGAAGACGGTATCCTGACGAGGGTCACTGGAACTGAGCGCTACCACCGCCAGCATATCCGGAGAGACTTTTTTGACCGTGATACCCTGCCGGACAACCTCCGGCGGAAGCTGTGGCTCCGCCAGGCGTTGACGGTTTTGAGTTTGCACTTGCGCGATATCGATATCGGTCCCGATCTCAAAGGTCAATCGGATGGTCATATGGCCGTCGTTGGTGCTGGAAGAATCGTAGTACAGAAGATTATCGATCCCGGGAAGTTGCACCTCAATCGGCCGGGCCACGGCTTCGGCCACGACTTCCGCACTGGCACCGGGATAATCCGCCTCGATCTGAACCACGGGAGGGGTAATTTGCGGAAACTGCGCAATGGGAAGAATCTGAAGAGACACCAATCCCACGACCACGATCACAATGGAAATGACCGTGGCAAAGATCGGTCGGTCGATAAAAAAATGAGAACTCATGAGTTCTCCTGTGCGGTTTCAGAAGGGGTCGGATTCTCATGGCTTGGGCTTTCCGATGTGACCTCTCCATTCCGGAACGGCACGGGATTGACTTGCACTCCCGGTTGGATTCGATGAAATCCTTCGACGACGATCCGCTCTCCCGGCTGAAGGCCTTCTTCAATGAGCCACTCGCCCCCACGCCAACCGGTGGCATCCACTTCACGCACTTCGACTTTATCGTCGGATCCGATCACATTCACAAACGTGCCTTTAGGCCCCTGTTGCACCGCACGCTGAGGAATCAAAATCGCATCGGTCCGGATATATCCTTTCAACCGGATGCGGACGAATTGTCCGGGATACAAATAGGATTTACCGGGAGAAAGATCGGCCTCAGGATTGGGAAAGGCAAAACGTCCCTGCAAGGTCCCCGTCTCCGACCGGATGGCCACATCGGCAAAATCCAACTTACCTTCATGGGGATAGACACTGCCATCTGCGAACGTCATGACTCCGCGTAATTGAAAGAGATCGGGCCTTTGGACTCTGTTGGCCGCCAGTTCACGCCGTCGTCGCAACAAATAGGTTTCCGGAACCGATACATTCACATACATGGGATCCAACTGATCGATGGTGGTCAGCAGATCTGTCTGGGCAGACACCAGACGTCCTTCATAAAATCGACTTTTTGAAATACGTCCCCCGATCGGAGCGACGATCAGGGTGTTACTCAGGTCAAACCTGGACTTGACCAGATCGCCCTGCGCCGCTTCCAAAGCGGCTTTGGCGGCTAATCCTTCCGCCACGGCATCGTCCACGTCCTTTTGACTGACCGCTTGTTCTTCCAAAAGAGGTTCCACGCGAGCGAAATCCTGCCTCGCTTGTACCAGTCGAGCCTGCGCTTGTGTCACCCTGGCTTTGGCACTCAGATAAGCCGCTTTAAAGGGCACGGGGTCGATGAGATACAGCCGGTCACCTTGCTTAACATTCCTGCCTTCGGTGAAAAACACTTTCTTAATGATGCCCGTCACCTGGGACCGGATCTCCACCGGGCGAAAGGCCTCGGTTTGTCCGATGAATTCGGGTTCATCGGGCAGATCCTGGGTGGTCACCGTCACCACTTCCACCATTGGCGGTGGAGGATCTGGGGGTGAGGTCGCTCCCTGTCCACATCCCGCAAGAACAATCAGGAATAATCCGACACTCCTCCGAATCACAGCGTTCCCATTACCAAAGTGAGCTGAAACGGACCTGAGTAGGGCTGCATTCATCTGGTTGGTTCCTACCAATTCCGGTTAATTCCATTCACGGCATTCATGCCGGAATTTTCAAATTGTGCTGGTCTCTGAATGATTGGCTCATCCATAAGGGTTGTCTTTCCTTCATCTTCATTGCAGGGCATCGGCTTCTTTAAATGTGTAGACGTAAGTTCACCCCTATTATTACGGCCGAACAAAATTTTCGACGCGTTCCTTCAATCAAGGAGCTCGAATGCCGGCTTACTCAAGTCGCCCCATCCTTCCCGCACGATAATCGTTCACAGCCTGCACGAGTTCTTCATCAGTGTTCATGACAAAAGGGCCCATGCGGGCGACCGGTTCCAGAATGGGTTCTCCACTTAGCACCAACACCCTTGCCTCCTCCGTGGCCTCAAGATCCACCTGCGTCCCCTGCGGGTCACAAAGGGCCATTTCGGCCTCCCCGACTTTGTCCGATCCATTTAGGACCAACTTCCCGCTAAGGACGAACAGGCCGGTATTATATCCAACCGGAAGACGTAACTCAGCCCGGTGTCCGGCGAGCAAACTCAGATCATACAGGTGCACGGGCGTGAACGTCCTGGCCGGCCCTTTGAGGCCCTCATATTCCCCCGCGATCACCCGGATCACACCGCCTGGCCCACCCAGATTGGATTGCGGAATGTCCTCATTGAGCACGGTCTGGTAGCGGGGTGCGCCCATCTTTAATGACTGGGGAAGATTGACCCAAAGTTGAATCATTTGGAGCGTGCCGCCCTCCCTGGCCCAGGCTTGTTCATGAAGCTCTTCATGCACCACTCCAGAAGCCGCCGTCATCCATTGCACATCACCCGGTCCGATGGTTCCTCCGTTTCCCGCCGAATCCCGATGCGCGACTTTTCCCTGATAGACGATGGTCACGGTCTCAAACCCACGATGAGGATGCTCCCCGCCCCCCCGCCGTTGATTCGTCGGAGGGAACGATGCCGGACCCGCATAATCCAGGAGCAGAAAGGGACTGATTTCTTCGGTCAGATTTTGGCTTGGAAAGATATTTCGTACCGGAAAGCCATCCCCCACCATATGAGCGGACCCGGGTTTGTAGATTCCTGTGACTGATTTCAATTGCGCCATCGTGGACTCCTTTCTTCAGCACGTTCCCTCGACTTCTTTTTTTGAAGAACGAGTGATTTCCTCAACGTAGGACCGGGTCAGACAACCGGAAGAGAGGAAACTCGCGCCCTGCTGAAAGACCCGTTTCAAAAATGCTTTCCCTTCCTGATCCAAATACGTCACTCCTCGCAGATCCAGTCGACGTGATCGACCCGGATTCTCAGCGCATGTCACCTGCCAACACCGTTCGGCTTCAATAACGGTAGGTCCGGCAAGCCGGCCTTCCAACTGCAGGGTGATCGTTGTGTCTTCTACGTGAGCGGTAACTCGGAGCATGACCTCATTCCTTATCAAAACCGTTGAGAACAGGAACCCTGATTCCCATGGGCCACCACAGTCCTTCGGGGCCGAACAACCTGTGGTGACCAATGTGGAAGAAAACGGATTGTGCTATTCGCCTAACTCGCTAATGTCCGTTTCAAATATTGCAACCCAAAAAGGGAATAATATGCCTTCCTCTTCCGTGACACGCCTCTTGTCATCCGTGATAAAAATCTTCCCGAATGATTTTTCCATCCTTCCAGGTTTGCACGGCCACCTGCTGCATCTTCACCCGATTTCCGCCTTTGAAGGTCAGGTCAAACGTCCATTCCACCGCAGCATGATCCCCGTCAACGATGACCCGTCCAGTCTTTGCCCCATGAAATTCCTGAACATTATCTAAAAACTTTTGTTCATATTCTCGATTAGCCGCTTTGCCGACGCGCTCGTCCTTTAGGTTTTCGCTCATCACGACGTTGTCGGCGTAATACTTGTCAAATGTCTCCAAAAGTTTCCCGGCCAAAACCCCATCGATCACGGCTTGAACCTGTTGTTGAGTACTCATAAGAATTTCTCCTTTCAATGAATAAAAATTTACCCTTCACACCTCGAACTGAAACATCGACCAATTCATCCAACATCATTCCTATCATGACCCGATAGGAATGAGTGCCCCATTCAGAGCCTCAGCCTCATCAGAGGCGAGAAACACAAGAAGCGCGGCAATGGCTTCGGGCTTTACCCATTCGTTGGGATCGGCGTCAGCCATGCTTTCTCGATTGGCCGGGGTATCAATAGTGGAAGGCAGCACTCCGTTCACCTTCACCCCTGAACCAGCTAACTCAAGAGCCAGCACTTTGATCAGCGCAAGAAGGCCGGACTTAGAGACAATGTACGCCCCGGCTCCAGGAAATGGATCAACAGCGGCCTGAGCGGCCATATGAATGATCCGACCAGAACCTTGCTTTGACATAACGCGAGTCGCCTCCCTCGACAGCAAAAATGCCGACGTCAAATTAAGGGATACCATTCTGGACCACAGGGATACTTCCGTCTCCGCAAGGCCACCCATGGCAACCCCCCCAACTAGATTAATCAAACAATCAATGCGTGTAGTTTTTTGTACGGCCTCCTTCATCAGTCGCTGAACCTCAGCCTCATCGGTGACATCCGCTGAAATGCCCAGCAGCCCTTCCGGAAGCTTCTCGGGAAGTTCCCGACCCACCACCACCACCTTGGCACCCGCTTGGGAGAACTTCTCGGTCACCGTCTGACCCAAGCCACCCAAGGCCCCTGTGATCATGACAACTTTTCCATTCAGGGATATCATCATTCGGCTCCTTCGTTGTCTCTTTGCCATTTTCTCATCCCACGATTCCCCGTCTCAAAAGGCGGGCCCGATCCTCACCACCCGGCAAGAGATCGAGCCACCTCATACTAACATTCGACTCGTTACCCGCGGGTTTTCCCTTTGGCATGAATGTTTTTTTCGTCATGCGAAGCACGATGAAGGTCGATCACCGTGCCGCCTTCATTCACTTCAACCGTGACCATGGCGCCCTCCTCAATGGGCTTGGTTTTGATTTCCAGCCGAGTAAGGGGAAAGACCTTTTCTCCATCAGATGTCTGCAATTTAATTTCTTTATTCATTTTCCCCATGTACACCAACTTCCCCGTGTAGAACTGATGGATGCCTTCCTCGCCTTTGGGATGCGCCTCTATGACCGCGTTGTTCTCATCCAGCACCAAGGTCACTTCATCTCCCACCTTGGGGACCGCGTGGCCATGCCGATGAGAAGCATTTTCGGTCAGAGAATAGGCGCCCGTGGGCGTTTTGACGGTGAGAATAGCGCCTTTCTCCGTTGTCACGACTCCAGTGACCTGCTTGTGGCCATGACTGACCCCCTTAGAGTCCGCGTGCCCAATACCGGACATGAGAAGAAACATGCCCATCACTGCTGATAACACAATCATGTGGAAATTCATTGTACGGTTCATCACTTCCTCCTTTATGGTTAATGAGAGATTCCTGCTTCTATCCTGATGGAGTTTTCCAATTTTCATGTCTTGACTCCTTTCCGTAAAATTATTCATTTCTTATGAGTATGATTAGTCCTATACCACTCAGGCTGCCGCAGTTCGACGAGTCCCATCAGCGTGGGTTGATTCCTGCCGTGCAAGCCATCTTCCAATCACCTGATCGACCGACCATTTCCCGCCGCCTGTCACCATTAACGAAAGACCCATGCCAATGACGAGGAGGTGATACTCAAATCCTTCACCGGCCTGTTGACCAAACCAGTTCATAAAAAACCCGTTTGACCAGTGCACCGTCGCAATTGCACCTAGCATGATGATGCCCAAACTCACGGCTGTGAACCGCGTCATGAATCCGGCTGCCAGTGCAAGGGCGCCAACCGATTCTCCCATGATGACCAGAAAGGCAATCAGCCATGGCAACCCCATTTGTTCCGTAAAGAATCCCATCGTGCCCTCAAACCCGTTTCCTCCATACCATCCCAGTAGCTTCTGAGCGCCGTGAGGAAAAATGACCAAGGCCAGCATCACTCTCAAGATAACCGGCGCCCACCGCTCTTCTGTTTGAAATAATGTTTTCATGGCTTGCTCTCCTTTGTGAATGAATAAATGTGATTGTTTTATCGTTGTGTATTCTCACCAAAGCTTTGTTGAACTCTTACCCTTTACATATGGCAAGAGCCGTTCCAACTTGCCGGATGAAAAAATACTCACATAACTTATTGAATGAATGCGTTTTTTAAGGGAGGCTCTGGTGACTCAGCAGATGTGTGTCGAAACAAAAAATGACGATATATCGACTCGTGTCGAGGGAACGTCAAGACGGCAAGGACAAAATGGTGGATGTACGCCCGGCACGATCCATTTTCAACATTGATACAAGAAGTAACAAACCCAGCCGCTGTACACTGATGAGGATTTGTCCGCTGCTTGCCATGACGATCTGCCGAAAAGGGCGGGTACGATTCCGGAGTTCATTTCTTGAATGAAATGTATGCGTAATTGTCCATTTGCAAATTGATGTTCACTGTTGCGGCAGACACCGCAATCTTTACATCCGGAGCGATGTCGCTCGTGGCATACCCGTGGTGGGCCGCCGCTTGTCCGCAGACGTAAATATCAACCCCTGCTTTTTTTAACTCTCGAATTAATGCCAGATCCGGATTCTGCGTTTTCCCCAAATCTTTCACGTAAGAATTGGCATGTTTGGCATAGGCTTCGTGCGTCAGAGCCGCCTTGGTGGCTGCCCCGTGCAGGATGACAGCCATTTTGAAACCATGTTCGATCCCTGCAGATGCTTGGGTATATTGATTGAGGATCAATGCCGCCCGATCGAATCCCTGGAGCACACCACCCGATCTTTCATCGGAGGTAAGGTCAATGATCACTTTTGAGTTCTTCTGTGGAGGAAGCGCGGCGTCGGGTAATGCCACGATTCCCCCATGGTCTTTAATGACAGGATGTTTATATTCGGGATTTCCGATAGGATCGGCAAAAACGGGGGTGGCCACCACCAATGCTAAGATGCTCAGGAGAATAATTTTCATAGAATATTTCCTTTGTGAATGAAGTGTTGGTATTCATCGTGGAATGTTGGCCTTTAACATTCCCACCATACCACTGCATGCTGTCGTCAAAACTATCTAAAACCCTTGAGTGATGGGCGAAAATCCGACTAAAGGAGAAGACATGCGGCAGGTTCAAACCAAAGTTCTGCTACACACGAAATGAGGGAATGGTTTAGATGGTCGAAACCCGATTAACGAAATTTCGAATCGTAACTGAGAAAAAAACAAATAATAAGAAGCGCTGAGTTGTGAAAAAGGCAGGTGTTATCGAACCGGCAAGGCGTGAATGTGAAGAAGAGCAATACCGGATTAGGGCACCAACAGCATCATCATGACCCCAATAAACATTTCTTGTCATGATCATCCTCGGAGTAAAATCTGGCCTCGATGGTATTTCCCTCAGGATCGGAAAAATAGATCGAGGTCCCGGTTCCCCGGGCCCCCCACCGTTGAACAGGCCCTTCGCTGATAGCAATCTTTTGTTCACGAAGTCGACCATGTAAGTCCTCCCAATCTTTTTTGGTGAGTGAAAGGCAAAAGTGGTTCAGGTTGCTGAAGCCTTTCCCTGCTGAAATTTTTTGCTCCCATAATTTCTTGGGAAATAAATCGATCACGGTATCCTGATTGATGCGAACGGAAGGAAACGGTGCGTGTCCGGAACGATAGTCTTCGAGGCGCTCTGCCGGTAGCATCAGAATTCTTGTGTAGAAATCGACTATGGTTTCATCATCTTCGATGTTCAAAACAATGTGATCCAGAAATCCTTGCATAGACATTCTCCACGGTTGGCTACACCCCATTAGGACGGGCGGGAGATACCAAGTTTTTTCATTTTAGAGATCAATGTGGTGCGCTTCATGCCCAGGCGTGTCGCCGTGCCTGAAGGCCCGCCGATCACCCATTTGGTTTCCTGCAGAGCACGGAGGATGTGATCCCGTTCGGCTCCTTCTAATGTTGTTATGGGCTGGGTCGACCGCTGAAGGCTGGCTTTGAGGTCCAATAATGGCACAGCCAGCTCGGACCCCTGGGAAAGAATCACCGCGCGCTCAATCAGATTTTCCAGTTCGCGAATATTCCCCGGCCAGGGATAGCCTGCCAGACGTTCCATCGCCTTGGCGGGAATTCTCTCAATGGGCTTTTTCATTTTGGTGGCATACCGCTGGGCAAAATACCGAACGAGAATCGGGATATCCTCCTGCCGTTCGCGAAGGGGTGGAACCGTGATGGGAAAGACATTCAACCGGTAATACAAGTCACTGCGAAACTCTCCGGCTTCCACCATCTGCATTAAATCGCGGTTGGTGGCCGCGACCAGTCGAACATCCACACGGATCGTGCGCGTCCCACCCAATCGTTCAAACTCCTGTTCCTGAAGCACCCGAAGCATCTTGGATTGCAACTCTAATGGCACTTCCCCGATTTCGTCCAAAAAAATGGTTCCGCGATGGGCAAGTTCAAAGCGACCCACTTTTTGAGAAATGGCTCCTGTAAAGGCACCCTTCTCGTGACCGAACAGTTCGCTTTCCAACAGACCCGTAGGAATGGCCGCACAGTTAATTTTCACAAAGGCCTGGTCTTTTCGCGTGCTGAGTTGGTGGAGAGCTCGGGCAATGAGTTCCTTGCCTGTACCCGTCTCACCCAAAATCAGCACGGTCGAATCGGTCGGAGCCACAATACCAAGTTGTTGGAGGACATGCTTTATTCCACGACTCTCCCCGACAATGTCCTCGAAGTTGGCTTCTGTCCGAATTTCATCCCGGAGATAGACATTCTCCTTTTCCAACTTTTCTTTTAATTCGGTAATTTCCCGATAGACAAGAGCATTATCTAGGGCAATCGCCACTTGTCCGGCGACCTGCGTCAGCAGGTCGGCATCCGCCGTGGAAAAGGCTGAAGGACGGGTGCTCCCGACATTCAACGTCCCCAAGACCCGATCGGGCAGCATGAGTGGCACACAGCATCCGAATTTCACACCCTCTGCGATCAACTGTCGGGCGGTGACGGAATGAAATTGCTGCAGATCGGCTTCATCCCAACACACCGTTTTTCGTGATCGAAATGCTTCTCCGGCCGGCGTGTCATCAAGCGCAATGGAATGGCTTCCCCCCAACAAGCCTTTCCCTGAAGGGAAATTCAGCACCTGTCGATGGAAGTCCTTCGCATCGGGATTATAGAAATATAAGCTGGTGGCTTCATGCGGAATCACCCGTCGCAAGGACGTGACCGTGGTCGAAAACAAATCCCCAAGTTCCAGCTTCGACACGATGGCATTGTTCACCTCCAACAAAACCTGCAGACGATCCCGCTCGCGGCACAGTTCCTTTTGATGCAGGACATTGTCCACCGCAACCGCCACTTGCCTGGCGACCTGCAGCAGAAACGTCAACTCCGACTCCTTATAGGTGTCCTTTTCAACACTCGCGAAGTCGAGTGATCCCAGACGGCGTACGGCTGTGGTCAGCGGGACGGTACATAACGACTGCACGCCGTCTTCAAGCATTAAGGGAAGCACCATTGGAAACCGGGAATCCTGAGTCAGGTCGGAAATAATCAATGGCTGCTGAGCCTGCCACACCCAGCCACTCGGATGGGCATCCAAAGCCCACTCTTTCCCGCCCTGAATATCCGCAGGAATATTGGCCTGAATAATATAATCCTGAATAGTGTTCCGCTCGGGCCGATGGAGGGCCAGCCCGATGAAATTAAGGGGAACGATACCGGGAAGGCGATGAGCCAGGTCCTGTATCAGGTTGGTGAGATCCCGGTGAACCGCGATCGCCTCGGAGACCTCGAGCAGGGCTTGATAGCGCGACGATTGATCTCCCAAAACCGGCTGAGTACGTTTATCCATAGGGGTACAGTATCGCCGATTTCCCCTAACAAAACAAAGCGATCTTCCCCTTTGTGCCTCAGTTCGTCAAACTTTAGAAGGCGAGGCAAATGTGATCCCGATATCCTGGACCTCACGGTAGGGAAGGAGCCAGACCAACGATTCATCATGCAGATCTCCGACCTGGATCCGATTACCCCAGGGATCCCGGAAATCACATCGAAAATCCGGATGGACCTCCAGTCCGTATTTTTTGGTGATTTTTTCCCGAACTTCCTTCACCTGGGCGGCATCCCGGACCATAATGCCGAAATGCTTGGTGCGATCCGGTTGAAGGGTTTTAACTTCGAAGATTGCCAAAAACTGATGCTCACCCATTTTGCACCAGGCAGCCCCCTCACCGCCTCGTAGCATCTCAAGATTGAAGACATCCGCATAAAACTCGACGGCTTTCTGCGCATCGTCAACTTCAATCACTACATGATTCACTCCATAGACTTGTACCGGCATTTGAGTTTCTCCTTCTATTATGGGATGGCAAAATTTTTGAAAGATACAATAGGCCCATTACTTTTTTGTAATGATGACCCGTTCATTGGATGCCGGAATATCCTGCATGTGGCTTTCGCCAAAACCGGCATGGCGGAACATACGGTCATATTCACTGAAGACATAGGCATCCCCGGCGGGAGTGGTGGCCAACATAATCAAGCAGAACTCCGCCATCGGCCCCGGAGAAATGCGATCTTCATTAGGAATAAATTCCACCGTAATGACAAATCCCCCGGCCTTGAGCGAGCCATAAACCTTATTCAAAAAGGTGTCACAAGTAGCAACATCGAAATGGTGTAAAAAATTCGTGAGAAGGATCACGTCATAGTCTTTCTCAAATTCCACATCAAAAGCACTCCCCGGCAATTCCTGGAAACGCTTGGCAATCCCGGCTGCGTGAGCATTCTCTCTGGCAACCGTCAATACATTGGGCCAGTCCTGAGCGGTAATGTCAGCCTCTGATAATTTGCGACCGATTTCGATGCCGAACACTCCATGACCGGCTGCCACATCCAGGACCTTGCGGGTATCGGGCGCATTCTCTTTCACCCAGGAAGCAACCCACTCCGCCGGACCTTTCATCAATGGCACCATGGAACGGGCAAAGGTCACCCATTCCGGATGTTCCGGCGCCAGGGTTCCTTTCTCTCCGACCACTGTTCCCCCTTTTCGTACGGCAGCAGTGAGCTGTTTGAATCCTTCCACGAGAGGAGATGACAACAGAAAATTCAGAGTCGGCCCTAAAAAGGCAGGCGACGTCTTCGTTAAAAATAATTCGGAATCAGGAGTCAACTGAAATTCTTCCCCCTGTTTGGTCAGAAACCCTCCCACTGTCAGATAATCTCCCAACATTCTCAGCCCTCGTTCAGAACCTCCACATCGGTGAGCTAAGGCTTTTGGGGTGCGATGGCCTTCGGCGATGGCTGAAAACAGTTCCAGCTCGATGGCGGATTTCAGGGCTGCCGGGCGCATATGCCCATTGACGGTTTGAAAAAATAATTGAGGTGAAGGGCCTTCAGTGGGTTTAGTTGTTGCCATGATATGCTCCTATCTTTGAAACTATCTTCTTAATAAGGGTCTTGCAGGTAAAGTGTGATTTAACATATCTGACAACGCTTGAGATCACGTTTACAGGCGTTTAAGTGTCTGCACATTCCTCCCCTTTGTAAGGGGTTTCATTCCGAAGAGGAATGAAAGGTGGGGTAGAGATTCAGCCCTGTGCCAATTTAAGTGCCAAAAGCCATTTAGGCAAGGGCATCTGGCCTTTCTACCTCCCCTTGTCTTTGTTCCTCTTCGTAACAAAGCCTTACAAAGGAGGGGGATTCCTCGGAAATTCCCGTTGCTCAAACAACCCGCACGATTTGCTTAAGAGCTCTCCTATAATAAATGCGTGGGATTTGCCATGCTCCCTCAAATTGCCCTGGGTTCCAGAGCTAAATGCACCCTTCCGTACGACGACGAACAACAACTGGGAAAAGATTACAACACCAGAGGTTTTATCGGCGCCAGCACCAATGTCGGGTCATGCTTCCAATCCACCTCCGGCGCATCGACATAGAGTTCCACTTCGTTCCCATCGGGATCATGCAGATAGAGGCTTTGGCTGACCGTGTGATCACTCATCCCTCCAATCGTGATACCGGCCCGATCAAGATCCTGCTTGGCAGCTCGAAGTTCATCCAGACTCTCCCCGACTTTAATACCAATGTGATAGAGGCCACGCCTCCTTCCTGAAGGCGGTCCCGGAACATCGCCGACTTCAATTAACAACAGTTCATGATGAGTCCGGCCGGAAGAAAGCGCCGCCGCTTTCCCTGCGAAAATCTTTCCGACTTCCTGAAACCCCACCACATCACGATAGAATATCAAAGACTGTTCGAGATCTTTGACGTAAAACACCACATGTCCTAAATATTGAGCTTTCATCACAGGGTTCCCTCCCTTCTCTCCCAACATACTCTTCACAAGATATCTGTCTTTCCCTCATGCATGGTCTTCGCAAAAAACATTCCTTACCTTGCCAGTCTTTCGACATTTGATTTCCTTTGTTTTCTTTAGGAAAACCATCCGGTTTTGTGTGAGAGAAGATAATCGGTGACAACAACAGTGGCGGTATATCGCCACCTGACGAATAGTCAACATGCGTAATATTCTTATGTTCCTTTTAATCCCGCACCACAAGTGCTCTAAACCCCGACAACTTCCAGCGTGGCTAACACAATTTGTATGTATTCAGTCCCCTCCGTATCCTCTATCGTAAAATGACACCTAAAACAAATTAAAATTTTTACGAAGGAGAATCTTATGGCTACAATCCCAACACAAGACCCGAGAGAATATCGCCCCGCGGCGATAAGGCGAATCTCATGGGCCGCAATTTTTGCGGGAATCATTGTCGTTCTGGTGGTTCAACTCACACTGAGCCTTTTTGGTATCGGAATAGGTGCAAGTACCATTGACCCCTTGAACGGAGAGACGCCGTCCGCATCATCCTTCAGTCTCGGGGCGGCCATCTGGTGGGTCGTTGTCAGCATAATTGCCCTCTTTGCCGGAGGCTGGGTCGCGGGGCGCCTTGCAGGCATGCCGCAAGAAACCGATGGATTGCTACACGGGTTTATTACCTGGGGGGCGGCAACTCTCGTGGCCATATATTTTCTCACCAGTGCGGCCGGTAGTATTCTCACCGGCAGTTTTGGAGTCATGGGCGATGCTCTTGCCGCCACAGGTCAAGGCATGGCGGCAGTCGCTCCTAATCTAACCGGCCTCGCCACAAAGCAACTCGAAGATGCCGACATGACGTGGAAGGACATACAACAAGAAGCACAGCTACTCCTTCGCCAAACGGGAAAAGAGAAGCTGCAACCTCAGGCCCTTGAGAACAGGGCAAAAAATTCTTCTGAGAATATAAAGGAATCGGTTCAAACAACAGCAGCCAACCCGCACCAAACTGATGAGGAGTTGATATCCCAACTTGAACGGACGATTAGAAGGGGAAAGAACGCCGCTTCGGAAATCGACAAGGATGCCCTTACCAACGTGTTGGTTGCGCGAACGAACATGAGTCAGCAGGAAGCAGAACAGACGGTAAATAGTTGGGTGAGTACCTACGAGACCGCCACAACAAAGTACAACGAGCTCAAGGGTCAAGCTAAGGAACAGGCTCTTGAGGCCGCCAACGCCACGGCTAAAGCCGTGTCCCAGGCGTCCATTTGGACATTTATTGCCTTGGTTTTTGGAGCGTCTGCAGCAGGAATAGGTGGAATGGTCGGTGCCCCAAAGGATCTCGTGGAACCAGGTCCCACTACACGATTATAAGAAAAATAAAGACCATCCTCAGCCAATCCACAGACGTTGAATGGCGATGCATCTTGTGTGGAGATGAGGAAGGTCTGAGGGCCCCATTGAACCGATTCCACGGTTTGGATCCCGTTGGAGAAGACCGAATTACAAAGTCTCTTGATTTTTAGGACAAGAGAAATACTTCAGACGCTTTCCTGAGGATCTTACTACGATAAAGTGCGGAAGGATGAGCGACGAGATGCCGGAGGATATCTGTCCTCCGGCTGACCGTATAGTTTTTCCGTGCTCAACTTAGAGGTGCCGATAACCGTTTTTAACCGATATGATTGAGAGAGGAGTTTTTTTCTCAAGAGCATCCTTGATCGACAATACCTTTCTTCTTGGGATCTGACAGGTAATCCTGTCTTATTTTTCCTTTTGCACGTCGGACACAGCACCGATTCTCTGCAGCCCTGTCTGCCCCCTTGCGGCATCCAAATGACCACCTGAAACTCTACCAACTCCGATACCCCCTTGGCTCCATGCGGGCTGGCTTAGGTAGCTTTCGACAGACCCTTTCCTGCGTTTCTTGGTCCATTGAGCGCTCTCTTGTCTCTATTGCCTGGTGGCACGGTTCTCGTGTGTGGACCGGTGGCCGTTTATCTTTTTCCACGGTTGCGGGTTAGGAAAGAGCTGGTGATGATCGGCTACAGCGACCTATTAGGGCTAAATAGGGCAACGCCCATGCTGAACTGGATAATTTCCCCCTTGCAATGTGAAATTCGTCTGTACCTACAGAATTTGATGCGGCGTAACCTGATCAACGAGCTTTTCGGGGGAGGGAGAAAGAGGGTCTTCAGATCGATGGTTCAAAAAAAATTCCGGGGCCTCCCCGACCAAAATCAGCGAAACACTTTTTTGAGCATGCAGCCCTCTTTTGATATAGTGCCTGTCGGTTCTTTAGCCGATGCCGTGATGTCCATGACCGGAAATGCGAGGGTGTTAATCGACGTCGGATGTTTTTTTATTGAACCAGTGCTTCAGCCATGGAACTGAACTGAGAGACCAGGGCATTCGGCTTCAACGGAAGCCCAACTCTCAATGACCTATTATCTTTTGGACCAGTAGGCCATCAGATGACGACATAACTAGCGGCTGGACTATGTGGATCGCTCACCGACCTGCCTGCCAAGAATCGTACGTCTCTCAAATATACAGCGGCCGGGACTTCAGCCGTGCGTAACCATCATCTGCGTCACGAGCCATGAGTAATCCCGGGAAAAAACAGGCTGATGGCGAGTGGCTCACCGGCGGCGGCGAGATGGGAAAGGTCGTCCGCGCGAAGGACTGGTCCAAAACCCCGTTGGGTCCAATCGATTCCTGGCCCCAAAGTCTGCGCACGACTGTCAGTCTTGCGCTCGCGTCAAACTTTCCTATCAGTATTGCCTGGGGATCGCAACGCACCCAGATCTACAATGACGGCTATTGGCCGATTTGCGGTGATAAGCATCCCCATTCAATGGGCCAGGATTTTAAAGAATGCTGGTATTCGGCATGGCCGGCGATTGGCGAAGCGTTTGAAAGCGCCGCCAACGGCAAAACCGCCTACCTGGTTAACCAGCGCATGTTTCTTGATCGTCTGGGCTTCCTCGAAGAAACCTTTTTTACCTTCTCCTTCAGTCCGATCCGCGATGAGTCCGGCGGCATTGGCGGCCTCTTTCACCCGGTCACGGAGCTCACACAGCACACACTGTCCGAACGACGGCTCCAGGTCCTACGCGAACTGGCCGAACGTAGCGGGAAAACGACTTCAATCGACGAGGCCCTGAGCGTGATCGGCGACTCAATCGCAGCCGCCGAACTCGATGTCCCCTTTGCGATCCTCTACCGGTTGGAGGAAGACGGCAAAGGAGCCCGGTTGGCCCATTGCACGGGTGTCGAAGCCGGATTACCCGTCACTCCGCCAATCATCAGCTTCGATTCATCGGAAAAAATGGTCTGGCCACTCCAGAACGGACTGGAAACTCAAAGCATGGTTGTGAACGGATTGAGACAGTTGTTTGGAGATGTACCATGCGGGGCGTATGAAGAAACCCCTGATACAGCCGTCGTGCTGCGGATCAAGCTGTCAGGCTTGGCCCAGCCCTTTGGTTTTCTTATTGCCGGGGTCAGTTCGCGACGCCCCCTCGATGCGCCATACTGCACATTTTTTGACCTTCTGGCCGAGGCCGTGGCTAACGCCTTGAACAAGGCACGTTCGTATGAGGAGGAACGTAAACGCGCCGAGGCGCTGGCGGAACTCGACCGCGCCAAGACCGCATT
Organism: Nitrospira marina; assembly: GCF_059568365.1. Classification (NCBI taxonomy): domain Bacteria; kingdom Pseudomonadati; phylum Nitrospirota; class Nitrospiria; order Nitrospirales; family Nitrospiraceae; genus Nitrospira; species Nitrospira marina. The sequence goes on along the minus strand of NZ_JCANTH010000001.1, from coordinate 1,016,223 downwards.
CTTCTCCAACGTCAGCCATGAATTTCGCACGCCCCTGACGTTGATGCTGGGCCCGCTGGAAGATGCCCTGGGGAATGTGCATGGCGTTCTTCCCTCGGAAGCTGCCAACGCGGTCAACATTGCCCATCGAAACAGCCTCCGGCTGCTCAAATTGGTCAACACTCTGCTGGACTTCTCACGCATCGAGGCGGGACGCATCCAGGCCAACTATGAACCGACCGATCTTGCGGCACTGACGACAGATCTTGCCAGCGTCTTCCGCTCAGCCGTTGAGCGTGCCGGCCTGCGGTTGATCGTGAATTGTCCTCCCCTTCCTGAACCGATATTCGTCGATCATGATATGTGGGAAAAAATCGTGCTGAACCTGCTGAGCAATGCCTTCAAATTCACCTTCGAGGGCGAGATCGAGGTGAGCCTGAAAATGGGCCATGAGTGCAAGGGAAACACTCGCAGGGTGGAGGAAGACGTAAAGTCATCAGAGGATCAAGATTCGGAAGAGCTTGATCCAGACCGTTATGTAATATTGGAAGTCAACGACACGGGCACAGGCATTCCGCCCGAGGAATTGCCCCGTATCTTTGACCGGTTTCACCGCATCCATGGCTCCCGTGGCCGCTCACACGAAGGCTCCGGCATTGGCTTGGCATTAGTGCAGGAACTAGTCAAGCTGCACGGCGGAGTCGTGCGTGTGGGAAGCCACATCGGCCGCGGCAGTCATTTTTCAATTTCTATCCCGCGGGGAAAGGCCCACCTGCCCGCCGACCGCATCGAGGCGGCGCGCGCGCTGACGTCTACCGCTGTGCGGGGTGAAGCCTATGTCGAAGAGGCATTACGGTGGCTGCCTGGACATATTCTCGCAAGTGAACCCGGTGAAACAGTCATTTCACCAGCCATGAGCCAACGCGCACTCCCATCCAGCACATGTGCGCCTGTTGCGCTGCACGGCGTAGAAACAGGGGGGCGCATTCTTGTAGCAGATGACAATGCAGACATGCGGGAGTACGTCAGTCGCCTGCTCAGTCAGGCTGGGTTTGACATCGAAGCGGTCACCAATGGAGAAGAGGCATTGGAGATCGCCAAAAGACAACCGCCGGATTTGGTGCTCACCGATATTATGATGCCTGGATTGGATGGGTACGGTTTACTGAGGGAATTGCGTTCCCATGCGGCAACCGCGGATATTCCCATCATTCTCCTTTCAGCCCGCGCCGGTGAAGAAGCCCGTATTGAGGGAATGCAGGCAGGGGCGGACGACTATCTGATCAAGCCCTTCAGTGCCCGTGAACTGCTGGCGCGCGTCGAATCGCATGTCAAGCTGGCCCGCCTCCGACGCATGGCGGAAGTAAAATTGCGCGAAAGCCAATCTCAACTGACGGCGATTATTGAACAACTCCCGGTTGGGGTCGGTGTCATCAATACTGATGGACAGTTCATGATCAGAAACTCCCAAATGAGAAATATTGCCTCAGAAGTTCTCCCGCCCCCGGACCAAGGCACCCTTACGCGCTGGCGTAGCCTCCAGGGGCAAAAGCAGCCGGTGCCAATGGACCAGTGGCCGGGTGCCCGTGCGTTGCGCGGCGAGAGCATCGATCCCGGGATGGAATTCATCTACACCGACCAGCAGGGCATGGAGCACCATCACCTGGTGTCCGCCGTGCCATTTCGGGATTTCACCGGAAATGTGGTCGGGGCTATTACGGTGGTGCAGGATATTACCGAAGGCAAACAGGCCGAACAGGCGTTACGCGAAAGTGAGGAGCGCTTTCGTGCCTTCACCAGCGCCACCTCCGATGTCATATATCGCATGAGTCCTGACTGGAGAGAACTGCGGCATTGTGAAGGCCGGGAATTTGTCGCTGACACATTGGAGCCGAGCCGAATGTGGCTCGAGAAATATATCCATCCCGACGATCAGGCATATGTACTGGACACGATCAACAGGGCCATCCGGACAAAAAGCTTCTTTGAACTCGAGCATCGGGTCATCCGCACCGATGGTACACTCGGCTGGACATTTTCACGCGCCATTCCGATTCTCAATGCCCAAGGAGAGATTATTGAATGGTTCGGCGCCGCAATTGATGTCACGGGTCGCAAACATGCCGAGCAGGCACTGCTGATAAGCGAAGAACGTTTCCGCACTCTGGCCGACAACATGAGCCAGCTCGCCTGGATGGCCGACGAAAAGGGTTTGATCTTCTGGTTCAATCAGCGATGGTTCGATTATACCGGGACCACACTCACAGAGATGCAAGGGTGGGGATGGAAGAAAGTCCCCCACCCCGATCATGTGGAACGGGTTGTCGAGGGGATCAGAAGGTCTTGGAATACCGGCGAGCCGTGGGAGGATACATTTCCATTGCGCGGCAAAGATGGTTATTATCATTGGTTTCTTTCCCACGCTCTCCCTATCCGCGATGCGGCCGGAAAAATAATCCGCTGGTTCGGCACCCACACCGACATTACGGATTTGCGCGATGTCCAAGATGCGCTACGCCAGAGCGAGGCGCGGTTGCAGAAATTTACCCATCAATTGGAACACTTGGTCGAGGAACGGACCAAGGACCTGATCCAGTCACAAGAACGCCTGCGCAGTCTGGCCACCGAACTCAATCTGGCCGAGCAGCGGGAGCGTAAACGGCTGGCGACAGAGCTGCACGATCATCTGCAGCAGCTCCTGGTTTTGGGGAAATTAAAACTCGGGCAGGGAAAGCAAGCAAGACCGTCTTTATCCACCGCGGCGGAAGTGATGCAACAGGTCGACGACATCTTATCTGAGGCGTTGACGTATACCGGCACTCTAGTTGCCGACTTAAGCCCGCCGGTGTTGCGGGATCATGGATTGCCCGAAGGATTGAAATGGTTGGCCGAGGACATGAAAAAACGCAATTTGACGGTTCATGTACGCCTGCCGGAACCTCTCGATCTGGTGCTGCCTGATGACCAGCGCATTCTGCTCTTTCAATCGGTTCGTGAACTCCTGATCAATACATCAAAATATGCAGGTACCAGGGAGGTAACGGTACAGCTCGTTCAAGAGGAGACACGATTACAAATTATCGTGCAAGATAACGGCATTGGCTTTAATCCTGACGCTATTGAGACCGCTGCGGACGTCGATAATATTCCATCCACCAAATTCGGGCTTTTCAGTATCCGAGAACGGATGCTTTCTTTAGGAGGCAGTTTGCGTATTGATTCATCCCCGGGACGTGGAACCACGGCCATACTGATGCTGCCGAAGTCGGGCGCCAAAGGAAACCACTCAGAGGTGAGAGAAGAAAAAGCGGCGCAAGCCCTCACGGTCCATGATCAGCCTGTATTCCGTTCAAAATATCCCTCACCGGTGAGCCCCCCTCTTCCATGTATCCGCGTGTTGCTGGTTGATGATCATGCGATGGTCCGTCAGGGCCTGCGCTCCGTATTGGAGGGGTATGAGGATGTGGAAGTGGTCGGCGAAGCCGCCAATGGGCTTGAAGCGTTACAAGCAGCCAATCGCCTAATCCCTCATGTGGTCGTCATGGACATCAACATGCCGGGAATGAACGGCATAGAAGCGACGAAACACCTCAAAGTCGCTTACCCGGATTTGATCGTGATCGGCCTTTCCATGCATACCGGCGACGCAAATCAGGAGGCGATGAAGCAGGCGGGCGCCTTCCTTTTGATTCCCAAAGAGGCGGCCGTGAACCAACTGTACGGTTCTATTCAGGAAGCTATGAGCAACAGTCAGTCGGCTCCTGAACGAGTCATGTGATCCAGGCCTGTAGAAAACTGAACATTCAACTTACTTCTCTTTTTGGTCTTGCCCGGATGCACCGATAATTTCCAGTCCCGCCTGGGCACATGCGGCATCCAGATGACCGCCAGGAGCGCCGCCAACACCAATTCCTCCTACGACTTCTCCGCCAAATTTTATGGGAAGCCCACCGCCCAAAATAAGTATATTCTCGTTCATATCCCGTAACCCTTGAACCGCCGGCATTTTGGCAATCAACTCGCCCAATTCTGCCGTGGGCCTTTTTAGACTGGCCGAGGTGTAGGCCTTCTTGCGACTGCTATCCACCGTATGCGGGCCGGCTCCATCTTCCCGTAATAACGCCCTCACCACCCCGGCCCGATCGACGACCGCGGCACTCACCTGATATCCATCTTTTGTGCATTGCTCCACCGCCGCACTTGCAGCCTTCGTGGCCAGGGAGAGTGGCAGCACCGCCTCACGCGGCAGCTCGGCCGCCGACACGCCCGCGATGAACAGTCCGCTTAGACTGAGGGTAACCATTCCAGATAGATACCAACCTTTTCCCGATTTAATTTGCAGATTTTTTTTGCCGATCATGAAACGCTCCTTTGATAGACATGAAATCATTTATGTGCTGACCTGACGATTGTCTTGTTCAGCCTGCAACGTTGTCAATATATCCCACACCCCTAGCGGGCTCCCGCCGATTCCAGGATATTGACGATTCGCGTGAAACCTTTGGTCCGGGCATGTTGCAGCGGGCTGATGCCATCCCCATCCGGCAGGTTCATATCGGCACCCGCCTTAATAAGCATTTGTACAATCTCCTGATGCCTGGAACCCCCGTCACTCAGGATAATGGCTTCCAACAACGCGGTCCAACCCAATCGGCTCACATGATTGATATCCACATCGGTTTGCAATAATTCCTTGACGACCTCAACATGTCCGCGTTCACAGGCCGGAATCAAGGCCGTTCCCCCAAACCGGTTATAAATTGCAAAATCGGGTTTGGCCTCTAATAGCAACTTTAAAATCTCAAGGTATCCTCTCGCTCCGGCTAAGAGCAATGGACTGTCCAGTTGACGATCCTGCGCATTCACATCCGCTCCAGCCTCAATCAACACCTTGGTGCTTTCAACATGGTTCCGATCAACGGCCAGGAGTAACGCCGTTTGTCCCTTTTCATCTTGAGCATGAATGCTGGCCCCGTTTTGCAACAATTGCCGGATCATGGCTGCATCATTTCGTTCCGCTGCCTTAAGCAGCGCTCCATCCAGCCCTCGACTTGACTCTTCAGGCATGACAAAGTCCGGTCCGCCAACCACTAGCAGAAGAGCGGTCATCACGGGGAGTCCTATTGTTTTCAGGCCTGTCATCTGCGATCAATCCTGACTTCCCATCGCGTTTCGCTTCACTAATCCTTAAGTCAGCATAGGGGACGAGGAACAACAAGGCCTGAGTCGGGAAAAAAAAGGAGAGAGAAGGAGAATGGAGGAACTTTCAACACGGCACAACTGTCGGCTCACTGACGGATGGCAACCAATGGCTCCTTCATTGAAACTTCCAAATACCGGCCCACCAATTATTGGCCAGCTTGCTTGTGATGCGTTGATGGGGTTTTCAACGGAAGAAAAAGCTCCAAGGGCTTTTCCAGCGCCCGTTTAAATGACTGGAGAAACCGTGCCCCTTGCGCACCATCAAGTGCTCGATGATCGCAGGAGAGCGTAACTTTCATTCGGCGGGATAATTTTATGGCCTGGCCTCTTGCGACAGGAACAATATTCACCGCGCCAATGGCCAAAGAAGCCGCTTGGGGCGGCATCAAGACCGCAATGAAATTGTCCACCTCATACATCCCAAGATTAGAGATAGAGAACGTGGCCCCGGCATATTCTTCCGGAGTGAGCTGTTGGCCTTTGGACCGGACAAACAGATCACGAATCTCTTCAGCGACTTGCAGAATGTTTTTTCCGGCGCAATCCCGTATCACAGGAGTAATGAGTCCCTCCTCCAGGGCCACCGCAATCCCGATATCAATCGTGGCATGCCGTCGTAAGGTTTCCCCCATGAATGAAACATTAATTTCAGGATGACGGGCCAAAGCCAGGGCAGCCGCACGAACGAACAAGACCGTCAAACTCAAGGGGGATTTATTCACTTCCTCCATCTGCTTCCGAAGTCGCTCGGCCTGATCCATGGCCACTTCGGTGGTGAGGTAAAAATGAGGGACAGGGGCCTTACTTGACGTGGTCACTCGAGCGATCGCCTTGCGCATTTGGCTCAGGGGAACGTCCTTGTTTTCCCCCTCAGTAATCCCGGGAGTATCCATCTGTCCTTGAATATCGGCTTCAACGATCCGGCCTTCAGGACCGCTCCCTTTGATTGTTGACAAATCAATCCCCTGTTCTTTCGCCAATGCCTTGGCTCGAGGCGACACTTTGATCTTGGCCTCCGGGCTCGTCTTTGCCTTCGTTGCCTGGGCTTCTGTCTTCGCACTGCCGGATTTTTCTCCTTTGGCCGGGATGGATGGTGCCGGCGAAGGAGGAGAAGGCTTTTCCTTTCGAGAAGGAGCAGAATCTTTCTGAGGTTCAGGTGCTACAGCCTGGTCCTCAGAAGTCTCAGCCAACGTGGCCTCAATGTCATCGTCCTCTTCTCCGATCACGGCAATGAGCTTCCCGGCTTTAACAGTTTCCCCTTCGGGCACTAATACTTTTTTCAGGACACCGGACCCAAAGGATTCCAGATCAAGGACGGCTTTGTCCGTTTCAATTTCTGCCAGAATGTCTCCCGAGTCGACAGCATCCCCTTCATGCTTTTTCCAAGCCACCACCACTCCTTCCTCCATCGTGTCCGTGAGCTTGGGCATGACGACGCGCGTAATCATAAGCCTCTCCTGTTATGACAGAAAAATCCTTTGAAAGACTCTGTGGCGAATAATGTTTGAGAAACAGTCATGACAAAAATAGGTTGCATGTTAAAGGATCTCTTTGACCGCCGATATGACCCGAGCCTGATCTGGAATGGCCAGATCTTCAAGTGGCCGAGTGTAGGGCATGGGGACTTCTTCTCCGGCGACCCTGACAATAGGCCCATCTAATAAATCAAATCCTTTTGAATAGATGGTCTCCGCAATCTGAGCGCCCAACCCGCAGAACTCCCATCCCTCTTCAACAATAACGACGCGCCCGGTTTTCGTGACAGATTCCAGGATGGTTTCGGTATCCAAGGGTTTTAATGACCTCAGGTCGATGACTTCGGCATTGATGCCTTCCTTTGATAAGGCTTCCGCGGCCTCAAGCGCCAGTAAGGCCATCTTTGAATAGGCCACAATGGTCACATCGCTTCCTGCTCGCGTCACAGCGGCTTTGCCGATCGGAAGGGTGTAATCCTCCTCAGCCACCTCGCCTTTCGTACCGTAGAGAAGTTGGGCTTCGATAAAAATAACCGGGTTCTCATCACGAATGGCGCTTTTCAATAAACCTTTCGCATCGGAGGGCGTCGCCGGGGCGATCACTTTCAGTCCGGGAACATGGCAGAACCAGGCTTCAAGACTTTGCGAATGCTGGGCGGCCAATTGATGGGCCGCACTCCCCGGCCCGCGAATCACCATGGGAGCCGACAACTGGCCTCCGGACATATAGCGAATTTTCGCCGCATTATTGACAATTTGGTCAAGGGCAAGAATGCCGAAATTAAAGGTCATCAATTCCACAATGGGACGCAAGCCGGCCATCGCCGCGCCAATGGCCAACCCGGTGAATCCGGCTTCGGTAATCGGAGTATCTAATACCCGCTCAACCCCAAATTCCTCCACAAAGCCTTTGCTCACTTTAAAGGCCCCCTGGTAATACCCGACCTCTTCCCCAATTAAAAAGACGCGAGAATCCCGTTTCATTTCCTCACGCATCGCCTGATTCAAGGCTTCCCTATAGGAAATCAACATGGTTCGTCATCATTCAAGAATGGTTGATCATCGTGTTGCATTGATGAAGGAGATACCAGCCCCATACTTCCAGCTTAGCCTTTGTCAGAGCACAATTTTCACTCGATTAAAACATCTTCATGCAGCGCGCCGGCCTCAGGAAACTGGCTTTCATCGGCAAACTTCACAGATTCGGTCACCGTCTTAATCACGTCTTTATCCATCTGCTTAAAGTCGGCCTCCGTAGCCAGGCCCTCCTGAAGGATCCGGGTCTTGAGAAAAATCAACGGATCCTGCTTACGTGCTTCTCCCACTTCTTCCTTCGTTCGATAATGACCGTGAGCGGGATCGGACATTGAATGGCCCATAAATCGATAGGTCGACGCCTCAATAAAGTAGGGTTGAGGGTCCTTTCGCAACTTTTTCACCACACGCTCAGTCAATTCCTTCACTGCCAGCACATCCATCCCATCCACCTGTTCCGCGTCAATGCCATGCGCCCTGGCCCGTTCGGCAATGTCTTTATACAGGAGCATCTCGCGTTCAACGGGCGTTCCCATCCCGTACCGGTTGTTTTCGCAAATAAAGATCACAGGCAACTTCCATAACGCAGCCAGATTGAAGGCTTCATGCGTATGTCCGCTGGGAACCGCTCCATCACCAAAAAAGCAGAGAACCACCCGGTCTTCCTTCCGATACCGTGAGGCAAACGCCAACCCGACTGCAAGCGGTAAATGCCCACCGACGATGGCATACCCGCCCATAAAATGACGTTCGACATCGATGAGATGCATCGATCCACCTTTGCCTTTGCACAAGCCGGTGGCCTTTCCAAACAATTCAGCCATCACTTTTTTAGGATCCGAACCCTTGGCCAGACAATGCCCGTGATCACGATAGGAGGCAATCACATAGTCATCCGGGCGAATCGCATGCATACATCCCACGGCGACCGCTTCTTGACCGATGTATAAATGCAGGAAGCCGGCAATTTTCGCTAAGGCGTACATCTCCGCCGACTTCTCCTCAAAGCGTCGGATGAGCAGCATATCCCGATACAATGTCAGAAAATCGTTCGCGTTCGAATCGTGTTTCACTGTACTCTTCGCCATATAAATATCAGGCTTGTTCGATGTTGCGTGTCCTTATTTCTCTAATGCTGTCTTTGAAATATTAAAAGAACTGTAGCAAGAGATCGCATGCCGATACAATTTTTAAAGTCTTTCCCGAAATTATTTTTCACCTTCCCTTTTGACTCCCATGCAAAAAAGGATCAGTCCTGGACTCCTTCTCAACACGACCTCGTTTGGAATTGTCAGAACAATCCAGGAAACAAATTTCACATGTTTTCGGGCGTGTGGAAATTTCCCACAGCGAGGTAAGAAGGGGCTTTCTTTTTCTTCTCCAATGACTTCTAAGCCGCGATAGGTTGGGGTCAGTAATACAAATGAAGGCCGATTCCGATCCACTCAGTTCGCTGAGTATAAAATTGGCCGTTGGGTGAAGCACCCTTATAATACTCCATTAAGAGTTGAAGTTTGCGATCGCCGATGCGGGCATTTTCGAATTGAAGCCCTGCCATCAATGAACGGTTGATGATCCAATTGCTTCTCTCATTAATCTGAAAATCTCCATACGCCACCGGACGAATCTTGCCGCTCAAGAACGTCCAAGGGCTCGTTAATTCGGCCCCGAATTGGCTTGAGCCGCGTCCTAACCCTTTGGGGTCTCGATTCATGAGTATCCCGCCGCCGCCATACACCCGGAACCATTCGAGCAGTTCATAGGACAACTTCACATCAATTTCTTCAAAGGACAAATTAATTCTGTTCGGTTGGTTATTGAGAATGAATTCATCACCAAGATGTGAACTTTGATGATGGATGCGAAGGAAGCCCGAAAGTGAACCGGTTCGATAACTGGCAAGAAGGCCGGCAGTATAATCGGCATTGACGAGGTCTTTGGACGACGCGTCCAAATCGAACACGCTGAAGACTCCGCCCTGGAACGCAATTTCCCATTGTCCGTCGAATGGGGCAGCATTCCGGTAGATCGCGAACGTTTCTCCAAAATTTGCCGAACCGGTTTTGCTCGGTTCAGTACCTTTTGAAATGTGCCGGTAAGCCACGGAGAAGTGCGGCCAACGTGGGTCGGCATGAAGCGGATCGAAGAGAAGACCATTCGGAAGAAATTTGGACTCGGGCTTGGGAATTTCTTGCGTGATCGCATCCGATGGAGGAGTTGGGGTGGTCACGGAGTCGACATTGCCCTCTATAACTTCTACTCGTTTGACACCTGGAATGTTTTCCAGCGCGGTCTGGACCTTCGTTCGATCCAGAGTCCCGAGCGAAACGGCATAAACGGTCACGACGCCGTCATTGACGATTAAGGAAGCATTGGTTGCATTGAACTCATGTTGAAGAACAGCGGCGGCATACCCGGCGATGTAGGAATCTTCGACCGCGAGGGCGTTAGGCATCCAGCCAAAATGAACACAGAGCAGGAACACGATCACGTTTATCCATTTCCGCAATACGGTATGGGTCGTTGAGGTAACGGTCGAGTCGAGGGCGAGAGAAGCAACTGGCTGGGTCATTGAGATTTGCGCTCCTTACCGAAAGATGAAAGGGATAAGAGCCTCGCGAAGAAATACTCAACATTCAGGGGACACCGGGAAGTTTTTATAACTGGCATCACAGACCACTTTCTTTTCTTGAGTGGTCAGGCTAGGGGCGACGGCTGGTCAATCAGGACGAGCCCCTGTTCAAAAAATAGCATGACGAATGGCTTTGGTTGGACAGACAAAACGTCAGGGTAAGCGGCCTAATTTGGACATTGTCAAATAAAAAATTCATGGGGTCTCACACGCAACGTACTGATTATTAATTCAACAATGACGATCGTGTTCCTATTTGTGTTCCAACAAGAAGGCCGGCTGCAGAGTCAGTCCACAGCCGGCCTTCTTAGAAATGCGTAAAAGGAACGAGGATTACTTTTTCATCGGTTCTTTTTTCATCGGATCCTCTTTCATGGGTTTCTTTTTCATTTTTCCCATTTTCTTTTTCCCCTGGGCTTCTATATCACCAGGCATCTCCCTGCCTTTGGCGTCGGATGACATCTCTTCGCCTTTTCCCTTCATGTCTCCCATGGCGTCATCAGCCGTTTTCATGCCCTCTTCTTTCATCGTTTCGGTCTTGCCTGTCATTTCGTCTCCCATCCCGGCTGCAAACGATACGGAACCGATCCCAAACAGAAACACGACACCTGCGAACATCAGAAATACGCGTTTCATAGGAGCACCTCCTTGAACAAACACACAGGTTGAATGATGAAGATGTGAAACCGTGGGAAGAATGTTGGCATGGTCAAATCCTTTCACCTCTGATGCCAAGGGTGGTTGCCTCAAGGATGACGGGCCCATCACCAGGCCGTTATCCGGTTATTTCACAAGAAGGTCGACAATATCATTCCAGCTTTTCAATGTGCCGATGATCGTCGGCTCTCCGAGCTGAACATTGAAGATATCTTCACGAACCATCCGCAACGCAATAACCAGGTCATTGAAATCCACCAGATTATTGGTTTCAAATATGGTGAGAAAGTCCACATCCGAAATTCCGGTGGAATGGTACAATTTCCGCTTCACCGTTTTTAAATAGGCAACCGTGGGAATGGTGTGTTCTTTCATCAGCGCCACACGATCCTCTTTGGACAGGTTCCACCATTCGGCATTTTTCCGAATGGGGATCATAATCGCATAGGTAGATGGATCACCCTCGTATTTCGCCCCTTTCAGTTGTTGAAGCAAATCAGGAAAATCCGGAGCATAATTCAGCCCTTTGGTCACCCCACTGATCGTGTACTCCAAATCCAAATGCCGGCCAAAGCCGGTACTCCGAAGTTGGGTCAGTAATTGCTGGTTGGCTTTGAGTTCAGCGGAATGCAGCCGAAGCAAAAAATGGGATTCTGTCGTCAATCCATAGGTCCAATATCCGTCCACGGTCACCTGACTTTTGAATGTCTCCAACAGAGCTTTGGCCTCCTCCCCGCCTTTCTGCCTTTCCTCCATCGGCAAATCCCGCCAATTTTTATCCACCTCATAAAGGGCAAAGGTCCCAAACACAGGGGCATCGGCGGCCCAGCTTAAACTAGACAAACCAAAATGCACGCCCGCGAAGAACAACAGGGATAGTAATACAGGCATATTTTCACTCCTTCTTACCTGAGTCTTATTTTTAAACATGGCAATGGCAAGCGTTCGGGTTGCGGATGACCGGATGAATCTCCCTAAAATCCCGTTAGGAATTTTTGAACGGGAATCACCACGCACGCGGGTCGACTTTAGAACGGGCACGAGGGAAGAAATAATCTTTTAAGAAATGTTGAGATGTGGAGAAAGGCCACAGCAGAAAAAGGTAAGGAAAACCACAAAAAAAAGGCTGGTACGGTCGTGTCTGCGGAGGGTCTGCTCCGTGGCGGTAAAGCGGCCATTGGCCTATCCATACCATGACTTTCAGAACAGTCGGGACTCTCACGATTATTCCCTTTGTGACTGAATGACTATGGCCCACTCGCGGAGACCATTTTTGGGAAAACCCCCATCAAACGCAAGAACATGGATGATTGTCTACAATCTCTTCCAGTCGTTACACGAAAAAAAACGGCCTGCCGAGAGAAACACCCTCGACAGGCCTCAATACCTCTGGATAACTTTAATATTTCTCTAAACGGAAGATGGTCCGATTATACTTCTGTCCTTATTTCCCCAAATTGTCTATTGTTGAATTGATATCATTACTCCGTTGATTAACTTCCCCCTTTGCCCCTTCTCTGAGTTGATCCACGATTCCCCCGGCTTCTTGTTGGGTGGCACGTTGGGCCTCAATTGCTCGCTCCTTTTGCGTTTCTGTGACGTTCTCGGCCGCCTCCTCCATATTTTTCATCTCTCTCTCCTGAGGTTCATTGACTGCCTGGTTTCTCTCCTCTGCTTGATTCTGTGTAACATCGGCCGTACCCGCCATGGACAATCCTGATACACCAACGACACACAATACAGAAAATACTCCTGATAATATCCAGGTCATAAAAACCTCCCTGAGAAGAATGTAAAAAAGTAGAAGAGCAAAGATGTCCCCATTATTACGCATGAGATGGAAATTGTGTAACTATGGGAAACCCTGGCAGTCAGATACTCTCCTTTCTGATCCCAATGTTTTGATAAGGACAAATCATACCTTGACCCTTTTATACAAAAGAGTCAATCTGCATCATTTCGGAAAACGTTCACCGCCAACTCCCGCGTCCACCAAAATTGCGTCGGGCATACCCAAAGGTATACGGAGAGTAGGGCCAATACCATCCCCAATTCCGGCCCCAGTAAGGATACGGCCCCCAATAGGGACCATAACCATACGTGTTTCGTGGAATCATCGGCCATACCTTCAAGGCCTGAATGGCAAAAACGGGATAGACTTTTTCTTCTTCATCCACTCGCACGGAGGCTTGCCCGGTGACTTCTCCTATGATGGTTACGCGAGTGCCCTCAGGAAGCGTGGCCGGATCAAGAAAAGGCTGCTGAGTGGCAATGAAACGGCCTTGAGACTTGGTCCGATCCCATTTGGGAACCGAATCGCTGTCTAATGGGATCTGAAGCACCATCACTTCGGTCCGGTCTACGAGACGTTTCGCAGACAGCACAACTCCACCCACCTTGAGAATCTGTCCGATATGCGCAGAGGGATCTTGAACCATGTTGGCAAACGACCCGCCAGCCGTCACCCGGGCTTCCTGATTTGTAGAAAACGGGGAGGAGGAAAATGTCGCGCACCCACTCAGGCCAACCAACAGAACCACCAGATGAACACTCCATATCCTAATTTTCATAGATCCCTTTTTCACCCCTCATTCTATTATACGCCCTCTCCCCTGCCTTTGAAGAGAAAAGAAGGGTAAGGATTCCATGTTTGCCGGATTGATGAACGTTCAAGTCTATTCATTTAGATGCCAACCAGCATTCAACGAACACATATGTTCCATCCACGAATCGCCATCAACCCATGCACAGGTGGTTCTTTGACTTGTGATTTCCTTTATTCCAGGTTACATTTCACCTATCACTATCCAATTAATGACCTTTACCTACACACAAGGAGCAGACGATGGCTGTAAAAAAAGCGGTAAAGAGCACGGCGAGAAAAGCATCCAAGAAGGCCTCTCAAGTTAAGTCAGCGGCAAAGAAAAAATCAGCGACCGTGGCCAAGCAAGCCAAGACTGCGGCCAAAACAGGAGTCAAAAAGGCCAAGACCGCAACCAAACAAGCAAAAAGCACCATCTCCAAAGCCAGGAAAACGGCCACAAAGCGATCCGCCAACGTTTCCTCGCGTGCAAAGAAAACCGCGGGCCAATTAAAAAAGGCGGGCGCGAAGAAAGTGGCCTCGGCCACAAAAGCCGTCAACAAGAATACTCGAAAGGCTAAAAGCACCGTGCGCAGCGCAGCGAAGCAAGCGGGAAAAACGGTAGGGAAAAATGTGGGGAAAGCCATAAAAACAGTTGAGGAATTGGTCCAACAAGCCCAGGAATATGGCAAATCACTACTCGGCTAACAAACCGTTGACCTACAACCATTGAATGGAGGAATCAATGACCAATATTGGTTTTCATCATTCAGTCAGCGGGTAGACCGTGTGTGACGGCAATAGCGGTCAACCGACCATTCTTCCATCGTGAGACCACGGCGATGGATCCGGGCTTTGGTTGACGATGCCACGGCTCAACCAGACTCTTCGTTTCACTCCGGTCGTTTCAAAGTAATTTGTCATTCTGAGCCCCCGGCAAAGAATCTGTGCCAAAGTGGAAGATGCTACTGCTCCCCGGGATCCTTTGATGGATCTAGCCCTGAGCTTTGCCGAATGGGTCAGGATGATAAGGGCCTCATGAATCCGAGGGAAGAAGAGAAAACGGGTGTGACACTAGTACTGCGAACAGCGGTCTTTAAAGGTCAGTTCCGCAATGCCGGATTTATCCAACTCGCCTTTCCCCAGCTTCACCAAACGCTGATATTGTTCCAACGTCGTTTTTGCCAGAGGCAGGGTTAGTCCTACCGATTCGGCCAACCCATAGGCAATACCGGAATCTTTGGCCGCATGGGCCACAGAGAAATAGCATTCGTGATCACGATTTTGCATGTCGGCTCCATCGGTTTCCAAGACCCGTGATGCCGCTCCGGTTTGGCTGAATACCTCACGTACCATTCCCAAATCCAATCCCAATGCCGCGCCAAGGCCCAAGCCTTCCGCCAATCCAGCCGTATTGATATTCATCACCATATTGACCAAGGCCTTCATCTTTGATGCCTGCCCCGCCAATCCAATGTATCGTACATTGACACTGAGATCTTCTAAGAGAGGCTTGGCCCGTTCAAAAACCTCCTGTTTTCCGCCACACATCAAATACAATGTCCCCGCACGTGCCTGATCAATACTACTGGCCATGCAAGCTTCCAGAGTCTGCCCGCCACGAGCTTCAACTTGCTCTTCGATTTCAAGATGAACCTGAGGAGACAACGTGGCACAATTCACAAACAACCGGCCCTTGGCCTGATTCAGCAGACTGTCCGGATTCTTCTCAGAAAAAATTTCACGCATCGCGTTGTCGTCAGTGACGACGGTCAGAACAATGTCGGATAATTCTGCCACCCGGGCCAAAGTCGGCGCGACTTCGCCCTGAAATTGCCGCGCGACCGATTCAGCTTTTTTAAGGTTGGTATCGAACACCGACACCACCTGATACCCCACCTCGTCCAGTCGCAGCGCCATATTGGCTCCCATCAGTCCGACTCCCACAAATCCTATTCGTTCTGCCTTCTTATTCATGGTCCATCCCTTTCATTTCTCCGGATCACAACTTCCGACCCATATTTGCTTAATGTGCAAAATCCTCACTCTGTTTCTCTTTCTCCTTATTCACAAAAATTCTTCCATCTACGACCCTCACCCTGGGTATCGCTACTGTACCGAAGGTGTTGTAACACCTCAACTTCATATTCGACTACAAGTTTTCGACTACCAGGCTAAAGATGGTCCCTTCACCCGTATGCGCGAATCTCTGAAACACCATTGGCCGGAATATTTCATGGAGGCAGCAGGACTGGGACTCTTTATGGTCGCAGCCGCAACCTTTGCTATCTTTCTGGAGCACCCGGCCTCTCCCTTTCGACAAAGCCTTCCGGACGCGACCGTTCGCCGATTCTTTATGGGACTGGCCATGGGCCTGACGGCCATTCTCATCATCTATTCACCCTGGGGCAAACAATCGGGAGCACACCTCAATCCATCTGTCACGCTGACGTTTTTTCGATTAGGAAAAATTCAGACGTGGGATGCGGTCTTTTATATTCTGTTTCAATGTCTGGGAGGTGTGTTGGGAATTCTGTTTGTTTCCGCGATAGCCGGGAATTCCCTATTAGACCCATCGGTCAATTATGTGGCCACACTCCCCGGGTCTACCGGTGAAGGCCTGGCCTTTTTGGCAGAATTGTGCATTTCATTCGGTCTGATGATGGTCGTATTGATTTCGAGCAATCATCCTCGGCTTTCTCGATACACGGGAATCTTCGCCGGCATTCTCGTTGCGACCTATATCACCATCGAGGCTCCATTCTCGGGCATGAGCATGAATCCTGCCCGAAGTCTGGCATCCGCCCTGCCGGCCTGGCTGTGGACGAGTTTTTGGATTTATCTGACAGCTCCCATCTTGGGGATGCTTCTGGCAGCAGAAGCCTATGTGCATATCCCAGGGGCGCACCGTGTCTGGTGCGCCAAACTCCATCATCACAATTCAAAACGGTGCATCTTCCATTGCGGATACCATGAGACCCCTGCGAAAAAGGCCCCGTCTTTTCAAACAACAGCCTGAATTCCCCTCATATAACTATTTTCCAAAAAGGGAGGCTCATATGACATGCGTGTGCGGCGAACCCATCCTTCATGCTGCACTCATTCAATCCATCCGGGATGCCCGGATACCCTTTGATGTCTATCACTGGCCTTGCCCGTCTTGCTCCACATTGATGGAAGAACTGCGTTTGGGGGTGGACCCGATTCATCAGATGGCATCCACCATGGCCTATCCTGTTAGACCCGTCGGTACTATAAAGAAGCCGACGGGATTGGAATTGTGTAAATAGACAAGCTTCAGCCCATAACCACAAATCAAGCGAAACAATTTGGTTGCTTACACAACTTCCCGAAGATCCCGCAACAAACAACCAACCATTAAATGTATGCGATGTGGCTCCCACTATTTCCAGAGGCAATTTCATCCTGGTGGCTAGCGAAGGGCAGGCCAGACGGATGGACGTTGGTGATTCAGAGGGGCACCGAATGCTGTTTGTGGTCCAGGAGATCGTGGAAGACGTCGGCACCCCCTGGTACGTCGAATTCTGGCATTGGATTGCCGGGTAATACATCTCTCAGCCAATCAAAGAGTACCAGCCGCCAGGGACTGTCTTCCTGGCGGCTGTTTTCATTATTGGCCTCCAAAAGTACATGACCAGTTGTGGGGGCCTTCAAAATGAAATTATCGTATTGCACGACTTGCCCCGGAATCTGACCCCGAATCCCTGACCAGAAATCGTGATTTGAACGAAACCTCTTCTCCTAATTGCTGTGGGGTGTTTTCAGAGGGAGAATAGTTTCTTGTGTTTTAGGGTACTTCTTTAATTCTTCTTTAGTGGCCCCCTGAACGAGATCTGTGGGTGAGGATAAACGCAAGTAACTGTCCATACCAAAGCGGGTATTCTTGTCAAAGGTGAGGTTGGCCATCACCGAATCACCTTTTATTCTGCCTAAGGTCGTTCGGGCCTCATCGTGCGAACTTGCATGAACCTCAAAGATGTTGGTTTTAGCCCGCTCAGGAGTCATGAGATGTTCAAAAATCTGCCGTCGTGGATTGCCGACGGCCACGGGCCACACAACGGGAATTAACACATGGAGTTTGTCCCACTCTTTCGGGCCTAACTCTTTTTTCCATTGGCTCATGGCGCTTAACCCCGCTTGTACCTGCAATTCCACGGCGGCTTTCATGGCCTCCGCAACATAAGGGATGTTGTTATGAGCAAATGCACGATAAGACTGTTCATCACCGGAACCACTTTCGATACAGTTCTGCAAATAATTGTTCACCATGTCTAACATCTTCATGGCTCTCATCGAGGTAGCTTGACCAATATCACTTTTGCCTAAATGTTCTTTGATGTTTTCAACATGTTTTTTATATTCAATCAAAGGTTCTTCCCATCCCTCGGGTCTATTGGCCACATTGTCAAAATAGGGAGAAATCAAGATAAAGACTCCCATTGGGATGTGCGCAAGGATCTTTTCCATCTCATACCTAACGGAAGTCGGCGTGACCGACTCGACGGGACGGTCTCTTCTATACAGGTAATAGGTACTGCCCACCCCCTCTTTTCCCGGTTCATAGTCACTCGCAATGATTAACGGGTAAATATTCTGACCCACGTTTCGGATGAAATTTTGATAATTGTTTTTCCTGAACCAATCCATGTTACGCATGGCTTCATATGTGTGTTTTCTGACATGAGCGGCATCCGTCCCCGTATCAGCCTGTGCGGCTCCTTCTCCATCGACCGTAGGTCTTACACCTTTAAAATCCATATACTCCACTTTCTTCCCACCCGCGTACGAAACACTATCCATCAGAAACTTTTTATACTCCTCGTCTTTTTCGAGTTCTAAAAGGGCTTTAAAATATTCCTGATCACCCTCAGGGTAATTCTCTTCCGATTGAGAAAAAGCCGGGATAGGTAACAAAAAAGTATGAAAAACCAGGCCGGCCCCCAAGATCAAAGCCAACAAAAAACCCTTGTGCCGCCTGAAGTGACGGTGTTGGAAAAATGAATATGATGAATGATTTGCGATTAGTGCTTGGCGTCTCTTTTGAATTTTTTGCAACATAGTGAGTTCCTTAATCAAAAAGAATGGAAAGAATTTTCAACGCGAATTGCCTATTGTTGGGAGGACACCTCCAGATAGTCAATTGACCGTTCCCAAATCTTCCTTTTTAACTGGGTTACATTAAGAGGTTCAGTTGGGAGTAGTGAGAGTTCTGCGACTCACATGACTTTCCAATAGGAGATCCTAGCCACCCCTTGGTGTACCTTTCGCAAAAATGCGCGTCATACCGGAACTCGGACGCCTAAAGGAGTGGGTACAACCTTCCTGTGTAAGAGCCCCCAAAAATATCAGAAATATTGGGTGATGCCGAATTGAACCAGCCAATTCGCTCTTGGCAAGAAAAGATGGGCTACATCGACTCGCAAGAGCGTATTGGCAAGAAATGTTGGCACGACGCGTATCCCCGATCCCACGTTCACAGCTTTTTGCCAATCGCGAAGTTTCCCCTCGTCGGTAAACGACTGAAAGGTACCGAAATCCGAGAACAGGACGCCTTGTAACGCCCAGCGGGGTGCCAGGGGAATGGCATGCCGGAGTTCCAGGTTGGTGTAGGCCTGAGCCCGGTTGCGAAAGAGATTGTCATCAAGCCCCCGAACGCCGGCAATGCTTCCGATTAATAGGCTGTGATTGGGATTTTTACTGTTGTTGACCGCTTCCGCCACACCATTGATCATCAAGACGGTACGGGTACCCATCGGAATTCCCTGTAGATAGTGTAATATCGCTTCATGACGTGGTTCGTTTCCCCCGAAAAAATATCCAAGCTGAAGCTCGAGAATAAGTCGGTATCCCTTTGGCATCAGATCATTCCAATGATACTGGTCCCAGATCAGCTCGGGGATCACCCCAATAAAATTCCCGTCTGGGGATTTTTCTGATACTCTTTTTTCGTCTTTGATCACTTCGCGGTAAAATTTCGTGACCACTTCATACCGTAAGGGTGAGCTATATCGGTAGGGCCCTATGAGTTCAAACTCACCCCCGATGCGGTTGCGGGTCCATTTGGCATCCGATTCCGAAAACCGGATTTCGTTCGCTCGGTAGGAACCTTTGACCTCTTGGGCCCACCGATCGGGTTCGAAGGGATGTTGCGAAAGCCATACGTCGATGTTGGGGCCCCGTTGACTGTATTGGAACTGCCCCCCGAGTTGCGTGGCTGTGCCCCACAAGTTGTATTCCACCAACCCGACCGTGGCCGTCAAATCTTTTAGGTCGCTCCCGCTGGTGAAGGCCAGGATTGGGGAAAGGGTAATCTTTTCGTGAACCTCAACCCGCACAATTTGACCCTCGTGTGTTACTCGTACTAGATCAAAGAGGCTGAGATTCCGCACCCGTCGCTCAAACTCTTCAATCTCGGCTCGGGAAAACTCGCCGGGTATGGGCCGAGAGAGCAACCGGATAATCACTTCTGGTTTGGTATGAATGATTCCTTCAATGGCCACCTCATCGATCCGGAAAAGTTCGTCCTCGACTCTGTCGGTTGCAGCCAGAGCGCAATGATTCAGTGCCACACCATTGAACGCCAGCACGGAACACGAGGCTAAGAACCACTGAACAAGGCTTGGTAAACTTTTGAAACGGACGTAGAGATGTCTCATCTTAGACCTCCTTAAGAAAACAAAGTTGAGCGCATCGACCAATTGGACGAGCGAGAACTTGGAGGTACTGGATGAGTTTAAATGCGAAGAGGAATTGAAAAAGAAACGGGCCTGTCACGTGGAGGGGGATGAGGCGGAGGATGGGCTCTCGGAGCCGTTAATCCCAACACAGGGACCGCGACGAAAAAAACCTGGAGGTCTGGCGGCTGAGGTGCTGCGTCAGTATTCTGGGCTACAACGCCTGCACGTTCCGACGGCATGAGGAGATGTTCAGCCGCACCGTCCGGGTCCTCTCCAGTCTCATGGGTGTTAGTTGTCACCTCCTGTTCTTCAAACACAAGGTCGACCACCAGATCGGCGGTGGTCCATACACAGAGTAGGAGCGCAAGCCAAATGATGAACAGCCCATTATGAAGATATTTTCGAAAATACATAATCCACAGTATAGTGGACCTAAGGAGTTTGAACAATGCTCGTGATTACCAATTGATAATGTGTAGTGCCACCAAGGCGGGTTACTGTGAAATGAATGGGTTGCAAAAATGAACCTTTCTGCAAACAAATTTGGCTTCCAATTGAAACAACAGGTTTTAGGTTGCACAATCCCGTTGCAAATTAATCTGATGTAAATTGAGATTATGAAATAGTCTAGATAGGCAGCTCAACGCACATTTTTACCCCGATACGCTTAGTACTCTAAGGTCGGCTTTTGGCCGAAAGGGGGCTCAAACTTTGTAAACGGAGGAGTTCTTCGGCGACGCCTCACTCGTAGCTTTTCCAATTAGTTTTTCGGCTTAATCCGGGCCGAAGGTGAGCAAATCTTTCAGAGTTTTTGAGGTGCTAATTAAAAAGCGTATCCTTTGGTCGTCCCCGATGGTATACACTTCTGGGCATGCAAGTCATGAACGTAAACTTCCAGGATTAAACATAATGAAACTGTTGTGCCTGAGAACTCTTTGCCTGTTGTTCCTGCTGCTGCCCGCCACGCCGTCAATGGGACAGGATGTTGACTGGAAGACGACCGTCGGCGAGGCCGTGAATACCTTGCAGCACTATCTTCGGTTCAACACGACTAACCCGCCGGGTGATGTCACCGAGGCTGCCGACTTTCTTCAGAAGATTCTTGAGAAAGAGGGGATCACCGTCACGCGGTATCTGGCCGCACCGGGAAAGATCAATCTTTACGCCCGTCTCAAGGGCACGGGCAAGGCCAAGCCTATTCTGCTGCTCCACCATATGGATGTGGTGCCTGCCGATGCGAGCCGCTGGAATGGCGTCGATCCTTTTAGCGGCGAACTCAAAGACGGCCATATCTGGGGTCGGGGCGCGATCGACATGAAAGGCACCGGTGTGCTGCAACTCTACGCCTTTCTGACCCTGGCGCGGCATAAGATTCCTATCGACCGCGATATTATTTTGATGGCGGTGAACGACGAAGAGATCGGTGGGACGATGGGGACCCGCTATCTGCTCGACCACCACTACGCCGAACTCGATCCCGAGTATGTTCTGGATGAGGGGGGATTCGGCAGTCGCCAGATTTTGGTGAACGGGAAGTTGGTCTTCGGCATTTCCGTGGCGGAGAAGCGGGCGCTCTGGCTCCGTGTGACGGCCCAAGGTATTGCCGGACATGGCTCACAACCGCATGATCACAATCCGAATGACAAGTTGATGCATGCGCTCAATCGGCTCTTCAGTAAGCCGTTTCCGACGGTTCCCAATCCTGTCCTTGACGCACTCGTAACCAAGCTCGGCAAGCTTGAGCCAAACCAGTTCACGAACGCCCTCCGGCAAACGACGGTCTCGCTTACTTCGCTTCGGTCCGGTGTGGGCGATCCCCCCAAGGCGAATGTGATTCCCTCGCTGGCCGTCGCGACTCTCGATGCTCGTTTGCTGCCTGGCATGGATGCCGAAGCCTTTCTGGCGGAGGTGAAGTCCCGACTCGGCAATGAGATCGAGGTTGAAGTCATTCATCCCGCAACCCAATCGGTCGTCACGCCGCATGACACCGGGATGTTTCGTGCGCTGTCCAGCGCCATCACACGGCACCATCCCGACGCGACCATCGTACCGATGATTATTCCGTACGGAACCGATTCGAGGATGTTTCGTCTGCGCGGGGCCAAATGCTATGGCATCCTTCCTTTGGTACTCAGCACCGAACTCGCCACTTCCATCCATGGTGACGCTGAGCGAATCCCTGTCGATCAATTCGAGACCGGAATCCGAATTTATTACGAGACCCTGGTTGAAGTTGCAGCCCGCTAACCGGTGGGTTTTCTTTCCAATTTTTTGATGTCCCCTCTGCCGGTCAGTTCGCCCTATACTGGCCTTCATGACCTGACAAAACATTCGATACAATCCAAAACTCAAATTCGCGGCGTGAGTCAATCGGCTTCCAATCCATTGAACCTTACCCGTACATCGATCAAGCACATTGTTTGAGCGGCCATGGATGAAGAGGTTCCGGTTCCTGCGGCTCCAGATATGGTCCCAAGGCTTGGCGAACTTTGGTTCGCGCACGGTGTAATAACACCCGCTGATTGGTATCGGACAATCCCAACATCCGGCAGACCTCCTCCGATTCAAAGCCTTCAACGTCCCGGAGCAGAATGACCTTTCGTTGCATGGCCGGAAGCATGTGGATCGCTCCGGCAATCCGCTGCACCAGTTCCTTGTTCATGATCTGTTGATCTGCTGGAACGTCCGACTGAGATGAGATCATATTTAGACAAGGCGCAGGCCACCCTTCTGCCCCAAGGGCGAAGAAATCTTCACAAACCTCCACCCCTTTTTGTTCGCTCCCAATCATTTTTACCGGAAACTCTACGTATCGACTTTCCCTCACTCCCTGGGTTTTAGCCCGGTTGATGAGAATTCGGAATATCCAGGTTTTCAGCGATGAGCGTCCTTCAAACCGGTGAATGCCTTCAAGAACTGCCAGCCACGTATCTTGGACCACTTCTTCAGCAACGGCCTCGCAATGAACAAACGTCATGGCCACGCGGAGCAAAGGTGAATGAAACCGCTCGACGAGTTCAGAGAAGGCATGTTCCTCTCCCCGCCTGATGGCCTCTACCAGAATAGCCTCAGCGCTTCCGGCCTTTGCGTCCGTCAGGGTTTCTGAGGCATCCAATTGCCCGCCATCCAGGACAGCAATTTTTGAATGTCGGGAACGACCACCCGAATGGTGTTCTAGGGATAACACGTCGAAATAATCAACCATGGCAGTATTCATGACAGTCTCCTCAATGTTTAAGTTTGGGTACATAAGACATGGTGAATAAATAGTGGACAGCTCGATAAGACACAGCCCCTGTCAAGCATCCGTCGAATCATGTTGATCCCCTCGGCTCCGACAAAGGCGACTTCGGATAAATCCAGGGAAACGGTCTTTCCTTGCGTAAGAAGGTTTTGGCATTCGGTTTCCACCACACTGACCCAATCTGAAACGATTCGTCCTTCAACTTTCACCGTGGTGGTTCCTACTGTGGTATCCATCAGGGTAATTCGAATCATCTGTACATCCTTTTTTTCGATTTGGTTTAACGTCCTCATGATCAATGCTCTACAGCAACCTCCAGGCCAAAAAAAAGCCGGCCACTTAAATATGAACTAAGTGGCCAGCTTTAAAGAAATTTTATTAATTTATCGGTTAAACTCTTTGCTGATTTCTTGCCTTTCCCATTCCCAATATATTGGGAGCCTCACAACATATTGGGAAAAATTCCTATTTCTTCCTTGTCAGTCCCAGTTTTTTCATTCGAGCTTCCAACGTCGTAGGCCGAAGTCCCAAAAGCTCCGCTGCACCCCCCGATCCGCTGATCTTCCAGGCAACTTGCTCCAGCACCTGTTCGATGTGCCGACGCTCACACTCCTCCAAGGTCAATACCCCCCCATCTTCCGCAATTCCTCCCACAGGTTGGTAACCAATCGTGATGGATTGCAGGCTCTCTCCTTCCGTGAGAATCACGGCCCTCTCGATGACATGCTCCAACTCCCGAATATTCCCCGGCCATGGGTATTGGACGAGCGTCTTATGGAAGGCGGCGGGGATACTGACAATTTTTTTTCCCATGCGGGAGGCATACTTTTGCACAAAGTATTCGGCTAACAGGGAAATATCGTCTTTCCGATCTCGAAGAGAGGGAAGGGCAAGGGGAAACACATTCAACCGGTAAAACAAGTCCGGACGAAATCTCCCTGCCCGGGTTTCCTGAGCTAAATCTCGATTGGTCGCGGCAATCACGCGGACATGGACCTGATTGGTTTTTGTCCCACCCACCCGCTCGAATTCCCCTTCTTGAAGGACCCGCAACAGTTTGGATTGCACATCCAGGGGAATTTCCCCGATTTCATCCAGAAAGATGGTGCCCCCATCGGCTAATTCAAACCGGCCAATCTTTCGGCTTAAGGCTCCGGTAAAGGCCCCCTTCTCATGCCCGAACAGTTCGCTTTCGATCAAGCCGGCAGGAATGGCGGCACAATTTACCTTGACCAGCGGCTTGGACTTCCGAGGACTCAGGTTGTGAATGGCCCGCGCCATCAGTTCCTTGCCGGTTCCCGTTTCTCCGGTAATCAGAACCGTCGAATCGGTGGGCGCCACACGCTCCACATTTCGTAAGACGGCCTTGAGGGCCTGTGACTCCCCGATCAACTCCTCAAAATTGTGGACGCTCTGGATTTCCTCCCGGAGATAGGTATTCTGAGCTTCAAGCCGGGCTTTCTCCTGTTCCATCAGTATACGATCCGTAATATCCAGGAACATTGTGCGGGTGTAGGTCCCGCTGGGATCCGGCTTTGACCACCACTGAATCCACAGTGGCTTGCCATTGTCCTTTCGGGCCAATTCGAGAATGACTCCGCTGGATTCGGTGCCGTCCCCGACGGACGCAAACGCCTCATGCAAACGGCGCTGGGCCTCAGGTGTGTCGGGGATGAAAGATTTTCCGTATGTATGGGGGACGTCTTCCGGCTTGATGCCCAGACTTCTCATCGCCGCCCGGTTGGCACGAATAAACCGGGTATCCAGTCCTTCATGCACATAGGCAATCGGCGCCTCGTCAAACAAGTCGCGAAGGCGCTCCTCGTTTTCCGCAAGGCGGGCATGAATCTTTTGGCGCTCCAGTTCCGCACCTGCCCGCGCACCGAAAATTCGAAAGAGGGGGAGCAAGCGGGCATCCATCGGCATGGGACGCACGTCCAAGGCCGCTAAATGCCCAAGTACGACACCAGACTGATTGAGTAAGGGAATGGCCAAATAACTTTCTGCTCCCAGTTCGACCAACCCCTCCTCGTGAGGAAACAGTTGCTGCACATGCTCGGGATAATGACAGATCTCCCCGGCCAGGACCTGCTTGCAGGGGCTATGCTCCAGATCATATTCAAAATTGGGCAGAAATCCCTCACCGGTCCAAAAGGCCAGAGTTCGTACTTTAATGTTGTCGGGCAACATTTCTGAGACGAAGGCAAAACGCACGTTCAAGGCACTGGCCAAATTCTGGACTAAGGATTGAAAGAACTGGTCTCCGATGGTCGAAGCCGTTCCTTCCACAATCTTTCTCAGAATTACTTCCCCCTGATGAACACTTTCTTCCAAACGCAGACGTGATAATTCAGTCGCTGCTCGAGCCCCAAAAATTTTAAAAATAGAGTAGTCCTGCGGACTGGCTGACATCGGTTTGACATCCAGAGCCGCCAAATGACCCAGCACGGTTCCATCCTGAGCCACGAGGGGAATGGCCAGATACCCCTCGGCCTGTAATTGCACCAGCGCTTGATCTCCGGGAAAGAGGGTTTGTACCCCCTTGTCGAAATGACAAATTTCACCCCGAATAACTTTTTCACAAGGAGTCCCCGTCAAATCATATTCAAAGTTTTCCATAAAGGCCTCACCCTCCCAAAAAGCCAAGGTTCTCACCCGGCTTTTATCCTCGGTGAGTTCTCCTACAAAGGTGTACCGGACACCCAACGCCTTTGCCAGGTTTCGAGTCAGTGCCTGGAAAAATTCCCCGCCGGAGGTTGCCGCGGTTCCCTCATCGACGAGACGCAGGATTAAATCACTTTTCCTGAGGGCTTGGTCCAACTGAACCCGTTCAATTTCCGCCAGCGCCCGAGCGGCGAAAATACGCATAATGGAAGCGGTATACTCCCCATTGGGCATTGGTTTATCGTCTAGCACCGCCAGATGACCGGCCACATTTCCGGAGGAATCAATAAGGGGAACCCCGCAATAACTGACGACCCCCCAGTCCTTGATGACTTGAACGGTGGGATACGTTTCAGCCACATCTGCTTCGTGGTGAATCACCTGGCGATGGAGGACGGCCTCACACGGCCCTCCCAATGGAACCGGAAATTGGGGAAGAAAGCCGTTGGGGGACCACCCAGCCTTGGACTGAAAACATCCGTCGGCAAGGCGCAATTCGGACAGGTAGGCATATCGTACCCCTAACGATTTCGCCAACTGTTCCACGAGAGATTCGAAAAATCGTTCCCCGGTTTGCGTCTCCACTCCCTGAACGATCGTTCGAAGAGTGTGATCATCGGCGGAAGGAATAGGGTCAGAAGAAGGAGCAGTAGAGGTGGTGAGTGCATTGGCCATAGCACCCTCCTTTAGATGAAAACAAATGGCGAAAAATGAATGGATAAAGAAATACAGGGGAAAACGATTTCCTCCTTTACACTTTCAACCGGACTATTATCCCCTAACTCTTAAAAGAAAAGGAATAGCCCTTCATTTTACTTTTTTCAATGACCAAAGGTGTCAATCCCGGTCATCCGCCCTTTTCCTCTCCATCCCCTCGCCGTGAAATCCGGTCTGTAATACAACCACGGGGTTTTCATACTAATGGGCGGACCAAGGAGATCTCGATACATCTCTCCACTCAACCCAAGGGATCATCGTATGCCACTGTTATCCGCTGACCAATTACGAAAAGAACAACTCAATACCTTGACTGCTCCTCCAATCCCATACGGAATTCTCGCCAAATTTCTGTTTGTGAGTATGGACCTGTTGTATGGCCGCCCTCGGACGTGGAATAAATTCAAAATTTTGGAATTGATCGCCAGAGTTCCCTATCAAGCCTGGGAACATGTAGCCTACATTGCGATGACACATTCCGCTCACCAGGCGGATTTTGCCAGCCGAATATTCGACCGCATTCGGGAGAGTCGCCACCAGCAGGATAATGAACAATGGCACTTGCTTATTCTGGAGGAATGGACCCACCGCCAGGGAATCCATGAAGGATTTTTTCGAGACCGTTTCATCCCGCAAGTCATCGCCTTCCTGTATTACCACATCAGTTGGCTGCTGTATGTCATCCAACCCTCACTGAGCTATCGACTCAATATGGAATTTGAAGACCATGCCGAACGGGAGTACATGAAGTTTGTGCAGGAACATCCGGAATTCGATCAGGAACCGTTTCACAGCTGTTTTAAAGAAGAATATGGAAACTTCAACACCGTGGGCGATGTTCTCCGCCAAATTGGTTTCGATGAGCGCATGCACAAAGAGGACAGTAGACAAAAAATTGACCAGGCCCGCTTCGCCTGAAGAAAGCTCACCCAATCCCGGCCATGAATCGCTCTTGCTCGTTGGTCACAATCTGTGCCTGCTGCATCAGTCTATCGGGGTGTTTATCCCCGATTGCGCTTCATAAGGCCGTGTTGGAATACGACCGGACCGTGAACCGGGTAGAAGCCGAACTGCTTCTGCTCAACATCGCCCGCGCGCGTCAGTACCACCCGATTCATTTCACAACCGTGTCCAGCGTCGCGGCCACCTTTGATTTTCGAGTCGAAACCGGAATCCTTGGGCGAATAGGACTATCTCCCGAAGACGCTCCCGTGGAGGTGGGATTCAGTACCAGCGTGGCTGAAAATCCCACGGTCACCATCATCCCGATTTCCGGTGAAGAATTTACCAAACGCATACTCCGACCGCTGGATGAATCTCAATTCGAGTTTCTGGTCCATCAAGGTTTGGACATCAATATGCTTCTCCGGTTGATGGCCCGCGGAATGCTGGTTGAACAAAGCGGGCACTCCTCCATCCTGTTAAACAATCCCTCCCAGCCAGACGGATACCGGGAATTCCGCCAACGGCTTCTTCACATGGCTGCGCTCAACCAATCCGGACACATTTTTATTCAACCGTTAATGTATGAAGAAGACTATCCGGTATCCCTGGATCGGGCCATGACGCCGGTAGAGGTCGTGGCAGCCTTGGACAAAGGCTACCGCTGGGCCTCTTCTCCCGGGTCAGGAGAATCCGTGCTCTCGCGGAAAATTCGCGCACGCCTCGTGATCACCAATTACAACCCCAGGGATCTGAGCGGGGAAGACCGACGCCGCTTGAATGAGACCATTGAGCTGGACCCGCGCGACTGGATCTTTGTGGATATCAAACCAGGTTTTCCGGGGGGCGACTATCCTTTTCAAGGCAAGATTCTTCTGCGGAGCTTCAATGCCATAGTAGGATTTCTAGCGAGAGGGATCGCGGAGGAACCCGAGTTTTCGGTGGATCCTGACCCTCGAACTGGTCCGGTCGGACGAAATCCGGCTCGCACCTTGGAAATTACCGAAACGGAGGAAGCCCCGACCAATGCCGATTTCTTTGTGGATTTGGAAGGACGCTATTATTCCCTTCAGCGTGTCCCGATCACTCAAGGCATGGTGTACAGTTGGAACCAGGAAGCCTTTAGTGTGTTGACCAACCTCTTTCAAATGACCGTCACCGATGTGTCCAACACCAACACACCGTTGATCACCATCCCGAAGGGCGAATAGTTCGCCCAAACAGTGGCCCATTTCCAAAAACGCACGGCTTGCCTGTATCGACCGGTTAATTTGTGCACGGCAATGGCCATGTTTCTGTGACTCGCGCACAAGAACCAGATATTTTCCGACCTCCTCATCAATCACCGCACCGGGATGAATGGTCGAAAAGATGGCGTGTACATGATGGGGTGAAACGGAAGATAGCCAATTCAGACTAAGGGGCGACACATGAGATGAATGCTTCCAAAAGACGATTCATCTTTCATTCACCAACCCATAGAGGAGGGCCTTCCATGAACAGATTTCCCAATCGGTTTTCCATTCGTCGTGCCATTGCCTTGTCGGTACTCGGACTTTTTCTTGTCAGTGCCTCGCAAGGGTTTTCGGCCATGACGGTCTCCACCAACAAATTTGAAGGAGTCAAGGCCAATAAGGGCACTGCCACCTTGTCCAAGGAAGGCAAGACCAACAAGCTGACCTGGTCGGAAGATTTCAAAATTCCCGATACGCCTGCCCCGCATTGGCAAGTGGTTGATTCTCAGGGCAACACCCATTTGTTGAATCGCCTGGTCATCAAAGGTGACAAGCAAAACAAATCCATTGCCGTTCCATCCTACATCAAGGACATTGTCAAGGTGCAGATCTGGTGTTCTTACGCCGAAGCGCTCCTGGGCGAGGCCTCCTTTTCCCAACCCATGGCGATGGGCAACGACGACTTCTTCCATCCTGGCTGAGGGGTTTTAATTGACTAAGGAGATCATACCGATGACACCCTCAAAAGCATTACTGATTGGAATTGGCATGGCATTGATTACCACAACCGTACACGCGCAATTGCTTGAGAAAAAAGCGCTGTCGTTGCAGGCCGCCAAAAAAGTGGCGGCTGCTGCGGAAGCCGATGCCCGGACAAAGGGAGCGCGAGTGGTCATCGCCGTGGTTGATGAAGGCGGTTACCTTCTTCTGTTGGAACGCCTGGACGATACCCAGGTGGCCAGTGTGGACGTGGGCATCGGCAAGGCCAGGACCGCTGCCATTTTCCGGCGACCCAGTAAGGTGTTTGAAGATCAAATTCGGAACGGAAGGGTCGCCGCCCTTGGCCTTCCAGGCGTGACCGCGCTTCAAGGCGGAGTCCCCATCATTGTCGACCACCAGGTGATCGGGGCAATCGGGGTGAGCGGCGAAACCCCGCAACAGGACGAAGATATTGCCATGGTGGGAGCCCAGGCTTTGGCCACACCGTGAGTCCATAACCAGCCAGGATTCACCCTTCGGATTTTGGCAAGCCAAGACCCGAACGGTGATTCTTGATCGGGAATTGCATGATGTCATCAACAAGGAGAAACAGTATGAACCGATTCATTCCCACGTCAATCGGCTTGGCCTTTGGACTTATCTTCGTCGGTTTACCCATCACCCTGGCCCAGGTATCGGATAGACGCTCCCTTACCTTAGAAGGCGCTCACAAAGTCATTGCCGGTGCAGTCGCGGCCGCGAAAAGCATGAATGCTCCGGGAGGATCGATTGCCATTGTCGATGACGGCGGCAACCTCCTGGCATTAGAGCGATTGGACGGCACCTTTGCCGCCTCTTCCAATATTGCCATTGGAAAGGCACGCACGGCGGCATTGTTCAAAAAGCCCACCAAGGCCTTTGAGGACGTGATCAACAAAGGTCGAACGACCATGGTGGCGCTCAACGACTTCACACCCCTGCAAGGAGGCGTGCCGATTCAATGGGAGGGAACGGTTGTAGGGGCGATTGGGGTGAGTGGCGCCGCCAGCGCTCAACAAGATGAAGAATTAGCTATAGCCGGGGCGGAGGCCTTGGATGGGATGAACACCCCCATGACATCATCGTCCCACTTACAGGCCGTCACATTTATTGGCAGTCGGGAAGTTGGTGAGGCGTTTTCCAAAGGGGCAGTTCTGGTCGGTGAAGAGGAGAACATGATGCATGCGGCCAGGAATTATATGGTTCATGCGAGTCACCGGGTAAAACCGGGAATGGCGGAGATCCATGATTTAGACACCGATATCGTCTACGTGCTTCAAGGTAGGGCAACACTGGTGACCGGAGGTCAAGCCGTTGATGCGAAGACTATTGCTCCCCATGAATCCCGAGGCTCGGCCATTGAGGGAGGAGAGACCCGTCATCTGGTACCCGGTGACGTCATCATTATCCCCAATGGCGTTCCCCATTGGTTTCAGGACGTTCAGGCCCCCTTCAATTATTACGTGGTGAAAGTCCGGTAAATGAAAACCCTGTTCCGGATAGGTAGAATAGTCATGTCACGTTGTTTAAAAATCGTCCTCCTGTTGGCCACATTTGGAGTATTCGATTTGAGCTGGAACTTTTCCACCGGGTCGGCGCACTCATCGGTCCTCAACACACGGCCCGATGCGGTGATCGATCTGATGACAGAAGAAGGAGTCCGGTTGATTCATGGTCAATGGCGCTACCACGATACCTCAATTGTCGAGGTGGAACACCAAAGTCCCGGGCAAGACTTAGCTCCAAGCGGCCCTCCAAACCGCACCCATGATCTTTTGCCCCATGCCGGGACCAAAGAGTTTGACGATTCTGCCTGGCAATCCATCCCCGCCCCCGGTTTGGAAACCAGACGGGCCACAGGAAAATTATGCTTCAATTGGTATCGGCTCCATCTCACTATTCCCGAGCAGATCGGAGCCTTTAACACCGCCGGATCGACAGCTGTCTTTGAAATTGTGATTGACGACTACGCCGAAGTCTGGGTTGACGGCAAACTGCCTTTGGTCCTCGGACATACCGGAGAACACCTCATACAGGGTTTCAACGCGCCCAACCGGGTGGTGCTTTCCCGCAATGTACAACCCGGTCAGACCATCCAGTTGGCGGTGTTTGGAGCCAACGGGCCCTTATCCAATCCGCCTGGGAACTTCATTTGGGTTCGATCTGCGACATTGGATTTTTATCACCCCTCCCGAATTGAACAGAGCAAAGAGTTCGTCGGACAGGTGGAACGAAGGGATCCGGACCTGGATGCCATTGTGCCTCCGGACAGGAAATTGGAAAAACTGGCCTCAGGATTTTCATTTACCGAAGGCCCCGTATGGGTTCCAAAATCAGAGAAGGCCGATGGTTACCTCCTGTTCAGCGATCCCAACGACAATACCATCTACCGCATGACAGCCGAAGGAACGGTCTCGGTATTCCGGGTCAAAAGCGGGTATTCGGGTATGAACATGGGTGATTACCATCAACCCGGTTCAAATGGCCTTGCCCTCGACCAACAAGGACGGCTGACGATCAATCAACATGGGAACCGGCGTATCGTCCGGGTCGAACCACATGGGAATATCACTATCCTGGCTGACCGGTATGAAGACAAGCGACTCAATAGCCCCAATGACCTAGTTTACAAATCGGACGGCTCTCTCTATTTCACCGATCCTCCTTTTGGTCTTCCCCGGGTCTTCGACGATCCACGGAAGGAACTGCCCTATAGTGGCGTGTTCCGCTGGCATGAGGGAAACATGCAATTATTGGCCACGGATTTGACTGGACCCAACGGGCTCGCATTTTCACCAGATGAGAATTACCTCTATGTGGACAATTGGGATCCCAAGAAAAAAGTCATTATGCGGTATGAGGTGCAGTCGGATGGCACATTAGCCAACGGGCAAGTGTTCTTCGATATGACTAATGCCCCAGGGGAAGACGCCTTGGATGGATTAAAAGTCGATCAACAGGGAAATGTCTATGCGACGGGACCAGGCGGATTGTGGATCATATCGCCCGAAGGCAAGCATCTCGGCACGATCAAGGCTCCGGATGATCCTCACAACATGGCTTGGGGTGATGACGACCGGCGAACATTGTATATCACGGCGCAAACTAGTATTTATCGCATCCGCCTGAATATCCCGGGAGCCGGATTGTAAAAATACACAGGTGAGATCATGAATGGCAAACACAGAGGACTCTTTCTTGTCGTCGTGTGGCTCTCAGCGTTGTGGAATTTCTGGACACCGGCAATGGCCCTTTCAGGTGAATCACCGGGCCACCCGGGTTCGCCAAGGGTCCAACTCGTCAAACTGGACCCAAGGTTCGACCGCCTGATTTCTCCTGATAGTGTGGTCGAAAAGCTGGCTGAGGGTTTCACATGGGTGGAAGGTCCGCTCTGGAATGCGAAAGACCAGATGCTGCTATTCTCTGACATTCCTGACAACTCTGTCTTCGCCTGGAAAGCAGGAAAAGGCATCAGCCGCTTTTTGCACCCCAGCGGATATTCTGGAACCGCACCATTCACCGGAAAAGAACCTGGCTCAAACGGCCTGAAATGGGATTCCAGGGGCCGATTGGTTCTGTGCCAGCATGGAGACCGGCGCATCGCCCGATTGGAACATGATGGACAATTCATCATACTGGCGGATCGCTACCAGGGCCGACGCCTGAACAGTCCGAATGATCTCGTCTACAGATCCAATGGTGACTTGTATTTCACCGATCCCCCCTTCGGACTGCCCAAGCAATTTCACGACCCCTCAAAAGAATTATCCTTTCAAGGTGTGTACCGTCTGACTCCACAGGGCAAACTGGACCTGCTCATACATGATGTCATAGCTCCAAACGGCCTGGCCTTCTCTCCCGATGAAAAAAGATTGTATGTGACCGATGTGAATCCGAAGCGAGCTGCGTGGCTTGTCTATGATGTCCTGCATGATGGAACCATAACGAATGGCCGGATTTTCGCCGATGCCACACCCTGGCGAAAAGATCCGTACTTCGGGCCTGATGGCGTCAAAGTCGATCGAGACGGCAATGTATGGGGGGCCCGCCCCGGAGGGATCAACATCTTTGCCCCTGACGGCATCTTATTGGGGATGGTCGAAACCGGCATGCCCACGTCCAATCTGAATTGGGGAGAAAACGGCAGCGTTCTCTTTATCACAGGAGGTTCCGCTATCTTCCGTTTGCAAACCATGACTCGTGGGGCAACATTTCAAGAACCACTTCAATGAAGATTCCCACCCATCACCCGTTCACAATTCTGTCTCAACAACTATGGCCTTTTTATGGTTTGGCTCCAGTCCCGTAACAAAATTTTCGGTTCTCGGACCAATAGGGGCGATGAAACATACATAAACGAATGTCGACAAACATCTTTGAGGTTTCGACTTCACTGAGGCTCTACAACCCAGACCGAACCTTGCCCGGCCCAGACCGGGCTCACCACAAGGAGGAACACCTCATGACCACCATAACTGCCACAACCAGAATGGCTGAAAAAGTCGATACCGCTCATGCGGTTTCAAGTGTGGGCACCTTTCTCACACGATTCGGCCTCGTTGTCGTATTTCTTTGGATCGGCGCCATGAAGTTTACGGCCTATGAAGCCCAGGCCATTCAACCCTTGGTGGCCAACAGCCCGTTTATGAGTTGGCTCTATGATCTCTTCAGTATCCAAGCATTTTCGAATGGGTTAGGCGTGTTGGAAATCACCATCGGCTTGATGATTGCCGCCAGAGAAATTTCACCGAGGGTTTCCGCAATCGGCAGCGCATTAGGCGCAGTCTTGTTTCTCGGCACATTGAGTTTCATGATATCCACGCCGCCGGTGTGGGAAGCCAGTCTCGGTGGATTTCCGGCCTTGTCCGTAGCCCCTGGACAATTTCTCTTGAAAGATTTGGCCCTCCTGGGAGCAGCCATATGGACATGTGGTGATTCGCTGGAGGCCATGAAGAACCGATTCAAATGATGGCTTCATATTTCAACCGAACCATTCGCTTGAGAGGAACGTCGTCACGATAACCTGCGATCGGTGCAACCATTCCGTGACCGCATACGAATGGCATACCAAACCGAATCTGTGTGAACATTTACAATGGGAGTGTTGGAAACAAGTGAGCCACCTTTCAGGATGGGACAGGCGATGCGTTCCCTGCCTTGGCCGGGCCTCCTTCGCCGAAATAGCTACGAAGGCTGAAAGCGGCTACGCCCAATTTTTACAATATTCAACAGTCCCACCATTGGACGCCTTAGCCAACCGCCCATGTCATCCGTACCCCCTCACAGACCGCCGCCTAGACCGCAGGAGCGCAGGAAGGATTCCGCCACCTTCCTGTGCTCCCCGACATAAATATTTCCTATTTTTCTCCACCCTCCTCCTTAGACATTCGCCATTGTGTTTTGGCGCTATAGTCATACCAAATAATTTCCATAGCATTCTTGTCGGGATGGGCCACCATCGTCGCTGACCGAACGATCAACGTTGGCAACAACCTCACGCTAAATCGTGAAAGGCCATGGAGAGAATCCAAATCCCCGAAATTCTCCACTTTCTCCTGACCGACGCCTGCTGACTGGCCCCATGGTCGAACGCTCTCACAGCCAGGCAGGCCTTGTCCGGGCCCTTCGGCAAGACTCAGGCTAAACTCCGCGAGTTGGTCTGCCCTCCTCAGCCTCGCGTCCGCCCTATCATTGCAGTTAGTGAAATTGTGTGGCGGAACGAGTTGAAATTATTTGGTAAGCCTATAGATATCCATTTCCAAAAAAATCCGGACATGTCCCTTTGTAATATTCTCACCACCCATCGGACAAAGGGGAGAACAGGCACCTTCATTAATCACGAGAAGACCATTAAGGACACGTTCATGATCCGGTTCTCCTTCACCGACAGAATCTACCCTTCCCGAACTCTGAAGTGGACCGTTGGATCAATGATCGCCCTGTTCATGGGATTCATTCTCTATTTCGATATCCTTCCAGTTCTCTCACCCGACACACTGGAGAAGCATCACGCACGGGTCCTGTTCTTTATCAATCATCATTATGCCTTGGCCGTCTTCTTATATATCGGTCTGTTTTCCCTCCTCAAGGCACTTTCGGTTCCCGGAGGCCTGGTACTTACCTTTGCCGCCGGATATCTCTTCGGAACAGTTCCGGGTACCCTGTATGTGCTGCTGGGGGCTTCAGCAGGAGCCGCTCTGGCTTTCCTGGGAACACGATATCTGTTTCAAGACCTGGTCCTGGACAAAATTGGAGCGCGCGTCCCGGCCTTTCAGGAAACAGTGCAGGCCCATGCGTTCATCACTCTCCTGGTGCTTCGTTTACTCCCATTTGTCCCCTTTACCCTACTCAATTTGCTGGCCGGTCTCACTCCCATGAAATTTCATACATTCCTGGGCGCAACCATGATCGGCATTCTCCCCTGCACATTTGTATTGTCCTATATAGGAAGCCGGTTGCCACATGTTTCCGCATTATTTGATCTGGACTCTTCTTCTCTGGTAGTGCCCTTGGCCGGCCTGGCGTTCCTGGCGCTGGTTACACTGTTCTGTCATTTCTGTATTTTGCAGGACAGCCGATTCCAAGTGGGGGCGTCCTGTTTCGAAAAAGTATTCTGGCCTTCCATGCTTGAACGTACCAAACCCGTACCCACACAATCCTAACGACATCTCCACGACGAGGCACCCATGTCCCATTCCACTCATTATGATGTCATCATTATCGGAACCGGAGCCGGCGGAGGCACGCTGGCCTATCGCCTGGCACCCACAGGGAAAAAAATTCTTCTGCTGGAGCGAGGGGATTATCTCCCGCGTGAAAAGGACAATTGGAATTCCCGCGCCGTCTTCGTGGACAATAAATATAAAGCCAAGGTGACGTGGAAAGACAAACAGGGAAACCCCTTCCATCCCGGCATTCATTATTATGTGGGAGGAAACACCAAGGTCTATGGAGCCGCGCTTCTCCGCTTCCGGCAGGAGGATTTCGGCGAAGTCAAACATCATGGCGGTGTTTCCCCCGCCTGGCCCTACCGCTATCAGGATTTGGAACCCTATTACACTGAGGCTGAACACCTATACCACGTCCATGGCCGACATGGAGAAGATCCCACCGACCCGCCAGCCAGTGCCGACTATCGGTACCCGGCCCTGCGCCACGAAGCCCGAATTCAGGAATTGCACGAAGACTGGCAGCGCATGGGGTACCGCCCCTTTCATTTGCCGGTTGGGGTCATGTTGGACGAAGGCCATCCCGCTCAGAGCCGGTGCATCCGCTGTAATACCTGTGACGGCTTCCCGTGCGTGATGAATGCCAAAGCCGATGCCCAGGTCGTTTGCGTGGATCCTGCTCTTCAATATCCCAATGTCACATTGCTGACTCAAGCTGAGGTGACCAAACTCGATACCAACGCTTCAGGCAGAGCAGTCACGTTCATTCACGCCAAGTGCGGCGAGGCGATTCGAACATTTTCCTCGGATATCGTGGTCGTGGCGTGCGGCGCCATTAACTCGGCAGCGCTGCTGTTGCGATCAGCCAATTCCCTACATCCCCACGGACTGGCCAATTCTTCCGGTGTGGTGGGGCGCCATTATATGTGCCACAACAACTCCGTCATGCTGGCCATCTCCAAGCGACCCAATCCCACGCAATTCCAAAAGACCATTGGCTTGAACGATTTTTATTTCGGTTCTCCGGATTGGCATTTTCCCATGGGCCATATTTCCATGGTGGGAAAACAGGATCTGGACATGCTCAAATCGGGCGCGCCGGGGTTCGCTCCAGGGTTAGCCCTGGATGTCATGGCCAAACATTCGTTGGATTTTTGGATGACGTCCGAAGATCTTCCCGATCCCGACAATCGTGTCGAAGTGGACCGGGAAGGCAAACTCCACCTGCATTACACGGCCAATAATCTGGAAGGACATCGACGATTGGCCGCCACACTGAAAGGGATGCTCAACAGGATTGGATGCGAAGAACGTCTCCTTCCTTCACATCTCTACCTTGGCAAAAAAATCCCCATCGCGGGCACCGCTCATCAATGCGGCACCATTCGCTTCGGTCATGACCCAAAGACTTCGGCGCTGGATATCAACTGCCGGGCCCATGACCTGGATAATCTTTATGTTGTGGATGCCAGCTTTTTTGCCTCCAGCACCGCGGTCAATCCCTCGCTCACGATTATCGCCAATGCGCTAAGAGTCGGCGACCATTTAAAAGAGCGCTTAAAGTCATGATGCGCGTGATTCAATTGCCACGTGCCCTCGTTCTATGCCTGTTGTTGTGGCACAACACGGTCTTCGTCTGGGCCGAGGTTTCAATACCTACCATTACAGCAGTAGACTCGGTGGGCATCACGGTCGATGAGATGGACCGCTCAGTAGAATTTTACACAAAGGTCCTGACTTTCGAGCCTATCTCCGATGTGGAAGTCTGGGGCCCGGAATACGAACGGCTCGAAGGCCTTTTTGGTCTCCGCATGCGTGTGGTTCGCCTGAAGCTGGGAGAGGAGTTTCTGGAACTGACCGAATATTTGACTCCGAAAGGAAAACCCATTCCTGTCGATTCACGAAGCCATGACCAGTGGTTTCAGCATGTGGCCATTATCGTCCAAGACATGGACAAGGCTTATCAACAGTTGCGTCGGCATCAGATCCGCCATGTGTCCACCGGTCCCCAACTGCTGCCGGATTGGAATCCTCATGCCGGTGGCATTCAGGCATTCTATTTCCAGGACCCGGACGGGCATGTTCTAGAAATACTTCAATTTCCCAAGGGCAAAGGCCAGACAAAATGGCACACACCAACCGACAAGCTGTTTTTGGGAATCGACCATACGGCCATCGTCGTTAAAGATACCCAGACCAGTTTAGCGTTTTTTCGTGACACACTAGGCCTACGCGTGGTTGGGGAAAGTGAAAATTACGGAACAGAACAGGAACACCTCAACCAGGTCTTTGGCGCCCGGCTCCGCATTACCGCTCTTCGCGCGGCAGAGGGACCGGGCATTGAATTCTTAGAATATGTGAGCCCCACCGACGGACGACCGATGCCGGAATCCGAACGCGCCAACGATCTCTTCCATTGGCACACGCGGTTGGTCACGACCCGATTGTCTTCCCTGACCCACCAGCTCCACACCGTGCGGGCCCCGTTTTTGTCAGGGGGGCCTATCGTTATTCCTTCTCACACGTTAGGATTTAGCATAGCTCTCGTCGTCCGCGACCCGACCGGCCATGTCCTGCAAATCGTCCAACGATAAACTATACAGCCTACAACATAGGGAGCCTTGTCTATGTCCAAAGCCACACCTCATCTGACAAAAGAAGAAGAACGCTTAGAAGAATCTAAAAAGCGAACGGTGCATTGGAAACGGTGGGGGCCCTACCTGAGTGAACGCCAATGGGGCACGGTCCGCGAAGATTACAGTCCGAACGGCACAGCCTGGGAATATTTCCCTCACGATCATGCCCGGTCACGCGCCTATCGTTGGGGAGAAGATGGCATCGGCGGCATCTGCGACCGCCACCAGCAAATTTGCTTTGCCTTGGCTCTCTGGAATGGAAACGATCCCATTCTGAAAGAACGGTTGTATGGATTAACCGGGAACGAAGGCAATCATGGGGAGGACGTCAAAGAATATTACTTTTACCTGGACTCTACCCCTACGCATTCCTACATGAAGTTTTTGTATAAATACCCCCAACAGGCATTTCCCTATGCCCGGTTGCTTGAAGAAAACCGGAGGCGCGGCAAACAGGATTGGGAATATGAGTTGATGGACACCGGAATCTTTGACGACAACCGGTACTTCGACGTGTTTATCGAGTATGCCAAAGCCACACACGAGGACATCCTCATCCGGATTACCGCTCACAACCGCGGGCCGGATTCCGCAGAACTCCATGTGCTGCCGACCATCTGGTTCCGGAATACCTGGTCCTGGGACCCACATGCTGCACGACCCGCACTCAATCGAGATGAGGATCT
Source organism: Nitrospira marina (assembly GCF_059568365.1). Classification (NCBI taxonomy): domain Bacteria; kingdom Pseudomonadati; phylum Nitrospirota; class Nitrospiria; order Nitrospirales; family Nitrospiraceae; genus Nitrospira; species Nitrospira marina. The sequence goes on along the minus strand of NZ_JCANTH010000001.1, from coordinate 976,434 downwards.
TGGCGATGCCCAGGTCATCCACCTGAACCATGAACAATACGGGTCGCGGTGGCTGTTATGCGAAGGCACTCCGGACATGCTCTTTACAGAAAATGACACCAACACGCAACGGCTCTATGGACTTCCCAACGCCGGCCCCTATGTCAAAGACGGGATCAATGACTATATCGTCGCCGGCACACAGGGAACGGTGAATCCGGAACAGGTCGGAACAAAAGGGGCTGTGCATTATCATTCGCTGATTGCAGCGGGGCAAAGCGTCACCTACCGGCTTCGATTGACCAATCTACCTCCGACCGAAGGCCAGTTGGAGGATGAGTTTGAGACCATCTTTCCCACGCGGCAACAAGAAGCGGACGCGTTCTTTGCCAAACGCCTCGGGACAGCTAAATCCAAGGATGCACAAAACGTTCAGCGTCAGGCGTTTGCCGGTATGCTGTGGAGCAAACAGTTTTTTCATTTTGACGTGCGCACCTGGCTGGCGGGAGACCCCGCAGGGCCGCCGCCACCCGCCGGACGAGAGAATGGCCGGAACGCGGATTGGACGCACCTTTATAATAAAGACATCATTTCCATGCCGGATAAATGGGAATACCCCTGGTATGCCGCATGGGACCTCGCCTTCCATTGCGTGCCATTAGCCCTGGTGGACCCGGACTTCGCAAAAGATCAACTCCGGTTATTGGTCAGAGAATGGTACATGCATCCCAACGGTCAAATTCCGGCGTATGAGTGGGCGTTCGGCGACGTGAATCCGCCCGTCCACGCCTGGGCCACCTGGCGGGTGTATAAAATTGAAAAACGCATCAGGGGCAAAGCCGACCGGGTATGGTTGGCCAAGATATTCCATAAACTCCTGCTGAACTTTACCTGGTGGGTGAACCGGAAGGATGCCGATGGTCGAAACATTTTTCAGGGAGGATTCCTCGGACTGGATAATATCGGCCTCTTCGACCGGTCCGCGCCGCTTCCCACCGGTGGATATATCGATCAATCCGACGGCACCAGTTGGATGGGCATGTACTGCCTGAATATGCTGGCCATTGCCCTGGAATTGGCACGACACGACCCCGCCTACGGCGATGTGGCCAGCAAGTTCTTTGAACATTTTGTCTACATCTCGCACGCCATCAATCACATCGGCGAAGGCAATCACGAAGCCTCCCTATGGGATGAGACCGACGGATTTTATTATGACATGTTGCATTTCCCGGACGGCCATTCTCAACAAATGAAGGTCCGGTCCATGGTGGGATTGATCCCGCTCTTTGCCGTTGAGACGTTGGAACCGGAGGTGGTGGATGCCCTGCCGGGCTTTAAACGGCGCCTGTTGTGGTTTATCGAAAACCGCCCGGAATTCCGGCGTCATGTCTGTTCAACCAGCCTGCCGGATGGGAGTGTTCGCCGGATGCTCTCGATAGTGGATCAGGAGCAACTCCCCCGCGTCATGAAGTACATGTTGGATGAAGAGGAATTTCTCTCTACGTATGGTATTCGAGCCTTATCCAAATACCATCAAGACCATCCCTATGTGCACCATGTGAATGGACATGAACATCGCGTGGATTATGAACCGGCAGAATCCAGGACCGGCTTATTCGGCGGCAACTCCAATTGGAGAGGACCGATTTGGTTTCCGGTGAATTTTCTGCTGATCGAATCGTTACAAAAATTCCATCATTTCTTTGGCGATCATCTCACCGTGGAATGCCCGACCGGATCAGGATCGCAACAGACACTGTGGCAAGTCGCAGCGGAAATTTCCCGTCGCCTTAATCGTCTCTTCCTTCGTGATCGTTCGGGCCACCGACCGGTCTTCGGGGGAGTCGCCCTGTTTCAGCAGGATCCGCATTGGCGGGATTACCTGTTATTCCATGAATATTTTCACGGGGACAACGGAGCGGGATTAGGTGCAAGCCACCAAACGGGCTGGACCGGACTTGTCACCAAACTGTTGGAACAATCAGGAGAATAAGATATGTCTTTTTCGAATTCCGCTCCCGGTCTGACCGCCCCATCCGCGACGACTCCGGTTTGGCCTCGGGTTGTGGATTTCGGAAGGGAGATTTGTGGAGATATCTGGATGGCGGAACGCCGGGAATGGCTCGTCACCAACGGAATTGGAGGGTTCGCCTCCGGCACGGTAGCCGGCTCTCTCACCCGCCGTTATCACGGACTATTGGTTGCCGCCCTCAAGCCACCACTCGGGCGGACCTTATTAGTCAGCAAGCTGGAAGAGACCGTGAAATACCGGGAGCAGACCGTACAACTTTCGACGAATCATTGGGATAGCGGCACCATTGCGCCCACCGGTTTTTTATATCTGGAGCGGTTCCGTTTGGAAGGCACGACGCCGATCTGGACGTTTGCCATCGCCGACGCACAATTGGAAAAACGAATTTGGATGGAGCCGGGGGAGAATACCACGTATGTCCGATATACCTTGATCCGGGGAACCCTTCCGGTCCGGCTCAATCTGCGCGCCTTTATCAATCATCGGGATTATCACGGGACGACGCTGGATGCCCTGCCGGAATTCTCCATCACGGCCATACCCCATGGACTACAGATTTTCCCCGCAGGAGGTTCTCCGTTTTTTCTCTCTGGATCGGAAGGGTTGGTAGAGAGCGTCAGTACCTGGTTTCACAATTACCATCTGTCACTCGAACGCGAACGGGGACTTCCCGATCGGGAGCATCATCTGCACATCGGCACGTGGAGCCTCGAATTGAAACCAGGCGAACAGATCACCTGGATGGCCAGCACCCGTCTTAAGCCGTCCAGACCCGCTGCTTCGTGTTTCGAATCACGCCGATGCCATGAAGTGGCATTGCTCAAATCGGAATCAACGAGAAAACACCCACCCCCCAATGGGCCGGCCTGGATCCAACAGCTCACACTGGCCGCCGACCAGTTCATCGCCTCTCGTCCCCTCTCGGCCAACGATACCGGCCATACAATCATCGCCGGCTATCACTGGTTTGGGGATTGGGGAAGAGACACCATGATCAGCCTGCCTGGACTGACTCTGACCACCAAACGCTTTGACATCGCTCGCAGCATTCTTTCCACATTTGCGCAATATGCCGACCAAGGTATGCTGCCCAACCGATTCCCCGACGCAGGGGAAGAACCGGAATACAACACCGTTGATGCGACGCTCTGGTACATTGAAGCCGTCCGCCAATATGTGGACGCCACCGATGATCGCGCCTTTCTCAAAACGATCTTTTCCGTGCTTGTCGAAATGCTGGCGTGGTACCGCAAGGGCACCAGGTTTGGAATCGGTATGGATCCCGCTGATCACTTACTTCATGCCGGAGAGCCGGGCGTACAGCTCACCTGGATGGATGCCAAGGTCGGAGACTGGGTTGTGACTCCGCGGATGGGCAAGCCGGTCGAGATCAATGCGCTGTGGTACCAAGCCTGGCTCACCTTGGGCCAATTGGCCAGAACCATGAAAGAGCCGCACGAGGAATTTCTACAAACAGCCAAGGCCATCCACACATCCTTTCAACGGTTCTGGGACGAACGATTACACCGATGTTATGACGTGCTGGACGGACCGCATGGCCATGACCCGGCCCCACGCCCCAATCAATTGTTCGCCGTGTCCCTGCCAAACAGTCCGCTCACCTACAAACAGCAACATGCTGTCGTGGATTATTGCGCCCGACATCTCTACACATCGTATGGGTTACGCAGCCTGGGACAGGAAGATCCCCAATATGTGGGACAGTATGAAAGAGATCCGCGGCAACGAGACGGCGCCTATCACCAAGGCACCGTCTGGGGCTGGCTACTCGGTCCTTTTGTGCTGGCACACTTTCGGGTCTATCGCAATCCAGAAGCTGCTCGATCGTATCTTGCACCGATGGCTCATCATCTCAACGATTACGGACTGGGAACGCTGGGAGAAATCTTTGACGGCCAACCCCCGTTCGCTCCCCGTGGCTGCATCGCCCAAGCCTGGACCGTGGCTGAAATCCTCCGCGCCTGGCATCTCATTCACCCGTCCACCAACAAGCCTGGGACAGAAAAACACACTCCCCAAAAATAAAGTGCCCTGGTCTCAATTGAGATCTGTCATTCTGAGGCCAGGCCGAAGAATCTGTGCCCAGCCTGAAGATGTAATCGACTCAAAGGGATCCTTTCATTTTCTGTAGATGCCCCTTGCAACGATTGTTTTCTCTCCCACATCCATCCTCCAATGTTCCCCAACAAAGAGGGACTTAAAGAATTTGAAGATAATGGATCTTTTGTCTATAGTCTTTAACACAACTGGCGGGAGGCACTGTCATGGTGACGGTCTCATTTCACTGGATCGTGGCGGGCCAGGTGCAAGAAAGACGGCCAGCCGCCAATACAATCGCGTTCGATTTCCAACACGCCCGCAATGGCTTTGTTCAGAAGCCTCTTCGTAACCACAAGATAATCTCATTCCTCCCAACCACCCGGACCGGCCCTTGGCGGCCAGAAACCAGGCGTTCCAAATGCCTTCCTTCCTCGCCGGTCGAGCGAATGGGGCGTCCACTCATGCTCGCATGGGCCACACCTCCATATTCAGATAGCAGAAAAAGGAAGACTTCAGACGTCACGACAATAAACATTCCCTACATTCATACGGTTGTGTGGAATAGTTATGGCCCTTCCTTCCCGATCGAGTGACCTTTTTTTTGAACCGAAACGTATGGGCGAACCGCGCATGCCTTGTACGAGCAGAGCAGTAGTCAATGGATAGACTGTCAAAACTATCCAGATCATTCCGAGGTTCACGATGACCCTCATCTCCACGTTACGCAGTTTTTTCTTAAGACTCGTCACAAACAAGGAAGACAGTTCGCAGCTCCATGAAACTGAATCGTACACAAATTGGTGTACCCGCTTTGCCTGGGAACGTCTCACCGTTCTCTATCTTTTGGGATTGGTCGCCAATCCGGCGTTTATTGTAGCCGACGTCCTCCTCCATCGAGAGCATCTCGATGCAATTCTCGACATACGCACGATTTTGGAGTTAGGGCTCCTCGGTTGTTTTCTGCTGGTGAGATACCAACCTGCTGCAATCCCGCCACATATGTTCTTAATCCTTTGGGTATTAATTGGCAATCTGTGCATCGTCCAGATGACCGTCGTGCTTGGCGGATTCACGGCCCAGTATTACAACGGGCTCAATCTCGTGTTCCTGGCGGCAGCGGTCATTGTGCCCGTGTCCTGGCCAAGTCATCTGATCGCTCAAGCGGGCACGCTTGTGTCGTATTATGGGCTGAATCTTCTCAATCCTTCTGTGACGGCTGATATCGATGCAGCCATTGAGAACTCATTTTTCCTCGTATGGACCTGCGTCGCCTTACTTTTCTCGGTTTCCCTCTACGAGCGACTGCAACGGGCCGAATTTCAAGCACGGCTCTTCGAGCGAAAGGCAAGGGTTGAATTGGAGACATCCAACCAAAAACTTCTCGAACTGGATCGGTTGAAAAGTGAGTTCTTTGCCAATATCAGCCATGAAATTCGCACGCCGCTCACTCTGGCGGTGGGTGCATTTAAGACTCTCTTGAAATTTACACTCAGAGCAGAAGCCAAAGATGTGGTCCAGACCGGCTTACGGAATGCCTCCAGGCTTCTGTTTCTCATCAATGAGTTGCTGGACCTGGCTAAATTCGACAGCGGTCGCACCGCTCCGAACAAACGGTGTATGGATTTCGCTGCGCTCGTGAGCAGTGTGGTTATGAACTTCGATTCCAGCCCGACTCGTCGCATCCATGTGAAAGGCCTGATGCAACCGGTGGCCTTGGAGGCCGATCCACTCCAAATGAAAAAGGTTCTGTATAACCTGCTCTCCAACGCCTTCAAGTTCAGCGATCCCCATGAGGGCCAGGTGTGGATTCGTCTCTCCTCCAAGGAACATTCCATCGAACTGGAGGTTGAAGACAACGGCATCGGCATTCCACCCGATCAATTAGGGCGAATCTTCGACCGATTCACTCAAGTGGAAAGCAGTGCCACGAGGCGGTATGAAGGCAGCGGGATCGGATTGGCCTTGGTGAAGGAAATCGTCATGCTGCATGGGGGAACAATTGCGGTGGAAAGCGACCCCGGCCGTGGTTCCGTATTTACCATCACGTTGCCTCGCGGGAACGTGCCTGCTGACCAGATGCTTGCCATTCAAGACGACGAGGAGGACCCGGACGTTCTTCCCAGACCAGCCGAAGACGAACAGAAAGACGATGAGTCTTTCCTTTCCCCCGCTGAAAAAAAGGACGCCCCATTGGTGTTGGTGGTCGATGACAATGCCGATATGCGCGGGTACGTCAAAAAAATATTGCACAGACAATATCACATCGTGGTAGCCAGGGACGGAGCGGAAGCCCTGGAGAAAGCTCAACACTTGCGCCCGGCATTGATCCTGACGGATGTCATGATGCCGAAAATGAGCGGACAGGACCTTTTGAAAGCCGTTCGAAGCGATAAGACTCTTCGATCGACCCCCGTGATTTTCTTAACAGCCCGCGCTGGGACCGAAGCACGTATTGAAAGTCTGGAAGCAGGAGCCGACGATTATCTGTCCAAACCCTTCGACGAACCGGAACTCCTGGCTCGCGTCGGCAACCTGATTCGAGCACGCGCACAAGAACGGGAACTCGTACAATTACAGAAAGAAAAATTAGCCAGGTTCTTACCCCAAAACCTGGCCGACATGATCATGTCGGGCGACCACGAGGATTTCCTGAAAGGGCATCGCAGCAAAATCACCGTGCTCTTTATCGATCTTCGAGGATTCACACCCTTTACTGAAACGGTGGCTCCCGAAGAGGTAATGGCCGTCCTCCGTGAGTACCAGGCGGCGATGGGTTACCTGATCTCCGAATATGGCGGAACGCTTGAGCGATTTGCCGGCGACGGCATCATGGTCTATTTTAACGACCCGCAGCCCTGTCCCAATCACGCCGAACAAGCGGTGCGCATGGCAATCGCCATGCGACAAGAAGTCCTTTCGTTAGAAGAGCAATGGAAGAAACGCGGCATTCCCCTCGGAGTAGGCATCGGTATTGCGACCGGATATGCAACGATCGGTGCGATCGGATTTGAAGGACGAACGGACTATGCCGCGATCGGCCCCGTCACCAATCTGGCATCCAGACTCTGCAACGAGGCCCAGCACGGCCAAATCCTTGTCCCGGAACAGATCGCCTTCCTTCTCGGAAATCTGATCTCGGCCGAACCGATCGGGGAACTCGCATTGAAAGGCATCCAAAGGCCTCTGTCCGTCTATCAAGTGATTGAATTGATCACCTAACCATATGATCTGACGATTAAGAAATATGGCCAGCGAAACCCGGAAATGTTTGACAATGGAACCGCAGTTAAACGTTGAGAGAAATTCTTGACGCCCAACCGCCGTTCGCTCGACATGGCTGCATCACCCAAGCCTGGACCGTCGCCGAAGTCCTCCGCTCTTGGCATCTCATTCACGCGTCCACCAACAAGCATAGAACAGCAAAACACACTCCCAAACAATAAGGTGATCTTGTCTCCATTTAGAGTTGTCATTCTGAGGCCATACCGAAGAATCTGAGCCCAGATTGAAGATTCCATAGCTCAGCGAGATCCTCTCGGTACCCCAAGGATGGTATGGTCGCTCAGGACATAGGGGTTTACCTTGATCACTCACCATTACCAAGTAATCAACCTTCGTCATCCCCGGCATTGATTAGCCCTGTCCTTTTTCGCCCTTTGCATTTCTCCTTCTTCAGTTTATCGGGATCCGGCGGCTTTATTGCGCACAATGGCGTGTTGCGCCTGAAGGGTTTCCTTTTTTATGTCGTGCTCACAGATTAGGCTCTCCCATCCCTCTGATCCGGGATTGGGGGTTATCAGCCGTTTTTCGGATTCATTTATTTGAAAGTGAGCAATTTTGACCAGAATTCTGCATGTCTTCTTGCTAGAATTGACGCCCTTCAATGCCCAAAAACCACTACCCAGTCTCAGGAACCCCGAGCGTTCCTTATCGGAAGGGTACACACTATGGCCGCATATTTTCAAAAAGGAATAGGGATGCAGTTCAAAGATACCAAAGGAATATTGGACGGTCATGTGCATCTCTTTCTCTCGGCTTCTTCACACATAAGTCCTACCAAGATCGTCCATCAGGTGAACCCCAAACAGCTCAAGCGGCAATGCGATGAATCCTTTATTCTGATCGGGAATGCCCGGGGAGATATTCTTTTCATCAATTCACGAATAGTGGATTGGTTCGGTTATCCGCGCAAGGAGTTAATCGGTAAACCCTTGGCATGTCTTATTCCCGGACAATTTCGAGTCCACCACACCGACAAGCGTGTAGACTTCGTATTGACACCACACCGCGAGTCCATCAAACACGAACCTGAGTTTCAGGGACGTGGGAAAAACGGGAAAACCATTCCCCTCCAAATCAGCCTCGAATCGATGGGGAAGGAAAACGATGGAGCGACTTTGGTGACGATGACAAATATCACCGAACGCAAACGGGACAGGGAAACGATTCGCCGGTCGACCGCGGCACTTCATGATCAATTGGACCTCAACAAAACGATTACGGACAATGCCTCAACCAGCCTTCTCATGCTTGATACCTTCGGACGAGTGACATTTGCCAATCCAGCCACGGAAGTCGTGATGGGGTATACCCCTGACGAGCTGATCGGCAAGGTCTTGCATCAAGTGGTTCACCATACTCACCAAGACGGGACCCCCTTTTCCATGGGAGAGTGTCCTATTATCGGAATTCTTCCGTTAAACCATGTCCTGCGGAATTATGAAGACGTGTTTATTCATAAAGATGGGCATTTTTATCCTGTGCGATGCAACGCCAGGCAGATTTTCAAACAAGAGTCGAGAGTGGGCATCGTCCTGGAAATTCTGGATATTACGGACCTCCTACGTGCCGAGAAAGACCGGCAACTCTTCACGCTTGAACTGGTGCGACAGGTGCATGATCGGACAAAAGAGCTCGTCACTTTCCAAAAACGGTTACGGGAGGTGGCGGCCGAACTCAATTTGACCGAACAACGCGAACGGCAACGCATTGCCATGGAACTTCATGATTATCTCAGCCAACTGTTAGTGGTGTGCCACTTGAAGCTGAGCCAGGCCATGCTAGTCCTTAAACCTGAAACTCAGGAGCTCGGTCTTATCAAAGAAACCGAAGATATCCTCGATCAAGCCCTCACCTACACCAGAACGCTCGTCGCGGAGTTAAGCCCCTCGGTGTTGTTTGAATTCGGATTGCTGGCGGCTTTGAAATGGTTGGCCGGTCAAATGATCCACCATGGACTGAACGTGACAATGAACTGTGAGGGCATTCAGGACCTGAAGGTGCCTGAAGATAAGGCGATTTTATTGTATCAATCCACCCGTGAACTGTTTTTCAATGTCATAAAACATGCCGGTACCAACCGCGCCACTCTCACACTTGGCAAGGAGGAAGAAGTGTTACGCATTACCGTGGGGGATGAAGGGAAGGGCTTTCATCCGACCAAAGGAACAGCTGCCCCTTTCACGGAACAAAGGATGAAATTCGGACTATTCTCCATACGCGAACGCATGATCAGTCTTGGGGGATCATTCGCAATTGAGTCACAACCTACACAAGGGACCCTGGCCAGCCTCCTGTTACCCTTATCACTGAAGGGAGAAAAGCGTTCAATACTACATCAGGACCCACCTGACGGCTCACCAAGCACCTACTCCTCCCTCAGAGCTACTCTCTGATCAATCACACCCCTGCATCAAAGGTCCGAATAAAATCCCTGTGTAAAATGGGCTAAAAAAATTTGATTCCCATTTTTGCTGACCCGGGCTGCGAGTGCGTCCCCTAAAATTTTAATGACACCAGCCCCTTATCGATCCAATTCGATCTCCACAATTTTGAAGATGAGGACCCTGGCATGAATTCGGATGTGATGGATGTGGCAGCTTGGCTTTGTCCAATCCCCTCCAAGCCCTGTATAATCGGACTAGAAGGCGCCCGATACCATTTCACGAAAATTAGGAATTAAAGTTGAGCCCTAATACCCGGGATACCGGTTTAGAAACTCTTTGGGAAGAAATCCGCCAATTTATGGGAGTCTGTCCGTCCTTTTTCCGGTTGGCCAGCTCTGAGCCGATCGTCGCCCGAGGCCTTTTCGATCTGGCAAAATTCGCCTATCTTGAAAGCCCTCTTCCCTCAAGCTTTAAGGAAAAGCTCTTCACCTACCTTTCCCGCTTCTGCGGGGTCCGGTATTGTGTCACACGACATGCCGCATTTTTGTTGGGACGAGGAAACATCGCCGGCGACCCAACCTGTCCTCCTCTTACGCCTGAGGAAGTCATCACCTTGCTCAGCGAGCCGTTTCCTGAGGGCGAACAACTTTCCGACATTCTGTCCGCCCTTGGAACCATGGGTACTCCCCTCAAGGTCTCGCCGGCTAACGATTCGATGGTGGAGCGACACCTGCGCATCGCCTGTGCGATGATTTTTCTGGAACCCGGGCGCTCCACCGCATGGTGCGCTGCACTCCGGCGACTTTTGGGATCTCCGCAATTCGAATGGCTTCTGCTTTTCCTCGCCTTTGTGCGGACCGCGCATTTTTGGACGGAAGTTCATGCATCGTATGGTGCCATGATACCGATGGCGAGTGAACAGCCTTCCCCCGGGGATGATGCCGTCATCGATCAGACTCCTCAACTGGTTTTTGAAGAGGACATAGAAAATCTCCTTCGAGAGCAACAAGCACTGGTCGAACCTCTCTTGCAGAGAATGAAGGACACCACACGATTCGAACTCGGATCACAGCTCCATGCAGAGTTGCAGGAATTACGCACCACTCACCGGCTCGCACAAGCCTTAAAAAAAAGTGAAGCCCTCCTTCGCGACTTGTACGAGAATGCCCCGGATATGTTTTGCTCCGTTGATGCCGAAACAGAGCGCGTTGTTGAATGCAATCGAACCCTTCTGGAAAAAACCGGGTTTTCCCGCGAGGAGATCATCGGCAGATCCGTTTTCGAGCGGTATACCAAGGCCTCCCTCCCAAACGCCCGGAAATCCTTTGAACACTTCCGCCAATATGGAGTCGAGCACAATGCCGAATTGCAATTGCGAACTCGTGAAAGAAAAACGATTGATGTCAGCCTGAATACCACGGCCGTGCGTGATGCGTCGGGACAAATAATCTCCAGCCGCTCGATCTGGCGGGATATCAGCCAACAGAAATCCCTTGAAGACCAACGGCGCCTTATATTTGAAGCCTCCCCGAATGGCATGCTGGTTGTGAACCAGAAGGGAACCATTCTTTTTGCCAATTCACGAATAGAGGAATGGTTCGGTTATCCCCGAGAAGAGTTAATTGGAAAGCCATTAGAAGGGCTTATTCCGGCGCAATTTCGAGTTCAGCAGGCCGGCGAGCGTTTTGACTCCGTATTGATTCCCTACGTCGAATCCATGGAACCCGAGCCTGAGTTTCGTGGGCGTGGTAAAGACGGGAGGACCATCCCACTCACAATCAGGCTCGATCCGATGGGGAAGGAAGACGAGGAGTCGACATTGGTGACCATGACAGATATCACCGAACGCCAACGGGATAGGGAAACCATTCGCCAATCGACCATCGCGCTTCATGAACAATTGGCTCTCAACAAAACCATCACCGATAATACCTCAACCAGCCTGCTTATGATTGATACCGCCGGACGAGTGACCTTTGCCAATCCATCCACGGAAATCGTGATGGGGTTCAAACCTGAAGAGCTGATTGGCCGGGTTTTGCATGAGATGGTTCACCATACCCGTCCAAATGGTTCACCATTTCCAATAAAAGAATGTCCCCTGGCCGGGCTATCTCCTTTTAGAGAGACTCTGACCAATCATGAAGACGTCTTTATCCATAAAGATGGCCATTTTTATCCTGTACGCTGCAACACCAGGCAGATTTTCAAACAAGGGGAACGGATCGGTAACGTTATCGAAGTTCTGGATATCACAGATCTGCAACGAGCCGAGAAGGACCGGCAACTTTTTACGCTGGAACTGGCGAAACAGGTCAATGATCGAACTGAGGAGCTTGTCAATTCTCAAAAACTATTACGGGAATTAGCGGCCGCCCTTAATTTGACCGAACAACGGGAACGGCACCGTATTGCGACGGAACTTCATGATTACCTCAGCCAACTATTAGTGGTGTGCCGCTTGAAACTGGGCCAGATCAGACCCGCCCTTGGCCTGGACGCTGAGAGCTCCGGTCTGGTCAAAGAAACCGAAGACGTCCTCGATCAAGCCCTCACCTACACCAGAACGCTCGTCGCGGAATTAAGCCCTTCGGTCTTATTTGAATTTGGATTGCTGGCCGCCTTGCAATGGTTGGCCAGTCAAATGATCCATCATGGGCTGAAAGTGGAAATGACCTGTGAGGGCATTCAAGACTGGAAGGTCCCGGAGGAACAGTCGATTTTGTTGTACCAATCGATCCGCGAACTGTTTCTCAACGTGATAAAACATGCCGACACGGACCGTGCCACACTCACACTTAGCAAAGAGGAGGGGGTGTTACGTATTTCCGTGCGCGATGAGGGTAAGGGGTTTCATCCCCCCACGGGAACGGCCACCCAGCCATTCACGGACCAGGCGATAAAATTTGGCCTGTTCTCCATTCGCGAACGCATGATTACCCTCGGAGGAACATTCGAAATTGAATCCCTACCTCATCACGGAACTACGGCCCGCCTCATTGTACCTATCGCGTTAACGTTGGAAAAGGTTTCTACACCACAACAGGATACGGACGGGCAGTACATCGATCAACCCCTGGTCGATCAATCTCTACCGGAGTCAGGCGATCTCCCAAAGATCAGGACAAAAAACCAAATTCGCATTCTGATCGTCGATGACCATGTAATGGTGCGGGAGGGATTAAGGAATATGTTGGAGAGCCATGAAGATCTGGAACTGGTAGGGGAAGCCGGGAACGGCGAGGAAGCCATCGATTTGGTAGAACGCCTAAAACCTACCCTGGTGATCATGGATGTCAATATGCCAAAACTGAATGGCATTGAAGCCACATCCCGGATAAAAGCGCACCATCCGGATATTAGTATTATCGGATTATCTGTCAATGCCGGTGGAGAAAATCAACGTGCAATGCTCAAGGCCGGAGCTGTCGCCCTCATGCCAAAAGAAGCTGCTGTCGCCGATTTATATCAAATGATTACAACCGTCATGACGTCACGGCCATGAACCTGTGGCATGCGGATGATTGATAGAGCGACCCGAGTTGCGCTCAGACTGCACGCGGTTTGTTGGAATGCTATGATGGAATATTGGAATATACTTTGTGAATCATTTAATCACATTCTGAAAGGACCATGACTATGAATCTGCTACGCATGATGATCGGCATTTCTTTGGGTGTTGTGCTCTTCGCGGGAACCGGGTTTGCCACAGAACCGGCCGAAGTGGAGAAATATGTGAAGGCCCGTATTGAGATCGGCGAGATGATGACGAACTACTTTAAGGGTGGCAAAGGATACGGAGAGGGGCAGCGGCCGTCACCGGAAGCTATGAAGGAAATGGGCGCGGATATCAATACAAAACTCAGTGCGTTATTGGCAAAACATGATTTGACGATCGAGGAATATCGCCAGCGCAGCCCTGAGGTCTTTGCCAATGATGCGGCGGTGCAGGGGTATCTCAATGAGCATCCCGATCTGAAGGCACGCTACGATGCCCTTCCACTGGGCAGCATGAAGGGCGGGAGCACCGGGCGGGGGTACTGAGGCTTCCCCTTAATTTTAGACAAGATTTTCCCTTTCAAAAAATTTATTTACTACGGCCGACATGCTCAAAGGAATGGGCGGTCATGATGGTACCCTATCCATAACGAGGTCAATCCGTTTTCCCAACGACACACAATTGAAGCATGGTTCGGCCGTTCCCGTACTATCGAAACACGGGAATACCAGAGCAGAACGGTTCTCAACCCTTATCAATGAGGCAGACAATTAATTGAATTTTTCTCTGTATTCGCATTTGCCATAGAATTTGATATCAGGGAGATGCGGGCGTGTCATCATTCACTTCTCCACTCTCCAACTGAAACTCTATCAATGAAGGTCGTGACATCCCATGAACGATGAGCAGCCGACTAAGGTCTGCGCCAGTCTCATAGACGGTATGCAGAGTCTCCAACTCTCCACAGTCGGGGCGGAGGGCATTCCCCACTGCAGCTATACGCCCTATTTGCACCGGGCTCCTAGCACCTTTTACATCTTTGTCAGTCAACTGGCAGCACATACCCGTCACCTGCTGGCCAACGGGACGGTCGCCATCATGATCATTGCCGATGAACAGTCGACGCCACAGATTTTCGCCAGGACGAGGGTTCATTACGTGTGTGAAGCCACGCCTATCCTGCCCGATCGTCCCGAATACGAGCCTGTGCTGGACGACTATCAGGAACGGCATGGCAAGATGGCCGGCCTGTTACGGCAGCTGCCGGACTTTGTTCTGTTTCAACTGCACACGAAGAGCGGGCAGTTTGTGATGGGGTTCGGCAAAGCGTACACACTGACCGGAGACAATCTGTCGGTCTTCGAACATTCCCGCACTGGATAGTAAGATTAATCAATTGGCCGGCCTCCATTTCAGCCTTAAACGTTTCTCTGTACTTTACAGAAGAGTGAGGGTTCGCTATTCTTGCCAAGGACTGAAGACATCTTTCCGATAACTGTTCAGGGAACTCTCCATCACAGACAAGATCGTCATGGTGCAACCTCGGGCTTTGTAGCCCGGGCTTTGGTCCTCTGGCTAGCGCCACGGCTCCTCCTGGATCCTCCCCCTCACAAGGTTAGCGGACTCCATCGGACGGTAATCCGTACATTTCGAATACGTGTGACTTTCCTCCCTGTGTGCTCCCACGCGAACGGAAATCACACGAAGTGAGATGCTTGAATTGGTATCCGGGAACGCCCATGCGAAGAACGATGCGAAGTCCCGGATAGCTGGCAAGCCCCACTCAACGAAAAGGTTGTGGTACAGGGAAAAACCGAGACGGAGAAACAGCCGGAAACCGGATCCCATGTTCGGGACCAACTGACGCGACATTCGTTGGAAACCAGAAGAATTGCAACGCGTATTTAGAAAAATAATCACGTTCACCTCTCACTTCTTATCAGGAAACACACGATGACTAAATTTGCCAAAAGTGAGTATTTTAATCCCTGGCATCATGCCAGTCCCGGAGACAAATTACCCGAGTTCGTGAATGGAATCATTGAGATTCCCAAAGGCACGAGAGCAAAATATGAATTAGATAAAGAGAGTGGCCTGCTGATACTGGACAGAGTGTTATACTCTTCCGTGTATTACCCTGCCAATTACGGATTCATTCCGCAAACGTACTGTGAAGATAAAGACCCCTTGGATATTCTTGTGATTTCACAAATTGATGTGGTCCCGATGTGTATCGTGCCGGCCAAAGTCATTGGAGTCATGCGCATGCTTGATAACGGAGAAGCGGATGACAAACTCATCGCAGTAGCGGCAGGCGATCCCAGTGTCAGCCACATTAAGGATATTTCCGAATTACCCCAACATTTTATTTCCGAAATGCGGCATTTCTTTGAAGAGTACAAGACTCTTGAACATAAAGCGGTGGTGGTGGAGGAGTTTTTAGAGAAAAAAGTAGCTCAAAACATTCTGAATCAGAGTCTCGCGATGTATAAAGATTTGTTTTGAGGTACAGAGTTGCCAGATTGCCTTAAGTCCGACGGTCTGGGTGAGGTTGAAATGGACCTTCCCGGCCTTCGGCTAATGCGGTGGGATAATCAATCAGGATTGATCCGAAAATTTCGTTCCACATCACACACAAAAGTCAACCGATTGCTCATGATGAATAACCTACCAGTTTCACACTCTCATGCTGCAGGCTTGAGCAGGACCTTGACCCAGCCATTTTCCCGCGCATCGATATGCCGATAGGCGTTCGGTCCATCTCGAAGTGGCAACTCGTGAGTGACGAGGAACGAGGGCTTGGCTTTACCCACCTCAATAAGATTGCATAATCGCCTATTATAGGCCTTGACGTTGGCCTGACCGGTTCCTATCCGCTGCCCCTTGGACAAGAAAAGACTCCAGTCGAATGCCGGCTGTCTTTTCTGAGCCAATGCTTCCGACGACTTCGGATCCTCAGGTTGGAACCCGCCCACCACACCTATTCGGCCTGTCGGGCGCACCGATTGTACAAGATGATTCATCGTGATATCGGCCTGTTCGTGGCTTTGGGGATCGTGCGCATGGTGTCCCAGGCATTCGCAACCTGAATCCGCGCCCTCGCCGGCAGTCAGGTCCAGAATCTGATCAACCGGGGAAACTCTCGAGTCATCGATGGGAATAGCACCGATTTTCTCTGCCAGTCGTAATCCATCGGGGTGACGGTCCACAATCATGACCTTACTGGCACTTTTGAGGATGGCCGAGTAAGCTGCCAGGAGCCCCACCGGTCCCGCGCCATAAATGACGACCGAATCGCCCGGCTGGACACCGGCCATCTCAGTCGCATGATAACCGGTCGGAAAGATGTCTGACAGCATCACGTAATCGGCTTCTTTCTCCTGCGCATCCTCAGGCAAACGCAAACAGTTAAAATCACCGTATGGCACACGGAGGTACTCCGCCTGGCCACCTGGATAAGGACCCATTCCCCCACAACCGTAGGCTCCACCGGCTGTTCCTGGGTTGACCGTCAGACAGAAGGCGGTCAACCCGCTCTCGCAGTTTTTACAAAATCCGCAACTTATATTGAAGGGCAGGCAGACACGGTCGCCAACCTGCACCTGTGAAATATGAGGGCCCACCTCGATCACCTCGCCAAGATTCTCGTGACCGAATATTGTGCCCGGCTCAATTGGCATTCGTCCTTCATACATATGTAAATCGGAATCGCAGATATTGGTCGTAGTCATTTTCACCAACACATCCGTTGGTCGCTCGATTTTGGCGTCAGGCACTTCTTCCACACTGACATCATGAGGTCCGTTATAAACAAGCGCTTTCATGGCATCGTTCCTCCTATGGTTATAGGTGAAACATCCAACATTCATTGTTAAACCCAAAGCGAGGGTCCGTTTGTGGACCACAATTACCCGGCAGTCTACAACATAACGTTGGTCAGAATAGATTAAAAATCTATTAGATAGGAAAATGTAAGCATATGCCACTGGGAGAAACCCTGGCTGTCCCATTCTTAAGAGACTCTCACCTCCCTGTGCGTTCTCACTGAAAGTTTCCGCTTCTTAGATAAAATACAGATTAAAATGAATATTTTGGTCATTGTCCTCCGACAGACAGGACTGAGAAAATAATTAATATAAAGGCCGTCCGGGCACGCGCCGCAGGGAACTAGCCTGATGACGTTTCATGAGCTGAAATACTGTTTATAAAGACAAGTTACAATGTTGGGAGGCATGAATGAAGGATCAACCATTTCTCACGGATGTACAAACCTTACGCAAACGCGCAAGAGAACACATGGAAAAAGGCGCGGTGACGCCTGGTTATGCGGCTGACCGGGACACGGTGATAAAGATACTCAACGAAGCCCTGGCAACTGAGATTGTTTGTGTCCTCCGATATAAGCGGCACTATTATATGGCGTCAGGCATTCATGCTCAGAGCGTGGCGGCGGAATTTCTCCAACATGCCAATGAAGAGCAAGGCCATGCTGATCAACTGGCGGAGCGGATCGTCCAACTGGGCGGCGAACCGAATCTCTCCCCTGAAGGAATGCTGATGCGCAGTCATTCCGAATATGTAGAAGGCACTTCCCTGGTCGACATGATCAAGGAAGACCTGGTGGCGGAGCGCGTTGCCATTGATAGCTATCGGGAAGTAATCAACTATCTAGGCACCAACGATTCGACATCCCGCCGAATGTTGGAGGGTATTTTGGCTGTCGAGGAAGAGCATGCTGATGACCTTGTCTCACTTCTGGAGGAAATGGGCTCCTAACGATTCGCTATGAGAGAAGCAAAGAACCGGGACATATGGATCGTCATCCTTATGGGTGTCTCGGGTTCAGGAAAAACCACCATTGGTCAACTCCTGGCCAGGAATCTCGGTTGGTCGTTTTACGAGGGCGATGATTTCCATTCAGTGCGGAATGTGTCCAAAGTGCTGAGTGGAGTTCCGTTAAGTGATGAAGACCGGATTCCATGGCTTTTTGCTATCCATCAACTGGTTCACGATCTGATAAGCAAATCACAGCGCGCCGTCATTACCTGTTCCGCTTTAAAACAGACCTACCGAAAGTTGATCATTGAGGGGCACCCTCAAGTCTCATTGGTATATTTGCGAGGTAATTACGCGTTAATCCACCCCCGCCTGCGGTCACGAACCGGCCACTTTATGAAAGCCGACCTATTAGCCAGTCAGTTCACTGCGCTTGAGGAACCTCACGATGTCCCCTTCATCGACGTTTCTCAAGCGCCAGAGGTGATTGTGGAACAAATTAAAAGAATGCTGCATTTACAACCCGCATAACAGATCTGGGATGTCATAATACGAACAGCTGCCCATGATTTGGAGATTGTTCCCGGAGAGAGAAGATTTCATAATGAGGCATGAGGGAGAACACCCTTACCTCACATCGATCAGAAAATCAGGGCATCCTGGGGGATTGGTCCCTTTCCTTCTTCCACTTATACCAGATGGTTTCATTGCTCCCATGCGGATAGATCATTCGTTTCAGCGCAATGTAGGGCCGCCAGAGATAGCGGTGGTATCGCCTATTTAAATCCGATCGTTTCGCCAACTGCTTTTCCTTCTCGGATAATCTCTGCGGTTGGAACGTGTGTTTGTGTTTGTACAGATGATAGAGATCCTCCCGGATCAAGCGTTGAAAAATCTTCTCTGTCAACGCGCCTACCCAACCCTGCCGAACCGGAACAGGAAGGCAAATTTGAAAATCAATGAGAAAGGGCTTTCCCTCTGTAGAACAAATGATATTCCCCCGTTTATTCAAGTCCGCATAGAAAATGCGACGCCGGTGAACCGCCTGAAGAATGCCCCGTAATTGATCGAAAAAATCAGGAGCCAGCGATGTGACATACGTAGCCATCGCTGGATCTCCCACCACCACGTTGAATTGTTCCTGGATGCGTCTTTCTATTTCATAAAGCGTGTGCCCTTCAATAAACCGATGAAAATATCCTCGTTTCCCATATCGCGGTCCTAAGGCTGGAATGCCCGGGAGATCAGACACCATCTGATAGATGCGATATTCCCGCCTGGATATCCAACCCGTCAGGGGGCGAAACAGCCAGCCCAGCACAAAACGAAAGTCGCTGAGCTTAAGGACATATCGTTCGCCTTTCTGATTCCGATACAGAACATTCACGGAGAAAAAATCGTCCTTCAATATCCGTTCATAGCCGTACTCGGCTCCATCAATTTCCACGACTGGGGGATAAGATCGTGTGATACGCATGGTATGGTCTGCGCCTCTGCTCAACCGGATCCCATGGTACACCATCTGAATAAAAATTTCGCCCGCTGGTCCTAATTTTGTGAAACAATTTTGGCCCCCATCGGACCATAGGGCATGTTCCCCCGTGCAAGCGCTCGCACTCACCATTCACCTCTTTTCGTTTGTCTTGGAGTGAGATTATGAAAGCCATTGCTGTGCTTCCCGGTACGCCCAACTCAATTCATTTGCGGGATGTCAGGTCCCCACATCTTCGGGATATCCCCAATGACCGTGGTGTGCTGATCCAGGTCCTTCGGGTGGGCGTGGACGGTACCGATAAGGAAATTAATGCTGCCGAGTATGGGCAAGCGCCTCCAGGGGATGATTTCCTTATCACAGGGCATGAATGTTTTGGACAGGTCATGGAAGTGGGAAAGGAGGTCATTGAATTTACGCCGGGCGATTATGTGGTGCCGACCGTGAGACGGCCAGGGCATAGCTTTTATGATCAAATTGGTCAATACGACATGACCACGGATGATGTGTATTTCGAACGCGGGATCAACTTACGCCATGGCTATCTGACCGAGCACATCGTTGAACATCCGGATTATCTGGTGCGAGTCCCCCAGGGCCTCAAGCATGTGGGTGTGCTGTTGGAGCCGACCTCCGTCATTGAAAAGGGCATCATTCAAGCGTATGAAAGCCAGCGCCGACTCAAAATATGGAGGCCACGGAAGGCTGCGGTGTTGGGGGCCGGAACTATCGGCCTCTTGGCCGCCCTGTCCCTGCGCATGCGAGGATTACAGGTGACCAGCATTGGTCGGACTCACCCGCCGTATCGGAACTCGGAACTTTTGGAAGAAATCGGTGTGCGCTATGTTTCCAATCAGGAGATCACGCTTTCTGGCGCGGCGAATCAATTTGGCCCGTTCGATATTATGTTTGAAGCGACCGGCTATGCGCCCATGGTGTTTGAAGCCATGGAACATCTGGGGAAAAACGGGGTCCTGATCTTATCCAGCGTGACAGGCGGCGGACGAAACTTACAGGTTCCCGCTGATATGATTAACCTGGGTTTTGTGTTGGGGAACAAAGTGATGGTCGGAACGGTCAATGCCAACCGGGAATATTTTGAAAGCGGTGTGTATGATCTGGCGCGGGCCGAACTGGAGTATCCTGGCTGGTTAGCCAAACTCCTGACTCATCCCGTTGACGGTTTAACCCGCTATGAGGAAATGATGCGCCTGCTTACTGAGGAAAAAAGCGCCATTAAAGTGTTTGTGAACGTGGCAAACGAATAAGGAGATATATCCATGATGCCTTATCGACGCCGAGTACCGACAAGTCTGAGCCTGATTGCCTTAATAGTGTTGGCTTGGATGACTCCCGGTCGCGCCGGTCAATTCTATGAGCAGAACGGTGTCGCGCTCAAAGGCTACGATCTGGTCGCCTATTTCACTGAACAACACCCCGTCAAAGGCTCTTCCCGATTTTCCGCGGACTATTTGGGCTCGACATTTTATTTTTCGACGATGCACAACCGCGACACATTTACCACACAGCCGGAACGATTTGCGCCTCAATATGCCGGATTCTGCGCCTTTGGAGTGGCGAAAGGGTACAAAGCCGCTATTGACCCTGCATCGTTCACGATTGTCGATGGGAAACTGTACCTGAATTACAGTCCATCCGTGCTTAATAGTTGGCGAAAAGACATACCTGGATACATCAGGCAGGCCAATCACAATTGGCCTGAGGTCTCACGACAACCTAAGGTACATCAATAAATACGCGCATTTGGTACAGGGGGACCTTCGGCTCTTTTTTTTTTCGGACATATCCTGTATTTTTTGATAAGGTAAACGAAAGAGACGTTCAGCAACCCGACTCTTTCGTATCAAGAGATTGACTCGTTTTCAACAATGCCCTATCAGCCCATCGAAAATTACGGCCTGATCGGAAACATGCAGACGACCGCCCTGGTCGGCATGAATGGATCCATCGATTGGTTCTGCTTTCCTTATTTCGACTCTCCCAGTGTGTTCTGCGCGATTCTGGATGATGCCAAGGGTGGCAGGTTTAAAATCGCTCCCGTTCCCGACGGGGTCAAATCCAAACAATATTATTGGCCTGATACCAATGTCCTTGTGACCCGGTTTCATACTCCGGCAGGAGTGGGGCGGGTGATCGATTTTATGCCCGTCGGAGTTCGCACGTCCGACTGCACCCGGGACGGGTTGATCCGCCGCGTGCAAGCCATTAGAAAATCGATGACCTTTCGTCTCGAATGCCGTCCGGCATTCAACTATGGTCGAGATACCCATACACTCACGATCACCAAAGATGGAGCTCGCTTCCAATCCTCCCGCCTGACACTTCGACTTGGATCCACGATTCCACTGATACAGGATGGCGACGGGATCTTCACCGAATTCACCCTTCAAGAAGGGGAGGAAATCGATTTTTGTCTTCAAGAGGTCGAATCCGGCCATACTCAGAGCACCTCCTGTCCAGAAACACAAGCGGAAGAATTATTTAAGCACACGGTCGACTATTGGCGTCGATGGCTGTCGAAATGCACATACACCGGTCGCTGGCGGGAAATGGTCCACCGCTCTGCGCTGGTTCTTAAATTGTTGACGTTCCAGCCAACCGGGGCGATTATCGCCGCTCCAACCTGCAGTCTTCCTGAAGAGATCGGCGGGGTTCGGAATTGGGATTATCGCTATACCTGGATCCGGGACGCCGCCTTCACCTTGTATGGATTATTGCGTATCGGATTTACTGAAGAAGCTTCGGCCTTCATGCAGTGGCTGGAAGCCCGCTGTCATGAATTGAATTCTGACGGATCCTTACAACTTATGTATGGGATTAACGGGCGCCACCAACTCACCGAAGAAACATTGGCGCATCTCGAGGGCTATCGGGGCTCACGACCGGTCCGAGTGGGCAATGGCGCCTACAACCAACTCCAACTCGATATTTACGGGGAATTAATGGACTCCGTGTATCTCTACAATAAATACGGCACTCCGATTTCGTACGATCTGTGGAAACACCTTCGGCGCATGATCAATTGGGTCTGCGACAACTGGCAGCGCACCGACGAGGGCATATGGGAGATGCGCGGGGGCCAGCAACATTTTGTCTATTCCAAATTGATGTGTTGGGTGGCCGTGGACCGTGGGCTGCGCCTGGCCGAAAAACGGTCCTTCCCGGCCGACCGCGAACGTTGGCTGAAGACCCGTGATAAAATCTACGAAGAGATCATGTCCAAGGGATGGGATTCAGAACGACAAGCCTTTGTTCAGCGATATGAGAGCACTTCGTTGGATGCCGCGAATCTGGTGATGCCTCTGGTATTTTTTGTCTCCCCTACCGATCCCCGAATGCTTAAAACCCTGGATGCCATCAACCGGAAGCCGGAACAAGGAGGTCTGGTCTCCAACGGACTGGTCTATCGGTATAATTTATCCGAAATTCAGGACGGACTGGACGGAGAGGAAGGCACGTTCAATCTTTGTACGTTTTGGCTCGTAGAAGCCATGACCCGCGCAGGACAGGCGGATCGCAATCGCTTAGAAGAAGCCCGGCTTGTGTTTGAGCAAATGCTCGGATATGCCAATCACCTGGGGCTTTATGCCGAAGAAACAGGCCATCACGGTGAGGCGCTCGGCAATTTCCCGCAGGCCTTTACGCATCTCGCCCTTATCAGCGCCGCCTTCAATCTGGATCGGGCGTTAGGTAAGTAACCCAGAGCCCCTCACTTTCCGACTCTCCGGACTCTCCCTGTAAAATCCGGATTGCCATTGCCGAACACCTCAACATGCTCCTACACTTCCCGAATGCATGCGATCATTGGATGCGGGAATCTCTATCGAAAGGATGACGGGATAGGAGTCGTTGTGGCTCACCGACTCCAGTCAGATTTTTTCAGACATCCTCAATCCGATCTTCAGATTATTGAGGAAGGCACCAACGGGACCGATGTGCTGCTTCAGGATCAAGGGGCGGCCAATCTGACTATTATCGATGCCTGCCCCAGCGACTCTGAACCGGGCACTATTTTTCACCTCTCCGGCCGGGACTTGACAAAACGGCCTCCACGCAACTTCAATCCGCATAATTTTCGTTGGGATCATGCCGTCCATGCCGGACGGATCATCTTTCAAGATGCGTTTCCTCAAGATATCACCGTCTTCAACATTAAAGTGTTAGATACCACCTTTGGAGCAAATCTGAGCCCGAGTGTCGCCGCTTCGGTTGAAAAGACTTGCGCCATAATCACCTCAGGTATTCACGAATCATCACACACACCTGTGCCGACTCAGCAATCACCAACTCTCAAACCGGTCTTACTCGGCTTGCTGTGAGAAATATGTTATACACTGCCTAGTGTTCTTCATGAGGCTTTTGCAATGTTTGGAACTTTTTCGAGATTTTCGCGTCAGAACCCATTCAATTCTCCAAACCTTTGGCGTCCCATAATGATTGACACGGAACCCATTAAACAATCTCCGCAAAAAGTCTTCCCCCTTGGCCTGTCATTTGACATGGATCATTCTCTACGCTGTATCAACATGGGAAACGCCATGGTTCGCGCCATCAAGCTTTCCGCTCTAACGGGAGAAGCCGTAGCAGTCGAGCACGCATGGATTCACCAACACCGACCGTCTTGCCCGGATCACAAAGGATTATGATGCTCAGTATTCTTGGATTAGGATTTTTAATGGGTATGCGCCATGCTTGTGAAGCCGACCATGCTGCGGCTGTAGCCTCTTTAGCCACCCGAAGTGGATCGATCGCGCAAACCGTCAAACAGGGGATGGTCTGGGGATTGGGGCATACACTGACGTTGTTGATCTTCAGTTCGTTGGTTTTGTTGTTGGGCAGCATCATTCCCGAACGATTCGCTGCAGGTTTGGAACTCATGGTGGGTTTGATGTTGATAGGTCTGGGACTCGACGTGGTCCGACGACTACTAAAAAACCGGATTCATTTTCATGTTCACCAACATCCGGACCGCCCCCCTCACTTTCATGCCCATGCGCATACCGAACCCACACACCCTGACAATACGTCCCATGATCATGCTCATGGTTTTCCCTATCGTGCGTTGCTGATCGGCCTGATGCACGGCATGGCCGGATCAGCCGCGCTGATCCTCTTGACTCTGAACGCCACCCTGTCCATGAGCCAAGCCATCATGTATATCCTTCTTTTCGGGTTAGGATCGATACTCGGCATGGGCCTCCTGTCCGTGATCATGGCTATTCCTTTCTGGTACTCAGCCCGATCCCTGACATGGCTCCATAACGGGCTTCAGGCTGGCGTGGCCGTGATGACCACCATACTGGGGATTGCGATGGCATTTTCCTCAGGCTCCTCACTCTGGCATTAACGAGTCTTATCTCAAGCCTTCACTCACCCCGCCTTCGTCAACGCGAATTCATGCTCTCCTCGGATTTCTAGACCGGCCGGTAGTTATCATGTTCGAACCGGTCTTCTCGTCTAGCCCATCAATTGTCTTTTGACAGAAAAGACCATAGGATAGGAGGCATCCAAAATCTGACTGGAAGGAATAGGACAATGAGCCAATTGGTCCGCTTTGGAGTTTCTCTTGAAGAAACACTCCTTGCCGCTTTTGATCAACACATCAACCGGAAAGGATACCAGAATCGCTCTGAGGCGATTCGAGACCTCATCCGCAATCAGCTTGTGGGGGAAGAATGGGGGGGAAATAAAGAGACTGTCGGCACCATTACCCTTGTGTATGACCATCATCAATCAGATGTGCTGCAACAATTAACTCACCATCAGCACGAATACGGAAAGCAAATCATTTCGAATCTGCATGTGCATTTGGATCACGACCACTGCCTGGAAGTCATTGTGGTCAGAGGGCGAAGTTCAGCCCTTGTTGATTTAGCCAATCTGTTGATTAAAACCAAAGGAGTCAAGCATGGACAACTCACGATGACGACCACGGGAAAAGCCGTGAAATAAGGCTCATTCCTCCTCTCAAGACATTTCTGTCACACCGCATGGCTTCCTCCCCTCCCCATGCCCCTTGCCGCACGACTTTGGATTGACAATATGCGCGGACCTTGCTAAAAGTCGTGCTACTAATTTATTTTTCGTGTTACTAACAGGTTTCTCCTTCGCCTCCACGCTCGTCTCTTCTTTACCAATTCCATGGGTATGCGGCACCTTCACGCGCTGGCGGTATGTTCCCCGGCCTGCGTTCTCTTCTGCCTCTTGTGGGCCGGTTCGGCATCAGGCCATGACCAGGAGGAGGTCACGGTTTTAGAAGAGGTGCAGGTCGTTGGAGAACGCCCTATTGCGGCTTCTTCCAATCGAATCATTCTCAATGAGGATATCCTGCTTCAACCCCAAGGCCGGCCTGCAGATTTATTACGGTTGGCTCCCGGGCTTATTTCCTTGGAACATTCAGGCGGCGCCGGGAAGGCTGATCAGTTTCTTCTGCGCGGCTTTGACGCCGATCATGGTACAGATCTGGCCCTTCACGTGGATGGCATGCCAATCAACATGCGCAGCCATGCGCATGGGCAAGGATACGGGGACTTGAATTTCATTATCCCGGAAACCATTGAGGAAATTACTGTCAAAAAAGGCCCCTACCATGTGGAGTATGGGGACTTTGCCACGGCCGGCGCCGCCAATTATGTCACCCGTGAGTCGGTTCCCCAAACCATGGTCCAATCCGCCGGAGGGAATTTTAATACCCAACGGCATCTGTTCATGACCTCTCCCACTCACGAGAGATTCCGCACCCTTTTTGCGGGAGAATTTTATTACACCGACGGCCCCTATGATTTTGTTAATCGCAATACCCGATACAATGGCCTGGCGAAACTGACATTTGATCCCTCAGCCACATCCCAACTCAGTGTGACGCTTTCCCAATATTATGGACGATGGAACGGGTCAGGCCAGATTCCTTTGCGGGACGTGAGGTCCGGGGGCGTGGACCGCTTTGGTTCCCTTGATCCTTCAGAAGGCGGCAAATCGGTTCGGAGCACCGGTCGATTGGATTATCATTACGATCTACCCGGCGGTGGGACGGTATTCGCCAATTTGTGGGCTCAATATTATTATTTATCCCTGTTTAGCAACTTCACGTTTTTTCTAAATGATCCGGTAAATGGTGACGGCATTGAACAGACCGACCGACGTTGGTTGACCGGAAGCGATGTCGGTTATCGCCAGATTTTTCACCTGCTCAATTATGCGGGCATCATGACGGCCGGACTTCAGACACGCTTTGATCAAATCCAGGTGCGTTTGGGCACGCAACAGAAACGTTCGTCCCTGGCGATCACACAGGAATCAGACATATTCGAGGCCTCCTATTCTCCCTATCTGAAGTTGGACCTTCAAGTCCTTCCCTGGATGCGCTTTGTGGGAGGCGGCCGCGTTGATGTCTTCACGTATAATGTGAAAGATCGTTGCGGGGCAGACTGCTCGGAACGACCAAACGGGACAGCCTCGAATGCCATCGCCAGCGGAAAAGCCAATCTCGTTTTTGGTCCCTGGTATCAGACGGAATTTTTCCTAAATGTTGGAACCGGGTTTCACAGCAACGATGCGCGTGATGCCGTGGAAAATCCGTCGACTAACAGCTTAACTCGAGCTATTGGCTATGAAATCGGTATCAGGAGCCGCCCGTGGAACTGGTCCGAATTTCTAGCCACATTTTGGCTCTTGGATCTCGGATCTGAACTGGTATTCGTGGGGGATGAAGGGACCACGGAACCGCGAGGAAAGACGCGTCGCCTGGGAACAGAATTCAGCTCTCGCATCACCCCGCTGGATTGGCTCACCATTCGAGGAGATATTACGTATACGCATGCGGAGTTCCGGAAAACGGGGGATACCGTCCCTTTGGCCCCGCAGTTCACTGCATTTTCATCAGTCACAGCCCGCCTCCCGATTGGACTATCGGGAACGTTGCAAATGTTGACGGTGGGAAGCCGTGCCGGCACGGAAGATGACAGCGTGAAACTGGAACCATTTACGATTTTCGATCTGGTTCTTCGCTACAAAATCCCTCTTGCGCCACCAACCGGACGCCTGGAGGCATTTTTTAGCATCCGCAATTTGACCGATACCGATTGGCGTCAGGCCCAGTTTTATTATGAGTCCCGTCTTCCCGGAGAACCCGCCGGAGGTATTGCGGATATTCACTTTGTCCCCGGCACTCCACGGATGTTCATGGGTGGGCTGACGTGGTTCTGGTCGACATAACAGACAGGAAAACGACCGCATTCACAAGGCCTGCATCAGACAGCCCAGAGCAGACTTCTCCACTATAAACCCCGTCATCAATGATCCCATGAAAAAGGGCTTTCCAGGAATTATCGGCAATCCCGGAAAGCCCTGTTTATCTGGAGAAATAGAAACGCTTATTTTTCGTGCATGTGTTGAGCCAGATAATTCTCTACTCCCACCTGCTTAATGGTTTCCATTTGCGTTTCGATCCAATCGATATGCTCCTCTTCACTCTTGACAATACCTTCTAATTTGTGTCGGGTGGTGTAATCACCGACGCTGGCACAATGGGTAATCGCCTCGGTGAGAAGGACCACCGCTTCGTGTTCAAGAGCCAAATCTGATTTAAATTGCTCAGGAACCGTTTCTCCAATTTTCAGCGTACCCAATTTCTGCAGATTGGGAACACCGTCCAAATACAGGATATGCTCAATCAGTTCTTCTGCATGCTTCATTTCATCAATCGAATGTTTCCTAATTTCATTATGCAATTGTTCATATCCCCAATGTCCACACATTTCGCCATGCAGAAAATATTGATTAATCGCAGTGAGTTCATTCGTCAAAATTTTATTGAGAAAATCGATCACACCCTTTTTTGCCTTCATGGAAGTTCTCCTTTTTTAAAAATTGTCTCAGACGTGAGAAATTGCTTGTTCTGCTTCAATTACTTTGATTATTTTATCGGTCCGGCTTCGGCCTGGTCAATGTTTTTATTTAGGGAAAATTAATTAATATTGAATTCCTTTCTCAACCTCGTTGATCTACATTTTCAAGTTCAATTATTCCCGAGCATGGAGAATATACAGTTCCTCTTCCGTCACCCATCACTTATTCGACCCTCACGGCAGTTCCGCTTACACTCACCATGAGCATGCTTCCGGTTTCTCCCATCACTTCGTAATCCAAATCAATTCCAACAATGGCATTGGCTCCCACCCTTAAGGCTTCTTCCTGAATTTCCTGAAAGGCGATTTCACGCGCGCGTCGCAATTCCTTTTCGTAGGCCCCTGATCGGCCCCCAACAATATCACGAATATTGGCAAAAAAGTCCCTAAAAAAATTCGTGCCCAAAATTGCTTCGCCTGCCACTACACCTAAATATTCTTTAATCCGATGGCCTTCAACATTGGGCGTAGTTGTCAGAATCATGTCCTCTCCCTCCTTTACCTGATTAGCAATGCTTCAAATACTCTATCGATTGATGTCCATGATATTTAACGTGGGTGTTCCCATCGTAATTTTTCCACAAACAATTCGTACATGTCAGTTATGGGAGCGTGACAAAGAGTCGCGAATCAATACAGGAAGAAAAATTTCATCTCTGAAATCCGGATCTTTTCCTGAACATCTTTGTGACCCAACCCGTGGTAGGAGTTTCATCCGTCACTACTATGCCCATCAAATAAGCAATCTGCTTAACGCATTCTCTCCCTTGGCTTTCCATCGGATCCTAACGCTTTATCCACAAACTTGTGCCCATTTTTTCTGGATTACTTTTATTTCAAATCTCCTTATGATTTGTCCAATATATTCTTGCAATTTATGAAAAATTCAGAAACCGTACCCCGCCTGGTTTTTCACATTGTGATTTCATTTGACTTCATTCGAGGTGCTCATTAGAATTTTTACGGAAGGACCATATGAGTGCCAGCACAATTCGTTCATCTTCATCTTCACACACAGTATAGTCTCCTCGACGGGGCCAACCAACTGACACCCCTGTTTCAACAGGTGAAGAATTTTGGTATGCCCGCCGTCGCCATGACTGACCATGGCAATCTTTTTGGCGCCATTGACTTTTATCAAAAAGCCAAAGCTCATGATGTCAAGCCGATTATCGGGTGTGAAGCCTATATGGCTCCAGGCCACCGCACGCAGCGTGCAGGACACCTTGCGCATAACGAATATTTTCATCTGATTCTTCTTGCCACGAATCAAGTCGGCTATCACAACCTCATTAAACTCTCCAGCAAGGCCTATCTTGAAGGCTTTTATTACAAGCCTCGCATGGACAAGGAATTATTACAGGAACATCAGGAAGGTCTCATCGCCCTGTCAGGCTGTTTGAGCGGAGAGGTGCCACAGCTCATTAACCAACAGGATATGGCGGGGGCGCTCCGGGTGGCAGATGAGTACCGGTCAATCTTTGGAAAGGACCGCTATTACCTGGAAGTCCAGGCTAACGGCTTGGACCATCAACTTATTGCAAATCGAGGGTTACTGGAGATTCATGAAAAGCTGGGCATTCCGCTGGTCGGCACCAACGATTGCCATTATCTCAATAAACGGGATGCGCGTCCGCATGAAATCATGTTGTGTCTTCAAACGGGAAAAACGCTCAAAGATCCCAACCGGATGAAGTTTGATACCGATCAGTTATATGTGAAATCCACTGAGGAAATGATCGCGGAATTTGCCGAATTTAACCGGGCGGTCTTGAATACCACCCAGGTGGCCGAACAGTGCGATCTTCAATTGGAGTTCGGAACCTCCTATTTGCCGGACTATCATGTTCCTGAAGGCCAGACTCATAACTCCTACCTTCAGCACCTTGCGGAAGAAGGTCTTCGAAGCCGGTTACGAGAACGCCCAACGGGCATTCCATCCGAGGCCTACCAACAGCGACTCCACACCGAACTGGGTGTCCTGAACGCCATGGGGTATGCCGGTTATTTTTTGGTTGTGTGGGATATCATCAATTTTGCCAGATCCCGCAACATTCCGGTCGGCCCTGGGCGAGGATCGGCCGCCGGAAGCCTTGTGGCTTACGCCCTGAGAATTACGGACCTGGATCCCCTCACCTACAACCTGCTTTTTGAACGCTTTCTCAACCCCGAACGTGTCACCATGCCGGATATCGACATGGACTTTTGCATGGACCGCCGTGGCGAAGTGATCAACTATGTCATTGAGAAATACGGAGAGGCGCATGTATGCCAGATCATTACCTTTGGCACACTCGGTGCCAAAGCCGCCATCCGGGATGTGGGGAGAGTGATGGACTTTCCCTATGCCGAAGTTGACCGTGTCGCGAAGTTGGTACCCACCCAACTCAACATCACCCTCCAGGATGCCCTGAAACAGGAATCACGCCTGCAGGAACTTGTCGATCAAGATGCCAACATGAAGGAACTCATGGACACGGCCATGGCCCTGGAAGGCCTGGCGCGACATGCCTCGACTCATGCGGCGGGAGTGGTCATTTCGCAAAAACCCCTCATGGATCATGTGCCTCTCTACAAAACAAGCAACGACGAAATCGTGACCCAATACACGATGACCGATCTGGAAAAAGTCGGTTTGGTGAAATTCGATTTTCTGGGGCTCAAAACTTTGACGATGATTCATGACGCAGTTCGGATGGTCAATGCTCAACATCCTGATGAGCCGCCATTGGACATCAACAATCTGCCCTTGAATGATCTCCAGACGTTTGAGCTGCTCAGCTCTGGAAAAACTTCAGGAATTTTCCAACTGGAAAGTTCCGGCATGCGAAACCTGTTGGTTAAAATCAAGCCGGAAACCTTTGAAGATTTGATCGCCATCCTCGCGCTCTATCGTCCCGGCCCCTTAGAAAGCGGCATGGTGGACGATTTCATTAAGCGAAAACGCGACGCCTCCCAAATTGTCTATGACCCTCCGCAATTGGAACCCATTCTCAAAGAAACCTATGGAGTAATCGTCTATCAGGAACAGGTCATGGCCGTCGCCAACCAGTTGGCAGGGTTTTCATTGGGGCAAGCGGACTTACTCCGCCGTGCGATGGGCAAGAAAAAACATGAGGAAATGGCCAAACAAAAGGAATTGTTTGTCTCGGGCGCCAAAGGGAAGGGAATTCCGGAAAAACTCTCCGAAAAATTATTTGACCAAATGGCCTTTTTCGCAGGCTACGGATTTAATAAGTCTCACTCCGCTGCCTATGCGGTCGTGACATACCAAACGGCTTACCTGAAAGCCCATTTCCCCACGGAATTTATGGCCGCCCTGCTGACATCTGAAATGGGAAATACCGACAAAATGGTTGGCTATTTTACCGAATGCCGTGAATTGGGGGTACACATTCTGCCCCCAGATGCCAACCAGAGCTTAAAAAACTTCAGTGTCGTGCCTGAGGGTATCCGGTTTGGGTTGGTGGCGATCAAGAACGTCGGCGGAAACGCCGTGGACGTGATTTTAGAATCACGAGACAAGGAAGGCCCGTTTTCCTCCTTTATTGATTTTTGTTGCCGCATTGATTCGCAAAAGGTCAACAAACGGGTGCTGGAAGGACTCATCAAGGTCGGAGCCTTTGATTCCATGGGTTTCACGCGCGCCAGCATGTTTAAGGTCCTGGATGAAGCCTTGGACCATGCCTCGACGATCCAACGCAACAAACGGGAAGGGCAAACCAGTCTGTTTGAAATACTGGCCCCGGAGCCGGCAGCCCCCAAGCAGGAAGCTTTTGGTTTTGTCATTCCACAGATTCCCGAGTGGTCTCAGAATGACTTACTCAAATATGAACGAGAGCTGACCGGCTTTTATATCACCGCGCATCCTCTCAACCGCCACAGCGTTGGGATCACTCATTTTTCTACCTGCTCCACCCAGACCATTCGCGACGTCGGCGACGGTCGAGAGGTCAAAGTCTGCGGGGTCATTTCCAGCCTTAAAATTACGACAACCAAAAAAGGGCACAGGATGGCCTATGCCCAATTGGAAGACTTGCACGGAACCGTTGAAGCGATCATTTTCCCTGAGACCTA
Source organism: Nitrospira marina (assembly GCF_059568365.1). Lineage (NCBI taxonomy): Bacteria > Pseudomonadati > Nitrospirota > Nitrospiria > Nitrospirales > Nitrospiraceae > Nitrospira > Nitrospira marina. The sequence continues at coordinate 943,922 of NZ_JCANTH010000001.1, read as the reverse complement.
TAAGCAACACGAGGAATTATTGGGGCCGGAATCGGTGGTTCGGATTACCGGAACCGTGGATCTGATGGATAATGGCGCCCGTATCAAAGCCACCAAAGTCGAGTCGCTCTCTCAATTAGAAAATGAAACGGTGAAGCATGTGACCCTCAAAGTCCACGAACAGGACGTTTCCCCCCACAATCTGCTAGACTTAAAGGATATATTCGAACGTCACCGCGGTCCGACTCCTATTTCGTTGGCGTTTCACTTGCATCCGAATCTGAAGGCCAGCATGTCAGGTTTATCGGACATCGGCATCTCTCCGTCCCCGGAGTTTTTAGAAGAAGTGGAACATCTCCTCGGCACATCCACGGTCACCTTCCAATAATTTCCCTCTACCAAGGAGCTTGTCCGTGCGTGAATACCTGGACTTTGAAAAACCCCTGAAGGAACTTGAAGAACGCATCGCCAAGTTAGTGAAATCCAAATCCAAAAAGGTCTCGGTTCAGGAGGCCATCATCAAATCGACCGAACAACTGGCAAACCTTGAACGTGAGATCTATGCCAATCTTTCCGCATGGCAACATAGCCAAATCGCCAGGCACCCCCAGCGCCCTTCGATTTCTGATTACCTGGAGCACATGACGATTGGTTTTATGGAACTCCACGGTGATCGCCTGTTCGGCGACGATCGGGCGATCATTGGAGGGTTTGCCACATGGAAGGGTCGCTCCATCATGGCCATCGGTCATGAAAAAGGAAAGACCTTAAAAGAACGCATGCGCCGAAATTTTGGTATGGCCAAACCAGAGGGCTATCGAAAAGCCCTGCGTCTTATGAAATTAGCGGAACGCTTCAATCGACCAATCATAACCTTTATCGATACTCCAGGAGCATACCCCGGCGTCGATGCGGAGCAGCGCGGCCAAGCCGAGGCCATTGCCAGAAATTTACTTGAAATGTCCAGATTGCAAGTGCCGATTCTTGCCGTGGTCACAGGAGAAGGCGGCAGTGGTGGCGCGTTGGCCTTAGGTGTAGCAGATCGGGTTCTGATGCTCGAACATGCCATTTATTCTGTCATTTCCCCAGAAGGCTGCGCCGCCATTTTGTGGGGAGACGCCACAAAATCCTCCGATGCCGCAACGGCCTTACGAATGACAGGACCGGAGTTACTCAAACTTAATGTCATCGAAGAGGTTATACCTGAACCCATGGGAGGAGCCCATCGCGATCCGAAACTCATGGCCGACCGGGTCTCCCAGGCACTCGACACCCATTTCCTGCAGTTACAGAAATTGTCGCCCGCCGCACTCCGAAAACAGCGAGAGACTAAATTCCGGAGTCTGGGTACCTATGGTTCTTCTCAGACCACACCTAAACAGGTGAAAATGGTCAACTCATGACCTGCAAAAAGTCCGTAAACGGGTTTTCGCGACCAAGACACACAGGATAATTTTCTTTTGAGTTGTTTGCCCCTTCTTCAGCCGGTTGTTCATTCCCCCCCATTAGGTATCACGAGGTCCACCTTTCGCAGTTCCATTAATTTTGTTCCTCAGGCAACTGCCATTATTTATTGCGCCCCAGGGCCCAAAGGATGATTTTTCGCTGAGCAGAAAGGATCTCCATCCATCAAAGCGGAGAACCGGCCAATCTTCGCTTGTAAGGATAGAGAATTAGTTTGAAGATGCTGGAGGATTCAAATTGTCCGGAGGAGGTTCCCACTGTTCTAACCGCTCGACCAAAGGACGGGCTTCCGGAGTCGATTCGCGAGTCGGTTCACTTGGTGGATGATCCCAGGTCAATTCAACAAAACCATGCTCCTCGAAGGTCTGGCGGATCACATGGACCAATGCCTCCAGAGTGATTTCATCACTAAGAGTCAAATCCAGGACCCGCTCTTGCGTCTTCACAGGCGGAGGGCTTTCATGCATTAATGCCCAACACCGATTGAAGACCGTCTCTCTCACAGAATATGGGGCATTCATCGTTTCGAGATCTGACGTACATAATGCCAATACCATGAGGACAAATTGGATATCGGGCAACTCAGGATTAATGAGATCTAATCGTTGCATAATAACCATGCTACCTCTGATCCCACTTGGCTGACAAGCACATGACCCACCACCACGACCAGGAAGCCTTTGCCAAATTAGTGGACCGTATCGGGCCTGATCATGCAGGCCAGCGCATGGAAATGCAGGCCCACTATTCGGCCCTCCTGTTAAAAGGTTATCACCTCCACATTCACATGGAGGAATTTCCAGCCATTGCCTGGCTCATCAAAACACTCTTAAAATCGACGGGCCTTTGGCCGCTGGCCGTCAAGAATACCTCCCAATATCGAATTGTCGAGCACATCGTCCCGATTCCTCATCTGCCCGAATCCTTTGATGGATTTCGAATTCTGCATTTGTCAGATCTTCACATCGAAGGGATGATCGATAAAGGCCAGGCGCTTCAAACAGCTCTGTCTACCTTGCGATACGACCTGTGCGTCATGACCGGCGATTTTCGCTTTCTCACGTATGGCCATTATGACAAAACACTGACACTTATGGAGTCATTGGTCAGCACGATCCAGGCTCCCTATGGCGTCACGGGCATATTAGGGAATCACGACTGGCTGGAAATGGTGCCCGGACTTGAGCGGTGCGGTATCCGCATGCTACTCAATGAAGCGCAATCCCTGGAAAAGGGATCGGATGCGATTTGGCTCCTCGGATTAGATGATGTCCATTATTACGAAACGGGCGACCTGGATAAAGCCATACGCCTCGCGCCCACCGACGCCGTCCGAATTCTCTTAGTGCATTCCCCGGAGATTATTCCTGAGGCCTCGACTGCCGGAATGGATCTGTACCTCTGCGGCCACTCACACGGAGGACAAATCTGCCTTCCAGGAAGCAAACCCATCATTACCCATTGCCGCTGCCCCAGGGCCTACAAGGCAGGCCCATGGGAATATCAATCCATGCGCGGGTACACCTCTCGAGGAGTCGGCACCTCCCTGTTTCCCATCCGGCTGTTCTGCTTTCCGGAAATTATCATCCATACGCTCACACGAGCCCCTAAACCTTGAGCGTCGCCTGTCCCCAACTTACACGAAAACTCCTCGACATGGCGGAAAGAGTCAGTACAGATCAACATGGACAGCCCATACACTCTCCAAAGATTATTTCCCCTTTAAAATCAGATTCCCGCCGACCATCAATGCATATACGTGCAGACAGACTCATCACACAGTCTTATTAGCTCCAGCAGCAATCATGCGGCCTCAGATTCCAGATACGCTTGACCTGTACTTCTCTCTTTTGCCACGCTATGCTCTGAGCGATCATCTGTTGTGGCATCTTCCTTCGTTCTTTCATCATGAGTCCCCAAATCACGACACCCTCACCATTTCAATACGACCTGATTTGTATCGGTAGCGGACCGGCTGGACAACGGGCAGCCATTCAAGCAGCCAAAGTAGGAAAACGCGTGGCGGTTATTGAAAAGAAGCGTGCCGTCGGCGGTTCCTGTTTAGAGACCGGAACCATTCCCAGTAAAACCTTTCGGGAAGCCGTCTTGTCCTTTACCGGACCCCAACAACATTGGGGTCGTATACCGGAAACCGCGAAAACACGACCCACGGCCGAGCAACTGACCACTCGCGTGGCAGAAGTCATTCGCATCGAAGGTGAGGTGATCAACGATCAATTACGAAGAAACGATGTGGAATTCTTACAAGGAGAAGCCTCCTTTGTGGATCCCCACACCCTGTTGGTTCACACCGACCAACATTCACAAACCATGTCGAGCGCCCACATTCTGATTGCCGTGGGAACCATGCCAACGCCTCCACCCAACATTGCCGTTGACGGCCAATATATCCTCGATAGTGATAGCATCATTCATCTGGAACAGCTTCCACGCACCATGACCGTGGTTGGAGCCGGAATCATCGGCATTGAATATGCCTCAATGTTAGGCGCACTTGGCGTCGAAGTCACCCTTGTGGATTCCCGAATCCGACCGTTGGAATTTCTGGATGGGGAAATTGTCGATGAACTCATTTATCAGATGCGAAACCACCAGGTTACTTTTCGCCTGGGTGAAACTGTCGAAAAATTAGAAATCGCAAGGACACCATCCTCAAAAGTCGTGATTCATTTGGCCTCCGGGAAACGACTGGTCTCGGGCCTGGTCCTCTATTCCGTCGGACGAACGGGAGCCACATCGGCACTCCAACTTGAGAGGGCCGGATTGACCGTGGATGCCCGTGGCCGTCTGCAAGTCGATTCGCAATATCGCACGTCTGTCCCGCATATTCTGGCCGCGGGCGATGTCATCGGCTTTCCAAGCCTGGCGGCCACATCTTCCGAGCAAGGCCGTTTAGCGGCTTGCTATGCCTTCAATATGGAAGTCACACCGATGAGGAGCCTGTTTCCTGTTGGTATTTATGCCATTCCGGAAATTTCTATGGTGGGAGCCACAGAGGAGCAACTGACGCTCGAAAAAGTCCCGTATGAGGTGGGAGTCGCCCGTTACCGCGAGATCGCAAGGGGCACCATCATGGGAGATCCAAACGGCATGTTGAAATTGTTATTTCATCGAAAGGATCACCGGCTATTGGGTGTGCATGTGATCGGAACTGGAGCTACCGAGCTGATTCATATCGGACAGGCCATCATGCATACCGAACGAGGACTCGAATACTTCCTCACGACAGTCTTCAATTATCCGACGCTAGCGGAATGCTACAAAGTTGCAGCCTTGGACGCTTACAACAAGCTTTGTGAAATATAATACACATTTGAGGTCACAGTTCAATCACAGTTAAAACGGAAGTTTGAATCCGCCGGGAAGATCCTTTAGACCTTTCTTAGGAAGACTTTTTTCAAGAAGTCCGTTGAGCACTTCATTATGCTGCGTGACCCGCTCCGTCAACTCACCGGCAATTCGTTCAAACCCGGATAAATCATTCTTGAGTTGTTGCATCGGTTCTGCAATCTTTGCCGAGATGGCCGTCTGAAGCTCAGAACCAAACTTCGCAGCCAATTCATTCACCATCTTGCCAGCCGCATCCCGAAGAATTCGATCCAGGTCGGAGGAGATCGTGACATCAGGTTGCTCCAATGTCCCCGTCACATCGGCCTGAATAGACAATTGGGAAATACCAGTCACGGCAGAGCTGAGCGCTTTGGTCAAAGGATTGGGATCATCCTCCCTTCCTGCGGACAGGTGAAGGCCACGAAGATTCCCGGCGCCATGAACGGTCAAGGCCCTGCCCTTGAGTTCCGTGTTCACATTGATGTCGCTCATCCCGCTCGTCAGGGTAACCGGCCATTTGGCATCTTTGGACAATGCGAGATTGGTGAGTTCATACCCTTTCGCCTGCACCGTAAACTGATCCTTGGAATCGGCGGGCTCCACGTGGTTGAGAGCCCCTTCCAATGCAACAGACTGGACCCCTTTTAACCGGTCCCCGGAAAAGGCGAATGTCGTGGGTTGCCCCAACGTCGGTTGATCGGTGGTGATATTGTGAACAGTCCCTGCCAACTCCCCTAAGTCTAAATCGATTGATACCTTCGTCAAACGAATCAGAAAGTCCGGGAGCGGATGCGCTTCCTTGAAATGCACATCCAAGCCCTTCCCCCGCAAAGGCTTGTGCACCTGAGGACCGTCCTCCCCATCCACTGTCCTTGCTCCTTCCAGAAGCGGCTTCGCTCGCCCATACCAAAACGCCCCCTGGTGAACCCACGATCCAATCTGAGGCCCTAATAACGTTTGGCTCATATTGGCCAATCCTTGCGGAGACAAATTATATTTAGCCTTAAGGTGTTGAATATCCCGTTGTGGTGCGGTTTGAATCTGCTTCAACCGGGTACGTAACAACGCCACAGTATTTTCAAATTCCTTTTTGGCGCCTGTGAGAGATTCAATTTCCTGTTCAATATCCTGCTTCAACGCTTGCACTTCGCCAACTCCTCCCAGCAAGCCCTCCAATCCCCCCTTCCCCGCTTTTTTTAAATTTTTTACGCGTTCTTCATATTGGGCGAGCTGAGCTTTTCCCGGTAATTTCTTGAGTCGTGATTCCCACGCCTCTTGTTCCCGCTGCAGATCCAACTTCAGCGCTTCAATCAACCGGATGGTTTCCAGATCTTCTTTCTCTAAAATATTTTTCACGTCAGGCACTTCTAAAGCCGGAAGAGCAAGAGAAAACATTCCGGACTCTTCTTCAGGAGACACATCTGAGAGGGGCTGAACGGCGCCGGAAGTGGTTCTGGGAGTATCCAATCGAACACCTTCCACAGTCATTTCCTCAACAATGACTTTTCTCCGAAGCAGGTTCAGTCCGTCTAGACTCATCGTCACCCTGGCCACTTCCACCGCATTCGTCATGGGCAACTTGGGATTGGCCACTTGCAGTCCCGTCAAGGAAAGTCCTGCCGGAAACAGGCTGAGATCGGCCGCATCTACCTCCACCTTGGCTCCCATTGCTTTGGTCCCCGCACTTTCAATTGCTCCTTTCACCCACTCATCCACAAAAAATATCCACACACAACCCACAATGGCCCCAAACACCACAAATGCCCCAAGCCCCCACCACCGAATCCATTTCGTCATCAGCCCGGCCTCCAGGACGAAAGGGTTTCATAGGTCCGATACAACTTGCTGGCTTTAAACATTTGCATAATCCTGCTTTTTTGGACCCAAACCATGACATGTTGGCGATAGCGCCGAATCAGGAGGTTCGAAAGCAGAAGAACAGGGACAAACAAAGCCACGGAAAACACCAGGCTGCCCATCACAATAGAATTATTGAAATGCTCCAGTCGCCACCACACCGATTGATAGAGTGAGGTCCAAAGATCTGCGAGGGACGGGGCGGTCAGAACGGCCAGCCCGAGCAGGTGAAAAAGTGAATCAAGCAGATAGGCAATCCCTGTAAATAGCGCCAGCCCCAACAGGAAAGCCGATAAATTCACACGCAGAACAAATACCAGCAGGACCACAAAGAGATTGTGCAAGCTCACAAGTGGGGTAAGCCCTACGATCATCGCAAAACACAATCCCAAAGAAATTTGCCCTGGATCGGTTTCTGAATTTAGAACGCGGAGAAGTTTGGCAAGGAGCTTAATCATGTCCTTTAAAAGGCATTTAATATGGACATAATATCAGAATAGCTTTGAAACCGTGCTACGTCTACCTAATAGATGGCAGAAATTTCCAAACAGGTTGGAGCTTAATTCATACTTGGTGAGGTCAGTAACGTAGCCGCGGTTTCGTTCCTTCCGCTTGTGGTCTTTTCCGGATCAATGGCCCGCCGAGATGCGCTGCGCTTACTTATGGTTTTTGCCTTTGTCCGATGCATTTTCTCGCGCGAGTGGTACGGAAGAATTCCGCTTAAGACCTCCGCCAGGGTATCGCACGGGACATCCTCCAATAACTTGATGGCAGGCTTGGGATCGGGGCCGGAACGGCCACCGACAAAAATATCCACGGCTTCGACCACCTGACCTTTGACTTTAATCTTTTTCCCTAACAGACCGACATCGGCGACGAGATGATTGCCGCAGCCTGCCGGACATCCCGACCAGTGCATGGTGATGGGCTTCATCTCCGTGCCGATCATTGTTTCAATTCGTTTGGCGGTTTCCACGGCGCGACTTTTAGATTCGATCACGGCGAGATTACAGTAGTCGCTCCCCACGCAACTGACCAGGCCCTTTTGTACCGGGGTGGGATTGTAAACAAAGCGTTGTAACAAAGGCTCCTCCGTCAAATCTCCCAACACGCGGTCCGAAACATTGGGCATGATGACCGCTTGATTGGCTGCCAGGCGGAGTTCTCCCGTGCCGTAGATGTCGGCCAGACCGGCTATTCCGTGTAAATCATCCGCCTGAATACGGCCGACGGGAATTTTGAGACCCACATAGTTCAAGCCTGACTGCTTTTGCCGATAGACACCCATATGATCGTTGACTGACGACTTCCGTACATCGGTCCCCGCTCGTGACAACTCCCATCCCACTTCCCGCTGAACTTCCATCCGAAACCGTTCTTCGCCCCAGTCATCCAACAAAAAAGCCAGTCTGGCAGTGGTGCGGGAGTCCCGGCATCCATGATTTCGAAAGACGCGAAGGATGGCTCCGGTCACCGCCACGACTTCCCGGGGAGTCACGAACACGTCGAGTGGGGTGGCAATGCGGTACCCGCCGGATCCAAGTTTGCCTCCGGCCAACAAGTTAAATCCGGTGATCGCGCTGCCCTCCCCCTCGACCGTCGCGGGCACCAGAGCCAGATCTTGTGTTTCAAGATGTAAGCAATTGTCGAGGCAGCCGGTAATCGCCATGTTAAATTTTCGGGGAAGATTTGAATAGGCCCGATGCCCTACCAGTTCTTCCGTAAGCCGATTCACCAGATCCGTGGCGTCCAGTTGTTCCTGCGCCGTCAACCCGGCCACGGGACACGTCATGATGTTGCGGACGTTATCCATGCCGGTTTGCAAGGAGCACAAGCCCGCCGCTTCCATTTGACGAAACACTTCCGGTACATGCTCAATCTTCATATGCCGTAACTGAAACTGCTGCCGGGTTGTCAGATCCAGCACGCCATTTCCAAACGTGGTTGCGAGGTGCGCCAATGTGCGCATCTGGACAGAAGTGGTTCTTCCTCCTGGAATCCGCACGCGAATCATGAAGTATCCCGGTGTGGGATTTCGCAAAAATAATCCATACCATTTCAACCGTTGAATATCTTCATCCGGAATCGCCTCCCACCCTAATTCCGCATATCGGGCAATATCCTCTTTGATGTCCAAGCCGTCTTTTTCCCCCTTGAGCACTTCAATCTTATTCATCAGAATCCCTTCCCGTTCCTTTCTCGATTCCGTCTACAATCCATGGTATTTCCTAATTTCTCCGACTAACTGCGAGGGGCTGAGACAATAATTTCCCCTCCGGTGGAAGATGGATCGGCCGTGGCGATTCAGATGCCACTTCTTCCACGACCCTTTCTGTTGTCTTGATCCACCCACGCACAGGACTGATGATCCAATAGGCACCTCCCATAAACACGACCCCACCGACGATATTTCCCGATACCACCCACATTTGATTCCAGAAAAACCCTGCCCAGGAAACATCCGGACCATGTGGAAGAAATAACGCAATTCCCAGTAGCGATTGATTCGCAATGCTGTGTTCAAACCCGCTTCCGATGAACGCGAAGAGGCACCAAAAAATCAGCATGATCTTTGCGGCATCATTGGTCGTGCGTGCCGCCGTCCACACAGCCAAACACACGAGCCAATTGCACAGTATCCCGCGAATAAACAGTTCCCCCATCGGGAGATTCATTTTGAGCGATGCGACGTTCAGCAGGAGATCGCTTTGCGGCGCCTTCCCCACCGCGCCGGATTGTGCGACCAACCAGGCCAAACCCAATGATCCGGCGAGATTGCCCACAAACGACCAGAAAAAAATCAGCCCGACCTCTTTCATGGTGATGGCTTTCGCCAGAGCACCAAGTGCACACACCATATTGTTTCCGGTAAATAGCTCCGATCCCGCAAAAATGACGAGGGTGAGCGCAATGCCAAAAGACACCCCCATTACGAGTTTCAACCCGGCCGATCCCCCGGCCCAAAAGGGTGCTCCAACACTAAAAATCAAACAAATTCCAAACCCGAGATAAATGCCGGCCAGGGCGGATAAGACGAGGTATCCGATGGGATTGCTTCGGCGGTACTCCACTTTCTTCTCTGCCAGTTTTATCATCCGTTCGACATCCACCGTATGCATGACGTTCTCCTTAACCAGGTTGTTCAGTTATCCAACAAAAAAAAAGCGCCAACTGCCTGGCCTAAGGTCGAATTCTTCCGCCTTACCCGGGCAGTGGCGCCTTTGCCACCTTCCCCACCGTTCGCTCCTCGAATGATGGAGTATGAATTTTGTTTCTTACCTAGTTGCTAAACCGTTTGTTTGGGAAGATGGTCAATTTAAAATATCAGTTTCCTCGACCCATCACCCCTTTGTTTCGCATTCGACTTTAAAAAAAAACGCCCAATCCCCTTGAGAGGAATCGGACGTCCATAGTCCAATATTTCATTTTCAGCAAAAGTAACGTCATCGTTACTTAACTATAGAGTATTTTTTATCAGACAAAGTGACTGAAGTCAAACGTGCTGTTCACAATTTCATAATCTTCAGTCGCTGTTGACTCAATCAATACGAAGGGGGTCCTAGATCGCCTAGATCCAGGGCCCCCCATTGTCATTAACCTAACGGTCGAGGGTTAAAAGGCACCGGTTCCAGTCCTGGAATCTGCGACAACCACTTCCCCCCTCATGTTCCCCTTTCCGTGAATGGGGCAGTAGAACACATCCCAACTCCCACCAAAGTTTTCCCCCACTTTGGGTGTGACTTTGAGTACCACGGTTTTCCCCGGCATTATCTTCCAACCGCTAGCGGCTCCGTCCTTAACCTCATCGGCTTCCCCAGACATCTCCACATCCATGTGCTTGAACGACTTGGATACGAATTCGTGGGGTGTCATGTCTTCGTTCTTCAAGGTAATGGTGTTGGTCATTCCGGCGTCCATGGTGAAACCAGGGGTCAAGGTGCCGGATGGGCTTTCAGAGGTTATGTGATAACCATTATCCTTCATCACGATGGTCGTGGTCGGCCCTACTGCCGCCAGGACCGGAAACGCCATGGCGAGAACGAGGGTTCCCATAAGTAAAAACTTTGAATGGTTAAAATTGAAATTCTTCATAAGGCCTCCAGTGGGTAGTGAGTTATAAAATTTTGAAAGGTGGGGGAACCGATTTCTCAAAATGCATTCCCTCTTAACCTTCCCTTCTTAACTCACAGTACAGATAAACATTTCACAACATCAAACAATGTTTAACAAAACATTAGACAACATTAAACTAATAGGTAAATTCCCTCTGGAATCTCGGGCAGGAAAACTCGTTTAAATTGAGAAGAAAAATCACTTTGACCTACATGGCCATGATGAATGCACAGGCTGACAAACCAAAATATGTCCAGCGAGAGATGGAGAGAGAGAAATACGAAAGATCAGTAAGGAAATGGCATCACGGAAAAAGCCATCAAATGGCCTTTAATGGAGAGGAGAAAAACCCTTTAGTGAGGAAGAGAGCGTACAAAGGCATCAAGGGATTGCATGTCTGGAAAGACCGTGATCTTTTCATCCAAAAAAAGAGAAGATTGGGCTTGCGCAAATTGTCCGCCTACGCCGATCGGTGCAAGGGGTTTAATGAGTGAGGCTAATTCCTTGACGATCATTTTGGCCTCTGTCAGGGTACGATCGACCGTCAGGGAAAGGAGAACATAAGATGGGCGGAATTGTTCACAAAATTTTGCCAGTTCGGGAATAGGAAGATTGGCCCCTAAATAATGTACGCGACATCCACGCACCGCACACAGGTAGGCTGCCGTCAAGGCCGATATTTCGTGCCACTCCTGGGCCGGACAGGCCACAACCACATGCGGATCTCCCTCTGATAATTGAAATTGATTTAGGGCTGAAAAGATTTTTTGCTTGACTTGGTTTGAGACGAAGTGCTCTTGGGCGACTCCCATCACGCCGTCATGCCAAAGCTGGCCCACCCTTTCCTGTAGTGGAAGCAGGAAGCGGTGCAGCGCTTCCTCAAACGGGATGACAGCCAATGCGCCATTCAATTTTCGCTGAAAGGCGGGCCGATTGCCCTCCTGGATCGCCTGAATCAATTCGGAGATTAGGCCCTCGGAGTGTGGCGTCTCAATCGAGTATTTCACCCAGTCCTGCTGGGCCAACCCTAGGAGTGTTTCCCGACCGGATTCCGCCAGTTGCCCAATACTCATACCCTGATCGACTTGTGATTTCAGATACCTGAATAGTCGGACATCTTCATCATTGTAGAGCCGATAGCGATTCGCTCCCCTAGTAGGATCTACTAATCCATAGCGTTTTTCCCAAGCGCGAATGACATGTGTCGAAATTCCCGTAAGCTTTGAGAATCTTTGAATTCTATACATTGTCATACTAATAAATTACATTTATTGTCTAATGTATGTCAAATACCTAAATAAAAAACAATTGACAAACATTATACTAAGTGATAAAACTTTCATCATACTATAGACAAACATTAATTGTCGGTCATTCCTATAGGTGATGATTATTCAACGGAGGAGCTAAAATGTATATCCAAACCCAACTTCAGAACACTGGCTCAAGTGGCAGGTCTGTTGCCCACCCTGGTAAATCACCGACATGCTCTAGATGCGGGGGGCTCCTAGTCAGCACGTTCTGCGTTTCCCCAGAGGAAGGAACCTCTGATTTTCAAATTCCTGTCGCTAAGTGTCTACAATGTGGTGATGTGATCGACCCGGTAATTATGAAGCACCGATTTTCGAAGACCCTGCCACAACCGCAACCCAAGAAGAGGCGCCAATTTCCTAATCTGCAGGCCATTACAAAAGGATGAATTGAGTAACAGAGACATGTATTCAATCTTTCATGATCTATTCTTTCACGGGTAAAAATCTCCATATTAATAACTTTTCCATCATTCGAAACAATTTTTACAGGCATACGGAACAATTACGACAGGGCGGCCATGAACTTTTTTCTCACCAAAAATTTATCCACAGGCTTTATGATGCAGCGAAACCATTTTTTTTATTTCACTTACCTAGCCGTTTTCCTTATAATAGGTTGCGGTCAAGGAGGCACTTCTTCTCGACCAACCTTAGACGTTCCGCTTGAATTCGCCGACAAGCACATGCCAGAGGGATGGTGGAACGACCCAGTGGTTTTGTCGGAAGGTCGTCTTCTATATCAGGGTGTAACGAAACCCTTCGTGAATTGTGCGAAATGTCACGGCAGGGATGGGAAACCCACAAAAAAAGGGGCGCCCGACCTAACTGATGCCAGGAGAGTCAGTAGGTTTTCCGATTCCTACTGGTTTTGGCGCATCGAGGAGGGAATTCCCATGACCTCGATGGAGAGCTGGTCCAAAAAATTATCTGATCAGGAGATCTGGAAAATTATTGCCTACCAACGGAACTTTGCATTGAGGGGGCAGGTCTATAATCCTGCAACCGACAGATGGGAGGACCCGGAAGCCACGCAGAAACCTGATGATAGCCAGGAAAAATCACAATGATACGGAGCATCGACCTATATGCAAGAGAACTCAGAGAGAAGGAGGTAAAGATGTCTGTGTGTTTTGCAACAGGCCGGGCCGGCGGTTAATGCGACGGAGTGTCACATTTAAAATTCATTATTAATCTTATGATCCACCTGGGAGGTATGAAGTGATGATGTTCAAAAACTCACTCGCTGAAAAAAGCAAAGTCGCCAATCGGCTTAGAACTCAATTGTTCGCATCCGCCCTGATCGTTCCGGCCGTTCTTCTGTCATTCGGTTCTGTGCTGGCCAATGAGATGGTCCACATTCCATCCGGAAAATTCATTATGGGAATCGATAAGGTCATGCCGACCTCTGCCAAGGGTGGAAAGTTAAAACCCTGGTCCGCCGAAGCTTTTCATGATGAAGGTCCTGCACACCAGGTTGAGTTGGGCTCCTACATGATCGATAAATACGAAGTGTCCAATGCCGAGTATAAAGAATTCATGAAGGCCACAAATCATCCTGCGCCCGCCTACTGGGACGACCCTCGTCTCAACAAGCCTAATCAGCCAGTAGTCGGAGTCAATTATAATGATGCAACGGCCTTCTGCGAATGGAAGGGGGGACGTCTGCCAACCGAGGCCGAATGGGAAAATGCCGCACGCGGGCCGCAGGGACTCAAGTATCCATGGGGAGACCAGCTCGACCCCAAGCTCGCCAACTTCGGAAGGAATCAACCTTCCACCATGCCGGTCGACTCTCTCCCTGAAGCAGCCAGCCCCTATGGACTTCATCATATGGCCGGGAATGCATTCGAGTGGGTTTATGATTGGTATGATCCCCGGTTTTATGAAAAGGGTCCATTCACCATGAACACGACCGGTCCGGAAAAACCGGTATGGCTCGGGGGAACCGGTCTCTATGTTGACCGGCTCACGACCGGTGAAAAGAGAGTGATCCGCGGTGGGTCTTGGAATGCCCCCGTCACAAGTATTACCACCACGCATCGGTTTTGGAATCAACCCATGAACAACAGTTACGGTGTGGGCCTGGGATTCCGGTGTGCCAAGACAGCCACCAAAGAACCGGAGCAATACGTGCAATATCACTTCATGCATGCTCTGATCAGCATGGGAGAAGAAAAGTGGAAAGACGCGCTTGATGCAATAGAGAAAGCCCTCAAGGAGGATCCGGAAAATGCAGAGTATAAGGCCACCCGAGATGTCATCAAAAAGATGATGTAAGCATTTCGGATAAGATTCTGACGAGGCAGCATCATCAAGATCTGCCTCGTCACCCATCACTCTCTGCGAGCCGTCTTATGCTGGCAAGCACAATCAAGTAGTTCAACGAGAACCCAGCTTCTCGGTCATTCCTCTTCAGTAAGAAACCAGGAGACAGTGCGAATGGGGTGTCCCCGAGTGGAGACCAGAATCCGAAGCTTACCCAAAATACGTCTGAGGAATTCAACGTAGTCGCACCCTATCCGATAAAATCCTGAAATGGAGTGGCGGGAAAGAAGATTCAGAAGAAAATTCTTAATAAGAGGTTGTCATGAAACACCTGTTACCAATCGCAATCTTACTGCTAGGCCTATTCTCTGTCCCCGCGGCAGCCGAGCCAATCCGGCCAACTCAGGATAGCCTCGACGAAGCCCAACATCTTATCCATGATGCTGGCCATTCCATGGATAATGCATGGGATGCCTTTCACAAAGCCGCCCTGGGAGGGACTCTGGCTTCTCCGGAAATTCAAACTGCCGCGGAGGCAGACCTGATGAAAGGTCGCGACCTTTTGCGGAAAGCCATGATGGCGCAACATGAGGGCAACATAGAAGAGGTGAGAAATTTAACGAAACAAATCCAACAATTGAGTACTGAGATCCAACGAAAAAGTCAATTGGAGAAAGAATAATGTTCCTGCTGTCAATAATGGTATTCCTCTTGTCCATAGGGTTGGCACAACCCTCATGGGCACTTCATCTCGAAGAACAATGGGATTACGCACCGATGATCAAGATTCCTAAGGGTCCCTTTCTCCGCGGAAGCCTTCCGGAATCTGGTCGATTGGACGAATTCCCGCAAAGGGAAATTTATCTGGATGAATTTTTCATAGACAAGTACGAGGTCACCAATCATCAATATACAGAGTTTTTGGTGGCAACCGGACATAGGGAACCGTTGAACGTGTATGGAGAGGTCTCTCTAAGCCAGGAAGAGGGGATCGATCATTTGCCGGTCGTTCAAGTGAACTGGAATGACGCTGAGGATTACTGCATATGGTTAGGGAAACGTCTTCCAACCGAAGCTGAATGGGAAAAGGCAGCCCGGGGGATTGATGGGCGGATCTTTCCATGGGGAAACTCCCCTCCCACGAAAAACCTCGCGAACTATGATCGGGAATGGGATGACGGCAATGCGCTTCAATTGATCGGGACTCTTCCAGGCGGGGCATCACCATATGGCGTGCAAAACATGGCCGGGAATGTCAGGGAGTGGGTAAAGGATTGGTACGCCGAGGACTACTACAAAGATTCCCCAGATCGAAATCCCAAGGGTCCGAATTCAGGAATTCTGAAAGTCGTTCGGGGTGGCTCCTGGCATAGTTTGGAGTCCGATATCAGGACGGCGGCCAGGGGGAAGGGAGGGTTTGCCCTGAAAACTCATGGAGTGGGCTTCCGATGTGCCAGGGATATTAAATCACCTGAGGCTCATTAAAGCTGGGCCATGATATGAATCTCTCTGTATTGCGGAGAAAGATTGACCGGAAATTTGAAGGCCCACCATGCATAAAATCTAATAACTTATCCACGAGTGTTTCGGCATAAGGCCATCTCCCTACCTTGGCCCCCATCCCGGTTCATATGAGGTGTAAAACTCAAGGACACGCTGCTCATGAAACCATGGATTATCTCTCCTCACATTTTTGATCCTCTTAACCATCCGGAATTTACCCAAATCCGGCGCATTCCGGTTGGGAATGCATGTCGCTGGAACTTCTTCATTTTCAACTTGAAGGGCGGGATGAAGGAAGATTCCCGAAAGGAGTGGTTATGAAATTTGTCATTGCGGGGGGAACAGGATTTGTCGGACAACAACTCTCACAGCTGTTGATTGAGAAAGGGCACGACGTTTTCATCTTATCCCGACAAAGAGGGAATCGCAGTCCCTCGTCCGGTGACCTCGGTCACCTGGTCCAATGGGATGGCTCCTCTCAAGGTCCATGGGCTCGAGAGTGCGAGGGCGCCGATGTGGTGGTCAACTTATCAGGGGCATCCATTGCGGATTCCCGCTGGACCGACAAACGAAAACAAGAACTCACCGATAGCCGCGTGCAACCAACCCGGACCCTGCTGCAGGCCATTCAGTCCTGGTCCAACAAGCCTCATACCTTTATAACCGCTTCAGGAGTGGGATATTACGGAGATACCGGAGACACCCTCGTGGACGAAGCCTCCGGAAGCGGACATGGGTTTCTTGCCAAACTTTGCCGGGAGTGGGAAGGCGAAGCTCTCAAGGGCGAAGCGATGGGTATCAGAGTCCTGGCCGTCCGGTTCGGCATGGTGTTGGGAATGGACGGAGGAGCCCTGCCCAAAATGATGTTTCCGTTTAAGCTGTTTCTCGGCGGACCGGTCTTACCGGGCAGTCAGTATGTCGCCTGGATTCACCGGCAGGATCTTTCGCGATTGATCGTCTGGCTGAGTGAAAACCGTTCTGTGTGCAGCCCGGTCAACGGCGTGGCCCCCGAAACGGTCACAATGCAACAGTTTTGTGCAGCCCTGGGAAAAGCCATGCATCGGCCATCGGTATTCCCCGTTCCACAATTCGTCTTACGCATCGCACTGGGAGAAATGTCCACCGTGCTGACGACCGGGCAGAAGGCTCATCCGAAGAAAGCGCTGGAAGGTGGATTTTCATATTCCTATCCCACCCTTCAGATGGCACTTCAATCACTCATGGCCCATACATGACCTACGGCTAACTGGTTGGCCAATCATGGGATAAGGATGCACATCATGAAACAGCAATTCACCACACCGGCAAGACGGGCATTTTTTATGGCTTTCCTGTGCCTTCTAACCCTCTGGATGATAACCATCTCAGCTTCTCCCTCCGCCATGGAAAAGCCGATTACCATCACAAAAGGACAGCCCGTTCCCTCTGTCAACGTCCTCGGAAAAGATGGAAGGACCGTGAACCTTAATATCTTGAAGGGTCACGTCACCTTGATCAGCATTGTTCCCCAATTGAATACTCCGGTATGTGATGAACAAACACACCGGTTTAGTGAACGCAATGGCGGGCTGGATCAAATGATGACCTTTGTCACATTGAGCACGAATACGTATGAGGACCAGCAGACGTTCTCCACCGAAACAAACATTCACAATATGACCTTTCTATCTGATGCCCCTGATTATCATTTCGGGACCAGCTCCGGCCTGCTCCTCGAACAAATCGGCATTCTTCATCGCGCCGTCCTGGTGCTGGATTATCAAGGCATTATTCGATATGTTGAAATGGTACCCATGGGACAGCTGCCTGATTTTGACCAGGCCTTGCAGGTGTCCAAAAATCTGCTCGCCAATGTTTCTTAAGAGGTGACGCGATGACTGAACACATTCTCATTTTTTTTAATTTGTTGGCCAGCGCAGTGTTGGTGGGGAAAATTGTCTTTCTTTCCTTCGTCACAGCACCTGTGCTTTCCCGGACGCTGGATGCCGATGCCTTTGCACGAGTCGTGCGAAGTCTGTTTCCTCCCTACTACGGATTGGGAATGCTCAGTGCCGCCGTTGGATGGTTCACCAGCCTCGCCCTGGGCTTTTTCCATGGATTCGGACCCGTGGTACTTGTCCCCGCTACGTTGTGGTTGGGAATACTGGCGATCGAGCAGTATTGCCGAACTCCTCTGATTGCCCAGATTAATGAACTCAGTGATCAGCTCAAAGCCAAACAACTCAAAGGGATTTCCACACCTCTCCTTCAACGACAAAGAGATGGCCTCCATCGGCGTTCCGTGCAATTAAATTCTCTTGTCCTTCTCATGGGTTTGTGTGTCCTCGGTTTTTCCGGTCTGTCATCTACACTGCCATAAGGGAGATTTCTATGCTGATACGCTTACCCTTCAATACCTATCCAAATCGGTGCCTCAAAATTTTAGGAGCCGTGCTCCTTTCAGCGATAGTATGCACACCATTGGCCTTGGGTGAGGATGTCCGCTCTATTGATTCAGCGGCTCCCACGAATCCTCATGCCAGTCCTCCAGGCCCCAACACACCCCCTCCCTCGGGGATTGTGGGACTTGCCTTGCATATCACAGCCGGTCGAATTGGCGAACCCGCTCGATTGATCATTCGCGCCGTACATCCGTCCGGGCCCGCCGCACGGGCCGGACTGAATCATGGGGAAGAAATTCTGACCGTCGACGGGGTCCCCCTAGCCGGGAAAACCTATCAGGAAGCGGTTGGGCTCATCCGTGGAGAAATAGGAAGCAGCGTAAGACTGGGGCTCACAGGTCCCCAAGGTGAACGCACCGTCAGTCTGGTTCGAATCAGCGAATCGGTCTTAATGGAGCAAACTCCTCAAGCCATGTAAGCGGATTAAAAGTGTCCAGGACAGCAATCCATCCCTCTGGGTCACCGAATCCGAAGTGTTGATCAAGCTGAAAAGTATTGGGGCGGCTTGGGAGGCTGATGGTGTATGAACGGGTATTCAACGCCGGAGAAGAATTGAGATATCTGCAACACGGGTCACGCGGATCCATCACCCCTTAGGAGAGGGATTACATATCCATATGACCACACGATTAATCGACATCGATCTCAAGCCTCACAACAAAACGACTCAACTTGACAAAAATTTGCCTGAGTCCCTATCAGAACATAAGCCGCGATTGGGCATCAGCCAATGTCTGCTCGGCGACACGGTTCGATACGATGGCGGACACAAACGGGATGCCTTCCTCACAGATGTGCTGGCCCCGTTTGTCGAATGGCTTCCGGTCTGTCCCGAAGTAGAAGCGGGACTAGGCACCCCTCGAGAGGCCATGCATTTGGCCGGCAATCCCGATGCCCCACAACTCCTGACCATCCGCTCCCACATTGATCACACCGCTACCCTGCACGCCTTTAGTCAGCGCCGGGTTCAGGAGTTACAGGAAAGTGATTTGGATGGATATATTTTTAAAAAAAGTTCCCCCAGTTGCGGAGTCTATCGGGTCAAGGTTTATACCGAGAAAGGGCAACCTTCAAAACAGGGAACCGGTATTTTTTCAGCCGCCTTTCAACAAGCGTTTCCCCTACTCCCTGTGGAGGAGGAAGGACGCTTAAGCGATGCGCCCCTTCGAGAAAATTTTATCGAGCGCATTTTCTGTTATCGGAGGTGGAAAATCCTCCTTCAACAGCATCGGATCAGCCGTGGTGCCATTGTCCAATTCCATACCCGTCACAAATATTTATTGCTCACCCACAGCCGTTCGCATTATCAGGACCTTGGACAACTCATCGCGAAGGCTGGCCAATACACACCCGGTGACCTGGCCAATCACTATGGCCCGCTCTTTATGGACGCGCTGAAAAGCAAGGCCACAGTGCGAAAACATGTCAATGTCCTCCAGCATCTGGCGGGCCACTTTAAAAACCAACTGAGCCCGGTTGAACGGGCCGAGTTGCAGGAAACCATTCAGGATTACCACCGGCATCTCACCCCCCTGGCCGTGCCGCTCACGCTCATTAAACATTATGTGCGCATCCTGGCTGTACCCTATTTAGTTGACCAGGTCTATCTCAACCCGCACCCCAAAGAACTCATGTTGCGTAACCATGTCTAACAGTCCAAAGGATTCCCAGACCTATCGGATTAAATCTGTGGCCAGTACTACTGGACTCAGCACCCACGTGATCCGGAAATGGGAAGAACGCTACCATTTAGTCCATCCCCAGCGAGGCCCTAACGGCTATCGACTCTTTACCGAAGATGACATTCAATTTCTCCTTTATCTGAAATCACAATTGGATCATGGTGAATCCATTGGGCAATTGGCGCAAGCCGGTGAGCACGAACTCCGACAATCGATGAATCATGTCCCTCTCAATCTCTCGGGAATAGCCTCTCTCTATTGGAATGACACCCAGGACATGATTCGGTTGGCCCGGCACCAGGATGTACGGGCCATTACCACCATGATTGAGAAATGGATCAATCAATTGGGGCTTGAGAAAGCCTTGGATGGCATTATTTTTCCGGTCTTGCGCCTGATTGGCGACCTATGGCATCAAGGTGGGATAAGTCTGAGAGGGGAACAAAGCGTGAGCCGGTTGGTGCGTCAACACCTTGTAAACGTTCTACGCGAAGAACCACCTCTGGGTGGACCTCACGCCTTAATCGCCTGTGTGCCTGGAGACTTTCACGAAATTGCTCCACTGACTGCGGCGGTTCTTCTGCGAGGTCTTGGATGGCACAGCATCTATCTCGGGCCCAATGTGGCATTTGAGATGTTGGAAATGGCCCTGCGGCGAAAAAAAACACAGTTGATTCTTCTTTCCTGCAATCTTGAACCAGGAGAGAAAATAGTACGATCCTGGCTGCGAAAGATCTCTCGACTATTTCGGCCATCGTGTGCGGTGATGGTGGGCGGACCGGGGTTTAAACCGTATGCGCCTCTTCTTCGTACCCACAACATTGCATATTTCACGCAAGTCCATGATGTCAAAACTTTGCAACTACGAACTGGCATGGGTGAAAGCGCCAGGACTTTCCACCCATCATCATCATTCATTTCTTGGCAATCATAGGGAGTTCACAACATGTCAGAAGTCAAAAAAGCCATTCTTCTTGTCGGACACGGAGGCATTCCCAAAGGATATCCGTCTGATCTCATCACAAAACTTAAACGCCTTGAAGCCCAGCGAAGGGCAACAGGCAGTCCCATGTCGCCGGAAGAGTTAGAATTGGACATCAAAGTTCGCACATGGCCCCGGACTCCTGAAACGGATCCTTACCAGGCTGGACTCGAATCCCTTGGGACCGCCATGAAGCCACTCTTAAATGGTTCGTTGTTCGGCCTGGCGTATAACGAGTTCTGCGGACCGACACTCGCTGAAGCGGTTGAATCCCTCATTCACCAGGGAGCACAGACGATTACCGTGGTTTCGACCATGTTTACTCCGGGAGGATCGCATTCCGAAAGTGAAATCCCCGAAGAACTGGAAGAACTTCGCAAGAAACACCCAACGATTACTCTCATCTATGCCTGGCCGTTTAACCTGGAAAAGGTCTCAAAAATGCTGATAGAGCACATCCAACAATTTTCATAGGGTTTAATTTTTACCCTTCCTTAAACACCCGTGAAGAGAGGTAACCTAAAGCGCATGGCGCCCAAAGGGCAAAACACCTTGACCAAAAAGCCAAATTCCTCGTCCAGACCTCCAAAACTGGATTCGATCCATCATGTGGCAATTCCAGTCCCGAACGTGGCCGAAGCGGTCGAATGGTATACCTCCCGCTTCAATTGTTGCGTGGATTATATCGATGAGTCCTGGGCGCTTTTGGCCTTCGCCAATACCAAGCTTGCCCTGGTCCTCCCTCAGGAACATCCTTCACATTTTGCGCTCAGTCGTCCGGATGCCAACAAATTTGGAGATCTCGTCACCCATCGGGACGGACTCAATTCGGTCTACATCACCGATGCCTTCGGCAATTCGATTGAGGTGTTAGAAGAGTCATAAATTGCACATCTTTCGACACAACAGCCATATCTTTTTTTTTCCTTAGCTTACACAAAGATATATCTTCTATGAATGCTGATGTGCTCATTATCGGAGCCGGCCTTGCCGGACTTTCCTGCGCAAAAACCTTAGGGGATTATGGAATCGATTTTTTACTTCTGGAGGCATCCGAAGAGGCAGGGGGGCGGATTCGGACAGATCACGTCGATGGCTGCCTTCTGGACCGTGGCTTCCAGGTCTTTTCTACTGCTTACCCTGAGGCCAGACGCTTATTGGAGTATCCTGCCCTCGAGCTCCAACATTTTTTCCCTGGTGCGGTAATTCGGTGTCTTGAAGAATGGCATCGAATGCCGGATCCCTTCCGACATCCCTTTCAGAGCATTCAAGCGCTTTTCACCCCTATCGGAACCCTTTCAGACAAAATCCGGGTGGCCACATTCCGCCACCGGGCAGGTACTGGAACCTTGAACGATCTGTTTCAAAGGCCCGAAACTTCAACACTCCAACATCTCAAAGATTTCGGATTTTCTTCCTCCATGATCGAACGATTTTTTCGGCCCTTCCTTGGTGGCGTATTTTTGGATCCGGAATTACAGACTTCCAGTCGTATGGCAGAATTTGCCTTCAGGATGTTTGCGTCTGGAGACATATCACTTCCCGCCTGGGGGATGGGAGCCATTCCCCGACAATTGGTATCCCGTCTTCCGGCAGGACGGATTCAAACTCGAGCCAGGGTTGCATTCATTCGGAAAACATCAGTGACCTTGGAATCCGGGGAAGCCCTATCCGCTCGCGCTGTTGTCGTGGCCACCGACGGACCAGCCGCAACGAGACTTGTTCCCGGTCTCAAATCATCCCCCTATCGCCACGTGACCTGTTTCTACTATGACGCCCCAGAGCCGCCCTATTCAGGACCACATCTTTTATTAAACGGAGAAGGGGTCGGTCCAATCAATAATCTCTGTGTCCTCACTCAAATTGCCCCGACCTATTCCACGACCAATAAGCAATTAATCTCCGTTTCAGTGTTAAACCATGCGGATCCTTCCAAGGAAGACCTTGCCCTCGGGGTTCGCCAACAATTGCGTGAATGGTTTGGTTCACAAGTCGAAGACTGGCAGCCAATTCGAGCCTATCACATCACATCCGCTCAACCCGTCCAAGTCCCACCATTTCCTAATCCGTTATTCCGTCAGGCACATGTTCAGGATGGAGTCTTCGTGTGTGGGGATTTTTGTGCCACCGGGACTATTGATGGGGCCCTCTTTTCCGGTCGCCGTGCGGCGGAGGATATTCGCAAATGGCTGGAGACCTGATATCCGGCATCCTCCCCGTTTTCAAGAATTCTCTCACCCGACAAAATTCCAATTTTGATTGTGGTCATTGAGACAGTCTGCCTTCAGACACGCACACACAGAGATTGAACGGTCGGCTTGTCTAAGGTTTTCCATTTCCTTCCGGCCTCCTTTAGCCTCCTTCAGATCCCAGGGTGTACACTGTTAGTGGAGCAACATTCAGAGACCCTACGGAAAGGCGTTGACATGGATCAAATTACCCCCAAATTTTCAGATACGGACATTCATATTCTGGAATGTGGTCTAGGATGGATTAAGGACGCTGAGGATGCTTTTGCCGATAAGCTTTTTCATCGCCTGTTGCGGGATCATTCTGAGGTTACAAGTTCTCTCCTATCATTGGGACTACAACCATTCAGTAGGCGAATCGTCCAGATCCTCGATACGATTATCAGGGAGATTCGCTCATCCGGAGAAATTCATTCATCCATCAAAGACCAATGGACAGACCTGCTTTCTACAAAGATGAACCACCTCGAACCTCAACAACTGCTTAAGATGGCGGAAACATATTTGGACATTTTCTCCGAGTTAGCGGAAGATGCCTGGAGCCCTGCGATGGAATCCGCCTGGAGAAAAATCATTCACCAAGTGAGCGTCAACTTGTGGGGACAACAACCTGCATCCTTGTCACTTACTAACATTTCATTGCCTTTTCCATTCTTCAAAAGGAGGAATCATCGCATGACTCAACCGTTTACATTTTTTTTGGGGACCTTCATGATTTTGGCAGGCGGCATCGCCTCCATCGGGCTTTGGAGTCGTTATCGGCTGGCAGAAGTCAAGCTATCGAGGAAACCAAGACTTAAAAAAGCCTGGTGCTGATTTGCCACCGGTGTGATAACAAGGTTCCAAAACAATACGTCCAACCATCGGAAACATTGAGAAATGATCGTTCAGCGTAAAGGAGAAATATGAAAAATCCAACGCATCAACGCCCAATGACTTCAATCCTGCTCGTTTTTGGAATTCTGGCGATAGGGGCCATTTTCGCCATGGTCGACATCCCACTGGCGGTCAGCCAACCGGTGACGATTCCGATTGCTTCCATCACAGGAGACATCGCCATGGATGCGGCCAATCCAATTTGGGAATCCGTCCCAGGAGTGGTGGTGCCATTAAGTGGCCAGACCATCACCACCCCCATGCATCCTAACATCTCGGTGAAGACTGTCATGGTAAAGATGGCGACCAACGGCAAGGACATTGGTGTATGGGCAAACTGGGGTGACCAGACCCTCAACAACACCACCATTGGACCTCAAGATTTTCGAGATCAAATGGCCATCCAGTTTCCGGTTCAGGATGCCGGAGCTCCTCCATTTCAATGCATGGGTCAATCGGGGGGAACCGTGAATATTTGGCGATGGAATGCTGAATGGCAAAAAGACCTTGGCGCGGGAGTGGCCGGCATGTGGGACGTGGATCAACAATACCCCGCAATCGCCTGGGACTACTATTATGAGGAGCCGTCAGGAGGAGTCACGTATACGAATCGGACCGGACGAAGCTCCGGCCCGTTTAATGAGGGTATCTGGTCAGGAAACATCATGTCAGACCCGGCACTTCGGATCAGTTCAGTAGAAGATCTGAACGCCAATGGCTTTAGCACTCTCACCACCCAGGCGACACAAAATGTGCTGGGCAACGGATTGTGGGAACCGTATGGTGCCCTCAAGGGAGGGTGCTGCAATGGACCAACGTGGCGGGTCGTGATGAAACGATCCTTGACGACTGATGATCCCAGTGATGTCCAGTTTAAATCCGGCTCAAGCTTTCCGGTGGCCTTTGCCGTATGGGACGGCTCGAATGTAGAGCGTAATGGGATGAAAGGGATTTCGACCTGGTTTACCGCTCAAATGCCGAATTAGTCAAAGGTTTTTTCTAGGAGGATGATCAGTTTACCCTGGGCCCCCGGCTAAAGCCGGGGGCTTGCCTCATATGTTGTCCGTTCGAAATTGATGGGTCTTTGGCGTGGAGGCTAACCTGGCATTTTCGCCGGATACTTTCACTTTCAGAAACTTCAGAGAACCAGATGAACATGCTGTCTCCCAACATTCATCAAGTATGTCAGGCCTCTTCAGTGATTTATTCGGACTTGAAATAGCCCTGTCCCCTAGCCGCGGAATGAAGGGTCGGGACTCCCCCACCGTCAGGCTATCCTTCATCTCAGTCGTGTTTTTTTAATTTTCATGTTGTGGAAATTGTTTTTTTTTAATAATGATAGTATACCTATCATTTAAACAAACTTGGCTTTGCCCATCTCCTTAATTGGATCTCAGCCAAAATAGTCATGCCCGTTTAAGCGCTGAGAGAAAGGTTCCAGCCCTACCTCGTTTTTTTAAGAAAAAGATTTTTCCGGCAAACCCATGATCAATCAGCATCATGCCACAGCAACACAAATAAGTATTCCGTTAATGGCTGAGATTTGAACAGAAAAACAGGTCTCACATTCTGGAAAATATCTCTTTCAATAATATCAAAATACAAAGAGGGAACTAACGTGATCGAAGAACCTGCGCTCGGTTTTGAATATGATGGCGAAAACCCTTCGTCCAAAGAACCTGGAGAGTCTCTTTCTCTTCGAATTAGGCGGCTGATGGAGTCTCAGCCCTTCGCGGTGTTATGCACACAGGGGGAACAGCATCCATATGGTTCTTTAGTGGCTTTTTCGATGACAGAAGATTTGGCCACCGCGGTCTTTGCCACCCCTATCACCACCAGGAAATTTAAACTCCTGAGTCAAAGCAATCGGGTCGCCCTTCTGATCGACAATCGGTGCCAGCATCCCGACAATATGATGAATGTGGAAGCCGTCACTGCAACAGGACAGGCCAAACGTGTTGAAGAAAGCATGGACTTCGAATTCTGGTCGCGTTTATTGACAGCACGCCATGGGTATCTTTCCGGCTTCGTTCGCGCACCAACCGTGGCACTCTTTTGCATTGAAATCGTGAGGTATTTTCATGTCGAACGATTTCAGGAGGTCCGACAGTGGATTCCCCAAAAAATACCTGGATAGTTTCCCTTGGCGAGACGGCTGGTCATGATGTGAATGTGGTTGGAGGAAAGGCGGCTGCTCTCACAAGGATGATCTCTGCAGGTGTCCAGGTTCCATCGGGTTTTTGCCTTACCGTGTTTGCCTATCAACACGTTCTTTCTCGGTCAGACCTGCCGAATGTCATTCAAATGGAGTTGGGACGGAAACCCTTGGACAAGATGCGCTGGGAAGAAATCTGGGACTCGGCCTTGCGAATCCGATCAGCCTTTTTGAGAACTCCCCCTCCGCTTGAGCTTGTGCAAGCCGTCTATGAGGCTCTATCCTGGCTAAATTCGCAACATCCCCTTGCCGTGAGATCTTCGGCTCCTGGGGAGGACTCGGCTCAACGTTCCTTTGCCGGGCTTCATGAATCGGTCGTGAATGTTCAAGGCAAGGAATCGGTGATTCGAGCCGTGCAGGCGGTTTGGGCCTCCCTCTGGTCGGATGCGGCCTTGCTGTATCGCAAGGAATTACTCCTCGACCCACGCCACAGTCTCATGGCCGTCATCGTTCAGGAAATGGTTCCTGCTGAAAACTCCGGCGTCGCCTTTGGGCGTGATCCTCGAAACCAGGCTCTGGATAGGGAAATTGTGGAAGCGGTCCCGGGCCCATGCTCGAATTTGGTTGACGGACTCTTGGAACCTGACCGGTGGATACTCAACCGGAGCTCCGGGGAAGTCGTCGAGTGGAAAGCGGGGGTCCGGAATAGCGAACAACATGACTCGGCCCTCTTGAATGATCATGATCTACAAGTACTCCATACACGTCTTGGACAAGTGGAGGAATTGTTCGGATGGCCTCCCGATATGGAATGGGCGGAACAAGGTGGCATACTGTCAGTCCTCCAGGCCCGTCCCATTACATCCGGTCTGTCTGTCATCCAATCAGATGACCGTGGCTGGTATCTGACCCTTCGCCCGAAACTCCCACAACTTCGTCAACTGGCAGAAAAAGTTTCCAAAACATTAATTCCTGAACTTGAACGCCTTGGAGCTCAATTGGCCACCCAGAACATTGAAATACTGGATGACAGCCATCTTGCGGAATGTATGGAGGAAAGACTTTCTACCCTCACATCCTGGAGGGAAATTTATAAGAAAGACTTTATTCCTCTTGCCCATGGGGTACGCTATTTGGGGGCCTATTACAATGATGCCCTTCAGCCCCGGGACCCCTATGAATTCATGCTGCTCCTCAGGGGACAGGATTTTCTCGCTTCCCGACGCAATGCCGCTCTTGAACACATTGCACAACAGGTCCAAAATATTCCCCTCCTCAAAAGAAAACTCAAGGAAAGTGCGATATCCGTATCGGACAAGTCATCAGAAAACTGGGAAGCTCTGAAGCAACAAATTATGAATATCCAAGGTGGGCCTGATTTTCTGAGGGATTTCGATCGCTTTCTCTCGACCTTTATGGACACCTCCTATAATGGTGAACGTCTGGTGGATCGGCCGGACTCGTTGTTCAATTTGATATGCCAGGTCGAGACTTTCGCCACAACAAAACCAGCGCAAAGGGAGCAAAATGGAAAGACCAACTCCATGGCCATTCAACAGCGTTTGATAGAGGCTGTAGGAATGACGCGCGAGGATGAAGCCCGGGAGGTCATCGCCATCGGCCAACTCAGCTGGCGCCTCCGTGATGATGACAATATTCTTTTGGGACGCATTGAAAGCCAGTTCCTTCGAGCGTTGCATCTTGGAGCTACCCGTTTACGCCCAGCCGGGCGACTGACCGGAAAAAATCCAAGTGAAACAACTGCACCCCTTATTTGCCAACTACTTCGAGATCACCAACACGATCCCATTCACGTTGACGAAGATGAATCAGAAGCCTTGCATCAAACCTCGGACACCAACGAAAAACCCCGTCAGCTCATAGGACAACCGGCTTCTCCCGGCCTGGCAGAGGGACCGGCATGTGTCGTGAACGGCATCGAAGAGTTTCGCAATTTTCAACGAGGCGACATTCTGGTGTGTGAGTCGATCCAACCGACCATGACCCATCTGGTTCTTCTCGCCTCAGCCGTTGTGGAGCAACGTGGGGGCATGTTGATTCACGGTGCCATTATTGCGCGTGAACTTGGCATTCCATGTGTGAATGGCATTTCCCATGCGACAAAAGTCATTTGCCATGGGGATCAATTGATGGTGGATGGTCACCTTGGAATTGTGACGATTGGAGATCCGGATTTCGAACTGGAGGACCAGGCCTTTTCCGAACAACCGTACCCAATCTGATTGGCATCCCAATTCAATAATTGTGAAGAAAATAAACGGCCAAGGCTTGGGGATAGTGAAGCCTATTTTCTACTAAATTTCCTGAAGATCCTCAAGTGAAATTTTGAACGGTCAATTGATCTGTATTGTGAGCTCTATGAGGTTTTTTTAGCCAAAATATAAGGGGGATTCAAACCATGATCCAAATCACCTATTTGAGTTCGGCCACACGAGCCATGTCTCAGGGTGACTTAGAAGACATTCTGAAAACGGCCCGAGAAAATAATGCCCGCTTAGGCATCACCGGAATGTTGCTCTATGGCAATAAAACCTTTATTCAAATCTTGGAAGGTGAAGAGGGCGTGGTTGATGAATTAGTCAAAACCATCAAACGCGATCCGCGACATACCAATTTTCAGATTGTCAAGAAAAAGCCCATCGACCAACATGAATATGCCGACTGGAGCATGGGCTTTAAACGGGTCTCCGGCGAGGACTTTGAGGCGGTCAAAGGACTCGAGGATTTTGAGGAGAAGAATTTCAATACGACATTTTTGGGCAGTCATGCGAGTCTGGTCGACTCCTTGATGGATCATTTCCGGAAGGAGCGAATCAGAAAAATCGGCCAGGAAGAACTCTCCCTGGATGAAGAAGATCGGTTTATGAAAATTCTTCATCACACTATTCGCGGAGCCGTAAAAGTTCTGGCCGTACTCATGGTCTTTACCATTCTCTGGGGCGTGGTTGATGTCGTATATATCCTCTATCAACAGCTAGTGGCCCCCACCTTTACCACGTTCAGCATTCGGGATATTGTCACCACCTTCGGTGCCTTTATGGCAGTGCTCATCGCAATAGAGATTTTCATTAACATTACCCTCTATATTCGAAAAGATGTTATTCACGTCAAATTAGTGGTGGCCACCGCTCTGATGGCGATTGCCCGAAAGGTCATAATATTTGACTTTTCCAAAATCACCCCACTTTATATCTTCGGCACGGCGACCGTGGTGTTGGCTTTAGGCATCACCTACTGGCTGATAGACAGACCGTTGCCCACCGGTGAGTCAGAAAATCAATAGGTACCCACGACCTTACGGAGGTGGTGTTTTGAATTTCGAGCTTCGCTCGTCTTGCGTTGTCGTGGTCTATCCCTGAAATCGTGGACACATCTGAACCACGCGAAAATGTCCGAACAGGGAGAGCATGAAAACCCGCGAAGACTTAGACACACTCTCAAGGAGGCCTTTCTCCGAAAACGGGTAATGACCAAGCCACTACGCTAGGTGCCAATGACAGCTTGCGACGTCCGCCTTAACCTTCAGAGAGTAGTCGGAAGGAAATTGAGCCCATGATCCAAATCACCTATTTGAGTTCGGCCACACGAGCCATGTCTCAGGGTGACTTAGAAGACATTCTGAAAACGGCCCGAGAAAATAATGCCCGCTTAGGCATCACCGGAATGTTGCTCTATGGCAATAAAACCTTTATTCAAATCTTGGAAGGTGAAGAGGGCGTGGTTGATGAATTAGTCAAAACCATCAAACGCGATCCGCGGCATACCAATTTTCAGATTGTCAAGAAAAAGCCCATCGACCAACATGAATATGCCGACTGGAGCATGGGCTTTAAACGGGTCTCCGGCGAGGACTTTGAGGCGGTCAAAGGACTCGAGGATTTTGAGGAAAGGAATTTCAATACGACATTTTTGGGCAGTCAGGTGAGTCTGGTCGATTCCTTGATGGATCATTTCCGGAAGGAGCGAATCAGAAAAATCGGCCAGGAAGAACTCTCCCTGGATGAAGAAGATCGGTTTATGAAAATTCTTCATCACACTATTCGCGGAGCCGTAAAAGTTCTGGCCGTACTCATGGTCTTTACCATTCTCTGGGGCGTGGTTGATGTCGTATATATCCTCTATCAACAGCTAGTGGCCCCCACCTTTACCACGTTCAGCATTCGGGATATTGTTCCAATATTTAGTTCATCGTTAGCCCCAATCATTGCCATAGCAATTTTCATTAACATTACGCTCTATATTCGCCAAGACGTCATTCACATCAAATTAGTGTTGGCGACCGCTTTGATGGCCATCACCAGAAAGGTGATCATATTCGATTTTAAAGAAATAACCCCGCCCTATATTTTTGGGACTGCTGCGGTCGTATTGGCTTTAGGCATCACCTACTGGCTCATCGAAAGACGGCTCACCTGGAGTGAGTCCGACAATCTGAAATAAAAAATGTAATTTATCTGCTCCTTTCATTGACGAAAGACTTGCCCTGTCTTGCGTCATACCCGAAATTAAGGCTCTTTTTGCAAATACGTTTTCACGGTCCTATATCCCCGCGAGAAGTGGCTACAATTTACTCAGTCGTCGGACATTCTTGTATTCCAGCTCTTCCAGTCTTTGCGCCCATGTAATTCTCGACCAACTATGATCCCGTCACCTCCTGTAATCGGGTTGCCCTGTCGCGCCCACCTCCCGCTATAGGCCAGATATCTTTTATACTTTTTCCAAGTCCAATTCCGATGTACCGAGAGGTTGCATGAATTTTCCCACAAACCGGTTTTCCACCAACTTTCCGTTATTCATGGCCGCCAGGTCCTGATTCACCCACCATCCCGTTCTAGAGGCGGCTGGTTATTTCATTCGACAGGACTCTCCGTCAACACATGGGTCTTGCAGAATTGTCTAGGGTTTTTGAGGATCTCCTTGGAGAGTTCGCGGGTGATTTAGTTAAATAAAAGAAAGGACTCCTCTAGAAAATGGTAACATGGGAGTAGGGCATTAGCCGCCAATTAAAAAGAGACATACCTTAGGACAATACAATGCAAAAACTCATCTTTGAACAAAACCCGAAAATGCAGATTCCGAAGCGCGGGCAAGAGTCTGTTTGGAGCTACCCTCGTCCACCCAGACTACAGCGTGTTCATCAACAAATTAGAGTTGAGTTTGGTGGACTGGTTCTGGCTGAAACAACTCAGGCCTATCGGCTTCTCGAAACCGGAAGCCCTCCGGCATATTATTTCCCACCCACTGATGTCCGAATCGCCTACCTGATACTGAGCGCAAGACAAACCGTATGCGAATGGAAGGGAATGGCACGATATTGGTCAATACAAATCGGGAAACGAATGGCGATAGATGCAGCATGGAGTTACCCTAATCCCGGGGAAAAGTATAAGAATATTGCCAATTATTTGGCATTTTTTCCCGGAAAAGTGGATGCCTGCTATGTGGGAAAGCAAAAGGTCAAAATACAGACGGGTGAATTATATGGTGGGTGGATCACCTCAAAAATCCTCGGTCCATTTAAAGGCGAGCCGGGTACTGAATTCTGGTAAGTCATATGGGACCATTGAAATATCCTAAAGGTGTACCAGGCCACACAACCGGGGAGAGAAAGACTTCCTATCTCAAAACCGGACAGAAGATAACGGTTACCGCCTAATCGAATTCCAAAACGGCCTCGTGGACGCACCGCGGCTAACCTTTCCAACTTCGGCATAATTCACAGGGCAGGCAGCCCGAGAGCACAAATGCGCTCCGCGATGAGATCAACGAACACGCCATTTCGTTATAGGAGGTTTCGAACATCCAGCGAAGGATTTGAAACATGGGACTGGTCACATTCCAATGCGAATGATGAGTCTTTTAATATCGCATGCAGGAATCAGAAAACCGAGCCAGTCAATTTCCAATAGATTTTCCAGCACGCTTTCCTTGATGCCAATATTGGGTTTCATTTATTTTCCCTGCTTTTTGATTTACACGAATTATGCGGATAAAGGAATATGAAGGACCTTACCTCTCGGTGCTGGCCTGAACTTCATGGCTGATTCACCCGGATGGAACCCAGCTTTTCGTAGTGGGATCATATTGCCGACCATTCATTCCCAATGTGCTCACAAACGCGATGACCTTCCAAATTTCATCTTGAGAGAGCTTATCCTTAATGGCTCCCATGGTGCTGTAGGGCACTCCCTCGGAAATTCGCCACAGCATTTGGGAGTCCGAATAACTTTTCATTTTATCCACATCGCGGAAGCTCACAGCTGCGGTTATCACGGGTTTGCCGTTTTTACCATGGCATTGTGCGCAGTTGACATTCGATTTATTCAACCCCAGGTACAATTGACGACCATCATCAATAATCGCTTTGTCGGTCCACCAACTATCCGGCATGTGTAAATCTGCGTAGACAGACGGGATAGACTCAGCGGTCTGAGGTGGCTCCGGGAGGTTGCACCCGCCAAACCACCCTACGAGTAAAATAATTAATCCTCTCAGAGTCCTATCAGTAGAAGGCATGTGAGTACGGATGTGCCTTATGGTTTCCGCTCCCGTATTCTTTTTGGAAGACATTTGATCACTGGATACAATTCCTACAGGTCTTCCGAAACATTAACATTTGTGGGATGGTGGAAACTAAATGTTTGTCCAATGTTGGATAATTTTTTCTAACTTGAGATCTCAAGTCTCTGTTTTTCGCGTTGCTGACTTTCGCCACACACAGCAATGCTGGGCTCGAAAAAGAGTGTTATTTTCCATCAAATTGACGTCTAGAGTTGGACCACGAAACCTTTGACCGGTTTGCGGATAAAAAGCGGAATTTACTTAAAAACTATGGACTACACCCCAGTACTGATGGGCGGAATGTCTGACGAAAGTCTGTACCCCCCAAATATGGAAATGAACCCACCGCAGTTATCTGTCGAAGGATTGAGTATTTTGATTGTTTGAGCTCCGGAAGTGCACGATATGATAAAGAATGATGGAATGCCAGCAAAAGAATACGTCAAAGGATGCTGCCGACCAATCCCGCTCACAGACTATCCGGGTCAGGGTAATGTCTGTATTGATGCTTAGGAGACCCACCAAGATCCACTTGGTCTTCATGGTTGTTTTGAGTCTATCGCTGTTGGCTGCGGAGTTTGTTCCCAGCCCAGTCTGGTCACAGGATAAGGGAGGATCGCAAGAGGATCTCATCTGGCTCGATGAAATTGAGAAGATCTTTATCCCCTCAACACAGTGCAAGCAGTGCCATGACCGGCATTTTGAAGAATGGAAAGGCATGAGGGAACGTAGTGAGGATCTTCATTCGTTTGGACGGATGGATGGGGCTCTGCTTCATGGCGCAGCCCTGAAGTCTCCAGTCTTCAGGACTGTGCTTGGTTTGTGGCTTCAGACTCATCCCACTCTTGAACAACGAACAAAATGCCTGGCTTGCCATGTCCCAGCCGTCACCGTCTTCCCACAATATGCAGATCGCATTATTGACCAAGTCCAGAGAGGACCGAAACACGTCAAAGTGGAAGGCATTGGATGTGCGTCCTGCCATCTCATCCAGGCCTCAGGGGAAAAGAATGATGATTTTCCGGCATTTCAACTCGTTCCTGGATCCACATTTTTCGGCCCGTACGGTGATCCAGAGGATAACCTGGCCCATCAATCACAAAAGGCGGAGATCTATAAAGGAGCGAATTTCTGTACCTCCTGTCACTTCAGCAAGGTCAAGGATGTTACCCAACCACATCTGAACGGACCCATTCTGAAGGACCTGGTTTGCCAAAATTGTCACATGGAACAATCTTATGGCAGTTCCACCGACAAGGGGGGGACGCATTCCAGATCCCTGGCTCGCCACTGGTTTCAGGGAGTTGTGGCGCCGGGAATCATGTTGAGTAATCGCAACGTGCAGGCAGAATGGACATCACGCCTCAATATCGAGATCACACAGACCACTTTCTCGGTTCAGGGTATTCTGCATGTACCCAATGGCAGCTTGATACACATGTTCCCCGGGGGGGACCCTGTTCTCAAGCAATTCATTGTCAAAGTTATGGTAAAGGATCAAACAGGAGCTATCATTGGTGAAGAGGACAAAATATTCGGGCGCTCATTTGAAGAATTATTAAGAGGACCAATACCACAACCCTTGGTCAACAGCGGTATCACCCGCCATATTCCCTTCAATATTGCAGTCCCGGAAGAAACCACTCCGGCGTTCATCGAGGCCACAATTAGCTATGCTCTTATGCCGAAACCCGGAAAAGAATTACAGAGCCGCTATTTAGCGACCTTGTCTGGAGAAAAGCAGCGAAATGAGGCTTTACAAATTATCGACCAATATACGACTCCCCGTCTCCTGACATTTCGCACGAAAGCCTTGGAAACCATTCCTCATCTTTTGAAAAAATCATGAACCGACTTTTCCTCATCTGTAAAAAGAACCTGGCGCTCTTTTTGGGTGTCATGGTTATCTTTGGAATCTTGATGATCAATGTCATGGCTTCATTTAACCAGATAATCTTGCGAGAGGCTCTGGCAGGCAATAATTCCAGCGTTCCGGATAAGCCACTGGAAAAAGCCTTTCCGCCGTCAAATAAATGCCAGCGATGCCATTTACGTGCCTTTGAAGAATGGGAGTCCTCCGCACAATCCCGATCTATTGAAACTGCGCCCTTTCGAGTCACCCTGGACCGTTATCTTCAAAGAGCGACAACGGACCAGCAAAAGATGTGTTTTCAGTGCCATGCTCCTCATATTTTGAAATACGGGCACCTGTTTCAGGATTTCGTTGAGGAGGTCAAATCGAAAGATCCGCAGATTGACGGAGTCGGCTGTTCGCAATGCCACCTGATTAGCGAGGTCGATTCCAGCACCCGTCCCCCTCATCCCATTTTCTCGTTGGGTAAGACGCTTTTTGGGGGTTATGACAATCCCCAACACAACCTCGCTCATGATTCACAGAAGCTTGAACTGTATACGCAGTCTCAATATTGCGTGACTTGTCACCAATCTCTTCCTTCTCACAACGGTGCCATCACACATTCGGACTGGTTGGGATCCTGGCAAGAGACCAAGGCTGAACAGAATGGGAAAACTTGCCAGTCTTGTCATATGCCGGAGGCATTTGGTGAATCGGCCACAGGGGAACCATCCAGGCGAATCGCAAATCATAGCTTTCCGGGACGGTTTGGAAAAGTGAGGGCCAATGCAGTTGAATTGCAGTTCACGACCCATGTTAAGGGGCAGGTGTCCCAAGTGGAAGTGACCATCCACAGCCTGGTCCCTCACAATCTGCCCTTGCCCCACCCTGGTTGGTCTCGCATCGTGCTCGACCTGACCATTCTTGGGAAAAATCTCAACAAAGTGTATGGTGAGCAACGTTTTTATGAGCGCATATATATCGATCCAGAGGGTGCCCAAACCGTGTTTGATTTTGAGGGCGTCAAAATCTTGAAGGATACGTCATTGAAGCCTGAAGAAAAACGGGTGGAGAAATTCAGCTTTCCGACTCCGGCGGATGCCCCCTCGATGGACGTCATCGTCACCATGAGTTATGCGCCAGTGCATGGTTCGGATGATTTCTTGAAAGCCATCGAAGACGAAGCGACCCTTGGACGAAAAGATCGTTCCTTTCAGAAGGTCCTTATTAAAGAAGAAAGGGCAAACGTCCCGATCTCATCATAAATGCATCGAATAAATTTTCACCAAAGGAGACCATCATGGAAAATCTCGAACTGTTCGGGGTGTTGCTGGTCATTGTAGGTCTTGTTGGATTTGTCGTGTTTCTGAAAGCTCAAAGGCCTTCTTATCACTCCTCAGACGATTCGCCCAAAGAAAAAAACAACCAGGTGGAAATTTAAGCTATTGGAATAATCCACTTCCTCACCTTACCAGACAAAACAAGAACCCTCAGGTATGTTGATGAGAAAAATTTTTCTGGTTCTTTCATCCCTCTACGTTGTCTTGTTTGCTGGCGTGCCTTTCCCACTGGCAAAGCCAGTCAGCAAGAACTCCGTCATACTCGACACAGTCAGGGATCTCACCACCGCCCAAGGTTCAGTCTACGCCGGAGAATCGATTTACGTGGGAGGAATAACAGCTGATCATTCGATCAAGCCAGGCCCGGGGAGCCAGGAGAGTAGTATGGTCCTCAGGGAACTACATTCACCAGATGGCGTTTTCACCGTTACGAAGGGCGGTTCGACTGTAGAAATACAGGTCGTTCCCATGGTGGTGGAATCCCATCAAAATGGCCGGTTCCGCCCTGCCTTAGGTCATTGGAAATTCACATTTGAAAAAACGAATAATTATGAAAGCGTGATCCATGTGCAGATGGCTGGAGACTTGGACATTGCCTATCAGAGTTCACAGATGAAGATAGGAGAACAGGAGCATGTCTTGCATTATGGCCTCAGCGGCAATCCACACGCCATCAGTTTATCCAGAAAGCGCCTCAAAAAAGCCTTTGCATCCCAAACTTCTTTCTCAAACATCAAGCCCGTTCTGAACTACCAAGTTCCGAATGACATCATTATTGTTCTGATAGAAGTTACGCCGGAAGGCTTCGTATTTGAACCGCTTTTTGATTATCAGACGGCAAAGGAGTAACCTGGCACCTGAAATAAAAAATTCCCAGCCCTCATAAAAAATGAAAATGCTTGATCGGTCAATTAAGCCATTCATGGTCCGATACAAACAGTTGGCATGAAGAAAAACATGACAGGGGGCCTGGAATCAGGGTTACGAATGTTCAGGGCTTCGCCAAGGCATAAGGCATGACAACATCCACCTCCCCTGTCGTCGTCTGGTTTCGGCAGGATTTACGCATCAAGGACAACCCGGCACTGTTGGCCGCCCATCAAACAGGGCATCCTATTCTCCCGTTATTTATACTGGATGAGGAAAATAGCGGAGAGTGGAAGTTAGGGGGGGCCAGCCGTTGGTGGTTACATGAAAGTCTCAACGCACTGAACGAAGCCTTGGAGGGCAAACTTTGCTTCAAGGCAGGATCGGCACAAAACATACTGGTGGACGTCATCAAAGGGGTAGGAGCAGAAGCGATTTATTGGAATCGGTGTTACGAGCCCTGGCGAATCACCAGCGATGCCCACATTGAAGAGACATTGCAGACCAAAGGAATCAAGGTGCACACCTTTAACGGGGCTCTTCTTTTTGAACCCCAAACAGCGCTCAAAAGCGACGGCACTCCGTATAAGGTGTTCACTCCCTTTTATCAAAAGGGATGTCTAGGAAAGGGTAATGAACCCCGACAACCTCTAAAAGCCCCAAAAGATTTATGGCTTTCCACACACAAAGGTGTAGAACTGGAAAATTTAGACCTGCTGCCAACTATTCCCTGGCACAAAAAACTTGTGAAACATTGGAAGCCCGGGGAAGCCGGGGCACAGGCCCGACTGAAAGCATTTCTCAAAAACGGCCTCAAACAGTACAAAGAAGGCCGGAACTATCCTTCTGGAAATAATGTCTCCCGATTATCGCCGCATCTGCATTACGGAGAAATCTCACCGAATGAGGTGTGGTATGCCGCCAAACAACACATGGGCACGGAAGGATGGCGGAAAGACGGGGAAACCTTTCTGAGTGAGCTAGGATGGCGGGAGTTTTCCCACAGTCTGCTCTTCCATTTCCCCGACCTCCCCCGAAAAAATCTCCAAAAAAAATTCAATAAATTTCCCTGGCGGAAGGACCAAAAATCTCTGAAAAGATGGCAACAAGGCCAAACCGGATACCCCATCGTGGATGCCGGCATGCGGGAGCTGTGGGAAACGGGTTATATGCATAACCGCGTGCGCATGATTGTCGGATCGTTTCTGGTCAAAAACCTTCTGTTGCACTGGCATCTAGGGGAGGATTGGTTCTGGGATACCTTGGTTGATGCCGATCTTGCCAACAACAGTGCCGGCTGGCAATGGATCGCAGGCTGTGGAGCCGATGCCGCACCGTATTTTAGAATTTTCAACCCCGTCACGCAGGGAAAAAAGTTTGATCAAAATGGCGAGTATGTTCGACGGTTTATTCCCGAGTTAAAAAAGATGCCAGACAAATACCTCCATAATCCATGGGAAGCGCCTGAAAAAGTGTTGGTGGAGGCGGATGTGCAACTTGGAGAAGGTTATCCACTGCCGATCGTCAACCTCAGCGATTCCCGGAAGCGAGCGTTGGCAGCATTTTCGGAATTGGCCTAATGATCCACATGTTCCCTCCAACGCGTTCAACATAGGACCAGAGTGCAATGGTTCGAGGGCTCTCTGATAACCTTTTAGATTCCATCTGGCGAGCGCTTATGCTTAATTACTCCGATGGGGCTGTAGAGCACTCCTCGGCAATCCGCCCAGAAAGAAGGAGGCTGAGGTTGCGTTCATGGTGCTGCCGTTTCGGAAATCTTTGACTGAACCTCACACCGGTTTTCCGTTCCTACCATGACACTAAGCGCAGTTCACACACGATTTTTTCTGGCCCGGATATGATTCTCGTCCCTCATTCATAATTTTCCGGTCGTTCCACCAACCCCGGAGCATAGGCGAGGAGGAACATTTAGTCGAATCAGAGCCAGATAATCTGGCGCAAGACATGGAAACCAGCAGCTTCTCAGCCCGCATTAGTTATGAAGGGGACTAACAGATCTGGGTGAAATACGTTTGCATTTGTTTCCCTGACAGATTCCTCCCCAGAACCTTTCATTTGAACAAACGTTCCTTGAATTTTTCTTCTCCTCAAAAATATAAACTGATCCTCCTCGGGACTATTTTCCCCTGATTGTTTATCCTTCCGGGCCTCATAAAGATGGCACCAAGATAGTCAGAGATTTCATGAAGATGCCGTCTAAGGTTTCAACCGGTTTCCTTTGACCAGTTGACCCTCAAATGCTTAGATAAACCATGGACAAAGCTTAAATAACTTTCAAAAAGGTTTGTTTTGAAAAATGATGGACGGAGCACTTGTTCTTTCGCTTAAAAAAAACCAAAGGAGGACGCCATGTATGGTCTTTACGCAATGGGACTTTTAGCCGGGATCCTTTTGTATTTCGTTTTTAAATACCTTGATGATTCAGATCTGAAGAAGGCCGAAAAAGACCACAGATCCTAAAGGCCGACAAAAGAGGACATCAGATGAATATCTGTTGTCCTCAAACAATGAGTTAGTCCCCTTAATTTTCTTGTTACCGAATTAAATAATCATTTTGGGAAACTTCAACCGTTTCGGGATAACCTCGACCCGTCATACCCGTCTTCATGGTCAGCACTGTCTGGAGGGGCAGCGTTTCATTCGGTGTATATTAAACCCGAAGCCCACCCAACGGGGAACCTCTACTGACCAGCACAGTCCCAGGATTACCACAAACCTCCTGATCTTTATTAGGGCTCGTTTCAATTTTCAAACTTCAGTCGGTAAAATTTCTATGTTGCTCCGTAAACTCAAAGGAGTAAAAAAAATCGCGGGGTACGATCTACTGAAAAAGTGGTTTAATGCGGTAGGAAAATCCGTAAATCCATCGACCAGTAGGGAATGATCCTAACACCAACTCGACTCTCAGCGATGGGAAAAAGAGATGTGATGAATTATGGACATCCGTCTGAGGTCATTGGGAATTCAAATGTCATGAGAGTAATCAGGGTAGAGCCGACATTTCCCGCCTCAACCTTTGGCGCGAATTGTCGGATACCGTGAGTGCGTCCTTTCCACACTGTTCAATTTATTCGAGAGTCTGCCCAAATTGAGATCTCCCTGGAGTTTGAGGAAGGCCAGGCCCCTCCCACTGAATCATTTGCCTAAACTTCTTATGTAGGCAATGACATCGGTCATTTGCTGCGATGAGAGATCCTTTTCCCAGGCCGGCATTGCTGTGCCAGGTTTCCCTTTAATTAGGACATTCATCAGTTCGTCGTCTGTTTTGTTCTGCACCTTATCACTGGACAAATTTGCTGGAGGCGGCTTAAGAGCCATCCCCACAGGTCCATCGCCCTTGCCCTGTGCCCCGTGACACACCTGGCAGAATTGCTGAAATACCTGTTTCCCTTTTTCACTGTCCCCGGTCGCACTCTGCACTGCACTGTTGAAAAATGTCAGGCTAAGCCCCAAACTCATGAGTAAGACAATGAACGTGTTTTTGTGTTTCATGCTAATTCTCCTCAGCATCGAATGAATGGTCATTGACGCTTCAATCTGAAGTTCAAATACGAGTGGTCCACTCACGGTAGAGAACGGATGGGCGGTTCTTCCTATATTCCCCACCCAACGTTTCAATAGCTTTGTAAACGATCCAAGCACCCATTCAATACATTGTCGAGGGGAGATTCCAATTTTGGACTGTATAAAAAACACCCCAGCACACGAGCAAAATAGCGACAAGAACAAGCCATATAGGGATTGTACCATGTCTTTCCCGAATGCCGGAATGCTTATACGCGTAGCTTTCACCGTCTGGTTCACCACCAAGATGTTTCTCTGTGAGATTCGGCGAATCACGTTCCTGCCTCCGGAGATCGTCTCTCATTTTCGGTTTGTCCTCCATGTCCCTGAACTTTTCAACTCGCTATGGCTTCTGATTGTCTTCAGAAATGCGCGGCTTTGTTCGCACCACTGGAGGATCAACAGCATGGAGGTTCCCCGAATTCAATAAAGTGGCCCACATCTTTCTTCGGGCCTCCTCCATGTTTCCAATATTTACACCTGCCGTCACCAATTCACTTTCATGTGCCTCGACACGTAAAGACTGAACATAATGGACGATATTCCAAATTTCAGCAGATGTCAGTAGGTCTTGGTAAGCCGGCATGGGCCCTCCGCCAATTCCGACCATTAACGTCTTGTAAATATGCTGGCTCCCATGCCCCATTTTAACTCCTTCCGGGGCACCGGCAGGAAGGGTCAAATTGGCCGGTCTGATGGGTTGCTCCCAGAAACTCTTGAGTAAGCCGGACAGTGGTCCGTTGCCTTTTCCTTCGTTTCCATGACAAATCATGCAATGCTGGAGGAAAAGTGATTTTCCCTGGACCAGTGATGATTCTGTGACCACCGGTTCAGCCGGCACCGAGACGGGTTGCGGGATTTCAGCTTTCTCCCAGCGATCTGAAAATGTTTTGATGAATTGAATGACCGCTAACCGTTCACGCTCCGATATCATGTACCAGGAAGGCATTGATGTCCCCCACAGGCCGTGCGTGAGAGTGGCGAAGAGGTCTGCATCAGTAGGGAGCGTTTCTACCCCGGGCGTAGATTTAAATTTGAAAACACCTGAGGTAAAATTCCTGGGCTTGGGATTCAAAAATTCGGCTGCAGGACCATTTCCATCCCCCTCCACCCCATGGCATCCCGTGCACCTCCGTTCGTAGACATATGCCCCTAATTCCAACAAATCCTTTCTGGCCTGGGGTGTCACCTTGGCCGGATAACTTCCCCCCGCCTGAGTCGAGGAAAAGCCTTCTCGCCAGTCCCCAATTGACGTTCCCAGCCTCTGAAGGTATGCGACAAGGGCCTGACCTTTTTCGTTCATTTTTGGAGTGCCATCCTCAGGTGATTCAAACAACCACGTGTAAGCCGGCATGATTGAATCAGCTACAACGATTCGAGGATCCCAGAGATGAGCCACGTGCCAGTCGTCCCCGTACTTTCTGCCAACCCTAGAGAGATCGGGGCCTATCCTTCGGGTGCTGAAAAGGTGTGGCCGATCATAAGCATATTCGCCGGCCTGGGCTACGGGCCCCCACCTGTCCGACTCGCCGCTGACCGGTCTAATGTATTGGGAGTGGCAATACCAACACCCTTCCTGGGTATACACCTGCCGGCCCTGAAGTTCTAATGGGGTATAATCCGAGACTTGAATGCGTTGTTCCGTGACTTCATCGGTGACGCTGGTCTCACGGGTTTCCGACATCCTCATGGGAAGAATCCCCTGAATGATCACGGCAAAAGAAAAGAAACCGATTCCCGCCGTGAGGAAAACGGTGGATGGGGTTTCCAGCCAATTCGGCTTGTGGAGCGGTCGC
This sequence comes from Nitrospira marina, assembly GCF_059568365.1. Lineage (NCBI taxonomy): Bacteria > Pseudomonadati > Nitrospirota > Nitrospiria > Nitrospirales > Nitrospiraceae > Nitrospira > Nitrospira marina. The sequence continues at coordinate 901,667 of NZ_JCANTH010000001.1, read as the reverse complement.
ATCGGAATGGCTTCGGTTGCCTTGGCTTCAGATTCACCCTGCTCAATCGGCACACCCTCCTTTGCCGTCTTGTAAAAATTCCAGATCATGAGAAAGGTCGGAAAACTCATCGTGATACCGCCCACTGTCCGGGAGATCCACCATGGTTTCATCTGATTCATGGCATCGACAAAATTGGTTCCGTTGGCGAGCATAAAACCTTGAATCAGGCCCTGTGCGGTAAGCCCGAAGGCCATAACGACGAAACCCACGATTCCAAGCCATAAATGCCAACTGCCCAGTTTGTCGCTCCAGAGTCTTCGACCAACAAGATGGGGCCAAATATAATACAGCGATCCTATTCCCCACAGAGCCATGGCCCCAAAGGCCGTGAGGTGAGAGTGGGCAATAACAAAATCATTGAAGTGGGTCACCGCCTGGACACGGCGCAAACCTTCCACTGAGCCCTGTGTCGTCCCGAGTAAATAATAGAACGCGCCAAGCATGAGAAACTTCACCGCGTAATTTTCCCCGCCTCCCCGACCAAGAACCTCCTTCCACCGACCCTTCATGGTCCCCCAAAAGTTCACGGTGACCGAGAGCACCGGGATGATCAGGAGCATTCCGGTGGCGATGGCAATGGTCTGCGTCCAATGGGGGATGGGGCTGTAAATGTAATGGTGGGTCCCTACGAAGGGATACACCAGGGCCAGAGCCCAAAATCCCAGAAGTGACAATTTATGGCTAAACAATGGACTGTTTGCGCTGAGGGGAAGAAAGTAATAAATCATGGCGAGGCCGGCTGGAGTCATCCAGAGTCCGACCACATAGTGAATATACAGACCATGCATGGCGGCGCTGTTGACGCCCGTAATTTGGCCATATGGGAGAAAGACGTTTCCGAGGACGAGATTAAACAAGGTCCAGGTCAGGGCCGCGATCGTGTACCACAGTGCAACATAGAACCGAGGCTCGGTCCGGCGATAAATGGTCCCGAATACTTGGATGGTGATGAGGAAGAGGGCGGTAAACCGCAGAATATTTAGCGGCCATTCGTATTCCCCAACCTCCAGGCCGAGATTGTACCCCATGAGAAGCGACACCGAGCCGGCAATCAGGAAAGCATTCCAAAGGCCCAAAACCAACCATCCCCAGCTCTCCTTGTACATGCGAACTCCGCATAACCGGGGAACAAAATAATAGATTAAGCCGAGAAAAGTCGTCGAAAATGCCCCAAAAATAACCCCATTCACATGGACTGGGCGTACCCGGCCGAAACTCAGCCACGAGATGTTCGCTAAAAATTCAGGATTATGGAACTTGATAGCAACCGTTACTCCCACCAGGGGGAAGAGAGCAAACCACACAAAAGCCCAATTACACCAGGCCTTGACCAAAGAACGGTTTACTAGCGAGTCTTGATGCATGAAGAAGCCCCCAATTTCACACTACAGACCGGCTGTATTGAACATGCAGAGCCTTCAACTGAGTAGATTGCAAGAAACCCTCATTAGATTTCTGAGACTGCCGGATGGGAATCGAAGCGTGGATAAAATACCAATTCTCTCAAAGGATCGCCATGCCTTAAAAGGAATGCAACCCAGACCCCCTGCTTTCTCTCTTTCACAAATTCCAGAATCCTGCCCTTCGGTATCAACGATTTTGCGGGTAAATCCACTCCTACTATTCACCTGAACAAAGAACAATAGGAATCGCCAAAACTTTCTTCTACGTCCAAAAGACGAAGGTAAGAGCGGGAAAGGAACCACGAGCGGCTAAGCCCTTTTCACCTTAAGTTGCAGATTTATCCGGCGGACCCTAACACAGAATGCGGCCCCTTGGGGGCAATGATTGACCTGAAGCGGAGGATCAGGGAATTTTTCATGCAACAGGACCGCATCGGGCTAAGTGCGATTGACCCATGCCAGGAAAGAGCCACGAAAAGAATCAGTACCAAATCCTCGTTGCCAGGACTAAGGTAGGAGCGTCAGGAGTACATGAAGCTCAAGGTGCAAATTCCATAACTATTTCAGCACATTATTCATGAATACTGTAAGGGTCATGAAATGAATTTACATTATTTTGGTTACCACGTCTAACGTTTGTCAAACTTTATGTGGATGCAGGGAAGCCGGTTGCATACAATGAAAATGGAAGGGGAAAAGGCCCAAAAAAATATCTCCATAAAATTTTTAAGTTCAGTTAAGCAAAGGTTTAAAGCATCTAAAAACGACGGAAAATAAGGCATGGGGAAATTGGCAATATCAACTGGAATGTATAAGACGCAGGGCATTACGGCTTTTATCATTTTCTGGCTTCTCATCGCCTTCACGTCGAGATTTCAACAATCTGGCATCGATGACAACTCGGAGCCACAATTGACTGCGGCCTGATCGAGTTTCAGGTGAATACAAAACCCGCACAGGGGGTAAAAGTTTTATTATGTCCCTCGCAATGAAACTAGCACTTTCATTTACTAATCGTGATTGGCTACCGGATCTTCTAATTCGCGGTGGCATACGGCGCCTATTGCGCCAACGATTAAAAGAAATTTCCTGCAAAAACGGGGAAGAGTCGGCGTCGTTAGAAACGGCGTTTATTTCAAATATGTCCCGTTCCGACATCGCAATACATCCTGACAAAGCCAACACTCAACATTATGAGATTCCACCGGAATTCTTTCGTCGGGTGTTGGGGCCTCATCTGAAATATAGCAGTGGGTTCTGGCCTCCTGGGGAAGCTTCTCTCTATGAAGCCGAAGAGTCGGCTCTCCTGGAGACAAGTGCGCATGCAGATCTTCATGACGGCCAATCCATTCTTGATTTGGGCTGTGGATGGGGATCTTTGTCGCTCTGGATGGCGGTTCACTATCCGCAGAGCCATATTACGGCGGTCTCGAACTCCCATTCACAAAAAACGTATATCGACTCTCAGGCACAAGAACGAGGATTGCGCAATATTCGCGTGCTCACATGCGACATGAATGAATTGAATCTTGAACATGCTCAATTCGATCGAGTGGTGTCAGTGGAAATGTTTGAGCACATGCGGAATTGGCCTCAACTTTTTCATCGCATTCATCATTGGCTCAAGCCTGCCGGTCGTTTCTTCATGCATATCTTTGTGCATCGAGCCGTTCCGTACACATTTGAAGTGCGGGACGAGAGTGACTGGATGAGTGAGCATTTTTTCAGCGGAGGCATAATGCCAAGCGATGATCTGCCTCTGGCGATCCAGAGTCCGCTCAGACTTGTCAGTCGCTGGCGGTGGGACGGCACGCATTATCAACGGACGGCCAATGCCTGGCTGGAGAACATGGACTTACAGCAAGAAACATTGTGGCCGTTATTCGTCCAAACCTATGGGAAACCCCATGCGCGCCTCTGGTGGGTCCGCTGGCGGGTGTTTTTCATGGCCTGCGCTGAATTATTCGGCCATCGGGAGGGGCAGGAATGGTGGGTCAGCCATTATCTTTTTGTAAACTCAGCTACGACTTCATAAATGTTGTTATGACCAGAATGCTCATCAATATAATTCTGTTTCAGATCGGGTGGTTTTCCTGCGTGCTCAGTGGCGCCACGCAGCGCCCCTGGATCGGTGCACTGATTGCCTTAGCCATCGTGGGCATTCACCTGTTCCGGGCGCCCTTACCTAAAGCGGAATTTAAACTGGTCTTATTTGCTGTCGGTATTGGGGCCGTGTGGGACAGCATGCTCGTGTGGCTCAATTGGCTGCACTACTCCTCCGGCATCCTCATCCCGCACACCGCTCCATACTGGATCGTGCTCATGTGGGGACTCTTCGCGACCTTATTGAACGTCTCACTTCGCTGGTTGAGGGGACGCTGGTTGATAGCTGCACTTGCCGGAAGCATTGGGGGACCATTGGCCTATTATGGAGGACACCAGTTGGGAGCACTCGAGTTTGGCAATCAAAACGCTGCGTTGACCGCCCTGGTTATTGGCTGGGCCATCATCACGCCAATCCTGATGGCACTGTCCACCCGATTTGACGGCTTTGCACCAAGACTAAGGGAAAACACCATATGACCTTCTCTATCTACCTGTACGGACTGGCCGCAACTCTGGTCCTGGCGGTACTCACCTGGCTGGTCAGCCTCGCCAAGCGGGACGTCAGTATCGTGGACAGCATGTGGGCAGTCATGATTTTCGCGTCTGCCTTTATCTATTCAATCAGCGTGGAGCCCTACTGGAATCGTTCCTCGCTGGTGCTCACCCTCGTGCTCCTGTGGGCTCTCCGACTGACGGTGTACATCACCTGGAGAAACTGGGGCGAACCCGAAGACTCCCGGTATCAAGCAATTCGTCGCAAGTATGAGCCAAACTTCGCGCTGAAAAGCCTCGGGATCATTTTTGTGTTTCAAGCCTTTTTGGCCTGGATCATTTCCATGCCCTTGTGGGTCGCGTTAACCGTGCCATTTGAATACAGCATCTTTGATATTCTGGCCGTGACCCTCTGGATGATCGGGATGTTTTTTGAATCGGTGGGCGATTGGCAGCTTGCTCGTTTCAAGATGAATCCCGTGAATCGGGGCAAGGTGATGAATCACGGGTTGTGGCGTTACACCCGTCACCCCAACTACTTCGGGGAATGTGTGATCTGGTGGGGATTTTTTCTATTCGTGATCCCTACCGGCGCTTGGTGGTCGATTCTTTCACCTATCCTGTTAACTTTTTTATTGCTGAAATTTTCCGGTGTGACGATGCTCGAAGAAACCATTGTGGATAGACGACCCGCCTATCGTGAATACATCGCGAGCACCAACACCTTCATTCCAGGACCTCAAAAAAAAACAAACACAGTCGCCGATCATCGGGAGAAGATCTGATGATTGGTACGTTCCGCATCATCGGAGGTTCTTCGCTTTTGTTAACACTTATGACATTTTTTCTTTTCTCCATGGAACTGGCCAGATCCACCCAGACCACCAACCAAAAGACTTATGCCTTCAAGGTCTTTCTGGAGGATGATGAAATCGGGTTTCAGCGCTTTGTGGCGTCCACGACGGGGACGCGCACTCAGATCAACGTGGAGGCCGAGTTCGATGTGAAGTATTTTTTCATCACGTTTTATACTTACCGGCACTCCAATGCTGAAGTATGGGAAGGGGAATGCCTCAAAGAGATTCGGGCCAAGACCAATGACAATGGTGAATCATTTTTTGTGGAGGGGACCTCCAAGGGCGGAAAGTTGCGGTTACAAACCCATAATGGAGAGCAAACCCTGGAGGGTTGTATCAAAACCTTTGCCTACTGGAACCCAGCCTGGTTTCAGAGCAGTCGCCTGCTCAATTCCCAGACAGGCGAACTACAGCCGGTAGTGATTCAGACTGTGGCAAAAGAAACATTCCCGGTAGGTGGAGTGCCCACCCCCACTCACCATCACCGTATCCTAAGTGACAAATTCACCATTGATCTCTGGTACACCATGGACGACGAATGGGTCGGACTCCACTCGACCACTAAAGATGGCAAAAAGTTGCGCTATGAACTTCAGTAGGGGGTAAGAAAATGCACACCTCATCATTGATAGCCTGTGGGCTGCTCGGAAGTCTGTTAGGGTGCAGCAGCCCGCCGCCCATTCAGACCGCCAGTCAGGTCAATCTTGAGCACTTCATGGGAGATTGGTATGTGATCGCGAACATTCCGACGTTCATTGAGACGGAGGCGTTCAACGCAGTGGAGTCCTATCGACTCAATGACGATGGAAGCATCGCCACCACCTTTACCTTTCGCAAAGGCGGATTCGAGGGTGAAAGGAAGGTGTATCGACCGACAGGATTTGTTGTGGATCAGGAATCCAATGCCGTGTGGGACATGCAACTTCTCTGGCCGTTTAAGGCCGATTACCGAATCGTGTTTGTCAATCCGGATTACAGTCAGACCATCATCGGCCGCCTCAAACGTGATTACGTCTGGATCATGGCCCGCACACCCTCATTGCCCGAGGATGATTACCAGCATCTTTTAAAAATTATTGCTGCTCAGGGTTATGACCTCTCAAAAATTCGACGGGTTCCACAACGGTGGGAAGACAGGCAGCATTGATGAAAATGAAGAGGAAAACGAAAGCATGACACTCAACCATGACATGGCAAAAACCAGTCGGCTGTTTCAACGACCCTGTCCGCGGCCTAAGGTTTATCCAGGTCCGTCGGGAGCAACCCGCTACGGGAGGGCCATTACTGTGTCGGACAGGAAAATCCGGAGGGGCCCGCGATGAACATCGCCATCATCGGAACGGGTATCGCGGGAAATGTGGCGGCCTATTATCTCCAGCGTGACCACCGAATCACGGTCTTTGAAGCCAATGATTATGTGGGAGGACATTCCCACACTCATGAAATCGAGTGGAAAAACCAACGGTACCACCTAGATAGCGGGTTCATGGTCTTTAATCACCAAACCTATCCCTGCTTCACCCGGCTGCTCAAGGAACTGGATGTTCCAGCTCAAGCCTCCTCGATGGGCTTCAGCGTCAAATGTGATCGTTCAGGACTGGAATACAACGGCACGAGCTTGAGTACCCTGTTTGCTCAACGGCGGAATTTGCTCCGGCCATCTTTCTACAGAATGATCAGGGACATTCTTCGTTTCAATCGTGAGGCTCCCCAGTGCCTCGCAAATCCGGATATGAACACGACATTAGGACACTATCTGAAACAGGCCGGTTACGGGAGAGAATTTCTTGATTGGTATTTGATCCCCATGGGAGCGGCCATCTGGTCGGCAGACCCTGTACAGATGTGGGCCATGCCCGCGCAGTTCTTTATCCGGTTTTTTCATAACCACGGAATGTTAAGCGTCAAGGATCGTCCGACGTGGTATGTCATTCGCGGAGGCTCCCAGGCTTACGTCAACAAACTGACCGCTTCCTTTCGCGATCGGATCCGAACCAATGCCCCGGTAGAGAGCATCAAACGAAACCGGGACTATGTGACCGTGACAGGGTTGCATGGCTCCCCCGAGCGATTCGACGCCGTGTTCATTGCCACGCATGGAGATCAGGCCCTTCGATTGTTGAGCGATGCCACGGATCCGGAGGAGCAGGTATTAGGTCCGATGACCACACAAAACAATGAGGCGATCCTGCACACCGATGCGGGAATGCTTCCCACACGTCGACGAGCCTGGGCTGCCTGGAACTACCATATTCCGGTTCACACACAAAATCGGGTTGCAGTGACCTACAATCTGAATATTTTGCAGGGCCTTCGCGCCCCCGTTCAATTTTGCGTCACCCTGAATAACAGCCGGGACATCTCCCCCGCCAAAATTCTGAAGCGCATGAACTATGCTCACCCGATTTTTTCCATTCCCAGTGTCCGTGCGCAACAGCGGCAGGCGGAGATCAACGGCCCGAACCGGACCTATTTTTGCGGAGCCTACTGGAGATACGGATTCCACGAGGACGGAGTCGCGAGTGCCCTGAACGCGTTGGAACATTTCAAAAGGACCACGCATCATGCAGAGTTGCCTTTACCACGGACGAATACGGCATCGGCGGTTTGAACCGAAAGCCCATTCGTTTAATTATCCAGTGTTCTATGCGTATCTTGATCTCGAAGAGCTCGACCACGTCTTCGAAGACCGTTGGCTCTGGTCAACGAAGGGCCCTGCACCGGTCAGGTTTCGACGAAAAGATTATCTGGGAGATCCGGAAATCCCTCTGAAGAGGGCTGTCCGGGATCACATCCGGCGGGAAACAGGACACACCCAGGAGGGGCCTATCCGGGTGCTCACGCATCTGCGACATTTCGGGTTTTCGTTCAACCCTGTCAGCTTTTATTACTGCTTCGATGCCCGGGATCAATATCTGGAGACGATTGTAGCGGAGATCACCAACACCCCATGGAACGAACGCCATGCTTATGTCCTTCCAAGACGTTCCAGTCTTTCACAGACCGAACATTTACGCTTCCGTTTTGGGAAGGCGTTTCATGTGTCGCCCTTTATGCCCATGGATATTCTATACAATTGGACATTCGGAATCCCCGGTCCACGTCTTGGGGTGCATATGAAAAATTTCCAAGACAGTCGGAGTATTTTTGACGCGACACTAATACTGGAACGCGAACCGATCAACGGGATGAGCTGCGCCCGCGACTTGGCCGGCTATCCGCTCATGCCCATCAAGGTCTTCGGCGCTATTTATTGGCAGGCACTGAAACTCTTTCTTAAACGCGTACCAATGTTTACTCACCCCTCAAAAATTGCGCAAGTCCCAGAAGGAAAAGCCAGGTCGGCGGACAGCCTATGACTTCGAAACCCCTATCAATCCCGTCCACCATATCGGCGGGCACCACTCCCAAGCCCAGATTTCTGGAGGCTTTCGCCAGGCGCGCCCTACTCAGCCGACTCAGCCGGATAACCAACGGGGAAATTATCCTAAATGATGGGAACACTGATCTCCGGTTCGGCCGGGTCACGCCGCAATGCCATCTGAAAGTCACGGTCACAGTCACCAATCCCCGATTCTATACTGATACGGCGTTTGGTGGATCCATCGGGGCCGGAGAGGCCTTCATGGCAGGATATTGGCAGGTTGATGATCTCCCGGCCCTGATACGCATTTTCTTATGCAATCGAGAACTTCTGGACGGCATGGATGGCCGGTGGGCCTGGTTAACCATGCCTATCCAGAAATTCCTCCATCGACTGAACCGGAACACCGCTAAAGGGAGCCGACGGAACATTTCAGCCCACTATGATGTCGGCAATGACTTCTTTGCCCTATTTCTGGATGAAAGCCTGATGTACTCCAGCGCCATATTCACCGATTCAACCATGACGCTTCATGAGGGCCAGGTAGCACGGTTGGACCACATTTGTCGCAAGCTGGAGCTGAAATCCACAGACCACCTCCTCGAGATCGGAACCGGGTGGGGCGGGTTTGCCCTGCATGCAGCCACCCGCTATGGCTGTCAGGTGACCACCACGACTATATCACAACAGCAATACGATCTTGCCTGTGAGCGGGTGGCTGCAGCCGGCCTGGATGACCGCATCACGGTGCTGTGCATGGATTATCGGGACCTCACCGGGGAATACGACAAACTGGCTTCCTTAGAAATGATCGAGGCGGTAGGATACCAGTATTTCGATTCCTATTTTGGAGCATGCAGTCGGCTTCTGAAATCTGAAGGGATGATGTTGTTGCAGGCCATCACAATCGCCGATCAGCGATACGAAGCCGCCAAACGATCGGTGGATTTCATCCAACGGTACATTTTTCCGGGAAGCTGTATTCCCTCCATCACCGCCATGAGCGGGTCTATCGCACGAGCCAGTGATCTGCGACTTTTTCATCTTGAAGATATTGGACCTCATTATGTCACGACGCTACATGCCTGGCGCGAGAATCTCTATCGAAACCGGCAACAGATCCTCAGGCTGGGCTACTCCGAAGAATTTTTTCGTATGTGGGAATTCTATTTTTGTTATTGCGAGGGAGGATTTACGGAGCGCGTCATCAGTGACGTTCAGATGCTGCTGACCAAACCCGGCAACAGGCGAGCTCCGATTCCTTGCTTTGCAGGTGCCTGAATGAGTCACAGGCCTAAGGGATGACACTGTGGACGGACATCGTATGAGGATCTTCCACTCAGTCCCTGACGGGACACATATTGGTTTGCCTGGCAGAAGGAACCCTTGATGAGAATATTCAGGTCCAAGCCAGGGGTCCACAATATCAAGTCAATCGGGCATTCAACTCCCAGGAGAAAACGATCCTCATATGAGTGATTTAATCGCCGCCAGGTCCCTAATGGCTATGTCGCTGGGGTTTCATATCATTTTTGCGGTTGTGGGCATGGCCATGCCTCTTTTAATGGTGGTGGCCGAATGGCGTTGGCTGAAAACAGGTAAAGCCGTGTACCTGATCATTGCCAAACGTTGGGCCAAAGGCACGGCCATTTTTTTTGCCATTGGAGCCGTCACGGGCACCGTGTTGTCGTTCCAATTGGGCCTACTCTGGCCCCGGTTTATGGAATGGGCCGGTCCCATTATCGGACCGGCCTTTGCCATAGAAGGGTTTGCATTTTTTACGGAAGCCATATTTCTCGGGATCTATCTCTATGGATGGCAAAAGGTGAGCCCGTTCGCACACCTTGCAGCGGGAGGCGTTGTGGCGCTGAGTGGGATTACGTCCGGCGTCGTTGTCGTCATGGCAAATGGGTGGATGAATACCCCCAGAGGGTTTATGATGCATGGCGAAATTTTGGCTAACATCGATCCCGTGGCGGCCCTCTTCAATCCCTCGGGATTATTACAGGCTCCCCACATGATCCTTGCCGCCTTTGCGGCTACCGGTTTTGCCGTGGCGGGCATTCATGCGTTTCTGCTTCTCCGCCACCCCGGTAATGCGTTTCATCAATCGGCTTTGAAAATCGCATTGGTCATCGGTGGAATCAGCGCCATTCTTCAACCGCTCAGCGGAGATTTCCTCGCCAAACGGGTGGCAGAATTCCAACCCATAAAATTAGCGGCCTTTGAAGCCCAGGTCGAGACGCAACAGGGCGCCCCGTTTCGCATAGGCGGGGTTTGGGATTCAGAAAGAGAAATGTTCGACTATGTGCTGGAAATCCCCTATGCCTTGAGCCTGCTGGTCACGTCCGATCCTAATGGCCAGGTGATTGGTCTCAAGGATTTCCCCAAGGAAAACTGGCCGCCCATCGGAATAACCAGGACGGCATTTCAACTCATGGTGTTCATAGGGTTTTTGATGATGGGCCTGGCTTTCTGGGGCCTCTGGCTTCTGTACAGGAAGAACACGCTCTTTCAAAGCCGGCGATTCCTCCAAGCGATGGTGTTGGCAACACCATTAGGCTTTTTGGCAATCGAAGCCGGTTGGGTGGCGACGGAAGTGGGCCGGCAACCCTGGGTCATTGTGGGATATCTGAAAACCGCAGACGCCGTCACACCCATGCCGGGATTGATCATTCCCCTGATGATTTTTGGCGCCCTGTATGTATTCCTGGCCTGTATCGTGATCTGGTTGATGTGGCGCCATGTCTCAGCCACTCCCGATCAGTTTGAGATGACACCCCCGCGGGAGGAGGCGCAACCGGTCTGATGGAACTGGAAATCGTTCTTGCCAACGTCTTACTGATCGCCCTGACGTTTTACGCCCTGCTGGGCGGGGCAGACTTTGGAGCCGGGGTCTGGCATCTCCTGGCCAGAGGTCCCACAAGGCGGGCGCAACACCAGCTGATCGGGGAAGCTATCGGACCGATCTGGGAGGCCAATCATGTCTGGTTGATTCTGATCGTGACGATCGTCTTCACCGCTTTTCCGCGGGCCTATGTGCATATTTCCACCACGCTTCACATTCCTCTGACCATCCTGGTCATCGGCATCGTCCTTCGCGGGTCAGCGTTTGCCTTTCGTCACTATGACATTAAAGATGATGACATTCACCTCAGGTGGGATCAACTGTTTGCCATTTCCAGTCTCATCAGCCCTCTCCTCCTGGGCATTATCATTGGCGCCATTACCTCAGGCCACTTTCCCGTTAACCCTGCAACCTTTTTCGAAGGGTACATTGCTCCCTGGCTGCAACCTTTTCCGTTAGGCATGGGATTATTGACTCTCCTGCTGTTTTCTTATCTGGCCGCCACCTATCTTCTTGTGGAAACCCGCGATGCCACATTGCAGAAGATCTTCCGGAAACGGGCGATTACTGCAGCCCTCCTGGCTGGCTTACTGGAAGAGGCCGTGTTGTACCTGGGAAGGTCTGGGGCGCCGCGACTCTGGGGTGAGCTGACGACCAGCCTGTGGGGAGTGTTCATTCAACTCGGCGTCGGCAGTTTGACGATTGCAGCTATCCTTCTACTCCTGACACAGCGCTACTGGTGGGCCCGGACCTGCGCCATCCTGCAAGTCACCCTAACCATTTGGACATGGGGCATGGCACAATTCCCGTATTTGATCCCCCCCAATCTGACGGTCTTCAATACCTCAGCTCCCGGGGTCACCCTTCAATTCATCGCAGGTGCCCTATTGGTTGGCATACTATTCCTGTTCCCTTCGCTGTTTTATCTGTTTCGTATTTTTAAAGGGAGCACTTTGTTCCGGCATAAGGGGCACCATGAATAAAAAATCCTGTACGGGATATTGCCAAACATCCCCCGATGTGCCCCGGGATGTCACGCCCCATCCCAGGGGAACCAAACCCTATCCATTGACCGTGTATTTTGATGGCGATTGTCCAATTTGTCGTCGTGAGATCGATCTCATGAAAATATTCAACCGGAAGAATCATCTCGAATTCATTGATTTTGCGGCTTCATCCTATCTTCCGGCAGAACACGGATTAAGTTCATGTGATTTGGGCCAAGTCATTCATGCCCGGTGGGCGGATGGAACGCTCATTACCGGGGTCGAGGTGTTCAGGGAAATGTGGGAAGCCATTGGATTGCGCACTCTCGCAAGATTGGCCCGGCGGCCCACGATCAACAAACTTCTGGTTCGCGCGTATGACTGGTTTGCCAAAAACCGGTTACGCCTGACCGGCCGCGCCTGACCGGGTTCCTCGAGCGGATTGCAATGGCATTCATGTGGTTGGCTCATGCAGAGATCGCGTGAGCCCTGTTTCAGTCCTGAACCCGGGATGGTATGACGAAGAATGGATGAATTTTTTAGAACCCTGAACGGCTATGCAAGCAGAGAAGGACCGCGGAGCTGGATTCTCGTTTTAGAGGACCAACTCTCCGATGACATAGGCCCCTTGAGCCGGGAAGACCCTCATGGTCTTGGTGTGGTGTTCATCGAGTCTCATTGGAAACTGAAAAGAAGGCCCTACCACAAGCAAAAAATCGCCTTTCATCTTCTCAATCTGCGTCACTTCGCACTCGAACAGGCGAAGCGGGGTGTGGCCTTTCGCTACCAAATGACCTCTGAACCCTTGCGAGAAACGCTAAAACCCCTCATTCAGAAATTAGGCACTTTGCGGGTCATGGAACCTGCCGAACTGGAAGTCAGACAGGATCTTGATCCGCTCGTCAAAAGGGGTTTGGTCGCCTTTATTCCTCATGAGGGATGGTTAACCTATCAAAAAAATTTCGTGGAGGGCGCGGGGGAGAAGCCGCCATGGCGAATGGACAAATTTTATCGTTACGTTCGAAAACAAACCGGCATCCTGATGAAAGGAACAAACCCTTTAGGCGGAAAATATAGTTTCGATACCGAAAATCGTAAGCCCTGGAAAGGAAGCCCGCCCCCCCCGAAGGAACTCCGCTTTCCACCCGATCCTATCAAGACGGAGGTGGTCAAACTCGTTGAATCCCGATTTGCCGACCACCCGGGCACGGTTCATCCGGAATTTCTTCCGGGGACGAAAAAAGATGCCCTCCGGCAATGGCACTGGGCCAAAACACTTTGTCTCCCACATTTCGGACCCTATGAAGATGCCATGGCTGAAAAAGAACAAACGCTCTTTCATACCCGCATGGCGGCTCTCCTCAACATTCACCGTTTGCTGCCGGTGAGGGTTATCAAAGACGTCGAAGCCTTGAAGCTCCCGTTGGCTTCCAAGGAAGGTTTTATCCGGCAGGTTCTAGGCTGGCGTGAATTTGTCCGGCATGTCCATCAAGCAACCGATGGTTTCCGGAATCACTCCCCCAAAGCCGACGTACCCGGTGATGCCGGTTATAAAAAATGGGGCACACAAAAATGGAAATCTTCCAGGAATGTCCCCGATCTGGATGGAGGAGCGACTCCGTCATTCTTGGGAGCCATGAACCCTTTGCCCTCTGCCTTTTGGGGAACAGCGAGCGGCCTACATTGTCTTGATCACGTTATCGGTCAGGTCTGGGAACATGGCTATTCCCACCACATTACCAGGCTCATGATCCTTGCGAATATTGCCACCCTGCTCGATGTGTCTCCTCGTGAACTGACCGATTGGTTCTGGGTGGCCTATATTGATGCCTTTGATTGGGTCGTCGAACCGAATGTCCTGGCTATGGGAACCTTCGGAACAGGCCCGATCATGACCACCAAACCGTATATTTCGGGAGCGGCCTACATCCATCGCATGAGTGATTTCTGCACCGGATGCGCCTTCAACCCCAAAACGAATTGCCCCATTACCAATTTGTATTGGGCCTTTCTTGACCGCCATAAAAAGCAATTGCAAGGAAATCCCCGCCTCATGCTGCCTCTTCGAAATTTGCAGAAACGAGGACAGGAAAAGAGTCGGAAAGACCGGAATATTTTTACGATTGTGCACCGCGTTTTTGAAAAAAACACATTCTTGACTCCCGGACATCTGTTCCATCCTGAGGCAACTCCAAAATTCCCCAAAAAGCGTTCCTAATTACGGAGACCAACTGCCTCCCTCTATTTTTCTTTCCGAGTGTATTTCTCATTAGTAGCCAAGAAGATAATTTAATATGCCTGGCTTTGCATGGCCCCCTGGCCATCAACATACAAAGCCCTCCAGGTTTTGAACCATCAGATTTAAAGGCCTTAGATTTCAATAAAACCGGCGCATGAATCTGGCCTTCCTACCCCCCAAGACATGATTCCCTCATCAAAAAGAAAACGTAAACTTTCTGACATCCAGAATTATTATGATTACGCAAATATTTATGTATTTGTTTATCTTAAATAATCTACGATTAAATACAGAAATGAAAAACAATAATAGACAACCGGGTGCCATAACCCCGTCCAGGCACAAAGGAGGCCATGCAATGATCAGCAAATCTAACAAAATCAATCGCTATCGTTGGATACTCGCATTGACGGTGGCGGGAATGTTTGTATTGCTTTTTTCAGGCAGTAGAGGTCTCGAGGAACGCTTCATTTCTTTCGCTTCTATGGACGATGAGACCGCATGGACCCTGGCCATTGGAAGAATAGGCACGGAAGAGGATCTAGATTGGAGATTAGCTGGCAACGATGGAGTCCTGGAGGTAAAAATAGACTGGACTCTCGCAAACAATGACTCCCAGGACACAAATGAAAAAGAACCCGATTGGACATTGGCCCGAAATGATGGCCATGATCACATAGACACAGATTGGACCCTGGCCTCATGATCAAGGCAGATGAAAGGGGGAATGTACCAATCCCGCCCTTCCCTGTTAATGCAGTCCACCGGTGATACGCAAGCCATTTAAGGATTCACCACTTATAGATCATTCACATTGTTAAACCGCACTTATGGTGAGAGGAGACTCCCCATGATAAATAGTCACCCCATGCCCCCAAGCGACACATTGGCTTTCCCAATTAATAAGGCGAAGTACCGTTTTCAAAAAATAATGGCAGGATTGATTTTTCTTCTCTACTTCACAGTGCTGATGACTCTATTTTATGTCATCAGCGGGTGTAGCACTTCTCCGCCTCTTCGACTTCCGAATCACTATCAAAGTGAACCTCAATCGTCTAAAGTCATTCAGGAAAAATTTTCAGCTCACGCTCAGGGCCGGCTACCAGTCGGACTGGCCATCGTCGCCAATAGTGATTCTTCCCAAGGGCCCTTGCCCTTCACCGAGGATTCCTGGACTCAGTTTGCGGCCAGAGTAAAACAAAAAGTGCAAAGCCTCATGCCGGTCACTATGCAGGAAGTTATTCGCGTGGAAGATATTCCAGCCGGGGACAAGGCTTCGCTGATTCAGGGCATGGGAGGAAATCACCCGATTGAAATGGTTTTAGTAGTTTTGCCCTCAAGCAATGAGGTCAGAGGTCCGGCTCAGTTCGATGTTCTTCCCGAAGTTGGGACGTTAAACGGTCATCAAACGGAAAACCACGGCACAGTAGAATTAGGGTTCTTGGACGTGAATTCAGGGAAACTTTTACTCCAGTCGCAAGGCACCTCCCATGCGATGCTGGACCAACTGGATGTTCCACTGGCATCGAGTCGGTATCCCAGAGTCAGAGGATCCGCCATGACGAGCCCGATTTATCCTCAAGAGGAGAAGGCGCTTGAAACGTTGAGAATCGTCGCCATGGATGAAGCTTTGGACCAGGCAGCCATGAAGTTAGCCCAAAAGTGGCCGGATGGAATTGGCGGCTCTATTCCATCCAGCAGACCCTCTCAGCCAGGGGCGGAATCCTAGACTTTTGAACGCATGAAGAATGGAGAAAACCCGCTGTGGGGGGAATATTCCCTCCCACGGCGGTAGTGAGATGTTCCCAACAACTGAATCTGACTTTGACCTCTTCCCGTCTATTTTTTAAAATTTGTCATATCTACACGAGAAACAACCCAACAAGGAGGGATCACAATGAAGGTTTTTGCGTATGTGTTAGTAGGCGTGTTAGGGGGAATTGGCATCATGATGTTTTCAGCTGGTGAGGGACAGCAATCCTCCCTGTTGTCACCGGTGGGGCATGTAATGGCAGCCACGGACACAGAAGACCCGAAACCCTGGACGGGAGACGATCTCCTGGAAATGGCACAAATTTATGATCAACAAGCCGATGAACTTCAAATGGATGCTGTCCGCATAGAACAGCGGGCCACATCTCTGATGCTCAAACCGCATATGGATCCCAAAGGGTTTCAACGGACCAGCCTCATGCATGTAGCCTCCTCACGCTGGAAAGCGGCTCGGGACCTCCGTGAAATGGCAGTCATGCACCGGGCAGAAGGCCAGCGCCTGTTGGCCTTAAAAAACCCTGACAGAAAGAACCCTGAAAGGTCCTGAGCCGACAATGCGGATATGAGTGAGAAAGCCCACCGGCAGAAATCGGGACGGGTTCAAGCACCGTCGCAAGGGCACTAAAAATTTTCAGAAAGGAGAAAGTTCAAAGACCCGGTTTTCACGATGATTTGGAATCCCGAAAAATGGTTTTTTGAGCCGAGTCTACGATAGCCAATACACCCGGATGTTTCAGACGTCGTTCGACGGAAAGAGCATAGAATTGTTCACGGACGTCAGGCACGTCTCCGACTTTTTTAACAAGGTATTGGCGGCTGATTTCTTTATCTACCACGGTTGAGCCGGGGAAAATTCCTTTTCCTGCCTGACCGAATGCCTTCATGGTCGCGCCATCTTCAAACTCCCCCACCACCCTGGGAGTGATCCCTTTTGCGGAAAACCACTCATCCATTCCCCGACGAAGCATGGCATTACCGGTAGGCAGCAGGAAGGGTGCTCCATCGAGGGATGTGGGGAAATTTTTCCGATACTTGGCTGCGATTTTTGTGGTAGCAAACAACGATACACCGGATTCCCCGAGTAGATGGCTATGTCCCAGTATTCTGACGGTAGAAGGAATGGCCGTATCCGCGAGAACAATATCCAGAGTATGCAACGCTAATTCTCCCAATAACCGTTCCAATCGACCCTCCCAACAGATAATTTGCACAGAATCCGATACGGCAAAGGCGGATTTCAACAGTTTATACACCACCATCTTGGGAACGACCTCGGCAATGCCCACCACCAATTTCACCGGACGCTGGCTTGGTCGGCCTTTAATGAGATTGGTAAATTCTTGTCCCAGGGAAAAAATTTCCTGGGAATAACGATAGGCCATCTGTCCGACATCGGTTAGAACCAAGCTTCGCCCCACGCGATGAAACAGCTTTTCCCCCAAGGTATCTTCCAAGGCCCGTAGCTGAGCGCTCAGCGCCGGTTGAGAGAGGTT
Source organism: Nitrospira marina (assembly GCF_059568365.1). NCBI lineage: Bacteria > Pseudomonadati > Nitrospirota > Nitrospiria > Nitrospirales > Nitrospiraceae > Nitrospira > Nitrospira marina. The sequence goes on along the minus strand of NZ_JCANTH010000001.1, from coordinate 884,064 downwards.
CAACTCTTCGCATGCTCGTTTGATACTGCCTTCACGAGCGATAACCCAGAAATACAGCAGATGATGGTAATTCAACCATTCCATGCCGGAAGCATACATCTAATTTTTAAATGATTCAATGACAAATCATGAATTTGTCTATGTTCATGAATAATGGTAATACTCTGATTGATAAACGCGCATCTATTGTACTTGGCTTAAAAGCCAGGAAGACTTAAAATTCAGAAACAGAGGAACAGGTCTCACCACGCAACCATCGTATACGACCCCCTTTCAATGATGAGATGGGCTGACATCTTGGAAAAAGCGACCAACCCCCAAACTCTCGATGCCTGAACTTATGGACCTCCCTCCTATTCCCACCAAACCATCCGGCTCTCAACTCGTTTCTCGCCAAAGCCTTTCTCCGCTACAAGTCACGGGTCGTCAGCCACAGTATGAGTCATGGGCGGCGGTGAAAATCCCGACGAAATTGTACACCGCGACCCGTCTCGCCATCGGTTTTTTTCTTCTGTTCACTCTCATTCTTGTCTTCGTTCCATGGACCCAAACGATAACCGCCCAGGGCCAACTATCGGCCTATTCCCCTGCCGAACGACCGCAGGAAGTTCATGCTCCCATAGAAGGGCGCATCATGACCTGGAAAATCAACGAAGGCATTATGGTGAAAACAGGTGATCTTCTGCTTGAACTTGCCGATGTCGATCCCAAATTTCTGGCCCCCGATCTGTTGTCACGCCTGGACGAATCTATGAAGGCACTGGAGGAGAGACGTGAGGCGGCGTTATCCCGGTCCCAGCTATTGGAGAAACAAATCGAGGAAATGAAAAAGCTGAGTGACGCGGCTACTCGCTCGGCCGACTCCCGGGTGCAGGAAGCCGCCCGGCGGATTCAAAGTGTCGAACAACGCCTGGCGGCCGCAAAAGTATCAGTCCAGACGGCTCAACTGAACTTACAGCGCTCGCAGGTGTTAGAAGCCGAAGGCCTCCTCTCCCGGCGGGATCTCGAGCTGGCCATTCAAGCAGGAGCGGCCGCTCAAGCCGAACTCAGAGCCAGTGAGGCGGCTCTTCAGGAAGTGGGCCAATCACGACAGGCCCTCTCGCATGGGCGGACTCAAATTGAAGCAGAGCTGGTCCAACGAATTCTTGACACCCGGTCACAACGGGCTGCGGCGCTGGGCGAGGCCGCCAACGCCTCGAAGGAACTGGCCGACCTGGCCTTGACGCAGTCCAACGCCGTCCAACGACGGGCAGCCAGCCGTATTACTGCCCCCATGGATGGGACGGTAGTGCGAATGGCCCGAGTGGGCCCTGGTGAAATTGTACATCCTGGCGATCCGTTGGTCACGATCGTTCCAACCACCGCCACTCGTGCCGTGGAGATGTGGGCGGACGCCCTGGATGCCCCACTGCTCAAACAGGATCGAACCGTGCTTCTGATGTTTCAGGGCATACCAGCCATTCCCTTACCATCCTGGCCTGAATTGATGGCGGGCACGTTCGATGGCCGCATTCGTGTCGTGGATCAGACATCGGACGCACAAGGTCGCTTCCGGTTTTGGGTGGTTCCAGACCCGGCAGGCTCACCTTGGCCGCCGCAAAATCAAGTCCGGCAAGGCACCCAAGTAATGGGTTGGGTCCTGTTGAACCGGGTGCCTCTCTGGTATGAAATTTGGCGCCGCGTGAACCTTTTCCCGGCTGACTACCAGGAACATGGCATAGCTTTACCCCAGTCCATTCTGCCCAAGGCAGGAAGGCCCGGGAAATAACTTCTATTTGGTAGATCCCAAACCATTCACTCTCGGCATTCACAAGGGAGGACCACCCATGGCAAGACCACAGGTAATTTTGTTAGGCCTCTTAGGGATTTTAGAACTGCTTGCGCCTCTTCTCCGGGCTGCCCCGGGACCGGACGCCACTCCTATGCCAATCCAGCAATCCCGATCGCTACATCTGGAAACCGTGCTGACACTCGTGGAAACCCAACATCCCCTTTTGCATGGAAGCCGGACGGAAAAACTGGAAGCGCAAGGCAAATTATTAAAAGCCATGGGAGCATTTGAACCGACCTTGGTCAATGATTGGGAATTGGAACGGCTCGTGAAAGACGGGCAGACCAAGAGTGTGGGGTTTAACGACACGCTGATCCAGGCCCGCCATCCCTGGGGAGTTCAAGGGTTTGCAGGCTGGCGCACCGGTATTGGAGACGTGGAGGTGGCCGACCTTGGAGTTCAACGCACGAATCAACCTCTCCTCGGCATCGTGTTGCCTCTCCTTCGAGGCTTGGGAACCAACCCCGAACGGGGCGAATTGGAAAAATCCAAACTCGCTGAACAGGAAGCGACCCTGAACATTCAACAAACACGTCAGGACCTGTATTTGGGTGCGGCTACGCAATTTTGGAAATGGGTCGGGTCAGGGAAGATTGTGGTACTGCAGGAGGAAGCCTTGGACGTGGCCAAGGAACGTTTGCAGCAACTCACCCGTCAGGCTGCAGCAGGGGCGGTCGCGGAATTTGACGTCACTGAAGCCCACCAGGAAGTCCAACGTCGATTGGAAAACCTCATTAAGTCCAAACGGGAAGCCGAACAGGAACAGTTCAAACTGTCCCTGTTCACCTGGAACAATAATGCCCTTCTCTCCTTCGATCGGTATTCGATCCCTGAATTCCCGACCCACAATGCGTCAAGCCAGGAGGCAAGCGGAGAACCCGAGACCGAGCTGGCCCAACAGCGCCGACCCGAAATTCTTCAAGTGTCCCTTGAAGCCGCACGTAACCACATTGATCTTGGCGTGGCCAAAAACAACTTGCTCCCTGATCTTCGTGCGGAAGCCGAACCCACACGCAAACCCGGAGAGTTTGTGCTGGGGCTGGGGTACCGATTTGGCGTGCAATTGAGTTTTCCTTTTCTTCAACAGGACGCCACCGGCCAAAAGCTTCAATTAGAGGCCAAGGCTGAACGATTAGTGTGGCTGCAACGGTATCGGGTGCAGCAGGTAGCCCTGGATATCGACAACGCCCGCTCTGCCCTGGACCGGGCCAAAGAGCGCATAGAGGCGGCATCTCAATCCCTCGCCTATGCCCGTTCCCTGGTGAAGGGTGAACGAAAACGTTTTCAAATGGGTGCCACGAATTTATTGTTTGTCAATCTTCGGGAACGAAATGTGGTCGAGGCCCAAATCATTCACATTCAGGCACAGGCCGAATATCAACAAGCCAAAGCTTTTTATTCTTGGGCTATCGGCGAATGGACGCAACCTGTGACCTGAGGACGTCAAAGACACGCGATGCGCAACGGCTCCACCCATTCTGGACGGTCCATGAATCAGGAAGTGCTTCACCATGTGGCTACCTTTTTCAGACAGGAACGCCAGGTCCTGCTCACGATCATCATGTATGCTTTGGCCGTGGGCCTCTTTTCCCTGATTATTCCTCTCACGGTCCAAGAGCTGGTGAATACCTTCGCCTTCGCCATACAACCGATCATGGTGGTCACCCTGGTCAGTATCATGGCCGGTATTCTTTTATTTGTCGGGGTTTTCAAAGCCCTTCAATTTTTCGCCACGGATCTCCTTGAACGTCGTATCTTTGTCCGATTCACTCTGGCCTTTGCGCGAACCTTTCCGTCGATTCAGGAAACCCAATTTCGTAGTGAATACGCCAGCCGGTTTTTTGAAATTATCTTTATGCAGCGAGCCGTTGCGGCGTTATTGGTGGATCTTACCAATGTGGCAGTCGGAGGACTCATCGGCATGACCTTGCTCGCCTTGTATCACCCGTATTTTCTTTTCTTTGATCTTCTCCTCTTGCTCGCAGTGGGCGTCATTGGCATATTGGGGCACGGAGGACTCCGGGCTACCCTACACATGTCCGAGGCAAAATATGACACCTACCATTGGTTTCAGGAGATTGCCGACAACCTCAGCCATTTTAAATCCAGCCTGAGCCGCGACCTTATTCTGCAAAAAGCCGATTCCCTGGCCCACACCTATGTCAATACAAGACAATCGCGTTTTCGCATTCTTGTTCGACAATACATCGGATCCCTGCTCCTTCAGGTGATTCTGCACACCGGCCTGTTGGGCACAGCAGGCTGGTTGATGAGCAAGGGGCAACTGACGCTCGGTCAACTCGTCGCTGCGGAAGTCATTATTGCCACCCTCCTGTTAAATCTGGAATCGGTAATTAAACGGACGTATGTCATCTTTTATTTTTTAACTGCCTTGACCGAAATTCATCATATTTTTTCTCTCCCCAAGGATCAAAGACCAACAACTCAATTTGTCCAACTGCCGGCCACCGGTTCTCCACAAGGGTTGGCGCTTTCCCTCTCCCATGTTCGGGGCCTTCCTCCGCCATGGCCACCCACGCTGGAACTCAACATGGACCTTGCCCCGAGTGAAAAGTGGGCCATTGTCTGTGTCACGGAATCCCAACGGCTGACGGTGTCTAGACTGCTGGCCGGATTGGATCATCCACCGCAAGGATCCATCCGGTACAATGGCATCGATGTCCGTGATCTTCACCCCGACGAGGTCAATGGAGCTCGCGGGCTCGTCTTGAGTCGACATATGACCCTCTTTGAGGCCACCCTGATGGAAAACGTCACCCTGAGACGAAAAAATCTGGCCACAGAAGATTTGTTGTGGGTATTGGATTTGGTGGGCTTACAGGAGGAAATTGAACACATTCCTGACGGATTACAAGGCATGGTTCAATACGGCGGCAAAAACTTTTCTCCAAGTCAAACGATTCAAATCTTATTGGCCCGGGCCCTGATCGCCCGTCCGAAACTGGTAATTGTTGATGGGGGTCTTCATGAAATTTTTTCTTCCCGGAGAGAATCTATTCTGAACGCGATTTGCGACACGAAATATCCCTGGACAGTTGTTATCGTTACAACCGATCGCACAATAAAAAGTTTCGTACAACACAGTATTGTGTTGGAGTAACAAGTGGTTCGTAGGTAAATCTTAAGCAACCCAACTCGTTCAGTCAGATGATTACCAGAGAAGCTGACTTTTATGTATCGGCAGCCGTCCGGCAGGTTAAGGGCCCCCGTTCAAGTAAGCAAAATGGGATTGCGGGTTGATTATTTGAAAACACCGGGTAGTGGAAGGTTCGTGTATCGATTCGGGGGCAGTTTCCAACAAAACATTATACCGTCACTCTATTGCAGGGGCGACGCATGATGTAAGGATTTCAATTCTGTCAGGCTCAAGAATCAGCATAGTTGAAAGAGATGATTGCAAACGTTGAAGACCGGGAATTTGATGGAATTATCGAAAGGTCGACCGTGCCGGTTTTGGTGGAATTTTGGCAACCAGGCTGTGGACATTGCCGCGCTCTGACCAAAGAATTGGAGCACATCCAGAAAGAATGTGGGAAACGCCTTCTCATTCTCGCAATGAACGTTCAGGAGAATTTCCTCATTCCCGGCGAATTGGAGATTCAATCTCTTCCTACCTTAGCCCTTTTTGTGAATGGGGAATTCAAGCAATTCATTGGTGGAATCGGCCAGAAAGACCTGATCCTCGAGCAAATCTTTCCTTGGCTTGAAGATTCACACCCAGGCTAAAGATTAATTGAAATCTGCACGAATTCTTACAGGACTATAAGGCCTTCCTTCACTTTACATGCCTCCACCTTATTCCATAGCCTCTCTTCACAGCCGATCGTCTAAGGTTTCATCCTTTTTCTTTCACGCCGGAGGGACTAAACCGATAAAATGAAAATACTAAACCATACAGAAGCATTGGTTCCTGAAATAAATTGGCATGCCAGGGGGAAACGGACTCAAATGCTCGATGACCAAAAAATTCAAAATCGTTTTTTCGACCGATTAGGAAAAACTTGTTTCCGAATGGTCATTGATTCGAATGGTTTTTATGGATGTGAGATCCCAAAGACGCAGTCTGGTGAGGGGATTTTTTGCTCTCCCAATGCCGATCATGGACGATTTAACAATGCTGAACGGACTCCGACGAATGTATTTCCCCGTCCCGACAAGTCTCACGATTACAAAGTCCACTCGATCGACAATGCTCATGGCTATTGAAAACGTGAAAAAATCTCTGTTTAAACCTATCTCCGATTATAATTTCAAGCACCGATGTCTTCGGCTTTCCCGCGAACCCTGTGCGTGTTTATTAGGAAAAAGTCCGAACAGACGACGACACTGCTGCCATTTTCATCCGGGCCAATTGCCTTGACCTGAAATTGAGGATTACACTGGAGTCAGAGAAGGACTGATTGTCGATCAATTGAGGAGGATCTAACATGCCATACTCCAATCCATTTGCTCCGCGTTATGCACTATTAGCCAGCTTGTGTGGTCTGGTAACCTTTGGCGGATGTGGCCAAGACTATTCCACCTCAATAGGGGAAGCCGTTGCCAATGAACCTCCGCCTCAAGTACTTCCTTCAAATCAACCATCATCAACAATTGACATCACAAAGAATAAGCCGGCATCACAGATATACGACTTCATCATGGAAGATATTGAGAATAAACCTCGCTCACTCAACGAGTTCAAAGGACAGGTCATCATGATCGTGAATACGGCAAGCTTTTGTGGGAATACGCCGCAATATGCCGGACTGCAAACGTTATATGAACGATATCGTGATCAGGGATTTACGATTTTAGCCTTTCCCGCAAATGACTTTGGTAAACAGGAACCAGGAGACAACAAGGAAATCGCGGAATTTTGCTATACAAAATATTCCTTGGAATTCCCCTTGTTTAGTAAAATCACGGTGATTGGAGGACAGAAGCACCCTCTCTATCGCTATCTCACCGAAGAAACAAATTTTAAAGGTGAGATCACATGGAATTTTCAAAAATTCCTTATTAACCGGAAAGGAACTGTCATTGCCCGGTATGATCCTCGACAGAAGCCACTGTCGTCAGAAATCGTGAACGATATAGAAAACACCTTACAATCTTCCTGAATCTAAGATGGTTTCTTAATAATATTGCGACTCATAGAACCAATCATTTCTGAACAAAAGTGTATTCCTATTTGTAAGCACTATTCCTTGATTTGACTCTTTTTTGGGAGATGATTGTTCAGAAACATCCGTTCCGATCTTTCCTGAGCCAGGGACGGGATATACAAGTGTTTGGGATGCTTTTAGTCCTGGCAGGCACCTTGGATTTAGTGTGGATAGCCAGCTACCCTCACTACGCACTCAAGATTTTCGGAACTACATTCAGCGGATGGGCAGGAGAATTTGTAAAATTCCAGCACCCCTTTATCCATTGGGTATTGGGCTATGGTTTTATTAAAAAAAACTTATGGGCATTCTGGGGTTACTTACTCTATCTTGGTCTCGGCTGCCTCAGTGAGTTGACGACCCAAGTAATCGAAGGATTCCATTCCACCCGGACAACTATGATTCTAGTTAGCCTACTCTTTGGAAGTTACATTTTCCTCCGGCGTGATGTGCTTCGGTCTTCCGCCCCCTAAAAGATAGGTTAGGCTATTTCAAGAAAGTGCACCTATTCCAACATGATCATTTTATAGTTGGGAAGGCACTCCAAGACCAATGACAGAATTTTGAAATATTGGAAAGGGAAGACGTCCGAATTGGACAGATCCTACTGAAGATGTGATTCTCAAATGAAACAATGGAAGAAGTTATAGGTGATCACACGATTGAGGAAAAAAAAGCAGAATTAGAAAAAAGAAAAATCTAGATGAATTTATAAAGAGATTCTGGGATGTATAAATGCCTTTTCGTAAATACCATGCCAAGAAGATTTCCTTCCTGCATAAGAATCTGATCTCTGACTTTCTTTGCGACAGCCGAACGGGTTTGTTCGGCTTCGACCACCAGCACAATCCCATCAACGGTCTCACAAAGGGCCAGGCTATCTGCCGTGACATTGGCCGGAGAAGAATCTATGAGTATGAGGGAAAACTGTTCACGAACAATTTTCCACATATCAGTGGGATTGTAGAAAGTGCGTGTTGTGAGAGCTGACTGAACTTTAGAAGATAATGTAGCTAGAAAAAGATTCGATTGTTCAACCTGAGAAACGACACCATCAAGAGCTTTCCCATCTTTTAATACATGATCCAGAGGAGATTTAGCCTCGATCCCGAATGCCTGATACTGACAAGGCTGCATAAGATCTGCTTCGACAAGAAGAACAGGCTTATTACTGTGCTGAGAGGAAACCAGAGCAAATTCCCTGACAAGGGTGGAGGTGCCTTCTCCCCTTCTTGACCCGATGAACTGAATGACGTTTTTATCGGGGCTTGGAAGCAGTGCGGCAATATTTTGTGCCATGACCATCAATTCGGATTCATTATAAAGCCTTGGAAAAGACGTGGTATTTCTAACCTGCAACAAAGAAGGAGAAGGGATCGACACAGAAGGAACTTCTATTGGCTCCTTTTTTAACTCATTGCCGGCAGCCAGCTTTTCTCCATAGGCAATCTGCAGAGCATCGTAAATTTTACTCATAATATTGTCTTATTCTTTCACGTACTCAGGTAACACAATTTTTTGACCTGGAAGAATGATGTCGGGATCGCTAATTTGTGGGTTATGCCGACGGAGCCATTCCACATATTGCCGGCTCGAGGACCCATAGGCTTCATTGGCAATTTGACTCAAATTATCTCCCTCTTTGACCGCCCTGGTAATTGGTGAACCCTGGCTTGGCTTAGAAGCTACTTCGGTGTGAGCCCTGATTCTACCATCAGACCTGGCGGTTTCTATTACCTTTTCGGCGGGTTTTTTCGTTTGGCCGGAACCCACCCCACTTTTTTCCGCACGAGAAATAGGACCTTCTATTTGAGAGACCGAAGAGGCCATAGGAATCGACTGCTCTTCAAGTTGATTTATGCTTTCCTGAGTCATTTTTTCGGAGGAGGTCGCCCTCGCATTCTGGCTGTCACGTTCGCTCAGGTCTATTTGGGATACTCCAACATTTCCAGGAAGGAAGATCGGGCTTAATAAAAAAGCCCCAATTGCCAAAAGTATGACCACGGCAACACCGACCGCCCACTTCACAAGATAAGTTGAACGAGAGCCATCCATGTCAGCAAGGATTTCCCGGACCTCGCTTACAGAAACCGGTTTTTGTTGTCTGCCATATCCAGTGATCAGGGCGTTATCGCAAAGAATATTAATCCTACGTGGAATGCCCTGAGCCTCGCGAATAATCAGCTTCATGGCTCCTTGCGTAAATAGAGGCGCTCCAGTGGATGAAGACAGTGCAACCCGATGTTCAATATAGGCCTGGCTCTCTTTCGGTTGCAGCGGTTGTATCGTTGCACGAAGGGCAATGCGTTGGTTCAAGGACTTCAAGGTAGGATGATTGAGTAATGCTGTTAATTCTGGCTGCCCGATTAAAACTATTTGGATAAGCTTGTCTGTGGATGTTTCCAAATTAGAGAGCAGCCGTAACTGCTCCAAGGTTTTAACCGGCATATTTTGAGCTTCGTCAATGACCAGCACAACCGTGCTGTCCGACCGGTATTCCTGAATCAATGCTTCCTGCAGTTGATTGACCATCTCGGCCGAATCATCATGAGATGGAACAAGGTCAAGGCTTCGAAATATATCGGTCAGAAGCCCATGAAATGATAAAACTGGATTAAGAATGTAGACTGTTTTCTGTTTTCGGTCACTCGTCTTTTCAAGGTACGCACGAATAATCGTCGTTTTTCCTACGCCGACTTCGCCATAAATGGCGACAAAACCTTTTCTTCTCTCAATTCCATAGATAATCGCCCCCATCGCTTCCTTATGGCTGGGGCTCAGATAAAGGAAATTTGGGTCAGGAGTAGTATGAAATGGTTCTTTTTTGAGACCGTAAAACGCTAGATACATAATGATAAATTTCTGTTTACAGCTTTTGCCCGAAAGTAGCCAGGAGAGGGAGGTTTAAATCGTTAGCTGCTTGTTCCGGGCGAGTATAGGCCCCTTGGAAGTACTCTAGGAGAAGTCCAAATCCAGTTCCAGCCATTATCCCCAAAATAGCTCCCAAAGTGACAAGCAATATTGGGGAACGTCCCGCTGGCCCCCCGGGGACCTCAGCGCGTTGGATTACACTAATGTTGGCCATTTTGAGCCGGTCCATTTCCTCAGATACATTCGCCTCTTCTACTCGAGTAAGATATAAATTGTAATTTTGCTCATCTGCTGCTCTCTGCCGCTCAAGGACAATCAGTTCTTTATTTAATTCATCAAGCCTCTGGATTTTTTTGTCAAGATCCTCGATCTGAAGAGCAATCACCTGACTGCTTGCCTGAAGGGTCGTTGACTCAGACACAGCTCCCAGCCTCTCCTTTTCAAGCTCGCTGTACATCGCTTTCTTTCCACTTGCTATGGTATTAGCGCGCTCGTTTTTCTGTTCGGCAAGAATAAACTGTTCTACCTGGTCAATTTCTTTTCGAAGGTTCAAAACAGGAAAACTAGTTTCGGTGTACTTTGCTAGGAGCTTTTGTTCTTCCCGTTTCAGAGCAAACAATTCCGCCTTGGCCTTTTCCAGATTACCCCCTTCTTCCACCGTTGACACAGAAATATTATCGAGAATAGTTTTCATCTGAGTTTCCAGGGAAGCGATTTTACCTACCAATCCTTGCAGCTTATTCTTAGTTGTTTTGTATTCACTATCCAGGGTGGCCCGCTGATCCAGGAGCCGGCGTTGTTGTTCGACAAGAGGGGAAGAAAGATCATGCCTATGCTTAAACGCCTGAAGATTTGCTTCCGCCTGTTCCAATTTCTCCTGGTAGGTATGTAATTGCTTCGTTAAAAACGAAGCCTTCGGATCGCTAAACACTTGAAGATGCTTCTCTTTCAATAAGTCAACAAGGAGATTGAGTGCTTCGGCTGCTACCTTGGGTCGGGGATTTAAATATGATATTTCAAGCACGCTCGAACCCTTGACCGGGGTGGGTAACAGATTTTTCATAAAAGTTGAAACACCCTTCTCTAAAGGGTCTTGAATCTCCAATGAAGGATCTAAAAATTCCGGATACACTTTTTCAACACCCAAAGTACTCACGACCCGTCTTATGAGGTCTCTACTAGAAATTATCTCCATTTCTGATTGAAGAGCAGCCTCCTCATTATATTTTACAAATTGACCTTCTTTCCCTACTTCAGGACGGAATACATGTTCCCTCCCAACCTTCAAAAGCAAACTCGTTTTAGCCTCATAGAGAGGGACCAACGTAAAGACATACCCCGCGACAATCCCAAAAACCAACAGGAAAATAGTGATTACCTTATTTTTATGCTTAAAGAGAGCGGTCAGGATATCTCGTAAACTTCCCAAGGGGTAAGGCAAACCCTCATCCGCTGCATAAACTTCAGGTTCCATATGTTATTTCCCTACGAAATTCCCTTCTGCTGCTGTTGTGCCTGAATCTTCTCCAGGCACATTTGTTGAGCGGAGAAGGACGGCTACTTCGGGATTTTTGAGTTGCCCGGAATACGTTTTTATTAATATCGCTCGAATTTGTTCTACCGTATGTCCAACAACAGTAATTTCACCAACCAACTGCAAGGCAATCCGTCCATCAGGTCGGACTAAAACTGTTTCATTGAGTTCAGGATTAAAAAAGAATTTAATATCGAGCTGATCTCCGACCTGAATTTGATAATCTTGTGGTGGGGTTTTACCTACTTTGGTGAGGTAATTTATGTAATTTTTCTCATCTGCTGTGACTTGGCGCCGAAGTTCATCAAGTTCCGGACCCAAATTTCTCAACCTATTCAGTTCCTTGTCCACTTCAGCAATCTGTTGTTTGATCACCCCACTTTGGGCTTCAGCCGAAACGAGGTCGGCTTGAGTGTGAAATAATTGCATTTCCATCTCAAGATAGAGCGGATTCTTACCAGTGGAGACACTACGTGCCACTTGAGATTCCTGTTCCTTTATGAACTGATTAATCAAATCCATTTCTTTTCGAATGGATTGAATATGGGGGTTATTCTCGGTGTATTTGTTTAATAATTCCTGTTCTTTTAATTGAAGGCTCAATAAATTATTCTTGGCCCCACCAACCACCCCTTGTTCTGAAGCCGAACTTGAAAGAGGAATCTGTTCAGGAATCTGGCTTATCTGATCCTGAATCCAGGCAAGCTTCTCTTGAAAGCCCTTTACTTGATTTTCGGCCTGTTTTAATGAGTCGTCCAAAGATTTACGCTGTTGAAGAAGATGATTCATTTGCGTCTCAATTAAAATTATTCCATGCTTCCGTTGAAAATCTTGAAGACGTCCCTCGGATTCTTCCAGGCTTTGCTGGTAAGAACGAAGTTGTTGCTTCATAATCGAAAACACCTGATTGTCGGAATTTTCAACATCTGCCGGACTCGAAGCAGTTCCGTTCACTGGTCCAGGGTTCGCATAAGAGGAACCCTGGAAAGCCAGGGTACCCCCAAACACGATGATTACAAGTAAAACAGACAATGAGATTGTCAAAATTAGACTATGTCTGTAGAAAGGTCGAAAAGCTAATTGAGTCTTTATAATATTCACGGTATTCCTTTCATCCCTTTTCAAAGCAAATCTCTTTAAATGCTATAAACTCATTATTAATTATAGAAAAGGGCTGAGCCTGGAAAAGCAGCTAGCATTCTTACACTCTTACACTTGCAAGTATATTGACTTACCAAAATGACCTGGGCACATAGACCATATCAGACGGAAGCAGTCGAATATCCTGGCTCAGATCACCTCCATTGAGGGCCCCATCTAAATCCACATTAATGACAAACCTCTGACCATCTTGATCCTCTCGTATGACTTTTACGTCGCTTTTCTTCGCCGTGTCTTCCTTCATGCCCCCGGCGCGCGCAATTGCTTGCAATACGCTTAGGGACCCGACCATTTCATATTCCCCCGGTGTCTTGACTTCTCCATCGACATAGATTCTATAAGGCTCCCGAATCGAACGAACAATGACGGCAATCTCTGGATTTTTTAGTTGCCCAGCATATTTTTTCTCCAAAACGCCTTTGAGTTGCGCTGGGGTGAGATCTGCGGCCTTAACCTCATGAACCAATTGCAGGGAAATATGTCCATCAGGCCGCACAACTAAATCTTCTTCGTTTAACTCCGGATTAAAAAAGAATTTTACGCTTAATTGGTCGCCTGGTTGGATGATATAACGCGGATCATCAATGCTAATTTGCTCAGGCTCTTTCCCATGAACCTTAGATGGACGTTCAACATTAGAATTTTTTCCAGAAAGAGCAGGGTAACCATTGGGTTCCAAACTTGAAGCATCAACGGTTTTCATTCCCTTCCATCCTGAATTACACCCACACAGAAGAATAAATGTCGCCAAAACAATTAAAATTCTCATCCTCTTATATTCCTTCATTGGTAACAAATCCTCTGTAGATACTCTCACGTTCACTTAAATGCACCAGAAAACATCCTGATAGAGGAATAGTTAAAATAAGAATTTCTCGCATCATCAAAAATATAATATTTTTCATATGCTTATGCATCTCACATGAATAACGGTGAACCCTCGATGTACCCTTGTTAGCTTAGGTACATTTATCCATAGATTTATTCATCCGAACCATAAATGTTACCTCATAAAACGAATTTCTATCAAGGCCAATAAGAATTGAACCTCAGTCCCCTCTCGGAAGTATTAGTCTGTAAATTTAGATTAACCCTAACTTTAGCCCCTTTTTCAGTTTTCAAGCAGAATCGGACTTACATGCCGTTATCCACCATCTTGTAGACTTTCAGGATCTAGCTGGCCCCCTCATCAATGAATTTGATATTCCTCACTCATCGCTGCCATTTCCAAAATTTCAGGACGATGGAAGGTCGGCACCAACTGCTGAAGAAGCTCAATCACGGAGGGAGAATGACCCAATATCTGCACATCCTCCAGCTTGCTCAGAATATTGCTCAGGAATGCCGGATCAAGAGATTGTCCCGATTGAATCCGGAGGATTTTATCAATTGATGAAGGCATAGCTTGCTCACATTCTCCAACCAATTCTTCTTCGAGTTTTTCCCCGGGGCGAAGACCGATAAACTGGATAGGAATATTTTTCTCCGGCACATGACCAGAGAGTCGAATGAGGTTACGCGCGAGATCCACCAGTTTAATTTGTCCACCCATTTCCAGGACATAAATCGCCCCTTGCTCGCCAAGGGCTGCAGCCTGCAAAACTAAGATCACTGCTTCTGGAATCAGCATAAAGTAACGGCGCACCTCCGGATGCGTGACCGTGACTGGTCCGCCGGCCTTAATCTGTTTTTGGAAGCGGGGGACAACACTGCCATTACTTCCCAAGACATTGCCAAAGCGAACGGTCAGAAATCGAGTCTGACTCTGACTCGCCATGGCCTGGACAACCAATTCCGCTACCCGCTTGGTCGCTCCCATAACACTGGAAGGATTCACAGCCTTATCTGTCGAAATCAACACAAAATGCTCGGCACCGAAGTGAGCGGCCGCTTCGGCCACTAAACGGGTCCCCAGGATATTATTCTTGAACGCCTCCCCCGGGTTCACCTCCATTAACGGAACATGCTTGTGAGCCGCCGCATGGAAAATTATCTCCGGACGGTACGTCTTAAATATCTCGTGGAGACGGGGAACATCCGTTATATCTCCCAGCACTTCATGAACCACACCGGAATTACCCTGATCGCCCAGCTCCCCCGAGATCGCATATAAGCTATTCTCGTGCCGTTCGTATAGGATGAGGGACTTGGGAGCAAGCGCGACAATTTGGCGGCAGAGTTCCGAACCAATAGATCCGCCAGCCCCGGTCACCAAAACCCGCTTCCCATCAATTAAATTGCGCACTGGCTGTGGATCCAACCCCACGGGGGGACGCTGAAGCAGGTCTTCAATTGCGAGATCCCGGATTTGACTGATTGTGACTTTGCCTTCCAGGATATCGCCCAAGTTCGGGAGGGTTTTGATGCGCACGTTAAAGGGGGCCAGCAGTGCGGTAATATCTCGAAGAACGGCTGAGTTTGTCCCAGGCAGGGCTACTAACACTTCCTCAGGTTTGTGCGTGTGAAGAATACGTGACAGATCCTGGCGTGTTCCCAGGACTTTGATGCCATGGATGCGTTTGCTCACTTTGGAGACATCATCGTCCACAAATCCAATGGGCGTATAGGAGGAAGTGGAATGTGATTGCATCTCCCGAACGATGTTTTCCCCCGCATCGCCAGCTCCAATAATGAGGACTCGTTTCGTCTTTCTTAAGACTTTCCGCTCCCGAAAGATTCGGACCGCAAGCCGGATCCCACAAAGAAACCCGATCAACAGGATACTATCGATGATAAAGATGGACCGGGGATAGCCGGCGAGACCGAGCCCCCAATTGACGAGGCCATAGAACACTATGGTTCCAGCCAATACTCCACCCATAATTTTCTTTAAATCCCATATGCTAATATACCGCCACAGCCCTTCATTGAGGCGAAAGATCATAAAGGCAATCCCACGAATCACAAGCAGCCCTGGCAAAGTCTTGAGCAAAAGTTGCGTGGCGTCTGGAGGAAGGTGGCCGTCAAACCTCAACCAGAACGCCAGATAATAGGCTAAAACAATCAGTGCCAGATCCAACGTAATAATAATGGGTCGCCGATATTTGGTAATAAACTGGAATATTACAGATCCTTCAAGGAAAGCCACCTCATCATGATTGTCACGATCGGTGACCTTTAGAATGACGCTCCGCAAGCCCAGCAGTTGCAATAACGTCTGGGCAATGACGGCAAGGTCAAAAGCTAAAGAGGCATGCTCGATATACAATTTTGCTAATCGGATTTTTTCCGGCAGGATCGTATTCGTATACTCATCTTCGGGTTTCTCGACCTTTCCGAGCATACTTTGTTCATCAATGTACTTCAGAGAAGCCAGATCCGTTAAACCAGGCCGGACCGTCAAAACATCGTGATAGTCCTCTTTGAACTTTTCGACGTAGTAGGCCACCTCAGGACGTGGGCCGACCAGACTCATGTCCCCTATTAATACATTGAACAGTTGCGGCAGCTCGTCAAGTTTCAACTGGCGCAAAAATCGTCCGATACGGGTCACACGAGGATCTTCGCCTATGGTTAGCTCCCCTCCCTTTTTTGAGGCGTCCGATGCCATCGTACGAAACTTGTACAGACAAAATGGCCGAAACCCACGACCCACGCGCACCTGTCGAAATAAGACAGGCCCTCGGGAATCCATTTTAATAAGGAGGGCGAGCACGACAAAGAGGGGGGTACACACCACTAACCCTAAAAACGCACCAAGAGTGTCAACAACACGCTTAGTCATCACCGATACTCCTGAATGAACATTGCAAC
This sequence comes from Nitrospira marina, assembly GCF_059568365.1. Lineage (NCBI taxonomy): Bacteria > Pseudomonadati > Nitrospirota > Nitrospiria > Nitrospirales > Nitrospiraceae > Nitrospira > Nitrospira marina. The sequence continues at coordinate 867,746 of NZ_JCANTH010000001.1, read as the reverse complement.
CACTTCGCTGGAATGTGAATTGTGATCTCTGTCATTTTCCAATTAGATGGAAAAGGAGAGCTACCACCATAAGGAGGGGGGGAACATATCATGTATCCACTAGAAAGCTTCAAGAATCTGAGTCTCAATGTCTCGAACACTTATCGCCTGTGCGCTTTGATAAGCGTTGCGACCACCTCAATGACGTTTTTGACATCGACTTCTGTCATTTTAGGGTAAATGGGGAGAGATATAATGCGTTCAAATACGGAACTAGCCACAGGGAAATCATTGGGGAGATACCCGTAATTATCCCTATAATAGGGGTGAAGATGCAAGGGGATAAAATGCACACTGGTTCCGATGCCCTGTTTCTTCAGAAGATCGATCATTTCGTTCCGTCCGACCCGCAACCGTCCCAGGTCCAACTGAATGACATAGAGATGCCAGGCATGCTCCACATCTTCGGCCACATGGGGTACCGTAATTTCTGGAATATCCTTAAAACCTTCATTATAGAGGGTGGCGTAACGCTGGCGGATCGTTCCAAAGCGGTCGCATTTGTGTAGCTGGGGAATTCCTAGTGCTGCCGCGATATCCGTCAGATTATACTTATACCCAGGATAGCAAATCTCGTAATACCAGGTGCCCTCAGGGGTATATCGATTCACGGCATCCCGCGAGATGCCGTGCAGACTTAAAATTCGCATGCGATCTGCCCATTCGGCATTTTCGGTCGTGGCCATCCCCCCTTCACCAGTCGTGATCGTCTTGGTTGAATAAAAAGAAAAGCACGTAATATCTCCCAACGACCCGACCATCCTTCCACGATAACGGGTCGGAAGAGCGTGGGCAGCATCCTCAATAACCTTCAGATGATGAACTCTGGCAATCTCCAGAATGCGATCCATTTCACAGGGCTGACCGGCATAATGAACAGGTATGATCGCTTTTGTTCTCGGCGAGATCGCTTTTTCAATCTGGCCTACATCAACATTTAAGGTATCAGCCTGGCAGTCCACCAACACGGGTTTCGCTTTGAGGTAATGCACCACCTCTGCGGTGGCGGCAAAGGTCATGGTGGGCACAATGACCTCGTCGCCTTCGGTCACGCCAACGGCTTCGAGGGCAAGATGCAAAGCAGCCGTACAGGAATTCAGGGCCACAGCATGTCGAGCCTCTACCCGCTGCGCAAACTCCGCCTCAAACTGCTTGGTCTTTGAACCTGTGGTTAACCACCCTGAACCAAGAGTCTCGACCACCGACTGAATTTCTTCCTCCCCAATATCAGGAACATGAAAGGGTAAAAATTGGTTCATGCTGTCCTACCTCGATCGATGAATAAGAAAATAGGGCAAAGTTTTAAATCAATTGCTCTAAAAGTGAAGAGAGATGGGTTTCTACTGGTTGCCTTCAGCACTATTATTGATGAAACTCGTCCCCATCCACAGCATCTTTCATTACAGGCATGCCTATACCTTACGAATAACTCCGATATAATGAGTATTGAATACTTTAAAGCGTTCGAGAAGGTAACAAGCCAACAAGGAATAGGGCGCAAGCAACCGAGCAAGAGGGGGAGCCAGAGTGATGCGTCGAAGTTCAATCCGACAGCCCGAAAACAACTGCTTGATTTTCCGTTTGTTTATACCCTGAACATCAGGATTTCTGGGATTATTCACATGAAAGTCATACCAAAGAATAGCACCATTTTCGTTTAAAACGCGGAGCATTTCCAGGGCAATTTGTTGTCTCAAAGAGGGATCGAGTACGGAGGAAAAAACCGTAGACTGGAGAACGAGGTCAAACGACCCGTTCCTAAAACCAAGCTTCCCCGCACTCCCACATTCAATTTCTACTCCTTCAGGGCAGAGCCTCCTGGCTACTTCTACGCGATCTGAAAGAAGATCTATCCCTGTAATATTTTGGGGCTTGGCGCCCCATTTGATAAACTCTCTAAGCCAATATCCTCTTCCACAGCCAATTTCAAGAATTTTTATGTTTTCTAAACAGGCAAACCCATGTTGCTCCAGAGCAACCAGCATTCGCCGTTCTTGTTCCTGCACCATGAAAACATAGCTTGGATTAAACCACGAATAAAAAGTATTCTCTGTCCGCTTGGCATAAACGGCTTGAATCCGAGCTTCTTCAACTTTTTCGGACGCAGGGAATGGATCATCCATAGCACCACCTAAATCCCAAGTTCGGGACTGCCCCTAAAAATGAACTTCTTACGGACATCTAATGATTGAGGAGAGATCGAGATTTGCATGTGTTCGTTAGGAAGTTTATCACGACATTGTCCAGGCAAAATTAAATAGTCTTGCTCACCGCACCACCCCGTCTATTTTACATTTTAATGTGCTTCAGAAATAACAATTGCAAAACGCAGGGTGATAGAAGTTTGTCGAGAGCGATTCAATGGCCTAGAGGTTCTCACTAAATGTCAGGGTACAAAGTAGAAAGTAAAACTATGCCATTTCCAATCCCGTATAGAGAAGCGCCGCTTTCAATCCGCCAGAATATCACAAAAAGAGGAAATTCTACAGAAAACAAGTTAAGAAATCAGCAAGCCCACCGACGCCACGAATGACTGGTCTGAATTAGAGAAAACAAATATCTTTCTGTCGCTTCGCATTAAGTTTAGGAATTATCCTTTTTTAGAATGCAAAACTTGCCAAAACTGGTCGGCTAGCTATCCTCCCAGTTCTTTTTCTAACACATCAACAATCCGACCGGCCGCCCTTCCATCCCAAAGCGTTGGTGATATGGCGTGTAAAGATTTTTGAGAGAGAGCATCTCTGGCAGCCCCGATAATACCTTCCCTGGTAACTCCTGCCAGCCGATTAGTTCCCGACTCTATGGTAATAGAACGCTCGGTATTGGGGCGTTCGTGACACAAGGCACTCCCAAAATCTGGTTTCTTCCTGGATTCCGCCTGAAGCAGAAAGAACTAACCGGGCCTTGGCCATTAAGGCCAAAAAATCCAAATAACCCAATGGTTCGATGATTGTAATAGCAGGCCAATCAGGTAAGGCTTGCTTAAGTCTGTCACGAGTCCGGGGGTGCACAGGAAACACAAGAGCAGATCGGAAGAAACTTTCTGCAGGGCCAAGCCAATCTCGGTAAGAGTGGGAAGGTCATCGACATTGGCAGGCCGATGCAAGGTAACTAAACCATAGGAATCGGGTTCCAGATGAAATCGCTGCCAGGGTTTCCCAGCCAGGGGCTTATCAAGATGGGCCATCAGACTATCAATCATTGTATTTCCAGCAAAGTGAATCTGACTTGAGGAAAATCCCTTCCTTGAGTAAGTTAACGTTTCCACTTGGTTCCGTCGTAAAAAGTATGGATGAAAGGTGATCGGTCACGATCCTATTAATTTCCTCGGGCATGGAACAGTCAAACTAGCGCAAGCCCGATTCCACATGTGCAACTGGAATGCGTAGTTTGGCGGCAACGAGCGCACAGGCAAGTGTCGAATTAACATCACCAGCAACGACAACCAGAGTGGGATTCTGCTCCAGGCAGAATTTCTCCAAAGATACCATAATAGGGGCTGTCTGTTCTGCATGCGAACAAGATCCTACTCCCAAAAAAGCATCCGGTTTGGGCATACCCAATTCATCAAAAAACATCGTCGACATTTGCGCATCTTAATGTTGCCCCGTATGCACACAAAACTGCCGCAACCCACGCCGATTGAGTTCGAGAATAACCGGGGCCATTTTCATAAAATTGGAACGGGCCCTACCACGGTACAAGTCTTCATCATAAGCAAGTTTCCAAATGGTCAATGAAGCGCCCGGCAATGGTGGTCCGATCGAAATATTGTTCAGCCACTCGACGGCCATTCTCTCCTAGGGTCTTACGAAGGTCGGGCTGGGTAAACAGAGTCCGGATGGCCTGTACCAGGCTGGCGACATCACCCGGCTCTACCACCATTCCGGTTTGATGGTCGCGCACTATTTCGGCTGCTTCTCCACCCGCAACCAATATCACTGGACGTCCGCTAGCCATAGCTTCGTATAACTTGGAGGGGACCGCTCCAGTGATGTACATCTTTAGTGGAACTAATACAATATCAGCGGCGGCAACCAACGCGGGAATCTCCCGAGCTGGCCGGGATTCCATAAAACATACGTTAGTTAAATTATCCTGCCTGGCCTGCTCAACCAAGGAGTTTTTCGTGGGGCCGCTGCCAATAAGTACAAACTTCAAATCGTCCTCTTTCCGAAGCAGTTCTGCCGCAGCCAGTGCTTGTTCCAAGCCTTGAGCCAGGCCATGTAACCCGGCATATAACACTATACAGTTTTTCCCCTGCCCTATTATTTCCGAGGCTTCTTGGGTCTTTCTGTCAGGATGAAACACTTTGGTATCGACCCCATTGGAAAGATGAAAAGTGGGACGATCAGGAAAGCGGGTCCGAATGTCCCCCATGATACTCTTGGATTGGCCCGTTATCAGCCATGCTTGCTGATAGCAAAACTTTTCCAGTCGTGCGCTTAATTGATAGGCAAAACTATTCTTATCCAAAACTCCTAACTCCACTGCCGATTCAGGCCAGAGGTCTGAAACATTAAAAATCATTCGCGTCCGCTTCAACCTGCTTAACCAAAATCCGGACAACCCTAAAAAAAGTGGGGGGCTTTCGACAAACAAATAATCAGCTTGGGGAAGAACAAAAGAACCCAAGAAAGCTGACGACAGGGCAAATGAAAAATAGTTTGTTAATCTATAGATAAAGTTAGCTTTTTGTGTCGGATAAATGAAAGTCCGAATAATATCTATCCCCCCAGAAGTTTCGCGTCGAATAACTCCACCGTATCCGTCGAGAATTTTTCCTTGGGGATAATTAGGCATGCCTGTCAACACCGTGACAGAATGACCGTGCTGGACAAAATGACGACATAACTCTGAAAGTCGCGCCTGTGGTGCTCCAATTTCAGGTGGGAAGTATTGGGTTAGTATGATTAAATGCACAATACATTCATTCCAAAATACTGCATAATAATATAAGGCTTCTATTTCAATGATCTTATAATAGCTCTTCGTAAAGATTCCTTAGACGAGTAGCAACATTCTCCAGGGAAAGGTCCTGCATGCTACTTCGTGCTGATACTCTTTGCTTGCCAACTTGAACCCAATGCAGTTTCTCCGCCAGGGCACCAGGATCTGGCAAAGCAATATAACACCCTTCTATTTTGTGAATACGCTCTTTGACATCGCCTACATCCACCGAAACAACAGGTATATTGCAAGCGAGCGCCTCCTTGATAATGTTGGGAGATCCTTCATGCAGGGAAGTAAGAAGCACAACATCACTGGCATTGAGCCATATGGGAACCATGTCATGGGACACGCCGCGAAGTTGATGTATTTCGGCAACATTTCTTGATGATTTATTTAGAGTCTCCACAGCAGATTTTGCCAAACTGAACCGCTTACGAGGATCCCCTAGGTTAGTCGGAAAGAGCACATGAAAATGTTTGTTATTCCAGCCAAGCTGCTTTCGGCATGTTTCTTGATCAATGGGCCTAAAGCGCGCAAGATCGATGCCATTAGGAATTAATCTAACCTTGGATAGATTCATATTTTTGGGTAAGGATTCCAAGAGATTCCTGGATTTGACTACGACCCCAGTGGCCCGTCTTGCAGCCCTCCAAGAAGCCCATACCCCGACCCCAGAAACTATCTTCCTCAAAGACCCAGACAAAAGTTCTCCAAGTAGATCAGAACCACAAAATGAAACAACTGTAGGCCTATCCCGAACGACACGAGTCGTCACCTCGGCCATGACCCCCCCATACATGGCATGAACGATATCGGGGCCAAATTTTTCACAACTATTACTAAGCCGATTTCTCAGACCCAAGTATTCCTTCATACCTCCCTCGTCACGATTCACGAGGAGGACGTCAACTTCAACACCAATCTGTCTCAACCCTTTAATTTGTTGCTCCACAAAAGTACCAGAAGCCGGATTTTTTTGAGAAGGATATAGGTTTGTTACAGCAAGAACACGTAATTTTTTTGGTTCATTTATACACATTACATTTTTATTATTCTTTTAGAGAATCATCTTTTTTGAATACACGGATTTGCCCAGAATGTAAGGCATCATATAATGAAATTCTTTCGTGCCAGGCCACCCGGTCTTGGCGAGATTTGACGTCTCCCCCGTGACAATTATTAAGTATAGTTGTCCGCAATATGAAGTTGGCCACCTTCCGAGACAGTTCTAACCCATGAGCAGACTGCTTCTTCAGCCATCTCAATCCCCTGACGTTGTCCAAGAAACTCATTCGGGGTGCCAAAGTGAGCCATGGGGGGTGGCGCTGATTATAATCTTGCCGCCACCTTTCGACTTAGATTGGACTGAATTTGAAGGACAGAAACTGATTGAGGTGGAGCACTCTCCTCGCAAGCGTTCATAAAATGATTAAATAAGAGCGTTTTCAAAATTTTTGCTGGGTAGAATAAGGTCGAGCTGGTCCCCCAGAACGATATGCCGAATCTTCCAGTTCCCGCGTTTGGAATTCCGTGCCGTGAACGACGGTGAGGGAGCACGGTCGTTTTTCTTCACCCAATGCACGATAAGGCGATTGGCCAACCGTCTCGGCCCACATCCGAAAACCTACCTCGAGAACAGGAATTTACCGACTCCAGTTATCGACCACCATGAGAATCCCAGATGGACGTCCATCCGCGAGAGTATCACGAAGGAAATCCATACTCCAGCGCTCAGCTGCCCCAGCTTTCGAGGTAAGCAGTACTATTCTTCCACACATAGAACTGGGCCTCCGCCACGCCCAGGTGCCCACAGACATCGCTTACCGGTGTGCTGGCTTCATTTTGGCGAAGGGCATAGATGATCTGTTCCTCCGAGAATTTTGAGCGCTTCAGTGGTCCCTCTTAGTCGGGTTGAACCACTGAAGCCCTCAACTTACTTTGGTTTTGAAGTGCTGTCCTTTTTGGGGGAGACGTCACTCTCCTCTACAGCCACAAGATCCACAGTTCTAAGACTGGAGGTAAAAACAGGGAGCGGTATAGTGACTAAGCTATTTATTTGAAATTATTGAAAGATTAGTCGGTGGCGCTAATGATGAACCAAAGCTATAAGCCCCAATATCAACGGGGAGGCTTCTTGGTATCCCGTCAAAATCAGTTTTGACTTCAGCAGTCACAAGACCTTTCCTTATGGCAGAACTTTCTGTAGTGAGATGGAAGTCGTGGTTACTGGGATTTACAAATCCATGCTTGTAATTATTCCCAACTAAATTTCCACTAAAAATGACCTTAGTCTCCGAATTGGCAATAGGGTTTGGCGCAATAATAAGATTATTTTGAATAGTAGATGCCCCACTCCCCTTCACAATCATCAAGGCTGCATTTTGGTTCGTTTTGAAAAGAATATTATTCTTCACAATTGAATCCCTACTGCTCTCACCCAGCCATAGCTCATAGCCATCATTCATATAAATTGTATTGTTATAAATCTTTGAATTAGACGGCCCGTAATCGACAATTATTCCGTCCTTATTCCCCCAAACAAGATTATTGTAAACTAAATTGTTAGTTCCATGATGAACTCCTATCCCTGGGCCTCCCCCGTTTGCCCTGTTATTATTAAAAACTCGATTATTTCTCACAGTATTATTACTCGTATAATTGTTAAGACCGTAGATATGAATCCCCCAAGCGCCATTTTCAAAAACATCACACCCTTCAATAAGATTATTATTGCCTGGCATATAAATACCATGAGACTGGCCGGGAGTATTTGATGTTATCCCATTGTGATGAATGCTCAATTCAAGTAATTCATGAAAAGTCCCATTACTCACTTGAATGCCTTGATGAGGCGCATTTTTTATTTCACTATGTGTAATGCGAATATGATGGCTGTCCTTACCCAATCGGATGCCATCATGGCCATTAGTCCCATCAACAACGAATCCATCCATAATGATAAACTGACTATTATTTTTAAATTCAAATACGGTTTTCCCTGGCTTTGGGGTAATGATTACTTTTTCTTTCTGATATACCTTAATGGCAACTGGGTTTTCCCAGGAAAGCCCATTCGGCGGTTCCCACAAATCCTTGCTTCTCTGGTATATACCGCCTCTCACATAGAGAGTGTCGCCCGGGAGAAGAACACTCACTCCCTTCTCGAGCGTAAGATATGGCGCCTCTTGAGTACCCTTATTTCCATCGTTTCCATTGCCAGCCGCCACAAAATATTCTTTGGCAATAGCTTCTTTTATTCCTCCAAGGCCAAAAATCCCAGTTAAAACCAAAGCATAGAAGAGAAAAACCTTCATGCCTCTGTGATCAGTATTCCAATGCTTCATTTCTCTCCTCCAGATTCCAAAGTTAGTGATCATTCCTCTTCTCCCTTGTGAAGGTTCGACAGAATGTATCAAAACTTTAGTTACGAACTTCTGGGGATCTACCCGTTAGATTAAATTGTATGACATACTCCTCAAACTCAACAATTCCTATTTTTGAGGAATTATAAATGGTTTAGATTTTCTATAAAAAACATAGGATGCTAAGACATAGAAGCAACCCAACAGGTTACCTCTGGCAAAAGCATAGCAAGGGAGGAAACTCCAGACTAGCCGTCAACCGATTGATCTTCGATCCTCTTAATGACCAAGAACGCGCACTCCGGTTTTCCGAAACTGGCTACGCCTAGTTGTAAGAAACCTATGGTGGTAATTGCCTTCATTATGATGATGGGACATCTGCTCAGATTCAATGAGTTAACTCAGATACCGAAGGAAACACAGAAGAGGTGAAAGCGGATTGTCTGCATTCACCAGAAGAGTGCAGAAGGAAGGCGAATTTCCATAATCGGATAGTCACTTGACCAGAATCATTGCATTTTCCAAGATATCAAGTCCGGCAAGACACTTATCTTTCTGCTCAACCTCATATTATTCGGTCCCCCGTATCTCACTGACTGCCCCATATATGATTCGCCGGAAAGTTAAGAGCTTTTCAAATAGATCAACACTTTGTATCCCAAGAGTTTCGATGGGCAACACAGATCTGAATTTCCTTAGCAATCCGACTCAAACTGGATGCCTCACTCCAATCTTTTCTCCAGCCTTTCTTCATCACTCTATTCCCAAAAACCCCTTCAACAAGGACAGTGTAGTGCCTCGAAATTTTGACCAAAGCTAGGTAAGGTTTTTCCTCAATCTAGGAATAACAGACTTGTTACAAACTGGCCGTAGCTAACTCTTAAGCGGAAACCAGTCTGACGTGACCATAAATATAATTTGTTAGAAAGCTTTTTGCAACACAACTAAGGCACTACGAGTTTTTGAATCCTCTGCATCGAAGTTTTGAAACCGAGGCGCAAAGTCACTGACCTTTAGTCCAGATTCATCATGGTAGCGCTGAACGTGTAACACCTCAAATCCAGCTTCCTTCGCATAAGCCAGATGAACACTCAATGGTTCTCGATTCAAAAGAAATTCCCGTTTCCCCTTAACCAATCTCCATTCCCAATCAGAATACGCCAAATGGCCATTCCAGAATGGGGCCAGCCCATGAGAACCAAAATCGATTATATTACTTGCAACCCCCCCAGGTTTAAGCCATAAATACATTGCCTTGTAAGTTTCCCTAAGAGGATCAATATGTTCGAATACTGCCTGTGAAAGGATGAGATCAAGACTCGATTCCCTGATTACTCCTGATGACATCCAAGGAGCTCGATACATGACATATTGACCGCCAAGCTCATCCTTCCTTAGCTCAGCGCGAATCCTTTCAACCTTTTCATTGAAGTTTGCCCAGTCAATCAGTCGGTCTGGAAAATGATAAGAATCCAATGGGGGCAAAACGCCTGGAAATTCACTTTGGTCAGGAATTGATTCCCTCCGAGAGTACAGCTCCACCAAATCATCAAAGATCCTATTTAGGTTTGCCTTCTTTGAAAAGGGGAAAATATCCAGGCCTACATATTGAACCGCCCCAGAAAGTAAGCCAGCTAATCCAGTCCCTATACTATCCCCAGGTCCCAGTTCACCTATACAGGAACCTTTTACTTTGAAACCTAACTTACTAAGTGAAACTAAATGCCTGAGCCAAACGGAATAACAGTATCGCGGAGAAGTAGAGCCTCCCGTGGAGGCACGTTGTATCCGTAACGCATTCAATTGGGGCACCCAAGTTAAACTTCCTTTAAGAATGGGGGATAACTTCCAAAAGTTTTTCATAAAAATTTTAATTACTGAACTTGGGATAGATTAATGTCAACTATTTCTTCGGAATATAAGGGGCGTCTAAAGAGGGTATGATTCTGAGCCAGCATCATCTAGATTGGCCTCATCGAAAGCTGGGCTAAACTTAATCCAAGCCTGCAGCATATTGTTTCATGTCATGAAACAGTCAATCTTTGATGACCATGCAGACTTCAGTCAAGGGGAAAGGATGTTTGTCGACAAAATTTTCCGGCCGAAAAATCCTAATCAAATGTTCGTTACTCTAGTTTGTCAGAATTTTTTCGGATGGTTCTCAGATGCGAGTTGGTCTTTCAACTTTTTTGAACAACGTGAGCAATGGACAAACCCAGAGCCATATCATATATACCGAGAGAAGCTGTGGAGATTTACAATTTATTTGAGCACAACAATCAAAACAATACCATAGAAGAAACAAAAAAACTCAATAATCAAACAAGAAAACCCCACTACGGTGGGATTCCATATCGGCTCTTTGAATTCTTACTGCCGTAATACCTGGTTAACCTGATTGAGTTTTTCCCACCTGATGGATTGGGGAGAACAGGTCAGGCTGACTATGAGCCTGGCTACCTATCGCAACAGCCCCCACAGAAGGATTTGGTCAGTTGCACATCGTGAAATAGCTATTTCAGCTCCCACTGCAAGTGTGCTTTGGGAATAGGGCCAAGCGGTCCAGGGAGTCTCCAGATCATGTGGACATGGGTCTGGGCTGCCATTGCTTACCAGACGAGGGTCACGCCAGAATCGAGGTCTAAGTCAAAATATTTTTTAGGCCGAATGCCGGCAAGGCACCTCTCTCTCGACGGGAGAGGTGCCTTGCCGGAAACTCCTGTTTAACGAGCACAGGAGGCCTCAGGTAAGATCAGTTTAGACAGTGTACTGCCGCCTCCTACTGTTTAATGATGACGGAATACATGCTCAAACTATTTCCGGCATTGGCACTGCTGACATTACCCCCGAGGGTAATCGTCCCGGCAGGAAAGGTCCGCACAAACAGGCTGAGGGTTGTATCCGAGGTCACCAGATTTACGCCGGTATCCGTAAAGGCGTTCAGCCACGAGGGTTTCGGTGTAATACGATCGCCATGCGCAACATACACTGATACCGGTTGATTGACCGTAAACCGGAGAAAGGTGGCACTGGTCGCCGTTTTATCATTGTTGGCCGTTTGGATATATCTGGCTCCCTGCACAATGGAGGGGACCGTCGTAAAAGTATAGGTCCGGTCCCGATACACCGTGCCCCCGACTTGGAGGCCGGAGGCGGACACCACATAGGATTGCCCACTAGCAGCCGTCAGGTTCGAAATACTAAAGGAGGAGGAGGGAGGAGGAGGTGGTGGTGGCGTAGTACCTGTCCCGCTCTGAGGTTTGACGATGACGGAATACATGCTCAAACTATTTCCGGCATTGGCACTGCTGACATTACCCCCGAGGGTAATCGTCCCGGCAGGAAAGGTCCGCACAAATAGACTGAAGGTCGCATCCGAGGTCACCAGATTGGTCCCGGTATCCGTAAAGGCGCTCAGCCACGAAGGTTTCGGTGTAATACGATCGCCATGGGCGACATACACCGAGACCGGTTGATTGACCGTAAACCGGAGAAAGGTGGCACTGGTCGCCGTTTTATCATTATTGGCCGTTTGGATATATCTGGCTCCCTGCACAATGGAGGGCACCGTTTTAAAAGTATAGGTACGGTCACGATATACCGTACCCCCGGCTTGGAGACCGGAGGCGGCCACTACATAGGTTTGCCCACTGGCAACCGTCAAGTTCGAAATACTGAGGGAGGAGGAGGTGGGAGGTGAGGACGGTGGCGGGGTACTAGTGGGCGGTGGCGGGGTACTAGTGGACGGTGGCGGGGTGGAATTGGCCGGCGGCGGTGCCCCATTGAAAGAATAAGCACCAATATCATATGCAGAACCTTGGTTCCTTGAAGAGTAAGCATGATCATATTTGACTTCGGAAAGAACCACACCCGCGGCAATCGCAAGACTTCCTGATTGAATGTGGAAATCGCGATTTTGGTGATTAGCATATTTTATGTCATTAATTGATCCGGCCAAATTCCCTTTAAGGTTTGCGCTCCCCTCCCAATTTTTCAATCCGGTACTTGAATTTGTTGCTGCAACCAGATTATTAAAAATTTGAGCATTTCCACTCCCCTGAGTAATTATTATCCCATTCCCCCCGTTTAAACTGGCTATATTGTTCTTAATAAGGGCGTTTTGACTATTTACTGCTACCCATATTCCGTAAACGGAATTAGCATGCACCGTATTGTTAAAAACTTTGGCATTTGATACTCCACCCCATACCACTATGCCCATAGTATTTCCCCAAACAAGATTATTGTAAATTACATGATCCTTTCCCCTATAAATTCCAATTCCATCTCCCGTTGTACCTAAAATACCATTGTTGTAGACTTTATTGTTTCTCACAACAATATTTTCGGCCGGATAACTATCGCTGTATATCTGTATTCCCATCGCAGCATTACTATAGATATCACAACCTTCTATAAGATGGTTTGAACCTGCGAGGTAAATCCCATGATCTTGGCCTGGGTGTGTTCCATTATTGTGGATTTTTAAACCAATAAACTCTAGATCATGGGATGGCTGTGTCGCAAGAATTCCCTGTTGAGTAGAATTCATGATTTCACTATTGAGAATTCGTATATGGTGACTTTGAGATCCAAATTGAATTCCACTCGAGCCACCCTTGGCATCAAAAACGATCCCGTCAACGATAATGTGGTGGTTCCCATTGATAAAATACATGACAGAATGGAAAATCTCCGCCGTAATCACAACCTTTTCATTTGCATATCTTTTAATCGAAATGGGTTGGTCCCAAGAATTGCCACTTGGAATATTTGCAAGCTGATGGGTCCCTAGATACGTCCCACCTCGCACAAACAATTTATCGCCTGGGATTAAAACGCTGACTCCTCTTTCCAAAGTTCGAAAGGGTTCCTGCAGTGTGCCACGGTTCCCATCATTTCCATTGCTTGCAGCCACATAATAATCTGTCGCCATGGCTTCGCCTATATGGCCACTCATGACCAAAACACCAACAAGGCAAAGCTTCATAAACCATCGATTGCATAAAGTACTCATTTCTGCCCTCCTGAACAAAAAAAGAGACCGATTGGCTTGCCACTGAATAATGGCAAGAATACCGATCCAGACATTGCTAGCCACATAACAGAACCGAATCAGGAGTCAGCAATATGTATTCCTAAAAAATTTCCTTTCGGAATAAAATGTTAATATCCTTTGTAAATATACAAAAAAAATATTTTAACCAACTTTTTATCCAATTTTTCACGGGTAATGGTTGTAGGGGATAGCCTTCACCTGAATGAAAAGCCCGCCGAATTCCCCTACGGAAAATAATGCCTAGTAGGCACTTGGGACGAGATCTGAGCAGGAGAAAATGACAACTAATCTGTGAAAAGTTCACCGCCTATACTGCATTTCATCCAACTAATGGGATTGTCAGAACTGTGCGGAACAGTCGACTTTGGGTTTGGCAATGGGTCCCGCGATACGAAATTGGGCGATAACTGGGGCGGGCAGATGTTTTGCGAAAGGTTTCTAAACCGGAATAATGCAAAAATAAAGGGACATTAGGCGGAGTGAAAGAGCGTAATAGGGAAAGATTTGATCACATTCCTTTTATAAAAACCCGGAATAGCATTAACGACTTTCGGGAGAAGAAACGGCATTTTCTGAGCCGCTCAATATCATTCTGTAAAATTGGCAGAACTTTCCAAGAATACGTTGTTGGTTATACGTTTCTTGAACATGAAAATTTAATTGTTTTCCCAGGTTATGTCGCCTCTCAGGTGATCGCAACAGTTCCATCAATGCCTGAGCCAACTGAGCTGGCGAACCTGGTGGCACTAGAATACCCGCCCGCCCATAATCGAGAACCTCCGGACATTGCCCTACCTTGGTGGCCACGGTTGAAAGTCCAGCGATACCATACTCAAGAAGCGCCATCGGAAAACCTTCCGCCTTTGAACTGAGGACACCAATATCACATGTTCTGAGTATGCTCAACACATCCCTTCGATATCCAAGTATCGAAACATATGGAGTCAATCCGGCGATTGCAATTTCCTTCTCAATGGAGCTGAGACAATCTTTATCGTCAGTAGAGCCGATCAGAACCAAATGAGCTTTCGGGTTCAACTGAATGACCTGGGCCATAGCGCGCAGGAGAGTTGCGTGATCCTTCACTGGGAGAAGATTGGCCAGACAAACTATTCTAGAACCTTTTTGCCCGGGAAGAGTTGTATTTGGTCGAATTCCATCATACGTTCCGATAAAGTTGGGAATATAGCTTACCCGATCTGTAGACATAAGTGAGGCTTGGCACACCCAGTCGGCCAAAGCTTGGCTAACGGTAATGATTCCTTTTGCACGCCTTGCCATCCATCTATAGGCCAATGAAGGGCGAGCCGCACTTGTCATCCCTCCATCATGAATATGCCACACCACTGCAGGAAAAGGGGGGAAAAAGGCTGCGATCGTCGCCACGAATACAGATGGCCCATGCGAATGAAGAATCTGGATATTATATTTTCGAATGAATAAAACTAGGAGACTAAGTGCTTTTACATCGAACAGATACCGACGCTCCAAGTGAAGCGTGATAACATCGCTGGCTAATTCTTTCGACAGGGGACCATCAAGCCGTGTTGTACATAATAATGGCTGATACCATTCTCTTGGGAGATGATTCACCAGGTTGACCACTACCCGCTCTTTACCTCCAGCCACGAGAGTATCCGTAAGGTGTAACACACCACAGGCTTTTTGCATTACTGAGACCTATTGCCACAAGGACATTGATATTCTAATTTTACAGTCATGCCTAGTTACCCATATGTTTTCGAAGTGATCTTCTCCTGTTTTCATGGACGGACTAAAGAAGACTTTCTGTGATTCCATGCAGCTCGACATTAACGAAAGAGCTACTCACTGAGGAAAGGAGTGAGCCGGCAAGCGGGTATAAAAACCCTCGAAATCGGCAAAGACATCAGCTCAGGCTCGATATCCGCTCCGATGGATCCGCTTACCCAAAAGGACCTTCTGCGGCTAAATTGTCGTAGACATTTCCCACACCTCTTCTGCTATTCACAAACCCCTTCATTTTGAAAAACACTTAAACTTCCTACGATGGAAAGTGGGTTCCCGTCTGACGCAGGATGATGGGGTCGCTTTTCTCATGTGGAATGGATGGTAGGGCTGACCTCCATTTGCCATTCAGAACAGGGTTTAAAAATCACAAACTAAATAATTCCTGATCCCCAGCCGGACGAATATTGAGCTTCGCCGTTTTCCGAGATTCTTTGAAAAATTCAGCACAAACTTTCTCGTCACATCAACCGGGCGATAGTATGGTGCTCGTCACACTCGCTTTGCCGCCGAAATACCTGCGAGACCTTCGGACTCCCACATAAATCGTCACTCTCACTATGATGGGTAGAATTAGGGTGGTCAGGCGTTGGCATTTTCGCCCACGACAGCTCAAAGGGGCATTGCCGGACATAAGGGCCATTCGGGACAACAACTGGGATTTGAGCCTATGATTGGCAGAGAAAACATGTGGCGATTACGTTGAATCATGGCATCCTTTATCGAGTGGGCATGACAATTAACACTTCCATTTCTTTTAAAAAGGTTCCTTTCACGGGTGACCAAACTTAATTTTTCAAGCGGACGAGGTCTTGATCAAATAGAGTTCTAGGGCAGGAAACACTTTGGCCCCCGACCCAACCTGACACTTAGACCCCAATGCCGCGGCACTAATCTCCAAATCCATCGTCACTTGCCTGAAGCTCCCTCCCCAAATGGCGTTGCTTCAAAACAACCTAAAACAATCTTTTGTCTCCACCTTGTTTTGCCATTCCTCCCCAAGCTAATCAAGTGGTTTCCTGCCAAGTTTAGCCATGGTCCCGATAGCCCGACCGTCAGCTGGAGGGTTATCAATATGTATCATGTGACACCCCCTCATAACCTAATAAGGCGCGTTTGAGATGTATACGGGAAGATAACCTTCATTTCAAATGCCCCTTATACTCCTTTTTACCAAAGGTATAATTCCAACGCTCCCATAATATCCGTTTATAAGCTTCTTGGACTCCTTCAATAGAATAATTTGAGTTTCGTGCCCATTCGTTGGACGCCTTTGAAAGGCGTTGAAACGTCGTAGGATCTTCCCCAATATTAAGCAGTTGGGCTGCCAAGGCCGATACGTCACCATTTGGAAAAACAAAGCCTCTATTCTTAAGCATCCACGGTATAAGTCCTATTTCAGTTGCTACGCAAACCACCCCATAGCACATCGCTTCCAATAGTACCTTTGGCATGCCTTCAGATTTAGAAGCTAAAACCAAAACGTGGGATTTTTCATACCATCTCAGCACTTCATCGTAGGGCAGTGCGCCAACAAATTGGACATGCTCCACTAATTCCAGCTTTTTTACCATTCTGGAAAGACGCTCGCGATCATGTCCATCACCAACAATCGAAATTTTAAAGGGGATACTCTGCTTGAGCAAAATATTGGCAGCTTGTAGAAGAACATCAATGCCCTTGGCCGGAACCAGTCTTCCGACAAACAGAATTTGCAATGGAAGCGTCAGGCGCTTATGACTCGCTGCCTCCGTCCCACTCTGTACTTGCTTAGCTGTCATGGTGGAAGTAAAAAAGGGAATAATCTGCCTTGGCTGATTGGGCCATTCCCCATAAACCGTTACTAAGCCGTTGCGCCACCACCACGATTTTAGGAGAAACCGCTGTAAACGGTAAGAAAAGGGTTCCCCCGCAAACCCATCCCACTGTCCAGCATAATTGGCGATCAAATATCTGGAGAACAATGGAGCTAGAAAAGCCCCAAGTAATCCAAGATTGCAGGGACAACGAACCTGAATTACATTTCCTTCTTGCATCGCCCCTATCAGACTCACCACGTGTCCCGGAAGACTCGCAAGAAGAAAAATCTTATCTTTAAAGGTCCGCCCGCCAGCCTCTTTTTGTTCAAAAACCGAAATATTAGGACTGGTAAATGGTAGACAATGGCTTGGAGGAGGGCCTTTCCGAAATGGGGCTGCAATCAACACTTTTTCGAAAAGCTCCGCCCAAGGCTGAATCTCACGTGTATAGGGACCGGACGCATAGAACTGCCCCCCAACTTCATAATGCATTACGTTCGTAATGATTACCAATTTCGAAATTGTATCTCGTAATGCCATATTTAATATTCCCTTAAATAACCCTTAACAATCGAACCATTACACCACTCCACAAAGGATACAGCACAATTATCACGCAAAGACTTCATTACAATGGCATAAATTAATTAAAAATTCTTCTTTGCCCTCCATCAACACCACCCATGATACGAACTGCCTTTTAAATAAGGTGACTGCGACACTGGTTTGGCATGTGATTGGAAAACCCAAGCAAAATTATACGGTCTTCCTGTGAGAAAAAAAAGAATCCCCACCGCTGATCTGGCATTCATGGGTTAGGAGACGATCCAGGCTAAAGGATTTCAATCCGCTACCCTTCCGAGACTTCTGCCAAACTTGCCGCATCAGAACCTAGGACACAACCAATAAATAAGGAGCTTCCCGGAATGCTTCCTACACTCCACCATTTAGGTTGGCCCCCGCCAGACCTCCCAAATCTGTGAATTCCCGTTGCCCCTTCACTTTCACCGCGGATGGCATAAATCATTTCTTTCATCCAAATTCCTCGTCTGTTTAAGTGACTCAACAGCACTCCTTACTACCGGGCGAGGTTGGCAGTGAGAGAAACCTGGAGCTAGACTCGCGAAAATAGAAAGATTGGCTTCCGACAGCATGGATATCCTCTTTCGCGGAGGGATCTTGGTGGCTACGAACGCTCCCGCTATTTTGTAAATCCTGCACCCGCCACACCTGCTTCAATTCTCGCTTCACGAAAGCAAAGTTTTAATCATACCTCATAAACAGGCATAAAAACAGATATCTTGATTCGAAGATCCTAAGCTATATTTTCTCTGCCTACCAGGTACTTCATCCCCGCAGGAACTGTGAATGAGATTCTGTCCGTCTTCTATTCCATTGAGACACAACCCCATACATTCTTATCCACATTTCTGATGCATTTCTAAAATCAGGGTATAACACCCCTATTGTCCGAGAAGCTTGAGGGGATATTCATTTTCAGACGATGTGTCGGGGTTCTCAAGCCTTTTTGCAATCGTACCTTTGTTGTCCGCGTATTACCAAGCAAGGCGAGCCCCAAGAAAAGTCCAGACAATGGGTCAAGTGCAGAAACAGAAAGACCAATTGTCATAAAGCACAGTAGGCCCATCAGCGGGCCTACCTCACCTGTCACACGTCTATGGACGAGTCCTTTGCTCAATAGGGTGGCAAGGAAAACCGTCAATAGTATAAGGCCGATAAGCCCCGTCTCAACCCCTATATGGAGATACAATGAATGCCAGGCCAATTCCACACCGGGCTTAAAATGTACATCAGGATCAGAGATGGAATAGGTCGCATAAACTTTCTTCCCTGAGCCAGGGCCAAAGCCCCAAATTGGCGAATCTTGCAGGACTTTCGGAAATAGAATCCACATATCAAAACGTCCCGTCGTTTTTTGCACCAGACTTCTATCGCTGCTCGTAGCCAGATCAAACCATTCGCTTATGGATGCTCCCTTCTCTGTTAAAAGGAGGCTGAGTAAGAAAACACCCATGATCATCAAAGACATCAATATTCTCATTTTCATTCGGACTTTAGAAAACAGTAGCATGACGAGTACACCCACACAGGCAACAGCCCAACTACCTCGGGATGTTGAGAGGAGCAAAAAAATAAAGGCCGTTCCTCCAACTAGCCGGCGGGAAATTGCAGATGTGTGCAAAAAAAGCCATTTCCCGTCGTCCACAATTGAATAAAGCAGGATAAACGCCGCAGGTATACCAAAGTTGATAGGATTTCCGAAGATGACGCCTTCAATTTCAGCCTGCACCAAGCGTGGTGCCCCATATCCCAATAAGGCCAAACCAATAGCAAACAGGGAGATGCCTGCACCAACGAGTGCCGTGGACAGGTATCTTCGTTGCTCAGCAAGGAGACACACTGTTCCTGCACTGAAGCCTAGCTCCAAAACTCTAAGGCCAGAGAAATATTCTCCCGTCAGAAAAAAAGCCCCACCCCCATACAACACCCCAAAAATTAGAAGCCACCGCAACGGGAGATTTCTCCATAATTGAAAAAATTTTGGAGGACTTATAAAAATCCTAAGAACTAGCCCCATCCCTAAAATGGCTAATACCGAGTTATAAAACAAACCATCACGCAAAAACGCCAAAACGGGAAGAACCGCTATGGACAAGGCAAAAATACTTAACGGTTTTCCAGACACTGCATAATGCGCAAGGAACATTAACAAAAAAACGAAGAAAATTTTTCCTCCAGCAAATAATTTTCCAAGCCCCACCAAACCCATAGCGGGGAAAACGCAAATCATTACCTTTATGAGGATAGGCCAAATCAGTTGGCCCCGGTTTTCTTTGGCCTTAAATTCAGTCTCTTTCAGGAAAGCCGAACTTTTCGGCTTTTGCATTGAGGATGAAAAACCAGGATTTTGCTTAGGCATACAACATCCATTGAACTCCTGAAGCTCTCGGAACCCACAAATACTCAAATCGTAAGAAAATTTTGAAAGTGATTAGCATGTACATGCCTTCCAATTGAGAATGCCAATTGGAAAGTTGGTTGGAAACAGATGACCGACCGTCCTGGTTTTCAATCACTTTTCTACCCGAACCCATCCTGTCGACGAAAGGCAGCCTTTTCATAAGAAATCTGGAGAAATTTTATGAACCCTAGAGAGAGTGAAAGAGCGAAGACAAGTAGGGCGGCGCAAAAGGTGTCCGACCACTAGGGATTTTTCGGACTTAAGATAAATAGACTGCACAAGTACCAAGACCGTCCATATTTCACAAACTTTTTGCCCATAGTTCCAGCAAAATCCCCAAATCCTGATCTCGCTCAGTCGCTTTTCCGCTCTCGATCCCCCAAATTCGAAAGGCTCCTTGCCTTCCTTACCATCTGTACCATTTGCCCACAGCGAGAGACCCGCCTTACCGATCGGAAAGGGCTATTTGAACGGCCAGTAGCATTATGGCCCGTTGGTACAAACCTGCCCGAGAAATTGTAGGGTGGGGCTTTCCGGTACAAAATGCCTCTATTACCGGGCGGTACGTTTCAGGTCGGAAGAATTCGGGAAGACGACTGGAAGTACCGAGCAGAACCTCTAACAATCGCGATTTAAATTCCCCATCTACCCAGGTATCCATGGGAATTCCAAATCCAGCTTTTGGCTTTCTAGCAACTGTTTTAGGTAGTTTACCGTCGGCCACTCCTCGCAAAACCTTTTTACATATTCGTCCGCTCGCTTTTAGCCGATGTGGAAGGGAAAGACCAAGGGCAAACAGCTCTTCATCTAATAAGGGAACCCGCACTTCTAGGCTTTCTTTCATGCTTGCCGTATCTACCTTAAAAAGATAGTCGTTCGGCAATCGTAGACGAACGTCAACTTCAGTCGCATGCGCGGACAGACGTTCCAACCGGGAAACCTTACCCGCCAAATGATGCTCCCACTGTGGTTCAAACAGGCGACGGACGGGAAGTAGATTAGTATCCAGGCAAAGATTTTTATGTTCTTCTTCTCGTATCCAAGAAACCAAGGTCTGCAAAATCATTGTATCGTCAGCGCCAGTAAAATCTCGAATCCTATCTGGAAGTGAATTACGCAAAATCCCAAGGTGAGCTAGTGGAAGCGAAATGGCTCCCGCTGTCCGCCACAGAAATATCGGGAAACTTTGATATCGAATGATTTCCCCAATTCTCCAATAATGGTCATAGCCCCCGAAACCTTCGTCCCCCCCGTCTCCAGAAAGGGCAACGGTCACATATTGACGCATAAGCCTGGAAACCGCATTGGCTGCAAAAATTGAGGTATCGGCAAAAGGCTGTCCGGCATGAAGAAGAAGATCAGTTATATGTTCCCAGGTGCCTTTGCTGTTTCCAACTTTAAGCGTCCGGTGATGGCTTCCAATGTGCTTCCCTACTGCCACCGCTGCCCACGTCTCATCATACTCCTCCTCTGAAAATTGCGCGTTAAAGGTCTGAAGCCTTCCATTGAGAGCCTCCTGCGCCGCAACACTTACCAAAGAGGAATCGATCCCCCCGCTGAGAAGGGAACCAAGCGGAACATCGCTTTCCAACTGCTGTCGGACAGCCCTCCCAATTAAAGAATCAGCTTGTGTCTTAGCCTGCTCTAAAGACAATTCTAAATTGGGAGCAATGGACCATTGATGATAGTTTTGGATATCCCAAGAAATTCTATGGGTATCCAACCGGGCGACCAAAACTTCTCCCGGCTGAAGAGCGCGAATTCCGACAAAAAATGTCTCAGGTGCAGGGATGTAGAATAAGGCAGCAAAATCGGAAATCGCCTGCCTATCCGGCTGAACGTTGATTCCAGGCAATTCACGGAGAGCTCTGATTTCGCTGGCGAACGCAAGCCGGTTGGCCCCTGGGGCATAAAACAGTGGCTTGATACCGAATCGGTCTCTGGCCAGAAGAAGGGTATCAGTGTGTGTATTATAAATCGCTATGGCAAACATGCCACGCAATCTATCCAGGAATGCTAAACCTTTTTCCTCATAAAGATGAACAATGACCTCAGTGTCCGAGCGCCCTTTAAAAATATGTCCGCAAGCTTCAAGATCCCGTCGAAGTTCCCGATGGTTGTAGATTTCCCCGTTAAAAACTACCCAGATGGTACCATCTTCGTTCGCCATGGGTTGCGCACCACCGGGAGACAAATCAATAATACTTAACCGTGTATGAATGAGAGTTGCCTCAGGCCAGATCTGAATGCCATGTGCATCCGGACCCCGGTGATGCAGAACCTTGGCTAACCGTGCTGCGTAAGACTCACTGTCAGTGAGATGTCCCAACCACCCGGCAATACCACACATAAAATAATCATTCCTCCCCGCACTCGAGATGGATAATCAGCCTTGGTTTCGTCCACAAGCCGACATCGTTGTAACGGTTAAGTCTTGCTCTGTCAGAGATTACGTCTACCCAAAAATCATCATCATCTTTCTTGCAGGTATTTCGTCGCTTGGGGACGGCCATTTGGGGAGCCCATAATCGGTTGGCGGACAGGGGTTGTCCATCCTCATCCGCCATAAAAGGGGGCAAATTGGGTGAAGAGTGTTTTCACCACGCTCACTTGCCCTAAAGTTAGGGAACAACCGGATTGTTTTGACATTAGGAATGCGTGGTTGGAAGTGCGCCTTTCCAGAAGTATTCTTAGCCTAGAAAATGAACACAAAAAGAAACCGCCTACCCACCTAAAGATTTTTGAGAAGAATGTCATTCAACTGCTTACTTAAATTGACCCATGAATAGGGATCTTCTCCTTCAATTCTCTCTCCTTGACTTTCTATTCTTTCATTGAGATAGGAAGCCATACCAACGATATTATTTTTTTGGAACGCGCGTACCCCTTTACACTGTTCTAATATGGCGACATCACTTCCCAATGGACAAATAAGCAGAATCGGAGTCCTCAACCCTAAGGATTCAAAGACTTTGCATGTAATCATTCCTTTATCGGCAATCGTGACGTCGTCAGGGATGGAGGTAATTACAATAGATATGTCGGCACCAGCAACAGCGGATAGCGCAACATTGCGGTGGACCTTCCCCTGAAGCTTCACCTCATCAATCATCCCGAATCGCTCGGCTTCTTCTCTGACATGCTCTCCCATCTGACCATAATAATACAGACACCATTTTCCCTTTTCTTTACCTCTTAATTCCTTTAAATGCTTTAGAGCTTCCATGAACGGCGTAATCACCCGTTTGGGCGGATAGAAATCCCCAGTATACACTATCGCGAAATGTGGAAACTGAGTAGGCTGCACTTGACTCATTTCATCCGGATCAAAGCCATTCGAAATGACGTGAATTTTTTCCTTTAGACCATATCGTCGGGTTAAATCCAATGCCCAGGAGGGGGAAACAATGGTCACAGCAGCGCTACTATGAAGCAGCTCTTTCTCTTCATTAATAGTTTTCTGAGGTTTCGGATACTTTGCGTGAGGATTGCCGGTCCAAGGATCACGGTAATCAAGCACATAGGGTCGGTTGAGTTTATCTGATAGCCATTTCGCCAATCGAAATGAGCAAAAAGGCGAACCACTCGCAAGAATGATGTCTACATCCTCTTTACCTAGTGTTGAGCATGTCCGCTTGGCTTCTTTGATCCAGCCAATTTCCCGTTCAATTCTCCACTTGCTTGCGATCCGTCGACCTACCCCTCCCAAAAACCATTTGATTCCGGTATTCCCGAATTTTAGGCACCCAGGTGAAAGAAACCGCCAGTCATGCCCGGTATGTTTACACTTAATTCCTTCTTTATTAAGTTCAACCTTTATCTCCTCAATTTCACTCTTGTCCCCTAATCGCCACAGATGAGGATCGGGTGTTACCACGGTGACATCCCAACCTAACCTGGAAAGATACTTGGCAATATTCCAGGTTCGGACACATGCACCGGCATTGAGCGGGGGAAAATAATACGCAAGAAACAAGACTTTGGGTTTTTGGGGAGGCATCGTTCTATCCTTTTTACTCATTGGCAAATATCACGTTTTTGCACACAATTGTCCATATAATCCTACCAACCGATCGTTTAGAGTCTTTATGTCATAGTCCGTTTCCACCCGGGCACGCCCGGCTCTTCCCATATCCGCCCATTTTTCAGAATGGTCAAACAGGTAGGACAATCGATCGGCCAGGGCATCCGCATCTCGCTCCTGTACCAGATAACCTGACACACCATCTTCCACGAGTTCTGGAATGCCGCTATGCTGAGTGGCAATAACCGGCAATCCCAGGGCCATGGCCTCTTTAATCGCATTGGGAATGCCTTCCTGATCACCGTCTTTGGCCGTCACACTTGGAGCAATCAGTATGTGTGCATCTTGCAATAATCGAATGACTTCCTCATGGCTTTTCCACCCTAGTAGCTGCACATGCTCCTTGAGATCTCGCTCCTGTATCAATTGCTCCAGGTTCACTCGTAATTCGCCCTCTCCGATTATGGAATAGCGGATGGATTTTCCCGATTTGACTATCTTATCGATTGCTTCAATCGCATAGGTAATCCCCTTTTTCTCAATCAACCGGGCAATGGTTATTACATGTATCGGTTCATCCTGGAGAACTTTCTTGGCGGAGCATGTGAGATTTTGGCAATTTATACCAGAGGGCAAAACGACAATCTTTCTCTCATCACATCCTTGTTGGACAATGAGATTTTTCAGAGATTGGCTCACCGGTAAAAAGAGGTCCCCTTCCTTAAATAAGGTTTTATACAAATCGGGGCATTCATAGACCATTTTGGAGGCATCAAATCCTCGAAAAGAAGTCACCACTTTGGCCGTTGGGGCAGCCACCTGTTTAATATATAATCCTTGCAGACCATCCGTGCCAAATTGACAATGAATAATGTCATAAGGTCCCTTTCCTAAAAAGGGAATAATTTTATACAGAAGTGTTAATGATGAAGCGGCCCTTCCATATTGAAAAACATTTAAGGATCTCAGTATTGGAGCGGGATATTTTAGGATATATTTAAGAATAAGATACAATCCCTTGGCGAATCGTCGAACTATATTTTTTGGTACAACTTGATACCTCGTCCGCTCCCTCAACATATATTTTTTGAGGTTTTCTGGACTCGGGAGGTCATCCCTTGCTTTTCCGGCAAAAATGTTTACCTCAAGTCCAGCTTCGATTATTCCTACAATTTGGCTTTGGACAAATGTTTCAGTAGCAGAGGGAAACTGACTCACGATAAACGCAACTTTCATTCTTCATCCTCTACCATTTTTACACTTACATCTTTCAAAAGACACCTGCAGGATTCATAAACATTTTGTGGATATGGGCAATCGAGTACAGTATCGTCTCAACGCTCACGCGATCTTCTTCGAGCATCTTGCACCAACGAAAGGACATTTTCTTTTTGGATTATCTGATAGAACATTTCCATTCACCTGTTCAACATTCTGAATGAAACTCCAGAATGCCCGAAAGAAAAAATATCCAGTAGATCCCTATAGGAGTTTTCATGTTTGCCTAAGGGGAGACCGGTTTATGTATATATATTTTCCGTTTACCCTTCCTATTTCCCCCGCACAAGTTCTGAGGCATAATAATCAACCGAATACCCGCCCGTTTGGCGACAAATAGCTTCTTTCGCACGCTGTATTTCTTCATGATCTATTTTCTCAATATATTTATCATACATATACAGGACATCCATAAATTCGATGTAATAGGGACTGGACTCAAGAGCATTGGCCAGACCGAATTGGAGAAGAAATGTCCTGAGAAAATAAAAATTGTTTTTTATGTAAGGAAGTAACCACGAAAGTGGCATTTGCTGATACAAGGTGAGGAAATCTTTAAGATTGGTAATTTGATATTCTTCAGAAAAACAACTGATGGTTAAATCCCGATCAATCCATCCGCCAGGATAAACAAGCCGGGGATACTGCCGTCGCAGAGCCCAAAAAACCTTTCGTATGCTTCTTACTTTAACGGCATGTGCCACGACTTCAACCTTAGATCGAGGCTTTTTTCGTGATTTCATCCACATCACTATAAAAATTTTATACAGTGCCTCTGCGGGTTGATGCTCTAACACTCTTTGTAGCGCACGCAATCCCTTTTCGGACCATTCAGCATAACGTGTTTTTTGTGGAATCACATGGCTAAGGCGATTCACTACTGTCAATGCCTGCACATGCGTATTGAGACAAAGCGAATTACCAGGAGATTTCCCAAAAAGGACAGAGTGAAAATGTGTATGTTTGTCCATGTGTTCATTCGTATCGTGTAAAAACCAAAGACTCCCGTCATCGAGCTGTTCCATCAGATGCTCGGACACAAAAGTCATTCCGCGTTCTGCGGCTTCTATCCATAAAGACTCGCCCGTTTTTTCATGCTGCGAAATGAGTAAATGAATACCGTCCAGATGGAATCGGGCATGCGTTTCAATTTCATCGGTCCAAAAACCATGCCCCCACTCCCCTTTTGGCGACAGGTCTAGAACAACCGAATACGCAATGACATTTTGGATGATGTCATACAATTTTTTGCCGGTTTCCTGATATAAAAACCCAAAATAACTCCACCAGGCGAATGCACATTGCTGACATTTGAATCGTTTCTTAAGGTCTTTGTGCCCACGAGGATCATAGAGACTTCCGTTGACCAGATACGTCCAGATATCTGAGGGTTTGCTGGCATAAAACCAATCTGTTTTTCGATACACACGTCGTTCAACGGAATTTAACGATGTGATTTCCCCGACAAACTCCTCGGAAGCATCTTCGATAATCATAAACGGGACAATGGCGCGTTCTCCCGGCGTTCCTACAAGGAACAAATGCAGTTGAATACCTGAATCCACTTCCCAATGGCAGGGAAGGAACGAGTTCTCAGGGGCTGAAATACGTTGGGATTGGTCGAAATGAAATTTCGCACAAGCCGCAGGTAGCCAAACCGTATATATTCTTTTTTCATATTGAACGGTTAAGAGCATTCCAAATTCATTCCCGTGAAAAACTTTCAAAACCGAGGCTGCACTTGAAAATTTTATGTGCGTAGGCCCCTCCTCTACACAGACACGAAGGCTATGTATCCTCACACCCTGCTTCACATGAACATCCACCAATTGGGAGCAAAACTCATCAAATGCATATTCAACTCGCTCAAAACCGTTAGAAGCGAAAATCCGCTCCTCTTTTTCTTTCCCAAAAAATATATCCGTTGGATAAACTTTACTGTGTGAATCCATGGTACTCCTTGCTCAAATGGGGACTCGGTAGCTAAGAACCAGCAATGTTGGTCCGACCGCTACGCTTCATACCCAAAGAGCCTATCAGGCGTTTCGTTTTCCTTTTACCCGCTTTCCATTCATCAAGGAGGGCATATTTTAAGAATCGGCTTAAAGAAAACAGATACCCGCATTTCCTGAAAATCAGGAACAAGGCATTTAACCGTGAACTCATGAACTTCTCTTTTTTTACCAAATTATAATTATGTCTGAAGATGTAATTTTTCCCGGTCTTTCTTATTTTTTGCACCATACTTTTTTCAGAAACCAACTGACACATCGTATCTACCAATAGGAATGACTCTTCACACCATTCTTTACATTTTACAGATAAGGTTAATTCATTGGGATGCTTCCGATTACTTGCCTTACTTTCTTGAATATCCTTTCGGCCAAACCGTGAGGATAATTTGGCTATCGCCATGACATCTAAGAGTAAATTATGTTTTGAATGCATGCCACCGATCTCTCTTAACCTTTTGGTATTTAATAAGGTACTGCAGAGATAAATACCCGTCTCAAAGGATAAATAAGCCAAAAGAAATTCTTCCGTTGAAAGTCCACCAACGTTATTGGGCCACTCCCCTAACCATTGTCCCTCTGGGCCAATATAGCGAGTTCCTGTTCGAATAACTCCAACATCCATAAATGAATAGTTGACCGTTTTCAAGCACGCATCAACAAAATCCTCATCAATAAGGTCATCATCCTGTAACAGTAAAAAATAATCCCCCCGAGCTTGTTCTATACAAAATTTAAAATTATTGTAATGCCCGATATTTTGACTGTGCTTTACATATCGAATCCGAGGATCATTGAATTCGTTCACCACTCTTTCGGTATGATCAGTCGAGCAATTATCGGAAACGATAATTTCTAAATTTTTATAAGATTGGTCTACCGCGCTTTGCAGAGTGTGCTTCAGGTATGTGCCGGCTCGATTGTATGTCGGAATAGCAATCGTGACTAGTGGCATTTCCTGATGGATCATATTGGACCTCTTCAAATGTTTTCAGAGAAGACTCGCTTGACAGACTTACTTGCAAAAGTGTCGCTCTTATGCCTTATGGGAAAAAGCATGAAATTTATTTTCCTGACAATAAGGATAAAATGCTGGTTGCATTGTGCCTCCATTGTGATCTCACGGCTCCGCCAGACCATTCGTTCCACTCAGGATGACACTCCTTTCATACGCTGGCTCGATTCCTTTGTCGATGGCTCAGAATGATAGCATCAGCCAATTATGCCGTTCGATTATTAGACTTTTCTTTTCTGGGTTTTTTGGCTACTGATAATGTTTATTCATCCATAGCGATAAGCTGAACAGAGGCCATAGCGCCCATGATAGATCGCTCCGACCATTGAGGTGAAGATCATACAGCCGTCGAAGAGCTTTCTTGTTTACTTCCAACCCCAACATTTCATCTCGTTTTAGTAGACTTTCCTCAACCATTTCCCGTAGAGAAGTACGTAACCATGCTCCCATAGGCACCTCAAAACCCCGCTTTCCTTGAGTCTGTTGTTTCGTATATTTGGATAAGACCTGACGTAAAACTATCTTCCCAATTTTTTGCTCCACATCAAGGCACTGGTGCCAGTCGGTTTGTGCCGCTATTTCAATAACTTCCTTATCCAGGAGCGGCACCCGAACTTCTAATGAATGAAACATGCTTGCCCGATCCACTTTCATCAACACATAGGGCAAATGACATTCAAATTCGGCAATTCGGGAATATTGTGCTGCACCATCCGGATTGCAACTATGATATTCAAAGGCTTTATAGGCAGTTGGCCAAACTGGCAATGAAGGAAAAATTTGGTTCAACCATTTTTCAGAAAGATGGGTGAGCATGAGACGATGATAGCTTCCGAGAGAGCGTTGATTAAGATGATTATAATTTCCATATTGGAGAACTTTCTTCACTCCCCGCCATACCCAACGCCACCAGAATGGGTACCGAAAATCACCTGCATTCTTCACCAAGGAACCAAATCGGCCCGTATAGCCCCAAAACAATTCATCACCGCCATCACCGGAAAGCATGACCTTGTAATTTTGACTGGCCAGGCGGGATACCATCATGGTGGGGAATATGGAATAATCTCCAAACGGCTCTCCACAGCTTTCGATCACATCATCCAAGAAATCAAGTGCTTTGGCAGGATCCATACATTCAATCCTATGTTTAACCTCAAACTCCTTCGCATAGGCCATGGCATCCTGTGTCTCATCCGTGGCTTTTTCACCGGTTCCGATTGTAAAGACTTCAATCTGTGCTCCACTAACCTCCCTCATTTTTGCTACGACCAACGGTGAGTCAATACCACCGGAAAGGAATGCTCCGACAGGTACATCACTGATCAGATGTCGTTTCACAGCCGCGGTGATCGCCGAATCCACCGCTTCCAGAGCCTCCTGGCCTTTCAATTTCGGAGAATTGTATTCCGGAAATGTAAAGTATTGTCCCTTTTCTACCTGTCCATCGGCCGTAAATTTGACCTAGGAACCAGGCTCAAGCATATTGGAATCCTGCATCAGGGCAAAAGGCGCAGGAATATAGGCCAAACGCAAATAGAGACCAAGTGCTTCCGGTGAGACCTCAAGATTATGGCTCAAGGGATGTGCCAAAATTTGATTATATTGTGACGCAAAGGCCATTCCTTCAGACTTCTTTAAATAATATAGCGGTTTCATCCCAGCATGATCCCGAGCCAACAGCAATTGCTTTTCCACCGAATCAAAAAATCCCAAGGCAAACATCCCATTAAAACGTTCTAAGGCAGTTGTTCCCCATTCCATTAGTGCATACAGCACTACTTCGCTGTCACTTGTTGACCGGAATCGTACTCCACGGCCTTCTAATTCCTTTCGTAATTCATGAAAATTATAAATTTCCCCATTGAAGACGAGTGCGTAGCGCCCGTTTCGAGCCGTCATAGGTTGATGGGCATTCATACTTAAATCAATGATAGACAAACGGCGAAAGACCAATGTACACGTCCTATGATCGGTCCAGATTCCTTGGTCATTGGGTCCCCGACGTGCCATCAAAGCACTGATCTTTTCCCAATCGGCTTCTGGCCCCGCCGCCTGATTAAATCGTAATTCTCCAGCTATCCCACACATGGATTATCTCATTCTGTCCAGGAAGAAGAATTTTAAAATGAATGTTGGCGATGCCATAAAATTAATTGCCTTAAATTTTTGGAATGTCATTCGTTCTCACTGGCACACAATTCTTCGTAAAGGTTGAAAGCCTTAATATATTCTTGGATATAATGCATCATATTCAAATTTTTATCTGTCATTTCACGATCTACTAATCTACAGATCATCTCAAGATAAAAAATCCATCGATAGACTTTTCCACAAGTCTTTAGGCTATCTGAAACCTCCGGGGCGTTTTCGGTTAACCCTGAAATGAACATCGGCAATGCTGTATGTATTTCCGAAACCAATGCGGTCACTGGCACTTCCCTACAAGCTGGTCGATAGAAAAAATAACTATAGAAATCAAATAATGCACTACGATATCCAGCACCTTCCCAATCAATAATTTTCATTCCATATTGGGTATTGAGCATATTGGCTGGAACGAAATCTCCATGGGCAAACACCAAAAATATTGGATAGTCTTTTTCCGTCTGGGTTCGATTAACAACGGAATTAATAAATGATGAAATCATTTGATACTCTTTTCCAGTGGACGCCCGTCCTGCCACAATTTTGGAGCTTATTGCCTTGGTCATATCAAGAGCATATTCCACACAATTTTTGGATATTGGCTTCTGAAACAGCGTTAAACTTGTCAAATGCTGAAGAATCTCGTTGGAAAACTTTTCTATTAACGCTTCTGAATCCAAAGGCTTATAAGAGGAATCCAAAGATCCATTTACATATTCTTCTTCATACCATCTTCCCTCAATACTCCACTTTTTTATGGAAGAAGCAAATTCGATACGGGACACCACCTTCAATATGTCAATTTCATCGCGAATAGCGGCAGAGTTTACATGGCGATCGAATACTTTGATCGCCACCCCTCTATGAAAATCGAATATTTTGTAACCCTTATGGATCCGCACACATATTTGACCATAGCACGGCAATTCAACAACCTCTTGTCTGCTAAACACTTGGAACTTATAACCTAAAAAATGACTAAGACATCTGATATTTCTTTTCACCAATCCTAGATAACTTTGCAACTGCTGTACAAACAACCTGCCACGAGAAGTCTTTGAGTCAAACCTTACAATAGGTGTTAATGAATCTTTTATGAAAAACAACATCCAAGCAAAAACAAGAATGCTTTGCTGCAAACAAACAAATCGTTTCTTCTCAGCCGGCAGCTTTAAATATTGAAAGACTACTGACCGATGAGAACTCATCTCTTCGTTATCCGAATCTTTTTTATTTGAGATCGGTAAAATCAAGGGGGTGCTTCAGCCATATCAACATGCTGTGATTCAGGCTTGAAATGCTATAAATTCCAGTATTATCTGGAATGAGTTGAAGGGCAAGTTACGTAGTGAAATATTGAAAAAAAAGGGCGAATCCTCTGGAGAAAAGTGAAATGCAATATAACTCAGTCTACACTTCGGTCTTTTCTGCGTGTGCTTCTTTTGGAATAAATTGCGTTTCCCACTTTAAAAGAGGCCTGACCACCCCCGGAAGATGTCCATGGGAATCACCGCGAGCCCCATTCTCACTCATGTCTTTTTCAATGACATGAAATACTACGGCATCCTGCACTCCCAATCGTTTAACTTCCGGACATTTGGTACCTATAGAAGGTCCAATGAAATATCTTCCCTCTGCAAGCAAATTTCCAGGGATCACGGAGGTACTCACGTAGCGCCCGACCTTGCGATGCTTCTTTAACCAGGCAGGATCATTATCGATGGATACAAAGGCTTCAACTCCCTCCTCATGAAAGACATGATAATAAACTCGGAATTCATATCCGGGCTGAAGAACTTGGTACTCGATCTCAATTCGAATAGGTTGACTGATATCTAAAGTGTCCGACACATATCCATCATTCCCTCTTACCCTAACCGCGCATAATCGAACGACATCATCCCCAGGGGCATCTCCCAAATCAACCCATTTGTATTCGGCCCGGGCACCTGTTTCGGAATTCAAGTAACGGCTCAACACCTCATGAGTCGGCCCATCAAATTGGAATCTCCCCCCATTCAATAAAATGGCCCTTTCACACAATCGACTGACTGCCGCCATGTTGTGCGAAACAAAAAGCACTGTCCGGCCATGCTGGCCGACATCTTGCATTTTGTCGAGACATTTCTTTTGAAAGGCCGCGTCACCCACTGCCAGAACCTCATCCACAATCAAAATATCCGGCTCCAGATGAGCAGCAACGGCAAAGGCCAATCTCACCTTCATCCCACTTGAGTAACGTTTTACGGGAGTGTCGATAAATTTTTCTACTCCTGAAAAATCTACAATTTCGTCAAATTTGCGGTCAATTTCTTTTTTCCTCATACCAAGAATTGTCCCGTTCAGAAATACGTTTTCTCGCCCAGTGAGTTCAGGATGAAACCCGGTTCCTACTTCTAGAAGGCAAGAAATCCTTCCACGAACCGTAGCACGTCCGCTTGTTGGAACGGTAATTTTAGAAAGGATTTTAAGGAGTGTGGACTTTCCGGCCCCATTGCCCCCGATAATGCCCACTACTTCCCCCTCTTTCACCTCAAAGGAAATATCTCGCACTGCCCAAATAACATCGGGTTGATTTCCAATAAGTTCCGGACTTTTATTATCAAATTGGTAAAGTCCGCGATAATTTCGGTAGTTTTGAAGAGGGCTTTTCAGGAAATGATAGATTGATACCCCAAGGCTATCATGCATAGTTTCCTTTAAGCCAATACGGTAACACTTACTGATATTTTCCACTTTTAAAGCTAAATCATTTTTCATTGTGCGTTCCCTAAGAATCGGTCTTCCACTTAAATAACATCTACAAAAATTCGCTCCATCCGTTTAAAATACAACATTCCACTTATCACCAAAATGGCAGCAGTCAGTATTCCAGGCAAAATATATACCCAGGGGATTGGAGTCCCAAGAAAACAGGCCCTAAACCCCTCTATGACTCCAACGATGGGATTCAGAGAATAGATCAAACGATATCCTTCTGATATAGAAGATGCCGAATAGACGATAGGGGCAGTGTACATCAGCATTTGAATAATGAACGGCATCACCTGTTTGACATCACGAAACCGAATGGCCAGAGAGGATAACCATGTCCCTATACCCAATGGTATGGAGATCATGAGAAGAAAAACAACGGGGAATAACAAGAGATTCCATGTGGGAGAAACACGGTAATACAGCATGATACCCAATATAATTACCATGGATATTCCGAAATCAACCAGCTTAGACAGAACAGGAGTAATGGGAAACATTAATCGAGGAAAATAAATCTTCCCTAAGATATTCGATCCCTGAATCAGGCTTTGACTAGACTGCGAAATTGCCTGTGAGATATAGGCCCAAGGAATAATCGCGATGCTGGAAAAGAGAACATACGGAACTCCATCAGTCGGTATCTTGGCCACTTTCCCGAAAATAATGGTGAAAATAACAATCTGTATAAGGGGATTGAGTATGGCCCATAGAAATCCCAAAATGGTTTGGGCATATATGGATTTAATGTCACGCCATACAAGAAAGTAAAACAGATCTCGAAACTCCTTTAGCTCTTTAAAGTCAATAATCTGCCAACCGGAGGTTGGTTGAATGACGGTTAAAGAATCTCCTTTTGAAGTTTCCCCATATTCATGGCTCATGATTTTATTCATAAATAACGCTCCTTAATCTTTTTTCTTCGCCATACAATGAAACAGAACAACCGAGTAAGCAAAATGATCTCTTACCCATGTTGTCCTTCCTGATGCCCAAATATCTTCCCTTTTACTTCTTTTAAGCGGGAAACGCACCAGGCATCCTGCTACTAGGCCAGCATTTTCCATCAACCGCTGCAATCCACTTCCCATTTGAAAAATGGGGGTCGACATGATGCATGCCATACGCATTCCATCCTTCTCCTGACGGCATGACGACAGCCTTTTCCGACACGATTTTTTCTTTATAGGCTGTTTTAGACAATTCTACTATTTCAAACGCAAATACCTGAATCCCATATCGTGGCTCTGTATCTTGGGCAAATCTGTATGGATGTCCATCATAAACCAAGACCCTCCCACCCGGTCTGGAAATATGCTTGTTTAATTTCACGACCGGATTCATCGGATGAGGCTTCCAATTCCCCGTCAACTCGTCCGAAAAGTACAAGTTTAAGGCGTCATTTAAAGGGTTTGAATAAAACAACCACCAGGCATTGTTATATCGGAAAATAGAGGGATCCACATAATGTTCTCCATGAAAAATACGTTTGACGAATTGCCATTCAGCAGGAAATGAACTGGCCCGGTACAATCTAATGGAGAGATCCTCGTGGCTCTCGGGAATTAAATAATACTGTTCTTCCCATCGAAAGACGTAAGGATACGACAAGTGGAACGGTTCGTGAATAATAGTTTTCTTGTATTCCCATTTCTCCCCATCTTGGCTTTCGGCATAGGCAATATCTCCCTGAGCAGTGGCTCGATTCCACACTTCGAAAAACATAAAAAACTGACTGTCCTCGACGACCATAAAGGGATCGGCAAGATATGTGGCATCCATATCCGTCACGACCTTTCCAGTCAGCACAGGATTAGAAATGTGGTCCGGTTCATATAATTCGAATGGAGATCCCCCCACATAAATTCCAATCGACCAGGGACCATAGGGCACCTTGGGCTCACTTTTACATAAATACTTCTTTGCTTTTTTAAGAAAGTTAAAAGGGAAGAAATGATATTTCTGAAAGGCTATGCCATATATGACGCCTATGATAAATATGGCAATCAATACAATAGGTAAAACGGCATCCATTTCTTCACCATTAGCGGGTCAAATATTTTTTATTAAGTGCGAAAAGTTCAGGATGTGAAATGGATTTTCCATGGGAAATAGGCTTTAAAAATTTGGAATATTAGCAATCAGCGGCAACTTCTTCAGGATTGATTGATTAGCCGACCCTGTATAGGAGAACCTTTAGCATTCGCTTCAAATTCTTATCTGATTATTATTCGCCACCTCTATTTTTTAACCGCCCGAACCGTGATGATCAGTGGAATGTAATCATCGCTTACATCAAGTTCCCGGTTTGATAATTCTTCATAGGCCATTCCAGTCAAAAAAGCTATGGCGGCCAGAACATTTCCATGGGACCGGACCATTATATTATTTTGACCAAATACCTCACCAAATAGCGCCGAACAACCAGGGAGCGTGAATCGCCAGTAATCAGCCTTTGGCGTGCAGTATCTGCTCACTACCGGCACAGTGACAAGAAGCACGCCGCCTGGACGTAGGATGCGGTGGGCGTGCGAAACAGCCGAATGCACATCATATATGTACATAAGCGTCTGGGTAAGGATAAAACAATCAAAGGTATTTGATGGAATTGAATCAGCTGCTGAAAGATCTGCAATGATCGAGGCTCTTGGATTTGCTGGATCAATGTCAAGTATTTCACGCCGGTCGACAGCAGTCCCATATCGATCAATGTAACGGCTGTCTTTAACCTCAAGTACATACCCATGAATATCATGTTGATGCTCCTCAAGAAATTGCTCGATGTAATAGCGATCAACCGGCGTGCCCCGATCAAGGCCGAAATGACTGCTCAAAGGCCTGGTTCGTCGAAGTGTGCCCAACCATGCTGGGCGGGAAAGACGGCGAAGGCGTTGAGACCACTTTTTCCGACGGTCGGAGGGAATTCTTTCCCGCAGATTTTCCCAGAAGTCCATTGCTGGGCGGGAGAGGCGTCGGAGTCGTTTCCAGTGTTCGGGAGGAATCCTTTCTCGCAGCTTTTTCAGTAAATACATTTGCAATTTACGCCTACAGCCCGTTCGTGGATCATCCAGGCTGACAGGTATGGACAATAGTTTCCGGCGCTTCGCTTATCATCTTCACGTCAATTGGCCGAAGGAAGGGTAGGCCTAGGACTCTCGCGAAACGGATCATACCACATCCTGCGCAGAGTACCATAAAAATCCTCTTCTTTGAGTCATTCTTGAAGTATCCTTGCGGCATTCCCCAATCTCCTCACTTCATTCGAACAGGTGAGGTTGGACTCGGTACGGGCCAAAAGTCTGCCGGAACAACACGACGATAAGTTCCACCTCAGAGCATCAAAATCGGCAAGAAACAATTCGGCGAAAGGGTTTTCTGATACGATTCGACTGCAACTCAATCCTCCGGACAAGTCCTCGGGCCTCTTGTTCTTCAACAGGCAGGGAATCCCGCTTAAAGGAAATTTTTCATATCGCCTGCAGGTTTATAATCTTTTCCATTCTTGCTCTTGTTCATTTTATTCTGAAAAATTCATTTTGATAATATCCGAAGTGCAGCCTATATAGATTACCTTCGCTCAAAGTTTGGGAACCACCACAAAACCACGCTCCTTTATTTACTGCCTAAAAGCTGTACTTTCTAAATTAACCACCAAGCTCCTGTTTGTTACACAATTATCAAACCACCTTTTATTTTGCCGAAGGTGTCTTAAGAGGGATGGAGTTAGATCCGCATCTTTCATCAACCGTTACCACTCCTTGCCCACTTAGGGAATGCGATCAACCTGGTGCATGCCATACGCATTCTATCCTTCTCCCGACACTGCGACGACAGGCATTTCTGAAACGTTTTTTCCTCATAGGTGATTTTCGATATTTTTTTATTTCAAAGGCGTAGACCTGAATGCCATTACGTGGTTCGGCATCCTGGATGACCGATAAATCCGGCCATCATGAACGAAGACTCTTCCACCCGGCGACAGAAACACACCCTCCAGAAGCTTCCAGCCATTTAACTAAGACCGAAACCCCTTAATTACTTTTGATAATCTGTCATGATTTTTTCTACTATTTTCCTGTATTGATTTTGGAAATTTTCCATCGTGTGATTCGCTCTGGCAAACTCCCAGGCATTACGGGACCTCTGTTTGAGTTCTTGGGTTGAAGCGGTTGCCATTTGCCGCACAGCATTCTGGATAGCTTCAACTGAACAATCATCCAGCACAATACCTGCGTCTTTTCCCAAATCCACACCAGATTCGTAACTGATAATAGGAATAAGGCCCGCATGCAAACACGTTAATACGGAGCCAGCATTCGTTTCAGAACAGGATGGATATACTAGGCCGAGACAGCGATTGGCCAACTCCGTAAATTCAGTGGATTCAACATCAATCCATCCGTGTGTATGAATATTGGGGGTGCGATACAATTCGAGAAAATAGGCCTGTTCAAAATCCTTTTCTCTCGCAACCGGTCCACAAACTGTCAAATGATATTCTGGCATCCCTGCGAATGCTTCTAAGACCAAATCAAGACCTTTGTGCACCATTCCCTCACTCCCCAACCACAAAAATCGGAAGCGACAGGCTTCAAAATCCTTGGATTCAGACCAGGGATACCGATAGGGAACCGCATTCGGAACCAGATACATTGGCTTATTCGCATATTTGAAATTTGTCATACCAAATGCACAATGGACGACCACACAATCAGCAAACTCAATGGCCATGGCGTACTTTGGGTCCATGAATCTTCTGGAACGCAAGGTCACCTGCCTTCGTTCTTGCATAGCCATTAAGCGTTTTGTTTCGGCATAATTATTAAAATAGGGATGAGCAGTGGTCGCATGCAATATTTTCACACACTCCTTATTCAGTAGAGATGCGATTCTTTCAAAATTCATCCGGGTATCGATAAAAAAGGTATAATCCTTTTCAGGTAAAAATGTCCGATTCGTATTAGCAATAATATCAACAGCAAAACCGAGATCAACAAAAATTCTTGCCATCACAACGGACAATTGGCAGCTATAATGATAGTAAGGATTTGGTTGCCCCGGTTCGATTAGAAATCGTTCAATTCTATAGGAGAGAAGTACGTTCCCCCGGAGAGTTCCCTTTGGCATAAGAGAAACGACCTGTTCTGTGGGGGAAGGGGTCATGAGAAAAATTTTATTAATTTTTCCATAGAACTTCTGAAAAATAGCCATACTCTTGCTTGCATTCCTTCCTAACATTGGCCTTCACCTATTTCTGGAATTTGAAACATGCAAAACCCGTTAGAAAAGAATGCTCGACTCATTGTTCCATATCGGATGTCTATTGGCCTGTAGCTTTACTACTCGTAATTCCAAGGTGTTCCGCTTTATACCATTCCACTGTTTGGCGAAGTCCGGATTCAAGGGAAACCTTGGGCTTCCAGGCAAGTTTTTCATAGGTAGTTCCTATCTGCGCTTTTCGTGCTGGTTCCAAGACACGATCGGGCAATACCCCAAATAATGGTTCTACATTACACCCCACAATCTTGACCAATTTTTCCACCAATTCACGAACAGTCACGAGCGTTCCCATACCTAAATCAAGAGTGTTTCCCTCAATTTGTGGAATCTGGGCTGCAGCAAGAAATCCGTCGATGACATCATCAATAAAAATCCAGTCAGCGTTCCATTGCCCACTAGAAAGCTTTGGAGATTCCTCTTTCAGGAGAGAGAGCACAACAGAGGGAATGAGCTTCCGGGAATCTTGTCCTGGGCCATAGGTCATAAATGTTCGGACAATCACTAAAGGAGTCCCATAGAGTGCATGGAACATACGTCCATAGGCACTACCCGCCCATTTAGCCGCCGCATACGGCGAACTCGGAATTATCTCGGAATCCTTGGATTGTGGCTCATTCAGGGACCCGGCCAATACGACACGCTGACAACCAGTTTCGGTCGCAACCGTGAGCAGATTTACGGTGCTTGTGAGCAGACTGTGGAATGTCGGCAAGACCAATTCCACAGATTGAATAGCGGAAGCCAACCCCGACATATGGAAAATAATATTGGGTTTGATGTTATTGAGCAGACGGCGTACCGCTCCGAGATCCTCCAAATTCGTTTGCCACCAAAGAGGTCCACCCTTGAGATTTGGGCGTTGAGTACGGGAAGTCGCATGGACTTCCCCACTAATCGGGCATAATCGCTGAAACAAATGGGTCCCCAAAAACCCGCTTGCACCAGTGATCAAGACTTTGACATCTGACAAGGAATTTATAGTCGGCATTGTGGAGAGCGCCCCTTTGGCCTTTGTGCACTAGGATTATGAGAGATTCTTAAAAAGTCGATCACCGAAGTGAAGTCGTTTAGTTCGGAAGGAATACTCAACGGCCACGAGAAAGCAATCACTCAGCATTATTCCAGAAAAACTCCCTTCAAGTGCCCAACACACAATCCTTTGTCTTTAATCCTGAAAATGTACTGGCCATCATGATTCGGCTGCCTAAAGGAATCTATGGGATTAGATAAAGTAAATCTGCAGGAGGTGAGATAATGAAAAATTCCATTTAGTTCTTTGAATGTACCATTCAAGACAATAGGATGAGGAAGAGAGGATAATTTCCATTCAGAGATAAGGAATACGAGAAAAGTTAGAGCAGCTGGCACCCAAACTTTTCTACAGATTTCATCAGGTTATCTGCCGTACCAATATCAATATATTTCCCATCCGGGAACACAACGCCATACGTCTGCAACCCCTTATTGATTGCCGCTTGTATCACGGCTCCGACTGTCAGATCCTCTCCTTCTAGTTTGTCGCCTTTTGCAGTTTTGGAATCATTTTTTCTTCGAAAGTCCTGTAGGTAATCATGCATAAACTGAGTAAACGCCGGCGTCCACACTCCGCCTAACCAACAGAGCTCCAAGTCAGTTCTATCCGGCTTCAAAAACATTGCATGAATTTTCCCGTTTTCATCCATCTCCACCATATCCATAAGCTGGGGCTTATGTGCCGGGAAAACGGCCAGGACCACATCGGCTTGCGTGCGTTCTTGCTGCTTGAGTAATGGACTAAACACATTTTCCGAGCTGATCATAATATCTGGAAATCCAAATGCGACCAACTTATCATGAACAAATGGATAAGCTTGGTCTAAGGTAAATGGCGGTCCCAAGGCCTCTCCCATGATCAAATACCCGAGATGCATGTTTACAAATTCCCCATGACCAAAATAAGCAGGAATATCCCATTTGCCCTTCCGAAGAATAATAAACGTTTTTGCAATTCCTGCTAATTGAAACTTTTCCAATAAATAATGCCCAACAGCCTTTGGTCGAGGCTGAGAAATTCCCTTCATGAGTTGAAACCCAAGTGGGAACAACTCTTTACTGCAAGGCAACGGGGCAATTCTTTCGGCTTTTCCGCCAGCTGGCATCAACCCAACGACCTCTCTCTGGAAAGGCTTTGCAGCAACTCCCATCAAAGAATCCATCATAGGCTCGTCATTTCCAAAATGAATTAGTCAACAATTTCTTTCAACAACCCATGATCAGCGAGAATTCCTGCTGCCTCAGAGATAATCCGAAAAGGCATCTTTGACCGTTCCGCGATTTCTAAAACGGAGTAATGACCATCTGATAAATTAAGCATCCACAACATTGCCATTTCTCGTTTGGCTCCTTCGGACTCACCTCCAATTGCCCGATACAGTCCCCTTTTCCCTAGTTGCGGTTCACATTGAAGGTTTTGACTGAGATAGGTTCTGTTTCGTTCAAGAAGGGTCAAGACCTCTAAACAACATGTCAATGATGCGTTAAGATATTCCGGTTGGACAAACGTTAGATTGTCCCCAGACGTGTGATATTCAGAATATTCTCCATGAGGCGTTCTCATGAAACAGCCAACAGGCAAATTAAAACCAGGAGAACAGTATTGCCTTTCATCATACCCATAGGGGAAAAAATCGATAATTGTATGCGCCTGCCCAGACGTTTTGAGAATATGATTGAACGCCCGGTCAATCTCAGCATTTCCTTGTCGACTTTTCTTGTAGGTCACCGGCCCAGAATCCCCCACTCCGGTTACAACTATGCCTGCCTTGATTTTGGATATGTGCTCTTGATGCAGTGCGAGCCAAGTGATAGACCCAATCGTTCCAGGGATAAAAAGAAAACGATAAGAATACCGCAATGATGTCGAAGATAAAGCTTTGGCAAGAAACGTCGCAAGAGCAATTCCTGAGAGGTTGTCATTGCATAAAGATGGATGACAAATATGACAGGAAATTAAGATTTCTTGTTCTAATTCTCCTTTTATATAATATTCGCCGTAAGTTAAATGCCCCTCTGTTATTGTTGAATCGATGCACACCTCATATTCCTTTTCTGTCAGTCCCTTCAATTGTTGGTGACTCAGACAGAATCCCCAACTTTCCTTGTAATAGGACGTACGGTAGGGAATCCTTTCAGGGTCACCAGGCAAAGAATGCAAATGAGGCGTTAACTCCTCGAGAGTCATTGTGGCGTGAACCGGCTGGCTATAGCTGACAACATGCAAGTTTGATTTTTGAAAATCGACAACCCGCTCTCCCCTGGCGTTCTTTATATAGGCATCTTGGATATTCCACTCTTTAGGTACAATCCAATCAAACACCTTGGTCCCGCTTGGAACTTCATGGCTCTCAACAGGAATATGCTTTCCGATGAAATGAAGCGTTTCTCGAACACCATCGCCGGTAATACTCCGACAAATGGGATACAGATCGGCAATGAGCCGATGCATCTCCTTCCCTATCTGGATTGCAGTTTTGTCAGTCATATGCCCTTGCAATTCTTCGGGTTTCAAACATTTTGGAGGGTAAAGTCCGGGAAACTTTGATCTCGATCGGATATGAGACGTTCATCCGTCGGCCATTGAATTCCAAAAGCAGGATCATTCCACCTCACACCTTTGGCAAATTCAGGAGTGTAAAACTCAGACATCTGGTAAAAAACGTCAGACTCGTTTTGTAAAGTCTGAAATCCATTAGCAAATCCCTCTGGAATGAACAATATTCGACGGTTTTCTCCACTGAGAACGACGGATAGATGTTGCATGAACGTTGGAGACAATGGACGCAGGTCAATGATCACATCATGAATCGCACCATTGATACACCAGACAAGCTTAGCTTCCTGATGAGGGGCAGATTGATAATGCATTCCTCGAAGGATCCCTTTATATTTATTGTGAGACATATTACATTGGACGGGTTGAAAGGAGATACCATGTCGCTCAAAATCCCGCTGGCACCAAGTTCGCGCGAAGAATCCTCTCGGGTCTTCAATCTTTTCTGGATCAATCAGGAAGGCTCCCTTCAGTGACGTTTCGATAAAATTCATGAAAGAACCTCTAATTGGGGTATAGGGACCACAAATTTGCCTCCCCATTCC
Source organism: Nitrospira marina (assembly GCF_059568365.1). Lineage (NCBI taxonomy): Bacteria > Pseudomonadati > Nitrospirota > Nitrospiria > Nitrospirales > Nitrospiraceae > Nitrospira > Nitrospira marina. Next base: position 825,139 of record NZ_JCANTH010000001.1, on the reverse strand, counting down.
CGGATGTGCGCCATTTGCTCCATGACTTCATCTTTAATATTCCAAGGTAAAATAAGAAGATAATCCGGCTTATGTAATTTTATGGCATCGGGAGAGAGGATGGGAATGTGTGTTCCCGGCAGAAATTTACCCTGCTTGTGAGGACTCCGATCAACAGTAAAATCAAGAAAGTCCGTTCGTATCCCACAATAATTCAACAGGGTATTTCCTTTTGCGGGAGCCCCATACCCAGCTATGGTTTTCCCTGCTTCCTTTGTGGAAATTAGAAATAACAGAAGTTGTCGTTTGACATAAATCACACGACCCGAAAACGACAAATAATGCTCTAACTGGGCAAAACCCTCTTGTTCTTCACGATACTGAAGCTCCCCGACATGGGGTTGAATGGATTTAGTTAAATCTTCTTCATGACAACAGTAAATTCTAAGGGACCCTCCATGAGTAGATAATTCTTCCACATCAAAGACTTGCAACCCATGTCTGGCAAAAATCTTTTGAACCGTAAAAAAAGAAAAATAGGAAAAATGTTCATGATAGATCGTATCGAATTGGGTGTCAGCCATTAGTCGCATCAGATGAGGAAATTCCAAGGTGATGACCCCAGTGGGCTTCAACAACACTTTCAGACCTCGCACGAAATCATTCAAAGCTGGAACATGCGCTAACACATTATTTCCAATGAGCAAATCGGCTTGCATCCCTTTGCTTGTAAGATCATAAGCCAGTTTTTCTCCAAAAAACTCGACAATGGTAGCAATACTCTTCTCTCTCGCAACTTCTGCCACATTTCGGGCAGGTTCGATCCCCAAAACTGGAATCCCCTGGCTATAAAAATTCTTCAAAAGGTACCCGTCATTACTGGCTATTTCAATCACCTGGCTGCTTGCATTCAAATCAAATCTTTTAATCACTTGCTCTGAATATTTTTGGGCATGTCTAAGCCAGGAATCGGAAAAGCTAGAAAAATAGTCATAATCTGAAAAGATCGCATCCGGACTGGAACATTCCTCAAGTTGGACCAACAGACAGGTTTTACAAACATAGACATGCAAAGGAAGAAACATCTCTACAGCATTCAGTTGGGAATCGGTTAAATTGCTATTGGCGAGTGGTGACATCCCAAGATCCAAAAAGGTCACTTCCAATGGAGTGTCGCAAAACCGGCATACGCTTTTCTTCACAGCAAGACCTCTTTCATTTAAACGAATAGTCAAATCCAGTACGGTCGCCTGAAGGAAAATTCCTTTTAGACGTCACAGGATAGATTGATCAAACGACTGTTCATTCTTCTCATTAAGAGGGAGGAAACTTTTTAGGCCAGAATGGGATCTGCCTTTCCAGTAACCCAATCAAGATTTTCCGTAATCAACTGCGCTGTCTTCAGCTGCTTGAGGAGATTCAATCGAATTAATTGTGAATTCCGAAAATCTTTATCATGAAAGTTAATCGCTTTCATGCCATCTTTCAATTCGACTATTGCTGTTTGCAAATCAATGGAAGGCTGAAATTCTGGCGCCAACTTCATAAATCGATCAAAGCTCACTTGATAGGATCTTCGATCAGGCTGAGCCCCTTCATTAATAGAAATGGAAGTTCCCGGAATCACCTGAGCCACCGCGTCGGCCAACTGTCTGACCTGGTAATTCCATTTATTGCTCCCGACATTGATAGAAAGAGCCTCACCGCCATCCTGGGTCTTTCTTCGAATGCCCCATTCAATAGCTTTCGCCATATCCTTAATATGAATAAGCGGCCGCCAGGGAGTTCCATCACTCAAGATGATAATTTCACCATTGACCAAGGCACTCGCAACAAAGTCATTTAGCACCAAATCCAGCCGAAGCCGCTCACTCATTCCACATGCGGTTGCAAACCGAAGACATGTTACAACAAACCCCTCATCAGCTAATCGGCTAAGATCTTTCTCCGCACCTAACTTTGATTTGGCGTAAGCCGTGAGCGGATTTAAGGGCGAATCTTCATCCCTGGCACCTTCGGCAAAACCATAGACGCTGCAAGACGATGCAAAAATAAACGACTTCACACCACGACCTTTGGCTTTCACAGCGAGGGCATAGGCCGCATGGTGGTTCACATTTGCTGTCACATCTTCAAATAAGGCTCCCATGGGATCATTCGAAATCGCCGCCAAATAGACAATCGCATCAACGTCTTGAAGCACTTCATCAGGAGGATTGCGAACATCGGCGAAGTACTGAATATCGACCTGTGCCCTACTAACCATCTGTGGGGCAGTGAGACAATGTGCAAAAAATCCCATATCCAAGCCAGTCAGCGTTGCACCCGAAAAACGCTCCCTCAAACGCTGAATAACCGCCGGGCCGACATAGCCCAAGTTACCTGTAATTAATATCTTCACGAGACCTCCCTAATGTGGTTCAAAAATACAGCCTGCCCCAGCCTCCCAACGAAAATCATCGTTGAAGGACCTTGAAAGGAAGGGTAAAAAAGTATTCTACAATCGTCAAAATCTCATAGTCCTGAGCAGCAGCAGACCTCCCATCTAATCGGCCCATATTTTCCATGGTGCATTTTGTGTATCCCAGAGTTCTTCCAAATAGTTTTTTTCTTTCAATGTATCCATACACGACCAAAACCCATAATGTCGGTATCCCATCATTTGCCCATCTTTGGTCAGAGCTTCCAACGGCGCTTTCTCCCAGGATGTTTCATCATCACGGATGTAATCAATTGCCTTACCATTAAGCACAAAAAAACCTCCGTTTATCCACCCTTCCCCTGATTCAGGTTTTTCGTAAAAGTTACAAATCCTGTCTCCTTCAAACCCGATACGCCCAAACCGGGCAGGTGAACGTACGGTGGTTACGGTTGCCAATTTTCCATGGGAATGATGAAATTTAATTAAAGATTCAATATTGATGTCCGCCACACCATCGCCATAGGTGAACAAAAATGTTTCATCATCACCCAACCACTTTTTAAGGCGCTTGAGCCTTCCTCCGGTTTGCGTATGCATTCCGGTATCAACAAGATGGATTTTCCAGTTTGGTTGTTTTCCGTCATGAATCGTAGTTTTTCCATTCGCTAAATCAATCGTGAGATCATTATTGATAGCATAGAAGTTCAAGAAATACTCCTTGATGACCTCGGGTTTATACCCTAATGCCACGATGAACTCAGTGACATTATATGCCGCATAGACTTTCATGATATGCCAAAGAATCGGTTTCCCTCCGATTTCTATCATGGGCTTTGGTCTTAAAGTCGTTTCCTCAGAAAATCGGGTTCCCAATCCACCAGCTAGAATAACAACTTTCATAATTCTGTCCCTTTACATTTTTGCTTCTCAATTTTAATATCCCAGTTTGAGAAAACACATATGCGCCAATAGAACAAAGGCCAACAGACAAAGCCAAAGCTAGGCATGCCGGTATGTGACGACCTCAATCTTTAGCTGCCATCAGAGATAAGGCAATCAAACAAATCCCACACATTCCCTTTCCCTTCGGCATGGGTTTTCTGCATCAATTATATATAGTTGCCCTCAGGCAGTTTTCAAGGACGATTGAATCCTTTCACAAACATATTCTGAAAAAGGGATAGAGCATGTAAATCCAGGAGAGACCGCATTTAGGATATGCATGGATTTGTTATCGCCTTCAAGGACAAAATCCATTTGGAGGCTCTTCTCCTTCATATTAACCAGTTGTGCTCTTATACCTGGTCTTCCCCAGGAGGTATACTGCTCTGGCCGCACCCCATCGATCAAAGCAGAAACCAAAGTGACCAGATGGCTGCGGGAGTATTTCCTCAACTCTTGAAAAGCCAGTTTTTTAAAGTCAAAATTAGAAAATCCTATCAGATGCATTTGCCTTAATGTGAGATCCATACACTCTTGAACGCTAAAGTTCTCAAATCCGGAATATTGTTCCCGCCAAAAAGCAGGAATCGCCGTTGGTCCAATCTTAGCTTTGCCCTCCGAGGTGACAGTGACATGGACTCCGAGAAACGGATTCCGCAAATCTGGGACTGGATAAATGTTTGTTCGGATGGCTCCTTGTGGCTCATTCGAGTAGAGGTAGAGTCCTTTAAATGGCAGAATTTGATAATTCTCAGAAAACCCAAAATTCTTTGCAATTTTGTCTGCATACAGACCGGCCGCATTAATGAGATACCCGACCTTGAAGTCACCGGCTGACGTAAAAATTCCCTCACGGGTTTTCTTGAGATACTGAACCCCGCAACGAACTTCTACCCCTTCATGAATGGCATCGCTAGTCATTGATTGCAAAACTTTAGTCGGGTCCACCGTTGATGTTGTTGGAGAGAATAGGGCTCGCTGGCAGGTTTTCACACGGGGCTCAATAGCTTTGGCTTCCTCCTCAGTAATGGCTTGCAGATCAATGTCGTTTACTTTTCCTCGCCTGAGAAGTTCGTCAAGAGCTGGGTGTTCGCTACAATCTTTGGCAACAACGAGCTTTCCACACCTATTCATCGGTATCTGCTTAGATTCACAATATTCCGTCAGCCGTTTATTTCCAAGACGTGTAAATTTGGCTTTCAGGCTTTCAGGCGAATAATAGAAACCAGCATGCAACACCCCACTATTCCGACCGCTGGCGTGAGCGCCACAGTGGTTTTCCTTTTCAATAATCGTCACAGTCGCATCGGAAAACTGCCGTTTCAGTTGTCGGGCTATATTAATGCCAATGATTCCGCCACCAATGACCAGAAAGTCTGAGATTGCCATTTTTTACCTACAGCAAATTCGAGAAGGGTTGTTAAGCTCGAACCCTGACAGAATTGAATTTTTGAATGATGTCTATGACGAGAAGAATTTCGATACACCTTGAGCCGGGGCCAATATAAAAGAATGAATTATATAATGGGTCATCTTAATGTTAGGCAGGGGGAAAACAGGAAAAAGTCAGTGGGATTTTCGGCAATCTCTCTCTTTCAGTTTTTCTAAATTCCGGGGATTTTTCAGTTTTCTTAAAGAAAGACCGGACCTCGGAATACAATTCTAAAATCATGTCAGTTTTGATCAAATTTATCCAAAGTAAACAACGACATTACAGTTTGCCTTGAGGTATGGCAATCCAATTCCTATACCAATTTAGACAGGCTGCCGCCATGCCCAGCTAACTGAGTTAATCATTTTGGGTTCAAATTTTCCCGCTCCAACAAATACCGAAATGACTTAGCCCGCAAAGAGATAAACAAATGATAGTTCAATAAAAAAACATGACCCAGGTAAATCTAATCTAAGCAAACTTCCCAATGAATCATGCTCTGACATGGCTGATTGTTCCATAAGAGTTTTTAAATAGATTCAAGACAACTTAGGCTATTATACTTGCGTAATTCTTCAAGCATGAAGTGAAAAAGAAAAATAAAGAAAAATTTACGTAGCCTTGGAAACGGTTGGGTAAATGTGCTTATTAGTCCTTTTTCGACGCCTTTATCCCCGTAACGACCACCTGGCCAATGCAATTCTCACTACAACGCTATACAATTGCGATTTAGGACCATACGAACTTGGAATGCCACGGTTTTCATAAGAAGTGCGACTCGTTGCGTCCCATTAAGTTCCTGATCAAAAATTGCCTCAAAGCCATGAAAAGGCTCTTCATGAATATGGACAATCTGCCCAGGTTCCAGGAAAGCTGAAGAGGATGGAAGAAAAGATCCATTGTGAACTCTCTCCCTAATTGAGTCAATGATTTCATCTTCGACTACTGCTGGTTCCGCGCCAAACTTGACCACCCTCAGGACCCCATGAGCATAAGTCACTTTCCGATATCCGGTCTTCATGTTAACTCTTATAAAGAAATACCCTGGGAATAATACCTCTCCTTCACATTTAGCTTTACTTCGAGTCGATTTCGATTGCCGTAAACGTGGGCAGAAGGTTTCAACACCCAGCAATCGTAGATTCAACTCCGCCACGTCTTCCTGACGGACTTTACTATGAATGAGATACCACTGCGAGTCAGACATTTTATCTTTTGTTCCTTCCATCAGATCATATCAGAAAATTCAACTAACTCAACGTCTTACTCCAAACCTTTTTTCTTTGACATACAAAGAAACAACACGGAATGTATTTGTCATCCCCCATTAGTCCTTGGACTTCATTGGCAGTATTTTTCTCCAACTACAATCGCCCAGACATCTGAATTGTTTCGGCTTTCGCTGGTTGAGGCGGACAAATTCGGAGAACGTGAGACCTCCAATTTCTGCACCCCGTCGGTATATGTCCTCGAGCGACACAGACTGCGGATTTTGACCTGTGGCAAAATCATACCGGTATTTGTTCAGAAGAAACGATGAATAAAACATGTGCGCTCTCCTTGTGGGTTTCCTTTCAGGATTTTCCGGCAATCATTCGGCTACCAGCTGCTCTCAGCCTTTCCCACGTCAGACTAATAATGGTTTAGAGGAGACAAAAAATGTACTATGTGTTCTTGCTTTTGAACGTGGCACTAAATCTTCTATCACAACACGTTATGTCTAGGGGAATATGGATGCCGCCGGCTACCCCCTCTACCTGGAATTTGAGCAGTGTCCGGTGGCTGGCTCGCCCTGCAGGATAACGCTTTACATTTCTGCTCTTGGCATAATAAAAAATAAAGAGGGAACATGGTCGGTGGAGGTTGTTTTTGTGTTAAGAAATCAGAGAGGCCTCTCTGCCGGCATTGACTATCGAGGTGTAGCGCAACGGGATCCAAAAGTAACCCAGGATCCTTCGAGCAACACAAGCATAGTTGTTATTGGTTTGTCAGGGCCGTGATTTTGTGATCACAATTCGTAGGTTTTCAGTTCCACGACTCGATTGCTGATGCACCTGGTACTGTTGTGGGAATCGACAAACCAAGAAAGGGGCCTTCAGCGTCAAATTTCAAACCGGAGGCAGAAACCCTTCACTGACGAGCTCGATACAAAGATGGCCTATCCCTGGGTCACGACCTCAATGGAACTGAGATGATTTATAGGTTTTAACCCATACCAATTGCCCTACAAGTAGATATACAGTGCCGATTAAGTCAGGCCTTCTCCTCCGGATACGAACAACTGCTTTGGCTAATGGCCTAACTACTGGGTCAAGTGCGACGGTTAACCCACCCCTCCTTCCAAACAGAAGCTGACCTAATAGGGCAAAAGAGGCATTGCGCATGAATTACTTATTTCAGAAAAGTATTACTTCCTAAGCTTGGATTCCTTTACAATTTATAATAAGCTATTCACAACAAGATGATTGCCTTAGTCCAAGAGGTTATCATTCTTGGAGAGAGACTCGTCAAATCCATGAAAAGTTAATCCCCGACCCTACCGAATTACCAAACGGTTCCAACTCTGAAGAAGCACAAGATGGAGCGATCCACTTAGTAGGAGGTCCACAGATGAACAAGATGAGCCCAGTTACCAATAAAAAACAGGAAAGAATTAATTCTGGTGCGGAAAAAATAGGTCAGACACTTAGGCCTCCACAGAGATCTTGCGTCGGGGCAATGGTCTGTTTGGCACTGGCAATTGTATGCTTTGGTTTTGTCCAGTTGGCCACTTCACATGGCGGGCTTGATTCGGAAATTCAAGAAATCACCGAGAAATTGGTCAAGGATCCAGATAATTTAGATCTGCTGGTTCGTCGTGGACAAGTCTATCGGTCCAATGGGAAATACGTCGAATCCTTGCTTGATTTAGAACGGGCCTGGCTGCTGAACCGCGAGAACCGTACTGTTGTCTTACAACGCGCACTGACTCTCTCTGCCTTGGGCCGTGACAAGGAAGCCGAAAGCGCCTTAGATTATTTTCTTCAGGAAGAGTCGGACCCGAAACGAGTCTTTGCCTTGGCCGAACGCGCGAGCATTCATGCACGAAATGGTCAAACTGAACTGGCGATTACCGACTTTACCTCAGCCATTCAGATGCAACCTACAATTGAGCTATACCTTGTTCGGGGGAAACTCCAGGAATCCCTGGGAAAGCTTGAGGACGCAGCGGCAGGCTATCAGGATGGTCTTGCCAAGCTGGGAGATGCCATCTTACTAAAAAAAGGCCTCATTCGTGTACGAATGGTTCAAAAACAATACAGTGAAGCGCTCGCCTTGGTAGACGAAGAAATAGGTCGCTCCTCAGTAAAAACATCCTGGCACCTCAAACGGGCAGAAATCCTAGATCATATGGGTCGCCCAGACGAGGCCAAACTCGCCAATGAACAGGCATTAGCTGAAGCCAATCGGGTACTGGGAAAACGCCAGACAGCCATGCAATTACTTGCCCGCGCTCAAGTTTATCAAGCTATGGGTCGAATTGAAGATGCCAAAAATGACCTCCGTGTGGCTATTCAAAAGACTCCGCATTTTGCCGAGGCCGATGACCTTTTAAAAACATTAGAGAGCCGATAGTCTCTCGACAACAACTCCCACACCCAAAATTTAACACTTGGAATATAAAAAAAAATCAGAGTGGTTTAGAGTGGCACTTGGCTGTGCTCTACTTCTGCTGGCGGCCTCTGTGGTGCCAGCCGCCGCCGCTATTGTGCGGCAACCTTACCTGCAACTTGTCACCCCCACCTCCATCACGATTGTCTGGCGGACCGACCTGAGTTCAGCGGACAATAGCCAGGTAAAATACGGCACGGTGTCTGGCTCCCTGACCCAAACGGCCACCGGCACGGCGGTTACCCGGTCCGGGCTCAATGTCAAAGATCACATTGTTACCATTACGGGCCTGACGGCTGCCACAAAATATTTCTATAACATCGGCACTGCGAATGACGGGATACAAGGGGGTGGCACGACCAATCACTTTTTTGTCACGGCACCCCACGTTGGGTCCACTACGCCTATTCGAGCATGGGTGCTGGGCGACGGCGGCGACGGCGGGGTCAATCAACGGAATGTACGGGATGCGATGCTGACCGAAACCGCACTGAATCCTCCTGCTCCTAATCTAATCCTGCACATGGGAGACATCGCGTATGAAAGCGGTACCGACGCCGAATTTACCACCAAGCATTTTGCGGTTTATCAAGATATTCTCCGCCAGACGCCCCTTTGGCCGACGTTAGGTAATCATGAGGCCCTGTCGGTCACGACCTCATTGGGCATTGGGCCCTACTACGAAGCCCATGTCCTGCCGAGCAGCGGTCAAGCGGGGGGGGTGGCCTCTGGCACCGAGGCCTACTATGCCTTTGATTACGCCAATGTGCATTTTATTGTGCTGGATTCCATGGACAGTAGCCGGGCCCCAGGCTCGCCGATGGTGACCTGGTTACAAAACGATCTGGCTTCGACGGGGCAAGAGTGGGTGATCGCCTTCTGGCATCATCCGCCTTATTCAAAAGGCCACGACTCGGACAATGCCAATGACTCCGGGGGACGTCTGATCGACATGCGGGAGACGATTCTCCCCATTCTGGAGGCTGGAGGAGTCGATTTAGTCCTTGCGGGACATTCGCATGCTTATGAACGATCTTATTTGATTGACGGCGCCTATGGCTACGGCACAGCGCCCAACTTCGCCACACCATCATTCAGTACGCTTCAAGCTGATGGCCATATTCTAGATGCCGGAAATGGCCAGCCCTTTGGCACGGGGGCGTATCAAAAAAGTGCCGGGGGTGTTTCGCACGACGGGACGGTGTATGTCGTCGCCGGCCACGGCGGCCATGGTCTTGATTCCAACCATCCAGTGCATCCCGTTATGGCGGTGCTTGACCTGGCCTATGGGTCGGTACTTTTGGACATTACGGGCAGCAGCCTCACGTTTCGGAATTTGCGGGCAGGAGGCGCCATCTCCGACACCGTAGCAATTCAGAAAAGTCTGCCGCCCCCCTCCGCCTTAACCATTTCGAACCTGACCGTGGCCAGCGGGCAAGCGTATGTTGTGCCCGCTTCCGGCCTCCAATCCGGGGGCACGGTCTATATTGACCGCGCCTATACGTTTACCACGGTTCCTGCCAGCGTACAGGGTGCCACGTATATCCGAACCGCCAACAATGATAAAGCGGCGACCACTGCTACTTTCCTCAGCTTTACGGTTAATCAACCCGTCTCCGTGTCGGTTGCCCATGACGTACGTCTCACCCCTAAGCCGTCGTGGTTGAGCACCTTTACGGATACCGGCACGAATCTGGTGACCTCGGATACAACCCTCCGCCTGTTTGCGCGGTCATTTCCGGCCGGGACTATAACCCTCGGGGGCAATGCCGGTGGCGGAGGCAGCATGTATTCGGTCATTGTCCAACCCCAGGGCGGAGGAGGACCGGTTAACCAAGCCCCGAATGGGGTCATCAATACCCCCAGTGGGGGGCAGACCATTCAGGTGGGCCAGACCGTCACTTTTACTGGAACGGGCACTGATCCTGAATCGAACCTACCCCTTACCCATCGGTGGACCTTTGGAACTGGCTCCGGGATTGCTGATCGCACGGTAGAAGACCCCGGCGCCATAACCTTTACAACCGCCGGAGTGTTTACGGTGACCTATACGGTGACGGATGCCCTGGGATTGACCGACCCCACCCCCGCAACCGTTCAAGTGACGGTCCAGACACAAGGAACAGGCTTTACCGCCTACAATGACCTCGCCTGGGGCACCGGCCAGCTCGAAGAGAATATCACAAAAATCACCTCTCCCGTCGGGAATTCAGGCTTACCCAGCAGCGGCATACTTAAAGATTTCACCACCGGCCTCAATACCGGTGTGACCCTAACCGTGACGGGCGGCGAATTTATAGGTAGTGGTCAAGCCACTCTGGGTGCAAACCCTACCATGGGAGACGCTTTCACCATCTTTAATGGAAAAGTCAGTACTCTTGGCGTTATCTCCTACGTCAATCAAATCACCAACTCGCTCCAGTTGACCTTTAGTGGGCTCAATCCTAGTAAGACCTACGAGTTGTCCTTCCTTGCTCATCGAGATTTTTACGGTTGGGATCGGGCCTCTCTCGTAACTCTTTCCGGGCAGGACGCGTTTACCAACACAAGTTCGGTCGCAAGCGATAATCCCAGTGAGGTCGGCGGGGTGATCTTCTCCGGGCCGTCAGATACTTCCACTCGTCTACCGGCGGACAATGACAAGGGATACGTGGCGCGATTTAGCAATATTGAGCCAGGCAGCGATGGAGAGGTCGTGCTTACCATTAGCTTTGATGGAATCAGCGCCAGCCAATACACGGGGAAGTATGGCAGTGCAATCCGGCTGATGGAGTCCAGCGACGGAGGAGGACCGGTTAACCAAGCCCCGAATGGGGTCATCAACACCCCTGGTGGGGCGCAGACCATCCAGGTGGGCCAGACGGTCACCTTTACTGGAACGGGCACTGATCCTGAACCGAACTTACCCCTTACTCATCGGTGGACCTTTGGAGCTGGCTCTGGAATTGCTGATCGCACGGTAGAAGACCCCGGCGCCATAACCTTTACAACCGCCGGGGTGTTTACGGTGACCTATACGGTGACGGATGCCCTGGGATTGACCGACCCCACCCCCGCGACGGTTCAAGTGACGGTATCTGGCACACCGCCCCCCTCCGCCTTAACCATTTCGAACCTGACCGTGGCCAGCGGGCAAGCGTATGTTGTGCCCGCTTCCGGCCTCCAATCCGGGGGCACGGTCTATATTGACCGCGCCTATACGTTTACCACGGTTCCTGCCAGCGTACAGGGTGCCACGTATATCCGAACCGCCAACAATGATAAAGCGGCGACCACTGCTACTTTCCTCAGCTTTACGGTTAATCAACCCGTCTCCGTGTCGGTTGCCCATGACGTACGTCTCACCCCTAAGCCGTCGTGGTTGAGCACCTTTACGGATACCGGCACGAATCTGGTGACCTCGGATACAACCCTCCGCCTGTTTGCGCGGTCATTTCCGGCCGGGACTATAACCCTCGGGGGCAATGCCGGTGGCGGAGGCAGCATGTATTCGGTCATTGTCCAACCCCAGGGCGGAGGAGGACCGGTTAACCAAGCCCCGAATGGGGTCATCAATACCCCCAGTGGGGGGCAGACCATTCAGGTGGGCCAGACCGTCACTTTTACTGGAACGGGCACTGATCCTGAATCGAACCTACCCCTTACCCATCGGTGGACCTTTGGAACTGGCTCCGGGATTGCTGATCGCACGGTAGAAGACCCCGGCGCCATAACCTTTACAACCGCCGGAGTGTTTACGGTGACCTATACGGTGACGGATGCCCTGGGATTGACCGACCCCACCCCCGCAACCGTTCAAGTGACAGTGTCTGGCACACCACCCCCCTCCTCTTTAACCATTTCAAACCTAACCGTGGCCAGCGGGCAAGCGTATGTTGTGCCCGCTTCCGGCCTCCAAGCCGGGGGCACGGTCTATATTGACCGCGCCTATACGTTTACCACGGTTCCTGCCAGCGTACAGGGTGCCACGTACATCCGAACTGCCAACAATGATAAAGCGGCGACCACTCCGACTTTCCTCAACTTTACGGTCAATCAACCCGTATCCGTTTTTGTCGCCCATGGGGATCGTATTATCCAAAAACCTTCGTGGTTGAACACCTTTACCGACACCGGCGCAAATCTCGTGACTTCGGATACGACTCTCAGCCTGTTTGTGCGAACCTTTCCCGCAGGGACCATTACCCTCGGGGGTAATGTCAGCGGTGGCAATGTCGGAAATAATTTGAGTATGTATTCCGTCATCGTCCAATCCCAGAACACATCTCCGTAAACAGATCGTTTCCAAGCCCCACAACAATACCAAGGAATGGGATCATTACCCCTTGCCTTGGGGCAGCCTGACCCAACTCCTGCAACCATTAATGTGACAGTGTAAGCTTCTCCATATCGAGGACAGACCAAAAGTAGAGCTTTCTGGCATCATTTACCAGGAGGTTCTCATGAAAACGTCTCGATTCAGCGAAACCCAAATTATCGCGATTTTGAAACAAGGCGACGGCGGCATCAAAGTCAAAGATCTGTGTCGGGAACACGGGATCTGCGACGCGACCTATGATAACTGGAAGGCGAAGTACGGCGGGCTGGAGGCGTCGGATCTCAAGCGACTCAAGGAAGTCGAAGGCGAACTGGGGAAACTCAAGCGGATGTATGCGGATCTCGCCTTAGAGAATCGGGCGCTGAAGGATTTGATCGAAAAAAAAGCTTTAACGCCGTCCGGCAAACGGGCGGCGATTAAGATGATGCATGACACCCACGGGGTCTCGGTGAAGTCGGAGTTGTGCCGCTGTCGGGTTCGCCCGGTCAGCCTACTACCAATATCCAGTTGATTGGCAGGTGCGTGATGCCGAGGTGATTGAGGCGCTCAATGAATTGGTTGAAGCCCATCCGCGATGGGGTGCCTGGAAATACATTACTTGGTTACGAATGTTGGGCCAGCGTTGGAACCATAAACGGATTTACCGAGTTTATCGCCAGTTAGGGCTGAACCACCCTCGGCGCACCAAACGCCGCCTCCCGACACGGCCCTCCCTGCCAGTCTTTGTACCCGAGGGTGCAAACGAAGTGTGGTCCTCCGAATTTATGAATGATGCGTTATACCATGGTGCCCGATTTCGCACCTTGAACCTCATTGATGACTTCAATCGGGAAGCGTTAGCCATTGAGATTGATACCTCGCTACGGGCTGAGCGAGTCACTCGGGTCCTTGACCGCTTAAAGGCAGAACGCGAGTTGCCCCACATGATTCGCGTGGATAACGGCCCAGAATTCATCGCTCAGCCACTCCAGGAATGGGGAAAGGCGAATCGGGTGTTGATCGATCACATTCAACCAGGTTGCCCGACGCAGAATGCATTTATCGAGCGATTTAATCGTACCTATCGGAATGAGGTGCTCAATCTCTATCTGTTTCGGAGTTTGGAAGAAGTGCGGGAGATCACAGCCGGTTGGCGGACCATCTACAATGAACACCGGCCCCACAAGGCTTTACAGGGAGCTGCCCCGTATCATTATCAGAAATTAACGCCCGAAAACTCTACTTATGAACTGTCCGCTTGACGGGGAAGCTTACAACAGCATATGCCCATCTCGTGGACGACAGACACTCCGTCTATATGGGTAACCAAGGTGGTCACCATTTATTAAAAGAGGAGTTTTTGGGGGGGGGTTATTTTTTCTAATAGTCTATTGTTCTGCAGCGGGGAACAACTCAGGTATAGCCATCAACCATTAATTGATTAGAGCAAACCATGAGAATTTAAGAGGATTCTTTATGAAAACAACGATTGTTGTTCAGACAACTTGAATATTTTTAAGACATGGAGGGAATTCCACTCATGCTTCTAATGGGAGCCGCTGGAGAGAATTCTCCCTATTTACCTCTGCTTATTGAATTTGCCAATCCAGAGACGTAGTAGCGGGATAGCCCGTTGATGTTATGGTCGCCCCATTCATTAACCATACCGCTACTGTGCCACTACCCGTATTATGCCAGACGAGGTCGGCCTTCCCATCCCCATTGAGATCGCCTATCTGTCGAATAACCCAATTTAACGAGACACTACCTGGAAAGCCGCTCGAGGTGATTGTCGCACCGTTCATGAACCACACTGCCACCGCGCCTGAGCTCGCATGCCGCCAAACAATGTCATCCGTGCCATTCCCATTCATATCTCCCACGCCCGCAATCTGCCAGGCTAAGGATCCGCCTGATGGGAAACCCGTTGACGAAATAGTCGCCCCATTCATCAGCCACACTGCCACGGCCCCTGTGCTGTTTTTACGCCAAACGAGGTCGGCCTTCCCATCGCCATTGAGATCGCCTACCTGCTTAATTACCCAATCCAACGGTACACTCCCTGGAAAACCGCTCGAGGTGATGGTCGTCCCATTCATGATCCACACTGCCACTGCACCACTGCTCGTATTTCTCCAGACAAGATCGGCCTTCCCATCGCCATTGAGATCCCCTACGCCCACGATCTGCCATGCTAAAGGCGCCCCAGATGGGAACCCCGTCGACGTGATGGTTGCCCCGTTCATGAACCACACTGATACTGCACCACTGCTCGTATTTCTCCAGACCAGGTCGGACTTCCCATCGCCATTAAGATCGCCCCCTCCGGCGATTTGCCAGGATAAAGACGCCCCGCCTGGAAACCCGGTAGAGGCAATATTAACACCGTTCATAAGCCACACTGCCGAGGCACCCGTACTGGTATTCCGCCAAACAAGATCCGATTTGCCGTCGATATTAAAATCCTGTGCGGCAATGGTACCACTGGAATTTTTGACGATGCCCACAGTGTCGGTGATCCCGCCCCCTGCCCGCAAATTCCGAAACGTGAGGCTGCTACCCGCAATGTCCAAAAGTACCGACCCATAGGCCAGGTCAACTACTGTCATGACCGGATGGGATCCAGTGGCTTCAATGCTTTTACCCCCATGACCTGCGACCACATACACCGTTCCCTCGTGCGAAACACCCCCGGCACTTTTTTGATACGCTCCCGTCCCAGAAGGATTCCCATTTCCCGCATCTAGAATATGGCCATCAGCTTGAAGCGTACTGAATGATGGTGTGGCGAAGTTGGGTGCCGTACCATAGCCATAGGCGCCGTCAATCAAATAGGATCGTTCATAAGCATGCGAATGTCCCGCAAGGACCAAATCGACTCCGCCAGCCTCCAGAATGGGGAGAATCGTCTCCCGCATGTCGACCAGGCGCCCTCCAGAGTCATTGGCATTATCCGAGTCGTGGCCTTTTGAATAAGGCGGATGATGCCAGAAGGCGATTACCCACTCCTGCCCCGTCGAAGCCAGATCGTTTTGTAACCAGGTCACCATCGGCGACCCCGGGGCCCGACTACTGTCCATCGAATCCAGGACAATAAAATGCACATTGGCGTAATCAAAGGCATAGTAGGCCTCGGTGCCAGAGGCCACCCCCCCCGCTTGGCCGCTGCTCGGCAGGACATGGGCTTCGTAGTAGGGGCCAATGCCGAGCGAAGTATTGACCGATGGCGATTCGTGATTGCCAAGAGTGGGCCAGAGGGGCGTTTGGCGGAGAATATCTTGATAGACCGCAAAATGCTTGGTGGTGAATTCCGCGTCGGTGCCGTTTTCATACGCGATGTCTCCCATGTGCAGAATAATATCGGGGGGATTTGTCGTAGTCTCGATCAACATCGCATCCCGCACATTCCGTTGATTGACCCCGGCATCGCCTGAGTCGCCCAGCACCCATGCTCGAATAGGCGTAGCCGACCCGACGGGGGGTGCCGTGACAAAAAAGTGATTGGTCGTGCCACCCGCCTGTACGACATTTGGCGCGGTGCCGACGTTATAGAAATATTTTGTGGCACCCGTCAGGCCCGTAATGGTAACAATGTGATCCTTGACATTGAGCCCTGACCGGGTGACCGCCGTGCCGGTGGCCGTTTGGGTCAGGGAGCCAGACACCGTGCCGTATTTTACCTGGCTATTGTCCGCTGAATTCAGATCGGTCCGCCAGACAATCGTGATGGAGGTGGGGGTGACAAGTTGCAGGTAAGGTTGCCGCACAACAGCGGCGACGGCTGGCACCACAGAGGCCACCAGCAGGAATAGCAGACAGGCCAGGCTCACGACACCAATTTTCTTCATGTATTTATAATCCCGAATGAAGGTGGGGAAATAGACCACCCTCCTGATCAACTAGAAAAAAGTGAAAAGGAAACCTTTCTAATTATTGAGGCTCCTCGTGAGTCGAGAAACTCTCCTGGCAACAGAACTGGAGTTTCATTCAAATAGCGAATCCAAGACACCCATGCCATTATTGGGCATCTGATTTTCCCAACCCACAGAATTGGGCTTTTTTCATTAATTAGAGGTACGGGAATATGCATTTGCATCAAGGCGTGAAAGAGAACGACTGAGTGAATCCAAATAAAGGCAGATTTTCAAAACTTTGTTCATAATCTAGCTATGCGTATACACAATTAATTATTAGTATAAAAATAACGCATTAAGACTATCAAAATTAACCAAGCATATCCCGTGCCAGGCGAATATCCGATAGGTAATTAGGTTGGGAGAAAAATGATCAATATAGTTTGAATCTTATATTTATATTTAAAATTCATAGATTCTTTAGAACCGACAGACATTTTAGACAAAACAATTTTTCTTGGAACTTTATAATAGCTATAGAGCCTTTAAACTTTAATTCTGGTCCCTGACACTTCTCAAGATTCGGGGATCGGTCAATAGACCATATGGTAATTATCCCACACATCCAACCAGTCCATCCGTTGCTTCAAGAAAGACCGCAGTCAATTTTGACTTACACGGGCCTTTCCGAATCTTTCAACCTTCTATTTCACTTAAGCTTTTACGAACAAAAGTTGGGGTTTGAGCCATATATGAACATTCTCAAAACAAAGTCTGGTGCTGTAAGCCTCCCAAAAATCTGGACAGGCGAAAGTAGAGCTTTCTGGCATCCTGAAAACAACACCTTCAAAGAAATGGAAAGAAGATTTCTTGTGAGTTTCAGTTCTTATACTCTAATTCGTTGATGTTTCTTGGGCTATGCTGGTATCGAAAACTCATAAAACTTTTTTAGACACCAAAATCCTTACCCACGTAACACATCTGCAAGGTAGGACAGTCCTGTCCAATGGGAAAAAGGCCCTAAATTTAAGAGGACCATCTTGAAGAGGCCTCCATGATAATGTATGTAAAATTAAAAGCCCTTCCTCCCCTTTTCCTACCAAACGTGAAGGCTTTTAGTGCTTTCTCCATTAATTGGCAACAAGCAAGTGGGTGCAATGCCGGGAGAGGTATCAATTCCACCTCATTACCCCCAAGTCTCATATGCGATTCTCAACTTCATGGACCTACGGAAGAGTTTAATAAAGCTTGGTACCCCAGTTTGACGTGACCCCCGTTTCCTACCAGAAACGGGGGTCACATAAAGCAGCTTTCTCTTTAATAAGGGGATTCAAGCTAATCTTGAATTTCCCAAGCCGTCGACGCGCTGCCGATAAAGCCAACGTCCGTCCTGGTCGCCCCGTTCATCAGCCACACGGCCACTGCGCCGCTCGAGGTATTGCGCCAGATAATATCCGCCTTGCCATCCCCATCCGTATCGTCGACTTGCCTGATTTGCCATGCTGAGGCCACACCGCCCAATGAATCCAGGGAGAAGGGCACTTCTTTTCCATTCAGCAACCACACCGCAGCACTGCCATTCGTATGCCGCCAGACAAGGTCGGCCTTGTTATCACCATTCAAATCCCCGACTCCCTTGATTGTCCAAGCTGTCGAAGCAGTGCCGGGAAAGCCAACGTCCGTCCTGGTCGACCCGTTCATCAGCCACAGAGCCACTGCGCCACTGGTGGTGTTGCGCCAGATGATATCCGCCTTGCCATCCGCATCGGTATCGCCCACCCCCGCAACCTGCCATGCTGAGGCCACACCCCCCAATGAATCCAGGGAGAAGGGCACTTCTTTTCCATTCAGCAACCACACCGCAGCACTACCATTCGTATGCCGCCAGACAAGGTCAACCTTGTTGTCACCATTCAAGTCCCCGACTCCCTCGATTGTCCAAGCTGTCGAGGCAGTGCCGGGAAAGCCAACGTCCATTCTGGTCGACCCGTTCATCAGCCACACAGCCACTGCGCCACTCGTGGTGTTGCGCCAGATGATATCCGCCTTGCCATCCGCATCGGTATCACCCACCCCCGCAACCTGCCACGCTGAGGCCACACCGCCCAGTGAATCCAGGGAGAAAGGCACTTCCTTTCCATTTAGCAACCATACCGCGGCACTGCCATTCGTATGCCGCCAGACAAGGTCGGCTTTGCCATCCCCATCTAAATCATGCCGCACAGAACTAGATGAAGATTCAATCAGCCGGACCGCGCTGCCATATTTACCGAGGAATTCATTGCCAGCGGTTCCGTCCCAACTGATGGTCAGCACCACAATACCATCGCCGCCGGAATTCACCTCGCTCCACCGCGCTACATAGCCATTATCGTTGTCCGCCGGTAGCCGAGTTGAGTTATCTCCCGACCCTGAATAAATCACACCACCAACCTCACTGGGATTGTCGGAGGCGACAGAACTCGTATTCATTCGCGCAGCTGTTCCGGAAATTGTTACGAGGGAGGCCCGATCCCAACCGTTCGCATTTCGATGAGCAAAAAAGGCCAGATCATACGTCCTATTCGGATTAAGCCCGCTAAAGGTCAATACGAGCGGATCGTTCACACCAGGATCATTGTAGGAAAGTACACCCTGCCCGCTGATCTTGCCATCAAAGATCGAGAAGGCATCTCCAGTAGTCGGGTTTGCCCCTTGAGTGGCCTGGGCAGCACCGAGAAATTGTCCCCCCGTCACAGTCAGGGTCACACCGGTATCGAGGCCCGTGGTGAAATCCTTCAGTAGACCAGTGCTGGGTAAGCCTGAGCCTCCGTTGGGGGAGGTGATCTTTGTGATATTCGTTTCGAGCTGTCCAGTGCCCCAGGCAAGGTCATTGTAGGCCGTAAAACCTGCCGCAGCGGCAATAGACCCCGTTCCCATAGCCAACACAGCAGTCGCTAGTGACCCTGCTACCCACCATGATTTTCGACACGTATTCCTTTTCATAAATCCGCCTTTCTTTTCTCTCCAGGAATTAGACCAGATTCTAAATTGAATCTGTTCATTTCGACATATTTTCACAAAAGATCATTCCCGGACAATTGTTAGAACACACCTAAAGAATATACAAATGACCTCATGCTATAGCACATTTTCCCTCTCGATCTTATAGAAATGTTGGGGGAGTAAGATCTCAAATATCCGATTTCATAAAACGCTCCACTTGTTTTTCTTGTCACCACCTCCTTTGTCTCTCTATAGAAATTTAGTCGATTTTCCTGGATGGTCAATCCTGGTTACCTGCTTGAAAAACGATGAGTATCATTCTTCCGGCTTAGTACAGCAAAACAACTGCCACATTTCTGGGTACCACGATTTTCTCTGTACATTCCTTTTTTTCTCAGTGCGTTCCGTGAGCTCAATGAAACGATGGCGAAGTTAGAAAACTAGCTGTTTTTGAAAATAGTAAACGACTACGACAGAATTGGGTGCCCGGTGGTTTTAGGCCTAAAGAAAGGTAAAACATCTTCCAGCAAGGGATGTAATAGGTTCCTAACATAGATAAGTTTTTCGACAACACGAAAATTTTCAATACCCAGTGCTTCGATTCGAATTGTTGTTTATTCAACTATTTGGGGAATTTCAAATCCTTTCCGAATTTTCTCCTTAAATACTTTCGGATAACTCCAATTTTTATTCCTTATTCTCTTATTCATTCCCTAATTTCCTAATCGACAAGCGACAACACCTCGTTGACATATAAATTTCTTGCACCACATGACAAGACATCGTTGACAGACATTGGTCGCACCAGTTTACAGCTGAGGCGTTCTGGCGTTTTCACGGAGTTGGGAAGATCGATGATTGATCCGTGTGAATCTCTGACTCTCCGACGGTCTCCACTATACGGAGAGCGTCAGGAGCCCCGTTCGAATAGCCATTCGAACAAATTCCCGGGCGTACCGCAGGGGGGGCGTATCGGGTCATTAAGGATCTGGATATGGCCCTGTTCATTTACTCTCCGGATAAACCAGATCTGCCATCGATAAAGGGGCAGAGGATGCCCCAACCGAAGATCTAGTGACAGAAATCGCAAATCGGCGTTGACAATAGCCGGAGATCCCTGACGGTTCAGGCGTTGCTTGAGTTGGGTGTTGTAGGCGTCCTGGAAAGTCAGGGAACGCCTTTGCAGTTGCCTCAGCGTCCCGGAAACCGATGCTTCCAGACTCTTCCTTCCCAGGCCGTTGGAGCGCTCGACGAGAGCGTTGGTGGCCGGGCGTCGCTCGAAGGTAAAGACGGGAACCACTCCACAGGCAATGCACAACCGAATCACCTGACCTAAGCTGCGAGGATGCATGTGATCGCCCGTCAGGCTCATATCGTTATCCATTGCAAAAATCGAGGCGCTCCATGGTGCTCCCAATCTCTGACCAGAAAAGCCAGGACCCGCTGCACCCGACGGTCGGGCTCCACCGTACCATCGACCAGGCCTGTGGCCACATCCTTCCGGTTCAGAATGACCACCGGACGCTGGGAGGACAGGTAATGGCCAACATTAAAGTCGATCTGATGGACGTCGTTCTGTCGGTGCGCCAAGGGACACGGCAACGGCGGGCCCTTGTAAGATCGGTCCCGCCGTTTGCGGATCACGCGGTGGTGTCGAACCAGAATCCGATGAATCGTGCGAATCGAAGGCAGGGAGCGGATGTCCAAGGAGAGCAACCCGTTGGCAATAACTTCGGCCCCATTGAAGTCCAGCGGATTCCTCCGACTTCTGAGCCTGGTATGGCCACGAAGCACCAACCGCTCGAAGGTCGGCCTCCCGCGTCGAGGAAGTTGGTGGGAACGTTTCCTTTGCTCCAAAAACCAGGTCTTCCCCCCTCTCGGATTGCAACCCATCCATTTGTGCACCCATTGGCGACTCCGTGGCAGCTGGCGGGCAATCCATCTGACAGACTGTTCCTGCAACCACAACTCGACGCAGTGTTGCCGTTCCTGGATCAGCCCAAAGACTTTTTTGACTTCTATGCTTCCTCTCTCCTTCATGAAAGGAAGCAGACTGTATATCGAAAATCTTTGTCTTCCCAACTGTCAACGATGTCTTGTCCGTTTCTGTGGAAACGATCTATTGTCATGTGACCCCTAATGCGGTGGTTCCCCGAACGAAAGGCTATTCTTATTTGTTTAGTTAACTCATGGATAAGAAAAAAGTTAGGCGTGGATTGAGAACCTTGAGCGAGAGAATGGCAAAAACCACATCCGTCTCATGCGGTATTTTTTGATGAAATTTCCGGAATTCCATCAGTGGGTGGCGGCTTGGTTGCAGACAAAGAACACTATATCAAAAATTTTGATATACTCTTTATTGAAAGACTATATCACCAGATCCAACCAACTATTTAGGCATGGCATTTCTCCATCGGAATATTCTAAACCAGGGTAGATCCCTTTTTTTGAAACCGTCCATGAAAATCCGGAAGCGCCTCAGGGGAAGAAGAACTTTAGCCGATTGTTGATTACGTAAAACAATTGCATGGTTTAGAGCACCTGACATTCGCCAACTTATCTTAAAACCTTGGCTAGCCACTTCTATGCCCTGACTGGTTGCATTTTCCCCCCACTTGTGAGTTCGAAAGAACTACACTCGTCCCGACAAGTATCCAAAACAGATAGGAATGGCTTCCGCCGAAGCTGTCCTCGAAAAAAATACGGATCGAAAATCCAAGAACCATAAGAAATACTCCCATCTGTAACCACCGATGTGAGGAATTCATAGCTTTTGTCCAGTCCTCATAGATGGTAACTCCCACTTTGGCGAGCAACCAAAGAAACAAGACCAATCCTGGTAACCCAGCCCCTGTCACCACCATGAGATACCAGTTATGCGGTTTTTCGGGAATATCGGGAATTCCGAGATTCACAGCTTCCAACTCGACGATATTTTGCCCATGGCGCTTTTCTAAAATAGGCACGCCATAACCCACACCTACGATTGGATGGTCCAGAATATCTGCAGCACTAAGATTCCATACTGCTAACCGAGCCTTAATAGTCCAGGGATTAAAGGTTTCTCGATGTAATCCCAATTGACCAAGGACCACTCCAACCAAAAGGAATAAGACCATTCCTATCATCAGCAAGCGAAAAGTGTGCCGTTTATGGACAAGAAATCCTCCAACAATTAATTGCGTCAGACAGGCTAACCAGACACCACGACTATAGGAAAGCACTAGGGCCAAGAAAGAGAGAAACATGCCACAACCTAACAGCACCCGTTTCCAGGAACTGGTCACTGCCAAGAATCCCGTGATGAACAGAGGGAAAACCATCAACACATTGGTACTCAGCCAGGTAAAATCTGCGCCGCCTGCTTTTGGAAAACCCGCACGAATCGTGCGATCCAAAAGATTCCCTCCCCGGTCCCAAAAATCAAGAAGGGAATAGGAGTAACAGGCAATCGCCCCCACCAGTAAGACGGGGAGAGCCTTTCTTAGAAAATATTCATTTCGTTGTTCCTGCACAATCACACAGGTGCCATAGAACACCGCCAACTGTGCTACAATTTTTTGCCATTCCTTCAGACTGACCCAAGGATCAATTGAAAAAGGAATCGTAAAGGCCACCCATCCCACAAAACAGATAAACGGGACAAGGAGCGGGGTATGAATCCAGAGGGGCTTTCGCTCCAATACACAAAGGAGCATTGCCATACCCAGAAGAGGGAAAAAGAAATATTCTTGAATATGGAACAGTCGGGGAGAAAACCCCAAAAGAATAACTATACATAGCCCCCACCCAAGGGCAGGCCACAGATCAGAACGGGAGAAAGTCCTCGAAGAGGAGGTGCTGCCAACCTGTCCCACGTCCAAGTCGGTACTCATTGGATCAGATCATTTGAGACAAGGTAGATCTCGCCCTAGAAATGTTTTCAAACTAATTATCATTAGCCGTCCATGTGTGGGCAAAAATGCTTGACACTCTCTTCCCCTACACGCAGAGCATCATGAAATCGGAACTTACAGGAATGCTTACTATCACGCCGTACCCTACCCATCTGAAACGACCTTCCCCCCTCGAATCAGATTCAAGACTCTTCTCATCTATTACGAGTCTTTGTTAAAGGCCACGGGAAATCAGATCATGAATATGTATCATGCCGACGACTTTTTCCTGTCGATCAAGGACGGGCAGCACGGAAATGGGCTTTTCCCGTTTCTCCATAAATTGAAGAACTTTGACGGCTTTTTCATCTTGATATACCCAACTGGGCTTTGGATTCATGACCGCTCCAATTGTGAGAGCGAAAAGGTTCTGTCCCCCCTCCAACACCCGGCGAATATCAAAGTCAGTGATCAATCCCAATAAACGATCTTCCTCATCAAGGACGGACACGGCGCCAGCACGTTTACTCGTCATTTCACACAACATGAATTGAATCGTGTGAGAAAGGCGAATAACCGCATTGGCTTCCCCGGTTCGCATCAGATCCCCAACGTTCAAAAGCAGTCGCTTTCCTAACTGCCCACCAGGGTGAAACATGGCATAGTCGGTTGGTTGAAAGTTTCGCAATTTCATCAAAGCCATGGCCAACGCATCTCCTAAGACCAAGGCTGCAGTGGTGCTGCATGTTGGTGCCAGATTGAGCGGACAAGCTTCTTCTTGTATGGGCGTCACAAGAACAAGATCGCTCCCTCGTGCCAAAGTGGAGTTTGCCTGCGCCGTAATGGCAATCATTCGTGCACCAATTTTTCGAATAATTGGAAGCAGTACCAGCAATTCTTCGCTTTCGCCTGATTTTCCTACCGCAATCACTATATCTTCTTTCGCCACAATCCCAATATCCCCATGCAGCCCCTCGGAGCCATGTAAATACACCGCAGGTGTGCCGGTGGACACCATCGTAGCCGAAATTTTATTCGCTATCAGGCCGGATTTCCCCACCCCTGTGAGAATCACTTTTCCCTGACAGGCTTGCAACATCTTGACTGCCTCCTCGAAAGGAAGACCGATGCTCTCCTCAAGGTGCGCAATGGCTTGACCTTCCAGTCTGATCACCCGACGAAGTTCCTGAAGAATATCCATAAGAATCTGATCTGTTGATCTCTAGTAAAATCGGCTATTTCGAAAAAAACGTTTCAAGGTGAAACTATCATTAGATAAACAGCTGACATTGACTCTATCCTAGAAAAGGCGCGGGCTTCGTCCCGCAACCGAGGAGCACCTTCGCTATACTGGAGAACCCCAACAAAGAGTTTTCCTATTAACGCACAATAGAAAGGAATGGAATCGGTGATAGGAGGAACTCTTGCCCCTTTTTGGGAAAAGGCCTTTTTCCATGGAAGAGCGTCTAAGCCTGTTCAAGTGTATCAATACACAAAATCGTAATTTGGGTCAAGTTGAGACAGGGCTCACATTCCCGGCTTGGATCATGCCACCGCCCCTTTCTGTAAGGGCTATTATCTCCTTCGCCGATCCTGGTACAAAGAAGGAAACCGAGACATATTGAAAGGCCCACACAGAGGATGAAAACTCAAAAATTATCATCTGCCACGACTCAAGAAATTTCCAGAATGTATAATGTGTTGGACTACGATGGGCTTGGCCCGGTTTATTGTGACGAAGGTGGAGACGCCTTTTGGGAGGACCGCCGAGGCCCTTGCAAGAAACTGGGGATCGCCATTGCGAAAGCCCTCCGCACCCGTTTGCCGCCTATGGGGCGAAGTTTATATGTGGGAGCAGGAGTCCCAGAAATTCCGGTTTTGCTCATGGAACGACTGGAATTAAATCGAACGATATGCCCCTATAATCTTCGGCAAGCAGAGGTGGATATTCTCAACCAAGCCGGGGGCGAAAATGGAATCCATTTTTACTGCGGGTCGGCAGAGACTGCGAAAGGCAAGGTTGATCATCTTTGGATTGTCAGCGTTCTGAATGACCCGGAAGAATTCCCCAATCTGTCAGTCCTTTTTTCATACGGCCGTGCGGACCCTCTGTTATTTGACGTATCGGCCTTTTCACACGAACGGGAAACAGGAATTCGCTTATTTGCCAATTGCATGGCCAAACTTACCATGCCAGGATTGCTCACGACTTCGGTGGAAGAAATGCCCTGGGTTGAACACTGGTGCCACTCTCATGGCATTCCATATCAAGTTGAGGATCGAACCTACCCAACAGCCCTGGTAGGCGATCCGGTATGTTTTATACACGTTGGATGAGGAACACTTCTTTTTTATTATCGCTTCTGCGGGATAAGGGAAAGAACCAGGGTTGTTATGAAACCGATTCACCTTGGATTGATTGGCGTAGGACGACACGGCTACCGTTATCTTCACCATTTGCTCTCCGTCGAGACGGGAGGAAAATTGATTGCCATCAGCCGAAGAAACATGGAAGAAGCCATTCGACTTGCCACCGAATACTCCCTCCGCTTTTACCCGAACTATCAGGATCTTTTAGCCGATTCGGCTATTCAGGCCGTTTTGATCGTGACCCCTCCCTCACTCAATCTTCCCATTGCCTTAGAAGCCATTCAACATGGCAAAGCGGTTCTTCTGAAAAACCCCTCGCCCTTAACCAGCTCCAAGGCCGCCAAATCGTTGAAGCCGCCACCAAAGCTAAAATCCCTGTTATGACTGCCCAGACTCTGCGGTATGAGCCAGCAATCCGCCAATTGCAAGCCATCGCCTCATCATTAGGCCAATGGCATTATCTTGTTTGCACCATGCGATTCGAATGCGGCCAAGGGTTGCCTGAAAAAAACACATCATGGAACAATTATGGGGCCCTCATGGAGTTTGGGATTCACTTGCTGGATCTGGTCCGTGTCCTCACTCAGGATGAGATCCATTCGGTCTCGGCTGACATTAGTCGACCTACGGCCCATGACCCCGAAAATCGGGCTTTCATTAAACTGGTTACGCAAAGAGGACTTCCCTGTTATCTTGATATCTCACGCGTCACTCAGGGACGAGTCACCCGCGCAGAAATTATGGCGTCAAAAGGACAAATCTTAGCCGATTGGACGACCAACATCGTTCGAAAAATTTCCGGAAGAAATGAGATATTAGACTATCCTTGCCCCCCAAGTGCAACGTTGATTGAAGTGCTTCGAGACTTTTGTCGGGCAATTCGAACCAGAGGCCCAATGCCGGTTACCGCAGAAGATGGGTTACGAGCAGTCGAAATTGCCGACGCGTGTTACCGTTCGGCACAGACTGGGAAATCCGTTTTCCTCAATTAATCCCTGTATCTTCATGGCCGACCTCCAGGCATTTGTGCTCTCCACAGCTCATAGGCATCATGGATGGATGATCCTTTCCTACGATAGGTTACGTCCGCTTCGCCGAAGATTTTCTCAATCAATTCCCAATCCTGCCGTGAGATATTAAAGCGTTGAAAGATTTCAGTAAGAGCTGGCTTCTCCCACATTGGTATTTTGTGGTTATAGCTCACGAGGGCCTCTAATATTTTGGATGTCAAACCACTCTGATGAATTGACTGTAAAAGCCCTGCACTTTCCCTTGCAAAACGCTGTTCAACCGCGGCTGAGATATATTCGCTCAACTCCGAGGATTGGGATTTCATTATGGCCGACTGAAATTGAATAAGGCCATGAATCAGTTGATTGGCCTGGGAGGTCCCCTCCGGCGGAAGAACATTCGCACTTTCAAACGTGGCTAAGAGGGCCATGACAGAACCAACCAGCGCCGAACCAGTTCGCTTTGAAGGAAAATCTGGCGAAGGCTGGGGAGACGAGGCAACCTCGCGGTCAGCAGGAAATAAATGATCCGGCACCCACGGTTTATACGTATAGGCTAAGCGAACGTTTATCTTCTCCTTCTGAATTGACTTCAGTTTTTCAACTTCTGACAATGACTCATTCTCCAAACCTCCCTCACTTCTACTTAGACCAACCTCCCACAGGAACAGGACAGTCGCTCCTATGCATAGAGTCAAGAAGAACCACGAGGATTTAAGGGTTTCCCCCTGGCAGGTCGTCAGATTCATAACTTTCAGTGGTTCTTTGGTTCTATAAACCACTTCCATTCGGTTTTTATGTTTTCAGCAAAACCGATGTATGGTCAAAGGACCGGTATGATGAGTCCCATAGGCAACCGGCAGATTCTTCCTGTGTTTTGGGGAAATTTTTTGCTTCAGGAAAAAGACCTTCACTTTCCTAACAGATAATTTCGATAAAATTCCATTGTCTTCTTAACTCATTTCTCCAAATGATAGTCGGTACCATTTTTGCTTTCTTATCCTCGCTCAGTATCATAATCATGAGCAACCCTCTGTGCACCCCTCAACTGCATTTCATTAAACGACCCATGAACTCGAACCTTCCCCGATCACGTCGTTATTACCAAAAGGGCATCTTACACCCCGAAGCCTGGTTTTCAATTGTGGAAAACGATTACACCAAATTCCTGGATGCCGTGAATTGGGATTCGCTATTTCCGGACCAGAACGCAGCCTATCAAATACTGGACATTGGATGTGGACCCGGCCGATTTCCGAAAATGTTGCAGGCATGGCTTCCGTCAACAATACGCCTTCATTATGATTATTTGGACCCTTCCCACTATTGCCTCTCCACCTGCAGCCAGTCTCTACGCCGACCATTTCTCCCCAGGCATGCCTGGCAAACCACATGGGACAATGCTGGAAAGTTCCTGGCTCCAGGTTCTTACGATGTGGCATGGGCGATTCAATCCTTCTCCTGCCTGGATCATCTCTCTCTCCCTACTTCCTTGTCCCGACTTATCGGTGCTCTGCACCCATTTCGAGGAACCGCATGTATTGTGCTTGCCAAGCAAGAGGCTTTTTTCTCACAACTGCATCAGACTTTCTTTCAAGAATGTTCCCCTCACGCTCCAGTGCCCTAACTTTCTGCAGAGTCGGTAGTTGCTGTTTTAGAAAAATTAAAAGCTTTTATCGCTATTCGAGAAATAGCCTGCACCCATAGCCTTTCAATCCGGGATGATCGACTATTGGAACAATACCTCCAACAAGTCGTCATGGATTCAACCCCCCTCCCAAATTGGATGAAGCAGCCCGGATTACGGCAGCTTATAGAGTCCTGCCGTCATGGAGACACCTATCATTTTACCAATCCATATTGGCTTATATTGTGTACACCCCCATCCGCAGGAGCCGGGGGGAGGCTTCGGCTCCAGCAATACCTCTCATCTATAACATCTTGTAACCTGGCCTGCTAGAAATCTCAGCAGCATACCGCCATCCTTGCTATGTCGGTGGACAAGACTGTGTGGCGTCTTCCCCCTGCGCATCCATTGCTCTTCTCCTGCTGATTCCTCGGAAAATCATCCTTACCAGGGCTGCACGAACAATCTTTTGTCCCACCAACATTGACCATTTTCCTAGCATTATGAGACATTCAGGAAACGAATTATCGACTGATCCTATATTCCATTCATCAACGGTTATGATCGAAGGAGCACTGTTTCATGTCAAAAACCTTGAAGAAAAATAGCCTCCCCCTGACTGAGGGACCGGACCGTGCCCCCGCTCGTGCGATGCTCAGGGCTGTAGGCTTGACCGACGACGACTTTACCAGGCCCCTCATCGCGATCGCCAATACCTGGTCGGAAATCACCCCTTGTAATTATCATCTCCGCGATCTGGCGGCGAGTGTGAAACAGGGGATTCGTGAGGCGGGAGGGACCCCCATCGAATTCAACACAATCGTGGTCTCAGACGGTATCAGCATGGGGACGGAGGGGATGAAAGCCTCTTTGATTAGCCGAGAAGTGGTGGCGGATTCCATCGAATTGGTGGTTCGCGGACATCTGTTTGACGGAGTCATTGCCTTGTCGGGTTGTGACAAAACCATTCCAGGATGCGTGATGGCGCTGGCCCGCCTGAATCTTCCATCAATCATGCTCTATGGAGGCTCCATTATGCCTGGAGAATTCCATGGAAAACCGGTATCGATCCAGGACGTTTTTGAGGCCGTCGGATCACACGCCAAAGGGAAAATGACGACGGAGGAGCTGATTGAATTAGAACGACGAGCCTGCCCGGGAGCCGGCGCCTGCGGTGGTCAATTTACGGCGAATACCATGTCAATTGCGTTTGAGTTTTTAGGAATTTCCCCATTGGGATTCAATGGCGTGCCAGCCCTCGACCCCAGAAAGCACCAAGTGGCCAAGGAATGCGGAAAAATTCTGATCAATCTCCTGAAAAACGATCTTCGCCCACGGGATATTATTACTCGCCCCGCATTGGAAAACGCCATCGCGGCAATCGCCACTACCGGTGGATCCACCAATGGCGTCCTCCATCTTTTAGCCCTGGCCCATGAAATGTCGCTCCCATTAAATATTGACGATTTTGATACCATCAATCGCCAAGTCCCGCTCCTGGCTGATCTGAAGCCAGGAGGTCAGTTCATGGCAGCCGACCTCTATCAAGCAGGAGGCACACCCTTGGTGGCAAAATGGCTATTGGAATCTGGCCATCTCCATGGAGACCAAATCACCGTCACCGGACGAACCTTAGCTGAAGAAGCTGCCACAGCCAAGGAAACTTCAGGGCAAACAGTTCTTTTTCCCCCTTCCCATCCAATTAAACCAACGGGAGGACTTGTGATTCTGAAAGGCAACCTTGCCCCAGAAGGCTGTGTTGTCAAAGTGGCTGGTCATGCCAAATTAGCACACCATGGCCCGGCCAAAGTCTTCGACTGCGAAGAAGATGCGTTTCAGGCAGTCCAACAAGGAAAAATCGTGGACGGAGATGTGGTAGTTATTCGCTATGAAGGGCCACAAGGCGGACCAGGGATGCGAGAGATGTTAGGGGTGACGAGTGCTATTGTTGGGGCAGGATTAGGCGAATCCGTCGCCCTTTTGACGGACGGACGGTTTTCAGGAGCCACGTATGGTTTCATGGCTGGGCACGTCGCCCCTGAAGCCGCAAAAGGGGGACCGATTGCGGCGGTCCAAAACGGAGACCTGATTCATATCGACATTACTGCGAGACGTTTGGATGTAGAACTTTCAGAGCAAGACATTCAAGCCCGTTTGGCAAAATGGACTCCACCGGCACCACGGTATACAACAGGCGTCATGGCCAAATATGCCAGGATGGTTTCCTCCGCATCCCTGGGAGCCGTAACTTCTTAGCGGATCACCCTCCAGGGAGCAGTCATTATTTTTTAAGAGGAACATTCGACTTCTTTTGGGCAATTTGGACCGATTGAAATGCCTTGTCCTTCTGCCCAAGTGCCGCTTCTTGTTCAACCTTTTTAAGAAAATCCTCTGGACCGTGTACAGGAGCATAAGTGAGAGTCACCACTACATCCATTGATGGCGCATCTTGTGGTGTGGGAAATGTAAAAACTTCTACCCGCATCTCTTCAGGTTTAAGAAGGGTGTCGCGTAATACCTTTTTTGCCTCAAAATCAAAGACCGTCTCTTTTCCCTCCGCGTTTCCAAACGTCCGCTCATAAAAACGTTGTTCGTTGTAAACCTTTTTGAGATTTTTCCCAAAAATAGAAAGATCAACGACGACCCGAGACCACCCGGGATGAGGCAACGGCAAATTATGCGGAACCAGGCTCTGAATACTGACCTGCACTTGTGAAGTTTCGGGAGTGGTTTCAGTGGTAAAGTCCAAGGTGACAGCTTCCGCGCGGACTTTTCCGAATCTCCCAGGGAAACTGTGATTGGCGACCTTCCTGACCCTCTCCCCATTAGCAGATTCATCAACAGCCTCTGGCATATGACAAAATTGACAAGGCTTCCCATTGGTTTCAGATTTGGTTTTTTCCCAAGCTCCAAGCCAACCAGGGAGGTCCTTGGCAGAGCCTGAGATCTTTGGGAGTGAATCATGACAGGTCACGCAGAATTTTGACTCTCGATAGAGATCCAGCTTCTGGGATTGATGTGCCAGATTCTCAGCGGCTTTATCATATCCTCCAAAAATCGTCGTTCCCAATTGAAATGTTGGCGTTGGTGGATGGGAATTCATGTCCACATCCTGAATAAGATGGCATTGAGGGCATCCAACTCCATCCATCTGTGGATCCTTTGATTGCACTTCCTTAATGAAACGAGGCAAGTGGTCGGCATACTCAAGAATGTGTGGTGCATGACAGCGAAAACACATTGCATGATCTTTTTTATCGGTTGAAGCCAGAAATTGGTCCAAGGTTACTCGGAAAGGGGCGGTTACAATAGAACGCGATTGAGCTGAAGCTTCCCATTCTTCGAAGACCCTAAGGTGGCAGCGTTTACATTTTTCGGAATTGGGAAATGATTTTTCTAATGGTTTTTTGGTTGGAGACGATTCACCTGCAACCGAGCCAAGAAGAGGCGCCGCCAGCAGAAAACATCCCAAAACTAGCAAAAATACGCCACCCCTCACACCTGTACTCCTGCGGGCACTCTTTTTGTAGCTTTTCCTCATCAGACAATCCTTCTTATGTTATTCAACAAAAATCTGGACGTTTCTGCTGCCTATAAATTCATGGTGCGAAACGTGAGGAGACGCGGGGAAGAATAATCATGAATAATGCGTTTTGCAGCTTCCCGTTCTTTATCGGTAGCCAGACTTTCAAGGAATTTCGTGGCAAGAGCCTTCGAGGGCTCAGGAATGAGCGAATAACTGACTGAGGCCTCAATGAGGGCAGCCTCTGAATCTTTGGGATATTTCAACC
Source organism: Nitrospira marina (assembly GCF_059568365.1). Lineage (NCBI taxonomy): Bacteria > Pseudomonadati > Nitrospirota > Nitrospiria > Nitrospirales > Nitrospiraceae > Nitrospira > Nitrospira marina. The sequence continues at coordinate 792,904 of NZ_JCANTH010000001.1, read as the reverse complement.
TAAATGGGATATGTCTGGTTGTGCCTCCATTGACAAATGGTCGGGGGATCGGACCACGAAGCAGTTCTTCAAATGTTCGGCCAAACCGTTCCTGATATTGATCGATAACCTGTCCATCTGAATTTTTCAGAGTTATCGTGACATAAAATTGTTTTAACACTGGATCGCCACCCGGAAAAGTATGAGGCAAGGCACCATTTCGCACCAGGACTTCACCCTCAACCTGCCCCTGAACCTTTTTAACCTCAATATCCACCCTCGAAAACCATTCGGCCTGTAAATTTCTATTACTCAGCATAATCCCGGGAATCACAATACCTTGGAACCAATGCCGCCCGATTGGCCTAGTGAGAGCTCCACGTTGAGAGGTTGAACTCCCCGTAGAACGCTCCATATGACAATCCTGACAAATGGTGCCTTTCAAAATTTCCCCTGGAATATCGGGCCGAGTGACATCCCTTACCTTATCAAAATGGCAGGATGCACAATAATGGGCCCCTCGATAAATATCCACCTGCCCAGATGGATGCACAAGATTTTCCTCTGGTTCTGCGTAGGGTCCGTAAAGAGTCTCCCCAGACGTAATTTTAAAAGTGGGGTGCCCATAGGCATTTTCTTGAATGCCAGTAATGAGGTGGCAGGCACTACAACCGATGCCTTCTATTTTGACCCGTTTACCCCCTTTCATCACTTGATCAATAATTCGATCAGTGTGCTGAGGGAACACGGTCACCGCTGGAGCATGACAAGAAAGACAGCGAGTACGTTGCTCCTGATCCGGATCCGTGTGAAGCCACAGGCCTAAAACGGTTTTGAACACCGGAGAGGTGAAAGCCGTACCATGAAGAAGAGCTCCATCCACGCGGCCAAATGTCTTTAAATCCATGGTCTGCTCGCGCATCCCCTTCCACTCTTCATAATGCCGGTCATGGCATTGTTTGCATTGTTCGGAAGGGATAAAAGTTTGCTCAATTTCCTTAATCCAGGATTCTTCTGCTTCACCAATAACCGTGCTTGGCTGCTGACCAAACCCGACGCCGGATAAACAAAAAATCCCTAACATAATCGTTAAAATCCATCGGTTGTACATGGGTATTATTTCCAAAAACCGAAAATTTTTTCTAAACAGATTCTCCATCCAGGTAACTTAATCCTGAAGAATTCGTACAAAATGGAAATTAAGCCCGCCGGTAACCCCTTGATTATCGGGATCCGCAGGTTCATAAGTGGCAACAGTAAAATTCTTTGTGGGCAAGGTCTGCTCCAAGGCTGTTCCCAAATCTACAAGGGTTTGAATTTCATATTTATCCACTTCCTTAATGATCGCCTTTACCTTTATGCCTGACAATTCAGCGGGAGACCCTCCTATGACGGCATACACTACAACCCCTTCAGCTTTGGTCAATCCAAGAATTTTCTTGACCTCCTCATCTACTTCCCCCACATCGATGCCAAATTTTTCGGCTAAAATCAGGGCTTGTTCTTTGGTCATATTCTCACTTGGCGGTTGTCCAAATGCTTCTCCTTGAAGAACCATCATACCAAACCACAGGCACCAACATATTAAGAACATTTGCATTCCGCCTGTAGATCTCATCCTCTTCATTATTAGGATCCTCATGATGAGCTAGGCGTGGATTCAATCCCTCCTGCCCCAAGTTGAGATGAGGCCTGAACAGGATCAATAAGTAATTGCATCCAGGAGGCCACAGATTTTTGCCCATTCCGCTCCTTATTTTCTCCATTCCAAACGGCAAAGGCTATGGCTTGCATTCGCCCGGGAACCAGCATCGCTTCATTGTCCAAATCGTCTCCCATAGACGTCAAAGGCCGTTTCATGACCACTCGCCATAGGCCATTTTTCCACTCCGCTTGTCCTTGAATTCGTCCCTGCTGTTCTTTGCTAGTTAGGGTACTAAACCCTCCTCCCACAAGGTCCTCGACCGATGAGGGCCGACGCGGGATCACTTCAAAGCGGCGAGGACCTGATTCCCCACGCTTCGATTCTTTGGCTCGCTCGGCACGCCGATCCACGTCGCTTTGCCAATCCGCTTTCCAATGCCAAATATTCACATAATGATCAAGTTGGCCCATGCAAAAAAAGGCCGGTGCATCTCCCAAAGGTAGAGCCACGGCAACCCCATCCCTGAAGACCCCGGGCGTCAACGATTCATTAATTGTGGCATCCTGCCATTCCAGCAAAAATGCAATGTCTTTTCCGTTATGAATTGATCGGATAGAGAGGGCTCTCGCACTTGGCTCGGGCCATACCGGTCTGGTAATGATTTGGCCACTAAGGGGGACAGGGAGAGGAGCCACGGTCTCCCACGCTGAATCGGAAGGATGAGAGGGCACTTCCCCTTTTGAAAAATGCGCAAGAACAACCATGCCCTGAGAACTGACAAGGGGGACTTGGTACCAAGTCAATCCGAATAAAACCACCAACGCAAAAACCACAAACAAAATAATCCGTTTTTTGGCGTGAATTGTGCTCAATCCTCGGTTTCCTTGGAATTTTTAAAGATTCAGTACCAATGATATTTCAAGAATGAGAAAAATCAGTTCATTATTACATAGATGCTCGCGAACATATTCATGATCATTATCTATTTGAATGCATGATTTTCAAACTACAGCCCTATCCCATCTTGAAGGCAGAGCGGGGCATAAAACAACCCGTAACGACACTTCCAGGTTTTTTGACCAAGAATGAGCACCGAGAAAGGACGGAGTCCCAACAACAGGAAATGAGGAGCGAAGCGAAACAAATGATATAGCTTAGAAACAATAAGTGTGGCAGCAATTATTAATCTCACTGGGACAGGAGTAGCTGCACCGGATACAGCCAATCTCTATTGAAAAATCAGATTAGCCTCATTATCGTAGTTTCACCCGACGAATTTTATTTTCATTCCGTTCACAAATGTACAAATACCCCTGTGAGTCCAAGGTCAGGCCAGCTGGAGTGTTCACAATCGCCTCAATGGCAATAAGGCCATCACCATGTTTCAACATTCCAGCGTCTTCTTTTGCCACAAAGCGCGCAGCACCGCACCCACCCATATTTTTGTCATCGTAGCCACTATCGCCATTCCCCGCGATGGTAGTAATGATACCGGTCTGGCAATCAACTTTTCGAACCCGGTGATTCATGGAATCGGAAATATACACATTGCCCTCTGAGTCCACCACAGCGCCCTCCGGGACATTAAGCATGGATTTCACCGCTAACTTTCCATCGCCGTCAAATCCATACCGACAGATGCCAGCCACGGTGGACATCATGCCCGTTTTCCGATCTAGCTTTCGGATGCGGTTTGTTCCCTTATCAGTGATATAAAGGTCCCCATGTTTGTCCAAATCGATATCGACCACGTCATACAACTTGCATTCCAAAGCCGGCTTGCCATCGTCAAGATATAACGACAAATCTAGCCCATCTGAACAACGCGGACGCAGTAACCCTTCATCGTTGCTAAAATCTATCCCAATCGCATCGCCAGAAAGAACAATTAGATTTTGAGCGGTCAGAGGGCTCACGCGCTCATCATCTTCTGCCGTCCAACACCCGGCAATGGTCGTAAGCATTCCTGTCTGAGGATTATAATGCCGAATGCGATGGGCTTGAGTGTCTGCAATGTAAAGATGATCCTGATCGTCGATTGCTATGGCTGCCGGATAAGTTAAATTGCACTCCAAGGCTGGCCCATCCCCATTATATCCCCACTGCCCCGTCCCGACGATGGTCGTAATAATTCCTGTATCCCCGTCAATTTTCCGAATTCGATTGCTGCCTGAATCACAGACATAAATATGATTGTGAGAATCACACAAGACATCTAATGGAAGGTAAAGCCCGGCTTCCCCACAAGGTCCGTAATCGCCGCTGTAACATGTCTCACCGGTCCCCGCAAAGTTATGCAGAAGGCCTGTTTCCATATCCACTCGCCTGATTCGGTCAGAACCGGATTCGGCAATGTAGAAAAATCGACCATCCCGATCAACCGTAATATGATTAGGCAGCGGAATTCCCGATTTCACCGCTCGCTTGCCATCACCCGTACTGCGAGATTTTCCATTGCCGGCGAAGGTTTCAATCACCCCGATTTCTAACGCGGTCTCGATACTCATAGATAATTCACCCTTCAACGTTCATTTCAAAAAATCCTGTCCAATCAACACTACGGAGAAGCTTTTGACCCCTTGCCCCTAAAACAGAATTAGGCCTTAGAGGACGCAGGAACCTGTTCCTGTTGAGCCGGCTGGACTGCTGCCGGCGGCAATGAGGAACCCGTTTCTAACGGGGCGGTATTCATAGGCTGTGAAATTTGCGGTTGAGCATTACCCTGGTTGGCGGATGCCGTATTTTCCGCCTGTGCTTGGGGGTCTAGGTCATACGCTTCTGCCTCTTGAACAGATTTCTTGAACCCTTTAATCGCTTTTCCGACCCCTTCGCCCAATTGCGGTAATTTTCCCGCCCCAAAAATGATTAGCACAATCATGAGGATGAGAATTAATTCTGTAAATCCTAAGCTTCCAAACATGGTACCTCTCCTTGTTGGGGTATCACTTTTTTACCGTTTCACGCGAACGCTTGTTAAATCGATCCTTGAGACGATTTCTGGTTTCTTCCGCCTGCTCAAACATCTTACACTTTTCATAGGTGTTAATCAGATTATAATAGGCCAATGGTTCATCCTGATTATTTTCAACGGCATCTTCCATAATCTTCACTGCCATATCAGGTTTCTTCAGATTTAGGGCAATTTCCATGAGCTTAAAACTCGACTCAAGATGACTTGGATCAAACTGCAGGACTTTCATATAAGCCTGCATAGCCATGTCTATCGTATTAAAGTCGGAGACATTGGGATCATCCAATTTTTCATAGACTCCAGCCAAATTATACCAGGCAATCGGATCTTCAGGTGAAATTTCGATCAGACGTTCGAAATACTCTTTGGCTTCCAGGAATGCATTTTTGTCATTATAGAGTCGGCCGACATTAAAGAGTGCCAGAACATCATAGGGGTTTAGTTCCAGCGCTCGTTTAAATTGAGCCGTGGCCTCCTCCAACATCCCTTTCGTTCCATAGATCGTTCCAAGATTCGAATAGTACATGGCCAGAGACCGATCCATTTCAATCCTAAGGCCCTCTGCCATCTCAATGGATTTCTTTACTTCCGCCAGGGCTTCATCCATCCGTCCTTTATTGAAATAAAGTTCACCCAAGCGACACCGCGCTTGAAAGTCGTCCGGCTCCTCACTCAGGAGCTTTTCAATCTCAGCAATTTCCTCATCAACCGTTAAGGGGCGATCTTCTGTGGTCGTCTCCCCCGACTGCGGATCCATTGTTTGGCTTCCAGCACCTTGTTCTTCCATTTCATGTGTCCTAACTACTGTGTTTGCCCGTATACGGGGCGAATTGGTTGATAGACTATCCCCTCTTGGGTTTTCTTACGAAGTTTCCCTAAAGTTCCTTTTTTATCAATATTTAGCAACATTAACCCAAGCACTACCATCAAGGTCAAATGTGATAATTGGAGCGCATAGCCTGCCATAAACATGAGACCTAGCCCATATCCTGCTAATCGACCGATCAACACCAACTTAATCACGGTATACGCCCAGCAGGTAAAGCCCAACACATAAAATGCAAAAGGGAGATAAAAGGTATAGCCCATTCCCATTTGAAAAATCCAGCCTATCCCCTCTCCAGCCTTCCTGACTTCTTTCGCCACTTCAGGATTCCAAAGAGAAAGGAAAAAATCCATGAACAGTAAGGCTACAAAAGCACTGCCCCCGCTAATAACCAAAGTTAATCCCCACCGGCGTTGCTGCTTGTTTTTGGTAATAATGGAAGTGGTGCCATAGGCCCAAAATACCAGGATGCTTGAAAGAACCATTAGTGCTTCCCCGAGCCTATTCCCTTCATGCACCAGCGGAGGGGCATCAAAAATATTGAGCCATCCATAAGTCGTTGACATCGTCTGATAATACAGCCATCCGCTAATACCCAAGAAGAAACTACCCACCATAAGCCGTTGACTCAACACCCGGTGAGTGGTCCAATATTCCAAAACCAGAAAAACGATCAACCCAAACGCCAAAATATTATAAACAATTGTCCCAACCATGACTGGAGGAAAGAATAAATAACCCACCGTACATGCTACCAATAAAGCCGCCAGTGGAATAACAACCTTATCCCACTCTCCCACCCACAGCTTTGTCCGTAATTTTTGAACCAGCAAAATACCCAAAATCAGAAAAACCAGAATGGCCGTCATATTCAACAGGACAAACCCTAATGAAGAGAGTGTGCGAAATCCGATTCTGACCGCTTCATATTTTTCGGCTAATTTGCCAAGGTGCATACCCAAACGTGAAACCAGTCGATACAGCACCAATTCAAAAAAGGCTGCAAACAGCAAACTCTTGAGACCCCACTCAAAAAGAAGCCCTGGGCCGTCGATTCTTTCCTGTTTCTTTTCAGTAGTAGAAATCATTTTTGAACTTCAGATGATATTGAAGCGCATGCGTAATAAAATGGCTAGATTTTCATCCAGGATATCTTATTATCTACACCCTAGAGGGCTCCACCTCAAACTCTTTATTATGCCGGGTGATATATAACAACCCATCCGCCATGGAGTAGTTAAAGGGTAATTCACATACAACTTCACTAATCTTTTCATACACATATTGATATACTTTTTCAGCCTGCTCTGGAGTCATCCCCGATTTTACTTCATAAAAAAACCCTAAACTCAAATCTTCCGAGGCCGGTCGCATAATTCGTTGAATCCCGTATCCCCCTGGATCGCTCATAATCGGGGCTTCCTTTTCTAAATCAAACAAGCACGGTTGACAGGAAAACCCATAGGAGGAATGCAGCTTCGTATTATTGACAATAAAATTCAATGTTTCCAATGATTCTTCTTCTGTTTCCGTCGGAAACCCTACAATCACATAGCAATGCACCGCAATTCCAAGATCGACACAATCGGAACAGATCCGATCAACATTTTCTTGGGTAATCCCCTTCACCATAAAATCCATCAATCGGGCATTATAGGTTTCCAAACCAAAGACAATTTTCTGACATCCTGCCTCACGCATAGAGGTGAGTAGCTCACGAGATAAATTCTTTTCAAATCGCAACTCAGCCGTCCACTGTAAACCCAATTTTCGATGAATGAGCTCCTTACACAATCGCTTGGTTGGCGAAAGAGCCAGGCATTCATCCGTAAAGAAAAAATACGGTGTTTCATATTTATGGGACAACGCTTCCAATTCATCCACAACTTTTATCGGATCCTTTTGCCGAAAGTTCTGATGATCCAAAGTCAGGGCACAAAAAGCACAATCCTTGTAATAACAACCTCTAGAAAATTGTACTGGCAACACCGTATGCGGGGCTAAATAATCACCCAAGGGAAACCCGTCATAATTTGGGGCTGGGTGGTCCGCAAGGTTTTCAGAATAAAAGGGTTGATTCACAATTATTTTTCCATCTTGCCGCCAGATAAGATTCGGCACTTTCGTAAAATCTTTTTTCCCGTCCAGCTGACTTATCAGTTCCAAAAGGGCCGTCTCACCTTCAAACACAATGAAATCATCCGTCAATTGAAATAACCGATCACACCGTCTGAGATTGTCTACCAGCCTTGTAAAAATACTACCCCCGACGGTGACATGAACCTCCGGGTGAATTTCCTTAATTAATTTACACAGAGTTAAACCAGGGATAATCTGTGAGGTAGCGGTAATGGAGACTCCAACAAAGTTTGGAATATCTTGTCCAAAAGCAGGAAGGAAAAATTTTCGATAAAGCTCAAGATACGGATTTTGGTTTTCATCGTGTATCGCTTGAAGAATTTCTCGCGAAGAATAGATTGAATACGCAAATTGGTTGTCTACCACCGTCATCCTGGTCGGAAAATATAAAGAAGATACTACCTCCAACCACCGATCAATTAAAAAGAGACATTCTCGGTAACGCTCAATGTCGTAAAACTCTTCCCCACGCAATGATGCTTTAACGGGTTCGATTTCATCTATGAGATAGGGAAAACGGTCAAGTGATTCAACAACACGAGCGTAATGCTCTTTACTCCCATAGCCGGTATCTCCAGAAACCGATGTTTCCAATTTTTTCACCAAATCAACTAACCGTGGATAAATATCTAACCCAAATCCTTTAGTTAACACCCTATCAAGCAACTCTATATTTAAATCACGTTGCTGATGAACTGGAACACCGGATTTTTCAAGAAAGGCCGATAGACAGGGAATACTCAAATAGGGCTGAGAGGGATGCCAACTAGGAGGGAATAAAAGTGAAATTTTCACAATGCGGCTCCCAGGTAATGGGGAAAATAAGAAACGCAGAATTTGCCTATTCTAAATTTATACACGTCCCATTCTCTTCAATGCAACAATTAGCTTTTTCTTGTCTTGTTGCATAAACATTTCAAAAATAAGTCCTTATAAAAAAAACCTCCGGCAACTTCCCCCATTACTGGAGTCCATTACCGGAGGTTTTCAAGCTCAGCTACGTCCTATATGAATAAGGACCTGATTCAGAAAAGGAATGAACTTAGTTTGGCATTTGAGCCGTAAACCAAGTCGAAATCCCTTTCATCCCGTTTCGTTCTACGTTTGAACCATCCCAGACCGCAAAAGCTACCGGGAAGCTCGCTCCTGCCGCGAATTGAACATCATTGGGGTCTTGGGTTTTGAGACTCCGCTTCATGACCACTCTCCAGGTCGGACCGCTGCAGCACCCACCCTTCAGTGATCCATACGGCTCCCATAATCCATTTCCAACCACGTCTTGGGACGCTTGGGTCGTCAACGTGCTAAATCCGTTGGCATTCAAATCTTCGACGGATCCCAGCCGCAGGTTAGGATCGGACATAATGTTACCAGACCAAATACCGGGGTTAAACGGCCCTAAGCTCCGACCAATACGGTCAGGATAGGTCACACCACCGGCTGGCTCTTCATAGTAATAATCCCATGCTATGGAGGGATATTGATTGTCCACATCCCACATACCGGCCACGCCAGCTCCAAGATCCTTTTGCCATTCGGCATTCCAACGCCATATGTTGACTGTCCCACCAGACTGTCCCATACATTGGAATGGAGGCGCGCCTGCGGATTGCACAGGGAATTGTACCGCCACTTGATCCCTGAAATCCTGAGGACCAATGGTGGTGTTGTTTAAGGTTTGATCACCCCAGTTAGCCCAAACGCCGATTTCTTCGCCATTTGTTGCCATTTTGATCATCACAGTTTTCACTGAAATGTTCGGGTGCATTGGGGTCGTTATCGTCTGCCCACTTAATGGGGCAACGATACCGGGCACGGATTCCCACACAGGATTCGCCGCATCCATAGGGATTGGGCCAGTAATTTTGCCAACCGGAATCGTTACCGGCTGCGAGACGGCCAGCGGAATCTGCCCCATGGTCAAACCTACACACACCACCAGGACAGACAGAAGAACGCCAAACACCAGTCGTTTGTTACGCGTCTGCACCAATCTCATAATGACGCATCCTCCTTTGATAAAAGATTAAAACCGAAAAGACTGCTAACTACCTGTCTCCTCAAACCTGTCGCCACTAAAACAAATTTTCAAAAAATGACTTAACTCATTTTCTCACTAAGCATTTCCTGATTGGCCTGTTGTTCCACTTTCCTTATCCAAAAATGCATCTGCTCCCACTTCACTCATCAGAAGGCTTAGCTCATTTCCTTGATCTTGAGCTCCACATTCAAAGCTTTGGCCTTCGGGGTTATTGTATGAGGCAGGACGATAATCCGTTTCTGAATAAGGCTGAGGTGTTACCCCTAAAAACGCAATATCGAAAGCAATCCAATGAGAGGTAAAATCAGCCAAAATCTTATAAAAACCGTAATCGGCTTTTCTATTTAACATTCCTGAAAACAAAGGAACCCATCGACCAATATGCTCTTTAACAAATTTTTTCTCCGCTTCAATGACGGTTTTAAGTTTTTCTGCTCCATCATGAAGAATGGCATATGATTCTTTGTACGCCAGATAATGCATAAATTCCAACTCTACACTCAAATGATCCAGGCGTTCATGAATATCCGGAGAAAGCTGAAGGCCAAAAGCACTATAAAAACCGGCAATGTCTCCCATCACGTAGGACTGCCCGAAAACATGGTCATTTCCAAATAATGTCTCGTATGGCGGACAATCTAATGCGATGACATTGCTAAACACCCGGCGATGCTCATCACGTAAGTCTTGGAGACTCCAGTTTTCGCCTTCTGAAGATATCCAAGATTCAATGGCATCAAAATTACCCATCAATGCATCAAGACGCTCTTGCGCTTCATCGCCCCCTATATTTTGTAGCTCTTTTTTCAACCCCTCTAATGCCGACTTTCCATCCTCAACGAATTCCCCACTCTGAAGATAATCCAGAAACTCCTCGTCTTCTGGGTAGAGATACCCCCAGGAAACCAACAGATAAAGTTTGCTTCGACAAAGCGCCCGATCAACAGCTGGCGCATCTTTTGGAGAAATCTTGACGGCCTTTTCATTTCCGGAAACTGGCATTCCGTTTTTCCCTGCTTTTTTCCCCTCTTTAACGCCTGATGTCATATTTCACCTAACTTTTAAAATTTTTTCATTTCACAAGTATTTGCTTCAATTAGGATCATTGTCAGGGCCATTAAGGATTCATGAAAAAGGGATCAGATAATAGGACAACAGCCCTATGAAGTCAAGACTTCATTATCCCTGATAGCCCCATAGTTTCCAGAATTTTCCAGCAATTGGAATCCCCTAATTCTATCCTAGAAAATCCACACAAAATGACTCCCTTTTATGCCTCCGTCCATTTTTCATACCTCCCAGCTAAAGGGTCCATATTCACACTTTTCTTCTCCAGGTCATTCAAGCTCTTAATACCATTAATCCCAAAATACCATACGTTCCTTACCTAGAAACAATCCGAATTGCGCTACGGTCATTTACCGTTCCACAGATATATTGGCATATGCCACAACCCACGCATACCGAATCATCTACACGAATGTGATAGGAGCCAAAATCCATCGAAAGTGCCTCCGTAGGACATTTAGACACACATGCATTGCAGCCAGTTCCTGCCGTACACATTTTTGCCAAAACTTTCGCCACTCCCATATTTACCTGAAAACGATCCACAACGGGCAAAAGGGCCTCCGTTGTACACGCCCCGATACAGGGAAGATCTTCACATAATTTGCATGGAGTTTCTCCTGGATAGATCACGGGAGTATCATTGCTCACTAATACTTGAATTGCATCGTGAGGACAGACCTCGACGCAATCGGCGCATCCCGTGCAGCGCTCCAAAAACAACTCCTCATCAACAGCCCCTGGGGGACGGAGCCACCCCGTTTTCTCAGGAACAGGCTCCTCCTTTTTTATCGGGGAAGGAGCATCACGATGTTTTACGAATTCATGAACTGTGGCGCCTATGGAAATGGCCGACTGTCGAAGAAACATTCTTCGACCTAACGACGGATTGGACGAAGGCTGGTTTGGCAGATGGGAGTCCGACATTACGACGCTTTCAATAGTCTATAAACCAATAAAACCAATGGCACATGAGGAAAGGTGTTTTTCGAATTTATACCACTCCGGAGGCCCGCAGCTTATACACCTCCACGCATCTGTCACAGGCTCCATATTCCACATCCCATCCTGGGTGATTTTCGCGAATAAAATCTAAGACAAAACCTTCGAGCGTCTCATCCATGTTTTCTACCCAGGTATAAGTTGGGAATCGACAAAGAGGACACGGAAACCCTGGAAGTAGCATGGGTTTCGTTGGGACATCCGGAATCTCACTATCCTCAACCTCAATGGCTCTCTCAATTACTCGTATCGTATCCGAGGCCATCTCCACTAATTCGGCGTGAGTAAGATAATCCGTCTGCCAAATGCCTTCAAACACGGATTCCACCTGACCTGGAGGAATTTTTCGATACCAGGAACGGAACTCCCGAAACCGATATTCCTTGGAAAACATCGGTTCTTTGCCTGTTCGGGCAATTCGGCTATCAACATGAAGGTTCCACAGCACACGGTAACGATTTAAAATCAAATGTTCTTCCCCAGGGTTCAATCCGACTTTTGTGTCAGGATCGTACCCAAAAGCCTCATCTAACATGTCAGAAATATGCGTTAACTCATGTCGTAGGTAACGGGTAATGGCTGGATCATAAAACCGCCTAGGGATCAATTTAATCCCCACCCCTTTTTTCCCGGCCTCTTCAAATTGGCGAGCGAGTTTTTCTTCGACCACTCCCCACTTTCGAAGAACATCAACCCCTTCCTGATCTTCTTTCAATACGCCGCGGACCAACACAATCCCCGTTTTATCTCGCAAAACCGGGAAGTCATCAAAAGCATCACGAAGAATTTCGGCAAACCCCCATTTAGCGAATAAATGTTGATAAAGGCGCTTGAACTCCGGATCACGGTCATCAAGGGAAAATTTCTCGTAAATGGGATCGGCAAACTCATGAAATTCATTAAAGTAAGTCGGGTCCCCTTCACGCTCAGTTTTTTCAGCAAACGAATCAATCACCTCCTGAAGGAGGGCGGGTTGAAAACGAATTTCCATGAGCAAACCTCCGTTTACCGCAAGATCACCACAAGACAAGTTTTGTTTCTTGAATGATGATCACCGTAAAAATAAATTCACAATAATTTGGGAGGTAGCTACCTTGACTCCCTCGAAAAGCGCCGTTTAGTATCATAACCAGTTGAATTATAGGAATGCGTTTTCCCTTTTGGCAAGAGAATCCCATTCATCCATTCCTGACTCCTTTTACCCGATCCCTTTGATGTCAATCTGTTTCCGAAGCGAGGAATTCCATGACCCAGCCAACAAGCCCAGACACACTGAGTTCTAACCCCGGGTTCATCCCTAGTCCTGATTCACAACCTCCGCCACTCATCGATTCATTAGCCTATTGGAAAGGCGGTATCAAGGAACTGAAGTCATTCCGTGGTCATACACAAGAGATATGGGCTGTCGCCTTTTCCCCTGATGGCCTGACATTAGCAAGCGGAGGGAATGATCGTTTTATCCGAATTTGGGATATTGAGACCGGCCGCCTTCTTCGTTCCCTACGAGGGCACACACATGTCGTTCGAGAAGTTAAGTATAGCCCTGATGGGCAAATTATCGCTTCCGCAAGTGAGGACAGGACCATTCGGCTGTGGAATCCTCAAACGGGAGAATCCCTCCGGTTACTCTTTACTCGTTACGACCATGCCGTATGCAGTATTTCCTTCTCACCAGACGGGCTCATGCTCGCGAGGGCGGGACAGAATAAAGACATTAAAATTTGGGAAGTGACCACAGGCACCGAACTCATGACGCTCCTTGGTAAAGATCAATACGACCATAATTGGAGTGTCTGCACAGCATTTTCACCTGACGGCATTCACCTAGTGGCTGGCACCGATATCGGGAAAATTAAGCTCTATGAGGTTTTGCCAAGCGGGGAAGAAAAAATTGTTCACAACGGCCATTGGAGAGATGAGGCCGATGACGAAGAGACCGAAAATCGTGGTTTTTACGTAGATGATCAAGGTGGATTTCAAAAACCCATGGAATATTGGATTGGGGCTCTCACCTTTACCCCTGACGGGGGCACCATGATCTCAGGTAGTCGTGACTGTACGATTAAATTCTGGGACATGCCGACCATGGAGGAACGCCGCACGCTGAAAGGGCACTCTGAATGGGTCAGAAATCTTCTTGTGACCCAAGATGGCCAGGTGCTTATCAGCGCCAGCGATGATGGGACCGTCAAAATGTGGGACATCCAAACCGGCCGTCAATTCCGAACACTTCGATCACACAAAGGACCTGTCAGGGGAATTGCTCTTTCTTCTGATGGGAAATACCTCGCCACAGCTGGCAATGACCGCATCATCACCCTCTGGGAGGGTGGGGAATAATTTATTCCCGTCACTGAAATCCTTAGTTTAGAAAACTCAGGGCAGCTCTCTCTTCCTTAAAGGGCTGCCCTTTCAACCCTCATTCTCATCGCCCTTCTCAGAGTCCGTGTCGTCGCATGCCCGCACAATTCCATACCGTTTACATTTTTCCCAAAGCCCTTTTCTCGATAATCCTAAAACCTTCGAGGCCGTCATCCGACTCCACCCTGTTCGATTGAGTATTTCTAGAATATGACCCCGTTCAAAATGCTCCCGCGCTTCGGCCAATGTTTCCATCGCCCCATTTTTCACGCCTCTCCTGCCTTCTTGATTCCCGCAAAACCCGCATCCTTTTTGCGGTTCCCCTCCCGCATATGGACATCGACTCTGTCCGCAGAGATCCCAAACCTGGATTTCTTGAGTGTGTTGTGCCAATGCTAACGCCCGTTCAATAGTATTTTCCAATTCGCGGACATTCCCCGGAAAGGAATACTGCAATAACACCTCGCGAGCTTGCCGTGACAAGGCTTTGGGTTCTTGGTGATTTCGATCTGACATCGTCTCCAAAAAATGCTGGGCGATCATGAAAATATCTTCTCGACGTTCTCGAAGAGGGGGAAGCTGAACTGGCACCACATTCAACCGATAATAAAGATCTTCCCGGAATCGTCCTTGTTCAACTTCTTTCCGCAAATCCTTCTGCGTTGCACACACTAATCGCACATCCACCTCAATCGTGTCATTTCCCCCAACGCGTTCAAATTGCCGTTCCTGTAGGACACGAAGCAATTTAATCTGGACCAACGGAGAAATTTCACCGATTTCATCCAAAAAAAGCGTTCCCTGATGAGCAAGTTCGAACCGCCCCTGCCGTTGCCGGAGAGCTCCCGTAAACGCCCCTTTTTCATGCCCAAACAGTTCAGCCTCCAACAGCGTTTCCGGAAGCGCGGCACAACTGACTTTGACCAAGGCATGATTTCGGCGAGCGCTATTGGTATGGATGGCATTGGCAATCAATTCCTTTCCCGTTCCACTTTCCCCTACCACTAAAACAGTCGCGTCAGTGGCCGAGACTAACTTGACTTTCTCCAGCACTTGTCGCATCCGCTCATTTTTTCCCACAATCCCTTGGAAACTAAATTTCTTTTCCAAGGCATCCCGTAGCACCCGATTCTCTTCACGAAGAGCCACCACCGCACACACCCGCTGCACACTCAACAACAATTCATCCATAGAAAAGGGTTTCGTGATGTAGTCGTAGGCACCGCTTTTCATCGCATCAACAGCCGTGTCAACGGAACCATGTGCCGTAATGACAATGACTTCCGTGCCAGGGCACTGCTCCCGGCACTGCTTGACGATATGCAGTCCATCCACACCAGGCAATCGCAAATCAGTGATGACCAAATTAAACCGTGAAGTCCGCAACCGCTCGAGTCCCTCCAACCCAGAACTGGCTTCCTGTACCACATAGCCGATAGCTTTCAGCGCATCCACCATAGAGACTCGCATCAAGGGCTCATCATCAATTATCAAAACGGAACCGTGAGTCATGTGCCTACCTTTACAGGAATGCCCGCACGAGATCGAACCAAGGGCAAGCGAATGGTAAAACGAGTGCCTCTTCCTTCTTCACTGTCAACCAACATTTCACCTGCGTGCCGCTGCACAATTCCCAAACTCACCGACAATCCCAACCCGGTCCCCTCTCCGGTCCCTTTCGTCGTAAAAAAGGGATCAAAAATATGAGGTCGGATCTCTTGAGGTATTCCGCACCCAGTATCCTCCACTTCAATTTCATATCCTTCTTCCTGCTTTCGGGTACGCAATGTCACTTTGCCCCCCTCTTTGAGTGCCTGGACCGCATTCAGGACTAAGTTCATAATCACCTGCTCAATCATATGCGAATCGACCATCACCATCGGCAGTGTCTCATCATAGTCCTTACTCAGAGAGGCATGTTTGCCCAGGAATACATGCTCGGTCAATACCAGAACTCGGTCTAAAATTTGATGAAGATCTGTCATGGCTAATTCCGGTTCCCGTTGCTGGGAAAAATCCAGAAGCTGCCGAACGATGCGTTGAACGCGTCGCAATCCATCCTCCATAAAATGCAAATATTCCTGGGATCGCTCAGGCGTCAACGTTCCCTTTCGAATATTATATAAACAATTTAAAATTCCCCCTAACGGATTGTTAATTTCATGTGCGACCCCGGCGGCCAGCTTACCAATGGAGGCTAAACGCTCAGAATTCTGCACCTGGCGTTCCAAATGCTTCCGTTCCGTAATATCCCTGGCAATACCCAATACACCTGTGTAAACGCCTTCATCATTGAGAAGCGGGGCCACACTCACCAGAACCGACCGCAACTCTCCCTCTCGACTGACCACCTCTACTTCGTAGACTTGCTTTGTCCCAAGATCCAATGTTTCTTTCAAATACCGTCCACGATACCGCTTGGAGAGTAACGAGAGATACGGTTTACCAATCAAGTCTTCTTTTCGATATCCCCATGCATCAACTTTTCCATTGACATAAGTAAACCGTAAATCAACGTCCAAGGTATAAATCACGTCATTCGCATTTTCCAATAAACTTTCAATGTACAACTTGGCTTGCTCAATTTCCCGCGTACGCTCAGAGACTTTCTCTTCCAGGACTTCATTGTATCGTTGCAGTTCAGCTTCAAGCTTTTTATGCTCGGTAATATCTCGCAACTGCACCATGATTGAGGCTCTTCCACCCATATCAATGCGAACCAGGTCCATCTCCATGGACTTCATGATGCCTTGTCGGTCATAAACCTCAATCTCCGTCGTGGGCACCTTTGACTCCTCACCACTGACTCGTTCCAACAGATTCTGACTGATCATCTGGAATGCCGGAGGAACGAGCTTCACGAAGTACGCGCCTTCTAAATCAGAAGGGACATACCCTAGAATTTCCCGTTCACGCGCATTGACATCCAAGATTCGGCCTTCCGAATCAACCACAAAGATTGAATCGGCAGCTAAATTAAATAACGCTTTATAGCCCGCCTCTGAATCAGACAGTTGTTGAGTTCGTTCGGCGACAATCCCTTCCAATTGGGTGGTATATCGCTCAACTTCACGCTCCAGAGCCTTTCGGGCAGTGATATCCCTCACAAATCCCCTCGAATACACCACCGAATGGGTCCCTGGATCCATCAGCGTTGTTGAATGAATTTCCACATCCATCACTTCACGTGATTGCGTCCGAAAAACAGTTTCTATAGAGCGCGCCCCACCCAAGGCCAGCCCTTGGACATAGGCCCGCACCCCCTCTTGTTGTTCCGCCGGGACAATATCCCAGAGCGACATCTCAAGCATGTCGACAAGCGAATATCCCAGCTTTTGCAACTCAGTCGTATTTACATGGACGAACCGCCCTGCGGGATCTAATTGATGAATCATTTCCGGAGCATTTTCAATGAGATCACGATATTTCTGCTCCAATCGCCCAATTTCATCCACTTTCTGATTCAACTCAGAAAAGGAATGCTGTAGATTGTCCGCCATGGCATTGAATGTATCCGCCAAGCGTTCGATTTCATCACCGGTACGGATCACAATCTTTTCCGATAAATTCCCACTTCCAAATTGCTCAACTCCCTGCGATAGGGCTTGTATGGGCTTCACGATCCGGCCAGCCACCACGACTCCCGCCCCCCACAAGATGACAAAAACAGAGATTCCATAGAAGATAACCTTACTTAATAATTGATCCAGTGGTGCATACGTCTCGGCAGAATCTTGACTGGTCAACATATGCCAGGACTTCCCACCAAAACTTTCTGGAGCTAGTGGCATCCCTAAATGAAGAGGAGCATAGCCAACAATGGCATTCGGCATACCATGGGAATCCGGATCGGCAACCAACCACCCAACTCCGCCTTGTTGAAACGCACTGACCACATTCGGCGGCATCACGTGCTCTTCCAAAGAAAAGGCGGGACAGAGAATCGGCATTCCATCGGATGCGGTTAACATGGCATGACCGGTTTTCCCGGCGGCCACTTCAGAAATCGACCGAAATAACGAATCCCTTCTCAGAAGAATACTGATAGCTCCCACTACGTTTTGTCGATGATCATCCCAAATCGGGACGCCAACATTCAGGACATGAGTCCCAAACCCTGGATCAAATGACAAATCGCTCACAAACGCCTGGGCATCATGATGTTGAACCACGGCCTCCCACCAGAGACTGTTTCCATGGAAAAAATTGACTTGTGGAAACGAGCTCAACACCAATGCCCCCTGCGTATCAACGACAACAATCGCGAGATAATCCGATTTTCGAATCGCATGCCATTGAATCAGGTAGTCGGTAGCATATTTGTTCAGAAAAACTGGGAACTCATCCTTTTTGGATTGGGCCCGCCAACTTTCCTGCCACTGCTGAATTAGAGCCTGAATTTCGTCTGGATTTTTATCAGCATAACTCCGGTTCGAATTCATGATGGCACTTCGAATAAAGGGAATTGTGGCCAACTGTTGCGCCTCATTAATTCCACGAACAATCTGGGTCTCGACTTTACGAGCCACTTCCACCGCAATCCCCTTCATGGTGATACCGGCGGCCTCCCTTAGTGCACGTTTTTCTTCAAAATATGTGAGGAGGAGAGAAAGAATAAGGGGCAGAAGACCAACCAGCACCATCGCCAGAATCGTCTTGCCCTTAAGTTGGAGGGGAAACCCAAAGCGTTTCACTTTGGTAACATCGCAAGATCCATAAAGAATGTCTAACTCCTATGATTTTCTACATTTTGGTACTCCTTTTTCCTTGATGTCAAGAAACGGTAACAAGGACGACTATTTACCTCGGCTTAGTAGCTTTCCCTCTGCACCAGGCCACAGTAAGAGGAGTGGACTCGCAACAAAAATTGAGGAATAGGTCCCAACCATGACCCCCAAGAGTAAGGCCAACGAAAAATCATGTAAGACTTCCCCTCCCCATATGGTCAGGGGCACCAAGACCAGAACAACCGTCAATGTCGTAATTAATGTTCTGCTTAAGACCTGATTGATTCCGTTATTAATAATCGTCGTCGTCGTTTCCCGTCTCCTCTGACGAAGATTTTCCCGAATCCGGTCAAACACGATGACGGTATCGGTCAAAGAATACCCTGCCAGGGTCAATAGCGCCGTCACCACCAGAAGCGTAATTTCTGTATTCAACAGAAAATAAATCCCCAATACCGCCAGAACGTCATGAAATGTGGCAATGGCTGCAGCCACGCCAAAACGAAACTCAAAACGAACAGCGACATAGAGGATAATGCCTGCCAGGGAAAGGATGACCGCAATCAAGGCATCTTCTTGCAGTTTCTTTCCAATTGTGGGTCCTATTGAAGTACTGGAATCCACTACAAATCCGTGATCAGGAAATTCAGCTTGAAAAGCTTGAATGATATTCTCACTGATTCCTTCTTCGATCGTGGTTTCGGTTTTTACACGAATCAAGAGCTTCTGGTCCTGGGGAAACTCCTGAAGTTCAGCGGAACCCAATCCATGCGCATCCAAGGCTTTCCTGGCCTCAGCAATCAGGAGTGGTTTATCAAATTTAAGCTGAACCGCCGTCCCCCCGGCAAAATCGATTCCCAGGTTTGCCCATCCAAACAGAATTCCGATGACGGCCACCAATCCCAGAGAAGCCAGAATGCCCGATGCCGCGAAAGCAATGTTCCGCTTTCCCATAAAATCAATATCGGTTTTCCCAAGAATTTCCATCATGACCAAAAATTTCTCCTCCCCAAAGAATATCCCCTGTCTATGAGCTTGTGATAACGCCCCTTCTCAATCGATCCTCGTATTGGAAAATGCCGCGCCTTGCCACCCCTCAACAAGCAAGGTTCGACCAAACACGCCTCAAACAAGGCGACCCCTTAGATGCTGAGCGAGTCCAACTTTCGTCGGTTCAGGAAATCAAACACCACCTTCGTTCCCACCAACGCCGTAAACAAGTTAATAGCAATTCCCAAACACAAGGTTACTGCAAACCCTTTAATAGGTCCCGTTCCAAATAAAAACAGCGCCAACCCCGTAATCAGGGTCGTCACATGGGAATCTACGATCGTCAAAAAGGCCTTATTATAGCCACTATCTACGGCTAAACGAACGGGACGGCCCTGCCGAAGCTCCTCTCGAATTCGCTCAAATATCAACACGTTGGAATCGACTCCCATTCCAATGGTCAAAATAATTCCGGCAATGCCTGGTAAAGTTAAGGTGGCATTAAGCCCTGATAAAGCTCCCAGCAAACAGATTAAATTGAGAAACACAGCCATATTGGCGATGAGACCGGAGAGCCGGTAGTACACAATCATAAAAATCAGGACCAGCGTCCCGGCAATAATCGTTGTTCTTAACCCCTTCTCAATTGAATCCTGTCCCAGAGAAGGTCCAACGGTTAAATCCTGCAAGGTTTTCAACGGTGCCGGTAACGCACCAGCCCGGAGTACCACAGCCAGATCATTCGCTTCTGCAGTGGTAAAGGTGCCTTCAATGATCGCCCGGCCGCCGCTAATGCGATCTCGAATAACGGGCGCCGAATACACCTTCCCATCCAGGACCACCGCCATCCGTTTCCCGATGTTGGCAGCGGTGAGCTCATCAAATTCTCGTGCCCCCTTGCTGTCAAAGGTAATACTGACAATCGGCTCATTGAAATCCCCAATCGTCACGCGGGCATCCTGCAACACATCTCCGGTGAGAACGGCATCTTTTTTCACAAGATAGGGAATACTATACGCCCGACCATCCGGTTCCGAGATCGCCGTTTCAAAGAGAATTTCTGCCCCATCAGGAATTTTACCTTCTAAGGTCTTCCTCACCGTATCCTCTTGGCCTTTTTCGACTTGAGGCGGTAAATCCAATGCGGCCTTGGACTCCTCCAACAATTTAAATTCTAAAAGAGCCGTTTCTTGAATGAGATCTTTAGCCCGTTGAGGGTCCTTGACCCCGGGCAATTGAATCGCAATTTGGTTGAGCCCCAAACGTTGGATAAGAGGTTCGGCAACCCCAAATTCATCAATCCGGTTTCTGAGGGTTTCAAGGGCCTGATTGATGGCTGAGGTTTTGATTCGATCCACCTCGGTAGAGCGGAGTTCGTATACCAAACGCGTTCCTGACGGATTTTGAGACTCAAAGTTCGGGAAAGCCTCATCGAGCAGCGTTCGGACTTTCTCACCGTCGGCTTCTTGTTGAAGGGAGATGACAATCATCTTCGACCCCTCACGACGAACACCCTCCACCACGATCGCCTTGTCCTTCAGCAGATCCTCAACAGCCTTACGAATTCGATCAACGGCAATCTCGACCGCTCGTTCCTCTTCGACTTCCAAAACCAGGTGAATGCCTCCCTGAAGATCGAGACCCAACGAAAGCCCACGGTGACTTAATACCCGCTTGACCCCATCAGGCAAAGACTGGAACAGCCCTGGAAACGAAGGCAGGGCCAGGATGACGGACACCACCGTGACCACAAAAAGGAGAAACAACCTCCCACGAAGCTTTTTCATTCATCTACCCCTTGATCCATCATGATTCATTCGACGTACGGATGCTCGCGATATGATCGCGTTGCAACCGAATTTTTGTATTATCCGCGACTTGCAGGGTAGCCGTTTCCTTATCCAAATTGGTCACGGTTCCCCATATTCCCGAAGACGTAATGACCTTATCGCCTTTTTTTAAGCTATCCAACAATTCCCGTTGTTTTTTTTGCCGACGTTGTTGCGGCAAAATTAGCAAAAAATAAAACACCACAAAAATCAGAAGAAAAGGAATGAGCGATAATAAGCCGGCGGAGGAATCGGGACCGGCTCCCCCGGCTTGAGCCCAAGCATAGGAATCTAGGTTCATAAGTACCTCAATTAAAATGTGTCTGTGGCCAACCCATTCAATCAGGTCGATACTTCCTGAATGAGCGTTTCACTCGTGTCACACTCGCGTCGGCGGTAAAAATCTTTCCGGTAGTCGTCAAACTGATTTGCGCTAATGGCTTGTCGTAGCCCCTTCATGAGCGAGCCATAGTACCAAAGATTATGGATCGTATTCAGACGTACGCCTAACATTTCATGCGATAAAAATAAGTGCCGCAAATAGGCTCTGGAAAACCGTTGGCAGACCGGACACCCACATTCGCCATCAATGGGATTGGAATCACGGGCATAGCGAGCCTGTTTAATCAACACCTTCCCTGTCGAGGTAAACAGCCAACCGGTGCGCCCATGCCTGGTCGGAATAACGCAATCAAATAAATCCAACCCCCGAGCCACCCCTTCCACAATATCTTCAGGAAGTCCAACTCCCATTAAGTAGCGGGGACGACCGGGTGGAAGCTGGTCAATCACCGTCTCGATCATCGCCAACATGGCGGCTTTTTCTTCTCCCAAGGATAATCCACCCAAGGCATAGCCATCCATATTCAAATTGACCAACTCCTGAGTCGACTCTTGCCTCAATTGGACAAAGATTCCGCCCTGAACAATCCCAAACAACCACTGATGCTCTTTCTTCGGTACCGCAGCGCATCGCTGAGCCCACCTGGTCGTTCGCTGCACAGCCTCACGTGCTTGCTGTTCGGTACAAGGAAAAGTCGGACAATGGTCCAGAACCATCATAATATCGGAGCCAAGTGCGACCTGGATGGCCATACTTTTTTCCGGTGAGAGTAAATGCCACGCACCGTCGATATGAGAACGGAAGCCAACCCCCTCCTCGGTCACCTCACAAAGATCAGCCAGGCTCACCATCTGGTAGCCACCACTATCGGTCAAAATCGCTCCTGGCCATTGCATGAAAGCATGAAGCCCTCCCAGAGATTCAATGAGTTCATGCCCAGGTCGCAAGAATAGATGATAGGCATTCGCCAACACCATATGAAACCCGCATTCGCGGACTTCATTCGGATCCAGTCCTTTGACCGTCCCCTGTGAGCCAACCGGCATAAAGGCCGGAGTATCGATCTCACCATGGGAGGTTAAAAGTCGTCCAACCCTCGCACGACCAGAAGGCAACGTATGCTGAATATGAAAACGATTGGGACCTGATTGTGAAGTGGATGGTTCTTTAGACATTATCTCTGCGTATGCTTAACCTTCATGCACATTACATTTTCTCCGGCGCGGAAATTCCCAGGATGGCCAGCCCATTACCAATGACCGTCTGGACTTGCCGGAGCAGGGCTAAGCGAGCAGCGGTCAAGTCCGGCGAAATACTTTCGTAGATGCGCTCTTGACTCAACGTTGTAGGATGCTCACTTGCCCCTAATTTAATGTTGTCTCCCGTATCCCCGGTGTTCCTCTCAGGATCCAATGAAGGAAGGACCCGATTTTTGTTATAGTAGGCATGCAATTGGGCCGCAAGCTCTTGGAGATAAAACGTGACCCGATGAGGCTCCAACGCCATCGCACTGTTTTCAACCACAAAAGGATACTGTGCCAACGTTTTAATCAGCCCTAACTCTTCATCCTGGATCAACAAGGCCTGATCGACATCCTGGACAGTCGGAAGGGGTACTTGGCGTTCCTGCGCCACTCGAAAGAGACTGGCCAATCGCGCATGCGCATACTGAACATAATAGACGGGATTGTCGGAAGACTGTTGTTTGGCTAACTCCAGATCGAAATCCAAATGCGTATCGGCCTTCCTCATCAGGAAAAAGAATTTGGCGGCATCTGGACCAACCTCATCAATCACCTCACGCAGGGTCACAAATTCACCGGCTCGCTTTGACATCTCAATTTTTTGACCACCACGCCGCAGGCTCACCATTTGTACCAGGACGATTCGCAAGGACTCCTTGGCAAAGCCAAACGCTTGAACCGTCGCTTCCATCCTTGGAATATACCCATGATGGTCCGCACCCCAAATATTTATTAACGTATCAAAGCCACGATCTAATTTTTGTCGATGGTAAGCCATATCGGCCGCTAAGTAGGTATAGCTCCCATCCTGTTTTTGAGCCACACGATTCTTTTCATCCCCAAACTGAGATGAACGAAACCACCAGGCACCATCCTCTTCTATAAGCAGCTTCTTTTGCCGAAGTTCGTCCAATGACTGTTGGATAAGGCCTGCCGTATGCAGGGATGTCTCACTAAACCAGGAATCAAATTCAACACCAAATGAAGCCAAATCTTCTTTAATTCGATCCAAAAGCATCTGACCGGCCAATTGAGCACAGAGCATTTCGGCATCATCCGATGAGCCATCCATTAATGTTTGCCCATGGGTCTTCGCCACAGACTCAGCCACAATTTTTATATAGTCTCCATGATAGCCATCCTCGGGAAAGGATGACGGGTTTCCCCAATGCTCTCGATAGCGGGCATAGACGGACCGTCCCAACAACTGTAACTGACGACCGGCATCGTTAATATAATATTCACGGGATACCATAAATCCGACAAATGCCAATAACCTGGCCATGGCCTGCCCCAATGCCGCACCTCGTCCATGTCCGACATGCAACGGCCCAGTCGGATTTGCACTCACGAACTCCAGGAGAATACGTTTCCCTTTTCCGATGTTGCTGGTCCCATACAACGGTCCCTTGTCCTGAATCATCCGTAGAACCTGGATCCACTTGAGGGGATGGAGAGTCAAATTTAAAAATCCTGGAGGGGCAACGGTAACGCGGACGAATACATCTGAAAACTGGGCCCGAAGACCTGTCGCCAACAGTTCGGCTACTTTCAGAGGCGATTGTCGAACTTGTGAGGCCAATGTCATCGCGACACTAGACGAAAAATCTCCCCATTCCGGTCGCTTCGGAGGTTCCACGGCAATGGTTGGAATCGTGTCCAGACTAAATTCGCCAGATTCCCTGACCTTGTCTAGGATAACCGCGATGGCCTCAATGACTTGGTTTTGGAGAAATTTCTCCACGGTGAAATATCCTATCTACGCAGAATATATGGGGTTTTTAATAACCGCGGCGAATGTAACACAGCATTCTAGCCAAGGCAAGGCACAGTGGACGCTTCATCAAGACACTCGAAACTCGCGAATTCCACGGACGCCTTCATTCCACTTAACACGTCTTCAACCTTTGCGAGGACCTCCCTTTGTGAAAAAGAAAGACACGGCATATCTGTACAACGCGCAATGGCCGCCTTCCCTAGGCAATGACAGGATTTTCGTACTACGGCTACATGAGTTCCCCGCGGCGCCCATTTTTCCGGATCAGTGGGACCAAACAACAACACTGAAGGCACGCCAAAACTTGCAGCTAAATGCGACAAACCGGAATCGTGCCCGATAAACAATTTGGCATGTTGTAAATATTGCCCAATCTGAATCAGATCCATTCCTTTCAGAATGGTATATTCAAGATGAGTCAGTAAGCCTTGCACATTTCTAAGCGAGTCATTATCTGCAGGTCCTCCTACAAGACAAATGTTCATTTTCGGTTGCGCCATCATCAGGCCTTTGACAATGCTCGCCCATAATACCGGAGAGGCGCATTTGTATCGACTGCCACTTCCAGCATGGAGAAGGATAAGTGGCTTCTTGTTGGAATATGGAAGTCTCCGCGAGTGTGATAGGGGCAAAACAAGAGGACCTGTAAGACTCCTGTTTATTTCTTTGTCACGCAGGAACTGTGTCGTCTGAACCCACGGTTGGAGTATCTCCACATACCGATCAACCATATGTTGGTTAAGCAGTGTTCTGTCATGAGGTGATCGAAAAATACCATCTTGAATTCCCACAGTCTTCAACCAACTTCGCCAAATACCATCTGTGTCCTCTAACCAACATATGGCCCTATCGCAACGGCGCAGAATCGACAGGAAATTTGCCTGAGGGGAATCACTAGTTCCTCGATATGTCAAAAACTCCAGCCTATCAAAAGAATAGGACTGATGAACTTCCTGCGCCTTCACGAGCACATCACCTAATTCCTTATGACCAAACCAAATCAGACGGTGCCCAGGAAAGGTAGACTTCAAAATTCGAATAGCGGGCAAGGCCAACAACCCATCCCCTAATGCCCCAGGATGGACAATCATTAAATTGGAAGGGGGAAGAGCCATACCATTATTTCAGACGAGAAGCAGCTTTTCGGGCAAATTCATAATCAGCGGGTGTATTGATATTTAAAAATGAATACCCATGTGGATCAATGTCAGCGAATAGAGGTTCCTCCACAATTTGAACGAAGAGAGATGGGTCTTGAATCAGACTTTGAATTCGGAGATTCCCCTCTTGAATCATTTTCTCCATTATGAGGGAACATCGTTTGGAATATCGTGCGTGTAGAGGCTGAAATCCTGTCGAAAGCTTGGGCATTACCACATCACTTTCAGGCTGAGCACAAAGCCTTGAAATAACGAAAGGATTTAAAAATGGCATATCGCAAGCCACAACAAATACGGAAGAATTAGAGGATTCCTTGATTCCCGTACACATTCCACCTAATGAGCCTTTATCAGGAATCGCGTCAGTCACTAAACGAACAGGAAGATGTCCGCAAGGGTAATCTTCTATTGCGGTCACCAGTATTATCTCATCAAATAATTTCCCTATGGTGAAACAAACTTTATCAAGAAATGTAGTTCCATCCCATTCGAGAGTTCGTTTATCCTTTCCCATCCTCCGACTTTTCCCGCCAGCTAGAACAACAGCGGAAGTGTTTGTAATTTTTTTTATATTGGTCATAAAAAAAGGGGGTGGTTGCCCACCCCCTTCATTTTTTTTCGGAGAATTCCGATGTTTACAACATGGTTAGACTTTACCCTTGCGCCTATTGGCCCGCCGAGTCAAAATCCATCCTTCCACAAGGACCAACCCAATGGCGGCTAGCGTTGGGTAAATATATGTTTCCTTTTCAATTGGTGGCTCTAACACCAGATAATAGAAAGCGGAAACTGCCATCTTTCGTCCTACGTCCCCATTGTGACCATCCCACACGAAGAAATTAATAGGGATATATTTTCCCAATTCAATGTAGGCATCTTCTTCGTAGTCACCTTTGAGTGGTCGGGTGACGATAACTGTCCATCTTCCATTGTTCCACTCGGCTTTCACCGTTTTTAGTTGCTCGGTGAAATCGTCACGATCATCAAAATCTACATCCCACCCCGTACCTTGATAAGCTTTAAGTTCGCCATCAGCCGTCCATTTAGTGATGTCCACGGGAAATCCCTCATCTCCCCAGAAATATCTTGGTTTTCGTGGAGCGGGCAATTCCTGCCACTTAATAGGAAACTGGAAGGCAAGCCCATCATTATACACCTGATATTCCGTTTGTTTCGCAGCAATGGATTCAGGATGTTCAGGATCATCAGCAAACTTTGATCCTCCAGGTGGCTGCTCTTCAATCCCATAATCACCAAGATTTACTTCATAGGGTTCCCAGTCCACCTCATCTTGCTGCACACTCTTTGTACGATCATCCCATCTGAACATAAACGAAATATGAGTTTCATTGTAAAGGGACTGAACCCAGACATCGTCAATTCTGGTTACAAAGTTTCGTGGCTTATGAGTGATCTGTCCACCCATTGCCACAATCCGTCGATCAACCAGGTTCCACCGTTCGTCGTGCTCGTCAGCAGGCAAGTCTCCTTCGACGAACTTTGAAGGAACGACGAAATCAACTTTTGGCTTATCCGTTAAAGGATCAATTCCCCTAGGTTTGGCTGCAACTAATTCAGCCGCGATTTCATCGGTCACATTGCCACCGGCAATATCAACATCCTTATCCCGTTCACAGAGATGGTTTACATAATTGGCTATGTGCCACCGATCTTCAACGGTTGTATTATCGGCGAACGAAGGCATGGGCGTTCCACTCACCCCTGTAGAAAAAGTTCTAAAAATATTCTTCACATTGTAGGCATCCTGTCGGCTGCCTCTGAAATTCCAACACTTATGCCAGTCGGCAGGTTGTATGGAAAATCCCCAGTCATCCTTGAGGTTGAACGCATTCCCATCTCCGCGACCCTCCAAGCCATGACATTCAATACACTTCATTTCTTTCACAAGTTCTGATCCACGCTTCACCGATTCCGCCGTAGGAGGAACTGGTTCAATTTTTTCCAATTGCAATACATGGAATTCTTCAAATTCGGTATCTTGCCAACTCCGGTCCTTGACCAATTCGGTGGTGACAAAGGCTAAGACATCCCGGCGTTGGTCCTCAGTCAAAATACCTTCCCAGGAGGGCATAGCGGATCCAGGCAATCCATGTGTCAAAGTTTGAAATAAATCTACGTCAATGAGGGGCAATTCCCCGCTGGCCGTATGACGGATTTTAAAGGTCCCTGAATTAAAATTACGTGGTCTGGGCCAAAGTCGGTCCGCTCCCGGCCCGTCTCCAGACCCATTAACCCCATGGCACCAAACGCACTTTGTGAAATACACTCGCTTCCCTGCTTCAACTTGTTCGGCAGATGGCGGAGCAGGGCGACTCCCCTCGGCAAATCCTTCTGCCATTTCCGCATGGGACGTGGTAGCAAAGCCTAGTCCACCAATAAGGAGACCCCAACTAAGAAGCCAGGCTCCTAGGCCACGCCTACCATATCCGGCTGTAGTCGTTTCGTTCATGACCATCCTCTTTTCAAAGTGTCCAGTATCGATTTGAATTTCGTTCATGTCCGCGTCCCCCTTATTCCCAAGTCCGCGGGTAATACCCGGTGTGCCAGTATTCAAACATGATGACTTTCCAAATTTCATCAACGGTCAAATGCTGTTCCCACGGTGGCATCACGGATGCCCATGGGAAACCTTCACCAGGAAGCCCAATTCCTCCTTTAGCCACTCGCCAAAAAACAAAAGTTTCTTGGAGCTGTGCGATAGTTCCTGCATCGGTAAAATTGGCAGGAATTGGATTAAAGGCAAACGCCCAGAGGCCGCGACCGTTCAAATTATCCCCATGACAGAAATGGCAATTTTGGAAAAAAATCTCTCCCCCTTCCCGAACATGTTTAATATAACCTTTAGCATTGGGATCCCAGGGATTATCTTCCGGATTTTTCACATCCTTCATTAAACGTCCCATATCCTGACTTACGATATGAGCGTTACTGTATGCCTGATCGTATTTCCCCTCTGGATTAATTCGATAGGGATTCGAGGCAGTTTGCAATACATACGTTTTTCCGTGCACTTTAGTTGTCGCCGGTGGGGCTGGATGCACGGTTCTCAATTCAATGGGTTCATCAAAGCTGGGAAGGAAAGAATTGTAGGCAAAACCCCAAAGCCCGATTGGTAGCAAAATCAATAAGGCTGTTCGAATGAACTTAGTCATTCCAGTTTTGGCGTCCAAAACATTTATGATAGGACGCTTAAACTCCTCCCACTCCTGCTGTGAACCCGACACCCACATAAAAATACCGCAAGCTGAAACCGTCCCATAAATGGCCCTCACACTAAAGGGAATGGGCGGATAGATTCGATACTTGAGATAGAACAAATTCACAAAACACCAGACAAAGATACCTGCCCAAAACTTGGGCAAACCCATGCCTGCTCTTTTAAGAGAATAGTTAATAATAGAAAATACAAGGATGCAGACCGCCAACTCTGAAATCATCTGCATCGGCATGTAGCCTTCAACTAGTTTAAGCCACGTCATTCTTCCTTACTCCTTATAAAGGGTTGTCCCCTAAATTAATATTCCTTATTCTTTTGGAGGTAAAGGTTGGCCTTCTTTTAATTGTGCCAAATAATCAACCATTTTACTGAGAGCCCCGCCTGTCAATCTTACGCCAAAATCCTTTGGCATTTGATTGTCCGGAAAATCCTTCACGACATAGGCACTTGGGTTTAATATCGATTCAGTAATGTACTCCTTGGGTGATTTGGCTTTACCCTGATAACCTGGATCTTTAAGACGATTTGGGGCATTCGACCCCTCCATGAGGAGAGGACCGACTTTTCCCGTGGCACCTTCAATTCCTGGGATGGTATGGCAGGCAGGACAACCGGCTTTCATAAAGAGCTTGTCGTATGGCTCGCTTCCGTCAGCCAAAAGGTTTCCACCACCAGCCCCAGCTTCTTCTTCTCCACCTGCCGCGGGGCGATCTGCTTCCGGAATAAATTTTTCATATGATGCGACGATTTCATCATATGCCGGAGGTTCTTTCCCTTCCCGAGTGTAAATCCAGGTATCGACCGCGGCCAATTCCCCCAAAGTCAATGATATCGGTGGCTTGTGAATCTTGGGCATGGGGCTTACCGTGTCGTTCGACCCCTTCACACCAAAACCAGTCACCACAAAACAGCTTGGACATGCATGGGACTCGGCGATATATTCTTGAGCATTCGTTGCCGTTCCTGACCCTGGAAAAGCTTCCTTTTGTTCAGTGGTACGTGCCTCAGGATTATTCATGTGATAATTCGGTTCTTTTAATCTCTCAGGGGCCGTATCGGGAATTCCATAGAGATTCGGGGCACGCTCACTCAAAAAGCCTTTTTGAAATCCATGGCACAATGGGCATTGGCCTTTGCCAATGGCCCCTTGCGTTTTACTTTGTCCAATTCCACCGAAAATAATTTTTTCCCCTTCATCACCCAGTTGCTGTGCTGACATACTTTGGAAGTCCAGCTTGACAACAGGAGGAGGAAATCCTCCTTCGACCTGAGGCAGCCAATTTCCATATCCGGAGAGAGCGGCTGCCACAAAGAACATGAAGCCTCCAATTTTCATCAGTGCACTGATGTTGGGAAAGTAAAGCCCCATAACGAAAGTCATGATGGTAATCATGACCAGAGAAACCGGCAATAAACCGCTGTTCCCTTCAAAATTATCTACGTAATTTGAGATGGCGATAAACGCCAAAAATGCACAGAAAATTCCAACTATCGTCTGGAAACTCGCCCGTTTCTTTTTTACAGGATCAGATATTGTCGCCTGGAAATATAGCAACAATCCAACCAGCATCAGCAATACTGGCCAACCCATTTCTATGGCCCGTTCCAATAACTCAACCACAGTGCAATCCTCCAGCTTGGGGGCTGCCTATTGCAGCCCCACGATTGTTTGTAATTGTATTTTTCGTTCAATGACCAGTTGCAGACTGAGGAGATGGAACTGGCTGCCCTGCCGGCGAAGGAACCGGTACTTTTTTCGCACCAAGGGTTCCCAACCAAAAGACAAACATAATACTGATCCAGAAAAATAACACGTTAAACGAAATAACGTTGGCCGCAAACCCGATCGTATGGGTATAGGCCCATGGAGAGTTATCCCGCATGACCTCGTTGACGTGCCAGAACAATCTCACTGAAGAACGGATATAGCCCATCAATCCCATCATCCATGTGAACGCTGTGGCCAACATGATGATGGCATATTGGGAACGCGGGGGAATTTGACCCCATCTAATTGGTCCCAACTGTCTTCCATTTTTTAACATTGCAAGATTCAGTGGCGTCATTAACAGCAAACATGACAATGTTCCGGCCACCTGAGGCACCGACAATCCAATTCGCACGTTGGCAGGAATGAAATACCCATAACAAGCCAACCAAACATTGTTTAGCTGGGCTATGATGAAAAAACATCCCATAAAAATATTGCCAAATTTGGCCCAGCTAACCGTTGGGACCCTGTTCCCTCGCTGGTACCATATAAAGCTTAAAACGGTCGTCATAATAATGGCGTTAATGCCCCCATTTTTTGCCGACATGACACCATAATTACCCAGAACCGGATGTTGTTGACCACCCATAGCTTTCAATTCGGCCGGGGTCATGACGATCGTATGTGGCGTAATGAAAACCAAAAGACCAACAACTAAAATAAACACGAGATACTTAATATACTTCTGGAATCGTTCACCACCGGTCATCCGTCCGAGGGCTTGCCACAAGTAATAATTCGTGGTCAGGAACAGGATTCCGATCATGGTGGCTTGAATAATAAACAACCAAGCCAACAACCCACCCATCAAGGTAATTCCCATTTGTTGACGGTAGGCATATACCTCACGCATCAACCAATAACCCGCAAAGGGCAATGGGATGAGAAATGCTACACCTAAACTCATTGCGATGTAGCCCATCCAATCGTAATGAGCCCGCTCTTCATCTGTTTTTGAAGAAAGGAAACGGTAAGCTGCATAGGCTGCCACCACACCACCACCAAAGGCCATGTTCCCGAGAATTCTATGAACATTCAAAGGATTCCACAGCGCCGTATGAATCACGTGCCAGATATTTCCAAGATAACGTCCTTGCTCATCTACTCCAGCCGGTGACATCATAAATGCAATCCACGAATTGGCAAGGAACATTAACACTGTCCCAATCACATTCAGGATGACGGACATGCTGAGATGAACCCATTTCAAGACACCTTCCCGCATCTTGTCCCAACCGTAATAATAAATGTAGAGGGTTGCACTTTCCGCCACGAACGTTAAGGCATAGATGTGCATGACCGGCCGGAAAATACTGGATAAATATCCAAAGAAGGCCGGATAGAGCGTGAGGAAGGTAAAGATCAGAATCCCACCAAGAATGGCGGTTAAGGAATATGCCGTTAGGCTGATCTTGATGAAATCATAAGCCAATTGATCATATTTTTTGGCCATGGCTTTATCTTTACTGACCATCCCGGCAAATTCGATACACATGCAAAAGATTGGTACCGCCAACACAAAACTTCCATAATAAAGATGCTGCTGGTTGGCCACCCAAAGAAGGACACGACTCTCAAAGTTATACCGAGGGTAAAATGTTTCATTGTCTTCCGTTACCGGTGCAGGCATGCCAATGGCTGGACCTTCGGTTTTGTAATAAACGTCCCGACCCATTTCCACCTTTTCTTCCTCGCCCTCCTCACCCGCTGCCTTTTGCGCAGCAACGACATCCGCAGGAGGACCACCAGCCGGTGCACCACCCCCACCTGCCACGGCGGTGACTGACAGGACAATCGGCAACAACAGCAGACATCCCATCACCATTAAGGCCGATACGGCAAACAACTTTTTCTTCCCCCGGGTCATTTGATTGAACAGGCGACCCATTGACCTACCTCCTTGTGAAAACGTGTTGAGTTAAACCCATCAAAATTACCTAATAAACCTAATAAACGTGCCAAATCTTAATTTTAAGCTCCAACCTCAGAAGATTTTTCAATTACCGGAACATGTAGAAATAGTCGAGTCCCTGGGCATCCATCAAGACATAATCCAATGCCTGGAAATATACAAAACAAATGACCAATGAAACTATGACATACAGAGCTGTCTGCATGCGCTCCTCCTTGGGTCTAAAAGAATTAAATGATTGACCACCTTTTGGAAGTCATGATCTTTTAACAGGGACACTGAATACCGGCAAACCAATAAAAGAACCACAAACTTACCGCGCATGTCAGATAAAAAATAGCCTTACCTATTTTGGTTTCTAACTCCGTTGACTCCCTTATGACAGCCGTCGAATCCCCCATCTTAATTCCTCCCTCTGCTTAATTCGCATTCAAAAATTAAACAATTTCACCTAATAAACTTCATTGACACATTATGATTTTTCGTGCTATTCAAACATTTTTCGTGCTATTCAAACATTTATTGATCACGTAAAACGAGGGATTACTCATGCGTTCAAATGCAAAAGTGTTCGACATTATAGTTTTGGCCGGAATGGTTGTCAATATTCTCCTTGCTGTGTTTCTCATCCTCTACTATTTTGATTTTCTTTAATTTTTTTCAGTTTAGCTCCACACAAAACATTGACGGTTTTTGGTCCTAATCTGAACGCGCACACCTGAACCCAATGGTCTCGTCCCGGAAGTCAGGAACCATAAAACTTCTATTGGTTATCCGGATATCGACTCCTTGGCTCGTATAGCCACTACCTCTCATTGTCTTGTAGGTAGAAGGAGACCGATTACTCGTCGGCGTAACAGCATTTTCTTGAAGGTAGAGATCCTCGACATACCAATTGTCCGTCCATTCCATAACATTTCCTGCGCCGTCATACACTCCAAAGACACTCTGATCAAGAGGAAAAGCCCCAACCGGAGCCGACACAACATAACCATCTGCCTCTCCTGCAAAATTGGCAGGATGGCCCCTGAGACCCTCACCCCACGGCCAGGTGCGACCATCTGTCCCTCGCATAGCCTTTTCCCATTCCTGTTCAGTAGGAAGACGCTTGCCTCTCCATTGACAATAGTCATTCGCATCACTCCATGACACATAGGTAATCGGCTGATGAGGGCCTCGCAGCAAACCGAGCTTTTCGGCATAGCGGGAAGGCGGACCAGGCTGCCGATGTCCGGTAGCTTCAACAAATTCCATATACCGCTGGTAGGTCACCTCGTACCGATCAATCCAATATGCATCGAGATGAGCGACGTGCGCAGGCTTTTCATTAAATCCGCCTTGATCACTCCCAAGAATGAATTCCCCAGTAGGAATTTTAACCATCTCATCTTCATCTGCCCGACCAGAAAGCGCCACATCCCTTGGTGCCTCAGAGGATGTCTCCGAAGCTGAAGAAGGCTGAGATTGAAGATCGCGATCCGGGGGATTTGGAGGAGCATCGGTTCCCCTCAATATTCCCAACACCGGCAACCCGGTCATAAATAACACCGCAATCAAAAAAATAAGTTTAAATCGACCGTCCATGTTCCCCTATTTCTGGTCCGTCAAGGTTGCCTATTCCGAGAAACTATGGGCGATTGGTCTCGCCGACGAGGAGTTTGATTATCGTTTATGAGGCTTGAGGAGTCTCAGTCGGAGGATTCTTTGCGCACCGAAATCCAACACTGGCATCGTTTCTCCACATTTTCGCTGCAAAACGCTTGGTCACCCTGGCGCCTATACGAGATTCACGCCAAGAACCTCCACGAATGACTTTATTCTCGTCTTCGTCCTTTGGGCCGGGGGGGTCCCGATACGGAGCCTGCTGATAATAGTCTGGAGCATAACTATCCATGACCCACTCAGCCACATTGCCGGTCACATCATAGAGTCCAAATGGGCTTCTCCCTACTTCATAAGACCCCACGGGAGCTAAAAACTTAAAGCCATCCTCCTCCCCATCCACATTGGCAAACTGATAGTCAAACTTATCACCCCAGGGATAACGGCGTTTTCCTTCTCCCCTGGCCGCTTTTTCCCACTCCGCTTCTGTCGGCAACCGCTTGCCAGCCCATCGACAATACCCAAAGGCGTCGTTCCAGCTAACCGCCACCACCGGATAATCGGGCCCGATCAATTTGGCGACATCATCTTCAAAGACCGGCACCTTAGGCTTGTCCCGTTTCGTCATCTTGGTATACCGCTCATAATCTGCCTGCGTGACTTCTTTAAGGTCGATGTAAAACGTTTGGAGGTAGACCGGATGGGGTGGCCCTTCATCGGGGTCCCCATCGCCAATGCCCATGGTAAATGGTCCTTCAGGAATTTCTACCATTTCACGATTATCATCCCCCACGAGCGTTTTATACATAGAGAAGTCTTGGGTGGGCATTGGCTGCAATACACGGACATTGGCCGATTGACCGGCCGACAACTCATCCAAATCTTTTTTCCCTTTATAGGTCATAACAATCAACATCACGATCATCATGATAAAAGAGCCGAACACAAAAAGAATGGCCCCCATGAGGACCCGTTGATTTTCCATTACAATTTTGCCTCTCGCTTCGACATAATCAGCACAATTTCAGTTTGATTAGGGTTGTAAAGGCCCATGATGCTTAACGTTCGATTCAGGAAGATTCTGATTTCGTTGTTGCCAGGTTTCAATTAGCATCGAAATCCAAATCCCCAAAAATCCACCCATCGCCGCCCCTGACGCGGCCCCAACGGTCACGGCCTCAGTTCCACTCAATCCTAAGGCCAACAGTCCGCCTAAAATGGTCCCGATAAAAATGCTCAAAAAAAATCCCCGGCCGCCTACTAAGCCTACCCCGGCGCCAAGAAGGGATCCAACTGCTAGCGCGACAGGGAGCCATTCCTCTCCCATAAAAATCCCGATCAACAGGCCCACGGTCCCTAATCCCAGGATACCCAAGAGGACATCAAATATTTTCGATGGAGTCACTTTCACTTTTCATTCCCGCCCAAAATCACCGTTGGATGATTCAGATTGAACCCGAATAGAACCAAAATCCACCTCCACTCCCGGCCCCCCTAACAAGGAAATACCCCAGGCATGTGGGGCCGGTTCATGGTCATGAATCTTCAGAAAATCTTCATACACATTAACCCGCTCCTCAACCCACTTCCCCAGAGATTCAGTCCCACTACGAATGACAATTTCTGTGGAGCTAAACATGCCACCCTCTTTGACTGACCCCACCGGAAGTGTAGCACTCCACACATATTTCGTGTTCACGGGAATAAACATTAAGTCGACATCCAAGGACGGGTAGATCGCGGCCAGGAAATCGGCGTCATCGGGAACACTCTGTATTCTCCAACGCCAGGTCAGAATAGGGTGTTGCTTCGGATCCCACGTCATATGCTTGGTATACACCCGTTGGTTGGCGTTTTTCGCAGAAAGAAAAAAAGTTCCACCCTCTTCTTGAATCGTATAGGTCTCATGGGCTGTGACCGTACTCCGCTGCGCTTCCCATCCTTGAGGAAAGCCTTTAGCATCAGGATGCTGAAAATCCTCCAACACCATCGAACTACCGGAAGGTCCTGAACCCGGAACCTCTTGGGCCCTCCCGGCACTACTTCCATTTATCAGAAGGCCCACGACCAACCATGTCAAACAAGCCGCGCTTACCCGGCTCCGTTTCACTCCTTCTAAACTATTGTGTTGCCAAGAACAGATTCTCATTACGCGGATTCCTCTTCTGAAATGACCTGAATCACCGGAGAAGGCCTTTCAAATTCAGCCGTTCGCCGTTCTACCACTCGCTGATCCCATCGGCTAAGCCAAAACACGAAAAAGACTGACGACCAAAAAACAATCATATTGAGAGTGACCATTTTCGCAGCAAATCCCAGGGAAGGCGTAAATGCCCACGAGGATCGATCGGGCATTAATTCAGAAATATGCCACCCCAATCGGCCCACAGACCTGATGTACCCCATCAACCCCATTACCCAGGTAAACGCGGCAGCGACCACAAACAGCGCCACAATCCCACGCGGGGTAATTCGTCCCCAATGCACAGGCCCATTTATATGGGCGCCCCGCAACATTAATCGATTCAATAATATCCCTCCAACTACCACAGTAGCGGTCGTCATCCCTTGAGGCGATGAGAGACCCACCCGAACATTTGCCGGAATATAGAATCCGTAAATGGCCAACCACACAATATTGGCAATCCCCATGAGAAATAACATCAATAAGAAAATATTTCCCTTTGATGCCCACTTGACTGTCATCACACGATTAGCTCGCCGATACAAAATGTAACTCAATGCGGTTAAACAGATCATGACATTAACCGCACCATTCTTCGCGGACATCACACCGAATTGACCAATGACCGGGTGCTGGGCCGCGCCCATCGCTTTCATCTCGCTCCCACTCATGGCAATGGTATGCGGCGTAAACCACACGAGGAAACACACCATCAGCGCAAAAAGGATCACCTTAAAGTGGGGATGAAAGCGCTCACCACCTTGAAGGCGCGCCAGGGATTGCCAGATGTAATAGTTAATTCCTAAAAACAAGACCCCAACCATAATCGCTTGGAGGACAAACAGCCACGACAACATGCCTCCCATCATTGCCATGCCCATCGTTTGCCTGAACTCAAAGACGGCCCTCATCAACCAGTAGCCGGCAAGCGGCATGGGGAGAAGCGCACACACCACTACTACAAGAAAAACATGTCCAACCCAATCGTAATATGCCCGGTCCTCCGCGGTTTTGGACATGAAAAACCGGTAGGTCGCATAGGCGACAACCACTGCGCCACCTGACATAATATCCGCCAAAAAACGGTGCGTATTCAGTGGATTCCATAATGGAGAGTGCAGGAGATGCCACACATTCCCCAAAAAATGGCCTTGGGCATCAACCCCGGCCGGGGCCATCATAAACGAAGCCCAAGAATTCGCTAACAACAACAAAATGACTCCGGTTGCATTTGAGAGTACACCAAGAGTCATATGCACCCACTTCAGCGCCGGGGTTTTGAGGAAGTTCCATGTGTAATAGTAGAGGGCCAAGAGGAAGGCTTCACTCACAAACACCATGGCATATACCGGCATAACCGGCTTAAACGTTCCCCCCATGTAACTCATAAACCCCGGGTAAAGAGTCACAAAGGTTACCAGCATAAGAGAGCCTAACAAGGCCGTAATAGAAAGCGACAGTAGCGCCACCCGCAAAATATCATGGGCCAATCCATCCAATTTCTGCTGGGAGGCCTGTTGTTTTCGTGTGATTCCTAAAAATTCCAATAACAAGGCAAACAAAGGAATAGATAAGACAAAGCCTCCGAAATATGTGTGTTGCTGAGTCACAAACCACACGACCAACCGGTTATCCACCAAAGGATAGGAGGAATAGCCCTGAGGACTTTCCGCGACGGACGGACTGGAAATAGACCCTGGAGTTTGGTAGAAAATATCCTGGCTTGTCTGCCCTTCAGTCGAAGGCAAGGCCTGATTATCCAGGCCAAATGCCAACCCCGCCTGAAGCAAAAAGAAAAGCAGCACACCCACCAATGTTTTGAAAATTGTCTTCAATTTAATTCACCAGATTGCCGTGCCCCACTTTGACGTCAGGGATGGAAGTAAGAGTTTCAGAGGATTTAGCATTTTGGAGTATCCCCATCACAAAGGGACACCGTTGTATGGATTCAGGAATGCCGACGAGCTGTTCTTCATAGGATTTGCGCCAGCCCAGAAAGAGGGTATACAGCGCCATCAACATGGCGGTACAGGCGGCTATCCCCATAAATCCTCCTTGAGAAATCTGTTCTACCCGCAATACAAAGGCGGCCATTCCCATGAGAACCAGAAAATATGTCGCTGAAAATGTCAGATTCGGCCACATCCAAAACCAAAGAGATGACAGCCAGGTTCGTGGCCTTCCTCCCTGTGTATTTTGAGCATATAACGATTCCCCACTGAAAAACGTCTTCATTCCGATGGAGGCGATCATAACGGGAACGAACAGTGATTGAAGGATGGGTTGCAGTTCAATCGGCCCCACGGTGAATAGGAGCCATGAACCGGCTATCCCTATCATGGTTGCCAACGCTCCCCATTTCACAATACTTCCTATCTCCTGCGGAATCCATTTTCGTAACGCCTCTCCGTCCGGAAAGGTTGGGACGACAACCCCTTGTTGCCTCATCCGTTGCACATGACCAATTTCAAAGGCATCCCGGGTCACGGATGTACATGAAATGATGGTTGCCATCATGGCCGGACCTTCCGGATGGAGCAGAAAATCATAGGCCACAAATACTTGAAGAATCGACAAAACCAAGAGGGATAATTGGATTCCATAGACCAAACCAATCCATCCCACCAACCATGCCCACTGCTGCGCCCCGTCTTCGCGCCAGGATTCCATGAGAGAGACTCCACGTCCCTGTCGATAGGACCAGATGGCGGTAAGCATACAAATACACCCGGTGAATGCCAGAAGCACCAATGGATCGGAAAGCGGCAAGACAGGCTTGAGAAGGTGATAGATCCCAAAAGCCACTAAGCCGGGAGCCAGCATCACCAAACGCTTCCGCTTGCGAACGGGTTGGTCCGTTACTAAGGCATTCAATTGCGGAAGGACACGAAGGGAAAGTCGATGCAACATATCGTTACTCGCTTTGAAGAAATTTCCAGAGATTGATCGTTTGCGCTAATTCGCTCACAAGGCGTTTCATGCGCGCCCTGCCGCCATACCAAAATAACGGGCTTTCACCTCTTCCATGAGTGCAACCGTAACCGCAGGCATCCCGCGATCCAGAGCGGTTCGCTCCAACTCAATTCTCGCCATTGCCCGAATTCCTGTGGGAACATTATTGATACGACGCTCCGCGTCCGGAGTCCACTCTACCATCCCCTTATTGCGCGCCGACCCAACACGCGCAACCGTCACGATTCTTTGTTCCCTGCTAGAGACAAACTCCTCCACCTCCTCACATACCAGAGACACTAAATAGGGTGGAAGTCGGCTCATTTGGTATAAGGCCTCGTCGGTCCATACGACGTGGGAAACGGCCGGATCCAATTCTTTAGCATTCCCTTCTGCTCCAAGGGAAAATCCACACCGATCGCAATGAAATTTCGCAAACACAGAATCAGACGGTAACTCGTCAACCTCCACAATTCGTAAAGAATAGTCACAACCACATTGCATGAACGGCCTACCCAATTTTTCCCGGATAGAGAATATAGAGCATCGTGTAGGTGAACGTTCCGGTTACGAACAACACACAGTAAATCACCATGGTAAATCGTCCAAGCACTCGATGCCGTCTGGCCCCATTGGGCCAAATCCGCTGGATAGATATTTCAATTCCAAACACCAATGCAATGAGAAGAATAAGACCAAGATACACACTGAATTTCCCCATGGAAAATCCAGAGGTCATTACCCGTGAAAGGAAAAATAGGAGGACAATGGTGGTCACCCCTCCCAGGATCATCACGATACGTCTCCCGGAAGTCTTTAATATCGCATCCTTCAAGATCCGCTTCCCTTCCACGAAAGTCTGTGCCCGGAACCCCAACACCATCATATAAATGGCCATCACGAGGCCAATCACGACCAGGAGAATATGAAGCGTCAAGACAGGCACAAACACTTGATCGTATAACCATTGAGGTCCGCCAAAGCCTTCCTTGCCCTCAAAAGCCAGGACCCCAAGACTGCGAAACAAATAATAACTGATAAAGAAGGCGAGCATGGCAATCATCCCACCGAACATCAGCCAATGGTGACGATCATTTTTATGCTGTCTCGCCTGAATCCATCCGACAATAAACAATATCGTAAAGAACGTCGCCATGAGTTGGCTCACATCCGCTCCAACCGTGGCATGGGTGCCGAAAAATCCCGGTTCTCTCAGCCATACCGCCATTTCATCCATAATTTCGTGCCATGCCCTTCTGTTATTTCGTGCCTTGAATCATGGCACGCGGTTCTAACTCTTCAACAATTCGAAAGCCGGCTTGCTCCATCCATTGGCGACTGTCTTGAATCGTAAAACATTCGCCACATTCTGTGTTCACTAAAATATGAACAGCAAAGGCTGTCGTCCAAGCAGGGCTCGTTTTAGCAGGATCCAAGAACCGATCTTTAATGATCAGTCGCCCCCCCTCTGTCAAACAGGCAAATACTTTCTTCACCAATGCCGCATTGGTGCTGCCATCCTGATAATGCAGAATATCCGACATGAGGGCAAGATCATACGACCCCTGAAATGCATCGACATGAAAGTTGCCGCCTTGCAAGTGGATACGATGACCTAATCCCGCACGATCTACATGGTCTTTGGTCACCTTCAAGGTTTGCGGAAGATCAAAAACCGTGGCGGACAATCCGGGATGTTCCAGGCAAAAGGCAATGGCATTGGTTCCGGCCCCACCACCAATATCTAACATCCGTACCGTTCCATGAATGGGGACACTTTTCGCCAATCCCTGACCACTTCCCTGCCCGATTCGATCCAAGACCGTGAGCACATGAGCTCCCAGTTCCGGATTCGTTTCAAAGACATGTTGCGTTACGGGTGACCGTCCGGTTTTTACGGTCTGTTCCAACTGCCCCCAATGACTCCACTCAGCGTCATGCAACAGTAATAAATGACCCACATACTCTGAGCTTGATTGCACCAAATGTCTTTCAGCCACAGGGGTATTGGCATACAGCTTCTCATCCTTCGTTAACACACGCATTGCAACCAGTGCGTTCATGACCAACTCCAAGGCCCGTGGGTTGAGCTTCAGGGAATCGGCGACCTCATTGACCGTGAGCGACTGTCCCTTCAGGGCGGTAAAGAGATCAAGCTTAACAGCGGTGAGAAGAATTTTGGTTTCCCAGTAGTATCCTATCTGGAAAATATCTGCGAGAGATGATTCACGAATCACATGGGGCCTCAAGCTCAACTGGCAACATGAAAAATCATTTTCGATGTCGATCTTAACGGGGTCATTTTGCGAGGTCAAATGCTGAACAATCGGAAAAAATAGTCTAACCTTCTCCACAAAAAACAAGGGCAACTAGCTCATGGCTAGTTGCCCTTGAAGAAATGCTCTGCCTCAATCGAAAGAGACTTATTTAATCTCGAAATTGGCTTCGACAGTTCCCCCGTCCTTCACATCCACATCGGCTTCCACTTCCCCGGCAACAGGATGCCAGGCCTTGACTTTGTGCTTGCCGGCAGGCACGTCCTTGATTTCAAAGGTTCCGTCGGCACCAGCCACGCCATAATGCGCATTGGTCACCGGCAAATACCAGCCTTGCATAAATTCGTGTTGGTCACATTGCAACCGCAACACAGACCCCTTTTTGGACATTTTCAATTTGACGTTTTTTTCTAAAGAATCACCTTTTTTGGCCAGACCGATATTGAACTCGGTGCTGGACTTGGCACCTAGTTGATCGAAGCTATGCGGGTTATGCAACACACCTTCTGCCGATTTAGGGTCGCTGGGATCAGCATCATTATTGACTACCTTAAACAGCCCTTTACTTACGGCCACACCAGTATATGGTTTAAACGCACACAATTCAGCCTCCACCACTTGCGGGGCCTCCTTGTCGGCTTTGTCTAAAAATGCTTTGTCTTTAATATCAGTAACCGCCACCACCGCATTTTTTAAACCCTTGCTTCCATCCACTTCCACTTCCTTCAGCAATCGAGTCTCACCATCCGCGCTTTTGCTCTCATTTTTTTTGCAAAACTCCACATTGGGAAATTTTGAGAAGGCAAATTCTTTCGGTGGGGGAACTTCTCCTGCAAACGTGACTTTCCCTTTAATAGTTCCACCCGCCTGGGCGACTAATGGGGCAGCAATAAGAATGCAGCCCACTAAAAAAGACATAGTTAAAGACTGACGGTTCCTCATGATTCTTCCTCCTAGTTAAGAATAAAATTGAGTTGACGTGGGAAAACAACCTATACTTGATGAGATCAACCCCTTTTACCCCGGCCAGGTATAAAAAAGCTGATCTTGAAATGGATCGTCCGACAGCACCCACTTCCGTATATATCAGGAATAAAAAAAACGTGTCAAGAAACCCAACAAGAACTAGGTCCTTTGTGCTAAACCTTAGGCCTTTTAGTTCGCGGAAAAATGAAAAGGTTTGAAAGACTCAATAATCCCCTATAAATTTACAGACTGGTAATTAGGCAGCATCGCTCATTTTTGAACAGCGGCCCTGAGGATGACCATCATGTCAGCCACACTCTTTTTCATATCCTCTACATGATAAACCGGAGCCGAACACATCCGGTCAGTACAGACAAACGCTACGGGTCGTTCGTCATAGGGAAAAATAATTTCACCCCATTTCGGCTGCCCCTCCTTGGGATCAAACCTTTTCACAATTTTTCCAGGGCAAAACATACGCCGGCCTTCCATTATTAGAATTTTGGTCCTGGCATCGTCAAAATCTCCCACTACCGCAATATGAAGAGGAATCCGAAACCACTGATCGATAGCCAAACCGGACAATGCGAGGGGAAGGGGTTGCCGCGACATGACCGTGGCCTGCAACGTGCTCTCAGCAATGGAGCGATACGTGTGGTTCTCCGTCAAATGAAAAAGATCAAGGTACCAGAGGACGGCTTGGAAATTCTCCTTCTCCGGTTTGGTTGGGAACTTCAGAAGACCAAATGTACCTGGCATCTGTGGATGATCAAAAAATCCTCCATTCGCGGGATCTTGCAATAACCGGCGACTTACTTCGGCAAGGGATTCAGCATTTTGCAAAAATTGAGACTGCCCTGTCACTCTAAAGGCCTCAAGTAACGCTTGGCCAAAGAAGATGTGATCCGATAATAAACCGTAAAGGTTGGGGCCGTCTCCAGGCTCGCCATGAGCGATCCCCTTATTCACGTCAAAACGCTTCTGAAATAACCGGCTCAAGATCTGAAGAGCCAAATCCCCAATCTCATCCTGTTCCAGGACCACAGAAGCATGCAAATAGGCCCATGCCATCAGTGCATTACTCCCTGTGAAAACTCGTTGGTCCACATACGGGATACCGATGGCCAATCGTTTGCTCTCATTGAGAGAATAGTACTCGGCTCCAGACATGGACAATATCCCATCAGTTCCTCTGACGTCGGCGTCCTGACTTTCGTACAACAACCCCGTTTGCGGATCGGTTAAAAACCGCGAAACATATTCAATAATGGCCAAGGCTATGCGTTTAAACTGAGGATCTCCGGTGAGTTGGAAGGCCTCAACATAATTGCGAAGATTCAGAGCTTGAATCGACAACATCTTTTCAAAATGCGGTTGGCTCCAATCTGCTTGTTCAGCATAGCGATAAAACCCACCCCAAACGGGATCAAGTAAGCCCACTTGCTTTTTTAAGGTATCCAATCCTATCTTGAGCAACCCTGGATCATCCTCAAAGAAGCCATGGGCCAAAACCATCTGGATGGCTTCGGGTTCAAAGAATTTTGGGGCGTCCCCAAACCCTCCATTGACTGGGTCAAATTGGGCTCTCATCATCTCCACACTTTGTTTGACCATGGCAGCCTGAAGCACATTCGCTTTGGAAGGACCGGCTTCCACCTTCTCTTGTACCCGCTCCCATAATTGAGAGGCTTCCTTGAGCAACACCGCCTTGTCGGTGACATAAATAGATTGCACCTCAAGAAGCATGGCTTCCATTTCCTCAGAACCCAAGGCATTCGTTTGAAAAAGAATTTCTCCGGTTGGCAAGAGGACATTGGTCGTCGGCCATCCTCCCGCTCGG
This sequence comes from Nitrospira marina, assembly GCF_059568365.1. Classification (NCBI taxonomy): domain Bacteria; kingdom Pseudomonadati; phylum Nitrospirota; class Nitrospiria; order Nitrospirales; family Nitrospiraceae; genus Nitrospira; species Nitrospira marina. The sequence goes on along the minus strand of NZ_JCANTH010000001.1, from coordinate 748,060 downwards.
TAACGAGCATCTAAATCGGGACGCTGATCCGTATCGACCCGAACAGGAATAAATTTGGTGTTGAGCAGCTGTACGATATGAGGGTTGGCATAAGTCGTCTGATCCATCACATGGCAGGCATGACACCATACAGCGGAGAGATCCAAAATAATTAATTTATCTTCGGATTGAGCACGTCCGAATGCTTCATTTCCCCATTCATGCCATTGAACAATTGGATGGACGACAGATTCACCATGAGGCCGTCCTTCAGCATGTAAGGGACTGACGAGACACGCAACGCTGAGCCCAGCGACGATCAACAATCTGCAACTCCCACGGATATGGCATAAGGGATTCATACCCCCAGTTACCGGGACAAATGCGAACTTGATGATCGTGCGCCAGAATTGGTCGAGAGGGGAGCAGTGCCTAATTAACTGCAAAAATTGGGGAAACATGTTCACACCCTTTATCCGGTCATACCTGTCCATCTTCAGGAAGACCTCTCTTAGGGCCGCAAACAAACCGGTTAAAGACCGATCTCCTTATCCAAAATCCTCACAATGGCGGCAGCGGCAGTCACCCGCACCGCTTCATCAGCATCTCCCAGGAGGCGCTTTAAAGTCGGGAGGATCGTACGATCGCCAATACGACCCAATGCGCGGGAGGCCCCAATCCTGGGACGAGGCAATGGATCATTGAGAGCCAATATAAGAACATTGAGAACGTTCGGACCTTTTCCATTTCCAAGCGCCTTGACCGCACCCGACCGAACGGCCGGATTTTGGTCATTGAGGAGATGCTGAACGGTATCCTTCACCACTGAATAAGGCGCTCCTGAACGTAGCAATGACGCCACGGCCGCCGCTTGCACACCGGAATTCGAATCGGCCAACGCCCTGGTTAACGGGGTTAACACTTGATGTTGTTCGTAAAACCCCATGCTAAAAGCTGCCACACTCCGCACCGCAGGAATACGATCAAACAAAACTGCCTTCAGTGTCGGCAAAGAATCAGGAGCATGCAATTTTCCCAAGGATGCAATGGCCGCAGCACGGATAGACGGTTGAGAATCGGAAATAGTTTTTTCCAAGATCGGTATCGCACGGCGATCCCCTAACTCACCAAATGCACGGATAGCCGCGCCCCGTTCATACCCTTCTTCGCTGGTCGCACCTTGCTCCAAACGACCCCAGTATTCCTTGTGACCGACCTCATATAATGCTCTTGCTGCAGCAATTTGGACAAGATGCTGCTCATCGTTCAATGATGGCCTAATGAGGGGCTCAAGACTCCTGTCGCCGGATTGTCCTAGCCCAATTAAAACGGTGGCCCGCACCAAACCGGCTTCGTCCTTCAATGCTTGACGAAACACCTTGGAACGCTGCCCCGCTTTTCTTTGCCCTAAGGCTTCTGCCACCAATGCTCTAATTATGCCGGTTTCATCGGTTAAGCCTTTTTCTAAATATTCCACGGCCTGATCAGATTCGATTTCCTTCAACGCCGTATAGGCAGCGCCCCGCATTTGTTCCCGCATATCGGAACGGACAGGCAATATACTGGCAATGGCAAGCTGGCGTAAGAACGGTTCATCTTCCCCTTTTGTCCCGGCAATGCCTTTCTCATAGGCCTCAATGGCTTCGGGAGTCTTTCCCAAGCGCGCTAATGCTAGGATATATAGACGAGAAGCGTTCAAGAGGGGAGCGCTCTCTTTGTGTAAAGGCTTAACAAGGTCAACGACCTGTTGAAATTGACCCTGATCGTAGGCTTTTTGGGCTTGAATGAGGGTTGAATCATGTGTCTCTTCCGCCAACACCGACCCTGAAAGAGCCCACAGAACACTGAGAACGAGCACAACATTCATACGATTCATCCTTTATTGTTCACTCCCATCTCCTAGCCATATCATATTTCTACCCTTTCGGAATCGGGGCTTCCTGAGCCTCAATAATTCGATAGCCCAAAGGCGCTTCAAAGTAATAATCTGGTTGCGAAGAAAGCACCACATGATGATATTCCACAAACCAATCCCGATCCTGACTTAAGAGCTTCAAGAGAATCTCCCGCTGAGGATCCACCCATTCGAAAAATCGTTCCAGTTGACCAAACCGATCCTTGACCTCCACATCATAGAGCAGGGCCAGTTGATCGCCTACCACGGATTCCCCAATAACCGTTCGACTCGTCTCTCCTTGCAACTTGACAGAAAATGGTAACAAATAATCCAAAGTTAAGGGAACGCTCACAATCATTCGGCGTTGCGAAAACACATACCAGGTTTTTTGTTCATCCAATCGAATTATGAGGACACTCGCATAGCCTATCTCTGTTCGTATTCCTCCTGCCGGTTCAATACGATACCGATCATTTTTCACAAACAACTGGGCATTGGCGCCATGTCCTCCGGTTTTCCACATCAGTCTCGCCGAAAACTCCGTGGGACCACTGTGGGGAAAATTGGAAGAGCCGGCAAAGCCCCAGGCTGACGGGAACCCAGCCACCGTTCCGAAAATGGCACAAACAACGAACCCTGCAAACTTTTTGTCACAAGCTCGGGAGAGAAGGAGGGAAAAGTCTACCCATTTCATGGCCTTTGGTGTTCAACCAGAGGCTCTATCAAAACAGGGTGGCCCAAGGCAGCGGGGGTAAATCTCGGGGGCGTCCGGATGGTATGCGCCGTCCATCGACCCACGGGAGATTCTAAGGAAAAATCCTTCCGCAGGGTTTGGTTTGGTTCCACGGAAAATTCATGAATTTCCTCGTGTTTGACACTTGGATGCCAGGCCCGAATGCGATAACTTCCAGGCGGGAGTGAAGAAATGACATACTCTCCCTTATCGTTAGTAAAGTTATAATAGGGATTATCCACCGCAATCGCCCAGCTTTCCATGTAGGCGTGGAACCCGCACTGCATCACAAATGTTTTTCGTCCTTTGCTCAGTTGAAATTGATGAACCAAAGATTGCCCCGGCAGATGCTCATGCGTCGCATGGATATTCTCACGTTGATGCCGAGGATTAAAGGACAGAGGAGAATTAAATAATACCCGTGTCCCTTGGCTCAACGACGTCTCATAGGCTTGAATATCATGCATGACCGGATCCATATTCACCACTTCAATCCCATGCTGATTACGCACTACCGTCGTAAAGGGCAGAAATTGACAATCCCGGGCTTCCACCTTCGGAATAGAAAGGGAAAAAGGTTTCCCGGCACTAACGCCTTCAACCACCATCACGACCCCTTGAAGTTGACTGTCATCATTCACCACGAAATCCTTAAGTAGCCGCCAGCCCTGACCATCAGAAATGCGGCCGCAATACTGTGGATCAGGGAACGTCACCAGGTTATACGCTTTAGGAGAAGGCGGAATGCCCTTAAGGGTCACAGTACCGACAATGGTGGCCCCGTCCGTTACGTCGATAACTTCATAAGCGAAAGCGGTCGAACTGGTTAACCAGAGGAGACCTATGACGGCAATTTCTACCACTCGATTTGTATTCATGATCACCTCATGTCCTCAGGGAACTTGCCGTCGTAACGACGGAATAATCTCAACGCCCTCTCCAAGCATTTCCATTCCAAAATGTGGATTCTCCTGCATTTCATGCACGCTTCTCCGCCCTTGGGGAGACTCATATTGAAAATCCAATGTCAGCGTTTTTTCCGATTCCACACGAACAGTTTTTTCCAAATAGGTTTTCATACCAGGGTGCCAGACCGTCACTTGATATTCTCCTGGGGGTATATCGCGAATTTCGTAGGCTCCATCCTCCTTGGAAATCGAATAATAGGGATTATCCACCACTAATCCCCATGAAAACATATAGGGATGAAAACCACATTGCATGACAAAAACATCCCGTCCTTTTCGCAAATGAATTTTTTCAATCATCGGTTTTCCGGGCAGATGGGTATGGACGTTTTTTCCAAACATACCAACCACATCATGAAAGGGGTTCATGGGCAATGGACGATTAAACAAGACCCTGGCCCCTCGTTCTCTGGCCGTTTCATATCCCTGAATATCATGTTCTACCGGATCCATATTGATCACGGTTATTTCATCCTGGTCCTTTAACACATTGACAAATGGTAAAAAATCACAATCAATGGCTTCAACCTCAACCTTTGGCAAAGAAAATGGTTTGCCTTTTTCTACCCCTTTCACCATCACTACCGCATCCTTAAGCGACCCTTGAGGCCCAATAATAAAATCCTCAACAATCCGCCACCCAGTTCCGGTAGAAATTCTTCCACAATATACGGCATCCGGGATCGTGACGAGATTAAACGCCATCGGTCTTGGGCGTTCCCCATGAATGCGAACATGGCCTTGAATTGCCCCTCCATTGCTGACCGGGCTCTCCTGATAGGCCAACCCCATGGATGACACATTCATCAGGAACATCACGATCACCATGACCCTCATCATCATTCCAATTTCCTCCTTCCTATCACGGCCAACCAATAAATAGCGATGTATGATATCTGCCTGCTTCCCCAAATACTATGAGCGGGAAACACCGGGAATCACATGCTACGACACACTCAACCCTTTAAAAAATTTATCCAAACAACGCAAAAGAGTATGGAGAATTCTTTTTGTATAAAACCACTCTTCTCGTGTCACCCTACCACATTTTGGTCATCGGAACTTCAACTCTAAGCCTTTGACAACTCAACCCCTTTGAAACTCGTACCGTGCACTCTGTCCGGGAGAAAAGGGTTTACAAGAATAAATAATTTTGTGAGAGGGAATAAAAACCAGCTCAGACATCCACTTCCTACCTTCAAGGAGTTGGGATCGAATGGGTAAGGTCGTCTTTCAATCCAGCAGCACACCGAAAGCCAAGCCAGTTGGCCTGTGTCTCAGGAGCGGTTCCATTGCGTTGGGCGGTTCGTACGGTCGGAGTACTGTCCATCCACCCACCTCCACGAAATACCCGATGTTCACCGGTAGACGGGCCTTGAGGATTCCGGTCCGGAGCCGTCTGATAATAGGCAGGATCGTACCAATCGTTTACCCATTCTGCGACATTCCCTGCCATCTGGAATACGTTATAGGGACTGATACCGATTTCATACTTGTCAACAGAAATAATAGGTGGATAAAGAAGCAACCGCTCGGGACGATCACGGACCGGGCCGGATATGCCCGATCTCCCAAAATTGGCTCGCGTCAGACCTGCCGGCGTATTTCCCCACGGATAAATTCGTCCATCCGTTCCCCTGGCCGCTTTTTCCCATTCTGCTTCCGTAGGGAGCCGCTTGCCGGCCCACCGGCAATAGGCATCAGCTTCATACCAGGTGACATGCATCACGGGATGATGGGCCATACTCTCCTGAAAGTTTCCCCCGTCAAATTTCCAATCCGGCAATGGCGGACGGCCCGTGTCCACAACAAAACGCAAATACTCCAAGGCGGTTACTTCATAGGCATCTATCTCAAAAGCATCCAGATACACCTGGCGTTGAGGCATCTCAGGCCGGTAGGCCTTCCTATCAATTTTCTTATTACTTCCCATCGTAAACCAACCGGCTGGAATCACCACTCTCTTTTCTTTGGTAGGCCATTCCGTCCGCTGCAAAGCCAACCTTTTGCCTTCCTCCGTCCACTCCGGCCGTATGTCAGACACGTCCAGTGCCCACGCCATCATCCCGGACATGAGGCTAAACCCGACTACCATCAAGCCCAATACCACAAGATACTTCCTGCTTTGTCTTTCACGCATAGACCCCTCCAAATTAATCCGACGACTAAGACGCCACTGATGGAAAAATTGGAGAATTCACCATCCCAACGACAAGCACTAATCTCTTTGTGTCGTTCTGGAAGAAGGCATTTGCTGGGAACCCCAATATTTGTGTTTCAGTATGGTCGTTTAATGGACCAAATCGTAGCTTCACCTTTCAGTGAGGTCAAGGCGTCTGTGACAACCACCCTAATCCGCCTTGACTCATTGCCTGAATCCTTTTAGTCCGTAGTCAGTAGAATTCAAAAAAGGATAAGTAAGATGGCTTATCCGACTATTCTCTATACGAGAAAGTCTTCCTACATGAATATTATAACAATTGATCTGTTGCCATTTTCAAATTTCCTCAAAATTGAACTTTGAGTTGACTGGCTTTAGAAAATCGAAGACGTCCGTTTTCATAAACCTAAAGAAAAAAAATGGGGGATTCTTGCGAATCCCCCATTCGTAAAACCTTAATGGTGAAAGTGGCTATTTGGCTGACACCGGCAACACCCGGCCAGTCTCCACCACGTCGATCGAGGCTTGCTTCACATCAGTCGCACCCCCTTCTAGAGGCAGGATCCGTTGGTCATTTTTAGGTAGGACCCTTAAATAACCCCACTGACCCGATTGGGAGTAAGGTAGGCGCTGATTATTCCAGACATAATCTGCGGCAAGCATATCACGCCCTCCGGCAGACGGAATAAACACATCGATCGTTTCCGAACCAGCGAATTCGACCACACTGATTTCGTCGGCTCCCGGCATGAAGGGTTCAATCGGCCATTCATGCTTTTCCACACTAAACATCCCGTTTTGCTCGCTACTGGCACCGAACACATGGATCCTCACAGGATCCCCGGCATGTGCGTGGATAATCGGAGTAACCGGATCTTGTGGATTATCTACCTCACAAGGCTGGAACATGCGTCCAAGCGTACAACCAGCCTCTTCTCTGTGAAGATAGGGTTCGGAACGATAATTGACACCGGTGAGGCCGGCGACATTTTGGACATACGGCATAAAGCTAGTACCGATGATGTTGTCTTCATCTTGAAAGAGTAAAGCCACATCACGGTAATTCCGGCGGTGTTCTTGACCAGGAATGGTCTTATCAACAATCACATCCGCTTCCCAGCTATTTTTCAAGGAAATGTCGGCCCCGGTCTTTGGATCACGGTATTGTGACCCTTTCGGCCCGATGATGACCGCACCGAACAGGCCGTTTCGCGGGTTTAACATCACATTTCCCCAGTCCCATACCAGAGATGAAATCTCTCCGTTAAAAGGATCAGCATAATAGGTATACGTCTTTGATTCACCTGGAGCTATGGTTTGATCCCCTTTGTTATTTCCGACGTTGGCCCCCAATGAATCTTGAGGATTAAAGGCCAAGGAAATGGCGGAGAACGAAGCCCGGCTCTCCTTCATTTTATTTTTGAGATTCACTTTGATGCAATCACCCACGTTGGCACGAATTGTCAATGGCATGGGGTGGTAGTCCCCGGCCACTTTAGTGACTTCATCCTCAAGGACGTAGATTTTTCCCTCAGGATTTCTCAGATCGATGGTCCTCTCAAAGTCGATCTCAATTGATTCTTCAGCACTAGGATTAAAACTCATCCCTGGGAAGTCCATCGCGACCACGTTAAATGACTTCACCGGAGCCTCTTCAGGACAAACAGGAAGAGGCTTTGGAATCTCATTTCGACCTGAATACCCTGCCGGGAGCGGTTTCAGATCCGAAGTCTCTTTTTCCAACACTCGTAAGATTCCCCATGCCCCCTCTGAGAATTTTGAAGACCGTCCATTAAAATGGATATAGTCTCCAGGCTGCAGACGAGGACCGCCTGCCTTTGGAACGACTAAATCATATCGCTCGGCAATACCAATATGCATGGAATTTTTCCTATTGGCATCCCCCGCATATCGCTCACTTAAAAACGTGTGGCCTGAAATTGTCCAGGTCATCGTTTCATTCATGAGGGTGTGCAAAAGACGGAATACCACGGTATCTCCCAGGTACGCCCGTAACAACGGCGTGTCGGGATCACCATGTTCAGTGCTACTGAAAATTTTTGAAGCATCGGAATTCACGGCCAAACGTTGGGCAATGGGTTCTGCCCTGAAATTGAGGCCGCTTCCCGTCGTATGCGTCCCTCCGTTGAGGAAGGGCATTGGAGTCATGAGAATTTTCTCCGGCATCATAAATGACACCGTTTTCCCCGCCTCTAAGGCTACCTCGACCGGCTGCCCAGGCGGATTACCCGCGGTCACTATGTTGACCGTATGGGGAACCGTATCATGCACTTGGATAACCATTTCCCGGAAGCTGTTATCCACACCGTAGCCGACCGGTTCCACCGTATGGATATCGGCGATAGGACCACTCCTGACTTGTTTTCCGGTCTTAGGATCATGATAGGTCGATCCCACCGGTTCCACCACTAATGTGCCGAATCCACCATGAGGCCACGTGGTGGCCCCGAATGCATGGTCATGCCAGAACACCGTTCCCACGTCAGCATCCGCCCAAAGTCGTGATCGAACAAACTCAACGGTCACGATATCCCCTGCGGGATGATCATGCTGCAGGGGCCGAACAAAGGAAATGGTATCTCCTTTGATAGATTTGATGCGACGGATCTCGTTGCCTTTGACATTATCGGCACCGACTAGCAATTCGGTATTGACATGGTATTGCGCTGCGTTTTTAACCTTAATGCTCGACTCACCCTTTTTTGCCTTGCCCTTCAAGACGGTATTCATGGGCACGGGCAAGCCTTTTTTGGTCTTTTTCTCCAGCATGGTAAACGGACGGACCGACTGTTCGTAGGAAAATCCGGTAATCACTCCATCCGATGCCTGGTTGTCGAATTGGAGAAAATGAGGATGAATGTTAATTTTAGAGGATTGGAAATTTGTAAAGTCGTCATCCAGCCATTCGCTGGTCAACGTATAGTCAATACAATCATAAATGTTGGCACGAAACACCAACGGTAATTTTTTGTCGTTATTTTTTCGTACTTCCTCTTCCTCTTCATGGAGGACATAAATCAACCCGTAAGGATCAATAACAGGAGCTTCCTTTCCCTGGGCCCCGGCCATTTCAATGGGAGTATTGATGAAATGAATGTTGTAATATTTTCGTCCGGCATTTTCCGGACACAAACTCCACCGGCCATTTTCTCCCGGCTTGGCAGGCTCAGAGGTTCGTAGACCATTTTCATCCTGATGAATCATTTCCAACCATGGAGCCGGATTGTGGTTTGGTGGGAACATGACCCGTTTACCAAAATGTGGAGTCAAATGCGGCCATGATACCTTCCCCGTCCTTGGCTCAAACAGAATTGGGCGCCGTTTTCCCGGGGTGGGCGAATGGTATTTTGGATTCTCGATTGTGCTCTCTTTCTCAGACATGGCTTTATTGCCATCCCAGGCCCAATCCAATACCGTCGCATCATAAGAAATAATTTGGCCCTTTTCGTCATCTTTATGACCGGGTTTCCCTTGGGTCGGCAACTGAATTTCCACCCATTCTTTAATATTGATGACCGCTGGGTTTGACTTCCAATTACTCTTTCCTTTTTCCACAATGTTGAATGTTTTCCCAAACCAATCGACGGTTTTACCAATCAATTGATCGGAAGTGACACCCACCTGCAATCGACCTTTTCTATCAGGCAACTCCCTGAGGTTTGGCATGACATCCGTACGGTTGTCGTCTGTCTGCAGGGTATTATATACCCGCCAATATCCCCACATTCCTGCTACGTAATGATGAGCGACATGGCAGTGAAACAGGAAGTCACCCGCCAGTTGTTGGCATAAGCCGGACCCACATTCCGTCTCCAAATCCAACGCTTCTGATGGCCCGATCACTTCTACATCAACCCGGTCAGTTTTGGTTCTGATAACCGGATATTTAACCGGACCATTTTTCGCGGCATGCCACATCGGCATTTGATCGATCGCCCGTGGGCTTCTTGGCCATCGGATCGTCCCGCCATGTGGATGGTGGGAATGGAATACCTCGGACCCTCCGTGAACCAACCTGAACTTGGCAGGATCCCCAAGATAGGATCGAGGAATCGTCGTTGGGGCATCACCAAAGGTGTAGGAACTATATCCCATAGATTCGTCTTCAAACCCGAAATATTCGTGCTGCACATGCATGTTGTTGATGCCGAATGGCTCACTCCGATAGTTAAGAGCTCGAGCTCCTGGCCGATACGCATCGGTGAGGGGGTCCCGTTGTGGTAAAAAATCACCATGTTTGTTTACCGGACGAAACGCTTCGTCACCCACCTCATGATAAATCAACACGAACTCACGAAAATCGGGTCCCGTTCCATTTTTGATTATGGCTTGCCACCCACTGGCCATAGGGGTCGGGTCTCCGTCTCCCAACGGATTTAAATATTCGGAACCATGCGGTTCAACCACGAATGTCCCCATAAGACCCATGACCGTCAATTCCCGATCATTACTAAATGTATGAAATTGGCGACCACCCTCCTGGGTGTCCGGATGAATGTACCATTCCATCTCTACGACTTGCCCTTCTTCAGCTACCGTGTCGCGATTGGTTGTCGTAGCAGGCTGACCAGTCTTGCTGATAACCATATTCGACCCATGTATGTGAAGACTGGCCTCTTCACCAAACTCAAGTTGGTTTCGGAGGGTGAATTTCACACAATCCCCTTGATTCCCCCTGATCACCAGTGGTTGGATCCACTGATCCTGAAGACCGTTCGTGACCGCGCCAGGGTCACCATGGCCTTCCACCTCTCTCGCTTCAGCATTCTTGGCTTCCTCTTCCCGCACCTTATCGATATTTTCGGTCAGCACATACATATAGCCAGGATAGTAATCAAGCCATTGATTGAGAGTAATTTCGGCATTGATGGCGGAAATATCATATTCCCTGACCGGTGCAGTTGCAGGACAATTTCCGCCACTCGCTGCTACAGGTTCCACATTACGATCTGAGGCCAACAGTAAATCCTGACCTCCGGCCCCATATTGGTGCATATTGGTCATCGTGTTGTAAAAACCGGTAGCCGTATGGTCACTACCATGTTGAGCGCCAGACTCGTTTTCCATTCTCAGCATAATCCGATCATGTTGGCGTTCTACCATGGCCGCTCGATTCGGTCGGCCTTCCTTGGTGTCTTCCATGATGGTCTGGCCCTTCAAGCGCTCCGCCCATTCAGGTGACTCTTGATGAACCATCCCCGTGCTATGAATAACTTTGTCCTGATTTTCTTCAGCCAGGAGGATTCCCCCTGACAAAAAACTGGACCCCCCGACTAACAATCCAATGGAAAGTGTGGTGATCGCTTTCCTAGATTTCATGTGAAACATGGACCGGCCTCCTTAAGATAAAATAAACTGACAAACCAGAGACTTATTCTACCAATCAAACAGTCAATAATATTCCATGAAAATGTTGGGAAGCGCAAAAGGTAATCCAATCGATTGAGGCTGTCAAGTCTGAAAGATTTGAGTTTGATTTCATTGCATTTATCACCACTACTATAAAAAATGGCAACCTCGGAATGGAGGTGGGAAATAGGCAGTTTCTCACCGATTAACAGCTAATAATTCACGCCAGCCTTTTAAATTATCAATTTTAAAAAGTTACGACAGGGTGAGCCCTGCAACATACGAGGAAAACTCCTTCTGAAGATCAGTGGAAATGGGACCTGGCTTTCCATCCTGTATGGGTTGGTCATTCACCTGAATAACAGGTAAAACCTCAATTGTTGTGCCCACGAGAAAGACTTCATCAGATAGCAAGAACTCTGAAATAGGAATTGGTCGAAATTGGACGTCCAAGCCTTTTGCTTGAGCTAACGTCGCCACCTGTTGCTGTGTCACACCAGCCAGGACTAAATGATTCCTTTCTGGAGTAATAAGCACGCCATTTTTCACCACAAAGACATTACTCGTAGCCCCCTCAGTTACCTGTCCGTCTCTCACAAAAATCCCCTCAAAGGCCTTGGCCTCACGGGCCTGTTGCTTGGCCAGAACATTCGGAAGCAAATTAAGGCTTTTAATATCACAGCGGTGCCATCGAGTATCAGGTAGGGTAATAACACTTACCCCCTGCTGGAAGACTTCAGTCGGCAATCCAACCATTTGGCGAAATGCCAAAAAGACGGTAGGTTTTCCATATAAAGGGAAAGTATGCTCACGCGGAGCGACACCTCTGGTTACCTGAATATAGATTTTTCCTTCCTGATATTCACTCTGCTGAAGACCGGAAAGAAGGAGGCTCAGAAATTGGTGTGGTTCTAAAGAAAATTGGATCTGGGTTTCTCGGGCACTCCTAACCAGCCTATTGTAATGCTCATTCCAAAATGCAGGAACCCCATGATAGGCACGAATCACTTCATAGATGCCATCCCCAAATAAGAATCCACGATCATCCGGAGAGATTTTAATCTCTTCCAATTGAGAAAAGTGCCCATTGAAATACCCAATATCCGGCATGCCCTAACTTCATTCAGGAAGACAGAGGGGAGACGGTGACCTTAAAAATCCGTCGATCTTCTGCGGTAAACTTCCATGCCATCCTTTTGCTAAACTCCAAATGATGTGTTCCGGGTTCCAACGCCCGAAATTCAAATGATCGCCGACCGGAATCTACCGCATTATTACTGACCGTTCGAAGAAACTCATCTCCCATTAATCCCAGCACTTTGGGGTCATAACTTGGCACCCATTGTTCCCCACGGGTCCGATCTTCCCATAAATGCACCATAAATGTGTCCGATTGGAAAACCTGAATTGCTTTCGCCTGAATTTGATCTATATTCATGCTCTCACCTTGACTAACACTTCGGTCATGTCCCGTCTGTTAAGTCCACTATTCTCCTGTTAGCCAATCACGTTTTTTTAAACAAACAAACACATTTCCCTTATCAATCACTACATCATAGTTGACCACACAATAGCCTCCGCCATCTGGACCAAATCCAGACCGAATGTCAAATTGCTGATGATGCCACGGACAAGAAACCAGAAAGCCCTTCAATCGGCCCTTCCCCAAAGAGGCTCCTTGATGCGGGCAGATATCATTAATAGCAAAGCAACGATCGTCAACGCGAAAAACAGCCACCCTTTTCCCGTCGACTTTGAATACACGCCCCTTTCCTTTTGGAATATCCTCCAGCTTCCCAATATAAACAAATCCCTCTTTTGGACTCAGCGGTTCATATACCCTGCAGTCCATACCATTCTCAAAATCTGAATCATTCATAGCCGGTTCTTCTCTAAGAGACAAGTAATGTAAAGGTGACCTGTGCTCCTATTTGAACTTTGGCTTGGTCCACAAACCCAGCATTGGCTTCCACAATATAGCGTGCATCTTGAGGCGGGGGCCCATACCAGGGGCATTGCCTTTCATTGCAAGGAAGAGCCCTTTCAACTATATGCACGACAACCTTACTTTCATCAACCCAAATCACATCAACAGGAAATTGAAACTCTTTTGTCCAGACCCGATGGAGACCGGAATTTTCAAAAATATAAATCATTCCCTCACCGGGAGGAAGAACATTTCTAAACGCTAATCCGAATAAAAGTTTTTCCGGTGTATCAGCAACCTCCGCTTTCAACACCCCACCGCTGGGAAAATTTATATTGATGACTTGCGTCTGTTCCGGAGCATTAAACAATAAAGCACCGGAAATGAGGAACAACGCCATTACCAGAAGAAAGAGAATTCGCTTTTTACTGGGGACCCCTTTACCTTGTAGAAAAGATAACATTGTTCTAAATATATCCTTATTTTTCTATAAACCTTTGCCTCAAGCTCTGGGCCTTCAGCAGCGCATTTTTATTATTTCGCGATTTGCTCAAATAACACACCCACGATAAGATATCATGTAAGTTGCTATGATTTCAGCCAAGATGAAGGATGGCAAAGAGCCTTCGCACCATCTCCCCCAAGGAAAAATTTTACCTCATACCATGGAGGCCTCGTATGCGCTACCTCCCAAATTTATTGCTCACGCTTTCTCTAGTTTTCTTTTCCTCTACCAGCACCTCCGCCTACCCATCGGTTTCTACGGCCATCGACCGGTTTGTCTCTAACCTCTACCCCAAGGGCAGCCATTACTTCTGGGTGATTAATAACACCACAACCGAGTCTCCGGAAGAAATGATTGTCGATCTCAACACTAGTGTCAGAAATTTACCGGAGGATGAACCGACGGAGAGTCGGTTTTTATTATTGGTTGTCGAAGGAGAACTGCTTGCGGCTCAGAAAATTCCGTTAAACGCTAACGTGGATTGTCAGAGTGACGAGGAAGTGTAGTTAGTACCCGATTTCAGGTATAAAAAAGCCCCATCCTCTGAAATAGGATGGGGCTTTTTCATACAAAATTACGTCTAACAATATCTACTTGGTCAGAATCAATAACTGTCCACCCAGGTGGGCTGCATGTAATTGACACTTGTAGTTCAATAAATTGTTCGAGGTCACATAGGTGAGATCACTCATAGGAATACCGATATATTTGGTTTCCCCAGGAGCCAAAACAAGCTTAATATGCATCGACGTTGGAGCGGCAAAAGCTGAATCAGCGGAAAGCTCAAAACCATGTTCTTTGTCCATATTGTTGGTCACTTTGAACAATATAGGTCTTCCTGCTCTCCCACCTGTCGCAGAGGCCACAAGACTCAAGATGGATGTCGCGGGATACCAAACTTTCTTTCCACCAATTTCCATGGCATTAAACTCAAGATCAACATCCAATTTTGTAAACGGCTGGCCCACGACTGACCCCGTTTCAAGGTCACCAATTTCCACACCACCGGACTGTAACGCAAATGCGCCTGAACTACCGACCGCAACGAAAACCGCACTTAAAAGGACGGATAGAAGCACTCTGTGCATCGCCTACCTCCTCATGAGAAGCTGTTGATAATGAAGGTTTTACCTAAGAACGCAAGCCAATTTTCATATTTTTTATATGGTTTAAGTTTCAACAAGAGGGTTGGTTATAGCATATGGCATTCTTCGACGCAAGAAGGTTTTTATCATTGCGAATCTTGGCGGATAAAAACTAAAAAGTGCTTTCTATAATACTTCAGAAGAAAATCAAAGATTACTCAACCATTTTTAAATAATTTCCCTGTGATTATAAGTCTTTTCTTCTATCGTGCCTGAGTGTTTGAGACCGGAGATACTTTTTTAGACAATTTTCCTCTTCATCTCAATTGACTTTTTGTCCTCACCCAGATCCGGCCCATGACTTTGGGTGCACTTGTGATACATTTTTCGAACCATGGGAATTATGGAAACGAAAGATAATTTCAATTACATCAAAAACAGATGGCGGCAATTTCCAGGCTACAGCACAAACAGGGCTGAAACCGATTCTCCAATTTCTCCATTCACCTTACAGGCAATAGCCCAACATGGATGAATGCCCACTCCACAAGTTAGTCCAAAAAGAAGCATCAACAATACAAAGGGATGAATAGCGTCTCCTTGACTTTCTCCTGCGACAAACCCCCGTGAAATCGGCCCTGATTATCCATTCACAAACATATTATGTTCCCGCTCCCATCCAATGGACGATTCAGGCCCATGTCCGGGTATTACGAGTGTACTTTCTTTGAGGGTGTACAAGCGTTCTCGAATCGATCGCTCTATTACCTGGCCATCTCCACCCCACAGGTCGGTTCTGCCAATTCCACCACGAAACAAGGTGTCCCCGGAAAACACCAGATTTTGGCTTTCAAAGAAAAAACATACCGACCCAGGAGTATGGCCAGGAGTATGGATTACGGTTCCTGAATAGGAACCCACGCACACCTCTGATTCATCTTTCATCCAGCGGTCCGGCGGAGGGGCAGGCACATAGGGGATGCTGAACATTCGGCATTGAATTTCCAGCATGTTCCAAAGATCTTGATCCTGGGAATGCAAACACAGAGGTGCCCCCGTCGCTTGCTTAATATGACCGGAGGCTAAGAAATGGTCGAAATGAGCATGCGTATGCAAAACGGAGGTGACGGTGAACCCCAGGGCATCAATTTCCCTGAGTATGCGCTCAGGATTTCCTCCTGGGTCCACCACAATGGCCTGCTTAGTTTCTTTGTCACCGATAATCGAACAATTACATGAAAGTGGAGGGACGGGGAAAGTTATCCGAATGAGCTGATTCATCGCGATCTCCTTAAGCGACAATGATAAGGCAGTGGATTAAACTTGAATGAACACCTACTCTAGTGCAGATTTACACCATTTCCCATTAGGGAATTAGAGACAATTCCCCTTCTTTAAAATACTCCTCAATATGGAAGTTTGAAATAAGAACAGTTTAAGCCTAAAATACCTAATAAAAGGTACCCATTTGATCCAACCACCACACAATCTTCCCTACACGGATATGCTGAGCCGGTGAAAACTCAAGCATTCCAGCGCTGCCCAACATCCCAGCAGAGGCCAGATATTCTCCCCTGCCCAACAAGCAAAGCCCTCTTCATTGGCGCAGGGATGCTCATCTTTATGCTGACTGGTTGTCCCCAAAATAACTCCGGGCTTGAAGAAGAAAATATCCAGCTCAAAAAGCAGGCCAACAAACTGGAGTCGGTTATTCATTCCCTCCAGGAGGGAAACAAAGTAATGCAGCAACAAATCGATTTGCTGAATCAAGAATCTAGAAAAACCGCAGAATCATATGAATCTCAGCTACGAGATGCAGAAGTAACCCACCAGGAACAACTTCGAGACGCACAGGCTCAAATGGCTGAATTGGCGAATAGCCCCAAAAAAGATGGAGCCAGGATTAAAACCCTGGAACAAGAACACCGAAAGTTGGAAGGAGAAAACAAATGGCTCAGGAGCCAACGGGACCAGATGAGGAAAACACTGACCCTTCATCAAATTGGTGGTCAAAGTCAGGAGTTGCCGTTTCCCTTTTCCTCGGCTTCAGAAATCATAGAAGGCGCACTCACAAAAAATGGCTATTCAATACTTGCCAGCATGCAAACAGATCAAAAGGCCGTCTATATTACTGATCGCAAAACGTCTCTTCCTCCCTCGCTGGAACTATCAGGTTTTCGCAACCAATACCTCCTCTCGATTGAGAAAGGACCTTCCGATCATACCACTATCTGGGTCCGTGCCGAATTTGAAAAACTTTCCAAAAACGGGCAGATGTTCTCAGCCCAGCAATCTGAAATCACCGACATCGAATTGCGCCTCATTCAAGAAATCCATCAAGCCCTGTCTACCGGAGCGGCAGCCCAGGCCAAGAACTTTTAGTTTCCTGGCAAGCAGAAGCCCTCGATCCAGCATCAACCAATCTGCCCAAACTCCTTCTATCGACCAGGTCACTGAAAAACAGAACCAATTTTGCCGGGTACAGTTATGGGTTCGTCGATGGCCCCTGAGACGCGAGGAGATAGCCCTGGGCAAGAAACTCGGCTTCCTGTTTGACAAGTGAACTCGCCCCAGGAAGCACCTGACCAATGAATTTCACAAATACATTTATTTTGAGCAGGAAAAAATCATATTCGGATTCAGATGTTCGAGGATGGGCAAACCAAAATTCAACAAATCGTTTCAAGGAAATCCCATATTGATCCAAAACGGCACACGCATTGGGAAACATTACCCTCACATCTCCACCCCATGAGAGAATCTCATATGGTAAATACTGAGTCGCATACACATGAAGCCCCTTCTTCATTTCAGCATCCCATTGGCTAGAAACATCCAGCCGGCCACTCAGGACTCCACTGACCAATGCCATGTATTCTCTGTATTGGCGGGTTAATACATCACGAGTTTCCCGAGAAGGCTCGACGTTTTCTACTGGACAGGTTGCTGCCTTCTGAAGATCTGTGGCAGGCGAAGGCACCCGGGCAGGCACATGCACAAAGGGCTCCATCATCTTCAATACCGTTTTCATTTCCCGACAAATGAGCGGTATTTGCTTGTTATCGACTTCTAAGGCGATGCCTTTCAGATTGAGTAGACGAGGTTCCCTTATCACCCGAGCCAAGAGCATAAGTAATTCGTCCTGAATGGGAGCTTCATGAGCGTCAATCCAATCCGGAGGATTCTCAAATGATCCCGACCCCATTTGTGTCGTTATATGCGGATGGCAATCCAGACCTGCTATATGAATTTGGATCACTCTCTCCAGGGGAAACTTCTTAAGAAAATCTTCGAAAAATGATTCCAGGCACTGGTTCCGCCAAGCGCCCGAATATCGATAGACCGTCCAAACATGCCCTAGATCCAAGACCAACCCACAGGGGGCTTTACCGGTAATGTTCGAGAAAAATTCTGCATACGGCATTTCACCCATCAAAAAATAGGTTAATGGTGGGCTCTCCAAAAGCAGCAATGGCGAGTTAGCCCGTGGCCCCCAAGCACATTCATCAAGCTGCAACTGAACGTTCCACGCCTGGTAAGCGGTAATGTCAGCAGACGCTCTGGTAAAGACAGGGGGCAAATAGGTCCCAAATGAATAACCGGCTATTTCTTTGGCCGCACATTCTTGATTGACCCAATGAGCCTGTAACACTCGAAGATTGCAGGCGATAGCTTTTAATCGCTCTTGAGAATTGTATGCGGTGTCCCAATCAGGTTGCGTGACCCATACCCCTTCGGCATGGTAAGCAAAAGGAGTGTCAGGAAGCCGAGCTCGAACCATCTCCAAAGCTTCAGAAGCCGCATGGAAAATTTCAAGATAACCCATGGCGATTTGTTCACGTCGAAGTTCCTGATATAAGTCAAAGACATCAGGAGAATACACATCGACCGATAAGCCAAATCCCAGAAATGGAATCCTGCCTGCACGCCGAAGAAACTCTTCATGTATAGCCTCTCGACGTGATGGGTCTGTTGAATAATTCAAACGTTTTCTCATTTCAGCGACTTAAAAAGCAGGAAGGAATAAATTCCGAGAAGGACATTCAAACAATGCCTGTCCGACAAGCTCAAAATTACAAGAACGAAGAGGTACAGGAAGGAGGCGTGATCACAGCCGCGTGGCGAACTCGCTGAGGCTGCCATGGTTCACTACTATTTCTTTATTGTCGGTGGCAGAAGGCTCACACCCTTCACTTACATTTCACAAGGGCTCTAAGATCCGACGAAGGCGCAACACATCCAGGAAGGAAATGAAATTAGGACGCTCGAAAGGATTGTCCGGCTTGGAGATACTGGTGAATGCCGGCCGCAGACTTTCTTCCTTCTGCAATTGCCCAGACAATCAGTGATGCACCCCGCTTGGTGTCTCCGGTGGCAAACACCCCATCCACACTAGTCATGAAGTGTTCATCAACGACTACATTCCCTCGGGGATCATATTGAAGCCCAAAAGAATCCAGTAGGCCGTTCTTCACCGGCCCGATAAACCCCATCGCCAACAAGACCAGGTCCACATTTATCTTGATCTCGGACCCCGGCACAGGAAGCACCTTCCCATTCTCAAAATTCACACGGGTCGCATGCAAACTAGTCAGATGTCCGTTTTCCCCTGAAAATTTTGTGGTGGCAATACTCCATTCACGATCACACCCTTCCTCGTGGGCATGAGACGTTCGTAATTGCATCGGCCATAAGGGCCATGGTGTCGACACAGCCCGAGTCGGTGGCGGTTGGGGTAGTAACTCGAATTGATGGGCTTCCAGGCACCCTTGACGATGAGCCGTTCCCAGACAATCTGAGCCGGTATCACCACCACCAATAATGACCACCCGTTTGCCCTGAGCCGATATGTGCTCCCCAGGAACGGTATCCCCGGCCACTCGCTTATTCTGCTGGGTCAGATAGTCCATGGCGAGATGAACGCCTTTAAGGTCTCTCCCTGGAACCGGCAATTCTCTCGGTTGCTCAGCTCCCATTGCAAGTAACACGGCATCATATTCATGACGGAGGTCCTGAACGGTGGCGTCCACACCCACACACACGCCAGTCTGAAACGTCACACCCTCCTTTCGCATTTGCTCCAAACGCCGGTCTAATACCCACTTCTCCATTTTGAAATCCGGGATTCCATAGCGAAGCAAGCCTCCAATCCGATCAGCCTTCTCCAAAACTGTCACTTCATGCCCCGTCCGGGCTAATTGTTGTGCCGCGGCCAATCCTGCTGGACCCGACCCGACAATCGCAACGCGCTTCCCGGAAGAACCAACCGGTAACACCGGTTCGACCCAACCTTCCTCAAATCCTTTATCAATAATATTCCATTCAATGACACGAATGGAGACCGGATCGCTATTAATGCCTAACACACATGCCGATTCGCATGGAGCCGGACATAGGCGCCCGGTGAACTCAGGAAAGTTATTGGTCGCATGAAGCGCTTTAAGGGCATCTTTCCATCGACCTCGATGCACGAGATCATTCCATTCCGGGATCAAATTTTCCACAGGACAACCGGCGGGACTTTGGCAAAATGGCACACCACAGTCCATACAGCGGGCCCCTTGAACTTTTAACTTTTCGTCCGGAAATGGGTCATACAATTCCTTCCAATCTAGAACCCGCTCCGCAACCGGCCGTCGTTGAGGTCCTTCCCGTTTATATTTCAAAAACCCACGAGGATCAGCCACGGCTCACCGCCTCACGTTTCCGTTGAGCATGCTCTTTGGCCAAAGCCGTTTTCCGTTCCTGCAGCACTCGCTTGTAATCACTCGGCATGACTTTGACAAATTTCGGCAACATCATATCCCACGATTCCAGCACCCGCTTGGCATTGACACTTTGGGTGTGGCGAAAATGGGCTTCAATCATCGCACGAAGGGTCTGTTGGTCTTCGGATGACACGACAGGCTCTAATTCCACCATGCCCATATTGCAACGTGCAGGGAATTGTCCATCCTCATCTAAGACATAAGCGTCCCCTCCGGACATCCCTGCTGCAAAATTTCGTCCCGTCTTACCCAGAACCACCACCACTCCCCCGGTCATATATTCACACCCATGATCCCCGGTTCCATCGATAACAGCCCGTGCGCCACTATTCCGAACAGCAAACCGTTCTCCCGCAATGCCATAAAAATATCCTTCACCACCGGTCGCCCCATATAAGGACGTGTTCCCAATCAATATCGTGTCTTCCGGCAAATACGTCACTCCTTTCGGGGGAACGACAATAATTGTTCCTCCAGAGAGACCCTTTCCCAAATAGTCATTCGACTCACCTTCCAGAGTCAGCGTAATACCCTTCGACAAAAATGCTCCAAAGGATTGTCCGGCCGATCCGGTAAATTTAATCCGAATCGTGTCGGGAGGAAGCCCTTCCGGCCCATACCGGCGTGCAATGTGGCTTGACAGAACAGTACCAGTGGTCCGGTTCACATTTCGTATGGGCAGATCCAGCGAAACAGGGTCACCCCGGTCAATGGCAGATTGACATAATTCTACCAATTGATTATCTAAAATTTCTTTCAGACCGTGATCTTGTGCTTGCACACAGGAGGTGGCCACTTCAGGTCCGACATTCGGCTTCACCAATAACGGAGATAAATCCAATCCTTTGGCTTTCCAATGATCCACAGCTTTTTGCACTTTGAGCTTGTCCACCCGTCCGATCATCTCGCGCATGGTCCTGAATCCGAGTTTTGACATCAGGGAACGGATCTCTTCTGCCACAAACATAAAGAAGTTCACAACATGTTCTGGTTTTCCCGTAAATTGTTTTCGTAACTCCTCATCTTGGGTAGCCACTCCTACCGGACAGGTATTGAGGTGGCATTTCCTCATCATGATGCATCCTTCAACAATGAGGGGGGCTGTGGAAAAACCGAACTCTTCCGCTCCCAAAAGGGTTGCAATGACCACATCACGCCCAGTTTTCATTTGGCCGTCGGTTTCCACTCGAATTCGTCCACGCAGATTATTGAGCACGAGCGTCTGATGGGTTTCCGCCAGACCTAATTCCCAGGGGACTCCCGCGTACTTAATGGACGATAAGGGAGACGCCCCCGTTCCTCCGGAATCTCCACTTATGAGAACCTTATCGGCATGAGCCTTTGCCACGCCTGCAGCCACGGTTCCAACTCCGACCTCTGCCACGAGTTTTACGGAAATCGCGGCTTCAGGATTGGAATTTTTAAGGTCGAAAATGAGTTGTTTCAGATCTTCGATAGAATAAATATCATGATGGGGTGGGGGAGAGATCAGTTGCACTCCCGGCGTGGAATAACGAAGTTTGGCAATAAATTCATCGACTTTGTGCCCCGGCAATTGCCCGCCCTCGCCGGGCTTGGCACCCTGGGCCATTTTAATTTGCAACTCCTTGGCATTCACCAGGTAATGCGCCGTTACCCCAAAACGACCCGATGCCACTTGCTTAATATAAGAATTCTTGGAATCGCCGTTTGGCAGAGGTGTAAATCGCTCCGGATCCTCACCACCTTCGCCGGTGTTGCTTTTGGCGCCTATGCGATTCATGGCAATGGCCAAAGTCTCATGCGCTTCTTTGCTGATTGCCCCAAACGACATGGCTCCGGTAGTAAATCGCTTCACAATTTCGCTGGCAGGCTCCACGTCTTCAAGAGCGACCGGTTCGCCCGCCCAGTTAAACTCAAACAGTCCGCGAAGATTGGAGCGTCGTTGATCCTCTTTATTCACCAGGGTTGAAAAATCCGCATAGGCTTTGGCATCATTCGCACGCGAGGCATGCTGAAGTTTGTAAATGGTTTCAGGATTCCAATTATGGTGCTCTCCCTGAATCCGGTAATGAATCTCGCCACCAAAATCCAGGTGCCGCATCGGGACCGGACGATAAGCCAGCGCATGTCGGCGCAAGGTCTCTTCCCCCACCTCACTGAGACCAATTCCTTCGATCCGTGAAGCCGTTCCGGTAAAGAACCGATCAATCAGTTCGCTATTCAGGCCAATGGCCTCAAAAATTTGAGCTCCACAATAGGACTGGACTGTGGAAATTCCCATCTTCGAGAATATCTTCAGTAATCCTTTATTGACCGCCTTAATGAACTTTGATTCGGCCGTTGCCGCATCCACGCTTTCAGGAAAATACCCCTCCCGTTCCATATCCACAAGGGACTCAAACACCAAATAAGGATTGATGGCCCCGGCTCCATAACCGATAAGACAGGCGAAATGATGCACATCACGCGGTTCACCTGTTTCCAGAATCAGCCCGACCTCCGTCCGGGTTTCTTCTCGAACCAGATGATGATGCACAGCCGAAACACCTAGTAGACTAGGTATGGGCGCCCACTCGGCATTGACACCTCTATCGCTCAAAATGAGAAACTTTTCGCCATCCTTAATGGCTTTCGAGGCTTGCTGGCATAATTGATCAAGAGCGGCCGCCATGCCCTCAGGTCCTTCCGCAACTTTAAAAAGCAAGGACAGTGTCTTACTTTTAAAGTGAGGATCCCCAATCATGCGAATCTTTTGCAGATCAACATTGCTAAGGATCGGTTGCTGCAATTTGATTCTTCGGCATGCCTCTGGAATCTCTGCAATGACATTCGGTTTTGGCCCGATGTTGGTGACAAGAGACATCACCAGATGCTCACGGATCGGGTCGATAGGAGGATTCGTCACTTGCGCAAACAATTGTTTGAAGTATTTAAAAAGAAGTTGCGGCCGTTCGGACAACACGGCTAAAGGGGTATCCGTTCCCATTGAAGAAATAGGCTCTTCCCCGGTGACTGCCATTGGAATCAACACCATTTTCAACTCTTCCACGGTGAACCCGAAAGCTTGTTGACGTTGGCGCAGCGTCGGGTGATCGGGTTGCGGCACATTGAGTGGCTCAGGCAGTTCATCTAAGGATACCCGATATTGCGTTAACCATTGTCGATAGGGCTTCCGTTTGGTGATATCGGCTTTAATTTCCTCGTCGTCGAGAATACGTCCTTGGACGGTATCCACAACAAACATGCGACCCGGTTGCAGACGTCCCTTCATGCGAATGGTCTTCGGATCCGCCGGAAGCACTCCCGCCTCCGAAGCCAACACCACGACATCATCCTTGGTGATTTGATAACGACAGGGACGCAGACCATTCCGATCCAAGGTGGCACCCACGAGCTTTCCATCCGTAAAGCACACCGCCGCGGGTCCATCCCACGGTTCCATCACCGCCGCGTGATATTCATAAAACCCTCGGCGGTCAAAATCCATTTGCGGATTTCCCACCCACGGTTCCGGAATCAGCATCATCATGGCATGGGGCAAGGACCGGCCAGCCATTACCAAAAATTCTATGGCGTTATCCAAACAGGCCGAATCGCTTTGCGTGGAATCATCAATGATGGGAAATAACTTTTTGAGATCATCCCCGAACAGATCAGAGGCAAGCCTTCCCTGTCGGGCCCGCATCCAATTGACATTCCCTTTCAAAGTATTAATTTCGCCGTTATGGACGGAGTAGCGGTAGGGATGGGCTAAGGCCCAGGTCGGAAACGTGTTGGTACTAAAACGAGAATGCACCAGTGCCAACGCCGACGTAAATGTGGGATCCGCAAGATCGGGATAAAACAGTGCAACTTGTTCCGGCAACAGCATCCCCTTATAGACAATCGTGTTTCCGGACAAACTGGAGATATAGACCCATTCCTTCCCGGGGAGAGCTGATTCGCGAATGGCACGGGTTATTCGTTTACGAATGACATACAGTTTGCGTTCAAACTGCATGGGATTCAGTAATTCACGTGCCACAAAAAACTGTCGAATGACGGGCATCGTTTGTCGGGCTTGATCCCCGATTTGATCCTCTTTGGCCGGCACATCCCGCCACCCCAAAAAATGCTGCCCCTCTTCACGTACGATCGTTTCAAAGATGGCTTCGCACTGTTGCCTGGTCCTGGCATCCTGCGGCAAAAATACCATGCCGACCCCATAGGCTCCGGCTACAGGAAGGTCGACGCCCGTTTCGGCGGCAACCCGATGAAAAAACTCGTGGGGTATCTGAGAGAGAATTCCTGCTCCATCACCGGTACATGGGTCACACCCTTGTGCTCCCCGATGAGTGAGATTTTTATTGACTTCCAGACCCTTCTCTATGATGTCATGTGATTTTTGCCCCTTCATATGGGCCACAAACCCGATTCCACAGCCATCATGCTCATTTCCGGGATGGTAGAGGCCTTGAACTGAAGGCAATCCAGGGAGATTCCACACTGGTTGATTAGTCACCTGTTTCACGTTTCACCTATAATGTTGTTGGCCATCATCAAAAAGGAGATTAAGGCACGCTACCCCTTAATAGAGTCTCTATGGGCCATGGTGTCGTTGTGTGGTCCCGGAGAGCGACGGAAGAAAAGGGAAGTCTAAAACAAAATTGTAAACGACAAGATTAATGGATGGTCAAAAAATCTGTCAAGACGATCCATTTTCCGGTACGCAATATTTCCCTCACATGCATGCGGGTTTTCAAAAAATGCTGATTGATTTCCAAGCTATGGTTCAGCTTGACAATCCACAGGCTAGCCCCTAGTATCGCCGCCATGCATCAGGAACCAGCCCTTAGAGACCTGGAGTCCATGGAGGATGTGTGGGAAGCCTTTCGGCCGGACCTCATTGAGGTTGAAAGCCAAATTACCACACACCTGGAATCGCATGCCCCCCTCATCAATACCGTCGCTGGGCATATCTTTGCCAGCGGAGGAAAACGCATCCGCCCCCTGCTCCTGATTCTCTGTGCCCGCCTCTGTGGATTTCTTCAAAAAGATTTTTTGTTGCTGGGCAGTCTCGTCGAATTTATCCATACGGCCACGTTGCTACATGACGATGTGTTAGACGAAGCCGATCTTAGACGGGGACAACCCACTGCGAGAAAAATCTGGGGCAATCAAGCCAGTATTCTGGTGGGGGATTATTTATATTCCCAGGCCATGGCCCTAATTGCCACCTTTCACAACCATGGTATCAACGAAGCCTTAGCGGATGCTTGCCGAAAGATGGCAGAAGGGGAAGTCCTTCAACTCTGCGCCAACAGTCAACCCCACCTCTCGGAGGCCGCCTATCTCAAAATTGTTGAATATAAAACTGCTGCCCTGGTCGCTGCCTCCTGTAAGGTCGGGGCGATCGTGGGAGGTGCCTCGATAGAAGAACAAGCCGCCCTCTATCGGTTTGGCTACCATCTTGGAATGGCATTCCAATTGGCTGATGATCGCTTGGATTATTCCGCAGATCGTGCAAAGCTCGGCAAAGCCCTTGGTCAGGATATTCGCCAGGGTATGATTACCATTCCCCTACTTCACCTTCTCCAGACTTGTTCCCCTCAAGACAACCAATGGATCACTGAAAAGATCTTAGCACATGCCATAGAGGATGAGGACGTCACGAAAATCATCCAATTAATGCAGAAACAAGGTTCTCTGTCCTATTCCACTGCTCGAGCGCGAGAATACGTAGAAGCCGCGGCCCTCGACCTTGAACCGTTCCCCGCCTGCATGGCCAAACGCTCTCTCTCTATCACCGCCTGCTACATGGTCAACCGCGACCAATAGCATCACCCCCTGACATTCCTGCTGGTTTTTAGTGGAAATCCATCGTATTTAGCTTTTAAATATCACACAACGTTGTTTTAAAAAACACGTCTCACTCGTTTATCATAATGACCATGTCCGAGCGATTTTTGAGGATGCCGGGTTTCGCCCCCGCGGTCGAGCCACTTTTGTTTCGGCAAAAGTGGCCAAAACCATTGACGCCCAGTCCGACCTCATCAGAATAGGACGGTCGCGGGATAAAGAAGGGCGGTCCAACTCGCTGCGCTCAGACAAGGCCCGCCAAGAAAGAAGAACGCCCGTCCCCCTGGTCGGACAGCAGGCGTCGTAAACAAATGAACACCACACCATGAATGAAGTGGCTGACAGGCGCTTTTCCGAAGGCGCGGAGCAAATTGCGAGTTCCAGTTTTGGCTCAAAAAATGGACAGGAAGGATCTCAACTACCAATCCATATAACAGAATGGGGTATTCGGTAATATTTTTGGCTTGGTGTGTTAGTTCATAGTCATTTGATCTATCACCTAACGGATCGGGCTTACCTAAGTTGTACGACTCCAACGGCCTTATCTATGCCTTCAACTTTCATCTTATAAGACCCACCCTGATTGTAGATTAGGACCGAGGGCATGAAGCTATAGTGATAATGATACCAATATTCCGTCTGCTGCCAGATTTGTTCGTTTAACAGCTTAACGATCGTCTCTCCTTCCCAACCCTCGAAATCTCCATCGATCTGGCTTTTGATTACATTGGGGACTGCTCGGCTCGGCGGCGCTTGCTTAACAGTTTCCTTGGCGCCCTCAGCCTTGCCGAAATCGAACCCGTTGCGGAAGGTCTGGATTAGAGCTAGACGTAGCGCCTCCTTCTCTTCGGGGGTTAACTTGGTGATACCCAGGGCCAACTGCTGTGATGATGTCAATAACTTATCGAGGGTGATTTCCGGGTACGTTTTGGCCCACGAAATCGCTGGGAAGTGCAAAGCGATTACAATCGTACATGCGAGACATCGTTTCATCATTTCAGATGTCACGCCTGCCGTCCGGCCCCATGGGTGGACGGTCAAAAAATCGGTGGGACTTGTCTGAGCGGAGCGAGTTGGCCCGCCATAAGTAAGGGACATTATCTCACAGTCTCCCCTGGCCTCGTGGTGTGGCCGAGCAGTGCAACCGACACCGGAGAAAAGGCGCGCAGTGTTTGAGCGCAGCGAGTTTGCGCGCCGCCGGAGTCGGCGAACCGCGCAGGGGACCCGAAGGGCCACACCACGGCCAACATGGTTTTGGCTACTTTTGTCGAAACAAAAGTGGCTCGGCTGCCGGGCCGAGACCCGGCATTTTAAGATATTGATCGGAAATTAAATACGCAAGCTACCTGAAGGCACCTTGGCGATAAAGACGCCAGAATGTCGTGAGCCCGGCCCAAATGGGATGTCGCCGCTGAGCGGGGGTCAATTCAATTTTCACTCCGGAATGCCGTTCGATTTTCCAGATAAGGTAGTCCGCCCCCCCTTGGAACGTAAAGGCGGCTTTCATAAGCCGCAAAACAGATAACACCTTCCCCTGAACTTTTCGAACAGCCCAGGCTATGCGATTCTTGATATATTCCCACCTGGAATGTTCCATCTCATACATAGTTATGTCATCCCGCTGAATGACCTTGATCTTTGGGAAATTTCCTAAAAAGGTCGCATGGGCGACTTGTTCATAATAAGCGTGGTTACTGTCCCACAATGTTACAATTCGCCCTTTTGATTCGGCACGCAATTCGGCGCCATAACTGAGGGTCAAACCAATACTCCATGCATCCTTGGCAGAAAATTTTTGTGGCATTCGCGGAATCACGTTCCCCAAAAAGGTTAAGACCGCCCTGCCCAGCGCTAAGATAATTCGTTGACTCATCGCTTGGTTCGGACATGCCATCACAGCCGTCGGCTGCGCGAAGCGCCCCCAAAAGTATGAATGAAACCACTTTGGAGTCACACTTCGCTCGAAATCCTCTAACGAGAGCACGGCATATTTCATACGAACGATTCGCCCTTCCAGGTTCACTTCTCCATAGAACACATTCGGTGGGAGCCAACGATTGAGGAGGGCTAACCAAATAGACGGGTAGACCGAGGCATACTGATCCACAATGACATAACAATCCACTAATCCGTCCTGATCCGTTCCCGCCCGCAAGCACGAGCCATACAATAAGATTCCTTGAACCGCCTGCCCGTATTTTGTAGCCAGAAAATTTCCCGCTGCTTGAATGGACGCAGGAATGGGTCGAGTGCTCGGTTGGCTAACGATTTCGAGGACTGATAGAGAACCGTCCATAACAGTTATTCGGTCTTCAGCCTGACAAATGACAGCTCGCCGGGAGAATCCAGGGTTAGAGGCTCTTCAGGCATGGAAGAGGCGTACACTTCGCCATCCAAGACAAATCCACTGTTAAACACCAAGCGAAGCTCTGAGAGGTTTTCACTGTCATAGCCATGTTCTGTCGTTGCTAAAGGATGCGTCGTTCCACGAAACAAGGTTGGTAAGACACGCCACAAATAGCGGTACGGCACTCGAAGACTCGTATAGTGTAAAGGCCAGGATTGCTTGCCCCAAAACGGCTTCATCCCTAAAAATAAGCGATTCAAGGTGGTGACCAGCAAGACTAAATACTCATGCTGGAGAGGTGCTGATTCTCCAGTTGCCACACCCACCGTGATCGGATTCAATCCTTTTCGGGACCCGGTGGCCAACGCCAATAAAAATTTCAACAGAATCAACCCTGCCCCCCATTCCCCTAACCGGCCTATCGACTGTTTGGTTTCGAGGCCTAGTTGGGTCCCATGATAAATGGCTCCGGCCCCGAAAAACATTCCATGCAGGGGCTCGCGGTTTTCTGGAAATCGAATACGAAGAACCGGTCGTGTTTCAAACGATAATCTCGGAGTCATGGCTTCGGCCTGTACTAACAATTGGTCAAGCGTGTTTGGCTCAAATTTCCCTAAACCCACATCCCCCGCAATCAGATTAGCCGTCCCTGAGGGCAACACAGCCAACCGGGGCATGACAGCAAAAGGACGATAATGAAACAAAGCTCCCAGGGTGGCTTGAATGGTCCCATCCCCTCCATTGACGACCACACAATTCACCTGACGGTCAGCAAACATCTTCAGCGATTCTAGGATATCTGCAGGCGTGTTGACCTCAGCCCGCTGCACTTCTGGGTATTTGGTGTAAATTTCTTGAAAAAGGTCCGGCTTCCGCCTATTACGACCACTCAACGAATTATGAAGGATCCCCACATGCATCGTAGACCAGTCCAACCGACCTCAAGCGACGGCAAGGATGAAATAGGAATTATTGACATTGGGGAATAGGGGCAAGACGTAAAGATCTGTAAAGTCCACATGAAAGATCATTTGATCGTGACCGGAGGATTAGTAAACATTCTCACCGCCAGGGAATTTCGATTGACTGGATCGATCTCAGCCAACCAGGAAGTGAGGCCACCCATCCTGGCTTTCCCCCAACCCGCCATAAGAAGTCTCGCGATTAGAATCAGGGTTGAGCCCACCGTCCAAATGGCCACAGCCTCCAAGCCCAAATCAGGACGTCCAAAAAGAAGACTGGCTGTTAAGAGGATAAGATTAGGATTACGCCGGGCCGTGACAAGCCTGAAATAGGAATCCAGGGGTTTCCAACAAAAGATGACAAATCCCCCCAACCACCATTGAAAAATTCCTTCAACCATGCGTCCCAACACATATCCGATCAAAATGATTGCAATGGTGGTTTCCACCGTCAACCAGGAGAGCAAAGGGGCAAATGCGGTGAGACCCACTCCCCAAGCTAAATACCAAAGTGGAGGGTGAATTAAATCAATGCCATGATCAAAAATATTCCCCCATTTACTGGAGGTCACCGTTACTCGCGCTAGTTTTCCGTCCACCGTATCGAGAAACGTCATGATCCAGCCCAGGACAAGTCCCCAGAAAAACTGCCCAAAAGTGAACAACACGCCTGCTGCAATAACAAGTAATAAGCTCAGCGACGTTACCTGATTAGGCGAAATCCCCCAAAGCGCACAAAGCCGGGTGGCCCATTTGGCCGGAACGGGCCAAAGAAACTTCGTCACCAGATCAGTGACGCCTTTATACGATCCCGTAAATAAATGTTCTTCCAAAGCCACACGGTTATTTTCGCGAATGGGGAACACATAGGGATGATCAGTTTTTCGCAATTCGTTGGAAAAGGAAATCGAAAGATCCTGCAATGTCACAGATTGTAGGTTTGCAACATCTCGTGTGTGTTCTTGTTGAATCCCATCACACGTTGCGACAGCCAAGGAGGAATCCACATGAGCCACAACCGGGCATAATCCGGTTTGGGCCTCAACTTCCAGAACAACATTGGGTTGCTTTAAGAGAAAGGAGAATATTCGCGCATCAAATAAATAGTCCCCTCTCATAATCAGAAGCGAATGATCGGATGGAAGGTCGTTGAGATTATTGAGAAAATTCCCAACCCCCAATCGACTTAACATGCGTTGATACCGGATACGAGAGGTCAAATTCCACAAACGGATATTCGGATCCTTGATAATATATGCAGACACAGTCATTGAACTACCACGCCTTATTCCCCTTATACATTAATCAATAATACAGTCGACCGATTTTCCCATCCTATTAACTGACCGTTTCAAATATGATTGCGACCATAATCCCGTCTATGGCTGCAATCGGCATTCATTTCAACAAATCCCACTTGCATATGCCTGAATTCGTATGCAACTTGCCTATACCTCATCAAAGAAATACCTATACATAACATCGACCATTACCAGACACCCATAGCGAACGAAATAGCCGTTGATCATGCACGATCTCTATGCCTACTTTCCACTACTTTTCAATTGAGATAACGCCGCCACAACACAAAAGTGACAAGAGACAACAGGAGGAAGGGAGCGGCCGTGGTTAATAGAGGAGAGGCTCCGAACAGAATCCCAACATGCTTAGAAATTTCCATCATCAAATAATACCCCAGACCGACCAGGGATCCAATAAATACCCTCTTTCCCGCTGCAGACATTCGCAAGGGACCGAAAACAAACGGGATGGCCACCAAGATCATAAGCCCGGTATTCAAGGGCATAAAAATTTTGTCCCAAAAGCTTAACTCATATCTCAGAAAATTTTGTTTTTTTCGTTTTAAGATTTTCATGTATTGGTAAAGCTCGGAAGGGGCCAATGTGGAAGAAGGAAGAGTCAATAACCGGACTTCATTCTGTTTAAGCGGAGAGTCCCATTCCAGACTCTCTATCTGCTCCTGGGAAACACTATATCCGTGAATGACCTGCTTTTTGATATTTCTCAGAATCCATTTCTGAGAATTGACAATTTCTGCCTCTTGAGCATGCATATAGAAATCTAATTGTCCGGCATCATTAAATTCAAAAATATCAAGGCCTTGGGGACTCTCTCCGTAGCGAATCTGATGAATCCTGATAAAGCGTCTTCCCTCACGAAACCAAAAGCCCTGCTTTCCCTTATATGCCCCAGAATCCGACAATGCCATTGATCGCTTAAAATAGGCCTCCTGGTCCAGGGGGGGATTGACAACCTCTTCAAGAAAGCCCACGAGTAAAATAAAACATGCTCCAACCTTCATCACTGCCCCGGCAATTTGGTAGGGAGAAACTCCAGCGGCCTGCATCGCGATGAGCTCCCGGCCATTGGCAAGGCTCCCTAAGGCCATAATACTCCCTAACAACGCCACAAACGGGGCGAGAAACACCAACCGGGTTGGCAGGGTCAGCAATAAAAACTCACCAGCGCTCCAAAAGGTATAGCGCCCCTTACCCACGTCATCCAGCTCTTCAACAAATACGATTAAACTGAAGACCGCCAAAAATATGGCCAGCACAGGAAAATACCCTTTCAGTAAACTGACCGCCAGATACCGATTGAGAATTTTCATGAAATTATCGTAAAACCCGCCAGATACGCCATTTCCTACTTACTGCCTCTGTTCAAAAAGTCTGAGAATCGTGAGAGAGTATGAAACCGGGATTTTTTAGGACATGCCTCGGGTGAATCGCGAGGGCGCCAACCAATATGCCAATAAGGCTCCAAAGACAATAACAATCCACCAAAGTCCCGGAATAATGGGGAGTATGCCCTGTTCAACAAGATTTCTCACCATCAGCCCCGTAAAGTAATAGACTGAAAAAATTACCGTCGCTGTGAAAATTTTGGCGTATTTGCCCTGCCTCGGTGAAGCGCGACTCAACGGCACTCCCAGCAGCCCCATGAGAATAGCCGAAAAAGGGGCTAAAAACCTCCATTGCAGTTCTGTGATATCCTTGCGAGAATCAGATTTTAGTAAATTTTTGGTGGATTCGGCCTTGCGTTTATACTCCGCCACAAGCTCCCGAGGATAAATCGCCATCCGTGAAAAACTAGAAATGTGCTTGATCTCCCCCTCCCTTGTCAGTTTATATTCGAACCCATCAAAGAGAACAGGAATCGAGATGCCACTTTGGGGATCAAGTTGCTCTTGAGCTGTCTTTGCTGAAAAGACTTGCAACGTCTCTCTATGTTCACTTTGAACAAACACCTCACTTAATTTTTGGTGACGTTCATCAATTTCCTCTGCGAAAAAAACCAAGGATCCATTACGTCGTTCATAAAAATGCCCGGCATCCAAATTGCTCAAACGAAATCCAGCCTCTCCTTCATCTTTTAATCGATAAATTTCTTCATAGGCCAATGGACGCAGATATAAAGAAAAGATGCTGACAAGGACAGCCACCAAACAGGAAAGGGAAAAAACCGTAAGGAGGATCCGATATGGATTAACACCACACGCCATAAAGGCTTTCATTTCAGAGTCGGTATATAATCGGCCAAACCCCAAAATAACGCCGAAATACAACGAAATGGGAATGAGGACTTCAAGCGCGATTCCCACTTTTAACGCAATTAACGTGAGAATCATATTTGCCGGCAACAGGGCATTGACGGCTTTGGCTAAAAATGTGACCCAACTATATCCGGCAAATAACGCCACTAAAAGTCCACAGACTACGGCTGATGGCTTCAGGACTTCGCGAATTAAATATTTGACTAACATCACACGACCCTCAGCCCAACGGTGCACATGGAATATCTCATACTTAGGAGACCTGCAACGATGAAAGCCGTAATATTAAGTGCTGGCCAGGGAAAACGGTTACTCCCGCACACGGCCGATAAACCCAAATGTACCGTTCCTGTCAATGGCCTACCCATTGTGAAACGGCAAATCCAAGCACTCCTTCGCGCGGGAATCGATTCCATTCACATTGTGGTCGGATTTGGAGCTGAAAAGGTTGAAGCTCTTTTAACCGACGAAATTG
This sequence comes from Nitrospira marina, assembly GCF_059568365.1. Taxonomy (NCBI): domain Bacteria; kingdom Pseudomonadati; phylum Nitrospirota; class Nitrospiria; order Nitrospirales; family Nitrospiraceae; genus Nitrospira; species Nitrospira marina. The sequence continues at coordinate 714,486 of NZ_JCANTH010000001.1, read as the reverse complement.
CCTCTGGCTCTGTCCGCACCATCTATAATCCATTTTTTGCAATGGCAGATAATTTGATGAGCTGTTGGGCGGCTCGGGACGACATGAGTCAGGATTTCCTTTTAATAAATGGGGATACCCTATTTGAAGCAGCCGTTCTTGATGGTCTGTTGCAGGCTCCCTCTACTTCCATCACCTTAGTGACCGATGAGAAAATTCGCTACGATGCTGACGACATGAAAGTCATCGTACGTGGCTCACAATTGGATCGAATTGGCAAAACCCTGCCCATCGAACAGGTGAACGGAGAGTCCATCGGCATGATACGATTTCAGGGCAATGGACCTAAAATCTTTCTTTCCACGTTAGACCAACGAATTCGCAAACCGGAGGCGCTCAAGCAATGGTATTTATCACTCATCGACGAATTAGCCCAACAAGGTCATGTGTCGACCTTTTGCATCAAAGGGTTGAAGTGGGCTGAGATCGACAATCCTTCTGATTTAGAACAAGCGGAACGTTTATTCAAAGATTAGCAATCACGAAAATCCCTTTCATTGGTTGCTCACGCTAGCTGATTGTTGCGAAATTCGGATCTGCCAACACCTGCGATGTACCATACAACCATTCCCTCCTAGAAGGTTTCTTGTCGTTTCGCCAAGATTTCTTCCGCTAAGGAAAGATCTTCAGGAGTATCCACATCGATGGCCGCTTCAGGAAACGGAAGCAGCACTTCTTGCACATGAAGATCGAGCTTTTGCCCCAGCCGTCTCAGGGCTTCCGCAAGGGATAACCAACCAAGCACATAGCGGACCAAAGCCGGCCCCCCGAGCGTTCGAATCAGGCGAAGGGGATGCTTGCGCTCACGCTCAATCCGGCTCCAAAACTCCACCATTCGCTTAGCCTTTGGTGTACAGAGAACAAATAAATTGCATCCACAGAACCCTCCGCCCGTCAGTCGAGTAACCGTTCGCTTGGATTGGGGATAGGACGCCACAACCAGGGAATACGGCACCAGACCTACGGCCACATCCATCTGCTTATCCTGGGCTTCACGCAGAAAATAATTAACCATTTCTGGTGTTAACAGGGCATGGTCCGCCGTCGTGACCAGGACAGGGAATTCCTGAGGATGATCATTGAGAAACCTCGCAACGCTGAGACTCGGACCCTGTGCAGGTTCCACCCACTGGACCGCTCCTGACGCAATCAATTTCCGTAAAAACGAATTATCTTGGACCGTTTCCCAGGAAGGCCCGCATAAAATTCTTTTTCCCACTCCGTCCGATTGGGCTAAGGTCTCTAATACACGGGAGATCATAGGTTCCCCACCAACCTGCGCCAGAACCTTATTGGCTACCCCTGCCATCCGGGCCACTGGGTCTCGACCGGTTCTGGCACCAGCTAATACCAGAGCCGTGACAGATTGGTGTTCAAGTCCCATATGTCCTCATGAAACAGATATCTGCGATCATTGAAGATGCTTCTCATAAATTCTATAGGTCTTGTATGGTTCGGCTCCGAGTGATTCCAGGATGTGACGCATGCGTTTGTTCCCTTCCAAAATCCAGGAAGTTTCGATCTGCTGGATATTTTTACGAAGGCCAGCTTCTCTCACAGCTTCAATCAACCCATAGGCCATCGCCGCCCCGATGGGACTGGATTGGAATCGTTTACGCACTCCCATTAAGGCAACCCGAGCCGACCGCGGATAGGTAGCTTTCAATCGCCATAAGATTTTTAGCCACCCCCATGGGAACAACTGCCCATTGAGATCTCGAATGACCTCATGAATATTGGGAAAGGCAACCAACATCGCCGTCGGCTCTCCATCGATTTCAGCGATCTGCACAAAATCATCTTCGACCAAAAGCTTAAGCTGCTGGCCGATCTCGGCAAATTCAGCATCGGTAAATGGAAGAAACCCCCAATTGTCTGACCAGGCCTCTTCGAAAATATCCTTGATAATCGCCAAATCCTCTTTCAGATGCTTTCGCCGTAACGGACGAATGCGCATCGAGGTTTTCGCCTTTTTGAGAAACAGGGACACTCCCGGGGGAAAATTAAAATGTATTCCAATCCGATAGGCTAGAAGGTCTTGGGCCTTTTCATAGGCATTTCGTTCAACCAATTGCGCGTAGTAAGGTCTGGCATGGCCCATCATAATCATGGGCGGCGAATCGAATCCATCGACCAACAAACCACATTCCTGATTGATGGACAAATTAAACGGCCCCCGAACATTCGTCATTCCATGAGTCTGAAGCCAGGTTTCGGCAGTCTGGAACAGCGCCTGAAAGACACTGTCCTCCTCCTCTGCTTCAAGCAAGCCAAAAAACCCCGTCTGATCCTGATATTTGCCGAGATGCAGGTCGTCGATCTGAGCACAGATTCGCCCAACAGGTTCCTGCCCGCGATAGGCTAGCCAACATTGCCAACGAGCATGCTGAAAATACGGATTTTTCGGGGAAAAAGTATGAAGCCGCTCAAGCCATAAAGGAGGAATCCAATGAGGATCTGAGTCGTACAATTTCCAGGGAAGACGAATAAATTCTTTGAAGGCGGCCCGGTCGGCGACCGGTTCAACACGAATCAAAACGCCTTTCCCCACCCATCTTGGAACACCACTCGAGTCCAGGGAAACTGGATTCGTGAGCCGAAATGAGGGTCACTATTCGGAATGGCCATGCGTCTCTTATGGCTTCTGTTCGGATAGTTGGGCCACCCAGGGATAGTGGGATCGTTCCTGATCCGCATATCCCAGGTTGGAAACAGTCTGACTGAACGGAACGTCTTCGGCATTCCCATACTCACTTCCGAATATCCGATCACAGAACAGACTCGTGATGCCAAAGTTTCCTTTTTCATTATGAAAATGATGCAGTAAATGGTGTCGCTTGACCCGCCGTAAAAATCTATTCTTGGGACTCACACGTAAATGCTGCATGCAATGGCAGAGTTCATACACCATAAAACACGCCAATCCTGTCGCAAAAGAAAGAGCAGCCCCTACCCAGCCCCCAAGACTCATTCCGATGGGGAAGGTGGCCACAACAATCGTCGGCAGGGTGGTTGAACCTGCTCCAAACAACACCTGCAAATCATTGGGATCTTGGTGATGATCATAGTGAATCCGTTTCCACAAAGCTGCCGTCCATGGCGACCGATAGAGATATCGCCCATGTAAAATAAACCGATGTACAGCATATTCCACGAATGGGTAAGCCACCAGAGTCCCCACGATACTTCCTGCCACACGCAATGGCGAGACAGGGAAATAAGGGAAAAGCACGAAGGCCCCGATAAGACTACAAGCCAATAACACCGCATATATTTGAATACTTGGGTATAGGACGTACGCCCACATCAGATCGCGAAACGTCATGCGATCAAGGAGATATTTTTCACGATACCATTGACTGGTTAACACCCTAGAGCCTCCATCCCTTATCTGCATTTGTCCATTGCCATCAATCCACCCTCACCAAACTCGCCAGGGAATTTCCCATACACCGATTATAGAAACCTTCAGAAGAACCCACAAGAATACCCAATTCTAAAACCATACCTCCAATTGGAAGCCTGCAGAAATCATGGACAAAATCCTTAATTTCCCTCAGCAATGCACAAACACCTGACTCACTCCTCTTTGGATTCAATGCCTAACCTTGCCACATGATAATGTTGAAACCCCGTTCTGACACAAAAGCTGTGCTATATTTCGACGTGACGCACAGGATGACAACATAGGCCTATGGGAACGAGGAGGGCTCCATTGCCTCATAGACACAAGGATAACTCTTTGGGTATAAGGGCGTGCTCATGAACACCACGATGAAAAAATTTGGGTATCCAAACGCCTGCCTCAAAGAGTTTTCCCATTGGGTTGTGCTCTTACGCCCCCAACAGGTAACCCTTGGCTCACTGGTCTTAATTTGTCGAGAGGAAGCTACCGCATTTTCCCAAATTAGTGCGGAGGCATTTACAGAACTGCCAAAGATCATAAGTGAGATTGAGGCGAGTGTCTCACGCACATTTGCCTATAGCAAAATAAATTACCTCATGTTGATGATGGTTGACCCAGAGGTTCATTTTCATGTCATTCCCCGATATGACACACCTCGATTATTTTCTCAACAGCAATTCCTTGACCACGGATGGCCTGGGCCACCACTTCTTAAAAATGCGAATGACATATCGGAAGAGGTATATCAAAACATTTTAAGTCATCTCAAAAATAGCTGGATTCACGAGTTCAACGTCTAGTTGTAAATACTTAAAAACCTTATAAAGTGTGTTGCAAAATAGACTCAATTTGCGGTTTTTTTACTACAACTTAATGTGAATAGAAAAATTTGTTTTCACTTTTCCTTCGTTCTTAGCAATTAACCAACAAAAAATAATGGCATTGCAATTGCTTACTTAGTTAAATGCTTTTTAGCAAACAATTGGGAATAATGCTGCCTTTAATCCTTGAGATAGAATGAACGCTACACCAACTCATCACCAACTCAGACTAAAACATGGGAATTTCTCCACCCTTTCAGAGGCCCTTGACTATGCGGCTGCAGGAGAAACCGGCTGTAATTTTTATTCAGGGAGGGGCAAACTCACCCACGTCCTGACATATGCCGATCTGAAACAACAGGCGCAAAATCTTGCTAGAAGATTGAACGGATTGGAATTATCACGAGGGGCTCGGGTAGCTCTCATTGCTGATACCACCCCAGATTTCATTCGATTCTTTTTTGCCTGTCAGTATGCGGGACTGATTCCAGTTCCTCTCCCGATTTCATTGCACTTAGGGGGGCATCAGGCATACGTCACCCAACTTAGACGGCTCCTCGATAGCTGCCAAGCCTCTATCGCCATGGCACCTGAAGGCTTCTTGCCATTTTTGGAGGAAGCAGCAACCGGGTTGAACCTGGTCCTCATTGGAGGGCCCGAAACATTTGCCTCACTAGAAGAAGTTCAAGGTCCCCTCAGCCCACTTGAGCCTCAAGAATTAGCCTATATTCAATACACTTCCGGCAGCACCCGTTGGCCCAGAGGGGTCGAGGTCACCCAAGCGGCCGTGATGACCAATCTCTCCGGAATCATTCAGCATGGCTTACAGGTTCAACCTGGCGATCGTTGCGTCTCCTGGCTTCCCTTCTACCATGATATGGGATTGGTCGGATTCGTTCTTGGTCCAATCGCTTCCCAGCTTTCAGTTGATTATCTGAGCACACGCGATTTTGCCATGCGACCGCGTCAGTGGCTGGATTTAATGACGAAGAGTCGGGCGACAATTTCATTCAGCCCCTCTTTTGGATACGAGCTCTGCGTGCGAAGACTGGGCGAAGATTTTAATGAACACTATGATCTCAGCTCTTGGCGAATTGCCGGTGCCGGAGCAGAAACCATTCGTGCCGATAGTCTCTCACGTTTTGCCAAAACTCTGAAGACCAGCGGGTTTAAACCAGAAGCATTTCTGGCCTGCTATGGGATGGCTGAATGCTCTTTGGCAATTAGCTTTGCTCCCTTGAACAAAGGCCTCGAGGTCGACAGAGTTGACGCAAATCAGCTTTCCAATAACAGACTAGCCATGCCCTTTGTTCCATTCTCGACTGATGAGGAGCAGGCTCGATGCAGCAAATTTGTCAATTGCGGAGTTCCTCTCCCCGGATATGAAGTCGAAATTCGAAATATGACGGGAGAGGTCGTTAATGAACGAGAAAGTGGAATTATTTTTGTTCGTGGGGCAAGCACCATGACGGGATACTTCAATGATCCCATCTTGACCCAGGAGGTTCTTTCCACCGATGGCTGGCTCAATACGGGCGACATCGGCTATTGGGTCGAAAACAGCCTCGTCATTATTGGTCGTTCCAAAGATATGATTATCATTAATGGCCGAAATATCTGGCCTCAGGACTTAGAATTCATGGCAGAGCAACAGGCGGAAGTACGACCAGGTGATTCATCCGCTTTTTCCGTTTCCACACCAGACGGCCATGAGATCGCGATCATGGTGGTTCAATGTCGCGAAATGGATAACAAAAAACGAGAAGACTTGGTTCAACGCCTACGTTCCTTAGTGCACAAAGAGTTGTCTATTCCATGTTACATTGAACTCATCCCACCAAGGACACTTCCACGGACGTCATCTGGAAAACTCTCTCGATCTCGTGCCAAAGCGGACTTCCTCACCCGCATTCAGTGGGAAGAGGTAACTACACACTTGTCTACCACCGCTAGGTCTGCCTAAAACCAGGCACCTTTCCTCAGACGTCCTCCACGGTCTATGCGCAATACCGTTGCCCTAACCGGGGCTTCCGGTTTCATTGGGGGAGTCATCGCACAACATTTAAGGATGGGCGGATGGCATGTGCGTGGACTCGCGCGCTCTCCCCGCCAGGCTCAACAGCTCGAGGACGTGGGAATCACACCGGTCCAAGGCCAATTGGGAGATCCTGCCAGCCTGTTAACCCTAGTCAAAGACTCGGTTGGTGTCATTCACTGTGCAGGAGCGATTCGCGGTGTGAGTCGAGAAGACTTCTTTCCGACCAACGTGATGGGAGTCTCTAACCTAATTCAAGCCTGCCTTGCACAGTCCTCTCTTCCACATTTTGTTCTTCTCTCATCTCTCGCCGCTCGTGAGCCATCACTCTCACCATATGCATGGAGTAAGTATGAAGGTGAATCTGTTTTAAACCGTGAGGCGGGTTTACTGAAGTGGAGTATTTTTCGTCCACCTGCCGTCTATGGACCGAAGGACCGTGCGCTACTCCCTCTCTTTACCTTGTTACGCAAAGGGATTGGGGTTCAACTCGGGCCCTCCCAAGCCAAATTCTCCTTAATTCATGTCGAGGATCTCGCCAACGCTATTCTTCATTGGCTAAAAAACGGAGACCCACCCTTTCAGACCTTTGAGATTGATGATGGCTTCCCTGGGGGATATTCCTGGGGAGATATTTTTCGTCTTTCCAACCCTCGCCTCCGCCTGTGCTTGCGTATTCCACCAAGCCTGTTACAGATGGGAGGGACAATTAATGAAATAAGTTCCCGCCTCTTTGGATATACTCCCCTTTTCACCCGAGGGAAGGTTGCTGAACTTCTCCACCAAAATTGGGTCTGTAATAGTTCTCACGCGACGCAGACCCTTGGCTGGACGCCGCAAATCAGCCTCAAAGAAGGCTTGCGTCGGTTGTTCACATCGGATAGGCTCATGCCATTCCACAGGAATTAGCACGGGTTTGTTCTCTTCATCCATTAAAAAGGCTATTATATGCTGAGTTATTCCGACATCCTTCCCCAACTGTTCGACACTCTCAAGCCTTTTACCAAACAGGGATTTCGGTTAAAAGAATCAACCGAGCTGGTCGCAGAACTGGGATTGGATTCCTTACAAGTCATGCAAGTCCTTTTAAAAATTGAAGATCACTTTGATATTTCCATCCCTCTGAACAATCTTCCCAATATCCGAACAGTCAAGGACCTTGGTGAAGAGATTGAGAAGTTGCTGAAAGGGTAATCATGTCACTATTTGACAAATTTCTTCCCATTCAAGAAGCCAGAAACGAGTTACTCAAAAGTGGGGTGAACCCCTTTCACGTCACCGTCGAAAAAATCATTTCTCCGACAGAAGCCATTATCAACGGTTGCAAGACTATCCTGGTTGGTACCAATAATTACTTAGGATTGACCTTTCATCCCGACTCCATACTAGCCGGCCAACAGGCGCTTGCCCAGGAAGGAACAGGCACCACCGGATCGAGGATGGCCAATGGATCTTTTGCAAGCCACAAGGCGCTGGAAAACGCCATCGCGGATTTCTATGGTGCGCCCTATGCGATTGTCTTTTCCACAGGCTACCAGGCCAATCTTGGAGTGCTTTCTGCTCTTGCAGGCCCAGGGGACACTATTTTGATAGATGGGGACTCCCATGCCAGCATTTATGATGGATGCCGACTTGGAGGCGCAGAGGTTATCCGGTTTAAACATAACGACGTGGCAGATTTGGAGAAACGGCTCCGCCGATTGGGGGACCGAAGTTATCGGACCTTAATTGTCGTTGAAGGCATTTATAGCATGCTGGGAGATCGAGCTCCGTTGACTGAAATCGTTGAAGTGAAGAAAAAATATGGGGCCACTCTGATCGTTGATGAAGCGCATTCGTTGGGGGTACTCGGACAACATGGCCGTGGCTTAGCCGAAGAAACAGGAGTCGAACAGGACGTCGATTGTATTGTCGGGACATTCAGCAAAAGCCTGGGCTCGACGGGGGGGTTCGGCGTAAGCTTCCATCCCGAATTCGAATTAATCCGATACACCAGTCGACCCTATATTTTCACCGCTTCCCCATGCCCCTCAGTTGTTGCTTCGACACGAGCAACCATCCGCATCATCCAGACTCACCCAGAACTCCGTCAGCATCTGTGGGCCAATTCTCGGAATTTGTATGAGGGGTTGACGAAGAGTGGGTACAAGCTTGGGGCAGAGGTAGGACCTATTATTGCCGCAATGGTCCCCAATAAAGAATTGGCTCTCGCCATGTGGCAACAACTCTTGGAAAATGGGATTTATGTCAACCTCATGATTCCTCCTGCCACTCCAAATGGCGAATGTCTCTTGCGATGCAGTGTGAGCGCCGCTCATACACACAAACAAATTGAAAAAATTATTTCGGCATTTGCTGATTTGTCTCATGAAACTGACACCCACATCAGCCCTGCTGACTTACAACCAGATGCAACCCTCAATTAAAAAAATGCTAGCGTTTCGATTACCTATCGACACAACAATCCTGATCATTCCCAAAATGTCCAATGTCACGTCACCGCTCTAGACCCAACGGCATCAGGGTAATACCCGAAAAAATCATCTTGGAGGGTAGAGAAGGCATAGCTTCCTCTGGAAAAACTCCCGTTCGAATTTTCGTTGGAAGCGAATCGGCCCAAGGCCGAGCCGAACGCATACTCATCTGGTCGATTGAACAGGTTCGGGATCCGGCTCGAGTATACGAAATTTATCTCATGAAGGAATTAAAGGGATTTGACCGACGAAAATGGCTCACGGGATTTACAAATTATCGTTTTGCGATCCCGGCATTTGCGGGCCAGGCAGGGCGAGCGATTTACAACGATGTCGATCAAATCTACCTGGCTGATCCTGGAACATTATTCGACCACGATTTGAACGATCATGGCTTTCTCTCCATTGCACCGAATGATACTTCGGTGATGGTCATGGATTGCCAAAAAATGGCTGCCATCTGGTCCCTTGAGGCGGCAAAATTCGAGAAAAAAAACGCGCTGGTGCAGCGCGCCTTGGAAGTACCCAACCTCTGGGGTCCATTGGAACCCGAATGGAATGCCCGTGATGAAGAATATCGGCCCGGACAATCTAAAGTCCTCCATTATACGGCTCTCCATACGCAACCTTGGCAGCCTTTTCCTCAGGAATTTGTATACCAGAAAAGTCTTGAGGGCGATGTTTGGTTTGATTTGGAGCACAGTGCCAATCAAAGAGGATTCCTTGTATTTTCTCGAAAACATCCCTCCTCCCTCTTTACAGAATTTGCTAAACAGACAAGAGAGCTCGGGAATATTTCCCCGGCAAAACCATCTCCTTTCCAGGATGTCGCGACCATACACGAACTTCAGGAAGCAATGTGCACCCTCCAAGCCAAGTCGCTTCTGTATTGTCATTTTGGGCAACTGATCGAAAGTGTTCCCGAACACCTTCGGGCCACAGACCTTTCCGTATTAACCATGACCACAATGGATCTTTGTCAGGAAAACTCTGGCCCTCTGGCTTCCCGACAATTCGACCTGGTCCTGTCACCCGGGGGGCTTCATCTCATCCCAGATGAAGATATCCCGTGGGTTATCGAAGAAATGTTTAACCGTGCACATGGCATGGTCTATATGGCCATAGAAATCACTAACCCCGATCAATCCTATGAAGCTGAAACTCCTCACGCCCGCTTGAAACAAAATATTAACCGGTGGATGAGTCACCTTGAATCAATTGGCGCCCGCTATCCGGCTATTCACTGGAAGATTGTGTTCAACACAAAAACACCTAAGGGAATTCATCAAAGATTTATCCGCTGCGGAGGCCATTGGATCGGTTCTCCCCCACGAACCTGGATACTCTCAGACGGCAAAGTTGGACATACCACTCAATCAGAAGTACTCGCGAAGTCGTTGGGGTGGCCTTATGAAATTAAACAGTTGCGATTCTATGGATGGCATAAAATCCAAAAACTCGTATGGGGATTATTCCCTCCAAATTTGATAGGCATAGATAGAGTTCACTCTTCCCCTCTCTGCCCCCCATGGCCAGACCTCGTGATTTCTACCGGATGGCGACCGGCACCAATTGCCAGATGGATTCGTGAACAAAGCCAGGGGAAAACACGCATCATTCAATTGGGGCGAAAAGGAGGGTGTTCCGCTGACTTATTTGATGTGGTCATTACTCCGTCCTATTACGGCTTCCCTCCACATCCACACCGCATCGAGACGGTGGCCCCCTTGAACGAATTAACCCAGGACAGTTTGGATAGGGTGAAGCAGCGATGGCCAAATCTTTTCGACAACGCTCCCCATCCTCGCATCGTCTTCGTCGTGGGAGGTGCCACTGCACGGTTCAAATTTACCCCCGATATGGCTCGCACGATTGGAGGCCAACTCAAACACCTGGCGCAAAAATGCCATGGAAAAATTTTTGCCGTCACGTCTCCCAGAACGGGAAAAGACCTGATTCACGCTCTTGAGTCAACATTACTCCCTGACCATGTTGTGCATAAATGGAAGCCGAACCAGCCTGATAACCCTTATTTCGCCTATTTGGCCGGTGCCGATGTCATTATCGTCACGGGTGAAAGCGAATCCATGTTGGCTGAGGCGGCTTCTCTGGGCAAGCCGGTTTATATTGTCCCACTTCTGGAAAATTCCCCAACGTGGAAAGTACGGCTCAGTGAAAAGATTATTCAACGAGCCCAATCCCAGCCCTTGAATAAAAGGGGAACGGCTCGTCCACAGCAGGGTTTAGAACGGCTTTGCGCTCGATTGATTCGTGCGGGTTTGGTGCAACCACGTCGAAATCTCACCATGCTGCATGATTCCCTTATTAAGAATGGGATAGCCCGGCCGTTCGGTGAACCCATTACAAACGGAACACGCCCACAATTAAAGGAAACGGAAACGGTCGCCCGAAAAGTCAAAGCCACTCTTGGAATCTTTGATCACCTATAACTAAAGTCACCATCAGCACAACCGGAGCAAAAACCCTCCGAAACGTGCTCGGATATTTATGAAATGACAAAATCGCGACGCCGTCTGACCATTCCCGTTGAAATCTTTAATAGGGAATTTGACGCCAAAGTCCTGCTTTCCTGCTTCGCCGCAGAGCGTGGATTCACCGTCATTATAGGGGAAAAACACGAAATTCAACTCAATCTGGCCGCTTTACCCAAATCCATCTACCTGCCCACCAATCTTCATAACCGGAATGCCATCGTCTTCTCCCTTTTGGCCCAATTGGGGCACTCGTTGGTAGGAACGGACGAGGAAGCCATTGTGTATTGTTCGCCAGAAGTGTATGTGAAAGAAAAATTGGGCCCGACAGAATTTTCCCGGCCAAATCTCTATTTAGCATGGGGACCAGAAAATGCCAGGATCTGGAAATCACAGCCCGAATACAATGGAATGCCTGTGCATATAACCGGAAATTCCCGGGTAGACTTACTACGGCCGGAAATGCGCCAATATTGGGACCCGCAAGTCGAAACAATCCATAAAAAATTTGGGAAGATCATCCTGATCAATACCAATTTTGGTAAATTGAACCACTTTAGGCCCAACAAGGGTGCTGAAAAGGAGGCGCTTGAACGGGCGACGGTTTCACCATCGGACGTGGACGAATTTGATCTTGGAATGGCCCGGCACCGTCTGGCGCTATTCCAGTACTTTCAGAAAATGGTAGGCCAAATGGCCGCAGCCTTTCCCACTCATACCATCTTGATCCGTCCCCACCCCTCTGAAAATCACGAGACATGGAAGCAGGCCGCAAACGGTTATGCAAATGTCCAGGTGCTTATAGAGGGGCATGTCATTCCCTGGCTATTGGCAGCTGATGCCATCATTCATAATAGTTGCACCACCGGCTTGGAAGGGTATGTCCTGAAACGTCCCGTTTTTTCCTATCAGCCGATCATCTCCGACCGTTTTGACAAACAACTTCCGAATGCCGTGAGCCGCCGGGCAACCTCCTCCCGGGAATTAATTGAACTCATCAAAACAACCCTTTCAGGTGATCAGTCTCCACAAGAAAATGGCTCTGAAGCCAAAACCCGGTTAATTGAACAATATCTTTCGGCCCTCCAAGGGCCTTTTGCCTCAGAAAACATCGTGAGTACTCTAGAAACATTCGACGCCACCTGTTCACCTTCGACCCAGAAATGGAGAACGGTATTCGCCGCAAAATCTCAGGCCCTCGCAAGAAAATTACGACGCCGGTTCAATGCTCAATTTCGCATGGGGGATCAAAACCGATCACAACGCTACAATTATTTGAACCATATTTTCCCTGAAATCAACCTGGCCCATATCGAAGAACGCATTGGGCGCTTGCAACACGCGTTAGGAAGATTTCACCACACACAGGTCAGGCCCTTGCACGACAATATTTTTGAAATATTTCGCAACTAACTACCTCATCATGAAGAATGCCTATAACCGCAATCATGCTGAGCATGCATGGGCATCCATATACCGAATCCGGTGAATACTCTAAGGAGGATACATGTATAACGTAAAAATTTTTGGAGCCGGGTCTATCGGCAACCATTTGGCTCATGCATCCCGTTCCCTAGGTTGGAACGTCACGATTTGCGATGTGGACCAAGCGGCATTGGATCGAACCAAACAGACCATTTATCCGACTCGTTATGGAAAATGGGACGAGGCCATCAAGCTTTCCCTGGTCAAAGACGCCCCGAGAGGAGGATTTGATCTCGTGGTTGTTGGGACCCCTCCAGACTCCCACCTCTCCCTGGCACTTGGGGCTCTTGAGGAAAAACCCAAAGCCATTCTTGTGGAAAAACCTCTCTGCCCCCCGAACTTGGAACAGGCCCAAGCATTACAGAAGATGGTGGTCGAATCTGGCACATTCGCATTTGTGGGATATGACCACGTCGTGGGAAAGGCCGCGCAGGAAACACTTCAAGCCGGTCGCCAATTATCCACCATTGAAACCATCGATGTGGAATTTCGTGAACATTGGGGCGGCATCTTCGCGGCTCATCCATGGTTACAGGGTCCACAGGACAGTTATTTAGGTTTTTGGAAACGAGGTGGAGGTGCCAGCGGGGAACATTCCCATGCAATCAACCTATGGCAATTTTTGAGTGGGGGCCTGGGAAAAGGCCGCATCACCGAAGTATCCGCGACACTGGATTATGTCCAGACAGATATGGTGGAGTACGATAAATTGTGCCTGCTTAGCCTGAGGACTGAAGGGGGTTTACTCGGAAGGGTGGTGCAAGACGTCATTACCTCCCCTTCCAGAAAGTGGGCAAGGATTCAAGGAAAGGACGGTTTCGCGGAACTCACCATCGGGCACCAACCAGGGGTCGATAGAGTCGATTGGAAAACCGGTGGCAATGACACCCAATTCGGAACCATTCAAAAAACGCGACCCGATGATTTCATCTGGGAATTACAGCACATCGAGGACGTGATGACAGGCAAGACAAAAGATTCCGTCCTCTCATTGGAGCGAGGCCTGGAAACCATGCTGGTGGTCGCCGCCGCGCATCTCTCGTCAGCCAAGAAACGCACTGTGCGAATCGATTACCGGAAAGGCTATACACCAGAGGCACTAGAATTGCTGTAGAACTGCCAGAGGAAGGGGAAAAGCATGATAGACCAAGATTTCAATTTCCATGATTTATTCATATTGGACCTGGCCAATAACCACCAGGGAAGTGTGGAACACGGGCTGGGAATCATCCAATCAACGGCTGAGGTGATCAAACGGCACCAAGTCCGGGCAGCGATTAAATTCCAATTCCGCCAACTCGACACCTTCATTCATACAGATCATCAGTCAAACAGCGAGCTCAAATACATCCAACGATTTCAATCCACCCGATTGGACCAGACCCAATTCCAAACATTGCTCAATGAAGTATGGGCCCAAGGGCTCCTAGCCATGTGCACCCCCTTCGATGAAGAGTCTGTCAATATTGCCGTCGACATGGGCTTTAATGTATTGAAGGTCGCCAGTTGTTCCGCCAAGGATTGGCCGCTTCTTGAGGAAATTGCCGGCGCCGGGCCGCCGGTCGTGTGCTCAACCGGTGGCCTGACACTGGAGGACATCGATAATGTGGTGAGTTTCTTCCAACATCGGGCCGTGCAATTCGCGTTAATGCACTGCGTGTCGGTGTATCCAACTCCTGACCCGTTGATGAACTTGAATCAAATACAGATGTTGCGCAACCGGTATCCCAATATTCCTATCGGCTGGTCCACGCATGAAAACCCCGGTGATACCGTCCCTGTTCAAATTGCGGTCGCTCTTGGAGCCAGACTTTTCGAACGGCACATTGGACTGGAAACCGAATCCATCAAATTGAATGCCTACTCGTCCACCTCACAACAAGTGGACACCTGGCTGGAAGCCTATCATCGGGCAAAAGTATTGTGTGGCCCCAAAACCCGTCCACCGGCCTCCGAAGTAGAACAGTCCTCGTTGGACGGCCTTCGTCGGGGGGTCTTTGCCAAACGATCCATTAAAAAAGGCCGGGAACTCACACGGGATCTTGTATATTTTGCCATGCCCTACGTCGAAGGGCAGATGGAAAGCGGAGCATGGAAAGAAGGCTATACGGCCGTCCAGGACATAACGCCGGACCAACCGGTCATGCGAGATGCTGTCGAGATCACCCTCAATCAAGGTCTCGTGACTCTTAAACAGGCGATTCACGAAGTCAAAGCTTTACTCAACGAAGCCAACATTCAATTAGGCAGTGAGTTTAAAGTCGAATATTCGCACCACTACGGCCTTGAAAATTTCCGACAAACGGGCGCGGTCCTTATCGAATGCATTAACCGGGAATATTGCAAAAAACTCGTCATTCAATTGCCGGGACAGCGACACCCCTCACATTATCATGCGAGGAAGGAGGAAACATTTCAAATACTTTTTGGCATCCTCCACGTGAATATCGACGGATATCCCCGCATTTTGCATCCCGGTGAAACCATTCTCATCCTACCCGGAGTATGGCATTCCTTTTGGACAGACACCGGGGTTGTCTTTGAAGAAGTATCCACCACCCACTATAACAACGATTCCTTCTATGCCGACAAACGAATCAATAAGCTGCAACGATCTGAGCGGAAAACAATGGTTGATCATTGGGGACGTTTTCAAATCGCCCAGCAGTCAGCAGCGGAGAAGGCTCCCGAAGCGCCATTGCCCGATCCTCATGCGCAATGATTACTTGCGTCACCTTCGATTTTGACGGAACGCTGGTTGATTCCAACCAGGTGAAGGTTCAATCCTTTTATAAGATTGTCGAGAATTATGATCCCAGCGGATCCACCGTTACCGAAGTTCTTCAACGGTGCTCTCATAAGGATCGTTACGGAATCACCCGTGAACTTGCCCGGGAATTCATGGCGAAAGGGCTCATTCCGCCTCACACAGGCACGGAGGTCCGCGGTTTACAATGGGCCGAGACTTACACAACCACCTGCGAAGCGGCCGTTGTCGGATGTCCGGAAGTCCCTGGGGCCTCAGGAATACTCTCATGGCTGTTGAATAAAAAAATTCCTCTATACCTCAACTCAAGAACGCCGGCCAAAGCCCTCAATCGTCTTGTGACCCTACGAAACCTAACCCACTATTTCTCGGGAATATATGGAGCCCCTGCAACTAAACTCGAAAATTTGCTGCACATCCAAGAGCAAACTCAGGCAAAACCAGAGGAAATACTTTTTGTCGGAGACAGTGATGATGACTGGAAGGCTGCAGCTGAATTTGGCTGCCACTTTGCCGGAATCATTCTGGATGGTAACAGCCGATTCACACAGATACCACCACTCCATATGACAAACCTGGCTGAACTCAGAGCAATCGTGGAAAATCTTCAGGAGAATCGAAATGCCCTTGACCCAAACCATTAAGCATCTAAACGCCGCCTTTATTGGAGATTCTTTACACTTTTGTAACAGGAAGTTATGATTTCCACAAAACCGATAACTATATCACCAACGGCGTGTATCGCTAAAAAGACCACATGATAGGTACTCAACGCATTCTGGCTGTATGTCCAGCCAGGGGCGGCAGCAAAGGAATTCCGCTCAAGAATCTGACTCCATTTCTTGGAATCCCGTTAGTTGCCAGAGTTGGCCAGTTGGTGAAAGAAATCCCCATCATCGACCGAGCTGTGGTCTCGACCGATCATCCTGAAATTGCCGAGTGTGCGAAACAATCTGGCCTGGACGCCCCTTTCTTCCGGCCTCCGGACCTCTCAGGTGACCGAATATCGGACGCGCCGGTTTTGATCCATGCATTAGAAGAAATGGAGCGCCTGGATGCTGTGCGGTATGACATTGTGATCATGCTCCAGCCGACTTCTCCTCTTCGTCGACCAGAGCATGTCATCCATGCCATTGAGATGCTGGTGAATGGACAGTGGGACGCCGTGTGGACGCTGTCCGAAACTGATTCTAAGTCACACCCTCTCAAACAACTGACCCTGGACTCCGGCAGGATCGACTATTATGACCACGACGGGAGCCAAATCATTGCCCGGCAACAACTTACCCCGGTTTATCACCGGAACGGGGTGGCATATGTCATGACACGAAACTGTCTTCTGGAAGGAAGGAGCATCATGGGTAAACGGACTGGAGCGCTCCTCCTCGATGAGTATCTGGTCAGTATCGATACCATGTGGGATTTAGAATTGGCGGAATACATTTATGCCCAAAAACAGGCATAAGATCTGAATGCAAATCAAGATGCGGATGAACCATCTGTGAATCAGGGGTCATCTCGCAGGTCGAATTGCTTCATTGCAATGCATATCACTTATGTCCAGCCCCGAACAGACCAACTCAATCATTTCCTCAAAATTCCACTTTTCCTCTTTAGGCAAGGAAAGGTGTCTTGAGTAATTTTCTAGACCAACCCTTTCAGGTAATGAACCGGGATCGTGTCGTAGAGGGAAACTGTGATCTCTGCCGTTCGACAGAAGCGTGTGTTGTTGCAGAACCATCGAAACTGAATTGCCGCATTGTCATATGCATCGACTGTCAACTGATGTACGCTTTTCCCCAAATTGAACAGAAGGATTTGGACAAATTCTATGAAAGTAGCTTTGCCAACGACCCCGGTAGCCGCAGTAGGCCTGGTGAAGGAATCGAAGATGAAGATGACATTCAAAAACAGGATGCCGTCGCCGAGTGGGGTTTGAACATTATTAACCGTTTCATTCAGGTTAAAGACAAACGGATTCTCGATCTGAGATGCCAAACCGGTGCACTCTCGGCACGGCTCCGGGACGGGGGAGCGAAAGTATTCTGCGTAGAGCCGTTTGAAAAAAATAGATGGTACGCTAGCAAGCGACGCGGATTATCCGAGATCTTTCCTTTGCCATTTTCCCAGTTCTCCCAGTTACCAATTCCCTTTCAAGGACCCTTCGATGCGGTTAATGTCCTGACTCATCATGTCCTGGCCCACGTTCTGTCCCCCCGCATGCTCCTGGAAAAAATTTTCAGCATACTCACGCCAGGTGGCTATCTCTTTCTTGACGAAAAGGATGCGCTGAGGCCAGCCCGATACAAAACAAGATCGGTGTTTCAGTCTGGTCCCGTCCATCAATATCATCTCACCGCACAGACCACAGCCCAATATCTCAAGGCAGCCGGCTTTGTATTAATTGAATGCACGATTGACAACTGCCGGACAAGCGATTTCCATCACATCCGGGCGGTAGCACGAAAGCCTGAGACTCAAATTCTTCCCGGGATGCCGCCTCAGAGCATTCAGTATCATTCATCCTTAGGAATAATCAGATGGCGATTGTGGTGGCTCAAGCAGACATGGACACTTCGACAGATCGGTTTCTTAGGAAAACGAAAAACCCATAAACTTCTACGCCGAATCCGTCGACGGATTGCATCAACATAACACGCATAGTCCTGCTAACAGGAAAACTCAATCAGGAACACCACGATCTTTCAGCAAGACAGTCAATCGGCTTCAAGATCGTGGAATTATGATATTGGTCTGGCAATGACCATTGCAGGCCATAGGCGAATTTTGTGGGGAATGTCAGAATACACAAGATGGGGCTCGAGACCATCCTGGCGCAATTCGTCAACTCTTCCACGAAAATATTGGTGGCTGGTATGATAGAGGTACCGAATGCCTTTCTCATTGAAATCAGAAAAAGGTTCGATCATGATGACATATTTCCTGGCGACCCTGGCCAATTCCTGAAGAGCCTGATGGCGAATTTCCTCCATGGCTTCTAAGGCCAGCACGGTATAGACCACATCAAAACTTTTATCCGCAAAAGGCAAATCCTTGGCACTTCCCTGATAAAAATTGATGCGCCTATTCGCATTCACGTCTATAATTTGATCAGGGGCAAAATCGACGATATCCTGAGAAAGACAAGACATCTTTCCGATCTTTTTTGCTGCTAAGGCCCCTTGCCTGGTTAATTCCAAACCAGAGAATTGTATTGCAGGAAAATATCCGGAAAGAACAAACAGATTAATGCCATAGCCACTCCCAACCTCAAGAACGCTTTCGGGTTGCACGGCCTCAAGAGCATGTTTTAACAAGAGAAGGTGTACCCGTTTTGTCCCGATTCCTCTGGCTAACATTCTATCCTCTCCCCACAAACACGGAGTAGTCTTGCCTTTCGTGCTCAGGTGCGCGCCAGTCTCGGTGGAACCCCAAAAGTTTTCGTATGTGTTTTTAACTTTATACTGCCGCCCCCCAAAGGAGGTGGCCAAACGCTTGAAAATTTTGTGTTGCCAAAATTCAAGAAATTTTTTCCGCCAAGATCGAAACACTCTACGCTTCCAACGAATATCGCTACTGCGAAAATGTCGATGAACGAATGGTTCAAACGCGGAGTAAATTTCCTCACGTGATACACGAAAATTCAATTGTATTGATTGAGCCATCAGTCCTAGCCCCTTCGTTATTCTAAAATGAGATCTATCATCCTTACGATATTGCTATCCCACAAACGTATAATCCATGAGGAAGCTGACTTGATTAATGGATCCCTAAGGCCAGCTTCTGAACAAGGTCCGGCTTAAATCCTGGAAGATCAGAGGGAACAGTGAACGAAGCCGTTGGTCGGAACGCGGAATAGCAATTGAGAAATTGGATGATCAGAACCACGCGATCTCGTCGGTTACACCGGCTTCCATAGTGAAGACAGCGGGACGTGTCCAGGAACACACCTGAGCCTGGCGGTCCGATCAACTTCACCTCATGATTTCTTCCCCCTCCCTCATAAATTCGTTCGTCCTTCACACGACCAAGCACACGCCCGATGGCTCTCTGCACCTGATGGGATATATCGGCGGGAAGAAACGTCAGCGGCCCCTGGTCCTCCTTTGTCTCAAGGATATTAATAAATACTTTGACCTGCCTGAGATCTTCATAATCAAAATGAAAGAGCTGGCTGGATCGGACCGTTTCATTTTCCGGCGACCAACAGAGCCTGGCTCCGGTCAACTTCGGGACCGTTCCCAAATAAGCGGCTGCGGCATCAAGAATTGGGCGGGACACCATAAACCTGAGCAATTCCGGATGGCGGCAGAATTCGGCACCTTCAAGAATAGGAAACAGAAATTTCTTATGAGGATGTTTTTGAAAATATTCCGCGGGAAAAGCCGCTCGTGAATGCTGATACACTGTTTCACAATACCTGACAATGCCATCGGTTCCTTCAATATCGTCAGGCCCAAAAAGCCGGTATCCGGCTCTGTCTGGTATGGTCATCCAGGGCTTAGTGATCGCAATAATTTCTCTGGCCAATCGGTTTCTCAAACGATATTGAGTGGGGCTCCCGGTGATTTTCAGCGCGCGGTAAAATGGTCGAACCACCCACGGGGGAACTCTCAGATTTTTATGCAGGACCTTATAAAGCCGATTCTGACGAATCGGCTGCTTGACCAGTTCCGAATTTTCAGAAGATAGAGCCATAGATATGATCCCGTGCGAAAAAATGGAGAATTTGGCTATATAGCTTAGGCTTCATTCATCTTCCATGGATGCCAATGAACGATCCTTGCCCATGGGCATCGAGGTAAAGCGATTCATGATTCCTGAAAATACGCTTTCTGTCAATCATTCACATTGAGCTTTCCGTGAATCAGAATGCCCCACTTTGAAAATCCTTATTCATTCTCGAGAAAACCTATGGTATTCTTAGGATTGCATCCGACGATTATATTCAATGCTTTTCGCTTTTAATCCTGCGAAGCGATTACCTGTCAGAAACATCAAGGAACAAACTTCTGCTAACGAAATGGGAACGCTCGTTCTATTACGCCATGGGGAAAGCCTATGGAACCGCGAAAAACGGTTTACAGGCTGGACCGATATCGGGTTAAGCCAAAAAGGAGTGAATGAAGCTCAGCGGGCAGCCCATATTCTTAAGGGGAAAAGAATGATGTTTGACCTGTGTTTCTCATCGGTTTTAAGCCGAGCGCATGAAACGGCAACCATTGTACTGAAGAACATGGATTTAACCTCTGTCCCGGTGCAGAAAAGTTGGCGACTGAATGAACGTCATTACGGCGCTCTCCAAGGAATGACCTGGTGGGAAGCATCAACACAGTTTGGTGCGAAACAAATTCTGATATGGCAGCGACACTTTTTTGCGGTTCCACCTTCCCTCTCTCCTCAGGATTCTCGATTTCCCGGCCTGGATCCCTTATATGCAGATTTGAATCCTCAGGACCTTCCTTTGACAGAAAGCCTCCAGGACACCCAACGCCGGCTAATTCCTTGCTGGGAGGAAAACATTGCTCCTCTGCTCAAAGAGGGAAAAAGGATTCTGCTGGTTGCCCACAACAACAGTATCCGAAGTTTGCTACAATTCCTTCTTCATCTCGATGAAGCCAGTATTAAACAAATCACGATAAGAACCGGAGAACCCTTGGTCTGTAAATTTGATGCCAAAGGCAATCTTATCAGTTACTCCTATATGCGGTGGAAGCCAAAGTTGAAGGATTGCACCCAAAGGTTGTTGAAATACTGCCTCCCCTAAGTTCAATATTGATTGATTATTTGTGGTTATGACGTATCTAAACTTTTCCGCCCTAGAAGCTATTTCAGCCCAATCCTTTCAGGAAGCCAAGCCCTATCCGTGGATGAATCCCGCGGATCTCCTGACGGAGGCAGGTTATCAAGGCCTGGTTGAGACCCTTCCGAATGTCTCCATGTTTCAAAAGCGTTTTGGGGTCAAACGGGCTCATGGCCAACAAAGCCATGATCGCTACACATTAGAGTATCGCCCGGGCTTACCTCTCTCTCCTCATTGGAATCAATTTCTAGCCGAGCTTCAGGGAAAACCCTATTCGAATTTTTTAAAACGATTATTTGGGGTCAAGTCCCTTGAATTGAATTTCCATTGGCACTATACCCCCAATGGATGCTCTGTTTCTCCACATTGTGATGCCAAACATAAACTTGGATCCCACATTTTCTACTTTAACACAAAAGAGGATTGGGACCCCGCCTGGGGTGGGGAGACCGTTATTCTCGACGATCAAGGGAAATTTAGCCGAAAAAGCGCTCCCAGCTTTGAAGATTTCCCACAATCGTTGGCTTCAACAGCCATTGGGAATTTCAGTCTATTATTTCAACGATTGGATAAATCCTGGCATGGGGTCCGCCCCGTTCAATGCCCGGAAGGGCACATGCGAAAGGTGTTCATTGTCGTCATCAATCGGCTCTCGCTGGTGGACCGAATCCAGCGGGTCTTTGGTAAAAGCCCTAAGGGGTACTGATTTTCTCCCTACGTTTTAACGCTCATTGCCGATAGTCCTACGGTCCCCGATACCCTTCGAAATAGTCGGGCTTTATGGCTTTCCAATCTCTTTCAAAAAATGCCCGTTTCGTCCACTGGGCGAGAAAACACAATTCGATAAATCCATAATAGGCTTGAATATCCGGCGCGCCCTTAGTCGCCAACAATCGGAGAAACTCGTTCTTAAAGGGATTCAGCCATCGCACCAGGGCTTTGGCAGCACCCATGCCTATGAGATGCTCGCTGACGAGGCCTTCCACATCGACGGCACAAAGCAAATGAGATTTGGGATGGAGGACAAAATTTTTCTTGACGGGGTCGGTATAATCAAACCCGATCCAACAATGTGTGGGCTGCAGGACATCCACGGATTTTCTGATCTCCCCCAACAATCCATTCGAAAGGATCCCAATCTGATTGAGAAAATGCAGATCCCGATCCAGGCGATCAGGGAACATGGTCGCATTCGTTTCCACCAACCGGGGAGCTTCAGAGTATAAACGACCATAAAATATGGCCACTTTTTCAACGAGTGAGTCATCAACCTCTTTGATGAGACGCCCTTGAACAAACTCCACCCAGATTTCCCGCTCATAACGAATCACAATGTTCGGGAAGATCCCGTCCCCACGGAAGCACTCGAGATTACGCTCAATTTCAACAGCCAGGGAAGAATCACAAAAAACCAGTCGCTTAAATTGCTGCCCGTTGATTGTCACAAAATGTAGACTTTTGTCCTTTTGCAAGCGAACACCAAAAAGTCGAGATAAAAAATATCGGGCTCGCTTTAAGAAAAAGGGCGATCGTTGTTTGACCTGTAATTGAAAAGACATCGTGTTGAAGAGTGTCTGGGTTAAACTAGTGGTGTCAAAAAACCAAAAATTTGGAAAACAGGGGATACATCGGATATGATTTGAGACCCCTAGAGAAGAATGCGTTACTGCCGCCTGCCTGGGTAGCTCCGATTACCGTATCGGCACGTGATCTTTCAGGAGATGTGTTATGAACTTTTTTTAAAAAAGAGTCAATATCTTATCCGGTTTTAGCTCCAATAGCGCATGAATTGAGAACTCCTTTGGTATAACTGAAACATTCCGGTCAGACGACGATGCTTGACAACCCAAAAGTTACCGTATTTATCCCGGCTTATAACCGCGAAAAATATATTGGAGACGCCATTGAAAGTATTTTGGCACAAACGTTTACCAATTTCGAAATACTCCTCATAGATGATGGTTCGAAAGACCGTACCATTGAAATCATGCGTTCATATCAGGATCCTCGTGTGCGCATCATCCAGAATGAACACAATCTCGGGATTCCCAAGACCCGAAATAAAGGCATTGAACAGGCTCGTGGTGAATTTATCGCCATGTTAGATAGCGACGATCGGGCGTTTCCAACACGACTGGAGAAACAGGTCAACTTTCTGGATGCCCATCATGATTTTGCCCAAATAGGAAGCTGGTGCCGCATGATGGACGAACAAGGTCGGCCATTAAAACGGATCAAGCGGCAGCCCATTTTACCCGAGGACGTCGACATTCAACTGTTGTTTCGATGTTCCCTGAGTAACCGATCGATAATGGCTCGAACTAAAATTTTGCGGGAATATGGATATCGAAATGACTACCCACGCTGTCAGGATTATGACCTCCACGTGAGACTGGCCCAAAAATATAAACTCGGCAACCTCCCTGAATGCCTGGTCTACGGCCGCATACACGCAGATCAAATTACCAGTCAAACAGTGGAGTTGGGTGATGAGAAAAAGCGGGCAATCATCCGCCATCAACTCAACGTCTTGGGGGTGCCTTTCACAGACGAGGATCTCGGTCCCCATTTAACGTTGTCTCGCATGCGAAAATCCCAATTCACGCCGGATTACGATTATCTCCAATGGGCGGAAAATTGGTTATTGAAACTTCAAGAAGCCAATTTGCAGACACACCGGTATTCGCAGCATGCAATTGCACAAGCGGTCAGCGAAAAGTGGATACGGACCTGTTGGGCGGCCTGGAACGGCATGGGGTGGAAAGCCCTGAAATATTATTTTCACTCCCCCCTGCGCAAAAGCTTCGGCAATACGATACGAGAACACGTTCTCACCTGATCATCCCAGCATCTATTTAATTGAGTCTCAAGCGACCTTTAATCATCTGATGAAGACGAATTCCTCGGATTTCGCCCCACTCCCGAGTCAATTGATAAAGGTAGAAGGTGAACCGCCAAACCGTAAACATCTTGCGATATTTTTACCATCTCTAGCCGGGGGCGGTGTCGCAAGGACCATGCTTTATCTCTTAGAAGCCTTTGCCTATCGCAACCACAGAGTGGACCTGATCTTGTGTCAGGTCTCAGGGCCTTACCTGGATAGCATTTCACCGAAGGTTAAAATCATCGGGCTCAAGGGGGGGACAAAATGGCGGGGATGCTTCCATGCCGTGTCATCTGATTTTGGGGCTTTATGGTCAATGCTTCTCCCGATTTTGCTATCGTCTCATCCTCCAAAAACTATCAGGTATCTCCCGGATCTGGTTGAATATTTACGACGTGAGAAACCAGATACGATGCTCACGGCAAAAACTCCTGCGAATCTCACAGCCTTGTGGGCTAAATGTCTTGCTGGTGGATCGACCCGTGTAGTTATCAGCGAGCATACCAGTCTATCACCGATTATCCAAAGCAAAAAGGCATGGCGTTGGCGTTTCATTGCTCCTCTTCTACGACGCGTGTACCCATGGGCAGATGAAATCCTGACCGTGTCGGATGGCGTCGCCGAAGATGTATCCTCGTTAACGGGAATCCATCGTGATCGTATTACGACGATTTACAATCCGGTGGCCCTCACCCAGGTACAAGAAAAAGCACTCCTTCAGGTTGACCATCCATGGTTTGCAACCGACACTTTGCCGGTCATCTTGGGGGTGGGACGACTTGTGCCGCAAAAGGACTTTGCCTGCCTCATAAAGGCCTTTGGGCGAGTCCGATCGGTACGTCCAACCCGGTTGGTCATACTCGGGGAGGGAAGAATGCGGAATGAGCTTGAAGAGCTGGCTGAAATTTTGGGCCTCACCCATGATATTTCTATGCCAGGATTTGTCGACAATCCCTTCGCCTTTATGGCTAGAGCTTCGGTATTTGTGCTCTCCTCGGCCTGGGAAGGCTTCGGTAATGTCCTGGCCGAGGCGTTGGCCTGCGGATGTCCAGTTGTGAGTACTGACTGCCCGAGCGGTCCTTCCGAGATTCTCCAAAAGGGGACCTTTGGACCATTGGTACCGGTAGGCGATGACAAAGCTCTGGCCGAAGCTATTCTTGAGGTCCTTGACCGTCCACTTGGCCGGGAGCACTTGCGTGCCCGCGCAAGGGAGTTCGAGGTGGGCAGGATTGCGGAAGAATATCTCCAGCTTATGTCGGCGACCTAATCTCCCTTTAAATGGCCGTTACGAGTGGCAAGATATCAAAAAGACCTGTGCGGAAAGGTTTTCGATAGGGACTATCGTCGTGACGGTCTCGAATCCCCCGCTTAAAAAATGGGGAATGATGAGGAGTAAGGCTTATCGTCATAGCGAGCCCCGCTCCTCATAGCAAATCAATATGGTTGCCGGAAACCTATTTCACGACGCTTCTATGCCGTGAGAGAGCATTATCATGGCCAAGAAGTTTATCCCCTTGAAGCCTCCACCAAATAGGCAAAATAACCAACCGGCAAATAATCAATTGACGTCGAAGACCCTGTGACCACATCTCCCGTTTACCTGTCTATCCCTAAAGCAACAATCCATGTGGCTGTACGAGTTTACATGCCCAGCTATCGGTGATGAAATGGGACTAATATTTCATGTCGACATCTACATGGGTCACTTCCCCATTCACCTCGAACGAGGATTCTTCAAAATTCGGAGCGGCTAAAAATAACGAGGGATTGTTCGACACACCAAAACCTTCGGTAGGTAAACCGATAAAATTCCGGTCGAATTTATGATTGTCGTTTTCATCATGATAGACGACTACAGCGTATTTTCCTTCCACCGGTGCGGCCAAACACAGGGTCATAGAACCTTTTAGGGCAGGTTCCCGTTTCTTATCAGCCTTGGCTCCCTTGACTAAAAAACTTTCTGGATCAGGTCCATACAGGACTGCCTTAAGGGATCCTGCAGCGTTTTTGATTCCATGCACATGAATGTGGATGGGCTTCCCTTCAGAGGGGCAGGTATTAACCGGTAGCTGAAACTCTGCACCGAAACTTACTGAAACATTGAGCAACAACACTATACAAAAAAGATACAGACCAACCCCATTTGGTCGCGAATAGGCTCTGCTCGAAAACATCTTCATCTTCCATACTCACACATGAACATCATATGATGAGAGCAAAATAGGCGGGTACACACGTGGTCCGCAACTGAAGATAATCCGAAAGATTAGAGAGGAGGATTTTCCTGAGGGGTCAAGTTGGGTTTCCGTTTTTCAAAGGCAAACAGGAGGAGAAGAGAGCACACTCCCACGCTAATCGCCGAATCGGCCACATTGAAAGCGGGCCAATGGTAGCCATTGATATAGAAATCTAAAAAATCGATGACTTCTCCATATTGCAGGCGATCGATAAAATTCCCAATCGCACCACCAAAAATAGACGCAATAGTCAATTGCCCCCACCAATCGTGGGGTTCCAGCCGCAAGAAGATGGTGATTAATAATCCCATGGCAAATAGGGAGGTCAGGAAAAAGAAAATGAGCCTAAACCCACTGCTGGTTGTGCCCATGATCCCAAATGCGGCGCCAGGGTTTCTGATGTAGGTCAAAGAAAAATATCCCGGAATAATGGGGATGGATTCGTGAAGATACATCGAAGTGGCAATATAATACTTGGTGACCTGATCAAGGCTTACGATGGACGCCACGACGAGGCCCAACAACACAAACCGGTGAAGGCCCCCGCTCACCCCAACGCCTCCACGCATCGCCCACAGAGAGTTGGATGTTGGGCCTGTGACCCCACATCCTGGCGAATATTCCAACATCGATCACATTTGGACCCTTCGGCTTTGACGACCTCAATCGCCAACCCAAGACTCGCCTCTACCAATTCGGCTCCAGGCAGGGTCGCAACCCCTTTCACCTTCACGCACGAGACAATAAACAACGCCGGCAAATCGGTGAGATATTGTTTGAGCAACGTACAATTTGGTTCGGTCGCATGCAGGATCACGGCGGCATCCAGGGAAGAACCAATCACCTTGTCCCGTCTCGACTTTTCTAAGGCGGACTGCACCTTATCCCGGACTTGAAACAAGTAGGTCCACGTCTTATGGAGCTGGGGATCTTGAAAGACTGTGGGGGATTCCGGAAAATCGGCCAAATGCACACTCACAGGTTTAGATCCTTCTTTCGTGGATTCCGGAAGGACCTGCCAGATTTCTTCAGCCGTAAAGCTCAGGATAGGCGCCATGAGCTTGGCTAAGGCTGACACAATTTCATACAAGACCGTTTGAGACCCACGCCGAAGCGGCGAGTTCGCTGGAAAGGTATATAACCGGTCTTTCAAGATATCCAAGTAGGTCGCACTCATATCCGTGGAACAAAAATAATCCCACTCATGCACAACCTGTCGAAATTGAAATTGTCCATATCCTTTTTTCACGTTGTCGATCAGTTGCCCGAGCCGCCAGAGAGCCCATTGATCCAGATCCGGTAAATCAGCATGTGGGACCGAATGAACGCCAGGCTCAAAATCATACAGGTTACTCAAGAGAAACCGGCAGGTATTGCGCACCTTACGATACGCATCCGTCAATTGTTTTAAAATCTCTTTTGAGATACGCAAATCTTCCTGATAATCCTGCGAGGCCACCCATAGTCGCAGAATTTCCGCACCAGACTCTTTGATGATTTCTTGTGGAGTCACGACATTGCCTGCCGATTTCGACATTTTTTTGCCTTCCCCATCCAAAACAAACCCATGCGTGAGCACGGCCCGATAGGGCGCTTGCTCATCCGTGGTCACGGACGTCAAGAGCGAACTGTGGAACCACCCCCGATGTTGATCGGAACCTTCAAGATATAAGTCCGCGGGGTACCAGCCTTCGCCCCGAGGCCTCAACACGGCCGCATGACTCACGCCCGATTCAAACCAGACATCTAAAATATCATGTTCTTTTTTAAACGACCCATGGCCGCATTGCACACATGTAGTTCCCTGCGGAAGTAATTCCTCGGCGGATCGACTAAACCAAATGTCGGCTCCACTCTCCTGCATTTGAACACTGATATGCTCAATCACATTATGATCAGCAAGCGGGGTCGAACAACTTTCGCACGAAAACGCGGGAATGGGGGTCCCCCACATGCGTTGCCGGGATAAGCACCAATCCGGACGGTTCACAATCATGCCATAAATACGATCTCGCCCCCGCTCAGGAATCCATTGAACTTTATCAATTTCTTTCAAGGCTTTCCGACGAAGATCGGCTACCTCCATGGATACAAACCATTGGTGGGTAGCCCGAAAGATGACCGGTTGCTTACAGCGCCAACAATGTGGATAAGAATGCTCGAGCTTTTTTTCGCCAACCAACAATCCTTTGGTCTTTAAGACTTCTACAATCCCAGAATTCGCCTCCAAAACGGGTTGGCCGGCAAACTCAGGGAATTCCTCCGTAAACCGTCCAGCATCATTGACCGGCACCAATATCTCTAAAGGCTTCCGATCTGGAAGTATTTCGACATAAGGGGATTTGTTATATTTCAAAACTACAAGATAATCATCCATCCCATGTCCGGGAGCAATGTGGACACACCCCGTTCCTTGCTCCAAAGTGACAAAATTTCCATTGAGGATGGGGACCTCTTTCTTGGCAAATGGAGGATGACACGTCCACCCCTCAAAATCTTTTCCTTTCTTTTTACCCAACACCTCAAATTTCTCGATGTTACAGGCCTTGGCAAATGCGTCTTCCAATCCAAGAGCCACGATAAAAGCCTCTTCACCGGCTTGAAGAACGGCATAGTCAAAATCGGGATGCAGGCAAATGGCTTGATTCGCGGGAAGGGTCCAAGGGGTCGTCGTCCAGATAACAGCCGAAACGGCTTTCAACGTTTTGACTGTTGGCAGATCCAATCGTTGGTTGGAACCCATTTCAGTTGGCGAGACGGTAAAGGGAAATTTCACATACACCGAAGGTGAGAGATGATCCTCGTATTCCACTTCGGCTTCAGCCAGCGCAGTTTGATCCACGGGACACCATAAGACCGGCTTCAACCCTTTATAGACCCGCCCTTTTTCCACAAACTTCCCGAACTCTCGCACAATCGCTGCCTCATAGGCATGATCCATGGTCAGATACGGATGCTCCCAATCCCCGAATACTCCCAACCGGCGAAATTCGTCTCGTTGGATCTCAACAAATTTTTCCGCATATTCTCGGCAGAGTTTCCGGAGTTCTACCGCACTCAGGTCTTTTTTCTTGGGTCCAAGTTGCTTGGTCACCTGATGTTCAATCGGCAACCCGTGACAATCCCATCCAGGAATATAGGGAGCCTGGAAACCCGCCATGGTTTTCGATTTAATAATGATATCTTTGAGGATTTTATTCAGCCCATGCCCGATATGAATATGGCCATTGGCATAGGGAGGGCCATCATGAAGGATATAACGGGGACTGCCATTTCTGGCCTCCTGAATACGGTCGTACACCCGCTCTTGCTCCCACCGCGCTAATCGCTCCGGTTCTTTTTGGGGCAGGTTGGCCTTCATCGGAAACTCAGTCCGGGGAAGGTTCAATGTCGCTTTGTAGTCCATGGGGAAATTCTCAAGAATAGTGGGATAAACTCAAGGCCATTCTAGCCATGCCCCTCAAACCCGTCAAACAATGCCCTTCAGGCATCTCGCCGCCACACAGCCATAAGCGAGGACCATATTATTGAGTTGAAAGAGCCACAAATTAAGGGAAGAAGAAACCACAAAAGGAAGGCAATCAGCTCAGATCCATCATGCGGTCCAAAGCCAGCTTGGCAAACACTTTCTCCTCGTCGGGAACTTGTATGTGATTAACCACATGGCCCTGCACGAGATTTTCCATGGCCCAACATAAATGAGGTCCATCAATTCTGTACATGGTCGAACACCGACATACCATTGGGGAAAGGAAATAGATTTGCTTATCGGTTTGATCATGTTTCAACCGATTCACCAAATTCAGCTCAGTTCCCACGGCCCAAATTGTTCCCGGATCGGCCTGGGTCACCGTCCGAATAATAAACTCCGTCGATCCCACCAGGTCTGCCTGATTGACCACATCCTCATGACATTCAGGGTGCACAATAACCTGAACGGCAGGATACTGCTTCCGGAAATAGGCCACGTGAGCCGCTTGGAACATCTGGTGCACACTACAGTGTCCCTTCCAGAGAATCAGACGAGCCTTCTGGATTGTTTCCCGGATATGTCCGCCGTTGGGTTGGAAGGGATCCCACACAATCATCTCTTCGCGTGGAAACCCCATGGCATTCGCGGTGTTCCGCCCTAAATGCTCATCAGGAAAAAAGAGAATCTTTTCTCTCCGTTCCCAGGCCCAATTCATAATCGCTTTGGCATTGGAGGAGGTACAAGTCACACCGCCATGTTCCCCGCAAAAGGCTTTGAGCGCAGCAGCGGAATTCACATACACGATTGGGGTTACGGTCTCTTCCACCGGCAAAAACCGTCCGAGCCGATCCCAGCAATCATCCACCTGTTCCATGGATGCCATATCCGCCATAGAACAGCCTGCAGCCATGTCAGGCAGAATGACGGTTTGATTGGAACGACTCAAAATGTCGGCTGTTTCAGCCATAAAATGCACCCCACAAAACACTACGTAAGGATGCTCAGGGTGCTCGGCCGCATACTTGGCAAGAAGAAGAGAATCGCCTCGGAAATCGGCATGCACAATCACATCGTCCCGCTGGTAATTGTGCCCCAATACCAGTACTTTCCGACCTAACTTAGCCTTTGCTTCCACAATGCGATCAAACAACTCCTGATCCGGAAGAGTTTGATAATCAGTGATAGGGAATTCGGTAATTGTAGGCATAAATATTTCCAAATACGCTTTCAAAATTTAATCGATTGGAAGATGGCTATCTGTTCGATGATAACCACCATTTTTAGGAAATCAATAAATGAAACTTAAGTTTAACAAATCTGTAGGTGCCTAAGAAAGGAATTCTCTTTAAATAACTACTATTTTGAGCTCTCCCAATAATCCACCTCTTGGCGATCTACATATGAACATGCAGTGACCAAAATCGACCTTCTGGGTTGGTTTAAGATCATTAAATCGGTAAGTGATCTCCTACAACTTGTTTTAAGCGCCCTTCGGGTGCCATGCATACATACATAGGCTCTCATCCTCTCCTTGAGGGACAGCTTTGCCATTGAACCAACATTTTGAGCATGGTTGTCGTGGTATTGATCCCGGTGCCTACGGCTCTCACTTACCACTTTTTGCTATCCCTGAGAGAGTGTTTTAAAAGATCCCCTTTGGGTCGCCGATCGGAGAAATCCCGAGAATGTGTGGTCCTCCTAGCTTACCTTTTAGCTTGGATGCCGGAATAGCACCATGACAAAGTAGTCGTACATTCTCCCATCTGAACCGTCTCCCTACAAGGTTGATGCCAAATTTAACGTCAACTGAGGGCCCTTTTATCCAGTATATCAGGCATGTCTCCGCCCGACTTATTTTTACAGCCTCTATTTCCATCATTTCTTCATTAATAAGGACCTTTGGAAACCCAAATAGAAACCTTTTTTGTTGAATGAGAAATTCCTGTTTGGATCGGCCAATAAACTAATAGGGTCTACCGAGGGTGATATCGGCCGCTATCCCTAACAGTCCGGTGGCTTCGTCTCTCCACAAGGTTGATGGCTCTAGCAATGCTGCAAGATGGTGGAGAAAAATTGGGAATTCCCATTAGTATGCCTTTCGGCTAAACTTCAATAATAAAGCATGCACCTTCCTCAGCAAATTGGGAAGTTGCTTTAGGTATAAGGAGAAATCGGTTAAAAAATTCAGATAAAGTAAGCAGTTGGACCGTGTTGTTCCGGAAGAACCTGGCATCATTACATTCCATAATTGGGTTAACGTTCACGGACCGGAGATGCAGATATTCCCTTTAAAAAAAATCGGCATCGCCCCGTTCATACAAAGAACCTCAGACGTTTACACTTTCAAAAATCAGGCAGCCAGGATTCTCGAAGTTCTATAGACTTCAGCCGTAAAAAATTGGATATCCTGCTATGAAAAACTAATTAGACCGGCGACAAAAGCTGGGCTCAGAATACAGGGGCAAGAGTTTGGCTGACTGGATAGGAGTGCCAAAAATTCCCAGTGAGGGCAACCAACCTTTGCCGAATCCATGCAATTTCAGCAAAGTATGGCCTTTTGGTAATTCAAAGAGGTGCAAAGGCAAAAGAGTTAAAGTTCAACAGCGCATTTGGAACTTCCACCGTCAAAACTAATCGCCTCCGGAATTTTTTCACAACCGTGTGAGGTACGAAATTCTCAGCTCAGTCAAGAGATCTCAAACGTGGAAGGATAGAAAGAGACAGTCACTAAATGGAGAGGGAAAGATGAAAAATATCATACCATTTAATAAACCGTTCATTGCGGGAAAAGAGCTTTATTATATTGCGCAAGCCGTGACGTTTGGAAATCTGGCTGGTGATGGGTATTTCACTAAAAAATGTTCGGAATTGTTTGAAAAACGGTTCAGAATTCCCAAAGTGCTCATGACCCCTTCCTGCACGGCCGCTTTGGAAATGGCCGCAATGCTTTGTAAGCTGGGGGCCGGTGATGAGGTCATTCTCCCATCCTATACCTTTGTCTCGACTGCCAATTCGATTGTTCGATTGGGCGCCAGGCCTGTATTTGTGGATATCAGACCTGACACGCTGAATCTGGATGAAAATCGGATTGAAGAAGCCATTACCTCTAAAACAAAGGCCATTATCCCTGTTCATTATGCCGGGATCGGATGCGAAATGGGCCGCATTATGGCGATTGCAAACAAGCATGATCTTTTCGTCATAGAAGATGCGGCACAAGGAGTAGGCGCATATTATAACGAACGGCCCCTCGGAACTATTGGACATCTTGGTACCTATAGTTTCCATGAGACCAAAAATTATATTTGCGGAGAAGGAGGGGCTCTGTGTATCAACGATCCGGGAATGATTAGGCGAGCGGAGATCATTCGAGACAAGGGAACCAACCGGAGCGATTTTTTTCGTGGAGAAGTTGATAAGTATACATGGGTGGATATTGGATCGTCCTATGTGCCAAGTGAAATCGTCTGTGCATTCCTCTATGCCCAATTGGAGATGTTGGACTCAATAGCGGAGCGAAGAAAGGCTATTTACAAACAGTACCGGCTAATGTTGAGACCCCTTGAAATTCAAGGACTACTCAGTCTTCCTACCATACCCGAAGATTGCAAAACCAATTATCATATGTTTTATATCCTTCTGCCAGACATGGAAACCAGAGATGCCCTCATGGGGTACCTAAGACAACAGAATATTTTGGCAGTTTTTCATTTTGTTCCACTCCACACTTCGCCCATGGGGAAAAAGTTCGGATATGCTGAGGGCGACTTTCCAATCACAGAGCAATTAAGCGGGCAACTTTTGCGTTTGCCTTTTTATTACGAAATGACTGAAGTGGAGCAGGAATACATCGTAAAATGTATTACCGAAGGGGTAGAAATCGTGAAAGAAAATATAAAGCTAAAACGAGAAGAACCACCGGCACTCCGATTCGTCAATTAGTGCCGAGAGGGTTAAGGAGTAAACCGATTGCACGAAGTGAGAATAAAAAATCAGGGATAATCTTTTCACATTTCTTATGCCACTACCCTGGGACTCTCAACATTTTGAGATTTTGGTAGGGCAGATTATTACCCCAGAATTAACCGACTCAGAACTCATGAGCATTCTGATTTATGCCAAAGAAAATGGCTATCGCTTGATTTACTGGGCCACGTCCCCGAATCGGATGATCCCTTTGCCTCTCCTTCAAAGTTTTTCAGGTTCCCTTGTAGATAGAAAGATCACCTATCGTCGGAAGCTAAGTTCCGACTCCACCGTGGGTGGGGTTAAGTTGCCGAGCACTACGGTTCAAGCAATTGAATACCCTCTCTTGCCCGCCAATGAGCAGCTAGTGAATCTAGCATTAATCGGAGGTGGCCATTCCAGATTCTTTATAGATCCATGTATTCCCAGGGACAAGTTTGCAAGCCTGTACCATATTTGGATCAATCGAAGCACTTTACATGAACTTGCTGATGTGGTGTTTGTCGTGCCGGATTCCAGAAATAAAGAGGAATATCTCGGGATGGTTACCGGGTCTGCAAAAAATGGTATGGGAAAAATTGGCCTGATGGGGGTTCAAAAAAAAGTCCAAGGTCAAGGAATCGGCTCATTGTTGATTAAGAGACTCCATGAATGGCTGTTATCCAATGGTATCAAAATTTCGGAGGCGATTACGCAGAAAGACAATGTGCAAGCCTGTAAATTTTATGAAAGGTCCGGCTACCTACCGGAATCTCTTCAGAATTATTATCATTTTTGGATCCCACAGTAGGTGGGTCCTCCCTGGATCGACATTGCCAAAGAGCGTACATCCTTAGAAATCGAGGCATTCAAGGATTACGACACTCAGAAATAAACAAGCAGCCTGGCATGGAAAAAGTAACTGAAGTGATCGAGGATAAAGCGCCGATACGGGTCCTCCATCTGATTGATAGAATAACCGGATATGGGACAACAAGATTGCTCTGGGATATTGTCCGGTTAACCCCATCAGATAAGGTCAAGCACATGGTCATTTCCTTTTCACCGAACAAAGGGAAATGGATCTATGCAGATCTTATGCGAGAAAAAGGCGCCTATGCCCAAGTTCCCAAACGGCGTATCCTGAAAATCTTAGATCGCTGGGATACGACATGGTTTCTCCTACGGTACATGAATGCGTTGTGGCATGTTGGTAAAGCCTTATTCTGGTTTCGGCCTGACATTATCAATTTGCACACGAATTATGTTTTAACCATTGGGCTGCCTTTAAAAATAATATTTCGACGCCCGGTGGTTCATCTGGTTCCATCCCTCTTTTCCCAAATGGTAGACGATGGTAAAGCCTGGGTGCCAAAGCTTTTCGCCAGATTTCATGCTTTGTTCGATTGTTTCTTCACGGCTGCCTCCCGCTGCCGGGATGAGTTGCTCTCAATAGGCATTCCCGATTCCAAAATCGTTCCTCTTCGCGGGCTTCTTGATCTTGAAGAAATAAATAAGATTCGACATCAACGGCAACATTTCCATCAGGCAATTAAAGAAAAATATCATTTGCCATCAGATGCTTTAATTGCTCTTTCTGTCGGGCGATTGGACTCATCCAAAGGACACGCATATGCTTTGGAAGCCCTTCCTGACCTTTTACGACAATTTCCCAAGCTTCATTGGCTTTTAGTTGGTGATGGAAATCAGCTCTCAGAACTCGAGGCCCGCGCAAAAAAATTAAGTATTTATGACCACGTACGTCTCGTTGGCTATCAAGAAGACCTTCTGCCCTATTACGCAGCGGCTACAGTGTACCTTCGTACCATGGTTTTTGAGGAAACTAATCTTTCGACCTATAACGCCATGGCTATGGGAATACCTATCGTGGGATTTGATACAGGCTGTGAAACGGAGCTTCTAAAAAAGGTTGGTCATGGAATTTTAGTACCCAATAAAAGTGTTGCTGGTTTATCAGCGGCTGTAGCTCAGATCCTGACACTGCCTGATCATGGAAGAGAACTTGGTGGTCGTGGCATAGAATTTTGTCAGGCCAATTTGGACATTCGATTGGGAATCGAGGATATAATTACAGTGTATAAGTACCTTAGGAATGGAGGTTGACATACACCTACCATTAAGAAAATGGCTTTTGTTAAGGAACTTTTAACAAACTATATAAATGGGAGCCTGGCACTGTTTGACAAACAATTAGCACGGGACTTACTATGAATTTGCTAGGGGTGCGACACGCTGAGAGTCCCAATAAGGGGGACGACCCTCACGACCTGACCTGGATAATACCAGCGTAGGGAAGCAGGAGCCACGAAAGCCCGCACAAGCAGCCGCACTCTTTAGCTAAAAAAGGGGCGGCTTTTTGTATTTTGGAATAAGCTTCCTGGACCAATTCCCTAAACCCAGAAAGAGAGGGTTTGCATGACACCAGCCCAAACCACCACATCTAGTCCCTCGACACCATCATTACACGTCGTTTCGGAGGAGCCCCGCATTCCTCTTTCTTCCCTATCGATTCAACCGTTTCCCGGGTCACAAAAAATCTATCGAACCGGCTCGAGACCGGATGTACGGGTCCCCATGCGAGAAATTCATCAAACGAGCAGTCGGAGCGTGCACGATGACACCGAAGTTCAGAACCCGCCTGTCATTGTCTATGATACCTCTGGACCCTACACCGATCCGGGGATTCAGATTGATGTGCGCAAGGGCCTTCATCCCGTCAGAAAGGATTGGATTGCCGAACGTCAGGACGTCGAACCCTTGAAAGAGGTCAGTTCACGGTATGGACGAATTCGTGCAAACGATCCTGCTTTACAGGCCATCCGGTTCCATTTGCAACGCCCGCCCCTTCGGGCAAAATCAGGCATGAATGTCACGCAATTGCATTATGCCCGGAAGGGAATCGTCACACCGGAAATGGAATTTATTGCTATTCGGGAGAACCAGGCACGTGAGGAAAACCTATCCGCCCAAAACGGGACAGGTCAGACCTTCGGGGTGGCTCAACATCCTGGACAGAATTGGGGCGCGTCTACTCCCTCCTACATCACACCGGAGTTTGTTCGTGATGAAGTAGCTCGAGGACGGGCCATTATTCCTGCCAATATCAATCATCCAGAAATTGAGCCTATGATTATCGGGCGCAATTTTTTGGTAAAAATCAACGCCAATATTGGAAATTCTGCCGTTACGTCCTCTATTGAAGAAGAAGTCGAAAAATTGATTTGGTCCATCCGATGGGGAGGAGACACCGTCATGGACCTCTCCACAGGAAAAAACATCCACGAAACCCGTGAATGGATCATACGAAATTCTCCCGTGCCCATAGGGACCGTACCCATTTACCAGGCATTAGAAAAAGTGGGGGGGAAACCTGAGGACCTGACCTGGGAAATCTTTCGAGATACTCTCGTAGAACAGGCCGAGCAAGGCGTGGATTATTTCACTATTCATGCCGGTGTTCGCCTGGCCTATGTCCCATTGACGGCCTCTCGCATGACCGGCATCGTCTCACGCGGCGGATCCATCCATGCTAAGTGGTGCCTGGCTCACCATCAGGAAAACTTTACCTATACGCATTTTGAAGAAATTTGCGAGATCATGAAAAGTTATGATGTGTCATTTAGCCTAGGAGACGGATTGCGACCGGGTTCACTGGCGGACGCCAACGATGCGGCTCAATTTGCCGAACTGGAAACGCTGGGAGAACTCACGAAAATCGCCTGGAAACATGACGTCCAAGTCATGATTGAAGGCCCGGGACACGTCCCCATGCAACTCATCAAGGAAAACATGGACAAGCAATTGGCTGCCTGTGACGAAGCCCCATTCTATACCCTGGGTCCGCTAACCACTGATATTGCCCCAGGCTACGACCACATCACATCCGCAATCGGCGCAGCCATGATCGGCTGGTATGGGTGCGCGATGCTGTGTTACGTCACCCCCAAAGAACATCTAGGGCTTCCTGACAAGGAAGACGTGAAAGCCGGAGTGATGGCCTACAAAATAGCGGCACATGCCGCAGATCTGGCTAAAGGCCACCCGGGGGCTCAACACCGGGACAATGCCCTCTCCCAGGCACGATTTGAATTTCGATGGCAGGATCAATTCAATTTATCGCTTGACCCGGAAACGGCAAAGGATTTCCATGATGCCACACTCCCCGCTCAGGGGGCTAAACTGGCCCATTTCTGCTCCATGTGTGGCCCGCATTTTTGTTCTATGAAAATTACCCAGGACGTGCGAGAGTATGCTGCCGAAAAACAATTGGCAGATGATGCCGCACTGAAACAAGGCATGCAGGAAAAATCAGAAGAGTTCCGAAAAACCGGTGGAGACTTATATCGATAAAGCGGGAAGGGTCAAAGACGGAACCTGCAGAAAACCAGCAGGAATTTGAACAGAGACAAGGGCCAAAACGAAATTGGCATTGTATGATTGGATAAAAACGAAATATTACCTGGAGCTCCCCTATGAATCCTATTAACATCGCTCCGTTACGAGAACGGGACATTACCCGTCACATTGCCCGGGAGTATTACAAAGAGTTCGATTCACTGATTGAAAGCGATATCATTATTGTCGGTGGAGGTCCATCCGGACTCCTCTGTGCCCGCGATCTCGCCGCGATCGGCTTCCGGACTCTGCTCATCGAACAATCACTGGCTCTTGGTGGCGGCTTCTGGTCCGGTGGATTTCTCATGAATAAGGCCACGATTTGCGAACCGGCGGATCGGATTCTTGAAGAATTGGGCATACCCTTTAAACCGATTAAAGACTGCCCGGGCATGACCATGGTTGATCCTCCTCATGTGACCAGTCGGCTCATTTCCGCCGCTTACGAAGCCGGCGTGAAGATTATGAATCTCACCAAAGTCGTCGATCTCATTCTTCGGCAAGATCATCGAATCGAAGGTGTCGTTGTCAATAATTCCACTGTGGAAATGGCGGGACATGATACCATTCATGTAGATCCCATTGCCCTTGAAAGTCAAATTGTGGTTGATGCTACCGGTCATGACGCCGTCGTGGTTAATCTCCTCCACCAACGTAATTTATATCAGAAAGTTCCTGGAAACGGGGCCATGTGGGTAGCGCGTTCTGAAGCATTAGTGGTAGAAAACACCCGTGAGATCTATCCAAATTGCTTTGTGACCGGCTTGGCCGTTGCTGCAGTTGATGGCAGTCCACGCATGGGACCGGCGTTTGGGTCGATGTTGCTTTCCGGCCGACGCGCAGCTGAATTAGTTCAACACAAGCTCAAAGGCGAGTAACCACCTCTTTTCCTGAGAACCACAAAAAGGACGGTGCGCAACACAATTTCTTATGGATATTCAAGATTTTCTCGACCAGGGTGAGGGCAACGAAGAGGATAAGGTGGCAGCCTGGAACCTTTTCCAGCAGGCCTATGAGCTCCAAATGAAGGGACAACTGGAAGAAGCGGTGGATCTCTACAAACAATCCATCGACCTCTTTCCGACCGCCGAAGCACACACATTTCTAGGATGGGCCTATAGTTTCATGGGTCAATTGCAGGAAGCCATTGAAGAATGCCAAATGGCTATTCGCCAGGACCCCGAGTTCGGAAATCCTTACAATGATATCGGTGCCTACCTTATTGAGCTCAACCAGTTGGAAGAGGCCATTCCGTGGCTTGAAAAAGCGATGAAGGCCAAACGATATGAAAATCCCTCCTTTCCTCATATGAATCTCGGCCGGGTGTACGAACGACAAGGGGCATGGGACCAAGCTGTCGATTCCTACAAAAAGTCTCTGGCTCTTAATCCCGAATACAAAACAGCCAAACAAGCGCTCATGCGCATTTTAACTCTCATGAACTAGTACCATGTAAAGGCCTTACCAAATGCCAGACACCAAAACGATTCTTGTAGCCGTGAGTGATATTTTCTTCTACACCAAAATACGCGATGCCTTTTTACCTCAAGGCTACAAATTGGAACGTCTCCGCACAGGAGATGACTGGCAAACGAAAGCTCTTGCCAGCCAACCAATGGGCATCATTATTAACATGAATGATGACCGTCTTAATGCCTCCGATATTGTGAAATCTTTACGAACCCTTCCTCAAACACACTCATTGCCCATTCTGGCCTTTGCCAATCATGAAGAGGTTCAAACATGGAAACTGGCCAAA
The DNA here is from genome assembly GCF_059568365.1 of Nitrospira marina. NCBI lineage: Bacteria > Pseudomonadati > Nitrospirota > Nitrospiria > Nitrospirales > Nitrospiraceae > Nitrospira > Nitrospira marina. The sequence goes on along the minus strand of NZ_JCANTH010000001.1, from coordinate 674,451 downwards.
GACCTGGGAATTCAAAAAATCGTCTCGCGCAATGAGTTTTCTGCGCGGACACTCGCGCTGTTTGAGGAAACCATGGCGGCAGCTACATCATGAAAACACTTCCTCTTCATAAGCAACATGAAGCCCTGGGAGCCACGTTTCAAGCTTGTGGTGAGTGGGAAGTCCCTTTGCATTACAGTAAAGCTCTCCTAGAGTATGAGTCCATTCATCGGCGAGCCGGGCTCGCCGACCTCTCCTCACGGGGGAAAATCATGGTCACGGGAGATGACAGGACCACTTGGCTTCAAAGTCTCATCAGCAATGATATTCTTCCTCTCAAATCCGGGCAGGGCCGGTACTCTGCCTTTATGAACCATAAAGGGAAAATGCTCTCCTATTTTCGGGTGTTCCGGCAACCCGAATCCCTGATCATTGAAGATGTTGGAGAGGTGGGAGACCTCACCTATCAAGCCCTTCGAAAATTTCTGCTCTTTGGGACCAAAGCCAAGCTTCACAATGGCCTGGAAAGTTGGGGACTTCTCCTTGTTACCGGGCCGAATGGTCCGGAAATTCTTAAACAAGCCTTAAATTTGGAAGTGGGATCGCTCCAGGTCTTGGATACCATCACCTTCACATTAGGTGATACACAAGGATTTCTTGCTCGCACGGAAGAAACAGGGGGACAAGACTACGAAATGTTTATACCGGTCGCAGCCATTCCTTCGCTCTGGTCTCATCTCTTGAATACCGGAAAGGAGCTAGGCCTGCTCCCAGTAGGAAGGGAAGCACTTGAAACATCCAGGATTGAGGGTGGATTGGCTCGCCTTGGGCCTGACTTAAATGAAAAAATCGTTCCCCCAGAAGCCAACCTTGAGGGAATTGCCTTTAGTTTATCGAAGGGATGTTATCCCGGGCAGGAAGTCGTCGCCAGAATGGATACGTACGGGTCGGTGAAGCGGCGAATGGTCGGCTTAGTTCTTGAAGCGGAAATCCCACAACTTCCTGAACCTGGGGCGAAACTTTTTAGTGGGACTCGGGAAGTGGGATGGGTGTCCAGTTCCACCCACTCCCCTCTTGTCAAAAAACCGATCGCCCTTGGATTCCCATTACGAGATTTTACCCAACCCCAGACAAAACTGGAAATCGAGATCAGAGACCAGCGCTTCCCAGCCTCTGTCTGCGCCTTACCGTTTACGGTCTCGTAAGCAGCTCCAAGATTTTTACAAAGAATTCTTCCGGACTCTGATTGGCATCAGGCTTTTTCCGGGTGTCGGCCATGAGAGATTTTTTCCGCAAAAGACAATAGTGCGGGACGTTGTGCGTCATTAAGCGCAAGAAGAATATGCGACTCATCACCATGCATCAATCGTAGACTAAGAAATGATTCTTCCGTGCGTTTTTCCTTATTATCCCAAGTCCCATCAATCAATTGAATTTTATCCAAATCACAGCAAGAAAACACGTCATACCGAAAGTACGAATCCCCGATAACCATATCGAAAAGAACCTGGCCAGAGGTCATAACCATGACGTTAAAACGCCCTTGATCTTCATAGCCTTCCGGCAAAAATTCATTGACATACAGAAGAGTAACCTTCCGACCTGTCAATGCCTGTTCGATCTTCGTGCTCAGAGCCGGATAATCGATTTGAAGAGCCCGCTCTTCCTGGCTGGTAGCACGCAAAGCCATTTCCCTCGTTTGTTCAAATACATCTGTAGCAGTCAACACAGAATACGCTCCTTTCTTCCACGACACTATTAAATTATGTCGAATTGGTTTGGCTATAACAGGGTGCCTACGATACCCGCCATTTGACAGAGAAAGCAAGGGAACCTAACCCCTCTATTAATGGCATTCACCTATAATTATTTTTTTCATGGCGTGAATTGATTGCCTTCTCCGCTCCCAGTTGGGCATACTTCGAATGGAAAATGTCGCCGTATGAACCTTTAAGGAGAACCAGCTTATGGATGCTGATACATGTCTGATCGGGGGATGCACTGAACCCCTCTACGCCCCTGCCGGAACCCAATCCTTATGCAAGGAACACTTTTTACAATTCGTTGTATGGCGCCGGAAAAAAGGCGGACTGGGTATGTTTAAAAAATATTGCGCTTTGAACATGGAAGAACGAGACGTAATTGTTGAAGAATGGGCTAAAACGACATTCAGTACATCTGCCTCTTGATCAGTTCTCTCTTGGCCTTCACACGCATTGAATCATCATCCCGCCCTCACGCCTCTTTTTCGATCCCATAAGTGAGGAAATCTCTCCTGCTACCCAAGCAACAGAAAGAATGCCCCGCGTCGCCAAGTACCCCATGGACGATTAAACCTTATTCCATGAGCGGCGATCCGTGGTGATGGATGATCTTCCACTCGTCTCCGATCCGCTCGAATAAATTGGTCGATACCACCTGGCTATTCTGTTCGTTTTCTCCCACCCGACTGGTGATATTTTCCGTACAAATGACCCAGGCAACATCGGCGGCAACTTGAACCTGTACTTCCGTCAATTCAAATTTCATTGAAAACGTATTATTGAATATAACCACCCAGGAATCCCGAACCGCCGGCCACCCGACCCGGATACTCCATCCTGGATGAATGCAGGTTACATACTCTTGATGAGCCCAAATAGAATCCATCAGCGCAACATCCAGCTGTTCAAACCCACGGTAAAACGCCTCATTCATCTGCGTCACTTCCTCAATCCGTTCCTTCAGCATTGTGCGCTCTCTTTCTTCATTTTCGCCCATTTCCTAATCAGGGGACCTTCACTAACACGGCACAGGATTGTCGATCAACCAACCAGACCCCAATCAGAATCAATCCTATCCCACTTATTTCTCTCATGCCAACCGGTTCCCCCAAAATCATCACCGAAAAACACAGCGCAGAAACCGGAATAAGATTCCCAAAAATTCCTGCTCTGGAAGGACCGATTCCTTTGACGCCAAGCAACCAGGCCTGTTGACCCAATGCGGTAGCAAACACCATAACGTAAAGAAGTGCCAGCCAGCCAGATACCGGAACCGACTCTACCCCTGTAACCAGGACTTTGTGATTTATGCTCAACAAAGGGATTTCAAAGATCAAAGAGAGTAGAAGAGTCGTCCACGTCACAGTCAGCGGAGAAAACCGTTCCATGGTTTTTCGACAGCCAATGGTATATAAGGCCCAACTGACTAACGCACATACCACCAGACTCCCTCCGAGTAAAGGATTGGAACCCAATCCATCCACCGCCTCGCGCCCGGAAATACTCAATACTCCTAAAAACGAGACGAGACAGCCAAGCCAAATCACACGCAGGGGAATATCCTTAAGGATGAGCGAAGACAAGAATGCGGTAATGGCCGGGCTTGAACCTATAATGATGCCAGCAGCCCCTGCCCCAATAAATTGCAAGCCAAAGAGAACGAACAGATGATTGCCAAGAACCCCGATTCCTAGGAAAAAAAAGTTTCGCCAATCTTTTCGTGAAAAAGGAACGACCCCTTCCCTCCAAAGCCAAAGAGGAATAAGGATGAGTAAGGCTCCCAACCCTCTAAACACAGACGCCTCTACGGGCGAGAAAGGACCTAAAGCGACTTTTTGTGCAACGACCGACCCTCCCCAGACCACTGCAGCAGTCGTGAGAGCAGCGTAGGCGGAAAACGCTGAGGATCCCGTGCTAGCGTTTTTCATGGGGAGGTTAGTGAGAAAAACACGGAAGGGGCTGGAACCCCAATCGGACTGTCAGGCAAGACAGCCCCTCTCTTGCACGTACTCTGTGATGAGCCTACCAAGAGCGCATCCGCACATACAAAATCTTTCGCTCTCCATCACTCAAAGATAACTCCTAGAAATGCGATGTGCCCTCTCCGTCAGCTATGATGAGGCCTCGCTGCTATAACAATAGCCCCTAGGTTCGTCAAGCTCAGACTATATGACAGTCTTCCAGCAAATGTATAAATATATGCTTGATTTATATGGTTACGGGGTCCAACAATTTCTTAGAAAAGTTTCTGAATATCCCTCATTTACCCGCCGGTCCGAATGGCTTATCTGATAGGTCTTCTGTCCGGTTGACGCAAAGAAATTTACACCGTTAAAATCGCCAAAGAGTTGATAGTGTACCAGCCCTCATGCCAAGGCGAATTTCAATAAGAATCGTAGGCGTTGGCTTCCTACAATTGACATGACGGTTTATCTGTCCCCTAAGGAGGAATTATGTCGTTGCTAATCACAGAAGAGTGCATTAATTGTGGTGCCTGTCTCCCGGAATGTCCCAACGAGGCAATTTTTGAGACACGCAGTGCCGCGGAGGAAAAGGGCAATAAGGTCGGTGAAGGTCAGGGTGAAGGGGACACGGTGTACGTGATCACCTATGAGCGCTGCACAGAGTGCGTCGGGCATTTTGATGAGCCTCAATGTGCGGCTGTTTGTCCTGTCGACGATTGCTGCATACCTGATCCAGAAATCCCTGAGACAACGGATACGCTCCTGGATAAGGCCAAACAGCTGAATCCTGACAAAGAAATCGATCCAGCGAAAGTTTGGGCCGGCGTTCGAAATTAACCAACCAGAAAAACCTGGCTCTGTAAAAAAGCCCCTTCCGATTTTCCAAGGAAGGGGCTTTTCTTTTGGACTCCAACTATTGATGGAGCCCCACTGTGTGATCTCAGCTTACCTCTTCTAATTCATGGAGGCGAACAGCAATCAATTTCGAAACGCCAGGATCCTCCATTGTCACACCAAAAAGTGAGTTGGCAGTCTCCATGGTTCGTTTATTGTGCGTGATCACAATAAATTGAGATCGATCCGCCATTTGTCGCAAAAACTGCCCAAACCTGACCACGTTCGTCTCATCTAACGGCGCATCCACCTCATCCAACACACAAAATGGAGAAGGTCGAATGAGAAAGCTCGCAAAGAGAAGGGCCATGACCGTCATGGTCTTTTCCCCTCCGGAAAGCATGTTGAGATTTTTTAAGCGCTTCCCTGGGGGTTGGGCGACGATTTCCACACCTGGCTCAAGATTGGGCTCTTCTGATTCCTGTCCCTCCTGAGTATCTTCGACTAAAATCAATTCAGCGCGTCCTCCAGCGAACAAGGCTGAAAAGACTTCGCTAAATTTCACTTGAAGTTCTTTAAAGGTCTCCGCAAACAGCTTATTGGTCGTTTGATTCAACCGCTGGATAATTTCCTGAAGGGATTGAATTGAACCGGCTAAATCTTCTTCTTGCGCCAATAAAAATTGATAGCGTTCTTCTAATTGAGCATGCTCCTCAATTGCAGCCAAATTAATTGGACCGATACGCTCTAATTTTTTCCTGATACCCTGTAATTGCTCTCTCCACTGGCCGGTTTGTTCATCAGAAGCCTGTTCACTCCCTTCCAGACCTCCCGCGATCTGTCCGGCATCAGGAGGATTTTTGAGGGGATTTTTGAGGTCATCCGTCGAAATTTCGTATGTCATGGTCAGCGTTTCTTCCACAGCACGAAACTTCGCCCGAACTTCCGCTAAACGTCCCTCGATCGGCACACGAGACTTAAAGATGTGGCTCAATGTTTCTCGAGCCTTTCCGATCAGACCATCCAATCGTTTAACTTCCTCCATACATCCTGCATGACGGTTCTGAAGCTCCAATAATGTTCCCGCAATGGCCTCTTTCTGGATGTCTAATTCTTCAACTAAACTCTCATTCGTGAGGCGTTCTTCCTGACTCTTTCGACTTTGCAGAAAGAGATGCTCCAATTGTCCATCAATTTGTCGAATTCGGGTATTCCGATGCTCTTCTTCCCGTTCAATTCGTTCAACATTAGCCTGTTCATAATCCCATTGGGACTTCAAAGCCTGAAAATTCATTCGTGTGTCATTGAGACTTTGCAACATGTCCTGTCGCTCTTGGTCTAATGTATTAAGAGCATCCAACAGTTGACGAAGCGCCTCATCCTCATGGGTTCGTGTCTGATTGAGATGCTCAAGCCGGGTCTGGACCTCTACTTCTTCAACTTGCAGCTGTCCCCATTCCTCCTCTTCCGCTAATCGATCCTGCTGAAGTGCATCTAACCGACGTAGGAGATCGGGAAGAGCCTTCTCTTTGGAAGAAGCCTCTTTTTGAATGGTCAACATGTGAAATTCCATCTCACGAATGGACAACGTGGCTTCTTCAAGTTGTCGCGATACGTCCTCAATTTCCTGTAAAAGCGACTTCCGGTTCGCTTTGGCTTCCTCCAACCCCACGGTAAGAGTGTTCAACTTTTCTTCCAATGTGAGAATTTCTCGCCGGCGACGTAATAATCCACCAGCTTCGCCACCAGACCCGCCACTGATGATCCCAGAGGGAGATACAAGTTCTCCGCCCAAAGCCACTAAAAGCGGGCCGTTTCCCTGAAACCATGAATGTTCGGTCATGAGATTTAACGCTCCAGACAATGATTTAACAATGACCGTATTCCCCAGCAAGGCTTCGATCACAGGCTTTAACTCGTCCGGAACCTGAACAAAATTTATAGCCAAGCCCCGCACTTCCGGGTCGTGCTGAATGACATTCCACCAATCGGCTGGTCCCTTTGGACCCTGTCGCGGAATATTCAAAGGGATAAAGCTGCCTCTCCCCCATTCATGTTGTTTAAATTGCGCAATAGACATTTCTGCCTCTTGGGACGATTGGACAATCCACGCCTGCAGCCGCTCGCCTAGAACGGCTTCTATGGCTTTCTCAACATCCTCAGGCACTTCCATCCGTTCGGCCAACGCCTCTTGAATGGACGAACACGCAACGCGAATGGAGGCTTCATCACCCTCACCATGATGGCCATACCCGATTTCTTCACGAAAAACACTTTGAATCGCACGTAATTCTGATTCAGCGCCAGCGGCTTGGGTTTGGAGGTCGAGAATTTTTTCATCAAGCTCTTCCCTGGTTTCTCGCTGACTTTGCAGGTTAACCTCTAAGCGGTCCTGATTGTTCCGGAGCGCGTCAAGCTGACTTTCGAGCGATGAGCATTCCTGGCGAAGGGCTTCGCTTTCAGCTTGAAGATTGGTTTGATCGTTCTGCGATTGAGAATATTCCACGGTCAGACGTTCGATCCGTCTGGCCATCGAACTCTGTCCTTCAGCAATACTTCGCAAGCGGTTTTCCTGATTCGTTTTTTCAACAGCCAAGGCCAGAATGGTTTCCCGACCCTTGTCGACCTTCTCCGCAGTTTCCCGACGGCGAACGGCCAGTTCGGCTATACCCCCCTCTCCTTCTTCCACAGTGACAGTAAGGATTTCCATCTCGCACCGAATTTGGGCCAGGCGCTCTCTCAAGGCTTCCAACGAACCCGTGGCCTCCTGGCCCTCCCCATTCAACCGTGCTCGCTCCTCCATGACCTGTTCATGTTGCTGTTCATATTGATCAAGCCGATTGCGTTCAATCTGAATCGCCGTAAACGCATGGGACAGTTGCTGCTCAATCTCTCGAAACCGGTCCTGCGCTTCCTTGAGAGTTTCGCTAGCAGACGTCAGCTCTAACTGCACGGTTTGGTGTTCGGCCACAAGTCGGGCCTCTTCCGCCAAACAGGATAGTTCTTGGCTTTCAGATTCTTGTAACTCATGTTCAAACTGACACTGGTCTTGAAAAAACCGGCGAAAGTCATGAGTCAATAACTGCACCTCAAGCTCGCGGGCTTCACGGAGAAAGGCCTGATACTCCTCTGCTTGTTTCGCCTGACGATTGAGCGTCCGAAGCTGACCCCGGACTTCTCCAAGAATATCCCGAACCCGCAAAAGATTATTTTCCGTACTTTGTAATTTTCGTAACGCCTCGGCCTTTTGTTTTTTATATCGAATAATTCCTGCCGTGCCCTCAATAAATTCACGCCGTTCCTGTGGGGAGGCATTAAGCAACTGTTCAATATTGCCCTGTTCAATAACGGACTGTCCTCTGGCTCCCGCTCGGGCATTCCAGAGAAATCCTCGAATATCCTTGAGGCGGCAGGGAATCTTATTAAAATAATATTCACTGTCTCCCTCGCGGTAGAGCCGACGGGTGATCATCACATCCGTTGGCTGATCAAGCCCTTCCAGAATGGCAGAGACAGGCTCCAACTCACGGGGCGTCACCTCGGAAAAAATGAGCGAAGCCTCGACCATTCCCATGGGTTTGCGTTGCTCAGTCCCATTAAAAATTACGTCTTCCATGCGCTCGCTTCGCAAACTTTTCACGCTTTGCTCACCCATTGCCCACAAAATGGCATCCACGATATTACTTTTCCCTGTCCCATTGGGACCGACGACGGCAGTTATCCCGTTCGGAAAATCTATTTTTGCCTCAGCAAAAGATTTGAACCCATTGACGACTAGAGTACGAAGAAACATATTTCCTCTCAGAATGGAGTGGATGCCAGGGCAGTAATTTGGTTCGAATCAGTACCATAAGAAGAAAGAAAAATCAAAGTATTCCACAAAATGCGGTGGGTCTGACTATCGGCCTATTCAATATCTTGACATAATGCCAAAACTACGGCTCCTGTCAACAGGACAAAGCCAGGGAGCCGTTTTACGGGACATCTTCCATCCAGGAGGATTCCCGAAACAAACAGGTCTGACTGCTTTAAAATACTGGGAAAGATAATGAGGAAGGATATATTCGGAAAAGATTCGCTTGCGCTCCTCCAGGAAAGCGGAAATCCATGGGAACTTATCGCGGAACTTTGGCCATCAGTAATTCTTTAGGAAGAAGAAATTCAACATTCTCTTCCACCACGGTCAACTCCTCTACTGATGTCGCTCCATGCTCTTTCAAAAACTTAATGACCTGAGCCACCAACACTTCTGGAGCCGAGGCCCCTGCCGCAATGCCGATTGCGTTCACACCTTCCAGCCATTGAGTCTGAATATCCTGATAAGAATCAATGAGGTATGAAGGGATTCCACAACGCTCGCCCAATTCTCTCAATCGGTTGGAATTGGAGCTATTGGGAGACCCGATTACCAGAATGACATCAACAAAACGGGACAGCTCTTTGACAGCATTTTGCCGATTTTGTGTGGCATAACAAATATCTTCCTGATGTGGCCCTTTAATACCCGGGAACCGACGATGCAAGGCAGCAACAATATCCCGACATTCATCCACACTCAACGTGGTTTGTGTGACATATGACAGATGAAGGGGATTTTCAACTTCTAACGAATCCACGTCCTCTACAGAGGAAACTAAATGGAATTTATCAGGCACCTGTCCAAGAGTTCCGACAACCTCAGGGTGCCCCGCGTGACCAATCAGGATCAGCTCGTATTCGTTGGAATAATCCCTGTTCACTTCGTTATGGACCTTGATGACCAGGGGACATGTGGCATCAATCACTTTCAAATTTCGTCGTCTGGATTCTTCCCACACCTCTTTTGCCACGCCATGTGCACTGAAAATGACAATGGCGCCATCAGGAACCTCATTCAGTTCTTCCACAAAAATAGCGCCCTTTCCACGAAGGGACTCGACCACATGACGACTATGAACGATTTCATGCCGAACATAAATTGGTGCCCCATACGTCTTTAAGGACAAATCGACGATTTCAATCGCTCGATCCACTCCCGCACAGAACCCTCTCGGATTGGCCAGGAAGATTTTCAATGCACCCTCCTTAATAAATATTTATCTAGCTCAATTATCTATTCCACTCATGCCTTTTGCGCACGATAGGCCAAATTGCCAGAGATCGTCAACACAATGCCTAAACCGATTTCTCTGATAAGACGGCTACAAGGCGAAGAGGGCGAGGTTACCCCCACCGAACCAAAGCCGTGCCCCAAGTAAGCCCTCCCCCAAAGGCTCCCAACATGACCCGATCGCCCCTTTTCAGTCTCTGATTTCGGTTCGCATGATCTAACGCCATCGGCAAGGAAGCGGAAGAGGTATTTCCGACTTGCTCGATCATCGAAAGGCATCGCTCGGGAGGGACTCCGATATTTTCACAAAACTGGGTAAGCATACGCCCATTCGCTTGATGGAAAATGACCTGGTCGAGCTGCGACACGTCCCATTTCTCCTGCGCCAAATGGTCGCTGACCGCCTGGCCTAAGCGCCTGATTGCAATGCGAAACACCCGCGAACCCCGTATTCGCAAGGTATGCCCACTGGCATCAAGGACATCTTGAGACAAAGGCTGACGGGAACCACCTCCGGCAATTTTGACCAGATCATGATACGCCCCGTCGGCGTGAAGTCGAATGCTGACGACGCCCATGTCGGAATTTGACGATCTCTCGACAATAGCCGCACCGGCCCCATCACCAAATAAAATGGTTGTACTCAGATCTTTGACATCCAAGGACCGAGATTTGATTTCCGAAGCCACGACGAGACATCTTCGAAATTGCCCGGCCTGGATAAAACAATCTGCCATAGAAAGGCCATAGAGAAACCCTGAGCAAGAGGCTGAGAGGTCAAATGCCGGGATGCCCCTGATACCCAGCCGGGCTTGAAGCAAACAGGCCGTGGAGGGAAAGATCATCTCCGGAGAGGTGGAAGAAACCAGAATAGCGTCAAGATCCTCCGGGACCAAACCAGCCTGATCCAATGCCCTTCGCGTCGCCTGTTCCGCCAAAAAGGAGCATTCCTCCTGCGAATCCGCCCAGAACCTGGTCCGGATACCTGAAACTCGGAAAATATACGACGGCTCAATTCCTAAAAGATCGGCCACCTCCTGATTATCTACCCGACGACCAGGAAGAAAAGAGCCCGTTCCGACGATTCGAGAAAGGTTCGCAATCATATCATTCTCATAGCCTATCCCTTGAATTAGCAGCACATTGACTGTGGCAAATTTTTCATATCTACCAAATATTGTGGTAAAAGAGAGACAATTTGTAATGAAAAAATTAACACAGGCGCAACATTAAAGACTTTCTTTCATTGGTCCGAATCTTGTATAGATAATGGACTGTTTCACACCTCTATACCGACTTTCACGAAACCTATATGATCACAACACTGCCTGGAGTGACTTACCTGTGAAATTTCCGGTCAATTTTCGATCTCTTATTCTTCCCTTCCTCACTTCTCTAATCCTAATCGCCGGATGCTCCTCAACACCCAAACCTACGGAGCACACCGACACCACATCGAAAAAAGAAATGTCTTCAACGGACGAACAAATCTTCGTCGGCGATTCGGTAGAAATGAGTTACGACCCGAACGTAATCATGAAACGTGCCGAATCTTTTTTTGACAAGGAATCCTATGCGGAATCCATCGTGGAATACAAACATTTTCTTGACCTTCATCGAAATCACATATTAGCCCCTTATGCCCAATACAAAATTGGGGTCAGCCATTTCAAACAATACCGGACAGTCGATCGTGACCCAGAGCCCTTGGAGGAATCGATTCAAAGCTTCGAGAAACTTCTTCAAGAATTTCCGGCAAGCCGCTATGAAGCGGAAGCGAAGCAGACCATTCTGATTTGTAAAGAACAATTAGCACAACGGCATTTGATGGTTGGGCATTTCTACCTCAAACGAGGTTCTTATCTCGCTGCTGCCCATCGATTCGAAAAGATCATCAAGGAATTTCCTGAATTAGAAACTGCTGGGGATGCCATGTTCCATCTGGCAAAAACCTACCAAAACCTGGGTATCGAAGAATGGTCCCAGGAATGGTTACTTACCCTGGTCAACGAACACCCCAACAACCCCTATCACTCAGACGGCAAAAAACTCTTGGCAAAGCTGGAAAAAAAGAATCCTACTCTTCTAGCCTCCCTTCCCGCCGATCCCTCGGCGAAGGAGCACAACACCCCCAATCCCACGGTAATAGGCCAGCGTCCTGACAATCAACTCCTTGCAAGAACAATATCCCATACCCCGGAATCCTCATTGTTAACCTCAGCAGCAGCTACCTCCCCGACAGTGAAGCCGGCCATGCTAAGCGTCCCCACAGCTTCGGACCCGCCTCTCTCCAAGACAGCTTGTACAATTGGCACGTGGTGTGATTCACCATCCTCCTCGGCCACAACACCACCCATGCAGGTATCGAGTAGCGAGAAATCATGTAAAACCGGCGAATGGTGTTAACCCCTATTTTCTTATTTAGCTGAACCCTGTTCTTGAGTAGTCGTATAAAGGCTAATTTCCCTTACCGGCCAAATTTTCCGTTTTCCTCCCCAAGTACCTGTCCCATAAGGCTTAATTCCTCTGTGATGGACACGAAGGACGTCACGTTCCAAAAATATTTATCGAGCAGACTCCTGACCGCTTTTCGGAATGAATTCCCCAATAGCGGCTCCCACGCGAACATCGCGGGGCTTCACGGAACCGAATCTTCTCTGGCTTGATCATGCAATGCGATTGAGTTGGGGAAAGTGGTATGGTAAGCCCGTTCATGCACCAATTACCAGAACCCTCGGGCACTAGACTCTCAGCGGCCCGTCTGACAGAGAACTGCAGATCGCTGTGGATGAATCAGACAGCATAGCCCTGAGGGTTGTCACGTTGCCATCGCCAGGCATCCACGCACATCTCACTGAGTCCGCGTTCAGCTCGCCAACCCAACAGTGTGGAAGCTTGATTCGGATCAGCATAGCAAGAAGCAATGTCACCGGGGCGGCGTGGTGCGATCTTGTAGGGAATCGGCTTGCCGCTCGCGGTTTCAAATTCCCGCACGATCTCCAAAACACTGTACCCGTTGCCCGTACCAAGGTTTACCGTTAAGCATTCTTTTTGAACATCCAGTCGAGCCAATGCCTCTAGTGCTTTGAGATGCCCCAGTGCCAAATCAACTACATGGATATAATCCCGCACTCCAGTCCCATCGGGAGTAGGATAATCGGCACCCCATACGTTCAAATATTCCCGCCGTCCCACTGCAACCTGCGCCACAAAGGGTAACAAATTGTTGGGTATCCCCTGAGGATCTTCACCAATCAGGCCACTATCATGCGCCCCAACAGGATTAAAGTATCGCAAGATGCCCATCCGCCAGGAGGGATCGCTGCGATGTGCGTCGCGCAAGATCTCCTCCACCATCAGTTTCGTTCGACCATAGGGATTGGTCGCAGATAGGGGGTGGTCCTCGGTGAGCGGAAGGCGTTGCGGATCGCCATATACCGTGGCAGAAGAGCTGAATACCATCTGTTTCACGCCGCACTCCCCCATAGCCTCCAACAGGCGCAGAGACCCAACCACATTGTTGTCATAATAGGCCAATGGTTGCTGAACCGATTCTCCCACCGCCTTGAGACCGGCAAAGTGGATGACTGCGGTGGCCCCGCTTTCGCGGAGAGCCGCCACTACTGCGGCGCGATCACGGCAGTCCCCGCGTATCAAACGAAGAGATTTTCCTGTAATACGCTGCACCCGCGCCAACGACTCAGGATGGCTATTAGAGAAGTTGTCAAAGACCGTCACATCACAGCCCGCCTGCAGGAGTTCAACGCACGTATGTGACCCGATATAGCCGGCACCGCCGGTTACCAAAATCATTGAGAACGCTCCCGTTGAAATTGAGATAGCCCGCTGCGTTTTCTTTTCAGGTTTTTCCTTCGCACAGTACGTGAAGGAGGCTGAGACACATCAATGATGACAAACCAACGATTCCGTATTATAGAGTCTCAAAAAATGTGGTGGGACCCTACACTGAGAAGAAATGTGCGTCAAGAATAGATCGGTAAGCAATAGAGGTGAATTGAGGAACATCAATACATGGGACTGAGAGCCGGCGGCTCAAAGAAAAACAAGAGCCGTTCATCAATCCTCTGACCAATTCTTTCCCACGGCCCCGACCACTCCATAACCAAGAGAAGACCGTCGCTACTTCGTAAATATTGGATGCTCCAATATACCCCTACATCCGCTTAAGCCCACCATCATTCTGGAAACTATATAAGCGCGTGGGGAAGACAAGGAAAGAAGAAAAAGAAAAATAGGCCAGGTCGGGCAGGCCTTTTTATTGGCCGATGTACCAACCAATACCGTTACGTTCAAGAAAACTGGTGATGAGTGTCAGAGAATCCGCATAAATCATGACGCCGACCGCCACTAACAGCCCGCCGCTAATAAACGACACCCCGCCTAAATAGGACCGAAGATTTTTGAAGTAGCTTAAAAACGTATCCATCCCAAATGCCGTCAGAAAAAACGGGAGACCCAACCCTAACGAATAGGCCGATAGGAGCATTACTCCGCTGGACATCGACTCTGTCGTACTGGCATAGGCCAGAATGGCCCCCAACACCGGTCCTACGCAAGGTGTCCAGCCGGCGGCAAATGCGGTCCCGATCAGAAAGGAACCCAGGTAGCCGACGGGACGCGTCTCAAAATGCATCAAGCGTCGTTCGGTCATAAAAAAACTTAATTTCAAAATCCCGAGCAAATATAGCCCGAAAATAATAATCAGGACACCTCCGACTTTCCGAATTACGTCTTGATAGTCATACAACAATTGCCCCATCAGGCTGGCCGATGCCCCAAACGCGATGAAGACCGTGGAAAACCCGGCAATAAACAACAGAGCATTGAGGATAATCGCGGACTTAAATCGCTCTCGCTCTTCAACTTTCGCGAGATTTTCCACCGAGAGTCCGGTGATATAGGATAGGTAGGAAGGGACGAGGGGGAGGACGCATGGAGAAACAAAAGACAGCAGTCCGGCACTAAACGCCGCAAGCAAAGACACCTGGCTGATCGAATCGATCATATTGTTCTTACATCCTTTGGGAAGACTCTGGAATCGGCTCTTGAAGTACCTCGGCAATTCCCCTGCGAGCTTCAGGGCTGTTCCAATCACGGGATCCGAAGACCACCTGTCGGATGATGCCTTGACGATCAATCGCAAAGGTCATAGGGAGCGTACGTGCGCCATAGGTCAACCCTACCTCATAATCCTGATCATGCAAAATAGGAAAGCTCAAGCCCATCGCCTCCTGAAAAGGCCTTGTCACGGCCGTGCCCTGTTGGTCAACGGAGACCGCCACAATTTCCAACCCTTTGGATCGCATACTTCGGTACAAGGCCTCCATTGCGGGCATTTCAATCCGGCACGGCCCACACCAGGTCGCCCAAAAATTCAGCAACACCACTTTTCCCTTAAAATCGGAAAGCGAAACAGCCTTTCCTTTCATGTCCATCAAGCGAAAATCCGGAGCGGGGGATCCCTTGGAAGGACGGGAGGCTACAGAATGAGAAGATGGCGCATCGGCAAAAGAACTTTCGGAATAGCCGGAATCGCAGCCTAAAAGAAGACAAAAAATCCCCATCCCTCCCAAAAAGAGTCCAGACTTCGAGAGGTAATGGCATGCGGCCAGCAACCCACGTATGGTTTTCAATTCACTGCCTCCCCACAAAACTATTCAAACATCGCCCAATGCACTATAGCGGCAAACTCCTTCAACCTTCATCATAAGACCCGATAAATTTTATCGTCAACGCAATTCATTTCATACGAGTCGACCCCCCAGGGTCATTTGGATTTTATTGGATCAGGTGCCGGCCAAATCCATATTTTTGAGTAGATCCATACATATTACTAGGTCTCCACAAAAACGGGAAAGCCAAATATGATGTTCATTCTAACCGGCAAATCCTTACGTAGCCGTGCATGAAACTACCTAGCCTGCGAGACTCGGGGAACTGTGAACGATACAAGCCTATCCCTAGCGACTGTTTCCATCATCTTGTTACATTCCTAGACAACCTCCAATACATTTCGTAGACTGCAAGGCTAACTTTTCCAAGTCTCTTACCATGACATGATCGCCATTCAGGTCAGCAATCTTTCCAAAGCCTACGGTTTTTATCGTATTTTTGAGGATCTGTCTTTTGACATTCATCCGGGAGAGTGCTTTGCCTTATTTGGCCCCAACGGGGCAGGAAAAACGACATTGCTCCGTATTTTAGCCACTCTCCAAGCGCCATCTCATGGTCAGTTTACCATTTTTGGCCAGGATGGCGTGGCACAGAAGGATACCGTTCGAGAAATTATCATGCTGATCGCCCACGGATCCCATTTATATGATGAACTTAGTGCTACCGAAAATCTCCAATTTGCCCTGGGCCTGCGCGGGCAAACCCCATCTCCACCTCACATCAAACGGGCACTGGATCGAACAGGTATCGGAGCCTTTGCCGACCTCAAAATACGTCAATTTTCGGCCGGGATGAAAAAGCGACTGGATTTCGCAAAAACCATTCTGGCTCAGCCACAACTCCTTCTACTCGACGAGCCCTACAACGCCCTGGATCATGACGGGGTGGCGATCACCAACCAGCTCATTCAGGAAACGCTGGATCGTGACGGCACCGTGTTTATGACCACCCATGACCGTGACAAGGCCACCCAAATCGCGACACGGGGCGGGATTCTCAAAGGCGGACACCTTCAACTTCTCTCCTCCGAGCAACTCACCACCGATGCCATTTTTTAAAACAATTCGCTGGGTCGTCTGGAAGGATCTGATCAGTGAATGGCGGACACGGGAAACCATGTCGTCCATGTTGTTCTTTGCCCTTATTGTCATTCTGGTGTTTAGCTTCAGCTTTTCCATGGACCAGGATGCGGCACGCCAACTGATTGCGGGAATCATCTGGGTCGCCTTTACCTTTACGGGCATTATCGGCTTAGGGAAATCCTTTACCTCGGAATTGCAAAACGATTGTCTGGAGTCCCTGCAAATGTGCCCCGCTCCCAAGGGCGCCATTTATCTCGGAAAAGTCGCGGCCAATTTCCTCTTTATGTTCTCAGTCGAAATCCTCTTGTTCCCCTTGTTCGTCTTATTCTTTAATCTGGATGTCATTGACGCCGTCGGAATCCTTTTGATCATATTTTTTCTGGCCACCTTGGGATTATCGGCTGTCGGCACGCTCTTTTCAGCCTTAACCGTGCAGATTCGAGCCCGGGAAGTCATGCTCCCCGTCCTGCTCCTTCCCCTGGCCGTTCCGGTCATGATCGCCGCCGTAGAAGCCACACGCGGAGCCTTAAGTGGCGATCCATTTTCTTTTTACTCCCAATGGATTCAACTCCTGATCATCTTTGACATTATTTTCACCGTCGTCTCATTCTGGCTCTTTGAATTCATATTAGATTCGTAAGGGTCCATAACCCCTTCATCAGCACAATCTTGCTTCCGCTTCCAGCCGGCCTGCATACCATTTTGGACCGAAATATTCCCGCTCAGCAGTTCACCGGAACCCCCAATCAATCCCTGCGCCCTCCAGGCCCCCGGCATCACAATCATTGACAACACCTGTGGCACCAGGGAACCTCTCCTCGCAGACCAGTACGATGGCCGTAACGAGGTCTCCGATCAGTCTGAGATAATGGACCAACTCAACGGGGCGGAAAGATTGTTGCAGA
Organism: Nitrospira marina; assembly: GCF_059568365.1. NCBI lineage: Bacteria > Pseudomonadati > Nitrospirota > Nitrospiria > Nitrospirales > Nitrospiraceae > Nitrospira > Nitrospira marina. The sequence goes on along the minus strand of NZ_JCANTH010000001.1, from coordinate 657,141 downwards.
GGCCAAAACACGAGGCGAGAGTCGGCCAACCTGTCTATTCACTTTGTCAAAGTGGGAGGCGGAGGCAGGCTGAAGCCGATCAGCCGAAAGGGACTCAACGAAACGCTTCAGTCACTAACTATTCAGCCCGCGATCCTACATTCCAATTTTTTTTTCTGACAAAGGATTCAAACGGATTCTCGCCGAAGGGAACATCCTTCCTGAAGAAATTAATCCTACTATATATGCTCGCATCATGCGATCCTCGTGGCTCACGGCCGCTATGTAGCTCGGCCAACGGTGGTGACAGAAGTTGTCAATTCTTCAATTGCAGCTCCAGCTGGTTGGAGAAGCGGTTTTCACCATTGAACTGCGTGTTGACCTGGATTGGGTAGGTGCCCGGCGACAGGTTTAAATTGCCGACTGTGACATTGATGGTGGTGTCATTGACCAAGTCGACATTAGTGCCGAGGTTGATCGGCTGCCCGCCAATGAGCACAGCCGTCACGCTGCCGGGATACAGAAACTCCCCGGTGATCGTGAACTGACCTCCATCCTTCTGGGTCGTAGGCGGATTGAGGTTCGTCAGCTGTGGCGGCGAGACCGTCCATGCTGAGAACGGATAGGGGATATTGCACTGCCCCTCCCAAATCGTCTGGTCGATGAAAATCCCAGCCGAGAGTGACTGCACGATACTGGGGAATGATGTGAAGGCGACTTGTCCGTTGCCCGTCCCGCCGTTGGGATAAGCATTTTGGGGTACATACCACGTCCAAGTCGGCGAGTACACGTATTCAGTGTTCGGAATTGGCGTTTGTGGAGTAAAATTCCAGTCAACATTTAATGATTTCGGATCGGAAGCGTTGTTGATCGTCGTTGCGGGCATGCTATAGGTCGTTGATTGGCCAGATGTTACGGAGCCACCCGCTGTAACGTTGGGGCCATCCGAATTCACCCCCACTGATCCGCTTACCGTGGTGCTCGAATCGTTGGTGTAGGAGGTCTCGACTGTCGTCACCGTTTGCGGGTCTGTGAATAAGAGACCGGAAATATTCGTATCGATCAACTCACCCGATGCGTCGGACAGATTAGCAGAGACAGTACTGAACCAGTTCCCTGAAGTGGGCTCAAACGTTATGTCTTCCTGCACGAGGTAGTAGTCTGCACCGACAGAACTGCAGGAACTACAGCCGGTATCGGAGAAGTTGCGCATTCCATAGACGTAGTAGTCCACCTCGGCGGTCCCCGCGCCATTGTCGGGGAATTTAAAGCTGCAGTGCGTCGCAGTGGCAAGGTCCGTCAAGAACGTGGTCGGGTCGCTTGTCTCGCTGACATCGCCCTCACGAGGTTGCGGTGGCGTGGACGCAAACCGATCCTTCAACCAGCGCCGGTTCGCCTTGCGATTGCCGCGGTGCCTGTCCAAGTTCCCCAAACAATAAGTGGAGTTTTGTTCGGGGACTCTGGTGACGGACTGTTGTAATCCATAGAGCGGAATCTGTGTTTGCCCCTGTTGTGGGGCGCAATTGACCTCCTGCCCTGGGCGCAGCAGGCGGTGGAAGGTTCGGGCTTCGACTTGGGTCGCACCGACGATGGCCACGGTCTTGCCGACCTGGTGAGCCTCTCTTAGCAAGGCAATCGTCCCCGGGTCGTCGAGGTCTTGTGGTGCGATCACTACATGTGCCGGAAAATGCTCGGAAGGGTTCTCCCCGATCGGAAGCAGCAGGTAATCGCGGCGCAGCAGATCAAGCGCCGCGCTCTCAACAATGTCAGAGACTTGAATAATATTGCCTGCCTCACACAAGGTGCGTGCTTCCGACCCATGTTTGTCGCAGGAGGCTCCCTTTCTCTTACAATGCCCCTTCCCTTCCTCCCACCCTGTGCACCGCTTCGCGGGGGAAGCCCCCTCTGCACCGACGGCTCCCGTGATGAGAAAAACACAAAATCCCATCAACCAGATTTTCATAAGGTCTCGCATGGCGTCCTTCTCTCTTGCTGGATCCTTACTTTGCCCTGGCTTTACCCAGCGTTTGGTTATTAGTTGAAAGTGTGAAAGTTAAGAGCAAAAAATTAAAAAACAGCAATTTTTATGTCGCACAATGGCACGGCGGCTCGCATCTCCTCATGGCTCCGGCCCGATTGAAAAGATATGCTGATGATTCGATGGTCATACAGATTTAGGCTTCATGGATATATCACCCATAGTCAACGTTGAGTTGGTGGAGGCCGAGTCCACCAATCGACTTATTTATTGACATGGGCTTTATTCATCCTCATCTTGGCCCCGTACCTGCCGCAGTCCGCAGAATGAGGACATTACCTACCATAGGGCGAAGCTAATATCCAGAAATAATGATGAAGAGAGACCATCTGATTCATTGTCATGCAACACTTGCTGGAACTTCATTGTTTGTTTTAATGACCCTAAACTCTTACCAACAGTATTTGAAGGAGTTAGCCCTTCCCTCCGTCGGGTTATCCGTTTTACAATGTCCAACATGATCAATCGCATTATCCGACAGATCCAACGCTATAAAGGATGGTTTGGCGGAGGGGCCGCTCTCTGCATCTTTTTAGGCTTGTATATCGGCTTGCTCGCCTCACCGCCTGATTATTATCAAGGGGAACTGGTCCGGATCATGTATGTGCATGTGCCCCTGGCTCACACAAGCACGTTGGCCTATTCCGTCCTATTTTTCGGGAGCATCTGGTATTTGTGGAAACGGGATCCGCTTGTGGATAATATGTGCCAGGCCTCGGCGAGCATTTGTGCCCTCTTTACCTCACTTGCCCTCATCACCGGTTCGATCTGGGCAAAACCCACATGGAACACCTGGTGGACCTGGGACCCACGTCTCGTCTCGTTTACGGTGCTCCTCCTGATTTTAGGGGGGTACATCATGCTTCGGCGCCTCGTGGATGACCGGGTTCAGGGCGGCCGCTATGCGGCAATTCTGGCTATTGTCGGAGGCATCGATCTGCCCATCATAAAATTTTCGGTGGAATGGTGGAGAACACTTCACCAACCCATGTCGTTCTCCACCAGAGGAGTCAGCATTTCAGAAGACATTCTGGTCCCCCTGACGTTAATGAGCATCGGCTGTTGGTTATTGTTTGCCTATATGGTAATGGTCCGCACTCAAATTTTGTACTTGACTGATTTATTGCACGCCAAAAAAGGTCGATTTCTCAGTCAGACCCATTTTTCCCAGACGACTCCATGACCGGGTTATATACACGCTGGGCGTTGATTCTAGGGGTAACCCTCCTTCTCGCCATCCTGACCTATCAGCACTACCAGCAACACTTATCCACATTGTCCATGGGAACGCTCTTGAGCAGTCCTCCGGTTACCCAACCGGTCAGGATACAAGGGATGGTCAAAAGTGGTACCTTGCAGGGTGACGTGGAACATGGGCAGGCCACATTTGAATTTGTGGATGGGGAAACCAGTCTTGCAGTGGAATACCAAGGTCCTCCCCTTGAAAACATTCGCGAATTGAAAACCCTGGTTCTCATCGGGCGCTGGGACAGCCAGGCACAGGTTTTTCGGGCGCAGGACACCGCGTTGATTAACAATTTTGGATTTGTGGCCGCCGCCTACCTGATTTCCGTCATGGCTTTGGGGTGGATGGTATTTGCCATGAGCCAAAGAGTCATGGTTTTATTTAAAGAGATCAAGGAATCCAAACTTTACGAACCAGAGGCGGACTCCCTTGGGTACAAAGAATAAAAAAATCGCCATTATTGTCAGCATACTCCTGGTTGCCGGTTCGCTCGGGTATCTCGCGTTTGGGAATTTCGGGGAAAATATTGTGTACTTCGTGACTCCCTCTGAGGTAAAAGCCTTTACCGCCGAAGCCTACAGCAAAAAAGTTCGCGTGGGTGGTATGGTGGTTAAAGGTAGCCTTAAAACCCAACCCGAGCCGGTAGGTCTGACCTTTGAGCTCACAGATGGTGCCGCCACTATTCCTGTCGCGTTTCAGGGTATTCCCCCGGACCTGTTTAAGGAGGGACAAGGGGCGGTGGTGGAAGGCCAATGGCGGGACGGCCGGACTTTTCATTCCACGATGATCATGGCCAAACATTCCGAGGACTACATGCCCATGGAACTCAAACGAGCGGGTGTGGAACTTCCCAAAAAAGATTTCATGAAAACCCTCTCGCCCTAACCCTGTTCGCCATTCTCTATGATTATTGAAATTGGACATTTTTCGACCATTGTTGCCCTGGTGCTGTCAGTCTTTGGCATGGCCAGCGCCGTATTGGCCCTCCAAACCCGCAACCCCGATTGGGCCCGCTCCGGGCGCATGGCCATCACCCTCATCTTCGTTCTGCTGGGCGTTGGCATGCTCTCCTTGGTCTATGCCTTTATCATACGGGACTTCTCGGTTCTCTATGTCGCCAACAATTCCAATTCGAAACTCCCGTTTTTCTATACTGTCGCGGCTGTATGGGGCGGGCATGAAGGCTCGCTTTTACTCTGGGTCTTCATTCTTTCCGTCTTCAGCACCCTGGCCGTCTGGCTGCATTGGCGCACCCAGCCCGCCATCATGCCGTATTTGATTGGCGTGGAATCGGCCATCATCTTCGGATTTTTATGTTTAATTGTTTTTCTCTCCAGTCCGTTTGAACGGCTCCTACCCGTTCCCCTCGATGGCAAAGACCTGAATCCGTTGCTGCAAGACCCGGCGATGGTCATGCACCCCCCCATGCTCTATATGGGCTATGTGGGATTTTCCATTCCATTTTCCTTTGCCATGGCGGCCTTATTTTCCGGGCGATTGGGAGAAGAGTGGATCAAGGTGACTCAGCGATGGAGCATGTTTGCCTGGATGTGCCTGACGACCGGCATTCTGCTCGGCGGCTACTGGGCCTACTACGAATTGGGCTGGGGTGGGTATTGGGGCTGGGATCCCGTCGAAAACGCCTCGTTTATGCCCTGGCTGGTGGGCACTGCCTACCTGCATTCGGTTCTGGTGCAGGAAAAGCGGAAAATGTTCAAAGTCTGGAATTTATTCCTCATCATCGTTACTTTTTCTTTGTCCCTGATCGGGACCTTTCTCGTGCGAAGCGGCGTGCTCACGTCCGTCCATTCCTTTGCCACGGACCCCGAGCGCGGTCTATATATTCTTATATTTGTCGGTACGGTCATCGGAATTGCCTTCGGCGCGTTAATTCTGAGATCCAATAAATTAAAATCGCAGGTCGAAATGGATTCGCTGGTTTCCCGTGAATCAATCTTCCTCTTCAATAACTTATTCTTTCTGGTGGCTGCCGCCACGGTCTTTCTGGGCACCCTCTATCCATTAATCCTTGAAACGTTGCAGGACGCCAAGGTAACCGTCGGGCCCCCCTATTACAATGCGGTGTTTATGCCCATTGCCCTTGGCCTGTTATTTCTCATGGGTATCGGGCCCTATATCCCATGGCGGAAAGCCTCGGTGGCGAGCCTGAAAAAAAGTTTCTCCACACCACTTCTCGCAGGAGCGGTCATTGTCGTCCTGCTATTTGTGACCGGTATTCATAACCTCTATGCCCTGGCAGGAGGGTATGTGGTGACCTTCGCCGGCATGGCGATCGTCCTGGACTTTGGGAAAATTTCGCAACTGTATGCACAGCGGAACGGGAGTAATATCTTTCAGGGAAGTCTGGCAGCCTTTACCGCCAACCAACGACGCTATGCCAGCATGCTCACCCATATCGGAGTTCTCGTCTTAGTCGTCGGCATCATCGCCTCCACCGTGTATCAAACGGAAAAAGTCGTCTCAATGCGCGTGGGAGACGAATTCGCGATCGGGGACTATCGCATGAAACTGGCAAAAATTCATGAAGTGGCCGGCGGGAATTGGAATGCGCAGGAAGGGGTCTTTCAAGTCTTTAAGGGAGAGGATTTGATCACGGAGCTCCGGCCCCAAAAGCGAATCTATTCGGCCACCCAAACGCCTACCACTGAATCGGCCATTTATGCCACCAACATGGGGCACGTCTTTCTGACCATGCCGGAGGTGTCTGAGGACGGTGTGGCCGTCGCGCGTGGCGTGCTCAATCCGCTGGTTCTGTGGGTATGGGGAGGCGGTGTCATCATGGGCCTCGGCGTGATTTTGAATATTCTCCGCCCGCGAAAGAAAGAAGAATGAACAAAGGCTGGCAATTGACCCTCATCCTCTGCCTTATAGGATTGTTCGCCCTGTTTTATCAGGGTCTCTGGGGAGATCCACGACACATCCCCACTGTTCTTATTGAGACCGATGCACCCAACTTTGAAGGACCGGATGTGGAAACAGGACAGACAATCTCTTTGGAGCAGTTCAAGGGAAAAGTGGTCCTACTCAATTTCTGGGCCTCATGGTGCTATGAATGCAAGGTGGAGCACAAAAGTATCTTACAGCTTCATCAACTCTTTAAAGATAATCCCGACTTCGTGATGCTGGGCGTGAATTATCAGGACGAACTGCCTGATGCCCAAAAGTATTTACAGGAATACGGCTCAACGTTCTCCCATGTCCGTGACCTCAAAGGACAATTGGCCATTGATTACGGGGTCTATGGGGTACCCGAAACCTTTGTGATTGATCAACACGGAAAAATCCGCCATAAATGGGTCGGCCCGATAACCGGTGAGGTGTATACCAACATCACACAAAAAGTCATTGCCCCGTTGCTCGATGCTCAGCCGACCACGACCACGACGTCCTAATGTCCATCCGACTTACCTGGTGCCTTGCGGCTCTCTTAACGATTCCTCTTCCGCTGTTCGCTGCCGTGCAGGACGAGACGGACGTCGACATCCAGGTACGGGAAATTGCCAAAACGCTCCGCTGCACGGTCTGCCAAACGGAGAATATTTGGGAGTCGGGCGCTCCATTGGCCCAACAGATGCGGGGCGTGATTCGTGATCGGATCGCCCTGGGGCACAGCACAGAAGAGATTCGCGCCTATTTCCTCAGCCGTTATGGTGACTATATTCTCATGGAACCCCCAAAGCATGGCGTCAATTGGCTCATCTGGGTGGCTCCGTTTCTCCTGCTGGTCATCGGGGGATTTTTTCTCTACAAGGAAGTGACTCACTGGGTGCGTGATACACCCACTCCGCCCAGCCAACCTGAACCGCCATTGGACGATCAGGCTCGAAAACGTATCGAGCGTGAACTCAAGTCCTGAATAGTCTCAATCCCCTATGTCGACGCTCGCCATTTTCGTGATTCCGTTTGTGGTCATCCTGGGAATCGTGCTTGTCTCCCTGACCCTTCCGTTTTGGCGGCGGGATCCTTCACCCGTTTCCTTTGGCCTGGACGATGACCGAGCTCAGGAACTTCTTGACCTTCAAATCGAACGAGAAACCGTGGTCCGTTCTCTACAGGACCTCGACTTGGAACTCTCACAGGGGAGGATGGACCCGCCCGACTATGAACGGTTGAAGGCCACTGACGAACGCCGTCTACTCAGCCTATTAGACCGGCTGGACACCTTTAAGGACACAGTTCACGACGAAACCACCGAACACCAACCGGCAACCTCGAAACGAATTAATTGGGTTCCAACCATCGCCTCTGGCTTGGTGGTCTTACTTGCCTCCATCGGCATTTACGGCGCGCTTCAGTTCAAGGCTGCACAAAAATTGATGGCCGTCGAAGCCCAAATGGGCGGAGGCCCGAATCCGATGGAGATGGTCGCCAAACTGGAAAAACGCCTTAAAGACAATCCAGATGACCTGCAGGGCCAGATCATGGCCGGACGATCCTACATGGCTTTAAATCGAATGCCTGAAGCCAAAAAGGCCTGGGAAAAAGCCTTAGAGCTGGACCCGAAACAGCATGAAGCCCACTTCAATCTAGGAGTGATCCAGATCGAAACGCGTCAAATTGACGATCCGGAAATATTTAAACAGGCTCTCGCACATTTTGACATGGTACTGGCCGACCTACCCAATCAACCCGCCGTCAATTGGTATCGGGGTTTGGCTTTGTGGTATTTGAATCGCCGTCAGGAAACCGATGCCGCCTGGACCCTCGCCGCACAAAACATGGAGCCCGGCACCAAGGACACCGAGTTTGTCAAAGACGCCCTCATCAAACTCCGCGCCGGCCAGGAACCGTTTTAGCTGTTTCTGATTTTAATAAACGTGAGAAAAATGGGGAGCGGCATGGCAAGAGCACACTCGCGTTGGAAGAAGCCGCAACCGGACACCTGCCCAAACTTCCGGCTCTTCATAAAGACCCAGTTGACCGCATGCTCATTTGCCAAGCTATCCAACATGAACTCACCATCTTGACCCCCGATCCACTCATTACCCAATATGCCGTCCGCACCGTTTGGTAGATGCCTTTGAAACCAATGTGTTCCTGACAACAGGGCAAAAACGCAAAGGGGCTTTAAGCTATAGGGGCTTTTTCGGAATGGGAGGAATATGGAGTCCAATTGGTAAGTTCACGAAACGCGATGGATAACACGATTACGATGATCGGAGTAACCAAATACACAAGAAATGGCCTGAACACATGCTTCACAATCAACATTTGACCAATTTCCAACCAAGTCAATAGCGAGGGGGGGCAGTATAAAAATCCGAAAATTAACGGCAGGCCTCCAAATAATAGTGCCAGTCTCAATTCATTCCCCCTAGTTTGTTTCGATGACCATGCCAAAGATGGCTTAAGATCGACTGCAGTTGCTGGAAGAACCAGACAATAGGGTGCAAGAAGATAGGAAAATCCTCCATAGAACAAAATATCCAATGAATAGTTATCCAAGAATGTTTTTATCAACACCAGGCCCCCATAATTCCCTTTTAAATTCTCCAACATTTCCAGAGAAAGGTAACGGACTATTATTGCAAGAAGGCCAATGAAAATTGCGGCCAAACACAGAGTTAAATTCCAGCAGAAAAATCGCCACTCTCGTTTACCAAATTCAATCCGACTCGAGGAGTTCCCCTCCCCGTTTGCTAAAACTAAACGATGGCAAAAAACAGAAAACATGGCAGAAACCATTAGGGTGGGAAATGCAGATAAAATAAAAAATGAAATTCTACCTGATAAAGAATTCCAGTCCGTATTGGCCCAAACGTACTCTACAACAAGGTACTCTTGCAGGTAACAAAAGGCGCCGGCGAATAAGGTACACCCAATTATCCAACGGAATAATATAGCCCGATGCTGCCATGAAACCATGAGGGCTTCTCGAATCGTCGCCAGGACGGGAATTTTTTTCAGAGGAATCCTCTGAGATAATTCGGTCATAGTTATCACACGAAAAAGGCACTCAAACGGTTACTATTATGCTTTCACTTGTCGGCAAAGTGTTCTTTGCCATCAGACCTGGGAGCATCAACCGCCTTTATTGAATAGAAAAATGACGCAATGTCCACAATAAGAATGCGCTTTAGCCCAAGCCAGTTGTGAGATTTTCAGGAGACTTTAAAAACATCGGCTTTCAGTCCCATAGTCTTTTGTGGCGGGTGTCCATTTTACTCACTCAGCAGAGTAGAAAAGATGGATTTTTTTAAGAACATGCAGGAATGGCGCAAAAAAAAGGCGGCTCGGATGTAATACCCGAGCCGCCTGATTCTAACCACCTCGGTTTTACGTTCCTGCGCGTTGCACCGTGATATACCGCACCATGGACAATTCGGCCAGCGCTGTTAACTTTTCAAAAGCCAGCTTTCCAATAATTAAACCTCCCGTCCTGGGTTGAGCCACCAATTCGAAGCCGATTTCTTTCAACTTCTCCACGGTCTCAGGATTGGTATCCGTCAACCAGACTTGAAGTAATACCTTCCCCTCGGTCACATGTTGCGCCACGTTTTGGGATAAGGTGGACTTCGTCTCCACATGTTCCACCAACGATTGGAGTGTGGAATCCATCTTGCCGGAGGAGTCTCCTCGACGAGAATCATCCTTTTCCAGTTCAACGCGATCCACCAAAGCCTGGGGGCTGGAGGCCACGGATTCCCGGGCAACCTTTCCTCCCAGAAAAGATCGCCTCATTTTCGCGGCCGGTTGCATCGGGTGTTGCCGAAAACTCCCTGCATTTTCGTTACTGCTTCCAAAAATGCCTTCGTAGCTCACGCCTTCCGGCAGTTCCACCGGCACTTCTATACGACGAGGTTGTCCACCTTCCGTGATGATCAACTCTTCCACCGCCACAAATGAGGTGAACTGGGTCATCAGTCGATAATCCAACCCCAATTGCGTAATGGCCTCCCGCACCGCCGTCCGGGGACTTCCTTGTTGAATCCCGGTGTAATCCTTCGCCATCAGCTCCGCAATTCTGGTCCGCGCCCACAAAGAAGCCAACACATCATGCTCCGGAGCAAAACCTGGGAGATCGACGGGAATATTCCGCACAACTGAACGCCCTGCCACATTGCCACGCAACCGTATCGTGCCCTTGCCCGGTGTCGTATACCGGCCTGTCAGCACCACCGGTTTCGCGCTAAACAAATCAGGGAGTCGCTTTGGATAGATATCCGACACATCCAGCCCATCCCAATCCACCGTCAGATCAGTGAGTAAAGGATGTTGGACCCGCTCATGAAAACGCCGGGCCGCAGCCGAGCCGTCATCTTTCAAGCCCACATACTCCACCTCACCACGACCCTCCTCGGCCATCTTGTCCAATAAAAACCGATTAACGCTGCTGCCAATCCCGAAAGAAAAGATTCGGGCGTTAGGGTGTTTCTGCACTTCGCCCAGAATGGCCATATCATTGCCGATATAGCCATCGGTCATGAAACACACAATGCGAACATGTTCTTGCGAATCGGAGGGTTCCAGCGCCGCACGAATGGCCTTCATCATTTCCGTTCCACCCCCACCGGACCGTGAGGCCAGAAACGCCTGGGTCTTTTCGACATTCGCCGGTGTTGCGGGAACAGGTTCGGGAAACAGAATATGGGTATCACCTGCAAAGGTAATAAGATTAAACGTATCGCGCGGGTTCAATCCGTCAATGGCCCGGCGCATGGTTTCTTTGGCCTTCTCAATTGGGAAACCCGACATCGATCCGGATGTATCCAGGACAAAGACCAGTTCTTTGGGCGTGACCTCCTCGGTCTTCACCCGATCAGGCGGCTGGAGAAGCAAGGTAAAAAACCCATCTTCTCCGATTCGATGCGTCAGGATCGCATCGTGAATATCATTCCCCGCCACAGCATAGGTCAGGAAAAAATCTTTGTTGGGAATAGTCGCTTCCTGTTTGAGGTGAACTTCTGCCTGAGAAGTCTGGGATCTTTTCACAACAATGTCATGCGTTTTGGATTGGACCTGTTGAATGGGTACACCAGCGTCAATCGTGACGGACACCGACAGGTCATGTCCTGACCGAGTCCCTGGCTTCACAACAGGCGGCATAATATGGGAGGCATCCGGGACTTGATCGGTGTCATAGGCCCACCCCTCTCCGAACGATGGGACCTGGACTGTGGGTTGTCCTGGAATGTAGCGGGGACCAACCACCATCGGAAACACCACCGAATAGATTCCATCGTCATAGGACAGTGTCTCCACGTAACTGATCGTCACCATAATCTTCTCCCCCGGCAGAATATTCGCGACCGACTGTGTGAAAATATTTGGGCGTTCCTGATCCAAAAGCCCTGCCACATTGCCTCGCCGTTTAGCCGCTTCATAAATGGCTCTCGCCTCTTCTCGCCTTTTTATCGTCCCTTTCACCACCCGGTCTCCAACCGTAAGCGTCATCGCATCCACCGCCGCATGCTGTGGGAGGGGAAAGGTGTAGACAGCTTCAATCTTATCGGGATAGGGATTTTCGAACTGCTGGGTCACCTGAGCCCGGGCGAGTGGCCCGCTGACCTGTATGGACACATCCGTATGCTTGAGGGGAAAAGCTTGGGTGAATTTCCCTTCCGGATCCAGCCCGATCAGACTTCCGGATTGATCTCCATTCACCCACCCTTCATTGGGATGGGTACCGGCATAGGCAGTAGAGACAGGATGTGTTCCCGCACCGAAAAATCCCGCTCCCACAAGAGCCAACAACCCGGCCAGCCCTCCTCCAACCACCAAGCTCCACCATCGTTTGCTGCCATGTGCGACGTTCATGTTCTACCTCCTTTTGTGCAGCGGCCCCATGCCGCTTCACAGGAGGGTATGGCAGGACTTTTAAAATCCTTTCAGATCAAATTAACAATTGAACTTTAGGAGATCCTAAAATGAATCCTTCTAATCCCAAACGAATAGCATTTCTCAATATGATTGGCGAGAATTCTTGGGGCATCTATACGGCAGGTTTTAAGCGCAGCGTTGGAATTCTCATAGAAAGTGTTAAATCAACCTATGAGGTAAAATTATTTGATCGATCCTTCATCAGAAGAGAGTCGCTATCCTGTCAATAAGCCAAAAAAGGAAAATGGACAGCACATTCCTTTTCCCTTAAACACCTCACCTATAAACTTGGATGAACTTTCCGCAAAAACCAAAGAGGTATTTGAATTTTCCTCAACGGTCTTAATTTCCTAATGGAATCTCAATCTGAAAGATTTCTTTCCTCATTTGGCTTGGCTCTACGACAAACACCGCACCCTCTGCCCGCTCAATTTGATATGCCGACATATCAACTTCACTTTCCAGCCATTGGCTCAGGTCCTTAAGTGGCGTAGATGAAAGCAAAACGGTTAGAGAAGGAGCAAAGGATTTGTTTGAATTAACCGTCAATTGCCCAAGGGAAAATTCCACTCGGTGGAATGATTTCACCTCAATCCCTACTTCAGATTGCCTCCCCTTGTCGGATTCCATGGGCACCAGATTCTGCCATCTGCCATTTCCCAAAGGCGCCAGCACATAGAGATACCCGGAAACGTTCGATTCCACAGCCAATCGAATTTCCGCCCAATTCCCCGTTACCTGCCGTATTTCCACCTCCGCATCTTTGCCCTCTTTCGTCTGTTGGACAAAGCTGTATCGGATCCCTCTGGCAGTAGAAATTGCTGCACCTCCTGCCAAATCTCGCTCCAAAGGAAAGGACATCGGCTTCTTTTTAGAAGAGGGTTTCATGGTTTTGGAAAGGGCCCCGCGAAGGGCCTGGTCGTCCCTATCGATATCGCTTTTCTCGCCAATCACTTCATCGACTAAGGATCCACTTGCCGCATAAAACAGTTCCTGGGCGCTTGGAGGTAATTGGGTTGCCTCATCCATAGTTTGGTCGGCTATTCTGCCAGGGGCTGTGGCTTTTGAAACCTTATCCGCCATCGGTACTTCAGAAGCCTCAGGAACCGAAAAGGGCTGGAGGGAGCGCCCGTCCTTAGGCTGGATCAATGCTGAAGGTGCTGGTGGGGATTGAGCCACTTGTTCATGTGCTCTTTGGCGCCTCATGGCTAGACCGCTTTCTCTCGCGTCGCTTTCCGTTTTGGCCCTAACTTGACGTTCCCCCTCAATTGCCTCCGTCTGAGCTGGTTTGTTCTCCAAGGCCTCCTTCTGTAACGAGGTCGTACGTTCCTCAGAAAGTTTCTGTGTCCGAAATGCGAGTTCCTCTCTTGATGAGGATTTCGCGGCTTGCTGCTCCTGACTGACCACCGGCCCCCATTCTTTTTCCATTTGCCAGCCAAAGATGAGGGCCAGACCCACGGCAGCAATGCTCCCCGCCCAGGCAAGTGACGTGTGCTCCTTAAACCAGTTCACCCATTTTACTTTCTCATCCGAAACATCACCGGAACACTCTGTTGCTTCTAGACTGGCCAGTATGCGCCGGCGGGCCTCAGGATCGGCGAGCATGACTTTCAAGGCTTCTTCATCGGCCAAGGCATCAAAGAGGGCTTGATCGTTGAGGGCTGCATCATATAATTGGCGCTTTTCCTCGTCGGTCAGCGTATTAGTGGCATAGCCGCCAAGCAGATGTTCCCAGGATGTGGCCATTATAGATCCTTCTCCACGGTTTTCTTTATGTCTTCACCAGCCTGAGGGATAGTGGTCCCCCAACGTCCTCCCATGAAAGCCAGTAGTTGTTTTCGACAGCGGGAGTCCCAGGTATAAATGGTGTTGATGGATCGCTCACCGAATATCTGTTGAATCTCAGGAAAGGTATGGCCTTGAAGTTTCAGCCGGAATAATTCCCTGCAACGCTCACCCAATTGCTGAAGCGCCTCAATCAATTGACCCACCCGCTCTTTCTGCTCGGCTTGCATGGCGGGATCATCTCCAGAATCTGCAAGCGGCCGATCATCAATGGATTCCTGATGATATTCGCCCCGTCGGAGGTTTTTTCGATGGAGATCCAGCATTTTATACCTGAGAATTTGAAAGGTCAGAGGAACCAGCTCGGGTAATTCCGTGACGTGAGGATATTTCTCGTGCAAGACCAGAAGAACCTCCTGAGCCAAATCTTCAGCCACCTCCCTTGATCCACGAGATGTCGCAAAGGCCACAATCCTTTCACGGAGTTGGCAAATGATCTGATCCCGGGCCATAGCCGGGTTATGGCCTTTTCCCGTCAATCACCAACATTCAACCTCCGGGCTTATTTTGCACAAGGATTTTCGGGCACAGGGTAACTCTCCGGAAGTCATACGGTTGATCCTGGAATGTGGCATTCCCATGATTCGTGAAGCTTCTGGATATGGTACCACTGGATGGGAATGGCGGAGAGGAACTTGGAAGAGAGCACACACGAGCCATCAGGCAACCAGCGGAAAACCCGGAAGATGATAAGGGCAGAAGGCTCTACACTTTCTGGACTTCGAAATACAGAAGCGCGTGGTCGGAATATTTCCTGGTCCACGCATCTCGTTTCTCAGGAGTCGTTTCTTGCGGCCATCCGCGAATATCGATATGGGCTGCTCCAAAGGCCTTAAACTGCAAATGGTCCGCCGCTACAACATGATCAAGGTTGCCCGGGGAGTAAGAGGACTTCGAACCCGGCCAGTAGGTCTCCGGATAGGACTTGTCGAGTACCTGCATCTTCCGGTTTTTCACCCGTTTCTGCAGACGTTGGACTTCCTCGTCTGCACTGACATCCTTCGTGCTAAACGTCAGATTCATCCCCATCGTGTTGAGATCCCCCAGAAAAATATAATTCGCCTGGCCCTCACTGCACGATGCCTTATCCAGGACTTTTCGCAATTTGAGCGCCCGTTCGGTCTGATCGTCCCGCAAGCCAAACCCTCGAGGTTCCGTTAGACTTTTTAAATGCAAAAACAAAAGGGGATAGGCTTTCCCATCCACTTGAATCGTGAGCAAGGAACCAGGCCGCAGAACGGATACCCCCGATTTAAATTCCAGCCGTTGAGTATAAAAACTCGAGAAGGTTCGCTTCACACCTATCAAAATTTCCTGTGCTTGAGGCCCCTCCGTAATATGAAACTGGTAATTTGGCATCACCGTCACGATGGCGTCATATACCGTCGAGCCCACGACTTCGTACACCGCAACCACATCGGCATGTTGTTGGGCTAAAAACTCGATAATGGGGCCTATCGGTTTTTTCGGCTTCCCCTTATTTTTGTGCATCGCCCCGAAATGCTCCACATTCCAAGACGCAACGGAGAATGCTTTGGCCATCTCCTCCTCCTTGGTGACGTGTGATAGGTCATGAAATCTTTACCTTTCCCAAGGTTGTACCATAGGCTTGGAAAAAGAAAAAGATTGCTTTAGGGGGACTAAAACACTCTCACGATCCCTTCAGTGTATAAGGTTGGGTTTCTCAGCAAAGAGGCTTATTGGCAGAAACCGGCTGGCAAGAAGGGAAAATTTCTCGCGTCAAATAGACGTCAAATAGGCCGCAATGAACAAGACGGCCAGGCTCAGACTTAAGATGGCTCGTTGGACCCATACCACTTTTCCGGAAAACAGGAGTGGCTCCGTCTCATTCTTTTTGCTCTTTGCGGAGACACCATAGGGATCAAGAATAAGATCGTGGACGAAAATTAATCCTCCTACAATCGCAAAGACAAAAAGCTTGAGCATCATGATCAAGCCCCAACTGGTTTCAATGCGTGCTGACCCGCTTTCATCCAATAATTGAGACGCTCCGGTAAAGACCAGCGCCATAAGACTCACCCACCCCACCATTTTAAACCGTTGGCCAACTTTTTTGACCATTTCAAGAGCTTCCATCGACGGTACCCTAGCCTTACCTTCGGTCAAACTTGGCCTAACGACGAGCTGAACAAACATCCATCCGCCAATGAAGGTGATGGCGGCCAACAAATGAATCCACGTGACAACATAGGCAGGCATATGTTTTCTCCTACAATTTCCATTCATCTCCCAAACGGTGCCATAATACCCACTGAAACAGGGAAAGACCACCAAGAAACGTGCTGGATTCTTTCGTCCCCTGACTGGAATCGGCTACGATTCTCTCAACTGCTGTGGAGGTCAAATGATGAAAATTCGCTTTCAGCTATTCCCAAATATTTCCCTAATATTCGTCCTGGGGCTTTTGGGTCCATTCGCACTTGCTGGATTCATGGCCATTGACTCCTCGTGGGGAGCCGAAGCAGACAAGGAGCGATGGAATAAGAAATATGAAACCGAGAACTATCTATTCGGACGTGACCCCATCCCGTTTTTAACGGACCAGGTCGATCTTCTACCCCAGGGGGCTGCCCTTGACCTGGCCATGGGTGAAGGACGCAACGGGGTCTTTTTAGCCACAAAAGGCTTTCAGGTCACCGGGGTCGATATTTCAGAGGCGGGTTTCAAAAAAGCCCGAGCCCTCGCTGCCGAGAAAGGCGTGAAACTGACCACCGTCGTCGCCGACCTGGAACAATACACCATTCCCCCCAATTCCTACGATGTGATTATCTGCACCTATTTCCTGCAGCGCGATCTCTTCCCAAAAATTACTGCTGCCCTCAAGCCCGGCGGGGTGGTTCTGATCGAAACCTATACGGTTGATCATTTGCAATACCGCCCACAATTTAACAGGACCTTCCTCTTGGAGCGGAACGAATTATTGACGTTGCTCCCTGGCTTGCGGGTGTTGCGTTATCAAGAAGTCGATACTGGAGATGCAGCCTTTGCCAGCATCCTGGCACAAAAACCCCTACAGGGCACACAGCAATAAGTGCCAGGACTTTGGTTTCTCTCCCTCCTCCTGACAAGGAAAGAAATGGTTGCGGATCATACAGAATAGAGGGTTCTTCCCTCTTTTCTGTGTGTCCTTGAAAGATTCTCTCCCATGGTCCGACGCCTGCCGTCCGGCTCAAGGGAGGGACCCTCTCATTCGTTGGCGGGCCTTGTTTGAGCCCTTCGAGCAACCTCAGGGCAGGCTCCGTGAGTTGGTCCGCCCTCCGCAGGCTGGCGTCCCTCCCCTCTCATGGGGCCAGACGGGGCGTCAATGGTTTTGGGGCCGTTTGCCTCCACAACAAAGGTCGCGCTCTTCGAGACGCATCAGGCAAAACCTCGCCTGCCGGGGCGAAACCCGGCAACACAGAACATTACGTTGACACGCGAGTTGTGGACACACCTGCGAGGCGTTCACCTGCCTGCGCTTATTTACTAGCAATCCTCAAGATGGATATCCGATACACATCGGCAAGCTGTAAGGCAAGAACCATAAATTCGGAATGATCCATGGTTGCGGCCTTTTGGATCATTGGGGTACCCTTGCAACTTCTTTTGGCGTTTGGACTTCCATATAACGAATAGAAACCCATGACCCAAACCACCGCCTCTCAACCCACCACCGATACCTGGGCAGGAATCACCCCTCAGGTCTTGGAGGGGGACATCCTCAGTCAACGGGCATGGCGCATGCCCGATATTGTGATTTATCAGCATGCACCGGATGAATGGTGGGTGGCCCCGCTTGATGAAGAATTACCCCTGGTTCGGCTCAATCGCCTGGGCGCAGCCCTGCTCGGCGCGATGGATGGTCGTATGACTATTGGCGCCCTGCTCAATCAGTATGGGAAATGGGTCTGCAGCCCGACCCAACAGAATGGTCGCTGGCATTTAGAACGGTGGGCCCAACCGCGGTTTTCGTTAGCCTATTTTGGAACCGAACCCCCCAGCGGACACAGCGCAGAGGCGAAATGGGATTTGTTGCTGCAAAAGGTGCGGGAAGGGTGGCATCAAAACGTCCAAGCTGAAACCGAAGATCACCTGTCCAAATTTCACGTTCAGGGCATTCAAGGGCCCCACGGCCATTTTGAAATCATCGAAACGACGGTCTCTCATTTATTTCGCGAACCCTGCGAAGCCATGAACGGGCTGACCTATGGGCGACTGCTCGGCAAAACCCTGCGGCAAATGGGCTGGCTCTCCCCCAAGCCCAAACGCATTGTGGAAGTGGGCGCCGGCCTCGGGTATGTCTCAAAAGAACTGGCAGGAGAACTCTCAGCGGAGGAGCGGAAAGACATCCAGTACACCTTTCTGGATCTGACCGGCCCGTTTCTGGAATCCCAAACGTCGCTGGCGCGACAAGCAGGGTGGACGGCATCGGCCATTCAAGCCAATGCGGAACGAATGCCTCTGGCGGACCGTTCCGTTGATCTATTGATCGACAATGAAAATCTCGCCGACATGACGCCAATCCAATTTTCCGGGGACGAACTCCTTACGTATCGAGGCGAGAATCCTTTGCATGAGGAAGCCCTGGACCTTATCCGGCGCATGCGCCTTCCACTCATGCCCCCCTTTCCCGACGAAGTAATTTTCAATTACGGCGCCATTCAATTTTTACAGGAAGTCTGGCGCGTGCTGAAGCCGGGCGGACGTGCCATCCTGGTCGAATTCGGGATCGAAGATGATTGGCCCTCTCCCGTCAGATTGCCTGGGCACACCGAATATGAAGTGCAATTCAGTCATCTCCGTCATGCCGCCAAATGGCTGGGCTTCCGCGAGCAGTATTGCACCCTGCCACAATTACTGGGCATGAAACGGGACATTAATGTCTTATGCACCGGAGCGGCCTATACTCTACGGCGATTTTGCCGTGAGTTGGAGAAGCCCTTCTCCGTTCGCGCCTATACCGAAAAAGAATTGGGCACGGCGCTGGGTGCTCTTTTACCCAAACTCACCGGCCTGCACTACCATAACGTCCTGGATCCGGCATGGTTCGGTCTGTGGGATTTCAAAGTCTTATTGGTCGAAAAGCCCGGCGGCATGAGTATCGGGCAACAACCGGCCTTCAAAGAATCCGGCGGTTTCCGCTGGTACACTCAGCGATAGGACCCATCCCACCCTTCTTATTTCACCATTTTCAACTTTCTGGCTTTATCCACCAGGATTCCTTCGCGAAGGCCATAATCGCTCACCAGGCATGCATCAAAGCGAAAGATTTCCATAATCCTTCGTAGAATCACCGTGCCTGCCACGATGACATATTCCCGCCCGGGCTCAAGGCCTGGCATGGCCAAACGCTGCGGTCCGGTTTTGGTGATGAGATCCTGCTCCAGCCCTTTGATGGTCGACAACGTTAACTCATAATTGTGGACACGTGCCGACTCATATCTCGGCAATCCTTGAGACATCGCGGCGAGTGTGGTGACGGACCCTGCCGTCCCGACCAGCGGTATGCCTGAAAGAGTCCCGAAGGCTTTTGACACCTTGGCCAATTCCTCATCAATACAGGCTTCAGCCTGGGAAATCTCCTGGGTTGTGGGTGGATCCAGACGAAGCACCCGCTCTAATAAGCGCACCACTCCCAGATCCAACGAAATGACGGC
This sequence comes from Nitrospira marina, assembly GCF_059568365.1. NCBI lineage: Bacteria > Pseudomonadati > Nitrospirota > Nitrospiria > Nitrospirales > Nitrospiraceae > Nitrospira > Nitrospira marina. The sequence continues at coordinate 637,535 of NZ_JCANTH010000001.1, read as the reverse complement.
CGGAGCCATTCCAGAATGAGCCAGGATACATTCGGTACTGCCGCCGCCAATATCCAATCCCAAAAAATTCGCAATGGCGGGTGGAAGGCCAAAACGAATACCCAACAAGGTTCGCCGGGCTTCTTCTTCTCCCGTTAAGACCTCCACTTCCCATCCGGTTTCTTGAGTGACAAGGGCGAGAAAGTCCTGGCGGTTTACCGATTCACGCACGGCGCTGGTCGCCACGACTACCACCCCGTCGAGCGGATACTTCGCGGTCTTTTTTTTCCAATCTTTTAGGGTGGACACAACGCGATCCATTGCGGCCTGTGATAACCGTTTGTATTGATCTACCCCTTCCCCGAGCCGTAGGATCTGCCGATCCCCACCAACCACTGTCATTTCCCCTGGGGGATTTACTTCTGCCACCAACAAGCGGCAGGTCAAGGTGCCAATATCGATTCCTGCGAGTAACATGCTGTCGCTTTTCCGATCTTGAGATAGGCCCCACAATTTCCCCCTCACGGTCTTCCAAGTTCCAATTTGTAAGGAACCGAAAGGTGAGGTCGACATCCATACCTGAAATGCACTCAAAAAGACCAGGACGTTGAAATCCTTTCTGTACTTCTTTTCCCACCCAAGATTTCTGTGTTAGGATTTATAATTCTGCTGCATATTAATACCCATAAACTTTGGGCCTGACAATTACAAAAGGAGAAAAGCATGGCGCAAATTCATTGCCGAAAATGCGATAAAGACGCGGACCCGATCACGGACAATCTTTTTATGGGGAAACTGGAAGAAGAAATCAAACAGAAAGTCTGTCAAACCTGCTGGAATGAATGGGCCGGCCCGGGCGGAACGAAGACCATGGTTATAAACGAGTATCAGTTGAATTTAGGGGATGAAAATGCCCGACAAACCCTTAAAACACAGATGCGGACTTTTTTGAAATTAGATGACACCACGGGCGAATTTAAAGATTACCGCCATTAATCAATCAAAATTTCCTATCAAATTTTCAAAGGGTTCGGATTGAGGCTCTTTTCTTATTTGGGCTCCTCCAATTTTTTAAGGCGGAGTTAGAAGAGATTCACCGTACACCCTCGTTTGACGAGAGTTGGGAGTGAGCCAGTTTTCCGATGGTACCCTTTCAACCATGTATGATCTTCTCCCGGGAATTGCCCCTCTTGATGGATTCCCTATGGCACGTTAGGATGGGTTTATGGACACACCATTAGGCAAGGGAGTTTTCCTTATCGCCACTCCGGCGTTGCGCGATCCCAATTTCCGTCAAACGGTCGTGCTGCTCTGCGAGCATGGACCGGAAGGGGCCCTGGGCGTGGTCGTGAATCGTCCGACCGAGATGAATATTGCCGAGGTGCTGCCTCAAGTTCCAGTGCTCGAAGGGCAGGAACATCGGGTCTATTCCGGGGGGCCGGTTCAGAAAAACAGCTTGCTCGTCCTGTACCGTTTGAATGAGGAAATTGAAGATACCCACGCGGTGCTTGACGGCGTGTATCTCGGCGGGAATATGGAGACGCTGGAGCGCATTCTTGAAGTTCCCGGTGAGCACGAATCGTTTCGGGCCTATATGGGCTATTCAGGCTGGGGACCCGGACAATTGGAGACGGAAATGGAAAGCGGGTCATGGCTCACCATGCCTGCCCAACCTCACCTCGTCTTCGAGGAGGATTCTCAGGTCTTATGGGGCGAGGTCATCCGAACCTTCGGAGATCACTATACAATGTATGCGCATATGCCCGTTGATCCAAATTTAAACTGACTGCCTCTCTGGCCCGACTGCATCCGCATCCCTACACCTCCGGCTTCAACAAGACCTAAGCCCATTTCTTTGATAAGGTCTGGTGTATGACCACGCAGACCGAGCCAGGTCATTGGCTCAAAAATTTCTGGGTTCTTCTTGTCAGTCCCAAAATGCTGGTCATGCTTTTGACCGGCTTTTCTTCCGGCCTTCCTCTCCTACTCATTGGCTCGACCCTCAAATTCTGGATGCGGGAAGAAGGGCTCGATTTAACCACCATTGGATTTTTCGGATTAGTCGGCCTCCCCTACACGCTCAAATTTCTCTGGGCTCCAGTTATGGACCGTCTCGTGTCTTCTGCTCTGGGAAGACGACGAGGATGGATGCTGGGCACTCAGATAGCTTTGATGATCACCATCGCCTCACTCGCGTTGACTCAACCGGCAATTCATTTATCAACCCTCGCGGTCTTGTGTGTCCTTGTGGCGTTTTTTAGTGCCAGCCAGGACATCGTCCTGGATGCCTATCGCCGTGAATCCCTCTCTGACGAGGAACTCGGCATTGGATCTTCCATGTTTATTTATGGCTATCGCTTAGGAATGTTGGTCGCTGGAGCGTTAGCCTTATTTCTGGCAGATCAGGAGAGTCTTTCCTGGAATGCTGTCTATTTCATCATGGGCGCCATGATGATTATTGGCATTCTCACGACATGGTTTGCACCGGAACCCACCATTCCCGCACCACCACCCGCATCATGGCAGGAAGCCATCACGGGTCCGTTTCTGGAATTTTTTTCCCGTCCGGGCGCTCTCATGATGCTGTTGTTCATCCTGCTGTATAAGGTCGGCGATAGTATGGCGTCAGAAATGCTTTCTCCATTTATGGTGGATCTCGGCGTCTCAAAAACCGACTATGCGATGATCGTCAAGGTTTTTGGCATGATTGCCTTGATGGCGGGAGGATTGATTGGTGGGCTGGTGGTCTACCGCCTGGGGATTGTGCCATCCCTGTTTATTCTGGGTTTCCTCCAAATGATTTCAACGGCGGGATTTGTCATTCTGGCCTATACCGGCAATCACCTCCCGACCCTGACGGCCGTCATTGCCTTTGAAACCATTTCCAGTGGACTAGGACAAACCGCGTTCGTGGCCTTTATGGCCAGTCTCACCAACAAGCGGTTTACTGCCACACAATATGCCCTGTTGACCAGCTTCATGGGCATTCCACGGGTCTTTGCCGGCTCCACAACCGGAGTCCTGGCCACCTGGTTGGGATGGGAAGGGTTTTTTCTTCTGTGTACCGTAATTGCCCTACCCGGCTTATTCCTCATTCCCTATCTCCGCCGCTTGGGAGAAAACCACCAATCCCTCACCAGGCAATAGGACCTTGTTGAGCCGGCAAAGATGGAGTTGAGACAAGCCTGGACGACTACATCCACTTATTTTCAAATGAAGTTGAAACATTCCCTAATAGTTACCATGCACTTTAAGGCAGTTAAAACGGCCAAAACCAGAAATGGGGGGAATCGGGTGGGGGCTGAATGACTGAATGATCAAAGGTTAAATCCGGTCGCAACGCCACATGTAAAATATAGGTGACCCCTTCACCTCTTCCCAGATTCATGGATGGAGAGACGGGCAACAATACACGAAGAATCCATCCGAAATTTATCCGCATCGTCTTGCTATCTCCATATCGGTAACGAAAGACCATCCCGCCGGCCCCTTCCTCAATCTCATCAGGAGCGCCTAATTTGCTGGCCACATCCTGAATCGTGCTTTTCCCTGGCACCAACTCTTCGAGAGAGTCGGCAACGAATGGATCATTGACCACCACGCGACGAAAGTCACAGCCGGCCAGGAAAAGAACCAACAGGAGGCCAAGGATACCGGTTTTTCTAAAGACCAAGACCATCTTGCCCTACTCCCCAAACGGCCAGATTTGGAATTCCACATTCCTGGTCCGATTGCCAAACACCACGTCATCCACTAACCCTTGGGAATTAAAAAATACCCAGAGATGATCACTGCCAATATTAAGACGGGACAGAAACAACAACCATCCCAACTTGCTGTCAAATCGGCGGTAGTGAAAGATCTCATAGCCGTTTGCCTGGACAATCTCATCGGGGGCCCCAAATTGTTGGGCCACTTCCTGGCGATTTGTTATGCCTTTCTCAATCGTCTCAATCCGATCCTCCGGAAAAGGCTCACCCACTTCTCCCCGGACAAATGCACAACCATTCACCAGGCTCAACAACACCAGAAGGCCGGCTAAAAGTAAGAGTCCGCTTGGATTTCTCCAATGATGGCTGAAGGCGGCTTGAGAATTCCGCAACATAGTTCTCCTCCTCTTTATGACTTTATGAGCTGTGCCGTTGAGGCAGCCAGGGAAACAATTTATTGGTGGTGCGTTGATAAATGCGATAGGCTTCCCCTCGGCTGTTCATAGCCTGAGCCTCGGCCAGGGGCACTCCCGTCACCCATAAGAGCGACGACATCATGAGTAAAGGCCACACGATCGCCAACCATGCCCCCGGCAATCCAACTGCCAACGGAATATAGGCACACCACTGTAGGATTTCAAAAAAATAATTAGGATGACGGGAATACCGCCACAACCCCGTCTGTAAGACCTTGCCCTGGCTAGTCGGATCGGATCGGAATCGTTCAAGTTGAATATCCGCAAGAGCCTCTCCAAAGAAGGCTACCAAAAAGATCCCGAGGCCCAGAAGATCCCAGCCTCTTACCGCCGATTCAGAATGGCCCATAATCCAGCACAGGAGAAATCCAAAGAACAGACAAACAGGAACTTGCAGCATGAAGTACCCGAAGATTCCGACCGCTTCCCATTTGCCTAACACTGCCCGAAGGGTTTTATACCGGGGGTCCTCCGACTTTCCCCAAATGCGATTCTTCCACAGGTGCCAGCCCAACCGGCAGGCATACGCACTGCCCATCGCCCCAATAAGAACCCGTCGCCAAGGGCTGCCCTCGCCCTCTATTCCACAAACAATAACGACAAGGCCAAATCCCAAACAAAATCCTACATCGGCGAAGGAGGCATGGCCCACTCGCAAATGTACAAGCCACAAGGCAACGAAGAGCACCAGGAGGAGACCTACAATCTGAGACACATGCGGAAAAGTGAGCATATGCCAGGAAAGCGGATTCACCTTAAATCAGAAAACACACGATTAACACCACGACCATGGAGATCTTTGGAAAGGGACTCAATTCGCGGATAAGGCCAAAGGAGTCCGGACGGTTTGCTCTTCCGTGACGGGACTTAGGTTTGGTTCGAGGAGGAATACTCGGTCACCGGATACCTTTCCTTCCTGGAGGAGAAATTCTCGAATGCCTTGAGCACGTTGCTGAGCCAGGAGACGAAGCTGCTCATCCTCCACCTTGATCGATTCAAGCAATTTGGATTTCATCTGCTCAGGTGAAGGATTGTCCGGAGCTTTCCCTCCCGAAGGAGAAGCCAGAGTATTGGGTTGCACTCCAAATTGCTCGGCATACACTTCTGCGAGCAAGCGCCCTTCCTCCTCCGGACTTAGTTCAATCTGATCTAAAGATATCCCCTCCCTCGCGGAAGAGGAGCCCTGGACGAATTTTCGCTGTTGCAGTTGTTTCCGCAATTCCTCCACGGCCAAACCCGGGCGATCGACCTGGGGATCGGCAGCCCCGGCGATATCCAGTCGCAAGGCAGGACGATCGCCCAGCGCTTGACCAAGCGTATGCAGCTTTTCTTGTTCAGGAGGAGACAACTGGGCCTTACCCGCAGGAAAGGCCACATATTGCAGATCATCACCGCTGCCACCCACCAATCCTCCGACCATGGCAAAAGGAGATGTCGCAACTTTCGTCAGAAGATTTCCCACGGCATTCCAGATCACCCCTCCATAACTAAAATCCGGATCGTCCAAATTCCCGCGAACCGGCAAATCAATATCGATCTGTCCTTTGCGGTCTTTCAGTAAAGCCACGGCAAGAGGAATCGGCAACGACGTCGCATCCGGACTTTCGATTTTCTCACCCAGGCTCAACTGGTCAATCAACACCTTATTTTCACCAACGAGAGTCTTTTCAGAAACTTTATACTCAAGATCCAACGACAGCTTCCCCTTCGTGATGGGATACCCGACATAATGGGCCGAATAAGGAGAGACGGTGGGGAGATCAAGATTGTTGAACGTGAGGGTCACATCCGTATAGGCATCTTCACTCAAAGGATTAATTTGCCCGGCAATCTTGAATGGGGCGTATTTATCTACCGTCCCTTGTAACGCCACATCAGCTTTGGCTAATTGATCCGAAGAGAGGTCCTTAATCGTACCGCTCAAACCATCAATTTTTGTAACGACATTCGGAGAGACCGATTGATCGGTGAAACGAGCCAGAAGATTGGTGAGAGACACCGACTCGATTTTGACCGGAGTCGGAGACGATCCGGGAGATTCGGCCTCTAATAGCGTTTCGTCTGATGCCGTTTCTTCTTGAGATACGGATCCAGGCGGTGAAAACAATCGTTTAAGATTCAACCTTCCTTCCTCATCAATCAACAAGGCGAGTGCGGGGTTAATCAGGTCGATTTTTTGAAGATTTACTATGGTTGGTTCAATCTGAAGATCCAAAGCCTTCAGCTCAAACCCCTCCCATGTCAAAAAAGAGGTGTCCTGCATGGGATCACCAAGGGCCAAATGGGATATCCCCATTCCTCCTTTAAAGGTCCCCATTGGTTGAGTCGTCGTTTCCGCCTGATAGTGTGTGCTTCCTTGCAGCGAGAGCGCGCCATCCTCGATATCAAATTGAACAAAGGGAGCTATGTACGGTTGAAACGGCTGAAGGGCAATGTTCTTTAATGACAGGTCAAGTTCAATGGACAGGGGATCTATCTTCAACACCCCTTGCAAATTAGCCTGTCCGGTTTGATTGAACTGAAACGAGAGATCGAGAGGAAGAGAGCGATCCAAATCCAATGACACGTCCGAGGTGTGAAAATGAATGGTGTCCAATAGCAGTTTGACAGGATCTTCAGGCTGGCGGTCCTCGAAATCAATCGTGAAGTTATCCAAGGCAAGATCCTCAATGACCATATTCCACGGATTGGCCGGGGAAGATTCCGGTTCAGGAACTGTCTGATTTTCTAATGCCACAGGTGAAAACAACGTCTGATAATTGACCACACCATCCTTCCCGACCCACCCGGTAAATTGAGCGTCACGAGACTGTATCGAAGGAATTCGAACGTCCTGCTTGGCCACATCAACCGAGACGCCGTTGACTTCAAAAAGGGGAATCGTGATCACGGGGGAGAGGGTCCCTTTCTCCTGAATCTGTAAATCATGAATCGTCAGGGTCCCTCCATCGACCACGACATCCACCCCCTGATCGGTCGTAGACAATCGATAATGTCCTTTCATCGTTATCTGTCCTTGAGGAATCTCAAATCGAACCAGATCCTGAGCATAGGTCCATAGTCCGGGCAATTGGTAATCTTCAAAAACCAAGCGCCCTTCGGACTGAAAGGGTTCCAGAGTGACCGTCCCTTCCCAGGTAATTTTCTCACCTGCACCGCGTTCAGCTGAGAGCACATAGGAATTGGCCTGACCTTTTTGGGTACTAAACTGTTCCAGCGTGAGATTGATTGGCACGAAATGCGCCACAAATGGAGTCGGGCGGGAAGAATCCCGAAATTCCAACATTCCCTGTTGAATGGAAAGTTGTTCGATTAGAATCGCCGGCAATTCTGCGGATTCTGATGATGAGTTTTCCTCAGATCGAGCCTCGGGAGGGACATCCTGAGATTCGGAGGAAAGGCCTAATGCCGCCAGATTCAAGGACCCGTCGGCGCGAACCCATGCCAATCCATACGGCAGCTCCACCCGAATTTCCGCAAACGTGTAGGCTCGGTTCACCAGCGAAGCGGCAGGATCGAAATTAATGAACAGTTCCTCAAACCCCACCATAGGTGAGCCATCCGATTCCTGAACACCAAACCCGTTTATCTGTAGTGTAAACAAAAATGGATTGAACCCGGCTTCCTGCATAGTCACCGGCCGACCCAATTGCTCCGAAAGCCTGGGAGGAACCTTCGTGGTAATCGCCCAGGGAATCACCAAAAACCCAACCACCGTGTACAAAACCATCAAGCCGAACAGCACGAACAAGAATATTTTTAAAGTTTTGGTCATAAAAATTTATAAGATTGTAGGGAAAAGAAAGTCACCGCCTGCAGACAACACAAAAAACACTTTCACTCTATCATAACGACTCATCCCCAAGGGACCCCCAAAACACCCGTGAGAAGTGCTTGCAATCAATTCATGGTTTTGCGATGGTTTTTAGGTGATGCAGTTTTATTACCAATCAACCCTTCAAAACCAATCGTTGGCCGGTCACCATCCTGGGATTTATCTACCACCCACACAAGCAAATTCCAATTATTCCACCCGGCTTATGTGTGCAGGGATAATTGCCTTAAACTGTTTAGGAATACACACCGGATGCGTTCAGACATCTTTTGAGAAATCCTATCCCGAGCCTCTGGTCAATCAAGGCTCGCTAAAGACTGAAGAGGAAGACGGACCGTTTCAATCCTGGAAAGACCGGCAGAAATATTTCCTCGTGGTCGCCGTTAATGAAACCGGCCTCCCGAACTCGGACTTACCCTTTACCCAAGCCGACGCGACCGAAATCGCCGACGCGCTCACCGGACTCGGCTATCAACCTCTCGACCCTGACCATCCGATTTTGACCGGGCAAGAGGCCACGCGGAGCGCAATCATTAAATCTGTCAAAACGAGTTACCAAGAAAAATATGATAACGATATCATCGTCATCTATTTCACCGGCCATGGCTCGGTCGGCACCAAAGATCTCTGGCTGCAAACCTTTGGTCAGGAGGAACTGGGGGAAGGGCAAGGGATCGCCCTCGCGGAACTCGTCACCCGAACCCGCTTCAAAGAAGGCAAGCCTGCCTTTGAAGGGGAATTGGTCATCATCATAGATACATGCTTTAGCGGTCAGGGGGTTCTCTCCCAATCACTGACCTTGGGCGAAATGGGACGCAAGACGACAATTTTTTCAGCCAGTACCAAAAAGCAAGTTTCCTATCCCTTGCAGGGACCGGATCTCCCGCACATGAGCGCCTTTACCTATAGCTTCTTGCAAGCCATAGGTCCCCAATGGGCGGAAGCGGATTGGGACGGCGATGGCATGCTGCGTTACCCGGAAATACATATCTTTGCAAAAAATCTATTAAAGCAACTGTGGAAGGAAGGCAAAATTGAAGCCTTCATGGAGCCGGAATTATTTAACCCGAACCAGGAAAAATTTCTGGCTTATCGAAGAGACCAGGTTCGAGCGTGGAACACCCCATATCGCAAAGCCCTGCAAACAGAAGAAGTCATCAAAGCCGAAGCGGCTCCCCTGCAATCCCTCGAAGGCAATCCCCAAAAAATACCCGCTTTGCCCAAAAAGGCCAAAATACTTGCAAGAGGGTTAGCACCAGAACCCGGTGACTTCTACCTCAAAGGCCTGCAAGCAACGGCAGAGGGGAACATGGCACAAGCCAGAAAATTCTTCGCCGAAGCCGAGGAACACATTCAAAAAACTGAAAACCATGAACGAAATAAGCGGCATGTACTCTATATCTCACGCGCCCGCATGGAAATCTATGCCGGAAAATTTACTGAGGCCTTCACCTGGTATCAGAAAGCGTCCGTTATTCGTTCGCCGACGGCCCCTGAACTCCTCAACGAAATAGGCCTAGCCGGCGTCCGGGCAGGAAAATACGCCGAGGCGGAGCCTCACCTTCTCCAAGCCCTTCAGCTTCGCGAACAAGACTTAGATCCAACGCATCCCGATTTGGCTGGCAGCCTCAACAACCTGGCGGAACTGTATCGCACGCAAGGCAGGTACACTGACGCCGAGCCCCTCTTGCAGAACGCCCTCAGGATTTCGGAAACAGCCCTCGGAGCCGACCATCCCCAAGTTGCAGTCACCCTTAACAATATGGCGGTCCTGTATTACACCCAAGGGAAGTATGCCGAAGCCGAGCCCCTCTATCAGCGCGCCCTCCGGATTGACGAAGCGGCCTTGGGACCGAATCATCCCGATGTGGCACGGGATCTCAATAACCTAGCGGAATTGTATCGGACGCAAGGGAAGCACGCCGACGCCGAACTCCTCTACCAGCGTGCCCTCCACATTAACAAACTGGTGCTAGGAGCGAATCATCCACAAGTGGCCTTGAACCTTAACAATCTGGCGGAGCTGTATCGTACGCAAAGCAGGTACACCGACGCCGAGCCCCTCTATCAGCGAGCCTTCCAGATTGCGGAAACGGCCCTCGGAGCCGACCATCCCCAAGTTGCAGTCACCCTTAACAACATGGCGGCCCTGTATTACACCCAAGGGAAGTACGCCGAGGCCGAGGCCCTCTATCAGCGGGCCATCCAGATTGATGAAGCGGCCTTGGGACCGAATCATCCCGATGTGGCACGGGATCTCAATAACCTGGCGGAAGTTTATCGTGCCCAAGAAAAATACACCGAAGCCGAATCCCTACACCTACGGGCCCTCCGAATTGAAGAGGTGACTCTTGGCCTCAATCATCCTAATATCGCCACTAGCCTCAACAACCTGGCGGAACTATTTCGCACCCAAGAAAAGTATACCGAAGCCGAACCCCTCTACTTGCGGGCCCTCCAAATTGAAGAGGTGTCTCTTGGACCCAATCATCCTAATTTCGCCAGGAGTCTCAACAACCTGGCTCTTCTCTATACAGCCCAAAGCAAGCACGCCTTGGCCGGGCCCCTCACACAGCGCTCCCTCAACATCACTGAAGGCGCCTTGGGATCTACGCACCCTGACGTAGCTATTGGCCTCAACAACCTGGCGGAACTGTACAAAGCTCAAAGAAAATACGACGAGGCCGAGCCCCTCTACCAACGCAGTTATTGGATTTCCTCAAACGGACTCGGACCCGACCATCCAAATGTGGCCACGGTGTTCGAAAATTACCAGGATCTCCTGAAAACCAGCGGACAGCCATATGACAAGGAAACGGTTATTCGCAAACTGCAACAGGCCCAGGACTCCCAAGCATCTCCCGTATCTTCTCCAGCTCCTTAGGAAGCTGGGCTTACCCAACCCAATGTCCCTCAGAATTTTTCCCAAGCTATTCTAAGGGAACATTGAAGCAGGTTTGCAATTATTGCTCACTTTCGTAATAGTGGCCCTATCAGGAAGCCCGGGCCATATGAAAAGAACCCTGCTCAACCCATCGTTCAACCTTCCCCGGAAACCCCGGAATACCCTGTCCACCGTCACAGCCCTCTTTGTGATTCTTGGTTATTTCTCAATCAGTTTCTCCACAACCACTGGCTACGCCGCGCTCGATCCGACTCTGCCGGAACCGCTTATCAAACTCGGCACGCTTCTTACTGAAGAGAAGGACGGCGCTTACCAATATTGGCACAAAAAGCAGAAATTCTTTCTCATTGTGGCCGTTGAGAAAACAAAGAAATCTGAATCGAAAGGAACAACTGACAAAGAAAAATCTCCCAATATAGATCTGCCCTTCACGCTTGTCGATGCGAAGGAGATTCAACAAACGCTGACGGCCCAAGGGTACCAACCTTTAGATCCTCAGCACCCTATTCTGTCAGGAGAAAAAGCCACGGGCAGCTATATCCTTGAGGCCTTAACAAAGGCTCATGCCCAGCCCGTAGACCAGGAAGACATTATATTAGTGTATTTTACTGGGCACGGAATCAGAGGCGGGAGGGATCTTTGGCTGCAAACCTTTGGACAGGCCGCATATAAAGAGGGACAAGGGATCCCTCTTTCCCAACTCATCCACCAGATACGACAAAAGGACGGCGAATCGGCATTTGAAGGGCAGCTCTATGTCATCATTGACGCTTGCTCGAGTGGAGCCGGAACCCTTTCCAAGGGTCTCACCCTGGAAGAATTAGGTAAAGAGACCACCATTTTTACATCGAGTTCGCAAAATCAAACCTCCCTCCCTCTCAACCCCCCCCTTCCTCGGATGAGTGCATTTACCTATGCCATTTTGCAAGGGATGGGATCAGATTGGGTCAAGGCCGATCACGATCACGACGGAATTCTTCGTTTTGAGGAAATGCGCATTTATGTCAGCAACCAACTTCGCTCATGGTCTGAGAAAAAATTGATAGATGGGCACATGGATCCCTCCTGGGTAGGCAACCAAAAAACCGACATGTTGGCCTATCGGCGAGACCAAGTTAGGGTTAGGACAAGCCCCTACCGCACCGCCCTGCAAACGAAAGAAGTCAGTAAAGCCCTAGGGGCTAATCTCCAAACATTGGGGGCCAATCCCAAAGAAAAACCCGAGTTGCCCCAAGCAGCCAAAGCCCTGGCCAAAGGGCTGGACCCGGACCCTCAAGATTTTTATGCTCAGTTCCTTCAAGCCACTGCAGACAAACGCATGAAGGATGCCCGGGTCCTCTTTGCCAAAGCCGAGGAACAGTCACAGCAACAAGAACAGGTCGAAGAAAACAGCCGACAAGAAGCGCTCAAACAACAACAGGAAGCGGAAGCCGCCAAGCAAATCGAACGGGACAAACGCTACGACCTGTATCTGGACAGGGCACGCATGGAAACCTACGACGGCAAATTCACGGAGGCCTTCACCTGGTATCAAAAAACCGCCGACCTTAGGCCGCCGGAAGCCCCGGACCTCATCAACGAAATCGGGCTGGCGGGCCTTCGGGCCGGAAAATATCCCCAAGCGGAACCCTATCTACAACAAGCCCTACAACAACGTGAACAAGATCTGGATCCAAAACATCCGGACATTGGAATGAGCCTCAACAACCTGGCGGGCCTGTATCAGGCCCAAGGGAAGTACGCCGAGGCCGAGCCCCTCCTCCAGAATGCCCTCCGGATTCGAGAAGCGACGCTTGGACCGAATCATCCCGATCTCGCAGTCAGCCTCAACAACCTGGCGGAGCTGTATCGCACCCAAGGGAAGTACGCCCAGGCGGAGCCCCTCCTCCAGAATGCCCTCCGGATTCGAGAAGCGACGCTTGGACCGAATCATCCCGATCTCGCAGTCAGCCTCAACAACCTGGCGGAGCTGTATCGCACCCAAGGGAAGTACGCCCAGGCGGAGCCCCTCTACCAGCGCGCCCTCCGCATTAACGAACAGGCCCTGGGGACGGACCATCCCGACGTAGCTTTGAACCTCAACAACCTGGCGCTCTTGTATAAAACCCAAGGGAAGTACGCCCAGGCGGAGCCCCTCTACCAGCGCGCCCTCCGGATTCGAGAAGCGACGCTTGGACCGAATCATCCCGATGTGGCTCAAAGCCTCAACAACCTGGCGGGCCTCTATCAGGCCCAAGGGAAGTACGCCGAGGCCGAGCCCCTCTATCAGCGCGCCCTCCGGATTAATGAAGCTGCCCTCAACATCAATCACCCCCATCTCGGGATCAGCCTCAACAACCTGGCAGAACTGTATCGCACCCAAGGGAAGTACGCCGAGGCCGAGCCCCTCTATCAGCGCGCCCTCCGGATTACGGAAACCGCCCTGGGACCGGACCATCCTTCGGTGGCGATTCGCCTCAACAACCTGGCAGAACTGTATCGCATCCAAGGGAAGTACGACGAGGCCGAGCTTCTCTACCAAAGAAGTTATTGGATTTTTTTAAGGACACTCGGATCGGACCATCCCAATGTAGCCACGGTGTTCGAAAATTACCAGGATCTCCTGAAAACCAGCGGACAGGCCTCTGACAAAGATGCAGTTACTCGCAAACTGCAAAAGGCCCAGGACTCCCAAGCCTCTCCCGTATTTTCTTCAGCTCCTTAAAATGGCTGGACTTCGCCAAAAGCGGATGTCCCCCAGAATGTTTATCCCAAGCTATCCTAAGGGAACACTGAGGCAGTGTTTGCAATTATTGCTCACTTTCGTAATAGTGGCCCTGTGAGGATGCCTGGGCCATATGAAAAGAACCCTGCTCAACCCATCGTTCATCCTTCCCCGGAAACTCCGGAAGGCTCTGTCCACCGTCACAGTCCTCGTTGTGATTCTTGGGTGTTTCTCAATCAGTTTCTCCACAACCACCGGCCACGCCGCACTCGGTTCGACGCTTTCCGATCCGTTGGTCAAACTCAGCACGCTCCCGCCCGAAGACGCCGACGGCCCGCTTCGCTATTGGAGTAAACACAAAAAATACTTTCTGGTGATTGCCGTCAATCAAACCGATGTGCCCGAGACCGACCTGACCTTTGCTCAGGTGGACGGCAGTCGCATTGTGGACAGCCTTACCACACTGGGGTACCAGCCCCTGGATCCCGCGCACCCCATCCTGACCGGTCCTCAGGCCACGGCCAGCGCCATCATGGCCGTCATCGATGAAGCCCGCCGGAAAGAAGAAGAGGCCTCGCTTGTGGTCTATTACACGGGGCATGGCGCGGTGGGCCCCAAAGACTTGTGGCTGCAGACCGCAGGACAAGTGAAAGTGGGAGACGGACAGGGCGTGAAATTTTCAGACCTGATCGTGCAAGCGCGCCACACCACCACGGGGAAAGGGTTTGAAGGCAACCTGGTTCTGATCCTGGATGCCTGCTACAGCGGCACGGGCACAGTGTCCCAAGGTTTGACCCTGGGGGACCTGGGCCCACACACGACCATTCTTACCTCCAGTGGCGGCATTCAGGAATCCTTCAGCCTGGACTATCCCGCGTATCCCAAGATGAGCGCCTTCACCTATGCCTTGCTCCAAGGTATGGGAGCCGACTGGGCGCAAGCCGACGGGGACGGGGACGGCATCCTCCGGTGGGAAGAACTCAAACAATACACCATCCGCCAATTACGAGCCCTGTATGACCGCAAGGCCCTCTCGCAACCCATGACCCCCAACATGCTCACCAATCATTCCGAGGGCTTCCTGGCCTATCAACGGGAGCAGGTCCGTGTCTGGCGCAGCAGCTACCGGGCCAATCTCACCACCAAAGAGATGAATGCCATTCTGGCTGCTCACCTCCAAACGCTGGGACCCAACCCCAAAGAGAAACCCGAGTTGCCCAAAGAAGCCGAAGCCCTGGCCAAGGGGTTGGACCCGGCACCCGAAGATTTTTACGCTCAGTTCCTCCACGCCACTGCGGACAATCGCATGAAGGATGCCCGCGTCCTCTTTGCCAAAGCCCAGGAACAGTCACAGAAAAAAGAACAGGCCGAAGAAAACAGCCGACAAGAAGCGCTCACACAACAACAGAAAGCGGAGGCCGCCAAGCAAGCGGAACGGGACAAACGCTACGACTTGTATCTCGCACGCGCTCGCATGGAAACCTATGACGGAAAATTTACCGAGGCCTTCACGTGGTATCAGAAAAGCGCCGACATTCATTCGCCGACGGCCCCAGACATCATCAATGAAATAGGACTGGGTGGCTTACGGGCCGGGAAATACTCCGAAACGGAGTCCTATTTCATCCAAGCCCTCCAACTACGAGAAAAAAATCTTGATCCCCACCACCCCGATCTCGCAGTCAGCCTCAACAACCTGGCGGAGCTGTATCGAACCCAAGGGAAGTACGCCCAGGCGGAGCCCCTCCTCCAGAATGCCCTCCGCATTAACGAACAGGCCCTGGGGGCGGACCATCCCCACGTAGCCTTGAACCTCAACAACCTGGCGCTCTTGTATAAAACCCAAGGGAAGTACGCCGAGGCGGAGCCCCTCTACCAGCGCGCCCTCCGGATTCGAGAAGCGACGCTTGGACCGAATCATCCCGATGTGGCTCAAAGCCTCAACAACCTGGCGGAGCTGTATCGCACCCAAGGGAAGTACGCCGAGGCGGAGCCCCTCTACCAGCGCGCCCTTCGGATTAATGAAGCCGCCCTTGGGCCCACTCATCCGGATGTCGCCAGCGACCTCAACAACCTGGCGCTCTTGTATAAAACCCAAGGGAAGTACGCCGAGGCGGAGCCCCTCTACCAGCGCGCCCTCCAGATTAATGAAGCCGCCTTGGGGCCGAATCATCCTTCGGTGGCGATTCGCCTCAACAACCTGGCGGGCCTCTATCAGGCCCAAGGGAAGTACGCCCAGGCGGAGCCCCTCCTCCAGAATGCCCTCCGCATTAACGAACAGGCCCTGGGGGCGGACCATCCCCACGTAGCCTTGAACCTCAACAATTTGGCGGCCCTCTATCAGGCGCAAGGAAAGTACGCCGAGGCCGAGCCCCTCTACCAGCGCACCCTTCGGATTGATGAAGCCGCCCTTGGGCCCACTCATCCGAATGTCGCCAGCGACCTCAACAATCTGGCCGAGCTGTATCAGGCCCAAGGGAAGTACGCCGAGGCCGAGCCCCTCTACCAAAGTAGTTATTGGATTTTTTTAAGGACACTCGGACCGGACCATCCCAATGTAGCCATCGTGTTCGGAAATTATCAGGAATTCCTGAAAACCAGCGGTCAGGCCTCTGACGAAGATGCGGTTATTCGCAAACTGCAACAGGCCCTGCAATCCATTGAAGCGCAATCTTCCGCAAAAACATCCCCTTAATTCAGAAGGAGTGCGTATGTCGTTCACGATGTTTCCGTCTTCATCTCAATCCAGAGGGTTCCGTCTGAATTTTCTTCTTGGTGGGTTGCTGATAGTGGTATCCTTTAGCTTGCTTTCCTGCGATCCGGAAGATGAGATCAACCGCTACTTTGCACAATCAGGCTTGACGCGTTTGGCTGTTCTCAGGACCGACGTGCAACCCGGCACGCTTATTCTCACCCGCGGGAAGGAAGCCTTTCTGGGCGATCATATCATGGACTATGTCGACCGCGAGGCCGATCCCGACCATGATTACGGCACCTTCGGCGGCTCGGCCAAGGACGAGGTAGATGCGGTATTGCGCCGCTTCAATAGCCAGACAACTCTCTCCGCCAAGACCGCACTGGAATTTCTGGTGAGTGTGTTCCGGCTTTCTCCCGGAGTGAATGTGGGCCTGACCGACACCGTGAAGATTGACATGCCTGATGCCAAGGTCCGCAAGATGAAGGTGGCCAGTCTGGAGAAATTTTTGACGCGAAGAGATTCCCAACTGTTTCGCACCAAAGTGCGGGAATGGGCCAAGCGGGGCCTCACCACTTATGTGGCGTATGAAGTGTTTCGGGCCAAGTCGCTTACGGTCGTGGCCGAGGAGGGCCAAGACGTGGCGCCTTCTCTCAAAGTGGGAGCCGCCGCGAACCTACCGGTGGAGGTTGAGGGAAGCGTGGCTTATAAAAAGACTGCGGGCAATGAACTGACCGTCTCTGGCGACCGCTATGTAGCCTTTGCGGTGAAAACGGCCAAGCTGTTGCCGGGAACTACCGACGATGCGGTGCTGGTGGATCGAACACAATTTGTGAAACCTAAGGAATGGGGCATTAAATCCGCCGGGACCGACGACCAATACGCCGCTCCCCTAGCCGAAAGCTTTGCCCCGGTGAGCCTGCAATCCGGGCTTCCTCCTGAATTCTAAAATACTCCAAGACGCCTCACCGAGTCGTCTCTACAGGAGTAAACCTCTAAATGGTAGGGCGGGCACCGCCCGCCAACATGTGCTGTCTATGGTCGATTACCCGCCGACAACATTCATAGTGCTTCCAAATAATCTCCCAAGCATTCCTGTCTTTGAGTCAAGTCAATATTGGTTACCTTGTCATATGGAATTCCCTGTCGTCTCTCTTGCTCCCCTTGTCCGACGCCTGCCGCCCGGCCCCAGAGGCGAACGCTCCCATCAACGGGCGGGCCCTGTTTGAGCACAGCGAGTTGGCCCGCCCTCCCGAGAGCTGCGTTCGTCTCATCGGATAAGGCCGGACGGGGCGTCATTGGTTTTGGGTCCTTTTGCCGAAACAAAAGGACCTCGGCTGCCGGTCGAAACCCGGCAATGACTATATTTCCCAGACCTCATTTTTCTTGACAGAAGATAGGTTTCTTCCCTATTGTCTTGGGTTTGCTTAAAATGGTGTTTTCTCCATTGGACCCGTTACCATGTTTACCACGCTGACAGAGAAAATCGAAAAAGTTTTCAAGCAGTTACGCGGCCAGGCCGTTCTGACTGAAGAGAATATTACCGATGCCTTGAAAGAGGTGCGCCTGGCGCTGTTGGAAGCCGACGTCAACTTCAAAATAGTTAAAGACTTCATTGAAAAGGTTCGTATAAAGGCCGTCGGGCAGGAAGTTCTGAAAAGTCTCACACCCGCCCATCAAGTGGTGAAAGTTGTCTGGGAGGAGCTGCGGGACCTTCTCGGCCATGAACAAAGCGCCCTTCATCTCTCTTCTCAACCCCCTACCGTCATCATGATGGTCGGATTGCAAGGCTCAGGCAAGACCACCACCACCGGGAAACTCGCTCATTATTTTAAAACTGAAGGCAAGCGGGTCCTGTTGGTCGCAGCCGATCCCCGTCGCCCTGCCGCAGGAGATCAGCTGACCTCACTCGGAACTGACCTTGATATTACGGTCCATCGTGGGACGAACGAGGGGCAACCTGGCGCCCAGGCCGTTCAAACCTGTCGGGATGGAGTCACTCGCGGGCGTGATCACGGCTACGATGTGGTGCTCTTAGATACCGGCGGTCGACTGCAAATCGATGAAGAATTGATGCAGGAATTAGTCGATATCCAAACGGGGGTTAAGCCACAGGAGGTTTTGCTAATCGCCGACTCCATGACCGGCCAGGAAGCGGTTGCTGTGGCCGAACGTTTCAACCAGGCCCTCGGTCTCACAGGCGTCATTTTAACGAAGGTCGAGGGCGATGCCCGTGGCGGAGCGGTGCTCTCGATCCGTGCGGCGACAGGCAAACCCATTAAATTTCTAGGAATCGGGGAAAAGCTGGATGCGTTAGAGCCCTTTTATCCAGACCGGATGGCCTCCCGTATTCTCGGTATGGGTGATGTGCTGACCTTGATTGAGAAAGCCCAGGAGAACTTTTCGGAGGAACAAGCGGTCGCATTGCAAAAAAAGGTTTCGAGTAATACCCTGACGTTGGAAGATTTTCGTGATCAAATCAAACAGGTGAATAAGTTAGGGTCGTTCGATCAGATTTTAGACATGCTCCCGGGTGGGCAAAAGATTAAAACGATGATGGATTCCGGCGGCGGCGGGAATGCTCAGGTACCCGAAAAAGAAATGAAACGGGTCGTGGCGATTATCGATTCGATGACCCCGCGCGAAAGGCGGGATCATACGATTTTAAATGGGAATCGGAAAAAGAGGGTGGCCAAAGGTAGCGGAACATCCGTTCCAGAGGTCAACCGGCTCATCAAGCAATTTTTGGATGCCCGACGCATGATGAAGTCCCTGGTCGGAGGGCAAATGGGGATGGGAAAAGGAAAAAAGCGCGGGAAGCTGATCCGCCGGGCTATCCATGCCCGGTAAAAAACGAAGTCTCCTTGAGCTTTTTCATTCATTCATATTCACGATAGAGGAGATTGCCAGTGGCAGTACATTTGCGACTTACACGTGTGGGCCGGCATAAACGGCCATTTTATCGAGTAGTGGCAGCCGATTCCCGCATGCCGCGGGATGGTCGGTTCCTTGAGGTCATTGGGACCTATGACCCCCTCAAGGGAAGCGATAAGGCGTCGTTTAAAGAAGATCGGGTGTTGAATTGGCTTCAAAATGGGGCTCAGCCCACTGATTCGGTCAGGGGGTTATTACGACAAACCGGTATCTTGAAGGCCTTTCGGGAGTCCAAACAAGCCCCAGCCAAATAATCTCGGCATGTCAGGGTAATGGAAGAGGGTTGCCCTGTTTATCCTGCATTTTGGAATGCCACCGTACTCATGGCTAAATTATGGATGCTCCTGAGCCATCCCGGTCTTCCTTGGTAACCATTGGCCGGATTCTCAAGCCTTTCGGCGTCCATGGGGAGGTACGTATTGAATCGCTGTCGGATGTTCCCGGGCGGTTTGAGGGATTAGAGACGGTGACACTGGCCCTTCCAGATGGAAGGATTCTTGAAACCCTGGTGACCTCGGTTCGGCAGATCAACCAGGGGGTGATTTTAGGACTTTCAGCATTTTCGACACCGGAAACCGCTGCCTTGTACCGAGGGGCCTGGATCAAGATTCCAGAGAACCAGAACCTTCCCAGGGACACTGATACGTTTTATCAGTTTGAATTAATCGGGCTCAGGGTTGAAGATGCCGAAGGACAACCCGTAGGAACATTAGAAGAAGTGCTCGAATATCCCCAACATCATGTGTTTGTGATTCGAAATGAGGATCGTGAAATTCTGGTCCCTGCCAGTCGGCGAACCATTGCCATGGTAGACCTCCCCCATAAGGTTTTGCGGTTAACCTCACGTGAATGGTGGGATACCACGTATGCGTTGTGACATTTTGACATTATTTCCGGAGTTGATTCACTCTGTGAGCTCACAGAGTATCATGAAACGCGCCCAGGATAAGGGCCTGCTCACACTCAATGTCCACAACATTCGAGACTATACTCATGATCCACATCGGACGGCGGATGATACGCCGTACGGAGGTGGCGGCGGGATGGTCATGAAGGCCGAACCGATTTTTCAAGCCATTGACCGGATAACACCGGACCTCAATGAAATACGCATCATCATCCCCTCTCCACAGGGCATCCGGTTTTCCCATGGACTTGCGAATGACCTGAGCCAGGATACTCGCCCTTTGTTATTTATTTGTGGGCACTATGAGGGAATTGACGAACGGGTCCGAACACATTTGCGGGTTGAAGAATTCTCCCTTGGGGATTATGTGCTGACCGGTGGTGAATTGGCGGCACTCGTGATGATCGATGCGGCCATGCGTCTCATACCCGGAGTATTAGGGGATCCACATTCTGCTCAACGAGAGTCGTTTGTGGAATCGCTGTTAGACTATCCTCATTTCACGAAACCCGTTGAAATTCGAGGCATGTCGGTTCCCGACATTTTAATGTCCGGCAACCATGAAGCCATTCGCCGTTGGCGTCGAAAAGAATCCTTGCGCCAGACGCTGCTGAAACGGCCGGATCTGTTAAATCATCATACTTGGAGCAGTGAAGATCGTGAGTTATTGGAAGAGATTGAACACAACTATACCTCGACGTCCGGTCGTACGACGAGACCTTGAAGGAGGGAGACTCTCATGAATCTGTTGGAGCGTTTAGAGCAATCGTTGGCACAGGGAACCGTGCCGTTTTTTGAAATAGGTGACACCGTCAGAGTTAAAGTGCGCGTGGTCGAAGAACGACAATACGGGAAAAAGAAGGAAGAGGCCAAAGAACGCATTCAGGTGTTTGAAGGACTCGTGATCGCTCGAAAAGGCCGTAAGGTATGCGAGAATTTTACCGTTCGTAAAATTTCCTTTGGAGTCGGAGTCGAGCGAATTTTCCCCCTTCATTCTCCTAATCTGGCAGGCATCGAAGTCATCAGAAAAGGTCAAGTGCGGCGGGCGAAGTTGTATTACCTTCGAGACAAAAAAGGCAAAGCTGCTAAAATTTCAGAACGGGAGTTTTCGCGTACACCAAAAACGGTGAAAAATGCTGCGGCGGCAGTCGAGGTCCCTGAAACCGGTGAATCGGAACCAACGGAAGTAGCGGAATAACGCAGGAGAAAGGGCTCACCTTTCATTGCACACCGACTCTCCCTCATGGATGGGTACGGGCCCGACAGATTATTTTGAACAAGCGGCCCGAGCCCTTGGATACCGGCGCATTGCAGGCCTGGATGAGGCTGGCCGCGGTCCTTTGGCCGGGCCGGTGGTCGCCGCGATCGTGATTCTTCCACGTCGGTGGTCACCGGTCCTTCTCGACGACTCCAAACTCCTGACTGAACAGCAACGTGACGTCTTATATGAGGCCATTACCACCCGGGCCCTGGATTGGGCCGTTGGACTGGCATCAGAGCAGGAGATTGACGAACTCAACATCCTGGGCG
This sequence comes from Nitrospira marina, assembly GCF_059568365.1. Taxonomy (NCBI): domain Bacteria; kingdom Pseudomonadati; phylum Nitrospirota; class Nitrospiria; order Nitrospirales; family Nitrospiraceae; genus Nitrospira; species Nitrospira marina. Next base: position 615,860 of record NZ_JCANTH010000001.1, on the reverse strand, counting down.
CCACACGATTGGCCGGTTGTCGGGCTCTTAGCTACCTGGCTACGCCACCCGATTATCTCCTTCTTGATGCTTTGCGCCTCCCTAGGGTTTCTGTCCCTCAACGACCGGTTATCAAAGGCGACCAACTTTCACGGTCTATTGCCGCCGCATCTATTCTGGCCAAAGTAGCACGAGATCGCATGATGATCTCCTATCACGAACGGTTTCCTCAGTATCAATTTCACCTCCATAAAGGATATCCCACACCGGAACATCTCAGACGTTTACAGCAGTTCGGCCCTTGTCCCGGGCATCGACGAAGCTTCGGACCTGTCCAAGCCTGCCTGAATGTCCCCTCGCTCGCATGACCACGCCTTCTCACCAGTTTGGGCGATCAGCGGAGGAATTTGCAGAAGAATGGCTCCGGAAAAAGGGCTATCGGATTCTTGAGCGGAATCTGCGGGTAGGAGGTGGAGAATTGGATCTCATTGCGCAACACCATGATACGCTGGTGTTTATTGAGGTCAAAGGACGACGCACCGATCAATTCGGCGGCGCTCCCTATGCCATCGATGCGCGCAAAAAACGCCAAATTATAAAATTGGCGTCCTATTACCTTTCTCAACAGGGCCTCAGCAACCAAGTTTGCCGGTTTGATGTTATCCTGGTCGCGGGAACCACCGAGGGTTCTCCGAAATTAACTCACCTGGAACAGGCTTTTGAGGTTTCCAGCTCCGACTGGCAATGGTAAATTAAAGAGGTTGGCCTCTGCATGAGGTCCAATGTCCGAAGGTGAACAGTCGGCAGCTCTTCCTGGGTACTCGCACCCAGGAACCATGGTTCCGTTTTATCTAGACAATAAGCCATTTAAAGGTCCAGGCCATAAGATAGCATGATTCAATTATTTCACGTCACCAAATACTACGATGGTTGCCTTGCGCTTTCAGATATTTCCCTACGAATCGAAAAAGGCGAATGTGTGTTACTCACAGGACCAAGCGGAGCCGGCAAAACCACTCTACTCAAGCTTATTTTTGGGGCAGAACACCCTGATGAAGGTCAAATCCTCGTCCAAAACCGCAATATCGCCAGACTCGGAGGATCCGATGTCCCCTATCATCGAAGAACCATGGGGTATGTACTTCAGGACTTCAAACTGCTCCCGCAGCGGACGGTCTCCGAGAACGTGGCCCTCCCACTCATTATTCGTGGGTTGTCATCGTTCGAATCGCGGCGGAAGGTCTTGGAAGCCCTTCGCGCAGTTGGCATGGACCATAAACTCAGCACTATTGCCTCTGTGTTGTCCGCTGGAGAGCAGCAACGTGTGTGTATCGCCAGAGCGATTGTGAACAGTCCCATCATCCTTTTAGCCGACGAACCAACGGGAAATTTAGACCCCCAACTGACTACCGAAATTGCGGCATTATTTAAAGCCATCAATACCCGGGGAACAACCGTCATGATGGCAACCCACAATCGACAAGTTGTTGAGCAATTGAATGGAAGAATCCTCAGGCTGGATTGCGGACATCTCGTGTCTGATCAAGGAGCGTATACGTGAAACGGCTCTGGTATTTTATCCGTGAAGCCTATACCAGCCTCCGTACGCATCAGACCAGTACGCTGATTGGTATTCTCATCACCGCGTTCACCCTGACCAGCTTTGGTATCTTTCTCCTTCTTTATCATAACGTGCATAATCTATTGGGTCAGGTTCAACACACTATTCAAATCATCGTATATCCCAAGGATGGCATTGAATCCGGCAAACTTCGTGATTTACAACAGGGCCTTAAGGCCGATCCAGCGGTGGACTCCCTCACCTTTATTTCGAAGGAAGACGCGTTAACCGAATTTAAAGAACAATTTCCCGAGGAAGTCTATCTCCTGGACGGTCTTGGCGAAAGCCCGTTTCCCGCATCATTGGTATTGACCATGGCCGCTAAGACTCCAACCACCGATATGATTGCCAACCTGGTCAACCGTCTCAAACATCATCCCGATATTGATCGGGTTCGGTATAATCGAGATTGGATCGAGCGCCTCACCCTTATCATCGCCTATATGGAGTTCGGCGCATTAGTCGTTGGGAGCATTTTGGCCCTAGCCTCCGTCACCATCATTGCGGTTACCGTGCAACTGGCATTTCATACCAGACAGCAGGAAATAGAAATTTTACGGTTAATCGGGGCGACGAGTCTCTTTATTAGCATTCCGTATCTCATTGAGGGAGCCATCCTAGGGGCTGCCGGGGGCGGTATGGCCTTAGGATTCTTACGTGGGGGATTTGAACTTTTCACGCATAAAACCCAAGGCATGAGCGTGTTCGGGGGATTTTCCTCCGCATTAGAGTTTTTCCCCCTACCCCTATCACTCATTTTGATAGCAGGAGGCATCCTCTTGGGGTGCCTGGGAACACTGACTACCATTTATGGCTCGTTGCGATTTCGTCTATGACGCGAGTTAACCTATTTTTCCACACAGGAGTGCTCCCAATCGGACTGCTCCTCATCTTTGTCCAAGCCGGTTGGAGCGCTGACCCATCCACCATCAAAGATGAAATCAGTCAGGAGCGTCTGCGGTTGGAAAAGCTCAACCAGGAAATTGCCGAAACTCAAAAAGAAACCAAACGGATCGAGAAGAAGCATGGGTCGGTTTTGAAAACAATTGATAAATTGGATCGCCAGCTCTATGAGCAAAAGAAAGAACGCAATCGCATTAATGACCAGATCAAAGTAACAGACGAGGAATTGGCGAATCTGAGCACAAAGATTGGGGAAGTTGAGCAGGACGTTCAAACCCGGCAATCCTCCATTTCCGCCAGACTTCGGTTATTATACATGGAGGGACGCACAGGTTATTTGAAAACTCTCTTCGCAGCTGAATCATTCACCGAGGCTGCACACCGTATGGATTATCTTTCATGGGTTGCCCAACGGGAACATCAGCTTGTCCGACAGTTTCAAGAAGACCTTTCGAATCTCCAACAGCTCAAGGAACAACAGACGGCGGCCCGCGAGGATCTCCTTCGCTTCCAGGGAGAAACACAACAGACCATCAAAAAAGTCTCAGGGCTCAAACGTCAAAAACGCTCTGTCCTGGTCAGTCTCTCCAAAGAAAAGGACGCACATGCACGGATGGTGGAAGATCTTCAACGATCAGCTGAACAGGTGGATAGCCTTCTCAAAGAATTGGACCAACGTTTCAAATTGGCTCAATCCCGAATGCGCCAACCCCCTGGAGCGCTCCCATCCCTTGGATCTCTCCTCTGGCCCGTTGAAGGAAAAGTGGTTTCGAATTTTGGTCGGCAAAAACATCCCACTTTTGATACATTTGTGACAAAAAAGGGCATAGAAATCAGCGCGAAGGAAGGGAGTCCGATTCGGGCAGTCTCATCGGGAAACGTCGTCTATGCCGACTGGCTTAAGGGATACGGCCTGGTCGTCATCGTCGACCATACCAATGGCTTTTATTCTCTCTACGCCCATGCCTCAAAGCTCTTAGTGGCTGAAGGCCAATCTGTCAAAAACGGGCAAGTCATTGGTGAAACAGGCGAAACAGGCGTCACCCAGGAAGACACTCTTTATTTTGAATTACGTAAAGGCACCACCCCCATCGATCCCCTGAAATGGCTGGTAAAACAGCCTTAATTGAACAACTGGAAGAAGGAACACCTCATGTCACATGAACGATTGTCGACGGTAGTGATTTCTGGTTTGACCTTAACCGCCATCCTTTTGGTGGGGATTGTCATCGGAAAAGGAGGAGACCGGGCGGGGTATGCCAGCGAACCTTACGAGGAATTGCAAATCTTCGCTGAAGTGCTTTCGCAAGTCAAAAAGAATTATGTGGAAGAAACGCAAACCAAAGATCTTGTCCAGGGTGCGCTCCGAGGCATGCTGGCGGGACTTGACCCCCATTCTTCTTTTATGACTCCTGATATGTTCAAAGAAATGCAAGTTGAAACGAAGGGAGAATTCGGAGGACTTGGCATTCAAATCGGCGTAAAAAACAATCGCCTGACCGTGATCTCTCCTATTGAGGATACTCCGGCCTTTGAAGCCGGCATCCAGCCCGGTGACACTATTATCAAAGTTGACGACAAACCAACAAAAGATCTCACCCTCATGGAGGCCGTTCAGCACATGCGCGGGGCACGAGGAACTTCTGTGGAATTGACCATAGAGCGTGAGGGACTGGAAAAACCACTGATCTTTACCCTCAAACGCGATATCATTAAAATTCAAAGCGTTCGTTCCAAGCTTCTGGAGGGCAACCTAGGATATGTTCGGTTGAACCAATTTCAAGAGGCGACAGTCGACGATCTCTCAGGGGAATTGGAAAAATTAGCTTCCAAAAACATTCAGGGTTTAATTCTGGATCTTCGAAATAATCCCGGTGGGCTGTTGACGGCTGCCGTAGGAGTCTCCGAACAATTCCTAGAATCCGGCCGGCTCGTGGTCTCGATACAAGGACGCAATGGCAAAAAGGATGAATATCGCGCACGGGCAAGTAGTAAGAACTATCAATATCCTATGATTGTGTTGGTCAACCACGGTTCTGCCAGCGCTTCAGAAATCGTGGCTGCAGCCATGCAGGATTGGGGGAAAGCCGTCGTTATTGGCACCACAACGTTTGGAAAGGGGTCTGTGCAAACCATTCTCCCCCTCTCCGATGGGTCAGGCCTTCGTCTGACCACGGCGAAATACTTTACGCCAAACGGCAAGTCAATTCATTCAATTGGGGTGCAACCCGACATCGTCATTGATCCGAAACCCGTTCAGGTGGCGAAACAGGAATCTTCCGAAGGGAAAAAAGACGAGAGCACTGTGGGTTCCCCTGTACCTTCTCCTGCCAAACCTCCAGCCCCATCGGATCCCCAGGACAAGGACCAGCCCCAACCCATTCCCCCCGAGGACCTTCAATTACTCAAGGCAGTAGAAATGTTGAAATCATGGAAAGTCTTTAAACAGTTGAAGCCGGCCGCGTAACGCGGCCGGCATAAAACACTGAACTTAGAAGTCGAGAACAATTGCCGTATTCGTTTTAATGACGCCATCAATACCTCGAAGACGAACCATAATGAGGTCGTTCAGCTCCTCTAATGTTTCCGCTTCCACATGGGCAATTAAATCAAACGGACCTGTCACGGGATAGACAGATTTCACACCTTGAATGCGTGTAAGAGTTTTATAGGCACTCTTGGTGTGATTGCCTGTCGTGTCAATCAAAACAAATGCCGAAATTGCCATTACCTAACCATCCTGCTGAGGTGAATGTCTGATATGTTTCCATACCCTTTTCCTGTTTCATGGCGATGGGGATTGCGCCCGTGGGAAACCATGGGAGAAACGTCTTCCACTTACCTAAATTTATGGCTCCTGACAAGCTGCTCGCCTTGCTTGAATCGCCGTTAAGATTTCCTCACCCCGATTCCCCAGACCTGGAAGGGTCTGCAGTAAATGCGATTGGGCCAAGGCTTCCAGATCTTCCCAAGTTGTAATACCCAATCGAAAAACTAGATCGTGGACAATCGGTTCTGAAAATCCTGGTAACTCCACCCATTCCAGGACTGTATCAGGGAGAGGAGTTTTCAATTCTTCATATGCGCGGATACGGCCCGTAGAGAGAAATTCCCGAATTTTTAGAGATAATTCCTTGCCGATGCCGGGAATCGCTTGGAGTTCGCCACGATTTGCCAACTCTGTCACATCCTCTTGGAGACTCTTCAGTGAATCAGCAGCCCGGCGATAGGCTTTGACCTTGTAGGGATTTTCACCTCTGGATGCCAACAAACCTGCCATCGAGGCGAACAAAGCTATAAGATCCTGGTTGATGTTTTTCTCCATGACGATCGCCTCAGCGGGACAAGCTTGTTTACTCACATCTCAAGGATCCACTGTGTGCCAGGATCATTTTATGTCAGATGTGATCGATAAAACCAGGTCATCATGATACGCCTTCGTTGGCTCAACAGCACCATTTCTATCCTTTCTCACTCCAGGGCATTTCATTGACAAGAATTTCTCAAGTCCCGTAGGATGAAATCCTGCATGGCCGGAATACACTGGCCATTGCGTTCTTATCTATACGCATGAAAATAGTCGTGAATGGAGAGTACCGCGAGGCCGAGGAACCTTTGACGGTCGCACAGCTTCTAGAAACGCTTCACCTCCGTTCCGAACAAGTCGCAGTAGAAATCAACCTTAAAATTTTGGACCGCGGAGAATTCCTCAACTGGAATCTCCACGATGGGGACAAGGTTGAAATTTTAAGCTTTATTGGAGGCGGCTCTCCCACATGAGGAAATTGAAGGGGAAGAGATGAATCAGGATCCGTTAATCATTGCCGGTCGAACATTCCACTCTCGACTCTGGGTTGGAACAGGAAAATACCAAAACTTTGAGGAAACCCGAAAAGCGATTGAGGCTTCCGGGGCCGATGTGGTGACGGTTGCAGTTCGCCGCGTCAATATTACCGATAACAAATCAGAAAATTTACTGGACTATCTCGACCCGAAGAAATACACCATTTTACCCAACACAGCCGGATGTTATACCGTCGAAGATGCCGTTCGTTATTCCCGACTGGCCCGCGCTGCGGGCGTTTCAGATTTGGTGAAATTGGAAGTCATTGGAGATGAACGCACACTATTTCCTGATACAGCAGGACTCATTGAAGCCGCAAAAATTTTGATTGCCGAAGGTTTTGTCGTATTGCCATATACGAATGACGACCCTATTGTCGCCAAAAAATTAGTCGATATTGGCTGTCCTGCCGTCATGCCACTCGCCGCACCGATCGGTTCTGGGCTTGGGATCCGTAATCCGTATAATCTCAAAATCATCATGGAAACGGTCAATGTACCGGTCATCGTCGACGCCGGAGTTGGAACCGCTTCTGACGCAGCCCTGGCCATGGAATACGGAGCTGATGCCGTATTAATGAACACGGCTATTGCCGGAGCCAAGGATCCGTTGATGATGGCCATGGCCATGCGGTATGCCGTTGACGCCGGACGCTTGGCATACAAGGCTGGGAGAATTCCCAGGAAGTTATATGCGACTGCCAGTAGCCCTATCGAGGGAATGTTGTAACCCCTATTCGGAATGTCCTCGCGCATTCTTCCCAGACTCTACCTTCTGACCGACCGCCATCAAACCCTTCATCGTCCCCTCTCTTCCGTGATAACCGAAGCGGTAGACGCCGGTGTCCGGATGGTACAAATCCGGGAAAAAGATCTCACGACTCGAGAATTGACTTCCCTCTGTCAGCAGCTCGGCCCTCTCATCAAGCACCACCAGGGAACCATTTTATTGAATGATCGTATCGACTTGGTCCTTGCCCTGGGAGCCGACGGCGTACATCTTCGGACAGATAGTCTTCCCGTTTCCGTGGCCCGTCGCCTGTTAGGGACGGGACACCTCATCGGCGTCTCAACGCATTCCGTTGAAGAAGCCCGAGTGGCGGAAGGGGAAGGCGCCGACTTCATTGTGCTGGGTCCCATTTTTGATACGCCTTCAAAGCGAGCGTATGGACCACCTTTAGGAATACAGATTCTTCAGAAAACCAGCCGATTCCTCCACTTGCCCATCTATGCCATCGGAGGAATCACCCCTATCAGAATTCCTGACGTCTTATCAGCAGGGGCTTACGGTGTGGCCGTCATTTCCTCAATTCTTCAATCGTCCGCCGTTCCAGACACCACCCGTGAACTGTTGGCACGATTGTCCTGAATTGTCAACTTATTTTAGCCGTCACAATGCGGGTGTTTGGTTGACCCTAATTTTTTTTGGGTGGTAAGATCTTTTCAGAGAAGGAACGTGCGGATTTCCCTTTTACCACTTAATCTACTGACAGGTAGGGAAATGTTTTGAGAGTGAGATGTGCCCTTCGGTTTCGTTGAAACCTTGAATCAGGTAGGATCTAATTATGGGTATTCGAAAAACAGACGATCATATTCGTGAAATTGAAAAGTTACGAACCGAGCTTGAGTCCATGGAACTCGAAATGCGGCAGCTGCATGAATCTCGTCAGAAGCTGCACCTTTCTCAGCAGAAAAACGAGCAGTTAGTTTCTACGTTGCAGGAAGCCAAAGCACAAATCGAAGCGCTTCGAAAGGAAGTCGACAAACTCACTGCGCCTCCATCAACGTTTGCCGTCTTCTACAACACCAATACAGACGGGACCGTGAATGTCTCACTTGGCGGCAGAAAGCTACGGGTCAACCTTCATCCATCTATTCCGTCAGAATCCCTAAAAAAAGGCCAAGAGGTTATTTTGAACGAAGGCCTGAACGTGATTGAATCGCGAGGGTATGATCCGCAAGGCGAAATCGCCCATCTCAAACACCTGCTGGACGATGGGCGAGCCGTGGTCAGCCTTCGCCTGGACGACGAGCGAGTGGTTGAAATCTCGGATTCGTTGAAACACCAGACTTTGAGTGTCGGCGACCACCTCCTCTTTGAACCACGATCCGGCTACCTCATCGAAAAACTTCCCAAAAGTGAAATGGAGGAACTCGTCATCGAGGAAGTTCCGGATATTCAGTATGACCAAATCGGGGGGTTAACCAAAGAACTGGAGCAGGTAAAGGACGCCGTTGAATTGCCTTTTCTCTACCCTGAGCTATTTGCTGAACACCGCTTATCACCCCCAAAAGGTCTTCTGTTGTATGGACCCCCGGGATGCGGAAAAACCTTGATTGCCAAAGCTGTCGCAAACTCCATCGCGAAAAAACTCGGTCACCTCAAAGGCAAGGACGTTCGCAGTTACTTCCTCCACATCAAGGGACCCGAATTATTGAACAAATATGTCGGTGAATCCGAACGTCAAATTCGAGAAGTGTTTGCGAAAGCCAAAGAAAAGGCGTCACACGGCAATCCGGTCATCGTCTTTTTTGATGAAATGGATGCGTTATTCCGAACAAGAGGGACAGGAATTTCCTCGGACATGGAATCGACCATCGTACCCCAATTTTTATCTGAGATTGATGGAGTAGAAAGTCTTCGAGACGTTATCGTCATCGGTGCCAGTAACCGGCAAGACCTCATTGACCCGGCAGTTTTGAGGCCGGGACGTTTGGATATCAAAATTAAGATTCCCAGACCTGATAAACAGAGTGCAAAGGATATCCTTGGGAAATACCTCCACTCAGACTTACCCCTTGCGGAATCTGAATTGACCCAACATGGCTCAGATCGATCAACGTATATCAATCATCTTATCGACACCACGGTCGAGGCAATGTATGCGTTGACGGAGGAAAATCAATTTCTTGAAGTCACCTACGCCAATGGTGAAAAAGAAACCGTGTACTTCAAAGATTTTGCCAGTGGCGCATTAATCGAAAGTGTGGTCTCCCGAGCGAAAAAATTGGCCATCAAACGTGCAATCTCCGGCGACGCCAAAGGTCTCAAATCGGAGGACTTTCTGCGGGGCATTCGAGAAGAATTCAAGGAACAGGAAGATTTACCAAATACCACTCACCCCGATGATTGGGCAAAAATAGCAGGGAAAAAAGGCGAAAAAATCGTTCATGTGCGCACCTTAACCACCGATGAGGATTCAGAGCCACGAGAAATAGAAACCATCAGCGTTGGTCATTATTTTTAATCATATCTAGCTGCTTTTCATGAGGCCTCCTTGCTGCGAATTCTTGGAACGGAAACTGAATTCGGGATTATTTCTCGCTCACCAGATCACCCTGATCCCGTAGCGAATTCCCTTCGATTAATCAGTCACTGTCCCCATCTCCCCGCTCCCACGGCTCTATGGGATTACGAAAATGAAAATCCCTTTTGGGATGCGCGTGGTTTTCCGGTCGAAGGCGAACCCGAACGACCAAGTGCCACCTATAATCGTCAACTCAATAAAGTATTGCCGAATGCCGGTCGCCTCTACGTCGATGGAGCTCACCCGGAATACTCCACTCCCGAATGCAGCAACCCCCGGGAAGTGGTGGCCTATGAACGTGCCGGGGACCACATTGTGGCTGAGTGCTTGGCCCGACTGAACCACAGTATCGGAGAACAGAATTTTCTGGTTTACCGCAACAATTCAGACGGAAAAGGAAACAGCTTCGGATACCACGAAAATTACATTTTGTCCCGCCGGATTCCATTCGAGCGGGTAGCCAACGTTCTACTCCCTTTCTTTGTTTCACGTCCCATTTTTTGTGGCGCAGGGAAAGTCGGAGCGGAGAACGGCACAGATCCTATTCACTATCAAATCTCACAGCGGGCGGATTTTTTTGAATGTCTGCTTGATCTCAATACCATGGTGAACCGTCCCATCATCAATACTCGAGATGAACCCCATGCCCATCAAGCCGACAACCGACGCCTTCACGTCATCGTGGGTGATGCCAATATGTCCGAGGTATCAACCTTCTTAAAGGTCGGCACGACGGCCATTATCATGGAAATGTTGGAGCAGCAAGGGCCTCTCCCACATATTGAATTGACCGATCCGGTCAGGGCCATCAAGGCAGTATCACGAGATCTGACGGTGAAAAATTCGCTTCCGCTAAACAATGGCCAACACACCACCGCTATCGCTATTCAGCGGGCCTTCCTGCAATCAGCCCATGACTTTTATCGAACCAGAGAGGTCTCCCCTATCACCAAGGAGGTGCTTGTCCGCTGGGAATCCACCTTGGATACCTTGGAGCGTGATCCTTTCGAGCTTCGGCGAGAAGTCGATTGGGTCGCCAAGCATGCCTTGATTCAGTCCTACATGGATCGCAAACACTGTTCCTGGAATGATCCCAGGGTGGCCATGATGGATCTACAGTATCACGACGTGCGACCGGACAAAGGACTGTACTATACCCTGGAGCGGACGGGACAAATTGAACGTTTGACACTCGAGCTGGAAATCGAACGTGCTCGCCAGTCTGCACCGGCTTTCACACGGGCATTTTTCAGGGGACAATGTTTAAAACACCTGCCAGGCCAGGTATACGGCATGAGTTGGACTTCCGTCCTCCTTCATGCCGGAAATTCTACTATTAAGCGTATTCCACTGATGGATCCTTATCGAGGCACCCAACAGCTCACCCAGGAATTGTTTAGGGACATTACCTCCGTGGATCAGTTATTATCCCGACTCGTGAAGTCCTGAATGAAACAGGGAACCCAGTCGGTCAGGTAACATTGAGGTCGCATGAATTCTGAAAACGTCTCCCTTCCAAACTTCTCAGCTGACCCGTGTTCCAGTTTCTACCAATACCTCACCTCCCAACGACCCGACCTACTCCCCATGGCTAGGTGGGAAAACTCACTTCCCCAGCAAGGCCAAACAGACGCTTCGTTGATGTCTACCAGACATCTTCCCTGGCCACACGGCACCACGGTTCTCGCCTTTACCTATGATAACGGCGTCCTCATCGCGGGAGACCGTCGCGCCACCGAAGGATTTCAAATCGCCGCGAATCGAATGGAAAAGGTGTTTCAAACCGATGGTTTTTCTGCCATGGCTATTGCAGGAGCTGCAGGACCATGCGTGGAAATGGCAAAACTTTTTCGCATCGAACTGGAACATTATGAAAAGCTTGACGGACAACCCTTAACCTGCGAAGGGAAAGCCAATAGGCTTGGGCATATGGTAAAGGCCAATTTTCCCATGGTCTTACATGGACTCGTGGTCATTCCCCTGTTTGTCGGTTATGATCACAAACGAGAGATTGGTCGACTCTTCAAGTATGACATAACGGGAGGACGTTACGAGGACACGGATTTTCACGCAGTCGGCTCGGGCGGGAAAGATGCTCGATCGACCCTCAAAGAATATTTCCGGAAAAACTTACCAGAAGACGCGGCGGTCAAAGTGGCCCTTCGCGCTCTCCTCAATGCCGCAGATGAAGATGTCGGAACCGGAGGACCCGACCTGGTCCGACGAATCTTCCCGACCGTCAAATTAGTTGATTCCCTGGGGGTCCGGGATGTGGATGACACCCAATTGGCTACCATGTGCGAGGCATTGGTGAGCGAGAAACAGGAGACATAAACCGTGGCCCTGCCCTATTACGTTTCACCCGAACAAATGATGCAGGACAGGGCGGAATATGCCAAAAAAGGCATCGCTAAAGGCCGGTCGATCATCGCCATGGAATATTCAGATGGCGTGCTGTTTGTCGCCGATAACCCCAGCGCCTCCCTGTTTAAAATTTCTGAGATCTATGACAGCATCGCATTTTCCGGGGCGGGGAGATACAGTGAATTCGAGAATCTCCGAAAAGCCGGTATTCAACATGCAGACGTCAAAGGCATGATGTATAGCCGCGAAGATGTGACCGCACGATCACTGGCAAATGGCTATTCACAAATTCTCGGCACGCTCTTTAGCCAGGAAATGAAACCTTACGAAGTGGAACTACTGTTGGCTCAGGTCGGTGAGACACCGGAGCGCAATGAGTTATACCGCATCTCTTTTGATGGGAGTATAGTGGATGAACGAAAATTCACCGCCATTGGAGGACGATCTGAAACCATCTTAACCCTCCTCAGAAAAGAAATACCGCATACTTGCCCATCTCTCAAAGAAGCCTTAACGCTCTGTCAACATGCCTTTGAACAGGGCACGGATCCTCGAGCAAATCTAGAAGGTTTGGAAGTCGCAGTCTTGGACCGAACTCGAATAGGTAGAAGATTTCGGCGAGTCCCGATCCTCGAAGCTACCCAAATTCTCGCATAACCCCTCGTTTGTTCCTCCCTCGTACTCAGTTGATCATTACCTGATCTGGGTGTATTCTGAGTATAAGATTCATTGAAATAATGCCCATACTCTCGCGTATGATCCATTTTCAAAACCCTGAAAATGAAAGACAGGAACACCCAAGAAGGCCTGCTTAAGGAGACCGGACCACTCGAGGAGGATTATTGTCAATTGGCGGTCAGATCCTTAAAACATGGAGTCCGATGCCGGACTTGGAATAATATGCCCTTACAAAGCCTCAGGAGATGGAGGGGCCGGGGATGATGAAACGCATTGTTGGCCTTGAGAGTGAATACGGCCTGACTTTTTCGCCGAATGGACGGGTCTACCTTCCCATTGAAAAAATACTCGGGTACATTTTTGAGGGACTTATTCCCAATAGCTGGCCATCCAATGCCTTTCTCACCAATGGGGCGCGGTTCTACCAGGACACGGGCTGCCACCCAGAATATTCCACGCCCGAATGCGACGACCTGCTTGATTTGATCATCCACGACAAAGCCGGTGAGAGGATCCTGGAAAGTTGTCTGCCCATTGCCGAAGAGCGCTTGCGCGAGGAAGGACTGTCGGGCGAGATTTTCATTTTCAAGAACAACACGGATTCCCTCGGCAATACGTATGGCTGCCATGAAAATTTCCTCATGCGTCGGGATGTGGATTTTTGGAAAGTCAGCGAACAACTCATCCCCTTTTTCGTCACTCGTCAAATTTTTTCGGGAGCCGGAAAAATACTGAAAGTATCGGGGAAGTCTCAATATTTCATCTCCCAACGAGCGCAACATATCCATGAAAAAACTTCTTCCTCTACGACGTCGTCCCGAAGCATTATCAACACGCGCGATGAACCTCATGCTGATGCCGAAAAATACCGTCGGCTTCATATCATTCTTGGCGATTCCAATATGTCGGAGTTTTCCACCTACTTAAAGGTAGGGACAGCCATGATCGTCCTCTCAATGATCGAAGACGGATTCACAGTTCCACATATTGAACTAGAAGAACCTGTTAAGGCGATTCGTGACATCTCTCGGGATCCCACTCTGAAAAAAACCGTCAAGCTTGAAGATGGGAGCAACCTGACCGCATTGGAAATTCAACAGACCTTCTGGGAACGGGCGGGTGAATATTTGGCGTTGCAGCCTCCCAACAAAGTCATGGCAGAGGTGCATTATGAATGGGGTCGCGTGTTGAAGATGCTGAATATCTCCCCCATGGCACTCGTCCGCGAAATCGACTGGATCACCAAGCAATGGATTCTCGAAAATTACATGGCCAAAAAATCTTGTGGATGGGATGACCCCCGATTAGGCATGATGGATTTGCAATATCATGACATTAACCGACAACGAAGCCTGTTTCATCTCCTGGCAGAACGTAATCACATTCGAAAAATGATTGATGAGGACGCAATTGAACAGGCTAAAACGGTTCCTCCGCAAACCACCCGAGCAAAGGTGCGAGGAGATTTCATCAGATTTGCCCGTGCAAAAAATCGGTCATATACTGTGGATTGGACCTATCTCAAGCTGAACGGGTACTGGGAAGAAACCATTTTGTGCATGGACCCCTTTTGTCCTTTTAACCGACGCGTCGAAGAATTGCTCAGCCAGGTTCCTCATAATCGGCTCTTCCCATGAAAAGCTCATTGTCCCCACGCCATCCTCCAGCTTCATGGAAGGTCTTGTTTGTCGTTTCCCTGCTGCTCGCCAGCATTTTCCCTATTCAGATCGTTCCGAGTGCGGAACGGAACCGGCCGGGTGCCAATGGCCATCTCAGCGGAAAACAGGGCCAAGTCCTCTGGATTGACGTGCCGATATCTCAACCTAAGGCCAAAGTGAGTGGCCTATTTCTCAAGCGGAAGATTCCCTTCTTCCCACATGGTGATACCCACTTTGCAGGTATGGTGGGAATCGATATGGACGATCCACCGGGAATGCAGGAGTTGAGTATCACGGTCAGTTCCGACTCCGGATCAGACCATCTCAGCTACACCGTCCAAATCATCAAAGAAGACTATTCCGTCCAACACCTGACGCTGCCGAAGAATACAGTGGACCTTGACGCCAAAACCTTAAAGCGCGTCCAACAAGAAAAAAGAGAATTGGCAGAGGCCTTTCACCACGTTGGCGAACGTCCTTTATGGGACGGTCCCTTTCTTGAGCCTGTGAATGGGAAAGTCACTGGAGTTTTTGGCAGTCGTCGAGTGATTAATGGTCAGACCAGAAAACCCCACTCAGGAGAAGATATCGCGGCGCCAAAGGGTACTCCGGTTCAAGCCATTAACAAGGGTATCGTCGTGAAAACTGTCGATCACTTCTTCTCCGGAAAGGGTGTGGTCCTGGATCATGGGGTAGGCCTATTTTCCATGTACTTTCACCTCTCAGAGATCGATGTGACTTCTGGCCAAACAATTCAGAAAGGAGAAGCGTTAGGCAAAGTCGGAGCCACAGGAAGAGCCACTGGCCCGCATCTCCATTGGGGCATACACTTAAATGGCTCCCGAATCAATCCATACGCATTGACCGCTCTCCCCATAGCAAATTAATGTAAGGACTCCGGCATTTTGGGTATTTCTCCGCTTCTCCTGACTCAACCTAAACGGTCTTTTTTTCTCGCAGACATCAGATTCATTTCGACTACCGGAAAGTAAACACCCCGTCCCATGCGATATATTTGTGTGTTCTGCGGCTCTAGTCTGGGGAACGACCCAGGCTTTACCAACATGGCTCAGCGGATGGGTCATGCCCTCATCCAACAAGGAATGGGCTTGGTCTATGGTGGGGGAAATATCGGACTGATGGGGGTGCTGGCATCAACTGTACTGGAGGAAGGCGGGACCGTCATCGGAGTTATTCCCAAGCACCTGGCAGAAAAGGAACTCCTACATCAGGAACTCACAACTACGCATATTGTGAACACCATGCATGAACGAAAAACACTCATGGCAGATCTATCAGCCGGATTCATCACGTTACCCGGTGGATTTGGAACATTGGAAGAATGCTGTGAAATGGTAACCTGGGCGCAGTTAAAACTTCACCACAAGCCCTGTGGCCTGCTGAATTGCTTTGGGTTTTTTGATGGTCTGTTGAGATTTTTCGACCATCAAGTCCATCAAGGGTTCCTCACCCAGACAAACCGGGCGTTACTCCTTGAAGCCACCACTCCTGAAAATCTGCTGCCCCTCATCCTAGACCGACTTGAGCCTGACGTTCGCTAACAGCAACCGGCTTAATAAGCCGACGGTCTGGAAAGGGGACGATTGGTCATCAATTCCATCGCACGAAGATTATCAAACGAAAACCCGCCATCTCCCATGACAACCAGTCCCAATTTACCCTTTCTAAATGATTGATCGTAGACATCAAGGGCCAGGTGGTTATCAAAAGAGATTTCGGTATATTCCTTACTGATAATGGTATTTCGTTGAACCCGGAGAGAGTGCCAATCAGCCGATCGAAGGATCAAGGACTCTCTTCCTAATTCGGTTGGTTGCCCATCCTTGACGACATACGCCACAACCTCGTTTGTTCTGGGTTCGACAACGGTGGCAAAGAAATTCTTGTCATCTTGGATCCCATATGCCAACCCGGCTTTCCCGGTCGGTGTTCCCAAATTAAGCTTTAAGCGGACTGAAAGATCCACATATTCAACGACAGCGTCTTCTGCGATCAATAGATGGTAGCACCAATCCTCACCACACTGTAATCGTTGCTCTACCAGATAGGGGGGGCTGGGAGCGGTGCTATCTTCTTTAACTGACCATTCCCCTTTTCCTGAAGATCCACCAAAAGCTTGCGTAAAGCCCTTTGGCAAGCCACTCAGTGACGATTGATCAAAATTCCATTCTTGAAAAAGAGGGGGAGTGGTTTTATGAAACGGCTTGGGAAGTTCCTGAGGTCCCTCTTCCGAAAATCCCATGGAAGCCCCCACCACAAGAAAACTCAAGGCCGTCACCAACACCAGTCCTCCAGAACCACATAACCTTTGTGTGCCCATAACCTTTTGCCAAGACATTCGGCCAGACAGAAAATGCTTCTCAAGCAAACCCAACTCCTCGTGTTTCATAATTATCCCTACCCCAAAAAGACATGAATATTAAATAGACAGAAAACCCATAGCGCCTAGGATGATACGCATTCTCACCGGAAGTCCACAACCCCTTTTTGGGTGTCAAGGCAAGCCACCATCAGGGCACCATCGCCCGTCCGCCAACCTCACGATACACTATAGTTCTGACAGGAAAAATTCATGAGCCTTTCCCCCTTTTCACAAAACCGCGGATAAGATCCAGGTGACCCACGAAAACACAAATGCCACCCTATCCGTCTAACCATTTTCTAGAAAAAATTGCAGAAAAAATCGAGCTTTGATAGGTTTAACTCAGCGTTGGTCTCCTGAAAATCTGAATCAAATAAATAGATATGCGCTATACCACGATATTCCAATCTGTGACTCGACCGGCTCTCTTGGCCGTGATAATCCTTAACCAACTCGTGGGGCCACAGATTAGTGAGGCCAGTTCCCCCAGACCCGTTGAAACGGAAGAATGGTCCTTTCAGGAACTCTTGCCATCTGAATCCGTCATCACGCTGACGCTGCAGGAAGCCGTCATGGAAGCATTAGAACATAATCTGGACATTCAAGTGAGCCGACACACCAGAGATATTCTACTCACCGACATTGTCTTTCAACAGGCACAATTTGACCCCACGGTTGAGCTCGGCGGACGGTACGACCGGACAGTCGTTCCACTCAATAGGCCCATATTCGGCCTTGAAGGGGTGTCGCTGGGTTCGATTCCGGACACCTTTGATCAAAATGAAACAAACTTCAGCCTGGGATTGAATCAAAAGTTGCTGACCGGCGGATCGTACGATCTGACCTACGATACAAGACGGAATTCCGTAGCCGGATCAACCAGCTTTCTTTTCAACCCGGCCTATTCAAGCAATGTACTCTTTAATCTGACGCAACCACTTCTTCGTAACTTCGGACCCTCGATCAATAACATTCAAATCACGCTCGCACAAAACGCAGCTGATGTGGAACAACTGACTCTCCTTAACCAGATCCTGTCGGTGATCGCCCAGGTCGAGCAAGCGTATTGGGAACTCGTTTTTGCCCGGGAGAACCTGAAAGTCGCTCGCGCGACCTTACAGGCCGCAGAAGAATTACTGGCCAGCAACCGCGCAAAGGTTAAAGCCGGGGTGATGGCCGATGTAGAGGCCCTCCAGGCTCAGGCAGGGGTAGCCAACCAGGTCGAACAAATTTTGCTGGCCCAAAAAACCGTTCTGGATCAGGAAGACCAACTCCGATTACTCCTCAGTAAATCGGAATTCAAACTGACCCAATCCACACCCCTTGTCCCGCTCGACCCACCCATTCAACATCTTCAGGAAACCCCGCTCAAAGAAAACCTGGAGGTAGCATTCGAGCATCGTCCGGACATTCTTCAAGCCAAAAAGAACATTGACACGTCCAACGTCAATACCCGCTTTGCCAAGAATCAGCTTCTACCCGACCTCTCGTTTCAGGGAAGTCTCGGTCTTAGCGGACTGGGGAAAAACCCCCGGGATGACTGGGATCGTTTAGGCAGCACGGACTTTTATAACATGGGAGGAGGACTCGTCCTCAGTTACCCCATAGGAAATCGTTCAGCGCAGAGTCAATATCAACGCCGGATTCTGGAAACTCAACAAAGCCAGGTCTCTCTCCTACGCGTTCGCCAACAAATTATCCTGGATGTCAAAGAAGCCATCCGTCAGGTACAGACGAGCTTCAAGCGCACCAGAACGAATCAAACGGCTCGCCAATTGTCCGAAAGGCAACTCAACGCGGAGCAGGAACGCCTCAATCTCGGGCTCAGCACCACTCGATTAGTTTTAGAATTTCAAAGGGATCTTCGAATAGCTCGAGGTAGGGAATTACGAGCCATTCTGGACTACAACCAATCATTATCACGTCTTCGCCTCGTCACCGCCTCTACACTCGATCATTACAACATTAAAATTCAGTAATGAAAAATCCCCGTGAGGATTTTTCCCCACCCTAGAATATCTCAGGCTCAGGTAAAGACCACACCATTCTCATTTCGTGAGGCCTTACCAAAATGATCATGCCGGCCTTCCTTCCTAAAGCGGAGTAAGCTTCGAGCAAAGGGGTCCCTGTTACCTACCTCTCCTTTTCACGGCGGTTTGTCTGAATGAAATCATACCTCCGTGCGCAAAGGGGACAACCCTCTCACCCCGCAATTTATCCCTTTCCTGTCTTTCTATTTCCCAGGCCTTTGCTAGACTTGTTACCATACAAGTAGAGATATGAATAAAACATCTTGGATTTTGATCATCATCATACTTGCGGGAGCGGTGGGTGGTTGGGTGTATTATTCCCGGTCGACTGGTCAACCTTCTCCTGAAACCGCACGTCACGACGTGGTCGAAGTTGTCCGAACCTCGCTTCAAACGAAGGTGTCGGAGACCGGTACGATCATGCCTTCTCAAACCATCGAAATTAAATCTCAATTTTCCGGCGAAGTCGCTCAATTGTTTGTGAGTGCGGGGCAAGAGGTTCAAAAGGATCAGGTCTTAGCGATTATACGACAGGAATCCAGCCAGGCCCGCCAGGTGGCCCAGCTCAGGGCAGGTATCTCGGAGGAACGTTTAAACGTGGACACCGCGCATCGGGAATGGATCCGTGCCGAATCCCTCTTCAAAAAAGGGTTTATCCCTCAAAAAGAGTTGGAACTTTCGCATCGGGACTATCAACAATCCCTGGTTCGTCTGGAGTTGGCCGAGCGACAACTATTATTGGCCTTAGGCGGCAACAAGGAACTGTATGAACGATACCGTGATGGGTCTGCCTCAAAAACCCGCCCTGAAGAATTTCAGGTCCGGTCACCCTCCCAAGGTACCATCCTGGAAGTTCTTGTCCATACCGGAGAAATCATTACATCCGGAACCGCCACATTCGGGGGCGGAACAATTCTCATGCGCATTGCCGATCTGTCCCACATGGTGGTTAAAGCAAAAATCAATGAGGTCAATATTCCAAGAGTTTCGGTTGGCCAGTCGGTGGACATTCGGCTGGACGCCTTACCGGAAAAAATTTTTACGGGCCGGGTGATGGCCATTGCCGCCCAGGGGGTCAAAGAAAACAATCTGGTGACGTATGAAGTCTCTATCGCCATAAAAAATACCCACTCCGATTTAAAACCGATGCTGACGGCAAACATCGATATTGAGACAAAAAGGCTGGAGAATGTTCTCACCGTTCCGCTTGAAGTCTTACGTGTCAACAAAGGGGATGATGTGGTGGACGTGCTCGTGGAAGGACAACCCCAGACCCGGAAGGTCCGTGTCGCCTTCCGGACTGATACGCAGGCCATCATCACTCAAGGTCTTCAGGAACACGATCAGGTCGTCGTCCCATCCTATAAAGCCGAAGAGGCCCGTCGATAACGCCGGAAGTGGATTTGGGCATGTTAATTGAACTCAATCACATCTCTAAAATCTACCAAGCGGGGCATGTCGAGGTGCCGGCCTTAATTGATATCACTCTCAAGATAAATAAGGGAGAATTTGTGGCCATTATCGGACAGTCCGGAAGCGGCAAAACCACCCTCCTGGATATTATTGGCTGTTTAAGTCGCCCGACGAATGGCGAATATTGGCTGGATGGGGATTTGGTCAACACCCTTCCCGACTCCCGCTTAACCGGCATCCGTAACAAAAAAATCGGGTTTATCTTTCAAACCTTCCATTTACTTCCGCGGAAGACCGCCTTGGAAAATGTTCAACTTCCTTTGATGTATGCGGGCGCCTCACGAACAGTCCAACACGACACTGCACAGACATTATTGACCAAGGTCGGCCTGCAAGACCGCCTTCGCCATTACAGCAATCAGTTATCGGGAGGCCAACAGCAACGCGTGGCGATCGCGCGTGCGTTAGCCAACAGTCCAGCGCTTCTCCTGGCGGACGAACCCACGGGAAACCTGGATAGTCAATCAGGCAAAGACATTCTTGCGCTCTTTGAACAACTGCATCGTCATGGACAAACCATCGTGATGATTACCCATGATCCGCTCATCGCACAGCAGGCTGAACGCCGCATCACCCTGGCAGATGGCAGGGTCGTGGCTGATGAATACATGCATCAACCCCTCACGGTGCCGGGATAGGATTATGTTACGTTCAATTTTCCTGGACGCGCTCAAAAATCTCTCAGGGAACGCGCTTCGTTCGGGGCTTACCATGTTGGGAGTCATTATTGGCGTCGCCGCGGTCATTACCATGATTGCCATAGTGGAAGGCGGACAAGTCTGGCTGGTGAATTCGCTTGAGCGCATGGGCACCAATTTGCTGTTTGTCTGGAAAAAGCGGTTGACCGTTGAAGAACGACAGCTCTTTGCGGGGAGAAATACGGAACTCCGCTATGACGACGCTCTGGCTATTCAAACACGTTTTCCGGATCTGGTTGTTGCTCCCATTATTGAGCTGGATGGTCAATTAAAAGCGGGGGATCGTGACTACAGCGGACGAATCACCGGCACCTCTCCCGAATATAGCCAGATCCGAAACTTTCGCCCCGAATCTGGACGATTTGTCTCATCCATCGACGTCAAGGAATGGAACCGTTCCGTGGTATTAGGGCATACCATAGCCGAAGTTTTGTTCGGATCCCAACCCGCCATCGGAGAGGGCGTAAAAATCGGCGATCAACGATTTACGGTAAAGGGCATCATGGAGCCCAAGGGGGAAATTTACGGGCACGATTACGACGAAATGGTGATCATTCCTATCAGCACGGGCCTGCGGTTTTTCCAAGGATCCGACAAAATCCGATCAATGATCATTCATGTACCTGACCGGCAGCGCATGGATGAAATCTCCCAGGCACTGCATCAATTTCTGGTTCAACGTCACGAAGGGGTAGACGACATTCATATCCGGAATCAGGGAGAATTTCTGAGTGCGGTGGACCAAACGCTTTTGACCTTCCGGCTGGTTCTTGGAGGCATTGCGGTGATTGCCCTCCTCGTCGGCGGCATCGGCATCATGAACATCATGCTTGTGACCGTCACCGAACGAACCAGGGAGATTGGGCTACGAAAAGCCATCGGGGCCAGGCGGCAGGATATTCTGTTGCAATTCCTCATTGAGTCCACGACCATTAGCGTGATTGGCGGATCCATTGGCATTCTTGTGGGCATTCTCGCAGCCTATGGCATTGGGGATGTAGTCGCTCGGGCCATGCCGGGTGGAGGGGATTGGGGAGCAGTGGTTCAGCCGACCGCCATCGCCATTGCGTTTGCCTTTGCGGTCGTCGTCGGAGTGGGATTCGGTCTCTTTCCTGCCGTGAAAGCTTCGAAACTGGAGCCCGCCGAGGCCTTGCGCTATCAATAAGTTTCAAGAGTGCACTCCTTTTTTACCCGGAACCGGCCACACCGTCCATGACCATTGTCCAACTGTGATACCTCAGAAAGAACGAGCCGCAGGGTTAGCCTTCCTCCCGATCTTCACCACTATCGGGTTTTACCTCTTACCCGCAAACTGGCAACTTCACACGGCCGTCCAGTTCGTTCCACAACTGATGGCTTATGCCGCCTTAAGCGCCTGGGTCTATAAAAATGGAGATCTCCGGCACAAACTTGGGCTAGGATTCACCAACATACAGACAGGGGTTACCCGAGGGACTGCGGTTGGCCTCACGCTGGGAATACTGAATACCGGGGTCATCTTGTACGTCATGCCTGCTTTGGGAGTGGACATCAATTTTCTCTCTCAGACCCCTCATGCCCAGGTTCCGTTTTGGATCATGATGCCATGGTTCATTATTCTGATTGCTATGGCAGTGGAATTGAATTTCCGCGGATTTCTGCTGGGCCGATTACTGGTATGGTTTCAACATGTGCGTCAACCCGATCACCCCTCGACCACCAGGATTCGCCTCCAGGCCTTTCTCCCCTTATCCCTATCAGCCCTGACGTTTTCATTTGACCCCTTCATGGTGTCGACATTTCGTGATTTACATTGGATTGCCGTATGGGATGGCCTCGTGTGGGGATGGCTATGGATGCGAATGCACAACCTCTATACGGTCATAGCCGCTCATGCCGTGGAAGTGATTCTTCTCTATCTCATCATACGGGGAATATTGTCATGACACCCTCGTTCTCTCCTCATCTGGTGAATCATCCCTTTGGAGACCCCGGCCTCTATGTCGATATACGGTGGAGCCGGCGTGCTCTGCTTTTTGACCTAGGGGATAATGTGCCTTTGAGTCCAACCCAGCTTTTACGAGCACAGGATATTTTCATCTCTCATACGCATATGGATCACTTTATCGGGTTTGATCGGCTCATTCGTGTGGCCCTGGGTCGTGGCAAGAATCTTCGATTGCATGGTCCACCGGGCCTTATTGAAAATATTCAGGGCAAACTTCGTGGGTATACCTGGAATCTGGTTGATGGATATCCGCTCACCATCGAGGCCAGAGAATATCACCCCACCCACATTCAACCCGCGCATTTTCATGCGAAGAACGCATTCGCCTGTAACTGGGAAACCTTAATCCCAGGAGATCATTCCCACATTTTTCCGGTTCTTCAAGAACCGGCTCTTCTCGTGAAAGCCGTCGCACTCAACCATCGGATCCCTTCCCTGGCCTTTTCGCTGGAAGAACCCTTTCACATCAATATTAAGAAGGCCCGACTCCAAGAGGCAGGCCTTCCAGTGGGTTCCTGGCTCAAGGAAGTCAAGCAATTGATATTAGATGGCGCCCCGGATTCACACATCTTTTCCGCCACAATTTATGTTGAGCATCGGAAAGAGGAACGCATATTTGATGTAGGCACCATAAAGCGAGAATTTACAACCATCACCAAGGGGCAAAAAATCGCTTATGTCGTTGATTGCCGATATGATACCGACAATGAACAACGGATCATTCAGTTATGCCAAGGAACCACAACGCTATTTTGCGAGGCACCCTTTTTAGATGCCGACCGGGACAAAGCTGCCAATCGTTATCACCTCACGGCCCGCCAGGCAGGAACGCTAGGACGAAAAGCCGGTGTGGAACAATTGGTCGTCTTTCATTTTTCTCCCAGGTATACCGGACAGGGGGACAAACTTCACCAGGAGGCCATGGAAGCCTTTCATGAGTCGTAATCATACATGACATGAGGAGGGACGATGCCGGAATGGGTCAGATATGGATTGTATTTTGTCCTGGGCGGAACATTAGTGAGTGTCTCCACGTATCTCGGAAGTCATGGGAGAGGGTTCCTGGCTGCCTTGGCCAGCACTCTGCCGGTCATCAGTGGAGTGACCTTTATCCTCATCTTCATCAATGCCGGATCGGCTCCGACCATTTCATTTGCCAAACACATGATTTGGCTTTCTCCCCCATGGTTTGTCTATGTGGGAGCGATGATTGCGTTTGTCCCCAAGTTAGGCTTTTGGCCGGCATATGGGTTGGCGATCGCCCTATATGTGGCGGGAGTGGGGCTGACCCGACTGTTTATTGATTAGTACAGAACAACGCACAAACGACCCGATCACGATATAGAGATTGTGAAAAACATTTGGTCAGGCATTGAGAACAAAGAATATGGCGGAATTCATTAAACCGATTATTCACGCATTTTTAGTGTGTGACACCATTATCATTGATAGCCTGACAGGCAAAAAGAGTATCATTGGGGCCTTCACACATCTCTGGGCCAAAACATTTCCCTGCCAGCATCCACAAGTCGGTGTCTATTTTTCCCTCACCGATGCGGAAGGCCGGTACGCATTCGAAATCCAACTGGTATATCTTGATCAAGACCAGATCGTCGGCAAAGGTTCCCTCCCACCGATTGATATTTCCAACCGCTTAACGACACATGACTTTGGGGTCAACATTCCGTATCTCGTGTTTCCAGGGCCCGGACGGTATGAATTTCGTCTGTATGCCGATGGTCATTTCATCACCCAAAAAGATTTCCAGGTTATCCAACAAGCATCTTCTCCCTCACCACAGTCCTGAGTTCATATTAGCTTTCTCGTCTATCGACTCCCCCTTTGCAGGGAGCGGGGAGGCAAAAACCCGACAGGGCTCATTCCACAATCCGGACAACTTGATCGATATCAACAAATCGACCGGAGAAAAACATGCCCTTTCCGCCTGAATCTGACAAGAAGCAGACACACCTTCCAGCAATCTAGACCTCCCTCCCCGGTCTCCCCATTTTACCTTTTCCCTCTAGTCACCGATGAACTACCCGGTAAGAGACGACCAACGGCTCCAAGAACCCAATTAAGATGTCAGACAACAGGGGAAATTCTTTTTTCACCATAAAACAGGACTAAATTACCATTTCAAATAGGGAGATTTGCAATGACTGCATCGCACCACCAACAGGGTAAACTACGCCTAGGCTGTTTGTTCATCCTGATCCTCTTTGTGTTGGGAACCGGGACAGCCCAAGGCCAGGTGGTCGGGGATGGGTACAACAATAGCCTGATTTACAAAATCCAATCTGATACGAATACCGTCTATATTTTGGGATCGATCCACGTGTTGGCCGAAGAATACTATCCTCTCACCAGATCCTTCTCCTATGCCTATTACAATTCACAAAAAGTCGTCTTTGAAATTGATCCGGAAATATTATTTTCTCCCGACTCATTTTCTAAACACGAAAAACAGTACACCCTCCCAAAGGGTAAAACCCTGGAAACGGTGCTCTCTCCAAAAACTTATGGGCTTGTCAAACAGAAGATTCAAGGCTTAGGAGGGAACATTCAGGATTTCCAACAATACAAACCCTGGGTGCTCTATCTCACGTTAAGCGGACGGTTTGATTCCTCAATAGATTTCCGGCCTGAATTAGGAATTGAAAACTATTTCTATCGCATGGCCAAGGATGCGGGAAAACCAACCGGCGGGCTGGAAACCATTCAAGACCAATTGAATGTGTTCGATACTCTTCCGTTCAACATCCAAGATGCTCTTCTGCAGGAATCACTCGCTGCCACCGGTTCAAAGGAACGAGAGCAAGCGTTTTTACATATGGTGAAAGACTGGCACCAGGGAAATCTCGACGGATTGGAACAATTGGTGGAGTCATTCAAAACCTACCCGCTGTTCTACAAAAAACTGCTCGTCCAACGAAACCAGAACTGGATTCCCCAAATCGAATCGTTCTTACAAGAGGAGAAAAACGTCTTGATCATTGTGGGTGCGGCTCACCTCGCGGGAAAAGATGGATTACTCGCCCTGCTGAAAGAAAAAGGCCACCAGATCGAACGAGTGTCTTATGTCATGCCCTAGAACGGCAAAGGAGTGTCCCATTACGGCCGATCAGCATCGGCCATGCCCTTTCGGGCCATCCAATCAATCATCTGCGGGCTCATCAATTTCATCCACCGACCCCACTGTCCTCTCCAGGACGTAAACACCAGTCGCTCCCGCCGGGCCATCCCCTTGATGATCATATCCGCACATTTCTTCGCGGTTAAGAATCTGGCATGTCCTTCAAGAACTCGCCCGAAAGGTTGTCCATGAGGCCCGATACTTCGTTTATGAATTTCGGATTGCACAAAATCGGGGGCCACAATGGTTACAGTGACTCCCGTCCCTGCCAACTCAATACGCAACGACTCAAAAAATCCGTTCATGGCATGCTTACTGGCACTATAGGCTGAATGAGCAGGCACTCCCGTCAAACTGGCAACGCTGGAGATGGCAACAATCCTGCCTTGCGTGGCCTTCAAGAACGGCAACGCCAATTTTGTACAGTACACGCTGCCGAAAAAATTCACCGCCATCACGCGTTGATACAGTTCCACATCGTGAGCATCCTCCACCGTCGACCACATGGATATCCCGGCATTATTCACCAACACATCAATCCGGGAATACCCGGTCACCACCTGTTGAATCATTGCGGAACAGGCATGGGGATCCGTCACGTCCGTCGGAATGACCAGTGCAGACGCTCCCAGGCTTTCACAGGTGAGGGCCACCTCCTGCAAACGTGACCGATCTCTCGCGACAAGCACCAGCCGGGGAGCCTGCGGCGCCAACGCACAGGCGAGCGCTTTTCCAATACCCGATGACGCCCCGGTAATGAGAATCACCTGGTTGGTAAATTCACTCATCGTCCCTTCCTCAGGAATCGAAATGGAATGGGCCCTATTGACAGATTTTTTTAACGAGCGTAGCATTACATCTGCGCTCATGAAAGACGATTATGAAAGGAAGGAGAGAATGAGCGTGCATCTCCTTTCAAACCGTAAAGAGGAAAGGGGGTCTCAAATGGACGACCTTACTCCACCGGATCATGTAGGCCCATCGGCGGCGAAACCCGCCTCAGTCTCCTGACGGGCCTTCTCGTTTTCGCCGAATCATATCCCTACTCAAACACAAGCACGCCTAAGGGCATCTGCCAGCGGGAATAGCACTGAGCTTGATGATAATGAGTCGAAAGAGGGATCTTCAACCTTCACATCTGGAAGATTCGGCCAAACCCATAACGAGAAACGCGTCATTAGCCTACTGATGGGCCACATTGAACATGAGGTTCACATTTTGTGGTGTTTGCCACATAATCCGAGGGGCTCCCTTTTACGGGACAAGCCCCTCGGTTTGTTTTTTCAGATACCCGTTTTTCACACCTTCTGCGACTCAAACCCCTGACTCCCTGATATGAGCATCCCTTCTACCCGGTTTCAACCACATTGCCTTGAGTTACCAGCCTGGGTCGCCGATTTTCTTGTCCAACAACCGGAAACCTACCCGACTCAGGATTCCCGTATGGACCTGGTCATTAAGCTGGCGCAACTCAACATTCAAAATGGAACCGGGGGACCATTTGGAGCCGGGGTTTTCCGCTTGGACACTCAAGAACTGGTCGCGCCAGGAGTGAATCTCGTCCTTTCGTTGAGAAGTTCCATTGCTCATGCTGAAGTCGTTGCGATGCTGATGGCACAGCAAATCGTGGGCTCTCATAATTTAGGAGCAATCGGATTTCCCACCCACGAGTTGGTAACCAGTTGCGAGCCGTGCAGTATGTGCCTGGGAGCGATTTCCTGGTCCGGCGTTCGGCAAATCGTCTGTGGCGCCAGAGGAAGCGACGCCGAAGCAGTTGGTTTTGACGAGGGCCCCAAACCTGCCAATTGGATTTTGGAACTTGAGCTGAGGGGGATTGCCGTGACCACGGATATTGCGCGAAGCAGGGCCGCGTCTGTCCTCCACCAATATGTCCAAAACGGCGGAGAGGTGTATAACGGCCGGAAAGGGTAGATGAGGGCCCTATTTCACTTTCCCAATTTCAAGGAGAAACGTTGATGACTCCTGCACAGAACACATCAAATGCTTCGCACGCATCGACCATTACCCTCGCCATTGATATTGGCGGATCCGGCATCAAGGGCCTCCTCCTCAATCAGTCCGGTCAACCTCTGTCTGAACGGGTACGAATGGTCACACCAAAACCGGCCACGCCAAAGGCCATTGTCCCCCTTATTTCGGATATCGCCAAAACTCTGGGCCGGTTTGATCGAGTATCAGTGGGTTTTCCGGGCGTCATTCATCAGGGACGGGTGAAAACAGCCCCCAACCTGGACGCATCCTGGCCTGGAACCGATCTCGTGGGAGAACTGGAACGACAACTTAACAAGCCGGTTCGGGCAGCGAATGATGCGGATGTGCAGGGCTATGGAGCAATCAAAGGCCAGGGGGTCGAAATGGTCATTACCCTGGGGACCGGATTTGGAACCGCATTATTTATTAATGGGCACCTCGTGCCAAATTTGGAAATTGCTCACCACCCCTTTCGAAAACAAGAGACATACGAAGTGCAATTGGGTGCCAGCGCACTGAAAAATGTGGGAAAAAAGAGATGGAATCTCCGGTTGGCCAAAGCGATTGACATATTAGATCGAGTGATTAATTTCGACCATCTCTACATTGGCGGAGGCAACGGCAAAAAGGTCACCATTCCACTGCCATCTCATGCCACAATCGTCTCAAATACAGCCGGGCTCCTCGGGGGAATAGCCCTCTGGGCCGATCCCAATGTGGTCATTCCATCTAAGCCTAAGGTCCCTGGGAAAGGAGCCGCACGAAAACAGGCTCCTCGAAAAAAGTCATCAAAAACTCTCCGGAAGAAAAAGAATTGACTCCCATACACGCTTTTCCACCACTCAGCTCGCTCCACGCTACCTTGGGCTTTACCTTCATCCTGAGGGAAATCGCCTAACCGGCATACGCCACCATGATTCCTTACGGGTTACCTCAACTTCTCTGGGTAGGTCTGGGCGGGTTTTTAGGGTCGGTAGGCCGATTCGTGATCTCCGGCTTCTTTAACCGCCTTAGCCCGGCTCTTGCCTTCCCCATTGGCACGTTGGCCGTGAACATACTCGGCTGTTTTCTAATCGGGTTACTCCATGGGTGGGCCGAGTCCCGGAATATCCTAGGAACGGACACCAGAATTTTTCTGTTTATTGGCGTTCTGGGGGGATTCACGACCTACTCGACTTTCGGGTTCGAATCCCTGGCACTCCTGAAAGACGGGGCCATGCTCAAAGCCTCCGCCAATATCATCATCCATGTCTTCGTGGGTTTAGCTGCTGTCTGGCTAGGTGATACATTAGGCCGCCTGTAAGCCCAAGGCCTTTCTTCCTCATTTCAATTCATTAATTACATTGGAGAATGGATTCCTTACTCTTGAAGCCACTTGGCGGGAAGGGGGTGAACACGGTACAACCAATATTCGTCAATTTCACTATCCAAATGGGCAGCATCCCTGAATATGTCCTCAAAAAAACCGGTTGCACCTTCCAGCCCCCCCCATTCCGATCTGATCATCGAAGGCGCGCGGCAAAATAACCTTAAAAATATTTCTCTCCGTATCCCGCACAACGCCGTCACCGTCGTCACCGGTGTGTCAGGATCCGGGAAATCCTCTTTGGCCTTCGACACCCTGTTTGCGGAAGGCCAGTGGCGTTATGTGGAATCGCTCTCATCCTATACGCGCATGTTTCTGGACCGCGTGAAACGGCCTGATGTGGACCGGCTCACCAATATCCGTCCCTCAATTGCCTTGGAACAAAAAAATCCGATTCGAACTTCACGCTCCACCGTCGGCACCACCAGCGAAATTTCAGATTATCTCCGGTTGCTGTTCTCCAAAATCGGACGTTTGACCTGTCCCGACTGCAAGGTGGAAGCCATCGCCCACCACCCCACCACGGTCGCGCAAGATGTACTGAATCGTTTTCCCAAAGAACGTGCCCTCGTCTGTTTTCCCAAACCCGCCCCCCATCCTGACGCACTGGAGTTCATGAAAACGGCACTTCTCAAGCAAGGCTTCATTCGTGTCGTCATCGACCAACAACTGTTCAACCTCAATACCGATGCCTTCCCCTCACCGCTGCCATCGGAATTGTTGGTCGTCGTTGATCGCCTGACGTTGGACATGGAATCGCGCAGCCGATTGGTTGAAGCCTTGGAATCGGCGTTTCGCGAAAGTGAAGGCCGCGCGAGCGTCATCATCGGGGATAACGAATCCATTGGCTATAGCTCCCATTTGTCGTGTCCGGGATGCGGCAGGACGTTCCCGACGCCACGCCCCGTGTCCTTTTCGTTTAATCATCCACTTGGCGCCTGTCCCGAATGCAAAGGGTTCGGCAACATCTTGCGCTACGACGAACGGTTACTGATTCCCGACCCCGACAAATCCTTACAGGACGGCGCGATCGAACCATGGACCAAACCATCAAATGTGTGGTGGCAGAAAGAAATGCTCAAAGCCTTCAAGAAGAAAAACCTCAACCCGACCACACCCTACAACCAGCTCACCCAAGCAGAACAGGACCTGATTTGGAAGGGAGAAGGAAAGCTCGAGGGCATCGATGATTTCTTTACATATCTAGAAGGCAAACGCTACAAAATGCATGTCCGGGTCTTCTTAAGCCGGTATCGCAGTCCCTCGCCTTGCACAACCTGTCAGGGAACCCGCTTACGACCGGAATCCCTCATGGTCAAGGTCTATGAATGCCACATTCACGAGGTATGCGGATGGCCCCTCTCGGATCTTCAACGATGGCTTCAAACCTTGCCGCTAAGAAAATTTGAGGAGGCGATCGCCAAGGATCTGTTGATGGCCTTGCAAACGAAACTGTCATTTCTTCTCCGCGTGGGTTTGGACTATCTCACACTCAACAGGGAAATGCGGACGTTATCCGGAGGCGAAGCTCAGCGTATTCATCTGGCGACACAGCTGGGCAGTCAGCTCATGGGAACACAATATGTCTTGGATGAACCGACGATCGGCCTCCATGCACGGGACACCGAGGCCATGGGCATGATTTTGCGGGAGTTGGCGGAGCGGGGAAACACGGTCATTGTGGTGGAACATGATCCGCAGATTATTCAACAGGCCGATTACATCGTCGAACTGGGACCTCACTCAGGCAATCAAGGCGGAGAGGTCATCTGCGCGGCCCCTTACCAATCCTTTCTTAAGCATCCCCAATCGCTCACCGCACAATATTTGCGTGGGGAACGAACCATTCCTTTACCATCCAAACGCCGAACAGGAAATGGAAAAGCGCTTCAGTTCACAGGAGTGAACGAACAAAATCTGAAAAATCTCACGGTGAACATTCCCCTCGGCACGCTGGTCTGTATCACGGGTCCTTCCGGATCGGGAAAAAGCACACTGGTAGAAGCCACTATCTATGCAGCCCTGGCACGCTTTTTCAAGGTAGACACTCCTCCGCAACCCGAGCTAGCCAGCATGATAGGGCCGGAACACCTTCGAACCATCTGCCTTATTGACCAGGAACCCATCGGCAAAACCCCGCGTTCTAATCCCATTACCTACATTAAAGCCTATGATGAAATCCGGGCCTTATTCGCGCAGTCCCCTGAAGCGCGGGCACACAGGCTCACCCCCGCGCATTTCTCATTTAACACCGGCAAGGGCCGATGCGCTCGTTGCCAGGGAAACGGGTACGAAAAGCTGGAAATGTATTTTCTGGCGGACCTCTACGTGCCCTGCGCAGACTGTGAAGGCAAACGGTTCAAAGACAAGATCCTACAAGTCCAAGTCAAAGGGCATTCCATTCATGATGTGTTGAACCTCACCGTCGATCAAGCGGTAGCCTTCTTCGCCACCTCATGTCCCAAAGTCCTCAAAGGATTGCGCGTACTTCAACAGCTTGGACTTGGCTATCTCACACTGGGACAACCGGCCACGACTCTATCCGGAGGGGAAACCCAACGGCTGAAAATCGCCAGGGAATTGACCAACACCCCGAAACGATCAGCCGCGAACTCAGAATACAAAGGTGCCCTCTACATCCTGGACGAACCCACCAGAGGACTGCACCTTGAAGATATCACGCGCCTGTTAACCGTCTTGAATCAACTGGTGGAGGAAGGCAATACGGTCCTGATAGTCGAGCATCACCTGGACGTCATCAAATGCGCGGATTGGGTCATGGACCTCGGCCCCGGCGGAGGCGATTCCGGTGGCCACATTGTCGCCCAAGGTCCGCCGGAAGACATCGCAGCTAACCCCAACTCCATCACGGGAAAATATCTGAAGACTCTGCTTTAAAACTTAGCACCTTATGAAGATAATATTTCAAAAGGCAGCTTCACGTCCTTGTTTCAATCATCCGGGTTTTCTTGGATAAGTTAGGCCAGGGTTTTTACCAGCTTTCTCCAAACTAGTATTTCCTTTATAGTATTAGAATAGATAAATGTTTGATTCAACGCGCGCTTACTCTTATGCTTCTTTCTTTTCAAGAATCGTCCTCCGTGAGAAAGAAAGCTCTCGTTTTCTGTCTCTTTGTTTTCATAGTCGTCAGCATCCAAGGATGCTCTGATTCCGACGAAAAAGCCTCACCGACTACCCAGGACAAGCCGGCACCGGCAACATCAGCAATTGCGCCAATAGATGCGCAGGCTCCATCAACCACGAGCGAGCAAGGAAATGTTTCTCTGCCTGCCACAACACCGGAACCTTTCCGCCAACCAGCCCAGGAAGAATTGGACCACGCGAACTTTGCCATAGGAAAAGCTGAACAACTCCTTCGTCGAGCTCCCATGGGCAAGGAATCGGACCTGGCATTATCCGCTTTGGAGCGGGACCTGGATTCAGCTCGAACCCTTCTTCGAACCGGTCAAACTCATTTTGATGAACAGAATTTCGAAATGGCCCAAACTCAGGCCCAACAAGCCAAGGAAAAAGCTTCGGCCGTGTATGAGCACATTGAGCAGGCCATCAGTACGGTTAACGAAAATTCACGATAGCTTGACGGCTTTTATGTTTAATTTGGTCTCTGGTGGTGTTGTCCGATCATGGCTCCCGACAACCGAGATCTTCATTGTCCCCGCAAGACTTTTGAAACTCTCAAAACAACCGGGGCTATAGTTTTCTGCGCGGCGGTAGCTTCGGGAGTCTTGATGCTTCCCTTGCTCGTTGTCCTCGCGTCACCTTTCCTGAATTCTGTCCAATCCATCCCGTTATCCATACCCTTCCTCCAGACTTCTCAGAGTCCTTCCCAAGAAGGTCCTCCCTACGATAAGCCGGCACACATGCCCCAGACCCTTTTTCAAGAAGTTGAATCCCCACCCTCCCAAACACACTCCAACCGCTCACCGAATCAAAAGCCCGCATCCACCCAAGCGAAAATATCCATCCTTGTGGATATTTCCCGACATCGGCTTTTGGTAAAAGAAGGCGATCGGATTGTGCATGAGGCCCTGGCCTCAACCGGCAGCGGGAACACGTTAGCGGATCCCAGAAATCCAGAAAGAACGTGGACGTTCGAAACTCCCAAGGGGACATTTAGCATTCAGAGCAAATTAGAAAAACCGGTGTGGATTCGTCCGGATTGGGCCTTTATCGAACAAGGCGATCCCGTCCCTGAAGAGATGGCTGATCGATTACAGCCGGGAGTGCTCGGGCAATATGCGTTGGGTTTTGGCAATGGATATTTCATTCATGGAGCCTTGTACTCGAACTTATTAGGCCAGGATGTCACCCACGGATGCATTCAACTGCATTCTGACGATCTTCAAATTGTGTTTAAAGCAGTCCAATTGGGCACCCCGATCATCATTATTTGAATAATTCCAGTGTTCGATTCTCTTCCGCTCGGTGTCGTTTACAACTTAAGATTTGATCCAACAAATGAAGACCTGCTCAAGAGTGAAATGAAAACGGGCAAATCTCCATGACCCCCTCCTTTTATTGTAGTTTGCAGTCTTACGCCCGATGAACAATCAGTAATACGGATATGCGAGCGGACGATATCCGGTATAAAAATCCGTAGGATAACCCCGGCCCCAACCAAATCCGGAATATCCGCGACCCCAATAAAGTGCCTCGTCCCATATGGTCAAATCTTTGATGCCAAAGATGGGAACCTCTCTTGTATCTTCACCAACTTGGATGGTTTCACGGCCTATAATCTCACCGACAATGGATATGGCTCTGCCTTTTTCAAGCACCGCTGGATCTAATGGATCCTTCCCCTTTGATAATGCGATGAATCGACCTTGAGTTTTGGTGCGTTGATTCGCTGGCGTATAATCATCGTTCAGTGGGAGCTGAAGAATTTCAATTCTGGTCGCATCCTGCTTCCGATTGACCGAAAGCACTTCTCCTCCGACAACCATTAACTCTCCTTTATGATTATCAGGGTTCTCTCGTATCTGCTTAAAGTCGAGGGTGTGGTTGACTTGATTTTCCAAGCTCTCGGGGATCACCTGGTATTGAGAACATCCAGCAAACATAAGCGAAAGAAACAGTATGGATGGGATGGTTGACTTTTTCATGACAGCGGTTTCTCCTTCGCGAAATTAATACGAGAACAAGGTCGAAAAAAATGAGGGCCAAACTTTCGTGTGATTTTTAATACAATCTGGATATTTCTTAATATTAACGTAATCGCTCGGTTTTGAATCCTGCCAAAAACCCTTGGGTAAGGGGGTCAATTACGGAACGGAAAGTGTTTGGGAAATTAGTCATCAGTTTCAAAAATTTTGGGCATTCTCCAAAATTGTATTGTGAATACAGTGGATTGGATGGTCGCCGAATAATCGGCCCGATGAAGAAATCGAACAAAGGCATATCGAAAGTGAACTCGCCCATTACCCCTTTTCAAACAATCCCCCCAGGCTAGGCTATAAACCTATCATCAATGGAACTCTTAACAGTCTTCCCCCGCCTGAACATTCCCCAGGGTTTTCTCCAGTTTGAAACTCATGAGCCATGGGATACAGTAAAAATCTCAACCTTTTTTAAATTTCATATCTATTTGCTGCTTATCCAAGATGAGGAGGATCCATGGCTAAGAAGAAAAATACGAATTCATCACGGCGGGATGCGGATACGATGATTCGGCGGTATATTGAAGATCAGGATTCTGCTGAAGAGGCTATCCAAGAGGACTTTATCGAGACAGGGGCTCAGCAGGAATCGGAGGTATTCCTTACTCGTGGAAACAGCCGTCTAAAACAGGCCAGAATTTTCGGTGAAGATTTTGACGCAACCATGGACGCGGGGAGTTCCGGCGATGAAACCGTAGGGGGCTCCAATCCTACTCCGGATCAAGATACCGTGGATGAATTGGGCGAGGCGGTGGGTCTTACCTTTGAAAATTCTGAGGAACTTGCAGGAGAAAAAGTGTATGAACGGGATACCCACCGATGGGAACTCGATCCTGCATCCTCTGAAGATTATTCGGAACGCATCAAAAGATATCAATAACCTTCTTCAGCTCAGCCAGTAGTAAGGTTCAGTAGAAAGGAGCCTTAAACAACCCGGACATCAGTGGGTTCGTGATGGGTGGGTGAGATTGACCATCCTCACCCATCCCTATCATAGCCCCAGGTGAAAAGCCTTCAGGTCAAACATTCACGGCGGGGCTTTCATCTCATTCCACAATTTCAAAACACTTCCTAATTAATCCAGACGTGCGTGCTACATACCACCATGGGGGGAATGTCCCTCAACTTGACTCATGCGTTGATGAAGGATCTCTCTAAATTTTCCGTATTGATCCTTAGTCAATACTCCTCTCAATTCCAGCAGGGAGTCAATGCGCGCCATCATCATATCTTCTTTAATGGCTCCAATGGTTTTGACCTGCTCTTCAATCGCCTGACGGTCTGGCTCATCCTTCCCGAGCAGGGTCGCAAGATCGACTTCCGCCGTTCGAACATCAGCGGTTTTTTTGACGACCATTTTATCGTAATCAAGTTGAAGCCGGTGAAAGGCCTCTTTTTGTTCCTCGCTCAGCTTTAATTCTTCTTCCATTGAGCTGGAAAAATGATGATGATCCATATAATTTTGAGTTGCATGCGGAGATTCGGATTCGTGCGTATAGGATTCATGAGAACGTTTTCCCTCGGTAGAACTTTTTCCATCATGCGCACAGCCGCTTAATGCAAAAACCATAGAAAGGAGAATAAGGAGACCTTTTCTTCCAGGATCATGCCGAAATAGATTGTTTAATGTAGGTATGAACGCCATAGTCGTCTCCTTTGGTTAAAGCGGTTGGCCATTTCATTTGTTTGTGTCCATTATCAAAGAGCAGTATACCTCTCACACCTGGCAAGAACCCTGGATTTTGGGGATCTCAGTGACTAAAAGTGAAACAGGCCGGGTCAATGTAACCAACAGACTGAATGATTTTGGTGTCAGCATGTATTTCATCATCTCCAACCACCTTCCCACCCATCCCACGGAGACCTCACGATATTTTAAATATTCCGAAGTAGGTGAAACGTGTTGTAAGGCATGGTTCTATTAGCAAATAATTCAGCAGCAGAAAAACTACAACAACTTTGTGCCTAGAGGAACCGATTTGTCCGGAACACACAACGCCACCTCCCCGTTCTCAGTATGAAATCCGGTGACCAGGCATTCCGACATCAACGGACCGATTTGCTTGCCTGGAAAATTCACAACAGCGACAACCAGCTTTCCCACTAATTCTTCCGGCTTGTAAAGATCCGTGATCTGAGCACTCGACTTCTTCATGCCGATGTTTTTCCCGAAATCAACTTGCAAAATGTAGGCAGGCTTTTTGGCTTCCGGGAACCGCACCGCACTGACAATGCGCCCGACACGGAGTTCGACTTTTATGAAATCATTCCATGAAATAGTCTGCACCTCAGCCCCCTAAATTAACTCATCTCAGTTTTTCTCATAAGAATAGCACCCTTCTCCCGAAGCCCTTTCTCACTTTTATTTTCTACCTTTCCCTTACCTCCTGGAGATAATATAAAACATCTTCTCTCCAAATCCTCTTACCCTGATTGGTCCTCAGCTATGATTTCCAAGGTGGAGGTTAGACCATCTTCTCAAAAGCATCTATATCCAAGGCCGGTTCATTTCCCCAAGGAAAGTTCAAATATTTGGCTTAAGATTGCAAGAGCTTATGCCGACTTTCAGCAATGTGATTTAACCTAACCATAGCTTAAGGAGAATAACATGTCCAAAATCTGGCGTTTGGTTCTGTTACTAACATGTATGTTGGTGGGGTGCAGTACCACGGGGAATTTGGGAATTGTGACCAAAAGCTCAGCCGACCCAGCCTCGCTTTTGAAAAACAGCCAGGGCTATGAGGAGTTAGGACCAACTGAAGGGCAAGCTTGCCGTCATTTCATTTTGGCCATTATTCCATTTGGCCAATCGGACATGGCTAAAGCGGTGGATAAGGCCTTAGAAGCCACAGGCGGGGATGCCTTGCTCAACGTCTCAGCAGAAAGCAGCCTGTATGGTTTCATTCCCATATACAACGTCTATACTTTTACCTGTACTACGGTCAGAGGAACCGCCATCAAATTTAAGTAGAGTACTGAATGGACCTTGATTCTAAGGTAAACAGGCCGGGCGGCTTCCATGTCGGATTGGCCCTTGCTTTCCCTCAATCTCATTCGATGATAATACTGTTAAAGGGCCATTGAGTCATGAGTCTGCACACCTCGGCTTAGGCCGACTCTGCGCTTCGGCAGCCCTACTCCCGCCGCCAAACGTTAAAATTAAATTCACAACGTATGGCCCTGGAGCAAAGCAGAGAAGGCTAAGCAGCCTACCTCTTAAGAATTGCAGGGTGTATTCATTGAATCTTCGCCCTCTTCTCAATATTGTGGCGTGCACATAAAAGTTGGATATTCTCGACTTTTAAGGAAGTACCGCCCTTAGAATACGGAACAATATGATCGAAATGAAGTTCATCAGTCGCTCCGCAGGATACGCAACGGCCGCTATCACGTGCCCATACCTCCAACTTCACGCTTGTTGGAATAATACGACTACGCTCTACAAGTCTCGTGACCGGATCCTCCGCCAACGATTCATCTTCAATGTCTTCGATCGCGACCAACTTGAACTTAAACACATTTCTTTTTCCATCGTGCTCGATCCACGAATCCACAAGGTGAAAATAGCCATTATCTGACCAAATTCCCGCCTTAATTTTCTCGTACACGCGAACAATGTCAGGGCCTTTCTCCCCTAGCTTAAAAGCTTGCGCAGCTTTGTGAAATTTCCCATTTTCAGTCAGGGAGTTATTTTGCCTTCGCTCTGGTTGGTCCAGGTTCTTTGGATCGACACCGCCGTTTTTCTTTGGCTCATCATGCCCTTCATAGACCAGTACAGCCCCATCCTCCAACACGACATCCCTATACGGAGCATTGGGACGAACCGACATGAGAATTACTGAATGCTTTCCCTTTAATCGAAAATTCATCCCCTTCTGTAAACTGATGCCTTCCTTCTGGCACATTTCAATATAGGCGATGATGTTTCCTCTCACCCTGGTCCCTTCTTATGCATAACAATGTATTATCGTGAACCTGAAAGTCCTGCCCGGTATGGCATTATTCAGGCCGATAGCGCATCGCCCAGCGCGCGAAGTAGGTGTGCCCCGTCCCCACGCCATGCACTCCCGTGCATGCACGCGAGTGTGGTTGGATTGGTCGAGGCAAGCTTCTCCAGGAGCACACCATCGTTCTTTGTATGGGAGAAATAATCCATTTCGAGACGAAAGGATTCGCTGGGCCCCAGAATGTCCGACTCCGTAACAGGAGAATGGTCAGCTCCTCCCTGCGTGAACAGATCGCCGCAGAACAACGTTGACGTCCGCTCTTCCATCAGTAAGCCGCATTCCCAGGCATGAGGCAAATGCGGGGTGTCGAACCAACGCACGGAGTGTTTGCCCAAAGTGAGCCGCTCTCCATCCGCTAGAGCGCGAGGCGCCCGATCGGCAAGATCATTAATCGAGACCATGGCCGCAACTGTCCCGCACAACGGCACAGCCTGGGGGGCAGCGGCCAGCCATTCGTTGAGTGACCCACATTCGTCGGCTTCCACATGGGAAAACGAGATATATCGAAGCTTTCCAACCGGCAACACGCTCGCCACCGCTTCACGCACCAATGGGAACATTTTCCGGGGGCCGGTATGGAAGAGCAATGGTTCATCATCCACGATGAGGTATTGGTTAAACGAGAACCCGCCTGCACCTTCAATCACCACCGGTGTATTAATGCGATAGATCCCGTCAGCAATCTGATGTACGTTCGTTCCTGACTGCTTATTCGTTATGGTCATGAGACTCTCCTCATTTCGTATTAGGCCGCTTCCTTCAAAATATTGAATATCCACCTGGTTCCTTAAAAAATAGTCGAGCCTAACAAATTGGATTTTTGGTCAAATAACTAAGAATGTCAATCTGCCATAGGGCTCAAAGTTTTGATCTCTAAACTGGCTGGACCATTATAGATTTCATGAATCCTTAGCTAATGCGACGGTCCTGGCTACTTTGGTATCGTATCCCTGGCTCAGGGCAATCCGCGCTCAGGGCTACAGTGCCTAAAAAAGGATAACCAGGAAGGAAGTTTCCCTCACCCATTTTTAACCAGGGAACTTCTATTTGCAAGTGAACGAAGGGAGTGGCTGACCATGTCTGATTTTGAAAAGCTCGGGGTGTTTTATTTAGGGAGGCCATACGACCTCGCCACCAAGTCAGCAAAACCCGGCCTCCTCCTCTATGACTCGAAAGATCTGGTCACCCACGCGGTCTGTGTCGGCATGACGGGTAGCGGCAAAACCGGCTTGTGTATTGGCCTCTTGGAAGAAGCCGCGATCGACAATGTCCCTGCCATCATCATTGACCCCAAAGGCGATATCGCCAATCTCTTATTAACCTTTCCTGAGCTCCATGGCAGCGATTTTCTTCCCTGGATCAATCCAGATGATGCAAAGAAAAAAGCCCTCACACCGGAAGCATTCGCGGACAAGGAAGCGGCCAAATGGAAATCGGGGTTGGAGGCCTGGGGGCAGGATGGAGCCAGAATCGCGAAACTCCGTGAAGCCGCGGAATTTTTGGTCTATACTCCTGGGAGCACGGCTGGACTTCCTGTGTCCATTCTCCAATCGTTTGCCGTGCCTTCCCCCAAGATTCTTGAAGACGCAGAACTCTTAGGGGACCGGGTGGGCATTACGGCGACCAGCTTACTGAATCTGGTTGGTCTGGATGCCGACCCCCTGCAAAGCCCCGAACATATTCTGCTGGCCAATGTCCTGAAAACCTCCTGGGAAGCCGGACAGGACCTCACGCTTTCCTCGCTCATCCAACAGATTCAAACCCCGCCGTTTTCCAAGTTGGGCGTGATGGATCTGGAATCGGTTTTTTCCTCGAAGGATCGCTTCGCGTTGGCCA
Organism: Nitrospira marina; assembly: GCF_059568365.1. Lineage (NCBI taxonomy): Bacteria > Pseudomonadati > Nitrospirota > Nitrospiria > Nitrospirales > Nitrospiraceae > Nitrospira > Nitrospira marina. The sequence continues at coordinate 575,418 of NZ_JCANTH010000001.1, read as the reverse complement.
TGCGTTTTAATAATTTATTGGGAGCACCAGGGTTTTCTGCATGGCTGGAGGGCCAGCCGATGGATATCGATCAGATTTTGCATTCCCCAACCGGCAAGCCCCGCATCGCTATTTTTTCCATCGCACACCTGAATGATACTGAGCGTATGTTTTTTGTCAGTCTCCTGCTCACTCAAATGGTCAGTTGGATGCGAAACCAATCGGGCACCACCAGTCTGCGCGCACTGCTCTACATGGATGAAGTCTTTGGCTTCTTTCCTCCGATCAAAAATCCACCATCCAAAGCTCCGATGCTGACTATGTTGAAACAGGCTCGAGCCTATGGCCTGGGCGTCGTGCTCGCGACTCAAAACCCGGTTGACCTGGATTACAAAGGATTGGGCAATACGGGAACGTGGTTTATCGGACGACTCCAGACTGAACGGGACATGGCCCGCGTATTGGATGGATTGGAAGGCGCCGCGGCCAACAGTCAAGGAAACTTCAATCGCCAGAAGATGGAGCAGATTATCTCCGGCCTCGGGAACCGGGTGTTTCTCATGAACAACGTCCATGACGACGGGCCGGAAATTTTTGAGACCCGTTGGGCATTGTCCTATCTTCGAGGGCCGTTAACCCGGACGCAAATCAAAACCTTGATGGATCCGGTAAAAGCTGGGCTGTCCGGCTCTGCAGCGTCATCCCCCTCCAAAAAAACCCTAGCCGCCGCGTCTCAGTCTTCTGCCGGAACACCTTCCAAAGACGGCACCACGCATCCACCGGTTCTTCCTCCGGACATCCGCCAACATTTTTTGCCCATTCGGAGAACGAGGCCCGCAGGCGCCTCACTCATCTATCACCCAAGGCTCTATGGTGCCACATCGGTCCATTACCAGGATGCCAAAACGAAATTGGATGAAGTCCGTGAGGTCCAAGCCCTTGTCGTGATAACCACCGGCGCCGTACCGGTCCATTGGGATCAAGCAGATCCTCTCGATATTCCACCTGCCGATTTGAATACATATCCTGCTGACGGAGCACAGTTCGGGGAACTACCGGGCGTCGCCAGCCAGGCAAAATCCTATAAGGGCTGGGAAAAGGATTTTGAGGATTGGGTCTACCGGACACAAACCTTGGACATCTTTAGAAATGCCTCGTTAGGGGTGACTTCGGGCCCACATGAATCGGAACGTGACTTCCGCCTTCGATTACAACAGCTCGTCCGCGAACGTCGGGATGAAGAGACCGACGCACTCCGAAAAAAATATGCCGGGAAAATGACGACTCTCGAAGATCGAATCCGGCGGGCCGAACAGGCCGTTCAACGTGAATCCGAGCAAGCCAAACAACAAAAGCTCCAAACAGTAATTTCCATCGGCGCGACTCTCTTGTCGGTATTCATGGGCCGAAAAACCGTCAGCCGATCCTCGATGGGTCAGGCCACATCTGCCGTTCGAGGCATGAGCCGAACCATGAAAGAGGGCAAGGATGTGGACCGTGCAGAGGAAAACGTGGACGCCCTTCACCAACAATTGGCTGCTTTAGAGGCGGAGCTCCAAGAAGAAATTCAGTCCCTAACCGCTCAGTGGGATGTTGAAACCATTCCCCTGGAGACTCTCAATGTGCGCCCCAAAAAGTCGAACATTTCCACTAAATTGGTGTCTTTGGCGTGGGTCCCGTTTTGGACTGACACCAGCGACTACCAGACTCCAGCGTGGCTTTAACCCCCAAAAATTTTCCAACTAATGATTTGGCGATTCGGGTTTCTTTTGAAGCGGCACATCCCGTATCCTATCGTGTACGGCTGATGCTTCAGCATCAATAATCGACTGAAGTAAAAGCGATCGGCCCACCCCTCACTCACCTTTCACCCGCGTGTTCATGTATTCGATTGTTTATCAGGAGGTCTTGCCATGGAATTGATTCAACAACTAGTCAGCAGTTTGAACATCAATGAAGGCCAAGCCAAAGGCGGCGCCGGTCTCCTATTCAACCTCGCGAAAGAAAAATTGGGCTCAGGCGAGTTTCAACAGCTCGCCCAGAAGGTTCCAGGGGTCAAGGACCTCTTAGGAGCAGCTCCCCCTACCTCCCCGGCAGCCTCTGCGGGGGGCGGCATGATGGGAGCATTAGGAGGAATCGCCGCTTCACTCGGAGCCGGGGGGTTAGGTGAAAAGGTGGGGGGATTGGGAAATCTCGCCAATTTGGCAAGCGGGTTTTCGCAACTTGGATTAAGCCCTGATATGATTGGAAAGTTTGTCCCGATCGTCCTTTCCTTTGTCCAGAATCAAGGCGGGGATTCCATGAAGGGTCTTCTGGAAAAGGTCTTGAAGCCCGGCCCGTCGACAACCTGATGATTGGGCCAATGAATATAAACCATTTGCACAAGGATGACATGATGTACCCTCAATATTCTCCAGTAGGTTCTCGCAGACTCTTTCCTTACCTGACATGGGGAATCATCCTCTTGAGTCTGAGCACGTTTGGTTGCCAGAGCATCTATTATGATGCCATGGAGAAGATCGGCTATCACAAGCGCGACTTGATGGTGTCCGATGTGGAAAAAGCCCGTGACGCTCAAGAGGACGCCAAAGAACAATTCAAGTCGGCGCTGGACCGCTTCACCACAACCCTGAATATCAAGGGCGGTGAGTTACAGGAGAAATACGAGGTCCTAAATGCGGAATACGAACGGAGCGAAGCCAAAGCCCAGGCGGTTCGAGATCGAATCGCGTCGGTGGAAGATGTCTCGGAAGCCTTATTTGATGAATGGGCCGCTGAACTTAAAGAATACTCCAGCCCGGCCTTGCGGAAGAACAGCCAAAAGCAACTCACACAGACTCGGGCTCAATATGCTCAACTGATTAAAGCCATGAAACGTGCCGAATCGAAAATGGATCCGGTATTGGTCAAGTTTAAAGATCAGGTCCTCTTCCTCAAACACAATCTGAATGCAGAAACGATCGCGTCATTAAAGAGTGAATTGGTCTCCGTGGAAGGCAATATCGCCTCCCTCATTAAAGAATTGAATGCCTCTATTAAGGAAGCCGATTCATTTATCGCCTCAATGGAAAAAGATAAGTCATAACAATTTGCGCCATTGCCCATCTCAACCTGTCACTCGCACTGTCCACCAATAGGTCGGCGAGTGGCGCATACTGTGGGTCATCCTGATCACAAGGAGGGTCTTCGTTGGGCATTATTTCCTGGATCGTATTCGGCCTCATGGCAGGAGTCCTGGCAAAGATCATCATGCCGGGAAAAGACCCTGGTGGAATGTTCATCACCATCCTGATTGGAATCTCCGGCGCAATGGTGGGAGGATTGATCAGCACCTACTTTGGCTATGGCGAGGTCACCGGATTTAATCTGCCAAGTTTTGGCATTGCCGTGGGTGGATCCTTTCTGCTCCTTTTTGCCTACCGGATTATCAAAGGAAACTAATTCTACCCAACCACTAATCTTCAACTTCCGTTCCTCTCTGTGTGTCCCGAGTCTTGCCCGTTACCCTCGCATTCAGAAATCCCCAATCAAGTATCCCTAGAAAAATTCCATTCCTTTATTTAAGACATGAAGTTGACTAAACTCTTAGGTAATTGACACTCCGGAGAATTGGAGCGTTATCGGATCATACGAAGTATAGGGTTCCTCCCTCTTTTATGAGAGTAACCGAGATGTTCGTCTTCCCAGGGTTCGACGCCTGCCGTCTGGTCTGAGGGAGGGAAAAGCACGATGACACGAAAATTGGTGACACCAGTGCGATACGTTCACCTCCCGACACCTTTTGTCTGACAAATTCCAAAATGAATTCCCGATACACATAATAAAGGTGTAATACCAGAATCAGGTATTCTGTATGATCTGTTTTACCTCCAATAACGAAAAAGGTCTCAACGCTTTCTGGCAATAGGATTCCCCCTCTTCCATGTCTTCCGATACCCCCCAACAAGACATACCTCCGTCGTCAAAGCCACCACGTTCAAGAAAACGTTTAAAATGGTTTGCCTGGTTAGGCCTGGGGATGTTGGCCCTTCTTCTTTGTGCGGGTCTGTTACTGACCTACTGGTTTCCTTCAGACATGGTCCGGCAAGAGCTGGAAATTCGTCTTTCCGAGGTTCTCCAAGGAACGGTCAGAATCCACTCCCTTTCGTTTAATCTGCTGACCGGCCTTCAAGTCAGTCAGTTGGAATTGACCAAGCCGGGACAAACCCCTCTCACACTCGAACACCTGACCTTGGATTACAGCCTTTTGGGACTGCTGAAGGGCACCTTCACCATCAATGAAATCTCCATCGATCAGGCAGACATATCACTCAATCTGCCTGAACTCACGAAGGCCCCAGCGGAACCACCTCCCCCACCATCTTCTGAACCGGCAGCACTTCCCACGCTCCCTGTCTCGATTGATCTGGAAACCCTTAAGATTATCGAGAGCAATATCCGGCTTATGGTATCGCCCGACCTCACCGTGAACCTCACCAATCTGAATCTCCAGAGTTCGGGGGCCATTTCATCGGATGATGCCCTTCTCAACGGCATGTTGCAGGTTGAGCAAGTCGCGGTGGCGCTTCAAGGGAAACACATTCAACTGCCGCTGGTCGTGAAGTTTGACACTGCGATTCATCTTCCGACTCAACATCTTGACCTGAAACAGCTCACCATTGAATCCGATCCGGCCCTTCGTCTCACACTTGCCGGAACAATCAACGAATTCTTAACCCAAAAAGCTGTGAATCTTTCTCTTACTGATACGGATCTTGACCTCGGAAAAATTATGGCCCTCGCCAAAGATTTTGTACCGCCGGATTTGGCCACGGCTTCAATGGGGGGAAATCTGTCTCCCTCATTCACCCTCACCGGCTCACTTCTCGACTCCGGATTTGAGGGGACCATCCACGCGGGATTAGACGGGAAAAATGTTAAATTGCATCTACCAGGCCACGCCCTGACCGTGGGACCGACAGATCTGGCATTCGCTGCCAAAAGACTTCAGATCAAGGAGAACGTCCCCTTGATGGGAAACGTCTCGGCGAAACTTTCTATTCATGATGTGACTTTTCAAGCCTATGGAATACAAAACTTTGGGTTGAGTCTCCAGAGCGACTACCAGGCCTCCGGACCCTTTTCGGGAAACCTGCAGATCTCCGGCACCACAGGATTCCCCGGCGACCTACTTGGCACGCCTTTCACTCTTCCTTTTGCCGTGACCCTCGATACCAGTGGCAATCATCACACCCGTCACATAGAGGTGAAGCATCTGAACGCAGACCTTAGCCCTTATGCGACCTTGCAGATGAACGGTGTAATTCAACCTCATCCTGCCCCGAAGGAAGGCATGGATGCCTCGCTGAAACTTCGTCTGTCACCAAAGATTAACGCCTTACTCTCCCTCATCCCCAAGGACCGGCTGCAAGGACTTATTCTCCGGAAAGGATCCGAACCGGATACCTTTGTGCTGCACGCCACCGGGGCACTTCATCCGGATTTCCGTCCCGAATGGGCAAAAGCGACGGCGGCGCTCAAGCTGTCCTCTCTTCAGGCTCAACTGAAACCCTTCGGTGCAGAAGGCACCATGCACCAACTAACCTTCCTGCTTTCTTCGGGCTATCAGGAAACCAATGGTGCGATTCAGGGAACGGTCGGCTTTTCGTCAAATTTCTCTGACCTCCATGCGGCTGATACGATGACAATCGGAACCAGCCATGTGATCCTGAAATCTAACTTTCAAGGCCATCTCTCGCCGACCTATCAACCCACGAGTCTTCGCTCGGAAGACCAGCTCCAGGTCACGCTCGGCAACCTGATCTACCAGGATCCCTCCCTGACGGCCACCCTTCCCTCAATCAGACTGTCCTTAAAAACTAAGGAAGATGTGTTCAAACAGGATTATTTACTGGAGAGTCTGCGACTGACCAGCGAAGAAATATTAAATATGGGAATGAAAGCCCGGTATCAGCAGGCGAACCAACAATTTGACGTAGATCTGCAGCTACCCCTTCTCCATGTCGGTAACCTTCTCCCACATCTGTCGGGACCGCTCATGAAGGGAGTAGATGAAATCAATCCAAAAGGACGGATCAGTCTGACTCTGCGAGCGGCGGGTAAGGTTCCCCAGGAAGATGATCTCAAGAAATTGACTCTTCCGTTGGGAGTCAATGGGAAACTCACGCTGCGGGATCTTGAGGGGGCTGTCTCGGGATATCGGGTTCAGGGAGGCAACGGCACCATGACCATGGCCTATTCGCCACGAGCCACGCCTCAAACCCAACTCACGACGGATGTCACGCTCAATCGGATTAACCTGCCGGACACCCTCCCGATCAGAGAATTAGCCAACACTTCTGTGCACGTGAATCTGTCGTCTCCGGATCTCAATGAAGTCCAGATTGACCCGATCCATGTGACATCAACGGGAGTCGACCTTTCTATGAAGAGCACCTTGGTGGGCTTGCGTGAGCTGTTGTCCTCCAGCTCGCCTCGTGGCGCTCAATTGGCAAAACTCTTTGCCCAACTGCACACCCGACTGGCTCTGGATGTGGAGACCTTCCAAGAAGCCTTGCAACCCTTGGGGATAAAGGGAGACGGCAAGGCTCTGGTCACCCTGTCCATGCTCAAAAAAGAACAAGGCAGTCTGGACGCCTCTGTGGAAATCGGGTCCGAAACTCTCTCCTTGACGCGGAATGGCACGGAACTCCGTGACATGAACGGTGGGATACAGCTCAGAAAATCACTGGCCTGGAAACCGGAAGGGCACCCGTCTCCACCGAAAAAGCCATTTCAACCGTCCGACCGTATTGCCCAGCTCAAATCGTTTTCCCGGAAAGGGCAGACCCTCACCATTGATCGTCTTCAGCTCGGGTCATTCACGGTCGAAAACCTCTCCACGAATTTGGCGTTTGAGCAACAGTCCCTGAAAATGCAAAATCTCGCCATGAATGTGTTGGGTGGAGGCATTGGGGGAAATGTCATCATTGCCGCTGAACGTCCCCTGCGTCTATCGGCGGAGTTTGAAGTGGCGAATCTTGATGCCAACCGACTCATCCAGACGGAATCCAAAATCAGAGGGGATAGCAGCATTGCCGCAACCATTGGACTCACAACCATGTTGCAGGAAACCACGGGAGCCGTTGATTTGAGCCGGTTAGAATGCAACCTGTATATTACGCACATTGGAAACGAAGCGCTGGATCGCCTCCTCGTGTTCCTGGACCCGGAGGGAAGCAAACCGACGATCTCCAATGTTCGCTCCCAACTGAAGTTCGCGAATCCATCGCGGGTGATGGTGGAAGTGGCCAGAGGGCAATTGAATCTGACGATCCACTTCCAAGGCAGCCTGATCCCCACCTTTCGATTGGAGCGCATCCCGATCGCCAAAATGAAAAACATTGAAAAACTCACCGCTGCCATTCCCAATTGGGAAGACATAGCAAAGATATTGGAATTGATCGGAGCCGAATCCTATTCGTTCACTCCCGAAGGGGAGCTCGTGCTTCAATAAAAAGACAATCCTCTTATCTTGTCATGCTGAGCTGAAGGCGAAGCATCTGGCTCAGCCCTGGGCCGGTGGAGCTGGGCTCAGATCCTTCGTTTCACTCAGGATGACAATGCGAGAGGCTCAGTTAACAGATGAAACAGTATTATGTGTACATCATGACAAACCGAACCGGCACACTATATACCGGTGTCACCAATGATCTCACCCGTCGAATCTATGAACACAGACAGGGACAAGGCAGTCATTTCACATCGAGATACCGCATCACACGATTATTGTACTTCGAAGAAACTCGGGATATTCACGCGGCACTCACTCGCGAGAAACAGCTCAAAGGTTGGACGCGTACAAAGAAGTTGGAATTGATTGCCACGGTCAACCCCAAATGGGAAGATCTTTCCACGGATTGGGATATTTCATAGGTTGTCATGTTGAGCTAGGCGAAGCATCTGGCTCAGCCATGGCCCGGTTGAGCTGGGCACAGATCCTTCGCTTCACTCAGGATGACCAAGCCAGGGGACTGGATAATGACCGGCCCACAATGTTGTCATGCTGAGCTGAAGGCGAAGCATCTCGCCAAGCCATGGACCTGGTGAGCTGGGCTCAGATCCTTCGCTTCACTCAGGATGACAAAGCAGAGACACTGGATAAGGACCGGCCCACATATTCGTTGTCATGCTGAGCTGAAGGCGAAGCATCTGGCTCAGCCATGGCCCGGTTGAGCTGGGCACAGATCCTTCGCTTCACTCAGGATGACCAAGCCAGGGGACTGGATAATGACCGGCCCACATATTCGTTGTCATGCTGAGTCACGCGAAGCATCTCGCCAAGCCATGGGCCGGGTGAGCTGGGCACAGATTCTTCGCTTCACTCAGGATGACCAAGCCAGGGGACTGGATAATGACCGGCCCACATATTCGTTGTCATGCTGAGTCACGCGAAGCATCTCGCCAAGCCATGGCCCGGGTGAGCTGGGCACAGATCCTTCGCTTCGCTCAGGATGACAAAGCAGAGAGCCTGGATAATGACCGGCCCACCGTATCGGTGTCATGCTGAGCTGAAGACGAAGCATCTCGCCAAGCCACGGGCCGGGTGAGCTGGGCACAGATTCTTCGCTTCGCTCAGAATGACAAGATTGAGGGAGGGACGATCAACGCCCAATCCCGCCGCATTCATTGTTTGTATGTCAGGCTAAGCCAAGGCCCGGCGGAACTGGCACAGATCCTTCGCTTTACTCAGGATGACATGAATCTGGATCAGGATGACCATTTGGAGATTTTTCTTCAGCAGCTTTCAGGAATTTGATAAGATAAAGAAGACCCTACCCTCTTTAGGAGCCGATTAGTTATGTCCTATCCCCGAATATCCCCTTACCCTTCTGTGCACACGCTCTTTTTTCGCCCAATCTTCTTGATCTTGATGATCCTCCCTGTTGCATTCCTTACAGCCTGTGGCGGTCCCTTGGTAGGTGTGACCGTGGTGGATGAACGCACGGCTTTGGAAAACCAGGTGCTGGGCACGTATCAAGAACTTAATCAGCAAGTTATGCTGGTGGCCTCCGTTCGCTATATCGATCCGAAGGGAAAATTGAAACAGACCCAGGAACTTCCTCCAGGGAAAAAAGACGTTGTGCGTGCCCTCCAACGAGTGTCGTTTAACAAAGATGATCTCAATCGCTATAAATCATTGGGTATTATTGGTGAAAACAATGAAGGTGGTGTCACCCTCCTGGAGCCGGAAAAAGTCCAACCGGACGATCGAGCGTTTGTGGAAAATCTGATTAAAGAAGAAAATGAGGATCGTCTCGCGATCATGAGCCGGATCATTGAGACCAACGAGACCCTGTCACCCTCAGAATTACCACGAGTCCACAAAATGTTTGCCGCACTCAACCGGGATAAGGCGCTCAAGGGAGAACGAATCCAACTGGACAATGGGACATGGACTCAAAAAGACGCCACACCCTAACTCAAGACTCCAGTTTGCGAGATGGACACCTTTCTCACCCTTCCCAGGAAGCTCAAGAGAGCACCTTAGGAAGAAAAGAGAGAAGATCGTTTCATTTTCACGAAACCCTATTCGGCCTGATAGCCTTCACCGGCCTGATCGGATTCCTGTGCTCCTCCCTACCCGCTCTCGCTGCGACACCTGAACGACTGACCACTCACCCGGCCCTGGATTATCAACCGTCTGTTTCCAAGGATGGACAAACGCTTGCATTCGTTTCTACTCGTTCAGGAAATTCGGATATCTGGGTCCAAACCCTCAAGAGTGCCGCCCTCACACTTCCCAGGCAAATGACCACTCACCCGGCCAGCGATCAGGAACCGGCCGTGAACCGGGATGGGACCCGACTCTTGTATGTGTCGCATAAGTCCGATCCCCGTGGCGATGTGTACCTCCTGGATCTCATTACCCGTGAGGAGCAACGACTGACGGATTTAACCAGCGGGGATGGGTCTCCTCAATGGGATCAAGAAGAACACGGATTTTTCTATCTCAAAAGTGATCCGCTCCAAAACACCTCCGCCATCTACCGGAAATCTTTCAAAAACCATTCGGAAGAATTGGTCGTGGCCCAAGCCACCAGCTTTTCTGTGAACGGTCAGGGACAGCTCCTGTATTCCACTGGTGCCCATTTGACCTTATTGGATCTTCAGGACAACAGCTTCACCTCCTTTGACCAGGACAGCCATGCTCTGGATCTCTGGCCTGCCTTGGACCACAACCCCTCTGACCTCACCACGGATCGTCACCTGGTGTTTACCCGATATGACCGGGACACCAACGATGACGGGCTGATTGACACCGATGATGAATCCTCCGTTTGGATGAGACTCTGGGGACCGCAGCAGGCTGAGCTCCCCAACATATATCGGATCACTCCGGCGCATAATTTTCATATTTACCCTGCCGTGTCCGGGGATTTTCTCTATTACTCCGATTTGAAAGCCGGAGATATTTTCCGGATGGACATCCCTGCGTTTCTCAGGGATTATGTCGACCTCGATCATGCCAAATCGCTGGTCGCCTCGTATCAGGACCACGGGCAACTGGATCTCGCGCTCCTGGTCCTCGGGAACATTTCTCACAATCTGTTGGCAGAGCAACCTCCTGACGCACGAGCGGAATTTGATTTTTCCCTTGCCGAGACACAGACACAGGAGGGAAATTTTCTTGCGGCCCGCCAATCTTTGGAGCCCTACACCAGCCAACCGGGCCGGACCGGCGCGTTGGCCAGAATCTATACCATCGTCTTGCGTGTCCGGGAACAGGCTCAGGGCATCAGCTCCGCGGCACGACGCCGGTTAGTCACCACAGGCGCGTCTGATCTGCTCACTATCGGACAAGAGCACCGGGACATGGATGAGGTGTACGGTCAAGCCCTTATTGAAGCCGGACGGCTCTACCTCTTTGCGGACGATCCTCTCACGGCCTTGGAGTACCTCGTCAAAGTCGAAGACCTGGACAACAAAGAAATTCGAGCCAAGGGTCTCTTTACCAGAGGGGAAGCCTACCGGATTCTGGACGATGCTCCCAATGTGATCCGTGTATTTGTGGATGTCATCCAATTATTCGGCGAACGTTCCTCCTGGGGTAAACGTGCGATCCAAAAGGTCGTGATGCTTTCCCAACAGGGTGATACGGAACGTGAGCGTATTACGGCCTTGAACAGGATGATCCCTCAATATCCTGACCTTCCCGTCTTAATCGCCACCACCCGTTTAACCATCGCTGATCTCTATCACGAACAGGGAGAACAACTGTCCGCCCTGGAAACTCTGGATTTCATTATCCCGGTTCCCGATCTTCCCAACGAACTCGTCATCCAGGCCTATCGGAAAAAGGCCGCCATCCTTTCAGAATCGGAACGGTACCAGGAAGCGGCGGATACCTATGCCGCCTTGAGTCAATTTCCCGGAGAAAATCAGACTGAACTTGAAGGAACCAAAAGCCTTCTTATTTTACAATTGGTGAAAAAAGCTCTGAAGGACCGGAAGATCGGGGAGACCCGCATCGCCGCCAAATCCCTGAAACAGCTCATCGATCAATATCCCGAATCCGTGGAAGCCCATCGGGCGTATATTGAAACCAAAGTCATGCTCAAAGACACGGCTGAGGTCCAGGCCTGGTATACCACCTTAGTCAAAACCCATCCCGATCACGCGGTCTATCAGTATGGCCAGGCCCTGGCATTGTCCTATTCCGAACCGCCCGACCTCCCGTTAGTGATCCGCCTCCTCCAACGCGCCATGAAGAAAGATCCCGCCCTGGGGTATGTCCATCAAACCCTGGGATGGGCCTACGAACAAACCGAACGGACGTCCGGCAACAAAGGATACCTTGAGAAGGCCGAGCAGGAGTATCGCATCGCGTTGGAGATCAACGATGCCGGTCGCTTTTCCGACGTGGAATCGCAACTACTCTTGAATTTAGGGAATACCTACCTGGCTCTCTCGAATGCCCGCGAAGCTTATCGACATTACCGGCAGCGTGAGGAGCAATTCGCTCCGTCCGGCGAGACCATCACCGAATTGCTCTATCGCAAAAATTATGGAGAAGCCTGTTTTAAGGCAGGACGCACCGAAGAATCGTTGGTCCAATATCAGTTGGCCTTACGGAACGTGCCTCCCGAGCAACCCAACCTGCAAGCCGAAATCCTGGAACGCATAGGCTTGTCCCATCAGGACATCGGACAATATGCCAAAGCCATTGAGGCCTTCTCCCGGGCCTTGGTCCTGAACCGTGAGTTAGGACAGGAACAAAATGTCACATTGCTCCAGAGAAATATCGGGGTCAACCTGTTTAACCTGAGCCGCGCCAGCGAAACCGGTGGACGCGAGGAACTCAAACAGGCCTTGGGCAGTTACTTTACCAGCCTGGACCACCTGACCACAGGCGGCGGCAAAACTCTTTCCAAGGGACCAGGCTTGTTCAATGTGAATGTGGCCCTCAATGAAGGCGGGTCTCAAGCGGCCAGCGGGTTCGATCAAATGGGCGAACAAAAGCTCATGTTCAGTTATATCGCCAGCACCTATGAGCAATTAGACGAACCCGGTCCCGCTCGAGATTTTTATCGCAAAAAACTCGCTCTCCTCAATCAGGTGGCGCCGGCTACCCAGGATGCGGCAGCTCTGACAGAAAAAGCCATTGTCCTGAACCGGCTGGGAGTGCTTTCCCACCAATTAGATGAACCTGAGCAGGCGATGGAATCCTTTCGCCAATCCTTGAATTACACCCGGACGTTGAATATCCCGTTCGGGACGGGCGTCAACATCTATAATCTTTCGACATTAGCCGTCGAAAGCCTCTTGCAAGGCCACACCCCGGACCACAGCCTTGTGGAGGCCATTACCTCGGGGATTCAGGATCTCCAGGAACGAACCTATGAAGACCGCAATCTCTTCTTCACCCTCACCAACACCGCCATGCTCCTGTCCCTTCTTCCCGACCCATCACCGGACCAGCGCCTCAAGCCGGCTGATGCCGTCCAGCGCATGCATGAACAGTTCACAACCAGGACACTTCCGTGGTCGTATTATCAAAAGGCCGAGTCGCTCCTGCACAAGCCAACCCTATTCTCAGATTCCGAACGTCTGCCCGCTCAATTTCTGGTGAAGTTGAACCAGGCCGAATTGGCACGAACATTGGATGAGTCTCAGGTCTATCGCCGGATTCAGGACGACTTACTCAAACTGGTGGAAGACCGGCAAGCGCCCAATAGCTGGTTATGGTATCTGTCTCAGGCCGAAGCAACCGCTGATCCCCTGACGCACAAGAAGCTTCTCACTCAATCCGTTGAGGCTGTCCTTCGTTTTCCCGCGCAAACCGACCCCCCAACGGGTCAGACCAACACCTGGCCTGCATACGAACATCTGATTCAGCTCTCGGTTGACCAATTGATTGAAGCAGGCCGGCCCGACGACGCCTTTACCGTGGCGGAGCAATTGAGCATTCGACAAATGACCAGCGCCGTCTATGAAGCACTGGGAGAGGACGTCTTCCTCAAAGGGTTGGGAGACTATGAACCGGAGTTACAATCCCTGCTCGGAGAACTTCGGCAAGCTAGAAATCACGGAAACGTCGCGGCCATTGAGGAACTGGCTCCTGCCCTTCAGGACACGCTCTATGCCCTGTTTGAAGAATATCCCTGGGCCACGGCGTCCTTCTGGGCCTATCCTCCGACCAAGGACCTGATATTTTTAGGCGTTGACGCCTCACATCCCTACCTGAAAATTCTCAAAGGAAGGCAAGGCTATCATGGCTTTGTTCATGACGGCGATACGCTCCATTACAGCCCTCTGGTGGTCACGGAAAATGGGGTCACGGGGGATGAAGAATTTCACAAGCGGCTCAAACAATCGGCCTCGGCCTATGTGGCGATGCCGCAGGAACTGGAATCCACCCTCCCTTCACTGGGACTCGATCAGAAACCGCTCACGTGGGTCAGCAACTTCTATGACTTCCTGAATGGCTATCATCAGCGTAGCCTCTTTTTTTCTTACATCACCACCCCGAGCACGTTTCTCCCTTCCACGCCTTCGAGTGCGGGAGAAATTCCATTTGTGCTTCAGCAATTTAGCGGGGTCGAGGCTCACGACCATCCGCTGGCATCCCACACCAACATTGCCGCGTTTCTCAAAAATCCGGATACCTTCGCCTTTGAAGTGCAGGAAGCTCAGAATGTTCGGGAATTTGTTTCCGTGCTCGATTTTGCCGGCAGCCAACACCATTCGATCCTGCTTTTCGGCGGTATCCCCTCCTCGTCGCCTTCTCCATGGGTGCTGATATCCTCTCTCCTGCGCGCCGGATTTCCTCATGTCATTGTGAGCCGGACACCGCTCGACTCCCAAACCTCCACCAGGTTTCTGAATCAATATCTCACGCATCTCAATACGCTTCCTCCCGATGAAGCCGTCATGGCCGCATCGAAGGATCTCTGGGGATCGGAGACGGGGAAATACCCCTTCCGCCACTACGGATTTGCCGGCATGGGTCCGGACGAACGTCAGGAATATGCCGCCTCCATCTACGACCAGGAAGTGGCAGAAGCCATTCACGCATTTGAGACCAAAGACTTTCCCGCCTCCCTCCTGCACATCGAACATGCACTCGCTCTCATCGAGCATGCGAAAAAACGACCGGACTTCAAAGAACTCACCACCCTGGCGGTGGAAACCGCCTTTGAAGTCAACGATTATGAAAAGGGGATCTTCTTTCAACAGAAGCTGCTGGATTCCCTCACCGCGGAAACCCCTGCCAGCAAGCGAGCCGAGGCGGAATATCGTTTGGGCATTCTGCATTCCCGTCTCGAACATTTCGACATCGCCGTGCAACACCTCGAACATGCCAACCAAATTTGGGATCAGGGCGACGAGCTTGACCGACTCGCGGAAGGCATGGCCACATTGGGCATTGTCCGTGAAAACATGGGTGCCTATCCGGAAGCCCTGGAACAATTCAACCAGTCGTTTTCCCTGTATCAGGAAATCGGGGAAATGGGCCACACGGCCTTTCAATACCGTCGAATCGGGCGTATTTATTACCTTCGATTGGGCCGGTACGAAAAAGCCCGGGAAAACTTTCTAGCCGCGCTGAAGCTGTATCAGGAACAAGGCGATCCGCAGGGCGAAGCCGAAACGCTGTATGAAGTGGGACTGACTTATGAAAAAGTCGGCCTGTTCGACCAGGCCGCGGAACGCTACCACCAGGCCCTGGCCATTGCCCAAGAACTGGATGACCCCAAGCTCCTCACGACGGGCGACCTCTACCTCGCCAATGTGGCCTGGTTCCAAGGGAACTATCAAACGGCCTTTCAACTCTTAACCCAGGCCGACAAAAAAGCCGAACAGGCCAAAGACCCGCAATTACGTATTATGGTGAAAAATACCCGCGGGCTGATTTACTGGACACTCAATGACACCGACAAAGGACTGGTGCATTTGCAAGACGCGGTCACGCTCAGCAGGTCGTCGAACATCCAAACCGAATTAGCGTCTTCGCTGAACAATCTTGGCTTGATCTACCGGCAACGGGGCGACCATGCCACCGCGCTGGACTATTTTCAACAGGCAAAAACCCTAGACGAGTCCCTCAAGAGCCAATGGGGTTTGGGCTACGACCATCGGAATATCGGGATCTCCTTACTGGCCCTGGAACAGTTAGAAGAAGCCGAGGGGCATTTCCTCAAAGCCGAGCAGATCAGCGCCGAGATCAACAATGTCATCAATTGGGTCAAGGCCTTGCTGGAACTGGGCAACGTCAATAAAGCGCTGCTGCGACCCGAACAGGCCCTTGGCTATTACGAGCGGGCGCATGAGATCTCTCAGCGATACGGCATCAAGGAAGTGGAATGGCGCGCGGCAGCGGGCAAGGCCACGCTGTTGCGGGAAGAGGGAAAGCTCCCGGATGCCTTGACCTGGTTTACCAAAGGCGTCGAGGTGGTGGAAGGCATGCGGGCCGCACTAAAAATCGATGAACTTCGCAATAGTTTCCAGACGAACAAACTGGATCTGTACCGGGACATCATCACCCTGCTCATCACGATGGACCGGACCGATGACGCCTTTAATTTCTTAGAACGCTCCCGATCCAGAAGTTTTATCGACCTGCTGGGTAACCAAAAGCTTTCGTTCAAAAATGAAGGTGATCAGGAAACCTGGACAAAAATCAACACGATGGCTTCCACAGTGAGTTCGCTCAAATCGGAATTGGGATCATATGAGGAACCCCCGGCCGACCTTCAGGAACGGTATCGCAATACAAAGGCCCTGTATGAAGAAGCCATCCTGGAAGTTAAACAACAGAATCCAGCGCTCAGCAGTTTTGTCTCAGTGGATCCGCTCAATCTGGAAGGGGTCCAACAACTCCTGGCGCCTCGAGTGGGTCTGCTCACCTATTTCCTGACCAAAGACCAGCTCTACCTGTGGCTCATTACGAAGGAGCGAACCATCTTTAAAACAGTATCAGCGAAGGAGGAAGACCTCACCCGCCTGGTGACCCGCTACCGACAACTCGTTCAGCATCTGGAACCAGTTGATGATGAATTACAGAAACTCTATGTGTCTCTGATTCAACCGGTTGAAGCCGACATCAAAAACCTGGAGTATTTGGGAATTATTCCCGATGGGCCGTTACACTTTCTCTCTTTTGCAGCACTCAAACACGGTCCGGCCTATCTGGTGGATGAGATCCCGCTTTTCTACGCACCCTCGGCTAGCGTCTTCCAATTCACGTTTGCCAAACGTCAAGCCGTCAAAAATGACAAAGTCCTTGCGATCGGAAATCCGGATTTGGGAAATTTTAATTACGATCTCCCACTGGCCGAATTGGAGGCCAAAAGCATCAAATGGAACTATCCCAACATGGATATTCTGACCGGAAAAAAGGCCACCAAGGAATGGGTGGTGAAGAATATCTCCCGATATGGCATCATCCACTTAGCGGCCCATGGGGAATTCGATGAGGGCAATCCGCTGTTGTCCTCACTCTGGCTGGCTTCAGAAAACCCCGAAAACCGCCGACTGACCGTCAAGGAGATTTTCGGTTTGGAATTGAACGCAGATCTGGTGACCTTGAGCGCCTGCCAAACAGGCCTGGGTAAACTGGAAGCCGGAGAGCTCATCGGCCTGAACCGCGCATTTGTCTATGCCGGCACGCATGCCCTGGTGTCCGCTCTGTGGCGGGTGGATGATCTCTCCACCTCGGTGCTCATGAAACATTTTTACCGGAATTACGTGACGGCGAATAAAGCCAGAAGCTTGCGGCAAGCGCAACTCCTCGTCAAAAAGGATTTTCCCCACCCATCCTATTGGGCCGGGTTTAGTTTAATCGGAGACTATCAATAGTGGGAGGGTTGAAAAAAGCCGACACCGGCGTTCTCGCCCCTTTGCCATGCTCACGTACCCACATGTACGTTCCGCGTGCCAACAAGGGTTACGCCTACCGGACGTGGCAAGCAATACTGCGGCCTTCCCTTCGAGGGGCCTCAGGACAGGACTGGACGGCCTTTTTGAACCCTCCCTCATTAGCTCCCTTGATATATGAATGATATAGCGATGATTGAACTTGTGAAAATTTTGAATACTCAATAGTCCCATTATTACGCCCTAGTCTCACGCTGAAAGGGGGCCTCATGGCAGACCGTATCACTCGGGTTATCTTCGGTATCGTCCTTATTACAGTAGCCGCCTGGATGTTTCCCTCATCCAACTGGGCGGCCACCCTCTACGCCAAGCAGGATGACGTTAAAGTCAATGCAGAGAAATCTCCGACCTCCGCGGTCATCGCCACCCTGGCGCTGGGAGATGCCGTGACAGTCTTGTCCGAAGAAGGTCGATTGGCCAAAGTCAAAACCGCCACAGGAAAAACCGGTTGGGTGTTTAAATTCCGGCTGGCAGAAGAGAAGCCTTCCACCGGTGGAGGCGGGCTTGGCCTCTCCGGCCTCACGGGACGGAAAACCATTGCTGCGCGAGAATCGCGGGCAGGAGGCAGCATTCGAGGCCTCAAGGAATCCACCGAACAATATGCCAAAGCCAAGAATATCAAAAAGGAAGACCGTGATGCCGTGGATCACATGGAGGCCTTTTCCATTCCCCCGGAGGAATTGATGCAGTTTAAAAAAGCTGGCAACTTAGGAGAATTTTCGGGAGGTGCCCAATGAAAACCGGCAAAATTTTGGCGAGTGTGAGCATTCTGAGTCTCCTCTTGTCCGGCATGGGATGCGGTGGATCACAATCCGGGCAATCCTCACAACAAACAGATCTCATTGGAGGTCTCGGAGCAGCCCTTGGCATGAAGCAACAGAAAATCGATCTCCTGAAAAAAGGCGTCGGCGTCGTCCAAGCGATGGAGCCTATCGGAGAAGAAGAGGAAATCACGTTGGGTGAAGCAGTCGCGGTGGAAGCCTTTAGCCGTTTCGGCGGGGAATATTCGAATCCTGCCTGGACACGCTATATCAATCTGGTGGGAAAGACGGTGGCGGAAGTCTCTGACCGGCCAACCCTGAACTACCATTTCGCCATTCTGAACAGTCAGGAACAGAATGCCTTTGCCGCTCCCGGTGGCTATATCTTCATCACCGTCGGTCTCCTGAAGACTCTGAACAATGAAGCCGAATTAGCGGGCGTGTTGGCCCATGAGATTGCGCATGTCACCCAGAAACATATGCTGGACGCCATTCGCCGGGGAGCCCTGATGGGCAGTGTCTCGGAACTGTCCCTCACCGCCATGAAACAGGATCCGGCGATGTTCTCCAGCGTCATCGACGAAATGACCGACCTCTTGTTCACGAAGGGTCTGGACAAAGACAAAGAATTTGAAGCCGACGTGGTGGGCGTAGAGTATGCCTATCGGGCAGGATATAACCCGCAAGGACTGGAAGATTATCTCCAGACATTGGCCAAAGAAGAAGGGCATGTGGAGTCCAAGTTTTTCACCACGCATCCTTCCACCACCCTCCGCATCTCCAAAATCGATATGCTCTTAAAGAATTATTCGGACATCAAAGGTCTGCCGTTTCTCACGGAGCGTTTTCACCAATATGTGAAGGCGGGGTAAGGCTTGGGAGGTTTGAGATGTTCTGTGTTGCCGGGTTTCGCCCCGGCAGGCGAGGTCCTTTTGTTTTGGCAAAAGGACCCAAAACCATTGACGCCCCGTCCGGTCGAATTAGATGGGACGGACGCGAGGCTTAGGAGGGCGGACCAACTCGCTCCGCTCAAACAAGGCCTGCCAGGTCATAAGAGCGTCCGACCCAAGGACCGGACGGCAGGCGTCAGAGCAGGACAGCCAAACCTTTCAGTGACGCACATGAAAAAGCATGGCGGAACGTGGCGTCCAACACCACGGTTGCCCAAAAAAAAGATCTCTGATAACTAAAACTCTTTTAGCCTTTGATACCCATTAGCTTGCTGGGGGATTTTTCATTTTTGTTCCTTTGTAAAGATACTACGAGAGTAGACTTGACACTCATGGCGCTGATGGGTTGCATTGTTTTAGCGGCGTTGCCTAACGCTCAACATTACTCGCCATTTCATACGACGTGTAGCGAAGCGAAACGGCGTATAAAATTGTCAAGTTGATCCGATTGTTAGGCATTAACACGTTTGAGCACAGCCTCACATTGGTTTCTTATAAATGTTATGACGTTTAGTACCTCGAAAAGTATTACAATAAACTCATTCTGCATGAATGGAGCCAACATCTTGCTCCCCATCCACTGATCATATATTTTCTTTTTACTTTCATTTGCGTGTGACAGGCCACCGTACAAAAATACTTCCATAAGTGTGCGACGCTGAACAACACCATTTATATTGAACATTGTTGCACCATTTAAATAGGCGTTTAAATTATTGCGAGCTTCGTTGTAATTGTTTTTTTCATTTTCTTCAATAATACTAGATTCAAATACATCCTTTAATTTTCTTAAAGATATTTTTTCATTGTCCTGAATAAAAAATCTAAAAGTTAATACAAAAGCTTCAATATTTTCATCATCAGGGCCTCTTCTTTTGATTTTGGTTGGCTCTCCAATACTTGCTGAAAAATTCACTCCCGAGTCTATTTCAGCACGCTTAACAAAATTACTGTTTCTTAACTTATCTGCTTTTTCGATGAAGAGACTCATCGTTGAAATTACTTCTTTAGTTTCCATTTTTATTGCCTAACGTGGAACTAAGGGGCTGACTGGAAGCGGGCGAAAGCCCGCTGTAAGCCAGTCCCGCTTGAGCGCAGGGTTAGGTACCATTTGCGTTACCCGATACGAGATGGATAACTTTAACTGAGCCAGGGAGAATTGACTTCATGCGCTGAAGTGTGGTGACTTGACTCATATGCAGTCGGTCAGTTGTTTTTACCTCCCCCCAAACAATTTTATGCTCATTTGTAATTGTGAGGTCAGGCCATCCAGCACGATAAACATACGGAGCCTCAATTATTGCTGCTGTTATTTCAGCCAATTTATTGGCGCCAATATATTGGTATAACGCCGCTATTGCATCGCTAGTAAGCCCCGGATAATACTCTTGAATCATGAGGGAATTGTAAATTTCTTCAAAATTACGAATAACCTCTGAGCAGATTGAGTTTTTAATGGCATTAGTAATAAGGGCAGAGTGCTGCTGATTAATCGTAAGCTGCGCCTCAGTAAAACGATTGCAAGCGTCGCTGCGCGAACTAAATGTATTGAGTTTTACAAGTAGCTCTAAACAGGCGGCTTTTATAAGTAAAAGTATTGGGCCACCTTCACAACATCCACCTTTAAATCCCTGACTCTGAAAATACTTGAATGCAGACATTTCTGGATGCGGGCTAGGTAGTAGATTGGGCAACGTTTCATAGCCAATGCCAAGCTGATCGCACTGCTCTCGCAATGGAAGCATAACAACGGCTTGCTTCCATCCTTCATTTGTCAAGCGCCCTTCTTCGTGTGCGAGGCCGCGTGTGATTAATGCTTTCAATGTGTTCTTGCTGAATGAATTAAGTTCGCCGCGCACAGCCGCCTCAAGCAACTTTTTCATTTCCCCAGTTAGCTGACGTGGCATTTCTTTTGGGCACCTAACGTTTGAATTAATGAAACAAGGGTCAAGTATGTTGTGGAAAGTTTCGTGCGCAGGTTTGGGGAAGCAGTCCGCAGGCAAAGGCTTCAAGAAGTAGGTGGAACGGCTGGAGGCAGAAATTAGTCAACAACAGATTTGACCCCATACCCAGCTAACGTCCCGGTACAGCGGCGGTGGGTTGACCTACGGGCCTTGGGACTTTATCCACTACCGTCCGCTGCATCTGGTTATTGGGTGGCCCGGTACCCTCGCGCAAGTCGGAAGTCCTCCGAGAGGTCCTGCTTGAGAGTACCGGCCAGCTTTGTCAACTCCCGTTCATCGCACTGAAGGAAAACAACATAGCAATCCAAAGCTGAGCGCACCTCGGCGGCCAAATGCTTCGGATTGACCACTAGGATTCCGTCGAGCGTCTCGGCCGTTTCTGCAATCTCAAACGAAAACTGGGCTCCATTCTTCAGCCTTCCCTCGTGCACCAACCCATTTCGGAACTCGTCGTAGAACTGCTGCGCTATGCCGGCACCCGAGAAGCCCTTCAGTTCCTCGGCCACAAACTTACGGAAACGCTCGCCTACTCGGTCTCCGAAACGTAGGCGGGCCAGGGCGTCGATGCAGCTCACCAGTAGGGCACCAGCGGCAAAAGCATGGCCCCCGACCGCGCATTCCTCCGAGGGGACTATATAGAACCCGACTACACGCTGCCTGAATTGCCCAGGCAGGCGTGCCCCGTCTAACTCCACATCGTCAAACCTGATCCCAGGTGCAAAGTACAGGATATCGCCGATCCTCATCGATCTTTTCTCACAAAGGCTACTTCTCTCGGTCCGCCGAACGTCCAGTTTCACCGGGTGCGACGTTCTATAAGCGATCCGATGCAAACTGAGGTTATAACTTTCATTTGTCTTGCATATCAGGCCCAAATAAGAAAGCTCCATTTTCAACAAGTATCTCGTAGAATTCCTTGTCCCTCTCAGCACCAGCCTTCATGCCTTCACAATGACCTTCTCGAGAGACCTTTACCAGGAACCATGCGGCGAATAACGACCCAAGGATCCACAACACACTGAAATCCATGAAAAACCATGCGACAAGGGTTGCTGGGAATATAAGAAATCCAAGCCAGAGGGTAATGACGCCATAGATAATGAAATATGCTTTTGGTATACCTTTCATGTTTATTGCCTGTGCCGCAAGTGTCTTATTGGCTCTTACCCGTCCTTTTTTAGATGCTATTTTGAAATCCTCCCAGCTAGGCAGATTCCCACCCCACATTCCTTTCATTTCTTTGACGGCGGATTCAGCTATCTGCTCATTAAAACCCACACCAGTCTCCTCATTTATCGTTTTCTAGCAGAAACAAAAACGCTAAATCATATCAATGTTTAAGTGGATCCGCATAAGAGCCGGATCGGCCCATTTCTGTCCGTATAACACGCCATCGAATTTTCTGAATATAAGGACATGGTCGTTGCCATTCCAATGAGTCCATCCGAATGGCATCCGGTGGTATAACTTCCATTAAGTAATCATGCAGTTCTCTGACACTTTCGATCACTCCGGTCTGCTCTCGAAACACCTGGGCCGCACAATACAGCCAGTCTCGATGCAACGTATTCTTGTCCAATGTTGGAAATAAATCAAGGCTTCTGATTTTCATTCATACCGCTTCCGGATTTCTTTCTTTGCCTCCTGCAAGTCGAAAATCTATTCCGGTCCGGATGGGACCCGCAACGTTGTTTCGCGCAATAGCCTTTCACACCAGACAGGGATTGAGGCAATGGGTCTTCTTGAGAAAAATCAGAGGTCAAGTCTTTTGTTGAGAGTTTCGCGTGCAGGTATGGTGAAGCAGTCTGCAGCGGAGGCCGAAGGCCTTCCCCTGCATCGCCTTGTTAGTCCGCGCCTTTCGCGCCGGTAGTTGGGAAGTAGTGAGTCCGAAAGTCCTCCACACTCATGAGTGGGAGGGTTCGATGGATTGCTCGGTGACAATTGGCACACAGCACGGCAAGATCCTCCAAGCACGTTTCTACGGCCTCGGTAGCCATTGCGAGGGGGAGTCGATGATGAATCTCACAGACCTCGCCACCAAGGTTTGGGAAGGTCGCCTTTGTGATGAAGCCGCACGCCTCGCATTTCAAACACCCGTCCGCGAGCTCCGCCGCCTCGCGCTTCGCCCGGGCAAGCGCTGGATCGCGTTCGCGACGCAGGTGGAAGAACAACCGAGGTTCCCCCTCCACGGCGGATAGCTCCAGATCTGCAGCAACCGGCGGGCTCACTGCTGTCTTCGGACGGTACGCCCATGCTGCAGCCCGCCGTTCACGGTCAAAAAAATCAGCCCAACGAGAGCGCCCAACCGTGATCTGTTGTGAGAACCATGCGACCATGTTCGATGCGACGGTACGATGATCGGGTAATGAGGATGCCAAGCTCGCACGGCTAACAATGGCCTTTCCCTCAGCATCCGCGAGCAGAGCAGAAACGATCGCGTCGTGCTCAACGAACCCTAGATCATCCGCTGGCGACCGGACGATAAGGCGTGCGATGAGTGGGAACACTTCGGCGTGGCTGAATGTTGTGTCCATCGTTTGTAGCCCAGCTAACAATGTTTAAGTGGATCCGCATAAGGGTCGGATCAGGCCATTTGTCCATCTAACACGCCATCGAATTTTTTAACAAAAGGACATGATTATTGCCATATTGAAAATTCAATCGAAGGCTTCCAATCGCATCTTATTCCCAAAATTGTTCATGCAGTTCCCCAGCATTTCCGGTCACTCATGTGTGCCCTCAAGCCACAAGGGCCATATGGTTTCACTTAACGTGCGGCACGGAGCATGGGGAAAATCGGTAGTGAACTGCCAGCCTGAATTTCTCCCACAACCTCGAATCCAAAGCGTCTATAGAGAGGAATATTGGCCGGATTAGTCGCCTCAAGATAAGCGGCAACGTGAGCGCCATCAAACACTTCAGCGCCCTGCGCAAGCAACGCATTGGCGTACCCCTTGCCCTGAAACATCGGCTCAACCCCAATGGCAGGCAGGTACCAATGTGGAACCGGCGGATGCGACGCGCTTGCCTGCTCTAGTATGGCAAATACCTCCCCTTGCAGTGCAGTGGCCACGCCTTCTTGCAAGACCGTGCCAAGGGCCTCTTCGTCAGGACCGACACCGGGAGGTAGCCAGAGCGCTGCGGCTTTATAATCTTCCGAACGATAGGCCGTTCCGTGGTCGAAAGCGCGTCCAGCAAAGTACTTCAATGCTAGTGGGAAGTAATGAAGATACTGCTTGGCATCGGGAAACATCCAGCGAATGAACGGATCGGAGATAAACGCGGTCACGAGAGTGGCGATTGCCCTATCGTAGTCGGATAGCAATGCGGGTGTTGCTGAGGGTGCGGACATTGTTCCTCTTGGAATGATGGCAAGGTGGAAAGGTATGCACTACGGCCACGGAAACTGCGATCCATTTTCGGTCACCCATGTGTAAACCCGAAACCTCTGGGGCACACCATCCAGCCAGTTTCGATGCGACCGATTCTTGAATAATGTTGTACATATGTCAAGAATTAAAATCTTCTTTCATAGTGCTTCCAGAGGTTTTTTTGCCTCCTGCCAAACAAATATCTGTTCCGGTCCGGATAGGACTCTGAGTGATCTTTCGCGTAATAACATTTTCCACCAGATAGAGATTGAGACGATGTACCTTCTTAAGATAAAACAGGCCTGCCGCCCAAACTCAGGACAGAATTCAGGAAAGATTTCCCTAGACCTTGGCTATTCCACCTGGGCTCAGATCCTTCGCCGATAGCTCAGGATGACAATCAGTCGATCGCTCTGTCTTCGCAGGTTTTCCCACCTGTGTTAGGGTATGTATGCTCTCATTCCGGATAGCCCTTCATCAGGTAATTGAAAAACCCTCAATATTGAGCCAAGCCGTTTCCTCCCTTACTGTTCACGGACTCTCATTTACTATGATAACCTCTTTAAGGTGTTAGGCTTCTTTAGTTATCCCGCAGCAAATTTGCAAAGATTTAACTATGGCTGATTGTTGTAATGACAAAGCATGTGAGATCGAGGCGCTTCAAGATCGCCAAAGCTCCATACTCAAAATCGTGTTGGCCATTAATGCTGTGATGTTCTTCGTCGAACTCACCGCAGGGCTGCTCGCGGGTTCTGTTTCATTAATAGCGGACTCCCTGGATATGCTGGGTGATGCGCTGGTGTATGG
Source organism: Nitrospira marina (assembly GCF_059568365.1). NCBI lineage: Bacteria > Pseudomonadati > Nitrospirota > Nitrospiria > Nitrospirales > Nitrospiraceae > Nitrospira > Nitrospira marina. Next base: position 550,168 of record NZ_JCANTH010000001.1, on the reverse strand, counting down.
CTTCAGCATTTACGTCGTGGCGCGAGGCGCAAGAATGAAGGCCAAGGCCGCCTTCCTCAAAGGCGGGATCATGGCGGCCTTCGGACTATTCGTGTTTGGGCAGGCGGTTTATAAGATGGTGTTGCCACAGGTCCCCGTATTCGAGGCCATTGGCGCTATTGGCCTACTGGCACTTGCGGCGAATAGCCTTTGCCTTCTCTTACTTTGGCGGCATCGGGCCGATGACATCAATATGAGTTCGGTGTGGCTATGTTCCCGCAACGATATTATTGCGAATGTGTCGGTGCTGTGTGCCGCCGTGGGCGTATGGCTCACCAGTTCGGGCTGGCCGGATATTCTTGTTGGCCTGGCACTTTCAGCCCTTTTTTTGCGGTCAGCGTTATTCGTCTTGCGAGGAGCGAAGGAGGAGCTTCGAGTCATTCAGACCTGAATTGACGCTGAACTTCGGTCACCAAATCTCCTCGTGATCCCAAGAAATCACGGCTTCTCCATCTGAGCATCGATCTTTCGCCCTTGGATCAGGATAACGGTTTATTGACGGTTCGCTTGCTTCTCATGCTTCCCTACCGACTAAAGTGTTTCATGCCCATTGCAGCAGACGTTATATAATCGTTCCATGCGCATTCTTATTTTGAACAGCGGAAGTTCCTCACTGAAATTCCGGCTGGTTGATTACCCGATATCCTCACCCACAGCCGGCACCAATCCAATAACTTTAAGGCAGGGGATCGTGACGGGCATCGGGAAAGAGGCCTCCCTGAAGATCAGTGCTCCCGAGCACGCCCCTTTTACCTCCACCCGGCAAGATGTTCTGAATCATGGGCAGGCTGTGGCGTGGGTATGGAAAAGCCTTCAAGACCTGAGCCGGGAGGACGGAGAAACCTTAAAAGGACCCGGGATCACCATTGATGCGGTCGGCGTTCGCGTGGTGCATGGCGGCCACCGGTTTACAAAATCCGTCCTGATCGATGAGACCGTCTTAGGCCAAATTGAAGAATTGAGCCCCTTGGCTCCGCTCCATAATCCCCCCTGCCTGGAAGGCATCTATCAGATTCGTGCTCTACTGGGTCCACAGATACCCATCGTGGCGGTATTTGATACCAGCTTTCATCGCACGCTTCCCGACCATGCCCGTACCTATGCGATTCCCCGGAAATGGACGACACAGCATGGCATTGAGCGCTTTGGCTTTCATGGGATTGCCCATGCGTCTCTGGCACACAGCTATGCCCGCTTTTCAGGTCGATCGTTGGAACAAACCCGCCTTATCACGTTTCAATTGGGGCAAGGCTGCTCGGTTTCGGCCATTAAGAACGGAGCCGTGGTTGACACGTCAATGGGATTCACCCCGTTGGAAGGGCTGGTGATGGGCACACGATGTGGAGATATGGATCCGGCCATTATTGGATACGTCGCCGAACATGGACAACTTTCGATAGAAGAGATCGACCATCTCTTGAATACGCAATCCGGGCTCCTCGGCTTGTCCGGCCAGACCTCCGATATGCGGCAACTCTTGAAGGCCGTCCACGAACGACAGGATCCTCACGCAACTCTGGCCATTGAGGTGTTCTGTCATCGCGCGCGAAAATATCTGGGAGCCTATCTGGCCATCCTGGGTGGAGCGGATGCGGTCATTTTTGGAGGCGGGATTGGTGAGCGGGCACCTGACATCCGCGCCCGAATTTGTCAGGGAATGGACTGGTGCGGTCTCTCACTTGATTGCCCTCGAAATCTCGAGGCCTCTGATGTGCAGGCAGGAGAGACCATTCCCATTCATGGCAAGGAATCCGCTATTAAATTGCTGGTGATTGGAACCGACGAAGAATCGTGGGTTGCCCGTGAAACATTTCAAGGTCTGATAAATGCCCGATGAACACAAGCGAAAACGGATTGGCCAGACGAAAATGCCCTATAGGAGCTAATAAAATCATTCTCATTTAGTTGATTATCAACAAGGCAAAAGCCATTCTGTGGATAAGGCATTTTTATAGGATCATAATGAGAGTTTGAGGACACTCCCGAGGATCAACTAAATTAAAAAAGTCAAGATAAAATCTGCCATCTACCTTTACGACTACGCCAAAAATTTATCACCTCTATATGTTGTACCCAAAAATAATTTTCATACAATGCCCAAAATATGTGCATTCCGCTCATTTCTTTATCAATCCTTTAGAAAAAGGCCTGCCCTTGCCATTAACCACCAAGTTATCCACAAAATTTGTGGACGGCATTTTTCTCTCCTGGTCTGTAATTTGCCAATTAAAATAATGGGATATTTTTTTAATGTCTCAGATCGTTATCGCGGCATGATATGGTCTCTATAGCAATCGCCACTTCCTGATTTAAAAGGATTTTTCATCCACCTATGGCCCGGACACTTCAACAGGTTCCCCTACCGCCGACTTCCCTCGACATTCGGATTGTGACCTATAATATTCACCGGTGTTGCGGGATGGATCGTCGAATCATGCCCAGACGGATTGCGGAAGTTCTATCGGACCTGCATCCGGATGTCATTGCTCTACAGGAAGTCCTGGGACTTGGCCCTAAGGGTCGGGGACAGGATGAACTGCTTGGTGCGTTGATGGGTATGGGATGGGTAATGGCATCTGCCAGGCTGCGCCACGGATATCCTTTTGGAAACATGATTTTGAGCCGATTCCCGATTGTCAATGATGCGCAACATGACTTGACCTGGAGAACCCGGCGCGGCCGATGTTGTCAACGCGCAGATCTCCGGCTTGGCAATCAGACCTTACATGTCTACAACGTGCATATGGGGACCGGTTTGCGGGAACGCAAGTATCAAGCGGAGCGCCTGGCTATGATACTGGACCAGCATCGAGGAGCCGGTCCTAAAATCATTCTCGGAGATTTCAACGAGTGGGGGCGTGGTGTGACCACTGATATCCTGACCCCACGATTTCAGAGCCTGGACATTCGCCCATTTGTCAAACGACGCCGAACCTATCCGGGCTTTTTGCCCCTCTTGCATCTCGACCATATTTTTTACGAAGGCGGGATTGACGTAAACCATGTGCATCTCCCGAAATCTCGTGCTGCACTCATCGCCTCAGATCACCTTCCGCTTGTCGCTGACCTTCACATACGCTTTTAACGTTCACACTTTCTTAGAGAGCACCGCCTCACCCGTTCAAATTGTCGTTCGGAGGTTCTCATTCCGAGAGTCAATTTGAAGATAAGAAAAATTGTCGTGTGATGGATCAATTTGTCTTTTACTCCAAAATCAAGGGCTTCATCTGTCTGGAATTGAAGGAAGTCGGAGATTTCTAAGTCAAGGCTATGTCCTGAGATTTCAGGGAGATTTCCATTTGAATCGATTCATCCTGTGGCATCACCCGCGAGCGCATAACTGCGTGTGTCATTGGCACGCCTTATGCTTTTTGTATCTCAATAGGCGGAAATGGGAAGAAGAGGATTGGCCTATAGAACGACCGGATTGATGTGAGAATGATCATGACCAAATTTATTCGTATACTTTCCATGCAACACGCAATTGACGCCGCCACAAAAATACTGGACGATTTTTCCAATTCGACTCATTGTTTTCCGGAAAGCCAGGAAAACGATTCGTCCTGTCGAATGACTCTTGTCGATCATGCCATTCAAGGCACTAACGTCTCTGCCGAGGCCAAACCCGAGGAGATTATTCACGGTCCTTCTCCCATATCAGCCACGCCCCCTGCCGATATTCACTCATAGGGAAGGCCGGACGGGAAAACCTGGGAACTCTACAACCACTCGGCTCGGACCGCCTCATTATTCATGTGTACTGAACACCCTTTACGGCTTGCCCGTTTATTCTCCCCCTATTTCTTCCCTCAATCACGTGCCGGGCCTCATATGGTCAAGATGGAATGAGATGTCTGCGTTATCAAGATCTTCCCTACCATGACTTCCAGGAGAATGAAATCCTGTTTGCTCCATCCATATAATCTTGACCACATTGTAAAACCATCCTGACTTTCTTCATGAGTCATATCCCCGCTTTAATTTTCAAATGGATGAAGTTTCAATACATGGGTTGGCTTTACCACTCTTCTTTATTTCCGAATTACCACTGCAAGGCCATATCGGGATCGGGGCATTTCGGTAATGGCTTACAAATGAACGCCAAGATATAAATGTTCTTGTCAAAAACCTTGGGCGGAGGCGATACCGGCGTTGCAGGACGTGGTGCCGGCTTCCGCACCGGGGTCGTCGGCAACCGGGTATAGGCGGACGCCTTCAGGGTCATCATGGACCGGGAGTAAGCCGGGCGAGCGACCATTGGAGTCATGACCGCTGGTTGTAACAAGACATTCCCTCTGGTTGCCTGAGTTGGCACCCTGATGGCTGTGGACTTAAACGAGGCCATCGCCTGAGGCCGCATTTTCATGATTAAGGGTTGCGCAGGTTGGGCTTTCATTTGTTGTGGTGGTATCGGTGGCCTTTTCAGCAATTGCGGTTGCACGGCTTGCAAGACAGCAGGGTTTATCCTTTTTATCGAATTTTGATCGTTCACCGCATAATTAAAACGCAAATCCATAGACATTTTTGGGTTGGAAGAATTCGGCTGGGCTTGTTTCTCCTCGACGACTACCTTCCGGGCAAAAACGATTGCCGTGACATAGGCCGGACAATCTCCGGAAGGCGGACTGCCACCGTCAGAAAAAACCTTGGTCGAATCTGACAACCGCCAGAACCGTGCCCGGAATATTTCAGCATCAAACCAGGAGCGCTTGATGGCCGCAGAACTGAATTCCAAGGTCACAGACTTCATCGGAGACACCTTTCCATCAGCCGAGAATCGCTCGCGGAGATCTGCCGGTGCTTCATTCACCAATGTTTTGATTTCCGCCTCGCTCAGAGAGAAGGGATTCCACGAACCCTCCTCCAAGGCATTTGACGGGGTAAAGCTGCTTGGGAAAACCGTGAAATTATCCTGCGCAGTGGTCTCACTATCGAGATCCTGATTAAAACATCCCTTCCATTCCTCCCAGGTTATGGTGGGAGATTTGGCTCCAAGATTCTGGTACTGACTCCTGGCAATATTGACTTCATTCTTATAACCCTCCAGGATCCACTGATTATCCAGATCCTTGAGCTTTGCCCGAAACGCAGGCTCATCGACCTCCCGCCAGTGCCTTTTCTCGGATTCGTCCTCTGCGGCCTCACCCGTACTTCTCGCCTCCATGAATTCCTGCTCAGCCATAATATAGGCATCCTTATACTGGTTATAGACCCTGACCTTCGGGCTGTCCTGGAGAAGGCCTCCCTCACCAGGGATCTTCAGAAGAGCCAACGCCTTCTGATACGCCACTTCTTCTTCCGGTGTACGCGTCGAAGAAGCAAGCGTGCCTTCTCTCAGCACATATTCCAACTCATTCCACAAAAAACGTGCATCAGTGGGTAACCAGGCCTCATCATGGGGAATCAGATTCACCAGCGTTGAAAACGCGGCCAGATTGGCCTTGCTCTTGAGAAGATCACTCCCGGTTTCTTGTGAAAAGAAATCCAGATCCTCTTTTGTATAGGCCAACGGTGTCACAGGAAAACTCAGAAACGTTCCTTCCTTTTCAAAAACCTTTTTGGCTTTGGACATCAAGGCCAATTGCACGATAGAGTCGATAGCCATGTATAACCTCATCAAGTAGTAATGTTGGTCGAATTGCCCCATTCCCTTGGTAGCCCCGCCTCAACATTGACCGTGAGGCGGGGCTACATCGGGAGTTAAATCCAATCAGTGATTCCGCTCAACGGATCAGGACTCTTTGGGAACACATGGCATTTAAATCCAATAATTTGATGACCCGGCACCCTCATTTCTTGTTTTTCCGAATCGTAGTGGAATTTTGAGGAACGTTCTCCGCTGGCAGAACTGCGGCCATGCGAGCCACCGAAATGAAACGGACCAAAATGCACGGCGCCACCACCACTCGCCGAGGATCGTTCCCAACTTTGTGCGGCCTCTGAAAAACCACTACTATTCCGAAAGCCAATCACGAGATCTTTGATGAAAATGATGGCCGTGGGATAGGCCGGGCAGAGTCCTGTTGCAGGTTTGCCGCCGTCACTGACAATTTGCTTTGATGATTCGGGATTATTTTGGTCAAAGCGCCACAACTTACTATTGACAAAACTTGTTTTAAACCAAGGCCGAACAATTTGGCATTGGGTAATCGAAAAATTCATATAGAATTGGTTGCTGTCAAACGTGATTTTAGATTCCGATTGTCCACTGGCATTGCTGGCAGATCCGCCACCGCCGAAAATGCCTAACCATCCCCCTCCGGCACTTGTCCTGGACCGTTTCATTTGGTAACTGGAATTGGAGGAATTATTATAATCCGAAGATTGAAAACTAAAGTTGGTCCATCCTGACGCCTGCATGGGGTTGCTGGGCACAAGCGAGGTATAGAAAAAATCGCTACCGGAGGACATCCCGGTGATTCTGGCCTTCTCCAAATCATCCTGATATTGGGCTTTCAGCAGTGCCATATCCCGTCTCATGACCTGATCAATAAACGCGTTAATGCCTTCATAATCATTTTTGTACCCATTACTGACCCAATCTCCCATAGCCGCCTTGACCCTATTGCGCAGAATGTTGGCGTTCATCCCCCAATAATGAACCGCTTTGACATTGTCGGCTGTCAGGGCATCGATGCGGGCACTGTTGTATGCCAATGCCGCCGCTTCATATTCCGTCATCTTCTGGTTATACAATTTCACTAAGGCACTAGGCTCTGAAACCTCGATCTCTTCATCAGTCAGAAGATCCTTTTTTATCCTTGTCGTCGAGAGCAGCCCTCTGAACTTTTCAATTTTTTCTTTTGTTTTTTCATCCAATTTGGTTTCCATGATTTGACTCATGCGTAAAATGTACTCGAACCGCTCTGAAAGCGATCCTTCATTGTTCATGATACTCATGGCTGCGAATTGATTATTCGTGGTTGCAGCCAGGTCGGGGACAAAATCGACGAGCCGCGCAAAACTTTCTGCATTCATATACTGTTTGCTGGCATCTTGCGCACGCAATCCTTCTAATACTGCCGGTGTCAGCTCAGGTGGCTTCGATTCCCCTCCCTCGCCGTCAAGTACCATGTCCTTCAGGGCTTTCTTTTTCACCACACCCGTTAACCCTTGTGTTAAAAAATCAAAATCATCAGGTTCAACAGCCAATCCGGGTGTACACCAACTAAAAAAATTGTCTTCCGATTTGGGGACGGTATCATCCCCATTGGTTAGCACATTGTAGATTTTCCCCATAATCGAATTAAGCATAACGCTCGGTTCAACCTGTGGCATGACGACTCCTCCTTACAGTAAGACGAACCCTTTGCAGGGTCCGTAGATATTAAATAATTGGCCCCTTAATTTATTGACGTGAGCAAGACTTATTCCCAATTTGCATGTAGAACGTTGACGAGTGCTGTGCAGAACGATCCCCTTTGTAGCTCAACTCTTTTCAACCGTTTCTTCAGAGGTCACCTGACACAGACGTTCCTTTCATAACGTTCACAATGTATCCGATTGTTAGAAAAGTTTATCTGTTTAGATACCCGGATCCCCCTTCCTGGTTTGTTAAAAATTTGGATATGTTGGGAACTTCAAAATTCAAGGGAATTAGAAACAGGTGAGACATTCTGGAAATACATTTCCAAAACGGGATTCGTGGACAGCCCGGTGCGCCCTGTTATGCCCACTGAATGGGCTGTAAGGAAATGAGAAAATGACACCAGGAGAGAATAGAACATGCCAATCGGATATCTTGGTATCTCCATCGGCTGGTACGCTGTAGATAAAAGGAGAACCTGGGAGCTTACCCGGTAAATCTCCATAAGGGGGCAATTGACCAGCTGACTCCCAATGAGCTTTCCCGATTTCGAATAGTCAGAAGGGTTGCTCTATCTAGAATCAATGATGGGGTTCCCAAATGGAGAATGTCGGAAGGAACAGCAGTGCAGGTGGGTGTCCGCGAAAAAAAACGGCGCCAAAAGAGGCGATTGGACATTTCCATTCATTTCCCTTTTGGCTTCCACAATATTGGGTGAGGGGAAGAATGAACATTTTCCATAAATTGGTTGACCTCATCATCCTATTTTGTTAAACAATCAGTGTTTCATGCCGCTTTAATCTCCCCCAACACTTCCCCATGCATAGTTCGGAGGGTGTCACCATGTCTCAGGAAACAGAAGAACTTTGGTCCAGGCGTTTCTTCCTGAAGTCCTCCCTTGCAGGCATGCTGATTCTTGGTAGCCGGTTGATCTTTCCGGAATCCGCATGGGCCCAGTCCCTGCCTGAAGGCCGGCTTCACCTCTACAACGCCCACACTGACGAACGACTCCAGGTGACATATCGCAATCAATCCGGCCACTATGACCAGAAAGCCTTAAAAGACATTAATTATCTCCTGCGATGCCATCATTCCAAAAAAATATGCCAGATGGACATCCAATTGCTGGAATATATGAATCAGATAGAAAAGTTAGTCGGTCAGGGGAAGGAAATTCACGTCTACTCTGCCTACCGTTCGCCCTCATACAATAAATTGTTGATTCGCCTTGGTCGAGGCGCCGCGCCAAACAGCCTCCATACGGTCGGACAAGCGATGGACTTCTCGATTCCCGGCGTCCGGCTTTCAAAAATTCGACGCGCCGCTGTGAAGCTTCGATTGGGTGGAGTCGGCTATTACGGCCGGCGAGGATTCATTCATATCGATACCGGAGCGGTCCGGTACTGGTAATTCCTTCTTTCATTATCACGTTTCAACCAACATCTTCAGATTTTATAAGGGCTATGAGGAATAGTCCTTTAATTGGGAAATTAAATCCTGCTTGCAGGATGGGCAAATTCCATGGGTAAATTCTGCATGGGATCGGTCCCGAATATACGTTTCAAGTGGTAGCCACTCCCCTTTTTCGTTACGAATCACCTTACAATTGGCACAAATGGGAAGTAACCCATTCAGGATTTTCACCTCTTTCACGGCATGCTTCAATCGGTTTAACAGAACATCGCGTTCAATCAACTGGCGACGTAATTCCATCTGGGCCATCACCTGACGGCTTAAGGCTTGTAAAGACTTCATCTGATTTTGAGTAAGTTCCCGTGGCACTCGATCAATGACGCACAGAGTGCCCAAATTATGACCCTCCGGCGTTTTCAGTGGAGCCCCGGCATAAAATCGAAGGTTCGGTTCCTGGGTGACCAAAGGATTATCAGCAAATCGGGTATCATTGATAGCATCAGACACAACCATGACATCCGATTGCAGGATGCAATGTGCGCAAAACGCCACGTCCCTGGAGGTCTCTCTCGCAGAGATCCCAACTTTTGACTTAAACCATTGGCGTTGGTCATCGAGCAGGCTGATTAACGCAATAGGTGTTTGGCAAATGGAACTGGCCAGGAACGTGAGGTCGTCAAAGGCTAGCTCGGGGATGGTATCCAGAACCTGATAGGTACTTAACGCCTCTAATCGTTGAACCTCATTTTCGGGATAGGGAGCAGGTTGGGCCATGAAACCTCCAGGCGGGAACAATTCCCCTGTGTGAAATTCTCAAATCTCTTGCTGCTGGCCACCTTCACCTTCCCATCACCTGTTCAACCTAACAAATCCGGTTCATCACAAGAAAGCCAAACCCCGTATTCTGAGCCTGGAAAGAAGAGCCATTTTCATCGGACAAATAGATCCGCACCCACATCACCTCTGCACATATGTCCTTACATTGATGCTTAGACGGTGTGAGTCATCCCCTTGAGAAAGACAGGTCTCTCCAATCTGACCCCGTCCATGAAAATTTTTTGATATTGACTGCCCCTACTTCTGTGCTAGCCTTTTACGGGGGCTTTTTATAATGATCTTATATCTGAATCCCGCATTATTCCGTTTCTCTTCCCGAGCTATGATATCTTTATGTGAACAGGATGGAACATGCACTCCTAAGATGAGTCAGGCATCGTATTGTCCGCTTTTCCAAAAGGAACCCTCATGATGGAAGATGGATTGTCCACCCCGGTAGGAACCCGCCGGTCATTCTTTGTAAAAACCACCGTGTTTATTTCCTCCCTTATCGGAATTTCCCTTGCTGTCCCTTTGATCGGATACGTCATCGCCCCTGCTCTTCAACGACGAAACAAGGAATGGGTCTCACTGGGAAAAGCCGATTCGCTACCGGTTGGCGAACCCAAGGCGATGGATTACACCATGACGGAAAAGGATGGATGGCAGGAAATACACACCACCAAGGGCGTGTGGGCGGTGAAACAGCCCAATGGAGAGGTGACAGTATTTTCGCCAATCTGTCCCCATTTAGGCTGTGGTTATCGATGGGACCAACAGGACCGTCTCTTTAAATGTCCCTGTCATGGGAGCGTTTATGACATGAACGGAACGGTGAAAGCCGGTCCCGCACCACGCCCGTTGGACACACTGCCATCAAAAATCGAAAATGGTGACTTGCTGGTCCAATACGAGGAATTTAAATCCGGTCTGGCGAAAAAGGTTGAACTCTAAGCATGGCCTCACGTCTTTATCAATGGATCGACCAGCGCCTGAAATTAAAGCCCCTGGAGCAAACCCTCCTGGACGAGCCCATTCCCGGAGGTGCCAGCTGGAACTATGTCTTCGGCTCGGCCACGCTGTTTCTCTTTGTCTTGCAAGCGCTGACGGGCATGTTTCTGATGATCTATTACGTCCCAGCGACCGACCATGCCTACGACACCGTTCAGTATATTCAACATGAGGTCTGGGGTGGTTGGTTTGTCCGTGGTCTGCATCATTGGGGGGCCTCAGGCGTCATGTTGGCCATCGGGCTCCACATGTTGCAGGTTTTTTTTGATGGTGCCTATAAACGGCCTCGAGAACTCATGTGGATTGTCGGCGTCATCCTACTCGCCATCATGCTGGCGTTCGGATTCACGGGGTATTTGCTACCGTGGGATCAAAACGCCTATTGGGCGACCCAGGTGGGAATCAACATGGTCGGCAGCGTTCCCCTTATCGGAGATTTCCTGGTGAAAGCCCTTCGTGGTGGGGAAACTCTCGGCGCCCTGACCATATCACGTTTTTTTGCCATTCACGTCGCGTTTCTTCCCCTTATCATTGCAGTGGGAATCATGCTCCATCTCTTTATTCTCAGACGAGTTGGGCCCGCGGGCCCTCATGATGAAACGAGAGCCCGAACCGGGAGTGAAACCTTCTATCCACGGCAGGTCTTCATGGATGCGGTGGTCATGCTTGGAGTGTTTGGCGTCGTCGCCATATTGGCGATCAGCGTGGAATTCCCTTTGGCTGATCGGGCCGATCCGTCAGACCATTCTTTTGTCCCCGTCCCGGAATGGTATTTTCTGTTTTTTTATCAGCTTCTCAAATATGCCCCAGGGGCATGGGGACCTCTGGCGACCTGGCTTCTTCCCGCACTCTTTTTCACCGGATTGCTGCTCTTGCCCTTTGTAGATCGAAACCCCGAACGACACCCATCCTCACGTCGCGTCGTGTTGGGTGCGGGGTTGGGGTTTTTGATTATTGTGCTCAGTCTGTTGAGTATCTCTCTCCGTGATCTGTACGCCATTCCCAAACGTGATCCGTCAGTGGCTCGGGGAATGGCATTAGTAGAAGAATACAAATGTCAAACCTGCCATCGGATTCATGGGGAAGGTGCAAACCTGGCCCCGGATCTCTCGTATGTTGCCGATCGACGGCCAGACCGAGAATGGCATCTTCAGCATTTTAAGGATCCGCAATCCGTTTCCCCCGGCTCCTTCATGCCAAAATTTCCTTTAAACGACAAACAGCTGAACGACCTCACCAATTACATGCTGACTCTCAAGAGTGGGTAACACTTCTTCCTACCCTGCGAGTATCGGTTAATCTCCGTTGAGAGCAGCCTTCAGCATGGAGCAAATTGTACTTTCAACTGAGGGCTGTGGGAGAGTGGATCAGCCACGACACCGGCATCAGATTGCGGCCGATTGCCAGGTTAGAGTCAATACCCTCATACCCAATCTGCAGGCACCTCCCGACTGAATAAAAAGTGTCCCCCACGGCCATGTACAACAGCCGTGGGGGAAAGGTTCTACCCTCGACGTTCGCCACGGGCTTGACTGAGCCAGTACTCCATTTGTTTGCCTGCTGCTTCCCGGCCTCCTAGACCAAAGGATAACGCCACCGCCACAGCAATGGCTCCGAGAGTCAGGCCAAATGCCAGATTGACGATTTCATTGGCCAACCCCATGGCTCGGAGACCCATAGCAAGCACCAACCCGAGAATCGCGAATCGGGCAATATTTGCAACCCCTCCCGAATTCGCTCCATGAACACGAATGATGGTTTCATATGCGAGATTCGACAACCAGAACCCGATGGCAATGATGGCACTGCCCAATAATACCTGGCTACCAAACTCTATAAACATGGTGACCAATTCGGACACCTGATGAAGACCTAACTGGTTGGCCGCTTCGACAACCGCAAATAACATAATAAAAAAAGCCAGGACATTTCCGACCACGGACGAAGGAGTAGTTTGACCGGTAAATGCCAGTCCCAACCCCAGCTTTTCCGGCAGAGCGTCGAAACCGAGCCCGCCTAATAAACTCGCCACTATTTTCGAGACTAATCGGGAAATAGCAAAGGCGATTCCTAAAATAATGGCCGCCGCAAAAATATCGGGAATGGCCGACATCATGGTATTCAACATATCGGTGGCCGGTCCTGTAATCACTTCAATTTCCAAAGCTTGCAGTGCGGCAACGACCGCAGGGACCAAAATGAGGATATACACCACCAAAGCCAGTAAATGAGACAAGGACATCGTGCCGCGCAATCCTATTTGTTCACCCAGCCGGTCGGTACCGGCTACCGTCAACAGGTTACTCACCAAGTCTCTGACGATTTTGGCCAAGAACCATCCAGCAACTCCAATTAACACTGCCCCGAAAATATTCGGGAGCATGCTTAACATTTCATTGACCATGTTTTGGACCGGAACCAATAGGCCGTCAATCTCCAGGGTCCCTAAGATGGCAGGGAGGAATAGCAGCACAACCAGCCAAAACACGACATTCCCCAAATTAGCGCTGATGGGTCGCACCCCGGCTCCCGCACTCAATTTTTCATCCATCGTCGTCGATTGCAAAGCCTTGGACACAAGGGTTCGAAGGACGGTGGCAATAATCCACACGATTAACATCAATATTCCCCCAGCCACTAGTTTCGGAACAAAGGCCATCACCTGATCGACCAACGTCCCTAGAGGACCGGAGACCATTTCCAAATGTAACGCGTTAAAAAATGCCACTAAAACTAATAAAAGAATTAAATAATAGATTCCTACCGCTACACCTCCTTCCACATCCATGGTGGTACCGGTGGTCGAACGCAATCGCTGATTGACGTTCAACATGCCCAGACCCTTCCTGATTCCAGCTCTCACAAGCAGAGCCACTATCCACCCCAGGATGAGAATGCCCAATGCACCCAATACATTGGGCAACGTTTCCCCAAGATTCACTTGTAACGTTTCGGTCAATTTACTCATGTCCATAGATCACTCCTTTCGATAAAAATACATAACACCGGCCACCCCGTAGATATTCTCTACAGTTTGATGGTGAGACAGGAAGATACTATTGGTCAGCTTATATTGAGAAAATATGAAAGGTAGCTATCGAGTTAGGAAGACACTTACCTTAACAATTGAGGAAAATTAAGTCCACCTAGGCGCAGAAAACCTTAATTTCTTGGATATTTTCTAAATATTTAAAATACGGCATCAGCTTATTGTCGGTCCGGGCCCCAGGGTCAGAAAAAATAAGCGGCATCCCTGTCACGAGGGATGCTACCCACCGCTTGATTCTGTCCTTACCCATTAACTCGGGGTTTTGTCATCAGCACATTTTCTTTATATGACAAGTCCGCTGATCACAAGTCCACTTCTATTTTTTCTATCTTATGCCAACCCTGGGCCAGTCATGATCCACTATGCGGACTTCGCTAATTCGGAAGTACAATGTCCGCACTTGGTGGCCTGAATGGGAATCGTCATGTGGCAGAATTTGCATTCTTTCGTTGTAGGATCCGCAGGCGGGGTCTCTTTTTCTTCACGTTTCATCTGATTGATGGCTCTAATCACCATGAAAACGGCAAAGGCCACAATAAGAAAGCTAATAACCGAATTGAGAAATACTCCATAATTCATGGTGACAGCGCCGGCTGCCTGAGCGTCGGACAAGGCCAGATATGGCCCTGGAGGCACACCCTCTTTAAGGGTGACAAACAGGTTGGAAAAATCAACGCCACCCAACAAGAGTCCAATAGGGGGCATCAACACATCGGCCACTAGCGATTTGGCAATGGTGCCAAAGGCCCCTCCAACAATGACACCGACTGCCATATCGATAACATTGCCTCGCATGGCAAACTCTTTGAACTCTTTAAGCATCACATCCTCCTTCTCATGGGCGTGCACTCTAGAACCGGTTGTTGTCCAGGATGATCCTACAAAGGCTGCATCATCCTCTCTCAACACAAAAACAAATGCAAGATTATTCCAGAGCTTCACGTTCTTCGCCTAACCGGGCTTTCACCTCCAATATTTTTTGCATTCGGTGTAACAACAGAGCCGGCGACAGTCAAAAAAAAGCCCTGGGGCGGCCGGCCTATCCTCGCCTATTTTCAGTTGAAGACCCCCTCTAAAAGCCCCAACTGTCAAGATCAGCTCGAATAGGTTAGCCGCCCTGGTCGTTCCGTACCCTGACAAACAGTCTATCGTTACGATTCACCTTCTAATCGTCTTGTGAGGCGCGTCTTTGCGTCTTCAAAAAAAGACATTCATCCATTAATCTTCCCATCTGACGATGATCCAGGGGTTTTTTCAGCTCACGAAAATGCCCCGTTTCATCCGATGGAGGAAGATCTCCCAATACCACCACCATTGGAGAAACTGAGGCATGGGAAATTTCAGCGCTCATGCCACGCTTCAATTGTTCCAGAGAGTGGCTTTCAATGAATAGTGCATCAAAACCCTTCAAAGCTTGCTCCATCATGGCCTTTGGCAATTCCTCAAGGTATTCGCAATCATACCCGTGTAGTTTTACTATTTGTCCCAGGAAATCACGAATTAAATGATCCCTCGTGACGATTAAGACGCGACCTGGCCTGGAGCTCGACTGAAGAACCTCATTTTTTGCCGTTACCATAAGGTCTCTTCCTTCCCGGAGGCTGCGCAAAAAAGTTTGTTCTCGACATGTCTTTTGCAGAGTTAGTTGCTCAATAATCATCATGTCTAAATATCAATTTGATATAGGCACCATTCTCCTGGCGTTCAGACAGGCCCCCATCTTCCATTTGACTCACTGATTTCTGATGGGTCTCGTCTATTCCTACTCCAGCAGGAAGCTTCTTTTCGCCAAAGAACATCTGAGTCCGATGCGAATTCCGTGAGGGAGAACAGATCCCTCGACACCTCCGGAACATAACTCCTGACCGTGATGATCGTTCCCTTATCTTTTTTGACCACTTCGATGACGGATATCCCCACCTGAACCGTCCCGTCACATTTTGAATAAATGACTGGCCTCGGGGAAACGTCCTTGGCATCCCAGGCAATCAATGGCTCCAGCCCTTCCGGTTCTTTTCCCAAAGTGAAAAACAACACGCCTAGCATTCCGATGACACCACAGAGACTCATGAAGGAAAATGTATGGAAGCTTTGAATGGTCATTGTTTGGGTTTTCCACCTACTCATTGTGTACCCCTATCCATTAACAATAATGATGCCAAATGAATTTTCTTTAAATTTCAATCGTTCCCGTTTTTCATAGGGAATTTTTCCCATTCTAAAACAGCAGGGTGTCTCAGGGTGTCCCAGTGAAAAACACTTTGAATCAGGCGAGTGAGAGAAACGAAAAGACACAGGAAAGAAACCAAACGTTGTGGGCCCGAACATTTGCCATGTCCGAGCCCTCCAATTAGAACCTCGACTTATGCATCACATGCATATCCGAGCGACAGGATATATTGCGTGTCCGCTTTTTTGTTTCCAGGAGCCGGGAGTTATATGCCATATGGGCATGCACATGGGCCGTCGATTGCAATGGATATTGACGAAAACCCCATCACATGTACCCGGTTTTAATCACCGACGAATGTGCAGGATTTATACAGAAGTGGCGTAATCAGCGGGAGGATTCTTCTTGAGAGATATTCAACTCGGTTAAGCGGCGGTAAAAGGTAGAACGGCTCATACCGACCAATTTTGCGGCTTGGGCACGTTTTCCTTTCGTTTGTGTCAGGGCATCAAGGATAAGCTGGCGTTCATTCGGTTTACAAAAAGGCGATGCCTGAACAATCGGAGATACGTCACACAGTTCAGGAGGCAGATCGGTCGGAAGGACGCTTTCTCCACGACAATGTATCAGTGCATATTCCAAGGCCCCTTTTAATTCCCGGACATTCCCCGGCCAGGAATAGCGTAAAAACCGCTGCATTGTTTCCGGAGCAATACTCAGAACGTGCATTTTCCCAAGCGCGACGCGGCTTTTCACAAAAAAGGCCGTGGTCAACAACGGAATATCCTCGCGGCGCTCTCGCAGAGGGGGAAGCCTTAATCGCGCAACACGAATCCGATAGAGTAAATCTGCACGGAAGGCACCCTTGTCGACCAATTCTTGTAGCTGCTGATTGGTGGCCGCCAATACACGGACATTCACCTTCCGTGGCCGGGACTCCCCGAGACGAATAATTTCTCCCTCTTGCAGCACACGGAGCAGGGTCGTCTGAATCGATAACGGCATATCTCCGATTTCATCCAACAATAACGTGCCGCCTTCAGCCGACTCAAAAAATCCTGCATGGTCACTCGTCGCTCCCGTAAAGGCGCCTCGTTTGTGACCAAACAACTGACTCCCCAAGAGGGAATCGGTCAATCCTGCACAATTGACCGGCAGAAATGGATGATCATGACGCGGACTTAATTGATGTAACGCACGGGCGACTAATTCTTTGCCCGTCCCGGTTTCCCCATCAATGAGCACGGGCACATCTACCGTGGCAATGTCTCGGATCCGTTCATATACCATGCGCATGGCGGGACATTTCCCAACCAGATCGTGAAATTGTGTTGGTCCCACCAACTGCCGGCGCAACTCTTCTATCTCGGTGACATCTGTTAACAACAAAATGGTTCTTCGAGAATCTCGAGGATCATCTTGAACTTCAACTTCCAACGCGCGTGTCGAACGGTTTTTCCCATCCATCACGACCGACACAACCTGACGCTGCGACCCAGGTAACCGTCCCATAGCCTCGACCCTGGTATTGTCTTCTGTTTTCCACGGAAGGGCTCTACCCAGAGAGCGGCCGATCATGTTGTCAGGATCGATCTGCAATAACTCACGGGCTTTTCCACTCACAAACGTCACCTCCCGATTCGCATCGACCATGATCGCCCCCAATCCCAGTCCGTCGAGCAGGGCCATCACATCATCCCGTTCTTGTTCGCTTTTCGCTAATCGAGTACCAAGTTGAGCTTCCGTGCGTTCATGATGATTGACGGCCTGACGGTGCGAAAGCTGTTCTTCACGTGCCTTTTGTAATAAGGGCTGGATCGGAAGGATCTCGGGTCCAAAGCGTTGTAGAATCACATACCGAACAGACCCGTGACGGACGGCAGTGGCTTCCAGGACAACGTCTTCTCCAAATAATGCCGGTTCACTCCACAAACCGGATTTGCATTGACCAGTCTCAGCTGAATCCCACCATGCCTGCGCTTCATGAAGAAAATGTTGAAGAAAAAACGAATGTCCCAATAATTGGCCAGGAGACGCCTCACTCCCCTCGGTCATGCCAGGAGGAGGAAACCAACTGGGCAGATCACCCACACAGTCGAAACGATCCGCAGTTGTTTTGAAAATTAACGCATCAAAGACACTGAGAAGAGCGGGATCGTGGATGGAACCGGACATGAGTCTCACCAATCTCTGCTAGCGACAAGGGGATGTGGGAATCTTGTAGAGTGTGCCGAAGAATATCTACCGGTTGAGGCGTCTTTCATCCAGCCCGTCTTCAGGATTTCAGCATCGCTTCAGATAACGCAGAAAACGCCGCCTCAACACCTTCACCAGTTTTTGCGCTAACCATGGAGACCAGACAGGCTTGGCCACTGAGATCAGAAACCATGGGACACTCCACCACCCATTCGTCCACCAAATCATGTTTATTAAGCAGGAGGACAAAAGGAACAGGACCGATGGTCTTTAGGGCTAATTCATGTAACCTGCATGCCACATCAACCGTTTCCTGCCTTGTTCCATCAATTACCAGGATATATCCCGATGACCCTTGCAAATATGACGCCCGAACTTTTTGGAAGTCATCATCGCCATAGAGATCCCAAAGAACCAGCAGAATGTCTTGCCCGCGTACCGACAAAGATTTTTGATCAATCTTGACACCAACCGTGGTGAGATATTTTTCGGAAAAAATGCCGGAGACCAATCGTTTCACCAGGCTCGTTTTCCCCACGGCAAACCCACCCAACATACAAATTTTTTTCTGAATCACGGTCCGGTCCTCGCTCCCGCTTTCCTGGTCTGTGTTATCCCGGGCTCCACCACCTTGAATGACACTCGCCGACTGGCAGAATACGCCTGTCCTTCCCCAGACCCGGGTTTCACTTCGGGGTCAACCCCTTTGCCCAGGGCCGACAATTTTAAGACATGAAAAGGGTTTTCACTAATGATTTTCAGAACCTTATTCGCTCGCCTTTCACTCAGGGACACATTGGTTCCTTGAGGGCCCACAGGGCTGGAATATCCCACGACATCAATAGCGGGCTCAAGACCGAGCTGCATGGCTTTCTTATCCAATTTCTGAAGAATGTGTTTCACCTGCTGAATCTTGACCAATTCCCTATTCGGCAACCGCTCCTGCCCTGACAAAAAGAAAATCGCCTGCCCTTCCAATTCAACTTGAAGTGCTTCAAATTGTTTCATGTCTGTGTCTATGAGACGTTCCAAGGAAATCTCCGAAATCCCCGGGATTGCCAAGGCGGATTGCTTTACTTTGGAAATCCAGGCATGAGAACCTTCCCCCGTTAGCATGATCCGGCTCCCCTCAAGGCTGACCTCCACCGATTGGGGTGGCTGTAAAACTGTCACTGCCCGCTTACGAATCATCTCGGGAGTGAGGGCAATGAACGGTTCAAAATGAAAGCCGACCGCATGGGAAGAATATCCCACCTCTTCCAGCAACCGTTCAGGGTCAACCGCCAGAGGGTCTCTCAATCCATGGAACACCGTTCGCCCCCCTTCCTCCTGAATAGTCGTCACCACAATACCCGGCTCGGCCCCGATGCGCTTCAATAACTCAGTCCACTGTTGATGATTGAGAGAAGCCTGATAGGCCCACCATCCCAGAAGGGCCACAAGAAGAGCACTTAATACCCAGAATACGACCGGAAGACCTTTTCGTTTTTTCACGAATTGTGCTTGGAGACAATCTTCCAAATGAGGCCTGGTCTCTAAAAAAACAGCGGCATCGCCTTGAAAATTCTGCAGAGAATCGGAATATTGGGCATGAAGGGATTCAAGCGTGTTTTGAAGAAAATCCCGCAATTTCACAGGAGGGGTTCCCCGAATCACTGTGGCCAAAATAGCCCTGGACCCCTGTTCTATCCAGACCGTCAAATCGCCTATCCTGAGCGATTCCAATCCTTCCTCCTGACCTTGCTGAAACGAATCTCTCACAAAATCCTGAATGGCCGTCAACATGCCGGAAATGGCCGCTTCCCCCTGGCTGGAAATCCCTTCGGCCATCACATGATTGAGTAACAATCCCGTTTTTTTATGAATCAAAAATACCTGCTCCACTCTAAATCGAAGGGTATGTAACAACACCACTTCCACAAAAGGTCTTCCTGTTTTCCAGGCCTCCAATCGCCACTGAAGTCCTTGCCAGGACATACTATATTCCAACGTCTGGTTGAGAGATTGGAGCATTTCCCGCATTGCCCGGGAAATGGCCTTTCGAATGGCGGATCCCAAGATGGGGGCGATGGAATCACTAATAAGCTGAGGAGATTGCTTGATGGAAAGGGCCAACGCTTCTTGTGTAATCGGCAGCATAGAAGCCAATAACCGATTATCCTGCCGAGCTCGAAGTCGTATCGCATCCGGAAGGACGCGGCTCACCTCCTGGGCATCGACCACCAACGTATCGAGTCGTTGTCGTAACCGATCTAATTGAACCTGCTCCGGGGACAGCAACAACCGGCGAAGGGCCGAAAAATCCTCCGACTTTCCTTTGTCATATTCCGATGGTGTCTGAGTTGGAGACGAACGACCCGTACGTTCCATAATTGCCCTTCAGGGGGAAGCTGACGTTTTTCTGATGGTGGGAGGGGGGAAAAACGCGTGAAATTGATCGTCTGCCTTCGTCATGGGAGGTATAACCCCAAGGACCGCGATTAAGGCTTCATGATTGGTTCTCAGTGTCCTTCGCCCCCACTTTGAGGCGCAAGGCGACTTCCATCAACATTTCGGCCAATACTGCCCGATCGGTTTTCTCAATCTTCAATTCAATAACCGCTTGTTGAAATTGAGATTCCAATTGGCGCATGGCCTCCTGATCCTGCTCAATCAGCTCATGCTTCTGCTTCTGCATTTCCTCGCTCATTGCCTGGAAGCGATTCGAAGCGTGCTCCGTTAATTCCAAAATTCGTTGACCGACTTGGGCTTCAACGGTCTTGACTGTTTGTCCCATGTCCTGAATGGTAGAGGCGCGTCGATCCTGTTCCTGCTGTAATTTTCCGACCAACCCCAGGATTTCCTGATTCATTTGCACTTTCAGATCCTCAACGGATTTGGTGAGGTCTTCTCGTAGCCGCCCGCTTTCCTGTAACAACCGATTCTCCAATACAGCGAATCGTTTGTCGATTTCCCGACTTTGGGCCCCGAAGAGAATATCCCTGACTTTATCCAGGCTCCCCTCTTCCGACTGCGTTGCCCATTCCTCCTCTTGAGATGACGAAGTTCCCTCAGAGGAACTCGAAACTTCATAGGCCACGTTTTTGAATGTTTTTTTTGAGGGTTCGATCACGCTCATAGTCGTCACTCCACAAGGTAGGTCAACAACTTCTACGTCTTAGGGGACACTCCTTAAGCGCTAACATCCTAACATTGGTAAAAAATGGTAACAAGACACCAAACCCCAGCAAATACAGAGAGAGGTTTTCATCTTTATGTGAATTTTTTGTAAAAGAGTCAAAATCCCGTTTCATTTTTTTCTTTACGGCACAGGGATGAAAAGGCCCCCGTATTTAGCACAACACCTCCAGCTATCCATGACCATTTCATTCTTAATGCATAATGAATTCATGCACTTAAAGCCATAAATCATTAATGATCGTCTCAACAAGGATAGAGGGAATACCTACGCGTTGGAAGGGCTAAAACCAAGAATCTCTCTATTGAGGTAACGCGAAGAAGACAACCACGATATAGGGGAATAGGGATAAGAAGCTTCGTAAGGGCAGGAAGTTTGATTGGCCTTTTTACTAATCTTTTTCGGGTTCGGCATTTCCATGTTTATGCGTGACCCGATCTTCGTCAAACAGATCGGCCATTTCCTGAGCCATCACATCATTATCATGCGGGAGAGACACAACGGACAATTCTTTTTTTATTTTTTTTTGAGAGATAGCCTTAGGATCCTCGGCGTCGTTAGGTTTAGAATCGTTGGGTTCTTCGGACGTGTTATCGTGATTCATGATGACATTCTCCTCTACGATGATTACTCAAACGATTCCAAATGGGACCGCTCAGGGAACTTGAGCTGACAACTGGGACAGGTTACAAAATAGACCGATTCACGAACCGAAAGCACCGCTCTAAAATCCAGGGACACCCCGCGATGCCGACAAGATGGGCATGGAATTTCCTTGAGATGATAGGGGATATCCGGCTGTGTTTGTACATAAAACTCCATATCGGTATGGACGGGAAACATATAGTGGCACCCAATACAAATCGCTTTCCATTCGCCGTCTTCCGTTGCTGTCCTGGAGTCAATTCCAAAACGGTTGGCCTTACAAATAGGACACTTCACCTCCCCTAACCGTTCTTCAATCTGTTTGATGCTTAATTGTGTCATGCTTCTTCCTTATCCACGCTATTGAGCACAGGTCCCGCTTTAAAGTATAGGCTTCTTCCCAGAGATCCCGCAACCAAACACTCCAGATCCTCTTCACAGGCCAGGGCTTCCCGTTCAGAGGTTGGCTCAATCCCATCTGAACATCCATCAGCCGGGGGGTTATGGCTTGACCAAATAGATACCTCACCAAAAAAACATGGCAATACCCAGTGCCACTTCCAACAAACTGTTGCAAGACTCAAAAATTTTCTGAGAGCTTATCGGGATCAAAATTTTTACGAGCTTTTATGGGCGACGGAGGATGACCCAAATGGCCGGTCCAGACCTGCCCTGAGGCCCCTTAAAGGGAAGACCGTTGCCGCCTGGACTGGTGGAGCATACCGAGAAGTACGTGTGTATGGCCAAGAGGCGACCTGCTTTCGCACTGGCGAGTCGAAGTGCTTCAGCGTGTAGACGGGAGGCCGCGCCGGCGAAAGCAGGGAACGCCGCTGAAGGGCTTTTTCAACACCCTGGTAATCTGATACAACCTTCCAGGCCATAAGGAAAACCTGACCAATCCACGCTCAACCCTTTTATTGTCCTCGCATTATCACCCTACACTATCACCCTCTATGCCCGAGCTCCCTGAAGTCGAAGTCATCCTCAACCATCTGAACCGGCATGTCCTGGGTGGGAACATTTCAACATTCACCATCCACCGTTCGGATATTGTGCGCACCGGACACGACCTCATCCCCTGGTTTCAGCGTTCCACGATCACCCATATCGCCCGGAAGGGCAAATGTCTCATCTTTACCTGCCATCGAGCCAACGAAATCCGGTATCTGCTTTCGGAGCAGGGAATGACCGGACTCTGGTTTTTCAATCCTGCCTTGGCCTCAACTCCTCAACACATCCATTGCCGCATCGAGATTTCCGGAGCTGCGGCCACTGAACTGCATTACTGGAATCCTCGACGGTTTGGCCGGCTCTGGCTATTCACCCCACCGGAATTGGAAGCCTTCATGCATCGCCGATTCGGTGCTGACGCCATGGATATTGGTGCACAATCCTTTATCCAGCTCATTCAAAGCTGTCGAGGCAGGCTGAAACCCTTTCTTCTCGATCAACATCGGCTCGCGGGTATTGGAAACATTTATGCCAATGAAATCCTCTTTCGGGCCAGGGTGCACCCACAAGCTCGCGGCTATCGGCTGGGCGCCTCAGCCTGTCAACGGCTCTATGACACCATGCATACCGTATTAGGTGAAGCCATTGCCGCTGGAGGGTCCTCCATCAGAGATTTTCGTGCTCCGGATGGGTCGTATGGACGGTTCCAGCAAGCGCACCAGATATATCAGAAGGCAGGATTGCCCTGCTTGCATGGATGCCCCACTCTGATCACCCGCCTGCAAAGTGAACGCAGTTCGTTCTTTTGTTCGATCTGCCAAAAAAGACGGTAGCCCTTCATTTCATTCCTTGAGCCAAACTGAAACCTTTGCTAGAATCAAGTATCAGTTTAATGGCGGCTAACCGGAGGTTGAGTCGAATACGACGTGCGAAAAATTAAACTACGAGAAGGGGTCGATTTAGCCAATCTTTTCGGCCCGCACGATCTGCACCTCAAAATGATCGAAGGGGAGCTCCAGGTGCGAATGGCAGCCAGGGGCGATGAGATTACCCTTCATGGTCAACCGGAGTCAGTTCTGCGGGCCGAACACATTTTGCGGGAGTTAGCCGATTGGACCCGAACCTATTACGAATTGAAACCCGACGATATTTCACGAGCCATTCTGGCGACAGAAGAAAAACGAGACACTCCGCTCAAACCCTATACCGTTTCGGCAAGCGCGCTTCCGACAAAAAAAGGGAATGTCAATCCGAAAACTCCCAATCAACAGGCCTATCTGGAAGCCATAAACAAGTCAGATCTGGTCATAGCCATTGGCCCCGCCGGGACCGGGAAAACCTATTTGGCCATGGCCATGGCCCTTGCCGCTCTCACACATAAACAAGTCAGTCGCATCATTCTCGCACGGCCAGCCGTGGAGGCAGGGGAACATCTCGGCTTTCTTCCAGGCGACCTCTTTGCCAAAGTGCACCCCTATTTACGTCCATTGTACGATGCGTTGTACACCATGATGGATATTGATCGGGCCAATCGGCTCATCGAACGTGGCGAAATTGAAATCGCCCCGCTGGCGTTCATGCGGGGACGAACGCTGGACGATGCCTTTGTCATTTTGGATGAAGCCCAAAACGCCACCACCGAACAAATGAAAATGTTTTTGACGAGGCTCGGACTGAATTCCAAGGCCATTGTGACCGGGGATATTACCCAAATCGATCTCCCCGATTCGCAGAAATCCGGATTGGCGCAGATTGCTGACATTCTCCTCAATATTGACGGAATTCAATTTGTGTATTTTTCCGAACAAGATGTGGTCCGGCATCGATTGGTCAAAGAAATTATCAAAGCGTACGACCGGTATGAACACCAACTGCCCAATAACAGCCCGCACAACATATCATCCGGCCATTCGACCGCATCTCCCGGAATTCATTCAAAATCAGACACCAACGGCGAGAGGCCCGCGCGGTAACACCCGATGGCTGTGTGGCTTCGTTCTCACCTCCGGCGAGTATCCGTTCGCCCCAAAACGGTGTGCCGACTGACACAAGCCGTGTTACAACAGGCAGGGTATCCTTCGGCTGATTTGAGTCTCACCTTCGTCGGCACGGCTCGCATGCAGAAACTCAACCGGACGTACCGGCAGCGGGACTATGCGACCGATGTGCTGGCCTTCCCCATGCAGGATGCCTTACAGTCGCCACTGGCATTCGTGGGTGATGTTGTGATTTGTATTCCCGTGGCACTGGCTCAAGCTCCACGGTTTGGCAACACCGCCGATGAAGAAATCCTGCGTTTACTCATTCATGGCACCCTTCATCTGCTGGGGTATGACCATGAAACAACCGATCGGGAAGCCAAACGGATGAAGCGAAAAGAACGCACGATCTTCGGTCGCCTTTCTTCGCCTGCACTCCGTCTTCTTGCATAACAAAAAGCCATGCATCACTTTTTTGTCGTAATCATCGAGAACATCAGCTATGAAATGGGTTGAACGTCTTCAGAAGGGATTAGCAAAAACACGTCAGACCGTGCAAACGTCATTGCGTCGGCTGGGGCGGGGACACCTGGATCCCGTTGCCCTGGAAGATGTCGAATCCAGTCTCCTGGAAGCCGATGTCGGCATACACACAGTCGAGCGATTTCTTGAGATGCTGAAAGATAAAACACGGGTGTTCAGTGGGACCGATCCGACAGCGGTCCTCCATACTCTCCTCACGGACATTCTTCGGAAGGGCGAGACCGAACCGCTGGAACAACTCATTCAACGCGGCCCTCGTCCATTTGTGATCTTGATCATCGGCATCAACGGTGTCGGCAAAACCACGACCATTGCCAAACTCGGGCATCGGTTGAAGCAACAAGGATTACACACACTCTTTGTCGCCGGCGACACCTTCCGGGCTGCGGCGATTGAACAACTGGATATTTGGGGAAAGCGCACAGGCATCGAGGTGATTAAGCAGAAGCAGGGCTCCGATCCTGCCGCCGTGGTGTTTGATGGCATGGTCGCGGCGAAAGCTCGAAATGTGGACGTCGTTCTCATCGATACCGCCGGTCGGCTGCATACCAAAATTAATTTGATGGATGAATTGAAAAAAATCAAACGAATTATTGCACGGGAAATGCCCGACGCCCCGCACGAAACCCTTCTGGTCCTGGATGGCACGCTGGGGCAGAATGCCATTGCGCAAGCCCGACAATTTCATGAGTCACTCGGCGTCACCGGCTTAGCCTTGACCAAACTGGATGGAACCTCCAAGGGCGGAGTGGTCGTGGCGATTGTCGACGAACTCAATCTTCCCATTCGTTTGATAGGTGTGGGGGAAGGGGAAGCGGACCTCCAGGATTTTCAGGCTTCAGCGTTTGTCGAGGCCTTGCTCCCGACAGAAGACTCAGAGGCCTGATACGTTCCGACTTGCTTCCACACAGCATTCTGTCGGAGAACCACATGGTGTTCGGAAATTAACCAAGAAAATTAGCTTGTGAATTTCATTCACCGAATCTTCCCGCAAGCAGTACGAGTCCCATCATTTGTCCTTGGGTTGGTATTGCTGTGCATGGCAATGACGAATCCCGTTCACGCCAAGGCGTTGATGCCTATTCACCATGGATTACATATTCAATTGAATCCAGACACCCATGCCATTACCGGATCGGACACCGTTCATCTTCCTCCATCCCATCGCGCCAACTCGTCCGTCTCATTTATCCTGCATCCTCAGCTCACAATCGATCGGGTTGAATTCAACGGCACACGGCTTCCAATCCCCCATCACTCAGAAACCGCGATCCCGCCGGCATCAACGCGCCGGGTTATTGTAATTCCTTTACCTCCCCTTGACGATCCGGACCAACCGGCAGTCCTGACACTGACGTATCATGGGCAAATTGACGATTCTCCAAAAGCCTCAGGTGGACTTCGCTTCGTCAGACCGGACGACACCAACGGACATATTGGACCCAACGGGGTGTATTTGACCTATGAAACATTCTGGCATCCCACATGGGAACAGACCCTCTCGACGTATGATCTCACCCTCAGCCTCCCTTCAGACTGGGAAACGATCACCCAAGGCCGGGAAGTTATCAATACCGTGACTGACGGACGCCGAACCACCCAATGGAAGGTGAGCCTCCCAAGTGAAGCTCTGACGTTGGCTGCCAATCATTTTGTGGTGCAGAAGCAGGAATGGAAGGGCATTCAACTCGCCACTTATCTTTTCCCCGAAGACGCGCACTTGGCTCCGCAATATATAGAAGCGACCATTGACTATCTTCAAATGTATACTAATCTTTTGGGTCCTTACCCGTTTACAAAATTTGCCGTCGTGGAAAACTTTTTTCCGAGCGGACTTGGGCTCCCCTCATTCACCCTCTTAGGTGAAGGGGTCATTCGGCGCGGATATACCCAACCCTATTCTCTCGGTCATGAAATCGTCCATTCCTGGTTTGGAAATTCCGTATTCAATGACTTTGCTCAAGGAAATTGGGTGGAAGGGCTCACGACTTATCTTTCCAATTACTACTATGACGAGGCCAAAGGGCATCAGCAGGAGGCCTTCAATACCCGACGGCGGATGGTCTACGAATATAATTTGTATGCGGAGCCGGACAAGGAATATCCCGTGCGGGCATTCCACCACAAAGAAACCCGGCAGGATAATGCCATTGGCTACCAAAAAACAGCCATGGTGTTTCATATGCTCAGACAAGAAATGGGAGAGGTGGCTTTCTTCAACGGGGTTCGCCACATAATTCAGGAAGGGACGGGCACCTATCTGGAGTGGAACGATCTTCTCCGGATCTTTTCACAGGCGGCTGAACGAGACCTCAGTTGGTTTTTCCATCAATGGATTGATCAACCCGGCGCACCAAATCTGGACATCCAGGATATCTTGGTCCAGGAAGATCCCACGCAACAGGGACAGTTCACCCTGACCGGAACAATCCTGCAGGCGGACCCAATGTTCACCATTCGCCTTCCCCTCCACCTCGATCTCCAAGGGGGAATCATGCATAACGCCCTCCTCAACGTGGATCGGGCCACACAACCGTTCACGCTGCCTCTCCCGGCGAGTCCGACAAGACTCGCCATTGATCCCGAGCACCATCTTCTGCTCCACCTTCTCCGTGCACAAATCCCGCCCATGTTAAATAAGTGGGAAACCGACACCCGTCGGATTCTCATCAGACCTCAGACCCTGACAAAAGAAGAGGCTCAAAGCTTAGAAACTCTGTTTCAACGTCTTGAAGAACAACCCGGCATCGAAACCATCCAAGCCGACGATCCGGTCATTGCTGAATCGGCTTCCTATCTAGTCATCGGCCCCCCTGCCCGTCGTCTGTTGGAATCCGGTTCCTTCAATAGTTGCGAAAAGTCCATGGACCTTCACCCGGGACACCTCTCCATTGAGGAACAGACCTTCGAAGGCCCGGAGATGGCCTTCCTGATTTCGTGCGCCCATCCCCGGGATGCGATCCATACCGTCACATTTTTTTTCGGATGGTCTCCTGAAGCCGTCAAGCCCGTTTCACGGCTGTTGTTTTTCTACGGGTGGGATAGCTATCTGGTCTTCAAGCAAGGAAAAGTGATTGCCCGGGGGATGTTTCAACCCGTACACTCTACACGCGAGATTATTCGCCATTCACCGTGAGGTTCATGAATGCATCCGACCTTATCCACATTCTCGATACAAAACATTCTCCCGTTAACCCTGCTGTCCTTGTTGCTAGTGTGGAATACCGCCCTGGCTGCCGAACCACCGGCGGATCAGGATCATCCGGAACCTCATTTGGCCAATATCCGGCAGCTCACCTTTTCAGGGAAAAATGCCGAAGCCTATTTTTCGGATGAGGGCAACCGGTTGGTGTACCAATCAACCCTGGAACCGGATGGCAAGACGCTCAGGTCCTGCTATCAAATCTATATTATGGACCTCGATGGCACAAATGTCCGGCGAGTCAGCCTGGGCTTGGGCGGCACCACCTGCGGATACTTTTTCCCCGGTGGCCGGCGTGTCCTTTTTTCCTCCACGCATATCAGTAGTCAATTTTGTCCACCCGTTCCCGAAAGGACCGAACGCTACCGGTGGGCTCTCGATGATTATGACATCTTCTCCATGAATATCGGCGGCCGGGACGTACAACGGTTGACCTCCGCCCATGGGTACGATGCCGAAGCCACCATTTCTCCAGATGGAAAAACCATTGTCTTCACCTCCATTCGTGATGGAGATTTAGATGTGTACACCATGGATATCGATGGAAAAAATTTGAAGAGACTGACACAGGAAATCGGATATGATGGCGGGGCATTTTTTTCTCCCGACAATAAACGAATTGTCTATCGGGCCCATCATCCGAAAACTGACGAGGACGTGAAGGCCTATCGTGACCTGCTCAGTCAAAACCTTGTGGAACCCTCAAACCTGGAAATCTTCATCATGAATACTGATGGCTCCAACAAGATACAGGTCACTCACAACGGGCGTTCGAATTTTGCCCCATTTTTTGCTCACGATGGGAAACGCATCATCTATTCCTCAAACTTGTCGACACCGCCCGATCATCAGGGGCGTCCCTCTTTTCACTTGCATATGATCAATGAGGATGGCACGCACCCCGAACAAATCACCTTCAAAGGGCACTTCAATAGCTTTCCAATGTTCTCCCCTGACGGAAAACAGGTGGTATGGTCATCCGATCGGAATGCCGCCAACCCAAAAGAATTCAACATCTTTCTCGCTGACTGGGTACCCTAACCTGACGAATGTCATGTGAACTGAGCGCTTTGATCTTCCCTGGTCTGGAGGGAGGATCAAGGAGGGGAAGAATTTCCACAGACGGAAGAAAAAATACGACCAAGGCTGTTGACGAATCCCGTTCCCCAATCCTGTGACTGACCAATCACCCTCACCTTCTTCACCCCGACGTCCACAGTTTCCTCTCCACCAGACTCCTCTCGTGATATTCTGGCTATCCGGGCTCCTTTTCCTTGGCTTATTTGCTTTTCTTGCTCAGATCGATGGTCCAACCCTCCAGATCGTTCACAGCTTCACCCATCCTGCCATCGACCACATCGGCAATGTGGGAAACCGATTAGGAGACGGGGTCACCCTGGTGGTCATATCATTGGCCATTGGGGCCGTGGGATTTCGATTCGGTTGGCCGACCTGGAAGTCCGCTTGTATTCATACCCTACTCGCACACGGAGTTGCCGGACTTATTACGCAAATATTGAAACACACTATAGGCCGCCCTCGCCCAAGACTCAGGCTTGGACAGGACTGGGAAATTGCCCCGTCACTTGAAAGTGGATGGGACTCCTTTCCCTCCGGTCATACCACCGCTTCGTTTGCCGTAGCCGCAGTCCTTGCCCATTATTTCCCAAAAGGCAAAATGCTGTGGTTCGGGCTAGCCGCGTTTAATGGAACCTGCCGTGTCATCACCGGTTCCCATTTCCCTACAGATGTGCTTGGCGGTGTTCTGGTGGGGATCGGTACCGCGCTCATCATCATTCATCCTCCGGACCAGTGGAAGAAATTCTTTCAACATACACTCACTCATGGTCTCCCCTGGCTGATTACCGCCTTTGGTATCGTCTGGATCATTGCTCCCCATCCAGGCATTGAATTGGAACCATCCCTCTCACTCTTTCTCGGACTGATAAGTATAGCGGTTGGATTGGGGCTAAGACTCTGGTGGATACGGGAACTCACCTCGGAAGGAACCCCATCTTCCGGACGAGGGCTCCCCCAATGGCCACGTCTGCTCATGGGTCTTGGCTTAGCCACCACGACGGGAAGCGTTGTGATTCTGGGAGCAAGTTTGATGACGGGAATAATTTGGTGGCAGGGGACTCAATCCGAATTAACCACTGAGGTTAAGAACAGATTCCTCGACGGCTTCAATCCCATTTGGATCGAAGCGATGAGAGGACTCGTTATATTTTTCCTTTCAATCCTGATTTTTTTCATCCGGTCCGCTTAACTCCTGCCATTCGTGACAGAATTTCAGATCCTTCAGCAATTCCATCTTTTGAAATTTCTTGCGAAACAACTCTTCTATGTTTTCTGCCGAGGAGGACCATTACAGTCCCCCTCGGATTACCTTTATAGCCCCCGTTCAGAAAAATTTCCATCAACCAGAGTCCCAATGAGGGTCTCAAAATTGCCCGGGGTCCTGGGTTGTCCTCTTCTTCTATTTATTTCTGGTGACCCTTTTGATCTTGGCTCGTCATGTGTTCCTGTCCCATCTTTTGATCTTGTCCACCCGTTTGGGAGCGGTCACCCATCTTATTCTGGCTCTCTGATTCTTTGGCTCCCATTGCCCCGGACCGACGGGTTTCCAGATCGTCAGTATATCCTTTCGTGGCAGCGTTCAAGGCTTTTTGGCCATAAAAATTTTCCTGCCCCGGATCATTAGCCGTGGTGACGCCACTCACCGGACTTTTCGATTCTTTCATCGGATACCCTGGATGATCCGGCACTAGTGCGGGATTGGCAAAGGCTACTGTGGCCAGTAAACATGTTCCTGCCAAACTGCCAAAAAATATAATAGATTTATTCTTCATCACGTTTTTCATAATGCCTCCTGATTTAATTTAGGTGTAGGGCTCAAAGAGCTTGGCATACCCAGAAATTTCCTGGATCCTCAGACTTCATTCTTCTCTTCCTAAAACTTCGTTATGAAATGATCTCGGGAAGGGTCCAATTTAGGGGAGAAGAAAAATGCTTTCTTGTAAGCCTCCTTCCCGAAAAGCAATAAAAAGTTGAGGCTCCCAGTATTAAAAAATTTAAGGGAACTTACTACATCCTATACCTCACCTGTGCGGCCGTAACTGTCAAAAACCCTTGGCGGCCATTTTTAGGCATTTCTGTCATAAATTACCCCTTGAGCGCACCTAGAATCCGTACTCCAGATAATTGTGCAATTCCGCATGGAGAAGAATCCATAAGAGATTTAACCCATTGCAAGTATTACCTTTTTCTTTCGGATTCCTAGTCGTTATGCTGATGGGGAT
This sequence comes from Nitrospira marina, assembly GCF_059568365.1. Taxonomy (NCBI): domain Bacteria; kingdom Pseudomonadati; phylum Nitrospirota; class Nitrospiria; order Nitrospirales; family Nitrospiraceae; genus Nitrospira; species Nitrospira marina. Next base: position 518,368 of record NZ_JCANTH010000001.1, on the reverse strand, counting down.
CGGAACCTCGCTGATCAACATTCATCATCCTCACAACTGGAAAGAGGTCGCCCGGCAGGCCCTCACACTTAGTCATCCGTGGCTGTTACCGCCTTTGGTCTGACATGGATTCTTGTTCCGCACCCAGGCATTCAGTTGGAACCCGGTCCTTCTGTATACCTTGCATCAATGCTGGTCATGACAGGATTGGGTTTGTGTCTGTTATGGATGGGGAAAAGCTCAGTTTCCAGTATCATTTTTCAACCGGAGGTACCGGCCTGGTCCGCATCCTTGGGGGCTTTGAGTAGCATCCAGCAACGGCAGTTTGATGATCGTGGGAGCCAGTGTGATGGCAGGAAGGATCTGGTGGCTGGGGACTCAATCCGAATTTCCAACTGAGGTCAAGAATAGTTTCCTCGCCGGACTCAATGTCCTGTGGATTGAGGCCGTGCTTAGTTTTGTCATTTTTCTCTAGATCCTACTGATGTTTATCATCCGAAGGGTCTTGAAACCTTTCTCCCCCTCCGGAATTTATTTTCTTTTAAAAATTAACTTATTCTTCTTATCGGGGAGACTATCTAAGGCTCTTCCGATAAATTTCCCGTTAATTGTTTTAACTCAATGAGTACTAATGACGCCTAATAACCCTCTAATTTTGAATCACGAGGTCCCTGAAGTTTCTCGTCTGGTCTGTCTATTTGACCACCGATGTTCATATCTTGCTCACCACCATTCGTTTGGCTTTGGCTCTTTATCTGACTAGGTCCGTTGGTCTGATTTTGGCCCGGTTGCTTCTGATCCCCACTAGGATTTTTCCCTGTCATGGGCTCCTGACTTCGCAGAGAGTTCTGAGCACCCATTTGATTTTGATTTGCCATTGGATTCTGTCCGCCCCTCATATTCATTTCTACCATGTGCTTCTGGCTATCCATCTGATCCCCTCCGTCCATTCGATCCTGATTGCTCTGGTCGTTTTGAATGTCCATTTCATGGCCGGGATGCGCCGGCAACAACGCGGGATTACCAATTGCAATTGTTGCCAATAAGCATATGCTGGCCATACTTCCGACAAATATGCTAGAGCTTTTCATAATGATCTTTGTCATAATTCCTCCTGTCTTTGTTTTTTATTAATTTATTCAAATGGGGAAATTGCCTCCCTCCCGATTTCTGATTACTCTCTTTTCTGGGTTATTTTTAAATGGCTACACGCACCTCATTAAATTGATTTACACTGTCGCAAAATGAATTGTAAGTACATGCTACCCAGTATGTTATCACGGAAAGAACTGTCATAAACCCTTGTCTCCCGTTTCATCTTTCAAATTATGGTTTTTAGGTTGTACAAAAAGCTGAGAACCACACACAAACTTTATGGAGAGGCCCATGCATAAACCATTTTCAACATCTTCATTACATTCACCGGGTCCAAAATTATTTGGACTAGTATTTGGGCTCCTACTCGCAAGTCTTACCGCAGGCTGTGCACAGAAAACATGGGATATCAACAGATATATTCACGCCCTTGAACGCCCGGAACGTGATCAGCACCAACAGCCAGAAAAAGTCATTGAGGCCCTGAACCTCACTCCTGGCATGATGGTGATTGATATCGGGGCAGGCTCGGGTTATTTCACTCGGCGCTTCGCACAATCGGTGGGGGACAAGGGGCGGGTCATCGCCATCGATGTTGAACAGAAAATGCTGAATTACAACAAAGGAGAGTTGGAAAAAATTGGTCTCGCTAACAGAGTCCGGTTTATTCTGGCCGAAAAAGAAGGTCCTACATTTTCCGGGAACAATGCAGACATCGTATTCTTATGCGATGTCTATCATCACTTGGAAGACCAGATCGACTATCTGGCCAACACCAAGCCTGCGCTCAAGCCGAACGGACGTGTGGTCATCATCGACTACTATGCCGATGCACGATCCGGCACACTCGGCTTTTCAAAACGCCACCTTGTTCCAAAAGAACAAGTCATCAAGGACATGGAACAAGCCGGCTTTATGTTAGCCAAAGAACACACCTTCCTCCCCCGCCAATACTTCTTAGAATTTGTCCCCCAAAAAACGATGTCTCCCTCAAAATGAAGGAATTAGCTTGCTTGATTGGAAGACCTTCACTATATGGATTATTGTCTTCGTGCCCCCCTCAAGCAAGGCTATTTAGCACAATGGCCAGCAAATTCATTTTTCTTCACATGATTGTCCGACGCCTGCCGGACGGCTCCAGGGGCGGACGCACTTTCACTGGGCAGGCCTTGTTGGAGCCCTTCGAGAAACCTCAGGACAAGCTCCGCGAGTTGGTCCGCCCTTCCGTGGCCTGTGTCCGCCCCATTCGATCAGGCCGGACGGGGCGTCAATTTGTTTGTTGCATTTCGTAGAGTGCAACCGCTATTTGGTCATTTTTTCTCCACACAACGAATTCGCTCTTCGAGACGAACCAAACAATAGTCGCGCTTTTCGAGACGCACCATGCAAAACTTCGCCTGCCGGGGCGAAACCCGGTACCACAGAAAATCACGTTGACACAAGAGTTGGGGACGCAAGTGCGATGCGCTTACCTGTCAGCACTTTTATTTACTGGGACGCCCCAAAATGGATTCCCGATATAGGTCGTTAAGCTGTAAGGCCAGATCCGAAAAAAAGTGAATTAGAATTGAAGGTATTCACATATGGATGTATTAAAAGTCTTTCGAGGAAAAACCAGACGCGGAGAGGCGTCTCGGTTTTTTTGAAGGCATAACGCGACCACTCGACTTAGCCTTCTTCGCGGAATGGGTGGTTTCCGAGATGCCCCCAACATCCACAGCCTCCTGTAACTTGCGTACTTCATCAAGAATTTTCAAGAACCGACGACCGAACGGGGTGAGTTGATATTCCACTTCAACCGGAGGCTTTTGTCCCAACACCGTGCGCCGCATGATGCCGAAACGGATCATCTTTCGCCATCGCTCATTCATGACCTTTGCCGACAGACCTGGACAGGCCCGGAGCACCATACCAGGGCGATTGTGCCCCTCGGCACAAAGCTGGAGTAAGCGGACAGACCACTTACAGCCCACAATACTCTCCACCATCGAGGCCACAGGAATTTTCCTGCCATCCTGCAACTCCGACCCCACCCCCATCGACGGATTATTCTGAACCATTCAGTCAGCCCCCTTACCAAAAAGTGCCTTCTTGAAAGACTCTTGCAGGCTTAGTATCTTGCATGAAAGACCAATACTCAACCATCAATCAACGAAGGAGACTTTTGATGGAAATCCAGCTAGCTCCAGAATGGCAGACCACAGATTGGTTCAATACACCCGAGCCTCTCAGCCTGTCCGGGCTTCGGGGACAAGTCGTGCTTCTTCATGCATTTCAGATGCTCTGCCCCGGTTGTGTATCGCATGGCCTGCCACAGGCTCAGCGGGTCGCCAAGCTCTTTCCGGACGTCCGGGTCATCGGGTTGCATACGGTATTCGAGCACCATGAGGCTATGGGGTTGTCGTCACTGCGGGCGTTTCTGCATGAGTACCGCATTCGTTTTCCGGTTGCAGTCGACCTGCCAGGACCGGATGGCGATCCGCTTCCCCGAACCATGCGAGCGTATGCGATGAGGGGAACTCCAACCACAGTGTTGATTACCGCACAAGGCGGATTGCACCGACAGGTGTTCGGGGTGCATGACGATCTCCTTCTCGGAGCGGAACTTGGATTATTGCGGGAGCATGCAACATCCTCTGCCACACTCCCGGCAACACCCGAGCTTCTGTCGAAGCACTCGTGTGCGGACGACTCCTGTGCAATCGGATAAAAAGTATATGCTCTTTGGTACTATTTGGGCCTGGGCTCACCGGTCCAGTGCGAATAGGCTGCTTGTCAAAGTAGAAAGACGGGAGACTGCCAACATTCCCCGCCGGCTTTTACAGCAAGGGTTCGCTGGTGAGGAGAGAAAAACCGCCGTGGTCCAGAACGACAATCCAATGGGCCATGGCTTCGGGAAGTTGTCCTCGAAGCTGAGTTTGGATGATGGCCATTTTTCGGCCGGGAGCGGCGAGGTGTTGGAGGAGTTCTTCGTCCTTTACCCCAAGAAAGTACACTTTGCGTTTGGCATAAAAACTGAGGGAGGGGCGCTTCCGGCCAAATTGAATCAATCGGTCATCCCGGCCTAAGTTATAGCCGGCGATGACAGCTAACTCCTGCGGTGGTCCGATGAAATACTGTTGGTAAATTGAGAGGCCTCCTCGTGCGACCAATACCGTAAAGATCAGCATCATCCCGCATCCCACCCAAAAGGCCAGATGGCGCTTGGTGTCAGATCGCATACACTGACGCATGAGCATGGTTCCTAGTACCATGACAAGGCCTACCAGCGACGGAAGCCATGCCAGATCTACCTGGACTGCAGCCGGAAACTCTTTGGCAATTTGCTTCATGAACAACTGAAAGACCGCCGGCACAAACATCATTGCGATGCCTAAGAGGTAACCCACCCCAATGAGGACACGAGTGGAGGCGGTAAGTCCAAACGGCCTTTCTTCTGTCAAAAAACGCTTCCACCACAGTGCGATTAGCACGGCTGCGGCCGGAAACAGAGGATAGATATAATGAGGCAGGCGCGTGGCTGAGAAGGTAAAGAACAGCAACAATCCCACCACCCAGAGGCTCAGGAAACACTCCAAATGTTGCTCTTGCGTGGCAAGGCCTTGTTCCCGCCAGAACGCTTTCCAACGCTTTACCGTGTGATACAACACGGAAGGGAGAAAGGCACTCCATGGGAAAAATCCAACCAACAACACCGGCACATAAAACAAGAGCGTCCCCCCATGGCCTTCCATGGGATTCATGAACCGGCCGGTGGTATTGGCCTGCGCTGCAGCCCAATAGGCCTCCCCGTGTATTTGAAACATCATCACATACCAGGGAGCTGCGACCGCGGCGACCGCAAGGATTCCGACAAGGGGAAAGCCCCGTTGCCAGAAGGTTCCCCATTGGCGCGTGAGGGTAAGATACGGGATCACGCCCACCAGCGGAATGATAATGCCCACGGGCCCCTTGACCAACATGCCACATCCCATGGCCAGATAAAATATGGCGAAAAGCCATCGCCTGGCCTGTTCATGGTGGAGGGCGTGCCAAAAGCTATAGCCTGCCAATGTGGTGAACACGACCAGTTCCGGATCGGTCAGCACCATCCGATTGATGCCCAAAAACTCCAAATTCAGCAGCAACATGCAGGAAGCGAAAAGAGCCACCATGGGTCCGGCCCACCTTTGCACAAATAGGTACTGGAGCAACAGCAGGCAGAGACCGGACAAAGCCGAAGGCAACCGCGCGGCAAATTCATTGATGCCAAACAGCGAATACGACCCGCTGATGAGCCAATACACAAAAGCCGGTTTGGCATAACGTGGTTCATAGTTGAGAGTAGGGGAAATCCAATCACCGGTCTCCAGCATTTCCCGGGCCGCTTCGGCATTACTCCCCTCATCCCGATCCGTCAGCCCCAACGCCCCCAGATCCGGGCCAAAGAACCATCCACCATCTACGCCCAAGAGCCAGGCAGCCAGGAGCAGCACACACACCAACTGAAAAAGAGGCGATTGCGTTATTGAAGAGCGGAAAGAGGACGAAAAGAGTGGTTGAGGGGGAGGGCTATCCACTCAGGACTCGCTTATTGGCCTGATGGAGCAGCATAATATTGCGGACATACACCACGGTTCCGACACTTTGCCCGGCCATGAATACCAGATCGGCGATGTGAATGGCATAGGTCAGCACAATCACACTCCCAACCAGGCTCATGTACCAGAACGACATGGGAATTTGGCTTTCCTCGTTGCGTTCCGACACCACCCATTGCACCAACCAGCGTGAGAAAAAAATGCCTTGCCCCAAAAAACCAAAGCCGATCCAGAGGAGTTCCTCAACCGACATGGCCAGGAGAGAATGCGTGAAGGATTCGAACATCGTTATTAACAGGTAAAGAATCGCCGAAAGGGGTCCATCAATTCAGATCCCTGCCGGTGCTTTTAAGGGTTTACGTACGTCAATCGTTTCCAGCAGGTCCAACAGGTGTCAACTCAAGAATGCTACGGTTCGGATTTTTCGGGATGGCTACCCTTCATGGTGTAGTTCAAACAGCGTTTTTGCATCCATCTGACTGCAAAGAGATCATACAGACCGGCGAAAAGCCTGTTGCCAATTCCGTATTTTGATGTCCCATGGGCCCTTGGAAAATGCTGGACAGGTATTTCAGTCACCGTAAACCCATACATTTTGGCCAGCGCCGGGAAAAACCGGTGCATGTTTTTAAATGGAGGAAGTCGTTTGACCACGGCCTGCTTAAAGACCTTCAAGGAACAGCCCGTATCTGAAATGCCGTCATGCACAGCCCAATTGCGAACCTGGTTGGCAATTTTTGACGACCATCGACGAACCAGATTGTCATGTCTGGCTTGCCGTCGCCCACACACTAAGTCATACCGTTCCACCATTGGAAGAAGTTTAGCAAAATCATTCGGATCATACTGCAGATCACCGTCCATGGTGGCAACGAGTTCTCCTCTGGCCTCCCGAAAGCCGGCATCGAATGCCGCCGTTTGCCCGTGATTCCGGTCTAAATGAATCGCCCGTATCGCAGGAAACTGTTTGGATAACTCATCCAGCAACGGCCCACTCCCGTCCACACTCCCATCATCCACAAAGACAAGTTCAAATGCCGCGGAGCCACTTTCAGGCCTTGACTCAAAAAACTTGAGTAATTGGCTCGCTAATAGCGGGATGTTCTCCCGCTCATCTTTAATAGGAATGACAACGGAAATCCAATGGCGCGGCGGGTGGAGACTCATGGATTGCGCGCACTACGCTACAGATTTCAAAAAAATGACAACACACACGTTTCGGACCCTCCTACCCGGTCACCATTTTACTGAATATCTAAAAAATCGGTCAAACCGCCCTTCATCACAAAATGCTCTCCCCGAGTTTACGTGACCGTCTTGCTACACTCCACACCGACGGTCACAATAAGTTGACCCTGGGAACAGCCTTTTGTAAGGTGGAGGACATTATGAAGGAGGAACATTCATGCAAGAAGACATTCTTCAAGCCTATTTGGAAATAGAGCAAGCGATGCAGCGCTATTCCATGTTATTACAGGAGCATGTGAGCCGGCTCGAAACACAGACCGATGCGGAATCAAAAAACCGATTCCATAGAATGAAAGCTGGCTCAAAGGCCATGAGAGATAGCAGCCAGATTTATCTCTCCTATGCGAAATATGTGGCGTATGGAATGCCCGAGGGTGAGGAGCTGGCTGAAGAAGAGGACTTACAAGCCTAGCGAGCCTTCGTACTGCCCAATCGAATCTCCACTATGAACTGATTGTGGAGACGAAGAAACCCTTTCTGCTGAAAAGAAAGCATGGTCGGGGCGAGAGGATTTGAACCTCCGACCTCTCGCACCCCAAGCGAGTGCGCTACCGGGCTGCGCTACGCCCCGACAATATTCTGACCAGTCGTATTCCCATTTGTCGCTCTCAGCCGAAAACCTACACCGTCGTTCGCCCCAAAATTTTCAGAATACCTTGCAGTTCCACCTTCGCTTTTTCCACACGGTCTTTTGGGACTTGCACGGCTTTTTCTGACCGTTTTTTGCGATACCAATATCGCTTCAGGCCCGCAATCGTATACCCTTCATCATAAAGCATGCGTTTAATTTCAAAGACCGTTTCAATGTCGGCTTTCGAATAAACCCGATGTTTGCCCTGACTTTTCTTCGGTTTAAGAAAAATGAATTCCGACTCCCAAAACCGCAGGACATACGCGGGAAGATTCGTCAAATCGGCGACTTCCCCTATTTTATAAAAGGCCTTATCCTCGTATTTGGTTCCACCTCCCATACCTGCAATCACCCCACGGTGTATCTAGCAAGAGAGTGAACGAGACCGATTGCGAGATTCTCGCCCGTCAAGAATTGACATATTTCTTAAAGAGTTGGCTTGGTCGGAAGGTCACCACACGTCTGGGCGTAATGGCAATTTCTTCTCCGGTCCTTGGGTTCCTGCCTTTCCGCTCTCCCTTATTCCGAACAACAAAGTTCCCAAATCCGGCAATTTTGACGACTTCACCTTGTTGAAGCATGGACTTGATCAAATCCAAGACATGCTCCACCATTTCCATGGAGTCAGTTTTTTGGATAGCTGCCGTCTCTGTGATGATTTCGGCAATGTCAGCCTTGCGCATAAATCAAAACCCCCTCACCAGTGGCCTTGAAGACCGTACATATGGATTGTGAATTCACGCCTGTGACCGTTGTTGCTGGCAGCAACGTAACGGGCAACGCAGATGATGTCAAGAACCGGGCTCTTCAGAGGATTCCCCTTTGTCAGCCTATACTCGGAGGGACCGCTATCACTTTTACGGCTTTTCCTTCATGAGCTTATACTCAATACTGTCGGCCAGGGCCTGCCAACTGGCTTCAATGATGTTCTCCGATACCCCGACCGTCCCCCATTTTTCCTTGTGATCCCCCGACTCAATCAGGACTCGCACACGAGAACCCGTTCCACGTCGCCCCGTCAACACACGGACCTTATAGTCCAGAAGTTTGACTTCCTTTAACTGCGGATAGAAATGCTCCAGCGCTTTTCGAAGGGCATGATCGAGAGCATTCACCGGCCCATCGCCGACCGCGGCGGTATGTTCAACCACCTCCCCGACTTTGACCATTATCGTGGCTTCGGAAATAGGATCTTCATTCGTCTTTCGTTTTTCCACAATGATCCGGCACCCCAGGAATTCGAAGGATGGAGTATAGGTCCCCATCGCTTTCCGCACTAACAATTCAAAAGACCCTTCCGCGCCTTCAAATTGGTAGCCTTCATATTCCAACGTTTTGAGAGAATCCAGTAATTCGAGCACCTTGGGATTATCCTGAGGAAGGTCCAGTCCGAAAGTTTCCATCTTTCCAAACACGGCACTTCTACCACTGCTATCGGAAATTAAAACGCGGCGATGGTTGCCGACAATATCGGGATTCACATGTTCATAGGTGAGCGGGTTTTTTTGCACCGCATGAATATGCACCCCCCCCTTGTGAGCAAACGCGGTATCTCCCACATAAGGCTGCCGTTTGTTGGGAGTCAGATTGGCCATCTCGGCCACATAATGAGAAATGGCGCGAAGGTGTGCCAAACGTCCATCCCCCAACGCTGTCCGCTCCATTTTTAATTCCAAATTGGCCATCACGGAACACAGGTTGGCATTCCCGCACCGCTCTCCAATGCCATTGATCGTTCCCTGGACCTGGATCGCCCCCGCTTGCACGGCGATCAGTGAATTGGCGACCCCCATCTCCGCATCATTGTGTGCATGGATGCCTAACGGCACAGAACAGTTCTTGCGGATCTTCGCAAAAATCTCCCCGATATCCCATGGCATCGTTCCCCCATTCGTATCGCACAACACGATTCGTTCCGCCCCGGCTTCTGCCGCAACTTGAATGGTTTTCATGGCATAGGCGGGATCCGTCTTATAGCCATCGAAAAAATGTTCGGCATCGTAAAAGACCTGCCGTCCCCTCGACCGGAGATAGGAGATGGAATCGGCAATCAGTTCTAAATTGATGGCCAACGTCGTTTCCAAAGCTTCCGTCACATGGAGGGTCCAACTTTTCCCAAAGATGGTCACAATATCCGTCTCAGCGGATAACAGGGCTTCCAGCGTCGGATCGGCCTTTGCCGTATTTTTGGCTTTTCGCGTTGAACCAAATGCCACAATTTTGGCGTGCTGCATTGGAGTCGATTTCATGACTTGGAAAAACTCAATGTCCTTCGGGTTGGCTCCCGGCCACCCCCCTTCTATGAAATGGACCCCTAGCTCATCTAATTTAAGGGCGATACGAACCTTATCCTCCACCGAAAAGCTGACATCTTCGGCCTGAGCTCCATCCCGGAGGGTCGTATCGTAGATTTCGATGACTGGAAATTGAGAATTCATATCACGCATTCGCACTATCGGTGTCGACACACATCCCCACGCTATGCCTTTCTGCTCCCCGGATGAACTTCTAATTCAAACTCCTGGTGCAAAGCCCGAACAGCTAACTCCATATATTTTTCTTCCACCACACAAGAGATTTTTATCTCCGAGGTACTGATCATCATGATATTAATGCCTTCACGTGAGAGCGTCTGAAACATTCTGGCTGCGACACCGGAATGCGAACGCATTCCCACTCCCACTAACGAAACTTTGGCAATGGATTCGTTCACCTCGACCGTCCGCGCTTCCACTGATTTGGCAATGTCTCTGATGAGACCCATGCCTCGAGGAAGGTCAGCTCTCGGCACGGTAAAGGAAATATCAGTCAGAGAGTCCTGACTCACATTTTGGATAATCATATCCACATTGATGGCGGCATCAGCAATGGAGCAGAACAATGTGGCCGCAATTCCAGGGTGATCCGGGACCCCGACCACCGTGACCTTGGCTTGATTCCGGTCGCCCGTGACCCCCGAGACTAAGACTTCTTCCATATCAACATCCTCTTTTACCACGCAGGTTCCAGGCCCGTCTTGAAAACTGGATCGCACTTCCACAGGCACCTGATATTTAGCCGCTAACTCCACCGAACGAGACTGTAGGACTTTCGCACCCAGACTCGCTAATTCTAACATTTCTTCATAGGATATTTTATCCAATCTTCTCGCGCCCGGCACAATATTGGGATCGGCAGTGTACACCCCATCCACATCGGTATAAATAAAGCAGGTATCGGCCTTGAGCGCCGCCGCCAAGACCACGGCCGTCAAATCCGAGCCGCCGCGCCCTAACGTGGTCACATCGGATGCGGCGTTGATACCTTGAAACCCGGCCACGATGGGAACAATCCCGTCACGCAAGGCTCCCAGCACCCGGTCCGTATCGACACGGGAGACTCGGGCTTTGGTATGTGTGCTATCGGTCACAATTCCAACCTGACGTCCCGTAAAGGATTGCGCCCTGATCCCAAGACTCTTAAGGGTCATCGCCATCAGCGCAATCGTGACCCGTTCTCCAGAAGAAAGGAGCACATCCAGCTCCCGATCATCTGGATCAACGCTCAAGGTTTTGGCCATTTTCATGAGGCGATCCGTTTCCCCGCTCATCGCGGACAACACGACCACCAGTTGATGCCCCTCCCGGAAAGTGTGCTGAATAAGCCGAGCCACGTTTTGAATGCGTTCCAGGCTCCCCACTGACGTACCGCCGAATTTTTGAATATACAGGGCCATGGTTTTAGTGAGTGACCATAAATCGCTCAAACAGTTTGGTAGCATCACGGAGGGGCCGATTGGCTACCTCACGTTCATTCATCGGTCCCGCATGATTTTCAGATTTTTCTCCTGGCCCTTCAAACACCAGATAGGGCGATATGACAGACCCTCCATCCTTCTGCCAATTCGGACATGGAGTCACCAGGACGACGATGCGGATGGAGTTGGTGCTTCCAACAGACTCGTGAATGGCTCCAATAACCTGTTCGTCCACTTGCCCAAGATATTCCACTAATTGTGCGGGTGGCACCACCTGTCCATCCTTCAAGCCCCACTCGTAAAAAGGAATGTGCAGACAGACCAGGTCATGCCTGTCCAAGGCCGTCGAAGCCTGATGGGCTACCGCCTGCAACCATGCGATATCTCCCCCTCCCACATGTTCGACCCTCACCGTCTGAAGTCCAGCGGCCATTCCAACACCGATATACGGCCCATCGGGCGAAATTACGAGACCGTTGACTGGCCACCGCTCATGTAAATGAGGCAATTCCACAGGCTTTCCTGACCCCCACAACCACAAACAATTGGCCGGTTTCAACCCGGCGTTCAGGCGCTCGTGATTCACAGGATGATGGCAGAGGATCATACGGGAAGCCGCCATGAGTTCACGCAAGATGTGCGACCCATCTCCGGTCGGCAGATACGCCTCGATCGACTGTCCTAAAGCCTCAAATGGGTTGCGACAGGCCCCTTTCCCGCTCGCGCCCACCCAGACCATAAGATGCCGATGATGGCTGCCCATGTAAAATTGAATATTTTCAGAAATCAATTGTTCATTAACGGCATCAATGAGTTCTCGGGCTTCCTCAGTCCCGATTCCTCCGCCATAGGGATCGGCCATGAATAGGTGAGGACCAAATTTTTTGTCATCCCCCCATCCATCCTGACCCCGGAGAGTCACCAAATGACAAAGATAGGCCACGTCATGGGCGTCCAGAACAACCTCTAATCCTCCCGCCTCAAAGGCACCAGGACCTGTATACCATTTATGGGGATCGTATCCCAATAAAGCCAGCAGGGCCATTTCTCCGCAAAAGGGACGAGTTTCCCGGGGAACCCCTAAACGCCCCAATTCGCTATGCTCCGCCAATTCATCCAGGTGCGGAGTCCGGGCCGATTGTAAGACGGTTTGGTCTCCTAATTCTTGATACGACTGTCCTGTCAATCCATCGACGTGAATCACGATCGTTTTTCGCACGACCTGAGCCTCACTGTGTTGAGTTAATGAGTTGTTGAACGAACAATCCGGGTTTTCAGAAGACCATGAGGGATTATTGATTCGTTAATTGCGCTTTGACCGCTTCATGTGTTGCAGGAACCGTCACCGGTCGATAGGAGACCGAGATGGCCGTATCCGGATCCTTTAACCCGTGTCCGGTTAAGGTACACACAATGTCCCCCTCCTTCGGCAACAGTCCGGCGCGATTCATTTTGTCAATCCCAGCCAGAGACGCAGCGGAAGCCGGCTCGCAAAAGACCCCTTCTTCACTCGCCACCATTTGATACGCTCGAAGGATTTCTTCGTCCGATACCATGTCCAGATATCCGTGTGATTCCTCCACCGCTTCCAGAGCCAAACACCAGCTGGCCGGATTGCCAATCCGAATGGCTGATGCAATGGTTTTCGGCTCCTCCACGACATGACCCCTGACCATGGGGGCGGCTCCTTCCGCTTGAAACCCGAACATACGAGGCAACCCTTGCGTTTGTCCGGCCTTGTGATACTCCCGATATCCTCGCCAATACGCAGTAATATTCCCGGCGTTCCCTACCGGGAGGGCATGAATGACCGGGGCATACCTTAACTGATCACAGATTTCCATGGCCGCCGTTTTCTGGCCCTCCAAACGAAACGGGTTAATTGAATTGACCAATTCAATGGCGGTTTCCTCGCACAAATCTTTTACAATCGTTAAGGCCTGATCAAAGTTTCCTTCAATCTGAATGACTCGCGCCCCATGCATGAGCGCCTGCGTCAACTTACCCAATGCGATATTCCCTGCCGGCACGACGACATAAACCGGCAACCCCGCCTTCGCCCCATAGGCCGCTGCCGAAGCGGAAGTGTTGCCTGTCGAGGCGCACATGAGTCCCCTGGCCTTACTTTCTACGGCCTTGGAAACCGCCATGGTCATTCCCCTGTCCTTAAATGAACCGGTTGGGTTGGCCCCTTCTATCTTCAGATACAGACCCAGGCCAGGACAAATTTTCCCGGCCAAGCGCTTTGCTGGAATGAGTGGAGTATTCCCTTCCAGTAGTGACACGATCGGAGTCTGCTCTCCCACCGGAAGGAATTTCCGATATTCCTCGATAATGCCACGCCAAGGAATCATAATGGCTTGTCCCCCTTCGTGACGCGATTTGGCTTCATGTATTATTCCACCCCTTCCATCCGAAGTAACGTCGTGGGTTCTGATACCATGGGAAGTGCATTAATTTCCTGGAGTGCCGACTGAACCGCTCGCTCCACCGAGCGATGCGTCAAAATGACCAATGGCACCGTTTGCCCTTCCTTTCGCCCTTTTTGCAGGACCGATGAGATGCTGATCCCCCGCTGTCCAAGAATTCCCGATATGGCCGATAATACGCCGGTTTGATCTTTAACCATGCACCGCAAATAATACCGGCTTTCAATCTCGTCCATCGGCCGAATGGCAATAGGCTCACGCGATTCCCATTGGAATGAGGCCACAGGAACCCGTCCGGCAACCCCGGCGATTCGATTGCGTGCCAGATCGATAATGTCTCCCACCACGGCACTGGCTGTGGGAAGCGATCCAGCCCCCTTGCCGTAGAGCACAACATCTCCAACCGCGTCACCAATCAGATGAATGGCATTGTAGACCCCATTGACCTGTGCAATGGGAGAGCCAGCCGGCACCAGAGCGGGATGCACTCGTGCCTCAATGGCATGCTCTTGAAGTTTTGCGATTCCCAGCAATTTAATCGTAAACCCGAGTTCTCGGGCAAACTCGATATCCACCGTCGAAATACGGGAAATTCCTTCAGTGAAGACGGCTCCCATGGGCACGGGAGTCCCATACGCCAGATTCACCATAATAGCCAGTTTGTGAGCCGCATCCACACCATCCACATCCAGTGATGGATCCGCTTCGGCATACCCTTCCCGTTTCGCTTCCTGTAATATTTCCTCAAAATCACGGTGCTCATTGGTCATCCGGGTCAGAATATAATTTGACGTGCCATTCATGATCCCCGTAATCGACAAGATCCGGTTTGCTGCTAAGCCTTCGGTAAGCGAGCGAATGATGGGAATGCCTCCCCCCACACTCGCTTCAAACCCGAGATCAACGCCTGCCTTAAATGCCGCCTCAAATATCTCTTCCCCATGGTCGGCCAACAACGCTTTATTCGCTGTGACCACACACTTTTTTCGTTCAAGCGCCTGAAGAATAAACCGTTTGGCCGGTTCATGGCCGCCAATTAACTCCACCACAATATCAATTGCCGAATCATCCAGAATGTCCCTGACATCCGTCGTGAGTACCCCTTGAGGTACCGAAACCCCGCGATCGGTTCTCACATCCAGGTCCGCAACTCGCGCGAGTGCCACCGGAACTCCAACACGTTTCGTGATGAGGCTGACATTTTCCTGGAGAATCTTCACCACTCCTGTTCCCACCGTTCCAAACCCGATCAGCCCAACCTGGATCGTCCTTCGCATTACATCTCTCCATCCAGTTTTAGCGCCTGACGGATTCCTCGAACCGCCTGGAAAATCCGGTGCTCATTTTCGACTAATGCAAAGCGCACATAGTCATCGCCGCCTTCGCCAAATCCAATTCCCGGTGACACCGCAACTTTGGCATCTCGTAACAATAACTTGGAAAACTCCAACGACCCCATTCCAAGGTACGGTTGTGGGATTTTTGCCCAGGCAAACATGGTGGCGCGAGGATAGTCGATCGACCAACCAATGCGATTGAGTCCACGGACCAAGGCATTGCGCCGTCGCTCATATCGTCCCACAATTTCTTTTACGCAATCCTGTGGACCGTTTAGGGCAATAATACTGGCAATTTGAATAGGCTGGAACATGCCATAATCCAGATAACTTTTGATTTTGGTCAACGCACCAATGACTTCACGATTCCCGACACAAAATCCAACACGCCACCCCGGCATATTATAGCTTTTCGAGAGGGAGTAAAATTCTACGCCTATTTGTTTGGCCTCAGGAATTTGAAGAAGGCTGGGAGCTTTGTAACCATCGAACACGATATCCGCATAGGCCAAATCATGAATGACCCAGACTTGATGTTCCAGGGCAAACTCCACCACCTTTTTGAAAAATTCCAGATCAACCACTCGAGTGGTGGGATTATGAGGAAAACTGATGATCAACGCCCGAGGAGCCGGTTGCGTCTGCTTGAAGGCCTTTTTCAGATTTTCGAAAAAATCAGAATCCGGCCCGAGTTCAACCCCGCGGATTTCGCCACCCGCGATGATCACACTGTACATATGAATCGGATACGTGGGAGTCGGTGCCAGAACTACGTCACCCGGTCCCACCATGGCTAGGGCCAGATGCGCTAACCCTTCCTTTACCCCAAGGGTCACAATCGCTTCCGTCTCCGGATCGAGACTCACCTCGTAATTTCGTTGATACCAATCGCAAATCGCATGACGCAATTTCGTAATACCGCGTGAAGCCGAATAGCGATGATTGCGCCCGAGTCGCGCGGTCTCAATCAATTTGTCTACAATATGACGGGGTGTGGGCTGGTCAGGATTGCCCATACCTAAATCAATGATATCTTCTCCCCGCTTCCGGGCTTGGAGTTTTAACTCTTGAACCTGAGAGAAGACGTATCCTGGCAAACGTTGAATTCGGTAAAAAGGTTCCATTGTTTGTGTAAAATGGCGAATCGTCCTTGATGGTTTGGGAAGGAAATGGATAGATAATCGTACGATTTAATAGAGTTTTTATTCTAGATGAGGTAACGCGACCAGTCAATTTCAGAGTATGGGAATTTTCAGTCAATTTTTCCCGATTCACTCCCCCTGAACTGAAAATCCCTTTATTGCAGGAAGATTTTCCCTTTTGCCATAATGGAGATCTCGTTGATTTATCACTCGCCCGGACTTTAAAGGACTTCCATGGCACGACTCGGCGTGAATATCGACCATGTGGCAACTCTTCGCCAAGCTCGTGGAGGACATGAACCAGACCCTATTGTTGCGGCTTCGTTGGCTCATCTTGCCGGGGCCGATGGCATTGTGGTGCACCTTCGAGAGGACCGGCGGCATATTCAGGATCGGGATCTGACCATTTTGCGTGAAACCGTGCAGACGCATCTCAACTTAGAAATGGCCGCTGACGATGCTGTGGCCAAAATTGCCTTGAACATTAAGCCCGATCTGGTGACCCTCGTGCCCGAACGGCGCCAGGAACTCACCACAGAGGGTGGGTTGAACGTGATCGAACATCGGGACCGTATCCAGGCCATGGTGCAATTACTCCATGAAGGCGGCATTCCCGTCAGTCTGTTCATTGATCCTGATGTCAATCAACTTCGCGCCGCCCACAAGATCCAAGCAGACTGCATAGAAATCCATACCGGCCGGTACGCCAATACCCGCCGTCAGCAGGAAGAAGATGTTGAGCTTGACGCGTTGGGTCAAACGGCCAAACTTGCGTCGAAATTAGGTTTGCGTGTGAGTGCGGGGCATGGGCTGAATTACCGGAATATCAGGCGGCTGACCAGCATCTCAGAAATTGAAGAATTCAACATCGGTCATAGCATTATTGCTCATGCCATGTTTGTCGGACTTGAACGAGCGGTCCGTGACATGAAACATCTCCTGGGATAACGTCTACGAGAAAAAACAGGATCTCATCAGTGTGCACGGTGAATGATCCGAAGACATCCACGAGTCAATTCAAAAACCGTATAGAACCCGAATGTCGTCCTAACTCGTCTACGCATGACTCGCTGTTGCTCATGCTTTAACCAACCAGCTCTCCTTGTTCCAATGATTTACTTATGTGGGTCGTGACCGCTGAACAGATGCAAACACTTGATCGGCGCACGATTCAAGAAACCAAGGTTCCCGGCATAACCTTAATGGAGCGGGCAGGAACCGGTGCGATGAGCCACCTTATCAAAGCCTATGGTTCCCCTAAAGGCAAAAAGGTCGTCATTCTTTGCGGCAAGGGCAATAATGGAGGAGATGGTTTGGTTGTTGCCAGGCTCATGGCAAAAAAGGGGGCAAAGCTGAAGGTAGTCTTGATGGCTCCACTCAAGGCACTCAGTCCCGATGCAAAGATTATGTACCGACGACTTAGCAAAATCATCAAACCATCTCTGTTAACCGTCAATCCCTCGGAGGAGTCCCTGCATTCCCTCACCCAAGACGCGGATATTCTTGTCGATGCGCTCCTGGGTACGGGCCTCTCTTCTGCAGTTCGCCCACCTTACTCCTCCGCCATCGGGGCCATGAATGCCTCGCAGGCCTTTACCCTGGCCATAGATATTCCGTCCGGCTTGGATAGCAACACCGGAGCCATACTGGGAGCCGCTGTTCAGGCCGATCTCACCGTGACGTTCGGATGCCCGAAACTCGGCCTGTATCTTGGTTCGGCCATCGACAAAGTTGGAACCATCCAAATCGTCGATATTGGGATTCCCCAGGAATTTGTGGTGGATCTGGACCCTCAGGTTCATCTTCTGTCACAAAAGATGGTTCGCCCCCTTATTCCTCTTCGCCTCCTGTCCTCACACAAGGGGACCTTTGGACATGCAGGAATTGTTGGTGGTTCACAGGGGAAAACAGGGGCTCCGGCTATGGCTGGACTAGGGGCACTTCGTGTTGGAGCCGGCCTGGCAACCGTGGCTACTCCTCAAAGCATTTCCCCCATTTTGGAGTCAAAACTGCTGGAGGTGATGACTGAGCCCATGCCGGAATCGTCCCAACACCTCCTGGGAATGGAAGCCTATCCAGGCCTTCTTGATTTCGCCGCTAAAAAATCGGCTCTGGCTTTCGGACCAGGTCTGGGGACCTCCCCTGAAACAACAGAGGTCTTGCGCCATCTCCTCCCTCAACTGGAGGCCCCCTGCGTTCTCGATGCCGATGCCCTCAACGGCTTAGCCCAACATCCCCAAGTATTTTCAGCCTTGAAACGACCCCCAATTTTGACCCCACATCCTGGAGAGATGGCCAGGCTTCTTGGATCCTCCTCCAAAAAGGTCAATGAGGATCGCGTCGGCATAAGCAGACGGTTTGCCATGAAACATCAGGTGATCTTGGTACTAAAAGGCGCTCGTACGGTCATCGCCGAACCCCAGGGACAAGTGGCTATTTGTCCGACAGGAAATCCCGGAATGGCTTCCGCCGGAATGGGAGATGTTTTAACCGGAATCATTACCGGTTTATTAGCTCAGGGATTGAGCGGTTGGGATGCGGCCCGGGCCGGCGTCTATCTGCATGGATTGGCAGGCGATCTGGCAGCCGCCACCATCGGTGAACCAGGACTGATCGCGGGGGATGTGTTGACCACTATTCCTCATGCATTGACCCATACCCTCTCTCATTCCTAGGCTCATGAATCCGAATCCCTCACACCCCACGCCTCCTCAGGCCCCAAATGGGAACGCACTTCAACTACGGATGGCATCTGCCCAGGAAACCATCCGATTCGGTGAACGGTTAGGACAACAGTTAACAGGAGGAGACGTGCTGGCTCTTACGGGTGACTTAGGAGCAGGAAAAACCGTTCTTACCTGTGGTATTGCCTGTGGGCTAGGAATTCCCATTGATCAAGTCAGCAGTCCCACGTTTACCCTTATTCAAGAATATCAAGGGACTATTCCGCTTATTCATGTGGATTTATATCGTCTTGAGGGGCCATCCGATATATCCACATTAGGATTAGAGGAATATTTCACTCCAAACACCATTGTCCTGATTGAATGGGCGGAGCGGTTCCCTCAGATATTACCCTCCGACCACATGGCCATTTGCTTGGAATACGGAGAGGAAAAAAACATCCGCCTCGTAACCCTGTCTGGAACCGGACCCAAAACTATCCGCAAGATGGCCAACATACAAAGAAATTTGTCAAACCCACATTGACTCAACTTATGGGTACCGCATACAACTGAATCGACATATTCGTGCGGCCATCCCATGTGAATTCAAGAAAGAAGGCGCGGCATGGATCCACAAATGACATAACCTGCATACTCATTTCAGACGATTCTTACCACGATCCAACAATTATCAAAACGAAACAGCTCACCTGATGAAAGACCAAGAACTCTCCCCGCTCATGCGCCAATTTCAGGATGTAAAGGCTCAACATCCTGATGCCATTGTATTTTTTCGTGTTGGGGATTTTTATGAAATGTTTTTTGAGGACGCCGAAGAAGCCTCGAAACTCCTTGGCATCGTATTAACAGCACGAGGCAAGGCCAAAGGGGAGGCCATCCCTCTTTGCGGAGTCCCCTATCACACCTCAACCGGGTATATCGCAAAGCTCTTAAAGGCTGGAAAAATTGTGGCCTTATGCGAACAAGTCGAAGACCCCAAGCTTGCCAAAGGTCTCGTCCGTCGTGAAGTCGTGCGGGTCTATACCCCTGGAACCTTATACGATCATGAGTTGCTTCCGGCAGGAGAGGCAAATTTCCTGTCAGCGCTGTGTTACACCCCGTTATCCCTATCGGGGAACACTCTGGCCAATCGCTTCGGACTGGCCTCCCTAGACCTTTCAACCGGGGAATTTTGGATCTCGGAGTCCTGGATGAAGCATTCGCTACAAAGTGTTGTCGATGAACTGGTCCGCCTTGAGCCCAAAGAAGTCATCTTTCCTGCTGGAATACAGGAGGCAATGACCTCCGCATTCCAATCCTTGCCTATCGCCCGTATCGTGCCTCGTGACGCCACGACCTTTGGTCTTGAGGAAAGCAAGACCGTCCTCACAAGAATTTTCCAAGTCAATCATATTGAAGACCTCCAGCTACATGGCCTTCATGCCGGACTTCAAGCTGCAGGCGGCCTTTTACACTACCTGGCTGATACTCAGCCCACACTCGTGCACGCCCATATACGGCGACCATGGATTCGACTCCTCGAACATGAAATGCAATTGGATCAGACCACCCTGCGAAATTTAGAAGTTCTCAAGCCCGTATCCGAACTACGACAAAGTCCTACCTTACTCACGACATTGGACAAAACCAAAACTCCAATGGGCACAAGACTCTTGCGGGAGTGGATCGTCCGTCCCCTAACCCAGGTCACGGCCATACAACTACGCCAAGAGGCTGTGAAGGAATTGGTCCTTCATCTTGGGATTCGCATGACGATTCGTGAGCATCTGAAAACGGTACAAGACCTTGAACGACTGAATAGTCGGATTGTCCTGGAAGTGGCCAACCCTCGCGACCTCATAAGTCTCCATCGCTCCCTTGAAAATTTGCTCGTACTTCAACAACTCTTATCGTCTCTCACGTCTCCCATGCTACAAACCATTCATGAGGCGTGGGATCCCCTCCAGGATGTCTCCTCCTGGATTGGCGACACCATTATTCCCAATCCACCCCTTTCGGCCAAGGAAGGAGGCATTATTCAAGCAGGGGTGAATGCAGAACTCGATGAGTTGCGAATTCTGGCAAAAGAAGGCACCAGGTTACTGGCCGAAATGGAAACTCGTGAACGTAACCGGACCGGTATCGACTCTCTCAAGGTAAAATTCAATCAGGTCTTTGGCTATTACATTGAAGTAACGAAAGCGAATTTATCGCGAGTCCCTGCCGATTACCATCGGAAACAAACCCTGGTCAATGCCGAACGGTTTACTACGGGTGAACTACAGGACCTCGAAGGTCGGCTCTCGAGCGCAGACCAAAAGATGAAAAATCTGGAAGGGCAGTTATTTGGTGAAATCCGTCGCCGTGTCGCATCTGCCACCATCAGAATCCAGGGAATGGCACAGCAACTGGCCAGGCTGGACGTCCTGACAGGTTTAGCGGAGGCAGCTGCCGTCAACCGGTATCATCAGCCAACGGTCCATGAAGGCGGAACAATCCAGATCACGGAAGGTCGACATCCGGTCATTGAGCATCTCCAACAGACTGAAGGATTTATCCCAAACGATACAATACTAGACCTGGACACAAACAGACTTTTATTAATAACCGGTCCAAATATGGCAGGAAAAAGCACTTACCTGCGGCAGGTTGCCCTTATTGTGCTGATGGCTCAAATGGGAAGCTTTGTGCCGGCTGAATCCGCCAGAATAGGAATCGTGGACCGGATTTTTACCAGAGTGGGTGCAGCAGACGACCTCAGCGCTGGCCAAAGTACATTCATGGTGGAAATGAGTGAAACAGCAAGAATTCTGGACACCGCGACTTCGCGAAGCTTATTGTTGCTGGATGAAGTTGGCAGAGGAACCAGCACCTATGACGGACTGAGTATCGCCTGGGCATTGGCCGAATATATTTTAGATCGTGGACATCTGGGGGCACGAACCCTGTTTGCCACCCATTACCATGAAATGACTCAATTAGAGGCACTCCGGGAAGGAATCAAGAACTATACAGTCCTCGTCCAGGAGAAAGGGCAGGATGTGTTGTTCTTGAGAAAGATCGTCCAGGGAAAGGCCGATCGAAGCTACGGGATTCAGGTCGCCAAACTGGCAGGGATACCAAAACCGGTATTGGATCGTGCAAAAAATATTCTAGCTCAGCTTGAACAGGATACCTCGTCTGCAAATGTGTCAATCTGTGAGGAGTCCTTAGATTCCACTCCTCTCGAACACCTCTCACCAAAACCTCATGTTATATTGGATGAAGTCAAGCAAATGGATCTTTTTTCGATGACTCCCCTTGAGGCCCTCAATAGACTCGCTGATTTCAAAGCCAGATTGAATGCGGGCAATACATAAAAAAAGGGCCTGTGGATGCCCACAGGCCCTTTTAACAAATACCTTTTAACAAGGTTTATTGCTACTTAATCTTATTCGGCCCCTCCCGACTTAGCCGGTACCTTATATGGTTCTACCTTTTCATACATACCTTTTGTAGGGTCGTAAATTTCGCCAGTCCCTTGATCAGAGTTGGGAATTACTCCAACAATGGCCTTCCCGTCTGGGATCAGGACATCATAAAGCATTTTTCGATTATTGGGCCAACTATCAGCCCTCATGGCCTCTAATACCGGCAATGACCTGAGGCTATGAATACTTCGTGGTTTTTCTGGAGTTCCTGCTACCTCTGGGACTGCCTTGGCTGATGAAACCACCCGATGGTTTTGTTCGGTTTCTTGAACGACAATCTCCACCAAGCCATAATTTGATGGCTTCGTGTCTGTCATCACCGCCTGACTTGAGGAATCTTTACCGGCTGCAACGAGGGTTTTCCACACCTCATCGCTCCCGGGATACACCTTGATGTTCTTCCCTGGGAAATATTTCTGCCAATAATAGCCACTCTCCGCATTCCCACCAAATACGGCGACATTGATCCACACAGCTTTGTCGTAAGGATCTACCACAGCAACGCGCCCCTGAAGGGTCGTTGGCTTGCTTAAATCACCCCACTCAAACCGCTCCTGAAAAGCTTCGATTGCCATTGCACTCGAGGCCATAGCCCCAACTAGCGCCACGGCTCCAACAAGGGCCAACCCTTTCTTCTTAGCACTTTTCATAATGGCTTCCCTCCTCGACTAAAATTTTAATTCTAATCATGAATTATCAGACAATTTCTTATTCTTCTTGTAACAATTTAAATCCCGTGACCGTACGACCATCTACTTGTACTTCCATGGCCACGAAATCTTGGGCTGCTTTCGTGATTTGGTCCATTAACGCTTTATCCTTGACTGCTAAACGGACTGTCGTTTGCGGGGTATACCATCCTGAATAAGGATTGTTCTTTTCGTTCCCGCCCTGATAACCCCAGGCACAACAGGAAAACAATGAGTCGGGAAGCGTTTGAATTCGATCATCGGAAGCCCTGCCTGGAGGATTGCCGGTTTCTGCCGGTGCAGAGGTGTTCCAATACTGAATTCCGAATAAAATTTCTCCCTCAGGGTTGTCCGCCCAATGGCCAAAAACCCGCCCCTTTAAACTGGTAGCTGGTTCACCTTTAAAAGAAATATCACCCTGGTGAGTGATATCATTTGGGTCACCCTTTGACTTGTCAGGACCAGGACCAGCTGCATACCCAACGCTTACTAATCCAAGACTCAACAGGCCAAAGGCACAGAGAGCTACCAATTCCTGACGTAGAGATGACTTCTTCATCTGCTCCCTCCTTACAGTGTTAGAATGACAGAAAATTAAAAAACGACTTACCCTTTGTTTATCTTCAAAAACCACTTTTCCCTAGTTCTGCATACCCCTAATCCAAAACGGAAAACCAGGTATTTAAGAGGGTCCAATGCTACTCATCCAGGGCATGGTTGTCAAGCGAAAAAATAAGCGGTTTTGATGATCATCCCCACCTTGGAATTCCCCTTTTTGGGATGGGTCCCAATGCCGTGACCACAAACTGCTGTAGATCAAATAATTTCTGGCTTAAATGACGAATGTGTTCAGGGGAAATCCGATCAATGGCCTTCACCATCTCCTGTAGGGTGACATGACGCCCTTGGTACATTTCGTCTTTTGCCAATTTATTCATCCGCCCGTATGTTCCTTCCAAGCCCAACATCAAACTTCCTTTTAATTGAGTTTTGGTTCGCTCTAATTCATTACTTGCCACTTCCCGACGACATAATTTCCTGGTTTCTTGACAAATTCGGTCAATGACGGCTGCCATTTCATTCGGGCGAGTGGCGGCATAAACAGTAAGCGTCCCGCCATCCAAAAAACCAGAAAGATGCGAATAAATGGTATAGGCCAATCCGCGTTTTTCGCGAATTTCCTGAAATAGTCGTGAACTGACCCCGCCTCCAAGAATTGTGCTTAAGACATGCGCCGCATACCGATCCGGATGCCCCACAGGCAATCCCTTAAACCCCACACACACATGAACCTGCTCCAAGGGCTTAACGTGAAGACTTTGGCGTTCCTGCGGCTGATCGGGCCAGGGTGTTTTCTGGACGGATGAGGAAAGCTTGCCGTTTCCACCCTGCTTCCACTTCCCAAAGTAGGTGTTGACGGTATCAATGATTTCCGGAAAGGAAAAGTTGCCGGCCACTGTGACAATCGTGTGTTCAGGGCGATAATGCTGTTGCCTATATTGCATCAGCGCTTGACGGCTGAGTCTTTTCATCACCCCAGGCTCTCCCAGGATCGGACGCCCCAACGGGTGAGAGCCGAAGATATCCTTGGCATGCAATTCATGAATATAGTCCTCTGGGTCGTCCTGGGCCGTACGGATCTCCTCAAGGACGATTTGTTTTTCCTTTGCAATGTCTTTGGCCGAAAACCTTGAATGGTGAAACAGATCGGCAATAAGATCGAAAGCCAGCCTCATCTGCTGATCCAGAACCTTTACATAAAAAGCCGTGGCCTCATGAGTAGTAAAGGCATTCATTTCACCACCCAAGGCATCGATCTCATTGGAAATTTGGGACGCAGTCCGTCTTGGCGTGCCCTTGAACATCATATGTTCAATGAAATGAGAGAGGCCACCCTCACCCTTTTTTTCATCCCGACTACCGACCGTGGCCCATACTCCTAAAGCCACGGATTTCAAAGATGACATCCGCTCCAGGACAACCCGGACTCCATTATCCAATATGACTTTTTTATACACGGGTTGTTACTCAGGCAGGTTTAAGAGGTGAGCTGGTCCTTGTCGGTCTGTTCGGCCATGGCGTCTTTTCGGCTAAGACGGATCTTCCCTTGTCGATCGATTTCTAGCACTTTCACCAGAATCTGTTCCCCTTCGGAAATTTCGTCCGTAACCGATGCCACACGGTGCGGGGCCAATTGCGAAATGTGCACAAGCCCATCCATACCGGGGAGAATCTCCACAAAGGCGCCAAAATCTACAATCTTTCGCACCGTCCCGAGATAGATTTTCCCAACCTCCGCTTCTTCAACAATCCGCTGAACCATATCCATTGCCTTTTGGGCCGACTCACCGTCTACGGCTGCAATCGTAACCACTCCTGAGTCATCGACATTCACTTTCACTCCACAATCGGCAATAATGCTACGAATCATTTTGCCCCCAGGCCCAATGAGATCCCGGATTTTATCTTGTTTGATCTGGATGGTAGTGATACGTGGCGCATAGGCTGCCAGCCCGGTACGAGGAACAGCCAAGCATTCATCCATTTTCCCAAGAATGTGCAATCGTCCCTCACGGGCCTGCGCCAACGCCTGCCGCATCAGGTCGGGAGTTATTCCGGCAATCTTAATATCCATCTGCAGGGCTGTGACTCCATCTCGCGTTCCTGCAACTTTGAAATCCATATCGCCCAGATGATCTTCCATTCCTAAAATATCTGAAAGAATCGCGACGCCACCCTGCTCCAAAATTAACCCCATCGCGATTCCTGCCACCGGCATTTTAATGGGTACTCCCGCATCCATCATGGCTAATGCCCCACCACAAATCGTGGCCATTGAAGAGGACCCGTTTGATTCCAAAATATCCGAGACAAGTCGAATGGTATAAGGGAACTCGTCCTTGGTGGGAAGCACTGCTGCTAACGCACGTTCGGCTAATTTGCCATGGCCGACTTCACGCCGACCCGGACCACGAAGCATTTTCGCCTCACCCACACTAAAAGGCGGGAAATTGTAATGCAACATAAATGACCGGAAATACTCTCCTTCCAACGCATCAATCCGTTGCTCATCATCTGAAGTGCCCAAGGTTACGACAGCCAATGCCTGGGTTTCCCCCCTCGTAAATAATGCAGAGCCATGAGTCCGAGGAAGAATCCCTGCCTCAGAAGATATGGGACGAATATCGGATAAACCACGGCCATCGGCTCTCTTCTTTTTTTCCAGGATCATTCTCCGGACCTCGGAATATTCTAAATCTGCAAACACTTTTTTAACTTTGGCTTTTCGATCGGCATCGTCTCCGGCCACGGTCTCAATCGCTTCTTGAAGAATTTGGGCGAATCGATCCTGGCGTTCGGCTTTGGCTGCAATATACATGGCCTCACAAATGGGAGCGGCCGCGACTTGGCGCACGGCCTGCTCAAGTTCAGCGTCGATGGCTTCCACCTGCAATACCCGCTTGGTTTTGCCCGCCTTCGCTTGTAATTCCTCAATTTTGGCAATAATATTCTTGATTTCACGATGAGCCAGTTCGATCGCATCAATCATCGTGTCTTCCGACAGTCCATCCGCACCAGCCTCGACCATCATCACGGCGTCCTTCGTTCCGGCCACCACGAGATTTAACTCGGTTTCCTCCTGTGCCTTCTTATCGGGATTGACCACAAATTGGCCGTTCACTCTTCCAATTCGTACCCCTGCTAATAACCCGGACCCTGGAATATCGGAAACGGCAAGTGCTGCCGATGCGGCCACAATGCCAATGACGTCCGAAGACATGGTCTGATCAATAGAGAGCACTGATACAATGATCTGGGTTTCATAAAAGTAACCTTCCGGCATTAATGGCCGAATCGGACGGTCAATGAGTCGGCTGGTTAACACCTCTTTTTCGCTGGGAGCCCCCTCCCGTTTGAAAAACCCGCCAGGTATTTTCCCGGCTGAGTAGGCCTTTTCTTGATAGTTCACGGTCAGAGGCAAGAAATCGGCATCGGCCTTCAATGTCTTGGAGGCTACCGCCGTGGCTAGCACCACGGTATCGGCATAGGTTGCCAACACGGCACCATCCGCTTGCTTTGCCATGCGACCAGTTTCCAAACGAAGCGGGCGACCACCAACTTCCATTTCAACGAAATGAATCATGTTTCAACCTTTCTGATCCTTGAGTGGATATATTGATATGGAGTGTGAGGCTTCGCTTCGCATTGAGAACCGGGCATCTGTCTCCCATCTCATTGATTCTGCTCACCCTAAAACCTGTATTCTGTCTTATTTTCGTATACCCAGTGCAGCAATCACGGCTTGGTATTTTCCCTCATCCCGACGCCGCAAATAATCTAACAATTTTCTTCGCTTGCTCACCATTCGCAAAAGGCCGCGTCGGGAATGATGGTCTTTTTTGTGTGTCTTGAAATGTTCGGTCAAACTGGTAATTCTATTTGTCAACAAGGAAATCTGCACTTCAGACGAACCAGTATCCTTGTCGTGAATCCGATGCGATTCTATTGCCGTGGTTTTTGCTTCTTTGGTTAAACCCATAACTCCTCCTCCAGTTTCTCAAGGTTACATGAATTCAGTAAGAAATTCCTTCTAGGAATATCGTCTTATCCTCACTAAACAAACCCGATTTTTTTAGACTAGGCAAACACCGTTTCAATCGCTAATACGGGACCTGCCTTGGCTGACTGAAACACCGGACCTCTCCCCAAAGCAAGTAATTGCCCATCTTTCTGTTTCACCCTCACCATATTGTCCCCCATGAGCGAAACTTTTTGTTCCAAATACGAGTTGACCACACGATCCCAGGAGATCGCATTCCCATGGAGCACCTTTCGAGCGTCATTTCCATCGACCTCAACTGCGGGAAACCCTTCTAAAGCCTGGTCTAACCCCAAAAATGCACCATCCAGACGGGAGAATTCAAGCCCCCCAAGCAGGGATTCTATCCCAACAGCCTGATCAACATGAATAGGCCCGACCCGTCGTCGTTGAAGCCATTTCAAATGTCCACCTACCTGCAATATGTTTCCAATATCCTCGCAGAGCGTTCGAACATAGGTGCCCTTAGAACAAACAACCCGAAATGCAACCTCAGGGACATTCAGTCTTTGGATTTCTAAATCATGGATCATCACGGTTTTTGCCGGTCGATCAACCGTTTCCCCTCTTCTGGCTTTTTTATACAAGGGCTGCCCCCCGATTTTCACCGCCGAATACATGGGTGGCACTTGCTGGATGGATCCTTGAAAGGTCGCAAAGACGGATCGGATACGTTCCTCTGTCAGAGATTCCACCGGGGATTCTTCTAATACCGTGCCCCACGCATCCTGCGTATCAGTCCGTTGGCCCAATTGAAGCACGGCTCCATATTCTTTATCCCATCCCAACAGATACTGGGCAATTTTGGTTCCTTTTCCAATTAAAATCGGCAATACACCTGTCGCATGGGGATCCAAGGTACCAGCGTGTCCGACTTTCTGAATACCCAAACCCGACCGGAGGCGTTGCACCACATCATGCGACGTCCATCCATCAGGCTTATTGACATTCAGAACTCCATGTAAGGCCATCCCCTTCGCTGCCTTCCCCGATTCCGAATGGTCGATGCAAGACGCCACTGTTGCCATTACCCCTCTATACTTTCACTCTTATTGGGGAGAGAGGAGGATGCCTTAGGTTCCCCGGAGTCCCCAGATTCCTGATGAAGAGAATCCAATAACTTTTCAATTCGATTCCCATACTCTGCACTCGTATCCCGATAAAAGACTAATTCCGGCGTATAGCGCAGATTCAATCGTCGTCCCAATTCGGTTCGAACAAACCCCACTGCGCTTTTTAGACCGGGACCCGTCACCTGATCAAAATGGGCTTGATCCAAAGTGGTCACATATATCCGAGCAATTTTGAGATCAGCCGTCATCTTCACCCCTGTCACGGTCACGAATTGGATCCGTGGATCTTTCGTTTTTCTGGAAAGAATCTCTGCCACTTCCATCCGGATCTGATCGGCAACCCGCGTTGCCCGACTACTATTAATTTTTGCCATGACGTGAAAAAATAATGGGAGCTTACAAGACTTCAATCTGGGATCGTAAAATCTCGAGGGAGGGATTTGATCGTATATAGTTGAGGACTTGATCTAAGACTTGATTGACCCTTCCCGTGTCATTCGCCACACACACCACCCCCAAAATGGCTTTTTGCCAAAGGTCTTGTTCATCAATTTCAGCAACGGAAACATTAAACCGATTTCGCAATCGGGAAATTAAGCTTGAAAGGACCTGACGCTTCCCTTTCAACGATTGGACATCAGGGATATGGAGTTCGAGCGTGCACAACCCCACGATCATCCCCATTCAGGATTATCCATTCAACATTATAATTTTGTGGCCTCCTCTTCTAAAACGTAGGCCTCTAACACATCCCCGATTTTTAAATCATTAAAATTCTCAACTCCAATTCCGCATTCATAGCCCTGCTGAACTTCCCGTGCATCATCCTTAAACCGCCTTAAGGATCCAATTTTTCCTTCATACACCATCACCTGATCACGAACAACTCTCACTTTGGTATTCGACCGGGATATCAACCCATCATTCACATAACAGCCGGCAATGGTGCCCATTTTCGGAACGGTGAATAGTTGTCGAACCTCCGCATGCCCCATCACTCGCTCCTTGATTGTTGGAGCCAGAAGCCCCTCTGCAGCCGAACGTATATCATCAAGTATATTATAAATGATGGTGTACAACCGAATTTCCACACCCTCACGTTCCGCAATAGCAGCCGCCTTCGAATCCGGACGAACATGAAATCCAATGATAATCGCTTTTGAAGCAGCCGCTAATAACACATCGGTTTCGTTGATACCACCTACGCCACTATGAATGATCTTAAGCTTTACCGCGTCGGTAGAAATCTTGAGAAGTGCATCGCCTAATGCCCCCACCGACCCTTGCACATCAGCCTTGATCAGTAGTGGCAATTCCTTAATTTCCCCATCTTTAGATTCTGCATAAAGCTCCTCTAGGGTTCTTCTGGACGTGGATGCGAGGCCTACGTCTTTTTGCTTTTGCTGCCTGGCCTGGGCAATTTCTCTCGCAGCCCGCTCATCCTTCACCACGACCAGCTGATCCCCGGCTTCAGGAACCCCCAATAAGCCAATGACTTCAATTGGTATCGATGGCCCAGCTTCCTTCAAACGTTCACCTTTGTCCGATGTTAATCCTCGCACCCGGCCGCTCACTGCCCCCACGACAAACGAATCCCCGATTCGTAAGTTTCCGGCTTGAATTAACACCGTGGCAACAGGCCCACGCCCCTTATCCAATTTTGCCTCCAAAACAATCCCTCGGGCGGAACAGGTAGAATCGCCTTTCAATTCCATAATTTCTGCTTGAAGTAACAACATATCAAGCAACTGGTCTAACCCCTTGTTTTGCTTTGCCGATACTTCAACAAAAATGGTTTGGCCTCCCCATGCTTCAGGTTGCAAGCCATGCTCGGCTAAACTTTGCTTGACCCGATCAGGATTAGCTCCCGGTTTGTCCATTTTATTCACGGCCACAATAATCGGCACATTGGCCGCTTGCGCATGATTAATAGCTTCAATAGTCTGAGGCATCGGCCCATCGTCTGCAGCCACAACCAGGACTACAATATCAGTAACCTGAGCCCCGCGAGCCCGCATGGCCGTAAAGGCTTCATGGCCTGGGGTATCCAAGAACGTCACCCCACGTTCACCAGCCTTCACAAATGACGCCCCGATGTGCTGAGTAATTCCTCCCGCTTCTTGGTCGGTCACCTGGGTCTGCCGAATGGCATCCAACAACGAGGTTTTTCCATGATCGACATGTCCCATAACCGTCACCACAGGCGCGCGAGGTTCCAAATTTCCTTGCTCTCCTCCCTCAAGCACCTCATCCAGGAGGGCTTCCCCTCCCTTAGCAGCCACAGCTTCAACTACGAGGCCATAGCCCTCCGCAATGAGCACTCCAGCTTCTAAATCCATGGGTTGATTGAGGGTTTTTGCAATATTTAAATCCATTAATTTCCGAATAATTTCCGTGGGTTTTTGGCCGATCACTTCGGCAAAATCTTTCACGGATATCCCAGCAGTGACCTTCATAACTTTTTTCCGGGGTTTTGTGACTTCACCCACCGAAGGCTGTTGAACCTGACGGGTACGTTCCTCACGTCGCAACGTTGGTAATGGCCGAAGATCTTGCCAGACCGCAGCATCCTCAAACCGTGCGGCGAAGAGATCTTCGTCTTTGACACGCGCAACTTTTTTTATTTTTTTGCCTTTTTCCTCTATTGGAACCTCTCGCGAAATAACCGCAGCCTTCTTGTCGGGCTTTCCTTCGCCCTTCCTCTCTTTTTCTTTTTCAGGAGATTTACCAGATGGAGGGGTTGCGACACTTTTCTCCTCAAGAACAGGCGGTGGGGCCCCAACACCATGAAGCCCTCCCGATTCAGTGGGCGATAAGGCGGGAACCTCTTGTTGAGATTCCACGACCGATACGCCAGGACTCTGAGTCAAAACGGGAGCCGTCTCCAATGGAGACTCTGACTCCTCCTGGATGACCGATGACTCTTCTCCCCCACCTTCCCCGACTGGGGACAATTCCGCCATCTCTTCCAGGATTTCTTCTTCTGTTTTTTTCTTCTTAATCAGTATGTGCTTTTTTTCGGCTTTTTTAGGTTCTTCAACCACTGCCTCAGAACGATGCCTTCCGGAAGTCGACGATTCTTTTTTCAGTAGGCGCCCCCCCTCAGAGCTTTTTGCACCAACAGGCCCTGGAACGGATGAATCCCCAGGCTTGGGCGTTGTTTCAGGAGTTTTACCAAGAATTATATTCATCGCCCATTTGGCCATATTGTCTTCCACAGTATTACTATGGGAACTAACCTGAATGCCAAGTCGCACCAATTCAGGAATAAGCAAACGGCTCTCCATCCCAATTTTTTTGGCTATCTCATGAACTCTCATGCACGTCCTTTACTGTGAAGCCGTATCCTTACGATCCCGAGCTCTGCCCTGATTCTGTTGGTGCCACCGCTGGATTCTCCACGATTTCCTCTTGTGAGGATCTTTCAATTTCCTTAGTGTTGTCCGCCGCCGGCTCTTCCGTAATTTGAGCAGCCTCTTCAGCCAAAGCTGCTTTAATCTCCTGGTCTCGTTCAAGCTTTTGCTTTTCGTATTCTGTGGAGCTAATGATATCAATCTTCCAACCTGTCAATTTTGCTGCCAATCGTACGTTTTGCCCATTTTTCCCGATGGCCAAAGAAAGCTGAGAATCAGCCACCACCACCAAGGCAGATTTCTTTTGTTCGTCAATCCCTACTTTTTCAATTGAGGCAGGGTTCAGGGCTTCCCCGATAAAAACCCGAGGATCATTTGTCCATGGAATGATATCTATTTTCTCACCATGCAGTTCCCGAACAATGGCCTGGACCCGTGAACCTTTGACGCCAACGCATGCGCCAACCGGATCAACTGCTTTATCCCGCGAAGCCACTGAAATTTTCGTCCGGTCACCCGGTTCACGTACCACCCCTTTGATTTCAACAATTTTCTCTGTAATTTCAGGCACTTCCAAACCAAACAATTTCACCACGAATTGAGGATGCGCTCGGGAAAGGATCACTTGCACGTCCTTTGGAGTTCGTCGAACTTCTAACAGCAAAGCCCGCACTCGATCGCCCCGCCTATGAGCTTCCCGTGGGATTTGCTCCTGAATGGGAAGAAGGGCCTCTGTTTTTCCAATGTCGACCAGGTAATTTCGACGCTCCTGGCCCAATATAACCCCATGAACTAGCTCCCCTTCTTTTTTGGAATATTCCCGTTCAATCGATTCCCATTCTGCCTCTCGAACTTTTTGACAAATGACCTGCTTCGCGGCCTGTGCAGCTATTCGCCCAAATTCTTCCAAATCAATGAGTGAGCCAATTTCGTCTCCCATTTCAGCTTCATCATCAATTTTTCTGGCATCTTCCAGTGAAATCTCTGTTTTAGAATCCAGCACGTTCTCGGCAATCGTCTTTTTCTTCACGATAGAAATTTCGCCGGTTTCCGTATCAATGTCGACTTGAATGTTTTCACCATGCCCAAATCGTTTTTTCGCGGCCGTGAGAAGCGCTGACTCCAAGGCCAAAATGACTTTGGCCTTATCGATTCCTTTCTCCCGACCGATTTGATCAATGACCAACATGAGTTCACTTTTCATATGTATCCCTCGCAAGGCACGATGAGCGGTTCAAACGGACATGGGCAGTTGGTGCGCATTTCCAGTAAAGCATTAGAACGAAACCTCTAATCTCGCTTTGGCAATATCTTCCCAGGGCACAACGACTTCCTGAGGATTTTTGCTCTTGTCATCCATTAAATGAATCCCCATGTCTGTAACAGTAATCAATTGCCCCAAGACAACTGATTGCTTGTTGATCGAGGTTTTCAGAGTGACTCGAAGTCGTTCACCCACCACTCGTTCATAGTCTTTTAGATCTCGGAGCGGTCGATCTAGACCAGGCGAAGAAACTTCAAACCGATACGCGGCTTGCTCTGGATGAAGAACCTCCCAGGTTCGACGCAGGGATTGATGAAATTGTTCACAATCTTCAATTCCAACTCCCCCCTTTTTATCAAGAGTCAATCGAACCAAAAGGTTGGCGGGTCTCCCGGTGCACTGAACCTCGAAAATATCCACTCCCAAGGCTCGAGCAATAGGCTCGCCCACTTGGCGAATCACTTGCTCAAGATTGTCAGCCGAAAAGGCCACCACAATTCCTCACTACGAGCGGCCACAAACCAAGACCAAAAAAAAGTGGGCTCACGCCCACTCTACTCGAAAATAACCTAGCACTTTCCATTTTTAAAGGCAAGAGCTTACCCGACTCACAACAACTCCCTAGCTAACATAAATCCCTCATCATTCACACCACCCGTGGAGTCGCGGCCCATGGGCATAAGACAGACCCTATGATAGGCTATTTCTGATCAGGGTTGTACTCACTTTCAGGTGAAATCAACAAGAGAGGATTTAATGCGATGCCTTGTATAGTTTCAGTGGCCTCCGGTAAGGGCGGAGTTGGAAAAAGCATGGTCGTCAGCAATCTTGGACTCCTCCTCGCCAAAAAGGGACTTCGCGTTACTTTGGTCGACATGGACATTGGGGGAGCTAATCTCCACATCTTGTTTGGGATGTTCCATCCCCCATCCACTCTCACAGATTTTTTGACAAACACTCTCACTAATTTAAATGAGATCGCCCACCCTATTCCCAGCCTCTCTTCCCTGAAGCTCATTTCTGGAACCGGGGAAACCCTGATTACCGCAAACTTGCAGCATGCCAAAAAAAAACGCCTTATCCGGCACGTACAGAAGCTGGATGCAGATATCATTCTGGTTGACGTCGGGGCGGGCACCAGTTATCACGCACTGGACTTTTATCTCCTCGCGGACTATTACCTGGCTGTGGCCACTCCTGACCCGACTTCGGTCTTAGATCTGTATCGATTCATTAAACTTGCCGCCATTCGAAAGGTCCTTACGGCTTTTTTAGCCCGCGACCCAGTGGCGGACGCCCTTCTGGACAAAGACTTTCATAGTGTCACAGCAGTCCTGGAAGCTGTTGGAAGGACGAACGAATCAGGTGTGGAGATTGCTCAAGAAGCCTTAAAAAGGTTTCAACCGGCCCTCATTTTAAATCGCATGACTCCCAAATCCAGGGTCAACACGCTGCACTTACAACATCTTCTTAAGCAATATGTTGGAACCGACCTCTCTATCTTAGGAAATATCCCTGAAGACATGCACGTGCAACAATCCATTTTAAAATATCTTCCAGTGGTAGAGCTGGCCCCCACGTCTCCAGCGACCATCGCGCTGAACCAAATTGCCGACAATGTACTTGAGATGGTGGGGCAAACAGCTGGATCAATTGGCCGGATGGAAGAGCCCAGAAAGATTCGAGCATGAATGAATGACTAACGTCATGGCCTTGTTTTATTGAAAAATCCGTCCGCTCTCTTCCCATATGAAAAGGGTCGGAAGACTGCCCTCACGTCCACGAACCTTCGTCTAGACTTAAAAGTCACATTTCCCACGAGGCCTGCCGCAAATCACCAGACCTAGTTTGATGCCTTTGAGAGTTCTGCCAATGAATCTTGCAATTGCTTGACTTTTTTCTCTAACACCCTGCAATTCTTTTGAGCCGCCTCAGCTTCCTCCTTTAAAACATGCAATTTCTTCGTGAGGTTATCAACCATGCCTTCGGCTGATTGCAGGTTCCTCAAGGCATCAAGTCGATCTTCCTCTCCTTCCAGGCATTGTGAATTAAGGCGTTCAACTACACCTACCCATTCTCGAGCAACACCCCCGAGCGAACCAGGAACTGGAGGTAGGGTGGCCTCCTTGCCTAACAGTCCAACGGCTTTCTGTACCCAATCGATAAACAGGATGGCTTCCCAAAAATTCAAGTCCCCCGCACCCCCGGATTCCTCCGCACGAGGTGCTTCGGCCCGTCCCCGCTGATCGAAAGGAGGAGCCGGGTCCTTATGATTTTCCTTGGCACCCGCCTTGAGTGAGGAACCGTTATGGAATTGATGCAGTAACACCGCAACACAATGGCGACAAAAAGGTTGCTCAGTCGATGGACAGGAACACCTGGTCGACAAGGTCCCCGCGCGCAATTTAATAGTTTGCGTATACACGCCATAGACGCCATGGACCTCGGCCGTGATTTGCGTCTGGTCCGCATCAAGGATCTTGACTCGTTGGGTGGAAAAATATTGATGGCCTTCTTCGAAGACCGTTCCCCCAACCACGGATTGAATCATGTCAGCATCTAATTGGCTCAGTTCCTGAGCCGAGCAGGAAATTCTATTTCTCATACAGGTAACACCCAATCAAAAAAATGAGTCCCGCCTTCACCTCAAAGGGTAAGGACGGTTTAATGTTTCGGAGAATATTACCGAGAATTAACCTGAGAGCCAATTACCACATTCCATTGCCATGATTTAAAATTACCACGTCCTTGAATTACCGCCTGGCACTCTATCCTGCCAGACGTGCCAACATGAAATCCCCCACCTCCACCGGCCACGCGTCCTCTGCTTCCTTTTTAGAAAGTCTGCTCGCCGAAGCCCCGGAAACATTGCCTATCCTCAGGCAAAGTTGCATCCAAGTCCTAAATCTTACTCAGGATAAACGCTCAAATGCCAGCGATATTGGAGAAATCATCATGCGTGATCAAGCCATGATGGCCAATGTCATTAAAATCGCGAATAGCCCCGCCTATCATACCCGCACACCAGTCAAAACCCCAACCTATGCGGTGGCCCTTATTGGATTTGACGTCATTCGGGCCATGGTGGTCTCTGCCCAATTAATTGAACAGGCCGATTCCTTTGGGGCCGATACCACCAATCTGAAACACCTCCTGGCTCGCGCTCTGGTCGCGGGGACCCAGGCACAGGAACTGGGAAAAGCCATCAATTACAGGGAGACGGGATCGTTATTTACCAATGCCATGCTCTATTCACTAGGAGACCTTATCCTCGCCCTCTGTCGCCCCGACGTCGCCGAACAACTAGAAGTCCTACGCCGAGAGGATCCAGCCAAGATCCCAAAAGCCGAACTCACTCTTTTGGGAAGACCGCTGCATGTCATCGCTGCCGCCATGGCCAAGCATTGGAATCTGCCGGACACCTTGGTTCAGCTATTGGAGAAAAAGCCCGTCTGGCCTAAATCGCATCCAGAAGCAGATCAACAGATCATGGAAGGTATTGTTCGAGCCGCTAATGAATTGAGTTATTGCCTCCTGAACCCATTGGCTACCGGACAGGGAGAGATACTTCAAGGCCTGATCGAACAGTTTCTTCCCCCATTCGGCCTCTCCATGATCCAATTGGAACACACCGTCTCCAAAGCCTTTAGCCAGGCCTCAGAAATCGCCTCGGCCATCAATATTGACCGACAGCACTTTCTTCCCGCATCTGAGGCCGATGGGCTATTTCACAATCAACATCTACATCGGCTCACTCAAACGATCCATCAGGCTCTAGACCCCGAAGGGATTCTTTCCAAAGGATCAGCAACATCGGCCCAGCAAGCTTCCCCTTCTCTCCAGCCCTCTCCGGCCTCCGATAGGCCATTGCTGGATTTCACCATCCAGTCCATGAAAATTTCCGAACCCTCCTCGCTGCTTACCTTTGTCACCCGAACGCTCCATGTTTCCTATGGATTTGAACGGGTCTGGCTCGCATTGGTAGTACCAGGAAAAGATATGCTCCAGGCCAAAATCGGTTATGGTCCACATGTGGAAACCATCCAACCAGCGTTTCATTGCCCTCTTTCTCATGGAAACTTCTGGGATCGACTGCTCCACAGGTTTCACCCTATTCACTATTCTTCCTTGGTCAAAGAAGGAGAATCCGGAGGTATGCCAACCGCCTTTTTAAAATACTGGGGCGACCAGCCCGGGTTTGCCGGAACCTTATACGCGCCCAACAGGCCTATCGGGGTCATCCTGGTGGATAGATATTCTACGGGGCATCCATTGACCGACACGGATTTTGCCGCCTTTGCCTTAGTGTTGTCCCAAGCCAACGCTAATCTGGCTCGATTAGCCCAGAAGCACTAAATATTTTGCACTTCATGCGGCACTCTTCTTTGATAAAGGGTGCCGCATTCCTTTTTTAAATGATTTTCACGGGCAATGAACTCCCAACCTTGGGAGATGTACCCGGACTTTTGGCTGGTTTATTGAGGGGAAAACACAAGAAGGATGTGATACTTATGGTGAGCCGCGTGCGGCTCGAACGCACGACCCTCGCCTTAAAAGGGCAAACTTGGGCGATTACCCTAGAGAATGACTGAATAAGACAAAGGGTGATAATCACTTGGATTGGCAAGGCGATTGACCAAATTCGAGTGTGATCAATCGAGACTGAGAGACATCCTGATTGTGAACAAAACCGTGACCGAACCGTGACTAAAACCGTGACCAACTTTTCCATCAAAACTCTGCCATGCCCCCACCCCCAATGGGCAGACCCCCCATTTGGCCCCCTTGGGCGATAGTACCACCCCTCTCACAACAGGACTCCAAAAGAGGCGGTGCTGAGGCATCGACGCAAGTGCTCCCACGGGGAAACAGAATGCGCTCGATTCAACGTTACCGCAAACAAAAAGCCCAGCACCGTGAGGAGCCAGGCTCTTGTGAAACGTATACTGAAAGATGATTTTTTCGCCCTATTGAATCTCCCAGCCTGTGGAGGCGGTCCCTGGGGAACCCTTGGTGTTTATGGTCAAGCCATTCATGATCCACACCTCTACAGCACCTGGAAGGCTGTTCCGCCACACAATGTCCGCTTTACCGTCCCCGTCGACATCTCCGACCTGTTCAATTTTCCATTCCGTGGGCATGGGACCAGGAAAGCCGGAGGAGGCAATCGTCGTTCCATTCATAAACCAGATCGCTGTGGCGCCACTGGTGCCATGGCGCCATATGACATCCGCCTTGCCATCCCCATCCACATCATCTACCTCATTGACAGTCCAAATGTTGGGCGCGCTCCCCGGAAAGCCAACTGAAGTGATCGTCAGCCCATTCATTAGCCATATCGCCACGGTCCCACTGGTGCCATGCCGCCAAATGACATCTGCTTTGCCATCCCCATCCACATCACCCACACCCTTAATCTGCCAGGCCAACGGCACTCCACCGGGGAAGCCAGCGGACGCAATCGCTGCGCCGTTCATGAACCAGATCGCTGTGGCACCACGACTGTTGCGCCATACTATGTCCGCTTTGCCATCACCATTGACATCCCCTACGACTTGAATTTCCCAATCCGTCGACGGGCTGCCGGGAAAACCTACGGACCTCCTGGTCACCCCATTCATCAACCAGATCGCGGTGGCGCCACTGGTGGCATGGCGCCAAATGACATCCGCCTTGCCATCCCCATCCACATCACCCACACCCTTAATCTGCCATTCGGTTGCGACTCCTCCTGGGAAACCAGTTGAGGTGATTGTCACCCCATTCATCAGCCAGATCGCGACCATCCCATTGGTATTGCGCCACACGATATCTGCCTTGCCATCCCCATTCACATCACTGCTCGGTGAACTGGTCCCCTGATCTCTGGCCGTGATGGTGACATCCGAACTCCTGGAGAGTGCGCCATCCGATGCAGTCAGCCGCAACACATACGTTCCCGCGCTGAAAAACAAAACGGTGGTATCTACGGCATTTGGATTGCCAAATGCCACAACGTTGGGGCCACTGACCTTACTCCAAGTCGTCATTACAGTACCTGGGGGATTCGGTAGGCCGTCATCCGTCACTGTTCCATTGAGCAGGGCCTGGCCAGGAAGGAAAATCGTTTGCATTGGACCCGCATCCACCATTGGCGCTTGGTTTATAAGCGGAGGCGGAGGATTAACGGTTATGGATATTTCATCACTAGCGGTTAAATCTCCATCATCAGCCGTAAGACGCACCACATAGGTGCCAGGGAGACTAAATCTGGCGGTGGTTTTGACTGCTGAGGGATCAGCAAATGTCACTGTTCCAGGACCACTAACCTTTTCCCAGATAGTAAGAACAGTGCCTGGAGGGTCCGGTAACCCATCATCCGAGACAGAGCCATTAAGATTGGCTATATTGGGCAAAATTATTGCTTGCGCAGGTCCTGCTTCTACTGTGGGAGCAATATTATCTGGGGCAATTTTCACCACAAATCCATCAATTACACCAGCATTGAAGGCCTGAAATGGATTCATGGTGGGGAAATCCGTTGACTCGGTTTGTCCTGCCACATAAATATTTCTCGAAGAATCTACTGCAATATCTATCCCGCTATCATCATCTGAGCCTCCAAGGTAACTGGAATAGCTGAGCGCCGAACCATTAGGAGTGAATACAGTCACAAACGCGGCCTGGAAAACAGATTTAGTTTTCTGAATGGCGTCCGGAGTGGTCGGAAAGGCAGAAGATGCTGCTTTTCCCGTTACATAGGCGTTTCCGGCAGCGTCAACCGCTATGGCGTTGACTTGATCCCTAAATGGCTGCGAACCCGACAGGTAGGTCGAGTAAATTAGACCTGATCCATCAACCATAAATTTGGTGACAAAGCCAGCACTAAAGGTGAAATTTGAATGTTCAAATGGAGGCAGGGGCTGCAAGGCATTGGCAACTGGAAAGTCGTTCGAATTGGTCCATCCGGCCAAATAGGCGTGTCCGGCATCATCGACTGCTATACCTGTTGCCTGTTCCAGGTGGGATTCTATACCACCATCGAAAGGTATACTCCCCCCCAGATAAGTGGAATAGACAAATGCGGATCCGTCAGGGCTGAGTTTTGTTAAGAAGATATCACTATACCCCAACAAGGTATTTTGGAATGCGTTGACCGTTGGAAAGGAGTCGGAAACTGTTACCCCAGTTATATAGGCATGGCCTGTCTTATTTACAGCAATAGCCCTACCCGTATCATAACCTTGACCGCTCAACCCTTCTGAATTAACACCTCCACCTAGATAAGTGGAATAGACCAGTGCGGTTCCGTCGGGAGTTAATTTGGTCACGAAGGCATCTCCGACAGGGCCCGTAGTGAGACGCCCACCTGCATTCTGAGGCTGAATAGCATTTTTTATCGGAAAATCATTGGACCCCGTAAAGCCTGTTATATACGCGCTTCCGGCAGCATCAACTGCTATCCCGCTGGCCGCATCGTGTCCGAAAAGGAAAAGTTCTTCATGACTACTACCCCCTAAAAATGTTGAATAAATGAGAGACGATCCATCGGATGCTAATTTGGTCACAAAGGCGTCTGCCCCATCGGATTTTGCATTCTGAAAGGGATTCATAATTGGAAAATTGTCGGATGAGGTTTCTCCCGTTACATAGGCATTTCCATCCTCGTCTACAGCAATATCTCGCCCTTCGTCGATACTGCTACCGCCTAAATAGGTGGAATAGAGTAGTTCCGAACCATCCGCTGTAAATTTTGTTATAAAAACATCGCTTTGAGAACTATCAGGTGCGGAGGAAGAGCCCCCCATATTGGATGCCTGGATTGGATTGGCAGTAGGGAAATCTGTGGAAAGGGTATGTCCGGTGATGTACACCTGCTTTTTAGAATCTACTGCAATTGCTTGAAGCCTTTCGGTTTTGCTCCCACCAAAATAAGTGGAAAAACCCATGACTGGATCTATTATCAGGGCTTTTGTGGGATCATATTTTTCCACCTGAAACCCAACCTGATGTGAACTTTTCACAAGATATTGTCCCCGAATAATTTGTTTTTCCTCCTTGACTTTCTGATAGATGATAGGCTTCCGTTGGCGAATAGTTCCACCTGGAGTCTGCAATATCAGATCACCATTGGGTTCAATGTTGAGGGTATCCACACCTTGAAAGTTAATCGTAATGCTTGATGGATCTTCTCCAGGGGCTATTATGAAATCATATTCCAATTGCTGCTGATTGCCGTAGTACACTAAATCAATTCCCGGATAAATTTCTGCGTACCGTACTTGGGCATAAGTCGATACATTCGTCTGCCATTTATTAGGATCGTTTCCTTTGAAGTAATGCGCCTTCCCCGACAGTGTCCTTTCTCCAGAAATGGTTGGGAAAGGATTACTAGCATCCAACTGCATCCGTACCGTGGCGGTTCTCTTCGGTTCGGATTTATTCGAAGCTTCAGTAATTCCTGTGTTTGTTTGGTCAGGTTTAGTAAAGGTTATTACCGCTTCATTTGACGTAAGAAAGAGGTTATAGCCGTTCCCACGTGAAAGAAATTGAACCTGGGAATCCGTCTGCCCTTGATTGGCTTCAAAACTTAATGGTGTACGGAAAAAAGTGGACTGAGGGGAAGGGAAGGGAGGATTAAGAGACTTATAGAAATCAGGTTCGGTGGTTGTGCAGCTTGAAAGGATAAAAAAACTTGCGGAAGCGAGAACAAGGGATATGTGTCGGAGGATCTTCACCAAAATCACCCTGTTTATTTATTCATACAAAACCTATTTTAGAAATGCGCAATTTAATTCAAAAAGCCAAAAATTGGTTTCTTAAATTCCAGGCAAATGTTTCATTACTCTACACTTTTCAGCTTAATAATCAACTAAAAGCTGAGGATTGCGTAGATCGCTGGGGCAGATATAGCATATAAGTATAATAACCAGGTTTTTATGTGTATCAAACGAATGGCTGTATTTTAAAGGGATGTTTTTGAAATTTGAGGGATCGGTAAAACTCTGAAAAGAAAGAGTTTACATGGGGAAATGTGATGCAGGGATGGGTCTAGAACCTCTCTTCGTTATCCTACCAAATTTCTTCGTGGTAAATGGCAGATGGATTGAAAGCCAAGCAAACACGCAGAGCCTATCTCGTGACCGTGTTTATTTAATTTCTGACGGGTCCCCTTTCTTCGATTGAAAAATGGCCGAGGGCAGGGCAGGTTTTCATGTTGAATTTGTGAAGCTCCATGGGTAGAACCCGAGCAAAAGTATACCCTCTTGCACTCTACAAAGCTTTCATCATCCCACACATTTTTCACTCCCACCGCCCCCTTTGATAAGGCCGTAATTGGCTCAGGATTTGCTCCATCAGTTTTCATGATTTTCGGCATATCTTTCCCTGCCTCTTGGCTATGCAAGGTGCCAATGACCGAACGCTCTTGGCCTTGGGCGGTTGGAAGTCTCCAGCTATGTTGGCACGGTATGCCCATTTTAGCCCAACTCACCCTCTGGGGCGAAGTGGCAGGGCTGACAGGCTTTAATGGGCAAATTTCAGATGGAACCGTGACTAATCAAACGGCAGGGAAAGGGTGCACAACCTTTTGATAATTATGGTGAGCCGCGTGCGGCTCGAACGCACGACCCTCGCCTTAAAAGGGCGATGCTCTACCAACTGAGCTAGCGGCTCACCGGGTCGCGATGCTAACAATGGATTCTGTTGTTGTCAAACTTACAGCAAAAAAACACTAAGAAGCGTGTTAATCATTTGCCCTTGCGGGACCGAATCAATGGATTTTTCACAACAATGGTATCTTCACGCTTGGACCCGGTCGAAATCATATCAATTCGGCATCCGGTTAATTCCTCAATTCTGGCTAAATACCTTTTAGCAGCAGGGGGAAGTCCCTTATACCCCTTCAATCCCGTTGTGTCGGTTGTCCACCCACTCCATCGTTCATACACCGGCTCACAACCTGCCAGCACCTTTAGGTCACCTGGCATTTCTTTGTGGAGTTTTCCCTGATATCGGTATCCCGTACAAATTTTCAATTCTTTGCAGCCATCCAACACATCCAACTTTGTGATGGCCAATGAGGTAAGTCCGTTGATTCGAACGGCATATCGCAATAACACCATATCCAACCAGCCACACCGGCGGGCTCGACCCGTCGTTGACCCGTATTCATTCCCACGCTGCATGAGTTGCTGCCCCATTTCATCAGTCAATTCTGTCGGAAACGGACCTCCACCCACTCGAGTCGTATAGGCCTTCGTGACACCTAAGACTCCCGTTATCGTAGTGGGACCCACCCCACTGCCGGTGCACGCCCCACCCGAACAGGAACTTGATGAGGTGACGTAGGGATAGGTTCCAAAATCGACATCCAAATGGGTCCCTTGTGCCCCTTCAAACAAAACACGCTTCCCGCGTTCAAAGGCCCGGTCCAGGACCAATGCTACATCCGTAATATGCGGACGAAGTCGCTCACCATAGGCTTGATAATCTTTAAAAACCTTCTCAACCGTAAAACCATCCACATTGTAAATGCGCTCTAAGAACGCATTAATTTCCACCAGATTTTCCTGGATCTTTTGTTGCAACACGTCCGGATTCAGTAAATCTCCCATGCGAATGCCGACTCGCGCCATTTTATCGACATAAGCCGGCCCAATGCCTCGGCCCGTCGTCCCGATTCGGCGAGCCCCTTTCGCCTGCTCTTCGGCCTTATCAATGGCCTTATGATAGGGCATGATGACATGGGCCCGATTACTAATAAGAAATCGTTTTCCAACCGATATCCCTTTGGCAGTTAAACGATCCAACTCCTCAATCAACCCAGCCGGATCAATGGCGACCCCATTCCCCAACGCGCACACCTTCCCTCGATAAAGAATCCCCGAAGGAATCAAATGAAAAATAAAGGTGCCTTTATTGGTA
The DNA here is from genome assembly GCF_059568365.1 of Nitrospira marina. NCBI lineage: Bacteria > Pseudomonadati > Nitrospirota > Nitrospiria > Nitrospirales > Nitrospiraceae > Nitrospira > Nitrospira marina. The sequence goes on along the minus strand of NZ_JCANTH010000001.1, from coordinate 474,171 downwards.
ATGACCGTATGGCCGGCATTGGAACCTCCTTGATAGCGGACAATGACATCCGCATCCTTGGCCAATAGGTCCACAATTTTTCCTTTTCCTTCATCTCCCCATTGGGAGCCAACAACAACCAATGCGGCCATAGCTTCCTCCACACGCACAAGACAAGAGCACGGGACAAAAAAAAACTCGGCCAGCAGGTCAGCCAGAGCTTAGAGGGTGAATCGTAGGTCTCAACGCATAATTTGTCAACGAGGAAGCTCTGCCTTTCTGGCCTCTGATTTTCTTGACCGAACCGTAGTCGCGTGATAGCATCATTTTCGGTGTGGGGCTGTAGCGCAGTTGGGAGCGCGCGTGAATGGCATTCACGAGGTCGCCGGTTCAATCCCGGCCAGCTCCACCAATTCATCCCTCCTTTCCGTCTTTTTGACCATGACAAAGGGGTTTTGACTCAGTTTTCATCTCACATATTGGATGGTGTTTCCGCATGCTGCATATTGAACAAATCTCCAAGAGCTACCCCACGAAACCCCTGTTCATTGAGGCTTCGGCCCACCTCAAACCCAATACGCGTGTGGGACTCGTTGGTCCTAATGGGTCTGGCAAAACCTCACTGATGCGCATGATCCTCAATGAGGAAGAGATAGAAAGCGGAAAGATTCGACGACGTCCATTTCTTCGCCTTGGCTATCTGCCACAGGAACTGGAGTCGTTGCCGGGAAACACCATTCTCGATGCCACACACAGGAATCAATTTCCCGATCACGAAGCCAAGCGGATTCTTTCCGGATTAGGATTTCAGGAGTCGGATTGGGAACGCAAGATTGACACTCTCTCCGGCGGCTATCGCATGCGAGTGGCCTTAGCCCACTTATTACTGTCCGCCCCCGACGTCCTCATGCTGGACGAGCCGACCAACCACCTCGACAAGCCCACGCAGCGTTGGCTGGAATCATTTTTACTCTCTTCAAATTTCACACTGTTGATCATCAGCCATGACATTGGCTTTTTAGACACCATGGTCACGCATATTTGGGAAGTCCGGAACCATACCTTGCAGGAATACCGGGGCAATTATTCGCGGTTTCAAAAACTCCGGGCAGAGCGAGACGCCCAGGAAGAGGCCGCCGCCAATCGACAATCCAAAGAAATTGCACGCGTCCAAAACTTCGTCGACCGGTTCCGATACCAGGCCAACAAAGCCAGCCAGGTGCAATCCCGCATCAAACAACTTGAAAAAGTCAAACGCATTGAGTTGCAGCGGGACACGAAACGGTTGCGATTTAAATTCCCGGACCCGCCGGCCAGCGGAAAAGACGTATTTGAACTACGGGATATCGGGAAACGCTATGGCGATAAAATCATCTATGATGACTTGGATTTTTCCGTCGAACGGGGACAACGCGTGGCCTTGGTCGGGGAAAACGGGGCTGGAAAATCTACACTTCTTAAAATCCTGGCTGGAGTCTTGGAATTCGATAAAGGGTCCAGAATCTTGGGTCACGGGGTCACACTCCACTACTTTGCTCAGCACCAGGCCGAAATCCTGAAATCTGAACATTCCATATTGGAGTCACTGGAAGAAGCCGCACCCATGACTGAACGAAATTTCCTAAGAGGATTAGCCGGCGCGTTTTTATTCTCCGGAGATGATCAGAAAAAACCCATCAAAGCCTTGAGCGGCGGGGAACGTAATCGAGTCGCCTTAGCCCGCATGTTAGTCGAGCCAGCCAACACCCTGCTCTTAGATGAGCCGACCAACCACTTGGATCCCACATCCGTGGATATGTTAACGGACGCACTCCTTCAATTCCCCGGAACCATGGTGTTTATCTCGCACGACCCCACATTCCTCATGCGGGTCGCCACGCGCGTCGTGGAAATAGACGACGGGCAAGCCCGCGATTACATCGGCGACTATGAATATTATTGCTGGAAACGGGCCAAAGAACTGGAGGACCAGGCGCCCCCGGAAGCCACACCCGACAAGAAAAAATCAAAGAAAAAAGAGAAGCCCCACAAAGAAAAACCAACCACCGAGCACCCCACAAATGGGAAAGCCAAGACAACCGTCGCCACTCCTGACGCCCCATCGCGACGAGACCTCTCAAAAAGTATCGCCCGATTGGAAAAACAAGTCACCACAGTGGAAAAAGACATTGCCCAGCTCGAAGAACAGATCAAAGCTCGGGACTTGGAACTAGCCGACCCGGCCACCTACCAAGACTACTCCCGCTGGAATTCCCTCCACCACGAACGCGAACAATGGGGCCATGACCTCGATCGTCTCACACACAAATGGGGCGACCTCAGCGCCCAACTCGAAAAACAACAATCCCAGATTTCGTAATTCCCAAAGTTTGTCTTTTTAACATAACGCAAGACAATTCTGGCCTCCCTCCCTTTAATATTCCATAGTATAGACTTGACTCACGCGAGCACCAAAAGGACCCTTCAAGGGACATCCATAAAGGATCAGGATTTCCAATAAATTGATTTTAAATTGAAAATGTGGTTTAAAGAAAATGGCCTATAGGCAGATTTGTTGTTGCGTATCGCAGCATAAGAAAACAATGCCAGGGCACTTGCTTCCTGGCCTCCTTAATATCCTTACCGTACTTGGCTAGGTAGCCTTGTGCATAAGAGTGCCTATAGGCCCCCATTCTCTTTTTTGCCCCCAAATGTCTCAGTTGGAAAAACTAAAAAATGCCTCATCTCTAAGTGAGATGGCTGTCTTGCTAGGCTACAAGCCAAGCAAATTTTCCTTCATCCTTTATAAAATTCCAAATGATCATAAATATACTGAATTTATAATCCCTAAAAAAAATGGGGGTGCCCGTAGAATTAAAGCTCCTGTAGACAGGGTCAAACATCTCCAAAGACGTTTAGCAGATCTACTAAATCAATGTTTTGATGAGATTTCCCAAAAAGACAACCATAAGAAATCATTATCACATGGATTTAGGAAAAATCATTCCATAAGCACAAATGCAATTAACCATATAAAAAAACGGCATGTTTTCAATATTGATTTGCAGGATTTCTTTCCTTCAATAAACTTTGGTCGAGTTCGAGGGTTTTTTATAAAAAATGCGCACTTTTCATTAAATCCTAAAATCGCCACTATCATCGCTCAAATATCTTGCCATAATAATGAGTTGCCCCAGGGCAGCCCATGTTCTCCGGTTATTTCAAATTTAATAGCACACATCCTGGATATACGAATGGCAAATTTTGCGAAGAAGGCCAAATGCACTTATTCGAGATATGCAGATGATTTAACTTTTTCCACAAACAAAAAAGAATTTCCTGAGAAAGTTGCCGTCCAAAATAATGGAAACGAATGGATAGCTAGTAAAGCACTGAAAAGGGAGATAGGAAAGGCTGGCTTCACAATTAATGAGAAGAAAACTTCTTTGCAGTACAAGACAGGAAGGCAAGTCGCAACTGGGTTAATCGTAAATAATAAAGTAAACATCAAAAAAGAGTATTACAGGCTAACCAGATCTATGTGCCATTCCTTGTTTCAAAGCAATCAGTTTTTTTGGGAAAACAACCACATCGCCGTTATGGAGACCGAAAAATCTGAAAATTCAAAAATGGGTGAAGCATCAAAACCTGTAGGCACTATTATCCCAATAGAAGGATCTCCACCGGAACGGAAGGTGAATGGGACAGTAAAACATCTTGAGAGCGTATTAAGTTTTATTTACTATGTGAAAAGACCTCACGATAACAGAAAAACCGACAAGAGAAGGAATGATCCTAATGCCATAACTACGCTTTTTAGAAAATTCCTGTTTTACAAACATTTTTTCATTTTAAATTCACCTTTAATAATCTGCGAGGGCAAAACAGACATTACGTATTTGAAATGCGCATTAAAGCAACTAGAAAAGGAATATGGCGAATTAGTACAAAAAACTGACGGTAAATTCGTTTTCAAACTTGGATTTCTAAACTTGACTGAAAATCTGAAGGATGTTCTAGCGATATCAGGAGGAACGGGGGGCTTAGCATCTTTGATGGGTATCTACGAAAAATATATGAAGCCTTTCAAGGGCGAAGGGAAGAAGTACCCTGTAATAATACTCATTGATGATGATACTGGTTCAAAGGAAATCATAAAATTTTTGAAAAATATCGAGAAATGGGATCCATCAAAACAGTTCTCATTTTTTTTAGAAAATTTATATATAGTACGTATCTCCTCAGGAAGTGGGACTGGCGAAATGGCGATAGAAGACCTCTTTGATATACAAACTCTTAACACTCTTGTTGCTGGCAAAAAATTTAATCGAGAACCAAAAATTGATTCCGCAACCGAGTATGGGAAAATTGTTTTCGCTGAGAAAGTAGTAAAAGCTAATCAGGACTCGATCGATTTTGGTGGATTCAAAGAAGTTCTTAACCGATTTAAAGCAGTAATAGAGGATTACAAGCAGAAAAATGTTAAATAAATAACCAGCTAGCACTCGCCCCGCTTTTTTTAGCCAGCTTCTTAGGAAAAACATCTCTTCCACAAGACAAGCCCTTCTAGTTATAACTAATTCAGTTAATTGCCAACCTTCTTGCTCTGGGTAGCGCTTGCCTTCTGGACCGACGCCTTCCGTCCGGCCCTATAGTTGGGCGCTTTTATGAATCGGCGGGCCTTGTCTGAGCGCAGCGAGTTGGACCGCCCTCCCGTAGTTTGCGCCCGCCTAATTTGATTAGGCCGGACGGGGCGTCAATGGTTTTGGGTCCTTTTGCCGAAACAAAAGGACCTCGGCTGCCGGTCCGAAAACCGGCTCTTTTTCAGAACTCCATAACTACCAGGGCGAGTTAAGATCTTCTTCGTCATCAGCAGGAGAGGAAGAACCTTTGGGTCGGTAATACTGGCGACCTTCCAGTTCTTTGGGGAGATGAGATTGGTTTTTGGCACCCTTTGGATCATCATGAGCATAGCGGTAGTCTTTGCCATAGTTTAAATCCTTCATCAGCGAAGTCACGGCATTTCGCAAATGCAGTGGCACAGGAAGATTCCCCTTTTCCTTGGCGTCTCTCCTCGCTGCCAGTAGCCCCATATACGATGCCTTGCTTTTGGGAGCAGTGGCTAAATAGGTCACCCCATGCGCCAAATTGATTTGTGCCTCGGGTAATCCGATGACCTCCACCGCATGAAAAACGGCCGAGGCAATCAAGAGACCCTGCGGGTCGGCCATCCCGATATCTTCTGACGCAAAAATTATCATGCGCCTGGCGATGAACTTGGGCTCTTCTCCGCCCTCCAACATCCGCGCCAGCCAATACAACGCCCCATCCGGATCGGAATCACGCATACTTTTAATAAAGGCGGAAATCAGGTTGTAATGCTCTTCCCCGTCCCGGTCGTATCGTAAGGCCTTCTGCTTCAAGCTTTGCTCGACTTGCGGTTGATCAATGGTCGTAGGTTTGCCAGGCTTCGCATATTGGCCAACAACAAATTCCAGGCCCGTTAACATCGACCGGGCATCGCCATTGCCATATCCAATCAATAGACGCTGCGCATCGGGAGTAAGGGTGACGTGTGAGGAACCGAGCCCTCGTTTCGTATCCGAAAGGGCACGATTCAAGATATGCCTCAACGCCTCCTCGTTTAAGGATTGAAGCACCACCACCATAGACCGGGACAACAAGGGAGCAATCACTTCGAAAGAAGGATTTTGTGTGGTGGCTCCAATGAGTATGATATCTCCCCGTTCAACATAGGGGAGGAAGGCATCCTGTTGCGCTTTATTGAATCGATGAATTTCATCCACAAAAAGAAGTGTACGCTGTCCTGACAGCTTCCGGCGTTGTTGGGCCGTTTTCAACAATCCGCGCAACTCCGGCACGCCACTGAGCACCGCTGAAAATGGGACGAATGTCGCTTGGGTTTTCTTGGCGATTAAACTCGCTAGGGTCGTCTTTCCCGTCCCCGGCGGTCCCCACAAAATAAGTGAGGGCACACGATCATGTTCAATGGCCAGACGCAGCGGCTGATCTTCGGCCAAGACGTCTTCCTGGCCCAGAAACTCATCAAAATCCAGCGGCCGCATCCTCTCTGCTAAAGGAGCCGGGCGTGTATCGGACTGTTCCTGAACAGGGAAAAGATCTTCTTGCGACTGTGACTCAAAGGATTCCATGAAAATGCACTTACCCCTTAAGCATTTCTGGCAGGCGATTCTGTGATTACCTCTCTATTCTCAGTATGCTATAACCACCGGTCATGCACCCGCAAATAAAACCAGCATATGGCTCTTTGATGACATCACTCGAGAAAATTCGAGGTGGCTCCCATCGACAAAAAAGGAGAGATCGGTGAAAGCGCTGATTCATGGAATGACCGTCGGGTATTCCGATCAAGGGGACGGCACGCCGCTCGTCTTCATCCATGCCTTTCCACTTTCCAAAACCATGTGGCAACCTCAAGTCGATGCGCTGAAGGACACCTATCGAGTGATCACCATTGACCTTGGAGGACATGGAGAATCCGACATCGTGCCTTGGAATGATACGTTGGACGATTATGCCAAGGATATCATCCACCTGCTCGATCATTTAGGTATTGCTCAAGCCGTGTTTGTGGGCTTGTCGATGGGCGGATATACCCTCTTTTCGATCTACCGACAGTATGCCGATCGGGTAAAAGCCATGGTTTTTGCAGATACAAGAGCGCAAGCGGATAGTGAAGAAGGGAAAGCTGGACGTGGGTCGATGGCTCAAGTAGCTTTTAGCGATGGAGCATCAGCCATTGCCGCCCTCATGCTTCCCAAACTTCTGGCCCCTTCCACCATTGAGTGTCATTCTGAGATTGTGGAGCAGGTTCGACAGATGATTCTTCAAACATCAACAGGAGGAATTGTCGTCGATTTGGTGGCGATGGCCGCTAGACCTGATTCAACGGACCTGTTATCCACAATCACCTGCCCGACTTTGATCATTGTGGGCGAGGATGATGTCGCTACCCCGATCTCAGAGTCTCAGTACATGGCCAAACGGATAACCGGCTCAATCTTGGTCACCATCCCTAAAGCCGGCCATCTATCAAACTTGGAACAACCCGCCGCGTTCAACGAAGCACTTCGGAGCTTCCTCACGACACACCGGTTATAAGTATTGCCACAACGCCAAAACAGATCAGAAAAACATCCGATACAGGATGGAGTTGGGTTGGAACTAAAGAAATAGAGAAGCGACGGGCCTAAAGGAAAGGAAATTGAGGGGAAATCAAAAAGAGGCTCTACTGTCCCAGACCAAACACAAAACCAGAAAGAAAAATAAGGATGAGGCCAGCGCCTCCTGCGCGACATGCCCTTCCGTGGGAGCACCTATGAAACTTAATAATGTCGCATTAAACCTGATTCCACTATCAAAATCAAATAGCTAGAAAATTCCAGGCATCAGCTATTTTTGTACGGGAAAGATGAAATGGATGGAAACCACTAATCGCCGTCGCATCCGCGCTGGCGAATGAGCTTCAGAAATTCGTCACGGGTTTGTTCTTGTTTCCGAAATACACCCAGCATTTCACTGGTGACCGCCACGGTATTCTGCCTTTCTACTCCACGCATACTCATACACAGATGGCGGGCTTCCATGACAACAGCCACCCCACGCGGCTTGAGCTTCGTGTGAAGGGTGTGGGCAATCTGGACCGTCAACCGTTCCTGGACTTGCAGACGACGACTAAAGGCATCGACAATCCGCGGGATTTTGCTCAAGCCCACCACATGCTTATTGGGAATATACCCGATATGACATTTCCCAAAAAACGGCAGAAGGTGATGCTCACAGAGGCTAAAAAAATCGATATCCCGCACGATGACCATCTCATCATATACGATAGGGAACAGAGCCCCATTCAATAATTCATCGATGTCTTGTTGATAGCCTTTGGTAAGAAAGGCCATGGATTTGGCTACCCGCTTGGGCGTATCGGTTAAACCATGCCGTTGGGGATTTTCACCCAAATTTTCCAGTAATTGCTTTACAAGGATTTCCAGATTCGGGAGATTGGGCATTCGGACTGGCTGGCTAATGTGTGGATCGACCGCCCGTGGCTTGACAGATGAGGGCCGCTTCGTCTTACTCGGCATTAGTTCTCCTTTATCCCGTTTCTGTTGGAAGATTCGCTGGGCACTCTTGGAGCACCCATATATTCAAAGAAATTATCTCTGGTTTCAATCACCCCAATTTTCTTCAAATGCCCGGAAGGAATCTGATCAACCAGCAAATCCCAAATTAGCCGCGCTAAATTCTCACCAGTTGTCGTGACTTGTGCAAAGGCGGGATCAAAATTAAGATGTTGATGATCAAAACGATCGATTATCTTGTCTTTGACGAGTTGGTCCAAGGCGTCCACGTTTGCGATCAACCCCGTGCGCATATCCAGTTCTCCGGCCACCGTCACCAGAATAGTATAATTATGCCCATGCCCGTTCAGATTATTACATTTTCCAAAAATCTTTTTATTGGTCTCCTCTGGCAATTGGTCGGTATGCAGACGATGGGCGGCGCAAAACCGATAGGTTCGGGTGATGGACGATGCAGTCGGCATAGCAGTCGGGCTCAGGATACTTTCACATTGCAAAGCTTGTACTGAACAATACGGCTGTGGCGGGTACCCTCATTCTCTACCTTTACTCTTGGAAAAAGGACAACGTTAGGCAGATTGTTCAACTTCGGCCTCACCCCATTTTTCTTCGGGGACTTGCACAATCACATCCCCCAACACTCGAGCCTGACAGCCTAATCGATGGTAAGGCTCAGTCAGTGCTTCCCGATCGAGCAAATCCTGCTCATCAAAATCGATATCAGAAAGATTCTCTTCGCCCGCGATCACATCTACCCGACAGGTCGTGCAGGAGGCGTTGCCCCCACAATCATGATTCAAGGGGAACCCGAGTTGCTCCGCGACTTCTAAGAGGGAAAGACCTTCAGAAACTTCCCCAGACTTCCCTTCCGGATGAAGAAATGTTACGCGAGGCATAAAGTCTCCTCCTTACTCAGCGCCAACGGGAACCGGCTTGAACGGACATCGCCCCAGGCGAATGTGGTCTTCGAACTCGTGACGAAACAGCCGTAGGCTATTTTGTACCAACACCGCAGCTCCCGTCACCAGAGTACAAAATCCGGTGCCTTTGACAAACCCACAAATTTGCAACAGTTTGGCCAGATCGCGCTCTTCTCCTGATCCATCTTCGATTTTCCTCATTAAGATCGCTAATTCCTGTGTACCAATCCGGCATGGTGGACATTGCCCACAACTTTCCCGTTCAAAAAATCCGGAAAACTTGAGCGTTTGCTCCACCATGCACGTCGCATCATCGACAATAATAACGCCGGCAGACCCCAATCCAGTCCCAGCTTTCTTAAGCGAATCAAAATCCATGGGTAAATCCAATTGATCCGCCCCTACCATGGAAAAGGACGGCCCACCTGGGAACACGGCTTTGACACCCCGGCCGTTCGGCACGCCCTGTCCACAGACCTCAATCAGATGTCGGATGGAAGTTCCCAACGGCAGTTCATATACACCGGGCCGATTCACGGCTCCACTGAGCGAAAACAACATGGTCCCTGGAGTAGTACTGGTGCCGACCTGACGAAACCATTCTGGTCCGTTCCGCAACAGTTGGGGAATATTCGACAGCGTTTCAACATTATTGACCAAGGTCGGCTTGCCATGCAGTCCAAACTCCGTGGGATAAAATGGTGGCTTTTGCTTAGGCTGAGCTGGACGACCCTGCATGGATTCCAACATCGCAGTTTCTTCACCCGCCACGTAACTGCCATATCCATCAAAAATTTCAATATCCAGGGTGAGACCTGTGCCAAGAAAATTCTTTCCCAATAAGCCCTGCTCTGTGGCTTGCTCTTTAGCTCGCTCAAAGATGGCTCGCTCTTCGGAAAATTCATGATTTAAATAGATATAAGCCGCCTTCGCTCCAACGGTATACGCCGCAATCAGGCATCCTTCGAGAAGTTGGTGAGGATGATGTCGAAGCAAGTATCGATCTTTGAACGTCCCAGGTTCATGCTCCCCGGCATTGCAGACAAAATATCGCTCTTTGACGCGATGATTGACCACCTTGTCCCATTTCAGTCCGGTAGGAAATCCAGCGCCCCCCCGTCCTCGCAGATGGGCCTCTTTCAATTGTGCGATTATGGCATGCGGATCATTTTTTGTGACACACTGAACCCAAGCTTCATACCCCCCTTGCTGGCGGTACGCCTCTATGTCCCCTGGTTCACCCTTTACCTCCCGCAACACTCGAGGTGCGAATGCGTTATCCACCGAAGCCCCCTTGATCAATGGTTTGGACCGACATGTGTTTTCCCATTATGTTTACCACTTGAACGATGGTCTTTTTTACAAATCCCTTCCTCGAAAAACCAAATTTCCTTCCATATTCATAAGGAAAATCAGGCGTCAAGGCGGGGTCAGCGTACGAGCACTACCCACTATACGAATGGGTCGCTAAAGTCGTCAAGGTAACAAAAGGACCAGAAGGCACGTCTATTTAGTGAAGAAAAAAGATGGGCAAGTTCGTCATGCCATCTATCACGCTAGAGGGTCTTTTTCATCATCTGATCAACATGGCTGCACAATTCCTTAACGGCCTCGGCTGAAACCTTCAGAGCCGCGTGTTCCTCAGGGGTAAGCGCATATTCAATAATCTCTTCCGCTCCGCCTGCCCCTAGCTTCACCGGCACACCCAGAAAGAGGTCGTTAAAACCATATTCCCCGGCGCATAACGCCGCACAGGGAAGGATTTTCTTTTGATCTTTAGAAATTGCTTCAACCATTTCTACGACTGAGGCAGCCGGGGCATAATAGGCACTCCCTGTCTTGAGTAGATTGACGATTTCGATTCCTCCCTCGCGGGTCCGCTTGATCAGGGCCTCTAATGCCTCCGGCGACAACCATTCGGTCACCGGCCTCCCTGCCACCGTCGTATAACGATTCAAGGGAACCATTGAATCGCCATGCCCTCCCAGAACCATTGCGTGAATATTTTCGACCGAGACCTGCAGGGCCTCCGCAATAAAGGAACGGAATCGTGCCGAATCCAACACCCCCGCCATCCCAATAACCCGGTTTCTGGGAAATCCACTCACCCGATGCGCGACGTGGGTCATCACATCAAGAGGGTTGGAGACAATAATAAGAATGGCATCAGGGGAACGTTTGGCCGTCTCACGGACCACGGCTGACACAATATTGGTATTGGTTTCCAATAATTCATCACGGCTCATCCCTGGCCGGCGAGGTACGCCTGACGTGATCACCACAACGTCAGAATCTTTGGTCGCCTCATAATGATTCGTACCTGTGACGGCGGAATCGTAGGCACAAATTGGGCCGGCTTCGAGCAAATCCAAGGCTTTGCCTTGCGGCAGACCTTCGACGATATCGACCAGTACAATGTCGTACCAATTTTTTTCGGCCAACCGCTGGGCAATGGATCCCCCAACATTTCCAGCCCCCACCACAGTCACTTTGATACGGCTCATGAAACCACCCATCCCTTTGAAGAGGTCGCCAGCCATACGGATTTAATCATCGTCATGGCTCGTCCACCCTGCGACTTTAAAGTTGATCGTACACACAAAATTATCCCCATCATAAAAATTGACCTTAATTTTTTTCTTTCCATATTCCCGACTCAAGAACTCTTCCGGATGATCGATAAACTCCTGGTAGGTTCCCGCCTCATACCCTCCTAATTCCTTGAACGCGACAATCATGCCGACCTTGACCTCCTGTAACATTTTGGTGGAGCAGCGAGGAAATATTTCCCAAAATTTTTCACGGATATCATCTTGAGTTGGCTCGAACCGTTCTCCGTCCTCCTGCCGATCTTTCCGGTCAAACTTCGCCTGCCGACGGACATAGGGGTATTGATGGCCGGTAAACAACTTATAGAGCCATGGGGGCACATCAGAGTGTGAAGGTAAGCTGGTCATACATCTCCCATATCCGCTCATCTGGCCGTAAGCCGTTGATAAATTTTCGGCAACTTCATCGGAAGCGATTCGACTTCATCGACAACTACATACCCAATCTCCCCATACATCCGTTTCACATAATCGGTTGGCGCTTGGTCAATGGTAATGCAGAAGGGATGGACGCCTTGAAGACGAGCTTCACGAAGAGCCATTTTGGTGTCTTCAAGGGAATATTCATCCGCATAGTCATCATCTAATGGTTTCCCATCACTGATCAGGATGAGAAGCCGGACTTTCGCCGCTTGCTGTTTCAATCGCTGCGTCGCATGTCGTATCGCCGCGCCATCACGGTTCTGTTGTTTGGAAGTTACTCCGCTGATTTTCAAACCGACACGCCCTCCAGGTCGTTGGTCAAAATCTTTCAACACGTGAATGTCCACCGATTGCCGGGATTGCCCGGAAAAGCCGTATATCGCGTATTGATCGCCAATTGCGGACAACGCTTCTGAGAGCAGGAGCAAGCCTTCCTTTTCAATCTCAATGACGGGACGCGCTCGAGTTCCAATCTGCCGTCCGGTCGACCCGCTCATATCCACCAGAAATGCCACCGCAACCTGTCGATCACGTTTTTGTCTGGTGGCATACACCTGATCAGAAGAATCGTTTCCTTGGCGTCGATCAACCATCCAATTCACCAAGGCATCCAAATCAATGTCCTCCCCATGTGATTGGCGCCCCATTCGACGAAAAGCTTCCGGACGAATCGCTTCAAAATAACGGCGGATGAGTCGCACCATCGGGCCATACACTTGAAACGTTTCATCTACAAAGTCTGGTGACCCTTCACGGCCTGCCTGTTCGATTACCCGGCACCATTGTGGTCGATAGTCACGTACCGTCCCATCCCACTCTTCATACAGATACTCCCCCTCACGGAGACGAGTTCCCGGTTGTCCATCGCTCGGACGAAACGTCGGTTGAAACCACTGTTGCATAGGTGATTCACCAAAGGTTGGTTTCTTCGGATCTTGCGAAGGATCGGATTGGTGAGGAGATCGGCGCTCAAATTGGCTGGGTGCGTCTCCCCCAGCATTTTCACCCATTGCGGCAACTTCATCCAGTTGCCCTCCTGTCTGTCCTTTCGACGCCTGTTCTCCCTCTTCCCCTCCTTTGACGTGGTCTGGATTGAGAATGCCCCGATATCCCCAGTTACTCAAAGGCTGATACGCCTCTTCTAAGTGTTCGGCCGCCTCAGGTTGGCCGCCTGAGTCGGAAACCCCGGAAGTATTGGAAAAGGGTTCAAGTTCTTGTTCTTGGTTGTGCTTTTCCAGGGTTCCAATCCGGCGCTCCAATTCGTGGTAAAGCCGGTCGGCAAGTTCAACAGATTCATCGACGGTCGCGGTGGGGTGTAAGATCGTTCGGGCAATCTGCCAAATTTCATCAATCACCTCTTGAAGTCCCGGACGAGTGAATTCCTCCTTGGTGAACCCTGCAAACAGCAACAACAATGCGTCCAGCACAATCTCACGAGCCGTCATCCCATGGGAAAGCGTTCGGAGTTCCATGGCTTCCTTTGTCAAAGACGTCAAATCCTCCTGTAATCCTGGGTATTCATGACGGAGCAAAAAATCAATTCGAGCATCCTCCACAATTTCCCACAAATCCCGGATAATCTCGGGTTGAGGGTAGCGTTGAAAGAGATTTCCCAATGTGTGAATGGCTCCGTTGGGACTAAGAACTTCATCGGGGTATCGGGTCTGCACCCGGGTAGCCACACGTTTCAATACTTCAGTCGAGAGCGCATACGTTCCAAATTCCACATGCCCAACTTCATGAGCGACCATGACCGTATACCATCGTCGGTTTCCTTCACGGGTTTCCGATCGCCTCATGACCAGAGGAAGATATACCGTTTTTCCGTCGGCGCTCACCTGAGCTTTCCCGGAGACTGGACTCGTTGACATGTGATTGGCACCAATTGAACCTCCTCCCTCAGGGAGCCCCTCTATGGCCACATCCTCTCCACACAACGCTCTGGCAAACATCTTCAACGATCTGGCGACTTGACGAAGCGACACTCCACTCATTGCCTGCTCGACGGCTGAACAGGCCTGCCGCGTTTCCAGACCAAAAAAGGCGCGTCCAGCCTCAACGCTATACTCAAGGGCCTCCATCCCCTGGCCAAACCACGCGTCAAATACACCGGAATCGTCTTCCTTGCCGGCCAAGACGACCACCTCGGAAACCTGAGTAAAATACGCGAGAGTAGCCTCGGGATCCCGATCCGCTACAAGAAGGCCGAATTTCAAGATCCGAATCTTCCAATCGACCGTCGAGACCCTAGCCAAAACTTCTGGAGCCTTTGCCAAAAAAACTACCGCCTGTTCGGGAGAATGATCTGCGAGGTTCGTACCTAGATCAATGACCCCTTGCTTGACATTCTCATTATGGATCTCAAGAAACAAACTTGGGCTGGCTCGAAAAAACTCCAACGTTCCAATGTAATCAGGCTTTCCAAGGCTGTTTTGAACCATGAGTTTCATGCCAAACCCAATCCAGGACTTTGCCGATCCCAACGGAATAGCTTTAGCAATGGAGGGACACTCCCGGAAAAATTCATTTCCTAATACATAATTCCATTCGGCCAGCTCCATCCCTAGTCGAGCCCATTCCCGAATCTCAGGAAGGCCAATCTCCTCGGACAATTGGGGAAGTACTTTGAACCATTCATACGCACATTGTGGAGCGGACTCATTTGAGCCATCGGCCAACTCCAAGACATGGGCCAACAATTCGTCCCGATTCGACTCTTTTTCCAGAAATCCGAGAATCATTGGGCTTTCTTTGAAATATCGAAGACCGAGTGCGCCAGAGGCCTGAGCGAATGTTATGCCTAAATCCAACCACGGGATGGCACTGTCTAAGCATTTTTTTCGATACACCTCACCAAGGGCCCATACGGCTTCACCCTGTACTTTTGACGAAATCTCTTTTAATTCAATGAGTAACTCTAGAACAGGCAGCCGGAAACGAGGGTCCGCGAGTTGTTCATCGAGACCATGCGCCGTGGTCGCATCAAGTCGGTCGACCAATAACTCATGAAGTTCATCTTTTGGGGTAAAGGAAGACATGTAATTGATTAATAACCGAGGGAGTTAAATGGGTACAAGAAAAGTTCTTACCCAGCACAATCCCATACTGTATTGTAACCACAACTACGGCTGGGCATTATAAAAGTGACTTCAAGGGTTGTAAACTCACCCAACATTCTGCAGATTCTTCTCTTTATCCTCCATTACTCATGGATGTTCAGAATTTTTCAAGGAAACACTTTCCGTCAGGGCTGCTGCTACATCGAATAAGGTTTTCCCTTCAATAAAGATTCGCTTCTGTCTTGAACTAACACCCGATTTTAGCTGCACATATTGGCGGGGAACACCAACATGTTGTGCCAAAAATCGACACAATTCTGCATTGGCCTGACCTTCTACCGGGGGAGACGCTACGCGGATCTTCAAGGCGTCCCCATGGAGCCCAACAATCTCCGTTTTTGACGCTCGTGGCTGAATATAAATTCGAATTTCTATACCTTCTGATTTTTTTATCACGCACCTGGCCCATTCCATGTAAAACTTCCTATTATCCAATACAAATTTTCGACCTTTTTTAATCAAAAAAAAAGGTTGATACGAGAGAGCAAAACAAAAAACAATATCACATAAACAGCAATAATATATTAGCTTTCAATATGTTATGCCAGAAACCCACCTCTTGACATGAACCCAGTTGGTGAGTAGAATATTTTTAGATTGATAACGGTTATCATTTTCGAAAGGAAAATCATTCAGTAACGGATTTTTATGTTTATCTGTATCTGCAAAGGTATCAAAGAATCCGATGTCCGTGAACTTGGGCAAGCAGGTGTCACTTGTCCCTTAAAGCTTGCGGACGCCCTCGAACTTAATGACAAACGGCAGTGCTGTGGCCGTTGCATCAAAAAAATATCAAAATTTGTCGCACTCGCTGAGGAAGAAACGTCCTGCCGACACACACCCATGGTAAGTTAGGGGTTTCCGTTCCTACCACCCCACATCCGATTCCTTTTAATTCCTTCTCAGGTCTATTACCTTCCCTCTCCACGAGAAAAGCATTGTTTGTAAAGCTTTTGGGGAAACAATCTTCCAGGGTCAACCTTATCCAGCCAGCATTTGCCGCATCGCACAATGGATGGAGGACTCGTTTTGTTATCCATGCCTATAGGCACCCGGCGAAATGATGCAGATCTCGAATTCTTAAAATCGCACATCAAGCGTTCCAATGCCCTGCCATCGCATCCAGATGCCTACCACGACCAAAATCAGCATCACACTCAGAACCGCATAGTCTTGGATACCCAATTTCCCCGTAGAGTAAAAATGCCGTGTCGCTAAGGGATGGAACCCTTTGGATTCTAAAGACATGGCCAGTAGATTTGTTTGACGAAGGGCATGTCCAATCAATGGGATCACCAGAGGCACATACTTACGAATGCGTTGCAGAATTCCGCCCGTCGACACATCTAATCCGCGTGAGCGCTGCGCTTGGACCACGCCCGCCCCTGCTCCCAACAACATTCCCACCCACCGAAACGCAAGTGAGAAAACAAACCCTGCCCGTGAAGGAAGCCCTAATTGCTGAGAGGCCTGCGCGAGTTCTTCAACCGACATCGTCGAAAGTAGCCAAATTCCAGCCCAGAGCATAATTAACAATCGCAAGCCCATGCCTAAGCCAACCATGACGCCTTCCCAGGTCACTCCAAGCCCATGCAAGAGGGGCACAGGTGTCACACCTTCGACAAAGAAAGGCCAGAGCGCCACGCTATAAAGAAAGAGGAGAACCGTCAGCATCCACATTTTCCTCACATTGGCCCACGCGCCAGACAAGGCTAACCCGCTCATTACGAATCCCAATAGCACCAGCAAGAAGAACGGATCCGAAAAACAGAGAGCTAGCCCAAACACCCCAAGCACCGTCAGAACTTTGGTGCGTCCGTCTAACCGGTGCATCCACGAATTCCGGGAAAGATACAAGGAAACAATCATCCGTATTTACCAGGCCGTACGATTCTCACGCACCCCAAACACGCTCTCTATTATCTGAAAAGTATCGGCCACAAGTTTTATGGAAAACCTGGTCTGCAGGAAGCCTTCACTTCGTCCACCGTTAGCAAGGTCTGTCCCCATCGTTGGCTAAAGCGAGAAATGGCCGGAATCTCCAATGATGCGGATTGGATCAAGCCCGGATCAGCAAAAATTTCACGGGGGGTCCCATCAGCAAGAATTCTCCCAGTGTGAATTAACAAACAACGCCGGGCATAGGCGGCAACAAGCCCCATCGAATGAGTGATCATCACAATCGTATGCCCCTGTTGGTTCAATCGACGAATCATCGCCATCATCCGGTCAGTTTCATCAGGATCAAGTCCTGTCGTCGGCTCATCAACAATCAACACAGCCGGTCTGGTAGCCAACACGGATGCGACCGCAATCCGCTGTCGCTCTCCTTTTCTTAGGGAAAACGGATCTAAGTCTCGGCTTCCCTCAAATGGCAATCCCACAGCAGCCAGCGATTCTTGCACCCGATCGACAATCTCATCGCTTGAGCAACCCATATTCTTGGCGCTGAAGGCAACTTCTTCCCAGACGGTATCCGCGAAAATTTGATGATCAGGATTCTGAAAGACTAATCCGACGCGCCTCGCCAATTCATTCATCGAGGTGGTGCGGGTATCCATACCGTCCACAACAATAGTGCCGTGTGTCGGCATCAAGAGGCCATTGAGCAATCGTGCAAGCGTACTTTTCCCGGATCCATTCTGACCCAGCAAAGCCAGAAAGTCTCCTGGACGGATGGTAAATGACACCCCATCCAGGACCGTCTGTTCTTCATACCGGAAAGATACATGGTCAACCTGAATCAAGGGCAAAGCCATGGTTGACTTTCTCGCCGGCAGGTGACCCACACGGAGGGAGTCATCCAAGACCGCCGCCGGAGGAGACAGACGAAGATTCAATACCTCAGCCTGGGTCCAGGCTTCCTCGACCGAAATAGGCAAGTGTTCCACGCCCCATTCTTCAAAACATTCTGTCAGGGCGAAGGGTCGAAGACCATAATCCCGCATCAACCGAGGCTGTCGCAACAAGGCTTCAGGTTTTCCCTCCCAGACGATTTGCTCCTGATCTAAAACTAGAACCCGATCTGCTTGCAAAAGATAGCCATCATCATGCTCCGTCATAAGCACGGTAATCCCGTCTTGTCGAAGATTTCGTAAAACCTCCCGCAATTGTGCTCGCCCTGCCGGATCATAATCTGAACCGGGTTCATCTAAGACCAACAGCGCCGGTTCCTGCACGAGCACAGAAGCCATCACCAGACGCTGCCTCTGGCCACCGGACATTCTCATGGGATCACGATGGGCACAATCGCCCAACCCGATTTGACTGAGGGCATGAACGACCCGCCGTCTGACCTCGTCCGAAGAAAGCAGGGGGTCACGGTATTCCAATGGATGAAGCAGTTCCCCCTCAACGGTCGTCGCTACAAGCTGGGTATCAAAATCTTGAAACACCAGGCCGACCCGTCCGGCCTGTTTCCACACGGGGTCATCCACGGTTTCACGTCCCTTCACCCGGAATGTTCCGGAGAAAATCCCATGAATCATATGAGGAATGAGACCATTACAGGCATAGCATAATGTGGATTTGCCACTTCCACTCCTGCCTAACAGAACGACGAGTTCCCCAGAAGCCAGAGAAAAGGAAACATTCCGGAGAACCGGCGCTGAACCCGAGGCGTATTGGAAGGAAAGTCCACGACAGTCCACAATAGCGTCGTCGAGATGGTCATTCGCCTTCTCGGTCCCCATCGATTCAAATGACCGCAGAGTTTTGGAAGGATGAATATGGGAAGAATCTGATTCTCGAATATCTTCATACCGTAATCGCCACCGTTGCACCCTCGGATAGAGAAAACCCAATAATGGAGGACCGAGGAACAAGCCCATTACCACATTATTTAAAAAAATCGCTGGAGCGAGAATAACGAAGGGTAATAACCCCAACCACTCCACTCCCCACGCAATCATTCCGGCACAAGCAGCTGAAGCAATCACACATACCACGCCATATTCCATCATCTGACGCCAAGATTTTCCCAAAGGCGGCTGCCCGGAGGAGAACCACCCCAAATGCCCCCATAATACATACGGAAGATACCCAAAAATAAAATTGCCTAATAATCCAAAAAAACTTGCCGGCCCTAAGGTGCCGAAACAATCTCCGATGACATTGCCAATACCTGCACCCCAGGCCGCAGCGGGACCAAACAACAGCGATGCGACGATGGGAATAGCATTCGCCGGGCGTAATTCCACAAAACCAGGAACAATCGGAATGCCGGCTTTAAAGGGAATAAGAATCGCCGCATAAATTGCGGCAATCTGAGCCGTCAGAACAATCTGCCTGGTATCCCGCCAGACAGCCAGCAAGTCAGCCCACCATCTTCGTGAATCGCGAGCATCTTGAGGAAGAGACATGAATATATGAAAAGCCCCTAAGACGTGAGGTATGCAGATGACTGATGAATCATGAATCTTTCGATTGTCGATCCTAATCTGGCTTCCGAAGCGACATGTAAAAAGAAAAAGAATGAGGCAACGCCTCAATCATGTAGACACAAGGAGAGTAAACGGGGAATTTGAGAGCGATCAATGAGCTGCGCCTTTACACGGCGAAGCGCTCGAGCGGGTAAACATGAAGCCGCTCAGCGAAGACAAGGAGCCATTGACGTCATTTTTCTTCGTTCCCAATCATGAACACCATACGATGATCAGCCTCCGCATAGAGGGGACCTTCAGCTAGGGCATTCAGCAACAGATCTCTCAGGGGGATTTGATGATCCGTTCGGTGTGTGACGTGCGTCAACATGTCATAGCCGTCCCCGCCGTCAGCCACAAATGCGTCCGTCGCCACGGTATAGGTTTTGGAAATATCCAACGGCACACCTCCAACCATAATGCTTCTCACACGAGACCCGACAGGAGCCTTTCCTTGATATGTGACCTGGAGACCGGAAATCTGGAAGAACCGGCCAGAATGATTCGGCCATTGGCTCACACTATGCTCTAAAACCTCATGAAGCATCGCTCCCGTCACATGGAGGGTCACAAGAGCGGAATCAAAGGGCAGTACCGACAGCACATCGCCAAGTGTTACCGGACCGGGTTCCAGACTGCGGCGAATCTGTCCGGCATTAATCAAGGCGATATCCGTGCCCAACGTGTTTCGCATACGATCGGCCAACAAATTGCCTAGATTGGCTTCTTGGGTCCTGATAACCGGTCGATCGCCCTGGAGCCGCACTGATGCCTCCCCCAACACCTGGGTGGCATGCCGGGCAAACCGCTGTCGATATTCATTTAAAAGTTGTTGGACCTTCGGCTCTACTGGAACCGCCACCGTCACTGGAATATTATAGGAACGCGCCTGGACCACCGATCCGTCTGAAATCGTCAGATCTAAACGCCCGATTGTTCGTCCTTGACGATGCGTCTTCACATACACCGATCGGGGTCGGGTCACGGTTTCAACGGGCTCCATCAACCCGGGAGCATACAATCCGTCAAACCCTTCAGTATGTCCACCGATGAGCACATCCACCCCCTCAACGGTCTCCAGAATTTTTAAGTCTTCTTCACTATCTTGATGCGTGAGGGCAATGATCAGATCAACATTGCCTTCCTTCCGTAAACGCAGAGCCTCCGCTCGAAGAGAGCCAATCGGATCCACCAACGATAATTTCTTTGCCACATCCCGGTTAAAAGTGCCGGGAAAATTACTTTTCCCGACAATACCTAAGACCCCGACGACCACATTCCCCAGGCGAGTGACAAACGAGCGGCGGCAAGGCAGGAGCGATTGCTCAGACTGAAGATTCGTGCATAAAATGGGGAAATCGGCCAACTCGACCAATGTGCGAAGATGGTCTATCCCATAATCAAAATCATGATTTCCAGCCACCATCGCGTCATAGCGGATCAGATTCATGGCCAGAATATCCGGTTCACCGCGAAACCAGGAAGACAAAGCCGTTCCAATAAGGATATCCCCGGAATCCACCAACAAAACCGGCCCGCCTTCTCGCCGTACTTCTTCGACAATTGTGCTTCGCCTGGCCAACCCCCCAATTTTAGTTTCCCCGGCTTGATCAAGCGGAAGCGCAACCCCGTGATGTTCACTCGAATGCAAAATCACCAACCTGTCAGTCGCGTGGGCTGAATTCCCCCAGAGAATCAAGATAAGGAGGAAATACCCCCAATACCCTGCGTTTTGTAGGATCTGTCGCATAGAACGGTTCAAATCAAAACGCACACGGTGGGGGTTCAGCGTCATGCATTAGGATTGCACACAACGAAACCCGATATGCGCATAGGGGTAACTTTGTCGAAACCAATTTCGAAATGATCGGCGCAAGAGCCGGCTCGCGGTATGAGGACCACCACCTTTCACCACATAATGATCCTGGTCAAAAAATCTGGCCGAATAGCCAGGGTAGGTGGGAAGGGGCGAAAAGCCGTGAAAAGGATGAAAAAGAGTCGATGTCCATTCCCAGCCGTTCCCCACCATCTGAGCCACTCCAAAACCATTGCGCTCATACGACTGGCTTGTAACCGGAACGGGATCCCAAGATTGAGAATCAACATTTATGTTTTGAAACATTGACGCCTCATCACCCCAGGGGAAGGGCCGTTCAATACCAGCCGGAGTGCCAAAGGCTGCGCGATGAAATTGCGCCTCGGTCGGGAGGGTCATCCCGACCCAACTTGCATACGCTTGCGCCTGTCGATGCGTCACATACACAGGCCAAGATTTTGGTAAAGGGATCTCTTGGAACATTGTTCGCACATACCAGGCATCCCCTCGTTTGACCCAAAAGGCCGAAGGTTCCCCACCATCCTGGACAAATCGCAAATATTGTTGGTTCGTCACTTTATACCGGCTGATTAAAAACCCAGGAACAGCCACTTCATGTTGGGCGAATTCGTTGTCCCAGCCAAACCCCTCGTCCGGCTTCTTCCCCAAGGTCGCAATCCCTTCCGGGACTTCGATCATCTCATCCTTGGCCGTTTCATCTGAGATTGAAAAAGATGAGACGGGAGAAAAATTGGCAGGGGGGGTCTTGTGCTTCGAATCCAAATGGTGCAGTAAATAGGCGTTGGTCTCAGCATGCATCAGACGATGTTCAACCGCCATATGAACAATCCATTCTGGAACAGATGACAACAGGCGATCCACTTCTTCACGAGCACGCGCATTGTATCGGTACACCTCATTGACCGTTGGCCAATCGGAGGGTTGGTCAACGGGAAAGCTTCCAAGAGAAGGATCAATGCCGGCTTCAAATAATTGATCAAACGATTCATGAAATGATGGCATCCCCAATGTCCACCGACCAATCTGATTCCAGTCAAAAGCCTCAAGATGTCCCAAATAGAAAATTAAGCGGTTTCGCTCAGGAATGGGACGCTCATACATTGCCTCGGCACGCATACACGAAAATAATTTATCAGTGCGTGACCTGGCCGACTCCAATTCTCTCTGCAATTGTGCCAATTGCGACATTGCGCCTCCTCAACCGAGATACAGCTAAAAATGGCTCAGCAAACGACTTTCACAAGATTCTTTGACTCACCAAACTAACTATACCAACTCATCTCCCCCTAGAAAAGTTCAATGAACGGGAATCAGAATCCCAACCAAAAAGGGGAACAAATCCTGTCGTTAATAGAATACCGACCAAGTTTATCTCAAATTGAAGGATGAGGGTTTCACCATTAAAGGTTGTTCTATGCAAGGGAAAAGGCACCCCACAGCCGTCAGGTTAATGATTAACATTGACCTTCTTTTCTCCCAAATACCTTTTCAACGGGGTAAACACGCAAAAAAAGAGCAGGGGACGACGCATGTCGCCCCCTGCTCTTCGGGCTCCCCTCTGGGCTACCTGCTTACAGCCAGTTCACCCGCTCCGCCGGGCGGATGTAAATCGGCTCTTCCACTTGCTGCCGCACCGCTTCCTTGCCCGATTTGTTGAACCCCAACACCGTGTCGTTGTACATCTCAAACTTCCGCCCATGGATTTGGGTTTCAAACACTTTCGGCCCCGGAATCACGTCATACCGGAAGATGATCTGTTGGCTTGCCCGCCACAACTGCAGCACCGCCAACAACTCCCGGCTCGGCACCAGATACTTCTCAATCGCATTATCTACCCCCGGCCCGAACATCTGCCGGATGTAGCCCCGCGGCGCCTGCCGCGGCGGAATGTAAAACCCGTTGGGTTCCGTGCCCCATTGCGGATACAACGGCAACGCCACTTGTTCCACCCGGATGGTATAGTACAACGGATTCCAGCGATCTTCCGCCCAGAGCCCGTCATCGCCCACCTTCACCAACCCTTGCAGCCGGATCTTGCCCACGCACGCCGCCATACACCGCGTCTCCATCGGCTCGCCCCCCGTTAAGGGGTCTTTGCCTTCCACCCGCGGATAGCACGCTATACACTTCTCACTCACCCGCGTCGTGCCCCGGTACATCGGCTTTTTAAACGGGCATTGCTCCACACACTTCTTGTACCCCCGGCACCGGTTCTGGTCGATCAACACAATCCCGTCTTCCGGCCGCTTGTAGATGGCCTTCCGCGGACACGCCGCCAGACACCCCGGATACGTACAGTGGTTACAGATGCGTTGCAGATAGAAGAAGTACGTCTCATGCTCCGGCAAGCTGCTGCCTTGCATTTTCCACGGCTCTTCTTTCGTGAACCCCGTCTTATCCACCCCTTCCACGATCGCCCGCATCGAGGTGGCCGTATCTTCATAAATATTCACAAACCGCCATTCCTGGTCGGTCGGGATGTAGCCAATGGCCGCCTGCCCGATCTTGGCCCCCGCATCAAAGATCGTCATCCCTTCAAACACCCCGTACGGCGCATGGTGTTTGCGGCCCACCCGCACATTCCACACCTGCCCGCCCGGATTGACCTGCTCAATCAACTGCGTGATCTTCACATCGTAGAACTGCGGATAGCCCCCGTATGGCTTCGTTTCCACGTTGTTCCACCACATGTATTCCTGCCCTTTGCTGAACAGCCACGTCGATTTGTCCGCCATCGAGCAGGTTTGACACGCCAAACACCGGTTGATGTTAAAGACAAACGCGAACTGCCATTTCGGATGCCGCTCCTCATACGGATACAGCATCTTTCGTCCTAACTGCCAGTTATACACTTCAGGCATTGTCGTCCTCCGTTTCGGTGAAAATTTCGGGGCTGTCCCGGCCGCGTCGGCCAACCCTCAGGTTGGCATCCCCCCGGTATCAACCCAATTTAACTGCCGCATCTTTCTTACAGCCATCGCTTCATTCACGACAGAACCTAACACACTCAGATCTATCGTTTTAAGCAGGACTTCGCAGCGCCCTAGTTGTTTCACGGCCTGCAAGTCCACCAGGCCTTCATACGCCGTAAAAATTACGGTAGGAGTGGATGAAACCTTTCTCACTGCCCGAACGGTTTCCACCCCATTCATCCCACCCATTTTATAATCCACCAAGATCACATCAGGTTCATCCCTATGATCTCTCAAAAATTCCATCAAGGCCTCTCCCGAATCAAAGACACGTACCGTGCAATGCAACCGAGAAAGTTTTTTCGCAATGTTTGAGCGAATCACCTCATCATCATCCACCACAAAAACATAGGGTTTGCTCACCGACAGGTCCTGGTAATTGGTTGTGAATTACGTCGATCTCAAATGTCATAGCATCCTCCAAAGGATAATCTCCGTAAGATCTGCCATGTAAGTAGAGGGAGGCTGGGGGAGGTATTCGCAATGTTTCTTTCTAGACGGCAATCAAGAAAAAAAACCCCCAGCCTCCGACTCACCTACACTTTGATCTTAATATGATCACCCTTCAGCCATTTGATCATGAACTCATTCTCCTGACCTGGCGTAAACCCGGTCCGGACCGGTTCCCACGGTCCCCGTCCGCCAATGCCGCCATCCTCCGCCTTCGTGATCCGGATGAGACATTCCTTTGGCGTCGTATTGACCGCATGATGATCAATCGCAAAACCCCATTTAAATTTCCAGGCAACTGGATGTTTACCCGGTAACGAGTCGGTTTGATGCATCGGCATCAGCCAACTGCGGGTAAAGGACTGCTGCGCCCCATACCGGAAGTTCGATTGATAGCCAGTGTCCAGCGCAATCGCCCGTCCATCCGGCCGGGTTTCATGCCCCTTCACCGACTTCGCCGTCGACACATATGGCGCATGCTTGGCCATCGTGACATGGTACGGGAAGGCCGGGTTGTATTTCGCCCGGATCATCAACCGTGCCACCTTGTAATAGGGGTCGCTGGGCTTCCAGCCACGATACGGCCGGTCCACCGGGTTCCCATCGACGTAGACATAGTCCCCGTCGTTGATGCCGCGATCTTTGGCCGCTGATGGGTTGATATGGATTTGATGTTCACCCACCCCCGGCGTCCGCTTATCCATCCGATAGGCATCACCAAAGTTGGACTCATACATCTGCACCCAATCGTTCACCGACCATTGGCTATGCACCCGATGCCGGGTCTTCGGCGTCACGCAATAGAACTGATACCCCTTCTCCCAGAGCGGATTGGCGTATCGTTTAATTTCCGCCCAAGGCAACTTGATGTTGCGGACGGTTTTGTCGTCATGATGTTGGGCCGTGATCGGCACACCATAGTCATCCGGCCGGATATACGGATTGGATGACATGATCGCATTCGGCAAGTAGGGAGTGGCCTCTGGCCCTTCACGATGAACAATGAAGTTTTCCCCATATTCAATGGCTTCCGGCTCCACCCGGTAGGACTCCAGGCGTCCGCTTCGCGTCCACATCGGTTTCGATTCGTTGGTCTCTTCCCAGAATGGATGTCGAGGATAGGTCCGGGTCATGACCATCCAGCCCTTTTCCGATTTCAACATCGTGTCCGCGTTATACCCATAGGAACAGTTACCGGCATCCAACAATCGTTGGAGGTACACGTCCACGCGATTGTCATAGACAAATTTGAAGTAATCGCGGAACCGGCCATCACCGGTCATTTCGGTGAGTTTGGCCGCGACGCCCGCCACCGTATCCAAATCGTTCCGCGTGTCATACAACGGCCGGATACCGCCTTTCCATACTTGGAACCATGGATTCGACACCGTCGCCGTATGCTCAGGATAGGTAAACTCCATCCAGGTATTCACGGCAAACGACACATCAAAATGGTTGACATCGGAGGTCATTTCCACTTCTTGATGTACGAGACATTCATTATGCGGATCCACGTTCTTGACCATGTCATAATGGTGCTTCGAATTATTCAACACATTCACGTTGGCCACCCACCGGAATTTACTCGGCGTCGGCATATGTGTCTTGCCGGTAAACACCCGTCGGCCATACTTGGGCGTATTCACAATCAAGGCCGTATCACCGTGGTTCCAATATCCGACTTCTTCGCCATAGTAGTAACTTCTGGTTTTTATTTCTTTTCCATGAGCATTGGGGTCCGTCGTGATCTTGAACGGATCCTCTCCGGTATGCACAGCAAGACCGGATCCTGACCACGGCGTGGCCGCCCACGTACCCGCTTTGTAATTTCCAGACCAGGTATGGCAACCGCTTCCGAATTTACCCATATTTCCGGAATAAATGAGCGTCAATGCCGCCGCACGACCGTTTTGCGTCATGTGGAAGTAATGGCACACACCCTCTCCGTTATGGATAGCCGCCGGTTTGACCGTACCCATATCTCGCGCCCACCGAACGATCAGATCCTTCGGCGACCGACAAATTTGATGGACAGTATCCAAATCATAGTCTTGCAGATGGACTTGATACATTTGGAAAATCGGCATCACGTCCACTTCCCGGCCGGTAAGCAACCGAACCCGATGGGTCCCCGTCAACGCCGGATCAATACCACTCTTCTTAAAATGCCAGCCTACCAATTCACGATGAATGGGTACCGCTTGATTTTTATTCAGATCCCATACCATGATTCCCCCTAGCCTGGCGATTTCCGCAGGTTTCAGGGTCTGCACTTTGCCCGAATAGGTACTGGTAAAATCAGGAAACTGGTAATCTTTAATCACATCACGCGGATCTAAATACTGAAGGGTATCGGTACGTACCAGCAGCGGCATATCGGTGTTGGCCCGCACGAAATCAGCATCGAACAAACCCTCATCCACAATCATTTTGCAGGCCCCTAAAAAGAAGGACCCATCTGACTCGGGACGAATGGGAATCCAGTAGTCGGCTCGATATGCCGTAGGATTGTATTCCGGAGTAATGACCGCAATTCGCGCACCGCGTTCAATTGACTCAAGCTTCCAGTGGGCTTCCGGCATTTTATTTTCGACGAAGTTTTTACCCCAACTGGTGTTGAATTTACAGAACCGCATATCACTCAAATCGATATCACAATTTTGCGTCCCATTCCACCATGGCTGGGAAGGGTCCTGGTCGCCGTGCCACGTATAGTTATTCCAGTATCGTCCTCCTTGAGCATTTTCAGGCCCAACTTTTCTGACGTAGGAATCCAATAAAGCCCCGCAGCCTCCATTCATCCGGGTGATGCCCATTTTCCCAATGATTCCCAAAACAGGCATACCGGCCCGGAATTTAAATGACCGGACTCCAGAGCCTTTCATCATTTCAATCATCTCCGGTGGATAGCCTTGCTCACGCAATTTGCGCGCCCCATATTCTCCGCTATACCGGTTGGCGATGATGATCATGGCCTTAGCCAAATAGGTAAACGCCGTATCCCAGGACACCCGCAACATGTCGTCCAAATACCGCGCATTAAACTTGTATTTCGTCTGAATAGCAGGAGTGAACTCCGGGCTTCCGTCATCCATCCATTGCTTCCACCCTCGACGCATCAAGGGCCCCTTCAATCGGTATGGACCATACACCCGACGATGCATCGTAAACCCCTTCAAACACATACGGGGGTTGTGCGCGAACGTCCCACGGTTGCCATAGAGATCTTCATATGTTTGGTGGTCATAATTTTGCTCAACCCGCATCACAACCCCGTTCCGCACAAACGCCCGAATGCGGCAGGCATGGGTATCATTGGGGGAACAACACCAGGTAAACGAACTGTCATAGCGATATTGATCGTGGTAAACCCGCTCCCATGAACGGTCAGGATATTCACCAAGGGGGTTACCTACTTCAATGACTGGCTGCAAGGCGGTTAAGGCCAGAGCCTTATCGGCAAGTGCGACTGCCGCCACAGTCCCGGCAGAAACTTTCAAGAATTGACGTCTAGAAAGAAACATTAAAAGACCTCCTTTTTTTTTTAAAACTCATTACGGATAGTCATAATTATTTAAAGATTTCCGTAATTGGACTTCAACCCAGACCTGCTTGCACCTCCTTTCTTACCATCCCGATCCAACCAATAATCCACGAACACTGGTCACCAGTGTCACCACATTCCTCCTCACTCTTGAATAGCAATCTTTAGTCCAAAAAATTATTCTCCCAATATTTTCCTTAACTCATTGAAAACGAGAGGTTAATTGAAGTTGCTGCTGGTTATGGGAAACTAATCAGGCCACGAAAAATATCGCGTAATGCTCGCGAAGCACCGAAATTTCAAGGGCTGGGATTTTTGCACATGCTTTTCAGGCGCCCCTTTTTTTGCAAAAAAAAACATGGAAAGTTCATATATCTCAAATTGGAATTCTGGGAACCCGCCCGTTCCAAGCAAATCTCACATCGGCACAAAATAGAACTTCGGTTTGGTGAATTAAAAAATAAGGTAGGCAAAAGAACGAAAGGGGATACGGAATTTAATGACAAGGACATCTTTGGGAAACGAAGGGGCTAAAAATAAATTGAATCATGCCCGAAGAATAATCTATAGGTTCCTAGTGAGAGAGTAGAAATCCAACTTAGGCCACGAGGAAAATATGGTTTAATCCATACTTTACCTAATAGCAACCAGATTCCGTTCTGAGAATCCAATCGAGGATGGATGAATAAGAACCTGCATCTCCCAAAGGACATGGATCGTTGAGGCAGGCATTCCCTGAATGCCATACTAAACATTCGGAAATTGGAAAAAGAAATCAGCGCGAATAAAGAAATGACTCAGCGCAAAGGTTTCCCACTTTCAGAAACAGAAACATTCCGAACCTATATGATGACCCCTTCATGGTGTTTGTTATGAGGGATGTTGAAGACGAAGTGAAGGGATGATGACTTCTTCCCCTAATAGTCCCAATCCAAAATGGGGGTTTTCTTGAATTTCATGAACACTGCGGCGACCCACAGGTGATTGATATTCGAAATTCACAGAAATTGACCCGTTCGGTTCTATAGTCACCTCACGGTTTAAGTATTTCTTCATTCCGGCATGCCAGACCGATAACGTATAGGTTCCAGGTGGAATGTCGGATATCTCAAACCGGCCGTCCTCGGTTGTAATCGCATAATAGGGATTATCAACCACCACCCCCCAAGAAAACATATAGGGATGAAACCCGCATTGCATCACAAAGATATTCCGATCCTTCTGCACATGAATTTTTTCGATCATTGGCTTGCCGGGTAAATGATCATGCCTGTTGATCAAATCTAAGACTTTATGAAATGGATTCATTGGAAGAGGGCGATTAAACAAGACCCTCGCACCACGATCACGAGCAGTCTCGTATCCCTGAATGTCATGTTCCACTGGATCCATATTAATGACCGTCAGTTCATCTTGATCCCGTAAGACATTGACAAATGGAAGAAAATCACAATCCTTCGCCTCAATTGTCACTTTTGGCAATTCAAAAGCTTTCCCTTTTTCAATACCCTTGAGCATCACAATCGCGTCCTTCAGCGAGCCCTGAGATCCAAGTATGAAATCTTCAACAATACGCCATCCTGTTCCGGTTGAAATTCGTCCACAAAAAACCGGATCAGGAATCGTGACCAAATTAAAGGCCATGGCTTTAGGCATCCCTCCAGCTAAAGTCACTTGCCCACGAATCGTTCCTCCTAGTTTGACCTGACTTTCTTCATAGGCCCAAACCGGGATGGCCCACATTCCCAGGATACCCAACGCCACCCATAGCAACTGTCCCACCGTGCTTTTCATTTATTCCTCCGCCAGCATAAAATTCCACATGTTTCTCACCATCTTGTCTTACGGGGTTGTGACCAGCACGGGGAAGCCGTGGATCGGCTTCCCCGTTCCCAAACCCGTCAACTAAAAACCATGCCGGCTTATTTCAGTTCGACGGGTTTAATATGGACTACTTGCTCACGTGGCAACTTAGCTTCTTTAATGCCAGGAGCCCTTCCATCCAATGATAGGATTCGTTGGTCACTCCCTGGTAGTACGCGTAAATACCCCCATTGCCCTGATTGGGAATAGGGCAACCGCTGGTTGCTCCAGACGTAATCCCCGGTACGTTGATAAGGTCCGCCTGCGGCTGGAATGAAGGCATCCAACGCTTCTGACCCCGAAAACTCCACGACGTTGATTTGATCGGCTCCTCGCATGAATGGTTCGATGGGCCATTCATGACTTTCAACGCCGAACATCCCATTTTGTTCATTGCTGGCACCGAAGACATGAATGCGAACGGGGTCACCGGCATGGGCCTCAATGATCGGCGTAATGGGGTCTTCCGGACCTTCCTCAGAACAGGGCTGGAATATCCTATCCAACGTACATCCCTGCTCCTCACGGAACAAATAAGGTTCCGCTCGATAATTCACCCCGACCAGACCAGCCACGTTCTGCACGTAAGGCATAAAGCTCGTCCCGATAATGTTGTCCTCGTCCTGGAAGAACAAGGCCGCATCCCGATAATTTGGTCGGTCTTCGTATCCAGTCACCGTCCGGTCCACGATCACGTCGGCAATCCAACTGTTTTTATGGGATATATCCGCACCTGTTTTAGGATCACGATACGTCGCGCCCTTCGGCCCGACAATAATCGCGCCGTAAAGCCCGTTCCGTGGATTGTGCATGACATTGCCCCAGTCCCAGACCAACGAGGCAATCTCACCTAAAAATGGATCGGCATAATAGGTGTACGTCCGGCTTTCTCCAGGCGCAACCGTTTGATCACCTGGATTCTGCCCGACGTTGGCCCCCAACGAATCCTTTGGATCGAAGGCGAGGGAAAGCGCGGAGAACGAGGCGCGGCTTTCCTTCATGTGATTCGTCAGGTGAATCTTGAGACAGTCACCTACATTGGCTCTCAGAGTCAGCGGCATCGGTTGAATTCCACTGGCCGTCTTTTCGACATCTTCTTCGAGCACATAGATTTTTCCCTCCGGATTCTGGAGCAGAATGTTCCGTTCGAAATCGACCTCTACGGCTTCGGGTGCCTTCGTGTTGAAATTCATGGAAGGAAAATCCATCGCCACAACATTAAATGATTTGACCGGTGCTTCGGCAGGACAGACCGGACCAGGATCTGGAATTTCATTACGACCGGAATACCCGGCCGGCAGCTTTTGAAGATCAGGCACCTCCTTATCCAATACCCGCAGAATACCCCAGGCTCCTTCCGAGAACTTTGAAGATCGTCCGTTAAAATGGATGTAGTCACCAGGCTGGAGCCTAGGCCCGCCTGCCTGCGGAACCACGAGATCGTATCGCTCTGCGATACCAATGTGGATGGAATTTTTCCGGTTGGCATCACCGGCATACCGTTCGGTCAGAAAGGTATGCCCCGACAACGTCCACACCATTGATTCGTTTGTCATGGTCTCCAAAAGCCGGAACACGACTGTATCACCGAGATACGCCCTGACCATTGGCGTATAGGGATCCCCATGAACATGGCTATTAAAAATGTTCGAGAAATCCGGATTTGCCTTGAGTCTAGCCGCGATCGGTTCGGCCCGGAAGTTAAAACTGCCACCCGTGGTGTGCGTTCCCCCGTTGAGGAACGGCATCGGTGTCATGGGAATATGTTCAGGCATGGGAAATGAGATCGTCTTTCCCGCTTCCAGCGCGACCTCAATCGGCTGGCCCGGAGGATTACCTGCGGTGACGATGTTGACGGAATGCGGCACACTGTCGTTCAACTGCACCATCAGTTCACGGAAGCTCCCGTTCACTCCATACCCTACCGGTTCAACCGTATGGATATCCGCGACCGGTCCACTTCGGATCGGTTCGCCCGTTTTGGGATCGTGATAGGTCGAGCCCCAGGGTTCAACAATCATCGTCCCGAACCCTCCGTGTCCCCAAGTGACACGGCCGACCGCATGGTCATGCCAAAACACGGTGCCCACATCCGCATCCGCCCAGAATCGTTGCCTTACGAATTCCACGGTAACGATGTCATCCACCGGATGATCATGCTCTAACGGCCGATACAGAATTATTTGATTCCCATCTATGGCTTTAATGCGCCCGATCTCATTGTCTTTCACGTTATCGGCACCGATCAGAATCTCGGTCTTCGGATGATACTGCGCGGCATTTTTTACCGTAATGGTCATATCACCCTTCTTGCCCGGCTGCGTGAAGACCGTATTCATCGGCAGTGGCAGGCCCTTGTCAGTCGTCTTCTCCATCATTGTAAAGGGTCGCACGGATTGTTCATACGAAAAGCCGGTAATCACCCCATCCGACGATTGATTGTCGAACTGCATAAAATGCCAATGGGTGTTGATCTTCGACGCATGCATGTTGAAATTGTCGTCATCAACCCATTCGCTTGTCAGCATCCAGTCAATACAGTCGTACACGTTAGACCTCACGACCAACGGATGTCTTTTATCATTATTTTTTCGAACCTCTTCCTCCTCTTCATGAAGAACATAAATCGTCCCATCCGGATCGATGATTGCCGGTTCATCCCCTTGTTTATCTGCCACCATCATGGGGGTCTTAATGAAATGCACGTTAAACTTTTTGGAGCCGGCATTGGCTGGGCACAGACTCCACCGTCCGTTTTCTCCGGGCTTTGCCGGATAGGAACTCATCTGACCATCATCATCTAAATGGATCATTTCGAGCCATGGAGAAGGATTGTGATTTTGAGAGAATGGAACCCGCTTTCCAAAATGCGGCCTCAAGTGGGGCCAGGCGATCTTGCCGGTGGTGGGCTCGAACAGAATCGGCAAGCGTTCGCCGGGAGCCGGAGATTGGTATCGTGGATTGGGGATCGTGTTTTCCCGTTCGGTCATCGCCCGATTTCCGTTCCAAATCCAGTCCAACACCGTCGCATCATAGGAGAGGATCTGTTCTCTCTCATCATCTTTGTGCCCGGGCTTGCCTTGAGGCGGCAACTGCATTTCCACCCAGTCCTTCACCGTGACGACAGCCGGATTGGCTTTCCAATCCGTTGTCCCCTTCTCGATAATTTTAAACTCTTTGCCGAACCAATCCACTTTCTTGTCGATCAGCTGGTCCGATGTGACACCGGCCTTGATCCGTCCCTTGCGGTCCGGCAATTCGCGGAGGTCCGGCATCGTATCGTTGTGAACTTCTCCCTGCTGGATGGTATTGTAAACCCGCCAATAGCCCCACATCCCGGCGATATAATGATGCGCCACGTGACAGTGAAACAGAAAATCCCCGGCCAATTGCTGGCAGAGTCCCGATCCACATTCCGTTTCCAGGTCAACGGCCTCGGACGGCCCGATCACCTCCACGTCGACACGGTCCGTCTTTGTTCGGACGACGGGATACTTCACCGGTCCGTTTTTTGCGGTGTGCCACAGGGGCATTTCGTCGATCGCACGGGGACTCCTGGGCCAGCGAATTGACCCGCCATGGGGATGATGGGAATGGAAAACCTCCGATCCCCCATGCACCAGCCGGAACTTCGCCGGATCGCCCAAATAACTGCGCGGCACAGTGGTGGCCGGATCACCGAAGGTATAGGCGCTGTAGGCCATTGACTCGTCCTCAAATCCGAAATACTCATGCTGCGTTTGCATGTTGTCCACACCAAACGGTTCGCTCCGGTAGTTCAACGCCCGCGCGACAGGCCGGTAGACGTCAGTGACCGGATCCCGCTGCGGAATAAAGTCACCATGCTTATTGACCGGGCGAAAGGCTTCATCGCCGACTTCATGATAAATGAGTACGAACTCGCGAAAATCCGGACCGGTGCCGTTTTTGATGATCGCCTGCCAACCACTGGTCATCGGTGTCGGTTCCCCTGCGCCAAGCGGATCCAGATACGTCGAACCCTTTGGTTCCACCACAAAGGTGCCCATCAGGCCCATCACCGTCAACTCACGATCATTGCTGTAACTATGAAACTGCCGTCCGCCTTCTTGCATCGTCGGTGGAATGTACCACTCCATGTCGACGCTTTGGCCTTCCATCGCGATCGCATCGGGGTTCGTGGTTGTCGCCGGTTGGCCGGTTGTACTCACCATCATACTTGAGCCCCCGATCTGCAAACTCACCCCTTCTCCGGTTATCAACTGATTGCGGAGAGTGAACCTCACGCAATCACCCTGATTGCCCCGGATCACCAATGGCTGAATCCAGTTATTCTGCAAACCGGTCTCAACCGCGCCGGGGTCATACCCCTCCTTCTCACGGGCCGCGGCATTAGCCGCCTCTTCCTCCCTCACCTTCTCGAGATTTTCGGTGAGGACATACATGTAGCCGACATAGTAGTCGAGCCATCTATTCAACGTGATTTCCACGTCGATGGCCGAAATATCGTAGTGCTTTTCGGGCACACCGGCCGGACACAGTCCAGGCTGACCCGAGACGGGTTCAATTTCATTGTCCGAAGCCAGAAGATAGTCTGCCGGGCCGGCTCCGTATTGATGGAGCATCGTGGCGGTGTCATAGGCCCCGCTACCCTCCATCAACTTCAAATCGGCCTGCATTTGATGTCCCATTTTCGACATTAACCGTTCATGCTGCCGATCCACGTTCAGCGTACGATCAGGATTCCCCTCCATCGAGTCCTCTACAATCGTCTGCCCTTTCAACCTCTCTACCCAATGATTCGTCCTTCCCGACGCTGCCGCCACGTTTCGACCAGCATGGGTATCCGTTTCATCCTGAATCTTCTCTCCCGCATATCCTATGGCACTCATCATGAGCACTATCCCTATACACGCGACAACGCCTTTCACTGCGTCATACACCTTCTTCCCTGACAACATAAAACATCCCCTCCTCATAAAAAATCGATCATGACCCTGTAGGTTATTAACGTCTCCGGGAATATGAACCCCTTTCTATAGCGATAACATTCTCTTCTCTAATGCATTTCCTCTTTGATTCTTGACACTACTGTTTCGTTCCTTTCCGACAAGCAAATAGCGAGCCGCCAAACGCTTCATCCACTGTCTACAAATTGGCCTTATTTTCGTGGCCTCTTTTGGCAAATAAAATTCAATCCGTTGGAATGCCACGAAATATCGCTGCCGTCCACCACGATTCCACCACCGCCTTTCGTGGGAAGCATTTTTGCTGCAATGCTCAACGATTAACGAGCTGACTTGATTGAGGATTTTTTAAGAATGAAGAAAGGAATTTCAGGGTGAGGAACAACGTTCGTCCGGTTGACCGGCGAGGACAGAACAAAGGCCTTCAATAGGCAGGCGCTGGATTAGGTTGTTTTAACCCTTCACCACATATACCGGAAAGATTGTGGATGCTGGAGGAACGCCTTTATCTTCCCCCTGTAATCGCAGGTAATGACATACGCTGACATGATCACTGCGTCCCAATACCTAGGTTTTAAACCGACACGACTCTACCCCCTTTGCCGGTTCGGGCCGATCGCGTTTCAAAACAAGGTTCTTCATGATGATCTCTTGTGCCAGGGATTCTGCATCGGTAAGTTCATCGGCATAGATGTTCGTCTCATATTCCTGAGTGGAAGCTCTGCCAGTGAAACTTCCAGAGGGCGTCCCGCCTCGCTCACATCAATATAGGATTTGGTCGACAATCCCGGACGGACGGGGTGCGCCAGGATTTCTTCTTTCACAAAAGCGACCTGCACAGGCACCCGTTCCACGATATGAATGAAATTGCCGGTCGCATTTTCAGTTTTGTATGGTTTTCAACGAGGAAGAGCACAAGGAGGTGAAACGTATTCACCCCTTTGTGCTCTCCCAGCAATGGACTTGCGGTTCTTTGTTAGGCTTCTATGGTTTGACCATTTTCCCGCATGATCTGCCTGGATGGTGAAAACGTTTTTAGGCGGGCCTTTCCCACCTTGGGCCTGGGTTCGTTCCCCCGGTTTTGTAAAATCAAAGGATCGACAATTTCTCCACAGTTAAAGCATTGCCAAGCCATGGACCATAACTGTCCTGAATCATTAAGATGATCTACCATATTTAGCCAATGCATGAGACCAGTACAACGCCGACAATTCATAACATCCTCCCTTTCCGGCTTTTCCCCTGAACAGGGGAGAGACCGGGTGGCGATTTTTCCCTGACACTCATTTTACGTCGCCAGCCGGCCTCCAGCCTCACCGAAAATTAATAATTCCGGTTGTCTCGCACTGCATGTATAACCATGGAACTTACAGCCAGTTCACCCGCTCCGCCGGGCGGATGTAAATCGGCTCTTCCACTTGCTGCCGCACCGCTTCCTTGCCCGATTTGTTGAACCCCAACACCGTGTCGTTGTACATCTCAAACTTCCGCCCATGGATTTGGGTTTCAAACACTTTCGGCCCCGGAATCACGTCATACCGGAAGATGATCTGTTGGCTTGCCCGCCACAACTGCAGCACCGCCAACAACTCCCGGCTCGGCACCAGATACTTCTCAATCGCATTATCTACCCCCGGCCCGAACATCTGCCGGATGTAGCCCCGCGGCGCCTGCCGCGGCGGAATGTAAAACCCGTTGGGTTCCGTGCCCCATTGCGGATACAACGGCAACGCCACTTGTTCCACCCGGATGGTATAGTACAACGGATTCCAGCGATCTTCCGACCAGAGCCCGTCATCGCCCACCTTCACCAACCCTTGCAGCCGGATTTTGCCCACGCACGCCGCCATACACCGCGTCTCCATCGGCTCGCCCCCCGTTAAGGGGTCTTTGCCTTCCACCCGCGGATAGCACGCTATACACTTCTCACTCACCCGCGTCGTGCCCCGGTACATCGGCTTCTTATAGGGGCATTGCTCCACACACTTCTTGTACCCCCGGCACCGGTTCTGGTCGATCAACACAATCCCGTCTTCCGGCCGCTTGTAGATGGCCTTCCGCGGACACGCCGCCAGACACCCCGGATATGTACAGTGGTTACAGATGCGTTGCAGATAGAAGAAGTACGTCTCATGCTCCGGCAAGCTGCTGCCTTGCATTTTCCACGGCTCTTCTTTCGTGAACCCCGTCTTATCCACCCCTTCCACGATCGCCCGCATCGAGGTGGCCGTATCTTCATAAATATTCACAAACCGCCATTCCTGGTCGGTCGGGATGTAGCCAATGGCCGCCTGCCCGATCTTGGCCCCCGCATCAAAGATCGTCATCCCTTCAAACACCCCGTACGGCGCATGGTGTTTGCGGCCCACCCGCACATTCCACACCTGCCCGCCCGGATTGACCTGCTCAATCAACTGCGTGATCTTCACATCGTAGAACTGCGGATAGCCCCCGTATGGCTTCGTTTCCACGTTGTTCCACCACATGTATTCCTGCCCTTTGCTGAACAGCCACGTCGATTTGTCCGCCATCGAGCAGGTTTGACACGCCAAACACCGGTTGATGTTAAAGACAAACGCGAACTGCCATTTCGGATGCCGCTCCTCATACGGATACAGCATCTTTCGTCCTAACTGCCAGTTATACACTTCAGGCATTGTCGTCCTCCGTTTCGGTGAAAATTTCGGGGCTGTCCCGGCCGCGTCGGCCAACCCTCAGGTTGGCATCCCCCCGGTATTAACCTAACAATCAATTTTTCGTAAATTCCTTAAGGCCATGACCCCGTTCACCATATGACTGAGATTGTGAAGATCTACGGTTTTGATCATGACCTCACAATTCCCAATTTCTTTCAATTCCTGCGGATCTATCCAACCTTCATACGCGGTAAAGATAATGGCTGGAACAGAAGAAAATTTTCGAACGGCATGCAGGGTTTCCACCCCATTCATCCCACCCATTTTATAATCCACCAAGATCACATCAGGTTCATCCCTATGATCTCTCAAAAATTCCATCAAGGCCTCTCCCGAATCAAAGACACGTACCGTGCAATGCAATCGAGAAAGTTTTTTCGCAATGTTTGAGCGAATCACCTCATCATCATCCACCACAAAAACATAGGGTTTGCTCACCGACGGGTCCTATTACCTGTTTCATCTTGCTTCCCCCAACAGTTTTCATGATAAAAGGCTTACAAGAATTTTTTTTAGTTCCAACGATCACTATAAAAAGAAGGAGGCTGGGGGGAGGTATTCATCATATTTCTTTCTAGACGTCAATATAGAAAAAATATCCCCAGCCTCCAACTCACCTACACTTTGATCTTAATATGATCACCCTTCAGCCATTTGATCATGAACTCATTCTCCTGACCTGGCGTAAACCCGGTCCGGACCGGTTCCCACGGCCCGCGTCCGCCGATACCGCCATCCTCCGCTTTCGT
The DNA here is from genome assembly GCF_059568365.1 of Nitrospira marina. NCBI lineage: Bacteria > Pseudomonadati > Nitrospirota > Nitrospiria > Nitrospirales > Nitrospiraceae > Nitrospira > Nitrospira marina. The sequence goes on along the minus strand of NZ_JCANTH010000001.1, from coordinate 435,541 downwards.
GATCCGGATGAGACATTCCTTCGGCACCGTGTTGACCGCATGATGATCGATTTCAAAGCCCCATTTGAATTTCCATTTATTCGCCATTTTCCCTGGCAATGAGTCCAATTGGTGCATCGGCATCAACCAACTGCGGGTAAAGGACTGTTGCGCCCCATACCGGAAGTTCGATTGATAGCCAGTGTCCAGCGCAATCGCCCGTCCATCCGGCCGGGTTTCATGCCCCTTCACCGACTTCGCCGTCGACACATATGGCGCATGCTTGGCCATCGTGACATGGTACGGGAAGGCCGGGTTGTACTTCGCCCGGATCATCAATCGCGCCACCTTGTAATAGGGGTCGCTGGGCTTCCAGCCACGATACGGCCGGTCCACCGGGTTCCCATCGACGTAGACATAGTCCCCGTCGTTGATGCCGCGATCTTTGGCCGCTGATGGGTTGATATGGATTTGATGTTCACCCACCCCCGGTGTCCGCTTATCCATCCGATAGGCATCGCCAAAGTTGGACTCATACATCTGCACCCAGTCATTCACCGACCATTGGCTATGGACCCGATGCCGGGTCTTCGGCGTCACGCAGTAGAACTGATACCCCTTCTCCCAGAGGGGATTGGCGTATCGTTTAATTTCCGCCCATGGCAACTTGATGTTCCGAACGGTTTTGTCGTCATGATGTTGGGCCGTGATCGGAATTCCATAGTCATCCGGCCGGATATACGGATTGGATGACATGATCGCATTCGGCAGATAGGGTGTCGCTTCCGTTCCCTCCCGGTGCGAGATGAAGTTTTCCCCATATTCAATAGCCTCAGGCTCCACGCGATACGTCTCCAATCGGCCGCTACGGGTCCACATCGGCTTTGATTCGTTCACCTCTTCCCACAATGGAATACGAGGATAGGTCCGGGTCATGACCATCCAGCCCTTTTCCGATTTCAACATCGTGTCCGCCGAATACCCGTAGGAGGTGCTACCGGCATCCAACAATCGTTGAACATACACGTCCACACGATTGTCATAGACAAATTTGAAGTAATCGCGGAACCGGCCATCACCGGTCATTTCGGTGAGTTTGGCCGCGACGCCCGCCACCGTATCCAAATCGTTCCGCGTGTCATACAACGGCCGGATGCCACCTTTCCATACCTGCATCCAGGGATTGGAAACTGTGGCGGTCATTTCAGGATAGGTAAACTCCATCCACCCGTTCACCGCAAATGACACATCGGCGTGATTCACATCGGATGTCATTTCAATGTCCTGAGTCACAATCGTTTCGATGTGGGGATCCACATTCTTGACCATGTCATAATGGTGTTTGGAATTATTGAGGATATTGACATTCGCCACCCATCGGAGCTTACTCGGCGTCGGCATATGCGTCTTGCCGGTAAACACCCGTCGGCCATACTTGGGTGTATTCACAATCAACGCCGTATCGCCGTGGTTCCAGTACGTCGTCTCTTCGCCGTAATAGTACGGACGGTAATTAATCTCTTTCCCATGGGCATTCGGATCTGTTGTGATCTTGAACGGATTTTCCCCGGTGTGGATCCCAATGCCTTCTCCTGACCATGGCGTGGCCGCCCAAACACCAACCTTATAATTTCCTGACCATGTATGACATCCCGTACCAAATTTTCCCATGTTTCCGGTCAGGGTCATCACCATAGCGGCCGCACGTCCCATGGACGTCATATGAAAATAATGGCAGACACCTTCCCCATTATGAATGGCGGCCGGTTTAATGGTCCCGTTATCTCGAGCCCATCGGACAATAAGGTCTTTCGGACATCGATTGATTTGGTGGACAGTATCCAGATCGTAATCCTGAAGATGGACCTGATACATCTGGAAAAGGGGCATCACATCTGCGTCCCTCCCATTCAGCAATTTCACCCTGAACGTTCCCGTCAACGCCGGATCGAGGCCGCTATTCTTAAAATGCCAACCCACCAGCTCTCGATGAAGCGGGACCGCCTTGTCCTGATTCAGATCCCACACCATAAATCCTCCAAGACGAGCGATCTGCGAAGGTGAAAGCCCTTGCACTTTGCCCGAATAAGTTTTGGAGAAATCCGGGAAGGCATAATCTTTAATGACATCGCGCGGATCCAAATATTGGAGGGTATCCGTGCGAACCAACAAGGGGAAATCCGTACTGGAACGAATGAAATCACTGTCCTGAAGACCATCGTCTAAAATAATTTTGCAGGCCCCGAGAAATAAGGCTCCATCTGTCTCGGGGCGGACCGGCATCCAATAGTCGGCCCGTTGAGCCGTGGGATTGTATTCCGGGGTAATGACCACCACTCGACCACCCCGTTCAATAGACTCCAGTTTCCAATGGGCTTCCGGCATTTTGTTTTCGACGAAATTTTTGCCCCAACTTGTATTCATCTTGCTGAATCGCATATCAGAAAGATCACAATCGATGGCTTGCGCTCCGGACCAGAATGGTTGCGAAGGATCCTGATCACCGTGCCAGGTCAAATTATTAAAATACCGCCCACCCTGGGCATTATCCGGTCCAACCTTTCTCACCCAACTATCCAACAGAGCTCCACATCCACCGTTCATCCGGGTAATGCCCATTTTGCCTATGACACCTAACACGGGCATACCGGCACGGAATTTCATGCTCCGGACCCCTGAGCCCTTCATCATCTCGATCATTTCCGGAGGATACCCTTGTTCCCGTAATCGCCTCGCACCGGCCTCGCCGCTATACCGGTTGGCGATCACGATCATGGCCTTGGCCAAATAGGTAAACGCGGTATCCCAGGAGACCCGCAACATATCATCCAAATAGCGTGCATTGAATTTATATTTCGTCATGACCGTTGGGTCTAATTCAGGACTTCCGTCATCCATCCAGGCTTTCCAGCCGCGCCGCATCAAGGGCCCCTTTAGACGGTATGGACCATACACCCGGCGATGGTAGGTATACCCCTTCAAACACATCCGGGGATTATGGGCAAACGTGCCCCGATTCCCGTACATATCCTCATAGGTTTGATGATCGTAGTTTTGCTCTACGCGCATCACAACCCCGTTCCGGACAAACGCACGAATACGACAGGCATGCGTGTCATTCGGGGAACAGCACCAGGTAAAGGAACTGTCATACCGGTATTGATCGTGATAGACCCTCTCCCAGGAGCGATCCGGGTATTCACCCAATGGATTGCCCACCTCCACAACCGGTTGCAATGCGGTCAACGCCAGCGCATTATCCGCCAACGCCACTGCAGCCACAGTGCCTGCTGTAATTTTTAAAAATTGTCTTTTTGTTACCAACATCAAACGCTCCTCCATACAAAGATTGACTGTTCCAGGTCACGACACAAACCCTTTATTCCTCCTTTCTTTGAGACTGCCTCAACCGATGTCTTTCCCAGACATTCATTTCGGCAGGTATGGCCACCGCGGTTTTCGGGGGATCGACCATGAGGTTTGCCCATCCCAACAGTAAGACTCCCACGAAGCTGACTATCCCGAAAATCATTTCAATCAGAGGATTTGCAACCCAAAATTCCATCATCTCGCTCTCCTTCACCGTTCAATCAGTCCGTGTATGCGCCTCACCTTGAATGCGTGAACGCGCCTTGCAAGCCAGATCTGACGCTGGTTTTATGAATGCATCATTCATTCATCCCTCCATAGCTCCCCCATAAAACCCATCAGGAGCGACTGGCCGGTTGAGGTGTGAACTGCGGCACAGCCTGTGACTCCGGCACCTTCGGCATTTCCGGTACCGGCGATTTTTTACCGGCAAATGCCGCCAGCCAGAACACGAATAGAATGGTCGACCAGAACAGCAGAACGTTGAAGGAGATCATATTCGCGGCAAACCCGATGGTATGGGTATAGGCCCAGGGCGAGTTATCCCGCATCACCTCATTGACATGCCAGAAGAGACGGACTGATGAACGGATGTATCCCATCAATGCCATCATCCAGGTAAATTCCGTGGCCAGAGCGATCAGGGCATATTGTGATCTGGCCGGCATTTTGCCCCATTGAATGGGGCCCGCCATCTTGGCATTTTTCAGCATGGCCAGATTCATCGGCATCATTAACAAAAGGCACGACATGGTGGTGGCCACCTGGGGCACCGATAGCCCAATCCGCACGTTCGCCGGAATGAAATATCCATAGATGGCTAACCAAATAATATTGAGACTGCCGACCACGAAAAAACAGGTCATAAAAATATTGCCGAACTGTTTCCATTTCACTGCCGGAATCAAATTGCCTCGCTGATACCAAATGAAACTCACAATCGTCACAATGATAAGCATATTGATTCCGCCATTTTTGGCGGACATGACCCCATAGTTTCCTAAGACGGGATGCTGTTGACCTCCCATGGCTTTCAACTCAGCCGGGGTCATCACGATGGTATGGGGCGTGATAAATACTAGTAATCCCACGACCGCAATAAACACCAGATATTTAATGTATCGTTGAAATCGTTCCGCACCCGGCATCCGGCCAAAGCATTGCCACAAGTAATAACTCGTACTCAAAAAGAGAGCACCGATCATGGTGGCCTGAATAATAAACAACCAAGCGAGGAGGCCTCCCATCAGGGTAATTCCCATTTGCTGTCGATAGGCATACACCTCCCGCATGAGCCAATATCCCGCAAACGGCAATGGAATGAGGAAAATAACTGCGATAAACATTGCGACATATCCCATCCAGTCGTAATGGGCACGCTCCTCATCGGTTTTAGCGGATAAAAAACGATAGGCCGCGTAGGCGGCAACGACGCTGCCTCCGAATGCCATATTTCCTAAAATTCGATGAACATTTAGCGGATTCCACAACGCGCTATGAATCGCATGCCAGATATTCCCAAGATATCGTCCTTGTTCATCCACCCCTGCCGGTGACATCATAAAGGCGATCCACGAATTCGCTAAAAACATCAGCACGGTTCCAATGACATTCAAGACCACCGCGATACTGAGATGCACCCATTTCAGGACTCCTTCTCTCATCCTGTCCCATCCATAGTAGTAGATATACAGCGTTCCGCTTTCGGCGACGAAGAGCAGAGCGTAGATGTGCATGACAGGACGGAAAATTCCAGAGAGGTAACTGAAGAATGTGGGATAAAGCGTGAGAAAGGTGAAAAGGAGAATGCCCCCAAGGATCGCGGTCAACGAATATGCCGTCAGACTGATTCTGATAAAATCATAGGCCAGCTGGTCGTATTTCTTCGCCATGGCCTTATCCTTTGTCACCATGCCGATGAACTCAATCACCATGCAGAAGATGGGAACCGCCAAGACAAAACTGCCGTAATACAAATGCTGCTGGTTCGCAACCCAAATCAGCACTCGACTTTCAAAATTCCCATAGCGCGGATAATCGTGAGTATTGTCAGCTGTGAGTGGCGCCGTCCCACTGGACACTACGCCCTCGGTCTTGTAATAAATATCCCGTGCCATTTCGACCGGCGCTGCGCCTTCCTCACCCTCGACAACCTCCTGAGCAGGCTGGGGACTTTGCCCTCCTCCCGAAGCGATGGCTTCACCATTTCCAAAAAGGATCGGCATCGCTATACCGATCGGCAGCAGCAACATTCCCGCAATCATGCTGACCAGTAAAACTGCGGCATTCTTTTTAAGTTTCATTCCTCCACGCATTCCACTCATTTCTCTCCCCCCAAAATCATTGGACGCATCTGACATCCATAAAAATTTTGTCTGGTAAATTTATCTCACAAGTTTTTCTGACATTGCCGAATTCTGGGTGCAACTGATTTCATTCCGGTCGTTCCTATATGTTGTTGAATGCTTTGCATGGGCCATGCCCAATCAAAATAATTCAGTGTCCTAGGACAATCCCTTGTAATCCTAAAGTTTCCATTGTTGTTTCTCTGGGATAACCTCCGCAGACGAATCACTCACCCACGAAAGAACGTGGTGGAAGGTGGTGGCCAACCACCGCTTTACGTGGCTGGACTCAAGAAAATATAGGGAGTACAAAAGGGGGAAAAACTAGGAGCATGAGGAAGAAAGATACGATATCCGAAAGCCTGATCACGCTTCGGAAGGTCGGGGGTTCTGAAGAGCACAATCCGGATCGGAGGATGTGGTCATAAAGGACACTTTCACCGCAGGATCGAAAAGTTGCTGAAACATGGGGAATCGCATCGTACAAATATGCCCTCCCGCTAATGCTGCCTCAAGCACATCATGAGGAGAACGGATACCGGGAAGAAGCACCTGGGTGGAGAGACCATAGTTTCGAAAGACGGTGACAATGTTTCGAATGATATCGTCTCCCTTGGATTGCTTGTCCCCGGTGCGATCAAGGCAAATGGACACACACCAGGCACCGGCTTTGGCGGCAATTAAGGCTTGGGTGAGGGAAAAACACAAAGACACATTCACCCGGATGCCTTCGGCTGTCAACCGCCTAGTCGCCTTGAGACCGGCAGGCGTCAAAGGACACTTCACCAGGACATTTTTGTGGATTTTCGATAATTCTTTGCTTTCCTTGACGATGGCCTCCTCTTCAATACTCAACACGCCGACACTGATCGGACTATCCACATAACGACAGATTTCTCGAATTCCTTGATAGAAATTCAGCCCCTGCTCAGTAACCGACGTGGCGTTCATGGCTATTCCATCCAGAACCCCCAGCCTGCCAATCTCCTGAATCTCTGTGAGACTCACCGTGTCAAGATAGAATTTCATGAGCACTCATTACTCATGAACTGGGATTTCCCCCCGAGCAGCGCACCCCTACCAAAATCATGACCTACTGCTCCCGCCTCAGGATCGCGCATGAAACCTGAACTCATGACCCAAATTTCTTTGCCGAATTGATAAAACGTAACTGGCTCCATTTTTGGTATGCATACACCAAGCCACAGTTGGATCGAGATGGACTGAGACGAGAGACCATTGAAAATGCGGTAGACGCCGTTGACAAGGACGCAGGTTAACGAACTGGTAGTGAAATCCCGTGAGAGATCGTGGTGGTCTGGTGGCTCATACCACCACCCACCGTGGTTTCAGCATCTGGGATGTCAGAGAAAAGAGTGAGACCAGGTAGAAAGAAAGATGGTGAAGTTGAACACTTTACGGTCGAGTCGGGCGTTGAAGCCCTAATTTTTTGATCCGGCTCCTGAGCGTGCTAGGTGCCAATCCAAGTTGTTCCGCCGCGCCACCCTCTCCCTCAATTTGCCAATTGCTGGAGGCCAGCGTCTGAAGAATATGTTGCCGTTCAAAATCAACTAAACCAGCTGGAGCCTTTGATTCATGCGAGGCATTCTGAAGAATCAAAAGCCGTTCATCGATACGCAGAATCTTTTGGTGTGAGAGAATCACCGCCCGTTCAATAACATTTTCCAGTTCTCGAATATTGCCCGGCCAGGAATACCGGATAAGCCGCTGCAGAGAATCCGGTTCAATGGTTTCGCAGGGCCGTTTGAGTTTCATAGCATAGTGCTCCAGAAAATGCTGTGCGAGTTCCGGAACATCTTCCGGCCGGGCACGGAGGGGAGGGATGGTAATCGGAAACACATGAAGTCGATAGAAAAGGTCAGCACGAAACCGACCTTGTTCAATGGCTGATGGCAGATCGGCATTTGTTGAGGCCATCAACCGAATATCCACCGGGATAGACTGTTTCCCACCCACACGATCAACCATCCCGTCCTGGATTACTCGTAATAATTTCGCTTGGGTCTCCATAGGAATTTCCCCGATTTCGTCTAACAACAAGGTCCCGCCATGGGCTAACTCAAAACGCCCCTCACGCCTGGAATCGGCTCCAGTAAACGCTCCTTTTTCGTGACCAAATAATTCGCTTTCGACTAATCCTGCCGGAAGAGCCGCACAATTGACCCTAATGAACGGTTTGTTCGCTCGCATGCTCCAATCATGAATGGCTTGGGCGAGGAGTTCCTTCCCGGTTCCCGTTTCCCCCGTGATCAGGACAGTCGCCGTCGTAGGAGCGACCTCGCGGGCAAGTACCAATACATGCTGAAAAACCTGACTTCGTCCTACCATGGCCCCGAAGTGTTTTGTCAGCTTGAGTTCCTCGACCAGATAGATGTTTTCTCGTGCCAACTGCTGACGCAGCAGATTAATTTCCTCATAGGCCTGTACATGATCAATTGCATAGGCAATTTGCATTGCCACTTGGGATAAAAACTCAATCGCATCTGGATCCGGGTTTCCCGCATCAACGCTCCCAAGGTTCAACACCCCCACACACTTTCCTCTGACCAGCAGCGGAAGGTTAATCATGCGTCCTAGCCCTTCTTCCACATACCATTGATCTTCCAGAAAGACCTGCTCGTGTTTGAGATCAGGACGGACATGTAATGTCTTGTGATCATATACCCACCCCATTGCACTCCCAACACGCGGTATCACGGTATCACCTTGGACCACCACCCTCGCTAAATGAGTCGTCACAACGTAAAATTGAAACCCATCAGACTTACGGTCATATAAAGTCACACTGACCCGGGCCCAGGGCATGACCTGTTCAATCTGCTCGATAATGGCCTGCCAGAGACTATTGGTATCCCGTTGTGAATTAAGCACAATCGCGACGTTTAGTAGGGCCCGGTAATTTCTCTCAATTCGTTCCACAGTCCTTCAATCCTTTCTTGCGACAGATTCAAGCATAGAACCAAATGACCTGTCTAATAAGAGAAATGTGCTTGAACTTAATCGAAATCTGAGAAGGCAGTACGATTATTTTATGTTTAAGTCGTGAAGAAAAATGGATTCGTTTTAATCGGAAAATGAAAACCATGAGCCAACAATTGACTCAACCCCGTATCAAAACGCTAGGATAATATGAGTTCGGAGTCACCTCATAACGTATGTCACCATCAAGAAGCGATCTCAATGGGAAAACTCACCAAGCCTTCCAGTTATCACGTGGCATTGAGAAAGCGTCAGGAAATCGCCAAGGGTACAATGTCGTTCTATTTTGATCGACCGGCTGGATTCACCTTTACAGCTGGGCAGTTTATCGATCTGTCATTACCAAATCTTTCCACATCCGATCCAGAAGGCCAAACACGGGCCCTGACCCTTGCCAGCGCTCCTTCCGAACAACAGCTCATGGTCGCCACCCGTCTTCGGGACACCCCCTTTAAACGCATGTTGGCAGAAATGCCTCTTGGAACGACAATTGACCTTGAAGGTCCATTCGGACAATTCACGCTACCGTCTGACGATTCCCGAACGGTGGTTCTTCTCGCAGGAGGAGTCGGGATTACACCGTTCCGAAGTATGCTGGTCGAAACCGCTCATCACAAATTCTCACATCAATTCATTCTTTTGTATTCAAATCGGCATCCCGAAGATGCCGCTTTTCTTGATGAACTGCAAACCCTCCAACAAAAGCATACGCATTTTACGTGTATTGGAACGATGACGAGCCCAAACGGAGGCACGGAAACCTGGGAAGGTGAAACCGGCCGGATAGACCATGTCATGCTTCGAAAATATGTCAAAGAGGTAAAAGCGGCTCTGTATTATGTTGTGGGACCCCCTGGAATGGTTGGTGGATTACGAAAGATGCTTGAGTCTATCGACATTCCAAAGACCAATATTCGCTCTGAAGAATTTGTGGGCTATTGAAAATTTCATGAAGATTGGATTGGCTCGTTAAACCGTTGAGGATAGAAACTACCCGGACTTCCGACTGAACAGTCATATATATGCCAATAAAACAGATTGCAGCATTGACCGGAAAAACTGCGTAGATTCTGTATGGCCTTTTGTCGCATCCGGAACCCTCTGGAGCTGTGGAAGGAAAACCGTTTACGTGGGTTTCCTCCCTGAATAATCCTCCTGTTGGGATGACCTGTTAATAGCATGATGGCAAGAAAGCATATCAGTGAAGCAGGGGGACGGCACAAAGATCCTGATCTTAGCCGTTCGTATGTTCACAAGTCAGTCGAGGTAGGTTTCGATTGGGAGGACAAAGACGGGCGCACGGCCTATTTCAAATTGTTACCTCCGGACTAACCGGCTTCTCATCTCGATCACACAGCCCACTATTGAGTGTCTTAATCAGAATGCCGCTTAATCCCGAATTTTTTCAATCGGCTTCTCAGGGTGCTGGGATGTAATCCCAGATGCTTGGCCGCCCCTAATGGTCCATCAATTCTCCATTCACACGCAGCTAAAGCTTGTAGTATTCGAGTGCGCTCCACGTCTTTCAATTGAGTGGGCGGCATGGCATCCATGTCGTTTGCCGGTGACTGCAACAAAGAATCCTCCACATGCATGACGGACGATTGGCAAAGAATCATGGCTCGTTCAATCACATTTTTCAGTTCCCGTACGTTACCCGGCCATGGATACTGAACCAGCATTTCCATTGAACGATCATCGATTTCCTGACAGTTTCGTCTAAACTGCAACCGGTTTTTCTCCATGAAATGTCGCACCAGAAGGGGAATATCATGCAGACGTTCCCGGAGAGGTGGCACAACAATCGGAAAGACATGCAGTCGGTAATATAAGTCGGAACGAAAACGCCCTTCGGCAATCGCCTTGCTTAAATCGCTATTGGTGGCGGCAATGATTCGCACATCGACGGCTTTCCCCTCGATACTGCCTACTCGTTCCACGATACCATCTTGTAAAACCCTCAGGAGTTTTGCCTGCGCTTCAATCGGCATCTCCCCGATTTCATCAAGAAACAAGGTGCCACCATTGGCTAATTCAAATTTGCCGGGTCTTCCATTCTCTGCACCGGTAAACGCGCCTTTTTCATGGCCGAAGAGCTCACTTTCCACCAGACCTGAAGGCAACGCCGCACAATTGACTCGAACAAACGGCTTTAAATTGCGTGGGCTCAACTCATGAAGTAATCGCGCCAATAGTTCTTTTCCCGTTCCCGTTTCACCCATAATGAGAACCGAGGTGGTGGTTGGGGCAACGGCTTGGGCCAAGTCCAGCACATTCTTAAACTTTTGACTATTTCCAACCATCGCTCCAAAATCGTACGTAACTTTAATTTCTTCTAGAAGATAGGCATTTTCACGGGTGAGCTGTTCCTTCAGGTGGTTGATCTGTTCATAGGCCCGCACATGATCAATGGCAAAAGCAATTTGAGTCGCCACTTGGCGTAAAAATAAGACATTTTCCGGATCAGGATCCCCGGATTCCACACTGCCGATATTCAAAGATCCGATGCAATTACCCCCAACTATCATGGGAATATTGATCATTCTTCCCAGACCCTCTTCGTGATAAAACGCATCTTCTAAAAACACGGGATGTTGTTGTAAATGGGGACGTATATGAAGACGCCGGTGATTATACACCCATCCCATTGCACTGCCTTCTCGAGGAATGATGGCATCACATTTCAACTTCACCAACGGCATACTCGTTTCCACCGCGTAAAACCGGAAAGCATCTATGTCAGAATGATACAGCGTAATACCCGCGCGTTCCCAAGAGATCACCTTTTTAATGTGTCCCGTAATGGCTTTCCACAGATCTTCTGTATTCCGTTGGGAATTTAAGATGTTCGTGACTTCCAACAAGGTTTGATAGAAGTAACGGGAAAGGTGATCGGTTGAGTGATTCATATCGACTATCATGAAGCCCTCACATTGAAATAATGAGTACCAAGGATCGTAACCTTAAATGAAACTTTCGAACCAGAAACAGTTTTCATGGGCAAAAATATTACGCATAAATTTCTATAAAGGCAGCAATTACTGAGCCATTAATTGCTTTTGTTGTGGTGTACAAATATCTATTTTCCTTGTCAAAATTGTCAAGTCACTTGAGCTAATAATCATAAAAATATGTGTTATTTTTCAATAGGTTAATAAGGCAAACCACCACCTCTTCCATGGTGTCATCCAGGTCACGCAATCAATCGTTTATTTAAGTAAACATTATTAAAAAAACTTCATTTTTATTTTTCGCAATAGAGCGAAAACGAACGTAGATGCCTGTGCTCAATCGCACAGCAATTTACCGCAGGTAGCTCCATACCTTTGGTCTTTTATTTTAACTTGTATAGGCTATAGGCATTGCTTTGGATAAGGATCCCCGGAAGGGCCCTTCTTCATATGCGGAAGAAGCGATTTGGCTCATTCATTTTGTATCAGGGATGAAAGGTCTGTCGCTCCACATGGAGATCAAAAAGGCTTAGAAAAAGAAAAAGCCTGACGCATAACGTCAGGCGCAAGAAAACTCGTGGGATATTTTATTCTTGTCCATGGAAGGGTGGTACTGAACCTACTACCCCCTTCCATGGACCACCAACAGGCATTTATTAATATTTTAACTATATCATTCAGGGATCCTCTACTCCGTCAGCTTAGCTTGATCAGCTTGCCTTATATGCCACGCGATCTTCTCATTCAGAAGATTCGTATTTCCTTTTAAGGTGGAGGATATGTGCTTCAAGGCATTTCTATGAAACCCCTTCGGATCAAAGTGTGGCTTGCTCTCAAAATGGGCTATGCGCTTATCAATATCCTGAACACGGCTTTCCAGGGACTGGATTTCCCCTTCTGAATCTTTTGCCGCAGACATATGATCTTGAATTGACCAACCCTGGGTCTCCATTCTCCAGGCTGAGTTCTGTTCATGACCATTATCATTAGCCAAAACAAATTGGGGAAGTCCTAGAAGGATCCCCACAAGAAAAGCTGAAATAAATAGTTTGTTATTCATAACTTCCTCCTTCCAGTATTTATCAGTTCTGAAAACACCGTAGGTCTGGCACTGCTCATGTTGACGTTGCTTTCATCCCCACAACCTATCCAAATATCTATCCAATTTATATGCCAACATAATTTATATTAAATTTTCTTTTAAATTCAACGCTTTAACACCTTATATATAATAAAGTTATGTAACTATTGTAACATGTAAATGTTACAATAGTGATCCATTAAGTTACATTGTGTTACACTCTTGCTTGTCATGACTTCGGAAGTTTTTACCTGGTTTGATAACCAGGATGCCCTGGATAATATGAAGTTGGAACCGGCTGTAGAAGATGCCACCCAGGCCATGAGCAGTATTCGGGTGGAACGATAAAAAAAGCGAAGGTCCTGCCACTGCTTTGCCAACTCATTAAGCTCCTAATTCGAGCATTGGACCCCATGGCTGAGAAAGTTGGCTTTCCTGTTTCTGAAAGGCAAACTTAGCGAAAACACTCCTGCGAGGATTAGGAAAAAACCGACGTAAAAGGCAGACCTGCGCCCTAAAATGAGCCCACAAAACCGGTGAGCCCAACGGCATGCTTGAGTTCGGTAAGGGAATTTCCCACACTGGCTCGGTGACGAATAGTCGACCTATATCGACGGAAGGGTTATTCATATACTATACCGGTGGCCGGCAATCCTGCTCCCTCTTACCTGGAGAGCTCCACTACTCCTTCAGCTTGGCTTGGTCGGCCTGCCGATAATGCCAGGCAATCTTTTCATTCAGAAGTTTCTCTTGCTCTTCCAATGTGCTGGAAAGAAGCTTTAATGAGCTTCTGGTAAACCCCTTCGGATCAAAGTATGGCTTTTCATCCAACTTGCTTATGCGTTTATCCAATTGCTGAATGCGGTCCTCTAAGGACTGGACTTCCTCTTCTTCAGAATACGCAGCAGCCATATGGTCTTGAATGGACCAACCCTGGGTTTCCAGATTCCATTCAGAGACCTGTTCTTTCGTAATCTCACCAGCCAAAGCAAATTCTGGAATGCCTAGGAGTACCCATAAGAGGAAAAATAACATCAATATTTTGTGATTCATGGCTTCCTCCCTGCTGACTGCTTCAAAAAAGAATCCATATGATTCAGTCACAACCCTTTCAACTCCTATTCATATCTATCCAATTTATAGGCCAACAGTCTTTAGGCAGTACTTACCTTTAATTTCAACGGTTTAATATTTGTGACATAAAGTAAACGTGCTGAACTGTTACATAACAATGAACAAAGGTGTAATGAGTTGATACATTATGTAACACGTCAGCCTGTCATGGATTCAGTTGTGTTTTTTGTTTATTTTGGATACTGAACGACACCTAACTCTACGATGGAAGAAGCGGGATATTTGTAACTGTTCTAAAGGAATAGAGGGAAAAAAGAAGGAATGTGTGAAAATCGCGCAAGCACGCAGACAAGAGACTTCTTGGCCGCGCTCGGCTATCAACTTGGACGTTCCGCCATCCAGGTGATTGCGGCCCGGTCCATGGAAAGCCATGCCTTGGCCTGCCGGGGTGACGGGTTAGAGGCCGGACCTTTCTGAAATCTCCTTCACCCTGATTCGCCCAGGCTTGATAACGGCAAATTGCCTATGGAGTTGGAGGATGCATTATGCAACGGTCTCACCAAAAAACTTCACATGGAAGACGTTTTACGGCGAGCAGGAATTCCGAGGCGTGACATGCGACGATACAACGTGAGGCGTGCGATCCCAAGCAACTTTGCGGCAGCTGAACGGTTCCCTCCCGTCTGCTTCAATGCAGCGAGAAGCTTCTCCTTATCATCATCATGGCTTGAAGTGATGTCTTCAGAGGGTGCCGTTTGAAGACTTTCGTCCTGATTAAGCACCTCTGGCGGTAAATCTTGAGGTTGAATAATCGTCTGAGGACATCGAATGACGGCGAATTCAATGGCATGCTTGAGTTCGCGAACGTTTCCAGGCCATGCATAGGCCATCAACAGCCGGAGCGCTTCATTACTCACGGCCTCAACGGGCCTTCCTGTTGTGGCCCGATATTGGCTCAGAAAGTGGCTGATTAACAATGGGATATCTTCCCGTCGTTCCCGCAGCGCAGGCAATAACACTCTTCCGACCCGAATCCGATACAACAGGTCAGCCCGGAAGGTTCCCGCACTGACATCATTGGCAAGATTATGATGGGTGGCCGCAAGCACACGAACATTCACTTTCCGAAGCCGAGATTCCCCCAGACGGGTAATTTCCCATTCTTGCAGAACCCGAAGCAGACTGGTTTGGACGGTGAGCGGAATATCCCCGATTTCATCCAGAAACAAGGTTCCTCCTTCAGCGGCTTCGATCAATCCCTGCTGATCTGATACGGCGCCTGTGAAGGCCCCACGTTTATGGCCAAATAATTGACTGGCGACCAGTGATTCGGTTAACCCCGCACAATTCACCGCAATAAAAGGAAATTCATTGCGGTGGCTGGCTTGGTGAATGGCACGAGCGACCAGTTCCTTGCCTGTTCCGGTCTCTCCCTCAATAAGAATGGTGGAATCCACACGTGAAAAATCCTGAATCTGCTGGAAAACTAATTGCATGGAATGACTGGCGCCAATAAGATCCTGATATTTGCCGGTCTCTCCCAATAATTGACGAAGGGTCTGCACCTCCGAGGCATCGTACAAGAAAAACATTTTCCGTTCCGGATCTCGTGGATCATCTCTGACATCCACATTGATCCAACGGGTGCACTCCCCGCCAACCTCAGACATGCGCACTAAGACCTCCTGCCGTTCACCAGGAGAACGATTCACCATGTCCTCTATTTGAGCATGATAGGAAGGATCGCTAAACAACGCTTGCCAGGACTCACCTGAATGAGGAAAGTTTGATTTCCCGCATAACTGTTGGGCCGCCTGACTCAGAAAGGTCACCTTTCCATCTCTGTCGGTCAGGGCAGTCCCAATATGCAATTGATTTAAAATAGCAATGAGATCATCGTGATTCCGCTGGATCTTCGCAATTAAGTCCTCTAATTTCTCTTCGGCTTCTTTCCGTTGTGCCACTTCTCGCGACAGTAATCGATTGGCCGTCGTCAGGTCGGATGTTCTGTCCAGCACCCGCTGCTCCAGCACATCATGCGCCTCACGAAGGGCAGCTTGGGTCCGCTTCCGATCCAACTGCAGCCGGATCATCTCTCCTAGTGAGTGCAATAAATTTCGCTCTTCTTGCAGGAAGGGGCCCTCCACTTCCGTCGGGCGTTCCTCCAAATACACGACTTCAATTTCACCCGTCGTTCCATCTCGGCAAACAAACTCCTCCCGCTGGGTCCACGGGGATACCACAAAATTAGGGGTCGTAATTTCCAGATGACCAAACCGAATCCGACCGGCTGTGACTTCCGGGTATTGCCAGGAGGGCGGAATAAGATCGGCAATGCGTTGAAGTAATTCTTGAGTCGATAAATCTTCGTTGTGAAACAATTGCGTGGTGGAATGGAGTGCGGTCAGTTCCTTCACGCGTTCCTGGAGATCGTGCAAAGTCCGCTTCAATTCCTGATCCGAATCTTTCAATACGTGACTCTCGGTAGATGACAAGGAACCTTTGTCTTCCATGATGGCTTCCTATGGCACTTTAAAATAAGACACGCTCCCCAACGACCTGGCGTAGCGCTCTAAGGTCTTCGGGACACTCCTTCGCATCGAACCACTGAATGGGACTAATCGATCTCTGTCAAAGGTTTCAGCCCAATCAATTGCATGCGGGACACTGCACGCCCCATTCGCATTATCCCAGCACAAGAATGTGTGATATGTCCTGGCCATTCAATCTCCTCATTCACAGTGATCTTCTCACCTCACAGAGTGCCTCGTCACCCGTGTTGTGATGAATCCCCTCCCAATACTCCACATGATAAAACCAATTGTGAGACGTAGTAACCCATTCTACCTGAACCGAGACAATGGAGTGACCAGGCTTCTCGATATTGTTGGTGTCCTTTTACAATTGCTCAGGGTTATGCCTCAGTTGGATTTGGCTCAATAAGGCAACAGATGGAGGTTGACCAAAACATCCATTACCCTCATAACGAATATTGGCATGAAATTTAATTTAATCAGAAAAATGGAACATGCACATAATGGGAAATGGATGACCAATGTCCGGTTGTGGTGTTTCCCTCGTCGGGCATACCTCACCCATATGCCTGTTTGGCAAGGATAGTTTCACACTCCAATTTCAAGCAAAAAATTAGGAAAGAAGGAGGATTTCAAGAAGAGGACACATTAGGAGCAGGATTCACGACCGAGAATGCAAAGTTTTATTTTCCAGGATGAAAGGGATACGCCTTTAATGATGGGTCTCTTGTTTGCGATGTACGACTTCCCGAATCATTTTCAAAATCTTGATCAAAAAGCTTTGAGAGGACGGCCAATGCCCCGGCATGGATCGCGCTCTCATTCGCACAGAATCTGTAAGGTTTCCTGTAAGCATCATAGCAAAAGGACAACTAACCGCCGCACTTGAAATGACGTCAAGGAATTCGCATCCGTCCATATGTGGCATCTGGAAATCTGTGATGATGAAATCAATCGATTTTTCCTGAAAAAATTTGAAAGCAGCAATTCCATCCGTTGCCTCTAGCAACGAAAGCCGTCTCGTTCTAGGGCCATGCGGAGTATTATGCGACAATCAACACTGTCCTCGACAACCAGGGTAGAAACAAGATGTAAATATTCAAAATTTATCATAAATTTCTCCATATATTTCAGCACTTCATTCCCAAGCCAGAAGATCACGTCATCATAATAAAAACCCGGGCGTTGGCGGACAGGCAAGCATGAGCGATAACCCATTGGCTCCCCTTCTTCACCTTTCTCTCCAAATTCATAGAAGAATTTCCAAAGCCAGCATGCCATCCGGCGTTGATAACGAGGCTAGTCTCTCCGGTTGAACCCTGTTATCCTGGCCACAGGTCACAAGTAATTCTCCAGACGTTCATCACCACGATGACGCATCACCACACCATTTGGATCCTCTTTTCTTTGTCTATAAGGACCTCACCCACATGAACCCGTGGGCATTGGAAATCCAACATGTCAGCAAGCAATTCCCGGATGGTACCTATGCCCTTCAAAACATTGAATGGGGTGTGAAAGAGGGGGAAACCATGGCGCTGATTGGTGAGAGCGGCTCAGGAAAAACCACTTTTTTGCGTCTTCTGAATCGGCTGATAGAACCAACGACCGGTACCGTCGTCATTCAAGGCGAGCCCGCCTCTGCACAGGATCCCATTCAACTTCGTCGACGCCTGGGGTATGTCCCACAAGATGGCGGGCTTTTCCCTCACTGGACCATCAAGCAAAATGTCTGCCTCGTTCCTCATTTATTGGGATGGACACAGGAACAGCAACTCGAACGAGTCGACCTGCTCTTACCTCTCATGAACCTGAATCCCTCGCAAATTGCTGAACGCTACCCCATTGAACTCTCAGGGGGACAGCGGCAACGCGTGGCCGTGGCACGTGCCCTGGCAGCCGATCAGCCCATCGTCCTGCTCGACGAACCATTTGGCGCGTTAGATCCGCTCACCCGCCATGACCTGCAGGACCAATTTCTCTCTCTTCAAGCCCGATTGCAGAAAACCATGGTCCTGGTGACCCATGACATGTCAGAAGCCTTTAGGCTAGGTGACCGGATTACCATCCTCAAAGAAGGATGCATTCAGCAAGTCGGGACTCCTCACGAAATTCTTCATTCACCGGCCACGCCCTATGTTCATTTGCTCGTTCAGCATTATCACGCTCATTGAGGTTAACAGGAAGGAGATGAACACCGATCGGATCAGACAACGCACTGGAAGGACCTCTAAAGGAATCGTGGTCGGACTTTTTGGATTGCTCCATTTTCTTTCTCTGCCGGTTTGGGCCTCTGACACCATTGTGGTGGGATCCAAGAATTTTATGGAAAGCCGGCTCTTAGCGGAAATGTTCGCTCAACTCATTGAGGCCCGTACGGAATTAACCGTCACGCGTCGCCTCGGACTCGCCGGTACTCAAGTCTGTTTTGAGGCTTTAAAAACCGGAGGGATTGATCTTTATCCCGAATATACAGGAACAGGGCTCGTCACCATTCTGGGTGAGCCGCCGATGCACGATCGAGTATCTGTTTTGAACCGCGTTCGCACAGAGTTTCTTCACCGATGGGATATTTGGTGGCTGGCACCGCTGGGATTTGAGAATTCTTATGCGCTAGCCCTTCGCCGCGATCGAGCGCAAACCTTAGAACTCCGAACGATTTCTGATCTTGTGCGTGTCGCCCCTCACATGAAAGCCGGATTTGGGTATGAATTTATCCAGAGAGAAGATGGATTGGCGGGGTTAAAAAAAACCTACGGGTTACAGTTTCAGGAAGTGATTGGCATGCAACAAACCTTGAAATATCAAGCCACAGATAAGGGAGAGGTTGACCTCTTAGATGTCTACACTACAGACGGACGCTTAGCCGTGTATGACTTTGTCGTCCTGAAAGATGATCGTCAGTTCTTCCCACCGTATGAGGCCGCAGCACTCGTTCGAGGAGAAATTCTCAAACGCCATCCGGAATTGGGACGGGTAATCAGTTTGCTCACCAATGGCATAGACCAAACACGCATGCGTGAATTAAATCTCCGGATTCAGGAACAGGGAGAACCGGTTCCCCAAGTAGCGCATAGCGCCTTACGGGCACTCGATCTTGTGGCCGACAATCATGTCCAACCGGGCGCCGGAACGGAATCTTCCGATTCCATTTTGTCCTACATGTGGACCAAACGTTCTAATCTGGCCCTGCGCACAGGAGAACATCTTGGGCTTTCCGGACTAGGGTTGTTCCTGGGAATACTTGTCGCCATTCCATTGGGACTGGCTCTCGAACGGTGGCGAAAAGGAGCGGAAGCGATCATCCGAATAATCGGCATGTTGCAAACGATTCCATCCATCGCACTTCTGGCCTTTATGATTCCGATATTTGGCGTGGGAGCGCTCCCCGCCATCATGGCCTTATGGATGTATTCGTTATTCCCTATTCTTCGAAATACCTATTCGGGGTTGCGAGACGCAGCTCCAAATGTCGTGGAAACCGGGCGAGCCCTTGGCATGACGGAATACCAAATTCTCCGCACTATTCGCCTTCCACTGGCCGCACCGACCATTATGGCGGGCATTCGGACCTCTGCCATTTGGACCGTCGGGACTGCCACACTGGCCGCTTTTATCGGTTCCGGGGGTTTGGGTGTCCCCATTGTGGCAGGGCTCCAGCTGGCGGACGTCAATTTGATATTATCCGGCGCCCTCCCCGCAACAGTGTTGGCCCTGTCGGTCGATGGCCTTTTGAGTCGAGTAGAACAATGGGCCCGCCCACGCGGCCTGGAACCGGCTCGATAATCCCTCGAAAACCCTCAAATTCCAGCTCGTATAATTTTTCGGCCCATGGCCTAGGAATCCCCGCGGCCATAACCATTTAAGAAAGATATTCGAGCTTTCAAAGATCCAGCTTTTTTCCGCAAAAAGCCTTAGCCGAACATGGATCAGGCTGACCCAAGACTGAGGAGACTCGCCTACAGTCGGAGACGACCGAAAGATTGATTTCCCTCAGAACGTCACGCCAGCATCACAGTTTTTACCTTAGAAGGCCATCTATTCGAGCATCCTCCCAAAACATTTTGGATGTTAGCCACAAACTTTGCAGAAGGTCATCATTCACGCTGTGCAGAGGATGCATCTGAACGTGCCAATTACCAGCCATGAACGGCGTCACAAAAACAGCAGCAGCCCATATAAACATTTTTCCCGATATTTGATATTGGTACCGCTTTTTCAGTTTAGCATCGATAAATAGCTCGTACGTGATGCGATACCCGAGCGAACTGTCATAAAAAGGAATGAGCCATCCGGTGAAGGAAGTTAATATACTCCATGCTTCAACCATTGCAGGCATCTCAGCTTCTTCCAACCGAAGAGAGCAGAACACTCCAGTCTCCTGCGGAACCCTTGTTACTTTAAAGAGGCTAGATTCGTTCTTGCCGTCTATTTTCTTCTTCAATGCGTCGAAAACCATATGAGGTGGTGGTAGGAGACGTCTTGAGAAGGAAGGACCTTCGTACTGATATTCCGGGATATACAAACTAATTTGGGGTGATTGAGGAGGTTTATCGAGAGCAGCATATTGAATCCACCCAGGAGCAGGCATTTCCCAGCTTTGAGTTATACACGATGACAGCAAGAGGCTAGTCGCAATAGTTATGCTGACGAGGAGAAGGAATTGCCGGTTCATTGCTCAAAAAAAACCGTAGATCGAATTTGTTTTAAAAAAGACTACTGAGATGGAAGGTATCCGTCTGCCTGACTATCACGAAGAAACCGGTAAATCGTCCCTTTGAAAGCTGTATTATAATCACCAGTCAAGCCATTCACCCACACAACAGGAAGCAGACCGATCCATTGTGCCAATGTTCTATTGATCTTATATCTGTATGTCTTTTCCAGCTCATTGTCCACGAACAAATCATATTGAACGAGATATCCTGCAGCTCCGCTATAACAAGGTAGTATCGTGAGTGTTGAGATTGATAAATTACAGAAAAATTTGCTGGTGGCAGATGGTTCTATGAAGGTTTCATAAATATTGAGATGAAATCCTGTCGTCAGTGGTGGAGTTGATACAATAGCTGCGGCAAATCCGGCCTTGTTCTCTAAAATTTCCTGTATAAGCTTAGCCTCCACAGGCAGTGGGTTTTCTTTCGCATTTGGATCTCTTGCAGCCCCGGTAAAGTAGAAAAACCGAATAATCCCTTCTCTCTTCATTGATGCGGCAGGCACAATCACTTCGGGACCGTAGCTAACAATAGTACATGCGGTTGCGGCAATATAGAAGCCGAGCAAGAGAATGGTTCGAACTACTTGGCTCGCAATCATATCGACCGGAGTAGCATTAAACTAAAGAGCAAATCAAGAGCACTACGAATCAAAAGTCCAGTCTTCTCATCGCGACCCAAGCGACAAAAACGTTCTATTTCGCCAAGCCAAATGCCACCAGCAAACCTTCCACCGCACCACCCCCATCGGGCAGACTCTATTCAGTTCCTTACCGAAGATCCTTCCAAGTTTCGGTGTTGACAAAACGACACGCCAATCGCATGACCGAATCTGCCGTAATGCCGCGCCGCCCATTGACTATCGCGTTTGCATGGGCGTGCCTCATGCAAAGACATCCCACGAGCATGTTGACAAACTGCCCCAAAGGCTTCATACGTTCGTGGGGAAAAAATTTCACCAATGTGAATTGGAAGCAACAGTTACTTGGATAACCGCTTCTTCTTTAGTCGGCATTCTCAACATTCTCCGCGCTTTACTTCCAGCTAAATCTACGAAACTTACCATTCACGCCAATGCTGTACTGCCCGGCACCAAGACACCCAATCAGTTTCTTACAACGTCCCATAATACAGGGCCCGAGCACATTCCACACGACCAAATCGTCATATGAAATCGTAAGCGGGATGCGTCTCCAACTCAATTTCTCTTCTTGGGTCCCCTCAACCGCGCTTAGATCACGTTCGGCGCAACGGCTTCTTTGTCGAATTGGCGAAGTTGCCAGTAGGGCACCCTGAGACAAAAGCAGGATCTCTTGTCCGACGAGCTAACTGATGAGGACTGCCACACTGGCCGCCTTTATTGGGTCCGGGGGTTTGGGTGTCCCCATTGTGGCCGGGCTCCAGCTGGCGGACGTCAATTTGATATTATCCGGGGCCCTTCCCGCAACAGTGTTGGCCCTGTCGGTTGATGGCCTCTTGGGTCGTGTAGAACAATGGGCCCGGCCACGCGGCCTGGAACCGGCCCAATAACCTCACCGAATTGCCATTTGATATATGCCAAAAGCACACCAACCCAAGTGACATTTTGGCGGACAAAAGAGCCGTTTACTCATCTGATTTTGTCAATGCCCTTGTCTTGCCCGCAACCCGCTCTGCCGCTATAGTGGGAAAGTGATAAAATTCCAATTTATTCGTCACCATCCACATACTGCACTTTAGTTATGCGCATTGAAGACAGATGAGGGAACTTATCGAACGAACCCTTTCTCCCGCTCAGTATTACACGAGAAAAATTTAGACCAAAGGATGTTCATTTTTTGAACATTTTCTTTCCGTTTCCTGGACATTTTCTTTCCGTCTTATTCCGACGATGGCGTCATCTGCGCTGACGTCTGAGGGGAGAGGATAGAATATTGCTCACGATAGACCCCCGAGGAGGGCTCATGTCATCGCAAACAGATCCATCAATTACCATTGATCTTCCATTCACCAGAGAAGATCCGGACTTAGTCAAAACCCAAATCACCCGCGGTCTGCAAGCAAGCCCCAAAACCCTCCCTTCAAAACTCTTTTATGACGAACAGGGATCCACCCTGTTCGAACAAATATGCGAGTTGCCGGAATATTATCAAACTCGGACCGAGCATCAGCTGCTCACCAAGTGCGCCGACGAAATTGTGGCTCTCAGCGGAGCTGAAGAACTCGTGGAATTAGGATCCGGCGCAGCCACAAAAACACGGGTTCTCCTCGATGCCATGGCCAAGGTTGACCAGCTGCGCTATTTCGTCCCCTTTGATGTCGATGAAGCCATTGTCCGACGGGTCTCAGAAGAACTGGTCCGCGAGTACCCCGGTCTCCAGATACATGGTGTGGTAGGGGATTTTCTTTGCCATTTGGAGCATATTCCGGAAGGCGGCAAACGCCTGGTAGTCATCCTTGGAGGAACCATTGGCAACCTTCCTGCTTTTGCCGCTGAAGAGTTCCTCTCATCCGTGAACTCCGAAATGGCATCCGGAGATTATTTCTTATTGGGAGTCCAGCTCATCACGGAACGAAGTCGCCTGGAAGCCGCATATAATGACAAACAGGGCATTACAGCAAAATTTAACAAAAATATTATTCGTGTCCTTGGTCATCAGTTTGGATCTCAGAATGATCCGGATTCGTTCGACCATATCGCCAGATACAATAATGATGAACATCGCATTGAAATGTGGCTACGGTCACGAGAAGATCAAATTCTGGACATTCAGGACTTAGGATTACAAGTCCATCTCAAACAAGGGGAGGAGATCCGCACCGAAATCAGCACGAAATATGACCGCCCCTTGGCGGAAGCACTTCTCGCGGCTTCGGGCTTTGCCTTGGTCAAATGGTACTCGGACCCTGACAGCCTGATTGGCCTTGCGCTCGCAAAAAAACCCTAAGCCGGATGGTTCGAGAGAAGCACGATTTTTTCCATCAGGATTCTGACCGGACCTAACCTCACAACCCAAGTGTACTCCGCCACCCTGCTCCCATGATTTATCTCAACCCGGCTGGACTCGCTCCATTCCATCCTGACGTGCAGCAAGTAATTTCCCGGACACTCGACACGTTCAGTCACCTGTTATATGCGGAAGCCGGCATTCAGTATTACCGGGATACGCTTCAGGAATGCCGACGAACCATTGCGAATTGGTTGGGGTTGAAGGATGAACAGCGGCTCGCCTTCATGCCCAATACCACAACTGCATGCAGCCTGGTCCTATCTCGTATCAATTGGAAGCCTGGAAATGTCCTTCTGACCACCACTCATGAAAATTCCACGATTCTCAATGAAATCAATAAACTCGGTGACCGTGGAGTCCGCGTTATTACACTCGACCCGGATTTACCCTCCGGCTTCCTTCCCGCGCTTGAACGCATCCTAAATGAACAACCCATTCAGGCCATCGTCATCAGTCACGTCTCTCATTTTGATGGGCGCATCTTTCCCATCACCGCAATCCAGCATCTGGCGCAGTCACACCACACGCGACTCATCGTCGACGGGGCGCAAGCCGTCGGACATATTCCGGTTTCTTTTCAGGAAATTTCTCCCTATGCGTATTTTTTCCCTGGCCATAAATGGTGCACAGGCCCAATGGGAACCGGTGCGCTAATTGTCGGGAAAGACGGTCACCAAGAAACGCAACCCTATTGGGCCGGATACGAATTGGGCACACAGAATATTGGCTTGATCGCCGGATTTGCCAAAGGCTGCCATCTTAAGGCTCATCAAGATCCACACAGCCACAGCCTTGAACCGGTACGAAAAGAATGGAAAGTCTGCCTCGGATACTATCCTGGCATTCGGATTATCGAATGGGACGGGGCGCATGCTCCCGGCATCTTAACGTTTGCCTGCCTTGACGAACAGACGGAACAGGCTATGCACACTCTTTCCTCCACTCATTCCATTGCCTGGAAAACCCTCACCCATCCCTCCCATCCCTCAAACCTTTCGATCCGTATCTCCTGGACCACCGACACACCAAGTGTCGACATCCGTTCGACCCTGGCATTGTTTTCCTCTCGCTCAAACGAGTGAGGCCCCCTACACATCCTAGAACACCTTCGGGATATTTTTCGGATAAACAACTTCGAAGAATTTCTTAAAGCCAGGATGATTTGAGACAAAGGCGCAATTGCCTAAAAATTGGGCTTCGCAATGGCCGCTTTAACTTGGTTAGAGCCATCCTCTAATCCGGTCGGCAACACGGTCAAAGCGTTACCTCGACACGTTCTACCGGAGAGAACGAACTGAATCAGCGGGATTAATTTAACGGGAAGAGTATTATGGAATAGTAAACGGCTTCTTCTTTCAATGAGGGATGTCAATTGATAACTTTTCAGAATTTTGTTGATCAATGGCCAAAAACTCTTGAAAAACAATGCAGACCAGGATAGATACCAAATCAAAATGTGCTATAATCGGGCCAAAAATGTCCTTGAGTAGTACCATACTCTCACTTACTCACCTGAGCCGTGTATTGGCTCAAGGTATTGCTCAAACTTTCCATGATCATATTTTTACGTGCGACCATCTCCAATGGCTTCCTTGTCTACAAAGTCCAATGAAAGAAAGCGATCGAGGTCTCTCACTTCTTGGTTGTCCTACGATAAATTCCTCATCTTCCCTCAGTTTTTCATTCACTCATATAGTACAATTCGAACCCAGATCAAACAGGGGGACCATCTCCCTCTTAGCCAACGCAAAATACCCTTCCCCATTGAGCATTCCTTCTTAGGTTTTCTCTTCAGTGGGATATTTTATTTGGGTAGTTTCAGTTTCATTATCTTACTAAACGGGAGCGTCAGTGATGAGAATCTTGTTAGCTGGAATGGTCGCAATGTTCTTGCTGTTCCCCCTGCATGTAGCAGCGGGCTTCACATTCGATCAGGTGGTTCAGAAAGCGAAAAACCTAGCGGATAAACCCTATGAGGCCCCTCAACTTGTCCCAAAAATTATGCGGGAAATTTCCTATGAGGCATATAAAGGGATCAGGTTTAATCCTGACCACAGTCTGTGGAAAGAAAGCCAATCAAATTTTCAAGTCATGTTTCTAACTCCGGGGTTGCATTACACCCACCCGGTCACCATCAACGTCATCGACGCCGAAGGTCCACGCCCGCTGGTTTTTAAGAAAAGCGACTTTATGTTTGCTGACCCCGAAATCGAAAAACGGGTGCCGGCCGATGTAGGATTTGCCGGATTCAAGCTGACCTTTCCCTTGAAAAACAAAAATGAACAAAATCAGTTTTTGGTTTTCGCGGGGGCGAGTTATTTTCGGGGGGTCGGAAAGGAAAACGTGTTCGGGTTAGCAGGACGAGGCCTGGCCATTGATACGGGACTCCCCAGCGGGGAGGTATTTCCTTCATTCACGGAATTCTGGTTGGTACGCCCGTCTCCCGATGCCAAAGAAATGGTGATCTATGGTTTACTGGACAGCATCAGTCTCACTGGAGCGTATCAATTTACCATTGTTCCCGGTAGCCAGACGAGGATGAAGGTACGCACCAAACTCTTCCCCAGAAAACCTATTCAGTTATTGGGTGTTGCCCCGCTGACCAGCATGTTTTTTTATGGAGAGAATACCCCACGACCAGCTGGAGAATGGCGCCGGGAAGTCCATGATTCGGACGGATTGCAGATTCATGATGGCCTCACCCGTGAGTGGTTGTGGCGTCCCTTGATGAATCCAGCTAACCTTGAAATGGATTTTTTCAGCACGGACAATGTACAAGGATTCGGTTTACTGCAACGTGAGGAAAAATTTTCTGGCTACGAAGATATAGGGGC
This sequence comes from Nitrospira marina, assembly GCF_059568365.1. NCBI lineage: Bacteria > Pseudomonadati > Nitrospirota > Nitrospiria > Nitrospirales > Nitrospiraceae > Nitrospira > Nitrospira marina. Next base: position 408,669 of record NZ_JCANTH010000001.1, on the reverse strand, counting down.
GCATTATGAACAACGTCCAAGCGCCTGGGTCGAACCACAGGGTGACTGGGGGCAAGGAAAAGTGGTGCTCGTCCAACTGCCTACCCCCAATGAAACGCATGACAATATTGTCGCATTTTGGACACCCGTAGCGCCCGTGACCCGGGAGACCCCTTTAGAAATGGCCTATGATGTGAGTTTTGGGAAGGCCACTCTCTCACAAAATCCGTTGGGAACCGTGGTCAATACCTTTATCGGGGACGGGAATCGTATCGGGGGAGGAAATATTCCACAGGCGTATCGTATCATTATCGATTTTGCGGGTGGCCCACTGAGCAAAATGCCGCCCGATGCTCCCATCAGCGGCCAGGTCACGGTGTTGGACAATAGCGACATCCTGGAGCATTTTGTGGAATATCATGAACAGATACAAGGATGGCGATTGTCCATCCTGGCCAAACCTCAAGACAAAAAGCCGCTTCATTTGCGGGCATTTCTCAAAACTGATTCGGCAACCTTAACGGAAACCTGGACGTACCGCCTACCAATGAATAATAACATTCTGGCACCAGACAAAGAATAATGGCCCGATCGATTGCCGAACATACTCTTTCACGAGTCTGCGATTACCTGTCGGCCATGGGAGTGGAATTGACCCGCGAGGTCACGCTACGGGCTCTCACCCTGGTGGAAGCCGGGCTGGCTTCAAAGCAGGAAGATCCACTGCAATTTGTGATGACAAGAATCCATGACCACTTTGCACTGCAGAATCCTCCTCTCCCAACCACCGCGCCACCGATCACACGCGGCAGCATGAGTTTTAAGCCATGAAAATTCGTGGAGCCACAATCGCCGAGGCCCAGCATTCGCTGACCACCCCCAGACGAATAAGCTGGAGAATGGCCGCAGGACTCCGGCGCGCCCTGCTCACCGTATTAGTCCTCATTCAATCGTTCGTGGCCGCTTCGTATATGACGGCCATCCTTCCCTATCATGGGGGAAATTTTCTGGAGATGGCGATTATTAGCCTGTTTTTTGTGCTATTCGTCTGGATTTCCGTTGGTTTTTGGATTGGCATGTTCGGATTTGTCCTCCGGTGTTTCGGCGGGGATCGATTTTCCCCACTGGGACGCTATACCGCTGCAGAGTTAAGCACTCAACCCCTAGCACGGACAGCCGTGGTCATGCCGATCTACCACGAACCCATTCAGCGAACGTTCGGCGGGATCCGCGCAATGTATCGCTCATTAGAACAGACAGGGCAGATTGACCATTTTGATTTTTTCATTCTTTCCGACAGCCGCAATCCGGATGTGTGGTTGGCTGAACAAGCCGCCTGGCATCGGTTATGCCAAGAATTGGGAGCGGGCGAACATCTCTTTTATCGGCGCCGGTCTCTGAACCAACATTATAAAAGTGGCAATATTGCCGATTTTCTTCGCCGCTGGGGTTCCGGCTATGAGTATATGATCGTCCTTGATGCAGATAGCCTCATGGGTGGATCCACCCTGGTCACGATGGTGCAACTCATGCAGGCTGAACCTCAAACAGGCATCCTGCAAACCAGCCCCACCTTGATCAATGCCCGTTCAATGTTTGCACGGGTCCAGCAATTTGCCAACCATATCTACGGCCCACTGTTTACGACAGGTCTTGCCTCCCTGCAGCTTGGGGAAGCAGTCTATTGGGGCCATAACGCCATTCTTCGTACCCAAGCGTTTATGGAACATGCCGGCCTGAAGCGGCTTCCCGGACCAGGACTTTTTCATGGCCCTATTCTCAGTCACGATTTTGTGGAAGCCTCATTTATGGGACGGGGCGGGTATGAAGTCTGGCTGGAACCGGAACTCTCTCACAGTTATGAAGAATCCCCTCCCACGCTTGTGGATGACCTGCAACGCGATAAACGCTGGGCCAAGGGAAATTTACAGCACATCTGGCTTATGCTGTTTGAACCTGGGCTGCGGCCTGCTCATCGCATGGCCTTTTTGAACGGGATTATGTCCTACCTGGCCTCCCCGTTATGGTTAATTTTTTTGGTATTAACCACGATCGAAGCCGCACGGCTGGTGCTATATCCCATTAATTACTTTCCGGAACCTCATAGCCTCTTCCCCCATTGGCCTGAATGGAATCCGGAATGGGCCATCATTCTGGCCAGCAGCACCTTGTTCCTGCTGTTTCTGCCAAAATTTCTGGCGGTGATCGATGTCATCCGACGTCGACGGAGCAAACAACACGGTGGCATCATTCGACTCCTGATTAGTGTCTTACTGGAAATAGTGGTGTCCACTCTCCTCGCGCCCATCCGCATGTTGGCCCATAGCCGTTTTGTGGTGGAAGCACTGCTTAATACAACCTTACGTTGGGCAGGCCAGAATCGAACAGATGAAACCGGCTGGTCAGCCGCCATTTTAAATCAGGCACCGGGGACGTTGATTGCCGGAGCCTGGGCCGCATTCGCTTTCTGGCTTGATCAGATGTTTTTTTTCTGGTCCCTCCCGGTCGCAGCACCACTCGTGTTTGCCGCGCCCACCTCCGTTTTTCTCAGTCGGGTGGGACCAGGTGACCGACTGAAGCGCTGGGGATTTTTGCAAGTTCCTGAGGAACGTCATGGCTCACCATTGCTGGATGATGTCTATGCCAGGACCTATCCTCAACTGGAAACCTATACTGAACGATCTTCTCCCGCCATACAGGCTATCCTGGATCCGGTGCTAAACCAGGTTCATCAAGCCATGGCTCATGCGCATCGCGGTGGCAAAAAACAGGAAATGATCCTCGCGCTCCGCAAACGATGCTTTCAACATGGTCCACACTCCCTCACACAGAAAGAACTCTGTCACCTGGTACGCGACCGGGCCAGTTTGCAATGGCTGCATGAGCAGGCCTGGCAGGCTCCACCTGATTCCTATTGGGGGAAAGCCCTTCAGCATCATTTTCAACACTGAACAGAATTGACCAATACCTATCCATCGCCGGACTATCCATCATCATGGCTTCTGCCCGTTTCCTCATAATTTCCACTTGAATTATTTTGCGGCATGCTTTTTCTAACTAATAATTTCCTATGCATGAAGGGAAAATCTCGGACACATGGGTCCTTGATCGTCAACTATAATGGGATAAGTCTTAACCAGGTCCCACAACTGACATTCGTACCTGTAAATATTTAATCCCTATCGTTTTGCAGTACTACACGGATTACATACTGAAGGTGGGCTTTCACTCCCTCCCACGCCGTCCTCCCTACTCTTACTGAAATAGATTTGATGCGGATGATCAAGAAAGGCGAAGTGCAGGAACTGAGAGTTTGGCCTTCGGGCAGACACAAAGTTCTATGCCTTGGCTTCCGTATTACTGGGCCAATCGTGAATGATTCCTCCAATGCTGGTTCGAGTCAGATTTGCGACAGAACCCTTTTTCAATGGGTCTTTCGGGATAAAAATGCGATGACCATCAAAAATTCTGATGCAGGCGGAATGCGTGGGTAAGAAGACAATCAATCCGACGGGGTTATGAGGGGTGAAAATACCGATACAGCGTTTTGATGGACTGAATTCCATCTCTCCAGCGGATTTTTTTCCCGTCCGCTTTACTTCTGGGTAAATAAGAAATCGGCACCTCTGTCACGCGCCATTTTTTTTGAGCCACTTTCAGTGTGAGCTCCAACTCCAATTCAAACCCTGATTCTTCGAGCGAGATATCGCTCAGGACTTCCCGTTTAAACACTTTGTAACCGGTCCATACATCCGTCAATGATAGCCCAGTCGCAGCATTGGTTAACGTGGTGAAAATCTTGTTACCCAGATAGGAGACCGGTGGCCAACTCCCTTTCCAGCCTCCCAAAAACCGGGACCCGTAGACAACATCGGCCCGGCCTGTTATCACTGGGTCCAACAGTCGATAATAATCCTCTGGACTATATTCCAAATCCGCGTCCTGCACGATGACAATGCTCCCTCGAACCTGCCCAAATCCCGTTTTCAGGGCTGCCCCTTTCCCTTGATTGTACTGGTGAGCCAACACCAGGACTTGAGAACAATCGGCACGTGACTCACAGATTATTTTCTGGCTTTTTTCATCCTCTGTAGCCCCCTGACCGAACTGCTCATAGAGCCATTCCCGAGTCCCATCCGTGGATCCGTCATCCACAATGATGAGTTCTTTTGGAATTTCCACCTTTTGCACCCGGCCAACAATCGTCTCAATCGTTTTCCGTTCGTTAAAGACCGGAATAACAATACTCACCAATTGAATTTTTTGATTTATGGTATCTTGAGGCTTTTCCATATCTCTTTCGACCGCAGCGAGGGCATGGCCGCCTGGAACCAATTGGTGAAGAGTTTTCGGGTAGCCTACCATGAACGTTCAGAAAACCCCTCTCATTTTTAAGTGGGGAAATTCACTTCCAAGGAAGTCTCCGGTCTTTGACGAGGAGATCTCACAGTTAGCTGCTGAAGTGATCAATCCAAACTAACGGATAGCATCCATTTTTGGACGGGTTTCTCCTCCCAATTGCGATTTTGTTCATTGTCTCAAACACCTTTTCTGTCCCATCTCCTTGTCTCATGACACACCTCACGACACCAGATTCTTGAGACAAATTGACTAAAAATATCTCCATTTCAATGGGTTACAATGCCCAACCAATCCGGCACTCTCCTTGCGTAATTCATCGGTAATAACAATGGATGAAGCAATAGGACAAGGAATGGAGGGAGGCAGATGAACATGACGGTTTCTTCATCACAGACTTTCAAAAGTATTTCCGGTATCGATTCCGTCACCATACTGCTCATTGATGATTCCCCGGATAATTTGATGATCCTGGGAGATGTCTTAGAACAAATGGGCTATCAGGTCGTCTGCGCAGAAGATGGCGAGAGGGGACTTGAACTCGCTCAACGAGTCCGACCCGACTTGATATTTATAGATGTGAAAATGCCTGGCCTTAATGGATTCCAGGCCTGTGAACGACTTCGAGCACAGGAGAACTTTCAACTTACCCCGATTATTCTCATGAGCGCGCAATCAGAAATCACTCATCGAGACCGGGCCTTCGCAGCTGGAGGCTCTGAATTTTGGCCTAAACCCATAACCCCCACGAAAATCCGGACCGAACTTCATCGATTTTTGAAATAATACGGTTCAAGTAGAATCGAGGTTTACCTTAACTGCAAGCAGCATTCATTTGGGATGTGCCCCTAAGAGACGACCTCCCTCTTTTATTGTTAATAAAAATTTTTTCATCCATGCATTCGTTTATCTGAATGGATACATGCATCCTCCAAAAGTAAACAACGTCCCACCCACATGAAAATACCCTAATTCCCCTGTCCTATTGCTTAAATCATGGCTGAAAGCCATGATTTAAAGACCGGATTTTGACATGGCATCAAAATTGCTGTTTAATTTGAATTATGAGTTTTCTTTTAAAATTTCCCATTTAGGATACATTTTTGAAGGGAAAACCACACAGAAAGAGTCATTTACCAGACGCCTATTTGGAGTATTTACCTTTTACAACATGGAGAAAGTACACATGGTCACCGGTCTAAGAAAAAATTCCACTATTAGCCTGTCCACTTGGGGCCAACGGGGAACGGCAGGGTTGGTCGAGGAATGGGAACCCCGAATATCCATTCCTGAAGAAAAGCAACAAACCCGTCGACGTTCGGCCATCTCCAGTCCAGGCTCAATCGAGCCGAGCACGGAGGAAGAAAATCTAAAAAAATAATCCTCCTCCCTAAAGAAGGCTCCCTCAATCTTCTTCGTAAGTGAAGTATGTTGGCATCCCCCATGGCCCTGACTTTGATTAACACAAGCCTGGAGCTTTCCACACAAAGAGTACCTTCAAATAACTAATTCCTCATTTTATGATCTATCCCATTTAGATTACCCCCTTTAAATAGCTCATCATTCGTATCTGCTCCCCCATGTTTACGGCATGTACCCCTTTTGGTACTTCCCCATATGACACCGATCGAAGATTTCCAGAAACAATGCTTTAGCCTCTCTTTCCTTTTCTCTTTAAAATTAGTTGTTTAGCTTGCATTCCTGATTGGCCAGAAGCCACAACACGTCCAACGGCATCAAGGTTGCTTTTATTCAGAATCAGGAACGGGTGACGGCCGATTGTCCAACAGAGAGAGGCAACACCATGGAAAGTATTTTACTCATCATCATCAGTTGCGTAAGTCTTTTAGGATTGGTTTCCTTGTATTGGTTATGGCGACTATAGGCATGAACTTGCATTCCATTAAATGTGAACATTTTATTCGGCTGATATCTTTTTCGAACATAGTAGTTTGTAGTTCCCACTGCGTTAATTTTTTAGAGAATTCTATGGCCAACGGCTTTTAAATGAGGGACAAGCGATGAACGACGCAATGACCATCAGTCGATCATGTGAAGAGGGAATGTTTCTCGAACTTCTCACCTTCATTCCGAATTGGAACACCGCATTTCGTCGGATTGCTCAAGATTACCCCTTCCAGAAATTTTCTGACTGACTGACAGGACTTTTATTCCCGACCTCCAATTCTCATCACGCTGCTTTTGACGGCCTGATTCTCCGGGCACATGCTTAACACCGACCCCTTTTGACAAGCCGGAGTAAACATCCTTGAAAAGCCGAGGCCGTGCAAGATTCTTCGAATCCTGACGGCCTCGGCTACCAAGTCGACCTCCAATTAAACATGCCCGGGGATCCGGTCGAGGCCCATTCCCCTATAGTGAATCCGAAACCACAAGCAGTGTTGTCCCGGGATCCCTTACTTGCATTCTTTTCACTGAACCCGGATGGGAATATACGCCCGATTGTTCGAACCATTCACCTCGTTAATATCGTTATCCTCATCAACGATGATTCCCAGCCAGTAATTTTGCCCCGCATTCAGAAAATTGGGTATGATCACCGGAATCGTGGTAGTTAACACGTCGGCAGGGTGAATCGAGCCAAAAGTCCCCCCCCCAATGCGGGTATCGCTGTAGCTAATAAAGTCATTCGTTGAGACATAGATTCCGAAGGTGACGTTGGCATGGGTCTGTTTCCCATTATTCTCGATCGTAAATTCAGGCCGCACCACATTTCCTCGATTCACCCGATACCCGGGTTCCCCGGCGATCGTAATATCCGTCAACGTCCCCGTGTTGGCACTATTTCGAACTCGTACCCGGTCATGACTTGAATACTCACCGCTGGCTCCGGTTCTTCGCCAGTGCGAAGCGGACACATCGTTAAAGGCAGAGCTTTGCGAGCCATACAGCACCCGCGCCCCATGCGAAGCATCTTCTCCGAAATACGTGATAGCTGATCCCCCATTGGTATGATGGTGGCGCCAGGAATCACCCATAACATTGTATTCCCAATTGACATGCATCAGGCCAAGATAGTGTCCGGCCTCGTGCACAATGACCGCATCGATGGGACGGCTTGAGCCGGTATACGTAAAATTCGCGCTTTTGTTTTGGGAGGTCGTCCAGGACCGCCCTGTCGAATCCAACACAATATCCACCTCATCCAGTCCATAATGCCACCCGAATAACCAGTAGCAGTGATAGCGCATGCGGGCCTCTCCCGGTGGAGAAATACTCGCGGCCCATATTTCATTTTGTCCATTTCCACTCCCTACCCCACCGGTTTCGGTCGTATGGTTGATCGTAAACGGCGAGGGGTTGGTGTTCGTAATATTCACACCTCGTTGGGCCGCCTGCAGGACGCTCCCGGCCGGGAAACTTCCGGTATTGATTCGCGCCGTCGTGGAGTTTCCTCCCCAACGCAATTTCTTGCCACTGTCCCCATTACATTCCAGCCAGGATGCTGAAAATGCGGGAGGACTACATAACACCACGAACATCATGGGTACGAAAATTTTGGTCATATTCATTATCGAAGTCCCTCCTTAGCATGAATGTCATAACGCTCTTCATCGCTTATTTTAAGTCCTGCCTCATCCTTGGCCTCGAGAGCCAAGACCTCTTGGTCAGGAACCTCAAACCGTTCTTTCGCATTAGCCATCACGATTGGCGATCGAGGATCACCCACCTGTTTACTCCACTCGCGTATGGCCTCAAAAAATACTTCGGGAGTCAGCGGTTCTCCGTATGTTTCCATTGGCATAGCCTCCGATTCGTCGGTGACATCTCTTTGGATTGGCAGAATCTGATTGCCCAGATTGACCGTCGTGATCTTGGGAGCTTCACGCTCATAACGGGCCTGCAGATCTTTCAAGCTCAGGCGGCTCTCCCGGCTTATGCGATCGATATAGGCCTTCATATCAGGTCGTTCCAACAAGGCTTTAAACGAAGGGCGGGGTATTTCCATGACATTGAGATCGAACCGTGGTTTACCCCCAATGCGTAACGTTTTGTGTGCTTCCACAACCGGCACTCCCCAACCGTTCAACACCTGATTTTCATGTATACGGAATCTTCCCTCGACACATTCCACCAGCTGACAATCGTCGATTTCTCCTCCTTTGACGAACAACACATCAGTTTGTCCAAAGGCAAACGCGGGGGCTGTCGATACCATGTAGACACCACCCTGCCCATCGGCCCCACCGGGAATTCGAAGCGTGACTTTTTTGTCCGGGACATCACCTCTCAAAACTTCCAGAACCTGATAAGTCACAAACGTATGAGGAAGACCCTGGGGTTGTTCTTTCGTGGGCTCCGAGTTTCGATATTGGATATCAACAACCTGGCCATACATAATCAAACCCGCTTCACGAACTTTAGATTGAAGACCGCCTTCGCCGGCATCATTGGGACTATGTCCCCATCCTGATGAATTGATGGCCACCATGCCAAGCATTACCGCTACGTTGAACAAGACATTGAGTTTCATAGAAAGCCCTTTCTGTTTCATTGCGTGAATACAAAATTGCCGGAACCGTGACCAAGCAGTCTTCATTTACGGATCACCGAAAACATTGTGTGTCCATTTTCTGCGTTGCATCTGAATTTTGTGCGCCTGCTTTCTAAGCATGCACCCTCCTTGGTGAGTTAATGAGAAAAATATTTCTGCAGCCTGCTAAAGCAACCTCAATGCCAGAATCTTCAATGAGAAAAAAACACCGTATTCATTGGCAAATTGAATATATTTCAATCCAAACGTTTTTCGATCAACTCCTCTTTCCCGGGGAAAGCCAACAACATTAGATACGAAAGATATCGATTCAGATACGCACGACGATTTCCAAACACGATCCCTCGCCCTATCGCCAATCGTTCGCGTATTTATTTCCATGCTCCTATCAAAACAGGACGGCCATGTTGCCAATCAGGCATGCCCAGAAACGATGCAGCGAAAACGAGATGATCCGGCTCTAGATCTCCGTGAACACTTTACTGACCGTTAAAAGAGATTTGAATCAATACCAACGCGAGAGGGGAGCAGCATCGAAACTGGTGTACAGCTTCCGCCCTCCACAAGGGAACGATGCCGGGAGTAGTCGGCTGAAGATGAGATTGAGCAATGTCATAGGGGATCTCACAGTATTTCGAACCAATGGTATTCAGGAGCAACTGAAGGGGTAAGACATACGACCCTTATATGAAGGGGACCGGGTCAAAATCGGATCGGGAAGTCAGGCGTTACTGGAATTTTCCAATGGCATCCAGATGGCACTCAAGGTGCATTCTGATTCTCCTATTCTCTCTCGCTGGGGAGACGGAAATGATTTATCAGGATCTTACGTTTGTCGACCTGAGAGGTTTGGGTCGAAACCATTGGGAATCGAAAACCCCGTAGCCACTGCAGCCGTGAAGGAAAAGGAATTTGACATCAAGGTCCTGCCGGACGGTCAAATGACTCTCACTGTGGTGAAGGGGATCGTGGTATTCGGCACTGCGTTCGGAAGCTGCCCGATCAACACTTCTACACTTAGCTATGGGAATCGCGGAAAAAATGCATGAAGCAGGCTCCCGTCGATGCAGCCCTAAATGTCGGAGGAACTTAAGGTGTTCGACAGGAACCATTACCGTTACGTGATTGCCATAAATTGTGCCCGTTCCGGCAGACCGGAACGGGCCCGATTTTTTCGTGTTGGGATCTGGTCTAGTAGAATATCCCCGGGCTTTCTTTCCCTCTCATTCCTTTCCACGATTCCTCTTGGAACGTAACCAATCCGGTTCTGGGTATTTTAACCTTTCAACACTTTCGATAGGGGTAGGACATTTTCTCCAGACGTTTTTTCCAAGCGCTCCTCTAGGCGCTTGAGGGCTATTTGTGTGTCTCTCAAATCTTTGAGTATCTCTTTTTGTGTGACCGGCCCCTGAAGCTCAGCCAGGCGTTCGGCTTTGGCCTCATCGAGGTTATTGATCACCACGGCAATAAACAGATTGATCACGACAAACGTTCCTAAAACCACAAAACTCACAAAATAAATCCAGGACAGGTAATGAAAATCCATGGCGGTATACATCACATCAGTCCAATCTTCCAGGGTCACGACGCGAAATAGGGTCAACAGCGAGACCCCCAATGATCGCCAATGCGTCGGATCGTGCTCATGAAACAACTGATAGCCCATGATGGCATAGACATAAAAAATCACGCCCATGAGAGTCATCACGTGAATCATGCTGGGAATAGATCTGACGAGGGTTGAAACGATAAGGCGGAGCTCAGGAATGGTCGAGATGAGACGAACCACCCGCAACAAGCGAGCTAACCGGGCAATCATGGCAAATTCACCGGTTGCCGGGATCAAAGAAAACACGATGACGGAAAAATCAAAGATGTTCCAGCCATCTCGAAAATACCGATCAATTTGAGGTGCCACGGCCACCATTTTGATGAGGGCTTCCAGAATAAAAATGCCAAGGATGACGTGATTTCCCCAATGCATCAGGGCACCATAATGTTTCACCAGTGCCGGTGAGGTTTCCAGGCCGAGAATGACCCCGTTAATGAGAATAAAGGCAATGATCCCGTACTCAAACCATGGGTGGCGGACAATCTGATTCGCTTGATTTTTCATCGTCGTCAACTCACAAGCTCATGGCGTATTCTCACCCTGGAATCAGGAAGAGAACGAGCGCCGATTCATTAATGTTGGAAAATGGGAGGGATGAACCCGGTGAAGGAAAGCCGTAGCACAACTCTCGGGGAGCTTCAACTCCCCGATGTTTGCAAATAGCCCCGCAGTAAATCTCTTCGCGCGACGATTCCGATCAATTTTCCCTTCGAATCCACAACAGGCACCCGAATCAGATGATTATTTTGCAGGACATCCATCAGAGTCAGCACATTGGTATCTTGCGTGACCGATACCGGATTGGCAGTCATGATATCACCTGCCGTCACCTCTTCCAGGTTTTTTCCTTTGCGCAAGGCCTTCAGTAAATCAAACTCGGAAACGATGCCCACCAGTTTCGAGGTTTCGTCAATGATGGGAACGGAACCAAATCCTTCCATCATATAAGAGGCCAGTAACTTGGCTTCCGAATCCTTCATGCCCGATTGCACTTCTTTCTCCATGACACTGCCCACCGTTAACTTCCCAAATTTACTGGCCCGCAAAGCTGCGACATCATCGCTCATATGGTTTTTTCCTTTTTTGAGTAAAAGTCCATGCCCATTTTGTTGCTCTTTCGAATAAATGCAGTGGCCCGGCTCACCATTCACTAGGACGTGGTATTCACCTTCACATTCCCGGGTTATTGTACCTGATGAGTTACAATGGGAAAAGATGGTATTTTCCACACGCTGCTTCCAACACGCCTTCAGGATTCCAGTTCTTCAACTTAAGATCGCCAGCCAAATCCGCATCCCATGCCTCCTGCGGAACCAAACCCACAATTTCACTTTCCTGAATATCCACACCCAACCGATGTGACTCCTCCTCCACAGCCTGAAACGCCGCTCGCAGGGAGGTTTGCCGGAAATCCATTAAATTCATGGACACCTGCACAAGCCCTTTTGATAACAAGGTCACACCCATGGCCTTGAGCGCAGGCAAACCTCCACCTGAAGACCGGATCGTGCCGGCAATTCGACGAGCCACATGAATGTCCTGACTTTTGAGGACCACGTTAAAGGCAATCAGGAAGAAACGGGCTCCGATTGCGACCGCTCCTGCCGTAGGATGCAATACATTTGGGCCAAAATCAGGCTTCCAATCGGCCTCTTGATCCATCCGTTCCTGTAACCCGGTAAGCCCTCCCCGCCGGATAATATCCAGCCGGGCCCGCAAAGGCACTAAAGCCGCCTGTTCATAGAGAAAGACGGGAATGCCCAGTTCTTGCCCGACTCGCCTGCCCAAATCTTTGGCATGGTCCGCACACTCCTCCATCGTCACGCCTCGTAAGGGAATCCACGGCACCACATCAACGGCCCCAATGCGTGGATGCTGCCCCTGATGTCTGCGGAGATCGATGCTATGCTGTGCTTCTTGAATAAACTGAAAAAGCACCCTGGCCATTGCCTCAGGCTCCCCTGCAAGGGTAAAAACCGACCGATGATGATCGGGATCCATATGAAGATCCAGTAAGGCCACATTGGGTACCGACTGAATACGCTCAGTCAATAAGGCGAGTACGCCCTTGTCCAGGCCTTCACTCACATTCGGCACACATTCTATCAACCGATCCATGGCCCCTTCCTTACAGATGCCTACAGGGCTAAGAAGCCTGCGGTTCATGCCTCATGCAGGCACAATCCAGAACAGGCTTTTGTTGACACCGAAAAAATTACCATATTATAGTCGAGTGAGGAGTAAGCCTCATCCTTTGAAAATGTCTTCAAGCAAAATCAACCCTTTCCAAGGCCAAGAGCTGCTATACTCCGTAACAATCCGCTTATATCGAAGACTCTTTAAAAGGCGACCCATCATTTTTCTGAGAAAGAAGGTGACATCATGAACGCCACCCACGTAGAACCAGCAACTGCCTTGGCCGAGCTCAAAGAAACCAAACCCGATAAAGTGACACTTGTCGTCCTGAGCGGAGATATGGACCGCGTCATGGCGGCCCTGATTATCGCCACGGGCGCTGCAGCCATGGGCATGCAGGTGACGATGTTTTTTACCTTTTGGGGGTTGAATGCCATCCGGAAGGAAAATGTGAGTAGTTCCCCTAAGGATTGGCTCCGTCGAGCCTTTGGATGGCTGAACAAAGGGGGAGCCAGTCGCCTGCCCCTCTCACGATTTCATTTTGGAGGTCTCGGAACCACCATGATGAAAAAGGTGATGAAAGATAACCGCATGCCCGGTATACCCGAACTCATGGAAACCGCCAAAGATTTGGATGTGAAGATGATTGCCTGCACCACGACCCTGGGACTCATGGGCATTTCAAAGGATACGCTCATTGATGGCATCGACCAACTCGCCGGAGTCAGCACCTATTTGGCGGAAGCCCGGCACGGGTCCGTAAACTTATTTATCTAACGACCACCACAAAAGGATGAACCATGATACCAGCCGACGTTAAACTCGATACATTGGGGTATTTTTGCCCGATGCCCATTATTCTGACCTCAAAAAAAATCAAAGAACTCGCCTCAGGGCAAGTCCTTGAAGTGATCTCGGATGACGAAGGGATTAAAAAAGATATGCCGGCCTGGTGCGAGACAACCGGACACGCCATGGTTGGGATGGAAGAAGAAGGTGCTGCGGACAAAAAAGTGTACAAAGCCTATGTTAAAAAGGCCTGAGATTCTGCCCTTGTAGAATAACTCTTTGGCGTGTCTCAAACTTAATCAACTACCGAGTAATTAGACGTTGGAGGGAAAATCCATTCAGCGAAATTTTCACAACGAATACCCTATTCAAATCTTCATTTTTCAATGGAATGGCCCCCGCCTTTCCCTGCCCCCTCATCCCCTGAGGCGAGAAAATATACATGATCCCACGGTGACAGAGATCAGTTGGGTAACGCCGCGTTCAGAATATGAAAAGTCGAGCCATCGCTGTAGGAACCTGTCTCCTTTAACCGCTGTTTAACTTGGCTCTTTTCATGCGCACAGCTTCTTTCAATATGGGCATTCCCGTTTTTGACGAAGACAAAGCATTGGAGTGACCAGTGAGTGGACTCTTCAACTAACCTTTAAAACTACCCTGAACCTTGCTTCACCACTCATCATACGCTCATAGGCTTCGGCTGCGCGTTCAAGAGGATACTCCTCTATCATTGGCTTTATACCTGTCATCACACTAAAGGCCAACGTATGCTGCGAATCCGACGACGTCCCGGACGGCCAGCCTTGAACTGCATGTCGTCCCATAATAAACTGAACGATGGGTACTTCCACCGGTTCTTCAGAGGCGCCAACCATAATCAATTTTCCGTCCACGGCCAGTCCACCGATAGTCGCACTCATGGCCTTTCCACTCGTGACGGTTGCGAGGATTATCTTCGCTCCTCCTAAACCCTTAAGCGTTTCCGATACATTTTGGGCTTTGCTGTCAATATAGTGCCGTGCGCCCAATTTCTTGGCCAAAGCCTCTTTGTCTTTTCCTCTGGAAATAGCGACCGTCTCGAATCCCATCTTGCTGGCATACTGTACCCCTAAGTGTCCAAGGCCGCCGATGCCCAGAATAGCAACCACCTCACCAGCGCGGGCGCCGCTCTTACGAAGAGCATTGAAAGTCGTAATGCCGGCACAAAGCAGAGGGGCCGCCTCCACGTCGGAAAGATCCTCTGGTATGCGAGCCAAGGCTTCGACAGGAGCGATCATGTATTCGGCATAGCCTCCATCATAGCTAATCCCCGGAACCAACCCACGTTGGCAAAGGACAAAATCGCCTCGGCGGCATGGCTCACAACAGCCACAATGTCCTCCGTGCCACCCCACGCCAACTCGTTGGCCCTGTGTCCATCCCTCCACCCCAAACCCCATCTCCTCAATAATACCGGCAATTTCATGTCCGGGAATGCGTGGATACTCAAGACCGGGCCATAGGCCTTCCTTCGTGAACACATCGCTGTGACAGATGCCGCAGGCCTGAACCTTCACGAGGACCTGTCCTGAACCAGGATTAGGTACCTCACGCTCCACAAGTTGGAAAGAGCCCTTTGCCTGCCGGACTTCTACAGCTTTCATCTTTTGCATGTGAATACTCCTTTTTAATTGACTATAAAAATTTCGGCTTGGCGAGGATCGGACACAAGTCTCAGGCGGGTACCGAAAAATATCACGCCATCTATCGTGACAGATTAGTAAATTCAGGGAAAGGGGATATAGGCAAAACCGGAGAGCTAACTTTATTCACACGCGCCGGCCAAAACCCAGGGTTCTACAGAGGTTGGTCTTACATTCATTACTGATATCATCAATGAAGGTGCTCCCGTCTTAATTCCAGCTTTCCTGTGATATGAGATGGGGGTGTCGGAGAAGCATGAAAGAAAAGAGGGTAATAAAAGGAGTAAACTATGGCACGCTTTGTCATTGCCGGAAGTAAGGGGACGGATGATCCAACAATGGCCACCCTTCCGTTTATCGCTTCACAGGCGGCTCACGAACAAGGGCATGAGGTCGTTTTGTGGCTTCAGGCCGAGGCCGTCGTCTTAGCAAAAAAAGGTGTTGTAGATGGTGTACAGGGAGTCGGATTACCGGCATTGAAGGTGTTAGCCAATACCATTCTGTCTCAAGGTATTCCTCTGTGGGTCTGTTCAGCCTGTTCGATCGCCCGACAAATTCACGAATCTGATCTCGAGGTGGGTGCCGTAATGAAAGGCATGCAGGATTATGTCAAAGCTGTGGCCGAAAGAGATCGCAATCTTTCGTTTTAAAATCCTTCCCGGAAGGATCCAGAATGCTGTAGGTGACGTTGGAGTTACTCTGGACGAACCATCTGTTCCGGACGAATTAAGGTATTGAATTCTTCTTCAGTCACAAATCCGCTGGCGATAGCTTCTTCTCGCAGGGTGCGTCCATTTTTCAAGGCCCCTTGAGCAATTTTGGCAGCCTTATCGTAACCAATGCGGGGAACCAATGCCGTGACCAGCATCAGGGATTGTTCCATCAGCTCAGAAATACGACCGATATTGGGTTCAATGCCCACAATACATTTATCGGTCAGGCTCATGACCGCATCGCCGAGGAGGCGGATGGATTGAAGCACGTTGTACGCAATGACGGGTTTGAACACATTGAGTTCAAGATGCCCTTGTGCGCCGGAAATCGTGATAGTCGTGTGATTCCCGATAACCTGAGCAGAGACCATGGTCATGGCTTCGCATTGAGTGGGATTCACCTTTCCCGGCATGATGGAAGAACCCGGCTCATTTTCCGGCAGGGAGAGTTCTCCAAGACCGGACCGCGGACCGGAACTTAACAGGCGAATATCATTGGCAAATTTATTCAGACTGACGGCGATAACATTGAGCACACCGGAGATTTCCACCATGGCATCATGAGTGGCCAACGCTTCAAACTTATTGGAAGCCGAAAGAAAGGGCAGCTGGGTATACCTTGCGACTTCTGCAGCAAACTTCTCACCAAACCCGGACTGTGCGTTCAATCCCGTACCGACAGCCGTACCGCCTTGCGCAAGGGGATACAGTCGTTTAAGACCATCCTGAATCCGATCAATCCCCAATTGCACCTGGGCCGCATATCCTGAGAATTCCTGACCCAACGTGAGAGGAGTGGCATCCTGCAAATGGGTTCGTCCGATTTTGATTATGCCTTCCCAGGCTTGCGACTTATTCAACAAAACTCGGTGCAGATGTTTCAAGGATGGAATCAGGGCATGGTGCAGTTGCTCAACTGTCGCGATATGCATCGCCGTCGGAAAGACATCATTGGAAGACTGGCTGCGATTGCAGTGATCATTCGGATGAACCGGCGTTTTTGATCCCAGTCTACCGCCCAGACGTTCGATGGCCAGATTGGCAATCACCTCATTCGCGTTCATGTTGGACTGCGTGCCGGAACCGGTTTGCCAGACGACTAGGGGAAAATGATCGTCTAACTTGCCGTCGATCACATCCTGTGCCGCATCAGCAATAGCCTTGCCGGTTGCTTCATCGATGGCGTTCAGAATGATATTTGATAGGGCCGCGCAACGCTTGACGATACCCAACGCCCGGATCAGAGGGCGAGGCAACCGCTCCTGGCCTATTTGGAAATTTTCCAAGGAACGTTGGGTCTGTGCACCCCAATATTTGTCGGCGGGCACAGAAATTGAGCCGAAGGAGTCGGTTTCGATACGAACGTCTGCTGTCCTTTTCGTCATGGCTCCCCTAACGGCATAGTTTACCTGTTGGTGGTTGTGGGTGGAATGCCCGACGGTCGACTGACCCCTGTGAGGCTCGACTCTCCGGAACCTCCACCACTTGGGACTACGCTGAAGGAGCCGTCAGTCTCCAACACCACCGCCTCGACCTCATCTAACGTCGCCACTCCTGCAATTCGAACCGCGGCTCGCACCTCATCTTCGGTCACCCGTGTCCACCGCAAAGCAACAGGTAAAAATGTACCCTGATACAACAACATCGTCGGTTCCCCTGTGGCCAGCTTTCGCACCCATCGGACGCGAAGACTGGACCATGTCACAACGAACTGCATTCCTATCAGCAGAGTTAAGGCCAGGACTCCCTGAGCCAAGGTCACGTCTTTGTTGAGCAAAATGGTTGCTAGGGTCGACCCAAGCGCGACGGTCACAACCAAATCAAAGGCATTCATTTTGGAGAGGGTCCGTTTGCCGAACATCCTTAAAAGCGTGATAAGGCTGACATATGCCAGGACACTGATCAACGCCGTTCGGAACAGCGCCTGCCAATTATCAAAGAAGATATGTTCCACTTGCACCTCCCTGTTACCTGTTACCCCAGCAGATTGGGAGTGTACATACTCTCCTCCATCCAGGGAACTACTAACTATTTCCTATCGACGAAAGACACGCAGGAAATCAACATGCTTTTCCAAGATGAAGACGGGAACCGCAACCGGGCCGGCAAAGATCCGAGCATTATTTTGGCCGGACTCTCATGTCCCTGCAATTTTGTGATCGATCCGTCGTTCCAGAGCATTGCAATCCTATTTTGCTAAATCGGCTGCGGCTTCATACGTCGTTTGCAGGAATTCAAGAAGGGTATCATTGGGCGATGGTGCCTCCCGGACAATATCGTAAGAAAGAACAAATTCATGCAGGTCGTTACTGAAGAAGGCCCCTTTCGGGTGGACGGCTGCCGCTGAGAAGTCCGGCGGAGCCGGATAGGCATATGAATTAAAAGCCGGGTACGGAATCGGACCTCCACCGGGCCAGAACCCGCAACTACTCACTTCCTCGGAGTAGGCTTCCCGCGTAACCCAGTCCGGCAGATTTGGAATTCCCCCGGGATGTTTCGGCGCCGGACGACCCGAAAAGCGAGTGACTTCCAGATCAGGCGCAACCCAGAAAAAATGCACGGGGCTGCATTTACCGATGAATCGTGCACGGAACTTTGCAAAGACTCGATCGGCCTGTAACAGGACTCGCCAAAACCGGTTGGCGTAGGCGGCATCGTAGGCTCGGTGCGTTTCATCCTCATCAAGGGAATTGGATCAGAGATTTCATTCGGCACACGGTGGATAGGTACCTTCACATCCAGATTTCCTAACTCAGCCATGAGAGAGGCGCATCTGCATGAATGGGCAGATTCTTGGTTAATCCTGACAATTAGTCAAGGTATAAAATTTGTAAACTAAGCCTTCAGAAATATTTAAAAAAGTAGCAAATAATATTTCGCCGAACCATTTTTTACGGTAGGGTTGGAACGGAATGTACATTTACCATTCTGCCTTCCCGAAAGATTTACAAGGAAGCCAACATGGAATGGGCATTCTTTGTTTGTCACAATTACGTGTGTAATTTCCTAAAACCTTTCGTTACATATCGAATATCGTCTATCAGTGAGATAGAACCCGTCACCACGCACCAGATGCACTCAACATGGTTCCACACAAGCATATGAGAACAACATCGACACATTTTCTCCGGGCAATGCTGTTTGTTGTAAGTGCCTTCTGTGTTTCTTGCGATCTTTTGGGGGGAGCCTTCGATCATGAACCCAAGTATTTGGAAAAAAAGATTAGCGCCGGGGCCCGTTCGCTGGTCGAACAGGCGTTCGAGGGCATGCAAGCTGACGCGCTTCGCGACTATCACGTTCATATGTTGGGCATGAATGAAAACATCAATGGAACCTTTGTCAATGAGGAATGGCAATCCCCCTGGAGCGGAGTAACCCATTTTTTCCAGTTTGAAATTTACAAGAGTGCGGCGGTGGTTACCGACGAACAACAGGCCGATGCCCAGTACCTTGCGCGTTTAAAAAACCTTATTCAGTTCATGCCTGAACGGGGAAAGTTCGGTATCATGGCGTTTGATTTCTTTCATGACGAGCAGGGCCAACCTAATCGAGAATTATCAACGTTTTATGTGCCCAATGAATATGTGATGACCATTGCAAAGAGGAACCCCGATATCTTTTTTCCTATCATCTCCATTCATCCTTATCGGGAGGAGGCCACAACCGCGCTTCGTCACTATGCACAACAAGGCGTTCGGTTTGTGAAATGGCTACCCAACGCCATGGGTATTCACCCGGCGTCAGAGACCATGCAGGACAAACTCGTACCGTACTACCGCATCATGAAAGAGTACGACATGGCCCTGATTTCCCACACGGGTGTGGAGGTTGCCACGGAAGCAGAAGAATTTCAGCGTTTTGGAAATCCCTTGTTATTAAAAAGACCCTTGGATATGGGCGTGAAAGTCGTGATGGCGCATGTCGCCAGTTTGGGGGAATGCGAAAAAAAGGAGGAGACCCTTTGTCCTCCCGGCACGCCCTACATCGATCTGGCCATTCAGATGCTTGAAGACCCCAAGTATACAGGCTTAGTGTTTGCTGATATTTCGGCCCTGACCCAATACAATCGGCATCACAACCTCGATAAGATCTTATCCAAGCCCTCCATTCACTCCAGACTCATCAATGGAAGCGATTATCCCTTGCCTGCAATCAATATCGTGATTCGGACCCGCTCACTCGTGTCCTCAGGTCACATCAACTCTGAAGAACGGGACGCCCTCAATGAAATCTATGACTACAATCCTTTGTTGTTTGACTTCGTCCTGAAACGCACCCTCCGCCACTCTAAAACCGGCAAAAAGTTTCCACCCTCTGTTTTTGTCGAACACCCTGACCTGCCCATCGGGTAGAAACAGGACCGACGAACGGGCTAAATCAACGCAACCCTGTGTAGCCGGAAATGAGACTTGTTGGTGGTCTTCACCTGACAACTTCCGTTCTCCCAAACGGGGAAAGAGCCGTGCCGGGGAATTCACGGATCCCCAGGCATTGTGTCCGATTTGTTTCAACCTTTCGAATCCAATCGGGACATTTCTCAGGCCAAAAGACAGAATTTGCAGAGCAAAGCTGAGTGTTCATGGATACACCGGCAATCTCCCATTTGAAATGCAGCTTTGCCTCTATGAAAGGAAGACCTTTCCGGAAATTTGTGCTAATCTTCCCTAAAGACGGTACCGCAGTGTTCCCATCTCAACAAAAAACCATGTGGTCCTTAGTTTTCGCCATACGACGGCCGATATAATAGAAAAACGGCAATAGCTCGGATCCCCCTGTCCCCTTCTGCCGGTATCCTTGCAACAGAGAGGAGTCTTTTCGCGATGCTTTGGTGGCATTGGTCGATAATGGGTTTAATCTTAATAGGGCTGGAAATCCTCACCCTTGGAGGCCTGGGCAATTTTTATTTTCTGTTTTTCGGGGTAGCGGCACTGATGGTGAGCGCCCTCACCTGGTTAAGCTTGACCGAAGCCGCCTGGCTGCAATGGTTGAGTTTCGTGCTCTTCGGCATCCTCTCTCTCTTTGCCATGAAGAAACCTCTTCAAGGAACAGGCTTCATAAGGGAAAAGGATGAGGTTCCCGTGGACTCCATGGTCGGAGAGTTGGCCACCGTTCTGGAAAATTTGGAAGCTCAACGAATAGGGAAAGTGGAACTCCACGGATCGAGCTGGACTGCCCGCAATGCCGGAACATCTACCCTAGGCAAAGGATCCCAGGCCAAAGTTATTCGAGTTGAAGGGTTGACGCTCTGGATTCAGGCGGATCCGATGACACAGGAGGAATCTCATGTCGGGTGAATTGCTGGTCACATTGGTTTTAGCTTTGCTCGCATTTATCATTCTAGCAAAAACCGCTGTCGTGGTTCCTCAACAGAGCGCCTATGTCGTTGAACGATTAGGACGCTATTCGACAACATTGAACGCCGGGCTTCACATCCTCATCCCGTTTTTAGATGTGATCCGATACAAACATACCCTAAAAGAAATGGCCGTGGACGTCCCCGAACAAATTTGTATTACCAGGGATAATGTGCAGGTCGGAGTGGACGGGGTCTTGTATATCAAAGTCTTAGATGCCGAACGGGCTTCCTATGGCATTACCGATTACCGGTTCGCCATTTCTCAGCTCGCCCAAACCACGCTTCGTAGTGAGATCGGAAAAATTGACCTGGATAAGACCTTCGAAGAACGGACCACGATCAACATCTCGGTCGTAAACGAATTAGACAAAGCATCCTCGCCCTGGGGTGCCAAAGTCCTTCGATACGAAATTCGAAATATCAACCCGCCCAAAGACGTGCTCAGCGCGATGGAAAAACAAATGCGGGCCGAACGGGAAAAGCGGGCGGTGGTATTGGCGTCCGAAGGTCAACGGGATGCGGCCATTAACGAAGCCGAGGGAGATAAGCAGCAGGTCATTAAAGCATCTGAAGCGAAACGACAGCAGCAAATCAACGAAGCCGAAGGAGAAGCCTCAGCCATTCTCGCGATTGCGACAGCCACATCCGAAGGTATTCGAAAGGTTGCCGACGCGATTCAACTTCCGGGGGGATTTGAGGCGGTTCAGCTTCGTGTAGCAGAACAATATATCAGAGAATTTGGGGAATTGGCGAAAGCCAGTAACACCCTCGTACTCCCAGCCTCGGTGTCCGATGTGGGTTCAATGATTGCGCTGGCCATGAATGTCATCAATCAAAAACCAGCCCCTACACCAAAGCTTTCATAACTTATTACAGACAACAGTGGTCTGAATTCCCTCATGGGGCAATCCGTTATCGATAAGGCCGATTTGCTTTGCTGACCGGTTCATGAAATTTCATTCCGTCCCATGACTCAAGCCGCCGAATTTCTGTGCCCCCTCTTAGTTGACTGCACAGCATGCTTACGCCATGATTCTCCTCTTGTATGCTGAACATGCCCGTTTTTTCAATCCCAAACGCTGCAAGGAGACAAGGCATGAAGAGGTTTTTTTCCCTGAGTCTCGTATCGCTGTTCGTATTCCCGGCACTCGCCCATGCAGGCCCTTATGCTCCCCTGGCCGATTTTTCCGCCGTGAGCAAGAACCCGCAATGCCGCCTCACCTCCATGCAGGAATCATTTCTCAATAGCTGGACGCCTCCGGCACAGTTTTTCTTGGTCCCTCCATATCCGAATGCCGTCCTGGCCAGCGCCATGCCCAGCGGGAATGCCCAAATTCATGGACACGCTTACCAGACCATTCCTTCAGCCGTGCTCCTCACCCCCGATCCGCCTGGACAAATTCTGGAATTTTACAAGAGAAGTTTAGGCGCAACCTGGTTTCAAGCAGAAGATATCGACACGATCTATCTTTATCGCCTGCCACGCCCTGTGGAATCGGGCGAGGCACTCACCCGGCAACTGATGAGCAAGCCGGGCTCCATTCCGAATATTGCCATCGATACACAAATTAGCCCCTGTGATCAAGCGATTGGACGAGGCGCACGGACTCGCATTACCGTCGTTTCTCCACCACGGTAAGCACGTTCGGTTGCGCCATCCTGTGTGTTTGGGTTCCCGCTACTCCAAAATAAATTCCCGGAATGCAAGAGGAGTCCCATACACGGGATCGGTCCGATGACGTACCACCATCACCTGGGGACCACTTCCATCAAGAAAGATTCGTTCCCCTACCTTTGAATTCTTTCCCTGCTCGATCAAATAGTCGGCAACCCTGAGGACGGTGTCTTTCACCTCTCGACTCGATAGGCCCATGGGTTGAAAGATCTCGATTTCATCCAGGCCAAATTTCGTGAGGCCCCTGGTATGGAACCACATGCGCGCCCGCTGAACGTCTTCACGATGTTCCACCTGAATGTGATCGGTAATTCGAAAGACCTCCAAATCCCGATCACGCCAATCCGAAGGATTGAGATACGTGCCGGTCGCCACGTCATAGGTCGTTCCGTCGGTGAGCAGGGTTACTCCCCTCGCCATTCTCGCCACATGCAGCAGGACATCCCGACGATCGGTCACGGAATAGGTTGGAGGAAACAGGATTGCTAATTGGGTCTGTTCCCACTGTAAGCGACCCTGCCACTGTTCCACGATTGCCGTTGAGGGCTCAATATTGACTTCGGCAGTCCAATTGGTGTGCGCCGCCTCAAAATGATGGTGTCCGTTCGAGGTGAGGAATCGTATGCGCAGTGGCCCGCCATACGCTTCATCGAACCAGGCAGCGATATAGCCTGGGGGAGGTGCATTTCCATGAGTCCACCCAACAAGAAAAGCCGGCACGACTTGAGAAGCCGACTTCTTTTTTTTGATTTTTTTCATGAGTTCGACAACAGATGAGTCTGACAGGAATAACAGGGCATGGGGAATATCGCAAGTGGGCACTGGAGGGAAACTTCAGGCCCCGGCACACTTGCAAGGACTATCGCTTCGCTTCCTCAGGGGGCCAATCCAATTCCTCCTGCCGCCCACAGAAAAAACACGTAATGCGATAGCGAGCCCGACGACGGGGATTCGGCAGCGAATGAAAATCCACCGGTGCCTGATCATACGGGCAAACCGGTTCCAAATGCAGAAGATGCTCCTCGGTAATTTCCATCAGGGACCCCTCGTCCCACGGCGGATCGACTTGTTCATCACCCGTTATCGTGTCGTGCCAATCACATTGCTCACAGTGCAATCTAAACGATTTCACCCGATCCGTGGACCGGGAGCACTCTTCCACAGCCACGGAACCGGAACAATCCGGTGTAGGACATGTCATGGGTTTTTTATGGAGGGCGTGAATAAATGCCTCGGGCGCTTTAACCATTTTCATGGGACCTCTCCTTCTTCACACAGATGACGTCATCGATTCTCTCTTCAAGAGACCAGCCGCATCCTGATTGACCAACCATACCAGGTGACCTGTCGGAGGATTCACAACTTGGGCGGGATAGCGGGCAGGATCTGCCGGCCCTTCCAACACCACCTGTAACGCCGTCGCTTTATCCACTCCACTAACCAAAAAAACCACGTGCTTCGCCGCATTAAGGACCGGTGGGGTCAACGTCACCCGGTGTGTCTGTAATTTCTCGACCCACGGAGCCGACACCAGTTTTTCGGACTCTGCCACAGCGGAAGTTCCAGGAAACAACGACGCCGTATGCCCATCCGGCCCCATGCCCAATAGGATCAAATCGAACTGTGGTCTCTCACCTGATGATAGATTGAATTGTTCCTGCAGGACGGTTTCATAGCGTGCCGCAGCTTCATCGGCGGGTACTTCTCCTTCAATGCGAAATACCTGACTGGAGGGGATGGGCACATGAGATAATAAGGCCTCTTTGGCCATGCGGAAATTACTATCTTGGTGATCCGGAGGGACTGTTCGCTCATCTCCCCAAAAAACGCGAAGATGGTCCCAAGAAATCTGAGTTCGATAGGGGTCACCCACCAAGAGCCGGTACAAACCTCGAGGTGTGGACCCACCCGCCAAAGCCACACGACAGTCGCGCCCGTTTTTCCGACAGTCCAGCACCACCTGCACCACTTCCTTGGCGGCAGCTATAAACAACTCGTCGATTGTTGGTGTTACGATAATTGTCCGAGACAATCCAGACTCCTACGTCCAAAGGGCGAGCAAACAGTCTAAAGAAAGAAAACCCGTTTAAAATGAATTAGCAGAACGACGTTCTTCTTATGCATAGCAAGTGGAACGGAGGCATGAAATTCCTTAGCAATTCGAATAATCATAATCTTCCAGCTTGCCTTCTTTGTCGAAATCTAAATTGATGTGACATTGATTCGGGGAAAAATTAAAGTAGGGAAATCGGGACTCACCCCCGGAAATACGTGAATACATCCAGGTTTCTCCTCCAAAGAATCGAGCGGATTTCCCGCTCGGCTTTCCCCAGTTTTCTTCGAACCAGGCCTTGTCTTTTCCCTCAAATTTGGCGGGATCAAGTGAGGCATCCAAATACGGATTCCCTCCACAACCGGCACAGAACAATCCCATCAGTCCTATCAGCAAAAATTTGTAGACCACACCTGTCTCCTTCCCCAACAATGGCTGAAACGCGGACACGCTCTCTATGCCTGTGAAAATTCTAGCCTTCGATCCTCTACCAGTCAAACAACGTGATCCATCAACGTAAAAGGAGGCCTCCGCCTACTTCATCCCCGAATGGTAGGACCGCATGAGGGACCTGTCCTTCGAAAGGGCCGGCACGCCCTCCTAGGGGGACGACACGTCAGGCAGGCTTATCATATAATTTTTTTTCTTCCAGACAATGGATAAGAAAATTTGTACAAGACAAGGGCGTGGATTACAATGGCATACGAGACCACTCAGGGAACACCAGCTTAAAACCTAAAAAGGGGATTCGATATGAAGCTCTATCTCGATACCGGAAGTGTCAAAGAGATCCGTGAAGCGGCCAGTTATGGCCTGGTAGACGGCATCACCACCAACCCTTCGCTTGTCTCAAAAGAAGGGCGTGATTTCAAAGATCTCCTCCTGGAAATTTGCGGAATTGTGGATGGTCCCATCAGCGCCGAAGTGGTCAGTGTTGAAGCGGCGGCCATGGTAAAGGAAGGAAAAGAATTAGCGAAGATTCACAAAAATATCGTGGTGAAATGTCCACTTATTCCGGAAGGGCTCAAGGCCACGAAGCAATTGTCCAGCGAAGGAATCCGGGTCAACGTCACATTATGTTTCTCTCCAACTCAAGCCTTATTGGCCGCTAAAGCAGGGGCATGGTGCGTCTCGCCATTCATAGGCCGATTGGACGACATTAGTTCCAATGGGATGGAACTCATTCGACAAATCCTGACGATCTACGAAAACTATAATTTCACCACACAGGTTCTCGTCGCCAGCGTTCGCCACCCCCAACATGTCGTCGAGGCGGCTCTCACCGGCGGACATATTTGCACGATGCCCTTTGGCGTATTTCAACAGCTCATCAAACATCCGTTGACAGATAATGGTTTAAAAAAATTTCTCTCCGATTGGGAAGCCAGGCCCTCCAACTAGACCTAATCGGACCATCATGAGCAGAGGAGCCCGCACCGGTCAGGATGGTGTGAGCAGCTTGCGGACGGTGCTAAATATCCCGTGAAACATCGGACGGGTGAGTGTACCCGTAAAGGTATTTTGCTGACTGGGATGGTAAGACCCGACCAAGGTCACACCCCAGGATAAGGCATATTGGGCCCCATGGCTGAATTTCGGTCGTGGAGAAGGCACCTGCCGACCCATGGTCTGGCAGGTCCGCAAGTATTCATCAAAGGCGATCTTCCCAAGCGCCACAACAACTTTGACCCGCCGCAATAATCGTAATTCTTCCTGCAAATAAGGACGGCAGGCGGCGAATTCCGCTTTTGTGGGTTTATTGGCCGGTGGGGCACAGCGTACCACCGCCGCAACATAACAATCGTTCAACGTGAGCCCATCCTCCCGGTGGGTTGAATCCGGCTGGTTGGCAAACCCGAAGGCATGCAGCGCTTCATACAACCAGTCTCCGCTTCGATCACCGGTAAACACCCGTCCCGTGCGGTTTCCTCCATGGGCCGCAGGGGCCAAACCCACCACGAAGACCTGAGCCCTGGGATCGCCGAACCCGGAAATAGGCCGTCCCCAATATTCCCAATCCCGAAATCGTTTGACCTTTTCCTTTGCAATGGCTTGACGATATGTCGTCAATCGTTGACAGGTCGAACAGTCCGTTATGGTCTTCTGAAGAAGCATGAACGATTTCATCCTAGGGTGATCGTATCATAGACGGACATGAATCAGCCCGAACCCGGATAATCCCGATTAAGGCTCTCTGCGCCGATTCGCACCTCCTCCCTAACCGCTTTTCCCTATGTTCCTTTCTTTATCCCCGAAACGTCAGTCGTCTTGACATAGTCGTTGATGAAAGGCAGGCTATAGGCTAGAAGGAGGGGTCATTCCGTCCCGAGTATCCCTGCTTCATCAGTTTGACGGTATGAAGGGTCCATGCCGGGGTGTTGTCTATGCCTGGACTCCTTAGTTTTTGGAATAGCGTTGATGCTCAATCGGCCGGATCCGACCCCCATGAGATCCTCAGGAACCCCTTCCTCTTCCCACTCCTTAATCGAACTTCGTCGTCAACAGGTTCATCAACTGTTTTCCTTAGTCCCGATGGCCATTCTGGCCTCCATTATTAATTGTGGGCTGGTCGCCTATATTCTCATGGATGACATTCCGACCAAGATCGTGTCGGGATGGATCATCGGTATTGTGGGGATTAACCTTCTCTGGTCAGGTTTAGTCTTAGCCTATCGCCGCGCATCAAAACCTCTGGTACATCCACGTACATGGTTGGCCTGGTTTGTTGCCGGCAATTGTGCCTCCGGACTGATCTGGGGCATGGCGGGTATTGCACTGTACCCCCCTTCTTCACCAAGCCACCAAATGTTTTTAGCCTTGATGCTGGGAGGAATGGCGGCGGGCTCGACTGCCGTCCATGCCGCCTATTTCCCTGCTTTTTTGGCCTACAGTTTTCCCACGACCTTGCCTCTCACCTATCAATTTTTCGCGCAGGGTGACCCTGCACATCAATCCGTGGGGATCATGGGATTCACGTTTCTCGCTGTGATTACGGTCACCGCCTACCGAAATTTTTTCATGGTAAAAAATACTCTCACATTGGAAACAGAGAATTTTCAATTAATCCACCAATTGAAGAAGGCCCACTCTCAGGCCGAAACGCTCAATCGATCATTAAGTCAGGAGATCCAAACCCGGATAGACATCGAAAAGGAACTCCTTCATCACAAAGACCATCTTGAATCGCTTGTGGGGATTCGGACTGCCGATTTACAAAAATCGGAAGCCCGGTATCGAATGGTGGTTGAAAAGATATCCGATGTCATTTGGGTCATGGACCTGGAGGGATCGAGGTTTTCCTACATCAGCCCCTCTCTGGAACGGTTGTTGGGGTATTCGGGGTATGATCTTGACGGGCTTTCGCCAGAGACCATTCTGACACCGGCTTCCATGGTCACTCTGAGGAAGGCCATTCAACACGAACGCGCTCATCACCAATCCCGCACCCAAGAGCCAAACCAGTCGTTCTTGTTAGTCTTGGAACATCAACATCACAATGGGTCCTCAGTCTGGGCGGAAGTGCGAGGAAGCCTCCTGCTCAATAAACACAATCTCCCCATAGGCATAACGGGAGTTACAAGAGATGTGACAGAACGCAAAAAAATTGAAGAGGAAAAACAGCGCCTGGAAACCCAATTGCTTCATTCCCAAAAATTGGAATCGGTGGGGAATCTCGCCGGGGGCATCGCCCATGATTTCAACAATTTTCTGACGACGATCCTGGGGAATATTACTCTGACCAAACAAATTCTGCCTTTTTCCAAGGAACGCCAGTCCTATTTAGAACGAGCTGAACGTGCGGCTCTCCATGCCAAACACCTGACGCACCAATTACTCACCTTCTCGAAGGGCGGCGATCCCATTAAACAATCTGTGGCCTTATCCGAGTTGATCAAGGAATCTTCCGAACTGGCTCTTTCCGGGTCATCGCTTATTTGCCAACATTGGGCTGATCCGAACTTATGGATTGTTGAAGCCGACCCGGGTCAAATCAATCAGGTGATGCAAAATCTCCTCATGAATGCCATCCAAGCGATGCCCCACGGAGGATCAATCACCATTCGCGCCGAAAACATCCAATTGTCCGATCCGGACGTCAGAAGTCCTCTGCCTCTTTCTGCCGGTCCGTATGTGAAAGTCACCATCACCGACGAGGGAATCGGAATCGCCGAAGATCATTTGCCAAAAATCTTTGAGCCATACTTTACGACAAAGTCGGCGGGACAGGGATTGGGCTTGGCTTCCACGTATGCCATTATAAAAAAACATGCCGGCCATGTGACCGTGGAATCCCAGGTCGGCGGAGGCACCACCTTCACACTCTACTTCCCTGCATCTCCCAAGGCCACCTCATCGCCCAAATCCCTGAACCTGGGGATTCGGCGGGGACAAGGAAAAATTTTAGTCATGGATGATGAAGAATCAATTCGAGTCATGGCACGAGAAATGTTATCGCATTGTGGATACGAAGTGATGATCGCAAAGGATGGAGAGGAAGCGGTGGCCCTCTATCAACAAGCCATGGAGACTCAGACGCCTTTTCTCTTAGTGATCTTAGACTTAACGGTGCCGGGAAAACTTGGCGGTATGGGAACCTTGGCACGGTTGCAAAAACTTGACCCACAGGTCAAGGCACTCGTCTCCAGCGGATATTCAAATGATCCAATCATGGCCAATTATGCCTCCCATGGATTCGACGGAGTGATTACCAAGCCCTATTCGCTGATCGAACTGAGCAACATGGTTCACCAAAGACTCTGGCGTCAGTCTCCCCTCGCAACCGGACAAACCCCTTCCGACCCACCAGGGCGGATGTCCTCTATCTCCTCTCCCCCTCATTAAATTGTGTTCCGGGCTATGCCTTCATACAGCCGGTGAACGCACCAACGACCTTTCACCATATTGGAAAAACTCCTTGTGTTGACTAAGGGTGGCAGAATTTCACCTTGCATTCCTCAAACTCGTTTCTATTGATAATATGCTACATTGCAGACAATGTTTTCAGAAAAGCCATCACGCTCTTCACAATAAATTCTTCATCAATCACCTCCATGTCAGTATCACACCTTAAAAAAACACGCGTCATCGTCCAACAGGCCAATCCGACCGCGAAACGAATATTAAAATCCCTTATTGATGCCGGCCTGGAGGCGTGCGATCCTGCTCTCGCCATCGCAAATACCCTCCATCTCACCAAGAACCGACTTCAGGTTCATCGTCTCCACTACAATCTGACCCGCTATGGTCGCATCGTTTGCGTCGGAGCGGGAAAAGCCTCCGCACGGATGGCGATAGCCCTGGAACAAATGCTCGGAGATCGGCTTGAAGGCGGAATGGTCATTGTCCCGGATGGATATGATGCCCCCTGCGACAGGATTCGCATGTTTGAAGCCGCACATCCGACGCCGGACAGACGAGGGGTAAAAGCCACGAAACAACTCCTGGCCCTGACTCAATCGCTTTCTCAAGAAGACTTGTTGATTGTTT
This sequence comes from Nitrospira marina, assembly GCF_059568365.1. Taxonomy (NCBI): domain Bacteria; kingdom Pseudomonadati; phylum Nitrospirota; class Nitrospiria; order Nitrospirales; family Nitrospiraceae; genus Nitrospira; species Nitrospira marina. The sequence continues at coordinate 378,312 of NZ_JCANTH010000001.1, read as the reverse complement.
TACTTTCAGGTGGAGCTTCAAGCCTGCTCTGCTCGCCATCAATCGGCCTTACCTTATCTGCCAAACGACGGACCACCCAGTTACTCCTGCGATCCGGAGCCACCATTCATGAGATAAATGTCGTCCGAAAACATATGTCCGCCATCAAAGGCGGACAATTAGCCCAATCCACCCCGGCGACTACCCTGACCTTAATCATGTCCGATGTTTTAGGAGATGACCTCTCCACCATTGGATCCGGCCCGACGGTCACAGATCCCTCCACGTTTCAGGATGCCATAGACATTCTTCAACAGTATTTGATTTGGCGCAAAGCGCCTGAATCCGTACAACGCCACTTACAACGAGCACGTTCCAAGCCAATTCCCGCACCATTGAAGGCAACCAGACAACAGGCCTTACGAAATCGGCATATCGTTCTTGCCAACAACCGTCAGGCCCTCGAAGGCGTGGCCAAAACTGCCAAGCTGTTAGGACTCAAGCCCTTCATTCTCCCCTACCCCTTGCAAGGGGAAGCAAAGGAGATCGGCAGCATTCTGGGAGGTTTAGCCAGGGACCTCGTCGAATTCGGCAACCCGGTTCATCCACCAGCCTGTCTCATCGCCGGAGGAGAACCGACGGTCATCGTGAACGGAAAAGGCCGGGGTGGGCGGGCACAGGAATGCGTCCTGGCCGCAGCCCGGGAATTGGCTGGACTCACGAATGTATTTGTGGCAGGGTTTGGCACGGACGGGACCGATGGACCAACCGATGCGGCCGGTGCGGTCGCCGATGGGAAGACGGTTCAGCGGGCCAAGAAGCAAGGGCTCTCCATTGAGCACGCGTTACATGAACATGACAGCTATACCTTCTTCCAACAGATCCACGGCCACATCATGACCGGCCCAACCGGCACGAACGTGAACGACATTTATCTGATCGTCGCCATGTAAAAGATTATTTTTCATTTCTGCGCTTTAATTAGGTAAGAGCCAGAGGAGGTCAAGAACATTGAACGACGCGCAACGCATGGTCCAAGAATTCCACAAGCAATTCGAGATCCACGTGTCTCCTACTCCCTCTATCCCGGATGAACCGACCCAAATCCTTCGGAAACGTCTCATCCAGGAAGAATTTGATGAACTTCAGGAAGCCATGCATGAAAAGGACTTACCGTCTATTGCGAAAGAACTTGCTGATTTATTGTATGTCGTCTATGGCACCGCCGTTTCCCTTGGCATTGACATGGAACCGGTCTTCCAGGAAGTCCACCGGTCGAACATGAGTAAAATTGGCGGACACAAACGGGAAGACGGCAAATGGGTCAAACCCCCAACCTACTCCCCGGCTCAACTTGATGATCTGTTAGCCGCACAAATGGGTGCCGGTGAATCCCTTGAACATTGAGGTCTTTCCCAACATGATATATTTCAATATGGCCGGATACGCCTGGACTTCTCACAGAAATCCAATCCAACCGAGGACCTTTCTGTTAACTGGATTGTTCATTTCCTTGTTTCCAGGAATTTGATGTCTATCTCTTCAGTGGCGAAATATTTTGCTGAACATCCAGCTTGCTGGTAAAGGAGAAATGGACGATGGAAAGAATTCTCAAAAGCCTTGTGCTTGGATTGCTCGTCTTGACCTTGTTCCTGAGCGGATGCGGCTATAATGACCTCCAGGGGTTGGACGAAGAAACCAATGCCGCCTGGAGCGAAGTCTTGAACCAATACCAACGTCGGGCCGATTTAATTCCTAATCTTGTGGCGACGGTTAAAGGGTATGCGGCTCACGAAAAAGACACGTTAGAGGGAGTGACCCAAGCACGCTCTCAAGTCGCCGGTCTGACACTGACACCGGAAGCCTTAAAAGACCCTGGTATATTTCAGAAATTCCAGGAGGCCCAACAGGGGCTATCATCCGCTCTTTCCCGCCTGATGGTTGTCGTGGAAAAATATCCTGACCTCAAAGCGAATGAAAATTTTCGTGATCTCCAGAGCCAACTGGAAGGCACGGAAAATCGCATCACGGTCGCCCGCAAGCGCTATATCGACAAGGTCGCGGAGTTCAATAAGGGCGTTCGATTTTTTCCGACCAATCTAACCGCCAAATACCTCCTGGGACTTGAGGTGAAACCAAGCTTTACCGTCGCTGATGAAAAGGCGGTGTCGACGCCTCCTGAGGTGAAGTTCTAACCTGACATCGGTACACCGGACGGCATGAACATGATGAGGCCGAGACCAGGGCAGAGCCTTTACCGGTTAGGCTTGGTGGGACTCCTGAGTATCTTCTTCCTGGCTGCGACCGGGTGGTGCCTGGATGTTCCGCCCCTTACCGGTCGGGTGGTAGACCAGGCTCATCTTCTCTCACCTTCTGCCATTTCCGATCTGAACGCGGCACTGGCTGCCCATGAATCCAAAACCTCGAACCAGGTGGCCGTTCTCACAATTGCGTCGCTGGAGGGTCACCCCCTGGAAGAGTTTTCTCATCAGGTGGCAACAGCCTGGGCACTTGGCCAAAAGGGTACAGACAACGGCGTCCTGTTCCTGATTGCCCTGCAAGAGAAAAAGGTTCGCATTGAGGTAGGGTATGGGTTGGAAGGCACATTGACCGATGCCAAAAGTTCTCGAATCATACGACATGAGGTGGTTCCACGTTTTCGGGTTGGGGATTTCTCCGGAGGCATCATTGCCGGCACTCACGCCATCCTCGGGACGATTGAAGGGACGTATACAAACCTGACATCCTCCGCTGACAATAAGGCTGAACACGTTGGACTTTGGGAAATCTTTGGTTTAGCCGTCATATTAGGGACGTTGATAGGTTTGTTCTTAGGTTCCCGGCGACGTGTAAATGGTAGCGTAATTGGCATGCTCCTTTCGTTTGTTGTCGCATTTCCCGCGGCGCTCTGGCTGGGTATCCTCGCGAGTGTGGTGACCTCTCTCCTTGTTGGTTTGTTCAATAGCGTCGGTGGTCCATCGACTCGAAACCCATTGGGGTATGGCTCAAATTTCGGGTGGCCTCGACAGTCCTGGCCAATGGGAGGATCGGGAGGGTTTGGGGGCGGAAGCGGTGGATTTGGTGGAGGCGGAGGCAGCTTTGGGGGCGGGGGTGCCTCGGGAAGCTGGTAATTCACGATGACTTTTTCAGACCAGGATCAGGCACGCATTCAACACAGCGTCACAGAAGCTGAACGCCATACTCGTGGAGAAATCGTGCCGATGATCGTCGAACGCTCAGCGCGATACCGGGAGACGCAATATCGGGCCGGAGCAGGCTGTGCCTTATTCACGCTGAGTGCCCTCATAACCATTGAATGGGAATGGATGTCCTGGGGGTGGCACGCCACCAATGCCGGTTGGCTTCTGCTGACAGTCATTGCGGCCTATGGACTCGGATTCTGGTTGGGAACATTCGACCCGGTGATTCGGGTCCTCACCTCACACGAACGAATGGCCTATAAAGCGAACCTCCGCGCCCATCAGGCATTTCTGGAACATGGTCTGCATCGCACAGAACTTGGAACAGGCGTGCTGATTCTTATATCGTTACTCGAACACCGGATTGAGATTCTGACAGACCGCGCTATCCTGGATCGGGTTCCCCCGGAGACTTGGAAGAATATGCTGGCCTTGATTCAGGATGGCTTTCACAAAGGGAACCCCGTGGAGTCGTTGTGTCAGGCCATTACCTTATGTGGTGAGGTTTTAGGCGAATATTTCCCGGCAGGTCCCACTGGCCCCAATCCCAATGAACTCCCGAACAAGCTGATTCAAAGCTAACTACTGGACCGTGGACAGCGGACGAGCAGATTATCAATCAACCGAATGTTCCCCAGTCTAACGGCTCCCAAGATGACAACTGTTCCACGCACCTGAGTCAATGGTTCCAGATTCCTGCAATTGCAAATTGCCAGATACTCCGGATGCACATCGGCGTCGCTGCGTAAAAGTTTTTCCATCCGGGATTGTATGGTCCGAACATTCCGGACTCCGGTCTTAATGGCATCGCCCCCTTCGCGTAACGCCTTCGATAAGAGCCCGGCTTGCAATCGTTGATTGGCTGAGAGGTACCGATTGCGGGAACTGACGGCTAGCCCATCGGATTCCCGCACCGTTGGACAGAGGACCATTCGCATATCCCAGTTGAGATCATGGATGAGCTGGTTCACTACCAGGGATTGTTGATAATCCTTTTGTCCGAAATAGGCGCGGTGAGGACGAACCAGACAGAATAATTTCGCCACTACGGTCGTCACGCCTTGAAAATGGGTGGGCCGGGTTTCACCCTCCCAGCGTCGCGTGAGGCGGTTCACCGTGACGGTTGTTTGAAAATTTTCCGGATAGAATTCTTCTGGAGGAGGAGCAAAGAGGAGATCAACACCCGCCTCCCGGCACAAACGCCGGTCGGCGGAAAAACTCCGGGGATAGCGGCCTAAATCTTCAGCCTCCCCAAACTGGAGCGGATTGACAAAGACACTGACCACAACGGTTCCACAGTGTTTTCGAGCGCGCTGTATTAACGAGAGATGGCCATCATGCAAGGCGCCCATCGTGGGGACAAACCCGATTGGGCCGTCCAACGCCTCCTGTTTTCTTCTCCAGCTATGCAGATTTCGAACAGAATGGATAACGCGCATGGATCAAGTGGAAGGCCCGGAGCAGGACTGTCGGGAGCCATACTTCGCCCCGGGGATGACATCCAACTTGTTGACCTGACTGGTATCTGTCAAAGACTCTAACAACTCTTTCGCCGAACGATGAAACACCGGATGAGTCCAATCAGGATCTACTTCCACAAGCGGTTCCAGCACAAATCGTCGCTGATGGAGTCGCGGATGGGGGACGGTGAGTCCTGGTTGTTCAATCACCTGTTGGCCAAAAAATACAATGTCAAAATCCATCGTGCGTGGACCGCGACGGTTGCCTTCATCACGGCCCAACGCTCGTTCGGTTTCTTGAAGAATATCCAGAAGTCGTTGAGCACTAAGTGTGGTTTCCAGCCTCACCACACCATTATAAAACCAGGTGGGTCCCAACATTCCCTGAGGATCGACCGGTTCGGATTCGTAATACGAAGACACTCCGGTGACATGAGAAAGAGGGAGCAAATTCATCAGGGCCACCGCCCGGTCGCACAATTCCTGGCGATCTCCTGCGTTGGAGCCAAAGGCGATAAACACGATTTCTTGGGCCATTTCGTTTGTTCGCAGATCCGCCAAAATGAATAGCTACCAGCCGATCTTTTTCATGCGCTCCACCGCTTCTGCTAATTTTTCTTTTGTGGTCGTGACCGTCATCCGGATATAACCTTCTCCCGGATCGCCAAATCCATTGCCAGGCGTGGTCACAATTCCGGCTTTCTCAATAAGATGTGCCGTGAAGGACGCCGAGGTAAAGCCTTTCGGTACACCAATCCAGACGTAAAACGCCGCCGGAGGCGGATCCAGTTCCAATCCCATGCTTTTCAAGCCGGGCACCAGGACATCCCGCCGTTCTTGATAAATCGTTCGCAAGCCTTCCGTCACCGAATCATCCAGTTGCAAGGCGGTAATGCCTGCTTCCTGGATCGCTTGAAACACGCCGGAATCAATATTGGTTTTGACTTTCCCCAAACCTGCGATGACTTCCTTTCGCCCCACGGCGAACCCGATGCGCCAGCCCGTCATATTGTACGTTTTGGACAGCGAGTGGAATTCCACCCCCACGTCTTTTGCGCCCGCTGCTTCCAAAAAGCTTGCCGGCCGTTTACCGTCATAATATATTTCGGAATAGGCCGCGTCATGGCAGACAATAATCTGATGCTCTTGCGCAAAATCCGCCACTTGTTGAAAAAATTCCTTGCTCGCCACCACCGACGTAGGATTATTCGGGGAGTTGAGAAACATCATTTTGGCTTTTTGGGCAATATCCTTGGGAATGGCAGACAGGTCCGGCAAAAACCCATTCTCTTTCGTCAACGGCATGGTATAGGAGATTCCCCCGGCAAAACTGGTTGCGACGGGGTACACCGGATATCCGGGGCTCGGAACCAACACGATATCTCCCGGGTCGATAAAGGCCAAGGGAATATGACCGATGCCTTCTTTTGACCCGATCAACGTCACAACTTCTGTTTTGGGGTCCAGGGTCACGCCAAACCGACGTTGATACCAATCGGCGACCGCAGTCCGAAATGACAACATGCCATCATACGAAGGGTACTGATGGTGCTTGGGATTCCCGGCCTCGCGTCGTAATGATTCAATGATGGGTTCAGGAGTCGGCAAATCAGGATCACCAATGCCTAAATTAATGATGTCCATGCCACGCTCGATGGCCTTGCGTTTCATGTCATCGATGGCGGCGAATAGGTAGGGGGGGAGCGTGCGGATTCTTTCTGCATACTGAATAGGAAACCCTGCCATGAATTCGTACTCCTTTTCGGAAACTGGTGAATATGAGCCTGTTACGGTACCAAATATGGGACCCGTTACGGTACCGTCCCGGAAAAAATCATTTCGAAACGGGCAATAGGGACGTGAATTCAGAAGCAGGTGTCACCCCGTCCCAACCAAATGTTCAAGGAAGCGATCAGCCAATTGATGAAGCCTGGGTAGATGAGGTCGCGACCGGGCCTGAATAGACGCTGGTGTCATCCCCCCTCGTTGAACATCTTGCGGACATTCACGACACAAGGCCACAATTCCCGCTTCCTCCAATTCCAGATGAAACAGAAGACCATACGTTCGATCCGTCATCCGGAATGCCTGAACGGGAAAATCAGCAGAAGTCATCAGATGCGTGCTTCCCGGAGGAAGAGTGATCCCTTCCCCGTGCCATTGAAACACGAGAAAGTTCTGAGGCATGGCACGCAAGATGGGATCGATCTGTCCCATATCGGTCAGGGACACGGAACCCATGCCGATTTCAAATTTTGGCCCCGGTGTCACCGAACCACCCAACGCTTTGGCCAGCACCTGCGCGCCGAAACAAATACCCAGGACAGGAATATCACGCGCGAGAGCCATCTTTACAAATTGGCGTTCGGCCTCAATCCACGGATCACTATCATTGACGGACATCGGTCCTCCCATGATGAGCAGAAAATCACCTGGATCTGCAGGAAAACCCTCAGCAGGGACGACCACATTTCGGACGGCATACCCACGAGTTTCTAGAGCCCGACGAAAGACGCCAGGACCTTCAAACAAGACATGCTGGAGGCAGAGAGCAACCTTCATGAGGTAAGTCTTGGGGTTGATTCAGAACAAGGAGCCAATCAACGAGGGACAAGACGCACCCTTCGTCATATAGCTTAGATAGAGAAATAGGTTAGGAGGCAGGAAGGGATGCGACAGGGCGAAAATGGGTAGAGAGGTCTAAGAATGTCCATTCAACGCAAAACCATTTGTGAACAAAGCCTGTTGACCGTTCTTCTTATTCACACATTCCACCAAATGCCAGAAACGCAAAGGATTCACTTTCTTTTTATTGACCACCATTAGACATGTGCCTTCCAGGACCGTGTGTAATGCGAGATCGGTTCGGAATCCAATATGCTTACACAGGGGAGAAATCCATTTTTCTACCGCCGCAATCACTTTATTCCCATTGCTAAAGTGATTCAGCATAATGATCCGGCCACCGGGCTTACACACTCGAATCATTTCGTCCACCACACTTCGATAATCAGGAACTGCCGTGACGACGTAGGCCGCCATCACAATATCATAGTGATTATCCGGAAGATCCATTTTCCCGGCATCCATTCTCTTAAGGGTCACATGATCCAAGCGGTGCTCCTGAACCCGACGCCGAGCATGTTCCAACATACCATCTGAGAGGTCAATGCCAAGAACTTCGCAACAGGAGGGATAAAGAGGAAGCGCTTCCCCGGTTCCTACGCCAACTTCAAGAACCCGATGCCCAGGCTCAATAGGAAGCCCTCGGACCGCCGATTCGCGCGATTGCTGAAATACTTTACCAAAGGTATGGTCATAAACAGATGCGTACGCACTGTATACACGCTCAACTTTCTCAAGATTCATTGTTTCTCCATGATGGTGTCCTTCGCAATCCACACCCCTTCAAGGGAAATTTACGTTCGACATTTATTCCGTGTGATAAGGGATTGCTTACCTGAGGCGAGAACCCCAAATAACTGGTGCCGTAGGGGGACGGCCGCCTATGTATGTAATAAATCAAACAGTTCGCTAATCTACCGGAGCGGCATGAGGGAGTCAACTAGAAATCACTTTTCCAGTCTCCCCCCCATGCCGACATGGGCAGGAGTTCAGATATGCCCGCTCTCCTACCGGGCACCATCCAGGGATTGCAATGGCTTAAGGTGTCCTCTACAATTCCGGCATTCATCCTGAGTCATGCCTCGAAAGTACCAAGGAGAATGCGCATGGTTTCATTGCTGTCTTTGTACATTCGTCTCCCTCTCACTTTTTGTGCCCTCACCGTGATCGGTATGGGGATCCAGCCATCGCTCTCCTCCGCAATCGAACTGTCCATTACATTAGATCAGGCCAATAAGGCCATGGCAGCTGGTCGCAAAACTATGGAACAAGCCGATTCGGTAGAGGATGTGGCAGCAGTGATGAAAGCCTCGGAGCGTGCGGTTCGGGTCGGCGCTGACCCGGAAGTGGAACCCTGTGGGGCCCATGCCATTTTAAGAACGCGCCTCTATTGGTTGGAATACTTTGGGCGCCGCGAAGCGGCAGAATCCAAACGCCAGAAGCAAGACATTCGTATGCCAGAAGCCAAAATCCAGGAAATTCTGGAAATGCCCTACCTGGAAGTCGAGGTTCGCCTTTGCGGAGAGGATGAGTTCTTTGCGGAAGGAGCAGAAATTGCTCTCCAGCAGGGTTCAACCACCATTCGCCCTGTGGATATTGGGCCGGCTGAGCGCGGCCGAAAAAATCCAGGGGATACCGTCAGCTTTCGATCGAGGTTTACAGCACGCTTCGCCTATGCCGACTTCGATCCAATGGCGCCTGGAACCCTCGCAGTGTTTTTTCCTGATGGAAAACTGATTAACATACCAGCCGACTTTTCCAAAATTCATTAACCCCATTTTTCACGAAAACCGGATTAGCGAATTCGCAACCACGACCTATTCCCGTTTCAATGTCGGGCAAAAGCCCGTTTTTATTTATGTTCCGCCCGGCTCATATGACTCTTTATTGAGACAACGGTTGTGCGGAGTCTTCCAGAGGCTCCGTTATTCCCTCGACTTCTCTAAGTGTATAGAGGTGATGATAGAGCCCACGCTTGGCAAGCAGTTCCTCGTGCTGTCCTTCTTCCACAATTGTGCCTTTATGCAGAACCAGAATACGATGCGCCCGTTGAATAGAAGAAAACCGATGCGCGATCATGAGGGTGGTGCGTCCCTTCATCAGTTCCGTTAACGCCGACTGGACCAGCGATTCCGACTGGCTATCTAATGCGGAGGTGGCTTCATCCAGGATCAAAATTCTCGGGTCTTTCAGCAACGCCCTGGCAATGGCAATGCGCTGCCGCTGCCCCCCAGACAAATTGATCCCTTTTTCACCGAGAATCGTCCCATAGCCATCAGGGAGCGACTGAATAAATTCATGGGCATTGGCTCGGCGACTGGCATCAATCATGTCAGATTCAGGGGCATCGGCTCGACCATACCGGATATTGTCCGCAATCGTTCCACCAAAAAGCAGGGTTTCCTGCGGCACGAGAGCTAACTGTTGATACAAACTCTCCACTTGAATGGATTTGAGATCATGCCCGTCGATAAGGACCCGACCGGCAGTTGGATCATAAAATCGATGCAGTAAATTCACGATAGTTGTTTTCCCGGCTCCGGTGGGTCCTACTAACGCCACACATTCCCCGGCCTGAATCGAAAATGACACCGCATCCAACACGGGGGATCGGCCCTCATAGCCAAATTGCACGCGATCGAACTCGACCTTCCCATGAATGGGCCATAAGGCCTTCGCCATCGGACTATCATGGATTTCCAGTGGCGTATCCAAGAGTTCAAACACCCTGGTCATCGCTCCTTGCACTTCTTTGACCTGAGAGAACATTCGGGCCGCCGACCCAAACGGGCCAATTAAAATCCCCGCAAATAGAACAAATGCAAATAATTCCCCAGGCGAAAGCTGTCCTTCGATGACTTGTTTGCCCCCATACCATAAGACCCCAATTGCCATGACAAAGGTACAGAAGGTGATGACAGGAACAAATACGGCCAACACCGCTGTCCGTTTCATGGTGGTCGCTAATAAAGTCTCTACGGCTGAACGAAACCGCGCGTCCTCTCGTTTACCCTGAACAAACGATTTGACCACACGAATGCCTGACACCACTTCTTCAATCAGCGTGGTAACGTGGGCCGTTTGATCCTGAATTTGCATGGATAAAAATTTCAAACGCCTTCCAAACATCCTGGCGACGATGGCCAGCAATGGCAAAACTATGAGAATCAGGACACACAACCGCCAATTCATCACCAACAAAAATCCCACCCCCCCGATGATGGTCACGAGATGCTTCAGGGCATCCATCGGGGTCTCAGTTAATAAATTTTGAATCACCCCGACATCGTTCATCAATCTGGAAATCAACTCTCCTGTTCGCCGTTTTGCGAAAAAATTCAGTGACAACCGATGGAGGTGAGAAAAAACGTGAGTACGAAAATCCGCCATCACATGCTGGGAAGCAAGCGCGGTCAAATAACTATGAGCCATGGATAAGAGGCCCTGTCCGATCACCAACCCGACAAAGACCCATACCATGCTTGTCAATTTCGGCAAATCTCGTTGGACCGTAATAAGATCCCACAGCGTGCCACCCAACCGGATGAGTAACAGGTTGCAGGCCGCAACCCCCATCACCAGGACCCCCGCACCGACCATGGGCATCAAATACGGACGGAGGAAGGGAATAAATCGAGACAGATAATTCATAGAGGCTTACACGAACAGTGATCGTATCCGTTGAGGGAAAGAATGGAATGTCCTAAAACTACAATCGGAAGGTGCAACAAGGCGAGAAAAAAGACGAATTAGGGGTTAGTCGAGTTGAATAACCGATTCGATCTGATTTTTATTTAACGCCACAAAAGCAGAATGTTCAGTGTCATTGATCAGCACATCTGTTAGGTTAATAAACAAAACAGACTCATCATTTAACACATCTGAAATTCGATTTCGCATAGGCGGGATCAAGATATCTCCCACATAGGATGACAGAGAGGAACGGACCCGAATACGAGTTTTTTTCCCCTGGGTCATATGCAAGCCCTTGACCATCCCGGCCTATGGAAATTAATTACGACGTTTGGCAAATTTCATTCGGCGAAGGAGCTTTTTATGTTTATGCTTACGCATTTTCTTCCTACGCTTTTTGACAACACTCGACATAAAGTTACATTCCTGGGTGAAATCGTTTCTGCTACTGTGGTTCGAAAAGTTCTCTCCGCGTATTTGGCAAACTGGCCCCTACTGCCGGCTGACTACCTATCATAGGGCCAAGAAAGGTGTCAAGATAAACAGTGTATCATACCTGGTCCTTCACCTGATAATCATCAACTTTCTATAAATTCTCTTGACCCCCTCCGGCATTCTTCTTCATTATAGAATTTCATGATTCTACTTAAATTTTTGAATAAACATGTTTTTGTGCTTTTAATAACCTTTCCGGTCATTTTTTCCCTTGCCGGAACAGGATGTTCGAAAAAGGCCCCCAAATATCCTGAGGACCACGCCCGATTCCAACGGGTGGTGCAAGCCATCAAAGCACTGGAAAAGGCCTATGTCAATCAAGATGCTTCGGGCTTCCAGGAATTACTCCTTCCACTGGAAAACCTTGACCTTCTTGAGGCCAATGTTCGTGAGGATTTCGCCACGTTTTCAAGTATTCGGTTAGACCTGACCATCGACCGCATGGTAATTGATGGAGACCGGATTTCGGCCTTTGTGTCCTGGCAAGGCAACTGGGAACGCACGCCCCAGGGACCTTCTGCTCAAGCGAGCGGTCATGGAATCCTGTTATGGAGTGGCAATCAGGTTATTCTGCTCCGCAGGATCGAAGGAGACCTGCCGTTTGGTATGACACACCGTCTCAATTTTCCCTCTTGATCATCAATCCTTTTTCCCTGTTTCAGTCATTACCATGCCTTCCATCGTCACATCTCACCATTCCTCTCACATGATTTCCACGGATTTTCTGATTTTAGGCGCCGGGGTCGCGGGCCTTCGAGCCGCAATTGAATTGAGTCGACATGGACGAGTCACCATGGTCGCCAAAGGTGGGCCCCAAGACAATAATTCCTTTTACGCCCAAGGAGGCGTGGCGGTCGCCCTGAGTGAAGAAGATGACGTGGTTCTCCATCTGGCGGATACCCTAAAAGCCGGCCATCAACTCTGTTCGCGGCCAGCTACCAAAATACTCGTTGAAGAAGGCCCCACGCGCATTCATGAATTGATCGAATGGGGAGCAAAATTCGACACAGTGGATGGCAAACTGGCGTTCACCCGGGAGGGAGCCCATAGTCGCCACCGAGTGTTACGAGCCGGAGGGGATGCCACTGGAAGCGAAATGGTTCGTGCGCTCAGCGTTAAAGCCCAAACCCTGAACAATTTGACATGGATGGGCAATCATGTTGCGGTTGAGCTGTGTATCCAAGACGGACGATGCTGGGGAGCATTAATTCTGGATGAACTGAGTGGGCATCTTAAGATCGTCTGTGCCCCGGCCACGATTTTGGTTACAGGAGGAGCCGGACAGGTCTATGCTCGAACCACCAATCCGCCCAATGCGACCGGAGATGGCATCGCCATGGCTTTTCGAGCCGGCGCCATGCTGGAGGATATGGAATTCGTCCAATTTCACCCGACCGCACTGTATCTCCCTTCGAGTCCTCCCTTTTTGCTATCTGAAACGCTACGAGGAGAAGGAGGGATTCTGCGCAATAATCGCTGCGAACGCTTCATGAAAAACTATCACCGGAGCCAGGAACTCGCGCCACGAGACATTGTATCCCGGGCAATCTGGACGGAAATGCAACGAACGAAGGCTCGCCATGTCTATTTAGATGTGACGCATTTGGGAGCAACATTTTTGAAAGAACGGTTTCCTACCATTTACTCAACCTGCTTACGGTATGATATCGACATCACAGAGGAATGGATCCCCGTCTCCCCTAGCGCCCATTATTTTATGGGGGGAGTCAAAACCGATCTGCATGGGGCCTCTACCCTTCCAGGCCTGTTTGCGGCTGGAGAAGTGGCCTGCTCCGGCGTGCACGGTGCGAATCGACTGGCGAGTAATTCTTTGCTGGAAGGTCTGGTCTTTGGCTACCGCGCAGCTCAAACCGCTTCAACATGTTGGACGACCGGCTCTTCCCCGAACTTCTCGGATTCCCCCCTTCTCCGAAAATCCACCGGCCGGAAGATGTCCACTCAAGATGTGGAAAAAATTAGAAACTCCCTGCGGCGTTTGATGTGGTCTAAAGTCGGATTGGTGCGGACAGGGAACTCATTGAAAAAAGCGGTCGATCAGATTCAGCAATGGTCGCAAAAGCTGTCGGCTGCTCCGTGGAACCGGCCAGGATTAGAAACACGAAATATGGTTCTGGTTGGGCAATGCATTGCCGAATCTGCACTGTGGAGAGCCAATAGTGTGGGCGCGCATTTCCGGGAAGACTTTCCGTTCTATAAAGGCTTAGCATGGAAAACCCATAGCCACTGTCAACAGGAAAATCTTTCCAAGGTCACTGAGGCTACTGGGAAGAACCCAATAAAAACCGCACAGCGTTGAATGTCATGATCCCTGTGGGCCCGTGACAACCGGTCCCAACCATCGTTCCAAATTCTCTTGGAAAGCCCGCCATAAGGCCATCGTGATTTCCCCACTCCTGCCTTGGCCAATAGGATTTCTTCCAATTTGAGAGACCGCCATAATTTCCAAACCTGTATTCGTCATAAAGCACTCATCCGCTTGAAGCACATCCTCGGCCGCATATGCCCCTTCTTCCAATTCAATACCCAACTCCCTGGCTAAGACCATCACCACTTCCCGAGTGATCCCCTCAAGGATCCCGCAAGCAACCGAAGGAGTATGCAACCGGTGGTTGGACACAAAAAAGATATTGCTCGTTGTACATTCCGTCACATGACCACCCATATTCAACATCAGAGCATCGAACGCTCCGGCCTGCACGGCTTCCTGCTTGGCCAGAATATTGTTGAGAAAACTCAGCGACTTAATTTGCGGCGATTGGGCAGACTCTGGATTCCGTCGAATTGAGACGAGCTGCAACCGGACTCCCTGCTCTCGCATGTGAGCAGGATAGGACACCACAGACTTCGCCATCACGACGATTGTTGGGCTGGGACAGAGACCGGGGTCAATCCCGAGTTCCCCTTCTCCTCGAGAAATCGTCACGCGCAGACCGGCATCCTGAAGCCCATTCCGGATCAGCATTTCGGCCATGATGCTCGCCCACGCATTATCCTGGATTGGAAGGACCAGCCCGATCAGTTCACAGGATCGTCGAAGTCGCGCCAGATGCCGTTCTAGTAAAAAAATTCGTCGCTGGTAGACTCGAAGAGTTTCATAGACTCCATCCCCGTACAGAAACCCATGATCAAAGACCGAAATCCGAGCCTGTTCTTTTTTCACAAACTTTCCGTTGAGAAATATCCACATCTCTTATCCGCGATCTGCCGTCAGCAGTTCCCTTTCAGAACTTGAAAAAAGGCTTCGGCTTTTTGGAGCGTTTCCTGATACTCCCGGTCCGGTTCGGAATCAGCCACGATCCCTGCTCCCACATGAAGCAATCCGTGTCCTTTCGTGAGCAACAATGTGCGAATGGCAATATTCAAGTCAAGATTCCCGTTCCATCCAATAAACCCTATCGACCCGGTGTATATTCCCCGACGAACTGGCTCAAGCTGCTCGATAAGTTCCATGCAGTGGACCTTCGGCACTCCGGTAATCGTCCCTCCGGGAAACGTGGCTCGAATGAGATCGAAACCATGGTAAGGGTCCCGCAAACGGCCGGAAATATGGGAAACCATATGCATGACGTGGGAATAACGCTCTACCGTCATTAATTCATTGACACGAACGGACCCATAATCGCACACCCGTCCCAGATCATTTCGAGCCAAATCAACCAACATGAGATGCTCCGCCCGTTCCTTGGGACACGACAACAGATCTTCCGCCAGGAGTCGATCATCGTGAGGTTCTCGGCCACGAGGCCTGGTGCCCGCGATCGGACGCATATCTGCATGTCCTTCTGCAAGGCGGACTAATCGTTCCGGGGAATTACACACAATGACGTCGGACTCCAATACAAGAAATGCCGAATGGGGAGAGGGATTAACCTTGCGCAATTGCCGATATAAGTCGGCTCCGGCTTCCGCTTGGTTTGCAAAACCATAAGTCACCCCCTCTATCCGAAATCGATGAGAGAGGTTAGCCTGATAAATATCTCCCGCCGCAATGTACTGCTGGCAGGTACGCACGCGATCCATATACTCCAGAGACGATTGCTCCCCCTCTATGCGAAGTGAAGACCTGGGGGAGTGCATCTTCGTTGGGAGATTCTCAGGGATCATTACCTTGGCTTGCAGATCAGACAAGCGCTCCTGCCCTTCTCGATACAAGTGATCCCAGCTTTCGGTCGCCAGGCGGTCCGGCGAAGGTGCAAAAATCAGCCAGGCTCCTGGCGCGTGATGATCCACTATGACAAACATCTCGACAAACAGAAAGTATAGATCAGGAAAATGCAGATCATCCCGTAGGCGTTCCGGTAACACCTCAAACCTACGAACAAGGTCGTAGCTGAAACAGCCGACCGCTCCTCCCTGGAAAGGCGGGAGGTGGGACCACGAACTGACGGGCTGACCTACAAAGGTACGCTGCAACAACGCGAATGGATCCCCAATGTGGGTTTCCTTCTTATCCATCGTAACAGTTTCATACGTGTGTCCCCTTCCCCGAACGACGCGATAGGGATCGCAACCCAAATAAGAATAACGATGCGCCACTCCTTCCTGAACGGCATCCTGCTCCATAAAAAATGAATGCGGAGCATATCCGGTCACTCGGCCAAAGAGGTCAAAGGGATCATCAAAAGCAGGGAAACAATGCTGAATAAGAGGAAAATACGGATTCGAACGAACCGAGGAAGGACCTCCTCGTTCGGCATGCTTGGAAATGGGGGACAAGGGTTAAGGACTACCTGATGAAGGAGATTCCAATGCCTGCATGGCGTCTTCTGGAGACAACAACCCCTTTTGCACCAGGGTTTCGAGCAGATCCTTGACGGCTTTTTCAGAAGAGCGCCGAATCCCGCGAACCCGAACACCGGGAGGATAAAATCGAAGAAAATCAGGATTCGTCACCCGTATGGTGACCGACTCACTCTCTCCATAGGGTGACAGGTCCGCCCCTGAACTGGGAATTCTGAAAAAAGGTTTCCCCTCCTGGGTCAATCCATCGGAACCTTCGATTCTGACACGGTTGATGATCTCTTTTCCGGAAATTTCCAGGACGGAATCCACCACCAGGACCAAAGAAACGGCAATTAGCGGATGGCCCGTTTGGTTTTTGACCTTCACCGTATACTCAACTTCACTCACTGACGTTAATATATCGTTTCCAGAGAAGGGGTCGAGTTGCTTATATTGAACCACAGGCACCACACCACCCGTTAAATCCGGTAAATCATCAACCCCGGATGAAGTGGCCCACACGGAATTCCCACTCGTGGTAACCGCCAGGATCAGAAGTAACACAAAATGTTTCATCATCGTGAATATTGGCCAAAAAATGAACCCGGAACTGAACCCGCGAGGTGGCTTCATGATCCTGCTTCTTTCTTGACTGTACCTTACCATAACAATATTGAAAAATGGGACCTTTGTTGCTTGACATGATTCAGGATTTTTTGCTTGAATGTGACCCCTTCCAACGACTCGCCTTGCCGATTGAAAAAATGGCACCTTCTCAGGATCCAATGTTTGCGGGGCTGGGACAGGCAATGCGAGTGGGGACGGACCTTCTTGCCGCCCTTATCGTCGGTGGATTCCTTGGTTGGTTAACTGATTCGTATGTGTTGGATACCACGCCGTGGGGTGTGGCGATAGGACTGGTACTGGGATTAATCGCTGGAGTTCGCAACGCCTACCGTGCAGCTCAGCGTTGGAAACAATGAGTCGCTAGACACAAGGTTTAGTTTTGGAAGATCCGTTACATCCCTTCGAGCTTCATAACTTTCTCCCGCTTTCCATTTTCGGCCTTGACGTTTCTGTCAATAAGGCTGTCTTGATGATGTGGGTCGTGGTGGGACTTGTTACTTTCTTATTATTGAAAGCTGGTGGCGCCAGGGCACTCGTGCCTTCCAAGCTCCAAAGTCTTGCGGAGTTGCTGGTCGATTTCATTCGCGGGATTATCCACGACACGATGGGGGCCTCCGGGATGCGATATTTCCCGCTCATCAGCGCCCTCTTTTTGTTTATCTTATTTTCAAACCTGGTCGGTCTTATACCTGGATCCTATACAATTACCAGCCAAATTATTGTGACCGGGGTGTTCGCTGTAGGGGTCTATCTACTTAGTCTTATCGTCGGATTTCAGCTGCATGGGGCAAAATTCCTGGGTATACTCGTTCCCCCTGGCACGCCAGGGTGGCTCCTACCATTAATGATTCCCATTGAATTAATTAGTCAAATAGCCAGGCCAATCTCACTGGCCGTCCGATTGTTCGCCAATATGACTGCAGGCCATGTGATTCTTGGAGTATTGTTCGGCCTCACCATTGCCGGCGGCCTCCTGATAGGATGGCTGCCCTTTTCCTTTACCATCGCACTTTATGGCTTAGAAGTCGGGATTGCCTTTATTCAGGCCTATATTTTTACCGTTTTAACCTGCGTCTATATCGGCGACGCGATGCATTTACACTAACCGGCATTCAAACGAACGATCAGAGGACGTTTTTACAATTAGTCCCTTTTAAACTGGGAGGACAACACTACAATGGATTCTGCAGCAGCAGCACTTTTGGGAATGGGCCTGGCAGCGGCGGGCTTTGCGGGTGCCGGTATCGGCATCGGGTATATTTTTGGAAAAATGATTGAGGCGGTTGCCCGTCAACCCGAGGCGGAAGCTCGAGTCGGCAAGTACATGTGGATCGGGTTTGCCTTGGTCGAAGCCATCGCGCTCTACGGACTGGTCATCGCCTTTATCATCATGGGCAAAGGATAAAGGGCTCCTGACCTATGCCACAATTTGACTCACATTTCTTTTCGTCGCTGATATTTTGGGAACTCCTGTCATTTGGGATCCTCCTATGGGTGCTTTATAAGTACGCCCTTCCCCCGATCCTGGAAACACTGGAAACCCGTGAACGAAAGATCAGGGAAAGCCTCGACCAGGCCGAACAAAACCGGCTTGCAGCAGAACGAAAGCTCAAGGAATACGATGCCAAGCTGCAGGTGGCTGCCAAAGAAGTGGAAACGATCCTGGCAGAGGCCAAGCAACAGGCTCAACGACTGCTTGATGAAAATGAGCAACGGCTTCGTGCCGAATCCCAGAGAATTAAAGAAGAAACGACACAAGACATCGAGCGGGAGCGACGAAAGGCCATTCAAGATATCAAAACCCAATCCGCTGAGCTGGCCCTCATGATTGCGGAAAAGGTAATCGGTCGAAGCTTATCGGACGATGATCATCGGCGATATGCCGAGGAAGCTCTCGCAGCCGTCGCTGCCCAATCAAAAAACTAAGGCTTTCCCCATTCTCTCAAACTAGCCTTGAGCACCTGAGCTATTCCCTCAAGAATCGCCTACATCAAAACGCCACTCACAAAAAAAAGAGGGAAGAATCACTTCCCTCTTTTTTTTTGATATTCCCCAAAACACCCGCAAAGAACGGTTTTTCAGTGACACTTCCAGTGACCCGTTCCCAAAAATCATGATCTACGTTTCGATCGTTCGTTGGAGGAAAGATTCCCACCTCCGGCCCGATACCCTTCTAAGTCCAGCGTGACCGTTTGAAATCCCAGCTTCTTAAATTCCTCCACTAATTGGGATCTTTCCGGTTCTTGAGTCAAAATCGACATTTGGGTTGGGTCAATCTCGATTCTTGCCAAATCGCCGTGAAGGCGAACCCGCACTTGCGTCACTCCTTGAGCAACCAAAAAGGCCTCGGCACGCTCTACCCGGGAAAGGTAGGTCTTCGTGATGGGAAGACCACGCGTAATTCGTGAACTCAAACAGGCGGCAGCCGGCTTATTCCAATTGGCTAGACCTAAACCTTTTGCCAATTCCCGAATATCCGCCTTACCGAATCCTGCTTCAACCAAAGGACTCCGCACGCCGAGTTGTCGGGCCGCATTGATACCGGGACGCTCTTCTCCTAAATCATCCACATTAGTCCCGTCTACGATTGTCTGAAATCCCACGGCATCCCGAAGGCCGGAAAGCAACCGGTATAAGTCTGTCTTGCAATGAAAGCAACGGGTTGCATCATTTTTCACGAACGCATCAATTTGCAACTGATCCGTTTCTACCAATTGCAAGGGCGCCCCGATCGCGGCGCTTAATCGCTTGACTTCTTCCACTTCCAATGCGGGAAATGTTGGCGAAATTGCCGTGACTGCTTTGGTCTGCGCACCAAGTGTGTCAAAGCCCACTTTTAACACAAGGGTGCTGTCGACCCCTCCAGAAAACGCGATTACTACCGATCCCATTTGGTGAAAGAGTTCTTGCAAGGTCTCGTACTTCCCCTGCAGAGTTGGTTCAAGGTTGAGCATAGAGAGGAAGACTCCTTTTCTTGTTCGTAGTCGTCTGATTTAAAACTTCGGAAGCTGATCGACCCAATTGTCCGCAAGCCCCCAACACATCATCTCCCCGGCTTTTTCGGAGAAACACATCCAGACCCTTGCTTCTTAGAATACCTTGAAAGGCATCAATAACTTCTGATGACGGACGCCGAAATGGGTTCCCCGGGAATTCATTAAAGGGAATCAAATTCACCTTACACCGGATTCCCTGTAATAGCCGCACCAAACGCCTGGCATCCTCCGGTGAATCATTGACCCCGGCTAACAACACATACTCAAACGTCAGAGGACGCTCGCTGAATTGGGTATATTCGCGACAGGCACCAAGCAATTCGGATAAATCATAGCGCCCATTCACTGCAGGCATCAGATGTGACCGCTGCTCATTGGTTGTGCCATTTAAGGATATGGCCAGATTCACGCCTAATCGCCGCACATCTGGAAATCGCGGAATCCATCCTGCTGTGGACACCGTAATACGTCGTGGAGAAAAACCCAAACCCCACTCAATATTGGTGAGACGCTGGATGGCTTCTGCCACCGGCTCAAAATTCACCAATGGTTCTCCCATTCCCATGAACACCAAGGAAGACAGATGCTCCCCTTCCGGCAGATAGGCTTGGACATTCAACACCTGCCCGACAATTTCATGCGCGCGCAAACTTCGCTTCAGGCCCATTTCGGCCGTTAAACAAAAGCCACAATCCAGCGTGCAGCCGACCTGAGATGACAGACACAATGTCCGTCGACGACCATCCGGGATTAATATCGTTTCCACAGCCAGGCCATCCTCCAAATTCCATACAAATTTTACGGTGCCATCGCTGGCAATCGTTGGAGGTAAAGACCCCATGCGGTGAATGGTCGCCACCTCCTGCAACCTGGCTCGGTCGGCTTTTGACAAATTGGTCATCGCTTCAATATCCACTGCACGAAGTTGGTAGAGCCATCGGAGGATTTGATCGGCCCGATATCGTGGCCAACCGAATTGCTGAATGAATGCATTCAGTTCATTCGCGCTGAGAGCAAGCAGGTTAAGACGGGCGGTATTTTTGGTCATTAGGTCTAAATTCCACAATCAAATATAATAACAATCATAGCATCCCTACATTCCCAAGCCATCTCATAGAATCGTCGAGAATTCCTCAAAATGCCAAATTAATATTAGGTATTTCTACAACACAACCTGTTGTAATTTCCTTCATGGCATGCTTCAACGACGAGTTATTCCATACCATACTTTCGACCTGTAAAACCTCATCAATAAACAATATGACACTTTATGGCCAATTATTATAAAAATTTTTCGGTCAATTCCTCACCGTCAAAACATCAGTAAGTAATTCCTGACCACGATATATTACCTAGTTAATAAAGCACATTCATGAATAGTAAATGAGGAATAACATACCAAATATTGGATTTAAAAAATCATAAGGCACTAAGTTTAGGCTTTCATTTTCAACATGTAATCTCATAATTATCTCTTCACAAACATGCCATTGACTTATAATCAACCAATCATAATTTGCATATTTGTTTGAAGGCATCCTTTAAAAATAAAAATTTAAAGCTTGCTTGTTGACTTTGCTTTAAAACACGAATAGAATGAGACTCAACATATGGTGGAGCCTGCGAAATGGAGGATCAAAATGACCAGCTTAAAGATATCAGCGATGGGCTGGAACAGCGCATTAGCGTTTATGAGCGCAAACTCAAAGATCTCCAAAAAAAACGGGAGCAGGTAGGTGAGGAAATTGCGACGGTTGAGAAATATCTGGAGTTGGCAAAAACCCTCTATCGCGTCGAAGCTGACAAAGCGAAGCTGGCGAGTCTCTCCAGCCAGATCTTCTCGGAAAAAGAGGGACATCTGTCCTCAGCCGACACGGATGTCGCGTCTAAGTCGAGGGAAATTCTCCTAGGCCGAAGCAAATACGTGGGCATGAGCGTCCCTGATGCAGTGTATATGGTTCTCCAGGAGGTAGGTCGTCCATTGCACGCCAAAGAACTTTTTCAACGTCTCAAAGAAGGTGGGATGCCTATTCGGGGAAAAACTCCTGTCACGTCGGTCGCTACATCCTTAAAAAGGGACCCTCGTTTTCGAAAAGTCGGGCCCAATACATTCGAAGTCAATCACGAAAAATCTTTAACCAAAGCCGTCTGACCCGCATTGACGGACATGATTGTATGATCTGAAAGGGGGTGAGTGAATTGGCAGCAACGAAAAAGAAAGCCGCTCCAAAGAAAAAGGCCGCGGCCGCGAAACCCAAAGCTAAAGCAAAAACCAAGAAGAAGTAGCTGTAGATCCCACCTGCAGTGCCACCGGGAGTGGGGCCACCCACTCCCGGTGTGTTTTTCTCTTCAACCCCCTTAAACACTCACACAACACATTCCCCTGATCGCCTCCTGGCGCTTGGGATTTCCGCAGACTTCAGGTATGCTGAAAACCGGTCTGTTCCCCATCATCTATGCCACTATCCCCTACCGACTATCACTCGTTCACCCGCATCGCCATTCAAGCCGCCAGGCAGGGCGGGGCGATCCTGCTCGACTATGCAAAAAAAGGATTTCAGATCCATCAAAAAGATCAAGCCATCAACCTGGTCACCGAAGCTGACCTACGCTCAGAAGAAGCGGTCATTCAGACCATCCGACTTGCGTTTCCCGAACACCAGATTCTCAGCGAGGAACAAGGCCTGCAGAACATCCCCACCCATCCCGTCAAATGGATCGTCGATCCCCTGGACGGCACCACCAATTTCACCCATGGCTTTCCCATGTACAATGTCTCTATCGGGGTGGAATTTGAAGGCACCTGCGTCCTAGGAGTGGTCTATGATCCCACACGGGACGAATTGTTTCTGGGGCAACAAGGGAAGGGGGCCACACTCAACGGCACACCCATTCATGTCTCGGCGACACATCAATTAAATCAAGCGTTACTCGTCACCGGCTTTGCCTATGACGTGCACACCGCCAAAGATAACAATCTTAAGGAATTTTGCGCATTCACCCTCCGTGCGCGTGGGATGCGCCGCACCGGCACCGCCGCGATTGATCTCTGCTACCTCGCCTGCGGCCGATTCGATGGCTTTTGGGAACTACAACTCAATCCGTGGGACACTGCGGCAGGAAAGGTCATCCTGGAAGAGGCCGGGGGAAAGTTAACAAATTATGCGGGCGAACCCTACTCCATCTATGGCAGCACCCTTATCGCTACCAACGGTCATATCCATCAGGAGATGGCTGAGGTACTCAAGAAATGTCGTCAAGAATAAGCCTGTCATCTCCCCCTTGATCGAAACCGGATCACGGTTTCATCAAGTGCTCTTTCCTCCAACCTTCTCGCTACCTATTGATCTTTGTATACCTCTTCATCAGCACCCTGTTTATGTCGGTTCGGCTAGTAGCTGCTGAATAGTTTTTTCGGTTTCCTCATAGCTACCTTCACCGATCTTGGTGTATTGAATATTTCCCTTCTTATCGATCAAATACAGCGTCGGCCAATAGCGATTTCGGTACTGCCGCCAGTTCAGGAATTCATTATCGATTGGCACG
Organism: Nitrospira marina; assembly: GCF_059568365.1. NCBI lineage: Bacteria > Pseudomonadati > Nitrospirota > Nitrospiria > Nitrospirales > Nitrospiraceae > Nitrospira > Nitrospira marina. The sequence goes on along the minus strand of NZ_JCANTH010000001.1, from coordinate 354,948 downwards.
GCATAGGGAATATGGTGCTCCTGAATGTACCCTTTGACCTTTTCTACATCGTATTCATATTTGAATTCCGGAGAATGTACCGCAATCACAACCAGCCCTTGTTTGGCGTACTTGTCATGCCATTCTTTGACATAGGGTTCGATATTCCGGCAGTTCCAGCATCCAAATGTCCAAAACTCCACCAGCACCACCTTGCCGCGCAATTTTTCCATTTGTAAGGGCCCGGAATTCAACCAAGTCGAGCTGGTAATTTCAGGAGCAGGAATACTTGTCGCCACACTTATCGAAGGAAAATTGAATAGCCAAACCGTTGTGGCTAAGATGGTCAAATCCGTCAGTATGCCCTTCCATGTTTGCTTCATGTGTTGCCTCTGCTTTCAATGAATACGTTTTCTACAAAACCCAAATTGTGATTTTCACTTTCCTCGGGATTCAATCCAACCTGATGATGATTGGTCTTTCCTTCTGATCTCCCGTTACAAGTCATTGTAAATCCTATTGAAACAAGAGGACCGCAGCGTGCTGAAGGTGGACCGAAACAACTGAAGAGGTCAAAACAAAATCGCGGGAAAGTCTGAGGAAAATATGGAGGTTACACCCCCTACTCAATTTCAGGGATAGGATTTCAGAAAAGAGGTATTAAGCAGAACATCTGATATAGAGCAACATTGATTCATGACTACCCCATATCGCGGAAACTGTGATCGGGATTACGTTCGCCGGCGAAGTTTTTCGACCACGAGCTGCGAAACAGAACGACGGCTCGGTCCCGGCTGTCTTTAACGACAAGGGCATCAGAGGGCGGTTTAAAGGTCTCAACATCGCCTACCAGCCAGGCGCTGGATTCATAGGGCAACACATCCACCACCACTTTGACGCGGTATTCGCTTTGCAAACGGAATTCCAGTACATCAAATTGAAGTTTGCCCACAGCGGCCACAAAAAATTCCAGCTCGTCCAGACTCCGAAGAATTTGAATGGTCCCTTCCCTGGCGAGTTGCTCGATCCCTTTGTCGAACGATTTCCGCATACCCGTATCGGTCGGCCGCACACGGGCAAAGACTTCGGGTTGAAATTGTGGAAGCGGTTTATAATTAAAGCGGTCCGCCACCGAAATCGTGTCACCGATTTGAAAAATTCCGGGATTGATAATCCCAATGACATCCCCGGGATAGGCCACATCGACCGTATTGCGTTCCTTCGCCACCATACTGTGGGGCCGTGAGAGCCGAACCTCCGTGTTGGTCCGATGATGTTTGACCACCACATCCCGCTCGAATCTCCCTGAACAGACTCGTAAAAAAGCCGTGCTGTCGCGATGGCGTGGATTCATATTGGCCTGGAGTTTAAATACATAGGCGCTAAATGGTGTATCCACCGGATCGATCATCAGCTCATGGCCATCCGGGGCATCCGCTAATCGACCGCGAGCGGGAGGCGCCAGATCCACAAATGCATCGAAGAATGCTTCCACACCGAAATTGGTCATGGCAGATCCGAAGAAGACGGGCGTGACTTTTCCATTTTGAAAATCATCTTTCGAGAAGGGATTCCCAGCGATATCCAGCAATTCCAAATCATGCATCAATTCATCCCAGATATACCCCGCCATACGGTCTTTCACCGAGGGATCGTCCAATGAGAGTTCCATGAGATCCGGTTTCGCCGCCCCTCCCGCAGCCGTTTTGGTATAGAGCAACACTTTTCGGGTTTGCCGGTTCACCACACCGAGAAAATCCTGTCCGGACCCGATGGGCCAGTTAATGGGACTGGCATGAATGCCCAATACATCCTCCACTTCTGACATGAGATCCAGTGGAGCCCGTCCCGGCAAATCCATCTTATTGATGAAAGTCAGTACGGGAATCCGACGGAGACGGCAGACTTCAAACAGTTTTCGTGTTTGCGTTTCAACACCCTTCGCCGCGTCAATGACCATGATTGCGCTATCTGCGGCCGTGAGTGTCCGGTACGTGTCCTCGCAAAAATCCTGATGGCCAGGCGTATCCAACACATTGATCACAGCCTGTTTATAAGGAAATTGCATCGCCGAGGCGGTAATGGAGATGCCGCGCTCCTGCTCCATTTCCATCCAATCCGACGTGGCCATTTTCCGGTTTTTTCGCCCCCCGACCATACCGGCGGTGCGGACCAGCCCTGAGTAAAGCAGGAGCTTTTCGGTCAACGTGGTTTTACCAGCGTCCGGATGGCTGATGATGGCAAAGGTCCGACGCTTGTTCGCTTCTGACCGGATTTCTTGTTTGAGTTGGAGTGTCGTCATATTCCCTTTTGGGCGAACGGGCCCGATCTATTATAATTTTTCCAACTGACCCTGAGCCCGGGCCAGACTCAGCCGGGAGGCATTAAATGTGAAGAGGCCTTCGATCAAATTATCCCTGGCTTGCGCCACACGGGTTTGCGCATCAGTGACTTCAATATTCGTGGCGACACCGACTGCGAACCGTTCACGCGAGAGTTCCAATTCAGTCAGTGAAAGTTTTAAGCCTTCTTCCGCAACCGCGACTTGCTGTTTGGCCGAACTCATGGTGATCAGCGCATCACGAACTTCCAATCCCACTTGATATTGCACATCCTGCGTTCTGATGGCTTCCTGTCTGAGCAGACTGCGACTCTCTGAAATTCTGGCTTCCCGCATTCCGCCATCGAAAATCGGCACTCTCATTAATACCTGAACATTGTCGGTGGTCAACGCATTGGGGATTTGATTGCCAATCATGCCCACATCCCCCAGGGCCTGAATAGTGGGAATCCGTTCGTTCGTCACTGAACTTAACGACAAGGACGCCAGACGCTGACGGTTCTGCTGCGCCTTCAGTTCGGTCCGGTTTTCTTTTGCCACCTGCAAGGCTTCTCCGATGGATTGTTCGGAGACATTCACCATTTTCATTTCATCCGTGAGCACCAGCCGCACCTCGAACGACAGCCCCATGGCACGAATCAAATTGAGTTTGGCACGATCCCGCTCATTTTCAGCGACTAATAATCGCTGTCTGGCGTTTTCCAATTGAACCTTCGCACGCGTCACATCCAAACTGGTCGCCATCCCCGCGGATTTTCGTTCCGCCGCCAAACGCAGTAATTCCTTATTCAACGCCACATCCGCGGTCCGAGCATCCACCGCCGCCTTAGCCCGAAGCGTTTCCAAATAAATCAGACCTGCGGTAGCCATGGTATCCCGTTTGGTGACTTCGGCATCCAACCCTGCCACATCCACTCCCGCTTTGGCAGCCCGCCATTTTTGAATGAGACTTAAGCTGAACACATTCTGGGTGAGAAATGCCCTCATTTCGTAAAAATCCCTGGGACCGACGACTGTGGCACTCGAGCCAAACGATCCCGTAAAGAATCGACGCCGGGATGCGCCTGCCGTCCCTGAAAGATTGGGCAATAATTCACCAAGTTGTGTATTCGCGACATCCTGCGCCTGTGTAATACGTTCGTTAAACAAACGGACCGTTGGATTTTGATCGACAGCCGCATCCATCGCCTCTCGCAAACTCAGCCGCAACTCGGGAAGGTCCCGAGCGGTTGAAGGCTCCGGGGAAGCCGCCCAGGTCACGGCACCGAATCCGCCAGACACCATAAGACACACTGCGCATAGCCCAACCACCTTCCAACACTGGACTCCCATCATTTCTTGTCCCTTCGCCTCCAAGTTACAAAGCGCCGCCCGACGGCTGTTCAGCTAATTGAGGATTTCTAGCCTCTACCCACTTGCGCTGCGTATCAACGACCAGAGTAAACAATGCCGGAATAACAATAAGGGTGAACACGGTGGAGACCAAGAGGCCACCCAGTACCACACTTCCGATACCCCGATACAGCTCGGAGCCCGCGCCGGATGAGACCACAAGCGGAAAGAGGCCAAAGAGCGTCGTGAGTGTCGTCATCATAATCGGCCGGACACGGATTTTGACGGATTCACGAATTGCCTCCCGAAGAGGTAATCCTTGTCCCGATTCTCCCCCAAACGAATCCCCCTCTTCCGGTCCCCTCATGAAATTTAAGGCCTGGTGCACCACTAGAATGGCATTATTGACCACCACTCCAATGAGAATGACAAAGCCTAACATGGTCAGCACATCTAATGGTTGATACGCGATAAAATTATTGACCAGAGAAAGCCCCAGGAATCCACCGGCTGCGGCAAACGGCACCGTAAAAATAATGACCAGAGGATAGAGAAAACTTTCGAACAAGGCCGCCATCAGGAGGTAGGTAATAGTAAAGGCCAACAGAAAATTCCATTTTAACGCATCATAGGTTTCGGTAAGATCATCGGCCGTCCCCGACAGGCGGACATTATACAAACGTCCTAACGTCCCACTTTCTTTCAATGGCCCAAGGATTTGCGTTCGAATGACATCCATCGCCTCCTCCAGCGCCATCTCAACCGGCGGGATCACCTGAATCACAATGGATCGTTCCCGTTCAATATGATTAATTTGTTCGGGGCCAGCTACCAGGGAGACATCAGCAATATTGCCGACCGTCGTCAATTGCCCCCCCTTGGTATAGATTGGGATCGAGGTCAGCGACTGCGTCTGATTGGCATATTTATCGATCCCACGAATCGTAAGATCAACCTCATCTCCTTCAAATTGGTAATCACTGGCCTTTGCCCCATCGACCAGGGCATCAATGGTAAATCCGAGTTCCTGATTCGTCATTTGCACATCCGCCGCACGATCCCGTTTGACGGTGACCCGGACTTCCGGACTTCCCAAATCCAGACTGGGAATGGGTCTGACCTGTGCCTCGGGGAGCACCCCTTTCACCTGACCGAACACCTGAACACCTAATTGAACAAGCGTGTCCAACTCCGGCCCGGTGATCTCAATATCGATGTTTCGTCCTTCACCAAGACCACGCTCAAACAGGCCGCGTTGGGTGATGATCCCAATCACGCCCGGAAGGTCCGCCGTGGCTCGACGGAACAGGGGGATCAATTCCTTCACGCGGCTCGGATCATTCACTCGACCGCCCATAAAGACGGATCGCCCCCGTGCCACATAGAAAAAATTGGCAATACTGGGGCCATCCAAAGCCGCTTCCTCCGGGGAGCCTGGCTTTGCGTCCCAATAGGGGCTTAGGGTCGATTCAATCGGCTTTCCCATTTTGACAAATTCGTGAGTGTTATACCCCGGAGGAGGAAGCAGAATGCCGATGACAAGATTCCGGTTTCCCTGAGGAAGATACTCCGCCTTCGGTAACAAAGCCCAGCTTCCCAGTATCGCAAGGGAGGTGAATCCCAGAATCGTCACACTTCGCCAGAAGACACTGCCACTCAAACCGTATACCAAAGAACCCAGGGCCTCTTTGATACGATCCAACCAGGAATGCCGTCCCGCCATCGAACCACTCTCCGTAAATCCCGCGGCAGTCCACGTACCGGGTGCTTGCTCCCCTTTGGACTTTTTCACCGTGGTTAACACCCGTGCAGACAATGATGGAATCACCGTCATTGAGACCACAAGGCTCAACCCCACTCCCGCACTGATCGCAATAGCGATATCCCGAAACAATTGACCGGATTGTTCTTCCATGAACACAATGGGAACAAAAACAGCAATAGTCGTGAGAGTACTGGCCAGCACTGCACCCCACACCTCCACAGTGCCATCGTATGCCGCTTGGAATAACGATTTGCCCAATTCCCGATGACGATAAATATTTTCCAACACCACAATGGAATTATCCACCAACATCCCGGCAGCAAACGTCATTCCCGCTAAACTGATGACATTGAAGTTCCGGCCCAACGCCCACAGCATAATAAACGTTCCCATCATGCTGATCGGGATGGCCAAACCGACCACCAGGGTGCTACTGCCCGTGCGGAGAAATAAATACAAAATGGAAATCGCCAATATACTCCCGACGATTAAATTTTGCTGGACCAGAGTCAGGGATCGGTTAATGTAAGTGGTTTCATCATAGACCTGAAATAACTGAAACCCCCGCGCATTCAAAATTTCTTCATTGAGCTCACTGGCGGCCTCCCGGAGACCGTCCATGGCTTCCAACACATTGGCCCCGGTTTGCCGTATCGCGTTGATTGCGATGGCTGGATGGCCTTTTTGTCGCACCACAACGGTCGGATCCTTGTAATCAATATGGGCAGTCGCCACATCCCGTACATACACCGACGCGCCATCACGCCGGGCGATGATGACATTTTCCACATCCTGGGGATTGAGATATTCCCCCACCGTACGTACGACATACGACCGTTTACCCTCATCGAAATCTCCGGCACTGTAATCCCTATTCTCCTGATCTAACGCTCGAGCCAAATCCATAATGGTTAACGCTCTGGACGCTAATTTAGCCGGATCGACCGTCACCCGAAGCTCCCGCTCCCGCCCACCGTAAACATTCGAAGCCGCGACACCCTGGACCCGTTCGAAACGGGCTTTGATGATATCCTCTGCAAAATCCCGCATGGTTTCAATGTTGACGGGATTTCCTTCTAAAGTGTCTAAAATAAACCAGGCCATGGCGGCCCCACGGGTATCCGCACTGCTAATGACGGGTTCATCCGCCTCAAGCGGATATTCCTTGACCTGATTCAACCGGTTGGAAACTTGGAGTAAGGCGGTATCCGTGTTCGTTCCTGTGGGAAATCGGAGAATGACTTTTCCCTGACCGTAGGAACTTTCGCTGAACATTTTTTCCAGTCCTTCGACGCCTTTGAGTTGCTCTTCCTGCTCATCGATGATTTCACGCTCGATTTCATGCGGGCTTCCCCCAGGCCAAACGGTATCCACGGTGACCTCATGCTTTTCCACATCAGGGGCCAATTGAACCGGGAGCTTCACCAACGCCACAATGCCGAACAACACCACTAAGAGCACACCCACTGCCGTGCTGACCGGATAACGGATGGCGGAATGAACCAGATTCATGTTTTTACCGGCTCCTCTAAAATTCTGACCGACTGACCGGGCAGGAGGCGTTCATTCCCTTCCACGACTATCTGCATGCCTTCTTCAATAGCTCCCTGCACTTCTACCACGTCCTCAAAATGGGCTATGGGGATCACCGCTACCTGCGTAACAGTGTTATTGGCCACAATAAAGGCGAATTCCTTGCCTCCTTTGAGCACCAGGGCATCCTTGGGGATCACGACCGCCTGGTAAGGAGCGCCCACCGCTAGCTTCACCCGTGCGACCATCCCGCTTTTAATGCGTAAATCCGGATTGGCCAAAACGACTTTGACCGGAAATGTCCGTGCCGACCGATCGGCTTGCGCGATGACCGAAAAGACTGTTCCCTCAACCTCCACTCCAGGCAGGGCATCGAACTCCGCCATCACTGGATCCCCGACCCTGACATCCCGCACATATTCTTCCGGAAGCGGTACTTGCACCTCGACCTTTGCCAGATCTACCAATTCCACCACTGGTCCACCCTCCTCGACCCATTGGCCGATTTCCGTATATTCTTTCGTGATCCAGCCGGGAAAAGGTGCCATGATTTTTGATTTGGTTACTTGATCACGTACAAGTCGAATTTCCGCTTCTAATTGAATCAGCCGCTTTTCCAGAGCGCTTTCTTCAACAACCGCATCATCCATTTCCTTTTGAGTCACCAGTTCTTTGGCAAACAACACTTTGATTCGGTCCAAATCCTTCTGCGCCTGTTCATAGCGGGCTTTGGCTTCACGATGCGAAGCTACTGCCGAGTCAAGGCGGATGTCCAGGGTGTCTGTTCGAAGACTGGCAAGCAGTTGGCCTTTCTTCACAAACTGCCCTTCTTTACCGGGGAAGGCTTTGACCAGCCCGGCCACTTCACTGGCTACAAGACTTCGCTTGCGTGGCTCCGCTGTTCCCACCAATGAGACGGATCGCTGAACCTGCTTGCTCGAAACGGTCACAATCTTGACCGGAGAGGGTGGACGCCCCGTTGGCGGCTGGGCCGCCTCCTGTTCGCTACACCCCTGCAAGCCCTGCACACCTAGGACCAGGGCAAACACCAACCAGATAGAGCTTTTAGGCGGACATGTCATACGTTTACATTGGCCTTTTTAAGGTTGAAGTCCCGAGACCGTCAAGCAACAACGACCCCAACCACTTGCCTTTGTCTACAAGCGATTCTTTGGGGCCTGACTGGAGAATCCAAAGATAGATGGTGGAGTTTAACATGCCATGAAACGCCAAGGAGGTATCTTTGGGATTCACTTTGCGGAATTCTCCGGTCCTAATGCCCTCCTTAATGAGATTTGCAACAAGATCAATTTGCGCCAAGTACCGTTTCCACACCCGCTCGCCAAACGCGCTTTTCACCGTCCATTCAAACCCGCTCCACTCAGAGACATAAATACGGAAGAACGCACGGTTTTGATCAGCGAAAGCTAACTTCACCTGAATTACCGCACGTAACTTCTCCTGGGCCGGGAGACGGCTGTGCGTCGCTTCTTCCAAGAGCCGGAGTAATTCCTCCACCTTGGCTTCCACCAGAGAGATATAGATGTCTTCTTTGCTTTTAAAAAACCGGTACACCGTCCCCATGGCAAATTGAGCGGCCTCGGCGATTTCGGCCATGCTGGTTTTAAAAAATCCGTTCTGGGAAAACTTTCGCTCCGCGGCCAGCAAGATTTCTTCACGCCGGGCTTCATATTCCCGCTGTTTTCTTTCCGCCCGAGGATTGGGAGTCGCTTTCATAACAATGCCTTTTACCGAGATAGTTCTAATCGGCCTTGAATATTAATTCTAAAAGATGAATGTCTATTCCACAATATGAACCTCTGATTCAATTCGTTATCGGTTCCATTCATCCTTGAGTGATGGGCAAAATTTACCGTGAACTCTATTTCTTGACTAAGGGCTCCGACCTTTGAATTGCTTAGGTAAAATTTTCACATGCCCTATCTGAACAGTTAACAGAGGGAAAAGGGGGTTAACGGGTTATCCACACATCCCATCCTCCTTTGCCTTCCATTATTTCATGTTTAAAAGAGAAAAATAGGGGAGAATACTATTTGGACACGGCGCCCGGGACTACATGATCTCTTCACACGTATAGAGGAAATTTGCTTGGAGCGCCATAAAGAGAAGATGATGAGTGGAGACCGGCTTCCTCAAATTCTCGAGAAACCTCCTAATAGGATACTCATTTGAAGGAGGGGAAGTGAAATTACCGTCCGTTTACATCGGCCTGAGGGAAAAGCATGGTTGGTCTTTCTCAGGCTAGATGGCTGGTGTTTTCATCCATTTAATTCCGGTGGTTTGGTGCCGAGTGAAATACTTCCCGCAACAAGGCCTACGAGGTCTCTTCGCGAAAGGATCCTAAAAACAGATTTCCGCAAAGAAGAGCACCGCCTATTAATAAGCCTCCCACACCCGTATACACGAAAATTTCCGTAAGAAAATGTTCATGAGCCGGACCACGCCCGATGGACGGAGCCAGGAGAAACATGGTCAGCCAAGAAAGTGGATACAAACTGCTGAGGCCGAGAAAAATTGCAGAGGCCTTTTTGTATCGGGATTTCATTCCAGACAACATGGTGAGTATGATCAGTCCCAGTGAAAAGGCGGCAATACCCGTTGCATGGAAGTGCGCACGTTGGGCATATCGCCAAATCTTATCCGCACTTTTGGCATCATGGACTGCCGGATTCGCTTCAATTCCCTGTTTAATATAACCTTTATACATATCTTCATTGATACCGAAAAGAATTCCCATTCCCACACCAAACATCAGTCCCAACAGCACGAGGCCCAGTCCAATTTTCACAACTTGAATCTCTTTGGTCATCATGTTCACGATCAATCTCCCATCATCCTGTCATAATAATGACTGCCAGTCGTGTATCTCTCAAAAAACCCTCCGATTCATCACATACATGCGGTGATGCGTATCTGCCCAATCCCCATTGGTAAGTTTCTCCGAAAGGGTTGAATCTGTTCGTTTGCTCAGACATGTGAACATGGGGGTCGTGGATCACACTCGCTCATCCACTGCGGGCCATCCTAGCTTGGCGCGCACGTCCCCCAACGGGGATCGCTCCAGGTGCAAAGAGCCGCTATACAGGGCGGCTAAATACATATTTCAGGGTCATCACATATGACAGGCGGTACGTTCGAAGCAACTTGAATGACGAGGGGTAAATGTTTGTCTTTCATGATGGAACGGTAAAACACATTCCTTCAGAAATTGTGACTTGTTTCTCTCAGTTATGGGAATGAAATTACCACCGGCCCCATTTACATTACTGAGGAAAGTTCCTGTAGTCCTAACCCCCTTCCCCATTTTGTCCCCCGGAGACGCCCCCTGACACAATAAATGCCATGACATCCGCACTTTCTGCCTCCAAGGGATGAACTTGTCCTTTGGGAAAGATTAAGATATTTCCCGCAAAATTATAGGATTGCGGAAAATAGACGGCCACATGGTCAAGCAGGCCGAGAAAATCCAAATCCGTTCGAGTCACAAAGCCTACCGCTTCGGCATGACCACCAGGAACCAGAGACACCAAAACCGGCTGATCGAACCGCCGCTTTTCTCCCATAAACGCTGCAATCAGATCTTTGAGCGAGGTATAGAGAATTTTGACGAAAGGCGCTTTCACCAACACCCGTTCCAATACATCCAACATTTTTTGTACAAACACGGTGGACGCATATCGGCCGGTTAAGGTGATTAACCCGATCGTGATCAGAAATCCCACACCCGGTACGGGAATATTCAGCCAGCCATCAATGGTTTGAAGTACCAACCACGCCACATACAACGTCGTCACTACCGGCACCAGGATTAAGAGACCTTCGAAAAAATTCCTGGCCAGATCGTTCATATTGATATTGTCCCAAAACTTGGGCCGTTGTAATTCCATATCAGACTACCCCCATAAAAAAGTGAACACCCGCATGGTCAGCTCACCAAACACTGTCATTTCGAAACTTCGCCTTTTTCCTGAAAATATCAGGAATGGGCAGACCGTCCCCCCATGAAAGAATGTACCCTACCGCCAAAAGTCACACAAACGCGGAGCGATGGTCAACATGAGGGATGGTGGGTGGTTACAGGGAACAGGGCAATGCAGTACAATCGGCTCAACACATTCTTAACAGGGGGAACATGCATGGCACAAAGCAGTTCGGGAACGACACCAGCAGCAACCGATTCCCAGGAAACAGAAATTCTCTACGTCGTGATTCAACGGGATGGCAAGCAGGTCAGTGCTAAATGGGGACTCCATCCGAATCTCAAAGAAGAGTTGAAACCCGAAGAGTGGAAAGAGCTGACCGAAGTGATGGGAAAAGTCACCACACTTGTCGGAGGTCGTTTTTCACAAGTCTTAAATAAGGCCGAAGAAGAATCAGGTGGTACGGCTTGAAAGCGACCGCCCGTTGCTTTGACTCCAGATATTAAAGATCGCATTCCCTGCGGGCGGCGGCATTCTCAATTTCTCCTCCCGTTCGACCCCTCAAGACTCTTCCGGCAAGATCTCCTTTCAGGCGGCCCAAATTGCACTTCGGCACGCCGGCTCTCCACCGTCAAAAGAAAAGGGGCTGTGAGGAGAGGTGACGCATGGGAACATTCCACAGGCTCACTACAGGTACAAGAATCTGCGCTGCATTTATCAGACGATGTATCATGAATGCTGAGCAAGCAACGATTAGAGTAAGCCGTGATGAAGTTGCCACCCTGAGGGAATCGAAGGATCTGGCACAGCCTTAGCACATCAACCCGGGCACAGCCCCTTGGCCATTGGATCAGTATGACAGGGGAATTGAAGAGCCCTGCAATCACAATTGGCCCATGCAATGTCTAACTATGAAATGAAAATTTTTACCCTAGAGGTACCCATTTTCCCGAAACCAGGTAACCGCATCCTCAATTGCCCCTTGAGGGGCACTCCGCGGATAATCCAATTCTCGCTGAGCTTTTGAGCAATCGTAATGCTGCATGTGCGCCATCACTTCGACAAAAAAGGCAGGCACAAAGGGGGGCCGGCGTAAGAGAGAACGTGAAACCCACTCCCCGACTTTTGCTCCCCACCGGGCGAGAGCTAATGGAACCGGAAAAAAAGGAGGCGGCACTCCAACCTCCTGCGCAATGAGTTCATTCAAGTCTTTTTGTGTCGTATTCCAGTTACCCACCAGATAGCGTTCCCCGACACGACCGCGCTCTGCCGCCCGGATCATGGCCACGGCCACATCCCGCACATCAGTGACATTCACCCGGCCTGGGACATATACCGGCATCCGCCCCTTCGCGAGCATGAGAATATGGGTGCCGCTTGTCGGTTGCTGATCGTAGGGGCCGAAAAACTCCGTCGGGATCACCACCACTGCGGGAATACCCTGGTGAACCGATTGCAGAATCTTCTCTTCCATGGCGGCCTTGGCCATGAGATACGGATTGTTCGTATATCGGGTTGAAAATTGACAGGTTTCATTGGCTGGATGTCCGACCGTTTTGGGAAATCCCACAGTCGTGAGCGTACTGGCGAAAACAAGCCGGTCCACCCTGGCCGCACGGACAGCCTCTAACACGAGTGCCGTTTCTTTCAGAGCCTGCCCTTTGGCCACCTCAACCGGAATCGTCCCAGACGGATAATACCCGGCGGTGTGATAGACCACATCCCTGCCCTCACAGCCGAGGCGCAAGGACTCTCCGTCATTGAGATCACCCACCACACGCTCAACATTCAGCCCATCAATCGTGAAGGTGTTACTGGTGGATCGATGCAACACACGAACCTGGTCCCCACGCTCAAGTAGCCCCCGAACTAAATTCGCTCCAAGTTGCCCGGTTCCACCGATGACCAACGATTTCATCTGAAACCCCTGTCGAGTAATCGTGGAGAAAGTCCTCTTTCAGGTAGAACGTAACACCCTTTAATCGGCTGCACAGTTGAGACCCGAACACTACGCATGTTTGTATGATTGCAGAAAAGGAATGCACGAAAACAAATGGTGCTTACTGCCCAAAACCCTGAATGGCGTTCCACGCATCATTGCCTGGTAAACCAAAGGAGGCGGGAGAATCTGCCGTTCGAACCAACGAGAGATTCATGGGAATCATATTGGAAAAATCCTGGAAGGTCCCGGTTAAGGTTCTCCCATCATCGGACATCGTGGTTGTAGATTGGCCCATCGTTCCCAACACGGTCCGATAGAAAATAGATAATTGGTTGCCTTGCAATTGTCCTTCTCCCTCCGCGGTCACCATGGTTCCCAACACACTGGTGGTCACCTCTCTCATGACCACCCGATCTCCAATTTGTTGCAGGACATAGGACACGGTCGGGTCATTGGGGTTTTTCCAGATGCCCGTCACATCAACCACGGCTCCTTCCTGGAGGGTCGCGTTCAACTCCCGACGTTCGCCGGGAAGAAGTTCGACACTCTTAGTCCAAGGTCGATAGCCTTTCTTTTTGACCGCCACCTCGTATTCATCGGGAGGTAATTGACCCACGACGACTGATCCCTGTGTCGTGTTTCCAACAAGTTCATCGTCAACAAACACCTCCGCATCCTTGGGAACGGTGGTGACGACCAACGCGGCCAACCTCTTTCCAGCTGAATCACCGGTATCTGTGGCGCTCCCCGGTGAAATATTTTGGGGTTCAATCCTGACTTGACGGCTAAACCCCGGCCAATTGTCCACCGTGAATTGAGCAATTTGAGAAGGTTTGGCATTACCAAACTGCCGGATGATTTCCACGATGACACCGATGACTCTTCCCCGGTAGAGCAGTGGTCCTCCAGAGTTCCCTTCTTCAACGGCACCAGAAAATTTAAGAATGGGACCGTCAAATCCAGACAGAGTCCCCCGGGTCACCGCCCATGGATTGCCACCAACCTGTGGAAACCCGATCACCCGCACTTCCTCGCCCCCATGCAATTGACTCTGGGTATCCCACTCTAAAATCTGCACGTCATCGGGGAGATCTCCGCCCACTTTCAACAGGGCCAACCCTCTGGGATCCCCGCCTTCTTTATTGATCACCTCAGCGACCAACGGTTCTTCTTGATGAGAAAAAAAAGTGACGGTGATCGACTGAGGGACTTCAGCCTCTCCCTCAATCACATGTGAAGCGGTCACGATAAACACATGTTTTTTGCCCTGTCCGGCCACAAAGCCGGTTCCAACCTTTTGCCTGTTGGGGAATTGAGCCGTAATCTTGACCACACCCTTTTTCAGCATGTCGATATCCACATCGGCCCACACCGGTGGGACCATGCCCAGCATGGCAACAAGCAAGACAACCAGAGAATGGATGGATACCATCGTCAAATCCTTTACCCTGTGTATGAGGTCCTCATTTGCAACCATCTTGTCACAACTATCACATGAAGCCAAGCCCATCCACTCAGAGCTCGTTCAGTGGAAGGGAGAAAGATCAGCAGAAAAAATCGTCCGGACGGCCCTGAAAATATCTTGTGAATCTGATCTGTCTGAAACGGCAATGATGGATTCCACCGTCAACGAATTTAATTATGAAAATGAATGAAGGAAATGAAAGAGAAATTTAAAGCCCTTCCGAAGCAAGATAATAATGGTAAACAAACCCTCCCCAAGGGTCACCGCCATGGGAACATCATCTTTACCCTATTGCTCCTCTCGATTAGTTAGCTCATTTAACACTAACCAATTGTCCAGGGTAAATTTCGCAATTTGAGCCGGTTTCGCATTGCCGAATTGCCCGGTGACTTCCATCGCCACCCCTATAACTTTGCCTTGATACAATAAAGGCCCTCCAGAGTTACCCTCTTCAACCGCCCCGGAATACTTCAAAACTTGGCCGTCAAAGCCCGACAAAATCCCTTTAGTAACCGCCCAGGCATTGCCGCCCATACGTGGAAAGCCGATGAGCTGGAACTCCTCCCCACCCTGAAACCGGGTTTGAGTATCCCATTCCAAAATCTGTACATCCCCCGGAACATTCCCGCCAACTTTCAAAAGTGCCAGGCCGTGCGGATCTCCACCCTCTTTTTTCACCACCTTTGCAACCAGTGATTCTTCCTGACGCGTAAAAAATGTCACCGTGACCGATTGCGGCACCTCAACTTCGCTTTCCACCACATAGGAAGCGGTCACAATAAACAGATTCTTCTGGCTTTGTCCGACGATAAAGCCGGTTCCGACTTTTCGATTCTGAGTAAAATGAGCGGTCACCTTCACCACACCTTTTTTCAACGTGCCGATACCCGCGCCGGTTTCGGTTTTGGGAAAGATGCTAGGTGTCGGAATAGGTGTCGGAACTGGGTGGGCATGGGCTTCAGAGCCAAATTCTCTGTTGACATTTTCGTTCATGGATCCGGGTTCAATGCCAATGCCGTCCAAATAACTCAACAGGCTTTTGTGGGTAATGCCCAAGCCAAACTCTCCTCTATTGGACATCACCATCCCCACAACCTTGGTATTTACGATGATCGGTCCTCCGGAAAAACGGGACGCCACTCCTGGATCCAAAGTGATATCGTGGACAACACGATTAGAGATATCGCGCTTCACCATGGCCCAGTCTCCCCCGCCTCCCGGATGGCCAAAGACCATCGCTTTTTCGCCAACAGAAACCAAAGGAGTTAATGATTCAATGGTTAGGACACGCGCATCCTTGGAGATATGTTCTTTCCCCCTCACGATCAAAACCGCTAACCCTCGAAGGTCATCATTCACTTGAGCTCCTGGCAATACCGAACCATTGGCAACCGCTTGTCCTCCTGACACAAGATTCATTGAATAGAATTCGACCGTCGGTTGCTGATCCCCCGCGATGACATGAGCTGCGGTAATGACATAGACCTTCTCCGATTCGAGCCGAACGATGAACCCGGTCCCCACCTGTCCACTTTTGGTTGTAATTTTGACGACACCGGCTTTGAGCGAATCCAGGTCTTGGCCCATGACAGATTCACTCCACCCTATCATCCCAACCCAAAAGAAAATTCCTAAAAGACCTATGACAGCGTGAATTTTCACAAGGAGCCACATCTGTATCATTCCTATGAATCGAAACCAAGGGAGATGGGTTATCCCATGATCACAGGCCACAACAAGGGCTCCTCTCCTCGTAGCGACGTTCCAGTGGAACGTCGTCCGCGGCACACATCGGCCAGCGTATCCAAGAAAGGTAGATGTGCTTTACCATGTGGCCCCCCCTACATCGTCCAGCAATCCAAGAGAGACGTCCCACCGGGACGTCTCTACATTAAGACAGCAACCCGGTTGATCTCATTCTGGAGCGACGTGTCGGTGACACGTCGTCTTCTTTGGATAGCACGATGTCTGGCACACTCTTCATCCTCTACAACCCGATCAGCTTACGGACTGGTTCAAACAGAGGACTTAGTCGAATTTTATCAAAGAGGGTCGGGCGAAGATCCTGTGGATTGTCAGTTGTGCCGGTTTTGACATAGCCGGCCTTGCCCTTCAGATCCACCACCAATTTATGGCCGATCGGATCTATGCTGATTGAAGTGATCTCAAAATGGTCCAGATGGTCCAGGGTCAGAAACGCATTGGTTCCCATCGGCACCGAGGGCATTCCTTCGGGACTCACATATTCCACCGTTCCTGCAAATCCCTCTGGCGGTTTGCGTTCACCAGTCCCAGGATCCTGCGAGGAAAAGTCAATGGATTGTATCGGCAAGACTGAACTGGAAATCGGTTTCTTGCTTGTGATTTCTTTTTCTTTCATCACCAGGACCAGAGACTCATCCTGCCCAAACAGTTCCATCGTTCCCGGCTTCTTCTCAAAAATAATGTGATAGGTCAGCTCTTGATCCTGGGGAAAAGGAATGGAAAGTTCGGGCGGCGCTTGTAATCCGATTTGAATGAATTGGACGGCATGTATGCGGGACACCACCACTCGCTGTGGCCCCTCTTTCTTTCGGAATGCCAAAGTGACCGCATTATCATTGGAAACCTGCATCGTGACAAACGTCTCGTCGGTCAGCACGATACCATCGAGTTGCCCCGCAACGGCCTCCTGATGATCCGTGGGTTCAATGGTGATTTCCGAGGCCATACCAGAGCTGCCCACATCAAATTGCACGGTTCGCCCATTGACGGGGATATCAAACCAGGCTTTCGGCGGATAACTATCCGACTCCATATCATAATCAGCCGGATCCGCAACCAACAGCCGGTCTGGACTGATAGCGAGTTTGCCGATATTTTCAACGGTCAGGGTCTCAAAGGTCACCGTATCCGTCAGTCGTTTATCATCCACGCCCGGCGCCACGCTAAATTCCATCCGGGTGGTTTCCACATGCACCGAAATATCCGGATCGACTCGCACAAAAGAACTGCCGATCAGCAGGATGGCAAGAACCCCTCCCACCCCGGCCTTGACCCCAAAAAGAGCGACCAATTTTCCGAGCAGAGAAGGTTGGGTGGAAGAGGCTTCAGGGAGCTCAACAGGCTTTCCCTCTAATTTGGCACGGATGACAGAAAGGAGAATTTCAAATTCCCTGGATCCGGCCGTGCCTGCCCACCCAAGAAAGCACAAGGCCTGAATACCGGTAAACGCCAAGGGGATGGCATTGGCCTCCAACATGACCGGTATGACCTTTTCCGTATTCAGAGCTTCCCGAGCCTCTGCCCGCACCCACCGGGAATTTTTAGCGTGAGCGGTCCATAACACCACTACGCATTGCGCCGAGGCCAACGCGTCTTCAATCGTTTTATCCCACTCGCTTCCCACTTGAATCTGGCGATCCCACCAAACCGACATCCCTGATTGCTCCAAGGATGCAGCCAATTGTTGGGCCAAGGGTCGATCCTCGCTGGCGTAACTGATGAACACGTCCTTCATGACTGAAGGGAAGCCTCCCTTTACGGGTTCACGATTGGCTGATGGTAGAAGTGAATCTCTTTGGAAATGGGTTGATTGGAGGAAAGAGAAAACCCGCTGATGTCCAGTTTGTAGGAGCCTGGCTCTGCATCTTTGGCGTCCCAATGAATCGTAAAGGGAAGACCGGCACGTTTTCTTCTGAAGAGTTGCCTCTCAATTTCCTTGCCGGAAGCCTTGCGTGTTATGGAGACCAGGAGTCTCGCATCTTCACCGGTTTTTAAGGTAAAGAAATACCCTTCAATTTTCGATGGCGCAGCCTTGTGATAGAGCACCGCCGGGGCCACTCGCTCTATGCTGGAAGTCGACTCGGCATCGAGGCGAACCAGTGCCCCCAATTCATAGAGACCGAGTTTGGGAGTCAGGTGCTGCAAAACAGGATCGGTCGGCCAGGCAAAGACATTCTGAAACCCCTTTTCCCAGACCCGGGCAGGTTCCACCTTATCCAACCAATAGTAGGTGCGATAATCCAGTTCGCGAACGGTCAGATACACCGCATGCTCATCGTCTAAATAAAATTGAAGCTTCACCGCATTCGGAAAGTTGTCAGAGGAAACCAGTTCCTGGTAATCGGCCAGAACTGAAATCAATTCGATATTCAATCCCGAGACCGGCTTCGGTTTGACGCCTTCCTTCCAACTGCCTAAGTGATC
This sequence comes from Nitrospira marina, assembly GCF_059568365.1. Classification (NCBI taxonomy): domain Bacteria; kingdom Pseudomonadati; phylum Nitrospirota; class Nitrospiria; order Nitrospirales; family Nitrospiraceae; genus Nitrospira; species Nitrospira marina. The sequence goes on along the minus strand of NZ_JCANTH010000001.1, from coordinate 336,462 downwards.
CTGACTGCGGGATTGATATTGAATATCCAGTTGAGCCCAGGGTACCGATGGGACCCCAGCGATGAACACCAGAATCAGGAGTAATCCTAAAACACCCTTTTTCATGGCTAACAACTCCTCCACGTTTTCAGGGAAGCTCTTCCTTAAAGTGCGTTCGATTGGACAACCCTCATGAAGATAAGGAGGAGTCTACCGCGGACGGAAAAATGAATCTAGCGGAAAACCGGCAGCGGAGCGGGAAAAGAAGTTGGATGAATGATCGAGAATTCGATTAATTCTTTTCAGTCCTTACAAATTTCGGATGGACCAGATGCTTCTCCACAGCTCAACATGACAACGCAGGCTGAAGTCGTACCCTCCTTCGGATGACGTTCATGGCAAGATCAAGCAATCCATTTATCCAATTCCTGATCTGCAATTTTCAAAATATATCTGATTTTTAGTTTAATTTGACAGGATTCGAGAAACCGGATCATTACATGGATACGGAACCTATCCTTCTGAAGCGGATGTCTTTTTAAAAGCGGTATGAGTCGGCTGATTTGCGCGAGCACGCTCTACAGGACTTGCAAGCCGAGACACCTGGATATACTGGGACTAGACCTCAAGTACTCCATCGCCTGCAGTGCATCTAAAGGCCCTTCACACACCAGTCAAGAACGCCAGGACCGAGAGTCTCAACCAGGTCCCCCTGAACGAGACGGGTAAGTAGAAGGGTCCCATGGCGGCAGGGATAACAGATGGTGCATTGGGCAATTTCCCAAGGGAGCACCATAGGCGATCACCTTTCATCTGAAAAAATCATTACGATTCAGGCTCGCCATTTGCGCCAACACCGGACACAAGACTCTCATGTAATGTTTTCAGTCCGGCGCTCAGCTGTTGACGAATTTTGAGAGGGGCCTGAGTGGCAACCATCGATTCAAAGAACTTGATATTGTTGATCACGGAATTTATTTCTCTGGCTGAACCTCCCAGTCGTTTGGCAGCAAGATATCCACCGAGAATTTCCTTTTGACCGTTGACTGTCAGACGCTGTGCATATAATGCCTCGAGCAGTTTGTGATCCGGGGTCAGACTCATATCCCAAAAGGATTGTCCTTTTCCGATTAAATCTTGTGCATAGGTTGAAAATTCTGCAAGCCCCTGTGCGAGAGGATCAGCGCCTTTTGTCTTCCCGCGTTGAGTTGACCGCCCTTTAGGCTTATCCCACGAGAGCACAATCTCAGCCGCGAGCCGATTTCCCAAAGGATAATACACATCGTTTCGCTTTGCCGCTTTGCCGATTTTGTAGCCCTCCGCATAACAATTCCTCATTTCCAGTAAGGCTTTCCGTTGCTCCCCCTTCTTGGTGAGGAGCATGGCTTTTCCTTTGTAGAGCTTCCCTTTGAGCGCATACCGCTCTTGTGTGTGTTGAATCGTAAGTAGGCCCGCGAGAATTTTTTCCGCATCCTTAAACAGGTCCGTGATCGGGAATTCCTTTTCCAGGGGGTCGAGCTTTTGTGTTTTTACATTTCCCTGGCTTTCAAGACGATCGAGCGCCCACCGGACTTTCAGGTTGGCTAACTGCTCCAGCGACTCCACCGTCGCATCGGCCGGTTGCAGCATTCTCCCTCGATCATAGAATCGGACCGCCTCCGCAAAGAGGCCCAATTCTCCATAGGCCAACCCCAGCGCCGCACACATGGCCGCGGACTCCGTCCACCCTTGTCCAACACCGGCAGACAATTCTTGCAATCGGCGTCGCAACCGGGGCTCATCTTTCGGCTCGGCTGTTTTGGCCTCTTGAACCAGATTGTACAATTCCACTCGCAATTCGACAGGAGCCACCATCCGGCGTTGCCTACCCATGCTTTTCGCTCCGATCGTTAACGAAAAATCCGGGTCCCCATAACATTGGTACGCCCCCCACGTATTGGATCCGCCCTGGCGAAGAAATATCTCCTCACGCGCCAGCCGCACGGCATCACCGAATGTTCGATTTTGGAACATCTCTTCATAAAATTTCTTGGCAAAGGTTTTGGCGGCAAGGTCGTCCACTGCCCAACCTGCCGCAACCACCGCCCGCACACCCATACAAATCAGCTGAGTCCCCAGGTTTGAGGCGAGTTGATGAAACGGAATGTTCGATTGTTCAGCACTGCCTTTGGTTTGTCCCAGATGGCAGCAATTCAAAAATACCAATTCGGGCACATACCGCATTTGATCAATTTCGGCCGGGGTCAAAAACAGGCCTTCCCCTAAGACCATCCCCGTGACCGTTTTAGGTTTCGTATAAGATTCCGTTTTGGTGACTATCGCTCCGGACTTGGCAGCCTCCTCTTCTAAAGGGAATTCAAAGACGCCATGCGCCGCACAATGCACAATTCGATAGGGCTGTTGATACAGGGCAGTCAGAATCGCATCCGGTGTCGCTTCACCCTCCACGAGTTCCACGACATCACGGTACTCCTGGTGACGAATGAGTTGCGCCACTTCCCGCGCTTCGGCCGCGGCACCCGGCAAGGGAGAAAATTTTCCTGAAGATTCGTGACTGGTGGGGTCCCCAATGACGAGCGCATTGAGAGCTGTTCCATGGAGAACTTTTTCCCGGAATTGGGGAACCGCCATTTGCCGCACCATCCCGGCCTCCACAGCGAGAGGACGCGAGTTGGGATCAAACCGATTGTGCAATAATTCCCAAGGATAGGCGGCCGACTTCTCATCCAACACCAGCACCATACTTCGACGGTCCGGAGCATATTCTTTCATCCGATTCGGAATGATGAGCTCAAACAACGTGCTGGATAATTCCAGATCATTCTGGGTGGTAGCCATGGCTCGTTCTAAAAACCGTTCAATGAGCTTGCGTTGTGCCGGCTGCAAATAGGTTTCCGCCCGCGCACGATTGGTGAGGGCTTCAAATTTCAAGGAGCCGTCATTCTGGGTGGCAATGCGCATTCGTTGCCACCACCCCGCATCCTCATCAAATGAGGCACGGCGACGCCCCTCAACTCCTTCGACCATGACTTCATGGATATGCAGATGTTCACGAAAATCTTGTGATCGTCCCAGTTCCAGTAGTGACTTCGTGGCTTGAATGGCCAGATCCTGATACAACTCGAGTATCTCGACCGTCTCGATGGAGCCCGTGAGACTTTCATCATCTGCGGTCGGCTTTTCAGATTCAGGTGTCTCTGTCCGTTCCAGTCGGTCCAAACGCCGATTCGCCTGAAGAATTCCACGAAGGAGCGATTGGAGGGAATCAACCAGGGACAGGCCTCCCGCACCCGTCCCAATCAGCAACATGGTCAGAGGGATTTTCAGTTTTGGACCACACGAACCATCCACCGTCGTGGCGCGGCGGCGTTCCCGCTCGACCTCGATACATGTAAGCGCATAGTTGACCATCGCATCGGCCATGGTGCTCGTTAACCCTCCCGGGGTTAAATCCCCAACCATGCCCAACCCCACCACTATGGCCCCGGGATGCGTTCTTCCCTGATGACAATCCCCATCATTGAGCACCACCGCAGAAGTATTGAGTTTATCCGGATAGAGGCCCAAGCACTGCCGTTCACGCAATCGACCATTGAGTTGCCGGTCCAGATAGGCCTCGGCACTGACAATCGTGTCTCCTTCATAATGCCCCACCGCCACAGGAGACGAGGCGCGGGACAAATTGCCATGGACCATGGTCACGGTAATTTTCCGGGTAGGCTGGCGTTTCTTTTTGACCCGAGTCGAGCCCAGGGCGGACGCAATAAGATCCTCCTCGCTGGGATACATTTCGAGCCGAACCTCGGGGAGTTCAAAGGGGACGACGGACACGCCGCGACGAACGGGAGGCACTTGGGACAACTTCGTGGTGACCCCGGCATTCAATAAATCAAGCAGGCCATCAAAGTGTTCCGGAGCATTGGCCAGATCACCATGCTCAATGTCCAGATAATACGTCTGGTGTTTGAGTGCTTCGGGAATGCCGGTATCCCAGGGAACCCGCCCATCCCCAAAGGAGGTCGCATCAATCCGTACTCGCCGCTTGGCTGGAGCCGAGAGGTCAATGGAGACATCGCATGGTGTCGCATCCGCTCGCCCCGCAACATAGAGCATCCGTTGAGAATCAATCGGGCTGGCCTGAAGAAGTTGCTGAACCTTGAAGGCTTCAGCCAGTTGCTCAGCATTTGGCACGGGCCACTCAATACCTGCTGTTTGTGAGGTCGCCACCTTTGCCCCGAATAACCCTCGTGCCCGATCCCGGTCATGCTCCAGGAGTGACTTCCAGGTTTCCGACTGATAGACATCAAGGGCCCCGTTATGCGGGAGAAGCTGCAGAACTCCATCAAATCTGGAAATAATTCCCAGTAACGTCGATTGGGAATTGGTGATATCCAGAAGGTCTAACATTCGCACCAGTGGATCACGCCCCATGAGCATACCGGTGATGGCATGCGACCCCTCATTGGGAGTGCCCAGCATGATGAACCGGGAACCGGGATGCTGGCACATGCGATCCCACACCTTTTTTCCCTCTTCCGTCGCCATCATGACCCGCACCACCAACCCGCCCATGGAGTGCGCGAGGATCCGTACCGGTTGTCCCACAGCTTCCTGTGCCTTGACCGTTTCCTCTAAATCCTTACGAAACCGGTCAGCAAGTTCGACCAGCGATTTTCGCCAATCATAGGCAAAGGGTTTAACGGTATGTGAATTGGCCAAATACTTGATGAGGTCCTTATAGCCACTCCCGATAGGTTGGTCAGCCACGACATTTTTCGCGGTATGCTTCAGCTTTTTCAGGCCTCCGAAAGCTAAATCCAACTTATCCAACCAGACCCGATCCTTTCCCACCTTGAGTTGACTGCCCATGGTGCCGGGCAGGACATAAACAACAGGCTGTGGGGATCCGACAGCGCGTTTGTGGTAATCATCTTCGGTCACTTCGGACGGCTCGCGCTCCAGTCGGTGAAAGAGGGAATGGGGCACGTCCTTGGTGAGAGCCTGCATCAGCCGATTCGCCGTATCCGGATTGCGAAAATAATGGAAATGATCCACCTCCTTTCCGGTGTCGATCCAATACTGCACCTCCCCTGTCCGCTCTGTCCCGCCGAACATCGCCGGGGTATTCACGACCAGATCATGATCTTCCCGATAGAATAAATCCGTCACGAAGGTTTTAAGTCGCCCCAGCACCCCTTCTCCGGCCACATCCCCGCCTAAAATATGCAGGCCCGCCATCGAACGCACCCCCGGTCGATTGAGGATGCGAACCAATGGCGAATCCGGCATCTGCGCTTCCAATCCGGGTAACTCTTCCGGTTTGGTCCGGTTTTTCACCACGCCCAGCAGGAATGCGGAGAGTCCCTCAAGCACCGGGTTGCCCTTCAGTCCAGGGATCACCCCGACCACGTTCAGGATAATCGAGAGGTACCGATCCAACCGGCCACTCGCCAACGTGGTGCCGCGGGCTGGACATCCCACCCGGACAAACCTCTCAATGATCAATTGCTTTTGTTGGAGCAGGTGACCGAGTTGCTCCAACTGCTTCAGATCGGCCTTTCGATCCGGTTGGGCAAAGACCTGGAGATCATCCTGATCAAAGGGAAATCGGCCCTCCATGATGCTACGACACAGCAATTCCCCCACGAGTCCACCTCGGGAATGCGAGACCAGGTGCAGACGAGCCCCTTCGGGAAAATACCCGGCAAGTTCCAACGCATTTTGAATGGGATTCTGAGAAAGCGTTCGATGTTGGAAGGCCAGCACACGTTTGGGGTAATGCCCAAGGAGTTGCACCATACGGGCATTGGCGCCCCCCTCCCAGAGTCCGCCGAAACTGCCCTCGGTCGAAGAGGCGGTTCCATGAATGAAGACCAGCCACGGTTTATCTGTCTTTTCCTTTTCCAGAGATTTGATCCGGGTGTAATTAGACGACTCTTTTCCTTCCCACCGATAGAGACCCGGACCCGGCTTCAACACACCCTCAACCTTATCCTTAATCAAGTCCGTGGTTGCGCCCACCGGGTCCAGGCCAAACACTTTGAAACCTTTTATCACCCAATTTCCGACGATACCCCGACTGGAGGCCCCAATAGGCAACACGCTGGGAAGTTCGACCACGTCACCGGCAGGCCCTCGACTGGGAGTCAATCCAAAATCCCTTTCCAGATCATCCACCCGGACCCACAATTTCAATCCCTGATCCAGCTCCAACTGGATGAGATCGTTCGGGCTCAAATCATCAAATTCCAGAGGTGGTTGGCCCGCGCGAGCCCGTTGGACTCTGGCACTATGTTTCAGGGTGACCAGGTCCTTTAGATTGGCAGGAAAATCGGGAGTTGCGGATTTCAGTTCGAACGGCTCAGTTTGTCCATGCACGACAAGACGTTTCATTGTCTATTCCTCACATGATGTTTTTGGCATGACCCCCGAATCCTTCCGGCGGAACAAGCGGTTCATTATCATATCGACGATGACACATATGCGTTCCATTCGTTTGGCCAATCAAACAAGACGGAATTGCATTACAGCAAATCCGTCGAATAATTCCTACCCTTCGCACGGCAATTTCAATGAGACACTGACAGGCACTGGGACAGGTCCTCGAGCAGGTAAGCTGGAAGAAGCACATCTGACGGAGGAGCAAAGGGGGAAAGAACGCCAAAATTGAGTGATAGACCTTTGCATAAACTTTTTTAATTCCGGCCAAAGCCGGCCAGAATAACACAGGGGTTTTCTCTCATCATGCTTGCTAGGGGCTGCAGACATCTCAATTACCCGGTAAGTACCCAACGCATTTTTCAAACCAGTATCCAAGGTGTTTTCTTGAAAGAAACAAAGAATCTGTGTCCAAACTATCCGACAGGGGCGATGCTTCGCTGAGCCTTAGTTGAAGGGACTCCGCATGACAAGAAAGAAAAGGGTAAAAGAAAAAAGAGCACAGGGTTACGGGGCGTCTTGGGCACAACGAACTCCGAGATTCGCATCCCGTTCCGTCGGATAGTCCCTGCTCCGGACCGCAGATCGGAGATACGACGGATAACTGCCCCAGGAGCCGCCCCGCAGGACTTTGAATTCACCGCTGGATGGCCCTTGGGGATTCTTCTTGGGACTGGCTTGATAATAATCCTCCGCATACCAGTCTGCGACCCATTCCCACACATTCCCGGCCATATCGTAGAGTCCCCATGGATTCGCCTGAAACGATCCAACAGGTGCCGTGCGGGCATACCCATCATCATACGAATCGATGGCATAACTCCATCCGAATTTTTCTTTGGCTGCTTTGTCCGCGAGGTTCGCTACGCGGTTGGATGAACGGGGAAGCTCCTTGCCCCACCAATAGGTTGTAGTGGCATCTGCACGGGCCGCATATTCCCACTCGGCTTCCGTCGGCAGACGTTTGCCCATCCCCATACAATAGGCCTTGGCATCCTCCCATGAAATAGACACGACCGGATGAGATTCTCGCCCCGAAGTAAACACCGAATCTTCACCTTCCGGCCTCTGCCAATTCGCCCCTGCGATTTCCTTCCAATCACCTTGAGAAGTTAGTCCATACGCAGTGCCTTCTTTTTCAGCAGTCGTCTGATAACTATTGGCCTGAACGAATTGTTGAAATTGTCGGTTCGTCACTTCATGCGTATCCAAATAAAACGTATCAAGCGTAACCGCATGTTGCGGATGTTCATCTGTATCGCCCTCTCCATCAGGTGATCCCATTTGAAAGGTGCCTTCGGGAATCAACACCATATCCGCAGGCACTTGGTTCACCTTTCCTGACGGGGTGGATGAACCCGCCCCGGTAAACACCAATTGCCAGTTTTTGAGTTCGTACTGGGCAATCACCGAGGGTTTCGCATAGTTATACGAACCCACAATATCCGTAATCAGACCGATGACCCGTCCGCCAAACAGTAAGGGGCCTCCAGAATTTCCCTCTTCCACGGGGCCGGTAAAGATCAAATCCGGCCCCACTAAACCGGTGATCGTCCCTTCTGCCACAGCCCAAGGGACCGGCACCCTTCGTGGGAACCCAATCACCGTGGCTTTTTCTCCACCTGTGAACTGGGTTTCAGCATTAAACGCAATTGGTCGAATTCCTGAGGGAAGGTCACCTTCGACCACCAAGGCGGCTAATCCTTTGCGATTACCCCCTTCCATGCCCTGAATGGAAGCGGGATAAGAACGCGTCCCGTCCTGATAGAACATGACGCGTGGCAAAGGATCTCCCTCAATCACATGTGAGGCCGTGGCAATATACGCCGTCTTCCCTTTCACACCCACAATGACGCCAGTGCCAATGCGGTTGGGATTTTTGGCCGTAATCTTCACCACCCCATGTTTGAGATTTTCCACCGAGGGGGTTTGCCCGTAGACCTCCCCCATTTCGAGAAAGACAAACAGACCCACCAGCAACACAAAGTTACAAAATCCGATAGCCATAGGAATCTTGGCATACCGTGCATACCCTGGTCGTCGAACCCTATCAAGCAAGATGATCATCTTCGACTTTACCCCCACTCCCCGACCGGCCCTGGATCAGGCCAGCCTTGAAGCAGGACACCACGCTATTCGGCCCCCAAACAGGCAGGCCCGGGATCGGTCTAGACGCCCGCATGACACGCTTCGCCCCTCCGGAATGAAGAGGCGAACTCTGGTCACCGAGCTGGCATCTTGGGCACAACGAACTCCGTTATTCGCATTTCGTTTCGTCGGATTGTTCCTGTTCCGGTTCGCTGATCGGAGATTCGTCGGATTATTGTTCCAGGAGCCGCCCCGCAGGGCAGCCTCACCTGTGGACCGATCCCGTGAGCAGCGCCCTACGCTGCCCAATTCACACCTGACAATAATGTTTCCCTCAATTGTTTCGTATCCGCATGACGTGCATGAGCCACCCAGCTCTGCACACGACGGTGTGCATCTTCTTCCGTCATCGAACCCCTTCCCACGGCCGTCTGCAGACACCGAAGTCGCCTCAAAAATCGCCGGACGTTTTGAGCATCAAGTCTTCGATGCGTGGGGAAGAGCCGGTAGCCCAAAAACGTCACACCATCTTGCGTTCGGCTTATGGTGCACTTTCGTGGATGCAACCGCAACCGGAGTCCTTCGCAAAACTCGTGAATTCTTTTCAAGGCGATTTGGAGTTCAGTTTTGTCGCGATGGAACAACAGGAAATCATCGACGTACCGAACATATCCCGGAACCTTCAAGTGCTCCCGAACATAATGATCCAAGCCATCAAGGTAGACGTTGGCAAAGAATTGACTGGTCTGGTTACCAATGGGAAGCCCTCGTTTTCATCGAGAGGGCTCAAAGAGGTCGTCTCCTGGGAAATATTCTAAGACAGGGGGTTGCGGATTGCTGCCATCAATCACGGAGTCTAAAAGCCAGACGACGCCTTCGTCCCAAATCCTCCGCTGTAACTTGGCCAATAATATGTCGTGGTCAATACTTGGGAAATACCGGGAAATATCACATTTCAAGACATAGGGGAAACGCCTGACATGGGACCAGGCCCGATCGACCGCCGCATGCGTTCCCTTGCCTTTTCGACAGGCATAACTATCATCCAAAAACCCTCGCTCAAAAATGGGTTCAATGAGATTACACAAGGCATGGTGGACCACCCGATCTCGAAACGGTGCCGCGCTAATCATTCGCAACTTTTTATCTCGAATATAAAAGGTTCGATAGGACCCGGGTTGATAGGTGCGAGATTGTAACTCTTGCTGCAACGTCAGGAGTTCTTTTTCCACATTCAGACTGAACAGACTGACATTGGGCCGAAAGCGTTTGCCACGTTGTGCCCGTTGAAACGCGAGCAACACATTCGGAAAGGCGGTCAGGCGAGCAAACAAGGAATTTTTCATCCTTTCCCCTTTTGGTAGCGTAGCCACCCTCCAACCTGTTGCCCCAACAGCAGACATTCTTGAGAAATATATTCATATTGTTTCAGACTGGTGAACCCAAGATCTTTGCTCAATCGAATGAGAATGCGCAATTTTTCAAGTTCGACATTGGCACGACGAAGAAGTGGCAGGTTTCCTCCCACATACGAGGCCTCGACCAGTAGAAGCACGGTATCGAGCATCGCCGTTTCAATGCGTTTCCCAAGCACAAATCGATGAGAACGCGGAAACTTGCCCACATGATTCACACACCACAGCAAAACATCGTAGGCTTTCGTGACCACCGTCGGCAGAGAAGGATCGTCGGGCATCGTTGTTTCACCTTACGGGACCATGCCAAAAAATATGAAGAACTGTCGAGCCAATATAATCCTTGAGTTCTGATCCTACGCTTCTACCTCCCCTAACCCCTCCTTACAAAGGAGGGGAAAATGAAAAGGGAAACAGGGTCAAAGTGCACAGGGTTAGCGGGCGTCTTGGGCACAACGAACTCCGTGAAGCGCATAGCGAGACGGCGGATAGGCCCTGTACCGGGTCGCAGATCGGAGACCCGCCGGATAATTGCCCCAGGAGCCGCCCCGCAGGACTTTGAATTCACCGCTCGATGGCCCTTGGGGATTCTTCTTGGGACTGGCTTGATAATAATCCTTCGCATACCAGTCTGAGACCCATTCCCACACATTCCCGGCCATGTCATAGGCCCCATAGGGACTCATCCCCCCTTCATATGACCCGACGGTCTTCAACTTCTCTGCATACACCACATCCAGATCCCAATCTTTATTAAAATTGGCGGTGTTGGAATTGGGCTTGGAGTTTCCCCACGGATAGGTCCGCTTGTCTGTGCCCCTCGCCGCCTTCTCCCATTCCGCCTCGGTAGGCAACCGCTTCCCCGCCCATTCACAATAGGCTTTGGCATCATTCCAATCGATCCCTACCACCGGCTTCTGCCCATCACGATTCAACTGCACCTGATCCCAAAACTCTGCATTGGCTCGGTTCGTCTGCGTCTTAAACCGCTGGTATCGTTCCACCGTTACTTCATATTGATCAATGTAATAGGGATCAAGGTCAACCGTATGCTGCGGATGTTCATCCGCATTACCTTCTCCTTTCGGCGATCCCATCGTAAACGCACCCGCTGGCACCAACACCATCGGCGCTCCATCTTTCCCGGTTTTGGTTGAAGTCAATGCGGAGACCGGCGGAGGCATGAAACCCCCAGAAGGTTCCGATCCGGTTCCCATGCTACTGATAATGCCTCCCCCTGCTACCCCCTCCGATTCCTTTCGAATGCCGAAACCTTGCAAAAAGACCCAGATGCTGTCGGCCGGATTACCTTGTCCATACGTCTCAATGGTCTGCACCAGACCAACGACCTGTACTTCGCGAATGACCGGCCCGCCGGAGGCGCCCTCATCAATATTGGCATTAAACTTTAAATCTCGTCCACGCCTGGACACCATATGGCCATGAATGACGGCCCAGTCCCCCGCCCCTCGAGGAAGACCCAGAACCGCCATGGCCTCTCCGCTGCTGACCTGCACTGCCTCGCGTGACAGGCTGAGGACCTTCACATCCTGCGGCACCTTCTTCATCTCGCGCACGATGAGGAGGGCTAACCCACGGAACGGATCATCCAGTTCCGACCCCTCCTGCACTTCGGCTTTCACTCTCTGGCCGCGCGCGGTGAAAAACTCCACCATGGGATATTTATCCCCGGCCACTACGTGCGCTGCCGTGAGGATGGCCAGTTCATCGGACTTTTTTGAAATGATAAATCCCGACCCATGCCGCTCACCTCCCTTGGGCAGCTTGGCATTGATGCGGACCACCCCCGGCAGCATGTCCTGTAAGGTTTCGCCAGACACTAGAGCGGGTGATACCATGACGAGCCCCGCTAATGCCCACCCCAGTATCCAGAAGATCAGGCGACCGCCTTTCATGTCGAGAGTTCCTTCCATAACCTCCACCCTCCCAGGGTGGTCGTGAACACCACGACAATCAGTCCCCCAAGCATCATCAATTTCTGATCCCCTTGCAACCGTTCAAAGGCCGTCAACCGGAGGTCTTGTTTGTCTATGGCACTCCCCAGGCGAATGCCTTCCACGGTGCCTGCGGCCTTCACTTGCAACGCCCCACGCTGAGGGTCACGCTGGAGACTTTGCAGATGAAAGTCTTCTTTCAGATTCTCCAGCACGAGGATATCATTCTGACGGATGGAAATCTGTCTCTGCTCCGCATGCTGGGACAGTACGATCTGCCCTTCGAAGATGACAGGAGCTTGTACGTTGCCAAGCCTATCCTGCCCCTCCAAAAACCGGATCGTCTCCAAGGCCACCACCTCTTTTCCAAACATGGGGATTGACGTTTCCGTATTCAGGCTAAGCGTCATGATGAGTCGCCTTCCCTCACCAGGACGCTTCTGAATCGTTCGCGCTTCACGCTTGCCTTCAATCTGCAGCCTCCCATTGGCCGGTTGAACCTCAACGCGATAGACGCCATCCTTCATGACCCGCTTTTCACCATTGGGGAGAGGCTGGCGTGCCACGTTCCGGACAGTGAGTAGAAAATTCCGCGGAACGGTCAGCTGGGCCCCCATCGTGTTGCCCCACCCATCGATCGTGAGTTGGTCTATGGCTTGGCCCCCGGCGTCCTTATCCCTGGCGATGGTCAGGGCTAACTCAGTTCCCCCTTCGATCGTCACGGCTTCCAAACTTCCTTGGCTTACCTTTTCCCCTGGCTTCTTGAAAAACTCCACCTGTATGACCGGCATCGCTCCCGGACGGGCCGGCTGAAAGACGACCGGTCCCTGGGATTCCTCCAAAGGACGCCAGCTCTGGTCGTCGATGGCAATGACCGGATCACCCTTCTGAGCGTTGACGAATTCTTCCAGGCTCTCTGCTACCACCTTTATGGCCGAAACATGTTCGAGTTGGATGAAATCGACCGGAATGGGGTTGAGCAGATTATGTTGAGTTTGACGAAGTTGCTTAGATGCCGGGACAGTTGACCTGATCGTCAAATCCACACGGCTGGTCCGAATGGAGAGTTCAACCTTCGTGGGTACTTTATAGTTCACGCCTCCCCACCCGACCAATCCCGTCAGCAGTGCGGGCAACACCAACATGGTCAGGGTGCTGGTTTTTGTTTTGAGCTGGCCCCACCTCTCCCCCGCCGCCACCCCCGGAGAAAGCGCCACACGGGGTTTTCCACCAAGCCGTTTGTTGACCGCAGCCACGATGGGGTCGAGCCTGGGATCATCGGGGTCGCCCGTCCACCCTACTAATTTCCCCGATTGGATCAAAGAGAAGGGCATGGGCAACTTGACCTGATCCAACAGAATGGGAATGAGTATTTTCTGACGACGGGCTTCCCGGGCTTCCGCCCGCACCCATTCGGATTGGACGGATTCCTTTGACCACAGGACGATTACGCATTGTGCCTCATCCACGGCTTTTTGAATGCGATCATCCCAAACCTCCCCTGGGATCAATTCCTGATCCCACCATATCTCCCAGCCCTCTTGCTCTAAACGGCGCACCAGCGCACTCGCTTTGGCCTGATCTTCCCTGGCATAGCTGATAAAGATCTGGCTCACGGATCCTCGTCTTGATCAGGAAGAGATTTAGGGTTTAAGGGTTGGCTGATGAACAAACCCGATTCGCCGGAGAATGAGGGCATTGGAACTCAGAAAATATCCATCAACCACCAGCCGGTAAAATCCTGGATCCGCCTGATCCACATTCCAAATAATGGGAACAGGACGTCCTCCTACGGCTCGGCGAATCCTGGTGGAATACACCGGATCGGTCCCCGTGCCATGGTCAATAGAAATGTTCAACAGCGCATTTTCACCAGGTTTTAGATCAAAGCGGTAGGCAGCAATGCGAGACGGGAGCGTCTGCGAAAAAAAGACGGGCAGGGCAACCTGATAATCAATATCTGCGCGCCTGTTTGGTGTCAGTTTGATCACAATTCCCAGAGCATACATATTCATACGGCTGTTTAAGACTTGGAGCACCGAAGCGGTGTCCCAAGAAAAATGATTGTGAGCCCCCTTAATCCAGGGGTTCGTGGGTGTGACCGTATCCAGCCAGTAAAAATATTTTTGTTCGATTTCCCGAACCCGTATATCCACGGCATCCGCTTTCTCCAGGAAAAATTGAACTTGCAGCTTGTCCGGAAGCTCCTTGACCGGCTCTTGGTAATCCACCATCGCGGAAATAAGCACCAGATCTTCCCCTCCCACCGATTTCCCTCTCACTCCCTCGTTGTAGTTGCCACGACGCTGATAATCCAATTCCACTTCAGCCAAACCTATGACAGGAAACCCTAGCAGCAGAGAGAGACAACCCATGGTTAGGCGGTAGGCCCATGAGGCCCCCAGCCCGCTTTGTTCAGAAATTGGAAAAATGGAGGACATGACCTTTATCCCAAGATACACAGCTCCGTTCCCTTGAATGGACCTATTTGGCCAGAATCAAGACATAACTGCAAGGCTCTTCTCGGAAAGACGTCCCACCGGGGCGTCTCTACAGCATGGGGTAGGGTCGTTAATGATTATAGGCAACAAGAATGGTTGTTTTTTTGTCTCGGCGTTCCGGGGGAATGTCGTCTTCACAGCATGTCGTTCGGCAATTCAGGAAAGACGTCCCACCGGAACGTCTCTACAGGTCAGGGCTTCTCGTGGATGACTTGAGCCAGTTGTTCCTGTTTCCAACCGCCGCCTACGGCTTTGAATAGATCCACCATAGCCGTGAGACGTGCCCGTTCGGTTTGGACCACTCCCAATTCTGCATCGAGCACGATGCGCTGAGCATCTATGACGTCGATATAGCTGACCAATCCCTTGCGATACCGGATGTCCGCGAGCTCCAGCGATTCACGGGCGGCTGCTACATGTTGGTGCTGACTGACCAGTTGCTCTTTGCGCGTTTGCAGGGCGACCAGCACATCGGCCACTTCCCTAAACGCATTCAGAATGGTTTGATGGTAGTCTTCCAACATTTGCTGATATCGGTTTTCCGCCACCTCTAATCTGGCCAAATTGGTATAGCCTTCAAAGATCGGAAGGGTAACCGAGGGACCGATCGCCATGTTGCGGCTGCCCCATTTGAACCATTGATCGAATTCGCTGGTGAGAAACCCTCCGTTTCCCGTGATGGCCACGCTGGGGAAAAAGTAGGCGCGGGCTTCTCCAATTCGAGCATTGGCGGCTTTTAAGATTTCTTCCTTTTCCAAAATATCCGGGCGCCGTTGCAAGAGATCTGAAGGCAGACCGACAGGGATCGTTGGTTGTGCCATCACGGACCGAAGGGGTTTGGAGGACAACACCAGCGTCCCAGGATTGGCCCCGGTCAACACTTCGAGTTGATGCAGTTGCACAGCCCGTTGACGCCGAAACTCGGGAATTTGCGAGGCCGTTTGAGCCACAAGGGTTTCCTCTCGTTTCACATCCAGGTCCGATACCAGACCGGCCTGCGCACGGCTCCGGATGATCGACAGTGAGTCTTGTTGAAGGGCCAAGTTCCGTTCCGCTATTTCCACTTGTTCGTCGAGTTCACGAAGCCGGAAGTAGGAATCTCCCACCTCACCGACCAGGCTCAACAACAGACCGCGGCGATTCATTTCGCTCCCCAACGCTTCTGCAGTAAAGGCCTCCTTCCCGCGTCGAATCCGACCCCATAAATCCAGTTCCCATCGAAGATCGATGTCCGCACGCCAAATATCAAAATTGGCACCCGGTGGCGCGAACCCTTCAGGCGCCCCTCCTGTGGGACCGACCAAAATGCTTTCCGACCGACGGATTCGGCTATACGATCCACCCAAGGACACATTGGGATAAAGCCCGGCTCCCGACCCATAGGCAATCGCGTGGGCCTCCAGCACCCGAAACGCAGCTTGTCGGAGATCGTGGTTACGATCCAAGGCCTGTTCAATCAATCCATTCAATTCATCGTTGCCAAACATTCGCCACCACTCGGCCTCCGGCACCTGTCCTATCGTAATGGGAAGCTGAGAGGATGAGCCTCCCAGGGTCATCCTGTTCCAGTCTTCCGGGACATTGAGGTCCGGCTGCTGATAGTCCGGCCCCATGAGACATCCCGGCAGAAAGAGGATCATAAGCAGCATGGGTAGATGTTTCGTTGCGATCATACGTTTCTCCTTACGGAGTCTTCCCTGTCTCCGACAACGGACGGGAGGTATGAGATGGCGGAGTTCCGTTCTCGGATCGGTTATGGTCCTGACCCGAAACCCGTTCAACAGGGCGCTCGATATAGACATCGACTTGTTGGCCGACATAGACCGGGAAAGCAGGCCGTTCAAATCGATAAATCACCTGGAGCACCCTGGTGTCGACCCGCTCCCGATTGTCCCCGGTCAGGGACCGTTTGGGCACAATGTAGGGCTCAATCCGAGCAAAGGTGAGCGAAATGGCTTTATCCGTAAACCCTTTAAGGTAGGCCACAGCCGGACTTCCCGGCACCATCAACGGCGCGTTGACTTCATCGATATCAGCCCGCACCTGTAAGGTTTCCGTATCCCCTAATATGATGAGCGGCTCGATGGGATTCACCGTGGCATATTCCCCGGCTCGAACGTTAACCTGAAGAATCGTCGCCGCACGCGGTGCCCGAACCGTAAGACGGTTTAATAAAGCCTGCACTTCATCCCGTTCTGTCTTTGCCAAATGGAGATCAGCCCTTGCCCGAATCAACCCCCGCTTGGCGCCTTCCGCTTCATGCCATTTCCTCTTCACATCATCTTCACTGACCGCCCGACGGTCTGTGACCGACTGAAGCCGCTTTAATTGGTCCTGGACATCCCGGAGCCGGATCTCCTGCTCGGCGATCCGCGCCGCTGCAGACGGGAGCGAATCGGTCTTGGTTTGCAGTTGGGCCCGCAACGCCCGATCATCCAACTGAAACAACGGATCTCCCTGCTCAACATGATCCGCCACCGTGACATACACCTTCGTCACCAGACCGGAGACCGGAGGCGCGATCCTGACGTTTTCGTTCACCGCTTCAATAATGCCTGCTGCGGCCACCGTGACTGGATACGGATTCTGAGGAGGAGCTTCCATCGGTGGAGGCGGAGCCACTTTCTTATTAGCGCCCCACAACGTCGCAATCGTCAAAAGGATGCCCCCCAACGCGATCCAAAAACTCAAACGCCGCAGTACCATTTAAACGGGTGTCTCCTGTCCTTCTTGGATCTGATCCACTCGTCCATCTTCCATATGGACAATGCGATCGCCAAATTCAAAAATCCGGGTATCGTGCGTGACAATAATGACCCCCCGATCATGCTGTTTTCCGATATCGTGCAATTGCTGCACAATTCGGTGTCCCGTTTCTCCATCCAGGTTCGCCGTCGGTTCGTCACACAGCAGTAACTGGGGATCACTCACCAGGGCCCGGGCAATCGCTACCCGCTGCTGCTCGCCTCCCGACAGTCTGGTCGGCAATGCGGCCAAGCGCTCTCCCATGCCCATGCTCCCAAGAATCTTCTCCGCTTGAGCCAGGGCCTCGTGTTTGGCGACTCCGCGAATCAATAACGGCACGGCCACATTTTCAACCGCGGTGAGCGTGGGCAAGAGATGATATTGCTGAAAAATAAATCCGAGATGATCCGAGCGAAATTTCGTTTTTTCCGACGCGGACATTTCCAGAATGGATTCGCCCAAAATTTTCACCTCTCCCTCATCGCTTTCTAAAATGCCGGCAATCACCGACAAGAGAGTCGTTTTCCCGCTACCCGAAGGCCCCACCAGCAACAAGACCTCCCCGTGGGCGACAGTTAAATCAACTCCCTTCAGGACAGGAATCCGGGTCTCTCCTTCCCCAAATGATTTCACCACCCCCCTGGCCTGCACCAGCCACTGAGGCGAATCCTGGTTGAGAGTCGGAGACGGATTCCCCTTCACGACGCTACCCCCGAAACACAATCGCCGGTTCAAGTTTGGCCAACTTTCGAATGCTAATCACACTCGAGACACTACAGATCAAGAGGAGCGCAACGGCCACTCCGACGAGAAGAGGCCATGTTTCTTTAAAGGGCAACCGGTCTCCACCTGCAGCGGTCAATCCAAACATGGTGGCCAATCCCACACCGACTCCATATCCAATGGATCCGACGGTAAAACTCTGCAGGAGGATCATACGCGCCAGCATACCCGTGCTGGCTCCTATCGCTTTCAGTGCGCCAAACTGCGGCAGGTTCTCAACCGTAAACAGGTAAAAGGTTTGTCCGGAAATCGCCATCCCCACAATAAATCCTAATAACACGGTGGTACCAAAATTCACGCCAATACCGGTGTTTTGGAGAATCCATCGAATCGTTTTCCAACCAAACTGGTCTGCGGTAAATGCTCCCAATCCGGTTTGCTCATGAATTCGCCTGGCTAATTCTTCCGGGCTGATCCCACTCACCGGACTGGCAAGGACATACGACAATTTCCGCCGTTCTTCGGGTGTCACACTCAAGGCTCGTTCGTAGGTGGTGTAGACGAAGGGAAAATTTTGAAAACTTTTTTGTGTCTGCACGATCGCCACGACCCTGACACGGTGATCATTGATTTCAAACGTGGTGCCGAGATGAATGTTTTCGGGCCCACCTAACCGCTCCACCCCTAATTGATCGATCGCGACGGCGTCAGGAGACCGCAGCTCTTCAATGTTGCCTTCCAACACCCGACCGGGTCGACCGATTAACGTACTGGATTCAATCCCGACTAACGCAATTTGCTCATAGTTCCCATCCCGCAACCTCGCCCGCTGAACGCCCTTATAGAGAGGAACCGCCCACTCGACACCGGAAACACTTCGAACCACGTTCACTGTTGTATCGGCCAGCGGTTTAATCTCTTCGACTTGATTGATATTGGAATCGGCAACCCACACAGGGGCATTCACATTGGTGATGCCCGATTGCGACCAGGTCATCAACCCCCAGAAAATGGATCCCTGCTGAACGATGAGCATCGTGGAAAACGTGAGCCCCGCCAGCAACATGAGGTATTTGGGGCGATCGCCAAACAACATTTTCAGTGCAACGTAATTCATACCTTCCGTGCCGTCCGCGTCCGGGGTTTATTTGTCTGCCCTGATCTGCGTACCGCTCCCTTCGGTGGAGGGGGTTTAAGTCCGTTCATTATGAGGTTCACAAAGGTCCGCGAAATGTCTGCGGCAGTTTGAGGAAGTTGGGCCTGAAATAAGACCGTCAATAACCGATGATAAATCAGCATGCCCATAAAGGCGCGTGCAGCGATGAGGGGCTGAACCGGCTGAAAGGCTCCATCATCTATGCGCTGTTGAATGTAGCCGGCCAAAAAATCGTAAAATACCCGGATGTGATTGTGGAAAAACATATCCGACATCTCATGGTTTTCTAGTGCACTAAACAAAATCAGCCTCATCAAATCGGAATCCGGAGCCCCTCCGACCACCGTCCGGGCAATCACGGAAAACACCTCCACATCCTTTTGTTGCTCAGCGAGACTTTTTACTTTGGAGAGTAATCCCGGCACGGGCGATTCCTCCGCAAGAATGGCCGCATACAAATCCTCTTTACTGGGAAAATGTTTAAAAATAAGGGCTTCGCTGACACCTGCCCTCTGGGCAATCTCCCGGGTCTTGGTCCCGCTAAACCCTTTTTTGGCAAATAAGGAGGCCGCCGACTGAATGATTTTGGCCTTCCGCACCGGACCGCTTATTCGTTTCGGTACTAATGGCATCTTCTACCTTCCAATATAGTGAGTATTCACTTACCATGTTAAGATCTCACCAGAAACCTGTCAAGGAACCTGGATCATTTGCAATTTTTTCGGGAACGGTGGAAAATTCGTATAACTTATCCACCCAATCCTGTTTCATCACGGGCATCATTATTTCGGATGTTCTGAGATGTTCAGATGGACACCAGGGAGATTTCACCTCCCGCTATGAGCACCAGAGTTCATCACCAACCCAGGTTCAGGTGCAGATTTTCGATTGCGCACATGAATGGCTTTTTGAGTTTACTCCACATGGCACAACCGGCAGTTCGTGCCAATCAATTTGACTCAACGGAAAAGATGCCTATCTTGTTGGGGAGATTAGTTATATGTTGGTATACACCTGAAGGACGGTGAAGATATAAATGGATACTCCCCCAGCTGCCGAGAATACAGTCATCGTTTCCCTCCCGCTCGTCCCTGTTAAACGAACGGTCTTGTTTCCCGATACCCTTGTTCCCTTCACGATTGGTCGACCCCGCTCGATCGCCGCGGTGGAATCCGCGATGAACTCGGAAGACAAAGCCTTGGTATTCGTTACCCAGCGTGACTCAGAAAAGGAGGAACCCGAGTTCGATGACCTGTATGGCATCGGCACGAAAGCCGTCATCAAGCAAATGGGCAAAACTCCGGATGGCCATCTTCAGGTTCTCGCACAGGGAATCGAACGCGTCGTCTTACTGAAGAAGGAACAAGACGAACCCCATATGATCGTTCGGTCCCGGCCACTCGCTCTTGCGCTTGAATCCGACCTTGAACTGGAAGCCTTGCATCGTGAACTGGTTGAACTTATTGGCCAATTACCGGAATTATTGACGACCCAGGGCGTGTTGGAATTGGTGACCGTGCTTCGAGCCGAAAAAAATCCCCTTTCAGTGGCCTATCGGCTCGTGTCCCTCCTGAACCTCAATGTGGAACGATTGCAAGGGCTTCTGGAGCAATCCGATGCCAAGGAAATCCTTCGCCAGGTGTATGGCGCGTTGGCCCATGAACTCCATATCCTCAAAATTCGCCATGAAATCGCGAGCCAGGCCCAAGCAGAAATTGGAAAATCCCAACGGGAGTATTTCCTGCGCCAACAGTTAAAAGAAATTCAACAAGAACTGGGAGACCTGGAGACCCAACCCGAGGATGGCGAGGTAGGGGAATTAAAAGCCCGTATCGAGAAAGCCGACCTTCCCGAGATCGTGAGAACTGAAGCCACCAGAGAACTGAAGCGTCTGATTAAGCTGCCTCCTGCCTCCCCGGATCATCAAGTCATTCGGAGCTATCTGGAATTGGTTTTAGAATTACCGTGGAACACCCTCACAGAAGACCACCTGGATCTGACTCATGTTCGAACGATATTAGATGAAGATCATTACGGCATTCAGGATGTCAAAGAACGCATCCTTGAGCACCTGGCCGTGTTGAAGTTGAATCCTTCTGCGAAGGCTCCCATTCTGTGCTTGGTGGGACCTCCGGGGGTGGGGAAAACCAGCTTGGGGCAATCCATTGCCCGCGCCCTGGAAAGAAAGTTTGAACGGTTGAGCTTAGGGGGTCTTCATGACGAAGCCGAATTGCGTGGGCATCGCCGCACGTATGTTGGCGCGATGCCAGGCCGTCTGATTCAGGCTCTTCGACGTGCTGGAGCCAAAAATCCGATCCTGATGCTGGACGAGGTCGATAAGGTTGGACAGGATTTCCGGGGAGATCCCGCGTCAGCCTTGTTAGAAATTCTTGACCCGGAACAAAATCATACTTTCCGCGACAATTACTTAGATCTGCCCTTTGACCTCTCTAAAGTGATGTTCATCACCACGGCCAATTCTTTGGACACCATCTCCCGTCCTCTCTTGGATCGGATGGAGACCATCCGTCTGGGCGGCTACAGTCATCAAGAAAAGCTTGAAATTGCCAATCGCTATTTGTGGCCTCGTCGCTTAAAGGAAGCCGGCTTGGAGTCCAAACCTTTGACGCTAGAGGAACAGGTGATTCCTCATATCATCAAACGATATACCCGGGAAGCCGGTGTTCGCCAATTGGAACAGATGTTGGGACGGTTAACTCGCAAAGTGGCGCTGAAGCTGGCAGAACATCCGCCGGACCAGCCTGAGGAACCTCTTACGATCACCCAAGTGGACCTTCCGGAATGGTTGGGCATCGAACGATTTATGCCTGAGGAAGCCAGAAAAACCTTGCCCCTGGGGGTAGCGACCGGAATGGCCTGGACAGAAACCGGCGGGGATGTCCTCTATGTTGAGAGTGCCCTTCTCCCGGGAGGAAGCGACCTCACCATTACCGGCCACATTGGGGATGTCATGCAGGAATCAGCTCAAGCGGCTCGAAGCTATCTCTGGTCGCGTGCCGAATCGCTGGGCTTGGATATCGCGGTGTTTAAGCAGAGTGGAATGCATATTCATGTGCCGGAGGGCGCCATTCCCAAAGACGGGCCATCCGCCGGTGTAACCATGGCCAGTGCTCTGGCTTCACTTTTACTGAAAATCCCAGTTAAGAAGGATACGGCGATGACCGGAGAAATAGGGTTAACCGGATTGGTCCTGCCTGTGGGCGGGATTAAAGAAAAGATTCTGGCGGCACATAGGGTCGGATTGCGCCGCATTGTCCTTCCCAAAGCCAACGAAAAAGATCTGAAAGATGTGCCTGACACTGTGCGATCAGAATTGTCCGTTGTGTTCGTGGAAACAATTGAAGAGGCGCTACATGCTGTCCTGCTCAAAACGCCGGACAATCGTGAGAGAGAAAAGAATCCTCCTCACACCCAGCCTGCCGGAAGTGAGCAGAAATCCGTCATAGGCAGTCACTAAGCTTTCAGGGAAGGCCTTCTCTCCAGGCGTGATTCTTCTCTCTTTATGAAAATACTGCGAAGAGGCTACTTCCCACCTGTCAGGAAAGGGGATATCCGTTGCATGGTAAAGGTACCTCCAGGCTCAAGAGGTTTGTGATCCTGGCCAATGCGGGTGTACCACCAACGTCCCTGGGCTACCGGCGAATCATCTAACCACTTCAGCTCAAACTCTCCCTCCCGATCGTTACCGGCTTGCATCCATTTGCCCTTCCATACCCCATCCTTTAGTTCTTGGGTTTCAAACCAGCCATCCTCCCACTCATAATGCCCTTTTCCTTCTTCATTTAAGGTGATGGTATTGGACCCCGTTTTATCTGCATACTTCCAGATCCCGGCAAGATCTTGAACTTGTTGAGGCGGATGGGAGGGATCAAGGCCATTTCCTTCCCCTTGAGGAATCTGAAGCGAGAGATCGGCACAACCCACGCCGGCAAATACATTTATGATGATCAGGAACATTTTGACTATACTCTTCAGCATAAATTTTCTCTCGCTCCCCCGCGACAATTGAATTGAAATAAACCTTAGGATTGTATCAGATAGGACCGATAGACCCAGATAGGTGAAACCATGTATCACGAAAGGCACCACTGATGCGCACCATCAAGACGGAAGCGCCTGATCCATGGAATTGACGCCCGCGTTGATTTGCACAACATGCGGGTCAGTCAGAAATGGTAGAGAGACCTGTTCGCAATGTGGAGCCGCGCTTCCCTCTCCACAAGAGGAATCCGTGAACCACTCCAATGAACCATTACTCAGCACAGATCATTCCCTCATTTCATCAGAATCTCAAAAGCCGTTGACCACTCATAAATCAGACTCATCGGCTAAACACAGTTCCGATTTGGCCACCTGGGGCCAGGATCAAAGAGACCAGACTCGAGCCCTTCCCCGAATACCCCCTTCCGGCCCGGACAACAGGTCAGACGATTCCGATTTGTTTCCCATCTACCATCCCATTTTTTGGGGGCGTGGGCGAACGCTCTTTGGCATATTCATTGTCAATACCTTTTTCACATTACTGACACTTGGCCTGTATTCTTTTTGGGGGAGAGTGCGTATTCGCCGATTTTTGAGCAGTCAGACGAGCTTTGCCCACACTCGCTTTTCCTATCATGGAACTCCTCAGGAATTATTGAAAGGATGGTCAAAAGCGTTTTTGGTATTTGGTCTTCCCTATGCGTTTCTCAGTCTCGCCCCACCCATATGGGACCAGATTCCGATCTGGATTCCCAATGCGCTTGCAGGGACCATGGCCTTGTGCTTCATTCCAGTCGCCGTGGTCGGATCGCATCGTTATCGGTTGAGTCGAACCTCGTTGGGAACGATTCGTTTCTCCTTCCGGGGACACGTGAAAGATTATACGAAAATATGGGTCCTGGGAAGCGTACTGACCTTGTTGACCGCCGGCCTCTATTACCCGTTTTTCGAAAATGCCAGACGAAAATTTCTCGTCGCTCACACCTACTTTGGTAATCGCCCATTCACCTATTCCGGAACGGGAAGCGGGCTCTTGAGGATCTATGTCACCTCCCTCGCCTTCAGCATGATCATTTTGGTCACACTCATCGGGATTCACGCGGGACCTGACGGTCTCTCCATCCTCGCCCAATGGCCATCCGAGGGTTGGCGGGACATTTTTTTTAATTCCCTATTCGTCACCGGACTGCTCACGCTGCTGCTTCCATGGTTTTACCTGCAGGTAGCCAAGCAACGGTACCAATGGAATCATTCAGATTTTGGAGACGCGCATTTTCATTTTTCTGCCTCCACGTGGAATCTCATGGAGTTGCGGATTACGAACTTCCTCATGCTTATTCTCACGTTTGGATTAGCCTGGCCGTGGGTCCAGGTCCGGAATCTCCAATTTCTCTATTATCATCTGAACCTTCAAGGCCCTTTAGATTTTCAACGCATCGAACAGGAAGCCCTGGATGCGTCTCCCACCGGAGAAGAGCTTGCGGGATACTTTGACGCTGGTTTTGATTTAGGCTAATTTGGGCATTGTGCATGTTCCGCTCCGATCCTCCCGGTATGAATCTTTCCATCCATCGACGATTTATGCGTTCCTTAGGCTAAACCAATTCGATCATGGCATACTCCACCGAATGGAAAGGGTCCTATTATGACGGACAATCGGTCGTTCCACAGTTTGTGACCATTACCATTTCAGGTGTCGGCCTGACCCTTCACTTTGCTGACCACACAACCACGGCATGGAACTATCATGATCTTCGACAAACCCAGGGGCGCTATTCCGGCGAAGAAGTACGATTTGAGCGAGGGACAGGAATTGGGGAAACCCTGGTCATCCCCAGCCCCACAATTCTGCTGGCGATTCATGAGCATGGCGGACCGGGCGCCAGTCATTTTCATCATCCCCGCACACGACACACTCGTGTGTATTGGACGGTGCTGGCCGCACTCGCCAGCATCCCCATCGTGTATGGCATTTTCGCCTGGGGTATTCCCTCGTTGGCCCAGCCAATCACCGCCGCCATTCCGCTTTCCTGGGAAATTCAGTTGGGCCAATTTGTACAACAGGAAGTCACAGCCGGGAAACCGGTTTGCGACAACCCGAAACTGATCCACGCAGTCGACTCCATATTGACGGCCCTGACCAGGTCCATCGACCACCTTCCCTATCAATTTCAAATCACCGTGGTGGATAGCCCCCTCGTCAACGCCATGGCTGCCCCGGGCGGATATGTCATGGTCTTTCGCGGTCTTCTACAAGACACCGCTTCGCCCGAAGAACTCGCGGGAGTGTTGGCTCATGAAATTCAACACGTTCTGCTTCGACACACCATGCACCTCATCGTGCGCCATGTGTCGATGGCTTTCGTCATCGCCGCCCTTAGCGGGGATGCCAGCGGCATGGTGGCGTATGCATTCCAAGCCGCCCAAACTCTTCAGACCCTGTCCTATAGCCGTGAGGCGGAAGACCAAGCCGATGAACAGGGATTCCGGTTATTACAACGGTCGGGAATTAATCCCGAGGGGATGGTCACCTTTTTCGCTAAACTTGGGAAAGAACAACCTGCAAACGACGTCCTTCGTTATTTTTCAACCCATCCAGCGACCCAAGACCGCCTTGCACACCTGAAGTCCTTGCTACCACCAGCCTCCATGGCCTATCGAACCTTCCCCTTTCACGCTGAATGGTCTAACATCAACACAGAATGCAAGTGACTCCATAGAGCCACTTCCTAACGCTGTTCGACCCCTGGGAACGCTGTTGAGGGGACGTTCAACTCGCCTTTTTGGAAATCTGACCCATTGCTCTCTAGCCCTGGAGGCTTCATAATACTTATTCGAGACATACCGGAATGTATGGTGTCTTTGTCTGGACCACAACTCCAAATACACTCACACCCCGTCTGTCTAGTCCGAGGCTCTTATCATCAACACACAACAAGGGGTGGGTCACATGGGAACCGAAATAACACGCTATGCCATTGGAGATTTTGGAAAGTTGCATAAATTTACCGGAAAGAATGTCCCGGCAGGCACCGAGGCCCTGGTGGAAGAAGACGGAACAAGCTTAACGGCGAAGGGGAAAACCTACACCGCTCGGTTTTCGGATATTCTTCCAAACGTGGAAATCATTCGCGTGCAATTCGATCAATACAGCTCGAACCACATCGGCTTCGCCATGGAGGCCCACGACAAAACCCTGACCAAAATCCCGGAAATGCTGGAAAGCACTAAAATCATTTCTGAAAAACTCAGACATGACTGGATGGCGCAAGACAAAGCCTATCAGGATACCGAAAAAGCCAAAAAGGTAGCGCCTGCTGCAGCAAAAGTCGCCGCGCCTGCGAAAGAAGCGATTGCGGCAACGTAATCAACCCCTCCCCGATTAAAGAACGTGTCAGTGCTAAGAAAGGCGCCGTTCGCTTCAGAACCCTCATCATTGTTCCCCCCTTTGCCCAAAAAGCAGAGGGGGGAAACGCTTCAATTTTTCAATTCTCGAATTTAAGAAAGCCGGATGAGGCCGGGTTAAGCCGGTTGCACCCTGCAGAACATTGATATCAAGGCTGGAGAAGAGCTGGCAATAGTCATGGCGGTAACCATCAGGCTTTGATGCACCTTGCTCGCATCGACGAACTATTTTTTTCGAAACGAAATATGGTCTTTATACTCCTGAATCGCCGCGCCCAACGCCTTCGATCCTAAGGGAATATTGGCCTCCAGTGCATTTTCAACCGCTTCATCATCAATGATCACTTCATAACATTCGTGTTGATTGGTGAGCACCATGCCCTTCTCCGTTTGCCGGGGCATATAGATTTCCGTCCACACTTCCTTTTCCACCAAACACACATCCCGAAACCGTTCATACAAAAGCTGCAACCGTTCTTGATCAGAAATTACGAGCGGATTATTTTCCATAGCCATTCCTCTCCCTTCACATAAACAACAATGGTTCTTTTTCTACTCCGCTCTCATCAAACTCGTCAAGTGGGTGGTTATCCTCCGAAAACGGATACCCAAGGATCGCGGCCAAGAACCCAGAGATAAAAAAACGTGCCCAGCCAGCCATGATAGAGTCCCAGCGGCCAAAGATTTCTATCACGGGTATAGAACGGGATAAAAAAGCAGGCCATAAGGCCGGCGGCCAACGTCAGCCACCAGTCGGGGAAATGGACCAGGGCAAACAGAATCACCCCAATGGGAATGGCCAGCCACAGGCCATGCTGAGGAAATATTTTTATAAGATTATCGATACCCAGCGCCTGCACAAGAAACTGTTGGAGAATTCCCCACAAAGGGTATAGGAACAACAGCAACAGCATGTGGCCTTGCCAGAGCTCTCGACCGGCCACTATGCCATACCAGGCCATGGCTAATCCCGACCCGGCAAATAACACCGATGGCCACATAAAGGCCTGTCGAAGATTGTCGGTGCGAAATCCCCACCCTTTCCACCTCGTCGGATCTTGCCGAACCTGCCAGACTACATAGCTCATCCAACTAATGCCCGCCAAGGCTATAAAGAGTCCCTTGGCATCAAAACTCTTGAATACAAGATGCAGCAGCCCTGTCAGGACAACCGCAGAGAATTCCCACCAATTGCCAGCCCGGTCATCGCGAGAAATTTTCAGAAGATTTTTCCCACACGAATTACATGGTATAAGTCGAGGAGCTTTTCAGAAAGGACAAGGAGGGATCCTGCGGGGAAACCGAGATGACGGGACACCCATCTAGGTAATGATCTGTTACGAAGCCCAATGCCTCAGACTCATAAGGAAATAACCGGACCACCGCGACAACCGTCTTTCCCAGGGTAGGAAAAACCAATTGAACATCCTGCGGCCGTTGGGTTTTCAGAGTTTTGATCAGGGCCTTTTTCAAACTTCTGGCTGAGTCTTTAGGTAAGACCTCCTTGATGGTCCGTCCAAGAAGATGCTCTCCACCTAAAAGGTGTTGACAGGGAACAGGGAAAAAACAATCCTGATAGATTCCATTTTCATCCCAGCGAAAGATTTTATGGGGAATAAACGAGACATGATCCCCTGAAAAAATCCTGCTCAGGAATTCTTCCCACATGGCCTTCGACCAACGTTCCCTGGACATCGAACCCTCCCTGGTTTCTATCCATTTTCCCTATCATAGAGATAATTCTCCCACTAATGTATTTCAGTGCTCTTTAGATCTTTCTAAAGAGTAAATAAGAGTTTCTATCTCATGCACAACTAGTGAAATCCCTAGTTTTTCCGGAAAAAGCCCCTAGCATTCTATATAATGTATTAAAAAAGGAACGTTTGAGACAACTTACTCTTTCCTCTTTGCCTGAAATGTAGGCAGTCCTCTTCGTCCACCGAGAAGGTCGAGGTCCAGGCCTTTTAGCTCTAGGAGAGCCCCCCTGCAGCTCTATCTGAATCAGTAAAAGACGGGTGAAAACCAAAGGAAATAAATCACCGGCCTGCGAACCCTGATGACCAATGGAACGAGCCCATTACCATAACGGGGGTATCCGTTAGAGACAGTAGGTCCGCAAGGGAGGAAATCCATTAAACCCCACAGAGGCGTAACTGCTGGTATAGGCACCGGCACTTAAAATTTCGATTCGATCACCGATAGCCAAATTCAGAGGCAACTCATAGGAGGTTTTTTCATATAACACGTCCGCGCTGTCGCAAGTGGGACCCGCCAAAATCACCGGTCCCGTTGGACCCTCACGGAAGGTGCGTAGCCGGTACTTAATACATTCATCCATCGTTTCAGCCAAACCGCCAAACTTACCAATATCGAGATACACCCATCGCCGAAGATCTTCTCGGGATTTGTGAGCTACCAGGATAACCTCGCTCTGGATCACTCCCGCATCCGCCACCAGAAACCGACCGGGTTCAATCATCAGTTGAGGAGGCGTGACACCAAATGATTCCTGTAGAGCCTGTTGAATGGTTTGGGCGTAGTGCGAAAATGGCCGAAGAGTCGTTTGGTAGGTAGCCGGAAGTCCTCCGCCAATATTAATCCATTCCAGCTCAAGATCCTGTCTCCTCAATTGGCGGTACAATTCCGAAGCCACCTTTAGAGGCTCGACCCATTCCTGCGGATCGGTTTGTTGAGACCCCACATGGAAGGTCACTCCCAGGGGGTTCAACCCGAGGTTACGACTGTTGAGGAGTAAATCATACGCCATGGTCAAGTCACAGCCGAATTTTCTAGAAAGAGGCCAATCCGCGTGTTTCCCTTGGCTCAGGACTCGACACTGCACTCCCGCACCAGGCGCCTGTCTACTCAATTTTTCGAGTTCGGCCTCACTGTCAAAGGCGAAGAGCCTGACCCCGCGGCCAAAGGCATACGCAATATCCACCTCTTTTTTAACCGTGTTGCCATACGACAGCCAGGTGGCCGGGACCCCGAGAGACAAACACAAGTCCAGTTCATACCGGCTTGCAATATCAAATCGTGACCCCAACGTGGCTAACAGTTGAATAATTTCCGGGGCAGGATTGGCTTTCACCGCATAATGAATCGCTGCATGAGGAAATTCTCCTTGAAGCTCAAGATACTTCTTTCGGACCTGTTCAAGGTCCAGGGCTAAAAACGGTGTATCAGGACGACCGGCCAGGAACTGCTCGAGTTTTGGGGTCAGACCACGACAATCGGCCACCGACAACTCATGGCGAAGCGATGGAGCACATGCGAGAACAGAAACTTTCTCATTTTCGAACCCGGAATCAACCAAACTGGTCTGCACATTCCACTCCTGTGACAATGGTGATTAAAAGGGAATTAAGTCGCCGAACCGAAAGTCAAAAAAACCGTTACCTACATCGACAAAGTATCCAGAAAACCTTAAGAGAATTCCGGAACCATTCACATGCCTGAAACCAGACTGCTTGATCCCCGGCGCAAAGTTTTTCCGGTCTGATGGCAGACGGGATATTCGTTTGAGAAATCTTGGTAACATACGGTGGGAAATTCCAGGTCCCGATACACCATAATGCCTGAAGTGTTGTTTAGCGGGACTCGGAGGATGCGTCGAAAGGGGCACAACTAATGTGGGAAAGAGGCGAGCAATAGCTCGCTGCAGGAATCGATGAGTGAAACCCGATTCCCGGGTTTCAGCTCGGCCATGAAAGAGAACACACGTTCGCGGGATGGAAGTTCCTTATTCTATAGACAGGGGTCACGAGACAAACTTACAGCCAAGAGCTTATTCTATAAAAAACCCTAACGACACCTCATTTCAATCTGAAATTTGCCCTTTAATATGCTCGAAGAAAGAATACCACGAGCTTCTCCATCTGGAAATATCCCTTCCTTCCTTCCAAACAAAATATTTTCTGGCAAGGCCCCAAAATTCCTGGGCTCTGGTCCAGGAATTTAGGGCTTTTTGCATCAGGAACCTCCTTGGAAATTACTGAGGGGGGAGTCCAGGATCCTCCGGTTCTCCGGAGTTGCTCATGACCGTTCCGATCAGTGGCTGGTCATGACAGGATTCTGCAACATCCATTTGGCAATACATGGCCTGAGGATCATCTTCATTCCATGCCCCACCGTTGTTAAAGCAATCCAATTTTTCAATACAGGTGTTTACCTGGTCTTCCTGGCCGGAAACCGCACAGGTCGAATTGCAGGATGCAAAGACTGTTTGAATGGAGGTACCCGTGCAATCGCTCCCCCCTCCACTAAGCAGGCAATTCAGCGCTGCGGCGGTTAATTGGCGACCGAGCTGAAGTTTCGAATTCCCACCTGGGGAAACGCATAACGCTTCGAGAACGGGAGGAATTTGGCCAGCGCCATTGGGGTCTACGGAAATAATTTGTCCACAAATATCAATTCCCTCATATCCGATAGGGAAATTATGCAACAGGGTGATGTCATTCTTCTTCGCATCTCGACAGGCTTTCGGACTTCCCGCCTGGCCTGGCGGTTCAAAATTACAAATTACCGTGCCATCCATTTCATAGGTACACTTGTCCGTCGCCGTTTGATCATAGGAATTGACGGTTGACAACCAGGCTCGGATAACTTCTTCAGAAATGTTCGTACTACCAGACTTCTCCTCGCCTGCATGGGTACCCCAGAATCCGGCCGTTCGGCAAATCTCCTGAGCATTCACCTGACTCACAACACTTCCCATTCCCATGCTAAAAACAAGACAACCCGCACACAATATCGTGGTTCTCATTGTTAAACCCTCCTGAGAAAAATGTGAGTGTTTCCTTGGTGAGGATTGTGAAGTTCCCCCAACCTGATGAGAATCTCCAGAAACCCTTCAATCAAAGTCACTCAATAGCGGCATGGAGTGGAAAACCTCATTCCATGCATTCTTGGGAGTGTTGAAATATGCGAAGACCTTTGACTAAAAGATTTTTGGGGAATACCCGGAGAACAATGCCCTTTGCATTATCGGCCTGTGGGAGGACAACTTTACCCAGGCAGGAGCACTAGCGGGAAATTGAGGAAAAGTGTTCTAGCAATATTTCATAGTGTGCATAGCCATGAGCTCTCTTGGCTGCAACTTTTATCAAGCTAAAACATTGAAAGGGTAATGGTAAAACATGGCGGGACAATGAACGTTTTAACCCCATAAGACCATGAAGTAGGAGAAAACCAAATAGGAGTCAAAATTGGGATACAAAATCGTGAGGGCACCTGACGGGATTGGATGGGAAATGGGGTAGCTGTACGAACCCACTTAATTACATTCACCTATATCGTCAGCGTAACCCCCTCGTAGTGTCCTTTCAACCGATCTTTATCAAAGCGATCTTTCCTAATAATTTATTGACAAACCTTCGACCTTCGCCAAGGAGATCAGAGTTAAATTCCACCTGTTCAAAAGCAAAATTACGGTACGATGCATGGCACAACTCCTCTTATATTCGTCCCATTCAAGTGAACATTTCGCAATCGCGCTTTTGCCAGGCATTTCCACTTATCGTTTGAATCCTTTCGACCTTCGAGCCGAATACGATAGTGATGGTCTTCCTTCAAATCAGGAATGACATAATAATTGTTTTCAAATTTTCGAATTTTTTGGTTCACGTCACACGCGTTGGTAAAGGTATCACCCCAATCCTTCCAGCAGATTTTCCATTTATCATACTTATCTGGCTGCACACTCCAGGTCACTTTGATGTTACAAGTGCCTTTGTCAAAATCACAGGAATGTCCACCCTCAAATCCGTCAGGACCTGTAGTCAGCCAAACTGACCCCCCAATGCCTTTTTCATCATGCGGAGGTTCATAGGGCTCGCTTTCACTCTCCTGCTGGGGAAGGCCGGCGGGACAATCCGGGTCGGCAGAGCACGCGTTCAAGTTACAATAGCCATCCGCCCCACAAGGCGGTGGGCCATCAACAGAATCAAGCGCCACAAGCCGTATCGGAACATCACTCCCATGATCCACTCGTGAATATTTGAATGGAGTGGAAGACAGACGCCACTGAACCCTTCCATTATTCATGAAGGAAATAAACTTGGCGTCCTGATTCCTATCTTCTCCAATTAATATTCCTGTCTGACCGGCCTCTTGGATGGGTATCCCCTGGTTACTATCAGACTGGCCACACACACCAAGTGGGACGCAGAGCACTGCAGCCCATACAACGATGGTATGAGTTCGACGTCTTGCCTGTTTCATCATCATGGACCTCCTGGTGAAATTTTCATGACTGACCCCTTTCCGCATTGCAGAACATCCTTAAGGGGGTGAATGAGGATGTGGCTCCGAGTTGTCTCATGGCCTTAATCGTAGAAATATCCAAAGTAAATCGTCTGGTCCAATTCATTGGCCAGATAGATGTTATGCCGCATCATCCACGGTGCAGGACTCCAAAGGGTGTCTGGATGATATAGGGTCCCCGGATCACCCCACGCACCGTTTTCTGTTGGCAACTGTGAGATTTGGTCAAAGTCCAGAATATTGTCATACGCCACTGCAGTAATCCCGCCGGCTGCTCCAGGAGGATTCGGACATTTCGCGATAATATTTCCAAACACATTTAAGACGATGAGTCTATTTCGACTGGCATCACTGGCGACATACGACCAGGGCGCTGCAGTTAGCCCTTGTACGCTGGATCCAAGCGGGACATTCACGCTTCCCAGGACAACACCGGAATTGCTAATCGCTTCGAGCACGTTGCCGTCAGAACGCACAAAATACAAACCGTTATATGCCAGAGCGGCCCCGCTTCTCGGTGGAACAAGAATCGTATCCGTGACGTTCCCCGTCTCTGGATCGATGCCGATGATCGTGTCCTGATTCTGTGTCGATTGCACGGCCCAAATGGTATTTCGAAAAATGGCATAGTCCATCCCGCTAATGACATCATGACCGGGAGGTGTCTGAAGGCGACCGGCTTCTTGCGACACACTCAAATGCAAATACAAAAACACAATTTCATCCTCATAAGAGGTCTGCGTGAGAAACGCCAGATACGGATCGTTGTATCGCCGACAGACTGTCAACGCACTGCCGGTTCCGGTCGTTGCATAGGGATAGGGGTATGAGCCCACTTGAAAGAATTGAAGCTGTATAGCCGGCATGGTCTACTCCTTTTTTTGGCTCGTTGTCAAAACGTGTACCTGCACCTGAAGTTGACTCAAAGTCCTTTTAACAGATTTTCCATTAGTCATACCGATCAGGTGCTACGCCCCAATGAACCATAATATTCATTTGTTATATCCACTTTTTTTCTGTGCCTTTGGAAAGTAACAGCAAAACCCATTCCTCACGCTGACGACCAATGGGCAAAGACCCTAACTCTTTAAAACTATTGCACTGTTAAAAAAAAGGAACGGTGATAACAAATTCAAAGAAAAGAATGGGGAGGATTCAGGTAGGCCCTAAGATACGCTTTGTATCTATTCGGATACGAGGTTTTTGATGGGTTCCATGAGGGAATTGTCCAGGAGTATCAGGCGGGAAGACCCCGTCTCACGTATGAGGTTTCTAATTTAAAGTTTTCCATACTTGTGGAGTCCCTCTTCCCGAACTTACCGCGATTCTAGTTGATTCCATATCCATATCCACCTCCTCCTGGAGTTTCGATGGTGAGTTCATCGCCCGCTTCAACGGGGAATGAACATTTTCCACTGACATCTTTTTCGGTTCCATTTTGCCTTAGGCTATTGCGACCGGACTCTCCTGGTGCGCCCCCCTCCAATCCATAGGGCTTGGTGATCCGGCGGTCGGACAACAGGGTCACCTCGGCAGGCTGAAGAAATTCGTACGTCCGCACGATCCCGTCCCCGCCTTGATGCTGCCCATTTCCTCCGGAGCCTTCGCGCAGGGCATAGCGGGAAACTCGAAACGGATAGGCATATTCAACGGCTTCCACCGGCGTATTCAGGGTATTGGTCATGTGTGAGTGGCGTCCACTCGCCCCTTCAAATTCATGACCCGCCCCCATACCACCGCCGATGGTTTCGTAATAGGCGAAGGGGCGGTTGTGTCGTTGATCCCATCCACCGATGGTGAGATTATTCATTGTGCCCTGGCTGGCCGCCGGAATGCGATCAGGACAGGCTTGCGCCAAGGCTCCAAGTAAAACATCCACGATTCGCTGGGAGGTTTCGACATTTCCGGCCGCAACTGCGGCAGGGCGTCTGGCGTTTACCAATGTACCTTCAGGCGCGATAATCTGAACCGGCCGCAAACATCCGCTATTGGCAGGGATATCCAACCCCAATACACATCGAAACACATAGGCCACTGCGGACAATGTGACCGGGTAGACCGCATTGATGCTACCAGGCCGTTGCGCATCGGTTCCAGAAAAATCCACCGTGACCTGTTCATCTTCAATCATGATGGCCACACGAATGTCGGCAGGTTTCTCCGTGAATCCATCGTTATCCAGGGCATCTTCAAAACGGTAGCAGCCATTGGGTAACGTGCGGATTAACTGGCGGGTCATGCGTTCGCTGTAACGAAGCAGGGCATCCATTTCGGCGAGCAGCGGTTGCATGCCAAACCGTTCAGCCATCGCTCGTATCCGTTCACCTCCAATCTGATTCGCGGCCAATTGAGCCTGGAGATCACCCATGCGTTCCTCTGGCGTACGGACATTCGCCAATAACATCCGCCAGATGTCATCATTTTTTTTATTGCCCACCATGAGTTTGACCGGAGGGATGATGAGCCCTTCTTGATAGATTTCCTGTGACAAGGGCATCGACCCCGCCGACATTCCGCCGATGTCGGCATGGTGCGCGCGGTTGGCGACCAACCCTAAGAGAGTGGGAGGAGAGGTGTCTTCCACAAAAACGGGCGAGACCACGGTGAGATCGGGAAGATGTGTGCCCCCGCGATAGGGATCATTGACCATGGCTACATCGCCAGGCGCCATCGTCAAGGACTCAAGGCAGGCTTGCACCGACAAGGGCATGGCTCCAAGATGAACCGGGATATGCGCCGCTTGCGCGACCAGATTTCCGGATGCATCAAACACCGCACAGGAAAAATCACAGCGTTCTTTGATGTTGGGCGAGAAGGCGGCCCTCTGCAGGCGAGCACCCATTTCCTCGGCCACGGACACCAACCGGTGCTTCATCATTTCAGTGCGAATGGGATCATTCATTGGTGGCTCCAACCTTTATGAGAATATTCGAATAGGTATCAATCGCTGCGTGATCCGTGGGGCCAAGATAGATGGTGGTATCATCCAGAACCAGAATGGCCGGTCCATTGATTTCATGTCCCGGACGTAAGCGGGCTCCCCAATAATGCGGGACCGGTTGCATCCCTTGAGGCAAAACCACCGGACGATCTTCCCATTGAGCTGCAGTCGGATCCGCTGAACCTAGCGGCCTGGTGGGAATGGTGGGCGGCGTCACATGGCCGACTGCACAGACGCGTACATTCACGATTTCGATTGGAGTCTCTGTCTGACTATAGCCATAGCGCACACAATGAATCCGATGGAATTCCTCGCGGAACATTGAAGTCAGCGGCACCGCTAAGTCGAAGGATTGACCGACATAACGGACATCGACCGTTCGAGAGAGAACCCATTGCTCAGAATCCACCCCTTCCCGATGCAAGTCCTTTTGCCCCTGATCAACCAACGGTTGCGTGCACTGCTCAAGAATCTCAATCGGCGTGTCTCCCGGCAGCATCACCGTCTGAACATAATCCAATTGCACCTCCGCAGCCAACATGCCCAGAGCAGAGAGCGTGGCGGCCATGGGTGACACCAACACGTGTGGAATACCCAGTGCTCTGGCCAGATCGCAGGCATGTAATCCGCCGCCCCCACCGAATGCCACCAGAACGGTTTCCCTGGGATCTTCTCCCCGCTCCACTGACATGACACGCAGTGCGCGCTCCATATGGACATTGGCAATTTGGATCATACCTAAGGCCAAGGTCTGCCGGACATCCAGGCCGGAACGAGGGACCAAAACCATCTGCCGGCTCAGTTCATCAAACGCCTGTTGCGCCGAGTCAACATTTAATCTCATCCGGCCACCTAAAAACCCGTCGGTCGGCAATCGTCCTAACACTACATGAGCATCCGTGACTGTCGGGATGGTCCCGCCCCGCCCATAACACACCGGACCAGGTTGAGCCCCGGCACTTTGAGGTCCCACACGAAGATTGCCGCCCGCATCGACGGTGGCCAGAGAGCCACCTCCGGCACCGACCGTATGAATATCGATGACCGGCACACGGATAGGATTCCCCCCGACTTTGGCTTCGGTGGTGACATGAATCGTCTCATGAACCAATGCCACGTCCGTGGACGTCCCGCCCATATCATACGTCAGTATCCGGTTGAAGCCCGCCAACCCTGCCAGGTATCGCGCGCCCACCACACCTCCGGCCGGACCAGACAGAATGGAACGGACTCCATGCCCTCGCGCCTGGGCGACCGAAATACGCCCCCCGTTCGATTGCACAATATGAAACTCGGTCGGTTTCATCTCCCGTTCTAAACGGCCCAAATAGGTATCAAGAACCGGAGACACATAGGCATTTACCACCGTCGTACTGGTACGTTCATATTCCCGAAATTCCGGCAGGATTTCGGAAGAACCCGTCACAAAGAATCCTTCGTCACGCAATCGCTTTGTCACCCATTGCTCATGAACAGGGTTCACAAAAGAAAACAGAAACGATACGGCCACCGACTGAATCGCTTCTTGCCGTAACATTTCAAGAATTGAGACGAGGCCTTGTTCCTGAAGAGGCGTCAGAATAGTCCCTTCACAATCCACCCGCTCCGAGATTTCAAATGACCATTCACGCGGGACCAAGGGCGGAGATATGACAGGGAACAGGTCGTACAACGCAGGACGATTTTGCCGTCCGATCAGCAGCACATCGCGAAAGCCTTTTGTCGTAATGAGAGCCGTCCGCGCCCCTTTGCGCTCCAGAATGGCATTGGTGGCGACGGTGGAACCATGCACAATATGACGACCGGGATGGTGGGAAAGTTGGGCTAACCCTTGCAGGACCGCTTCCGCAGGATCGGCCGGGGTCGAAAGAATTTTAAATCGCTGGAGAGATTGATCCGAGGAGGAATAGATGACAAAGTCGGTAAAGGTTCCTCCAATATCTATCCCCACCCATACATTTTGACTGGATTGACCGGAAGTCGACATCAAACACACTCTTCTTCAGGGGAGTGTTGAAAACAAATGGGCCACCTTTCAGGATGGGGCGGCAATGCGTTCTCGCCGCCTGGCCGTGCTCACGTACCCCTCCGTACGCTCCGCCCGTTTCAATCGGCTGAGGCCTTTTCTTCGAGAAGGCTCTGGACAGGACTGGACGAGTTTTTTAAACACTCCACTATTTTTTCCGGTGAGCCTTGGGTTTTCATATGCTGATGAAACAGCAAGGTGTTTAAAATATGCAACAGACCATTCAAGGAATGGAAGAAGAGCATACCGGATTATGGGGAAGGTTTGAAGCGCAAAAATCACATGGCGTGATGGGAAGGAAGGGTAAAAGGGGCTGTACAGCTATGAATTCATTCTAAACGAACGCGCCTACTTAACTTTTCACCAGGCCTTTTAATACCACGCGTCGTGGACTACCGCTGGCATTATCGTGAATCGTGAGCATGGCATGGTGGGTTCCCGGTTCGTGTGGAGCGAATCCGACCTGGAGCGTGCACGATTCGCCCGTATGTAAGGTCACATCCGCACAGGTGTTATCCGCAACAGAAAAGGCATCCGCTTCATTACCGGTAATCTTCACCTCCACAATTTTGAGCAGTCCCAACCCGATGTTGGAGACGCGCATCATGTGATGAGAGGATGAAGGATTCGCCTCTTGACCCGACTCCATCTCAAAGACCATGGCATCCGTGCTCAAGCTTGGGAGGGGGATAGCCCCATCTCCGCTAAGCAGGACCGACACACCATCGACATTCGTGCTGGCCGTGGCCAGATCGGGAAATTGGTCTTGATCAAAATCCTCCACTACCACTGCTGAAGGCGTGGCTCCGACACCAAAATGGCCCGCCGAGGTAAAAAGTCCGGCTCCATTCCCCAATAAAATCGACAAACTATTGGAATCACGATTGACCACAACCATGTCCATCTCTTGATCTCCGTCGAAATCACGAAACACCACTCCCACCGGGGCAAAACCCACTTTAATGGGATCCAATTCCGTAAACGATCCTCCCTCGCGCTGGAGCAGAATGCGTACGGAATCCGAAAAGAGACTGGTCACCGCGAGGTCCACCAATCCATTATGATTGATGTCGGCCCCCTGGATCGCGCTTAAGGTGAAGCCCGGCTTGAGTTCCTTCTCAAGGACAAATTTCCCATTACCGGTATTCTTAAGAATGGAAACAAGCCCGTTCGGGGATCGCCAACTCGGCTGACTCCACGTCACGCTCAGATCCGGTTTTCCATCACCGGTCAGATCCTCGACCAGCACTCCGGTCGGAAACATGCCGTCTCGCCCGTCCTGTTCATAGGTCACAGGGGCCAACAGTCCACCCTTCCCATCGTTCAAGAGCACCGAGAGATCAAAAGGCGGGTAATACCCAAAGCGTCCGCTATTTATCGCCACCACATCACTCCACCCGTCCCCATTCACATCCCGAACGGCTAGAAAGGTCGTCCCCTTGCCTGCCTCCTGGCTGGCCAGCTTCTGGAACAGGCCTGTACCCTCACCTTTCAGCACAACCACCTGATCAGCGCCACTTAATGCCAGGACCAAATCAAGGAGACCGTCGCCATCCATATCTGCAGCAACCACCGCCAGCGGAATTTTCCCGACTCCAAAGGACACAGCCGATCGAAAGGTGCCATTGCCGTTGCCTAATAGCACTGAGACGTCGTCGGATGTGCCGTTAACCGTCGCGATATCCGACAATCCGTCCCCATTGAAATCTCCCGCGGTAATGGATTGCGGAGCGCGCCCAACCGGATTACTCGGGGTGGGGGTATACGTGAGGTTCTGGGCATACACAGGAATAGGGCAACCTGCCATCCAAGCCCAGGCCACACCTAGGATCAAGCACCGTTTCATGAATGACATAAGGAACATGATCGGGTTAATTCAGGGATGGATCTGTATAGGTTTTTTCTAGCACAATTTCAATTTCGTCAGTAGCTGCCTTTCCTCGATTGCGAAAACGGGCCACCCAGTCGGGATACTGTTCCAATGTGCGAAATATACTTTTCACAATAGCAGGCTTCACGGTTTCTTCCCAATGTGCGAGCCATGCTCTCTCATCCTCCTCGCCCTCATATTCATCCGGGAAGTTGGCTTCCAGGGAAAACCTTAGATTAAACGATTCCTCCTCTTGATACATCTTTTTCTCCTTCTCCATCATGATGGGAGGCCACTCCCTATCGCGAACCTCCATTGTCCTCATCTCACATGATCGCCTATACTAGATGTACCATTTCATTCAAAAGGAGGTCCAGAACCCATGCCGATTTTTGCCTATAGGTGTCAGGAATGTTCGCATCAATTTGAGATGCTTGTCCATGGCTCAACGATCCCGGAATGTCCGGAATGTCAGGCCAATAGACTTGAAAAACAGTTGACGGGATTTGCCGTAGGGGGAACAGGCAGTGGAATGAACATTGTTGATCCAGGCAGTTGCGGATCCTGCGGAGATCCCCGTGGACCAGGCGCCTGCTCGATGAATTAGGCGGTCCGGAAGCCTACCTTAGGTAGTAGATGACACTCTCATTTCCCCGAATCAGGCTCTCTGCCATGGAGATGTTCATTACCATTCAGGCCATCTTCTTCAGGATCAATCCAAATCTTTTCGGGAAAACCTAACGAATCTTCACCCACACCATAGAAAAGTGCCTGGGCCGAAAGAATGTAGGTTATCCATCCAATCGTGCCATCCCCTTCAACGATTCGATAGTGCATATCCGAGGCTTCAGGAAGGGATTCCTGTAGTCCAGGAATCACCATCAACACTCGATGCACACTGACATGCGGAGAGCTCTCCTGCTCCGTTTCAGGATACCGAATGGCCATCATGCCATTGGGAAGGAGGGTATTTTGGGTGAAGGTCGTTATCTGAAAGGCTGAAGGATTGAGTAAAGAATCACACGACAACGTTGGAGGGGGGGAAGAAATCAAGAAGATGGGTGAGAAACCAAAGACCGCAAAGATCAGTGGACCAGCTCTGAAGCCTCCCATCGGACACCTCCTGCTCGGGAATCTTCACGACAACTTTTAACCCTCATCTTCTTATCGGTTACATCTGCACAGGAATTAAGGAAACGAACAAAGAAGGTAAGTTCACGACCTGAAAGGTGCGGAAAAGGCAAATGGATTGAACAATTGGATGGGATGGGCCGTCAGATCAGTTTGTGCAATGGCGGCACAAACAGTTCAGTGGATTTTGCGGTCTTTATCTCAAACTGCATGCGCACGTGATCTCACTAAAACA
Source organism: Nitrospira marina (assembly GCF_059568365.1). Taxonomy (NCBI): domain Bacteria; kingdom Pseudomonadati; phylum Nitrospirota; class Nitrospiria; order Nitrospirales; family Nitrospiraceae; genus Nitrospira; species Nitrospira marina. Next base: position 295,588 of record NZ_JCANTH010000001.1, on the reverse strand, counting down.
TAATCGTGATACCTCAAGGCAAATGCGGACGTTTAGTATGGATAGGAAAGATGAGCGAACTCGCGAAAATCGGGAGGCCGGATAGAAGTTCCGGTCGGATGGAGGATAAGAACCGGTTCAGCATGCCCGATCAAGAGATGACCGAGGCTATTCCGAACTGCCCAGCATATCGTCGATGAGGGGACGATTCAAATCTTCGCAGCCTGGACAAATCACGTCAAAAAATGTTTCATGATCCGCCACATAGTTTTTTTCATCCACTAACTTTTCTTCATGAATGCTGTCGTAACATGCTGGGCAAAGCATCATGAGGCCGCGCATGACCGATACCGTTTTTCTTCCTTGGCTACGTGGTAAATGCATACCGTCCTCCCTGCCTAAGGTGGGTGCGGTCTCAACCGACATTAGGACCACCCTCGTTGTTGCGCTAACAAAAAGTCTTCCTGTTCCAGATCAATGCCACACGCAGGGCATTCATAGGGCTGATCCTCAGGTGGAATGCCAACCGGCGTGTCCTGGACCTTTCCCTGACAAACATGATAGAAATTTCCTCGGGCATTTTCATCATCTAAGATATCGGACTCGTACTTTAAAATCATCTTACACTCCTTCACGTGACCGTTATGGCTTCTCAAGTTATAACAAGGCATGGATTTCCCGGGCAATCCCTATTCCGCTCAATCCAATCCCGAAATCGACCATCCCATCTTCCCGTAGCCCCTCATAAACACCTGGCCCCCGTGATGATGGGAATCGTCATAGGGATAGCGGTAGGACTTTGGTCAACCTCGGGCTGGGGTCTTTCTGGAAAACCTGCCTCTTTCAAAGGCCCCATTGGATTGCAACCCCTGGTGGAACACGACTTTTCCAAGCCGGTCTTTCTCACCGCCAGTCCGGATCAGACCAATCGCTTATTCGTGGTAGAACAGAATGGCCGCATTGTCATCCTGACTCCAGGCCAACGAAATCCGTCTCTTTTCCTGGATATCGCTGAAAAGCTGTCCACAGGAGGGGAACGAGGACTCCTGGGTCTGGCATTCCACCCTCAGTACTCGAAAAATGGCCGGTTCTTTGTCAACTACACCAGGGCACAAGACGGGGCCACGGTGATTGCTGAATACCAAGTATCATCCGACCCCGCCCGGGCGGACCCACAAGAATCCATTCGACTCGTCATTCCACAACCCTACAGCAACCATAACGGAGGCATGATCGCCTTTGGTCCCGATGCATTCTTGTATATTGGGACGGGAGATGGCGGAGCAGGCGGTGATCCGGAGAATCGAGCCCAAGATCGCAAGTCTTTGCTGGGCAAATTCCTTCGAATCGATGTAGATGGACCGCCTCCCTACCGCATCCCTGCCGACAATCCCTTTGTCGGACAACCGGGCCAACCTGAAATCTTTGCGCTTGGCCTTCGCAATCCCTGGCGCTTTTCCTTTGACCGCCAGACCGGAGACTTATGGACCGGGGATGTCGGACAGAACCTTTGGGAAGAAATCGATGTGATTGCAAAAGGGAAAAACTATGGATGGCGACTCTTAGAGGGGACCCACTGTTTCAATCCCGACAAGAACTGCGAATCGGCCCAGCATGTGGTCACGCCGCCGATTACAGAATACCGGCACGAACAGGGACGATGCTCGGTGACCGGAGGCTATGTCTATCGTGGAAAACGCGTGCCTTCGCTAGAAGGACTCTATGTGTTCGGGGATTATTGTACCGGAGAAATCTGGGGTTATCGCGACGGTCAGACCACACAACTGCTGGATACGGAACTACGAATCGCGTCTTTTGGGGAAGATCGTGAGGGAGAACTCTATGTGATCGGTCACCAAGGCAAGATTTTTCAGATCGCACCTGACGCCTCGGCTGCCTTGCCCTAGCCTACCATTAAAATTTTTGAATCTTTTGGAACAAATCGACTTCATCAAGAGCTTTTCCCACGCCATACACCACGGAGGTCAAGGGATCCTCTACCGTAATAATGGGCAGATTGGTTTCTTCCTGAAACCGCGTGGCAATTCCCGGCAACAACGAACCCCCGCCTGTAATCACCACTCCCTTATCAATAATATCTCCGGCCAATTCAGGCGGGGTATTCTCCAAGGCGTTTCGTAAGGCATTCACTATGGCATGTATGGGATCTTCCAATGCTTCTCGAATCTCGGAATCATTCACCACTACCGTCCGGGGAATACCCGAAATCATATCCCGCCCTTTGACCATCATCGTTTTGGCTTGTTCTAACGGATAGGCAGATCCGACTTCGATTTTCACCTTTTCCGCCATGTGATCACCGATCAGGAGGTTATATCGTCGCTTAATATAACTCATAATGGCATCATCCATGGAGTCACCCGCCACTTTCACCGACTCGCTACAGACAATGCCCCCAAGGGAAATGACAGCAATATCGGTGGTACCTCCTCCAATGTCGACCACCATATTCCCCGAAGGTTCCGTAATCGGTAACCCCGCTCCAATTGCTGCCGCAACCGGCTCTTCGATGAGATAGACTTCCCGGGCGCCGGCTTGGCTGGCCGATTCACGAACGGCCCGTTGCTCTACTTCGGTGATACGGGATGGCACACCAATAATACAGCGAGGCCTGACGAACGCCCGTCGGTTATGCGCTTTGGTAATAAAGTAGTGCAACATGCGCTCGGTCATGGCGAAATCGGCAATGACCCCTTCTTTGATCGGGCGGATCGCCACAATATTACCCGGCGTCCTTCCCACCATGCGTTTGGCTTCGACACCCACGGCCAATACCGTATTGGATTGTTTTTCGATGGCCACCACCGAGGGTTCACTCAGGACAATGCCCTTACCACGAACATAGACCAGTGTCGTCGCCGTACCTAAATCGATGGCTAAATCACTCGAAAACCAACCTAGAATATCACTCAACCCTGGCATGAGCCCCCCATGTGGAAATACGGTTGATTCAGAAAATGCCGATCAGGCTGTCGCCTGTTCGGCACTACCGACATATATCGGAACACCATTTGTCAAAATAAAGGAATATTGAGAAAATGTACGGGAATGTGTTTGTCACCAAGAACCACCGGCTTCTTCCATGAAACCAAGCTCCTGATCAACCATTCAGGAAGCGGGAATTCCCACATCATCCATCTGGACGAAACCCCTGGCCCGAGAGGAGGGGATATGAGACATGAGGCCTGGCTGTGGCCCGGCACAGGCTAGGCGATCATCCTGTCCATGTCAAGAGTACAGAGAGCCGATTTCTACGGTTGTGAATCAGGCGCGCGCGCTTCACCGTCTCTTCAGACAGATCATACACTTGCTCTGAAGGCTGGGTATGGTATAAGAAGAGGAACATTTTTTGTCCTGCTCGCACCATCCTCTGGAGGAAGAGTTACCTCGATCGTGTCTAAAAAAGGCTTGCTGTTTATCATCGTCCTGGCTCTTATCGCCATTTACCTGGGATTAATTGGGAACGCACGATGGGGAGATTCCACCGCCCCTGAAATCTCTCTCGAGCAACCGTTCGATCTGGTCGGCCCAACCACGCCACTGGTTCTTCGAATTCATGATGATGGGACCGGTCTTCGGGATATCTCAGTCCGCATTATTCACAACTTGGAAACATTCAGTCTGGCCGACCAATCCTTTTCTTCTGAGGGGTGGTTTTCGGCAGCCGGAGGACGGGACCATGAATTCACCCTGAACGTGATTCCCTATGCCGACTCGGACCTGCCTCGTAGGCAAGGTCAGGCCCAACTCATTGTGACCGCCAGGGATTATTCCTGGCGAAACTGGTTTGAAGGTAACGGACAACGATTGGAGAAGGAATTTACCCCGCAATTTACACCACCCAGATTAGAACTTCTGTCACCCCCCACGACCATCGTGCAAGGTGGAGCAGGTATCGTCAGGTATCAAGTGATCCCGGACGTGTCTATTCACGGGGTAAAGATTGGAGAGGCTTTTTTCCCGGGATATCCTGCCCCGGACAAAGCCGGAATGTTTGCTTTTATTGCCTTTCCTTATAATTTGCCGTCCTCGACCCCGATTCAAGTTATTGCCGACGACGGGTATGGCAACTCCGCTCTCATGGATGTGAGTTTCAAGGTCAAACCTCAAGCCTGGCGTACCCGTTCCATCACGATTTCCGACTCATTCATTCGTAAAACGGTTCCAACCATCCTGGCACAGACTCCTGAATTACAGAGTATGGGCGATCCACTGAAGGATTTCCTTCTGGTCAACGACACGTTACGCAAAATGAATAACGAGACCATTTCCAAACTGGCCAAGAGCAGCCGCCATGAATTTCTCTGGAAAGGGGCGTTTCGCCAATTGTCGGGCTCACAGGTCGAAGCCTCCTTCGCCGATCACCGCAAATATATGTATAAGGGACAGGTCGTCGACACCCAAGATCATTTAGGGTTTGATCTCGCCGTCACCCAGCATTATCCCGTCGAAGCGGCTAATAACGGAATTGTCATATTTGCTGGATATCTGGGAATTTATGGGAACACAATTATTCTTGATCATGGATATGGATTGCTTTCCTTGTATGCGCATCTCTCCTCGATTGAAGGCAAACCCGGTGACGCTGTCACCCTGGGACAACCCATTGGCAAATCAGGCACCACCGGTCTCGCAGCCGGCGATCACCTGCACTTTAGTTTGATTTTGCATGGCGAACAGGTGAATCCCACGGAATGGTGGGATCCGTTTTGGGTGAAAACCCGCATCAAAGACCAGTTAGGATTGCCCTCTCTGGTTAAACCAACGGATGAAGAACCGGAACCGGCCACAACACACTTAGGCCCCTCGCCCGCGCCTGTCCAGTAATATCATAAGGCGGCTTCACCCTCCGAGATCCTGAATCCCACATGAATTTCAAGACCCTCTGAGTCATCAAAGGATACGAACGTATGGCCAAACGAACCCGGTCTGGCACCGATAATTCCACCAACAACCCTTCAGCAATCATCCCGGTTCTACTGGATGAGACCACGCGTCAACGCTATCTCAATTATGCGCTCTCGGTTATTACCTCACGGGCCCTTCCGGATATCCGGGATGGGTTGAAACCCGTGCAGCGGCGCATTTTATTTTCCATGTTTCACAATCATCGCCTTGTGCCTGACCGGCCTCCCATCAAGAGCGCCAAGGTCGTGGGGTCCGTTATCGGTGAATGGCATCCACATGGGGACGCGGCGGTCTATGACGCGATGGCTCGAATGGCCCAGCCCTGGTCATTACGCAACACCCTGGTGGATGGACATGGAAATTTCGGCAGCCAGGACGGTGACCGTCCCGCCGCCTATCGCTATACCGAAGCCCGTCTGACACCTCTCGCACTCGAACTGCTGAATGAACTGAATAAAAACACGGTCGACTTTCAACCCAATTATGATGGCAAAGCGGAAGAACCGCTGGTACTCCCCGCGCGCTTTCCCAATCTGCTGGTGAATGGCTCAACGGGAATTGCCGTGGGCATGGCCACCAATATCCCTCCCCATAATTTAGGAGAGGTGATCGAGGCCGCGATCGCCTTGATTGCGAAACGGGATGCCTCAATTTCCGATCTCATGAAATACCTGAAAGGCCCGGACTTTCCGACCGGCGGCGAAATTTTGAACAACAAAACTGAGATCCGGGAAATGTATGAGACCGGACAGGGGTCGATCCGGCTTCGCGGAGAATATGAAGTCAAAGCATTGGATCACGGGAAATCAGCCATTCTCATTACATCCATTCCCTTTGCCGTCGATAAGTCCACGATTGTGGAACGGATCGGCGAATTAATCATCACCAAAAAGGTTCCGCAATTGGTGGATGTCCGGGATGAGTCCACGACCGAAGTTCAAATCGCGCTCGAGACACAAAAAGATGCCGATCCCCATCTGGCCATGGCCTATCTGTTTAAACATACGCCGCTGCAAAATAACTTTTCCGTCAATTTGACGTGCCTGGTTCCGGTACCGGGATCGACCGTGGCGCGTCCTGATTGCTTGAATCTCAAGCAGATGCTGGAACAGTTCATCGACTTTCGCTTTGTCACCGTTAAGCGAAGATTCAGCTACGATTTGCAAGTGCTGGAAAAGCGCATCCACATCCTGAATGGGTTCAAACTCATTTTCGACGCTCTGGATCAGGTGCTCAAGATCATCCGGCAAAGTGAGGGTAAAGCCGATTCTGCCAATAAACTCCAACAACGATTCGGACTCGAACCCATTCAAACCGACGCGATTTTGGAAACGCCCATCTATAAATTATCCCGAACCGAAATTAAAAAAATGCTGGATGAGCTGGCCGACAAGCTGCGTCAGGCCAAGAATCTCAAAACCCTTCTGGCTTCCAATACCAAATTATGGGATGTGGTCAAAAAAGAACTGGAAGAGGTCGCCACGGCTTTTGGGGACAAACGTCGGACCAAAATCGGCCGGCGACAAACCGAGGAAGTCGAGTTTGATCCGGACGCGTTCCGGGTTAAAGAAGATGCGGTGATCACCGTTTCCGCAGATGGATGGATCCGGCGAGTCGGCCTTATTAAAGATCTTTCCAAAGCCCGGGTTCGGGAAGGCGATCGGGTCATGACGATTTTAGGCGGGAGTACCCTGGAATCGGTGGTGTTCTTTTCCAATTACGGCAGCGCCTACTCTATTCGCATCGGCGATATTCCACCGGCCCGAAGTGGCTTTGGAGATCCGGCGCAAAAGCTCTTTAAATTCAAAGATGGCGAACGTATTATTGAAGGGCTGAGCTTCGACCCGCGTATGCGGACAACGGGACTGTCCGCCCTTGCACCGTCAAAAGGTCGCAACCTGCCACTCTTCGACGGCACCCCATCCGGTCTATACGGAGAAGCCGTCGCCATGACTTCAAGCGGGATGGGGATCCGGTTTGAGCTTGACCCCTTCCAGGAGCCCTCGACCCGACTGGGCCGAAAATTTTGTAAACTCAAGGAAGGGGAAGAAGTTATCGGGGTCAGCCAGGTAACCGCTCCTCTGCAAAAAACCGTCGTGGCGGTCGTCTCCGCGCGAGGACGAGCCTTGCTTTGTCAGGCCGAAGAGGTGGCGCAATTGGCCGGACCCGGCCGTGGAGTCATCGTCTTGAAATTGGACCAGAACGATACCGTGGTTGGATTTAGATTATTGTCTTCAAAAGAGGAAGAACTCGTGCTTGCCAAAGAGGACGGTGGCACTCTTTCCGTCTCCCTTCGCAAGTACCAGGTGGTCGGACGTGGAGGGAAGGGGCATCCGTTGTTTAAGCGGGGTCGTCTGACCGACATAGTTCCAGCTGAATTGACCGTTCCAATCTTTCAAACCGAAGTTACCGCTTAGTTCCCTGGAGCACGACACTATGAAGCTGTTGAACATTTCGAATCCCACTTATTCCCGAGGGTCCGTTCATGGGTAAAACATATGATGCCAGTGACATCGTGGTGCTGGAGGGTATTGAGCCCGTCCGACGCCGCCCTGCGATGTATATCGGAGGCACCGATAAGACGGGCCTGCACCACTTAGTCTGGGAAATTCTGGATAACGCGATCGATGAGGTCATTAATGGCTACGCCACTCACATCATCGTGGAACTGGATAAATCGCGTGAAGGTCTTCGCATCACGGACAACGGTCGTGGCATTCCGGTGGATAAACATCCCAAACACAAAAAGTCGGCATTAGAAATTATTATGACAACCTTACATGCCGGAGGAAAGTTTGATACGGGAAGCTACATCCATTCCGGCGGATTGCATGGAGTCGGCGCCTCGGTGGTGAATGCCCTGTCCCGTCACCTGGAAGTTCAGGTGAAACGTGACGGCAAGGAGTGGGAACAGACCTATCAGGCCGGGGTACCTCAAGGTCCCGTCAAAGCCTTGGGCAATGCACGAGGAACCGGGACTTCGGTCTATTTTCGTCCCGACCCCAAAATATTCGGCAAAACCATTCAATTCGATCCCGCGGTGTTACAGGACACGCTGGATGCGAAAGCCTATCTGCACAAGGGGCTCAAGCTGACCTTTAAAGATGGCACCACTGGAGAAACCCACCTGTTTCATCACGAACAGGGCATTCAGGAATATTTGCGCAAATTAGTGGCGGATCGCGCTCGAAAAACGACCGTCGATTTCGTCTTTTACCTGGAACGCCAATTTAAAAATGGCGCATCAGGCCCTGAAGGCGGGGCACAGGCGCTGAAAATGGAAGTCGCCTTGCAATGGACCGATGAACCCGCCGAATTCGTCAAAAGTTATGTCAATGGGGTGGCCACTCCGAATGGGGGCACGCATGAAATGGGATTACGTGGCGGCATTGTGAAAGCTGCACGCAATTACATTGACACCCACAATCTCACGCCCAAAGGCCTCTCCCTTCAAGCCGAAGATATTCGCGAGGGCATGGCGGCCGTACTGAGCGTCCTCGTCCTCCACCCGCAGTTTCAGGGGCAAACGAAGGAGCGGCTCAATAATCCGGAAGTGCAGGCACAAGTGGATAATCTGGTCCGGCCGGCACTTGAAACCTATCTGAACGAAAACCAAAGCATTGCGGAAACTCTCGTGGGTCGCATGATCCTGGCGGCACGAGCCCGCGAAGCCTCTCGTGAAGCCTCCAAAGCCGTGATGCGGAAGTCGGCCGTGAGCCATCGCCTCAACCTGCCGGGAAAACTGGCCGACTGCCAGAGCACGGATCCAACCATCAGCGAACTGTTTATCGTCGAGGGGGACTCTGCAGGCGGGACGGCCAAACAAGGCCGTGACTTAAAAAATCAGGCGATTCTTCCCATACGGGGCAAAGTGCTAAACACGGAAGAACTCACACTTGCCAAAGTGGTTGAGAACAAAGAGCTGGCGGATGTCGTCAAAGTCTTGGGCTGTGGAGTCGGGAAAGACTTTGATCTCAAGAAACTCCGGTACCATAAAATCATTTTGTTGATGGATGCGGATATTGACGGCTATCACATCAGCACACTGTTGCTGACGTTTTTTTTCCGGCACATGCCTGATCTGATCAGGGGAGGCCACGTCTACATTGCCCAACCGCCACTCTACCGAATTGAAATCGGAAAGGAAGTCCACTGGGCCGGCACCGACGAGGAAAAAGAACGGATTGTGTCAAGTGCCCGCAGCAACGCCAATCCCACCATCAGCCGCTTCAAAGGCTTGGGCGAAATGTTTCCTCAACAGCTCAAAGTCACCACCTTACACCCCGCCACTCGTCGCTTACTCAAAGTCGAGCTGTTAGATGAACTCCAGACCAACCGGACCTTTCAGGATTTGATGGGCAAACGCACCGAGGCCCGGTATGAATTTTTGATGGCCAATGCCGGGTTAGCTGACAACCTCGACGTGTAACAACCCGTCAGCTGTAAACACAAACGGTGGGAACACCGACTCATCGAGGTAAGGCAGGCCGTATTGTTTCACTCACCTCTCACGGTGTTACACTTGTCCACATGAACACCCACATGTCCAAGCAGGAATTGAAAACAGCCCTTGACCACGTCAAACAATATCACGAGCAGACTAAGCATGAGTTCAACCGGTACGCCCGGTCGCTAGGATATTTGGATTGGGCCAATCAGCCCAATCCCTTCCGCCGATTCGATGGCGCTCCGCTTGTTCCGCTTCCACACCTCCCACTCAACGAAGACCCGCTGTCTCCACCGTATGAATCACTCTTTCATCCGTCTTCGATCCCCTCGCAACCCATCACCCTTAACACCCTTTCTCGCTTTTTTGAATATGGGTTATCACTGACGGCGTGGAAAGCCTACAACGGAACAAGCTGGGCTTTGCGGAGTAATCCTTCCAGCGGCAACCTCCACCCCACCGAGGGTTATCTCTTCACGGGTTCCCTACCTCACCTTGCCGTGGAACCAGGCCTATACCACTATGCCCCGAAGGAACATGCCCTCGAATACCGTTGGGCTCTTCCTCCTGAACCTGCTCAATCGATACTTCAAGGCATGCCTTCTGAAGGATTTCTGGTAGGCCTCACGTCCGTTCATTGGCGGGAAGCATGGAAATATGGAGAGCGGGCCTTTCGATATTGCCAACATGATACGGGCCATGCGATCGGCACATTGCGAATTGCAGCGGCGACCTTAGGCTGGAATCTGTTGGTGTTGAGTGGCACCTCAGACGAGACGATTGCACGCCTCCTGGGTCTGACGAGACCGCAGGACTTCCAACAGGCAGAACGGGAATACCCGGAATTGCTGGCGGCAGTCTGGCGCAGAAACCTTCAACCCTCTCCCACGCTGAATCTGGCATTCAACGATCTTGATGATACGGTGCTCACATCAGGAGAATGGAAAGGCACGGCAAACCGTTTGAGCCAAGATGAACCAGTCCTGTGGGAAATTATTGATTCGGTCACGGAGGCGTCCTGGAAATCGACTCAAGAACCCGAACGCATTGCCTTTCATACCTCAGTTGCTCCCATGAACGAAGGGAAAGTGGTTGAATCTGAACCCCTGGCTGGTCACATCATCCATCAACGACGAAGCGCCGTCGCATTTGACGGACGAACCGGCCTCCCTGCCGATCGTTTTTTCACCATGCTGCAACGGATCATGCCAAGAGAGGACTTGCCTTTACCGGATCGACTCATGCCCTGGGATGCCATTCCCTGGGAACCCTCGATTCACCTCATCTTGTTCGTTCATCGAATAGACGGGATACCGCCAGGACTGTATTGGGTCAATCGAAATCCAGAACACCGAGACCTCATGTTTTTCAAAAATGCGATGCACGAGCAGTTTGTCTGGTCGACCCCTGAAGCCTGCCCCTCCAATCTTCCGCTCTATCTCTTGGAAGAAGGGAACGCGCAAAATCTGGCCAAACAACTCAGTTGCGGGCAGGACATTGCCGGAGACAGTGCCTTTGCGCTTGGAATGGTAGCCGAATTCGACAAGAGCTTAGAAACGTATGGCCCGTGGTTTTACAAACGGTTGTTTTGGGAAACCGGGGTGATCGGACAAGTGCTCTATCTGGAGGCCGAAGCGGCTGGCATCCGGTCAACGGGGATCGGCTGTTTTTTTGATGATCCGGTCCATCGGGTTCTCGGCTTTCATCCTCAAACCACGTGGCAATCGCTGTATCATTTCACTGTTGGCGGCCCGCTGGACGATGGTCGTCTCACGACATTGCCACCCTACGGCCCTCACGTCACCTGAATCTCCCTCCCCTTCGTAAGGGGTTTAATTCCGAAGAGCCATTAAAGAGGTGGGATAACATCCTATCCTTGAATCCCATTATGTGTAGTGATTTCATCTCCTCCCCTTTGTAAGGGGAGGTGTAGGTGGGGTAGACTTCATCCACCCGATCAGAGATCACACAAATTTTGGAAATCTCAACGAGAAGACAAAAGTCTCTACCTCCCCTTTCCCCTCCTTACAAAAGAGGCGAAAACAAACCACATATGATCAGAGACGCATGACCACCAAAAAAGGAAAATCAGACCTTCTTCCGGTAAAACGTCGGCTTCGATCAAACCAAACTCCGGCTGAGCAATTGCTTTGGTCAAAACTTCGTGGTTTTCAAATTCACGGCTTCAAATTTCGTCGCCAACATGGAATCGGATCATACATTGTAGATTTCTATTGCCCGGAGAGATCCTTGGCGATTGAAGTTGACGGCGATGTGCACGCGAACGAAAGTAAAATCAAGAGCGATCGACAACGAGAGAATAATTTACATTCATTGGGGATCAAGCTCATTAGGTACAACAATGACGACATTCTGCACAATCTGAATGGGGTTTTAGAAGATATTGCGTTACATGTGGCCAAGAGTTCTACCGCCCCTACCCCCTCCATACAAAGGAGGGGAAGGCAAAAAAATGACTCTCCTTCGAAATTCCTGCTAGTCACGAACCGTAGACCTCGAATATTTCCTCCAAAGGAAGCAAATCCGGAACCCTATTTTCCAGTCACACTTCAAGGGCTTGGTAACTCTCCGGATCCTTTACCGCGAATATTTTTTGAGCGGCCAACCTTGAAAGTTGCGTCAGAACTGCTGGGGAAGGTACTGATCAAACAGACGCCAAACGGGATCATCCAGGCCAAAATTGTGGATACGGAAGCCTACGTGGGACCGGAGGATCGAGCCTGCCATGCCTCCAAAGGCCGAACGAAACGTACAGAAATTATGTTTGGCCCTGCTGGCTTCACCTATGTTTACCTGATTTATGGAATGTACCACTGTCTCAATATCGTGACTGAACAAGAGCAATATCCTGCTGCAGTCTTAATTCGAGGACTGGAAATCTTGGGAGGGGATTCGCCGGGTTTGCCCAGGCGCATCGACGGTCCCGGCCGAGTCTGCCGATTTTTAGAAGTTAATCGGACGCATAACGGATTGGATACCACGCTCGGCCTGACACTTTGGATCGAAGATCACGGTCTGGCCGTTTTGCCAAAACAGATTCAATCTCTGCCTCGAATTGGCGTGGACTATGCGGGAGAATGGGCAAAGAAATTGTGGCGGTTCTGTCTGCCGGCTTCGACTCCCCCAAAAACACGTCGAGCCACCCCGAAGTAAATGCTTTCGAATCCTGTTGCCAGATATCTTGAACAAGATAGCCGGTCTACGTTACGCTAAGGCACCAGATAGTTGCTGGCTACATTCCGTAAGCCACATGACACAACCCGCTTCTCATTTCTACGAAACAATAAAGGAGGAAGACAATGGGCAATCCGCTCGATACGATCTCTGGCACCATCACTGCTGGCTTTGTATTGACTGTGGTCCTGTACGGCCTGGTCAAAATGCTGGTGTGACACCTCATCACCTCCAAAGACTTATTTAATCAACCTAACGAATACGAGGACATCTTATGGAAAGTTTATTAGCGTGGGGACATTACCTCGCGGGCATTACCTGGATTGGAATTCTCTACTACTTTAATTTCATCCAAGTGCCATTTCTCAAAGCCGTCACCCCCGAAACCAAGGCTGAATCCTTTAAACACCTGGTGCCCAATGCGCTCTGGTGGTTTCGCTGGGGAGCCCTGTTCACCTGGATATTTGGGGCCGCCCTACTGATGAATCAGCATCGGATGGGAAGTGCATTTATGCTGCAGGGACCGGATGCCGTGATCGGGATGGGTGCCTGGCTTGGGACCATTATGTTGCTGAATGTGTGGGGAATTATTTGGCCCAATCAGAAAAAAGTCCTTGGGCTCAAGGAAGCCACACCTGAAGAAAAAGCCAAGGCCGGACGGATGGCACTCCTGGCGTCTCGCACAAATACCATGCTTTCCATCCCCATGTTATTTTTCATGGCCAACTCCGGCCATGCTTCCGGTTTGTTCTGATCTCAATCGTCCATTTTCTTTCGAATCAGAATTAAAACAAAAGCCGGGGTCGAAAGACCCCGGCTTTTTCTATAAGTACCCTTGTTTTTTTGGCTCAATAGAAGAGCATGGAGAGATTGTATAAACCAGGAAGCCACACCCCACAATCCGGAGCAAAAATAGCTATGCTCTATCTATCCCCTTAAGTTCGTCCCCCGCTTCTGAGGCAAGGATAATGAACGCAACTAATCCTGGACGACGATATGCGTGTCGGTTTCTTCCACTCCCGGGATGGTGTGAATCTTGGCCATGATGAGGTTGGACAGAGCCCGGTCATCAGGCGCATTGACCAGACCAAAGATATCAGGCTGACCGAAACAGGCATGAGCTTGTTCCACTCCAGAAAGGGCTTTGAGGGTCTCTAACACATCTTGGACTTTTCCTGCTTTGACTTTCATGAGAATATACGCTTTAGCTGCCATACATACCTCCTTGATGAATGCAAATCGGATTTCGGTCATCAATAGTGAAATTGGTGTTGGAACACAAAAGACATAATCGTGATCGTTTTGCCGAGCCATGCTGAAAGTACCTTTGTACCATAGATGGAAAGTAGCTTCCATTCTCTTCCCGCTCTCTCCTCAACAGCCCAGGCAACCAAAAAAAAGTTGCGGACGCCCTGCCTTCCTCAGGTAGGATGAGCGATTAATTTTCCCCCGTTCTATTCACCTAACAAGGAAATATTGTGTCTTCTCGTATTGTGTCGTTGATTCCTAGTGGGACGGAAATGGTCTGCGCCTTAGGTTGCCGTGCCCAGCTCGTCGGCCGGTCACACGAATGCGATTTTCCTTCCGACATTACCTCTCTTCCTGTTTGCACTCAAGCCACGGTGGATAGTGAGGGAACGAGCCAAGCTATTCATGCCCAGGTTTCAGAACGTCTCCAGTCAGCCCTTTCCTTGTATAAGGTCTTGGTCGACCAAATGCAGGACTTACGTCCGGATGTCATCGTAACCCAGACCCAGTGTGAGGTGTGTGCCGTGAGCGCTGATGAGGTACAGCGGGCCCTTCGCGACTTGATAGGAATGTCACCCACGTTGATTTCCCTGGGTGCGCAGGACTTATCAGGGGTTTGGGACGATCTGACCAGAGTGGCGGACGGCTTAGGACAGCAAACTGCAGGACGGGTATTTCTGAAACAGGCCCACCAACGCATGGGCGATATTGCGGACCGCGCCCAACAACAACCTACTCCCCCCACTGTGGCCTGCATCGAATGGATGAAACCGCTGATGGCTGCCGGCAACTGGGTACCCGAACTGGTTCATTTGGCCGGAGGGCAATCGGTGTTTGGACAGGCAGGGACAGACGCCCCATGGATAAGCTGGGAAGCCTTGGCCGCTTCGGATCCGGATATTCTGGTCTTGATGCCTTGTGGATTTTCCATGGCTCGCATTCAAGAAGAATTGCCGGTCATGACATCACATCCATATTGGCCACAGTTACGAGCAGTACAAAATCAGAAGGTGTACCTGACGGATGGGAACCAGTTTTTTAACCGTCCGGGGCCGCGCCTCGTTGAATCCCTCGAAATTTTGGCTGAGATTTTTTATCCCACTCATTTTCAGTTTGGGCACGAAGGCCAGGGATGGCGTCAGTGGATTCCTGCAAAACGTTAAATTCCTGGAAAACGCAAATCACCGGAGCACGGGTCTTCCCAATTTCGCTTTTGCCTGGCTTTCTGTGCAGCCGGCGTACTCCGGTTGACCATCTCTTTAGGGTTTTGTTAAATAGTAACTATTCCTAAACAGGAATGATATGGAAATTCCATTCAAGGACATCAAACAGAAGTTTCAGGGATGCGGATTAAAAACGACCCCGCAGCGAACTGCTATTTATGACGCCCTCCTCCGCAGCACTACCCATCCGACCGCGGAAGAGCTCTTTGCCGAAGTCGCTCCGCAATTTCCGATGATGTCTCTAAACACCGTCTACTACACACTTGGGGCTTTGCGTACCTCCGGGTTGATTCATGAAGTCAATATTGGCCATACCCGGGCTCGATTTGATGCCAACCTGTCTCCCCATCACCATTTGATTTGCTTGGGGTGCCAGGCCATTGTCGATGTCATCGATCCCCGACTCAATCGCCTGACCTCCCCAGCCGGCATTCCCAAAGATTTTGAAATTACGAGTTATCAGGTCGCTTTCCGTGGAATTTGCGGCTCCTGTCGCCACCACACGGGGCGCTCCATCAACCATTCATCACCGGGGTTACACCCCACAA
Source organism: Nitrospira marina (assembly GCF_059568365.1). Lineage (NCBI taxonomy): Bacteria > Pseudomonadati > Nitrospirota > Nitrospiria > Nitrospirales > Nitrospiraceae > Nitrospira > Nitrospira marina. The sequence goes on along the minus strand of NZ_JCANTH010000001.1, from coordinate 280,019 downwards.
CCGTCAAAGGAGGACTCCATGGGAAAAGCTCTTAAAGGCACAAAAAGCCACGAAAATTTAAAAGCGGCATTTGCCGGTGAATCGCAAGCGAATCGACGCTATTTATATTTTGCCCGGCGGGCGGACATTGAAGGCTTTACCGATATCGGCGGTCTGTTTCGTGATACCTCTGAAGCTGAAACCGGACATGCGTTTGGGCACCTGGACTTTTTGAAGGAAGTCGGTGATCCTGCCACCGGCGTGCCGATTGGCAACACCGAAGCCAATTTAAAAGCGTCAATTGAAGGTGAGACCTATGAATACACCCAGATGTATCCCGGCATGGCAAAAACCGCTCGTGATGAAGGACTTGAGGAACTCGCAGAATGGTTCGAGACGTTGGCCAAAGCCGAACGATCCCATGCGAACCGGTTCACCAAAGGGCTGGAATCCCTAAAACAGAGCTGAGAACTCCGGCATTATGACACACGGCGGCGGTCGATAAAGGCTGCCGCTTTGTACACACTCTTTCACAGACTTTCAAACGAAGTCATAATCTGTGACAAAATTTGACCTTATCACTCCAGGGTGGACCCGGTCTCAACTCGAAACCGAGACACGACGCATTTTCGATGTCTGTGACGGATGTCGACGATGCTTTAATTTATGCCCGTCGTTCAATACCCTTATTGACCGGATTGATGAGTATGAGAGCGATTCAACGCAGTTCACTGCACAGGATTTCACAAGGATTGAACAGGAATGTTACTACTGCAAGCTCTGTTTCAACCATTGTCCCTATTCTCCCCCCCATCAATATGATCTGGATTTTCCCAGGCTCATGGCTGCCTGGAAAAAACAACGGACGGCTGAGGGTGGGGCCACATGGCGCGACAAGCTCCTGATCCAAACCGATTTGATCGGAAAACTGGGAAGCCTGACCGCCCCACTGACCAATTGGGCCCTTCGCACACCGTGGCTTCGAAGTCTGGTTGAGCGGATGGTCGGAGTGCACAAAAACCGCCAAGTCCTTTCGTTTCAATCCCAGACCTTTACCCAATGGTGGGATCAGCGAAAGCCGGCTCCCGCACTTACCCACAGCCAGGGAAAAGTAGCCTTCTTCCCAAGTTGCCTGGTGACGTATCAGGTGACTGATATTGGAAAAGCTACCGTGCAAATTTTGGAGAAAAACGGCATTGAGGTCGTGGTACCTTCAAATCAGCAGTGCTGTGGGATGCCACGGTTTGACTTAGGTGATACCGATGGAATGGCCAAGATTGCCGAGTCTCAATATCGACTTTTTGCGCCCTATCTCGATCAGGGATATGACATCGTCATTCCAGCACCCAGTTGTAGCCTGATGTTCAAACGGGAATACCCTTACCTCAAACCCACACCTGAAATGAAACAATTGAGCGAGCGCACGTTTGATCTTTGCGAATATTTAATGCGGCTCAAACGGGAAGGTAAGCTTTCTCTTGATTTTCAAGCTAATCCAGGACGCGTGGCGTATCAAATTCCCTGTCATTTACGTGATCAGAACATCGGCTTTAAATCAAAAGAATTGATGGAGTTGACCGGGGCCACGGTTCATCTGATCGAGAAATGTTCCGGACACGATGGAGCCTGGAGTGCCAAGACTGAATTCTTTGATCTCTCGATGAAAATCGCCAAGAAAGCCGTGCGAGAAATTCAAGAGGAGCCGTTCGACGTCGTCGCCTCCGATTGCCCCCTGTCGGCACTACAACTGGACCAAGCACTTCAAACTGCGCCAACTCAATCAGCCCTTCATCCTATTCAAGTCGTTCGTAACGCCTATGGATTAACACCATGAAACTGCTCACACCACAAGATCTTCTCCCGGCTGCTCAATATGAAAAAAACCGCCCCGCCATTCGGCAAAAAATTATTGCCCTTAAAAAACGGCGCCGCATTTCTGTAGGAAAATTCGTAACGCTCGTGTTTGAGAATCGGGACACCCTGCTATTTCAAATACAAGAAATGGTTCGAATAGAGCGCATTTTTGATCCGGGAAAAATTCAGGAAGAATGTGACGTGTATAATGCGCTTCTACCAGATCGTCATGAATTGAGCGCAACACTGTTTATCGAAATCACCGATTCCGAAAACATTCAACCGCTTCTGGATTCCTTTAAGAATATAGACCAGGCCAATACCGTGGGCATCAAGGTTGGCGATACCTCAGTTTTTGCAAATTTTGAGGCCGGGCATAGCAAGGAAGATAAAATCAGTGCCGTGCACTTTATACGATTTTCCACCACCCCAACCTTTCGAGACCTCCTGGCCCAAGAGGAAGTCCCTGCCTTTCTGACTATCCTCCACCCTCAATATCGCACAGAAGCCCCAGTACCTCAGGAATTGAGGCAGGAATGGTTAAAGGATCTCACGTGATTCATCATTTTTGCCGTGCATAACTTCCCAACTTCGCAGATCCTCCTATAAATTGACAAGATTAAAAGTCGTGCTTTAAGATGTAAACTCAACGTTGGATCCCTTTCAACCGATTGAAAGGAATGATGAATCTACAAAAATAATGTGATCATAAGGAGGATACAACAACTATGGTAACAATTACTGAAATCGCAGAGCAGAAAATTAAGGAACTGATTAAAGAAGAAGAAAATTCCGTCGGTTTGCGCATTTACGTCAAAGGCGGCGGATGCAGCGGCTATCAATATGGAATGTCGTTTGAAGATAAAACCAGCGATGATGACACCATCATCGAAAAAGGCGACGTGAAGGTGATTGTGGATTCCCAAAGTGCCCCAATGCTCAGCGGCGCAGAAGTCGATTACGTTGATAGTCTGCAAGGGTCGGGATTTGCCATCAAAAATCCTCAAGCGAAGTCCACCTGTGGATGTGGAAGCTCATTCTCGACCTAGAAAATATTCACTCAGAACCCTAACCAATTAGGGCTGGACTTGGACTTCCATAGGCGACCAAGATCCAGCCCTTTTTCTTTTCTATAGAGACTTCATGCCTAAAGCGACCCTTACCAAACGTTTAGAGTTTTGCTCCTCTCACCGCTACCACAATCCTGAATGGGATGACGCAAAAAATCGTGCGGTTTTTGGTCTTTGTAATAATGTGAATACCCATGGCCATAATTATTTATTGGAAGTCACCTTGCGGGGGGACATCGACCCTGTCACAGGAATGATCATCAATTTATATGACTTGAAACTCATTTTAAATCAGGTCCTGGAACAATTTGATCATAAAAACTTAAATCTCGATACCCCATATTTTTCCGAGAGAATTCCCACGACCGAAAATCTCGCCGTCACTCTCTGGCACATTTTGGAAAAACATCCAGACCTTCCTAATCCAGATGCCCTTCGTCTTTATGAGGACGAAACCCTCTATGCCGAGGTGAATGCGAGTCTCATGGATGGTGCCCTCCAACCTGCTAACGGGGACTCGGCCATCATCGCTCGACGCTATGCGTTTTCAGCCCTGCATCAATCCCGGACAGGTCATACGCAAGGACATGATTATGATCTGTGGATTGCTACGAAGGGCCAAATTTCCAGCGACACCGGGCAGGTTATGAATTTACAGACTGTGGATCAAATCGTCAGAAACCAGATCCTTGCACGATTTGATCAGCGAAATTTAAGCCAGGATCAGGCCTTTGCCAACATTCCCGTCACAGACTCGTCGCTTGCGAAGGTCATCTGGGAAACATTGGCCCCCCACTTCCACACACCCCCGCTATGCCGGGTCTCCGTGAGCCAACAATCAGGTGCCGTGGCTGTGTATTCTGTATAGCCTGCATCTGGAAGCACCGTCTTGAGGACGCGCACCGACTCAATCAGGATACCCTGCCAGCTGCAAGACCCTCTGCAGGCCGGACGGAACCAGGACCGGGTGAGGTTTCCCCAAAACAGAATTTAGGTTTGGATAGAGAACGATTGCCGAATCAAGTCGGCCAGTTCGGCGGGTTCTAATTTTCCCTCTTTGGTAAGCACGAGCGTTCCATTGGAAAAGAAATGAGTGGTGGGATACGTTTCAAATTGATGCCGCTTTTTAATGGCCCGGCACCGCCCCGGAACGTGCATTTTAGCCTTTCCAAATCGCACATTCGAATACTGTTGGGCAATGTCCGCAAGAACAGGATCATAGGCTTTACACGGTTCGCAGGTCGCAATGCCATAGGCCACAACCGCAGCTGAAGCCTCCGTGAACCCTTCATAGTTGTCATCGTTCACATCTTCAACAATACCGGACATCACAGCCTCGCGATCCAAAATTACAGACCGAAGGAGTAGGTTCAAGAACCAACTCCTTCGATCAGACCATCCTCAGGATTAATTCAACTTTTTCAAAGCTTCCAAAATTTCTTTGTCGTCACGAGCGGTTTTGATATCTTGAACTTTTGCATAGGCCACTTTTCCATTTTTATCCACGATGACGGTAGCCCGCTTTGAGCAATTCAACGGCTCAAAATATAATCCATAGGCCTTAGATACCGTCCGATGCATATCGGCGAGTAGTTGATGCTTAAGATCTAAGGAATCCGCCCAAGCTTTGTGGGAAAAAAAGCTGTCACAGCTTATGCCAAAAATTTCGGCATTAACTGATCCAAAGTTGGGAAAATCATCGGTTAAACATTTGTTTTCTCCGGTACAAACCGGGCTCCAATCCAGAGGATAAAATGCCAGAACCACATTCTTCTTTCCGCGATAGTCGCTGAGCTTAACATCCTTTTGGTCCTGGTCTTTTAATGTAAAATCGGGGGCTACGTCTCCGACTTTAACTTCTGCGGCAACATCTGTAGACATGATTGCTCTCCTTCGTTGTAATGGAAATGCCGAAAATTCACTTGACCTTTTGTGGTAACATGGGGTGAAAAAGTTTGTCAATCTGGCAGAAGCCCTACAGAATTGTCCATTTAGCCCTAACGAAACTCCACTCCCGACCCTGTTTGCTGAGCCAGAGAGCCGTAAGAAGTTCAAATCTGCTATCTTTCCTCACACCATTTTTCACCGCCTCTAATCCTAACATCGTTGACCTATGCCATGGCGGCATATATGCCGTCCAATCGGAAACAAATATCGATCTTGTGTTTTAGGCTATCTCGGGGTATCGTAATTAAAAGGCAAGTGAAATCCTCCTCCTCCTTGATACCATCCAAATCTTCCCAATCTCTAGGTTATCGTTGGTTACGAATCCTTTATGAGTAAATTTCAAAGGTTTTTTTCCACGCTACGCGGCTGGTCCTGGCTTCGAATAACGATGATCACCACATTCCTTGCCTTATGTGTCGGGGTAGGAGGTCTTGCGGGAATTCTCTGGATTGCGACCCGTGACCTTCCCACATTCGACTCCTTTCAAGACTACCATCCGAGTTTAGTGTCTAGAGTCTATGCAGATAACGGTGAACTTATTGGGCAATTTTTCATCGAACGTCGTCTGTATACACCCATTGACAAAATCCCCAAAGCCTTCACGCAAGCGGTCATTGCAACAGAAGATACCCGTTTTTTTGATCACCCTGGGCTGGACATTGTCGGCATCGGCCGGGCCGCCTGGACCAACCTCAAAAAAGGTGGCCGGTTTCAAGGCGCTAGCACCATTACCCAACAGTTAGCCAGAGCTCTTTTTCTTTCTCCCGAACGAACGTATCAGCGAAAAATTAAAGAGCTCATTCTCGCAGTGAAAATGGAATGGGTGTTGACCAAAGAGCAAATTCTAGAAATGTACTTAAACCAAATTTATTTCGGTCACGGTGCCTATGGAGTGGCCGCCGCCGCCTTAACCTATTTTGATAAAAACGTCTCGGATTTGAGTCTTCCTGAATCAGCATTTTTGGCTGGTCTTCCTAAAGCTCCCAACACTTATTCACCCTATCGGAATCCAGATCTGGCTAAATCGCGCAAAGAATTGGTTTTAGGGCGCATGGTAGAGGCCGGGTATATCACCAACGAAGAGGCGCACGCCGCCATGGCCACAACCCTATCCTACCGTCACCAATCCTTAGAACCGATTGCGGCCTATTTCCTGGAAGAGGTGCGTCAACACTTGGTAGATCGGTACGGAGAAACCCTTGTGTATAAGGGTGGGCTACGAATCTACACCACCTTAAACATTGCCATGCAGAAAAACGCAGAAGAAGCGGTTCGTACAGGACTCCGCCAATTAGATAAACGTCAAGGCTGGCGAGGGCCAATTGAACATATTGTCTTTTCCAAAGATTTCACCCCTCCCGACACCTTTCCGGAGCTACAGAGTCCAAAGGCAGCTCTTGTCCATGGCCTCTACCGAGCGCTCGTGACCGACGTGACCAAACAATCCGCTCAAATCTTGATTGGAAATACCTATAAGGGCTCTATTCTTTTCGAGGATATGCGATGGGCCCAGCGTCAATTGGAGAAAAGCGGGGATGTGGGAACAGCGGTCGTTCGTGATAAAGCCTCTCCCCTCCAACTCTTGAAGGTCGGAGACATTATTGAAGTCGCCCCGAAAAACGGCACTGTCGAGTCAGGCGAATTTGTCTTAGAGCAAACTCCAATCGTGGAAGGCGCCCTGATCGCCATGGATCCGAGGACAGGCGCCGTGCAATCAATGGTTGGCGGGTATGACTTTACTCGAAGTCAGTTTAATCGTGCCGTAATTGCCCGTCGACAACCCGGTTCTGCCTTCAAGCCACTCATTTATGCTTCGGCGCTTCAACAAGGCCTGACACCGGCATCCCTGATTCTCGATGCCCCCGTCGTCTATGAAGACGAGGATTTAGACCGGGTATGGAAGCCGGAAAATTATGAAAAACGCTTTTTTGGAACCATTACCCTTCGTGAAGCCCTGCGCCATTCCCGCAACGCCGCAACCGTCAGATTGCTTGAACAAATCGGAGTTCCCGAGGTCGTCAATATTGCCAGCAATCTGGGAATACGAAGTCCGCTCAGCCAGGACCTCTCTTTGGCTTTGGGCTCCTCCAGCGTGACCCTCCAAGAAATCACCTCCGCGTATGGCGTTTTCGCAAATCAAGGTTTGTGGCTTGAGCCCTACCTGATTACACATGCCAAGAACCTCAACGGGGAGATCTTAGAACAACACCAGTTCGAACCGCGACAAGCCATGACCAAGGAAAACGCCTACTTGATCACCAATATGCTCATGGATGTCATTCAAAGCGGAACCGGAAGACTCGCCAAATCTATTGGCCGGCCATTGGCAGGGAAGACTGGAACCACAAATAGTTATAACGATGCGTGGTTTGTCGGGTATGCCCCGAATTTGGCGACAGGAGTATGGGTGGGCTTTGATGGGGTCCGAACACTCGGCAGATTGGAATCCGGGGCGCATGCGGCCCTGCCAATTTGGACCAAGTTTGTTGATCAATCGCTGCTACACTCACCAGTTATGACCTTTCCTATTCCTAATGACATTCAATTCGCGCAGATCGACACCGAGACGGGTGACCTGCCGTCCAAGACCAGTCGAAACATCAGTACGGAAGTTTTTCGTAAAGGAACGGAACCAGGAAAAGCGGCTCCTCAGAAGTCGAACCCTATGGATTTTTTTGAGTTTGACCGGTTGAACTCGGATTCATCCAACCAGCTTTCTCCATTTTGATAGAACGGTTCAACCGGCCGATTACACCGTAACACGCGTTCTCAGGACTGGGCATCCTGATACTCTTCATACCAGGCCATTTGAATGGCCTCCAACTTTTTTTCATTGGACGTTTTGGGATCGTCCTTAAATTCAGGAAGAGCCACTACCCACGCATGTAAATCCGTAAACCTGACCGTTAACGGATCAAGGTCGGGGTGCTCTTCCTGCAGCCGGATAGCAATATCTTCAGTATCACCCCACATGAATTCCTGAGCCATGATTTCTTCCCCTTGGATTAATGGGTTTTGCCCATGTCGAAAGTCTCCCTATTTGAGGGATTACTTAATGACGTCAGATAATTTTTTACTTTCGAGAGCTTCTTTCAGCGTGGCATCCATCAACACTTCGGCCAAATGGTGCGTCGTTTTTTCAACCTCAACAATTTTCGCACGTATGACACGATGATCATCCCCGTCTTTAACTTCACCAAGCTGCCGTAGAATCTGACGAATGCTTTCCGTTTCCTTTTCCTGAATTAAATTCGCTGCACGTCCCAGAGCTTTCTCGGTCGCCACGATAATCGCATTGGCTTCATTGCGTGCTTCTATAATCTGACGGGCTTTGATGTCTTCGGTGGCAAATTGGAAAGAATCTCGAACCATTCCTTCCACCTCATCGTCGGTCAGTCCATGAGAAGGTTTCACCTGAACCGATTGAGCTTGACCGGTCCGGATATCTCTGGCCGTCACCTGTAAAATCCCATTGGCATCAATGAGAAAGTTGACTTCCACGCGAGGGACCCCAGCCGGCAACGGTGGAAGCTTTAATTGGAAGCGGGCCAAACTTCGATTATCCTTAACCAATTCCCGTTCTCCTTGGAGGATATGAATATCCACCGAGGTCTGCCCATCGACATAGGTCGTGAACATTTCCTTTGCACTGGTTGGAATCGTGGTATTTCGACGGATCAGCGCACTCATGACCCCGCCCATCGTTTCGATTCCCAATGACAGGGGAGTCACGTCCAGTAACAACAGGTCTGTGGTATTCCCGCCTAAAATATCAGCTTGGACAGCCGCCCCTAACGCGACAACTTCGTCAGGGTTCAGTTCAGAGTGCGGCTTTTGGCCAAACAGTTCTTCCACTTTTCGCCAAACCAGTGGCATGCGAGTATTCCCGCCAACCAGGACCACTTCATCAATCTGATCGGCGGTTAAGCCTGCATCTTTGAGGGCAAGCCGACAAGGCGCAAGGGTTCTTTCCACCAAACCCATCGTTAACGTTTCCATGCTCTCCCGCGTCCATACCTTTTCATACGTCGAATTGGGAAGCTCTATCACCGCCTGAGTTTGAGTTTCATCCGACAACCGGATTTTGACACGTTCCGCCTCCAACCGAATGGTTTGCATTAAATCGGGATTCTCCCCAACCTTAAGGCCTTGAGTTTGAACAATATCATCAACCATCACATCGACGAGCAGTTGATCGAAATCATCTCCCCCTAAATGGGTATCCCCATTCGTTGCCAGAACTTCAAAGATTCCATCTTTTAATTTGAGAATAGAGATATCAAACGTCCCTCCGCCTAAATCATAGATCGCGATCAGACCTTGTGTCTTTTTCTGCAGGCCATACGCTAAGGAAGCGGCCGTCGGCTCATTGATGATACGCAGGATCTCTAACCCGGCAATCATCCCGGCATCTTTCGTGGCCTGCCGCTGACTATCATTGAAATAGGCCGGGACGGTGACCACAGCCTTGGAGATGTCTTCCTTTAAATAATCCTCGGCTCGCCGTTTTAATTCTTTCAGAATCATGGCGGACACTTGAGGGGGAGAAAAGGTTTTGTCTCCAATTTCAATTCGAATGACCCCGTTTTTTTCATGAAGCTGATAAGGAAAATACTTCAGGTCGTCCTTCACGTCATCCAGCCCCTTGCCCATAAACCGCTTCACGGAATAAATGGTGCTGGAAGGATCACGAATTAAATGGGCTTTTGCCGGCTCTCCCACGATCATCCCATTATCAGTTAACCCGACGATGGAAGGCACTTTAGTCTGCCCATCCGGACCGGGGATGACATGAGGCCCCTCCTTATCCATAAAGGCGATCAGCGAGTTCGTCGTTCCCAAATCAATACCAACAATGCGACTCACAATATATTCCTTTTAGCTGAGAATGATTAGCCCGTGGTTTCGAGCAAATCGTTGACCATATTCCGCACGTATGTTCGATTAGAAAGAATTTCCTGCATAGCACGCAAAATAGAATTTTTTTCCTCACGCGCCTCACCTGGAAGGGGAGCGCGTGCTTGCACCTGATCCCATTGTTTGAATTGACACTTCAGCGACTCCTCCATTTCAGTCTGGCGTTTTTCCAAACGCTCTCGTTCGCCCTGCAACTTTTTCCGAAGGGCCTCAAGTTCAGGTGACGCGCCCTTGGGGACCAGTTGTCGGAAAATTTCCAAATCTTCTTGCAGCTCAAGAACCTCTTCAAACAAATCCGCCGGGGGATTCGATCGAATATCTTTCACCGCTCCAGCCTCCAACCGGATCAAATATTCCGCCCGCTGAATGGGATCCTTGAGTGTGCGATAGCCGGCATTCAAAAAAGCAGAATTCCCTAAACTAATGGCTTTCTCCGATTCATCTTTAGTGGAATAAAAGTCCGGATGAAAAGTACGACTTAATTCATAAAATGTCTGTTCCAATTGTTGCTCGTCAATGTTCAACAGACGAGGGAGTTGAAAGCAGGCAAAATAGTCCAAGTCCTTTGAAAGCGGCTGAACTTTGACGCATTGCCCACAGAGATATTCTCCCGTCACTTCAGATTGGCAGTGCCAGCACATACTGCGGGCCATGGGAAGTTCCCGGGCCTTTATCGTGGTTGGATATTGATGGTCCATGTGTTTCTGGCTCTGACGACTCGGGCATGGTGAACTGCCCCATGCCCGAGTGGTTACGTCACTATGTGATTGAAGAAGATTGGTCTTATGCTGAAAACGACTCTCCGCACCCACATGTCTTGGTGGCATTGGGATTGATAAATTTGAAGGCACCACTCACCATGTCTTTTTGGTAATCCAAGGTCATCCCCTGGAGATAAATGGCGCTTTTGGCATCGACGATTACTTTTACGCCATCCACTTCAGTGACGGTATCAAACTCCCCGATCTTGTCATCGAAGTTGACGGTATAGCTCAATCCCGAACAGCCGCCACCTTTCACTCCCAAGCGAAGACCACCCTCAGTAATACTTTGAAGGTCCAATAACCGCTTGACCTCTTTCAAGGCCTCATCGGTCATGGCAACCGTTGAATTGCTTTCCGTGGTATTTGTATCCATCGCCATTTCTCCCTAAAACAAATCGTGAACAGTTCCCTGAGCTAGGATGAGGTCGTGGCTGCTTCCGGCTTGCCCTTTTTCTCTCCCGCTTTTTTCTGGTAATCCCCCAAGGCCGCTTTAATGGCATCCTCAGCCAACACGGAACAATGGATTTTGACGGGTGGAAGGTTCAATTCATGAACAATATCCGTATTCTTAATTTTTTGAGCATCTTCTATGGTTTTCCCTTTGAGCCACTCGGTCGCCAAACTGGAACTGGCAATGGCCGACCCACACCCAAACGTCTTGAACTTGGCATCCACAATGGTGTCGTTTTCGACTTTAATTTGGAGTTTCATCACATCTCCGCATTCCGGGGCTCCGACAACGCCTGTTCCGACATCGTCGGCATCTTTTTGAAAACTTCCCACATTACGGGGATTGTTGTAATGATCAATAACTTTTTCACTATAGGCCATGGACTATCCCTCCCTTTGTTGTATGGTAAGACAGTGTATTTTTTAAAACCATTTTGAATATTTCTTCTTCAAGTATATCAATTAATGAGCTGCCCATTGAACGCTTTTCAAATCGACCCCTTCCTTGGCCATCTCATAGAGCGGGGACATCTCGCGTAGGTGCGTTACGGCTTTGATCATGCGATCAATGGTGTATTCCACCTCCTCATCGGTATTAAATCGACCAAGCCCAAAACGGATCGAGGAATGGGCCAAATCCGATCCAACTCCCAAGGCACGCAACACATAAGAGGGCTCAAGCGTGGCCGAGGTACAAGCCGAACCAGAAGACAAAGCAATTTCTTTGACCCCCATGAGCAACGCCTCTCCTTCGACGTACGCAAAGCTAATATTGAGATTGTTCGGCAACCGCTCAGTCGGATGCCCGTTTAAATAGACCTCATCCATACCCTTCATGATGCCTTCTTGAAGGCGATCGCGCATTTTGGCCATACGAACAGACTCCGTAGCCATCTCCTGCTCGCCTAGTTCGCAGGCTTTCCCAAATCCGACAATGAGCGACACAGGCAAGGTTCCCGAACGCATACCCCGCTCATGGCCCCCACCATACATCATCGCCTCCAACCTCACTCTCGGCGCCTTCCGTCGGACATAGAGGGCCCCCACGCCTTTGGGACCATAAATCTTATGGGAGGTAAAGGACATCAGGTCAATTCCCATTTCCTGAACATTCACAGGGATTTTTCCCACCCCTTGTGTCGCGTCACAGTGGAAAAGGACACCTTTTTCTTTAGCAACTTTTCCGATGGCCGCCACGGGATTGATCGTACCGATCTCATTGTTGGCCATCATAATCGAAATTAAAATCGTCTGGTCGGTAATGGCGTTGCGTACGTCATCAGGGCTCACCATGCCGGCTTTATCAACGGGGAGGAAAGTGACCTTGACACCCTTCTTTTCCAGATATTTCGCCGTATCAATCACTGCCCGGTGTTCCGTCGAACTTGTAATGATATGGTTTCCTTTTTCCCGGTACATCTCCACCACGCCCTGCAAGGCCAGATTATCCGATTCCGTCGCCCCACTGGTAAAAATAATTTCTTTGGCATCGGCGTGGATAAGATGCGCAATCTGTTTTCTGGCTATTTCCACCGCCTCTTCAGCTTCCCAACCGAAAGTATGATTCCGGCTGGCCGCATTCCCAAATTTCTCGGTGAAGAAGGGGAGCATCACTTCAAGCACCCGAGGATCGCAGGGGGTCGTTGAATGATTATCCAAATATATAGGCAACTTCATAATTGAACTCCTTTTGTTTTACGAGATTCCACAATGATTAAGGGGGGCTCGGCCATCATGTCCTCAATAGACATGCTACTGAGTAAATGAAAAATGCTTTCTTGGACGCGCAACAGAGGCGTCCGGATATTACAATGCTCAATTTGTTCACAAGAGGCATGTTCATCTTTCTCATGATAGCAGTCAGCAATCCCCAGTGGGCCTTCAATAGCTTCCAGCACCTGCGCGATGGAAATCTCCCGTGGCTCACGGGCCAAGAGATAGCCTCCCTTTGGTCCGTTTTGGCTTTCCACCATGTCATATTTAGCCAAGGTTTGAAGCACTTTGGCTAACAACTCCAAGGGAATATGATGTTCCTCAGCGATTTCTTTGGTGTTAACAACCCTATTCGGATTAAAAGGACTGGTTTCTCCAGACCGGACCATGGCCATATATTGGAGAGCCATCAGGGCATAATCTGCTTTTTTCGAAAGCTTCAGCATAATTAAGTATTAATATTGATAGTGTTTATCTGTCCATAATGCCGACTTATATGATCGGGTTTAACATAGCATTGACCTCTTGGGTCAGTCAAGACTAAAATGGTCGGAGATCCATTTAGTCGGAATTAGTCAGGACAAACATAATCAACCACGGACTTTTTTTGAAAATTAACTTTCAACACATTGATTTGTAAGGAGAATTACATGGGAGGCAGTAATCCATATATTGAGAAAAGCGAAACGGCAGTCGCTAAGAAACCATTCAAACTCACCTTTATCACACCTGAAAAGCCTATTGAAATTGAGGTTGACCCGGAAAAGTTTCCCTATGGTGAGACGGGATTGCCTGGGAGCATCCTCGATATCGCGTTGGGAAACGGGATAGATGTGGAACATGCATGCGGCGGAGTCTGTGCCTGCTCAACCTGTCATATTATTGTGAAACAGGGGCTGGACACCTGTAACGAGGCCACGGATGACGAAAATGACCAATTAGATGAAGCTCCCGGGCTTACCCTGCAATCAAGACTGGGGTGCCAGTGCGTCCCGAATGGGGAAAAAGACCTCATCATTGAAATCCCGGAATGGAATAAAAACCTGGTCAAAGAAAGTCACTAAGGAAACACGGTTGTTTAAATGAGACAGGGGGGTGAGAAGGATGTCCTCTTTCACTTTCTCCATATTTTCCCGTCCGACCTTCTTCGAAGGATGAGGTCCACACTTAATAGGGACCATTACGAGATTTCATCGACAATCAGATGATTCCCTAGCAATTATTGACTTCTTCCTGTATAAAAAAAACCTTACAGCGGACAACCTCTTCTACGGATGCCATTCATGGCAAGGAGGCATACGTTGTTTGGTTCAAAGCCCCTCTTCCATTCATCCGTCCACCGGATTATCCGGGTCGCTGATATTGGAAAAGGACTGCCTGTTTTCCTCATCCTATCCCTACATTTTTTTTCGGGAATAGGACAAAACAATCAACTCTTCGCACAGGTCCAGCCAGGCTTTGATCCCACCGGACGGTTCGGTGAACCCCCGCCTCTAGAAAAAAAAACCGAGCCTCTGACACCAAAAACTGCTCCCGATATCACACTGCCTCCAGTGGAAACCATTCCTGAAATGAAAGGGGCTCCTCCTCAAATTCGGGTTATGATCCGGAAAATTCAAGTTGAGGGAAGCACCGTCTTTTCAGCAGAGGAACTAGCCAAAGTCACTGCCCCTTACGAAGACAGGGAGTTGTCCACCAATGATCTGGAGGAACTGCGCCGGGCCTTAACGTTGCTCTATGTCAATAAAGGGTATGTGAACTCCGGAGCGGTGATCCCCGACCAGACACTGCAGAATGGGGTTGTCACCATTCAGATTATTGAGGGAAAACTGACGGACATCCAAATCGAAGGCACCAAATATTTTCTACCCTTTTATTTTGAAGACCGGATTGCCCTGAGTAGCGGACCACCGCTCAACATCAATCCGTTGAAAGAAAAGCTCCAACTCCTCCTTCAAGATCCCCGTACGGAACGGTTAAACACGGAGCTGAAACCAGGACTGAAACCGGGCGAAGGGGTCCTCCATGTGCAAGTCGAGGAAGCGTCCCCCTTCAATGCGTGGATAGAATTCAACAACTTTCAATCACCAACGGTTGGCGAATCGCGGGGTCTCGGAAATATCGCTGTGCAGAACCCGTTCGGATTGGGAGATGCCTTTCGCTTCACCTATGGCCAATCCAAGGGATTGCAGCCTCTCATCGAAGCCAACTACATCATCCCGCTCACGGCACGTGATACCACCCTGGAACTGAATTTCCGGTTCAATGACTTTCACGTCGTCACAAAACCATTCGATGATCTGGACATCAGGACCAAGTCCCAAATATACAAAATCGCCTTGCGTCAACCCGTCTATCGCACACTCAATGACGAAATTGCCCTTTCCCTCATCGGAGAACACCTGGAAAATCAGAGTTTCCTGGGTGGAACGGGGTTCTCCTTCCAGCGCGGCGCAACCAACAACGGCAAGGCTATCGTGTCAGCCCTCCGATTCGGGCAGGAATGGATTCACCGGGAACCCAATCAGGTCCTCGCGGTTCGATCCCGGTTCAGTGTGGGATTAGACGTACTGGATGCCACCAACAATAAACAAAATTCTGATGATCCGGACGGGGAATTTTTTGTCTGGTTAGGCCAGGCCCAATATGTCCGACGCGTAGATCCTCTCGGCATCGAATTTCTCGGCGGCCTGACCTTGCAGATTGCCAACGACAGCTTATTCGCACTGGAACAATTTGCCGTCGGCGGCCGGTACAGCGTCCGGGGGTACTGGGAAAATTATCTGGTGCGGGATAATGCATTTCTGTTTAACGTAGAGTCACGAATCCCGATGTTTCCCAGCTTTTTAGGTCCGAAGGTGGCGGTGGCACTGGCTCCCTTCATAGATGTGGGACGGTCATGGGAGGCCAAACGCAATACGCCCGATCCGCAGACTCTGGCCAGTATTGGCGCAGGAATCCGATTCTCCTTCTTCAATCGGGCACATGCCAGTCTATATTGGGGGCAACAGTTGAATCACGTGGAGGATCCTCCTGGCGGAGGCGTTCAGGATCAGGGAGTGCATTGGGAATTTGTCCTGGATATTTTGTAGCCCTTCTGAATAGAAAGGCGTTCACGAGGCAGCCGGTTGTTCGGAACAGCAACAGGCTTTTTCGTTCAATGAAAAAAAAGCGATAGATACCACGCTTTCAGCGGAAAGAAGTGATGACAGGGGACGCGAGTTGAATGCGTTGCAAATACGGCGGGCGCTTCAAATATCCAGTTGCTCGATCCGAATCCTTTCCGGCGATAAGACGTAATCGCGCCAGACAACCCCGTTGAAACCGGTCAACTGCCAGGATAGAAAAAATTCGTTCCGCGCGAAGGTTATCTTCCTGACACCGTTCACTCCCGCTCTGACAGGAAAAAGGAGTTTGGCCAAAATTCACCGGATGAATTCGCCCGGAGGGAATTCCCAACTGCACCAAAAACCCGGCAAGGGATCTCAGATGATAGTCGGCCCGGGCGAGATTATAGGCCGACGGGCCTCGCGAATCACAATGTCCTTCAATCCGTAATCCCCACTGATCTTCCTGTTTCAGAAGCGCGACTGTTTCGTGGAGGAAATCTTCGACACCACCCTGAATCGAAGACCGGACATCATCAAAATACACGTCGGCAAATACAGGGTCCCGGTACATGTCTTCGACCGATAGTCCCAAACCCCGACCCTTCCCCAACAACGGCACCGGTATAGAGACAGTCAATGCATCATGAATTTCTTCGTCCACGTCTACCCGAACACTCAAAAAGGCAGGCGCAATGTCCAGGGTATTCGCAAGAGATTCCTGAACAGACCATATTGTTCCCAACAGAAGGGACCATGCCAGTAAAAACCTGTGGAATCTATTCAGATGGAAGAGAAACATGGCAGCATGAACCAACGAGGAGCCGTTTGATGGCTCATCGAAAAAACGCCTCAGGGTTGGTATGGTTTTGGCCACACCCCTTTGGAGTCAGTATCGGTCCGACAGAATGAAACTTAATTCGAGTGAGAGAAGCCAGGTATCGCCAAACAGCCTGGCTCAGCATGGAAAATCCGCAGCTAAAATGAGGTGCGAGGTCTAGCCTGAGGAGTGCGTGAACTGTTGTTGAATAACAGTCGAGCGGGAGACAACGGACGGGAGTAAAAAAAACCTGCCCCCGCCATAACGGCGGGGACAGGTTCCATAACTGCGGGTGCAATGAAAAGGGGAAAATGAACCTGCTTTCCTAGGACAGAAAGCGCAGGCTCATTAACACACGGGCATCACGGACTGGGGGAAATATCTGGTCCTGTCAACACCCGCCCAGACAAGACCGTCGTGGACTTGTCCATAAACACCTCCAATTCCCATTTTCAAACAGCCACAGTCATAATCCATGCTGGCGATCCACCTGCGCCGGCGTATCCAAATCAACCTCTTCAAGCAATGACGCCCGCACATGATGCATCTCGGCATCGGAAGGATGAGACTGAATATTGGTGGAAATCACGCCTATGGCGTCATACCAAAATCCGGCTTGCCCCCATAGCTTCGTCGCTTCAACCGGATTGGCGTTCTTCAATTCCTCGGTCAGCGAGGCCGGGACCTCACCCACCTCAATCATTCCTCCGCCGATAATATCCGCTGATCGATGCTCGGGATCAGAGACCAGAGACACGAACCATTGATAGGTTTTCCCTTTCTCCAGTTTCAGATCGTAATCAGCCAACTGAATAATGTGAATCCCGGGTTCAGTGGGAGAGGAAAGCCGCTTCTCAATAATCGGTGTCACCCCTGATTCGTCAATAAGGGTAAATTCCAAAGGGTAGCTTGTCGCCTTTGATAAATACCACACCAATTGTGGCTGCACCTCACTCGCCAATCCCACGTGATCGGGAGCCAGGGCCAAGAGTAACGGAAGATCCGTCATAGGACCTCTGGTGCCTCCACCAACCCGTCCTCCCGGAGCCCCTCGTTGTGGAGGTTGGTACAACGCTCCCTCCCGTGATGAAGCCGCCTGCTTGTCAGTTTTGTCATCCGATATTTGGATAACCGGACTGTCACCAGAAAGGAGTGTCTCCTCCAAAAACCCTGGTTCAAGGGCTACAGACGCGACGTCCTTCATATGTGTGCGGGTTGCCTGGTCTGGGAATTCCGCTCCTCCCATGGCCTGAACACTAAGACCAAGGGTCACGCCTATTACCGCCACCCACCTGCATCGTGTCATCATCTGGCTCATTATGGTCCTCCTGTCATCGTCCGGACCGTCCTCCCGGTACATTTTCACGTAAGACGTTCTCGGATCTGCTCACACCTGGAATACAGATATTTAAAAAGCAAGCTTCGTTCCACAAGCCAAATTTTTCCCACTTGGAAATAATCGTTTCGAACCACGTGCTATTGCTATAGATTTCATGGATACCCTCTCTCACATGGTCTTTCCGTCTAAAGATGTTTGGATATCTCACCTGTCTACTTGGTGTATTGTGTGTCTACTTTGAGAACAATTTCAAGAGAAAGGGGTTCACGCTCACAAACTGACGACCGTAGACCTTCATAATTAAAATCGCCTTCCTCTTCCAGATTCACAACCGGATCCAGGAGAACCCTCAAAACCGCCCCGTTTCGGAAACCCTTGCTTTGACCTTATTGACGGCAATTCCTAGAATGGGACTGTTGAATGCCTAGATGACTTCAGAGAAAGGGTCGGCCATGTCCCGAACTCGCGGGTTTCCCAACTTTTCTCGTTATGGTCTTGGGGTGTGGTTCTTCCTCCTGGGAGTCGGCGGGATAGGGATGACGACTGCCGTTGCGGCGGAACTGTCCCCTCAAGATTTGTTAGCGGAAGGAATCCGGCAGTATCAGCAGGGCCAGTTGGAACAGGCAGCCCGGTCCTGGACTCAAGCCGCCCAGATCTATGAAAAATCCGGAGATTCTCCCAATCACATTCAATCGCTCATTTATCTCTCGAGAGCCCTGCTCGATATGGGCCAATACCAACGGGCCCAACAACTCCTTCGCACAGCCGTCCAATCAGCACAGGAGACCACCCAGCTCCGCCTGATGGCCCAGGCACTCAGCCAATTGGGAACCTTGCATCTCCATATGGGAGAGTTGGATTCGGCACTTGAGATCCTGCAACAGGGGCTGAAGGTCTCCAGGGAAATCGAAGATCGACCGCTCATGGCTACCATTCTCAATGATCTGGGCAATGCACATGGGGTTCGCCGGAACGAGACAGAAGCCCTTGCGGCTTATACAGAATCCAGCATTCTTGCTGATTCACTGGATTTGCAACCTCTTTCCATTCGAGCCATGATTAATGCGGCCCTGGTGGAAATCAGGCAGCAGTCCGCACAAAATGGGAAAATCCATTTGCAACAGGCATTGGAGAAAACACGAACACTTCCTGACTCACACGAAAAAATCCAAAACCTGCTCACCATCGGAATGGGATTGAGAGACCTCAGCCACCAGCTCACAGAGGAACATGCCACGGTATTCACCCAAGCCGCTGAGTCGTTTCGGGAAGCCATAGGCAGCGCGAAAGCAATTGGAGACTGGAAAAATGAATCATATGGGTGGGGATTTTTAGGAGAATTGTACGAAGAAGGGGGCCGCCATGAGGAAGCCCTCCAACTCACGCAACTGGCGATTCGGACGAGTCAAAAGGGCCAGGCCCCGGAAGCCCTCTATCGCTGGGAATGGAACACGGGCCGGCACCTCAAAAATCTGGGTCGGACGGACGAGGCCATTGCCGCCTACCAGCGAGCGATCGATACACTCCAACCCATTCGTCAGCAACTGTCTGTCGGGCTCCCCCAGAACCCGGCATCGTTTCGAGATTCGCTGGGAGCCTTATTTTTTGAAACCGCTGCTCTCTTACTCCAGCAAGCTGATGAAGTGACAGATGCCACAAGAAAAGAAGTGCTCCTGTTCCACACCCGGGATACCATTGAAGCATTCAAGGCCGCAGAGCTCCAGGATTACTTCAAAGACGATTGCGTGGAAGCGAACAAGGGGAGAATCCAAGCCATCGATAAAGTATCCGACACCACGGCGATTATTTATCCGATTCTCTTCCCTGACCGGATGGCCCTCCTGATAAGCCTTGGAGGAACAATGAAAAAAATCACCGTTCCGGTTCAAAAACGTGACCTGACAGAAAAAATTCACCTGTTCCGGACCCTATTGGAAAAACGGACCACTCATCAATATTTACCACATGCGCAGGCCCTGTATGACCTGCTTATCCGGCCGCTTGAACCGTATCTGAGTGAATTCGGGATTGAAACGCTCGTCTTCGTCCCGGATGGACCATTGCGAACCATTCCCATGGGACCCCTCCATGACGGAGAAAAATTCCTCATACAAAAATATGCCATCGCGACGACTCCGGGATTGACGCTCACCGATGCCCATCCCCTGAACCGGGAGCAGGTCAATCTGTTGTCGATTGGACTGTCCGAAGGCGTTCAGGGATTTTCACCCCTCCCCAATACACAACAGGAGGTGAGGGAACTTCAAGATCTCTTTGGCGGAAAGACGCTCTTGAACGAAGAATTCCGCATTCCCAATCTTGAACAGGATATGAAAGAGGAAAACTTTACGATTATTCATATTGCCTCACATGGAAAATTTGCGAAGGAGCCCGAGAATTCTTTCATCCTCACGTATGACAAAAAACTGAGCATGGATCATCTCAGAGAACTCATCGGGTTATTTCAATTCCGCAAGGTCCCCCTGGATCTCTTAACATTGAGCGCCTATGAAACGGCAGCCGGAGACGATCAGTCCGCTTTGGGACTGGCCGGAGTAGCCGTGAAAGCTGGGGCGCGAAGCGCCTTGGCCACCTTATGGTTTATCAATGACCAGGCATCCTCAACGCTGATCAATGAATTTTACGTCCGGCTCAAAGAATCATCGCTCTCCAAAGCCCAGGCCCTTCGTGAAGCCCAAGTAACTCTGCTCGACCATCCCATCTATCGGCATCCCAGTTATTGGGCACCGTTCCTCCTGATCAACAACTGGCTCTAGTTGTTCATCTCCAAGACTGATCTCTGGACGGGGCAAGTCGTTTTTTTTGCTTTGCGTCGAAAGCCGCCTTTCTCAAAAATCACGCCGTCACAACCAGCCCTCATTGCCAGATCCTGCTTCGACCCGTTCCGATACACGCGCTATCTTCCGCTCCTGTCCGCTTTAACGCCTAGATTCCCTTCCCGGTCACCTCTGGCGGTTCCCATATTCCGGTCAAGCCAAACTGCTGACTTATGGAGCCTTAATGAGGACAGCCGTTAACAAGGTGACTACGCCGTGACCACTTAGACAAACACGATTGAATAGGAAACCCCTAATTTTCGTGGGATTATTGGCTCGCAAGTTATTAATTTTAAACATGAATTTCTCGCCACAATGAAATGATCTGCAAACGGCACCATGGTTGCTTTAATAAGAAGTAACAACATCAATGAAACAGCAACACTGAGGAGACTTTCCTCTCAGTTGGAAGAGGTTTCTATCATGCAACTTTACGAGCTTTACCAAAACATCGTCATCGGAACATCGATAACATGTGTAATCGGTCTGGCGGTTGCATGGGTCTTTTTCCTATCAAATCGAGGCAAATAACAAGGAAAAACGTCGATTTCACCCTTCAGCCATTCAATGTACAAGCCATAATCCGTTGGGCCCTCATCAAATTGTCGTTCTGAGTAAAACGAAGAATTTGTGCCTTGGCCATCCGGGCTTTGGTCTAGCCAAATGTTTCCCGCAGCTCAGCATGATAACTCCGTTGAGGCTGTCTCCCCCACGATCTTCTGGTCATCCTAAGACGTTCAATGAACCCCATCAGGATTCATCTGTTCACAAAAATGAGCGCTGCAGAATGTAGAACCCTATATTCTGTATGATCACGATCATCTCCGTCCTCCTCCGTCATCACCTTCGGCCTGTCGGTGGAACCATCCGTATGCTAAAGAGCTCCTGATACAAGCGTTTCGCACCTTTCGCGACGCCCATTCTTTTCCTTCGCTCAATCAGAGAGGAACGGAAGTTGACAGAATGACAACCTTTTATTGAGGGAAAAAAATAGGATTAAATGCCGATTTCGCGGTTTGTATGGCTATTTCTTTCATAAACCACTGGATTCATTCATGACATCCGTACAGCATGGCTCTCGCGCCAAAACGGCATCACGGTTGCTTTAAAGAGAAGTAACCAGAACGATCACCAGAAAATCAATTTGAGACTCCTTCTAACGGTTATTCGGTTTCTATCATGCAAATCTATGAGCTTTATCAACTTATCTCCCTCGGAATCTCGATAAGCTGCGTGATCGGACTGGCAGTCGGATGGTTGTTATTTCTGTGGAATCCGAACGAATGACAATGGTCTGCGTGACAACTTTCTCCTCTTTCTCTCACTCCCTTCCCTCTTCGTCATCCCCGCCGGTCCTTAGCGAAATCCATACGACCCGAACCAAGAGGGGGCTGTTGAAAAAAGCCGCCAGCGGCGTTCTCGCCATTTTCCCGTGCTCACGTGCTGGAAGTACGCTCTGCGCGCAAAACAAAAGTTGTGCCCTTCGGGACACGGCAGGAATTTGCGGCCTTGCTGGACGAACCCTTCGAAAGGCTCAGGGCATGCTTTTTGGAACCTCCCCGAGGTCTCTGATATCCAACGTGCCTGTGGATCAATATGCCTTTGGAAATTAGTATTATTCAACACCCCCCAAGAGAGATTTCCGGCAACAACTGCCGGACATGACAAGGTTTAAGAATCATGGCTGTGCAAAAACACCCAGGACGATGTCGGGAAATTCTTTAGAAATTAATTCAGACGAGTGGAGTTAAACAGGAGGGAAATTCTGAAGTCCCACATAGAATTCAAGGACAGGCCGAAAGCATTCCATCTTCATGCTGAAACAGCACGGGAGGATAATAGGCGGCCAACTGGATAGAGGGAGTTGAATCTTGGCCAGAATCCACGGAGCGCGTACCGGTATCACCCAACGCGCCCGCAGGGTATGGACTCACTTGGGGGAGAAACGGGCTGGCTAAGAATGTGCCGGGCGTGGGGGCCACACTGTCGGACTTGGAATCCACAAAGGTACTAAAGTGGCCGCCCTCTCCCGCCACACAGCGAGCCGCATAGAGCGTGGCCACATTCACCGGCTGATCAGGCAGCGGCACGATCGTGCCGCTCAGCACTTGAATAGGCGATTCAATCGTGACCGAGCCGCTGATTCCCGTTTGCGAGGAGGCATCCAGCGTACTCTGCGCATCCAATAAGACGGCTTTGCTCGCAACCAGGTTGATATTGCCTCCCTTACCCGCCACGGCCTTGGCTAGGATTTGGCTGTTCTGAAGAATGATAAAGTCCGGATCTAACAAGATATTGCCCCCTGCAGTATTGACATCACCCTGAACCGAGCTGGCAATCTTACTGTCCATTAGTTGAATCCTGTCGTTGGCGGTGAGGGTGATATTGCCGCCTGAAGCCTGGGTCGCCTCTGTGGTCACGGTGGCCTTGTCGATCAGGATCGTGTCCTTTCCCATGATGTGAATATTCCCGGCGTTGGCAGGACCGTCGCTGCTCGACGAGACCGTGGCCCCGTCACTCAGGGTGAAGTTCTGGCCAGCCGCTAAAGTGATCGTCCCTCCGGCTCCGGAGCCGGGCTCGGTTCCAGTGGTACGGCTGAAAACCCCGCCAGGGGTTCCGTCATCGATCATCCCTGAAATAGAAATATTGTGAGCCGCATTGACGGTAATGGTCCCACCGTTTCCCGTACTGGTAGTCCCGCTGTTGATTGCCGCCCCGTCAGCCACGTTAAGCGATCCGGTCGTGAGGGAGACATTACCGGCATCGCCACAAGGGCCCGTGCAAAACTCACTACCTACGGTACGGGAGAAAATACCGCTAGGACGAGTACTTCCTAATATGGAGGTTGATTCTTCGAAAGGAAACGCCGGTCGTGCACCCGAAAGGGAAGTTCCGTTTGTAACCGTAATTATGACATCTCCCCCCCGCCCACTACTTTGAGTGGTGCTATCAATACGCGCACCACCGGACATGTCCAACTGCCCCGTTGCTACATTAATAGACCCGGCCGGTCCCTGATCGCCCCCCTCCTCCCCAAAGGAATTTGTAAGCAGGCCACTTGGATTAGTTAAGGTCCCCAAGGCTTTAGGATCATCGGAGAA
Organism: Nitrospira marina; assembly: GCF_059568365.1. Lineage (NCBI taxonomy): Bacteria > Pseudomonadati > Nitrospirota > Nitrospiria > Nitrospirales > Nitrospiraceae > Nitrospira > Nitrospira marina. The sequence continues at coordinate 256,121 of NZ_JCANTH010000001.1, read as the reverse complement.
AATCAGACGATCGGTCGCTGTTAACCTGATGTTACCCGCCGCCCCATCTCCGAAGGTTTGGCTTTTAATAAGGCCCCCATTCCTGAGTTCTACGTGAGCAGCGGAGATCGTTACTCCTTCCCATGGCACTCCTACTCCTATTCCATCAAGCGTTTCTAATTCAATTCCCGCGAAGTCCATGAATAAGCTATTCGCTGAAATACTGATTCTCCCTCCCCCACCCACCTCCGACGCACGGATTATAGTATTATTATTTAATTGAATATCTCGGGCGTTCATGGTGATATCTCCCGCCTTCCCCGCATTAAACCCATCCGAGACTAGAGCGGTGCCGGTTAATCGAACCGAATCCGCGAGGATTGTGAGATTACCCCCTGAACCAGAGGAACCTTCTCTTTTTTGCCGGGCAATCAAATCGCCGGTATTGATATCGGCATCCGTTAGCTCAATTTTTTGAGCAGCAATTGTCACATCTCCCCCCTGACCCCGGTCCAGGCCGCTCGTACCGCTATTGATAATGGACATCGCACCAGCATTTTCACCCGTAGAATGCAAAGTGTCCGCTATCATTAGATTCACATTACCCCCTGCCCCGCTCCCGGAGGTGTGAGAATCAATTAGAGAAAAAAATAAATCTGTTGAAGTGGACGTGGCATTCAAATTATTGGCAGCTATTCGCACCTCTCCCGCATCGCCCGCCCCGCTTGTCTGTGCAGTTATTGCAGGACTGCCCTGGGTATCGGTAAGAGTAAAATTGCCGGAAAGGTGAATATCCACAGCAACGGGAGTGCCATCGTTTTCGACGGTATCGGCTGCGATCCTGGAATTGGTCATCATCAATTCCCCTCCACGAATAATCACGGTTCCCGCCGAATCGCCGGAAACATCCAACGTCGCACCTTCCACCAGAGCAATGTTGCCCATCGTGGTGAACGACTCCCCATTGATATTTGGTGCACTGGCAAACGTGTCAGCCAATACCTCGCCCGGAGAGGCGACACTGGCGATGGCAATTTTCCCTCCCGGCGCACTGAGACCACCGCCGATCGTAATATCTCCGCCAACAAGAGAGATAGTTTGTCCATCCTCAACGGACAAGGTGCTCCCATCAACCGAAATCGTGCCGGGGTTGTTGTTCAGGAACCCGAAGGCGGCAACGGGGGCCACACTCAACAACGCATCCTGCGCACCCGGCATGGCGGTGAATTGCACCCCGTCGTCAAGCCTCAAATAATCCGCCGTGGTGAAATAGGCGGCACCACCCACATGCAAAGTGGCATTCTGTCCAAACACGATGCCGGCCGGATTCATCAGGAATAGATTTGCGGTTCCGAATCCTTCGGTCTGAATCGTCCCGAAAATGTTCGAAGGATTCCCACCGGTCACACGGCTCAGAATGTTGGTTGTCGGGAGCGCCGTATCATTCAAGAAGTTGGCAGTGCTGTTCGTCGGAACCCCGAATTCCCCAAAGCTATGAAATAGGTTTCCCCCACCCCCGGGCCTCGTCCCACCCGTGATGTTGTACTGAACCGCTCCCCCAGAAGATACCGGGGCACTCACCTGGGTGTTGAGTCCAGACGAAGTGATGGGAGGCATCGCTTGACCGAAGCCCCCCTCTACACTAAGTATTATGAATATTCCAAGTTTAACGAAGGCCAGCAGATACCTAATTATTAAGCCGTTTGCAACCCTGAAATCCATGGGAATCCTTAATTGACCATTTATATTACACGGCCCATGAAAAATAATGTTTTATGAATTGCACAAGAACGCCAAATATAGCTACGGTTGGCATTTGCATACACATTGATTACCACCCTGATCTACTGTTGTACATTTCTTCCCGCGAGAGCACCAAACATCATCACCTTCAACCTGGCATTTCTTAGTGCCGCCCGCACAAGTGACTGATTGCCCCATAGCATTAATAAGAGTGGTTTGTGATTGGAGAGTAGTACCAGGACATAATCCTATCCCATTATCCGCGTCCCCAGGCGCGCATTTTCCAACCTTCACATTCACAGTAGTACAGCCTTGAAGGAAAAATACCAGCAATAGCCCTGCGATAATAATACCCCACTCACCTCTCAAGCTCGTTCCTAGTAACCTCATAGACAGCCCTCCTTTAGCCAATAGTTATTGTCCGCTTTGAAACCGCCGATGCTTTTCTAAAGGATTCCCACTTGGGTCGTATTCTATATACTTCCTTTTGTTAGCATCCTTCGCCAACTCGACAAAAACGTCGTTGGCATTAAGATTTTGCCCCTTGTTGAGGTAACCGGGTCCGTCATGCAACACCTTTATTTTAAATAAGCCACTTTCGTTTATATAACCCATAAAATATTGGCCTGTGACCGGATAAAATATGCCAAATGGTGGCCCCGTTTTCTCATGTTCGATCTCCTTCCAACTCTTATATAACAAATCATAATCCGGGAGATTTCGTGGTAAACCGGCTTGGTACTTTGCACTTTCAGGCTTATCTTTCCCGCCGCGAATCAAAGGTGCAAATGAATGGATGTTCAACTTATCACCAGGCTGTTTTTTGGGTGTATAAATTGCGACAATTCCCCCTTCTGCCGGAAAAAGAACATCTTCAGGTTTCATTCCAGACTGGTAATTTCGGATTCGATCCATCCGTATGTGAAAGATTTTCAAAGGCTCGCCTAAAATCAAATTTTTCGTTTTTTCGCTTTCCACCATAGGCATATCTTTTTCAGGACCTCCCATGTGTCGTCCTGCATAGAAATTTATCGTTTTATCTAGGATACCTTGGCGATCTGAGTCTCCGAGTTCAATCTTAGAAAAATCAATGTTATTATCCTCTCCATAGACTAATTGAATTCCCAATTGCCATCCAGAAAATTGCAATGGCAACAAACAGAGCACCACACAAATTATCGAAACTTTGATTGTGTACATAGGCACTCCTTACCTTTATGGTGATGCTGGTCTTGGTCTTATCTGAACATAATCTAATTCATGTTTATAACGGCGTCCCTCCCATATTCCATCTTGGAAATCACTATAGGATATGGGATAGGGTTCAGTAGCCACTCTGGGATTTGTATTATCGACCCACCGATGGTCATGAACCCATAAAACCAACTCTCCATCTATTTCCTCATAATCTTTGACAACAATGGAATGCCCTCCCCTTCCCTCATAAAGAAGAACATAGATGAACGGACCGTTATCACAGAGTTGTCCCTCCACTTTTTCTGCTGGTAATGCGCCTTCCGTGAAGCCCCAACTGAATCCATAAGCATCAAATGCTTGATCAGGCCAGCCATTTGTCCAGCATGGTGCTGGGTATATTCCGTTCTCACCACAACAAAATGGCTTGTCACCCGCAGGCAATTCTCTATCTCTGTTTTGAACCCGATTTACGATGCTGCACTGATCTACATCTGTTCCATGAGCTCGCATTACCATTTCCGCGCTGGCCGCCCAACACCACGCATCCGTATGCTGGGGCGTTGCCGTCGCTTTTGCGTTTACCCCGTTAGGACCCCTGGCAGGACATACCGGCTCATTCTGAATACTCGCATTTGGCCCCCTACTTATTATGACAGGAGGGTTTGGAAGTTCCTTGGGATCTATCGGCGCCTTCGGCCTGACAAGAGGAGGTTGATACTCTGATCCCATCTCAGAATCTATTTCCACGCTGACAGCAGTACAGCCGAAACAGGCCAACATTAGAATTGCCATGCACATATAGTTAGCATTTCTCATTTTAGTCCCTTTTCCAGAAAATAAATATCCAATTTAGGTTTCCTTAAGAATGTTGATAAGTATTTCTGCTTGTAAGTTTCTGGGAGCCATTATTAATGAAATGCATTTGAACGAATCTCTCGATTTCTTTGATTGCTAGTCAATAAAATTGTGGAGTGGGGAAAAGAAGATGGGGCAGTGACCAATTATGATGACGGGATCAGCAACACCGTAAATAAAAAAGAGATGGATCACTTCATGGTATTGCAGTTGTCAGAGAACTGATGCTCCCCTTTTTTCCAACCACTCCATTATGAAATTGCGACCTCCTGATATTTTTTATGGCATGCTGCGGAATTGTTACTCAACCCAAATAAAAATTCAAGAAAAGCAATTGCAATGCCGTATTCAGCATCAACTTCCAGCACTTTCTTCCAACCAGCACCCCTTCACATCCATAGAGATTTCTAAGCCTTTGTAATTTTTAAAATGTGCGACCTTGATTTTGTTTAGGGTGACCTCGTATCTAAACGGATACAGATTCGTATCTGTTTAGATACGAACCGTAATAATTTCATTACCTGTGAGGCGATTGTCATGACCATTTGCCTGAACTATTGATGGATTTCCGGAAAGGGGAGATGAGGCTGAAGGAAGGCATGAAAAAGTCTCAAATTGGTAGAGGCGTCTCTCTAAGATGGCTGACCTGCTTTTATTCCTTCCTCCCCCGATCCCTCTCGGGGATCCATCTGAGACGAAACCCCAAAGGCATTCCTGATATCCAATAACAGGAATACCAGGCTGCGCTCGGGACCCCAGTAAGTCGACGGCGGGTGATCCATCCGAGACACAGTCTGTAACTTCTTTTGAGAAGATAGAAGAGAGCGTGTGTACAAAAAGGAAATGGGTGAGGTCACACAACGCACATTATGGACAGGCAGCCGAAATGCCATCGGGCTGCCCGAACAGTACGGGCGGCAAATACGAAGCTAGCTGGAGAGGAGTAGCATGCTCTTTTTCGGACACCTCTGAGAACCTTCCCGCATTTCCAAAAATTCCAGCCTGGGGTACATGCGAGAGCGGAAGAAACGGGCTGGCTAAAAAGGTGCCGGGGGTGGGCGCTACACTGTCGGACTTAGAATCCACAAACGTACTAAAGTGGCCGCCCTCTCCCGCCACACAGCGGGATGCATAGAGCGTGGCCACATTCACCGGCTGATCGGGCAGAGGCGCAATCGTGCCGCTCAGCACCTGGATGGGCGACTCAATCGTGACCGAGCCGCTGATCCCCGTTTGCGACGAGGCATCCAGCGTACTCTGCGCATCCAATAAGACGGCCTTGCTCGCAACCAGGTTGATATTGCCGCCCTTACCCGCCACGGCCTTGGCCAGAATATGACTGTTCTGAAGAATGATGAAATCCGGATCCAACATGACATCGCCTCCGGCCGTGTCTGCCTCCCCCTGGACCGAACTCGCAATGGTACTGTCGACCAATTGAATCATCTCGTTGGCGGTGAGTGTGATATTGCCACCTGAAGCCTTCTGAGCGTCCGTGGCCACGGTGGCCTTGTCGAGGAAGATCGTATCATGGGCCGTAATTTGAATACTCCCAGCGTTACCCTGCCCTGAACTTGATGCTGAAACGATTGCCTTGTTATCTAGGGTAACATTATTAGCCCTGAGAAAAATGTTGCCGCCCACACTCTCGTCGGCTTCGGTTGTGACTTTACTGTTGTCTATTAAAATAGGGCCATCAGCCATAAGATTAATGCCCCCGGAGTTCCCGGTGGCGGTGCTCTCCGCCGAAATAGTGGACCCTTCAGTAAGGGAGATTTCTCCCGCAATGACTCCAATGCTTCCTCCTTGCCCGGCACTTGACGTTCGAGCACTGAGTAGTCCCTGTTTTAGTTCAAGCGTCTCAGCTTGAATGTCAATTGAACCAGCTTCGCCTGGAGCTTCCGGACCCGGAATGCGACCCTCGTTTTCAGCGGTGATGGACGAACGCGGATCCAAACCAAATGCCGCCTTCGCTGGATTCCCGCCAGAGATTGAAAGCGTGTCGGCGCTGAGACGAATGTTCCCGCCGTCTCCTTCGCCCAGTGAATTTGAAGTCACGGAACCTCCATCAAGTAAACTGATCTGGCGGGCGGTTATCACAATTGTTCCACCCGCACCGCCTGCATCGGTTTGAGCAGAGATTCGACCAAACGCTAAACCATCAGAACCATCCCTTTCAAAAATGGGAAAGGCATTCTTTCCGGACAGCTCGACGGTATCAGCAGCGACCTCGATTTGGCCGGCAGGGCCGGTCCCCGTGGTAATAGCCCTAATTTCTCCGCCATCAGCAATCTTCAACTCTCCTGAAAGATTGATGAAAATGTTTCCGGCGGGTCCAGATCCAGCTGTGGAAGCGTTAAGGAAACCTTCATCTGTCAACTGGAAATTTCGGGCCGTGATATCCATGTCTCCACCCTCCCCATCGGTGGTTATCGTACTAAGACCAGTAAATTGTTTGGTTGGATCTAACGGGTCCATCCCCCCTCGAATACCGGTGATGAAAATGTCCTCGGCCCTAATCGTCAGATCATTACTTACCTTTGCAATGTCAGATCGGACGGCTATTGCCGATCTCTCACTGATATCCAGTTGGCCATCGACCACCACATTAACGCCGCCAGCGTTGCCGGTAGCTCCCTGGAAAGAATTCGATTGGATGTTAGAATCATTCATCATGGTCACATTACGTGCTGCAACTTCCACTTCTCCCGCATCGCCAATTGAACCAGCGGCGTTCGTTGAGATGGTACTACCATCGAAAGATATATCTCCTCCTTGGACATTCACCTCAATATTTCCTCCCTGGCCCGTACCACCAACAGTCGTGGCAGTTATCACACCACCCACCAGGTCAAAATCCTTAGCAGTTACCTTGACATTCCCTGCATTTCCTGTTGAATTTCCAAAGAAAGCCCCAACTGTCAAGCTCTGAATACCCTGAAAGGTATCGAAGGAACCGGAAATTAGAAACTTGTCTGCAGACACCTCAATATTGCCGGAGTCCCCTGATCCGCCAAGCGCTTGCGTTTGAACTAAGCTCTCATTCCGAATCTCCAGGGTCTGGCCAGAGTGCAAAATGATGTCCTTGCCAGCCAGGGAACCCTCCAAAACATTTGCCTCAATGAGAGACCCATTATCGATAAGAAAGTTTCCAGTAGTCGCTATGTCAATTCCGGCTCCTGGAGACTCTAAAAGTCCACTTGCAGGTCCGGTGGTATTGGCAGAAATGGTTGAACCATCGACCATAAGTTGACCACCACGAATAACGACCGTCCCTGCCGGCTTGCCGGACACATCCAGCGTCGTGCCTTCCAAAAGTGCTATGTTGCCCATCGTGGTGAATGATTGCCCATTGACATTAGGTGCACTGTCATAAGTAGTAGTGGCCAACACCTCACCAGGCGAGGCCACACTGGTTAAGGCTATCTTTCCTCCTGGTGCATTGAGTTCACTGCCAATAATATTGATGTCTCCACCCTTAAGCGAAAACGTTTGTCCTTCGGAAACCGATAACGAGCTTCCCTCAACTACAATTGAAGCAGAGTTCGATTCCAGAAATCCAAAGGCCGCGACGGGCGCCACAGTCAGCAATGCATCTTGAGCGCTGGGAAGCGCGGTGAACTGGATGCCGTCACTAAGCCGTAAATAATCAGCGGTCGTGAAATGTGTCGACCCGCCTACGTTCAAAGAGGCATCAGGACCAAAGATGATGCCTGCAGGATTCATGATGTACAGGTTGGCGTTGCTGAACCCTTGGGTCTGAATCGTTCCAAAAATGTTCGAGGGATTACCGCCAGTGACACGGCTCAGGATATTTTCTGTTGGAAGTCCAGTGTTGTTGCGAAAATTGGCAATGTCCCCTCCTGCCACACTAAATTGACCGAAACTATGAAATAGATTATGGCCATTACGCGGCCTGGTCCCCCCGGTGATATCATGAAGGCTTCCAATCTGAGTAACCGCCGTGCCCATTGTGCCATCGGAGGTAATGGCCGTCGTCACTTGACTCCGGCTGAAGGTCGCCAGGGTCAATGGCAACGTCAGGACCGGTATGAGTGTGCCAAAAAACCGAAATAACATTCGTTTATGGATAACCAACATTAAAAAACCGTGTGTCCTTCAGAACAGGATTTATAATATCGAGTTTTTGCAAAAAAACTTTATTTCCGTCCTTTATAAATAAGCCCAAGCATCTTTTTTCTTAAAAGTACAGGAGCATGTATAGACTCTCGGCCTTTATCTACTATCAACAAAAGGAAATCGGGAAATTACACCCAGGCACAAAATGTTTTTGCCCTTCCGGTGTTAATCAATACGACCGGCACATAGAACCTTTACTGGGCTTTGAGTAATTTACTTTTTTGATCCTTGAAAGTAAAAGCCACGGTGTCATTTTTTTTAAGACCAGGTTGAACATCATCAGGCGGATCAGAGAAATATAACCTTCGGCCTTCCTCTGCAACCTCTACTTCATAAACTTTACGGTCATCACTATCAAAAATATTCTTGATGACCCCATGTTTAAGTACCACACCACAAGCCCACCAAGGAGTTCCTGGCTTACAGGCACCGCCAGTGTCATCCGGATTACCCCCAGTTGGTGCACCAATATGACTACTAACATGGACATCAATTAATGGTGTTTCGCAGCCAGTCAACATACCAAATGAAAAAATCAGGATAATGGTAATTCTCGGAAGAGCCATCTATTCCTCCTTGTCGTAGGTGATTTATAAAAAAAAATGGGGCTGGCACAGGAAATTCTCATGTTCTAAAAGGCATTTTCCTCTCCTCTCCTTTAGTACATAATGTTTTAATTTGTAATTTAGGGACCCCCTTTGGGATCTGTGTATCTTGATTAAGCTCTCCTACAAAACATAAGCCAAGTATCACTTTCCCCACCTAAATTAAACTTTGAAATTCTCGCCGAAAATTGTTTCCCCTTCTCAAAAGTTCTAAAAATGGAACTATTGCGAACAGATTTCGTCGTATTTTGTGGACTAATTGAAACTGTTTTTCATAAGCTATTTTTGGTCAACAAACCTTTTTATATTTCCCTGACATTCCCTGCTCCGCATTTCGTAATAGCAAGCTAACCCCAAAGCCGCAATTCTATTATGGGCTTCTATCGCCTCAATGATGTGTGCCCGTGAGGAGGTGCCAACTTCTGCATTTTTGAGGAGAAGTTCCAGGTAATCTTTCACTATCATCTTATTTTTCTCGCCATTCTCCTCTACTTCTATTTTGATTTCCTTGGATCCTGTTAGGGCAAGCCCTGTAATGGCAGCTCGTTTTCTAATTATCGTTTGGTTTAAGGGAACTGATTCCGTTTTTTGGTTCCCTGAACAATCACTCTTGCCATTCTGAATCTCAGAAACCAGACAATTGCTGAATTTAGTTGCCTTATTCATTCGTTCGCCGTTCGCTTCTTCGAACATTTTTTTATCTGTACCATTATTATCACCTCCCATTTCCTTACCTTCGGCGTTCATCTTCCTAAGGCTCTTTCTCATTATTTCCTCAGCATTGTTAGTCCGATATCCTACGGCCTTCATCTTCCTAAAGCTCTCTCTCTTTATTTCCTCAGCATTGTTAATCCAATATCCTAATATCATTAAGGCATCTGCTTTTTCCTTACCAAATAAAGATTCATTGTCCTGTTGAAGAAACTTTATTATGGCATCTCCGGAATCCTCCCCCCCAATAATGCCCAACATAGCGAGAATATTGCTACAATACGGGGTGCAATCCTTTTCCAACAAAACAGATAGCCTTTTAACTGTATCTTCTTGAATTTTAGGTTCAGAGCTGTATTGCTTAATTTTCTCGAATGGCAGGCTATCAACAAAGATTCGTTTTACGAATTCCTCGACGGGCCGAAGTTCAACGTTCCCAACATGTACCTGCTGGGCCAAAGAAAAATGATTGAAGTGAAACCCTTCTCCAATCACCAAGAGTATGCCCAGTATCAATATTTTTTTGTTCATGAGGATTCTCTCTTTTCTCTCTGTGGTAAAAGGGTACCCGATCTTTTAGCTATCATCTTGCCTTCTATGGCATCCGGTAATTCGCGCATTCGTTGGAAGTTAGATCTACGTGGTCTGACAAAATTTGCCGATTCATGACCGCCGTAGAATCTATTCGATGATGGTTACCTTTATTGTGGCCGAGTTCGTGAAGCCACAGAACACCTAACGTTTGATAATATGGCTTTCTCTCCCCATCTTTTTCTCTCCACATTTCAACAGCCAGAGCATCACCTGGCAATTCGGCACAGCCCATCCAGGGGCCCTTTTTATTTGAACACCATGAGACATCCTCAACCACCTTCACACCCGGTAACCCGGTGACAATTATAAAATCAAGCTCGCTTGAAATTACGCCAGCACTCTCACCCTCTTGTGGCCATGTAAAATTCTCAATTTCTCCCTCTCCGTCACGAACCAGTTTGAGATTGCATTGGTCATTCGTATTGGCCACTTTGGTAGCAACCTCTAAAATTCCAACGGCTTCGTCTTCGGTCAGTTCTACCAATTGATGCTTTTTAATTTTAATCTTTGTTTCAACCGGGGAGCCTACAGATGTTAGAGGCGAATTGTGTTCCGGAGGGTCAGGGGAGGATGGGCAGCCAGAACACTGCAGGTTGGAATTTTCAAGTACGTCTACATGAACATGAACATGAACCCTCACGCACCCATTAGTAGTAATGATCGATCCCAAGAACAAGGTGAAAAATAATAAATTGAACCTCGGGATGATTTTCATTCAAATTCCTTTCTTCTCCCCCGGAGCTGCCACTAGCAAATGATAGTTGAATCTTTTCATCTTTCGCTTTGTGGGCTCCCAGCACGAACCCCTGAAGGGATCATCAGTTGGTTTAGTTTATTCCCTAATGTTAGGGTCAAGTAATCCATCGCACCTAAATAATCCTCTGGTCGCTAAGATCCACTTGCATAAAGCATTTTTAAACAGTAAGGGGTCAACAATAGCAATGAGCCTTCACATATCTTTATCACAGGAGTTTTGTGTCCAGGAATTTCAAGTTGAACACGTGCTTTGACAGAGCCTCGAGCACTTAAATTTATCACGACTAAAAGATGAATTTGTCAGTATATCCACTTGAACCTCATAGGCATTTCGGATAATTCTCTCCAGCCCAGAAAGTCACTTTTAGCTTCTCGCTTAGTTGCATCATTCGACCTTATAATCAGGTCATACCCTGATGCTTCCGTTTTTTATGACGCCTACACAGACCACCATTGTATTGAAAGGGCGATATCTTTCACCCGTGATTTTGAAGGAAGGAAAAAGGAAAAAAGGAGATTTCGAGTATGATGCTGGGATCAGCAATACCTTTTCATAAAAAATAGATGGTTCAATTTAGGGTATTGCAGTTGTCAGAGAACCGATGCTCCCCTTTTTTCCAACCACTCCATTATGAATTTGTGACCTCCCTATAGTTTTATGACATGCTGTGCGAAATTTTTATCGTCACCTAATATTTATTGCAATAACAGCAATTGCAATGCCGCATTCAGCAAAAACTTCCAGCAATCTCAGCTAATCTCGACGAAGCATCTCATTCACAAGAGTTTTCTCGAAGCTTTAAAAGGGAAATGGATATTGGCCTGTTCTTGTTCAGGGCGGGACGCGTATCTAATCAGATACGTGTTGTATCCGATTGGATACACAATAATATTTATTTGGCCAGAGAAAATTGCCTTGGGAACTTCAACTGGCCAAAGTTGGAAAAACGACGGTATCCGATTTTTTTTACCTGAACTCATTTCCAAGGAAACGGAATAAAACTAAGTGCCAATGCCTCATGAAGCGGGCTTACCCTTTCAGACAAAGAAATGGTCTAGCGTTTTTGATGTGCTTCTAGCGGGAGAGAGAAGTGTGAACTTGTGGGCCTGGGTGGGATCTTAGGAGAACTCGTCGAAGTTCAATTTGATGATCAGGGGGACTCGTAGACTTCATCGCGTAGGTTGTTGACCTGAATGTTATGACGTTTGATTTTTTTGATGAGTCCCTGGCGGCTTAAGCCTAACCGCTTGGCCGTTTGGACCTGATTGAACCGGCAGGCCAACAACGTCTCCTTGATCATACGCTGCTCCAATTCATCGACGGCTTGATGAAGACTCCGGCCTTTCGAATCTATGGTGCCTCCGGTCGTTTGAACAGGGCATCGGATGCCTTCTTCGAGCTCATCCTCGTTTATCGTGGTTCCACGGACCATGACCATTAGCCGTTTGATTTCATTCTCTAACTGCCGGATATTTCCCGGCCAGGAATATTCCATGAATCGCTGCATGGCCTTGGCGGACAGTTTTTTCCTGGGTCGATCCATCTGCGAGGTGTAGAGGTCCAGAAAATAATTGACGAGCAGGGGGATATCTGCCGGGATCTCCCGTAAGGCCGGCGTATGCACATGCACGACTTTGAGACGATAGTAGAGATCGTCTCGAAACGTGCCGGCTTTAATAGCGGCTTCTAAGTTTTTGTTGGTGGCTGCAATGATCCTGATATCGAGGGGAATGGACTCTCGCTTACCCACCGGCTCGACGGCCCGCTCCTGAAGCACCCGTAATACTTTGGCCTGGGCGCTTACGCCCAGATCTCCGATTTCATCCAGAAACAGCGTGCCCTTGTTGGCCTGTTCAAATTTGCCTATTCTGGCCTCTACATCCGTCGCCGTGCCTTTGCTGATGCCGAATAATTCACTTTCAATTAACGTTTCGGGCAGGGCGGCACAATTGATCGCGACAAACGGTTGACGGGCTCGAGGGCTATTGTAATGAATGGCTTTGGCCACCAACTCCTTTCCGGTTCCGTTTTCTCCGGTAATAAGCACATCCACTGAACTATCCCGGACCTGATCAATGATTCTGATCAGTCGCTGCATGGGCAGGCTATTTCCCATCAGCTTTTTCGTGGAGTACTGTCCTTCGACCTCTCTCCACAAATGCGCGTTTTCCTCTTGCAACCGTTCGCGTTCCCGCCGCAATTGCTCCATGAAGTGGAATTTCTGAAGAGGGATGGCGATGCTGTCAACCAACGCCTGAGCCACCATTTCATCTTGGGCGGTAAAATCCTTGCCCTTTTTATTCACGGCTTCAAAGACCCCAATGATGTCGCCGGTTCTGTCCCGAACCGGCAGCGCCAACAGGGTCTGCGTTTGCCGCTTCATTTGTGAGTCAATGCCGGAAAAAAATCTGGAGTCCGATTGCACATCTTTGACATTGATTAATTCTCCGGTCGCCACACAAGCGCCCGCAATTCCTAAGCGAGCATCCAGCCGAAGTAGCCGTCCACTTACCGGGAGAGGAAACCACAGCTCACATTCCTTCCGATCCAGAAGAAACACACTGATTCCCTCCGCCTGCAATAACCGGCGGGATTCTTTTTCAATGAGTTGTAACAAGGTTTGTAATTCCTGCTCCTGGTTGATCTGGAGCAGAAATGTTTCAGGGAGGTCTATACTCTTGTGAGAGATTTCCTCTTTTCCGGATCGACTCGCCATGGCGGTGTTCCTGAAAATTCCGTTGAGCCCACACCGCTGGACAGCAGGGAGCATCAACTGTACACATTATGACCAGGTGTGAATGGAGAAGGCAACTACCCGGCCAGCCTTCCCATTCTCTGTTCACTGAAAGAGGCTATCCTCTTACCATTCAACATCCCAGGCCAAGACCTATCCCCTGGCTTGTTCGATGGAAGTCACCGAACATGGTTCCGGACTACCGGGCTTCGTGAACAGCCGGTAAACGGAAATGCGCTTGGCTTTCCCCCTTAATGTGATCATGCCGACTTCTTTGAGTCTCCATGGATGGTCCCCGAGGTAATATTTGGTGGTCTCACCAATAAGAATCCGGCAGACTTCATCTTTGGGCCAGGTCTCCAACGAGTCTTTTTGGAAACTTTCCAACCGAGAGGCAACATTCACGGAGTCTCCAATGGTTGTAAATTTCAGTCGTTGTTCACTGCCCAGACTTCCGACGACCACCGGCCCCGTTTGAATGCCAATCCGCATCCGCACCTCGGGCAACCCCTGCTGCTGCCATTGAGTATTGAGATGTCGCATTTCCTGTTCCAAGGCCACGGCACAACTGACTGCATTGTTGACATCCTGCCGCTTGTCGGCTTCCGTTTGTCCCAGCCGGAATACCCCGAAATCCGCTTTGATCATGTCTCCATGATAATCATCAACCATCCCGCCATGGTTGGTGATGATTTTCACCATGCGCTCCATGTAGGTGTTGAGCCAGTCCAGTACCGTGTCGGGTTCCATGTTTTCTGCCACGGTCGTGAACCCTTCAAGGTCCGTAAACAACGTCGTCACCACCAATTTTTGTGGGCGTAACCGGCCCTTTTCCAAAAATTGTTCCCGCTTCTCCCAGACAGCCTGAGCCACTTCTGAAGAGACATGCCGGGAAAAAAGCGACATCAGGAGCGCCCGTTCCTGCTTTTCCCGGTTCGAAAGCCAGGCTGTCACCACCATGGCATTAACGACCAATCCAATGACCGGCGGGATAAACGGGATCCACGTCCCATACATCATTCCGCTCACCACCACCCCGCTTAGCAGCAGCATCCCCATGAGCACAGCCAGAGAGAAACGCCACGCACCTCGAACCCACACGCCGATGAATCCTCCCCCGAGCACCCATAGCCCGATCCAGGCTGCTTCCAGGGAATCTGGGAATGTCGCAATGAGGGCCTGGCCCTCTCCCTTCGCTAAGCGGAGCAGTTGGTGCACCATATATCCATGTAGTTCAAGTCCGGGAATTAGGGGACACACCGTGAGTGTTCCGCATTGTGAGGTATAAAAATAATCTTTGACGCCTTGGGCGATAACCCCGACAAGCACGATGTGGTCTTGAAGTAGTTCCGGATTGAACGTTCCTTCCAGTATGGCTCCAAAAGAAATGGTCGGAAAGACGTTCTTCCCCCGTTCAAGATCCAACAGATATTGATACCCCTGGGCATCGGCTTCCACATACCCCCCATCGTGCGCTTCGAAAGGGCGGATGACCGTTTTCCCAAGTTGCAACCAATTAGAATTCTCAACGGCCGGCTTGGGGACGATCTTCTCCTGCTGTAAATATTGAAGGGCCAGCAGCAAAGAAAAGGACCGATAGAAATTGGTCCCATCATCCAGGAATAAGAGACCCCGCCGAACGATCCCGCCGGAATCGACGACCACATCGTTAAACCCGAGACGATCCGTGCCTTGCAACATGGCCGGACCGGGAATACCCCCCTTCTCAATTTTTCCGAATTTCATAACCATCAGAATTTCCTGATGCGACTCAAGTACCCGGTCCAATTCCTGCCGACCGGGCGGCACTTCCAAGTCCCGGTAAATATCCACTCCGATCGCTCGAGGGTGATGTGCCATCATGACGTCCAGGGCTCGGGCAAGGACTTCATCCGTTACCGGCCAATGCCCTAATGTTCGAATATCCTGATCCGTAATCGACACCAGTGTAATCGGGGGGGTCGGCTGTGTGGTGGTCGGACGAAGACGCATTGACCAATCGTAAGCATCCAGTTCCGCGCTTTCCAAAAAGCCTTCCCACCGAAGCCCCATAACACCCAGAAAAACCAGGAGAGTCATGACCCCGATTTGACAGGCGGGAGAACGAAGAGATGAATGGCCCACGGAGATCCCCTAAACAGCTTAGGCACGATATGAATGAACCAGAAAACGGGAAGATATCTGCTGTGTTTTGATGGTCACCACAAGCAAGTACATACTGAAGATGGTGCAATGAACGGGAAGAACAGTGTTTGCGCCTTGTACTTGTTTTTCAAAAGATTTAAGAAGACACGTGATCCGAAGAAAACGTAGTCCACACTTCCATAGGCAAATGAATATGAAAAACGGTGCCTCTATTCACTTCACTCTCGACACCGATGACTCCCGAATGCGCTTCGATGACATCCTTGACAATTTTTGTTCCTAACCCGGTTCCACCCTGCTTCCGGCTTATCGCCCTGGCCGTGAATAACGTGTCTCGAATCTCAGCGGGCATGCCACGCCCGGTATCTATCACCGACACATGAACCGTCTTTCCCATAGCCTCCATTTGTCCCGTTATCGTGATAGACCCGCCATTAGGAACTTCGGAGATGGCGTTATTGACAAGGTTATAAAAGGCATTAAACAGCCGGGATTCATCGGCTTGCATCACCGGTAATTCCAAAATTCCTTCATGAGCCAGAGAAATCCCTTTTTCTTGGGCGGCCAGTTTCAAGGTATCAAACACCGAAGCTATCACATGGTGAAGCTTACAAGGGGCAAAGCGTGGAGGGCTCGTCAAACCCTTCACGCAATCGGCAATTTCTTTCACGCGCTCTTGAATCCGTTTGGCGTTATTGGCCACCATCCCAATGACTTCCAGGCATAATTCATAGCTCGCCCGGCCTTTGTCAGGATCGAACGCTGGAAGATCGGCGAAGACGTTATGCATCTCATCCCTCAGGAGTGACGTCCCACACATGACCGGCATCAGCATATTTTTTACGTCATGCCCAATGTCTCCCAGGATTCGGGCCACTTCCGCTAATTTGGCTTCCTGAAATAATCGCGCCTGCTCGATGGCCAGTGCCGTGAAAGCCCCGATGATCATTAAGATGGCCACGTCGTCCTGATTTAACCTGTCCTCGCGCTTGTTCATCACCTCCAGAACGCCAATCGGATGTCCTTCCCATCGGTTCAGAGGAATGGCAATCAGGTCCCTGGTATGAAATCCGCTGAGTTGATCGATTTTCTCAAGGTGCCGCCGATCTTCCTTCACATCCTTAATCACCACAGGATCTCCCGTGGCAAAAACCGATCCCGCAATACCTTGCGTCCATGGAAATGCCGTTCCGGGCTTGAGTGGCTGGTCACCAATTGAATGGTAAAACACCAATTCCTTCGTTTCCGGATTGGCCAACAACACGGAACCGGCTCGGCAGTTCACAATCTCCAAAGCTATCTTTAACCCCTGTTCCACCACATCTTCCACGCTGAGATGCTGAAATAGCGCCTGGCTAATTCTCCGGGCGGCTTCCAGTTCCCGCTCTTTGCGATCCAATTGGTTCGAGGGATTCACATCCGGCTCCGCAATGATGTCAAGGTTGACCCGATTTTCACCATAGCCGTTTCACATCTGGAGAGTTATTCGAAAAGGGTAGCAAAATTTGAATAAAAAAGCTTATAGGGGCTCTTCAGAGTTTAGCGTGGGTCATCTATCTGCCCAAGCTTGCGACCACGTCCCTAAAAGTTCAAGCGCCCACACATCCCTCCCCTTTGTAAGGGGAGGTGTAGGTGGGGTAGAGATTCAGCTGAGTGCTCTTGGAATTGCGCCAACCGTTCTCGCAGCAAGTTAGCAACCGGCATTTCTACCTCCCCTCGCTATTGCCTGAAATGTCCCGCAGGGGGCGACCGTTGCTTACAAAGAAGGGGGCTCAACTCGCAGATCCATGTTGTCCGCACCACCCACACACACTCAACAGGAAAGAAACATAAAAAGATTGGTGCTGGATCGGCATGCGTCTCCATAGGATCCCGGGTGAGGTCAATCCTACCGATTTGGCGCAAGAGCCTGAATAAGAGAGTATTGCCATGCCTCTCACAATTCAGGGTACATAAGAATAAAGACATCAATTGCCATGATTTTCAAATGAATTGGACCCAGGGATATGATTGGATCTGGAAGAGTCATGATCATTGGCATGAAGCGCCTCCCAGAATAGGCCAGAGCTATCGTTCTCTATGGTCACCACTTTATCCCATGGTTCAGGAGGTGGATTTTTGCTGTACTGCTCACAGAGCTGAAGATAAAATTTCGAAGGTCCATCTCCCTCGATATGGTCAAGACATTGAGAAAACAAATCTCGTGCAACATTCCAATCCTGCGTTCTAAATGCCCCGAGACCTTTGGCAAAGATCCGACTCACTATCATTTGGTTTTGATCAGCCTCCTCCAGGCGACTGATGAGTTCGTGAAGGACAAACGGAGCCTCATGGCCTTTCAGGTTAAACTGTCCAAGCTCTCTCAAGAGAAAGGCTGCTTCAAGTCCATGGACGACATCACCCGTCACGGCAATTGTCGTTCCCATATACTTATTGCACCCTTTCACCCGGCAAGCCATATTCACGATCTCTCCGGCCGGGCGGTACTCAGCATAATCGACCGCCCTCTCCATGCCGATGGTAAACTGCCCGCTATGCAATCCGATCCTTGTGGGGAGACTGTATGGCCGTACCCCTTGGTTAAACCGATCAATCGATTTCGCAATATCCAAGGCTGCGAAGCACGCTTGCTTTCTAAGGCCCAGATGATCCTGATTCGCTTTCCAGATCGCAAGAATCGAATTTCCCCTCAAATCGACAATGAGCCCACCATGGTGGCGAACAGGCGTAAAGAGCGCGTTAAAGTATTTCCCGAGCAACACGCGCAGGTCCTGAGGATTCAGTTTTTCCGATAGGGTCGTATAATTCGCGGCCTCCGTAAACAAACAGGTTCCATAGACGACCCGAGGACCACCCTTGAGATCGGCAAGGTCGTGAGACAGCGCATCCACCACATCATTGGGCAGGTGGTCCCCAAAAACCTTGCGCATATTCTTCCGCTCCTTATCAATCTGGTAAGAGTTCCACGAAACGGCACTCCCGAAGGCCAATGGCCCCTGCACCAACAACGGAATCACGAGGGGAGACCACATAAAGGCGTCCTGAAATGCATAGGCGGCCCCTCCGAGATACAAGAGACTCAAGCCAAGGACTGCGCCGGCTGCCATTACCGTTGAAAGCATCCGGCAAACGACCCCCACAAGCAGGCCCCAAGACAGAAGAAACAACACCTTGGCACGCAGGCTCATGGGGGTGACGGAAGAGTCCTCCAGCATGTTGGCAAAAGCTGTGGCGGATATTTCCACGCCACCAATAAAAAGCCCATTCGCCTGGAAAAACATCGAGTAAAAACGATCTTTGCTTTCTCCTGGCAAAATATCGGAACGTCCCACAAAGACGACTTTGCCTTTCAGATCTGTTCGGGCGTCTCGGGTAGCGTCGGGCCGGGAATCCAGAACCTGATAATACGGAATGGTCGTAATGGTCCGTGAAGGTCCATAGAAATTGAGATAACGGCTTTGCGCGCTCCCGTAAACCTTGATCAGCGCCCTGAGCTGCTTAAAGTTCTTCTCATTGGTTGGGCGGGGTCCCGCATGACTGAGGGCCCTGAGCATGTCCTCCTTTAGACGCGGATCGCTCTGAAAGAGTTTCCTGATACCCCGCACCACCTCCACCAGCCCTTTACTTGTTCGTGCGGACTCAAAATCCTTGGGAAGTTGGCCGGTTACATTGGGGCGGACCTGCTCAAGGAGCTTAATAAACTGTTGATAGACGGGTGAAACAAACAATTGGAGTGCCAAAATGGGAAAGATTGGCGCTTCCCCCGCTCCTTGTTGAAACATCCAATCCTGGAACACCTTAGCCGGGATACTTGAAAGCACAAACGGCCCGGTTCCGGCGGCCGCTTCCTTAAAGGCTGAAAATGGTTTGGAGATTTTCACGATGTTATCTGCGTCATCCCTCGCCTCTGCTATCATCCCCGCGGGAACGTCTCTGACGATCACCGTATCCGCCAATACGACATTCCCGGCTCGTTGAATAGCGTTTTCAAAATATACATCCTCCTCCGGCGATCGGGCTTCCAGAAAATTCACGTCAAAGATTATGACCCTGACTCCGGCTTGCACCAGCCGCTCCGTCAGCCGCGCATACAGAGAGCGAGGCCATTCATCCGGATTGTTTGGGACGTTGAAGTACGCTGAAGAATCATGATCAATAGGAATGACCACGACGTCAGTCGGTGGCGGCATGACACCCCGCAATTGGAACAAAAGGCCTAAACCAACATCTTCTTCTATACTGCGAAAAAGCGGGACAACACTGAGAATAACTCCAACGACACCAATGAGCAGACCAAACAAACCGGCTTTTATGAGTTTGGCCACGAATACCTCTCATCTGATTCTGGGAATCTCGTTCCTGAAGAAACCACCAGAACCGTCAGTACCCACTGCTCCATGTGGGCATTTCCACGCGACCTATCCCATCAGCTTCATTCTCGTCGGCCTCTGAGGAGCAGGCACCAATCAGCTCTCCTCGCAAAAGAACACAGCCGTCTGGAAAATTTTCACAATCCCGGTGGAGGAGGGTGCACAGGAAGATGCAGATAAAATGTTGTACCCACACCCAGCTCACTTTCGACATCAATGCGTCCTCCATGGGCATCCACCACATCTTTGACAATTTTGGTCCCCAGCCCCGTCCCTTCCTGCTTGGTGGTGATGGCCTCGGAGTGAAAAAGGCGATCCCGCACGTCGGGACACATGCCCCGGCCATTGTCCGAAACAGTGATGAGAATCCCGTCTCCCGGATTGGTTTCCCCTCCAGAAACCGAGATCAGGCCTCCTCCGGGAATCTCCGGAATGGCATTGCTGATGAGATTGTAAAACGCGGTAAAAAGACGGTGTTCATCCGCTTCAATGACAGGGAGTGTGTCCAGACCGTCGGTTTCAAGTAGGACCGCGTGCTCCGCCGCATAGGTTTTAAGAGTTCCGAACACGGCCCTCACCACAGTGGAAATCTGGCAGGGGGCGAAGTGGGGTGGACTTGTGACACCTTTGACCGCATCGGCAATTTCCCGCACGCGCCGTTGTATCCGCCTGGCATTGTTCACAATCATCCTGGTGAGTTCCTGACAATTGGCATAACTGGTCTCAGCCCCTTTCATCTTCACTTCCATCCAATGAGGAAATTGCTCATCCAATTCATCCTCCAATAATTGGGCCCCTGATAACACCGGCATCAACATATTCTTAATGTCATGACTGACATCACCCAACATTCGCACGATGACGGCGAGCTTCGCTTCGCGATACAGGCGGGATTGCTCAATCGAGTTAGCGGCAAAGGCGGACACAATTGTCAGGATGGCCACGTCTTCTTCATCAAGAAGCGATTCGCGTTTATTCAGGACTTCCAACACACCGATAGGCTTTCCTTCCCACCGTTTTAAGGGTAGAGCGATCATATCCCGTGTGACGTGCTCGGTTAACTCATCGATGGCTTTATAATGCCGTTGATCCCGTTTGGCATCCCGGACCACAATCGGCTGTCCGGAATGAAACACGGCCCCGGCAATCCCCTTGTCCCATGGAATCGCCGTTCCGGTTTCTACCGGGCTGGCTCCAATGGAATGACGGAACACGAGTTCCTCGGAATCCTGACTCGCTAGAAGAATGGATCCGCTCTCCGCTCCAACAACCTCCAGCGCAGTAGTAAGTGTTTTTTTAACCAACTCATCGGTGTGGAGATTCTGGAAAAGCACTTCCGTCATGCGGCAGGCCGCTTCCAACTCCCGGTTGCGCTGTATCAATCGTCGATCTTCTATCCGGCGAGGCTCTTTTCGGCGTTCCGGAACAGACATCTGAAACGAGGAGGATTTACATTCTAATTCCACAGATATATCTCCTATAAAGGTTCGTGAGCTATCCCATACAGACTACCCACCTGATTCATAAAATTTCATACAGCCGGTCAATGCATGGTTTGTTTCCACGTTAAATACCATTGCCTCTCACCCTTCTGGCTGCCTTTTTCCTTTGACGATGGATGAATAGGAAAGAGCTTCGATCACCTCAACGAGTTCTTCAAGAGTACGCATCTCCAAAGCAGACAGCCATGAACAAATAACATTGGTGTACCGGCCAATCCTCTTGACTCCCTTCTTCAGCCTCACGACCATCACCGGATATGACAACATGTGGTTACACCAGCGCTTGTCCTCTTGCTGAAACGACCGATTCCCACCCGGTGAGAGAAAACGTTTTCTCATCCCTGGCCGCCACACCCTTTCCATCAAGGATGATGATTTCCGGTTGAGTGTCTCTGATCCGAATCAAACCTCCCGTTTCCTCTGCACCTGCCTTGAGAAATGAGGTGCTTATCTCTATCGCGCGAATGGCACGGATGAAAACATCGGTGGCACTTTCAATGAGGACGACCGGAACTGTCTGTTCTTTTTGAATTCCTCCCAGCGTGATGGTGGTGTTTTGATTCAACCGGAGTACCGCTCGATTGGCGAGGGCGATATCCGCCCGGCTTCCGTCACCTACCCGAACGCGATCCCCGGCACAGAAGATATCGTGGAGACTCACCGGCTGCCACTGCTCGACATTCACGCGGCGCACCTCCACTCTGCCCTGAACGGACACGACCGTCGCCACAACCGGATTACATTCCGCAGCCGATGTGATCGGCGTGGTAAGCCCGACAGCCAAGAAGCTGATGCACAGGAGCCAGGGGGAACAGACAGGGCCCGCGTGCTTGGTCATATTTCACCCATGTTTAGTGTATGGAGAAGACGGATTCTGTGTTCTCGTCTTTCGATCTGTTGGTAAGCGGAAACCGGGGAATTTGGGTTAAGAATATCCATACAGTATTTCACTCCTCTTTTTCTCAGTTTTCCTAGCAATGATCCCGGGGCTTGAATTCGGAGGCTTAGACGACACGAGGCGTCGAATGACGCGAGGGGAGAAAGCGTACGAAGGTTAGAGTTCGTTACAGGTTCAGGGTCCTGCCATTTGGATCTCCTTCTTTTTTTCTGACATTTCGTGCCGTCAAATCTTTGCTCTCCACACCGCGCCCTTTGTGGTTTTTGACATCTTCGACTTCATCCACCCATTGTTCCCATGCTTTAAGAATACCTTTAAAGAGACGGATGATCTGTCGGTTAAAGATGACGGTTTCTTGTTGCATGGGCATGTTCCTTCTCTCACATTTCTGCGCAACGGGTCATCGAATCGTTCCTATGCCTCAACAACTTGACGAATCCTGTTTTATAAAATCTGAGACTAGTGAGGAGGAGGGAGCATCCGTGTATGGCACCTTCTACCTACCTCACCTACCTCCGAATCCGATTCCTTTCGTCATGAATTCCTTGGCGACAGCAAAGAACCAAATCCAGAGAAGCGGGTTCATAAGAAGAGACGATTGCGTGTTTAGAAACACGAGCCGCAGCTATTCTCTCTGAATATGTCGCCACACCTACAAGTCTTTCTCATGGATTGTGAGATCGTGCCATGGAGATAATTGAGACTCATGGTTTTTGTGATTTTGATCACGTTAGTGGTCATTGAGGCAACTTCAATACCATCCGTATGTTAGGTGGCCTTACGGATTTTCCTGAAGATAACCAATTGGCTGAAAACAGATATTTTCGTTTTCAAAACATTTCAACTGTTGTTAGGCCATTTTAGGCACAACGGAAGAGTATCCATTTGGATACATAGTTTATCTATTTAGATACATGTCTGGGTTGCCGACAGTGGCTGAGCAAGAGCAGATTTTGAAGATTTTACCGGCCCATAGTGGGACTATGGGCCAGGGAAGCGGGGAAATATGGACCGCTTAGGCACTTTTGCAGCCGATTCACCCGAAGTCCAACAGGCTCCTAGAATTTCACTTCCTGGCCCTCTTTCAATATCGTGACGTGAGGGATGTCCAGATGGCTTATTTCATCAATGATTTGGTCTCGTACGGTAGGCTTCATATGGTAGACATATAAGGGGAGATCAGGTTTCCCGATTTTTCGATATTCGTGGGCTAAAAGAGTTGGCGTGAGATGTTTACTTCGAGAGGCCATATCTTTCATTGAATCGGGAAAGGATACCTCAATAAAGACTCCTTTTAAGTTTGGTATTCGGGCCGCCTCTTGCCAAAGGTTTTCCGTCACATAGGTATCTCCACTATAAATCCAGGCCACCTCGTCATCCTGAATAATAAACCCTGCTGTTTCGACGGTATGGTTAACGGGAATGGGGGTTACTCTAATTCTTCCAGGCAAGCGCCATTCCCGTTTGGGCTCTAACTTCTCGCCACGTAACATGGAGTATTGAGATTCTGGTAGATGGAAGAAATTCGGAAATACCAAATCGTTAAAAACATGCTTCTGAAGTCCAACTAAAACCGAGGGTAAACTTGCCACCACGATTTGATGATCCACCCGCCCGGACATATTATCGACAAGTGGGGGAATGCCTTTGACGTGATCTAAATGCAAGTGGGAAAGGAGAATATGGGTGATCCGCTTTTGCTCCTCTAAGGTAAGTCCTGAAGCTAATGTTCCAGCGTCTACCATCAGTTCTTCATTAACCAAAAACCCTACGCTCCGACAAATATGCTGACTGGTCGGTCCATTCAAGAGCAGATCAGACCCATGGGCTCCCAATACCCGAATGTTCACAAAAAATCCCTTGAATGACAGCAATGATCCATACCCTTGCCTTCCTAGTCTGCCATATTCAAAAAATGCAGGGATGAGCGAGCAAGTTCAAGTCATGGAATCCTAGGGGGTAACCACCTCTCCGATGGGAAAGACAATCCGAGAATCTTTTCTAGTGTTTAATGTATCCCATTCCAGGCCTCCTGTCTGTGATATTCATCACATTCTTGGTGTGATTCTCCTCACACTTCGTCAACGCCGTATTTCCTTTGAATCTATCAATAGCACCAAACCAAAATTGTTGGGTTTTATTCCCATAATCTATTGATATAAATCGTCTTCCGGGTAACCGAAAGACTTCCGTTTTCTTTGAGAGCCTTAAGGGTCCGACTCAATGTTTCCCTAGAGCATCCTACCATGTTGGCTAATTCCTGGAAGGATGGACGATTGGATATCAATAGTTTCCCATGAGTCTGAACTCCATCCTGAAACTCTGCTAAATCAAGAAGACAGCGACCCACACGCCCATACATATCAAACATCACGAGACTGCGAACTTGTTCGCTGACTTTTCGCAATCGTTGGGAAAGGTTTTTGAGAATTTTCATCGCAATGTCTGGATGGTGCCTTAAAAGTTCCGTCAATGCCTTCCGCCCCAATAAAAAAAATTCACTCGGCTCCACCGTTATCACTGATGCGGATCGAGGAGCCGATTCCAGGATGGCCATCTCACCGAAGAAGTTCCCTGGACCTAAATGCGAGAGGATAAATTCCTGCCCGTTTTTCCCGGTTAACAGCACCTTAACTTTGCCTGACAAAATAATGAACAACACTTCGCCTGAATCGCCTTCTTGGAATATGACATTTTTGTCAGGGAACTTTTGACGACTCCCAGAAGCGGTCAACAGATTGAGTTCCTGATCCGTTAATTCGGAAAAGAGTGGGACATTTTTAATCGCTTGTTTGTACATCACCATGACAGGAAATTTTCTGGGAGTCATTCTTCCCTTGGATTGAGAAGGGATTAGCTCTACTTCGAAAAAAAAACACAATAATTCTGGCATTAGCCCATTTCAAAATTTCAAATGGAGGCATCATGCAAAAATATTTCAATAAAGACAACACTCTTGTACATGGCGACCACTATCCACTGAGCCTCCAGGCATACACGCCTGCTCGATCAAACCGGTGAAAATTGCCGGAAAGCGAGGACAAAGCCTTCATTCAGCAAAGTCTTCATTACATGATTGATCGAACCTCCTAATTGCCCTTGGCCCTGGAAAAACGACCCTTGAGACCGAGGAGCCGAAAAAAGGAAAGAGCCCAAGTGAAAGCCCACTCACGAAACCCTAAAAGAATCGTCTCTTACGCGGGTTTTCTGGCAAGTGCCCTTCTTTTGGCCGCGCAGGGGGTTGCGTACGGTGAGGGATTTCGACTTCCATACCAGGGCACCGCCGCGGCTGGTCAAGCGGAGGCCTTTATCGCCCAGGCTGATGATGCGTCGGCCTTATTACAATCCCGCAGGTCTTACCCAGGTGAGAGGCGTTCAGGCCTATTTTGGCGCAAATTTCATTACCGGGAAATTCGAATATACCAGTCCAACGGGCCAACATGTCGATGGTGATCTCCGGCAACCTGTGGTCATGCCGCCCCCAGGTCACATTTATTTGACTGCAAACCTTGAGGACTTGGGCTACACGGCCCTCGGGCCTCTCGTAGTGGGAATCGGTTTGAACTCCCCATACGGGCTCGGGTCAAAATGGCCCGATGACGCTCCGTTTTCGAGCGTCGTAACGGAAGCAACCGTCCCTCTCTTAGATATTAAACCTACCCTGGCTTATAAGATTCATGACATGGTTTCTCTCGGAGCCGGGATGGATATTTATACATTTGCGAAATTCATTGGTGAAGGACAGGCTGAACTAAAAACTCAAGCGACCGAAATCAATGGAACCGATACGGCCGTCGGATTCAATGTGAGTGCACTCTTGACTCCCTTACGAAATAACGCGGGGGAACCTCTCGTGAATCTGGGAATAGTTTATAGGCATCAGGCAACGCTTCATCTGAAGGGAGATTTTCTCGTGAACGGCAAAAAGGTGGACAATGCCGAGACGAAATTACCACTTCCATGGGTTCTGAGCGCCGGGCTCGCAGTATGGCCGATTCGGGACAAGGCTCGAGCCTGGAAAGTAGAAGTTGACGTGGATTATGTCGGATGGAGTCAATTTAAGAGTTTAGATATACATCTTTCCAACGGGCCAAACATCTCACAACCCGCGAATTGGGAGAACACGTTCACGTTCAGCGCCGGCACCGAATACAAATGGCTCAAGCTCACCTCGCTCCCCAATTGGGAGATTTCGGTCCGCGGAGGCTATCAACGCTCTAATTATGCGAACCCAGCTCGCACTTACACCCCTGCCATTCCTGATTCCAATTGGAACATCTTTGCGACCGGGCTCGGATTGAGGTGCAAACGGGGGTCACACTTCCTGGGGTTCATCAGTTGCGGAGATCCCAACCCTGCCTCGGGCTACTTGGAAGCCATTGTTTTGGATCTTGCGTTTCAATGGGCTCCCTGGGAGTCCCGCACGATCGCTGGAAATGAAATTAGCCCCACCATCAATGGTAAGTACAAAACGACCGACTGGTATATCGGATCGTTCAGTATCGGTCTGATCTTTTAAGGGACATAGCAATATTCTGCACACCACCAGTATATGAAGTGTGTTAGCGTTGACTACGGCTAAATTCTTTCATAGAGCAGTCGGTGTGAATCTAATTGTATTGTTGTGGAATGCCTTGCAATTGTCTAAGCTCATGAGGAGAATCGACACTAAACTCATTTGGAAATGGGAAATAACGGATACCACATGAACGTCAAGGAAGTTGGACCAAGACAAATGACATTTTCCCAATCAGACATGTTAATACTTGTCGATAAAAACGATGAAGTCATCGGCTTTCAGGAGAAAGAGGCCTGTCATGATGGCGACGGCCAATTGCACCGTGCCTTCTCCGTGTTCCTCTTTGACCAAAGTGGAAGGCTTCTTTTGCAAAAACGCAGCCACCACAAGCGCCTTTGGGGGGATTTCTGGTCAAACAGCTGCTGTAGCCATCCGCGCCCGCATGAGAACACCCTCGACGCCGCCGAAAAACGCGTTCGTGAGGAATTAGGCCTCGATTCGTGCCTGCACTTTCTCTTCAAGTTCGAATATCGTGCCCGCTACGATGGACGTGGTTCAGAGCACGAACTTTGCTATGTCTACGCCGGTCTCTTAGCCGGAGAGCCGAAGATAAATGAGTTCGAGGTGGGGGCCTGGCGGATGATCTGCGCACAGTCGCTCGACCGAGAGCTCGTTGAAAAGCCAGATGCCTTTACACCATGGCTCAAGTCGGAATGGCCGCGTCTGCGAGGTAGTTACTGGAGCGTCGTAAAAGGTCTCTTGTCCCTGGAAAATGGCTAACCAATAGCAACGATCAAGGAAGCTTTTAAGGTTTCCAATATCATTGAGATCCTATCGGGTGGCTACACTCAAATGGCGCTGGATCTCAATCTTGTGGCGTTGATTGGTAATTCTGGATTAGGCCAAATTGCTATGACCTGTTTAGATCTCAAAGCAAAGGTTAGTCAGGGGAGCTTCGTTGGGATTTCACCAAAAATCAAAGGTATGCTGGACCGACATGGACTCTCAGATCTTCTTGCCGCTGCAAAAATCTAGGAGATTTCCCTCTTCGGAGGTATCAACACTACCATTCCGTTAGATCCCTTTTGGTCAAGTCTGGAAACCGACTCATGTAGACCAATGAAATTTTCACTGATTCACAGACTCCTACAATGGGTTGATAGCCAAGCTTGTCTATGCAGCGCCAGGATGGGGATGACGTTCTGCCCCCTACACCACTGATGGGATTCCGAATTAAGACTGGTCAGCAAAGCAGGGTTAGAATACGGGAGGGAGGTGCCAAGCAAAACACGCGATACACAAATGGCGGTCTAATCATGGAGCCCATGGAAGTTGGCTCCTCGGGCAGGACTCGAACCTGCGACCATTCGGTTAACAGCCGAACGCTCTACCAACTGAGCTACCGAGGAACGAATATTTATTTATTGCGAATATTCTCTTCTGAAAGGTGATCATAGCGTGACCGCAGGATTTCTTCAAGAACCGATGAACCCTTTTAAGGGATTTTTATAAATTAGAACTGAAAATCGGCAGAATCCTCTTCACCCTCATCCGCCTCCGACGCACCACCCTCGGATAACTTCACATAGTGGCGGGCCCAGGATAAATATATATTGGCGCTGTCTTTCATCGCATCGGTACCTTTGATAAGTTTACCGACAACTTCCTGATCTCCCCCACTGATTTCAATCTCTCGTGCTTTGGTTTCTAACGCATGATGAAAATTTTCCATCTGTTCCGTCAACGTCCGCACTTGTTGATTTAAATCGGTACTCATTTAATCTTACCCCTACATCCTGTGCATCCATTAATGGATGACGGTTCGGCAAACAAATAAAAAAGCCCTACGACCAATCACAATACGGAGATCGTAGGGCTTTTCGTCTTTTTGAATTATCCCTGATAGGCTTGACCCAACTCCGCAGCTTCTCCAGCCTTATCCATTAAGGTCCCATCTGAATTTACGGCGACCATTTCAATCGCTTCGTGTTTAGCGGCGTCACATACGACTTTACACAGCTCACAACCCTTGCACCGCTCTATATGCACTTCGGCTATCATTTTGTCCGAATTAAGATCCAGACAATTGGCTTCCGGACAATACATGATACAGAGCCGACAGCCTTTTTTCGCCACACATTTCTCATCTGTCACTTGGGCAACATTATACATCTATCTATCTCTTTCCTTCGCTGAGGTTCTCGGTATTTATGCGGCCGTGGCTTCTCCGACCATCAATTCCACGTGATTTTTCTCGGCCCATTCGGCTGCTATTTCATAGGATCGGGCTACCGTATCGAGATTCTTTTTTAACAACATTTCTTTTTTCGCAAACTTCTTCTTGATGGCCTCGTCCAGGGTTGCCGTACCACCGGAGGCCACGAATTTTTTCCCGAAGCGTTCCTGTAAAGCCAGGTCCAATCCATTCATGGATACACACTTCGTGATTCCGGCTACCGAACCAATCATGGTCATGTTTGTCGCCAATTCAGTCCCGGCAATTTCTAAGGCAATATTCGTCCCTGGTATATTAAAGACCGCTACATTCAGGTCTTTGAGTCGTTTCACGTCTTCATCGGACAAGAGAGGCATGTCAGTATTGATGATCACAAGCCCACCCTCTTTAATCCCTGAATAAAATGGCATCGTGTAACTCTTACCCATCGTAATGACCTGAGGGTGAAATACTTGAATCACATCAGGGAACACAAGCTCGCCCCGATCGTAAATTTTCCTCAGTCCTATTCGACAGTAACTCTCGGCTGGCGCCATGCGTTTTTCCGCTCCAAAGAATGGGTTTGAAATAGCAAACTTCCCATCTTTGGATGCCGCCATAGCCATGACATGAGCCGCAGTCACGGCACCCTGCCCTCCCAGACCTGACATTCGGATATTGATTCGACGTATAATCATGGATTAGCTCCTCTCACCTGTCTCTACGTTTATGCCGTTTGGCCGGCGAGTTGCTTTTTGGCTTCAGCTTTTCGTTCTTTTTCCTTCGCAGCCAATTCGGCCAATAATTCCTTAGCCGGTTCGCTTACATACTCTTTATAGGCAAACCGTTCCGTTGGCTTTTCAGAATCACGCATTTCCTGCAAACCTTCCATACTGTTTTTCCCAATTTCCAGGATGCAGGGCGTATACAACTGGAGGTAAGTCGGTCCAATTTCCCGCGCAATGTGCACAGCATTTTTAATCACTTTTTCAATGAGATTTGGTTTGCTGACCGTGCAATTCACCACATAGTGGCAGCCGGACTCCCTGGCAATTTCTGGAAGGCGGACTTTTTCAAAGGTTTTGCCTACCGGGGCCATCTTGGCAACAAAACCCTTTTGCATAAGCCCACTCTCTTGACCACCTGTATTGGCATACAGCTCGTTATCGAAACAAATGGTGGTAAATTTTTCCTGGCGGAACCAGGCCTGCAAGGTCATGTCTAAACCAATATCCACCGTAGCCCCGTCTCCTGCTAACACCACGACATCTTTATGACGATCAGGAAAACGAACCGTCAAGGCCCGTTTTAACCCTGACGCAATAGCATTTTGATTGCCGAACAATGAATGAATATTGTGGACCGCCACATGTGGAAATACCAAGCTGGTACATCCGGTTGAGCCCACCATGACAGTATCCTCTGGATTCGGCAAAGAGGCGAGGATATAGCGAAATGCCATGGACTCCGGACATCCGGCGCAAAGAGAGTGCTCTTCAATGAGTTCCTTGGCGTTACCGATATCTTTCCATCCTCGTTGTTCATTACCATACGTCGCCCGTTTAACCAGATCCTGGTACTCAGCGGGCATGATGTCAAACAACTCCTCTGCGATTTTTATTCGTTCTTTACTCATGAGTTTCTCCTTATAATCGTGATCTGCTTGAAAGCCATACTTTCACCGGGTGCTTACCGTTGTTGCATCAACCCCCACGCCCAGCCAACGAGGGTGCCTTGACTCCTAATACAGTTTTGATTTCTGCGGCGATGATTTCAGGCGGCATAGTCATTCCGCCACACACATGGGGACCCGCATGAACCCGTTCATTATTCGGAACCGTTGCGCTCACTTCACGGGCTAACCATCCAATAACATTAAATTCAGGAACAATAATGTGCTTGGCATGCTTGGTGGCCTCCCTGATCTCCTCTCCAGGCCATGGCCGCAAGGTTTTAACCTTCACCAGACCGACCCTAATCCCTTCCTCTTCCAATATCGCGATGGCTTCCCGGCTTTGCGAAACCGCGGTTCCAGAGGCCACCACAATCACTTCAGCATCCGTATTTTCGGTGTCGATTAAGCCATCCATCCAACGGATGGTGTGCTTCCTCGACCGCTCAACAGCGGCCCATACTTCCTGCTGCCAGCTCGCATGGGTAGCATAACTAATATAGTTACTTTTCATTACAAAAGGATCTCGCATCATGCGAACAGGAGGACATTCCATATCCATACACGGAACCGGTGACCGATAGGGATCGTACGGTGGTAAGCACATGTCCACGGGAGTCAGATCTACCATATCTTTCGTATGGGTCACAAAAAAGCCATCGCAGCACAAGGCCAGTGGCAAATGGACATCAGGTTCTTCCGATACCATGTAGCCCTTGAGGATCCAGTCATAAAAATCTTGGGCGGTCTCCGCATGCCACACCAGCATGCCCGTTTGCATTAAATATGAAATTTCTAGAGTATCCGGCTGAATGGAAAGGGGAGAGTTGATACCCCGACAGGTCACAATCATCTGAATAGGTAACCGTGCTCCAGCCCACATAGGAAAGTTTTCCATAGCACGCATGGTGCCTGGTCCGGCCGTAGTGGTAAATACTCTGGCGCCACCAAAAGCGGCTCCTGCGCATTGAGACATGACGGCAAATTCGCTTTCCCCTCGGAAGTAATCACCAATATAGCCTTCGGCAAAGAGCTCCCCGCACAAGGCAGCAGCTTCACTTTGAGGGGTAATGGGATACGCGACCATTATGTCACAGGAGGCACGCCGTACGGCTTCCTTTATGACTTCACTCCCTGTAAAGAAAGACGGTGTTCTTGGCGCCTCATTCATCATGTGCCAAGGATCGGTATACACCTGCTCTTTTTTGTTTTTTTGTCCTATGAAAGAAGCTTGAGCGGCCATGATTTTGACCTCCTTTGTCTGCTTCAGGGTGAAAGACTTCCGATTTTCTTAAACGACAATATCAAAATTCATAGATGAAAGTTTCTCAAAACAGGTCATTCATCTCCCATCTCTTTGTATGTATGATGAAAACTCAGAACAATTACACTGAATTTTTCGCTGGAGGGGCGACAGATCCCTTCAATTTCTTCACCCAATCCGCCAATCTGATTATCTTATCGGCTGTCGCATCACGAACGGATACCATCGCATCTTCATGACCAGCTTGAGCACACATGGCAATGGTGTAGCAGTTCGTCCCACCACGAATAATCTTGAGAGAAAGATTGGCCTGATGGCAATGAACGCCCACAAACATGCAGGCATCAATTTTGTTATGCCAGATAGTCAAATTTGGGTGGTTTGGATTTATTTCGATTTCAGGATTAATTTTAGGATATTTCGGTCTATAGTCCGGCATTGGAATCAACATGGCATGTTGGCAAGAGGAATCCACGCATTCTTTGATGGTTTCATACAAATGACGGATTGCTTTGGCCTTTTTGGCGGCCTTGTCATTCCATGCCCACAAAACCAATGGTCCAGGAAAGATGGTGGGCACCTTTGCCGAAAGAAACTGCCTGGCCGCCTCCTCCAATGCTTCCTCTTCGGAAACAATGCTACCATGGATATGCCCTTGTCCTGGATCGGGAAGCCTAATCCCCATTGAGGCCGCAGACGGTGGCAAAAAATGTTCGGGGCCTGGCATTACCCTATAAGAAGTTGTCATCTTACCCTCATGTCTCCATTAAAAAAAATTGGACAAATACTAACCGCTTCACCTTCTTACTGTAAGAAGGGAATAAACAAATCTCAAGATCGAAAAAGACCCACCTGTCCAAAATATTGGACTTTTTGAGAATATATCTATGAGTCTTTTGCCCTATTAATCAAAATTTTCCTAAATAACCTAGCCTAGTATAAGAAGGCGCTATAAATATTGTCAATTTGAATATTGTTGATATCAGACGGGAAAATAGATTTTTTAGGGGTGAGAGTCCTGAGAGTCCCATGACTGTCAACTCGTTCATTGGTTTGAAAAAGAAAAGATCCAGTACGAAAAAGGAGGAGAGAGAAAACCGACGGCAGGCAAATCCTGGCTATCTGGCTCTGACTTCCAAAATAGCATACTGCCACCTCGCTTCTCCAATTATTTTTGGAATCGTGGGAAAAGGTATGGTTAGAGAAAAATCTCTCGCCTGGTTCGGAGGAATTTCCAAAGAGATCTCTGCGGCCTCTTGCCCAACGATTTCGCATTCTTTCACATGGCAGTCCTCAATCGTAGCCTGGATAGTTACTGATAGTATGGTAAAGATTTGATCTGAATTTTCAAGCCTCCCGGTCAGCACAAACGACCGGGAGTTCAGTCCGGGTCGAACCTCCATGTGAGAAAGTTGGGTCTGGCTGGGAGGAATCCGCTGAAATTCCAACTCCCGTTCCTGAGTATCCTGCCAAATAATGAACCCGATAACTCCAAACATGACCATCAGGACCATCCCCAGAACGCGACGCAATTTTGGCAAATACGTCGCCATGAAAATCATGATTAATATCAACAGAATAATGGCAATAGGCAGCATAATTTTTTCAGGCAGCGGGTGGGAGAAAAATTCTTATTTCTCTCTACTCCTCTTAATCTCCTCTTAATCTTATCGGTTTCCTGAATCCCTTCTTTCACTGGAGAAAGCAATGCCAGATTTTTCTCATGAACTTGAAATCGCCTCTCACCTGGCCCGGAGGGCAGGGCAGGTTATCATGAATATCTATCAACATGATTTTGCGGTCATGTACAAAGGCATCGACGATCCCGTCACCAAGGCCGACCAACAAGCCAATGCCCTTATCGTAGATGAATTACGCACCCATTTCCCACAGGATTCCATTGTGGCGGAGGAAAGCCCCCTCCCCTCCAAATCTTTGACGACAGGCCGAGTCTGGTACATAGACCCCCTGGATGGAACGAAAGAGTTTATTGCACGCAACGGGGAGTTTTCTATCATGATCGGACTGACTATTGATGCTCGCAGCAAACTTGGCGTTGTCTACTGGCCTACCCGTGACCACCTCTATGCCGGCCTGACGGATCAGACAGCCTGGATGGAACACAATGGGGCCCGCCAAAAACTCTCAGCTCTCGTATCCCAAAGCCTCACTAACATTTCGCTAGTCACCTCTCGATCCCATCGATCCCCCGTTCTTTCTATCATTCAACAATCATTGCCCATCCATAATGAACAACCGTTAGGAAGCGTGGGACTGAAAATTGGCCAGATTGCCCAAGGAAAAGCTGACCTCTACCTTGAACCGAGTCCGTATACCAAGGCATGGGATGCCTGTGCGCCCGAAGCCATTTTGCGAGGAGCCGGCGGGTGTTTTACCGATATCCACGGGAAACCCATCCAATATGGAGTCAATAATTTTCGCAATCTTCATGGGTTGGTCGGAAGTACTCCAGACATTCATCAACGTGTCATTCAAGCCTTGACGGGTCGGTGTGACTCGTGTGAAGGTTGACACCTTTTTCCGGCAATTCTTAGAATTCGTTCCTTAATACTTTCTCAGCGGCTTTGGCCACTATCACTCTCACACAATCATGAGAACAGACCTTGTTATTATCGGAGGCGGCCTGGCCGGATCGGAAGCGGCTTGGCAGGCGGCCAACTCTGGAGCCAGAGTGACCCTGTATGAAATGCGGCCTAAGGAAGAAACAGCCGCACATAAGACGGAACATCTGGCCGAGATTGTCTGCTCAAACTCTTTGGGGTCGAATGATCCTCTCAGTGCTCCTGGAATGTTGAAAGAGGAAATGCGGCAATTGCACTCCTTGATCATCCGAGTTGCCGACGAGGTGCGGATCCCTGCAGGAACGGCATTAGCGGTGGATAGAGACCAATTTGCCTCCAAGGTGACCCGGGCATTAGCCGAACACCCGAATATCAAAATTCTTCGAGAAGAGATTCATGAAATTCCCGAGGATGCGCTGTGCATAATTGCCACCGGCCCCTTGACCTCACCGAAACTGTCTGAGGCAATCATCCAGTTCACCCAATCGAAAAACCTTTTTTTCTTCGACGCCATCTCACCAATCGTGGATGCGGATTCACTCAACACAGACCGGACGTTTATGGCATCACGATATGAAAAGGGAACGGCGGATTACGTGAATTGTCCTATGGATGAAGAAACTTACAACGCCTTCTTTAACGCGTTGATCGAAGCTGAACGCGTCCAGCCAAAGTCCTTCGAGAACGTGCCGTATTTTGAAGGGTGTCTCCCGATTGAGGTCATGGCCGACCGTGGTCGCCAAACCCTATTGTTTGGTCCCCTCAAGCCTGTGGGGTTAATTGATCCCAAAACCGGCCAACGGCCCTATGCTGTGTTACAATTACGTCCAGAAAACGCTCATGGATCCTGCTATAATCTGGTAGGGTTTCAAACCAAACTCACCTACCCGGAACAACGCCGAATCTTCAGAATGATCCCTGGCTTGGAGCAGGCTGAATTTTTACGATGTGGAAGCATCCATCGAAATACGTATATTAATGCACCAATCCTCTTACAAAACACCTTGCAGGTGAAAAAACAGCCACGCATCTTTTTTGCCGGACAATTGGTTGGGGTAGAAGGTTATGTGGAAGCTGCGGCCAGTGGAGGGATAGCCGGAATCAATGCCGCTCGCATCCTATCAGGGCGTGCTCCGGTCACCCCACCGCCCTCTACCGCCCATGGAGCACTGCTCCATTACATTACGACTTGTGAGCCAAAGTACTTTCAACCAATTAACTCAAACTTTGGGCTATACCCGCCACTTGATACACCGGTGCGAGACAAACAGAAAAAACGACAACTCATCCAAGAACGGGCCACTACCCATTTCAAAGCATGGATGACGCAATCCGAGCTTTCGTAATGTACCTTCAATTGGAACGGGGAGTTTCGCCTGAAACACGCCGAAGTTATCAGTCCGACCTCAAGCAATTCATGGCGCACATTCGACACACCCTTTCCGGGAACGATTTTTCAGAGCCTGGTGTCATTGACTCACTCCATATTCGATCCTATCTCAAGAGCCTCAGCGATCAAGGGTTAAAAAAAACATCCCTTGCCAGAAAACTGGCATGCCTCAAAAGCTTTTTTCGTTTTTTAGTTGAAGACGGACGGATTTCGCGTAATCCAGCATCCACGGTTCGTTCGCCTCGACATGGGACACGTCTTCCCACCGTCCTCACCAAAGACGAAGCCAACACCCTATTAGACTCGTCAGCATCCCGGCAATGGATTGAATTGAGAAACCACGCCATTCTAGAAACTTTGTATGCAAGCGGGGCTCGGGTATCAGAATTAGTCGGGTTAAATTGGGCGGATGTGGATCTAGAAACCCGATCGATCCGACTGCGGGGAAAAGGGAAAAAAGAGCGGATGGTGCCTATTGGCACAGTCGCTGCTGATGCCATCTTGGAATATCAACGTCATCCGCCCCACAAGAACAAGATTGTACAAACCGGAACACCGGCCCCACGGGTGCCTTACTCAGGATCGCAACCTCTTTTTCTCAATGCCCGAGGAGGACGGTTGACCGCTCGAAGCGTGGAACGCATGATGAAGCAAGAGACCGAACACCGTTTCACTAAGACGGTCACTCCCCATACCCTGCGCCATTCCTTTGCCACCCACCTCCTTGATGAAGGAGCGGACCTGCGGGCCATCCAGGAACTCTTGGGCCATGCCTCGCTCGCCACAACCCAAAAATACACCCATGTGGCAACTGATCAACTCATGGCCGTTTATGACCGGGCACACCCCCGATCCGGCTCTTCTCACTCCATACCCCCAGAAGGAGACCCTCTGAAACAATGAAGATTCGATCCACGACGATTTTGTGCGTACGCAAGGGGCCTACAGTGGCTATGGGCTGTGATGGCCAAGTCACCGTCGGCAGCACCATTATGAAGAGTAACGCCAAGAAACTCCGGAAAATGCATCAAGACAAGGTACTGACTGGCTTTGCCGGGGCCACCGCGGATGCGTTTACCTTATTTGAAAAATTTGACGCAAAGCTGGAAGAATATCGAGGGAATCTGACCCGAGCCGCCGTTGAACTGGCGAAGGATTGGCGAACCGACCGGGTCCTTCGACGATTAGAAGCACTGTTAGCGGTGGCCGACCGCGAGCATTCATTTCTTATTACCGGCACAGGTGATGTGGTCGAACCGGAAGACGGGATTTTGGCCATTGGATCAGGAGGACCATACGCGTTATCAGCTGCTCGTGCCCTCCTGGCTCACACCCAACTCCAACCGTCACAGGTTGTCGAACAAAGCATGCAAATCGCGGCCGGAATCGACATTTATACCAACCATCACATTGTTATCGAGGAGTTATCGTCATAACGTATGGAACAAGGAACCTCACCAACACCCAAAAATCTGGACTCCCTCACCCCACGCCAAATCGTAGAGGAGTTAGACCGCTACGTCATTGGACAACGGGACGCCAAGCGTATGGTCGCGATCGCCTTACGAAACCGCTGGCGGCGCCAACAGCTCAGCCCGGAACTCCGGGATGAAATCGTCCCGAAAAATATCATCATGATTGGCCCTACAGGGGTGGGGAAAACAGAAATTTCCCGACGAGTTTCAAAATTAGCAGATGCGCCATTCATTAAAGTTGAGGCTTCCAAATTTACCGAGGTAGGGTACGTCGGCAGGGACGTGGAATCTCTGATTCGTGACCTCACCGATCTATCCATTAATATGGTCAAGACGGCTTATCTGGAAAAGGTTCAAAAAAAGGCTGAAGAAATGGCCGAAGAGCGGGTCTTAGATATGCTGCTTCCGCCCTCGCCGTCGAGCCCCTCGTTTGAGACCACTGAGGAGTCAGCAGCCCCTTCTACACAACAAAAACAGGATCAACAGGACTCCACCCGCTCAAAACTGCGGCTCCAACTTCGCGAGGGCAAATTGGATAATCGAATGGTGGAAATAGAAATTAAAGAACGAGGAGGACTTCCGGTCGGAATCATTTCAAATATTGGGGGAATGGAAGATCTTGAGCACAACCTTCGGGATATGCTCGGCGGCATAATGCCGGGAAAAAAGAAAAATCGGCGGATGAAAGTCTCAGAAGCCTTGAAATTCATGGCCCAGGAAGAAGCGCAAAAACTTATTGACATGGAAGAAGTCACCAAGGAGGCCATTACCCGCACGGAACAATCTGGCATCGTCTTCCTGGACGAGATTGATAAAATTGCCGGACGGGAGAAACACACAGGCCCCGACATTTCCCGGGAAGGCGTGCAGCGGGACCTCCTCCCGATCGTAGAAGGGTCGACGGTCAACACCAAGCACGGGCCGGTCAAAACCGATCATATTTTGTTTATTGCCGCGGGAGCATTTCACGTGGCCAAGCCCTCGGACTTAATTCCGGAATTACAAGGCCGGTTCCCTATCCGTGTAGAACTGGAGCCCCTCACGAAGGATGACCTCATCCGCATTTTAACCGAGCCCAAAAATGCCCTGGTCAAACAATATCACGCGTTACTGAGCACCGAAGGGATCGCGTTGGAATTTACCACAGACGGGATCGAAGAAATTGCGGCGACCGCTGTGCAGGTGAATGACCGAACCGAAAACATCGGCGCACGACGGCTCTTCACCATCGTGGAACGGTTATTGGAAGATGTCTCGTTTGAAGCGCAAGATCTTCAGGAAAAAGAGGTCGTGATCAACGCGCAGTATGTGCGGGATCACCTTCAAAGTATTGTAAAGGATGAAGACCTCAGCCGGTACATTCTTTAAAATCCACACTTCTGTTACTATGGTCATATTTCCCTTTCGCCTTTCCCATTTCCCCCTAAACCCTGGAGCTTTTGAGTAGGTTGCATGAACAAACTGATTAAAAAAGCGGACATCCTGATTGAAGCGCTTCCCTATATTCGGACCCTGGCTGGAAAAACCGTGGTCATCAAATACGGAGGGAGCGCAATGGTCCATGAAGAACTCAAGGAAGGCTTCGCCGAAGATGTGGTCTTATTAAAATATGTCGGGTTGCAACCGATTATCGTTCATGGCGGTGGACCACAAATAAACAAGATACTGGATAAATTCGGCATTGAGGCAAAATTCCTGCATGGAGTTCGAGTCACGGATAAGCCAACTATGGAAGTCGTGGAAATGGTCCTCGGTGGAAAAATTAATAAAGAAATCGTGTCGTTGCTGAACCAGCATGGTGCCAAAGCCGTCGGACTCACCGGCAAGGATGGTCGCCTCCTGACCACGAAACCATTTAATCCCAAGAGCCTGATTCACACCTACAGCGGATCAACCGATGTGCTGCACCCTGAAGACTACGGCTTCGTCGGCCAGGTCAGCCATGTCGACACCACCTTACTCCATACACTCCAAGAGGCGAATTTCATTCCGGTCATTGCGCCAATTGGGGTCGACGCCAAATGGGAAACGCACAACATCAATGCCGATCTGGTAGCCGGCAGCGTAGCTGCAGCGGTTCAAGCCGAAAAATTACTGGTCTTAAGCGATGTCAAAGGCATTCGTGATGCCAATAATCGGCACGTCTCTACCCTCTCCAGAAAAGACATGGAACGCATGGTCAAAAAGCAGGTCATCAGTGCAGGCATGCTCCCCAAAGTTCATGCCTGTTTGACCGCCCTTCAGGGTGGTGTCCGTAAGGCGCACATTATTGATGGACGGGTGCCTCATGCGGTGTTACTCGAGATTTTCACCGATAAAGGTATCGGGACAGAAATTGTGGCATAACGAACATGAAGCTTTCCAAGCATTCCTCTTCATCGGATTCTTCACCTTTTCAGACCTCGGCCGCTCCCCAACCCGATCAGCATTCCGCGCTCCTTTTAGTCGACTTACAAAATGACTTCTTTCCGGGTGGAGCACTGGCCGTTCCCGAGGCAAACAGCCTTATTCCTCTCATCAACGCCTACATCAAGCACTTTAGCCGGCAAGGCTGGCCCATACTGGCAACCAGAGATTGGCACCCCGCTAATCACAGCTCCTTCACCGAACAACACGGGCCTTGGCCGGTCCACGGAGTTCAAGGGTCACGCGGAGCTCAATTTCATTCCGACTTGGTCCTTCCTCCCGGGATGATGGTCATTTCTAAAGGAACCGACCCGAAGAAAGATTCGAGATCCGGCTTTGACGGTACGAGTCTGGCCGACCGACTGGAAGATCTCAACGTCCAAACAATCTATGTCCTGGGACTACCGACCGAACACTGCGTCAAGCACACGGTTCTCGATGGCTGTCAACGCGGGCTTCGAGTCGTCTTGCTCACTGATGCCACAAAAGGGAGCGACCTCCAACAGGAGGTCTCCCCGAATGTCCTCAAAGAAATGACCGATGCAGGCGCCTATCTCGCCCATAGTCGCGATATCGGAATCCCCGCCTCTTTCCGCTGACCAGTTTCTGCCCCACTCCTTAATTACCATACGGAGGGTGATTTCCCTATGCTTCGACTTGGGAAAATTGCGCGATCATTACATCCGCGTTTTTCCTGAACCCTTCTTTTGATCTTTTAACCAGTGGTGCACATTTATCCTCAAGAGTTGTATGGAGAAATCCGAGAAGTGGATTTATGAGACCAAAGGGTAGTGCAGCAAAACTAGAGTCGAGACGCCGATTAGCTGCCAGTCTGTTGGCCAGAGGCCGAGGCATTCGCGAGGTCGCACGAACGATCGGGGCAGCCCCCTCGTCCGTCAAACGATGGAAAGATGCACTCGAACAAGGGGGGAAAAATGCCTTAAAGTCTAAACCCCATACCGGTCGTCCATCCCGCCTTTCGCCCAAACAACGCCAACATCTCCTTCTTATGCTCAAACGCGGACCACAAGCCGCAAAGATGCGGAGTGATCATTGGACCTGTCGCCTGATTGGCCGGATGATTCGCCAATGCTTCGGGGTCAAGTATCACCCCGACCATGTGAGTCGGATTTTGCGAGGTTTGGGTTGGAAAAATAAAATGAAAATCAGCAGGATTAAAAAAAACAGTAGAACGACCCAACCACGCCTCCGGCGCTTAGGCCAATCCCGCCGCCATCGATAAGAAATTTTTCGATGGAGGTCACTTCAATCCGCCATGACCGAGAGGTCAGTTTCGACTTTTGGCCAATATCCCTTTCGTGCTTCATTTCTCGATATCTTCTCAACTTTCTTTAGAGATCGTCCTTCCACTGCCATTCACCACCACGTTCAGCTCAGAGGACCTTTCTGTCTATTACAAGCAAACTCCAAGGGAATGTTATATGCAAACCTCCGCAAAAATCTTTCGATTCCCGGAGTACTGCAAGAAGATTTCAGACACACCGCAACTAACAACAACCTCAGAAAATCATTTGAAGCAGGCCAGGGCCTCTGCCTAAGTGGCTGACTGAGTGCTGGGAAAAACACGTCTTCATTTTCTTCGATTCATTTTTCTTTCCCTTCTCCCTCCTCGACAATAATTGCCCGAGGAAAATACACCCGAAAGGTCGAGCCTTGCCCCGGAATTGAATCGACTTCAATGTTTCCTTGATGCCGGTCTATGATGCGACGCACAATGGCCAACCCCACCCCCTGACGACTACCCGGCTCCACGGCAGGATGGGAGAATGCCTCAAAAATTCCGGCATGATGGTCTCCCGCAATCCCGGTTCCGTTATCCCCAACAGAATAGACCGACCAACCATGCCTCGTTTTACCGGAGATAATAATTTCTCCCGGACGTGCAGGATCGAGATATTTCTGGGCATTATCAATCAAAATCGAAAAAACTTGAGTCACTAACACCATATCCCCCATACAATCCGGAAGATCCTCAATCCGCACAAGAACTTCCCTGCTCTTGAGTTTTCTCTCCATCGAAGTCACGATTCCCATCACAAGGTGATTCACGTCCAGGCCCTCCCACCGAAGGCCAATCTGCCCAAGCCGGATAAACTGAAGAAGTCCCGACGTGATACCACGCACATGATCCACCTCACCCTGAATACGTTGTACGGCCTCGGGAATATCTTTTGTGGGGAGAGCACCGAGTGGCTCCCGCGCATAATGGGACAGCACCTCCTCCTCAAACAATGCATCCAGCCAACTGCATGCCATGGTGAGTGTCTGACAGGCGTCCTGGATAGTTGTCAGTGAGGCAGGAAGATCCTGGGAGATCACCTGTAACAACAGATCCACATCTGTGGAGGAAACCGCCTCAGATTTTGTCTTCCTCTGAAAAGAAACATCTCCTGGTTGTTTGGGTGGCTCCATACCGGGTGACTCCTTTTCCGCCCGCCATCACAGTCAGTTAGAAACCCGCCTACCGGACCTTGGCAGGACATATGCCAATGGAGAGAGATCGCCGTGTCCCTCTGAAAGCGTCGTCCCTGAAATTCTAAAAGTACCGGAACAACGAATGAGAACAACGGGAGTGCCTCATTGCGACTCTCAGTATCATCAAAACAGAGATCTCGCCCTTAAAATTTTAATACATTAATCTTTGTTGAAATGAGGCCAAAAAAAGAGGGGAAAAACCGATGGAATGACCATCTTGGTCAACCACCGCAAAGGAAAGAAAAAGGGGATGAAGAGAGAGATAAAAACTGTACAAGGAATGGAATAATGACAAACACAACATCAAGATAAAAATGAAGACACCCTACAAAGGCAAGGTCAGTTTCGCGATATAACTTAAAATGGAAACACCATCATCTACATCAACCATTATAACAAGGAGAGCAGCATTCGGCCCAACAACACAAAGGGGAGATCCGGTCCTGTTGGGCGGCCCCCTGATCTGTGGAAATTACTTTATCAAGAGCCCCCCGTACTGAACGAAAAAGGGCACAAACACCAATGACAGAATAGCTGAAAGTTTGATCAGGATATTTAACGAGGGCCCTGAGGTGTCTTTCAGGGGATCACCCACGGTATCACCAACGACTGCGGCCTTATGGGTGTCCGTACCCTTCCCCCCAAGATTTCCAGCCTCAATATATTTCTTTGCATTATCCCAAGCCCCACCACTATTCGATGAGGAGATGGCGATGACCCCACCGGCGACAAGGGATCCGGCGAGCACCCCAGCCACCGCTTGAATGCCAAACAGGAATCCAGTGATCAACGGCGTTCCCATGATCAGAATGCCTGGTGCAATCATTTCTTTCAGGGCAGCTTGAGTTGAAATCGCGACACATTGCTCATAATCAGCCTCGGCCTTTCCTTCCATGAGGCCGGGAATGGTGCGGAACTGACGTCGGACTTCTTCAATCATCTTATAAGCCGCCGACCCCACCGATTTCATCGTCATAGCGGAAAAATAGGCAGGCAACACCGCACCGATAAACAACCCGGTAAACACTAGGGGATCCAGCAAATTAATACTGCCTAACAGATCATAATCCTGGCCATGTTGTTCCTTCAGCAGTAAATCCGCCCTGGTAAGGAACGCCGCAAACAGGGCCAATGACGTCAGGATAGCTGCACCGATGGCAAAGCCCTTCCCGATGGCGGCAGTAGTATTTCCGGCAGCATCCAACACATCCGTCCGTTTACGAACATGTTCGGGCATACCGGCCATTTCAGCGATACCCCCGGCATTATCAGAAACCGGTCCATAGGCATCAATCGTGAGTGCAATGACAAGTGTCCCCAACATCCCAAGAGAGGCAATGGCCACCCCGTACATACCGGCTAACATCCACGGGATATAGATGGCGAGACCAATGGCGAGATAAGGGCCCACGGCACTCTGATAGCCGAGTGCCAGTCCAAAAATGATATTCGTGGCTGCACCCGTTTCACATGATTTCGCTACTTCCCGTACAGGCCCATAGTCATGGGAAGTGTAGTACTCAGTCATCAATCCCACCGCAAGCCCCGCAATCAGACCTGACAGGAAGCAAAAATACACACCCAGATCAGTATACGCCTGCCCACCAATCTCAAAAGTATCCGGAAGCATGGCCTTAGTGACAAATAACATCACCACCGCCATCAACGCACTGGAGATGATGAGCATCTTTTTCAGCGCCGGGCCAACCTGGTCCTCGGAGGTAACCTTGACCATCATCAGCGTGAGAAGGCTCACCGGGATGCCAATGGCAGAAATAAGGATTGGATACAACAACGCATCAACCATTCCGGAAAAGGCGACAGCACTAATCACCATGGCGGCGCAGGTGCTTTCCGCACAAGAACCAAATAGATCGGCCCCCATTCCGGCTACATCGCCCACGTTATCGCCCACATTATCGGCAATCACCGCAGGGTTACGCGGGTCGTCTTCGGGAATCCCCGCTTCAACTTTTCCCACCAAATCGGCCCCGACGTCAGCAGCTTTTGTGAAAATTCCACCACCCACACGCGCAAATAACGCGATAGACGATCCCCCGAGACCGAAGCCGGCAATGACTTCCATCAGAATATGCGTCGGGAGTTGAGCCGGCATGATACTTTTGAGCCCAAGATAGATAATTAAGA
Source organism: Nitrospira marina (assembly GCF_059568365.1). NCBI lineage: Bacteria > Pseudomonadati > Nitrospirota > Nitrospiria > Nitrospirales > Nitrospiraceae > Nitrospira > Nitrospira marina. The sequence goes on along the minus strand of NZ_JCANTH010000001.1, from coordinate 211,724 downwards.
GTCCTAAGGCCGCCAAGCTGACCAAGGCAAAGCCCATTACAGCGCCGGAATGCAGCGCAACATTGAATGCGGTGGAGAGAGATTGATTGGCAGAAACCGTCGTCCGCACATTGCCTTGTGTCGCGATCTTCATCCCGATGAAACCCGAGGCAATGGAAATGATGGCGCCAAAGATAAATGCAATAGCGGTATACAAACCTTCATTCACGTAGTCGGTGTGATGATCATCAATTAACACCGCAATGATTGCGGCAAAAACCACCATGAAGATGGCCATAATTTTGTATTCCTGTTTCAGGAATGCCATAGCCCCGGTGGCAATAGCCGAATGGATTTTCGCCAGACGCTTCCGGGTTTCCGGATTTTCGACACCCATATCAATGGGGATCTTCAGGACCGATGCAGAGTAATAATACGCAACAGCTAACCCAAGAACAGACAGAGCCAGAATAATAGTTACCGACATGTTAGGAATATCTCCATTCTTATGTATGTGACCAATAGTGAATTGTTCGCACCGGCTCAACAGGAACTATAGGATGAGATGGTCGAATTCCGGATATGGGCTTAGACCATACGGCACAACCTAAGACCCGACCGTCTTTTTGCCCACAGAGAAATGCCTCACTCTCTAATTAACTTCCTTCTATCGTTCTAGCTTGGGGACAAAGCAGCGCGCGAGGGGTTGCCCTGGACCGACCAGACACCATCATGACATCGGCCTGATTTAAAAATGTGTCATGCCGCCATTCCGCCGGTCATCAACTCATGTTCATTAGATGACAAGCGTTGAATTTTACCTGTCCGGGCAACAATGTTCAAGGTAAAAACCCTAATACCCATTTTTACCGACACCAATGCCCTGATCAAGGTTAATCTTGAGGTATGTTTTCGTCTCTTGGTAATTATTTCATCCGAATGGATTTTTCCTGTCCACACATGCGACCCAGAAAGCCCTAAGACAACCCGCGCAATTCTCCTGTTCGAAGCTCCCTCCATTGTCCTGGCGCAAGAGATCCCAACCGAATCGGCCCGATGGCGACACGAATAATCCTTAGTGTCGGATGTCCCACCTGAGCAGTCATATGTCGAATTTGCCGGTTCATGCCTTCCTGAATTTCCATCCGCAACCATGCCGTAGGAATGGATTTGCGAAAACGAATAGGGACCGGACGAGGATAGACCTCTGGCTCCTCATAAAGAAGCTGCACCTTAGCCGATCGGGTCCTTCTGCCCTTGACGATGACGCCTTCCCGAAGCCCCACGAGGGCAGGTTCATCCGGAATATGTTCCACTTGCACCAAATAGGTTTTAAAAACTTTTTGAAATGGCGAGGTCAGACGATGAGCCAGATCTCCATCGGAAGTCAGGAGCAGGAGGCCCTCACTATCCATATCCAATCGACCGGCCGGATACACCCGTGACTCAGCTACATAGTCGGCTAACGTCGGACGCCCTTCAGAATCGGTAAATTTTGACAGGACCCCGTAAGGCTTATGCAGCATCAGATGACGATGAAATAATTGCGAGGATGTCCCAGCTTGAAATTTGGACTTCATTTGTCTGCGCGTCCGGTCAATCAACAAACGCTTCTCCTAACTTTCTCCATGATATTTCCACTGCCTTACTCAATTATTTAAGAGAACATGTGACGGGAGTGATACCCCAAAACTTCACCTTAGCTGACGCCGTATCTACCACATACATGCCTCCCTGCACCCCGTCAACTCTCACCCCTTGATAACGACCAGGAATAAGATGCTCATTGGTAGAAACGACAGGACCTGAAAAAGCTCGGCTCACCCCCAAAACACTTACAAGCCTTAAACAGACAACTTATTGTTTTCTCCCTGTCCTCATAAACATCCCTCCCCAAAAAAATAAAACCTATTTCATCGTTGCCATTACCAAGCCCTCTGCGGCTATTGGATCAACATCAACCACTTATGGGCAAGTGAGAAACGCCTCCAACCTGACTACCGTATGGAGGTCTCCTACCGATCAACCCAGCCTCCATTCACTTCAAATATCATAAGAAAAGATCAGACCATACAAATATGTTATTTTCTTCGTTTAGTCCTAACAGGAATAAGAGAATTTTTATTCCTGGATACCAATCCAAGTCTCTGACGAGGCCCGCTTAACCAAAAAGCCAATAGAACGAATCTCTATCCGATAAAGAGCTGCAGCACTGCACTCCCTGCCTGTTTGGAATAGGATTCATTGATCTTTTATTGCCCCATTCGAAAATTTCTGTTACCGTGGTTTACTGTAACTACAGTAATCACCTCGCACGTCCCGCTTGTAACTCAAACTATAGGACTAACGTATGGCATGGGAACCTAAAGATCCGTGGGGAGGAAGCGGTCAAGACCCCCTCGATGAAGCGCTTCGGAAAGCACAAGACCAACTCACTCGACTCGTGCCTGGCCGGGGTTTCAAATCAATCATTTACATCGTCATAGCAGTCCTGGCTCTCTGGCAATCGGTGTTTATTGTGGCCCCGGACGAGCAAGGTCTGGTTAAACGGTTTGGCGATATTGTTCGCGAGGTTGAATCCGGCCCACATTTCAAAATTCCATTTGTGGAAACAGTGGATACCCCAAAAGTTGAAAAACTCCATCGAGTAGAGGTGGGATTCCGCACCGACCGAGGACGCACCCAATTCATTCCAAAAGAAGCCCTCATGTTGACCGGTGACATGAATATTCTGTCTCTCGAGTTCATCGTTCAATATAAAATCAAAGAAGCTAAAAATTATCTATATAAGGTCGCCGATGTCGAGTCCACGATTCACAACGCCGCTGAAGCAGCCATGCGAGAAGTCATCGGCAAAAGTAAAATTGATGAAGCGCTAACGATCGGCAAAGCCCAGATTCAACAGGAAGCTCAAGACCTGCTTCAAGGCATCCTCGATCAGTACCTGGCTGGCGTACAAGTGGCCACAATCCAACTTCAGGATGTGAATCCTCCGGATGCCGTCGCCGCGGCTTTCAAAGATGTCGCCAGCGCCAAGGAAGACCGTGAAAAACTCATTAACCAGTCTCACGGCTACCGAAACGATCTAATCCCCAGAGCCAAAGGGGAAGCGGCTCAAGGCATCAACCAGGCCAAAGGGAGCGCACAGTCACGGATTGCACGTGCGGAGGGAGAAGCCAATTACTTTCTCCAGACTTTAAAAGAATACAAACTGGCCAAGGATGTCATCAGTAAACGGGTATACATTGAAACGATGGAAGAAGTCATGGCGAACACGGAAAAAATTATTCTGGACTCTAAGGCAGCCGGCAACGTCCTGCCCTTTCTTCCGTTAGACCGCCAATCCGGCTCTCGCGGAGCAACAAACACGCAAGGGGGGGACTCCCGATGAAACAAAATCTCCTCGTGGGTGTCATCTTAGTTTTTGGACTGCTTTTGGTCTTAGGTCTTTCTCCATTTTTTGTGGTCGACTTAACCGAAACGGCTATTGTGGTCGCATTAGGAAAACCTGTCCAAACCATCACGGAACCAGGGTTGAAGTTTAAAATTCCCTTTTATCATCAAGTCACCTTTTTTGATAAGCGCTATTTGGACTATGACGCTCCCGTACGAGATGTCATAACCAGTGACAAGAAGTCCATGGTGATCGACAATTTCGCCAAATGGCGCATAGTGGATCCCTTAAAAGTCTATCAGGCATTTCAGACACAACGAGGAGCCCTCCAGCGCCTTGACGATATCATTTACTCGGAATTGCGTGTTGAGTTGGGCCGGCATGAACTGACGGAAATCGTTTCCGCCAACCGTGCATTGATTATGAAGGTCGTATCGGATCGTTCCAACGAAAAAGCCTCGGCCTACGGGCTGGAAGTTTTGGATGTACGAATCAAGCGGGCTGATTTGCCCGAGCAAAATGAAAAGGCTATTTTCCAACGGATGCAGGCCGAACGGGAACGGCAGGCCAAGCAATATCGGGCGGAAGGTGAGGAAGAAGCGCAAAAAATTCGATCAGAAGCCGAAAAAGACAAACAAATTATTTTGGCGGAGGCCTATAAAACCGCCCAGGAAATACGTGGAGACGGGGAAGCCAAAGCTTATAAAATCTATGCGACGGCCTACCAACAAGGCCCGGAATTTTTTGAATTCATCCGAACGATGGAAGCCTATAAGAAAACGTTTGCGAACAATACGACGTTGGTTCTCTCCCCGGATTCGGAATTCCTCAAGTACCTCAAAAAACGGTAAAGAAACAAACACCCACCACCTTCAGCCAGGCGATCCGGTTCGTCGTTCAATCCCGACACTCTCCTCATGGCCAATCCTGAACATGTTGAACGCCTCATCAAGGGGGGGGTCGGGGAATGGAACAAATTTCGACGGACAAATCAGACGATTCAACCCGATCTTGGCGGAGCTGATCTTTCCGGGTACGACTTTACCGGGCTTGATTTAAGCCAAGCCAATCTGGAAGGGGCAGACCTCTCAGACGCCTATCTCTTTCATGCCAATTTAACAGAAGCCAACCTCTCCGGCGTGAACCTCACTGAAGCCGATGTGCAGGAAGCCAATCTGATCAAGGCTAATCTCTCACGTGCCACCATGACCAGGATTGATTTGTCTGGAACCGGGCTCATTGCCTGCAACCTGGAGGGCGCGAATCTTGAGGGGGCCACCCTTACACGTGCTTCGCTTCCATGGGGAAATCTTACCCGAGCCAATCTGGCCAAAGCCAAGCTTCACCTAACTGATTTGCGTGAGGCTCAACTCATACAGGCTAATCTGGAAGGGGCTTCACTTCAGGATACATCCCTGACCGGGACGAACCTACAGGAAGCCAATCTCCAAAGCGCTACTCATATCTCCATTGATCTGCTCGCCAAAGCCAAATCTCTGTATCAAACCATACTTGATCCGGACCTAAAGGGAACCCTTTTGCAATACCACTCTCACCTTTTTGAAAAACCAGTTGACTTATAGAAAAGTGCTTCAGGCAATTTTAATTTTCCCTTGGAACGATTAATTTAGGAAGTTTTGTCCATGACAGTATCGTACGTATCGATGCAAGTCGGTAAGTAGTCGAAATAGTCTTGTTCAGCAAAGCGGTTGGCACTTTGGCAGGCGAAAGGTACAGATTCGCAGGTAAGTATAACAATGGACCAAGTTCACGTATGAATGACCGTTCCCCTGGATCAAGAATCCCGCTATGGATGCATTCCTTCTGGTCCCGAAATCTCTGGGGTCATCGGTAATTGGATGGTGAAGGTGGTGCCTTTCCGTGGTTCACTTTGTACGCTGACCGTTCCTGAATGAGCATCGACCACATCCTTAACTATCTTCGTCCCCAATCCGGTTCCCCCGGCTTTACCGCTAATCGCTCCTTTAGTAAATAATCTGTCACGGATTTCAGGGGGCATTCCCCCACCCGTATCTGCGACCGTTAACACCACAGTTCTTCCATCTAACCCTACTGATCCACCAATGGTGACTGATCCACCGGCAGGGGTTTCCGGAATGGCATTATTGACCAGATTGTAGAGGGCGTTGAACAAACGGTTCTCATCCGCCTGAATGGGCGGAAGGACGTCAAGACCTTGCGTGTGCAGGGAAACCTCCATCTCGGTGGCATAGAAGCGAAGGATGCCAAAGACGCCTTCGACCACTTCTGACACCTGGCATGGAGCAAACCGCAGCGGGCTGGATATACCTTTGACCGTATCAGCAATCTCCCGCATGCGACCTTGAATCCGACGGGCATTCTTGACGATCATGTCGACCGCCTCCCTGGAAAATTTTCTTGAGGCGGACAATTCCTTCGGAGTCACGTCAGGGAACTTCGTAAACAATTCTTGTAGATCGTCGTCTAACAATTTGGCGCCATTCAGCACCGGCATGAGCATATTCTTAATATCGTGGGCTATATCCCCAAGCATCACCGTCACACCAGCGAGCTTGGTCTCTTCCAATAATTCTGCAGTCATTCGTACCCGCTCGCTGATATCCTTGAACGTCACCACGGCCCCAATCAAAATTCCATTTTCCCGGATCGGCGAAATGTAGTAGTCCACGGGGAAAGAGGTCCCATTTTTGCGCCAGAGCCCCTCTGTATCATTATGATAAACCCTTCCCTCCTTGAGCGCGGCATGAATAGGACAGGCCTCTCTGGGATAGAGTGACCCATCGGGTTTCGTATGATGAATCAGCTCGTGCATCGGCTCGCCAATTAATTCCTCGACCTTGTATCCCAGCATAAGAGCCCCTGCCGGATTCACAAAAGTGGTTTTGCCTTCTCTATCCAATTCATAGATCCCCTCTCCCGAGGCGGCGAGGATTCGTGCGTAGTGCCTCGCGAGATTTTGATGTGTTTCCATCACTCTTTGACGTTCAATGGCCGTGGCGATGCGATCAGCCACTAAACCCAGACTGTGCCACGTAAAACTAGTCAGGAAATGCCGGGAAAACACCGCCATGACCCCCACCACTTCCTGATTGACCAGCAGCGGATACCCCGCAAAGGACACCAGCCCTTCTTTCGTAGCCCATGCCCGTTCTGGAACCCCGGCATCCTCAATGATTGCATTGGTCAGATACGGCCTCTTCTCAAAGGCAATCTGACCGATTTGCGAATGGCCAAACGGCACGGAACCGGCCAAATGAGTAGAAAGCCCGGCACTAGCCTGCAGCTCCAATCCTTCCTCCAGAGAAGGCATTGTCCAGAAGCCGGCCCAAGCCCCATCCAGATGACTTATGAATGAATCCGCGCAACCCTGCAGGCGGACACTCAATGTTTGGTCACAGTTCAGAACCTGCCCCACCTCCGCCTCAAAGGCCAACAATCGGTTCCGTTCTTCCAGCACCCTCTCAGCCTGTTTCCGCTCAGAAATGTCGCGTATGATGCCGCAATAAAATGTCTCATCTTCGAGGTCTGATTTTGAAGGAGCCATCTCAATAGGGAATTCCTCCCCGTTCTTTCTCAAGCCATGCAGCTCGAGGGTTTTCACGATACCGCCCCCTTCGACTGCTGATCCCACCCGTTCCATTCCATAGCGATGCGCTTCGTGATAGCGAGCCGGGATAATGCGAGTCAGTGGCCTCCCCACGATTTCCTCGCGGACATACCCAAACATTCTTTTAGCACCCTTATTCCAAGACAAGATGGAGCCATGCTGATCCCACAAAATAATGGCATCCGTGGCGGTCTGTACGACAGATTGAAACCGTTCTTCACTGGCTGTCAACTTCAGAGTCAATTCCCTAGAAGAATTCCTGGAAGCCGTACCTTTTGATGTATGGGTGTGGGTTGTTATGAGTTCGTTTTCTGTCAATTGAGTGTTTTTCATTGTCTTATGAAATCCATTACAAAATTCTATAAAATTAAACCATCAAAACTGTATTGAAATACCCGTTACGGCGCAGAAGTCCGCCATTTGCGATCAAGAAACCATATGATCCCGTCAGACAACCCCAAAATGACAGTCATGACCACCCACCAGGTTCCGACCACTAAAACCGGAATCAACACAAGACCCACCAAGCCCATGACGATTCCTAACAGGGCCCACATGACCAGTTCCATGTTTCACCTCCATTTAATTAGCTCAGAAAAGTCTAGATATGAGGCAGGGGGATCTCCCGTTGGACGCTCTCACCTCACCCTTCCCTTCCGAGGGAAACGGTGAGGCGAAAGAGCCATACTCAACAACGGCAGAGATTCAACTTCACTGCTCCGAGCCAGTCGTGAGACACTTGCCTCAGGAAGACTCCTTGGACACCAACAAGCAGGGGCACCCGGATTGGGCCTCAGAAAGTCAGTGACGTCCGATTGATTGTCCGGGCAGTCTCAACTTGTTGGCAGCTTCCTTCCGCCAACATAAGTTGCCCGCTACTGGCATCTTGGGGAATTCTTCCCAGACAGGCTTTTAATGTGTCCTGGACACTTCCCGCCGCAATTTGCGTGAGACCTTGAGCCTGTGCCTCGGCAGAAGACATCGGTTCTGTCCCTTGTGGGGCGGCCAAAGTCAGTCCCGGCAGAATCCAAGGGATGAGCGCCATAGCGGCAACAAGAATGGTGCGTTTCATCAATAGAGTGTGTTTCATGATATTCTCTCCTTCTAAAAATAGTGTAAAAAAGTGTCCCCCACGTCACATGAGTCCATGTGACGCAGCAAACAAGACTGGCAACCTGCCTAGAAAGTAGGGATTCTTACTCTCTCGATGGCAGGTCCCTAGACAGGAGGTGTTGGCCTCTCGATGAAAGACGCATAAATGGCCGCACCCCAAAAGAGAAACATAATGCCTAAGAGAGCTTCCAATGGATTCATAGTGTTCACCTCTTTCCTGGGACCGCAGGGGTCAGGAATGAACTCTCCCAAAACCTGATCTGACGACCAGCGTTACAATCAAAGCCGTTGGACGGCACCGATTGGTGAGAAGAGTTTAGGCGTAGGCTTGCGGAGACAGAAGAATCAGACGCGCAGGAGGGAAAATTGGAGCGCGAGGGATAGGAGAGTCAACGTAGGTTCATACGTCATACCTTTACGCTATACCTTAAACAGGAGGGTGTCAAGGCAACACCATGTGTGTCTCGGGGGTAGTCGACAATAAAAGCTGATGATTCCCACAAGTCCTCCATGAATGAGAACCCGATCCGTGGAGATGGGCAAGGCCGAAGTCTCTATTTTCGGCGGATGGCGACCAAGCGGCCAAGCATTTCTTTGGGAAATTGTGAGGGAGGCGAGCTCAGATCAATGCGGGAACCCACGCCTTGAACCAGCTTCGGACCTTCTGAGGTGTTCACGATGCCTTTGATGCGAAGGGCTTGAAGTGATTGAAGTTGTTGTATGAGCTGTTCAGGCGTGAGGTCGTCAGAAAAAGAGAGTTCCTCTGCCTCAAATTCCTCATGCGTGTGAGGAAGGAGTTCAGGCTTTCGTTGAGAGTTAAGTGAAACCTTTTTTTCGGGGAGGGAAGGAAAAACAATCGTCGTATCGATTTCACCCTGAATGCTTCGGATCACTGGAGCACCAGGGGCCATATCCTGAAGAAGGTTTTCCAATCGACCGATTGAGTCTGATGGAACTAAATCGACTTTATTGAAGACCAACAGATCTGCCGAAGATACCTGTTGCTCAAACGTGCCCTCCAAGTCCCGTCCTTGAGCCACTTGTTCCGCATTGACGACAACCACCGCTAAACTCTCACCCACCCACTCCGTGACGGGCTCACGCCAAAAGGTCAGGAGCGTTTCGAAGGGTAATGCCACGCCGGATGTTTCCACCACCACTCGATCCGGACGAATAGTTTCCCACAGATTCTGCAACGTGTTGAGTAATTCACCGGAAAGCTGGCAGCACACACACCCTCCTTCCAGTTCCACATAGCCTGGACCGCCTTCTTCTTGAAGCAGAGCCCGATCAATGCCTAATTCACCAAATTCATTGGAGATCACAGCCAATTTCAGCCCCTGTTGTTGAGCATCCGCAATCAAATGCTTGACAAGCGTCGTCTTGCCAGCCCCAAGGAAACCGGACACCACCAATGCCGGAACACCAAGATCTGGTCCAGCTTTTCCAGTTCGTGCAACAGCTTCTGGTTGTTCATTGTTCATGGAGGAAACGCTCCTGAGCACTAAGGACCGGGGGCCGGAGTCGGGTAAAGACAGAATTGATTATTTCTGACTGATTTCATACACCAGGAGGACGGAACCACGTATTGAGATTTCACCTGCCGACACCGATGCATCTCCACCGCTATCCATCGCCATCGCCATGCGGTATCGACCCTCAGGAGGGGATGGAGAAACGCCACCTTCCGAGACAATGATCATACGTACCAATTTAAGGTTCAAGGCCTGAGCCAACGCTTCAGCTTTGGATTGGGCTTGGGCAGAAGCCTGTTTCAAGACTTCAAGCTTGGTGGGTTGTTCATTTTGCAAGCCCCAGGCAATGCCTGAAAATCTGTTGGCTCCAACCTGTAAGACCCGGTCAACGACCTTTCCCACCACATCAAGATTACGCACCTCCACATTGACGTGGTGGACGACACGGTAGCCAATGATACGAGGAACACTGTTCTCTAACGTTCCATCGGTTGGACGACGAGGGGGGGGTGGATATTCAGGAATGACGTTCAATGACGTCGTTTGAATGAACTCAGACGGAATGTTAAATCGTCGGCATTCCTCCAAGACCTTCGCTACCCGCTCCTGATTCTCCTTTTGAACATCGGACAGCTTTTCTCCGACTGTTTCGACCGCAAAACTCAACACCGCCTTATCAGGAGCCACATTGATCGTCCCCTCTGCGGAAACGGTTAATCGTGGAAGATCCTCATCATTCGTTCCCGCCCACCCCGATACCGGGAGCAGCAAAAAAAATCCCAGCACCACACCATTCACTATTTTTGAGGCATTCATGGTCGTATACATTGACAAACCCCCTGAATGTTTTTGAGAATGGCTTCTAGTCATGACCAACACCGATTCTCTTCCCCCTTTGAGGCCTTCTACCTCGGATCTGCCGGACCGTCTCTGCACCTGGTGTCAAACTTCTATGCTGAAACGTCTCGTTGGCGATGGTCGATTTATTCACTATACCTGCCCGAAATGTATTTTCCAGCATACGTCGAAAGTCCCCGCGCCCCAACCCTAGCCTCACGGTGCGGTGCGTTGTTTGGCTCCTGATTAAAACAAATTGGAAACAATGCGGGTGCCCCCTACCCACGTGCCGATGAGGCTCCCAATCGTGGGAAGGAGAAAGGCTAAAAATACACGAAGGAGTCGACTTTTCCACCACTTTCGTGGAATGGCAATATCTTCCGCCACCGTTTGAAACTCCCGCACCAAAGGCGGTTGCAAATACGCCTGGACAAACGCCGTCACATATCCGACTCCAATAACGGGGGTGAGACTGGTAAACGGTGCCGAGATAAATGCGGCGGCGATGGTGAGCGGATGGGCCATGGCCAACAACCCGCCAATCCCGCTCGGAATACCATTGGCCAAAATCCAAAACAATAAATTCTCTCCGGCAGCACTTAACCCCTTTTGCCATCCTATCCAAGCAATTGACCCCACAATCAGCACAGGGATACTCCAACCCACTGCTTTCCAGACCGGAGAGACGGGCTGGATGCTTTCCAGCTCCTCCAAGTCCACCTGCTCCCGGCCATGCAATGTGCGGGAAATGCCTTCCACATGCCCGGCGCCAACTACGGCGACAATCCTGGTCCCCGACGCATCGGCAATTTTTTTAGCTAAATAGTGATCCCGCTCGTCAATGAGCACCGTTTTAAGCGTCGGCACCTCTTTCCCTAAGTCCTTCATCATTTCTGAAAGCACATCCTGCTTTTTCAGGTTCCGAATCTCCTCTTCGGAGACTTCAGTGGTATCAAAGATACTCAGCATGAGCGAGGACATTAACAGGCTTTTTCGCCAAAATGGGGTGTTGCGCCAGGCCCGACGCATCGTCACTCGCACGTCCCGGTCAGCGAGGGTCACGGGAATATCATGCTTGTCGGCCATACGAATGGCCTCCAGCATTTCGGTACCTGGAATGACGCCCAATTTATCTCCCAACCGTTTTTGGAAGGAAGACAAAATAAGATTGACCATCAGGGTACTGAGCTGCTGCTTGCGGATGATTTCCTTGATGTCCAACGATTCCCATCGATTGGGATGCGAAATGGCTTCAAACCGCTTGGCATCCAATTCTACACAGACACGATCGGGATGCTCCTGTTCAATGACGAGTTTGACCAAATCCACAGATTCTTGTGACACATGAGCGGTGCCAATAAGAATCACAGTCTTCCCATACACGGACAGACACAAGACATCAGCCTCGTACCGTCCCACCAAGCCTGTGGATGCTTCCGACACAATTCCTGGTGGGGTATAATCTGAATTTTTCATGGGCACACCATGGCATATCCGGCAAGGAACTTGTCAAGCCTCATCGTTATCGATCACAATACTTTCATTAAAATTGAATTCAGCGCCTACCACAAGACCCTTTCAGCACGACAACATGGAGGTTTAATTGCCAACTGAATCTCAACGACCCGTTCAACGTCCTCCCGTCTGGATGTGGATCAGTGCCGATGGAGGACGATGGCGGATTAATCATACACCGAACGGCGTGTGGTCCTGTCGGATTGGTCTCGGGGGAAAACGCGTGGGATCTTGGAAAACCGGACTTCCTCCTAGCCTGGATTCCTGGCCAAAAAGCAACAATCAGGAATAGGAAACTCCCCTTGCACTGAGATTCTCCTGGGAAACTTACAAGTCAAATAGAAAGTTGACATTATCCCCGCCAAAGGCTTTGACCGTTCCCTCAATCACTTTTTCGTTCTCTGAATACACCCATACCGCCACATCCGATAATCCGGTGAGTCGCTTCATCTGTTCCATGAGGACCAGGATAATTTTCCGCCCTCGTTCGCGATCGGCCGACAAACGATGAAACAGTCCCTGGGTCACATGAAGTTGGAGAAGATGACCCTTCACAGTCACATCGGTAATCTCAGGATTTTGCCCCATTTGGGTTTTAATGGCATCCACTATCTCTGCATTCGATTTTTGGGTCTTCATATAATAACTCCAGTTTGACTATGTTGCGAAGAGCATGGAGGGAATTGGCGGATCTAGATGAGAGGTTGCGTTGCCTGCTCCAACCAGGCACGAGTATCCGTATCCACGACAGATTGGAGTTCCGCCCGCACGCGAGCATGATAGGTATCCACCCACTGACGTTCTTTGAGCGATAACACTTCGATGGCGATAAGGGCTCGCTCAAAAGGCACAATCGTCAGGGTATCAAAGGCAAAAAACCTCCGCGATGAGTTCTTGAAGGACTCATCTTCCACCACCGTCACCAGGTTTTCCAAGCGAATCCCATAGGCACCGGTTTTGTAATAACCCGGTTCATTTGACACAATCATCCCCGGCTTCAGAGCAACCGCATTGGCAGCTTTCCCGATTCGGTGTGGACCCTCATGGACCCCCAAAAAACTCCCGACACCGTGGCCTGTCCCATGATCGTAATCCAACCCCATTGCCCATAGGGGCGCACGTGCCAGCGCATCTAATTGGCTGCCTGTGGTCCCCTCAGGAAATCTGGCCGTAGCCAGAGCAATATGGCCTTGTAACACGCGTGTATAACGATCACGATGTTCGTCCGTAGGACGTCCAATCGCAATGGTCCGGGTGATATCGGTCGTTCCGTCCAAATATTGCCCTCCGGAATCAACCAGATACAATGTCCCTGGCTCCAGGCGGCTATTCGTCTCCGGGGTCGAATGATAATGCACAATGGCGCCATTTGGCCCTGCACCCGAAATTGTAGGGAAGCTGCAATCCTCCCACAACGCCTGTTTTCGACGACAGCCGTCGAGATAGTCCACGGCCTCTAATTCAGTCACCAGCCCCTTGGGTCCTTCCCGGGCCAGCCACGCCAGAAATTGACACATGGCCACTCCGTCCCGTTGATGCGCCGCATAGGCTCCTGCAATTTCCACCGGATTTTTACAGGCCTTTGGCAGCACACAGGGATCATTTTTATGTACAATGTCAGCCCCACTCCGGCGTAATGTGGTGAAAATCCAGGAATTGGTCTTGGCTGGATCACACAGCACCCGATTCCCATGGACTCCCAACTGTTGTAAGCCAGCTTCAAATTCCTCCGGTAGTGCAAAGGAAATGTCCGGACCCAAATGCGCTTGTAAGCCCGGGCTGATTTTTTTCGGATCGACAAACAGGGCAACCCGCCCGGTGGCATATAGAATAGCCCGGCACAAAGGTAATGGAGTATGGGCTACATCCGATCCGCGAATGTTCAATAACCAGGCAATAGAATCGGGTGCCGTAATGATGGCCGCATCGATCCGGTCTTCTAAACACCTCCGGCTTAAGATCTCCCGCTTAACCTGAGAACTTTGACCGGAAAAATCCAGGAGATGAGGCTTGATTACACCCGAGGGTGGTTGAGGCCGATCATGCCAGACCACATCGATAGGATTCGAGACACAGGGGACGAGTTGTGCACCGACTCGTTCGATTGCTGACTGAAACCGTTCGAGATCCTGCGGAGTATGCAGGGAAGGGTCATAGCCGATTCGATCGGTTGGTGCTGCACGAAGTGCCAACCATTCATCCGGTGAAGTGTCCCCACTATTGTGAAGCGTAAAGCTTTTCTCATCAACCTGGTCAGCCACTTGAAGCGTATACCGGCCATCCACAAACATTGCGGCTTCATTCCGTAGGACAATCGCCGTCCCCGCCGAACCGGTGAACCCGGTTAACCAGGCAAGCCGCTCTGCGCAGGAAGGCAGATATTCATTCTGATATTCATCCGTATGCGGCACCACAAAGCCCGTCAATTGTTGACGGACCAGTTCCGCTCGCAACGCCATAAGCTGCTCAGATGCCATCACAACTTTCCTATTACCATAAGCATTTGGATTACACCCCTTTCCTTTAGCGAACCCCATGTGAGGATAACACATTCGCTACTGTCTGCCGATTGTTTAACACACGTACCCCGGCGAGGAAAATCGACTCACTTCATTTTAAACGATGAAAACAGGGAAGCGCACCCGGGAATCTATTGGATGGCTTGCAAGGCAGTCTCTTCAGTGGGATATGTCGGAATCAGTTCGGGAAATTTTGCGTCTTCGAGTAAGGTTTTCACCGGCTGTTGGGGTTCTACGACACTCATGGCCATATGATTGTCATTCAAGTCAAGGTAGGCGAGCACCAGTCCCCCCAACCCAATGGTGTCCATGAACGTGACGCCCTCCATATTAAAAATGATATGCCTGGCGCCGGAGAACCTGGCGGATTTCACCATCCCCTGGAACACTTTCCGGGAGTATGCGGTCACCCGTCCTGAAATCATCAAGACCAGCGTTGTATTTTGCATTCGTTCGGCTACTTGCATCTCGACACCAGGGGTTATTTTGTTATTTTCGGCAATTTCCTCCGATTCTTGCTGAATGCCCCAGATTTCCTCATGATGTCGAGGGTCTTGTGCCTACACAGGTAGACAGTACCATTATGGAAAGAGCATTATGACGGATCTTGGGCCGCTCACCGGCAAACAACATACTGAATTTACGAGGAAACTGAGAGAAAATACAGAATATCGCGCCTGAGCGGCAGAAAACTGTTGGAGTGGGCAAGGAAAAGGCAACCGAGGCACACGAGGGATACCCCCACAAGATGAGCCTCTCGGCAGATCAGAATATTCCTATCAAGACATTCCATCAACATCTCCTACATTTGCGACAACTCCGATTGTGAAGAACAACCTCTCCCCTCAACATACCAACTCCCGTCACCTGCACCCCTCAATACAACCTCACCTCCTGTCTCTGTTAAAAGAGCATTTTGGTTTCACGGCCTTTCGGCCTTTACAAGAAGAAATCATTCGGGATGTCCTCGCTGAGCGGGACGTGGTGGCCCTGTTACCCACGGGAGGAGGGAAGTCCCTGTGCTTTCAGTTACCGGCGCTGGCCCGCTCGGGCCTGACGATCGTCGTCTCGCCGCTCATTGCGCTGATGAAAGATCAAGTGGATGGGCTCCGGGCCAATGGCATTGCTGCAACATATCTCAACTCAACTCTGAGCACGCAGGAATCCCAGACCCGCTTGCGGGGGCTGCACCAGGGTGACTACCGCCTCCTCTACATGGCACCGGAACGCCTCATGGTCCCCGGATACCTCAGCCTGGTCCGAAATTTTCAGGTCAATCTGCTGGCTATTGATGAAGCTCACTGTATTAGTGAATGGGGCCATGATTTCCGGCCGGAATACCGGCGACTTGTGGAACTCCGGGATCAGGTCCCGAGTCTTCCGATCATCGCGCTCACCGCGACCGCCACGGAGCGGGTGCAAAAAGACATTGTCACACTTCTCCGATTGCGTGACCCGGCCTGCTATGTGGCCAGTTTCAACCGGCCCAACCTGACCTACCAGGTGCAGCCAAAGGACAATCCGTTTGGACAAGTCCTTGCCTTTCTCCGGAAACGCCCCAAGGACTCAGGTATTCTCTACTGCCAGAGCCGGAAGACCACAGAAAGTGTGGCGGATCGTTTACAGCATTATGGGCTGAAGGCACTGCCCTATCATGCCGGCCTGAGTGCCGAGGAGCGGACCCGGAATCAGGAATTGTTCCTTCGAGATGAAGTCCAGGTGGTCTGCGCCACCATTGCCTTCGGCATGGGAATCAACAAGCCTAACGTGCGATTTGTCATTCACTACGATTTACCAAAAAACCTCGAAAGCTATTATCAAGAGACCGGGCGTGCCGGTCGGGATGGCCTGCCAAGCGAGTGTGTCCTGCTCTTCAGCGCCGGGGATACGGTCAAGCAGCAACGCTTCATCAATGAGAAATCTAACTTCCAGGAGCAGCAGATCGCCAGCAGGCAATTACAGGAAATGGTGCACTATGCGGAATGTGCCACATGCCGGCGCCGCACATTGCTCCAATATTTTGGAGAACAGGTTGAATCCGAAAACTGTGGCGGATGTGATAACTGCCTGACGCCCAGGGATATCTTCGACGGCACGGATGCCGCGCAGACCGTTCTCTCTTGCGTTGAAGAGATACGTGGAACAAGTGGATTTAGCGTCGGACTCAATCACGTCATCGCCGTACTCACCGGAGCCAACACCGAAAAAATCCGACGATGGCGTCATGACCAATTAACCAGCTACGGGAAAGGGGAAGCCCACCGGAGGCCCGAATGGGCCGCCATCAGCCGGGAACTCATCCGGCTGGGATATTTCCGACAATCGGCAGACCCATTCACTGTGGTGGAGGTCACCGACCAGGGTCAGCATTTTCTTCAAGACCCCAAGACGCTCATGCTTACAAAGCCCATAAGCACACCGGAACGCAAGGCGCTCTCTGGGCAGGACCCTGGTCACGATGAGATGCTCTTCACTCGCCTCCGTCAACTGCGCAAAACATTAGCTGATGAGGCTGATGTCCCTGCCTACGTCATATTTTCCGATGTGGCACTACGGCAGATGGCCCGAGACTATCCGACCAATGAACAGGAATTCCTCCAGATTAGTGGAGTCGGGAATCGGAAATTACAGGAATTTGGACCTAAGTTCCTGGCAGTCATCGCAAAGCACCTGGAAAACTTCGCTCCCCTGACTATTCCAAAGGAATCCAATCCCACTTCAGCACTCTATTTAAGGAATCAAAACCCGGCAAACAATCAAAAAGATATTGAGTACCGGCAGGAATTAGATGCTTATGAAGGACCGGACAGTTCTAAAGGGCTCGTACAACCGGGTCACAGGGGAATGGGCGCCAGGAGCGCAAAGGAATTACGGGAGGACGACCATGACCCGAGAACGCCGGCGGCGGACTTTTTCACTAGGCCGGCCAGCAGAAGGCCGCTTGGAGATACCGTCCAAAATACGTTGCGCTATTTTCGGTCGGGGCATTCGATCGAACAGATCGCCAGTGAGCGCGGCTTGGTCACCAGCACCATCTATGGACATCTGGAACATGCCATCCAAGCCGGTGAGCCGGTAGACCTTACCCAACTGTGGACATCGGAGCAGGAATTAGAAATGGCAGAAGCCTTCGGGAAAACGGGGTTTGCCAATCTCACCGGCGCCAAAGAGCTACTCGGCAATCTCTACGATTACGGCCAACTTCGGCTCTTCCGCGCCGTTCATGGGAAAAGGGGGTTATGAGTGAATCAGATCCCATTTTAGGCATTTAATATTCCAAGTGGGTGCCTATTACAAGCGTATTGGGGAGTAGTGGAGAAGGTGTTTACGTTGGCTGGAAGTCGAAATATCATAGGAGTGTCCCGGGCAGGCGCGGCCGGTTTATGTTGCCCCCGAGTTTCATTCTGGTACATGAAAAAGGTCATACCCGGACGAGCCCTTTTATCCGCAGGATAAAAGGGCTCGCTAATGGACAATCAGACTAAGGGGCGAGGTTGATTTCGACATTGAAGAAGTAGTCGTTGGCGCCGTTTCCTGGCCTCATAATTTCTATGGCATCACTCGGATCGGCTTCCCCTCCTAAGGGAATTTTTATAGCATCATTCGGTTGATCAAGAAAACTATCAAATAGTATTTGCTCGGGTATTGTTCCTAGCCGCACTATTTCCAGTTCACCTGGAATTTCCCAGTTGAAGAGCGAACCTGAAGCAGATTGTACGATGATGGAAGTGGGCGTGGCGGAAAAAACGTGGGTAACAACCACTGGAGCGGGGTTGAGATTGCCAAGATCCGGGCAATTGGCGTCGGGGGGAGATGAGCAAGGGTCAAACGTCTTTGGATATTGGCCGAATTCAACAGTGTCGCCCGCATTAATAACGCCGTCCATGTTGGCATCAACAAGCTCCGAGATTTCAACGTCGACTTGCGGGTCGTACGTACCGTCCCGGTCTGTATCGATGTATGCCCGGGAAAAAACATGCCTCGCGATGACCTCGTTGCATTCTGCATCCAGGGTGATCGTTCCAGCACCATTTGAACTTGCGGGAAATATGTCCCCGTGGTTGGCCAGGTGATTCTGGACTGCGTTACCACTGACGGAAATTTTCTTAAAAACCCCTTCATCCGCGTCAAAATGGCAAATCTCCACTTTAGGCATCTTGGCAGCTTCAACTTGACCCGTTCCTAGAATACACACACCCGTAAAAGCTGCACTGAGCCATACCGATGTTCTTTTCCTTCTTCGATCGACCAAATTCATAACATCCTCCAAATGTGTGGTTATGAATAATACATCGGTTGGTTATTCGAAAAAGGAAAGCACCACGGAGCAAAATAATTTCACCCACGGCCGAAAACTGTTCATACCAGGGGACCCACCCTCCCATTAGTAAGTCGCGCACGTTCTGGCTTGGGATGATTCAACCAATGGTCAAGGGCAAAGCCCCTGAGTGGCACCATCACAAAAGACACTACGCTTCTTTAAAGGGGATTTCTGTAGGCGGCATCGCCAATCAACGGGGGATGAGCGGCCAGTACTATCAATGAGGATCTGGAACGAGCCATCCAAGGCGGTGGGCCGTTAGACCCCACCCCTCTCCGGACACCAGAGCAGGAATAAGAAATGACAGTGGCTTTTGAGAAACTAGGGTTTAGAAATCTCACCGGCGCCAAAGAGCTATGCCGCGATCTCCACGATTACGACCAACTCCGCCTCTCCCGCACCATTCATGGGAAAACCTGAAATATTGTAATGCAAATAAGAAATGACTTTTAACTCATATTGTTTTCAATTCAAGCGTCATCCTGAATTAACGGCGAAGGATCTGAGTCCAAATTGAAGACGCTCTGGCATGCGATATCCTTCCTGGAACTTACTCTGATACTGCTGAAGGGCCCAGAATAACTTAGTATCCCTCCTTTTGCATTCGCCTGAACAGAAAATAAAATTGTCTGGCTCATTGTTTATGAGGACATTAAATCCTGCTGTGCCCTTCTTAGGGAACCCGAGGATAACGCCTTGTGGAGCAGCGGTGCGGCAAAGCCGCGTCCGTCTGCATTGCTTTGCTAGAATTTCCCATCATTGATATACAATCCTGCAGGATGTTCAAAAAGACTCGTCCAGCAAGGCCGCAGGCGATTGGGCGAGCGGAGCGCACGCTAAGTACGTGAGCACGACAAAGCGCCGAGAACGCCGCTGGCGAACTTTTTCAACATCCTGCTAGTGGTCATGCCCGTGCTCATGGGTATGCCCATGCTCAAGTTCTTGCTTTGTCGCTTCTCGCACACTCAGAACTTTAATATCAAAGTTGAGCGCGATACCGGCCAGTGGATGATTGGTATCAATGGTGACTTTATCCCCATCTACTTTCACCACCATAATTTGCTGCGTCGTGCCGTCCGGCGCCTGGGCCTCAAACACCATTCCCGGTTCAACCGATTCTACCCCCTCAAACGCAGCCCTTTCGATGCTCTTGATCCCGTCAGGAATGACCTCTCCATAGGCATCGGCAGGCTCAATCCTTACCTTCAAAGCATCACCCTCTCCTTTACCGGCCAGCGCTTTCTCCAGCCCGGGAATGATATTCCCCCCACCATGCAGGTACACCATTGGCTTTGACCCATCTGAACTATCCAATACCTTACCGGCATCGTCAGTGAGCTTATAATTGACGCTGACTACCGAATTCTTCCCAATCAATACAGACATAATCTCTCCTTCCTTTCCTATTTTTTCTATGACCATTCACACACGCAAAGGTGCATCTTCCACGCTCACCACCACACCATAAATTTTGATCGCGGCCATGGCTTATCCATCCATGACGTGTCAGGCAAAGGTAACTTGGAGGCTTCTTGAACGGTCAGCCATCCACCAGGCAATTCAAAATGGGATGTTGTGCCACGTCCGGTTATCCAACTAATCTTTTTCGCTTGTTCACTGGCTCCGGCCACATCCAACGTTAACCGACAATCCTGAGCGACATAATCCAAGACCGTCTGGAAGTCGCCATCTTTCCACAGCTTCGGGGCGACGGAACCATCCACATTCGCGGGCTTACTCACACCAATGGCCTTCGCCGCAGCGTTGAGCTTGACAGGAAACCCTTTTCCGCAAAAAAAGTGATACATCATGTCCACGTGGCTCATCGCCAATTCACGGCAATCATCAACCTGACCGGATTCTTCCGCCACAATCACGAAATCGAATCCCAACCCATTGTGGGTGATAATGGTATAGCCCTCCTGCAACTTGGTTTTGAGATGTTCGACAAAGGCGGCAACATCCACCTTGTTCATTTGCAGCGCAGGAGATCCATCTGGATTTTTCGAGTAAAACGTCGCCGCCGAGGATTCATCGCTACACCAGCTCGCCATACAGGTGATGCCGAGCGGCCGATGATCATGTAAGTCAACGAAATTTTCGGGCAAAATCTTTGCCGTTTCGATATCAAAGGCCAGATATTTACGGGACATTGGTCAACCCTCCCCACGATTGATCCGGATGGCCTGATTGGGGGTCAAATCCCGCGCCATCCCACAGTTGTTTTGGGTTTTCTGGAACAATGCGGTGTAAGTGATTTTTGATCAACACGCCGGTTCAGAAACGGCTTTTTGAATGACACCTTCGGTATCGAGTTCAAACGTTTTATGACACTCATACGAAGTGCCATATACTTCACCCCCCAAGGGATGGCGAGTAATGCGTTGAATAAATTCCAATCGTTGTCCGCCATTAGGCAGGGCCGTTTGCTTAGTCGGCGGCCCCATGACCCGAATAAGCTCTTCACGATGCACGCCATTCCACCCATTCATTTGGCCCTGAGGAAAAGAACCGCAGCCCATTGCGAAAAACCCTAAAATTGCTAAAAAAACAAACGACAATTTTCTCATTCCTACTTTCCAATCATCAAGTTCGACAGGATTGTGCTGTCTCACCACTTCCCTAATACCGAGAAAACCTCATTGGCGGCTTTTGATGGCTTCGTTTTTTGGATCGGAATTGCCCATCTGCAATCTATCTTTAAGACCTGATGTTCCTCATATCCAAAATTAACAGGTTAAATGGCGGCAAAACCACCATACCCGAGGATAGGCAGATATTTCCACTAAACGCGTTTCCAAATCCTTGGGTGTCGGGATTTGCGATTGGATAGGAAGACCGGCTAAATCTGGATAAAGTGAACGAACTTCGGCTTTTGCGTCCTCTAAATCAGTTTCCACGGAAACATCAATCAATCGAAGATACGTGGGGGGGTGTATTTTCACTTCCCATCTTCCCAGATAATTCAGTCCACCCCGACTCACCTGGAACGTCAAATTCAATTGGGCCATAGATCGGAAAGCCCCTTCATTGATCTGGAGCCGCACCAACTCATATTCACCCGGCCGAAGTACGAGAAAAAATGGCGAGTCTGCAGACTCAATATCCACCCGGAACCGTTCCTTCGTAGAGTGATTCATGAGCTCAAAAAATCGAACCTGCGGAGTATACCATCGGGTGGTAGGTCCGGTGAGACTTGTTTGAACCTTCCCAAACACGATGGTTTGATCGGCGGAAAGACTGGCAGGCAACGGTGTCATTTTCGTGGCACATCCCAGGAATGGAAAGACTATTCCGAGGACGCACATCAGCCTTCTGATTTCTTTCATGACCAAATAGGCTCTCGTGTTTTTCATCAATCGGTCTGAAAAGAAAGTTTTGGCCTCCAAACAGGACGACTTTCTTTTTGTGTGAACCAAATCGCATGCACCACATACCGAAAAAGTGCTCTCCCGGCTTCATCTGGGCGCTCGAAGTAAGTATTACTCTAAAACAGCCAGCGGGCACAGGCCTAAGAGATCCTTTTCCGTTATTCTGATTATATCAGAGGAATGATGTGTTCCGACCATGACGGTGATACTATCCGAGTCCGATTTTCGTTCATAATCAGGGATGACCATCACCATGAACGATACGCCCATCAAGATACTCAATTATGCGCGCCAATTCTCAACCGTATAAGGAATCAGGCGCATTGAATTCAAACCTGCATGCAAGCCGGCCCGCTATACCAGAATTCAGGCCATGCTGCTTCGGGTTCACTACTCCCGGCCCGGCAAAACCGAGAATCGTTGCAGGTTGACCTCATTTCGTACAGTAATTCTTTTTGGTCACAGGTGTTTTACATTTCTGCGATCCCGGACAATCATTGTCCGATTTACACACACATTCTCCTTTTTCACACTTGTCCGAAGCACATTGGCTATTCTTCGAACAACTAGCTCCCAGGGCCTTACTCGTACTCGCACAATAGTTCGCCTTCCCAACGGGGGTATAGCAAGTTTGCCCATTGGGACAGTCGCCGTTCGATTTACACACACACTTGTCCTGTTCGCACTTGCCTGAGGCACATTGACTATCCTTGGTACAACTGGCTCCCAAGGCCTTACTCGTACTCGCACAATAGTTCGCCTTGCCGACCGGCGTATAGCAGGCCTGCCCGTTCGGACAGTCGCCGTTCGATTTACACACACACTTGCCCTGTTCACACTTGTCTGAGGCACATTGACTATCCTTGGTACAACTGGCTCCCAAGGCCTTACTCGTACTCGCGCAATAGTTGGCCTTCCCGACGGGGGTATAGCAGGCCTGCCCGTTCGAACAGTCGCCATCCCCCTTACACACGCATTGGTCTTGTTGACACTTACCCGAGGCGCATTGGCTGTTCTTCGAACAACTGGCTCCAAGGGCCTTATTTGTACTCGCGCAATAGTTCGCCTTGCCAACGGGGGTAAAGCAGGCTTGTCCGTTCGGACAGTCGCCGTCCCCCTTACACACACACTTGCTCTGTTGGCACTTGTCCGAGGCACATTGGCTATTCTTGGAACAGTTGGCCCCAAGGGCCTTGCTCGTACTGGCACAATAGTTGGCTTTCCCGATTGGGGTATAACAGGCTTGCCCATTGGGACAGTCCCCATCACTCTTACACACACATCTCTCTTTTTCGCACTTGCCGGATGTGCATTCCCTGTCTTTAATGCAGCTCTGATTTACATCTTTTGTTCCGTCCGCTAAGCAGCGGTTGAGTCCCATGCGGTTATTGCAATAGCGACCGCCTCCGCAATCGGAATCCTCCTTGCAGGTCTCTCCCAAGATATAGCGGGTGACCGCTATATAATGATAAATGGTATTGGTTTGTTTCCCATAACCATTACACATGGTGTAATTGTCGATGGTGTAAGTGGTTGACCCCGAGATGCCATCAAATTGATCAAATTGGGAATGAGAACAATGGTCTTTATTTTTACTTGGTGAGCCTTGTGCGTATTCATCATCTAAACCAAAGGCGTGACCGACTTCGTGAATATAGGTTCCATCGTCCGTCATGGTAGAAAAATTATTAGGCTGCCAGGCATTTGTCTTATACATTTGGTTGGCGCCGGGAAGGAACTTCGTTCCAAAGCGTATCGTTAAATAATCCTTATTTTTAATATGATTATTGATTTTGGTTTTTACGGATGAATCGAGTCGATCTTCATTATGACCCTTTAAAAGAACGTAAAGGTCAAAATTGTCAGGAATACTCCAATAATCCTCGGCGACTTTTTCAAAATTATTTAAAATCCAATCCGCTGGCAAAATCTTTTCAAAATCTCCTGTGGCGGGATTGGTGCCATAGAGATGCTCATTTTTTTTCACCCGACAACCATTCATCACCCAATAGTTTCCGCTGGAGTTTTTATAAGAGTATTGAATTTTTCCGAGGCTAATATGCTTATTGGCGGGGTCCCTCTTATGGGCATCGACACCATGTTGCCCATCGTACTTATTTTCTTTGCCAGCAAAGAACGTGGTGGTGGCACATTTAGTGACGCTAATTGGCTGCGCGGTTGATTTCAGGGTATACGTTCTACTCGAACCACTCCCGCCTTCGTCGACTTGATCCTTATCGTAGAGATTCCCAGCGTGGGTCATGTCAAAATCGATCCGGTTTTCAACCACATCATTAATAATTGGATCATAGGGAAGCACCATCTTCCAGACACCACCCTCTTTCCAGATCAGGTAGCTCATTTCAAACCAGGCGAATCCGAAGAATTTATACTTCGCCGAAAATAAAAAGGGCGAAAGATCGCTCTCTTTCAAAATGCTCTTCATCTCGGCCCAATCTTTATTCGTGAGCATCTTTCTCACTTCGTCGCCCTTATTATCGCGCCTACGATTACACTCCAGCACAAAGCCGTTATAGACATGACTGCCGTGGTAGTCCGCATCGGGAAAAAGTTCCTTATACAACTCAATCTCATCTTTAGTCTCCTGAATCGTCGAAAGATCCTTCACCGTGTTACATAAATTCGCCGATACCTCGTTCACACCAAAAATCGCAAGAAAAAACAAAGCACTTAAAACTCGCAACAGTCGCTCGCTTTTTTTATTTTTATAGATCTTGGAAGTGATGGGATTGCCCGACATGATCGCTAGACCGGTACAAATCGTGATTTGAGACCACAACCTTCGTTTCATCGTTCACCCACCTTGTCAAAAGTTCTCAATAAAACCGGTAGGGGGAAATTTGGGTATTACTCATAGCCTTTTTTTTATGACATTCCAATTCTGTCCTCTATTCTTGGCCTTTTCAGGTTGACCTCATTTCGTACAGTAATTCTTTTTGGTCACAGGTGTTTTACATTTCTGCGATCCCGGACAATCATTGTCCGATTTACACACACATTCTCCTTTTTCACACTTGTCCGAGGCACATTGGCTATTCTTCGAACAACTAGCTCCCAGGGCCTTACTCGTACTCGCACAATAGTTCGCCTTCCCAACGGGGGTATAGCAAGTTTGCCCATTGGGACAGTCGCCGTTCGATTTACACACACACTTGTCCTGTTCGCACTTGCCTGAGGCACATTGACTATCCTTGGTACAACTGGCTCCCAAGGCCTTACTCGTACTCGCACAATAGTTCGCCTTGCCGACCGGCGTATAGCAGGCCTGCCCGTTCGGACAGTCGCCGTTCGATTTACACACACACTTGCCCTGTTCACACTTGTCTGAGGCACATTGACTATCCTTGGTACAACTGGCTCCCAAGGCCTTACTCGTACTCGCGCAATAGTTGGCCTTCCCGACGGGGGTATAGCAGGCCTGCCCGTTCGAACAGTCGCCATCCCCCTTACACACGCATTGGTCTTGTTGACACTTACCCGAGGCGCATTGGCTGTTCTTCGAACAACTGGCTCCAAGGGCCTTACTTGTACTCGCGCAATAGTTCGCCTTCCCGACGGGGGTAAAGCAGGCTTGTCCGTTCGGACAGTCGCCGTCCCCCTTACACACACACTTGCTCTGTTGGCACTTGTCCGAGGCACATTGGCTATTCTTGGAACAGCTGGCCCCAAGGGCCTTACTCGTACTGGCACAATAGTTGGCTTTCCCGATTGGGGTATAACAGGCTTGCCCATTGGGACAGTCCCCATCACTCTTACACACACATCTCTCTTTTTCGCACTTGCCGGATGTGCATTCCTTGTCTTTAAAGCACTGATCGCCGACGACGACCGTTCCCAGGAAACCACATTTCCCGATCGGCTCGCCGTAACACGTGAGGTCGGGGCCACAGACATCGTTCCGGCTACAGGTTTCATTACGTTTCTTGCCTGACTTACACTTGTTAATCCCAAATGTCGCGACAGGGCCTTTGTCACAGTATTGACCCTCAGCACAATCATCGTCTTCGCTACAGGTTGGTTTAAGGGGTTGCCCTGATTCGTTGCTAACTCCAAAAGCAATTTTAAACGCTTTGACCACCGCGTTATTGAGGGTGCCTGCTCCGTAGACTTCCTTATTTCTTGCCCATGTATACTTGCCATTGACGAGCACGACAATGCCCACCTGCTTTTCGCTATGCGCATAAAAGTTCGTCGCAAATCCTTGGTGCTTGCCTCCGTGAGAGAATTGAGACCCCGAAATGTCAACTCCGAGTCCATACTCAGCAGGAGGCACCTTGGTCAGGACTTCAAAAATATCATTCTTCGGAATGATCTGTGTTCCGGCATTTTTCTCAAGATACTCTGCCCCATCGTTCATCATCAGCGAAACTAATCGTGCGTAATCTACAGGATGGCACAGCAATCCACCTGCAGCTTTGAGTTCAGAAACTTGGACATCATAGAGACATACACCTCGACTACACCCACGAGCCAGATGGACCATGTCCGAACTGCCATCCTCAAAAGTGCTGTTATTCATGCCATAGGGCTCAAGAACATTCTGTTGAAGATAGTTCTCGAAACGTTTGTCGGTAGCGATTTCGAGCATAGCTTCTGCCACAGTGTACCCACCTCCAGAGTAGTCATACTTGGTCCCTGGTTCGTGGATAGGTTTAACTGCATCATGCGCAAGGTTTTTGCCAAGAATGACCCCTTTGAGAGGGTCGCTGGAGGGAAGCCATGGCTTATTCGCGATTCCATGTGTGTCCAAACCTGCCGTATGGCTCAGCAGACGTCGGGACGTAATGTCATCAGGCCAGGACTTGTGATCTTTGAAAACTTTGTCGACCCATTTTGTAATAATGGTGTCAGGATGTTTCTTATTGAAATCCGTGACGCTCTCATCGAGGCTAAGTTCCCCTCGCCGCGAAGCTGCAGCAAAGCCCAGTGATGACACCATCTTGCTCGTCGAGGCACATTGGTAGATCGTGTCTGCAGTCGTCTTTTCCTTCTTTTTCTGGTTACGGTCTCCATACCATTTATGAATGACCGGCTTACCATTATAGATAATGGCAAGAGACATGCCAGCCACGTCGTTTTTCTCCATGGCCTTGCTAATTGTGTAGGGATCCTTGTCATACAAAAAGATGGATTTTTCCATTTGTTTGAAGAGGACATCCGCCTCGTCATTTGGAATCACTTCGTAGGCGGCCACGTCGGCACCCATGACGAGGAGTAGACCAATAAGAGTCAGCAAGGTCTTCATGTATCTCATGAATCTCCCATTTTTATTCGATCATTTCAGGGCCTTATGCAGAGGCTCGGTACAGCTTTTTTTCTGACAGAGCTTAAGAGTCACGCAACCGTAAAACTCTGCAGCCCCATCACAATCCTGCAAATTTTTCTTTTTTCCCTTTAGAAACATTTTTCTATTCGCGTACATTCCCGTCACTTGCGAGTAGCGGCTCAATGATTCTTGAGAAGGCTGACAGAGGTTGAGTCCCACTCACTTCTTTGGCATCTGTAAGTTGTCCGTTTTCTACTCGTCCGATAAAAAATGTCGGCGTTCCGTTCACTCCAATCTCTTGCCCGTAAACCACGTCCGCATCAACCTTTTGTACTTGTTCATGGCTGTTTACACACGATTCAAACTGATCCATGTTGAGTCCAAAAGACTGGGCCAATTTTTGATATAAGCCATCCCCAAGCTCGGATTGATTGGAAAAGAGCTGATGGTTCATCTGCCAATACGCATCCTGTTCACCTGCACAATTCGCAGCAATAGCCGCCCCTTTGGCATAGGCATGAAAGTCCAACGGGAAATCTCGAAGGAAATATTGCACTTTTCCCGTGTCGATGTATTCTTTTTTCAGATTTTCAAATGTATCCGAATGATATTTAGCACAATAGGGACATTGATAATCTGTAAACTCGACGATGGCGACTTTCGCTTGCTGACTACCAAGGGTAGGATCATCTGGATTGAGTTCAACATTGCCAATAGCAGAAGGACGTGGAGCCGCAGCACGGGGGAGATTGGAGCTTCCCTTTAATTCGCTCACCGATTTACGAACTTCTGCAAGTTCTTTCCGAACATCCCTCAGTTCGTTTTGAATTTCGATGAGTTGCCGAAGGATAAAAACATCCGTTGCTTCAACAGAGGAAGGAATCGGAGATTCCTGAGCAAAGAGCAGGAGAGGCAAGAGCAGAATGAATCCTAATAGCCCCCCACCAATCCGCCACGTGAAATATGTCGTGGAAGTATTGCGTCGTTTTGACATCGGTCCCCACCTTTCAAGTGAGGAACCTTACTATTCTTTTAAAAAAAAATAAAGAATATTGCAAAAATAATGGAACCCTAGCAGACATTGCATAGAATGAAGACAAATATTGAGTATAAATTGGGGAAAGGTTGGGCTTGAGGAGAGGGATTGTGGAAGGAGTGATCAAAACTCCTCTAACTCCATGTTCTAATCAGGACGCACCCGTCCACCTAGTGTTCATGGAAAAGGATAAAACCAATTTAAAATGAGAGCGTCGTTAAGAATGAATATGGCTAGGCATGTAGAACGCTTCTGACCGTTTCCCCTATTTCTGCGGGATTCTTGACGACAGTCACACCAGCCGATTCCAGGGCGGCCATTTTATCGGCTGCGGTGCCTTTTCCTCCGGTGATAATGGCGCCGGCATGGCCCATCCGTCTTCCGGGAGGTGCCGTAATTCCGGCAATGAAACTCACGACCGGCTTGGTCATCTCTTTTTGAATATAGGCCGCAGCCCGTTCCTCGGCATCGCCACCAATTTCCCCAATCATCACGACTGCTTCCGTTTCGTCGTCCTCCTGGAACATGTGCAACAAATCGATATACCCGGTTCCGATGAGGGGATCGCCACCGATGCCGACGCAGGTCGTCTCGCCAAGACCTAAATTGGTGAGCTGATTGACGGCTTCGTAGGTTAAGGTGCCACTTCTTGAAATCACGCCGACCCGCCCTTTTTTATGAATGAATCCTGGCATGATCCCGATCTTGCACTCCTCGGCCGTGATGATTCCCGGACAATTTGGACCTATCAGACGCGTGGTCTTCCCATAAAGCGCCCGCTGGACCCGAACCATATCATTGACAGGAATCCCCTCTGTAATGCAGATGATCAGCCATATGCCGGCATCGGCGGCTTCTAAAATAGCATCGGCAGCAAAGGGAGGTGGTACAAAGATCAATGAGGTGGTGGCTTCAGTCTTCTTGACGGCATCACGAACGGTATTAAACACCGGGATACCTTCTACTTCCTGACCGGCTTTGCCAGGCGTCACGCCGGCCACGACTTGCGTTCCGTACGCCTTGCACTGGGTCGCGTGAAATGACCCTTCTTTGCCGGTGATCCCTTGAACCACAACCCGGGTATTTTTATTCACCAATATGCTCATGCCACATCACCTTTCACCAATCAAGGAGAATATTTCCAAGATCAGGTTGACTATTTCTTTTTTCTGAGAGCAACAATACGTTGAGCGGCTTCCCAGAGGTCAGCGACCCCTTCCACCTTCAAACCTGATTCGGCCAGAAGCTTTCGGCCTTCTTCCGCGTTGGTTCCTTGAAGTCGAACAACAACAGGTAGCTTGATGCCGACTTCCTTGGCCGCATCAATCACTCCATGGGCAATCCGCTCGCAACGCACAATGCCGCCGAAAATATTAATGAATATGCCCTTGACCTTTTTATCTTTCAACAGAATGCGAAAACCGGCTGCAACCGTCTCTTTGGTCGCCCCACCGCCCACATCCAAAAAATTCGCCGGTTCGGATCCAGCCAACTTAATGACGTCCATGGTTGCCATCGCCAAACCCGCTCCGTTGACCATACAACCGATGTCTCCATCAAGTTTGACATAGTTTAAATTATTGCTACCCGCTTCAATCTCCAACGGTTCTTCTTCGTGCAAATCTCTGAACTTTTGAATATCAGGATGTTTAAATAGTGCACTGTCATCGATTGAGACTTTTCCATCCAACGCGACCAGACGCTTATCCGTGGTGATGACCAATGGATTGATTTCCACGAGCGAGGCGTTTTTTTCCATGAACAGGCGGTACAGGTTTTCCAACATTTGAAAAAACGGCTTCACCACCGCGGGCTCAAGCTCTGGAAGTCCCAACCCGAAGGCCAGATTTCTTCCATTGTACCCCTGGAATCCCACCGCCGGATCAATGGACTCTTTCAGCAATTTGTCCGGTGTATGTTCGGCCACTTCCTCAATGTCCATGCCACCTTCCGTACTGGCAATAAACGTTGGAAAACCTGACTCACGGTCGACCAGCAAACTCACATACAATTCCTTCGCAATCCCTGCACCTTCTTCAATCAGTAGGCGCCGAACTTTTCTGCCCTTGGGACCTGTCTGATGGGTCACCAGTGTTTTCCCGAGAATTTCCTTAGCCAGTTCCGGCACTTCAGATTTATTTTTGGTTAATTTGACCCCGCCGGCTTTACCACGTCCACCCGCATGAATCTGCGCTTTCACCACAAATACCGGGGTATCAAGAACTGAGGCCCACTTTTCAGCCGCTTTGACGTTTTTGATTTCCTTGCCTTTGGGTACAGGAATCTCAAATTGCGCAAAGAGCTGTTTGGCTTGAAACTCGTGAATATTCATAAATCCTCTTCGTAGGTTCTACAGCTCAAATCGGAATATTTGCCGATGACAACATCCCGTTTGGTGATCAATCGACCTGATAATTACTTGTTGGTGTAAGACGGCAAGACCATAGGTGAAATGATACCGGCAGACACATGATGGCGTTTGGCTTCGTCTCGAAATCGCTTCAGATGGTCTAAGGTCAACGAGCTTTTCGGCAGAGACTTGGACCGCTCTGCAGCAAGAATACCTGTTCGCTTGCCAAACACCATTAAGTCCAACAAAGAATTCCCCATGAGCCGATTTCGCCCATGTAATCCGCCGGAAGCCTCTCCCGCCACGAACAAATTGGCCACAGGCGTTTCTCCATTCACATCAATCTTGACGCCCCCGTTTTGGTAATGCAGCGTGGGATAGATCAGCACCGGATCTTTCCGGATATCGACCTGGTAACGCTCATACTGCCGAACCATTGCGGGAAAATGTTTGTCCAATGTTCCCGGTCCATGCTCCACATCTAACAACGGCGTATCCAGCCAGACGCCCACCCTTCCTGATGGTGTTCGAACGCCTCGGCCCTCTTCACATTCCCGAATGATCGACGAGGACACAACATCACGGGTATCCAATTCATTCACAAAGCGCTCGCCCTTCCCATTCACCAAATGGCCGCCTTCAGAGCGAATGCCTTCTGTCACCAGCGCACCGACTAATTGCTCCGGATACACCCCACCTGAAGGATGATATTGAAAGGTATCTATTTGAACGAGAGGCACGCCGAGACGATAGGCCAGGACCAGGGCATCCCCGGTCGCCCCGAAATGATTGCTGGTTGGAAATCCCTGAATGTGCAACCGGCCAATTCCGCCTGTTGCCAGGATCACCGTTTTAGCGGCAACGATGATGAACCGATTGTTGTCTAAGTCTTTCAGCACCGCTCCCGTGCAGGCCCCATTGGCATCACTTAACAATTCCACCGCAGCGACAAATTCCAACAACGGAACCTTCTGGTTCAGCACTTCGTCTTTCAACACTCGCATGATTTCCAAACCGGTGTAATCGGAGCAGGTTAACAGCCTGGCTTTTGAGCTTCCTCCCCCTTTTTTCACATGCAGATTTCCATCGGCATCCCGATCGAATAAGACACCCAATTCCA
The DNA here is from genome assembly GCF_059568365.1 of Nitrospira marina. Lineage (NCBI taxonomy): Bacteria > Pseudomonadati > Nitrospirota > Nitrospiria > Nitrospirales > Nitrospiraceae > Nitrospira > Nitrospira marina. Next base: position 179,797 of record NZ_JCANTH010000001.1, on the reverse strand, counting down.
ACAGCCATTTCGCAATAGACGGTCCCTCTTCCACCATGACCTTTAACAACTGGTGGTCATTTTTCATGTGCCCGCCCTTTAAGGTGTCCAAGAAATGCTGGACAGGCGAGTCGTCCGAGCCGACGGCAATTTGCATCCCCCCTTGGGCCATGACCGAGTTGGAATCCCCCAGGCGCAACTTGGTGGCCAGTAACACACTGGCTCCTTGGGCATGGGCATGGAGCGCCGACGCGCACCCCGCCCCTCCTCCACCAACGACCAGGACATCCACGGTGTAATCGGGAGTGAGATTAAGATCGGCCGGAACCGGGCTCTCCCCTTCCAACAGAGTCGCCACTTCGGTCACGGTTGATTGACCGGCATTCGGCCCAAAAATAATCGGCCGGTAGGCATGAGCCCGATGATCAGGATGGTATTTCTTGATAAGGCTATCCCGTTCGGCTGGAGAAAGCTTGGGAAAACTTTTAGAACGACGGGCGTCTCGGGTTTGATGAACTAAATTTTTCTGATCGGTAAGTTCCATGAGAGAAGCAAGAAAAACTGGTTAGGTTGTGGCGGCGGAGGTATTTTGTAATTCCTCATCGGACAACTTGAGGATACGATCCCATTCCTGTTGAAAATGTCCATCGGTAATCTCTTGAATGCGTTTCGAGAGGCCTTCCGGTTTTTCGGTGAAATGGACGCCTTGAGCCCGACTGGCATAGAGCGCGACCAGATTGGGTGCAATATCAGCAATACAAACGGGCGCGCACATTCCACACATGACACAATCCATGAACATTTCTGAGACCGCTTTAAAATCGCCAAACACCGCTTTCCACACCCCTTCCCGCACATCAATTTGTTGTGGGCAGGCTTCTGTGCAGGCATTACAATTCCGGCATAAGGGAGCTTCAGGATAGAGCGTAAACAAATCCTGCTTAGGGTCTTTGAGCTCAAGAAGGTTGTAGGTCGCTTTTCTCGCCGGAAAAGCCGGCATAAACGAAAATGACATGCCATCCTCGACTGCCATCGAACAGGCCAAACAGGTTTTGACCTTGGGATCGTCCTTCGTACGGTAATAGGTCGCACAGGCTCCACAGAACCCGCCTAGGCATCCAACTCCACGAATCACATCCTGCCCTGCATACCACAAGGCCTTGATCAGGGTGATACCGGCGGGAACCTGGAACGGTTTCCCTTCAATCTCCACGGTAACCATCTTGGGTTGGAGACTCTCTTCTTGATCCAGAGTATTTTTCTTATCCAATGTGTCAGGCATAGGTCAGAGATAGTACCTTATATAATCGACAAATTTGTCCTCGTCCGTTTCAACCACCCGGCCCACTTAAATGGTTATTAATTTAACGCATTCAATGCGGAACCAGCCTTAAACCACGTGATCTGTTGCTCGGTCATACTATGATTGGCTTGAATGACCACTTCCTGACCATTTTTCTTGTGAAGGACGACCTGAACCGGTTTGCCTGGTGCAAGTCCACTTAACCCTTTCACACTGATCCGGTCTTCCTGTTCAATTTGGTCATAATCTTTTGGATCCGCAAATGTCAGTGCAAGGATGCCTTGCTTCTTGAGATTGGTCTCATGAATGCGAGCAAAACTTTTTGTCAAGACAGCTTGGACGCCCAAAAATCTTGGAGACATCGCTGCATGTTCCCGGCTGCTCCCTTCACCATAGTTTTCATCTCCCACCACAAACGAACCCAAACCTTTTTCTTTATACCGTCTGGCAACTTGTGCAGGAGTCAATCCTGACTCTCCGGTTAAGACGTCATTGGCTTTCCCCGCCTCGTCTGCAAAGGCATTGTTGGCTCCAAGAAACATGTTGTCGCTAATCTTGTCCAAATGTCCCCGGAATTTGAGCCACGGACCGGCGGGAGAGATATGATCAGTTGTCGTCTTCCCTTTGGTTTTGATTAATAGAGGCAGTTTTTCGAAATCTTTTCCATCCCATTTTGGGAAAGGCTTTAGTAATTGCAATCGCTCGCTTGTAGGGGGAATGTCCACTTGAAGCTTTGAACCATCCTCGGCAGGTTCGACCAAACCTTCTTCCCCTTTGGCAAAACCCTTGGCGGGCAATTCATCTCCCTGAGGTGCCTCAAACTTGAAATCTTTCCCATCTGCAGTTTTCAATGTTCCCTTGATCGGATCAAAGCCCAGATCACCTGAAAAGGCATAAGCCGTGACCACTTCAGGACTGGCCAGGAAGGATAACGTCTCACTCACCCCATCATTCCGCCCAGGAAAGTTCCGGTTAAACGTACTGACAATAGAGTCGGCTTTGCCTTTCACGGCATCCGCTCGTTTCCATTGACCAATGCAGGGTCCACAGGCATTTGCCAGGACGGTAGCCCCCATATTTTCAAAGGTCTCCAAAAATCCTTCCCGCTTCATGGTGTGGTAAATCCGTTCTGATCCCGGGCTGACCAGAAAGGCCGTTTTGGCTTTAAGCCCAGCTTGTAACCCTTGCTTGGCAATATGCGCCGCGCGACCGATATCTTCATATGAAGAATTGGTACAGCTTCCGACCAAAGTTGCTTTTAACTGAACGGGGTAACCTTTTTCTTTGGCTTCCGCTGCCATTTTTGAGATGGGTCGTGCCAGATCAGGGGTATGCGGTCCCACAACATGCGGCTCAAGGGTGGACAGATCGATTTCGACGATTTCATCAAAGTATTTTTCCGGAGACTGATAAACCTCAGGGTCCGCAACCAACATGCTCCGATTGGCAGCTGCCAATTTGGCAATGTCAGCCCGCTCCGTGATATTCAAATATGCCACCATTTTTTCATCGAACGGGAAGATAGAAGTCGTGGCGCCGAGCTCAGCTCCCATATTGGTAATCGTGCCTTTGCCTGTCGCGCTGATGGTTTCCGCGCCAGGGCCAAAATACTCCACGATCTTATTGGTTCCACCCTTCACGGTCAGAAGACCACAAATATACAAAATGACATCTTTTGGCGAGGCCCAGCCACTCAGCTTTCCGGTTAACTTAACGCCTATGAGTTTAGGATGGAGGACCTCCCATGGGAGACCCGCCATCACTTCCCCCGCATCGGCCCCACCGACCCCAATGGCCAACATTCCCAACCCGCCACCGTTTGGCGTGTGAGAATCGGTTCCAATGATCAATCCTCCAGGAAATGCATAATTTTCCAACACCACCTGATGGATGATCCCTGCCCCAGGCTTCCAGAATCCGATCCCATATTTTTTCGCAGCCGAGGCAAGAAAATTATAGACTTCCCGGTTTTCGTCACATGCGCGCAAAAGATCCTTTTCCGATCCGACTTCAGCCCGGATCAAGTGATCGCAATGGATGGTACTTGGAACAGCAACTTTTTCTTTTCCCGCTTGCATAAATTGCAACATGGCCATTTGAGCTGTCGCATCCTGCATCGCGACTCGATCGGGACGAAGAGCCAACATGGCCTTTCCACGCTCCCAGACTTGTGTATCGAAATCATCCGCATGGCTGACCAGAATCTTTTCTGTCAGCGTGAGAGGCCGCCCAAATTTTTTGCGAGCTTTGTCCACAATTCCCGGCATTGAAGCATATAGTTTTTTGACCATTTCTAGGGACATAGCACCTTCTCCTGGGTTCGGTTCAACATGGATAAATGGATAAGATTCAACCAAAAAAGTCCACTCACACCATCATTACTTCAACGGTGGCACCTCGCGACGCTTTGGGGAGGCATAATTTACCAGATAGTCAAATAATCGGATGAGCCGACTCCCTTGCCGCTTTTGATCCGTCCAATGTCCAATCATTCCGATGGTTCGCGACAAAATGAAGAAGCCATTGAGGCTATCTACCGGAAACCCGATATCGACTAACACTGCCGCCATGGTTCCATCAACGTTGAGAATGAGATTATCTTTTTTGACAGCGGTAATTTTTTCGACTTCCAATGCAAAATCCAAGTGCGGAGTGGGCATGTTCAAACTTTTCACGTACCCAACCAGCTCCTTCACCCGCTTATCCGGATTTTTCAAGCTTTTGACTCGATGACCGATTCCCGGAACCGGTCCCACATTTTTCTTCATATAGACGAGGAAATCATCGACCGAAAGTTTGTTGTCGATCGCGTATTTGAACCATCGCCCCGCGTCCGTCACCGCCCCACCAAAGCGCGGGCCGATCATAATCATACCGGCCGCGACCGCCTGAGATAATCCAATTCCAGCACAAGCAGCAATAATTGTCGTCAAGGCTCCACTCACGCAAGGGCCATGATCGGCCGACAGCATGATAATGCGTTTGATGATTTCGGCTTCTTGTTTGGAGACAAGACGATTGTCCCATAGCAAGCCGATAATATGGGGAATGTCATATCCGTTATTGATCAGTTCAGAAGCCGGATAACCTTGATACAGGGGCTCATCACCCCTGTCGTCACTGATTGTGGAACGAATCAGGGGCGTCACCAGCACCTCCCCTTCCTTCATGCTCTCTTGAACCGTTTTGGGGAGCTTCGGTATGTCCGCCGGAGCCAAATCCGGTATGGGCTTAACCTGTCCGCTTTTAAGTAACTCCTCATGGGTGGCCTTGATAGCCGGCCCCAGAGCTCCAAAAGTATCCGGCACAATCGCGCCGGCCTTTTTCAGGGCTTCAGACTTTGCCCGAGCAGACCCTTCACCTTTCAATCCTTCTTTCGCCCCGGCATGCCCGAATTTCATACCCTTTGGAAGACTCTCCTGACAGAACCCAGATACGACCGCGAGTAATTTAATCCGGCGTTTCTTGGCCCCATACCATTCGGCAGCCCGTTCTTCCAAATCTCCGCCCATTTCTCCGACAATGACCACCGCCTTGGTTTGCGGATCGTTTTCAAACATTTCCAGGTAGCTGACATAGTCCGTTCCCGGGTAGGCATCACCGCCGATACCGATCGCCGTTGTGATTCCGTCTGCAAATTGGGAACAAATCCATATAATCTCGTTTGACAATCCCCCGGACTTGGTGACTACGCCGAAGGAACCGGGACGATACAGCTTGCACGCCACCAGGTTATCAAACGCCCCCCCGATGACTCCGAGGCGACATTCTCCCGCCGATACCACCCCAATTGAGGAAGGGCCGTTAAAGGTCTTCCCAAGCTTACGGGCATGCTTCCCCAAAAGTTTGGCATCTTTTTCGGGCACCCCTTCGGTAATCATGGAGACCGTTTTAATATGCGGGTCATTGAGGGCTTCCATGGTACCGGCATAGGCCCGGTCTGCTCCGATATAGACCAGACTGGTGTTAATCTCCGGGTGCTTGGCCGTCGCTTCGGCGACGGTTTTATAGATGGGGATCATTATTAACTCGGTTCCACAAATGATCTCGTTGGTCTTCCCCGCATCTGGAGGATATACGAACGCAGAGACATTTAATGGTTGCTTAATCATGTACCTGAACTCAGCCATACGACGAGCGGCATTCACCCCGGCCACCCCCCCTTGAATGACGACATGCGTGTCTTTCGTTGCAAGAATACTCATCGAAACTGTCTCCTACATCCTCAAGGTCTAATAGGTTATTTTGCGGCCATGGCCATATCGACAATGTCCGTTAACGGCGTTTTGCGGTCAAATACCTGAATATCAAAACCCTCATCCTGAAGCGCACGCATGGCCGCTAATCCCTGCAATTCGTTTGGCCCACCGCGGCGCACCCAAATCTTGACACCCTGAAGCTTGCCTTCCGCTTTAGCCTTGCGAAACGCGTTGATAATGCCACCAAAGGTCTTTTTGACGTCGGTAAAATTCGCAATGGCTCCACCCACAATAATATGCTTGATGCCAGGCAACGAGCAGACTTTTTCCGTCAGAACTTCCACTGCCCAGTCCGGTGGATCACCTGAATATTCTGCATAATTTGCAAGTTTGCCACCACGGGCCACCACCGCATCTGAATAATAAACGCTGGCTCCACCACCGGCAGGTAACATCGCAATATTGCCGCCGGGAATCTCAATGAGCTTGACTGAACCTTTCACCTTGGCATCAACCGCCATGACCTCTTCTTCATTTTTGGTATAGGCACGACCAAATTCGGCCGCAAACGGAAAAGTCCAGTCCTTATGCCGGAACTTGGCATCACCATCCAGAAGAGTCACCGCATCCAGAGCCATAAGTTCCCCGTGGCTACTGAGCACAACTGGATTCACTTCTACGTATTGAGCATCTTCATTATCAAAACAGGCATATAATTTCTTCAAAAATTCCGCCATTTTAGCGGCCGTATCGCCGGAAAACCCCGCATCCTTTACCAGGGAGGAAAGCGCTGAATCCGACAGGGTCTCACCGGTTTCGATGGAGACATGCTTGACCTTATCCCAATTAGATTCCACTTCGATGCCACCACAGGTTGCCACCAGGAGGTCCACGCCATCACGCGTAGATTTGGCTGCGGCATAATATTCTTCTTTGTGATCAACCGCCTCGGAAACAATCACCTGTCTAATCGTCAGGGTATCCAATTTTTTCCCAAGCATCTCCCGCACAGCCGCTTTCGCAGCCGCCAAATCCAAGCCGACCTTGACTAACCCCAATTTAAAACGAGAACCAAGCGCTTCATGCGCTTTAACCACCAGTTTACTTTTTTGGAGCCAATCATTGACTTGAGCTAACTGGTCAAATTCATCACTCGAGGTCACGACAGCATAATTGGGAGTTGAAATTCCCCATTTTCGAAGTAAACCCATTCCAGGGCCTTCAAGAACTTTTGCCATAATCCAACCCTTCCTTCAGGGACTCATCATGATGGTTAAGGACAAACGTAGCACAACCCGCCTGCCTCGCGGAACGGTGCATTGTACGAATGCCCTCCTCCCGCTGCAATCAATCAAAAGACCCATGAACCCCTTTCAAAAGTCCCAGTGCTCCCACGTGGAATGCCCATAAGAACACCACTACACCCTTAAAGAGAAACTTGTTTAAAATTAGTTATTTGAGGTGAGAAGCCCCCATCCCTACACTTAGTCCCAGACTTCTTTTAACCAACCTCGCAATGGCCTACGCTCTCTCCTGGTATGAGAACAAACCCTGCCCTGGATTTAGCCATCCGTCTTGTTGCTTTAACAACCCATTAACTTTACTCACTAAATTTTTGTTTTTCGTGACAACCTTGTGTTTGGGGGCTCGTCATCATTCATAACTCCTTCAGGAGTGGGAAATGATCTGGTCAGAATGCCTCCTGACTCCTGCGACTTAATTGGTAAAGAAACCCCTTCTTTTCTACTCCGGCATCTTTTCGGGGAGGCCAGTTGAGCGGGACTTCTTCTATTGCCACAATAAATTTCTCTTTAAACCCATGTTCGACGGTATCAAATCCCAGTCTATTTGGATCACAAAACAGGGCTTTCCCCTTTGGGGTAAGCACTTGTCCAAGGATATGAGAAATGCCGGCTAATATTCCTTCGTCATAAAAAACTTCACTGCCTATTACCAAATCATAAAAACACTTTTTTGGTCCAATCTTTTCCGTCCAATCCAACAGGCATGTGTCAAAATTGCTGATATGATTTAGACGACAGGACTCCTTTGTTGCTTCAAGTGTAATAGGCACCATATCAGAAAACATGGTGAATGCCCCGAGCCGAGTAGCAACCACTCCGGCCAACCCTGTTCCGCAGCCAATTTCCAGAACCTTGACGCCTTGCAGTTTTGATGGGAAAAACCGATGAATGAGGCATTCTGATAAGGCCACTTCAGAAGGCCAAATTCGATCCCAGTACCCCCATCCGAGGGATTCGTCATCCCGTGCATCTAGTGGGGTTTCACTAGAGATGTCTCGCTTGGTCTTACAGACAATGGGAACAACCCCGATTTTGGGAAGTGTCACAATTTTCACATGACTCACAGAAATTATCTCCCCAAAAAAGGCGAGCCGGGCTCCGTTTGGAACCCGGCTCGTTGCACACATCCCCAGTATAAGAACAATACCGGAAGACCAGCCTACGTTGAGAACCTAGGCTAAGCGACTTAAGATGGCATTGAAAGTCGCGCTGGGACGCATGGCGGTCATCACCTTGGTTGGATCGGGACGATAATACCCGCCAATATCCTGAGCCCGTCCCTTTGCCGCTTTAATCTCTTCAAGAATTGTATCGACTTTGGACTCCAACTCTTTTGCGATCGGGGCAAATTGCTTTTTTAAGTCCTGATCATCATTCTGTGCGGCGAGTTCTTGCGCCCAGTACATGGCCTCGTACACATGACTTCCCGCATTGTCCAATTGCCCCAATTCACGCCCTGGGGCCTTCCGGTTGTCCATAAGCTTTCCGGTGGCCTTGTCCAAAGTGTCCGCCAGAATTTTTGCTTTTTTGTTGTTTTTGACTTGACTCAAATGGGCAAACGACTCGGCTAAGGCGAGAAACTCTCCGAGGGAATCCCAGCGTAAATGTCCTTCTTTGACAAACTGCTGTACATGCTTCGGGGCCGATCCTCCGGCTCCGGTTTCAAACAGACCTCCACCATTGATGAGTGGAACGATGGACAGCATTTTGGCGCTTGTTCCTAACTCCAAAATGGGGAATAAGTCAGTGAGATAATCCCGAAGCACATTTCCAGTAGCCGAAATGGTATCGAGGCCGTCCTTTGCACGTTTGAGGGAGTGCTTCATGGCATCCACCGGTGCCATAATTTGGATGTCCAGCCCTTTGGTATCGTGATCCTTAAGGTAGAGATTCACTTTTTCAATGACTTGGGCGTCATGAGCCCGATTTTTATTGAGCCAGAATACCACCGGGGTCGAAGAAGCCCTGGCCCGGTTCACAGCCAACTTAACCCAATCCTTAACGGCAACATCCGTCGTATAACAACTGCGCCAGATATCGCCTTTTTCAACATCGTGTTGCAGCAAGACATTCCCTGCTCCATCCAGCACTCTGACTACGCCTTTCCCGGTGGATTCAAATGTCTTGTCATGTGACCCGTATTCTTCGGCTTTTTGTGCCATTAAACCCACATTGGGGACGCTACCCATGGTAGACGGATTGAATTCGCCATTTTCGCGACAAAAATCGACCACTGCCTGATAGATACCGGCATAACTCCGGTCAGGAATGATGGCTTTCATGTCATGTTCTTTGCCATCAGGTCCCCACATTTTCCCCGAGGTTCGCAGTGCAGCCGCCATGGATGCATCAATGATGATGTCACTCGGCACATGAAGGTTGGTAATGCCCTTGTCGGAATCCACCATCGCCAGTGCCGGTCCATTTTTGAGGCAGTCCTGGATATCTGACTCGATTTCCTTCTTTTTGGCCTCCGGTAAATTTTTAATTTTGGCCAGGATGTCACCTAATCCGTTATTCGGGTTGGCGCCCAATTCAGCGAACGTTTTTTCATGCTTTTTAAAGACATCGTCGAAGAATGCCCTCACCGCATGACCAAACATGATGGGATCCGAAACTTTCATCATGGTGGCCTTCAGGTGTAACGACCACAAAATGTCCTTCTGTTTGGCATCTGCTACCTGCTCTTTAAAGAACTGACGCAATGCCTGGCAACTCATCTTGCTGGCATCCAGTACATCACCCTTGTTGAGGGTTAATTTATCTTTCACGACGGTAACGTTACCATCGTCTGCCACAAATTCAATTTTTCCCTTTCCGGCAGCTTTCTCGTTGATGGTTACGGACTTTTCATTGCCGAAAAAATCTCCGGTCGTCATGTGCGCCACGTGTGTTTTGGAATCTTTTGTCCATTTACCCATTTTATGCGGGTTCTTTTTGGCGTATTGTTTGACCGAGGCTGAAGCCCGACGATCGGAATTCCCCTGCCGCAGCACCGGATTGACCGCGCTTCCCTTCACTTTGTCATATTTGGCCTTAATGTCTTTTTCTTCTTCGTTTTTAGGATCTTCAGGATAGTCAGGGATCGCATAGCCCTGAGATTGTAATTCAGCAATCGCACCCTTAATTTGTGGGAGCGATGCACTGATGTTTGGTAATTTAATGACATTGGCATCCGGCTTCTCAACGACCTCGCCTAATTGAGCCAGATCATCCGGCTGTCGTTGCTCAGGCTTGAGCTTGTCAGGAAATTGGGCAAGAATTCTTCCCGCGAGGGAGATATCTTTGGTGCCAACGGTTACACCTGCCGCTTTAGCAAATGACTGAATGATTGGAAGAAATGATCCACTGGCCAGCTCAGGCGCTTCATCAACTTTCGTGTAAATAATGTCTGGTTGTACACTCATGGCATTTACCCCGTTAAAAGTTAACTAAGAACACGTTTTTCCTGGAAAGAACTCGCCTCAAACACGCAATTGGGGAACTCAACAAGCGGTTAAGATGAAATCTTTAAACCAATCCCCACGCCGTGGCAAGAAAACTATTGTAAGAATGGTGTCACCCTTCTGCAATCAATCAAAGGACCCATGTCGCCACGAATCAAAAGTCTCAGGAAAGATGCGGAAAAAGGGGAAGTTTGCGGAAAAATTTTACCCGAAAAAGTAAACTCACCTAGAAACTGGAAGTTAGAGGAATTATTGAGAGTTCGCCTTGCAGGCGAATTTTTTGAGATTTATCAGTCGAGTAATAGAAAAAGTCTTAGAGAGATGCTAGAGAAGTTGTTGCCAACTGAGGGTTGCAACCGGAAGCACTCGAAGGGACGCGGCGATCGGACAGGTATCCAGAGCTATCTTCACCTCGCCATTCAGTATCTGCATCTGGTCTGCCAAGAGGGCACCCTGAATGACTGAACTCCCAATTCCACCATCAAACGTCACTTGCCCAGCGACAATGATGAGCCCTTCCCAATGAAAAGGCGCGGAAATGTTTAGATTTCCCTTTACCAAAAGTATGCCATATCCATTGAAATTCAGAGCGGCAAGTCGGCTCGAAAATCCCCCTGCAAGCGATTCGGCATACAACAGGGCAGGATTCCCAGGCGCCCCAAGACTCCCACCGACAAGATCTCCTGAAATGACCTGAGCGCCTCCCTTGAGGTTATCTAAAACCTTGACTAAATCCAGGAATTCCGAGCCCGCTTGTGGCGTCGGGGGATTTCCTGTGAAAGTGGCGGTTCCTGCCAACGCACCTGCAGGCCCCAAGTGCACCGGGGGTCGACCTCCTGCCAGGAGCCCACAATTATCAAATCCTTCTATGGCTGTGGTTCCGCCAGCAAATACGACCTGACTATTTGCATATACGGCGGCCAACAATGGCGGCCCAGACGGGTGTGCAACCTCCACTTGAATCAGGGACGTGGCACCTTCTACCTGACCCTGGCTGATGATGATTTCGACTGGGGAATATGGAGTGGGATTTGCTGACGTAAATGACGTGGGAATGAGTTCACTTTCTGATGCAAATCCAAAGAAGACCAGGCTGCCTCGGTTATTTATTGAATGCGTCGCGCTTATTCCATCCCCATCTTGATAGTGAGGGGTCAGAGAAGTGTGTCCCGCGCGTTCCGCATCATACTCGGTTTTATGACGAATTTTAGTCCAGTAAGGGAGATCAGTTTGCACACTATTGGGAAGAACTGCCGTATTGGTAAGATTTCCACTCAAAGGAAAATAGTTGGTGAAAACCCCTGAATATTCAGGATCATACTGTGGTTTCCACTCAGGGGAGGACAACACATAGGCGGACCAGTTTGCTTGCAGGATGGGAGAAGGATCGCCGAGATATCCTGGATTGGAAAAGGAAGATCCACCCAAACGAACGACGGTTTCTGCGATGCCCGCCTCTGCGGCATAGAACGTAGCCATTGCCCTTCGGAAATTTCCACTGATTTGGAGATCGGTGGACGTGGCAAACAGAATCGTCGCACCCATAATTGTGGAAATAGCGACCAACAACAAGGCTGCAATGAGCGCTCCACCCATGGAATTGTGACAAGGCCTCATTCCTTCCCTGCTAGTGAATCCGATCATGATTGGCCATTTCTCATCGTGATTCGGGAATGGAGAGTCACCGTTCGATATCCACCGTTTTTGGCATACTGTGGATCAGGCTGTGACGTTCGGGCTGTCACCGAAATTCTCACTTGTCGAATAGCTTTGGAATTTGTGGTCGGGTTCCCAGCCTGATCAAGATAGTCTATGACAAACGCTTCAATGTCCTCACCAAATGGTTGATTTCCTCCACCGGTATTTCGCCGGAGCATGTGGGTCGAGGCATCATAGACAAAGACAATCGATTCATTGGCATCACTGGTGATGCCATTACCATTTATGTCAGCCTTGATAGAGAGCTTTTGGGGATCATACGTAATCCCCTCAAAATCATTAGCAAGATCGGAATCACGATTCACTCCGCGAGGATCATAACCGGCCATCAGGATTTCCCTGGTCACCAAATCCACCACCACGCGAGCCTGTTGCTGCATGTCCAGGATTTGCTCTCGCACACCCTGGGCTTTGAGTTCTTGAATATACAGAGTATAGACCACACTCACTGTCAGGAGACTCAAGCTCAGGGCCACCACGACCTCAACGAGGGTATACCCCTGAGGGGCCCCTATCGAAACATGTGGCATCTGCGTATTCACTTTTACTTTGTGAGATAAGTGGTAAGGGTGGTGGTATGCGCATCGTGATCCCACCGCACTTCGACCGTGACAGTGTGTAACCCGGATATTGGAAAATGGGGTTGAATCGTGAGCGTTCGTTGATGATGACTCGCACCGGCAATTGAGCCATAGGGTTCCTTATTAGTCCATGTACCGGTAAACGAACTGGGCACTCCATCCCGGCGCACGTCTTCCAATTTTTCCTGGGCGAGGGTGACGGCTCTGGTCATTTTTTCACTCGCGGTCATGCCCGTATGAGCGACAACGGAATAGCCTGCAAATCCAAGGAGCGCCAGGAAAACCACCACCAGGGCCATGAGCACTTCTAACAAAGAGAACCCTCGTTGATCTCGCAGGCAACTCGTCACGCGATATCCCTCATGCATCATGATATTCATTAAGACTTCACTTTTACCCGTCCGGTTATGCTAACCGTAATAATCCGTTTTCCGGCTGAATTGGACAGGGTAATAGAAGCTAAGCTGGACGCCGTTCCTCTTGGCAGAAAGGAGGGATTGTTGGTGGCCGTCATCATGACATCTCGAAAACTCTCCTGAATATCGCGAGCGACAAGATGTTCGCCCGGGTCGGACTTTCCATTATTATTATCATCATCCAATAACACATACCGATGATGATCCTGAAAGAAAACTCGTTGCCTATTCCGCTCAATCACAGCCTTCATTTTTGCCCCTAAAAGGTCAGAGGACACCTGTCTGGCTGCTCCATTCAAGCGCCAATGAGGTAACTGGGATACCAACCAGGCCTGAGCTAACATCAAGACTACCCCGATAATGCCAAGCACGATGATTAATTCAGTGAGGGTAAAACCTCTGGTACACAAAAGAGATCTCTTCAATCGTCTTGTCCCTGTTAGAGTAACGTCTTGAACCGACTCCGTGTGGTCGCATCTGCCTTGCTGAATTCGTTGGGTACTTATAACAACCCATGAAAATACCAGTGCCATAATTCCGTTCCCCACACCACCGCGATCAGACCGCCAAGCGCTAGATATGGTCCGAAAGGAATGTATTGGCCTCTTTCAAGGACCTTCGTGGCCAGCAATATTATCCCGACAACCGCGCCAACCACTGATCCCACCATCAGGGTTAGTATGGCCTGCTGCCACCCCAAAAAGGCTCCCACCATGGCCAAGAATTTGATATCACCACCTCCAATGCCTTCTTTTCCGAACAAGAAGGGACTGACCCACGCGAGAGCTAGTAAAATCCCCCCTCCCACCAACAGACCGATAAACGAATTGACCCAGCCCGTCGGTAGGAGAAAGGATGCGCACAAAAAGCCAATCACAATTCCAGGTAATGTAATCACATCCGGAATAATTTTGTGGTCCCAATCAATCCAAGCCACCACAAGGAACACCGACACCAACCCCGCATATACGATCGTGGGCCACGTGAGCCCAAACCGCCAGACCACCAGGAGATAGCCTAAGCCATTTGCCAACTCAATAATGGGGTATCTTCGCGGAATACCCGCATGGCAAGCTCGACACTTTCCCAGTAGCCAGATAAAACTCAAAAGAGGAACATTGTCATACCAGCAAATCTGGCTGCCGCAATGGGGGCATGCCGACCGAGGAGCCACTACTGATTGTCTCTTTGGCACTCTGTGCACACATACTGTCAAGAAACTCCCAATGATCGTTCCCAGAATAAAGACGCTCGGCCAAACAATCCAGTGAGACATAAAAGTCACATATTCCGTAGTTAATTCGACTAGGGTGAGTTTACGTATTCTTTCGGTTTACAATCCTAAAATGACCTGATATTCTCCCTTAGATAATTCGCCTAGAGGAAATGCCTGAGGTACCCATGACCAACCAACTAAAACCGGATAAATTGGACATGCCACCTATTAAGCGAAAACGCCCAGAGGCCCTGACTCAACGCGAGCAAGAAATCCTGCAACTCATCTGGTCAGGGTTGAAGAATAAAGAGATTGCACAGCAATTAAAAATTAGCGTCAAAACGGTTGAAGCCCACCGGGCCAATATGATGAAGAAGGTTCGGGTTTCTAATGCCGCCCAACTGCTCAACGCCGCAATTCAGGAAGGCCTGATTCAGATAAAATAATTTCCGCATGGCTCTTATGGTTTTTGAGTCCGTTGCCGAACTGCTTCGAAGAGTGTCACTGCTACGGCAACTGACAAATTCAGCGAGTTCATCCTTCCAAACATTGGAATTCTAACGTGTTGATCGCATTTTTTTAGCACAATCGGCCGGATCCCTTCTCCTTCACTTCCAAACACCAGCGCAACGGGTACTGTGAGGTCTGCCTCTGAATAGAATTCAACTCCTTCCGGGACTAATGCGACAGTCCTGATGTCCCGCTTCTGACATGTTTCAAGAAACTTTCCCGTATTGGTTACACGGGCAATGGAGACATGCTCTAAAGCCCCAGCCGATGCTTTGGCCACTCCACCCGTCAGACCCACGGCACGGTGCTTGGGGATGACAATCCCATTTCCGCCTGCCGCCTCTACCGAACGCACAATCGCGCCTAAGTTATGTGGATCCTGGATTTGGTCTAACACCACTAATAAAGCAGGGGTATGGTTAAGAGAAAGTAGGTCCAGCAACTCCTCTCCCTCCAGATACTCCTTGGCGGAAACCTGAGCCACCACGCCCTGATGATGTCGATCGCCAGCTAAGCGATCTAATCGCTCCCTTGATTCGACAGCCAGGGAAATACCACGTTCCCTCGCCAATTTTACAATGGGAAGAAATCGGCCATCAGCCCGAAGAGTCCAAATTCGTTGGACGGGCCGAGACTGCGAGTGGAGAGATTCTAGAACCGCATGAAACCCGTAAACCGTTGCCGGGGGTTCATCGCTTCCATCGTGTGGTGCCATCGGGTCGGTCTTCCAGGATGATGCCTTGTTCGGCTAATTCATTTCTGATGGTATCAGCGGTAGAAAAATCTTTTTGAGCCCGAGCTTCATTGCGAAGGCGAATTTTTTCCTCGATCCAATCCGAACTTACGAAACGAGAAGCCTCCACAGAACCACCACCACTAATTATTGTAGAACCGTAAGCGGTTTTCTTTCCTTCTGCCTTCAAAGAACCGCCACCCTTTATCGTTGCAGAACCGTATGCAACAAACGGCCATTCTTTAGGATTCAACTGGAATAACCCGAGCGGTTCGCCAAACTTTTTCAGTGCCTCTTTGACTTTTTGTTTAGCCTGGCTGGATAACCCCTTTCCCAATAATTTATTGATCTCTCCTCGAAGTTCGTGAAAAGCTCCGAGCACCTTGGGTGTATTGAAATCATCATCCATACTTTCCTGAAATTTTTTGGCAAAATGATCCGAGACGCGCCCCCACTCTTCGTTACCTTGATTATCCGCTTGAGTATCGAATTCCTCCAGTCGCCGAATGAGTCCATAGATGGAATCCATAGCCGATTTGGTTTCGGAAATGGATTGGTCAGAAAAATTGATATCGCTCCGGTAATGCGTGGAGAGGAGGTAATAGCGAAGACATTCCCCGGTTACGATTTCTGAATATGGTGATTTCTCGAAAATCTCTCGAATCGTAAAAAAATTCCCCAATGACTTGGACATTTTCTCTTGATCAATCGTTACAAACCCGTTGTGAATCCAATACCGGGCAAACTCCTTTCCCGTGTAGGCACAGGACTGAGCCACTTCATTTTCGTGATGCGGGAAAATGAGATCCTTCCCCCCTCCATGGATATCGAATGTTGGACCCAAGTGCTTGATCGACATGGCCGAACATTCGATATGCCAACCCGGTCGACCTTTACCCCAAGGGCTCTCCCACCCTGGCTCATCCGGCTTTGCTGATTTCCAGAGAGCAAAATCCATGGGATCTTTTTTCCGATGGTCGACTTCAACGCGAGCACCGGCCAATAATTCTTCCAGATTCCTACCGGATAATTGGCCATACTGACTGAACTTTCTGACTTCAAAATACACGTCACCTTCCACCTCATAGGCAACGTCCTTCTCAACTAATCCCGCAATCATGTCCACGATATCCTGGATATGGTGAGTCGCCCGAGGCTCTATTGTGGGGGAAATAATTCCCAATCGCCCCATGTCGCGATAAAAGGCTTCGATATATTTTTCCGTCACCTGAGTCCAGGGAATACCTTCTTTGTGAGCTCGTTGGAGAATCTTATCGTCCACATCTGTAAAATTTCTGACATAGGTTACCTGGTAACCGCTGTACTCCAAATACCGCCTGATGGTATCGAAAACTAACGCACTCCTGGCATGTCCAAGATGACAATCATCATATACCGTGACCCCGCAAACATACATCTTAACCTGATTCGGCGTCAGCGGGAGAAACAGTTCTTTCTTTTTTGTTCGGGAGTTATACAGGGTGAGAGACATGACTTACTGTTCTCGAGTTGGCGCGGGATGTGTGAGTTTTTTTCCATGATGTTGGACCAGCCAAAATCCAAGCACCAACATCACCACAAAGACAATGGAAAATAAGTTGAAGTACTTTTCGATGAGTTCTTTGACCCATGGGCCCATGAATTGGATAGCACCTGCAACGAGAAAAAACCGACCGCCCCGACTGATAAGTGAGGCCACCATAAAAGTTCGAAAGTTCACATAAAACGCTCCTGCCCCAATGGTAAAAATTTTGTACGGAATGGGGGTGAAGCCTGCAATGAGAATAGCCCAGGCTTCATACCGTTGAAAATACTGATGCACCAAATCCATTCTGGCTTGCCCCATAAATTTAAGCAGAAGAGGCCGTCCCCCAAACCATCCGATTCCATATCCAAAAGCTCCTCCAAGTACAGACCCCACTGTCGCAACCGTTGCGTACCACCAACCCAGGCTTGGATTGCCAAGAGTAAGCGCAATGACTAACACATCAGGAGGCAATGGGAAAAATGAAGATTCGGCGAAAGCGAGACAGAATAAGACCGGAACTCCATAGGGAGAGTCAGACCACGATAACATCCACTCGTATAATTGTTTGCCCAATTCCATATTTGTTCAGTAGAAATTGCTGGTTCTCAGTCCCTCGTAGACATTTTGGTTATACTGGAGATCGCTTACCTTTCCCAGAAACCTTGATTGGTTTTCGCAAGGATTGTTTTAAGGGGAACAGAGCCTTCTCCCACCCCTTCAGCGCCTGCATCGCAGAATAATCGGTCAAATCCAAATGAAGTGGAGAAATTGAAACCATTTGATTGGAAACGGCGTCATGATCAGAATGCTTTCCTCTAGCCCATGATTCTCGTTGTCCGGCAATCCAAAAATATCGATTACCTCTCGGATCTGTCTTTTCGACTACGGGATTGAGATAACGTCGCTGGCTCAAACAAGTTATTTGAACACCGGCAATGTTCTCCAATCGACGACTCGGAACATTCACGTTCAATATGGTTTCTTCAGGAAGCCCACCATCTAAAACCCGTTTGGCAACCAAAAAGGCAAAATGGCCTGCGACGGCATATTGGCATTTTGGTAAGTCTTCCAGGGAAATAGCAATAGAAGGAATCCCATGAAGCATACCTTCAATGGCACCGGCAACCGTTCCGGAATTGGTAACGTCATCACCCAAATTCCATCCATTATTAATACCTGATACCACCAATTTTGGCAGGCACGCCGACAGAAGATGACACACGGCTAGTGTCACGCAATCCGCTGGGGTCCCATTAACGGCATACCATCGTTTTTTCAGAGGACGCAGCCTCAATGGTTTATGCAATGTCATCGACCGCCCAACGGCATTTTGGGTTTTCTCTGGGGCCACAACCCAAACTTCCCCTAACGGCCTCAGAGCCTCAGCCAACACCTTGATGCCAGGAGCATTTATTCCATCGTCATTGGTAACCAAGATGTTTGGTCGGGGAGAAGAAAAGATCATCTAAGCCTTTTACTTTATCAGTAGCTTGTACTAACCGACAGCCTATCCCTTTATGAATCCTTAATTTTTCCTGATGGCAAAGAAAAGCCCGCCCCAATTATTCTTGGGACGGGCTTTTGGTTTTGCTATTTTTGCTACTTTACTGATTCTAAATGCTCTTCATAAAATGAGCAACCGCTGCTGGATCCACCGTTCCCATGATATGAGACTCTGGAACCGTGTTCGACTTCTTACCGGTTAAACCACATTCCACTTCATCCGTAATCATCTCAACTGGCATGGACATCCCACCGTAGACATGTGGGCCGGCCACAATTTTTGCGTTTGAGAAACCATAAATTGCCGTAGCCACATCTTTGGCCAACCATCCGACATAATTAAATTCCGGGATAACAATAAGCTTGGCTTTGCCACACAGCTCTCTTAGTTCATTTGTTGGGAAAGGGCGCAAGGAACGAATTTTGATTAATCCTGCCTTAATGCCTTTCTCTTTACATTGGCGAACCGCTTCGCGGGATTGTGCCGCAGCACTCCCCGAAGCAATAAGGAGAACATCTGCGTCTTCCACATCCTGAGCTTCTAACAATCCATCCATATATTGATTAATATATTTCCGTGACCGTTCTACGCCAGCCCACACTTCCTGCTGCCACACCGCATGAATGTTGTAGGCCATAAAATTAGATTTTTGCACTGGAGCATCACGGGACAATCGAGCTGGAGGGTTCTCCGCATCTAAAACCGGGACCGACCCTCGGTAGGGGTCTCGAGGCGGGAGCTTGAGCCCACGATCCTGCATCGAACAATACCCTCGAGCATGAGTCACAAAAAAACCATCACAACAGACACCCACTGGAAGGGTCACATCATTTTTTTCGCTGATGATAAAACCCTTCATAATAAAGTCGAACAGATCCTGTTGATTTTCCGCATGAAAGACCAACATTCCGCTGTTTAAAAGGTAAGCAATTTCAATATTATCAGGTTGGATAGCCAATGGAGCATTCACGACCCTGCACGTAAACATGCAAACAGCGGGAAGGCGGTGACCGGCCCATGAGACAATGGGCTCAAGACCTCGCAATGTTCCGGGACCAGCTGTAGCCGTAAAAGCTCGAACCCCTGCACGGGAAGCGCCAGCAATTGCCGACATGACCCCATATTCTTCCTCACCTCGATAGAATTCCTTCACATACCCTTCACCATACAAGACTCCGATTAATTGCAAGGTTTCGCTTTGTGGGGTAATGGGATAGGCCACGGACATATCTACATTTGAGCGCCTCACCGCCTCTTTTGCACATTCACTCCCGGTAATGAATTCCCGTTCACGTGGAGCCTCAAAAAACATATATTCTGGAGAGACAACCCTCTGGCGCTTCGCCTCTCCATGAGGGTCCTTTCTTCCCTTTTCGCTATCAACCGATGGTGCAGCCGGCGCACTCGTGATTGGATCACCTTGGGGATTGGTTTTAACTTCTGATTCAAGGGCTTCGCTCATGGTTTGACCCCCTTATTACTTAAATGAAAATTTACAGATATACTCATGCTTCTCTTTGCATATGTTCAGGTTTATGGCCAAACGCTGCTGCGTCTCCATCAACCGGGCTTTCAATACTAAAATCCAGAGGATTGGTGTGTGTTTTTCCACCATGGACCTTGGACTGTAGTCCAGTAAAACGAACATTATTGCCACTTTCTGGTAATTTTATCCCCATTTCTTCTCGTACCCGCTTAAAAACTGCTGCAACCCTTCGGATCTTTGTGGCATCAGAATCTCGAACCGTGAACATGGCATCCTCATGCCCTTGTTCCGCACAAATAGCAGATGTCCAGCAATTGGTTCCAGCTCGAATCATTTTGAGAGTTAGGTTAGCATAGTGACAATGGACCCCGATAAAAATACAGGCTTCAATCTTATTTCCCCATATTGTCAGATTGGGATGATTCGGATTGATCACTTCCTCCGGTTCAACCTTTGGGTACTTGGGGCGATAATCCGGCATGGGAATGACGAGCACATCGGGCAATTGGGCTGCTAGCTCTAATACAGCTCTAGCCTTATCGGCCGCATGATCATTCCAATTCCACAAAACCATCGGACCAGGGAAAATGGTTGCATTCTTTCGAGTCAACATTGTACGCGCCATAGCTTCCATTGCCAGCTCTTCCGCAACAACATGGCCAAACTTCAAACCATAGCCTTGTTCGGGCGTCAGGACACCAAGTTCCGCAGCAGATGGTGGATGAAAACCTTGTGGCCCTGGGGCCACGATTGCTTCTTCTAACTCTTTCGTTAATTCCACGTTGGACTCCGATTAATGAGTATGAAATGACTGGAGAATGAAAAACTTTTCTTAGATTATCCCCTCAGCGGACTAGCGAGAACCGGTTTAGTATTTTTTTCCAAGTAGGAAATATTTTCAGTAAGTGCCGCATCCCCAATTTGATCAATCATTTCCATTTTAATGGCATGATGCTTGGCCATATTGTCACACACCCATACGCATTGTGCGCAACCCTTGCAACGATCAACGGCGACATAAGCCGACCCATACTTTAAACCCCTGTCCTTTCCCGCCTCCGTATCATACTGAATCGTATTGGCTTCCGGACAGTATTGTGTGCACAACTTACAGCTGGTTGCAGCACAAATATCTATATCTATATTTGCAACAAGATACATCGCTCTCCCCTTTCAATTCCTTCTATTTTCGTTTTTAGACCGAAGCCTTTGCCGCTGCTTTATTTGCCGCACTAGTTGTTTGGTCAGCCATTGAGGAGGCTCCCAATGTCCATCCATTATCGACAGCATAATCCCAACCAGCCTTTACCACCGCTAAATTTTTCTCAATCAATTCCGCCTTCTTCTTGAACTTTCTTTCCACCACACTATCCAATGCAGCAGTTCCACCTGACACCACAAAACCTTTTCCGAGAAATCTATCTTTCACAGCCTCTCCGGTGGCCTCTATAGTCGAAAGTCCCGTAATTGCGCCGATGGCTCCTACCATCGCCATATTGGTGGCCAAATCAATTCCCGCCACATCTAAAGACATTTGGGTGGCTGGAAGGTAATAAATTTTTGCACCCAGTTCTTTCAATTCGGCAGCTTGATCCGGCTCAAGATTCATGGGTGTATTGCTATTAATAAGAACGACTCCCTCTTTTTTTAACCCATAATAAAATGGATTCGTGTAGCTCTTACCATGGGTAATGCACTGTGGATGAAAGACCATGAGGATATGGGGAAAGGTAATTTCTCCAATTTCATAAATCGGTTCATTTGAAACACGAACATAACTTTCTACGGGAGCCATTCGCTTTTCAGACCCATAAAACGGAACGATGGTGCTCTCTCCCCCAGCATTAATGACCGCTGTGCTAAAAATGTGGGATGCAGTCACCACACCCTGACCACCAACGCCTGCCATACGAATGTTATAACGAATAGCCATTTTCAACCTCCTCAATTTTCATAAGAGCATCTCAACCAAGCACGCAAACTATCGGGGAGACGACTACGCTTTTGTTACTGCAGCTGCAGGCTTGGGTAGATATTCTTTGTACCCATATAATTCCCCTAAATACTGCTTGGCTTCGTCTGTAAGATATTCAGAAAATGCATAACGATCATTCTCGACATCTTTGGCATCTTCCATCACTTTATCTGTTGGAATCGCGTATTCAATATTACATGAGGTATAGGCTTGGATATACGTTGGGCCAACTTCTCGCGCAATCAGGACCGCTTTTTTAATGACACTTTCCACTCTTCTTGGATTATTGGGAACCACTGTCGCCACATAGGCACACCCCGCAACCTTGGCCATTCCTAACATATCCATCTTTTCAAATTTTTTCCCTAAAGGTGCCATCTTCAAAACTTGGCCCTTGTTGGTCATGCCACTTTCTTGACCACCGGTATTCCCATATACTTCGTTATCCAACATGATGGTCGTAAATTTTTCCTTTCGAAACCAGGAATGCAAAGTTTGAGCAAAGCCAATGTCTGCCATTCCCCCATCCCCCGCCATCACGACAACATCTTTAGGGCGATCTCCAAATCTCAAGCGAAGTCCGCGTGACAATCCACTGGCCACCCCATTTTGATCGCCGTAATTTCCATAGACAAAAGGAATAGCTGCCTGAGAGATGGCTAATCGCCCGCATCCTGCAGTACCAACTGTAATCGTATCTTCTGGATTTGGGAATGCAATAATAGCCAATCGGATAAACAAGGTCATCGCGCATCCCGCACACATAGGATGTTCCTCTAAGATTTCCTTAAACGTTCCCACTTGCGAAACAGAGGTTTTTTTCCCAAAAGGACCATGTTCGACCATATCCCTATATTCTTTTGGCATGAATTTTCCGAAACCGGGCGTGAATTTTACGTAATCGAGACTCATATCGGGCCTCCTCCTTGGTTAAAAGCAAAAGTAACCATCACCATCAATTTTTAGAAACAACTCTGGGATAGGTAAAATACCCCAATAAGACAAGAAATTAACAAAGAAAACAAATTATTGTCAATTTAACGGGTAGACTTAAATTTCAAATAATATTTCCTTGAATGTCCTGAGCATTTTCTAAATTTCCTTCACAAACCAAAAATGCATCAACATCTTCTAAGGTTAATCTATGCAATTGCTATAGATAATTCAACACAAAAGAAGGCCCACCCTCTATAAAAGAAGACCCAGTCTCGAACGAAACGGCTTAGGTCTTTTGTCCCGAACTTTTCAAAAGAAGGTGTAAGTGGAAGTGTAGCAAGAAAAAATCACAAGCAGACCTGGTAGATAATTAAGAAATCTCCAAGGCCTGAATGGGCAGGCTAGGCTAATCCAAAATGTAATGAATGGGATCTACGACTCTATCATTTACAGCCACTTGATAGTGAAGATGGGGTCCCGTAGAAAACTTTCCCGTGCTCCCGACTAGACCGACAAGATCGCCTCTTTGAACTTTATCACCATATTTCACATTAATTTTGGACATATGACCATAGGTCGTTTCTATGCCGTAACCATGGTCAATACGAACAAATTTCCCCATACGCCCATCATAGGCGGCCACGACGACTTTCCCCGCTGCAGGAGAACGAACTTCGGTACCAGTAGGAGCACCGATATCAATACCTGCATGCAAGGCTTTTTTACCCGTAAAGGGGGAGACCCGTGGACCAAACTTTGAGGTTAAGGCTCCTTTAACTGGCCAGATGGAAGGGATGGAGGCCCATTGATCAGCTTTTTGCTGGGCTGCGGCAGATAGCTCTTCCAAAATTTGACTTTCCAATTCAGTTTGTTGATTTAGCCACTCTAGTCCAGCCTTAATCTCGGTTATTTTTCGGTCCATGGTCGAATTTAAACCAGAGACCTCAGAGGACGTACCTGTTTTTTCAATTGAAGTCTTTAACTCCCAGGACGCCTCTTCCTGGACCCCATCGTATGGCATCTCCTCATATGGCAATTCCTCTCCCCCCTGGCCAGGGAGACCCGAAGGAAGCCCCTGAATCTCATCCGCCTCAAGACCAAACATGGTTTGGAGCTTCCGATTAAGGGTCTCAAGCGCTAACATCCGCTTTTTCATTCCATCTACTTCGGTTGAAAAATTACTGGTTCGAGCACGCGAGGTCGTTAATTCTTGTTTTATTTCTCCTAATTCACTCAGTTGGCTCCACTGGTAAACATAATGCGTAATAACCCCACCCTGAACGAGCAGCAACACTAACCCCACAATCATTCCATACTTCACAAGAGATTTTCGGAGTTTTAGGCGCCAGGGATTTGAGCGGGCCCCACGAAAGATTATAACCGTCAACGTATCTTCAGACTCTTTCATAATTCACCCAAATTATAAAATTAAGAGCATTAAGGTTTTCATTCATGCATGCAGACATTGAGCCCAGAAACACTTTCCCTTACTCCTCAGTCATGCCGACCCGACCCTTGGTTGTGTCTCGAATCCAGGCTAAATATTCTTCACTCCCAAGCTGAATAGGGAGAGCAATGATTTCAGGAACCTTATAACTGTGATTGGCTTTCACCATGGAAACGAATTGGTCAAATGACCGTCTCACAGTTTTTGCCAATAGCAAAAATTCCTGTTCCTCAGCAATTTTCCCATCCCAATGAAAAATTGATCGCACGCCTGGAATAATATTGACGCAAGCGGCTAATCCGTTCTTCACCAAAATCCTTGACAGGCTTATAGCCTCTCCCTCAGAACCTACCGTCACCATTACGACCATTTCTTCCATATAAAAATGCTACCAAGTGCCTGAAATCTTGAATGAAAGAATAAGATCTCATGAATTCATGAGAGACGACAACGAACGTCCTTGTAAGATGTCAGTGTTTCCTAATCATTATCGGCCGTTTTTTCAATTCCTGAAGCTTAAAATAATCTTCTGCTTACCAAATATCAACCAGATATTTCATATTTTTTCTGGATACTTCACATGGCAATAAATTCAATCACTTAGCGTGGCATTAGCCGGGTTGGGTCTTCGTTGGCCAAGCCAATCAAATCTGCAATGGCGGGTTTTAAGGCCTCTTGCATAGCCTCAGGATAACTTTCGACAGCATTTTCAAGACCATAATACGGTCCATCAAGCTGCGTCCCTTCGAATTCCATTGTCATATTCCATAACACTTTCGACGGATCATTCAGGGGGGTTAATCGAAGATCAAGCTCCAGAGCGGTAGTGGTTTCACTCATGGGAAGGCCTAACATCCAAAAAACCACTCCCACGGGAGCTAATAGATACGAGTACAATCGACGGTTCCAGTCAGTAGAACGGAGACGACCTCGAAAGGCCACATCCGCCTGTTGTTGTCCTTCATCTTTGGCAAAATCAACCGAGGAAAAAATTTCTGCGTGCTTTAATTCCGCAACGATGGATTGAGCAAGATCATTAGCCGGATCAAATTTGACGACATCCACCTCTTCAGGGTTGGGTGCGGCCTCAGGACGTTGATATCGTGTGTCTCCATAGGGAACCAGAGGGATGGCGGCCTTCCAATATTCCTCTTTAACCTCATTTCCCCTCAAATCTTCTAAGGGAAGAACAATGGCTTTAGCGGGGATTGGCGCGGCGGCTTTTTCGTTCAGGAATGAGCCCGTCGAGGCCGGGGGGTATTGCCATTCCCGCTTCCCAAGACAGCCAGGTACAGTAGAGAGACAGAGAAATACCATTACCAATAGAGACAGACGAATGCGAGAGACCCTCATGTAAATGCTCCTTTCAAGTTTGTCAGTGCTCTTGGCATAAAAACTTTGCAGCCAACAGCCCTAGAGGATCCAGAAAAAATTTCTGGCAATTTTTTGAGGATGACATCTCTTTTTTCTTCAAGAAATGATTCTTTGAACCTCTTTCTCCTTTATCATCAGTACTCTTCTTCAACCACTTATAAAGCGCCATACATCTAGCAAGTACAATTTGGAAACGCAACAATGCTTCCCCTCAGAAGACCCTCCATATATCTTGGCATTGGCCAAAGGCCTCTTGAACGAAAACATGGGGGAAGGGAATTCAAACCTACCTCAGCATGACCAGGTCAGGAAGGGAAGCCGCCTGCCCGACCCAGGTGCTCCTGAAATTCTGCATACGAACGAGCTACTGGGAATTGGGGAAATTCCTGGATAATTGAATCAGGAGGACAGAAAAAAAATCCGGCGTCGGCTTCCTTTAACATTGAAACATCATTATAGGAGTCTCCTCCCGCCAAGACTCTGAACCCGATACCTTTCATCGCACTGACAGCATGTCGCTTTTGATCATGTTGGCGTAAGAAATAATCCGTGATAAACCCATGGGAATCAACTCCCAATGTATGGCAAAAAATAGTAGGGAATTCGAGCTTCTTCATAAGTGATCCGACAAACTCATAATACGTGTCCGACAATATAATAATTTGACATCGTTCCCGCAGCCAAGCAATAAAATCAGGAACGCCCGGGAGGGGAGAAATCGTATTGGCAACTTCCTGAATATCCCGAAGAGTAATGCGATGCGCTTTCAGGACTTCCAGTCGTTTTTTCATTAAGACATCATAATCCGCAACATCCCTGGTGGTCAGACGTAGCTCCTGTATACCAACTTTATCCGCCAAGGCTAGCCAGATCTCAGGAAATAACACTCCTTCCATGTCCAAACAGGTAATAACCGGCTGCGCCATCAAGACCTCTTTTCTTGATTAATAATCAAAAATGATCCTAGCCATCAAAAATCTCAGTGGATCATAAAAGAATTCCTGGGTTAGCCACAACTAGAAAAATCAAAGGGGGACCAAGCCACTTTTACTGTATGCGGTCACTCGCAGAAATGGTTAGGAGGTGGGAGGAATTAAAACAACCCAAGAAGATCTTTCGGATTTTCACAATAAAAGTCAGGACGTAATGCTGCAACTTTTTCTCGATTCCCATACCCATACCCTACGGCACAAGCTCGAATTCCCGCCGCCTGAGCTGCTCGAACATCATTCGTACTATCCCCAATCATCACCGTATCAGAAGGATCGACGCCCAATCCCTCAAGTGCCCGCAACAACATTACAGGTTCTGGCTTCAATTCCATCGTATCCCGAGGAGCTTCGACATGATGAAAGAGATCCTGGGCATGTAACCCATCCACAATTGAAAGGGTATACTCTAAGGACTTGTTGGTCACTATAGCTTTTCTTCGGTCCTGATAATGATGAAGCACCTCCCAAATGCCAGGGTAAAACCGTGTGGTTTCCACGCAATGCTCTAGATAATGTTTTCGAAAAATCTCCAAGGCTTTTTCATATTGATCAAAATTTTCTTCCCCCACCGATAACCGCAATAGCCGCTTTACCCCGTCACCCACAAAACTAAATATTTCTTCCCGTGATCGTAAGGCCAATCCCAAATCCCTCAGCGTCAGGTTTACCGAGGTGGCAATATCTATTTTCGAATCGATCAAAGTTCCGTCAAAGTCAAAGAACAACACTTCCGCACGCCATGTAGTCATTGTTGAACATCTTTCTCATTTGTAAGCTCTAATTGTTGTTTCAAAGAATTGAGCAGATTTTTTCTTTCCGGCCCAGATTCATTTAACTCCGCCCAACGAACAAAATCGACCAGACGTTGACGTCCCACATGTGGAGGCAATTGAGGCCCTACAATTTGCCACCGGTCCCCAACCGCCTTCAGATGAAAATATTGTATTTCACGATGTGGATTGGTCACAAACGTTGCGCGTTCCCAGTGCATCGTTCCTAACACCTCGAAAATTACCGGAATTTTGGCCTCTAGCCCATTAATAACTTCCCATTGAGACACATCGTCCACCACCTCATATTGAGAAATCACGACTACATGTCCCCAGACCGGTTCTTCCAGCCAGGCCACAAAGGGTCTCACCACTTCCCAGGAATGCGCCTCCAACCGAACGCCTTTTTTATCCAGGGAAAGATATTTCTGTAAAATTTTAGTGGGATCTTCAGTGATGTGGCCGCCAATGGCCTGAAGAGAGCTTGCACTGAACACCACAATACCCAAAACACACAGTAAGACCCGCATGAACCACGACAACAGGCTCACAATGAATTTGGGATTGGCGATTGAGCCATGACCACACAAAAACCACTGGAGGAAACAGCGACTTATCCTTTAAACAGGATAACCAGAATTATCCCCAATAAGAGCCAAAGAGGAATGGACAACATTAAACCCCATGCCAAGCCTTGAGCTGTTTTTAAGCGGCCTTTAAGGGTTTGTTTTTCCAACGCTTTCGTTACCCGCAACCTGACGTCCTCGAGATGGAAGGGTTTGGTAATATAATCATCGGCCCCACGATTAATAGCCTCCACCGCTGTGCCAATGGAGGGATGTCCAGTAATCATCAGAAAAATCACCTCATCATTTTTGACCTCCCGGATACGCCTCAACAATTCCATGCCATCCATATTGGGCATAATCAAGTCCGCCATTATCACGTCAAAGTCACCCTTACGATATTGTTTCAGGGCCTCTTCACCATTTTCGGCCATGACGACGGTATAACCCAATGATAGCAAGAACTCTGACAGGGCTTCCCGAACCCCCTTGTCGTCATCCACAACCAAGATGCGTTCAGCCATTTCTTTCCACCTTTTCCTTATCAGAGAATTCCATCTAAAACGACAGACCTGAATGTCGAAATCAGGGTAATTCGACCACCACAACATCCGGCGGAACATCGAAAGTGAGCTGACTGGACGAAAGACCCGTATTCGCCTGAATGTGGTCAAACATTACATGAGAGATATTCCCGCTCACCTCAAACAAGGTAATACCCTGAATAAAATACGTATCAGGAAAGAGTTTGAGCACAATTTTCTTGATAGTTGGAGGGGTTTGGTCAACAGGCTTGGGGACTAAGGTGAGACTCGGGAACTTTTCATTATCTTTCGAGCCATCTGCGGATTCCAGAATCGTAAATTGCTGAGATAGATTTCCTGCCCCCTGCAGAAGAGCTAGGGGACCCTTAGACGCGGCCATTTGCGTAAGCGCCCCTTTGACCACCTGCTGATGCTCAGGGACATACATCATGACCTGATCACCATTCACATAAATCTGCTCTTCCGATGGATGAAGATAATCCCATCGAAGCAATCCAGGCTTTTTTAAATAGAGCCGCCCTGAAGAGGTAAACCCCG
The DNA here is from genome assembly GCF_059568365.1 of Nitrospira marina. Classification (NCBI taxonomy): domain Bacteria; kingdom Pseudomonadati; phylum Nitrospirota; class Nitrospiria; order Nitrospirales; family Nitrospiraceae; genus Nitrospira; species Nitrospira marina. The sequence continues at coordinate 150,731 of NZ_JCANTH010000001.1, read as the reverse complement.
TCGTAAATCCCTCAAGAATGGTTTCCTGGACGAAGTCAGCTTGCAAATCTTTGGTCTGAGCATAACGAGCATCAACCTTCGCAACAATATCTTCCATGACGGAAACAGATGCAGCCGAGGTATCGGATACAGGCATCATAAAGCAAATAATGCCTAGATAGATGGCCCATCGCAGGAACGGCAGTGACATCATCCTATCTCCGCAATAACCGTACTTCGAGCGAGGACCTCTCGTCTCCCATCACGCCCTGGAGCACTCACCAGACCTTCCTCCTCCATTTGCTCAATCATCCGGGCTGCTCGGGGGTACCCCACACGCAAGCGACGCTGAATAAACGAGGCTGAGGCCTGTCCTGTGGTCATCACCAATTCTCTTGCCCGCTCATAGGTCTCATCGCGATCCTGTTCATCCACCGAGGGTTCCTGAACGGACTCTAGGGCCACCGGGTCATAGACGGGAGTGGCTTGGGATTTAACCCATTCCACTACCCCACGCACTTCCTCATCCGAGACATAAGGACCGTGCAGTCTGTTAATTCCACCGGTCCCAGAGGATAAAAACAGCATATCACCTTTTCCCAAAAGACTTTCTGCTCCATTCGCATCTAAAATGGTCCGGGAATCAATTTTGGAAGAAACCTGATAAGCGATACGTGCAGGAAAATTAGCCTTGATCAATCCAGTCACGACATCAACTGATGGTCTTTGAGTGGCCAAGACAAGATGAATGCCTGACGCACGGGCCATCTGAGCGAGTCGCGCTATGCGATCTTCAATATCCTTAGGCGCCACCATAATCAGATCGGCAAATTCATCAATGACCACTACAATGTAGGGCAACAAAACCCGCTCTTCTTGCGAAGATTCCAGCAGGGGGGCCCCTTCCTCCACATCCATCGATTGGCCTTTGCTCAGCTTCTTCACGGTCTGAAGTGGTGAACCCGACTCCTGAGAATCGGTAACTTTTTTATTATAGGCATCAATATTTCGAACCCCCAATTCCGCTAACACCTGGTAACGACGCTCCATTTCTTGTACGACCCACCCTAACCCACGAGCCGCTTCTTTGGGATTTGTGATAACCGGGCGAATGAGATGGGGAATCCCATCGTACACCTGCAATTCCAACACTTTGGGATCAATTAACAGGAGTTTCACTTCGTCGGGATGGGCGGTAAATAGGATATTCAATAACAGGCAGTTCAGCCCCACACTTTTTCCTGACCCTGTCGCACCCGCCACCAATAAATGGGGCATGGTACGGAGATCCGTCACCACCGGTCGCCCAAAAATATCTTTCCCCAAGGCCAAGGCCAGCTTGGAGCGGGCCCGGGTGAAAGCCTCTGATGTCAACATCTCTTTCAATCCAACCGTTTCCCGCTGGGGATTCGGCACTTCAATACCTACGGTGGATTTTCCTGGGAGAGGAGCCACTACTCGAACTTTTAAGGCTTTTAAGGCCATGGCCAGGTCATCAGCCAAATTCACAATTCGGGCGACTTTGATGCCGGGACCGGGAGCAAACTCATACATGGTAATCACTGGTCCAGGGTGCACATCCGTGACGCCTCCCTCGATCCCAAAACTTGCCAACGTGTTCACAAGAACTTCGGACTGAGATTTTAACACCGCATCGGTCTGATGAGCCGCCCGCGCAGCATGAGTATCCAGCAGATCGGTTGGGGAAGGCATTTGATATGACTTTGAAATTTTCTTGCGAGAAATAAAGGTGTCGTCGACTTCCTCAATGTGTGGAAGAGTAGGCGTTATCTCGATGGTAGCTGGCAGATCATCTCTTTTTATCTTGGATAATTTGGACTTGGGTTCCAAAGTTTCTAAAACCATCGCGCCGATACCACCACGAGCAGCCAATTGACGATTTATTCGAATCGATTTATTCATTTTTGGTTGGGACTCTGCTACCCACCAGTCTCGTTCTCTCACCGATTCCACCACAGTATTTTTGAGGCGTCCCAAAAAATTCAGGAGAGTTCGAGCAATTTGCCCAATCGATACCGGCACAAGCAAAAGGAAGGCAATGAGTAACAGTGCCCCTAGCATGATCGTGGCACCCGTGACCGCCAAGTACGATCCGAGCCCAGCCGCTACCCATTGTCCCACGACTCCACCCTGGCTTACCCCTAAGACATCCATGTCGGATACTTGAGGCTGGTCTGAAAATCGAAGATGTAGCAGTGCGCTGAAAGAGAGAACACCAAGCAGCGATCCCAGAAAACTGCCAGACGTAATACGAAGTTTTTCGCCCCATAGGACGCTTAAACCCAACACGATGAGCAAGCATGGCACTACATAAGCCCCCCCTCCCGCCACAGTGAGGAGGGAAAACGAGAGGGTAGCCCCAATCAGACCTACAGCGTTTTCGGGAATGGAATTTGAGGAAGGTTCCTCGGAAAAAAGAATCGGGTCTGAAGGAGAAAAAGTTGCCAGGCTGAGCAGCCCAAGAATGCCCAAAGTCGCGACTAAAATTCCCACAACTTGTGTGGTTAAGACAGAAAATCCCTTGGTTTGGTCTTTTGTTGGCTTGGTCTTTGAACTAGGGAAGATACTCATCAAAAAATCCTACCATAAGTGTTTCTATCGAGCAAACAACCCTTACGCATATGACAAGGTTACAAAATTCTGGAGATATTAAGAAACGAAGGGCAGCATTGGGCCATTGAGCGCTTCACTTAAATGCTGAAACTCCTCCACCGACAGCGTTTCCGCTCGCCTGGTTAAGGTGATACCTGTACGAACTTGAGCACTTTCTAAACAGGTCAAAGAAAAACCCGCTCCGCGTAATGCATTGAGGAGGGTTTTTCGGCGTTGACCAAATGCCGCCCGCACCACCAAAGCAAACACGTCAGCTTCCTGAGCAGAATAAGGCTGATGAACACGAATATCCAACCGCACCACTCCCGAATCTACATCAGGAACGGGGCGGAAGCATTTTCGAGACACGGGGAAACCGAAACGGACATCGGCCAAACGTTGGGCCATAACGGATAGCACACCATAGTCTTTAGTATTGGGTTTGGCAGTTAACCGCTTGGCGACTTCCAGTTGAACAGTTAAGACCATTCGACGGATCTTTGGCCGGGCTTCTAACAACCGGAACATAATGGGCGTTGAAATGTTATAGGGCAAATTAGCCACTACCACAGCAGGCTCTGGTAGTTGATTGAAGGGAAAGCGGAGTGCATCGTGTTCTTGAATATCAAGGTTCGAACATTCCGCAAATTCCTCTTTCAAGAAATCCACCATACGGGGATCAACTTCCAAGGCTAACACCCGCTTCGCCGATTGGCATAACAATCTGGTCAATGCGCCGCCACCCGGTCCAATTTCACAGACATATTCATCGGGCTGGAGGTCCGCCAGATTGATAATTTTTCGAAGTAAATTTGGGTCAATAAGGAAATGCTGACCGAGCCGTTTGCGCGGATAAGGAGGAAGGGGTGCCATTATAGACGGTGAGAAAAATGAGAAGGTTCAACCTGGGGCTTCATATGGGAAGGAGGCATCAGGGGATACCGGTGGTCTGAATGTCCTTAACCAACTTCTTAAGGTGCCGACGGCACATGTCCACTTCATCGGCTAATTCATCAAACACATCGCCCACAAAATAGGTGGTTTCCAGCCATTCCTTGGTAATGTGCTGAAGATATGCCTGACTCACATAAGGTTCCAAACCATTAACCACTTTTCTCTTCCACTTGGTGACATGGTCTTTTCCCTGCACCGCATTGAGGGCCTTTTCCGCCTGTGCGTGAATAGTGGTGATTTCCTCTATTTGACTCTGAATATAGGCCAATAACTCTGAGGTTTGATCGGTCATCATTGGATCCTTTTCCACCAAAACGGGTCATACGAAAACGCCTGGCACTAGAACCCTGCCGGTGCCACAAATATTTACCACATGATTACACCGCCAAATCGTCATGCTTCCCCATTGAAAAGGTCATGCCGATGGTAACTCGATGCCCGGCTAGATAGTCAGAAACGTGCATGAGTTTTTTATTTTCCGGTTGAATCTCCAAAAGGTTCAAACTTCCCTGACCAGTTTGAACACGGATCGTCTGTTTCGTGACGGCAGTAATTGTACCTGGAGCCTGAGAAATGTCATGGGCAGTGTGCCGGATACCTGGTTCTTGTTCTTCAACTTGGACTTTCCAAATCCCCCACCGTTCACCCTCCAGGAACGTATACACACCAGGCCAGGGCGACAGTCCGCGAATGCGGTTGGCGAGGGTTCGCGCCGGGAGCTCCCAATTCATCAATCCATCTTCTTTGGTTAAGATAGGCGCCATAGTCGCCGCCGAATCATCTTGGGAGAGAGGGGGCATTGTGCCCGCGATCCATCCACGTAGAGTCCCGACCAGAAGGGCTCCGCCAACCTGAGCCATTCGTGGAGCTAACTCTCCTGAGGTTTCGTCCTGCCCAATAGAAATTTCTTCCTGTTGAAGAATAGCTCCCGTGTCCATCCCTTCATCCATAAGCATAATGGTAACTCCGGTCTTCACCTCTCCCTGGATCACAGCCCATTGAATGGGTGCAGCACCCCGATACTTCGGGAGAAGGGACCCATGCACATTCAGACATCCTTTCGGGGGAAGATCAAGAATGGGTTTGGGTAAAATTCGGCCAAACGCAGCAACCACCACTACTTCAGGCTCCCATGCTCGAAGAGTTTCCAGTAATTTGGGATCCTTCATTCTTTCAGGCTGCACCACCGGGATATTTTGTGACAATGCAAGCGCCTTTACCGGCCCCACTTGAACTTTCTTCCCACGCCCACTCGGTCGGTCAGGCTGACACACGACCCCGACGACAGAAAATTCTGACTTCAATAACTGCTGAAGGGTGGGAACCGCAAAGTCTGGTGTGCCCATAAACACGATGCGCATGACTAATTTCCTTAACACCGGATAACGAAGTAAATCAATTGAACAGGATATAGCTTGCTGACTCTTCAGGACAACAACTACCCACCCCGCTTGCGATTCAAAGCCTCTCATACTGCCATGACCACGTGCATTGACTCCCTTTCAATTACTGTGATAGAAGCCCACGCGGGGGCACATTCTGGTATTTTCGATGCCTTTAAATATATAGGAATGGATCGCGAGCATGGGTGGACATAGTCATTGGTCAACAATTAAGCGCCACAAAGGCGCACAAGATGCCAAGCGGGGGAAAATTTTTACCCGCGTGATCCGTGAGATTTCCATTGCCGCTCGTAGTGGCGGCGACCCGGACGGCAATCCTGCCTTACGCCAAGCTATTGCAAAATCCAAAGAAGTGAATATGCCTGCCGATACGGTCAAACGGGCTATTCAGCGAGGGACCGGAGAACTTCCGGGAATGCAATTCGAAGAGTTTATGTTGGAGGGCTATGGACCAGGAGGCACGGCACTTCTTCTAGAAATTTCGACCGACAAACGTAATCGGACGGTAGCCGAAGTTCGAAATATTCTCACCAAAAATAACGGGACAATGGCCGAAGCCGGCGCAGTCGCCTGGCAATTCCAAAAAAAAGGGTTACTGGTTATCGAAAACCAGGCGGTGACTGAAGAACAACTATTCGAGCTGGCACTGGAAGCCGGAGCTGAAGACGTAAAACAAACTCCCACCGGTTTTGAGATCATTTCTGAACCAGCAAATTTTGAAGCCGTCAAAGAAGCAATACAGAAGGCTCAGATTGAAACCAGTCTGTCCGAGCTGACCTTCATCGCACAAAACCACATTCAACTGGAAGGCAGAGATGCAGAGCAAGCCCTAAAACTCATGGATCTTCTGGAGGAGAACGAAGACGTGTCCAAGGTCCATGCCAACTTTGAAATATCTGACGAATTGATGGAGAAAATGGCTGCAGAAAGTGCCTAGGAGGCTGCCCGATATTAGACTGATCTACCGCGGAAGCAGTGGACTACTCCAGATTTTCAGATCCGTTTCGTCCAATTATCCAGCGATTCGCTTCAAACGTTCCAAACGCCTGACTCAAACAAGCAGAGCCTCGTTATGATCGCTAATCTCGGACAGGCTCTCTGCCTTCTGGGTTCCACTCTGCTCTTGCTTGGCATTATCCTTCATAATTCCTACTCTGCTCCTTCACAATCGCTTCACCAATTGCAGAAAGTGTGAGTTTCGCACAATCATGATCGCCTCACTGTCAGGAACTCTCATTTCCAAAACGCCACAAGACGCCGTAATTTCTGTGCAGGGCGTGGGCTATCACGTGTTTATTGCCCTTTCCACCTATTTCAGCCTTCCTGAAATCAATTCCACCGTGCAAGTTTTTGTCTCCACCCACTTGCGGAATGACACCATTCAGCTTTTTGGATTTTCCACCACTGAAGAGAAACAAGCTTTTTCACTGCTTACCACCATTAGCGGTGTCGGACCCAAACTCGCCCTGAGTGCGTTATCGACCCTTTCCATCCCAGATTTGTGTACAGCAATTGAAACCGGTGATCTTGAAACCTTAGCTTCCATTCCCGGAGTTGGGAAAAAATCGGCGAGTCGAATCGTGCTGGAGTTAAAAGACAAAACCAATCGCATCATGCTTCCGGATTCCCACAAACCCTCGCCAACTCCGACCGAACCGACCAACATTCTCCAGGAGGAAGCCGCCTCCGCCCTCATCAATTTGGGATATCGCGCCACAGAAGTCAACAAAGCCATGAGTCTCGCGACGGCTAAATTGGACGAAGCCTACGAACTCGAAGACCTCATCCGCACAACCCTCAAAGAATTAGCCAAAGGCTAAGAGCAGGCGTTTCTTCTCACACTTAAAAAATTGTTGATTACCCACCAGCATTGATCCAAAGGCCAAGTTCCTAGATACGGAGTCCTTAATAGATTTGAAATATAGTCATTCCTATAAACTTCCATATTGTTCGGGGGAAATTACCTGTGTATGGCTCAATGACAGAAACGGAGAATTCTTAACCTGTATTCGAGATGCCGGGTTTCGGCCCGGCAGCCGAGGTCCTTTTGGTTCGGCAAAAGGACCCAAAACCATTGGCGCCCCGCCCAGTCACATCAGAGTGGACGGACGCAAGCCACAGGAGGGCGGACCAACTCGCTGCACTCAAACAGGCCCCGCCGAGTGATGTGAGCGTCCGACCAGGGAAACGGACGGCAGGCCGTCGGACAAAGGGAGAGAGAGGGGCCCAAGGGTATTCTATGGGAATGGCAGCGTCTACTATCATGATCAAAAACGAAAAGCCTTTGGTAATTATTTGGAATAACTATAAATTATGGACTTGCGCCAGTTTCGTGGGCGGGTTCTTAAAGAAGGAATAGCGAAATTACATGCCTTGAGGGTTCGTGTCGGGCAGAAGTTACCGCTTATCCTGAGACCTTCGGCGAGAGCCCCACACCCAGCGGCATGGGACTCTCGCCGATTCACAACTTACATTCTCAATGCAAGCTGACTGGCAAAGCGCTGGATTGGGCTTCCAACTTTGCCAGACGAGCCTGAAGCGCTTGAAGTTGTTGAGACTGGGTTTGCACCAGCGTCACCTGCTCCCGAAGCTCGGCGATCTGCTGTGTTTGAATGAGCGCCTTCTGATGCTGCTTTTGCAGTTCATTGAGCAGCATTGTGGTCAATTTCTGGTACTGTACCGTTTGGACTTGGCCATCTTTGCCATAGACCACCAAATCCGGATAGATCTCCGCCACTTCCTCGGCAATCAACCCATACTGCAGCGGCTTCGCCCCATTAGCGTATTCCTTTTTGTAGCGGAAGGTGACGGCCCGTAACTGCAACAAACCAAGGCTTGCCGCATCCATATCCTGAATGTCCTCCTTAAACCGACGAGAAGAGGACACCGTCCCCAGTTGTCCATTAGAGTCGATCACTACGGTAACGGCTGCCCCTCCTGTCGTCACCCCACTGATGCCCGCAATAAATGCGCTCGTTTGTGAGTTAGCACCAATGCGAGTGGTACCGGATTCGCCCGCAACTCCGAGATTGTTCACATAAATATTGTTACTACCAGTTGCGTTAAATCCCGCACTATACCCTAAGGCAGTGTTACCAGTTCCTGTAGAGTTCTCAAGCGCAAATGCCCCAACAGCAGTGTTAGTGCTACTTGTTGTATTATTGCGGAGCGCCTTCAGCCCCACCGCAGTGTTCGAAGCCCCGCTGGTGTTAAATTGGAGAGCACTTCTTCCTAAGCCAGTATTGAAGTTCCCAGTGCTGGCAGCAAGCGCTTCTGCTCCGACAGCTGTCAATTCCGCACCGCTCGAATTCACTCCAAGTGCGCCAGCTCCGAGAGCCGTGTTTGCCGACCCTGTGGAATTACCGTCAAGAGCACCAGTCCCAACAGCAGTATTGATATTGCCAGTAGTGTTAGTTTTTAGAGCACCCTGCCCAACAGCCGTGTTGAAACTAGCCGTGTTGTCACTAAGTGCGTCTGAACCAATAGCAGTATTTGCGCTGCCAGTGAGGTTGTCCGTGAGTGCGAATGACCCAATGGCTGTATTGAATTGCCCCGTAGTGGTTAACCAAAGAGACCGCCGCCCTATGGCCGTATTGTTACTTGCAGTTGTATTGCCACCGAGGGCACCCTCACCAACAGCGGTGTTACCTGCGCCCGTAGAATTTCCGTCTAAGGCCAAGGTTCCAATGGCCGTGTTAAAGCTTCCTGTCGTGTTCTGGCGCATCGCCTCGGCTCCCATGGCGGTGTTGAATGTTCCAGTAGTAGTGTTTTGAAGCGCCACCGCACCGTTGGCAGTATTTCTATCAGCCGTATTGTTTTGAAGTGCACTAATTCCCGTAGCTGTGTTGAGATTACCGGAGGTATTGTCACGAAGGGCCCCCGCGCCCACGGCGGTGTTCGACAACCCGATGTTATTGAGCAAGGCATTCACTCCTAAGCCGGTGTTGTTGCCCCCTGCGTTATCATCCGTGATGAGATGTGCAACATCTTCATCGGTCAGACTTTCATCCAAGACCTTCGCCCCAATGACCGAATCATTGGCCAATTCCCCGGTATTCACGGCACTGACGCCGATATCCGTCGAAGTGATGGAATCATCAACAATCGTATTTGAATCAACAGAATTTAATGCCAGTTTCGTGGCATCGACCGACGCGTTGGCCAATTTTGCGGTGCTGATACCGCCAGATCTGACCGCGACGGTCGGATTGGCGGGATCGGTGTCATCCACGGTAATAGAGGTATCCCCCGCTGTGACACTTTCCACGCCCCCGCCCCCGACTTGATCCCCTGCGCCAATCGTCAAATCATATTCATCATGCTTGCTCTGACCGCTTCCGGTCGTGACGGTGAGGAGGTAGTCCCCAGGAGCAATTGCCTCAGGATATGAAGCAACGATGTTTACATTTGATGGCGCCCCTTGAATGGTCAACACGCCAAATTCACCGAGTGTGACCAATAAGTCCGAAAGGTTCACAAAATCAAAGTCTTGGCCGGTAATGGTAAACGTGGTTAATCCGGGAGGGCCTTCATCCACAACCACGACCACTTCCTTGATAAGCAGGTGATTCCCTGGGGCGCTAGGGTCAGGTTTGACAGCTAAGGCTAATGAAGTCCAGTCGATCAGCATGGCCAATGCGAGCAGGCTGATAAAATTAATTGTGGTTCTTGAACAGAACTGGGAAACAGTCATAAAATCCCCCCTTTTGTATAAGGTTTAGGATTAATGGGTAGATAACAAAACAATCTGAGGTTTTGTTTGCCCGAGCCTGTGATGAATAAAAAAATGCCTTCCCAGACCATAGTGGTCCAAGAAGGCATGACGAACTTGTGCCGAGCACTGATAGAGATACGATGATTTGGGGTCCGGCCCGCCCCTGGTCCATTTCACCTTTCCTTGATCTGTCGTATTAGGTTTCCAAATGCGTGTCTATCGTATCTCCCGACTTGCGTTATTGAAGATTTATCTCAGTCTGCCCCAAAAAAAAGAGCCTTTCGGGAATTAATTCACGAAAGACTCTTTTGCGAACTTACCCTTATAAAAAATTTATGTCAACCTATGTTTTGTGATGGCACGACATAGATATTTTCAGACAACACTTAAAGAATATATGTTGTGGTGTCAGATTTTTTCTCTATGCCCACACCCACGTAATGGAAAGTTCGCTTCCTCAGTTGAACTCGCTCCTTAAGGTAGAGACAGAGCAGAGCCCATGAGCAGCGGCCAAGAGCCGAATGGGAGCATGGCAAAAGGACATGGAATAAATTTTTTCCTAGGTATAGCAGAGCAGACTCGGCAAGGTGTTTCTGGTGTAGGGTACGAATCAAAGGGAGTAAAGTTTAATGACGTCTGGGGGATTTCTGAATGTACGCCGAATGAAATATACCAGGCTTTTGGGTGAGGAACGCAGTTGGTTGATTTCAGGACAGGCTAGAGGGTTTCACGGATTTTTTGACCGTTGTAGCCGCTTTCGAGGACGCGCTTAAAAAAGCGCAATACATCAGCTAAGTCAAACCAAAAACCGCAATTGATACATTTCGCATTGAACCGGCGTGACACTCGGGTGTACTGACGTTCAACTAACATGGTTCCTTGGCATCTGAGGCACGTCATAACGATACAGACCTACTCTTGATTAAGAGCCCTCCGTGGGCGAATGGAGGTTACAAGTTGCCTAGCGAAGTCGATTTAAAATGACTGCGACACAGCCCGCAAGAACGCCACCTCCAAAAACCGTCAGTCCCATGGAAAGTATTCCTTCCCAGGTCCCGGAATACGACGAACCATAAATCAGATCTCTCATGCCTCCCTGAACAAGCAAAACAGCTAAGGTCAAAAGAGACCCCATTCCAAACCACCAGCCAAAAGTTCGCACATTCTCCTCACAAGGCTGAATCACGCTTTGGACCGGCGTTACGCCTCTTCATGAAAGGCAAAGGTACTGTAAACATTGCAGAAATCGAGTGTCAAGAACATCACATTTGAAGAAGGATTCAAGATGGAGTGGCCGGCAATTGGCCCTTCCGGATATTCAACCCGTGATGTAAAAAAATAGAGACATTACTTGAGGCATTATTCACGACCGCCAATCCCGGTTCTTCCCCCCGATCTGTGGCAATCGAGAGGGTGGTTAATGCAAAGGGGGCATGCGGAGTGGGATAATCTCTTGGAGGATAATGAAAGGTCCCATCGCCCTTCCCAAATAGCAATGAAATACTTCCGGATTGAATATTGGCAACGGCCACATCCGGAACTTTGTCGCCGTCAAAATCCTGAGCCACTCCAAAATTTGGACCGGCATCACCGCCCGACTCTCTTCCCTCCTGAAAAGTCCCATCCCCGTTTCCTAAAAACACGGTAATCGTGTTCATTTCACCGTTAATCACGAGAAGATCGATGGCTCGATCAGTATTGAAGTCTCCAAAGGAGACCGCCAATGGCCGCTTGCCAGTTCGATAGTCGGTTGGAGCTTGGAAGGTGCCATCCCCCAAACCCAGCCAGATCGACACCGCATGACTCATCGGCCCTCCATTGGTCACGGCCAAATCCAAATGTTTATCCCCATTCAAATCTTCGGTAGCCACAGAGGTAGGTGTATCTCCATATTCATATAACGGTCCCAATCGAAATTTGCCGTTCCCCATCCCCAACAGGATTTGGATTTTGTCGTTGCGGAGGGCCACCGCTAAATCAGGAAGAAAATCTTCATTAAAATCTCCTGTGGCAATACTCACTGGCGTACGATGAACCAGGTATTGGGACCCACGCAAAAAAGTGCCATCGCCTTGTCCCAAAAACACAAGAGCATGATTATCCCCGGAGCACGCCACAACGAAATCCGGCACGTGGTCCAGATTAAAATCATCCACAGCCACATTCCTCGGCTCCTGGCAGGCAGAAATCGTTTTTTGGTCCTGAAAACTCCCGTCCCCCTTTCCCAAGAGCAGTGACAGGGAATTTCCCTGAATATTGCTGGTAATCAAATCCGTAAACCCATCACCGTTAAAATCACTGGCCCGGATTGACGTAGGGTTTTTACCGACCGGAATATCTAAATAATGATAAATCAGATCAGGAGGATTGTACTCTTCACGGGTAGGACAACCGACCAAAGACAGCAGGCCCAAAAGGCCCAGAGGAATGACAAGTCGAGCCCACAAAGATTGACTGGAATTCAATTCTTCTTGCCTTTCTCCAGAATGTGTGGGTTGAGAGAGTGCAATTATAAATGCAGGATAAACCATGCCCAGTGCCTCGAGTATACGGATTTTTCCAAATGATGTAAAACCCGCTATTAGCCAGAGAAATCCTCTTTTTCTACCGGGCTACAGACCCTGCCAGAGGCAATTTTGTAGAGGTATGACCTTCGCACACTGGATGACTCGCCTCTCTTTATGGTATAGAGGTTCCTTGTCGTTTTGTCTGTTTGTAAGGAGGAAATCATGGCCGAAGAAAAGCAGAAAATTGATCTAAGCATGTATGGGGTAGCCGAGATCATAAAATGGTGCATTACCCGCAACAACGGACGTATTCCAGGAACTGATACCGCCGCCTTCAAAGCACTTCAGGCTGCACTGGCGGAGAAGCCAACCACAGGCGATTATTTTACGCTGGATCAATTTTGGAAAACACGGAAAGTCTTTGAATTTACCAGAGATGAGGTAGCCGTGGTTGATCGATGTCTTTATGATCTCCCGAATTTTGACGGCGCTCAGCTACCACAAATTCGATACAAGTTTTGGCCAGAGGCTGTCTGTTCACAATAGGATGACATCAGGCCCCATACCTCCTGAACATATTGTTATCTCCTTCGATCGCCTGTCTCCTCCAGACAATCCTTGTCTTCAGGCCTAGAATGGGCGCAATAACGCTTCCCGGCGGCCAAAATCAAGCTAGGGATGGACGGCTCAAACCAGCAATTCTGGTATACACCTGTACATTGGGATTAGAGACACCTGGGAAACGTGGGGAGTGAAAACCGCCAAAGCAGTCCTCTTCAGACCCCACATGTGTGGATTCCTCATTTGGTTAGAGTGGCCTTTTACAGTTTCAACTCGCGGATTATTCCACCATACCAACCAGGAACATGCCATCTTTCCAGTAAACTCCACTCAGCAAGTTGTGAGGTATCCTACGTCGTTTTGAGGAATGAGGGAAAAAACCCTGCTGACTCAAAGCAAAAGGGGTGCTTACCCTTCTCCTTGAAGTAAATCTAGCGGAGAGAAATCATCGGTCAGAATCTGACCAGGAGCCAGAAGGACCGGCTCCTGTGACATGAAAAATGCAAACCCTTCTGGCGGAAATCGATCACGATTCATCTGACGAGCCAGAACATCCAAAAACTGCGAATCACGCATGACGGAGACAGGTTTCCCACCAAAAAAAATCAGGTTCACGGAACCTTTTTTTGTATCTAACCATTCAGGACCCGCGACACCGTAGGACACCACATCAGGAAATGCCAGTTGCATCGTGGTCAACACCGCTTGTGCACGACGAACATTCGCGGGCGAATCGGAAGAGGCCAGATTAACAGCAACCGCGCCTTCTGGGTGCACATGCTTTCGTAATTCCTCAAAGAATTCCTGAGTCGTCACATGGAACGGAATGAGATGCCTGGCAAACACATCGACCCACACCACATCATACTGGAAAGGATTGTTTCGTAAAAACGTGCGGGCATCTTCCACATAAACATGATGGTTGAGGGGTGGCGTATAACCAAAATACCGTTCAGCGGCCCGAACAACAGACGGATCCATTTCGACCACATCTAATTCCAAATCCGGCCAGTTCTTCCCTAGCCACTTTGCCAATGATCCTCCGCCATGGCCTAAAATCAACCCTCGCTTAGGATTTTCGACAACTGGCAACACACCCATCATGACTTGGCTATAGGGCAAGGCAAGAGATTCCGGCGTCGCTTTCCACATCACCGCATGGAAGGTATTGTCCAGAATGAGATAACGGAATAAATCATTTTCACTCACTCTAACCTGTTGATACGGGCTGTCCTCCTGATAGATGGCCGGTGGCAAAATGCTGACCGGATGAAAACCCATCCAGGTCATTCCGGCTACTCCCGCAAGAAGCAGGGCCTGTAGACCCGGCTGGAGTATTCCAACTCTGAATGTCCACCAAAGACCAAGGCATATCTGAACCACGCCAAGGATAGCGACTAATGTAGCACTACCCAGCCAGGTTAAAAGATAAAAGGACGTCCCCCACGTTCCGATGAGGCTTCCGATGGTTGAAACCGCAATCATGCCACCGGTATGACGTCCCAGATGCCCCATATCCCCGATAGCCAAACGCAAGAGGGCCGGGAGAACGCCACTTAATCCAAATGCCGGAACCGCCAATAGCACACTGGCTGCAAAACATGGCCCCCAGCGAGGATCCTGAATCCATTGAGCCACTCCAAAAACTACGGGCTGCCCTACCCATGCCAATAACAGGGTCCAAGAGCCCGATAGCAACAACAGCCCGGCCAACACTCTATGGGGAGCATATCGATCAGCCAGCCAGCCTCCAGCGGCATATCCACTGCTCATGGCAGCCAGGACCACCCCGATCAGCGCGCCCCAGACAAATAGCGAACTGCCAAAAACCGGCGCGAGAAGTCGGCTTCCTAAAATTTCCAGCGCCATCACCACCGCACCCGTCGAGAACGCGGTCGCAAAGCACCACCATCGTGGCAGACTGGATTGAGTCAACGAGGATCTTGTCATAAGATGGAGAATTGGATGGACAAAAGGGAATTGATGCTAAAGCATGATTTAGAGGGTGTCAATTCAGAAACAAGCGAAAAAATCCGTATCCAGGCTCTGCGTGCGGACCCGGGCTTTTTATAACCCTTGAGCAAGACAATCGCCCTCTGACAACTGACAGGTGAAACAACTCAACCCTTTCCGGTAACATTCCGATTCGGATGTCCCAATCAGCTCAACCTCCACCAGCCCCGCCATCTCCACAAGGAGAGGCCCATCGTATTAGCCGGGCTGCCGGACTGATCGGCGGAGCCACTTTCTGCAGTCGGATTCTTGGATTTATTCGAGATGTCACTCTCGCCAATTTGTTTGGCGCCAACGCTTCAGCAGACGCCTTTTACATCGCCTATCGAATTCCTAATCTGTTGCGAGAACTTTTTGCGGAAGGATCCATGTCTTCCGCCTTTATCCCGGTGTTCACCGAATATCATTCGACCCGCTCCAAGCAGGAAACCTGGGAATTAGCCAGCGCAGCATTCACCACGCTCCTGACGCTCGTGACCCTTGTCACCTTAATGGGCATCGTTGCCGCTCCGAGTCTCGTCTGGCTTCTTGCGCCAGGCCTCCATGGTCAAGCGAATCAACTCGCCACGACCACGCTCCTCACGCAAATCATGTTTCCCTACTTACTCTTCGTGAGCCTTGCGGCCCTGGCCATGGGAATACTTAATTCCCTCCATTCATTTGCCGTTCCTGCCTTGGCTCCTGTCTTTTTTAATCTGTGTGTCATTTTCTTTGCAGTAGCCGTTTCCCCCTTATTTGATCAGGCGATTCTGGCTGTAGCCATTGGCATTGTGGTGGGAGGGCTCGCTCAATTCCTAATGCAATTACCCAGTTTACACAAGCATGATTTCCCATTGTCCTGGAATTTTCATCCGCGCCATCCCGGAGTGAAACGAATGGGTTTTCTGCTCATTCCTTCCTTGTTAGGCTTAGCTGTGACCCAAATCAATCTCACCATCAGCACGATTTTAGCTTCGTATTTTCAAGGGGGCCCCACGTATCTGTTTTATGGAATGCGCCTCATTCAATTCCCGTTAGGGATATTTGGTGTGGCAATGGCCACAGCCATTTTGCCAACCTTATCCGGCCAAGCAGCCCGTGGAGCCATTCATGAACTACGGGAAACGGTAAATTTCGGGTTACGCATGGTGCTCTTTATCATCCTTCCATCAATGGTTGGGCTGATCCTATTACGCATACCCATTATTCATGTGTTTTTCGAGCATGGCGCCTTTTCGTCCATGGACACAGTTGGAACCGCTTCGGCCCTTCTCGGATTTTCAATCGGATTGTGGGCATTCGCCAGTTATCGAATTCTGGCAACCGCGTTTTATTCCCTTCAAGATACGAGAACCCCCGCCATCGTGGCTGTGGCCTCGGTTGGCCTCAACATTGGGCTGTCATTATGGCTTATGCAATGGCTTCAATACACCGGGTTAGCTCTGGCGACCGCATGTGCCGCAATGGGGAACACCCTTATCTTACTGACCATTTTGGGGAACCGCCTTCAGGGGTTACTGTGGAAGACACTCGGCCTATCTCTGGTCCGCACAGGAATTGCCCTTCTCCCTCTCATTGCCGTTTCTCTCTGGATTGCAGGATTCCCGCTATGGCAGACAACAGGACAGAGCCTCGAAAAAGTTGCCTGGTTGATTGTGGCGCTTGTTGCAAGCACGATTGGATATTTTTCCGTTCACCATGTATTCAAATCAGAGGAGCTCACACACCTGACGCTCATGTTGCGACGAAAGATCCGCAAACCATCTTCTACAACGTAAGCATGCGGACGGACAGGCTTACCGTCATCATGCCCGGCTGTTTTTGAGATAGGCGATATCACGAAAGGTCTTATGATTGCCGTTATTCAACGCGTCACACAGGCTTCAGTCACGGTGGAAAGCCAAGTCATCGCCCACATCAACCGGGGGCTCGTCATTCTGCTAGGTGTGGCCCAAGGCGATACCGAACAAGACGTGTCCTTCATGGTCCAAAAAATTCCTCGCCTACGAATTTTCCCGGACCTACAAGGAAAAATGACCGATGCCCTCAAAAACATCAATGGCGAACTCCTCCTGATCTCTCAATTTACCTTACTGGCTAATACCGAAAAAGGACGACGCCCAAGCTTTGAATTGGCAGCGCCTCCGGAAGAAGCACGTGTGCGATACCAGGAATTACTGGAACAATTCCGAGCCCTCGATCTATCTGTCCAAGCAGGAATATTTGGCAAAACAATGGTCGTGTCATTGGACAATGACGGTCCAATGACCCTTATCCTGGACAGCAGGGCAGGCAAAGGAGTAAATAAGGTTAAGAACCTCTTACATCAGACCGATAGACATACATAGAAACCGACATACCCTGGCGAAGGGACATTCGGTGGAAAGAGAGGGAAGGGCATTGATGACACAAATCCCTGAACAACATCCTCTAAGGCAGTTATTTGGCCGGTTGACAGAACGAAACTTTTCCGAAGCATTGGGATGGCCAGATTTTCAAGTGACGGAATATGTTTCAAATCTGCTTCTCGAATTTATCCATATCGATCAACTCTCCCGTATTAAAGACCATGAGGGAGAACCTGTCGAAACAGTGGTGGAACTCCTGTACGCGGCCGAATCCCATAGCCAACAGTCTTCTGCTGAAAAAGAACGGGATATTCATCGTCATATTGGGGACCTGACCTTGTTTCTCGCCGGACTCTTCCCCGAATATTGCAAACGGATAAAATGCTCCGGACTTATTCACCACAAGGATTTTTTGGTGGATTACGTTAAAGCCGGCAAACGCTCCTACAGTATTGTCGCTACCCATCAAGATCCTCAGGGCAAAAACCCACCCGCACTCTTTCAAACGCTTTCAACGAATTTTGAACTCTGTGTCGCGGGCCTTGGTTTTGTCCGATTAGACCTGGATCGTTTTCAGGATCCTAACCTGAACCAAGCGCAAAGCCACCTTTTCCACTAAGCGCTATTCTTCCCGGCCGTCTCCTCAGCTCGTCCCTCAATATGATGCCCCACCTGGCGAACCCTATTCGCTGGCTCGCTGGATTTCCGGTATGGCTCGTCCCATCATCCACAGAATTTGCAAACCCGACAAAACCAGCCAAGTCAACAGCAATGTGACAGAACATCACTATTATCTTGAGGCCCTATGTTTTCCACTGGCATTTTCCCTTATTCCGCTTTCTCGCTTCGAGCCGGTCAATCAGGAGGACCGCTTTCGAATCAAAAGAAGAAAACCCAATTTTCCTCTCACGCCTATTCAGATGACATACAAATATGCCGAAATGCCTATAATCAGAAAACATCCCGGATATATCCTCGTGTGCATAGATCCCGTTAGTATGAAGATTTGCCGATCTTCGGATGCAGAGTCTTTCGAGACACTCGCGAAGGTCTTCTGACCAAGAGTGCGTTATGACACCAGAACTTGAAAAGAAATTACAAGCCTGCCCAAGTCTTCCAAGCCCGACTAACGTCGCCATACAAATCATCAACTTAGCCAATGAACCGGAAATCGACCTCTACAGTTTCACCAGAATTCTCAATTGTGACCCGGCACTGGCTAGTAAAATCCTACGAATCGCCAATTCTCCTTTATACCCATATTGCAAAAAGGTTGAAAGTCTTCAACAAGCAGTGTTGGTCCTTGGTCTCAACGCGACTATTTCTCTGGCCCTGTCCTTTTCATTAATGGAATCCCTACAAACCAGTCGGGGAACCGGCTTGGACTATGGGTTGTATTGGAAACGTGCACTTTTGGCGGGAACGGCTAGCCGTGCCCTTGGAACGGCCTGTGGGTTGGCTGAAATTGAAGAGTTATATCTTTCGAGTCTGATGCAAGATTTGGGAATGCTCGCCCTCGATCAGGTGTTCCCTGACCTCTACAATCCCCCTGACCTGGATCAAACATCCCATGCCAGTATCATCTCTCATGAATCCCAGCTCCTAGGAGTCAATCATGCTGCCGTGGGGGGTTGGCTCTTGACGCAATGGAATTTTCCGGATCGCCTCCGATTAGCCGTGGCTGGAAGCGATGACCCCTCTCGCATTCCACAAGGAGATGAACGCGCAAAATTTGTTTACTGTGTGTCGCTGGCAGGGAAAATTGCGGAAATCTTTTTACGCGACTCTCACGGCACCTACCTCCAAGCGGTCAGAGAGGATGCCCATACGTGGCTGAATCTCACTTCAGCAGGGCTCATGGAAGTTTTGGAAACAACGCAAGGGCTTCTTCCGGAAACAGAGAAAATATTCCGGACTGACTTGGAAACATGGACCGAACCTCAAGCCATTTTGGAGAAAGCCAGAGAGACACTTCTTCTCAGAAGCCTTCAAACTCTCAAGGAAGTTCAGGAGCTTCAACAGAATAACGCCGCCATGGAAGCCAAGTTCCACAATTTGGAAGAAATCCACCGTCACGACCCCCTCACCGGGGCATTGGCAAGAGCCTCCCTGGATAAATACTTAGAAGGCTCTTTTGAACAAGCTCTCGCCAAAAAAGAATGTTTGACGCTGGTATTTGGGGACTTGGATAAATTTAAATCCGTCAATGATTCCTATGGTCACCAGGCAGGGGATATGGTTCTTCAATCTACCGCCCATCTCTTACGATCGAACCTTCGCACGACCGATTCGGTCGGACGCTACGGAGGAGAAGAGTTCGTGCTCATTCTTCCAAAAGCCTCATCAACCACCGCCATCATGGTGTGCGAGAGAATCCTCTCAGCGTTTCGGGACACCACTCATGAAATAGCCGAAGACAGACGCATCAACGTCACCATTTCTCTTGGAATCGCAACCCACACGCCGGATCAACCCTATCCGACTGTCACCGATTTACTCCATGATGCAGATGAAGCCGTCTATTATTCTAAAATACATGGTGGCAACAGACACACCTCCTATGACAAAATACAAACTGAACAATCAATTTGAATGAATCGAGAAGAAAGCACGATTCGCCACCGAGATTGTGTAAATCCCTTCGCCCTTTGTCTAAGTCAACACCTATCCCCACACCCAGAGTCCTGATTCATGGGGGCGCAGGCTCCCGACAACCAACCCACAATCAGTCAGTTTGTCTGACAGAGGCACTCATGAAGGGATATGAATGCCTCAAGACAGGGCATTCATCATTAGATGCGGTAGAAACCATGATCCGTTACCTGGAGGAATCGGGACTGTTTAATGCCGGGCGAGGATCGCTTCGACAACTCGACGGGATTCAACGGATGGACGCATCAATCATGGAGGGCCAGACCATATCGGCTGGCGGTGTAGCAGGGCTGGAAGGATATCTTCATCCAATCTGCGCCGCGCGACGGATCATGACCGACACCGACCATGTATTGATAGTCGGCTCACATGCCAATCGATTGGCCGGACATTTTGGTTTAGCCCGATTGGTCCATTTGAAGGGTTCGACTCCATTGAGGAACAAAGGAAGTTCACGAAACACGATTAATCCTAAATCCCAAGCTCTTTACCGTCAGTTAGGATTGTATGACACCGTCGGTGCCGTCGCCTTGGACTGTGCCGGCCATCTTGCCGCAGGGGCCTCAACAGGGGGAGTTGCGGTCATGTTACCTGGCCGTGTCGGAGATACCCCCTTAATCGGCGCGGGAGTGTATGCCGATGATACCGCCGGTGCCATTTCCATGACGGGCTTAGGAGAATCCATCATACGAACCGGCATGGCCAAACATCTGGCTATCCTGCTGGAGCTAGGCTGGACACCCGCAAGAGCTGCCAACTATGCACTCAAGGCACTCGTCAGCCGAATACAGGGGGAGGCCGGATGCCTCATCCTTGATCGCACTGGCAAGTTTGCGATTCGGCATACCACCCCATGGATGAGCGCCGGCTATTGGAACGGCCGTGGTAAGCCTGTCGTCAAAAACCGCTTTCCCTGAAAGGGAGATTAATGCGCATTTTTTATTGAAACGCTCAATCTTAGCCGTTCATCCTGTTCATTGACGAATCGCACCATATTTTCATTGATCATCCGAAACATGCGATAATTCCTGAAGGAGTCTTTATATGTCCTCTTCCACCTTTCATCTCTCCATTCCGGTTAAGGATATCGAATCCACGAAAGAATTTTATGTTCAAGGACTGGGATGCGGCTCGGGCCGCCAGTCTTCCGTCGCCATCACATTAAATTTCCATGGCCACCAAATTGTGGCCCATGTGACCAAGGACCTTGGCCCCCAACAAACAAGCATTTACCCGCGACATTTCGGGTTAATCTGCCGGACAGAAGAGGAATGGAATGAACTTCGGCATCGGGCCCAAACGAATAGCTTCATATTTTTTCGTGAGCCCAGTCGACGTTTTCCTGGGACTCCTCTCGAACACTTAACGTTTTTCCTGGAGGATCCGTCGCATAATCTGCTTGAATTCAAATATTACTTCAATGCCAATGCCATCTTCGGGGAGGAGACTTTTTCCCAAATCGGGGACGCCCATGAACAGCATGGGTAAGAGTTTTTTCCTCACCTATGATTGTTTTTCAGGGCCACACTATCTGAGGGCTTGAAGCACTTCAGTAAAATGCCCGTTCACTTTGACCTTGGGAAATATGTTTCTTATGGTCCCGTCCTCATTAATCACCACTGTTGTTCGTTCAATCCCCATATATTTTCGGCCATACATGGACTTTTCTTTCCAGACCCCATAGGCCTGAATCATGGCCTTAGACTCATCACTTAACAAGGGAAAATTGAGTTGAAATTTATCGGAAAACTTCCGGTGAGATGAGACTGGATCCGCACTCACTCCGAACACGATGGCACCGCTCTTTCTCAATTCCTGAATACCATCCCGAAACGAACAGGCTTCTGTCGTGCAGCCTGGCGTGTCATCTTTCGGGTAAAAGTACACAACCACTTTTTTCCCTCGAAGCTCAGATGAATTCACAATGCGTCCAGTATCATCGGGAAGGGAAAAAGCAGGAGCAGGATCCCCAACCTGCAACTCAGACGTCGCCGCTGTGCGTGGACTCTGTTGAGGAGATTTTTTCGTTTTAGTGGTAGATGCCGTTTTGATTTTTGTTGAGGGATTTCGAGACCCTGAAGCCAGACCCTGACTCTTTGATGAGGAACGCTTGGGAGCTGCCTTCTTTTTTGCAGCTTCCTTTGGTTTTGATTGTAAGGGTCCCTTCTTCTTAGGCTGGGCCTTTTTTACTTTGGATGCCATAGAATCCTCCTCTCATGACAAGTGGGTAAAACATGCCGTGATAACTCGTTTTGTGAATGAAAGTACCCTGACTCAATATAGGAAAATCTCCTCATCTCCCTGGTAAAGACGGACCATTGTACAACGAAGAAGAGGCTTCATTCCTCCCTTTTTTCAAGGAAGCGAGCCACATGGCCTCCATCCTCGGGAAGAAACGGATCGCGTATAGCGTTGATGCCCTCGAATCCTCTGGGCAGACTATCCTTTGTACCGCCACCTCATTTGATCTCTCCAGACGATTAATTCTGATGAGCAACGCCAGAACACATTCTGAGTGGCCTAACCAGCACATGCATTCCTTATCCGGCTCCCACCTTAAATGCCCAAACGAATGCTCAGACTTGGGATTTCAACCCTACGTATGTTCCTATTTATCGTTCACCTGCCCATATCTGGCATTGGCAAAGTGGAGGGATCCCCCCTTCTTGGTCCTTTAAAGGCGCCATCATACCAGGAAGGAAAATGCTGACTGGGGTTATCAATTCGACTCAGGAAGGAACCAACGCTAGATCGGGGTTATAAGACATTTCTCCAGAGTCGGAGGATTTGAGTTGAAAGGCATTCCCGGAGCTTAGCCGATAGGCTTGTCAGCTCGGAAGGATGAAGAAGTCAAGGAAGTGTATTCACGAAGTCGCAATTCTAATGCTTGTATTTCTTCGTCTTTCTGTTTGAGATCCATAACCAGAAGATTATTCTGTACTTCGACATTCTGCAGCTCATTTTGCAAACTTTGTATTGCCGGATGCACCTGATCCAATTTTTCCTTGGTAGCTTGTAATTCCCGTCCGAGTCTTTCCTTCGTTTCCTGTAGATCACAAGCAATGGACTTTTTCGTTCTCTCCATGGTCGATAAGTCGTTCTCCAACATTTTCAGCCGATCTTCAAGCATCATCTTCTCTTCCCGGATAGACTGAACGAGGGTATGGACATCTTCAAGCAGATCAGCAAGGTCTTTCATTTCATTGATCCTCACAGCTCACAAACATTGCAACCGGTGACTTTATCTGGGGCTTTCTCCAGTCATGGTATCGGCCTATTTTTCCCCAATATTTAGTAGCCCTACGATTGTTGTTCAATTTTTTTGTTTGAATCGATCGCTCCCTACTGATAGATCTTCTCAGGAGGCATGGTTCAGTCACCCATTTTCGCCCCGGCATGTCTTTTTTTTGAAGTACGACTCATCATTTCTTGACAAGTGTTTCCTGTAAAATTTATATTACACATCATTCCTATCGTTTTAGTATGAATTAAAATATGAACAAGTTTCCGATTAAAGTCACCTATGGGATCATGGCCACAATCGAGCTAGCAAAGCAGGACAGGTCCATTCCGCTTCAAGCCAAAATCATCGCTCAGCGACAGGGCATACCCTCTCGCTTTATTGAGCAAATTCTTCAGCACTTGAAACAGGCCGGGATCATAAGGAGTCTTCGAGGAGCACAAGGAGGGTACACTCTGGCACAACACCCCAGTCAGATTTCCCTGGCAGATTTGGTAAATTCGATGAATGGATGGGCAACAGAAACATTAAGTCAAAATGGGTACTCGAATGGTCATACGGATAAACGAGAGATTCCCAACGCCTTACTTTCAAGTATTTGGCAACAAGTTCAAGAGGCGGAGCAGACAGTCCTTCGGGCCATTTCCTTAGAAAAATTAGTCGAACAATATCAAACGCTCGAAACCCAGCGCTGCGTAATGTATCATATTTAGCTTTCGCGAAGGATTGGCCATTTCGAGGTGGTAAAGAAATCCGTGACTCTTAAGCCAATGACAGAAAATTTCAATTCGTATACAGGATTTGGAGGATTATCATGAGCACCCCACCAGTCACCAGCCACCCTCCTATTCACACGGTTCCGATACCCCAGGAGATTCTTGAAGAAATAGAAACTTTCGAAGATGAGGTCAATCGCCTGCAATCCGGGGACACTCCAGCCGACGTGTTCAAACCGTTTCGACTCCAATACGGTATTTATGGTCAACGCCAGGCCGATGTCCAAATGGTCCGGATCAAGATTCCCTTTGGTGGTCTGAACGCCAATCAACTACGCCAAGTAGCAGACATTGCGGATACCTTTGCGACCGGCGTGGGACATGTCACGACGCGGCAGGATATTCAATTGCACTTTGTTCCCCTCCGCCACGTTGGCACCATCATGCGAAAACTGGCGGAAGTTGAACTCACCACGCGGGAAGCCTGCGCCAATACCGTCCGGAATGTCACAGCCTGTGCGTTGGCTGGGGTTTGCCCCGGAGAAGTGTTTGACGTGACACCCTACGCGAAAACCGTGGCATATCATTTATTACGGAATCCTCTCAACCAAAGTCTCCCTCGCAAATTTAAGATTGCGTTTTCGGGCTGTAAGCAGGACTGCGCCCTCACCCCCATCCACGATGTCGGACTTCTGGCTGCCCGTAATACTGAAGGGGTTCCGGGGTTCAAAATGGTCGTTGGAGGCGGATTGGGGTCCACTCCACGTCTCGCCAAAGTGCTTCATGAATTCGTTCCCATGGAAGAATTGATTCCCGCCATCGAAGCCATGCTCAAGGTGTTTGATAATTTGGGCAACCGAAAAAATCGAAGCAAAGCCCGGATGAAATTTGTCATTGACAAATTAGGGTTTGATGAATTTTCTCAACGATGGAAAGAGACCTACGATGCCATGTTGCAATCCGGCGCTACCAAACTTGGATTGAAAACGACCCAGTACCCTGATGATCCTCCCTTGGTGATGCCGACAAAATCCGGGAACGGCACTTCCACCCCAGGCAATGGGAACAGCCACCCTCATGGCTCATCACAACATGAAGAGCCCTCATCTCAAGAGGCGTTCGATCATTGGTGTGCAACCAATGTGATTACGCAACGCCAATCCGGCTATAGAACAGCGGTGGTGAGACTCCCCTCCGGTGATATCACGTCTGAGCAAATGTTTGGACTGGCCGATCTCGCCGAACGGTATGCCAACGGAAACCTTCGTACCACCATCAATCAGAACATCATGGTGCGATGGCTTCCAGAACTGCGTCTCCGGCACTTCTATGACGAATTAGTCGCTCATGGGTTGGGCGACCCTGGAGCTGAAGGCGTAGCAGATATCGTCTCCTGCCCAGGGACCGACACTTGCGGACTGGGAATCACCTCTTCTAAGGGACTGGCCCGAGCGCTGGCAGAAGTGTTCCCTGCCGGAAAAATCGCAGAGGACCTGGAAGGGGTGAACGTGAAAATCAGTGGCTGCCACAATTCCTGCGCTCAACATCATATCGCCACAATCGGATTGCATGGAGTCGGCAAACGCATTGGAGACCATGTGGCGCCGGTGTATGAATTGCACCTTGGGGGACGGGTCAACGGCACGGCCAAAATTGCCCAACTCATTGTGAAGGTCCCTGCGAAAAATGTCCCCGCTGCCGTCCAGCATCTGCTCGATCTCTATCGCCGGGATAGAAAAAATGGGGAGTCCCTCCTGTCGTTCATTGATCGCACTGGGAAACTCCAACTAAAAGATGAACTGATCCCCTACACCATTCTCCCCACATATCAGGAGGATCCACAATTCTATGTGGACTGGGAAGGCGATGAGGAATTTTCGGTTGAGGACCTCGGACCCGGCGAATGCGCCGGGGGCGCATTGGAGATGATCGATAATCGGATCCTTGAAGCCGAACAGGAACTGTATCAAGCACGCCTGTTGGCTGATAAGCACCAATACGCCTTTGCCATAAATAAAGCCTATCGAGCCGTGGTAGCAGGAGCAAAAGCCATCCTGGTTACAGAAGGGATTGATCCAAATACGGATGCCGATACCTTAGCGGAATTTGACAAGTTGATTGTGGCCAAAGGGCTCATGCCGGCGGAATACCACAATCTGGCCCTGACAGTGGGAGATCTGGGGAACAAAGACGCCTCGATTGATCTGACGCAAGGAAAAATCGCATTCACAAAAGGTTTCGTGGATCTCTGCCGGACCGTTTCGGACCAAATCGGCCAGGACCTCAAGTTGGCTCCTGCTGAACTGGGACAAAAATCTACTGAATCAACCAGGACGGTACCGACGTCACCTGACAAGGAATCCTCCCCATCAGGCGTGCCCGTCTACGACCTGCGGGGCGTGGCCTGTCCCATGAATTACGTGAAAACCAAGTTAAAATTAGAAATGATGGACCACGGTGAACAGTTGGAAGTATGGTTGGACGGCGGCGATCCGATTCGCAATGTCCCAGTGAGTCTTCGAAACGATGGACACAATGTGCTTAAACAGGAGCCCATAGATCCCGAAGAGCAGCATTTCCGAGTGTTAGTGGAGAAAGTGGAATCGTAAAAACACCATGGCTCTTTTTCTCAATACCAAACCAACTCCGGAAGAACTCATTGCGGTCAATCAATTCATGGAGGGCCAAACTCCTCCGAAGATTGTCGAGACCGCGATTGCGGAATATGGGGAAAGGATTATTCTGGCCTGTAGTTTTGGGGCCGAGGATGTTGTTCTAGCTGATATGATGTTCCGCTCAAATCCAGGCAGCACACTCTTTTATTTAGATACCGATTTTTTATTTCCTGAAACCCATGCCGTTCGGGATCGGATGATTCAACACTATCAGTTAAAGGATGATCAGATCATTCAGGTCAAATCTACGCTCAGTCCTTCCGAACAAGCCGCGGAGTTTGGGGAAGCCTTATGGCTGCGGGATCCCGATCAATGTTGCTCACTGCGAAAGGTTGAGCCTCTCACGCGGATCCTGGCAAAGTATGCAGCGTGGATGACGGGTATTCGGCGTGATCAATCACCCACGCGTGCCAATGCCGGTATTGTGGATTGGGACACAAAGTTTGGCCTTGTGAAATTTAACCCCTTAGCCGCCTGGTCATGGGAACAGGTCTGGGAATACATTCGCACGAATGCCGTTCCCTATAACGCATTGCATGATCAACACTATCCCAGCATTGGATGTACCCATTGCACCGCACCGGTTATGCCAGGAGAAGACCCACGCTCGGGACGATGGAAAGCTTCGGGGAAAACCGAATGTGGGCTTCATCGATGATAAACGAACCACAGACACATACCGTCATTCATGATTTGAGATTCTTGTTTCTCAATCAAGTAGCTATTGGAGACCGCCAGTGAAAAAAATTGCCGTCATTATTAGCAGAGGGGGATGGAACAACCTGTTCCAAGCCTGTGAGTGGATCGCCTTGGCAGCGGCCAGTGGCATCGAGGTGAGTGGCTATTTCCGTGACGAAGCCGCAGGTCGAATGACCAAAACCAAGATCAAAGAACTGACCATGTCTCCGGAGTTTAAAGGGCGAGAAGGCTTTGTTCGTGAACTCTTGAAAAAAGAAGATAAAGCGGACCTCTCGAAACTCATGCAAACCTCTAAAGAAAAAGGAAATGTCAAATTTTCGGTGTGTACGGATTCTCTGAAATATTTTGGGGTGAAAGTCGAAGAGCTCATTCCGGAATTAGATGAAGTGCAAACTGCCGAGGCCTTCTGGAAAGAAGCTGTTCTTCCCGCTGACCAGGTTTTGACCTTTTAACCCGGAATCATGGCGTGGATCATCTGATTGCAAAAATTGGAAAAGGGCTAAAGGGAGCCAAGGATTTGACCTGGGATGAGGCCAAGCTTGCTCTGAACGCCATTATTGAAGGGCAAGCCACTGACGTTCAGGTGGGAGCGTTTTTGATGGCCATGCGTATCAAAACCGAATCCATCAGCGAACTCGCCGCCTTCACCACCACGGTCCGCAGGTGGGCGCCACCGATTCCACTCCCGCATGCCGAAAACATGGTGGACCTTCCACTCTATGGAGAAAAACACAACACCATCCATGTGGTCCTCGCCGCAAGTCTTGTCGCGGCTTCAGCCGGCGCAGGGCTCTTCATGCATGGCGTAGAAAACCCCGACCTCCCCTACGATTTCCCTCAGGTCCTTCGTCACTTACAGCTTCCTATCGCCCGGACTGCGACTGAAGCAATTGAACATGGCGCTCAATCGCCCTGGGTGTACATGGATTTAGCCGGATATCATGCACCATTAACCAAATTACTGGACCTGCGTCAGTCCTTCGGATTGCAAAACCTGTCCCATCAGGTGTCCAGACTCCTGAACCCTGCCAGGGTCGGCTCACAAATCATCGGAATTTCCCATCCTCCATATCTCGATAAAATGGTGGAAGCTTTGGACATGCTGGGCGCAAAACGGGCATTGATAATTCAAGGAGTCGAAGGATTTCCCGAACTGTCCCTTTCCGCTCCCTCCTTAGCGCGCGAATTACGAAGCGGGCATATTTCATCGTTGGTCTTTCGTCCCGATGATGCCGGGTTCCGATCCGGACCATTTCAAGCCATGAGTTCCACCATCAATGGGCCGGGATCCGGGAACCCCCAACATGAAGCCCAATTGATCACGCAATTACTCGTCGATCGCCAGAAAGGCGACCGACGGAACTGGGTGATCATGAATGCAGCCTTACTGATGTATGCCGCAGGGTTGGCCTCCTCTCTCGCACAAGCCACACCGCTTGCCCAGGATACACTGGATTCCGGAAAGGCCGGAGCGTTTCTTTCCGCCTTGGCCCAAGGGCGCCCTCCACAGTCCAAATTCGTTGTCCCCCCTTCACCGGCGGTGGTGCCCGCATGAAGCATATCCGCCAGTTAGAAGATCAAAGCGTCTATATCCTGCGTGAGGCCTACAAAAACTTTGACAACCTGGCCATGCTGTGGTCCATGGGCAAAGATTCTACGGTGTTGTTGTGGCTGGCCAGAAAAGCCTTTTTTGGCCATGTTCCCTTTCCGTTACTCCATGTCGACACCAGCTATAAAATTCCTGAAATGATTGAATATCGGGATCGCCTCGCACGCGAATGGCGATTAAATCTGATCGTGGGCCAAAACAAAAAAGCCCTGGCCGAAGGGATGAACCACACAAAGGGACGAGTGGAATGTTGCACCGCCTTAAAAACCCTAGGGTTAAAACAACTGCTGGAAGAAAAGGGCTACACAGGGGTCATTTTGGGTGTGCGATCGGACGAGGATAGTACCAGGGCGAAGGAACGGTATTTCTCCCCGCGGGACAAAAACAATGAATGGGATTTCCGCGATCAGCCCCCCGAACTTTGGGATCAATATAAACTTTCGTTTCCTCCGGGCACCCATATCCGGATCCATCCACTTTTGGATTGGACAGAGATCAATATTTGGGAGTACATCAAATTAGAAAATATTCCCTTTCTGGATAATCTCTACCTGGATCAAGGCACCGGCAAACGCTATCGCAGTCTGGGATGCGCCCCCTGTACTACACCAATTGATTCCACCTCGAAAAATGTGGATGAAGTTATCATTGAATTACGCAACACCAAGGTGGCGGAACGGGCAGGACGCGCACAAGACGAAGGACGAGGGATGGAACAATTACGTAAAGATGGGTACATGTGAATATGACGGTCACACCAGCCAAAGGCCAATCTCACGACACACCCCAGGACAATTCCATCCGGGAGAGAATGAATATCGTGATCGTGGGTCACGTCGACCATGGCAAATCCACATTATTGGGTCGTCTGTATGCCGACACCGGAACCTTACCAACCGGCAAGATCGAAAAAATTCAGGCCATTTGTAAGCAACAGGGCAAAGAATTTGAATACGCCTTTCTTTTTGATGCGTTTTTAGAAGAGCAACAACAGGGCATTACCATCGACACAGCCCGTACCTTTTTCTCCTGGGGCGGGCGACAATACATCATTATTGACGCACCAGGACATAAGGAATTCTTGAAAAACATGGTGTCAGGTGCCGCTCGTGCCGAAGCGGCTCTTTTGGTCATTGATGCCCTGGAAGGCGTACGCGACCAATCAAAACGCCATGGGCTGCTGCTCTCCATGTTAGGGGTTAAACAGGTGACCGTGGTGGTTAATAAAATGGACCTGGTCAATTATCGGGAAGACACCTTCCACGCCATCGAAAAAGAATACCGGGAATTTCTCACCCAATTGAACGTCATTCCCCAATACGTCATCCCCGCGAGCGCCAAACAGGGTATCAACATCATCAAATCAAGCCCGGAAACCCCGTGGTATACCGGACCATCCGTATTGGATTCTCTGGCGCATTTCCATCTGGAATCCAAACGTGCCGAACAAACGCTTCGCCTTCCCATCCAGGACGTGTATAAGTTCGACGCCCGCCGGATTTTAGTCGGCCGGATCACGGCAGGAAAACTTAAGATTGGGGACCGGCTGGTCTTTTCCCCCTCCAACAAGTCAGCCAATATCGAAACGATTGAAGCGTTTAATATTGATCCACCGCCAACTCAAGCCGAAGCCGGCCAATCCGTCGGCATTACCCTGGATGAACAAATTTTTGTAGAACGGGGGGAAATTGCGACACACGATAATGCCAGGCCGCTTGTCTCCACCCGCATTCGTGCAAACTTGTTCTGGTTAGGAGGGCGACCTTTAGAAACCCGCCGTCCCTATGTCTTACGACTGGCCACCAGAGAAGTCCCCTGCGAAGTGGCCACCATTCATCGCATTGTGGACGCCACCAATTTAGACGACCGACAGACGCAAACCACCGTGAAACGGAATGAAGTGGCCGATATCACGCTTCGGACCAAATCTCCCATCGCTTTTGATCTCTATGCGCAGTTCGAGACGACCGGCCGCTTTGTGTTGGTGGATGAGTACGATGTGGCAGGAGGGGGAATCATCACCGAACTGGTCCAGGATGACCAGGAAGATTTTCGAACGGAGGCACGCGAACGGGATTCCGCATGGGTCAAGGGAGATGTGGGAGCCGAAGACCGGGCCCAATACTATGGACATCGAGCGGCTGTAGTCTTACTTACCGGGCCCGATGTGACCGCGAAAGGATTTCTGGCTCGGAAACTTGAAACCGTGCTCGTCGCGGAAGGCCGGCATGCCTACCTTCTCGCGCCGGAGAATCTGCAACGCGGACTTGATGCTGATCTCGTTGACACAAAACCAGATGAAATCATCCGACGGTTTGGCGAGGTTGTGCGTTTGCTGACCGATACAGGCTCACTGGTGATTTCCACAACCAATGCCCTCAAAGAACCGATGAAACACATCGTGCAAACCGTGCAAACGTTGGTGAACCCGATCCCGGTCATCACCATCCACATGGCCAAAGATTTACAAGGGCCTCAACCAGATACCGATCTGATTTTCGCTGGGCCGGAAAATTTCGACGACTGCACCCACCAAATCATTGACTTGCTCAAATCCAGGGAGATCCTCACTGAACCTCCCAGGGGCCGTGCCGACTTCCAGTACTCCATTTAAGTCAATCAGTCAGTTCGCATAAG
Organism: Nitrospira marina; assembly: GCF_059568365.1. Taxonomy (NCBI): domain Bacteria; kingdom Pseudomonadati; phylum Nitrospirota; class Nitrospiria; order Nitrospirales; family Nitrospiraceae; genus Nitrospira; species Nitrospira marina. The sequence goes on along the minus strand of NZ_JCANTH010000001.1, from coordinate 119,431 downwards.
GATCTGACTGAAAAAATCATTTCCACTTGTGGGACCCACGGTTGCTCAGGGGCGAAACTCGCCCGTGTATCCAGACGTATCCTTTTGGTAAGACAAGAATCCATCCGTTTTCTTCCTTTGTAGGCACCGTCTGACTGAAAACTCAGATATCACGAGTGTGAAAGACGAGGAATTGCCATTATTATTTCGGCCCAATGAGCACATGCAAGTGTGCAACGGATTGTGAAGGCTTCAAGTCATGATGACAAGTGCGAATCAGCAACCTGTATCATAGCACGGCCTATTATCATTCTGTTCAATAATTTGGAAGCTGCCGCGCGTGTAGAACCAGTAGCGATAGGCACCCAAGGCATCAGGATTGCTGGGATCCAGCGGATGGAAGATGCCAAACGTGCCAGGATAGTGATAGGTGGTTTTATAATTCTGATCGTGGCCGGGACATGGATCACTTTGATACTTGGCAAGCGTTAACGCCCAGATGCCCCATTGGTAGTTCCAGGGGTATTTACCGGCATCACTATCATGGCGGTCATCGTTGATGCGGCCGTTCGGGTAGTAGAGCACCGCGTTATTTTTGGCGTAAGTTTCCCACTCGCAGATCTCGTCACCATGATCATAGGCCGTATTTTTCACCACCCTGTCATGGCCCGTGTACGGAAGGTGTTGAACGACGAAGTTGGTGGGGAGGAGCTTCGCGTACAGTTCGCGCTGGACCGCCCGATCATAGCCTTCCAAAAGCAACCCGGTGACATTGTCGTCCCATGGAATCTGGCCGGCAAGCAGTGGCGCGGCCAGGGTCTTGAGCCGTCCCCAGTCGGTCACGAGGCGATCGAATTCACCTCCAAGAGAGACCAGGGTGGCCGAGAATTGATCCGCCAATTGATTCGCCAAATCCCCAGCCGCTATTTCCTGGTTCTCCTGTGCCTGCAGGGGCGTGCCGGCCGGCGAATTGGTATGAGACGCGGCTTGATTGGCAATTGCGGTGCCGACGGTCAGCGCGACCTCGGTGCCGGCCGCCACAATCCCGCCTCCGGGAATCGCATTGAGCAAGCTGGACCCAATACCGAAGACATCACTCAATATGCCTGTCCATGAGGCGGCATGCGCCGGGGTGGTGAGACCGACTTGCAGATTCTCTAAAACCTTGTCGCCATCGTCTTGCAATAGCAGCGACACGTTGGCCTGCTGATCTTGGTACAGGCCAACAATATTGCTTTGGAAGAGGCGCGCCAGCGTGACGTATTGAAACTCGGTTGTGAGCTGCTGCACCATAGCCCCGAAATCTGCGGGACTGGAATTGGGGATTTTCGAGGGGTCGTAGGTCAGTTGTGGCAGTTTCGCCAGCCAGATATCGGGCGAGATGTTAAGGTTGACATAGACTGCGCGAATATCGGCGCAACACAGCTGACGGCTGATCCAATCGTAGGCGGCCTTCGATCCCGCCGGATCGGGTCCGGGGAACGGCCAGGGCGTAGGATTCAGCAACGACGCCGACAAGATATCCGAGATCGTCGTCTTGCTCAGGTTGAGGCGGTGTCCGAACGATGCCGGACTGTAGAACCCCTGATTGTTCATACGCAGGAACCCTTCCATATCTGCGCCATGGCCCGCACCGGTTGGAGGCGGAAATGCCTCCGTTTCACGCGCGATGATGGAGCTCATCTCGGCGCCCACCTGAGCTAGACCCGTGTCCGTGCTTTCTCCTCCGACACCGTCAACAAACGACCCGACCAGGGTGTAGTCGTCATACTGGAATGGCTGGACCTGGGGGTTGTTGGCGAGATAGAAGACCTGCTGTGTTCCCCCCAGATTTCTGATCAACTGCGAAGCTTTGTACCAATTGGCACGCGCCGCACAGGGCTCGTGGGTAACGGGCTGGCAAAAATAACTCGTATCGCCAAACGCGGCGACGAAGAAGAGATAGCCATAGGATTTGTAACCGGTGATCGTGTCATACAGCATATTGACTTCACTCGCGTCACTCGTGCTGGGATAGGTCTGGTTTTGGACCTCGCTTAAATCCTTGCTATTCAAAATCAGGAGATGGAAACCGCCCTTGGCCCCGTATAATGAACGCGAGGCATACGGAATACCGTCCACGATGATGGTATGAGTCTGCCCATTGGGCCCATCGGCGTCCGTTGCGGTAGAAAAGCTGATCAGTCGGTCATTTCGTGTGAAGGTATAATTATGGTGGTTGTCAGCAATCAGAGCGCCGGCGATGTTGCCGAGTTGTGACGGCCTCGCTCCCTTCGGTGCGGTGAAGGACGTATTGGGAAAGCCGAGACTGTCACATGCCGGACTACCGCCGCCATAGTTGGTGCCACTGCACGTTAAGCTTTCAAAAAAAGTACCTGGGGGTGGTGACGGTGGCGAGGACGTGGGTCCGAAGGGTACTTTATTTGATACGGAAGAGAACGCGATTTGCGCTGAACTCCCGTTGGCGTAGGCAAGTCTCGCGGAAAGACCTAGCCCATTCAGCATATTTTTAAAGGATTCGCAATCCTTTGGAAAATCATGACGATAAGCCTTAGAGCACGGAGTAAAGCCAATGGTTCCAAGACTTTGGATAAGGAGAATGCACCCGGCAGAAAGACAGTGTTCAGGCGTATAGACTACTGATTTATACAGCGGTGAATCGTGCCACCGGCCATCACTGGAAGGCCGCTGATTAACTACCGAAACATTGGATATTACCGACAAATCCCAGCGCCTCATAAAGACGACCTGGAAACCGGCATTCGAACCGTCGCTAGGGACGGACGCCGGTATCAGCGTAGCTGCAGTGGGATCGTCCGGATCCTTGTAGAGCGCGATACGGTAATCCGTACCCTTGTCGCCTGAGCCGGTGACCACACGGGTCTTAATGGGGACCAGCAGCGGCAGATTGGCCGCAGCGGAACTGTCACTCTGATGCTCATCAAGAAAAAAATGACTGCTTTCCCGGTGCGCTCCTGATTTTACGACAATCTGATTTTTGCCCCAATTGACCAAGGGCCGGTCGACCTCGGCCCGGCGAACACCTTCGCGGTCGGTCTCACCAAACCGCGAAGTAATGTCAACGCCATCCAGCAATACCTGCATGGCCTTTACCGCATGAGGTGCCACGCGTACCTGGATGGTAATGGGTGTCGTGGTATGCGCCGAGGCATTCATTGGGGACATGATCATGATAAAATTTCTCTGCGATGTATCGGTACTGGATTCCGCCAGCGAAATTGAGCTTCTGGTACATGCCTGCAGCAGAAGGCAGAAACACATGACGTAAAGGGACACCCGACGATTTTTCACATTATCCTCCGCTACCTAACAGAACTCGTGAATCGGTATATTTTTTTCGCGCACGTGGGCATCAAAAACTGATTGACGCAATTTTCGAACACTTGATCGAACACGTACCCCGGCAAAAAATAACGAAAAAAACAAACAGAATCAATCAATTTTGGACATTATTCGTCACGAATAGATGCCTGCAAGGAGCTTGAAAAAGGACGGTAGGCGTGAGGGCGCAAACTTGATGGTGGTACGGTCAGCGTCAATCCTTTCGAGGTTCATCAAGTTTCAGCAGATGGTGCCGTATTTGATGTCATTCCATACTCTCTCGTATTGGTGATAGCTCACTTTGTGAGTTTGTCGATGAACATCTACAAGTCTCCTTTTAAACAGCGATCCTTCTAGAGAACCTCAAATTTCAAAACAAACCCGTTTCCATCAGGAAGGATCAGACAACTTTAATCCCGCAATGCCCACAATAATGAGAGTAATACAGAATAATCTGACCGCATTTTTCGGCTCATCAAATAGGAGAATACCCAGGAGAACCGTGCCCACGGCACCAATACCCGTCCACACCGTGTAAGCGGTTCCCATCGGAATTACCCGGAAAGCCAACGACAGGCACATCATACTCACGGCCATGGCCACCACGGTGCCAATACTCGGCCATAACCGGGTAAACCCATCCGTATATTTCAATCCCGTGGCCCAGATAATCTCAAAAATTCCTGCTACCACCAACAACGTCCACGCCATAGACCTCTACTCCTTCCTCTTCTCTGCTTTATGCATTGAATCTCATCACCCATCCCTAAAAAATCAGTCTCCACCCATACCAGAAGGTACGAGAAAAATCACAACCGAAGAAGATTATCCCAAAAAGAAGGGGCTCGGAACACTTAAAAAAACTCAATCTGGGGATGAACGGAGCTCGAGAAAGCCTCAAACTTCAAAAGGCTCCAGGCTTTCAACAAAAAATATGATGACAAAATTGAAGGTTTTGTCCGCTTGTCACACATTTCCTTGATCTTTCTTCTTTAGTGGCTATCTTGAAAAAAGAACACTTCTCCCAAAAATTTGTTTGTGAATTTAGAGGGAGTAACAGTGTATAATGAAGGAACTCCATCAGGGAAAATAGGTTGAACATTAACAAGGGGGTGACTGGCTTCGACGGGAATCAAGAGGTCAACAGAGCGTGTCGAGCTCTCGGAGTCTCGTAAAACCTTCGGGAAAACATTAAGTGCCAACGATAACTTGGCTCTCGCGGCTTAATTGACCGCGACGTCCCTCCTCTCTTTGCCTGCGGGTGAGGAAGGGGCGTCACACTGCAGGCTGGTCCAATGCCGGTGCTCAGCGGCGGCGGACGAGAACATTCTGGGCTAGCGGGTGCTCTAAGCCGGTCGGTGGGCGTGGGCAACTGCGAATAACAAATCATCGGCTACACACGTAGGGCTGTTGCGCTGAATGTTCTCGGACAGGGGTTCAATTCCCCTCACCTCCACCAATCGGTCCCTGGGTCATACGATTCGGGGGCCTTTTTTTTTGAAGACCTAGCCTACAATTCCGCAGGTGTTGCAATGGTTTCCCAAACCCTAAAAGCCCTATCAGAGTAGGGGTAAGATACCCCGCGAGGCTCAATCGATGGTGAGGAAACCCTTTACATCAAATCGCAGGATTGTCTAAACATTTTGAGGAAATCGGCATATACAAGCACACACTTCAAGACTGGGACTGCAGGGGGATGATAATCTGTGCTTGTTAGCAAAAATTTCGTCCTACTGTCGATTTCAAGACCCAAGACTAATGTGTTTATTTTTCCAAATCATGTACATATCCAAATAGAACTCCCCATCTCTGTATGACGGACAAATTACTGACAAAGCTTGAAATTCTCTCCGATGCGGCAAAATATGATGCGTCGTGTGCTTCAGGGTCTGCGGGAAAACGACAAGCGAAAAAAGGCGAGAAGGGTGTTGGTTCGCTTACCGGCGGCTCAGGCATCTGTCACAGCTTTACACCCGATGGGCGTTGCGTTTCCTTACTAAAGATTTTGATGACCAATTATTGCATTTATGATTGCCATTATTGCATCAATCGAGTTTCCAGCAACGTTCGCCGGGCGCGCTTTACGGTGCAGGAAGTTGTCGACCTCACTTTAAATTTTTATAAACGCAATTATATTGAGGGGCTCTTTTTAAGCTCCGGCATCATTCATACGCCTGATTATACGATGGAAAGCATGGTGCGGATCGCCAGATCTTTGCGCGTAGATTATGAATTTAAGGGATACATTCATCTCAAAACAATACCTAATGCCTCCCAGGAGCTTCAGACAGAAGCCGGGCTGTACGCAGATCGTCTGAGCATCAATGTTGAAATGCCAACCCAATCGAGCCTTAATAAATATGCCCCTGAAAAAGACTTAAAGGCGATTACAGGCGCGATGGATACATTAAAGGATAAAATTTCCGAACATCGATCTTCCAGGACACTGAGCGGAAAAAAACTTCCGCGGTTTGCTCCTGCCGGACAATCAACGCAAATGATTATCGGAGCGGACGGATCGAACGATAAAACTATTCTTGACTGCAGCGTTAAGCTTTACAAAGGCCAGAATTTGCGGCGAGTGTATTATACTGCCTTTTCGCCAATTCCGGATCCATCGAAAATCCTGCCGGTTAAACCTGCACCGCTCATCCGGGAGCATCGTCTATATCAGGCGGATTGGCTACTGCGGTTTTACGGCTTTGAAATTGATGAAATTTTGCAAACCACGCATCATGGAATGTTGGATTTGGCTTATGATCCAAAACTGGCCTGGGCGCTACACAATCGTCACATATTTCCAATAGATTTGAACAGAGCCGATAAACATCTTTTGCTTCGCGTGCCAGGGCTCGGAATGCGGACAGTGGAAAAAATTCTCTCTATCCGACCTCACGCCAACATTTCGTGGGCGGATTTGACCAAAATGCGTCTGCCGCTGGACAAACTTAAACCCTTCATCACCGTAACAGATTATAAACCTGCCATACATCTTCTGGATGCAGAGAATCTGGGGTTGATCTTAACAAAACCACAACAGATGCAGCTGTTTGGTTCTTACAGTACAGACCCAGCACACTATGAAACACATTACCATTCTTAATATTCCAGGTTATCAAGAATGGCGCGAGGCAGCGAGAAACGCGTTGATAAACCACATCGCGCCTGAACAAATTTTGTGGACGACAGGGCAGAACCTACAGGTTGATCTATTTAACGCCACCCGTCCCGGTCACGAAAAACAAGCCGATGCGACTGAGAAAGATTCCTTTGATCGGTTCCTCATCAAGAGGCCGCCTAGGCCCGTGCATGTTTCACATACGTTTTTAAAGCTTTGTGAGATGGCACTTTGCCATCAGAGCCCGGAAAGATTCTCTCTCTGTTATCGCGTGCTTTGGCGCTTAGCGAATGAAAATAAACACCTTCTAAATCTCAAAACCGATAACGATGTATTACGTTTGAACGCGCTCTTTAAGGCGGTGCAACGTGACGCATATAAAATGACGGCCTTTCTACGATTTCGTAAAATCACCCATAACGGCACCGAGCATTTTATAGCCTGGTATGAACCTGAACATTATGCACTTGAGCTGAAACTTGATTTTTTCAAAACGCGTTTTAAAAATATGCGTTGGTCAATCTTGACACCCTATCGTGCAGCGCATTGGGACACAAAATGTCTGACGTTGGAGGACAATCCCGATCCGTCTGTCTACCCCCGAGAGGACAATATTGAAAAATATTGGCTGACATATTACGCGAATATTTTTAATCCCGCGCGTCCGAAGAAGAACGCAATGTTGGCACAAATGCCGAAAAAATACTGGAAGAATATGCCAGAAGCGGATCTTATTGATAAAATGTTGATGAAATCCGAAGCTCGGACCCGCGAGATGCTAGAGAAATCGTAAGCTGTAGGACTTTGGAAACCGTTGGGGTGTGACAACCTTCTCCTTTAAATCATAGCGGCCTCCCCCGTTTTCACGGACAGGTAAATAAAAAGTTTCTCCTCCTGTTGCCGCCATTCGAGTTTCAGACGCTGCACCTGGAATGTACAAGGCCAGCTTCTCCAGCTCAATAGAGACCCAGAAGACCCGCTGGTCGTCAGATGATCAGGCACTCGGAGCAGCATTCGATGCTAAGACGCCACGCATCCCACGTGGGAAGGCATAGTCTGACCACGCTGAAAAACATGGAACATCCGTCCCCTCACCTCCACCAATCGGCCTCTGAGTCACACGATCCAGAGGCCTTTGTTTGACCAGCCCTCCTTCTACAATGGCACGGGAAACTTCATGACCTCTCTAACTGTAAAAACAGGCCCTGGACATTTTAAAACAAATCGCGGCCCATCCTCGATCATATAAAGCCGATAGTGCCCGCTTAGCCCTTCAAGAATATACCCGGCTCACACCAAGAAATGGCCGGTTGATTCACTATTTCATGAAAACCATAAGGCAACCAAACAACAAGTAGGTTCCATAAAAAATCCATGAAATAGGTTGTGGTGAGGGGCCTACTTTTGGCATGCTGGCGCGCAAACAATTTCAGGGATGCAGTTGCGATGTCGCAGCGACTTCAATACGTTGATTTCATGCAAGTCTGAGTGGCATGGCTTCACCCTTTCTTTGCAAATCAAGTGTCTCTAGGATTTAGTCCAGATCGTAGGCTGCGCCCATCGCGTAAGGTACTGTGAGGTATTGAACTCTCTTCGAGAACCGGAAAGCGTTCCAAACAATTTGCGTCGGTCACCCCCTCATGACTTCAATTTCAGCGAACCGAGCGAGGCTCTTTAATATCGGCTCCCTATGGCGCGAGGGAAATCTTGCCACGGCTTCGGCAATACGCGTGACATTTTCAGCATTGGACCCGGCAAGTATGTTGATTGTGTCAGCCCTGATTTTGATATGGTGGCGATAAGACACCTTTGCCATGAACTCTGATAAATTGCTCTCTCCAAACAGGTCGACCAGCATGAATGAGACGAAGAGAATGACAGACATGCGGCTGCTCGTAGCCATCCCATGTCTGAACGAGGCTACTACCATTGCCCAGGTGGTACAGAATGTTCCACGCCTTATGCCTGGAGTCCAACAAGTCGATGTGCTGGTGGTCGATGATGGCTCGTCAGACGAAACCGGTTCTGATGCGGCTACCGCAGGGGCCTTGGTTCTGCGCCACCCACGTAATTTAGGTGTGGGCCAGGCATTTCAAACGGCGGTGAACTATGCCGTAGAGCACGGCTATGACTTAATGGTCAATATCGATGGTGATTGCCAGTTCAACCCGCAGGACATCCCTAAGCTCGTGCAGCCGGTCATAGCCGCGCAGGCCGATATGGTTACCGCCTCACGCTTTATGAACAGTGAGATGACACCCAATATGTCCAAGGTTAAGCTGATGGGCAATCACATGATGTCCTACCTGATCAGCCGACTGGTCAGGCAAAATTTCCATGATGTGTCGTGTGGGTTTCGATGCTATAGCCGTGAGGCTCTCCTCCAACTGAATCTGCATGGATCATTTACCTATACGCAGGAAACGTTTTTGGATTTTGCTGTCAAACGCTTAACGATTATGGAAGTGCCCATCCCCGTTCTTTACTTTCCCGACCGCATGTCCAGAGTAGCCGGAAGTATTTTCACCTATGCAGTGAGCACTGCCAAAATAATTTTTCGCGGCTATCGCGACTACTTTCCTTTACGTTTTTTCTGGGGCATCGCCTTAGGATTTGCTATACCTGCGGTGCTATTGGGGATGCTCTTTTTCGGACATTATCTCGTCGTGGGCGTCTTCACGGGGTATTTATTTGCAGGATTTTTATCAGCGTTTTTCACTATTATGGCCACGGTCTTTATTGTGTTGGGTATCGTGGCAGACATGCTGGATCGAATACGCTCCAATCAGGAACGCATCTTGTACCGACTCAAAAAGCGCAGCTGAGCATATGGGGCTGGCTACTCCGAAGGCTCAGGATCACGCCTCAATTTTGTTCCTCATTTTTAGCGTCCCCCTGTTCTTCCCGCAATTTTTTTGGGGTAAGGTGCCGGGGCCTTTGCTGCAGGCGTGACTGATAGTTACGTATTTGTTGAGCCTTATGCCAGGGTTTTTCATGCAGGCCATTCGCCATGGCGACAATCCATTTTGGAGTCATAACTCCTCATTCGGTGCCCCAGCCCTGTCGACAATTGGCACGGGCGCATTTCATCTTTTCCCCTTGCTGATGCCGGATTGGTTAGTCTTTGCGATTGGCTGGTGGGCACGGTTGGCATTATGTGGCACCTATATTTATGCCTACTTGCGGCGCGCGAGTGCTGGAGGTCCAGGATGTGTTATTTAAGCAGACGGCCATTGCCTATAACATCTCTTCCGTGAGTAATCATTGGTTTAGCCAATCAAGTTGGCGAACCTGGGTGCATCAATTGAGGTCTACTGCCCCGAAAACGGTCTTAACGATTGATACAATTAATTCAAGTGATGAAAAGAATGCTTGGCCCCTTTTGCGACAGATGCATGTGCAATTTGTCTCATTGCCCTATACCGGCAATCAGGCGTGGGTTAATGATCATCACAGCACGGACTGGCGAGTGATTTAAAAAGACAAGGAGGGGGATTTCCCTACTGGAGGCGCTTGACAATGGTCGAACACTCAAGGAGCAAGGCGGACTTTCAGGGTATGGCTATTCAGATTATATTGAAAGCCCCGGACGCATCAGCTTTCAACCAAAAGCGCCGGCAAGTACAATCCCTGTAGGATTTCACGATGGGTGGCACATTAAAAAAGGGGGCATCTCCATCGCGGCGAGTCCCAACCATTTGATCAGTCTCTTACCCGACAACCGTGCAGAACGAGTAGAGCTTGAATATTTCCCTCGTCGTTTTTATTTCTGGTTAGCCATCGGACCTGTTGCGTTGTTGATTGGGTGTGTCTCACTCACGTGTTCAGATCGTCGTCGATGACAACAACTGCAAGGCTGTTGAGTTCTACATTTTCACATGAGCGCCAAGACTAAGAAAAACCAAGATCACAATCAGCTTTGCAAAGTCTGTGAACATGCACAAGCCAAACCCTGGCTGATTGCCAAGGGATACCGGATTGGACGATGTGCGCAATGCGGATTTGCGCAAGTATTGGATGTGCCTAGCTCCCATACCCTGAGTCAACTCTATGAAACGCTGCACCTCAAGCACATCAAGTACCGTAGTGGCCAATCGGCACAATTAGAAAATCGGCGCCGGCTCGAATTCCTTCAAACACAACTCCCTCGTGGCGCCCGGGTTCTGGATGCTGGGTGCGCCACCGGAGACTTTTTGGCTGAAGCCGTTGAAGCGTTTGAGATGTTTGGTTGTGATATTTCCTCAGCAGCGATAGCCCACGCTAAACATCGTTTGCCCCAATTGAGCGAGCGCCTGACGGCGCAGCGATTGGAAGATGGGGGGGCAAACTGGCAAGGGTTTGATGCCGTATGTCTTTGGGACGTGATTGAGCATGTGGCTGACCCTGTTGTGGTGATCCAGCGGATGATGGATCGAGTAAAGCCCGGGGGTTACCTCCTTCTGTCGACCCCGGATTTTGGTTCTGTTACGGCAAGAATGATGCGATCGTACTGGGCCTTCATGACGCCTCCGTATCACTTGGGATATTTCCGGAGGGAATCTTTTGAATTTCTGTTCAAGCATAGGGTTCCCGGTGAGATTATGACCTTTCAAACCCGAGGCAAAACCGTTGATGTCGCCTTTCTCCTGTATAAGTTAAACCAGATGAGCCGTTGGATCGCGCCCGAATCTTTATTGCATCTCGCGTCACAAAGCCAATTCGGGCGTCTCAAGCTATACATCCCGACCAATGACATTGCCTATTTGGCCGTTCGAAAACCCCATCCTCACGCTCCACGAACTGAAACAGGCAACTGACATGTGTGGCATCTTCGGAATCATTACGAACCCTGCTTCCGGCTTGGGCGCAAATGCGCTTGAGAGTCTGGCGTTGGATGTTTTTAAATTATCTGAAACACGTGGCAAGGACGCTTCCGGCGCATTGGTTGTGCTACCCGATCGGATTGAGGTCATTAAATCAGCCCAGCGAGTGAGCTACCTGATTGCCCAGCCACAGTTCAAACAGATGTTGGCCAGCGCAAAGGATGCCTACAACGCTGAATCATCCTTTGTGATTGCGGGTCACACCCGTATGGTGACCAATGGAACAGAAGAAGAGGATTTCAATAACCAGCCGGTCATCAAAGATAACCACTTGATTCTGCACAACGGCATCATCGTCAATGATGCCGATTTATGGCGCGTGAACCCGTCATGGCAACGAGAATACCTCGTCGACACAGAAATTTTTGGGGCCATATTAGGCGCTGGGGAAAATTGTGGCCAATCCCTGATTGAGGCAGTACATGCGGCTTTTAGACAAATCAAAGGTGGCAACACGATCCTTGCACAACGCATAGAGCAGAACCAGATGGTGATAGGGACTACCAATGGGTCCATGTACTTCTGGCAGAGCCTGGATGAACGGATCATTGTGTTTGCCTCTGAGCACCTGATTGTGGATCGAATAGCCACACGCCTACCAATCCAGGGAAAAACGAAATCGGTGCAGCAACTGAAGCCTGGGAGGGCGTTAGCGATGGATTTGATCCATGCTCGATTGACAACGTTCTCCCTCACCGAGACGCCACCAATACCGGAGACGATGCCGGGCACAACAAAGCGTTCCTTGATTCAGACTCCGCTCGGCTATGGGGGCAGAATACCTGCGCCAGTCTTCACCAATAAGCTGACAGAAATTGAGCAGTTGATGGAATTCGACCATGCCGCTATCCGTCAGCTTCAACGCTGTACGCGTTGCCTGTTACCAGTATCCTTTCCTTTCATCAGCTTTAACACCCAGGGACTCTGCCAGATCTGTCGCCACCACCAGCCGCGGCAATTACAGGGCGTAGGGGCTTTGGAAAAATTGGCCGACCGGGCACGCAGAAACAATGGTCAGGCGGATTGTCTCGTGCCGATCAGCGGAGGCCGCGATAGCTGCTATGGACTGCACTACGTCAAAAAAGAGCTGGGGCTCAACCCCGTGGCCTACACGTACGATTGGGGTCTGGTGACTGATTTGGCGCGGCGCAACATTTCCCGCATGTGCGGAAGCCTTGGCATTGAGCATGTTCTCATCGCAGCCGATATTCGACAAAAACGGGACAATGTGCGGAAAAACATCGTGGCTTGGCTCAAGGCCCCCGCACTGGGAATGATTCCTTTATTCATGGCAGGCGACAAATTGTTTTTATATTACGCCAGTCTGATTCGTCGTCAGATGAAGCTGGGGCCTATTTTATTCAGTATGAACTGGCTGGAAAAAACCGGATTTAAGTCCGGCTTTGCCCACGTCAATGACATTCAGGATATGGATGCCAGTGTTCAGGGAAAAACATACAGCATGGGCATGAGGAATAAGATAAAACTCCTCGGTTACTATGGGAAACAATTCATATCCAATCCTGCGTATTTGAATGGTACCCTACCAGACACATTATTAGCTTTTTTTTCTTTCTACCTGCAGCGCAAAGACTACCACTCGATTTTTGACTACCTGCCGTGGGAAGAAAAAACCATTGAGCGCACCCTCATTGAGGGTTATGAGTGGGAAACTTCGCCCGATACCGCTTCCACCTGGCGCATTGGAGATGGCACAGCCCCCTTCTACAACTACATCTATCTCACTGTTGCAGGCTTCAGTGAACATGACACCTTTCGCAGCAACCAAATCCGCGAAGGTTTGATCACCCGGGAGAAAGCTTTATCCTTAATTGAAGAAGAAAGCCGTCCTCGGGTGGAGTCCTTTAAGTGGTATTGCGATACTGTGCGGATTGATGCGCTTGAGGCGCTCAAAGTGATTAATAAGATTCCCAAGCTCTATCCGCACTGAGTCCAACCCCTCATCATGTGGTCATTCTGGCTTTCCAAGCTACGTCAACATTTAGTGCTAATCAAATATTTGTCGACCAGTCTTGCTGTCTACATCTACATCCTTGCCGCTCTTTACCTGTTGGTTGATGTCCTGCAACTCGATCCAGTGGCAGCGTATATAGCGATATATCTCACGGCCTATGCGATGGAGTACACGGTGACCCTGCGCCTGGTATTTAACGAGCTTCACCGTGGAAGCAAAGTGCTCAAATATGTCACTTATGTTGGATTTTTCCTGGGGATCAGCACGCTCTTGTACGCATGGCTATTGTCAGTCGGCGTGTATTATCTCCTGGCAACCTTGCTGACTGCAGGTGTGCTCATGCCGGTTCGCTTTGTTGTCAATAAATATTGGGTCTATTGCTAATGCCACGTACCGGAAACACTCACGTAGAGCAAAACGTCATGCAACTGCTGCTGATAGCTTTGGGGCTTTACGCCTTTTGGACGGTCGCGCACCAGGTTGCGACTTTTGCCGCCTTCTCTTGGGCCGCCTTGACACGGACTGTCGCCTGGTCCTTACTCCCGGCGCTCGCATTGATCTACTGGCAGTCCGGCCATTTGGCCAAACTGTATGCGCGGCACTTGCCCAAATCTCTGATCGAACCTAGTGGGACGCCAACCCGTTCTGTGTGGCTGCTTTGTCTTGGTTTTTTGGGATTTTGCCTTGTATTTGACAATTTCACGGCACGATATGTCGCTGTGATTCTGTGCATAACGTCGATTACGTTTTTCGCCTGGCCTACGACTCCTGCCAATGAAGGTACCCCTACGCGCGCCCTTTTCTCCGGTGAATTGTCCTCATGGCTCGCCTATCTTTACCTTATCGGGTTTATGAGCGGCACCGTGCTGATCGTATTGTGCGTCAACCGCTCTGATTTTGATGACGCCGAATACCTACAGTTCGCCATTCAAACCTTGCGTTACCCCGATAAAGGCTTGTACACATTTGATGCCTCACTGGGGATCGTGTTGGACCAGTTTCGCTTTTCACCCTATCGCCTTACCTCGTATGAGACTTTCATTGCGTTAATTACTCAATGGACTCATCTCAACATTTTGGATGTGTACTACCTGCTGATACCAGCCGTTTCGGCAGTCTTGTCAATATTAGTCGCCTTTGTTTTTTTGCGTTGGTTCCTACCATTGCGCTGGAGCTTGCTTGCCATCGCCTTGTTTTTACTGATTTCGTTTGCGTGGGGGGAAACTCATATTGCCTATGGCAACAGGATGTATGTTCGGTTGTTTCAAGGGAAAGGCTTGCTCGTGGCGATTACCACGCCACTCACACTCATCATGGCTTTCGTATGGATGCGAACACCCAATGCCACTACGTGGTGGGGTTTGCTCATTATGCAAGTCGTGGCCGTTGGAGTCTCTTCCTCTGGGCTAGTGATTACCCTCTTTGCCACGGCGCTCGGCTTGTTAGCTGGCTTCTTGGCTCAACCCGGATACCACGGCTTATGGATGGCATCTACAGGGGCGGTGACTCTTACTTATCCTATTGTCTTGGGTCTGTGGATCAAGTACCTAAGCAGCACCTCTGGAAAGGTTGAAGAGATAGGGAACTATTTTCCCATCAACGCATCGTTGGGGGGCACTTGGCGCGAAGCCCTGGCATTAATCATTCTGCTCCTAGCACTTTTACTCAAAACAACGATATTCCTCACACCAATCCAATTAAGCCACAGGAGTAAATCAACGAAGGCATCAAAAACCTATGTTTGGCTAGTGGTGGTTTGTTTTGTCCTGATCTTCAACCCATTTTTGATAGAGTACATTACAAAGATGACATCCAAAAACATGAATTGGCGGCTGGCTTGGGCTGTTCCGGTTCCGCTCTTACTCACGGTCAGCTTGGTGTATCTTCTGCATTGGGCGCAAGGAAAGAACGAAGGAACTTGGCAAAAGACTGCGTGGTTACTGCCCATCGGTTTGATTGTCGCCTTTGCGACTGTGAATCCCTGGACATTGGCAAAAAGCAATCAGGTGCATTGGGGATTTCTTGGGCACAAATTGCCACCTGAATATCAGCACGCCGTTGAACTGGCGCAGGACATCAGACAACACACCATGGAGCAAGAAGAGATTACCGTTTTGGTGGAACGTCGCGTGGGAACGTGGCTGACCGTGGTAGCACCCGACTTCAAGTTAATTATGCCCGGGCATGGCTATTGGGTAACCTTAAAGACAATTATGGATAATCAGGATTTCGAGCAGCGAAATAAACTGCTAGGCGGCATAAAGGCAATTGCCGCTGGTGATGATTCGCTAGACCCGTTGCTGGATGCTTACGGTGTGAATGTGATAGCGGTCAAATTTTCTACGGATTCAGGTACTGCAAATTATCGCGTGTTGATTCGAACCACCCACAATGATGCGAATAACAGAGTCCCTCATTGAGACAGCCCCATTTATGTATTGCAGGGACCTAACAAGGTGATAGAACACATTGATTAAGAAATCCGGTTTTCGAGGGCAACAGGAGTTGGCCCAGCCATATGCAATTTTTCGTTGCGACAGACTGTGCGACGTTTGCGTTCTTCCATACGACTGTCAGTGACGGGCTGCCTTTTCACCACCGGTTCATCATCAAAAACATCTCAATAGTATAAAAATCCAGCAGGTCTGCTGACTTTTCATCGTGGTTTCCCGGTAAAGCCAAAATTGTTCATTCACATCCGTGAGAAAGCGGCAGCACCTGACCTGCAACGACGGTAGTAAAGCGAAATGGTTTTCTCTCGTCTGCTCTCCCCATATCTCCTTTAACCTTGACTGCGAGCGGAGAGAAGATGTGCGAACACTTCTGCTAAAAGGAACGACCTCGATGAGCATCGTCAGCTTAGAAGGGCGGCAAATGGAGAACAACGGCCAAACAGCTTCGAGATGACAGCGCAGAAGTGCTTCGCCGGGCACCCGTCCAGTGGGCTATGAACCAGTCAACGGAAAAGGCTCCAATCATAATTGTGAAACCTAAATCAGATGGAAGCGGCGGCACAGTCGATGGCCATCATGGAAATGTTGGTGAGGTGCATGGTCAAATCCCAAGATAAAGGGAAAAAAGTTAGGCACAAAGAACTTACGATTAGCTTCTTTTCACATTTTTTCCTTCAACTTTTTCCTTCCACTTTTTCCATTTCCCTTATCCTTTGTGCCCATGACCTTCACGGTCAGCATTCCACGGCTCTAATCATTTTCCCCTTTGCCACCCCGGTTAGATCATCTGAAGTCTTCTCTTTTTTGTGATCCGCTCGGTCAGCTTGCATACCTTTTGGGCTCATTTTGCCCTCGCCCCGAGGGGTTAACTAGGAGCATAGATGAAGTGAAAACCATACTCGATGGAGGGCAACCCATACAGTGTAGAGGCATGAGAATTCAAAAGAATTTTTCTAATAATATTTCCACGCAAGTCTCTGTAATTCAATCGTTTTTAGTGCATTTTTTTATTATTTTCAGAACGTAATTTTCATTTTGGCGAAATTATTAGAAATTCTTCATAAATTCACCAGGCAGAACGGTTACATTTCATCAACAAAAACAATGTGTTATGCGAGTGAGTTTTACATAATACAGGGGAATGATTTTTGCTCATTTAAGCGGTCCTGTGGGTAGTTAGAGTTATTCTCCCAAGATGATTCGAGGGAGAGCGTGGTTAACCTTTTATTAATTTTGGAGGGCTGAATCATGGTTAAATTATTCACTGTTTTACTGACCTTACTTGTTGCCTTGTCCTTCGGCGGAATGACCTTCGCCGGGTCCTTGGCTGACAATTCGTCCATTCAGAACACTTTCCCCTTGGGCGCGGATGGGGACAAGGATGACCATGGCGATAAAGGTGACGACAAAAAGATGGACGACAAAAAAGACGATGAAAAGGATGGAGAAAAAGGCGAGAAGTAGTTTTTGCCTGGTCTACATAAATTTTCTTTTAGTCTGATTGAAGAACGACCTTCCAGGGCTTATCCCGGAAGGTCGTTTTTTTATGGGACATGCTTTCTCAATTCAAACCTAGCCGTTCTTTTACCAATCAGCCCCTAGCCGATCCAGCACAACCTGATGCACAACCGTATGGTATCCCAATGTCGCCAAAAATATAGCGGTTTCGGCCACATCATAGGGACTGATCTTTTCACTATTGAGGATTTCCTCAGGCGTCGCATCCACTAATTCATCTGCCACACCACCCGGGCAGATTGCACTCACCTTGATATGAAAAGCCCGCCCTTCATCGGCCAGTGACTTGGTCAAGGCCATGATGCCATGCTTTGACGCGCTGTAGGTGCCTGTTCCTGCCCAGGCCTGAACGCCGGCTACACTGGAGATATTGATAATAAGCCCGCCTCCCTGCTTTTTCATGTGTTGAAATCCGGCTCGACAACAGAAAAAGGTCCCCCGCAAATTGGTACCCACCACCTCATCAAACATTTTTGTGGATGTGTCAGCCACCCGTCCTCCTCCAACCACGCCGGCATTATTGACAAGAATATCGAGGCGCCCAAAGCGCCTAATGGTCTCGTGCATGAGCATCTCGACTTGTTCTTCCTGCGAAATATCCGTTTGTTGAGCATGCGCGGTTCCGCCACCCTTTTGTATTTGTGCAGCAGTCTGTTGACATAAATCGAATCGCCTGGCGGCCACCACCACCGTTGCTCCCTCTTCTCCGAATCGAAGGGCAATGGCTTTTCCAATTCCGCTGCTGCTTCCTGTGACCACCGCGATTTTCCCTTCTAACCGTTTCATAGCTATCTCCTTTTTTAGGCCTCTCCTCAACACACTGTATCAGCCCTCTCGCCAGCCCAATCCTTCGATTGACTGTAGACCACCCCGTCAGTCCAGGCCAACCATATTGAAAAGACGGACATATAAAACCCTTCTCGAAAGGCTGGCCTTCATTTCAGAGAAACGTGTTTACTGAATGACTAGGGCGCTACCCCACCAAAAGCGGACAGGGATGAAAGAGGGCTCCTTCGGCCAAGATAGAGGGCTGTCATTCCTGTCGCTCATGTCGCTCATTGGCCAGACCGCGACAAGTTCAGCTGGTGACCTTCTTCCGCCGGTTCCCTTTTTCATTTTTTAAACCCGCTACCGGCCCTAAATAGAGATTTCTCAAGGTTGTTTCTCGAAAACCGACAAGTTGAGACATGGCTCACTCTACGATCACGCCATTTGCACAAGAAGAGAGGGAAACCCTCCGTTCCTTTCTCGCCGATCAATTGGAACGAGGGAATCTGAATCTTCCTCTCTTGCCCGTGGTGGCCAATCGAGTTCTTCTGCTTTCAAGCGATCCGGATGCGGACGCCTCAAAGCTGTCTTCATTGATTCAACAGGACCAGGCCCTTGCGGGACAAATCCTTCGCATTGCTAATTCCCCTGCTTATGCGACTCGCACCCCGATCGTCTCGCTGCAACAAGCCATTACATGGTTAGGGTTGACGATGTTGGCCGGGTTAGCGTTTTCGGTGTCGGTTCAAGGCGGCGTATTTCATACGACCGGCTATGAGAAAGAAGTACGGAACCTCTGGCGGCACGCCCTCGCGACAGGGCTTTTCGGAAAGGAAATCGCCAGACGAATCCGTCATAATGTGGAAAACGCATTTTTGTGCGGGCTCCTGCATACCATCGGAAAACCCGCCATTCTTCATCTGCTCTCCCAATCTCCAGACAAATCAGCGGAGCCCGTTTCCTGGACCACCGTGGAATCCCTCTTTGAGGAGTTTCACGTTATGGCAGGCTCTAAATTGGCTGCAGTCTGGCAACTCCCCGATCCGGTTCAGGAAACGATCCGCTACTACCATGACGACCACTACCACCAAGGCCTTTCCCCCACAAAGGGAGCTATGATCACCTGCCTTGCTCATCATTTGGCCTCTGTCACGCTTGGGGATTCAACGCATGACGAACAGACCCTCCTCACACTTCCCGTCGTACAGGATCTGAATTTTTACCCTGAAGACATGACGGCCCTTCTGGAATTGCGGGAAACCGTCAAGGCAAGCGTGGAGTGTTTTTTGCCATGACCTCCCCCACTCCATTTGATCTTATTGTGATCGGAAGCGGCCCGGCAGGACAAAAAGCCGCCATTCAAGGCGCCAAAGCAGGAAAGCAGGTGGCCCTCATCGAGCAAACCCGAGAGGTGGGAGGGGCTTGCGTCTATCAGGGCACCATTCCCAGCAAAACGTTACGGGAAAGCGCCCTACAAATGGTACGATTTCTCCAGGCAACTGAGGTATTTGAATTCCGCATGCGCGACGATGTCAGAATTACCAACCTGATGACCCGCTTGGACCGGGTGGTGCGCGCGCATGGGAAGTTCATGAAGGACCAACTCACTCGAAATGGTATCCACTGCTTTCATGGTCGCGCTGGCTTTGCATCCGACCATGAAATACGAATCCAAAAAATTGACGGCACTGCCGCCCTCGTCACAGCTCCGATTATCATCATCGCCACCGGCTCGCGCCCACGCGTCCCCCACAATATTCCCATCGACCATGAACATATTCTGGATAGCGACTCCATTCTCTCCATGGTGTATTTGCCGAAATCCCTGACCGTGTTGGGAGGTGGCGTCATCGCAAGTGAATACGCCTCAATTTTTGCCTTACTGGGAGTGCAGGTCACCATAGTGGATACGGCAGACCGCCCGCTCAAATTTTTGGATCAAGAACTCACCGATGAATTTTGCGAAGCCTTTGAGAAAACCGGAGGGCACTATCGGGGTGGACAAAAAATCGACACAGTCCAATGGGACGGATGTTCTAAGGTGACCACCATTTTAGAAAGCGGCGAAACGCTGGAAAGTGAAAAAGTGCTGGTAGCTCTTGGACGAGTGTCCAATCTGGAACATTTAAACTTACAGGCTACCGGCATTGAACCGACGACTCGTGGGCTCATTCCGGTCAATAACCACTGCCAAACTACGGTTCCCCATATCTATGCCGTCGGTGACGTCATTGGCCCCCCGTCGCTGGCATCCTGTTCCATGGAACAGGGCCGACGCGCCGTCTGTCATGCCCTGGGCCTCAAACCCGGCGGGGCTCCGGAGCATATACCCATGGGAATTTATACTATTCCTGAAATGTCGAGCGTAGGATTAAGCGAGCAGGAAGCCACGGCTAAGTATGGCGGAGCCACGGTGGGAAGAGCGAGGTTTCATGAAATTGCACGAGGACAGATCTCCGGCATGACCAATGGATTGCTCAAAATGGTCGCCGATCCAAAAGGCGAACACCTGTTAGGTATTCATATCGTCGGGGAAGGAGCAACCGAACTGATTCACATTGGGCAACTTGGATTGCTTCACCATATGCCTATCGACCGATTCATTGATAACATTTTCAATTTCCCGACTCTCGCCGAAACCTACCGCGTCGCCGCACTCGATATCGCCAAACAACGTCAGCGCTAACAGCTGGTTTCTTGTATTCGGATTTTATTTTCCCAGTGTGGGGCTGTTGAAAAAAGCCGCCAGCGGCGTCCTCGCCGTTTTTCCGTGCTCACGTACTGCATGTACGCTCTGCGCGCAAAACAAAAGTTGTGCCCTTCGGGACACGGCAGGCAATTTGCGGCCTTGCTGGACGAGCTTTTTTGAACAGCCCGAGGCCTCTGATATGCAAGGTGCCTGTGGGTCAATATGCCCTTGGATGATGAATAATTCGACCATTGATAGAAAAACAAGATGAGGCGGAAGACCTTAACGGGGGAGCGCTACCCTCTATGATGGCAGGAATCTTCTCAAATACCCTCAGAACCGATAGCTGAGCTCGTACAAGTGCAGATCCACTCCCCGATTGTTAGACCCGTAAAGTGCCGCATCAGAAATATGATGAAATCGCCATCCCAGTGATAAATTCCAGGGAAGGTGATAGGTAATACCAGCATGCGCAACAATTTGAACCGGTCCGCCGATATCCTGCCGACCATATTTTTCCCTACTTAAATATGCCCCACCACCGCCAATGTCGAAGGTGAGTCTCCAATCTTTCTGCGTAAAGGCCAGCCCGGGACTGACCTCTCCGATGAACCCGGCATCTCCGGCAGCCCTCAACGCCCCTGCGGCAAGATTAAGCCTAAAACGGATATCCCACCCAGAAGAAAATTCCCAACTCCAAGGAGTCCCAATAACCGCAAATACGTCGTATTGCTGAAAATCTTCCTTTTCAGTCGGCGGAATGCCTAACGTGTCAGAATTTAATCCTCCCCGTATCCCAACAGAGAGCAATTCAGTCTCTTTTGTGTGGGCAACACCTGAAAAGATTACCGTGAGCCACACTGTTATCCCCAGAATACCAAGTATAGTTGGGAATTTTGACACAATCTTACGTCTCTCCACAGTTGGTCCTTATGGTTGAATTATGATAAGAGCTAATCACGTCAGCATTTCCCGGCAAAATGGACAAGCCCTGACCTGGGTCCACATGCTCGTCCCTTGACACATCGGCACTTGAGGCCAGTGCGACGGGTTTCACGGTCTTTCCTCACGGGAAATTTCTCTCTGCTCGTCGCCGAAGTCTGTGAGAAAAATTACAAGAGGGGATTAGGAAAAGAATGCCAATGGTGCGATGAGAGGGTAAACAATTCAGGGAATATACCATATTCTCATATGTCTGTCGTCCCCTTCTATTTTTTGGGTAGCAATCGCCCTCAATCAACCTTTCGATTTAGAGGCGGTCCATCCAGAATATGAATGTGGTTGCATATTTCCCTTTCTTCTAAAAGCCTAACAGGTCTTCTTCCCTCTGACAAAAATTTTGTCTAGCCAATGCCAGGTGCTAGATCTTCATCAAGGCGCTCCTTTTGAGACTCGTTATAGGCTTTCTCGGCATCCTCTAACGCCGTGGATCGTTGAATTTCCATGACCTCTTTTGGAGTGAGATATTTTAATGCCGTCGCCCCAAGCACCTTTTGCTCAGCAGTGCCCTTTAATTGGATATGAATCAAGGCATCTGCTCCCATACGCTGCGCCTTCTTCACAAGGGCAAAATGGAGTTCATCCCAATTGACTTTCGATTTATCAGAAGGTTGTTCGACCTCTATCTCATCCAACGTTTCATAGGGAACAATGGGAATTTCATCAAGTATTTCAACAACTTTATTGAGGAAAGCTTGGTCATCGTGGGGGGGGGCATCTTCAACAACGGGTTCGGGCCGGGGAAAGCGGGCCACCTCTACATCAAAATCTTTCAATCGCATGGCCGCCAAGGCCGCCTCGTGGGGATTACTGCTTTCTGTTAACCGTTTGAGTTTCTCCACTCGTGCAAGAGCTTCTTGCAGACTCATTCTCGCCCCAGGTTTTCGCAGAGCATTCACTGGCATTGCCCAACTCCATGATCGTGTAGCATAGACCTTCCGACGCTCATTAAGGTCGCCTTAAATCTTGAATGACGACAAGAATGCGCAATAGCAGAAGGACCTAAGCTTTTGGAATGTTTTTCTACCTGTCTAGGATTCAGGTTGTCAAATGATCTTTTGGCAAGGAAAGAAAGACTCCATACGCTGCTCACTTCCCCCTGGAGCCTTCCCGCCCTAAGGCTGGTCATCCAATCATGGCGAGGGGATAATGAGATTCTGCCCAGAAGCCACCAAAGACTTTGATCGACCTCGATTGATCAGCAAACATGCTCTTCTGAATACTGGCTTTTTCTTTCCCTATAGAAACCAATGTGGATTGAGTTCCCTGAAAGGCTCAGTGGGGTCAATTTACAATGGTACGGTAAACCGGATCAGCCCAATAATCAAACTCACCATATAGATATCCCAAATTGCACATTGGCTTATTCCAATTTCCGCTCTGGAATTGTGCACCGAACTTGGTGATGTCTATAATTAGTGGCTTGACTGGGGATATGGTATGACCTCACGATTATCTGGAGTTCTCTACCACATCGAAGATAATTCATACGAAGGAGATGGGAAGAAAACCGGTTTCCCTGGTACAAGTCAAGAACACGTTGAAAAAGGCAATCCACCAGAAATGTTCAGAAGGTAAGGAGAAAGCAAATGAGTCTAGCAGATAACACATGCGTACCTTGTCGTGGGGGCGTCCCTCCGCTGGAACCTCAAAAAATCCAGGACCTCCTTGGTCAATTAGAAACGGGATGGGTGCTCAATGCTCAAGGTCATATTGAGAAAACCTATACTTTTGACAACTTTGCCGATGCCTTGGCTTTTACTAATCGAGTAGGGAATGTGGCTGAACTTGAGGGCCATCATCCTGATATATATTTGGCCTGGGGCAAATGCAAGGTAGAAATTTGGACTCACAAGATTCAAGGCCTCACCGAAAGTGATTTTTATTTTGCCGCCAAGGCTGATCGCGCCTTCCACCTTCCTGCTGCGTATTGAAGGCTCTTATGGCCACCAGCCCGATTTTAATTCACCCGGTCGCTTCAGAAGCAAAACGAACCCAGACTGCGGCCTCTCAGGGCACCACCGATTTCCGATCTTTCGGAACGAAGGTCGCACTGGTAACCATGCCATTTAGTTATTCGAAATTTCCCTCGATCCAATTAGGGACCCTCTCGTCCTTACTAAAAGCGCAGGGGATTGGTGCCCAAACTTATCATTTCAACCTCCAATTCGCCCATAAAATCGGGGTACCGTTATATGAAATCTTATGCGAAAAACGTGGCCTATTTGGCGAATGGCTGTTCTCTGCACTCCTGTTTCGGAATAATCCAAAACACAGGGAATATCCTATGGTGTTTAAACCCATCTTCGAAGACACGGCTCGGGAAGCCGGCTGTTCAATCAGTCATTTAGAAGAGATTGCCCGGTCGATCGCTCCTCAATTTTTAACCTGGTGCCTGACATCGGTGAATTGGAGTCAATTCGACGTGGTGGGCTTCACCTCCACCTTCGATCAGAATGTCGCCAGCTTGAGTCTGGCCAAATTGATCAAAGACGTCTATCCCGATGTTCGGATAGTGTTTGGGGGGGCAAATTTCGACGGAGAAATGGGGCTGGAACATTTTCGGGCATTTCCCTGGATTGATTACGTCGTGATCGGAGAAGGTGAACAAGCCTTTCCTCCATTGGTTCAACGCATCCTCCTGGACGATGAAACGGATATTCCTCCCGGAGTGGCCTTTCGACGGGAAGGACAGATCAACTTTACCCCCCAGGAATCCTTATTCACCAAGTTTTCAGAAACGCCCCCACCCGATTACGACGATTATTTTGCAGAGCTCCAGGAATTAGCCAAGCAGGGATCCACCGGATTGAACCGGATTCTGCTCTATGAAGGATCTCGCGGGTGCTGGTGGGGAGAAAAACATCATTGCACCTTTTGCGGATTGAATGCTCAAGCGATGGAATTTCGTGCAAAAAATCCTGCTCAGGTCGCTTCAGAATTGGACTATCTTTCCAGCCGCTATGACACCACCCGCTTTCGCTTGGTCGATAATATTATTGATATGAAATACGTGAACGGTGTCTTCGGGCAACTAGCCCAAGAACATGTGGACCTGGACGTGTTTATGGAGACGAAAAGCAATCTCAATAAACGACAAATTCAGACACTGGCGAAGGGTGGGGTGAAATGCATGCAACCGGGTATCGAAAGCTTGAGTCCGGCGCAATTAAAGGAAATGGATAAGGGTGTCAGCCCACTACAAAACATTGAATGCTTAAAATGGAGCCGATATTACAATATCGACCTCTCCTGGAATATTTTATTGGGTTTTCCACAGGAAACCGATACCGATTACCAACAACAAATCGAACTCATTCCCTCATTGATCCACCTGCAACCTCCAGAATCCACAGCCAAACTCTGGCTCGAACGGTTTAGTCCTTATTTTAAATGGCCTGAACGATATGGGATTCACCGAACAGGACCGGGGTTAGCCTATGCCTATGTGTATGACGAACGGCAGGTTGATCTCAACAAAATCGCTTATGATTTTGAGTACACAATCGATTGGAAAGTCGATCCACATCTCTATAAGGAACTCGTCAGACTTGTGGAAGAGTGGAAACAGCGATATCACTCTTCTAATCGGCCCTTTCTCTTCTTTGCAAAAGCCTTGAGCTATCTCACCGTTTATGACGGGAGAGGCTTAACTCCGACGAGCGAACGATTTGAAGGACCACAGGCCTTCATCTTAGAATTTTGCAATGAGCAACCCAAGTCCGTCGAACAGATTCGTAAAGCCTTGCAGGGGTGCTCCGTTCCAGGATCGGAGGAAGACATTATCGTGCCCATCACCGATATCCTCACGACATTGCAGGGAAAAAGGTTATTGCATAAGGAAGGGGGACGGTATTTTACTCTGGCCCTGCCGGTCAATCCCCATCGTTGACATTTTTGCCTAACAACTGGAATAAAAACGCCACTCTCATTCACAGGCCCACCGTATTTTTTTCTTCTTTTCATACACTTACTTTTTGGTGCGGTTCGTGCAAGATTTCCACCCATCGACAATTGCCAAAAATTCATAAATATGTTTGACAATTTTTTCTTACGAGGGTAGCCTATTAAGTTGTGCACAGATTTGCCGAAAACTCTTATAAAATGAGTCACTTAGATAAAACGTTACAAGTTCAACGCTCCTTCATGCCTTTGCGAGCCACTGGTTTTGCCCGCAACGTACTGGTTGGCTTCAGTGTGAGTTTGATCACGTTAACTCTCTGCCAACCAACCCGCGGCGAAACCTCTTTTTTACCTCATACTGATTCCCCTGAGACTCTTACGTTTAATTATGCAATTGCGAATAGCTACTCTCGCCCAGCGACCTCAATTGAAGCTCAAACGTTTGAGACGAGCACCAACCATACCCATCAGCAATCGTCTATTCCCATAAATCAAACCGGGGATACCCCACGCATGCCAGGGTTACCTACCGAAGTTGACCCGAATCAGTCCTCTGCAGAGGCCCTAGCTCAAACCCCAGAACACCAGATTCACTCATCGGGTGCTGTAAAATCCGTTGCTCCCTTATCAGTTGATGTCTCTCAGGAATCCAACGCTTCCCAAGACCAGCGGATTTTTTTATCTGACGAGAACAAGTTTGAAGCCCTCGACCCTCAACCCCAATTTTCAATTAAAGCCTCTACAAAATTACGTTTTTACCCTGCTGACTCATCTGAGCAACGGTCGCAAGTTGCCCTTGCTCGATTTGCCAAAGTTTTCGATCAAACATGGGAAGCGCCCCACCAGAGAAAGCCTGGGACCTATGGCACCATTCCCCTTGTCCTGAACGATGCCGTAGAGAAAAACCTTGAATATTTTCAGTATGGAATTCATGAACGATTTCAATCGTATCTTGATCGCTTTCATCATTACCAAGATCTTGTAGAACCCGTATTTCGTGAACTGGGTCTCCCGCCGGAACTCATGTATCTTTCACTCGTTGAGAGTGGGTTCAACCCACGTGCATTTTCTCGATCCCGTGCTTCGGGCCCCTGGCAATTTATGAAAGGGACTGGGCGTGTGTATGGCCTCGATGTCGACTGGTATTTGGATGAACGACGGGATCCGATTAAATCCACAGTTGCTGCCGCTCATCATCTTCGTGATTTATATGACCAATTTGGCTCCTGGCCTTTGGCTTTGGGGGCGTATAATGCGGGGAGCGGAAAGATTTCGCGGGCCATCAAAAAAACGGGTACCCGTGACTTTTGGAAGATTCGACGGTCACACCACATAAGACGGGAAACTAAAGACTATGTGCCTCGCTTTATTGCAGCAACCCTTATTGCCCAAAATCCTACAGCCTATGGATTCACGACTCCGGACGGTGATCGGCATGAATTTGAAGAAGTCCTGATTACAAAACGCGTTCATCTTTCGGCCGTCACCCAGCAAACTGGGATTCCGGTTGAGGAACTCCAACGGCTGAACCCTGAACTTCGACGCAGTATCGTGCCCAGCCTTACGGCTCCTGGTTATTATTTGAAAGTTCCCCTTGGAATGGCCTCGCTCGTTGAGGAACTCCATCCGACACTCGCTGTCTGGACACAACCTCCTCCCCCACCAACCGAATGGCATACGGTCAGACGAGGAGAGAGTTTATCGGTTGTAGCCAAACGATATAGAATGAAAGTGAGTCAATTAAAAGAAATGAATAACTTGCGGAGCAATATCATACGAGTAGGAACCAAACTCCGGGTTCGTGGCGAGGTTGGTGACGATGATGCTGACTCTGAAATCACCTGGTACCGGGTTCGATCCGGGGATTCCCTGGGAAGCATTGCCACTCGATTTAGAAAATCCGTTAACTCACTGATGAGACTGAACAATCTCTCTAGCCATATCATTCATCCAGGAGATCGGTTACGCGTAAATGGGGAACCTTCAAGCCCTTCAAACAAAAACAACTCTAAATGGTATAAGGTCAGACGGGGAGATAGTTTATGGACGATTGCCCGACAATTTAGTATGAGTGTGAACGATTTGCGAGCACTCAACAACCTCTCTTCCAGCATTATCCAGGCTGGCCGCATGTTAATGGTGAGCCAATAACCCCACCTAATCGGGTTAAACCACTGAACCCATACTATTTTCCCTCTTCTTTATCCTGAACCTGTGGATTTTCAGGACTGCTTTTCTCGGTTCCACCCAGGTCATTTATTTCCGATGAAGGAGAATCTTTAGCTTCTTCTGGCGCTAATACCTTCACCCGGAGAGCGGCTTCCGAGGCAAACGGAGATAAAGGAAATTCCTGGATAACCTTTTTATACTGCCCCACCGCTTCAGGAATATTATCATCCGACTCGGAAATTTTCGCCAGCTCAAAAACTACCTGGTCCTTATTTAACGCATGTGAATTGGCTAATACTGCCTCAAAAGCTTTTAGGGCGTCCTCTCGATTGCCATTAAGTAAATAGGCAAACCCCAATCGTTGCTGAACTAATCCAAGGAGGATCTGATTGTGCCCATATTCCTTGACCCAGGAGGTATAGACATCTATCGCCCCCTGGTAATTTTTCTCCTCAATCATACTGTTTCCCAATAAAAATGAAGAGACTCCTGCACTAGGCGTACCTGGGAATTGATTAAGGATGTCTTTGAACATGCCTGAAGCCTTTTGAATATTCTCTTGACCCTTTTTGACATCATCCATAGGACGATCCAAATAGACTGTTTGCGCCTGGCCTTCCAATTCCCAGGCTTGTTCTTGATTATTTTGATTGAGCCAACTCAATGTCACCACGGCCACAATCACCGCCAGACCAAGAAAAATTCCTCCCCATACCAATGCCCGGTGCTCTTCGACAAAAAACAAAAAACGTTCTTTACTAGACAGAAACTGGGCTTGTTCCACCATCGGAGGCTTATTGCCAAGATCTTTAATTTTATATCCCATAATTATTTTTCCCTCTCGTCACTGGACGACCACATATTTTTTTCTGGCATGACGCATTGATTGAGACGAGATGCCTTATACCCACGTGCCCTGATCATGTCAAACAGTATTCCACACTATTCCATTTGAGTTGACAAGGTCTAACTCACTGTTATAATAGAATAATTGTAGTGTTCTATTTTTAGGCGGATAGCTCAGCTGGCAGAGCGCTGCCTTTACACGGCAGATGTCGCAGGTTCGATCCCTGTTCCGCCTACCAAATATATTTTTTTGGCTTATGGTCTTCTTGATCTGATATATTACGAAATTCTTCATCGACTCCATTTCCTCTTTGAATGAATGCGTGGGCTATTTGCCCAAGATCAAAAAAATTTTCGGGGCCGTCGTTCAGCTAGGTTTAGGACGCCAGATTGTCAATCTGGAGGTCGCGGGTTCAAATCCCGTCGGCCCCGCCATACCTCATCTCGCAGTGGTTTATTTCTGTATCAATTATCCCCTGTTTAGATTCTGATCAGCCTAGAGGAGGTCGAAAAACAACCTATGACCTTTGCTGCCAATCCCTCTGAGTTCTTTGGATCTTTGGGCCTGTTATCAATTGTCATTCTTTTTATCCTGTCAATTTTTTCGGTGGTTTCATGGGGAATCATCGTGAATAGATTCAGGCGATTTAGTCGCATTCGACAGGAAGAATCACAATTTCTACAATTGTATGAACAAAATCCCATCGACCAGCATACCTTAAGAAGCCAGGCTCAAACATTAACTTACAGCCCAAGCTCAGTGGTGTATTTAGGCATTACCGATCGCTTGCCAGAATCCTCCGATCTTTTCACCTCGAGACCTTCAATGGAGGCAAAACAGGCAGAGCGCTCCCCTAACAGACAGTATTTGGAAAAAGTCGCTCAATACATCATCCAGAACCAAATCGGCCAACAGGAGGCCTATTTACCTTTTTTGGCGACCACAGGAAATCTGACTCCATTTATTGGTCTCCTCGGAACCGTTTTGGGCATTATCAATGCCTTCCATGAAATCGGCCTTCAAGGTTCAGCGAGCATTGCCGCAGTTGCTCCTGGAGTCTCTGAAGCACTTGTGGCCACTGCTGCTGGGCTATTTGCTGCAATTCCTGCTGTGATGGCCTACAACTATTTTCTCTCTAGAATTCGAAAAATGTCCTTCAGAGTCGAGGCGTTTACAATTGAATTTCTCAATACGATAGAAGAAGCGGAAAAAGCCTATGAGGTGGAAGTAACCCGATGAATAGTGGATCAAGGCCTCGGCAATTTCTCTCTGAAATCAATGTCATTCCTCTCGTCGATGTCGTCCTGGTTCTCTTGGTGATTTTCATGGTTACCGCCCCGATGCTGCATCGGGGCTTAGACATTAACCTCCCGACAACAACTGCCAACAATATTAAAGCCGAAGAACGATTGATTGTGACAATTCAGCGGGATCACACATTATCCCTCGGCAACGACACGATTAGTCTGGTCAATTTACGAGCCAAGCTTCATGAAGCCA
Source organism: Nitrospira marina (assembly GCF_059568365.1). NCBI lineage: Bacteria > Pseudomonadati > Nitrospirota > Nitrospiria > Nitrospirales > Nitrospiraceae > Nitrospira > Nitrospira marina. The sequence continues at coordinate 89,309 of NZ_JCANTH010000001.1, read as the reverse complement.
AAACCTTAAATCCCTTGATTTCAGTGTATCTGCGAGCGGACCAAACGGTTCCATATGGAACTGTTGTACAGGTCATGGATGAGGTAAAAGGGGCCAAAATTGAACGCCTCGGAATGATTACCGGCCCGAAGACTGAAACACTAATCGAGGATGAGGCCATCGGGATTTCCCGCTAAGCGTTTGACCAATGGGACATGCTGAATCCCCAAGTCTAATTTCCCTGGGGCTCGCTACTGACGTTTCTCAAAAAGACGCCTCATTCCGTTGGGGACTCGCCACCTCAGGCCTTTTCCATGCTGTCGTCATCATGATGGCCCTGTTCCTACGTTTTCAATCGACAGTTGAGGAACCTCTCCGGGCCATCGATGTCACTCTTATTTCTATACCCGAAACCCAAGCTCCGGCTCCAAGCCAAAAAAAATCTTCTCCCCCACCGCCATCACAGCAAAAATCTCAACCAACAAAAAAAATAGAACCAACAAAGACGCAACCAACAGCCCCCCCCCTTCCTCCGTTGCCGGTCCCAAAAGCCTCCGAGCGATTATCGGAATTCATGGAAGGGGCTGTTGGCTCAATCGTGATGCCTCACAAACAAGAAATGACTTCACCAACACCTCAGCCCCCCATACACGAACAACCACCCACGAATGACCAGACACCGTTGTTTGAAAACCTTCGAATGCCCCCCACGGCTCCACAGATTTCACGCCCGGAACGCTTACATTCCTCACAACCCTTTGTCATTCCCAAACCTGCTCCAACTCCAGCGCCATCTCCTAAAGAGGCCGCGCCCCCCACAACGGTTCCTCCCGAGCCTCAAGGGTCGGAATCACAACCTCAGCTTCCTAAAATTGAACCAACTGTCAAGCTAGCTCCTGTGCTACCGGAATTGAGTTCGGTGACCCCATTCAGAACATCCAAAAAAGAAAGAAAACCCAACGACGCTTCTCCATCAAACAATCTTGAGGAATCTCTCAAGCGAACCATCCCAACAGTTCCAATACCTGCGCCAACTCCAAAAATCAAAAAACAGCACAAAACCATTACCCCAAAACAGGAAAAACCTTTCGTCCCTGAAGTTTCCCCTCCTCAATTAGCCCAGATCTCTCCCTCCCCACCACTGGAAAAAGCTCCCCAACGTGAGAAAATGTCAGATATGATGAAGCAATTACTGGAAGAAGCTAGAGTCCCAAATTTACAATCGTCTCCACCCACACCATCCTCTCAACAACCATTGCCCTCTTCTTCCACGTTAACCCAGCCGGTCCAGTCGGAAATTGATCAACAAATTGCAAAATTATCTATTCCCAATGTCACACCCGTCGAATCGATCAAGGAACGACTCCAACGGCTCGAGGTGCAGCCCAACTCAAAACCAGGCCAGTCGTCGTCTCCGGCTTCTCCTGGAAAAAACAATTATTTGGCAATGGTCGAGGACAGAATTGACCACGAGTGGAGAGCCCTTCCACTGGTCACAAACCCTCCGGTCGTGGTCCTCAAATTCCGCATTTCCCGATTTGGAGAAATTTCTAATATTCACATTGATGAAAGTTCAGGAAACGGGAACTACGACTCCGCAGCCAAACGGGCGGTATCTGCCGTGAACCCATTACCACCTTTTCCACCAGACATTTCCGAACCATTCTTCGAAGTACGATTTCGATTCATCAAAAAAGATTAGAAGGACACCAGCTATATTATGAAGAAAGCACTCAACCCTTTGTATGCCATTTTGGCTCTTCTCGCCTTTTCTGTTATTTCCGTCTCACCGGCCTTTCTTCATGGGGAGGAAGCAGATCTTAAAGCTACACGTTCAGAGTTTCAAAAAATCCCGATTTGGGTAATGGGGTTCTCGCCCGTTCAACAAAATACGGGCCTTTCAGAAGACCTTGAGTCCCAAGTCGCATCGGTCCTAAAAGCGGATCTCAAACGCTCACAAATATTTTCGATTGCTGAATTACCTCCTGCCAAAGGGGATTTTTCTGACAATAAATGCATGAGTCTTTCTTCAAATTTGGCTCCGCACTTCCAAAAGGTGACAGTCTCTACCTGGGGGAGAATAGGAGTAGGAGGGACGTCGAGCGGAGTTCAGGGACTTATCCTTGATGCTTGCGCATTTGATCCCGGACAACAGGATGTGTTGACCGGGAAACGGTACTTTTCCCTTAAAACGACAGAAACTCTCACTCGCTTAATGGCCCACCGGTGGGCGGACGAACTGGTTTATCGGTATACCGGCGAGCAGGGCATTGCCAGAACGAAAATTGCATTTGTGGGTCAAAAGGAGAATGGACGAGAGCTTTTCGTCATGGATTACGATGGATATAACCCGCAACAGGTTACCGCTGATGGATATTTAAACCTCATGCCTACCTGGGCCCCGGACCGGAAATCCCTTATTTACACCGCATATCGGGACCGGAAACAACTGATTATAAAAAGGGAGCTGGCTACCGGTCGGGAGGAAGTTTTGGTTTCGCCAGCCAGTCTGAACATTACCGCCACCTTTGCTCCTAGTGGAAAATCTATCGCCTATTCCGCAGCCCAAGATGGCAACTCGGACATTTATGAGATAGAATTGGACAGTAGAAGCGTGAAGCAGTTAACCTCCCATAATAGCGCAGATTTGTCCCCGTCATGGTCTCCCGACGGGCGACATCTGGCCTTCACCTCAGACCGGGGAGGCCGCCCCCAAATTTACATCATGGATGCCGATGGCTTGAACGCCCGTCGATTAACCTATGATGGAGACTATAACGCGGCTCCAGCTTGGTCTCCAAAGGGAGATTGGATCGTCTATGTGTGTCGGATACCAAACGAGGGATTTAAATTATGCCGCATCAGTCCGAATGGGGAACAGCGGAAACAAATCACCAACGGGCAAAGTATTGATGACTCGCCTTCTTGGGCTCCAAATGGACGCCATATTGTTTTTAGTTCGATTCGAAGAGGAGAGAGTCAATTATACATCATCACTAGCGAGGGGGCAGGATTGGAGAAAATTTCCCTGGCAGGCGAACATCTCAGCTCTCCCTCCTGGTCGCCGTTTCAACCATAATTAACGAGACACCAACCGTGATAGTCCAAAAAAGGAGTCATTCCATGCGCCCAGCCACTCATATGATTTCACTACTTGGCATTCTCAGTCTTTCACTCATCAGTTTTTCGGGATGTGGAGAAAAACGGATCCACGTCTCCACCGCTTCCGGCTCCCCAGGCGAAGAAACCGGGGAAACAACATCAGGCACTGATACGTCAGGGTTAACAGGGACCTCAATTGATGAATCCCCCCTGCCGGGGCAAGGCACTTCCACCGATGAAATTCGGGCAGAGGCGGTTCAACCACCTGCTCCGGTTGAATCTTCCAATTTTGGGTACGACCCCAACCACATGGATGAATCGTTCAAGCAGAATCTTCAAGCTGGAGTTCCTTCTGGGAAAGACTCCGAAATTGAGGAAAGCGGTGCCAGCGCATCGACGCCGATCAACGATGGAAAGGACATCTCAACTCAATCCAGTTCTTCAAGTATGAACGGCTCACCTCACGATCAAACAGAGACGTCCCCCTTTACCTCCCAGACGGAATTCCAAAATGATCTTTCGAATTTGCCAAAGGACACGGAACCCATTCCTGAAACGCTTCAGGTAGCAAAAGCTGAGCCGTCAGAAATCATTCGAGAGCAGTTGGATAAAATTCAAGAGGAAGAATTGGCTACAGTATCTGCTGGCTTAGAGGATGTATTTTTTCATTTTGACAGTTGGTCTCTCACCGCTGAAGCCAAGGATTCCCTCGAACGAGACATGGCATGGCTCACCAACGATCCCTCCTCACAGTTAATTATTGAAGGACATGCCGACCAGCGTGGAACGCAGGCCTACAACATGGTGCTCGGAAAAAAACGGGCCATGGCTGTTCGGGATTTCCTTTCTCAATTGGGGGTCGATCCTTCGCGATTGACCGTCATTTCTTATGGCAAAGACAAGCCCTTTTGCCAGGACACCACAGAAGTGTGCTACCAATTGAACCGACGGGGACATTTACTTGTTCAAAATTAGCAACTCCTTTCAATCGACCAGTTTTCGAAAAGCATGGAGGGATAAATCCAGAGTGAACATAGGGCGGACCTTGCAACATGTTTCAAGATTGTGGACATCGACTTTTTCTCTCAATTGGATAGTGGTCTTTGCCGTCTATAGTTTATTGGGTACGGGTTGCGTGGCTCAACAAGCTGATCTTGCCCGGATTCAAAAGGACTTAGAACAACAAATCGCCAAGATCAAAGAAGAAAAAAAGACCCTTGGTGCACAAGTTGATGAAACCAAGGCACAACTCATCAAGATGAATGAGGACGCGCAAAAAACACGTGGCAATCTGGCTTCTATTAATCAAAAAGCCACGCTCCTCCAAGAAAAGGATGTGGCGAGTTTATACGGAAAACTTGAAGAAACTGAAAAAAGTATCCAGGACCTCAAAAAGGATTTTACGAATCAAATAGGCGCTTTGAAATCTGACGTCCAATCGATTCAACCAACAATTCAAACACATGAGGAAGACCTCCAAACGGTAAAAACCCACAATACCAACCTCGCCCAGCAGGTGGATGAAAACAATTCAGCGTTAACCACAAACATGGGCGAATTTCAGAATTCCCTTACCCAATTCAAGGAAACGCTGACCAGCCTCGGAGCGACGATTGGACAGGTCCAAACCGATTTATCAGGACAACGGCACGACCTGGGAACCGTGCAATCCCGAACGGAAGAACTGCCTAGGGTGTTCAATGCCAGATTTGAAGAGCAAACAACACAAATCACTCAGCTTGAAAATCAGGTCACTACCCTGCAAGAGAAACTTACCGCCGATACCCAAGCCCTTCGTTCCTATCTGGAACAAGACGTGAAAGCCTCTATGGCCGGGTTAGTTGCCGAGATAGACGCCCGCCAAGGCCCGATTTTAGCGCAGATTGATTCCTTACAAAAAGATATGGAAGCTCTGGGAACGCACGTGCAAGCGGATGCCTCTCACGTGCAGGATCTGTCCCAATCAGTGCTCAAACTTCGCGAAGCCCAGGAAGTCATGGGAAGTTTACTCGGGAAACGCGGGGATGAAATTATTCAACAAGCGGGACGAATTTCGGAACGCATGAATATGATTGAATCACACCAATCCGCATTGACCGAACAACTTCAATCCAATACCCAAAAAACGTCTGCCCATCTAGCCGAGGTCAATGCCAGCCTCACCTCCATTACTCAAGCACTTGATCAAACCAGGCAATCACTCTCCAGTCGCCTGGCCAAACAAGAAGAAACAGGACAAACACTCAGTCAGTCGGTTCAACAAATCCAACAGTTGAAACGAGACGTTCAGGACCAAAAGCAACAAGCGCAGGCGGTCAGCCAGGTTGCCGATCAGCTTAACCAGACGGTCGAGCGCATTGGCTCACGCTTAAAAGACCTGGAGAATCATCAATCTGGACTGGTGGGGAAAATTGACTCTGACACCCAGATGACAAATACCCACCTCCAAGAAGTCAACAGCGGAATTCAATCGGTCGCCCAAGCACTGGAAAATGTCAGTACGAAGCTGAATGCTCGCATTGAAAGCCAGGAACAGCGGCTGAATCGAGCCATGACCTCTTTCCAACAGGTCCAGGGTACCGCTGATACCTCACAAAACAATCTGAATCACCTCAATCAGTTGACAGAAACCGTCAATAAGTTGCGCGATGTGATTAATACCATTGGGACCAAATTAGGCGAGCGGGTGGACCAGCATGAAGATCGTCTAGGCCAATTGGCCCAGAGAGTCAATCACTTGCAAAGCCCCAAACCACAAAAATAGGGTACATCATCACTTAATATTTTTAAAGAAAGGCCGACTATACCTCTAGACTGTCAAAAACCCCTTTGTCTAAACTCCCTGGCAATTGATAAGATATGAGGCGGAGGGTAACTGACTCCGATATTACAAACATTATCTGTTGCCTAAGCCGGAATTTCATGACTCCCAAATTTTCCAATATGGCCATCTTTATTGGGTTAGCCCTCACGGGCGGATGGGGTTGCGCAACCGAACCCAACCTGACTGACATCCAAAAACAAGTCCAAACCCTCATCATCCAACAAGAAGCGTCCCACAAGCAGGAACAACAAATTCTCGACCGGATAGAGACGGTTGAATCGCAATTGGACGAACATGATTTCTTAGTGGGTGAACTCATCAAAACCGAAGAAGAAGCCAGTCTGGATACTCGACACCTTCTGGAGAAGCTCGAACGGACCAGTACTCTGCTCCGAGAACAAATTGAACAAACCCGCTCCACCACCCAACGCCGTGATCAGGACCTTTCCATTCGGGTAAAGGCTCTGGAAAGCCGAATAGACAATGTGATTCATCAACCTCGATCTGTTTCAGAATCCCCTGAAGTCACGACTCCTAACCCCACAGGCCCTTCTTCCGATCCTAAAGCAACCCAGACAGGAATCCCCGGATCACCTGCCTCACCCAAAGAAAGCGCAGGAGCGGAAAACGAGGCATCGGCCTTTCGGTCAGCCTATAAAGTTTACCTTAATGGGAATTATGACCGGGCCTCGGTGGAATTCCAACGATTTGTCACAAATTATCCTTCGACCACCTTAACCCCTCAGGCCTACTACTATCTTGGGGAATCGTTCTACGTGCAAAAACAGTATGATCCTGCCAAGCAAGCCCTAGAGCAAGTCATCAGCCGCTATCCAAGCAGCAAATATCGGAGTCACGCTTTGTACAAGCTGGGACAGATTATGCTTGAAATCGATCAACGATCCAAAGCTCAGGAACTGTGGAACTCCATCATCCAAGATTACCCAGATTCACCAGAATCCACCCAAGCGAAAGAACAATTAAAAAAATCTGGGCTGTCTTGATTCTCTGCCAGTCTTCGCATTCTATTGTTCACCCTAATCACCCCGTGCTTGGAATCCCATGCTTTCGACCGTAACTGGAAAAGTTCAAATCCTTCCAGACAGCGTGTCATGTCGTATTGCCGCAGGAGAAGTGGTTGAACGACCAGCCTCTGTGGTGAAGGAATTGGTCGATAACAGCCTGGATGCTGGCAGCACCTTGATCACCGTGGAGGTCGAAGAAGGTGGCCGACGTGTCATTCGCGTCATCGATAATGGGACAGGCATGACGCGAATGGATGCCCAACTGGCCTGTCAACGTTTTGCAACCAGCAAACTACGATCCGAAGACGATCTCTTGACACTCATGACGATGGGATTCCGAGGGGAAGCTCTTCCCAGTATTGCCTCCATTTCTCGTTTTTGCTTGAAGACCGTTCCACGCGATAGCACGCTTGGCACCCAAACACAGTCCACGGGAGGCGTGGCATGGGAGGTTCAAGACTATACCGGACCTCAAGGCACTCAAGTGGAGGTGCGTGATCTCTTTTTTAATACTCCAGGACGGCTGAAATTTCTCAAGACCGTTCCCACTGAATTTTCTAAAATCTGTTATGTCGTCCAACAGGCGGCAGCCGTGCATCCAGAGATCCACTTCCGATTACGCCACCAGAACCATAAGGTGCTGGAGTACCCTGCCGTGTCCTCGCTGCAAGATCGATTATTACAGATCTACGGACCAGACTTCCTTGAGCGCTTTCTCCCCGTCACCTATAACGCCGGTTCATTTCAACTCACGGGGTATACGGTCAGTCCTCACCATGCACGAGCGTCTCGTGCGCCACAGGAAATTTTTGTCAATGGACGCCCTATTAAGAATTCGACCATATCCCATGCGGTGGTTGAAGCCTACGGATCTTTTTTACCAAAAGGGAAACATCCACAATTTACTATATTTATCCATCTTGACCCCCAGTCAATCGATATCAATGTCCACCCGACGAAACGGGAGATTCGCTTCTCCCATCCGGAATTCATTCATACGGGCGTTCTTCGTGGCATCAAAGCTCTTTTTTTCACGCAACTCTCATCCGATATCCCATCCGATGAACACAAGAAAATGACTGGCCCAGTTCCTCATTCTGCCAGGCCACCATCTGGGTCACTCACCGTCGCCCCGGCTCCATTCCAGCATGCTTCTGTAATCCCTGGAGGCGGCACCAATCGACATCCCACTCTTTCTCTATTTGTTCAGGAGCCGCCTGCTATCTATACGGGCAGGGAGCAGCCATACGATGTATATCCTCTTGGGCAGATTCATCACACGTATCTTCTCGGACAAATCGATCAAGACCTATTCATTGTCGATCAACACACGGCCCATGAACGGGTTCGTTTTGAGAGACTGCTTCGGTCATGGAAGAAAAAAGAAATTCTTCAACAACCCTTACTCATTCCTGAGCCGGTTGAACTCCTTCCACACCAGGGAGAATTATTGGAAGAATGGCTGCCCCTCCTGGCTCAAGCGGGATTGGAGGTGGAACGATTTGGCACCACATCGTATGTTGTGCGAGCCATTCCAGCCATATTAGGGAATATATCCGTTGGTCCCTTGGTCCTGGAATTATTGGATGAACTCTCTGAATGGCAATCAACAGATTCGCTGGACAACACAATTAAACCCATACTGGCTACCATGGCCTGTCAAAGTGCCGTTCAAGCCGGACGACCCATGACGCAACCTGAAATCACCATCCTTTTCCAGGACTGGGCACAGGAAAATTTTCCCATGACTTGTCCTCACGGAAGGCGAGTGGCTGTTCGACATTCCTTGGAAGAATTGCACACCCTATTTGCCCGTCCATTAAAATAATTTTTATTCGTTGATGGTTCATGAAACAAGCCGACATCATCTCAGCGTGGAAACCCGTCGTCGCCATTGCAGGACCCACCGCAATCGGAAAAAGCCGTATCGGGATTGAAGTCGCTAAAATGCTCAACACGGAAATTTTAACCGCAGACTCCCGACAGGTTTATTGTGGCATGGACATCGGCACCGACAAACCCTCATTAGCCGAGCAACGGAATATCACGCATCGCTTAATCGATCTCGTCGATCCAGACCAATCCTTTAATGCCGGTGACTTCAGGCGTTACGCCATCCAAGACATTGCCCGCCTGCATCGCCTGGGTCTTCTGCCTCTGGTCATCGGAGGTACCGGGCTTTATATCCGAGCCCTCTTACGAGGTCTTTGCCCTGGTCCACCGGCTAATTGGCTGATTCGGAGTGAATTAGCCCAAGAAGCCAAAATGCAAGGACCCGCTTTTCTTTATGAAAAGCTTCAACAAGTGGATCCCGAACTCGCACAACGGCTACATCCCAATGACCAGCCCAAGGTCCAGCGCGCGCTTGAAGTGTATCGCATTCTTGGCACGCCCCTATCGGTCATCCAGCAACAACACCGATTTGACGAAGCGCCATTTCCCTATTTATTGATTGGGCTCACCATGAAACGCCAGACCCTCTATCAGCGAATAGAAACCCGCGTCGATTGGGAAATAAAAAAAGGGCTTGTGGAAGAAACGCAATCCCTCATGAGTCAAGGATTTACTCGAGAACTCGGTTCCATGAAAGGGCTGGGCTATCGACAATTTTCAGGATTTTTAGCAGGGGACTATTCTTATGAAGAGGCTGTGAGATTATTAAAACGCGATACCCGTCACTTCGCCAAACGACAAATGACCTGGTTCCAGAAGGAATCCGAGATCCAGTGGATGACAGTGGAAGAGTCAGACATCCCTGATCGAGCGGCCGCCAAAATCGTGGACCATATCAACCAGTTTCTCTCTACCTTCGTAAATTTACCATTTCCTACGGAAGGAAGGTCCCATTTCAAATCCACTCAATCGTCGGGTTAACCATACAGGACCGTTCATGGTACAATCCGGAAAATTTCGGTCCGTTGAGACATGAGAGACTCCCAATAGTTCGGGCTGAATCAGCATGCCACCAAAACCACATGCCTTTCCCCTTTAATCAGAGAGACCTTTTCACATGACGGAAAATGAGGAAGCGAAGACTAAACGGCCCTCGTTACGCACCCAAAAGGCCCAAATCGGGATTATCGGAGGCAGTGGACTCTATGAAATGGAGGGGTTTACCAACCTCAAAGAAGTCAGGATGGCCACCCCGTTTGGAAAGCCCTCGGACGCCATTATTTTGGGAACCTTGCATGGCATGCGAGTCGCCTTTTTGGCTCGTCACGGACGAGGACACCGCACGCTACCTTCCGCCATAAATTATCGCGCAAATATTCATGCCCTCAAAGCCCTGGGTGTGACGCGGATATTTTCCATCAGTGCGGTGGGAAGCATGAAGGAATCCATTCGACCGGGGGATTTTGTCCTGCCTGATCAATTCATTGACCGAACCACTCAACGTGCCAATACGTTTTTCGACCAGGGGATTGTTGCACATGTGGCTTTTGCAGATCCCCTGTGTGGGACTTTATCGAATGTGTTAGAAAAGGCTAGCCTGGGAGCCTCCGTCAGGGTACACCGTCCGGGAACATACCTCTGCATAGAAGGCCCACAATTCTCCAGTCGAGCAGAATCGTTTCTCTACCGGCAATGGGGCGTTGATGTCATCGGGATGACAAATATTCCTGAAGCCAAATTGGCTCGTGAAGCCGAAATTTGCTATGCCACACTTGCGCTGGTCACGGATTATGATTGCTGGCACGAGACGGAAGATGCGGTTTCCGTTGGGGCCATCCTATCTATCATGCATCAAAATGTCGAAACCGCTAAAATCGTTCTGCGGCACGCGCTAGAACTTGCAAAAGACCTTGGGCCTTGCTCCTGTCAGACCGCATTGGAACACGCCGTCATCACCCCGCTCAAACGAATCAGTCCGGCCTTACAAAAGCGGTATCAGCTTCTGTTACGGCGTCATTTATTATCGACCACCCTACACTCCAAAAAAAGGGCCTAATTATTATGGGTAATTTATTAGTCGTTGGATCCGTTGCTTTTGATTCTGTACGAACGCCGTTTGGCGAAGCCTCGAATGTGCTGGGAGGATCCGCCACGTATTTTTCCACTTCGGCCAGTTTTTTTACAGATGTGAACCTCATTGCGGTCGTTGGTGAAGACTTTCCAAAAGAACATCTCGATTTCCTGCACAGTCGGGGCATCAATCTGGACGGATTAGAGCACCGACCTGGAAAAACTTTTCGCTGGCGAGGAGAATATTCCTATCAACTCAACGAAGCTCAAACCCTGGAAACCCATCTCAATGTTCTCGAAACGTTTCGCCCAAAAATTCCCGACAGCTACACCACGCCATCCGCCCTGTTTCTGGGCAACATCGATCCGGAATTACAACTGGATGTCCTGAATCAAGTGAAGCGGCCCTCTATCGTGGCCTGCGATACCATGAATTTTTGGATTGAGGGGAAAAGGGAAGCATTATGGAAAGTCCTTGAACATATCGATATCCTCGTCATTAATGACGGAGAGGCCCGTGCATTGGGCAATGACGCAAATCTCGTACAAGTGGCGAAACGGATCTTATCGCGCGGCCCCAAAACCCTGATTATTAAACGCGGAGAATATGGCGTCTTGATGTTTCATCAGCAGGAAATTTTCGGGGCTCCAGCCTACCCGCTGGAAGCGGTAAAAGATCCAACCGGGGCAGGCGACACTTTTGCCGGCGGCTTTATGGGGTACCTTTCCGCTACGGAAAATTATTCCCAAGCTGGGCTTCGACAGGCCATCATTTTTGGAAGTGTCATGGCGTCCTTCAATGTGGAGGAATTCAGCCTGGACCGACTCAGGCATTTAACCCGCGAGGAAATTGACCAACGATTTACCTCGTTTAAACATCTGACTCATTTTGAGGATTTGTCATAGGCCTCAGGATTTCGGAGGGCACACCTGTTACATGACGTGTGCCTTCCCATGACAAGTCAATCACATGAATACCGGAAAGGCCTTTCCCATTCAGGATAACGCCATGGAAACTCTTGGGGGATTATTCCGACAGACCCGGGAACGACAACGTTTATCTTTGGAGCAGATCGCTTCCAGAACTCGCATTCAACAGCACCACCTTCACGCGCTTGAGGAAGAGGATTTCGCAAGCCTACCGGCCAAAGTGTTCGTCAAAGGATTCGTTCGGTCCTATGCACGTGCGTTGGGACTGGATGAAGAAAATGCCATTCAGCTTTTCCTAACCTCCTCTAGCAATTTCTATGATCGTACCCAAGAAGAGGAACAACACATTCAAATCACCTTACAAGCAGCCCATCGTAAACGATTCAATTGGAATTTTGTTGTCATACTTTTTCTTGCCCTCGGTGGAATCCTCTTTTATCTGCTACCCGAACAGCAGGAACCCCTTCCACCCGCATCTGAATCCGAAACCCCTTTACCAATCAATGAAATCCAGAAGGATGTCATACATGAGCCCGCACCCCCCATTGAAGAATTACCCGCCAGTGTTTCAATAGAAGCCCCTGTCGACACTGAGGTACTACAGCTCACTTCTCCTCCCCCATCCGGTATCACACCTTCGCCGCCCCCCCCTGAGCCTCAACCGATATCCCCGACCTTGGCTGTTTCCCCCGTTCCTGAGAAGACCACAGGGACCGATGGAACCCTGGTCCTGGAAATCGAAGCCACTCAACTGACCTGGGTGGTGGTGCAGTCTGATGATCAGGATCCGCATGAGGCGCTATTACAACCGGGACAAAAAAGCACCTGGAAGGCAAACACACAATACTTGCTCACGCTAGGGAACGCTGCCGGTGTAGTCATCCGCCTTAATGGAGAACCACAAGGTCCATTTGGAAAGCCAGGTCAGGTGGTCAGAGACATTCGCTTGAAGCCCTGACCTCACAAAACGAATGCCAAGCGCTCCACATTATCTTTCTCCCTCTCGCCTTGCAAAATTTACTTGATAAATGGATAAAAAACCTTATTCCTGGCAATTGCACCATTCTCAAATGTTCGAGTGGAGTGCCTTGTCAATCAATGTCCACAATAACTCATATTCAACTTCTTGACAGCCTAAAAAAGTGATTGATATGATGTCGGAGTTTGGGTGGCTAAAAGGCAACCTATCTTATGAATATGTTATAATTATGAGTAAGTTAGGTGCACTCAAATGACACCACTCCAAAGAGGAAAAAAGGGGAAGCGATAATGCACCCATGCTTTTTACGGTCTCATCAACTCTGTTTAACCTAGGAGGCTTACATGACGTTTTCGATGAAAGTGCTTGGAACCTTAACCGCCGCCATGTTTTTGACCACTGGCTTGGCCATTGCCGGACCAGAAAAAGATCCGCTTCCAGCCCGTGTTCCGGCTGATAAACGGAGTGAAGCTAAAAAAGATAAAACAGACTTATATTCCAAGGCCGAAGATGCTTCGCCTGAAATCGTGGCGGAAGGCAAAGCTTTGTATGAGGGAAAAGGGACCTGCATTAACTGCCACGGCAAAGAAGGCAATGGCCAAGGTCCGGCAGGAGCCGTCTTAAATCCGGGTCCCCGCGATTTCACCAATTGCAAATTTCACAAGAAACGGAAAGATGGCGAACTCATGTGGGTCATCAAGAATGGTAGCCCGGGCACAGGTATGGTTCCCCTAGTCCCAGCTACTATCAGTGAAGAAGAGGCCTGGAAGGTCATTGCATACGAAAGAAGTTTCTGCAAATAGTAGTAGTTATCTTCATGAAAACCCCCGCTGGGCTTGACCCGGCGGGGGTTTTTTTTTGAGAAGAACCTTACCCCTGCCAATAATGACGGTTCCCCGTTGACACCATTCAAATCCCTTGACTAGACTCATTGTGGTGGAAGGTAACCTATACCACTATTCGTCAATCAAATTTTTAGTGTAAGGAGAGCATAATCATATGGCGAAACGACGGTCACTTCAGGAGGACGCAACCTCTCTAAAAGCCAAGGTCACGAAATCCCTAGCCAGTAGCGACAATCCTGAGGGAGATTCAGCCATTCGGTCATTACGAAAACGATTACGACGGGTGCAACGGAAGGTCCGAACCGCCAAACGGCGCGAAGAACACCGAAAATCAAAGAAAGTCGAGGCAGAGGCCTAAGTTTCTGCAATCGTCACTGAAGAGAATGTGGAGGAATTAAGTGATGCGAGACGACCAAAATAATATTGATGATGCATTTTCAGATCAAACGGAGGAGTTTGTATCGCTGGAAGGCAAGACAACCCTGCCTCAAGACGAACTAGTAGATGAAGTCTCAGAAGCCATCACAGCAGAAGCAGATGAAGAAACAACCGACACCGTCGCCTCTGCTGAAACCGAAGAAGGCGTAGAACCAGAAGAAGAGTTGGTCGAAGAGCAGGTTAAAGATGAAATCGATATTCAGATCGATCTCTTGAATGACTCAGAATGGGTTGTCCGACGTGAAGCAGTCATTACCCTTGGCGAAATGGGCGATGAACGCTGTGTCGAGCCTCTCGTTCGGTGCCTTCGAGACGGGGATTGGCAGGTTCGGGATGCCGCCGTTGAAGCCATTGCCATGATTGGGTCACCGGCCGTGGACCTGCTCCTCCGCTATATACGAGACTACGATGCTCGAAAATCAGTGATCAAAGCGCTGGGGAAGATCAACGATGAACGAGTCCTTGATCCGTTAATTTCGATGCTTCACAATGATGAATTTAAGGACGATGCGACCTGGGCGCTTGCAGAACTTGGACAACCCGCTGTTGGACGGTTACTCGAATGCCTAAAGAATCAAGATGAAGTGATTAGAAAACAGGCCATCCTGGCTCTCGGAGAGATTAAGGATGCCAGTTGCGTGGATTTATTGATCGAACGCTTGCAAGACCCTGACTGGTTCATCCGACTCTCGTCAGCTGCCGCGCTTGAAAAAATCGGAGATCCTCGTGGCCGTGAGGCGATCAAGCCGTTGGCGAAAGACCCTGATCTGGTTGTGCGCTTACGCATCGAACGCATGTTGGCAGCATGGAAAAAGCAGGCTGTCACGGCTTAATCCTGTTCAGCCGTTAGGATTGCGAACAAACCTGAGCCCTCAATTGTCAGGACAATTGAGGGCTCTTTTTTATGGTCAGAAATGGACGAATCCGGAATAATAAGATGGGAGTGAAAACTACAAAGAACGCAACCGGCGGCGGGCTATTCGAACGACTTAATCAAGGCATAACGGATTGCAATTCTTGACGAAGATCGTCCAACGTGTGAGGAGGAAGGCTATGGCCTTGAGCCAAATTTTGCTGGGCCTCTCGAATTTTCTGTTTAACGATTTTGATTTTTTGAGCCATGGGTCCTTGAGGGTCTATCTCAACCGCTTGATCTAAATGGTGAAGTGCACGTTCAAACTCCTCTGACGCTTCCTTGAAATGTTGATCTAACAGATACGCTCGCCCTTCCAAAAAGCCATCTTTTGCTGCCAGCATTTGTCTCTGCAAATTAATCTTCTGATCATATCCAATCGTGTTCTCCAGGACTTGTCCCGACAAGTCTCGCAATCGTTGCTTCACCTCGTCCGGTTTTTGCCCCGTGTAATAACCCAATCCAAATACAATACCCAGCAGGATCAATATTCGTAACACCTTCATAGTGGACCTCGCCGGCTCAAAATGCCTCCCGCTCTTCGCTGAATAGACATCGACCCTAGTTCACTCCATGAATAAGACTGGAAGGGAAATTCATATCGATCGAGGAGCAACCGATGAGACAGGGAATGATGCACCATACGTAAGCCGATGGTATCACTGCATTGCAGAAGGTACAACTCTGACACAGGATACTCCATGACCTTCTGGGGAAAGAGTCAGGCTACCGCACATGAGCCGAAAGTTTATAGAACCCGCTAAGAGATTCAGGCCAACTTTTCGTCTCGTGCCTTCCCTGCCTCCGAAAACAACGGCGTATAGGCACGCTGCACGTATTCTTTGAGCATGCGACGGGCACTAAACCGTGGAGCCGAGGTCCGAATGGAATTTTTGACGACAGTGCACCACCCATGTGGAACGCCATCAACACCACGGTCGTAATACAACGGAATCACCTCGTTTTCAAGTTTGGTGTAGAGGCCGACCATATCCAGGTCATCCTGGGCCCAATCACCAAGTGGCTCTTCAGGGAGAGGCACTGCCCAGCCATTGCTTCCATCATAGCCTTCTTTCCACCACCCATCTAACACGCTCAAATTGGGCACGCCATTTAGGGCGGCTTTCTGGCCGCTTGTCCCGCTCGCCTCTAATGGGGGGCGAGGATTATTGAGCCACACATCGACCCCTTGCACCAAAAATTTGGCCACATGCATATCGTAATCTTCGACAAAGGCAATATGGCCCCCCAGATGATGCGCTTTGGCAAATTGATAAATACGATGAATGAGTTCGCGCCCTGCCTGATCGGCGGGATGAGATTTTCCGGCAAAGATAATTTGAACAGGCCGCCATGGATTCAACAGAATCTGTTTCAGCCGGTCCAGGTCTGAAAACAACAACGTGGCCCGCTTATAGGAGGCAAATCGCCTGGCAAAGCCCAGTGTCATCGAATGCGGTTCAAGAAATGCCCCGCTCGCCAACACCTGGATAGGCTCCATTGTCCCATCCATCCATCCCATCCGGGCGCGCTGACGGATAAACGTCAACAGCTTTCGTTTCAAAAATTGCCGGACCTCCCAAATTTCCCCATCCGGTACCTCTTGCATGCGCTGCCACATGCTCGGATCGTCACACCGTTCACGCCAGTCAGAGCCAAGATATTTTTGATACAACACATCCATTTCCTGGGCAATCCACGTGGGGACATGGACCCCATTCGTGACGCTATGAATAGGCACTTCCTGCAGCGATCGCTCCGGCCATAGAATGTGAAACATTTTTTTTGAAACCTGTTCGTGTTCCTTGCTCACGCCATTAATAAACGAGGCCAGGCGGATAGGCAATGTCGTCATATGGAATTGATCCGCTGATAATTCCGGATGACGCCCCAACGCCATAAAATCTTCCTGCGTGAGCCCGACCTCCTCCCACCACCATTGACAATGCTCACGAATAAGGTCTCCCGAAAAGACATCATGCCCGGCCGGGACGGGCGTATGGGTGGTAAATACGGTGCTCTGGCGAATTTGAGCGGCCGCCTCCGACAGGGACAGCCCTTGTTGAAGTTGTTCCCGCATCCGTTCGACCAGAAAAAAGGCCGGATGCCCTTCATTGGCATGCCACACATCGGGATCCCGCCCCACGGCACGAAGGGCCCGTACACCGCCGATGCCCAACAGCAACTCCTGACAAAGCCGTGTGCGATGATCTCCTCCATAGAGCCGGGCACTTAGATGACGATCTTCTGGTGAATTTTCCGGTGTATCGGTATCCAAGAGATACAGCGAAACCCGGCCCACTTGGATCTTCCAGATTACACATGCGACCATTCGGGAACCCAATTGGACTTGAACCTTCGCCAAATCCCCGGCCGGTGTCCGTGCCAACTCAATCGGCATCATCATCGGATCGACGGAATCATACACGGCTTCCTGCCACCCGTTGGTATCCACGACCTGACGAAAATACGCCTGGCTATACATAAATCCGACAGCCACCAGGGGCACTCCCAGATCGCTGGCTTCTTTGAGATGGTCACCAGCCAGAATCCCCAATCCCCCGCTATACAGGGGAACGGAACGATGCAAGCCAAATTCTGCAGAAAAATAGGCAATTGTGCGATCCTGCCACTGGGGATACGTTCGCCCAAACCAGTGGTCCTTGGCCTCCATATAAACAAGAAACGCCTTCATCGCCTCGCGATACAGGGAAAGAAACACCACATCTTGTCTAAGAGCCTCCAATCGATCAGAGGAAATCTTCTGCAACTGCTTAATGGGATCGTGATACGTTAGTCGCCAGAGTGTGGGATCAATATAAGAAAAGACAGCCCGGCCTTCAGGAGACCAACTCCACCACACATTTTGAGCTAACTCAGAAAGGTTACGAAATTCATCCGTCAATGTACGAGTTTGATTCATAGGGTATACTCACAAAAAAATGGCATCATCCAATGGCGAAGGATCTTCACCAAACATGGACACATGTTGAGGTGGTCAAAGAGAACACGCAGAAGAGTCAGTTAGAGAGGGTTAGGCGTTCCCAACAGGCTGATTTGGATTCGTCCCCGATTGCGCCAACGAAGCCACAACCGCAAAGCGCTCGCCCACAATCCGGGTCGCCCGGTTCATGTGCTTGGCCAATTCCTTGGCTTCATCAGGGGGAAGGTCGCGGCGAAACTGTGGATGAAGCCCCCACCAGGATTCGACTTCCTCCCCCTGTGCGCGAGACACCACGCTAATCAATTTGATCAGGTTTTTCCCCGCTGTCTCCGGGCCACCCGATTGGGTTGAAGAGCTGCCTGTTTCAGCAGCCCCGGACGAACCGGTCCCTTCCGCCACGGAGTGAGACGCAGCCGCTCCCGGTTGAACTTTGGGTTTAGTCGCATCTTCAAATAGGCTTTTGAGAGCCGGGACGACCGCGCTTCCACACAAAAATGCCGCAGCGGTTATTTCCTGCTTGCCCGGAGCTCCGGCTTTAGAGGCAATGCGTTCCGAAAAAAACTGGAAATATTGATCCCGCTCTTTGGTTTGGTCTGTGACCACAAACTTAAATTTTTCATAGGTCTTCCGACTATCCGCCACCACCTGGCCAACGGACAGCGTCACTTCCATGTCATCTACTTCACTTGAACTCAACGACGGCGCCAGGACCGTTTTTAATTGGTGGGCCACGGAATCTTCCAAACTATTCATAAAGTCTTTTTGGCCTTGAATCGGGATATAAAATCCAGACAGGCGATCCACCAGGTTAAACAGCATACGCAGAAATTCCAAATAAATTTCCCATTCCTGCTTCCGCTGCAGCTTCATGGCTAGCTTTTGATCAGACCGTTTGATCAGGCCGACCGATTCCCGAGCTACACTCATCATGGTATGAGCAAGATCCTTCAGCACACTCTCGTAATTTTCAGCGGATTGTTTGGCCATTTTCAACTCCGTAATTGTGTAAAGTATAACCGAGGGCCCACGACCTGTCCAAGCCTAATATCGCCCGCGTTGCAACCCACCACCACGTATGCTATACACGGCCAAAGGTCTTCGAAAGACGAAACTCGGGTGCATATCTCCCGTCAATTCCTGCCCATGGATTCATGGATTCCACGTCGCCACCATCCAAAGTCTATGTCCTGAAACGTCCCCTGGAGGAGTCCACTCCGCCAAAATTATCGCGTAATTACGCGGAAGAATTGAATCCCCAACAACTCGCCGCCGTGGAAGCCGTGCAAGGCCCGGCCCTGGTCATCGCCGGAGCCGGCAGCGGGAAAACACGCACGCTCGTGTACCGGGTCGCCAGGCTCATCGACCTGGGCATTGTCCCCAGCTCCATTTTACTCCTGACCTTTACCCGAAAAGCCTCACAGGAAATGCTCAGCCGGGTCGGACTCCTCATCGGACTCCGCGCCCAGCAGGTCGGCGGTGGAACCTTTCACTCAATGGCCAATATCCTCCTGCGGCGATATGGCCGCCCCGTCGGCCTGGAGCCAGGGTTTACGATACTCGACCGGGGAGATTCCGAAGATCTTTTAAGCCTCCTCCGTGGTCAATTGGGGCTGAACGATACCGGTAAGCGGTTCCCCCGCAAACATACCCTGGCCGAAATATTCGGCAAAACAGCCAACACGCTGGAAAGCCTGGAAGACATTGTCATCAACGAATACAACCACTTCGGGGAGTACCTAGGAGAACTCCAGAAACTTCAGGCCGCCTATGACGCAGCCAAGCGCCAACGGCAACTGGTCGATTACGACGACCTCTTAGTCAAACTCCTTGAACTCCTGGTCATCGACCAACAGGCCCGGGAAACCATTAGTCAAATTTTTCGCTATATTCTGGTGGATGAATATCAAGACACCAATCGCCTACAAGCCTCACTGGTCCGCAATCTGGCGGCCACCCATGACAATGTCATGGTGGTGGGCGACGATTCGCAATCCATCTATGCCTTTCGTGGTGCCACCTTCCGCAACATCATGGAATTTCCCGACCTCTTCCCAGGAGCCACTATATACAAATTGGAGGAAAACTACCGGAGCACGCAACCGATTCTCCAACTGGCGAACAAGCTCATCGAAGCGGCGCCCGAAAAATACAGCAAAACGCTCTTCACACGAAAAGAAAAGGGACCATTACCCACCGTCGTGGAGGCCATGGGAGAAAACGCCCAATCGCGATTCATCGCTCAAAAAATTCTGGAATTAAGGGAAGAAGGTATCCCCTTACATGAGATCGCCGTGCTGTTCCGATCCAGCTTTCATGCCTTTGACCTCGAATTGGAACTCACCCGGCGAAACCTCCCCTTCATCAAACGAGGCGGGTTCAAATTCATTGAAACCGCTCATGTTAAAGACCTCATGGCCCACTTGCGGATCATTCACAATCCTCTGGACACCGTCAGCTGGAACCGGCTCCTCTTGCTCCTCGAAGGGGTGGGCCCCAAAAAAGCCAAAGATCTGATCGCGTCAATCCTCCAGGCCCATGGCCAATATGAGATCTTGAAACACAGCACCGGCCGCTCCGCCTCGGGATTGCGGCACCTGGCCGCCACACTGGACCAATTAACCGAAAATCCCCTCGCCCCTGCCGTCCTGCTCGGGGAAATGATGGAATACTATGTCCCTCTCCTCAAAGATCAGTATGACGATTACCCCAAACGGATTCGAGACCTGGAACATTTATCCGTCATGGCGGAACGTTACGAAAGTCTCAACGACTTCCTGGCCGATCTCACGCTTGAGCCCCCCAATGAAAGTGTGGTGGACGTCGAAGCCCCCGATCGGGACGACGAGCGGCTGATTCTTTCCACCATTCACTCGGCCAAGGGATTAGAATGGCAATGCGTCTTTGTCATCTGGCTGGTGGACGGACGGTTTCCTTCAGCCTACTCCTTCATGGGCCCCGAAGAACTGGAAGAAGAGCGCCGACTGCTCTACGTCGCGGTCACCAGAGCCAAACAGCACCTCTTCCTCACCTACCCCATCAATGTGTACGATAAAATGACGGGGTCGGTCCTCACGAAACCCTCACGGTACCTGGATCACATCCCGCCATCCTATTTCGACACCTGGAGTTTAGTTGAAGAAGATCAATCCTATTCCTGGAGGTAATTTTTAGTAGTATGCCGAAAAGCCTAAAGAACATTAAAATGCTCAACTTTATTCAGTACTTCACATTATCTCATCAGCGGCGGCAGAGTGTTCAAAAAGGCTCGTCCAGCAAGGCCGCAGGCATTTTGGCGAGCGCAGCGTACGGGGGAGTACGTGAGCACGACAAAAGGCCGAGAACGCAGTTGGCGAACTTTTTCAACACTCTGCTAGTGACATATTTCGGTCGGATGTTGGGCCTGGCCATTCTGGTCAGTCTGATAAGTGTGAACATGCCAAGCCAAGCCTGGTCGGTTGAGGACACCACCTCAAGTCGTCCCAACCCCCGTCATCCCTGGCCTGCCCTCCTGCAGCAAGCCGACACCCTGGGGCTGCCAACGGGGTTCCTCAAACACATCGACCCCACATTTGTCACCGTACACTTTGAAGACCTCCGCACGTACGCCGCAGAATACCACCCACACGATCACACCATGATTCTCAACCTGCGGCTGTCCTTCAATGAAGCCGGCGGCGCGTTGGCCGATCTGGCCCGGATGACCCACCATGATGTCGCCCTGCTCTACCATGAACTCCTGCATGCCTATCTGGACTACCTCTACGCCACCGACCATGGACAAGCGCTGACCGCGGAAGACCAGCAGGTATTGGAGGCCGCCAACAACCAGATGGCCTGTCATTACCGCTTTGTCCGGATCAATCCTATTCGCCAGCTCAAAGGCGCCACCGAACTCCGATTTCTCTCGGATCAGGACACGTGGGAAGTCATGAATGAAACCTGGGCGGTCTTTGTCGGCTGGGTGCTATGGACCAAATTGGAACTCTTCCAGGACCACCTGACCACAAAAAGCTGGACACCCGCACTCATCGAGCAATGGACCCAACGGTTAACGGATGCGGTGAACTCCGGTGAATTATTGGGCTACTACGAACCCGATGATCCGGAGGAACGCCAGATCGCCCGTAAACGCTTCATTGCCCCTTCCAATGGCCTCACCCCGCAGGATGTCGAACTGTTGTTAACCACCGTCCTAGGGGAACCACCCGAACTGGTCCAAGCTTCCACCGCGGTGTTTGAGCAGTACCAAACCACCATGGAACCGGCTCCCTCTTGCGAATAAATTGAGGGCCTCCGGCAGGTAGACATCACCTGAACATCCATGCTAGCTTCAAAACTTTTCCGGGGCGGTTGCCCTCTGTTTTTCCTCTCGCATGGCGGAGAGGCCACAAGAACTAGAGGCCGGATGTAATCGCACATGAACACAATCTTGCGCCTGTAGCTCAGTGGATAGAGCACTTGCCTCCGGAGCAAGGGGCCACAGGTTCAAATCCTGTCAGGCGCACCATGCACATGTATATTTCGCAGGTTCCCCTCCGTTTGTGTTTGTAAGGAGGGGCTAGGGGAGGTAGGAATCTCCTTATAGGTGGACGAAAGACCCGATGGAGAAGAATTAGACATCAGTCCCCCTCCTTTGTAAGGAGGGGCTAGGGGAGGTAGAATTCTCCGATATCCAGCAGTGGTTCCGGAAAAAACCGTAAATATTTTCATAAAATATATTTCACCTCGGTGGGGCCGTTAGCTCAGTTGGTAGAGCAGCTGACTCTTAATCAGCGGGCCGTAGGTTCGACCCCTACACGGCCCACCATATTTATCGCAACATCTAGACCTACGCCAATCCAATCCGAAACCAAATTACTCTTGGAAGAGCGCTGGAATTAAAAAAGCGCCCCCCAATTTCTCCACATCCTTCTGGCCACAACCTTTCATTCATCTGGTTTCTTGAGTTCCCATTCCACAGGTATCCGCACTTGATCACGTTGGTTATCTGGTGAAGGCCATGTGACATTCCTAGACGCATTGGTCGACACGAAGTTTCGTTGGACTCCAAGACCCAGGCAGTGTTTCAAGGCCGCATGATCCTAACTCACTCTCAATAAGCTAGAGATTTTCCCTTTGGGAGATTCCGCTGCGATCCAAAGTCTTCACATCCGATAGTGTGAGGTCCTCAAGAAATTTCCTATCAAAGATCAAGAATTAGGATGAATTGTCATCGAAAAGCCGACTTACGATTTCTCTCGATAGCTTCGAAGTCCCTTCACCTCTTCAGGGGAGAAAAACATTTCTGCTCCCCCCTTCATCCAATTAGGTCATTTCACCATTACATAGCTGGCAGACGAGCCATGCCTGCTCAGCAAAATCAACTCGATTCCTGGAAAACATCAGGTCAGCATTATTGAATGTCCTTCTAAAACACCCTTCTATAGCGGGAAACCAATCAATTTTTTTTGTAAGGTTGAAAGAGTGTGGCCAATCATTTATCCTTTTTTTTCTTCCAAAATAATCATTCATTTATGAGGTAAAGGAGGTAATTTTGACACGACAGAACCACAAATTTATCCTGCTTATAGTCCTCTCTGCATTCTTTGCGTCTTGCTCGCTTATTGAACGCCTTGAATTTGAACCGACGAACACGGGATTATATTCGTCAGAGGATCTCCCTTCCTATCGGGACAACTACCAGCGGATATCCAGCTATCAATTCAACCCCGGGTATGGTGAATTTCACATTGGTCGCGGTCGCGTGAGGATGACCGGCATGTATTCGCTCCAAGATTCAACGACTGCGGGGTTGACCCAACTGGGCCAGATCGATTTGGTCATCGACTTTAGCGACAGGGAGGAAACCAGGCCAGGCATGCCAGGAACGGTCGAAGTTCCGATTGTCGAGGGCCAAGTTAGCCGAGTGACTAATTTGGGTGGAGCAGAAATTCCCGAGGTTGGAATCGGGTGGGAAGGAACTTTGCCGATCACCGGATACGTGACACTTAACGAACCTGTTGGGACCGGTAATCCCCCGCAAGACATCACATTTGAGGCCAAAGGAAACCTTCGGTCGATTTCACCTCATGGGGAGGCCGGTTCTGCACGGCGAGTCGAGCTGTCCTTTGCGGGGACCTTTAAGAAGGAAGTAGAACTTGGGAGCTTCCTCTTCGCAGCAGCGGGAAAGATTGAGTCGACGAACGGGGAATCAGATTTCTATCTGGAGGAGGTGCGATAAGAGTAAGAAAATCGCAACTGGTGGATTTTTTCAACCTTCGCCGTGTCGGTGGGGCCGTTAGCTCAGTTGGTAGAGCAGCTGACTCTTAATCAGCGGGCCGTAGGTTCAACCCCTATACGGCCCACCATTTCAATCACCTCATTGCCTGTTCCCGCCACTAACCCGTTTCCCAAAAACCTGTCTGAGATCTGTTTCTGGAAATCGGGCGAGCGCGTTCCTCTGTTTTTAACGGCAGGCTTTGATTTGTTTGACCATAGGGGATCAGACAAGATTTTGACCACTTACGCTGGTGGTGATAAGAGCTAGAGTCAACCATCCTGGGGCCGATGTAGACTGATGAGTTGGTTCAATTCAATCGTCACTGCCGCCAATTGGCCCGTGAATTTGAAGGGCATCTCATATCCTTCCGTCAACGGCGTACCCGTGTCAAAACCAATGTCGAGCGTTTCGTCAAGAGTCACGCGGTTCGGAATGCTTTTCTCCACTCGGCCTTCCCCAATTTGGTTCCCGTTCGCATAAAGGATCACGGTGGCTCCGGCAAACGGTGTGTCCGTGTCCGATTTATACACGGCTTTGATCGTCACGTCTCCTACCGGGATGGGCTCCTTTAGACATAATGGTATACCGTGCGACACCAACGAGGTTGTAGTGATAGATGAGTCGATCCTTCTGCACATACAGCCCATACCCCCCGGAGTGACCTCCCTGAGTGAGGAGCATTCCCTCAGCCTTACTCTCAGGTGCCGCCTCCTACTTTTTCCAGGACATCATAAGTGATAGGATTTCTTTCTATGATTCCTCGCGTCCTCCTACTCGTAATTGGTCTGTTCTCGCTGTTGGGTGAAGAATTGACAGCCCAGACCGAGGGTGTAGTCCTTGAGCGGCGCTACTTTTATAAACAAGGGATTGTCGGTGTGTTCGGTATCGACGGAGAGTTTAACCCGGGTCGCTATAAATGGTCGATTCTTACCCCTTCGCAGGACTCGCTCCCGGGACTACCCGCTTATGTGGATCCCAATCGCATTCTCCCGTTTCCGGAAACCTCCCAACAGCCGGAGACATCTACCTTTTCTGCACTTGTGTACCTGGGCTGCTCCGATAGTAACCAGTGCGAATTTTCTTTCCAACAGACGAACGAGCCCGCTGCAAAACGCCTAGTTATCCGACTTGCAGGCATCCGAACTCCGCACATCAAGGCGTCCTGTGAACAAGAAACGCTGTTGGGCCGACAGGCTCAGGAACTCATCCATGGATATCTTTCTTCCGCCGTTCACATTGAGCTCATTTCCTCCTCGATAGACCGGGAAGAAATCGTGGGAAGGTTGATTGCTGATGACCAGGATCTTTCCGAGCTCTTAGTCAGCCAAGGACTTGCCACTCCCGTTAGGGAAGGGAAAAGGGATTGGTGCTCATAGAACTCAACATCGGTTCCGGTGAAGAGGAAACAAGGAACGTTCCAGATTTTCGGTAACGCGCGGGTGCGCCACCGTGGTCGCAAGCGATATGGTCCGCTGAAGTCAAATTTCACCTATCTCTTCTATTCATTCATCCGCATGGAAATATATGTGTGTTTAGTTTCCCTAGGCTGGATGAGTTTTTTGATCATAGCAAACTTCTTAACAGCCTAACCTACTTTGATTCTCATCTTCCGGTCACATCATCGGCCTCACCGACCTTGATCAGAGACTAGGACAGATCAGCGCTCCTGCCTTCCTTCACAAGCCTGCCAACCGAGTAGAAGTTCCGGCGAATAAGGCGTTAAAATCTCACTTCCAGCAGGCCGGATTTTTTTTCGATGCCACCCTCTCAATCCCCTCTGCCCGGCTTGCCCTCAGTCTCTCACATCTCTATCCTTTTCCTTCTCATGAAATCTGAATTGAATTTGCTTGCATCCGATCATTCAAACACGTCTCCGCTTGGAGGGATCCTCTCGGCCATTCTTCCAGGACTTGGGCTCCTGGTCCGGGGATTTCCCGTTCAGATGACCTGGGTGCTGATGGTGGGAGGACTGCTCGGCGTCGCCACCTGGGCGCTCGGAGAGGTCGGGGGGCCGGGAGCGGGCTGGTTCTTCGGCATGTTGATGATTTTGCCCTGGTGGTGCCTTCAGGCCTATCAAGCGTATCTTCCAACTCCACAAGGCCAGGTGGCCACGTTACGCCTTGTCTGGAAACGTGGTCACGACATCCGATTTCTTGGCGGGTTATTTCTGTGGACAGCCCTCATGGACCTGTACATTATTTTGGCAAACCCTGAATACCACCTGTCCGTATTTTGCACCAAACCGACCGGCATCTTAGGTCTCTTGTTCAAAGTGCAATCACCAGTGCTGCATATCGCCATCGGGTATGGCTTTCTCACACTCCGTCGATGGGCCTTGTTTGTCTTCCTGGCCTATGCCGGCTTTGGCATTCTCAATGCCACCAGTAACTTCGTATGCTTTGGATTCGGACGCATCCGCACCGTGTTCTTCATCTCACTCTTGGCCTTTACGGCTTACGTCATCTGGCGCAGAGACTGTTTGGTGACACATGCCAGACGATCCTAGAAATGGGAGTTGGTTCGCAAAGTTGGCCCAAGCTTCTGGCTAGACTTTCTGCGGTTCTCCATCTCACGCCACCTCGCCTCCTATTGCGCTATTCAGATGTTTACACGAAGTCGGGGATAGACCAGAAAGCCATGACAAAAATCTGGGCTTGAAAGGCATTGGCAGGCTGGTTTTTACGCTCCCCTTCGAACTTTTGACCAGCCGGCCTTTAGGTTCGCCCCCTACACGGTCCACCATTTCGTTCACCGCCTTACCTGTTCCCGCCACTAACCCGTTTCCCATAAAGCCATTTTTGGACCTGTTTTTCATAAAAGAAATAGGAGTAAACATATCAGGTCATCTATCTCATGCTATAAAAAGTAGGCTGAGGTTGGAGGTGGTATGGCAAATTCTGTCCTACCCAAAACCACCTTTAGCTACCATGGAAGGCTTAGGAGACGTCTGCTTGATGAGTACAATGGAGAGAAATTTTAGTTGTAGATTAACGCGACAGCAACACGACCATTGTGTTGTTAAAAATATGCAAGAGAATAGACACGCTTAACCGGCTGTTCATATAGGCCAAGGTCAATACACCTTCTAAGAAAAGATGCCAAAAGATATAGAACCAGTTGATATCCGGATGCCAGTGTAAAAGGGCTCCGATACAAACTGTAACGGCCAAAGCTGCCGCCGGAGAATATAGAGTCGCGAGCATTTCGTAAAAGTATCGCCGAAGAAAGACTTCTTCTAGCAAAGGCCCAAATAGAGTCAGCGCCGATATTGTAATCACATACTGGTACCCCGCGAGATTCCGCCAGTCGGGGTCTGCCTTGACTCCCTGACGACCTACAATTAATCCAAAAGCCCAAAATATAATCAGTAGCCCTATGGCTAAAACGACATAATCCCTCCCACGTGGTATAAATTCCGACAATTTGATAGGCCCATATTGTTTAAGGCAGTAGAGAGCTAATAGAAGGTTGGCAAGCAATATCTCTCGTCGTTCAAACCATTCAAGGGAAAGCAGGAGGTTGGATTTTTCCAGCACGACCGACATAAAAACTGAGGTAACAAAGAGAAGGACAAATAAGGAAAGAAAGGCAACTAGAATGAACCATGGATCCCACGCATTGACTGAATGACTTTGTATCCGTTCTTCCATTAGTCTTCTCGATTACCCACAGCCCTCGATTCTTCTGATTTCTTTTCGGTTGATTGGAAAGTGAAATAAAAGCAGAGATAACTTGGCCATGAAAGGTGAGACTTTGAATCTGTGGAATGAGGAAAATGAACTGTGGGACAAGGTTGAGGATTTCCTGGTCAAGTTATGACCCAGTCCCCGCCTCCGAATCACTTCCTCTACTTCCAAACAGTACAACATAGCTTGCATTGTCGGTAGGACCTGTTAAAAGGATTACGAGAGGCCCACGCCTATTGTGGACACTATAAACCTCGCCCGTGTTTCACATAGATTCTGGGCGGAAGGCTGACGACATGGACCTTTATCGTGTATTTCTCATCGCGCTGTTGTGTTGGGGGTTGGGCGGACTTGTCTACCCTCCACAAGGGAAGGCAAATGATATCCCAACGACGGTGGGGCTGGACCTGGACACCGTGTACTTGGAGGTGGTCTCCCCTCCTGAACTGAAAGATCGTTTAGTGGTCCAAGCGCGTGACCTTTTTACTCAGTATGCATTCTCCCCGCTTGCAGCGAAACCGCTGGCTCACCACCGGTCAACGTTGCAGCTTCACCTGATGGCGGAACCAATCGGAGCATTATGTCCTGACGCGTTGCTTTATGAACCCATGATAACGTTGACTTCGGCGGTTTTGGTGGAGAGGAAGCCCCGTCCCATTCAAGTTCAAGCTCTAACCTGGTCCTCGGAGGCACCAGCCCATACAATAGAAAAGAGGGATGCCCTCAAAGTGATAGAGGCGTTTGGGAAAGAATTCATCGAAAAGTTTATTGGGTATAATCGGCTCAGTCGTGCCGCCTACCCGGAATATTACACGAATTCTCCCACCGGACCATTAGCGGGAGAAAATCAACCATCCTCTCCATGCCCACATGTCCCAACCGATCAGGCCAGTTTAGAAGGGCTGCAACTTGAACACCTAGAGTTTACTGTGGGCGGCCGAGGTCCGTTAGAAGCGTTTAACATGGATCGTGTTAAATATGCTGCTTGGACAGAACAATACAAAAGGCAATTTAAGAGTTTTGCCCAAAGTCAGAATCCGGACGCCGGATTGTCCTTGAGCCAGAGCCATTCAGGGACCATAAACAAACGACTGCTTTTGAGTTTTGAAATGTGGCCCGCGCAAACAGCATGTCCTCATCTCCGCATCTATGAAGCCTCCATGCGATTGTCGGAACCAGTGCAGATCAAAAGAAACGGGCTGTTATTTACGACGGATACGTGGATCCGAAGAAAGGTGTCGGTGGTTAAAGCGGTAGATTTTGAGCAATTTCAGACCGATGGAAATGCCCTAATGGCCGAATTTATTTCAGACCACAAGATTGCCAATCCAAGGCCTTAATCAATCTGGCTACGGT
This sequence comes from Nitrospira marina, assembly GCF_059568365.1. NCBI lineage: Bacteria > Pseudomonadati > Nitrospirota > Nitrospiria > Nitrospirales > Nitrospiraceae > Nitrospira > Nitrospira marina. The sequence continues at coordinate 60,066 of NZ_JCANTH010000001.1, read as the reverse complement.
TAAAATATCTGAAGTCGGGGAAATATCTCCCTTGTCTTGCGTTTTGGTCCTGTAAAAACTCACATCCACGATTTTACACCCATGCTTGGTCCTGCTTTGGGTTGGGAGTGGTTACCGCCGCATCACGCAACGCACAAGCGGCAGACCGCAAGCGTAATGAATGGTTTAACTCACCGCATGCATTTGGTGGGAGAATTCTCGGTATACGCTATGAATCCTGCCAGCGTCACGGGCCTTTGTTTTCCACCGCCACAGCTGTGACGATGAGAACCGCATAGTCTTGCTTCTGGCAACCTTTGACTGGAGGCATCACCCCACCTGGAGTGACCGGAAACGCCGTCTGCTGCACGTTTGCCGGAGAACACGAAACATCACCGGACGTCGGTGTATAGCGGGCGGAGCGGCACCTCAGGTGCGTCACGTCATGGAGCGTCGCCTGGTCATCGAGCTCCCAGCGGCTATTTCCATTCTTATCAGGGGGATGAATGGTCAGCACGGTCGTGACCTCGCGGTCACCCGTGACCAGGTATTTGCCGGGAGGGATCGGAAATGTCGGCTGCTCCATAATGAGGCCGTGTTCCTCCAGCCACCAGTCGGTCTGGTCAAATTGCCAGCGTGCCGGGGCAACACCCCCCGCCTCCTCCAACTGCTCCAAATTGCTCAACCGCACTCCCCGAGGACCCGGATCCAGAGGCCAGAGACCCCACGACTCCGCGCCAGTCCCGGAGGTTGCATCCGGATCACCCAATGCGGCGATGTACTGCGTCGAAATGCGCTGAAACTCCGGCTGACCTCCGCCTGCGGCATAAACCGATTGACCTAAGCCGGCCAATATCACGAGTAATGCCGTCGCAAGGCATGCGCGGCCAATCAGGAGCATCGTTCCGCAAGTCGGAAACCAAATAAAACTTCGCTGTAAAGGGGTTCGCACTCTGAGTATCTTGGGCATTGAAATCAACTGCGACGTTTTAGCCACCGTTCGCTGTCCTTTTTGTGCAAAACGGTCAGGACCACAACTTGCTGCCTAACAATACGGTAGTAAGCCCGGTAGTCTCCGACTCGCAACCGATACAACGGCGGGACAAAACCCACGAGCCGTTTGATTCGAGTTTTGTTCCCCTTAAACGGCTTAGCCGTGAGGAGACTTTCAATTTTCTGAAGAATCATCCTCGCGTCTGCCGCCGGCAATTCCCTAATTTCGCGTTCGGCTTCCTTGGCAAATTCAATGGTAAACAGCTCATCACCTTCGCTCACCCGCCCAATTCCTTACGCAATGTCCCCATAGAGACACCACCATTCTTGAGATAGTCTTTCCAGCGTTTTTCGACTTTTTGCTTGAATTTGGGATCATGTTCCAGAAGATAATCCTCCAGTTCATCTTCTCCAAGATGGTGAAGAATGGCAGTAGGTCGCCCATTTTTGGTAATCACGACATCCTCTTGCTCAGCTTTCTTCAGAAACTGTGATAAGTTATCTTTCACTTCCTTTACACTGGCTATTTTCATACTTCCCTCCCTATTTGGTAGCTATAATTATAGCCACAACAATGCCCTCAGTCTATGCCGTTTTGTAGAGCTTTGCAGATCTTTGCACCAGAACAGCATGAGGGATGTAATGTGGAGATAAAGTCGCGCCTTCATTCCCCTTGGGCTTTCTGTGTATTCAGAAGTACTTGAATATGGAAGTGGAAACGTTGGCGACATCAGACGGTAGCGGGCATGGAAGTGCTAGCGATGATCAGGTAAGGGCCGATGAAGCCATTGGTGTGAGACAAGTAATCTCCCGCTGAGATATCCTACGCCCTCGCCGACTAATCATCAAAGTCAGCGCGATTCTTTGGATCATTCAGAATTTATGGTTCTGGCCTTACAGCTTGATGATGCATATCGGGAATACATCTTGAGGGTTACCAGTTAAAAATCGCTGGCAGGTGAACACCTCGCACTGGTACCGGCATCTCTCATGTCTCAGGTGATATTCTGCGTTGCCGGGTTTCGCCCCGGCAGGCGAGGCCCTTTTGTTTCGGCAAAAGGCCCCAAAACCATTGACGCCCCGTCTGGCAGCATTAGAGAGGACGGCCGCCAACTTGCGGAGGGCGGACCAACTCGCTTTGCTCAAACAAGGCCCGCCGGGGGATGAGAGCGTCCCTTCATTAGGCCAGACGGCAGGCGTCAAATCATGGGAAACGAGCATTTCAGTGAATCACCTAAAAGAGCGAGGAACCTTATATTCTGTATGATCCAATCCTTTTCGATTGGAAATCCTGTTTGTGACAGAACCATCGGGAGACACTATGTCGACATTTCGATCACGGTACGAGCTTGAAACGATTGAGTTAGCCAATTCAAGCGGCCTTGTCTTTGAATTTTTTCCGAATGGCGGGTTATTCCGCGCGATGCGTGATGATGTGATGATTAATCAAATACTGGGCAACCCGCTTGAAGGATCATTGAACAATATCTATTTACGCCTCCGCACAGCTGATTTAATCACGTTCATCCCGCTGATCGGACCCTCATCACCCAGCTCATTCGCGCATGCTCCCAACCAAGCTAGATGGCAAGGGCACTGGCAGGATCTGGCGTATACCTGTTCACTGACGCTCCACCCGGAAGCCACGCTGTGGTTTTGGACTATCGATATTCTCAACGCCGCCTCGACGGATCGTCTCTGCGATGTGATCTATACCCAGGATATCGGCCTGGCTCACGAAGGGGCGGTCCGGAACAATGAAGCCTATTGCAGCCACTACATTGACCACCATGTTCTGACTCACGACCTCTACGGACCTGTCGTCTGTTCACGCCAGAATCAGGCCTGCGGAGATCAACATCCCTGGTTGATGCAGGGATGTACCACCCATACCAGAGGCTTCGTGACAGATGGGCTCCCATTTTATGGATTGGGGTATAAAGAGACTAATATCCCTGTTGGACTGACCCAGGATTGCCTCGCGAGTGTCAAACAGCAATATGAAATGGCATTCTGCGGTCTGCAATCAGATATCCTTCGTATTGGTCCCGGCGAGTCCCGATCGGTCACGTTTTTTGCTGAATATCTTCCCCACCATCCGGAGCCCACCCAAACCACTGACGCCAACCGCATTTCTCCCGCGATAAATCATATCGAACGACTACAAGATCAACCACCCCATCGCGTGTTCACGTCCCAACCGGCCACCCAGACCATCTTGCACAACCTTACGATGTTGTCCGGCCAGGATTTAACCGACGACGAGGTCCAAAACCTCTACCCGGATCGACGACGCCATGAGGAAGTCCAGAACGGAACGTTGTTGTCGTTTTTCTATGCGGATGCCACCCATGTGGTGTTACAAGCTAAAGAACTCCTCGTCGAACGCTCCCACGGCCATATTTTGCGCAGCGGGAACGCCAGGATTCCGCAGGACGATGGACTGAGTTCCACCACGCATATGGCCGGCGTCTTTCACTCCCATCTCACCATTGGCAACACGTCGTTTAACAAACTGTTGTCTATTACGAGAACTCACTTCAACATCTTCAAAACGAGCGGCCTGCGCATTTTCATCAATCGAGGCGCCACGTATCATCTTCTCGGGATGCCGTCGTGTTATGAGATCGGCCTGCACTCCTGCCGATGGCGCTACAAGACCGATCAGGGATGGATTGTGGTCGATGCCTGGGTCAGCCCCGAAGAGGCCGCCGCGTTTGTGAGTATCGAATCCGATCAGCCCGAGACTTTTGTCATACTCGGCAATCTGGTTCTGGGTAACCATGAACTGGATCATCAAGGCCATATTGATATTGATGCGGGGTCAGCCACCGCCACCTTACGGCCGCATGCCGATACGGAGATGGCCCAACGATATCCGGATACCATCTTTTATATCACCACGTCGGAACCAGCCAAGGTCGAGCACATCGGAACAGATGACGAATTATTTACCGATCAACAGTCCCGTGGGTTAGCCTATCTCACCTTTCGTACTAAACCGGTGAAGACGTTTTCGTTGGCGATCACAGGTTCCATCGTTAACGCCGGGCAGGCAAAGACATTATGCAAGAAATATCAAGCGCAGCCGGCTCATTTGCAACAGGACCAACAGGCCGGCTGGTCATTTTGGCAATCACTCGGAAGACAATTTCACCTTTCACTTCCCAATACGAATCCGCTGTGTGACAAACTCAATGACATCTTTTACTGGTACCTCCACAATGCCATGGTGCACCTCACGATCCCCCATGGTCTCGAACAATTTTCCGGTGCCGCATGGGGTGTCCGCGATGTCTGCCAGGGCCCGTTCGAACTCCTGTTGGGCACCCGACACCATACTGAAGCCAAACAGATCTTGGTGACGGTCTTTGCCCAGCAATACGAGAAGACGGCTGATTGGCCACAATGGTTTATGTTTGACCGGTTCGCCAATATCCAGCATCCGGAGAGCCATGGTGACATCATCCTTTGGCCCTTAAAAGCCCTGGCCATGTACCTCGAGGCCAGCAATGATTTCAGCATCCTGGACATCGAGCTTCCCTATACTGAGATACCCACGTTTGTTCGCAGTTCCACCAGATCGACTCTGCTACGGCATGTTCAGCGCACGATTGACGCCATCGAATCCCGCTTTATTCCGGGTACGGCGTTATCAGCCTACGGCGCGGGGGATTGGGACGATACCCTTCAACCGGCTCAATCCGCCATGCGCGAGCATATGGTCAGCACCTGGACGGTCGCCTTAACTTATCAAGTGTTTCAACAATTGGGCACCGCTTTCAGGCAGGCCGGGCTTCATGCCGACGAACAACGGCTGCTGCAGTTAGCCCGGCGCATCAAAGCAGATTTCAATAAGCATCTTCTACCGGATGAGGTCGTGAGCGGATTTGGCTATCGCCACTCCGATGGCTGGATAGAACCCATCATCCACCCGAGCGATACGCGCACGAAGATTCACTACCGGCTGCTGCCGATGACCCGCAGCATCATTGGCGAGTTATTTACTCCTGAGCAAGCGCAGGATCATCTGGGGCTTATCGAGTCCCACCTAAGCTTTCCGGACGGTGTCCGCCTTATGAACACACCGGTGTCCTATCAAGGCGGGGTGCGAGTGCTGTTCCGTCGGGCCGAAGAGTCGGCCCATTTCGGGCGTGAAATCGGATTACAATATGTCCACGCCCACATCCGCTATATTGAAGCGATGTGCAAAATCGGCCAAGCCCGGAAAGCCTACGAGGCGATCCTGCAGATTTTGCCAATCACGATTCAGGATCAGGTATCCAATGCGGTCACACGGCAGAGCAATGCCTACTTCAGCAGCTCGGATGCGGATGTGCGGGATCGGTATGAGGCCGAACAGCTATGGGATGGGCTGCGGGCAGGTCAGGTTCGGGTAAAAGGGGGGTGGCGCATCTACTCCAGCGGACCCGGGATCTTAATCAATCAAATCGTCAGCAATTTTTTGGGCTTGAGGCTGTCATATGACGATGTCGTCATCGATCCTGTCCTACCCAAACAACTGGACGGATTACACTTTACCTTTGCCATCAATGAAAAACCCATCACCGTGATCTACTCCATTGCTGGCGATGCTCCGGCTTCGGTCCAATCCGTCACCATCAATGGAACCGAAATGGGATTTACACGCGATCACAATCCCTATCGCCCTGGTGGGGTCCGGATCCCACGCCCCGACGTGTACCCCCTCCTGACTGACGGCCCCAATCGCATTCTCATCAGCATAGGCTAAAGCGATTTCCCGCGAAGCTGAGGTATTCGTCAATAACAGACTTGGCTCCAACTATTGTATGGATGGGCAGCACATTGTGAGTCCCACAGAGCTATAAGACATGATGCGGAAATGACGGGGACAACATCCAGCATCCCGTCTTTCCCTGTCGTTGACTTCACCTCTTTCAGTATGCGATTTTTTTTAGCAGGCCGCATGTTCAATTTGTTTCGGAGGAACCATTTATTAACCTTATGGATTAAGGAACATCATGATGGTGAAAAGATTTCTGCATTCTTTTTCCTTGCCGAAGGTAGTTTCTCTCATAATGGCCTGTGCCTCGATGCTCTTTTGGGGCAGTGGACAAGCGGAAGACGCGGCCTCTCCCGCAACGCAACAATCCCCCGTGGTTCCCAAACAGGGCTATTCCCCGCCCGGCTATAATCCGCCACAGCCAGGGTACGAATACGTTCCCAACCCCCAGTATAATGGCTATAGTACCTTTGACTATGATTACGGAGGGCCGACCTACATTCAACGGAAAGCTCAAGCTCCCTACGTGACGGAATATGGAGAACCCGTTCTGGAGGAATGGCAGTATTCCGGTGGCTACCAGGGAGCATTAAATCGTGGAGAAATCCATTACCAACCCGGCTCCGGGTACAACAGTCAGATAGCTCCTCCCACTCAAGGGAAGGGACAATGACTGGGCAGGTTTAGTCGAACACTCGGAATGAGGGTCAAAAACCCATTCAGTCGTGCCACATCTACAACCCCTTTTTTAATAAATTCCTAATCTAATGGCCAGGAGACACCGCTCAAAGACCTGTAATTTAGGTGTCTCTGCGAGAAAATGCGGATGGAGAAGGATCGAGCATAAGAAATTCAATAATCTTTTTGCCATCAAAATCAGGAAGGGAGACATTGAACAACGGCCCAATAGTGAAGGGCAAAATCCATAAGAGATACCGACCGATCCGAGGCCTTTTTAAACCACCCATCTCAAGCGACCGTATGAATTCCCATGTTGTGTGGTAATTTGGGAATATCATTTTTTCAGAATGGACAAACTCCAATCTCAGGTTAATCCATGAACCAGAACGAACTTGAACAATGGATTCTTGATCTTCCCAAAGTCGAACTTCACCTTCATATCGAAGGGACCCTCGAACCGGATTTGATGTTCGATCTCGCGAAGCGTAACAGCCTCTCTCTTTCCTTTGCGACAAGTGAGGACCTGAAGCAGGCTTACAACTTTCAAGATCTGCAGTCATTCTTAAATATTTACTATGAAGGCTCGCAGGTCTTACGACAGGAACGTGATTTTTTTGATCTGACCTGGGCCTACCTCACACGCGTGGTGAAGGAACATGTCCGCCACGTGGAAATCTTTTTTGACCCCCAGGCGCATATGAATCGGGGGGTAGACCTTCACAACGTCATTTCAGGTATTCACACCGCCCTTGAGCAAGCTCGCACCGAGTTGCAAGTCTCCTCCAAACTGATTCCCTGTTTTCTTCGCGATCTCCCTCCCGATTCTGCCAGACAGACGCTGGAAAAGATCCTGGATTATCGAGACTGGGTATCGGCTGTGGGGCTGGATTCTTCCGAGAAGGGGCGTCTTCCGGAGCTTTTTCAGGACGTCTTCGATCACGCACGGACTGAAGGATTGCTGACCGTGGCTCACGCCGGAGAAGAAGGTCCTCCGGAATATATTTGGCAGGCCCTCGAGCTACTCAAAGTCGTCCGCATCGACCACGGCATTCGTTGTATTGAGGATGAATCCCTCGTTCAGCATCTGGTTCACACTCAAATTCCTCTCACGGTTTGCCCTCTCTCGAATGTGAAACTCAAAGTGTTCCCCTCACTGGGTCATCATAATTTAAAGGTGCTTCTCCAAAAAGGTTTATGCGTGTCGATCCATTCCGATGACCCCGCCTACTTTGGGGGGTACATTACCGACAATTATCTTGCCGCCCAGCGTGCGCTGAATCTCCAGCCAACCGATATTCTTCAATTGGCGAAGAATGGCGTGAAGGCCAGCTTCCTGTCAGACACTGAAAAGGAAAAACTTATTGGTAAAATTCAGGACCATGCCGCAAGCCTGTAGCATTGGCAGTTTTGAGATCATACAGAATATAGGATCTCCGTCCTACAGCGCTCATCATTCTGAGAAGATGAATCCTGATGGAGGTCCATTGAACGTCTGATGATGACAAAAAATTAGGTGGGAGACACCCTCAACAAAATGGTCATGCTGAGCCCCTCGATTCCGTTCAGGGCAGACACAAGCATTTGCCTGAGACATGCCGTGGTTAGGCTGGGCTCAGATCCTTCGTTTCTCTCAGGATGACAAGGAGAGGACCGGAAAAGGGCTCGAACCGTAATTTTCGTATGATCCTTTTCAACACCCTATTGGGGGTCTTCCCGGCCTTCCCGCTCAACTGCCGCTAAATAAGGTAAAGCCCGACCCTCACCCCCTAGGTCCAAGCCATACCCGATTACCCACACATCCGGGATCTCAAATCCGACGTAGTCTACCTTGAGAGCCACCTGATGGCCGCTTGGCTTATTCAATAGGGTACAGAAACGAACCCAGGCCGGCTTTTGTTGTTTCAGATGTTCCTTCACCGCGTGCAACGAGAAACCCGAATCGAAAATATCATCGACGACCAAGACCACTTCATCTTTAATATGGGGAAGTTCCTCCCTGATAAAGCTGACTGACCTGCTGGCATCCCTGCTGCCACCATAGTGCGAAACTTTCAAAAATTCGACTTGTGGCTCAATACCATGGCGTGAAAGGTGTCGCACGAGATCAGCCAGGAAGACAAAGCTTCCTGTCAACAATCCAAGCAGGATGGGCCGTCTGGTCGGCAAATCGGTTGCGATCAGTTTGGCTAATTCGCCAACCCGCGTCTCAATGGTGTTTTCATCAATGAGGACAGAATGAGGAAGCACAAAGTCCCTTCTATTAATTCGTGTGTCATGAAATTCTTGACTATTTGACATAGCCACCGCAAGCACAGAAGAGGAAAAACCTACCTGTTAACCACCTAATCGAGCCACTCCGACAAACGGACCCATGGCTAGCTCAAGAATGTCCAAAACAAGAGGAGACTGCGAGATGGAAGAACATTCCTTGGCTTTATGGCGTTGTATTCAGGTATCTCGGCGGGAAGATGCTTGGGAAGTGTGAAGGGGCATAAGAAGTTCATCAATCGGCCGGCCATCCACATCAGGAAGGGAGACATTGAGCAACTGTGCAATCGTGGGGGCATAATCCATAAGGGACACCGTTCGATCTACAGTTCCCGGATGAATAGATGGTCCGAAAGCCAGGAACATGCCGCCCGCGCGATGATGCCCTGTACGAGGATGCCAGAAATTTGTCGAGATTTTCCCGAATTTTTCTGAAAAGACAGCTGGAATAGGATCTTCTTCATACCATTCCACCAGGAGATCGGGCAGATGAGCAAGGTTCTCACCGGAATAATAATCGGCTGTGCGAATAATTCGCTGGATCACCGGCTTTCCTGTCTTGACGTTGATGATCCCTAACAAATCCTTTTCGAGCTCCATACAAAATTGTTGAAATTCCAGCCCCGGCTGGACCTTGCCTTCGGGTTCCCGGCCAAGCAGATTCACTCTGATCCCGGCATGGGAAGGCGTGTCATGAATAGAAAAGCACTTACTCCCCGCTCGATCCACCAGTGGGCCAGAATCTGAGGACAGTTTATGAGAAAGAGGATATATTATGGGCGCAAGGAATTTCTGAACGTCCGACGGAATCTTCTGCCACATTCGGTACAGGAAGGCGAGTGATCTTCGTTGAAGAAGAGGGCCTGTGACATTGTTCGCCGGGATTTTTGGCGGCACAGCCACCTTTAACTGAAGCAGGAATTTTTCCAAGAAGCCATATGGGATGTTCGTCTGCCCCATACCATGGCTGACAAAAACGATCACCGTGGTTTCTTCGTCAATATCCTTGAGAATTTCTCCAATGGCCGTGTCGATGGCTTTATAGACATCCTTGATCGGATCCCCAACGTTCCTGGCAAGATCTGCATCATGCCATTGATGGGTGGGATCGTGTACATGCCAGCACTGATGACCGATACAGTGACTTTCGGTGAAAACCTGGGCAAACAAATCCCAATTATTTTGTTGCAGAAAATGTTTCGTGACCGCAGTCTTTCTGGCAACCCCTTTTATAAGAGTATCCCGAAAGGCCGCGACCCCCGCCGCATCCCGTTTTGCATCACAGTCTCCCTGGATAGGATGAGACCACGGTGAACCAAAGCGTTGTTCCACCTCAGCAGCCAGCGAGGGTGGCCATGTCATAAAACCGGAATGCGCATCGTGTGCGCCATATTCAACCAATTGAATCCCGTTGAGATTGTGGGACAGGGCAGTCAGAGGAATATCAAGGATGGCGACCCTTCGCCCTGCCCGGCTTAGATGGTTCCAAAAAGGTTCACGTTTAACGCTCTCTCCTGCATACGTTGGATGCAGCTCATATGTTCCCGACTGAAGCTGATGTAGGGAATGAATCCCGTGCTTACCCGGGTTGACGCCGGTATACCATGTGGGCCACGTCGAACCGACAAAAAGCCCAGGGGTGCTCATAGTGGCTCCCACCAAACTTTTTGCGAAAAGGGCTTGCAGGGTCGGCAGAGTTCCATCCTGCGCCCATCGTTTGAATAAATCTCTCGATCCCGCATCAATACCCAGCAACACAACTTTTTGGGGTTTTTCCACCTGAATACTCCTCAGAAATCCAACCGCGGTATTTCTACACCATGCAACGAGAAGAGGTTTGAAGTTGTCACGAATTTTTCAATACGATGGTTCAGATCCGGCTCGTATGACTGAGTTTGCCTACAGACCTTAATTGAAAAAAAGTGGAATATCAAACCACACCTCGCTAATGGTAGAAGGCTGCGTGTGGAATGGACCGTGAAGTATTGGGATACCAGGAAGACGGTGGTAGTCTCTCGTAATGGCAGCTTAAACGGATTTCTCTATTAGCCAAAGAAAGTCAGGTAGGGTTGCGATGCGAATGGCATATGTTATTGATTCCTGCTCATGGGTCACGACCTTTACGATCAATGAAATGGTAGAGATTCAGCGTGCAGGCCATCAAATAATTCTGGCGCCTCTTTATTCAGGCGGGCCCTCTCTTACTCATTATGGAAGAGCTGAGCATGTGAAACCCGAAGCCGTCCTGCCTGACCCTCCGTTTGACCTCCAAGTCGCAGGCTTAGCCCTTCTAATGCTCCTGAGGCGTCCCTGGCGCGTCTTGAAAACTCTTGCTGCCCTTCATTGGGCTGCAGGGCTAAATCCTTATGCGCATATCAGTAATATTATATGGACGCCCAAAGCGCTGGCCACGGCCTGGCGCCTGAGAAAGATGAACGTAGATCGGATCCATGCACCGTTTGCCACCCGGTCAGCCACCTGCGCCGGTATTGCGGGACGTGTCAGTGAGATTCCTTTCTCATTCACCGCCCATGCTTACGATATTTACTGTACCTCCCTTAAACTGCGTAACGACACCCTCAGATGGAAGATTCGCCATGCAACCCAGGTGTTTGCCATTAGCGAAGATGGGATTCGCCTCCTCCGCCGGATGGCACCTGATTGTTCCCACATACACCTTGTTCATGTGGGTATCCCGTTGACATTGTTTACGCGGAGACCTGCTCCTCCTCACCATGGAGTTCTTCAGCTGTTATGCGTGGCCAGTTATGTTGAAAAGAAAGGCTTGGATACGCTCCTGGATGCCTGCAAGATTCTGTGTGAGAATAACTTCAGATTCTATTTGCGCTTATATGGCAATGGCCCGTTACAACCAGTGTTGGAGCAGCAAATTTCCGAATTGGACTTACTTGACAAGGTTTCGCTTGGAGGTCCCATCACACAGGACGAAGTGTTGGAGCAAATGACGAAGAGTCATCTTGTTGTCATGCCATGCCGCAAAGATGGCACAGGGAATATGGATGGGATCCCGACTGTTTTTATGGAGGCCATGGCCGTCGGGCGCTCCGTGATCAGTTGCCCCATTGGAGGAATACCAGAGCTCGTGCGGGATGGAGAAACAGGTTCATTGGTGGCTTCCAATGATCCACATGCGTTGGCTGCAGCAATTATGCGGCTTGGGGAAGACCCGGCTCTTCGAAATCGCCTGGTTCAACAGGCTCGCGCCTTGGTCGAAAAACACCATGACATACAGACGACGGTAACCTTGATGCTTCGTCATATGAACCAGCCTCACAAACGCGGGCAACAGGAGGGAGAATGCGAGTAACGACAGGGTCATGTCCCGTGCAAAGACTGTCGCGCATGGTCCAATTATGATCCAGGTTTCCGTCATCGTACCCTTTTATAATTCGGAACGGTATATCCAGAGATGTGTCGAAGGATTACTTCAGCAAAGCTTACCACGAGAGGCCTACGAACTGATCCTGATCGATAATAACTCTACGGATTCCTCTGCGGAAACGGCGAGACAATATCCCGGCATTCGGTTGCTGACAGAACCGAAACAAGGCGCGTATGCGGCCAGGAATCGAGGGCTACAGGAAGCGAAGGGCGAAGTCCTGGCCTTTATCGATGCGGATTGTGTCCCCGCTCACGATTGGCTGCACCAAATCATGATGGCAATAGAGCAACCAAACCTCAGCATTGTTCTCGGTCAGAGAGAATATGGCGGGGACTCTCATGTGCTGTCGATGTTTGCAGCTTACGAGGATGAAAAGCATCATTACGTGTTCAATAGCAGAAAAAAAGAACTCTATTACGGGCATACGAACAATATGGCCGTAAAAAAACACTTGTTTGACGACCTGGGTCCCTTCGTAGAGCGAGCCAGGGGAAGCGACACGGTTTTTGTTCGACAATCTGTCAATAAGTATACTTGTGAGGTCGTCCGGTATTGCCCACAGATTCGAGTCCGGCATTTGGAAATTGAAACTCCAAGGAATCTGTACCAAAAATTTTTCATTTATGGGCGTAGCAGAAGAAGCCATAGACTTATTGTGGAGCAAGAACCGTTAAGTAATAAGGAACGGCTGCAGGTATTTCGCAATGTCGTCCGTACCCGGCGGTACTCTTGGATGGAATCCATGATGTTAATTCTGTATCTTGGAATCGGCCTTGCTTACTGGAATCTGGGTGCAATCAGCCTCGCCAGGGAGGAGAAAGATCCCGTGAAATAAAGAAACATGGATGGATGGCTGATGGTTTTGAACAGAACAGTTACTGAAAGATATTCTATCCAGTGCATAAAATTTTTGGCGATAGCCATCGTACTGTTAGCGGGATGCGCATCAATGCCCCCCAGACATCAGGAGAATCTGTGCACAATTTTCGACCAATACCCCGAATGGTACGATGCGGCCAAAGAATCCCAGGAAAAATGGGGCACCCCACCCCACATTCTCATGGCTTTCGTCAAACAGGAGTCGGCGTTTCGCCACGACGCGACGCCCCCATGGGATTGGTTCCTGTTCATTCCACTCGGACCCCAATCGTCGGCGGAAGGCTATGCCCAAGCTAAAGATGAAACATGGGAGGAGTATGAGGATGAGGCCGGTGGGTTCTTCAATAGCCGCTCAAACATGGAGGACGCCCTGGACTTCATCGGCTGGTACAACCACAAAACCAGCAGAGAGCTTGGCATATCCAAATGGGACCCCAAGCGCCTCTATTTGGCTTACCATGAAGGTCGCGGCGGCTATCGGCGTGGGAGCTACAAGCGTAAACCGAAGGTCGTGCGCATCGCGAATCGTGTGGATCGCCAAGCCAGGCAATACGGCGCTCAGTTACGCCAATGCGAACATCGGTTCAGGTGTCGACACTGGTATCAATTCTGGCCATTCTGCAGCTGAAACTCCAACCTCTGATCACAGAAGGGTATTGTAACGGGGGGAATCAGAATTTGCTGTATACTATTACTTTATCCTGCCGCATTCCGGTTAGGCCTGTCTGTCCCCAAATAACACCTCTGGAACATAATATCCGCGTTTTAAAAATTACATGGGACAAGCATGTTGGACTGACCCACCCGCATTAACACCAGCCATTTTAAAAATGAGCGCAAGGAGCAGGTTATCTTTGAGCAATTCCCGGGTGATATGACACCGTTCCGTGTATCCTGCCGAAGCCGGGTCGCCGGTCGAGGAGGCACTCTTGGCATAGCAGTCTCCTGCACAATTATATTTTGCGATACACCCCTGGCACTTCGGCATGTCATGAACATTAAGTTTCCCTAAACGATCAATCGCTTCATGATCCAGAACGAATTCACCATCCTCCTGATTCCACGCTCCATATTGGAACAACCTGGATCGAGGATCCGTAGGTTGAAGAACTTCGTTACATGAAGTCACAATTCCACGCGAGGTGACCAGGAAGTTGCTCGCATCACTGGCACCACAAAACGTCTCCCGGTGTTTCAGAGAAGCCGCTGAATAGTGCAGTTGAATACCAAATCCTGCAGCCACTTGTCTTGCGGTGCGGAAGTTCTCAACGAATATCTGCCCATCAAGATGTCCAATCTGGTCCTTCAGGTTTGTCACTTTTGTGGCATCGAACACCGGTTCGAAGTGGAGACTTTTGCATTGGAGGTTCTCCCCGACAAACGCAACAAATTCCGACAATGTCGAACTCCCTGCGACTGTCACCGTCGATCGGATATCGTAGGTCCTCCCACGCATCTCAAGCCCCTTCATGATGGCAATAATGCGATCGAACGAACCCCCGCCATTCGGCAGGACCCGATGCTCATCATGCACTTCTCGCACACCGTCCAAGGAGAAGGTCAGATGAGTGCAGTTTTCTGCAATGTAATCCAGCCGGGATTGGGCAAACACACCATTCGTGCTCAACGATACGGAGGGCTTGAAATGATGGACCCTGCACTGTTCTTTGTAGTATTCAATAATTTCCCGAAATATACCCCAACTGGCCGTGGCTTCCCCTTCTCCTAAAAACCTGATGGACGGATCCACATTTTGCACGTGTGCATTCTGAACAATTAAATCGATTGCCCCTTTCGCTACGGGCAAGGGTATATCTAGATCTTCCAACCTCCCACCTTCCGCATAACAATACGTGCACCGCAAGGTGCACTTCTGAGTGTTGGAGAAGGTCGCGCTGGTTGGGGCCCATCGTGTGCTGGGCTTGACCAGGGACCGCTGTGGCGTCTCGGGAATCTTGAACACCTGGCGTTTGACGAGGCCATCGATCAGAGATTGCTCCTTTGGTAAGAGCATCTCATGACGAAAATATTTTCTGACGGTCGATGCGCCAAATTCGTCAAGAATCATGCTGAAATTCGAAAGGGGACTGTAAAACAAGTATCCGTTGAGAAATGAAACAAGAAAGATATCTCCTGCTCCTTCTATTCGCTCTTCAATGAAGTTCTCTGAAGGATGACTGCGACTGTTGCTACGTTTCTGCGGCATAAGTAAGGTTGTTGGCATAGGAGACTCTCCTTTTAGACATTAGGATTTTTTCTTGTCCGTGGAGCGAGTCGGAAGCCTGGACGAATTCATTTTTGTACGGATTTCGTCCACAATAGACAGGAAATCTTCTATGCTCTTGAGTTTTTTGATATCCATTCCTGCCACAACTTCACGAAAAATTGGATTGGACACCACCTCAAGAATATCTGTTTTGACCGGCTTCAATTGACAGGAACAGCCAGGCCCCGGCTTATCTTCGCATGAACACCCAGGCGGCTTGTCCTGACAGGAACAGCCGGGTCCCGGCTTGCCTTCACATCCACAGTATAGGGGCCCATGATTTACGAGGACGTCAGCAAGAGCAATGATACCGAGGGGATCAATGGCACGAACCGGTTTATCAGGCATACATACCCCCTATTGAAAATAGATGGAACCCCTGTTTCAGGTTAATGGCTATTGCTCATTACCCATGTGGTAATTTTTCAATGCGCCATTCTAAAGTACGGACATAAATTGTCAATTAAAATAATGACCCCGTTTTCCACAGACATCCGACGTCCTGATGTATAGAGAATCGACACCTCGTCATGGGGGATTCACTTATTTTGTGGTTGGGGAGTTTGATATTCGCGATGCCGTGATGTCATCAAGGCAACTGTTGTAGAGACTTTTGCACGGAACGGACTAGACAGCTTCTTGCATTTGAAGGGCAGCAAAAACGGAACACTTTTCGACTATTCAGACTATTTATCGTAAATCTTCATGAATGCCTTCGGCGGTTCTCTTGTGACCACCCGGCACGTCTTCTAGTTCCCGCACCGCTTTGATTCGGCCGTAAAGGCGTCTCAAGTGGTCCTCATATTCGCCTCGTTTGAGACCGGCGTGATCTCGTTCAAAGATGCGACCCAACAGGTAGCCGATGATTTCCATGACGTCCAGAAGCTTGCCATCCGGCTCCATCGCTTCTTCAGAGAAAAACTCCATCACCGCCACCACCTTCGGTCCAATAAGGATGGGAAAGGCAAAGCCGGCCTTCACGCCTATTTCCTTGGCAAGGCGGGCGCGAGGGAAATTGGGATCCTTCGTCACATTTTTAATCCAGGCCACCTTTCCACTGGCCAACACCCGACCTGGCAACCCCTCTCCAGGAGAAAATTTCGTCGATTCTGTCACCTGTCGAAACGTCTCGAATTTCCCCCAGTCCCTCAAAATCCAAATTTTGCTTGGATTCAAGAGATCCTTATCGCCGTCACGAATATAGAGATGTGCGACCGGCCACCCCGTATAGTCGCAAATGATTTTCATGGCACCTTTTAACGCATCCTCCACCGGGTCATTGGTATTGGATAAGACGGCAATCTCCTGATTTAATTTCAGAAAAGTCGTTTCCTGTTTCAAGAGTTCATAGGCCATTTTCATTTTTTCCGATTCCTTCTGCTCTTCGATAAACCGCAACTGTCCTAGGGCAAACACGGCGACCAGCCAGATGACGAAGATAGAAAGCGCCCGATTGATTTCTGCCATCCATAAGGCCACGCCCGGATCGGAAATAAACGCCCCTTCTAAGGTCAGAATCGTCCCGGCAATGGCCCCGCCATAGATCAGCCGCTTGTCTTTGGCCATGAAGCCCATTAACACCAAAATGGTATAGGCTTCGCCAATTGACACACCCAACGGCAACATGCCATCCACGAGAGAAATGACCAGGGCAACGCCGACCATCAGAACGACATAGCCAACGGTCGGGATCGAAAAACCGGAAAAGTTTAAAAAGGGTTTGAGCATAGGGTACCTGCGATCCTTACAAAATGCGGTTGGGGTTCGTGAGTGTTGTCATTTCCTTGCCGACACCTTCATTTTGGAATCGACTCCCAAGAATTAAATCACCCGTGGATTCAAGGTAGTTTTGCCTGAGACAAACTCTTCCTCCAGCCATCGTACGCAATCAAAAATATCTTCAAAAATATGGTGTTCTGGAATGATTCTTGGCGTCAGATCAACCGCGCGGAGCATCTCTAACGGTTGAGGGTTAATGTTGGCCAACAAGACTCGAATCTTTCGCTTTTGCATGTATTCAAAGACTAATTCCAGAGCATGTGCGGCTGATTGGTCGAGATACGGCACGCGATTCATCTCAAAAATAAGAATCTTGACTGACGGCAATTTTTTAATGTTATCGATTAAGAAGTGGGAAAAGCCGAAAAAAATCGGACCTGTAAATGTTTTGATATACACGGTATCTAAATAATCCTGTGGTAAAACGAATTCTTCTCTCAGGTCGCAGGGTTTTCGGATTTTTAGCGACCGAAGGGGAAACAGGACAATTTTTTCTTCTCCGATGTCCCCCATTTTTTTCATGAACACAAAGACGGAGAGAGTCATCCCTGCTCCGACAGCCGTGATCAAATCAACAAACACGGTCAGAAATAATACAATGAAGAGGATGGCGCTTTCAGCCCGATCCACTTTCACCACTTCTTTGAGGCCCTTATAGTCGATAATGTCTAAACCGACAGTAATGAGGATGGCCGCCAGAACGGGAATGGGGACATATTGCACATATTTCCCCAAGCCTAATAACACAGCCAGGAGAAATAAACTGGACACCACACCTGCCAGGCGTGTACGACCGCCGGCTTTCACATTGACGATCGACGACATGGTCGTTCCCGCACCGGGTAATCCACCAAAGAGTGCCGATGCCACATTGCCCATACCCTGACCGATTAGTTCCCGGTTGCTCTGATGCTTGGTTTCGGTAATTTTGTCAACGATGACTGCAGTCAAGAGGGTGTCAATGCATCCCAAGGCTCCAAGGGTCAATGCGGCGGTGATGATAAAGGACGGTTCAGAAATGACCACATTCATTAACCGTTCAAGTTGCAAGGAAGGCAAGCCCTGGGACACCTCCCCAATAAGAGGAACAGACAAACCGGTCGCCAGTGCGAGGAAGGTTCCAACCAACAAGGCCATCAGCGCAGCCGGAATTGTGGTACTGACCTTTGGGGCCGCATACAGAATCACCAGGGTCAGGCCCCCCAGGGCCAGCGCTTGTATATTCATGTCGCGCAAAGCCTGCGCCCCCCCGGTGAACACTCCATAGATGGTGGAGGGAGCCGACAAACCCATTAACGGAAACACTTCAAATAAGATCAGAATAATGCCAATGCCGGTCATAAACCCGGAAAGCACCGGATAGGGAATATATTTGATATTTCCGCCAATTTTTATGAGGCCGAAGACGATTTGCACCACACCCGCTAAGATGAATATTCCGATAATCGTCCCCAGGGCCAATTCCAAGCTCCCGGAGAAATTGATGGCTTGAGAAATTGTCAACGCGGCCACCACCGTCATGGGGCCTGTTGGAGTACTGATGAGCGTGCGCGTGCCCCCAAAAAGAATGGCAATGGCTCCCAGCAGGATTGCACAATACAGCCCGGAAACCGCTCCCAGTCCGGACTGAAGCCCAAAGGCCAGGGCCAAGGGTAAGGTCACCACTCCAGCAGTCAAGCCGCCGAGAACATCTCCCTTGATATGAAGGAAATTACATTGTGATTCCTGCGCGGTGTATGTCATAGGAAAATAGAGATCACCCGGTCAGAGCTTCAGCACGACTCCTATGCTTTGGGTTTGCACCAGTCCAGAGCCTTCCGAGCCTGTCTGTGTCCCGTTACACCAGTCAACGACGGGATAGTATAGGCTATGAACCTAATGTTTTAAAGCCAACGGTGACCGAATGGAAGGTGGGATTGATGCCAGATTTCAGGGAAATACGGTAGAGCGATGACGATATGACGACTCAGGTTGGTTTGGCCCATTGACGAAACTATATTCAGGAGATTGCCGGAATATAATCATGTCCTCAAAATCAACCTGCGCGTCACATAGTCCGGAATGCCATCGCGTAGCGGTGGTGCAAACCTCTGGGTGGACGTATTACCGCCCTGACGAACGGTGCTTGGACCCGCCTTTGCTGATCTCCCTGGGCCCGGCTCGAACAGGCATGGTCCACCAAACATTATGAGGCAGCATTCACATACGGTTGTGAGTTTAACCCTTACAAAAATCTCCTCAACCACTCTCGACCAAGAAAAGGAATAAATACTATTTTTCCAGATTAATAATTAACACCCTCTCCAGAAAAAACGTAAGGAGAATGGGAAAACCGAGATGCTTTCCCCACCTTTTAAAAAAAGAACGTTAATAGGTTGGGCTAAAGTCACCATAATTTTAACATGCTTTGAGAGCTAGATTTGGACAGCTTTCCCATCCGTGGGAAATCTCCATAAGATAAAACTTCCATATCCACTCTCCAGCACACCGCCTTTGAAATTATTGAAAGAAGAGAATACAGTATATCCGTTCCGGTAAAGCTCGCTCCGATCGAGGATATTCGGTCTTTGCTTCATTTAGAATAGAAAGGTTTTAACCTTTCTGGAACAGGTCGTCCATCATGAAACGCATTCTCCTTGTTGATGATCATGAGATGGCCCGGAAAGCCATGAAGCTTTTTCTTGAGCACCATGGGTATGCCTGCGAGGAAGCCGAACACGGAGCCGTCGCCCTGGCTAAGTTGGAGCAAGGACCGACCATAGATCTCATCGTTTCCGATAACCACATGCCGGTCATGACCGGCATGGCCTTACTCCTCCAGGTGAAAGCCAACCCTCATTTCGGCTCCATCCCTTTCATTCTGTATTCGGGAAATATCACCGACGAGATGTACCAACAGGCAAATGAGGCGGGAGCTCTGGCCGTACTCAACAAACCGTACAATTTTTCAGATTTTGTCGGAATGGTTAACAAAGCCCTCAAAACACTGTAAAACATGGAGAGTGCAGTCCCGGCGTTCCTCATCTCCAAAAGAATGTGATAACTCAGCTTGTTCGTGAAAAAACAGGTTTCACAGAGAAGCATGTATTCAGCCTGGAAGCCGGGCTCCCTGAAATATAGGAAGTGGAGGGTACGGTCAAATAGAATTTGATCGAAGCACCGTTACGGTATCGGAAGGGATCTGTGAAGCATGCTCTGAGACATGATATACCCGCAATCATCACGCACAAGTAAAATCACGCCAGAAGACAGGTCAGGGCGCCACCACTTGAAAAAGATTGCTGTAGTCGTCTGTCCAGAGAATTTCTTCGAGTAATCGCCAGGGTGCAATCCGGAAGTTGACGAAGGGGTCTTTTAAAAACGCCTGGTTGTTCGTGACCAAAATCCAATCACTATAGCTATTCCCTTTCTCAGGGTCAGCCACGTCCTTGATCCAGAGCGCCTGTTTTCCAAACTCTCGGGCCAGAGCCCGCACCACGGGGCTGAAGTCAAAGTGGCGATTCGAGACATGGAGGGCGAGAATCCCGTCTTGTTGTAAATGCTCCCAGTAGAGAGCAAAGGCCTCCCTCGTCAGCAGGTGCACCGGAATCCCGTCGCCACTGAAAGCATCCACCGCTAAAATATCGAACTGCTGTCGATGCCCCTTCTCCAATTCCCGCTCAAGAGAAATACGTCCATCTCCAAGGACAACCTGCTGTGATCCCTTGGCATCTTTGAGAAACGTGAAGTACTCCCTCGCCATTCGATCCACCTCAGGATTGATTTCATAAAATCGATACGTATCGCCGGGCCGGGCATACACTGCGGTGGTGCCAACCCCCAACCCGATGTTCCCAACCCGCAAGCCCCCTTGCCCTTTTCTGTCCTCGAGCGTGTTCAACCTCAGTTGGTGAGGATGACGGCTGATGGCTAAGCTGATTCCACTGAAGGGTCCGTAATAGGCAGTGGGGTACGAGTGCCGGGGGGGAGTCAGGAATTGCCTGCCATGGTTGATGCGACCGTGATAGAGGAAACGGCTGGCGGACTTCGTCCCTTTGTCCGTCTCCTTTATTCGCAGAACACCATAAAAATTACGCGATGTCAGGATGGTACTCGCTTGCTGCTCGTGAATATGCAGTGCCAGAAAACCTGCAAGAGTGGCAATTCCCCCAACAAACACAACCCTTTCTGACCAGAACATGAGTGGCGATCTGAGTGGATTCTTTGTCCGAAACAGGCAGATTCCCAGGAGCATCATGGTGGCCACCAGCCCGAAATGAAATTCCCAGTATCCTTGAAAAAGAACGGGTGCGACCAGGTTGACAAACACCCCACCCAACGCTCCCCCCAACGCGACCATGAGATAGAAGGATGTGAGAAACCTGGCGGGAGGCTTCAAGCGAACCAGTTCCCCATGACACACCATGCAGCAGGCAAAAAGGACAGCCGAATAGATGAAAATCTGGAGGTAGATATTGATCTCCGTCTCCGCATATTCCTGATGCAGCAGGTAGACAACCGCGGAGAGCAATACCAGCAACACGGGTACCCAGATCCGTCGGTCGTACCATCGCGGGTGATCGAAACACAGAATGAAGGAGATAAGGTAGAGGCCCAGCGGGAGAACCCAAAGAAAAGGGATGACCGCGATATCCCGGCAAATCTGATTCGTGCTTGCGAGGAGGACCACCGACCCGCAAGCTGCGAGAGCAAGTGTCAGAAGACTCTCAGGCTGACCCGGCTTCTTGTCTGGTCCATACTCAGGATTTTCTGAGAATCCGCTCTTCGTGTCTAATCGAAACAGCGGCCTGGCACCCCACGCACACATGACCGCATACAGGGCGTACCCGCCCGACCAGAAGAGGGTCTGCGTGCGCAACCCCAGTTGCGGCTCGATAAAAAAAGGATAGGAGACCAATCCCAAGAGTGAGCCAAGATTCGATAAGGCGAAAAGCCGATACGGTGACACAGCGGGATGGACTCGATTAAACCAATGCTGCAGGAGAGGGCCGGAAGCCGAGATGAGGAGAAACGGCACCCCAATGGTCACCATGAGAAGGAGAAGAATCGCCACCATCGGATTTTGTGTGCCATCCGGCTTCCATCCATCCCCTGGGGTGATAGGAAGATAGACCAGAGAACACACCACCAGACCCAGGTGAACCAGCGCCTGATGCCGAGGGGATAGGTGGCTTGCGAGAAGGTGGGCATAGGCATACCCGACCAAAAGAAAGACCTGAAAGAAGAGCATGCACGTCGTCCAGACCGCCGGGGTGCCTCCAAACCAGGGAAGAATATACCGGGCGATGATGGGCTCTAATTGAAACAGCAAAAAGGCACTGAGAAAGATCGCAACGGCATACGGGAGGACAGACACCTGGGGCATTTTGGGTGGGAAGGGAGTCATGACCTTCATGTTGACAGACGGTGGCGATGGGGCATTGTTCATACATGCAACCGATTTTGCATGGTCATTGCGGATATTAGTACCAGCGGGGCTCGAATACGGCCTTGTATCAACACTTCATTACTTCATTCAGTTCAAATCCATGCACTCGATCCAAGCCCTGTCCTATAAAAAAATGGGCTAAATGTCGGGCGGGGCATTATACTATCCATTTTTTAGGCGATCCACGCTCCACAGGTCCAATGTGGCACATTTGGATTAGACCATACATTTCAACTGCTGAATTTTGACAAAAAAAGGGAGAGATCGTATTGACCTCTCCCTTTTATGAAACGTATCGGTGTTCTGGTTAGAATCGGCTGCGACGTTTATCGCCGCCAAAATCTCCACCGCCGCCGCCATACCCTCCACCACCCGTGCGTGGAGCTTGGGGTTTAGCTTCGTTGACCGTCAATGTGCGGCCACCAAACTCGGTAGAATTCAGGGCTGAAATTGCGGCTTGCGCTTCCTCTCCCGAAGACATTTCGACAAATCCGAACCCGCGCGATTGGCCGGTGAACTTATCGCTGATAACATTGGCTGACTCGACCGTGCCGTGTGCCGAAAACAAGTCGGTTAATTCTGCTTGAGTCGCGGAATACGGCAAACCACCTACATACAATTTTGAACCCATGGGGGTCCTCCTTTTGAAAAATGATATTGTCTTAGGCTCGAGAAAGGGTAAAACCTGGAGAAGGAGTAGGCCGCGGACGCTGCATTCATGCGACAGTGGACAGACACTTTTCGAGTAATCTCTCGGGCAAAACAACACCGGTTACGGGCTTTGGTAATTTGATTGCTCATCGCCAAGCCCTAGGCGTTAAGTTCATTCAAACTAGCACAAGAGAAGGGAAGAAGATAGACAATTTCAGTAAGAGGGAACGGAAAATTTGACAGAAATATAAGCCTGGCACTGAGCCATTGAGGCGAGAAGGTCTTTTTCTTTAACATTTTCAGGGTTCTACGAAAAAGCCATCCCTTCCTGGAACGAAAAAACAGGGTGGAAACACGCCGGAAAAACAGTATCCAAATCCGAATTTCCCACCGGCTTTCACCCTTATTTTCGCGGTATTTCCAAACGGTCAGGCTGTTCCTGCCCAAATGAACGGACTTTCCCCGCAGCTACCCTGGCTTGTATAGCCGATTGGAAATCTGGGGCAAATATACTTCTAGACACCTTGGAGTTCCTGCTCATAACAATTCCATATATGAAGGGCATAATACAGGGGAGCGTGATCATTGAAAAAATCAATGGGTATGTCACTAAACTCGCCATTGGACCATTGACTCATCACCTCACGAAGAAGTTGAACCTGGCCTGCCACACCACGCTGTACCCTTTCCAGCATGGAGGGATTGTCGAAAAGCTTACCCGTTTCATCGATGTATTTAAGGAGACCGACATGTTCATAACGACCCCACTTCATCAAGTTCAACGCATTGGGACCCCAAAGTGGTATTCGAGCAATCACATCATTATTGTTCACAAATCGATACCCACTGACATAGAAATCCCTCGCAAAGCTCTCATCCCCTACCAACGGAGACCCAAAGGTGTAGAGCCCTTGCACATCTCCATAGCGGTCGGCAGCTAATGTCGCCAGAGCCGCGCCAAGACTATGGCCGGTAAACCAAAAAGTTCGATTTGGCTTTTCCTCTTTCAATCCATTTAAATACGCCTTGAGGGGTTCCCACACTTCGTCCAATGCCTTTTTAAAGCCCTCATGCACAGACCCACCTTGACCAGATACGATTAACCGAAAATTGCCGTCCGTCCACAAATCCTTGACTACCTGACGCCAGATCTCCCCAGGGAGCTGACCTCCTACCGGCTTCAGCACCTGCGTGCCGCGAAAGGCCACAATCACAAGGTCCTGGTTATGGGTCACATAGCATTGGGTACTTCCACCATTGCTAAAGGGCTGATTGCCTTCCACGATCAAGCCGGTCTTAGTGTATTGAGGAATAGCAAATTCATTTTCGGCATACGCCAGTAAGGCGGCTTCCGCCAACCACCAGGCATTCACCAATTGAAAGCTTTGGGACCTAAACCGGAATGGATGTTGGCTGGCCTCGGCGAAATAGTTATGGTTCAAATTTGGAGGTAACACCACTTCTATATTGGGACCAGGAATAATCTTTGGCATGGGCTTAGACTTGTTATGGACTGAACTTATATTCCCCTGTGACTGGAAACAGGTCCATTGCCACAGAGTAATTCCAAACGATGACGTTTACAATTTGCTTGTAAAAGGTGTTGATGGAGGGGAAGTCGAACCCCAAGGTGCATCCTTTACCAAGGAGAAGAAACGCTCTTTGAAGTTTGACCACCGACATCGCGATGGCTGGATTCTACGGGGGGGGAAATTTTTGAATCATTTCTTTTCCCCGCTGCTTGTGGCGGAAATCTTTTATTTGAACTGTGCCAAAATTGTCAATTAAAAGCTAGCAGCCTGCTGAAACTCAAGAACAGGTAAACGGTCTATATTGACTCAACACTTCAGGGACGTTAGTCACCAACGGCAGGATGTTCAAACAGGCCCGCCCAGCAAGGCCGCTTGCGCATAACCGCTCCGGCGAAGGCAGGGAACGCCGATGGCGAACTTTCAACACCCTGCCAGACATGAAACGGGTAGGAATCCTGGATCAGAGAGACCATCACAACGCGAAGATGTCATTCATCAACAGGACAAAGAATGGGGTCGGTCACGAAAGGTTTAGTGGCAAAACGGAATGGCGATCGCACACTATTCATCCGTCGCTTAAGAGGAGCTAAACCAAAGATTCACTTTAAAACCCATGTTAGCCATCAACATTCCTACAGGTCGGTCTTCTAATGTTTCGAAGGCGACCATGCGGCATTCTCTCAGCCCTTCGACACATCCTTCCCTGAATAGGCTGAATCCTGAAATACGACCCTCCTACCCAAAGGCAAATCAAACGTGCCCGTGGCTGAAATCTGTCCCCCTTCGCTGTTTTCCGTCACAAATTGAAATGTTCCGGTAATATTACTATCACCGGAACCAGCACTGTTAGGAGCGAAATCCTCTAAAGTAATGGTCCCCTCGGTATTGGATTGGTATGAAATGGACCTTCCTTCTTCTACCATTTCAACCTGCACCTCAAAATTTTCACCCACCCTCAAAGGATCGGGTGCCACCAAATCATAATCGCCAGGCTGTGCCTCACCAGGGACTCGAAAAATAATGAGAAACTCTCTTCTGTCATTCCTATCTGAATTGAGATTGGCAACCAAAAAGTAACCGGGACGCACTCCAGTCACCGGGTCCCCTTGCTTGGGGGGCAGGTAGGTCACCACACCTGCCCCCGACACTTCACCACTCACAGATCCGGATAGGCTTGCGGTAAATCCTGACTGATCCACCTTAGGCTCTTGGGAAGCAGGGTCAGTGGATGAGTCCGAACATCCACTGCTGACAAGCAACATAATCAAGACCGCTGTTTGTCCAAAAATCTGATACATTGCCGGCATTTGCTCCCTCCCATCTGAATGGACCCTTTTGCCTCTCCCACTCTGAGAAACCGGGTTTTTGTCATTGGAGACGTTATTCTTTATTAAAAAATCGAGTAGAGCGGGGATTCTGACTTTCTTTTACTGCGTTCGATTCAGGACCGTCATGAATTCTTCCTTGAGGGCCGGGTCATTTTGAATTGATTGAAAAATTGTATTGTAGTCCTTGATGGTCAATCCATGATCCGTCACGGCTTGACTCATCTTCCGGTTAGCCTCTTCTTGAAGAGCTTCACTTTTGGTTGGGTCACCTGCCTGGATGATTCGCTCCTTGTATGTCGTATGGATCTGGGAAATTTCCTTGTAGGCTCCAGCAAAGGGCTCAAGATTTGGACCAATCAATTGGGATTCAACTTTCTGGGGTTGGGAATTAACATTTTGCGCCTGTACCACAGAAAAAAGTCCCAAGCCACATAAGCTCGGAATCACTAGCAGCACACTCAATTTCTGTAAACTCGTTGCCATGGAATTCATACCAGCTCTCCTTTGTTAGTTTGAATAAATATTCCCCAGCAAGCTGAGATCGAATAACCATTCATGTCATGTCTTTTTATCTTTTCGAAACAGGAACGCCGCAAGCTCAATTTGGGGTCTCCCGAAATATCATTTTTTCTTCTGGATCAGTGAATTGGGTCAGAGAAACGTGAAACCCATTACATACCCGTATTTTCATCTCATTCTTTTGTACATAAAGGCAAAAGCCAGGCCAAAATCAGCGGCCGAAGTGCGGAAGTACCCTTTTGTAAGGCATAACTTAAGTCATGGGCGCAAAATCCGCCTCTAGGGCTTCTTTTTGATGATCCTGTTTTTTCAACGAGTAGCGTAGGGAAGACCCTACGAATGCACATGAAATCCCTACAGTTTCAAACGAAAATACATTATGAAAATTTGAATAGTCATTGAGATTGTCCGCATTAAAAATCCATATCTTATCCATTGACTTGGTACTTTTCCTCTCGTACAGAGATTACTATTGCGTGTATTCCATTGGTTGAAATAGATTTTTTTGTCCTATTCACAAATGGAAAACCCAAGAAGGAGTTGATATATCTCAAAGGGAATATAAGAATGGATGGACCATGCTCGATCAATGACGCTAGGCAGACTTTCAATTGATATAAGCTGGATTGAACCACAAGCCCTATAATAATTTTTTATTAAAGGGCCCAGATAATTCACGAAATATAGGCATTTCGTCTAAAATCTTTCGCCAACCTCTTGGCTCAGATTATTTGACCAATAGAGTCATCCCAGAAAAGTATGGGAAGGGCAGGCGATTTGATTACCGATTATCTTCGCAAGAAAATCACGACTGCATGCTATTTGGGAATACCTGACATGATTGAGGGGGGATAATTGGGAAAAACAGGAAGATGGTGAGTAGCATTCTTCAAGCCAGTATGAGGCCAAATGCGAAAATTCCTTTTCCCCAACCCCCTTTTAAATCTGCCTGTAAACAACAGGGAATGCTCTTCCTCAATTTCAGAGAGCACTTAACACTCGAACAGCGAAGCATGTCACGCGACGACTACGCGATAATTTCATAACACGGCTTGAAGTTCTGTTGATCAATTTTCATGCGGTGCTGATTGACGAAGGATTGCAGGAGTTCATCCATGAGCTTCATAATTGTTGAATCCCCGTGTATGGTGAATGGCCCATTTATTTCAATGGCATTAAGCACTTGGGACTTCACATGACCGGCAACGATTCCTGAAAATGCCCGACGCAAATTCGCGGCCAACATATGGATGGGTTGGTCGACATGGAGATCCAATTGCGCCATCGACTCATGTGTGGGCTCAAACGGTTTTTGAAATTCATGGTCGATGGTTAGATGCCAGTTGAAATAGAAGGCGTCGTGGGTCCGTTTTCGAAATTCCCGTACGCGTTGTATGCCTGTTGTCATTTCATAGGCCCCACGCTGAGGATCGTCAATGATGATTTGATATCGTTGGGCCGCTTGAGGCCCGAGCGTTTGCTTGATAAAGGTATCAATTGTTCCAAAATAGCTGGCACTGCCTTTGGGGCCGGTAAAGATAAGCGGAAAGGGCACCTCATTATTATTTGGGTGCAACAGGACGCCGAGTAGGTAAAGAATCTCTTCCAAGGTCCCCGCCCCGCCAGGAAATACGATAAACCCATGTCCGACACGAACAAACGCTTCGAGGCGTTTTTCAATATCCGGCATGATAACCAGTTCATTCACAATAGGATTCGGAGCTTCAGCCGTAATGATGCCTGGTTCCGTGATGCCCAAATATCGCCCGTTTTTAATACGTTGTTTCGCGTGAGCAATCGTGGCTCCTTTCATCGGTCCCTTCATCGCCCCTGGCCCACAGCCCGTGCATATATCCATGGAACGCAAGCCTAGTTGATGCCCCACTTCTTTCGTGTAACGATATTCGACCTCACTGATCGAATGGCCTCCCCAGCACACCACCAAATGCGGATCATCAACCGAATGAATGATCTCGGCGTTTCGTAAGATATGGAAAATCGCATTGGTGATCCCATTGGATGTCGTTAAATCAAATTTTTTATTGTGCTCTATTTCGTTATGGACATAGATGATGTCACGTAGCACCGAAAAAAGATGCTCTTTAATCCCTTGAATAATCTTCCCATCCACAAACGCACTGGCCGGAGCATTGATGAGCTCAAGCTTCACTCCGCGATCCCGCTGCTCCAAGGCCACGTCAAAATCTGCATAGCGGGCGAAAAATGCTTTCGTGTCGTCCGTATCATTGCCACTCGTCAGAACCGCTAAGGCACTGCTTCTGAAAATTTCATGAAGGCCGCCCTCACTGGTCTCCCTAAGCTTCTCAACTTCATGCTGCGAGAGCATGTGCATTGAGGTATCCGGGGTGATGCTCACACTCACGCCCTGACCTGAGGATGTGCGCTTCGACGTGATGTACTCTCGATTGTTTTCCATTCTTGCGCCCTAGCTCCTAGTCAAATGAGAGCCCTCTTTGTGGGAACGTGGCCCAATGCTGGCCACGAGGAAGAAGTCAATTTATCACACCAACCTCTTCAGGCTCTATGGGCGGTGTCAGAACACGCCCTGTAAATGAAATGAGAACACATTCGGCAGAATATACCGTGCTACGATTATGTAAAGAATCTGGAAAATCCATTGAGGGTAGTCAGGTGAAGGCCGTGTTCGATATGATCAAGAGGGGAGATTAAAATTCAGCACCTCTTTACCAGTAATCTCTTCGGCTTTTGCGTTCCCTCCCTTTTGCCGTGACTTTTAAAAATGTACTCTCACTCCACAAACCATTCCTAACAGGTTTCATCAAAAATTGGGCTCTTGTTTCAATAAGGAGAAAATTGCATGAAGGAACGTTCTTTGCCTCGCTTTCCACTTTTTCTTTGCCTTACAGCCACCCTCTTATGGGTTGCGGGTTTTCAGCATCTCAGTTTTGCCAATACAGAAAAATCCCTATATGACCGCCTGGGAGGCTATGATGCCATCTCCGCCGTCGTTGATGTCTTTTTGACAAAGGTTTGGGACGACCCGGTCGTGGGTCGGTTTTTTGTGGGAATGGGAACTGACACCCGGGATCAATTACGCCAAAAAAATAAAAACCTCTTGTGCTTCAACACAGGGGGGCCCTGCCAGAAGATCAATCGACCACTAGAACTGACCCATGAGGGTTTGGGGATCACCGACACAGAGTTCGATATTGTGGTTAACCATTTGGCTGCGACACTCAAGGAATTTAAAATTCCTGATCGTGAACATGATGAGGTGATGGCCAAAATTGGCAATCTGCGATCCTATATTGTTGAACGAAAAAGTTAAAAATAGATCGGGTTATCCGAATCGTGGCCTGTCTTTGAGTCACAGGCTCATGGCGGGCCAAGTTCAGATCCGCCATACACTTTCTTACAACATGGAGACCTTTTTTCCGTCAGTCCGCTTAGGAACTACGCAACCAGGCGAGTCGTTGGCGATCTTCTTCATATTGTGGGAGCCGATAGGTTCGATCGATTTGCACGACACGCTCCAGACAGCGAAGCGCCGAGATGTGATCTTTTCGCTCGATATAGACGTCAGCCAGTAGACGCAAGGCTCCTGCCTCTCCCGAACCATGTCCCAGTTTGATGAAATGTTCAGTCGCATTATTCAGACAGGCCTCGGCCCGTGTAAGATTGCCCAGATGAAAAAATGTTTTCCCAAGTTGCCCATAAGTGGTAGCCAGGCCGTCTTCATTTCCGACTTTGCGGTGGTAGTCTAAAGCCGTGTGAAAGGCTTGAATGGCAGGTTCGGACCGATGTAACTTCAATTCTTGCAGGGCCAGATTGCTATATAAAATTCCCAAAGCCCGGTCATGGCCTAAAGGAACCAAATAATCTATAGCTTCCAAATAGAACGCGTGAGCCGTTTCCGGTTCACCCCTGTCGGCTTTGAGACTTCCTAAATTCACCAGGGTTTCCCCGATGGCATGGTCTTCTTGCAAGGTTCGTTGAATTTCCAGGACTTCTCGATAACAGGCCTCGGCTTGTTCATAGTGTCCTAACAAGGCGCTGACATTTCCCAGATTGCCCAAGGCATCTGACAAGGCCTTGGATGATCCCAGCTGTCTTGCCTCTGCGGTAGCCTGTTCATAGCACTCACGCGCTTTTGACAGATCGCCACGATGAAGGAAAATTTCGCCGAGACGAGAAGAAGAGCTGGCCATGATAGCAATGAAAATCCCGTAACAATTATTCAGTTCTCCAAGGAAAGCCGGTAAAACATACATCCTGACCGACTCTCTAGGCTTGTACCTGCATGAAAACCTATGACACGTGAGCACGCTTTAGCAAGATTACACCTGACAAGGATCAGGGAAACCTCGCCGGATCGAAGGGCTGTTGCGACATTCAGTCTGAAAAGCGTCCCATCTACGTTGGTCTGTCCGGAACTCACTCAGCCTATAAACACAACAGCCGAGTCCAGACATCTGGACTCGGCTGTTGAGAGAAACTCAAAATAAAAAGGCAGGCCCCGGCCTTTTCATTCATTCAAACCAACCGGCTTAGAGAGGGGAAAGCCGACAGGATAATGCCTTGAGAAGGGTACAGTTACTTTTTAACCCCCAAGATCGCATCTTTAGCCGCCTTGGCTACGCGGAACTTCACGACACGTTTAGCTGGGATCTTAATCGCAGCTCCAGTTTGGGGATTTCTGCCCATTCTGGCTTTTCGGTGTGCAAGGACCAACTTGCCAATTCCAGGTACCACAAACGCATTTTTGGCTTCCTTGTAAGCCAACGCGGCAAAATCATCAAGAATTTGCGTGGCAATTTTCTTGGTAACATCCGCTTTTTTAGCCAGGTGATCGGCAATCTGCGACTTTGTCATGGCCTTTCCCATACACATTTCCTCCTCATTTGAATTGTTTTAGTAAGAGACACCATTTGTTGATTCTAAAATTCCAAGGAAGGGTTGCCTTGTCTGTCATTTTGGAAGAAGGGTTTAACGCGGGAACACCTCTCCCTTCTGTCACAACGGCGGCAGAGTCTACCGAATGCCTCAAAAACTGTCAACAAAAAACAAGCCCAGTGCGGGGAATATTCTTTTGTCATAAGTTTCCCAATGACTTTTCTGTCTTGCTGCCTCGGCTTTTGTCACGGTAAAGTAGCCAAAATACACATTTTACTTACTTTAGTCGTTCGTGCAATTGGCACAACACACATGAGGCATCGATCATGGCAAAAGAATTACCTGTTATCCCATTCCCCAAACAATCAGAATCCTCAGAACAAGAAGAACTGATATATTCCAGAGTGTTTTGCACGCGGGAGGATAGCCCCCCTCTGAAGCTGCTTCTGGACTTTCTCAAATCCAAAAACCAGGTTCCACTCATTCCCAAAATGGATCCGGCCGCCCTGGAAGATTGGGACTGGGTCCATGTGTCCCTTGGGTATAGCCGGGAGAGAAAGCCCATCCGCTTATTTTGCTTGCGGGACCGGGGTACCTATCAGGACGTGTTTGAGGGAGAAAAAACTTCATTTTTCAACCGCATATCTGTCTTTGATGATGTC
The DNA here is from genome assembly GCF_059568365.1 of Nitrospira marina. Lineage (NCBI taxonomy): Bacteria > Pseudomonadati > Nitrospirota > Nitrospiria > Nitrospirales > Nitrospiraceae > Nitrospira > Nitrospira marina. Next base: position 28,058 of record NZ_JCANTH010000001.1, on the reverse strand, counting down.
GAAGCGGGGATTGCCCGGGAATGTATTTCAAAAGCCCGCTTCATTGCCACCACCCAAATGGTGAAAAAAGATATGACTGATGAGGGCTATGATTTTAACGGATGGATTCTGGAATTTTTTCAAGAAAACTGCAATGGCATTGTGCAAATCGACGGACAGGGATTTTACTCTCCGAAGGGCGAACTCATTGTGGATTTGGAAGAAGTCGCTGAAACTGGGGATGATATAGCCCCTACACCCAAGTCTGATACCCAAACATTGGCATAAGCCACCTTATAGTCCAATCCTGCTCTGCTGAAGAAGAGCCTCACGAAGAGCTTGATCCGAGGGCCAAGTCCACGCAATCCGGAAAGGTCCGTTGCCTCATACCCGGTAGTCCATTGCGATAGGCCCAGCCATCTTTCAACACCTCCAGCAGGGCTCCGTATTCAAATCGCGACGGGTCTTCAACCACATCTTCTCTGCAGACCAGGATATCGGCGCGTTTCCCCTCCACAAGTGTTCCTGTATCGGTTTGTCCAAGTTGATCTGCCGCCAACCCCGTCGCTCCGAACCATGCTGCCAGAGGCGGTATGCCCTCTGCGATCAAAGCCACCAACTCCATGTAATTCCGGCCATGCATATCGGGTAATACCGGATCAGTTCCAGCCAACAGTTTGAGCCCGCTAGCTTGCGCAGATTTGACTGCCTGAGCATGGCTCTCTGCCACCTGTTGAACTTTGGCGCGAATGAAGGCATTGAACCCCTCTGACTGAGCTAATTTTTGCCCTACCCATGCCGTCGGAGTCACCACACACCCCTTCGCATAGGCCAATTCGGCCAGGTCCTCATTCATAAATGAAATGTGCTGGATATCCTTCACTCCAGCCTGAATGGCCAACTTAATGCCATTTCGACTATGGGCATGGGCCGCCACATACATCCCCCGCCCAGCCGCTTCGTCACAGATGGCTTCCATTTCTTCAAGAGTAAAATCCCTATGCTCCAAATGGTCGGTAGGAGACACCACACCCGGACTGGCACAAATTTTCACAAGATCGCCCCCGCAGGCGGCAATCTCTCTTACCCGCTTTCGGCATTCCCACGGCCCATCGACGAGACTGGACGGACGACCGGGACCAGCAGGCCACAAACGGGAAAGCTCCCCGCAGCACCGATCCGGCCCTCGAAAATCCGCATGCCCTCCAGTCGTGGAGAGCATGCATATGGCCAACTTGAGACGTGGACCTAACATCACCCCCTGTTCCACGAGTCGTTTCAGAACAGAAGTGGCTCCACCCACATCCCGCAGGGTCGTTACGCCTCCCTGAACTAAGGTGCGATATAAGATACGTTCAGCCCAAAACGGGGCCTCCGGTGAATTCATTCGGTCCAGTTCAGCACTTCCCACTCCCCAAAGTGTCACATGCCCATGACAGTCGATAAGCCCTGGGGTGACGGTATAGGTTGCGCAGTCGATCCGATGAACATCAGATCCCTGAGGACGAGCGGGGTTATGAGGAGTAACGGCCTTGATAGTTCCATCATCTATCCACACATCAACTCGTTCGTGAATAGAACTGGTTGTTGCCGACGTCCCATCATAGAGTTTGTGTATATTTGAGAGAACAATCATCACATCCCTCTCTTCGAGATAAAATCTTATGAACCCTCCACTTTTTCTTTACCGTATATCCGTCAATATCTGCAACACATTCGATCACGCTCATTCCTGAACAACTCCTCCGGACAAGCAGGGGATGTTCGGCGTCCCCTCTGAGCGTCCCCTAATCTGGTCGCGTTCATTTTTTAACATCTGTTAATAAATTACATCAATTACATTTGTGGGCATTGAAATTTTGCGGATTCATAATAAACATGATAATCTTCGAAGAGATTGACTCATCTCTTTTCTCTATTCATGAGAGACGCATTTGTCAGTTATGTTTTCTTTCAGAATTCCTCTCGAATTTTTTCACCATAGGTCTAAAACTAGAAATCATCATTTCCTCATTACGGTTAACGCAACGAATTTCCCATCTGCTTGAGGAATAACCTTCACATCACATGAGGTGTAGCCAGGCATGACCACGTTCGCCCACCGCCATATCGGATCCAGTGAGAGCCAAATTCAGGAAATGTTGGGAGCGCTGGGGCTCTCTTCACTTAATGCCCTTATGCAAGCCACAGTTCCTCAGGAAATTCGCCTTGCCCGATCCTTGGATTTGCCCCCGGCACAATCGGAAGAAGAGGTGCTTGCTGAACTCCGCCATCTCAGCGCACGCAATCAAGTCTATCGATCATTTCTCGGCATGGGTTATTACGATTGTCTGACCCCACCGGTGATTGGACGGAACATTCTGGAAAATCCCGCCTGGTATACCCAATATACGCCCTATCAAGCGGAAATTGCCCAGGGACGATTAGAAGCGTTACTCAATTTCCAAACCATGGTCGCCGATCTGACTGCGCTTCCCCTGGCTAATGCCTCATTGCTAGACGAAGCCACGGCAGCGGCGGAAGCCATGAGCATGTGTCGGGCACTCAGCACCCTGCAGGGACGTACATTTTTCGTCGCGGAGGATTGTCACCCGCAAATCATTGGAGTCCTACAGACTCGGGCCAAACCATTGAATATCTCAATTACCATAGGGAATCCAGATACATTAAATTTTTCAAACGATGAGACCTTTGGCATTCTCCTCTCCTATCCGTCCACTGACGGCACGCTCCGCTCCTATGAAGCCCTGGTCCAGAAGGCACATGAAGCCGGGGCACTCGTCGTGGTCAGTACGGATCTCCTTGCCCTAACCCTCTTAGTGCCACCCGGAGAATGGGGAGCGGATATTGCGGTGGGGTCATCGCAACGATTTGGGGTTCCGCTTGGCTATGGCGGTCCCCACGCGGCATTTCTGGCCACAAAAGAGTCCTTTAAACGAAACATTCCAGGCCGGATGGTGGGAGTATCCAAGGACGCTCATGGCCAAACGGCATATCGCCTGGCCCTCCAAACCCGGGAGCAACATATCCGGCGCGATCGGGCAACGAGTAACATTTGTACCGCACAGGTGCTGCTGGCAAATATTGCCGGCATGTATGCGGTCTACCATGGACCAGAAGGATTAAAGAACATTGCCACCAATGTTCATCACCTTGCTGCGCTCACAGCCGAAGGACTTCGTCGCTTGGGATGTCAACTTGACTCCGATGTCTTTTTTGATACCCTTCGGGTCCGGTGCCCGCACCGGAGCCCTGCCCAAATCATTAAGAAGGGTCAACAGAGTTTCATCAATCTTCGACCATTTCCAGACGGGTCCTTTGGCATCGCGTTGGACGAAGCGACCACCATCACAGACGTGAGCCAGCTCCTGACCCTTTTTACCGACAATACATCATTTCCCTTCTCCTTAAACGATCTGGCGGAACAACTCGGTTCCTCTATCCCAAGCACCTTTCAGCGACATTCTCCTTTTCTCACACACCCTGTTTTTCACGACTATCATTCCGAGCACGAATTGCTCAGGTATATGTATCGGCTACAATCGAAGGACCTCTCCCTTGTCCATTCCATGATTCCATTGGGATCATGCACCATGAAGCTCAATGCGACAACGGAGATGGTTCCCGTAACGTGGCCGGAATTCAGTCGTATACACCCCTTTGCCCCCAGCGACCAGGCGCAAGGGTATGAATTGTTGTTTCGGCAATTGGAAGCCTGGCTCGCCGAGATCACCGGATTTGAGGCTGTTTCACTTCAACCCAACGCCGGCTCTCAAGGAGAATATACCGGATTGATGGTCATTCGTGCCTATCAAGAGGAGCGAGGGCAGAAAGGACGGAATATCTGCCTTATTCCGGTTTCCGCGCACGGGACCAACCCCGCGAGTGCGGTCATCGCCGGATTGAAGGTCGTTTCTGTCGCCTGTGATACCCATGGAAACATCGACATTCAGGATTTGGAAGCCAAGGCAGCTCAATACCATGACACCCTCTCCTGTTTAATGGTGACCTACCCGTCTACCCATGGGGTATTCGAAGAAGGTATTCGCAAGGTTTGTGAAATCGTGCACACGCATGGAGGCCAAGTTTATTTGGATGGCGCCAATATGAATGCCATGGTTGGCTTGGTGCATCCGGCTGCATTCGGGGCCGATGTGTGCCATCTCAACCTGCACAAAACTTTTTGTATCCCCCACGGTGGCGGAGGCCCAGGGATGGGCCCCATTGCCGTCGCATCGCACTTGGCCCCTTTTCTCCCAGGCCATCCCTTGGTACAGGTAGGAGGACCAAAAGGTATCGGGCCCATCGCCGCTGCCCCATATGGCAGCCCGAATATTCTTCCTATCTCTTGGGTCTTCATTAAACTCATGGGCGGAGAGGGACTCACAAAAGCCTCACAAGTGGCCATCCTCAATGCCAACTATATGGCCAACAAATTAGATAAATATTATTCGATGCTCTTTGCCGGGAAAAACGGTATGGCGGCCCACGAATTTATTTTAGATCTTCGCCCTTTCAAAAAATCAGCGGACATCGAAGTGGAAGATGTGGCCAAACGGCTCATGGATTTCGGATTCCATGCTCCCACGATTTCATGGCCGGTCACCGGCACCATGATGATCGAGCCAACCGAAAGTGAATCCAAGGCGGAATTAGACCGATATTGCGATGCGCTCATCCTGATCCGCCAGGAAATTGCCGAAATTGAAGCAGGTCGCCTCCCTCGCGACAATAATCCTTTAAAACATGCGCCTCATACTATTGAGACCATCGCACAATCCGACTGGCCGCACCCCTATTCCCGTGAAACTGCGGCATTTCCAGCTCCCTGGTTACGGCAGTATAAATTTTGGCCATCCGTCTCCAGGATCGATAACGTCTATGGAGATCGGAATTTGGTCTGTACCTGTCCACCCATGGACACCTATTCATCCTAGACTTCCTCTAGGCTTTTCATCGACCATTGGATAGCCCGTTCCTATTCTTGATGGGGAAACAGCGTCCAACCACATGAAAGCCTCCAGCCCGCATCATCTGCTCATTGCCATGCTTTTGGGCATTGTCGTCGGCATTCTCCTGGGTGGGCTTGCACCATCCATCGGATTGAGCCTCGCGTTTATTGGTGACCTGTTTTTACAAGCCTTGTTCGCGCTCGTCGTCCCCTTGGTCATGAGCTCAATGATTGTCGGCATTGCCAGTTTAGGGGACGTGCGGCAACTCGGATCTATTGGGCTTCGCACCATCCTATTTTTCATGACGACGACTGGGCTGGCTGTGTTGGTCGGCTTGATCTTGGTCATCGTCATTCACCCTGGAACACCAACCGAACAAGCCAGCCCCGATACACTAACGGTACAGACCACAAGCCTGTCAGAACGAATGGAAGACAAACCCACCACCCTAGGTGATTTGTTTAAATCCATCCTTACGAGTTTAGTCCCCAAAAATTTATTCGCGGCCATGGCCGAAACACAAATCTTGCCGTTGATCGTCTTTGCTTTAATCTTTGGTGGCGTCCTCACCACCATTGGAGAAAAAGGCACTTTAGTGATTCGGGTCTTTGAAGGAATCAACGAGGCTATGATGGCCATTGTCCACCTACTCATGTGGGTCGCCCCGGTAGGCATTGGCGCCTTATTAGCCGGGAGATTAGGCGAAGCTGGAGGGTTCACAGGATTTGGTCCCCAATTGGCGAGCTTAGGAACCTATGTAGGTACAGTGCTCCTTGCCTTAGCCATTCATGGCTTGGTCATGCTTCCTTTATCTTTACGATTTATCGGTCAACGTTCTGTCCCAGCTTATGCCAAAGCCATGAGTACCCCACTGATGACCGCCTTCTCAACCAGTTCCAGTTCGGCCACCCTACCCCTCACGATGGAAGGCCTGATTGAGGAAGCAAAGGTTTCTCGGCGAGTCGTGAGTTTCGTGGTCCCCTTAGGAGCCACCATCAACATGAATGGGACCGCTCTATATGAAGCGGTAGCCGCCATGTTTATCGCACAAACCTATGGAATTGAAATGGGTGTAGGGGAAACCATTGTGGTGTTGCTCACCGCCACCCTCTCTGCGATAGGCGCTGCAGGTATCCCAGAGGCCGGACTCGTGACGATGGTCATTGTGCTCAAAGCCGTGGACCTACCAATTGAAGGCATTTCCCTGATCTTAGTGGTGGATTGGTTTCTGGACCGCTGCCGAACAACGGTGAATGTCTGGGGTGATGCCGTCGGGGCCGCAGTCATTGATCGGTGGGAATCTACTAACAAGACATAAAGCTTCTCTTCAGCTAAACCGACTTTTTCCTTCCTGTAACGACCCAAAAGAAATTCCCAGTCAAGGGATCCTAGTAAATATTGATCCCTTTTTTTATTGGCGCATGCCGGGTTTCGGCCCGGCTGCCGACCTACTTTTCTTTCGGGAAAAGTAGACAAAACCATTGACGCCCAGTCAGGTCAAATCAGATGGGACGGACGCCAGAAAGAGAGCGGACCAACTCGCTCCGCTCAAACAAGGCCCGCAAGAGCAAGAGCGTCCGTCCCTAAGGCCTGACTGCAGGCGTCAAAACTTTGAAGGAGAGTTATATAAGGATATATGACGCTAATGCGTCGGCTTGATGAGCAAGAACGACAGAGGTCCTTAAATTCCCGAGTAAAGGGCAAACAAGAACCGCAGCAGATGGCCAATCATGATTTAAAGCTTGCCCTGCACTATATCATCAAAATTTGGCCATCCCTTCTCAAGATGACTTCCCCTTAGGAACAATATTAGCAGGTGTTTCTTTGGGTCTAAGCTACCTTTATTTTATCCCTCTAAAATGTGAATATTTTGAATTGGGTTTAAAGACTAACCTGGTCAATTTTGATCAAGGACCATGGCAATGGTTGTATGCAGATATTTTTCCGATTCTTTCGTGGTCACGACACTCCAGGACCTTTCATTTAAAGTAACCAATCCAAACGAATTAAATGATCCTTTCGAAAATTCTCCATATTTCAGAAAATCTGAAGAGCAAGAATGGGAATGTTATCTTAAGCAAGATTCAACTATCGAGGACCTTTACAATCGTATGCATCACAGACTTGGAATAAAGGACATAGAGGAATTTCGAAAGAAATGGGAAGCTGGTGCTAGGCAAAAAGCTCAGACGGCTCTTATGCAAACTGATGTTATGAAATCCCTAGATTCGGTTAAAAATGAATTTTCGAAAGAAAATAAAATTTTATGTGTCTCTGATGCAACAGCTATCGAGCCTTATGGAGATATTTTAATGTGGGCGCACTATTCAAACGGGCATAAAGGAGTAAAGATTTCTTTTGATACTGAAAAAATTGGTTGGAATGATCTGAAAATTGACCAAGTAGAATATTCAGAAGACAGAGTGATGCTTGACTCCATAAAAATTCACAAAGGGGATCCTACCGTCAAAGACGATATTAAAAGGGCATTAATAGTAAAGAGCCTAGGATGGAAATATGAGCAGGAGTATAGATGGTTTATTCCGATCCAAAGGTGTGAATTGAAAAATGACATTCATTTTGTAAAAATTCCGGCAGAGGCCATCATTAGTGTTGATATAGGGGTGAAAGCTTTACCCAAATTAAAAGAAGGAATCAAGGATTTGATGAGAGAAAATGATTTGTCCCACATTGAAATTCGACATGCAAAAATTCATGAAAACAAGTTTGAATAAATTTATGAAATCTAAATATCACTTAGATTTTTCAAAAGAATAATTTTTCGAACCCCTTAAACGGCATCCAGTATCCCCCTCCCTGACGCCTTCCGTTCGGCCCTCGGGTTGGACGCTCTTTATTTTGGCGGGCCTTGTTTGAGCGGAGCGAGTTGGTCCGCTCTTCAATCCTGCGTCCGACCCTTCCAATGTGGCCGGACGGGGCGTCAATGGTTTTGCCTACTTTTCCCGAAAGAAAAGTAGGTCGCCTGCCGGGGCGAATTCCGGCATCACCAATTATTGATTAGACATTATAGGTGAGAATACACAAGATGGATTCCCGATGAAAACCGTCGGGAATAACCGCATCGGAAAAACTCTTTTGGTCATTTACAAGATATAAGATCGCACCCTTCGAGATGCCGCTGGTTGGATTCGTCCATTCATCTGCCAAAGGCAAAAATTCCTAGAGCCCCTTGCGATCTTCTCGCGGAACAGTCAGCTTGGCATCAAGAAAGTCCTGGTGACTGAGGTCCATGCCTTTCGCAATGCTCCGAATTTCCTCAATTTCCTCAAACGAGGTCTGTTCAGCCGCATTGGCCACTTCAAATAAACAATGGAGAAACTCTTGCCGTTCAGTCCTCGTCGTTAATTCCTTAAAACGTTTCACCAATCGTACGCTATCCAACCCTCGAAAAATCCGGTGATGACTGATTTCCGCCACCAGTTGTGCCTGTTCGTCTGTTAATGCCCAGTGACGTTTAAGTACGGCACTCATGGCCGTGGTTTCTACTGAATCCACCACATGATCAACGCCGGCTACTCGTGCCATCAATCCTGCCGCAAGGCACAGCTTGCGAATCTCGGCATCAGAGAGATCAAAGGTGATGCCCCGATCTTGTAATTCCATAGTGACCTGGAAATAAATGGTGTTTTTAATGAAATCTTCCAATCGACTTTCACGATCATGCTCGTCGGTAAAACGCTGCCCCCGCAGATTCAGTATTTGCCGAAATGGTCGTCGAAGATGTTCTAAAAATCCGCTACTCCCCTCCTCAAGATCGGCTTTAAGTTGTTGGACCACTTCTGTCTGTTGATCTCCACCTGAGGTTTCTGAGGTCAGAAGCTTTCCAATCGTCGCAACAGCCAGGGCTTTATCCTCTGCCGATCCCATACGTCCTAGCACACGATGTAAAAGACGTTGCCGTTCTTCCTCGCTCACCGGCGAAACCATATACAGCTCCAATTCCATCCATTCCTCTCCAGAAATCTCCGGCAATTGAAACAAGAGTTCTTTTAACCCGTTCACTTCGGTAGACGACAGTTTCCCATCAGCCCATGCGGCACCGATCAAAAGTTTACCAAGCTCAAGAATAAAGCTTTTATCGACCATCCCTATCCTCCCTTTCTGTAGACTCTAGACATAGCATACCTGTCATTCACCAGGCTCGCCTGCCTCGTCACCGGCATTCATAATGATGTGGGAAATTCTAGAGTCAGTATACCGAAGGGAATCCAGAGGCTAAAGAACCCGGTGAAATGAGGAACAAGGAGCATTCCCGGCACCGACCGTAACCGACGCGAAGATACTTATGAATCACCGGTGAAACCATGGGAATCCAGAATTGCTCGCAACACATCTTTCCACGTGACAATCCCCAGAACCTCACCACCAATAGTCGTGATGGGGAGGCAAGAGACCCCTCGGGCTAACATCAGTTCGGCCGCTTCCTGCAAAGAGCAGGATGAACGAACCGTCACCGGATGATGCGTCATAATTTGATGGACACGTTTATTGAGGGTCGCTCGATCCCGGGTGGTTTCCGACATCGTTCCGACAAACGGACTGACGGCTTTCAACATATCCCGGTCGGAAATAATTCCCACCAGTCTGTCATTGTCCACGACGAGTAGATGATGAAATGGGACTTTCTTGAAAATATCCTTGACCACCTCAAGTGAATCATCCATCTCAATGGTCACAACTCTGGTCGTCATAATTCTGCCGATTACCCTGGTTCTCGTCTCTGACTCCACCTTACGAGGTCCTCATGGCATAGGGTGACTGAATTCAGACCTTACCACAAAACTTTGTCCTCAGCTGCTATAGCCGTCACCCCTCCTATTCGGCATCTTAGAATTAAAAGTTTACAGGGGGTTTTTTACTTCATCCCATCAACATTGCAATGGACTATGGGGGTGTCAATCATGTGGAAAGCTCTTCTGTCCGCAGGATTCCACAGAGCAGTCCTGGGAAGAATCCCGGGCTAGGACTGCGATTTCCTACCTCACCTATAACACGATTTCAGCAATCGCGCACTAGACTCATTGCCCTGGTCACCTCAGGAAGGTGGCCTTCTTCGCTCTCGTCTTCATACCACCGTACGTGAGATCATCATACTGCAGATTCATGGGATCTTTACACACGCCGCCCATCGGAGTTGAACAAAAAATTCATGTCGATGAATGGGGCAGAGTACTCAGCAGTTCTTTCACAAGGCTCAGCAGATCCTTCGGGAGAAAGGGTTTAGAGAGTGTGCGGGTTGCACCAAACTCTGCCGCCTCTACCAAAAATCCCAAATCACGGCTCCCACCTCCCGACATGGCAATCATTAATGGAGGAGAAGGCGTCCCAGCAAGTTCCCGTATTACTTCTAGCCCATCCATTTCAGGCATGAGCAAATCAGTAATGACCAGATCAACGGGACTTTCATGATAGAGCCTTAATCCCAGTCGGCCATCGGAGGCAGTCCGAACATCATAGCCCTCCATCACCAACCGATCTCGCAATGCTGAACATAATCCGGGGTCATCGTCTAAGAGTAAAATTGTCGCTTTCACATATCCACCTCACCAGCGTTTAGGTACCGTTTCCTCCCGACCCAACATTGCACGTGTTTTAGGGTGCTGTCTGATTTCATGGTCAAAAATTCAATGCCTCCCTCTCACAGAGGACGGGTTTATGAGAGCCTATTGTTTGCCGGCTCGGGACACCAACGCCAGAAGCTCATGAAAATCAATCGGTTTCGCCAGAAGCGCAAAAGCCCCTGCTTGCTTTGCTTCCTTTTCAATTTCCTTTGTCATATTACCACTCACGAGTATGACTCGCACGTCCTGTCCCTTCACACGATAGGACAGGGCTTTGAGAAAATCGAGCCCATTGATAACGGGCATATGATAATCTGATATGATGATATCCACGTCGAGCCCTCCATCCAACAAGACCAGGGCCTCCCGACCATCCTCGGCTTCCTTAGCTGTAAAGCCGTGATTCTCCAAATACAGACGCAAGGCCTGTCTGTAAGGCCGGTCGTCTTCAATTAATAGAATTGGTTTTTTCATATGATACGCCCATGGAATAGCCACATAGGTGTCGGAGATCGCTCCTTGCCCTGCGACCTCGCCTATCGTTCCCAGGTTCATGAATCGCTACCTGATAAAAATGTTATCAATCAATTGGTCCCTGTTCCGCCCAACTTCCTATATAAGCAAAAGTATTGCCAAGCTTTTCCTGCATAGCTTTCAATAAATTCATTGAAATAACACCTTGAAATTAAAAGTAAAATTTTCTTAGCGCTCTACCCGTTACCCATTAAGAGTGAGGGAAGTCGCAATTCAGTTATCTAAATGGATAAGGGGGCGTATCCCTTGTGATGCTTGTAGAACAAGGCATTTAGAAGATGCTCTCCTAAGGAAATATTTATCATGTTTCCTAAAGCCTCCTTGGTTTTCTCAAAAAAGGAGAAAACGTCTCTAGCGATGAGACGGGGGCACAATCTCTTCACCCAGAGAAACCTTAAAGAGTTTCTTTTGCCGAACATGCCTCTCATTTCTCATTTGATACCCTATGAGAAACTTGCTAAAAGAAGTCTCCAAGTTTTCTGCATCCAATCCTTATTTTTGATTGCCCTTGAAGCATGAAAGCCAAATTCTCTCAATTTCATCCTGACCAATTTTCGTTTGCCGAAGATCCGGTGTTGATCCTGGAAGATTTTTGGAGTCAGGAGGAACGGAAGGTTGTTCGGGAAGCCATGGCACAATCGAAATGGATGGCCCTAGCCGATATGCCACCCGTGGCTCAAGCCTTTCCCAATTGCGGAAACTGGCAGAAATCAGACATCAGCCCTTCTGATGCTACTCACTTCATGCAACGGGTCGGAATGTCCTGCATTGCCGCCTATGTTGAATCCTTCCCAAACATCAAAAAGCGGCATGTTAATTTTAACTATTATTCATATGGCGCTGGTGACTGTCTCCCAACCCACGACGATACCGACGACCTCTATACCTATGCCGAGGGCCGTCGACCGCCAACTCGTCGTCTCGCCTTGGTCACCTATTTCCACGAGGAGTGGCATCCGGACTGGGGAGGGGAACTTATCTTGTATGGTCCTCCCACGAACTCTAAAAAGAATACGTCATTACAGGTGACACATTGCATCCCTCCATTGCCGGGATCTCTGGTCATTTTCGCGGTGCCTCGACAACATCGGGTCTGCCGGGTGGACGTTCTTGCTGGAGACCATAAACGCCTTTCTATCGCCGGATGGTTCATGACGGAACATTGAAATACCTCACACCACCCAAACATAGTTCAGTCCTATCACTTCTACTCCGGAAGAGATCCCACTTCCAAAGGCTGTGATGCAGCAGGGCCTTCCCAGCTTGAAGTTCCTACCGTGAAGGCTCACAAATTGCCTCAGATGGGTGAGACGTTGCCGTATCCTAGCGGGCGTTGAGAAACTCAAAATTCTTTTGAGAGCTTGTCTGGATCAAAAATTTTACGAACCCCTGAGGGAGGCTGGATGTTCAAAAAGGCCCGTCCAGCAAGGCCGGAATGACCACATATATAAGCATGGGAATCTGAGGACTGGCCACACAGTCCACTTGGGTATTACAATCTTATAACGGCTTTGTTGGGCCAGAGGGATTGGAAATATTGATTACGGAATTGAGTGAAGATGTTGCCATTTCCAGCTTCCGCTGGCGGCGTCAGACATCTGAATTTTAAGGAGATGGGCAATGGATAAGGTATCGGATTATATTTTTGTGACCAACGTGATTCCTCAACATATCTGCCAAGACGTTCTTGGGGAAATTAAAAACAAAGAGTGGAAGCCCCATACCTGGTATAACTATTCAGCCAATAATTTTAAATCCGAGCCTGAGAAAGAATTAGATACCCTTAATACCACCCAAGCCCTACAGGATAAGTTAGCCCCGTTTATTTGCCAATCCGTCGAAGAATATATGATGAAGTTTGCGAAACAAGAAGATGAACGCATTAAAAGTTTTATCCAAACTTTCACGCCCATACGGTTTAACCGGTACCGCACTGGGACCATGATGAGGAAACATTACGATCATATTCATTCCATTTTTGACGGGAAATATAAAGGCATCCCCATCTTGTCCTTATTAGGGGTACTCAACGAGGGCTATGAAGGGGGCGAATTTTTATTCTCTTCCGACTATGAGGTGAAACTCAAAGCCGGGGATATGCTCGTCTTTCCCTCGAACTTTATGTATCCACATGAAGTCAAAGAAGTCACGAAAGGGGAACGATACACGTTTGTGGGTTGGGCATTTTAAATTGGGCGCCTTCGGGAGATCGCTACACTCATGATTTATCTTATGGCCTCAAAAACTCGGTGCAGATGACCCATTCCACGCTGCTCTTCGGCGCGACCTCCATTCTTGGGTTTAACCTCGCCAGATTATTTCCGGAAACCATTCTGCCGTTTATCTCCCCGGGCAATTCTTCGAAATCAGTTTGTGAGTGGCCGGTCCTCCATTTGGAAAATCCAGATTGGGTGGAACACACCTTGGCTCAGTATCAGCCGAAGGTCCTGTTGTATTGCCATGCGGTGTGTGATGTGCCGAAGTGTGAAGCCGACCCCGCTTGGGCGCATGAGATCAACGTCCAACATCTCGATCGTGTGGTGGAGAAACTACCAGCCCATATCCGATTGGTGTATGTGTCTTCTGATCATGTCTTTGGTGGGGATGGGGAATACCATGAATATTCTCCCCCGTGTCCCATTAGTGTGTACGGCCAGACCCGTGTCAACGCAGAAAAGCTGGTCTTGAATCGACAAGGGTCGCTGGTCATTCGGACGGGTCTGGCGATTGGCCCTTCCCCGAACGGGCGCACAGGGCATTTGGATTGGCTTCGTTACCGCACTCAACAGCATCTTCCCATTACTATTGTTGAAGATGAATCTCGCTCCGTTGTGTGGGTGACGGATCTGGCCAGACGCGTCATGAAATTCGCACAAAGCACTGAGACAGGCATCCGGCATATCTCCGCCACTCGGGCTGTATCGAGAGTGGAATTGGCCAAGCATCTGATGTCGATTTTGGGAGAACCTCCCACTTTCCGTTGCGAGAGCCGTCATCAACGGCCGGCCCCCCATTTGGGCCGGGTGGAATTAACCAGCGCCTATGCCGATAGCCTTTCTTGGCCATTGGCAAGCGTCCTGGATGGATGAACAATCTACAAAAATATAAAAAAATAATTTCGAAAAAGAGTATTACTCTACACCGAATCGATTCGAAATGATGCGACAGAACTTTCTGTCGATGCCTGGTTTTTGAGAGATTGGACTGTGGGATTCAACTGCGTTCCGGAATTTTCTTCCGAATTGTGTGGCGGGTGTACCCAATGCGAGGAGTCTGGACGCTTTCGATCAATCTGTAACCGGCTAGACGGATGAAGAATGGGAGGCTAGAAATACGAGCTGCAACCCGATGATTGTTTTGGCATCACGAATAGTGCCGTCCTGAATACCGGCCAACGCCTTTTCAAGCGGCCATTCCACCACTTCCAACACTTCATCGTGGTCCAAATTCTGGCGTCCTTCCTTCAGATCCGTTCCCCGATAGATATGGATGACTTCATCCGTAAATCCTGGAGCGGTCCAAATACTGGTGAGCAACTCCAACTGACCGGCCTGATAGCCAATCTCTTCCTCCAGCTCGCGTGCTGCACAGATGAGCGGGTCTTCCTGGGGATGTAGTTTGCCCGCGGGGATTTCATAAATAAATCCTCCCGCTGCATGGCGAAATTGCCGAATGAGAATAACTGTACCGTCACCTTTAACCGGCACGACAGCCGAGGCGCCAGGATGGCGAATGACTTCTAATTGGGTGGATTGCCCATTGGGCAATTTCACCGTTTCGCGGTTGAGAATTAAGACTTTTCCGGCGTAGATATGTTCGATCGACAAAGGAGTTCTCGTTTCAGTCAGAATGAGGAATACTACAATAGCATTTTAAGATTTTGGACGTTTGTAAAACGGAAGTGTGACAATCCTGGCTTGTACCCGTTTTCCACGAATGTCGATTTCAAGCGACATGCCTTCCTTGCACAGTGCAGGGGGCACAAATCCTAAGCCAATCCCTTTTTGCAAAATTGGCGAAAAATTTCCACTGGTGACCTTACCCACCAATTGTCCATTGCTGAAAATAGTCATGTCGTGGCGGGGAATACCGCGTTCCACCACTTCAAAGGCGGCAAGCTGACGAGTGAGACCATCCTTCTGCTGTTTGCGTAGCGCGAGGTGCCCTTGAAACTCGCCTTTATCCCAGGCCACTACCCACTCCGCACTTGCTTCCAGCGGGGAGGTGTTCTCATCCATATCGTTGCCATACAGCAAGTAGCCCACGTCTAATCGCAAAAGATCTCGTGCCCCTAGCCCTGCGGGCTTGGCTTCGAATTCCGCGCCGGCCTTCAAGAGTCGATCCCACGCGGAGACCGCTTGCGCCGCAGGCACATACCATTCATATCCAAGCTCTCCGGTATATCCCGTTCGACTAAGCAAACCGGAAAACCCCATGCCCTCCAGCGCCAAACAATTCCGAGGCTTCAGGGTTTCGATTTGCATTCCTATGAGGTTTTGCATAATGGATTTTGATGCCGGCCCTTGAATGGCAATTTGGGCCAACTCTGTTGATTGATCATGAATGATCGCTCGCGGAAATTTTTCAGACTGATGTTTCAAGAACCACCGAAGTATCTTTTCCCGATTGGAGGCATTGACGCAAACCAAAAACGAAGAGGACCCGGTTCTATAGACAAACACATCATCGAGAATGCCTCCGGAGGGTTGGCAAACCATGCCATATTGAGCCTGCCCTTTCTGGAGGCGACTGACGTCATTGGTACTGACCCATTGAAGAAAGGCTTCAGCCTGGTCTCCTGATACCTCGATGCGTCCCATGTGGCTGACGTCGAAAAAACCAGCCGCTTTCCTGACCGCAAAATACTCCTCAAGAACACCTGTATATTGAATGGGCATGAGCCAGCCGGCGAAATTCACCAGCTTGGCATTGAGCGAACGATGGGAGGGAACGAGCGGGGTTTCGTTCATCAACGCAGATCGAGCAGTTCGACTTCAAAGATGAGAGTGGCATTGGGGGGAACCGCTGCTCCGGCCCCTCGGGAACCATATCCCAATTGAGGCGGGATTACCAATTTACGGATACCACCGATTTTCATCCCTTCGACGCCCTCGTCCCAACCCTTAATCACCTGGCCCGCTCCTAATCGAAAGGAAAAGGGTGAATTACGATCTTTAGAGCTATCGAATTTTTTCCCGTCCGTGAGTGTCCCCGTATAATGAACGATGGCGGTTTCTCCCGCATGGGCTTCACGCCCCGAACCGATGGCGAGATCGGCATACTGTAATCCAGAAGGTGTGGTCACCATCGCTTCTTCCGCAGCCTTCCCGGAAAGGGGATTCAATACAAATATAATGAGGAGGAGGATCCAAGATCCTATAACAAATACGGGTAATCGAAGACCTGATTGTAACATCATACCGTTTTTCATGAACCTCTCTCTTTGCTGGTGTGTGTATCCGATACCATGCTCAGTTTTGATGGGCGAGGCACTTCTTCATAAAACAGCGCCATACTGGCCGTATAGCCATGCAAAAAATTCTTCCCGCTCACGGGGCCAATTTCTCCACCCGCAAAGAACCCCGCTATCGGCATGGTCCCCATTTGTTGTTGCAGTGTAGAAACATCATGGTGAGGCGTTTCGAAAAATCGCCGCCCACGGCCATTACAACTAAATAACAACGCGCCCTTAGGCAGACTGTCCGGATGGGTCACTCGTTCCTTGGATAAGAGTAAATGGAAGTCTTCACTCGCGGCATGAGCATCCCGCACATGGAACTGAATCGTCTGGCCCTCCTGGATAAAATCCGCGATGGCGAGACTCCCAGATTGTCGATCGGCTCCTAACAGCCCGCGGATCAAAAAGTCCCCTTGGCCGAATTCTGGGCGATGCTCATCCATGGCAATGCCCACTTGCAGCCCGTGCGCCGCTTGTTGTTGTTCGTGTTCATCTAACGCTTTCAGGGTGGTTTCCAATCGTTCCAACGGCGGAATTCCCCCAAGCTCTTGAATGACATTCCGATCGACCTTGGTCACAACATACCGTTCACCAATAGGTTGACACCCTTGAGACACCACCGTCCGGATTTCCAATCCACCTTTAACAGCCACGCCTACGACCCCGGATCTAATAATGTCTCGATTAAAGACCAGGCGGCTTTCCCCGACATCCATGCCTCCACTGGCAATTCCTCCAATAGCGGATGAGCCGGGAGCATGCTTTTCCAATAAGGACAATAATTCATCTATAGGGGTAGAAAACGGATCGGCAAAGAGGAAAAATGTGTAAGGATGGGTGGTGGTTTCTAATGCTACCGGCCAGCCATCCAGGGACGCTTCCTCACCCTCTGACTTTGGCGTTAACTTGAAAGGCACCACTCGCATATCAGTGCTTCTCAGTCCCCAGAGCACCAGACCAGGATGTTCTTCAATTTCCTGATCGCCTCCAATTACCCCTTGCCCCATACACCCCACCAGGGCCTGAGGGCGAAGGTTCTCGTGGATGATTTCGACCATGCGCTGAATGTCTGAGGAATAATGGGGAGAAAAAAAGACAAATGCGAGATGACACTCCGCTTGGCCTAATGCCTCATACACTGATGCGGCTACCGCATGCGCGGCTACTTCAGGATGAGCTTCTTGGGAAATGGCAACGTGACACTGCATCATATTTCAATTATTTTGAAGTCTAGCAATCCCCGCCAAACGATGTCCATGAAAGAGAATTGGTGAATTTTTGCCCTCTTTTCCTAACCCGTCCCGATAATCAAAGCACATTCACCCTAGACGTAAATTGCTTACTGAATTGGGCCACCATAGGCATTTAAAATCGAACGGAGTCTTTCAACAGAGATTGCTTCAAAGCGTCGTCCATCTCTTCCTGTAACCGTTGTGGCTTGCAGCAAGGCGTTGAGAATGGCCTCTTCGGTAGCCTCCACCGTGGCTTGAAACAAGGGGTTGATATGGGTATCGGCAAGATGAGCCATAAAAAATGTCCGGTGCTCCGGATAATGAGGAATAACATTGCCGGTAGAAAACGCCAAGACAAAATCTCCACTGCCGTGATGGGAGATGGACCCGGTTCGCGCCAATCCTATGGTCGCCCGGCGGGAGAGTCTAGACAGTTGGCGTGCATCAAGCGGAGCATCAGTCGCAATGATGATGATAATGGACCCGCTGTCCTGCCGTCTTTGAGGCGGGACCTCTCCCGGGAGCTCGCCCAGAGCTTCCAAGGTTGATTCTTCGGGGTCTTTGTGTGAAACGTTTGGCAGGTCCATATTATAAACTTGGCCAACCGGCACTCCCGCGATTGTTAGTTCATGACGACGGCCATGGTTTGCATTCACTAACACGCCGACACGATATCCTCCATCTTCGGAGGGAAGCACTCGAGAGGCGGTACCAATGCCGCCTTTAAATTGATAGGACACCATCCCCGTCCCTGCCCCAATGGACCCCTCTGGAACCGGACCTCTTGTTGCCGTTTCCAGGGCGTGAATTACATCTTCCGGAGACACATGCCTTCCCTGACTATCATTCAGCCGGCTATCGTCGCATTCAGCCACCACAGGCGTGAGCGTATCATCAGTTACCCCAATGTCGGGATAGCGCTGAATCATCCAGCTCATGACTCCATCTGCCACACGAGGGACATTCAATGTATTCGTTAACGCAATGGGATATTCTAAAAAACCTGATTCCGCGATCCAGGCCAACCCCGTCATTTCCCCTGTCCCATTTAATACAAACGCTCCTGCTGGAACTTTATGATGCCATACATCGTCACGCGGGATAATGACCGTCACACCGGTCCGAACAGGACCTTGACCTACCTGCAAGGCCCCCTCGCTTTCATGAATGGTGACATGTCCTACTTTCACCCCTTGGACATCGGTGATGGCATTCATTTTCCCCGGAGCATACCGGCCTATGGTGATCCCAAGATCCTTCACATGGGGGCGGGATTCTACTACATCCTGCGTAACAGAGGTATTGGCCAATACGGCAGAGGAAGTCCATGCCAAGCCAATTCCTAACATGCTAAAAAAATAGGCCCGGAGACCCTGCTTCAATCTGGGAAAACGCATAGTACCAGTCCTACCTGTCCTCCAGCCCATTCACCCATAGCAGGGACGAAAAATTTACACGATTGCTTAGGGAAAGGACGGGGATGTCCAGGAAAACTCTTTTTCATACATATGGTAGGCGGTTTCTTGAAATCCGAGGTGGGCATAGGCCTCCTGGGCCCGATGATTTTTCTCTTCCACATAGAGGCGATATCCACAAACGGGTTCTTGATTCAAATGAGCTTGGCTTTGCACATACTCATATAGCTGTCGAAAGATTTGCTGTTGACGCTGATTTGGATGCACGTACACACTTTGAAGCCACCAAAAATTCCCGTTTCGCCAATCGCTCCACTCAAAGGTGACCAGTATCTGCCCAACTACTATAAGTCCGCCACTGATAAGAGACTTTTCTGCAACTGCATACCATCCCTTACCCGAATCTTTGAGAATTGCCTCTATACCCGACTCAAGAATCCGCACATCTAATGATCGATTTTCAGTTTCCCTGGCTAAAGCCAAGTTAAAACTTACAATAGTATTCAAATCAGACATGGTTGCTCGTCTGATTACCACCGGGGATGACCTGTCCATTCCCAGGTTAACTATCCTTCGTCGGAACATTTGCTGGTGACAACCATCCCGGTCGGGGACGGTAGAGTCCGGCTGAAAACTCCATTTTCATCGCCTCTTCTGGTGGTAACTGAATTCGATTCACACTTTTTTCTGGGACAAAGGCCAGATAGCCGGTAAACGGATGGATTGCTGTCGGAACAAAGACCATCCTTAGAGGTCCTTCAGGAGCAACTTGTAGCCTAGGTGGAGGTAATCCCATGTCAAAACCTAAAGCCCAAAGCCCGTCACGAGGAAACGGAAATGCAACGACTTTGCTTTGACCAAACCGTTCGCGGAACTTGAGGACATCCGCCATACTTTTAAGGGTATAGTAAATACTACGCACAAAGGGAATACGCTCCAAAGAATCTTCCAATTTTCGATGAATTTGCTGGCCAAGTAAATGGGTCGTTCCCATGCCCACCCAGAGGACCAGAAGACAAAAAAAGGTGATTCCTGAACCGGGAATCCTTACGCCATATAACGCCCACACTATGTCTACCGTCATATGCTCTAAGGCTTCGAGTAGCGTATAGAGGATTAATAAGGTTCCCCAGGCTGGAATAATAAGAAATAATCCAGTCAGGAGATACCGTTTGAAAGTATGGTCAGAAAGGGCATGCATAAAATAGGTGGAGCTAGGAAATGAGAGCAGTCTACCAAAAACCTATCCACTCCGCAGCATCAGAGCCACAATGATTGTGTGCTTACACAACCGAATTTTCTGAAAATTTCTTGCTACAAAAGAAGGGCAGTGCTACTCTTCATTTGGAAAAGAGTTCGTCAATTTGCTGGCACGTCATGAAAGGAGTCAGATGGTGCGCCCTGATGATACAACTAAAGGCAAAGGTGAGATTGCTGATGACCTATTGGCAATACTCTGTTGCCCAGAGACAAAGCAAGAGGTGTGTGTATTGGACCAAACCGTTGTTCAACGACTGAATCAAAAAATCTCAAAAGGAGAATTGAAGACGAAGGGAGGTCAACTCGTCACTGAACAAATCGATGGAGGACTCCTTCGAAAAGACCACACTGTAATCTACCCTATCCGTGATCAAATTCCCATTATGCTTATTGAAGAAGGCATTCCTATAGAGGAATCCGATCTCTCATCAATGTAAGGCTTTAGCCTCACCGTTTTCCGAGAATAAAGCGATAATCATTTTTTGGGAAGAGAATTTTTATAAACCTTGTATATTCCGACCTCCTTTTTTAAACCACCATAGTGATCGACCAATCTGGACTACCACATAGATAAAGACTCCAAAAAAAATCCCATAATATCCATACGACTCAATTGGCCAATTCTGTCCACCATGCAGAAGAAATCCTAATGCCACATGGGCGCCCAACCCCAAACATAAGGCTAAGATAATCCACTCACGGACCATTGTTTTTCGAGACAACACCATGTTAGTTCCGAGTGCTCAGTACCAAGGGCAGAGCTTGGACCATTCCTGGAATGGTCCAACACTGATGGGCAGGCAATTATACAGGGCTTTTCGTTGATTCGATTTCCGTGGCAGTGATTAAACTGACGAGATAATCAGTTACGAAAATTAGGGCTTCTTCTCTCCCATCCGCGCGACGCCCTTTTTCCCTACGTTGTATGGAAAGTTCATGTTCCAGATCTGACTTAACGTCCCCTAATAACTTCTGGAGGGAGGCTGTCGTCAGGTTCATATCCACGTCCTCTAATTCTTGACAACGGTCTAAAACCCAGTTGAGCCCTTCCACCCGACCAAAATACCGTTCTTGTTCAGCTGCATCGATCCGGGCCATGGTTGAGGCAAATGCTTGTCCTTCATAAATCAGGTTGTAAAAACTCGCCACGGCACGATGTAAAATTGAATTCATTATCCGTTCCTCACAAAAAAAATTATTTTACTCTCTCTTCGATTATATACTGCTACTCAGAATCCTTCTAGGACTTTTTCATTATAATTGTACAAAGAGGTTCCTTTTTTAAGAGTCTGGGGACCTCAGGTAAATAATAAAGGATGAAATTCGGCCATAAACCCATAATATAAAGGTGCAAATTGCTTCAGGCTATTGGGACTATTTTCTTTGAGCCGTTTAAAAAAGAAAACCTGGTGAGTTGGATCCATTTTCTCCAAAAGTTTCCCTAACTCCGACATTGAGAATTTGCCTTGCGGAACACTTAAGATATAGTGAACCAAACGTTCCACAAATTGATGCATAACATATTCACTTTCCAAATATTGTTTTGGAATTTCGCCATTTTTGATGATTTCGGCAAAGGATACAGCTTGCGCCGAAAATGGAAGATCTTCTATGGTTTTTGCGAGTTTCGTCACGCTTTTTTATAACTCCAACTTGGCCACAGCGACAAAGAAATCAACATTTTCAAATAGTTAATATGTAATTGTATCAGGGGTTCCCTGTATATCAAAACATTTATACCAATTTTTTTACCACAATTTTTGTAAATATTTCCTGAAAATCAAAATAATTGAAAATTTTTCAAACCACTCCAACGACCCAATTCCGTCCTAAATCAATTTCTATCGATTACCTAGGTTAGCCCAAAAATTTTTATTGCCAATACATAAAATTTTTCGGCCAACCTTACAAAAACCAGGTCCCTCATCTCCTAAAAAAGCCAGTTTCAATTCAAAACATATTAATATATTACTAACTTACGGGATCTTCTCTAAAATCGGCATTCCCAGAAAAAAAAAGAGCAGGGGGCGACGCATGTCGCCCCCTGCTCTTCGGGTTCCCCTCTGGGCTACCTGCTTACAGCCAGTTCACCCGCTCCGCCGGGCGGATGTAAATCGGCTCTTCCACTTGCTGCCGCACCGCTTCCTTGCCCGATTTGTTGAACCCCAACACCGTGTCGTTGTACATCTCAAACTTCCGCCCATGGATTTGGGTTTCAAACACTTTCGGCCCCGGAATCACGTCATACCGGAAGATGATCTGTTGGCTTGCCCGCCACAACTGCAGCACCGCCAACAACTCCCGGCTCGGCACCAGATACTTCTCAATCGCATTATCTACCCCCGGCCCGAACATCTGCCGGATGTAGCCCCGCGGCGCCTGCCGCGGCGGAATGTAATACCCGTTGGGTTCCGTGCCCCATTGCGGATACAAGGGCAACGCCACTTGTTCCACCCGGATGGCATAGTACAACGGATTCCAGCGATCTTCCGCCCAGAGCCCGTCATCGCCCACCTTCACCAACCCTTGCAGCCGGATCTTGCCCACGCACGCCGCCATACACCGCGTCTCCATCGGCTCGCCCCCCGTTAAGGGGTCTTTGCCTTCCACCCGCGGATAGCACGCTATACACTTCTCACTCACCCGCGTCGTGCCCCGGTACATCGGCTTCTTATAGGGGCATTGCTCCACACACTTCTTGTACCCCCGGCACCGGTTCTGGTCGATCAACACAATCCCGTCTTCCGGCCGCTTGTAGATGGCCTTCCGCGGACACGCCGCCAGACACCCCGGATATGTACAGTGGTTACAGATGCGTTGCAGATAGAAGAAGTACGTCTCATGCTCCGGCAAGCTGCTGCCTTGCATTTTCCACGGCTCTTCTTTCGTGAACCCTGTCTTATCCACCCCTTCCACGATCGCCCGCATCGAGGTGGCCGTATCTTCATAAATATTCACAAACCGCCATTCCTGGTCGGTCGGGATGTAGCCAATGGCCGCCTGCCCGATCTTGGCCCCTGAGTCAAAGATCGTCATCCCTTCAAATACTCCGTACGGCGCATGGTGTTTGCGGCCCACCCGCACATTCCACACCTGCCCGCCCGGATTGACCTGCTCAATCAACTGCGTGATCTTCACATCGTAGAACTGCGGATAGCCCCCGTATGGCTTCGTTTCCACGTTGTTCCACCACATGTATTCCTGCCCTTTGCTGAACAGCCACGTCGATTTGTCCGCCATCGAGCAGGTTTGACACGCCAAACACCGGTTGATGTTAAAGACAAACGCGAACTGCCATTTCGGATGCCGCTCCTCATACGGATACAGCATCTTTCGTCCCAGGTGCCAATTATACACTTCAGGCATTGTCGTCCTCCATTTCTATTGTTTGAATTACCGAGTGAACGAGGGGGAAACCCAAAGACATAATTTTCTTTGGGTTCCCCTGAACCCGTTCCTACACCTTAATCTTAATATGGTCACCCTTCAGCCATTTGATCATGAACTCATTCTCCTGGCCTGGCGTGAACCCGGTCCGGACGGGTTCCCACGGTCCCCGACCACCGATGCCGCCGTCCTCCGCCTTGGTGATACGGATCAGACATTCCTTCGGCACCGTATTGACCGCATGGTTGTCCACCTGGTACCCAAACTTAAACTTCCAACCGACGGCATGTTTGCCAGGCAGCGAATCTAACTGCTGCATAGGCATCAACCAGTCACGGGTAAAGGACTGTTGCGCCCCATACCGGAAGTTCGATTGATACCCGGTATCCAGCGCAATCGCCCGTCCATCCGGCCGGGTTTCATGCCCCTTCACCGACTTCGCCGTCGACACATATGGCGCATGCTTGGCCATCGTGACATGGTACGGGAAGGCCGGGTTGTACTTCGCCCGGATCATCAATCGCGCCACCTTGTAATAGGGGTCGCTGGGCTTCCAGCCACGATACGGCCGATCCACCGGGTTCCCATCGACGTAGACATAGTCCCCGTCGTTGATGCCGCGATCTTTGGCCGCTTGCGGATTGATATGAATTTGATGTTCACCCACACCTGGCGTCCGCTTATCCATCCGATAGGCATCGCCAAAGTTGGATTCATACATCTGCACCCAGTCATTCACCGACCATTGGCTATGTACCCGATGCCGGGTTTTCGGCGTCACACAATAGAACTGGTATCCCTTCTCCCAGAGAGGATTGGAGTACCGTTTAATTTCCGCCCATGGCAACTTGATGTTGCGGACGGTTTTGTCGTCATGATGTTGGGCCGTGATCGGAATCCCATAGTCATCCGGTCGGACGTACGGATTGGAAGACATGATCGCATTGGGCAAGTAGGGAGTGGCCTCCGTCCCTTCCCGATGCGAGATGAAGTTTTCCCCGTATTCAATGGCTTCTGGTTCCACACGATAATTCTCATACCGTCCCGTTCGCGTCCATTGAGGTTTTGACTCGTTGGTCTCTTCCCAGAACGGATGCCGTGGATAGGTTCGGCACATCACCATCCAGCCCTTTTCCGACTTCAACATCACATCCGCGTTGTAACCATAAGCGGTGCTACTGGCATCCAACAACCGTTGGAGATAGACATCCACGCGATTGTCATAGACAAATTTGAAGTAATCGCGGAACCGGCCATCACCCGTCATTTCGCTGAGTTTGGCCGCGACGCCCGCCACCGTATCCAAATCGTTCCGCGTGTCATACAATGGCCGAATACCACCCTTCCACACTTGGAACCAGGGATTGGACACCGTCGCCGTATGCTCTGGATACGTAAACTCCATCCAGGTATTGACGGCAAACGAGATGTCGTTATGGTTGACATCTGACGTCATCTCCACATCCTGATTAACCAAAGTTTCAATGTGCGGATCCACGTTTTTCACCATGTCATAATGGTGCTTAGCGTTGTTCAACACGTTCACGTTGGCCACCCACCGGAATTTACTTGGGGTTGGCATGTGCGTTTTCCCCGTAAACACCCGGCGACCATACTTTGGTGTATTCACAATTAACGCTGTATCGCCATGGTTCCAATAGGCCACTTCTTCTCCGTAGTAATACCCTTTGACATGAATTTCTTTGCCATGGGCATTCGGATCCGTCGTAATCTTAAACGGATTTTCTCCGGTATGGGTTCCTAAACCGCCACCTCCCCAGGGGGTGGCATTCCAAATGCCGGCCTTGTAGTTCCCCGCCCAAGTATGTTGGCCGGTCCCAAACTTCCCGACGTTGCCCGTCACAATCAAGACCATCGCCGCGCCACGGGCAATGATGGTTTGATGGAAGTAATGGTTTGTCCCTTCACCGTTGTGAATGGCCGCAGGTTTAATCGTCCCTGAATCCCGCGCCCACCGTACAATCAAGTCCTTCGGACACCGGTTGATTTGATGGACGGTATCCAAATCATAGTCCTGCAGATGGACTTGATACATTTGGAAAATCGGCATGACGTCCACTTCCCGGCCGCTGAGCAATTGCACCCGATAGGTGCCTGTCAAGGCTGAATCAATCCCACTCTTTCGATAATGCCAGCCCACCAATTCCCGATGAAGCGGCACAGCTTGATTCTTATTAAGATCCCACACCATAAACCCGCCCAAACGCGCAATGACATCAGGCTTCATGGTTTGGACTTTACCGGAATACGAATTGGCAAAATCCGGGAACGCATAATCCTTAATCACTTCACGGGGATCCAGGTATTGGAGGGTATCCGTCCGAACCAAAATGGGCATGTCCGTATACGATTGACAGAAATCATAATCGTACATGTTCTCGTCAAAAATGATTTTCAATGCACCCAGGAATAAAGCTCCATCAGTCGCTGGTCGCACCGGCATCCAATAGTCAGCCCGATAGGCTGTGGGATTATATTCCGGAGTGATGACCACCAAACGGGCTCCCCGCTCGATGCTCTCCAGTTTCCAATGCGCTTCCGGCATCTTATTTTCCACGAAGTTTTTACCCCAGCTCGTGTTCAATTTCGAAAACCGCATGTCGTTCATGTCGACATCTGATGCCTGGACACCATTCCAGAACGGATGGGCAGGGTTTTGGTCACCGTGCCAGGTGTAGTTCGACCAGTACCGACCCCCTTGGGCCTGATCCGGTTGAACCTTTCGAATGTAGGTGTCCAATAAGGCCCCGCAGCCACCATTCATCCTGGTAATGCCATTTTTCCGATAACACCAAGAATGGGCATACCGGCACGGAACTTAAAGGCACGAATCGCTGACCCTTTGGTCATTTCGATCATCTCCGGTGGATAGCCTTGCTCCCGTAATCGCCGAGCGCCCGCTTCTCCGCTATACCGCTCTGCAATGATGATCATAGCTTCGCTAAATAGGTAAAGGCGGTATCCCAGGAGACCCGCAACATATCATCCAGGTAGCGGGCATTAAATTTATATTTGCTCATGATGGACGGGGTGAATTCCGGGCTCCCGTCATCCATCCAGGCTTTCCATCCCCCGCCGCATCAAGGGCCCCTTTAGCCGGTACGGTCCATACACCCGCCGATGCATTGTGTAGCCCTTCAAGCACATACGCGGATTATGCGCAAACGTCCCGCGGTTGCCATAGAGGTCTTCATAGGTTTGATGATCGTAATTTTGCTCCACGCGCATGACGGACGCCGTTCCGGACAAATGCACGGATGCGACACGCATGGGTGTCATTCGGAGAACAACACCAGGTAAAAGAACTGTCATACCGATATTGGTCGTGATAGACACGCTCCCAAGAACGGTCAGGGTATTCTCCGAGAGGATTTCCGACTTCGATAACCGGCTGTAGGCCGTGAGGGCCAAGGCTTATCGGCCAGTGCGACCGCTGCGACTGTTCCCGCTGAAACTTTCAAGAATTGCCGTCTAGAAAGAAACATTGCTTACACCTCCTAAGTGAGTGCAGGACATTAAGTCCATGATTTAATTCACAAATACAAATTCAAAACTCCCTATCACCTCCTTTACAAAAATTAAAATTTGGGTCAATTTTACTTTTTATTTAATAATCTTGAGGAAATACATAACATAAGTGAAAAATTGCAAGATTTGAACCTTTTTCACCCAGTATGAAAATATCGTAAGTCATTGTATAAATTATAAAAAAATTTAATGAGGATCCTTTACAAAAAACAAAATGATTCGAAATGGTAACGGCATCATTATCTTTTCTAATGTCCAAATTCCACTTAAAACTTTATAAAGTTTTGTAAGTTATTGAAAATTATAATTAAAATATTAAGCTATCTCCACAAACGTACCAATTGGTAACAAATAATTAAACGGTAACACCAGCCTAATGCAAATAATATTCACCAGCAATAACCAGAAAAATCACATTGAGCATGAGCATAAGATTGATTTCTCTCTGCCCAACTGCTCCTGTTTTTGTTTGACTCTTCAGATATCCATACTGGCATTACCTTGACTAACCCTGAGCTCAAAACGACAATTAGGTTCATGTGGAACCATTCAAATAGCTCAACTTCAATAGAACTCAGTCCATTCTAAAAATTTCAAAATTTTCATTAACGTTTGGATAAAACACCTTTTTTTTAAAATATTGACCAAGATTTCAAACACTGCACCTACGCAAAACCGGCATGCATATATTTTGACCAAAGGGGACCAAC